>NZ_JBNJMI010000001.1:0-4192876 GCF_050936705.1 Streptomyces sp. CA-250714 | reverse complement strand
CACTTCAAGCTGCGCGACAACCCGAGCTTGTCCCGCGCCTACGTCGACGCGCTCGCCGCCGAGTACGTCGGCCTCTGGCGACGCCGCATGATCGACGGCGCATGGGTCGTCGCCGAGGGCGCCATCTACGACATGTGGGACGAGGGACAGCACGTCGTCGACGAGCTGCCGCAGATGCGCCGCTACTGGGCCGGCACCGACTACGGCACCACGAACGCGTTTGCCGCGCTGCTGCTCGGCGAGGGCGTCGACGGCCGCCTATACGTGTGTAGCGAGTGGCGGCACGACTCCCGCCGCGTGCACCGGCAGATGACCGACGCCCAGTACAGCGCCGCCGTGCGAAACTGGCTCGCCACGTGGCGTCATCCGGACGCGGCCCCCGACGCGCCTGCGGGCGTGACGCCCGAGTGGACGTTCATCGACCCCAGCGCCGCGAGCTTCATCACGCAGATGTGGGCCGACGGCTTCCCGGGTATCGCCCGCGCGCAGAACGACGTGACCGACGGCATCCGGTCCGTGGCCGCACTGCTCGCGTCCGGCCGCCTGCTCGTACACCGCTCCTGTGAGGGCCTGCTCGGTGAGATGGCCGGCTACTGCTGGGACCCCGCCGCCACCGAAAAGGGCGAGGACAAGCCGCTCAAGGTGGACGACCACTCATGCGACGCGCTGCGGTACGCCCTCCACTCCACCGCTCACGAATGGCGGCACCTGCTCAGCCTCGCCGCGTAAGGAGCCGCCCCATGGCCGCAACCGCACCACTCACCCTCCCCATACGACTCACCGTCGGCGACCACACGGTCGACGCGGGAGAGCTCACCCTCGAACCCGGCGAGCCCCTGCGCCCCGCAGTCGCCGGATTCCTCCGCGCCGCCGCCGACATCCTCAACGACCAGGAGGTGACCCCGGATGCCACTCCCTGAGACCGGCGCCCCGTGGCCGCCCCCGCAGTGGGCAGAGGTGTACCGCGAGATCGCCCTCGACGACGCCTGGTACTCCGGTGACCGGCGCCGTCTCGCCCGCATCTACGAGCCCCACCCGCGCCCGGCCGAGCGTCGCCGCCTGTGGGGCCGCAAGTCCCTCGACCACCACCCGCGCCGAGACAACCGGCTGCACGTTCCCCTGCCCGGCGATATCGCCAGCACGTCAGCCGACCTGCTGTTCGCCGACATGCCCGCAATCACCGTCACAGATACCAACACGCAAGCGCGGCTCGATGTGCTGCTCGACGAGGGCCGCGTACAGCAGACGCTCATCTCTGGCGCCGAGCAGGCCGCCGCGCTCAGCAGCGTCTACCTGCGCGCAACGTGGGACCGCGAGCTGGTCGACCGGCCGATACTCGACGTGGTGCAACCCGACGCAGCCCTGCCCGAGTTTCGATATGGGATGCTGCGCGCCGTCACGTTCTGGCGCGAGCTCACGACCGACGACGCGCACACCGTGCTGCGCCACTTCGAGCGGCATGAGCCGGGCCGCATCACGCACGCGCTGTACGAGGGCACCGCCGACACCGTCGGCCGGCCCGTGCCGCTCACGGAGCACCCGGACACGGCCGAGCTGGTCGACAGCCTCGACACCGACGGCGACGGGCAGTCCATCAGCACCGGCATTCGCAACCTCACGGCCGCTTACGTGCCGAACATGCTGCCCAACCGCAGGCACCGCGGCGCCCCGCTCGGGCGCAGCGACTACGCCGCGCCGATCTACGACCAGTTCGCCAGCCTCGACGAGACGTGGTCGAGCTGGATGCGCGACATCAGGCTCGCCCGCGCCCGGCTGATCGTTCCGGACGGCTACCTGCGCGACAACGGCCCCGGAGAAGGCGCGAGCTTCGACGAGGACCGCGAAGTGTGGACGAGTCTGCGCATGCCCCCGACCGAGGGCAACGGCATCACGCTCGCTCAGTTCGAGATCCGCGTCGAGGAGCACCAGCGCACCGCCGAAGCGCTCATGCGGCAGGCCGCCCAGTCCGCCGGCTACAGCGCCCAGTCCTTCGGCCTCGATGGCGGCGGGCAGCCCATCACCGCGACGGAGTCGGACAGTCGGGACGCCCGGAGCATGGTGACCCGGAAGAAGAAGGCCGGGTACGTCAGGCATCCGTTGGCCGACATGCTGCACGTCATGTTGCAGCTCGACGCGGTGCAGTTCGGGCAGCGCATCACCCCCGAACGCCCCAACGTCGAGTTCGGAGACGGTGTCGCCGAGTCCGAGCAGCAGACCGCCACAACGCTCGACCTGCTCAACCGTGCAGGCGCTGTCTCCACCAAGACCAAGGTCAAGGTGCTGCATCCGGAGTGGGACGACAGCGATGTACAGGCCGAGGTCGACGCGATCCTCGCCGAGACCGGCGCGGGCGCGCCCGACCCCGTCGGAAACTTCCCCATGGCCGCGTGATCGGTCAGACGTACTGACCCGACCCGAGAGGGACACCAGGGCAGGCACCGCCCGCCCAGAACTTACGGGCCATGCGGCACTGCGTGCAGACCCGCCCGTACCCGTCGGCCGGCCGTTGCCAGTCATGCGGCCGGCCCGGCACGGGCGCGTCGTAGTCACCCCCGATGTGCCGGCGAGCGCGTTCGACGTTGGGATACGGGCGATAGGCCATGGCCCCATCATCACGCGAGGGGGTGACAGATGCCCATTCACCCCGGCATGGTCGAAGACCTCGCCGCCGGCACGCGCGACCTGTACGCCGGGGCCGAGGAACGCCTACTCGGCATCATCGCTCGGCAGCTCGCCGCCGGCCTCGACGCCCCAGGGTGGGCCGAGCGCAAGCTCGCCGCCATTGCCCAGCTGCGCCGCGCCTCACAGGGCGTGGTCGATGAACTGGGCAAGGCCGTGACCCTTGAGGTTTTCGACGTGGTCGCCGAGGCGTACAACACGGGGCACCGCGCCGCGGTCGCCGAACTGGGCGCCCTGTCCGACGACGCCCGCGCCCTGGTCGACGACGTGACCCCGAACGCTCAGGCCGTCGACCGCCTCGCACAGGAAGCGGTCGACGTGGTGACCTCGACGCACCGCTCGATTCTGCGGGCAGTCGTCGACCGGTTCCGGGCGATCGTCGCCGAGGTCACCGCCACGCCCCTACTGGGCACCGGCACCCGTCGACAGGCCACACAGGACGCCATGCGCCGGTTCGCCGACGAGGGAATCCGGGCGTTCGTCGACAAGGCCGGCCGCCGATGGCAGCTCACCAGCTACGCGGAAATGGCCGTCCGTACGTCCGTTGCGCGCGCCGCGACAGAGGCCCACATGCGGACCCTGTCCGACGCCGGTATCGACCTGGTCATCGTCTCGGACGCGCCGCGCGAGTGCCCTCTCTGCCGCCCGTGGGAGGGCCGCGTACTGGCCATCAACGGACCGACCGGCAAGCGCACGGTCGAGCACGCCATCGAGGACGGGCGCATGGTGCCCGTGAAGGTGGCCGGAGCGCTCGACGAGGCGCGCCTCGCAGGCTTGCAGCATCCCAACTGCCGCCACAGCGTGAGCGCGTACGCGCCCGGTATCACGCGCACCGAGCAGGCCGTCAGCGACCCGAGCGGCTACGAGGCCGGGCAGCGTCAGCGCGAGATCGAGCGGCACATCCGCAAATACAAGCGCCGCGCCGCCGCAGCCGTCACCCCGGAAGCGAAGAAGGCCGCCGAGGCGAAGGTCAGACAGTGGCAGGGCGCCATGCGCAACCACCTCACCGCGCACCCCGACTTGCGCCGCCTGCGGCGCCGCGAGCAGCCCGGCGCCTCGAACCTCCCGCCGAAGCGAACCGAAGCCACGGCCGAGCAGGTCGAAGCCGCCCGCTTGTGGTCGGGCGACGAGCAGAGCGCGCGGGAAATGAGCGACGACCAGCTCGCCGCCGCAGCACGCTCGAACCTGCTCGACGAGCGGGCCCTCGCCCGCGTCGAGGCCGAGTCCGACCGACGCGACCGCGAGGAACTGCTCGCCCGCACCCGCGCCGCCCTGGCCGACGGTGACCTCGCCGCGCTCAGCGACGAAGAGCTCGCCCGCGCGTACGGGCACCTGTCCGACGCCGACGCGTTGCGCGTCATGACGGAGATGGACCAGCGCGACCGCGCCGCCAGCCTCCCCGGCGTCCGGCCCGAACTGGTCGGACTGTCCGACGCGCAGCTGGCCGCCCGCGCCCGCAACGCCGACCCGGCAACGCTGGCGCTGCTCGCCGCCGAGGCCGCCCGACGCGACGCCCTCGCCCGGTTGTTTCCCGGCGGACACCTGCTCGCCGAGCTGGTCGACGTGTCCGACGATGAGCTCGCATGGTGTATGCAGTACGCCACCGCCGACGAGCTCGCCCGCATCGCCGCCGAGATGGACCGCCGCGACGGCGTGCCGCTCCCGGCCCCGTCGGACACGTCCGACGCGGTCGCCGACCTGCTCGCCAACCGTGACGCACTCGCCGAAGTCATGGCGCCCGCGCCCGGCCCGGATGAGTGGGGTGCGTGGGCGTCCGACGCCGAGCCGTCCACGTCCGACAGCACAACGCATGACGCGTCGGACACGTCCGACGACGAGCAGGAGGAGCGGCGTATCACGCGCCGTGAGGCGCGGGAGCTGTACGACGAGTACGTGTACGCGCAGTACCTCGCGGCCGAGGAAGATTGCCGCGGCTACCTGCTGAACAAGCGCGCCGAGATGGCTGGCGTCGACCCGATCAGTCTGTTCAGCGGTCCCGCGCGCATCGCCTACGCGCGCGCGTCCGACGAACTCAAGGCATGGTGGGCTGAGCACGGCCGTATGACGCAGGCCGAGTTCATCGAGCAGGCCACCGGCATACGGTCGGCAGCCGCCGAGCGGGCTCGGCAGAATGAGGCCGAACACCAGCAGCGGAGGTAGCGCCGATGGGTACGCGTGAGGACATCGTCCGGGCCGTGACCGCCGGCCGAGAGGCAGGCCGCCGCGGCGACCGCCCGACCGCCTGCCCACACCCCCGTGACTCCCTGCTGCGCACCGCATGGATTCGCGGCTACGCCGAGACCCGGCCGCTCGCCACGCGCGACCGCGCCGAGTAGTACCACCCCTGACAGCACGACCCCGAGGGCCCGCCAGGTGCGGGCCCTCACTGCTATGACCACACGCCCGCCAGGAGCGGGCCCACCAGCCCCAGGAGGGCACCCCATGAGCGACGACAACGGCACCCCCGGCGGCCAGCAGCAGGGCGCACCGGCAGGCGAGGGCGGGCAGGACCCGACCGGCACCGCGCCGAAGCCGACCCCGCCCGCGGCACCGCCAACCGGGGAGGGACAGCAGCAGGGCGAGGACACCGCCGCGCAGATCGCACGGCTTGAGACCGAGCTCGCTGACGCCCGCAAAGAGGCCGGTAAGACCCGCGTCACGGCGAAGCAGAAAGCTGCCGACGACGCACGCGCCGAGCTCACACAGCAGCTGCTCGGCATCCTCGACCCGTCCAAGGCCGGAGAGCAGGCCACCCCGGAGGAACTGACGCAGCAGCTCACTGCCGCGCAGGAACAGGCCCGACAGACCGCCGTCGAGCTCGCCGTCTACCGCACCGCGCGGGAGGCCGGGGGCGACCCCGATGCGCTGCTCGACAGCCGATCATTCGCCGCCGCTGTCGCCGAGCTCGACCCGACCGACACCGCCGCCGTTAAGGCCGCGGTCGAGGCCGCGGTGACAGCGAATCCGAAGCTCGCCGTCCAGCAGCCCGCAGGGCCGCCGCGCTCCGGTGCCGAGTTCTCCGGGCCCCCGTCGCAGGGGGTCACCGCCCAGCAGTTCGCCGCCATGGACTACGCCCAGCGTGCCGAGCTGTACCAGTCCGACCCCGACACATACCGGCGCCTGGCCGGTTCCTGACCCCGGCGCCCACCGCCGGGCATCCCCAACCGCCCGGCACCGCGCCGGAGAGAAGGAGCACCCGTCATGGCCGAGACCAAGGCCGCGAACCTGATCGTTCCCGAGGTGTGGGCCGACATGGCGCAGGCGAAGTTCGCCGGCGCCGTGCGCGTCGGTGGCTCGTCCGCCGTCATGGTCGACAGCACGCTCGTCGGCCAGCCCGGCGACAGCATCAACTTCCCCAAGTGGGGGGCGCTCGGCGAGCTCGACGAGCTGACCGAGGCCGTCGCCATGTCCACCGCCGTCATGGGGCAGACCAGCAGCAAGGCCACCATCAAGGAGGCCGGCAAGGCCGTCGAGATCAGCGACAACGCCATGCTGAACGCGCTCGGCGACCCCCGGTCGGAGGCGCAGCGGCAGTTCGGCATCCTCGCCGCCCGGAAGGTCGACGCGGACCTCATCGGGCAGGCTGCGGCCGACGAGACCGCCCAGGGCGGCGGCAACCCCTACCGGTACACCGCCACCGAGACCGCCCTTTCATGGGGCGTGATCAACCACGCCGCCGCCCTGTTCGGTGACGAGTTCGACCCGTCCGAGTTCGCCGGACTGTTCATCAACTCCGCGCAGCGCACGCAGGTGTGGGACGACGCGCAGTTCACCGACGCCGCCAAGCTGGGGACCTCGATCCCGGTCACCACGGGCACGATCGGCGCCATCGCCGGTATGCCGGTCATCGTGACCGACCGCGTTACCGCAGGAACGTTCCTGCTGCTCAAGCAGAACAGCCTCGGCCTGCTCTACAAGCGGCGGCCGATCGTCGAGCACGACCGCGACATTCTCAAGCGCACCAACGTGATCACGACGAACATGCACTACGCGGTGAAGCGGCTCGACGACAAGGGCGTCTGCGTCGGCACGCTCGCCACTGGGGCCGCGTGATGATGCTCCGCCGCTACCACCACGGCGCGTCCGACACCACGTCGGACGACGCGTCCAAGTCTGCGAGCGCCCCGTCGGACAGGAAGGCCACGGGGCGCCCGCGCAAGCCGAGGGGGTGACCTGTGGGCCGCGTCTACGCCACCCCCGAACAGCTCAGCGCGTGGACCGGCCAACCGGCCCCGCCCGGCGCCGAACGACTGCTCGCCCGCGCGTCCGAGGATGTCGACGACGCCCTACTCGCCGCCCTGTACGCCACGGACGCCGCGGGCATGCCGACGCACCCCGACACAGTGCAGGCCCTTGCCGACGCCACGTGTGCACAGGTCGAGTACCAACTGGCGACCGGTGACGACGGCACCGGCGCGGCCGGCCGGTGGGACTCGGTCAGCATCGGGCCCGTATCCCTGTCCGGCCGCAAGGACGGACCGACAGCCGCGGGCGATGTCGGCCTCGCCCCGCGCGCGCACCGCGCGCTGCGCCGCGCCGGACTGCTGCCGGGGGTGATCTGGTGAACGTCCCCGGCTGGCTGCTGCGCCACCGCATCACGGTCGAGCCGTACCGCGGCGACTCCGCGTACGGGCCCACGTACGGGCCCGCGGTCGCGGTGCGCGCCCTGGTCGCCGAAACCGTCAAGACCGTTCGGGACAAGGAAGGCCGCGAAGTCACCAGCACGGCACAGATCATCGCCGAGCCGGATCTCGACTGCCCGGCCGAGTCGCGCATCACCCTGCCGTCCGGCCGGATCACGCGGGCGCTGAACGTCGCGCACCACACCGCGCCAGGACTCCCGGTGCCCGAATCAGTGGAGGTGAGCGCGGAATGATGCGCACGCGTCTGCGCTGGAACGGCGACGCCGCACTACGCGGCACCCGCGCCGGCGCCCTCCGCGGCCTGCGCCTGGGCGCCGAACATGTCCTCACCGTCTCGCGGGCCCGCGTCCCGATCGAAGAGGCCACCCTCGAACGCTCCGGCGTTGCCACCGTCGACGAGCAGCAGCTCACGGCCGCCGTGTCGTACGACACCGTGTATGCCGTCCGCCAACACGAAGAGTTGACATGGCGGCACGACGCGGGGCGCACGGCGAAGTACCTCGAAGGGCCGTTGACGGAAGAGGCCGCGGCGGTCGCGCAGATCATCGCCGCGCAGTTGCGGAGGTCGCTCCGTGGCTGACCTGCTCGACGGGCTCGCCCGCTATCTGGCTGCCACCGGCCACGGCATCTACGACCCAACCGGCACGAGCGGCGACCTGTTCGTCGAGACCATGCCCCCGGAACCGGCCGAGGCGGTCGCGCTGTGGCTGTACGACGGTGGCGAGCAGGACGCCCGCAACGACTTCGACGACCGCAGGTTGCAGGTGCGCACCCGCGGGGGGCCCGACCCGCGTGTGTCCCGCCGCCGCGCCGAGGCGATTTACAGCGAGCTGCACGGATTGGCGGGCGTCGAGCTGCCCGACGGCACGTGGCTCATCCTCGCCGCCGCGCGCGGCACCCCCGCCCCCATGGGCCCGGACTCATCCGGCCGACACGAACACGTCTGCAACTACGACATCAGCGTGTCGGCCCCCACCAAGCACCGAATCTGAAAGGAGGGGCGCCCATGGCAGGCAGGCCCATCGACGCCCGCGGCTGGATTTTCGAGGTCGAGGATCACGCGGCCCCCGACACGTGGCTGCGTATCGGCAAGCTCAAGAGCTGGAACGTCAACCCGGGTGAGAACGAGGAGACGGCCGACACCACGACGTTCGACAGCGAGGGGCACTATGAGCAGGACGTGATGCAGCGTGGCGCCACGCTGTCTCTCGAAGGGTTGTACGCGGCCACGTCCGGAACGCAGGACCCCGGGCAGGCGTACATCGACGACGTGTGGGCGTACCGGCTCGGCGAGGAGTCGCGCGGCCGGATGCGCTACCGGCACACCTCGCAAACGACGTGGGCGGTGTGGGAGTGCACCGTCACGCCGGGCGAGGCCGGCGGCGAGACCAACGACAAGACAAGTTGGGCGGCTACGTTCACCCGCTGTGGTGCGCCCACATCTGCCGCCGTCACCGTCCCGGCCGGGTTCACCACACTGGCCGCGACCGATACGCAGGGCGACAAGACGCTCGCCGCGGCTGACACGAAGGGCGGCACCAAGTGACAACCGACGACCAGCTCGACAACGAGCAGGCCGAGCCGGACGAGTCGCCCGAGCAGTTCGCGGACTTTGACGCGTTCTTCGCCGAGCAGCCCGAGCCCGTGCGCACCGGCATGCCGTTCCGCCTATACGGGCGCGAGTGGCGGCTCCCCCGCGAGCTCGGCGGCATGTTCGCCCTCCTGGTGCAGCGGTTGCAGGCATCCAAGAACCCCGAGGACGTGCGCACGCTGGTCGGTTACCTGTTCGGCCGTGACGCGCTCGACACGTTCGTCGCACATGGTATGGACGACCCACAGTTCGGGACGCTGCTGCTGTGGGCGACCGAGAACATCCGCAAGCCCGGTTCCATGACCGTCGCCGAGGCTGACGCCGAACGGCAGCGGCGTGACGCCGCGAAGGGAAAAGCCAAGGCGCGCCCGAAGAAGAGCACGGCGAAGCGGCCGACTTCTGGCGCGCGGTCCTGACCAACTGGGCGGCGGTCGAGGCTGACCTCGCCCGCGAGTACGGAACCACCCCACAACAGCTCGCCACGGTCTCAACGCGCCGGCTGCTGGTGCTGCTCGGCGGTCTACCCGCCGAGAGCAGGTTCGCGCAGGCATGGGCACGCACGCCCCGCACGGTGACGGACCCCGTCGAAATCGCCCGGCTGACCGGGCAATGATCAACAACCACAACTGAATAGCGCGCCCCGACGGGCGCCGATGGGGGGTGCCCAATGGCCCTCACCATCGGCGAACTCGTCGGCTTCATCGACCTCGACGACTCCGGCGCCCGCCGTGGCGTGGCCCGGACCGAGGCCGACCTCGCAGGGCTCCAGCGGGACGCCGACGGCCGACTGCGGGACCTACGCGGCAGGTTCGCCGCGGCCGGCGCCGACATGGGCGCCTCGCTCGGCGACGGCATCGGGGGCGGAGCGGAGCGGGCAGAGCGCAGTCTCGCGGGCATCGGGCCGCTGCTTGGCACCACAAAGACGGCCGCCCTCGCACTGTCGGCCTCAGCGGTGGTGGCTGCGGGCGCGCTCGCCGCTGTGCCGCTCGCTGTCGTCGGTTTGGGCGCCCTGGCGCTCAAGGAGAACGAGCAGGTCAAAGACGCGTTCGGCGACATGGCCGAGCACGTCAAGGAGCAGACGGCCGAGCTCGCAAAGCCGCTGGTGAAACCCTTCGTCGCGGCGGCTGGACAGCTACAGGGGATCTTCGACGACCTCGCCCCGCAGATTGGGCAGCTCTTCGAGGGCGTCGCCCCGCTGATCGAACCGCTCGTCGATGGGATCGGCGGCCTCGCCAAGGGCGCCATGCCTGGGCTCGTCACCGCGGTCGAGGCCGCCCGGCCGGTGATCGATGCCCTGTCTACCGGGCTCGCCGCGGTCGGTGATGGTGTCGGCGGCTTCTTCGAGGGCGTAGCCGCGGGCGCCGGTGGCGCCGCTGAGGGTCTGGGCGGCCTACTCGGCGCGGTAGGCGACATCCTGCCCGCCGTCGGTCAGCTTGTCGGGGTACTCGCTGAGGCGGGCGGGCCGGTTCTCTCGGCGCTCGTCTCAGCCCTGGGGCCGCTGGTGGCGAGCTTGGCCGGTGCGCTGGGTCCGGCGCTGGCGAAGCTCGGGCCGCCGCTGGCGCGACTGGTCGGCAGGCTCGGCGAAGCGCTGATGCCGATCGTTGAGGAGCTGGGCCCAGTCCTGGACGCCGCCGCGGACGCGTTCGGTGTCCTAATTGATGCCCTTTCGCCGGTCTTGCCTGTTATAGGCAAATTGGCCGCCTCTGTCCTGCCCGCCCTGATTCCGATCATTAACGCGGTAAAGACGATCATCGAGGCCGCCGCCCCGGTGGTCATGCTGCTCGTAGCCGCACTCGCGGACGCCCTCGAACCAGTGCTGTCCGTACTGCCGAGCGTGATCGAGCCGATAGCTACGGTGCTCGCTGATCTTGCCGAAACGATCCTGCCGATCCTGGCAGACCTGATCGTCGCGCTCTCACCGTCCCTGGCCACACTCGGCCAAACCTTCGCCGAACTGCTGGTCGCACTGGCCCCGCTGATCGTTGCCGTCGGCGAGCTGCTGATCGGCGCCCTGAACGCACTCATGCCGATCATCGAGCCGCTGATCGAGCTGATCGGGAAGCTGGCCGGAACGCTCTCGGGTGGCCTCGCTGCTGCGGTAACCGATGTGGTCGTACCGGCCATCGAGGCCATCGTCGCGCTGCTGCATGGCGACTTCAGCAAGGCATGGCAACTGGCCAAGCAGGCGGCCGGGAACGCGGCCGAGCTGGTCGGCAAGGCCGCGTCGAAACTCGCCTCCCTCGTCGGCAAGGGCATCGCTGCGGCTGTCCGCTGGCTCACAGGGCTGCCGGGACGCGCGTTCGACGCGGTGCGCCCGCTCGCCGGGAAGCTCCGCGACCGAGCGGTCGAAGCCATGCGGAAGTTCAAGGATGGCCTGGTTCAGAAGGGCCGAGACGCGATCGCGTGGGCGAATGATCTTCCCGGCAAACTCGCCCGCGCCGTCGGCAACCTGAAAGACCTGTTGGTCGGCAAGGGCAAGGACGTTGTGCGCGGCTTGTTGCGCGGCGTGAAGTCCATGGGCGGCTGGCTCAAGAGCAAGCTCATGAGCTTCGCGAAGAACATGATCCCGGGTCCGGTCGCAAAGGCGCTCGGGATCTCCTCCCCGAGCCGCGTCATGGCGCGCGACATCGGCCGCTGGATTCCGGCGGGCATCGTGCAGGGCATCGAGGGCGGGGCGGGAGCGGTCGCGCGCACCATGCGCACCCTCGTTACTCCGCCCCCTGTCCCCCAGCTCTCGCCCGCGCTCGCGGGAGCCGGCCCCTTCGGGGCAGCCGGTTCCCTCGGCGTGGCTGGAGCTGGCGGGCCGCTGGTCGCGGTCGAACACTGGCACGCCGCCGAGCACGGTTCACCCGACGACAACGCCCGCGCGCTCGCCTGGCTCGCGAAGGCAAGGGGGTGACCGTGGCGCTCGGCGATCTGGTGACCCGCCCGGGGCACGTGCAGTACGGCGAGCTGCTGCTCGGCCCCGGCACCCCGTACCGGTGGCGGCAGATCACCGGATGGGAGGAACTGCCCGCGCTCGACTCGGGCACCGTCTCACGCCCGGATGCGCACGGCGCGATTCCGGGAACCCTGCTCGCGCAGGCGCGCACGATCGGCCTCGACGGGCTGACCGTGCGCGCCCCGCGGGCAACCATCGGCGCCGCGGTCGCCGCGCTCAACCGCAGCACGGTGCCCGTCGTCGACGAACTGCCGCTCATCGTGTGGCTGGATGAGCGGGGGCCGCTGCTCTCCTACGCGCGCGCAGTGCGGCGCGCGATCCCGGCCGGACTCGGGTACCGCGTTGGCACCATCACGGGAGCCGCGATCGAGTTCGAGGCGACAGACCCGCGTCGGTACGCGCTGGCCGAGCAGACCGCGAGCGCTGGACTGCCCGCGCGCGAACCGGGCCTCGGCTGGCCGCTGGTGTGGCCGCTGGACTTCGGACAGCCCGGCGAGTCCGGCACGATGACCGTCCACAACCGCGGCGACGCCGCCACGCACCCCGTGATCGAGTTCCGGGGGCCGATGGACCGGCCCGCGCTGACGAACATCGGCAACGGCGACACCCTCGAATACGACCTCCCGCTCGGAGCCGATGACCTGCTCGTCGTCGACACCCTCGCGGGCACGGCCACCCTCAACGGCACCGCCTCGCGACTGTACGCCGCGACGGCGCGCTCGGTGCCCGAGCAGACATTCACCTTTCCCCCCGGCGAGACGGCTCTCGTCCTGCGCGCGACCGGCACCCCCGGCGCGTCCGTGACCGTCCGGTACCGCTCGGCCTTCTGGTAAGGAGTACGACCGCATGACCGTGCGCGCTGCATGGCTGCTGCCCCAGGGGCAGACCCGCGAGGACACCCGCGTAGCCCCCGTCGGCACGGTGACGCCCGAGGGCGAGCTCACCAGCCGTGGCGGCGTCATCCCGGGCGGGGCACCGCTGCTCGCCGCCCCGGCCGGCGCGATGACGCTACAGATCGGCGTCGGCCGCGCCGTGGTGCAGGGCACCGCCGCGCAGGGCCCGTACCCGGTCGTCATCGACGCGCCCGAGCTGGTCGACATCGCCCCCGGCGACGCCCTCGACCGCATCGACACCGTGATCGTGCGCGTGCTCGACGGTATGTACGACACCGAGGGACAGACGGCGGCCGTGGTCGAGCTGGTGCAGGGGGAGCCCGCGGGCGCCCCGACACCGCCCGCGCTGCCGCCCGCGTCGCTGCCGCTGTGGGACGTGCGGGTGCGCGCGGGCGCGGCGGCCTCGACGGGCGGTGTCGACTGGGCGAGCGCGCTCACGGACCGGCGCCGGTACACCGTGGGCATGGGTGGCATCGTCCCCCGCGGTGCCACGGACGACGAGGGCGCGTACGACGGCGCGTACCGCGACCGTGGCGGGGTGCTGGAGCGGTGGGACGCTGCGGGCGACGCGTGGCGCCCGTACCGGCCGCCGGAGATCCCCGCCGAGTCCGTCACCACCGGGTTTCTGGCGGGCACCGGTTGGTCAGTGAACACGTTCAACGCCCGGCGCCGGAACGGCACGGTGACGTGGTCGGTGTACCTGTCCCGCACGGGCGGCAACCTGTCCGACTCCTCCAACCTGCCCGACTCGTTCGTCGGCTCCCTGCCTGACGGTTGGGCGCCGCTGTTCGCCTACGAGGCGGTGGCGACGGACGGCTACGGCGACGGCAGCGCACGGTGCGATCCCGACGGACAGGTCACGTTGCGGACGTGGTCGCCCGGCATCGTCCTCGAAAAGGGTCACAACCTCCGCATCAGCGCCACCTACGTGCAGTGATCCCGAGGGGGTGCCGTGATCCCGACCCCCTCAACGACCTACCGCGTGCTACTTACGGACCTGCTGACCGACCGGCTCGTCGACTCTCTTCCCGTACAGGGCCTCGCCCTTGACGACTACATCGGCAAAACCGGGAGCTTGCGCGGCGTTGTGCCCACTCCGAACGCTGAGGTTGCGCAGCGAGCGCGCCGGGCGCTCACCCCGGGCCGCACCGGTCTGTGGGTCGAGCGTGGCCCGGATATCTGGTGGGGCGGCATCCTGTGGACCCGTAAACCTGGGATGGACGACCGCGGGAATCTCGGCGCGGAGATTCAAGCTGGCGGCTGGGAGTCCTACCTCTACCGCCGGTTGCTGGTCGACGACTACGCCGCGACCGCCCGCGATCAGTTCGACATCGTGCGCGACTTGCTCGCCTACGTGCAGGCGACGCCCGGGGGTGACCTCGGTATCGAGGCCGACCCGGGTCTATCTGGTGTGCTGCGTGACCGCGAGTACAGCCGGTACGACCTGCACAGCATCGGTGACCTGCTCGACCAGCTCGCCGAGGCAGAGCAGGGGTTCGAGTGGCGCATTGCTTCGTATCGACGCGATGACCGCACCCGGGCGCGGCGGCTCCAGCTCGGGCACCCGACGCTGCGAACGGGCGCGGCCGATGCGGTGCTCGACCACCCCGGGCCGATCGTGTCGTACTCGTGGCCGTCCGACGCCACCGAGATGGCTACCGCCTGGCAGTCACGCGGCGCGTCCATCAACCGCAACCAGACAGAGGACTCGGCGCCACTCACCTCGCCACTGTTGACCGCCGAGGATGACCTCGCGAACGGGTGGCCGCGGCTCGACGGCACCAGTGACTACAGCACGGTTGAGCGCCAGGACGTACTCGACGGGCACGCACGCGCCGACCTTGCCGCCGCACGCCGCCCCGTCGAGATACCCGAGATCGAGGTACTTCTCGGTGGGCTGGTCAGCCCCGCGCTGATCGGCGCGACCGTGCGCGTCCGAATCCGCGATCTGTGGCACCCCCGACCGCTCGACGAACGGTTCCGTGTCGTCGGCATGTCCGTCTCCCCGCCCGCGCGTGGCCGCCCCGAGACGGCACGCCTGTATCTGGAGGTGCCGTGATGGCGCACGTCCCTCGCGACATCCTCGACCGTCTCGCCAAGCTCGAACGCGAGGTGCGCACGCTGCGCGGTCGGTCACAGATCCGGCCCGCACTCGACTCCGTACTCGGTGGCGATGTGGTGATCGGCCGCGGCGGGCAACTCGTCGCACAGACCCCCGACGACGTGCGCACGTTCGTCGTCGGACAGACAGCGGAGGGCGATTGGGGCATCGGTCTCGGCCGCGAGGACGGCTCGCGCGCACTGACCGTAGGCGACGAGAGCCAGGCATCCGGCCAGATGATCCGCATGTTCAGCCGCGACGGACGCATCATCGTCTCCGACGACGCGTACGCCGACCGCTGGCTCGGCCGCCCTTGGATGCCCGTCCCGCTGTACCCCACGAGCGCCCAAGTCACTAGCTCCGCCGGCTATCTGATCGGCTGGCGCGGTGCTGGGCCCGTGCACAACGCCGTCGCATACCTGCGGCTGATCACCTACGCGGGCGCGGGCGGCGGGCAAGTGCGCGTCGTGATGACCCTGCCCGGCGGCGTCGAACGCGTACTCGCCGAGTACGACGCCGCCGCAGACACCTCGACCTCGCGGACGATCACGTATCCGCTCGACGGTCTCGACTACCTCGATTACGTGAACTGGCGAATCGACCACCGCACCAAGGGTGCCGGCAGCGTCGAAACCGACGTGATCGCAGCGTTCACCCGCAACACCTTCAGCGCTGACGAAGCGCCCACCATCCCCGCCCCGTAAGGAGCACCCCCTTGGCCACGCTGCCCGAGTCCATCCCCACAGTCCGAGTCACCGCCCGCTACCTGCGGCCGGACGGCACCCCGCTCAAGGGTCGGGTGATCTTCCGGGCCCCCGCGCTGCTCACCTTCGGAGCAGCCGACGTAATGCTCGACGGGCCGGTCGAGGCCCAGCTCGACGCATCCGGCGCGATTGCCGTGGTGCTGCCTGCCACGGACGCCCCCGGTATGGACCCGGTCGGCTGGTCGTACACCGTGACGGAAGCACTCGCAGGCGTGGCGAGTAACCGCTCGTACTCTCTCCTGCTCCCCCTCAACGACCCGGAGGTCGACCTCGCCGACGTGGCCCCGACCGACCCCGCGAATCCGAACTACGTCCGCGGCGCCTCGGCATACGAGATCGCCGTCGCCGAGGGTTTCGTCGGCACGCCCGTGCAGTGGCTCGACTCGCTCATCGGCCCGGCTGGGCCCGAGGGTCCCGTCGGCCCGGCTGGGCCGCAGGGTGAGCCCGGACCGGTCGGCCCGCAGGGGCCCAAGGGTGACCCGGGCGACGGTTCGGTCAACTCCGTGAATGGTGATCTGGGGCCCGACATCATCCTCGACGCGGCCGACGTGGGCGCCGTGCCGGACACCGCCCCGGGCTCACCGGGCGGGGTCGCTCAGCTCGACGACGCGGGCGTACTCCCCGCCGCGCAGCGGCCGACCTACAGCGCCGCCGATGTGGGCGCCGTCGCTGTCTCGGAGAAGGGCGCCCCGTCCGGCGTCGCCGAGCTCGACACGGGCGGGAAAGTGCCCGCCGCGCAGCTTCCGCCGCTGGGGACTGCCGAACTGCCCGTCATCGACCCGACCGCGCCCGAGTACGGCGCCACGGGCGACGGTACGACCGACGACGCCCCCGCGCTCCAGGCCGCCCTCGATGCCGCGCGCGACGGGGGCGGCGGCTGGATCATCGTCCCGCCCGGCACGTACCGGTGCGCCACGCTGCCACTGCGCATCTACCGCCGTACGCGGCTCACGCTCGCCCCGGGCGCGTCGTTCCTGCGGGGCGCCCCGGAAACGTTTCTCCTCAACGGGGACGCCAGCCAGGCGTACGGCGGGTACTCCGGGCACGGTGACCTGATCATCGAGGGTGGGCTGTGGGACATGCAGGCACCCGCGTTCCCGACCGACCCGGACATGTGCATCAGCATCGGCCACGCCCGCAATGTGACCATCCGGGATCTGGAGATCCGGGACGTGGCCGGCTATCACGCGATCGAGCTCAACAGCACGAAGGGCGCGACCGTCTCTGGCTGCTCGTTCCGCGGCTACGTCGACACCGGGGGCCGGTCGTTCTCCGAGGCGGTACAGGTCGACGGCGCGTTCCGCGCGTCCGTCTTCGGTGGCTTCGGCCCGTACGACTCGACGCCGACGGAAGACCTCGTCATGCGTGACTGCTACGTCGGCCCGTCCGGCACGGCGGGCACGGTGGCGTGGCCGTCGGGTGTCGGCTCGCACTCGGCGACCTGGGGCCGCTGGCATCGCCGCATCAAGGTCACCAACAACACGTTCGAGCAGTGCTCGCAGTACGCGGTGAAGCCGTACATCTGGGAAGAGTCGACGATCACCGGCAACACCTTCACGCAGTGCGGCGGCGGTGTGTGGGCGCGCACGCTCGACAGCAGCAAGACCGCCGACCGCACCGACGCCGACGGGGTCGACCGCGGGTCGTCGCAACCCTCCACCGGTCTGGTGATCGCCGACAACGTGTTCACGGACGGTGGCAGCTACAGCGAGCCCGTCTATGTGCAGGGCGAGGATTCCGGCCGCTGGTACAGCCTCGCGATCACCGGCAACACCATCGACGGCAGCGGCGGGAGTGAGAACGGCGTCAGGCTGGAGTACGTATCCCGGTACGCCGTGACTGGCAACGTGCTGTCGTCCATCGGCAACACGGGGATCTCGCAAGAGTGGATCGCCGACGGCGTTGTCGCCTCGAACCGGGTCGATAACACTGGCGGATCGGGAATCTCGTGTGACAACGGCACCGACATGCTGCTCGACGGGAACCTGATCACGTCGTGCGCGGTCAACGGCATTCATGCACTGCGAGGCGCGAACATCGTCGTGTCGAACAACTCCGTCACGGGCGCCGGTACCGGTGGTAGCGGCTACGGCTTCCGCTGTACGTCCGGCATCAACCGACTGACGCTGACTGGCAACTCGTACACCAAGGGCCCGGCGAGCCCGCTCGCGGTCTTCGCCATCAGCATCACGAGCACGGTCTCGGGCGTGCGCCGCTGGGGCAACCGCGTCAAGGGCGAGGCCGCCGCAGACATCGGCGACGACACCACCTCGCCCGTTCTGTCGCCGTACGACGACGAGCACTGACCCCACCGCACCTCGCACGCCCCGCGCACCGCGCCGGGCGCTTTTTCATGCCCAGGAGGCACCCACACATGACCGTCAAGGGCGTCGACGTGGCTTCGTACCAGTCGAGCACCTACAGCACCCGCGGCCTCGACTTCGTGTTCGTCAAGGCCACCGAGGGCACCAGCTACACGAACCCCAAGATGCGAGCGCAGGCGCAGCGGGCCCGCGACGCGGGCCTCGTTGTGGGCTTCTATCACTTCTTGCGCCCCGGCTCGATGACCGCGCAAGCGCGGTACTTCGTCGAGCAGGCCGCCAGCGTTGAGGGCGATCCGCTGTGGGCCGACTGGGAAGACCCGCGCGTGAGCTGCGCGGACAAAGACCGCTTCCTCGCCGAGGTCAAGCGGCTCCGCGGCGGCACTCACCGAGTCGGCCTGTACTGCAACGTCGACTACTGGACGCGCCGCGACACCACCAGCAACGCGGGTGACGCGCTGTGGATTGCCCAGTACAACGGCCGCCCCGGATCGCCGAGCGTGCGCGCGAAATGGCTGTTCCACCAGTACACAAGCAACCCCATCGACACCAACATCGGCCAGTTCGCCGACCGTGCCGCGCTGCGTGCGTGGGCAGGCGGCGCCCAGCACCAGGAGGACGACGAGATGAAGCTCGATGACGCCGTAGAGCTCAACGAGTGGGTACCCAAGGCATTCCCCGAGCAGGTCGGTTTGCAGGACGGCGAGATTTCCGTCCGTACCGCGCTCGGGTCCGGCTACGCGTACGCGCACATCGCTGCCGACAACAGCACCGCGATTCTCGCCCAGCTCGGCGCACAGGCCGCCACGATCGAAAAGCTCGCCGACGCCCTCGGCGGCGGTGGACTCACGGCGGCCGAGATCCGCGCCGCGGCCGAGGCTGGCGCCCAGACCGCGCTCGACAGACTCGGCCGCAAACTCACGACCCCGGAGGACTGACTCATGACCGACGCCGCGAAGCGCACCGTGCGCACCGTCATTCAGGGTGTGGTGGCGTTCGCCGTCGCGATGCCTGCCATCGTCGACGCGTCCGGCATCCCCGAGTCTCTGCCGTGGGTGGCCGGCGCGCTCGCCGTCGCGGGCGGCCTGTCCCGCGTGATGGCCTTGCCGTCCGTCGAGCAGCTGCTCGACCGCGTCGGCCTCGGCATCGTCGAGCAGGGAGGCGACAGCACCCGATGACCGCTCCGACCCCGTCCGACCCTGCCGCGGTCACCCTTGAGCTCGAACGACTACGGCGGTCGGTCGAGGTCGGGTTCGCGAAGACCGACGGCGCCCTCGCGCTGCTGGTGCAGCGCAGCGACCAGACAGACGAAGCGCTCAAGGATCACGAGCAGCGACTCAGTCAGTTGGAGCGGTCCCGGTGGCCGCTGCCGAGCGTGGCCGCGCTCGTCGCCATCGCTGGCCTGCTCGTGTCCCTGTATACGGCCGCACAGTGACCGCCCCCTCGGCCCGAGTGGCGTGGCATCCTGCTCCTGTGACAACGCCGAAGTACCGCGCCATTGAGAGCACCATCAGGGCCCGTATCGCCGACGGCACGTACCCGCCCGGTACAGCGCTCCCGTCCGAGGACGCCCTCGCCGACGAGTTCGGCGTCACACGGCCCACCGTCCGGGCTGGACTCGCCGAGCTGCGCGCCGCTGACGCGGTAACGGTCATCGCGGGGCGCGGCATGTTCGTACGCGATCCGGAGATCACCGCGCTACGCCGCGAGCGGTCCGTCGCGTGGGAGATGGCCACGCGGGAGGCCGACCGTGCCGAGCAGGCCGAGGCGACGGTACGCCGTGCGCTCGACCTCGCCGCCGAGCTGGAGGCGGAAGGGCATGCCGAGGTGGCCGCCCGTATCCGCGACACACTCGAACCGTAGGCGCAGTGGAACGCCCCCCGTCCCGGCGCGCTGCCGGGGCGGGGGGCTTCTGTCGTTGGGCTACCGGCCGAGCTGGCCGTCGGCGACAGCCCCTAGAAACGCACGCATCGCAGCAGCCCCGACAGTGAGCACAGGGCCGCCCTGCTGCTTGCTGTCCCGCATGCCGACCGTCGACCGGCTGATGCGTAGCTCGACACACGCGCTGTTCGCATTGCTGTAGCTGGACTTGACCCACTCGTCGCGGGTCGGTTCACACGTCCTATTCATGACTCCCTGCCATCTCGACGAGAAGGCGTCGCGATGCCTCCTCCGTGAGTGCTGATTCCCAGATGTTCGCGAACGCTGCGTCGTAGCGTGCGACTTCGGCCGGCTTATCGAGGTAGAGGTCTCCGGTGTATCCGTCGGCGTAGACCGTCGGCGGCTCCGGCTCCCGCTCGCCGTAAGCGGGGAAGCGTAGGACGCCGAACTGCCCTGAGAGTACGCCCTGATGCAGCCCCGCGCTGAAGGGGATGACACGCAGCTTGACATTGGCTAGCGTGGACAGTTCGGCCATGTGCTGTAGCTGGCCTCCCATGACCGCGCTGCCACCCACCGAGTGCCGTAGAACTGCTTCATTGAGCGCTACGCGCAGCGTTGGAGGTTCTGTCGTACGGGTCAACAGCCCTTGTCGGGCGATCCGTAGTTGGACTCGCTGCTCCACCTCCTCCTCGTCTTCATGCGCCGCACTGATGATCTCCCGTGCGTACGCCTCGGTTTGCAGCAGTCCCGGCACGAGATCTGTCTCGTACCAGTCGATGCGGGACGCTGCCTCTTCCAGACCGATGAAGATGTCGAATCGCTCGGGGATCACGTCGCCGTAGCTGTGCCACCACCCGCGCGCTTTGGTCTCCTTGGCCAGCCCCATCAGTGCCTCTGTCATGTCTGGCGAGGCGCCATAGATCCGGCACATGGCCTCTGCGTCGAGACTACGGAGCGAGGTTTGCCCGGTCTCGATCCGCCAGAGCTTCGCGTCGGACCATTCGAGAGCTTTCGCTGCCGCCTTTGCTGTTAGACGTGCTTGGTTGCGCAGTTCACGTAGGTATCGCCCTAGTTGCCGTCTAGGGACCGTCGAGCCGGTCGGGCGCTCCGCCACCGTTACCCCTCCCTCGCCTCATAATGAGGCATCTCTGGCACTCAAAATGAAAGCATTGCCGATCCACATTCGCAATGCATCTCACTCATTCGAGAATCCGGCGCGAATTCTTCAAATGAAAGCTTGCAGATTCTCGCTCGCAGGCGGAAGCTGAGGGAACCCCGGCGCCACAACTCGTCTCGTCAGTACGGGCGTTGACGCACGCCGCGGGCGGTCAATTTCGACCACGGCCCACCGCCGTGATCTCGAACGACACGAAGAGGTACCTCTATGAGCTACCGCATCGGCGCGTACGTCATCGACCGGCGCAAAGGCGAGCTCGGCCGCGTCATGGGCAACAACGGGCCCTACCTCCTACTGCGCCGACCATGCGGCGGCACCGAATGGGACTGCCCGCCCAGCGCCGCACGACTTGCCACGGAGGCCGAGCGCCACGCGGCCGGCATCGCCGCCAACGGCGCGACGCGCGACCGCGCCGAGGGGGCCCGACGGTGAGACGTGCCGCGCTGAGCGCCCTGCGCGGCTGGTGCGCCTACTGCGAGGCCGACCGCGACGACACCGTGCAAGTGGCGGTCATCGAACGCGGCTCGGGACCGCCGCACGGCCTGCGCATGTGCCTCTTCCACGCGAGCCAGTACGCCAACACCCGCCACGCTCCGCCAGAGCTCGCGGCGGAGGTCACGCGCCTGTGGAACGAGCGAAAGGAGCACACCCTGTGATGCACACACTTCGCCACCGCGTCATGACCACCTGCGGAATCGCCGGACCCTTCCTACTGCTCGCGATCGGTTTCGGCACCGGCTTCGTCATCGCTGCCGCCCTTCGCGGCCCCTCCTGACTCCCGCCCGCGCCGGAGAGACACCCCAGCGTGCCCGGCACGGGCGGGCAGCCTCCGGCCGACGGCGGGTTCCTGACGTAAACCGCCGCCGGCCGGGGGCACACCATCGCACCACCCAGGCGACCGACGGGTGAGGGTCGCACCGCACATCCACACCGACGAAGGGAACGCGCATGCCCGAAACAGCGCTCGCCGGTATCCGGTCCGTTGAGCTGGAGATCACAGGAACCTGCAACGCGGCGTGCCTGCACTGCTGCACCAGCAGCAGCCCCCGCACGCCGCAGGGCAGCATGACCCGCGACGACTGGCAGCGAGTCATCTCAGACATCGCCGAGCTTGGTATCCCGATGGTGCAGTTCATCGGCGGTGAACCCACCCTGAACCCCTATCTGCCCCAGCTCATCGACTACGCCGCCGACGCCGAGCTCGGCATCGAGGTGTACTCGAACCTCACTCACATTCGGCCCTCGTTGTGGGACCGGTTCGAGCGCCAAGCGGTGTGCCTGGCAACGTCGTTCTACACCGACGACCCCGAGCAGCACGACACCATCACGCGCACCCGCGGCAGCCTCGACCGCATCCGGGCCAATATCGCCGAGGCAGTGCGGCGCGGCATCCCCATGCGAGCCGGAATCGTCGAGGTCATCGACAGGCAGCGCGTCGACCAGGCCGCCGCCGAGCTGCGCCACCTCGGCGTGCAGCGCATCCAGATCGACCGCACTCGGAAAGTCGGCCGCGCCGCCGAGCAGGCAGCCACCGAACCCGCCGTCGGCGAGCTGTGCGGGCGATGCTTCCGGCAGCGCGTCAGCGTCTCCCCCGACGGCGATGTGTCCGGCTGCATCCTGTCCCGATTCATGGTCGCCGGCAACGTCCGCGAGCAGCGCCTCGCCGAGATTCTGCACAGCGCACGTTGGGCAGACCTATCCGCGGAGGTTCCCCTACCCCGCGCCGACGGCTGCCCACCGGATGACTCCGGGGACTGCGACCCGGCCAACACAGAGGCGTGTCCCCCCGCCTACGACAGCATCGGAGGGGCAATGCGCCCCGCTCTCACGCTCGGAGTCACCGCGTGAACTGGAAGACACCTGCGGAAGCTCTCGCAGACCACGTCACCCACCGCGCCTCGCGATGGGCCCACCCCGTCGCCACAGTGCCCCGGCACCAGTTCGTGCCCCGATGGTGGGACCGCGGCGTCGACGGCTGGGAACTGCACGACGGGCCCACCGACCCAGAGGCGTGGCAGGCTGCCGCCTACCGAGATATCTCCCTCGTGACCAGCGTCGAGGGGCGGCATGCCGACCGCGCAACCACCGTCGACCGCCCGTACGGCGCCCCCACCTCGTCGGCGACGCTGCCCTCGCTGCTGGTGCGCATGTTCCAGCACGCCCAGATTGAGGACTGCGACAACGTGCTCGACGTGGGCACAGGCAGCGGATACGGGACCGCGCTACTCGCCCGCCGCCTCTCCCCTGAGCAGGTAACGAGCGTCGATGTGGACGCGTATCTGATCAAGGCCGCGCGCGACCGGCTCGCAAGTATCGGCCTCGAACCTGCACTGATCGAGGCTGACGCTACCGGCCCGCTGCCCGTGGAGGCCGGATCGATCGATCGAGTGGTCGCCACGGTCGGTGTGCGCCCGATCCCCTCCGCGTGGCTACGGGCGCTGTGCCTCGGCGGCCGGCTCGTAACCACGCTCGCGGGCACGTCGCTGATCATCACGGCCGAGAAGACCGCCGATGGGGGCGCCACAGGTCGCGTGGAGTGGGACCGGGCCGGGTTCATGCCCACACGCCACAGCAGCGGCGGCTACTCCGACGACGCGCGAGCCCTGCTCAACAAGGCCGCCGTGCACGACGGCGACGACGTGAGCCGAGGCCCGTACCCGGTCGTCAGCGTCGTCGACGCCTGGGACCTCGCATCCATGCTGGAGCTGACCGTCCCTGGGATCGCGCACGAGTACCGCGAGGACGGCGACCAGCGCACGGCGCTCATGGCGCACGCTGACGGCTCCTGGGCTCGCGCAACCGCGATCGGCAGCGATCGGCCTACCGTCCACCAAGGCGGGCCGCGGCGGCTGTGGGATGCGCTCGACGAGTGCCGCACCTACTGGCTCAACGAAGGCGAGCTGCCGGTGCGTGGCGCCCGCGTGTTCATCCGCCCGGACGGCGCTACGTTCCTCGCTCGCGGGAAGTGGCACGTCACACTGACCTGACAGCAGAAGCAGCGAGCGCCCCCGACGACCAACCGTCGGGGGCGCTCCCATTTCCGCAGGTCACCCGCTGAGTGCTTTGCGCACTCTGCTCCACATGAGGGTCGCGACCCGGTCCTGTGGACGTATCCCCAGCTCGTCCCGGAGGGCGTGGGCGAGTTGCGCGGCGCGTTCGCCGGTCTCGGCGAAGGTCTGGCGGTGCGGCTCGGGCTCGCCGGTCCACGTGGTGATCCGGGCGCCCCCGTGGACGGTCATTCCGTGGCGCAGGATGCGCGAGATGGTCAGCGGTACATCGTCCTGCATCGTGCTCAGCACCGGGGCCTCCCCTTGGGCGTGGTTACGCGGAGCAGGCGCATGTCCGCGTGCGAGCACGCAGGAGGGCGTTCACATCCGGGTGCGGGCACGCACAGGAGGGTTACGCACAGCTGCGTCTTTACGCACGGGTAATGCGCCGGTTCCGCGGAAGCCTGCCACCGACCGCTCGGTATGTCACGGGTGCCCGCGCTGATCCGGTGCCCGGATCGCGCACTCGGCCCGGCGTCGTACGCGAGACATACGTACTGCGCAGGAGGCGTACGTACTGCCCAGGGGATCAGGCCGCCAGCGGCTCCTGCTCTGCGTCGTGCTCCTCCGCCTGGGAGTCCGCGCGGACGTCCGCCGCCAGCTGCGGGTCCTCCCGCAGCTTGGCCAGGGCGCGCGAGACGGCGCTCTTGACCGTGCCGACGGAGACTCCGAGCACCTCGGCCGTCTGTATCTCGCTCAGGTCCTCGTAGTAGCGCAGCACCACCATGGCGCGCTGGCGGGCGGGCAGCTTGAGCACGGCACGCCACATGGCGTCCCGTACGGCCTGCTGCTCGGCGGGGTCAGGCGCGGGCAGCGGGTCGGGCTCCGGCAGCTCGTCGCAGGAGAACTCGTCCACCTTGCGCCTGCGCCACTGCGAGGTGCGGGTGTTGACCAGCGCCCGGCGGACGTAGCCGTCCAGCGCGCGGTGGTCCTCTATCCGCTCCCAGGCCAGATAGGTCTTGGTCAGCGCCGTCTGGAGCAGGTCCTCGGCGTCGCTGGGGTTGGCGGTCAGGGAGCGGGCGGTGCGCAGCAGCACCGGGCCCCGCGCTTGGACATAGGAGGTGAACGTCAGTGGCTGTCCCCCGGAGCCTGGCTGCATCGCAAGGGACCGCGCGTGCTTCGCATTGGTGGTCCGGGGAGTCCGAACTGTCCCAGGCGTGGTCATGGCATCCACGCTATGAGCCGCCCGGCCTCCCCGGATCGCCCCAAGGTCCCGATGCCGCGTCCGCCTCAGGGTGTAGGGGTGGCGCTACCTACACCTCCTGAAGGTGGAGAGCATCCACCACGCGGATCAGGGTGGGCCTGGGGACCTCATCGGACGACCGCCACCGGAGCGTCCACCAGGTTCTGGTCGATGTGCACCGTGTGACCACCGTAGGTGCGCCTCACATTGCCCGTGTGCTGGTGGATGCGGCGGTGCGGCTGCCACGCCCGGGGGTGCAGATTCCGCTCCCCGTGCACCGACGGGCGGGTGTGCCAGCGGGCGAACCACACGGCGGTGGGCAGCCCCCGCGCACCTGCCGCACGGGCCCGCTCCAGGTGCGCGATGCCGTAGTTGGCGCTGCTGTAGTAGCCGGCGACGTAGCCCTGGGCGCGCACCGCGCTGTTCCAGCCCTGGATGAAGCGCAGCGTGGTGTCGGCACAGCTCTTGCGCTTGTACCGGTACGCCTCCATGTCGAGGTAGACGGCGCTGCTCCTGCCCATGCCCAGCTGCTGCGCCTGGCGTACCGCGTCCAGTCCCTCGCGCTTGCCCTGCCCGTAGGGGGCCCTGCTGGACATCCGGACTTTGCGCTTGTTCTTGGCGATGACGCAGGGCGACTGCGAGCCGACGTAGACGGGCAGCAGCTTCCAGCCCTGCCGGGCGACGGTGCGCACCCAGCCCGGGCTCAGGTGCTTCTGCTTCGCGCACGCCCTGCCCCGGCCGCCGATGTAGACGCCGGCGGCGCCGAACGGCGAGCTGCCGCGCCATGCCCGCATGGTGGCCGCCGAGGGTGCCTGGCAGGTGTCGAAGGCGTTGCCCTTGAAGATGTGCGCCCCGAAGTTGCGGGGGTCGCCCCGGATGAGCGACGGCTGCCCCGCCGGTACGCCCGCGGCGCCGGGCGAGGCCGGGTCGGCGGGTGCGTCGGGGGCGGCCGGGTCGGCCATCCCACGCGCGTCGGTGATCCCATCGGTGACGGGTCCGGCGGGAGCGGCGGGCGAGGGGGCCGTGGGGACCGGACCGGTGCCCGGCAACGGAGCGCCGGTCCCGTCCGGGGTGGAGGTGATGGGGCGGCTGGAGGCGGGGGAGGGAGGGGCGGGCTCCGCACCGGAGGCGGGGACAGCGCCCCCGGTGAGTACGGTGGCGAGCGCGGCCGACAGCAGGGCCGCCCGTCCCATCATGTGATTTTTGGTCGCCATGGGCCGAGTGAACGAGCCGCCGCCCTTCGATCCGGTCAGGCTCGCCCAACGGGCCGCCGGGATTCAGCCATTCGCCCGATCGTCACCGGGTGAGCACCAGGCCCGAGGTCGGGACACCGGTGCCTGCTGTGACGAGCACTCGTGCACAGTCGTCAACCTGGTTGACGGAGGTGCCGCGGAGCTGGCGTACCGCCTCGGCGATGCCGTTCATGCCGTGCAGATACGCCTCCCCCAGCTGCCCCCCGTGGGTGTTGAGCGGCAGTGTCTCCGCGGCGACGAAATCCGCACCCGTACCGCGCGCGCAGAAGCCGAACTCCTCCAGCTGCATCAGTACGAACGGGGTGAAGTGGTCGTACAGCACGGCCACATCGATGTCCTGCGGCCCCAGCCCACTGGTGCGCCACAGCTGCCGTGCCACGACGCCCATCTCCGGCAGCCCGGTCAGGTCGTCGCGGTAGAAGCTCGTCATCTGTTCCTGTGCGCGCCCCGCACCCTGGGCAGCAGCTGTGATCAGTGCGGGACGGTGCGGCAGATCGCGGGCGCGCTCGGCAGATGTGACGACCAGCGCCTGGCCGCCGTCCGTCTCCTGGCAGCAGTCCAGCAGCCGCAGCGGCTCCACGATCCAGCGCGAGGCGGCGTGCTCGGCCAGGGTGAGGGGTCTGCCGTAGAAGTGGGCGGCCGGATTGGTCGCCGCATACTTCCTGTCCACCACCGCGACCTGCCCGAACACCTCGGGGCGCAGACCATAGGTGTGCAGATAGCGCTGCGCGGCCATGGCGACCCAGGAGGCGGGGGTCAGCAGTCCGAAGGGCAGCGACCAGCCGAGCGCCGCCCCCTCCGCCGAAGGCTCGCGCTGCTGCACACCCGAACCGAAGCGCCGCCCGGAGCGCTCGTTGAACGCCCGGTAGCACACAACCGTCTCCGCGAGACCGCAGGCGACCGCCAGTGCCGCCTGCTGCACGGTGGCGCAGGCCGCGCCGCCTCCGTAGTGCACCCGCGAGAAGAACGACAGCTCACCGATTCCGGCCGCCTGCGCGACGGTGATCTCGGGGCTGGTGTCCATGGTGAAGGTGACCATGCCGTCCACGTCGTCCGGGGACAGCCCCGCGTCGTCCAGGGCTGCCCGTACGGCCTCGACGGCGAGCTGCAGTTCGCTGCGCCCCGAGTCCTTGGAGAACTCCGTCGCGCCGATGCCGACGACGGCTGCCCGGCTGCCGAGGGAGTCGGCCTTCCGCAGGCTCATGCGGGGGTACCTCCCGGGTCGGCGGTTCCAGGTGGCTGCTGTATCTGCTGCGGCTGCTGAAGGGTGACGGTGACCGTGCCGGTGACGTGGTTGCCGAGCCGGTTGGCGCCCCGTACGGCGATCTCGACAGTGGCGCCCTCGCCCTCCGGCGCGTCGGGGGTGGGTGGCGTGACTGCGGTGACGTGGCCGGACAGTGCCATGGTGTCGCCCGGGTAGTTGGGCGCGCCCAGCCGGATGGCGACTCTGCGCAGCACGGCGTGCGGGCCCGCCCAGCGGGTGATGTAGCTGCCCACCAGGCCGTTGGTCGTCAGGATGTTCATGAAGATGTCGGGCGAGCCCTTCTCCCGCGCCGCCTCCGGATCGTGGTGGACGTCCTGGAAGTCCCGCGAGGCCAGGGCCCCGGAGACGATGAGGGTGCGGGTCACCGGAACGTCCAGCGGCGGCAGTTCGTCACCCGCACGGGGCTGCGGCGTCGTCACAGCTCCCGCCTCCATTCGGTGCCGGCCCCCCGGAAGACAGGCAGCTCCAAGTCGTCGTCCACCCGCAGGAACTCCAGTTCGACCGGCATCCCGATCCGCACCTCGTCGTGGCGCACACCGGTGACGTTGCTGACGATCCGCACCCCCTCGGCCAGCTCGACCAGCGCCACCGCGTACGGCGGGTCGAAGGCCGGGAAGGGCGGATGGTGCATGACGACATACGAGTAGACGGTGCCGCGCCCGGACGCCGCGACGGGCTGCCATTCGGCGCAGCCGCAGACGTTGCAGCCGGGCAGCCACGGGAACCGCGGAGTGGCGCACGCCGTGCAGCGCTGGAAGAGCAGCTGGTGCCTGGCCACGCCCTCCCAGAAGCCCGCGTTGTCCCGGTTGACGACGGGGCGGGGACGCCGCGGCTTGTCGGCACCGGTGCCCGTTTCGGCCGTTCTTCGGTTCACCGGGCGGTACTTGAGGACCCGGAAGCGGTGCGTCCCGGCGAGCGCGCCACCGGCCCGTACGTCCATCCGGGTCGTGACGAAGTACCCGGTCCCCAGCTTGGTCGTCTTGCGGGGGGAGACCGACTCGATCACCGCGTCGTAGGTGATCTCGTCCCCGGGGCGCAGCGGCCGCACGTACTCCTGTTCGCAGTCGGTCGCGACGATCGAGGTGTAGCCCGCGCCGTCCAGCGCACCCAGCAACTCGCCGTACGGCCCGGAACGGCCGCCGCGGGACCCTGCCGGCCCGGCCATCGTCCAGACCTGGAGCATCGTCGCGGGCGCCGAGCCGTCAGCCGGTACGGGGTGGCCCAGCACCTCGCACCAGTGCCGGATCATCGGCTCGTTGACCGGGTCCCGGCCGCACGCCGGTTCCGCCGCCGGGCGGCCCGCGTACGCCCGCAGCCGCTCGTACAGCGCGTCGGTTTCGCCCTCCTCCGGTAGTGCGTGAGTCCTCGCGCTCACCGCCGCCCCCTCCGCTTGCCGAGCCGGTCGGCGTCGGGCGGGGACATCAACTCGCGGAAGTACGCGCGCAGGTCGGCACGGAGTCGGCGCTGCCATTCGGTGGGGCCCATTATTTGACTGTCCGTCAGTTATGCAGCTGCTGTCAACAGCTCGGAGGCGCACATGAAGACGACCGCGCGCCCGCGACGGAATCGCGGACGCGCGGCCTCAGCCCCATCCCCATGAGCGCGCCCGGCGTCCCAGAACCGGGCGGCCCGTCAGTCCGTCACCACAGATTGCGGAAGACGACGTTGGCGGTCTCGTTGTGCGTCTCGTTCTCCTGGTTCACGACAGCACCGTTGCCGTTGACGGTGGCGTTGTTGGCGTTGTTGGTGTTGTTCCCGTTGCCCACCGCGCCCTGCACCTGGGCGTTGGAACTCGCGTTGGAGTTGGATCCGTCGTCCGCGAGGGAGCCGTTGTCCGCCTGGGCCACGCCGGACAAGGCGGCGAGGGCGAATGGAAGGGCGGCGGCGGCCGCGATGACGCGGGCGGTACGGATGCGTGCCATGTTCATTCCTCCAGGAACGGAAAGCTGCGCCACGAGGGCGCTGCACCGGAAGTGTGCTGCGGCCGAGGGCAGTTGGCTCGATTCCCCTCGGCTCGCTTACGACGTCGCGGGTCCAGAGTTGCCCAGGCCCCTCGGGGCGAATTCGCCCGGACGGCCCCTTTCCCCCGCACGTATGACGACGTATCGATAAACCCCCCGTACGCCCCCAACACCACCCTTTCCGCCCCCGCTCCCCGGCTCCCCGCCGTCGCACCGGCGGAGGGAAGAGCACGTAAGGACACGTCAGGGCACACCGGAGAGCAGCCGACGCGGACAGCCCGCCGATCGCTCCACAGGCGGCCGCATCCGGCTCCATGTGCGATACGGGCAACAACGTGCGATCGAGGGCTTTTCGACCTCGAAATCCCGTACGAATCTGGGGAGATGGGCTCCCTCGCTCTCGCGCACGCGCTGGCCGCCGCCGAACGGGGACTCGCTGTGCTGCCGCTGTCCCGTACGAAACTCCCCGCCCTGCGCTCGCCGCACCGCGCAAACGGTTCGCCGAGCGCCGCGCCACGCTCCCCCGCCACCCCGGGCCACCCCCCTCCCCGTCACCCGAACGGCCCCATGGCGGCCCCGGAACGACCCTGCCACGGCGAGTGCGGACTGCTCGGTCACGGCGTGTACGACGCGTCATCCGACCCCGACCGGGTACGTGCCCTCTTCGCGGCGGCGCCGTGGGCGACCGGCTACGGAATCGCCTGCGGGCGGCCCCCGCTGCACCTCGTCGGGCTCGACCTCGACGTGAAGCACGGCACCGACCCGCTCCGCGCACTGCACCGGCTCGCCGCCGCACACGGCTTCACCGTCCCGGCGACCACCACCGTGCTCACCCCGAGCGGCGGCCTCCACCTGTGGCTGCGCGGCCCGGCGGATGTCGCGGTCCCCAACTCGGCGGGACGGCTGGCCCCGGGCATCGACGTCCGCGGCACCGGCGGCTACCTCGTGGGCCCCGGCTCCGTCACCGTACGCGGCACCTACCGGCTCGCCCCCGGATCGGCGACCCGGCCGCCCGCCCCCGTACCACCGCCGCTGCTGGCCCTGCTGCTGCCGCCCCCGACGCGTGACGGCGCTACGGCCGGGGCGGGCCGGCGAGGTGTTGCGGACGGAGGGGCGCTGGTGCGCTTCGTACGGGCCGCACCGGTGGGCCAGCGCAACGCACGGCTGTTCTGGGCCGCCTGCCGTGCCTACGAGAGCGGCCGCGGCGACAGCCTCGCGGAGCCCCTGGTGCAGGCCGCCCTCGCACTCGGGCTACCGGAGCGCGAAGCCCGCTCAACCGTCGCCTCTGCGGCGCAGCGCGCGGGCAGGTATGTGGCGGGGTGAGGGGACCGTCCGGTATGCCGCAGGGTGAGGGAGGCCGTTCGGTACGCGGCGGGGTGAGGGGCCGTCCGATACACGACGGGTGAGGGCCGTCCCGTGCGCCGTGGGCTCAGGGAGGCCGTTCGGTACGCGACGGGTTGGGGGAGGCCGTCCGGTACGCAACGGGGTGAGGCCCGTCCGGGGCGCCGTGGGGTGAGGCCGGCCGTCCAGTACGCGGCGGGGTGGGGGACATCGGGTACGCGGCGGGCTGAGGCCCGTCGTTCCACCGTGGGTGAGGTGGGCCGTCTCCCGTACGCCGCGGGGTAGGGGGAGGCCGTCCGGCACGCCGCCGTCGGTCACTTACCCGGTGGGCGCCACCCGGGGTCGCGGCCGGTCAGGGCCACGACCTGGTCGAGCAGGGGAGCGTCCTCGCCGACGTGGACGACCGGACCGAAGATTCCCTGCTCCCCGTCCTCGCTCAAGGCCCCCGCCAGGAAGTCATGGACGGCGCGCAGGCTCAGCTCGTCCACCTGGTACTCCTGACCGGTGGCCCGCGCCAGGTCCCAGCCGTGCACAACGAGCTCGTCCAGCGTGACCAGCCCGCCCTCCGTACCGGTCAGCGTGACCCCGCCCGCCTGGGTACTGCCTGTCCACGCCCCCGGCGCCGACCAGGCGACCGCCAGATCCGCCAGATCGTGCGGCAGCCGCTCACGCCAGTCGTCCGGGAGGGTCTGATCCCCCACACTGCCCGGTGCGGAGGCCGTGCCGTCTCCCACCTCCTTGCGGGCCGTGTACTGAAGGCCGACGGCGAGCTCGCCGATATGCCGCAGCAGGTCGCGTACGGCGAACTCGGTGCAGGGGGTGGGGTCGCCGAGTTGGGCATCCTCCACCCGGGTCACCAGCGCGGCCGTACGGCGTGCCGCGGGCCGCAGATCGACAGGCACGACCGCACCCCCTCCCGCCCCCGGCCCCGCCTCCGCGGCCGGCCCCGGTCCTGGCGCACTGTTCGCACCGTCCACCATGTCGCTCGCCTCCCGATCCGCAGACACCTCACTGCCGCTGCTGCACGTACAAGCAGCCCATTGGGCCCGTGCACAACAGCCTCCGTGGATACCGACCATCCGGCATGCCGGAACTCATCGACCGACGGCCCGTTCCCCGCCCGTCACCCGGGAAGGGAGCACCGCAGGAATTCCGCCGTACGGGTGTCGGCAGCGCAAGCCAGCTCTCGATGCGCCAGCAATGGCTGCCCTGCGTGATCCCCATGGGATGACGGACGCCTCCGCCCGGCCAAAACACTGACCGCGGCGCGCTCGGGCGGCCCTTGGCGTGCTGAACAGGGGGCGGATCAGGTGCCGTTGCCGCGGCTCATCGCGCAGGAGAGCGAGCGGCGGGGTGACGGCTCCGCGGTCTCATGGACCCTTACCACGTGATGTAGACCGCGCCGTTGCTGCCGTCGGCCCCGGCTTGCCCGCTGCTCCCGGGGTGACCTGCCCTGCCTGACTGACCATACGTCGGTCCGCCGTCGCCACCTGCGCCCTTGATGGCGTCGGCGACCGGAGCCGGGTGGGCCGTCGTTGCCACCCCTGCCGCCGGTGCCGCCGGTGCCGAGGGTGATGCCGTTGTCGACCGACTTCGCCTTTCCGCCGGCTCCGCCGGCGGTGCCGCTGCCGCCTGGGCCGGGCCCTCCTCCGATGGCAGCGTTGACGTTGCCACCATCGCTCCCGCGCTTGCCTGCTTGCCCGGCCGCGCCTTTGTTGTCACTGCTGGAGCCTTTGCCGACGTTCGCGGACGCCATCCTGGTGCCGTCGCAGCCAAACTGATTGTTCTCGAGAATGGGTGGGTTCGGCTTGGTCGCGCCGGGGGCCCCGCGCCCGCCGGCGCCACCACTGCCGCCCTTCCCGCCGCTCCCCTTCGCCACAAACCCGCTGTATCCGCCACCGCCCCCGCCACCACTGGCCGCCGAACCGCCATTGCCGCCGTTCCCAGGGCCACCACCGACGGCGCCCCCGATACTGCCCGCCGAGCCTCTCGACACACCGGACGTCCCACCGCCCGTGGCCTTCTCACCGGCGGCCTTGCCTGCGGTGCTGTCCTTGCCGGACGCGCCGTCGGAACGGCGCCCTCCGCCCTCCCCGAGGGCACCGCCTTGACCGCCGGCACCAGGAGCGCCGCCCTTGCCGCCAGCGCCAACCTCCACGGTGAGCTTCTGCTTGGGTTCGACCTTGGCCTTGCATTGGACGAACGCGCCGCTTGCGCCCCCGCCACCACCGGATCCCGCGCCCCCTCCTCCGCCTCCGCCACCGCCACCACCGCGGGGGCCCGTGCCCCCGCCCGTCTGCTGGTCACCACCACCGCCGCCACCACCGGCCCCGCCGCCGGCACCGCCGCCACCCCAGACGGCGACGGTAATCTCAGTGACCCCATCCGGAACGACCCAGGTCGACTTGCCGGTCTTGGCGAACCACTGCCCATTCGCGGCCTGCGCCGGTGACGCGGTCCAGGGCTGAGCGCCCAAGACACTCGCCGCCACGCCCACCGCCGCACCGACCGCAACCGCCCTGCGCCCGCCCCGGCCGCCGACGCGGTGTCAGGCTCTGCCCGCTGACTGGTCACCAGCCACGGTGATCACCTCATCTGGGTCACAACAACGCGTCACATTCGTGTGCTTATGTGCACACCATTCCGTACCGCGCCTCAGTAGCGCCAAATCCACCGTCACCCTTCTGCGCGCTCCCCCTCGCGCAATGAACGGCGGGATCGCACCCTCTGACGGGCAGTGCGGGCGTGCACCGGCTGCAAAGCGGTCCGGTAGAGCGATGCGGCCGAAGCGACAACAAGCTTTCTGCTTCTGCGAGTTTCGCCCGGCGTAGCCGCTGGACGCGCCTGGTGGCCCGCCCTTAGCCCACAGACAGCGGGAAGCCATACGACGGACGAGGGCTCAAGAGTCACGCTCGCGGTGCAACCCGCCCCGTTCCCATCCCACCCACGTTGGTACGGATGCTCCGGGCCCACATGAAGAAGTACGGCACTGCTCCCGACGGTCGGCTGTTCTGGGCTGCTCGCGGAAGACGCCCCTTCGCTGACGACCCGTACTCCCTGAGGCGCGCGGGCATCTCGCTATGGATCAAACAGGGGTCGACCCTGTCGAGGTCCGGGACGGCGAGGGGCGGGCAAACCGGCTGACCGCGCGTGCGCTGGAGAGCGAGGAGTAACCAAAACCCTGGCCCGCGTATAGCCCACACAGGCTGGTCAGCGGTGGCATACGGGCGAGACAGGGTGAGACACGCATGCGCAGAGGGTGTTCCTCCTCCCCGGGAGAACACCCTCTGACCTGCACTCTTTCTAGCCGCGCGGAGGCGGTGGGATTTGAACCCACGGAGGTGTTGCCACCTCTACGGTTTTCAAGAGGGTCACGGCGCATGGGCGTGCGATGCGTTGACCTGCGTGGACGGTGGCTCAGAGGGGCGCAGGATGGCGCGTGGGGGACGTGTGGGGGCAGCCCGCCCCAGACTTACGGTCTCGTAGTACAACGAAACCTCTTCGGCTCCAACTCGGCCAAGCTACCCAAACGCACGCGCAACTTTGCCCTGTAACGCTGTTTAAGCACATTTTCCTTGTACAGCGATAACTACTTTGAACTCTTTCCAGAGAAGTGACCCATCAAGTTCGCAGCCGCGCCCACCCGTTGACCGATACCTGGATCTATAACCAAACAGATCGTTCCGGCCAACACTAGAAGCAAGGAGTCAATAGCAGGCTGCGGAGCGCCGCCCAAGACGCCGTAGGGCTTCACCACGATAAGCAGTACGGAAGCAGCCATGAATCCAAGGGCCAGGGCTCTCCGTATCACACGAAGAATCCGTCGGCTCGTGAGGTCCCGAGGTGATACCTCCGATGCCAAGCTAGACCATCGCCCTTGGGCAACATCCACCAAGGCGCGCGCGAAGTTGCTGCGCATGTCCGCTAAGTCATCACCGCCTCGCGCGGCTACTGCCCTCCACCTACGCGCAGATTCGGCTATACCTTCAGCGTTGTTTATTACCGCGACATCACTTTCCCTGTCTCCTGTTTTCAGTTCTCTTTTCCAGCTTGTCTGAGCTATTCGCTCGATTCGGAGCAAGCTGGCCACCAGCATCACTCGTTGAGGGCTCGCCACGTACGGTCGAAAACCATATGACGGAGAAAGCTGGCGCTCACCGACCACAAAGGATCCACCATAAGCACGTTGTGAAATTTCGGCCAGATCAAGAAGCTCAAGCAATATTCGAGCGGAAGGAATCACACCACGAGGCTCTTTGTGGCCGAAACGACGAGAGGCCGCCCGACCAATTTCCTGAGCACTGACAAAGGCGGTACCGAATACGATCAGCTTGGCCGCTTGCTCAACTAAAGCCCCCCAAAATAGCTCATCCGATGTGAGGACGCCCGACACCCACACGGTGTTCCGTCGAACCTGATCGGTGACTGCACTCATCCACTCAGGGAGGATAAACAAAAGAACGCAAGAGACGCCCACGGCAATCCGCCAAGCCACTGCGGCCCAATAGGACACACGCAGGAGCATCACAAAGACCCTTGCGTAACAAATTAACACCGCTAAAAGTAGGGCAAGAAATAAGAAGTAATGCCCACCTGACAGAACCTTCAATACTTGTTCATCGAAAATCTCAATCTTTCCGAACAAGGATTCGAGAGCGTAGGCGGTAGGAACCCACAGCAGCACGCCAACTACAATAATCAGGCGCGCATGGCGACTCAGTAAATCCTTTACTGCGGAATCCCAGCTACTGCGAGAATACACCGACCAGTAGGCACGCTGAACCGCGTCTTTGACAACAAGGGATTCTTCAACTGACAATTGAGGGATACTGTCGACCCTGGTTGCGCATCTTAGAGACGCGACAGAGAGGCGGGAAATTCGTACGTCAGGAACGCTCGATATTTCAGTTTTTCGCTCTTCAAGCCAAAAAGCGAGGATCTCTCTCAGGTTTTTCGGGATATCAGACTCGGGGTGTGATGCGACCCAAGCCCTTATGGCTCTCGCTTGGACGGTAGCGATTGGCCCCTGCCGCGAGTGCCTATTTCCTTCCTCCGGCAATTCCCCACCCCCTGGGTCGCTTAGGACTCACTAACTATTTACCTGTAGATTACTTCGCCGGGTAGCATTTCGTTGCTGAAGCATCTGTCGGGCAGTCTCAGCCGAAGTCGTACGCCGTCTTCACAATCCGCGCCAATTCCTCTGCAATTCCCGGGCAACACACCACTGTCGCGCTCGACGCTGCCGTGTGCGGTGTCCCGTCCCAGTCCATCACTCTGGCGCCGGCCTCCCTGGCGATTGCCGTACCCGCTGCCGTATCCCATGGGTGATTGCTCAGGGCGATTGAGGCATCAAGGCGGCCTGCGGCGACCCAGGCGAGGTCGGTTGCTGCGGAGCCGAGCATGCGGACGCGCATGGCGCGGGTGGCCAGGAGGTTGGTCAGCGCGAGGCGGGGGGCGTTGCGGTTCTCCGCGTTGTGGCCGACGGCGTAGTCGCCGACGGCGACGATGGCGTCCTTCAGTGCCGTAGTGCGGCGAGGCGAGATCGGCTCCTCGCCGCGGAAGGCACCCTGGCCTTCGGCCGCCCGGTAGCGCTCGCCCAGGAACGGCAGGTCGATCACGCCCAGCACCGAGCGGTTCCCTTCGACCAATCCCAGCGATACCCCGCACAGCGGCATGCCGTTGACCAGGTTCGCCGTGCCGTCGACCGGGTCCAGGGACCAAGTAAGCCTGCCCCCAGCCTCGTTGCTGGCGCCGTGCTCCTCTCCGAGAAAGCCGATCTCCGGTGTCTCGGCGAGCAAGAAGCCCCGCAGCTTCTCTTCGACCGCGAGGTCGATCTCCGAGACGGTGTCCCGGTCCCCCTTCGCGGTGACCTTTCCGAGCGACATGGTGGTCACCAGCTCGGCGGCCTGGTCGACGGCGCGGCCGGCGACTTCGAGAAGCGCGGCGAGGTCGGTCATTCGGTGGTCCGCCTTTCCCACATGCTGGTGAAGATCTGGTCAAAGGTCGAATAGAGGCCACCGACTGCTCGACGCTTGCGCACCAGGAAGACCGGCGAATCGACACCCCGCGTCTCGGGAAGATACGGCTGGGCGACGCACATCTGCTTGTCGATCAGGGTGAGATTGAACCGGATCGGCTCGTCGTAAACGCCGATCTCCACACGTCCGGCTGCTTCTTCAGGAAGCTCGCCAACGACGCGCTCTTCGAGGATCGCCATGTTCAGCGCCGTCAAGGCCGAAAGCTGCCCTTCGGGGTAGCCCTCTTCTCGCTCTCGATCGGCTATGTACCGTCCGTTGGGCTTGAGGAAGAGCGCCTGGAGGCGCGTACCGGCCTGAACGATCTCCTTGAGCCGTGAGCCGGAGTACGCCTGACAGAGCAGGTTGAGCGATAGGCCGCACATCCGGATGTCTGTCGCGCTATCGAAGATGTCCGACGCGGGGACCTTCGCCTGGAACTCCGAGCGGCTGACGTAGACACCCGTGAGATCCGCGAACTGGTTGCCGACCAACTGGGCCAGTGCGTCCTGACTCCCGTCGCCGTCTGCGCCGCCGAGCTGCGGCCCACGCTGCCGGCCGATGATGTCGGCTGCGACCAGGACGTCCCCGGGAGGGGTCGTCACCCCCTCCCAGGACTCCAATGCCTCCGGGCTGACATGCCAGTCCAGCATCGCGGACAACAGCTCGGCGAACTCCTCTACCGAGAGGCCCCGGGCCGCGCGAGCGGCAGCGAGCTGGTTGCGAGCGAGCTGGGACAGGTCCGGCTTGTAGGCGGTCCGGCCATGCAGTGACACCACTTCCGCCGACCCGTTGTCAGGCTCCCGCAAGTTCTCCCCCTCCCACAGCGTCAGCCGCCGACGGCTCGTTTGCGCGCCGGTGCTGCCGCCTGGTCCTTGATCGGTGCTTTGTCGTGCGGGTACGGCTGCCCCACACGCCCGTACAGCTCGATGAGCTGCGACTGGAGGACAGCCACCGACCGGCGCAGCTCAGCCAGCTCCTTCTTCACCTCGGCGATGTCCGCCGCCGCACTCCCCACGGACGTGAGCTGTTCCCGAACCTCACTCAGTCCGTGCGCGACTTCCTCCAGGGAGGCGCGATCCGACGCGGCCTCTTCCGGAGTGGCCTGGACGTACACGGCCTTGCCCGGGTGGCCGTAGATCAGCCCTTCTTCGCGGAGGATCTTGAGGGCGTCCCGGACCACGGTGGTGGAGCCGCCGTACTGCTTGATCAGCTCTCTCGCCGACGGAAGCGCCGAGCCGACAGGCAAGTCGCCATCGGCGATCTGCCTGCGCAGACGCTCCGCGAGCAGCCGATAGGCGGGGCCCGCGCTGGTCTCGGCCAAGGTGTCCTCCTTCTGCATGCATCTGGCTGAAGCAGCCGCACCTAGTCCAGCACACCGCCGCCGCAGCACACAGCGAAGGTGAAATCCGGGGGCGCAGAGTCGCTTGACAACCTCATGCACCAGGTGGAACCTAGTGCATGAGGTTGAGCCCGGGTGAGACCGACCGGGACGACCCATGCATGCAAAAAGCCCCGGTGATGTCGGCCGAACGGGAGCGGCCACTCCCAACCCGGCCCACCGGGGCTGCACCGAAATTCCTCGTCAAAGGAGTCCAACGATGCTCGACGAGCGTACCGGCGTCGTCACGGGACAAACGCCGAGCCGGCGCACTGTCCCCGAGACGATGCTGCTGGTTGCCGAACGACTGTCCGCGATGGCTGACCTGCCACCGGTCACGGTGGACGTGCACGCCTACCGGCCCCATCTCGGCGGCCCCGGCGTGACCCTCCAGGTCGCCTCCTGGGCCGCTCCGGAGGACAAGTTCCCCGCTGTAGCACAGATCTTGACCGCGTTCGGCGGTGGTGAGCCGGTGGCACACCAGTACGACGACAACGACCTGGGGTGTCACTTCAGCGGTGACGCGAACTGGCAGGGCGTGGAGATCAGCGTCTTTGCTTGCACGTCGCCCACTGACACTTGCCGCCCGAGTGTTGGGGAGGCGGCGTGATGGCGACGAAGCCGGCATACGACGCACGCCCGACGTGCGCGAGCGCGCGGTGTCCGCGGTGCCAGGCGAGCACATCCGTATCGCGGTGCCGTACCGCGGCTCGGGAGGTGTGCGGTTCCTGCGGACACACCTGGACTCCTGGGCCGCGAACCGAGCGTGCGGAGGTGCGCTGATGACTTTCCGTCCCGTCCGCCACGCGTCCTACCTCTCGCTACGAGGAACCACGCGTCCCCACGTCCTGACGGACAAGCCCCGCTACCAGCGTCCGAGCCGCCGCGGTCGTGGCGACACCCCGATACCGGGAGTCGACCCGACCGTGAACGCCGACGCGGCATGCAAGGACATGCCCACGGATCTGTTCTTTTCCGAGGGCAACGAGGAGATCAGGGCCGCCAAGGAGATCTGCCGCTTCTGTCCCGTCCGCGCTCGGTGCCTGGAGCGGGCGCTGGCCAACGGCGAACGGTTCGGCATCTTCGGCGGACTGACAGCCGACGAGCGCAGCGAACTGACCCGCGGTGCCAGGTCGAAGCGAAAGGGGGAGGCGGCATGAACGAGCCGACGAGGCCCCAAGGTTCGCCCACCAACCCGACGTACGTGCTGACGGATGCTTTCGGTCGCCAGCACGCTTCCCTGGCACCGGCGCGTCAGACAGGCCAGGTCGCGCCCCACTACACGGGCCACGCCTGCGCCTGCGATTCCCAGGCACCGTCTTCCGGCCCCGGCCGCCGCCTCGCGCTGTCGCCCGGAACCGTCGCAGTCGGCGTCGCCGGCGCGCTGGTCGTCGGCTCGGTCCTGGTCGCGCTGCTCCTGTCCGTGGCCATGGTCGCGCTTGCCGTTGCTACGACCGCGGTGTCGGTCATGGTCTGCGCGCTGGTGCTGCGCTCCATGGCCGGGCTGGACATCCCCGTCTCCGGCAGCCGTAAGCACCGCCGCTGAGCCCCTCTCTCTTCCTCTTCCTCTGTGCCGTCGGGCCTTGCTGCCCACTGCCGCTGCTGCGTCCTGGCCGCAGGCCCGACGGCCCTCTGTTCGGAGGTTCCAGCCACCTATGTCGACCCCGACGAAGCACTCCCTGACCCGAGCGCTGGCTGAGCAGCGCCGCGAGCTGGCCGCTCTGCGCCACGATCACGCCGAGCTGCTGGCCGCCGCCCGTGCTGCCGTCTGCGCGCACTACGACGGCCAGGCCCTGCCGCTCGCCGTCCTTATCGACACCCTCGAACAGCTCGGGCAGCTCCCCGAGTTCTCCCCGTACGTGACCGACGCGGCCCTGAACTTCCTCGGCGCCTCTGCCGACGTCGCCGACGACGGCCATGCATCCGGTCTCACCGCGCTGACCAGTGGGAGGCGCATCGCATGAGCGCCAGGACCCGCTGTCCGCTGTGCGGTTGGCACCGGACGTACCGCAAGCAGAAGGCCGGCCGTCGCGCCGTTCGCTCGCACACCTGCCACCCGGCGCACGAGAGGAGGCCCGCATGAGCGCGCTGATCAGTGCAGCGAGCGCAGCACTGCCCCTGTCTGGTTGGGGCCTGCACACCCTGTGGATGCGGCGGCGACTGGCCACCGCGAACAAGGACCCGCTGACAGGGCTGCTGCGACGCGACGCCTTCGAGCAGCAGGCCGCCCGCATGCTGACCGCCCAGATGAGGCCGTGCGCTGTCGTCGTGGTCGACCTGGACGGCTTCAAGGCCGTCAACGACACCTGGGGGCACGCAGCTGGCGATGAAGCGATCCGTGCGGCTGGGCAGGTTCTTGGCCGTGCTGGCAGGGACAGTTGCGGCGGGCTGGTCGCCCGACTGGGCGGTGACGAGTTCGCAGCAGTCGTGCCGATATCCGGCACGACCGCTCTGACCTCGCTGCTGGAGGGCTGGCATCGCGAGTTGCGTGCGCCGTTGCCCTTCGAGGGGCACGAGTTGCGCCTGGGGGCATCTCTGGGGGCCGTCTTGCACGAGCCAGCCGCGCCCGCTGACCTTTCGCGGCTGCTGCGACTGGCGGACGAGGCCATGTACAAGATCAAGCGCCACGGCGGCGGCTGGCTGCTCAGCAACAACGACGGCTCCCAGTACGCCACCGTGAACGGCCGCCGTGCGGGCCGACGCGGCGCCATCCCCCTCGGAGAGCAGGCCAGCGCCACGGCTCACGCCCTCGGCTCCACCTCCGAGACGGGCGGTGAGTGAGGTGCGCATGCGTACGCCGATTGGTCTGCCTGTCGAGGTCGGCGAGCTGGACGGCTACGTGATCGCACTGACCGTCGAGCAGTTCCTGGGCTGGCCCTCGCTGTGGTGGCACACCTGGGCGCCGGACGGCTCGTACGCAGGCCAGACCAACAACGCGCACTGGCTCGCGCTGCTGATCGCCGACCACCGGCACAAGACCGCCTAGGGCCCGCCGCCGCTCTGCCGAGCGCCTGGTGCGGCCGACAGCGTCCCTTCCCGTGCCTCCTCCCCGGAGTTGATCGTGTCCCACTTCCTTCTCAACCACGCCAACGGCGCCGAGCGCACGGTGCCCGCTGTCGGCGGCCTGGTCGCCGCCGATGGCACGCCGTTGGTCGAACCCGTCCGCTCGAACCGCCCCGTCGAGGACAGCCCGCAAAAAAGGCCCTCGGCGCCGACTCAGCAGCACGCTCCCGAGACACCCGCATCAGCCAACACAGAGTCCCCGAGCGACCGAGGCGAACCCGCGGCCCCCAACCCGCCAGGGACCAAAGCACGCTGGCTGCTGATCGGCGTTGTCGTCCTCGGCGCACTCGTGATTGCCGCGATCGGCTTCGCCGGCTCGTACAAGGCAGTGCGCGACCTGGCCGTGCGCCAGGGGTTCGGCGGCTTCGCGCCGTACTTCCCCATCGGTATCGACGCCGGAATCGTCGTACTCCTCGCGCTCGATCTGCTGCTGACGTGGCTGCGCATCGCCTTTCCCCTGCTGCGCCAAGCGGCCTGGCTGCTGACCGGCGCAACGGTTGCGTTCAACGCAGCCGCTGCCTGGCCGGACCCGCTCGGCGTCGGGATGCACAGCGTCATCCCGCTCCTGTTCATCGTCAGCGTGGAGGCAGCGCGGCACGCCGTCGGACGCGTCGCCGACATCACGGCCGACAAGCACATGGAGGGCGTACGACTGGCGCGCTGGCTGCTCGCCCCGCCGTCCACCTTCCGGCTGTGGCGCCGCATGAAGCTTTGGGAGCTGCGCTCTTACGAAGAGGCAGTCACCATCGCCCAGGACTGGGCCGTCTACCGGGAGCGGTTGCGCGCCCAGTACGGAAGAACATGGCGCCGCCACGCACCCACTGACGCGGTACTGCCGCTCAGGCTCGCCCGGTACGGCCTCCCTGTCGCCGACGCGGTCGCATGCGTCCAGAGCCCGGACGCGCCCGAACCCGACCGCATCCCTCCACACACGGACGCACCCGACGCCGAGTGCATCCCTGCCTCCCCGGACGCACCCCGCTCCACTGCATCCAGCAACCAGCCGGACGCACCAAAGCGGACCGCACCCCGAGCCTCCCGGACCCGCACCCCGCGCGCGTCCACCCGTCCCAGCACGGGCGCAGCGACCACGGCCGGAAAACCCGCCACCGACGACGAACGCCGCGCACTGCTGCGACAGCTCGCCGCCGAGGGCCGGCCGCCCGGCTCGATCCGCCAGGCCGCCGATGTTCTGGGCTGCCGCCAATCGAAGGCCAAGCAACTGCTGGCGGCTGAGGACCTGCTGAACACCACCAACGCCCGCAAGCACGCAGACAAGTGAGGTACCTGCCGTGACCGACTCGATCCGCTACAGCCGCTGGCACACACCTCGTGTGGTGGCCGCGAACGCACTGGACGTGCTCGCCGACATCACCCGAATCGTCTCCTTCGTAGGCGCCGCCTGGTTCGGCGCCCTGGCCCTCTCCGCAGCCTTCGGTGACTCGCCTACGTACGACCCCGCGGACGCACCCGGTCTGGCGCTGCTCGGACTGGCGTCGCTGGGCGTCGAACGCGTCGCCTTCCTTCTGTTCAGCTGCCCGGCCGCGCGCCTGCGTCCCGGCTTGGGCGAGCTGCCGGGCTGGGCGGTGCCCGCATCCGTGCGTGAGCAGGTGCACGGCTTCCTGAGTGCCCGGGGTCCCGTACGAGTCAGTGAGGCCGCCCGCGGCCTGGGACTGCCGCGGAGCACAACCCGCTCGGCACTGCACTGGCTGGCTGCCGACGGCCTCGCCTACCGGTCTCGGTTCGGTGAGTGGTCGAAGACGCCAGAAAGCCACCGCCAGGCCGACGGCGGCCCGCATGCGCCGGTCATCGAGGGCGGCGAGGGGGAGACCCGATGAGCCGTCGGCAGAAGGCCAGGAAGCAGCGCGAGGCAGCGCACTACGCGGCCAAGCGAGCTGCGGCAACAACCGCCGCCGAGCAAGCCGCCGTCGCCTTCGATCACGTGCGTGCTCGCCTGGCGCACCTGCCCGAGTCCGAGCGCGAGCAGGCGTGGCAGCGCATTGCCGACGACCTCGAAGCCTGGGCTCATCACTTCACCCACGAGCACGCTGCGTGAGCACTCGCGTGAAATTCACGCCCGTATTCACAGGTCCGCGCACGCCAACGCGGAGACGCGCGCAGGCGCGCGCGAATCCACCATCACAGAACGTCACAAGAGTTGATCTTGAAAGGAGGGGAAGTCAGTGTCCTTCTTCGCTGCATCGATCTCCGTAACTGTTGCTGTCCTCTGCCTCATTGCCGCGGGACTGCTGCGAACGGTCGGACGGCGCAAGGCGCCTCGCCTGACCACGCTGCTCGTACTCGCCGGCGTCGTCGGCATCGTCGGGACGCCGGTGGGCGGCTGGCTGCGCACCGCCGTCGGCTGGGCCGACTCGTCGCTCAGCACGATCATCGGCCGCTACACCGGCGCCACCGCCGTCGGCCTCATCGGCCTGGTGACGGCCGCTGTCGTCGGCTTCGACCTGTTCCACAAGTCGATCAACAACCGCACCCTCGCCTGCGCCGCGGTGGTGCCCGTCGCCGGGGTATCCATCCCTGGCACTGCCGGAGCGATCGTCATGGGCGCCGTCGGCGCTGTGGCCAGCGCATTTGGCGCTCTCGGCAGCTTCCTCTTCTGACCCGTGCACAAGCGCACGCACTTTCCTCACTCACTTACCCAACTCCTCAACCCACTTGGAGGTGAGGCCCCATGGGAATCGTCATCGTCCTTCTCGCGGTCTGCTGGGCCGTCGGCGACGGCGTCAGCAACGCGACGAGCAGTGTCCGGGACAACTACCGGGCAAGGCGCGACCGTAGGCACCAGGCCGCCCTGAACCGGCGCAAGCAGGCCGCCCGCGGAGGAGGCCCTGCGCCGCGCAGCGCCAGCACCGGCGTCAAGGTCGCGTCGGGCGCCGCGACCGTCGCCGTCGGCGGGTTCCTCGTCGCCCGCGGCTTTGTCGACGGCGTACGGGCCGGCTGGCCCAAGGGCATGGAGCGCGCCCGTCGCTGGGCCGACACACGCAAGAACGGCGCAGCCGACAACTCGCCGACGCAGCAGGACGCCAAGGGCCAGAACAGCGCTCCGACCCCGCCCGAGCAGCAGCCGAACGTGCCTCAGCCCTCTCCCAAATCCGGCGCGACCGACACCCCGAAGTCCCCCGCCGCCCCTCAGCGCGGCGGGCCCACCCACAACCGAACGAATACCTCTGGAGGTTCCACCGTGTCGATCAACACTGCCACCGGCGGCGAAGTTCACAGCTACGAACAGCTCCTCGCCGAGCTGAACTCCATCGCCGTCGAGGCCCAGGCCGAGCTGGAGGACGCCCAGGCCGACGCCCAGCGCGCCCGCGAGGACGCCGAACGCATCGACCTGATGGTCGGCTCCCTGACCGAACTGGAGTTGGATCAGGAAACGCTCGGCAGGATCAGCTCTCTGGCCGACACAGCCAGCGCCCGACTGGAAGCCGCCAACGCTCGCGCCGTCGCCGCCGACAGCCGCGCCAGCGGCGCCATGGCCACTGCCCAGCACGTCCAGCAGATGCACCAGGCGCTCGCCGAGGCATACGCCTCCATTCCCAACGGCGGAGCGAAGAAGGAGTTCTACGTCTCCGGCTGATGCCCAGAGGTTGCCGGCCGACTGAGGTCGGCCGGCCACCTACCCGCCAACACCCCTCCCCCCGACCGCCCCACGCAAGGAGCACGAGCCCGCATGCTGCGCCGCCACCCTCGTGTTGTTATCCGCCGCTCCAAGCTCGCTACTGCCGTAGCAACCGCCCGCGTCCTCTTCCGCTCCAGCCGTGGCACGGTGCGCTTCCTCTGGCGGTACCGGCGTCCGCTGGTGCCCGTACATGCGGCCGTCAGCCTCGGCACCCTGGGCGCCGCATGCGGCGCCACTGTCGACGGCTGGAAGACGGCGCTGCTGCTCGACGGCGCCTTGGCGGCAGGCGTCGCATGGTGGCTGCGCCGGCGTCGTCGCATGGACAAGCAGCTGCGTCCGGCAAAGCGCGTGTACGCCATCGCTGCTGCCGGCACGGCGGGCGCCCTGTTGTTCGCCATGGCGGCGCGCGGCGGCCTTACCCCGCCCATGCCCGGCCTGCTGCTGGTGTGGCTGCTGGCGACTGGAGTCCCGTGGTGGTGGCACCACCGCATACGCGACCACGGCGACCTCTCGGCCGAGCTGGAGCTGTGGGAAAGCCGCGTCGCCCACGAAAAGGGTGCGCTCACCGGCTCGTGGCTGAGCGACTTCGAGCAGGTCGCCGACGCCAACAGCTCCCGCGCGATCATCAATCTCCCGCCTGGCGAGCTGGAGACCGCACAGGCCGTCTCCGCCACCGGCCGCGTTGCCTCCGCCTTCGGCGTTCCGCCGTCCAACGTCGTCATCGAGGCAACACGCGACGGCGCCAACGACAAGGCCCAACTTTCCCTCTACCGCAGCAACCCGCTTCAGGCAGTCCACCTGTGGCCCGGCCCGCATCTGCTCGACCACGAAACAGGTGTCGCGCCGATCGGCGTCTATGCGGACAGCGGCCATGTCCCGTACCGGTTCTGGCGACCCGGCTCAGGCCCAGTGCACGACCTCATCGCCGGCACCACTGACGCGGGCAAGTCCCGGCTGCTCGACCAGCTCCTGGCTTACGAACGGCACAGCCCGCTCATGGTGTCCTGGGTGATCGACCCGCAGCGCGGGCAGTCGCTACCGGACTGGCAGGACGCGGTCGACTGGTTCGCCGACAGCGTCGCCGAGGGCAAGAAGCTGCTGAAGGCAGCGCAGCGCGAGATGTACCGCCGTAACCGGCTGCTCGCCCGCATGGTCTGGACGGACGAGAAGGGCCGTCAGCGCCGCGGCAAGGCATCGTTCACGCCGACCCTGGAACTGCCGCTCCTGTGCGTGACGATCGATGAGGCGCACGCCATCCTCGCCGACCCGGAATGCGTGAAGATCGCCGAGGATCTGGCGAAGATGGCCCGCAAGTGCGGCATCAAGCTCCGGCTCGTCACACAGGTGCCGCTGCTGTCCCAGCTCGGCAACTCCCAGACGCTGCGCGACATGGTCGCAGCGGGCAACGTCGTCGTCCTGCGCACCGCCAACCGGCTCTCCGGTCAGGTCGCCTTCAACGGCGCCATCCCGGCCGACCCGCACGCCCTCCCGCGCGAGTTCCCCGACGGCTCGACCACATCCGGACTCGCCTACAGCCTCGGGCCACAGTCCCGCTCTTCCGTACTGCGCACCTTCTACGTGGAGGACCCGTACGACTGGGCCGTCACCGGCGAGACCACCACGCTGTGCGAAGAGGGCATCAAAACGGCCGGCAAGGACTACGCGACGTGGCGCCATCGGCGTGACGACGCCTGGAGCGAGCCTGAACCGACCGAGGAAGAGCAGCCCGCGGCAGCCGCCATGTCTCCGGTGGTCCCGGCCGACGCCAGCGCCATCGACACCGTGCACGACTACCTGACCCGGCGCGGCGAACCGGTCCGCACCGGCGTCGTCGCCCAGGCGCTCGATCTCCCGCTGCCCACCGTCAGCCAGTCGTTGCGCCGTCTCGGCGAGGAAGGCCGCGCCGTCAAGGTGCGGCACGGCGTATGGGTCGCGGCAATCAACACCGCCGACGACAACGAGTCGACTTCCGAGGCCGCCGCTTGATCTGCCGCTTCCCCTGCCCGTCCCCTCCGTCACCCGCCTCGCGGAAGGCCCGTACGTGAACCAGCAGCCCCACCCAGCCGCCGACAACGTCCGACCGCTCCACTCCCATGCCGACGAGACAGACGCCATCGATACGACGGCCATGCCTCACGACCTGGAGGCCGAACAGGCCGTGCTCGGCGCCATGCTGCTCCCCGGCCCCAACCGCACGCAGACCGCGGTCATCGCCGAGGTCACCAGCCGCATCGGCCCCGAGGACTACTACCGGCCCGCGCACGCCACCATTCACACCGCGCTCGTGGCCATGCATGAGCAGGGCCACGCCGTCGACCCCATCCTGCTGACCCACCACCTGAGCAAGACCGGCGACCTGAACCGTGTTGGCGGCGCCGCCTACCTCCACCGCCTCGTCCAAGCCGTCCCCACCGCGGCGAACGCCGACTACTACGCCGAGATCGTCGCCGAGAAGGCCGACGAACGGCGCATCATCGAGGCCAGCACCCGTGCCTCCAGCCGCGTCCGCTCGGGTGTCGGCGACAGCGCCAGCATCGCCGCCGATGCGGCAGCCGAACTTTCCGCCCTGCGCACCGCCGAGCGCTGGCCCGCCCCCGTGCCACTCGGCACGACCGCCCCGCTCCCCAGCTTCCCTGTCGACGCTCTTCCTGCGTGGGTCGGCGAGCACGTCGCCGCTGTCGCCGAGTTCACCCAGACCCCGCCCGACATGGCCGCCACCATGGCGCTCGCTGCCCTCTCGACAGCAGCTGGCGGACGCGTTCACATCCAGATCCGCCCCGGTTGGGTCGAGCAGTCCAACCTCTACCTCGTCTGCGCCATGCCGCCCGCGTCCCGGAAGTCAGACGTGTTCGCGGCCATGACGGCGCCGATCTACGAGGTTGAAAGGCAGCTCCAGGACGAGACCCGAGCCGCCCGTGTCGAGGCTGAGACGGCCAAGGAAGCTGCCGAAGCCGAAGCGGACGCCCTCATGGCCAAGGCCCGCAAGGCTGACGGCGGCGACCCCGCCGCACTCGTCGCCGAAGCCTCAGCAGCCCGCATGCTCGCCGAGGACATCGTGGTGCCGCCGAAACCCCGCCTGACCGTCTCCGGGGACGTCACCCCTGAACCGCTCACCCACCAGCTCGCCGTGCACCGCAGCCTCGCCGTCCTGTCCCCCGAAGGCGACCTGTTCGACATCATCGCCGGCCGCTACAGCGCCCGACCGAATCTCGGCGTCTTCCTCAAAGCTCACAAGGGCGAACGTCTGGAGACGGACCGCATCACCCGTGAACAGCCCTCCACCGACCGGCCCGCCCTGACAATCGGCGTCACCCCTCAGCCCTCCGTCCTCCAGGACCTCGGCGAAGCTCACGGGGCACGCGATCGCGGCCTGCTCGCGCGATTCCTCTACGCTCTGCCGCCCTCCAACCTCGGCTACCGCAAGACCCGCACGGCACCGGTACCGGAACAGGTCTCCAGCACCTACGCCGCACGACTCGACGCGCTTTTGCGAACCCTCTTGACCTTGCCGGAGTCGGTCGCCGTGGCCATGGACGCGCACGCCGACCAGGCGGTCGAAGCGCTCCAGGCCGAGGTCGAAGTGCAGATGCGCCCGGACCACCGGCTCGAACACCTCCAGGACTGGGCGGGAAAGCTCGTGGGCACCACCGCCCGCGTCGCGTGCCTGCTCCACCTCGCCGAACGCCTCACTGACGGCTGGGGTGACCCCGTAGCGGTCGGCACAGTTCAGCGAGCAACCGAGATCACCCGGTACTACACCGAGCACGCCCTGGCCGTCTTCGACCTCATCGGCTCCGACCCGGCTACCGAGGACGCCCGCACCATCCTCGACTGGCTCGGCCGCCCCAAGACGGACGGCACCTACCGCCGTGCCTTCAAACGGCGCGACGCCGTCGCCGCTTCCCGCCGCTTTCGCACCGTCGCCCAGGTCGATCCCGCGCTCCAGCTGCTCGAAGCTCACGGCTATCTGAAGGCCGAAGAGCCAGCGAGAACCGGCCGCGTCGGACACCCCTCCTCCGTGACTTACCGCGTCCACCCCGGCTTGCAGACACCGACGGACGGCGATCATGCCCGGTAGTCGTCAGCACCGTCAGCACAATCCGCTGACCAGGACCAACGCCCGTAAGCACCTCGTCAGCACATGTCAGCGCTGTCAGCAGTACCGCCGAATACCGCTGACGCTGCTGACGGCTGCTGACATCCGTCAGCACACCGAAACCGCAGGTCGCCGAATTCTGCTGACGCTGCTGACGGTCCGCGCCCCGCCTCCCTCGGCCGGCACCTGGACGTACGACTGCCCACCCCACCGCGCCCCCGAAAGGGACTGATCACCTTGGCCAAAGAGCCCCTGATGAAACTCCCCGAAGTGCTCGATGAAATCGGAATCTCCAAAGCCGCCTTCTACCGATGGCGCGCTCGTGGCAAAGCCCCGAAGTGCAGAAAGCTCCCCAACGGTCAGCTTCGCTTCCGCCGCGCTGACGTCGACGCCTGGCTGGATTCGTGCGAGGAGAACCGCGATTGCTGACGTATGACGTGAAGTTCTACGAGATCGAGCACCGCCCCGATCGCCGCTCGCCCTACCGCGTGCGCTGGGTCGTCGGCGGCAACCGTCACTCGAAGAGCTACCAGCTCAAGCCGCAGGCAGAGGGACGCAAATCCGAACTCATGGCAGCCGCCCGGCGCGGCGAGCAGTTCGACACCGAAGAAGGGCTGCCCGTATCGGAGCTCCGCGCCAAAGATGTGGTCACCTGGTACGAACACGCATGTGCCTACGTCCTCATGAAGTGGCCGCGTGCCGCAGCGAAGCACCGAGCCGGCATCGCGGACGCCCTGGCGACGGTGACCCCAGCGCTCCTCAAGCAGCCGACCAGCGGACCGACCGCCCCGTCCCGGAGCGATATCCGACAAGCCCTGTTCCAGTGGACATTCCGCATGGTGCGCAACGACGAGGACGAACTGGTTCCCCGCCATCGCTCGGAGGAGCCACCGCCAAGGATTACGCGAGCGTTGACGTGGGTGTCGCAGAACTCACTGACCATAGAGGAGGCTGCTCGGCCGGAAGCCGTACGTAAGGCTCTCAACGCCGTTTCCACGAAGCTCAACGGCGAGCAGGCAGCCGAGAACACCGCCCGCCGAAAGCGCATGGTGCTCAACAGCACCTACAACTACGCCCTCGAACGGGAGCTGATCGAAGGGATCAACCCGCTCAAGCGCGTCGACTGGCAGGCTCCGCAGACCGACGACGAAGTCGACTTCCGCTACGTCCCTGGCCCCAAGCTCGCCAGCGCACTCATACGCGAGGCAGCTCGCCAGGGTGCCCGCGGCGCTCACCTGCACGCGTATTTCGGCTGCCTCTACTACGCCGCTATGCGCCCCGCTGAAATCAGCCAGCTCAAGGAAAAGGACTGCCGTCTCCCCAAGAAGGGATGGGGCACTCTCATCCTGGACAGCAGTTCACCAGAGGTCAGTACGGGCTGGACCGACGCAGGAAAGCCGTACGACGAACGCGGCCTGAAGCGGCGCGCGCGAAAGACAACCCGTCCGGTGCCCATCCCTCCTGTACTGGTCGCCTTGCTCCGAGCACACCTCGACACCTATGGCACCGCAGATGACGGCCGTCTCTTCCGCGCCGCCCGCGGCGGACGTGTCCGCTCGACTGAATACTGCGAGGTCTGGCACAAGGCCCGGCACAAAGTCCTCAGCCCGGAGGACGCCGAAACGCCACTCGCTGAAGTCCCGTACTCCCTGCGTCACGCCGGGGTGTCCTTGTGGATCACGGCAGGAGTTGAGCCGACGGAGGTAGCCCGAAGGGCCGGCCACAGTCTCGCCGTCCTCTACCGCGTCTACGCGAAGATCCTCACCGGCCGACAGGACCACTCGAACGAACTGATCGACAAAGCCCTGGGCGAGCTTCCGTCACAACCCGACGAGGACGAACAGTCACCTGGCCAGGACGAATAGCCGCAGACTGCCGCTCCCCCTGGGGCACACCTGGGGGAGACAGCCTGAGCGCAGCTGAGACTCCGGCGAGAAATCGTGAGATTGTTCGAATGACGAAGGGGTGCCGCGCAGTGCGCGGCACCCCTTTCACCTGCGGCTTTACCGCCAGTGCGGAGGCGGTGGGATTTGAACCCACGGAGGTGTTGCCACCTCTACGGTTTTCAAGACCGCTCCCTTCGGCCGCTCGGGCACGCCTCCCCGCGTCGTCGGTGGACGACGCGGGGACAGCCTAGCGCGTGGTCAGTCGTCGCCCTTGCGGGAGCCGAGGGTGAGCTCGACGGTCTTCTGTTCGCCGTCGCGCTCGTAGGTGATCTGGACCTTTTCGCCCGGCTGGTGGGTCCAGATGGTGCCGATGAGGGTGGGGCCGCTGTCGATCAATGTGTCGTCGAGCTTGGTGATGACGTCGCCGGGCTTGAGGCCCGCCTTGTCGGCCGGGCCGCCCGAGGTGACCGGATCGGAACCGCCCTCGCCGGTGTTGGAGATGGTGGCGCCCTTGCCGCCGCCGCCCAGTTCGACGGTCGCGCCGATCACCGGGTACACCGGCTGGCCGGTCTTGATGAGCTGCTCCGCCACGCGCTTGGCCTGGTTGGAGGGGATTGCGAAGCCCAGGCCGACGCTGCCGGACTGGCCGCCTTCCAGACCGCCGCCTCCGCCACCGCCGCCCGGCTGAATGGCCGAGTTGACACCGACGACCGCGCCCTGGGCGTTCAGCAGTGGTCCGCCCGAGTTGCCAGGGTTGATCGAGGCGTCGGTCTGGAGGGCGCTCATGTACGACGCCTGGCTGCCCTGCCCGTCGCTGGAGGCCACCGGGCGGTTCTTCGCGCTGACGATGCCGGTCGTGACGGTGCCCGAGAGGCCGAACGGAGCACCGATGGCGATCGTCGCGTCGCCGACCGCCACCTCGTTGGAGTTGGCGATCGGCAGCGGCTCCAGCTTCCGGTCGCCGACGCCGCTGAGCTTGAGTACGGCGACGTCGTAGCCCTGCGCCTTGCCGACGACGTGCGCGTCGTACTTCTTGCCGTCGGAGAACGTCGCGGTCAGCTTGCCGCCCTGCGCGCCATTGGCGACCACGTGGTTGTTGGTGAGGATGTGGCCTTCCTTGTCGAAGACGAATCCCGTGCCCGTGCCCTCCTCGCCGCCCCCGGAGGACCGGATCGTCACGACGCTCGGCAGCGCCCTGTCGGCTATGCCCGCGACCGATTTGGGCGAGCGGTTCAGCTTCTTCGGGTCGGCGGAGGAGCTGATGGTGGTGGTGTCGCCGTTCGCGTTGCGGTCGGCCGCCCAGAAGCCGATCCCGCCGCCGATGCCGCCCGCGACGAGCGCGGCGACGAGGACGCCGACGAGCAGACCGCCACGCCGCTTACCGCCGCCCGGCTCCGGGCCGAGCGGGCCGGAAGGCATCGCCCAGGGGTCGTGCGGCGGCACGCCGCCATCACCCGGACCGCCCGGACCTGGCGGGCCACCGGGACCGCCGCCGTACGGGGGCGGAGGCGGCGGAGGCGTCTGACCGCTCGCGCCGCCCTGGCCCCAGCCGCCGGACTGCCCTGCACCACCGTCACCGGGACCGGCGCCGGTGCCCCCCTGCTGCGACTGCACCAGCGTCTCTCCCATGGGCTCGTTCGCCGATACGACCGTGTCCTGGACGTCCGGACTGTTCCGCGTACGGTCCGCGGGGGTGGCCGCGTCGGCGGGCGTGGCCGCGGACGTGGCGGTGGCAGCAGTGGCGTCGGTGGCCGAACCGGAGGCGGAAGAGTCGGGGGAGGGCAGCGAGAAGTCGCCGTCCTCGCGGCTCGTCGGGGCGCCGGTGGACGGGGCCTGGGCCGGCGCCGGGGGCGTGGGACCCGGCCCCGCCGCAGGCGTCACGGCAGCGCCCTCGTTCTCGGTGCTCACAACTCACTCCTCATCAGGTACACGACATCGCAGGGCTGGGTGTGGTCACGTACGCGGGTATCCGTGAACAGCTTTTCCCATCACACGTCAGACGGGCGTAAACCGTTGCTGAGCGTCCGTACCCCCTTCTTCACATCGGGGCAGAACCGGACAGAACACCTGGGTGTCCCGGCTGCCGTCGAGGCTTCCCCAACCGCTGTCGGGCGCGCACGGACCGACAGCGGGGCGGCGTCACCCACACCACCCACCGCTCGCACACGCGTACTCCGTGATCACAGCAACCAGCGTAGGCGTGCCCGGCCCGAACCGCCCCTCGGCGACCTCGGCCACCACCCGGAAGCCGACCCTCCGCCAAGGGCCCCGGCCCCGAACGCCGCCAAAGCCCCCTGGCCCGGAAGGACCTGAAGGTCCCGCCGGCGACCTGGAGCTTCCGCCGACGCCCCGGGGATCCCGCCAGCGACCCGGAGGTCCCGCCGGAACGCCTGCCCGAACGCTGCCGGGTCCCCTCCGGCCCGATGTCTTCCGCAGAGCCCTGCACAGCGTGCTCGTCCGGCCCGATGGCACGATAACCCGGTGAGCAACGAGATCGACGCCCGGCCGCGCCACCGTCTCGCGGGCCCCCCGTCCGTCGTCGCCCACCGCGGTGCCTCCATGGCGGCGCCCGAGCACACGCTGGCGGCCTACCGCCGCGCCATCGAGGAAGGCGCCGACGGCCTGGAGTGCGACGTACGGCTCACCGCTGACGGACATCTTGTCTGCGTCCACGACCGCAGGATCAACCGCACCTCCAACGGGCGCGGCGCAGTCTCGGCCCTGGAGCTCGCCGATCTGGCCGCGCTCGACTTCGGCTCGTGGAAGAACCGGCACGCCGACCCGTACGAGTCACCGGACTCGGCGCTGGACACCGACGGGACCGACGGCCGCGCCTGGAGGACGGACCCCGAGCTCACTTCCGTCCTCACCCTCGACCGCCTGCTCACCCTGGTCGCCGAAGCTCCCCGCCCCGTCGAACTGGCCATCGAGACCAAACACCCCACCCGCTGGGCCGGTCAGGTCGAGGAGCGGCTGCTGGAGCTCCTGGACCGGCACCGGCTGCGCACCCCAGTGCGCGTCATGAGCTTCTCGGCGCGCTCCTTGCAGCGCATCCGCACAGCTGCGCCGCACATTCCGACAGTCTTTCTCATGCAGTTCCTGCTCCCCCGGCACCGGGACGGCCGACTGCCGCACGGTGTGCGCATCGCCGGTCCGAGCATCCGTATCCTGCGCGCCCACCCGGAGTACGTGGCACGGGCGCACCGCGCGGGCAACGAGGTGCATGTGTGGACGGTCGACGAGCCACGGGACGTCGATCTGTGCGTACGGCTCGGTGTCGACGCGATCATCACCAACCGCCCCCGCCAGGTCCGCGCCCGCCTCCACGGCGACCGGGCCGGCTGAGGCGGAAGGCCCAGGCAGACGGAGTGCACCGGCGCACTCGGCACTTATTGCAGACACGCGAGTGCGTCAAGAGACCAGGAGTGGCCGGTTTCCGCCGCACTCTACTGGGGCATTCATCCCGATGGCGTGGGGCAAAGGAGGTCTCGGGGGTGGCGTTGGTGGTGGCACAGGAGGTGCCTACTTCGTCGACCATGGCCGTGCCCCATGGTCCGCAGGGTGTACGAGTCGCACGGCGCAGGATGCGCGAGGAGCTTCGCGCATGCGGCGCGCCCGACACGGTCGTCGACGATGCGATCTTGATCCTTTCCGAACTCCTCAGCAACGCGTGCCGACACGCACGCCCGCTGCACGAGGAGGCGACGGCCGGCACGAACGGCACAGGCAGTCCGGTCGACACCGTCAGAGCGTCCTGGCGCAGGGACGTTCGGGGGGAGGTGACCATCGCCGTCACGGACGGCGGCGGTCCGACCCGCCCACTTCCGGCCAAGCCCTCCGTCACCGCACGCGGCGGCAGAGGACTTGCCATCATCACGGCCCTCGCCCGCGACTGGGGCGTACGGTCCGAGCCGGACACCCCCGCGGACGAGCCCCCGGGAGTGACGGTCTGGGCCGTGCTGCGGCCGGACAGTTCGTTCAGCGGCCGGGTCGCCGCAAGCCTGGACGGCCTCGAGGACGGACTGCACGGTGACCTCGACGGGAGCCTCGACGGCGAATTCGACCTCGCCTCCGTGGAAGAGCTCAAGTAGCCGACTGCCAGGGCGAGGGCGCAGTAACGCGAGAGGGCACAGCCAGCGGGAGCGGCACAAGCAAGCGGCGCGGCGCAAGCACGCCGCACGGGCAGCGACGTGCGCCGTCCAGCTACTAGTATCGCGGCGCCCACACACCGCCGCATACCTGGAGAACCGCTCGTATGGCAAAGAAGCGCCGACCCCAGACAGCCGCCGCGGCGCCCGCCGGAACCTCCGCGGGCGCGGCAGCCGCCGGAAGCTACCCGGTGGTGGGAGCCCGGCAGCCGTGCCCCTGCGGTTCGGGCCGCCGCTACAAGGCGTGCCACGGCAGGGCGGCCGCACAGGCGGCCACCGAGCTGGTGCGTCGCCCGTTCGAGGGCCTGCCGAACGAGAGCGACTGGGTTGCGATGCGCGAGCTGGTCCCCGCCGCCACAGCGCGGCTCACCCTCAAGGACGGGCTGCCGGAGGGCGTTCCCGCGGTGACGCTCGCGACAGTGCTGCCGATGGCGTGGCCCGCGCTGCGCCGCGACAACGGCGAGATCCTGCTGGGCCTGCAGAACGACACGGCGTCCGGTGACATCAGCCGCGATCTGGCGGACACCCTCACTCGTGCGCTCGCGGCCGAGCCGGGCACGCCTGTCGACGCGGGGCGGGCGGCGCCGGACGGCCCGCGGCTTCAGGATCTGCTGGACCTGAACGCACCGTTCGAGCCAGAGGTGCACTCGGGGTTCGAGTTCTGGCTGGACGGTGACGAGCAGCCGGCCGGTGAGGTGGCCGCGTCGTTGGAGAGCGCCAACGCGGCCGCGATCCCGACTGCCCGGCTCTCGGGTGTGGAGGGCGCCTACTGGTGCGAGGCGCCCGAGAAGAACCACCTGCGCTGGGTGATGACCCACCCCGAGGAGCGGCTGCTGGATGCGCTCGCTCGGCTGCACGCGGCCGGCGCCTCGGCCCTGGGCGACCCTGGCGGCGACGCCGACACCGAGGGCTCCCGCCTGGTGGGCTCCTTCCGTGCGCACGGCCTGACCGTGCCGGTGTGGGACCTTCCGTCGCAGATGAGCTCCGAGGACTGCGAGAAGCCCGCTGCCGCGTTCGCCGAACGGCTCGCGGAGGCACTGGCGGTGACGGCACCACTGACTGCCGAGGAGCGCAGGGCGCGCAGCGGTCTCACCAACCGTCAGGTGACGCTCAGCTGAAGGCTTTCGACGGATTCGGCGCGGGGTTTGCGGAGGATTCGTGACCGTGACTCCGGTCACACTGGAGCCCCAACGGGCCCTACTCGCAGGTAAATCGGCGTCCGGATCTGGGCGATCGAATTTGCTAACAGCCGATCTCTTGTTACCGTTCTAGGAGCCCGGTCGCTGGTGCATCCCCCGTCGCCAGCGACCGGGTTCTTTTTGTGCCCGGCTCCGGACGGCGTCGGGGCCCGCGGGTTAACTTCCGCCGCGCTGCCGCGAGTTGCCTCCGAAGGGCCGTGACCCGCTGTCGGCCCGCAGCAGCCGCTCACCGTCCGCCGAGACGACCTCGACCACCGCCGCATACGCGCCCTCAGCTGCCGCTGCGGCCTTCCCGCCACGGCCGCGCGGCGTCTCGCATACGTCTGGAGCGCCGCCGCCGCGCAGCGTGCAGTGCACGCGCGCTGTCCGTCCGTCAGGGCCTCGGAGGGTGAGGACGGCCGGCAACCGGCGGTCGGTCGGGTTGCGGTAGTACGCGCGGGCCCAGGTGTCGCCGTCGTCGGTCAACACGCAGGCGCGGGCTGCCACACCTTCGGGGGAGGCGATTTCCGGCCCGCAGGAAACGGCCGGGCGATCTCTCTTCGACGGGCGGACATCGGAGGGGTGCGCCTTGGGTGCGGTGTCATCGGAATCGGTGCGCGCGGGCGGCTGGGCGGCCTCGAACGCCTTCGACGCCAGTCGCGCGTCCTGGCCCGACACCGCCGCGGCGAGCGGCAGTGCACCGACGAGCGCGACCGCACTGGCAAGCGTGACCACACGGAGCCTGGAGGTGCGCTGTTGCGGCTGGTACATGAGGGACCCACCTGGGACACGAACGAGGAGGGGAGACCGGGCCGACTGATGAGGTGAACATATCGGGGTCAAGGGGCCGCCGGTGCGACAGTCGGCCCGTTTCCCCTGCAACTCCGGTCGGCTCCTACCCGTACGGGTGAATACGCTCCCCGTTCCCAAGCCCCAAGTAGCCCCCGCTCCAGTGGGACGGCGTCCGTGGATCCCTCGGCAGGCGAGCCTCAGTAGGCCAGCCGGCTCCCGCTGTCCGGCGTCGCGGCGCTCTCCTCGACCAGTACGTCGAGCAGCGTCTCCATCCGGGGCAGCCACGGCCGCCCCTCGCCACCACGTTCGGGCTCCCGCTCCCAGCGGACCTTGCCCGCGCCGGTGAGGGAACCGGGGAGTGCCACGTAGCCGCCGCCCCCGTGGAACCGCAGCGAACTGGGCACCCGGTCCTGGGCGTACAGCAGTTCGCCCAGCTCTTCGAGGGCGTAGGGCTCGACCAGCACCGAGAAGCGGGTGGGTGTCGCGATCACCGGGCCGACCCGGACGCCGGTGCGGTCGAACGTGGCCAGGGCGCGCGCTCCGGCGACGGCCGGGAGGCTCAGCGCGCACGGCGCCGAGCCGCCCGTCGCGAGGATGACGGGTGCGTCAGGTCGGTTCTCCCACCACCAGCGCACCATCGTCGGGTCGGTGGTGGCCGCCAGCAGCACCGGCTCGAAGGGGTGCGCTCCGGGCACCACGCACTCGGGGTCCGGACACGCGCAGACGGCCGAAGCGCCGCGGGTTCCCGGAGACGCGAGCGCGGCGCCGGGAACAACTGGCCACTGCCACTCGACGGCCGCGGCCAGCGCCGTGCTCCGCATCGGTGACCTGTGGTTGTACCGTCCGGACCGCGCCCAGAACCGTCGGCCCTGGAGCTGCGCCCAGGCCCGGAGGGAGCGCCTTCCGAGGATCTCGCGCATAAGCGCTCGTTCCTTTCCGTGAACCGAACAACGCCAACTACGCAAACACAGCGGACATCGCCAACTGGCCGTGCCGAACCGATCTCTAGCTCAAAACACCACGTGAAGCTCTGGTGACCGTGCGTGCCGAACAGCGCATCATGCTGCGGGCCGAGCGTGGAACGTGGCGGGGGGTGGCGCACACATGGCGTTCGCGCTGTGGACTGCCACCTGCGCCGATGCTGCTTGCACTTGCTCGTTACTTGCTGAGAACCGCCCCCGGCCTCCGGCCGGGAGGTCCCCCCAGAATCCGCTCGTACCGCGCCTGTGCTGCCTGGTGCAATCCTGCGACTGGCGCCCTCCCGCAAGAAGCGGGCGGGTCGGGGCCCGCTGCTCCCTAGGACGCCATGACTCCCCACAGGGTTCCGTACCCGCAACGGCGGTGCCAACGCGCTGCCGAATGGCCTCAGTCGACAGCAGTATGCACGCCACGTGGGCGATTTTTCGCCAATCTTTCCATGCCTCGGCCAGCCCCCGTGAGGTGGGTCCGTCCTCCGGACATTCTCGGCACCGCAGCGCACGTGCTGGACATGCCTCAACGGCATGTGTAGATGTAGTGGCATTGATAGCGGAGCAGCATGACATGGGGGTTTGCGATGCTATTGGGACAGTTCACCCGCAGCCTGAGCCGCCGCCCATGACCTCCCCGCACCTGCCGAAAGTGGCTGGAATCCAACCAGCGGTTTCCTCGAACTCCTCGACAACCGCAGCGGCCTCCTCCGCTGCGGCACCCGCCGCGCCCACGGCGTCCACAACACCCCCGGGACCCGCCACCTCCCCGGCGTCTGCCGCGTCCGCAGCGGATCCGTCCGCACAGACCGTTCCCCCCGGGACCGGAAGCTCACTGGCCGACCGCAACCGGATCTGCGACCTCTCCTCGCTCCACGACCTCACCACTCGGCTCGTCCGCACCACCAGCCTCGACACCGCGCTGCGCGAGACCCTGCGCGCCGGTTCCGCGCTGCTGGGCGCCCCCCGGGGCATGATCGCGCTCGAACCCGGCACCGACCCCGGAAGCGAGCCCTCCAGCACACCGGGCCGCGCCCCCGAACGCACCATCGGCCTCGGTCTCGGCCGCGCCGATCTGGGCCAGATCGAGACCGTCCCGCGCTCCTCGGCCGCGTACGCACGCATCCTCGACGCGGAAGCAGGGCCCTTGGATGCGGAAGCAGCGCCCTTCGAGGTGGCCGAGAAGGACGAACCGGCCGAGACCGATCGGCCGTACGGGCCCGGCAACAGCGACGGCCCCGCCCCCGACGACGGCGCCGTCCTCTCCGACGCGCCACCGGCGCTCGCCCCGGCCCGCGGCATCGCCTGCCCCGACATCGCCGCCGACCAGGACCTCGCCCCCCGGCACCGGGAGGTCGCGGCCCGTCTCGGCTACGCGGCCACCTACGCCGTGCCGCTCACCACCGAGTCCGGCACCCGGCTGGGCGCCGCCGTCTGGCTCTACGACGAACCAGGCGAGCCCACCCCCCGCCAGCGGGAGCTGCTCGGCAGCTATCTGCGGCACGCCACTGAGCACTGCGCCCGGCTGGGCGAACTCGCCCGTACCCGCGCCGACATGGCCACCCTCGGTGAGGAGCTGCTGCCCAGCGCCCTGCCCCGCGTCCCCGGGGTGTCGCTCGCGGTACGGCACCGTACGGGCCCGTGCGGCGGCGGTGACTGGTATGACGCGCTGCCGCTGCCCGACCGGGCCGTGGGACTCGCGGTGGGCGGGGTCACCGGCAGCGGACCGGCAGCGGTGGCCGCGATGGGGCGGCTGCGCGCTTCCCTGCGCGCGTACGCGGTGATGGAGGGCGAGGACCCGGTCGCCGTGCTGTCCGACCTGGAACTGCTGCTGCGGCTGACCGAGCCGTCCTGTTCGGCTACCGCGCTGTTCGCCTACGCCGAGCCCGCCACCCGCAAGATCCTGCTCGCCGGAGCGGGGCACTGTGCGCCGCTGATCGTCGGGCCCCGGCGGATCGAACCGGTGGAGACCGCCGTCTCGGCACCGCTGGGGATGCTGGCGTGCTGGGAGGCGCCGAGCGCGGAGATCGTCCTGCGGGAAGGCGAAACGCTTCTGTGCTACACGGACGGACTGCTGCACCGTACGGGGCACTCCATGGACCGCGCCTTCGCCCGGCTGCGCTCGGCCGCCGCATCGGCGCCGCGCGCCGCACGGGAGGACCCGGACGCGCTCGTCGACCATGTGCTGCGCACGGTGCTGCCCGGTCCGCTGGCCGATCTGCCGGACCACCCCGAGGACGTCGTACTGCTGGCGGCCCGTTTCTGAAGGGCGCGCCCTCGCGCCGTGATCCGCGCCGCGCGCGCCCGTACCGCGCCGCCGAACCTCACATTCGTACAGCCGAACGTCACATCCGCACGACTGTGGACCAGCCGGGCGCCACCCATACGATGGAAGGTGGTTTTATCCGTCGAAGAGGAGGCAGACGTGGCAGACGCCGCTGACGAGCAGCCGATCAAGCAGCGGAAGAACAGCCTGTACACGGGCGTCTCCGACGAGCTCGCCGAGAACATGAAGTCCGGCTGGGGCGACACCGAGCTGCGTGATCTGGAGCCCATCGCGCAGGCCACCGAGCTTGCCGAGCGGCGCGAGCGGCTGTCGGCGCGTTTCCCTGGCGAGCGTCTGGTCATCCCGGCGGGCAACCTCAAGACCCGGTCCAACGACACCGAGTACCCCTTCAGGTCGTCCGTCGAATACGCCTACCTGTCCGGCAACCAGACCGAGGACGGCGTCCTGGTACTGGAGCCCACCGGTGCGCACGGCCACGAGGCCACGCTCTACCTCCTGCCCCGCTCCGACCGGGAGAACGGCGAGTTCTGGCTGGACGGCCAGGGCGAGCTGTGGGTCGGCCGCCGGCACAGCCTCACCGAGAGCGAGAAGCTCTACGGCCTGCCCTGCGCCGACGTGCGCACAGTGGCCGACAAGCTCCGCGAGGCCACAGGACCGGTGCGGGTCGTACGCGGGTACGACGCCGGGATCGAGGCGGCGCTGGCGGACAAGGTGACCGCCGAGCGGGACGAGGAGCTTCGGGGCTTCCTGTCCGAGATGCGGCTGGTCAAGGACGAGTTCGAGATCGGCGAGCTGCAGAAGGCCGTCGACTCGACAGTGCGCGGCTTCGAGGACGTCGTACGGGTCCTCGACAAGGCGGAGGCCACCTCCGAGCGCTACATCGAGGGCACGTTCTTCCTGCGCGCCCGGGTGGAGGGCAACGACGTCGGCTACGGCTCCATCTGCGCGGCCGGGCCGCACGCCACCACGCTGCACTGGATGCGCAACGACGGCCCGGTGCGCTCGGGCGAGCTGCTGCTGCTCGACGCCGGCGTGGAGACCCACACCCTCTACACCGCCGATGTGACCCGCACCCTGCCGGTCAACGGCCGCTTCACCGAGCTGCAGCGCAAGATCTACGACGCGGTGTACGAGGCGCAGGAGGCGGGCATCGCCGCCGTCAAGCCGGGTGCCAAGTACCTCGACTTCCACGAGGCGGCACAGCGCGTGCTCGCCACCAGGCTGGTCGAGTGGGGTCTGGTGGAGGGCCCGGTGGAGCGTGTGCTGGAGCTGGGCCTCCAGCGGCGCTGGACGCTGCACGGCACCGGCCACATGCTCGGCATGGACGTGCACGACTGCGCGGTCGCCCGCCGGGAGACGTACGCCGAGGGCACGCTGGAGCCGGGCATGTGCCTGACGGTGGAGCCCGGGCTGTACTTCCAGGCGGACGACGAGACGGTGCCCGAGGAGTACCGCGGCATCGGGGTGCGCATCGAGGACGACATCCTGGTCACCGAGGACGGCAACCGGAACCTGTCCGCCGCACTGCCGCGCAGCAGTTCCGAGGTGGAGAGCTGGATGGCGAAGCTGCGGGCGTGAGCCCGGGCGGACCCGAGCTGACGGCACCGCCCGGTCGCACCGCGCCCATGCGGTCCCCGACCGGGCGGCAGCCCACGATTATTCGAGCACAGCGGCGAGGACGGGAGACGACGTCACGGCACGAGCCTGCTGAGCGAGGTCACCGACCAGGAAGAGAGCACGCATTGGTCTCCCGGCTGCGGACCGGACTGCTGTCCGCGTTCCCCTTCCTCGCCATGGGTGTGGTCGGTGCCGCTGATCTGACGGGCGGACCCGGCATCGGGGTGCAGCCGATGATGGCGCTCGGTCCCGCGTTCGCCGGGCTCACCGGCGGCAAGCGGCGTACCGCGCTGGTCGGTGCGCTGGCGATGGCGCTGTCGATCGCGCTGAGCCTCTACAACGACCAGTTCGGCGAACGGCGCGGCAACGCGACGCTGATCTCCGTCGCGGGTGTCTCGGTGGCCGCGCTGGTGGCGACCGCGATGCGGCAGAAGCGGGAGGCCGAGCTGGCCAATGTGCGCTCCATCGCGGAGGCCGCCCAGCGGGTGCTGCTGCGCCCGGTGCCGCGCGGCGCCGGACGGCTGCGGGTCGCCGTCTCCTACACCTCGGCCGTCGCCGAGGCGCGGATCGGTGGCGACCTGTACGAGGTGGTCACCTCGCCGCACGGAGTGCGCGTCATCATCGGGGACGTCCAGGGCAAGGGCCTGGAGGCGGTGGAGACGGCCGCCGTGGTGCTCGGCGCGTTCCGTGAGGCCGCCTACGACGAGCCGGACCTGCCGGCCGTCGGAGAGCGCCTGGAACGGGCCCTGGCCCGGCATCTGCTGGGCGAGAAGTTCGTGACGGCGGTGCTGGCCGAGGTGCCGCACGGGGCGCACGTCCAGACCGCGACACTGCTCAACTTCGGGCACCCGGCGCCGCTGGCTGTCCGGCAGGACGGCAGTGTGTACTTCGCGGAGCCACCGCAGCGCTCCCTGCCGCTGGGGCTGGGCCTGCACGGCAGCGAGCCGCCGCGCCCGCACGAGGTGCCGTTCGCGCCGGGCGACCAACTGCTGCTGTACACCGACGGCGTCACCGAGGCCCGCGACCCGGACAACCGTTTCTACCCGCTGAACGAGCGCGCCCATCTGCTCAAGGACACCGATGCGGAGGGTGCGCTGGAGGCCGTACGGCAGGACATCCAGGAGCACGTACGCTCCCCGCTGCACGACGACGCGGCCATGCTGCTGCTGCGCTACAGGAACAGCACTGCTGCACCGTCCGCGCCGTCGGCCGCAGGCGCGGCCTGAGGGGCGTCGGCGGGGTCAGGAGGCGGTCATCAGGTGTCCGTCGCGGCGGGCGAGGACCTTGTCGAAGCTGACGACCGCACCGCCCTGTCCGGGCCGGTTGCGGAACCGTACGTGGTCGGCGAGGGACTCGATCAGGAACAGTCCCCGCCCGCTCTCCGCCTCGTTCGCGCAGCGCGTCGGTGCGTATCCGGCGGGGAAGCCGGGGCCGGTGTCCGCCACCTCGATGCGGCAGCGATTGCCCTCCAGATACGCGGAGACACGGTACGCACCGACCATGTCACCCGCGGTGCTGCCGTGCTCGACGGCGTTCGCGCACGCCTCGGACAGGGCGAGGCACATGTCGTAGGCCACATCCGGGTCGACACCGGCCGAGGCCATCGAGCTCAGCAGGAGCTGTCGCGCGAGCGGCACACTGGCGGCTTCGCGCCGTAGCCGGAGAGACCACCACAGGCTGCTCATGCTCACCCTCCATGCGGCTCGACACACGGATTACCTATTGCCTGCGCGTACCAGCACTACGCGGTGCCGTCACGATGACCCCCGTACGGCGGAGGGGAGCAGCGCCAGGTGCGGGGCCAGGGGCACTACATGCGGTACGGCGGAAGCGCGGCCCAGGGTGCGCGCCCCCTGCCGACGGAGGGCACCCTCGGCAACCTGGCGCGGCGCACCAGTGGGGTGGTTGAGCGGCGGTGGAGCGGGTGTGGCCCTGCTGTGTGCAGGGTGGAACGGCGGTGAGATGATGGCGCGGCCATGACTGCCGGTGCGGACCTGAGACTGCTGCGGGCCGCGGTGTTCGCCGCGGTCTGTGTCACCGTGTCCGCTGCCGGGCATCTGCTCGCCGCCGACGCCGTGCTTCCCTTCGGAACCCTGGCGCTGGGCTTCGGCTGCGTGTTCGTGATCGCTGTCGCGCTGGCCGGGCGGGAGCGTTCGCTGCCCGGCATCGCGGGGCTTCTCTCGCTGGGGCAGGTCGCCCTGCACCTGACGTTCTCGATGGGCGGCGGCGCACAGCACGCCCCGACGGCAGCCGCCGGGGCGACCGCCGGCCAGGAAGCGGGCGGCGTACGGGCACTCGCCGGGAAGCTGCTGTGCAACGACAGCGCGATGGGCATGAGCGAGACCGAGGCACGGCAGGTCGTCGCCCGCGCCGGGCTCGACCCGCACGCCGCTGTCGCTGCGGGAGGCAGCGGCACGGGCGGTGGGGGAGAGCACGCCGGACACCACGCCGCCGCCACGATGCCCTTCCCTGACACACCGCTCGACTGTCTGCGCGAAGCCGCGCGGGCCGCTGTCGGGATGTGCGAGGTGCCGATGCTGCTCGGGCACCTGTGCGCCGGGCTGCTGCTCGGCTGGATGCTGCGGCGGGGCGAGGCCGCGCTGTGGCGGCTGGTGCGGCTGTCGTCCGACGCCGCTGCCGCTGCGGACGAGCTGGTGGCCGCGCTCGCCCTGCGTACCGCCCTGGCCTTCGTACGGGCCCTGCACACCGGACTGCTGCCCTGGGCGCCCGTGCGGGCCCGCTTCGCGCGGCCTGACGACGAGACGCCGCCTCAGCCGCTGCTGCTCCAGCACTCCGTCCACCGACGCGGCCCGCCCGCGCGGCCGGCGGACACTTTCGCGCTCGCGGCCTGACGCACCGCCTCACGACGCTCACCGGGACCGGACCGTCCCCGCCCCCGCTCGACGGGGCAGGGGGCGGCCCTGCCATGGCAGCGGCGCGGTGCGGGCCTCGCGCGCCCGCGTGCCCGCCCTCCGCATGTCATGTCACTCGGTCCTGCGTATCGCAGGCCGTGTCTCCCAGGAGCTCACTCATGAAGATCGCCAACCGCCGCGCCGCGACTGTCTGCGCGCTCGCCGCCGGGACCGTACTGCTGGTCGCGGGGCCGGCCTCGGCGCACGTCAGCGTCGACCCGGAGGAGGCCGCGAAGGGCGGTTACAGCACCGTCAACTTCAAGGTGCCGAACGAGAAGGACGACTCGTCCACCGTCAAGCTGGAGGTCACCTTCCCGACGGACCACCCGCTGGCCTCCGTGATGCCGCAGCCCGTACCCGGCTGGGACATCAAGGTCGAGAAGAAGAAGCTGGACAAGCCGATCGAGATGCACGGCGAGAAGATCACCGAGGCCGTCTCCAAGGTGACCTGGAGCGGCGGCAAGGTCGAGCCGGGTCAGTTCCAGCAGTTCCCCGTATCCATGGGGCAACTTCCCGAGGAAACCGACCAGTTGGTGTTCAAGGCCCTGCAGACCTACGACAACGACGACGTCGTGCGGTGGATCGAGGAGCCGAAGGAGGGCGCGGCGGAGCCCGAGAACCCGGCACCGGTGCTGAAGCTCACCGCCGCCGAGGACGAGGACAAGGCCGCCTCGGGCGCCTCAGCGGACGACTCCAGGGCCACCGAGAAGACCGCGGCCTCCTCCGACAGCGACTCCGGTTCCGGCTCCGACACCACGGCGCGGGTGCTCGGCGTGGTGGGCATCGTCGTCGGGGTCGCGGGCGTCGCCTTCGGCGTCCTGGCGGGGCGGCGTCGCTCGGCCTGACCCGGGGCCCGTACGTTCCCTCAGGGGCCCGTACGTTCCGCACGGTGGTGCGGTCCGGCGCCCGTCGCCCGGCCGCACCACCCGGACCTCCCCCTCGCACCCACCCTCTGCACGAACCCTCACCGCACGATCACAATCCCTACTGCACGATGCGGACAAGCACTATGCGCTCCACGAGAACAGCCGCGGCAGCTGCCGCCTTCGCCACAGCCGCCGCGCTCGCCCTGGCGGGCTGCGGCTCCGACGACGGCGGCAAGGCCGCTGACAAGCCGGCGTCTGTCGAGAAGAAGCAGCAGAAGGGCAGCACGGTCCTCGACCAGGCCTTCGAAAAGCCCGATCTGACGCTCACCGACACCCGCGGCAAGAGCTACGACCTGATCAAGGAGACCAAGGGCCACCCCACGCTGCTCTACTTCGGGTACACCCACTGCCCGGACATCTGCCCGCTCACCATGAGCAACATCTCGGTGGCCAAGTCCAAGCTGTCGCCGGAGCAGAAGAAGAAGCTGCGGGTCGTCTTCATCACCAGCGACCCAAAGCGGGACACCCCCAAAGAGCTCGGGAAGTGGCTGCACGGCCAGGACCCGTCCTTCGTCGGGCTGACCGGCGACTTCGACACCATCCAGGCGGGCGCCCGCAGCGTGGGCATCAGCATCGAGCCCTCGTACAAGAAGAAGAACGGCGACATCGTCTCCACGCACGGAGCGCAGCTGCTCGCCTTCTCCCCCAAGGACGACAAGGCGCACGTCCTCTACACCGAGGACAACACCACGCCGGAGATCCTCGAGAAGGACCTGCCCAAGATCATCGAGGGGAAGAACCCGTGACCGCCCGGCTCCTCGACCCCCGCCCCCGCCGACCGTTGGCCGCCGTGGCGCTCGGTGTTGCACTGTCGTTCGCCCTGGCCGCCTGCTCCTCCGGCGAGAAGGACGCTGCCACCAAAGGTGACGGCCACCCCGAGCTGAAGGTCAGCGGCGCCTACGTACCGCAGCCGCCGACGAAGGAGACGGCCGGCGGCTTCCTGACCGTACGCAACGGCGGCGACAAGGCCGACAAGCTGACCTCCGTCTCCAGCGATGTCGCGGGCAAGGTCGAGATGCACAAGACCGTCGAACAGCAGATGCAGCGGGTGAAGTCGCTGCCCGTGCCCGCCCACGGCACTCTCCGGCTGGGGCGCGGCGGCAACCATCTGATGCTCATGGAACTGGAGCGCAAGCCGACCAAGGGCCAGACGGTCACCTTCGTGCTGCACTTCACGCGGTCCGGTTCCGTCACGGTCAAGGCCCCCGTCGAAGCGACGAACTACACACCCGAGAAGTGAGGTTCGCAGGCGTGCCGTCCACCCCCCGAGCTCCCTTCCGCACAGCTGTCCGCTGTGCGGTCTCCCGCTGTGCTGCTCCCCGTTCCGCCGCTCCTCGCTCCGCCGCCTCACGCGTGCTGTCGGTCCTCGTCATGGCTGCCGTCGCACTGCTGGGGGTACTGACTGCCGCGGGCCCGGCGGGGGCGCACGCCGCGCTGACGGGCAGCGATCCCGCGGAGGGCTCGGTGGTGCGCGACGCGCCCCGGCAGGTCACGCTCGACTTCTCGGAGGGCGTGGCCATGTCCGACGGTGCCGTCCGGGTGCTCGACCCGCGCGGCAAGCGGGTCGACACCGGCAAGGTCCGCGACACCGGCACCGGCGGCAAGGTGCGGCGTGCCGTCTCGCTCCGGTCGGGGCTCGGCAAGGGCACCTACACCGTCGCCTGGCAGACCGTCTCGGCGGACAGCCATCCCGTCTCCGGCGCGTTCACCTTCTCGGTCGGCAAGCCGTCCAAGACGAGCGTGGCGACGCCGCAGCAGGACGGGAACGCGGACGGCGGAGCTGTTGGCACCCTCTACGGGCTCGGCCGGTACGCCGCCTACGCGGGTTTCGTACTGCTGGTGGGCGGTGCGGCGTTCGTGCTGCTGTGCTCACCGCGGGCCGCCTCCTCGCGGGCGGTGCAGCGGCTGACGGTCACCGGCTGGAGCATTCTGACGGCGTCGACGCTGGCGCTGTTGCTGCTGCGCGGCCCCTACACCGGCTCGGGAGGGCTCGCCGATGTCGTCGATCTGGGCGGGCTCAAGGACGTGGTGGGCACCAAGCCGGGCGCCGCGCTGGTGTCCCGGCTGCTGCTGCTCGCGGCGGCAGCACTGTTCGTCTCGGTGCTCTTCGGCGCGTACGCACGGCGCAGTGGGCCGGACGGTGCCGCTGGAGAGGGCGACGCCGCGGATGAGGGCGGGACGGCGGGCGCTGTGGAGGGCGAGGAGGCCGCGCGGCAGCAGCGGGACCTGTTCTTCGGACTGTCCATCGGCGGCACCTTGGTGGCGGCCGGTCTGGCGGCGAGCTGGGCGATGGCCGAGCACGCATCCACCGGTATCCAGACCTGGCTGGCGATGCCCGTCGACGTGCTGCACCTGCTCGCTGTCGCACTGTGGCTGGGCGGTCTCGCCGCGCTGTTCTGCCTGCTGCGCTGGGGCCCCGCCCCCTCGGGCACATCGGTGCGGCGGTTCTCCCGGCTGGCGTTCAGCTGTGTCACCGTGCTGGCCGCCACCGGGCTGTACCAGTCGTGGCGCCAGGTGGGGTCGTGGCGTGCGCTGACGGACACCTCGTACGGGCAGCTGCTGATCCTGAAGGTCGTCCTGGTGGGGGCGCTGGTGTCCGTCGGCTGGTTCTCCCGACGGTGGACAACCAGGTTGACCGACGTCCCGGCAGAGGCGGAAAAAGCAGAACAGAGCGCGGTGTCCGAACGGGTCGAAGCCTCCACCCGTACGGCAGCCGTCCCGGGTCGGCGCGACCCGGAACGGGCCACTGTCCGCACGTCCGCACAGGGCGCGTCCCATGCCCCGGAAAGCCACCCCGCCGACCCGGTGCGGGCCGCGCAGCTGGCGCGGCAGCGGGCGGCCGCCGCGGCGGCCAGGCGCCGTCAGGAGCGGGAGGCCGATCCGCAGCGCAGCGGGCTGCGCCGTTCGGTGCTGACCGAGGCGACCGTCGCCGTCGTCCTGCTGGCCGTCACCACCGTCCTGACCGGCACCGAGCCGGGCCGGACCGAGGAGCGGGTACGGGAGGCGGGCAGCGCCGCACAGAACCAGCCCTCGGGACCGGTGGATGTGAAGGTGCCGTTCGACACGGGCGGCCCGGGCGGCAAGGGCACCGCCGAGCTGGAGATCGAGCCGGGCACCAGCGGCGAGAACGCCCTGGAGCTGCGCACCACCAGCCCCAGCGGCAAGCCCGTGGAGGCACGCGAGGTGAAGGCCACCTTCACGCTGCCGGCCAAGGACCTCGGCCCGCTGCCCGCAGCCCTCAAGCCGGTCAAGGGCGAGAAGGGACACTGGAAGACCGCCGGGCTGCAGCTGCCCATGGCCGGAAAATGGAAGGTCGCGGTCACCGTCCGCACCTCCGACATCGACCAGGTCACCGAGACCACGACCGCCACCATCGGCTGAGCCGGAACCGAGCGACGAACATGAGCACCCAGGACACGCACAACACGCGGAACAGCAAGACGGCGAAGAACCCTCCGGGGGGCGACGCCGACGACAGCGCCTCCGACGCGCGGAGCCAGGGCAGGGAGCACCCGGGGGCGGCGGCGCAGCTGTCCCGCCGTCGGCTGCTGGGCACTGCCTCGGCGGCGGGCGCCGCCGGGCTGGCGCTGGGCGGCGCGGGCGGCGCCTGGGCGCACTCGGCGGCCCAGGACGCGCCCCCCACGGCGCTGACCACGCTGGGCTCCAGCACCGTGCCGTTCCACGGCACCCACCAGGCGGGCATCGTCACGCCCGCGCAGGCGCACGGCCATCTGCTCGCCTTCGACCTCGCCCCGGACGCGGGCCGGAAGCAGGCCGCGGCACTGCTGCGCCGCTGGTCCGAGGCGGCCCGACGGATGATGGCGGGCGAGCCGCCCGGTGACGGGGAGCGGGACACCGGGATCGCGCTGGACGCCGGTCCGGCGTCGCTGACGGTCACGTTCGGGTTCGGCCGTACGTTCTTCACCCGTACAGGGCTGAAGGACCGGCTGCCGGCGCAGCTCGCGCCGTTGCCCGACTTCTCGGCGGACGCGCTGGACAAGAAGCGCTCGGACGGCGACCTGTGGGTGCAGATCGGTGCCGACGACGCGCTGGTCGCCTTCCACGCGCTGCGCGCCCTCCAGCGCGAGGCGGCGGGCACGGCACGGGTGCGCTGGCAGATGTCCGGCTTCAACCGCTCCCCCGGCGCCACCGACCGCCCCCGTACGGTGCGCAATCTGATGGGCCAGGTCGACGGCACCAACAACCCCAAGCCGCAGGAGAAGGACTTCACCAAGAAGGTCTTCGTACCGTCCTCGGGGGAGCCCTCCTGGATGGCCGGCGGCTCGTACGTGGTGCAGCGGCGGATCCGGATGCTGCTCGACAAGTGGGACCAGCACTCGCTGAGCGAGCAGGAGAAGGTGATAGGGCGGCGGAAGTCCGACGGCGCACCACTGTCCGGCGGCCATGAGCACACCAAGCCGGACCTGGACAAGCGCGGCTCGGACGGGCTGCCGCTGATCGCCGGGGACGCGCACATCCGGGTGACGGCTCCGGAGAGCAACGGGGGAGCGGCGATGCTGCGGCGTCCGTTCTCCTTCCACGACGGCTTCCTGGACGACGGTGCGCCGGATGCCGGGCTGATCTTCCTGGCCTGGCAGGCCGACCCGCTGCGCGGCTTCGTACCCGTCCAGCGCAAGCTCGACCGGGGGGACGCCCTGTCGCGCTTCCTGCGGCACGAGGCGAGCGGACTGTTCGCCGTGCCGGGCGGCCCACAGAAGGGCGAGTACGTGGGGCAGCGGCTGCTCGAAGGCTGAGACCGGCCCCCGGTGCGCTCCCCGCGCGACTACCGTGGCTGCATGTCACCTGCGAGCCGCTATACGTACCTCGGCCCCGAGGGCACCTTCACCGAAGCCGCGCTGCACACCCTGCCCGAAGCCGCCACCCGTCAGCTCACCCCGATGGTGTCGGTCCCGGCGGCCCTGGACGCCGTACGGAACGGGGAGGCGCAGGCGGCGTTCGTACCGATCGAGAACTCGGTGGAGGGCGGCGTCACGGCCACCCTGGACGAGCTGGCCGGCGGCCGCAGACTGATGATCTACCGCGAGGTGCTGCTGCCGATCGCCTTCGCACTGCTGGTGCGCCCCGGCACCACGCTGGAGGAGGTCAAGACGGTCACCGGACATCCGGTCGCGCAGCCGCAGGTGCGCAACTGGCTGGCCGCGCATCTGCCGGACGCCCTGTGGGAGTCGGCGGCATCCAACGCGGACGGTGCCCGGCTAGTGCAGGAGGGCCGCTACGACGCGGCCTTCGCCGGCGAGTTCGCCGCCGCAACCTACGGTCTGGAGCCGCTGGTCACCGACATCCACGACGCGGAGAACGCGACGACGCGGTTCGTGCTGCTGGGGCAGCCGGGGCGTCCCGCGGCGCCGACGGGTGCGGACAAGACCTCGGTGGTCTTCTGGCTGCGCGGGGACCAGCCAGGAGCGCTGCTGGAGGTGCTGCACGAGTACGCCTCGCGCGGCGTCAACATGATGCGGATCGAGTCGCGGCCCACGGGCGAGGGCATCGGGCAGTACTGCTTCTCGGTGGACTGCGAGGGCCATGTGCAGGACCGCAGGGTGGGGGATGTGCTGATGGGGCTGAAGCGCTCCTGCCGGGCGGTGCGCTTCCTGGGCTCGTACCCGCGCGCTGACGAGCAGCCGCCGACGCTGCGCTCGGGCACCGCGGACGAGGACTTCGTCGCGGCGGCGGACTGGCTGTCGCGCTGCCTGGACGGCCGGGACTGAGACACCGGAGACCGGCTGGAGGCCGGGTGCGGGGCCCGAGAGGGCCGGGTGCGGGGGCCGGAGCGGGCCGGATGGGCGTCGTACACAGGCACTCCGAAGTTATCCACAGGGGTGGGTGGCGACCTGTGCACAAGTCGACAGGGAAAACGGACTCAGTCGACAAAGCGGCATGCAGACCCCATCTCCCTCCACAGCCCCCAGCTCCCACCCCGTCACCACAATTCCAGCGATCAACTCTTTGGAGTGAGCTAATCCCCCTCGATTGAGTGGGTATTTCGGGTTTACCCCGGGAATTCCGCGCCGACCGAACAGATGCCGGAACCGATCTCCCTCATTTCCACAGCACCACTTCTTTCCCTGTGGAAAACTCAATCGGCCTCCACCGCAGCTGTGGATAAGTACCGCCGGACGCCTGCTCAACTCCCCCGCGAGTGCGTCCAGTCCACCGGGCTCGCACCAGCGCCGACCTGGTCGGCACCGCGCTCACCGAAAGCCGGAAAGCCGGAAAACCGGAAGAACAAGAAACCCCGAGAACAGTATTTTCCCGAGGTGCAAAACTCCCAATTCGGACAAACACGGCAAAGGGATATCGAATCGAGTGGCGTCCGAAGCCACCGGTACCCTGGCGGGGTGATTGACCTTCGCCTGCTCCGTGAGGACCCCGACCGTGCGCGCGCTTCGCAGCGCGCCCGTGGAGAGGACGTCGGCCTCGTCGACGCGGTGCTCTCCGCCGACGAGCGGCGCAGGTCCTCAAGCGTCCGCTTCGACGAACTCCGCTCCGAGCAGAAGCAGCTCGGCAAGCTCATCCCCAAGGCGGAGGGCGAGGAGAAGGCGGAGCTGCTGCGCCGCACCGGCGAGCTGGCGAGCGCGGTGAAGGCCGCCGACGTGGAGAAGGACGAGGCCGCGGCCGAAACCCAGCGACTGCTGCGCCAACTCAGCAACCTGGTGCACCCGGAGGTCCCGGTCGGCGGCGAGGAGGACTTCACCGTCCTGGAGACCATCGGCACGCCCCGCGACTTCGCCGCCGAGGGCTTCGAGCCCAAGGACCACCTGGAGCTGGGCCAGAAGCTCGGCGCCATCGACGTCGAGCGCGGCGCCAAGGTGTCGGGCTCGCGCTTCTACTTCCTCACCGGCATCGGGGCACTGCTGGAGCTGGCCCTGGTCAACGCGGCCATCGCGCAGGCGACCGAGGCCGGCTTCACCCCGATGCTGACGCCCGCGCTGGTCAAGCCGCAGGCCATGGACGGCACCGGCTTCCTCGGCCAGGCCGCACAGGACGTCTACCACCTGGACAAGGACGACCTGTACCTCGTCGGCACCTCCGAAGTGCCACTGGCGGGGTACCACATGGACGAGATCCTCGACGCCGACCGGCTGCCGCTGCGCTACGCCGCCTTCTCGCCCTGCTTCCGGCGCGAGGCCGGCTCGTACGGCAAGGACACCCGGGGCATCTTCCGGGTCCACCAGTTCGACAAGGTGGAGATGTTCTCCTACGTCGACCCGGCCGACTCCCAGGAGGAGCACCGCAGGCTGCTCCAGTGGGAGAAGCAGTGGCTGTCGTCCCTGGAGCTGCCGTTCCAGGTGATCGACGTGGCCACCGGCGACCTCGGCTCCTCGGCGGCCCGCAAGTTCGACTGCGAGGCGTGGATCCCCACCCAGGGCAAGTACCGCGAGCTGACCTCCACGTCGGACTGCACCGAGTTCCAGTCGCGCCGCCTCTCCGTCCGGATGCGGGACGGCAAGCAGGTGAAGCCGCTGGCGACGCTGAACGGGACGCTGTGCGCCGTGCCGCGCACCATTGTGGCGCTGCTGGAGAACCACCAGCAGGAGGACGGCTCGGTGTGGGTGCCGCCGGTGCTGCGGCCGTATCTGGGCGGCCGTGAGGCACTGGAGCCGGCCGCCAAGTGAGCGCGCTGCCCGCCGGGGACAGCTCCGGCACCGACGCGTTCCCCTACCGGCTGATCGCCACCGATCTCGACGGCACACTACTGCGCTCCGACGACACCGTCTCGGAGCGCACCCGTGCAGCGCTGGCCGCCGCCACCGGGCGCGGTGCCGCGCACATCGTCGTCACCGGCCGGGCCGTGCCGTGGACGAAGCAGATACTGGCCGACCTCGGCTACCGAGGGCTCGCGGTGTGCGCACAGGGCGCACAGGTCTACGACGCGGGCTCCGGCCGGCTGCTGACCTCCGTCACGCTCGACAGGCGGGTTGCCGAACAGGCCCTCACACAGCTCGAGAAGGAAGTCGGCACCGTCGCGGTGGCCGCCTCCCGTGACGGGGTGGACGGCGAGGTGCTGGCCGGTCCCGGCTACCGCGTCCACGACGGGCCGCTGCCCTACATCCCGTTCGACGACCGGGAGACCATCTGGCGGCAGCCGCTGAACAAGCTCTACATCCAGCACCCGCAGCTCGACGACGACGAGTTGGCGAAGGCCGCGCGTGGAGCCGTCGGCGATCTGGTGGGCGTCGTGATGGCCGGTGCGGGCATCGTGGAACTGCTGCCGCTGGGCCTGTCCAAGGCCAAGGGGCTCGCCCTGGCGGCCCGTCGGCTCAAGGTCCGCGCCGCCGAGACCATCGCGTTCGGCGACATGCCCAACGACATCCCCATGTTCGCCTGGGCCGGGCGGGGCGTCGCCATGGAGAACGCCCACGAGGAGCTGCTGACCGTCGCGGACGAGGTGACCGCCTCCAACGACGAGGACGGCATCGCACTGGTGCTGGAGCGGCTGGCCACGCAGGGGCGGTAGAGACCTGTCCGTGGGCCGTGAGGGCCACGGGCGGGCAGCCGCTGACGGGCCCGTGCGGCAGGCGATTCACTCCTCGGCCTCGTGGGACGGTGCGGTGTCGTGCTCCGGCTTCCGCTCCGGCTCCTGCTGCGGGTCGTACAGCGCGAGCACGTCGCGGGCCCGTGCCAACAGTTCGTCGACGGCCTCGGGAGGATCGAGCACCTCCACCCAGGGGCCGAACTGGAGGAGCACGCTGACGCCTGGGAGGGCGGAGAAGGCGAGGTGGACGGTGACCCAGTCGCCCTCGTCCTGTCCCTCTCCGTGCGCACCGGGGGACTCGGTCAGCAGCGGTCCGACGATCCGGGAGAACATGTCGAGCCGGGAGCGGTGCACCCGTGCGGTCACCCGCAGCTCCCTGGGCCGCTCCTCGATACGCCGGCGCAGCGTGTGCCAGACATCCGCCAGTTCGACCTCGTCGCGCCGCCGCACCGGCTCCTCCAGCACGGTCGCGGAGGCGATCCGGTCGACGCGGAAGAGGGCGGGGGAGCGGCGCCGGTCGGCGACCAGGTACCAGACGCCTGCCTTGCTGACGAGACCGTACGGATCGACGGTGTAGGTGCGCAGCCGGCTGTCACCACTGTGCCGGTAGCGGAGGCGCAATCTGCGGTCGGCGAAGACGGCGGTGTGCAGTGCGTCGAGTTCGACCTCCCGACGGGGGCCGGGCAGCCATCGGTCGGGGTCGACCAGGATGCGGCGGCTGGTCAGTTCCGCTGCCGGACGGTGCGGCGCGGGAAGCGCCGCCATCACCTTGCGCAGGGCCGAAACCAGCGCACTGTCGAGACCGAGCGCGGAATGTACGCCCTGTGCCGCCAGTACGAAGAGAGCGCGGGCCTCGTCGCCGGTCAGGCCGGTCACATCGGTGCGGTAGCCGGGCAGCAGCGTGATACCGCCGTGCCGCCCGCGTTCCGCGTACACGGGCACCCCGGCGGCCGACAGTGCCTCCACGTCCCGGTAGATGGTCCGCGCGGAGACCTCGAGCTCTGCTGCCAGTTCGTCGGCGGGTACACGGCCGCGCGTCTGGAGGAGCAACAGGATGGCCAACAGCCGGTCGGATTTCACGTCACCACAGTGCCGCAAAATCTTGACGGGCTTTGTCAAGTTTTCACGGCAGACTCACCTCCACGTCGAAGCCACCGGCTTCGCACCACCGGAGCCTGCCGCACCACCTAGGAGTGGACTGTGAACAGCACCCCTGAGATGCCCGACCCCCGCCCTGTGTACGCCGGCGCCACCGCGCAGGCGGCGAAGGTGATCGCCGCCGTACGGCCCGAGCAGCTCGACGGGCCGACCCCGTGTTCCGAGTACGACGTGCGGGCACTGCTGGGCCACCTCGTCAGCGGCGCCCGCCGGATCGCGACCGTCCCCGACGGCAGCGACGGAAAGGGCCCGGATGTTCCCGAGTGGACGGCCGACGTACCGGCCCAGCAGTGGCCCGAGCTCTACGAGGACGGCCGTAAGCGCATGATCAGTGCCTGGGAGAGCGACGAATTGATGGACACTGACGTGACGGTGCCCTGGGGGCGGATGCCGGGCCGGTACGCGCTCTCGGGTTCGGTGATGGAGACCGCCGGCCACACCTGGGACCTGGCCCGGGCCATCGGCTGGACCGGCGAACTGGACGAGGGGGTGGGTCAGTTCGCTCTGGCCACCGCGCACCAGGCGCTGCCCGCCGAGGGCCGGGAGCACATGCCGTTCGGCGATGTGCGGCAGGTCCAGGAGGGCGCCGACACCTACACCCGACTCGCCGCATGGCTGGGCCGGGACCCGCAGTGGCAGGCCCCGGGGACGGTGCAGCAGTAGGCCGGAACGAGGGCGGCCCGAGGACGGACCGAGGGATGGCCCGGTGAGACCCGGACCTGCCACGACCAACAGTCCGGACGCACGACAGTCCGGACGAGCGACAGGAGAAACCAGCATGACGGGGAGGACGGACGGGATGCGGAAAGAGGCCCTGGACGCACTGCGTGACGCGGTGCGCGGCAGTGTGCTCGTACCGGGGGACGAGGGGTACGACCAGGAGCGCACCGGTTTCCAGACCGGGAATCCGCACCGCCCGGACGTGATTGTCGCGGCCCACACGGCGGAGGACGTGCGGGCGGCGGTCGACCACGCGCAGCGGCACGGGCTGCCGCTGGCCGTACAGGCGACCGGGCACGGCCTGGGCGAGTCGGCCCGTGAGGGCGTGCTGGTGAGTACGCGTCACATGACGGGCATCCGGATCGACACGACGGCACGCACCGCCTGGATCGAGGCGGGCGTCCGGGCGAGCGACCTGGTGGCGGAGGCGGCACGGCACGGGCTGGCGCCCGTCAACGGTTCGGCTCCCGGGGTCGGCGTCGTCTCGTACGCGCTGGGCGGCGGAGTCGGGCTGCTGGGGCGGGAGTTCGGCTACGCGGCGGACCGGGTGCGGCGGATCGATATCGTCACGGCAGACGCCCGGTTGCGCGAAGTGACGGCACAGAGCGACCCGGAGCTGTTCTGGGGGCTGCGCGGGGGAGGCGGCGGTTTCGGTGCGGTGACCGGGCTGGAGCTCGAACTCGTCCCTGTGGAGCGCATTTTCGGCGGGCGGCTCATCTTCGACGGGGGTCAGGTCGCCGAAGAGGTGCTGCGGATCTGGCAGAAGTGGACAGAGTCGGTCCCCGATGAGCTGACCTCTGCTGTGACACTGCTGCCGATGCCGGACGTACCCGGCATTCCCGAACCACTGCGGGGCCGTTATCTCGCACAGGTGCACATCGCGTTCACCGGGTCGCGGGAGGAGGGCGAGCGGCTGGTCGAACCGTTGCGGGGCATCGGCTCGCTCCTGGTGGACGAGCTCCGGGAGATGCCGTACGCCGAGTGCGCGGCAGTCTTCAGCGAGCCGGACACGCCGCACTCGTACCGCAGCGCCAACGTCATGCTGGGCGCGGACGGGCTGGACGACAGCACACGGCGGGCCGTACTGGCGGCTTCCGGACCGTCGGCCGAGGCGATGTGTGTGCTGAGCGTGCGCCACCTGGGCGGTGCGTTCGCCCACCCGCCCGCCGTACCGAACGCGGTGGCGCACCGGGACGCGGAATATCTGCTGTATGTGCTCTCCCCGGTGTCGGACCCGGGCGAGGACGTGGTGCGCGCCCTACACGAGCGGGTGCTGGCCCCGGTGAGCGACCAGTCGCTCGGCCGGAACGCCAATTTCCTGTACGGGCCGCAGGATCGCGATATCGCACAGGCGGTGTACGGGGACGAGAACAGTGCGCGGCTGGAGCGGCTGAAGGCCCAGTGCGATCCGCAGGGGCTGTTCCGGTTCAGCCTGTGGGGTGCTGGACGCGGCTGAGCCCGCCCCTTCCGGTCCATACAGACCTCCGGGCCGGTACGAGAGGTGCGCGGGCCGGGGCGAGGGGCGATTCGGGGGTGAGGGAGAGAAATACGTTCCCTCGTCCCCCGAATCGCGTAACCGTACGACTGTCGAATCGTTGTACCCATTGCGCGGAGACGACTGGAGAGCGCGGCGACGAGAGTGTGTGAAGTGGTGGTAGCCGGTTGAGAGTCGGCCCGAAGGACGACGCGGGCACCGAACGGTCTCTTGCCGGTAGTGCGGTACATGGGAAGACATGAGCTGATCTCCGCTCCTGGTTCCTGGATACGGACACCTGTCGACCCCCAGGTGATCGGGGTTTTCCAGACATGTCCGAATCCAGGACCCAGGAGGGTCTGCCATGTACACCGATTCCGTCCTGCTGGAGTCGCGCAGCGCGCGCTCCGGCATGGCACACAGGGTCGAAGTCCTCGACAAAGTCAAGGCGTTGGCGTTTTCCACAGGTGGTGCACAGGCCACCACCCGGGATGTGGCCAACTACTTCGAAGTGCCCCTGAACACTGTGGAAAAGTTGGTCACCCGACACCGCGAAGAGCTCGTCAGCAACGGTATGACCGTTCTGAGGGGAGCTGACCTGCACAAATATCAGACCGACACGATGTCAGTCTCATCCGGGCCGGACAGCGGTTATCCACAGCGCCGCAGTGGACTCACCGTCTTCAGCCGCCGTGCCGTCCTCTACGTGGCGATGCTGCTGCGCGACAGTGTGGTTGCTCAGCGGGTCCGTACCTACCTCCTCGACGTCGAGGAGAGCAGCCGTACGCACCCCGGGGTCGAGGCGGTGCGGCAGTCGACGGAGGAGCTGCGGCGGACGGTCAGCACGCTGGCCGCCGGATACGGTTCGCTCGATCGCAGGGTCGGCAATCTGGAGGCGGCCGGTGCCGAACTCGGCGCTGTCCTCCAGGAGCTGGGGCCGGTCATCGGCCGTCTCTCGACGCGGGTCGAGCGCATGGACCACCGGCTGGCGGAGACCGAACGCCGCACGGAGCGCACCGAGCAGGTGGTGTGCGCGATGAGCCAGCGGCTCGCCGATATGGGCGAGGAGATGCGCGCCATGCGCCGGGAGCTGCGCGGCGTCGTACGCGCCGTCGGCGCCGAACCGACACCCCTGGCACCAGATGCGGAGATCGGAGAGGAGTGACTGTCCTGAAGTGAGGTGCGTCCCCGGCTCGTTGTACGGGCCGGGGACAGGACGAAGCGTCCAGCTGACGCAACGCCCAGCGGGTGGGAGCAAGCCCTCGCTCCCACCCGCTTTTCCGCATCCTCCCGTACGGCTACTCCTCCCCCGCGAGCGTCAGCGTGCGCAGTTTCTGGCCGGCGAACAGGGTGCCGCCCACTGTGACGACCACGATGAGCGCCACTGCTGCCGCAAGTCCCACCGACGAGCTGACGTCCGCGCCGCTGCCGGCCACCTTCTCGGCGAGCGCGAGTGCCCACTGCTGCACGCTCAGCGTCTTGGCGCCCGGCACCAGGCTGCCGATGAGCGCCTCCCAGATCAGCGCGTACACCAAGCCGATGACGACAGCGTGCCTGCTGACCGTTCCCAGCAGCAGGAACAGCGCGCTGTAGGCGATGGAGGCGACCGCTGCGGCGAGTGCGTAGGCAACAGCGAGCTGCTGGCTGTTGCCGTTCAGGATGAAGCCCGCGACAAGCACCGGTACGGCCGAGAAGACGGCGGTCGTTCCGGTGGCGACGAGCAGCTTGGTGATGATGACGGAGGTGCGTGAGACCGGCTTGGATAGCAGATAGACGACAGAGCCGTCGTCGATCTCCGGGCCGATGGCGCCTGTTCCGGCGATCACGCCGATCAGCGGCACCAGTGTGGCGAGCGCGAAGCCGCCCAGCAGTTGGCTGGTCACCGCGTCGTCGGCGCCGTTCATGGCACGTACGGCGGCGGCTACGACGAGCAGCAGTGCCGGCAGCGCGCACAGGATGAGCGCGCGGCGGCGGCCGAGGAGTGCGCGATAGGTGAGCCGCGCGACCGTCGGGTTGTACATCGGTTCAGCTCCTTTCCGCCGCTCAGGCCGCGACGAGGTACGAGAAGACGCTCTCCAGGGACTCGTCGGAGGGCGAGACGGTGTAGAGCCGGATACCGTGCTCCCGCGCGAGGCGGGGCAGCAGCGTGGTGAAACGGGTGAAGTCGACGGCCTGGATGCGCAGTGCGTCCTCGGCCTTGTCCACCTCGATGCCCGCCGTGGAGGCGTCCGCTATGAGTGCCGCAGCCAGCCGCCGGTCGTCGCTGGAGCGCACAAGGTAGCGGTGCGGGCGGTCGGTCATCAGCCGGCGGATCTTGCGGAAGTCGCCGCTGGCGGCATGCCGTCCGGCGACGATGACCTCGATGTGGGAGGCGAGCTGTTCGACCTCCTCCAGGATGTGCGAGGAGAACAGCACGGTGCGGCCCTCGTCGCCCATCTTGCGCAGCAGTTCCATCAGATGCATGCGCTGGCGCGGGTCCATCCCGTTGAACGGCTCGTCCAGCAGCAGCACCGAGGGGTGGTGCACCAGTGCGGAGGCCATTTTCACGCGCTGCCGCATGCCCTTGGAATAGGTGGAGATACGGCGGTCCTGCGCGTACTCCATCTCAACTGTCGCCAGCGCCTCGGCAGCTGCGGCACGCGGGTCGGGCAGGCTGTGCAGTTCGGCGTTGGCCAGTACGAACTCATGGCCCGTGAGGAAGTCGTACATCCCCTCGCGCTCGGGCACCAGGCCGATGTGGCGGTAGGAGTCCTCGTTGCGCCAGATCTGCGCCGCCGTCACGGGCCTGCCGTCGGGGCCGGGCGAGGGCTCCAGGGTGACGGTGCCGTTGGAGGGTGCCAGGAAGCCGCCCATCATATGGATGAGAGTGGATTTTCCGGCACCGTTGGGACCGAGGAGACCGGTGACACCAGGGCCGATGTCCATCGTGATGTCGTTGACCGCGACGACGTTTCCGAACCAGCGGGAGACGCGGTCGATGTGGATCGTGGTCACAGTCCGGCCTTTCGGTAGCGGCGCAGCAGAAGGGCGTAGAAGCAGGCGACCAGCGCCACGAAGACAGCGAGGTAGCAGGCGCCTTGGGCGCCGGTGAGCGTCTGCGCGTCCGGGAATCCGGAGCGGCCGTCCAGGAACCTGCTCTGGATGCCGTCCAACAGCGTTCCGGGCGAGCCCAGACCGAGCCAGCCGATGGCGCTGCTGTTGTCGGAGGTGAGGGCGATGCCCTGGAGTGCGGTGACGAGGAAGTACGGCACCGTGATGGCCACGATGATCGCGGCGACACCGAAGCCGCGGCGCGGCGTGAGCGCGGCGATCCAGGCGGCGATGGCAGCGTGCAGCAGTGCGAACAGCGCGCAGAAGACGAGCCCTTGGGCGGCTCCCTTGGTCTGGTCGGAGAAGTCCAGCTTCACCAGCAGGGCGCCGACGTACATGATCAGTACGGGCACAGCAGTGAACAGGAAGAGGGCTGCCGAGAGTGCCGCGTATTTGGCGGCCACATAGTCGCTGCGCTCCATGGGGCGCGAGAAATACAGCGGAGTCGTCTTGAAACGCAGGTCCATGGAGATGGCCTGCGGTGCGGCAGCGGCCAGGTAGATGCCCAGCAGCGGCTGCATCAGCAGCACGTACTCGGCGTATCCGGCCTCCAGCTCCTTGCTCTTGGTGAGGGCCGCGACTGCCACCAGGATCGCGGCCGGCACGCACACCGCGGCGAACAGCAGCATCGGCAGGACCTTGGACTTGGCCGAACGGCCCAGCCCGTAGGAGCCGCGCAGCGACTGTGTGAACAGGGCACGCCGCGCGTAGGAGCGGCCCAGGCGGGGGCCCTCGTAGCCGCGGTAGCCGATGTTGTGGATGACGTCCTGGCCGCGTTCGGCGGTGGCCGCCCGGCCGTGTGCGGGGGCGGTGGGCTGCGCGGGGTCGGGGTGCCCTGTGGTGCGGTCAGGCGACATCGCCGGCGCTCCTTTCCGTGAAGACCTCGGAGATCTGGTGCCTGCGCTGTTCCATGCGGACGAGCCCGAGGCCGAGCTCGGCCGCGGTGTTCCGCACGGTGTCGAAGACCGATTCGTCGGCGTCCCCGGCCTCGCTGCCGATGTCGAGGGTGACCAGATGCCCGGCGCCGGGTGCCAGAGCGTTGTCGGGCGCCGGCTCGTGCGGGGCGAGGCCGGCCTTCCGGAGGGCGGTACGCAGAGCCGCGGTGCCGTCAGGGTGCTCGTCGGTGTCGGTGACCTCGACCGCCAGGACGGCGGTGCGCTGGGTGAAGTCCGCGGTGGAGGAGGAGCGCAGCAGCTTGCCGCCGTCGATGACGACGATGTGGTCGCTGGTGCGCTCCAGCTCACCCAGCAGGTGCGAGGTGACCAGTACGGAGATGCCGAAGTCGGTGTGGACGCGGCGGATCAGACCGAGCATCTCGTCGCGTCCGACGGGGTCGAGTCCGTTGGTCGGCTCGTCGAGGAGGACGAGCCGCGGATCGTGCACGAGGGCCTGCGCGAGCTTGACCCGCTGCTTCATGCCCGTCGAGTAGCCGCCCATGGGCCGGTAGCGCTCCTCGTACAGGCCTACGTGGCGCAGGGTGTCGGCGGTGCGCTCCCGGGCTGCCGTCGCGGGCAGCCCCGACATCCGCGCCATATGGACGACGAACTCGGTGGCGGACACGTCCGGGGGCAGACAGTCGTGCTCGGGCATGTACCCCACCCGCTCCCGGATCGCGCCGCCCTGGGTGGCCACGTCCATGCCGAGCACGGCCGCACTGCCTTCGGTGGCGGGGGACAGCCCGAGCAGGATCTTGATGAGAGTGGACTTTCCGGCTCCGTTGGCGCCCACCAGGCCGGTGACACCCGGCTCTATGCCGACGGTCAGCCGGTCCAGTGCGGTCACCCGGGGGAACCGCTTGCTGAGGCTTTCGATCGCGATCACAGTCACGCTTCGACGCTATGAGCGAATCGTCGCGTCCGCGTCAGACGCGGCGCCGGTTTCCGGCCCGGGTCCGTACCTCTCAGGTGCTCCGGGTGGTCCCTCTCAGGTCGGAGTGCCTCCCGTAGGGGTCGGGGTGGGAGGGGGTGTCGGGCGGGGCGGGCCGGGGGGGGGGAGCCGAAAGGGCCCGGGGTTAGGGGCCGGGAGGGCCGGGGGCCGGGGGCTGGGTGGGGTCGGGAGAGCTGGGAGGCCGGGAGGGCTGGGGGCAGCCGAGAGGCCGTGATCCGGAGTTATCCACAGGCTTGGCGGGGCCCTTGACCCCGCCACGGCTCGATGTCACATTCATCAGTGACAAGTTGCTCACGCACCGGCACGGCTAGGCGACGGACCGCACCAACTCCACGAGCCCACCGACTCCAAGAGTCCACCGACGACAAGAACCCACCGACGACACCGAGACCGAGATCGAGGACGACCCACGGACGGAAGGCTGGCGATGTGCGCGGCGACGATCGGTTACTCCTCCGCTGACCTGCGGGGATTCAGGGAAGTGCAACAACTGGCCTACGCCTGCGCGGAGTCGGTGGCCGCCCGGCTGAAGCCGGGGGTGACCGAGCGAGAGGCCGCCCGGATGCAGCGCGAGTGGCTGCGCGAACGCGGGGTGCGGGACTGGTTCCATCTGCCCTTCGCCTGGTTCGGGGACCGCACGGCGTTCACCGGCTTCAAGGTCCCGCTCCAGTTCTTCCCCACCAACCGGAAGCTGGAGCCGGGCATGCCCTTCATCCTCGACATGGCACCGATCCGGGGCGGCTACACCTCCGACATCGGCTACTCCGGCTGCCTCGGTCTCAATCCACTTCACGAACGGCTGATGGTGGACCTGCGGGCGCACCGCGAGCTGATCCTCACCGGCGTGCGGGCGCGGCGCTCGCTGCGGGAGATATACGAGGACGTGGAACGGCTGATGGTCACGCAGGGGTATGCGAACCGGCACCGCGCCTACCCCTTCGGTGTCATCGCGCACAAGGTCGACCTCGTCCCGGACCGCCGGTGGTCCCCCACGGTCCTCGGCTTCGGCACCAACGCGCTGCGCGGGCTGGCGCGAGACGCGCTGCACGGGCACCGGGACGGCTGGTCACCGCTGTGGAGTCCGTACCGCTTCTCGGACCATCCGCCGCAGCCCGGACTGTGGGCGGTGGAGCCCCATCTGGGGTTCCGCGGCACGGGCGCGAAATTCGAGGAGATCCTGGTCGTCACCGATTCCCGGGATCCCGAGGAGAGCGCGTACTGGCTGGACGACGATCTGCCGCATGTGCGGCGCTGGCAGGAGGAGGCACAGGCGGCATGAACGGAAAGACGGACGGCACCGCGCCGGGCGCCCACCCGGCGGGCGGTCTGCTGGAGGGCGCACGGGAGCGCCGGATCGCCACCGGAGGGATCGAGCTGTGCGTCGCCGAGCTGGGCGACGCCACGCGGCCGACGGTCGTGCTGTTGCACGGCTATCCGGACAGCAAGGAGGTCTGGTCCGAGGTGGCGCACCGCCTCAAGGACCGCTTCCATGTGGTGCTGTACGACGTGCGGGGCTGCGGCAGGTCCACGGCGCCCAAGCCGCTGCGCGGCGGCTTCACCCTGGAGAAGCTCACCGACGACTTCCTGGCGGTCGTGGACGCGGTCTGCCCCAATGAGCCGGTGCATCTGGTGGGGCACGACTGGGGCTCGGTGCAGGGCTGGGAGTTCGCGACGGTGCGTCGTACGGAAGGCAGGATCGCCTCCTTCACCTCGATCTCCGGTCCCTCGCTGGACCACTTCGGCCACTGGATCAAGAAGCGGATGTCCCGGCCGACCCCGCGCCGTGCCGTGCAACTCCTCGGCCAGGGCGCCAAGTCCTGGTATGTGTACGCGCTGCACACCCCGGTGCTGCCCGAGCTGGCGTGGCGGGGGCCGCTGGGCAAGCGCTGGCCCAAGCTCCTGGAACTGACCGAGAAGGTCCCCGGCGGCGGCTACCCGACCGCGTCCCTGCCCGACGACGCCGCACACGGTGCCTGGCTCTACCGGGACAATGTCCGCGCCCGGCTGCGCCGCCCCCGCACCGACTGCTACGCCCATGCGCCGGTCCAGCTCATCACGCCGACCGGGGACGCCTTCCTGAGCGAGCGTCTCTACGACGAGCTGGAGCTGTGGGCGCCCCGGCTCACCCGGCGCACCCTCCCGGCCAAGCACTGGGTGCCGCGCACGAGGCCCGACCACCTGGCCGCCTGGATCACTGAGTTCGTCACCGGCAGCGAACCGGGGACGCCGGCACAGGAGCCCGCCGCCACCGGCAGATACGCGGACCGGTTCGCGGGTCAGCTGGTGCTGGTGACCGGGGCGGGCAGCGGAATCGGCAGGGCGACGGCGTTCTCGTTCGCGGAGGCCGGAGCCCGGGTGATCGCCGTCGACCGGGACGCGGAGAGCGCCGCCCGCACTGCGGACATGGCCCGCCTGGTGGGTGCCCCCCAGGCGTGGGCGGAGACGGTCGATGTCGCGGACGAGCAGGCGATGGAGAAGCTGGCCGAGAAGGTGGCGGCCGAGTACGGCACGGTGGATGTGCTGGTCAACAACGCGGGCATCGGCATGGCGGGCGCCTTCCTGGACACCACCACCGAGGAGTGGAAGCGGACGCTGGACGTCAATCTGTGGGGCGTCATCCACGGCTGCCGCCTCTTCGGGCGGCAGATGGCCGAGCGCGGCCAGGGCGGGCACATCGTCAACACCGCTTCGGCCGCCGCCTACCAGCCCTCCCGCGCTCTGCCCGCGTACAGCACCTCCAAGGCTGCCGTGCTGATGCTCAGCGAGTGTCTGCGGGCCGAGCTGGCGGGCCAGGGCATCGGTGTGACGGCGGTCTGCCCCGGCTTCGTCAACACCAACATCACCAGCACCGCCCAGTTCGCGGGGGTGGACGAGGCGGAGCAGCAGCGGATCAGGCGCCGCACCTCCCGGCTGTACGGGATACGGAACTATCCGCCGGAGAAGGTGGCGGACGCCATCCTGCGAGCCGTCGTCCGCAACCAGGCGGTGGTGCCGGTGACGCCCGAAGCCCGCGGGACACGGCTGATGGCCCGCTTCACCCCGCGAGCCCTGCGCGGCATCGCCCGGATCCGGCCGCCCATGTAGGCCGAGGTGGCCGGCGGCGGGAGATCCTCGCCGCACCGGCAACACCGTGTCAGCTGTAGCAGCTGTGTCAGAGGAGACCACGACCATGCCTCCGTCCGTTCCATCCGTCCCATCCTGTCCGTCCTCCCGGGCCCCGGGCCCGGCGTCGGCCCCGACGTCCGAGCCGGAGTACCGCATCGAAGACCTCGCGCACCGCAGCGGTGCGACGGTGCGCACCATCCGCGCGTACCAGGACAAGGGCCTGCTGCCCAAGCCGGAGCGACGGGGCCGGGCCAACGTGTACGACGACTCGCATCTGGCGCGGCTGCGACAGATCGCCGATCTGCTGGAGCGCGGCTACACGCTGGCGTCGATAAAGGAGCTGCTCCAGGCCTGGGACGAAGGCCGTGGGCTGGGCGGGGTGCTGGGCCTGGTCGCGGAGGTGGACGGGCCGTGGACGGACGAGGAGTCGGGCCGTATCTCACGGGCCGAGCTCGACGAGCTGTTCGGCGGCGAGCACGACGAGGCGGCGGTCGCCGAAGCGGTGGCTCTGGGGGTGCTGGAGCCCCTACCGGGGCGGGAGGACGAATTCCGGGTGCCCAGCCCGCAGGAGCTGTCGGTGGCGGCGGAGCTGCACAAGGCGGGGGTGCCGCTGCTGGCCATCACCGAGCAGCTACGCGAGCTGCGCGGCCAGGTGGAGCACATAGCCGCCCGCTTCCTGGACTTCACCAACGAGCATGTCTTCGTCCGCTATCTGGGCGCCCAGCTCTCCGATGTGGACGCCTCCGAGGCAGCAGACCTGGTGCGCAGGCTCCGCCCGCTCGCGCAGCAGACGGTCGAGGCCGAGCTGGCGAGAGCCATGCAGAAGTTCGCGGCCCGCAACCTCCGCGACCACCTGCGCTCGGCCGCCGCCGTGCCACCCGCCGACCCGGGTGGCACGGCCAGGACCGAACAGATCCGGCTTCCGGCCGAAACGGTCGAGTCAGTACGCGAGTTGGTGGGCGAGGCCCACGTCCCGGCCTTCTTCGCGGCAGCCGCAGAACGGGAGGTACGAGCCCGCACGATGGACCGGATGACGAGGGGAGGGGTATGACGGCGAGCGGCTAGCCGTGCGCCGCCAGCAGACCTCCCACGCTCCGGGGGCGAGCGCCCCGTCAGGGGCGCGGGGAACTGCGCGACAAGCCACAACACACCCGCAGTCCGCGACCGACAGACAGGGGCACCCCCTCCCCGGAACAACGGAGAGGGCGGGCAAGCTTCGCCGGATACGGCCCAGGCGCCGGGGCGGGCCGCCGAGCACCCACCGGTCAGGTGGGGAGCCGCCCCAGCCAGGTCGTCGGGTTCACCGGCGTCGGGCTCACCCGGCGTTGGGGTGACCCAACTGGGCGGGGGCCTCAATGGCGACGCGTTCGAAGACTGATTGGTCTGCCTCGAAGCGGGTGCCGGGGAGGGGCCAGTGGAGGACGAGTTCGTCGAAGCCGAGGGTGGCGAGGCGGCCGGCGAAGTCCACGAAGGCGTCGAGGGACTCGAGCGGGCGGTCGGGGGTGAAGCCGGTCAGCAGGGTGCGGCCGAGGGTGTGCGGGGCGCGGCCGGTGTCGGCGCAGGCCTTCTCCAGGGCCTCGGTCTGCCGGGCGAGGGCGGCCAGCGAGTCGGCGGGGGTGCCGGTCTCGTTGGCGGCCGGGTCACCCGTCGTCAGCCAGGACTGCCCGTGCCGGGCGGCCAGCCGCAGCCCGCGCGGTCCGGTCGCGGCGACGGTGAACGGCAGCCGGGGCCGCTGCACACAGCCGGGGAGGCCGCGCGCCTCGTGGGCGGCGTAGTAGGTGCCCTCTACCGTCACCTCGTCCTGGGTGAGCAGCTGGTCGAGCAGCGGGACGAACTCGGCGAAGCGGTCGGCGCGCTCCCGGCGCGTCCACGGGTGCCGGCCGAGGGCGGTCGCGTCGAACCCGGATCCGCCCGCGCCGATCCCCAGGGTGACGCGGCCGTCGCTGATGTCGTCGAGGGTGATCAGTTCTTTGGCGAGTGGGACGGGGTGCCGGAAGTTCGGCGAGGTGACCATCGTGCCGAGCCGCAGCCGGGAGGTGGCGGCAGCGGCGGCGGTGAGGGTGGGTACGGCACCGAACCAGGGACCGTCGCGGAACGGTACCCGCCACGAGAGGTGGTCGTAGGTGTACGCGGCGTGGAAGCCCAGCTCTTCGGCCCGTCGCCACATCTCCCGTCCGCCCTCGGACCAGCGGCGGACGGGGAGGATCACGGTGCTCAGACGCATACCCCGAGCTTAAACGCACGGTCACCGTCAGCCCGCCCTGCCGGTACCCCCCCTCGAAGCCCGAGCCCAGGGCCCCGCGCCCCGCCCCCGAACTCCCGAACCTCGACCCCAGGGCCCCGCGCCCATGAGACTCCGAACCCCGAGCCCCAGGCCCCGAGCCCCCGAGTCCCCGAACCCCCCGGACCCCGCGCCCCGGGCCCACGAGCCAGGGCCCTGCCCCACATCCCCGCGCCCCCGGGCCCTCAAGCCCCCTGGCCTACGAGCCCAGAGCCTCGGCCCCGGCCCCCGGCGCCCGAACCCGAACCCAGGGCCCAGGCCCCGAGCCCCCGAAATCCCCAGACCCCGAGACCGGGGCCCCCAACCCCCAACCCCCAACCCCCAACCCAGGCCCCCAGCCATTACCCCTCACGTCATCGACCGCGCTCCCCTGCTCCGGCAGTGTGGGGCACGTCAACGAGATTCCCGGCGATCCCGGCAATCCCAGACGAACCCGTCGAGAGTCCCGGCATCGCAGGCCCGAGGAGGGCACCATGTCCGTCAAGTCCCACGAGACCACCGCGAGTTCCGTTGCCGAGGTCACCCGCCAGGTCGTCCAGGAGTTCGTCGCCGCCCGGGTGGCGGGGGATGTCGAGCGGCTGGTCGAACTCTTTGCGGATGAGGTCGACTGGGTGCTGGCCGAGAACCCCGTCGTCCCTTGGATCCGGCCGCGTTCCACCGGGGCCGAATGCGCTGCTCAGTTCACGGAGCTGGCCGAGTACACGGTGGCCGAGGACGCGCGGGCATCCGTCGACACGTTCCTCGTGGACGGCAGCGACGCCGTTCTGATGGGGCACATATCGGGGACCGTACGGGCGACGGGGAAGACCTTCGAGGGTCCGTTCGCGCTGCGTCTCACCGTCGAGGAGGGTCGGGTCACCCGCCACCACCTCTACGAGAACAGCCTGTCGGTCGCCGAGGCGTGCACCCCTTCCTGACCCGCAGCATCTGCGACCTCACGGGTCGCGGCATCCCGCGCCGGAGCTCGGGCGGGTGCGCCGTGGTGGGCATGCGCGGCTCGTAGGTAGGTCCGCAGGCGGCCGACCGGGTCGGGGTCGTCGGTGGACTTGGGGGCGAGGAACTGGGGATAGACGATCTCCGGTGCGAGGGCGACGGCCGCATCCAGCTCCTCGTACAGCCGTTCGGTGCGACGGCGTACCCATTCGTCCAGCGGCGTGCTGTCGACCCAGAACGGCAGTTGCACGCCCTGCTCCCCCATGGTGTCCAGGGCATGGGTGACCGTGTCCGTGACGGCGTCGTGCGGGGACATCAGCGCGATGGGCAGCCGCTCGGGGACGAAGGCGGCCAGGTGCGGGTCGCCGTCCGACGAGCCGAGGATCATCGAGGCCAGCCGCGGGGCCAGGGCCGGCGAGCAGTGGAAGCCGTCGCGGTACGTACCCGTGGCGAAGATCAGCCCCGGCACGGAACAGCGGCCCAGCAGCGGAAAGCAGTCGAGCGGAATGGGCCGGGCCCCGGCCATCCAGCGCTGGACGCGGGCAAAGGCGAGATCATGGTCGACCTGCTCGCAGACCTGCCGCATCAGGGCGTGGGTGGAGCCGAGCTCGGCACCGGTGACGGGCCGGGTGGTGATCAGATTGGTGGCGCCGATGTACTGATCACCGGGCTCGGTCATCGGTACGACGTGCAGACCGCAGGTGGCGGCGCGGTTGGGAGTCCGCAGTACGTGACGCGCCCCGGAGCCGCTCGCCGCGGTGCGGGTCACCAGCAGGGACACCCCGGTACCCGACAGCATGGGCGGTACGGCGCCCGGCGGCAGCACGCTCTCGGCCAGGCTGCTGCTGGCCGCACCTGCGGCGAGGACCACGATGCCGGCCGCCAGGGTGCTGCCGTCATCGAGCCGTACGCCCCGCACAGCGCCCCCCGCCTCGCCCACGACACCAGCTCCGCCGTACGCGCCCCCCGCGGCAGCACCGCCCCGGGCAACCGCGGAGTCCCCGGCGCCCCCTGCGTCTCCCACACCACCGGCGTCCCCTGCGACACCGGCACCTTCCGCGCCTTCCGCGCCCCCAGCACCCCCCGCAGCTCCCACGCCCCTGGCGTCCCTCGCGCCCCCCGCGTCCCCCGTCAGCAGCGACCGCACGCTGCCCGCGACATGCTGCACGCCCAGTCGCGCGGTCGCCGCTTCGAGCGCGGCGAGGAGGGAACGGGCGTCGACCGAGCCCTCCCGGCGCAGATGCAGCACCCGCAGCGGACGGGCGTCGCTGCGGGGCGCCAGGCCGTCCACGTCGCGCGCGTCGACCAGTTCGTACGGCTCGCCGTACTCCTCCGCGGCGGCCCGCATGGCGTCGAAGTTGTCGGCCGCCACGGCTCCTGACCGGCCGCTGAGCAGCACGAACGTCCCCGGGAGATGCGAGGCGCGCAGGGCGGGGCCGGCTGGGGGCCCGGCCAGTTCGGCGAGCGTCTCGATCCAGCCGGGCCAGGCGTCCAACGCTTCACGTGCCAGTGCGAAGCGGGCCCGGGTCGCGGGATGCCGGGCGGTGTAGCGGGTGACCTCGCCGAAGCAGTTGAGCATCGCCCCGGCCGCGGACGTCGCCGACATCGGCCGATGCGGAGGTCCGACCACGCTCACCCTCGACTTCGGGCTCTGCCGGGCGACCTCCAGAGCCACCGACAGTCCCATGACGCCGTTGCCGACCACGACGACGTCGGCAATGTCCGCAGCCCGCGATCCCGTCCGCGCTCCGACCATGAAGGTGCCTCTCTCTGTACGCTCCCGGCCCGCCGACCGCCCCTCACCCAGCCTCCGCCGCGACCCTCGGTCCCGGCCCTCGGTCCCAGCCCTCGAACCGGCTCCGATTCAGCCTGTGCCGGAAGCGCGGCCCGCGCAGCGCGGCGAACGTTGAACGGGTGACGGCACCGCACCACCGACCCCGGCCGACCCTGCCCCCGCCAGCCCGGCCCCGGCCCGGCCGACCGGCCCCAGCCGACCCGGCTCCGGCCAGCCCGGCCCGGCCGACCGACCCCAGCCGACCCGCCCCCGCCGCTTCGCCGTCCCGCTGCGCAGTACGACCCGGAAGCGGGCATCCTCGGTGGTATGGACGGTATGGATCACATCCGGCACCCGCACCGGCTGCCGCGGATCCACAGCACCGAGTCGGCCGTCTCGGTGCTCGGCGCGCTGGCGGAGCGCCGGGGGCTCCCGGTGACGGTGGAGCATGCGATCGGCGCCGACGAGTCGTCGCGGCGTACGGCGGCCGGGGCGTTCGCCGTCACCGACGAGGACGGCACCCTCCCGCACGAGGCGCTGCTGGAGATCCCCGCGACGGACGGCCCGGACGGTGTGCCGCTCACTCCGAAGATCACGGTCCAGCTCTTCGAGGAGGGCGACGCGCACATCACGCTCGACGGGGTGACTTTCCACGACCTCCCGCGCGAGGCGACGCCCGCCTTCCTGGAGGCCGTCTTCGACAGGCGCGCCCATTTGAAGCGGACGTGGTACCCGCCGTTCTGCCGGTTGGTGGTGACGCTGGACGACGAACTGTCCTACAAGGAGGTCGTCCCCGTCGCCTACGGCCTCTCCCGCTGGCTCAACTCCCTCCCGGACTAAGCCCTGCGGGAGGGCCTTGTCCGGCGGATTTTGCCCGGCCCTCTCGTCTTCCGGTCTGGAGGTGCCCCTGCCCGACGGGCGCGGACTGCGGGTACGTCGTAGCAGACCGCGCGCAGCCACGCCGCCCCCAGCCCGGTCCGCGTCCTAGGAGCTGGCGTCCGGCGCGGGCTCCAGCAGTTGGTCGAGGTGGCGGTGGAGGACGGCCAGGGCCGTGGTCGGGGAGTGATGGCCCGCGATGACGTGGACGGTGAGGCCGTCGGCGACGGCGAGGAGCGTATGTGCTTCGCGTTCGGGGTCGAGGTGTGAGGGGACTTCCCGGGTGTCCTGGCCGTAGCGGATGAGCCATACGAGGAGCTCGTGCAGCTTGGCGTAGGTCTCATGCAGGACGGCGGCCAGCTTCTCGCTGGCCGGGGCATGGGCGACGAAGGCCAGCCAGGCGTGTGCCTGTGTCTCCGACTCCTCGCCCAGCAGGGCGAGCTCGGTCAGGGTGTGGGACAGCAGGGTGGACGCGGCCTGGGGCATGTCGGCCGCGGCGATACGCGCGTTGGCGCGTTCGGTCACATGCTCGGTGATGTGCTCCAGCGCGAAGAGCAGCATGTCTTCCTTGGTGCGGAAGCACCGCTGGACAGCACCCATCGACACGTTCGCCTCGGCGGCGACGTCACGCAGGCTGACGGCGTCCATCCCGGAGCGCGCGATCAGGGTGCAGACCGCCTCGGCGATCTGTCGGCGCCGGGCCTCGTAGTCGACCTGCCTGGGCACGGTGTGCTCCCTTCCCCTCCCACGTCCCTTCCCCCGTACGTTTCACGATTCTGATGCACTTGCATCGTAACGGCTGACCCTGCACGATGTGATGCAGGCGCATCGGAACGAACGCGCATCGGAACAACCGCACGCCGGAACGCCGCCGCCTCGGAATGCATCCGGAACGCACCGCGACGAGAACGCTGCGCCGGTATCCGCAAAGGCCGGTATCCGCAAAACGGGAGGGAAAGGTCATCGTGGCGAACCAGCTCAAGAAGACAGCCAACAGCTCAGGTCAGGGGCTGCTGTTGCTGTTCGGCGCCATCCTCGTCATCCAGGGGTTCGGCTCCGCCATCACGGAAGCCGGATGGGACACGAGCTTCGGCGTCGCCGGGCTGCTGCGGGCAGCCCATCTGCCGGAGTGGGTGACCCTCCTGGTCGGCGTCGCGGGCACCGCCCTGCTGGCGACGGCGGCGCGCCGGCACTACGCACAGAAGCGCGCGGCCCGCCGACCGTAAGAGCGGACCCGCCGCTGGCCAGGGCGGCCCACCCCAGGTGAAGGCACCCCGCCCAGGGCCCTCACCCCCGGCCCGCCCCAGCCCTCACGGCCGCCCCGCCACCCCCGGCGTACGCCCAAACGCCCTGCGGAACACATCAATAAACGCACTACTCGACGCCCACCCGCAGCGATGCGCAACCACCGTGACGGGCGTGCCCTCGGCCAGCAGCCGCAGGGCGTGGTGGAGGCGGAGCTGGGTGCGCCATTGGGGGAAGCTCATGCCGAACTCGGCCCGGTACAGCCGGGTCAGGGTCCGTTCGCTGACGCCGACGGCGGCGCCGAGTTCGGCGAGGGTACGACCGTCGGCCGGGTCCTCGCACAGCAGCCCGCACACCGCCGCCAGCCGCGAATCCTCGGCTGCCGGTACATGGACGGGCTGCTGGTCGCAGTGTCGGAGCTGGTCGAGCAGTACGGCGCGCAGCCGGCCGAGTTCCGCGCCGGTGCCCCGGAAGTCCCCCGTACAGACGAGGAGCAGTTCGCGCAGCAGTGGGCTGACGCCGAGTACGGCGGGCCGGTCGAGGCGGAGTGGGTTGGCCTCGACCGGCAGGCCCACCAGGTGGAGGTCGGTGGCGCCGTAGGCCCGGTGCTGGTGGGGCGTCCCGGCCGGGATCCACAGCGCGCGCGTTGCGGGGGCGACCCACGTCCCCGCCTCTGTCGTGACGGAGACGACTCCGCGCCCGGCGTAGACGATCTGATGCTCGTCGTGCCGGTGCGCGTCGACCTCCTCCCCGGGGGAGAGGACGAGCGTCCGCGTCACGGCGCGGGGCGAGTGGCGGGTTTTCGGCATCGCTTGGCAATTTATCGGAAGCGGTACCGCGACGCGGCGCCGCACCATCGCACCATGACAGCGCAGAAACACCTCGTGCCCCCTCTCGCAGCCCTCCGCGAACGCCGCAGCGCGAAATGGCGGAGCCACCCGGCGGACGTACTTCCGCTCCCCGTCGCGGAGATGGACTTTCCGCTGGCCGAACCGATCGCCAGGGTGCTCCGCGAGGCGATCGACCGCTCCGACACCGGATACGCGGCTCCCACCCGCGAATTGGCCCACGCGCTGCACGGCTACGCCCGCCGCGCCTGGGGCTGGACGATCGACCCGGACCACGTCCGTACGGTCACGGACGTGGGCATCGGCATCGTGGAGACGCTGCGCCGCCTCGTCTCCCCCGGCGACGGCGTGGCGCTGAGCCCACCGGTGTACGAGCCGTTCAGCTGGTGGATCCGCGAGGTCGGCGCGCACCCGGTGGAAGTCCCCCTCGCGACCCTGCCCGACGGCGAACGACGGCTCGATCTGAACGCGCTGGAGCAGGCGTTCGCGGCCCCCGGCACCGTGGCGTATCTGCTGTGCAACCCGCACAACCCGCTCGGCCTGGTGCACAGCCGCCAGGAGCTGACGGCGCTCGCCGAACTCGCCGACCGGTACGGCGTCCACGTCCTCTCCGACGAGATCCACGCCCCGCTCACCCTCCCCGGGGCCGCCTTCGTCCCCTACCTCTCGGTGTCCGGGGCGGCCCGCCACCGCGGCTTCGCGTTCCACTCCGCCAGCAAGGGCTGGAACCTGGCCGGGCTCAAGGCGGCCACCGTCGTCACCGCCGACCCGGCGCCCAAGCGGTACGTCGACCGCCTCTCGCCGCACTCCCTCTTCCGCACCGGACACCTGGGCGTACTCGCGACCATCGCCGCGTTCGAGGAGGGCGACGCATGGCTCGCCGAGATCGTCAGCGCCCTCGACCACAACCGGCGGCTGCTGGGCGAGTTGCTGACGCGCCACCTCCCCGCCGTCGGCTACCGCCCTCCCCGGGCGGGCTTCCTCGCCTGGCTCGACTTCCGCCACTTCTCCGGGCAGAGCTGGGGCGACGACCCCGCCGCGCACCTGCTGAAGACCGCCCGCGTCGCCCTGACCTCGGGACTCGGCTACGGCGCCGAGGGCCGCGGCTTCGCCCGCCTCAACTTCGGCTGCGCCCCTGAGACGTTGACGGAAGCCGTCACCCGCATCGCCGAGCCCCATGCCATGCTCGGCTCATGACCAACGCGGAGCCGGTCGAGGACCGGTACGACGACGATCTGCCGTCCCCCACCCCCGCGCCCACCACCCCCGCGGAGTGGGACGAGCTGATCGACGAGTGGGACGAGCTGCGCCACGGCTACTACCTCGGCAACGCGCCGGGCACGGTGCTGGAGTGCGCGAAGAATCTCCGCGCGAGCGTGGCCGATGGCACCTCCACCCCGGAAACCGCCCTGTGGACCCTCGGACTGGTGCTGATCGGCCCCTACGTGATCTACGCCCGCCCCGACGCGGCCGCCGAGGCCCAGGTACTGGAGGCGATGCGCGCCGTCGAGCACGCCCTGGGCGGGGTCCCCTGCTCCCACGACGCACACCCCTGCGACGACATGCCCCTCACCGCCGAGCTGGAGAACTTCCCATCGGTACTCAAGATGCTGGCCCACCCGGAGCAGGACGCCGAGCACGAGGCGCACTTGGCCGACGACGAGCTCTGGCCCGACGAGGAGGGGGCCCAGTCCTGGTACGAGGGCCGGATGACGCGGGAGATATGGACCTGCCCCCGCAACCTGGCCGGCCTCGCCCGCGCCTTCTCCGACTGAGCCGCACCCTCAGGGCTTCCGGTGGACGGGGCACTCGCACGGCGGGTAAGCGCCCGGACTGAACCCCTCCAACGGCCCCCGCCACGGTGGCTTCTCCACGACGGTGACCGAACGCACCGGTGTCCGCCGCCCGGTCTGGGCGGCCACCCGGTAGATCCGTAGCGTCATCCGGTGCGTCTCGCTCACACCCGCTCCTTGATCCACCGCGCCAAAGCGAAGACGGCGTCCGCCGATGCGCCGCCCAACTCCACATGCGGCCGTCCCATGACGGGGTAACTCCCGTTGAGAGACGGCAACTTCAACCCCGCGAGAGTCAGCGCCTCCGCCAGCTCCTCCGCCGCCCGGCGTCCGATGACGAGGGCGTCCTGGGGTTCGGGGTTCGTCGTCTGTGCATCCATGCCCACCACGGTTGCCTCTACGAGGGCGCGCCGGGAAGTAACTGAGGGGTCACAGTGGGCGGTTGTGGTTCTTTACCTTTCTTTGGCATTTCCGAGTCAGCGGCCCGGTTGTCCTGCCAAGCTGTTCTGTAACAGATCCATCACCCTGAGCAGCAGTGGGACCGCCCATGTCCGAGCCAGATTTCATCCCGTCAGAACCTTCGCCCCTGGTCAGCAGCTTCGGCAAACAGCTACGGAAATGGCGGGAGCACCGGCAGCTCTCGCGGGAGGCAGTGGGCAAGAGAGCGGGCTTCTCCGCCTCCACCATTGGCGCCTTCGAGCGCGGGGAACGCATCGCGGATGAGCGCGCGGCTTACGCCCTCGATGTGGCGCTGGATGCACACCAGGTGCTGGCTGTGGTCGGCAAGGACCTGGAGAGGGAGCAGTACCCGAAGAAGTTCGATGAGCTCTTCCGCCTCGAAGCGAGTGCAGCCAGCCTCAGCACGTACGACACCAACGTCATCAATGGCCTGCTCCAGACCGAGGCTTACGCAAAGGAGCTGTTCAAAACCCGTGTGCCGTACCACAGTCAGGAAAGGGCCGACCTTCTCCTCGCATCCAGGCTGCACCGGCAGAAGCTCCTCACCCGTGTACCGAGCCCGAACCTCATCTTCGTTCTGGACGAGGCAGTCGTACGCCGACGCTCAGGCGGGCCCGCCATCATGCGCGAGCAGTTGCTGCGCCTACTCGAACTGGGCAAGCTCAGTCACGTCCACATCCTCGTGCTCCCGTTGGACTGCGAGGAGCCTGTCGGCGGGATTGGCCCCATGACGTTGTTGGAGACGCCGGACCAGCGCATGCTGGGCTACGTCGAGGTGCAAGAGCAAGGCACCTTGGTGTCGGACAAGGAAACGGTCAGCGAGTGGCGGCAGCGCTTTGACATGATCCAAGTGAACGCCCTGCGACCTGCGGACTCCGCACGTCTCATCCAACGCCGTCTGGAGGAACTTTGAGCAGCGAACCCACCTGGTTCAAGTCGAGCTACAGCGGCCCCGAGGGCGGCCAGTGCCTCGAAGTGGCCCTCGACTGGCACAAGTCCACATACAGCGACGGGGGCGGCGGCCAGTGCGTCGAGGTCGCAACCTGCCCGCACAGCATCCACATCCGCGACTCCAAGAACGGCACCGACGGCCCCACCCTGACCCTCCCTCCCGAAGCCTGGGCCGCTTTCATCACCCACCACCGCCGCTAGCGCGACGGGGGGACGCGCCCCGTCAGGGGCGCGGGGAACTGCGCGACAAGCCACAAAGCACCCGCAGCCCGCAAGCGTCAGTCAGGGGCACCCCCTTCACGGCCACCACCTGTGAAGGGGGTCACAACACCTCGGCGGCGACCTCCGCAGGCCGCGCAAGACGGGTGCCCTTCTCCGTCACGACGAAGGGCCGCTGGATCAACTGGGGATGGACGGTCATCGCGTGCAGCAGATCGTCGGTGCTGACATCCGCCGCGTCGAGGCCGAGCTCGTCGTAGACGGCCTCCTTCGTACGGATCGCGTCCTCGATCCGTACGCCCGCGTCGGAGATCAGCTTCCGCAGGGTGGCCATGTCGGGCGGGGTCTTCAGGTACTCCACGATCTCGATGTCGTAGCCCGCGTCCTCCAGGAGGGCCAGGACCTTCCTGGAGGTGCCGCAGCGGGTGTTGTGGTAGATCGTCGCCGTCTTCGTCATGCGGCTCATGCTAAGCGGACCCTCGCGGGGCGGTCTCAGCCGAGCGCGGCCAACAGTTCGCGCTCGCGCTGGGGGCTGAGGCCGGCGCGTCGTACCCGGTCGAGTCCCGCTTCCCGCTCCCAGCGCAAGGTGTCGCCCAGCATCTCCTCGCGGGGCCGGTGGCGGAGCCCGGCGGCACGCGCCGCGGCACCGTTCCTGGCGGACCAGCCCTCCCAGCCCGGCTTGACCAGCCACATCGGCAGCGACTCGGTGCCCATGTACTCGATCACGCCTTCCTCCCGGAGCCATCCCGAACCGGCGGCGACGACCGGCCCGGTGTGGCCGCCCACGGCGCGGGACAGTTCGACCCACTCCGCGAACGGGACGACGGGCCCGACGGCGTTGTACGTCCCGGAGTGCCCCGTCTCGGCGGCGTCGAGCAGCCACGCGGCGAGATCCCGTACGTCGACGGCCTGGGTCGGCAGATCAGGGGTGTCGGGTACGAGCATCGGACCGTGCGGGTCGCGCGCGGCGCGGGCCACCCAGTAGCCGGAGCGTCCGGTGTGGTCGCCGGGGCCGCCTATGAGTCCGGCGCGGGCGACGAGGAGCCGGTCGCCGACGGCAGCCGCCGACGCCTGCTCGCAGGCGACCTTCGCCTCGCCGTACAGCGAACGGTCGACCTCGGCGCGCTCGGTGGGGGCGAGCAGCGGCGCGGACTCGTCCGCGCCGACCGTGCCGTGCGAGGCGTAGGCGTTGACGGAGGAGACATAGGTCCAGTGCCCGGCCCGCTCGCCCAGCGCGTCGAGCGCGCCGCGTACGAAGCCCGGCTGCCACGACACCTCGATGACCGCGTCCCATTCCCGGTCGAGCAGCGGCTCGTACGCCGCCGGATCCCGCCGGTCGGCCGCCACCAGCCGCGCGCCCTCGGCAACGTCGCCGCTCTCGCCGCGCGCCAGACACGTCACCCGGTGCCCGCGCTCGGCCGCCTGCCGCGACAGCTCCCGCCCGACCCACGCCGTCCCACCCAGAACCAAGGTCTCCATCCGGCCAACCAACCATCCCGCGCCCCGAACTCCCACCCGAATTCGCCCAGGGCGGAGGGGAACAACGACAAGTGCGCGCACCCGGGATGTGGGTGCGCGCACTTGTCAGTTGTGGACGGCGATCAGTTCTTGACCGGCCACTCCAGCGGGTCCTTGTAGAAGCCCTGGCTCAGTTCGACCGCGGCGGCCTTCTGGCCCTCGGGGATGAGGAAGGCGGTGCAGACCTTCTCCGAGTCGCCCGCGCTCAGCTTCTTGGTGGTTTCGGTGGCGGGGCAGTTGGGCCACTTGGCCTGGCCCATGAGCACGATGAGGGCCTTGGTGCGCTTGCCCTTGTCCGTCTTGACGACCAGGTCGTCGTCCATGTCGCCGATCTCCATGGTCTTACCGCTCTTGTGGCTGAGCGTCGACCAGACGTACACGGGGATCTGCGGGCCGTCTTCCTTGTCCTTCTTCAGCCCGGAGTTGTCCATGTCGGCCTTCGTACCGGTCTGCACCTTAGTGGGGGTGACCGTGTACTTCGCGCCCTTCGAGGCCGTCTGGTCGCTCGTCTGCACCGGGCTGGACTGACCCAGGGCGAAGGTCTTCTTGCCGCCGCCCGACGAGTCGGAACCGGAGCTGGAGCCGGAGCCGGAGTCGGAGGAGTCCGAGCCGGAACCGCGGCTCTTCTTCCCGCCGCCAATGTCGCAGCCGGTCACAGCCATGGCCAGCACCAGTGCTCCCGCCACCGCAGGAACAGCACGAGTCCACGTACGCATGTCTTCCTCACTTTCCCCGTTGAATAGCCCCGTCATCCGGCCGGGGCGCTCGCCCTGCACGGCCGGACCAGTGTTAGGCGCCTGATCCTGCCAGAGCGGAATCCGTACCTCATCGGGAGGGGTTGCCCCTGCCCGTTTTCTACGGGCTGCGGGTCGCGTTGTGGCTGGTGGGGGCACCTCGCGGCCGGAGGCTGGGGGAGCAGTTCCCCGCGCCCCTGACGGGGCGCGTCTCCCCTGCGGAGCTTGGGCAGTCTGCGCCAGGGGCGCAGGGTGGGCAAGCGCAGCCCCTCGCCGGGCGCGCAAGACCCGCCGGGCACGCCCTCGCGGTACCGCCGCGGTTGACCCGCACAGCGGCCCTGCCGCGAGGGTCCACCGCGATGTCGGGTCGACGGCTGACGCGCCAACCCCGCGCCCGCCCCTACGTTCTGAACAGCCCCGCGACAGCGGGAGCGCAACCAACGGGGGATTCACCATGGAACGGAGCAGCAGCACCCGCGGCCCGCGCCGGCGCCGTACCGTCCTGTCCGCCACCGCCGTGGCAGCGGCACTCGCCGTCGCCGGCGTGGGCGTCGCCGTCACCGGCGGAAACGACAACGGCGACAGCGACAGCGACGGAAACGGCAAGCCCCACCGGGCCGAAGCCAACACCGCCGCCAAAGCCGGAAAGGGCGCCAAGCGCGACAAGGGCGACAAGGGCGACCAACTCCGCAACAAGGCGGCAGGCCAGACAGGCGGCGGCGCCGCCTCCGCGCCGTACGAGAACCGCGTCGTCACCTGGAACCTGCACGGACCCGGCCACCACAGCGCCCACGAGCAGGCGCGGCAGATCGCCCAATACCGGCCCGGCGTCATCGGCTTCCAGGAAGCCTGCAAAACGAAGGTGGACCGGATCGCGAAGGCGCTGAAGGAGATCCACAAGCTCGACTACCACGTCACGTACGGCACCATCAACCGCAAGCGCGGCCAGTGCGGCGGCGTCTTCAAGGGCGGCGCGTACGGCCAGGCCATGCTGACAGCCGCACCCGCCAAGGACCCGGTCAACGTGCGCTACAGCAACGGCGGCTCGGAACCGCGCGGCTACATGGCCGTCACCGTACCCATCCAGGGCAAGGACGTACGGATCTTCACCACGCACCTCGCGCAGAAGACAGCGGAAGACCAGCAGACCGAGGTGCGAGCCCAGCAGGTGCGCGAACTGGAGGCAGCAGCCAGGCCGCACAACAGGGCGGTCGTACTCGGCGACTTCAACACCCTCCCCAGCTCCGGCGAGCTGGCCCCGATGTGGCAGCACTTCGCCGACGCCGACCCGCACTGCGGCGCCAAGCCGGACGCCCGCTGCCAGGGGACGATCGGCGCCCCGTCCGCCGGCAAGAAACTGGACTACATCCTGCTGCGGCGCGGCGCCTTCAACCCGCCGGGCGTCGGCATCCACGACCCGCAGGGCCAGTCGGACCACTCACTGGTGCACGCGGACCTGAAGCCGCTGTTCTGAGGCCGTACGGCCGACAGCAGCAGCTCACAGCCCCGGGGCGCCCCAGACGGGGAACCAGCGGCTGAGGTCCTCCTCCAGCGGCAGGTCGTTGGCCAGCAGGCTGCGTACCTGGAGCTCCAGCCCGTTGTCCCGCTTCTCGGTGCCGCCGGGGAGCGGGGCGAAGGGGTAGAAGGTGCCGCGCTTGTAGAGGTAGATCAGCGCGAGAGGGGCGCCCGAGCCCTCCTGCCGGAACGACACGAGCGAGCAGAGCAGTTGCGGGCCGAAACCGCCCTCGGCGAGCAGCGTGTTGACGGCGTGCAGATCGTTGACCAGCGCCGCCATGTCGTCGGCCGACTGGCGGGCGGTGAGCCACGTATAGCCGTAGGAGTCCTGGTCGAACTCGACGGGGATACCGCCGCGCCCGGTATCCGCGTCCAGCAGCTCCCGTACGTCCTGCCGGAGCCGGGTGAAGGCGCCACCCTCCACGCTGGCGAAGCAGACGGCGCCGATGCCGGTCGGCAGGAACGCGGTCCCCGCCTGAAGGGTCAGCGCGGCGGCGGGCAGCGCGAAGAGCTGGTCGAGATCGGGCCGCTTGGGCTTGCTGCGGCCGAGGAGCGCGTCCAGAAAGCCCACGGTCCTTCTCCCTTCGGGTCCCTTCAGGTCTTCAGGTGTCGTACCGGTCTTCAGGTCTCGTACGACAGGCGTCGCCCCGACAGGCGTCGTCCCGGCGTCATCAGGGCTGCTGTCACGCGCCGTGTCCGAGCTGGCTCGATATCCGGCCGAGCTGATCCAGGCGCTTCTCCAGCGTCGGGTGCGAGGAGAACAGCGACGCGAGGCTCTCGCCGGAGAAGGCGGGCACGAAGAAGAACGCGTTGTACGGCTCGGCCTTGCGCAGGTCCCTGGTGGGGATCCGGGCCATATCGCCGCTGATCTTGGTGAGGGCCGAGGCGAGCGCGGAGGGGCGCCCGGTCAGCAGTGCGCCGGCCCGGTCCGCTGACAGCTCGCGGTAGCGGGACAGCAGCCGGGTGAGCAGGAAGCTGATCACGTAGACCACGGCGCTGACCAGCGGAACGATCAGCAGGAGCAGCCCCACCCCGTTGTTGTCGCGGCCCGCGCTGCGGCCGATACCGCCCCACAGGGCCACCCGGGTCATGATCCCCGCCAGTACGCCGAGGAACGAGGCGATGGTCATGACGGCGACGTCACGGTGTGCGACGTGCGACAACTCGTGGGAGAGCACTCCTTCGAGTTCCTCCCGCTCCAGGCGGCGCATCAGCCCGGTGGTGGCACACACCAGGGCGTTCTGCTGGTTACGGCCCGTGGCGAACGCGTTGGGTACGTCACTGTCGGCGATGGCGACCCGGGGTTTGGGCATATCGGCGAGGGCGCACAACCGGTCCACGGCGCCATGCAGTTCCGGGGCCTGCTGCGGGGTGACCTCGTGGGCGCCCATGCTGAAGGCCGCGATCTTGTCGCTGAACCAGAACTGGGCGATGAACAGCGCGCCCGCGATCACCAGCACAATGGGCCAGGCCTTGCCCAGCGCGGCGACCAGGACACCGACGAGAACGACGTAGAGCAGGCCGATCAGGAACATGGTGGTGACCATCCGTGTGGTCAGACCACGGTCTGCGACGTAGCGCGAGTGACGAGCCATGACGGCCGCTCCTTCCCGAAGCGCGGACTCCCTCCAGGCACCTTGGCGGCCCGGCGTGGAAGCACAGCGCTCATGAAGCACTCACTTCGATTGTGCCTGTTTGGTAGGTGAGAGGACGATAAGAGCGCTCTGCCCTCCTCCGGCCCTCTCTGCCCCCTCGGTCCCCGCATATGCCGGTGCCCACTCGTGCCCCGTGCGCCCCTCTGTGCGCTCGCGTGCCCCCACGGCCTCAAGACGTGCTCTCATCGGGCTCTCATCCGTGCGGAGCTTCGCACGCATGTTCAGGCATATGCGCGAAGATGGTGCCTGTGACTCATCCGACTCGCCCGTCCCCATATCCCGCCCCGCACCGAGCCCCGCAGAGCCCGCCGTCGCCGGGCAACCCGCCGTCGCCGGGCAGGCGCACCGCGCCCCGGCTGATCGCCACCGACCTGGACGGCACCCTGCTGCGGAACGACAAGACGGTCTCCGACCGCACCATCGCGGCACTCGCCGCAGCGGAGGCCGCCGGGATCGAGGTGTTCTTCGTCACCGGCCGGCCCGCCCGCTGGATGGGCGTCGTCAGCGAGCACGTACACGGCCATGGCCTTGCCATCTGCGCCAACGGCGCGGCCATCGTCGACCTGCACGCGGGCCGCCGGGTGATCAAGGTGCGGGAGCTCGCGCGCCGGGACGCCCTCGCAGTCGTCCACGCGCTGCGCGCCGCCGCCCCCGGCGTCAGCTTCGCCGTCGAACGCACCGGGGGCATCCACTACGAACCCGAGTACCCGTCCTTCCCCCATGACCCGGGCGCCTCGTTCGCCCCCGCGGACGAACTGCTCACCGACAGCCGTGAAGGCCACTACGCCGAGCCGATCGTCAAACTCCTCGCGTACCACCCGAGCGGCGACCCCGACGAGTTCCTCGCCCTCGGCCGAAAGGCCGCCGGCGCCCACGCCGAGTTCACCCGCTCCAGCCCCAGCGCCCTGCTGGAGATCTCGGGCCGCGGCGTCAGCAAGGCCAGCACCCTCGCTCTGGCCTGCGAAGAACGCGGCATCACCCCCCAAGAGGTCGTCGCCTTCGGCGACATGCCCAACGACCTGGCCATGCTCTCCTGGGCCGGCACCTCCTACGCCATGGCCAACGCCCACCCCGAAGTCCTCCTGTGCACCACCCACACCACCGCCACCAACGAAGACGACGGCGTAGCCACCATCATCGAGAGCTTCCTCTGAGGCAGTCGCCCGCAGCCGGTCGCTCCCTCGCCGGGCGGGCGGATCAGCCGCGTTCGCGGTAGAGCTCCGTGAGGAGGGCGGCTGTGGCGTGGGTGGCGGGGTGGGGGTCGTGGGGTTGCCAGATGAGGTGGACGGGGACGGGGGCGGCGTCGCGGAGGGGACGGTAGGTGATGCCGACGCGGCGGTACTGGGTGGTGGTCGCCTCGGGCGTGATGCCGATGCAGCGGCCTGTGGCGATGGCGGCGAGCCAGTCGTCGATGTCGTGGGTGTACTCCGTCGCCGGGCGCGCGTCCTCGGGCCAGAGGGCCAGGGTGGTGGTGCCGGTGCGCCGGTCCACCACGACGGTGCGCTCCCTCGCCTCGTCGAGACGGATGCTGCGACGCCTGGCCCAGGGGTCGTCGGAGGCCAGCGCGAGGTAGCGGCGTTCGTGGCCGAGGACCGCGTGCGCGTACCGGTGCCGGTCGATGGCAGTGCGGACGATGGCCAGATCGCACACCCCCTCGGCCAGGCCGCCGGTGGGGCTGTTGTGGCGGACCAGATGCAGCTCGGCATCGGGGTGCCGCTCCGCCCAGCGGCGCTGGAACTCGGCGGTGTGGCGGCCCACCGCTGACCAGGCGTGGCCCAGGCGGAGCCGGGTGTGCCCGGTGGTGGCCGCCCGTACGAGGTTGTCGGCCTCCGCCAGCAGCTGGCGGGCGCGGGCCAGGACCTCCACGCCGGCGGTGGTGGTGGAGACGGTACGGCTGGTGCGATGCAGCAGTCGTACGCCGAGCAGTTGCTCCAGGCCCCGCAGGGTGCGGCTGACGGAGGCCTGGGAGACGCCGAGTTCCAGGGCGGCGTCCGTGAAGCTGCCGGTGTCGACGATCGCGACCAGGCAGCGCAGATGGCGCAGTTCCAGCTCCGCCTCCGAGGGCTTGTCCATACGCCCAGCGTATAGGTGGCCTCGCGGATGCATTTTGCGTATGCACGAACGCGGTGGACAGTGCGGACATGGCACTGCCCACCGGACCCGCACGCCGATCGGCCAACGCGCCGTGTGCAACCGACGTGCCCGACGAGCCCCGCGCCGCAGGTCGGGGCCGGCTGTCCGGGCTGGCGCTGATGCTGGTCAGCAGCCTGTCCAACCAGTCAGGCGCGGCCATCGCCTCCGTCGCCTTCCCCACGATCGGTCCCGTCGGCGTGGTGGCCGTGCGCCAGTGGGTGGCCGCAGTACTGCTGCTGGCCGTGGGGCGTCCGCGGCTGAGGTCGTTCACCGCCGCGCAGTGGCGGCCCGTGCTCGGGCTGGCCGTGGTGTTCGCGGCCATGAATCTGTCGCTGTACTCGGCGATCGACCGGATCGGTCTCGGCCTCGCGGTCACGCTGGAGTTCCTCGGTCCGCTGACCGTCGCGCTGGCCGGTTCGCGGCGCCGGCTGCATCTGGGGTGCGCGGTGGCAGCCGCCGCAGCGGTCGCCGTCCTGTTGCGCCCCGAGCCGAGCACCGACTACTTCGGCATCGGGCTCGCCTTGTTGGCCGCGGTCTGCTGGGGCTGCTACATCCTGCTCAACCGTACGGTGGGAGAGCGTCTGCCCGGCGCACAGGGCTCGGCCGCCGCCGCGCTGGTCTCGGGAGCGCTGTATCTGCCGATCGGCATCGCCGTGCTGCTACGCCATCGGCCGACGCCCACCGCTGCGGCCTGCGCGCTGGCCGCCGGGGTGCTGTCCTCCGCCGTCCCGTTCCTGTCGGACCTGCTGGCGCTGCGCCGCGTCCCGGCCCACTTCTTCGGGGTCTTCATGAGCGTCAACCCGGTGTTCGCCGCGCTGATCGGCCTGGTCGCTCTCGGCCAGCAACTCCCGGCCGTCTCCTGGCTGGCCGTCCTCGTGATCGTGGCCGCGAACACCGTCGCCGTGGGCACCGCGGCTCACCCCCGTCGGCCCGCGAAGGTGAGGAAACCCGGTGGACCCGCGCGCGGGGGTGGCCGATAGTGCGGCCATGTCTTCTCTCGTGCGCCACCTCACAATTGACTGCCATGACGCATACCGCCTCGGGCAGTTCTGGGCTGCCGTGTTGGACGGAAGCCTCTCCGATGATGACCAGCCGGGCGATCCCGAAGCGCTGGTGGAGGCTCCCGGCTCGGCGCTGTTGTTCGTCAGTGTCGAGGAGGCGAAGAGCGTCAAGAACCGGGTGCACATCGATCTCCAGCCGCAGGACCGTACGCGGGATGAGGAGGTGGAGCGGATTCTGGCGTTGGGGGCCACGGTCGTCGGTGATCACCGTACGTCCGACGGCAAGGGGTGGGTGACGCTCGCCGATCCGGAGGGGAACGAGTTCTGCGTCGAACGGAGCGCGGCGGAGCGCGCTTCAGCCGGCGGGTAGGGGCGTGGTGGCGCCCGCGGCTTCCCGTTCACGCGCCAGCATTGCTGCGAACGGGCCGTCGGCGTAGGCGAGTTGGTCGTAGGTGCCGCGTTCGACCGGGTGGCCTTCGGCCAGGACGATGATCTCGTCCACGGCGGCGAGGCCCTGGAGGCGGTGGGTGATCAGTACGGTGGTGCGGCCCTCCGTGGCTGTCAGCAGATCGGCGGTCAGGGCATCGGCGGTGGGCAGGTCGAGGTGTTCGGCGGGCTCGTCCAGGACGAGGACGGGGAAGTCCGCGAGGAGCGCGCGGGCCAGTGCGAGGCGCTGGCGCTGGCCGCCGGAGAGCTTGGCGCCGTGCTCGCCGACGAGGGTTTCCAGGCCGTCCGGGAGGGTCGCCACCCAGTCGTCGAGGCGGGCGGCGGCGAGCGCAGCGTGCAGTTCGGACTCGCTCGCGGACGGCTTGGCCAGCCGCAGGTTCTCCCGCAGCGAGCTGTCGAACAGATGGGCGTCCTGCGCGCAGAGGCCGACCTGCCGTCGTACGGCGTCCGGGTCGGCGGCGAGCGCGGAGACGGCGGGGGCCGCGCCGAAGGTGTAGGAGCCCGCCGCCGGGTCCACGAAGCGGAGCAGCGCGTTGGCGAGCGTCGTTTTGCCGGAGCCCGACGCTCCGACGACGGCCACCCGGCGGCCCGGCGTCAGATCGAGATCAAGGCCGGAGAGGGCGGGCGGCGCCTCGGGGGCGGCATCCACATACCGAACGGTCAGTCTGCGGATACGGACCGGGAACGGGTCCGCCGGCAGCGGCTCCGGGTGCTCCGGCTCCCGTACGGGCGCGGGCGCGTCCAGCACCTCGTACACCCGTTCCGCCGAGCGCCGCACCCGCTGCCGGAACTGCACCGCCTGCGGGAGCGGGGTCACCACCTCGAACGTGGCGAGGGGCGTGAGGACGACGGTGGCCAGGAGGAGCCCGTCGAGCGCGCCGTCCGTGGCGGCCCGCGCGCCCACCCATGCTGCCGCCGTGACCGTCAGCCCGGCGGCCAGGGTGCTCAGCCCTGACGCCAGCGCCGTACGGGACGCGGAGCGCGCCGCGAGGCGGGTGAGCGCCGCGTCGGCAGCGGTCGCCGCGGCGCGGCGGGCGGGGAGGGCGCCGGTGACCGGGAGTTCGCCGGATGCGGTGCCGGTCAGCAGGTCGACCGTACGGACCGCGAGCTCGGCCCGCGCGGGGGCCAGGCGGCGCTCCGTACGGCGGGAGAGCGCGGCCGTGAGGGCCGGTACGGCAACGCCCGCCACCACCAAGCCCGCGGCGAGGGCCGCGCCGGCGGCGGGGAGCAGCCAGGTGGTGAAGGCGACGGCCGCCACGCCGACCGTTCCGGCGACGGTGGCCGGGAGCAGCCAGCGCAGGAAGTAGTCCTGGAGGGCGTCCACATCGGCGACCAGGCGGGTGAGCAGGTCGCCACGTGCCTTGCGCTTCAGGCCCGCCGGGGCGAGGCGTTCCAGGCGCTGGTAAACGGTGACGCGGAGGGCCGCGAGGACACGGAGGGCGGCGTCGTGGGAGACGAGGCGTTCCGCGTAGCGGAAGACGGCGCGGCCGATGCCGAACGCTCGGGTCGCTGTGACCGCGACCATGAGGTAGAGGATCGGGGGCTGTTGGGCGGCCCGCGAGATGAGCCAGCCTGATGTGGCCATCAGCCCCACCGCGCTGGCCAGCGCGAGGGCCCCCAGTGTGAGTGCGAGGGCGAACTTGCGGCCCAGCCCGCGCGCGTTGCCCCGCACCCGAACGAGAGGGCCCTGCGCCGTGGCGGCGCCCACGGCAGCGTCGTGCTGCAGGCCGGTTGGCGTGTGCGCGCCGCCTTGGCCCACCCTGCCGCCTCTGGCGGCAGCCTGCCCCAAGGCGTTTGGGGACTGCGCGGGGGCCGGGGCCGAGCCCCGGTGGGGGGTTCGGGGGGCTTGCCCCCCGATTTCGGGAAGGGGCGGGATTGGGGAAAGCTCCAGCACCCTGTCAGCCGCGGCCAGCAGTGCCGGTCGGTGGGTGACCAGGACCACCGTCTTGGACCTGGTGAGACGGCGTACGGCAGTCAGGACAGCCGCCTCCGTCGCACCGTCCAACGCGGCCGTCGGCTCATCCAGCAGAACGAGGGGCCGGTCCGCGAGGAAGGCCCTCGCCAGAGCAACGCGGCGGCGTTGGCCCGCGGACAGACCCGCACCCGACTCCCCCAACTCCAGCGCCAGGTCGAGATCCGGCGCCCCCGCGTCGGCGAGCGCGCGACGGACGGCTCCCTCATCCGCGTCGGGCCGCGCCAGCCGCACGTTCTCCGCGACCGTCCCCGCGAAGAGGTACGGATGCTGGGGCACCCAGGCGACCTGCTCGTGCCAGTCGGCGAGGTCCAGCGAGTCGAGCCGAACCCCTCCCACCAGCACCCGGCCCTCCGTCGGAGGCGTGAAGCCCAACAGCACCGACAGCAAAGTGGACTTGCCGCCACCGGAGGGGCCGGTGAGGGCCACCGTTTCACCGGGGCGTACGACCAGGTCCGTCGGCGCCAGCGAGTAGCCCGCACGCCCCTCGTGCCGTACGGCGACCCCCTCCAGCGTCAGCGCGGCCTCCCGTACGTCCACCCGGTCCGAACCGTGCGCCGGCACCGGGCGCTCCAGGACCTCGAAGACGGACTCGGCGGCGGCGAGCCCCTCGGCCGCGGCGTGGTAGTGGGTGCCCACCTGCCGCAGCGGCAGATACGCCTCGGGAGCAAGGATCAGCACCATGAGCCCGGTGTGCAGGTCCAGCTCTCCGTGCACCAGCCGGGTTCCGATGCTCACCGCGACGATGGCCACCGAAATCGTCGCCAGCAGCTCCAGCGCGAACGACGACAGGAACGCCAGCCGCAGGGTGCGCAGGGTGGCGCGGCGGTAGTCGCCGGTGATGGTGCGGATGTTGTCGGCCTGCGCCTTGGCGCGGCCGAACACCTTCAGCGTCGGCAGCCCGGCGACGACGTCGAGGAAGTGCCCGGAAAGCCGGGCGAGCAGCTTCCACTGGCGGTCCATCCGGGACTGGGTCGCCCAGCCGATGAGCGCCATGAAGAGCGGGATCAGCGGCAGGGTGACGACGATGATGGCCGCCGAGATCCAGTCGGCGGTGACGATCCGGGCCAGTACGGCGACGGGCACCACGACCGCGAGTCCCAGCTGGGGCAGGTAGCGGGCGAAGTAGTCGTCGAGTGCGTCGATGCCCCGGGTGGCGAGGGCCGTCAGCTCGCCGGTGCGCTGCGTGGTGAGGAAGCCGGGCCCCAGCGCCGTGGCCCGCTCCAGCAGCCGGACCCGCAGCTGGGACTTGACGGCTGCGCCCGACCGGTGCGCGGCGAGTTCGGTCAGCCAGGAGACCAGGCCCCGGGCGAGCGAGACGGCGGCCAGCATCAGCAGCGCGCCGCGCTCGAACTCGCCGTGCCGGAAGGCGCCGACGATCACGTCCGCGAGCAGCACGGCCTGGGCGACGACGAGTCCGGCGCCGGCCAGCCCGAGGGCCACGGACGCGAGGAGGAACACGCGTGTGGCACGGGCGTGGTGCAGCAGCCGTGGATCGACGGGCTTCATGACGACCCGCCTCCCTCAGTGTCCGCCGGACGGTGCCAGGTGCTGGGTGCCGATGCGCTTGCGGAACACCCAGTACGTCCAGCCCTGGTAGAGCAGCACGATGGGGGTGGCAATGGCCGCGCACCAGGTCATGATCTTCAGCGTGTACGGGGTGGAGGCCGCGTTGGTGACGGTCAGGCTCCACTCCTCGTTCAGCGTCGAGGGCATGACGTCGGGGAAGAGCGAGAGGAACAGCATCGCCACGGCCGCCACGATGGCCAGCCCGGAGAAGCTGAACGACCAGCCCTCGCGGCCCGCGAGGTTGGTGCCCAGCGCTGCCACCAGCGCGAACGCCGCGACCAGCAGGGCCACCAGCGAAGCGCTGTCGCCCCGCTCTGCCTGCGTCCACAGCAGGAAGATCACGGCGAGCACCCCGGCGGCGGCACCCACCCCGGTGGCCGTCCGCCGCGCCCGCGTCCGGATGTCGCCGACGGTCTTGAGCGCGGTGAAGACGGCGCCGTGGAAGGTGAAGAGGGTCAGCGTGACCAGCCCGCCCAGCAGGGCGTACGGGTTGAACAGGTCGGCCAGGTTACCCACGTACTCCATGTCCGCGTCGATCCGCACGCCCCGCACGATGTTGGCGAACGCGACACCCCACAGGAACGCGGTGATCAGCGAGGTCCAGAAGATCGCGTGCTCCCAGTTGCGCTGCCAGTACTCCTCCGGCCGCTTGGCGCGGTACTCGAAGGCGACGCCGCGCACGATCAGGCAGAGCAGGATGACCAGCAGCGGCAGGTAGAAGCCGGAGAAGAGCGTGGCGTACCACTCGGGAAAGGCGGCGAAGGTGGCGCCGCCCGCGGTGAGCAGCCACACCTCGTTGCCGTCCCAGACGGGCCCGATGGTGTTGATCAGTACCCGCCGCTCGGCCCGGTCGCGGGCCAGCAGCTTGGTGAGGATGCCGACCCCGAAGTCGAAGCCCTCCAGGAAGAAGTAGCCGATCCACAGGACGGCGATGACGACGAACCAGACGTCATGGAGTTGCATAGCTCAGCGCCCCTGTCTGTCAGTACGAGCTCAGTACGAGAAGGCCATGGGCCGGTCTTCGGAGTCGGCGTCGGCACCCGCGGGGCCGCCGCCGATCCGGGTGGGCGGGTTGAGGTCGGCCTCGGTCAGCTCGGGCGGACCGGCCTTGACGTACTTGACCAGCAGCCGCACCTCGATCACGGCGAGCAGCGCGTACAGCGTCGTGAAGGCGATCAGCGAGGTGAGGACCTCGCCCTGGGAGACGCTGGGGGAGACGGCGGAGGCGGTGGGCAGTACGCCGTAGACGACCCAGGGCTGCCGACCCGTCTCGGTGAAGATCCAGCCCCAGGCGTTGGCGATCAGCGGGAAGCCGAGGGTGAGCACGGACAGCCGCCAGTACCAGGTGCCCAGCCGCGGGTTCAGCTCCCGGTTCCTGGTGAGGGCGAGCCGCGGCAGCTCGTCCTCACCGGTACGCAGCCGCTCGGCCAGCCAGAACCTGCGGCGGGTGAGATAGAGGCCGACGACGCCGAGGGTGAACGAGGCCATCCCGAAGCCGATCATCCAGCGGAACGACCAGTAGGCGACGGGGATGTTGGGCCGGTAGTCGTCCAGGCCCACACTGTCCTTGAACTTCTTCTTCAGGTGCGCGTTGGTGTCGTTGATGCCGGGGACGGCCTCGTGGAAGTTGTCGTGCGCGAGGAAGGAGAGCACGCCGGGGATCTCGATGGCGACCTTGTTGTGGCCCTCGTCGACATCCCCGTAGGAGAAGACGGAGAACGGAGCCGGGGCCTGGGTCTCCCACAGCGCCTCAGCGGAGGCCATCTTCATCGGCTGCTGCTCGTACATGATCTTGCCGAGCCGGTCGCCGCTGACCACGGTGAGCAACCCGGCGGCCACCAGCGTGACCAGCCCGAGCCGCAGCGAGCTGCGCATCACGGCTATGTGCTTCTTGCGCAGCAGGTGGTACGCGGCGATGCCGACCATGAACGCGCCGCCGGTGAGGAAGGCGGCGGTCATGGTGTGGAAGAACTGCGCCAGCGCGGTGTTCTGGAACAGGATGCCGAAGAAATCAGTCATCTCGGCGCGGCCGGTCTTCTCGTTGAGGCGGTAGCCGACCGGGTGCTGCATCCACGAGTTCGCGGCCAGGATGAAGTACGCCGAGGCGACGGTGCCGAACGCCACCAGCCAGATCGTCGCCAGGTGCAGCTTCTTCGGCAGCTTGTCGCGGCCGAAGATCCACAGCCCGATGAACGTCGACTCCATGAAGAACGCGATCAGCGCCTCGAAGGCGAGCGGGGCGCCGAAGACGTCGCCGACGAAGCGGGAGTAGGCGGACCAGTTCATCCCGAACTGGAACTCCTGCACGATGCCGGTGACCACGCCCATGGCGATGTTGATCAGGAAGAGCTTGCCCCAGAACCGGGTGGCCTTGAGGTACTTCTCCTTGTTCGTCCGCACCCACGCCGTCTGGAGCACCGCGGTGAGGGTGGCCAGCGAGATGGTGAGGGGGACGAAGAGGAAGTGGTAGACGGTCGTGATGCCGAACTGCCAGCGCGCCAGTGTCTCCGGCGCCAACGCAAGGTCTGTCACGTCGCTCTCTCCCTCACAGCGCGGCAGGACTTCGTGAATGAGTTCACATTCACAAGACCTAGCGTACGACGCGGCCAATTCGGACATGCGAGCGGGGGGTGCCTATGCCGTCCGTCCGGCGTGGGCGGGCGCTCCGCGAGGGGACACCCGCCCAAGGGGGACCGCCCGCTCAAGGGGAACGCCCGCCCAAAGGGGCCGCCCGCCCACACCGGAAAAGCGCTACAGCTCCTTCTGGAAAGCCGCCGCGACCTGCAAAAAGATGTCATTCGCCGCGGTCTCGCCCACCGTGACCCGCACGCCCTCGCCGGGGAACGGCCGCACCGTGACGCCGGCCTCCTCAGCGCGCTCCGCAAAGGCGGCGGTGCGCTCTCCCAGCCGCAGCCAGACGAAGTTGGCCTGCGACTCGGCCACTGTCCAGCCCTGTCCCCGCAGCTCCGCGAGCACTCGTGTGCGCTCTTTCACAAGCGCCTCGACCCGCTCCAGCAGTGCGTCCTCGCTGCGCAGCGAGGCAATGGCAGCCTCCTGTGCGAGCTGGCTCACACCGAAGGGCACGGCCGTCTTCCGCAGCGCGGCAGCCACCGGTTCATGCGCGACCGCGAAGCCGACCCGCAGCCCGGCCAGTCCGTACGCCTTCGAGAACGTCCTCAGCACGCACACGTTCGGCCGGTCGCGGTAGAGCTCCAGCCCGTCGACCACCTGCTCGTCCCGGACGAACTCGCGGTACGCCTCGTCCAGCACCACCAGCACATCGCCCGGGACCCGGTCCAGGAAGCGCTCCAGGTCGGCGCCGGAGATGGCGGCGCCCGTCGGATTGTTGGGGTTGCAGACGAAGACGAGGCGGGTGCGCTCGGTGATCGCGTCCGCCATCGCGTCCAGGTCGTGCGCCTCCTGTTCCGCGCCCCCGGTCAGCGGCACCCGCACCGAGGCGGCACCGGAGATCTGGGTGATGATCGGGTACGCCTCGAAGGAGCGCCAGGCGTAGATCACCTCGTCGCCGGGACCGGCCGTGGCCTGGAGGAGCTGCTGGGCAACGCCGACCGAGCCGGTGCCGGTCGCCAGATGCGAGACGGGCACCCCGAACCGCTCGGCCAGCTCCGCGTACAGCCCGGTGCAGGCCATGTCGGGGTAGCGGTTGAAGGACGACGCGGCAGACGTCACCGACTCCAGCACCCCGGGCAGCGGCGGGTAGGGGTTCTCGTTCGAGGACAGCTTGTAGGAGACGGGGCCGCCGGCGGCTGCCGGACGCCCCGGCTTGTAGCTGGGAATGCCCTCCAGCGCCTCGCGCAGCCGGGGCCCGCCCGCACTCCGCTCGCTCTTGTCACTCACCGCTGCTCCTCCTCCGTCGTCACCCTCGAGACCTCCGGCGTCAAGCGCCAATGCTCTTCACCCTATGAGGATTCACCCGCGCGGCGTAGGGGCTGAGCGGCTCCGGGACGGAGCGGCCCTCCCCGGAGCACGTATACGGCCGCTCCCTCCCGTGCGTACGCCTGCGTGCGCGGATAGGCCACGCGCGCCTGTGGCGGGCGCGGTGGCGCGCATCCCTCATGAAGGTGAGTTGAGACCGGTTCGCAACCTCGCCCGCACACCGGCACAGCCCGTCTCCACGACCGGATCCACCCGTTCCGAGCTGGGGTTTCCATGGTCGTCGGCGAGAGTGGCTCATGCAGAATCGTGCCTCCACACCGCCCTCGAACGGTCCACGCCGTCAGCCTGAACCGGGCCTACGATCGGCTCGCCATGACAGCAGCAGAGAAGCATCAGGCGGGTCGGACATCGGCCTCCGTCCCCTCGCCCGTGGCCGGGAGGTGCCCTCCGCCGCGCGGCGGGGCCCGGCTGAACGGACGGGCGGGCATCAGAGATGTCGCCGCCGCAGCCGGTGTCTCCATCACGACTGTCTCCGACGCCCTCAATGGAAAGGGCCGCCTCCCGGACGCGACGCGCAGCCACGTCCGCGAGGTCGCCGAGCGGCTGGGCTACCGCCCGTCGGCCGCCGCACGGACGCTGCGCACGGGAAAGTCGGGGCTGATCGGCCTCACAGTGACGACCTATGGCGAAGAACCGTTCACCTTCACGGAGTTCGCCTACTTCGCCGAGATGGCCAGAGCCGCCACCTCGGCCGCACTCGACCGCGGCTACGCGCTGGTCATCCTGCCCGCACCGGCCCGGCGCGGGCCCGCGGGCGGCGGCGGTCCCGACGTGTGGTCGAACGTCGCGCTGGACGGCACCGTCGTCGTCGACCCCTCGGCGCAGGATCCGATCGTCAGCGAACTGCTGCGCTCCGGGCTGCCCGTGGTCTCCGACGGACGCCCCAGCGACTCGCTGCCGGTGGCCGCATGGGTGGACAACGACCACGAGGCGGCGGTCCGCGGCATCCTCGACCACCTCGCCGAATCCGGAGCCCGCCGTATCGGGCTGCTGACCGGCACCAGCACCGACACCTACACCCGGCTCTCGACCACCGCGTATCTGGACTGGTGCGAGCGAGTGGGCCAGGAACCCGTCTACGAGCGCTACCCGGCGCACGACCCGTGCGCGGGAGCCGTCGCCGCCGACCGGCTGCTCGCCAGACCCGACCGCCCCGACGCGGTGTACGGGCTCTTCGACCCCAACGGCACCGACCTGCTGGCCGCAGCGCGCCGCTACGGACTGCGGGTGCCGGAGGATCTGCTGCTGGTGTGCTGCAGCGAGTCCCCCGCCTACGCCACGACGGCGCCGCCCATCACCACGCTGTCGCTTAAGCCGGGACGTATCGGCAACGCGGTCATCCAGCTGCTGATCGACGCCATCGAGGGGCTGGCCCCGGCCCGCCCCGTCCAGCGGGTGATGCCGACCGAGCTGATCGTGCGCACGTCCTCCCAGCGCGGCAGCGCCCGCTCGACGGTCAGTGCGCCGCGCGCCCCGACGACCGAATGAGGGCCAGGAACCGCCGGCCAGGACCGGCGGAACGGTCGAGGTCGGGCCGGGGCGGAGCTGTCGGCGGCCGGTCGCGTCGGCGTGGCGTGGCCGCGCGAATCCCCTGCCACGAATTCCGTAGGGTACGTCAGCGGAGAATTCAGGAGGAATTCCCGTCGGGTCGGGCCACCTCGCCAAATGCGCGCCCCCAGGTGCGTCACAAGCCGCGACCAGCGTTCCTATGATTGGGGGCACCACCGGCCGTAGGCCGGGGGAGGACGACACCGGGACCAGCTCCCGACCTGGGGCGGCACCCCGGCCGATAGACCAGCGACTGGGGCCCCATGGAAGGGGGAGGTCCTGCGGTGCACGGCGGCGGCGCGATGGTGGAGGGGTCGATGACTCAGGGGGCCGGTCAGGGACCCGACGTATGGCACGGCGGGTCGACAACGCACGGCGCGGGCTCCGCGCCGGCGCTGTCGGCGGCGGCGCAGGACGCTCCGGTGCCGCTCGGCACCCATGTCCCGCAGCAGGCCGGCGCGGCGGCCGCGCCACCCGCGACAGCCGCGGAGGAGAGTCCCAAAGCGGCGCTCACCCAGCCCACTCCGCCCGCCGCCCCGCTCACCGCGGAGACCCCGGCAGCGCACGGGCCGACGCCGGACATCGCCCCGACGGCTCCACGCGGTCCCGAGGCCCCGGCAGTTCCTCACGGCACCGAGGCGCCGGGAGCAGCACCGGCTGCGTCGCGGGTCCCGGCCGACGGCGTCGACGTACGGCAGGGTGAGCCGGCTGAGCCGGGCGGGCGGCGCGATCCGCGGTCGGCCGAGCCGTCGGGAGGGCCGAGCGCACCGGCTTCCGTCCGCGCCGATCCCCGCGCCACCGACCTCCGTCCCCCCATCCCGGCGCCCGCGTCGGGCGGGCCCGCACTGAGCGCACCCGTACCGGACGCCTCCGTACCGAACGACCCCGCGCCCGCAGGTCCTGCGTCTGCAAGCCCCGTACCGGGCGGCCCCGCACTGAGCGAGCCCGCGCCGAGCGAGCCCGTACCGGAGACCTCCGTACCGAACGACCCCACACCCGCAGGCCCCGTACCCAGCGGGCCCGGGCCGGGCGCTCCGGCCGGGACCGGGGACGGGTTGCCCGGGGACTACACGCCCACGGCGCGGGATCTGCCGGTCGTGGGGGCGGTGGCCGCCGCGCGTGGTGGGGGGCCTGAGCCGACGATGGTGGACGTGCAGCTTCCGGCCGGGGCGGGCAACGACGGGGAAGGTCCGCTGTACGTCGTCGGGGACGTGCACGGCTATCTCGAGGAACTCCGCACCGCGCTGCGCCGGTTCGGCATCATCGACGCGGACAACCACTGGATCGCGGGCAACGCGCGCCTGTGGTTCCTGGGCGACTTCACCGACCGCGGCCCCGACGGCATCGGCGTCATCGATCTGGTCAGGCAGCTGTCCGCCGAGGCCGCGGCAGCCGGCGGGTACTGCAAGGCGCTGATGGGCAACCACGAACTGCTGCTGCTCGGTGCGAAGCGGTTCGGGGACACACCGGTCAACTCCGGCGCCGGTACGGCCTCGTTCCAGGCGGCGTGGCTGCTCAACGGCGGCCAGCGCACCGACATGGAGCGGCTGGCGGACCACCATGTGCAGTGGATGTCCCGGCTGGACGCCATCGCGCTGGCCGACAACCACCTGCTGGTGCACTCGGACGCCACCTGCTACCTGGACTACGGCAGCACGATCGAGGACGTCAACGACGCGATCACCGAGGCCCTCCAGCGCAACGACGCCGAGGAGACCTGGGAGCTGTTCCGTAAGTTCACCAAGCGCTTCGCCTTCCGCGAGGAGACGGCCGGTCCGGCCGCCGTACGTGAACTGCTGGACACCTTCGGGGGCAAGCGGATCGTGCACGGGCACAGCCCGATCCCGTATCTGCTGGGCGAGGTGGACAGCGAGGACGGCGAGAGCGCGCCCGACGTCACCGGCCCGCATGTGTACGCCGACGGGCTGGCCGTGGCCATGGACGGCGGCGTCACCATGGCCGGGAAGCTGCTCATCGCGCAGCTCCCGCTGGTGCAGTGACCCCGGCCCCCGGCGGTCCGGTGACCCGCGCCCGGGGCGCGGGGAACCGGGTCGGCGGGGGCGCGCGGAGCGAGGTTCCACACCACTTCTGATTCGCGCGCGGATAACCGGGCAGGTGTTTTCCCAGAAGTGATCGGCTGGGGGGCATCGCTGTAGCGGGTCAATTCTGGAAACTCTCTGTCACGCAGCGCCGGAACGGCTCTACCATCGGCTTGCCGAGACGAGTTGTCCGCCTGCTGACCTGCCCCGCCCTCGACCGGCCGCCTGGGCCCTACGGAGCATCGGGGGATGCACATGAACAGCGCTCCGCACTTGCTGCGCGAAGACCGGCCCGAGTTCGAGCGGGTCCTCGACGAGGCACTGCGAACCGCTCACCGACGCCCCGACCTGGCGGCGATCGGCCAACGGCTGAACGCCGAGCAGTTGCGCACGATGGCGCTCAGCGCAGCCACCGCGATAGCCGCCTGCGCGGAGGCCGAGTACCAGCAGTTCGTACGGCTGCGGGACGAGCTGCGCCGCCCGGAGAACGCCCCGTCCGTCTCGGGCGTCGCGGCGCAGGGCGGTTCCGGCTCCGGAAGCGGGAACGGCACGGCCGAGGTGCGCGGCCCGGGTCAGGGCGGCGGCAGCAGCGTCGGCGAGAAACTGGTGGGCGCGATGGGCGGCGAATCCCTCGTGGAGGCGTCAGGCGCCGGGCTGATGGCGGTCGTCTCGGTGCTCGCTCCCGTGCTGGCCGCCACGGCCGCGGTCATCTTCCTGCTGCTGGGATACGCGTTGCGGCTGCTCTCCCCCGAGCCGGCCGTCGCGGGGCCGATCCGTAGCGCGGGCTGGGTGTTCGCGGCGTTCGCGGCGGCCGGGATCCTGGTGGCCATGGCGGGCCTGCTGCTCACGGCGCTGCGCAACGGCGCCAGTTCGGTCAGAGCCCCCGGTGGCGGGCAGGGCACCGATCCGGGCGGCAGCAACCTCGCGGAAGAGGTGGCGCTGGCCCGCGCCGCCTGGCGGAACGCGCTGCTGGAGCGGGGCGTGGTGCCGTTCCTCCGCGAGGCGCTGGCCGATCCGAACGGTCCTGAACAGGCCCCGGCGGCGTATGTGCCGCAGCAGCCCGGCAGTCGGCTCGGCTATTCGCATCCCGGGTTCTCCAGCCGCCCCTCGTCCGAGACGCAGGAGGAGACGCACTCCCGGCCGCGCTTCAGCAGCCCCGACTACTCCAGCCCCGAGTACGGCGGCCCGGAGACCCCGACGGCCTGACCGAAGACCCCGACGGCCTGAACGGTAGAGCCTGCTCCGGCAGGCCCCGGCCGGTCGGTGCTTCAGCCCGCCTCGTCCAGGGCGCGACGGATGTCCATCACCAGGTCCGCGCTGTCCTCCACCCCCACCGACAGCCGGATGAAACCGTCCGGCACCTCGTCGCCGCCCCAGCGGCCGCGGCGTTCGGCCGTGGAACGTACCCCGCCGAAGCTGGTGGCGTCGCTCACCAGGCGCAGCTGCGCCAGGAACCGGTTCGCGAATGCCTGGTCGGGCAGGGTGAAGGAGACCACGCAGCCGTAGCGGCTCATCTGCCGGGCCGCCAGCGGATGCGCGGGGTCGTCCGGCAGCCCCGGGTGGCGGACGTCGGTCACCTCGGGGCGCGCGGACAGCGCCTCCGCGACGGCGAGCGCGTTCCCCGCCTGGCGCTGGGTACGGACATCGAGCGTCGCCAGCGAACGGTGCGCGAGCCACGCCTCCATCGGCCCCGGAATCGCGCCGACCGTCTTGCGCCAGTCGCGTACCGCCGCCGCGACCTGCGGGTTCCGGGTGGCGACATAGCCGAGGAGCACATCGCCGTGCCCGGTCAGCGCCTTGGTGCCGCTGGCCACCGAGATGTCGGCGCCCAGCAGGAGGGGGCGCTGCCCGAGCGGGGTGGCCAGCGTGTTGTCCACCGCGACCAGTGCGCCCTGCTCGTGCGCCGCGTCCGCCAGCCTGCGGATGTCGCATACGTCCAGCCCCGGGTTGCACGGCGTCTCCAGCCACAGCAGGCTCGCCCCGCCCAGTTCGCCGAGCTGCGCGTCACCGCCCGTGGGCGCCGTCCGCACCCCGACTCCGAAGCCCTCCAGCTGCTCGTGGAGCGCGGCCAGCAGGTTGTAGCCGTCCGAGGGCAGCACCACCGTCTGCCCAGGGCGGGTCTGCGAGAACAGCACCGCGGAGATCGCGCCCATCCCGGACGAGAACGCGATCACCTCGGCGTCCGGGTCCCCCGGCACCTCCAACTCGGCAATCGCCCTCTCCAGCCGCGACCAGGTGGGGTTCGCGTCCCGCCCGTACGCGTACGGCGCCCCCTCCACCTCACCGGGCAAGTGGTAATGCGCGGCGAACACCGGCCCGGGCAGCGGCGGCTCATACGGCTCCTCCACCGGCAACCCGGCCCGCACCACCCGGGTAGCGTCCGCGTCATTGGCCGGCCCATAGTCCAGCCGCGAACCGGTGAGGGGCGCATCGTCCGATTCGGTCATGGGTGCCTCCCTACTTGCGGGGTCTCAAAGGCAAAGCCCTGAAGGGGTTCCAGGGCGAAGCCCCTGGACAACGTTCGCCCTCAGCCAAGCGCAGCCCTCGCCGCGGCGCCGCTCTGGGCACCGTAACCGCCGCCGAAGAGCACCGCATGGACGAGCAGATGCTGGAGCTGGTGCAGCGGCACCCGGGACTGGCGGCCGGGGAGCGGGCGTACCTCCTCGTACGCGGCGAGGACGCTCGGCAGTTCGGGGCAGCCGAACAGCTGAAGCATCGCCAGGTCCGTCTCCGGATGGCCGCCCTGCGCCGCCGGGTCGATCAGTACGGCGCGGCCGTCCGCCGCCCAGTGCACATTGCCGGACCACAGGTCACCGTGGATGACGGCGGGCGGCTGCGGCGGGCCCGCGACGGCCTCGTCGTCCAGCCGGTCGCACAGCCGCTCGACGTCCCGCGCGTCCCGCGGCCCGATATGGGCGCTGTCCACAGCGGCCCGCAGCAGCGGCAGCAGCCGGTGCTCGGCGTGGAAGCGGGGCCAGGCGGCCGGGTCGGCTACTGGCTCGGGCGGCGAGGTCAGCGGCAACGGCCCGAGGTAGCAGGGCTCACCGGGGGTGCCCCAGGACGGCGCCGGGCTCTCGTGCAGTGCGGCCAGCTGGCGGCCGAACCGTTCGGCGGCCGACCGGTCGGGCGCTCCCGGCTCCACCCACTGGAGGACGAGCACATCCCGCTCGGCCGCGTACACCTCGGGCACATGGACGGTGCCGGTGGCACGCAGCCGCGCGAGCCCGGCGGCCTCGGCGGCGAAGAAGTCGGCGGGCGCGGCATCCAGCGCCTTGGCGAAGACGGTGTGGAACGGACCCCCGTCCTGCTCGCCGCCGAGGCCGCCGGAGACCCGGTAGGCGTCACAGATCGAGCCACCGCCGACCGGAGCGGCACGCACGACGGCGTACCCCAGCAGTTGGGCGATGCGCCGTTCCAAGTTCCGGCTCCCGGGCGGTGTCCCGCCCATCAGCCGGCCTCCCGCGCTTCGAGCGCGGCGCCAACCTCCGACAGCAGCCCCGGAACGGCCGCCTCCACCATGGCCAGGCACTCCGCGAAGCCGCGCGAGCCGCCGTAGTAGGGGTCGGGCACGCTCAGCTCGTCCGGGTCGGCTTCGGGGTCGTACGAGCGCAGCAGCCGCACCTTCGCGGCCTCGGCGGTGTTGCGCGCCATGGAGCGCAGTTCGGCGGCGTGGCCCTCGTCGAGCGCGACGACGAGATCGTGCTGGTCGAACCAGTCCGGCTCGAACAGTCGCGCGATGTGGCGCAGCGGGTAGCCCGCGGCGTCCAGTACGGCCGTCGTCCGGGGGTCGGCGGCATCCCCCAGGTGCCAGCTGCCGGTGCCCGCGCTGCTGACCTCGACCAGGCCGTCCAGCCCCGCCTCGCGCACATGCGCACGGAAGACGGCCTCGGCCATGGGCGAGCGGCAGATGTTGCCCGTACACACGAAACAGACGCGGTACATACGGCTCGTTCCCTCCGTCGTCCCTCGGTCGCTCAGTCCCGGTCCCGGTCCAGGACCAGGTGCAGGGCCCAGGCGACGATCGAGATGATCAGGCCGCCGAGGAACGCCGCGCCGAACCCGTCCACGTGGAAGCTCACATCCAGCTTGTCCGCGACCCACGAGGTCAGCATCAGCATCAGCGCGTTGATCACCAGCGTGAACAGTCCGAGCGTGATCACCAGCAGCGGCAGCGAGAGCAGCTTCACGATCGGCTTGACCACGACGTTGACGACGCCGAAGATCAGGGCGACGACGAGCAGCGTCAGCGCCTTCTCACCTCCGGAGCCGCCGGTCAGCTCGATATCGCTGAGCAGCCAGGTCGCCACGGCGAGGGCTGCTGCGTTGGCCAGCGTCTTGATGAGGAAGTTCATACTCCGATCGTGGCAGAACGGCCGCCGGGTCAGGGAGAGGGGACAGCGGTGAAGGCATTCCGGCTGGAGGAACTGGAGGCGGAACGCGCCGCGAACGACGGTGCGTATCTGCGGTTCCTGCACGAGCGCAACATGTCGGCCGGCCTCTACGCGCTGGACGCGGGCGCCGCCGACCGACAGCAGCCGCACGCCCAGGACGAGGTGTACTTCGTCGTCAGCGGGCGCGGTTCGATCACCGTCGGGGACGAGACGACGTACGTGGCGCGGGGCAGCGTCGTCTACGTACCGGCCGGGGTGACGCACAAGTTCCACCACATCTCGGAGGATCTGCGCGTCCTCGTGGTCTTCTCGCCGCCCGAGGGCTGAGGCGGGACTCCGGCCCCCCTGCTTCAGGGTCACCTCAGGGTCGGATTCAGGGGAGGACGGGGGCCCGCACCGCCCCGTCGCCTTGCGGCCCGCCCTAGCATCGAGGTCAGAGGGCACGAAGCCTTCGAAAACTCTCGGATACGGAGCACACAGTCATGGACGCGAAAGGCACCCTCTCCAGCCTGCCGTGGTGGGTCACATGGATCGTCATACCGGTGATCGCGCTGGTCGTCTTCGGCGGACTGATCGCCAACCTGGTCGGCTTCCTCATCGGCCTGCTGTTCAAGGTGCTGATTTTTGTCGCCCTGGTCGGCGGTGTGGTCTACCTTGTCCGCCGAGTGAAGGCCGGCGCCTCCAGCCGCAGTGATTGGTGAGCCGCTGTCTTTGCGGCGCTCCCCCTTGCCGCCGCTTCACCTTCTCCGCCGCTTCGGAAGCGCGGCGAAATCGGAGCCCTCACTTCGGCTTGCGGCGTCTGCCGCGGCCCGCGGGGCGGCGCGTTGCCGCCGGGCCACCAGGTGAGGGGGCCGGAATGCTCGGCGGAGCCCCCAGGGGCGGCGAGCCCATGGGCGGTGCGCCCGGGGCCGGAGCCCCCACGTGCGGGGCGCCCTCCCGGGGGCGGTTCCGGTCCGCCGAGACCACCAGTGCGGCCAGCAGGGTCGTGACCGGGACCGAGGCGACCAGCCCGATGGAGCCGACGAGCGTACGGACGATCTCCTCGGCGACCACCTCGCTCGTGGCGACCATGGTCACATCGCTGCGCGCGATCGAGAAGAGCAGCAGCAGCGGCAGCGCGGCGCCCGCGTAGGCCAGCACCAGGGTGTTGACGACCGACGCGATGTGATCGCGCCCGATCCGCATCGCCGAGCGGTAGATCTGGCGCCAACTGGCCCCGGGATCCGCCGCTCTGAGCTCCCACACGGCCGACGTCTGGGTGACCGTCACATCGTCGAGCACGCCGAGCGAGCCGATCAGTACGCCCGCCAGCAGCAGGCCGCGGATCTCGATGCCGGGATAGAGCCCGTGCACCAGTCCGGTCTGGTCGTCGGTGTTGCCGGTCAACTGCGCCCAGCCGATGAACAGCGAGCCGAGCATCCCGATCAGCAGCAGCGACACCAGCGTGCCCAGCACCGCCACCGACGTACGGGCCGAGAGTCCGTGGCACAGATACAGCGTGGCCAGCATGATGGCGCTGCCTCCGACCACCGCGACCACCAGCGGGTTCGAACCCTGCAATATGGCGGGCAGGATGAACAGCGTCAGCACCGCGAAGCTGATGACGAGGCCCACCAGCGCCAGCACCCCGCGCAGCCGTCCCACCAGCACCACCACCAGCGCGAAGACGCCAGCGAGCAGCACCATCGGCAGATCGCGGTTGGTGTCGACGACGCTGTACTGGAGGTCGCGCGGCGCCTTTTCCGCGTACGCGACGACGACGCCCTGGCCGACCGAGTAGGTGCGGGTGGCGTCCGGGGGCACCACCTCGGTGAAGGTGTGACCCTTGTCCTTGCCCTCGGTGACCTCGATCGTCGCCTTGCGGCACGGGCCCTTCGAGCCGCCGCTGCCCGGTGTGCCGCCGGGGGGCTGGGCGGCGCCACCGCCCGAGGAGGCGGGCGGCTGGCGGACGTTGGCCTTCTCACAGTCCACTTCGACCTGCTTGGTCACTTTCGCATCGAAAGTCGGCCGGTCGAAGCCGACACCGGAGTGGTCGTGCTTGTGGCCCGGCGCGCCCCCCGGCCACAGCACCACCAGCCCGGTCAGCACGGCCACCGCGAACGGCACGAGCACAGCCGCGATGACCTTCCGCAGATGGCGGGAGACAGGCGTGGCGGGCCCATGTGCGTGCGCGTGCGAATGCGTATGGCCAGGGGCTTGTGAGTGGCCGGTTGGGGGGCCTGGAGGGTTCGCGGGGCCGGGGGCGTCGGAGTGGGTCACCGACCGATCATCGCAAGAACAACCGTGCGGGGTGTTCAGTACCGCCCGTGTGCCGTTAGCGTAGAGACGCCTTTGCACATCGCGGGAGCTCCGAGCACGGGGCTGAGAGGGCGCTGACCTCCGTGGAAGGAACCACGGAAACGGCTGCGCCGACCGCCGAACCTGTTACCGGGTAATGCCGGCGTAGGGAGTGGGTCTCATGACCACGCAGGATGCACACGCGCGCGCCGAAAACGCGACTGACGTCACAGCCGAGCAGGCCATCGGCTCGCACAAGGGATATCTGCAAGGACCGCGCCCGGACATCCGGGTCCCCGTCCGACGGGTGCATCTCACCAACGGCACGGATGTGACGCTCTACGACACGTCCGGGCCGTACACCGACCCCAACATCGACACCGACGTGCGCCGCGGTCTGGCGCCGCTGCGCGAGAACTGGATCATCCAGCGGGGGGACACCGAGGAGTACGCGGGCCGCGAACTGCGGCCCGAGGACGACGGCATCAAGCACACCAGCCCCCGCGGCGGGCTGGTGCGGAACGGGGCGGCCGATCTGGCAGGTCTGGACGCGGTCTTCCCCGGCCGCCCCCGCCAGCCGCGCCGGGGCCGGAACGGCACCGCCGTCACCCAGCTCGCGTACGCGAAGCGGGGCGAGATCACCGCGGAGATGGAGTACGTCGCGCTCCGCGAGAACCTGACCCCCGAGTTCGTCCGGGACGAGATCGCCGCGGGCCGCGCCGTACTGCCCGCCAACGTCAACCACCCGGAGACCGAGCCGATGATCATCGGGAAGAACTTCCTGGTGAAGGTGAACGCCAACATCGGCAACTCGGCCGTCACCTCCTCCATCGAGGAGGAGGTCGAGAAGATGACGTGGGCGACCCGGTGGGGCGCCGACACCGTCATGGACCTCTCGACCGGCCGCAACATCCACACCACCCGCGAGTGGGTGCTGCGCAACTCCCCCGTCCCCATCGGCACGGTGCCGCTGTACCAGGCGCTGGAGAAGGTGGACGGCAAGGCGGAGGAGCTGTCCTGGGAGGTGTACAAGGACACCGTCATCGAACAGTGCGAGCAGGGCGTCGACTACATGACGGTGCACGCCGGCGTACTCCTGCGCTACGTACCGCTGACGGCGCGCCGCAAGACCGGCATCGTCTCGCGCGGCGGCTCGATCATGGCCGCCTGGTGCCTGGCGCACCACCAGGAGAGCTTCCTGTACGAGCACTTCAGCGAACTCTGCGAGATCCTGCGCTCGTACGACGTGACGTTCTCGCTCGGCGACGGGCTGCGCCCCGGCTCGATCGCGGACGCCAACGACGCGGCGCAGATGGCCGAGTTGGACACCCTGGGCGAGCTCAACCGGATCGCCAAGGCGCACGATGTGCAGACCATGATCGAGGGTCCGGGGCATGTGCCCATGCACAAGATCAAGGAGAACATCGACCGCCAGCAGGAGGTCTGCGAGGAGGCCCCGTTCTACACGCTGGGCCCGCTCACCACGGACATCGCTCCCGCCTACGACCACATCACCAGCGGCATCGGCGCCGCGATGATCGGCTGGTGGGGCACGGCGATGCTCTGCTACGTCACCCCGAAGGAACACCTGGGGCTGCCGGACCGGGACGACGTCAAGACGGGCGTGATCACCTACAAGATCGCCGCGCACGCCGCCGACGTGGCCAAGGGCCACCCCGGTGCGCAGGACTGGGACGACGCGCTGTCCGACGCCCGCTTCGAGTTCCGCTGGGAGGACCAGTTCAATCTGGCCCTCGACCCGGACACGGCCCGCTCGTTCCACGACGAGACGCTCCCGGCCGAACCGGCCAAGACCGCGCACTTCTGCTCCATGTGCGGCCCGAAGTTCTGCTCGATGAAGATCTCCCACGAGATCCGTGAGCAGCACGGGGCCACGTTGGAGGAGGTCGAGGCCGGAATGGCGGAGAAGTCCCGGGAGTTCGCTGAGGCGGGGAACCGGGTGTATCTGCCGCTGGCGCAGTGAGTACGGGGCGCGGTGGGCCCGTTGACGCGGTGACCACTCGCCGCTGAGCAGGAAGGGCGGTTCGTGGCTCCCCCCTCTTGCCACGAACCGCCCGGCTCTGTGCGCTGCGCGGCTCTACGCGCGAAGCTGCGCAGACAACAAGAGTAGTTGACTCAGCGTCAGTGTCCAATCACTTATCGATATAGACTTATCGGGAGATTTAATTTTCCACCACGCACAGTGACGAAAGCGGAGGGTTTGGCCCGGGGCTTTGCGGGCCAGACCTCCTGCATGTTCGTCGAACGTCCCGTGGTCAAGCGGACTGCCCGCGCCATCCTCCTCGCGCCCGCCGACGGCCCGGGCGGGCACGCGGAGCTGATCCTCATCAAGCGCACCAAGCCCGGTCAGGAGCCGTACTGGATCACGCCGGGGGGCGGCGTCGAACCGGATGTGGACCGGACCGTGGTGGACGCCCTGCACCGTGAGGTGGCGGAGGAGTTGGGGGCCGAGATCACTGACGTGGTGCCCGCGTTCGTGGACACGGTGAGTGATCCCGCGGAGACACCGGGTGGAGTGAAGGTTCAGCACTTCTTCGTGTGCCGGCTCGTCTCCCTCAATCCCCGCCTACGGCATGGACCCGAAGTGGAGGAGCCACAGGGGGAGTACGAGATCGTACGGCTGCCCTTCACCCCGGAGGGCGTCACCTCCGTTGAGGTCGTGCCCCCGTCGCTGCGGGCCTACCTCGCCGCCAACGTCGAGGGCGTCCAGGCCCTGCTCGCGTCCGACCTGGGCTGACCTACCCGAACCAGCCCTGAAACGGGGCGGTTTCACGTGATTCGTCCGACTCGGTGCTGCGGCCCCGGCGCTGTGCCTCGGCCAGCGCCCGTTCGGCCTCCAGCCGCCAGGCGGAGATGTCCCGGGCGTGCTCGGCGGTCTCCCCGTTCCCGGAGCGCGCCGAGATGGCGGCGGAGACCGCCGAGGAGGCGGCGGGAACGGCGGCCGACGGGGTGGGAGCGGCGGTCGACGGGGCAGGAGCCGCATGCCGTCGCCGCGGCAGCGGTGGCGGCCCGGCCGCGTACGCGGGTTCGAGCTCCGCGGCAGGCTCCGGCTCCGCGGCTGCCGGTTGCCCGTTCGCGGCGGGTTCGGGTGCGGGCTCGGGTGCGGGCTCGGATGCGGGTTCGTGGGCCGGCTCGGGTGCGGACTTGTGCGCGGACTCGGATGCGGGTTCGTGGGCCGGCTCCGGTGCGGGCGGGGTGGTGGGAGCGGGCGGCACTACGGGCACCGGCGGTGCGGCCGGGACCGGCGGGACGTGCGGTGCCCCCGTGGCCGCCTCGGCGGCTGCGGCTGCGGTTGCCGGTGCGGGCGGGGCCCCCGGGACCGGGGGGAGGCCGGGCGGCAACGGTGGCGCCGCGAGGGTGAGCGTGTCCTCGCCGAGCGCGCTCGCCACCTCCTCCGCCGCGGCGGTCTCCGAAGTGGGCTCCGGGACGGCCTCCGTTGCCGCCGTGCCCGTACGAGTGGCTGCCGCCGCCTCCCGGCGGGCCTCGCGGGCGTCGCGGGCGGCGCCGAAGAAGTCGCCGCCCTTGCGCTTGTGGTCGTCGGTGCCCCATTCGCGCGCGGGGCGGCGCGGGGCCTTCTGGAGGTGGGGGATGTGCTTGGCGCAGTGGATGTACGCCTCCTCCACCTCGACCCTTACCCACAGCACGGCCCGGCGTCCGGGCACCGGGTCCTGCGGCAGGTCCGGGACCCAGGGGCGCAGTTCGGCGTCGTCCAGCACCTCGGCGCGGCCGTTGATGTGCAGTCCGATCCGGGCGCGGAGGAAGTCGATGAGGAGGATGCCCACATGGGGGTTCTCCTCGATGTTGCCGAGGCTGGCGTGCACGCCGTTGCCGCGGTACTCCGGAAAGACCAGCGTCCGTTCGTCCAGCACCCGCAGAAATCCGGGCGGTCCGGCGCGGAAGCTGCTGTCGCACTCGCCGTGGCGGTCGGCTGTGGCGAGGAAGAACATCTCCTGCTGGCGGGTGAACTCCCGCATCCGCTCGTTGAGATGGTCGAGCACCTGGTCCTGGTAGAACCGGCCGGCGCGGCCGTCCGAACCGATCCGCTGCTGGAGCGCGTGCTCCCCGTCGCTGCCGGGCAGCCGCCGCGGCGGGCCGTGGTCGGTGTCCACGCCGTGGTCCGTGCCCGCTATGTGCCCCGCGGATCCGTCGCCGTATCCGTTCGCGTCACTCAACGCCGCCACTCGTCCCTTTCCTCGACCGGTCTGCCCGGGCGCCGTTCCGCAACCGGCGCCGGGTGCCAGGTCCTCGACAGCCACGATCCGAACACCCCACCATCTAGGCCCCCTGCGCGACCAGTTCGTCGAGGGAATCGTGGCGTATGCGGTGGGTCGGGATGCCGAGCCCGACCAACGTCTCGACCCCGGTCCTGATCATTCCGGGCGGACCGGACAGATAGCCGTCGTACGCGGACCACGGGCCGTATCTGCGTACCGCGTCGGGAAGCTCGCCCGCAAGCGCCTGTGCCGCGGCCTGTCCCCCGCCCGCCGCGACGACGGGGCGTACCGACAGCCAGTTGTGCTGGTCCCGCAGGCGCAGCATCGTGTCCAGGTCGTAGAGGTCGTGATTGGTGCGTGCGCCGTAGAAGACCTCGACCGGACGCGGCCTGCCCTGCCCTGCCACGTCCTCGACCAGCGCCTTGATGGGGGCGATACCGGTGCCGCCGCCCAGGCACAGCAGACCGCTGTCGGCGCGGTGGTCGACGACCATGGAGCCGGCGGGCGGGCCGAGCCGCAGCACATCGCCGGGGCGGGCCCGCTGCACCAGCGCGGTGGAGACCCACCCGGCGGGCACCGACTTGACGTGGAAGGTCAGCAATCCGTCGGGGCGGGGCGCCGACGCGAACGAGTAGTGCCGCCACACCCGCGGCCACCAGGGGGTCTCCAGGCTGGTGTACTGCCCGGCGCGGAACGGGTACGGCTGGTCCGGGCGGACGGTGATCACGGCGATCTCCGGGGTGCGGAGCTCGTGCGAGACGATCTCCGCGTCCCACCAGGGCGGCGCGCGGAGCTCGTCCTCGGCCGCCGCGTCGATCATCGTCTGCGAGATCGCGGTGTAGGCACGCACCCACGCCGCCTCGGTACGCGGGCCCCAGGTGGTCGGCGCATAACGGGCGATCGCGGCCATCAGACACTCGCCGACGGCCGGGTAATGGCTGGGCAGGGTGCCGTACTTGCGGTGGCCGCGGCCCAGGTTGCCGAGGTAGTCGGTGAGCAGTTTGCCGTCGTCGTAGAGGCGTACGGCGGTCAGCAGCGCGCGGAAGAGCCGGTCACGCTGGTTGTCCATGGCGGCCGGGAACATCTCGCGCAACTGCGGGTACTGGACGAACAGCAGCGCGTAGAAGTACGCGGTCGCCGCGTCGGCGGAACGTTCAAGCTCGGCCATGGAAGCGCGGATCAGCTCGGAGTCGACGAGCTGTTCGGCGGCCGGGGGTGTTGCGGTGGCGGGAGCCGCCGTGGCTGTTGCCGGGGGGACCGCCGGCTGCGGCTGAGCGGGGGCTGCCGCCTGCGGTTGCGCGGGGGCCGCCGGTTCGGGTGCTGGTTCCGCTTCAGCTTCCGCTTGCCGTTCCGGTTGTGGCTCGGGTGCGGCCGTTGTGGTGCCCTGCGGGGTCGGTGTCGCGTCCAGTGCGCCTGGCGCGGGGCGCTCCGCGGGTGCGGCATCGGACGCCGGGGTGAACCATCCCCGTCCGCCGCTGCCACCGGCGGACGCACCGTCGCTGCCCGACATGGTGGTCATGCTCGCCTCGCCTCGTACCTCTTCCGGACGTTCTGTGCACATCCGTGTTCCGAAAGTTTCGGTAAACCGCCCCCTGCGAACATCGAGCGAGGAAACCTTTGCAGTCCTTACAGCACGATGCGGGAGGGAACCGACCATACCGTGAAGCCTTCACGCCACAACCCCTGTCCGTGGTTCCGGTGAATTCCGTCATTCGGAACACGAACATGAATTACCGTGCCAGGGAGACGAGTCCGTAGGCATCCCGGAGATCACGACCGGTGTAGTGGTGCGAAGCGAGGGAGCGGACGTGCTGGTCGGCGTTTACCGCGACGGAGACCGGGACGGCGGCGAACAGTTCGGCGTCGGACAGGGAGTCGCCGTAGGCCACGCAGTCCTCGGCCCGAACGCCGAATTGGGCGCACAGCTGCTTCGCGATCTTGACCTTGGACGACGGCGAAAGAATGCCGGCCGGATCGAGGGGACGCGTCGGATACTTCGTACTTCCGTTCGGAATTGCGCGAGGAACCTCCGGCCACCGTGAACCGTGGGTAACCTCGGCCCCCCAATCCTGTAGTCGGCGTACAAAGAAATCCGGCGAGAGCGAAATCACCGCACAGCGCTCCCCGTTCGCCCTGATGTCCGCCCACACCTCCCGAATTCCCGCCAACCACGGCGCTTGGGCGAAGGCTGCACTCACGATCTCGTCGTTGAGCGCGGACCACAACGCGCATGCCTGGAGGGCGAACCGATCGGGCGTCAGTTTGCGTTCCGCAAAGGCGCGTTCGAGCTCTCTGATCTCTCGCTCGACGCCGAGTTGCTGGGATATCTCGACGGAGGCGGCCGAGCCGTACAGGAGGGTGCCGTCGAGGTCGAAGAGATGCAGCCGGGGCCGGGGCTGTGGCCCCGGCCCCGATCGATTGGTCGCATTCGCATGCATACCCGCGATCGTACGGCCGTACGGGAGGGGGTGCCCCTGTCTGTTCGACGCGGACTGCGGGTGCGTTGTGGTTGCTCGCGCAGTTCCCCGCGCCCCTTACGGGGCGCGGGTCCCCTGCTGTGCTTGGGCAGTCTGCTCCCCCAGCCTCCGGCCGGGAGGTGCCCCCAGGGGCGCAGGGTGGGCAAGCGCAGCGCCCATTGCGGGGCATTCAGGAACCGCCGGGTAAGCGCTGGTCCGCGCTGCAGCCGACCGTTCCAGCAGGGCTGAGGTCACCGCCAGGGCTAGGGCGGCGAGGGCCAGGGTGGCGCCGGCGAGGTTGGGGGAGGTGGGGCCCCAGCCGGCGCCGAGTACCAGGCCGCCGAGCCAAGTGGCGAGCGCATTGCCCAGATTGAAGGCGCCGATGTTCATCGCGGAGGCGAGCGTCGGCGCGCTCGCCGTCTGGTCGAGCACCCGCTTCTGCAGCGGCGGGACCGTGGCGAAGCCGAACGCGCCGATCAGCGTGAGCGTGACCGCCGCCGCCACCTTGTCGTGCGCGGTGAAGGTGAACGCCGCCAGCGCGACGGTCAGCGCGATCAGCGCCGTGTACAGCATCGGCAGCAGCGCCCGGTCCGCGAACCGGCCGCCGACCAGGTTCCCGGCGACCATGCCGACGCCGAAGAGCACCAACAGCCAGGTCACCGAGGTGTCGGCGTATCCGGCCGCGTCCGTCATCATCGGCGCGATGTAGGTGATCGCGGCGAAGACCCCGCCGAAGCCGAGCACCGTCATCCCCATCGCCAGCAGCACCTGGACGTTGCGGAAGGCGGCCAGCTCACCACGGATCCGGCCGCCGGCCGAAGCGGCGTTCCGGGGCTCCGGGACGTCCTGCGGCACCAGCGCGGCGACGCCCGCCAGCCCCAGCACCCCCAGCGCGGCGACGGCCACGAACGTGAGCCGCCAGCCCGCCTGCTGTCCCAGCATGGTCCCGAGCGGCACACCGATCACATTGGCGAGGGTCAGCCCCGTGAACATCAGCGAGATGGCGGCGGCCTTGCGGTGCGGGGCCACGAGCCCGGCCGCGACGATCGAGCCGATGCCGAAGAAGGCACCGTGCGCGAGTGAGGCGATGACCCGGCCCGCGAGCATCACGCCGAAGACGGGCGCGATCGCGGAGACCAGGTTGCCCACGATGAACAGTCCCATCAGCAGCATCAGCATCCGCTTGCGGGACATCCGGGTGCCGAGCACGGCGAAGACGGGGGCGCCCAGCAGCACCCCGATCGCATAGCCGGAGGCCAGATAGCCGGCCGTGGGGATGGAGACACCGAACTCGGCGGCGACCTCGGGCAGCAAGCCCATGATCACGAACTCGGTCGTCCCGATGCCGAAGGCGCCGATGGCGAGCGCCAGCAGGGCGAGAGGCATGAGGGAGCCTTCCATGGGGGTGGGGGGATCAGTGCGCATGGCGATTACACACGTCGACATTAATTGCAGGCGCTGGATATATGCAAGCGCCGTATATTGCGAAGCGGCGGGATGACCTAACCTGGGAGCTGCGCCCTGTGGCGGGGCGCGGAGCCGCCAGGAGAGGAGCCGCTCATGTCACGTCGCGCCGACCTCGGTCTCGCGCACGGCTGGTGCGCGCTCTCCGCGCTGCACGGCCGTATCGAGGCGCACATCGAACGGGAGCTCCAGGCCGCACACGAGCTCAGCGTGCGCGAGTTCTCCGTGCTGGACGTGCTGAGCGAGCAGCACGACGGGGACGGCGGCCACTTCCGTATGAACCAGCTCGCCGACGCCGTCGTACTCAGTCAGAGCGCCACGACCCGGCTGGTCAGCCGGCTCGAGGACCGCGGACTGCTGCGGCGCTATCTGTGCCCCGACGACCGGCGCGGTATCTACACGGACGTGACCGAGGAGGGCCACGCCCTGCTGGACGCGGCACGCCCCACCCATGACGTGGCGCTCAAGGAAGCCCTCGCCGCGGCGGAGGCCCGGCCCGAACTGGCCCCGCTGGCCGCGGCCGTCCGCACCCTCGCCCACAGCGGACCCCAGGACTGAGGCGGCTGCGGCCGTCCGTACACCTGGGCGTATGGTGCGGAGGATGACCACGACTTCCAGCGGCTCGGCAGCCCGCCCGCAGGAGCCGCCCGACGAGGAGTTCGCCGTCCGCCGGGCGACCGCCGAGGACCTCCCCGAGATCGTCGCCCTGCTCGCCGACGACGCGCTCGGCGCCGGCCGGGAGACCCCGTCGGATCTCGCCCCGTACCGCGCCGCGTTCGACCGGATCGCCGCCGACTCCAACCAGCATCTCGTCGTCGCCGAGTTCGGCGGCAGGACGGTCGGCACCCTGCACCTCACCGTCATCCCCGGCCTGTCCCGGCGCGGATCCGCCCGCTCCCTCATCGAGGCGGTACGGATCCACACCGATCTCCGCGGCAGCGGACTGGGCACCCGGCTCATCGAGTGGGCCGTCGACGAGTCCCGGCGCCTGGGGTGTGCGCTGGTGCAGCTCACCTCCGACGCCACCCGCGTCGAAGCACACCGCTTCTATGAGCGCCTGGGCTTCCAGGCGTCACACCTCGGCTTCAAGATGCCGCTGGCCTGAGAGCCAGCGGCCGTCCCTGGTGGGCCGCACCCTCATACGCGGGCCGCGCGCTCCAGCATCGCCAGGAAGTCGGCGCGTTCGCGCGCGGAAAAGCCTTCCAGCAGCGCGTCGTTGGCGCGTTCGGCCGCCGCGGCGCACCGCGCCAGCAGCCGCTCGCCTTCGGGGGTGAGGCGTACGGCGTTCTTGCGCCGGTCCTCGGGGTGCGGCTCGCGCCGCACATAGCCGTCCTGCTGCAGGTCGTTGAGAATGCCGACGACGTCCTTGGGGTCGAGCGCCACGCTGCGGGCGAGCTCCGCCTGGGCCACGGGCTGGTGATCGGAGGCGGCGGCCAGCACCACGTGGTGCCACATCCGCAGCCCCTCCTCGGCCAGCGCCTCGGCGACGAGCGCGCGCCCGCGCGCCGCGGCCCGGCCGAGCAGCCAGCTCGGCAGCGTACGGATCAGCGTGGGGGCGGGTGGCGTCTCGGGCATGACTCCAGCGTACGGGACCGTGGGGAACCCCCACGGATATTCGTTGGTGTTCCCCAGGGTTTCTTGTTTATCGTTGGTGCGCCCCACGGTAATCAGAAGCCATCACACCGGGAGTCCCATGCGTCGCGTCCGCCATACCTCCGGCACGCTCACCCTCCAAGAAGTCCCCCGCCCCGTCCCCGGACCGGGCGAGCTCCTCATCCGTACCGAGGCCATCGGCGTCACCCTCCCCGCCATCCGCAATCTCCGCACAGCCGGAGCCGCGTCACACACCGACGCCGAGGCCCGTACCGAACCACAGCCGGTGTCCGGCGAGGTCGCCGGGACGATCGAGGCGGTCGGACCGGCCGCGGGCACCCCCGGATCCCGTCCGGAAGAAGGTCTCGCGCCGGGCGACCGCGTCACCGGGCTCTGCTTCGGCGACGCGTACGCCGAATTCGCCCTGCTGCACACCTCCATGGCCACCCCGGTCCCCGCACACGCGACAGCGCGCGAAGCCGTGGCACTGCTGCGCGGCGGGCTCGTGGCGATCGGCGCACTGGAGGCCGCGGGGCCCCGGCCCGGCGAGACCGCGCTGATCACCGCCGCTGCCGGCGGCGCCGGTCATCTCGCCGTCCAGCTGGCCCGGCTGCACGGCGGCGCCGCCCGCGTCGTCGCGGCCGTCAGCGATCCGGGCGCCAAGGGGGCGTTCCTCCGCGACCTGGGCGCCGACGCGGTCATCGGCTACGACGACCTCGGCAGGCCGGACGCGACCGAACCCGCCGACTACGTACTGGACGCCGTCGGCGGCGAGTTGCTCACCCCCGCCGTCCGCGCACTGGCCGACCACGGCCGACTGATCGCCTACAGCTCGGGCGGCGGTACCGTCGACGCCCATCAGCTGCTGATCGGCGCCAAATCGGTGACCGGCTTCCAGATCGGCCGCACGGCCCGGGACCAGCCCGACCGCTACGCCGCCTGGTGCCGGGAGCTGTGGCGGCTGCACGCGGCGGGCACCCTGCGCGCCGCCGTCGCCGCCGCGCTCCCGCTGGAGCGGGCGGCAGAGGCGCACGACCTCATCCAGCGCCGCGCAAACCTCGGCAAGGTGCTGCTGATCCCCTGACAGCCGCCCCGCCCCGGGGCCCCGATCCGCACGCGCCCTGCGCTATGCCACCGGCCCCCGCCGCGCCCCCGGTCTGGAGGCCGAGCCGCTCCCAGACCCGCCCGCGAAGCAGTGCGTACTCCGCGGCTCTGCGCAGCGAGTGCCCCATCGGGCGGGGCACGGAGACCCCCTCCATGACGACCTGACCCGCATGGAACTGGTCACGGGTGAGATCGATCTCGGAGCCGTCAGGCAGCCTGTTCCACCAGTGGAAACCCTGCCGCTCACCGTTCTCCGCATACACCTCCCCGCACATCAGCTGCCCGCCGAGCAGGTCGTGCACGACCAGCGCCGTCACATCGCACTGCCCCCGCGCGGGGTTCGCCGGACTCCAGCCGGCGCGGGCCAGGTCCTCCGGGGAGCAGGTGTCCGCGCCCCAGGACGCCCGCAACGCCCCCTCGATCCGGCCCAACTCCGAAGCACCCACGCCCACACCGGAAACCCCGACCGCATCCACACTCATGTCCGCAAGCATGCCCCACCCCACTGACAACGACCCCTGCCGACCGCGTCACACCGTGGATCTCCGACCGAGGACGCCGACGGAATCAGGCATCCCGCAACAACTGGCCCGTATCGAGCGGCCCGGAACGAGCGGTCCGTATCCAGCGGCCCGTATCGAGATGCAGCGGCCCGCATCGAGCGGCCGTACCGACCGGCGTACCGACCGGCCAGTATGCCGATGCCTATGTCCCGGCTACGTCACCTCGCCCGCATCACCCCGCCCGTATCACGCAGCGAAGCGCCTCAGTGCGTGTGCCGTCTCCAGCGGTCGGTCCTCCGGCAGGAAGTGGCCGCCGCCGGGGATCAACTCCCGCCGGGCGCCCGGGATCGCGGCGGCCAGCAGGTCCGCGGTACGTGGAGCGAGCCAGCGGTCCTCCGCGCCCCACAGCACCAGCGACGGCACCGCCACCTCACCGAGCCGGTCCACCACTTCGCGGGTGTCCTCGAAGCTGACGGCCTCGACCTGATCGAGCCAGCGGCGCTGCCCGTCGGCCCCCTGCCACGGCGCGGCGTACGCGCGGGCGACCTCGGGCGGCATGGGGTGGTGGGTCGCCGAGGCGAAGCGGGCGGCGACGAGGTCGCCGAAGATGTCCGCGGGCATGGTGCGGTAGACCTCAGCGTGCCGCTGCTGATGCTCGGTGAAGGGGGTGTTCCAGGGCCCGAGCACTGCCGCGTCCACCAGCGCGAGCCGCGCGGCGGCCAGCCCCTCCAGCAGATACGCGCGCATGACCACCCCGCCCCCGATGTCGTGCCCGACCAGCAAGGCCGTCCCGTCGTCGATGCCCCAGTGGGCGGCGAGTTCGGCCAACGTACGGGCCTGCCGCGCGATGGTCGGCGCGACACCCTCCGCCGCCCGGGAATCCCCGTATCCGAGCAGGTCCCAGACATGGACGGTGTGATCGCGCGCGAGTACGGGAGCGACCTCGCGCCACAGATAGGACGACGCGGGAGAACCGTGGGTCAGCACGACGGGCGGCCCATCCCCCATGACGTACGTGGCCACTTCGCCGCCGGACACCCGGACCGGCCGCGCCGTACCCGAATCCGTAACCGTGCTCGTGCTCGTCCACATGCCGACCATGCCGATCACTCCCGCGTAAGGGGTAGAATTTCAATTCTCCGGTTACGGTAGCAGTCACGACGGCAGGGAGTAAGGCGTGCAGATTCTCTTTTCCGATTACGGCTGGGGAGCCGGGACGGCCACCGATCTGGTCAACACCTCGCCCCGGGTCAGAAGCGCGGGTGAGGCCCTGCCCGACCCCGAGGCGCTCAGCCGTTTCCTCACCGAGCACCAGGTCCCGGCCCCGGCCGACCGGACCGGCTCCGCCCCGAGCACCGCTGACGTGCTGGCCGTCCACACCCTGCGCGACGAGCTGCGCGCCATGTTGGAGTACGACAGCGAGACGGAAATGGCCGCCGCCGCCAATGCGTTGCTGAGCCGCAGCACGCTGGGCGCCCGCCTCGCGCGTGACGAGGCGGGAAGCTGGCAGTGGTACGTACACACGGCACCGGACGCGGCTCCCCAGGTGCGGCTCGCCGCGCTGTCCGCCGTCGGCGTTCTCGGCACCCTGCGCACTCTGGGCGCCGCCCGTTTCCGCGGCTGTGCCGCTCCGGACTGCGACGGCGCATTCATCGACACCAGCCGAGCGGGACGTCGCCGCTACTGCATGCCGGAGTTGTGCGGCAACCGCAGGAACGTGGCCAACCACCGCGCCCGCGGCAACCGGCGGGGAGGGCCCTGACGGCCGCTCCCCACCGGTGGTGTGCCCGGGGCCGGAGCCCAGGGCCCGCCTCACACAGCCGACCTCACACAGCCGACCTCGTACAGCTGTAGCGGACCACTCCGTCCTGGGCTGCCGTGCGCCGGAACCCCGCTTTCTCCAGCACCCGGAGCGAGGCGGGGTTCGCCGGCTCCACGTCGGCGAACACAGTGCGGACTTCGGGCGCGGTGAAGGCGAACTCCGTCAGGGCGCGAGTCGCCTCGGCGGCGTAGCCCCGGCCACGGCGGGAGCCGACCACGCCGTAGCCGATCTCCAGTGCGCCCTCGGTCGGCGGCCAGAACAGGCCGATCGAGCCCACCACCAGGCCGGTATCCCGCTCGATGACCAGGCGGTGGCCATAGCCGCCGAGCCACGCGGGGAACTGTGCGAAGAGGCCGGCGACGACGCTGTCGCCTTCGGCGGGAAAGTCGGCCGCCCACCGCTCGGACCTGACGTCACTGAGCACCGCGGCCACATCGGCCGTGGTCCACGGCCGCAGCACAAGCCGCTCGGTGACGAGATCCGCGGCAGCAGCAGCGGGAGTTGAGGCATCGGGGGAAGAGGGGGAGGAAGAGGAAGACACGCGTCACTCCTGATCGTCGGAACGATCCGGACCGCGCTCTCCTATCGCGCGGGCCGGACAAGGGCATGCTGATGACGGCCGACGGCGGCCATATTCATCAACCTCCCTGTCCGTACTCACGCTGTCCGTGCTCACGCATCCACGCCTCTCGCGGTGCGCCTCGCGCTGCCGGGACGCTAACAACACCTCCCCGTCCGGGCAACGGCTTTGTCGACTCCCCCCCCGGCGTCAGAACGCCGCACCCCTGTGCCGCGGTCACGGAAGGGTCAGAATGCGGGGCCCCTCCTCGGTGACGGCGATGGTGTGTTCGATGTGGGCGGCTCGGCTGCCGTCGACGGTCAGCAGAGTCCAACCGTCGCCGCCGACGCGGTACTCGTCGCGGCCACCGGCCATGAGCATCGGCTCGATGGCGAGGGCCAGCCCGGGCCTGAGGGGGAAACCGCGGCCGGGCCGCCCCCGGTTGGGGACGTGGGGGTCTTCGTGCATACGCCTGCCGATGCCGTGGCCGCCGAAGTCGGCGGGCATACCGCAGCGCGCTGCCTGGGCCACCGTGTCGACGGCGTGCGAGATGTCGCCGATGCGGTTTCCCGGCCGGGCGGCTGCGATGCCGGCGTCGAGGGCCTGCTGGGTGGAGTCGATCAGCTCCCGGTCAGCCGGCCGCGGAGTACCCACGGTGAAGGTGATGGCGGCGTCACCGGTCCAGCCGTCGAGTTCGGCGCCGCAGTCGATGCTGACCAGATCGCCGTCGCGCAGCCGGTAGTCGGTGGGTATGCCGTGGGAGACGGCGTCGTTGACCGAGGTGCAGATGACCGCGGGGAACGGGGTGGGGGCGAAGGAGGGCCGGTAGCCGAGGAAGGGGGAGCGGGCACCGGCCTTGTCCAGGACGGTACGGGCCGCTTCGTCCAGTTCCCGCAGGGACACTCCCACGGCTGCCGCGTCGCGGACGGCGGCGAGTGCCTGCGCCACAACACGCCCGGCCTCGCGCATCGCCTCAAGTGCCGCTTCGGTCTTGATCTCCACCATGCCCCGCATCTCCTCGTCCGCCACCGAACCGGGCACACCTGGCGCACGCCTGACGCACGCCTGGCGCGCACCCGGACCCGGCCCCGGAGCCAATTCTTATACCGGTATTAGTATCACGGGCATGGTGCGGACTCCTTTGACCCCTTGGGAACGGCAGCGCGGCGAGCAGTTGGGCGCGCTGCTGCGTCAGGCGCGCGGCGAACGCAGCATGGTGGAGGTCGCCTCGGCGGCGGGAGTGTCCGCCGAGACGCTGCGCAAGATCGAGACCGGCCGTGCCCCGACCCCGGCCTTCTTCACCGTGTCAGCGCTGGCCGTCGCCCTCGGCATGTCCCTGGACGAGCTGGCCGCCGCCTGCGCCCAGGACGCCGGATGGGACGACCCCGCGCTGTCGGCCTGAACCCTCGCGCGGGGCACCGGATCACCGCACGCGGCGCGCTCGCAGGACGGTGTCGTGGGTGTGGTGTGTGCCGGCGGGGGCGGGAGCGGTGCGCGGCCGGGTTTCGTTGATCAGGACGGCCCAGTTGTCGTCGAGGAGCCCGGCGATCTCCTCGGGCTGGTAGTAGTCGGCGGGGACGATGCCGTCCTCCAGGCGCGGAGGCAGGTCGGCGAGGTCGTGGCCGACGAAGAGCAGGGTGCCGCCGGGTGCGACGGCGGCCAGCAGACCGCGCAGCGCCGCGTGGTCCGGGCGGCGCGGCAACGGGAAGTACTGGACGGACACCAGGTCGAACGCGTCGGCGGGCGGCGGCGTTGCGGTCAGGTCCGCGCATTCCCACACCACCCGGCCTGCGATGTCGGCGCCGGCTGCCTCCGCACCGTCGGCGGCGCGTCGCAGCGCGATCCGCGAGATGTCGACCGCGGTGACCTGCCAGCCGCGCCGGGCCAGCCAGTGTGCGTCGCCGCCTTCCCCGCACCCCACATCCAGCGCCCGTCCCGGCGGCAGCCCGTCGGCTTCGGCGACGAGCACCCCGTTGGGGGCACCGCTGAAGAGCCGGTCGCGGCTGCCGTACCTCTCGTCCCAGAATTGTGCGTCCATGGTCCGTCCCTCAGCTGCTCGGCGGGCAGTTGCCGGAGGCGGTGGCCTCCGCTGCCGAAGGCGCCTCCACTGCCGAAGGCGGTGGCGCCTCCGCCCCCAAGCTGGACCCACAGCGACCAGTCGGCAAAGTTTGTTGCCGAACCCGCAAAAGCGTGGCCACCGGCGGGCCGTGGTGTCTCACTGGCCGGTTCCGGCCGCATCCCGTGCCGGGCCCACGCGTTCGAGCTTCGTCCAGCCCGTCCAGCCCCGCTCCTTCAGCAGCTCGATCAGCCGACGGGCCGGCGGCGCGGTGTCGAACGCCAGCGTGTCCATCAGCTTGGCGAACGGTGGCTCGATATCGGCGTCGCCGACGTAGTCCTCGCCCTGCTCGTCGGCCATCCGCGAGAGGTAGGCGGCCAGCTTGTCGGCCAGCTCGACCAGCCGCGGGTCGTCATCGGTCCGGTCGAGGGCCTGGCCCAGGGTGAGATAGAAGTCGACGAGCTGCGGGTCGGCGATCTGCTCCCGCTTACGGGCCACCCACTCCGGGACCCGCTCCGGCGAGTGCGCGGCCAGCGGGATCCAGCCGTCGCGTTCGACCTGGACGATCCGCTCGTCGACCCCGAGCGCCCGCAGTCGGTCGAGGAACTCGATCACGTCGCCAGGCAGCGCCAGGTTGTCCCCGGCGGCGAGGCGGGCGATCCGCTCGCGGTGCCGCTGCCGCTCCCGGATCTCCGCCCGCAGCCGCTTGTCGATGTCCGAGACAGCCGCGGCGAACTCCTCCTCGTCGGCCTGGAGCAGCTCCCGTACGCGCGCCAGCGGGACCCCGGCCTCGGCGAGGGTCCGGATCCTGATCAGCTCGACCACGGCGCCGGCGCCGTACCGCCGGTAGCCGGAGTGATCCCGTTCCGGCTCCGGCAGCAGCCCCTTGGCGTGATAGTGCCGCACCGCGCGCACCGTCACCCCGGCATACGACGCCAGCTCACCGATCGTCAGCATCGGTCCGTTCTCCTGCGAGTTCGACCGGTCGGCCTGCCGACCCGGTGGTGTGGCTGAGAATGAGCTCGGCGACTTCCGGGGCGTGGGTGAAGACCAGCCGGTGGTCGGCGTCGAGCCAGGACGTGGAGATGTGCGGCTGCTCGCGGACGAGCCGCTCAACACCGGCCCGCCAGAGCCGATTGTGCCGCGGTGCGCGCCCTTCGCCGCTGTCACCGGCGATCGCGGACGACATGACCATGCTGATGGGGCAGTCGATCTTCCGGTACCGGTCGAGGAGCCCGGACCGGATCACATCCATTTCGAGGTTCAGTCCATGGATGTCCTGCGCGGTGAGCGAGACCTGACGCGCGGTGCCCCTGATCCGCTCGGCCTCTTGCCCCGTCGCCAGATCCTCCGCCATCGTACGGAATCCTGCCAGGTCAACGGCGGTGATGAACGGTTCGGGCAACGGGTTCGCCCCGTCGATGAGGACCAGCCCGGCGACGGTGTCCGGGTGCTCGGAGGCATGGTGCACGGCCAGGTCCGCGCCCAGCGAGTAGCCGACGAGCACGGGCGCCGAGGGCAGGCCGAGACATCCCGGCTCCGCCAGCACGGCGCCGAGATCACTCAGAAACGCGTCGAAGGAGTACCGGTCGGCGGCCGAGGCGAGGCCATGGCCCCGAAGGTCGAACGTCACCACGTCGTGGTCGCGCCGCAGGAGCCCGGTCAGCTCGTGCAGGTCGGCCTGTGTCGAGTTCAGTCCCGGGCACAGGACCAGCGGTCGGCCCCGGCCGCCACGGGACACCGGGATCGTGACGCCGTCGTGGTGGACGGTGAAGTGCCGCACCCTGTGCCGCACTGTCCTGCCGCCCCTCTCGTCCCGCTCCCCGTCGTCGCCGCTCGGCATACCCGTGATCGCACCGGTTCTCGTCGTCATGCCGACCATGCTGGGAGGTTGACGCTGCGTCGGGGTCAACCGTCGCGTTCTGGGTTCCCGCAGAACGCGGGGCTCCGCGACACCTGTAGGTCGCAGGTCCGCTGCCCGGTGACCGCGCTGTTCTGCCGACGGTGAAGACCGGCCCGCCCGGGCCCGACGATCACTACAGTCCAGTCTCATGACGACGATCACGGCGCGCACAGTCGAATACCCGGCCGACGGCCTGACGATGATCGGGCACCTCGCGCTCCCCGCCGGTGTCGACCGCCGGCCCGCGGTGCTGCTCGGACCAGAGGGCATGGGACTCAGCGACGTCGAGCGCCGCCGGGCCGATGCTCTCGCCGAGCTGGGATACATAGCGCTGGCCTTCGACCTTCACGGCGGGCGCTATTTGGGCGACCCCGAGGAGATGCTGGCCCGTTGCATGCCGCTGCTCGCCGACCCCGACCGGATGCGGGGTATCGGCCACGCGGCGCTCGACGTGTTGCGCACCGAACCGCGGACCGACCCCGACCGGATCGCCGCCGTCGGCTACGGCACCGGGGGCGCGATCGCGCTGGAACTCGGGCGCGACGGCGTCAACCTGCGCGCGATCGGGACAGTCAACGCAACTACCACGGGCCGACCGGGCGAGGCAGCGCGCATTCGCTGCCCGGTGTGGGCCGGGGTCGGGTCGGAAGACCCGATCATGCCGCCCGCCCAACGGGACGCCTTCGCCGCCGAGATGCAGGCCGCGGGCGTCGACTGGCGCCTCGCGGTCTACGGCGGCGCCTTGCACGCCTTCCACCACCCGCCGGTCGACCACCCCACGGTCCCCGGCGTCGGCTACCACCCGCAGCACGCGCAGCGAGCCTGGCACGACATCGTCAACCTGCTCGCCGAGAGCGTGCCTGTGCCTGTGCCCGTTCCCGTGACGGAGTGAGCTGGAGCGTCAGACTGCCGACGTCATGGGCTTCTTCCACTTACTGACGCCGCTGGCCGAGGACGCAGAACTCGTTGCCTTCAGGGTCTGCCAATACGACCCACGACTGGTCGCCCTGGCCGATGTCGACCCGCCGCGCGCCAACGCCACCGGATCCACCGAGTGAACCAGCACCTGCTCCCATTCCAAGGTCATTCGCCGAGCTTAAACGGGCCAGGGGTTCGGGACCATTGGTGAGTGCGGCTGACGTGCAGACAGCTTCGAGGCTCCTCAAGGCCGCGGTGAGACTCTCGAAAACCAGTGGAGCAGCACCGCTGTGCGCCATTACCGTGCTGCCGGTCCAAGTCGTCTGGCCAAGGACATGCCGTTGTACACCCTGTGAGACCTCCCAAGCGCTGAATCGTCGCGCGTCGCGCATGTGCGCCGCGCTCCTTTTTGCTGCGGACTTCTCACTGAAACCGGTGTACTTCGTGCTCACAAACTGGGCGGTCGTGCCCACCTGCCTGCCTCTCGTTCTCCGCCGTTGCCACACGTGCGCGTCCGAGCGCTTCCGGGCAAGCGGAAAATTTCGCGTCAACGCAAACCACAAGCTCCTCGACGCCTGGCTCCTCGTGCTCTGTACCGCCTGCGGGGAAACCGCGAAGCTCACGGTCCTGGAGCGGATGAATGTGCGCTCCATACGACCCGAGCTGCTGGACCGGCTGCATGACAACGACCCTGGCCTGACAGCCGAGCTGCTCCAGGATCCGGCCGTACGGCGCCGCAATCGCATCGCCCTCGACTGGGACAACGCCTGGCGCCTCGACACCGGCGGACCGGATCACCGGAGCCTGCCGGGAGAAGCCGAGAACTCGGGGAAGATCGACGTCTCGGTCCACTTCGCGGCGCGCATACCCGTCCGGCCGGTACAGCTGATAGCTGAAGGCTGCGGCCTTCCGCGGGCCGAGGTCGAGAGATTGATCAAGGAGGGGAACCTCGTTTCGGCATCCCGACTGACCGGCAAGCTCTCCGACGACTTCACCTTCATACTCAAACGCTGAGTAGGGCATAACCGGCGGATCTCGCGTACCCGGCATCGCTCCCCGCGCCCCGTCAGGGGCACATCCCCCTGCTGTGCTTGGGCAGTCTGCGCCTTGGGGGTACCCCCTGCTCGAAGAGCTTGGGGGAGCAGGGTGGGCAAGCGCAGCCCCCATTGCGGGGTACGCAAGATCCGCCGGCCACGGCCGGCCACGCGCGGTCGTCCACCGTAAGAAACGGCTCTCCCACCACGGTCGTCGGCGTTGAGCCGGTCAACGCCGTGACGTCCCGATGCAGGTGGGACTGATCGCAGTAGCCACCATCCGCCGCGACTCGGGCCGCGCCCTCACCCGCGACCAGACGGTGCACGGCGTGGTCGAACCGGACCAGCTTCGCGGCGTATTTGGGCGGAATGCCGATGTGCGAGTGGAACCGGGACCACAGACGCTTGCGGCTCCATCCGAGTTCGGCCGCCAGGTGGTCGACCCGGAGAAGGCCCCTGCTGACCACGATCCGGTTCCAGGCCCAGGCCACCGCCGGGTCCACCGACGTCCGGGCCTCAAGACGGCGGGCGAGACGGCGGACGAGAACTGCCTCCGTGAACGCGAAGCGGCCCTCCCACGAGGGGATTTCGCCCAGTCTCTCGCGTATCCGTGACGCCTCCCTGACCCACAGATCATCGAGGGACACCGGGGAACCGGCCAGCTCAGCTGGGCAGGCGCCCAGAGCCATACCTGCGATCACCGGAGACAGGCGCACCTGCACGCACTCGACATGCTCGCCCCACGCCCGAACCCCGCCTCCGGAGCCGAACCCGGGCCCTGCGACGAGACTTCCCCGATGTCGCCGTCCAGCGCCGTCGTCCACAGTGGGCGCGCCCGCCCCGAACTCCAGGATCAGCATCACGGCCGGATGTGGGACCACCCGCAGCCCGCCGACGAGGGCCGGGACCCGGAACCCGGCCATGTCGACACCAGCCACCCGGCTGGGCCGCCGCGGACGTACGACGTCCCACTCAGCAGGATCGTCACGTTCACTCGTGGTGGACCCCATCGTCGAATGCTACGCGGGCGGGCCAAGAAGGGAACATTCGTACAAGCCGTCGGCGCACTCCGGAAGCCAGTGTGGCCTCATGACTCCTCCCGACAGGAACCCGCATGTGAACGCTGACAGGAACCCGCATGTGCACGGCGACGGCGGCACCACCGAGGATGCGATCCTCCACCTGGAGCACGGCGACATCCATGTCCGCCAGGACGGCCCTCGCGACGCCCCCACTCTCCTGCTCATCCACGGATCCGCCACGTCAAGCCGTTCATGGGATGCGCTGGTTCCGCTGCTGGCCGCGTCCCATCACGTCCTACGGATCGACCTACCGGGGCATGGCCGCTCGGCCGAACCGGTCGGCGGCGACTACGCGATCCCCGAGCAGGCACGCAGGATCAGCACGGCACTGGACCGGCTCGGCGTCGAGCACGCCATCGTCGTCGGCCACTCCAGCGGTGGCTATGCCGCCACCGCTCTCGCCGAGCAACGACCCGATCTGGTGACCGCGCTCGTGCTCATCAGCACCGGCCCCAGCATGGATGCCTTCATCGCGCCGGGGCCCACCGCGATGGACCCCGCGCAGTGGCCACCGACCGACGAGCAGATCCGTCAGTTCGCGAGCACCGGTTTCCGCCCGGGCCACCCGGTCCCACCGGAACTCGTCGAAGACTTGCGCGGTATGACCTACCGCGCAGTCACCGCGGCAATGCAGGCGTCCACCGCCTATCTGAACCAGAAGGCACTCCCGGATCGGCTGATGGCCCTCGGCAAACCGTTGCTGGTGATCTTCGGCGACCAGGACCGCAGATGGCGCCCCTCATCCGCAGCCGACTACCGCGTCGTTCCGGGCGCGAAAGTCGAGTTGCTGCCCGGCGCCGGACACACCCCCATCCTGGAGGAACCTCCACGGACCGCCGCACTTCTCCTGACCTTCGCCGAGACGCTCGCCGCTCAAGAGCCCGACGCCACTTGACGCCGCTCAACAGCCCGAGGCCACTTGACGATTCCGTCCTGCGACCTGCAAGTCTCAGCCCCGCGTCGGATCCTGCTCACGTCTGCGCCATGTCGACGAAGCGCGAGTAGTGGCCCTGGAAGGCGACCGTGATGGTGGCGGTGGGGCCGTTGCGGTGCTTGGCGACGATCAGGTCCGCCTCGCCCGCGCGCGGGGACTCCTTCTCGTAGGCGTCCTCGCGGTGCAGCAGGATCACCATGTCCGCGTCCTGCTCGATCGAGCCGGATTCACGCAGGTCGGAGACCATCGGCTTTTTGTCGGTGCGCTGTTCGGGACCGCGGTTGAGCTGGGAGAGGGCGATGACCGGGACTTCCAGCTCCTTGGCCAGGAGCTTGAGGTTACGGGACATCTCCGAGACCTCCTGCTGACGGCTCTCGGGGCGGCGGGAACCGCCCGTCTGCATCAGCTGGAGGTAGTCGATGACGATCATCTGGAGGTCATTGCGCTGCTTGAGGCGGCGGCACTTGGCGCGGATCTCCATCATCGACAGGTTCGGCGAATCGTCGATGTACAGCGGAGCGTCGGTGACCTGCGGCATCTGCCGCGCCAGCCGCGTCCAGTCCTCGTCCGTCATCGACCCGGACCGCATATGGTGCAGCGCCACCCGCGCCTCGGCGGACAGCAGCCGCATCGCGATCTCGTTCCGCCCCATCTCCAGCGAGAAGATAACGCTGGGCATTGCGTGCTTGATGGAGCAGGCGCGGGCGAAATCGAGGGCGAGGGTCGACTTTCCCATGGCGGGGCGGGCGGCGATGACGATCATCTGGCCGGGGTGCAGGCCGTTGGTGAGGGAGTCGAGGTCGGTGAAGCCGGTGGGGACGCCGGTCATCTGGCCGCTGCGGGAGCCGATGGCCTCGATCTCGTCGAGGGCGCCCTCCATGATGTCGCCGAGCGGGAGGTAGTCCTCGGAGGTGCGCTGCTCGGTGACGGCGTAGATCTCGGCCTGGGCACCGTTGACGATGTCGTCCACGTCGCCGTCCGCCGCATAACCCATTTGTGTGATGCGGGTGCCCGCCTCGACCAGCCGGCGGAGGATGGCGCGCTCGTGGACGATCTCCGCGTAGTACTCGGCGTTGGCCGCCGTGGGGACGGCCTGGACGAGGGACTGGACGTAGCCGGGTCCGCCGACGCGGGCGATCTCGCCGCGGCGGGTGAGCTCGGCGGTGACGGTGATGGGGTCGGCGGGCTCGCCCTTGGCGTAGAGGTCGAGGATGGCCTGATAGACCGTCTCGTGGGCGGGCCGGTAGAAGTCGTTGCCCTTGAGGACCTCGACCACGTCGGCGATGGCGTCCTTGGACAGCAGCATGCCGCCGAGGACGGACTTCTCCGCCTCCAGGTCCTGCGGCGGGACCCGCTCGAACCCTCCGGCGGGGCCCTCGGCACCACGTTCGTGCTGCTCGGGGAGGGCGAGCGCTGACCGGTCGCCACCGGAGCCGCCACGGGAGCCGTTGCCCGGTCCATTGCCGTATCCGCCACCACCGTTGCCGTTGCCCTGACGGCGCGGTGCCTGCTGCGGCGACTGCGCTGCGACCGGGAAGCTCCCCTCGGCGGCGAGGTCGGCGGCCCAGGGGTCTTCCACGTGTTCGGGCTGCTGCGTCACCCCGCTTCGCCTCCTCCCACCGGTCCTCCCACAGATCCCGTCGTACGGCACAGTCTTACGGCACAGCACTGACAAACGCTGGCAATCGAGCCGCCCGGCCCGGGTTACGGCGCGTCGGTGCGACGGTGAAGAGAGAGGGAACGGGGAACGGGCGCTGGTACACGGTAGGTGGCCCGTACGGTTCAGCCAATCACCTTATCCACAGGGTGGTGTGGACAGCCGCTGCCAACCTGTGGAGAAGCCGCCGAAAGCTGTGCACGAGTCGGGGGACAGTGCTGTGGATTACTCGTACGACCTTCTGCGGCAGCCCACTTGACCTGCTGCTTTACCGTCCACCGGCTGTGCGGGGAAAAAACTTCGGCGCTGTGCCCCCAGGAGGATCACCGAGGGTGTTCACACCTGTCGCGTACACCGTCAAGTAAGCGGCAGTCCAGCCTTGCGCTCATTACCTGTGGATGTTTGGATCGAACCTATGAGCTCCGCTTCCCCGACCACGCGCGCTGCCGTGCGACGCCACGACCGTGAGATCATCGCGCTCGCTCTGCCCGCCTTCGGCGCACTCGTCGCGGAACCCCTCTTCGTGATGGTCGACAGCGCCATGGTCGGCCACCTCGGCACCCCGCAACTCGCCGGACTCGGCGTCGCAGCCGCGCTCCTGCAGACCGGCGTCAACATCTTCGTCTTCCTCGCCTACGCCACCACCGCGGCCGTCGCCCGCCGCCTCGGCGCCGACGATCTGCCCGCCGCGCTCCGCCAGGGACTCGACGGCATCTGGCTCGCGCTGCTCCTCGGCGCCCTCGTCATCGCCGCCGTCGTACCGACCGCGCCCTGGCTCATCGACGCGTTCGGCGCCTCCGCCACCGCCGCCCCGTACGGCACCACTTATCTGCGCATCAGCGCACTGGGCATTCCCGCCATGCTCGTCGTCCTCGCCGCCACCGGCGTACTGCGCGGGCTGCAGGACACCAAGACCCCGCTGTACGTCGCCGTCGGCGGCTTCACCGCGAACGCCGCGCTCAACGCCCTGCTCGTCTACGGCGCCGGACTCGGCATCGCCGGCTCCGCCTGGGGAACGGTGCTCGCCCAGTGGGGGATGGCGGCCGTCTACCTGACCGTGGTGGTGCGGGCGGCCCGACGGCACGGCGCCCCGCTGCGGCCCGACCTCGCCGGGATACGCGCCAGCGGGCGGGCCGGCGTGCCGCTGCTGATCCGTACGCTCTCGCTGCGCGCCGTGCTGATGATCGCCACAGCGGTGGCGGCCCGGCTGGGCGACGCGGACATCGCCGCCCACCAGATCACCCTGACCCTGTGGACGCTGCTGGCCTTCGCGCTGGACGCCATCGCCATCGCGGGCCAGGCCATCATCGGACGCTATCTCGGAGCCTCGGACGCGGAGGGCGCCAGGGCGGCCTGCCGGCGAATGGTGCTGTGGGGGGTGGTGTCCGGCACGGTGCTGGGGGCGCTCGTCGCGCTGGTCCGGCCGCTGTTCATGCCGATCTTCACGACGGACCAGACCGTCATCGACCAGCTGACGCCGGTACTGCTGGTGGTGGCCCTCACCCAGCCCATCGCAGGCGTTGTCTTCGTGCTGGACGGCGTGCTGATGGGAGCCGGCGACGGCCCCTATCTGGCGGGCGCCATGCTGGTCACGCTCGCGGTCTTCGCCCCCGTCGCGGTAGCGGTACCTGCCCTCGGCGGCGGACTCACAGCGCTGTGGTGGACGGTCGCGGGACTGATGATGGGCACCCGCCTGGTGACCCTCGCCCTCCGTGCCCGCTCAGGGCGTTGGGCGGTGACGGGCGCGGTACGGGCGTGAACCACCCGCAAAGCGAAGAGGGCGCACCCCTCACGGGGCACGCCCTCTCATCGGCATAAGCCGAGCGCAGCGTTACGCGGCGGCGACGTCCACGTCGACCGTCGCGGTCACATCGGCGTGCAGCCGGACGGCGACCTGGTGGGCGCCCAGCGACTTGATGGGCGAGCCCACCTCGACGCGGCGCTTGTCCACGTCCGGACCGCCGGACGCCTTGATGGCGTCGGCGATGTCCGCCGGGGTGACGGAGCCGAACAGCCGGCCCTGCTCCCCGGCCCGCACCTTGAGGCCGACACGCAGGCCCTCGAGCTGGGACTTGATCTCGTTGGCCTGTTCGATCGTCGCGATCTCGCGGATCTTACGGGCACGGCGGATCTGCTCGACGTCCTTCTCGCCACCCTTGGTCCAGCGGATCGCGAAACCGCGCGGGACCAGGTAGTTGCGGGCGTAGCCGTCCTTCACCTCGACGACGTCGCCTGCGGCACCGAGGCCGGAGACCTCGTTGGTCAGGATGATCTTCATGTTGTGGTCACCCTTCCCTTAGCGCGCGGTCGAGGTGTAGGGCAGCAGTGCCATCTCACGGCTGTTCTTCACAGCAGTGGCGACGTCACGCTGGTGCTGGGTGCAGTTGCCGGTGACCCGGCGGGCACGGATCTTGCCGCGGTCGGAGATGAACTTCCGCAGCAGGTTCGTGTCCTTGTAGTCGACGTAGGAGATCTTCTCCTTGCAGAACACGCAAACCTTCTTCTTCGGCTTGCGAGCAGGCGGCTTCGCCATGTCTCTACTCCTATGAGTTTTGCTCAGAAGGGTGGCTCGTCCGAGTAGCCGCCACCGTTGCCACCGCCGGGGCCTCCGCCCCAGCCGCCGCCACCGCCCTGACCGCCACCGGCCGGGGCGGCCGTGGACCACGGGTCGCCCGCGGGGGCGCCGCCGCCCTGCTGGCCGCCAGGACCGCCGGGGCCGCCGCCCTGGCCGCCACCGCCGCCGAAGCCGCCACCCTGACCACCGCGGCCCGTGGTCTTGGTGACCTTGGCCGTGGCGTTGCGGAGGCTGGCGCCGACCTCGTCGACGTCCAGCTCGTAGACCGTGCGCTTGATCCCCTCACGGTCCTCGTACGAGCGCTGCTTGAGGCGGCCCTGCACGATGACGCGGGTGCCCTTGGTGAGGGACTCGGCGACGTTCTCCGCCGCCTGCCGCCAGACCGAGCAGGTCAGGAACAGGCTCTCGCCGTCCTTCCACTCGTTGGTCTGCCGGTCGAAGGTGCGGGGTGTGGACGCGACACGGAACTTCGCGACCGCCGCACCGGAGGGGGTGAAGCGCAGCTCGGGGTCGTCGACGAGATTGCCGACGACCGTGATGACGGTCTCGCCTGCCATGGGTGAACCTCTCGGCGTGCTGCTGGCTGCTGTGGTGCCTGGTGGTGCTCAGTGGAGCTGTGGTGGTGCGTGGTGCTCGGTGCTACTCGGGAGTCGGCCTCAGTGGGTCGACGGGCGGAGGACCTTGGTCCGCAGAACGGACTCGTTCAGGTTCATCTGCCGGTCGAGCTCCTTGACCACAGCGGGCTCGGCCGTCAGGTCGATGACCGAGTAGATGCCCTCGGGCTTCTTGTTGATCTCGTAGGAGAGACGACGACGGCCCCAGGTGTCGACCTTCTCGACCTTGCCGTTGCCCTCGCGGACGACGGAAAGGAAGCTCTCGATCAGGGGGGAGACAGCGCGCTCCTCCAGATCGGGGTCGAGGATGACCATCACCTCGTAGTGACGCATGTGGAACCCACCTCCTCTGGACTCAGCGGCCACGGTCGTTCCGTGGCAGGAGGGTCGTGATGCGTTTCCGCGCCCCGGGAACCGGGAACGCAGACAGGCCAGCCTACCTGGCCGCTGCCTTCCGGTTGAAATCCGGGGGTAACCCGGAGCAATCTGGACACCTCAGATGTGAGCGGCGTTACAGTTCGCGCCGCGCTCTGGCAGGAGGTGCCGCATGGCACAGGCAGTGCGCTGGACCCATCCTCTCTCCTATCTGAACTCCGACGGCAAGCGGCATCCCGTGGAGAACTCCTTCGCGGCCGCGACCATGCTGCTGGGCCTGGTGGCCGTGATCTCCGCATGGTGGCCAGGGCTGCATGTGCTCGGCTCGTGGACGGGGCTGGTCGGGATCCTCACCGGGGCCTGGGGCCAGTACATCTCGGCGACGACCGGTGAACGGTTCGTCACGATCATCGGGCTCGGCGCCGCGGCGACCGGCTTCTACCTGGGCGTGGCGCACGGCGGCCTGGTGCCATAGGGCAACACCCCGTACGAACCCGGGGAGGCGGTGCGCACCACGGCGTGAAACCGCCTCCCTGGGCCCGGCCCTGGGCCGAACGGGGCGTTGCGGGGCACAGTAGGCTTCCGGCGAGCATCAGTCAGTTCGCCGGAGGAGCGTCCCGCCATGAGCCTGACCCTGAGGACCGTCAGCCGAGAGCAGCATCTGGCGTATATCCAGAGCCTGCCGTCGGCAAGCCACTGTCAGGTGCCCGCATGGGCGGACGTCAAGAACGAGTGGCGCGCGGAGAATCTGGGCTGGTTCGACGAGCGTACGGGCCAGATGGTGGGAGCCGGGCTGGTGCTCTACCGGCAGCTGCCGAAGGTCAAGCGCTACCTCGCGTATCTGCCCGAGGGCCCGGTGATCAACTGGTACGCGCCCAACCTGGACGAGTGGCTCCGCCCGATGCTCGACCACCTCAAGAAGCAGGGCGCCTTCTCCGTGAAGATGGGCCCGCCCGTGGTGATCCGGCGCTGGGACGCGGCCGCCATCAAGAAGGGCATCCAGGACCAGGACGTCAAGCGGCTGCGGGACATCGAGGCCACCCACATCGAGCCGCGGGCCTTCGAGGTCGCCGACAAGCTGCGCCGGATGGGCTGGCAGCAAGGCGAGGACGGCGGCGCCGGCTTCGGCGACGTACAGCCGCGCTACGTCTTCCAGGTCCCGCTGGAGGGCCGCTCCCTCGAAGACGTGCACAAGAACTTCAACCAGCTGTGGCGCCGCAACATCAAGAAGGCCGACAAGGCCGGGGTGCAAGTGGTCCAGGGCAACATGGCCAACCCGTACGACCTGGACGAGTGGCAGCGGCTGTACGAGATCACCGCCGAGCGCGACAAGTTCCGGCCCCGCCCCAAGGCGTACTTCCAGCGGATGTGGAACGTCCTGAACGCCGAGGACCCGCAGCGGATGCGGCTGTACTTCGCCGAGCACGAGGGCGAGCGGATCTCGGCGGCCACCATGCTCGTCGTGGGCGGCCACGTCTGGTACTCCTACGGCGCCTCGGCCAACCACAAGCGCGAGGTGCGGCCCTCCAACGCGATGCAGTGGCGGATGCTCCAGGACGCCTACGCGCTGGGCGCGAGCGTGTACGACCTGCGCGGTATCAGCGACTCCCTGGACGAGAACGACCATCTGTTCGGCCTGATCCAGTTCAAGGTCGGCACCGGTGGGCAGGCGGCCGAGTACCTCGGTGAGTGGGACTTCCCGCTCAACAAGCTCCTGCACAAGGCGCTCGACATCTATATGTCGCGGCGCTGAGCGCGCTCCCCGCGCCTGACACGCCTGACATCCAGACTCCTTCAGAAAGGTTCCGTACCGGCCATGGCGCTCTCCCTCTACGTCGACACCGAACGCTGGCGGGCGCACCAGCAGACGGTGATTCAGCAGTTCCCGGGAATCGTTCCGGTCTGCAAGGGCAACGGCTACGGCTTCGGCCACGAGCGCCTGGCAGACGAGGCCACCAAGTTCGGTGCCGACATACTGGCCGTCGGTACGACCTATGAGGCGGCCCGTACGAAGGACCTGTTCGGCGGCGATCTGCTGGTGCTCACCCCGTTCCGCAAGGACGAGGAGCCGGTGCCGCTGCCGGACCGTGCCATCCGCTCGGTCTCCTCGGTGGAGGGCGTGGGCCTGATGCGCGGGGCCCGGGTCGTCATCGAGGTGATGAGCAGCATGAAGCGGCACGGCGTCTCCGAGCAGGACCTGCCCCGGCTGCACGCCGCCATCGACGAGGTCCGCCTGGAGGGCTTCGCCATCCATCTGCCGCTGGACCGGTCCGACGGCTCGGACGCGGTGGAGGAGGTCATCGGCTGGATGGACCGGCTGCGTGCCGCGCGGCTGCCGCTGGAGACGATGTTCGTCAGCCATCTGAAGCCGGAGGAGTTCGCCGTCCTCCAGCAGCAGTTCCCGCAGACCCGCTTCCGCGCGCGGATCGGCACCCGGCTGTGGCTGGGCGACCACGCCGCCACCGAGTACCGGGGCTCGATCCTGGACGTCACCCGGGTCACCAAGGGCGAACGGTTCGGCTACCGGCAGGCCAAGGCGACGGGCGACGGCTGGCTGGTCGTCGTCGCGGGCGGCACCTCGCACGGGGTGGGCCTGGAGTCCCCCAAGGCCCTGCACGGCATCACGCCGCGCGCCAAGGGTGTGGCCCGCGCGGGTCTGGCCACCGTCAACCGCAACCTCTCCCCCTTCGTCTGGGCCGGCAAGCAGCGCTGGTTCGCGGAGCCCCCGCACATGCAGGTCTCCATCCTCTTCGTCCCCGCGGACGCGCCTGAGCCGCATGTGGGCGAGGAACTGACCGCGATTCTGCGGCACACGACGACGACGGTGGACCGCACGGTGGATCGCTGAGTCCGACAACCGCCGCACACAAAGAGGGGCCCGGGGAACAATTCCCCGGGCCCCTCACGGCTGAAAGCGTCAGCGCTCGACCTTGCCCTCGATGAAGTCCTGCACATTCTTCCGTGCGACATCATCGAAGTACTGCACCGGCGGCGACTTCATGAAGTAGGACGACGCCGAAAGGATCGGGCCGCCGATGCCGCGGTCCTTGGCGATCTTCGCGGCGCGCAGCGCGTCGATGATGACGCCCGCCGAGTTGGGGGAGTCCCACACCTCCAGCTTGTACTCGAGGTTGAGCGGAACGTCACCGAAGGCGCGGCCCTCGAGGCGGACGTACGCCCACTTGCGGTCGTCGAGCCAGGCGACGAAGTCCGAGGGGCCGATGTGCACATTGTCGGCGCCCAGATCGCGGTCGGGGATCTGGGAGGTGACGGCCTGGGTCTTGGAGATCTTCTTGGACTCCAGCCGCTCCCGCTCCAGCATGTTCTTGAAGTCCATGTTGCCGCCGACGTTCAGCTGCATCGTGCGGTCCAGGATGACGCCGCGGTCCTCGAACAGCTTCGCCATGACGCGGTGCGTGATGGTGGCGCCGACCTGCGACTTGATGTCGTCGCCGACGATCGGCACCCCGGCGGCGGTGAACTTGTCCGCCCACTCCTTGGTGCCGGCGATGAAGACGGGCAGCGCGTTGACGAAGGCGACGCCGGCGTCGATGGCGCACTGCGCGTAGAACTCGACGGCCGACTGCGAGCCGACGGGCAGGTAGCAGACCAGGACGTCCGCCCGCGCGTCCTTGAGTGCCTGGACGATGTCGACCGGCTCGGCGGCGGACTCCTCGATGGTCTCCCGGTAGTACTTGCCCAGGCCGTCGTAGGTGTGCCCGCGCTGCACGGAGACACCGGTGGGCGGCACGTCGCAGATCTTGATGGTGTTGTTCTCGCTGGCGCCGATGGCGTCGGCCAGGTCGAGGCCCACCTTCTTGCCGTCGACGTCGAAGGCGGCGACGAACTCGATGTCGCGCACGTGGTACTCGCCGAACTGGACGTGCATCAGACCCGGCACCCTGGCGTCCGGGTCGGCGTCCTTGTAGTACTCGACGCCCTGGACCAGCGATGCGGCGCAGTTGCCCACGCCGGCGATGGCTACGCGAACCGAACCCATTCCGGTTGCTCCCTGTTCGTTCTCGCTGAGGCTCGCGACGGAGTGCGGCCTCATCTGTCGGTGTTGTCGGACGGACCCGGCGCTGGACGATCCGGACCGGTATCCCCCGCCGGGCGCCCCGAACGCTCGCTCTCGATGAGTTCGCTGAGCCAGCGAACCTCGCGCTCCACGGATTCCATGCCGTGGCGCTGGAGCTCGAGCGTGTAGTCGTCGAGGCGGTCGCGGGTGCGGGCCAGAGAGGCGCGCATTTTCGCGAGCCTCTCCTCCAGCCGGCTGCGGCGACCTTCCAGCACGCGCATGCGGACGTCCCGCGAGGTCTGGCCGAAGAACGCGAAGCGGACGCCGAAGTGCTCGTCCTCCCAGGTGTCGGGACCTGTCTGGGAGAGCAGCTCCTCGAAGTGCTCCTTGCCCTCGGCCGTCAGCCGGTAGACGATCTTCGCCCGGCGCCCGGCGAGCGGTGCCGCCTGTGCGCGCCCGGACTGCTGCTCCTCCGGCTGCTCGCTCGGCTCCTCCACCAGCCAGCCGCGCTGCACCAGCGCCTTGAGGCAGGGGTAGAGCGAGCCGTAGCTGAAGGCGCGGAAGACGCCGAGCGAGGTGTTGAGCCGCTTGCGCAGCTCGTACCCGTGCATCGGTGATTCGCGCAGCAGACCGAGCACGGCGAACTCGAGAACGCCTGAGCGCCTGCTCATCGTCCGCCCACCTCCGTCCACAACCGCTTATCCGACGCTTATCTCGCTCTGATGTATCGGCTCGATACATCCCGACGATAGAACGCCGCTTCGGGTGCGACAAGAGGGGGGCCGGTGAAGGGCCTCACATCACTGATTCACCGCAGTCCCTTTGCGTCGATTGAGGCGAATACGACCTAAGGAGGGTTTTGGAGCTGCGTAGTCTGTCCGCTGTGCAGACCACCACCACCGGGAACCGTGCGACGTCACTGAGCGTCCTCGTTCCCGGTGCAGTGCGCCCGGACCTGGTCATTCCATTCCGGCGCACTCGGGGGGACCAGATGCCAACTGCCACCTTCAGGCGCAAGGGCCGCCTGCCCGAGGAGTAGCTGTTCCAATGAGCGGAAACCGTCGAAAGCCGCCGCAGGGGCGCGGCCGTCGTGCGGCGCAGCCGCCACCGTCCCCCGGTCGTCGCGCAGCATCGCGCGGGGGCGGGCAGGCACCGCCCTCCGCCCCGGCCCCCGACGGGTACGGCCGCCGAGGCGCGCCAGGCCACCGGTCGGAGCCGACGGCACCCGGACCCGGAGGCCGCGCGGAGGCCAGAAGAGCCGCCCAGGGAGGCGGACGGCGACGGGCCGCAGCGGCGGCGGCGAGCGCACAGGGCGGCCGGCGCGCTCGGCGCGGGGTGCCGGAGCGCAAGCGCTTCATCGACTACCCGCGCGCGGGCAAATACGGCGTACGGCGCTGGCTCCCGTCCTGGAAGCTGGTGACCGGGACGTGCTTCGGCTTCTTCGCGCTGATGATGGGCGCGCTGGGGATCGGCCTGCTCCTCGTCGACGTCCCGAACGACAAGCTCGCCGCGGCCGAGGTGCAGAAGAACGTCTACTACTGGAAAGACGGCAGCCAGATGGTGGTCGCCGGCGGCGGTGACCAGAACCGGCAGATCGTCGGCATCAACGAGATCCCGAAACATATGCGGTGGGCGGCCATCGCCGCGGAGAACGAGACCTTCTACGAGGACAGCGGCGTCGACCCGATGGGTATCGCCCGCGCGGTCTTCAAGATGGCCACCGGCGGGGAGACCCAGTCCGGCTCCACCATCACGCAGCAGTACGTGAAGAACTCCTACCTGGATCAGTCGCAGACCCTCACCCGTAAGGCGAAGGAGCTGCTGATCTCGATCAAGGTCGGCGGGAAGCTGAGCAAGGACGAGATCCTCGCCGGCTATCTGAACACCGGCTACTACGGGCGGGGCGCCTATGGCATCCAGGCAGCGGCACAGGCGTACTACAACAAGGACGCCAAGGACCTGTCCGCCAGCGAGAGTGCCTTTCTGAGCGCGACGCTCAACGGCCCCAACCTCTACGACCCCGAGGGCGGCATCGGCTCGGCGGCGACCCCCGAGAAGAACAAGAAGCGGGCGAAGGCACGCTGGTCCTGGACGCTGGACCGCGAGGTCGCCATCGGCAAGATGAGCAAGGCGAAGCGCGCGGAGATCGGGGAGAAGTTCCCGATGCCCGACAGGCCGAAGCAGTCCACGGAGCTGAAGGGCCAGATCGGCTATCTGGTGAAGCTGGCGGACAACAACGTCGTCAGCTCCACCGAGCACACGGGCAACCCCATCACCAAGGCCGCGCTCGACAGGGGCGGCTACCGCATCCACACGACCTTCGACAAGCAGAAGATCAAGCAGCTGCAGAAGACGGTCGAGGAGGTCAAGAAGAAGAACATCGACCCCAAAAAGCGGGACGTCGACAAGTACGTCCAGTTCGGCGGGGCTTCCGTCAGACCACAAGACGGCGCCATCCAGGCCATCTACGGCGGTCATGACGCGACCACGCACTTCACCAACAACGCCGACTACACCGGCGTCCAGGTGGGCTCCACCTTCAAGCCGTTCGTGATGGCGGCGGCGATGCGGGACGGCGTACGCGATCCGCAGGGACCCGAGGAACAGGGCCCGGACATGCGCACCAAGGTCTCACCGAAGAGCGTCTACAACGGCAACAACAAGGTCAAACTGCGGAACTACAACGGCACCGTCTGGCATGACAAGAACGGTGGCGAGTGGCACCAGAAGAACGACGGCAACAAGAGCTACGGCGAGGTCACTCTCCGGACCGCCATGCAGCACTCGGTGAACACCCCCTTCATCCAGCTCGGCTGGGATGTCGGCACCGAGCAGGTGAAGAAGGCGGCGCTGGACGCGGGCATCAACGAGGACAGCCTCGCCCGCACCACCCCCACCTTCTCGCTCGGCACCTCGGCCCCCAGCGCCATCCGGATGGCGGGCGCGTACGGCACCTTCGCCACCAGCGGTAAGCAGGCCGATCCCTACTCGGTCACCAAGGTCGAGCGGAAGGGCCAGGTCAAGTACGAGCACAAGAAGGTGACGAAGCCCGCGTTCGATCCCCCGGTCGCGGACAACGTCACCAACATGCTGGAGACCGTGGTCCAGAAGGGCACCGGCACCACAGCCAAGGGCCTGGAGCGGCCGGCGGCGGGCAAGACGGGTACCACGGACGACAACAAGTCCGCCTGGTTCACCGGCTACACCCCGCAGCTGTCCACCTCGGTCGGCATGTGGCGGGTCAACGACAAGGCCAAGTCGCAGAAGTTCCTGAAGATGTACGGCGTGGGCGGCCAGACGTCCATCCACGGTGCCTCCTTCCCGGCCGAGATCTGGACGAAGTACATGAAGCAGGCCCTGAAGGGCACTCCCGTCAAGGACTTCCCGGTTCCGGAACCGATCGGCGACAAGGTCTACGGCGACGGGGCGAGCCCCGATCCGACACCGACCAGGACCACGGCCCCGCCGACACCGTCCGACGAGCCCAGTGAGAGTCCGTCCGACAAGCCGTCGGAGACCCCGTCGGACACCCCGAGTTCGTCGAACACCAGCTGCCCGCCGCTCGACCCGAACTGCGACGAGAACCAGAACGGTGGCGGGAACGACGGCGGAGCCGACGGCGGCAACTCCGACGGCGGTGGCGGGGACCCGGGCGGTACGGGCGATCCCGGTGATCCCGGCGGTGGCGGCGATCAGGGCGGCATCTTCGGCGGCCCGCAGAGCTATCGACGGGAGTGACGGCGTGAGCACCGGCGCCGGGCCCCACTGACGGGCCCGGACGGAGCTCGCCGGCGGAGCCACCCGGCTGCACAGCCCGCCCACGGAAACGGCCCCTGGCTCGGACTCCGAGCCGGGGGCCGTTTCCGTGGGCGGCGTGCGGCAGGATGAAGTCCATGACGAGCGCCCCCACCGAACGGAAATCCGCTCAGCGCCCGGGCCGACCACCCGCCGCGCGTCCCGTCGTACGCCCCACAGACCACGACGAGGTGGCGACAGCGGCGAGCGAAGTGGCCGGCGGTCCTGCAGGACGGCGCGCCGTGGACGGAAGAGGATGGTGGACCCCGGTCCGCGTCGTGGTGACGGTCGCGCTGGGGATGTACGCGCTCGGCATGCTGCAGAAGCTGCCCTGTGTGGACGGGGCCTGGTTTGCCGGACAGACATCGCAGTACGTACACGCCTGCTACTCCGACATTCCGCACCTCTACAACGGCCGCGGTTTCGCCAGCGGGCTGACCCCGTATCTCGACCGCATCCCGGACCGGATCTCCGGCGGGATGGAGTACCTCGAATACCCCGTGCTGACCGGGGTGTTCATGCTGATCGCGGCCAAGCTGACGGTCGGTGGGGACTCGCTCCAGCAGGACCAGCAGCTCTACTGGGTGGTCAACGCGGGGATGCTGATGCTCTGCGCCGCCGTGCTGATCGTCTGCGTGGTCCGTACCCATCGCAACCGCCCCTGGGACGGCATGCTGGTCGCGCTGGCGCCGGGGCTGGCGCTGACGGCGACCATCAACTGGGATCTGCTGGCTGTGGCGATGACGGCCGCGGGGATGCTGCTGTGGGCCCGCTCGCGGCCGCTGGCGGCAGGCGTGCTGATCGGCCTGGCGACGGCGGCGAAGCTCTACCCCGTACTGCTGCTCGGGGCGCTGCTGGTGCTGTGCTTGCGGGCCGGGCGCTGGGGCGCCTTCGGCCGGGCGGCCGGGGGAGCCGCCGCCTCGTGGGCCGTCGTGAACGTGCCGGTGATGCTGCTCTCCTGGGACGGCTGGGCGAAGTTCTACAGCTTCAGCCAGGAGCGGCCCGTGGACTTCGGCTCGCTGTGGCTGATCCTCCAGCAGCGAACCGGACGCACGTTCGATGACGCCAATATCTACGCCACCCTGCTGATGATCCTGGGCTGTGCCGGCGTCGCCGCGCTCGCGCTGTGCGCACCCCGCCGCCCCCGGTTCGCCCAGCTCGCCTTTCTGCTGGTCGCGCTGTTCGTGCTGACCAACAAGGTCTACTCACCCCAGTACGTGCTGTGGCTGATCCCGCTGGCTGCGCTCGCCCGCCCCAGGTGGCGCGACTTCCTCATCTGGCAGAGCTGCGAGGCGCTCTACTTCCTGGGCATCTGGATGTACCTCGCCTACACCGGCTCCGAGAAGCACCAGGGCCTCCCCGAGGACGGCTACCAACTCGTCATCGCCGCGCACCTGCTCAGCACGGCGTATCTCTGCGCGATGGTGGTGCGGGACGCGCTGCGGCCCGAGCACGACCCGGTCCGCAGGGACGACGGCTCCGACGACCCGGGCGGCGGTGTCCTGGACCGGGCGCCCGATGTGTTCTCCCTCGGCTCGCTCACCCACAAGCCGGCACTCCAGCGCTCGGCCACGCCCATGCGCCGGCCCGCCGTGCGCTGGGGAACCACCCTGCGGGAGTGAGCCGGGACGGGGGAGCCCCATGGGTGAGGCGGACGCCGCCGTTTCACGTGAAACCACCGGACTCCGCCCCGACTGTGTGAGGCTGTCCCCATGTCCGTCGCACGTGACCTGCGCACCCTGCTCCGTTTCCCGGACTTCCGGAAGCTGCTGACGGTACGACTGCTCTCCCAGCTCGCCGATGGCATCTATCAGGTCGCACTGGCGGCATACGTCGTCTTCTCCCCCGAGAAGGAGACCTCCCCCGCCGCCATCGCCTCCGCGATGGCGGTGCTGCTGCTGCCGTACTCCCTCCTCGGGCCGTTCGCGGGCGTACTGCTGGACCGCTGGCAGCGCAGGCAGGTGCTCTTCTTCGGCAACGTCCTGCGCACCGTGCTCGCGGCGGCCACCGCGGCGCTCGTCTTCGGCGCCGTTCCCGAGTGGCTGGTCTATCTGTCCGCGCTCACCGTCACCGCCATCAACCGCTTCATCCTCGCCGGGCTGTCGGCCGCCCTGCCCCGCGTCGTGGACAGCGAGCGCCTCGTCATCGCCAACTCCCTCTCCCCGACCGCCGGCACGCTCGCCGCGACCCTCGGCGGCGGCGTCGCCTTCGTGGTGCGCTACCTCGCCCCCGGTACGGGGCGCGAGGCGGACGCCCTCGTGCTGCTGACCGGAGCCGCGGTGTATCTGCTGGCCGGTCTCGCCTCGCTGCGGATGGCCAGGGGCCTGCTCGGCCCCGACCCCTCCGAGGTACAGCCCCGCGTACTGGCCGCCGTCGCCAGCACCGCGCGGGGCCTGCTGGCCGGGCTGCGTCATCTCCGCGAGCGCCGGACGGCCGCCTACGCACTGACCGCCTCCGCGTTGATGCGGTTCTGCTACGGGGCGCTGACGGTCACGGTGCTGATGCTGGCCCGGTACGCGTGGAGCGACGGCAGCCGGACCGACGGCGGGCTACAACTGCTCGGGGTCGCGCTCGCCCTCTCGGGGGTGGGCTTCTTCGCCGCCGCCGTCATCACGCCCTCCGCGGTGCGGCGGGTCGGCGTCTTCGGGTGGATGGCCTTGTGCGCGGGCGTCGCCGCGGTGCTGGAACCCGCGTTGGGGCTGTCCTTCGAGCCGGTGCCGATACTGCTGGCCGCCTTCGTGCTGGCACTCGTCACCCAGGCCGGAAAGATCGCCACGGACACCGCCGTGCAGGTCTCCGTGGACGACGCTTTCCGGGGCCGGGTCTTCTCCCTCTACGACATGCTCTACAACGTCGCCTACGTCGGCGCTGCCGGAGTGGCCGCCGCCATCCTCCCGCCCGACGGGCGCTCCGTGGTCATCGTCGTAGGGGTGGCGGTGCTGTACGCGGCCATCGCCGTCGCGCTCTTCCGTGTTTCACGTGAAACAGCGGCGCGCGACGGGATGGGGAAGGTCGGCCCGCCTACTGGTCCGCCTCCTACTGGTCCGCCTCCTGCTGGGCCCACCACTTCTTGAGCTCCGCGACGGCCGCGTCATGTCCCAGCGGCCCGTGCTCCAGCCGCAGCTCCAGCAGATGCTTGTAGGCCTGCCCCACCACGGGCCCGGGGCCCACGCCGAGCTCCCGCATGATCTCGTTGCCGTCGAGATCGGGCCGGATGGCCTCCAGCTCCTCCTGCTCCTGGAGCCGCGCGATGCGCTCCTCCAGGCTGTCGTACGCACGCGAGAGTGCCTGGGCCTTCCGCTTGTTCCGCGTGGTGCAGTCCGAGCGGGTCAGCTTGTGCAGCCGGTCCAGCAGCGGGCCGGCGTCCCGGACGTAACGGCGCACCGCCGAGTCCGTCCACTCGCCCGTGCCGTAACCGTGGAAGCGCAGATGCAGCTCCACCAACCGCGAGACGTCCTTGATCAGCTCGCCCGGGTACTTGAGCGCGGCCATCCGCTTCTTCGTCATCTTGGCGCCCACCACCTCGTGGTGGTGGAAGGAGACCCGCCCGTCCTTCTCGAACCGCCGCGTCCTCGGCTTGCCGATGTCGTGCAGCAGCGCCGCCAGTCGCAGCGTCAGATCGGGGCCGTCCTCCTCCAGGTCGATCGCCTGGTCCAGCACGGTCAGCGAGTGCTCGTAGACGTCCTTGTGCCGATGGTGCTCATCACGCTCCAGCCGCAGCGCGGGCAGCTCCGGCAGCACATGGTCGGCGAGCCCGGTCTCCACCAGCAGCCGCAGACCCTTGCGCGGCTGGGGAGAGACGAGCAGCTTGTTCAGCTCGTCCCGTACCCGCTCCGCCGAGACGATCTCGATCCGGCCCGCCATCTCCTTCATGGCGGCCACCACCTCAGGCGCGATCTCGAAGTCGAGCTGCGCGGCGAACCGCGCGGCACGCATCATCCGCAGCGGATCGTCCGAGAAGGACGAGTGCGGGGCGCCCGGCGTACGCAGCCGTCGGGCGGCGAGGTCCTCAAGACCGCCGTGCGGGTCGACGAAGTGCTTCTCCGGCAGCGCGACGGCCATCGCGTTCACCGTGAAGTCGCGGCGGACCAGGTCCTCCTCGATGGTCTCGCCGTAGGAGACCTCGGGCTTGCGGGAGGTGCGGTCGTACACCTCCGACCGATACGTCGTCACTTCCAGGACAAAGTCGGATTTCTTGATCCCTACGGTGCCGAAGGCGATACCGACCTCCCACACCGCGTCCGCCCACGGGCGCACGATCTCCAGCACGTCCTCGGGCCGCGCGTCCGTGGTGAAGTCGAGATCGTTGCCGAGCCGCCCCAGCAGTGCGTCGCGTACCGAGCCACCGACCAGGGCGAGACGGAATCCCGCCTCGCGGAAGCGGCGCGCTAGCTCGTCCGCCACCGGCGAGACCCGTAGCAGCTCACTGACGGCACGCCGCTGCACCTCACTGAGCTGCTCGGCTGCCGGTCGGTCTGATGTGGGCCCCGTCGGGGGAGCCGCCGCGGCTGTGGGCTGTTCCTGGCTGTCACTCTTGGCGTTCGGCACAACAGCACAGGTTACGTTGCCGCTCCGCCCGAAGGCGCCCCCGTTCCCGGCCCCCACCCGGAGGGCGCCCCATCAGCAACGGTGATCATGTGGTGGACGGCGCGGCACTTCCACCCACCGGGCATCGTTACCATCAGGCGAACGGGACGACGACCGACGAGGGATGGACGTGCGCGTGGCCGAGGCGGCTGAAAGCCAGGCTCCCCCTGGCCCAAGGGGAACGGCCGGCCCAAAGGGGACGAACCGCTGGAGGCGACGGGCCACGGTGCTCCTCCTCTCCGCCATCCCTGTGCTGGCGGGGGTGCTGCCCACAGCCGCCCCCACGGCCTCGGCAGCACCGGCGGCACCGGCAACGGCCGCCACCAAGGCCACAGCGCCGACAGCGCCCGCGGCCCGCAGCACCGGCACCGGCTCCCGCAGCACCCGGATCTCCGTCAACGAGGTCACGCCCTCAGTCCCGGAGCGAGGCGACACCCTCACCCTGAGCGGCACCGTCACCAACACCAGCAACACGACGCTGACCCACCTGCGGCTGGCCCCGCGCATCGGACCCACCCTCAGCTCGCGCAGCGCCATCGACCAGGCCGCGCGCCGGAAGGGCTATCTCTCCGGCGCCGACGGCACCGAGGTCGCCGGCGACCATGCCGTACGGCTCAGCGGCCTCGCCTCCGGAGTCTCCCGCTCCTTCACTCTCAAGATCCCCGTCAGCGATCTCCACCTCGGCGCCGACGGGGTCTACCAGCTCGGTGTCTCCCTCTCCGGACGGACCCGCAACCGCCCCTACGACCAGGTCCTCGGCATCGGCCGCACCTTCCTGCCCTGGCAGAAGAAGGCGTCCGGCCACCGCACCCGGCTCACCTATCTGTGGCCGCTGATCTCCACCCCGCACGTCACGGCGCGCACCCGGTCCGACAAGCAGCAGACCCGGGTCTTCCGCGACGACAAGCTCGCCAAGGAGCTGGCCCCCGGCGGTCGCCTCCAGCAGATGCTGGAGCTCGGCAAGGACCTGAACGTCACCTGGGTCATCGACCCCGACCTGCTGGCGAGCGTCGACTTCATGGCCCGCGGCTACCGGGTGCACAGGCCCGGCGGCGGCCCGGACGACACCGTCGCCGGAAGGGGCCAGGAGCACGCCAAGCGGTGGCTGGACGAGCTCCAGGAGGCCGTCCGCGGCAAGGAGGTCGTCGCCCTCCCGTTCGCCGACCCCGATCTGGCCTCGCTCGCGCACCGCGGCACCCACATCCGGGGGGCGCTCAGCTCGCTGGGCCAGGCCACCACGCTGGGCAGGGAGACGGTCGAGACGGTGCTCCACGTGAAACCGAGCACGGACTTCGCCTGGCCCTACAAGGGCGCCGTCGACTCCTCCATCGTGGACGTCGCCACCTCGGCGGGTGCGCACAACGTCATCGCGCGCAGCGACAGCGTCCGTGAGACCGGGCTCTCCTACAGCCCCACCGCCGCCCGCCCCATCGGCAGCGGCAACACCGCGCTGGTTGCCGACGCGCCGCTCTCCAGGGCGTTCGAGGGCGATCTGTCGCGGGCCGGCGCTTCCTCGCTGGCCGTCCAGCGGTTCGCCGCACAGTCCCTCGCGCTGTCCCGGCAGGCGCCCTCCCGCACCCGCAGCGTCGTCGTCGCCCCGCAGCGGATGCCCACCGTCTCGCAGGCCCAGGCGATGGCGGCCGGCATCAAGGCGCTCGGGCGCAGCGGCTGGACCGCGCCCAGCAGCCTGGCGGACGCCGCCCAGGCCAAGCCGGACCCCGGCGCCCGGCGCCGGATGCCCGGGCCGTCCTCGTACCCCGCCTCGCTGCGCCGCACGGAGCTGCCGACCGCCGCCTTCGAGCAGGTGCGGAAGACCAAGGACGGGCTGGACGACTTCACACAGATCCTCAGCCAGGCGGACCGCGTCATGCCGCCGTTCACCGCCGCCATAGACCGTGAGGTCTCCAACGCCTGGCGGGGCGAGGGCCGCGCCGCGCAGAGCTACCGCAACGCCGTGGAGAGCTATCTGCTGGAGCTGCGGGGCGCGGTCAAGCTCATCAAGAAGTCCGACATCACCCTCTCCGGGCGCGAGGCCACCATCCCCGTGACCGTTCAGAACAACCTCGCGCAGGGCGTGGACGGGCTCGTCCTGGAGCTCCGCTCCAGCCGCGTGGGGCTGGACGTCGGCGACTCCAAGCGGGTCAAGGTCGACGGGGAGCACACCCAGTCCCTGAAGTTCGACACCACCGCCAAGAACAACGGCCGCGCCTACGTCTACGCCCAGCTCTACACCGAGGACGGCGAGCGCTACGGCAAGGTGATGAAGTTCCAGGTCAACGTGACCTCCATCACCTCGACCGTGCTGCTGGTGATCGCGGGCGGCGTGCTGCTGATCGTGCTCGCGGGCATCCGGATGTACACCCAGCGCAAGCGCTCCGGCCCGGCCCCCGACCCGGACGCCCCGCTGGAGCAGCCGGACGGAGACGGTTCCAAGGGCGGCTCCGGGGAATCCGACGGCTCCGCTGGGGAAGACGACCCCGAAGCGGACGACCCGGACGGAGACGCTGACGGCCCAGGCGGAGACGCTGCCGAATCCGCGGCAGCCGAGGACTCGGCGGACACCGCGCACGGTGACGGAGACGACACCGAACGGGAAAACGACAACCCCCCGGCCGCGGGTGAGAAAGTGGACCGTTGACTCTTCCGGGCGAGCAGGGGCAGGGGTAGGTAGCGACGATGAACGCGCCGTATGGCGGCGACCGGGGCCGGACCCCCGGTGACGGCCCTGGACGGCCGGAAGACGCGTATGCGCCGGATGCGTACGGGCGCGACCCGTACGAGGACAGCGACCCCTCGGCCCAGGACCCGCACGCCTGGCAGCCCTCCCCCGGGCAACAGCCCGCCCCCGGGCAGCAGCAGCCCTACGGGCACCAGCCGTACCAGGGACAGGCGCACCAGCCCCAGTCGTACCAGCCGGGGTCGTCCCAGCAGCCCCCGCAGCCTCCGGGCCCGCCCCACCAGCCTGCGGGTCCGCACCAGCAGCCCGGCGGTCCGCCTCAGCAGCCGTCCGGCGGTCCGCCTCAACAGCCTGTAAACCGGCCGGACGACGCCTTCGCGCACCTCTACCGCGATCAGGGCCACGCCCAGCCCCAGCGTCCCGCGCAGCAGCCGCCGTTCCACCCGGAACCCACCCAGCCGCCGCAGCCCTATCCGCCCGAGCCCGGAGCACCCGGCGCCGCCGAGGAGCCCTCCACGCAGACGGTCAACCTCGGCACGGTGACCCCGAAGGCCGCGCCACCGGCCGCCCCTCCCGGAGCAGGTGAGGCCGCCGCGCCGGCCAAGCCCAGCGGGGGAGGGCTCCTCAAGTCCAGCGCCATCATGGCCGCGGGCACGATGGTCTCCCGGCTCACCGGCTTCGTCCGCTCCGCGATGATCGTCGCGGCGCTCGGCGCCTCGGCCCTCGGCGACAGCTACCAGCTCGCCATCACGCTCCCGACGATGCTCTACATCCTCACCGTCGGCGGCGGTCTCAACTCCGTCTTCGTCCCCCAGCTTGTCCGGGCCATGAAAGACGACGAGGACGGCGGGCAGGCGTACGCGAACCGGCTGCTGACGCTCGTCGCGGTGATCCTGGGCGGGCTGGCCGTCGCCTCCGTGTTCGCCGCGCCGCTGCTGGTGCGACTGATGTCGGTCAAGCTCGCCGACAACCCGGCCGCCAACGAGGTCACCATCACCTTCGTGCGCTACTGCCTGCCCTCGATCTTCTTCATGGGCATCCATGTGGTGATGGGCCAGGTCCTCAACGCGCGCGGCCGCTTCGGCGCCATGATGTGGACCCCGGTCCTCAACAACATCGTCATCATCGCGACGATCAGCATGTTCCTGTGGGTGTACGGCACCGCCGACACCTCGAACCTGACCGTCAACACCATCCCCCCCGAGGGCGTCCGGCTGCTGGGCGTCGGAACCCTGCTGGGCCTGGTGGTCCAGGCGCTGGCGATGATCCCGTATCTGCGGGCCGCCGGCTTCCGCATCCGGCCGCGCTTCGACTGGCGCGGCCACGGGCTGGGCAAGGCCGCCAAGCTGGCCAAGTGGACCATCCTGTTCGTGCTCGCCAACCAGGCAGGCGTACTGGTCGTCTCGCAGCTGTCCACCTGGGCGGGCGACACGGCGGCACAGCAAGGTGACTCCGGCACCGGCTACATCGCCTACTCGAACGCGCAGCTCATCTGGACGATGCCGCAGTCGATCATCACCGTCTCGGTGATGGCCGCGCTGCTGCCCCGGCTCTCGCGCTCCGCCGCCGACGGTGACACCGGCGCCGTGCGGGACGACATCTCCCAGGGGCTGCGCAACTCCGCCGTCGCCATCGTCCCGATCGCCTTCGGCTTCCTGGCGCTCGGCATCCCGATGTGCACGATGATCTACGGCTCGGCAGGCGTGGACGCGGCCCGTTCCATGGGATACATGCTGATGGCCTTCGGTCTCGGCCTGATCCCGTACTCGGTGCAGTACGTCGTGCTGCGCGCCTTCTACGCCTACGAGGACACCCGCACCCCGTTCTTCAACACGGTGATAGTGGCCGCCGTCAACGCCGTGGCCTCCGCACTGTGCTTCCTGCTGCTGCCCTCCCGCTGGGCCGTTGTCGGGATGGCCGCCTCCTACGGGCTCGCCTACATCATCGGAGTGGGCATCGCCTGGCGGCGGCTCCGCAACCGGCTGGGCGGCGACCTCGACGGACGGCACGTGGTCCGTACGTACACGCGGCTGGCCGGCGCCAGTGTCCCGGCCACACTCGCCGCGGGCGCCGCCGCCTGGGGCATCACCCATGTACTGGGCAGCGGCACCTTGGGGTCGATCGCCGCCCTCGTCGGGGGAGGGATCGTTTTGGGCGCGGTTTTCGTCCTAGCGGCGAAGCGCATGCGCATCGAGGAAATGACGGCGATGCTCGGCATGGTGCGCGCCAGACTCGGCCGATGAAAACTCGGCGAGAAACCGGCGTATACAACCATCATTCGCCCCCGCGTGTCGTGCATAGCGGCGAGGTGTAGGCACAATGTTTTTGGCCGTTTCCAGGAAAACGGCCACAACGGATGGGGAGGCAGGAACGACGGTGGCGGAACGGAGCACAGCCGCTGTCGGCGTGGCCGAGACCAGCGGTGCGAACGGCGAACCGCTGACCGCCCAGCAGGACGGGGCCACGGGCGACGGTGCGACGGACGCGACGAACGGATACAGCCACAGCGCCGGGACTTCCCCGCACAAGGAGCCCTCGGCCGACCCCTCCGACACCGCACCCCTGACGGACTCCTCCGGTGCGACGTCGCCCGCGGCATCCCCCGAAGGGAGCAGCGCGAGCCGGCCGACTGCGGCCGACCCGGAATCGGCCCAGGACACCGACCCCGCGGATGCCGCCGCTGAGACCTCCGCAGACGCCGAGACCTCCGCCGCCTCCCCCGCCGACGCCGCTGCCGAGGGCCTCGCCGCCGAAACCGACGCCGGCGCTGTGGATGGCACGGGCGCCGCGGATGGCGCCGGAACGGCGAGCCGTATGAAGGCCAAGGCCAAGGAGAAGACCCGGAGCAGCGGGAAGGCCAAGGGCGCCGGGAAGACCGGGAGCGGCGGCGAGAACACCAAGGACGGGGAGCAGCCCGGAGCCTCCAAAGCCCCCAAGGACACCGAGGACTCCAAGGGCGCCGAGAAGGCCGTCCGCACGGACGATGCCCCCGGCGCCGAGAACACCGCCGCGAAGGCCCCCGCGCCCGAGATGCGGGTGCCCGAGCTGCACAGCGGTCACAAGCTCGCCCGGCGCTACCGCCTCGAGGAGTGCGTCACCCGCCTCGACGGCTTCAGCAGCTGGCGCGCCGTCGACGAGAAGCTGCGCCGCGCCGTCGGAGTCCATGTGCTGCCCGCCGGGCACGCCCGCGCCCGCCAGGTGCTCGCCGCGGCACGCTCCGCAGCCCTGCTCGGTGATCCCCGGTTCGTGCAGGTCCTCGACGCGGTCGAGGAGGACGAGCTGGTCTACGTTGTCCACGAGTGGCTGCCCGACGCCGTTCCGCTCAGCGAGCTGCTCGCCGCGGGCCCGCTGGAGCCGCACGAGGCGTACCAGCTCGTCAGCCAGCTCGCCCAGGCGCTGACCGCTGCGCACCGCGAGGGGCTGGCGCATCTGCGGCTGACGCCCTCCTGCGTGCTGCGCACCGGCATGGGCCAGTACCGCATCCGAGGGCTCGCCGTGAACGCGGCCCTGCGCGGCGTCACCAGCGACCACCCGCAGCGAGACGACACCGAGGCGATCGGCGCCCTGCTGTACGCGGCGCTCACCAAGCGCTGGCCGTACGAGGAGGGCGCGCACGGGCTGCCGGGCGTCGGCTCGCTGGACATCGGCACCCTCGTGGCGCCCGAGCAGCTCCGCGCCGGCGTCCACCGCGGGCTGTCCACGCTGGCCATGCGCGCCCTGGTCAACGACGGCGCGACCGCATCCCGGCAGGAGCAGCCCTGCACCACCCCGGAGGAGCTGTCCAAGGCGGTCTCCGCGCTTCCCAAGATCCGCCCGCCGGAGTCCTCCTTCGCCGCGCCGCCGGCGTATCAACGCCCGGCGAGCGTCGCCGCACCCGGCGGACCCGGGGGTGCTGCTCCCGGGGCGCCCGTCGCCAGGGCAGGAGCCACGCCCCCCGCGCTGCCGGGGCGTACCGGCAAGGTCCTCAAATGGGGCGTCTCCGCGCTGCTGATCGCCGCACTCGGACTCGGCAGCTGGCAGGTCGCCGACGCACTCCTCAAAGGCGAACCTCCGGTCACCAAGAAGTCCGCCAGGCAGGCAAAGGGCTCCGACAACGCCGCGCAGACCGGCAAGCCCGTCAAGATCGATGACGTGCGGGACTTCGACCCGGAGAGCTCCGACGGCCGCGAGAAGCCGGAGAGGGTCGGCGACGCCGTGGACGGCAAGCCCGGCACCTACTGGCTCACGGACAAGTACCTGAACTACCCCAAGTTCGGCAACTTCAAGTCCGGCGCCGGCATCATCCTCGACCTGGGGAAGACCCGGCAGGTCAGCCAGCTCAAGGTCGACTTCATCGGCAAGACCTCGGCGAGCTTCCTGGCCGCGCCGAAGAGCGTCAACGAGATGCCCTCCTCGCTGGGCAGCTTCAGCAAGGTCACCAGTGGCTCCGGTGCACACCTCACCCTGAAGGCGAAGAAGCCCATCAGGACCCGTTACGTACTGCTGTGGCTCACCAAGCTCCCACTCACCGACGACGGCAACTACCGTGGTCGCGTCACGGAGGTCCAGGTCCTCAGTTGAGGCCGCGGGCGCCGCTTCCGACGTGGGCGCGGCAGGGCGAGGGGAGGGGCTGATGGCGAGCGACGGCGCGCCCGACGAGATAACCGGGCCGGACGACAAGGAGCTGCTCGCCCGCCATGTGGCGGGCGACCCGGAGGCGTTCGGTGAGCTCGTCCGCCGGCACCGGGACCGGCTGTGGGCGGTGGCCCTGCGGACGCTCGGCGACCGCGAGGAGGCCGCCGACGCCGTGCAGGACGCCCTCGTCTCCGCGTACCGCGCCGCGCACACCTTCCGCGGCCAGTCCGCCGTCACCACCTGGCTGCACCGCATCACGGTCAACGCCTGCCTGGACCGCGCCCGCAAGGCCGCCTCCCGCCGTGCGACGCTCACGGATGACACCGAGCGCATGGAACAGCTCATGGAACCGCACGAGTCCGCGGCCGCGCCCGTGGAGCGGCAGGACGTGCAGCAGCAGGTGGTGACCGCGCTCTCCGAGCTGCCGGTCGAGCAGCGTGCCGCGCTGGTGCTGGTGGATATGCAGGGCTACCCCGTCGCCGAGGCCGCCGAGGTGCTCGACGTGGCCGTGGGTACCGTCAAGAGCCGCTGCGCCCGCGGCCGCGCCCGGCTCCTCCCACTCGTCTCCCATCTGCGCACCGGAATCGGCGGCAAGAAGGACAGCAGCGGCGGTACGGGCGGCAGCGGTGGCCCGCGCAACAACGGCAGCGGCGGTGGCGCCGAGGGCGGCGGCAGCAGCGACGGGAACCCGTCTTCGGGGGCATCCGTCCCAGCACCGAGAGGGACACCACCGAAGACACCGCGAAAGGCTCGACGGAACACCCAGCAGGACACCACAGGCTCCGGGGCCGTGAAGGGAGGGGGACAGGCATGACATCCACTCCTTTCCCGTACGGCGAGCATCCGGAGGTCACCGAGATCTCCGCGCTCAGCGAGGGCATCCTGCCCGCCGAGCGCCAGACGGACCTCCGATCCCATCTGGTCGAGTGCGAACTCTGCGCCGATGTGTACGCCTCGCTGGAGGAGATCCGCGAGACGCTCGGCACCCTGCCCGGCCCTGTCCAGATGCCGGAGGATGTGGCGAGCCGCATCGATGCGGCGCTTGCCGCGGAGGCGCTGCTGACGGCCACGGCGCCGGGGGAGGCCGAGACTGCTTCCGGTGACGAGGCTGCCGCCCATGACGCTGCCGTTTCACGTGAAACGGCAGCGGAGCCTCCCGTGAAACCCGCTTCCGAGACGCCTCCGGGCCCCGTTTCACGTGAAACAGCGACTTCCGTCTCCCTCAGCCCCTGGCGCCGGAAGCGGACGATGGTGCTCGTGGCAGCTGCGTCTCTGGCTGTCCTCACGCTCGGCGGGATCACCATCCGGGCGCTCTCCAACCCCGCACCCACCGAGGTGAGTTCGGGCACCGCCCAGTCGACCCCCGGGAAGCAGGCTCCCGATGCGGCGCCGGGCTCCTCAGCGCCCACGGACACCGACGCCGGCGGCAGCAGCGACGACCAGCGGCTACGCAAGCGCGTCCAGAACCTGCTCTCGGACCAGAAGTCGCCGTCCCCCTCCCGGAGCGCACCCGGCAGCTCCGCCCGGCCCAGCGATCCCCCCTCGATCGACACCAAGCGCAGCCCCAGCAGCAAGGAGAAGACCCTCCGCGACGACAGGCTGGGCGGCGGACAGTCCATACCGTCCTGCGTCCGTGACGGGATCAACCGTACGGAGAGCCCGCTGGCCGTCGACTCCGACGCCACCTTCGAGAACCGCTCCGGCTATCTGGTCGTCCTTCCCCACCAGGGTGGCGACCCGCGGCTGGTGGATGCCTACCTGGTGGACCCCTCCTGTGTGAGCGCCGACCCGTCGGGCCCCGGGAAGGTGCTGTTCAAGCGCACCTACCCGCGCGGGTGACACGCGGACGCGGGCCCGGGAATGTCTGCCCCGTAGGATCCGTTGGACGGGGTGCAAGCCTCGGCAGAAGATCCCGGAAGCAGTCGGCAGACAAGGAAGACTCCCGTGAGCGACGTCCGTAACGTCATCATCATCGGCTCGGGCCCAGCCGGATACACGGCTGCGCTCTACACCGCCCGCGCGTCGCTGAAGCCGCTGGTGTTCGAGGGCTCCGTCACCGCAGGCGGGGCCCTGATGAACACCACCGATGTCGAGAACTTCCCCGGGTTCCAGGAAGGCATCATGGGCCCGGAGCTCATGGACAACATGCGGGCCCAGGCCGAGCGCTTCGGCGCCGAGCTGATCCCGGACGACGTCACCGCCGTCGACCTGTCCGGGCCTGTGAAGACCGTCACGGACTCCAACGGGACCGTCCACCGCACCCGGACTGTGATCGTCGCCACCGGCTCCCAGCACCGCACGCTGGGCCTGCCGCTGGAGGAGGAGCTGTCCGGCCGCGGCGTCTCCTACTGCGCCACGTGTGACGGCTTCTTCTTCCGCGAGCAGCACATCGCCGTCGTGGGTGGCGGTGACACCGCCATGGAGGAGGCCACGTTCCTCTCCCGCTTCGCGGCCTCGGTCACCGTGATCCACCGCCGGGACACGCTCCGCGCCTCCAAGGCGATGCAGGAGCGGGCCTTCGCCGACCCGAAGATCTCCTTCGCCTGGGACAGCGAGGTCGCCGAGATCCACAGCAAGGACGGCAAGCTGTCCGGTCTGACGCTGCGCGACACGCAGAACGGCGAGACCCGTGAGCTGGATGTGACGGGTCTGTTCGTCGCCATCGGCCACGACCCGCGCGTGGACCTGTTCAAGGAGGAGCTGACCCTGGACGAGGACGGCTACCTCAAGGTGGACGCCCCGTCCACCCGCACCAACGTCCCCGGCGTCTTCGCGGCGGGCGACGTGGTGGACCACACCTACCGCCAGGCCATCACCGCGGCGGGCACCGGCTGCTCCGCGGCGCTGGACGCCGAGCGGTATCTGGCCGCGCTCACCGATGTGGCCGCCGAGGAAACCCCGGAGCCGGAGAAGACCGCGGCAGCCGTCTGACGCGGCGCCCTTCGAGGGGGACCAGCCCTGTCCCCCGCCAGCTCCCCACCCGACCCGCAGTCAACAGAGATTGAGGAGAAGCACCATGGCCGGTGCCACCGTGACCGCGACCGACGCCGACTTCGACGACGTCGTCCTGAAGAGCGACAAGCCCGTGCTGGTCGACTTCTGGGCGGCCTGGTGCGGCCCGTGCCGTCAGATCGCCCCGTCGCTGGAGGCCATCGCCTCCGAGCACGCCGACAAGCTGACGGTGGTCAAGCTCAACATCGACGAGAACCCGGGCGTCGCCGCCAAGTACGGCATCATGTCGATCCCGACGATGAACGTCTACCAGGGCGGCGAGGTCGTGAAGACCATCGTCGGTGCCAAGCCGAAGGCCGCCATCGAGAAGGACCTCGCGGACTTCATCGGCTGAGGCTCACTTCGCCACCGACTGAGGGGCGCTGTTTCACGTGAAACGGCGCCCCTCAGTCGTATCCGGAAGTCTCCGTTGGGCCCTCACAGCGGGCGGAGCGCCGGCTCCTTGCTGTGCACCTTGCCCAGCAACTGGTCCAGCGCCCGCTCCATGTCGTGCCGCCAGGAGACGGTGGAGCGCAACTCCAGCCGCAGCCGGGGGTGGCGGGGATGCGGGCGAACGGTCTTGAAGCCGACGGAGAGCAGATGGTCGGCAGGCAGCACACAGGCGGGCTCCGCCCACTGGGCGTCCCCGAACGCCTCTATCGCCTTGAACCCCCGCCGCAGCAGATCCTTCGCCACGGTCTGCACTATCACCCGCCCCAGCCCCTGCCCCCGGAACTCCGGCAGCAGAAAGGCCGTCATCAACTGCACCGCGTCCGGAGAGACGGGACTGGTGGGAAAGGCGAAGGAGCGCGGCACATACGCGGGCGGCGCGTACAGCACATAGCCGACCGCTACATCGTCGACGTAGACGACCCGGCCGCAGGAGCCCCATTCCAGCAGCACCGCCGAGATCCAGGCTTCCTTCTCCAGGTCCGGCCGCCCCGCCTTCTTCGCCTCCTCGCCGCTGACCGGGTCCAGCTCCCAGAAGGTGCAGCCACGGCAACGCTTCGGCAGGTCCGGGAGGTTGTCCAGCGTGAGCGGAACGAGCTGTCGCCCCATGACAGACATCGTATCCGTGGGGCGGACAACTCGTCGGCACGTTTCTTCTGTCGTGACGGCTATGGACCTTCTGTTGGGGCAGCTACAAATCCTCTGCTCTGACGGCTACGCAAAAGGGGCCCGAGCGCAGCGCCCGGGCCCCTTGCCGTCTACGAGGGCCAGCTCTCAGAAGGCTCAGCCCCGCGCAGACCCGCTCCATGAGCGGTCCTGCTCTACGAGGGATCGTCGTCCTCGCCGCTGTCCCCCTCGGCGAGCTTCTGCTCAAGCACCCGGCCCTCTCCCGGGGCAAGCTGCCCCAGGATGCGCTCCAGGTCCTCCATGGAGGCGAACTCCACCACGATCTTGCCCTTCTTCTGGCCGAGGTCGACCTTCACCCGCGTCTCGAAGCGGTCCGAGAGCCGCCCGGCGAGGTGGTCCAGCGCGGGGGAGACCCGCGCGCCGGCCCGGGGCCCCTTGGGCTTTGTGCTGTTCTTGGGCTTGCCGCCCATCAGCGTGACGATCTCCTCCACCGCACGCACCGAGAGCCCCTCGGCCACGATGCGGTGGGCGAGCTTGTCCTGCTCTTCCCCGTCTTCCACGGACAGCAGCGCCCGCGCATGCCCCGCGGAGAGGACTCCGGCAGCCACCCGGCGCTGCACTCCCGGAGAGAGCCGCAGCAGCCGCAGCGTGTTGGACACCTGCGGACGGGAACGGCCGATGCGGTCGGCCAGCTCGTCATGGGTGCAGTTGAAATCCTTGAGGAGCTGGTCGTAGGCGGCTGCCTCTTCCAGCGGGTTGAGCTGTGCGCGGTGCAGGTTCTCCAGCAGCGCGTCGAGGAGCAGCTTCTCGTCCTCGGTGGCCCGAACGATGGCCGGGATCCGCTCCAGCCCCGCCTCGCGGCAGGCCCGCCAGCGGCGCTCACCCATGATGAGCTCGAAGTTGCCCGCCGTGAGCTCGCGGACGACCACGGGCTGGAGGAGGCCAACTTCCTTGATGGAGGTGACCAGTTCGGCCAGCGCATCCTCGTCGAAGACCTCACGGGGCTGCCGCGGGTTCGGGGTGATGGCGTCCAGCGGCACCTCCGCGAAGAACGCACCACCCGCTTCCTCGGGAACACCGCCCTCCACGGTGGCCGAGGGCGCCGTTTCACGTGAAACGGCTTCCTCATCCGAAACCTCGTCCTCGTTCTCCCGCTGGGAGAGCGCGGCGACCTTGGCGGCCGCGACCCCTCGCATCCCCTGCTCCGGGGTGAGCACAGGAACGGCGGTGGGGGAGGTGGAGCCTCCCGTCATATTCGGCTTCTGCTCCCCGTTTTCGGAAGAGTCAGCGGAATCCGTCCCCGTTGGAGCCGCCGGGATCAGTGCACCGAGCCCCCGCCCCAGACCCCTACGTCGCTCGCTCACTGAGTCCCCTCCGCCATGCTGCCGTGCTGCTGCGCCTGTACTTGTGCTTGTGCGTGCTGTGTGTGCTGTGCGTGTACTTGCTGAGCCTGCGCCTGCTGCAACTGAAGCTGCTGCTGTGCTTGCGCCTGCTCAACATGCGGATCCCGCAGAGCGATCTCCCGAGCCGCCTCCAGATAGGAGAGCGAACCACTGGAGCCCGGATCGTACGTGAGGACCGTCTGCCCGTAGCTGGGTGCCTCCGAGATACGGACCGACCGCGGGATGTTGGTGCGCAGCACCTCCTTGCCGAAGTGGCCGCGCACCTCCTCCGCCACCTGCGACGCCAGCCGGGTCCGGCCGTCGTACATGGTGAGGATGATGGTCGAGACGTGCAGCCGGGGGTTCAGATGCCCCCGCACCAGCTCGACGTTCCGCAGCAGTTGGCCGAGCCCCTCCAGCGCGTAGTACTCGCACTGAATGGGGATCAGAACCTCGGCGCCGGCCACGAGCGCATTCACCGTCAGCAGCCCCAGAGAGGGCGGGCAGTCGATGAGGATGTAGTCCAACGGCTGCTCGTATGCCTCGATGGCCCGCTGAAGGCGGCTCTCCCGCGCGACCAGCGACACGAGTTCGATCTCCGCACCGGCGAGATCGATGGTCGCTGGCGCGCAGAAGAGCCCCTCCACGTCCGGCACCGGCTGGACGACTTCCGAGAGCGGCTTGCTCTCCACCAGAACGTCGTAGATCGACGGAACCTCGGCATGGTGGTCGACCCCCAACGCCGTCGAGGCGTTGCCCTGCGGGTCGAGATCGACGACCAGGACGCGGCCCCCGTGCAGGGCCAGCGAGGCGGCGAGGTTCACCGTCGTGGTGGTCTTGCCGACTCCGCCCTTCTGGTTGGCAACAACCATGACCCGCGTCTGGGCAGGGCGAGGCAGCCCCTCCCCGGCGCGGTTCATCGCTTCGACCGCCTGCTGGGCCGCACGGCCGATCGGCGTGTCATCCATGGGCGGTGGCGTTTCACGTGCCGCGTCACCGCGGGGAGCGACCCCACCCGCGCTGGTATCCCCCGGCTCTGTGCGGGGACCGGGGACCGGGTCGGCCATCGGTCCCGCGATGTTGGCGTCGGACCGCAACGGTTCACTCTCCTCAACATCAGGCTCGCTATGAACAGAGCCTCCCATGCTTTCGGTGCCGTGAACCAGCGAGCCCCGCTCAGTTGTGGACAACTCCACGTCCGAGCGGGGCTCATTGGCGGTCTGGCCGCGTGCGCTGGCGGCAGCGCGGCCTCGGTTGATGATTCCGTGCAACAGAGAGCGGCGTTTCACGTGAAACACGATGCACACGCACCCGACGGTGACCGTCGCGACACTCCGCTCCGCAGGGTCTTAAGCGTTTTTATGGAGTAACCGAATCAGCGTTTCAGCGCCGACCGGTCACTCCCCCCGGCCTGTCAGCGCCGCCGCCGGCCGCCCCGGGTGGAGCGGCCGCTCGCGCGGGCCGCCTTCTCGGCCTTGACCCGCCGGGCCGCGAAACGCACCCCGCCGGGGCTCTCGCCGACCCTGGCCCGTACGACCGTCGAGGGCGGGTCGATCAGGTCGCGGCCGATCTGCTCCACCGTCGTCTCCACGACGCCCAGCTTGTGCAGCGCGTCCCGGGCGGCCCGTACCTCGTCCTCGGCGGTGTCGCCCTTGAGCGCCACCATCTCGCCGTACGGCCGCAGCAGCGGAACGCCCCAGCCGGCCAGCCGGTCCAGCGGCGCCACCGCACGGGCCGTCACCACATGGACGGGCGTCAGCGTGCCCAGCATCTCCTCGGCCCGGCCCCGCATCACCGTCACATGGTCGAGCCCCAGCAGCTCGACGACCTCCTGGAGGAAGGTCGTCCGCCGCAGCAGCGGCTCCAGCAGCGTGATCTCCAGGTCCGGCCGTACCAGCGCCAGCGGAATGCCCGGCAGCCCGGCACCCGAGCCGACATCGCAGACCGTGACACCCTCGGGCACCACTTCGGAGAGCACCACACAGTTCAGCAGGTGTCGCTCCCACAGCCGGGGCACCTCGCGCGGACCGAGCAGTCCGCGCCGTACCCCGGCATCCGCCAGCAACTCCGCGTACCGCTCGACCGCGGGCAGGCTGTCACCGAACGCCTTGTGCGCCGCCTCGGGCGGGGGCGGCGGGGCCGCCTGCTCCTCCGAGGGCTCCCCCGACCGCTCCGTCACGGGAGAACGACCACGCAGCGCTGCGGCTCCTCGCCCTCGGACTCGCTGCGCAGTCCGGCGTCCTTCACCGCGTCGTGCACGACCTTGCGCTCGAAGGGCGTCATCGGGCGCAGCTTGACGGGCTCACCGCTGCTCTTCGCCTCCTGCGCCGCCTTCGCGCCCAGCTCCGCGAGCTCCTCGCGCTTACGGGCACGGAACCCGGCGATGTCCAGCATCAGCCGGCTGCGGTCACCGGTCTCCCGGTGCACGGCCAGCCGGGTCAGCTCCTGGAGGGCCTCCAGGACCTCGCCGTCCCGGCCGACCAGCTTCTGCAAGTCGCGGGACGAGCCCTCGCTGATCACCGACACCGCGGCGCGGTCGGCCTCGACGTCCATGTCGATGTCGCCGTCCAGATCGGCGATATCGAGAAGTCCCTCGAGGTAGTCGGCCGCGATCTCACCCTCCTGTTCCAGGCGGGTCAGGGTGTCGGTGTCGGCTTCGGTGCCTTCTGGGACAGTCGTGTCCGTCACGGCGGGGACTCCTTCGGTGCTCACTTCTTGGAGGGGTGCTTGGGACGCTGCGGGCCCTTGCGCTGCTGACCGGACTTCTTCTGGCCCGACTTCTGCTGGCCCGACTTGGCCTGGCCTGCCGCCTTCGACCCGCCACCCTGTTTCTGGCCGGCGCCCTTCTGCCCGGACTGCTTCTGACCGGACTGGCCGGACTGACCGCCCTGCTTCTGGTCCGTCTTCGGGCCGGTCTTCTGCATCGACGTGGGGGCCGAGGTGGACTCGTCCTTCTTGGTGCCCGTGGCGACCGCGCCGCCGCCGCTCTGACGCTTCGCCTTGGGCTGCCGCTTCGGCTGCTGCCGGCGGACCCGGGCCGCCTCGGCGGCCTCACGCGCCTCGACCTCCTTCGGGTCCTCCTTGAGCTTGCCCTTGGCACGCAGCTTCTCCTGGCGCTCCGTGAAGGCGCGGGAGCCGGGGGTCGGGTTGCGCTTGATGACGTACATCTGCTGACCCATCGTCCACACGTTGGTCGTCAGCCAGTAGACGAGGACACCGACGGGGAAGTTGATACCGAAGACGGCGAACATGATGGGGAAGACGTACATCAGCATCTTCTGCTGCTGCATGAACGGCGTCTTCACCGTCAGGTCGACGTTCTTGGTCATCAGCTGGCGCTGCGTGTAGAACTGCGACGCCGACATCAGGATGATCATGATCACCGTGACGACGCGGACGTCGGTCAGCGTGGCCGCCAGCGCCTCGACCTTGTCGGCGCTGTCCATGAACTTCGCGGCGATCGGGGCACCGAAGATCTTGGCGTTACGGGCGCTGTCGACCTGCTCGGCGGTGAGTACACCGACCTTCCTGTCACCCGCGATGTGGTTGAGCACCTGGAAGAGGGCGATGAAGAACGGCGACTGCGCCAGGATCGGCAGGCAGCTGGAGAGCGGGTTGGTGCCCGTCTCCTTGTAGAGCTTCATCATCTCTTCGCTCTGGCGCTGCTTGTCGCTCTTGTAGCGCTCCTGGATCGCCTTCATCTTCGGCTGGAGCGCCTGCATGTTCCGGGTCGACTTGATCTGCTTCACGAAGAGCGGGATCAGGCAGATCCGGATCAGCACCACCAGACAGAAGATGGACAGACCCCAGGCCAGGCCGCTGTCCTTGTCGAAGACCAGGCTGAACAGCGAATGGAACTGGACAATGATCCAGGAGACAGCGGTATAGAGAGGACTCAGGATCGTGTCCACGAATCAGGCTCCTTGGGCGTTGGACTGGGTCCGGTGCTGCTGCCAGCGGGAGCGGATCCGCTGGTGCCATACCGGGTGCTTCCGGGCGGGGACATGGTCGACGCCACCGGGCGACCACGGATTGCAGCGCAGAATGCGCCAGGCCGTCAGTGCCGTTCCCTTCACGGCGCCATGGCGGTCGATGGCCGTATACCCGTAGTGCGAGCACGACGGGTAGTACCGGCACACCGGGCCGAGCAGGGGACTGATGGTCCACTGGTACAGCTTGATCAACCACAGCAGCGGGTACTTCACTGAGCTCTCCCTCCCGGTCCGCGGCCGGGATTTCGAGGGCTGTCCCCCGAGGCGGCAGAGCGAGGGGACCCTTTGAGCAGCTTCCGCAGCGCGGCGTCCAGATCGCGCACCAGTTCCACGTGGTCCGCGTCTGCCGCACCGGGTTGCGCCCGTACGACGACAAGGCTACCGGGGGGCAGCTGGGAGAGGCGGTCCCGCAGCAGATGCCGCAGGCGCCGCTTCACACGGTTACGGACCACGGCGTTGCCGACGGCCTTGCTCACGACGAAACCCGCACGCACCGGGGGAACCTCTCCCCCCAACGCATGCGGGTCCGTTCGACTGCGTAGATGGACGACGAGGAGCGGGCGCCCGGCCCTGCGTCCTCGGCGTACCGCGGCCGCGAAGTCCTCGCGCCGCCTCAGCCGGTTCTCGGTAGGCAGCACGTCATGGACCTGTGGTCAGGCTGCTCAGGCCGACAGGCGGGCGCGACCCTTGCTGCGACGGTTCGCGATGATCGCGCGGCCGGCGCGGGTCCGCATGCGCAGCCGGAAGCCGTGGGTCTTCGCGCGGCGGCGGGTGTTCGGCTGGAAGGTGCGCTTGCTCACTCGGGGGCTCCAGAGATGCTTCGTGTCCCACGGTCACCGTGGGACTGGGTGTGGGGAGTCGACCGGCTGTCACCGTGCGCCCACGAGTAGCTCGCAACGCCCGAGTGTGCACCGCTTCATGATCGCTCGGGAAAACCCGTTGATCTTGCCCATCGGAGGCAGGCGGCAGCAGCCGTCGACACTCGACCTGGTTACGGTACGCGCGCCTACGCCATCCGGTCAAACCAGCGCCGACGGGGCACCCGGGCCGCTTCCCGACGGCTGTCCACCCGCTGCCCGGCCCGGTCCGGCTACTGCACTCGTGCACAGCCTGTGGACAACGACTTGAACGGGGCACGTCCGCGTGACTACCGTGGCCGAACTTCCCTTCCTTCCCGACCTTCCCGAGAAACATGCATTCGTGGGACCTGGTCGATCACCGGACGACCGTCACCCAGCGAGTGACCCGTCACCCAGCGAGTGAGAGAGCGTGCCCCGTGGCTGACCTACCTGCCGATCTTGCCGCAGTGTGGCCACGGGTGCTGGATCAGCTGCTGCGCGAGGGACAGGGCGTCGAGGCGAAGGACCAGCGCTGGCTGCGGGACTGCCAGCCCCTCGTCCTCGTCTCGGGTACGGCGCTGCTCGGCGTTCCGAACGAGTATGCGAAGGGCGTCCTGGAGGGCCGTCTCGCGCCGCTGATCACCGAGGCCCTCAGCCGCGAGTGCCAGCAGCCCATCCGGCTGGCGATCACGGTGACCGGCCCGGCTCCCGAGGCGACCGCACCGCCCGCCCCCGCCATCCCGTCCCCCACACCGGCCCCCGAACAGCAGCAGCCGTCACAGCCGCAGCAGCCCTCGCACCCCCAGCCCCCGCAGCAGCACGGGCACCAGGAGCGGTACGAGCAGGATCGGTACGGCGAGGACAGGTACGAGCAGGACAGGCAGGACCGGTACGAGCAGTACGAGAGCCGCGAGATCCCCGGCGCCCGCTCCGCGTACCCGACGGACTACTCGCCCTGGCAGCAGCCGCGCGAGCCCTACCCCCCGCAGCAGCACCAGCCCCGCCAGCCCTACGAGCGGCAGCAGCAGAGCTACGACCAGCAGTCCTACGAGCAGCAGGGCGGCGGCTACGACACCGGCCAGGGTTATGAGCGCGCCGGGGGACAGGGCTATGAGCGCGGTGGCCAGGGCTACGAGCACGGCCAGAACTACGACGGCGGCCAGGGCTACCAGTCCGGTCCGCCCGGCCAGGGGAGCCAGGGCTACGACCAGCAGTCGTTCGAGTCCTACGAGCAGCAACAGCACCAGCAGCACCAGCAGCGCCCCCGTCCGCAGGTGCCGCCCCAGGGGCGCCCGCCCGCCCCGCACTACGACAGCCCGGCACAGCTGCCCGCGCCCAGCGGGGCGCCAGGGCCGCTGGCCGCGCAGCCCGCGCCGGCCACGGGGCCGGGGGAGCCGACAGCGCGGCTGAACCCGAAGTACCTCTTCGACACCTTTGTGATCGGTGCCTCGAACCGGTTCGCGCACGCCGCGGCCGTCGCCGTGGCGGAGGCACCGGCCAAGGCGTACAACCCGCTGTTCATCTACGGCGAGTCCGGGCTGGGCAAAACGCATCTGCTGCACGCGATCGGCCACTACGCGCGCAGCCTCTACCCGGGCACACGGGTGCGCTACGTCAGCTCGGAGGAGTTCACCAACGAGTTCATCAACTCCATCCGCGACGGCAAGGCGGACGCGTTCCGCAAGCGCTACCGCGACATGGACATCCTGCTCGTCGACGACGTCCAGTTCCTGGCGGACAAGGAGTCGACGCAGGAGGAGTTCTTCCACACCTTCAACACCCTGCACAACGCCAACAAGCAGATCGTCCTCTCCAGCGACCGGCCGCCCAAGGCGCTCGAGACGCTGGAGGACCGGCTGCGCAACCGCTTCGAGTGGGGCCTGATCACCGATGTGCAGCCGCCCGAGCTGGAGACGCGGATCGCGATCCTCCGGAAGAAGGCGGTGCAGGAGCAGCTGAACGCCCCACCCGAGGTGCTGGAGTTCATCGCCTCGCGCATCTCCCGCAACATCCGGGAGCTGGAGGGCGCACTGATCCGGGTGACGGCCTTCGCCAGCCTCAACCGGCAGCCGGTCGATCTCGGGCTGACCGAGATCGTGCTGAAGGACCTCATCCCGGGCGGCGAGGACGCGACACCGGAGATCACCGCGCCCGCGATCATGGCCGCGACGGCCGACTACTTCGGGCTGACGGTCGACGACCTGTGCGGCTCCTCTCGCAGCCGGGTGCTGGTGACGGCACGGCAGATCGCGATGTATCTGTGCCGGGAGCTGACCGACCTCTCGCTGCCGAAGATCGGCGGCCAGTTCGGGGGTCGCGACCACACCACGGTGATGCACGCCGACCGCAAGATCCGCGCCCTGATGGCCGAGCGGCGCTCCATCTACAACCAGGTCACGGAGCTGACCAACCGCATCAAGAACGGCTGAGCCGACCCGCTGCGCGGCACCACGCCGACCCGCTCCGCGCCACCACGGCAACCCGCTGCGCCGGCACCACGCCGCCCACCACGCTGCCCACCAGACGGGCTGACGCGGCTCTCCCGACGACGAAGGGCCCCCGGGGGACAACTACCCGGGGGCCCTTCGCTGTTCGATTCATGGGTGCGGGAGCGGTCCGGTCCACAGCTACGGGCGGTTTACCGCTTCCACACCCTGGGGACCTTTTCCGTTGTCCCAAGGGCGTCCACAACTGGCCCGGTGGGAGGGTGGTTTGCCGAGGTCACTCGGCTGTGTACTTGTGGGCGCGCGGTGTCCACAGCATGTGGAGGGCGGGACGGGCCGCGACGCGGCTCGTGGCTTGTCCACCGGCCGCCCACAGCTTGGGGCTTCTTTTCCCCAGTGATCGGCCACTTCTCCACAGAGCTGTCCACTGTTCGGCAACGCAACGCGCCCGCTCACCGGTCCGAGTGAAAGCCGTCACATCGAGGGCCAGGATTGGGCTGTGGGAAAGGCGGGTAAAACTGTGGGCGCCGCTGTGGGGAAACCACCTCTGCCTGTGGGCGGGGTGTGCAGAACTTTTCCGCGTCCACAGAAACCCCCGCTTCCTCCACCGGTCCACCCACAGGCGCGGTGGACAAAATTCCCGGGCTGAGCTGCGGAAACGTGCTTTTCCACCGTTTCCACAAGCCCTACTACTACGACCACACAGAGAGAGCCCGGGATTCGCTTCGAAGTGGGGGCTGTGCACAACTCGGCGCCGCGGGCCCCGACCCGGATCGCGTCGACTTGACCCGCACCCGCACCTGCTGTCAGTCCGGTGCGTCAGACTGGTGCCCGGCAAAGCACGAGCAGAGGCAGCAGCAGGAGGCGGCTGAACGTGAAGATCCGGGTTGAACGCGATGTGCTCGCGGAGGCGGTGGCCTGGACGGCCAAGAGCCTCCCCGCCCGCCCGCCGGTACCCGTGCTCGCGGGCCTGCTGTTGAAGGCGGAAGACGGCACGCTGAGCCTCTCCGGCTTCGACTACGAGGTCTCGGCGCGGGTCTCGGTCGAGGCGGAGGTCGAGGAGGACGGCACGGTGCTGGTCTCCGGCCGGCTGCTGGCCGACATCTGCCGCGCCCTCCCCAACCGCCCGGTGGAGATCTCCACAGACGGTGTACGGGCGACCGTCGTCTGCGGCTCCTCCCGGTTCACGCTGCACACCCTCCCTGTGGAGGAGTACCCGGCGCTGCCGGAGATGCCGTCCGCCACCGGCACCGTTCCCGGCGAGGTCTTCGCCGCCGCGGCCCAGCAGGTCGCCATCGCGGCCGGCCGGGACGACACCCTGCCGGTGCTGACCGGTGTGCGGATCGAGATCGAGGGCGACACCGTCACCCTGGCCTCCACCGACCGCTACCGCTTCGCAGTGCGCGAGTTCCTGTGGAAGCCCGAGACGCCGGACGCCTCCGCGGTGGCCCTGGTGCCCGCCAAGACGCTGCTGGAGACCGCCAAGTCGCTCAGCGGCGGCGACAGTGTGACGCTGGCGCTGTCCGGCTCCGGCTCCGGTGAGGGGCTGATCGGCTTCGAGGGCGCCGGGCGGCGGACGACGACGCGGCTGCTGGAGGGCGATCTGCCGAAGTACCGCACGCTGTTCCCCACGGAGTTCAACTCCGTCGCGGTGATCGAGACGGCGCCGTTCGTGGAGGCCGTCAAGCGCGTGGCGCTGGTCGCGGAGCGGAACACTCCGGTGCGGCTCAGCTTCGAGCAGGGTGTGCTCACCCTGGAGGCCGGCTCCAGCGACGACGCACAGGCTGTGGAGCGGGTCGACGCCGACCTCGAGGGCGACGACATCTCGATCGCCTTCAACCCCGGGTTCCTGCTGGAGGGGCTGAGCGCCATCGACTCGCCCGTCGCCCAGCTGTCGTTCACCACGTCGACCAAGCCGGCGCTGCTGAGCGGCCGCCCGGCCAAGGACGCCGAGGCCGATGACGCGTACAAGTACCTGATCATGCCGGTGCGGCTCTCCGGCTGATGCCGACGACGGCGGCGGCAGTCTGTCCACAGCCTGTGGGGCGTAGGGTCGAATGCGTACGAACTGCGGAAACTCAGCTAAGGGGCAGTGATGGAGCTCGGTCTGGTCGGTCTCGGGAAGATGGGCGGGAACATGCGCGAGCGCATCCGCCGCGGGGGCCACACGGTCATCGGGTATGACCGGAACCCGGACGTCGCCGATGTGGGCAGCCTCAAGGAGCTGGTCGATTCGCTCAGCGCGCCGCGCGTGGTGTGGGTGATGGTGCCGGCGGGCTCGGCCACCCAGTCGACCATCGACGAGCTCGGTGAACTGCTCTCCCCCGGAGACCTGGTCGTGGACGGCGGCAACTCGCGCTGGACCGACGACGAGAAGCACGCCGAGGAGCTGAAGGCCAAGGGCATCGGCTTCGTCGACTGCGGTGTCTCCGGCGGCGTATGGGGCCTGGAGAACGGCTACGCGCTGATGTACGGCGGCTCCGCCGAGGACGTGGCGAAGGTGCAGCCGGTCTTCGACGCGCTCAAGCCCAACGAATCTGACGCGCAAAGCGCGACCACTCGGGGCGGTGGCGGGCGACGGGTGGGCGAGTTCGGCTCCGTCCACGCGGGCAAGGTCGGTGCGGGCCACTTCGCGAAGATGGTCCACAACGGCATCGAGTACGCGATGATGCAGTCCTTCGCCGAGGGCTGGGAGCTGCTGGAGGCCGCGGACTCGGTGACCGACGTACGCGAGGTCTTCCGCTCCTGGCAGGAGGGCACCGTCATCCGCTCCTGGCTGCTGGACCTGGCGGTCAAGGCGCTGGACAGCGACGAGCACCTGGACGCGCTGCGCGGCTACGCGGCGGACTCGGGCGAGGGCCGCTGGACGGTGGAGGCCGCGATCGACAAGGCGGTGCCGCTGCCCGCGATCACCGCTTCGCTGTTCGCCCGGTTCTCCTCCCGGCAGGAGGACTCCCCGCAGATGAAGATGATCGCCGCGCTGCGCAACCAGTTCGGCGGCCACGCGGTGACGGCCGCGAAGGGCGGGGAGAAGGGCGCCGACTCCCCGGGCGCCGACGTCACCCCGCCCACCGGAGGCTGACGGCCAGGCGATGCACGTCACGCATCTCTCGCTCGCTGATTTCCGCTCGTACGCCCGGGCCGAGGTTCCGCTCGGTCCGGGCGTGACGGCGTTCCTCGGGCCGAACGGCCAGGGCAAGACCAACCTGGTCGAAGCCGTCGGCTATCTGGCCACGCTGGGCAGCCACCGGGTCTCGGCGGACGCGCCGCTGGTACGGCAGGGCGCCCAGCGCGCCGTCGTACGGGCCCAGGTGCGGCAGGGCGAGCGTGAGCAGCTGGTCGAGCTGGAGCTGAACCCGGGCAAGGCCAACCGGGCCCGGATCAACCGCTCCTCGCAGGTGCGGCCCCGCGATGTGCTGGGCATCCTGCGCACGGTGCTGTTCGCGCCGGAGGATCTGACGCTGGTCAAGGGCGACCCGGGCGAACGGCGCCGCTTCCTGGACGAGCTGGTGACGGCGCGTGCCCCGCGGATGGCGGGGGTGCGCTCGGACTACGAGCGGGTGCTCAAGCAGCGCAACAGCCTGCTGAAGTCCGCCGCCATGGCGCGGCGGCACGGCGGCCGGGGCGTGGATCTGTCCACGCTGGACGTGTGGGACCAGCATCTGGCGCGTACGGGCGCCGAGTTGCTGGCGCAGCGGCTGGACCTGCTGGCGGTGCTGGGCCCGCTGGCCGACAAGGCGTACGAGCGGCTGGCGCCGGGCGGCGGCCCGGTCGCGTTCGAGTACCGCGGTCCGGTGGCCGGAGCGACCCGGGAGGAGCTGTACGCGGGGTTGGTCGCGGCGCTGGGCGAGGCCCGTAAGCAGGAGATCGAGCGCGGCGTGACGCTCGTCGGCCCGCATCGCGACGATGTACTGCTGCGGCTGGGCGAGCTGCCCGCCAAGGGGTATGCCAGCCATGGCGAGTCGTGGTCCTACGCGCTGGCGCTGCGGCTGGCCGCGTACGAGCTGCTCAAGAGCGAGGGGCATGAGCCGGTGCTGATCCTGGACGATGTCTTCGCCGAGCTGGACACCAGACGCCGTACCCGGCTCGCGGAGTTGGTGGCGACGGCCGAGCAGGTGCTGGTGACCGCCGCCGTGCCGGAGGACGTACCGGATGTGCTGGTGGGAGCACGGTTCGCGGTGGCGGACGGGGAGGTGACGCCGCTGTGAAGGAGCCCCAGGAGCCACAGGAGCCGCAAGCGCCCCAGGAAGCCCAGGAGCCCCGCACGTCGGAGCCGCCCGCGACCAGCGGCGTCGATCTGGCGCGGGTCGCGCTGCGGGCCGCCAAGGAGCAGGCGCGGGCCCGCGGGGCCGAGGCGCAGCAGCGGCGGCAGGCCCGCCGGGGCGGCGGTCTGCGCTCGGGTGCGCGGCGGGACGGGCGGGACCCGCTGCCGCTGGGTGCCGCCGTCAGCAGGCTGATCGCGGAGCGCGGCTGGGAGACCCCGGCGGCGGTCGGCGGGGTGATGGGGCGCTGGCCGCAGCTGGTGGGCCCGGGGCTGGCGCAGCACTGTGAGCCGCAGCGGTACGACGAGGAGGAGCGCACGCTGCTGGTGCGCTGCGACTCCACGGCGTGGGCCACACAACTGCGGCTGCTGGCGCCGCAGGTGGTGGCGCGGCTGAACGAGGCCCTCGGCCAGGGCACCGTACGGATGATCAAGGTGCGGGGCCCGGAGGCTCCGCGCAACGAGTACGGGCCGCTGCGGGCACCCGGCAGCAGAGGTCCCGGCGACACCTACGGGTGAGGTTTCGAGCGCCCCGTCGCCGCCCGTTCGCGTCCCTGTCGCCGTGCGTTCGCGGCCCTCGGCGGCGCCGGTCCGGGGCCCCCGTCGCAGTCCGTGCCCGGACCGGGACAGCCGGAGACGGATCGAAGCGCTCAGTGCCACTGTGAGGCTCTTGGCCCCCCGGTCCAGATATGGGGAGTCGAACGACGCCAGTTCAGGGCGCCACATGTGGACTCAGGCACCGGCAAACCCCCACTCCTGTCGCAGCCACCGGTACACTGGGGGACTACCGCACCGTTGCGGGACATGTCGAACGACGCAGCCGCTCCGCCTTGCCCTGGAGACGGCCTGTGCTGTGCCAGAAAGGGCGCTTCGTGGCCGATTCCGGCGATCTCAACGAGAACGACAAGACGACTCCGCCGCAGCCCGCGGAGGCAACCCCCGAATCCGCAGGCGGCGGCGCCGCCACGTCCGACGCCGAGGTGTCCGAGGTGTCGTACGACGCGAGCGCGATCACCGTCCTGGAAGGGCTGGACGCTGTCCGCAAACGGCCCGGAATGTACATCGGGTCGACCGGTGAACGTGGTCTTCATCACCTCGTCCAAGAGGTGGTCGACAACTCCGTCGACGAGGCCATGGCCGGGCACGCGGACACGATCGACGTGACGCTGCTGGCCGACGGCGGCGTGCGCGTCGTCGACAACGGCCGCGGTATCCCGGTGGGCATCCACCCGGTCGAGAAGAAGCCGGCCGTCGAGGTCGTGCTCACGGTGCTGCACGCGGGCGGCAAGTTCGGCGGCGGCGGTTACGCGGTCTCCGGTGGTCTGCACGGCGTCGGTGTCTCCGTCGTGAACGCCCTGTCGACCAAGCTCGCCGTCGACATCAAGGCCGACGGCTACCGCTGGACGCAGGACTACAAGATGGGGGCGCCGACGGCCCCGCTGGAGAAGAACGAGGCGACGGACGAAACCGGAACGACCGTTACGTTCTGGGCGGATCCGGACATCTTCGAGACGACGGACTATTCGTTCGAGACGCTCGCGCGGCGCTTCCAGGAGATGGCCTTCCTCAACAAGGGCCTGACCATCGCCCTGACCGACGAGCGTGAGGGCCACGTCGACGAGGACGGCAAGCCGAACGCGGTCCGCTACCACTACGAGGGCGGCATCTCGGACTTCGTCCGCTACCTCAACTCCCGCAAGGGCGAGCTGGTCCACCCGACGGTGATCGGCTTCGAGGCCGAGGACACGGAGCGGATGCTCTCCGTCGAGGTCGCGATGCAGTGGAACAACCAGTACAGCGAGGGGGTCTACTCCTTCGCCAACACGATCCACACGCACGAGGGCGGCACCCACGAGGAGGGCTTCCGCGCGGCGCTGACGGGTCTGATCAACCGGTACGCGCGGGAGAAGAAGCTGCTGCGCGAGAAGGACGACAACCTCACGGGTGAGGACATCCGCGAGGGTCTGACCGCGATCATCTCCATCAAGCTGGGCGAGCCCCAGTTCGAGGGCCAGACGAAGACGAAGCTGGGCAACACCGAGGCCAAGACCTTCGTCCAGAAGATCGTCCACGAGCATCTGACCGACTGGCTCGACCGGAACCCGAACGAGGCAGCGGACATCATCCGCAAGGGCATCCAGGCGGCCACGGCCCGGGTCGCCGCGCGCAAGGCACGCGATCTGACGCGGCGCAAGGGCCTGCTGGAGACGGCGTCGCTGCCGGGCAAGCTCTCGGACTGCCAGTCCAACGACCCGGTCAAGTGCGAGATCTTCATCGTGGAGGGTGACTCGGCGGGCGGCTCGGCCAAGTCGGGCCGCGACCCCGAGTACCAGGCCATCCTGCCGATCCGCGGCAAGATCCTGAACGTGGAGAAGGCGCGGATCGACAAGGTCCTCCAGAACGCCGAGGTGCAGGCGCTGATCTCGGCGTTCGGCACGGGTGTGCACGAGGACTTCGACATCGAGAAGCTCCGCTACCACAAGATCATCCTGATGGCGGACGCCGACGTCGACGGCCAGCACATCAACACCCTGCTGCTCACCCTGCTCTTCCGCTTCATGCGGCCGCTGGTGGAGGCCGGACACGTCTTCCTGTCCCAGCCGCCGCTGTACAAGATCAAGTGGAGCCGGGACGAATTCCAGTACGCCTACTCCGACCCCGAGCGCGACAGCCTCATCCAGCTCGGCCGTGAGCAGGGCAAGCGGATCAGGGACGACTCGGTGCAGCGCTTCAAGGGTCTGGGTGAGATGAACGCGGACGAGCTGCGGGTCACCACCATGGACATCGAGCACCGCGTCCTTCGCCAGGTGACGCTGGACGACGCGGCCGCCGCCGACGATCTGTTCTCCATCCTGATGGGTGAGGACGTCGAGGCCCGCCGCTCGTTCATCCAGCGGAACGCCAAGGACGTCCGCTTCCTGGATATTTAGCCGAGTGTTCTGGTTGAGCCCGTCGAATCGCCGCCGGACCCTCGCCGCTGTGGCTGCGCGCCGTTGCGGCGGGAATGGCTTTTCCGCCGCACTACCTCAAGGACTTGATCTTTAACCATGGCCGACGAGACCCCCACCACACCCGAACCGACGCCCGAGAACGCCCCCACGCCCGACAGCGCGCTGGTGGACACCGAGGCGGGTGCGCGCGTCGAGCCCGTCAGCCTCGAGACGGAGATGCAGCGCTCCTACCTCGACTACGCGATGAGCGTGATCGTGAGCCGTGCGCTGCCCGACATCCGCGACGGCCTCAAGCCGGTGCACCGCCGGGTGCTGTACGCGATGTACGACGGCGGCTACCGCCCCGAGAAGGGCTACTACAAGTGCGCCCGCGTCGTCGGCGACGTCATGGGCACCTACCACCCGCACGGTGACACCTCGATCTACGACGCGCTGGTGCGGCTGGCGCAGCCCTGGTCGATGCGGATGCCGCTGGTGGACTCCAACGGCAACTTCGGCTCGCCGGGCAACGACCCGGCGGCGGCCATGCGGTACACCGAGTGCAAGATGGCGCCGCTGGCCATGGAGATGCTCCGGGACATCGACGAGGAGACCGTCGACTTCCAGGACAACTACGACGGCCGCAACCAGGAGCCGACGGTCCTGCCGGCCCGGTTCCCGAACCTGCTGATCAACGGTTCGGCCGGTATCGCCGTCGGTATGGCGACCAACATCCCGCCGCACAATCTGCGGGAGGTCGCCGCGGGTGCCCAGTGGTACCTCGACCACCCCGAGGCCTCCAGCGAGGAGTTGCTGGACGCCCTCATCGAGCGGATCAAGGGCCCGGACTTCCCCAGCGGCGCCCTCGTGGTGGGCCGTCGCGGCATCGAGGAGGCGTACCGCACCGGGCGCGGCTCGATCACCATGCGGGCCGTGGTGGAGGTCGAGGAGATCCAGGGCCGCCAGTGCCTGGTCGTCACCGAGCTGCCCTACCAGGTCAACCCGGACAACCTAGCGCTGAAGATCGCCGACCTGGTCAAGGAGGGCCGGATCGGCGGCATCGCTGACGTCCGCGACGAGACCTCCTCGCGGACCGGCCAGCGCCTCGTCATCGTCCTGAAGCGGGACGCGGTCGCCAAGGTCGTCCTCAACAACCTCTACAAGCACACCGATCTCCAGACCAACTTCGGCGCCAACATGCTGGCCCTGGTCGAGGGCGTGCCGCGCACCCTGTCGCTGGACGCCTTCATCCGGCACTGGGTCGCGCACCAGATCGACGTCATCGTGCGCCGTACCCGCTTCCGGCTGCGCAAGGCCGAGGAGCGCGCCCACATCCTGCGCGGTCTGCTCAAGGCGCTGGACGCGATCGACGAGGTCATCGCGCTGATCCGGCGCAGCCAGACCGTCGAGGAGGCCCGCGAGGGGCTGATGGGGCTGCTGACGATCGACGAGATCCAGGCCAACGCGATCCTGGAGATGCAGCTGCGCAGGCTGGCCGCGCTGGAGCGGCAGAAGATCACCGCGGAGCACGACGAGCTCCAGGCGAAGATCAACGAGTACAACGCGATCCTCGCCTCGCCCGAGCGGCAGCGGCAGATCATCGGCGAGGAGATGAAGGCGATCGTCGACAAGTTCGGCGACGACCGGCGTACCAAGCTGATCCCCTTCGAGGGCGACATGTCCATCGAGGACCTGATCGCCGAGGAGGACATCGTCGTCACGATCACCCGTGGCGGCTACGTCAAGCGCACCAAGACCGACGACTACCGGGCCCAGAAGCGCGGCGGCAAGGGCGTGCGGGGGACGAAGCTGAAGGAAGACGACATCGTCGACCACTTCTTCGTCTCCACCACCCACCACTGGCTGCTGTTCTTCACCAACAAGGGCCGCGTCTACCGGGCCAAGGCGTACGAACTGCCGGACGCCGGGCGGGACGCGCGGGGCCAGCACGTGGCGAACCTGCTGGCCTTCCAGCCGGACGAGCAGATCGCCGAGATCCTCGCCATCCGGGACTACGAGGCAGCGCCCTATCTGGTGCTGGCCACCAAGTCGGGCCTGGTCAAGAAGACCCCGCTCAAGGACTACGACTCGCCCCGCTCCGGCGGCGTCATCGCCATCAACCTCCGCGAGATGGAGGACGGCCGGGACGACGAGCTGATCGGTGCCGAGCTGGTCTCCCCCGACGACGACCTGCTGCTGGTCAGCAGGAAGGCGCAGTCGATCCGCTTCACCGCGACCGACGACGCGCTGCGCCCGATGGGCCGGGCCACCTCCGGCGTCAAGGGGATGAGTTTCCGCGAAGACGACGAACTCCTCTCGATGAATGTCGTGCGGGCGGGTACGTTCGTGTTCACAGCCACCGATGGCGGGTACGCGAAGCGGACCAACGTGGACGAGTACCGGGTCCAGGGCCGCGGCGGCCTCGGCATCAAGGCCGCCAAGATCGTGGAAGACCGGGGATCACTGGTCGGCGCGCTGGTGGTCGAGGAGACCGACGAGATCCTCGCCATCACGCTCGGCGGCGGTGTGATCCGTACGCGGGTCAACGAAGTGAGGGAGACCGGCCGTGACACCATGGGCGTCCAACTGATCAACCTGGGCAAGAAGGACGCGGTTGTCGGCGTGGCACGTAACGCCGAAGCCGGTCGGGAGGCCGAGGAAGTGGAGGCCGCGGCGGGTACCCCTGACGAGGGGGAGCAGCAGGACGCGCCCGACCCGGACGACGACCAGGACAACTAGGAGCAGGGCGTGAGTGGTGCTCAGCCGCAGCCGAAGGCTCAGCCGCAGCCGCAGGCGAAGCCCCCGTCCCCGGCCCAGCCGCAGCCGCAGCCGCAGCAGAGTGAGCAGCAGCCGCACCGGCCGCCGCAGGCGTATCCGTCGCCGGACGGCGGCCGGCCGGGCCCTTCGGGTCGGCCCCCGTCGGGGTCGGACACCGTACGCAAGCCCCGCACCGGGGCCCGTACGGTGCCGCGGACGCGCAAGGCCAGGCTGCGGGTGGCGAAGGCGGACCCGTGGTCGGTGATGAAGGTCAGCTTCCTGCTGGCGGTCGCGCTGGGGGTGTGCACCATCGTGGCGGTCGCCGTGCTGTGGATGGTGATGGACGCGATGGGCGTCTTCTCCACCCTCGGCGGCACCGTCAGCGAGGCCACCAGCGCGGAGGGCAGCGGCGGCTTCGATCTGGAGACGTTCCTCTCGCTGCCCCGGGTGCTGCTGTTCACCTCGCTCATCGCCGTGATCAATGTTGTCCTGGCCACCGCGCTGGCCACCCTGGGTGCCTTCATCTACAACCTCTCGGCCGGCTTCGTCGGCGGCGTCGAGCTGACCCTGGCGGAGGACGAGTAGGCCCCTCCGGGCTCCCCGGAGGGGCCCTCCGGCCCCACGGAACCGATTTGGGACCACGGCTGAAGTGCGCTAACCTTTCCGTGCAGCGCGCGGCTATAGCTCAGACGGTTAGAGCGCTTCCCTGATAAGGAAGAGGCCCCAGGTTCAAGTCCTGGTAGCCGCACCAGCACCAAGGCCCCCAGCTTCCTGAAGCCGGGGGCCTTTTGCGTCCCATGGGGGACATCAGCCGTGGGCAGAGAGCTGCACGCGCCACGGGCGGCTGCGGAGGGTGTATGAGAGCGCCACCGTGAGCCACGAGGCGATGGCGATGCTGCCCGAGAGGGTTTCGTAGCAGGGGTACCAGTCGAGGTGCTCCAGGTCGAGGGCCGCGCGCTGGACGATGAGGGCCGCGCCCAGCGACTCCGTCACGGCGGCGGGGAACAGCGCGCAGAGCAGGGCCCAGCGTGGGACACGTGCTCCCCAGGCCGCGATGGTCGCCCAGGCCACCAATGCCGCGACCAGGCCGAGCGTGGCGTTGCCCGCCTGGGCCAGGCCCGGGTGTTCGAACTGGGCCTGTACCTGGGCGGAGGCGGGGTGTCCCGGCATCCCGACCTCTCCGCGCGATGCCATGTAGAGCTTCTGCCCCACGTACGCCAAGGAGCCCGCGACCGTCAGCCAGGCCGCCAGCCTTACGAGGGGTCCGGCGGGAGCGGGGCGGGCCGGCCGCAGGAGCTTGTGGCGGATCGGGGCAACGGATGCGGTCACGTCGAGGCTCATGGGTTCCATGCTGTTCGGCGCGCACGCCTCCCACGTCGGGCCGGAGAACCATCCCGCTCCACCGGGCGGACGAGCGGCGACCGCACCGGAGGAGGAGAGATCAAAGTGCCGCTTGTCGGCAAAGAGTTCGTTTTTCCCGCGTGTTCATGCAACCAGTGCAACCTTCCGTACGTTTCGTGGATCTGCTTCGTCGAGTCAACAGACTCCTTCGAAACTTCGGCCCTTCGCCGAGCAGCCGGCTCGCGGGGCCCCTTCTCCACTTGGGGAACACATGCGTATGCGTGCCACTGCCGCCGCCGTGAGCGGTGCCCTGGCCCTGACCGCTTTCGCGGTTCCGACCGCGCTGGCCGCCACTGCTGGGACGAGCGACGCCGCGGCGGCCGTCCGTGCCGGCCACGACGCCGCTCTGAGCAAGGCCGCCTCGGCGCAGCGGGCGGCTGCCCCGTTCGGGCTGCGTGCGGGTACGGACGACGGTTCCGGCGACACGCAGATATCCGACGTCGTCGTCAACGGCGGCAAGGATGTGGTGCTGGGCACCACCAACGCCAAGACGGTGACGGTCACCTTCACCGTGACCGACGACTCCGGCGCCGCATGGGCCGACGCCATCCTGTGGCACGGCCCGACCTTCGACGAACTGGACGCAGGTGTCCTGGCGAACGAGGACGAGGCCGACTGCACGGCCACGTCGGACACCACGGCCAACTGCAAGCAGACATTCACGATCGACCCGCAGGTGGATCTGACCAACGCGGTGGCGGGCGGCTGGAAGGTCGAGGCGATCGCCCAGGGCAACGACACGGACTGGGTGCAGCAGGACAGCGTCAAGTCGTTCGCGATGAAGCGCTACTCCAAGCTGACCGTCAACGCGTCCCCGGAGCCGGTGAAGAAGGGCAGGACCCTCACCATCACCGGCTCCCTCACCCGCGCCAACTGGGACACCTCCAAGTACGGGGGCTACACCAAGCAGACGGTGGCGCTGCAGTCCAGGCCGGCGAGCGGTGGCAGCTACACCACCTCCAAGACGTACACCAGCGGCAGCGGTTCGTCCGCCGGGGTCGTCAAGACCACCCGTACCGCGGGCAAGGACACCTGCTGGCGCTACTCCTTCGCGGGCACCTCGACCACTCCGTCGGTCACCTCGACCGGTGACTGCGTGGACGTCCGCTGAACGGAGCCGGGCACGCCGGTCCGCCGCTCCGCCGTCGGCTGACCTCGGCCCGCTGATACGGCCCCGCTTCTGATACGGCCCTGCTCCGGGGGCGCCGGAATCCGGTGTTCCCGGAGCGGGTCGGTCCGGGCCCCGGGCGGGTTCGTACGGAGCAGTGTTGTGAGCATGTCCGCGCCCGCTGCGACGGCCGCGGCATGCAGTACGACGGCGACGGCGGGGTTTTCCGGGAGGGTGACGTCGCTCGGCCGGGCCACCGCAACGTACAGCGTGAGCGGCAGTTTCCAGCCGCTCCACGCGAACAGCGAGCCCGATCCCAGCCAGCCCACCGCGAGCGGCAGCAGCCGGGGCAGCCGCGCGGGCCGGGCCAGGGCGAGTGCCCATACGGCGGCCGACCCGGCCAGCGCCCACAGCGCGCCCACACCGGTCAGCACGGAACCGGCGGTGTCCCGCTCGGCGGGGTGGGCGATCCCGAGGGTGCCGCCGACCGCCCAGTACAGCCAGACCAGCCCCACCGCGGTCGCGAGGCCGGCCGCGCAGAGCGCCAGTACGCGCGTACCGCCGCCGTTCCGTGCGCTGTCACCGAGCCGCCCGGCGAAGGCGTCCGGCCAGCGGCGCCGCAGATAGGCGGGGAGCGCGACGGCGAGCCCGAGCCCCATCCCGATGAAGCCGAACTGGACCAGGGCGGCCTCCCAGCCCGGCATGGTGGGATCGCCGCCTGTGCCGTCGCCCGGGCCCGCGCCGTCGCCTGATCCCCCGCCCGCGCCCCTGCCTGCGCCGTCGGCCGGGCCGTCCCCGTCCGCCCGCTCGTCCCCGGAGGCGCCCAGGAGCGCGCTGAGCACGCTGTACGGCAGGATCGACACCAGGAACCCGGAGCCCGTCCAGGCGCAGAAGACCACCAGCCACGCCGGTATCCGCATCCCCCACGGCCGCGCCAGGGCGAGTCCCAGTGCGATTCCGGTGGCCGCCATGCCGATGGTCACCGTGTTGAGGAGTACCCATCCGGCCAGGTCGAAGCCCTCTCCCACCGGCAGCAGTCCCAGCAGCGGGCCGGCCACCCAGGACACCTTGATCAGCAAATACGGTGCGAGCGCCAGGGCCGCTCCATAGGCCGACCCCCGTCCGACCCGGTCCCAGCGCTCCACCCGGCCCCCCTTCCCTCAGCGGTGATCCCACCCTCGGACGCGCTGCCCGCCGCCACATCCACCGCTGGGCTCATCCGCCTCCACCGTCCGGCTGAGCCGGGTCACACCCTGTGATGACGTTTGCACCGCGCCGGGTCCTGGTACCGGTAGCGGCGTCCTGACGTCGGCGCCGGCCGGCGCCCTCTCGGTGAGCGGAGTGCTGCGATGACCAGTCCCGATCCCGGATCCCGGCCCGAGAACGAGCCCGAGCGGGAGCCCGCGAACGAGCCCGAGCGAGGGCCCGAGAATGTGCCCGAGCGGGAGCCCGCGAACGAGCCCGAGCGGGAGCCCGCGAACGAGCCCGAGCGGGAGCCCGCGAACGAGCCCGAGCGGGAGAAGACCTCCGGGCGGCGGCCCGAGGGGCCGCCCCATGAGCGCAGCGGAACGCTCGGCCAGACGCTCAAACGCACCCTGACCGAGTTCAAGGAGGACAATCTCTCCGACTCGGCCGCCGCCCTCACCTACTACTCGGTGCTGTCGATCTTCCCCGCCCTGATCGCGTTGATCTCGCTGGTCAGCCTGGTGATGAGCCCGAAGAAGATCATCAGCACCCTGACCGACCTGGTCGGCTCGATCGGCCCGGCGTCCGCAGTCGACACCTTCAAGAAGCCGATCGAGTCCATGGCGTCCAGCTCCGGCACTTCCACAGTGCTGCTGATCGTCGGCGCACTGGGTGCGCTGTGGACGGCCTCGGGTTACGTGGGGGCCTTCATCCGCGCCTCCAATGTGATCTACGAGGTGGAGGAGGGCCGCTCCTTCTTCAAGCTGCGTCCGGTGCAGCTGCTGGTGACGCTGATCGCGGTGCTGCTCCAGGCCGCTGTGCTGGTCGCGCTGGTGATCAGCGGGCCGCTGGCCAAGAAGGTCGGGAACGCGCTGGGCGCCGGGGACGCGGCGGTGACGGCGTGGAACTTCGCCAAGTGGCCGGTGATGGTGTTGGTCGTCGTACTGATCATCGCCGTGCTGTACTACGCCTCGCCCAACGCGCGGCTGCGCGGTTTCGGTTCGGTGCTGCCCGGTGCCGTAGTGGCGCTGGTGGTCTGGCTGATCGCCTCGGTGGGCTTCGCGTTCTACGTGGCGAACTTCGGGTCGTACAACAAGACCTACGGGACGCTGGGCGGAGTCGTGGTGTTCCTGGTGTGGCTGTGGCTCACCAATCTGGCCATCGCGCTGGGTGCCGAGTTCAACGCCGAGCGGGAGCGCGGCCGGCAGCTGGCAGCGGGGGTGCTCGGCGCGGAGCGCGAGATCCAGCTGGAGGAGCGCTCCGGGACCAAGCGGAAGAAGCGCTCCCGGACCGCCTGACACCGGCCCTCGCGGGGCGCTTGACGGCGCGTAGGGGCGCGGCCGGGCCGACCCGGCTGTACGGGAAGCCTGTTGGGTATCATCGGCCGCCAGAGAGGTCCCAATGTCTATGAAGGACGAGGTAGCGCGGTGAAGAAGCTTTTCCTGGTCGCACTGGCCGCCATCGGCGGTCTCCTCGTGTACCGCCAGATCCAGGCGGACCGCGCCGAGCAGGATCTGTGGACGGAGGCGACCGACTCCGTGCCCGCAGGTTCGGGCGTGTAAGCCCCAGCGAACAGTGAACGAAGGCCCCGGCCGCTTCAGGCGGCCGGGGCCTTCGTCGTTTCGGCCCTGCAGGGTTGGGTGTATGGAGCCGCTCGCTGTTGCCGTACCGTGACGCTTCCCCTCTTGTCGCTTGCTGCTGCAAACTCCTACCGTGCTGGAGCAAAGCTGCTGAGGCCGAACGGTCCGAGGGGGACGATGGACATGCGACCAGTGCGAAGCCGCCTGACGCGGGGGGTGACGGGCGGGGCGCTGCTCGCCCTCCTCGCCGTACCGCTCACGGCGGCCCCGACCGAAGCGTCGACTGCCACCAAGGCGGCCCCGACCAAGACAGCGGCTGCCACCGAGGCGCTCGGCAACAACTCGATGGAGATTGTGCTGGACTCCTCGGGCTCGATGGCCGACAAGGACGACTCGGGGCAGACCCGGATGCAGTCCGCACGCAAGGCGGTCGGCACTCTCGTCGACAGCCTGCCCGACGGCTATCCGACGGGGCTGCGGGTCTACGGCGCCGACAAGACCGACAGCTGCACCGACACCCGGCTCGCCGAACCGGTCCGGGCGCTGGACCGCAATAGCATCAAGAAGGCCGTCGCCGAGGTGCGGCCCAAGGGCGAGACGCCCATCGGCCACTCCCTCGAGAAGGCCGCCGCCGATCTGCCCCGCGCATCGGAGAACGGCATCGGCCGCCGCACGATCGTGCTGGTCTCCGACGGCGAGGACACCTGCGGGACGCCCAAGCCCTGCGAGGTCGCGAAGGAGCTGTCCCGGGACGGGCTCGATCTGCGTATCGACGCCATCGGCTTCCAGGTGAAGGGCAAGGCGCGCAAGCAGCTGGAGTGCATCGCCGAGGCCGGGCACGGCAAGTACTACGACGCTCCGAAGGCCGACGACCTGGCCCGCGAACTCGAGCGCGCGGGGCGGCAGTCGGCCGCCGGGTACCGCTTCAAGGGCAAGCGCGTCACCGGAACGCGGTCCTCCGCCGACGCCCCCGCGCTGCGCAGCCCCGGCCAGTACCTGGACACCATCGGTCCGGGCGAGACCCGCTGGTACAGCACCGAACTGGACGCCGAGTCCGCCGCGAAGGCCATGGACTTCGCCGCCACGGGGGTGCCGCAGCCCGGGGCGCCGGTCGACAGGATGGACGGGCTGAAGCTGACGATGCGCAGCTCCGACGGCAGCATGTGCGGGGACGACCGGTCCTGGTTCGAGCAGGACGAGGGCGGCACCCCGATCACCACGGCCGTCAGCCGGATCCCCAGCGAGGACGGCAGCCGTACCTGCGACAAGCCGGGCCGGTTCACCTTCGAGCTGACCCGCGACACCGCCGAGGACTCCGACCGGGCACGCTGGCCCGTCGAGCTGCGGCTCGGCACCGAGCGGGCGCTGCCGGGGGGCGCCGTCCCGGCTCGCGCGGAGACCGGGTACCGGAACGCGGGCAAGGACGCCACGATGCCGGCCGGAACGCCCCGGGACATCGAGGGCGGCACCGGCTTCAACGACGCGAGGAAGCTGCGGAAGGGCGTGTGGCGGGACACCCTGCTGCCGGCCGAGACCCGCTGGTACCGGGTTCCGGTCGGCTGGAACCAACAGCTCCGCTACGACGTGGAGTTCGCCAACGAGCCCAAGCGCAGGGAGATCGCCCCCGACATCTCGTACGTGCGGACGGAGACGTACGCGCCCGGGCGGGTGCCGGTCGCGGACGGCCTGGAGTTCACCGCGCGACAGCCCTACCGGGGTGACCCCGTGAAGGTGTCGCAGGGTACCGTGCCCGTCGCCTGGAAGAACCGGGCGGAGTCGCAGAGCTCCGTGCAGCCCGTGCGGCGCGGCGGCAACTACTACATCGCCGTCACGCTGGGCGCCGGGGCGGCCGAGATCGCCGACAACGCCGCGGTCCGCGTCGTCCTGCGCGTCGACGTCAAGGGCAAGGCGAAGCGGGGGCCCGAGCACGACGCCCCGTTCGTCGACGCCAAGGCAGCAGCGGACCGCGGGTCCGCCGGGTCCGGTGGCGGCGACGCGGAGCACGCCGGGGACTCCGGGCTGCTGTCCCCGGCGGTGCTGGCCGGTGGCGGCGCCGCAGCGGTGCTGGTGGTGGCAGGAGGGGTCTGGTACGCGCTGCGGCGGCGTGCCAGGGTCCACAGCATGAACGGGATGAGGGGTGGGACGTGGTGACTCGCCACAACTGGAGCGGACGCGGACAGGTGTGCGTGCGCGGGCGCGGAAACGGTCGCGGTCGCGGGCCGGCCGAGCGCGCCGGCGCGTTGACAGCCGCCCTGTGTGTGACTGCCGCGGCGCTGGGCATGTCCGCGCCGGGCGCCTGGGCGGCGAGCGAGCCGCGCCTGTACACGATGTCCGAGGACGCCAAGAAGGTCACCGGCACCACCAGCAGCGGGGACGCGCCCAAGCTGACATCCGGTCTGTTCACCGACCGGATCAAGCCGGGCGAGGAGAAGTACTACGCCCTCGATCTGAACGCCAAGTCCGATGTCCATGTCACCGCGACCGGCGTCCCGGAACCCGGCACCAGGGTCACCTACGAGGACGGCCTCACGGTGACGCTCCAGACCACCGACGGTGACACCTGCGACGAGGGCGATGCCGACGGCGACGGCGACACCGCCTTCCCGCTGTCAGCGCACGCCGCCCGGCTGGTGGGCGACACCGTCAACGAGAGCTGCCGGATGAAGGGCCCGTACCTCGTGCACGTCGTACGCGAGGAGGGCGACAACTCCGATCCGAGCTCGTGGCCGCTGGAACTGTCGGTCATGAAGGAGCCCGGCCTCAAGGGCAGCATCCCCGCGCCCCGTCCCGGCGCCGAGGAGGAGACCGACGACAACAACACCCGCCCGGCGCCGCCCTCGGGGACGCCGAAGTCCCGCAAGGGCGGCACCGGTTTCAACGACGCCCGCGCGATCGCCGACGGGGTCTGGAAGGACCGCCTCCGCGCCGGCGAGACCCGCTACTTCCGGGTGCCCGTCGACTGGGGCCAGCGGCTGTACGCGCGCATGGAGGTGCCCAACGCGGCGCGGCAGGACGAGACCGGCAGCATGTTCCTGCCCAACGGCTTCCGGATGAACGTCTACAACCCGGCGCGGTCGGCGCTCTACGACGAGGACTTCCAGAGCTACGACGGTGACGGTGCCAAGTTCGACCGGTACAGCAATCCGGTCCGCTACGAGAACCGCTTCCTCGACGGCGACACCGTCTCCGGGACCCGTTTCGCGGGCTGGTACTACGTGGCCGTGACCGCCAGCCCTGACATGGTCAAGCCGTTCCCCAAGGGCACCCCCGTCACGCTGCGGATCGGTGTGGAGGGCAAGGGGAAGCAGGGCCCGGAGTACAACGGGGACGCCAAGGACGCCGGGTTCGGGGTCGACGACCAGGACCGCGAGATGGCCGAGAAGGGCCTGACCGAAGGCGACGCCGAGCAGAACGCGACCCTGCGGATGTTCGGCTGGGTCGGCGTCGGTGCGGGCGCCGCGCTGCTCGTCGTGCTCGCCGCGTGGCTGTTGCTGGCCCGCCGCCGTGCGGCTCCCGCTGTCGCTGCCCCGCCGTACACTCCGGCCCGGCCCGGCGGCTGGCCCCCGCACGGCGGCTACCCCCAGGGCTAGCCGACGGCTAGCTCGCGGAAGTGAGGGCCCACATGCCTGCGGCCAGGCAGATGAGGGCGACTATCAGCACCGGCACCGCCACTTTCACCGGCGGGCCGGGCTTCCGCGTGGGCGCGCCTGGCGCCGCGGGCGCAGGTGTGGGCGGCGCAGGCGCGGGTGCGGAGGCCGGTGGTGCGGGCGGCGTGCCCGGGGCCACGGGGTTCGGCTGCCCGGCCGCGGGCGGCTGGTACGCGGTGTAGGGGCGGGTGCCGTCACCCGCGTCGGGAGCGTACGGATAGTGCTGCGTCTCGGCGGCGGGCACAGGTGCGGGCGGTTGCAGCGGGAAGCTCCCGGTGGCCGACGGCTGCGGCGCGGCGGGCGCGTCGGCACCGCCACCACCGACGGCTGCACCGGCACCACCACCGACAGCCGCACCACCGACAGCGGCACCGGCGGCACCGCCAGCAGCACCCTCGCCCGCGCCCGCAGCACCCGCGCCCGCAGCGCCCGGTGCGCCCCCCTCCGCCCCGGTGGCGCCGCGCAGCGGGCCGTCGGGGCCGAAGCCCTCGGGAAGCGGGCCGAGATGGTCGAAGACCTCGACCGGCTCCTGCTCCAACGTCGCATCCTGGTCCAACAGCTCCGCCGCGCTCGCCAACGCCTTGCGCGTACCTGTCGCGGTGCGGAAGCGCGCGGCGGGATCGGGCTGCAGCAGCTGCCCCAGCACCTGCCACAGCGGCTCGGGAACGCCCTCGGGCGCGGCGGGCATGCCGTTCTCGTACTGCTCGAAAAGGGCCTGCGAGTCCGGCTTCGTGCCGGTGAGCAGATAGAGCCCGACCAGCCCGACCGCGTACAGGTCGGACGGGAAGTCCGCCTCGGCCTCCAGCATCTGCTCGGGCGCGAAGTAGCCGGGCGTACCGACCACATAGTTGGTCTCCGTCAGCCGGGGCTCGCCCTTGCGCATGGAGATGCCGAAGTCGGACAGCCGCAGATGCGGCCGTCCGGTTCCGGTGGGCTCCAGCAGGATGTTGGCCGGTTTGATGTCCCTGTGCACCACGTCCTCGGCGTGCACGGCGGCCAGACCGGAGAGCAGCTGGTCGAGCAGGGTGCAGACGAATGTGGGGGGCAACGGCCCGTAGTCGCCGACCAGATGGGCCAGTGAGCCGCCGCGCACCAGATCCATGGTGAACAGGACCTTCTCGTCATCGGCCGCCCAGCTCGCCGGGGCCAGCACGTGCGGGTGGTCGATGCGCAGGGCCTGTTCGCGGACGAAGCGCAGCAGTGTGTGGGCATCGGACTGCTGGAGCACCTTGGCGGCGACGTACCGTTTGCGCCGGTGGTCCCAGGCTCGCCAGACCATGCCGACGCCGCCGCGTCCGATCGGATCGATCAGCTCGTATCTGCCGGCGAAGATCTCTCCCATGGTGCTGCGCCTGCCCCCTGCTTCCGCTTTGTGCGTTCTGTGCCGATCAGCCCGGATCAGCTCTGGTGCGACTCGTAGTGTTTGACGGCGTCCGAGGTGCGGCCCGCGCCGTAGACCCTGAGGAACTCTGCCAGCTCCGGGTGGGAGGGGGCGAGCGTGTTGGACGCCTCGATGATGTCCGCGGCGTCCGAGACCGAACGCAGCAGGGCCTGGATCTCCCGTACGACGCGCTTGACGGGGGTCTGGGAGGCGCCGGAGGAGGAGGTCTGCGTGGTGTGGTTGAGCACGTTGCCGCCCGCGGTACGGCGGATCTCGTCCATCCGGTTGGTCGCGTCGGCCGCGCTGACATCGCCGCGCGCCACCTCGGCGGCCAGCTCCTGGAGGGCCTGGACCCGCTGGACGACGGCCGGGTTGCCGATCTTTGCCCGCTGCCCACTCATGAGCTGCGAAAGCATAGGCGCGGACAGTCCGAGCACTGTTGCGAGGCGCGCCTGGTTGAGCCCCAGGTCCTCGATCAGCCGGCGGAAGAGAGTCCCCAACGGCTCGCCGTACCACTGACTCTGGAGCTCGCGCGCCTTCGCTGTCGGGTCGTGTGCTGCTGCGTCCATGGCGTCTCCCCTGGGCTGCCCTGTTTCACTTCGCTCGCGCGAACTTGCCGTGCATCCTACGGACGGTGACAGGGGCGGGGCGATACCCGGTCGGAATTCGCCCAGGAGAGCCGGTACCCTGGTGCCCGACGGGGCCATAGCTCAGTTGGTAGAGCGCTGTCTTTGCATGGCAGATGTCAGGGGTTCGACTCCCCTTGGCTCCACGAGACCGAGGCCGACGTGTGTCCGCGCAGCTGCGCGGACACACGTCGGCCTCGTCGTGTTTTGCTCGGCTTCGCCTCGCGTTGCGGGGGCTTCGCCACCCGCACCCCCTTTGGGGGGTGCCCCGCAAGTTTGGGTGGGTTGGCCCGCATTCTTTGATGGGTTGGTCCGCAAGCTCTGGATGGGTTGGCCCGCGAGGTTTGGGTGGGTTGGGGCGCAAATCTGCGTGAATCCGCTCCCCGCGAGGGGCTTCTGGCGGGCGTTGGTCTGTCATAGGTGGGGGTCCGGGGCGGGGTGGGTGGCCCAGGTCAGTACGTGGTCGCGGTCGGCGTGCAGGGCGCTGCGGAAGAGCGCGTCGTACACCGCGTCGCCCAGCTGGGCGCGGGCCGTGGCCTGGCCCTCGTCGCGCAGTGGGGCCACCTCGGGGGTGCCGCGCTGCGGGTGCCCCACCATCTCCCAGTGCTGTGCCGCCGCGCCGTACGCGAGGGCGGCCCGCTCCGGCTCGCCCTGCTGGGCCCACGCGGCGGCCAGCAGCTCCAGACCGAGGGCGATGCCGAACCGGTCGCCGATCCGCCGCTTGGCGTCGAGCATGTCCCGCGCGTGCGCACCGGCCGCGCACGCACGGCTCTCGAACAGCGCGATCAGGCCCAGCTGGTAGTCGGTGTACGAGCGCGTCCAGTACTCCCCGAGCCGTACGCACTCCTGGCGCAGCGCCTCCGTCTCGCGGCGGGCCTCCTTGAGCCGGCCCGCGCCGGTGAGCGCGAACACCCGCACCAGACGGCACAGGGTGCTGCCGAACGCGGGCGGCCGGACGCCCGCGGCGGCCGCGTCCCGCAGCGCCGCGTCGACCGTCGCCAGCGCGGCCAGCGGGCGGCCGGTCAGCAGCGCGGCGACGCCCTCCAGATAGGCGGCCTGGCGCAGCCCCTCCGCGTCGCCCGTACCAGTGGCCGCCTGTCTGCTCAGCTCGGCGAAGGTACGGCCCGCCTCGTGGTCCCCCTGCAGCAGCTTGGCCAGTCCCAGCGACCACAGGCCCCGCGCACGTGCCTCGCTCGACCCGTCGGTGCAGGCCAGCGCCAGCTCCAGATAGTGGTGGGTCTCGTAGAGGTGGCCGCAGCACACCCAGAAGAACGCGACATTCCCGGCCAGTTCCAGGGCTGCCGCGGGGCGGGTGCCCAGCAGGAACCGCAGCGCCTCCCGCACATCGTGGTACAGCTCCTCCAGCCGCTCGTACCACGACTGCTGGCGCGCACCGAGCCACTCGGTACGGGCCTGCCGGGACAGCTCCACGACCGTGGTGGCGTGCCGGGTGGCGACATGCTCGGTCTCGCCCAGCTCCCGCAGCCACATCCGGCCGTACTCGCGGATGGTGTCCAGCAGCCGGTAGCGGCCGCCCTCGGCCATGACGACCGACTTGTGCACCAGCCCGGCCAGGCAGGCGCGCAGCTCCCGAGGGGCCAACGGGCCGCCCGCGCAGACCCGTTCGGCGAGATCGGCGTCGAAGCTGCCGGGAAAGACGGTCAGCCGCGCCCACAGCAGCCGTTCGGTGGGGCGGCACAGCTCGTGGCTCCAGCCCACCGCCGTCCGTACGGCGCTGTGCCGCGCCGGCCGCCGCGGGTTGTCGTCGGGGCCGCAGTGCGCGGCGCCGGGAGGTGCGCAGGCGGGCAGTCCGTCCGGCAGGTCCAGCCCGGTGCGGACCCGCTCCGCGGTCTCGGCCAGTGTGTGGTGGCGCAGCTGCGCCGCGGCCAGCTCCAGGGCGAGCGGCACCCCGTCCAGCCGGGCGCACAGCCGCGCTGCCAGCCGCTGGTCACACGCCTCGCGCAGGGGCCGGCCGACGGCCTCGGCACGCTGCCGGAAGAGGGTCACCGCCTCGGTGGCGAGCGCGAGCGGCGGTACGGGCAGCACGGTCTCGGCAGCCATGCCCAGCGGCTCCCTGCTGGTGGCCAGCACGGTCAGGTTGGGGCAGGCGGTCAGCAGCTCGCCGACCAGGTGACGGCAGTACGGCACCAGGTGCTCGCACGAGTCGAGCGCCAGCAGCACCGAACGGTCGGCCACCCAGCCGCACAGCGCGTCCAGCGGCATCCGGGGCGTGTGGTCGGACAAGCCGAGCGCGTCGGCCACGGTGGCGGCCAGCAGTTCGTCGCTCCGCAGCGGCCACAGATCGGCCCAGTAGATGCCCCGGGTCTCCTCGGGCGGTGCGGCGTACAGGGCGCGCAGAGCGAGCCGCGACTTCCCCACTCCGGCGCCGCCGGTGAGGGTCACCAGTCGGTGCTCCCTGAGTGCTCCGGTCAGCTGTGCCAATTCGGCCGTCCTGCCGACGAACGAGCTTGTTTCCTCAGGGATGTTCTGCTGCTGCACAGGTTCAGTCTTCATGGCCGGCCGGGCCGTAGTCCGCCACTTCTGGGTTTCTCCAGATGCGGAGAACTCGTGAGGGTGAGGCTTCAACTGGCAAGCAGAATTGGGTTTTTCCACTCGTTCGAGTGACGATGCAGGGGTGGCGCAACGCCACCCCCAAGGCCCCTGCCTATGCTCAGGGGCCGATTTCCCGGACTCCTACGGTCACAAGGTCATACGTGAGGGCACCGATGGCACCGCACCCGGACGAGAGCGGCCGCAGGCTGTCCTCCACCGAACGAGAGGAGCCCTGGGCCGCGAGCGAGGACCCCTGGGCGGCGGACGCCGCCGACGAGGAGGAGGGTCCGGCCGGCTCGGTGCTCACCCGTACGGAGCACGGCCGTACCGTGGTCGAGCTGCACGGGGAGATCGACCTCGCGGTGGTGCTCGACACCACGCCCCAGCTGTACGAACTCACCACCGCCGCCGCCCCGCGGCTCGTCGCCGATCTGCGGCCCGTCACCTTCATCGACTGCAGCGGCCTGGCCCTCCTCGTGGACATCCGCTCCCGGGTGCTGGCTAGCGGCGGCACCTTCACGCTGGTGTGCGCCGACCCACGGGTGCTGCGGCTACTGCAGATCACCGGACTGTCCGACGTGCTGGCCCCGGTGCCGTCCCTGGCGGCGCCGGGAGGCCCGCTGGGCCCGCAGGACGCGGGTGACGAGATCACGGTCAGGGGGCGGGAGAGCTGAGACTCCCGCCCCCTGAACGTCACCGGCTCCCACGTGAACGCCACCGGCACCCACGCATGAGGCCGACAGCACCGGCGGCTACTTCTTCTTGCGGCCGTCCTCGGACTCGGCGTCCTCCTGCTTGGCCTTGACCTCCGGGTCCAGCTCCGAGTCGCCGCCGCTCTCGACGGGTGAGCCGTTCACGCTCGAGAGGGACGCCCGATCGCCGACCTCCGTCGCGGCCGGCGGCTCCACCAGCCAGTCCGGGTTCGCCTGCCGGTCCCACCAGCGCCACGCGGCATAGGCGCCGCCCGCCACCAGCCCGACCAGGCCGGCACGCCAGACGAACCGGCCCGCGCGGGAGCGCCTGCGGCGGCGGCGCGAGAGCTTCTCGATCTCCTCGACCGTCACCTGGCCGCGCAGCGCGGCCACGGCCGCGGCCCCGCGCTGCACCGCTTCCTCCCTGGCCGGCCCGGCGGCGGCCCGCGCCTCGGTCACCGCACTCTCGATACGCGGCCCCGCGTAGGCGGCGGCCTTGCGGGCGGCCTTACGGGTACGCCTGGCCGCGCGGCCCGCGGCCACCTCGACCTCGGGCGGGAGGGCGTCACGAGCCTGCGCGACCCGGGGGCCGACATAGTGTTCGTATCCTTCGCGGGCGGAGTGGCGGGCCTGCTCGGCGGCCTTGGAGACCTTCGGCCCGAGCCGCGCACTCGCCTCCTGCGCGTAGCGCGCCGCGGTGTCCTTGGCCTGGCCCGCGTGGGGCTTCACCACCTCCGCGGCGTGGCGCACGCTCTCCTTGGCGGTGCCGGTCGCAGCGCGCACGCTTTTCTTGGCGGTCACGGTTCCTCCTCCTCGGTGGCTCATGACTCTGGGCAGTCTCTCCGGCAGCCTCTTCGGCTACGGAGGACAGGAAGTCGTTTTTCCACCTGTTTTGAAGATCATGCCTGCCCGTGCTCTGCCCGGCATCCCCCGGTCGGGCATCCGGGTCAGCCGCTGCCTCCAGCGTCCGTGGGAGGATCGGGGGAGTCAATGCAGACAGATGGAAGGTAGATCGTGGCTGAGCAACTCCACGCCACCCTGAAGACCAACCACGGCGACATCCGCGTTCAGCTCTTCCCGAACCACGCGCCGAAGACGGTCAAGAATTTCGTCGAGCTGGCCGAGGGCTCGCGCGAATGGACGAACCCGGAGACGGGGCAGAAGACCACGGCGAGGCTGTACGACGGCACCGTCTTCCACCGGGTGATCAGCGGCTTCATGATCCAGGGCGGGGACCCGCTGGGCAACGGCACCGGCGGCCCCGGCTACGAGTTCGGCGACGAGATCCACCCCGATCTCGCCTTCACCAAGCCGTACCTGCTGGCCATGGCCAACGCGGGTCCCGGCACCAACGGCTCGCAGTTCTTCATCACCGTGGGCGCCACCAGCTGGCTCACGGGCAAGCACACCATCTTCGGTGAGGTCACCGACAAGGCCGGCCAGGAGGTGGTCGACGCGATCAGCAGCACGCAGACCAACCCCCGCACCGACCGTCCGCTCCAGGACGTCGTGCTCAAGTCGGTCGTCATCGAGCGGCAGTAGTTCTCGAGCAACAGCAGCCGACAGCGGCCGACAGCAGGCCCGCGGCCGGCGAGAGGCGGGGAACCACACGCCCCACCCGTCCGTATTCAGGGCGGGTGGGGCGGGTGCGTACGGGACACTGGAGGGGTGAGCGTGGAGCAGGACGGACAACCCGGGGGCGGGGCCGAAGGGCGGGCGCCGAAGCACTGCTACCGGCATCCCGACCGGGAGACGGGCATCTCGTGCACGCGCTGCGAGCGGCCCATCTGCCCCGAGTGCATGGTGCCGGCCTCCGTCGGATTCCAGTGCCCCGAGTGCGTCCGCTCCGGTTCGGGGACCGGACACCGGCCGGGCGCCAATCGCCCCAGGACAGTAGCGGGCGGCCAGGTCACGGCTGACCCCCGGCTGGTCACCAAGGCGCTGCTGGGCATCAACGTCGCCGTCTTCATCGCGGTGCTCTCGGTCGGCGACCGGCTGCTGGACGAACTGCTGCTGTTCGGCCAGGCGGTGACCGAGCCGTACGGACCGCTGGAGGGCGTCGCCCAGGGGCAGTGGTACCGGCTGCTGACCTCGATGTTCCTGCATCAGGAGATCTGGCACATCGCGATGAACATGCTCGGGCTGTGGTTCCTGGGCCCGCCGCTGGAGGCGGCGCTGGGCCGGGTGCGCTTCCTGGGGCTGTATCTGCTCTCCGGGCTCGGCGGCGGCGCGGTCACCTATCTGCTGGTGGCGCCGCAGCAGGCGTCGCTGGGCGCCTCCGGAGCGATCTTCGGTCTGTTCGGGGCGACGGCCGTGCTGATGCGGCGGATGCGCTACGACATGCGGCCGATCCTGATCCTGCTGGCGATCAACCTGGTCTTCACCTTCACCTGGGAGAACATCGCCTGGGAGGCGCACGTCGGCGGCCTGGTCACCGGTGTGCTGCTGGCCTACGCGATGGTGCACGCCCCCCGCGAGCGGCGGAAGCTGGTGCAGTACGGCGCCTGCGCGCTGGTGCTGGCGCTGGTCGTGATGCTCCTGGTGATCCGGACGCTCCAGCTCAGCTGAGCAGCAGGGCGCCTCGGCCCAGCTGGGCACTGGACGGCTGCCGGCCCGGTGGACAACCGGGCGCGGCGCCCCTCGTACGGTGCTCGTACGGAGGTCCGGCGCCCGGTTGTCCACAGCGGGTACGGAATCTTGTGCATGGCGTGGCCCGTCCGGGGCTGCCTTCGCTCAGGTGTGCCTTTCCCTTGCGATTGCTTGCCCGACCAGGGCTCCCGGCACGGCCCGTGCGATCACATCGGCGTCAACACCCGGAAAGTTATCCACAGATCTTGTGAGTTTTCCAAGGCTGTGGATCAGCCTGTGGATAACTCTTATTTCCACTGGGTGGAGACGACGAAGCCGGTCGCGATGAAGCCGAACCCGACCACGATGTTCCAGTTGCCCAGCGACTCGACGGGAAGCGAGTTGTTGGTGACATAGAACACCACGATCCAGGCGAGGCCGATCCCGAACATCGCCAGCATCAGGGGGGCCACCCAGCGGCGGCCACCGCCACTGCCCAGATCGATCTTGGTGGCCTGCTTCTCCGGCGGGGGCGTGAAGTCCGCTTTCTTCCGGGTACGTGACTTCGGCACGAGAGACTCTCCTGTCGATGCTCTGCTGACCGCCGTACGGCCCACGGGGACGGTGGTCCGTTAGCGTAGTGCTTTCCCAGGGCGGAGGGAGACAAGGGTACGGTGACCAGATCGTTGATCCGGCCTGCACGGCTGGCCGCGATAGGCGTCTTCGCCCTCGCGGGACTCATCTTCTGGGTCAGTTTCAACACGGCGCAAGGGACGAACATCCGCAGCGACGGTTCCATGCTGCGGCTCTCCGACCTCATCCAGGAGCGCAGCAGACAGAACACCGAGCTCGACAGCCAGGCAGCGGCACTGCGCCGCCAGGTCGACAGACTCGCCAGGCGCGACGACGGCAGCACCGGGGCCCAGGACCGCAAGCTCGGCGCGCTGGAGGCGCAGGCCGGCCTCAAGAAGCTCTCAGGCCAGGGGCTGAGCGTCACCCTCGACGACGCGCCCTCCAACGCCACCGCCAAGGTCCCCGGGCTCCCCGACCCCGAACCCAACGATCTGGTCATCCACCAGCAGGACCTCCAGGCCGTGGTGAACGCGCTGTGGCAGGGCGGGGCCAAGGGCATCAAGGTCATGGACCAGCGGCTGATCTCCACCAGCGCGGTGCGCTGCGTCGGCAACACCCTCATCCTCCAGGGCCGGGTCTACTCCCCGCCGTACAAGATCAGCGCAGTCGGCGATCGGGAGAAGCTGCGCACCGCGCTCGACAGGGCCCCCGCGATCCGCAACTACCTCGAATACGTCGACGCCTACGGCCTCGGCTGGAAAGTCGACGAGCACGAGGCACTGACTCTTCCCGGCTACTCCGGCACAGTGGATCTCCAGCAGGCCAAGCCCCTGGAGTGACCGTCGGGAGTGAGACGGCGTGGCGTTACGAGCGGTCGTACGAAGCCTCAGCGAACTGTGCATCACCGTCGGCATCCTGATCGTGCTGTTCGTCGTCCACCTCCTCTACTGGACGGGACTGCGCGCCGACAGCGCCTCCGACGACGAGATCGCCCGGCTCCAGAAGGAGTGGTCGTCAGGACCGGTGGACGGCGGCGCCGGGCGTGGCGGGCGCGGCGGCGCGGACCCGGCCACCGGGAGCGGCCAGAGCGACGGACAGGCGCGGAACGGCACCGGCGCGGACAGCGGCACCGGCGGCCAGGGCCGGAGCACGGCAGGCCCCGGCTACCGGGACGGCAGGTCCTTCGCCGTCATGTACATCCCCCGCTTCGGCCGCGACTGGTCCCGGCCCGTCCTGGAGAACACGCGCAAACAGACCCTGCGCAAGGGCCTCGGCCACTACCCCCGCACCGCCGGCCTCGGACAGCGCGGCAACTTCGCCGTGGCGGGACACCGCCGCACCTACGGCGACCCCTTCAAGGACTTCCCGAAGCTGCGCCCCGGCGACCACGTCTACGTCACCGACGGCGCCACCTGGTACACCTACACGCTCACCCGGCGCCCCTACCGCACCCTGCCCGGAGACACCGGAGTGCTCGATTCCGTGCCCGCGCCGGTCGACAGGGCCGCCACCCCCTTCGACCGTCCCGGCCGCTACCTCACCCTGACGACCTGCGATCCGGAGTGGGGCAGCAGCCACCGGCTGATCGCCTGGGCCCGGCTGGACGCCACCAGCCCGGCGACCGGGGGGAAGCCGGACGCGCTCACGGGCTGACGCCGTACTCTGACGCCGTACTCTTGGGTGGGCCGAACGGCACGCGTGCCCGATGTGGCGCGGGAGGAGAGAGGACGGCATCGCGGGATGTACGGCTGGATCTGGCGGCATCTGCCGGGCAACGTGTACGTACGCGCACTGATTTCGGTGGTGCTGGTGGTCGGGGTCGTCTTCCTGCTGTTCCAGTACGTCTTCCCGTGGGCGGAGCCGATGCTGCCGTTCAACGACGTGACGGTGGACGGCGCGGCCGGCCGCGCCACCGAGGTTGCCGGCACGGTCGCGGGGGGCACGGCGTGAGCGCCCGCATCCTGGTCGTCGACAACTACGACAGCTTCGTCTTCAACCTCGTCCAGTACCTCTACCAACTCGGCGCCACCTGCGAGGTGGTGCGCAACGACGAGGTCGAGCCGCGGCACGCCGTGGGCCCCTCCTCGCCGAAGGCGGGCGAGGAGGGAGGATTCGACGGCGTACTCCTCTCCCCCGGCCCAGGGGCGCCCGAGGACGCCGGCGTCTGCATCAGCATGGTGCGGCACTGCGCGGCCCGAGGGCTCCCCGTCTTCGGCGTCTGCCTCGGCATGCAGTCGATGGCCGTCGCCTATGGCGGAGTCGTCGACCGGGCCCCCGAGCTGCTGCACGGCAAGACCTCGGTGGTCTCGCACGAGGGCGCGGGCGTCTTCGCCGGGCTGCCCTCGCCCTTCACCGCGACGCGCTACCACTCGCTGGCCGTACGCGGTGCGCTCCCCGCCGAGCTGGAGATCACCGCCTGGACGGCGCCCGGCGGCGCTGCTGTGGACGGTGCCGACCTGGTGATGGGGCTGCGCCACCGTGAACTGCCGGTCGAGGGGGTGCAGTTCCACCCGGAGTCCGTCCTCACCGAGGGCGGCCACCGGATGCTGGCGAACTGGCTGGAGCGCTGCGGGGACGCCGGGGCCGTGGAGCGCTCCGCGGGGCTGGGGGTGCCGCGCGGAGCCGGATTCGGGACGGTCACCGGGTGACCACGGGGCACGGGGACGGCACGGGGGGCGAGGGCACCTCCCCGGCGACGCCCGAGGGAGGCTACGGCTCCGAGTACGACCCGTACCGTGCGGCCGTCGACGCCCTCGCCGACCCGCTCAACGATCCTCTTCCGGGCCAGCAACCGGCGCAGTCGCAGTCGCAGCGGCAATCGCCGTCCCCGCAGCAGGGGGTGACGCCGCAGCCGCAGCAGCCCGGGCCGGTGCCGGCCGACGCCCTGTACGGGGCGGAGGCGGACGTGAGGCCCGCCTGGTACGCGACGGCACCGCACGAGGCGTACGACAAGCCGTACGAGCCGTACGAGGCGTACGCGGAGCCCGTACCGCCGCAGCACCAGCAGCCCGCTCAGCCCGTACAGACGCCGCAGCCGCAGCAGTTCGTGCCGGAACCCGGCCCCGGGCGGCCGCAGGCGCCCGTCAGCGGCCACGATCCGTACGCGGCCGCCCTCTACCAGCCCGGGCCCGATCCCGATCCGCCGGCGGGACCGGCCCAGACCGAGGACCGCAGCACCGTGGGGCTGCGCAGGCCCCGCCTGGAGGAGCTCTCGCGGCGGACCGGCGTCGCGGCGCCCGGCACGCGCTCGCACACCGAACGTCCGCCCGGCCCCTCGCGGCTGGAGGCGCGCAGGGCCGCCCGGGCGCTTCGGCCAGGGCCCGGCATCATCGCCAGCCGCGCCATCGGTGAGGTGTTCATCACCTGCGGCGTGCTGATGCTGCTCTTCGTCGCCTACCAGTTGTGGTGGACGAACGTCCTCGCCGACCAGCAGGCGGGCGGCGCCGCCGACAAGCTCCACCAGCAGTGGGACGAGCACAAGCCGGGCGACGGCATGGACCCGGAGCGCAAGGCCGGTGCCTTCAAGCCCGGCGAGGGCTTCGCGATCATCCACATCCCGAAGATCGACATCTCCAGGCCGATCGCCGAGGGCATTTCCAAGCCGAAGGTGCTCGACAAGGGCATGGTCGGGCACTACGACGAGAAGCCCCTGAAGACCGCCATGCCGTGGGACAAGAAGGGCAACTTCGCACTCGCCGGACACCGCAACACCCATGGCGAACCGTTCCGCTACATCAACAGGCTGGAGCCGGGCGACGAGGTCGTGGTCGAGACGCAGTCCAAGTACTACACGTACAAGGTGACGCGGCAGCTTCCGTCCACCTCCCCGTCCGATACCGGGGTGATCGATCCGGTTCCGCCCAAGTCGGGCTACACGAAGCCCGGTCGCTATATCACACTGACCACCTGCACGCCGGAATTCACCTCCAAGTACCGTCTGATCGTCTGGGGCAAAATGGTGGACGAACGTCCGCGCAGCAAGGGCAAGCCGGACGCGCTCGTCGACTGACACCTCGACGGGCGGGCCCGGGGTGGCGACCAGCGACCAGCGAGAAGCGGCGGAGGCGGCAACAGGTGAGCGAGGGCAAGCGGGAGACCGCCGGGACGACGGAGACCGCCGACCCGGCCGACGAGACCGCCACCGACGCCGCGGAGTCCGGGGCGCGGGTTGCGGCGGGTCGGGGGCCGATAGCCGTCGCCGTCGGCGTCTTCGGTGAACTCCTCATCACCGCGGGGCTGGTGCTCGCCCTGTTCGTCGTCTACTCGCTCTGGTGGACGAACGTCCTCGCCGACCGGCAGGCCAAGAAGGAGAGCGACCGCGTCCGCGAGCACTGGGCCGCCGACCGCGGCCCCGGAAACCTCGACACCCGGGACGGCATCGGCTTCCTGCACGTGCCGTCGATGTCGTCCGACGACATCCTGGTCAAGAAGGGCACCGACCCCAAGGAGCTGAACCAGGGCATCGCGGGCTACTACACCGAGCCCGTCAAGTCCGCGCTCCCCCAGGACCAGTCGGGCAACTTCTCGCTCGCCGCGCACCGCGACGGGCACGGGGCGAAGTTCCACAACATCGACAAGATCGACACGGGCGACCCGGTCGTCTTCGAGACCAAGAACACCTGGTACGTGTACAAGGTGTTCAAGACCCTGCCGCAGACGTCGAAGTACAACATCGACGTGGTGGACCCGATCCCCAAGGGGTCGGGCAAGAAGCAGCGCGGCCGCTACATCACCCTGACGACGTGCACGCCGGTCTACACCTCGAAGTACCGCTACATCGTCTGGGGCGAGCTCGTCCGCACGGAAGACGTCGACGAGGACCGCACGCCCCCTACGGAGATCCGTTGATCGAGCGCGGTGGTTGAGGCCGCCCTTTTTGCCGCCGGACCCTCGCCGTTGTGGTCGCGCGCCGTCGCGGCGGAAACAAGGTTCAGGGGCTACGCCCCTGAAACCCCTGCCGGGCAGGTGTCGGGGGCTGCCGCCCTGAAACCCCGCCGTGGGGGCGCAGCCGTCTCAGTCCGGGGGTCAGGGGGCGAAGCCTCCTGAGTCCAATCCCGCCGCGACGGCGCGCAACCACGACCGCGAGGGTCCGGCGGAAGAAACGACGGCCGCAACCACCACGTTCGGTGGCCGCAACAACCGCGTTCGGTCAACGACCGATGCCGCCGAAGAGGCCGCCGTCGCCTCCGCCGTCGCCGCCGCCGTCACCCTCGTCGGGGCCGCCGGGGCGGGTCATGATGTCGACCTTGTCGCCCTTCTTGCCCTGGGAGTTGGGGGGCGGAGTGGTGGTGACGACGAGCGCGTTGGGGCCTTGCGGTCCCTGGATGCTGCCGACGGTGAAGCCGGCGTCCTGGAGGGCCTGCTTGGCGTCCTTCAGCTTCTGGTTGGTGAGGTCCGGCACGGTGGCGGGCTCGTCGGCGGGGGCCTTGGCGACGGTCAGCGTGATGGTGGTGCCCTCGGACTGCTTGCCGGGGCCCGGGTTCTGCTTCAGCACGGTGCCGGCGGCCTTGGTCTCGTCGTCCTGTTCCGTCTTCGAGACCTTGAAACCGAGCGCTTCGAGCTGGGTCTTGGCCTGGTCGAAGGGCTTGTCGACGACGTTGGGCACGGTGGGCTGGGACTCGGTGGCCACGGTCAGCGTGACCTTGGAGCCCTTCTTGGCCTTCTCACCGGCGCCGGGGTCCTGTTCGAGGACCGTACCGGCCTGCTGGTCCTCCGACTCCTGCTGCTTCTTGCCGACCTTGAAGCCCGCCTCGCTGAGCTTCTGCTTGGCGTCGGCGTACACATCGCCTGTGACGTCCGGGACGCTGCGGGGCGCCTTGTCCCGCGGCCCCTTGGACATGATCATGTTGACGGTGCTGTTGGGCTCGACGCTCTCGCCGACCCCCGGGTCCGTCTTGCAGACGGTGCCCTTCTTCTCGTCGCAGAAGATGCTCTCGCCCTTGGCGGCCTTCAGCCCGGAGTTGCCGATCTGCTCCTCGGCCTCGGAGGCGGACAGCCCTGTGACGTTGGGCACATCCACATCGTTGTTGGGCGAGTCGAGCAGCGCCTTGCCGACGAAGATCGCACCGACGAGCACCAGGATCACGGCGAGCGCCAGCAGGATCGTGGACAGCGGGTTCCGGCCCTTGCGGCGGCCGCGCTGCTCGTCGTAGTAGCCGCCGTCGTCCGGGCGCATCGGCGGCAGCATGGAGGTCTGCGGCTCCTGGGCGCGCAGTGCCGTGGTGGGCTGGTCCTCGGGATAGCCGCCGGCGCCCATGGCGGTGGCGGCGACGGGCTGGCCGTCCAGGCACGCCTCGATGTCGGCGCGCATCTCATCGGCGCTCTGGTACCGGTAGTCCGGATCCTTGACGAGCGCCTTCATCACGATCGCGTCCATGGCGGGCGAGATCTCGGGATCGAAGGCGCTCGGCGGCTGCGGCTCCTCGCGTACGTGCTGGTAGGCGACGGCGACCGGGGAGTCACCGACGAACGGCGGCCGTACGGTGAGCAGCTCGTACAGCAGACAACCCGTGGAGTACAGGTCGGAGCGGGAGTCGACGGTCTCGCCCTTGGCCTGCTCGGGGGAGAGGTACTGGGCCGTGCCGATCACGGCGGCCGTCTGCGTCATCGTCATACCGGAGTCGCCCATGGCGCGCGCGATGCCGAAGTCCATGACCTTGACCTGGCCGGTGCGCGTCAGCATGACGTTGGCGGGCTTGATGTCGCGGTGGACGATGCCGTTGCGGTGGCTGTACTCCAGCGCCTGGAGGATGCCGACGCACATCTCCATGGCCCGCTCGGGCAGCAGCTTGCGCCCGGAGTGCAGCAGCTCCCGCAGCGTGGAGCCGTCCACGTACTCCATGACGATGTACGGGATGGAGACCCCGTCGACATAGTCCTCGCCCGTGTCGTACACCGCGACGATCGCCGGGTGGTTGAGCGAGGCGGCCGACTGGGCTTCACGGCGGAAGCGGGCCTGGAACGACGGATCGCGGGCGAGGTCGACGCGGAGCGTCTTGACCGCGACCGTACGGCCCAGCCGGGTGTCCTGGGCGAGGTAGACCTCGGCCATGCCTCCTCGGCCGAGCACCGAGCCCAGCTCGTACCGGCCGCCTAGGCGACGCGGCTCTTCCATAGTCTCCAGCCCTCTCCGGTCTTCCGTGCCGCGGCGCGTGGAACTCCCCCGGCCTTCGGCCGGGCGGTGCCCCCAGGCTTGCGACACAGCGGTGTGCTGCTCGGCATACGGTACCCGCCACTGGGAGCGTGCCTGGTGTGGCCGTGGTGACCGGGCTCACCCGATGCTGCTGGTGTGTGCGTCACTGCTTGCCGTCGAGGACGGCCTCCATCACACCCTTGGCGATCGGGGCCGCCAGCTTGCCACCCGCGATGTCGCTGCGGAGTGTGTCGGAACTCTCCACCACGACAGCGACGGCGACGGGAGATCCGTCACTCGTCTTCGCATACGAGATGAACCAGGCGTACGGGTTCTTCTTGTTGTTCTCACCGTGCTGTGCCGTACCGGTCTTGCCACCGACCGTGACGCCGGGGATCTTGCCCGACGTTCCGGTGCCCTTCTCGACGACCGTCTCCATGCCCTGCTGAAGCTTCTGCGCGTTCTCCGGCGACACCGGCCGGCTCAGCTCCTTGGGCTTGGTCTGTTCGACCACGTTCAGGTTCGGCGCCACGAGCTGGTCCACCATGTAGGGCTTCATCAGCTTGCCGTCGTTGGCGACGGCGGCGGCGACCATCGCCATCTGCAGCGGGGTGGCGCGGTTGGACGCCTGGCCGATGCCCGCCATGGCGTTCTGCGGCTGGTTGTCCTTGGGGTAGATGCTGGGCGCCGGGCGGACCGGGGTGTCCTGCGAGTCGTCGTCCTGGTCGCGGTTGAAGCCGAACTTCTCGGCCGCCTTCATCATCTCGTCGTTGCCGAGCTGGTCGCTCATCTTGGCGAAGACGGTGTTGCAGGACCACTGCAGCGCGACCCGCACGGAGGCGTTCTTGCAGGCCGGGTTGTTGCCCTCGTTGCCCAGGTCCTTGGTCGTCTGCGGCAGCCGGTACGGGTCCTCGGAGTCGGTCTTGGAGTCCAGGTCGTACTTGCCGCTCTCCAGGCCCGCGGCCGCGGTGACGACCTTGAAGGTGGAGCCGGGCGGATACGTCTGCCGCAGCGCCCGGTTGAGCATCGGCTGGTCCTTGTCGTCGTCCAGCTTCTTGAACCGCTCACCGTCCTTGCCGGTGACGCCAGCGAAGCTGGACGGGTCGTAGGACGGCTTGTTGGCCAGGGCCAGGATGGCGCCGGTCTTCGGGTTGATCGCGGCGACCGCGCCCTTCTTGTCACCGAGCCCGTCGTAGGCGGCCTTCTGGGCCTTGGCGTTGAGCGTGGTGACGACGTTGCCGCCCTTCTGCGGCTTGCCGGTGATCATGTCGATGGTGCGGTTGAAGAACAGCCGGTCGTCGTCGCCCGTCAGGAACGGGTCGTAGAGGCTCTCCAGTTGGTTGGCGCCGATCCGCTGCGAGGCGAAGCCGGTGACCGGCGACCACAGCTGGCCGTTCTTGTAGGTGCGCTTGTACTTGAAGTCGGTGCCGTTGACGACCGTCGATCCGGTGACCGCCTTGCCGTCGACGATGATGTTGCCGCGCGGCTGGGCGTAGCGTGCGATGTCGACGCGTCTGTTGTCCGGGTCGGTCTTGAGCTCGTCGGCCTGGACGAACTGCAGCCAGTTGGTCCGCACCAGCAGGGCCAGGACCAGCAGACCGCAGAAGATCGCGATGCGGCGCAGAGGCTTGTTCACGGTCGGACCACCTGGGTCATCTCGGCATCGGGTGACGGGGCGGGCGCGGGCGCCGGGCGGCGGGCGGTGTCGCTGATCCTGATCAGAATGCCGATCAGTGCCCAGTTGGCGAGCACCGAGGAACCGCCGGAGGCCAGGAACGGCATGGTCATACCGGTCAGCGGGATCAGCCCCATCACGCCGCCCGCGACGACGAAGACCTGGAGCCCGAAGGCGCCCGAGAGGCCGACCGCCAGCAGCTTGCCGAACGGGTCACGGGCGGCGAGCGAGATCCGCACCCCGCGCTCGACGACCAGTCCGTAGATGATGAGGACCGCCATCATGCCGGTCAGGCCCAGCTCCTCGCCGACCGTGGCGAGGACGAAGTCGGAGTTGGCGGCGAACCCGATCAGGTCCGAGTTGCCCTGGCCCCAGCCGGTGCCGAGCACTCCGCCGGAGCCGAACGCCCACAGGGCCTGGGCGATCTGGTCGCTCTGCGCCATCGTCTCCTTGGCGAAGGGGTGCAGCCACGCCTGGACGCGGTCCTGCACATGCGGCTCGAACGTGGCCACGGCCGTGGCGCCGCCCGCCGACAGGAGCAGACCGAAGACGATCCAGCTCGTGCGCTCGGTGGCGACGTACAACATGATCACGAAGAGGCCGAAGAAGAGCAGCGAGGTACCCAGGTCGGTCTCGAAGACCAGGATCATCAGGCTCAGCGCCCAGATGACGAGGATCGGCCCCAGGTCACGGCCGCGCGGCAGATACAGCCCCATGAAGCGGCGCGAGGCCAGCGCGAGCGCATCGCGTTTCACCATCAGATAACCCGCGAAGAAGACCGCGAGGATGATCTTCACGAACTCGCCCGGCTGCAGATTGATGAAGCCCAGGTTCACCCAGATCCGCGCGCCGTTCACCGGCGGGAAGAACATCGGCAGGATCAGCAGCACCAGGCCGACGGCCATCGAGATGTAGGTGTAACGCTGAAGTACCCGGTGGTCCTTGAGGAACATCAGGATCGCCACGAACAGCGCCAGCCCGATCGCCGAGTACATCAGCTGCTTGGGGGCGTCCGGGCTGAAGGCGCCGAACAGGTCCTCGGCGCGCTGCTGCAGCCGCTCCGACTGGTCCAGCCGCCAGATCAGCACCAGGCCCAGCCCGTTGAGCAGCGTCGCCAGCGGCAGCAGCAGCGGGTCGGCGTAGGGCGCGTACCGGCGCACCACCAGGTGGCCGACTCCCGCCAGCAGCGCCAGCCCGCAGCCGTAGGCGAGCATGCCCGAGGGCAGCTGGTCGTCGATGGCCAGCCCCACATTGGCGTACGCGAAGACGGGGACGAGCACCGCGAAGACGAGCATCGCCAGCTCGGTGTTGCGGCGGCTCGGCAGTCCGCCGGAGGACACGGTGGTGTTGCTGCCCGTGTTGGTGAGGTTGCTCATGCCTGTGCCGCCCCCTACGGCCCGGTGCACTGCTTGGCCAGCTCCTGCTGCTTCTCCGAGAGCTCAGGGCTCGGTGAGGGAGTGCTGGAGGCGGCGTCAGTGGTGTCGTTGGTGGAGCCGGAGGTGAAGGCGGCGTTGTGGGCGGTGCCCACACCGGCGGTGCCCTGGCCGACGCCCGGGGTACCGGTGCCCGTACCGGGGGTGCCGTTGCCGGTGCCGCCGTTGGTGGCCGCGTCACCGGGCGTGTTCTGCTCGTCCTTCCGCTGCTTCTCGGAGTCCTTGCCCCCGGCGCCCTTGTCCTTGGGGTCCTTGGGCTGCTTCTTCGCATCGGAGACGATCTTGCAGACCTTCGCCTGCTCGCTCAGCTCGTCCAGCTTGTTGCGGGCCTCGTCCCGGCTGCCCATCGCGATCGTCTCGCGGAGCTCCTTGCGCTGGAAGCCGGGCAGGTACTTGAGTTCGATCTCGGGGTGGTCCTCGTCGATCTTGTTCAGCTTGACGCCCGCCAACTCCTGGTCGATGCCGCGGTAGAGGGCGACGTGCTCCTTGTTGGAGCCGACGTAGTACTGCGTCTGCGTCCAGCGGTAGCCGCCGTACAGCCCGCCGCCGACCACGGCCAGCGCCAGCGCGATCCACAGCGAGCGCTTGACCCAGCGGCCCTTGCCCTTGCCGGGCTTGGTGAAGTCCTCGTCCGTGTAAGGGCCGAACGCTCCGGGCGGCGGCGCTGCCGGGTCCGCGTTCGGAGGGCCGAAGCCCTCGGGCGCCCCCTGCGGCGGCACTCCGCCGCCGCGCCCCAACTCGGCGGCGCGGGCCGCTGGGGTGCTGCGCGCCGCGCCGTCGCCGCCCAGCGGCTGCTGGCTCTCGGCGACCGCGCCGACGATGACGGGGGTGTCGTTGAGCTGGCCGTGCAGGGTGTCCTCGGGGCCGAGGGCGTCCACGTCCAGCACGTCGGCGACGATGCAGGTGATGTTGTCGGGCCCGCCGCCGCGCAGCGCGAGCTGGATCAACTCCTGCACGGTGTCCTGCGGGCCGTGGTAACTGGCCAGCGTCTCCTCGATCGTCTGATGCGAGACGACCGCCGAGAGCCCGTCCGAGCACAGCAGATAGCGGTCGCCGGCCCGCACCTCGCGGATCGACAGGTCGGGTTCCACGTGGTCGCCGCTGCCCAACGCCCGCATCAGCAGCGAGCGCTGCGGGTGCGTGGTGGCCTCTTCCTCGGTGATCCGGCCCTCGTCCACCAGCCGCTGCACCCAGGTGTGGTCCTGGGTGATCTGCGTGAGCTGGCCGTCCCGCAGCAGATAGGCGCGGGAGTCACCGACGTGTACGAGGCCGAGCCGCTGGCCCGTCCACAGCAGCGCGGTCAGCGTGGTGCCCATGCCCTCGAGCTGCGGGTCCTCCTCGACCATCACGCGCAACTGGTCGTTGGCGCGCTGCACGGTCGTACCGAGGGAGGTGAGGATGTCCGAACCGGGGATGTCCTCGTCGAGCTGGACCATGGCGGAGATCACCTCGGAGGAGGCGACCTCGCCGGCGGCCTGGCCGCCCATCCCGTCGGCGACCGCGAGCAGCCGTGGACCGGCGTAGCCGGAGTCCTCGTTGTGCTCGCGGATCATGCCGTCGTGTGATCCGGCGGCAAAGCGCAGTGACAGGCTCATGCGCACCTCGCCCGTCGGCTCCGGGTACATCCGCACGGTGCCCACCCTCCGGTCGTCATGTCGGTACTACTTCCGCAGCTCGATGACCGTCTTGCCGATACGGATCGGCGCTTCGAGCGGGATCGGCGTCGGTGTGGTGAGCCGGGTCCGATCGAGATAGGTGCCGTTGGTCGACCCGAGATCCTCGACGATCCACTTTCCGTCACGGTCCGGGTAGATCCTGGCATGCCGGCTGGAGGCGTAGTCGTCGTCCAGCACGATCGTGGAGTCGTGCGCGCGGCCCAGGGTGATGGTCTGCCCCTGGAGGGCCACCGTGGTGCCGGTGAGCGACCCCTCGGTGACGACCAGCTTGGAGGGGGCGTTCCGGCCCCGGCCGCGCCTGCCGCCGCCCTGTGGGGGCTGCTGGGGCTGGGGCCGCTGTGCCGGGCGCTGCGCTTCCGCGCGCCGGGCGGTGCGCTGCGTCACCCTGGTGCCGAACAGGTCACTCCTGATGACCTGGATGGACACGATGACGAACAGCCACAGTACGGCGAGAAACCCCAACCGCATGACCGTGAGGGTCAGCTCTGACATTGCCCCCGCTTCACCCTTCGGCTTGCCGGTAAATGATCGTGGTACTGCCCACGACGATGCGTGAGCCGTCGCGGAGCGTAGCGCGCGTGGTGTGCTGTCCGTCTACCACGATTCCGTTTGTGGAGCCCAGATCCTGGATCGAGGAGGGGTTTCCGGCACGGATCTCGCAGTGCCGCCGGGAGACCCCGGGGTCGTCGATCCGTACGTCGGCCTCCGTGCTGCGGCCCAGCACCAGGGTCGGCCCGGAGATCTGGTGGCGGTTGCCGTTGATCTCGACCCAGCGCCGCGTCTCGGCGCCGGGCAGCGGTCCCGCCGAGCCCGCAGGGCCTGGCGCGTAGGTGGGCGGGGCCGTGGGCGCGGGCGGCGCGGAAGCGGGCGGCGGCGGATATCCGGCACCCGCGCCCGCACCGGCGCCGCCGTACCCGGCGCCGGCCTGTGTCGGGCCGCCGCGCTGCGGCTGGGAGGTGCTGGAGGCGAGGGTGCGGCTGCGTACGCGGTAGAGGCCGGTGTCGAGATCGTCGGCCTTCTCCAGATGGACCTTGATCGGCCCCATGAACGTGTAGCGCTGCTGCTTGGCGTAGTCCCGCACCATGCCGGCGAGTTCGTCGCCGAGCTGGCCCGAGTAGGGGCTGAGCCGCTCGTAGTCCGGCGGGCTGAGTTCGACGACGAAGTCGTTGGGGACAACCGTGCGCTCGCGATTCCAGATCGTCGCGTTGTTGTCGCACTCCCGCTGGAGGGCGCCCGCGATCTCCACGGGTTGCACCTCGGACTTGAACACCTTCGCGAAGGTGCCGTTCACGAGACCCTCGAGTCGCTGCTCGAACCGCTTCAGTACTCCCACGACGCACCTCCTTCCCAGATGCTCTCCGACCTAGTGCCTGCTTCGTGCCTAGTGCCTGGTGCCTGCTCGCGTGCCTGTTTCGTGCCTGGTGCCGTGCTTCGCACCCACTTCCCAGTGTCCCCGGGATCAGGGCACGACGCTTCTGCGGTACTGCTTACTGATCGTATCCACGCGCGAGGAAATCGACTGGTTCCCCACCGGGGCCCGGTGCTCAAGTGTTGCCCCTCACAGTGGTCCGCGCGTGCCCCCGCCCACAGTCGCTCGTACCGCCCTACACCCTCGCATGGATAGTAGAGCGCCCGCGCTGGGTCCCGCACCGAGTGTCCTGTCCGAGGGCCCGAGCAGGGGCGGAATACGGATGTGAGTCCACCCCGGACAGCGTGCTAATCTTCTGGATGTCGGCAGGCGCCCGCACCGGGCGAGACGACAACACCCAATGCGCGGGTGGCGGAATAGGCAGACGCGCTGGATTCAGGTTCCAGTGTCCGAAAGGACGTGGGGGTTCAACTCCCCCCTCGCGCACAGAGAAAAAGGCTCCCACCGGAACCCGGTGGGAGCCTTCTTCGTATGTGCTCGCGCGGTGGTCCTTCGTGACGACCGGCGCGTGACAACCGCTCGCGCGGGCCGCGGCCGTACGCGGCCCGCGGTCTCAGGCGGCGAGCTGGGACGCCAGGGCCTTGCCGCGGGCCTCGGCCTCCTCGTGCGCCTTGGCGCGGGACTCCCTGGCCATGTCGATGAGCTGTTCCATGCCGGGTGTCGACTCGGCCAGCGTGAGCTCCGGCACGATGAACTCGACATCCAGCCCGAGGGTGGCCTCGCCCAGCAGCTTCTCCAGGTAGGGCAGTACGAACTCGAAGCTCTCGCGCGGGGTGCCCGGGCCGTAGCCGCCGCCGCGGCTGGCGACCACCGTGGTCGGCTTGCCGGCCGCCGACGGGTTCTCCGTACCGGCGGTGCGGCCCATGATGATCACGTGGTCCAGCCACGCCTTGAGGGTCGAGGGAATCGCGTAGTTGTACATCGGGGCGCCGATCAGCACCGCGTCCGCCTGCTCCAGCTCGGTGGCCAGCTGGTCGCGCGGTGCGAAGGCGGCAGCCTGCTCGGCGGTGTGGTTCTGGGGAGGTATGAAGCCTGCGGCCGCGGCCACGTCCTGCAGATGCGGGATCGGGTCTGCGTTGAGGTCGCGGTAGATCACCTTGCCGTCCGGGTGCTGGGCCTCCCATGCCTCGCGGAAGGAGGCGGTCACGGAGCGGGAGACGGAGGCACCGTCCGGGTGGACCGAGGTGTCGATGTGCAGGAGGGTGGCCATGGGGGGACTCCTAGTGTTTCGTAAGCTGTCGAACCTTTCCGACGTAGCTAGTTATAACACAGTTACTTACTTTTCTGCACCTCCTTGCTGTCGCGCAGTACTCTGGTGCCATGTCAGAGCTTGGAGAGATGCGCGATCTGCCGCCGGAGCGCGCCATGGCTGCTGCGGTCTGCACCGAGCCGGAGAGCGCCATCACGCGCGTCTTCCACCTGCTCGGCAAGCGGTGGACGGGGCTGATCCTGGCCGCGCTGATGAGTGGCCCTGGTCACTTCGCGGAGCTGCGCCGTGCGGTGCCGGGCATCAGTGAGCGGATGCTCTCCGACCGGCTCACCGAGCTGGCGTCCTTCGGCCTGGTCTCCCGGTCCGTCGAGGAGGGCCCGCCGCTGCGGGTCAGCTACAGCCTCACCGACGCCGGGCATGCCCTGCGGCCCGCCATGGTGGAGCTCACGCGCTGGGCGGACAGTCACCTTCCGCTGTCCGCCGGCTCCTGTCCGGAGGCGTTCCGGGAGTGACCGGAGGCGTTCCGGGGCGGGCCGGGGCGCGGCGGTCGTAGGGTGGTGGCGATGAACGCCAACTCCCCCGCCCAGGCGAGCGAGGACCCGAAGGTGAGCGAAGGCCCCACAGCGGGCGAGGAGCCCGGTACCGAGCGCCTCGAGAAGGCGGTGCGGGCCGCGGAGACCGCGCTGATCGAGTACGAGATCGCGGTCGAGACCTTCCGGGTCGAGGTGGAGAACTTCTCCCGGCTGCACCACCAGCGGCTCGGTCCCGTCTACGCCCGGCTCGACGAGCTGGACGCGCAGATCGCCGAGGCGATCGCGGCGCGCACCGGCGACCCCGAGGACATCCGCAAGGCCGACGCGGCACGCGGCGCCGTCCTGCCGATGCCGAAGGTCGAGGAGCTGTTCTTCGGCTGGATCGGCTCCGACGGCATGCTTCCCGAGGCCCAGGCGATGCTCAACGAGCAGTCCGTCAGTCCCCCGAGCCGGGTGCGGCCCAGCGAGGAGGCCCGTAAGGCGTACCGCGATCTGGTCCGCAAGGCCCATCCCGACCTCGCCCAGGACGAGGCGGAGCGCGAGCGGCGGGAGGCGTTCCTCGTGCGGGTGAACAAGGCGTACGCGGACGGTGACGCGCCCGCGCTCGCCGCGCTCGCCGAGGAGTGGGAAGCGGGCCCGCTGCCCGCGCCCGTGGCCGAACTGCTGCGCAGCGAAGAGCTGTACGCGCGGCTGGAGTGGCTGGCGCAGCGCAAGGAGATGCTCGCCGGGATGGCAGCGGAGCTGGAGGAGAGCGCGATCGGGGCGATGCTGAAGCTGGCGCCCGACGATCCCGACGCACTGCTGGAAGAGATCGCCGAGCAACTGCTCGGGCAGGTGGCCGAGCGCGAGCGCGAGCTCGCCCGGCTGAGAGAGGGAGAGCAGGAATGAACGCCCTTCCCGGGCAGGTGCCGCAGACGGACGCCGCCTCCGTACCGGCCGACGCGCTGCTGCTGGACGTACGCGAGGACGACGAGTGGGCCGCAGGCCGGGCGCCCGGCGCGCTGCACATTCCGATGAGCGAGTTCGTCGCGCGGCAGGGCGAGTTGACCGAACGGCTGGGCGAGGGCGAGCGGGTGTATGTCATCTGCCGCGTCGGCGGGCGTTCGGCCCAGGTCGCCGGCTACCTCGCCCAGCAGGGCGTGGACGCGGTGAACGTCGACGGCGGCATGCTCGCCTGGCACGCCGCCGGGCGGCCCTTGGAGAGCGACGCGGGGTCGGCTTTCGTGCAGTAGGCCCGGACGCAGGCGGGGCCGGAATCCTCGACGGCTGCGACAGGTGCGGCGGCCCGCTCAGCTGGTGGCGAGCAGGTCAGCGAGGGCTTCCTCATGGGCGGCTGCCGGGCCGTAGGAGAGCTCCCATTGCTTGGCCCAGGCATGAAAGCGGTGCAGGGGGTAGTCGGTGTCGGCGCCCATGCCGCCGTGCAGATGCTGGGCCGTCTGCACGACGCGGCGTACTCCGTCGGACGCCCACATCTTGGCGACTGCCACGTCGCGAGGGTCCAGCCGCCAGGCCGCCTGCCAGAGGGTGGCCTCCATTGCGCGCAGGTCGATGTAGCGGTCGGCTGTCTGGACGGCCACCGCCTGGAACGTGGCGATCGGAAACCCGAACTGTTCGCGCCGGCTGACGTATTCGCTGGTCATCTCCAGCACCTTGGTGCCAAGGCCCAGGGCGAGCGCACAGGTGCCGGTGGTCATCAGCTGGTGCAGTCGGCCGGGAGCCTCCGGATCGTCGATGACGTCCCGCGCCGGTATGCGCACCGCTGTCAGGCCGACCTCCGCGTAGCGCTCGCCGTTGGAGGAGGCCTGCTCGGCGAGGGAGACGCCGTCGGTGCCGGGCGCCAGGAGCGCCAGCAGCGGGCGTCCTTCGGCCGTGTGGGCGGGGACGACGACGAGGTCCGCTGTGCCGGCCCATGGCACAGCGGTCTGTACGCCGTCCAGCACCCAGCCGCCGCCGTCGGGCGCGTCGGGCGCGGCGCTCGCCGTCACGGCGTGCTCGGCCGGTTCATGGCCCGTACGCCCCTGCCCGGCGACCGTGACAGCCAGCTCGCCCGCCGCGATCCGCGGCAGCAGCGCGGCGCGCGCCTCCTTTGTGCCGTATGTGGCCAGGGAGAGGGCGGCCGCGCTGGTCTCCAGCAGCGGTACGCGCGCCAGTACGCGGCCTGCCTCGCGCAGCACCAGGCACAGTGCCACCGGGTCGAGCCCCAGGCCGCCGTGCTCGCGGGGGACGGTGAGCCCGAGCAGGTCGGACCGCGCCAGCCGCTGCCACAGCGCCCGGTCGAAATCGTCGGCGACCGTCCCCCGGGTCAGCGCCGGGCTGTCCACGGCGTCGGGTGACACCTGTGAGAAGACGGCCTTGGCGGCTTCCTGGGCTGCCTGCTGCTCTTCGCTGAAGCTGAAGTCCATGGCGCTCTCCCCGGATTGCCCCTCGAGTGGCCCTCTGAAAGCTGACGAGCCGTCAGGTTAGGGTGAGAGCGCGGACTTCACCAGAGGGCCGGCTGGGCCAGGGGCGTGCGGGCTCGGCCCTCACGCGTCGAAATCGACCTCCACCTTCTCCGTGAGCGGATGCGACTGGCACGCCAGCACGTACCCCGCGTCCAACTCCTCCGGCTCCAAAGCGAAGTTGCGGTCCATATGGATCTCGCCGCCCAGCAGCCGGGCCCGGCAGGTGCCGCAGACCCCTCCCTTGCAGGCGTACGGGGCGTCGGTCCGGTTCCGCAGCACCGTCTCCAGCAGCGTCTCCCCCTCATGCGTGGGCCAACTGCCGCCCCGGCCGCCCAGGGTGGCGCTCACCGTGGCGGAGCCGGATATCGCCCGGGCGCTCGGCGGTGGCGCGGAGGTGGCCGCGGCGGAGGTGTCCGCGTGGAAGATCTCCTGGTGGACCCGGCTCCGGGGCACACCCAGCGTCCGCAGTGCCCTGGTCGCGCCCTCCACCAGGCCCAGGGGGCCGCACAGATACCAGCCGTCCGTCTCCCGTACCCCGGACTCGGCCAGGAGGGCGGGCAGCAGCGCGGTCAGCCGTTCCTCGTCCAGCCGGCCGGAGGGCAGTCCGCTGTGCTGTTCCTCCCGGGAGAGGGCCGTGACCAGGTGGAACCGGTCGGGGTAGCGGTCCTTGAGGTCGGCGACCTCCTCCAGGAACATCGTCGAGGCCGTGGTGCGGTCGCTGCGTATCAGGCAGAAGCGGGCTTCCGGTTCGTGGGCCAGCAGCGTGCCGGCTATGGACAGCACGGGTGTGATGCCGCTGCCGCCCACCACCGCGGCGAACCGGCCGGGGCGGGGCTCCAGCACGAACCGCCCCATGGGCGGCAGCACTTCGACGGTGCTGCCCTCGGTCAGCTCCTTGAGCGCGTACGTGGAGAACTCGCCGCCCTCCACCAGCCGGATGCCCACCCGCAGCGTCGCGGGGCGGGGCCGGGCCGGGTCGCACAGCGAATAGGTGCGGCGGACCTCCTCGCCTCGCTCGTTCACCCGCCGCAGCGTGAGGTGCTGGCCGGCGGCGTAGCCGAAGGTCTCGCGCAGCTCGGGCGGCACGTCGAGGGTCAGCGCGGCCGAGTCGTCGGTCAGCTGCTCGACGGCGCGGACGCGCAGGGGATGGAAGGCCGGCACTGCTGGCACCCTCAGACCTCCTTGAAGTGGTCGAACGGCTCCCGGCATTCGGTGCAGCGGCGCAGCGCCTTGCAGGCCGTGGAGGAGAACCGGCTGAGCAGCTCCGTTTCGGCCGAACCGCAGTGCGGGCAGCACACCGGCTCGGGTGCGGCGGGCCGGGCCTCGGAGTGCTGCTGCGTATCGCGGCGCGCGCGACGTGTGGGGGAGAGGCCGACCAGGACCGGGTCCGCGGCACGGGCCCCGGCGCGGGGCGGGGCTACGCCGTGCTCGGCGAGCTTGCGGCGGCCCTCCTCGCTGATGTCGTCGGTCGACCAGGGAGGAGAGAGCACCGTACGGACCTCGATCCGCTCGGCGCCGGCCTCCTCCCGCAGCACCCGCTCGATATCGGCCGCCATGGCCTCGATCGCGGGGCAGCCGGTGTAGGTCGGGGTCAGCTCGACCAGCACATGTCCGGGCTCCGGCTCCGCCACTCCGCGCAGTACGCCCAGCTCGGCGAGTGTGATCACCGGCAGCTCCGGGTCCGGGACGGACCCGGCCAGCTCGGCCAGCGCTGCCGACCGAGCCGACTCCGTGCCGGTCGCCGACAGGGAGCGGTGTCCCATGGCGGCTGAGGGCGTCACCATGTCGCCCCCGGGTGGCTGCGGTGCAGATGCTGCATCTCGGCGAGCATCCGGCCGAACGGCTCGGTGTGCAGCCCCTGGCGGCCCGCACCGGCGGACCAGGCGCCCTCGCGCGGGCCTTCCGGAACGGTGAGCCCGGCGCGGTCGAAGACGTCACGGATGCTCGCGGACCACTCCTCGGCCAGCTCCGGCCATGCCACCTCCAGGCCCTCGATCGGCTGGAACAGCTCGCCCGTGTACCGCCACAGCGCGTCGGCGGCGCGCTGGGTGCGGGCGTGGCTCTCCTCCGTGCCGTCCCCCAGCCGCAGCGTCCACTGCTCGGCGTGGTCGCGGTGGTAGGCCGTCTCGCGAACTGCCTTGGCCGCCAGTGGGAGCACCGGCGACAGCTGGGCGTAGAGCGGCTGTTGGTACGTGGAGAAGAACAGCTGCCGGACGATGGTGTACGCGAAGTCCCCGTTCGGCTGCTCCACCAACTGGCAGTTGCGGAAGGCGCGTTCCTCCCGGAGGAAGGCGATCTCGTCCTCGCTGCCCAGCACGTCGGAGAGCCCGGCGTAGAGCGCGCGGGCCTGGCCCAGCAGGTCCAGCGCGATATTGGCCAGCGCCACCTCCTCCTCCAGGACGGGGGCGTGGCCCGCCCATTCGCCGAGGCGGTGGGAGAGGATCAGCGCGTCATCGCCGAGGGGGAGGGTCGCCAGGGCGGCCGGTGCCGGCGCCGTCACAGGTTCCGCACCCCCTCCGGGACCTCGTAGAACGTCGGATGGCGGTAGGCCTTGTCGGCGGCGGGCTCGAAGAAGGGGTCCTTCTCGTCCGGCGAGGAGGCGGTGATCTCGCTGGAGGGGACCACCCACAGGGAGACGCCCTCGCTGCGGCGGGTGAACAGATCCCGTGCGTTGCGGAGCGCCATCTGCGCGTCCGGGGCGTGCAGGCTTCCCGCGTGGGTGTGCGAGAGGCCGCGCCTGCTGCGTACGAAAACCTCCCACAGGGGCCAGTCGGCGCTCATGGCTCAACTCCTCGCTGTCCGGGGCGCGGACGTTCCGTCCTGGGCCGCGCGGGCTGCCTGTTTCGCGGCGTGCGCCGCGGCCGCCTCGCGGACCCAGGCGCCGTTCTCGTGTGCCGTACGGCGCTGCTGCAGTCGCTGTTCGTTGCAGGGGCCGTTGCCCTTGAGCACCTCGCGGAACTCCTGCCAGTCGATGGCGCCGAAGTCCCAGTGGCCCCGCTCCTCGTTCCAGCGCAGCTCCGGGTCGGGCAGGGTGAGGCCCAGTGCTTCCGCCTGGGGGACGCAGATGTCCACGAAGCGCTGCCGCAGCTCGTCGTTGGAGTGCCGCTTGATCTTCCACTCCATGGACTGGGCGCTGTGTGCCGACTCGTCGTCCGGCGGGCCGAACATCATCAGCGACGGCCACCACCAGCGGTCCACCGCGTCCTGCGCCATCGCACGCTGCGCCTCGGTGCCACGGGCCAGGGCGAGCAGCAGTTCGTAGCCCTGGCGCTGGTGGAAGGACTCCTCCTTGCAGATCCGGACCATGGCGCGGGCATAGGGGCCGTAGGAGCAGCGGCACAGCGGCACCTGGTTGGTGATGGCGGCGCCGTCCACCAGCCAGCCGATGGCGCCGACGTCCGCCCAGGTCAGCGTGGGGTAGTTGAAGATCGAGGAGTACTTCTGGCGGCCCGCGTGCAGTTTGTCGAGCAGTTCGTCGCGGCTGGTGCCCAGCGTTTCGGCCGCGCCGTAGAGATACAGGCCGTGGCCCGCCTCGTCCTGCACCTTGGCCATCAGGATCGCCTTGCGGCGCAGGGAGGGGGCGCGGGTGATCCAGTTGGCCTCCGGTTGCATGCCGATGATCTCGGAGTGCGCGTGCTGGGCGATCTGGCGGACGAGGGTGGAGCGGTAGGCGTCCGGCATCCAGTCCCGAGGCTCGATGCGCTCGTCGGCGGCGACGGCCGCGTCGAAGGCGGCCTGAAGGGCGCGTGCGGCCTCCGGGTCCGCCGTACGCCCCGGCCCGGCCGGGTCCGGCGTCCCGTGCGCGCCCTCCCCCGGCCCGCGGCCGCGCGGCGGCGATGTCACCGGTGTCATACCTGCCCCCTGATCCCTCGGCACTCAGCCTACCGACCGATCGTTCGGTTCAAGGATGAGTGCGGGTCCCGGGCCTGTCAAGGCCGAATGCCGCGGACCGGCGGGGCCAGCCGCCCGCACCCCAGTACCCTCTGAGAGTCTCTGAGGCGGACCAGCCCGGTCATGGGCATGGAGAACATGGGGAGCAGGGGTAGGGCATGGAGCCAGCGGCGCACCAGGCGCCCGGGGGGGAAGGCACGCGCGGAATCGCCGCGCTCTCGCTGCCCGCGCGGATCTTCGTCGCGATAGCCGTGGCCGTCGTCACGGTCGGAATCGCGTTCCACGTGGCGATGGTCTTCTTGCAGACGGCCCCGGACAACACGATCAGCAAGCGGCACGGGGAAGTCGTCGACTCGTACGTCTACCCCGAATTCGAGCGCAACTGGAAACTGTTCGCCCCCAACCCCCTCCAGCAGAACGTCGCCGTACACGCCCGCGCGACCGTCGCCAAGAATGACGGCACCACACAGACCACCGGCTGGGTCAACCTCACCGCCATGGACGGCGAGGCCATCAAAGGCAATCCGGCCCCCAGCCACACCCAGCAGAACGAACTGCGCCGCGCCTGGGAGTTCTACGTCGACAACCACGACGAGAAGGGCAAGCCCTTCGGGCTGCGAGGCCGGCTCTCCGAGCAGTACATCAAGCGGATCGTGATGCTGCGCTTCGGGCCCGAGCTCAACGGCGGCAGCGTCGAGCGCATCCAGGTGCGCTCCGCCGTCACCCCCGTCGCGCCGCCCGACTGGAGCGACGAACGGATCGACGTGCGTACCCGGTACACCGTGCAGCCCTGGTGGCAGGTCACCAGCGCCGACCTTCCGGGAGGCGGCAAGTGACGGACGAGGGACGGTACATGGGGATGGACGGACCGCGTGCGCGGATCGAGCGCTGCGTCTCCCGCGGCCTGGCCAAGGTCACCGCACAGGCGCTCGGCCCCTACCAGACGGCGATCGTCCGGATCGGATTCGGCGCCGCGTGGCTGTTCTTCCTGCTGCGCGAGTGGCCGCACCGGCAGGAGCTCTACGGGCCGGACAGCCCGTGGACCTGGGGGCTGGCCCGGCAGCTGATCGAGACCAACGACGCCTTCACGGTGCTGATGTGGTCCAGTAGCAACAGCTGGTTCCAGCTCGTCTACGTCGTCGCCATCGCGGCCTCCGTCGCCGTACTGCTCGGCTGGCACACCAGGGCCGCCACAGTGCTGTTCATGGTCGGGGTGCTCTCGCTGCAGAACCGCAGCGTCTTCATGGGGGACGGCGGGGACAACGTCATCCACCTGATGGCGATATACCTCGTCTTCACCCGCTGCGCGCAGGTGTGGTCACTGGACGCCCGGCGGGCCGAGCGCGCCCGGGAACGCCAGGAGGCGTCCGCGGCGCAGGCGGAGCAGCAGGAGGCGTTTTTCGAGGGCGGGGAGAGGCCCGTACGACGCGATGTCGACCCGGTCGCCGGTATCGGGGGTGTGGTGCTGTGGACGGTGTTCGGCGCTGTGCTGCTGGGCAGCACCGTCGCGGGCGGTTTCAGCATCGGCTGGGCCGTCTTCTACTGGGGGCTGTGGGCCGTCCACGGACTGTGGTGGGTGATCAACCGGGCAGCGGCGCGGGGCGGTGCGACGATCCGCGAGATGCGCGACGTGTGCGACATCCTCGCCAATCTGGCGCACAACGGCGTGCTGCTCGTCATCATGATCGAGGTCTGCCTGGTCTACTCGACGGCCGGCTGGTTCAAGATCCAGGGCACCCGCTGGCAGGACGGCACCGCCGTCTACTACCCGATGAACCTGGACTACTTCACGCCTTGGCCCGAGCTGAGCCACCTGCTGGCGGGCAACGGCGTGATGATCTTTCTGGTCACCTACGGCACTGTTGCCACCCAGGTCGCCTTCCCCTTCACCCTCCTCAACCGGCGGGCGAAGAACGTGCTGCTGACCTTCATGATCCTGGAGCACCTCAGCATCGCCGTACTGCTCGGTCTGCCGTTCTTCTCGCTGGCGATGATCGCGGCCGACGCGGTGTTCCTGCCGACGGCTTTCCTGGTGTGGTGCGGTCGGCACACGGCGGTGTTGGGTGGCCGGGTACGTGGGTTGTTGCCGGGCGGCGGTTCCGGAGGGGGTCGGCCGGTGTCGGCGGAGCCGGCTGGGGAGGCGGCGCCGAAGGTTTCCGCGTAGGCCCTTTCCTTGTTCCGGGGAGGGGGTGCCCCTGCCTGTCGGTCGCGGACTGCGGATACGTCGTGGTTGGTCGCGCAGTTCCCCGCGCCCCTTCGGGGCACGGCCTCCCTGCGCCGCAGGCGGGCTGGTGCGTGCTTCGGCGGTCGTAGGGTTGGCCGGTGATGGGTGAGACGGTGGAGAGTCGGTGGGCGCGGTATGCGGTGGAGGGCGTGCTGCTGGACGGGTTCCATGCGCTGAAGCACGCGCTGCGGTTCGGCGCGCGGGTGCCGGTCGCGGTCGCCACCGACCGGCGTGCCGCCCTCGCGCTGGCCGAGGAGCTCGCGCCGGATCTGACCGGCACGCTCGACGGACTGCTGCACGAGGTGCCGGCCGGCACGCTGGGCGCCCTGGTGCCCCGTCCGCACCCCACGGGCGTCGCGGCGCTCGCGCTACGGGACGTCGGCACGCTGCCGGCGGCACCCGACAGGGAAGCGCCGCTCGTCGTCCTGGACAACCCGCGCAACCTCGGCAACGTAGGAGCCGTCGTACGGCTGGCGGCCGGTGCGGGCGCCGGCGGGGTGCTCACCACCGGTGACGTCGACCCCTGGCACCCGGCGGCGGTGCGGGCGGGCGCGGGGCTGCACTTCGCCACCCCGGTCGAGCGGCGCCCGGTGGCCGGGTTGCCGGACGGGCCGCTGTTCGCGTTCGACCCCGAGGGCGACGATCTGCGCTCCGTGACCCTGCCCGCCGGGGCGATGCTCGCCTTCGGCTCGGAGCGGCGCGGGCTCTCGGCCGAGATGCGCGCCCGTGCCGACCGCCTGGTCGCGCTCCCGATGCGCCCCCAGGTCTCCAGCTACAACCTGGCCACCAGTGTGGCGATGGCGCTGTATCACTGGCTGGCCCGCACCGGCTGACGTCCGCGGTCCGCGGGGGCGGGGCCCAGGTGGAGCCGGCGGGTTACAGGTACGGGCCGCCCGTGCGGTGCTGTGCCTCGTTGGCCTGTGCCTCGTCCGGTACGACGCCGGGCGGCAGCGCCCTGCGCATCTGCTCCAACTGTGCGCGAGCCGCCATCTGCTGGGCGAACAGCGCGGTCTGGATGCCGTGGAAGAGGCCCTCCAGCCAGCCGACCAACTGGGCCTGCGCGATGCGGAGCTCCGCGTCGGTGGGGGTGGACTCCTCGGTGAAGGGGAGGGAGAGCCGCTCCAGCTCCTCGATCAGTTCCGGTGCGAGGCCGTCCTCCAGCTCCTTGATCGAGCTGGTGTGGATCTCCTTCAGCCGTGCCCTGCTGGCCTCGTCCAGCGGCGCGGCCTTCACTTCCTCGAGCAGCTGCTTGATCATGCTGCCGATCCGCATGACCTTCGCGGGCTGTTCCACCATCTCCGTCACGGGGACCTCAGCCTGCTCATCGCCCTCGCCGTCGCCGTTGCCCTTGGCGCCGGTACCACCGAGAGCCATTCCGTCCGGCCCCACGACCAGGACCTGCGGGCTCTCCTGCGACTTCTCGTTGCTCGGCTGCGTCATGCCCCCATTCTGCATCGACGGACCGGCCGGCGCCGAGCCAGGGCGGAACGTCACCGACGGCGCAGTCGCAGGGCCAGAAAGGCGAGTCCCAGCCCCATGAGCGTCATGCCCGTGCCGAGCGGCAGTACGGGCAGCACCTGCCCGGACGGCTGGGCGGCGACGTGGTCGCCCTGCCCGGGGGCTTCTCCGGGGGGCGGGCTGTCGGACCCGTACAGGTCGTGCTTGCCGATCGCCTGGCCGGACGGCCGTGGTGCGACGGGGTTCCCGAAGGCGGACGGGGGGCGCAGGGCGGACCGGTGGTTCGGGCGGCGGGGAGGGCTGTCGCCGCGTTCCTCCTGGTGCCCGGCGTCCTTCCGCTGCCGCTGTTCGCCTTTTCGCCGCTCGTCCTCCCGCCGTTCGCGCTGCCGCTCTTCGCGCTCCCGCGCTTCCTGGGCCTCGCGGGCTTTCCGGGCTTCACGGGCTTTCCGGGCTTCGCGTTCCTCCTGCACCTGTCGCGCCCGCTCCTCGCGCGTCTGTTGCGCCTTCCGTGCTTGCTCTGCCTCGCGCTGTCGGCGCGTCTCCTGTCGCTTTTCGCGCTGCTGTCGGGCCTCTTGCCGCTCGCGCTGCTGCTCCCGCTGTTGGGCCTGCTCTTCCCGCTGCTGCTCCTGCCTTCTCTCCTCCTCCCTGTCCGTCAGCTGCTGCTCCTGGTGCCATTTGCCGTCGTCGGGCGTCTGGGTGTCAGGGCTGCTGGGCAGCGAGGGCGGGGAGGGAGGGGAGCCCGTTTCCGGGAGGCCGGGGAGTTTGGGCGGGTCGGGGACCTTGGGGGGCTTGGGGACCTCTGGGGCCTTGGGGCGCTCCGGGAACTCCGGGAGCGCGGGGGGATCGGGGAGCTCAGGTGGCTTGGGCAGCTCCGGCAGTTTGGGCAGCTGCGGCGCTCGGGGCAGCCCGGGCGTCTCCGGGAGCGGCGCCCACGTGCGGGTGCGCGGGCTCGTGGTGGGCGGCGTCAGGCTGGGCGTCGACCCCAGCGCCGGCCCACCAAGCGTGGCTCCACCAGAAGTGGCTCCGCCCGGCGCTGCTCCGCCCGGCCTCGCTCCAGACGGTGTCGCTCCTCCCGGCGCTGCCCCGTCCGGCGTCACCCCGCCCGGCGTCGCCCCATGGGACAGGGAGCCGTCGCGCACAGCAGCGGCCCCGGGCTCCGCCTGGTCGATCCCGGGGCCCGGAGGGTTCCCCGCAGTGGCGACAGGCGCGGGAAGAGCAAGAAAAGCACAGGTCAACAAGGTGACAGCAGTGCTCCGTCGCTGGGTGTGCCGCACGACCGTGACCCTCCCGAGCTGGATGGTCCGCAGACCAGACCAGCGTCACATGAAGGGATAAAATCGGCATTTCGGACAGGAGGAACGGGTGACGTCCGGTGCCGTACGGAGGAACGGACGAGTCGGCGGATACGCCGGGCCCCGCCCCGTCACCGAGCACCAGCCGGGCGGGGCGAGGCGGGTCAGGACCCGTGGGCCGCGGGTCAGCGGCCCATGGCGGGGGCGTCAGCCGGCCGTGGTCAGCAGGATCTTGCCGACGTGGGTGCTCTCGTCCAGCGTGCGGTGCGCCCGGGCCGCATCCCGCATCGGGACCGTACTGTCGATCACCGGGCGCACCCGGCCGTCCGAGAGCAGCGGCCACACATGTTCACGTACGGCCGCGACGATCGCCGCCTTCTCGGCCGGGGGCCGGGCCCGCAGCGAGGTGGCCGTCACCGCGCCGCGTTTGGCCAGCAGCGCGCCCAGGTTCAACTCGCCCTTGGTGCCGCCCTGCATACCGATGACGGCCAGCCGGCCGTTCACCGCGAGGGCCTTGATGTTCGGCTGGAGGTACTTGGCGCCCATGTTGTCCAGGATCACGTCGGCGCCCGCGCCGTCGGTCGCAGCGCGCAGCTCCTCGGCGAAGTCCTGCTCGCGATAGTTGATCAGGATGTCGGCGCCCAGCTCGGCGCACCGCTGGAGCTTCTCCGCTGTGCCCGCCGTCACCGCGACCCGGGCGCCCACCGACTTGCCCAGCTGGACGGCCATGGTGCCGATGCCGCTGGAGCCGCCGTGCACCAGCAGGGTCTCCCCCGGGCGCAGGTGCGCCACCATGAAGACGTTCGACCAGACCGTGCAGGTGACCTCCGGCAGACCGGCCGCTGTCGCGATATCGACGCCGTCCGGCACGGGCAGCAGCTGGCCGGCCGGCACCGCGACCTTCTCCGCGTAGCCGCCACCGCCGAGCAGCGCGCACACCTGGTCGCCGACCGCCCAGCCGGACACCCCGGGGCCGAGGGCGGAGATCCGCCCCGCGCACTCCAGCCCGGGGTAGGGGCTCGCTCCCGGTGGCGGGTCGTAGAAGCCCTGGCGTTGCAGGACGTCCGCGCGGTTGACGGCGCTCGCTACGACATCGACGAGGACTTCGCCCTCCCCGGGCTCCGGGTCCGGGACCTCGGCCCAGACCAGCGCCTCGGGGCCGCCGGGTTCGGGAATCGTGATCGCATGCATACGGCCGACGCTACCCGCACCGTCCCGCACGCCTGCCCCGGGCCGCTGCCGGCGGCTCCGGCCCGGGTGGCGCGCCGCCTGCGGGCCGGTGGCCGGTACAGCAGCGCGGGCGAACTGGTCAAGCCGCGTAGGTGAAGCGGAGCTTCTGGTCCGGGGTGGGCACATACGCCTGGTGGCAGCCGGTGCAGAACCAGAACCAGGAATCCTCCTTGCCGGGTCCCGTCTCGCGGGTGTCCTTCCACAGGAGGCGGTCGGGGCAGTTGGGGCAGGTGGGCGGCGGGTCCATCGCGTCATCGTCACCCGCGTGCGCCCCGCCGGGGCCCACCCGGCGCACCACAGTCACCTGAAGGGGTGAGAACCTCCAGCTGCCCGGCTACCGCAACTCGCCGCGCCGCTCGTCCGGTTCGGGACGGGAGGGGGAGGCGCGGTGGATGACGACCAGCCGGTCGGTGAGCTCCAAGGTGGCGGCCTCCGGATCGTCGAAGGCGAGTATTCGATGGCCGCGGACCACGGAGACGACCAGGTCGGCGCAGTCCCGCGGGGAGCGTCCCGCCTCCGCCTTGGTGACAGGGCGCTCCTTCAGATCGAGTCCGGTGCCCTGCTGGATGAGGTCCTCTATCACCGTGCTGGCGTTCGGGCTGAGCATCGCCAGGCCGAGCAGCCGGCCGGCCGCACTGGCGCTCGTGATGACCTGGTCGGCGCCCGACTGCCGCAGCAGTGGCGCGTTCTCCTCCTCCCGCACCGCGGCGACGATGTTGATGCGCGGATTGAGCTGCCGTGCCGTCAGCGTCACCAGCACCGAGGTGTCGTCCCGCTGCGGCGCGATCACGATCTGCTTGGCCCGCTGCACCTCGGCCCTGGTCAGCACCTCGCTGCGGGTGGCGTCGCCCTCGACCCCGACGAACCCTTCCGCGGTGGCGGTCCTGACGGCCTGTGCGTGCGGATCGATGACGACTACCTGGTCGCGGCTCAGCCCCGTCGACAGCAGGGTCTGCACGGCCGAGCGGCCCTTGGTGCCGAAGCCGACGACGACAGTGTGGTCGCGCAACGCGGACCTCCAGCGGTTCAGGCGCCACTGCTGGCGGGTGCGGTCCGTCAGCGCCTCGAGCGTGGTGCCGATGAGGATGATCAGGAACAGTACGCGCAGCGGCGTGATGATGAGCGTGTTGACCAGCCGCGCACTGTCGGACCCCGGGGTGATGTCGCCGTAGCCGGTCGTGGAGAGCGTGACGGTCGTGTAGTACAGGCAGTCCAGGAACGACACGTTGTCGTCCCTGTCCACATAGCCGTCCCGGTCCAGATAGACCAGCAGCACTGTCGCCCACAGGACGGCGAGCGCGGCCAGCAGCCGCCGTACGACCTGCCGCTGCGGACTGACGTCGGGGCGTGGCAGCAGTACGGAGCCCTGTCGTTCCGCAGCGCCTGCCCAGGGTGCCCGGGGACTGTCCGGCCGGATCACCATGGCAGCTCCAGTACGGGCACGTCCGTGCCGGGCGTACCGCCGCCGGGCGGCACCACGGCCAGCGCGTCACAGGAGGCCACCCCGCGCAGCATGGCGGGCCCCGCGTAACGCAGCGGCCGGATGCGTGCCCGGATGCCGGAGCCCTCGTACCGTACGGGCACCAGCCGGGTGTCGCGCGGATGGCCGGACACCTCGGCGCCCAACGTGGCCTCCCTGGGCTCCGGTTCGGTACGGCCCGCCAGGGTGCGCAGCAGTGGCGCGGCGAGGGTGACAAGACCGGAGAGCGCCGCCAGCGGATTGCCGGGCAGGCCCACCAGGAACCTGCGGCGCGGCTGCTTTCCGGCGCTCTGCTGCGCTGTGCCGGGCAGTGCGGCCAGCAGCATCGGGTGCCCGGGCCGCACACGTACTCCGTGCACCAGCAGTTGGGCGTCCAGGCGGCGCAGCGTCGGCTGGAGGTGGTCGACGGGCCCGCTCGCCGTACCGCCTGTGGTGACGACGACATCGGCCGTCGTGGTGGCCACCGCCTCGTGCAGTGCCTCCGCGTCGTCCCCCAGCAGCCGGGTGACGGTCACCTCCGCGCCCAGGGCCGTCAGCCACGGCTCGACCATCGGCCCGAGCGCGTCCCGGATCCGGCCGTCACGCGGCAGGCCGCGGTGCAGCAGTTCGTCACCCAGGACGAGCACTTCGGCACGCGGGCGCGGCACCGCCGGCAGTTCGTCGTAGCCCGCCGCCGCTGCCAGCCCGAGCACGGCGGGGGTGATGGCCGGCCCGGAGGGCAGCAGCTCGTCGCCCTTACGGCACTCCTGGCCGCGCGGGCGGATGTCGGTGCCGGGCTGCGGGGGAGTGGCCGTACGCAGCCGTGCGCCGGTCCGCTGGGCTGCCTCCGAGCGCAGCACCGCGCTGGTGCCGGGCGGGATACGGGCGCCGGTCGCGATGCGGACAGCCTCGCCGTCGGCGAGCTGCGGCGGCTCCGAGCGGTCCCCCGCCAGGACGCCGGGCCGCTCCGTGCCGTCCGCCGCGCGGGCCGGCTCCCATGGGCCGGGCCCGGACACCGCCCAGCCGTCCATCGCCGAGGTGTCGAACGGCGGCAGATCGGTGAGGGCCCGCAGCGGCGCCGCCAGGGTGCGGCCCAGCGCGTGCTGGAGGGGGACGGTTTCCGCGGGGAGCGGGGTCGCCGCGGAGGACGCCAGGGCGACGGCCTCGGACCAACTGGGCGGCGGCTTGTGCGCACCGTCGCCGGACTGGTGCTGCGGGTGCTGTCGCGGGCCCCGCTGCGGGTTCTCCGGGCCGCCCGGGGTGTGCTGCTGTGAGCTGTGGCCGGGCTCGTCGGGGGGTTCTCCGGGGTGCCCGGGCGGGGTGGGGCCGCTGTTGCCAATGCCGCTGTTGCCGGTTCCGCCTGCGTTGCTGTTGCGGTTGCTGGCGTTGCCGCTGCTCTGACCGCTGTGGTGTCCGCCGCGTTCGCCGTGCCCCGCGGCCTGGTCGGACGGGCGGCCGCCCGGGGGCTGTGCTGTGGGGCCCACGGTGCTCCCCGGGCGTTCGCCGTGCCCGGCGTTCTCGCTCCACTCGATACGGCGGATGCGCTTCAGGCGCGGTGCGGGCGGCGGATCCGGGCGTTCCCGGCCGCTGTTGGCCAGGGCGATGGCCTCGTCGAGTTCGTCGGCGCCGCTCATCGGTCGTCGGTGTTCTCGGGAGAGTTGCCCGGGGTGTTCCCGGGCGCGTCGGTGTTCCCGGAGGGGTTGCCCGGGGCGTTCCCAGGCATGTCGGTGTCCCCGGCAGGGTCCGCCGTCTCGTCGGCCCAGCGCCGGGCCAGCCGGGCCGCTGTCTCCGCCGCCCGCGCGACGTCCTGCGGCGAACCGTCCGCCCGCGCGGCCGCGTAGCCCACCAGGAAGGTGGTGAGCGGCGCCGCGGGGCGCGCCACACCGTGTGCGGCGTCGCGGGCGAGGTCGAGCAGCGCGGAGGTGTCGACGTCGAGTTCGACGCCGAGTTCGGCCTTGACCGCGGCGATCCATTCATCCAGCACGGCTTCATGCTCCCTGATGCGGGCCCTCGCTGTGGCGATGTCGTCCCAGGTGTCGCAGTCCAGGGCTGCGGCGGTGACCGAGGGCGAGGTCACCCGGTGCAGCATCAGCCCTTGCAGCACCATGCGCAACGGCAGACTCGCCACAGACCCGTACTCGGTGCGCAACAGCGCGAGTTCACGGCGCAGCGGCTCCACCCGGTAGGCCGCCGGCAGCGGTTGGTCGCGCCCGTCGTGCACGATCGCCCCGTCGTACCGCTCCGGTACGGCCACCAGCGCGCGCACCGCCTCCGGCGACAGGAAGGGCAGATCCGCTGAGACGACGAGCACGGGGTCCTGTGCCGAGCCCTCCAGCGCGTCCAGTCCCGCCTGAAGAGCGGCGAGCGGGCCGCCGCCGGGCGGCTCCTCGCGGGCCCACCGAACCGGTCGGTATGTCGGGCGGCGCGGGCCCACCACCACGGTGGCCGCCGCGTCGGCGCATGCCGCCAGCACCCGGTCGAGCAGCGTCCTGCCACCGACCGTGACACCGGGCTTGTCGACCCCGCCCAGCCGCCGCGCCCCACCACCCGCGAGAACGAGCGCGGCATACGGGCGGCCGATGGCGGGCGCTGGTGGATCTGGAGCCTGGGTCACACCTCAGAGCGTACGTAGTCAGAGCGTACGGAGCAGCTTCGCCGGGTGTTCCACGCAGTCCGCGACATGGCGTAGGAAGCCGCCTGCTGTGCCGCCGTCGCACACCCGGTGGTCGAAGGTGAGGGACAGCTGCACGACACTGCGGACGGCCAGTTCGTCGCCGACCACCCAGGGCTTGCGGGCGATACGGCCGACGCCGAGCATGGCGGCCTCCGGGTGGTTGATGATCGGCGTGGAGCCGTCCACCCCGAAGACGCCGTAGTTGTTCAGCGTGAATGTGCCGCCCGTCAGTTCGGCGGGGGTCAGGGTGCCGGTGCGGGCCGCCTCGGTGAGCCTGGTCATCTCGGCGGTGAGCTGTTCGGCGCTCAGCGTGTGCGCGTTGCGGACGACAGGGACGACGAGCCCCCTGTCGGTCTGTGCGGCGAATCCCAGATGCACCTCGGGCAGTACTACGATTTCCCGTGCCTCGGTGTCCACCGTCGAGTTGAGCTCCGGGAACCGGGCGAGAGCCGCCGTGCACACCCGGCCCAGCAGTGCGAGCAGCGAGACAGGTGCCGGCGCTTCGCCGTGTGCGAGGGGCGCGTTCATCTCCTTGCGCGCGGCGAGGAGTTCGGTGGCGTCCGCGTCCACCCAGCAGCTGGCGTCGGGGATCTCGGCGCGACTGCGCGAGAGCCGTTCGGCCGCCGTACCGCGCATACCGCGCAGCGGAATACGGCGCTCCAGTCCCGCACCCTCCCGAGCGCTCTGCGGAGCGGCACCATGCGGTGAAGCAGGTGCGGCACCATGCGGTGAAGCACCGGGCTGCGCGGCGCCGCCCTGTGCGGCGTGCACGGCGCGCTCCACGTCCGCGCGCAGGATGAGCCCGTCAGGCCCGCTGCCCGTCACCTGGCGCAGCTCCACGCCGTGTTCGCGGGCCAGTCGGCGTACCAGGGGGGAGATCACCGGGACGGGCCCACCGGTGCTGCCGTTCGCGCTACGGGTGCCGGGCCCGGTGTCCTTGCCCGGCCCGGGGGCGGGGGCGCCCCGGTCGGCTGCGGACCGGGGCTCCTCCCCTGGCCCCGCCCCGGGCGGCCGGGCGGCCCGTGGCCGCCGCCTGGGCGGCTCGGCTGTCCCGTAGCCGACCAGCACATTGCCCGAGCCGCCCACATGCTCCAGCTCCGGGCCCGTGCCGCTCTCTCCCGCCCGTTCGCCTCCCCCGGCATCCCGGTCGGCGGGCGCCCCGGCACCAGGGCTCACCGCGACGGTGACCAGCGGTGTGCCCACGGCGACCTCGGCGCCCTCCTCGGCGGCGTGCGAGGTGACCACGCCCGCGTAGGGGCAGGGGACCTCGACGAGCGCCTTGGCCGTCTCCACCTCGACGACCGGCTCATCCACCCGTACTGTGTCGCCGACCGCGACCAGCCACCTGACGATCGTCGCCTCCGTCAGCCCTTCCCCCAGGTCCGGCAGGGCGAACTCGCGTACCTCGCCCATCAGACGGCACCCCCGCCCCGGCCCTCGGTCAAGCCCCGGCCCCCGGCCAAGCCCCGGCCCTCGGTGAAACCGCTCTCCCACTGGAGCCGCGCAACAGCGTCCAGAATCCGGTCGACGCCCGGCAGATGGTGCTGCTCCAGCATCGGCGGCGGGTAGGGGATGTCGAACCCGGCGACGCGCAGCACGGGCGCCTCCAGATAGTGGAAGCAGCGCTCGGTGATCCGGGCCGCGATCTCCCCGCCGGGACCGGCGAAACCGGGTGACTCGTGCACCACAACGGCCCGCCCGGTGCGCCGTACGGAGGCGGCGACCGTCTCCTCGTCGAACGGCACCAGGGAGCGCAGGTCGATCACCTCCAGGTCCCAGCCCTCGGCACCGTCCTCGCGCGCCGCCTCGGCGGCCTCAAGACAGACCGGTACGGACGGGCCATAGGTGATCAGCGTCGCTGAGCTGCCGCGACGGCGTACGACGGCCCTGCCGATACCGGGGACCGGCTCCGGCTGCTCCGGGTTCCAGTCGGCCTTCGACCAGTAGAGCCGTTTCGGCTCCAGCAGGACGACCGGGTCGTCGGAGGCGATGGCGGCGCGCAGCAGCCCGTAGGCGTCGGCGACCGTGGCCGGGGTGACGACATGCAGGCCCGGCGTCGCCATGTAGTACGCCTCGGAGGAGTCGCTGTGGTGCTCCACACCGCCGATACCGCCGCCGTACGGGACGCGCACGGTCAGCGGCATGGGCATCCTGCCGCGCGTGCGGTTGCGCATCCGCGAGACGTGCGACACCAGTTGCTCGAAACCGGGGTAGGCGAACGCGTCGAACTGCATCTCCACGACCGGCCGCAGCCCGTACATCGCCATCCCGACCGCCGTGCCGAGGATGCCCGCCTCCGCCAGTGGCGTATCGGTGCACCGGTCGGGGCCGAACTCCGCGGCCAGCCCGTCCGTCACCCGGAAGACGCCGCCCAGGGTGCCCACGTCCTCCCCGAAGACGTGCACATCCGGGTCGTCGGCCATGGCGTCCCGCAGGGCGCGGCGCAGCGCCTGCCCCATGGTGGCGGGTTTGCGGTCCACGGCGGCCGCTGCGGGCTGCCGCACTGCTGTGCTCATCGGGTCTCCTCCCCCGCTTCCCCCGCTGCGAGCTCGGCCCGCAACTGGTCCGCCTGGTCGCGCAGTTGCGGTGTCGGCTCCGCGTAGACGTGGGCGAACAGCTCCGCCGGATCCAGCGGCGGGTCCTGGTGCATGCGCTCGCGCAGGTCGGCCGCCTGCCTCTCGGCCGCCTCCGTGGCCTCCCGTACGGTCTTCTCGTCCAGCAGTCCGCGGCTGCGCAGCTCGCGCTCCAGCAGCGTCACCGGGTCGTGCGCCTGCCACGCCGCCACCTCGCTGTCGGTGCGGTAGCGGGTCGCGTCGTCGGCGTTCGTGTGCGCCTCCAGCCGGTAGGTGACCGCCTCGACGAGGGTGGGGCCGCCGCCGGTGCGGGCGCGGTCCAGCGCCTCGCACAGCACCTCGTGCACCGCCACCGCGTCGTTTCCGTCCACCAGTCGCCCCGGCATGCCGTAGCCGACCGCCTTGTGCGCAAGGGAGGGCGCCGCGGTCTGTTTGGCGAGCGGTACGGAGATCGCGAAACCGTTGTTCTGCACCAGGAAGACGACCGGCGCCTGCCATACGGCGGCGAAGTTGAGCGCCTCATGGAAGTCGCCCTCGCTGGTGCCGCCGTCGCCGACCAGCGCGAGCGCCGCCACCTCGTCGCCCTTCAGCCGCGCGGCGTGGGCCAGCCCCACCGCGTGCGGCAGCTGGGTGGCCAGCGGCGTGCACAGGGGTGCGACCCGGGTGCCGGGAGAGTCGTACCCGTGGTGCCAGTCACCGCGCAGCAGTGCCAGCACTTCCACCGGATCCAGTCCGCGCGCCACGGCGGCGAGGGTGTCGCGGTAGCTGGGGAACAGCCAGTCGTGCTCGCGCAGCGCGAGCGCGGCGGCGATCTGGCACGCCTCCTGGCCCCGCGATGACGGATAGACGGCGAGTCGGCCCTGCCGGGTCAGCGCGGTGGCCTGCTCGTTGAACCGCCGCCCCTGCACCACGGCGGCGTACAGCCTGCGCAGCAGCTCCGCGTCCGGGGCCGCCTCCCGCTCCGCCGTACGGGTCCCCAGGACGCGGTACGGCTCGGCGTCGGGGAGGAGCGGTGCGGCGTCCGTACGGGGACGCCACGAGGGGGGAGGCGCGGGGGCGTAGGCACCTGGCTGCTCTAGGACCGTCATGACGAGCACCTCCTCGTGGGCGGGCTGCGGCGCGGGCAGGCGGGGTACGCCTGACGCACCGGGCTCCTGGCGCGCCGGCCTGCCGATGGCCGTACCACCGGCAGGCCGGGCCGGTGACCGAACGGGCCACCCCTACCGATTGTTCGGTCGTCGGCACATTTTGGCTACGGGTGGCCCCGGCCTGTGGACAACTGGCCCGCAAAACCGTTCGATGTCCGCAGAGTGTCCATCCAGGGGAGGCGAGGGACCGTGCGGGGTGAACAGATGGCCAACGGGCCCGAGGAAGTGGCAGCACCCGAAGGACACCGGTTTGCCGCCCGGCCGCTGGACTCGATCGACCGCGACATCCTGCGGCTGCTGCGCGCGGACGGACGGGCCTCCATCCGCTCGGTTGCCGAGCGCGTGCACGTCTCCCGCGCCAACGCCTACGCCCGTATCAACCGGCTGATCGACGACGGGGTGATCCGCGGCTTCAGCGCCCGGATCGACCAGGAGCGCGCGGGCCACGGGGCCTCGGCCTACATCACCCTCAAGATCGTCCAGGACTCGTGGCGCAGCGTCCGCGAGAAGCTCCAGGAGCTCCCGGGCGCAGCGCACATGGCGCTGGTCAGCGGCGATTTCGACGTACTGCTGCTGGTGCACACCCCGGACAACAGGGCGCTGCGGGACCTCGTCCTCACCCGTATCCAGTCGATGCCGGAGGTGCTGAGCACCCGCACGCTGCTGGTGTTCGAGGAGACGGATCTGGAGCCGGGGCCGTAGCCCTCCGGCCGGGCCGGCGGTGCCGTCAGTCGGTGCGCAGGCCCGCGAAGGCGGTGCGGATGACGGCCTCGGCGACCTCCGCGCTGGTGCTGGTGCCCGAGCCGGGGGCGCCCTGGCTCGCGCCACCCGGCGCGGGCGCTTCGTCATGGGCGCCGTTGTGTGCGGCGCGGTCGGGGCGGTACCACTCGGCAATCGAGTTGATCATGCCGAAGAGCAGCCGGGTCGCCAGCCGGGCGTCCACATCGGAGCGCAGGTCCCCGTCCGCCGCCGCCTGCTTGACCAGCTCGGCCACCCGCTGGTCGAACTCGCGGCGCCGGGACATCGCCCACACCTCGGTCTCGGTGTTGCCGCGCACCCGCAGCAGCAGCGTCACATACGGCAGCTCGGTCATCAGCACCTCGACCGTACGGCGCGTGACGTGCTCCAGCCGCTCCACCGCGCGCCCCTCCCCCGCCCGGGGCTCCTCCAGAACGGCGAACAAGCCGTCCAGTGCCCGGCTTATGCCCCGGCGCAGCAGCTCCTCCTTGCCGCGTACGTGGTGGTAGATCGAGGACTTGGAGATCCCGGCCGCCTTCGACAGGTGCTCCATCGAGGTGCCGTCGTAGCCCCGCTCGTTGAACACCCGCACGGCGACGGAGAGCAGCGAGTCGGGCGTGTAGGTGTCGCGCTTGACCGTGGGCATGCGGCCGATGCTAGCCGGGCCCCGCGCCGGGCCTGCCGGGCGGCGGTCGACGGGCTCGGCAGCACCCTGCGCCGGGCGCTGAGCGGAGTTGTCCACAGGTTCCGGGGCCCCCTTGCACCGACCGATCGTTCGGTAGCAGTATCTACCAGGTGAGCGGCCGCGGCAAAGCCGTCGCCACCCGCATTCCGTCCCAGCTCAGCGAGGAGTTGGTCCCGCGTGACCACCGGTATCGGAACGACCACTGCCCAGCTCATCGACAAGCACCGCCCCACCTTGGACCGCGCGCTGGAAGCAATCCGCAGCCGGGAGTTCTGGACCCCGCATCCCGAGCACCCGAAGGCGTACGGCGAGGGGGCGGCGGAGGAGGGCAAGGCCGCCTTCGACGCGCTGCGCGGCAGCCGCTTCGAGCTGCCCGGCCAGCCGGTCTCCGGCGAGTGGGTGGCCACCGAGGTGTCGCCGTACGGATTCGAGCTGGGCATCTCCTACCCGCGCGCGGACGAGGGAGCCGTCGACGCGCTGCTCTCGGTGATGCGTGGCGGCCTCCCGGCCTGGCGCAAGGCGGGACCCGAGGCCCGCGCGGCGGTGTGCCTGGAGATCCTGGCGCGGATCAGCGCCCGCACCCACGAGTTCGCCCAGGCCGTGATGCACACCAGCGGCCAGGCGTTCATGATGGCCTTCCAGGCCGGCGGCCCGCACGCGCAGGACCGCGGCATGGAGGCGGTGGCCTACGCCTACGCGGAGCAGGTGCGCACGCCCGAGCGCGCCCACTGGGAGAAGCCGCAGGGCAAGCGCGAACCGCTGCGGGTCACCAAGGAGTTCACCCCCGTCGGGCGCGGCATCGCGCTGCTGATCGGCTGCAACACCTTCCCCACCTGGAACGGCTACCCCGGCTTCTTCGCCTCCCTCGCCACCGGCAACGCCGTGCTGGTCAAGCCGCACCCGCGCGCCGTGCTCCCGCTCGCCCTGACGGTGCGGATCGCCCGCGAGGTGCTGGCGGAGGCGGGGTTCGACGCCGACCTGGTGGCGCTGGCGGCCGAGGCGGAGGGCGACGGCATCGCCAAGGACCTGGCCACCCGCCCCGAGATCCGGGTGATCGACTACACCGGAGGCACGGCCTTCGGCGAGTGGCTGGAGGCCAACGCCCGCCAGGCGCGGGTCTACACCGAGAAGGCCGGCGTCAACACGGTCGTCATCGACTCCACCGACGACTACCAGGGCATGCTCGCCAACCTCGCCTTCTCCCTCTCCCTCTACAGCGGCCAGATGTGCACGACGCCGCAGAACCTGCTGATCCCGGCAGGCGGCATCACCACCGAGTCCGGCCCCAAGTCCTACGACGAGGTGGTGGCCGACCTCGCCACCGCCGTCGGCAAGCTGCTCGGCGACGAAGCGCGGGCCAACGCCCTGCTGGGCGCGATCGTCAACGACCAGGTGCGGGCACGCCTGGAGGCGGCACCCGCACTGGGCGAGGTGGCTCTGCCCTCCCGCCCGGTGGCCAACCCGGAGTTCCCGGACGCCACGGTCCGCACCCCCGCGATCGTCAAGCTGGACGCCACCAAGCCGGATCCCGAGGCGGCGTACCACAACGAGTGCTTCGGCCCGGTCTCCTTCGCGGTGGCCGTCGGCTCCACGGAGGACGCCCTGGAGCTGTTGCGCAACACCCTCCAGTCCAAGGGCGCCATGACGGTCTCCGCCTACACCACCTCGCCCGAGGTGGCGCGCCATGTGGAGGAGGTCTGCTTCGACGAGCCCGCTCAGCTCTCGCTCAATCTGACAGGTGGCGTCTACGTCAATCAGACGGCCGCCTTCAGTGATTTCCACGGCTCGGGCGGCAACCCGGCAGCCAACTGCGCCCTGTGCGACGGCGACTTCGTCTCCGGGCGGTTCCGCGTGGTGGAGGTGCGGCGTATGACGGAGGGGTCAGCTTCTCGGGGCTGAAGCCCCGAGCTTGCAGGTAAGGCCTCACTGGCTGTGAGGTGGCCTCCCGCGTCTTGGCCATCAGCGTCAGGGGCTGGTGGCCGGGACGCGTGACTCACGCCCCGCACTCCACACGACTTCGCCTCTGCGGGCGAGGACGCGGGAAGCGTTCCGGTCGGCGTGCGCAACGACGCCGCACGACCGGCAAGCAAATCGAGCTTGGGAGATGCGGTTGAGCCGGTCCACATGCCCGCACTCCGCGCACTCCTTGGAGGAGTAGGCAGGGTCTACGACCACGAGCGGAACCCCGGCCCGACGCGCCTTGTAGACGATGAACTCTCTCAGCTGGGCGAAGGCCCAGGAATGGAGCGCGACCCGTTGGGGCTTTTCCAGCCGTACCCGTTCGCGGATACCCTTGAGTTCTTCCAGGGACAATCCACGCCCGGTGCGTTCAGCCTCGGTCACGATCGTCTTGGAGATGACGTGGTTGATGTTCTTGACGTGCCGCGCTTCCTTACAGGAGCGCTTCTTCAGCCGCCGTTTGGCGGACTTGGTGCTCTTCTTCTGCAGCTTGCGCCGTAAGCCGGCCTGTCGCTTGCGGTAGCGGTTGAGCTTGCGCCCGGCAGCCTGGTAGCCGGTGGAGGTGGTGGCGATGTTGACGATGCCCAGGTCCACACCGATGAATCCGTCCGGCTCGTACTGCTCGGCCTCGGGCACCTCGCACGTGGCGACCAGATAGAAGACGCCGTCCCGCTCGATGAGGTCACTCTCACCCTTGCGGAACTGCTGGAGCGTCTTGAGCGCGCCCGGCGAGCAGACGAACGGTACGCCCTTCAACCGGCCGCTCGTGGTCCAGATGCTCACTGTCCTCGCGTCGTACTGCCAGCTCAGGCACCGGTCGTCGTACGGCTGCGCGGCCCCCCGACGGAAAGCGACCGGCTTGGAGGCGGCCTTGGCGCGCCGCCGGGAGCCCTTCGGCCCGAGGTTCCCGGCGCGGAGATTGGCGTGCAGCGCTGTGTAAGCATCGCGCACCTTCTTGATCACATGCTGCGCGGCCTGCGCTCCCAGCCCACGGTCTTTCAGCTGCGCGTAGGTGTGCCTGCGCAGCTCGTATTCCCGCGGCACACCTCGCTCAAAGGCCACGCCGGACACCCAGTTCGCCGCATCGTTGACCGCACCCAGCGTCGCCGAGACCGCCGCCACCTGCACGGCATCCGGCACCAGCTTGACCCGCACCACGACCTTCACACCAGCATCGTAGAAGCGACCACTGACAACGCCTCCACGTCAACGAGGCTGCGGGGCTCCGCGCCGCCAGCTCGGGATGCGATTCCTCCCGGGGCGTGAACAGGTTCCTCGCAAGGTCACGCTGAACAGCACAATGGAGAACGGAACCGCGGAGCGGCGGCGGCTCGGTGCGCTCGGGGGGCCCGAACAGCGCCTGAACAGCACAGTGCCCCCGGGCGGTTCACCCGGGGGCATGTGATCGGCAGTTCGTGGGGGCCAGTCCTTCAGGGGACCCGGCCGGCCCTCCGAGGGGCCCGGCCTCAGTCGGCGGGCTGGCCCGTGGAGACCGTCAGGTCGACCTTGTCCTTCTTCGGGTCGAACTCCTCGATGGAGCCGGGGCTCTGGTCCAGGACGATGTTCTTGCCCCAGACGTTCTCGTCCTCGGTGGTCACCTCGCCGAGCTCCCACCCCGCGGCGCGCAGGCACGCCTTGACGGAGGTGAGGTCCTTGGTCGTCAGGTCGGGCATCAGGACCTTGCCCTTTTCGCTGTAGGACTCGGTGGCGTCGCTGCACTTCGAGGAGTCGATGGTGCGGGACTTGTCGGGGCCCTTGAAGCCACCGGAGTCGGAGCCGCCGTCGTCCTCGTCCCCGCTGTCTCCACCGGGGTCGGCGGTCGGGGTGTGCTTCGGCTTGGCCTTGGGCTTGGGGTCGGGGTCGTCCCCGCCGCCGGTGAGCCCGATGATCACGAAGACCAGGGCCACGATGACGGCTACGGCCGCCAGGCCGTAGCCGGCCATGGCACCGGTCGACAGCTTCTTCCCGGAGCCGCCGTGACCGGGGCCGCCGGTGCTGGGCGCCCCGATGGTGTAGGGCGGCGGGGTGGAGGCACCGCCGTGGGACGCCTGCGGGTGGGACGCCTGCGGGTATCCGTAGCCGGCGTTGGCGGCGGGGGAGGCCTGGGTGGGGGGAGGGGGGGTGGAGGGCCCGAAGCCCCCGCTGTTGTACGGCCCCGGCTGCCCCTGCGGCTGATACGGCGTCTGCACCCCGCCCTGCTGCGGCTGGGAGTTGGCGTCGACCGGCGGGAAGACGGCCTGGCCGACCCCCGCGCCGCTGTTGGCGGGCGGGCCGCCGCTGATGATGATCGGCGAGGCGCCGGAGGCGACACCGGAACCGCCGATGCGGGTGCACTCGTCGTGCATCGCCTCGGCGGACGGGAAGCGCTCGTTGGGGTTCTTCTTCAGGGTGCGGGCGACCAGCGCGTCCACCGCCGGGGGGATGGACTGGTTGATGGAGGAGGGCGTCGGCGGCTCCTCCTGGACGTGCGCGTAGGCGATGGCCAGCGGCGAGTCCGCGTCGAACGGCAGCCGCCCGGTGAGCAGCTCGAAGAGCATGATGCCGACCGAGTACAGGTCGGAGCGGGCGTCCACCCCGCGGCCGAGGGCCTGTTCCGGCGAGAGGTACTGCGGGGTGCCGACGACCATGCCGGTCTGTGTCATGGATGTCACACCGGACTGCATGGCGCGGGCGATGCCGAAGTCCATGACCTTGACCACACCGCGCTTGGTGAGCATCACGTTCCCGGGCTTGATGTCCCGGTGCACGAGGCCCATCTCATGGCTGACCTCGAGGGCCGCCAGCACATCGCCGGTGATCTTCATCGCCTTGTCGGCGGGCATCGCGCCGTACTGGGCGATGTCCTCGTCCAGGACCGTGCGCAGCGGCTTGCCCTCGACGTACTCCATGACGATGTACGGCACCATCGCGCCGTCGATCTCGTCCTCGCCGGAGTCGAAGACGGAGACGATATTGGTGTGGGTCAGCTTCGCGACCGACTGCGCCTCGCGGCGGAACCGTTCGCGGAAGGACTGTTCCCGGCCAAGTTCGGTGTGCAGGGTCTTGACCGCGACCTGCCGGTCCAGCACCGAGTCGTAGGCGAGATAGACGGATGCCATCCCGCCGGCGCCCAGCAGTGAACGGAGCTGGAAGCGCCCCCCGCCGACCATGCGGCCCAAGTAGTTGCCGGCCGCCTGTGCGCCGTCGTCGCTCATCTGACTGCTTCCCCCTCGGCGGCGCTGCCCCCGTGCAGGTACGTTGAGTGATCCTTGACCCTGATACTGGCCCAAGTTTGCCCGGGGGCACGGTCACGTCAAGTTCGTTGCCCGTTCCGTGACCGAATGCGCATACGCCCTTCGCGAGCGGCGCCCCGGACGGTCCCACGAGCGTAGAGGGTGCCTCTCAGCTGCTTCGCGAGGGGTCTGGCAAGGGCCGCTGTGCCGATTTCGGGACCGACTTGCGGGGCCGGGGCTCAGCTTGTTGGATGTCCACTCCTTGGCTTCGGTATTCCGTCCCACCCATTCCACCCCCCGCGTGCCTGTAGCCTCCTTGGGGGGAGTATCCACCGCGCGCAAGCCCGCGGATTCGAATCGACGGCGAGGACTGATGGCACAGACGCAAGCCGCCGGGGGCCCTTCGGACCCCGACGCGACGGGCGGCGGCTCCCTGCCCGATTCGCCGGAACTGTGGGGCAACAACGGCCTGGTCGGCGACGGCAGGTACCGCCTGACGCACCGCCTCGGCCGTGGTGGCATGGCCGAGGTCTTCGGAGCCGAGGACCTGCGCCTCGGCCGTACGGTCGCGGTCAAGCTGCTGCGCTCGGACCTGGCCGAGGACCCCATCTCCAAGGCGCGCTTCACGCGCGAGGCCCAGTCCGTCGCGGGGCTCAACCACCACTCCGTGGTCGCGGTCTACGACTCCGGCGAGGAGTTCATCGGCGGCAACGTCACGCCGTACATCGTGATGGAGCTCGTCGAGGGCAGCACGATCCGCGATCTGCTGCTGAACGCCGACGCACCGCCGCCGGACCAGGCGCTGATCATCGTCTCGGGGGTGCTGGACGCGCTGGCCTACAGCCACCAGCACGGCATCGTGCACCGCGACATCAAGCCCGCGAACGTGATCATCACGCGGGACGGCGCGGTCAAGGTGATGGACTTCGGTATCGCCCGTGCCCTGCACGGCGCCTCCAACACCATGACGCAGACCGGCATGGTGATGGGCACCCCGCAGTACCTCTCCCCCGAGCAGGCGCTCGGCAAGACCGTCGACACCCGCTCCGATCTGTACGCGACCGGCTGTCTGCTGTACGAGCTGCTGACCCGGCGCCCCCCGTTCACGGGTGAGACGCCGCTGTCGGTGGTCTACCAGCACGTCCAGGACGATCCGGTGCTGCCGTCCGAGGTCTGGGACGGCTCGCCGCCGGAGCTGGACGGTCTGGTGATGCGGGCGTTGGCCAAGGATCCGGACGACCGGTTCCAGACGGCCGAGGAGATGCGCGGACTGACACAGTACGCGCTCCAGATGCTGCACGAGCAGGGCAGCCACACCGGCGGTCTGTGGAACACCGGCCCGACGGCGCACCACGGCGCTTCCACTCCGGCCATGGGCGTCCCGGGCGCCGGCGCGCGTCCGCACCCCTCGCACTCCGACACCTCCCAGATGGGCGCCCCGCTGCTGGCGGGCCCCCGGGACGACGACGGCGGCTTCGACGGCGGACCCCGGGGCGGGCGCGGTCGCGGGCGTGGCAGCGGTGGCGGCGGCAAGGGCCTCCGGTACGCGCTGGTCGCCTTCCTGGCGGTGATCGCCATAGCGGGCGGCATCTTCTACGCCCTCAACGCGAACAACGACAAGAACGACAAGAACGACAAGCCCTCTCCGACCACGTCCGAGACGAAGGACCACAAGCCCACCAAGGATCCGTCGCCCACTCCGACGGAGACCGAGGAGGAGCAGCCGGGCACCTCGGACGGCACCGGTGACTGGACGCCGTCCGACCGGCCTTCGCAGTCCGTACCGTCCCAGACCGGCGACCCGAGCCAGACGCAGCCGTCCCAGACCGGCGACCCGAGCGAGACGGACAGCGGCAGCGGCAGCGGTAACGGCGGCTCCGGGAACGGTGGCGGCGGCAGCAAGCCGACCAAGACCTCGGAACCGCCGCCCACCGATGGCGGCGTCACCCAGGGCGACACGGGCGCCAACAGCGGCGCCGACGCCGGCACGGAGGAGTAAGCCCCCCGCGGCTCGCCCGGTGCTGCGGGGTGCCCTCCTTGCGGCTCGCCTGCTGCTGAAGGGGCGCCCCCCTTGCTGGGGCGCGGCGCCCTGTACCGGGCATCCGAGATCCACTGCGCCGAGCCCTTGCGGGCCTCTACGATGCGGCCGTGCAGCCGTCTTCCCCCGCCCTCACGGAGGGCACGCTCCACTCTCTGTTGCGGCAGTACGACGGTGTCGGGGAGCCCCTCTCGTGCACCCCGGTCTCGCACGGACTGCTCAACCGCGGCTACCGCCTGACGACGACGCGCGGCTGCTACTTCCTCAAACACCACCTGGACGGCCGGGCCTCGCTCGGCCGGATCGAGCGCCAGCACCGGGCCACCGACCGGCTGGGGGCGCTGGGGCTGCCCGTCGTACCTGTGGTGCCGGGCGCCGACGGCCGCACCGTCACCCTGGCCGAGGAGCGCTGCTTCGCCCTGCACCCATGGATCGAGGGCACCCACCGGCACGGCAGCGAGCTGACCGCGGCGCAGTCCCGGGCCCTGGGCGCCCTGCTGGGGCGGGTCCACGTCCGGCTGGCCCGGGTGATACCGACGCCAGGCACGCGGCAGGCCGACGATGAGAACGGCCACGATAGCGACTACGAGGCCGACCACCGGGTCGGCCATGAGAACGACCACGAGAGCGCCGACCCCGCCGCGACGTACGACATGATCGGCGCGCTGTTGGAGCGGATCAGGGCGCGCCGCCGCCGGGACAGCTTCGACGAGCTGGCCGAGCACCGGCTGACCGAGCGCCGGGAGCTGCTGCGCCGGTACGCGGGGGAGCGGCCGGACGCGGTCCCGGCCCGGTTCACGGGCTGGGTGCACGGGGACTTCCACCCGCTCAACCTGCTGTACGCGCCCGCGGGCCGCAGCCCCCGTCCGGTGGCGATCCTGGACTGGGACCGGCTGGGGGTGCAGCCACGCGCTGAGGAGGCGGTGCGGGGCGCGGCGATCTTCTTCCTGCGCCCCGCCGGCACGCTCGACCTGCGCAAGGTGCGGGCCTTCGCACGCGCGTACCGGGGCGGCGCGGGCGCTTCCCGTGCGGAGCTGGCCGCCGCCGTGCACCGGGTGTGGTGGGAGCGGCTGAACGACTTCTGGATGCTGCGCTGGCGCTACCAGCTGCGCGACGTACGGGCAGATCCGCAGTTCCCCGCGGCGGCCGCGCTGGTCGTGTGGTGGAGCAGCCACTACGACGCCGTACGTGCCGCGTTCTGCGACTGAGCGCCCGTCTTGGGGGGTCAGTGGTGGGCGTCGTCGCCCGAGGCGCGGATCCGGGCGATGTACGCGGCGGCCTGGGAGCGGCGCTCCATGCCGAGCTTGGCCAGCAGCCCGGAGACGTAGTTCTTGACGGTCTTCTCCGCGAGGTGGAGGCGCTCGCCGATGGCCCGGTTGGTCAGCCCTTCGCCGATCAGTCCCAGGATCCGGCGCTCCTGCACGGTGAGCGCGTCCAGCTTGTCGTCCTGCGCCCCGCCGGTGCCCCGGCCGCGCAGCCGGTCCAGTAGGCGCCGGGTGTCGGCCGGGTCCAGCAGTGAGGTGCCTGCCGCCACCTCGTGCACGGCGCGTACCAGCTCGCGGCCGGTCAGCCACTTGAGGACGTAACCGGAGGCACCGGCCACCACGGAGGCCAGCAGTGCCTCGTCGTCCGCGTACGAGGTGAGCATCAGACAGCGGACGGTCTCGTCGCGGGAGCGCACCTCGCGGCAGACCTCGATGCCGCTGCCGTCCGGAAGGCGTACGTCCAGGATGGCGACGTCCGGCCTGGTGGCGGCGATGCCGCTGAGTGCTTCGGCCGCCGTGCCGGCCTCTCCGGCGATCTCGACGCCGGGGTCGGCCGTGAGCATGTCGCGTACGCCTCTGCGGACGACCTCGTGATCGTCAACTAGGTATACCCGGGTTCGTCCGTTTTCGGGCACCTTTTCAGTCTCACATACTGATCCGCTCTTCACTCTTCCCGGGCTCCCGCACCCCGGGTTACGGTGCGGGTGTCCGCGGCTCGCGAGGCCGTGACCAGTGATGTCCCGACTTTTTGCGCAACTGCTTGGATCTCCTCGTTCTTACTTGGAAATCCGAGCAAAGTTGCAGGTCAGGGCCGCCTCGTGCGTCTATGGAGATGCCAGCCATGGCTGGGGCGTCCCGACCGGGGTCGGGACAGCGGGCCGCGACCGGGACAGCAGTCACCACCCGGTGCCGACCGCGACGCTCCCACCCCGTGCGCCGCACGGGACCGGGCGAGCCTCCCCCCGCCAGTGGGCGGGGGAGCCCCAGGTCACCGGCAATCCCGGCGGCCGGACAGACGGAGGAGCACACGTGACCGTGGAGAGCACTGCCGCGCGGAGCACCGCGCGCCGCAGCGGCACCGGAGGGAAGCGCGCCACCCAGGCCGCCGCCGAGAACGGCAAGCCCGCCGGTACTGGCACGGCGGAGGCCCCCGAGGGGGCAGCCGCTCCTGGGGGTACCTCCCGGCCCAAGGCCGAGGGAAAGTCCCGCGGGACCGCGGCGAAGACCCCGGCGAAGAGCACCCGGAAGCCCGCGGCCAAGAGCACCGCCAAGGCCGCACCGAAGGCCCCCGCGAAGAGCACCGGCAAGAGCGCGGCCAAGACCGCCGCGAAGAGCCCGGCGAAGACCGGTACGCGGACGACTGACGCGAAGGCCCCGGCCAAGACCCGTACGCGGACGACCGACGCCAAGAACCCGGCGAAGGCCGGTACCCGCGCCGGCTCCCGAGCCCGCGGCAACGGCTCCGCGCAGCCCGATCCCGAGCTGGTCCAGCTGCTGACGCCCGAGGGCGAGCGGGTCAGCCACCCGGACTACGACGTCGACCTGAGCGCCGAGGAGATCCAGGGCCTCTACCGCGACATGGTGCTGACCCGGCGCTTCGACGCCGAGGCCACCGCGCTCCAGCGGCAGGGCGAACTCGGACTGTGGGCGTCGCTGCTCGGCCAGGAGGCGGCCCAGATCGGTTCCGGCCGGGCGCTGCGCGAGGACGACTACGTCTTCCCCACCTACCGCGAGCACGGCGTCGCCTGGTGTCGCGACGTGGACCCGACGATGCTGCTGGGCATGTTCCGCGGGGTGAACAACGGCGGCTGGGACCCGAACAGCAACAACTTCCACCTCTACACGATCGTCATCGGCTCCCAGGTCCTGCACGCGACCGGGTACGCGATGGGCGTGGCCAAGGACGGCGCCGACTCGGCGGTGATCGCCTACTTCGGCGACGGCGCCTCCAGCCAGGGCGACGTCGCCGAGGCGTTCACGTTCTCGGCCGTCTACAACGCGCCGGTCGTCTTCTTCTGCCAGAACAACCAGTGGGCGATCTCCGAGCCCACCGAGCGCCAGTCCCGGGTGCCGATCTACCAGCGTGCCCAGGGCTACGGCTTCCCCGGCGTCCGCGTGGACGGCAACGATGTGCTGGCCTGTCTCGCGGTGACCAAGGCCGCGGTCGAGAGGGCCCGCGCGGGCGAGGGACCGATGCTGATCGAGGCGTTCACCTACCGGATGGGCGCCCACACCACCTCCGACGACCCCACGCGCTACCGCTCCGACGAGGAGCGCACCGCCTGGGAGGCCAAGGACCCGATCCAGCGGCTCCGCAGCTATCTGGAGGGTGCGAAGCTGGCCGACGACGCCTTCTTCGCCCGCATCGACGAGGAGAGCGAGGCGATGGGGCAGCACGTGCGCGAGGCGATCCGTACGATGCCCGACCCCGACACCATGGCGATCTTCGAGAACGTCTACGCGGACGGACACGCGCTGGTGGACGAGGAGCGTGCCCAGTTCGCCGAGTACCAGGCGTCGTTCGCGACCGAGGCCGGCAGCGGCGCCGCCGCGGGGGAGGGCAAGTGAGCATGGCTGTCCAGAAGCTTCCGGTCGCCAAGGCGATCAACGCCTCGCTGCGTACGGCGATGGAGAACGACCCCAAGGTCCTGATCATGGGCGAGGACGTCGGCAAACTCGGCGGCGTCTTCCGCGTCACCGACGGCTTGCAGAAGGACTTCGGCGAGGACCGGGTCATCGACACCCCGCTCGCCGAGTCCGGCATCGTCGGTACGGCGATCGGGCTGGCGCTGCGCGGCTACCGTCCCGTCGTCGAGATCCAGTTCGACGGCTTCGTCTTCCCCGCCTACGACCAGATCGTCACCCAGCTCGCCAAGATGCACGCGCGGGCCCTGGGCAAGATCAAGCTGCCGGTCGTCATCCGGATCCCCTACGGCGGCGGCATCGGCGCCGTCGAGCACCACAGCGAGTCCCCCGAGGCGCTGTTCGCGCACGTCGCGGGGCTCAAGTGCGTCTCGCCCTCGAACGCCGCGGACGCCTACTGGATGATGCAGCAGGCCATCGAGAGCGACGACCCGGTGATCTTCTTCGAGCCGAAGCGGCGGTACTGGGACAAGGGCGAGGTCGATCCCTCCGCCATCCCGGCCCCGCTGCACTCCGCGAAGATCGCCCGCCAGGGCAGCGCGGCCACGCTCGCCGCGTACGGACCGATGGTGAAGGTCTGTCTGGAGGCGGCGGCAGCCGCCGAGGAGGAGGGCAACTCGCTGGAGGTCGTGGACCTGCGCTCGATGTCCCCGATCGACTTCGACACCCTCCAGCGCTCCGTGGAGAAGACCCGCCGCCTCGTGCTCGTCCACGAGGCCCCGGTTTTTCTCGGCACCGGAGCGGAGATTGCAGCGCGTATCACCGAACGATGCTTCTACCATCTGGAAGCACCGGTGCTGCGTGTCGGCGGGTTCCACGCGCCGTACCCGCCGGCCCGGCTGGAGGACGAGTACCTGCCGAACCTGGACCGGGTGCTCGATGCCGTCGACCGCGCGCTGGCGTACTGAGGGAGAGCCGTGACGATGACCAACAGCGCACAGACCGGACAGACGGCCGCCGGCATCCGTGAGTTCAAGATGCCCGATGTGGGCGAGGGGCTGACGGAGGCCGAGATCCTCAAGTGGTACGTACAGCCCGGTGACACCGTCACCGACGGGCAGGTCGTCTGCGAGGTGGAGACGGCCAAGGCCGCCGTCGAACTGCCCATCCCGTTCAACGGACTCGTGCACGAACTGCGGTTCGAGGAGGGTACGACGGTCGACGTCGGCACCCCGATCATCACCGTCGACACCGGTGGCCCGGCCACTGGCACCGGTGCCGCCTCCGCGGCCCAGCCCGCGATGGAGACGGGAGCCGGTGCGGCGGCCGAGGCCGCCGAGGAAGCGGAGACTGCCGCTGCGGAGTCCGCCGCTGAGGGAGAGGCCGAGGAAGAGGCCGAGCCGGAGGGGCGGCAGCCCGTACTGGTCGGCTACGGAGTCGGCACCAGCTCCACCAAGCGGCGCCCGCGCAAGCCGGTGCCCGGAGCCGGGGCTCCCACCCCCGTCGCGGAGCCGGGCCGCAATGGGCACGGCGCGGCGGTTCCGGCCCCCGCCGGTGAACGCCCGCTCGCCAAGCCCCCGGTACGCAAGCTCGCCAAGGACCTCGGCGTCGATCTGAACACGGTCACGCCGACCGGCCCCGACGGGATCATCACCCGCGACGACGTACACGCGGCGGCGGCCCCCGAGCCCGCCGCTGCCCCGGAGCCCGCCGCGGCCCCGGTGGTGGAACCCGCCGTCGCGGCTCCCGGCGCCCGGGAGACCCGTATCCCCGTCAAGGGCGTACGGAAGGCCACGGCGCAGGCGATGGTGGACAGCGCGTTCACGGCGCCGCACGTCACCGAGTTCGTGACCGTGGACGTCACCCGGACGATGAAGCTCGTCGCGGAGCTCAAGCAGGACCCGGACATGGCGGGCGTCCGCGTCAACCCGCTGCTGTTCGTCGCCAAGGCGTTCCTACTGGCCATCCGGCGCAATCCGGAGGTCAACGCCGCCTGGGACGAGGAGCGGCAGGAGATCGTCCGCAAGCACTACGTCAACCTGGGCATCGCGGCGGCCACGCCGCGCGGACTGATCGTCCCTAACATCAAGGACGCACAGGACAAGACCCTGCCCGAACTGGCGTCCGCGCTCGGTGAGCTCGTCGCCACCGCACGTGAGGGCAGGACCAGTCCTGCCGCGATGAGCGGGGGCACGGTGACGATCACCAACGTCGGCGTCTTCGGTGTGGACACCGGTACGCCGATCCTCAACCCCGGCGAGTCCGCCATTCTGGCCTTCGGCCAGATCCGCGAACAGCCCTGGGTGCACAAGGGGAAGGTCAAGCCGCGCCATGTCACCACGCTGGCCCTCTCCTTCGACCACCGCCTGGTCGACGGCGAACTCGGCTCCAAGGTGCTGGCCGACATCGCGGCAGTGCTGGAGCGCCCCAAGCGGCTGATGACCTGGGGCTGAGCCCGTCGTCCCTTCCGCCGGACCCTCGCCGTCGTCGTTGCGCGCCGTCGCGGCGGAAAGGGGTGTGGGGGCTCCGCCCCCACACCTCGGCGGGGTCTCGCCATGAACTTTTTCCGCCGGTACGGCGCGCAACCACAACGCGACAGGGTCCGGCGGCATAGGTGACGGCCGCGACCACAGCGCTCGGCGATGTCCACATGGCGGAAGCCACCCCTCACGTATGCGTGTTGTATCTATGGTGTGCACATGGCTTCCCCCACACCCCTCACAGCGCGAGCCACCAAAGACGCCCGGCGGCAGCCGGCTGCTGCTGAGCGGGTGTACGCGCACGTCAAGCAGGCCGTGCTGGAGCGGCGGTACGAGGGCGGTCTGCTCCTCACCGAAGGTGAACTCGCCCAGGCGGTGGGCGTCTCCCGCACCCCCGTACGTGAGGGCCTGCTCCGGCTGGAGGTCGAGGGCCTCATCCGGCTGTACCCGAAGAAGGGCGCGCTCGTACTGCCGGTCTCCGCGCAGGAGATCGAGGACGTCGTGGAGACCCGCCTGCTGGTGGAGCAGCACGCGGTGCGCCGCGCCGTCCCGGTGTCGCAGTCGCTGGTCGACCGGCTGGAGGAGACCCTGGCCGAGCAGATCGCGCACGCCGAGGCGGGCGATCTGGCCGCCGTCTCCGCCGCCGACCGCTGTTTTCACGCCACGATCGTCGAGGCCACGGGCAACCAGATCCTCACCCGCCTCTACGACCAGCTCCGGGACCGCCAACTGCGGATGGGGGTCGCCGTGATGCACGCGCACCCGGACCGGGTGGCGAAGAACATCACCGAGCACGCCGACATCCTGCGCACCCTGCGCGAGGGGGACAGCGAGGCCGCGGCGCTCGCGGTGCACCAACATGTGAGCCGGGTCCGTCATCTGGTGCGCGGCGAGGACCTCCGCGAGCTCGGTGATCCGCGATGAGTGCGTCGCCCTCCGTGGAGCTGCGGCTGCCCGGTGACCCGCCGGGCGGCCCCCGCGCGCTGTGGGTGTGGGGGATCGGCGTCGCGGTCTACTTCGTGGCGGTCACCTTCCGCACCAGCCTCGGCGTCGCGGGTATCGACGCCGCCCATCGCTTCGACATCAACGCCTCCGCGCTCGCCGGCTTCTCGATCCTCCAGCTGCTGGTGTACGCGGGGATGCAGATACCCGTGGGCCTGCTGGTGGACCGCTGGGGGACGCGCCGCGTCCTGCTGCTGGGCATCCTGCTGTTCACGGCGGGCCAGTTCGGCTTCGCGCTCTCGTCCTCGTACGGCACGGCGCTGGCCTTCCGCGCGCTGCTGGGCTGCGGCGACGCGATGACGTTCATCGCCGTACTGCGGCTGGGCGCGCGCTGGTTCCCCGCGCGCAAGGGGCCGATGATCGCGCAGGTCGCCGCGTTGATCGGGATGTCGGGCAACCTCGTCACCACGCTGGTGCTCGCCCGGGTCCTGGAGACGTTCGGCTGGACGCCGACGTTCGCGGGGAGCGCGGCGGGCGGGTTCGTCATCCTGCTGCTGGTGATCTTCTTCCTGCGCGACCACCCCGAGGGGCACGAGCCGCCGTCCGTCCCCAAGGGCGGCGACCGGGACCACGGCCCCGGAACGGGCTACATACGGCAGCAGATCGGCGCCGCGTGGCGGGAGCCGGGCACCCGGGCCGGTATGTGGGTGCACTTCACCTGCCAGTTCCCCGGCATGGTCTTCCTGCTGCTGTGGGGCATGCCGTACCTGGTCGAGGCCCAGGGGCTGGACAGGGGCACGGCGGGCGAGCTGCTGACCCTGGTGGTGGTCTCCAACATGTGCTGCGGGCTGGTGTACGGGCAGGTCATCGCCCGCCACCACACGGCCCGTACCCCGCTGGTGCTCGGTACGGTGTTCACCACCGCGGCGGCGTGGGCGGCGGCCCTCGCCTGGCCGGGGCACGCGCCGATGTGGCTGCTGGTGCTGCTGTGCGTGGTGCTCGGCGCGTGCGGGCCCGGCTCGATGATCGGCTTCGACTTCTCCCGCCCCGCCAACCCGCCCGAGAGGCACGGCACCGCCTCCGGCATCGTCAACATGGGCGGCTTCACCGCGTCCATGACGACGCTGTTCGCTGTCGGCGTACTGCTCGATCTGACGGGCGACAATTTCCGGATCGCCTTCGCCGCCGTCTTCGTCCTCCAAGCCCTCGGCCTGGCCCAGTTCACCCGCCTACGGGGGCGCGCGGTGCGCCGGGAGCGAGAACGAGTGGTCGCCAGCAGGGTGGAAGCCGTCCACGTCCCCGTGTAGGGGGCTGCCCCTGTCTCGTCGTCGCAGGCTGCGGGTGCGTTGTCGTTGCGCGCGCAGTTCCCCGCGCCCCTTGATGGCTTGCCCGCGAAGCTTGGGCAGTCTGCTCCCCCAGACTCCGTCCGGGAGGTACCCCCAGGGCGCAGGGTGGGCAAGCGCAGCCCTCATTGCCGGGTACGCAAGACGCGAGGGGTAACCCCCCTCAGGGCGTCACCGCGAAGTGCCGCAAAATGGCGCCGGCCAACTCCGCGTCTCCGTCAACCTTCACCCGTTCCGCGACGGCCTCCGCCCGTACCCGCCCCGCGGCGAGCCGGGAGTACGTCTCCCAGTCCATCGCGAGGGTGGCGGCGGGGCCCAGCGAGACGCTGCCGTCCACCGTGCCGTTGCCGGCCGGATCAACCCGCACGGTCCGCATGAACTCGACGGGCCCGCTCACATCGAAGACCACCGCGCAGTTGGGCGGCGCCCCCGCGTCGTGGGCGACGACCTTCGGCAGCCGGGAGAGGAACTCGTCCCGCGCCACGTGCGCACCCGGGGAGTCCAGGTTCCCCGGCTTGTCCAGCGCACGCCGCAGATCCTGCTCGTGCACCCACACATCGAAGGCGCGCAGCATCAACTGCCGCTCCAGGGGCAGCTTGCGCGGGCCGAACGGCAGCACGTTGTTGACCTCGGCGTCCGGGCCCCGCTTCTCGTTCCGCAACTGCCGCGAGCGGCGGATGAGCGTGTACTCGAACTCGCTGGTCATCTCCGGACCTGTGTGGTGCCGCCGCACGTCCACCTGCACTTCCATGTGCCGGCTGACCTCGTCCCGTACGTGGTAGATGTCGCGCGGGAGCGAGTGGATGGGCCTGGGATCGCCCAGCAGTTCGCACTCGATGCCGATGATGTGGGAGACCACATCGCGGACCGACCACCCCGGGCAATCGGTCCGCCCGTTCCACTCCCCTTCCACGAGCGGAGTGACCAGCTCGGATATTGCTTCCATGGACTGCGTCCAGGCGTCAACGTAGGGCTGAAGGCTTGGGTGGTCGGTCACGGGACCCCTCGGCGTTGCGGTTCGTTCGCGGGCTGGACAGGGCAGGGTGCTGAAGCTGGGTGCTCTCAAGTTACGCTGCGCCCGGGCACCCCGGCAGTGCTTTTGGGACGATGCTAGGCCCAATCGACCCCCTCGATCGCATGGACGGTGGTACGGTGCGCGCTTCGCTCTTGCAGATTTACGTAGACCCGGACGAGTCGGTCGATTCCCGGCGGGAGCGGGTGTCTTCTCTCGTACGCGAACAAGCCGGTGCCGACCTGGTGGTACTGCCCGAACTTTGGCCCGTCGGCGCCTTCGCGTACGAGCGCTTCGCCGCGGAGGCCGAGGACGCGGATCCGGCTACCGGGCCGACGGCGCTCGCCATGTCGGCGGCCGCCCGGGACGCGGGCGTCTGGCTGCACGCGGGCTCCATCGTCGAGAGGGCCCCCGAGGGCGGCGCCCTCTACAACACCTCGCTGGTCTTCTCCCCGACCGGCGAACTCGCCGCCACCTACCGCAAGATCCACCGCTTCGGCTTCGACCGGGGCGAGGCCATCCTGATGGCCGCGGGCTCCACTCCCGTCACGGTGTCCCACCCGCAGGCCACACTCGGTCTGGCCACCTGCTACGACCTGCGCTTCCCCGAACTCTTCCGGGCCCTGATCGACGCCGAACCCGACGGCGCCCGGGTGCTGGTCGTCCCGGCCGGCTGGCCCGCGAAGCGTGCCGACCACTGGACGCTCTTCGCCCGCACCCGTGCGGTGGAGAACCAGTGCTTCGTCCTCGCCTGCGGCACAGCGGGCAGCCACGCGGGCGTCGCGCAGGCCGGCCGCAGCGCCGTCATCGACCCCTGGGGCACCATCCTCGCGGAGGCCGACGGCACCGAGGAGACCACGGTCACCGCCGAGCTCGACCTCTCCCAGATCGACAAGGTCCGCGAGACGTTCCCCGTTCTCAAGGACCGGGTGCTCTGAGCCCGCTGCCCCATCGACCCCTCGGGGCCCCTCCGCCGTCCGCAAAGCCGGAGTGGCACCCTGGACGGCATGACCAATCGTGCCCGCGTCCGCGCCCCTGAGCTGCATGGACGGTCCTGGATCAACACCGGAGGCGAGGAGCTCGACCTGGCCGGGCTCCGGGGCCGGATCGTGGTGCTCGACTTCTGGACCTTCTGCTGCATCAACTGCCTGCATGTTATCGACGAGTTGCGGGAGCTGGAGGAGCGGCACCGGGACACGGTGGTCGTGATCGGGGTGCACTCGCCGAAGTTCGTGCACGAGGCCGAGCACGCCGCCGTGGTGGACGCGGTGGAGCGGTACGGGGTGGCGCACCCGGTGCTGGACGACCCCGAGCTGGCGACGTGGAAGCAGTACGCGGTGCGGGCGTGGCCGACGCTGGTGGTGATCGACCCGGAGGGGTACGTGGTCGCGCAGCACGCCGGTGAGGGGCATGTGCACGCGATCGAGAAGCTGGTCGGTCAGCTGGAGGCGGAGCACGAGGCGAAGGGGACGCTGCGGCGGGGCGAGGCGCCGTTCAGCGCGCCGGAGCCGGTCGCCGGTGAGCTGCGCTTCCCCGGGAAGGTGCTGGCGCTGCCGCAGGGCACATTCCTCGTCTCGGACACCACCCGGCACCAGCTGGTGGAGCTGGCGACGGACGGGGAGACCGTGCTGCGGCGGATCGGGTCCGGCGAGCGAGGGCTGGTGGACGGCGCGGCACAGCAGGCGCGGTTCAACGAGCCGCAGGGGCTGGCGCTGCTGCCGGACGGCGGGGTGCTGGTCGCGGACACCGTCAACCACGCGCTGCGCCGACTCGATCCGGAGACCGGCAGCGTGGCAACCGTTGCGGGAACCGGCGCGCAGTGGTGGCAGGGCGCCCGCACAAGCGGTCCCGCGCGGGAGGTGGCGCTCTCCTCGCCGTGGGACGTGGCGTGGTTCGCGGGGCAGGTGTGGATCGCGATGGCCGGGGTGCACCAGGTGTGGACGTACGACCCGGAGAGCGGGACCGTGGCCGTCGCGGCGGGTACGACGAACGAGGGCCTGGTGGACGGGCCCGCAGCCGAGGCGTGGTTCGCCCAGCCGTCCGGGCTGGCCGTCGCGGCGGACGGCACCCGGCTGTGGGTGGCCGACTCCGAGACGAGTGCGCTGCGGTGGATCGAGCGCGAGGGGGACGGGTTCGCGGTACGGACGGCCGTCGGCACCGGCCTGTTCGACTTCGGCCACCGGGACGGCCCGGCGGGTCAGGCCTTGTTCCAGCACCCGCTGGGCGTCACGGCGCTGCCCGACGGATCGGTCGCCGTCTGCGACACGTACAACCACGCGCTACGCCGCTACGACCCGGCCACCGGCGAGCTGGGTGAGGTGAGCACGCTGGCCACGGACCTGCGCGAGCCGTCGGGTGCCGTGCTGGCCCCCGACGGCGCGGACGGCGCCCCGGAGATCGTCGTCGTCGAGTCGGCGCGGCACCGGCTGACCAGGCTGCGGCTGCCCGAGGACGCCGTACGGGTCGAGGCCGTGGCGCACCGTACGCAGCGGGCGGCCACCGAGGTGGCGCCGGGCGTGCTTAGGCTCGACGTCGTCTTCCAGCCGCCGCCCGGGCAGAAGCTCGACTCCCGCTACGGCCCCGCGACGCGGCTGGTCGTCAGCTCGACCCCGCCCGGACTGCTCGCCGATGGCGAGGGGACGGGGACCGAACTGCACCGTGAGGTGCGGCTGTCAGGTGATGAGGGGACCGAGGGTGTGCTGCACGTCTCGGCGATGGCTGCCTCCTGCGACGAGGAGGGGGAGTACCCTGCCTGCCATATGCACCAGCAGGACTGGGGAGTCCCGGTGCGGCTGAGCGCGCGGGGCGCCGACCGGCTGCCGCTGGTGCTGGCGGGGATGGCCGCGGGCTGAGGTCCGGGAGCCGGCGGGAGCGGCTCATTCCCAGTGGTGCCTGTTGTACTCCTCGACCACCGGTGCGCCGGGGGACGGGGGTTCCACGCGGCGGCGCTTGAGGATGCTGATGTACGTGCACAGTCCGATCGTGCCGACGATCAGCAGGACGATGCCCATCAGGTCGACGTTGATCCCACTGAGGTCGAGATCGATGGCCAGCGTCAGAATCGCCCCCACGGCCATCATGCCGATGCAGATGATGATGCCCACGAGTGATGCCTCCAAGCTCGGTTGAGCCGAACCGGCCCTGTGGGGCGACCGGTTCACTTACCGGGCGCGAGTACCCGACCCGGGGGGACACATGCAGCGGTAGGTGTGCCTGGCGGGAGTCGTACGGCTTCGCGGGGCCCGCGCACCTCCCGGGGGGTCACTCCTCGGTGTCGACCGGCACCCCGAACCAGCGCAGGGCTATCGGCCGCGTGCCGGGTGTCGCCTCTTTCCGCCCGTGTGCGAAGCGATGCAGCAGCTCCAGATACGCGTCGTGGAACTCCGCCAACTCCTCCCGGGTGAGGTGGAGGAGGCCGCGTGAACCGCGCATCCAGCCTTCGGCCTCCGGGTGTTCGAGGGCGTAGCGGCGGGCCAGCTCCAGGTCCTCCTCCATGCGCAGCCGGTCCAATTCACCCAGGACGGCGCGCTCGGCCGCCGTCAGCTCGGCCTGCGGCGGCCGGCGTACGTCCAGCCCGCGCACCCCGCGCCACCAGCGTTCCCGACCGCTCGCCGAGCGGTCGGGGTCGTCCTCGATGAAGCCGGCGCGCTCGAGTTGGCGCAGGTGGTAGCTGAGCGTTCCGGTGTTCTCGTCGAGTACGGCGGCGAGGGTGGTGGCCGTGGCGGGTCCCGAAGTGCCCAGGCGGCGGAGGATCTTGAGGCGCAGGGGGTGGGCGAGCGCCTTCAGGGACGCGGGGTCGCTGACGGTGCGCCGTGCCTCGTCGCCCACGCCGACCCGCCCGTTCTCGTCTTGCTCAGTCATGAACCCAGCCTACTGGCAGAGCTTCCTCTGCAGTATTTTATCTGCAGAGCTTCCGCTGCAGAGGAATCTCTGCAATGCTGAGGGGGCGAGGCCGGGCGAGGAGCGCCCGCGCCAACTGTGGTGGGGGTGCGCTGTGTTCGGATTCAGCGGGGCACGTCGGATGACGAGAGTTGTGGTCGGCGTGGCGGCGATGGTGGTGACGGCGGCGGGGCTTGCCGCGGCCCCGGCGGTTGCCGCGCAGGAGAGAGATACGGCCGAGAGGGGCAAGCACACAGGGACGTTCGCCGCCTGCCCCACCCGGGCGGAACTGCCCGACGGGGCCGACCCCGCGCAATGGCGGTGCGAGGTGCAGACAGCGACGGGAAGCCTGAAGGTCGGACGGCTGAAGGTGCCCCTGGACAAGCCGCTCGTCGTCACACACGCCGAGGGACGGATCGACGGCGAGTTCCACCAGGTGTTCGGCGGGTTGAAGGCCGACCCGTACCCGGTGCCGGGCACACCGCTGCGTGTGAAACTGCGCTACGGAGGGTCGTTCGACTTCCACTCGGACGACGAGCGCGTCGGCGAACTGGCCCTGATAATGGGCCTCGACGGCGGGCGGTCGCCGCTTCGGCTGCCGGCGGCCTGCGCCATAGGCAGCGACGCGCAGCCGGTTCAGCTCACGCTCAAGGCCGTTGGCGTCCCCGAGCCCGGTCGGCTGCCTGCCATGGAAGACCGCGCCTTCGCCGCGCCCCGCACCTCGCACTGCGGGCGCATGGGTCCGGTCCTGGACCGCGCGCTGGCCCTGCCCGCCTCGTCCGGGGAAAACCACATACGTCTGGAGAACGGCGAGCGCTCGATGCGCTCCTACTCCGAACTGCCCTGACGGCGATCCGGGCCCGCCTGCGGCCCCGGCACCCCCGGCTCACTCGGCCAGGAACGCCGTGAGGCAGTTGGCCAGCAGGGCAGGGTCGTCGGCGCCGCACAGCTCCCGTGCGGAGTGCATGGACAGGATCGCCACGCCGATGTCGACGGTGGTGATCCCGTGCCGGGCCGCGGTGATGGGACCGATGGTGGTGCCGCAGGGCACGTCGTTGTTGGAGACGAAGCTCTGCCAGGGCACGCCCGCGCGCTCGCAGGCCGCCGCGAACAGGGCGCGGCCGCTGCCGTCGGTGGAGTAGCGCTGGTTGACGTTGACCTTGAGGATCGGGCCGCCGTTGGGCAGCGGGTGGTGGCCTGGCTCGTGCCGTTCGGGGTAGTTGGGGTGCACGGCGTGGCCGGTATCGGATGAGAGGCAGACAGTGCCAGCCCAGGCCCGTGCCCGGTCCTCGTACGAGCCGCCACGGGCGAAGACCGAGCGCTCCAACACCGAACCCAGCAGCGGGCCCTCGGCGCCGGTGTCGGACTGGCTGCCGTTCTCCTCGTGGTCGAAGGCGGCCAGTACGGGGATGGTGCCCGGCTCGGCGCCGGCGCCGCGTCCCGCCACGGCGGTAAGCGCCGCGACGCCCGCGTGCACCGACAGCAGATTGTCCATCCGCGGGCCCGCGACGAGTTCGCGGTCGCGCCCCAGGTAGGCGGGAGGTTCGACGCTGTGCGTCATCAGGTCCCAGCCGGTGATCTCGTCCGCGGGCAGCCCGCTCTCCTCGCCGAGGAAGCGCAGCAGATCGCCCTCCTTCGGCTGGCCGAGCCCCCACACCGGGGTCATATGGCGCTGGCGGTTCAGCTTGAGGCCGTCGTTGACCTGCCGGTCGAGATGGATGGCGAGCTGCGGTACGCGCAGCACGGCGCGGTCGACGTTCACCAGATGGGTGGAGCCGTCGCGGAGGGTCAGCCGGCCGCTGATGCCCAGGTCGCGGTCGAGCCAGGTGTTGAGGAGGGCGCCGCCGTAGATCTCGACGGCAACCTGCCGCCAGCCGTGTGCGCCGGTGTCGGGGACGGGCTTGACGCGCAGATTGGGCGAGTCGGTGTGGGCACCGACGATGCGGAACGGGGTGGCGGGTGTGGCGCCCTCGGGGACGTACCACGCGATGAGCGCGCCGCCGCGCAGCACGTACCGGCCGCCCGGCTCGGAGTCCCACGCCTCGCTCTCCCTCAACTGCCGGAAGCCGGCCTTCTCCAGCCGTGCGGCCGCGTTCGCCACCGCGTGATAGGGGGAGGGGCTTGCGGCGAGGAAGGACAGCAGACCGTCGGTGTGCCCGCGGTCGAACGGCGTGGCAGTGCTCATGGCCCCACCTTACGGCGCTCCTGGCGGCGCCTTCGGCTGGTGCGGGCGTACCCACACAACGGGAGCGCCCCGCTCCCATGGGGCGGGAGCGGGGCGCCGGGCCGGAGTCGGCCGAAGGAGACTCAGAACGCGTTCTCGTCCAGCTCCATCACCGACAGGTCCACCGCGTCGGCCAGCTCGCGCTGGACGGCGACCTGCGGCAGCACGTTCGCGGCGAAGAACTTCGCCGCGGCGATCTTGCCCTGGTAGAAGGGGGCGTCCTTCGCGGAGGCGCCCGCCAGCTTCTCGGCGGCCACGGCGGCGCCGCGCAGCAGCAGGTAGCCGATGACGACGTCGCCCGCGGCCATCAGGAAGCGGGTGGTGTTGAGGCCCACCTTGTAGATGGACTTGACGTCCTTCTCGGTGGCGGCCAGGTCGGTGAGCATGGTGCCGACGATGGCCTCCAGCTCGGCGGCGGCCTTGGCGAGCTGGTCGCGGGAGCCGGCCAGCTCCTCGCCGCCCTGGGCCTCGGCGAGGAACTTCTTGATCTCCTCGGACAGCGCGGTGAGCGCCTGCCCCTGGTCGCGGACGACCTTGCGGAAGAAGAAGTCCTGGCCCTGGATGGCGGTGGTGCCCTCGTAGAGGGTGTCGATCTTGGCGTCCCGGATGTACTGCTCGATCGGGTACTCCTGGAGGTAGCCGGAGCCGCCCAGGGTCTGGAGGGACTGCGCCAGCTGCTCGTACGACTTCTCGGAGCCGTAGCCCTTCACGATGGGCAGCAGCAGGTCGTTGAGGCGGCGCGCGGCGTCGGCGTCCTCGCCGTTGTGCTCCTTGACCAGGATCTCGTCCTGCACCGCGGCGGTGTAGAGGACGAGGGAGCGCATGCCCTCGGCGTACGCCTTCTGCGTCAGCAGCGCGCGGCGTACGTCGGGGTGGTGGGTGATGGTGACGCGCGGCGCGGTCTTGTCGGTGAACTGCGCCAGGTCGGCGCCCTGCACCCGCTCCTTGGCGTACTCCAGGGCGTTGAGGTAGCCGGTGGAGAGGGTGGCGATGGCCTTGGTGCCGACCATCATCCGGGCAAACTCGATGATCTTGAACATCTGCCGGATGCCGTCGTGCTTCTCGCCCAGCAGCCAGCCCTTGGCGGGCGCTCCCCCAGACTCCGTCCGGGAGGTACCCCCAACGCCGAAGGTCATCTCGCAGGTGTTGGAGACCTTCAGGCCCATCTTGTGCTCGACGTTGGTGGCGTAGACGCCGTTGCGCTGGCCCAGCTCGCCGGTGTTCCAGTCGAAGTCGTACTTCGGGACGATGAACAGCGACAGGCCCTTGGTGCCGGGGCCGTGGCCCTCGGGGCGGGCGAGCACGAAGTGCACGATGTTCTCGGACATGTCGTGCTCACCGGAGGTGATGAAGCGCTTCACGCCCTCGATGTGCCAGCTGCCGTCGGCCTGCTGGGTGGCCTTGGTGCGGCCCGCGCCCACGTCCGAGCCGGCGTCCGGCTCGGTGAGCACCATGGTGGAGCCCCACTGCTTCTCGGCCATCAGCTGCGCGATCTTGCGCTGCTCCTCGGTGCCCTCCTCGTGCAGCACGCCCGCGAAGGCCGGACCCGAGGCGTACATCCACACGGCCGGGTTGGCGCCCAGGATCGTCTCGGCGAAGCCCCACAGCAGCGAGCGGGGAGCGGTCGTGCCGCCGATCTCCTCCGGGATGCCCAGCCGCCACCACTCGGCGTCCATATACGCCTGGTAGCTCTTCTTGAAGGTCTCGGGCACCGGCGCGGTGTTGGTGTCCGGGTCGAAGACCGGCGGATTGCGGTCACCGTCCTCGAAGGAGGCGGCCAGCTCGTTCTCCGCCAGCCGCGCGATCTCGGACAGCACGTTCTTGGCGGTCTCGACGTCCATCTCCGCGAACGGTCCGGTGCCGTACACCGTGTCGCGCCCGAGCACCTCGAAAAGGTTGAACTCGATGTCGCGGAGATTCGACTTGTAATGCCCCATGGCGACGGCTCCGTAGTGGCTCGCTCGTACTTGTCGGTAGTCCCACAGATGATGCTACCCGTCGGTAATAAGAAGCAACCCCTCACCGCCCTTCTGTGACTCGTTACTCTTCATAGCTATGTACGGTTACGACCAGACCGGTGCGCCGCCCGGACAGGGCCATGGACCGCACGGCTATCAGCACGCCGGGCATGCTTCGCACCCCGGTCAGCAAGGTCACCAGGCACCGCCCCCGCCGCCGTACGGAGCACAGCAGCAGGCGCCGCCGTACGGGCAGCCGGGGCCGCAGCAGCCGCTGTACCCCGAGCCGTCGCCGCCCTCCCTCCAGGAGGCGATCCGCGCCTTCACCACGGGCTCGATGAGCGCCGAGGACTTCCAGGGCATCTTCTCCACCTCCAAGGTGTACTGCCCGCGCGGCGACACCCCCGGCTTCCTCGCCCTGCACAACACCCAGCAGCCCGTCATCCCGATGTTCAGCACCCTCAAGGAGCTGCGCGCCTACGCGGGCAAGGAGTCGAAGTACTTCGTCATCACCGGCGCCGAGGTCCTCGACCTGCTGCCGTCGGGATACGGCTTCGTACTCGACATGGAGGGCGAGCACCGGGTGGTCTTCGACGCCAAGGCCGTCGAGGAAATGGTCGACTTCGCCATGCGCCGCATGTACGGCTGACGCTACCGCTGAGGCCATCGCGTTGAGGGGCTCCCCCACAAGCGGTTGGGGGTCACGACTCCATAGCGGCGGCGCCCCCGCGAGGGTCCTCGTGGATCTCGAACCACGTGCACTTGCCCTCGCCCCGGGGGTCAACGCCCCAGCGGTCCGCGAGCATGCCCAGGAGCATCAAGCCGCGCCCGGAGGAGGCGAGTTCGCCGGGGCTGCGGCGGTGGGGCAGCTCGTCGCTGGAGTCCGAGACGTTGACCCGCAGCGTGCGCCGCTCGGCGTCGCCCTCACGTGGCACGGTGATCTCCGCGACGAGGACCGCGTCCCCGTCGGTGTGCACCAGCACATTCGTCAGCATCTCCGAGAGCATCAGCACGGCGCCGTCCACCTGGTCCGGGTTGGTCCAGTCGTGCAGCAGGTCGCGGAGCTGGTGGCGGGCGACGGCGATCCGGTCCGGCTGGGCCTGTGCGACGGTCAGTACCGTGCGCCGGGTGGCGACCGGGACGCCTACCTCCAGGCGGCCCGCGCCCGTGGGGCTCCGGGCGAGCAGCAGCAGCGCGATGTCGTCCTCGCGCCGGTCGGCGAGCGGCCCCTCCGCACCGTCCGCCGTGCCGACGACGCTGCTCGCCTGCACTGCCTGCACGAGGGCCTCGGCCAGCTGCTCCAGCGCCGGCCCCCCTCCCCCGGGCGCCTCCCCCGGGACGGTGTCCCCGACCTGCGGCCCGGCCCGGTCGATCAGCTCCTCGAAGACCGCGCTGATCCGCGCCCACCCCGTGTCCAGATCGTGGCCGCCCGTCTCGATCAGCCCGTCGGTGCACATCAGCAGCCGCTCGCCGGGCTCCAGCACGAGCCGGGTGACGGGGTAGTCCGCGTCGGGTTCGATCCCCAGCGGCAGGCCGCCCGCGGTGGGACGGACCAGCAGCGGGCCATCCGGCAGCTGCACCGCCGGGTCCGGGTGCCCGGCGCGGGCCACGTCCAGCGCGCCGGTATCCGGGTCCACCTCGATGTAGAGGCAGGTGGCGAAGCGCGGGTCGAGGTCGATCTCCTCGCCGACCACCTCGCCCGGCAGCGCGAGGGCCGGGACCTCCTCCGCCGGCGCGGTGGGCGGTGGCGCGTTGACGCGTTCGGCCGCGCTCATCTCGTGCAGGAAGCGGGAGGCGCGGGAGAGCACCGCGTCCGGGTGGTGCCCCTCCAAGGCGTAGGCGCGCACCGCCACCCGCAGCTGGCCCATGATGCCCGCCGCGCGTACGTCGTGCCCTTGGACATCGCCGATGACCAGCGCGGTACGTCCCGAGGGCAGCGGGATGACGTCGTACCAGTCGCCGCCGATCTGCAGGCCCCCGCCGGTCGGTACGTACCGGGCCGCCAGGTCCATCCCCGGAACGGCCGGGCTGTGCGCGGGCCGCATCACCCGCTGGAGCCGGGCCGACAGCTCGCGCTCCGACTCGTTCAGCATGGCCCGCGACAGCGACTGCGCCAGCATCCGCGCCACCGTCGTCAGCACGGCGCGCTCGTCCGGGGTGAAGCCGACCGGCCGTGCGAACGCTGCCATCCACGCGCCGATGGTGCGTCCCGCGACGGTCAGCGGCAGGAACGCCCACGCGGCATGACCCGGCTGGGTCTCGGCGGGGCGCGCGGCGGGGAACCGGTCCGCGTACTCCTGTGGGCTGTGCAGATACAGCGCGCGGCCGGTGCGTACTGCCTCGGCCGCCGGGTCCTCGTCCGCGAGGTGCAGCCGGGAGCCGCTGCCCCGCGGCCCGTAGCCACCGCCGGGCACATACGGATGGCCGGGCCTGGCCGGGGCACCGGGCGACGCACCGTAGACGGTGAGCTGGTCGCCGCTGACGACGAAGACGGCCAGTGCCTCGGGGGAGAAGCCCGGCATGGCCAGCGACGAGGCGACCCGCAGCACGTCCGCCGTGGTGTACGCCTCGGCCAGCGCCCGCCCGGTGTCCAGCAGGAACGCCTCCCGGTTGCGCCGCCAGTCCCACTCGGCGTCGGCGCCGCGGGCGGCCGGGCCGGTTCCCTTGGCCGCGGGTGCTGTCGCGGTACGGCCACGGGCGCGCCCCCGGCCCCTGCGCGCGGGGCCCGGTCGCTGCCCGTCGGCGGGCCGGGCGGGGGCCCGGGAGGCGGCGGTCTCCGGCTCGGGCACCTCGTAGAGCAGCCCGGTGAGCGCTGAGGAGGACTCGGGCGCCGCCTCGCCGCGCGCGGTGACGCCCCGGGCGCCCGGCGTGGCCGGTACGGGGCGGACGACGACGCGCACGGTCCGTTCCACCTGCCCGTCCGCGCCCACCACCCGCAGCAGCGCCTCGGCGGGGGCGTCCTCGGCGAGGGCGAGGGTGACGATCCCCTGGAAACCGACGTAGTCGACGGCGTGCAGCCGGGAGCGGACCGCGCTGCCGGAGAGCGTGACGTGGGTGTCCGAGACGTGGGTGTCCGTACGCACATCCTGGGACTCGACGGCGACCCCGAGGAGGCGGGCCGCACGGGCGTCCAGCGTCACCAGACCTGTGGCGTTGTCCCAGGTCCAGAGCCCGGCGCCCAGCGTCGCCAGGGCGTCATCGGTGCGCATTGCACCACTTTATGCAGAGTTCATCGGGTTGCGGAAACGGGGGCGAGGCAGGGTAGCCCAGGGCGGTAGTCTGAGGGGTACTCCACTGTGATCCCTGAGCCGAACGACTTGGATGAATGATGCATCGGTACCGGTCCCACACCTGCGGCGAGCTTCGCGCCACGGACGTCGGCACTGACGTCCGGCTGAGCGGCTGGCTGCACAATCGCCGGAACCTGGGCGGCATCCTCTTCATCGATCTGCGCGACCACTACGGCATCGTCCAGCTGGTCGTGCGTGACGAGTCGAGCGAGATCAACCACCAGCTCAGCTCGCTCGCCAAGGAGAGCGTCGTCCGTATCGACGGCAAGGTCACCGCGCGCGGCGAGGAGAACGTCAACCCCGAGCTGCCCACCGGCGAGATCGAGGTGGAGGTCGCCCAGGTAGAGGTGCTGGGCGGCGCCGAGCAGATCCCCTTCACCATCAACGCCGAGGACGGCGTCAACGAGGAGCGGCGCCTGGAGTACCGCTTCCTCGACCTGCGCCGCGAGCGTATGCACCGCAACGTGATGCTGCGCAGCAAGGTCATCGCCGCCATCCGCGAGAAGATGGTCGCCCAGGGCTTCAACGAGCTGGCGACGCCGATCCTCTCGGCCACCTCCCCCGAGGGCGCCCGCGACTTCCTCGTCCCCTCCCGGCTGCACGCCGGCAAGTTCTACGCGCTGCCGCAGGCGCCGCAGCAGTTCAAGCAGCTGCTGATGATCGCCGGGTTCGACCGCTACTTCCAGATCGCGCCCTGCTTCCGTGACGAGGACGCCCGCGCCGACCGCTCGCCGGGCGAGTTCTACCAGCTCGACATGGAGATGAGCTTCGTCGAGCAGGAGGACGTCTTCTCCGTCATCGAGACGGTGATGACCGAGCTGTTCCAGGAACTGGGCGAGGGCCGCGAGGTCACCTCACCGTTCCCGCGCATCCCGTTCCGCGAGGCGATGGTCAAGTACGGCTCGGACAAGCCGGATCTGCGCGCGCGGCTGGCACTGGCCGATGTCTCCGACCTGTTCGCAGGCTCCGGTTTCAAGGCGTTCGCCGACAAGCACGTTCGCGCACTGCCGGTGCCGGACACCGCGGGGCAGCCGCGCAAGTTCTTCGACTCGCTGGGCGACTTCGCCGTCGAGCAGGGCGCCAAGGGCCTGGCCTGGGTGCGGGTCGCCGAGGACGGTTCGCTGAGCGGGCCCATCGCCAAGTTCCTCACCGAGGAGAACGTCAAGGCGCTCACCGACGCGCTCGGCCTGGCCCCTGGCCACGCGGTGTTCTTCGGCGCCGGTGAGTTCGACGAGGTCTCCAAGATCATGGGCGCGGTCCGCGTCGAGGCCGCCAAGCGCGCCGGGCACTTCGAGGAGAACGTCTTCCGGTTCTGCTGGATCGTGGACTTCCCGATGTTCGAGAAGGACGAGGAGACCGGCAAGATCGAGTTCTCCCACAACCCCTTCTCCATGCCGCAGGGCGGCCTGGAAGCGCTCCGTACCAAGGACCCGCTCGACATCCTGGCCTGGCAGTACGACATCGTCTGCAACGGCGTCGAGCTGTCCTCGGGCGCGATCCGGAACCACGAGCCGGAGATCATGTTCGAGGCGTTCGGTATCGCGGGCTACTCCAAGGAGGACGTGGAGCGCGAGTTCGGCGGCATGCTGCGTGCGTTCCGCTTCGGCGCCCCGCCGCACGGTGGGATCGCCCCCGGCATCGACCGCATCGTCATGCTCCTCGCGGACGAGCCCAACATCCGCGAGACCATCGCCTTCCCCCTCAACAACAACGCCCTCGACCTGATGATGGGCGCCCCCAGCGAGGTCGACGAGGCGCGGCTGCGCGAGCTGCACCTCTCGGTGCGCAAGCCCCCGCAGGTCAAGCCCGCGCAGTGATGCGCGGCGCGCGCTGATAACCCCAGCCGGGCCCGGGTCCTTCGAGCAGGACCCGGGCCCTTGGTGTGCCCGATACTGTGACGGTACGCAGCCTGTCCGGCCGCCGAGTGGAGGCGAACGATCATGACGCGGAACAACTCGCTCCTGAGCGTGTGGCACGAGCTCGAGGTGCCGGACGGCCTGCACGTGGAGCTGCTGGACGGGGAGCTCGTCATGCAGGCGAATCCCGGGCATCTTCACGACCTTCCAGGCCGCACCTTCGTCCGCCACACACCGGAACCCTTCGAGGCGTGGTCGGAGCGCGGCCTGCTGGTTGCGGACGACTACCGCCCCCGGGCCGACGCCGTTGTCATCCGGAGCGAGGACCGGCCCGCCGACGACGTGGAGCCTGACTGGCCTGCGCAGATCGTGCTCGCCGTGGTCGAGACGGTTTCCACCACCCGGACAGCGATCAAGCGTGACTACGAGGACAAGCGGGAGCGCTACGCGGCGGTGGGAGTTCCCGTGTACGTGATCGTCGATCCCAATGACGCCACGTGGCACGTTCTGGAGCTGGACGGCCGGTGCTACGTGGAGACCGGGAAGGGCATCTTCGGCCAGCCGCTGGTGCTCCCGGAGCCGCTGGGCTTCAGCGTGCCGACCACCGGCTGGCACCCGTACCCGGGCCGCTGAGCCCAGCCCTCCCGGGGGCGGGGCTCAGCCGACGCTCCTACTTCGTCTCCTCCAGCCTCGGGCTGTGTCCTCTGGGGGCGCCCCCCAGACCCCCGGTCTTCCCGCGCCCGGCGGAAGCTCTTACTTCGTCTCTTCCAAGCGCGGGAAGAGTGCCGCGCCCTTGGTGACCGTTGTGCCGGCGGGGAGCTTGCCCCACTCGCCGGCTTCCGCGACGCGCTGGTCGGCCAGCGGGCCGAGGGCCGGTTCGGCGCCCAGGGACTCCCACAGCTTCGCGCTGGAGTCGGGCATCACCGCGTTGAGCAGCACCGCGCAGGCGCGCAGCGACTCCGCGGCGGTGTAGAGGATCGTGGCGAGCCGGGCCTGGGCCTCGGCGCTCTCGTCCTTGGCGACCTTCCAGGGGGCCTGCTCGGTGAGGTAGCCGTTGACCTGCTTGATGAAGTCGAAGATCGCGGCGATACCGCCCGCGAAGTCCAGCTCCTCGCCGATCTTCCGGTCCGCCTCGCGCACCGCCGTGGCCAGGCCGTCCGCGATGGCCTGTTCGGCCTCGCCGTGCGCCAGGGCCTCGGGCAGGGCGCCGTCGAAGTACTTGCCGACCATGGCGGCCACCCGGGAGGCCAGGTTGCCGTAGTCGTTGGCGAGCTCGCTGGTGTAGCGGGCCGAGAAGTCCTCCCAGGAGAAGGAGCCGTCCTGGCCGAAGGCGATGGCGCGCAGGAAGTACCAGCGGTAGGCGTCCACACCGAAGTGGTCCGTCAGCTCGTGCGGCGAGATGCCCGTCAGATTGGACTTGGACATTTTCTCGCCGCCGACCATCAGCCAGCCGTTGGCGACCACCCGCTTGGGCAGCGGCAGCCCGTTGGCCATCAGCATCGCGGGCCAGATCACCGCGTGGAAGCGGAGGATGTCCTTCCCCACGAGGTGCACATCGGCGGGGAACGTCGAGTCGAACTTCTCCGGGTCCGAGCCGTAGCCGACGGCGGTGGCGTAGTTGAGCAGCGCGTCGATCCATACGTAGATGACGTGCTTGTCGTCCCACGGGATCTTGATGCCCCAGTCGAAGGTGGAGCGGGAGATCGACAGGTCCTCCAGACCCTGCCGGACGAACTGCATGACCTCGTTGCGCGCCGACTCGGGCTGGATGAACTCCGGGTGCGCCTCGTAGTGCGCCAGCAGTTTCTCGCCGTAGGCGGAGAGCTTGAAGAAGTAGTTCTCCTCCTGGAGCATCTCCACGGGCTTCTTGTGGATGGGGCACAGCTTCTGCCCCGCGAACTCCCCCTCTCCGTCGAGGAGTTCGCCGTAGGTCTTGTACTCCTCGCAGGGCACGCAGTACGGGCCCTCGTAGCCGCCCTGGTAGATCTCACCGCGGTCGTACAGGTCCTGGACGAATTCCTGGACCCGGTCGGTGTGCCGCTTCTCCGTGGTGCGGATGAAGTCGTCGTTCGCGATCCGCAGGTGCTCCCAGAGGGGCTTCCAGGACTCCTCGACGAGTTTGTCGCACCACTCGCCCGGACTGACTCCGTTGGCCTCCGCGGTGCGCATGATCTTCTGACCGTGCTCGTCCGTGCCGGTGAGGTACCACACCTTCTCGCCGCGCTGACGGTGCCAGCGGGTGAGCACGTCGCCTGCGACGGTCGTATAGGCGTGGCCCAGGTGGGGAGCGTCGTTCACGTAGTAAATGGGGGTCGAGACGTAGTACGCCTCCGAGCCCGCCTGCTCTGATCCAGTGGCCGCCATACCCGAATCCTATCGGCCCACCGCCACCCCTTTTCGCCGCGCGGTCGGGCCCGCCGCCGGCCCCGCCGTCAGCGGCGTCGCGTCAAGGGAAAGCGCGGGCGGATCACTCTCCGTGGTGGCCGTCGCGGAAGAAGAACAACGGTCATCGTTCGGCTACATGCGTACACGCAGACGGCGACGATCGCTCAATTACCGGCCCGACGCGGGCACGATGCGGTGTGGGCGAAGCGTTGGCCCCTTGACGGGGACGCCGGCTGCGGCAGACGCCGCCCCGTCGAGGGGGACGACGCACGGTGATGCGCCGGGTGCGTCGTGTGCAATGTGGCGGTCGAGCGACGACAGTGACGGCGAAGGAGGTGGCGGCGTGCAGTCCGAGGGGCCCAACCCCGGCACGTGTTGCCGCTGCGATCTGCCGGTGCGGCACCGCGCCCTGATCGCGATCATCGAGACGGGCTCCGGGCCCGGCGGCAGCGCGTACGCCTGCCTGCCCTGTGCCCGTGACTATGCGAAGACCTCGCTCGCCCCGGAGTGGATCGGCGAGACGATCGCTCATGCGGAGGCCATGCGAGTGGTCTGGGACGAGGAGCGGGAGGGCGGCAGCCCCTCCCCTGTCTGACACCGGATCGCTGAGACCGGACCTCTGACCCGGACCGTTGAGCCCGGACCAGGGCGCGGCACTCCGGGCGAAGCCCTCTCGCTCACCCCGGGCGGCAACGAGTTCACCCGCGGTTCACCCCGAGGTCGTTCCTTCGCGTACCCATGCCCATAGCGTCACGGCGGCGTACGGCGTACAAGCGCGCAGACCGCGCCATCGCGCACATCGCGCAGACCGCGCACAGACCGGAGGAACGACGATGCGAAAGTCGCTGCCGCTGCTCACTTCGCACCCCACGGGAAGATCAGCGATGACGTGCCGCTACCGCTGCGGCGACGCCTGCTTCCACGAGGTGCCCAACACCAGCTCGAACGAGTACGCAGGCGACGTCATCGCCCGAGCCCTCTCACGCCGGTCGGTGCTGCGTGCCGGCGCTGTCGTCGGTGTCGCCGCCGCGGCCTCGGGCACCGGGCTCGCCGGGCCCGGCGCCGAGTCCGCCTCCGCCGCCGTACCGGCGGCCAAGGGCGGCAAGTCGGCCAGCGGGGCGGCCAAGGGCCTGCGGTTCGAGCCGGTCGCGCCGAACACCGCGGACAAGGTGACCGTTCCCAAGGGGTACGAGCAGAACATCGTCATCCGCTGGGGCGAGCCGATCCTGCGCGGGGCGCCGGACTTCGACCCGGAGAAGCAGAGCGCCAAGGCGCAGGCGGGGCAGTTCGGCTACAACAATGACTTCCTCACGCTGCTGCCGCTCTCCTCGCGGCACCGCAGCCACGGCGCCGACCAGCTCCTGGTGGCCAACCACGAGTACACCGACGAGGAGCTGATGTTCGCCGGGTACGACCCGGAGAAGCCCACCCGTGAGCAGGTCGAGATCGCCTGGGCCGCGCACGGCCTGTCCGTCGTCGCCGTCGCGGGTGAGCGGCGTACCGGCGCGCTGCACGCCGTACCCCGCCATCCGCTCAACCGCCGGGTCACCATGACCACGCCGTTCGAGGTGACCGGGCCGGCCGCCGGCAGCGAACTGCTGCGCACCAAGGCCGACCCGCGCGGGCGCCGGGTGCTGGGCACGCTCAACAACTGCTCGGGCGGCACCACCCCCTGGGGAACGGTGCTCTCCGGCGAGGAGAACTTCAACCAGTACTTCGCCAACGCCGAGAAGGTGACCGACCCCGAGCGCGCCGCCCGGCTCAAGCGGTACGGCGTGGCGGGCGGGGCCAGCGAGCGGCGCTGGGAGCAGTTCGACGAGCGGTTCGACCTGGCCAAGGAGCCGAACGAGGTGCACCGCTTCGGCTGGGTGATCGAGCTGGACCCGTACGACCCGGACTCCACGCCCCGCAAGCACACCTCGCTCGGCCGCTTCAAGCACGAGGCGGCCCAGCCCCGGCTGTCCCCGGAGGGGCACGCGGTCGTCTACATGGGCGACGACGAGCGCTTCGACTACTTCTACAAGTTCGTCTCCAAGAAGACGATGCGCCGAGGGAAGAGCGCCGAGGACCGGCGGCACAACATGTCCCTGCTGGACGAGGGCACCCTCTACGTCGCCAAGCTGACCGGTGACAGCCCGGCCGACGAGATCGACGGCAAGGGCACGCTGCCCGAGGACGGCGAGTTCGACGGCACCGGCCGGTGGATCCCGCTGGCCAGCGGCGACAAGTCGTACGTCGAGGGCATGACGGCCGAGGAGGTCTACGTCTTCACGCGGCTGGCCGCCGACAAGGCCGGCGCCACCAAGATGGACCGCCCCGAGGACATCGAGCCCAGCCCGCGCACCGGCCGGGTGTATGTGGCGCTGACCAACAACACCGACCGCGGCAAGGCGGGCAAGGCGGGGGCCGACGAGGCCAACCCGCGCAACGCCAACAAGCACGGGCAGGTGCTGGAGTTCGCCGAGCGCGGCAACGACCCCAGGTCGCGGACCTTCTCCTGGCGGCTCTTCCTGGTCTGCGGCGACCCGGAGGACCCGGGCACCTACTTCGGCGGCTTCCCCAAGGACCAGGTCAGCCCGATCTCCTGCCCGGACAATGTCACCTTCGACGCGTTCGGCAACCTGTGGATCTCCACGGACGGCAACGAGCTCGGCTCGCACGACGGGCTGTTCGGCGTCGCCACGGCGGGTCCGCGGCGCGGTGAGGTGCGGCAGTTCCTGACCGTACCGACGGGTGCGGAGACCTGCGGTCCGCTGGTGCAGGAGCGCCGGGTGCTGGTCGCCGTGCAGCATCCCGGTGAGGTGGACGGGGCCTCGGTCGAGAAGCCCGCGTCCACGTGGCCGGACGGTCCGGGTACGTATGTGCGTCCGGCGGTGGTGGCTGTTTGGCCGAAGGACGGTTCTGCCGTCGGACGGTGACGTCCGGTTGCGCAGCGTGAGGGTGGGCCCCGTCGGTGATGACCGGCGGGGCCCGCGCCGTGCAGGACAGATGCGAGCGGTGGCAGCTCCCCTGGGCCCATGCGAGGGTGACAAGAAGGACAGAGGGAGCAAAGCTCCCCCAGTCTCCGGCCGGGGACCCCCAACCGTTGCGGGTGCAGCCATGGAGCGAACCAGAATTCTGATCGTCGGCGGCGGTTTCGCCGGAGTCGAGTGCGCACGCGGACTGGAGCGTGGGCTGCGGCCCGAAGAGGCGGAGATCAGCCTCGTCACCCCCGCCAGCTACGAGCTCTACCTCCCGCTGCTCCCCCAGGTCGCGGCCGGGGTGCTCACCCCGCAGTCGGTCGCGCCGCCGCTGCGCAGGCTGCTGCACCGGACCTCCATCGTGCCCGGCATGGTGATCGGGATCGCCCCGCGCGACCGGATGTGCGTGGTCCGGCTCATCAGCGGTGAGACCGTCAACCAGCGCTACGACCGGCTGATCCTCACCCCGGGCAGCGTCACCCGCAGCTTCGACATCCCGGGCCTCGACGAACAGGCGCGCGGGATGAAGACCCTCGCCGAGGCCGCCTACGTTCGCGATCACGTGATCGCCCAGCTCGATCTGGCGGCGGCCAGCCCCAACGAGCAGGAGCGCAGGGAGCGGTTGCAGTTCGTCGTGGTCGGCGGCGGCTACGCGGGCACCGAGACCGTCGCCTGCCTCCAGCGGCTCACCAACGCCGCCGCGAAGCGCTATCCGCGGCTCGACCCCGACCTGATCAAATGGCATCTGCTGGACATCGCCCCCAAGCTGATGCCGGAGCTCGGCGAGAAGCTGGGGCGGCGTGCCCAGCAGATCCTGCGCGAGCGGGGGACCGATGTCTCGCTGGGCGTCTCCGTGGCCAAGGCGGAGGAGCGGCGGATCACCCTGACCGACAACCGGGTGCTGCCATCGCGCACCCTGATCTGGACGGCGGGGGTGGCCGCCAGCCCGCTGATCGGCACCCTCGACGCGGAGACGATCAAGGGGCGGCTGGTCGTCAACGCCGACTTCACAGTCCCGGGCCACCCGGGCGTGTTCGCGCTGGGCGACGCGGCGGCCGTACCGGATCTGACGAAGGTCGGCGGCGCGGTGTGCCCGCCCACGGCACAGCATGCGAGCCGGCAGGGCAAGCACATGGCCCGCAACCTGATCGCCGCACTGCGCGGCGAGCCCATGACGCCCTACCGGCACAAGGATCTCGGCATGGTGGTGGACCTCGGCGGCACCGACGCGGTGGCCCGGCCGCTCGGGTACGAGCTCTCCGGGTTCTCCGCGCAGGTCGTCGCGCGCGGCTACCACCTGATGGCGCTGCCCACCTTCACCGCGAAGGCCCGTACGGTGGCGAACTGGAACCTCAACGCGCTGACCGGCGACGACTTCCTGCGCACCGGCTTCCTCTCCCGCCGCCCGGCCACCCTGCAGGACATGGAGGCCACGGACGCGTACCTCACCCAGGAGCGGGCGCGGGAGCTGACGGCATGAGGTGGTTCTTCCGCACCGTGATCGGCGCCGTCATCCGGGAGATCGTCCGCGCGTTCTCGCGCGGCGGCCGGTGAACCTTGACTTGAAGTCTCGCGCGGCGGTCGCTGAACCTTGACTTGAAGTGAGGTTCAAATTGGAGGGTGGAGCTCTCGCAGCCAGCGAGCAGCCCCGAGCCGGAAGGCACCACCATGCATGCCGTCGTCCTGCACACGTTCGGCCCCGCCGAGAACCTCAGCTACGAGACGCTGCCCGACCCCGAGCCAGGGCCCGGCCAGGTCCGGATCGCCGTGCGCGCCGCCGGGGTGCACGCCGTCGAGACCGTCCTGCGGGCCGGGGTGACCGAGGGCCTCGTACCGCCGCTGCCCGAACTGCCCGCCGTGTTCGGCGGCGAGGTCTCCGGCACCGTCGACGCGGTCGGCCCCGACGTCGACCCCGGCTGGCTGGACCGCGACGTGGTGACCGCGAGCGGCACCCCCGGCGGCTACGCGGAGCTGGCCGTCGCGGACGTCACCGAGCTGCTGGAGCGCCCGTCAGGGCTCAGCCACGAGTCCGCCGTCGCGGCGGTGGTGACGGGTGGGACGACGGTCGGCGTGCTCACCCAGGCAGAGCTGGGGCCGCAGGACGTGGTGCTGATCAACTCCGCGGCGGGCGGCATGGGGCGGCTCCTGGTGCAGCACGCCCACGCGCTGGGTGCCGTGGTGATCGGCGCCGCCGGTGGCCCCGCGAAGGCGGCGGCCGTCCGCGAACTCGGCGCCGACCTGGCCGTCGACTACAACCGGCCCGACTGGCAGCGGATGGTCGCGGACTGGCTGGCCGGGCCCGGCGGTGGCCGTACCCTCACCGCCGTACTGGACGGAGTCGGCGGTGAGCAGGCCCGTATCGCCTTCGGCCTGCTCGGCGCGGGTGGCCGCTATGTGACGTACGGCGCGATCTCCGGCGCCGAGTTCACCCCCTCCCTCGACGAGCTCGCCGCCCGCGACCTCACGCACGTCGACGCCCTCGGTGCCCTGCTCGCCCACCCCGAGCACGCCCCCGCCCACCGCGCCGAAGCCCTCGCCCGCACCGCCGCCGGTGCCTTCACCCACACCACGCACTCCTTCCCCCTCTCCGAGGCGGCCCAGGCCCACAAGGCCCTTGAGCAGCGCGAGACGACGGGGAAGGTCGTCCTGATCCCGTAGGTCCACAGGTCCGCTTCCCGAAGGTCCATGGGTCCGCATCCCGTAGGTCCATAGGCCCGCCCGGCCGGGGAAGACTGACCGGCATGCCGTTCACACTGCGCACGATCGTCGTCGACTGCCACGACGCCGAGGTCATGGCGGACTTCTACGGCACCCTGCTCGGCTGGCCGGTCACGGCGCGTGAACCGGGCTGGGTGCTGATGCGGGACCTGGGCGGGGGCGCGGGGCTGGCCTTCCAGGCCGAGGACGAGTACGTGCCGCCCGTCTGGCCGGAGGAGGCGGGCGGTCAGCAGAAAATGCTCCACCTGGATCTTCGGGTGCCGGACCTCACCGCTGCGGTGGAGGAGGCCGTCGCGGCGGGCGCCAGGCTCGCGCCGGAGCAGCCGCAGGACGATGTCCGGGTACTGCTCGATCCGGCAGGTCACCCCTTCTGTGTGTTCCTGGAGTGAGGGATTCCCGGAATAAGGGCTATTGCCCCGGAATGATCCCGGCGGCCGCGTGGACGCGCGCATTCGCCGGGAGAATGCGGGCACAGTTGGGGGAGACCTTGGAACGACGAGGAGCTTGAGGAGCCCCCATGCCCACGGTGCCGGTGGTGCGCAGCCTGCGCAGAGTGGTGCGGCCGCGCGTGCCGCGCCCCGGGGTGGACCTGTCGCACCCGGCACGCTCCCCGCTGGGCACCTCCGTGGTGAGCTGCGTGGCCTACGACCGCGAGGGCACGCGGCTGATGGCGGAGTGCGGCGTCGAGCAGGCACTGGCCTGCGTCCGCAAGGGCGCCGACGAGGAGGGCGGCTTCGTCTGGATCGGGCTGCACGAGCCGACGGAGGCCGAGTTCGAGGGCATCACCGAACTGTTCGGGCTGCATCCGCTCGCCGTGGAGAACGCGCTGGAACCGCACCAGCGGCCGAAGGCCGAGTGGTTCGGCGCCGAGATGATGTACGCCGTCTTCAAGACGGTCACCTACGTCGAGCACGAGCAGCTGACGGCCACCAGCGAGGTGGTGGACACCGGCGAGATCGTCGTCTTCACCGGCGCCGACTTCGTGATCACTGTACGGCACGGCCGGCACGGCTCCCTCGGCCCGCTGCGTGAGGAGCTGGAGGCCGAGCCGGAGCGGCTGGCGCAGGGCCCGGCGGCCGTGCTGCACGCGATCGCCGACCGGGTCGTGGACGACTATCTGCTGGTCGCGGACGAGGTGCAGACCGACATCGACGGCCTGGAGAGCGATGTCTTCGCCTCCGAGGCACCGTTCGGCTGGAGCGGCAGCGCCGGTGGTTCCGGCACCGCGCGGATCTACCAGCTCAAGCGCGAGCTGCTCGAACTCAAGCGCGCCACGCTGCCGTTGGCCCGGCCGCTGGAGCTGCTGTCCGACCGTCCCAACCGGCTCATCGACCCCGAGATACGCAAGTACTTCCGGGACGTCGCCGACCACCTCGCCCGCGTCGTCGAGCAGATCGCCTCCTTCGAATCGCTCCTCGACTCGATCCTCCAGGCCCATCTGGCGCAGGTCTCCACCGCCCAGAACGAGGGCATGCGCAAGATCAGCGCCTGGGTCGCCATCGTTGCCGTCCCGACGATGGTGTGCGGGATCTATGGCATGAACTTCGACCATATGCCCGAGCTGCACTGGCCGGTCGGGTACCCGCTGATTCTTGTCGCCATCGCGGTCACTTGCGTGGCCATGTACCGGGCTTTTCGCAGAAACGGTTGGTTGTAGCCGCCGCCGGGTTGGTTGCCCCGCGCAGCTAGGCGGCTGGGGAGGGGGTGCCCCTGCGCTGCGCTTGGGCAGTCTGCGCCAGGGGCGCAGGGTGGGCAAGCGCAGCACCCTGATGCGGGGCCGGGTTCGGAAAACCCGAACCATGGATCCGGGTGCGCTCCCCATCGCAGGGTTGACCTGCGATTCCGTAGCGTCGTGGGCATGGTGAACGCGGAGAACGAACAGCACGGAGCCGCACTGGTGCTGGCGGGGGTCACCCGGCGCTACGGGCGCCGCAGGGGCGCCGTGGACGCGCTGCGCGGCGTCGACGTGGCGCTCGCACGGGGGAGTTTCGCGGCGGTGATGGGTCCTTCGGGGTCGGGCAAGAGCACGCTGTTGCAGTGCGCTGTCGGTCTCGACCGGCCGACCGGGGGCAGGGTGCGGATCGGTGAGCAGGAGCTGACCCGGATGGGCCGCCGCGCGCTGACCAGGCTGCGCCGGGAGCGGGTCGGCTTCGTCTTCCAGTCCTTCAATCTGCTGCCCGCGCTGACGGCGGAGCAGAACGTAGGGCTGCCGCTGCGGCTGGCGGGCGGCGGCAGCCGCCGGGCCCGCGACCGGGCCCGGGAGGCGCTGGGCCGCGTCGGTCTCGCCGACCGCGCCCACCGCCGCCCCGCCGAACTCTCCGGCGGCCAGCAGCAGCGCGTCGCCGTCGCCCGTGCGCTGGTAACCGAGCCGGAGGTCGTCTGCGCCGACGAACCCACCGGCGCGCTCGACCCGACGACCGCCGAGGAAGTGCTGGGGCTGCTGCGGCAGTCGGTGGACGAGTTGGGCGCCACGGTGCTGATGGTCACGCACGACCCGGCGGCTGCCGCTCACGCCGACCGGGTGCTGTTCCTGGCGGACGGTCTGGTCGTGGACGAATACCGGGCCGCTGCCTGGAGGGGGTCCGGCAGCGGGGGCGCCGGTCCCGCCGTCCGACGGGGGGACGGCGGGGCCGCCGCGCACATCGCAGCGCGGATGCGGGCCCTCACCGGGCCGGTGGCCTGTGCCGCGCGGGAGGGCGCCCGGGCGGAGGTGGCCGTATGACCACCGGACTTGCCCGGGCCTCCGTACGGGCCCGGCCCAGCGCCTTCGCCGGGGTCTTCTCCGTGCTGGTGCTGTCCGCGACCGTCGTCACCGCATCGGTCGCCATGCTGCGTACCGCCGCCGGGATCCCGGCGGGGGAGGCCCGGGAGGCGGTGAGCACCATGGGGGCGGGATTCACCGTGGTGACGGTCTATCTGTCGGTCTTCGTCATCGCGCAGGTCATGGCGCTCACGGTGGCCGCGCGGGCACGGGAGAACGCGGTGCTGCGCGCTGTGGGAGCGCTGCCGTGGCAGATCCGCCGTACGGTCGCGACCGAGGCACTGTGCACGGCGCTGCCCGCGCTGCCCGTCGGGTACGGCCTCGGCTGCGTACTGGCGTACGGGTGGCGGGACGGGATGGCCGCGCACGGTCTGCTGCCGCACGGCGTGCCCCTCACCGTCGGCTGGCCCCCCGCGCTCGCGGCCGCGGGCGTGCTGTTCGTCACCTCGCAGCTCGGCGGTGTGCTGGCCGCGCACCGCGCCGCGCGGGCCCGCCCGATGGACGCGCTCGGCGATGCGGCGGGCGCCCGACGCGGAGTCACACTCACCGGGGTCGTCCGCGGGATCGGCGCCGTCCTCGCCCTGTTCGGCGCCGCCGTGCTGACGGCGATCACCGCGGCGGGCCCGCGCGAGGACGTGGGGGAGCATCTGCCGCTGGTGCTGCTCGCCTATCTGGTGGGAGTCGGGTTCGCGGGGCCCGCGATCGGGCGGACGGCAGCCCGGCTGCTGGCCGTACCCATACGGCTGCTCACGGCGCCGCGCGCGCTGGGCGGCGGAGCCGCCGCCGAGTTGGCGTTCGCACAGGCCCGCGCCACCTCGCGGCGGCTGTCCTCGGCCATCACGCCGGTGGCGTTGGTCGTGGCGTTCACGCTGGTCAAGCTGGCCGCGCTGGCAGCTGTCGACGAACCGTCGTGGGTCGACCTGTTCGCGACGGTCCTCTACGCCACCTTCGCCGCGTTCGCCGCCGCCAACACCATGGTGCTGCTCAGTGCCGAACGCCGCCGCGAGGTCGCGCTGTTGCGCGCGGTCGGCGCCGGGTCGTGGCAGGTGGTGCGAATGCTGGTGGTTGAGGCGCTGACCGTCACCTGCGCGGGGTTCGGCGCCGGCGCCGCCGTCGCCCTCGCGGTGACGCTGCCGCTGGGCGACGCCGCAGGAGCTTCACTGTCCTCCCTGCCGCTGACGACCTGGGCGGGTACGGGAGCGGGAGTGCTAGCCCTGGCCTTGGCCGCCACCTTGGCCCCCCTGCCGGGCCACTTGCGGAGGGCACCGGGGTGAGCGCACGTCTCCCCGCTGCGCTTGGGCAGTCTGCTCCCCCAGCCTCCGGCCGGGAGGTGCCCCTGGGGGTACCCCCTGCTCGAAGAGCTTGGGGGAGCAGGGTGGGCAAGCGCAGCACCGGCCACCGGCCCGCAGACGGCAGCGGTCCGTCCGCCCGGCAGGTGCGTCGCCGTCTGCGGCCGGGTGGCCCGGTTGTGCCCGCCCGTTCCGCCCCCGGCGGGAACCGCCGCCCACAACCGGGAAGGGTGACCGTTGTGACAGCAACCCTCGACCTCCTCGGCATCCCCGCAACGCGGAAAGCCCGCAATGCAGCGGTGTACGCCCTCGCAGCTGTGATCCCCGCGCTGCTGGGCGTCCCCGCGCTGGCGCTGCTCGCAGTGGGCGCCGCCCTGTGTGTGACCCGCGTGGGGATGCCGGTCCTCTCTCTCGTCCTCACGGCGGTCCGCGGGCTGACCGGCGTGCACCGGGCGGTGGTGCGCGGTCTGCTCGATGAGGATGTGGCCGCGCCGCCGCGCCCTCACCCATTGCGCGCGGCGCACGATGCCGCGACGTGGCGGTGCGCGGCGTACGCGGTGGTCAACGCACCACTCGGCGTGCTCCTCTTCGTCGTTCAACTGCCCGTACGGCTCTACGGGTTGGCCCTGCTGTCGTACCCGCTGTGGTTCCGCGCCGTACGGCAGAACGGGCACGACGGGCTCGAACTCACCGGCACCGTCCCGCTCGACAGCCGGCCCCGGGCGCTGGCCGTGGCCGCTGCCGGGCTGGCGCTGCTGGTGGCGGCCGGCTGGGCGGGGCGCCGACTGACCGCGCTGGTGCGGCTGCTGGCCCGCACACTCCTCGCCCCGCCGCCCCACGACCTCACCGATCGGGTGCACGACCTGGAGGAGACCCGCGCCCTAGCCGTACGGGACTCAGCGGCCACTCTGCGGCGTATCGAACGCGATCTGCACGACGGTGCGCAGGCCCGGCTGATCGCCCTCGCCATGGCGCTGACCCGCGCCAAGGAGGCGCTCCGCGCGCCCGAGCCGTCCCCGGCGGACGCCGCCAAGGCCAGGGAACTGGTGGACCAGTCCCTCGGTACGGCCCGCACCGCGCTGGGCGAGCTGCGCGACCTCGTACGCGGCATCCATCCGCCCGTCCTCGACAAGGGCCTCGCGCCCGCCCTCGCCTCCCTCCGCTCGGACATCGAGTCCCCGTCGCTGCGGGTGGAGCTGCACTCCCAACTGCTGGCCGGGCCGCGCCCGCCCGAGGCGGTGGAGACCATCGCCTACTTCTGCGCGGCCGAGCTGCTGACCAACGCCGCCCGGCACGCGGACGCCAGCCGCATCGTGGTCACCGCCCACGTCGAACTCGAGCTCCCTCACCGCGTCCTGGTGCTGGTGGTCGAGGACGACGGCCGGGGCGGCGCTCCCCCCGTCCCGCCGGCACAGGGCAGCTCGTCCGGGCTGCGCGGCCTGTCCGAGCGCGTCCGCACGGTGGACGGCACACTGTCCCTCGACAGCCCGCCCGGCGGCCCGACGAGAGCGACGGTCCGCCTGCCGTTCGCCGCAGTACAGGGGGAGACGACCAGGTGACGAGCCCGACAGGACCAGCGCCGAAGGAACAGGCCCTCCGGCTGGTGATCGCCGAGGACGCGGTCGTCGTACGGGAGGGGCTGGTCGGGCTGCTCACCGACCGGGGCCTGGAGGTGGCCGCGGCGGTCGGCGACCCGGACGCGCTGCTGGCGGCCGTGGACCGTACCCGCCCGGACGCCGTCGTGGCGGACATCCGGATGCCGCCCACACACCGAGACGAGGGGCTGCGCGCGGCGGCCGAACTGCGCCGCCGACACCCCCGGTTGGGCATCCTGCTGTTCTCCCAGTACATCGAGACGAGCTACGCGCACGCCCTCCTCGCGGACGGCCCGGCCGGTATCGGCTACCTCCTCAAGGACCGCGTCCTGGACGTCGACGAGTTCGTGGAGGCGCTGCACCGGGTGGTGGCCGGCGGCACCGCGCTGGACCCGGACGTCATCTCCCGGCTGCTGCGGGCCCGCCCCACCCTCGCGGCGCTCACCCCGCGCGAGTACGAGACCCTCGCGCACATGGCCGCTGGGCTCACCAACGCGGCCATCGCCGCGCGGATGGACATCTCCCAGCGGGCGGTCGAGAAGCACTCGGCCACCCTCTTCGACAAGCTGGAGATCCCGCGTACGACGGCCACCCACCGCCGCGTCCAGGCCGTACTGCGCTATCTGGAAGGCCGGGAGCCGTAGCGCCGGCTACAGCACCAGCGACAGCAGCAGCAACAGCACCAGCGCGACGACGGAGATGATCGTCTCCATCACCGACCAGGACTTGACGGTCTGTCCGACGTTCATCCCGAAGTACTCCTTCACCAGCCAGAATCCCGCGTCGTTGACGTGGCTGAAGAAGAGCGACCCGGCGCCGACGGCGAGTACGACCAGTGCGGTCTCGGGCGTGGACATACCGGCGGTCAGGGGGCCGACGAGCCCCGCGGCGGAGACCGTGGCGACCGTCGCGGAGCCGGTGGCCAGCCGGATGCAGACGGCGATGAGCCAGCCGAGCAGCAGCGCCGGGATGGACCAGTTCTCGGAGAGGTCCAGGATCATCTGGCCGATGCCGACGTCGACCAGCGTCTGCTTGAAGCCGCCGCCCGCGCCGACGATCAGCAGGATGCCGGCGATCGGCCCGAACGAGCCCGCCACGGTGGTGGAGAGCCGGTCCTTTGTGAAGCCCGCGGCCCGGCCGAGGGTGAACATCGCGACCAGCACCGCCACCAGCAGCGCAATCATCGGGTCGCCGACGACGTCCATGACGCGCTGCACGGTGTCTTCGGGGTCGTCGACGACGATGTCGGTGAGCGCCTTGGCGAGCATCAGCACGACGGGCAGCAGCACCGTCACCAGCGTGCTGCCGAACCCGGGCCGCCGGTCCAGCTCCGCACTGGCGCGCTCGGGCACCACCCCCTCGGGCGGCGTGGTGTCGACCCAGCGTGCGGCCACCTTGCCGAACAGCGGCCCCGCCACGACGAGGGTGGGGATGCCGACGACGAGACCGAGCGCGAGCGTCACGCCCAGGTTGGCGTTCATCGCGTCGATGGCGACGAGCGGGCCGGGGTGCGGCGGCACCAGTCCGTGCATCACGGAGAGCCCCGCGAGTGCGGGGATGCCGACGCGCATCACCGAGTAGTTGCCGCGCTTGGCGACCAGCAGCACCACCGGAATCAGCAGCACCAGCCCGACCTCGAAGAACATCGGCAGCCCGACGATGCCCGCGATCAGCGCCATCGCCCAGGGCATGCCGCGCCTGCTCGCCCTGGCCAGGATCGTGTCCACGATCTGGTCCGCACCGCCGGAGTCGGCGAGCAGCTTGCCGAGTATGGCGCCGAGCGCGATGAGGACGCCGACCCCGGAGACGGTGTCCCCGAGCCCGGTGGTGAAGCTCTCGATGGCCTTGTCGAGCGGCGCCGCCGCCACGGCACCCAGCGCGAGGGAGCCGACGGTCAGCGCCAGGAACGCATGCAGCTTGAACCGGGTGATGAGTACGACGATGACGGCGATGCCGACGAGGGCGGCGATCCCCAACTGGGCGTTGGCGGCGGACGAGATGGGGTCGGGTTGCTGTGACCCCGCGGCCAGCATCTCGGCACTGAGATGGCGCACGGCTCTTCCTTCTTCGCGGTAGGGAACAGGCTTCTTCGCGGTAGGTGAACAGGCTTCTTCGCGGTGGGTGGGCAGGGGGAGGGGGCGCCGGTCGGCGACTGCTCAGTTGCTGACCGACTGGACGGTATGTGTCCGGGATAGGGGCACGAGCGCGGCCAGCGCCTGATCGGTGACGGCCTGCGGCCCGGGAGCGACGTCGACCACGACGCCGGGCTCGTCCGGCGCCAGCGGTTCGAGGGTCGCGAACTGCGAGTCCAGCAGCGCGACCGGCATGAAGTGGTCCGCGCGCCCGGCCATCCGGCGGCCGATCAGCGCCCGGTCGCCGGTGAGGTGGAGGAAGACGATGCCGGGCGCCGCGGCCCGCAGCCGGTCGCGGTAGACCCGCTTGAGCGCCGAGCAGCTGACGACCCCGCCGAGCCCCGCGCGGCTGTGCGCCCAGGCGCCGATCGCGTCCAGCCACGGCGCCCGGTCGGCGTCGTCGAGCGGGGTGCCGGTGGACATCTTGGCGACGTTGGCGGGCGGGTGGAAAGCGTCGGCCTCGGCGTACGGCACCCCGAGCGCGTCGGCGAGCAGTCGCCCGACGGTGGTCTTGCCGGTGCCCGCCACTCCCATGACGACCACGACCTGCTGACCGGCCAGCTCACTCCGCACCGTTCTCACCGTCCTCATCGACATCGACGTCGGCGCGGAGGACACTCAACCTCATAGGTCACACGTATTCAATAGTTGGCAACCATGTAGTCATACTTAATTGGTGACGAGCAGCACGTAGGCTGAGCATCCCGGCGCTCGTGGAGCGCCCGGGGAGGGGTGGAGACAACCGGGGAGACGCATTGACCAGCCAGAACGAGGGCGCCGACGACTCGGAGCAGACCGCCTCGGAGCAGGGCCGGGGAGCGGCGCCGGTACGCGAGCGCGGCCTGCACGGCAGGGTGCTCGCCTCGCTCGGCCCGGCCATCACGGCGGGTGAGTACCCGCCGGGCACGGTGCTGCTCACCGAGGAGCTGGCCGCCCGCTACCAGGTCTCCCGCACGGTGGCGCGGGAGGCGGTACGGGTGCTGGAGTCCATGCATCTGGTGGAGTCGCGCCGCAGGGTCGGGGTCACCGTGCTGCCGGCCGAGCAGTGGAACGTCTACGACCCGCAGGTCATCACTTGGCGCCTCGCCGGTGCCGACCGGGGCCGCCAGCTGCGTTCGCTCACGGTGCTGCGCTCGGCCGTCGAACCGGTCGCGGCCCGCCTCGCCGCCGAGCAGGCCACCCCCGAGGAGTGCGCGGCGCTGACCGAGCACGCGCTGGGCATGGTCGCCACCTCACGCGGTGGGCAGCTCGACAACTACCTGGTGCACGACGTCGACTTCCACCGAGCCGTGCTGCGTGCGTCCCGCAACGAGATGTTCGCCCGCCTCGGCGATGTCGTCGCGGCCGTCCTCACCGGCCGTACCCAGCACGACGTGATGTTCAGCGACCCCCGCCAGGAAGCCGTCACCCTGCACGTCCAGGTCGCGGAGGCCGTCCGCGAACGGGACGGCGCCCGCGCCGAACGCGTCATGCGCACGATTACCGAGGACGCCATGGCGGAGCTGGACGTTCTGGCGCCGTAGCGTAGGCGCACCCCGCCGGACCCGCTGGGAGCGCGAGCCTGGACGCGGGCCGTGACGATGGGTCCATGGCAGAACGCGGTGGACCGGCCGACGAGCCGCCGGGCCCTCGGTCCGGGGCGCCGCCCTGGGCCTGGCCGCTGCTGGGCCCGGCCGTCGCGGTGCTCTTCGCGGCCTACTTCCTGCTGCCGGTACGGGTGCTGGGCCCGGAGCGGCCGACGCTGAGCTGGTCGGTGTTCACCGTCGTGCTCGCCGCCATCGCCGCGCTGCTCCTCAAGCACATGCGGGACGCCCTGTTCGACCGGCCCGGCGCGGTCGTGGCCCTGGTGTCGCTGATGTGCCTGTCGGTGCTGGTGTTCTCCTCGGCGTACTTCGTGATCTCGCACGACCCGGGCGAGTTCCGAGGCCTGCGCACCCGGCTGGACGCCCTCTACTTCACGCTGCTCACCGTGGCCACCCTCAGCTACGGCGACATCCAGCCGCGCGGCCAGTCCGCGCGGCTCGTCATCCTGCTCCAGATCCTCTACACGCTGGTCTTCCTCACCGCCGCCGCCACCTCACTGACCGGCAAACTCCGCCGCACGGCGGCGAGCCGCCCCCCACGCGGGAGGGGCCGCGGGCGCGGCTGAGTCACCGCTGGCCCACCTCCGCGAGGTCGTCCCGCAACCAGCACGCGACCGACAGCCGCACAATCCCGGGGCCCGCCGCGAGCTCCCGGTCCCCGGGAGGGACCAGCCAGTACAGCCACGCGCGGTACGGGTCGCCGATGACGCCCCCGCACGCCTCCCTCAGCTCCCGGATCACCCCCCCCGCCCCCGCGCGTACGGCACCCGCACGGCGTCCCACCACACCCCGACGGGCATCAGCGCGAACGGCGCGTGGGCGGGCGGGGACCACCTGCCCGACCAGTGACGCTGTGTGCCATACCGGTGGCCGGGTGGGACGCGGCGTCCTACCTCTCCACGTGCAGCCGGTCGGCGAGTTCGGTCAGAGGGGAGGTGCGATGGCGTTCGCGTGTGGAGGTCGGCCACGAGGCGGCGGGTGGTGCTGTGGTAGCGCATCCATTCAGGGGCGTCGCGCTCCGCGGTGAGCAGGGCATGCGTGGCGGCCTCGTCCTGGTCGAGTCCGGCGTGGGCGAGGGCGCGGTCCACGTGGAAGCGGGCGCGCCAGGTGGGCGGGAGGGAGGCGAGGCCGGGAACGGCGCGGGCGGTGGTCAGGGCCGGGGCGCAACGGTCCATCTCGACCTGGAAGTTGACCTTGGCGACGGCCGTGTTGGTGGGGCCGAAAGGCGTCGCGTAGTCGAGCCGGTCCGTACCGATACCGGCGGCAGCGGCCGTCGCCATACGCAGCAGCTCGTCAACCCGGTCGTAGCGGCGTTCGCCCTGCCGTACGAGCGCCGTCGCTGCGCGCAGCAACAGGATGCCCCACAGGGACAGATCGACGGGTCGCGAGCGGAAGGTCGGTTCGATGCGGTCGGCCTGGGCGAGCGCCACGCGCTCGGCGTCCTCCAGCCGCCCTTGCTTGGTGAAGACCCACGCCAGCGTTGCCGCGCCGATCGCCTCCAGACGCGGGTCGCCCGCGCGGCGGGCCGCGACCGTGGCACGTTCCATCGCGGTGGACGCGGCGTCCGGGTTGCCCAGCGCCGTCAGGGTGGTCGCTGCGACCTGATACGCCTCGGCAAGCACCGCGTACGCCGCGGCCCGGTCCCGGTCGCTGCCCTCGTACGCGCGTACGGCGGAGCGCGCGTCCCGGATCAATTGGGGGAGTACAGCCCCCACTTCGCCCATCCGGCCCGCGCCGCGTACGGAGCCGTCCGAGCCGGTCACCGATGCTGGTTTCGAACCCCTCGTGCATCGCGCACACCCCCACACGTGGACAACTCCACGCTACCGGCGTGCTCCCTCACACACGGGGTGCTGTCAGTCTCCCGTGCGAGGATGCGAAGCGGCCTTGCGAGAACGATCGCCAACGGGTGGAGGGCCGTCCGAGTCACTGAGCCAGGGACAGGGGCAGGCACTGAACGATGCGTACCGTGACCATCACCGGAAGCCGTACGGCGGGGCACCATGACCCCGCCCACTACGCGCGGCTCTTCACGGCGTACTTGGCGCCGTTCGCGGCCGACGCGCACTTCTACCTCGGCGGCGACCGCGGTATCGACAGCCTCGCACTGACCTGGCTGGCGACCGAGACGGACGCCTGGCTCACCGTCGCCGTGCCCGGCACGCTGGACCAGCAGCCGCCCGAGGCCGGAAAGGCCGTCAACCGGGCCTGGGACCGCATCGCGGAGGTCGTGGAACTCGGCGCCGACCCGCTGGACGACGCCGCGTATCTGGCCCGCAACCGGTGGATGGTGGACCGCTCCGGCATGGTGATCGGCTTCCCCGTAGGCACCAGCACCCAGTCCGGCACCTGGCAGACCCTCGACTACGCGTCCCAGCAGGGCAAGGCCCGGCTGATCGTGCCGACCTAGGGCTTGTCCGGCGCCTGCTGCGTACCCGGCAGCAGCAGCCCGGGATTGGAGCCGGGCGGCCGGGGCACTCGGGCGGCGGAGGTTGATGACTATGGCTCCGTTGCTACTCGTACTTCTGCTCGCACTGATCCTGTTCGGCGCGGGGTTCGCGCTGAAGGTCCTGTGGTGGATCGCGGTGATCGTGCTCGTGCTGTGGCTGCTCGGCTTCCTGGTGCGGCCGACGGTCGGCGGACGGCGCGGTCGCTGGTACCGCTGGTAGCCGGGACCGACCGCCCCTGCCCCACGGGGCAGGGGCAAAGTGCGCTCGGCGTGCCCAACGGGTCGTAAGGTCGCATACATGGACACAACCGCCCTCCTCACGGACGCCTTCACCCGCGTGAACGGCGAGGTCCACTCCGCGCTGCGCGGCATCAAGAAGCGGCACCTCAACGAACAACTCGACCCGGCGACCAACAGGGTGAGCTGGCTGATCTGGCACCTCACCCGGGTGCAGGACGACCACCTCGCCGACGCCGCCGGTACGGAGCAGGTCTGGCACGCACAGGGGTTCGAGGAGCGCTTCGGGCTGCCCCTCCCCTCCGACGACACCGGATTCGGCCACGCGCCCGAGGATGTGGCCGCCGTCCGGGTGGACTCGCCGCAGCCGCTGCTGGAGTACCACGACGCGGTGCACGAGCAGACTCTCAACTATCTGGGCACCCTCAATTCCCGGTCGCTCGACCGCATCGTCGACGACGCGTGGGACCCGCCGGTCTCGCTCGGGGTCCGCCTCGTCAGCGTCATCGGCGACACCATGCAGCACGTCGGTCAGGCGGCCTTTCTGCGCGGCGTGCTGGAACGCCGCTGAGACCGAACCGGACCGCACCGCACCAGCCGGACCAGCCCGAACAGCCCGACCAGCCCGACAGTCCGTAGAGCCCGATCAGCCCGTAGAGCCGGAACAGCCGAAAGAGCCGAAAGAACCGGAACAGCCGAAAGAGCCGAAGAGAGGCGCGCCCCGTGATCCCCCAGCGCACCGCCACCAGCTCAACCCTCACCCTGCACGTCAACGACACCGCGCACACCGTCACCGCCGATCACCGCGCCACCCTGCTGGACGTACTGCGCGAACAGCTGCACCTCACCGGCACCAAGAAGGGCTGCGACCACGGCCAGTGCGGTGCCTGCACGGTGCTGCTGGAGGGGCGCCGCGCCAACAGCTGTCTGCTGCTGGCGGTGGCGTACGACGGAGCGCACCTCACCACCGTCGAGGGACTCGGCGACGAGGAGCGCCCGCACCCCCTCCAGCAGGCGTTCCACGAGCGGGACGCCTTCCAGTGCGGCTACTGCACCCCGGGCCAGATCGTCTCGGGCGTCGGCATGCTGTGCGAGGCCGCCGAAGGCCACCCCTCGAACGCCACCCCGGCCGAGGCCCTCCATCGGGCCACCGGCGCCCCGGCCGAGCTGGACCGGGACGAGATCCGCGAGCGGATGAGCGGCAACATCTGCCGGTGCGGCGCCTACCCGCACATCGTCGAGGCCATCGAGGACGTGACGCAGTACACCGGCGGGCACAGCGACGCCGCGCACGCCCCCCACCGCAGCGACGCCGACGCCGTACCGGCGAGGTGACCCCGCGATGAAACCCTTCACCTTCGAGCGCGCCACCACCCCCGAGCAGGCCGTCTCCGCGTTCGCGGCGCAGCCCCACGCACGCTTCCTGGCCGGCGGCACCAACCTCGTGGACCTGATGAAGCTCGGCGTCGAGACGCCGGAGCACCTCATCGACGTCTCCCGGCTGCCGCTCAACGACATCGAGAACACCGCCGACGGCGGCCTCCGCGTCGGCGCCAACGTACGCAACAGCGATCTGGCCGCACACACCGCCGTCTGCCGCGGCTATCCGGCGCTCGCCCAGGCGTTGCTGGCCGGCGCCTCCGGACAGCTCCGCAATCTGGCCACGACCGGCGGCAACCTCCTCCAGCGCACCCGCTGTCCCTACTTCCAGGACCTCTCGGCGCCCTGCAACAAGCGCGAGCCGGGCTCGGGCTGTTCGGCGCGGGAGGGCGTCAACCGGGACATGGCGGTCCTGGGCCACTCCGAGCACTGCGTGGCCACCCACCCCTCCGACATGGCGGTGGCGCTGGCCGTCTACGACGCGGAGGTCGAGCTGCTGGGCCCGGAGGGTGCCCGCACGGTGCCCGCTGCCGAGTTCCACCGGCTGCCCGGTGACACCCCGCAGCGGGACACGGTGATCCGGCCCGGCGAGCTGATCTCGCACATCACACTTCCGCCGCCGCCCACCGGTGCCCGCGCCGCCTACCGCAAGGCCCGGGACCGCGCCTCGTACGCCTTCGCGCTCGCCTCGGCCGCCGCCGTGCTCGCGCTGGACGGCGACGGGACCGTACGGCATGCGGCGCTCGCGTTCGGCGGGCTGGCACACCGGCCGTGGCGGGCCCGTACCGCCGAGCAGGTGCTGATCGGCGCCCGCGCCGACGCCGAGACCTTCGCCCGCGCCGCCGACGCCGAACTGGCCGAAGCGCGTCCGCTGTCCGACAACTCCTTCAAGGTGCCGCTGGCCCGAAATCTGGCCGTACACATGCTGACCGCCCTGGCCGAGCCCCCGCACCGCAGGACCTGAAGCCGCCGGGAACACCGAGGACGCGGACCGAGCACCGAGTACCGAGCACGAGGACCGAGGACGATGGCCGTAGACGACACCACAGACGTCACCCGCACCGACCGCACCGCCGAGCGCGTCCTGGGCTCGCCCGTTCCCCGTCGCGAGGGCCGCGCCAAGGTCACCGGCACCGCGCGGTACGCCGCCGAACACACCCCGCCCGACTGCGCGTACGGCTGGCCGGTGGCCGCGGCCGTGCCGCACGGCAGCGTCACCCGTATCGACGACACCGACGCCGTGGCGCTGCCCGGCGCGCTCGCCGTCCTCACCCACGAGAACGCGCCCCGGCTCGGCGAACCCGACGATCCCACCATCCACCTGCTCCAGTCCCCGCGGGTGCCGCACCGCGGCTGGTACGTGGCGCTGGCCATCGGCGAGACGCCTGAGGTGGCACGCGAGATGGCGCGGGCGCTCCGCGTCAGCTACGACGAGGAGCCGTACGACGTGCTCGTACGCGCCGACCACCCGGAGCTCTACCAGCCGGAGCAGGCCAACGGCGGCTTTCCGGGCGCCCGCGAGAAGGGCGACTTCGACGCGGAGTACGCCGCCGCACCGCACCGCTTCGACCTCACCTACACCCTCGGCCCGCTGCACAACCACCCCATGGAGCCGCACGCCGCCACCGCCGTATGGGAGGGCGGGCATCTGATCGCCTACGACTCCAGCCAGGGCGCCACCCTGGTGAGCGAGACGCTGGCCGAGATGTTCGGGCTCGACCCGCGGCAGGTCACCGTCGTCGCCGAGCACATCGGCGGCGGCTTCGGCTCCAAGGGCACCCCGCGCGCCCCGGTGGTGCTCGCCGCGATGGGCGCCAAGCACACCGGACGCGCCGTCAAGGTCGTGCTGCCCCGCCGAGAGCTGCCCTTCGTGGTGGGCCACCGCGCCCCCACCGTCCAGCGGCTGCGCCTCGGTGCCCGCGAGGACGGCACGCTCGCCGCACTCGGCCACGAGATCGTCACCCACACCTCCACCGTCAGCGAGTTCGTGGAGCAGGCCGCCGTACCCTCCCGCGTCATGTACGGCGCCGACGGCAGCCGCACCGGGCACAGCGTCGTCGCGCTGAACGTCCCCACCCCCTCCTGGATGCGGGCCCCCGGCGAAGCACCGGGCATGTACGCGCTCGAATGCGCCATGGACGAGGTGGCCACGGCGCTCGGCATCGACCCGATCGAACTGCGGCTGCGCAACATCCCCGACCGCGAGCCCGACAGCGGCAGGCCGTTCAGCAGCCACCATCTCGCCGACTGTCTGCGGGAAGGCGCCCGCCGCTTCGGCTGGGAGCGCCGCGACCCAAGCCCCGGCACCCGGCGCGACGGCGATCTGCTGCTGGGCACCGGTGTGGCCGCCTCCACCTATCCGGCGTACGTCGCCCCGTCCACCGCATCGGTCCAGGCGCTGGGTGACGGCGCCGGGCCCGCCTACCACGTGCGGATCAACGCCACCGACATCGGCACCGGAGCCCGCACCGTCCTCGCCCAGATCGCCGCCGACGAGCTCGGTGTCCCGCTGGACGCCGTCCGGATCGACGTCGGCAGCAGCGATCTGCCCACGGCCCCGCTGGCCGGCGGCTCCTCGGGCACCGCATCGTGGGGCTGGGCCGTGCACAAGGCCTGCCGCGAGTTGCGGGAGTCGGACGGCAGCATCGTCACCGTCGACACCACCAGCGACGTCCAGGCGCAGGAGGACTACGCGCGGCACGCCTTCGGCGCCGTCTTCGCGGAGGTCTCCGTGGACGCGGTGACCAGCGAGGTACGGGTACGCCGGCTGCTCGGCGTCTTCGCCGCGGGCCGGATCCTCAACGCCCGTACGGCCCGTTCGCAGTTCATCGGCGGGATGACGATGGGTCTCGGCATGGCGCTGACCGAGCACAGCACGCTGGACGCCCGGCTGGGCGGCTTCGTGGAGAAGGACCTGGCCGGCTACCACGTCCCCGCCCACGCGGACGTCCCCGACATCGACGCGCACTGGGTCGAGGACCACGACCCGCACCTCAACCCGGTCGGCGGCAAGGGCATCGGCGAGATCGGCATCGTCGGCACCCCGGCCGCCATCGCCAACGCCGTCCACCACGCCACCGGCCGCCGCTACCGCGAACTCCCCCTCACCCCGGACCGGGTGGGCACGGTGGGGTGAGGGGCTGCTGGACGTGAGCGGAATCGGGCTGCTTACTTCCCGGCAGCCAAGGTGCTCACCTGCTCGTGCGACGTGAGGAACGGGGCCGTGGTATTGACCCGCGAGTACCCCTGGGCGAAACCGTCATCGGAATACAGTTCCGACCAGCTGTCCGACACCTTGACGCCGTGCTTGTCCGAGATGTGCTGGAGGATCTTCTCGTTCTGCTGAACGTCCCTGCGGGCCATTTCGTCGTAGATCTTGCCCGCTGCGTCCGCCTTCTCGATGGTCTCGTCGCGCTTGAGGTATTCGCGGTCGAAGTCGTTGGCCCACGCGCTTTCGGCACTGCCGATGAGGCTTGAGACGACCACGGCCGAAACAGGATTGCCGGAGAACCTCTCCATCGCGGAAACGCCGTACACGATGGTGCCGAAAGCGCCGTTGCCCCACATGCGGCCACTCAGAGTCGCACTGTCGAACTCCTTGGCTTCCCGGACCGCGGGCCCGATGATTGCCTCCTGCCGCCCGATGGCCATGGTCCCCGACACCTCACCCGAGGTCCTGAGGATCTCCTCGACCGTCTGATCCCTGCTGGAGTTGTACCTCTCGTTCGCGGGGAGATCGCCGGCGAGATGATGCTCCAGCACCTGGCCGGTATAGGTCTTCTGCCCGTAGTTCAGCGCCGCGTTCGCGTCGGGATCCTGACCGACCTGGACGAGGAAGCGCGTTGCCTCGGCGTGATCCATCTCGGCCTGATGCCCCTGCATCGGGAAGAGCTTGTCGCCGTTGCTTCCGTCCTTGATCGCGCGGAAGATGTCGGGCGTGTACTCGGCCGCCGCTTTGCCGATGTATTCGTGCATGCCCGGCTTGAGCGCGAAATCATCCTCGACGTTCGCGGTCTTGTTGATGATCCGGCTCATCAACTCGGCCTGGTCCTTGGTGTGCGGGGGAACATCCTTCGGCATCGGCTCATCGAAGGGGTGCCCGGTGGTGGCTGACGCCATGGCGTGGGAGAGCGCCTGCACTCCGCCCTTGACGTCCTTGAGCTTGCCCTCGTCGGCGACCTCGCCGTCCTCCGGCCAGTCACGCTTCGAGGTGAGGTAGTCGAAGTTCTTCTCGTCCTTGAGGAACTCGGTGGACGCCTCCGGATTGTGCCCCAGGGCCTCCATGAATCCGGTGACGGGATCCTCGCCCGCGTCGTTCTTCGGGCCGAAGTTGAGAAAGGCGGAGTCGGACAGGCCGCCGCTGATCCACTTGCTCGTCGGATCGTTCGTCGGGCCGTTCATGGCCGCTTCTTTGTCCTTGGCCAGAAGTTTGTCGCCGTAATCGTGGAGGAAGTCCTTGTCCCACTTCCCGGTGCGCATCAGATTGCTGAGCACCTGGGCGTTGTAGGGCCCCTTGTCCGCGTACGGCCTGCCCTTCGCGTCCTCGGCGTTGATGCGGTCCATGCTGATGTCCAGCACGTCCTTCTTCCACTCCGTCATACGGGGTGAGTCGGAGTTGCTGGCCAGTCCCAGTACGGCCCCGAGGTTGTCCTGGAGCGCCGCCAGCCGCTGGGTCTCCGCCTTGCTGCGCTCCACCCTGACCGAGCCCGCCGCGCCGTTCTGCTTGTACTCCGGCTTGGCCATGTTGTACCAGAAGTCGAGCGTGCCCTTGGGGCCCATTCCGAGAGTGAACTTCTCGGCGAAATCCGGGTTGTTGGCATTCTTGGCGAGGATGCCGTTGAGCTTGGAGAGCTCTTTCTGACTCATTTCGTTGCCCTCGTCCTTGGCCAGGTTGAGGGCGGTCTTGACATCTGCCTTGGTTTCCTTGTCGACGTCCGCCAGGTGTCCGTAGACGTTGTCGTTGAAGCCCTTGCCCGCCGGGTTGAGCAACAGGGCGGTCTTGAGATCGTGGTCGGCGTCGCTCGCCTTTTTGATGGCTTTTTTGATGCGGTCGTTGTACGCAGCGATCGACACATCGAACTCAGGCTTGTGCTTCGCCCTGGTGCGGGGGTCGACGTCGTCCGGCGGGTCGTATTCGACCGTGCCCGTCTTCTCGTTCAGCTTCAGCCAGCTCTTCCCGCCGCCCTTCGGCTCGGTCAGTGCCGTCTCGATTGCCTCGAGCTCCTTCTTGGCGGCCTCGATGTCGGCGAGCGCCTCGGACATGACCGTGCCGACCTTGTGCGCCTGCCTGGATGCCTCCAGCACCTGTTCCTGGACGCCCGTGAACGATTTGAACGCCGCGTTCTTCGCGTCGCCGTGCCATCCCGAGTGGGGGGTGCTCAGCGGTTTGGAGACGGTGCGGTCGAAAGTCCTGTGGACCTCTCGGAACTCCTTGGGGAGTTTGGCCCATTCGCGCACCGCCTCGCGCAGCGGCGTCAGATTGACGTGGCGGACCGTCGTGTAGTCGAGAGTGTGCTCGCTCATCGCCCGGCCTCACTCCAGGAATTCGGCTCGAACGTCGGTGTCGACGTTGGCGCCGACGTCGGCGGGTAGGGGCCGTACAGCGGCTTCTGCGTCGCGTTCGGGTACAGGGGATTCTGCGGTGTGGTCAGGTCCGGACCCCCCGGGCGGTACATGGGCTGCTTCGGGTAGAGGAGATCGTTGAGCGACGGCTTGCTTTCCTTCTCACGCCGCTCGCGTGCGATCTTCTCCACCTGCTCCTTCGTCCACGCGTCGGTCGACTTGAAGTTGTCGGCGGCCTTGTCGAGCGCCTTGGCCACGCTCGCGTACCTCTTCTTCAGGTACGCCATCTGGTCGCGCCACATCTGCTGGAACTCCTTGAACGCCTCGTCGCTGACGAAGCCCTTCATGGAGCCGGGGACTTGTTCCGTCTCCCGCATGGCAGCGTTGTCAACCTTCTGAAAGGAGGTGCTGAGCACCTCTCTGACCGTCTTCGCGTGGCCGCGAAGCACGTCATCGCTGACTTGGATCCACTTTCCGTCACTCTTCCCCCCGCCCTGGTCGCTGCCCTTGCCCCCGGCACCGTTCAACTGCATCGAAGTCGACTGTTCGGCTCGTGCGTTGGCTACCAGACCTGCCCATTCCTGTGCGAACGACATGAATCCCCGCTCTCGTCGGTGAACACTCCGACCTCCATTGAACGTACAAGAAAACTCGATGTGCGTCTCCCGGAGATCTTGTGAAAAACGGAAACTTGACTCATCCGGGACAGGGCCCACCGACGTCGGCCGACCCGGGCATCCGGGCACCCGGGCAACCGGGCGCGGCCGGGGCGGAAAAATCGGATGCCGTCCGCCCGGGGATGGGCCAACATGCCCCTATGCCCGACCAGATGACCGCCCTGGTGATCGAGTGAGCTCCGGGGCACCGGGCGCCCGCTACTACCGCGTCGACTGCGAGAACGGCATAACCGTCGACGACCCCTCCGAGGACTCGCTCCACATGCTGATCGGTGACCTCGACGGGGACGACAACACCTTCCTGGTCCTCCAGCCGGACGCCGGGTCAGGCTCCTGGTTCGCCACGGTCGCCGTGCTGGAGGACGGCGGTTTCGACGTCGTACGGCGCGATCCGGAGCGCCACGAGCACGAGGTCACGACCGAGACGAGCGTCGCCCGTATCGCCCACGAGCTGACGGTCTGGGCCGCCCGCCGCGTCCGCCCGTCAGCGCGTGTGTGATCCGGAGACCGAGCCGGCGCCCGCACCGGCGCGTTCCCCGACCGCCAGCCGTACCGCCTCCAGCGCGCTGGCGAACGAGACCTCACTCAGCACGCCGGGCGCCGCCACCTGGTCGCCGACGAGATAGCGGCCCTCCCCGCGGTCGATGGCGGGGCGGTCGCGCCAGCTGGTGCCCGGCACATCCACCGCGCCCGTCCGGCCGTCCGCCGTCGCCTCCGTACGCCATACGACCCGCTGCCGCCACCCCGGAAAGCCCAGGTCGAGCAGGCGCTCCGCGCGGGCCGGCGCGGCGGACCTGGACTCGTCTGGGGCCAGCGGGAACTGGGCCTGGAGCAGCGACTGCCCGGCCGGTGCCAGCGAGGCGTCGGTCGCCGTGAACCGCTCGATCCACCCCGGCGCGTCCAGATCGGAGACGATGAACGCGTCACCCGTACGGGCTTCCAGCGCCAGATCCAGCAGCGCCGTACGCCCACTGGGCCAGCTCAGCGGGGACGACTCCCGGCCGGACGCCGGAGCGGGGTCGTCCAGCAGCGCACGGGCCGCCGCCAGTGAGGTGGCGACCACGACCGGTCCGCGCCGGGCCGCCTCCCCGAGCGCGTCGGCGTCCACCCGCGCCCCCAACTCGACCCGTACGCCCATCTCCTGAGCCCGTACGGCCATCCGCTCCACCAGGGACGCCCAGCCGCCGCGCGGATAGTGCGCCTCGGGCGGCAGCTTCGTGGCCCGCCGCACCCGCTCGTGCGTGAACGCCGCCGAGAGTTCGCCCGGCGCGTGGTGGAAGGTGGCGACGGCGGCGAAGTTCGCTGCCGCCCGCGCCGTCTCCTCCCCCAGCTGCGCGGTCGCCCACTCCAGGTAGGGCATCTCGACGGGGGCGCCGCGCCTGCGCCGCAGTCGCAGCAGTCCGGCCGGCGGGGTGCTGCGCAGCGTGCCGCCGTGGTGGAAGCGCACCCGCAGCCCCTCCCTGACCGGGACGCGGGCCATCGGCGGCAGCAGCCCGCGCTGCTTGAGCCACCGCCAGTGCGGCCCACCGTTGTAGAGCGCGTGCGGGCCCTCGTTGGTCCGGTACGGCCCGTCAGCGGTGCGTGCCCGCCCGCCGAGCGTTTCGCGGGCCTCGTACAGCGTGACGGCGGCACCTGCCTCGGCGGCGGCCAGCGCGGCGGTCAACCCGCCGAATCCGCCACCGACGACGGTGAGGTGAGTGGCCTGAGCCTGCGCCATGGGAGCCTCCAGCTTCCGGGACGGATCGTCTGCTCCCTCTCGGACGGACGGGAGGGCTCGGAATGTGACATCGCCGGTTCCCGCGGCCCTGACCTGCTGAAGTCGAGTTGAAGTTGATACGTCGGCTCTCCCGGGCGCGCCCGGCCCGGGTGCGGCGTACCCCGGGCGCTCTTACGCTGGCCGAGTCCACAAGCACCGGCAGCGAGGTGCGTTGATCATGCCTGAGCTCCCCGACGTAGAGGGCTTCCGGCGGGTGCTGGCCGACTGTGCGCAGGGCCGGATGATCGAGCGGGTCGAGGTACGGGACGCGGGCGTACTGCACGGCGTCAGCGCGCGCCGGCTCGGCAGCGAACTGGAGGGCCGGAAGTTCACCGAGCCGGAGCGGCACGGCAAGTGGCTCCTCGCGCACACCGGCGGCCCCACCCTGCTGCTGCACTTCGGCATGACGGGCCGGCTCGTCTGCGCGGCTGCCGACGACGAGCCGCACCCCCACGACCGCGTACTGTTCACCCTCGTGGACCGGCGCCAGCTCCGCTACCGTGACCAGCGCAAACTCAAGGGCCTCTGGCTCGCGGACGACCCCCAGGCGGCCAAGCTCCTCGACGACCAGGGCCCCGACGCGCAGACCGTCTCCCGCGCCGACTTCGACGCCGCCCTCACCGGCCGCCGCGGCCGCCTCAAGGCCGCCCTCACCGACCAGTCCCTCGTCGCCGGGCTGGGCAATCTGCTGGCCGACGAGATCCTGTGGCAGTCCCGGCTGCACCCCTCGCGCCCCACCGGCTCCCTCACCGACGACGAACGAGCCACCCTCTACCGGACGATGCGCAGCGTGCTGCGTACTTCCGTACGCGCCGAGTGCGTCCCGCCCCGCGACAACTGGCTGACCGGCCACCGCGACGATCCGGGCCCGGCCCCCTGCCCCCGCTGCGGCACCCGACTGCGCTCATCGCGTATCGCCGGCCGCACGACCCTATGGTGCCCCAACTGCCAACCGGAGTCGGCCTCGTAAATCGCCGTGGAGCTGCGGCCCGGCTGCCGCTCCGAACCGCTCCGCGGCACAATCACGGAAGTGACGGCATAGCCCTCAAGGCCTAAGAGAAGTACCTCTTTCGCCTGAAGCGGCGGATCTCGGACCGCCGTTTCACCCTAATAGTCGTAAGAATCAGCTGCATGAGCAGCGACAGCAGTCCCGGGCCGAAAGAGAACGCTGACACCGAGAACAACGGAACAACCCCGGCGGGGGAACACGGCCCATGGGAACTTCGCCAGGTCCTCCTCGCGCGTACCAACGAACTCCAAGCTCTCCTCGAGGACCGGTGGCGTACGCACGACAAGGCCCAGAAGGACCTGCTCGACAAGGCGAGGGACGAGCTGAGCAGCGCCCGCAGCGTGCTGACCCACGACCACAAGAGAAAGCGGTCCGCGTCGCATGTCGCGGTGGGGCAGATTCACGTCGACACCGCGCACAATCTGTTGCTGCGCCTTTCCGACCCGAAAGAAATCGTGTCGATGATGCCGGGAGTGCTGGCGTCGGTACGCGAGGCGCTGCCCCCCGACGACCCCCGGCGCATCGCCGTCGAGAGAATCGCCAGATCCCCCACGAAAATCACCGATGCCGAGCGGGAGTCGATCCTGGACGCGGTGAGCGTGGCCCGGCATGTCCGCATCCAGAAGACGCTACGTGTCCGCAGTTTCGTGAACATCGTGCGCTGGGTCGCGGGCGGCCTGGCCGTCGGAATGGTGCTGGTGGCCCTCCTGGGCTGGTTCTTCGACGACACCGTCCCGCTGTGCTTCTCGCCCGACCGGGCCTCGGGCGCCGACGAATACCACGTCGTCTGCCCGACAGGGTCGTCCCCCAACGCCCGGTCACAGCACGTCGATACGAGCCTCGCGGCAACAACGGCCCCCGCTGACTACTTCACCGTCGAATTCGTGGGACTGGTGGCCGCCGGAATCGCGGCAGCCGCAACCATCAGGCGAATCGGCGGCACCGCGGAACCGTACAACGTGCCCTTCGCACTTGCCCTGTTGAAGCTGCCCATGGGCGCACTGACCGCCGTACTCGGCATTCTGCTGATGCGCGGAGGATTCGTCCCCGGCCTGACCGCCCTGGACTCCTCAGCGCAGATCATCTCCTGGGCCATCATCTTCGGCTACGCCCAGCAGATCTTCACCCGGCTCGTCGACACCCAGGCCCGGAACGTCCTCGCCGCCGCCAGCGGCTCATCGACCCCCACCCGCCCACCGCCGAAACCCCCGGCGCAGGCGGACTGACCCGAAGCCGCCCACCCCGACGGTCAGGGTTTCGGAGCCGGACCGGCTGACGGAGCCGAAGCCGGCCGGATGAGGCGTCCGTCGACGTCTCGGCCGAGCAGCCGCGTCATCGCCTCGGCGGCCCGTACGGCGGCGTCACCGCAGCAGTTGTTGAACAGAACGTGCAGCTGTTCGACCCGCTCGGCGAGGTCACGCAGCCGGGGCAGCCACTCGGCGAGTTCGGCCTCGCTGTACGCGTACCGGAACCGCTCCTCCTTGCTCCCGGTCCGCCAAGCGGCGCTGCGCCCGTGGAACCGTACGAGCGACAGCCGCGGAGAAGTGACGCAGGCGACGGGTGGTATCGAGGACGGGAGCGTCTGCGCCATGTCGACGGCAACGGCGGCCATGCCGTACCGCGCGAGCAGCGCACCCGTCGCCTCGGCCTGCCCCTCCTGCCACCACCCGGGATGCCGGAACTCGACGGCGACGGGCCACCCCTCCGTCCGCCGGGCGGTCTCCGCCAGCCAGGCCTCCGCCCGCGCCCCGGGCCGCAACCACGGCGGGAACTGGAACAGCACGCTCCCCAGCCGCCCGGCCCGCCGCAGCGGCCCGATTCCGGCCGCGAACCGTGCCCACACCTCGTCCAGCACCCCCGGGTCCCGGGCATCGGCCGGTAACCCGTCCGGCATCACCGCACTCCGCGTGGGATGGCCCGTGAGCAGCGAGAACGCCTTCACATCGAAGACGAACCCGGTCGTCGTCCGCTCCACCCACAGTCGGCTGTTCCGCTCGCCGGGCAGCGCGTAGTACCCGGCGTCGACCTCCACGACCGGAAACCGCTCGGCATAGTGCCGCAAACGCCCCTCGGCGTCCCGCCGCCCCACCGGATACCAACCACTCCGCACCAGCATCGGGTCGGTCCACGAGCATGTGCCCACCAGGATCTCGCCCATGCCGCGCGGTTACCCATCGGACCCGCGCCCAGACGGACATTCCGCGTTTGCTCGCCGCCGGTTCGGTGTCGTAGGGGGCGGTGTTACGGGAGCACTTCGGGCTTGTCCGCGGGAAGTTGATGGGACCGGGTCCGATAGCGGCTGCGGAATTCGGCCAGCAGCTCGTCGGTCGCCTCGGCTCCGGCGCTTACGGCAGCGTGGACGTCTCGGAAATAGTTCTCGTAGCCGGCGGGCGTGTAGAGGCACAGTGCCCGTGCGGGCACCGAGCCCGCATTGCGGAAGCCGTGCGGTGTGCCGCGAGTGGCGGCGAGCAGATGCCCGGGCCCGACGGTCACCTCACCGTCCCCGTTGTGCAGCGTCAACTCCCCCTCGAGCACGTAGAAGTACTCGTCATGTCCCTCGTGCACATGTGGCCTGGCACCGATGGTGCCGGACGCCAGACTGAACTCCTCGAACGCGAAGTGCCCACCCGTGTGCTCACCGGTCAGCCGGAAAAAGTGCGCCACACCGGCGACATCTATGAGTTCACCGTCCTGCGGACGGCGCAGCAACGGACGGTCATGGGCGTCGGCCTGGTCATCGGTCATGGCCACATTGTGCTCCAGCCCGCCATCGGACGGCCTACGGCCCTTGGCGGGATTTCACGACCATCTCCAACCGGCCTTTCGCAACGCCTCGGCTCGCTGAATACCCGCTTCTCTTCTCGTGGCCGTCTCTGCCGGGTTCCAGTAGCGATCCGTCGCCGTGGTCTGGCCGGGGTGTCTTCGGTAAAGAATGCTCGGCTCCGCGATGAACTCACCGGGCGCGACAGCCTCCGCAGCCAGCAGTAGCGCTATCCCTTCGGCTCCGGTCAGCGCCTGCCAACCGCCGAGCGCGAGTACCAGAGGACGGTGCGCTGCGAACGTAGTCGCCTGTACGGACAGCCGACGTTCCACCGCCACTTCGTTGAAAAACCTGCCAGGCTCGACCGGGCCGCCCTCGGGATCATGCGGCCCCGGTGATGTGCTGCCGTCTTGATGGAGGTCAAGGCATGCGGATACACACCACGGAACTCGTTCCAGCGTCTCGATGTCACGTTCCAGCGCCCCTGGCAACAACACATCATCGGCATCCAGAGTCCGGATCAATTCGCCGGTCGCGCGCGCGAGTCCGTGCGTTCGTGCCACTGCCGCACGTGCCGGCAGCCCGGATTCGATCGAAATCCTGGGGTCCTCGGGAAGGACATCGGCGATGATTCCGGTGTAGTCATCCTCTTGGACGCACCACTGCCATTTCCAGTCTCCCGGAAGCTTCTGCTGCCGCAGGGATTGGTAAGTCTCCCCGAGGAATTGGTGACCACCATTGGACACACAGGTGATCACGCTGATCGTTGGCATGAGGCGCTTCCTCTCCAAAGGCCTGCGATGTGGCCATAATCGATCATCGTAGCCGGTCTGAGACACATGTCCCGTGTGCTGGTGGCCTGTTGGCGTAGCCGCGAAGGACGGGGCCGACACAGGGCCCCGAGAGGAGAGGGGAGCAACGGAGCCACGTGCGGCCCCGTTGCTTGCTCAGGCTTCAGCCCGCTCGGCGGTGGGGGCGGCGCTCACCGACCGGTCGGTATGGCGGTCAAGCGCCCCCCGCGAAGCTTGGGCAGTCTGCTCCCCCAAGCTCTTCGAGCAGGGGGTACCCCCAGGGCGCAGGGTGGGCAAGCGCAGCCCTCGATGCCGGGTACGCAAGCGCCACCGGACACACCCAAGGCGCCGCCTCCACGCGGAGAACGCCTACACCGGTGCGGCTCTCACAGGAGGAGCGTGCGCTGCACCAGGCGTCACCGCCTCACTGCTTACCGGTGCCGACGGGATCGACCTCCACCTTCTGGCCGGCACCGGCCTGGACAGGAATGTCGAAGCTGACGGAGAGGCTCTTGGAGTGCGTCTCATCGGGCGGGGTAACAAGGATGCTGCTGACGTGCACCCCGGTGCCACCGGTGTTGTTCGGCGGGTAGTGCAGGGTAAAGCGGGTCGCCTCACCGGACTTGAGGGTGACGGCCCGGGCGGCGAGGTTGCTGCGCTTGGCGCTGAGGCCCTTGGAGGCGTCCTGGAACATGAGGTCGACGCCGGGAAAGCCCTTGAGCGAGCAGGCATCGCCACCGGTGTTCTCCATGCTGACGATGAGGTCGCCCTCGGCCATCCCGTGGGAGGTGCTGAAGTCGAGGTTGGCCGTCTTGCAGGGGCCGGTGGAGATCTGCCCGCCTCCGCTGCCGGGGGCGGACTCATCGGCGTTCGAGTTGTCGCTGGTGTTCGCGACGCTCTTCTCGGATGCGCCACCGCCGGAGGTCCCGGCCGAGGACGAGGAGTCGGAACCGGAGCCGTTCGAGTTCGCGGCGGAGTCCTCTTTGCCCTGGCAGGCGGTGAGCGAGAGCCCCGCGGCGAGGGCCAGGGCGGCGAGGGTGAGCTTGCGAGCGCGCATGGTTTCTTCCCTTTGCGTTCGGTGCCGCCTTGCGCGGCACGAGTGAGCATTTGCTGATCACTCCGATCCACGCGGCCCCGGAAATGTTCACGCCCGACCACCCCCTCTTACACGCCTGTGACAAACGACCAGCCCTCACGCGCGCTGCCACCCCCGGCACACCCGGGCCCCGCACCACCGTTCACCCCGGAAAATGGGCCCGAAAGCTATATGGAGCGCCGCGTCGATACCCGCGCTGCCGCTCATCCGGACCGCCTTCCTCCACTGCCCTCACCACGGCCCCCCAAGGCCGACGACCGCTGGGGCAGATCCGTAACCGACCAGCCGTCGAACACAGCAGGCGCCGCCTTGGCCTCCTCAGCCACACCCTCGTCCGCCGAGCCGGACAACGGGCGATGACGGCCAGCGACGACGACGCATCACGAACCGGCCCGCACTCCACGCCTCCCGCCCGCACGCAGGAGACGGAAGGCGCCTCCCGGCGCACGAACCGGGCCAGCGGTACGAGGCCCATATCCCAACCTGACCGACGCCCCGCGTACTGCCCCTCGCCGGTACCGCCTCACCAAGCAGTCCGTCGTCTTGAGCAACGCCCGCCCCTCCCGCGGAAGCGACTTCGCAGCTGCTTAGGCGTCACGTAGCGCGGGCGGAAGAGATGCGACGCGCGATACGAACAACGGGGTGACGTGGATCACCTGGAATCCCGTGAACAACCCGCCGCCCGGCGCCATCACACAGACCGTAACGACCAGTGGCCCGGCCGGGGGAACCCTGCGCAAGCGGGCGGCCGGGCCGCATCTCGTATCCAGGGGGACCTTTCATGAAGACCATTCGCCACACTGCCCGTACCGCAGGCCTCATCGCTGTCGCTGCCGCCGCCACGTTCTCGCTGACCGCCTGCCAGGACGACGGCGGCAAGGACAACGACGCCGGCTCCTCGCCCTCCGCCGGAGCATCGAAGAACCCCGAGGCGAAGAACTCGGGTTCGACCGGCAACGGCGGCAACGATGGCAACAGGGCCGGCGGCGGCACCAGCCCGCAGACAGAGGCCACAACCGCGGGCGCCAACACCTCCACCTGCACCGTCGGCAAGGTCTCCATCCGGCTCCAGCACACCGGCGGCAGCGCGCCGGTCATCCTGCTGAAGGCCACCAACAACGGCAGCACCCGCTGCGACCTGTACGGACACCCCTTCGTCGGCTACCCGAACGCCCAGGCCCCGATCCAGACCGGCGGCGGCAAGCCCCAGTCCGTGATCTCCCTCCAGCCGGGCAGGTCCGCCTACGCCGCGCTCAGCCTGGAGAAGGGCAACGGCGGCAACATGCACCGCGAAAAGCAGCTCACCGTCCAACTGGCCGACCGCAGCCTGCATGCCACCGGCGCCACCGCCAAGGTCAACGCCCCCACCGGCGCCGGCCTCGCCCTCAGCGACAACTCCACCGTCACCTACTGGAAAAACACCCTCGAAGAAGCAATGCAGTAACCCGCACCACCCCGCAAGGAGTGCACCCCGCAAGGGGTGCCTCCCCCCAGACAGACCACTGGGCACACCCCCCACACCACGAACCTCGACCCCTTCGTGCGACGGATGTCCCTTACAGAGCCGTGAACCACCCGCTGCCGCGCACCGTAAAGAGAGCCAAGCGCTAATGGCAGACGTAGCCAAGCATGAGTGGCAGGTGTGCCGACCAGCACCTTCAGGGAGGCCAATCCGATGCCGATCGACGAACTGAGCGGCACCGTCCAGTACGCGATGGACCTCCTGTGCATCTTCGCCTTCGCGCTCTCAGGAGCGTTCCTCGCGGTACGCAAGGACTTCGACATCTTCGGCACGGTCATCCTCAGTCAGGCGGCGGGCCTGGGCGGTGGCCTCTTCCGGGACCTGGTCCTCGGGGTCACTCCCGTCGCCTTCACCGATCTCGGCTACTTCTTCACCCCCTGCGCCACCGCGGCAGTCGTGTACTTCGGCCACCACCTGCGCCACGACGGCGAAGTACACGAGGGCAGGCTGTTCGACATCTCTGACGCGGCGGCGCTCGGACTCTTCAGCGTCACCGGCACGATCAAAGCTCTCGACCACGGCTTCATCATTCCGGCCGCAGTCACGCTCGGCAGCGCCAGTGCCCTCGGCGGCGGCGTGTTGGCGCACCTCCTCGCACTCGAACAGCCGGCGCTCCTCCGCTGGAACCGCGACCTGTACGCGCTGCCCGCCCTAGTCGGCGCAACCTCGACCGCCCTGCTGCACTACACCGGACTGCTGAACGTCAGCACCGCCATCGGCGCCACCCTCTTCGCCTTCGGACTACGACTCCTCGCCCTCCGCTACAACTGGCGCACCCCACGCTCGCACTTCTGGCGCAACCCCTTCGCCGGCCTGCGGCAACAGCCACCACCGACAAACACGACCACCGCAACCATGGAAGCCGACACGATCACCCTGCCACGCCTCCACACGAGCGCATCCACCCACCGCCAGGACACCCGCCCACCCCTACCCCGAATCCCAGACCCCCGCCTCCTCCTCCACCACCCCACCCGACACCGACCAGACCGGAAAGTGGAACGGGCAACGGAACCGAACCCCAACTCCGAGCTTGGAAAACAACTGCGCTTACGGAGTTGAGGGGCTGGCTGACCTGCGAGAAACGCCCTGATTCGGAGCGTACGGCGAGGGCCTGTTGAGCCCTGGTGACCGGCCTGGAGGGCACAGACGGGACATGGCAGCGAGGAGACGGCCCGACAACCCCGGATGCCGCGCGGCATGGGGGGGCTCGGCAACTTTCGAATGTGGAGTGGAAGTTGTCATTGCTGCTGCAAGTGGTGTCTCGCCCTGACAGGCTGAGGGCCGTGACGTACGCGGTGACGGTGGACGCGCAGATACCGAGTGGCGCGCCAGAGATGGATGAGCTGCATCGGGTCGGCGCCGGCGCTCTTCTGGAACAGGGCTTCGGGGCGGCTGAGTCGGTCGAGGGCCCGGATGGTGTGGAGGTGTGGGTCGAGGACACCTTCGTGGGCGTTTATCCCGGAGGGGCACTGCTGAAAGTGTTCGTGGATGCGCCGGCGCTGGAGTTCGCCGAGCAGGCGGTCCGCATCCTGGCGGAGGAAGTCCTTGAGCGTTCGGAGCTGTTGACCGACTGGACGGTGGAGCGGTGCGAGGTCGAACTCCACCCCGAGCTTGCCAAGGAGAGTCTGGAGGCGGCGGACGGCCCGGACGGGCCGCCGTCGGATGTGGCCTCCCGACGGGCCAAGCTGGCCGAGCCGGCCGCCGGAACCACTGTCGACCCGGCCCGTGTGGCTGCCGATTCGAAGGCGGCGGAAGCCCGGATGCGTGCGCTGTCCGCGCGGCTGCGGTCTTTCGGGCCGGGGATGTTCGGGGCCGTCGACGAGGACGACGAGCCAGAGTTCGCTGACTCCGCAGTGTCCCCTGAGGACGCGGAGCTGGCGGCCGGAGCGGTGGTCTGGGCGACCGACGTGCTCCTGGACGAACTGTTCCAGGACGCCTTCTCACTGGCAGAGGAGAAGACGAACGTCGCAGAGTGTGACCAGCCGCTATGGCTGCTGGACGACCTGCCGCCGCGCTATGCCCTGCAGTACGACGCCCGCTTCGCACGCCGATTCCTGGTGACTGCCGTCGCCCTCACCACTCGCTTCACCGAGGGCAGTTTCCAGCAACTGAGCTGTGTCGCTGAGGAACTGGCACTGCGACTCCTCCTGACCACCGCCGAGGTGACCTTGGAGACGTTCGAGCTGCTCACCGACGGGGTCTCGGCAGCGCTGGAGTGCTTCGCCGACCTCGTCTACGAGGACATGGACCACGAGTGGCTGTACGACGACTCGAAGGACGGCATCGACGAGAGCCCGGTGGGTGCGCACCTCGGCGTTGCCCCCATGGACCTCGCGAGCTGGTTCAAGCCGTTCAATGCTGACCGGTACGTCCACCCGTACGCGGCAGATGAACCCGCGGACGCGCAGGGTGGAGGTACCGACCCTTGATGCCGCAGGCCAGTTCGCCGCGCCTGAGTTCCCATTGGTTCGTCCCGACGGCTGGCCCGGCCGGGGGGGGTGCCGCGTTCTCTGGGCGCGCAACGCAAGGTAGGGGAGCGGGTATGAATCAGGGGGACAGCTCCTGGTCATCTAGGTGAAGTCGACTGGGCATGCCCCTCAACCGCTCCCGGACAGAGGCGTGTTCGGCGTAAACGATGCGTCGCATCGTGCCCGCGCGACGGGGTGGCTCCCCACCAACTGCGGTCCAAAGCTCGGCTTCCGTCAGCTCTCGCCTAGCGCTGTTCCGGCGGGCGTGGGGGCCAGACCTGTGTCCGACCTGACGACGCTGGTGGAGGTAGGCGGCCCGGTGGCTGCACTGGGTGGCGGGGCTGCCTACCTCCGGGCTGGGCACCCGGCCGCGTACTGGTCGGCGGTGGGCATGCCTGCCTCGGCCCTCCGGCTGGTGGGCTCGTACGGGTCGGTGATGGACTCGTGCGGGCTGAGGGTGCGGCCCTCCCGTCTACGGGCGCTGGCCGTACGGGTCACGATGCGGCGGAGGCGCGGCCGGGTCCGCCTCGGCGGGGGAGGCTCCGGCCGACTTCGGCGGGCCTTCGGCTGCGACTTCGCCTGGCGCCGGGGCAGGAGCCCGCCGATGTCGCCGCGTCCGCTGAGCGGCTGCAGCATGTGTCGGGCGTGCACGCCGTCTACGTCGAACCGGTCAAGCCCGGGGTGGTCGAGCTGCGGCTCGCGGCTTCGATGTGCCGCGGCGCGTACGGATGCCGCGTAAGGCAGGCGGCGGGTTCCTGTGGGTACCGGTCGCCGTGCGGGAGGAAGCGACCGCGTTCGTACGGGACTTCCTCCCACCCCGCATGAGCTGGCGCTCGGCGCCACCCTGTCGGGCAAGTCGATGTACCTGCGGCACCTGATCACCGGGCTCGCCGGTCAGCTCATCTCCTGGTCGTGTAGGTCGAGGGCCATGGACAGCATGGACTCGTCGGTGACGCCCGCGCCGACTCGGCGTTTGTTGGCTTCACCGGTAGACGAGCCCACACCCTGCCGAGTCGGACGCTGATGTTCTGGCCGGGATCGGCTGACCGGCGAAGCCGAGGCTCTCGCGATCCGCGTTGTCAGCGGCTGCGCCTGCCGGGTGACGGCGGACGTTGCGGAGATGTATTGCTGCTTCGCGAATTGTTCGGCTCAGCGGAATTGCCGGACTGATCCCTCTGTCGGCCACGAGAGGGCGAGCGGTCCTGTTCCAGCGCGGCGTAACGGGCCACTTCACCGTTCCCGCCAGTAGCAGCGCGATAACCGGGAGGCTGCGCCCCGCGACCTTGCTGAGGCATGTTGTTCGGATCATTCCCGGCGTTCTGGACATAAGGGGGGAGCTGATTCCCCTGAACACGGGGCACGAATCCCGCTTCTTGGAGTACTGCCCGTTCGTGCGGCCCCACGGCAGGACCTGGCAGCATAGGAGCCCGCCCGGGATCCTCTATCGTCTCGAGTATCTCGCGCATCGTCGCGAGCGTCTCCGGTCCCATCGGGCCCGCCGCTAGCTCTCGCAGCCTTGCCCATGGATCAGCGTCGCGGTTCGCGGCGTCGGGCTGGCGTATCCGATCCGCATCTTGCTGGTCATTACTGTTTTCTCCGGTAGGCACGAGTCCTCCGTTAGCCGTCGATCGTGAACCTGTCCAGGGACTACTGGGCCACTACGCACCATCGAGCCTTGCGGTTCAAATGGGACGGCGGGCCGGGGCAGTAGGCAGGTGGGTTGCCGGTGTGGTTCGGTACGACGCGCGCCTCCAGGCAGGCGCGCCGGGGCGGTCGGGGTGCACTCTCCGCCGTATCGGGATGCCGTCGCAGGCGAGAGGCTCGGACGGACACTGTCCTGTTCATCGAGGGCCATGCCTGTGCGAGGACGGCGAGGACGGCGAGGACCGGGGTGAACTGATGCCGTTCTTCTCGCCGTAGGTCAACTCATGCTTTCTGGCTGCCTTCGCCCGCCCGTGGCGGAGGCACTGGGCGTAGCACTCCGTCTCGCTGCGAGCAGTGAGAAGCGTCAGTTGACGCTGGACAGCCGCGGCGGCCCGCCGATCGACTCGTCCATGAGCGCGCGCCCTGGTCGAGGGACCGCTGGACGCCCTTGCGGCTGAACACGGCGAGCTGAAGAGCGAGGCTGTAGAGGGCCATGGTGTGGATGCGATCGCGGACCTCGATCGTGCCCATGACCTCCTGCATCTTCACTTCACCGCGGGCCAGGCGCCGGGCGGCGGGGGTGACGGCGAACTCGTGCTCGGCCGGCGCGAAGCGGTCCACCGCGTCGACCTCACGCACCACGGCCGCCGGGTTGCAGGGCCGTCCGGCGTCGTTGAGTACCTGGCGAGTGTCGTTGTACCTCGTGATGAGCACACCTCCGGCGTACTCCAGCTTGTCCGCCTCCAGATGCGCGAGGTGCTCGACGACTCCTGCGCGGTCCGGACGAATGGTGAACGGCACCTGGTGCCTTCTCCCGAAGACGAGACCTTGCCGTAGCGGGCAGGGACGGCAAGTAGCGAGGATGCCGTCATGATCGCTGATCTGGACCTCGTTCGTCTCCGCTCGGCCTACTCGGTACCTGTGGTGTTCGGTGCGGGCGCGGCCATCGGTGTTCTGGGCGGGATGATCGGGTTGGGCGGCGCGGAGTTCCGGCTGCCGCTGCTGATCAGCCTCTTCGGGTTCGCCGCGCTGTCGGCAGTCGTTTGAACAAGGCGATGAGCCTGGTCGTGGTCCTGGTCGCGCTGCCTGCGCGGCTGACGGCGGTACCGGCCGCCGAGGTGGCCGCACGCTGGCCGGTCGCGGTCAACCTGCTGGCCGGGGGCCTGGGCCGGAGCGACCTGGGCGGTGCGCATGCGCAGCGCCACCCTCTACAAGGTGCTGGCGGCGCTGATGGTGCTCATGGCGACCGCCCTGGTGATCACACACACCACCACCCTGGGGACGGTGGCGCTGCCGCTGTGGGCCCAGGTGCCCTGCGGTGTCGTGGCCGGGTTCGGCATCGGGGTGGTCGCGGCGATCATGGGTGTGGCCGGGGGCGAGCTGCTGATTCCGACGATCGTGCTGCTGTTCGGGGTGGACATCAAGACCGCGGGAAGCCTTTCGCTGCTGGTATCACTCCGACGATGCTGGTGGCGTTCGCCCGCTACAGCCGTGATGGCAGCTTCGCGGTCCTCGGCGCCAACCTCCGCTTCACCCTGGTCATGGCCGTCGGCTCCGTCGCCGGCGCGATGCTGGGCGGGCTGCTCCTGGGCGTGTCCCCGGACCTTGTGCTCATCCCCGCGTTGGCCGCAATCCTGCTCGTCTCCGCCATCAAGCTCGCCCGTCACAACTGACGTTGCCGAGACGACTCGGAGATCCGCCTCTCCGGGACCTCCAGAAACTCAACACTCAAACGGCATGGCCGCCGGGGTCCGACCGGCTCGCCTTCTGAGGCCCGTGTGCCCAGCCTCCCGCTCTGCGTCGGACCGCCGGCACGCCTCGTGCCGCGGCAGACCCGCAAATGACAAGAGCTCCAAGTAAGAGCTGGGCTTGTGGAAGCGAATTCGCGGCCCTGCAACGCCAAGTGGCGCAGGCCACAGGGAGGGCCACAGCAGGTCTACACAACCAACAAGACCCAGGTCTCTGACCTGGGTCTTCATCATGGAGCGGGCGACGGGAATCGAACCCGCGCTCTGAGCTTGGGAATCACGGGGCGGGTGGGGGCAGTTGGGTGGCTGAGCTGGGTAAATGTCGCTTCGTCGGTTGCCGATGGTGGGCGCGTGACAACCGGCATTGACCGCGGTTCACCGCTCGTTCTGGTGCGCATCTGGTGCGCTGTCGTGCAGCCCCGCGCCAGTGCGGATCTCTTCGTCCCGAACTACGGGCGGGGCGGTTGGTGAGGTCAACTGGAGCGGCCGACTGGCTTTACAGGGCGGGTAGCGGTTTAAGACAGGCGGAGTGGTTGCTGTACTTCACTACTGTACGGGCGCGCGCTCTCCGAGGCCGGTACCTGGTATCTGGGAGGCCACGACCGCCCCGTCGGCGTTCCTACGCGATCACGGTCAGCAGTCAGTCAGGTGAGCGACATGGGGGCTTTGTGCCTATCCTTCAGAGATGGATGCCGGGGACTTGATTGGCGCTGTCACGGGTGGGCTCGGTGTGATCACCGGTGTGGTTGGGCTCGTGTACTCGGCGAAGGCCAACACGAAGTCCAATACGGCGAACACGAAGGCGGAGGCCGCGAACGGCCTCGCGCGCGAGGCAAACCGGCTCGCCGAAGAGGCGAACACGATGACGCGAGGCCAGGTCGAGCGGGAGACCGAACGACACGACGTGATTTGGGGCGGAGAGTGGGCCGGACCCGGCCGGTACATCGTGACGAATCAAAGCACTCAGTACACCGCGTACAAGGTGCACGTGCGCGTCACGGTCGACGACGAAGTCCAGGATGGACACGAGGAGCAGGTCGGCCCCGGCGAGTCAATCGAGCTGTCGTTCCCCCGTGCAGCTAGGCGACTGGTGGAGGAGCGTCGGGAACTACGGGAGCAGCGTGAGCGTGCTGCGCGTAGTACCTGGCCGCGGGCCTCGCCTCTCGACAACTTCTTCGGGTACTCGCACTGGATTGAGGAGCGCGCGACGTGGGAGACGGACCTCGGGGCGCCCCGGGTGTGGGAGCCCAAGGGCAATGGGCTATGCGCGTTGGGTGAGTTGGAGTGATTGCCGGACTGGAGGCAGTCACGGGCCGCAGCGTGGCCCGGTTGTCAGCCTCCGCCAGTGGCTCTCCGCTTCACGCGTGCGTGATCGAGAACGACCTCTGAACTGCTGAGGGCCCTACCCGAATTGAGCTTACGACCTCGCTGCTCGGCAACACCTTCAGACCACCGCCGAGCGCTCTCTCTTGTCAGAGGCACCTGCGAAGCTTGGCGGACAAGTCGTCAGCGGTAAGGGAGGCATAGTGGCGGAGTCCGACGAGCACAAGTTTCTTTCAGCCAAGACCCTTGAACTCTTGGCGCAACTTTCCCAAACGGGACTTTACGGGTTCAAAGAGGCAGAGCGGAAGAAATTCGACTTCACTTGCGACTTGGTGCGCGATTGGTCTCGGCTAGTCAGCGGGCAGACCCTCTGGAAACACGCGGAGGGGATCGACAAAGATCTCAGAATCTTGCTGGCCGACGAGGAATCTAAAGTCACTCTCTACGTCGCCAGAGATACCGTTAAGAATCGCAGTACTGTTCACGAAATCATCACCGACGCCAAAAAAACTCCCATGCGGGATCGCCTTCAGCGTCTTCGCACCATCTGGATTCCACAGGATTTCGACTCGGACAAGGAAGAGCACAGAGAAACCGTGAATCAAGTGCTCAAAGAGCGCTTGTCCAAGGATCTACTAATCTCGATAATTCTTGGCGGTTTTTCTTCCAAGGATTTTGACCCGGTGGGCAGTCAAAGCGGAATCCCGGGCCTCAACCTAGCCATCATTGAATCAATCGCCAGGAAGGGCTTTTTCAACATGCCTGATCTGGCGAAGCGCATCTCGGTTTCGGCTACTACAGTTCGCAATCGAGTTCACGTGTTGGCCGCCTCGGGACTCCTGGCTCAGCCGAGCCCTGTGGCCAGCATGTATGAGGCGTCGACCAAGGGAAAGGTGGCGCTTGATATCTGCCGCTCCCTGGCACTGGCGACAGTGAGGCCCGAAAATGGCCTCACTTCCGAGTTTCTCTACATTCTCGAAATTCTCGGTATTCAGTACGCGAATGAATCAATTTCAGATGAATGGATGCTAGGGGAGCCGGATCGCCCGCCGTTCACGGCTCCATCTCCTCAGGAGCGATTTAAACGGCTCGTACTGCAGGCCCTATACGCCACCGAGAACTTTGGGGTGGAATGGGCAGAGCCTTTTTTCGATAGCACTGCGACTATGACTTCCTGAAGGAGTGACTGAGTTTCTTTTGTGCGTGAAAGCTGGGGCTCTCCGATCGGGCTGGGTCTGCCGATATGCGTGCTGCGAGAGGGCGAAGGTTCGGGGCAGAAATGCCATAGCTGCCGAAGGGGTGCACCTCTGGTACCTCAAGTGGGGAAAGTCAGCCACGATGGCGGGGCAGACGTCTGAGCACCTGCGCGTGTGCCCCCCTCCACCACCCACCGGCATCAGCCACGCTTCCCGGCTTTGAGCTTTGACCCGCAGACGCCTCCGCTCTGCCCCGGCCGACCACTTGTCGATGGCGGGACCGGCCCGCAGACCGCGACGAGACCTGGGCGCCGCCTCACGGGCCTTATCGGCGCGTTTGGTCCGGTGGTACAGGGCTGATCGGCTTCGTGCGCTTGGTCGTGCGTGCTGGTGTGGGCCCGCTGGTCGGCTGAGTCGTGCGGGCCGAGGTGATCTGGAGCTTTACGGGCCATACGGGTTGCTGTTCGGTTCTGCGCGCTGAGCGGTCCGGGGTCGGCGCGGAGCGGGGCGGAGACAGGAGCGGGCGGCGACCACGGGCCGCCAGCGCGCGCGGCCCGCGTCAGCGGGGCGCCTTGAAGTCGTAGAGAAAGTTGTTACGCACGTGCCTCGTGTGTGCATGCCTCGTGTGTGGGCGGGCTGGCTATTGGGCTGACTGTCCAAGTGGCCTGAGTGGTGCGCTGCTTGAGAGTGAGAGTGTGGGGCTTGCCCGCTTCGAGGTCACGGGCTGCTGAGTGCTGGCCGTGGTTGAGCCAGTTGCGGGCCTCTCTGTGCGGCGCGTCGTCCAGGGCTTTGATGACCGTGATCAGGCTGACGCGAACCCAGTTGAGTGCCTCATGAGGGCTATGGGCGTCGAATGAGCCGATGCGGCGCGCATTGACGTAGCACTCGCAGTAGTAGACCAGTTGAGGCGGCAGCTCCTGCCCGCTCATGTCATCGACCTCGGGGCGGGCCGTACGTTGCGCGCCCCTGGCAGTGATCGCGAGGCCGATGCCCGGTACTTGTCGTTGATCTCGACGGTGACCGTGCGGCCCGTGCCGTCCCCGGTGACCCGTACTCGGTTGGCCAGTGCTGTGACCAGACCCAGGCCCCGGCCGTGGGCGTCGTTCTCGTCCGGGTTCTCGACGTGGGGTTTGGTCGTGGCCCTGCCCATGTCCGTGACCGCCAGGACGACGGCGCCGGGTGACCGAAGCAGGGAGATATGGAAGCTCCCGTTGGGGCCGCCGCTCGCCGAGTGCCGCAGCGCGTTCGTGCCCAGCTCGCTCACGATCAGTGCAGCGTCCTCCGCGTGAGGACTGTCGTGCAGCACATCGCGGGTCCAGCGGCGGGCCCGGCCGACCTCTTCGGGGAGTCCTGGACAGATGAGTTCCCAGATGCGCCTCGTACTCATATACTCGTGCATACAAGTTCCTTCATGCTGGTGGCCGCTATGGGTGGTGGGTGTGTGCTAGACGAGTCGCACGCCGTCGTGGGCTCGGACGGCCGGCGGGGATGCCCCATCGAGCGCGTCCAGTACGCGGATTGCGTATGCCTCGTCGGCGAGCTGGGTGATCTCTTCGCGGGTGGCCCAGCGAAGGGCGTAGGTCTCCTCCCCGGTGGTCGGGGAGCCGTCCGCCGCCTCACAGCGGAAGACAAGCGAGACGATCAAGCCGGTCATGTTCTTGTAGACGCCGGTCAGTATCGCTGGGAGAGCGATCTTGAACCCGGTCTCTTCGAGGACCTCGCGCTGAAGCGCGTCGGGGATGGTTTCCCCGGGCTCCAGGACGCCGCCGGGCGGCTCCCACTGGCCGTTGTCGCGGCGCTGGATGAGCAGCGCTCGGCCCGCGTCGTCAACGATGACCCCTGCGACGCTCACGGAGTGGGGGCGCTCTACCGTGCTCACGTTCCTCGGTCCCCTCAGATGGCTAGGCTTCTCCACCGTAGCAACAGCACTCAGCATCTCGTCTAGATATCCAAAGGAGTACACACATGGCAGCTCTTCCCTCCGGCATTCTCGGTGCCCTCGACCCCACCAGCGATCGAGCGGTCTTCCGGCAGATCGCCGACCAGATCCGGGAAGCCATCGACAAGAGCCGCTTCAAGGAAGGCGCCAAGCTGCCCTCCGAATCCGAGCTCGTTGAGCACTTCGGCGTCTCCCGGATGACCGTCCGCAACGCGCTTTCGATCCTCCAGAGTGAGGGGCTGGTCTCCTCCGAGCACGGCAAGGGCGTCTTCGTCCGGCCACGGCCCCCAGTGCGGCGGCTGGCCTCGGACCGATTCGCGCGGCGTCATCGTGATCAGGGGAAGTCGGCCTTCACGGTGGAAGCGGAAGCCGCGGGGAGCAAGCCCGAAGTGGACAGTCTTGAGGTGAGGGAGGAGAAGCCCATCCCGGACATCTCCGCGCGGCTCGGGTCGGCCCGAAAGGTCCTCGCCCGGCGTCGGCGGTACCTGCTGGACGGACGGCCCGTCGAGTTCGCTGTCTCGTACCTCCCTCTGGACCTGGCGCGCGGTACGCAGATCGCCGAACCCAACCCCGGGCCCGGCGGTATCTACGCCCGGCTGGAAGAGTTGGGGCACCGCCTGGACCACTTCGACGAAGAGGTGCGCGCCCGAATGCCGTCTCCGGCCGAGGTGAAGATGCTTCGGCTGTCTTCCGGCGTTCCCGTCATCAGTCTGATCCGGACCGCCTACGACACCGAGGGCCGCGCCGTGGAGGTCTGCGACACCGTCATGGCTGCCGACGCCTACGTACTGGCCTACCAACTCCCCGCAAACTGAGGACTCTTGGGAGCTCTCGACGTCTTGGTGCGGGTCATCTCTCCGGACTCGTACACACCTAGAGGCATACTCGTATAGACGAGCAGCCAAGACTTGTGGCACAGTGGTCTGCATCCCAACGGCACGCCGGGATCTGCCACATGAGCTTGTCTAGACGACTAGCCATCGTAGTCCGGTGTACACACGAAGGAGAGAACGACCTTGCGCACCATTCGAGTTGAGACTTCTACCGCGACGATCCTGCTGACCGAGGCACCCGCGCCGAAGGTGCGGGATCGTCAGACTGGCGAGCGTGCCAAGGATGCGGTGAGCGGTGAGGCGTTGATGAAGGTCGGCGTTGTCTACATCGATGAGGGTGAGTCCTCGCTGATCCACGTGACCGTGCCCGAGAGTGGCATCACTGAAGGGCTGACGCTGGGGGCGCCGGTCTCCCTGCCGGGGTTGGTGGCTCGTCCGTGGGAGTCGGTGTTCAACGGGCAGCAGCGGCACGGCATCGCCTACCGCGCTGCCGCTGTCGCCCCGGGCGCCGTTCCGGCGGGCGTGGGGGCCTGACCCGTGTCCGAGCTGATGACACTGGTGGAGGTGGGCGGTCCGGTTGCCGGTCTCGGTGCTGGTGCTGCCTACCTCCGGGCCCGGCACCCGGCCGCGTACGGGTCCACGGTCGGCATGCCTGCCTCGGCCCTTCGGCTGGTGGGTTCCTACGGGTCGGTCATGGACTCGTGCGGGCTGACGGTGGAGCCCTCCCGCCTGCGGGCGCTGGCCGTCCGCGCCACCACTCGCCGGGAAGTGCGGCCGGTGCCCCCTCGGCGTGGGATGTTGCGGCCGACCTCGACGGGTCTGCGGCTCCGGCTGCGGCTGGCGGCGGGGCAGGAGCCTGCCGACATAGCCGCCTCGGCTGAGCGGCTGCGGCATGCCTGGGGCGTGCATGGCGTCTATGTCGAACCGGTCAAGCCCGGCGTGGTCGAGCTGCGGCTGGTCGCCTTCGATGTCCTGCGGCGGGTGCGGATGCCGCGTAAGGCGGGTGGTGGGTTTCTGCGGGTGCCGGTGGCGCTGCGGGAGGACGCGACCGCCTTCGTACGCGATTTCCGCGCTATCCCGCATGAGCTGGTGCTGGGGGCCACGCTGTCGGGCAAGTCCATGTACCTGCGGCACCTGATCGCCGGGCTTGCCGGTCAGCCGGTCGCGTTGGCCGGTATCGACTGCAAGCGCGGGGTGGAGCTGGCGCCGTTCGCGCCCCGGCTCTCCGCGCTGGCCACCGACCCGGGGCAGGCTGCCGAGCTGCTGCCCGTACTCGTACAGGAGATGGAGGACCGCTACGACCTGATACGCGCCCGGCAGGGCATCGCACCGTCCACACCCGATGAAGAGATCACCTCGGACGTGTGGGGCCTGCCGGAGGGCGAACGGCCGGTGCCGATCGTGCTGTTCGTCGACGAGGTGGCCGAACTCTTCCTCGTCGCTTCCCGCAAGGACGAGGAGCGGCGGGATGAGATGGTCACCCAGCTCATCCGGCTCGCCCAGCTCGGGCGGGCTGCCGGGATCTATCTGGAGGTGTGTGGGCAGCGCTTCGGCGCCGAGCTGGGCAAGGGCGCGACGATGCTGCGGGCCCAGCTCTCCGGGCGGGTCTGCCACCGGGTCAACGACGAGCCCTCGGCCAAGATGGCGCTGGGCGACATCGCTCCCGAAGCGGTCGGCGCCGCTTGCACCATCGCGCCCGAGCGGCCTGGGCTGGCCGTGGTCGGTGACACGTCTGGCGGTTGGTCCCGCATCCGCACTCCGTACCTGTCCCTGTCCGATGCTGCCGCGCGCTGTGAGAGCTCCGCCGATCTGGTGCCGGACCTGCCCGCACTCCAGCCCTTCCGGCCCGCCGCCTCGCTCGTCCGGTCTGCCTCGCTGACCAAGCCCCGGCCCGCTACCGCCTGACCCTTCCGTTCTCCGATTCGGCCGGCGCGTCCGCCTCGCGCCAGCTCCCTACCCCTCCCATGCCGGAAACAGAAAGGAGGTGCCCCTGTGCGCGCCCAACTCGCCCGGGTGGATGCGGTGCTGGTGCAGGCGGTGATTGCTGCCGCGCTGTCCTTCGCGCACCTGCACGACCTGGCCTCGGCCGCCGGGCAAGACGGCTGGAAAGCCTGGGCCTACCCGGTGTCGGTCGATCTGCTGTTGGTCGCGGCCTGGCGTCGGCTGCGCTCCGGCCACGATCGGGCGGCTGGCTGGTGCTGGTTTCTCGTCGCCCTGACGGCATCCCTGGGCGCCAACATCGCCACCGCCGGGCTCCTCGACCTGGGCGACGTGCCCGGCTGGCTGCGCATCCTCGTCGCCGGATGGCCTGCGCTGGCCTTCCTCGGCGGAACCCTCCTCGCCCACAGCACCCCGGCACCATCGCCGGACGCCACGGACAAGGAAGCGCCCGCGCCGGACGCCGAGCCATCACGCCCGGCTGCGGATGAACCGGCCGCACCTGCGCCGACGACGCCGGTACCGGCCGCCCTCATCGAGCACGCCCGCAGGATCGCCGACGCCCACCAGACACGCACCGGCGCACCCATCGACGCTGACACGCTCCGCGCCCGCCTCGGCGTCCCCGCGCCCCTCGCCGACCAGATCGCCGCCCACCTGACCTGACAGGGAGACCAGCCATGCCCGGACACACCCTGACCCGCGCCGAATTCCTCGAGGCCGCACACGAGATGGCCCACACCGGCCGCCCGTTCCTCGCCCGGCTGCTCGCAGAAGAAGCTGCCTCACTCACCAGTGATCCCGACGAAGCGGCCCGCATCCTGCGCCACTTCCCCAACCCCGCCCGCCTGCGCTCGGAGGACTGATCATGCCCCTCAACCGCCGCTTCCGCTCCGTGACCCGCATCGGCCCCGTACAGGTCGGCACCGCCCACGACAGCCGTGGCCGGGAGAAGCACACCGCCGCCTGCACCGCCCCACGTTGCGGCTTCTCGGCCGACTACGACTCGCGTGCCGCCGCCGAGCTGGCCGCCCGCACGCACCGCTGCCCCGTTCGCTGACCACAGACAGGAGATCCACCCCGTGAATGTAGAGCTGCCCCTGGTCGTTGTGCTGGGCCTGCTGGTCTGGGGCGCTGTGAAGTTCCTCGGCGTCCGCGTCTGGCTCGTCGTCGTGATCGCGCTGTTCGGCTTCTACCTCGCCGACACCTTCCTTGCCCCCGCCATCGACAACGGCACCCGCAACGGAGTCGAAACCGTCAACGGCACCCACGACTGAAGGAGTCATCCATGCTGCTGCGCCCCCAACTACCCCCGGCCCCGAACCTCCCGGCCACGACAGACGCAAATGAACCCGCCTGCTCTTGCCAGCCCTCCCACGCGCCCACGGCTCCGGCTCGCCGGTCGCTGCCTTCGGTCAGTACGGGCGCTGTCGGCCTGGTCCTGGTGGGCGGTGTCGTCCTGACGGCCCTGCTGACGGCTGTCGCCGTCTCGGCCGTCTCGGTAGCGGTCGCGGCCGTTGTGCTGCGCTGGCTGCTCAGCTCTCAGCACCACAACCGCTGAATGGCTCCCGGGGCGGCCTCGATACCGCCAAGCATCCGCCGCCCCGGCAGCCCTGCCCCTTCCCGACTCGCAAGCCTGAGAAGGAGTACTGCCATCATCACCCGACCCACCCCGCCCCCGCTCCCAGAGCTGGCGAACCTCGCAGCAACCGGCACCCTGCCCGGTATCCTCCGCCAGCTCTCCAGCCTGGGCGGCTGCACCAACCCCATCCGCCTGGCCGGCCACCGCACCGAACACCGCCTCAACACCACGACCGGCGAGATCGGCCCGGCTCTGCGCCGCCTCGACTCCGCCGAGCTGCCTGCCGGTGACCTCCTGATCCGCTGCGGCAACCGCCGCACAACCCGCTGCCCCGCCTGCGCCGAGACCTACCGCCGCGACACCTACCACCTGATCACCACCGGACTACGCGGCGGCAAAGGCACCCCAGAAGAAGTCACGACACATCCGCGCGTCTTCGCGACGTTCACCGCGCCGAGCTTCGGTCCCGTCCACAACCGGCCCGGCACACAGGGCCGTCCGCGTCCGTGCCGCTGCGGCCGTCGCCACCCCCCGGACGATCCCGCTCTCGGCACCCCGCTGGACCCGGAGCGCTACGACTACGAATCCGCGGTTCTCTGGAACGCCCACGCGGGCATGCTCTGGCGCCGCTTCACCATCCACCTCCGCCGCGAAATCGCACGCCGCGCCGGACTCACCCAACGAGAGCTCCCGGAGCGTGCCCGGGTTTCCTTCGCGAAGGTGGCCGAGTACCAGAAGCGGGGCGCGGTTCACTTCCATGCCGTCATCCGCCTCGACGGCCCCGCAGGCGGCGAATCCCGACCTCCGCACTGGGCCACGGCCGCGCTACTGACCGACGCCATCCGTGCGGCAGCATCCCGCGCGGTCGTGCCCGGTCCGGTCCTCGACGGCCGCACTCACACCTTCGCCTTCGGCCGCCAGCTCGACATCCGCACCATTCACGGCCCCGACCTCGACGTCGGCCAAGCCCTCACCGACCGCGCCGTGGCCGCCTACATCGCCAAGTACGCCACCAAAGGCGCCGAGACAGCCACAGGCACCCTGGACCGCCGTCTGCGCTTCATCGCCGAACTGGCAACCCTCAACCTCCCGGAACACGCCGAACGCCTCATCGGCACAGCCTGGGCCCTCGGCGCCCACAAAGACCTCGCACACCTCCGCCTACGCGCCTGGGCCCACATGCTCGGCTTCCGCGGCCACTTCTCCACCAAAACCCGCCGCTACTCCACCACTCTTGGCGCTTTGCGCACCGCCCGTGCCGAATGGCGCCGCCTCCAAGCCGCCATCGCACGCGGAGAAGACCCACAGCCTGTGGATGGTGCAGACGAGACGACAACCCTCGTGCTCGCTCACTGGGCCTACGCCGGAACCGGCCTCACCCCCACCGAGGAATGGCTGTCCGCCTCCCTCGCCGACACCCCAACGCCCACCGCCCCGGAAGGAGACAGCGCCCGATGACGGATCGGTACCTCAGCGTCGATCAGGTCGCCGAAGTCCTCGGCACCACACCCCGCTTCCCGCGCCGTCTCATCGCGGAGCGCCGCATCACCTTCGTCAAGGTCGGCCGTCACGTCCGCATCCCCGAGAGCGCACTGGCCGCCTACATCGAGGCGCACACAGTCCAGCCCCGCCACCGCACACGCTCCCGCTACGGGAGGGCTGCGTAATGGCGAAGAAGAAGCGGAGCTTCGGGCGCATTCGCAAGCTGCCCTCCGGCCGGTTTCAGGCGCGGTACCTCGGCCCGGACGGCGTGGACCGCCCGGCTCCTGTCACCTTCGAGAGCAGACGGGACGCGGACGACTGGCTGGCCGAGCAGCAGACCGAGCTGCGGCGCGGCGAATGGCGGGACCCGGACGCGGGCGCGGTCAACTTCGAGGAGTACGCGCTTCAGTGGGTGGCGGAGCGTGGTCTTTCGGCCACCACGGACGAGCTGTACCGCCGTCTCCTGCGCCTGCACATTCTGCCGACCTTCGGAGAGGTGGACCTGGACAGCGTCACGCCTCCGCACGTCCGCACCTGGCGTACCGAACGGCTCAAGGAGACGGGGCCGACGACCGTCGCCAAGTCCTACCGACTGCTGAAGTCCATCTTCGAGACCGCCGTGGATGACGAGCTGCTTCGCCGCAACCCCTGCCGTATCCGGGGAGCGGGCAAAGAGATGGCGGACGAGCGTCCTGTGGCAACGGTGGACCAGGTGGACGCCCTCGCTGACGCCCTCGGCCCTCGCTGGCGGCTGATGGTCTACATCCAGGCGTACGGGCCCGCCCGGCCGGAGGAACAAGCGGCGCTGCGGCGGCCGGATGTGGACCTCGTCCGCGTCGGCGTCTGGATTCGTACGGCCGAGCCGGAGCTGTGCACCGGCCGCCGTGCTCCGGGCGACACGAAGTCGGCGGCCGGAAAGCGGTTCATCGCGCTGCCTGCCTTCCTGGAGCCGGAGCTGCGGTTGCACCTGGAGCTGTTCGCCGAGAAGGAACCCGATGGGCTGCTGTTCGTGGGGGAGAAGGGCGCTCCGTTCCGGCGGTCCTCCTTCGGGCGGAAGTGGCGGAAGGCACGAGAGAAAGTGGGCCTGCCGACCAACTTTCGCTTCTACGATCTACGTCACACGGGCCACACGATCTCGACGCGATCGGGCGCCACCCTCAAGGACACCATGGTCCGAGCCGGCCAGTCCTCGGAGAAGGCGGCGCTGCGGTACCAGCACTCGAACGACGACCGGCAGCGCGAGGTGGCCGACGGCATCGACGCTTACGTACAGGCTCGTCGGGCACGCTCAAACAGCAACAAGACGGCGCCGCCACCATCGGGCACGCGACGGGCACGGGACACATAACCCGCCCCGGCAACAAATAAGACCCAGGTCTCTGACCTGGGTCTTCATCATGGAGCGGGCGACGGGAATCGAACCCGCGCTCTGAGCTTGGGAAGCTCATGTTCTACCATTAAACTACGCCCGCGAGGAGCCGGAAGTGGTGGTGGCTCGTCGTCGGACACTGTACCTCATGGGAGACCCAGGCCGCATATGGCCTGGGTTTTTCTGTTGTGGTGAGGGGGCGTTCCGGGTGTCTGGCAAGGGAGTTGGGGGGCGTACGGTGGGTGTGGAGTGCCGGGCGCGGGGGCGTCGGACTCATCCCCTAACGTGGCTTTTGTCGTCCACGCATCCACGTGACTGGGGAGAGGGAAGCGATGGAATCCACGGTCGTCCGGTGTGCCGAAGGGCACGTGTTCAGCACCACGACGTTCCCGATGCAGCAGCTGGGATCCTCCCGGATCGGACCAGGGCGGCTGTTGCGCTGTCCCCGGTGCGGGCGGCTCCGGCAGGCGGTGCCCGTGGGGCGGCAGCGGAAGGGCTGAGAGGGGCTTCCGATGACAGAGAGCTTCCGATGACAAGAGGGCTCCCGATGGTAGGAGGGCTCCGATGACAAGGGGCTCCCGCTGACTGGGGGGGTCCCCCGAGGCCGAGCCCCTCGGCTCGACAGAGCTCCCTCCCGGGATTCCCCACCCCCGCGGGGCCGGTCCGATTGGGCCGGCCCCGCTTCGTGCGCGTAGTCTCGGCCCGTGCTTCTCTCAGACAAGGACATCCGGGCCGAGATCGATGCCGGCCGGGTGCGGATCGATCCGTACGATCCGGCCATGGTGCAGCCCTCCAGTATCGACGTCCGGCTGGACCGCTTCTTCCGGGTGTTCGAGAACCACCGGTACCCGCACATCGACCCCGCCGTCGAGCAGCCCGATCTGACGCGGCTGATCGAGGCCGAGGGCGACGAGCCGTTCATCCTGCACCCCGGGGAGTTCGTGCTGGCGTCGACGTACGAGGTGATCACGTTGCCGGACGACGTGGCCTCGCGGCTGGAGGGGAAGAGTTCGCTGGGGCGGCTGGGGCTGCTGACGCATTCGACGGCCGGGTTCATCGACCCGGGTTTCTCCGGCCATGTGACCCTCGAACTGTCAAATGTCGCGACGCTGCCCATGAAGCTGTGGCCGGGGATGAAGATCGGCCAGCTGTGCATGTTCCGGCTGACCTCGCCCGCCGAGTTCCCGTACGGGTCGGCGCAGTACGGTTCCCGCTACCAGGACCAGCGCGGACCCACCCCCTCCCGCTCGTACCTGAACTTCCACCGGACCCACGTCTGAGCACCGGACCACGTCTGCACCGGACCACGTCCGAGTGGCCCGAAGCCGAGACGAGACAGCTGGAGAGCAACACCTGTGAGTGACGAGCGCGAGCGCGAGAACCTGACGTACGGCCTCTTCGGCCAGGCCATCCGGGAGCTGGCGCAGCGGGTGGCCGACGACGGGTATGAGCCGGACATCATCCTCTCGATCGCCCGCGGCGGTCTCTTCGTGGCGGGTGGGCTCGGCTACGCACTCGACGTGAAGAACCTCCATGTGATGAACGTCGAGTTTTATACCGGTGTGGGGGAAACACTTGCCATGCCAGTGATGTTGCCTCCTGTCCCGAACGTCGTCGACCTCAGCCGTAAGAAGGTGCTCATCGCCGACGATGTCGCCGACACCGGCAAGACGCTCAAGCTGGTGCAGGACTTCTGCGCCGAGCATGTGGCCGAGGCGCGCAGCGCGGTGGTCTACGAGAAGTCGCACTCGCTGGTGAAGTGCGACTACGTCTGGAAGCGTACGGACCGGTGGATCAACTTCCCGTGGTCCGTCGAGCCGCCTGTCGTCCGCCGTGCGGGTCAGGTTCTCGACGCCTGAGGACGGCCTGAGAGCGGCGCGGGACGCGTCAATTCCCCGGTGTCCGGCGGATGTCGGGGTTTGAGCGCTGCGCAGTGTTCTGGGCACGGGTGGTTCCCTTCTTCGGTACCTGCGGGTAGGTACCGCTGGTAACAACAACAGTTGCCAGCCGTAGGGAGACCACCTGATGGCGCGTATGAGATCCGCGACAGCGCTCGCGGCAGCTCTGCTCATGGTGTTCGGGGGTGCGGGTGCGGCGACTGCCGCGCCCACGAGCGGGGCGGGTACGAAGGCAGGCAGCGGCAGCAGCGCGAGCACGCCGCTGCCCGCTGAGCTGGAGAAGATCCGGGCGGAGGAGGCCAGGAAGCTCTACGGCAGCCCGGACGAGCGGCCCATGGCCGACCGCAAGACAGGTGTCATCTCGCTGGGCGACAGCGAGATCTCGGGTGAGGGCGTCGGTACGTACGAGCCGGGCACCGACGGGCCGGACAACTGGTGCCACAGGTCGCCGGATGCGGCCGTACACCGTACGGGCATCGGCGCGGACGTGACGTACAACGTCGCCTGCTCCGGCGCGAGTACCGAGAACGTACGGGTCGGCGGCACCAAGCAGTACGCCGACGAACTGGTGCAGAGCGACAGCCTCGCCATCAAGGCCCGCAACACGCGGCTCAAGCAGATCATGCTGGTCGTCGGCGCCAACGACGATCTCCAGTTCGGCCCTGTGATCACCGACTGCGTCACCCGCTACCTCACCCTCCAGGGCCCGTGCGAGTCCAAGTACGCCCCCGGCTGGCAGGGCCGTATCGACGGGCTCGTACCCAAGGTGGAGCGGACCGTGGGCGACCTCAAGGCCGTTATGCGGGACGCCGGTTACGCCGACGGCGACTACCAGCTCGTCCTGATGGCCTACCCCAGCCCCATCGGCCCCGACATCAAGGACAACCCCAAGTTCCCCGGCAAGCTCATCGGAGGCTGCGTCGGTTACACCAGTGACGCCGCCTGGGGCCGCAACGCGGCGGTGCCGAAGTTCGAGCAGGGCATCCGGTCGGTCGCCAAGCGCACCGGCGTCAGCTATCTGGACGCCTCGCGCCTCTTCCACGGCCACGAGGTGTGCATGGAGAACCCCTGGGCGCGCGGACTGTATGTGGACCTCAGCAATCCGTTCCCGCCGGACTCCAACTCCGTGCGCCAGTCCTTCCACCCGAACGAGCGAGGGCACGGCGCGTTCGCCGAGTGCTTCACCAAGATGTACGAGGCCGGCCGGCAGGGCGTACGGGAGGCCTCCTGCGCCGACCCCGCTGGCGCCGGCCAGCCGAAGCTGTACCAGCTGGCCTGGGACGACACCTTCAAGCCGCTGCGCAACGAGGGCACCGGCAGCTGTCTGGACGCCGACGGCGCCGCCAGCGCGGTCGGCACCGACGTACGGGGCTGGGCCTGCGGCGCGGACAAGCGCAACCAGCTGTGGTGGTACGACGCGGCGGGCAAGTCCCTCTACGCGGGACAGACGCACGACCGGTGCGTGCAGGGTGAGGGCGGCGTCAAGCAGGGGGCCGGGCTGGAGCTCGGCAACTGCTCCGGTGCCGCAGCGCAGCAGTTCGTACGGAACGGGGCGACCATCCGGCCCGCCTCGGACACGGGGCTGTGTGTGACGCTGCCGGGCGCGGAGGCACGGGCGAAGCTCGCCACGTGTGACGGCTCGGCAGCACAGCGGTTCGCCGGCTGAGAGGGACGGCGCTGCCCCGTCTCCTCCCGCTGTGCTGCGGGAGGGGGCGGGGCTCCGTTACGTACACCAAGTGCCGGGCACACAGCGCGTGCCCGGCACCTACCAGCGCGTCGACGCCTACAGCGTGCCCAGCTTGATCAGGAACAGCAGGCCCAGCAGCTGGATCGCCGAGGCGCCCAGCGCCTTCGGCCAGGGCAGATCGTGCGAGCGGCTCACCATCGAGGTGAACAGGAACCCGGCGAGCACCCAGGTCGCCCACCCGAGGGCCTGCACCAGGGTGGCCGTTCCGCCCAGGAACAGCGCGAACACCAGCCGCGGCGCGTCCGTCAGCGACATGATCAGCATGGCGAGCCCGACGGTGGGCTGCCAGGCCCCGTCGCCGCCGAACTGGCGGGCCAGCGTGTGGGTGACGGCGCCCAGGATGAGCCCGGCGATCACCACGGCGACGCCGGTGATCAGCACATAGGGCACGGCCTGCGAGAGCGTCGTGTTGAGGACGTCCTCGCGCGCCTTGTCCAGGCCGAAGACCGCCAGCAGCCCGTAGATGAACGTGACGATCAGCGCGGGGCCCCACATCGCGTAGTCCCGCATCTGCCAGAACGTGGCGTTCGGTCGCAGGACGACGCCGGTCAGCAGCTCCTTCCAGTGCAGCCGGGGCCCGGACGGCGGCGCGGGCGCGTTGCCCGCGTGGTACGTGCCGCCGTCGTTGTAGCCGTAGCCGTCCTGGCCGCCGCCCTGCGGACCGTGCCCGCCGTCGGGGCCGTACGGGTCGTGGATGCTGAACTGCTGGGTGTGACCCGGGTTGTTGGCGTACGGGTCCTGCCCGTGCCAGCCCTGCGGCCCCCCGTGCGGGGCACCTTGTGGGCCCCCGTGGTGCTGCGCGTGGGGGTCACCGAAGTACTCCGGCTCGTCGTGTCCCCGGCCGCCCTGCCAGGGTCCTGGCGGCCCTGGAACGGGTCCCGCTCCCGGGCCGGGCCCGGCGCCGGGACCCGGCTGCGGGTACGGCGGACCCGAGGGGTGCTGAGGGTACTGCCCATGCTGCTGCGCGCCCCGGGAGTCCCGGCCGCGTCCGCTCCTGAAACCAGCCACGCAATCGAACGTACCGTGTTCTGCGGTCCCCGCGTGCCACAGCCGGGCGAGATGACCGGACATCGCTGCTGACCTGTGACATCCCCTAGGGGAACCGGGTGGTGCGGCCCCCACCTGGGGTGGAGACGGCGCCGCCGGGCCCTTACCCGGGAGGAGGGCTCACTCCCCCGGAAGGCGGACGGCGAAGGTGACGACCGAGCCCTGGCCGGCCGCGTCGGCGACGGTCAGCCGGTCGGTCACCAGCTTGGCCAGCCACAGCCCGCGGCCGCTGGTCGCACCGTCGAGGCCGGGCAGCAGTTCGGGGATGACGTCCTCGGTGAAGCCGGGCCCCGAGTCGGCGACCTGGCACTCCAGCTCGTCGCCGAGGTGCCGCAGCACGAGCTGTCCGCCGCCGCCCGCGTGCTCGACCGCGTTGGTGGCCACCGCGTCGACCGCGACGACGAACTCACCCCTGCGCGGCTCGTTCAGCCCCGCCGAGGCGGCCCGCGCCTCGACCTCGGCGCGCAGCCGGGGCAGGTCACGGAGGGTGAAGCGGAGGCGGCACAGCAGCTCGGGGGTCAGCATCCGGCACCCTCCCGTACGGCGGGCAGGGGCCGGGCCCGTACGGCACGCGGGACGCCGGTGACCGCGCTAGCGTCGTGGCCCGGGGGCCGGTCGTTTTCGGCCGGTCCGTCCTGGGCCGTACGGCCCAGGGCCTCACGGTCCGCCACCTGGTGCTCCTCCTCGCCTGTCCAGCCGCTCCGCCGCGTGCGTAAGCGCGGTTAGGAGGCTAGGCCCGGCACGCTGCAATGGGTATACCGCGACAGCGGTTTGGCTCGTGTGGTGCATTAACTGATCGCATTTGACCACGACTTGCTGGAAAACGCGCAACGACCGGCCCCGTGGGTACGGGACCGGTCGTCGCGGACTGGACGAAGCGCTCGGTTCAGGCCACCGGAGGCATGAACCAGGCGGCTATTTCGCCGGCTCGGGCTCCGGATCGGGCTCCGGCTCCGGGTCCTTCGCCGTCTCGCCGTCCGCCGTCGGCGGCTCGCCGGGGGTCCTGACCGAGTCGAGCAGCAGCTGGGCCACGTCCACGACCTGGAGGTTCTCCTTGGCTTTCCCGTCGTTCTTCTTGCCGTTGACCGAGTCGGTCAGCATGACGAGGCAGAACGGGCAGGCCGTCGAGACGATGTCCGGGTTGAGGGACAGCGCCTCGTCCACGCGCTCGTTGTTGATGCGCTTGCCGATGCGCTCCTCCATCCACATGCGGGCGCCGCCGGCGCCGCAGCAGAAGCCGCGCTCCTTGTGCCGGTGCATCTCCTCGTTCCGCAGCCCCGGCACCCGGCCGATGATCTCGCGCGGCGGCGTGTAGACCTTGTTGTGGCGGCCCAGGTAGCACGGGTCGTGGTAGGTGATCAGCCCCTCGACCGGGGTGACCGGCACCAGCTTGCCCTCGTCGATGAGGTGCTGGAGCAGCTGGGTGTGGTGGATGACCTCGTAGTGGCCGCCCAGCTGCGGGTACTCGTTGGCGAGCGTGTTGAAGCAGTGCGGGCAGGTGGCGACGATCTTCTTCGAGGACTTCGGCTTCTGGGTGGACGGATCTTCATCGTCCTCGCCGAAGGCCGCGTTCAGCGTGCCGACGTTCTCCTCACCCAGCTGCTGGAAGAGGAACTCGTTGCCCAGGCGGCGGGCCGAGTCGCCGGTGCACTTCTCGTCGCCGCCCATGATGGCGAACTCGACGCCGGCGATGTGCAGCAGCTCCGCGAACGCCTTGGTGGTCTTCTTGGCGCGGTCCTCGAGGGCACCCGCGCAGCCGACCCAGTACAGGTACTCGACCTCGGTGAGGTCCTCGATCGTCTTGCCGACGATCGGCACCTCGAAGCCCGCCTCCTTCTGGAGCTCCTTCGTCCACTCCAGCCGCTGCTTCTTGGCAAGCCCCCAGGGGTTGCCCTTCTTCTCCAGGTTCTTGAGCATCGTGCCCGCCTCGGAGGGGAACGCGGACTCGATCATCACCTGGTAGCGGCGCATGTCGACGATGTGGTCGACGTGCTCGATGTCGACGGGGCACTGCTCGACGCAGGCACCGCAGGTGGTGCAGGACCACAGCACGTCCGGGTCGATGACCCCGTTCGCCGCGGCGGAGCCGCCATCAGACGCTGCCGCCGTGCCGACCAGCGGGCGCTCGGCCTCGTCCAGCGCGCTCTGCGGAACGCCCTTGAGCTGCTCCTCGGTGGCCTTCTCCTCGCCCTCCATCGTCTTGCCGCCACCGGCCAGCAGATACGGCGCCTTGGCGTAGGCGTGATCGCGCAGCGACATGATCAGCAGCTTCGGCGAGAGGGGCTTGCCGGTGTTCCAGGCGGGGCACTGCGACTGGCAGCGGCCGCACTCGGTGCAGGTGGAGAAGTCGAGGATGCCCTTCCAGGAGAAGTCCTCGACCTGGGAGGCGCCGAACCGCACCTCCTCCTCGTTGTCCTCGTCGAGGGCCGTCTCGAAGTCGATGACCTTGCCGCCGGACATCATCGGCTGGAGCTCACCCAGCGCCGCGCCGCCCTTGGCGTCCCGCTTGAACCAGATGTTGAAGAACGCCAGGAAGCGGTGCCAGGCCACACCCATGTTGGTGTTCAGGCCGACCGTGATCATCCAGATCATCGTGGTGCCGAGCTTGATCAGCGCCCAGACGTAGACGAGGTTCTGGAGCGTGCTGACATCCAGCCCGTGGAACGCCGCGACCAGCGGGTACGAGACGAAGTAGGCGGGCTCGTAGCTGTCCACGTGGTGCAGTGCGCCTTCGAGGCCGCGCAGCATCAGGATGGCGAGGCCGATGATGAAGATGACGTACTCGACGAAGTAGCCCTGCCACGCCTTGGAGCCCGCGAAGCGGGACTTGCGGCCCGCACGGGAGGGCAGGCTCAGCAGCCGGATGACCATGAGGACGGCGATGCCGGCCGTGGTCGCGAAGCCGATGAAGTCGATGTACATCTCGTACGGCAGCCAGCCGCCGACGATCGGGAGCGTCCAGTCGGCCTGGAAGAGCTGGCCGTAGGCGTTGATGATGGTCGGCGGGAGGGTGAGGAAGCCGATCGCCACGAACCAGTGGGCCACGCCGACGACGCCCCACTTGTTCATCTTCGTATGCCCGAGGAACTCCTTGGCCAGCGTGGCCGTTCGCTGCTTGGGACTGTCCTTGCGGGTGCCCGCGGGGAGTGGCTGTCCGAGCTTGACGAAGCGGTAGATCTGCGCGATGGCGCGGGCGAACAGCGCAACGCCGACCGCGGTGAGCAGCAGCGTGACGACGATCGCGGCGAGTTGCATAGCGGCTCCTCGGAGCACGGAGGCGGCGTTTACTAAGCAGTAACTTATCCAGTCCGTACGAGACTACCCACTTGTCGCGGATCGCTGTACCGCACGCCTCGGTGATTTGCGTCGCCCCCGTACCGGGGCGGTGGCGGGCGGTCGACGGCCGCCTTTCTGGCCCGCCGCAGGCGTCCATGCGCGCACTGTAATCACTCTCCTTGAGTCGCCCTGACTCAGTCTTCTTGACGCAAATTCCCCGGTCGTGCACTCTTGAGTCAGCTTCACTCAAGACCAAGCTGGAGGAACCCGAAATGGCTCGTGCGGTCGGCATCGACCTGGGTACGACGAACTCCGTCGTCAGTGTTCTCGAGGGCGGTGAGCCCACCGTCATCACCAACGCCGAGGGCGCCAGGACCACGCCGTCCGTCGTGGCCTTCGCGAAGAACGGCGAAGTGCTCGTCGGTGAGGTGGCCAAGCGGCAGGCGGTCACCAACGTCGACCGGACGATCCGGTCGGTCAAGCGGCACATGGGTACCGACTGGAAGATCGGTATCGACGACAAGCAGTTCAACCCGCAGCAGATCAGCGCGTTCGTGCTCCAGAAGCTGAAGCGGGACGCCGAGTCGTACCTGGGCGAGAAGGTCGCCGACGCGGTCATCACCGTTCCGGCGTACTTCAACGACGCCGAGCGGCAGGCCACCAAGGAGGCCGGCGAGATCGCGGGCCTGAACGTGCTGCGGATCGTCAACGAGCCGACCGCCGCCGCCCTCGCCTACGGGCTGGAGAAGGAGGACCAGACGATTCTGGTCTTCGACCTCGGTGGCGGTACCTTCGACGTCTCGCTGCTGGAGATCGGCGACGGTGTCGTCGAGGTCAAGGCGACCAACGGCGACAACCACCTCGGTGGTGACGACTGGGACCAGCGCATCGTCGACTACCTGGTCAAGCAGTTCCACTCCGGCCACGGCGTGGACCTGGCCAAGGACAAGATGGCCCTCCAGCGGCTCCGTGAGGCCGCGGAGAAGGCGAAGATCGAGCTGTCCTCGTCCACCGAGACGACGATCAACCTGCCGTACATCACCGCGTCCGCCGAGGGCCCGCTGCATCTGGACGAGAAGCTGACCCGCGCGCAGTTCCAGCAGCTGACCCAGGACCTGCTGGAGCGCTGCAAGACGCCGTTCCACAACGTGATCAAGGACGCGGGCATTCAGCTCAGCGAGATCGATCACGTCGTGCTCGTCGGTGGCTCCACCCGGATGCCCGCCGTCGCGGAGCTCGTCAAGGAGCTGACCGGCGGCAAGGACGCCAACAAGGGTGTGAACCCGGACGAGGTCGTCGCCATCGGTGCGTCTCTCCAGGCGGGTGTGCTCAAGGGTGAGGTCAAGGACGTCCTGCTGCTGGATGTGACTCCGCTGTCCCTCGGTATCGAGACCAAGGGCGGCATCATGACCAAGCTGATCGAGCGCAACACCACGATTCCGACGAAGCGTTCGGAGACCTTCACCACGGCCGAGGACAACCAGCCCTCCGTGCAGATCCAGGTCTTCCAGGGTGAGCGGGAGATCGCGGCGTACAACAAGAAGCTCGGGATGTTCGAGCTGACGGGTCTGCCGCCGGCCCCGCGCAACGTGCCGCAGATCGAGGTCACCTTCGACATCGACGCCAACGGCATCATGCACGTCTCCGCCAAGGACCTGGGGACGGGCAAGGAACAGAAGATGCAGGTCACCGGCGGCTCCAGCCTGCCGAAGGAAGACATCGAGCGCATGATGCGCGAGGCGGAGCAGTACGCCGAGGAGGACCACAAGCGCCGCGAGGCCGCCGAGACGCGGAACCAGGCAGAGCAGCTGGTCTACACGACGGAGAAGTTCCTCAAGGACAACGAGGAGAAGGTCCCCGCCGACACCAAGTCGGAGGTGGAGTCCGCCCTCGAGGACCTGAAGGAGAAGCTCAAGGGCGACGACACCGCGGCGATCCGCGAGGCGTCCGAGAAGGTCGCGGCCACCAGCCAGAAGCTGGGCCAGGCCCTCTACGCCGAGGCGCAGCAGGCCCAGGCCGGCGCTGCCGAGGCCGGTGCCGGTGCGGCCGGCGCGGGTGCGGGCAAGCCCGAGGGCGGCGACGATGACGTCGTCGACGCCGAGATCGTCGACGAGGACCAGAAGCCGAAGGATGGTGCGGCGTGACGGAGGAGACCGCGGGCTTCAAGGAGCCCGACGTTCCCGCCGACGCCGGTGAGCTGACCGATGCCGACCGTGCCGCCGCCGAGCAGGAGGCGGCCGGTGGGACGCCGCCGGCCGGCGAGGCGCAGGGCAGTGAGGCCGAAGTGAGCACGCAGGAGATGCGGGAGGCGGAAGGCGCCGGCCCGGAGCAGGGCGAGGCCGCCGAGGGCGGCCCGGCGACCGAGCTGGAGGCTGCCCGGAAGGCCCTCAACGAGCGCACCCAGGACCTGCAGCGGCTCCAGGCGGAGTTCCAGAACTACCGCCGCAGAGTCGAGCGGGACCGTGCGGCGGTCAAGGAGATCGCCGTCGCGAACCTGCTGACGGAGCTGCTGCCGGTGCTGGACGACATCGGCCGGGCGCGGGACCACGGCGAGCTGGTGGGCGGCTTCAAGTCGGTCGCCGAGTCGCTGGAGATGGTCGCCGCCAAGCTGGGCCTGATGCAGTTCGGCAAGGAGGGCGAGCCCTTCGACCCGACGGTCCATGAGGCGCTGATGCACTCCTACTCTCCGGATGTCACGGAGACGACGTGCGTGCAGATCCTCCAGCCCGGGTACCGAATCGGCGAGCGGACCATCCGTCCCGCACGGGTCGGGGTCGCCGAGCCGCAGCCCGGCGCCGCAGGCGGTACCGGCGGCAAGGGTGAGGCCGGGGCCGAGGCACCGGCGGCTGAAGAGGAGAACGGTGGCCCGGACGAGGGCTGACCGCGTACGGGAGGAGGGACGTCGAGGATGAGTACCAAGGACTTCATCGAGAAGGACTACTACAAGGTCCTCGGCGTCCCCAAGGACGCAACCGAAGCCGAGATCAAGAAGGCGTACCGCAAGCTGGCCCGGGAGAACCACCCGGACGCCAACGCCGGTGACCCCAAGGCCGAGGAGCGCTTCAAGGACGCCTCCGAGGCGTATGACGTGCTCGGTGACCCCAAGCGGCGCAAGGAGTACGACGAGGCGCGCACCCTCTTCGGCAACGGGGGCTTCCGGCCGGGCGGCGGTCCGGGCGGGCCCGGTGGCGCCGGAACGTTCAACTTCGACCTGAGCGATCTGTTCGGCGGCGGCCAGGGCGGCGGCGGTGCCGGCGGTCCTGGCGGGTTCGGCGGCGGGCTCGGCGATGTCTTCGGCGGGCTGTTCAACCGCGGTGGCGCCGGTACCCGCACCCAGCCCAGGCGCGGCCAGGACATCGAGTCCGAGGTGACGCTCAGCTTCACCGAGGCGGTGGACGGGGCCACGGTCCCGCTGCGGATGTCCTCCAGCGCCGCGTGCAAGGAGTGCGCCGGTACGGGGGACAAGAACGGCACCCCGCGGGTGTGCCCCACCTGTGTGGGCACCGGGCAGGTCTCGCGGGGCACGGGCGGCGGCTTCTCGCTGACCGACCCGTGCGTGGACTGCAAGGGCCGCGGGCTGATCGCGCAGGACCCGTGCGACACCTGCAAGGGGTCCGGGCGGGCGACCAGTTCGCGGACGATGCAGGTGCGGATCCCAGCGGGCGTCACCGACGGGCAGCGCATCCGGCTGCGCGGCAAGGGCGCCCCGGGCGAGCGGGGCGGACCCAACGGCGACCTGTATGTCGTCGTGCACGTGGACAAGCACCCGGTGTTCGGGCGCAAGGGCGACAACCTGACGGTCACCGTGCCGGTCACCTTCCCCGAGGCCGCGCTGGGCGGCGAGGTGAAGGTCCCCACGCTCGGCGGCCCACCGGTCATCCTCAAGGTCCCGCCGGGTACGCCGTCCGGGCGCACCATGCGGGCCCGGGGCAAGGGCGCGGTCCGCAAGGACGGAACCCGCGGCGACCTACTGGTGACAGTGGAGGTCGCGGTGCCCAAGAATCTGGACGACAAGGCGAAGGACTCCCTGGAGTCCTACCGGGACGCGACGGCGGGAGAGGATCCGCGGGCCGCGTTGTTCAAGGCAGCGAAGGGAGACTGAGGTGGACGGCCGGGACGGACGCAGACGAGCATTCGCGGCTGGGCGCTCCGCGGCGTACGAGCTGACGGACGAATCTCCGGTCTACGTCATCTCGGTCGCCGCCCAGCTCTCGGGGCTGCATCCGCAGACCCTGCGGCAGTACGACCGGCTGGGGCTGGTCTCGCCCGACCGCACGCCCGGGCGGGGCCGGCGCTACTCGGCGCGGGACATCGAGCAGCTGCGCGAGGTGCAGCGGCTCAGCCAGGACGAGGGCATCAACCTCGCCGGGATCAAGCGGATCATCGAGCTGGAGAACCAGGTCGCGGCGCTTCAGCAGCGGGTGGCGGAGCTGTCCGCGGCGGTTGAGGGCGCCGCGGCGGCGATGCAGCAGCGGGAGGCGCAGGTGCATGCCTCGTATCGGCGCGATTTGGTGCCGTACGAGGATGTGCGCTCCTCCAGCGCCCTGGTGGTCTGGCGCCCCAAACCGAGGGAGTAACCCCTCGGGCTCCTCACCCCGGTTGTGCCCACCCGTTCCGCCTGGGGGTCCCCCCGGCCGGAGGCTGGGGGAGGAACAGATGCCCACAACCGGGGAGGGGCGGGGCTGGGCCCGCAGCGGCCAGTGAGGGCTTACTTCGCGAAGCCGTACGACAGGAGCTTCCTGGCGTCCGTCGCACGTTTGGCGGCGGAGGACGACGCCAGCACGGTGCCGATCACCGTTTTGCCACCGCGCTTGGCGGCGAAGACGAGGCAGTACTTGGCTTCGGGGCCTGAGCCGGTCTTGACGCCGAGGGCACCCGAGTAGCTGCCCAGCAACGGATTGGTGTTGGCCCAGGACATATAGCGGTGGCCACCGCTCTTGGTGACCGTCTTCTGCTTCGTCGAGCGGGTCTTCACGATCGAGCTGAAGGTCGAGTAGCTCATCGCGTTGCGGGCGAGCTTGGTCAGATCGCGCGGGGTGGAGTAGTTGCTGCCCCTGCCGATGCCGTCGAACGAGTCGAAGTGCGTGTTCTTCAGGCCGAGGCTCCTGGCCGTGGAGTTCATCTGGCCGATGAAGGACTTCACCCGCGCCTTGCGGGTGCTGCCCTTGCCGAAGGTGTCGGCGAGCGCGTAGGCGGCGTCGCAGCCCGAGGGCAGCATCAGTCCGTACAGCAGCTGGCGGACGGTGGCCTTGTCGCCGACGATCAGCCGGGCCGAGGAGGCGGTGTTGCGGACGATGTAGTCGCTGTAGGCCTTCCGGATGGTGACCTTGCGGGAGAGGTTGAGGTTCTTCTGCGCCAGCACCACCCGAGCCGTCATGATCTTGGTGGTCGAGCCGGTGGAGCGCCGGGTGTCGGCGCCCTTGGTGTAGAGGCTCTTCCCGGTGCCGCTGTTCATCACATAGCCGCCCCGGGCGGTGATGGACGGTTTCTTCGCCGCGACGGCTGCGGCGGGGGACGCCGTGGCGGCCGGGGCGGCCAGCGCACCCGTCGTCAGCACGGCTCCGGAGGTGAGCATCACCGTGACGACACGGTGGGTGCCAGCAATGCCAATTTTCACTTCGTCAGCTCCAAATGCCGCTTCGGCGCGGCTCGTTGGGCGGGTACCCGGGTCCTGGAGCGGCCGGGAACTAAAGGCGATAGTAGACGTTTTTGCATTGAGCGGAATAGACTCAACTTGTTGCATGCTGTAGGTAGCAAGCGCCGATGGCGGGCGCTACGGACAGCACTGGAGGAGGAGCGCAGGAAGTGGACGCGGAGCTGACCAACAAGAGCCGGGACGCCATCAGCGCGGCCAACGACCGCGCGGTGACCGACGGCCACCCCGACATCACCCCGGCCCATCTGCTCCTCGCCCTGCTCACGGGCGAGGACAACGAGAACATCCAGGACCTGATCGCCGCCGTCGAGGCCGACCAGGCGGCGCTGCGCTCGGGCGCCGAGCGGCAGCTCGCGGGGCTCCCCACCGTGCAGGGGCAGACGGTCAGCCGGCCGCAGGCCGACCGTGACCTGCTCGCCGTGATCGCGGACGCCGCGCAGCGTGCCAAGGACCTCGGCGACAGCTTCGTCTCCACCGAGCACCTGCTGATCGCGCTGGCCGCCAAGGGCGGGGCCGTCGCCGAGCTGCTGAAGCAGCAGGGCGCCGACGACAAGAGGCTGCTGGACGCCTTCAACGGGCAGCGCGGCAGCAGGCGCATCACCAACCCGGACCCCGAGGGCACCTACAAGGCCCTGGAGAAGTTCGGCACCGACCTGACCGCAGCGGCCCGCGACGGCAAGCTGGACCCGGTCATCGGCCGGGACCAGGAGATCCGCCGCGTGGTGCAGGTGCTCTCCCGTCGTACGAAGAACAACCCCGTCCTCATCGGCGAGCCAGGCGTCGGCAAGACCGCCGTCGTCGAGGGACTGGCCCAGCGCGTGGTGAAGGGCGATGTGCCCGAGTCGCTGCGGAACAAGCGGCTGGTCGCCCTCGACCTGGGCGCCATGGTGGCGGGCGCCAAGTACCGGGGCGAGTTCGAGGAGCGGCTCAAGACCGTGCTGGCCGAGATCAAGGAGAGCGACGGCCAGATCATCACGTTCATCGACGAGCTGCACACCGTCGTCGGCGCGGGCGCGGGCGGCGACTCCGCCATGGACGCGGGCAACATGCTCAAGCCGATGCTGGCCCGCGGCGAGCTGCGGATGGTCGGCGCCACCACGCTGGACGAGTACCGCGAGCGGATCGAGAAGGACGCGGCCCTGGAGCGCCGCTTCCAGCAGGTGCTGGTCGCCGAGCCCACCGTGGAGGACTCCATCGCGATCCTGCGCGGCCTCAAGGGGCGCTACGAGGCGCACCACAAGGTGCAGATCTCCGACAGCGCGCTGGTCGCGGCGGCTGCACTCTCGGACCGCTACATCACCTCCCGGTTCCTCCCCGACAAGGCCATCGACCTGGTGGACGAGGCGGCCTCCCGGCTCCGGATGGAGATCGACTCCTCACCCGTCGAGATCGACGAGCTCCAGCGCTCCGTCGACCGGCTCCGGATGGAGGAGCTGGCCCTGGAGAAGGAGACCGACCCCGCCTCCGTCGAGCGGCTGGAGCGGCTGCGCCGCGAGCTGGCCGACAAGGAGGAGGAGCTGCGCGGCCTGACCGCCCGCTGGGAGAAGGAGAAGCAGGGCCTCAACCGCGTCGGTGAGCTGAAGGAGAAGCTGGACGAGCTGCGCGGCCAGGCCGAGCGCGCCCAGCGCGACGGCGACTTCGACACCGCCTCCAAGCTGCTCTACGGCGAGATCCCGGCCGTCGAGCGCGAGCTGGCCGCGGCCACCGAGGAGGAGGAAGAGGCCAAGAAGGAGGCCGCCGCGGGTCAGTCGGGCAAGAACGACAAGATGGTCAAGGAGGAGGTCGGCTCGGACGACATCGCCGACGTCGTCGCCTCCTGGACCGGTATCCCGGCGGGCCGGCTGCTGGAGGGCGAGACGCAGAAGCTGCTGCGGATGGAGGAGGAGATCGGCCGGCGGCTGATCGGCCAGACCGAGGCCGTGCGCGCCGTCTCCGACGCGGTCCGCCGCAGCCGGGCCGGTATCGCCGACCCCAACCGCCCCACGGGCTCCTTCATGTTCCTCGGCCCGACCGGCGTCGGTAAGACGGAGCTGGCCAAGGCGCTCGCCGACTTCCTCTTCGACGACGAGCGGGCGATGGTCCGGATCGACATGAGCGAGTACGGCGAGAAGCACAGCGTCGCCCGGCTCGTCGGCGCGCCGCCCGGGTACGTGGGCTACGAGGAGGGCGGCCAGCTCACCGAGACCGTACGGCGGCGCCCGTACAGCGTCGTACTGCTGGACGAGGTGGAGAAGGCACACCACGAAGTCTTCGACGTGCTGCTGCAGGTCCTCGACGACGGCCGGCTCACGGACGGCCAGGGCCGCACCGTGGACTTCCGCAACACCATCCTCATCCTCACCTCCAACCTGGGCAGTCAGTTCCTGATGGACCCTCCCTCCTTGCCCGCCATCGGGCAGGAGGGGCCCAAGAAGGAGGAGGAGAAGCGCGAGCAGGTGCTCGCGGCGGTGCGGGCGACCTTCCGGCCCGAGTTCCTCAACCGGCTGGACGATCTGGTCGTCTTCTCCGCGCTGGCCGGGGACGAGCTGCGGCGGATCGCCCAGCTCCAGGTCGAAGCGCTCCAGGCGCGGCTCGCCGAGCGGCGGCTGACGCTGGACGTCACCCCGGAGGCGCTGGACTGGCTGGCGGCCGAGGGCAACGACCCCGCGTACGGCGCCCGGCCGTTGCGGCGGCTGGTGCAGACCGCCATCGGGGACCAGCTCGCGAGGGAGATCCTCGCTGGTGAGGTCCGAGACGGTGACACCGTGCGGGTGGACCGCGTCGAGGGCTGGGACGGGCTGATGGTGGGCTCCGCGCAGAGCGCGCCCGCGGCGGGCTGACTCGTCCGTCCCGGCGCATCGGAGGGCGCCGACCTCCAGGGTTGTCATTGCGGGGGGCGGGTGCGGGAGGATGGACGGAGCCGTATGAAGGGAACACCCACGTGAGCATCGACCCGTCCTCGATCCCGAACTTCGGGGGCCAGCCCGACGAGCCGGAGGAGTCCGGTCCCACCGGACCGATCATCCCCGACCAGGACCTCGTCAAGCAGCTCCTGGACCAGATGGAGCTGAAGTACGTCGTCGACGACGAGGGAGACCTCGCGGCGCCGTGGGAGGAGTTCCGCACCTACTTCATGTTCCGAGGGGAGGAGGAGCAGCAGGTCTTCTCGGTCCGTACGTTCTATGACCGGCCGCACACCATCGAGGACAAGCCCAAGCTCCTCGAGGCCATCGACGACTGGAACCGCCGCACCCTGTGGCCCAAGGTCTACAGCCACACCCACGACGACGGCAGCGTCCGCCTCATCGGCGAGGCGCAGATGCTGGTCGGCACGGGTGTCTCGCTGGAGCATTTCGTCTCGTCCACGGTCAGCTGGGTGCGTGCCTCCATCGAGTTCGACAAGTGGCTGGTGGAGCAGTTCGGCCTGGAGAAGGACATCGACTCCTCCGAGGGGGACGGCGACAGCGCATAGCCGTCGGCACCGCACAGCCGAGGGGCCGGGCGCACACCCCGCGTGCGCCCGGCCCCTCGCGCTGTTCACCGCCCCCTGCTGTGGCCCTCCCGCTGGTTCACCCGGACCACCCCGCTCCGTCGTGCCCCGTATGGACGCGGGCCACCCGGCGCACCCATGCTCACTCCCGGCAATTGACCTGTTCCCGTCAGTCAGGGGTGCCCCGTGTTAAGACTCCGCACAGTCCGCCCGCTCGCCCTCGTCATGGGGACGGCACTCGCCACGCTGACCGCGCTCACCGCGGAGGCGGGATCCGCAGGCGCGCACCCCCACCGGAACGACAGCGCGCTGCCCGCCGTCCAGCCCCGCGCCGAGACGCCGACGCTGTACGACGGCGAGGCTGGCGGCAACGCCGACGCCGACGACCCCGCGATCTGGCGCAACCCCGCGGACCCGGACGCGAGCCTCGTCGTCGCGACGGCGAAGGAGGGCGGGCTGCGGGTGTACGACCTGGCGGCGCGCCAGGTCCAGTCCGTGCCCGCGCCGCCCGCGTCCGGTCCTGACGACGCGCCCGGCCGCTTCAACAACGTCGACCTCGTCCAGGGGCTCCGGCTCGGCTCCGGCCGCTCGGACCTGGCCGTCACCACCGACCGCGGGCACGACCGGCTGCGCTTCTACCGCATCGCGCCCGACCGCAGCGGCGGCCCGCTCACCGATGTGACCAGCCCCGAAGCCCCGCCGGTGTTCTCCTCGGGACAGGACGAGATCAACGAACAGCGCACCGCCTACGGCCTCGCCACCTGGACCGATCCGTCGACCGGCCGCTCCTGGGCGCTGGTCAGCCGCCGCAACACCACCCGCGTGGCGCTGCTGGAACTCACCCCGACCGCGGCCGGGAAGGTCACCTACCGCACGGTCCGCACCCTGGATCTGCCCGCCTCGTTCCGCCTCCCCAACGGCGACTCCTGGTCCCCGTGCGGCGAGCCGGACGAGCAGCCGCAGGTCGAGGGCATAGTCGTGGACCCGGCCGACGGCACGCTCTACGCGGGGCAGGAGGACGTCGGCATCTGGCGGATGCCCGCCGATCTGACCGGCACCCCGCGCCTCGTGGACCGGGTCCGCGAGTACGGCGTACCCGCCACCTACGACGAGGAGACCGAGGAGTGCGTCCCCGGAGCCGACCCGGGCTACGGCGGCGAGCATCTGTCGGCGGACGTCGAGGGGCTGACGCTGCTCACCGAGGCGGACGGTGACGGATATCTGCTCGCCTCCAGCCAGGGCGACAACACCTTCGCCGCGTACGACCGCGAACGGGACGGGGACGACGGGGCCGGCGAGCACGAGGGCGGCTTCCGCGTCACCGCCGCGGGCCGCACGCTCGACGGCTCCGAGGAGTGCGACGGCGCCGCCGTACTGAACGCCCCGCTGGGCAAGCGGTATCCGCACGGACTGCTCGTCGTCCAGGACGGCCACGACACCCCGGGCGACGGCGATCGCGAGGCCACCGGCTTCAAGTTCGTCGACCTCGGCGACGTCAGGGAAAGCCTCGACGACTGACGCGCTCCTCCCCTGACACACGTCAGGTACCACGCGGGGTCCCGTGCCCGGAGACTCTTCAGTAGAGCGCGGGACCCGCCTACGGGGGAAGCACGGGGGTGAGGAGTGGGTCCCGCGCACGGGGGTCGCGGGCGGACTCGGGGGAGCCCGCGAGCGCTGCGGGGTGGCGGGTCAGCCGGTGCCCGCCACACCCTGCAGCCGCTGTGCCGCGTCGGCCAGCACGTCCTCCCGTTTGCAGAACGCGAAGCGGACATACGGCGCGCCCGCCTCGGCGTGGTCGTAGAAGACCTGCGTCGGGACGGCGACGACACCGACCCGCTCGGGGAGCGCGAGGCAGAACGAGACACCGTCCGTGGCGCCCAGCGGGCGGATGTCGGTGGTGATGAAGTACGTGCCCGCGGGACGGAAGACCTCGAAACCGGCCTCGCGCAGCCCCTTGGCCAGCAGATCCCGCCGGGCGCGCAGGCCCTCCCGCAGCGCGGTGTAGTAGCTGTCCGGCAACGCCAGCGCCTCGGCGATGGCGTACTGGAAGGGGCCGGCGGAGACATAGGTCAGATACTGCTTGGCCGAGCGCACCGCGCTCACCAGCGCGGGCGTGCCGGTGATCCAGCCGACCTTCCAGCCGGTCAGGGAGAACGTCTTGCCGCTGGAGGAGATGGTGACCGTGCGCTCCCGCATCCCCGGGAAGCCGGCCAGCGGGTGGTGCTCGCCGTCGAAGACCAGATGCTCGTAGACCTCGTCGGTGACGGCGAGCAGATCGCGCTCCACACACAGTTCCGCGACGGCGGCCAGCTCTTCGCGGCGCAGCACGGTGCCGGTGGGGTTGTGCGGGGTGTTGAGGAGGATCAGCCGGGTGCGGTCGGTGACCGCGTCGCGCAACTCGTCCAGATCGAGGTGGTACGCACCGTCGCGCGGGCGCAGCGTGACCGGCACCCGGGTGCCGCCCGCCATCGCGATCGAGGCGGCGTACGAGTCGTAGTACGGCTCCAGCGCGATCACCTCGTCCCCGGGCTCGACCAGCGCGAGCAGCGAGGCGGCGATGGCCTCGGTGGCGCCGGCGGTGATCAGCACCTCGGTGTCGGGGTCGTACCGCAGGCCGTAGAAGCGCAGCTGGTGCTCGGCCACGGCCGCGCGCAGTTCGGGGATGCCGGGGCCCGGCGGGTACTGGTTGCCGCGCCCGTCCCGCAGGGCGCGCACCGCCGCCTCGCGGATCTCCTCCGGCCCGTCCGTGTCGGGGAACCCTTGGCCCAGGTTGATCGCGCCGGTCCGGACGGCGAGCGCGGACATCTCGGCGAAGATCGTGGTGCCGAACTCGGCGAGGTGGTGGTTGAGCAGCGGACGCCCACGTTCCCGCGCGCCGGGGACAGCAGCTTGGCCAGCAGTCATGGCTGTCATCCTCCGGCAAGCTCTTATCTTCCTCAACCCTGCTTTGGGGTGCCGCCGCCTCGGGCAGGAGCCGCCTACGCCTGCGGACGGCAACGCACGGGAACGGAAAGGAAGTTGCCGCCCAAGGACCTCAAGGGGGATATCTCATGACAGCAGTCATGGTGTTCATCGGCATAGTGGCCGTCTTCGCGTTCATCGCCGCGCTCGTCAAGTCGGCCGATTCCAGCCGTCCCGGCCGTTCGCGCAACAGCGGTTCCTGGTGGGCCGGTGGCGGTGGCACCGGGGGCAGCAGCTGCGGCAGCAACTCCTGTGGCGGCGGCTCGTCCTGTGGCAGCAGCTCGTCCTGCGGTGGCGGTGGCGGCGGCGGGGGTGGTGGCTGCGGCGGTGGCGGTGGTGGCGGGGGGAGCTGACGTGGAGAACGCGGCCCCGGCTTTCCTCATCATCGGCCTCGCCATTGTCATCCAGGTGATCGTCGCCCTGGTCAGAGCGGCCAACGGCACCCCACCCCGGCGCCGCAGGCGGCGGGGCTCCTGGTGGGCCGGCGGCGGTGGCGGCAGCTCGTGCGGCGGCGGTTCGTCCTGTGGGGGCGGCGGTGGCGGCTGCGGCGGTGGTGGCGGTGGTGGCGGCGGCGGGTGTTGAGGCCCGCCGGAGATGGCGCCGACGGCGGGCGTTGAGACCCGTCAAAGATGAGGCGAGCGGCGGGTGTTGAGATCCGCCAAAGATGAGGCGGACGGCGGGAGTTGGGGCTCGTGCGTCGGCCGTGCGCAACGGTGCGCACGGCCGGGTGTGCGGCTGCACGTGCGGCACCCTCGCAGCTGGAAGGGAACACTTGACCTGTTCCATACCTATGGGATGGAAATCCGCTGAACCTGGGTAAAAGCGCTGGGGACGCAGCGCGTTCCGTGATTCGGTGAATCGTGAACTGTCGTCCCCGAGCGCTCCCAGCCCCCGGCCGGGAGGCTCGGGAGATCGAGGGGTGGGGCGGCCCACCCTCCCTGCGTGTTTGCGGAGCCGACCCATGCTCACCATCCTGAAGACCGCCTACTCCGACACCCGCGCGCACGACCTCGGCTGGGACCTGGGCCGCGGGCCCCTTCCGGCCCTCGCCTGCATGGACGTCGAACTGGACGACACCCACGTGCAGTTGCGGCTGCTCGGAGCCTCGCACCAAGTGCTGCTCGGCGAGGAGTACGGCAGCTGTTCCGAAACCGTCGCCTGTCTTCCGGGCCGCAGTAGCCCGCTCCCGCTCGGCGTCTCCAAGCGCTTCGGCGACTGGGAGTATGAGTTCGCGGCCCGCGTCGAGAGACTGTCACCCGGCTCGTTCGCGGGGCGCGCGCAGGAGTTGCTCGCGCTGGTCGCGGACCATCCCAACGGTTTCGCCGGCACCTTCCCCGGTTCGCCGAGCGCGTTCACCGCGCTGCTCGTCCAGCGGCACGAGGGGCAGATCCGCTGGCGCACCTGGCACTCGTATCCACAGGAGGGCTGTCTGGTCTCCACCCGTACCCGGGTGGCCACCAGGGCGCGCGAGGTGCGGGAGGGTGCCGGAGGCCCGCGCGAGCCGGCCACGGTCCCGGTGTGCGGCCCGGCCATGGCCTGAGCGCCACTCATGTGAGTGACCAGAGGTGCCCCATACGTGACGTAGCGTGCACCCATGATCGACCGTCCACAGCCCTACGTGGAGAGCGCGCGGTTGCCCGTACCCGCCGGGCTCGGGCGCGGTTTCGTCCTCGCCTCGGTCTTCGTGTGCGCCGCCTGCGGCCTCGTCTACGAACTCGAACTGGTCGCGGTGGCCTCCTCGTTGGTCGGTGACTCCGTCACCCAGGCATCCGTCGTGCTGTCCGTCATGGTGTTCGCGATGGGCGTCGGCTCGCTGCTCGCCAAGCGGCTGCGCTGCCATGCCGCCGCCGGTTTCGGTTACGTCGAGGCGCTGCTCGCGCTGGTCGGCGGCGGCTCGGCGATGGCGCTGTACGCCTCCTTCGCCTGGCTGGGCGGCACCCGCGTGATGCTGGTCATCACCTCCTTCACCATCGGGGCGCTGATCGGTGCGGAGATGCCGCTGCTGATGACGCTCATCCAGCGGATCCGCGAGCAGGACCCGGGCGGCGCCCTCGCCGACCTGTTCGCGGCCGACTATGTGGGGGCGCTCGTCGGCGGTCTGACCTTCCCCTTTCTGCTCCTTCCCCTCGCCGGTGAGCTGACCGCCGGGCTGCTCACCGGCGTGGTCAACGCGGTGGCCGGCGGCGTGGTCGTGCAGTGGCTCTTCCGCCACGACCTGCGGGAGCGGGCGCGCTGGCGACTGCTGGCCGCCAACAGCTGCGTACTGCTCCTGCTGCTCGCGGGCACCGCGTTCGTCGGCCCGTTCGAACGTGCCGCGCGGCAGGCCGTCTACGGCGACGAGGTACGGGTCGCCGTGCACACCGCCCATCAGGAGCTCGTACTGACCGGCGGCGCGACCCGCGCACAGTGGCCCGCGGCGGGTGAGCTGCGGCTCTTCCAGGACGGCAGGCTCGCACTGCGGGGCCGGCAGGCCCACGCCGTCCACCGGCAGCTCGTCCGGCCCGCCGTGGTCGGCGGGCCGCGCGCCCGGGTGCTGATCCTCGGCGGCGGCGACGGGCTCGCCCTGCGGGAGGTGTTGCGGTACCGCGATGTACGAGAGGTCACCGTCGTGGAGCGGGATCCCGGTGTCGTACGGCTCGCCCGGCGCGACCCCGGGCTGCGGGCGCTGAATCGCGGTGCGCTGGACGATCCGCGGGTCCGCCTGGTGCATGCGGACGCCTTCGACTGGTTGCGGGACCGCGTGCGGGGGGATGCGGTGCCGTTCGATGTGATGGTCTCCGCGTTGCCGGGGCCCGGGCCCGGGGGTGCCGCCGGGCCGAGGTTGTATTCGCAGGAGTTCTACGGGCTCGCCGCGAGGGCCCTCGCCGACGAGGGGAGGTTCGCCCTGCGGGCGGGGCCGCGTCGGGAGCGGCACGACTTCTGGACGGTGTACGCCACCTTGCGGGCCGCGGGGTTGCGGCCTTGCCCGTACGCCGGTGAGCGGGGGTTTTTGCTGGCCGAACATGCGCGGCCGGCGCCGCCCACCTGCCTCCATGGCGGCCGCACCAATCTGCCGCCCTCCACCCTGATGCACCCCCGCTACCAATAGCTCCGCCGGTCACGCCGATTTTGAGGGCTGGGGGTGGGTTGGGGTGGGGCACGGGTGGGAGGGGGCAGTGGCGGTGCGGGGTGGGTTGGGTTGGGAGGGGTAGTGGCGGCTCGGGTGGGTGGGGGTGGTGGTGGCCTGGGGTGGGTGGGGGTTCGTGGTGGCGTGGGTGGGTGGGGGTTGGGGGCGGCTCCCCCCGCCTGCCGCCGGGTCGGCTGGCTTGTGGGGGCACGCCCCCTTTCGTTTTCGGCTGCCGCCGACAGGTCGTGTCGGGGGGCTCCGCCCCCCAACGGCCCCCCGCTAGGTGGGCTTCGCCCCCCTAGGACCCCCCTTCCGCAATCGCGGAAGCCATTGACGTAAGAGCCGTCCGCCTGCGAGTTGCTGCCTTTTGTCTGCGGGTGGCGCCCATATCTGGGGTTGTCGCATGGGGGCTGTTATCCACCCCAGATATGGGCGCCACCCGCAGCGAATAGTCCTGGACCAGGGGCGGAGGACAAATTGTCCAGACGGAGGCATGGGGTCGGGGGGGCTCCTAGGGGGGCGGAGCCCCCGTAGCGGGGGGCAGTTGGGGGGCGGAGCCGCCCCAACGCCCGTCCGGCGAGGACCGGGGGTTTGGGGGCAGCGCCCCCAACACAGGAGGGGGCCCAGGGTGGGGCCCTCAAGCCCGCCCACCACCCCCCACCCACCCAACCCTCAACCCACCACCACCCCCCACCCACCCAAGGCCCCCAAGGCTGGGCCCTCAACGATTGGCGGCGGCACCCAACTCGCGGAGCGGCAAAGTTGCGGCGCAGTCATATGTGTGGCGGACCGATGGGTAATAGGCTCCGCCCCATGGAGCACGAGGTGTACGTACCGCTTTCCGTCGGCTCTGTCCGCACCGCCCTCACCGACAGCGCCCGCGTCGCCCGCTGCGTCCCCGGATTCCAGCTGGAGCCGGAAGAGGACGCCGCGGAGCAACTCGCCGGCCGGCTCAAGGTGAGGATTGGCGGCTCGACCATCACCTACCGCGGCACCTTCTCCCTCACCCCCCGCGGCGGCACCGGCAGCACGGCGGCGCCCGACGCGCTGGAGCGACTGGAGGTGACGGGCCGCGGCACCGAGGCCCGCGGCGAGGGCACCGTCGAGCTCGCCCTGACCATCGAGCCCCGCTCGGCGGACGACGGCGAGGGCACCGCACTGGTGTGCGTCGGCACGGTCACCGGTACCGGCAGGCTCGCCGCGATCGAGGAGAAGACCGCCACCTCGGCCGGGGTGCGGCTGCTCGACCGGTTCGCCGCGGCGCTCGGGGACAGCATCCGCGACGAGCCGCCCGCGGGCAGCCCGGAGGCGGAGACGGATGCGACCGGCGAAGGGCCGGGGGAGGGCGAGGGCCCCGTCACGGGCGGCATCGGCGCACCCGGCGACAACGAACGTGCCATCCCCGGCATCCCGGAGCCGGAGCCCGAACCGGACCGCACCCCGCTGTTCGAGACGGAGGTGCCGCCCTCGTCGCTGGGCCGCGACGACGAGTCCGAACTCGACGCGGCGGACGCGGCGAGCGAGGGCTACGACGACGCGGAGGTGCCCGGGGACACGGGTGGGCTCGGCGCGGAGGCCGCGCACGCGCGCCGCACGATGATCGGCCGCAGCGCGGAGGAGGTCGACCACGCCCCGCCCCGCGGCCGCTACGCCCCCGTCCCGGCACCGGAGCAGACCTCGGCCACCGCGACCCTGCGCTGGGCCGCCCCCGCCGCCGCCGCAGTCGTCGCCGGCGCCGTAGTCCTCGGCCGCGTCCTACGCCGCCGCCGCTGACCCCGTATCCGGTACCCGCATCCTGCGCCACCGTCGTGAGTCCGCATCCCGTACCAAGGGCCCGCGCCCCCGACGCGTCGCCGACTGCGGGCACCCGGGCGCGCCGCCTGGGAGGGATCCGCGCCACCCCGCCAGGGAGGCACCCGTCCCGCACCCCGCGCGTACGCCCGTAGGGCCCCCGCTCACAGCGGGTCCTGCGGCGGCGTTGCTGACAGCGCCGTTATGGTCGCTGTATGACTGATCTGCCCACCTCCGCAGAAGCCACGTCCGTCGTGCTCAGCGCCCAGGGGACCGAGGTGACGGTCGAACCCCAGCATGGGTGCCGGCTCGCCTCCCTCCGGGTGGGCGGCACCGAACTCCTGCGCCAGGGGCCGAAGTACGGCTCGTTCGTGATGGCGCCGTGGTGTGGCCGCACCGCGCAGGGGCGTTTCCGCAACGGCGGCGAGATGTTCCAACTGCCGCTCAACAACGGGGGGCACGCCATTCACGGCACCGTCCGGGACGCGGTCTGGCGGCAGGCGCCCGGCGGTACCGGCACCAAGGCGTCGTTCACCTACGACCTGACCGACCCGTGGCCCTGGGAGGGCCGGGTCACCCAGGTCGTCCAGCTGGCCGAGGACGGCGGTTCGCTCACCCTGAAGCTCGCCGTGGAGACCTTTGACGTGTCGTTCCCGGCCCAGGCCGGCTGGCACCCGTGGTTCCTGCGCAACCTCGGCCAGGGCGGCGAGGACGTACGGATCGACTTCTCGCCCGAGTGGCAGGAGGAGCGGGGCGAGGACCACATCCCGACCGGTGCCCGGATCGAGCCGCAGCCCGGCCCGTGGGACGACTGCTTCGGAATGCCGGGCGGCGTCGACGTCACCCTTACGTGGCCGTCGGAGCTGTCGCTGCGGATGACCTCGCGTGCCGAGTACGTCGTGGTGTACGACGAGCCGGAGGAGGCCGTCTGCGTGGAGCCGCAGAGCGGCCCGCCGAACGGGCTCAACTCCCACCCGCGCCAGGTGACCCCCCTGGACCCGCTGGAGCTGACCACGACCTGGAGCTGGCAGCGGCTGTAGCCGTGGCCGGCGGCAAGGAGGTGGTGGCTGCCGTGGCACCGGCCGCGGCGCGTAGCTGTCACCGTCGTCACGCTCGAACAGCCCGGACCCCGCCGGCTGCGGGGCCATCGGCCGTTGGCAACGAATTAGGCTGAGGCCTCATGAACGACGACGTGCGCGCCGCGCTGCTGCGACAGATCAAGGACAAGGCCGTGGTGCACGGCCGCGTCACCCTCTCCTCCGGTGCGGAGGCCGACTTCTACATCGACCTGCGCCGTATCACCCTGGACGGTGAGTCGGCGCCGCTCGCGGGCCAGGTCATGCTGGACGCGACGGCGCATCTGGACTACGACGCGGTGGGCGGGCTCACCCTCGGCGCGGACCCGGTCGCGACGTCGATGCTGCACGCCGCCGCGGCCCGCGGCCGGCACCTCGACGCGTTCGTCGTCCGCAAGGCGGGCAAGGCGCACGGCCTCCAGCGCCGGATCGAGGGCCCGGATGTCGCGGGGCGCCGGGTGCTGATCGTCGAGGACACCTCGACGACCGGGAACTCGCCGCTCACCGCCGTCGAGGCGGCCCGCCAGGCAGGTGCCGAGGTGGTCGCGGTGGCGACCATCGTGGAGCGCGGCGCGGCCACGGCGATGGAGCGCGCCGGGGTGCCGTATGTATACGCGTTCGATTTGAGCGACCTTGAGCTGGCGTGAGCCGGACGGCTCGTACGTCGGCCGTTTCACGTGAAACCGCACTTGGTGAGCGCGCTTGGCGAATGCACCGAGCGGGTCGCGCCGAGTGAACGTGCACCTAGTGAATTTGTGAACCCCCGCGTCTGGAGCATCCGGTCCCGTCTGGGAAGATGGGCACGACGATGACGTCGTTCCGTTGAGCCGAAGCCGGATCACACCACGCACACCCCAAGGAGCGGTCTGATGCCCATCGCAACCCCCGAGATCTACAACGAGATGCTCGACAGGGCGAAGGAGGGCAAGTTCGCCTACCCCGCCATCAATGTCACCTCGACGCAGACGCTGCACGCCGCGCTCCGCGGGTTCGCCGAGGCGGAGAGCGACGGCATCGTTCAGATCTCCACGGGCGGGGCCGAGTTCCTGGGCGGGCAGTACAGCAAGGACATGGTCAGCGGCGCGGTGGCGCTCGCCGAGTTCGCGCACATCGTCGCGAAGAAGTACCCCGTGAACATCGCCCTGCACACCGACCACTGCCCCAAGGACAAGCTCGACGGCTACGTCCGCCCGCTGCTGGCGGTCTCCCGCGAGCGGGTGCAGCGCGGTGAGAACCCGCTCTTCCAGTCGCACATGTGGGACGGCTCCGCCGAGACCCTCAAGGACAACCTGGAGATCGGCCAGGAGCTGCTGGCCGAGGCGGCCGCCGCGAAGATCATCCTCGAGGTCGAGATCACCCCCACCGGCGGCGAGGAGGACGGCGTCACCCACGAGATCAACGACGAGCTGTACACCACCGTCGAGGACGCCGTCCGTACCGCCGAGGCGCTCGGTCTCGGTGAGAAGGGCCGCTACCTGCTCGCCGCCTCCTTCGGTAACGTGCACGGCGTCTACAAGCCGGGCAACGTGGTGCTCCGCCCCGAGCTGCTGAAGGACCTCCAGGAGGGCGTCGCCGGGAAGTTCGAGAAGCCCGCGGGCAGCCAGCCGTTCGACTTCGTCTTCCACGGCGGCTCGGGCTCCACCGAGGAGGAGATCGCCACGGCGCTGCAGAACGGCGTCGTGAAGATGAACCTCGACACCGACACCCAGTACGCCTTCACACGGCCGGTCGCCGCGCACATGTTCAGCAACTACGACGGCGTGCTGAAGGTCGACGGCGAGGTCGGCAACAAGAAGGTCTACGACCCGCGCAGCTGGGGCAAGGCCGCCGAGAAGGGCATGGCCGACCGGGTCCAGGTCGCCTGCGCCAACCTGCGCTCGACGGGCACCCGCCTGAAGTAGCCGCAGCGGACACTTGGAAGCCCCCGGTACGCCGGGGGCTTCTGTGTTCGACTGGTGCCGTGGAAGCCATCTGGACAAGGTCGTGGCGGTCGGCGGAACGCTGGTACCGCAAGGTGGAGGACCCCGCTGGTGCGCTGACGCGGGTCGATTGCTGGGGAGGGGGTGCCCCTCTCTGTGCGTCGCAGGCTGCGGGTTGGTTGTGGTTGCTGGGGGCACCTCCCGGCCGGAGGCTGGGGGAGCAGTTCCTCGCGCCCCCTCCGGGGCGCTCAGTGCAGATACGACGCACCGTTCAGATCCAGCACCGCGCCCGTGGCCCACTCGGAGCCGGGGGTGTCGGCGGTGAACCAGGCGACGGCCTCGGCGACGTCGCGGGGTTCGGCGATCCGGCCGATGGGGTGGTCGGCGATGATGCGCTTGCCCTCGGGGCTGTCCAGCAGCGGCTGGGTGAGGTCGGTGCGGGTGAAGCCGGGGGCGATGGCGGCGACGGCGATCCGGTGCGGTCCCAGGGCCACCGCGAGGGACTGGGCCAGCGCGTGCATGCCCGCCTTGCTGGCGCCGTACGCGGGGACGTCGGGTTCGCCGCGGTAGCCGCCACGGGAGCCGACCATCACCAGCCGCCCGCCGCGCGATCCCTCCGGGCGCCGGAGCAGATGGTGGGCGAAGCACCAGGACAGATGGGCCGCGCCCAGCAGGTTCACATCCAGCGTGCGGCGCCACAGCTGCTGCCACTCCTCCCACGGGGTGGTGGCAATGGGGTGCTCGATGTGCACGGCCGAGTTGTTGACCAGGACGTCGACGCCGCCGAGCGCGGCCACCGCGTCGTCGAAGAGGCGCGGGATCTGCTGCGGGTCGCCCACGTCCCCGACCACCAGGGCGTGCCCCTCGCCCGGCAGCGCGGCGACGACGGCCTCACCTGCCGCGGTGTCGGCGCGGCAGTGCACCGCCACCGCGTCCCCGCGCTCGGCGTGCACGGCCGCGATGGCGGCGCCGATGCCGGTGGGCCGCGAGGCTCCGGTCACCAGCACTCTCCTGCGGCGGCCGGCCTGGTGGTCGCGGTCCTCGGCGGTCATGCGTTCTCCTCCCTCAGCATGCGGTGGATGCGGTGTGCGGCCTCGTGGATGTCCTCGAAGCGGGTGGACAGCGGCGCGGGCGAGACGCGGATCCTGTTATGTGCGCCGTAGTCGACGAGGACACCGGCGCGCTCGGCGATCAGCGGCACCAGCTCCCGCGCCCGCTCGTGCGCGAAGGTGACATGGCCGCCGCGCCCGTCCGGGTCGGCCGGTCCGGCCAGGCGGAAGCCGTACGGGGTCAGCAGCTGCTCGGCGAGCCGTTGGAACAGCCCGGTCAGCGCGGTGCTCTTGGCCCGCATCCGCTCCAGGCCCGCCTCGCCCAGCAGCCGTACGGCGGGCTGGAGAGCGGCGAGGGAGAGGACGGGCGGGGAGCCGGTGAGGAAGCGGCGGATGCTGGGGTCGGGGTAGTAGTCGTGGCGCATCGCGAGCTGTTCGCGGTGCCCGTACCAGCCCTGCACCGGCTGGGTGAGCCTGCCGTGCAGCTCCTCGCGTACGTACAGCAGCGCGGGCGCGCCGGGACCGCCGCACAGGTGCTTGTAGGTGGAGCCGACCGCCAGGTCCGCGCCGGTGGCGGTCAGCTCCAGCGGTACGGCGCCCACCGCGTGGCTGAGGTCCCACAGCACCAGCGCACCGGCGGCGTGTGCGATCTCCTGGACGGCGCGCAGGTCGGCCAGCGCGCCCGAGCGGTGCGAGACCAGCGACAGCGACACCAGTGCGGCGCCGCCCTCGACGGCCAGCCGGAGCTGGTCGAGCTGCGGGCCGCGGTCCGGGTCGGTGCGTACGACGCGTGCCTCGCGGCCGTACTCCTCGGCGAGCCCGGTCAGCACGTACTGGTCGGTGGGGAAGTTGTCGTCGTCCAGCACCACCGCGCCCGGCCGGTCGCGGAGCGCGGCGGCGCCCAGTTTGTAGAGGTTGACGCTGGTGCAGTCGGAGGCCACCACCTCGCCGGGCCGGGCGCCGAGCACGGTGACGGCCAGCTCGTCGCCGACCCGCTGCGGCAGGTCGAGCCACTGGGTGCGGGCCTCGGCCAGCCGGTCGCCCCACTCACCGCGTACCAGCGCGTCGGTCGTATCGGCAGTGGCCGCGGGGAGGCGGCCGAGGGAGGCGCCGTTGAGGAACACCAGCCCGTCTGGCGTGGGGGCGAACCGGGAGCGGAAGGCGGCCAGCGGGTCCGCCGCGTCCAGCTGCCGGACGGTTTCCAGCTCGACGGCCCCCTCCTCGCGGGCCTCCTGGTACACGTCCTGCTTGTCCGCGCCCGGCTGTGTCGTCGTCATGGCCGCCCCCTCGTATCCGCCCCTGGACATCCCTCATAGCCGGCCCCGCGCCGCCCACAGATCGGGGAAGAACCGGTGCTCGCTCACCCGGCGCAGCCAGGCCACCCCATGGGTGCCGCCGGTGCCGGGCTTGGTGCCGATGATCCGTTCGACGGTGAGCAGATGCAGGGACCGCCAGCGGCACATCGCCTCGGCGACATCCGCCAGCGCCTCGGCCAGCAAGAACAGCTCCTCGTCCGGGGCGCTGCCCCTGGCGTACACCCGCGCCCACGCCAGCTCGGCCGCGTCGCTGGGCTCGTACGGCTGCGACCAGTCGCGCTCCAGCGCCGAGGCGGGAAGCGTGGCGCCGCGCCGGGCGAGCAGCGCCAGCGCGGCGTCGTACACGCTGGGCTCCTCCAGCGCCCGGCGCACCTGCTCGGCGACGCCGGGGACGCCCAGGTGCGGGCGGGCGAGCTGGGGGTCCTTGTTGCCGAGGACGTACTCCACCATCCGGTACATGTACGACTGGAGCCCGGACGCCTGCCCGAGGCTGTCGCGGAAGGCGTTGAACTCGGTGGGCGCCAGCGAGCCGAGCACGTCCCAGGTCGAGCACAGCAGCCCGGCCTCGCGGTGCACGCGGCGCAGCACCCAGAGCGCCTGCCGCACCTCGTCCTCGTCCAGCAGCGACCGCACCCGCACCAGTTCCTCGTACAGGAGCTTGAACAGCAGCTCCTTGACCTGGCCCAGGACATAGAAGGGCAGCTCGGCGGGTTCCTCGGAGCGCGGCTGCTGGAGGGAGAGGAGGACGTCGATGGACTGGTAGTCGATGTACGGGGTGGAGCGGCCCGCGAAGTCGGTCAGGGGCTCGCCGTCGCGCAGCGCCGCGAGCCGGGCCCGCTCCGCGTCGCTGCCCCGGCCGCCGAGGTCGCAGCCGTGGCTTCCGTTGCCGTTCGCGTTGGAGCCGGCCGTCATGTGCCGCACCCCGCGAGCCACTTCTCACAGGCGCGTGCGTACCGGTCGGCGAACAGCGGGTCGGGCATCGTCACCGAGGAGTACCGGCGGCCGAAGCGCGCGTGGTAGGCGGAGAACCACTCCATGTCGTCGTCCAGGAACAGCACATCGTGGAAGGCCATATGGCGCAGCGCGAACAGCGGCACCGGAGCGCGTGAGACGCGCAGCCCGGGGTTGCGGGCAGCGCGCTCCTCGCAGGCGGGATGGAACTGACCGAGCATCAGATACTGGCTCACCAGCTCCGGCTTGACCTTGCTGTGTGCCTCGTCCAGCAGCGGCAGCGCCGCCGCGTCCAGCCCGTTGAGTACGACCACGAACGCGTGCAGTGTGCGATTGCGGGTCGCCCACTCCATGTTCCGGAACGCGTCGACCATCCGGTGCACCAGCGCGACCAGATCGCCCACGCCCGGCTCGGGCCCGACCTCCCACTCGGCCACCCGCAGCGTGCCGGCCTCGATTGCCGGCCCGACGAACGGGCAGACATGTCCGTCCCTGCCGAGCTGCCCGTTGGGCCGGCACAGGAACTCCTCGAACCAGCGCCACGCCTGTTCCTGTGGTGCGGTGCAGCGCTCACCACTGTCCCCGTTGCTCAAGTCCATTCCGTAAGCGTCACGCCATCCCGAGCGGGGACGGCAGGCTCATCTCCGTCATCGTGTGCGGGTGCCAGGGGCATGCGCCGGATGCGCGATGCCTGGTGGGCCGGGACAGGCGTGATGGGGGAGCAGAGTGCGGCGGGAGGGGCCAGGGGTGTGTGGCTGCTTTTGCGTGGTTGCCGCCGGCCTGGCCGGGCGTGAGGGGCCGCGCGCCGCTGCGGTTCGCGCCACGATGAGGTGGTGACCCGCTCCCCGCGCCCCTTCCGCAGCGCCGCCGGCTTCCGCGGCGGCGGCTTACGCGGTGCCCGTTTCCGGGGCGGCGGCTTCCGCGGCGGCGGTTTCCGCGGCGCCCTCGGCCTGACGACCGGTCCGGTGCGGGGGCATGTCCCGCGCCGGCTGGCCCAGCTGTACGCCGGGCTGCTGCTGTTCGGCGCGAGCGTCGCCCTGCAACTGCGCGCCGGGCTCGGCCTCAACTCCTGGGACGTCTTCCACCAGGGCGTCGCCGAGCGCACCGGGCTGAGCATCGGCACTGTCGTCATCCTGGCGTCGGCCGCCGTACTGCTGCTGTGGCTGCCGCTGCGGGTGCGGCCCGGCCTCGGCACCATCTCCAATGTGCTGCTGGTAGGCGCGGCGATGGACGCCACCCTGGCCCTCACCCCCACGCCGCAGCCGCTGCTGGTGCGCGTCCCGCTGTTCCTGGCCGCCGTGGTGCTCAACGGTGCCGCGACCGGCCTCTACATCGCCGCGCGCTTCGGCCCGGGGCCGCGGGACGGGCTGATGACGGGGCTGCGCCGGGTCACCGGGCGCTCCACCCGGCTGGTGCGTACGGTCATCGAGGTCGTCGTGCTGGCGACGGGTTTCCTGCTGGGCGGCTCCGTCGGCGTCGGCACGGTGGTCTACGCGCTGGCCATCGGCCCGCTGATCCAGTTCTTCCTGCGCCTGTTCGCCGTACGGGAACCGGCGGAACCGGCGAAACCCGCGGATCAAGGCGGAGCGGCAGGTGGCGCGGTGTCCGGAGTGTCGGCACGTACAGGCACACTGGGGGTCATGGCCATTCACGAGAACCTGCTCGGGGGTCCGCCCCCGACCCACCTCCCCGACGATCCCGAGCCCCGCGAACTGCTCGCCGCCGGGACGGCGCCCGCCGAGGTCGCCGCGCAGCACCCCACCTCGTCGCTGGCATGGGCGCAGCTCGCCGACGACGCGTTCGAGGCGGGCCGCGTCGTCGAGTCGTACGCCTACGCGCGCACCGGCTACCACCGGGGGCTGGACGCGCTGCGCCGCAACGGCTGGAAGGGGCACGGCCCCGTGCCGTTCGAGCACGAGCCGAACCGCGGCTTCCTGCGTGCCCTGCACGCCCTCGCGCGTGCGGCCCAGGCGATCGGCGAGCAGGATGAGTACGAGCGCTGCTCCTCCTTCCTCAAGGAGAGCTCCCCAACGGCGGCAGCCACCTTGGGCTGACGCCCGGGTTGTGGGCTGCGCCCCGAAGGGGCGCGGGGAACTGCGCGCTCAGCCAACGAAGCGCCCGCAGCCTGCGGGATCGGGCAAGGGGCACCCCCTCTCCAGACCAGGGGAGGGGGCACCCTCGCAGGGAACTTGCCGCCCAGCCGGGCAACCCGCATGATGCGCAGTGGGCCTCAAGGGGCCCGAGGGGACCGGGGCTCCGACGTCTATCGGAAGGGAGCGGACCGCTACCCGGAAGCACAGCGAGTGGAGACAGCGATGTCACACGACCCCGATGCCCCGGTACTGGATTTCGCGGGCACCACACCGTACGAGGACTATGTCCGCGCTGACGTCCTCACCCACCTCCAGCACCCGCTCTCCGAGGACCCAGGAGAAATGGCGTTCCTCGTCACCACGCAGGTCATGGAGCTGTGGTTCACCGTCATCGTGCACGAGTGGCAGACGGCGGCGACCCGGCTGCGGCAGGACGACATCGAGGGCGCACTGGCGGCCCTGAAGCGTTCCACGCACGAGCTGCGGTCGCTCAACGCCTCCTGGGAGCCGCTGGCACATCTGACCCCGGCCCAGTTCAACGCCTACCGCTCAGCGCTCGGCGAGGGCTCCGGCTTCCAGTCCGCGATGTACCGGCGGATGGAGTTCCTGCTGGGCGACAAGTCCGCCTCCATGCTGGTGCCGCACCGTGGCTCGCCCCGGGTGCACGCCGAGCTGGAGAAGGCGCTCCAGGAACCGAGCCTCTACGACGAGGCGCTGCGGTTCCTCGCCCGGCAGGGCGCGGACGTACCCGAGACGGTGCTGCACCGGGACGTCGCGCTCAGGTACGAGCCCGATCCGGGTGTCGAGGCGGCGTGGGTGCGGGTCTACGCGGGCGATCCGTCCTCCGCTGCGCACCGGCTCGGCGAGGCGCTGACCGAGGTCGCCGAGCTGGTCTGGCGCTGGCGGAACGACCATCTGGTGGCCACCCGCAGGGCGATGGGGGCCAAGGTCGGCACCGGCGGCTCGGCCGGGGTCGCCTGGCTGGAGAAGCGGGCCGCCAAACAGGTTTTCCCCGAGCTGTGGACGGCGCGCAGCCATGTCTGACCGCGCGCCCACGCCATCCGACCTCGCCTCCGAAGCCCTCTCCCGGGACGCCGCCGACCCGCTCGCGCCACTCCGTGAGCTGTTCGTGCTCGACCCCGCCACCGTCTACCTCGACGGCAACTCCCTCGGGGCGCTGCCCAAGGCCGTCGAGGGGCGGCTGGCCGATGTCGTCTCCCGGGAGTGGGGGCGGCTGCGGATCCGGTCCTGGGACGAGTCCGGCTGGTGGACCATGCCGGAGCGGGTCGGCGAACTGGTGGCGCCGCTCATCGGCGCGGCGCCGGGGCAGGTCGTCGTCGGGGACTCGACCAGCGTGAACGTCCTCAAGGCCACGATCGGCGCGGTCCGCATCGCACGGCAGGACGACCCGGCACGCGACGAACTCCTCGTCGACGAGGCGACGTTCCCCACCGACGGCTACATCGCCGGGTCCGCGGCCCGGCTCACCGGCTGCACCCTGCGCGCCGTCGCCCCCGAACAGGTGCCGGCGGCGGTGGGCCCGCGCACCGCGGCCGTGCTGCTCAACCACGTCGACTACCGCACCGGCGCGCTCCACGACCTGCCCTCGCTGACGGCCGCCGTGCACGCGGCGGGCGCCCTGGCGGTCTGGGACCTGTGCCACAGCGCGGGTGCCCTGCCCGTGGGGGTGGACGAGCACGGCGTGGACCTGGCGGTTGGCTGCACCTACAAGTTCCTCAACGGCGGCCCCGGAGCGCCCGCGTTCCTCTACGTACGCGGCGATCTCCAGGAGCGGTTCGACTCGCCGCTCCCCGGCTGGAACTCGCACGCGGACCCGTTCGCCATGGCCCCGGCCTACGAGCCCGCGAACGGCGCCGCCCGCGGCCGGGTTGGCACCCCGGACATCCTGTCCATGGCCGCGCTGGAGACCGCGCTCGCGGTCTGGGATGGGGTGCGGATCGAGGACGTACGGGCCAAGTCGCTGGCGCTCACCGACTTCTTCCTGCGCTGCGTGACCGCGTACGGGCCCGACAGCCCGGCCCGTACGGGGATTTCGGTGCGCTCCCTGACGCCTGCCGACCCGGCCCGGCGCGGCAGCCAGATCGCGCTGCTGTGCGACCCGGCCGAGTCGGCGGAGCCGGTGATGAAGGAGCTGATCGCCCGCGGTGTCGTAGGAGATTTCCGCCGTCCCGGTGTCCTGCGCTTCGGTTTCACCCCGCTCTACACTTCGTTCCAGGACGTCGAGCGCGCTGCCCGCGTCCTTGGCGAAGTGATCGGGGGAGCACGATGAGCCAGGACGACCACAAGGCGCTGTTGGCCCTTCCACCGGCCACCCCGGAGCGCCAGGAACGGTACGGACCGCACCCCTCGCAGGTCATCGACCTGTACGGGGAGGCCGCCGGCGGCGGTCGGGTGGTGCTGCTGCACGGCGGGTTCTGGCGCGAGGAGTGGGACCGCGGCCATCTGTCGCCGTTCGCCGCCGCGCTGGCCGGGCAGGGCATACCGGTCGCGCTGATCGAGTACCGCAGGGTCGGCGGAGGCGGCGGCTGGCCCACGACGGTGGAGGACATCGACGCCGCGCTCGACCACCTGGGCGCTGTGCCGAGCGTGCTCTTCGGCCACTCGGCGGGCGGGCAGCTGGCGCTGTGGGCCGCGGCCAAACGGGACCGGGTCGCGGGGCGCGTGGTCGTACTGTCGCCGGTCGCCGATCTGGAGCGGGCCCACGAGCTGCGGCTGAGCGGCGGCGCGGTGTCCGCCTTCCTCGGCGGCGAGGACAAGGTCGCCTCCACGCTGTGGGAGGCGGACCCGATGCGGCTGCTGCCCCGCGCGCCGGTGGAGATCCTGCACGGCACCGCCGACCAGGAGGTGCCCATCGAACTGTCCCGCCGCTACGCCAACAACTGGGGCGCCCGCCTCCATTTGATGCCCGGGGTGGGCCACTACGCCCCCCTCACCCCGCGCACCCCCTCCTTCGACGTTCTGGTGCGCTCCCTGCGCTAGGGCTCGTCCGGCTGCCGCACTCCGCACGTTCGCGAGTCCTCACGCACGCGTCCGGCCCCGCACCGAGCGGGGCCGGAACGGCGCGCGGGCGCCGGAGCGCCCTGACGATCCGCAGGTCTCACTCCACCTCGATCTCGCCGACCGCGAGACCGCTGCTGATGTTGTTCAGCTCGTTGTCGGAGACGTTCGTTGACTGAAACGACTTGATGTCGGTGGTGTCGTTGTCGCTGCTGCTCACTCGGTGGCTCAGGACGCGGTCGCTGAAGTCCTGGGCGACGGACGTCCAGGGGCTCTGGTTGTTGTCGTGGGCGGCAACGGTGCCGGCCGAGCCGAGGACGGCGGCGGTCGCCAGTACGGCGGCGGCAGTCGCGGTACGGATGCGCATAGGTGCTCCTCGCGGGTCTGGTGCGCGGTCTCGCGCGGTTCTGGCTGTGCGTCGAGACTCCTTCCACACCTCGCACCGAAACGATCATCATTAGTCCGTACGTGCCGGTCATATACCTCGCACGGGCGCTTACCGGCCGCCCCGGCACCTAAGCTGACAGGGGGTGCATGCATGCCTCCCGGCCGGCTCCCGGCACACTTCCGCCATGAACACAGAGCGGACGAAAGCGGCCGGGAACAACCAGGAGCCGGGCGACGCGATCGGAGTCGGCGTCACCCTGGGCCTGTTCGCGGCATGGGCACTGCACGACGCGGAGGAAGTGGCCATGGTGCCCCGCTGGACCCGTACCCGCGTTCCCGAGTTGCGGGAACGGATACCCGGCGTGCCGGAGGCGGTATGGACGCGGCTGGAGTCGATGGACGCCCGCCGGTTCACGACCGCGGTCGGCGTGATGGCCGCCGTCGTGGGGGCCGCCGCCGCGGACGGGTACCGGACGGGCGGGCGCAGCGCCTTCTACCAGCAGGCGCTCACCGGCTTCGGCTTGCACGGCTTCATGCATCTGGCACAGGCAGCCGCCATCCGCGGCTACACCCCCGGCTCCGTGACCTCACCTCTCCTGGTCATCCCCTTCACCGCCTGGGCCCGCAAGCGGCTGCGCGCAGCGGGTGTGCTTCGCCCGGTCACCGCACGCGATGTGGCTCTCGGCGTCGGTGCCGCCGCGGCGGCGACGGCCCTCTCACATGTGGTGGCGGGTCGGCTCCTGCGCTAGCCCGCCACCGCGGGTAGGGCGGTCCGGCGGATCTGACCCCTCTCCGCTGTTCCGGTCAGGGGGTGCCCCTGTCCGTCGCTCGCGGGCTGCCGGTGTTCTGTGGCTTGTCGCGCTCACGCGGCGGAGCCGCACATGAACACAGCCCCGCGCCCCTTCGGGGCGCGGGGTCCGCTCAGAGGAAGGAGTTGATCTCGATCGTTTCGTCGCGGCCCGGGCCGACGCCGATGGCGGAGATGGGGGCGCCGGACATCTCCTCCAGGGCCTTCACATAGGCCTGGGCGTTCTTGGGGAGGTCGCCGAAGGTCTTGGCCTTGGTGATGTCCTCGCTCCAGCCCGGCAGGTACTCGTAGACCGGCTTGGCGTGGTGGAAGTCGCTCTGGTTGTAGGGGAGCTCGGTGGTGCGCTCGCCCTCGATCTCGTAGGCGACGCAGACCGGGATCTGCTCCCAGCCGGTGAGCACGTCCAGCTTGGTGAGGAAGAAGTCGGTGAGGCCGTTGACGCGGGTCGCGTAGCGGGCGATGACCGCGTCGAACCAGCCGCAGCGCCGGTTGCGGCCCGTGGTGACGCCGAACTCGCCGCCGATCCGGCGCAGCGCCTCGCCGTCGTCGTCGAACAGCTCCGTCGGGAACGGGCCCGCGCCCACCCGTGTGGTGTACGCCTTCAGAATGCCGATGACCCGGCTGATCTTCGTCGGACCGACGCCGGCACCGGTGCAGGCGCCGCCCGCGGTCGGGTTGGAGGAGGTGACGAACGGGTACGTGCCGTGGTCCACGTCCAGCAGCGTGCCCTGGCCGCCCTCGAACAGGACGACCTTGCCCTCGTCGATCGCGTCGTTGAGGATCAGCGTGGTGTCGGCGACGTAGCCCCTGATCTGCTCCGCGTAGCCCAGCAGTTCCTCGGCGACCTGCTGCGGGGAGATCGCGCGGCGGTTGTAGAGCTTGGCCAGCACCTGGTTCTTGAAGTCGAGCGCGGCCTCGATCTTCTGCATCAGGATCGACTCGTCGAACAGGTCCTGGACCCGGATGCCGACCCGGTTGATCTTGTCGGCGTAGCTCGGGCCGATGCCGCGCCCGGTCGTGCCGATACGGCGCTTGCCCAGAAACCGTTCCGTCGTCTTGTCGAGCGTCGCGTGATACGAGGTGATCAGGTGCGCGTTACCGCTGACCAGCAGCTTGGAGGTGTCGACGCCGCGCTCCTGGAGCCCGCTCAGCTCGGAGAGCAGGACCGAGGGGTCGACGACGACGCCGTTGCCGATGACCGGGGTGCACCCCGGGGAGAGGATCCCGGAAGGGAGGAGGTGCAGCGCGTACTTCTGGTCGCCCACGACGACCGTGTGGCCGGCGTTGTTGCCGCCCTGGTAGCGCACCACATAGTCCACGGAGCCGCCGAGCAGGTCGGTGGCCTTTCCCTTGCCTTCGTCACCCCACTGAGCACCGAGCAGCACAAGTGCGGGCACAGGCGTACACCCCTTCCGGGCGGGGCATGTCCCACGTGCGGTGACGCCGTCGGGCGCCATCGCAAGAGCCGCAGGCCGGTACCCCAGATAGAGGAAGCCCCTGGCGCAACAGCGGCAGGGGCTCTTGCACCGAGAGATTACCGAACAATTCTCGCGGGTGACGAACAGGGGAGTGCCCCGAGCCGGACGGACGTACGAACCAGCACCACCTCAGTACGTATCGGAACCATCCGGATCCCTCCGGATTCATGAGGAAGGATCGTGGTGTCGGCTCCAGATTCCGCGAGGCCCCCCGCGAGCGTGGACCAGGCCCCGGGGGTTCCGCTGCTCGTGGTCGTCGACCCGGTCGCCCGGCTCACGGACGCCGAGTCCGTACGGATCGCGCGCGACGTACTGCGCGCCGCGACGCCGGAGCTCAAGCTGTGTCTCCCCGACGATCCGGCGCAGACGCCGCGGCTGCTGGCGCGGCGCGGCGGCAGACGCCCCGTGCTGGTCGGCAACGACCGGGCCCTGCTGCGCGCCGTCCAGCATCTGCACGGGGAGCGCGCCCTGGAGGAGGCGGCACTGTCGGTGGTGCCGGTCGGCAACGGCCCCTCGGTCGCCCTCGCCCGCAGCCTCGGCCTGCCACTGGACGCGGTCTCGGCTGCCCGTACGGTGCTGCGCGGCCACCCGCGGGCGCTGGATCTGCTGGTCGACGACGAGGACGGCATCGTGCTCGGCGGCCTGCGTACGGAGAGGGCACCCGCCCCGTCGCCGCATCGGGAGGGCTCTCCATCGGCTGCGGCCTCCCCGTGGCGGCGGATGTACCACGCGCTGACCCGCACGGTGCTGTCCCGGGCCCACCGTGAGGAGCAGGGCGCCGCGCCGATGACCCCCGCGCCCCGTGCGCCGCAGGTGCGTACCGTGCAGCGGTTGCGGGTGGAGGCGGACGGCGCCGTGGTCACCGGCCCTGACCGGCCGGTGACGGATGTGACGGTACGTACGGCCGGCGCCGGGCTCGCCGAAGTGTCCGTCCACCCGCTCGCGGGGGCGCCTGTCCGGGTGCGGGCCACGTCCGTGACGGTCTCAGCGCCGGAGGGCTTCCGCTATCGCGCCGACGCGGATGCGGGGGCTGTGGCCGCCCCGGCCGAGTCCCGCACCTGGACGGTGCTGCCCCGCGCCTGGCACCTGGTGCTTCCGCCGGGCGAGGGGTGAGCGCCCCGAAGGGGCGCGGGGAACTGCGCGACCAGCCACAGACAACCCGCAGTCCGCAACCCTGGGGCAGGGGCAGCCCCTCCCGGAAGGAATCTCAACCCTGGCGCGACTGCCAACGCTTGAGCAGATCCTCCAGCCCCTCCCGCATGAACTCCAAAAACTCCTTGCTCTCCCGCACCCGGCGCCCACCGGGCGTATCAATGCCGACGCTCTCCGCGCCGGCGGACAGCGTGCCGAGCCACCGAGTGAGCAACTGATCGCGATTGAGCATCGTCGTGTACCAGACATCGTGATGCAGCAGATACCGCTCGCGGCGTGACCCGGGATCGCGCTGCCGCGACACCAGCGCCACCTGCGACAGATAGCGCACGGCGCCGGAGATCGCGGCGGGGCTGGCGTGCAGCCGCTCGCTCAGTTCGGCGGAGGTGAGGGCGCCGTCCTCGGACGCGAGCAGGCAGGCGAAGACGCGGGACGCCATGCGCTGCATGCCCGCCTCGGTGAGGTCGGCGGCGAACCGTTCGACGAAGGGGGAGACCCTCTTCTCGTAATCCTCCATGGAGTCATCTGCCACGACTGTCAGCTTCTCCCTGCTCAGCGGTCCTGTGCACGATCCTAACGCTTCCTTAACTTCACAAATTTGTGAAACCAGCGTAGCTTCCAAATCATGAACACGTCCACGACCGCTCCCGTGACCCCCGCAACGGCGCCCGCCACCACGGCGATCTCCGTGACCGGCCTCGTCAAGACCTTCGGCAGGACCCGGGCCCTCGACGGGCTGGATCTGGAGGTCGCCACCGGCGAGGTGCACGGCTTCCTCGGCCCGAACGGCGCCGGGAAGTCCACGACCCTGCGCATCCTGCTGGGCCTGCTCCGCGCCGACACCGGCACCGCACGGCTGCTGGACGCCGACCCCTGGCACGACGCGGTGGCCCTGCACCGGCGGCTGGCGTACGTCCCCGGCGACGTCGAGCTGTGGCCCAACCTGACCGGCGGCGAGGCCATCGACCTGCTCGCAAGGCTGCGCGGCGGTATCAACGCGGACAAGCGCGCCGAGTTGATCGAGCGCTTCGACCTCGACCCGACGAAGAAGGGCCGCAGTTACTCCAAGGGCAACCGGCAGAAGGTCGCCATCATCGCCGCGCTCGCCTCCGACGCCGAGCTGCTGCTGCTGGACGAGCCCACCTCCGGGCTCGATCCGCTGATGGAGGTCGTCTTCCAGGACGTCATCCTCCAGGCGAAGGCCCAGGGCCGCACCGTGCTGCTCTCCAGCCACATCCTGTCCCAGGTCGAGAAGCTCTGCGACCGGGTGAGCATCGTCCGGCTCGGCAGGACCGTGCAGTCCGGGACGCTCGGCGAGATGCGCCATCTGACCCGGACCACCATCGAGGTGGAGACCGAGCGGCCGCTGACCGGGCTGGCCGAGCTGCCCGGCGTCCACAACCTGCGCACCGACGGCGACCGGGTGCACTTCGCCGTCGACGGTGCCCAACTCGACGCTGTCGTACGGCACTTGAGCGGGCTCGGCGTCCGCAGCCTGGTCAGTCACCCGCCGACGCTGGAGGAGCTGATGCTGCGGCACTACGGCGACGAGCTGTCCGAGCTCGGGCACCCCGCGCCCGAGGGCTCCGCCGACGCCTCGGCCGCGGAGGGCAGCTCGCGATGAGCACCGTCACCGACGCCGCGCCCCGCACCGGGGCCGTACGCGACCGGAGCCGGACGGCGGGGCACGCGCTGGCCGGAACCGGTGCCCTCTTCCGCTTCGCGTTGCGCCGCGACCGGGTACGGCTGCCCGCCTGGGTGCTGGCCACCTTCCTGTTCACCCTGTCGAGCGTGCAGAAGGCCACTCAGATGGCCCCGGACGACCCGAAGAAGTCCGCCGACATGGTCAAGACCCTCAGTGGTCCCGCCATGCTCGCCATGACCGGGCCCGAGCACTTCCTCTCCCAGCTCACCCCGGCCTCCGCGCTGAGCATGCTGATGCTCGGCTACGGCGCGATCCTCACCGGACTGATGAGCGTGCTGACCGTCGTACGGCACACCCGCGCCGACGAGGAGAGCAACATCGCCGAACTCGTCCGCTCCGGCGTCGTCGGACGGCACGCCACGCTCACCGCGGCCCTCGCCACGGCGGCGAGCGCCGGTGTGCTGCTGGGACTGCTGCTGGCCGTCGCGCTGCCCGGCACCGGGCTGGACGGTGTCACCGCCGGCGGCGCACTGCTCTACGGCGCCGCGCACACCGTCATCGGTCTCGTCTTCGCGGGCGTCGCGGCCGTGACCGTACAGCTGTCCGCACACGCCAGGGCTGTGTCCGGAATGGCGCTGGCCGTGCTGGGTGCCTCCTACGCGCTGCGCGCAGCGGGCGACGTCGGCACCGACGCGGTCTCCTGGCTCTCCCCGATCGGCTGGATGCAGCGCACCTACCCCTTCGTCGACAACCGCTGGTGGCCGCTGCTGCCTGGTTTGGTGCTGGCTGTCGGCGCGGCTGCCGCCGGGTATGTGCTCAGCACCCGGCGGGATGTGGGCGCCGGCATCCTGCCGCCCCGGCTGGGCAGGCCGAACGCCTCGGAAGTGCTCACCCACCCGTTGGGCTTCGCCGTCCGGCTGCACCGCGGGCTGTTCCTCGGCTTCTGCGCCGCGCTGCTGCTGCTCGGCGCGATGTACGGCTCGATCCTCGGCGACGTGGACGACATGCTGAAGGATCTGGGCGACGTACGGGAGGCGCTCGCCAAGGCAGGCGGCACGCTGGTCGAGTCGTTCGCCTCGACGGTGCTGCTCGTCGTCGCCGTCGTGGCCTCGCTCTTCGTGGTGATGGCCGCGCTGCGGCCCCGCTCGGAGGAGACCTCGGGGCGCGTCGAACCGCTGCTGGCCACCGGTCTTTCCCGGTCCCGCTGGGTCGGCTCGCACCTGGTGGCCGCACTCGGCGGCGGCACCCTCGTGCTGCTGCTCGGCGCGCTCGGCCTCGGCCTGACGGGAGCCGCCTCAGCGGGCGACGGCGACCTGGTGGTACGGCTGCTGGGCGCGGGGCTCGCCTACGCGCCGGCGCTGTGGGTGACGGGCGGCGTCGCCGTCCTGCTGTTCGGCTGGGCACCGCGCGCGACCGCGCTCGCCTGGGCCGTCCCCGCCTACGGCTTCGTCGTCGGCTACCTCGGCAAGCTCCTCGACCTGCCCGGCTGGCTGAACGACCTCTCCCCCTTCGGCCACGTCCCCCAACTCCCCGCCGCCGAGATGCGCTGGACCCCCATGCTGCTGCTGACCCTGGTGGCCGCCGCCCTGGTGGCCTGCGGGCTGGCGGGGTTCCGGAGGCGGGACCTGGACGCGAAGTAGCAGGCGGCCCCGGGCGGTTCGGGAGGGGTGCGGGGCTCGTCCCGCACCCCTCTCCCGCCCCTTTCAGCCCTCAGTCGGCAGGGCTGTACCGCAGCACGCGCCCGTCCGGGAACTCGCGGAGCAGCGTGCCGTCCTGGTCGGCGCGCAGCGTGGAGGTGTTACCCGCGGCGCAGGTGCCTCGCGACTTGGCCCGGTCCACGTCGGGCGGCGCCAGCCGGGCCGGTTCGGTGTCGCTTCCGGCGGAGAAGACATCGACGCGTGCCTCGCAGTGCTCGGTGCCGTCCGAGACCATCGTCAGGCCGTTGTCAGCCGGGTCGTCGGCGTGGATGGTCAGCGTCTGGCTGCCGCCGTCGGACAGCGGGCGGCGCCACTCGCCGATCAGCGCGTCGGGCAGCCGCTCGGGGGTGGCGACCTTGCGGAGTGTCGCCGTGCGGCCCGCGGCCCGCCATTCGAGGACGCCGCCGGGCTCGGCCGTCAGTGTGTGTTCGCCGATTGCCGCGCACTTGCCGGCCGGTGTGCTCTCCACGACCTTGGTGTCGAGCCGCATTCCCCCGTCGGCGCTGCCGGGCTCGGGGGCGGAGGCGAGCTTGCCGTCGCTCTTGCACTCGTAGTCGGCGCCCAGGCTGATGCTGGTCGCGACGATCTCGCCCTCCTTGCCCTTGGTGATGACGAACCGGCGATACTGGCCGGTCGGTTTGCCATCCCGCTCGACGGCACCGACCCAGGTGCCGAGGAAGGGCTTCGGTACGTCGGAGGACTCCTTGCCGCCGTTCCTGCCCCCGCTGTCACTGGCCAGCGGCCCGATACCGGCGCCCGTGGCAGCGACTCCGGCACCCACGAGGACGACGGCCGCCGCGGCGGCGAGCAGCGTACGGCGGCTGCGCCGGGTGCGGCGGCGCCCGGACCCGGCGGGCGCCGCACTGGACGGGGGCACCACGGAAGTCGGCGCCTCGGGCCCACCCGCGAACGTCGCGGCGGAACCGGAACCGGAACCGGAAGGGGAACCAGACCCGGAACCGGAAGTGGAACCGGAACCAGGGGCAGCGGCAGCGGCCCCGACCGCGCCCGGTTCCGCCGTACCGCCCCCGTCAGGCTTCCCCGACCCCTGCGGCGGTGTGTCCGTGTCCAGCAACCGCACGGCCTCACGCCCCAGTTCGGCCAGCAGCCCGGCGGGCAGCCACGGCGGGGCCGAGGCGCCGACGGACACCGGCTGTACCCGCGCCACGACCTCCTCGGGCGCGGGCCGCGCCGCGGGATCCTTGGCGAGGCAGTCGAGGATCAACTCGCGGAGTCCTGCGGCCTCTTCGTCGGCGGGGTCCGTGCCGAAGCCGGCCAGATCAGGTTCCTCGGAGGCGATGCGGAACATCACCGCGTGCACCCCGCCGCCGCCCCCGGTCAGTCCGAAGGGCGGCTGTCCGGTCGCGGCGTAACCGAGCACCGCGCCGAGGGAGAACACATCGCTCGCCGCGGACAGTTGACCACCGGTGATCTGCTCCGGCGCCATGTAACCGGGCGAGCCGACGACCATTCCGGTGCTGGTCAGCGTCGAGGTGGGCACCTCGTCCAGGGCACGGGCGATACCGAAGTCGATGACGCGCGGCCCGTCGATGGTCAGCAGCACATTGGACGGCTTCAGGTCCCGGTGGACGAGCCCGGCGCCGTGGATGTCGAGCAGCGCGGAGGCGAGACCGTACGCCAGCACCCGCACCGAGCCGGGCGGCAGCGGCCCGTGCCCCTGCCGTGCCGCCTGCGCGGGGCTTCCGGCCCGCCCGGCGGAGATCACCTGTTCGAGCGAGGGCCCCGCGACGTACCCGGTCGCCACCCAAGGGGTGTCGGCCTCGGTGTCGGCGTCCAGCACCGGCGCGGTCCACCGCTCGGCGACCCGGCGTGCGGCCGCGACCTCCATCCGGAACCGGGTACGGAACAAGGGGTCCGCCGCAAGCTCCGCCTTCACCAGCTTGACGGCAACCGTCCGGCCACCGGCGGAACGCCCCAGGTACACCCGTCCCATGCCGCCCGCGCCCAGTCTCCTCAGCAGCCGGTAGCCGCCGATTCCGACCGGATCCTCCGGCGTCAGGTCCGTCATACGCCGCCCGCCCCCGTGCACTCGTTGGTCTTCGGTCCTCTCCTCCTTCACTCTCCGTCAGTGAGGTCACGGTCGGGCTGCCAACGGGCTTCGCTTTGATGGTGTGCGCCCCCGACCCCGGCATCACTTCGATGGTGTGCCGGAACGGACCGGATCCCGCTCACTTCTCGGGCTTCTGCGGATACAGGGCCTCCATCGCGTCGGACAGCCGGCGCAGTGACTCGGCGACGCGGGCGAACTCCCCCTCGCCGCCGAGCTCTTCGCACAGCCGGCGGGCCAGCTCGGCGTGGCCGGGGACGATCCGCTCGACGGCGGCCCGGCCCTCGGGGGTGGGGGTGAGGAGTTTGGCGCGGCGGTGTGCCGGGTTGGGCTCGTACGCGGCGAGGCCCCGTTCGACCAGCAGATCCGCCACGCGCTGCACGCTCTGCCGGGTGATGCCCATGACGCGGGCTATCCCGGAGACGGGGAGCGGTTCGCGGAGTACGGCACCGAGGACCTGCCACCAGGCGGCGGTCAGCCCGGCCGGGCGGGCGATCAGTTCGGAGGCGGCGAGGAACTGGCCGTTGAGCCGGAAGACGGCCAGAGCGGTCTCGCTGAGCAACTCCGTTTTCCCGGGGGTCTCGCTCATGCCCGCCCCGCCGCGAAGACCGCGTACGCCTCCGGGTCGGAGTGCTGGTGGAGCCGGTAGAAGGCGTCGACGACCGGGGGCTCGTAGGTGCCGAGCCGGGAGAAGATCTCGCGGGCGAAGGCGACGGGTTCGGTCGGTCCTGCCGTGATCAGATCGCGGTCGGTGACGGCGTCGGCGTCCCGGTAGAGCGCGCCGCCCGTATAGCCGTTCGCGGCCTGGAGGAACTCCGGCGCGGCGCTGGTGTGCGCGCGCTCGTTGAGCAGCCCCTCGTCCGCGAGCCCGTAGACGGCACCGCAGATCGCGGCGACGGGCACGCCCGCGTGCAGGAACTCCCGTGCGGTGTAGGCGAAGTCGACGAGCTCGCCGCTGAGCCAGGTGTCGGCGCCGGGCAGGATCAGCAGCCGGCTGTCGACGGGACGCAGACCGTCGAGGGTCATGTCGGGCTCGATGCGCAATCCGCCCTTGGTGGTGACGGTGCTGCCGGTGAGGCCGACGGTGCGTACGCCACCGGGCAGGTGGGCGACGGCGTGACCGTACTCCCAGTCGGCGAGGGTGTCGTACACGGCGAGATGGACGGTCATGGCGGCCTCCGTGGGCGCTCGATGTTGAATGACAGAATTCTGTCATTACGACAGCACACTGTCAATAGAAACGGCCTGCCTGATCCCGTACCGGCCTGCCTGATCCTTAACGTGCCGAGGAAGCCCTTTTAACCCGCGCGTCCCTACGTTCACCGGCATGGATTCGTATCGCCAGTTCCTCGACCACCTCGCGCTCGACCTCGCCGCGGTGCTGGTCCTCACGTTCGCCGTGTACTTCCCCCGGCACCGGCGGCGCGACCTGCTCCCCGCCTACCTCGCCCTGAACGTGGCGCTGTTCGCCGTCGTCGCGGCGCTCGCCCGGGTGGGCGGCGACGGCGGGCTGGCGCTCGGCTTCGGCCTCTTCGGCGTGCTGTCGATGATCCGGCTGCGGTCGGAGTCGATCCAGAACGAGGAGGTGGCCTACTACTTCACGACACTCGTCATAGGGCTGGTGGCCGGTCTGCCGCATCTGCCGTTCGGCCTCGCGGCCGTGCTGTGCCTGCTGCCCGTCGCCGTGCTGTACGCGGCCGACCACCCGCGGCTGTACGCCCGTACGCGCCGTGTGGTCATCACCCTGGACGCCGCCGTCACCCAGCCCGACGCCGTCCGTGCCCATGTACGCAGGCGGCTGGGCGAACCGCTCGCTTGGAAGGTCAGCGAGGTGGACTACGTCCGCGATCTGACAGTCGTGGACGTCCGCTACCGGGAGGGTGCGGCGGTCCCGGGCGGCGAACGGCAGGACCGGGGAGGCAGGGGTGAGGTCACCTGGCACCGGCAGAGCACCCCTGGTGACCTCGGCGACCGTGCCGGCCTCGGGTACGCCGACGGCCCGGACACCGCCGGTGACAGCGACAGCGACACCCGGACGACGCGCACGCGCACCCACCCGTCCGCCACTGCCGCTCACCCGAGGGAGACCTCCCGATGACCGCGCCCAGCACCGCACCCGGCCAGGGCCGCACCCGCGTCGCCCCCGCCGTCCGGGCGCTGGCCCGCGCCGCACTGGCCGCCCACCCCATCGGGCTGGAGGCCGTCATGGCCCGCGCCGAGCTGCTGGACCGCTACGACCGCTGCTACCTCGTCCCCGCGCACACCTTTCAGGCCATCGCCGCCCGGCTGACCGACCCGCACCGCGACGAGCCGTACCGCGCGCTGTCCATCGGCGGCCGCCGCTGGTTCCGCTACCACTCCGTCTACTACGACACCCCCGGCCTCGGCGCCTACCACGACCACCGGCAGGGCCGCCGGCAGCGCTGCAAGATCCGGGAGCGGCTGTACGAGGACACCGGGGAGCGGCAGTTCGAGATCAAGCTGAAGGGCGGGCGGGGCCAGACGCTGAAGTTCCGCCGCCGCCTCGCGGAGCGCGCCCACGCCTTGGAGGACGCCTCCCGTACGTTCCTGTCCCGCACACTCCACGACGTCTACGGCCCGGACTACGCCGTCCCGCGCGAGCTGACCCCCAGCCTGGTCACGGACTACACCCGCGCCACCTTCGTCGCCGACGGCCAACGCATCACCGCCGACGCGGACATGGCCTGCCGCGACGCCGCCGGTGCCGAAGTGCGCGCAGCAGGCGATCTGATCCTCGTCGAGACCAAGTCCTACGGCCACCTCACCGAAGCCGACCTCCTCCTGCACGAACACGGCCACCGTGCCGCGGAGTTCACCAAGTACGCCTCCCTGGCAGCCCTCGACCCCTCCCTCCCCGCCAACCGCTGGCTGCGCTCGCTGCGGGAGACGTTTCCGGCGGCGCGGCCGTCCTGGCACCATGGCGCGTATGACGGGGGATCGCAGCGCGGCGCTGCTTCATGAGGTACGTGGTGGACCCGGCAAGCAGAAGGTGGAGTTGCCGCCGTTGCCGGCGGGGCCGGTGCTGCTGGAGGGCCGACTGGCCGAGGACGAGAGCTGCACCGTGAAGGGCGAGGGGCTCTTCTGCGGCTTCGGGCAGGTGTCGCCGGAGAAGGGGGTGGCGGAGCGGGCTCTGTGGTGTACCGACGGGGAGCCCAAGACCGTCAAGGTCAAGGCGAAGACGGAGTGGACGCTGCGGTTCCACGGGCCCGAGGCCGCCACCCCGCTCACCGACTCGGTGACCGGCGTCGGAACGGATGTCCTGGTCTACAACGGGCCGGCCGCCGATGCCGCCGTCGTCAGCCACGAGCACCCCGATGCCTTCCTGGAGAAGCTGATCGCCGACGGCTTGAACAATGCCCAGGTCGACTTGTTCCTGCCGCCGGACGCGACCCATAAGAAGCAGTGGGACGTCCTGTCCGTACGGAGTGCCGGCAAGCGGGATGCCCTCTTCACGCTGCCGGAGCGCTGCCTGTTCCAGCTGAGCGCGGGGCCCTGGTGCGAGTGGACGGTGACACTCGTCGGCCGGCGGTGACTCTCACGCCGGCAGCGGCCGCTCGTGCACCACATGTTTCATCACCAGCGTGGAGCTCAGCCGCTGGACGCCCGGCAGCGTGGCGAGGTTCTCGTCGTAGAGGCGCTGGAAGGCGGGCAGGTCGGCGGTGACGACGCGGAGCAGATAGTCCGGGTCGCCGAAGAGCCGCTGGGCCTGGATGACCTGCGGGAGTTCGGTGAGCGCCTGCTCGAACGCGGAGATCGTGGTGCGGTCCTCCTGGCGCATGGTGACGAAGACGAGCGCGTCGAAGGTGAGGCCCACCGCGTCGGCGTCGACCACGGCGCGGTAGCCGCGGATGGCGCCACTGCGTTCGAGTTCGCGCAGCCGGCGATGGCACGGGGAGAGGCTGAGCCCCACCCGTGCGGCCAGCTCGGTGACGGTCAGCCGGCCGTCGTTCTGGAGCTCCGCAAGAATCTGCCGGTCCATGTCGTCCATGGGGAAGATTCTTCCACGGGAGCAGCGCAGGGCGACCTTTTAGGGGAACACCTTCGGGGCATTTCTTCCTATTCTTCCTTCCTGCACCGTCACAGAGGAAGGACCGCCCCATGGCTGCCAGTTCCATAGCCGCGTTTTTCGCCGTCTCCTTTCTCCTCGTCCTCGTCCCGGGCGCGGACTGGGCGTACGCGATCACCTCCGGCTTGCGGGACCGGTCGGTGGTGCCCGCCGTCGGTGGACTGATGCTGGGGTACGTGGGGCTCACGGCCGTCGTCGTGGCGGGCGTGGCGGCCGTCGTCGCGCAGACCCCCGGAGTGCTGACCGCGCTGACCACGCTGGGCGCCGGCTACCTCGTATGGCTGGGAGTGACGACCTTCGCCGGGGCGAAGCAGGCCGGGCCGCCGGAGGTGGCGGAGGGCGCCGCCGCGGGCCCCGGCGCGCGCACCCGGGTGCTCAAGGGCGCCGGGGTCAGCGGGCTGAACCCCAAGGCGCTGCTGCTCTACGTCGCGCTGCTGCCCCAGTTCGCCGACCAGCACGGCCACTGGCCGCTCGCCCTCCAGATCGGGCTGCTCGGGCTGCTGCACATGTGCATCGCCGGCGCCGTCTACCTGGGCGTGGGCTCGCTGGCCCGCACCGTACTGCGGGCCCGCCCCACCGCGGCCCGCGTCGTCACCCGGCTCTCCGGCGTCGCGATGGTCGTGCTGGGCGCCCTGCTGCTGGTGGAGCAGATCCCGCACTGAGCGGCCGCTTCAGGACTCCGCCGTACGGAAGCTGCACCTCACCGAGGCCCCGCCGTGCTTCGCCGAGGTTCCCAGCTCGACCGCTCCCCCCGATGCCTCCGCCGTCGTACGGGCGATGTCCAGCCCCAGCCCCGTCGAGCCCGCGCCGCTCCGGCCGCGTACGCCCACCTCCCGGGCACCGTCGGCGAAGCCGGGCCCGTCGTCCTCCACCGTGAGCAGGCCATGGGTGCCGTCGGGCGACACCGCGACCGTGAGCCACAGCCCCGTTCCCTCCGGGGTGTGGTCGAGGACGTTGCCGATCAGCGCGTCCAGCACCGCCGACAGCTCCTCGGCGAGGGCCCGCACCGGCACCTGGCCCGGCGCGGAGACGTGCAGCGCCCGGCCCTCGTCCTCGGCGAGCGGCGCCCAGAAGGCCGCACGCTCCCGCGTCAGCTCCGCCAGATCGCACAGCGGGCTGTCCGGCGGCGCGCCCGCGCGCCGGGCCGCGCGGATCACGCCGTCCACGCTGCGTTCCAGCGCGGCCACCGACCTGCCGATCCTGGCCGCCTCGTCCGCGTCCCGCAGCCCCTCGGCGTCCAGCCGCAGCGCGGCGACCGGCGTGCGCAGCCGGTGCGCCAGGTCGGCGCCGCGCTCCCGCTCGGCGGTGACCAGGACATCGATACGCTCGCCCAGCTCGTTCAGCCGTCCGGCGAGCTGGCGCAGCTCACGCGGCCCCAACGGTTCGGCGCGGGCTGTCAGTTCGCCGCCCGCCAGCCGGTCGGCGACGGCCGCGAGCCGACGGGTGGCCCGGACGATCCGCGCGGCGAGCCGGTCTGCGAAAGCCAGCCCCAGCAGCATCAGCGCCACCCCGAGACCAAGAACCGCCAACCAGGAGGGCAGCACCCCCCTGTGCAGCCGCTGCTCGCTGACGGCGACCTCCACCACGGACGCGGAGTGCCCGCCGCTGCCGCCCTGCTGGGCGCCCAGTACGGGCACCATCACCACCCGGCCGCCGCCGTTCTCGTCGCCGGGCGCGTAGGTGAAGGCCCGCCCGCTGCGGGCGAGGTCGAGCGCCGCGCGGCTCACGCCCGCCGCGCGCGGGCCCAGTACCGTGCCGTCCGCCAGTACGACACATGTGCGGGGGCGGCCCTCGCCGTTGAGCCCGTCGAGTACGCCGGTGACGACCTCGCGGCCCTGCTGCCGTCCTGCTCCGCCGTCCCCGCCCCGGCCCAGCGAGCCGCCCACCACCGCCGCGACGGACTGCGCGCGTTCGGTCGCGTCCGTCATGGCCCGGTCCTCGGCGTGGCTGCGGACCAGCAGCGCGAGCGGGACGAGCAGCACGGCGAGTACGACGGCGGTCGTCGTGCCGACGAGTACCAGGAGCTGCCGCCGCATCGTCCGTCAGCCCTGTTCCGGATCGGCGTCCGGAACCGCGTCGGCCTCCGGGGCCGCGTTGGTCTCCGGAGCCGCCAGCTTCACGCCCACCGTCCGTACGGTGTGCAGATAGCGCGGGCGCTGCGCTGTCTCGCCCAGTTTCCGCCGCAGCCAGGACAGATGGACGTCGACCGTCTTGTCGGCCCCGCCCAGCGGCTGCTGCCAGACCTCCGCCAGCAGCTCCCGCCGGGAGACGACCTGGCCCTGCCGCCGGGCCAGATAGCACAGCAGGTCGAACTCGCGCGGGGTCAGCTCCAGCGGCTGCCCGTCGAGGGTGACCTCACGCGCTGAGGGGGCGACGACGAGGCCGCCGACCCGTACCGGCGGCTCCGGCTCGTCCGGCTCACCGCTGCCGAGCCGCCGCAGCACCGCCTTGATACGGGCCTCCAACTGCCCGGAGCCGAACGGCTTGACGAGGTAGTCGTCGGCGCCGTCCTCCAGCGCGGCGACGATCTCGGGCTCGTCGTCCCGCGCCGTCGCGACGATCACGGGTACGTCGCTGACCGCGCGGAGCATTCGCAGTACCTGGCCGCCGTCCACATCGGGCAGGCCCAGGTCCAGTACGACCAGATCGGGCCGGTGCGTCACCGCGGCGTCGAGCCCCGCCATGCCGGTGTCGGCCGTTGCCACGGCATGCCCGCGGTCGCGCAGCGCCCTTACGAGGGCCGCGCGGAGTTGGGGGTCGTCCTCCACCACTAGTAGATGCGGCATGCAGGTACGTTAGTCCTTCGGACTGGGGAGGGAGTGCGCCTGGCTGTTGTCTGCAGGCTGCGGACGCGTCGTGGCTTGTCGCGCAGTTCCCCGCGCCCCTTCGGGGCGCGTCCCCCCTGCTGCGCTTGGGCAGTCTGCGCCAGGGGCGCAGGGTGGGCAAGCGCAGCCCCATTGCCGGGTACGCGAGAGTGAGGGATGAACCATGGCGCAGGCGGACGAGGGCAACCCCTCTCGGCGACGTCTGGCCGCCGCAGGCTGGGTGTGCGCCGTCGGCGCCGCCTTGGCGCTCGGCGTGTGGTCGTTCGCCCAGGCCGACCCCGGAAACCAGTACGGCCGGCCCGAGCCGCTGACCGAGGCGGGCGTCCAGCACGAGCTGGACCAGACCAAGCAGCGGGCCCGCACCAAGGACCCCGCGCCGGATGCGTCGCCCTCCCCCTCCGTGGAGCACCCAGCGGAGCGCCCCCGTACCGTGCGCTTTCCCGGCGGGCTCGGCACCGCGGTCGCCGAGTGCCGTACCGACGCCCGTACCGTCAAGCTGCTGAGCTGGACCCCCGCGGAGGGCTACAGCGCCGACGACGTCGAGCCCGGCCCGGCGCTGACGGCCACCGTCGAACTGGAACCGGCCGCGGACGACGCCGACGACCGCACCGTCCAGGTGCGCTGCGTGGACGGCAAGCCGCGGGCCACCGGCGACAGCGAAGCGGACGACGACTGACCCGCCCCTCCGGCGCACACCGCACGCCCCCGCGCGCGGCCTCCCGCCCTCCCCGCGCCCTCCCTGAGCGGGAAAGAGGAGGGCGACATTACGCTGGCTGTCACCCTTCCGGGGGCCCTCCCCGCCCGGAAGGCGTCCGTCCCGGGCCGGGCGGGCACCCCGCGAGCGAACCGAGGTACCGATCGTGACCACGCACCACCCCTCATCGCACAACCCCGCCCCCGCCTCGGCGGCCGCCCCCGACCCCGGCACCGGCCGGGCCGTGCACGAGGCCGACCGGGCGCATGTGTTCCACTCCTGGTCGGCGCAGGGACAGATCGACCCGCTGGCGGTGGCGGGCGCCGAGGGGTCGTACTTCTGGGACTACGAGGGGAAGCGGTACCTCGACTTCACCAGCGGCCTCGTCTTCACCAATATCGGCTATGCGCACCCCAAGGTCGTCGCCGCGATCCAGGAGCAGGCCGCGAAGATGTGCACCTTCGCGCCCGCCTTCGCCGTCGAGGCGCGCTCCGAGGCGGCCCGGCTGATCGCAGAGCGGACGCCGGGCGACCTCGACAAGATCTTCTTCACCAACGGCGGCGCCGACGCCGTCGAGCACGCCATCCGTATGGCCCGCCTGCACACCGGCCGCCCCAAGGCGCTCTCCGCCTACCGCTCGTACCACGGCGGCACCCAGCAGGCCATCAACCTCACGGGCGACCCGCGCCGCTGGGCGTCCGACAGCGGCACCGCGGGCGTCGTCCACTTCTCTGCGCCGCACCTCTACCGCACCCCGTTCTACTCCGAGACCCAGGAGCAGGAGTGCGAGCGGGCGCTGGCGCACCTGGAGCAGACGATCGCGTACGAGGGTCCGCAGACGATCGCCGCCGTCATCCTGGAGACCATCCCCGGCACCGCCGGGATCATGATGCCGCCGCCCGGCTATCTGGCGGGCGTGCGGGAGATCTGCGACCGGTACGGGATCGTCTTCGTGCTGGACGAGGTGATGGCGGGCTTCGGCCGCACCGGCACCTGGTTCGCGGCCGACCTCTACGACGTCGTACCCGATCTGATGACCTTCGCGAAGGGCGTCAACTCCGGCTACGTACCGCTCGGCGGGGTCGCGATCTCCGCGAAGATCGCCGAGACCTTCGAGCAGCGCCCCTACCCGGGCGGCCTCACCTACTCGGGCCACCCGCTGGCCTGCGGCGCCGCGGTCGCGACGCTCCGCACCATGGCGGAGGAGGGCATCGTCGAGCACGCCGCGCACCTGGGCGAGACCGTCATCGGCCCGGCGCTGCACGAGCTGGCAGCGCGCCACCCCTCGGTCGGCGAGGTGCGCGGCACCGGCGTCTTCTGGGCCCTCGACCTGGTGCGCGACCAGGAGACCCGCGAGCCGCTGGTCCCCTACAACGCGACCGGAGCCGACAACGCGCCCATGGCCGACTTCGCCGCGGCGGCCAAGCGCGGCGGCCTGTGGCCGTTCGTCAACATGAACCGCACCCACGTCGTGCCGCCGTGCAACATCACCGAGGCCGAGCTCAAGGAGGGCCTCAGCGTGCTGGACGAGGCCCTGACCGCGGCCGACGCGCACACCACCGCGGGCGCGGGGAGCGCGGGGGCGTGATCAAACGCAGCACCCTGCGCTCGCAGATCGCCACCGCGCTGCGCGACGAGATCCTGGCCGGCCGGCTCGCCACGGGCCGCGACTTCACGGTCAAGGAGATCGCCGAGCAGTACGGCGTCTCCGCGACACCCGTCCGCGAGGCGCTGGTCGATCTCGCGGCGCAGGGGCTGCTGGACGTGGAACAGCACCGCGGTTTCCGCGTACACGAGTTCACGCTGGCGGACTACCGCGCCATGTGCGAGGCCGGGCAGTTGGTGGTGGACGGCGTCTTCCAGCGGATCGAGCGCGACCCGGAACACGCCGCCGACCCCGCACGCCCGCCGGGCTCGGCCGGTACGTCGGCCGCCCGCCGGGCCCTCGGCGGCTTGGGGCCCGAGGCGCTGGCCTCGGTGCGCCGCCGTGCCGACGCCGCCGAACGCGCGGCGCGCGCCGGGGACCTCGACGTACTGATCGCCTACGACCTGCGGTTCTGGCGTGAGTTGAGCGGGCTGCTCGGCAACCCCTACATCTGCGACTTCCTCGACCGGCTGCGGGTCCAGTGCTGGGTCTTCGCCGTCCCGGTGCTGCGCCGGCACGCCTCGCTGCGCGGCCGGCTGTGGTCGGGGCACAACGCGCTGCTGGACGCCGTCGCGGCGGGGGACGCGCCTGCGGCCCGCGAGGTCATCGCCACGTACAACCAGCACGCGCTGGCACAGGTCGGCGCGGCGGAGACAGCAGAGGAGAAGGACATATGAGCACGCGGCCCGAGGCGTCCCCCGTGCTGGTCGCCCCCGCCGCCCGTACGGGCACGACGCCGCTGCCGGACGGCCGGGAGCTGGCGTGGGCGGAGTGAGGGCCCAAGGACGGCACCCCCGTGCTCTTCTCACCGGGCGCCGCCACCTCCCGGAGCCTCGGCTTCGGCGCGGGCGTCGTCGACGGGCTCGGCGTGCGGCTGATCGCGCTCGACCGCCCGGGGCTCGGCGCCTCGACACCCGCGCCGGGCCGTACGTTCGCCGACTTCGCCGCCGACATCGCCGCGTTCGCCCGGGCACGCGGACTGGACCGGCCCGCGATGGTGGGCAACTCGCAGGGGGCGCCCTTCGCGCTGGCCTTCCCCCAGCCTCCGGCCGGGAGGTGCCCCCAGCGCACGGGGTGGTCCGGGCGCTGGCGGTGGTCTCCGGCGCGGACGAGGTGGCCGACCCCCGGTTCGCCGAGCCGCCGTTCACCGAGGTGCTGCCCGCCGAGCTGTACCGCCTCACGGAGCTGGCCACCCGCGAACCCGAGGCGGCGCACGCGGAGTTCGCCCGCTTCACGCCACAGGCGATGTGGGAGATGGTGCTCTCCTCCAGCCCGCCCGGCGACCGCGCGGTCTACGAGCGCGCCGACTTCGCCGCCGCCTACCGCGGGGCTCTGGAGGAGGCGTTCGCGCAGGGCCCCGACGGCTACGCACGTGACACGGTGCTCGCCATGGGCCGCTGGGACATCGATCTGGCGGCGATCGGGGTGCCGGTCGACTTCTGGTACGGCGACCAGGACTTCGGCCACTCGCCCGACCAGGGAGCAGGGCTGGCGGCGCGGGTGTCCGGCGCGGAACGGCATCTGCTGCCCGGGGTGGGCGGCGCACTGCTGTGGACGCACGCCTCGTCCGTACTGCCCGTCCTCACCGGGCGTTGATCGCACTACGCTGGGGTACAGGCAGGTCCCTGACGGTATTGGAGCGCCCCTTGGCCTGTGACCTCTGGCTCGTCCCCCTCGTCGACGTGCTCTGCCACAGCCCCGACAACCCCTTCTCGGAAGAGATCGCCACCTACGACAGGGCGCTGACCGAAGCCGGCCTGCCCACGGTTCCCGTCTTCGGCTACATGCCGGGCCTCTCGGGCGACGTCGCCCCGGTCGCGGGCTTCGACTACGAGGCCCTGCACTATCTGCGCCGCGCCTATCTGCTGCTGGCCGCCGGTCTGGAGGTCACGCCGGTGGGGGAGTTGGGCAGCGACTACGAGCAACTCCTGGAGATGTTCGAGCAGCCGGCCCAGCAGTCGCATCTGGTGTGGCACTACGACCACGCGGGCGCCTACATCCCGGTGGACTTCGCCGCGCCGCTCTCCGGCGACGAACTGCTGGAGGGCGGCGGCCCGCTGGGCTCCAGCCACGGACTGCTGCGCGAACTGCGTACGGTGGGGCCGCATCTGGGGATCGACCCGGACAATCCGCCGCCCGCACCGGCGGCACCGCTGCGCCCCACCGAACTGGACGAGCCCGCCGCCTCCGCTGCCATCGGCTACGAGGACGGCACCCCGTTCGGCAGGGAGCGGCATGTGTGGCTGAGCCTGCACGCCGCCGCGACCCGCAGCCTGGCCCAGGGGTCGATGATCGTCTTCGGCTGAGCCGGCGAGGGAGGTGACCCCGCGAGGGAGCAGCCCCGGGGGTGTCCCGGCCCCCGGGCCCGCGTCAGCCGCCCGGTGGCCGCTGCCGCGGCATGGTGGCCCAGCCCCCAGCGCCGTTCGGCGGCGGGGGCAGCCTCCGCACCGGCGTGCCGCGCCCGGCGGGCCCCACGCTCTGCGAGGCCAGCAGAAGGGGGGAGCCCGCGGTACGGAACGAGACCATCCAGTCCACCGTCTCGGCCCGTACGGTCTCGTTCACGTCCTCCGAGAAGCGGCGGAGCACGGCCAGCGCCCGCTCCGCCGCCTCCCCGGCCGAGCCCTCGGCCGGGCCGAGGACCTCACGGACGTTCTCGGCCGCCCACTCGTAGCGCAGCATCTCCAGCCGCCGGTGCACCGCCAGCGCGGCGGCGACATCCCGCATCCACCCGGACGTCAGTCCCAGCCAGCGGTCGGCGAGGGCGCACACGGCGGCGAACAGCAGCGCGACGTAACCGACGTAGCCGGAGTGCCCCTGCGCTAAGGCGACCCCCGCCAGATCCGCGAGCGGTACCAGCGCGCCCACCGCGGCCCCCGCCACGACACCGCCCCGCAGCCACCGTGCCCACCTGCGTTTGCGTACCCGGTCCGCCAGATACCACTCGACGAGACGCATCGCCTCCTGCTCCACCCACTGGTACAGCTCCTCGAGGCGCTCGGCGGGCTCGTTCCAGTCCCCGGACGGGAACCCCCGCCCCAGCAGATCCGGCTGCTTGACCCGCTTCACCCGTGCTCCTTCGGCGTTGTGTCCGGCTGCGCGGCGTTCCCGGTGTTCCCGGCGCTCCGGCGACCTCCCTTCCTACCGCCAGAAGTGGGACCACGCCGACGATCCGCGCCGATTTCCCCCCAGAAGTGGCGCCCCGTCGGGTATAGGGCGCCGCCCTGTCACTCGTAAGGGCCGCACGAGCGGGGCCGCGCGGGCCGTTAGGGTTGGCGGCGTGAGGATTCTGGTCATTGGCGGCGGTGCCCGCGAACACGCAATCTGTCGCTCGCTCTCCCTCGATCCCGAGGTCAGCGCCGTGCACTGCGCGCCCGGCAACGCCGGGACCGCCGAGGTGGCCACGCCGCACACCGTGGACCCGCTCGACGGCGCGGCGGTCGCCGAGCTCGCCGCCTCCGACGCGGTCCGCGCCGACCTCGTCGTCATCGGCCCCGAGGCCCCGCTGGTGGCCGGCGTCGCCGACGCGGTCCGCGCGCGCGGCATCCCCGTCTTCGGCCCGTCCGCCGAGGCGGCCATGCTGGAGGGCTCCAAGGCGTTCGCCAAGGAGGTCATGGCGGGCGCCAACGTGCCCACGGCCCGCAGCTATGTGTGCACCACCCCCGAGGAGGCCGACGCCGCGCTGGACGCGTTCGGCCCGCCCTACGTCGTCAAGGACGACGGTCTCGCCGCCGGCAAGGGCGTCGTGGTGACCGACGACATCGAGCAGGCACGCGCCCATGCCCGCGCCTGCGGCGGCGCCGTCGTCATCGAGGAGTTCCTGGACGGCCCCGAGGTCTCCCTCTTCGCGGTGACCGACGGCGAGACCGTCGTACCCCTCCAGCCCGCACAGGACTTCAAGCGCGCCTACGACGCCGACGAGGGCCCCAACACCGGCGGCATGGGCGCCTATTCGCCGCTGCCGTGGGCGGACCCGAAGCTGGTGGACGAGATCACCGCGACGGTCCTGGAGCCGACCGTGGCCGAACTGCGCCGCCGCGGCACCCCCTTCTCCGGGCTGCTCTACGCGGGCCTGGCCCTCACCTCGCGCGGGGTGCGCGTCATCGAGTTCAACGCCCGGTTCGGCGACCCGGAGACCCAGGCCGTCCTCGCCCGGCTCCGCACGCCGCTGGGCGGGCTGCTGTACGCGGCGGCCACCGGAGCCCTCGCCGACTTCCCGGCGCTGCGCTGGAGCGAGGGCGCGGCGGTCACCGTCGTGGTCGCGGCCCACGGCTACCCGGCGAAGCCTCGTACGGGTGATGTCATCGAGGGGCTCGACGAGATCGAGCGCGCGGACGGCCCGCAGGCGTACGTCCTGCACGCGGGCACCAAGGCCGACGAGGACGGCACGGTACGCAGCGCGGGTGGCCGCGTCCTGTCGGTCACCGCGACCGGCACCGACCTCACCGAGGCCCGCGAGCGTGCCTACGCGGCAGTCGGCCGCGTCCGGCTGGCGGGCGCGCACCACCGCACGGACATCGCGGAGCGGGCCGCGGCCGCGGCCGAGGCCGGCGAGGGCTGATCCGCCTGTTCGGGGCCTGTTCGCCGCCTGCCGGCCCCCTGCTCGCCGCCTGGTCGCCCCCCTGGTCGAAAAAGGGGCCGACCCATATACCTCCGGCCCCGCCCGGGCAAGAGCTCTCCCCAAAGCCATTCCATCGAGTGACGACGGCCGCTTACGGCTGACGCCCGCAAAGGCCCCAACTATGGTGCCGCACAAGCGCCGTGAGGCTGCCGTAAGGCCGCCGTGCGGGCGGTGTGCAGGCGGCGTAGGGGCTGCTCGCGCGCGGTCTGCCGACTGTCCGTCGAACCGTCCGTCGACTGGCGCAGCGCGCATTGCGGTGTCGGAGCGCGGTGACACAGTGGGTGGAAGCCGGAGAGCCCGGCTGCGGCCTGGAAGGTGCGGGGGTGAGACGTGAGCGGTCCCGATGGTCCGGTCCCCGGCCGGCGGACGGTCGCGCGCTCCGCGCGCGCCCATGCCCTCGCCGTGCTCCGGGTGCGCAGCACAGCGCTCGCCCTGGCCCTGCTCCCGGCCGCCGCCGCGGTGATCCTGTGGGTGGGGCGTACGACGGGCCAGTTCGGCCCCGGCCCCGGCTGGGACGCTGCGCGCTGGTCGGTCACCGGACTCGCGGCAGCCACCCTGGCCTGCGCCGCGGTCGCCGGGCTCGTCATCGCCCGAGGCCGCCCCGCCGTCTCGCCGACGGTGCCCGTCGAGGAGCGCGCGGCGCCCGATCTGCACGCCCTGGTCCGCGATCTCGCCGACCGGCTGGAGGTCCCGGCGCCGTCCGCCATCGCGCTGACCCCGGACTGCGACAGCTGGCTGGAGGACCGTACGCACTTCCGCGCTGACACGGGGGAGGGCGGAGTACGCGGCGCGGCCCCCGTCCTGGTCATCGGCTCGCCGTTCCTGTGGTGGATGCGCGTTGCCGAACTGCGCGCCCTGCTCGCCCCGGTGGTCGCGGGCACCGGCCCTTCGGCCCACCCCGACATAGCGGCAGCGCGGCGTTTCGTACGCGGGCTGGACGCGGCGGTCGCCAACGCCGAGCACCCTCCTGCCGACCTGACGGGAGGTCCGGGACACGCCTCGGTCTGGGGGCCGGGCCCGCCGGGGCCGCACGCCTCGTCGGGCGGGTCCGGAGCGCTCGGGCGTGCCGCTGGAGCGGGCGCGGCCGGGCTGCGCAGGGCGGTGCACCGGCTGGTGGGGCCGGTCGCCCGGCTGATGCTCCGTGCGGCGGGCCCGTACGCCGCCGCGATGGAGCAGGGCGTCGCCGCTGCCGCCGCCGACCGCGCCCAGGCCGTCGACCAGGGGCTGCGGGCCGCGGCCCAGGAACAGGTCGGCCTCGCCTACGCCGGCTGGGACCGGTTGCTGACCCGGGTGGCGCTGCCCGCCTGGCGGCTCGGGCTGTGGCCCACCCGGCTGGACGCGGGGGTGGTCTCCGCGCTGACCGAGCTGTCCCGCCGCGACCGGCTCGCGGAGGGCTTCACCTCGCGGCTCGGCGAACGCCCCGCCTGCGACCTGCTGAAGGAGCCGGGCACCGTGGACGGCGCGGTCTCGCTGCTCGCGGCCCGCCTCTTTCTGGGGTCGCGTCCGCCGCTGCAGGTGCCGGCCGGGCCGCGCGAGGCGACGCCGGAGTGGACGCCGGTGGAGTGGTCCGCGTACCCGGAGGAGGTCGTCGACCGCATCTGGCGTGCGGAGGCGTCCCGTCTCTTCGCGGCGCTGGACACCGTCGGCTCCCCGTCGCCGGCCGCAGCCGACGCACCCCGCCCCGCCGAGAACACCAACTCCCCGCTGGCCGTCGGCCACCCGGCCCCGGCACCCGTCGTCGGCGCCGCCTCCCCGGCCCCCGAGGGCGACAGACGCCCACTCTCCGAGGGCGACAGACGCCCACTCTCCGAGGGCGACAGACGCCCACTCCGCGAAAGCGACAGGCTTCCGCCGCACGACGGCGACAGGCTGCCAGCCCTCGACGGCGGCGGACCGCCCCCCACCGGTAGCGACAGATCACTGCGCGCCGATGGTGCCGATCATGAGCTGGCGGGGCCGACGCTGGCCCGTGTGCTGGACCGGTTCGCTTCGCCGGGCGGGATCGACGCGCTGGCCGCGCGTATCAGCGCGGAGGTGGCGCGCGCGGAAGCTGCGAGCGCCCCCGGTGTCATCGGTGCGAGCCCCGGCGCGGGGCTCCCGCCGGGTGCGGGCAGTACACATCTCGCGCCCCTGGCCCCCATGGGGCTGCCGCTCCAGCCGCCGCGCGGCGGCAAGGAGCTGCTGGCCGACCACATCACCGCAGCCGTCTGCTGCGCCGCTGTCGACACTGCGGGGGCGACACCGGGTCTGGACTGGCTGGACGGGCCGGCACTGTACGTCGACGGCCGGCGCACCAGCGAACTCTCCGCACTGGTGCTCGCACTCGTCGAGGACGGCGAGACGGCGGGGCTGCGGGACTGGCTGGCAGCGATCGGTGTGCGACCGGAGAAGCCCGTTCGGCTCGTCTGAAGATCATCTCCAGCCATTTAGCGACGAAGGGTGACCACACCCTTGCGTAATGTGATGTGCTGTCTGCCGTCACACCTGCGGCACGGCGGCAGCACGGCGGAGCGGAGCGAGGGCGCCGGGGAGGGAGCAGCGATGGGAACCGAGCGGACCGGGCAGCCCGTACGTGAAGTCGAGCGGATCGAGCAATCCGTAGCTCGTGCGGCCGGGGTCACCGAGCCGATCCGGCGCTGGGAGTCGGGGGCGCTGGCGCACGCGGTGACCGACCCCTTCGGTCAGGGCCCGCTGCCCTGGCTGCGGGTGAGCGAGAACTACTTCGAGAACGGCCGCCTCGTGCCCTGGTACGTCGACTGCGTCGACCAGGCCCCCGGCCAGACCTCGCGCACCCCCGAGTTGGTGCGGGAACTGGCGGGCGGCGGCCAGACCGTCCCCAAGCCACGCACCCGCGGACTGTCCAGCAGCGCCCCGCCCACAGCGGACGACGTGCGCTGCCAGATCAAGGGCTTCGCTTCCGTGGCGGGCGGCACCCCGCCCGGTGAGTCCATCGACTTCCGGATCACCGTCAACCCGCCGCAGCCCTTCAGCGTCGACGTCTACCGCATCGGCCACTACGGCGGCGCGGGCGCCACCAAGATCACCACCAGTCCGCGGCTGTCCGGCATCATGCAGCCCGCGCCGCTCACCGCGGACCGCACCGTCTCCTGCCACCACTGGTGGCTCTCCTGGCGGCTCCAGATCCCCGACTACTGGTCCACAGGCGCCTACGTCGCCGTACTGACCACCGCCGACGGCCACCGCTCCCACATCCCCTTCACCGTTCGCGACCGGGACCCCGCCGACCTGCTGCTCGTCCTCCCCGACGTGACGTGGCAGGCGTACAACCTCTTCCCGGAGGACGGCCGCACCGGCGCCAGCCTCTACCACGCCTGGGACGACCAGGGGCGGCTGCTCGGCGAGAGCGAGGCGGCGATGACCGTCTCCTTCGACCGCCCCTATGCGGGCTCGGGCCTGCCCATGCACGTGGGCCACGCCTACGACTTCATCCGCTGGGCCGAGCGGTACGGCTACGACCTGGCCTACGCCGACACCCGCGATCTGCACGCCGGGCACATCGATCCCACCCGCTACCGGGGGCTGGTCTTCCCCGGCCACGACGAGTACTGGTCGGTGCCCATGCGCCGGGCGGCCGAGCGCGCCCGCGACAGCGGCACCGCGCTGGTCTTCCTCTCCGCCAACTCCATGTACTGGCAGGTCGAACTCGACGCGCTGCCCTCCGGAGCCCCCGACCGGCTGCTGACCTGCCGAAAACGGCGCGGGCCCGGGCGCCCCGCACTCTGGCGTGAGCAGGGCGAACCCGAGCAGGCGCTGCTGGGCATCCAGTACGCCGGCCAGGTCGCCGAGCCCTACCCGCTGATCGTCCGCAACGCCGGCCACTGGCTGTGGGAGGCCACCGGCGCATACGAGGGCGACGAGTTGCCCGGCCTCGTCGCGGGCGAGGCGGACCGCTACTACCCGCGCACCGCACTGCCGGAGCACACCTCCCGGATCCTGCTGGCCCACTCGCCCTACCGCGACCGCGGCGGCGCCCGCCGCCACCAGGAGACCTCCCTCTACCGCGCCCCCTCCGGCGCCCTCGTCTTCTCCTCCGGCACCTTCGCCTGGTCCCCCGCGCTGGACCGTCCCGGGTACATCGACTCCCGCGTACAGCGCGCCACCAGTAATCTGCTGGACCGCATCTGCAAACGGGACTGAGGCTTTGCCGCCGGGTCTTGGCCGGCCCTCTCAGTTGTTCCGGTGGGGGGTGCCCCTGTGCGTCGCGCGCGGACTGCAGGCGCGTTGTGGCTGGTCGCGCCGTTCCCCGCGCCCCTTACGGGGCGCAGCCCTCACGCCGCGCAAAGGGTGGGCGGGTGGGTGAAAGAATCAGGGCACCCGCCGAGAAACGTCGGCTGCCCCCGGGAGGAACAACGTGACCGGATTCGTCGAGAAGCCCGAGCCCGCCCAGGTCCCCGACCTGGTGCACCTGCACACGGGCAAGGTGCGCGACCTCTACCGGAACCAGGACGGCAACCTGGTGATGGTCGCCAGCGACCGACTCTCCGCGTACGACTGGGTGCTGCCGACCGAGATCCCGGACAAGGGCCGCGTCCTCACCCGTCTCTCCCTGTGGTGGTTCGAGCAGCTGGAGGACCTGCTGCCCAACCATGTGCTCAGCACGGACGTACCCCCGGGCGCCCCCGCCGACTGGGAGGGCCGCACGATGATCTGCCGCTCCCTGCGCATGGTGCCCGTCGAGTGCGTGGCCCGCGGCTACCTCGCCGGGTCGGGGCTGGTGGAGTACGAGGAGTCCCGCACCGTCTGCGGGCTCGGCCTCCCCGACGGCCTGGAGAACGGCTCCGAGCTGCCCGGCTCGATCTTCACCCCCGCCACCAAGGCGGCCGTTGGCGAGCACGACGAGAACGTCGCCTACGAGGAGGTGGCCCGCCGGCTCGGCCCGGAGACCGCCGCCGAACTGCGCCAGGCCACCCTCGCCGCGTACGACCGCGGCCGGGACATCGCCCGCGAGCGCGGCATCATCCTGGCCGACACCAAGTTCGAGTTCGGCTGGGACGACGCCAACACAGTCGACGGCGAGCCGGTGCTCACCCTCGCCGACGAGGTGCTCACCCCCGACTCGTCCCGCTTCTGGCCCGCCGACCAGTGGCAGCCGGGCCGCTCCCAGCCCTCGTTCGACAAGCAGTACGTACGCGACTGGCTGACCTCCCCGGAGTCCGGCTGGGACCGCACCTCCGAACAGCCGCCGCCCGCCCTCCCCGACGAGGTCGTCGAGGCCACCCGCGCCCGCTACATCGAGGCCTACGAACGCCTCACCGGCGTCCCCTGGAGCTGACGGGTCCGGCCCGTACCCACGTGAAAGGGCCCCGGTCGGTGACCGGGGCCCTTCACTGGTGAACCGAGCGGACGACGAGGCTCGAACTCGCGACCTCAACCTTGGCAAGGTTGCGCTCTACCAACTGAGCTACGTCCGCATGCCCCACCCTCGGCCCGAGCGGGCCGCCGTGGTGCGGGGCCCAGTATAGCCGGACCTTTCCCGGGCCCGGGACCGCGCCGGATCGCGGCCCGGGACCGCGTCAGATCCAGCCCCGTTCGCGGGCCATCCGGGCCGCCGTGTGCCGGTTCTCCGCTCCCAGCTTGGCGGCGGCGGCCGAGAGGTAGTTGCGGACGGTGCCCTGGGTCAGCGACGCCTTCCTGGCGATCTCCGCGACCGGCGCCCCGTCGGCGGCCAGCTCCAGCAGTTCGGCCTCGCGTGCGGACAGCGGCGAGTCCCCCGCACTGATGGCGTCGGCGGCCAGCTCGGGGTCCACGTATCGGCTGCCACCGTGGACGGTGCGGATGATCTCCGCGAGCTGCTCGGCCGAGGCCGTCTTGGGCACGAACCCGCGGACGCCCGCCGCGAGCGCCCGCTTCAGATGGCCCGGCCTGCCGTAACTGGTGACGATCATCGTCCGGCACTCGGGCACCGACTCCCGCAGCGAGGCCGCCACCCGTACCCCGTCGGCGCCCGGCATCTGGAGGTCGAGCACGGCCACGTCCGGGCGGTGCGCCCGCGCCATGGCCAGCGCCTCGGGCCCGGAAGCCGCCTCGGCGACGATGGCCAGATCGTCCTCCAGCGCCAGCAGGGCCGCCAGCGCACCCCGGATCAGATGCTCGTCGTCGGCCAGCAGCACCCTGATGGCCGCTCCGCCCCGCACCGTCTCCCCGTCACTCACGGCTCTCCCCTCCCGCCGGGCCCGCAGCGCCGACGACGACGTCCACGGCGTCGGGCTCCTCGGGGCCGACATCGACGGACTCCCCCGGCCCCGGCCCCCGCCCCGGCTCCGTCCGGTCGCCGCGGGACATAGGGACCTCGGCGCGCAGCCGGTAGACCTGCGCGGTCTCGTCACGTTCCGCCGTCAGCGTGCCGTCGAGGGCGGCCAGGCGCTCGCGGAGACCGGTGAGGCCGGAGCCGGCCCGGGGGAGCTCCGGCCGCAACCCGTCGTTCTCCATCACCAGCACGGCGGTGCCCGCCGCACCGGCCGTGAGGCGGATCGCGCACCGGCTCGCCTCCGCGTGCCGCAGCACATTGGTGGCACCCTCGCGGACGACCCAGCCCAGCGCCGACTGCGCCTCCCGCGCCATCCCGAGCTCCGCGGACTCGATACGGCAGTCCACTCCGGCGGCCCGCAGCACCGAGCGGGCCCCGGCGAGTTCGGTCTCCAGCCCGGCCTCACGGTAGCCGCGGACCACGGCGCGCACCTCGGTCTGCGACTGGCGGGCCAGCTGCTGCACCTCCTCCAACTGCTCGACGACCGACTCGGCACCCCGCCGGGCGAGCTGGGTCGCCAGCTCGCTCTTGAGCGCGATGACCGACAGATTGCGGCCCATCACGTCGTGCAGGTCGCGGCTGAAGCGCAGCCGCTCCTCCGCGACGGCGAGCCGCGACTGGGTCTCCTTCGCCCGGTCGAGCTCCCGCATCACGTCGATGTACCAGACCGAGCAGCGCGGCGAGAAGAGGCCGATCAGCCCACCGAACCCGAGCACGAGCAGGGTGCCCAGCAGCGCAGGCCACGCCATGCCCGCGACGGCGAACACGCAGCTGACGAGCACGCAGCCACCGACTGTCACCGCCACCCCGCGCCGGGGCGGGACCATCAGCCCGTACACCCCGGTCAGGCTCGCGATGCCGGCGAACAGCGCCATCGCGGCCCCCGCGGCGTCCCCTGCCCACCCGCGCGCGATCAGCACCGCAACCACCGCCGTAGTGACGGCGAACGTCGTCACCCCCGCCGCCAGCAGCCGGCGCGGCGCCTCGCCGGCCCCCAGATAGTGGTCCACCCCGCGCCGCAGCCCGCGCACCCCGAGCACGCACTGGACGAGCCCCAGTACGAGGACGAGATAGCTCAGCGTCAGCGGCAGCCGCTCGGGCGTCACCTCGACGAAGAACTGCGGCATGCCGCTCAGGAAGTAGACCCACGGGACCAGCAGCAGCATCCAGCGCGTCGAGACCTCGACCTGCTCCAGCTTGCTGCGCCGCTGCCAGTTCCGCTGCTTCTGCCGCCCCCAGCGGATCATCGGCGACCGCCTCCTCCTCGTCTCGCTTACGGCACACGGTACGGCGGCATCCGCCGGAGCCCGCCCCGGCGGCCGGTCAGCGGCGGGGCTCCCACCGGAACCGCTTGCGCACCGCATATCCGGCCACCGCCGTCCAGCCCACCGCGACCGCGAGCGCCCGCAGCGTCTCCGGCCCGCTGAGCTGTTCCGTCCAGCCGCTCCGCAGCAGGTCCATGACCGGTGTCATCGGCAGCCAGCGGCAGATCTCGGCAATCCGGTCGGGATAGATCTCCAACGGCACGAAGACCCCGGACCCGGCGAACGTCGCCAGCATCAGCGGCATCGGCGTGAGCTGCGCCAGCTCGACGGTCCTGGTGAAAGCGGCCGACGCGGCGGCCAGCGTCGCCATCAGCAGCAGGCCCAGCACCAGCCCGGCCACCACCAGATGCGGCCGGGCCGGCGCCCCCACGTCCAGCAGCACGGCACCACCCCCGAGCAGCAGCACCGACTGGACGACGCCGATCGTGACCGATGGCAGCGCGGCGGCGCCCAGGATCTCCAGGTCCTGCGCCTCCCCGGTCCGCAGCCGCTTGAGTACGAGTTCCTCGCGGCGGCCCACATAGACGCCGACGAGGTTGCTGTAGACGGCGAACAGCAGAACCATCCCCACCGTCCCCGGCAGCATGGCGGTGCCCACCGAGAGCCCGGTGCCGGACAGATCTGCCTGCTCGACGGTGGACTTGAGGGAGAAGGTCAGCGCGGTCGGCAGCAGCAACGCGACGAACAGCGCCGACCTGTTACGGATCAGCAGGGTCAGCTCCGCCCTGGCCAGCGCCCGTACCCGCCGCGCCGACAGCCTGCTCACCCTGCCCGCCCGGATGCTCCGCGCCGCCCCCGCCGGCTGTGCCGTGGTCGTCGTCCCGTTCATGCCCGAACCCCCGTCATCGCTCGCTCGTTCTCCCGGCCCGGCTGGTTCCCCGCCTGGGCGATCTCCAGGAACGCCTCCTCCAAGGAGGCCGACCTCGCCTGCAAGCCCTCCAGCGTGACGCCGGACTCCCGTGCCCACAGCAGCAGTTCGGTCAGCGCCCCCTGGAGGTCCTGCGTCTTGACCGTCACGGCCTGCCCGTCCGCCGCCGCGGGAACGCTCAACGGCAGCCGCTCGGGCGGGACCCCGGCAGGGAGCCGGAAAGTGATCCGCGAGGGCCGGGCGGCCACCACCTGTTCCGGGGTTCCCGCCGCCACGATCCGCCCGGCCTGCATGATCGCCAACCGGTCGGCGAGCTGCTCGGCCTCCTCCAGATAGTGGGTGGTCAGCAGCACCGTCGTGCCCTCGGCCCGCAACTCGCGCACCAACTCCGCGGTGTCCCGGCGCCCTTCGGGGTCCATCCCCGTCGTCGGCTCGTCCAGGAAGAGCACCTCGGGCCGCCCGATCAGCGCCAACGCCAGGTCCAGCCGCCGACGTTCACCGCCGGACAGCTGCTTGACCCGTACGTCGGTCCTGCCGCCGAGCCCGACCATCTGCAGTGCTTCGCGCGGCGGCCGGGCCTCGCTGGAGACGCCCGCCCACATCGTCGCGGTCTCCATGACGGTCAGTTCGGAGGGAAAGCCGCCCTCCTGGAGCATCACGCCGGTACGCGGCCGTACGAAGGCACGCTCCCCGAACGGGTCGAACCCCAGCACCCGTACGCTCCCCGCGCTGGGTCGCGCCAGCCCCTCCAACACCTCGACGGTGGAGGTCTTCCCGGCCCCGTTGGTGCCGAGCAGCGCGAAAATCTCCCCCTCGCGTACGGAGAACGAGACGTCCCGCACCGCCTCGAACCCGCCCTCGCCCCCACCGGCCCCGGCCCGGCGCCCGCCGCGCGTCTCGGCCGCATAGCGGCGTTTCAGTCCTTCGACCTCTATCGCGTCCATGCCTCCAGGCTTCCGCCGGCCAGGGCGCGAGGGGAGTGCGGGCAGTCATGGGTGCGGATGACAAACGTCATCCTGGGGCTGGGGCTGGCTCAGCCCTGCCGGGCAGCGCTCTGTGGCCACGTCACGGTGACGACCAGGCCGACGGCTTGGGTTGCTGCTCGATGTCTGCGGTGCCGCCGCCCTTCCCGGGTGTTCTGGTCCCCGCTTTGAGGGCTCCGTTGTGGGGTGGCGGCTTTGCTGGGATGCGTAAATTTGGCGTTGGTTGCCGGGGTTCCGTTTCGTGCGAACGCGCCTTGCGGCTGGCTACGGGGGGAGGGGTCGTCGGTTGCGGTGCGTTCTGAGTGCTGTGCGGGTTTCTTTGGGGTTGCGCGCCGTGCCGCCGCCGTCGCGGGGTGGGGGTTCGTGAGCCGACCAGCCGGTCGGTATGGGTTGCGGGGGAGCTGGCTGCTGCCGCGTTGTAGTTGCGGCTTCGTACTCTCGCTCCGCTCGTGGCACGCCGGTGGGCGGTTGGCCGAGGGTGCGGACCCATGCAAAAACGCCCGGCTGGGAAACCAGCCGGGCGTCTCACTGTTGAACCGAGCGGACGACGAGGCTCGAACTCGCGACCTCAACCTTGGCAAGGTTGCGCTCTACCAACTGAGCTACGTCCGCATTGCCTCCACCCGGCTTTCACCGAGTGGCGCGACCAATACTCTACCTGATCGTTTCCGATCGGCGGTCCGTACTGGAGAGCGGGTGACAGGAATCGCACACTGCGCCTCCCTCTTGGAAAGAGGGCGCTCTACTACTGAGCTACACCCGCACGCTTGCTTGAGGTCCTCCCTTTCGGGGGCTCCCTCGCGGCGTGCCTTGACTCTATCCGATCACCCGGGGCCTCTGGCAAGTCGAGCCCCGATGACGACCGTTCCGGCCCGTCGAGCTGTGGCGGGGCGCCCCTCCAACTGTCCCGGGGCGCCCCCTCAGCCATCAGCTCGCGGCGCGGAAGGCCTCGTACACCTTCTTCGGGATGCGGCCCCGCGCGGGCACGTCGAACCCGTTGGACTCCGCCCATGCGCGCACCGCGCGCGGATCGGGGTCGATCGCGGTCCTGCGGTACGTCTTGCCGGACCGCGCCCGCTTGCGGCCGGCTTCCACGAAGGGGGCCAGCTCGGTGCGGAGCCGCTTCGCGTTGTCGGAGTTCAGATCGATCTCGTAGGTCTTGCCGTCGAGGCCGAAGGAGACCGTCTCCGCCGCTTCTCCGCCATCGATGTCGTCGGAGAGCATCACTACTACGCGCTGTGCCACGGATATCGGTCCTTCCTCAGGATCACGAAAGGGGGTCACCCGGCATTACGGCGTCGTCGGCAGGACCCCGCCGACCGGCGGGTATGCGGGGCGAACCCGAGTAGGAAACAGGTTCTTATTCAACTATGCGCTGCACACCGGCACCGGAGTGCAAAGGGCGCACAAAGATTGTGGCCCACGGAATTGATTCCGGTTCCGGCCGCAATCGGGACCCTACTTTTTTCCCGCCGGTTTTCCCAGTGCTTCGCGAAGTCCTACCAGGATCGGCACACCTCACGGTACACATATCAACGCGCGTAGATTCTGATGCCGGGTACGCTGGCCAGCGCAGCGCCCCGCTAAGCACTAGGAGTACCTGTGGCTCGCGTCGTCGTCGACGTCATGCTGAAGCCGGAGATCCTCGACCCCCAGGGACAGGCGGTGCAGCGTGCACTGCCCCGCCTGGGTTTCGAGGGCATCTCCGATGTCCGCCAGGGCAAGCGCTTCGAACTCGAAGTGGAGGGCCCCGTCGACGGGGACACCCTCGCCCGCATACACGAACTCGCCGAGACGTTTCTCGCCAACACCGTGATCGAGAACTTCACCGTTCGCGTCCAGGACGCGGACGGCAACGAACGTCCCGTCGAGGCGGGGCAGGACGCCGCATCCGAAGGAGCAGTGGCGTGACCACCCGTATCGGCGTCGTCACATTTCCCGGTTCCCTCGACGACAGCGACGCACGGCGCGCCATCCGTATCGCGGGCGGAGAACCCGTCGCGCTCTGGCACCGGGACAAGGATCTGCGCAAGCAGCAGGTCGACGCGGTGGTGCTGCCGGGCGGATTCTCGTACGGCGACTATCTGCGGTGCGGCGCAATTGCCCGGTTCTCGCCCATCATGGAGACGGTTGTCGAACAGGCGAAGGCCGGAATGCCGGTGCTCGGCATCTGCAACGGTTTCCAGGTCCTGTGTGAAACCCATCTCCTCCCCGGTGCGTTGACCCGTAACGACCATCTGCACTTCATCTGCCGCGACCAGCGGCTCCGCGTCGAGAACGACACCACCGCCTGGACGTCGGACTACGAGCGCGGCCAGGAGATCGTCGTGCCGCTGAAGAACGGCGAGGGCGGCTACGTCGCCGACGAGCGCACTCTGGACGAGCTGGAGGGGGAGGGCCGCGTCGTCTTCCGTTACCTCGACGGCAACCCCAACGGTTCGCACCGCGACATCGCCGGAATCACCAACGAGGCCGGGAACGTGGTCGGCCTCATGCCGCACCCCGAGCACGCCGTCGAGGCCCTGACCGGGCCGACGACCGACGGGCTCGGTTTCTTCACCTCGGCCCTGAAGAAGCTGGTCGCCTCATGAGTCCCCAGAGCCACAGCCACACCCTCGACACCGTCAAGCACGCCGAACAGACCCCCGACACCGAGCTCCCCTGGAAGGAACTCGGCCTCAAGGAGGACGAGTACGCCCGCATCCGGGAGATCCTCGGCCGCCGTCCCACCGGCGCCGAGCTGGCCATGTACTCGGTGATGTGGTCCGAGCACTGCTCCTACAAGAGCAGCAAGGTGCACCTGCGGCAGTTCGGCGAGAAGGCCCCCACCGAGGGGCCGGGCGCCGAGGCGATGCTCGTCGGTATCGGCGAGCAGGCCGGCGTGGTGGACGTCGGCCAGGGCTACGCCGTCACTTTCAAGGTCGAGTCCCACAACCACCCCTCGTATGTGGAGCCGTACCAGGGCGCGGCCACCGGCATCGGCGGCATCGTCCGCGACATCATCGCCATGGGTGCCCGGCCGGTCGCGGTGATGGACCCGCTGCGGTTCGGTGCGGCCGACCATCCCGACACCAAGCGGGTGCTGCCCGGTGTGGTGGCCGGTATCGGCGGCTACGGCAACTGCCTGGGGCTGCCCAACATCGGCGGCGAGGTCGTCTTCGACCCCTGCTACCAGGGGAATCCGCTGGTCAACGCGCTCTGCGTGGGTGTGATGAAGCACGAGGACATCCACCTGGCGAAGGCCGCGGGCACCGGCAACAAGGTCATCCTCTACGGCGCCCGGACCGGCGGCGACGGCATCGGCGGCGCCTCCATCCTGGCGTCGGAGACCTTCGATGACGAAAAGCCGTCGAAGCGCCCCGCCGTCCAGGTTGGTGACCCCTTCCAGGAGAAGCTGCTCATCGAGTGCACCCTGGAGGCGTTCCACGCCGACCTCGTTGTCGGTATCCAGGACCTGGGCGCGGCCGGGCTGTCCTGCGCCACCAGCGAGCTGGCCTCCAACGGCTCGGGCGGTATGCAGGTCGAGCTGGACACCGTGCCGCTGCGCGACTCCTCGCTCTCCCCCGAGGAGATCCTGATGAGCGAGTCGCAGGAGCGGATGTGCGCGGTGGTCGAGCCCGGCAAGGTGGACCGCTTCCTGGAGATCTGCGAGAAGTGGGAGGTCACCGCCACCGTCGTCGGTGAGGTCACCGACGGCGACCGGCTGGAGATCTTCTGGCACGGCGAGAAGATCGTCGACGTCGACCCCCGTACGGTCGCACACGAGGGCCCCGTCTACGAGCGCCCCTACGCACGCCCCGACTGGCAGGACGCGCTCCAGACCGACGACCCGGCCAAGCTGCCCCGCCCGGCGAACGGCGAGGAGCTGCGGGCCGCCGCGCTCGCGCTGATCTCCTCCCCGAACCAGGCCGCCAAGTCCTGGATCACCGACCAGTACGACCGTTACGTCCTCGGCGACACCGTGCTCGCGCAGCCCGAGGACAGCGGCATGATCCGCATCGACGCCGAGAGCGGTCTGGGTGTCGCCGTCGCCACCGACGGCAACGGCCGTTACGCCAAGCTCGACCCGTACGAGGGAGCGCGGCTGGCGCTCGCGGAGTCGTACCGCAATGTCGCCGCAACCGGTGCGCGCCCGCTGGCCGTCACCGACTGCCTCAACTTCGGATCCCCCGAGGACCCGGCGGCCATGTGGCAGTTCGCCGAGGCGTGCCGCGGGCTCGCCGACGCCTGCAAGGAGCTGGGCACCCCGGTCACCGGCGGCAACGTCTCGCTGTACAACCAGACCGGCGAGGCCGCCATCCACCCCACCCCGGTGGTCGGTGTGCTCGGCGTCATCGACGACGTCGCCCGGCGCACCCCGATGGCGTTCCGCGACGAGGGCCATCTGATCTACCTCCTCGGTGACACCGCGGAGGAGTTCGGCGGCTCGGCGTGGTCCCAGGTCGCCCACGACCACCTGGGCGGCCGGCCGCCCCAGGTCGACCTGGAGCGGGAGCGGCTGCTCGCGGAGATCCTCATCGCCGCGTCGCGGGACGGTATGGCCGACGCGGCGCACGACATCTCCGACGGCGGCGTCGTCCAGGCCCTCGCGGAGTCCTGCCTCAAGGGCGGCAAGGGTGCCCGGATCGTCGTTCCCGACGGGCTCGACCCCTTTGTCTTCCTCTTCTCGGAGTCGCAGGGCCGGGCGCTGGTGGCCATCCCGCGGAGCGAGGAGGTGCGCTTCACCGATATGTGCGCGGCGCGCGGAATGCCCGCGGCGCGGATCGGTGTCGTGGACGGGGAAGCGCTGGAGATCCAGGGCCAGTTCTCCCTGCCGCTGGACGAGTTGCGCCGCCACCACGAGGCCACGATCCCGGAGCTCTTCGGCTGAGCACCGGACCCCGGTCGTCACTGAAGGCCCCTGTCCCCGAAAGAAGTGCGAGGCAGGGGCCTTCTCCCGCAAAAGGGTGCCCTGCGGCTAATCTCACGCGTATGCCGCCCGCTCGACGCACCACCAGCCCCTCTGGAAGAGGCCGGCGTACGTACGACCCGTCCCGCATCCGCGCCGCGCTCATCAACCAGGTCGAGGCCGTGGCCGACGCCGCGCACCGCCTCACGCCCGAGCAGCACACCCTCCCGTCCGGGCTGCCCGGATGGGACGTGCACCACCTGCTCGTGCACATCGCCCGGCAGATCGACGCCGTGCCCCGCTTCCTGGCCCGCCCGGAGACGGAGGTGACGAGCAAGGCGCCGCAGATCTCCCTCTCCCACTGGGCCCTCTCGACCGCGACCATCGCCGAGGAACTGGACGCGGACACCCGCAAGGACGCGGAGTCCTCCCCCGACGGGGCGGCCCGTATCGACCAGGCCGTCGCCGACCTGGAGCCGGTCATCGAGTCGGCCGTACGCGAGGACCTGCTGATCCCGCACCCGTTCGGCGCGATGCGGATCCTCGACTTCACCGTGACCCGGCTGGTCGAGCTGGTGGTGCACAGCGACGACCTGGCACGGGCCACGGGTGTGCGGGTGGCGCTGGACCGGCAGGCGACGGCCGCCACTGTCCGGCTGCTCGCCGACGCGCTGGCGGCCAAGGCCCCCGGTGCCTCCGTCGAGGTGCGGATCCCGCCGTTCGCCGTCGTCCAGGCCGTCGAGGGCCCCCGGCACACCCGCGGCACCCCGCCGAACGTGGTCGAGACCGACCCGCTGACCTGGATCCGGCTGGCCACGGGCCGCCTCACCTGGTCCGAAGCCCTGAGCACACCCCACCTCACAGCCAGTGGCGCCCGCGCCGACCTCGGCCAGGTGCTGCCCGTACTGGGCTGAAGGTCACAGGTCCCCGGTTCGGCGCAGGAGTCGGCTGGCCGTAGACTCGAAGACGTGCCACGTGGTGACGGAAAGCTCAGCCACGACCTCCTCCCCGGTGAGAAGGGCCCCCAGGACGCATGCGGCGTCTTCGGTGTCTGGGCTCCGGGGGAAGAGGTCGCGAAGCTCACGTATTTCGGCCTGTACGCCCTGCAACACCGCGGTCAGGAGTCCGCGGGTATCGCGGTGAGCAACGGTTCCCAGATCCTGGTCTTCAAGGACATGGGGCTGGTCTCACAGGTCTTCGACGAAACCTCTCTCGGTTCCCTGCGCGGCCACATCGCCGTGGGTCACGCGCGCTACTCGACAACCGGCGCCTCGGTCTGGGAGAACGCCCAGCCGACCTTCCGCGCGACCGCCCACGGCTCCATCGCCCTGGGCCACAACGGCAACCTGGTCAACACGGCGCAGCTCGCCGAGCTGGTCGCCCAGCAGGCCGACGCCCCAGGCGGGCGGGCCACCCAGGTGGCGGCCACCAACGACACCGACCTGGTCACCGCGCTGCTCGCCGGCCAGACCGACGAGGACGGCAAGCCGCTCACCGTCGAGGAGGCGGCGCCGCAGGTGCTGCCCCAGGTCAAGGGCGCGTTCTCGATGGTCTTCATGGACGAGGACACGCTGTACGCGGCCCGCGACCCGCAGGGCATCCGGCCGCTGGTCCTCGGCCGCCTGGAGCGCGGCTGGGTCGTCGCCAGTGAGACCTCGGCGCTGGACATCGTCGGCGCGAGCTTCATCCGGGAGATCGAGCCGGGCGAGCTCATCGCCGTCGACGAGGACGGACTGCGCAGCCAGCGGTTCGCCGAAGCAAAGCCGAAGGGCTGTGTCTTCGAGTACGTGTATCTCGCGCGCCCCGACACGGACATCGCGGGCCGGAACGTCTACCTCTCCCGGGTGGAGATGGGCCGCAAGCTGGCGGCCGAGGCCCCGGCCGACGCCGACCTGGTGATCGCGACGCCCGAGTCCGGCACCCCTGCCGCGATCGGCTACGCCGAGGCCAGCGGCATCCCCTACGGCTCGGGCCTGGTCAAGAACAGCTACGTCGGCCGGACCTTCATCCAGCCCTCGCAGACCATCCGCCAGCTCGGCATCCGGCTCAAGCTCAACCCGCTCAAGGAAGTCATCCGCGGCAAGCGCCTGGTGGTCGTCGACGACTCGATCGTCCGCGGCAACACCCAGCGCGCCCTGGTGCGGATGCTCCGCGAGGCCGGCGCTGCCGAGGTGCACGTACGGATCTCCTCGCCGCCGATCAAGTGGCCGTGCTTCTTCGGCATCGACTTCGCCACCCGCGCCGAACTGATCGCCAACGGGCTGTCGACCGACGAGATCGGCAAGTCGCTCGGGGCCGACTCGCTGGCCTACATCTCCATCGACGGGATGATCGAGGCGACGACGATCCCCAAGAACGACCTGTGCCGGGCCTGCTTCGACGGGGAGTACCCGATGGAGCTGCCCGACCCCGAGCTGCTGGGCAAGCACCTGCTCGAGACCGAGACCGCCGAGACCGATGTCGACGGGGTCAACACGCTGGCCGCGGGCGTCGGCGCCGCGGACGCACTGAAGCGCCCGTAGCGCTTCCCGCCCGTTTCCCGGGGGCCCATCGGCCCCGACCCCGTTCCCCGCGCCCACCTGTCCGCCTGCCAGGAAGCCGGGGGAGCGGTCTCACCCACACGAGAGACGACGTACCGATGACACACAGCGAAGGCGTCAGCTACGCGGCCGCCGGCGTCGACATCGAGGCCGGCGACCGGGCCGTGACGCTCATGAAGGAGTGGGTCGCCAAGACCCAGCGCCCCGAGTCGATCGGCGCGCTCGGCGGCTTCGCGGGCCTGTTCGACGCGTCCCGCCTCAAGAGCTACGCCCGCCCCCTCCTCGCGTCCGCGACCGACGGCGTGGGCACCAAGGTCGCCGTCGCCCAGCGTATGGATGTGCACGACACGATCGGGCACGACCTGGTGGCGATGGTCGTGGACGACCTGGTGGTGTGCGGCGCCGAGCCGCTGTTCATGACGGACTACATCTGCGTCGGCAAGGTCGTCCCGGAGCGCGTGGCACATATCGTCAAGGGCATCGCCGAGGGCTGCGTCCTGGCGGGCTGCTCGCTGGTCGGCGGCGAGACGGCGGAGCACCCTGGGCTGCTCGGCCCGGACGAGTACGACGTGGCAGGCGCGGGCACCGGCGTCGTGGAGGCCGATGCCGTACTCGGCCCCGATCGCATCCGTACGGGTGACGTGGTGGTCGCGATGGCCTCTTCCGGTCTTCACTCCAACGGGTACTCGCTGGTGCGGCACGTGGTCTTCGACCGCGCCGGCTGGGCGCTGGACCGGCACGTCCCGGAGTTCGGCCGCACCCTGGGCGAGGAACTGCTGGAGCCGACGAAGATCTACTCGCTGGACTGCCTGGAGCTGACCCGTACGACCGAGGTGCACGCGTTCTCGCACATCACCGGTGGCGGGCTGGCCGGCAATCTGGCCCGGGTGATCCCCGACGAGCTGCACGCGACCGTGGACCGCTCCACCTGGCGGCCCGGACCGGTGTTCGAGGTGGTCGGCGGCGCCGGTGACGTAGCGCGCGCCGAGCTGGAGAAGACGCTGAACATGGGCGTCGGCATGGTCGCCGTCGTTCCGCAGGCGTCGCTCGACACCACGCTGGCGACCCTCGCCGACCGGGGTGTGGACGCCTGGGTGGCGGGCGAGATCACCGAGCGCGGGGACCGCACGGAAGCGGTCACCCTCACGGGTGACTATGCACGGTGAGCTCCTGACAGCGGGCATGCGGCTGCACCGCACAGGGTGGCCGCATGGCTGCTGTGCCGCGTCGCGAATTCGCCGCGCGCGCCAGAACCCGGCCCGGCGGTTGCCGGACCGGGTCAGTACGGGCGAACGTCAGGCGCCGCGGCGCTTCGACTGGGGGTCGGACGACCCGGGCGCACCCGCGTCGTCGTCATCCTCGTCGTCGTACAGATCCGCGTACCGTGCGTACGGGTCGTCCTGCTCATCGTCCTCGAAGCGCTCGCCGTTCGGCGACTCGTTCGATGTCGATGCGCCCAGCTCCTCGGCCAGGCGCGATAGGTCCGTCCCGCCAGTGTTGTACTTCAGCTGGCGGGCGACCTTCGTCTGCTTGGCCTTGGCCCGGCCGCGCCCCATGGCTCGACCCCCTCAACGACGGGGCTCGACGGCCCCAGAGTCTTGACACGCGTTCATGGTTCATAGCGGCCTCTCGACCGAGAGACCGGTACTCAGGGCTTCAACGGTACCTGCTTCCGCCGCCGTACGGTACGTCGCCCGCACGACACGGCCGCTGTCCGACGCGCCCGTTGACCCTTCTCGTGCTGGTCAGTGGCGATTTTACCTTCCTGTAGCGGAGGGACCCGCCGTGGGGTGGTGAGACCACTGTCACGGTGGTCCCCCGCGCCACTCATCGGCCCATGCGCTGTTCGGCGAGCCGGTCGGCGGCGACCACCGGAGGTACGCCGTCCGCTTCCGCCCGCTCGAAGATGGCCACCGTCGTGTTGTGGATCTTCTCTGCCTTTGCTTTCGCACGTGCGAAATCGAAGCCGTGGAGTTCGTCCGCGACCTGGATCACGCCGCCCGCGTTGACCACATAGTCCGGCGCGTAGAGGATGCCGCGCTCGGCCAGGTCCTTCTCCACGCCGGGGTGCGCGAGCTGGTTGTTGGCGGCACCGCAGACGGCCTTGGCGGTCAGCACCGGCACCGTCTCGTCGTTCAGCGCGCCACCGAGCGCGCACGGCGCGTACAGGTCCAGGCCCTCGGTCCTGATCAGCGCGTCCGTGTCGGCCACGGCCGTCAGCGGGGCGCCGGGGTGCGCCTCCAGCACGGCCCGTACGGACTCCTGGCGCACGTCCGTGACCACCACCCGCGCCCCGTCCTCCAGCAGGTGGGCGACCAGGTGCTTGCCGACCTTGCCGACGCCTGCGATGCCCACCAGCCGGCCGCGCAGCGTGGGCGCGCCCCACAGCCGCTGTGCGGCGGCCCGCATGCCCTGGAAGACGCCGAAGGCGGTCAGCACGGAGGAGTCGCCCGCGCCGCCGTTCTCCGGCGAGCGGCCGGTCGTCCAGCGGCACTCCTGGGCCACCACGTCCATGTCCCGCACATAGGTGCCGACGTCGCAGGCCGTGACGTAGCGGCCGCCGAGGGAGGCGACGAAGCGGCCGTAGGCACGCAGCAGGGCTTCGGTCTTGATCTGCTCGGGGTCGCCGATGATCACGGCCTTGCCGCCACCGTGGTCGAGCCCGGCCAGCGCGTTCTTGTACGACATCCCGCGCGCGAGGTTCAGCGCGTCGAGCACCGCGGCCTGCTCGGGGTCGGCCGAGCCCGGGTACGCGTGGAAGCGGGTGCCGCCCAGCGCGGGGCCGAGCGCGGTGGAGTGCAGCGCGATGACGGCCTTCAGCCCGCTGGGCCGGTCCTGGCAGAGCACGACCTGCTCGTGTCCGCCCTGCTCGGAGTGGAAGAGGGTGCTGATGACCGGGTCCCCAGCGGGGACGCCGGTGGGAACAGGTGATACCTCGATCACGGTTGGTGACTCCTGGGATCGCGTCGTAGCCCTCGGCGGACACGCCGCTTGTGGCAGTCGAAGCCCGGGGAGGGCCGGTCGGGAAGCAGCGTACGACCTGCGCGTCACGGGCACGTTGCGGTCCCACGATCGGGGTAGTCAACTGTCTTCCAGGCTCGCTCGTGCGACCCGTTCGTGAGGCGTGGAGGCTTGGAGGCAATGCGTGGCTGAGAAAGCGTCGGTCGTCGTCCCGTACGCGGCGTACCTGCGGGTGTACGAACCGTTGGCCGCCTTTCCCGAGCCGGAGCGCTCGCACTGGATCGCATATGCGAAGGGGGAGCGCTTCCCGACCGCGCAGGACGAAATCCGCCGCGCCCTGGCCGACTTGGTGCCCGTGCCGCCTGTGGTAGTGCCGGTCCGGGAGAGCGCCGAGGCGTTCGTGACGGAGGTGGACGGTGTGACGTGCGTCTGCCCCTGGCGCACCCGGCTGCGCAGCTGGCAGGCGCTCACAGCGCTCACCCAGGCCGCCAGTGACCGCGAACTCGCCCTGCCCCAGCCGGTGCTGGACGCCGCGCTGCCGCCTGTCGTACGGCGGCAGGCCGCGGCCGACTACGAACAGTGGCGCGAGCGCAACCCGGACGCCCGGCCCTGGATCCGTACGGCGCTGTGGCATGTGCCGCTGCGCTGGTTCGTTCTCTTCGAGGACGAAGAAAGGGAGTTTGCGAAGCCGGAATCGGGTCAGGAGAGCGGACAGCAGTTCGTTTTCCGCTATCGCACGCCCATGGTTCAGGCGAGGCGCCGCCTCGCTCGCGGCCTGAAGGTGCTCCGCGAGGAGCTGGAAGAGGGGCCGCTCGTCGAGGGTCTGATCGATGTGGGTCGCTGGCTGGAGGAATTCCACCCGCGCTCCCTGGTCGAGCTGGACTACGGCGGGCTGGCTCACGCCATCCCCGAGGAGCAGCTGGCGGGCGACCACTCCGCCGCCGATGTGGCGGAGGGCCTGGAGGCCCTCCGCGAGGGCGACGGTGAGCGTGCCGGTGCGGCGTACGAGCGGCTGACGGCGCGCTGGAGGGCGATTCGCCAGCTCCAGTACGCGAGCTGACCCCTCCCCGTCACACGGCGGGGGTGGACTGTCACGCGAGGCCCGCCGAGTGGCGGGGTGGGAGTGGGACCTACGTCCCGAACCGGGTGTTTGCCTCAAGCGTGATGGATTGCACTTAAACGGGTCTTGCTCTCAGAGCTACCCCTCGTGTCAAAATAGGACAAGGAGTCCGCACGGGGCTCCTTCCGTCCAACTATGGGCGGATAGATCGGTATTGCGCTCCTTGGTGGGTCTGATGACCCCTGCTCCCGTTGTGACTGATCGTTACAGGGGGATGACTGTCCGCTATGGGACGGTCCATCGGCTTCCGCCGAGGTTGAACACCTGAGAGGGCAATTCCATCGGTTTGGCCGACGTGGCTGGACAGATGGTGTAGTTGTAGTGCCGAGGACAAGCCGTTCGTCCTATAACCGACTCGGCTCGCGTCCGCCATATCGGGCAACGCGGGTCAAGGTGCAGAATTTAGAGGAAAGAACCGTGATGGTTCGGTTCTCCCGAGGAGGCCGCTCATGACCGCTCGCACCCCTGATGCCGAGCCGCTGTTGACCCCGGCTGAGGTTGCCACGATGTTCCGTGTGGACCCCAAGACGGTCACGCGCTGGGCAAAGGCGGGCAAGCTCACGTCCATCCGCACGCTCGGAGGACACCGCCGTTACCGCGAGGCGGAGGTTCGCGCTCTGCTTGCGGGCATTCCGCAGCAGCGCAGCGAAGCCTGATCAGGGTTCCTGAGCAGGCGCAACAGCACCACACAGGGGCGTATCCGGGGCCCCCACCCCATCGATCCGCCCACTGCGCACCACACGGCCAGGTCGCTGCCCCAACAGTGCTTGTCCGTTGATCGCGCTGGACTCCGCCGGGTCCAGCGCGATCTTTTTTGTGTCCATGCCTTTTGCGTACGCGACCTTCTGTGCGGACCTGTGCGGGCCATCGCGGTGGGCGGTGCAATTGCACATATTAAATTGAGGGGGTCTGAGGGACCCTCAAGTTCCCGGCCGGTACGGATCGATTGAGTGACTCCCGCCACAGCAGGGAGGTCTTGTGACGATCAGCCCTCGTACGGTAATGCGCCAACAGCTCGGCGCCGCCCCTCACTTGTACTTCCGCGCGGTCTCACGCGGAGCCGCCATCGCGAGGCGGAGCAGGCGGTGACACAGCGGGCAGTGCCGGGTCGCATGATGCCGGCGCCCTCTTGCGGCGAGGTGGTTCCGCAGGAGCGCCCTCGCCTCCTGCCGCCCCACATCGACGGGCTCCCTCGCCATGAGCCACCTCCTCCAGGGCCAGAACTACCCATCGTCCCCCCGCTCGTCAACATCGTGGGGGCAACGGGCGGGTGGTGGGCGATCCGTCACGGCGCAACGAAAAGGGCCCGGCAGCCATTGGCTGTCGGGCCCTCTCAAAAAGTGCGGTCCTGACGGGATTTGAACCCGCGGCCTCCACCTTGACAGGGTGGCGAGCACTCCAAACTGCTCCACAGGACCTCGCGAGATGGAACTGTACAGCAGGTCAGGGGCTCGGAGCGAACTCACCCTGAGCGACGGGGTGATCACGCGCGGCGCGGGCGGAGCCCTACGGCGCCGCGGCGTCCACCGCCTTCACGATCCGTTTGTCGGAGACGGGATACGCGGTGCCCAGCGCATGGGCGAAGTAGCTGACCCGCAGTTCCTCGATCATCCACCGGATGTCCCGCGCGGCCTGCGGTACCGGCCGCCCCGGCGGGAACTGCTCCAGCAGCCACAGGTACTCGTCCCGCATCTCGTGCACCTTGGCCATCCGCGTCCGGTCGCGCTCCACGTTGTGCGGGAGCTGCTGGAGGCGCCGGTCGGCGGCGACGAGGTAGCGCATCAGGTCGGGCAGCCGCCCGGCCCCGTGCTCGGTCACGAAGCCGGGCTTGATCAGCTCGGCGAGCTGCTGCCGTACGTCCGCGACGGAGTCGGCCAGCACCGGGCTCGTCGTCGACCGCAGCCGGCCCTCGCACGAGTGCCAGGCGGCCAGCACCTCCTGCACCTGCCGCACCGTCCGCAGCGTGGCGTCCACCAGATCGGCGCGTACGGCGTCGAAGAGCTTGCGGAAGGACTCCTCGTCCCAGGCGGGCCCGCCGCGCGCCGCCACCAACTGGTCGACGGTGGCCGCCACGCAGTCCTCGAACAGGGCCTGCACGCTGCCGTGCGGGGAGCGGGAGAGTGCCAGCTTCTGCTGGTTGTTCAGCTTCGACTGGGCGAACTTCGCGGGGTCGGAGGGGACGTTGAGCAGGATGAGGCGCCGGGTGCCGCGCCACATGGCGGTGCGCTGCTCCGTCTCGGTGTCGTACAGCCGGACGGCCACCGATGCGCCCTCGTCCACCAGTGCCGGGTACGCCTTCACCGGCTGGCCGGCGCGGCGCGTCTCGAAGGTGCGGGGGAGCGCGCCGATCGTCCAGCTCGTCAGCCCGGTGCGCTGGAGGGCGGAGGCGGGCGCGGTGGCCTCCGCGGGCGCGGCGGCGTCCGTGGCGGCCTTGCGGGACTTGTTGCGGGCCGCCCGCGCCGATGAGTCGAACGCCTTGGAGATCGCCGTCTGCGTCTGCGACTTGAGCTGGATCTGGAGCGCCTCGATGTCCTTGCTCTCGGCGAGCTTGCGGCGGCGCTCGTCGGTCACCCGGAAGGTGATCTTCAAGTGGTCCGGGACCTTGGCCCAGTCGAAGTCCTGGGCCGCCACCGGCACGCCGACCATCTGCTTGAGCTCCCGCGCGAGCGTGTACGTCAGCGGCTCCTGCCCCGGCGTCGCGCGGCGCAGGAACTCCTTGGCGTAGTTCGGCGCGGGGACGTAGTGCCGGCGGATCGCCTTGGGGAGCGAGCGGATCAGCTCGGTGACCAGGTCCTCGCGCAGTCCCGGGATCTGCCAGTCGAAGCCTTCCCCCGTGACCTGGTTGAGCACCTGGAGCGGGACGTGCACGGTGACGCCGTCCGCGTCCGTGCCCGGCTCGAACTGGTACGTCACCGGGAGCGCGAGGCCGCCCTGCCGCCATACGTCCGGATAGTCGGCGGCGGAGATCTCCTCGGCCCGGTCGCTGATGAGCATCGACTTCTCGAAGTTGAGCAGGTCGGGCTCTTCCTGGCGCTTCTTCTTCCACCAGGAGTCGAAGTGCGCCCCGGAGACGACATGTTCGGGCACGCGCTGGTCGTAGAAGTCGTACAGCGTCTCGTCGTCCACCAGGATGTCGCGGCGGCGGGCGCGGTGCTCCAGCTCCTCGACCTCGTCCAGCAGCTTCCGGTTGTCGCGGAAGAACTGGTGGTGGGTGCGCCAGTCACCCTCGACCAGCGCGTTGCGGATGAACAGATCGCGCGAGGTCTCCGGATCGATCCGGCCGTAGTTGACCTTCCGCTGGGCGACGATCGGCACGCCGTACAGCGTCACCCGCTCGTACGCCAGCACCGCCGCCTGCTTCTGCTCCCAGTGCGGTTCGCTGTACGTCCGCTTGACCAGGTGCTGCGCCAGCGGCTCGATCCACTCCGGGTCGATCTTCGCGTTGACCCGGGCCCACAGCCGGGAGGTCTCCACCAGCTCGGCGGACATCACCCAGCGCGGCGGCTTCTTGAACAGCGCGGAACCCGGGAAGATCGCGAACTTGGCGCTGCGCGCGCCCAGATACTCGTTCTTGTCGGTGTCCTTGAGCCCGATGTGGGAGAGCAGGCCCGCCAGCAGCGACTGATGGACGGCGTCCTCGTTCGCCTCCTGGCCGGTCAGCTGGATCTTCATCGTCTTCGCGACCTGGCGGAGCTGGCTGTAGATGTCCTGCCACTCGCGTATCCGCAGATAGTTGAGGAACTCCGCCTTGCACATCCGGCGGAACGCGGACGAGGACAGGTCCCGCTGCTGCTCGCGTACATAGCGCCACAGGTTGAGGAACGCGAGGAAGTCGCTGCCCTCGTCCTTGAAGCGGGCATGGTGCTGGTCGGCCTGCTGCTGCTTGTCCGAGGGGCGCTCGCGCGGGTCCTGGATGGAGAGCGCCGCCGCGATCACCATCACCTCGTGCGCACAGCCGTTCCTGTCGGCCTCCAGCACCATCCGGGCCAGCCGCGGGTCGACGGGCAGCTGGGCGAGGCGGCGGCCCAGCTGGGTGAGCTTCCGCGTCGGTGCCCGCTGCGGCTCCAGCGCGCCCAGTTCCTCCAGTAGTTGGACGCCGGCCTTGATGCTGCGGTGGTCCGGCGGATCGATGAACGGGAACTTCTCGATGTCGCCCAGCCCCGCGGCCGTCATCTGGAGGATGACCGAGGCCAGGTTCGTACGCAGGATCTCCGGGTCGGTGAACTCCGGGCGGGCGAGGAAGTCCTCCTCCGAGTACAGCCGGATGCAGATACCGTCCGACGTACGGCCCGAGCGGCCCTTGCGCTGGTTGGCGCTCGCCTGGCTGATCCGCTCGATCGGCAGCCGCTGCACCTTGGTGCGGTGGCTGTAGCGCGAGATGCGGGCCGTGCCCGGATCGATGACGTACTTGATGCCGGGGACGGTCAGTGACGTCTCCGCCACATTGGTCGCCAGCACGATGCGGCGGCCCGAGTGCGGCTGGAAGACGCGGTGCTGCTCGGCGTTGGACAGCCGTGCGTACAGCGGGAGCACTTCGACGCCGCCGCCGGGGCGTGCCCCCTGGCCGCCATTGAACTTCTTCTCCAGCGCGTCCGCCGTGTCCCGGATCTCCCGCTCACCGGAGAGGAAGACCAGGATGTCGCCGGGCCCTTCGGCGTGCAGTTCGTCCACCGCGTCGCAGATGGCGGTGACCTGGTCGCGGTCGGGGGCCGCGCTCTCGGCCGCCTCGTCGGTCTCCTCCAGCAGCGGCCGGTAGCGGACCTCCACCGGATACGTCCGGCCGCTGACCTCCACGATCGGGGCGTCACCGAAGTGCCGGGAGAACCGTTCCGGGTCGATGGTCGCCGAGGTGATGATCACCTTGAGGTCGGGCCGTTTCGGCAGCAGCTGCGCCAGGTAGCCGAGCAGGAAGTCGATGTTGAGGGACCGCTCGTGGGCCTCGTCGATGATGATCGTGTCGTACTGGCGCAGCTCGCGGTCCTGCTGGATCTCCGCCAGCAGGATGCCGTCGGTCATCAGCTTGACCAGCGTGTGGTCCTGCACCTGGTCGGTGAAGCGCACCTTCCAGCCGACCGCCTCGCCCAGCTGCGACCCCAGCTCCTCCGCCACCCGCTCGGCGACCGTGCGCGCCGCGATCCGGCGGGGCTGCGTGTGACCGATCACACCCTGGATGCCGCGGCCCAGCTCCATGCAGATCTTCGGGATCTGCGTCGTCTTTCCGGAGCCGGTCTCGCCCGCGACGATCACCACCTGGTGATCGCGGACGGCCGCCAGGATCTCGTCCTTCTTCTGGCTGACGGGCAGCTGCTGGGGATAGGTGATCCGCGGAACGGCCTCGCGGCGGGCGGCCACCCGCAGCTCGGAGGCGTCCATCGCCGCGGAGATCTCCGCGAGGACGGCCGCGCGGGCCTCTGACTTGCGGATCTTCCGCGCCCCCGCGAGTCGGCGGGCCAGCCGGTGCTGGTCGCCGAGCATGAGGTGCGGGATGCGCTCTGTCAGCTCCTGGGGAGAGGGGGCGGGGGTCTGGGTGAAAGTCGACATACCACGCCAAGGATCGCACTCGCGGCCGACGCCTGGCGAACGGTTTGCAACCGGGGGCGCGGCTTCCGCGTCGCAGTACGCGGATGGCAGGGTTCCTGTTACTTGTGGGGCCCAGGGGGCGGGGGCATCCGGGAGGGACGGGGATCACGGTGGGCGGGGACACCAAGCGACCGATGGGCGGGGACATCAGGCGACCGGTGGGCGAGGGCACCACGCGACTGGGCGGGGACACCACGCGACGCCGCAGGCGGTGGGTGCAGGGAGCCGTGCTCGGCTGCGTACTGGCGCTGCTGCCCGCCACCTGGATGCAGCTGTCGACCGACAGCCATATCCGCGCGGATGTCGCGGACGCCCCCGCGGCGCCGGTGGCCCTCGTCTTCGGCGCGGGACTGTGGGACGGCGAACCGTCCCCCTATCTGGCGCACCGCCTCGACACCGCGGCGCGGCTCTACCGCACGGGCAAGGTCCGCGTACTGCTGGTCTCGGGCGACAACAGCCGCCGCGACTACGACGAACCCGGCGCCATGCGCGACTACCTCACCGACCGCGGCGTCCCGGCCTCCCGCGTCGTCGCCGACTACGCGGGCTTCGACACCTGGGACTCGTGCGCCCGCGCCTCCCGCGTCTTCGGGGTGCGCCGCGCGCTGCTCGTCAGCCAGGACTACCACATACGCCGTGCCGCCGCGCTGTGCCGGGCGGCGGGCATCGACTCGTACGGGATCCCGGTACCCGAGCCGCGGGACGCGACCTGGTACGCGGGCGGACTGCGCGAGCTGCCGGGCGCGGTGAAGGCGGCCTACGACGCCGCGCTCACCCCCGACCCCCGATTCCTCGGCCCCCGCGAGCCCGGCATCCGGCGGGCCCTCGCGGAGTCCGGAGAGCACCACCGCCATCACCCGAAGAGACGCCAAGAAAGCGACACCCACCCATGACATCAACGGGGACCAGCACCGAGGGCACCGACGGCGCCGGCAACGCCGAGATCAGCGCCGAGGAGCGCACCTACCGGACCGCCGCCGAGGAGGGCGACGCCGCGGACAAGCAGGCGTACGGCGAATACCTCGTCGGCAGGGGCCGCGTGGACGACGCCGTCCCATGGCTGGAGGAGGCGGCCAGGGGCGGCGATGCGCGGGCCGCGCGGCTGCGTGCCGTCACGGCGAAGGACCGGGGCCAGTTCTCGGTCGCCGAATACTGGTACCGGACGGCGGCCGAGCGGGACGGCGACTGCGCGTTCGGGCTCGCCGAGCTGCTGCTGGAGCGGCTGGACGATCCGCAGGGCGCCGCCGAGTGGTACGCGAAGGGCGCGGCACTCGGCAGCGTCAAGTGCCGCACCAACGGCGCCCTGCTCATGCTGCGCCAGGGCCGCACGAGCGAGGCCAAGGACGAGCTGGAGGAGGCGGCGCCGTACGACCATGTCGCCGACCAGATCGAGTCCCGGCTGCTGGAGCTGGACGACCGGATCGAGCACTACCGGGACCGGATCACCGAGCTCGCCGCACTGTGCGCGCTGCCGCCCGAGGAGCGCCCCGCGGACCTCGACGAGCAGCTGGAGGAGTTCCTGGAGGACGGTGAGGACGAGCACGAGCCGTTCGGCGAACTGCACACGGAACCGGAGTGGTTCACCTCCTACCCGTCCTTCCTGCCGGACGCGGAGCGGGCGTACGAGGAGGCGCAGGCGCTCGGCGACCCGCGCACCGACCGCTGGCACGGGCTCCTGTACTACAACCTCGACCGGTACGAGGACGCGTGCCGGGTGCTGGAGGACGGGCTGCGCAGGCACCCGGACTCCCGGATGCTGGCCCGCACCCTCAGCGCCGTACACCTGCAGTACGGCGAGCTGGAGAAGTACGAGGCGTCGCTGCTGCCATGGGCCGAGGCCGGCGACCGCCTCCAGCAGCGCCGGCTCGGCGACTACTACCGCGACCAGTGGCGGCTGGCCGAGGCCCGCCGCTGGCTGGAGGCGGCGGAAGAGGGCACCGAGGGCGACGACGACTTCTACGAGCCCGCCGCCGAATCCCTCGAAGAGCTGGCGGAGGACGAGCAGGCCACCCCGCCGGCGCTGGCCGCCGACGAGGAGTCCCGGCTGCCCGCGCTCCGCGAGGCCGCCGAGTCCGGTGACCCGGCCGCCGAGCTCGAACTCGGCCGTCTGATGGAGAAGCTGCGCCGCTATCCGGAGGCCCAACGGCACTACCGGCGTGCCATGTCCGTGGCCGCCGCCGACAGCCCGCACGCCCCTGCTGCCTCGTACGCTCTCGGCCGCATGCTGCACGAGAAGTGCGGCGCCCACGAGAAGGCGGTCGTCCCGCTGTATCTGCCAGCGGCCAAGGCGGGCGACTTGGACGCGATCGAGGGACTGGGCGCGCTGTACGTACGGCTGGACGAGCCGGTCAAGGCGGAGCCGTGGCTGCGCAAGGCAGCGCGCTTCGGGCGGCCGGACGCCGCGAGCTGGGTCGGCAACCGGGTCGGTGACGACTACGGCGACATGGAAGAGGCCGTCCGCTGGTGGACGCGTGCCGCCAAGGGCGGGCGGCCCTGGTACGGCTGGCGCGCGGGTAAGCAACTGGTGCGGTGGAAGCGGTACGCGGAGGCGGAGGGGCTGCTGCGGCTCGCCTGGCCGGGCCGCGAGGAGAAGGATCCGCTGCACGAGGCCGCGTACTGGCTCGGGCTGGCGCTGCACGGGCAGGGCAGGACCGCGGAGGCGGTGGAGTGGCTGCGTACCGCGCGGGATGTGCACCACATCGTGCGGCGCGGCTACAGCGGCTTCATGCTCACCTCGCTCTTCGACCCGTCGCTGGAGCTGGCGGAGCTGCTGGTGAACGAGGTCGCGACGGAGGCGGCGTACGAGGAGGCCGAGACGCTGCTCACTCCCGTACTGGAGAAGTCCCCCAAGCACCGCACCGTCCGGCATCTGCTGGCACGCATAGCGGAGCAGCGCGGGGACCTGGACACAGCGCGGGGCCACATCGAACAGGCGTACACCCCGGAGGGGGAGGAGACCGGGCCGCTGCTGACGGCGGAGGAGGTGGCGGGGGTCCTCCGGCGCGTACTGGGGTGAAAGGACCGGCCGACTGCGCCCCGTTAGGGTGGCGGCATGCACGGTGGTGAACAGGCAGTACGAGGCAAACGGCGGGCCGCCGCCGTACTCGTGGCACTGCTGCTCGCCCTGTGCGGCGCCGTTCAGCCAGCGGGGGCGCAGTCCGCTCCGGCGGGGGCTCAGTCGGCTCCGGCGGCCGCCGACGCGCCCGTCGCCTCCGCTGCCGCTCCCCCCGTCGACGCGGGTCCCTCCCACTGTCACAAGTCGAAGGACGGGGGAGGCGCGCTTCCCGCGGCACCGGCCGCCGGTCAGCAGCAACTGCTGCCCCTCGCGCTCCCGGTCTGTCTGACACCCCAGTCGCACAGCGCGATCGGTGCGGCGCACGCGCGGCCGCCCGTGCGCGGTCCCGCGCCGATACCGCCACCCACACCCGTCGAGCTCTCCGTCCTGCGCGTATAGCGGCACCCGCCGACGCGGCTCCGCGTCGGCGCCGGTCCGTCGCTTTCCGCCTTCGCAGCACAGGAGACGTTCGCATGCCGTCGAACAACCAGAACGAGCAGAAGAAGCAGAACAAACCGAACAAGCCCACCCCTCCGTCTTCCTCTCCGTCCCGCACCCGCAAGGGCGTCGTCATCGGCGCGCTGGTCGCCGTCGCCGCGCTGCTGGCGGGCTGGCTGTCGCAGTACGCCGTCAGCGGCGGCTCCGCGGGTTCGGCCGGCGGCAGCGGCGCGGGCTCCGGCAACGCCACCGCCGAGGGCCGCTCCGACAACTCCGCCGCCGGTGACCCCGCGCTGCTGAAGCTCGCGCGCCGCGACGCGGACGATCCGTTCGCGCGGGGCGACAAGGACGCGCCGGTCGTGATGATCGAGTACGCCGACTTCGGCTGCTCGTTCTGCGGCAAGTTCGCCCGGGACACCGAGCCGAAGCTGGTGAAGAAGTACGTCGAGAAGGGGCTGCTGCGTATCGAATGGCGCAACTTCCCCGTCTTCGGCAAGGGCTCCGAGCGCGCCGCGCTGGCCAGTTACGCGGCGGGGCAGCAGGGCAGGTTCTGGCAGTTCTACGACGCCGTCTACGCCGACAAGGGCAACGAGAAGAGCTCCTTCACCACCGGTCGGCTGCACGAACTCGCCGAGGAGGCGGGTGTGAAGGACCTCGACCGCTTCGACCGCGACCGCGCGAGCGGGGCCGCCAGGAAGCTGCTGGACAAGGACCGCACCGAGGCGTACGGGCTGGGCGCCAGTGCCACCCCGGCCTTCCTCATCAACGGGCAGCCGATCGCGGGCGCCCAGCCGGACGAGGCGTTCACCGACGCGATCGAACGCGCGGCGGCGACCGCGAAGAAGTCCGGCGGGTCCGGCAAGTCCGGCCGCGAGGGCTGACGGGCGATGGACGTCGGATATCTGGCCGCCTTCCTGGGCGGCCTCCTCGCCCTGCTCAGCCCGTGCAGCGCCCTGCTGCTGCCCGCCTTCTTCGCGTACTCGATCGACTCGGCCGGCCGGCTGGTGGCCCGTACCGGCATCTTCTACCTCGGCCTGGCCACGACGCTGGTCCCGCTGGGCGCCGCCGGCTCCTTCGCCGGGCGGCTGTTCTACGGCCACCGCGACCTGCTGGTCTCGGCGGGCGGCTGGCTGATCATCGCCCTCGGGCTGGTGCAGATCGCGGGGCTCGGCTTCGCCCCCCGCCGCCTGGCGGAGGCGTCGGGCCGGATTCGCCCGACCACGGCGCTGTCCGTCTACGCGCTGGGTGCGGTCTACGGCCTGGCCGGGTTCTGCGCGGGTCCCATTCTCGGCAGCGTGCTGACGGTCGCCGCCGTGCACGGCAACCCTGTCTACGGCGGTGTGCTGCTGGCGGTGTACGCGCTGGGCATGGCCGTACCGCTGTTCGTGCTCGCGCTGCTGTGGGAGCGGTTCGACCTGGGCCGGCGGCGCTGGCTGCGGGGGCGGGAGCTACGGCTCGGCGGCCGGCTCCGGCTGCACACCACCTCGCTGCTCTCCGGGCTCTTCTTCATCCTGCTCGGCACCCTCTTCCTCGCCTTCGACGGCGCCGCCGGACTGCCGGGGCTGACGGATGTCGACGGCGCCTTCGCCGCGGAGACCTGGGCCCGGCGGGTGGGCGACGCCGTGCCGGACGGCGCGCTGGTGGCGGCGCTGGTGCTCGCCGGGGGCGCGGTGCTGGGGGCGCGCGCGGTGCGGGGCCGCCGCCGGGCGCGCTCGGACTCGTAGGGGCTGCGGGGGCCGGGCAGGCGCCGACCGCGCGAAAGTAATGGAATGCCCCTTATGCCCGCATAGTGTGAGGGCCATGAGCGAGGAACCCGAGTGGTCAGAGCACCGCGCGGACCCAGGCCCCGGCCGGCAGCCCCGCCCTCCGCACGGCACGCACCGCGGCACCAGGCGCACCCCGTCCCGGAGGTGGCAGGAGTTCAAGGATTCGCCGTTCCTGCCGGCCACCGTCCTCGTTCTGATCCTCGCCGCCTCCGCCGGGCTGTTCGCCGCGTCGTACACGTACGCGATGGCCAACCCGACCCCGCACAATGTGCCCGTCGCGGTCGTCGGCGAGCCCGACAGCAAGCGGGACGGCAGCGCTTTCGTCTCCGGCATGGAGAAGGCGCTCGGCTCCTCGCTGAAGCTGCGCCGCTACCGCACGCATACGGCGGCGGAGCAGGCCATCGAGGCCCAGCAGGTCTTCGCCGTCCTGCGGGTGGAGCGACCGCAGGGCGTCGAACTGGACGTCTCCAGCGCGTCCGGGGCCTCGGTGGCGGAGCTGCTGGAGGAGGCGGGCCCGAAAGTGGGCAAAAAGATCGGCGTCCCCGTCCGGGTACGCGACCTCAAACCCCTGAACCAGGGCGACCCACGCGGGCTGGCGATCTTCTACATCTCGCTCGCCGCCGTCATCATCGGCTTCGTCGGCGCCATCCAGCTCAGCGTGCACGCACGCGCCCTCGAACCGCTGGAGCGCATCGCCTTCACCGTCGCCTACGCCCTCCTCGGCGGCTTCGTCATCGCCGCCGTCGTCGACTGGGGACTCGGCGCGCTGGCCCTCCCCTTCGTCCACTCCTGGCTGATCCTGGCGCTGACGCTGTTCACCAGCGGGATGGTATTCACAATGTTCAACACCCTCATCGGCCGCTGGGCGATGCTGCCGACCTGGGGCGTGATGGTGCTGCTGGGCAACCCCTCCTCGGGCGGCGCCGTCTCCTGGCCCCTGCTGCCGTCCGCACTCGGCGAGATCGGCCGCTGGCTGCCGCCCGGCGCCTCTGTGAACGCCCAGCACACCGCCGTCTACTTCCCGGACCACCAGCTTCTCCAGCCCTACCTGGTGCTCGCCGCCTGGGCCCTGGTCTCCTGCGCCGTCTTCTGGATCTGGCGCCACCGCCACCCGGGCGGCCGCCCACCCCCCACCCACGCCGCGGCCGCCCCGGGCTGACCCACGAAAAAGCCCCGTCCCAAGGGACGGGGCCTTCCTCACGCTGTGGCTGGGGCCGGGGTCGAACCGGCGACCTTCCGCTTTTCAGGCGGACGCTCGTACCAACTGAGCTACCCAGCCCGGGAGCTGAGGGCGGAGCCCTCAGTCGGGAGGGCCATCGAGATGCGTAACAACCGATGGCAGCGGTCCTGACGGGATTTGAACCCGCGGCCTCCACCTTGACAGGGTGGCGAGCACTCCAAACTGCTCCACAGGACCAAGCGTTCGTACGAGCTCCAGTCTCGCACAGTGCGACGATTGCTCCCAACCGCTTTTGTGGGCCTCGTGGGGCTCCCCAGCAGGGGCGACGTCGCCGGAAAAGAGTAACAGACCCCGGGGGCTCCCCCGAACCGCTAGCGGCCTGCCGTGCTCCTTTCGGCGGCGGTCGCCCGCCATTGGCGGCCGAGGGCGAGAAGCATCTGCTGGTACACCCCCAGGTAGCGGAAGGGCTTGATGCCTGCCATGTACACGGTGCCGAAAAGTCCGTTCGGCCGCACCAGGACGGCCATCTGGCCGCGATAGCCGCCGGGGGCCTTGGGGTCCTGGACCCAGCCGACGTGCAGCACCCCGTGCACCGTGCGGTTGGCCATTTCGGCCACCCACTCGTCGTCGGTCTGGTAGACGGAGACGAACGGGATGGGGACGCCCTTGAGGTCAGGCCCTCGCGGGGCTTCCAGCAGGTCCGCGGGGAGCCGGTCGCGCAGGGTGGGGACGCGGGTGCCGAGGCCGGTGTCGGGGTCGTCCCAGCCGAGGAGCGCGCCGAGCTTCCAGCGGACCGCGAACAGGAGGCGGGAGACGGGGGAGGAGCGGTGCGCCTCGCGGCCGTTCGCCATTTGGTGGACGAGGTGGGGAAAGTCGTCCGGCCCGCCGGGGGTCGGGATCCGCCATACGTCTTCGAGCCGGAAGTCGGGCGCGATCTCGTGGATCCGCCAGGGGTGGGAGGTGTGCGCGGTGGGGTGGAGTCTCATGGCCGGCCCTCTCTATACGGCTCCGTATAGAGCTAGGCTAGCGCCAACTGTACGGCGCCGTATACAGGTTTCGGTGTTTTCGGCGTCACATGCGGGGTCTTCGGCGTCCCACGCGGGTCCGGACACGCGGGGCATTCGGCGTCCCACGCGGGTCCGGGCGCACAAAAAGGCCCTGCTACCCGCGTTTCCGCAGGTCACAGGGCTGTTTCGGTGGTGCCCCCAACGGGATTCGAACCCGTGCTACCGCCTTGAAAGGGCGGCGTCCTGGGCCGCTAGACGATGAGGGCGAAGCGGCCGACCGAGCGCCTGAACAGCGTTTCGGCAGGCTCGGGCAGCATATGGGATGTACGGACGGTTCGCCAAAACATATCCGGCGGCGCTGCCCCTCGCCCGCGCCGCCGCTGCCCGCCCAACTGCCCGGCGACGGCCCGTCAACGGCCTGTCGCCGGGCTGGTGACGGTGGGGCTCGACGAGGAGGGGGACGGCGAGGGGGCCGAGCCGGGCCTTATGTCCCCTGGGAGGTGCCGGGAGACCTCCGCCTTGGACAGCCCGAGGCCGCCCAGGTTGATCTCGTCCCACGCCTGGAGCCGGTTGCTGTCCCGGTCCAGGTAGAGCACGGAGGCCTGCACCTTGTCGGGGGTATCCCCCTCGACGGCGCGCAGCCCGCTGCCGCCCGTGGAGCCCTCGATCATCAGCCGGGTGTCGTGCGGCAGCACCTGTGTGCTCCGGTTGTGGGTGTGCCCGGCGAGGGCGAGCGGCACGAGGCCGTCGGTCTGCTTGGCGAGTACCGGATTGTGGCCGACGGCGATGTCCACCGGGGTGCCGGCGGCCCGCTGGGCGCGCAGCGCTTCGGCCAGTTGGCGACCCTCCGCCCGCTCCGCCGGGTCACCCTCGGGCATCACCGAGCGGTCCGGGGTGAACTGCGGGTCGCCCCAGCCGGCGAAGCGCAGGCCCGCGACGTTCACCGGTACGCCCTCGTCCAGTACGTGCACCTGCGAGCCGCGCTCGGCGGCCAGCTTCTCCATGGCCTTCTGGGTGGTGGCCGAGTCGTGGTTGCCGCGTACCCACACATACGGCGCGCCCAGGTCCGGGATCGGCTCCAGGAAGCCGTTCTCGGGGGCCGTGCCGTGGTCCATGGTGTCGCCGGTGTCGACGATCACGTCGATCTTGTACTGCTCGACCAGCGACCGGATGATGTGCCAGGCGGCCGGGTTGAGGTGGATGTCCGAGACGTGCAGCACCCGCGTCGTCGACGGGTCCGGCTGGTACGCCGGAAGGGTGGAGGCGGCGTCGTAGAGCTTCGTCACATTGGTGACCAGGCGAGCCAACTCCTTCTGGTAGACGTCGAATTCCGTGGCGATGCTGCGGGCGTTGCCCACCACCGACGGGGCGCTCGCCAGCAGTCCGGAGAACCTCGGCTCCAGCACCGACTTCGGGTTCCAGGTCGCCGCCGCTGTCGCCCCGCAGGCCACCAGGAGCGCGAGGGAGAGGCCGCCCGCTGCCAGTGCCTTGCGCGGGCGGCGGTAGACGGCGAGGGCGAGCGCGGTCGAGCCGGTCAGCACCGCGACGGCCGAACGCAGCCCGAGATCGAGCGCGCCCGAGCGGACGTCGCCCGAGATCTCGTCCTCCAGGCCCTCGATGCGCTCCGGATGGTTCACCAGCGCCGCGGCGCGCTGCTGGTCGAGCTGGTCGACGTCGACGTCCAGCCGGAGTGGCGCGGTGTGGCTGTGCAGCTCCAGCGCGCCCAGCGGGGAGACGTTGACCTTGGTGCCGCCGGTGAGGGAGGGACGCAGCGTCATCGTCGTATCGACCGGTCCGACGGGTGTGCGGACGTTGCCCACCACGAGCAGCCCCAGCCAGGCGCCGAGCAGTGTGACGACGACCAGGCCGGCGGCGCGTTGGTAGGGGCGGGGGTGGCGGACGGCGGCGGTGAGCCGGTCGGCGAGCTTTCCGAACCAGCCCCCCGCGGCACGCGACGGCTTGGTGGCAACGCTGGCCATGTGGGCCCGTATGCCCCTTGTGCGGCATCCGTATGCCCGGAAAGGGCGGAAGCCCCCGCAGGGACTCCGCGGTGGCTCCGTGCGGACTCCGGGGTGGCAGGGATGATGCCTCCGCGCGGATGCTGGCCGACAATGGGCGCGTGCTGGAGATGACGCGTGAGGAGTTCGAGGAGCTGGTCGCCGAAGCCCTCGACCGGATACCGCCCGAGCTGACCAGGCTCATGGACAACGTCGCGGTGTTCGTGGAGGACGAGCCCCCGGCGCACGACCCCGAGCTGCTCGGGCTCTACGAGGGAACGCCGCTGACCGAGCGCGGGGAGTGGTACGCGGGTGTCCTGCCGGACCGCATCACGATCTACCGCGGGCCGACCCTGCGGATGGTCGAGCGGGAGCTCGGGGGCGAGGGCGAGGGCCGGGAGGGGGTCGTGGAGGAGGTCGAGATCACCGTCGTCCACGAGATCGCGCACCACTTCGGCATCGACGACGACAGGCTGCACGCGCTCGGGTACGGCTGAGCGGCGCTCCGCGTCAGGACGCGCGCCGTGCCGGGCGCCGTCGGCGCCGTGCGGCGTGACCTGTTGGGGTGACGGGGAGTTGGGCATGGCACTCGCCTGAAGTCCCGCGCAGGAGGTCCCGCCGTGCGCCGATCCCGTACCGCCGCGCCCACCACCACCGTCGTCGCGCGGACGACCGCCGGTGCGCTGATACTCGCGGCTGTCTCCACCCTCAGCGGCTGTATGACGGTGCAGGGCACCGGCGACGCCGGAGAGGGCGCGGCCCCGGTGGGCAGCCGGGCTGACGACAACGGCGGGGCCGCCGAGCCCGAGGGCGGGCTGGACGGCACCGCCTACCGGAACGGCCGCGCCCACGGCGGTGCCGATGACGCCGACGGGCGCAAGAAGCGGGAGCGCGCGCGGGACGGCAAGGGCAAGCACGCGAAGCGCGGCGCGCACGGTGACGGCGGACGCTCCGCTGGCAGCGACCGCACGGACAGCGACGGCGCGGGCGGTGACACCACGTCCTCCGCGGGCGCGGGCTCGTCCGGCTCCTCCTCGGACAGCGACCGCAACCGGCCCCGCCCCCGCCCGAGCGGGGGCGACCGTCCGGGCAGCTCCGGTGGCGGGAGCGGACACGGCGGCGGCTCGGGCTCGCCGACCAGCTCGCCCAGCCCCACCCCGACCAAGCCGGCCCCGGACCCCTCGCCGACCCGGACGACCGCGTCACCCACCGGCTCCGACACCTACGCCCGCCGCACCCAGCCCAGCCCCGCCTGAGCGGGTGGGCCGGGTCGCCCCGGGGCTCGTTTGCGCGTTGCTCCCGGGGCCGCGTATGCTGGTAGATCGTTTGATCCCATTTGCCCGGCGCCGTCAGCACAGCGCGCCGTGTGGCGCGTTCTCTCCGACCGTGGCTGACCGCATCGAGGCGGTTCTTTGCGAATTTCACGGAGTTATGGGCGCGTGCCGAATGACTCCGGAAGGTTGTCGCAACTCGCATGTCTGTCACCACCCCTGCCGCCGTACGGCCCGAGGACTTCCCCGAGCCGACCGCTGAGACGGTCGCCGAAACGGCTCCCGAAACCACCGAAACGGCCCCCGAGATGACGGAAGCGGCCGAAACGACGGCGGACGCAAGCGTCGAGGCGGAGGACGAGACGAAGATCACGTTCGGCGACCTCGGGCTCCCCGAGACCGTCGTACGCAAGCTCGCCCAGAACGGCGTGACCGCGCCGTTCCCCATCCAGGCCGCCACCATCCCCGACGCGCTGGCCGGCAAGGACGTGCTCGGCCGTGGCCGCACCGGCTCCGGCAAGACCCTCTCCTTCGGTCTGCCGCTGCTCGCCCGGCTCAGCGGCGGCCGCACCCAGCGCAAGCGCCCGCGCGGCGTCATCCTCACGCCCACCCGCGAGTTGGCCATGCAGGTCTCCGACGCCCTCCAGCCGTACGGGGACACGCTCGGCCTCAAGCTGAAGGTCGTGTGCGGCGGTACGTCGATGGCCAATCAGATCTCCGCGCTGGAGCGCGGTGTCGACGTCCTCGTCGCCACCCCGGGCCGGCTGCGTGACCTGATCAACCGCGGCTCCTGCTCCCTCGAGGACGTCGAGACGGCGATCCTGGACGAGGCCGACCAGATGTCCGACCTGGGCTTCCTGCCCGAGGTCACCGAGATCCTCGACCTGGTGCCCCAGGGCGGCCAGCGGATGCTCTTCTCCGCCACCATGGAGAAGGAGATCGACTCGCTGGTGCGCCGCTACCTCGTCGACCCGGTCTCCCACCAGGTGGACGCCGCGCAGGGCGCCGTCACGACCATGACGCACCATGTGCTGGTCGTGAAGCCGCGCGACAAGGCGCCGGTCACCACCGCCATCGCGGCGCGCAAGGGCCGCACCATCATCTTCGTCCGCACCCAGCTGGGCGCCGACCGCGTCGCCGAGCAGCTGCGCGAGTCCGGCGTACGCGCCGACGCGCTGCACGGCGGTATGACCCAGGGCGCGCGTACCCGCACGCTGGCCGACTTCAAGGACGGCAAGGTCAATGTCCTGGTCGCCACGGATGTCGCGGCCCGCGGTATCCACGTCGACGGCATCGACCTGGTGCTGAACGTCGACCCGGCCGGTGACCACAAGGACTATCTGCACCGTTCGGGCCGTACGGCGCGCGCGGGCGAGTCCGGGACGGTCGTCTCGCTGGCGCTGCCGCACCAGCGGCGGCAGATCTTCCGGCTGATGGAGGACGCGGGCGTGGACGCCTCGCGGCACATCATCGGCCGCGGCGACGTCTTCGACGAGGACGTGGCCCGTATCACAGGCGCCCGTTCGCTGACCGAGGTCCAGGCGGAGTCCGCCGCCAACTCGGCCCGGCAGGCCGAGCGCGAGGCCAAGAAGCTCAGCCGCCAGCTGGAGAAGCTCCAGCAGCGCGCCGCCGAACTGCGCGAGGAAGCCACCCTGCTGACCGCGCGTGCGGCGCGTGAGCGCGGCGAGGACCCGGAGGCCGCCGTCGCTGCCGCCGCCGAGGCGGAGGCGGCCCAGGCCGCCGAGGAGGCCCGCGCCGAGGCCCGCCGCGAGGCGAAGGCCGACGCGGACCGCCGCGAGCGGGCGGAGCGTGAGCGGTCCGACCGCGACCGCGGCGACCGCGGCGGACGCTCTTCGTACGGCGGCAGGGACGGTGGCCGTGGCGACCGCCGTCCGTACGACCGGGGTGACCGTGGCGACCGTGGTGGCTTCCGCCGCGACCGGGACCGGGATGAGCGCTCGTATGGGCGCGACCGGGATCGTGATGACCGTTCGTACGGGCGTGACCGCGACCGCGACGACCGTTCGTACGGTGGTGGCCGCGACCGCGACGACCGTTCGTACGGGCGTGACCGGGACCGTCGTGACGGTGGCCGGGACGGCGGCAGGGACGGTGGCCGGGGCGGCTCCGGCGCGGCGGGTTACCGCCGGGACGACGTCCGCCGTGACGACCGTCGCGAGGGCGGCGACCGCGGCTTCCGCCGGGAGGGCTTCCGTGGCGGCGACCGCTCGTACCACCGCGACCGCCGCGACGACCGTCGCCCGCACGGCCGCGCGGACGACCACCGCACCAGCTCCCACGCCCCCGGCCGCAACGGCGCCCGCACCCCGGACCGCCGCGCGGACAAGCCCCGCTGGAAGCGCAACGGCTGACGCCCCGTGAGGGCCTCGGCCCTCCCGAACGCGTGCCCGACCGCAGCCTCGAAGGCATGCAACCCGGAATGCCTTCGAGGCCCGGCCAGGGCCCGGGCTATGCTGCTTCGTGCGGGCCGTTAGCTCAATTGGCAGAGCAGTGGACTTTTAATCCATTGGTTGTGGGTTCGAGTCCCACACGGCCTACCGCTAGACCCCAGGTCAGACTCGGTCTGACCTGGGGTCTTTGGCGTTCCAGAGGGTTCGTAGATCGCTTGCTGGCCCGCTGCTGGCCCGAGCGGACACAGAGGAGCCGCCGAGGCTCAGCCTCGGCGGCTCCGAGTCCGCCACCGGGCGGGGTGCGCGATGTCGGACGTCTTACTCGGCCGGGGGCCGATGTCCAGCTGTCAACGAGCGGGGTACCCGGATGCGATGAACCAAAGCTGACCCCAGCCAGGCGCAGACAAGTTGATCTTTGCCACGAGCCGTTTGCTGGGTGCCCGTTTGGACCGCCGTCCCCGCGCGTCGCGGGGCCGAACTCGCCGACTTGGTGCGGGACTGCCCTGGTCGCCCGTGACCGGGGCACCCGCATGGCCAGAGGGCTACGAGCCGCGGATGCAGTCGCAGCAGGCGACGCGTCGGCCGTCCTGGGTGGGGACGAGGAAGGCGGGGACGCCGCCGAACGCATCGTGCGCGCGGCGCCTGAGGCGGTGACCTTCCTGCTGCTGGTGCGCCTGGAAGTGCGCGGCCACGTCCTCGTAGCCAGCCACCGTGGATTCGTGTGGCGTGCTGTCCTCGCTCACCCTCGCCCCCTCCGCAGGCCACTCCTTCAGTACGGAGCGTACCGGTACGGCTACTCAGTTCGGGCCGGTGTTGCTGCAACTGTCGGAGCAACTGCCCTCGGGGCTGCCGGGCCCGTGCTCGCAGTCCGCGGCCACGGGGATGGTGCGGTCCCTCGGGGGCAGCCACAGCAGCGGGTCTGTGCGGTAGCCGGCCGCGGTGATGGCTTGCTGGGTGCGGTCCAGTTCGCTCGCGTCGTGGCGGCTGGGGTCCGGGGGCTCCGGGATGTGGTGCACGAAACCGCCGAGGTGGTCGCACAGCGCGGCGTAGATGCGGGTGTGGAGGATGAGGGCGTGCCAGCCCTCGTCCACGGTGCGGGCGGGACGCAGGCCGCCGTCGTGCGGCTGGGCGGCGGTGGCGACGAACGCCAGGGCCTCGGCCGTGATCCGCTCGGCGATGTCCTCGCTCATGCCCGGGTTGTTGGTGCGGATGGTTCGGGCGGCGGCCGCGAACTGGCCGGCGGGCAGGAGGTGTCGGGCACCGGTCTCGGCCGGGGCTGCGGTGTCGTGCTGTACTGGCATTGCCTCTCCTTGTGTGGTTGAGGTGGCCTGGTCCCCGGTGGCCGGCGCGCGTTGGATTGGACCCCTGTGCGCGGCGGTTCACCCGGGGGCGGGGGTCAGTCGGCCATGATGAGGCCGTGGCCGTTGGCGGATTGGCAGCTTCCGTTGCTCGTGCCGCACAGGGCACAGCCGTCACCGGTCGGCGGGTCCTCGTCCGGGTCGTCGCTCATGTGTCACCTCCCTTCCGGCTGAGTTGCTGACGGCAGTCGCCGTGATCAGGTGCTGTGCAGTAGTCGCTCCCCGGCGTGATGCGCGCGCCAGTGCAGGTGCAGCGCGTTGGTCAGCGCCTCTTCCAACTCGGTCTCCTCCTTGTGCTGCGCGACGGTGATCTGGGAGCGGTACTGGTCGCAGTAGCTGCACGGCACGTGGTCGCGCTCTATGGACTCGGCGACGGAGTCAGGTGCTGGTTCGGTCACGGCGTGTCCCTCGGCTCGGCGACGGCGACGGGCAGGGCGACGCGGCGGTCCGGGCAGGCGTCGAGGAGCACCAGGGCGGCCTCCATCTGCCGGCGCCAGTCCTTGGGCAGGCTGTCGGGCGGCACGGTGAACGCGGCGAAGTCGTCGTGGAGCCGAGCGGCCTGTTGCAGGTCGGCCGCGTAGCGGGTCCCGCCGCTGGCCGGCCAGGCCAGGGCCTCGTGCCGGGCGACGCGTCGCAGGCAGTCAGAGCGGGCCCCACTTCCCGTTGTCTTCCACACGGCCTGGAGGTAGGTCGACTGGTTGCTGAGGCGTCCGTGCCGGTGCAGTTGCTCGCGCAGATGGCGACGCAGGGACTGCACGGGACTATCAGGGTTCTCAGGCACGGGGCTTGTCCTTCGGTAAGGCCGCGCAGCGGCAGCGGCTGCTGACGACGCGGACTTGGCCGTCGCGGTCGCTGGTGAGGCGGAGGGGCTTCCTGCAGCGGGGACATGTCCCATACCAGGTGCCTCGCCGTGTTGCGGTGGTCACCGGTTCACGTGCCATTGCGGTCACGTCTCCGTCGGCAGAGCGGGCAGTCACACGGCGGGTAGTCCGGAGTCACCATGGGAGGGCCGTCTCCACGAACGGTCCGCTTCCGCGTCCAGGAGCGGCCGTTGTCGCGGGAGACGCGGAGCGTCATACGGCTCACGGCTGTGCCCCCAGTCGGTGGGGTACGGCGGCGTCGTAGGCGGCCCGCTGCGCGGCAGAGGCGGCGGCCAGGTCCGCCACGTGGGCGGTCCATTCAGCGCCGGGCGGCGTGACCAGCCGGACGTGCTCGGCAGAGATGACCATCTGAACCCGGCCCACCCAGGCGGGCTCCGGCGGCACCGTCTGCTCGGTGGCTGTGTCCACCAGGTAGTCACCGCGCCTAGGCGCAGGCTGCGACGGTTCTGCGGCAGCCACCCCAGCAGCGCTCGGTTGCGTCATCGGCTCACCCTTGTCAGGTCAGTGATCGTCTAGTCACCGACCGTAGGGCGAGCGTGGTGCTGGTCACCATGGCACTTTCACCGGCTGCACTCCGGAAGTGCCAATGCGCTGACCAGCGTTGCTTGCTACAGCGGCAGACGAACGGCGTCAGCCAACTCCCGCATCTCCGGTGTCAGGGTCCGCCGGCGCCGGACTACTCGGCTCAGGATGTCCCGGGCGTACCGCTGCTGCGGCAGCCACTGCGGCGACGCGGCCCGCACCTCTTGAAGTACGTCGACCGCGTCCGCGTAGCGCCGCAGACGCACATGCGCGTCAGCTACGTCGAGGAGATGGCGGTTGCGGTTGTTCGACGTGGGACGAAGGTCGCCGATCGGTACACGACTGGCGGCCTCCAACACCCGGTCCGGACGGCCGGTTACCGACTCGTGCTCGGCCGACTTCAGCACCACAGTGGTCGGCCCAAAGGTTCGCAGCCAGTCCTCGCCCGGCGTGTGTTCGCGACCGAGGGCAGCCGCAGCAGCCCCCGCCATCCGGAGCGCGTCCGCGGCCTGCCCTTCCCGCGCATCACGCACGGACGCCGCAGCCATGCGCAGCATCAGCCAGCCCCACGTCGACAGTTCATCCGCCGTCGCACGGGACAGCCGCGGCTCCGTCTCGTCCGCCCACTGCTCAGCCAGTGTGCGTGCCTCTGCGAGGCGCCCGGTCCGCAGCAGCAGCCAGCATTGCGTCGTGACGGTGGCCGCGCCGTCCAGCCGGTCGACTGCGTTGATCAACGCTTGATCGAGAGCATGTGCCGCCGCGTCGAATTGGCGGTTCTGTGTCAGCAGCCAGCCAGTGAGTTGCAGCAGCCGTACTCGGACAGCGCGCGCCCGTGCGTCGTCGGTGTCGAGTGCGTCGGCGTCCCGCAGAAGGTGCGGTAGTACGGTCGCCAGCTCGGTGAAACGGTCGCTGGCGAACAGCCGCTCCGTGTCGCGGAGTGCGTCGGACAGACCGCCCGCGGTCGGTTCTGCGCCAGCGAGGTCGGGTGCGTGCGGCGGCGCGGCGAGCGCGGCCCGTACCTGGGCCCACGGCTCCCCAGGCTCGGCGCCTTCTCCGGCGTCGCCATGGTGCAGGAGCGCACTTGTTGGCAGGCGCAGAGCAACTGCCAGCGCACGCGCTGTCTCCATGCGGGTGTCCCGCAGTTCTTGCTGCTCCAGCTTGCGGATGAGAGAAACCGATACCCCGGAGGCGCTGGCGAGTGCGCGCTGTGTCAGGCCGCGACGCTTCCTCGCCTCCCGGAGCCTGTCACCGATGTGCGTGTCACTGCTCTCGGGCATACTGGACTCCTCGTTCTGACCTCGACACTCAGAACGGTACGCCTCCCGGGCCCGGGGCGGCGATGTCTCGGCCTCTACTCCCCTGCGGATAGAGGCCGTTGGCTTGCCTGGACATGCCAGTAGGCCCCGCCCTCCCGAAGGAGAGCGGGGCCAATGGCTGAGGAGGCGTGGTTTCACAGTGGCCTTACGTCACTGTGACACGAGCGCTGATTCGAGGGAACCACTTCAACAGGGCGATCACCAGCGCTTGCGGTCGAAGACTGCGGCAGTCTGCGGTGTCTGCCCATCGGGGTCAGGCTGCGGGGCGCCGTCGCGGCGGCATACCAGCGCGTCGAGGGCCGAGGCCGGTGCCTGGAGGCTGTACCCCTCGGGGCAATTCGGGCCACGTTGTCCCTGGGGGCACGCTCCCCCCGGCGCGCCGGGGGCCCATCCCTGCCGTCTTTGCTGACGAGCCTTGAGGACCGGGTTCCGGTGCGGGTACCTCGGTCCCTGCGCACCACGGCCAAGTCCTGGTTCGTCCATCGGTTCCGCGTCTTGGCGCACACTCATCCACTGGGCGGTACGGATGCGCAGGCCGGGCCGGTCCGGAACGGCGAAGCCGCGGGCCGCCGGCAGCGGCCGGACCTCGCGGATCGCGCCGGAGACGGTGGAGCGGTCCCCCCCCGTACAGCTGGGCCAGGGCGCGTGCGGCAGGCCCAGGCGCAGGTGGACCAGGGTGACCAGGAGCCGGTCGGTGAACACCAGGCGCTGCTTGGGTACCGCTCCGGCGGCCCGTCGCCGCTTTCCGCCGCGCCGTTCACAGCGCAGACTCCCGGGCGGTTTCCCAGCACGGAGCGAGTTCTTCGAGCAACCCGCCGGGGGTGCGCGGGAGATGCCGGACAAGGCAGGATGGGAACAGGCCGCTCCGGCCCAGGCAAGCGTCACAACTCGCCCAACCTGTGTGGCCCCTCTCACGTCAAGGGCCGACCGCGACCGCCGCTATCGCCCCCCAGGTCGTAAGATCAATCCGGGGCTGCCGTGACATCCCAAACGTGAGCCACCTCGCAACCCTCATCAACAGGGACGTGATTCGCACCAACGCCCGCCCCTTCCAGCCGCCCTCATGCCCCGCATGCTGAGCCTCTTCTGCCTGCCCACCGATCGGTGACACACCTCTGCTTCTGTGCAGTTCAAGGAGGTCGTCGCCGGAACGCGGACCCTCAAGCTGAAGACGCTCACTCACCCGGAACGGGCTCCAGAACACCTCGCCGAAGAAACCGTCACCGAACACCTCAGCCGATCCATAGCGACAACTCGCCCCCGTCCACGTCACTTTGCAGGCGCCGGAACGAGAACCCCGCTCATGCCGCGTCACCTCCCAGCTGCGGCTCTCACCCCCGGCCACGACTGGGGGAACGCCTCGACGGCGAGTTCGGGTTCGACACACCCGGACGCCCCCGATAAGACGACGTCACGGAATCCCCGCCGCTCCGGGAAGCCGCCCCTGACGGCAGATGCTCCGCAGCGGCTCCAGGAGCGAATGCGGGCAGATGCGCCGCAGCCGCTCCAGGAGCGAATTCACGGGAAAACGAGGCCTTTACGTGGGCAGCCTCGAGCCGATCCTGCAAAACAGCATTCAAATCGCCGTTCCACTCCAGCACCTGGCTGGCAAGGTCCTCCGCATTCGAACACACCGCCTTCACGATGCCAAGATTCTCGTAATACGCCTCTTGATTAAGATAGGGGCGTCCGCTCCTGCGCTCAGCGCGGTAGCGCTCAGCGCCCACCCGCCATGCGTGTTGTGCTTCCGTACGCTCACGGGCCTCGTGTTCCATCCGGGCGTTATCCGCCACCAACGAGCCACCGCGATTTCTGGCCGCCATGGCCGCCCTCCATAGATGATGCAGGTGTTGATCATCCCCCCGAAGCGTAGGCGGCGTCTCCTGCATCAGCTTGTCCCAGGGACAGTCCTCTTCCAGCGCCATCCGCTGCACGGCAGAAAGCTCCTCAAGCCTCGTCGGGAAGCCGCTGACATGATCCGTCTCCGGCACAAGTTCCATCTCCTCAGGCAGGACGACACCTTCTGTCCACAAAAACGCGTCGCCTGCCCGAACGGTTCACAAGCGCCTTCACCGGCGCCGCCGCCCGCATCGCCGCCTCCGCGATCGCGAGGGCCTCGCCCGGCTTGTGCTTCAGCTCCAGGCGTTCACGTCCGGCGGAACGGTAGCGCTCCTCGCTCCGCTCGGAGTCCGCCTCCGGTACCGTCCCCGCAGCAAGCCCCGCCTGTTCGTGCACGTGGGCCACGACCACCACGGATATCTCCCCGAGCTTGGGTACACGGCCCAGCTGTGCCACGGACTTCAACATCACCAACGGCGCCAAGACCCAGCCCGGGCGGTCATGCGTACGCTCCCGTGCCCACGCCACCTCCTCCGCCGACGGCGTGAAGAACTCCCGCACTCCCGTTCCGAGATCACCCTCCTGAACCTCGGATACGCCGTCCGCTCCAGCGACGCCACACCAACTGCCCCACGCCCGACCGCCTGACAGCGGCCACCATGGACAGCGACGATCCCGGTAGCGGGGCCAGGGCCAGAGCACGGAGCGTACGGGCACTCACCGTACGCGACCGTCACGCTCTGCAAAGTGGCGGCGTATCTCCTCCGCCCATCCACTGGAGGCGACAGCAAGACGATCGGAGTGAGTACTCACTCTCCCTTGGCGGAGTGAGGACTCACTCCGTAGGTTGGCGGCATGGTGAAGACGCAACCCGCCCGGCGCCGGGCGCCGGGGATGAATCCTGAGCAGCGGCGCGAGATGATCGTCAAGGCGGCTATTCCGCTGATCGGCGAGTACGGGGCCGCTGTGACCACCAGCAAGATCGCGCAGGCCGCGGGGATTGGTGAGGCCACGATTTTCCGGGTCTTCGCGGACAAGGAAGAGCTGCTGGATGCCTGTATGGCCGAGGCCATACGGCCGGATCACGCAGTCCGCGAGCTGTCCTCCATCGCCCTCGATCAGCCGCTGGCCGACCGGTTGTGCGAGGCGGCCGAGGCTCTGCAGGCTCACCTGGCCCGCATGGGTGCGGTTGCCGGATCACTGCACGCTTCAGGGCACCGTCGCCGCGACGGGGCAACCGGCGAATCGGCCAGGGGCATGGGTCGCGAGGAGTCGATGGCCAGCATCCGCGGTGCGGTGGCCGAACTGCTGGAGCCCGACAAGGAAGCCCTTCGACTGCCTGCCGAGCAGATCGCGGCAGTTTTCCTGGGGCTGCTCTTCGCACAGCCACGTGTGGACGACGAACCGACAATTGCCGTACGGGAATTGGTGGACGTCTTTCTGAATGGTGCGCTCGCCACTTCGGCGGAGCCGTCATGACGGCTCCGGTTCAATTGCCGGCACACTCCGGTTCCAGGGCTCGCCGTATTCGCCGGAGCGGAATCGTTGGTGCCGCGGTATTCGCCGCCCTGGTCGTCTGGTTGATCGCCGGCCCCGTGCTGGGCCAGGAACTGCGCATCACCGAGGAAGGGGGTTCCGGCGAACGCGTCCTGGAAATCGGGCTGTTTCCGGTGATCGTGGTGTCCCTCTTCGCCGCGTTGGCCGGGTGGGCTCTGCTGGCAGTGCTGGAGCGATTCACCCGGCGGGCGCTTCCGGTCTGGATTGTTGCCACTTTTGCGGTTCTTGCCGTCTCGTTCCTCCCCTTGACCGGGTCGGGAATGACCGGGGGGACCCGTACATCGCTGGCTGTGATGCACCTCGCAGTGGCCGCCGTTCTCATTCCGGGCCTGACCGGTTCCGGAAGGCGGGCCAAGCCGTGAAGCGTCACTCGTCGAACGCTCCCAGCCGGTGTGCGATGGCCGCCGCCTCTCCTCGGCCTGAAGCTCCCAGCTTGGCCAGGATGTTGGAGACATGCACGCTCGCCGTCTTCGGTGAGATGAACAGCTCCTCCGCGATCTGCCGGTTGCTCCGCCCGGCGGCGACCAGGCGCAGTACGTCCCGCTCCCGGGCGGTCAGGCCCAGCGCCGCCGCCGGGGGGGTGGCGGGGCCGGCTCCGCGTCGGACTGCTCCAGCGGGATCCGGGCGCGGCCGGCCAGCGTGGTGATCTCCGTTTCGAGCGGTGTCGCGCCCAGCTCGCGCGCCACCGCCTCGGCCTGCCGCAGCAGCTCACCGGCCGCTTCGCGGGACCCCGTGCCGCCCTGGGTGATCAGGGTCTCCGCGAGCCGCAGCCGGGCGACGGCAAGCAGCACCGGGGCCTCCAGTTGCTCGGTGGCGGCGACGGCCTCCGTCCAGCGGGCTGTGGCGTCCCGGCCCTCGGCGGTGAGCAGTTCGGCCTCGGTCATCAGGGCCTGCGCGGCCCACAGCGGTACGAACGTCGGCTGGTCCCGCATCGCCTGACGGATCCGTTCCACCGCCGCCTCGCGTCCCGGTTCGGCCACCGCGACTCTGCGGGCCCGCGCCTCCGCCGCCGCGGCCTCGTACAGCAGCGGCCAGCCGTAGCGCTGGTGGCCGGGGGCGATGGCCTCGCCGACTTCCGTCTCCAGCAGGGAGCGGACGTCGAGGATCCGGCCGTCGGCGGCCGCCAGCGCGATGGCGAGCCGAGCCCCGGTCAAGGTGTGCTGCGGCTCCGGGTAGGGGCCGGTGGTGGAGCTGCCGGTCTCCTCCAGCCATCGCCGGGCTTCGTCGTACGCACCGCGGGCCAGAGCCAGTTCGGCCCGCTGCTCGGCGATCTGCCCCCGGATGCGGACGCTCACCCCGCGACGGGCTTCGGCCCGTTCGAGCACTTGCTGGGCGTCGGCCCAGCGGCCGAGCTGGATGAGGGACTCGGCGAGGTTGGCGTCGATGAACGAGGCGGTGTCCGGCAGTCCGTGCCGCTCGGCCAGTCCGCTGCCCTTCTCGGCGGTCTCGACGGCCTCGGCGTAGCGGCCGATGCCGTGCAGCGCGGTGGACAGGTTGCCGTAGCCACGTAGCAGTACGTTGGCGTTGCCCGGCTCCAGGTCCCGGGCGCACACCGCGCGGGCCTGCTCCAGCCCGGCCTCGACGTCGCCCGAGTCGATCGTGAGCCAGGCGAGGGTGTGCTGCGCGATGAGGCCGCTGATCTCGGCGCCCGTCATCCGGCAGAGCTCCACCGCCTGTTTCGCGGTCTCGATCGCCGTCGGCCCCGGCTGGTGCACGGCGTACCAGTAGGCCGCGTGTGTCAGCACATCGGCGTGTACGACGGACGGCGGCAGGCCCTTCACCAGTTTCTGGGCGTGGGCGATCTCGTCCCAGCCGTCGGAGCGGGAGAGGTCCCGCATCAGCTGGTAGCGCTCGGTCCAGAACCAGGCCGCTCGCAGGGGGTCTCCGCCTCCCGAGCGGGGTCCAGGGCCCGGGTCGCCCTCCAGCTGGCGCAGCGCCCGCTTGCAGAGGGCGAGCGCCCGCTCCCGCTCTCCCGTGAGGCGCGCGGCGACGGTGAGCGCGGCGAGCAGGTCCACGAAGTCCCCGTGCGTATCCGTGGAGATGGCCGGGCACAGGCCGTCGTCGACGGCTTGCCGCATCGTCCGGCGGCGCAGCTCCTCGGGGGTGTCGTCCCACAGCTCCAGCGCCCGCTCCAGCAGCAGATACTGCTCGGCGAACGCGTGCCGGCCGCGGGCCGCACCCGCCGCGGCGAGCACGGCGGGCAGTGCCCGGGCGGGGTCGCGGGCTTCGAACCAGTAGCCGGCCAGCCGCCCGGCCCGCTCCTCGGACCGTACGAGCGTGGGGTCGGCCTCCAGCGCCTCGGCGTAGCGGCGACTGAGCCGGGAGCGCTCGCCGGGCAGCAGGTCGCCGACCACGGCCTCGCGCATCAGCGCGTGCCGGAAGCGGAAGGACTCGCCCTCCTCGGAGGGCAGCAGGACGGCGGCGCCGACAGCGGTACGCAGGGTCTCGATCAGCTGGTCCTCGGCGAGCCCGGTGACGGTGGCCAGCAGCCGGAACTCCACCTCCGAGCCGCCCCCGGCGGCGATCCGCACCACGCGCTGCACCTCGTCCGGCAGTGCCTCGACCCGGACCAGCAGGAGGTCGCGCAGCGAGTCGCTGATGCCGCCAGGGGAGCCCTCGCGGATGCTGCATTCCAGCTCCTCGACGAAGAACGCGTTGCCCTCGGAGTGTTCGAAGACCCGGTCCAGCACCTGCTCGGGCGGGGCCTCGCCGCGGATGGCGGCGAGCTGGCGGCGGACCTCGGCGCGGTCGAAGCGGGGCAGTTCGAGGCGGGTGACGGTGTGCAGCCGCTCGTACTCGGCGAGGGCCGGGCGGAGGGGGTGGCGGCGGTGCAGGTCGTCCGTGCGGTAGGTGGCGACGATGAGCAGGCGGCCGTGGGTGAGGGCGCGCAGCAGATAGCTGAGCAGCTCGCGGGTGGAGCGGTCGGCCCAGTGCAGGTCCTCCAGGGCCAGGACGAGGGTCCGGTCAGCGGCGAGGCGTTCGAGGAGGCGGACGGTGAGCTCGAAGAGCCGGGTGCGACCGTCGGTTTCGGGGCGGCCCCGGTCCATCTCGCCGAGCTCGGGCAGCAACCGGGCGAGCTCGCCCTCCTGGCCCTCGACGGCGGTGTGCAGCTCCGCGCCGAGCTGGCGGCGCAGTGAGCGCAGGGCGGTCGAGACGGGGTGGTACGGCAGAGCATCGGCGCCGGATTCGACGCAGCCGCCGAGGGCGACGACGGCCCCGTCCGCGGCGGCCCTGCCGAGGAACTCCTGAAGCAGCCGGGTCTTGCCGACTCCGGCCTCGCCGCCCATGAACAGGGCGCGAGGCCCTCCGGCGTCCGCCCGGGACAGGGCCTCGCCCAGGGCGGTCAGTTCGGCGCTGCGACCTACGAAGACGGGGCTTATGTGACTGCTGTGCACGGGGCTGAGCATCGCACGTCGTAAGAGGTGGGGGACAGCGGAATCGGCGCCGCCGGTGACCGCCGCAACCGGGTCCCCGGACCGGCGACGCCCTTGCTCCGGCACGCCGTCACGCCGCGCGGAGGTAGTGCTTACGGCGGTCGGCGGCAGCACGGGCCGCCGCCTTCGCGGCCTGCTCGGCCTCGCGGACGAGGCGGCGCTGCGCTGCGCGGGCGAGGAAGTCGGCCTGCCGGGCGGCCTGGAGCTCGCGGTGCATCATGACGTTCTCCCTGGTCGAGCTGGTTTCTGGCTGTGTTCCAGCTTCGTTTCCCAGGTGGGGTCGCCACATCGGGAGGCTTCCGCATCTTGCCGCGCGGGGGGTGCCTTAGGGGTGAGGGCGGCGGATGCCTAGGTCGGTCTCGGTGCGGCGGTCGGGTAAGCCGGCGGCGAAGTGGGGGCGGCGGGCGGCGTCGGCCGGCTGGGAGGTGCTGTCTGCTGGCCGTATGCGGTCGAAGGGGGCTGTCCGTGCGTGTCCGGCGGCGGACAGACACGGAGAAAGCGGGTATAAGCCATAAGCTCGTCTTCAGGCGAGCGAGAGTGTGACGACATGAGAGCTGCCCTTGCGCGGGGTGGATGGCGGCTGGCCGGGCAGATGCTGCTGTTGCAGATCGGGGTTCTGGTGCTCGTGGTCGGCATCGGGGCCGTGGTGAGCATCGGGTTCTCACTGCGGGCGGCCAACGCCGAGAGCCGCGACAAGATGCTCGCGATCAGCCGGACGCTCGCCCGGTCGCCCGGCGTGATCGGCGCCGTCCAGTCCTCTGATCCCACCCGGGCGCTGCTGCCCGTGGCGAGGGCCGTACAGCGGGACACCGGGACCAGTTTCGTGGTGTTCATGAGTCCTGCCGGGATCCGCTATACGCATCCGAACCCGGCCCAGATCGGACGGCACTTCGTCGGCACCATCGGGCCGGCCCAGCGCGGCAGGGCGTTCACCGAGACCTTCCGCGGCACGCTGGGCGAGTCCGTGCGGGCCGTGGCGCCGATCAAGGACGGCGGCCGGGTGGTGGGTCTGGTCGCGGTGGGCGTGCTGCTCCAGAAGATCAGTACGGAGGCGGAACGTCAGATTCCATTCCTGGTGGGGCTGGCGGTGCTGGCGCTGGCCATCGGCACCGTCGGCTCGGCCCTGCTGGCGCGCCGGGTGCGCCGCCAGACGCTGGGCCTGGACCCGGCCGAGATCGCCCGTCAGTACCAGCACCACGACGCGGTCCTGCACGCCGTTCGCGAAGGTGTCCTGCTCGTGGACGACGACCGGCGGCTGACGCTGGCCAACGACGAGGCCCGGCGGCTGCTGGAACTGCCGCCGGACGCCGAGGGCCGGGGTGTGGACCAGCTGGGCCTGCCCCAGCGGAGCGCCGCGCTGCTGACCTCGGGGCGCGAGGCCACCGACGAGATGATCACGGTCGGCGACCGGTTGCTGGCCGTCAACCAGCGGCGCACGGACGCGTACGGCGTACGGGGCGGCACCGTGACGACCCTGCGCGACTCGACCGAGCTCCAGGCGCTGACGGGCAAGGCCGAGTCCGCCCGTAAACGGCTGAAGCTGCTCTACGACGCCGCCGCGGACATCGCCACCACCCTGGACGTGACCCGGACGGCGGAGGAACTGGTGCGCGTGGTGGTGCCGCGGCTCGCCGACTTCGCCAGCGTCGATCTGGCGGAGCCGGTGCTGCGGGGGGAGGAGCCGGGCCTGGTGCACGGGCTGGTGCCGGTGCGCCGGGCCGCGATCCACGGCATCCGCGACGATCACCCGCTGTTCCGGGCCGGGACCGAACTCTCCCTGCCCCCGACCACGCCGCAGGCCGCGGTGCTCGGCGGGGCGCCCGGCGTGCTCATGGCGGATCTGCGTACCACCTCGCAGTCCTGGATGGCGGTGGACGAGGAGCAGGCGCAGCGCGTCATCGACTACGGGATCCACTCGCTGATCCTCGTCCCGCTGCGGGCCCGCGGGGTGTTGATGGGGATGGTCAACTTCTGGCGGGCCGGCGACTCCGAACCGTTCGGCGATGAGGACCTCTTCCTCGCCCAGGAAGTCGTCGCGCGGGCGGCCCTGGGTGTGGACAACGCCCGCCGCTACACGCGTGAGCACGCCACGGCGGTGACGCTCCAGGAGAATCTGCTCCCCGGAGTGCATGCCACCCACAACGCCGTGGAGGTGGCGCACCGTTATCTGCCGGCCCAGGCCCTGGTCGGCGGGGACTGGTTCGATGTGCTCCCGCTGACGGGTTTCCGGGTCGCGCTGGTGGTGGGCGACGTCGTGGGCCACGGCCTCCAGGCGACAGCCACCATGGGCCGCCTGCGCGCGGCCATCCACACCCTCTCCGATCTGGACCTGCCGCCTGATGAACTCCTCGCCCGGGTCGACGAGTTGGTCAGCCGTATCGACCAGGAGGAGGCGGCACCCGAGCGGACCCCCGTCACCGGGGCCACCTGTCTGTACGCGGTCTACGATCCGGTCGGCGGACACTGCACGCTGGCCCGCGCCGGGCATCTGCCGCCCGCGCTGGTCACCCCGGACGGGACCGTGGAGTTCATGGACCTGCCGCCCGGCCCGCCGCTCGGAGTGGGGGGTCTGCGGTTCCAGGCGGCCGAGCGGCAGCTTCCCGAGGGCAGCCGGCTGGTCCTGTACACCAACGGTCTCGTCGAGGACCGGCGGCGGGACATCGACGCCGGGATCGAACTTCTGCGCGGGGCCCTCGCCGGCAGTGGTCCGACACCGGAGCAGACCTGCACCGAGGTCCTCAGATCGGTGCTGCCCACGCGCCCGACCGACGACGTCGCGCTGCTGGTGGCCCGCACCCGGATGTTCCGTTCCGACCAGGTCGCGCAGTGGGACGTCGAGCCCGATCCGACGGCGGTGGGACAGATGCGCACCGCGGCCGCCGAGCAGCTCGCGGAGTGGGGGCTGGAGGAGACCGCGTTCACCACCGAACTGCTGCTCAGCGAACTGGTCACGAACGCCGTCCGCTACGGCACGCCGCCCATCCGGGTCAGGATGATCCGCGACCACAGCCTGTTCTGCGAGGTCTACGACGCCAGTAGCACCTCCCCCCATCTGCGGTACGCGGCCGAGACGGACGAGGGCGGGCGTGGCATCTTCCTCGTCGCCCAGCTGGCCGAGCGGTGGGGGACGCGCTACACGCCCACCGGCAAGGTCATCTGGGCGGAGCAGGTCCTCTCCTGAGCCCCCCGCCGGGCCCTGATGACGCCCGGCTCGCCGCTCGGGCCGAACAGGTAGCGTGACGGCGTGCGATGGTTGCGATGCGGCGTCTTCGCCGACGACGAGGGCCTGGAGTTCGTCCGGGACGTCATCCGCCGCGAGGTGGCCGCCCGGAGTGCCACGCTGGTGGGCCCGCTGGAGGTGCGTGGCGAACTCGGCGGCGGCGTCTCGGCGGAGGAGATGTACGGCGATCTGCGGGAGCAGTGGGAGATCGAGCATCCGGGGCAGGACCCCGGGGCGCGGCGGCCGGTGGAGGTCGCGGTGCGGGTGCGGTGTTCGCTGCGGGTCTGGCGGGCGCTGCGCAAGGGCGTCCTCCGCGGCCTGTGCCCGGAAGGCGACGCACCACATGTCTGCCGGGTGCCCTGGGCGGCGCGATAGGAGGGCCGGCGGATCGTGCGTACCCCGCAATGGGGGCTGCGCTTGCCAGCCCTGCGCCCTGGGGTACCCCCTGCTCGAAGAGCTTGGGGGAGCAGACCTCCCAAGCACAGAGGGGGACGCGCCCCGTAAGGGGCGTTCTGCTCAGTGGTCCGGCAGTGCCGACCCGCTCAGCCAGGCGGGGAGGGGCCGGTAGACCGTCAGCGCGGTGTCGGGTTTGTCGATGAGGAGAGCCGGTGCGGAGGGCGCCGTCTCCCCGTCGTACGAGCACACAGTGCCCTCGGGTATCCCGGCCAGATGCAGTCGGCGGCCCCGGGCGGCGGCGTGCACCGGTGAGCGGTGCAGTACGCCGGCGAGGGCTGAGGCCACCAGGCGGGTGCGGGCCCAGCGGCCGGCCCGGACGAGATGGATGTCCAGCATGCCGTCGGAGAGGTTGAAGCGCCGCGCGCCACCGGGACCGCCACCGACCGTGTGGTACGAGCAGTTGCCGACGAACAGCAGCCACAGCGACTGCAGCCGCCCGTTCACCCGCACCTCGAACGGGCGGGAGTGGCGCAGTACGTGCACCGCGGCGACCAGCCCGGCCGCCCACGGTCCGATCCGGTCGCGCCAGCGGTCCCGTACCTCGACCAGATCGCCGTACGCGCCCAGGCTGAACGTGTTGACGAAATAGCCCTGTTCGGGGGAAGCGGCAACTGTCGGCTGCTGGGTGCGTCCCTGCCCGCTGGGTGGGCCGAAGCGCGCCACGTCCACGGCGATGGCGTGCCCGGAGGCGAGCGCCTCGGTCAGCTCGGCGGAGCGGCTGATGCCCAGGTCGAGGGCGAGATGGTTGTGGGTGCCGCCGGGCAGCACCGCGAGCGGCACCCCGTGGACCAGTGCGGCACGCGCGGCCGCGCCGACCGTGCCGTCGCCGCCGAAGACGCCCAGCGCACCACCCTCTTCGGCCGCGCGCCGCGCCTCCTGGCCGAGCAGCTCGGCCAGCGATCCCGCGTCCGGGTCCCAGTGCACGATCCGGGCGGCGGGCAGCGCCTCGCCGATCTCGCGGGCGGCCGAGGCCGACCCCGAACCCGGGTTGACCACCACCGACAGACCGCGCCCGGCGGGCAGCTCCGGGGCCTGCACCAGCGGTTGCGCGGGCGGTATCTGGCGCCGTGCGTCCAGTACGGCGCGGACGCCGAAGGCGGCGGCGGTGCCGAGCGCGGAGCCCACCAGGACATCGCTCGGGTAGTGGACGCCGGTGTAGACGCGGGAGAACGCGACCGACGCGGCCACCGGCAGCACCGCCGCGCCCCAACCGCGCGATTCGAGTGCCATCGCGGTGGCGAAGGCGGCAGCCGAGGCCGAGTGCCCGGAGGGGAAGGAGGTGCTGGTCGGCAGCCGCTTGAGCCGCCGGATCACCGGTACGTCGTCCAGCACCGGGCGGGTGCGGCCGAAGGCGCCCTTGCCGACGGTGTTGACCACCGCCGAGGTCACCGCGACCGAGGCCAGCCCGCGCAGCGCGCCCCGCCGGGCCCGGGCCCCGCCCGCTCCGGAGAGCACGATGGCGGCAGCGGTGCCCATCCACAGCTTGCTGTGGTCAGCGGTACGGCTCAGCCGCGGCAGCACGCCCTCGCCACGCGGCCAGTGGCGCAGGGCGACGGTGCGGAAGAGGGCACGGTCCCAGGTGCTGAGGGTCCGGACGACGGCTGCGCGTACGCCCTCGGCACCGGCGCTCACGCTCCCGCTCGCTCCCCGGTGTGTCTGCATCGGTGGTGCCCCCTCGCTTCCGTCGCGTCCGTCGTACGTCACGGGCGGAGTGCCCAATGCCGGACGGGACACACCGGACTCAGCGCGAGAGGCGGCGGGAGCGGCGCGTATCGACCAGTACGTACAGCAGGACGACCAGCGGCGGGACGGCCGCGCCGAGGGCCAGGCCCGCGAGTACGTCGGTGGGCCAGTGCACGCCGAGATAGACCCGGCTGGCCCCGGCCAGCACACACAGCACCGCCGTACCCGTCCACAGCAGGATCCGCGCCGCCCGGGAGGCCGTCCTCACGGCGAACACATAGGCCAGGGCGAGCAGTACGGCGGTGGCGATCACCGTGTGCCGGGAGGGGTAGCAGAAGCCGTCCTCCTGCACCTCCCACAGCTTCGCGGGCGGCCGGCTGCGGTCCGCCAGGTGCTTGGCGACCGTCGCCACCGCGACGGCCAGCACGGCGGTGGCGCCGACCAGCACCAACGGCCGCCAGGACCGGTCCCGCCAGGCGGGCCACAGCGCCACCAGCACCCCTCCGACGAGCAGCGGGGTCTGCGAGACATCAGTGAGGTACCTCATCGGCCCGTTCAGCACATCCTGCCGGTGCCCCACCACTTTGGTCAGCACCGTCCAGTCGAGGAGGCCCGTACCCCTTCCGAGCACCAGGTACGTGGTGGCCGCGAACAGCAGCAGACCGGCCAGCAGTCCGGCCCCCGGCGGCAGCAGCCGGGCCCGCCGGGAGGGCTCGTCGTACCGGGGGAGCCGCCGGGCCGTGCTCCCCGCGGGAACCGGCACCTTGACCGGGGCCAGGTGCTTGAGCAGCCCGCGGGGGTCGACGGTGTCGGGGGTCTCGCCGATCGCGGTGGCTTCGGACGACTTCGTGGAAAACTGCCCGCTCATCGGGGGCTCCTCCTTGTGGGCCGCTGAGGGCACGTAGCCCTCAGTAGAACGACAGGTGGCCACAGGTGCGAGCGGGGCGCCGCCGGGCGGGTGGTCCCTCAGGGTTTGACGGCGTGCAGTACGCGCATACCGCGCGGGCCGGTCTCGTGGTGGCGGACCCGCAGACCGACCTCGGCGCACTGCTCGTCCAGCCACCCGGCCGTCAGTCGGAGCTTGGGATAGGCGCTGGTCTCCAGCCGCCAGCCGGCACCGTCGCGGGTGTGCAGCAGATCGTGGACGAGCACGGTGTCCTCGTCCACGTACTCCAGGAAGCAGGTGAGGATCCGGTCCTCCGTGCCGCGTACGGAGAAAAAGCGGTCCGTGCCCCGCGCCACCTTCTCCTGCTCGCGGTAGGTGGCCACGAAGCTGCCGCCCCGGGTGAGCATGCCGGAGACCTCGACCAGCAGTGCCAGTACGTCCGAGCGGTGGGGCAGATGCGGGAGGGTGTCGCCCAGGCACAGGACGACCTCGGCGGATCCGGACGCGACGGTGCGGGGGTAGGCGCGGATGTCGTCGCGTACCGGCCGTATCGCCTCCGCCGCCGGGGTGTTCGCGGCGTGCCGGAGGAGTTCGTCGAGCAGCTCCTGGCTGGTGTCGACAGCCGCCACCTCGGTGAAGCCGAGCCGCGCCAGCGCGAGCGCGCCGGGACCGGGACCGCTGCCGAGGTCGATCGCGAAGGACCCCGCGCCCGGCTCCTCCCGCGGCAGGCCGAGTCCACGCAACAGGTCGAGCTGCGCGGTGACCGCGGCCTCCAGATCCCCGCCGAGCATCCAGGTGTAGTGCGCGGCGAGGAGGGACGCGTAGTGCGCCTCGTACGGGGCTTCGCCGTCGGTCCTGCCGGGCGTGGGGGCTGCGCCGTCGGTCCTGCCGGGCGTGGCTGCGGCTGTCATGGGCGGTCCTCTCCTGCTGCGGAATTTGCGGACTCGGGGGCGGTGGCTGCGGACTCGGGTGCTGCGGACTCGGCTGCGGTGGGTGCTGCGGACTCGGCGGTGGCTGGTGCGGGACTGGCTGCGGATTCCGCTGTCGCTGAGTGCCGCGCAGGGCGGGCACCCGCCACCGCGGACTGCCCGGTGCGGACCCACGCGGCGAGGTCGGCGAGGTAGACGTTGCCCAGTGATGCCTCCAGCGCGCGGCCGAGGGCGGCCCGGTAGGTCGGGGTGGTGTCGGCGTACCACTGGCGTCCCAGCGGGGTGATCCGCGCGGCGACGGCTCGTCCGTCACCGCGCGCGGCGGCGCGCTCCGCCAGCCCGCGCCCCTCCAGCCGGGCGACGAGCCGCGTCACGCTGCTGTCCTTCAGCCCGATCCGGTCGGCCAACTCCCCCATACGCAGGGCTGTCGCCTGCTCGCCGACACCTCCGCCCTCGCTGCCGGCTTCGGCGTCGGCGCGGCTGAGCGCGCACAGCGCCCGGTACTCGGACAGCGGGAGACCGTGGCCGCGCGAGAGGGTCTCGTCCAGCTCGCGCTCGACCCGCCCCAGCAGCCGTACGGCCATGCACCAGCGGTCGTCCTCGGCGTCGTCCGCCGGACGGGGCGGCTCCTGCGGGGCTTCCGCTCCCTCTCGTTCCTCTGGCGATGGCTCTGGTTCTTCTGCTTCCTCTGGCTTGATCGGCACACGAGGAGCATAGGTCGAACAATCTGCTTGTACAAGCAAGTAAATTCGACCGCGCCTCGGCCCTCATCCGGTCGTGGGGAACGCCGCCCTCAGCAGAAAGCCGCCGTCCCCGTCCTGCTCCGCACAGCATGTGCCGCCGAGCAGCAGCGCCCGCTCGCGCAGACCGAGCAGCCCGTGACCGCTCTCCGGGTACGCCTGCGGCTCGGGCGGGGCGGCGGCCGGGCCGTTGCGCACCTCAACGGCCAGCCGCTCGTCGGCCGTCCCCGCTTCACGCATCCGTACCGTGACGCGGACGTGGGCGCCGGGCGCGTGCTTGCGGACGTTGGTCAGCGCCTCCTGGACCGTGCGGTACGCGGCACGTTCGACCGCCTCCGGCAGCGGGGCGCTGCCCGAGCGCAGGGCGGCGGGGAGGTCCAGCGCCACATCCAGCCCGCTCTCCCGCACCAGTGCGGGCAGGTCGGCGACCCGGGGCTGCGGGGTCAGCCCGGTGCCGGTACCGCTGCCGGAACGCAGCGTGCCGACCATGTGCCGCAGCTCCGCCAGCGTCTTGACGGCGAGTTCGCGCACGGTCAGCGCCAGGTCCCGGCAGGTGGCGTCCCGGCACGTCATCTGGAGGGCGCCCGCCTGCACGCTGATCAGGCTCACCTGGTGTGCGACCACGTCGTGCATCTCCCGTGCCAGCTGCGCCCGTTCGCGGGTCACCGCCCGCTCGGCCAGCAGCTCCGCCTCCCGGTGCCGGCTGGCGGTGAGCTCCTGTACGCGCTCGTGCAGCTGCCGCCGCGTACGCGTCCAGCGCCCGGACACCGCGGGGGCAGCGCCCTGGACGCAGGCGTCCACCATGTCGAGGAGGTCGTGCCGGTCGGCCGACGGCGTGAAGCCGTCCAGGGGGTACGGGACGTACTGCGCGAGCGCCAGCGCCACGGCTCCCGCCACCGCGAGCGCGTTGCTGGAGCGCCGGGACGTGACCGTATAGAGGGCGATCATCGGCGCGAACCAGATGTAGCCGACATACATCCCCAGCAGCGTCACCACGAGCACGGCGACCGGCAGTCGCCGCCGCACCAGCAGCGCGAGCGCCGCCGCCACCGAGACCCCCAGCTCCGGGCCGAGGTCGGCGCCGTTGACGAGGAAGGCGTCGTTGAGGCCGAGCGCCACCGGAAGGGCGAGGCCGAGTATCTGCCGGCGGGCGGGCGCCGGAGGCATTGCAGGGTTCACGGTGCGGGGTCGCTGTCGGGGTTCATGGGGCGGGGGGCGGGTGGGGGTCACGGTGCGGGGCGCTCACGGGTTCATGGCGCAGGGTCACTGACGGGTTCACGATGCGGGATGGTTCACGGTGCGGTGTCGGGGGAAGGGCCGGGTCCCACCAGTCCGGCCCGGTCGGCGAGTACGGCCGCCTGGACCCGGTTGAGGCCGCCCAGCTTTGCCAGCAGCGCGCTGACGTGGTCCTTGACCGTGCCGTGCGCCAGGTGCAGCCGCTGCGCGATCTCGCCGTTGGACAGCCCCTCGCCGACCAGCGCCAGCACCTGCCGTTCGCGGTCGGTGAGCGAGGCCACGCGGCGCTCGGCGTCCCCGTCCGTCCTGCCGCCCAGGTAGCCGCCGATCACGGTGGGCGTCACGCCGGGCGCGAGCACCCGGCCGCCGTCCGCCAGCACCCGCACGGCGTGCACCAGTTGTTCGGGCGCCGTGTCCTTGAGGAGGAAACCCGCGGCGCCCGCGTGCAGCGCGGCGCCCAGGTACTCCTCCGCGTCGAACGTGGTCAGCATCGCGGTACGCGGCGCGTCCGGCAGGGCGTGCAGCTCGCGCAGCACGGTCAGCCCGTCCACGTCCGGCATCCGGATGTCCAGGAGCAGCACGTCAGGACGGTGGGCCAGCACCGTGGCGACCGCCGCGCCACCGCCGCAGTCGCCCACGACCTCGATGTCCGGGGCCGTACCCAGGATCAGCCGCAGCCCGGAGCGCACCAGCTCCTCGTCGTCCACGACCACGACCCGGATCACCGTCGCGCTCCTTGTGTCCTGTGCCTGCTCCCTCCCCGGTCCACTCCTCCCCGCCCTGTGGAGAGGCTACGGCAGCACGCCGGGCAGCCGGGTGCGACCTGGAGACGAGATACCGGTTTCCCCGCCCCCGCCGGTCGGCGGGGGGCGGGTGGTCGGGTCAGTCGCGGACGTTGATGACTTCGAGGATGTCGATCACGGACAGGAGGGTCGCGTCGGGCGGGATCCTGTCTCCCGCGCCTTTGTCGCCGTAGGCGAGCTTGGGCGGGATCGAGACCTCCACGCGGGAGCCCGCGCGCTGGCCGAGTACGGCCTGCTCCCAGCCTTTGATGACCTGGCCGGTGCCGATCTGGATGAGGAACGCCTCGCCGCGGTCGTAGGAGTTGTCCACGGTTTCGGCCTTGGTCCACTCCTGGATGAGGTAGTGGCACTTGACGTGGTCGGACTTGGTCACCTTGCGGCCCGAGCCCCGGATCAGCGTACGGACGACGAGCTCCTCCGGCGCTGCGCCGCGCTCCTTCTCCACCGTCGGCCGCCGGCCCAGCTTCTTGCCCGCGATGATCTGCGGCAGCGGCCCGCTGCCCTCGCCCCGGTTGCCGGGCCCGTCGTCGGCGGCCTCGCCACCCGGCGCGGCGGACCGCTGCGCACGGCCGCCGCCCTTGCCGCCGTCTCCGCCCTCGCCCTCGTTCATCACCTCGAGGGCGGCGAGCGTCCCGCCGGTCCCGACCGCGGCGACCCCGCCCGCGGTCAGCGCCAGCAGCGCGCGGCGGCTGAGGCGGCGCCGCGGGGGAGCGCCGGGTGTGCCGGTGCCGGGGATGGCGGCCGTCTGCGGGGTGGGGGGCGTGCCGTGTCCCGGGTGCGCCAGGCCGTACGGGGACGCGGCGGGGCCCGGTGACGGTGGGGTGTTCGGCGACGGTGGTTGGCCGGCGGTGCTTGGCGATGGTGGTTGGTCGGCCGTGCTCGGCGATGGTGGTTGGCTGGCCGCGCTCGGGGACGGCGGTTGGGCGGCCGCGTTCGGCGACGGCGGTTGGGCGGCCGTGCTCGGGGACGGCGGTTGGGCGGCCGCGTTCGGCGACGGTCGTTGGCCGGCCGTGCTCGGCGATGGTGATTGGTCGGCCGCGTTCGGCGACGGCGGTTGGGCGGCCGCGTTCGGCGACGGCGGCCCACCGGCCGTGCTCGGCGGCGGTCCGTAGTCGCCGCGGGGCACCGCGAGGGCCTGCCGTGGGTCGTCGGGCTGCCGCCGGGGACCGCCGCGCTGCGGATCGTCGAGCCGCTGCGGCTCCAGCTGTTCCGGCAGCTCCACCAGCGTGGAGACCTGCGGCGGCAGCCAGCGCCGCTCGCCCACCGTCTGCGGGACGGCGAACTCCGCGCGGAGTGCGGCAACCGTCGGCCGCTGCTCAGGGTCCTTGGCCAGACAGCGTGCGAGGGCGTCGCGCAGTCCGTCCGGCACCCCGTCCAGCTGCGGCTCGTCCTCCAGCACGCGGTACATCAGCGACATCGGTTCGCCGACCCCGAACGGGCCCTTGCCGGTGGCGGCGTACACCAGGGTCGCGCCGAGTGCGAACACATCCGTGTGCGGGCCGGGGGAGGTGCCCCGCAACTGTTCGGGTGCCATGTAGCCGGGGGTTCCGGGGGCCTGCCCGGTACGGGTGAGCTGGGAGTGTTCGCTGGAGTGCGAGATGCCGAAGTCGATGACGCGGGGACCGTCGTCGGCGAGCAGGACGTTGGCGGGCTTCAGGTCCCGGTGGGTGAGCCCGGCGGTGTGGATGGCCTCCAGCGCCGCGGCGATCCCGGCCAGCAGCGCGCGCAGCGAACTCTCCGGCAGCGCCCCGCTGGTGACGACGGCGTCCGCGAGGGAGGCCGCGGGTATGTACGCCGTGGCCAGCCAGGGGCGGCGGGCCTCCGGGTCGGCCCCGAGGACCGCGGCGGTGAACCGGCCGTCCACTTTCCGCGCGGCCTGCACCTCGCGGGTGAACCGCCGCCGGAACCCGGCGTCGTCCGCGAACTCGCCCCGCGCCACCTTGATCGCGGCCAGCCGGCCGTTCCGTCCCTGTCTGCCGAGGAACACCTCCCCCATGCCTCCGCTGCCGAGCCGCCCCAGCAACTCGTACGGGCCGATCACATAAGGATCGTCAGCCTCCAGCGGCTTCATCCCGTCCCGCCCCTCCCTGTCATCCGGCCACCCGATCGCACCGAGTGAGCGTACGACTTCCCCATCGGTGATGCCGGTGCAGGGGCGTACGCGGGCTGCGCACAACGGCGGCTGACGGGGCGTTGGCGAACAGGTTCGGCGCGGCTACGGCTTGGTCGCGGTGCCGAGGATGTGGGCCGTGCGGGGCAGGAACGGGGTGGGGGCGAAGCCGAAGCGGTCGAGCTGGTCCAGGGTGAAGCCGGCGGACCGGATGGCGGCCTCGGTGTCCCGGTTGGGATGGCAGCCGCCGCCCACCCGGCGCCACAGCGGGGTGATGGCGTCCTCCAGCAGGGCGCCGATCCGGTGCCGGGAGCGTACGTGCTCGTAGAAGCGCAGCTGCCCGCCGCTACGCAGCACCCGCGCCGCTTCCGCCAGCGCGGCATGCTGGTCGGCCACGCTGCACAGCACGAGCGAGAAGACGACGGCATCGAACTTTCCGTCCCCGCCCGGCAGTTGCCCTGCCTCCCCGGCAACGACGGTGACGGGCACGGGCGCCGCGGCGGCCGACCGCAGGGCGACGGTGCGCAGGGTGTCCTCGGGTTCGAGCGCGACGAGTTCGGTGACCGTGTCCGGATAGTGCGCGAAGTTGCGTCCCTGCCCCGCACCGACCTCCAGTACCCGGCCGCTCAGCCCCGCCAGCAGCCGCCGCCGGTGCGTGGCGCCGCCGCGGCGGTCCGACTCGGCCGCGATCTTGAGGTACTGACGCGCGAAACGCGGGTGCTGAAGGTCCGCCCGGCTGGGCGGGGTGGCGTCCGGCATCAACGGTGCTCCGTCTTCCCGAGTGCTTCTGTGCCGTCGGTACGCGGACAACTGCCCTCGGCCCACGTATTCGCTACGGCGACGTATTCGCTACGGCTACGTAGTGGAGCACCGGGCCCGGCCCCGGGCAAGAGACCACGAGTGGACCGGACACCGAAAGAGTGACGGCGTCCGCCGAGATCCGCGAGGTCCCGCCGCCCGTCCTATGGCTCTCCCCTCAACCTGGCGCAGCGGCGCCCGACTTGTGTGGGAAGCGTGGTTGATCCACAGTGTATTCCGTACCGTTACCGGAGCCACACGCAGCGTGATTGAGGTCGGAGGCGGGGGCCTCAGAGGGCTCCGGAAGATCCGCCGATCCCAGGAGAACTGTGTCCCTCCCCGGCAATCGCGCCACCTGGCAGGAGGCGGAGACCCGCGTCCAGGACGTCTTCCCCCAGGTGCGGCGCTACCTCACCGCACTCCTCGACGACTACTGCGGGCACCATGACTCGCTGCGGTCCGCCGTGCAGGCGCTGATCGCCGGCGGCCGGGAGACCCCGCACGAGTTCTCGCTGCCGCTGCTCGTCCATGCGGCGGTCAACGGCGAGCCCGAACCCGCTGTGCCCGTTGCCGGAGTGCACGCGCTGTGGTGGCGGTCCGCCAATGTGCTCGACGACTTCGTCGACGGTGACGTCGAGCAGCTTCCGCTGCGTGGGGTGGACCGGGGCGTCGCCATGATGGCTGCCCTGGAGGCTGGGTACGCCCTGCCGCTGCGCGCACTGGAGGCCGCACCGCTGCCTGTTCCGCTGCGCCGCCGGTTGACGGCCGACTATCTCGACGGCTGGACCCGCGCGACCGACGGACAGATCGGCGACATCCTCAACCGCCCGCAGGATGTCGGGACCGACGAGGTGCTGGAGGTGTACCGGAAGAAGAGCGCCTCGATCTACGAGATGGCGTGCCTCATGGCCGCCCGACTCGCCCACGGCACGCGTGGCGACCGGCCGTACGCCCACACTCCGCCCCGCTGTCAGGGGCGTGCGGAGCCGTACGCCGACGGAGCGCTCCTGGAGGGCACCGAGGAGCAGTCGATCGCGGCCTGGGGCGAGTTCGGGCACATCCTGGGGCTGCTCGCGCAGTTCCGCAACGACCACGACGACCTGTGCGGCGGTCCTGGTGAGGACTTGCGGAACGGGACGGCGACCTATCTGCTCGTCCATCTGCTGCGGACGGCCCCGGTCGCCGACCGGGAGCGGGCGCTGGCCCTGCTGGATCAGGCGGCCACCGTGGAGAGCAAGCGCCGGGAGCTGGCCGACATGATGCGCGCTCCCGAAGTCGTGCGCCCCTACAACCGGTTCCTCGCCGAGCTGAGCGGCCGTGCGTACACGCTGTTGGACACTCTCGCTCCCGCGTCGCCGTTCGCCGACTGCCTGCGTGCGCGGGTGGACGCGGAGACGATGCTGCTGGAGCCGACACGCCCGCCTGCCCTGGCCGGGCGGGCCGGATAGCCGGGCACCGAGAGTGGTCGTATGACTGCGTCGGCGGCCATGTCGGCGGGTGGTCCGGACGCCGGGCGTCGATGGGTGGCACTCGGCGTGCTGGTGTGCGGCGCGTTCCTGACCAATCTGGACGTGCTCATCGTGGTCGTGGCGATGCCCGCGCTGCGGCACGGCCTCGGCGCGGACCCGGGGGACCAGCAGTTGATCCTGGCGGGCTATCAACTGGTCTACGGAGCCGGGGTGATCGCGGGCGGACGGCTGGGGGACACCTTCGGTTCCTTCCGGGTCTTCGGTATCGGGATGACGCTGTTCACCGGGGCCTCGACGGTCTGCGGGCTCGCGCCGAGTGCCGGGGTGCTGGTGGTGGCACGCCTGTTCCAGGGCGCCGGGACGGCACTGATGGTGCCTCAGGTCTACCGGGCGGCACAGCTCCTCTTCTCGGCGGAGCGGGACCGGAGGATGGCCTTCGCGGTGATCGGGGCCGCGATGGGGGTGGGTGCCGTCAGCGGGCAACTGGTGGGCGGCTGGGTGCTGGCGGCGGATGTGGCCGGGCTGGGTTGGCGGGCGGTGTTCCTGGTGAACGTGCCGGTGGGGGCGGGAGCCCTGGCGCTGCTGCCGTGGGTTTCCGGCCCGCGCCGGCAGCGGCTGCCCTCCGCCGGGCAACCGGCAAGCGCCCGGAGCCGCCCCGATCTCGACCTGGCCGGCACGGCGGTGGCCGTGGGCACGCTGGGTCTGTGCACCGTGCCGTTGGTGGTGGGGCGGGACCTCGGCTACCCGTTGTGGTGCCGGCTGTGTCTGGTCGGCGCACTGCCGCTGGCGGCAGCCTTCGTACGGCACGAGCGCGAGGTGGAGCGGCGGGGCCGTACGCCGATGATTCCTCCGCGGTTGCTGCGCTCGACCGGCTTCCGCCGGGGGCTGGCGCTGCTGACGTTGATCAACAGTGGTGTGACGTCGTTCCTCCTGGTCCTCGGGCTGCTGTTGCAAGAGGGCCTGGAGTGGGGGCCGTTGGCGACGGGAGCAGGGCTGCTGCCCGCCGCGGGCTCTTTCGCTCTCGCCTCGTTGCTGGCCCCCGGGCTGGCCCGGCTGTTCTCCGACCGGCGGTTGCTGTGCCTGGCCGCAGCGGTGGCGTGCGCGGGGTACGCGATGTGCGCGGTCAGTGCCTGGTGCGGCGCGGTGCCGTGGCTGATGGCCGCACTGGGTGTGGCCGGCACCGGGATGGGGTGCTTCCTCGCCCCCGCCTTGGCGATGACGCTTCGTACGGTGGCACCTGCCGACTCCGGTGCGGCGTCGGGAGTGATCGCCTCCGTGCAGCAACTCGGGGCCGCACTGGGCGTATGCGTGTTCGGCGCGGTGTTCTTCTCGCTCACCGGCGCGGGCGTGCCCTGGCTGCGGGCCTTCGCCCTCACCACCTGCGCCGTCGCCCCCACCACGGTCGCCAGCGGCGTCCTCGCGGCGCTGTGGCCGGTGACTTCCCGCGCCGCGCCCGACAGTTCGGGCCGTACCCATGGTCGCGGCGACACGGTTCCGGCCGACGGTATGTGAGGGCATGTGAGGGCATGTGACGGTCTGGGTCGACCTGTCACGGCATGTGGCGCCGATGGTGGCGCTACCACCCCTCCCTAGGGGGTGCCAGCCGCATGGGCGACGGCATCCGTTGCGGAGATGGTGTGTTCGGGGATTCCGCTACCGGGCGGCCACGGCCTCGGCCACGGCCCACAACGAACATGTGGGGAACAGATGAAGCAACCCATGGAGCACGTTCTCGCACGCCGTGCACTGCTCACCGGCGCGGCAGCGGCCGGTGCGGGAGTCGTATGGGGAACCGCGGGGCAAGCCGTCGCCGCCGGGCGGGGCCGGCCGGTACCGCAGGCGGCCGTCGACGCCGAGGTGGCGCGCGTGGAGCGCCGGCTGATCGAGCTGCGGCGGGACCTCCACCAGCACCCCGAGGCGCCGGGCGAGGAGTGGCGTACCGCCGGAGTGGTGGCCAGGGAACTGCGGGCGGCCGGGCTGAAGGTCACCACCGGGGTGGGCGGTCATGGGGTCGTCGGCGTCCTCCGGGGCTCCCGTCCGGGCCGTACCGTCGCCTACCGGGCGGACATGGACGCGGTGCCGCCGGGAGGCATCGTCGGGGGCGGTACGGCGCCCGCGCATGTGTGCGGGCACGACATCCACACCACGGTGGGCCTGGGCGTCGCGCGTGTCCTGGCGCGGCTGCGGCGGCAGTTGAGCGGGACGGTGGTATTCGTCTTCCAGCCTGCCGAGGAGGCGCTGGCCGGTGCCCGCGCGGTGATCGACACGGGTGTGCTGGAGCGTACTGGCGACGCGGAGATCCACGCGCTGCATTGCGGTCCGTTTCCGGTGGGCCGGTTCGCCGTGACCCCGGGCTACGGGCTGCCGGGCCAGGACCGCGCGGAGGTGACCCTCTCCGGTCCGGAAGCGCCCGATGCCGCACGGCGCCTGGCCACCGAGATCGGCGCGCTCGCCACGGTGACGCCCCCGCAGACGGCCGCTGACCTGGAGCGGATGGTCGCCGACGTCCAGACGCCCGACGGGCCGCTGGCCAGGTTCGTCGCCGTCCGTGCGGCAGCACAGGACGCCAAGGTGAGCGTCTCCTACCGCTGCTGGCCCGAGGAGCGATACACGGAAGTACGCGCCGACATCCGCCGACTGGCCACGTCCTACGCGGGCGCCACGGTGACCTTCCCCACCGAGCCGTTCCCCGCCATGGTCTGCCCGGAACAGGACGCCCGCGTACTCGCCGACCACCTCCGCCGCACTCTCGGCCGCAGCGCGGTCACCGAACTGCACGCCGCCTTCCCCTTCAACGGCGAGGACTACGCCCTCTACCTCGACCGCCTCCCCGGCACCTACACCTTCCTCGGCGTCCACCCCCCGAACACCCCCATCACCACCGCCTACCCCCACTACCCCGACTTCGCCCCCGCCGAGCAAGCCATCCCCACCGGCGTCCGCGCCATGTCCGGCTGGCTTTCCCAACGCACCGCCGGCAACTGAGCACGAACGAGGCGGCGTACGCCGACGGTTGTCGGCGTACGCCGCCTTTGGGTGGGGCGCGTGGCGGGAGGGGGTCCTCCGGCATGGCCGTTACTTGGGGTCGCGGTTGAACTTCGCGGCGGACCAGAAGTAGCCGAGGACCGCGAGGCCGAGGCACCAGGCGGCGGCGATCCAGCCGTTGTGGCCGATTTCGGTGCCGAGCAGCAGGCCGCGCAGGGTCTCGATGGCGGGTGTGAACGGCTGGTACTCGGCGATCGGCTGGAACCAGCCCGGCATCGCGTCGAGCGGGACGAAGGTGCTGGACAGGAGCGGCAGCAGAATCAGGGGCATGGCGTTGTTGCCGGCGGCCTCGGCGTTCGGGCTGATCAGGCCCATGCCGACCGCGACCCAGGTGAGTGCCATGGCGAAGAGCACGAGCAGTCCGAACGCTGCCAGCCACTCCACGACGGTGGCGTCCGTGGACCGGAAGCCGATGGCCACGGCGATGGCGCCGACGAGGACCACGCTGGCGATCGATTGCAGCACGCTGCCGATGACATGTCCGACGAGCACCGAGCCGCGGTGGATCGCCATCGTACGGAAGCGGGCGATGATGCCCTCGGTCATGTCGTTGGAGACGGAGACCGCGGTGCCGATCGTGGTGCTGCCGATGGTCATCAGCAGGAGGCCGGGTACGAGGTAGGCGATGTACTCGGCGCGGTCCGCACCGCCGCCGCCGATGCCTCTGCTCATGGTGTCGCCGAAGATGTAGACGAAGAGCAGCAACAGCATGATCGGCGTGAGCAGCAGATTCAGGGTGAGGGACGGGTAGCGCCGGGCGTGCAGGAGGTTGCGGCGCAGCATCGTGGACGAGTCGCGCACCGCGAGGGAGATCCGGGTCGGGCGGGCGGGAGCCAGGGGGGCGCTCATCGGACAGTCTCCTTGGGCTGGTTGGGGACGCCGCCGCCGGTCAGGGCGAAGAAGACGTCGTCGAGGTCGGGGGTGTGCACGGTCAGCTCGTCGGCCTCGATGCCGGCCGAGTCCAGCCAGTCGAGGAGGGAGCGCAGCTCGCGCTGGCTGCCGTCGCTGGGTATCTGGAGGGCGAGGGACTCGTCGTCCCTGGCGACCTCGCGCAGCGCGGAGGCGGCGCTCTGGTACGCGGCCGGGTCGGTGAAGCGGAGTCGGACATGTCCGCCGGGGATCAGCCGCTTGAGCTCCTCCGCGCTCCCCTCGGCGGCGATCCTGCCGTCGTTGAGCACGGCGATACGGTCGGCGAGTTCGTCGGCCTCCTCCAGATACTGGGTGGTGAGGAAGACGGTGACGCCGTCGGCGACGAGCTCGCGGATGATCTGCCACATGTTGTGGCGGGAGCGCGGGTCGAGGCCGGTGGTCGGCTCGTCGAGGAAGATGATCCGCGGATTGCCGACCAGGGTCATGGCGATGTCCAGACGGCGCTTCATACCGCCGGAGTAGGTGGATGCGGGCTTCTGCGCGGCCTCCACCAGGTCGAAGCGCTCCAGCAACTCGGCCGCGGTGCGCCGCCCCTCGTTGCGGGAGAGGTGGTGCAGGTCCGCCATGAGGAGCATGTTCTCCTCGCCGGTGATCAGGGCGTCGACGGCGGAGAACTGACCGGTGACGCCGATCGCGGCGCGTACCGCCTGGGGCTCGGTGGCCAGGTTGTGGCCGCCGATGTGGATGTCGCCGGTGCCCGGGTCGGCGGAGATCAGGGTGGAGAGGATCTTCACGGCGGTGGTCTTGCCGGCGCCGTTCGGGCCGAGCAGGGAGAAGATCGTTCCTTCGGGGGCGGCCAGGTCGACGCCGTCGAGGACGGTCTTGTCGCCGTACGACTTGCGCAGCCCGTTCGCCGCGATGGCCAAGCTGGTCATGGTGGATGCTCCTTTGGAGGCCGCAGGCGGTTTCAGAGGCTGCGGGCGGTGATGTCGCCGTGCTGGGTGGTCGCGTGGATGGTCAGGCCGGCCCCGGCGCCGTCGGTGTTCTTCAGGGCGTTGTGAATCCGGCCGTAGCCGGTTCCGGCGTCCAGGGAGGCGGAGACCCCGGCCGCGGCACCGACCGACACGCTGCCCATCTGGGCGCTCAGCGCGAGGGAACCGGCCAGGGCCTCGTCGATGGTGATGTCGCCCTTCTGGGTGCTGATCTCCGCGGGGCCGCCCAGCCGGCCGACCAGGACGTCGCCGTCGAGGACGGTGAGGCGGGCGCTCGCGGCCTCGTCGATCTTGACCGAGCGGTGGCCGTCCGCGCAGACGACGTCGCCGAGCCGTCCGACGCCGCGGAACTCGGCGGCGGCCGACTTCGCCTCGACGTGGGAGCCGGCGGGCAGCTGGACGGTCACCTCGACGGACCCGGTGTGGCCGAGGATCCGGTTCTTCGCCTCCGGGGCCTGGATCCGCAGGACGCCGTCGCCGTAGGCGACCTCGATCTGCTCCGCCGCCTTCACGTCACGGCTCTTCGAGGGGTCGGCGGGCAGGACCTCGACCGTGGTGTCGGACCGGTCGGCGGCGATGAGCTGGATGCGTCCCGCGGGGATGTCGATGACGGTGGAGATCGCGGCGGGGGTGTCGAACTTCTGCATGGTGTGCTCCTTGGCTGCTTGCTGGCTCCTTGTTTCTGACAACGGAAAAGCTACGTTGCGTTCAAGAATCCGGCAACAGACTCGTTGCGTTCCTTCTGCATAAGTGCAGGTCAGAGTCATTAATTTGTTGCAATGGGTCGGAAGCTAACGCAACAAAACCTGCCCGCTCGTTGCAATGGATTGGAGGTGAACGCTATGGTGGAGGCACTCGAGGAGCACGAAGGAGACCGCGATGCCCGGAGGCAGGCTCACCCAGCAAGAACGTCAGCAGATCGCGCTGGGGCTGGCCGACGGCCTCGCCTACGCGGAGATCGCCCGACGTCTCGACCGTCCGACCTCGACGATCACCCGCGAGGTCATGCGCAACGGCGGCCCCACCGCCTACCGCGCCGACCTGGCCCACCGCGCCACCGAACGCCGCGCCCACCGGCGCCGGCAGGCCGCGCCCCGGGGCGCGGAGGCGCCCGCGCCTGCCTACGGGCGCGACGCCGAGGCGGTCCGCGCGTACGAGGAGACGTTCACCACCGTCATGATGCAGTCGGGCATGCCGAAGATGATGGCGCGGGTCCTGGCCTCCCTCATCCTCACCGACACCGGAAGCCTCACCGCGTCGGAACTCGTCCAGCGCCTGGACGTCAGCGCGGCGTCCGTCTCCAAAGCGATCGCGTTCCTCGACGGCCAGGGCATGGTCCGCCGGGAGCGCGACGAACGCCGCCGCGAGCGATACGTCGTCGACGACGACATCATGTACCAGTCGATGATGGCCAGCGCCCGGTCCATGGCCCAGGTCGTTGAGACCGCACGGCAGGGCGTCGGCATCCTCGGCCCCCACACCCCGGCCGGTGTCCGCTTCGAGAGCATCGCCCGTTTCCTCGACTTCGTCTCCGAGAGCACCGTCCGCGCCGCGGAGCAGGCCCGCGACATCCTCCACACGAAACCCGGAACGCCCTCGGACGGCGCCGCTGAGCCGAGCCCGGACCGCGGATAGCCGAAAGCCGGAAAACGAAACGTCCAGGCCGGCCCGCACGCGGCGGGCCGGCCTGGACGTCAGGTCAGACTCGGATCAGACCGTGATCAGGCCAGATCGAACCGGTCGAGGTTCATCACCTTGTCCCACGCGGCCACGAAGTCGTTCACGAACTTCTCCTTCGCGTCGTCGCTCGCGTAGACCTCCGCGAGGGCGCGCAGCTCGGAGTTGGATCCGAAGACGAGATCGGCGCGGCTGCCGGTCCACTTGACCTCGCCGGTGGTGGCGTCGCGGCCCTCGAACGTGTTCGCGTCCTCGGACGTCGCCTTCCACGAGGTGCCCATGTCGAGCAGGTTGACGAAGAAGTCGTTGGTGAGCTTGCCCGGGGTCTCGGTGAGGATGCCGAGCTTCGACTGATCGTAGTTCGCGCCCAGCGCCCGCAGACCGCCGACCAGCACCGTCATCTCGGGGGCGCTCAGCGTGAGCAGGTTGGCCCTGTCGAGCAGCAGGTACTCGCCCGGCAGCCGGTTGTCCTTGCCGAGGTAGTTGCGGAAACCGTCGGCGGTCGGCTCCAGCGCCGCGAACGACTCCGCGTCGGTGTGCTCCTCCGTCGCGTCGACCCGGCCCGGGGTGAACGGGACCTCGATGTCGTATCCGGCGTCCTTGGCGGCCTTCTCGACGGCAGCGCAGCCGCCGAGCACGATCAGATCGGCCAGGGAGACCTTCTTGGCACCGGAGTTGAACTCCCGCTGGACGGACTCCAGGACGCGCAGCACCGTCGCGAGCTCGTCGGGGTTGTTGACCTCCCAGCCCCGCTGCGGCTCCAGCCGGATACGGGCACCGTTGGCGCCGCCGCGCTTGTCGCTGCCGCGGAACGTCGAGGCCGACGCCCACGCGGTGGTGACCAGCTGGGAGACGGACAGCCCCGAGTCGAGGAGCTTGGCCTTGAGGGCCGTGACGTCCGCGGCGTCGATGGCCTCGCCCTCCGCCTCCGGCAGCGGGTCCTGCCACAGCAGGGTCTCCTCCGGGACCTCCGGGCCGAGGTACAGCGACTTCGGGCCCATGTCACGGTGGGTGAGCTTGTACCAGGCCCGGGCGAAGGCGTCGGCGAACTCCGCTGGGTTCTCGTAGAAACGCCGGGAGATCGGCTCGTAGACCGGGTCGAAGCGCAGCGCCAGGTCCGTGGTGAGCATCGTCGGGCGGTGCTTCTTCGACGGGTCGTGCGCGTCGGGGACGATCTCCTCGGCGTTCTTCGCGACCCACTGGTGGGCGCCGGCCGGGCTCTTGGTGAGCTCGTACTCGTACTCGAAGAGGTTCTTGAAGAACCCGTTGCTCCACCGGGTCGGGGTGGTCGTCCAGGTCACTTCGAGGCCGCTGGTGATGGCGTCCTTGCCCACGCCCGTGCCGTGCGTGCTCTGCCAGCCGAGACCCAGCTGCTCCATCGGCGCGGCCTCCGGGTCCGGGCCGACGTTGTCCGCGGGGCCGGCGCCGTGGGTCTTGCCGAACGTGTGGCCACCGGCGATGAGGGCGACGGTCTCCTCGTCGTTCATCGCCATGCGGCGGAACGTCTCCCGGATGTCGCGGGCCGCGGCGATCGGGTCCGGATTGCCGTTGGGGCCCTCCGGGTTGACGTAGATGAGGCCCATCTGGACGGCGCCGAGCGGGTTCTCCAGCTCGCGGTCGCCGGTGTAGCGGGCGTCGCCGAGCCACTCGGTCTCGGGGCCCCAGTACACGTCCTCCTCGGGCTCCCATACGTCCTCACGGCCACCGGCGAAGCCGAACGTCTTGAAGCCCATCGTCTCCAGGGCGACGTTGCCGGTGAGGATCATGAGGTCGGCCCAGGAGATGTTCTGGCCGTACTTCTTCTTGACCGGCCACAGCAGCCGGCGGGCCTTGTCGAGGCTGGCGTTGTCCGGCCAGCTGTTGAGCGGGGCGAAGCGCTGCTGACCGGCACCGGCGCCACCCCGGCCGTCGCTGATCCGGTACGTACCGGCGCTGTGCCAGGCCATCCGGATCATCAGCGGGCCGTAGTGGCCGAAGTCGGCCGGCCACCAGTCCTGCGAGGTGGTGAGCACCTCCGCGATATCCCGCTTCACCGCTTGGAGATCGAGGCTCTGGAACGCCTCCGCGTAGTCGAACTCCTCACCGAGCGGATTGGCCACGGCGGGGTTCTTCGCGAGGATCTTCAGGTTCAGCCGCTCGGGCCACCACTGACGGTTTCCGCCGCCCTGGGTCGGGTGCGGGGCGCGCGTGTGCGCGACCGGGCAGCCGCCTGTGTCCTCCGTCTTCGCGTCTACGACGATCGCTTCATGGTTCTCAGACATGTTCTCGGACATGGGAATCCTCCCGGACTCGGCTGACCACGGTCCAGGAACTACCCAACGGTGGATTTTTCCTGCGGTGTCCTGCCCGTGTCCTGCCCCTTGGCTGTCGCTGGACTCGATCCTACGATGGACGAAATCCAAGTCAATACGACAACCACCCCCGTCATCTCCTTGTCAGACGGTTGTCGGACGATGGTTAGGCTGGTGGCCATGAGTGACCTGCTGGAACGGCTGCGCGGACGTGGCTGGCGGATGACCGCCCAGCGCCGGGTTGTCGCCGAGGTACTCGACGGCGAGCACGTCCATCTCACCGCGGACGAGGTGCTGGCACGCGCGGCCGACCGGCTGCCGGAGATCTCCCGCGCGACCGTCTACAACACCCTCGGCGAACTGGTGCTGCTCGGCGAGGTGCTCGAAGTGGCCACCGACGGCCGTGCCAAGCGCTACGACCCGAACGCCCACCGCCCCCACCACCACCTGGTCTGCTCCGACTGCGGCACCATCCGTGACGTACATCCGGACGGCGACCCGCTGGCCGATCTGCCCGCCTCCGAGCGGTTCGGCTTCACCGTCTCCGACGTCGAGATGACGTACCGGGGGTTGTGCCCCGACTGCGCCCGCGCCTGAACTCGGCTCCTCACAGCTTGCCCCAGACCAGGGCAGTGCGATGGCTCCCCAGCGCGTGCGCGAAGCGGTCGAGGAAGCGGGCGCTGAATTCCGGCCAGTTCCAGAACTCGAAGCCCAGATAGCCGAAAGCGTAGAAATCGCCGTCCCAGGTCCACTTGGTCACATCACCGGTCCGACCGCAGTCCGGGCAGCCGACGGCGGCCCGGCCCGTTTCGTACCACGTCTCCATGGCCTTCCCGAACGGCTCCCAGCTGCCCTCGATCTCCTCCAACTCCTCGGTGTAGAAGTCCACATGAGCGCCGCAGTGCGGACAGCCCGCGTACGTGGGGTCGCCCTGGCCGCCGTTGAAGACGGTGCGCCCTGTATCGATCTTGAGCCCGTCGCCGGGCCCCCAGTCCTCCTCGTCCACGGCCTCCGCCCAGCGCGGCCCTGGCGGGTGCCCCAGGGGAGCGCCGAGAACGCAGTCGGTGCGCTCGGCGAGGACGATGCCTTCCCCGACGAGCCAGTCGAGGCCACGGGCGGCGAGGGCCGGCGCGTCGAGCGGAGTGGCATCCAGGTCGACGACGGTTTGGAAGTGGCTTCCCATGCCGGACGACGTTAGAAGACGCCACTGACAGAGGCCGAGGGCCCCTCGACCCGAAAGATGCGCCGGCCCGACCGCATCACCGACCCCACCGCATCACCGGCCCCACCGCATCACCCGCTCCAGGCAGGCGCGCGTTCCAGGTGCAGGGCGTGCCCCGCGGTCAGCGCCTCCGCCGCGCGTTCCGCAGTGACACCGCTCAGTCCCGCCCCGCGCAGCGCGCGCAGCACGAGGACCTGCGCGGCCATCATGGCGATCACGGGGTTGCCGGAAGTGAGATACGGCGCGCAGCCGGGATCGGCCAGATCGTCGGGCCCCGGACCGCGCCCGCCGCGTACCGTCTCGATGAGCTCCTCGATGCGCGTACGCAGGGGAGCGGACGCCTCACTCGCCGCCCACCGCAGATACGGCAGCTCGCGCGCGCCCATGGCGATCACGACGGTCTCCGCCATCCGCCGTACGACCGGATCGGGGTTCAGCAGCTCGTGTGCCTGGCAGACGGGGATGCAGGTGCAGACCTTGTTGCAGGTGCAGACGGTGCCTCCGCCGCCCGTGCTTCCGCTCGTCGTGCTGCCGGTCGTCATCCCTCCAGTGGTGCCGTACGTCGGATCCGGATCGGGGTAGGTGGGTGAGGTCTCCGTCGGATACGTCGGCACGTCGGTCGGCGGATCGGTCGTGGGGGTGTCCGACTCGGTGGGCGACGGGGTGTAGGAGTCGGTGCCGGTCGGATAGGGCGTTCCGCTGTCGGTGTCGGTGGGAGAGGGCGACGACGGGGACTTGGAGTCGTCGTCGCCGCAGCCGCTGAGCAGCAGGGCCGCCGCGACCGACGAGGCGATGCCCGCGCCGAGGAAGCCGCGCCGCCCGGACTTCGCCGCCCAGGGCGGCCGGGTGATGGGCAGGACCTCGACGGGCCCGGTGGAGCCGTCGGCGTTCACCCGCTGAATCTCGTAGTGCGGAGCGGGCTCGCCCTTCCCGCTCCCACCCTTGTCCTTCCCGCCGTTGTCCTTCCCTGGGCGTCTCGGCTCCGGCCAGGGCAGCATGACGTCATTCATTCCGGTCTCCCCCGTCTCCATGCACGGCGCAGGGCTCGCCGTCGCGGCCGTCGCGCCAGATGAGGCCGCCCGAATCCGCGATGCGGCTGAGGAGCTGGTCCTTCACCAGCTCCCGGGTGATGTGGCAGCGCTGCGAACCGGCGAATTCTCCCCGTCCGTTCGCCGCCAGGGACTTGTGGTAACAGTCGCCCGCGCAGTTCCACTTGGCGAAGCACCCGTCGCAGAAGGACCGCTGCTCGACGCCCAGCCCGCGCAGCTTCTCCAGCGCGTCCATGTCGAACGTATAGCCGCCGGGCCCTGGTCCCGACGAACCGTAGAAGAAGACGTCCGCGAACTCGTTGTCCTCGGAGAACGCCTCGAAGCACGCCGACACATTGCCCGAGGGGCTCAGACAGAAGTTGTCCTGGGTAACGCCGCAGAAGTGGTTGGTGAGCGTCCCGACCCGGGCCGCGCTGTAGATCAGTTCATGACCGAACCGGGCAGCACGGGCCTGTGCCTCGCGGTAGGCGGCGATGAAGTCCTCGGTCTCGGCGTCGGGTTTCCCCTCGTGCCGCCCCAACTGATAGGCGGGCTCCACCTGTACGCGTTTCGGCGTGAAGTTCGACAGGATGAACTCGACGGAGTCCGGCAGCAGCGGTATCTGCTCGGCCGTGACGGTCAGCCGCACCGCGTAGGGGAAGTCCGCTTCGGTGAAGCGTCGCATGGTGCGCATGACGCGCGGGCTCGACCCCTTGCCCTGCGCGGTCGGCCGGTGCTTGTCGTGCACTTCGGGCAGACCGTCGAACGACAGGCTCATACCGCCGTTGAGATTGGCGATCATCCAGTCGATCTGGCGGTCCGTGAACACGCCGTTCCCCGCGGACGCCGCGATGACCTCGAGGTCGCCGGCCCGCTCACGGGCGTACGCCAACGACTCGGTCATCAGCTTCCAGTGGACGCTCGGCTCCCCGCCACCGTGGTAGTTCACCCCGGCGAACGGCGCCCCTTCGCGCCTGGCGTTGTCGATGACGAAGTCGATCCCCCGCTTGGCGACGTCCATCGTCATGAACGTCGCGGGGGCGTCACCCGCCGAGGCGTAGCAGTAGGTGCAGCGCAGATTGCACGCCGTCGTCAGAAAGAGCGTCACCTCGGTCGGCGAGGGATCGCCCCGGCGGTGTGTGACGGGTGAGGGCGGCGTTCTCAGCAGCCCGGCCTCGCGGGCGAACGCGACCACACTGTCCTCGCCTTCCCCCTCGGTCAGGACGCCCGGAAGCGCCCCCACCAGGCCCTTCGTAGCGGCGAAGGCCACTCCGTGCAGCGGCGCGTACACGAGGTACGCCTCGTCCTCCAGTGGGATCGCGAAAATGTCCTGGGCTTCGTTCAAAGAATCGCTCCAGCCGCTCGTCGCCGCCCTGCCGATACGCAACAGATCGGATCACGGCGCGACGTATACGTCCGCCGAATCACGGATTGCCCACAGCAGCACCGGCGTTCCCCCATACTCTGCCCCCGCAGCGGCGGGACCCCTCCCGGACCGATCGGCCGGCACCCCGGGCAGGTCGTTCCCCCAGCGGGCCTCGGCTCCTTCCCCCCGGAACAGCACGTGACCGCGCGTACGACGGCGTACACAGAAGCCGCCCCACGGCTGACTCCGCCGACCCGCGCGGGCCGGCGAGCCCGACCAAGAAGTCTAGAGCCGCCGCGCGGGTCTGCGCCGGTCGCGAACGAGAGGTTGTGGGCTTCGTGTGCGGGCCGTATGAGAAGGCGTGTGCGGGCCGTACGAGAAGGGCGGGCGCGGGGCGGCCACCCGGGCTCATCCAGGAGATCCAAAAAAGCATCCGCCTGGATGTCGAGAACCCGCCACCGGCTCCGTCACCGTAGTGAACGCGACCACAATGGGCCGCACCACACCGAGGAGAACACGATGGCCAAGTACCTGCTGCTCAAGCACTACCGCGGCGCCCCGGCTCCGGTGAACGACGTGCCCATGGACCGGTGGACGCCGGAGGAGATCTCGGCCCACGTGCAGTACATGAACGACTTCGCGGCCCGGCTCGAGAAGACCGGTGAGTTCGTCGACGGCCAGGCGCTCGCCCCCGAGGGGACATGGGTCCGGTACGACGGCGAGGGGCGCCCGCCGGTCACCGACGGCCCGTTCGCCGAGACCAAGGACCTCATCGCCGGCTGGATGGTGATCGACGTCGACACGTACGAGCGCGCTGTCGAGCTGGCCGGGGAACTGTCGGCCGCACCTGGCGCGGGCGGGGAGCCGATCCACGAGTGGCTCGAATTGCGCCCGTTCCTGACCGAGCCGCCCACCATCACGGAGTGACCTCACCGATGGCTTCATCGTGGGCCTCATCGGGGGCGTCATCGGAGGCTTCATCGAGTGCTTCCTCGATCGCCTCACCGATGGACGAGGCCCTGCTGAGGAGCCTCACGCCGAGCGTGCTCGGCATCCTCGTCCGCCGCGGAGCAGACTTCGCGGCGGCCGAGGACGCCGTGCAGGACGCGCTGGTCGAGGCGGTCCGCGTCTGGCCGGCCGACCAGCCGCGGGACCCCAAGGGCTGGCTGATCACCGTGGCTTGGCGCCGGTTCCTCGACGCGACCCGGGCGGACACCGCCCGTCGCCGACGTGAGGACCTCGTCGACGAGGAGCCGACACCCGGGCCCACACCTGCGGTGGACGACACGCTCCAGCTCTACTTCCTGTGCGCCCACCCGTCGCTGACGCCGTCATCCGCGGTGGCCCTCACCCTGCGCGCCGTCGGCGGACTGACCACCCGCCAGATCGCCGAGGCGTACCTGGTGCCCGAGGCGACCATGGCGCAGAGGATCAGCCGCGCCAAACGCACGGTCTCCGGGGTGCGGTTCGACCAGCCCGGCGATGTCGCCACCGTGCTGCGCGTTCTCTACCTCGTCTTCAACGAGGGCTACTCCGGCGACGTCGACCTCGCCGCCGAGGCCATCCGCCTCACCCGGCAGCTCGCCGCCGCGATCGACCACCCCGAGGTGGCGGGGCTCCTCGCCCTCATGCTGCTCCACCATGCCCGGCGCGCCGCCCGGACCGCGCCCGACGGCAGCCTCGTACCGCTCGCCGAACAGGACCGTGGCCGGTGGGACACGGGGATGATCGCCGAGGGCGTCCAGATCCTTCAGTCGGCCCTCGCCCGCGACCGGCTGGGCGAGTTCCAGGCCCAGGCCGCCATCGCCGCACTCCACGCCGATGCGCCCACCGCCGAGGAGACCGACTGGGTGCAGATCGTCGAGTGGTACGACGAACTCCTGCGCCTGACCGACAACCCGGTCGTACGCCTCAACCGCGCGGTAGCCGTAGGCGAAGCCGACGGCCCCCGCGCCGGCCTGGCAGCCCTCGCGGCGCTGGACCCCTCCCTGCCCCGCCACACCGCGGCAGCCGCCTACCTCCACGAACGCGCCGGCAACCTGGCCACGGCCGCCCGCCTCTACGCCGAAGCCGCCCCCAAGGCCCCCAACCTCCCCGAACGCAACCACCTAACCCGCCAAGCCGCCCGCCTCAACACCCACCTGCGCGGCTGACACCTCGGGCGCCGGCACAACCGCGACGGCCTCCGTATCGCCGGAAACGTCGCGGATCTCCCCCAGAGTCCACCCTGCCGACAGCTGCCCGCCCGCCATCACATGGTGATGACAGCTACCGCCGCAGCCCTCATCTCATCTGTCTCAGAGCACTGCTTCAGGAGTTTGTCTCAGAGCACTGCTTCAGGAGTTCCATCGGGTGCCTCAATGGTCACCCGCTGCCGATCCTGCACCGATGCCTACGGCTGCCCAAGAACGCGGGCGTCCGCCGACGTTGATGTCAGTCGTAGATGTCTCGCGACGCGCCGCTGCTGCGCACCGGGCGCTTACCGGCCACGCCACAAGGTGGCGCGTCAGGCGCCCGGTGCCCGGTACTCCACCTTCTTGCGGGCCGCCTCGTCGATCTCCTCGGTCGTCAGCAGCACAACCGTGCTCGTGCGAACCCCACCAGCCGCCGAGGTGACGAGACCCATGGCCGCGGCGGCGGTGTTGCCCGGCAGGTCCGCCGTGACGTAGACGTCTTCCTCGCCGAACGCCCAGTACATTGATTCGAGTCGGCCTCCCAGGCTCTGGACCATGCGTTCGACAACTTCGCGGCGCGCAGTGCCGCCGTCTTTGAGCAGGCCCTTCAGTCCATCCACGGTCAACTTGACCCTGAAGAGGTACTTCGCCATGGGTATCCACCTCTCGCGTGCGTCCCGGTAGCCCCCAGCGCTCTATCCGAATCCTCCTCCTGCTCCGCGCCCCCGTCGTGCGCACCGACGCCAAACGGCTGACGCCCCGGCAGAGGCAGGGCGCGCTGAGACGAACCCGCGCTGAGCTTGGGAATCATGGATTGGTTAGCCGGGAATGCGGCGCTGACCTGCTGCAACGGCCCCTGGTGCGGTTCGGCTGCCGCTTCCCCTGGTGCCGCTGTTCCCTGTGGTTCTCCGCCCCATCTGGCATGTTGTGACCCGGCCGGGAGCCTGCCCCGCGGTGGACGGAGCGGTTGAGACGGAACTCAGATGTCGGTGATGGGGTCGAGCCCGCTGACCGTTCGAAGGCTCACTAGAGTCAAGGGCCTTGGCGAAGCAGGGGAGCATCGTGACCTTGGCTGTGGGCATCTTCGATCTGTTCACCTATGGGATACCTGGAGCACTGCATCTGTCCTTGACCATTTACGTGCTCGCACGATTGAACATCGTCGATCTCGCAAGTCTGGCCTCGGCACCGTCAGTGCTACAGGTGGTCGGAGCCGCTGTTGCCAGTTACCTGCTGGGGCATCTCGCCTATCCCCTGAGCGCCCTCTTGGAAAAGATGGCACCGCGTTGGAACTGGAGTGTCGATCACGCTCGCCTTGAATTTGTTGCCAGAGTGCCCGAATCCCGGGACCGAGCCTTTGTGCACGCTGATACGTCTGTGCTGTTGGCTGCGGTCGAACTCCACGACAAGGAGGCAGCGGGCGAGATCACTCGGCTGCAAGGCGTCGCGTTGATGCTGCGGAACTCGGCCCTCGCCCTGATGTTCGCGCTCGTCGTCGCGGTGATCGAGCTCGTCGTAGGACCCGCTCGTGTGCTGGCAGGAGGCTGTGCGGCACTGCTACTCGTAAGCCTGATTGCCGCAATCAGACATGGGCGCCGTGTGCGGCACTGGGACCGCCTGAAAACCTTGGAAATCTGCTTCTGGATCCCAGACATCGACGCCAGATTCGACTCCAGCCATCGATGAGAACAGCTGCGCACTCGTGCCCCTGACACGTCAGGACCCCACGACTGTTTGGTCGGTCAGCCACGACGGCGGGACAGATCGCCCAAGTCCGCCAAGTCCCGTGCTGGGCGGCGCGCGGTCGGTCTGCCTGACCTGTTGATCAAGCTGCTCCGTCAGCGCCAGGAACAGCAGGAGAGGGAGCCGGAGCCCGAACACCGACCAGCACGTGTGGAAGCGGTTTCTGCGGTGTCGGAATGCCGGGGTGCGGGATGGTCGGTTCCATGACGCATGCCACACCTGCGGCGACCGTTCTCCTCCTGCTCGACGTCCCCGACGCGATCATCGACGCGATCACGGGATGGGAGCCGGGCGGTGCGGCGCGGATGCGGGCTCGCAACACGCACGTGGCCGGTCCCATGCTGCGGAAGGGCGCCGGGTAGGTCGGCGAAGCGATCTGGCAGCAGCCTCCGGGAGCCGAATCGTCCGACTGAGACGGAAACTGAGACGGAGAACCACGTATTGGCAGGCGCTCTTCCCGGTCGGCCGAGTGTTGCTCAGACTGTTTCGGAGGCGATGGCAAGGGGGCGTGGATGGCTGCTCGGCGACAGGGTCGGCGATCGGTTGGGCGGAAACGGCGTGCGGCACGACTGAAAGCAGCCGTGACCGGAGGGGGCCTGTCGTTAGTTCTCCTGGTGGCCTTCTGGTCGACGATCTGGCCATACCTCGTGGGAGTTGCGCTCGTGGGTGGGGTTGGTGCCGCTGGCTGGTGGATGTGGCGCAAGGATCGCGCCGCACGGGCCAGTGACCGTCGCTGGCGTGTGGAGGAGGCGGTGAAGGCGGGTCATCGGACTCTCGCCGAGGTGGATGCGATGACAGGTACGCAGTTCGAGGAGCTGGTTGCCGACCTGTGCCGCAGGGACGGGTGCACAGCAGTGCGCCGCGTTGGCGGCTCTCACGACAATGGCGCTGATGTCGTGGGGTGTCTGCCGGACGGCCGGGCCATGGTGATCCAGTGCAAGCGCTACGCCCCGAGCAGCGCGATCGCCAGCCGGGAGATGAGGGACCTGTTGGGCGCCAAGGTGCACTTCAAGGCGGACGTGGCCATCTTCGCGACGACAACCCGCTTCAGCCGCCCCTCCGAGGCATTCGCTCTGGAGCACGGCATTCTCGCCGTTCACCGCGACCATCTCGGGATGTGGAACAACGGTGCTTCACTGGAATCGCTGATCAACGTCAACGGGCGGGGACAGGGCGATCAACGGCACCGGGCTCGGTGGAAGAAGACTTACCGGGCATAACGCCTATCGTCAAAAACCTGGAAGTGTTGTGGAAGAAACTACCGAATAGTGCTCGGCCATGCTGTTGCCCACGCAGTTGAAGGTGGCGTCCATACCGTCCGCCAGTGCGGAGCGACCTAGGGTGCGTATCGGGTGGTGATCAATGAGCGGGTTCTCCCCTCGCGTTGATCTCGATCCGATAGGTCGTCTTGCATGACGCGTGTGCAACTGACCGATGTGGAGTGGTAGTTCATCGGGCCGTACCTGCCGATCGGTGAGTGCGGTCCGTACCCGGTGCGACTGCGAGCAGCAGTTCGAAGGGGTGCTGTGGCGGTTTCGGGCGGGCGGGCAATGGCGGGAAATGCGCGCCGAGTTCGGTGCCTGGTCGACTGTCCACAACCGTTTCCGGCAGTGGTGAGACACCGGTGTCTTCGAGGCCCTGCTGGAGGGGCTGATAGCGCATCCAGCAAAGCGTGGCGAGATGGACCTGTCGCTGGTCAGCGTCGACTCCACCACGCGGCAGTCGCATTCCCGGATGTCGGGAATTCGGTGGCCCGCTGCCGCCCGGGGAGGGGATGCGCCACCAGCGTGGTGTCGGTCCGCGGGCTCAGGCGAGAGCGGCGACCAGCAGGGTGAAGGCGGCGATGATGACGGCGACGCGGACGTAGTGGAAGCGGTCCCAGCGGTTCATCTGCTCCTTCCAGTCCTCGGGCCGGTTCTCGGTGGTCCACGTCTTGCCCCGGTTGTTGATCGGGACGAGCAGCAGGACCGACATGATCACGCTGAGGATCAGCAGCGCGCCGGCGGTGATGACGAGGCCGGTGCCTTGGTGGTGCCATCCGGCGATGGCCCAGACCGCGACGAGGATGAGCGAGCCGATGTACCAGAACGGCATCACGGCGCCGAGCATCCGGCCCCCGTGGCTTCGGCCGCGTTGGCTGCTGTCGTCGGGGAGGGCGTTGAGGATCGGGTTGATGACGAAGGCGACGGAGAACTCAACCCCCACCATTACGCCGACGACCACGGTGGTGACGATCTCAAGAGCGTTGAGCATGACGACCTCTCCTGAATGCTAGCGCCGCTAGGTGATGAGGCGACGATAGTATTGCTCCTGCTCGGTTGTCTAGCGGCGCTAGGAAGGAACCATGTCGGTACACGAACGCAAGGAGCGCGAACGGGCCGGCCGCGAGCGCCTCATCGTGGCGACGGCCCGTGAACTCGCCGAGCAGCACGGCTGGGACGCGGTCACCATCCGCCGGCTCGCCGAACGCATCGAATACAGCCAGCCCGTTCTCTACAGCCACTTCCGCGGCAAACGCGAGATCATCGGCGCCGTCGCCCTCGAGGGTGCCGCCGAGATGGCCGCTGCGCTGCGGGCCGCGGCCGCTACCGCGGACGGCCCGCACGCGCGGGTCACCGCCCTTGCCCGCGCCTACCTCGACTTCGCCGAACACAACTCGGCCGTCTACGACGCCATGTTCCAGCTCGACGGCGGCCTGGCTTTCGCCAAGGAGGACACCCCGGAGCCTCTGAAGGACGCCTTCGCCGCCCTGCTGGAGAGCCTCGGCGAGGTCGCCGGGGACGGCGTCCACCCGGCGCTGTTCACCGAGGTGTTCTGGGCGGCCCTGCACGGCCTTGCGACCCTGACCCGGGCGGGACGACTGCCGCCGGAGGACGCCGAGCGGAGGACGGAGCTGCTGGTGGACCGGCTCGCCATGGCCTGACTCACCGTCCCGGCGGGCAGGCAGCCGGGGTCCTCGGGCCCGGCTGCCGACCTGCGGCATCGCTACCGGTCACTCGCGCCCATACGGCGCAGCCGCAGATCGCCGGGCCCCGTACCCCCGACGGGGCACCCGCTTCGGAAGCTGCGGTGCCCATTGATCACGACCCGGACAACACACCTAGGGCCTGTCCAGCGGATTTTGCGGCCGTGTCCTGCGCCCGGCGCAGGCGCCCCCGGTCCGGGGGCAGCGCACGCCGGGGCCGCCTTCAGGCCGTGCGGGTGTCGTACTTCCCGCGATTGACGAGCACCTCGTCCATGTGCCCTTCGGCCCACTTCTTGGCGTCACGCATCACGTACTGCGGGGACAGGCCGAGCTCGGTCAGCTCGTACGTCACCGTGACCGGAACGGCCGGTGGCACGGTGCGCGTGTTCAGGCCGTCGCGTTCGAGGGAGCGCAGGGTCTGGGTGAGCATCTTCTCCGGGTCCATCCGCGGCTTCTCCACGGTTCATCCGCGGCGGCGCAGACGGTCGGCGAGGCAGTCCAGCGCGGGGCCGTGCCACTTCTGATCGACGGCATTCCGGGCCCGTGTGGCCTGCTCGGGCAGCCGTGTCGAGTCGCGGTCGCCGCAGTGCGGTTTTACGGTGGCGACGCGGCAGGACGCGAGAAGTGCGACGGGGAAGCAGGCGCGATGCCTCCCGATTCCGCCGCATCGCGGCGCGGGCAGCCGCGCCAGGACTGCGACCGGACGAGTGTCTGGGAGGACCACATGGCCGTCGAGATCCAGCCCTTGCTGAAGCCCTCCCGGCTCAAGCGCCGCGGAGGCTTGTGGGGTGAATGCCTGTCGGAGTTCCTGGGAACGTTCGTCCTCATCTCCTTCGGCTGCGGCGTGGTGGCGATGGCGGTCGCGGCGCTGCCAGGTTCGGGGCGTACCTCGGAGCCCACAACCTTCTTCCTCGGTGCCGGGGACTGGCTGCTGATCACCTGGGGATGGGCCTTGGCCGTTGCCCTCGCCATCTACGTGGCCGGCGGTGTCAGCGGGGCCCACATCAACCCGGCGGTGACGCTGGGCTTCGCCGTTCGCCGTAAATTCCCCTGGGCCAAGGTCGTCCCCTACTGGGCGTCGCAAGTGCTCGGTGCTTTGGCCGGGGCGGCATTGGTCTACGCCGTGTACCACGACGCCATCGACACCTTCGACGACGCCATGAAGGGCCCCAAGACGGGCGGGCACACACTCGCCTCGTTCTCCATCTTCGGCACGTTCCCGGCGCCGTACTTCCACGGCGGGATCTGGGGGCCCCTGATCGACCAGATCGTCGGCACCGCATTCCTGGTCATGCTGGTGGTGGCAATCATCGACCTGCGCAACACGGCCGTGAAGGCGAACCTCGGCCCGCTGATGATCGGGTTCGCGGTCGCTGCCATCGGCATGTCCTTCGGCGCCAACGCGGGATACGCCATCAACCCGGCACGCGACTTCGGCCCGCGCCTGTTCACCTGGCTGGCGGGTTGGAAAGACCTGGCGTTTCCGGGCAGCTTGTCCGGTGCGTTCAGCGACTACTGGTGGATTCCCATCGTCGGGCCGCTGGTCGGAGGGGTGATCGGGGTGCTGGTGTACGACCTGTTCATCGGAGACGTCCTGCACGTCCGCGCCCAGAAGGCCGAACCACCAGAGCCCGGCCGGACACGCCCCACCACCGCCGCCGAGGAGTAGCTCGACGCGGACACGGGCACGGCCTTCCGCCGCCGACGGGTCAGCGCTCGCACGAGCGGGCCCGTGCACACCAAGGCGCGAGGTGTGCACGGGCCCGCTCAGGAGTCGGGCCGCAGCTGCGGTCAGACGGTGGTCTTCACCGACTCCTGGTCATCTTCGTCCTCGACGATCTCACCGGCCTTGCGGGCGCGGACGAACTCCAGGAAGGAGTTCAGCTCGCGCTTGACGACCGGTGCGAGGAGGTAGAGGCCGATGATGTTGATGACGGCCAGCATGAAGAGCACGGCGTCTGCCATGGCGATGAGCGTCTGCAGGGTCAGCAGGGAGCCTGCGACAGCGAACAGGGTGTAGACGACCTTGTAGGTGAGCTCGCTGGTCCTGCTGCGGCCGAAGAGGTACGACCATGCCTTGAGGCCGTAGTAGCCCCAGGTCAGCACGGTGGAGATGGCGAAGAGCAGCACCGCGACAGTCAGGACATAGGGGAACCAGGGCAAGACGGTCTCGAAGGCGTCGGAGGTGATGGTGACGCCCTCGGCCTCCTCGTTGCCGACCTTCCAGCTGTCGGGGCTTGCGATGACGATGGTCAGCGCGGTCATCGTGCAGATGATGACGGTGTCGATGAACGGCTCCAGCAGGGCGACCAGGCCCTCGCTCGCGGGGTGCTTGGTCTTGACCGCGGAGTGGGCGATGGGGGCGGAGCCGAGTCCGGCCTCGTTGGAGAAGGCGGCCCGCTTGAAGCCGATGATCAGTGCGCCGAGGACACCGCCCGCGACGCCCTCGGCGTTGAAGGCACCCTCGACGATGGTGACGATCGCGTCGGGCACGGCGGACACGTGGACCAGGATCACGGTCAGGCAGGCCACGATGTAGATGCCGGCCATGGCAGGCACGAGCTTGCTGGTCACGTTGGCGATCGAGCGGATACCGCCGAGCAGCACGATGCCGACGAGTGCGGCGACCAGGATGCCGAAGAACAGGGCGCCGGCGGACGAGCCCAGGGCGCCGCTCTCGCCGCCGGTGACGGAGACGAGCTGGGCGTAGGACTGGTTGACCTGGAAGAGGTTGCCGCCGAAGAGGCCGAAGAACAGGACCATGAAGGAGGCGAGAACCGCGAGGACCTTGCCGAGGATCTTGCCGTTCTTGCCGAAGCGGTCGGCCAGGCCCTTGGGCAGGTAGTGCATCGGGCCGCCGGAGACGGTGCCGTCGGCGTGCACCTCGCGATATCTCACGCCCAGGGTGACCTCGACGAACTTGGTGGCCATGCCCAGCAGACCGCAGAGGATCATCCAGAAGGTGGCGCCGGCGCCACCGATGGACACGGCGACCGCCACGCCTGCGATGTTGCCCAGCCCGACGGTTCCGGACACGGCGGCGGTCAGTGCCTGGAAGTGGTTGACCTCACCGGCCGACCCCTTCTCGTCGTACTTCCCGCGCACCACGTCGACGGCGAGCTTGAATCTGCGTATCTGTACCAGCCCGAACCAGGCGGTGAAGACCAGACCCGCGACGACGAGCCAGGCGACGATGAGGGGCAGCTCCGTACCGGCGACGGGGACGGAGTAGAAGACGACCTCCCCGAGCCAGGTGGCTATGGGCTCGAAGAATCCGCTGACGGCTTTGTCAACGGACGTGGTCATGGAGTCGAGAGACACGGTGGTTACCTCGATGGCGCAGTGCTGCCACAGGGGAGGTGGCGCGGGGAAGATGTGCGGTCTATGAGTAGACGCCGTTGTCCGATCGGCGGCCATGGGTTCGCGCTCCGCGGACTCGGAGCGTGATCTCTTGGTCGTACTGCCGGTACGCGCCGGCCGCTCCACGCTGTGGCGAGGGGTGGTGCCACCTGTGGAGTTGCGCAGTTCTACCACGCCCTTTGCGAGTTTTTTAGTGATGTGAATCACATGAACCGAGCAAGTAAGCGAAAACCGCAGCGAGCGAAGCCAGACCGTTATCGGGGAAAGGGGATCCGTTCACCGGACACCTATGTCCGTATGCTGGACGAGCCCGCGGATCCCCGTGCGGTCGATGAAGGTCGCCAGCAGGTACGACACCCGCCGCGGAGCCCCGGGCCACCTGCTGAGCGGCGGGGGAGGTACGTGCCCGGAGATGATCGGAAAGGCGTCGGAGCCTTCCTGTCGTCACCCGGCGGACTTCGGGTTAGGGTGCACGAACATCATCAATAAAGCGTTAATGGGGTGCCGGGAAGTCTGGTCGGCGTAGTCGTTCGCGATCCTTCACACCCGCCGGAGCGCCTCCCGTGATCAACTCCCCCGAGCCCGACACCTCCTCGTCGCGCAAGCTGTTCGCCCTCCCGTCCGCCAAGGAGCGCCGGTTCCTGGCGGACGCGCTGCGCACCGAGACGGTCGGCGGGATGGTGCTTCTGCTGGCGGCCGTCATCGCCCTGATATGCGCCAACGCGCCGACGCTCAGTGGCTGGTACGAGTCCGTGAGGTCCTTCCATTTCGGGATATCCGCCCTCGGCCTCGACCTGTCGGTCGAGCACTGGGCCTCCGACGGCATCCTGACGGTGTTCTTCTTCGTGGCCGGCATCGAGCTCAAGCGCGAACTGGTAGCCGGCGAACTGCGCAACCCGGCCACGGCGGCGCTGCCGATAGTGGCCGCCCTTTGCGGCATGGCCGTTCCCGCGGCGGTCTATCTCATCCCCAACCTGCTGGCCGGAGGCCAACTCCAGGGATGGGCCGTGCCAATGGCCACAGACATCGCCTTCGCCCTGGGCGTGCTCGCTGTGATCGGCACCAACCTCCCGTCCGCACTACGGGCCTTCCTGCTGACCCTGGCGATCGTCGACGACCTGGGCGGCATCCTGGTCATCGCCGTCTTCTACACCTCCGGACTCAACTGGTGGGCACTGGCGGGCGCGGTCGCCGGGCTCATCCTCTTCCGCGTACTCCACATCGATCTGCGAGTGCGGGGCTGGTACGTCTACGTGCCACTCGGCCTGGCCATCTGGGCCCTGATGTACAACAGCGGCGTCCACGCGACCATCTCCGGAGTCGCGATGGGCATGCTGCTGCGAGTGCTGCCGGACACCGAGCGCGGCGAGAGCGAGGAGACCCCTTCGGTCGCCGAGCGCGTCGAGCATCTGGTCCGCCCGCTCTCCGCAGGCTTCGCGGTACCCCTCTTCGCTCTGTTCGCCGCAGGGGTCTCCCTCTCAGGCCCGGCGCTGTCTGCCGCCTTCCGGCAGCCCGAAGCCCTCGGCGTCGTCCTCGGCTTGTTCGCGGGCAAGATTGTCGGCGTGTTCGGCGGCACCTACCTGGCCGCCCGCTTCACCCGCGCCCAACTCAGCGACGACCTGACCTGGCCTGACGTGGCCGGGGTAGCGATGCTCGCCGGTATCGGCTTCACCGTCTCGCTCCTGATGTCCGAGCTGGCCTTCACCGACGCCGGGACGACAGAACACGTCAAGGCGGCGATCCTCATCGGGTCCCTGCTCTCCGCCGTAGTCGCGTGCATCATGCTGAAGGTGCGGGACAGCAAGTACCGCGCCCTGTGGGAGATCGAATCCCGCGACGAGGACGGGGACTCGGTGCCCGATATAGACCAGGAGACCGACCCGGTCCGCCGCCCCACCGAGGCTGCCCGACGACAGGGCAGGTAGGGGCAGACGAGTCGTCCGGGCGCCCCGTCCGGGTCCGGTTCGCCGGTCCGCCGCGAAGACGGTCGACATGCGATTGGTGAAGGTGTCGGCACCGGGAGGGTCAGGCGGGCCGGTGAAGCTGGGTCAACTGGGGGAAACGAGCCAGCTCTTGACGCGCCCAGGCTATGTCGATGCTTCTCAGCCCATCATCCACGCCCCATCTGACAGCCGGTCCGGTCCTGCGCGGCGCGGGTCAGATGATCGCGGGGCTGCGGCGTTCGATGAGGACGACGTCGCGCCAGCGGCCGTGGTGCCGGCCGATGCGCTCGCGGGTGCCGATGATGCGGAACCCGGCGCGCTGGTGGACGGCGAGGCTGGCGGTGTTCTCCGGGAAGACGCCCGACTGGATGGTCCAGATCCCGGCGGCCTCGGTGGAGTCGATCAGTGCTTTGAGCAGTACGGAGGCGACGCCCCGGCCGCGGGCGCCAGGGTGGACGTAGACGGAGTGCTCGACCACTCCGGCGTATGCACAGCGGTCGGAGACCTTGGTGGCCGCGATCCAGCCGAGGACCGTTCCGTTTGCGTCGAGGGCGGCGAAGCGGTGGTCGGGCAGCTTGGCCGCGTCGAAAGCGTCCCAGGTGGGGGCGGTGGTCTCGAAGGTGGCGTTGCCCTCGTCGATGCCTGCCTGGTAGATCGCCAGTACGTCTTCGGCGTGCTCACGGACCAGTGGGAGGACGCGGGTGCTCGACGGGTCGGGGCGGCTCATCGTCAGGCGGCTGCCGGGGCGGTCGTCAGGATCTGGCCCATCGCGGCGAGCACGGAGGGGGCGACGCTGTAGTAGACCCAGGTGCCGCGCCGCTCGGAGAGCAGCAGCCCGGCCTCCTTCAGTTTCTTCAGGTGGTGGGAGACGGTCGGCTGAGAAACACCGACGTCGGAGATGTCGCACACGCACGCCTCGCCACCCGCGTGGGAGGCGACCGCGGAGAACAGCCGCAGCCGCACCGGATCGCCGAGCGCCTTGAACATCCGCGCGGCGGTCTCGGCCTCCTCCGCGGTCATGGGGCGCTCGGTCACCGGCGGGCAGCACGGCACCACCTCGGCCAGCGGCAGACTCGTCTTCGACATACCTCTATTTTGACACGGGTCGAAACAGTAATCCAGGGGCGCGGAACGTCACCGATTGGCAGCCCCTGGTGCCGCACCCCTGAACTCGCGTCCCCCTGCTTACAGGCCGACAGTGGCGGGGGCCTTGCGGACGTGGGCGACAAGCGGCGGAATCACGTGCTCGGCGTCCCGGGTCACGCCGCGCAGCGTGTTGGAGGCGAAGGAGCGCTGGAACTCCAGGCCGAGATGGACCAGCCCGGGGTGAGCCAGGGACAGGCCGTCGCTGTGCAGCGGCATGCCGCTCTCGTCGAGGGCGCCAAGCGAGTGCAGGTAGGGCAGGTCGGGCCGGTATCCGGTGGCCAGCAGGACCACATCGGCACGCTCGCGTTCCCCGTCGGGCCAGACGATGTGCTCGCCGTCCAGGGCGGTGAACATCTCCCGCCGCTTGAGCAGACCCTCCTCCAGCGCGCGGCGGTACTCGCCGGTGTCCATGACGAGCGTGCCGGGCACGGCCCGGGCGAGCCAGGCGGGCGGCAGTTGGTCGAAGCCGCTGGTGGTCGTCCAGTGGTGGATGTCCTTGCCGTTCCTGGTCTGCGGCAGGAACCGGATCGGGGTGCGGGTGGCGAGGGTGACCTCAGCGATCTGGGCGAGCTCGTAGCCGACCTGGACGGCGGAGTTGCCGCCGCCCACCACGACCACATGCTTGCCCGCGTATGGCTTGGGCTCGCGGTTGTCGGCTACATGCAGCAGCTCACCGGAGAAGCTGTCCTGGCCGGGAAGCTTGGGCCGGTGCGGGTTGCCGAACGAGCCGCTGGCCGCCACCACGCCGGCCGCGCGCAGCACGTCTCCTTGCTCGGTGCGCACCAGGAAGCCGCCGTCACCACTCGCCGTGACGCTCTCCACGCGCGTGCCGAACCGGATCTCCGTGCCCAGGCCGGCGGCCAGCCCCGTCAGGTAGTCGGTCACCTCGTCCCGATGCGGGTAGTGATCTCCCTCCCCCGGGAACGGCGTGCCGGGTATCGCGCTGAAGCGGGCCGGCGAGAAAAGCGTGAGGCTGTCGTAGTACCGAGGCCAGGAACCGGCCGCCCGGTCGGACGCCTCCAGTACGAGAGGGCGGAGTCCCTCCGCGGTCAGTGCCTGTGCTGCGACCAGTCCGGACTGGCCTCCGCCGATCACCGCAACGTCTACATGCTCCATGAACAAACCGCCTGGATTCGACGAACGTCTATGTTGACGCACATCGAATCAAGTGCCAGGCTGACAGCACAAGCCATAGACACACATCGAAACAGGAGATCGACATGGCCGCCGCTCTGCGCACCGTCGTGACCGCCTACCGGGCCCGCCGGGAAGCCCGCCACCTGGCCGGAGTCGAGTTCTGCGACAGCTGTACGCAGGTGTGCGACGCCGGCTGCCGCGCCCGGAGTCGGCGCCGGAACACGCAGGCGGCCGTCCTTGAGGCCCTCCCGTTCCGCTGATCAACAGCCATCCCGCCCCTGCGCCGCTTCCACTCGCCTACGCCCCGGAGGAATCCCCGTCATGAGCACCCAGCAGCCTCCCGTCGTGGTGATCGGGGCGGGTCCGGTCGGCCTGGCCGCCGCCGCGCACCTGATCGAGCAGGACATCGAGCCCCTCGTCCTGGAGGCCGGTCCGGTCGCCGGGGCAGCCGTACGCGAGTGGTCCCACGTCAAGCTGTTCTCTCCCTGGGGAGAGGTGACCGACCCTGCGGCCGAGAAGCTGCTGGCCCCTACCGGCTGGGTCAAGCCCGACGCGGCCACCTATCCCTCGGGTGGTGACTGGGCGGAGCAGTACCTCCAGCCGCTCGCCGACGCACTCGGAGAGCGGGTCCGCTGCAACGCCACGGTCACCGGCGTCTCCCGCGTCGGACGCGACCGCGTCGTGGACGCCGACCGCGAGGCACAGCCCTACGTCGTCCACGTCCAGTACGCCGACGGACGCGAGGAACGCGTCACCGCCCGTGCCGTGATCGACGCCTCCGGCACCTGGAGCACCCCCGGCCCTGCAGGCGGCAGCGGCCTGCCCGCCCTCGGCGAGAAGACGGCGGCCGACCGCATCACTTACCGCGTCCCCGACCTCAACGACCCTGCCGTACGGGCTCGTTACGCGGGCAAGCGCACCGCCGTCATCGGCTCGGGCGCCTCCGCCTTCACCGCCCTCGCCTACCTGGCCGACCTCGCCAAGACGAACGAAGGCGCCGGTACGAAGGCGGTGTGGATCCGGCGCCGGGGCATCTCCGGCTCCACCTTCGGCGGCGGCGAAGCCGACCAACTCCCCGCCCGCGGCGCCCTCGGCCTCGCGGCGAAGGCCGCCGTGGACGGCGGTTACGCCGACGCGGTCACCGGGTTCCGCACCGAGGCGATCGAGCAGGACACCGACGGCCGCCTGGTGCTGGTCTCCGAGAACGGACAGCGCCTGGAACCGGTGGACGAGGTGATCGTGCTCACCGGCTTCCGCCCGGACCTGTCCTTCCTCTCCGCCGAGGACGGCTGCTGCGCTCCAGCACCCGAACTGGTTCACCTCGGCGCCCCGGCCCCGCCCCCGTCACCGGCTGCCGTTACGGGAGCGCCGACTGCTGTTGCGGCAGCACCGTCAGGCGGATGCTGCGGTTCGTGACCGACGCCGGAATCCGTGGGGCCGCGACCGGAGCCGGGGAGCGGCCCTGGAACCGGCCCGCTCAGGTGGAGGTGGTCAGCTCAGGTGGCCAACTGCCACCAAAACTGGAGCCACGAACTACGTAGGGCCCCACCGCCGAAGCGGTGGGGCCCTACGTTCAGCCCGGTGAGAGCTGGGCGGAGGATACGAGATTCGAACTCGTGAGGGGTTGCCCCCAACACGCTTTCCAAGCGTGCGCCCTAGGCCACTAGGCGAATCCTCCGCCGCAAACTGTACAAGACCTCGGGGAGTGCTCGCGAACTCGTATCCGGGGTGGGGATGGGGGTGGGGAGGGAGGTCGAAGGGGGTGTGGGGGATCGGGTAGGCTGGCGGCAGCCCCTCACGTGGCGCTAACTGACCGAACTCCCCCAGGGCCGGAAGGCAGCAAGGGTAGGTCGGCTCTGGCGGGTGCGTGAGGGGCGTTTGCGTTGCCGGGTGGCCGGATGATGGGGCCCGGCCGTGGGGTGGGCCACTTGTCGGTGGTGGCCTATATCGTCGGGGGTGTGTCGTCCCTCGCCCTGTACCGCCGCTACCGCCCCGAGACCTTCGCGGAGGTCATCGGGCAACAGCATGTGACCGACCCGCTCCAGCAGGCTCTGCGGAACAACCGGGTCAACCACGCGTACCTCTTCAGTGGCCCGCGCGGCTGTGGGAAGACGACCAGCGCGCGCATCCTGGCCCGGTGTCTCAACTGCGAGCAGGGGCCCACGCCGACGCCCTGCGGGGAGTGCCAGTCGTGCCGTGATCTGGCGCGGAACGGGCCCGGTTCGATCGACGTCATCGAGATCGACGCCGCCTCGCACGGGGGTGTGGACGACGCCCGTGAGCTGCGGGAGAAGGCGTTCTTCGGGCCCGCTTCGAGCCGGTACAAGATCTATATCGTCGACGAGGCGCACATGGTGACCCCCGCGGGGTTCAACGCGCTGCTGAAGGTCGTCGAGGAGCCGCCCGAGCACCTGAAGTTCATCTTCGCGACGACGGAGCCCGAGAAGGTCATCGGGACCATTCGTTCGCGTACGCACCACTATCCGTTCCGGCTCGTTCCGCCAGGCACGTTGCGTGACTATCTGGCCGAGGTGTGTGAGCGGGAGCAGATCCCCGTCGATGACGCGGTGCTGCCGCTGGCCGTACGGGCCGGAGCCGGCTCGGTACGGGACTCGATGTCGGTGATGGACCAGTTGCTCGCCGGGGCCGGTGAGGACGGTGTGACATATGCCATGGCGACCTCGCTGCTCGGCTACACCGACAGCGCGTTGCTGGACGACATCGTGGACGCCTTCGCCGCGGGGGACGGGGCGCGTGCGTTCGAGATCGTCGACCGCGTCATCGAGGGCGGGCACGACCCGCGGCGGTTCGTCACCGATCTCCTGGAGCGGCTGCGGGACTTGGTGATCTTGGCCGCTGTGCCGGACGCCGTCGAGAAGACGCTGATCGACGCGCCGGGTGATGTGGTCGAGCGGATGCAGGCCCAGGCGTCGGTTTTCGGAGCCGCTGAGCTGAGCCGTGCCGCCGACATCGTCAATACGGGCCTGACGGAGATGCGGGGGGCCACCGCGCCCCGGTTGCAGCTGGAGTTGATCTGCGCGCGGGTACTGCTGCCCGCCGCGTACGGGGACGAGCGCTCCGTGCAGGCCCGGCTGGACCGGTTGGAGCGGGGCGCCGCGGGTGCCGCGTTGGGTGCTCCTGGTGGCGGGGCGCCGGGTGTTGGAGCTTCGGGTGTCGGGGCTCCGGGCGGTGGGGTTCCTGGCGTTGGGGCTCCGGGCATTGGGGCCCCCGGTGGTGGAGCTCCGGGCGGTGGGGCTCGGGGCGGTGGGGCTCCCGGCGTTGGTGGGGGTGTGCCTGGTGGGGCGGGTGCTTCGGGGAGTGTTTCCGGGGCGCCGGCCGCTGCCGCCTCAGGCGAGGGGGACGGTGGTCCGGGTGGGCAGCCCGCCGCCGAGTCGGTGCCCGCGCCCGCACAACCGGCCCCAGCTCCTTCTTCATCTCCGGCTCCGTCCGCGCCTGCTGGCGCGGAGTCGGCACGACGGCCTGGGGCCTGGCCGGGCGGTGGCGGTGGAGCTGGTGCGGGGGACGCCGGGCGGCGACCCGGTGCCTGGCCCGGTACGGCCGGACCGTCGGCCGGCAGTGGACCCGCCACCCCTCCCGCCGCCCCGGCCCCGTCCGGGCCGCCGGCGGACGAGGGGCCTGCGGCTGCCCCCACGGGCGGTGGCGGCGACCCGGCGCAGGTCCGGCAGATGTGGCCGCAGATCCTGGAGGCCGTCAAGAACCGGCGGCGCTTCACCTGGATCCTGCTCAGCCAGAACGCGCAGATCGTCGGCTTCGACGGCAAGACGCTCCAGATCGGGTTCCCCAACGCGGGGGCGCGCGACAGCTTCGCCAACGGCGGCAGTGACGAGGTGCTGCGGCAGGCGCTCGCTGACGCGCTGGGAGTGCAGTGGCAGGTCGAGGCCATCGTCGACCCGTCGGGCGGCGGCGGTAACGGCGGCGGCGGTGGTGCCGGGGGCCCTAGCGGGCCGGGCTCCGGGTACGGCGCGGGGTCCGGCGCCATGGGAGGCGGCGCGGCCGGTGCGCGGAGTGCGGTAGCGGCGCCCGCTCCCGCACAGGCGCCGCCGCAGCAGTGGTCGGCGCCCGCGCCCACGCCGGGAGCGCCCTCCACCGCGCCGGGGGCGCCCGGTGGGACGGGGCAGCCCGCGGGAGCCGAATCCGCGCCGGTTCCGCCCCAGGCACCAGCACCACCACCCGCGCCCGCCCCGGAGCCCGCTCGCTCGGCACCCCCGCCCTCGAGCTTCGGCCCGGACGACGACATGCCCGCCGAGGACGACCCCGACCTCGACGAGTCCGCCCTCTCCGGCCACGACCTCATCGTCCGCGAACTCGGCGCGACGGTGCTGGAAGAGTTCCAACACGACTGACCCCCCCGACGCGGCCCACCCGCTCGTCGGCGCCCGGGCCCCGGCTCGGCCATGGCCCGCGCCGGGCAGGCGACCGCTCTTGGCTTGTGCGGCCGTCTGCATGTAGGGGTTGTGCCTTGGCTGCGCCGTCGCCGCGACGGCGCAGCCACGGACGTGGGCCCGCACCCACCCGCGCCCTCGCGCTCCCCGCGCCCGTTGCCGCGCACCCCCGCGCCCCCTCCGTTCCCGTACGCCCTCAGCCCTGCCCGCCCAGCCAGGGGCCGGCGGCAAAGGGGGTTCGGGGAGGGGGCCGCCCTGGAGGGGGTGAGCACGTAGGCTCGGGGCGGTGAAGAGGCGTCTAGTGAGCCAGGAGCAATCGTGATTCCCGGTGGTGGGCAGCCTGATATGCAGCAGTTGCTGCAACAGGCGCAGAAGATGCAGCAGGATCTGGCCGCGGCGCAGCAGGAGCTGGCCGAGGCATCCGTCGAGGGCACGTCGGGCGGTGGTCTGGTGAAGGCGACCGTCAACGGTTCCGGTGAGCTTCAGGGGCTGGTCATCGACCCCAAGGCCGTGGACCCGGAGGACACCGAGACCCTCGCGGACATGGTGCTCGCGGCGGTCCGCGACGCGAACAGCGCGGCTGCCGAGCTCCAGCAGCAGAAGCTCGGCCCCCTCGCGCAGGGCATGGGCGGAATGCCCGGCCTTCCGTTCTGACCGGCGCCGTCCCGCCCCCGGCCCTGCGCGCCAGGCGCCTTGCGCGCCAGGCGCCCCGCGAAGCAACGCGGCACGCGGCACGGCAGGGCCGGGAAGCGGCGGCTGCCCGGCGGCGGTCGGTGGTGGTCGGGGGCCGGCCGGCGGCTAGTGGTGGCTCGTACGGGCCACTAACGTACTCAGAGACGAACAGAGAGCAGGCGGGAGCCATCCGTGTACGAAGGCGTGGTCCAGGACCTCATCGACGAGTTGGGCAGGCTGCCCGGCGTCGGTCCCAAGAGCGCGCAGCGGATCGCTTTCCACATCCTGCAGGCCGAGCCCGTCGACGTACGCCGGCTCGCCAGTGCGCTGACCGAGGTCAAGGAGAAGGTCAGGTTCTGCGCGGTGTGCGGCAATGTCGCACAGGAGGAGCAGTGCCGGGTCTGTCTCGATCCGCGTCGTGACCCGTCGGTCATCTGCGTGGTCGAGGAACCCAAGGACGTCGTCGCGATCGAACGGACCCGCGAGTTCCGGGGCCGGTACCACGTGCTGGGCGGGGCGATCAGCCCCATCGAGGGCGTCGGCCCCGACGACCTGCGGATAAGGGAACTGCTCTCCCGCCTCGCCGACGGGACGGTCACCGAGCTGATCCTCGCCACGGACCCCAACCTGGAGGGCGAGGCGACGGCCACGTACCTCGCGCGGATGGTCTCCGCGATGGGGCTGAAGGTGACGCGGCTGGCGAGCGGGCTTCCCGTGGGGGGAGACCTGGAGTACGCGGACGAGGTCACTCTGGGGCGGGCCTTCGAGGGAAGGCGGCTCCTTGATGTGTGAGCCCGTGATGTACGAGCCCGTGCGAGCCTGTGCGAGCCAGGGGCCGCAAGAGCCCACAGGGGAGAGGTTGCCCGATGTCTGATGCGACGCTGAACTCCATCAAGAACAACCCTGACGACTTCGCCGTCCAGATCAGCGACCAGATCGAGAGCTTCATCGTCTCGGTCACCGAGGTCGCCAAGGGCGACGACCCGGACAGCGCCGTTCCCTACCTCCTGCTGGAGGTCTCGCAGCTCCTCCTCGCGGGCGGCCGGCTGGGCGCGCACGAGGACATCGTCCCGGACGAGCGGTACGAGCCGGACGTGGGCCCCGAGCCGGACGTGGACGAGCTTCGCGAGCGGCTCGCCGCGCTGCTGGACCCGGTCGACGTCTACTCGGAGGTCTTCGACCCGTACGTACCGCGCTCGGCGCCCGTCGCCTGCCGGATCTCCGACGATCTCTCGGATGTGCTGACCGACCTGCGGCACGGTATGGCCCACTACCGCGCGGGCCGGGTGAGCGAAGCCCTGTGGTGGTGGCAGTTCTCCTACCTCTCCAACTGGGGCCCGACCGCCTCGGCGGCGCTGCGCGCACTCCAGTCGCTGGTGGCGCACGTCCGGCTGGACAAGCCGCTGGACGAGCTCGACGGCCTGGACACCGACAGCAACGCGGTGGACGAGGACGGCTCCCTGGAGGCCGAGGCGGGCGCCGTCATGGCCGCCGAGATCGCCGAGCCGCTGGGTCTCAAGAACGCCTGAGCTTGAGCCTGAGCAGCCCGGCTTCCGGCCCGGTTTCCCGCCCGGCTCCTCAGCGTTCTCAGTGTTCTCAGCGCAGAATGCCCGCCTCTCGTGCGGCGGTGAGCCAGGAGGGGAACTCGCGCAGCAGGCTCCGGTAGAGGGCGTCGTCGGAGAGGGCGAGGGGCGTGGGGCCCGCCGGGAAGAAGCCGGCGTTGTCCACCACGCGCTTGGCCGGGACCGGGAGTTCGTCGAGCTTGCGCAGGAAGTCGAACTGCTTGCTGTCCGGGTCGCCGAAGCCGACGAACTGCCAGAACAGCGGCAGTCGCGCGGCCGTGCACAGTACGTGCTCGGCCGCGGCCCGCAAGGTGGGGGCGCCGTCCGTCTGGAAGATCACCAGGCCCGGCTCCGTGGCACCGGAGGCGGTGTAGTGGTCGATGACCGCCTGCATGGCGAGGTGGTAGTTGGTCCTGCCCATGTGCCCGAGGCTCTCGTGCAGCACGCCGATACGGTTCTCGTACGCGTCCAGGCTGACCTCGGCCGTGCCGTCCACCTCGGTGGAGAAGAAGACGACGGGGACGGTGCCGTCGTCGTCGAGGTTCGCGGAGAGCCCCAGCGTCTGCTCCGCGAGGCGCTGGACCGTGCCGTCCTTGTAGTACGGGCGCATGCTTCCCGAGCGGTCCAGGACCAGATAGACCGCGGCTCGCCGGCCCTCCAGCCCGGCGCTCTCCAGCGACTGGCGGGCGGTCTTGTACAGGTCAACCAGGCCGGGCGCCCGGGCGGCGAGCTTCCGCAGGTCGACCGCCGGACCTCCGGCAGCTGGGAGTGCTTCCTCCCCGGGCCGGCCTGGCGCGCGTTTCACGTAGTCGATGGCCATGCGGGCCTTCCCCTCCTCGGTCGCGGGCCCGCTCAGGCGAGAGACCCGGCGCGCGGTGTGACTCTGCGCGATGTCACGGTGCGCAGTGTCCTGCTGCCCGTGCCCGTGCCCGGCGCATCGTGAACAGAGTCACGTTTCCGTGTCATTTCGGCCCTGGTGGGCAGGGGCTTTCGCGGACGGGACCGGGTTCCGTCCGGTCGTTACACTGAGCCGACCAGTGGATCCCATCATTCCGGGCAGCGTCGCACGGAGCGCCGGGGTCCCGGGAATTGATTCGAGGAGCGAGCACACGTGGGCCTTGTCGTGCAGAAGTACGGCGGCTCCTCCGTTGCCGATGCCGAAGGCATCAAGCGCGTTGCCAAGCGGATCGTCGAAGCCAAGAAGAACGGCAACCAGGTTGTCGTCGTGGTCTCGGCGATGGGTGACACGACGGACGAGCTGATCGATCTTGCCTCAGAGGTGTCTCCGGTCGCCTCCGGCCGCGAGTTCGACATGCTGCTGACCGCAGGAGAGCGGATCTCCATGGCCCTGCTGGCGATGGCGATCAAATCCCTCGGCCACGAGGCGCAGTCGTTCACCGGCAGCCAGGCTGGGCTGATCACCGACTCCGCGCACAACAAGGCGCGGATCATCGACGTCACCCCCGGCCGGATCCAGGACTCGGTCGACGAGGGCAACATCGCGATCGTCGCCGGCTTCCAGGGCGTCTCCCAGGACAGCAAGGACATCACCACCCTGGGCCGGGGCGGTTCCGACACCACGGCCGTCGCGCTGGCCGCGGCGCTGAACGCCGAGGTCTGCGAGATCTACACCGACGTCGACGGTGTCTTCACCGCCGACCCGCGGGTGGTGAAGAAGGCCCGGAAGATCGACCGGATCTCCTTCGAGGACATGCTGGAGCTGGCATCGTCCGGCTCCAAGGTGCTGCTGCACCGCTGTGTCGAGTACGCGCGCCGCTACAACATCCCGATCCACGTGCGGTCGTCCTTCTCCGGCCTGAAGGGCACGTGGGTCACGAACGAGCAGCCGGACGGGCAAGGGGAAGAGTCGATGGAGCAGGCGATCATCTCGGGTGTGGCGCACGACACGTCCGAAGCCAAGGTCACGGTCGTCGGGGTGCCGGACAAGCCGGGCGAGGCCGCGGCGCTCTTCCGCGCCGTAGCGGAGGCCGAGATCAACCTCGACATGGTGGTGCAGAACGTCTCCGCCGCCTCCACGGGCCTGACCGACATCTCCTTCACGCTGCCCAAGTCCGAGGGCAAGAAGGCCATCGCGGCGCTGGAGAAGGTGCAGGGCACGGTCGGTTTCGACTCGCTGCGCTACGACGACCAGATCGCGAAGATCTCCCTCGTCGGCGCCGGGATGAAGACCAACCCGGGCGTCACGGCGACCTTCTTCGAGGCGCTCTCCAACGCCGGGGTGAACATCGAGCTGATCTCCACCTCGGAGATCCGCATCTCGGTCGTCACCCGCGAGGAGGCCGTGGGCGACGCGGTCCGCGCCGTCCACTCGGCCTTCGGACTGGACAGCGAGACGGACGAGGCCGTGGTCTACGGCGGCACCGGCCGCTGACGGGGTCCTTTCGGCCGTCCGTACGGCCCACTGGCCACGGTGGTGCTCACTGACGGACAATGGCGCTCCCCGCCCCTGCAACCGGCAGGCAGGCGGGGAGCGTCTTTGTGCCTCCAGAGCCTGACGCGCAGTGGGGAGCGCGGTCGACGGCCTGGAAGACACGGGGCGATCACAGAGACTGAGAGATGTGTGTATGACGGCATGTGGTGTGTTTTCCGGCACAGTGCCTGTCGCGTACAACCCTGACGGGGGGAAACGTGTCAAACAGGCGTGGCAGAGCTACTCGGAATCGCAACGGCCCCTGGTCGCCCCGGCCCCGGTGCTGGAGGGCTACCGGTGGCCGGAGGCATGCCTGTGATCGCGCCGTGGCCAGCCGCGCGCCCTTCGCGCCCGCTCACTCAGCCTGGGGACGCTGACGAGGCGATGGCTCATGGCACCACAGTCGACCACCTGACCGAGACCTACCGCGCCCACTACAAGTCCTTGCTCGGGCTCGCGGCGCTGCTGCTGGACGACACCGCCTCGTGCGAGGACGTCGTCCAGGAGGCGTTCATCCGCGTCCACTCGGCGCGCAAGCGCGTCCGCGACCCCGAGAAGACCCTCGCCTACCTCAGGCAGACGGTCGTGAACCTGTCCCGCTCCGCGCTGCGCCGCCGCATCCTCGGGCTGAAGCTGCTCTCCAAGCCGATGCCCGACATGGCGAGCGCCGAGGAGGGGGCCTACGAACAGCTCGAACGGGATCAGTTGATACAGGCGATGCGCGGCTTGCAGCGGCGCCAGCGCGAGGTGCTGGTGCTGCGGTACTTCGCCGATATGACCGAGGCTCAGGTAGCCGAGGTGCTCGGACTCTCCCTCGGCTCCGTGAAGGCGTACGGATCGCGAGGCATCGCCGCGCTGCGCACCGCCATGGAGACGGCGTCATGAGTGAGCGACCGGGCCTCCCCGGCGGCGAGGAGCCGCGCGAGCGGCCGGTGCCGCGTGACGAGCGGGACGAGAGCGCCGAGAGTGCCGAGGAACTGGACGGGCGTCCCGCGGAGGATGCCGACGCGAGAACCGACGGGAGAAGTGAGCTCGGCGCCGCCGAGGAGATGTCGCTGGACCTCTTCCCGGAGTCCGCGCTCAGCTCCGAGGAGGAGACCCTGCGGGAGCTCCTCAGGAGCAGTGTCCGCAGTATCGAGCCGCCCGCCGACAATCTCGACCGCACGCTCGAACATCTGCGCCGCGCGGTGCCCGCGCGCCGTGCGCACCGTCGCCAGGCGATGGTCGGCGGGGTGGCGGCGGCGCTCGTCGCCGTCGTCGGCGTGCCCGCGCTCTTCTACGGCGGCGTCGTACCGGGCGTCGGCGGTGACGACCGCCCGATGACCGCCGCCAGCACCCACGGTCAGACCCGCGGCCCCGACGCCGGTTCCGGCGGGAACGCCGGCAAGGGCGAGGACAAGCAGGGCAGCGGCAAGGACGAGGACGAGGGCAAGGGCGACAAGGGCGGTGCGGACGCCTCCCCGTCGCCCTCCGGCGGCCCCGGCGACAGCGGCGCCGACCCCGACGAGACCCTCAGCGCCAGCGCGCCCACCTGCGGCAGCGACCAGCTGGGCGGCGGCTCGGCGCAGTCGGGGGCACCCGACAGCTCGGGCACCGTCTACGGCAGCTTCCGCGTCTCCAACGTCTCCGGCGACGCGTGCACGGTCGACGGCGAGGGCGTCGTCGGAGCCTCCGTGCAGGGCAGCGGTGCCGGGCAGGTCGTGGTCGTCGACCACACCCCCGGCGATCCGGCGCCGGGCCTCGGCGATCCGGCCGCCGCGCGGGACGAGGTCGTGCTGCGGCCCGGCCAGGCGTACGTGGTGAAGTTCGCCTATGTGCCCAACGACGGGTGCAGCTCGCCCTCGCCGCAGGGCGGGCGGTACGACGGTGAGACCTCCGGGTCCGGCGCCGCTGTCGGTGACGGCTCCGCCGACGGTGGTGGTGACGGCTCGGGCGGCAACACCGGGACGCCAGGTGAGACCGACGGCGGCAACGGGGACCCTGGCGGGGGCGAGGCCGAGGTCGTGGTTTCCCACACCCCGGAGGGCGGTGCGCCTGTCGCGGGGACGCGGGTGCCCGGCGCGTGTGGTAGCGGCACCGTTTATCGCACGGGCGTTATTCCGCAGAGCTGAGCTGGCCCGCACTGGTTCGGGGGCTCGCCGTTGTGGGCTGAGGAAGTGCCCGTGTGCCGCTTCGTGGTGGCTGGGCGCGCAGTTCCCCGCGCCCCTTCGGGGCGCGGCCCCCTGACGGCGTGCCCCGTATCGCGTGGTCGTACTGTTGGGGTGTGTACCGGTTCTTGGTGACCCCGCGGTGGTGGGCGATCAACATCTTCGCCGTGCTGGCGATTCCGGTCTGTGTGCTGATGGGGAGCTGGCAGCTCAGCCGCTTCGACGACCGGGTCGACCGGCACCAGGAGCAGCAGGAGCAGTCGACGGCTCAGTCGCAGGAAAAGGCGCGGGCGTTGCGGGAGCTGCTGCCGCTCACCGAGGACACGGTCGGCCGTACGGCGGAGGTGACGGGGCGGTTCGACACCGCGCATCCGCTGCTGGTGCCGGACCGTACGGTCAAGGGCAAGCGGGGCTTCTATGTGCTGTCGCTGCTGCGCACCGAGGACACCGACGACGGCAAGGCGCTGCCCGTCGTACGGGGCTGGCTGCCCGGCAAGGCGGACCCCGACCGGGTACCGGCGCCCCCGAAGGGCGAGGTCACCGTCGAGGGTGTGCTCCAGGCGTCGGAGTCGCAGAACGACGCCGGTGACTCGGCCACGCGCGCACTGCCCGACGGGCAGCTCGGTTTCGTCAGTGCCGCGGCGCTCGTCAACGTCGTCCCGTACGGCGTTGAGGACGCCTGGATCACCCAGCAGCGTACGCAGCAGCCGCTGAGGCCGGTGCCGCCGGTCGCGCCCGACAACACCGGCCTCGACATGAAGGCGTTCCAGAACCTGGGCTATACGGCGCAGTGGTTCGTGTTCGCCGGGTTCGTGGTCTTCATGTGGTTCCGCTTCTTCCGCCGGGAGGCGGAGCTGGCCAAGGACGCGGCCCTGGGGCTCATTCCGGACGGGCCATCGGACGGTCCGGGAGAGGATGCCGGCCCGCCCGGTCCGTCTTCGGAAGGTGCCGCAACGCGAAGTCGATCTCCAGTCTGACCTGCTTGATCCGCTCCTCCACGACGAGCGAGCCGTGCCCCGCGTCGTAGCGGTACACCTCGTGCGGGTGGCCGCGCTCTGCCAGCTTGGCGACGTAGTTCTCGACCTGCCGGATCGGGCAGCGGGGATCGTTGACGCCCGCCGAGATGTAGACGGGGGCGCGCACCTTGTCGACGTACGTCAGAGGAGAGGACGCCGCGAAGCGCTCGGGCACCTCTTCCGGGGTGCCGCCGAGCAGGGTGCGGTCCATGGACTTCAGCGCCTCCATCTCGTCGTGGTAGGCGGTGACATAGTCCGCGACGGGCACGGCGGCCAGCCCCAGCGCCCACACCTCCGGCTGGGTGCCGACGCCGAGGAGGGTGAGGTACCCGCCCCAGGAGCCGCCCGCCAGCACGAGCCGGTCCGGGTCGGCGAGCCCGGAGTCGACGGCCCAGCCGCGGACGGCGTCGATGTCCTCGAGTTCGATCAGGCCGACGCGGTGCTTGAGGGCGTCGGTCCAGGCGCGGCCGTATCCGGTGGAGCCGCGGTAGTTGACCCGTACGACGGCGAAGCCGTGGTCGACCCAGGCGGCGGGCTGGCCGGCGAAGGAGTCGCTGTCGTGGTGGGTGGGGCCGCCGTGCACCTCGAAGACGGTGGGGAAGGGGCCCTCCCCGGCCGGCTTCTGCACCAGCGCGTGCACGGTCCCACCGGGGCCCTCGACCCAGGCGTCCTCGACCGGCACCGAGCGGGGCGCCTTCATCCCGGGAGGGTCGAGCACGGCGGAGCCGGTGGTGGAACGTACCTGCGGCGGTTCGGCGGCGGACGACCACAGATACTCCACCGTGCCGTCGGGCCGTGCCGTCGCGCCCATGACGGAGCCGGCGGGCGCGTCGATACGGGTGCGTTCGCCGCTCGCCAAGTCGTAGCGGAAGAGCTCGTCGCGGGCCTGGTAGCTGTGCGCGATCAGCAGCGCGGAGGCGTCCGGGTACCACTCCGCTGCGATGTCACCGGGCAGGTCCAGCTCCAGCTCCGTCACCGTGCCCGCGACCGGGTCCCAGATCATCGGCTCCCACCGGCCGTGCCGCTGGTGGCCGACCAGCAGCCGCGGGTCGCCGTCGAGGGGGGCGAAGCCGAGCACGGTCAGGCCGAGCTCCTTGGTGCCGCCCTCGCTGTCGTCCAGTTCGGCGACGGTCGAACCGTCGGGCCGTATGACGCGCAGCGCCGAGTGCATGGCGTCGCCGTGTTCGGTGTGCTCGACGGCCACCAGCGTGCTGTCGTGTGAGAGATCGCCCACACCGGCCGACTCGCTGTGCCGGTAGATCTCGACGGGAGCGGGGGAGCCGGGGCGCAGCACATGGATGGTCGAGCCGTCCTCGTCGGTGGAGCGGCCGACGACGACGGTGCCGTCCCGGCCGATCGCCAGGCCCGCCGGATAGGCGGGGTCCAGGCCCTCGACGGCGACGGCGTCCGGGCCACCCGCGAAGGGCTGGCGCATCCAGATGCCGAACTCGTCACCGTCGGTGTCCGAGAACCACCAGATCCACTCGCCGTCGGGCGTCAGGGTGCCGTCCGTGGTGCCGTTGGGCCGGTCGGTCACCTGCCGCTGTTCACCGGTCGTACGGTCCCAGGCGTACAGCTCGAACGTGCCCGTCGCGTTCGATACGAACAGCGACCGGGCGGGGGCGTCCTCGGCCCAGTCGGGCAGCGAGACGCGCGGCGCCCTGAACCGCTTCTCCCAGTCGGGCATGGCGTGGTCGGGCAGTGCGTTCTGATCCATGCGCCCCATTGTGGACCGGGACCGGTGGTCGGGGCGTGGGGTCCCGAACAGTACAGTTCCAGCCGTCCGTCTTCGAGAGCCTTCGCGTCCCCCTAGGTGTCTGTGATGTCCCCGTCTGCCGCTGCTGAGCCCGAGGTGTCCCTCGTCGGGATCGGGGCCGACGGCTGGGCGGGGCTGGCCGGGCCCGCGCGGGAGGCGCTGCGCGCTGCCGAGGTGATCATCGGGGGGCGCCGCCAGCTGGATCTGCTGCCGTCGCCGTCGCTGCCGTCGCTGCCGTCGTCGCCGTCGCCGCAGGAGTGCGCGGGGGAGCGGGTGGTGTGGCCGTCGCCGCTGCGGCCCGCCGTGCCCGGGCTGCTCGCGGCGCACGCCGGGCGCCGGATCGCGGTACTGGCGAGCGGCGACCCGTACTTCTACGGCATTGGCCGCACCCTCGCGGAAGTGCTCCCGCACCTTCCGCTCCGGGTGCTGCCCCATCCCTCGTCCGTCAGTTACGCGTGCGCGCGGCTGGGGTGGGCGCTGGAGGAGTGCGAGGTCGTCAGCGTCGTCGGCCGGCCGCTTGCCCGGATCGCCGCCGCACTGTACGACGGGCGGCGGCTGCTGGTCCTCAGCGCGGGCGCCGGCACCCCCGGCGAGGTCGCGGCGCTGCTGCGCGAGCGCGGGTTCGGGCCGAGCCGGATCCGGGTGCTGGAACAGCTCGGCGGCGCACACGAGCGCGGGTACGAGGGGACGGCGGACGACTGGCCGCACCCGCCGGGCGACCCCCTCAACATCGTCGCCGTCACCTGCACGGCCGCCCCGGACGGGATGCGGCTCGGCGCCGTGCCCGGGCTGCCGGACGCCGCCTACGAGCACGACGGGCAGCTCACCAAGCGCCACGTACGCGCCGCGACACTGGCCGCGCTGGCGCCCGCGCCCGGCGAACTGCTCTGGGACGTCGGCGGCGGCGCCGGCTCGATCGCCGTCGAGTGGCTGCGCGCCCACCCCGCGTGCCGGGCGCTCACGGTGGAGCGCAACCCCGAGCGGGCCGCACGCATCTCCCGCAACGCGGACCGCCTCGGCGTGCCCTCGCTGCGCGTCGTCACCGGTACGGCGCCGGGCGCGCTGGCCGGACTGCCCACGCCCGACGCCGTGTTCGTCGGCGGCGGGCTGACCGCGCCCGGCCTGCTGGACGCCTGCTGGGCCGCGCTACCGATGGGCGGCCGGCTGGTCGCCAACACCGTCACCCTGGAGTCGGAGGCGCTGTTGGTGGAGTGGTACCGGCGGTACGGCGGTGAGCTGGTGCGGCTCTCGGTGGCGCACGGAGTGCCGGTGGGCGGCTTCACGGGCTGGCGGCAGGCGATGCCGGTGACGCAATGGGCGGTGTGCAAGGGCGCGGGCACGGCAGTGGGAGGGGACTTGGGAGGGGACACATGACGGTGTACTTCATCGGCGCCGGGCCCGGCGCCGCCGATCTGATCACGGTGCGCGGCGCCCGTACGCTCGCCGCCTGCCAGGTGTGTCTGTACGCGGGCAGCCTGGTGCCCCGCGAACTGCTCGCCGAGTGCCCGCCCGACGCGCGGCTGGTCGATACCGCGCAGCTCGATCTGGACGCCATCACGCGGGAGCTGGTCAGCGCCCACCGCGAGGGGCTGGACGTGGCGCGGCTGCACTCGGGCGACCCGTCCGTCTTCAGCGCCGTCGCCGAGCAGATGCGGCGCCTCGATGCCGCGGAGGTGCCGTACGAGGTCGTACCGGGCGTGCCCGCGTTCGCGGCGGCGGCCGCCGCGCTGAAGCGGGAGTTGACGGTGCCGACTGTTGGGCAGACCGTCGTGCTGACCCGCGTTGCGCGGCAGGCGACGCCCATGCCGCCGGGGGAGGACCTCGCGACGTTGGGGCGCAGCGGCGCGCTGCTCGTTTTGCACCTGGCGGTGCGGTACGTCGATGAGGTCGTCGCCGAATTGGTGCCCTATTACGGTGCCGACTGCCCTGTCGCGGTGGTGGCTTTCGCCAGTCGGCCGGAGGAGATTGTTTTGCGGGGGGCTTTGCAGGACATTGCGGAGCAGGTGCGGGCCGCGGGTATTAGTAAGACCGCCGTCATCATGGTGGGGCGCACGCTTGCGGCGGAGCACTTTCGGGACAGCCACCTTTATTCGGCGGAGCGGGACCGGCACGTGTGCTGAGGGGGTGCCCCTGTCTGCCGTCCGCAGGCTGCAGGTTGCGTGTGGCTTGTCGCGCAGTTCCCCGCGCCCCTGACGGGGCGCGTCCGCACCCCCTACTGCGCTTGGGAGGTCTGCTCCCCCAGCCTCCGGCCGGGAGGTGCCCCCAGGGCGCAGGGCTGGCAAGCGCAGCCCCCTGGGACCTAGCGGATAGTGCTGCGGCCCACAATGGTGCCGGCGCGATCGATGCAGAGGACGTCGACTGCGACTGGCGCCCCGCGCAACACAGCGAGGGCTTCGTCGCGGGCCGCGGCGGCAACGAGATCGCCGAGTGGCACATCGGCGGCGGCACACAATTGCAGGGCGGCCAGGCCGGTGTTGGCCTCGCAGATGCGGGCGGCGAGCGCCTCGTCGGCCCCTCCCTGGCGGGCGAGGGAGGCGAGGAAGGCCTTGTCGACCTGGGAACGCTTCGAATGGAGATCCAGGTGCCCGGCGGCCAGTTTGGACAGCTTGGCGAAGCCGCCGCAGATGGTGAGCCGGTCGACGGGATGGCGGCGTACGTACTTGAGGACCGCGCCCGCGAAGTCCCCCATGTCCAGCAGCGCGTCCTCCGGCAGCCCGTACTCGGCGACGACCGTCCGCTCCGAGGTCGAGCCCGTACATCCGGCCACATGCGTACGACCGGCCGCGCGCGCCACATCCACCCCGCGCCGGATGGAATCGATCCACGCGGAGCAGGAGTACGGGACGACGATGCCGGTCGTGCCCAGGATGGACAGCCCGCCGACGATGCCGAGCCGCGGGTTCCAGGTGGAGCGTGCGATCTCCTCGCCGTTGTCGATGGAGAGCGTGATCTCCACATCGCCGCTGCCGCCGTACTTCTGGGCCACGCGTTCTATGTGCTCGCGCATCATCTGGCGCGGCACCGGATTGACGGCGGGCTCGCCCACATCGAGGGGCAGCCCGGCACGGGTCACGGTGCCCACGCCCGGCCCGGCGCGGAAGACGACGCCCGCGCCCGGCGCGAGGGGGCGCACGGTGGCGCGTACCAGGGCGCCGTGAGTGACGTCGGGGTCGTCGCCCGCGTCCTTCACCACGGCGGCCATGGCGCACCCCGGCGCCCACTCTTCGCGGGCCAGCGCGAACGAAGGCGTCTCGCCCTTGGGCAGCGTGATCGTCACCGGGTCGGGGAAGTCGCCGGTCAGCAGCGCGGTGTACGCGGCGGTCGTCGCCGCCGTCGCACAGGCACCGGTCGTCCAGCCGGGCCGCAACCCGGTGTGCTTGAGTTGAGCGCCGCGCCCGCCCTTGGGCTCCTCAGCCATGACGCCCTTGGACTCCTCAGCCATGAAAGGAACCGCAGCCCGTGCACGTACTGATCCTCGGCGGGACGACCGAGGGCCGCCGCCTCGCGGAGCTGCTGGACGGCGCCCCGGACATGAGGGTCACCAGCTCGCTGGCCGGACGGGTCGCCGCTCCGCGGATGCCCCCGGGCGACGTACGGATCGGCGGCTTCGGCGGTGTGCGGGGGCTGGCGGAATGGCTGCGTACACACCTTGTGGACGTACTCATCGACGCCACCCATCCCTTCGCCGAGACGATCAGTTTCCACGCCGCCGAGGCCGCGGCCGAAGCCCATGTTCCCCTGCTCGCTCTGCGCCGCCCCGGCTGGGTACCGACCGCGGGGGACAATTGGCACATGGCGGACTCTTTGCCGCACGCCGCGCAGCTGCTGCCCCGGCTGGGGCGCCGCGTCTTCCTGACGACGGGACGCATGGGGCTGGCCGCCTTCGCGGACGCCGCCTCCGCGGGCCAGGACAGCGATGGCCTGTGGTTTCTCGTCCGCTCCGTCGACCCGCCGGAACCGGGCACGCCGACCCCGGCCCGGATGGAGCTCCTCCTGGACCGGGGCCCGTTCACCCTGGACGGCGAACGCGAGCTGCTGCGCGGCCACCGCATCGACGTCGTCGTGACGAAGGACAGCGGCGGTACGGCCACCGCGCCGAAGCTCGCGGCGGCGCGGGAGGCCAGCCTGCCCGTCGTGATCGTCCGCCGCCCCCCGGTCCCGGAGGGCGTACGGGTGATGACGAGCCCCGAGGAGGCGGCGGAGGCGCTCCGCGAACCGTGACCGTCGGAGGACGTGGCGGAGGCGCTACGCGAACCGTGACCGTCAGCCGGTCGCCGCGCAGAGGCGGGTCGGCGTCAGTCGCAGAACGCGTCGTCCAGCGCCTTGTCGAGCGGGGCTCCGATGTCCGGGTCCGCGGGCCAGTCGGCGAGGTTCGCGGACAGCACCATCCGCCGTGACCGGTCGGGCGTGGTGAAGGCCATCGTCACGTAGCCGGGAATGCCGCCGGTGTGCCCGACGACCGTACGTCCGCAGCTCAGCTTCCGGTGCTTGAGCCCGAGCCCGTAGCGTGCGCCGGGCTCGCCGGTGCCGACGGTGCGGTTCATCTCCCGCCACTCGGCGGGGCGCAGCAGCTTGCCCGAGGTGAGCGCGGTGAGGAACGTGTCCAGGTCGCCCGTGGTGGACACGATCTCGCCCGCCGCGCCGGCCATCGAGGGGTTCAGCTCGGTGATGTCCTTGTGGTTTTTGCGGTCCTTGTGATCCTTACGGTCCTTGAGTGCGATGTAGCCGTGTGCGTGCGGCCCGGGAAGCACTGGGCTGTCTCCGGGTACGGAGGTGTGCCGCAGGCCCAGCGGTACGGTGATCCGCCGCCGGACCTCCTCGGCGTACGACCTGCCAGTGATCCGCTCGATGATGAGTCCGGCGACGGCGTAGTTGGTGTTGGAGTACCCGTAGTCGGTGCCGGGCGGGAAGTCGGCGGGCTTGGCCGCCGCCGCGCGCACCAGCGCCGCCGGATCGTGGTGCCGGAAGCGGGTCCGGACGAGCTCCTCGCCTTGCGGCAGGTCGCGGGCCAGGTCGTGCAGGCCGCTGGTGTGCTGGAGGACCATCCGCACGGTGATGCGGTCCGCGTTCGGTACGAGGCCGGTGGGCAGGTACCGCGACAAGGGATCGTCCAACGCGGCTCGGCCCTCCCCGACCAGTTGCAGCAGGACGACCGCGGTGAACATCTTGGTCGTACTGCCCGCGCGGAACACTCCGTTCCGGGGAACGGGGGCGGTTCCCTGAGCCCTCGCCGAGCCGGCCCGCGCGGTCCAGCTGTCGCTCTTGTCCGTCACTCGCACCTGGACGCCGATAGCGCCGTTGCGGGTGATGTCGACCAAGTCCTCGCGAATCTGGGTGCGTTTGTCCGGCTGCTGTTGCTCGGCAGTTGCGGGCAGCGTGCCCGTGACGACCATGACGGTGGTGAGGACGGCGAGGGCGCACAGGAGCGCAGGCCGGTGAAGGCTCATGTCTTTCCCCGTTCTTCGTGGCTGGTGGAGGGCGCGTGTTGGCTCCCGCACATTCCACAGCTGCCGACGGACGGGAACCATGGAGGTGGCACCCCTCCCGGGGTTCGGATTGCCCGAACCCCTATTGGTCCGCTTCCGGTAGCCGGGCACCCCGGCTGTCGGCGACGCGGATGACGTTGCTGAGGGCGACAGCGGCCTTCCGGGTGGCCCGCGCGGTCTCGTCGTCGGCGCCCGTCTGCCTGGCCACCAGGGGCAGGATGCGCTTCAACGCACGGTGACCGTCTTCCAGTTGGGCCTCTTCGAGTTCGTCGGCGTAGCGGGAGAGGAGGGAGTCGGGGGTGCCGCTGAGGTAGCACGGTTTGCCGGACCCGGTGGTCCACGGCAGCAGCCGGAGCTCGCCGGCCGCGGGGATGGCCGTCTGATCCCGGTCGTAGATCCAGACCCCCTCCACCCCTGTGTGGCAGACGCAGCCGCATGCCTCGTACGTCACCGGGACGCCGGGGGGTGCCTGCCTCGGTGTGGCATGCCGGCACTCCGGGTGCCTGCCGAGACCGCATGCCGCAGAGCGGTAACTCGTCACGGGACATTCCTTCCTTGCGCGCTCTGTGAGAAAGCGCCTACAGAGTGGCACCAACACGGCTAGCGTTGGAACGGAGTTGAGGAGTTTGCGCGGACAACTTTCCGCGCCATTTCCTGCTGCTCGGCGGTGGTTTTCACGGTTCACCGCAATGTTCTGCAAATTCGCAGAACATTTCTCGCGCTGGCGGAGGAAGGAAGCGCGCGATGATCACAGACATCGAGTCGGCAACGCCCGCCCTGTGCCGCTTGCAGCTCGGCAGCGAGCTGCGGCAACTGCGGCAGGCCGCGGGCCTGAACGGACGCCAGGTCGTCCGAAAGCTCCTGTGGAGCTCGTCCAAACTCACCCGCCTGGAGACGGGCGACAACGCCTCTGTCGAGCCGTCCGACGTGATAGCGCTCTGCCAGATCTACGGGGCAACGGCGGAGCAGCGGGCCGTGCTGGAGGGCTACGCCGCCGTGACGAAGACCCGGCGGGACTGGTGGCAGTCGGCGGAGTATCGGCCGGTGATTCGGCCGGGGTTCAAGGCGTACCTGGGATTGGAGGCCACGGCCAGTGCCTTCCAGACCTACGCGTCGGAGTTCGTGCCTGGCCTGTTGCAGACCGAGGCGTACGTCCGAGCGATCTACGCGAACGGTCATCAGGCGCTCAGTGCTGAGGAGGTGGATAGCCTGGTAACTGTGCGGATGACTCGTCAGGAGGCGTTACTGCGTACGGAGTCACCACTCAAGCTCACAGCCATCATCAACGAAGCGGTGTTGCGCCGCGCCGTTGGTGGGCCGAAGGTGATACGGGGACAGCTTGGCCACATCGTCGATGTAGTGACGGCTCGCCCGAACGTACGCGTGCAGGTGGTGCCGTTCAAACTCGGGCTCCACCCCGCGATGAGCGGTCCGTTCGTCGTCCTGCGCTTCTCCGACCGTGCTGTGCCCCGACACATCGTGTATCTGGAAAACCTGGCCGGTGCCTGGGTTTACCGCAAGGAGGGGGACGTGGAGCGGTACGTGGAAGCGTTCGCCGACCTCCAAGCGTTGGCTCCGGGGCCGCACGAGTCTCTGAACCTCATCAAGAAAGCAGTCAAGGAGCATTGATACCCATGAAGAGCATGGCCGAGGCGCCGCGTGATGCCGCTTGGTTCAGGTCGAGTTACAGCGACAACCAGGGCGGCGAGTGCGTTGAGGGCGCTCGCCTGAGTGGTGGCGTCATGGCTGTCCGGGACTCCAAGCAGCCGGAAGGCCCCGCGTTCACGTTCCGGGCCGACGCCTGGTCTGCCTTCCTGACCTCGGTAAAGAGCGGAGCTCTCGATGGCTGATGCCGCCTGGTTCAAGTCGAGCTACAGCAACGACCAAGGTGGCGCATGCATCGAAGGTGCCCGCCTGAGCGCTGGCGTCATGGCCGTCCGGGACTCCAAGCAGCCCGACGGCCCCGCGTTCACCTTCCGGGCCGACGCCTGGTCCGCGTTCCTGACCTCCGTGAAGAGCGGAGCCCTCGAATAGGAGCAGTGCTCGGGGGCGAGAGCACTGCTCTCGCCCCCGTCGCTCTCCGAGGGCCGCGGAAGTGGCCGGAACTGAAGGGCGTTCGCACAGTTCGGTACTGCGCGCTCATTCCCGCCCGGTGTTGGCACTTATGCCAGGACAGGAATAATTCCGAGACGGCATGGACGACCCGCTTCGGGCACCCTAGCGTCGTTGGTAGGGGCCGGGAGACGCCCGGTACGGAGGGGGAAAGCCATGGCCGTGAGTGAGGGACTGACACGACTTACCGGCAATGTCTACGGGCCGGAGTGCGATGACGATGACTGTCCGAACATCTACGCGACCGGGCGCGGTTCGTATGTCGTTCAGGGTGACGTATACGACGGGTTCCAGGTGCCGGGAGGGGAAGGTCTCGTCGAGATTCCCGAACACGTCCTGAGGGAGGCTGTCCGTGTTCTTGGATGGTGACGAATGGCGGAAGTTCTTCGACGCCTTCGAGCGGGAAGCATTTCGGTTCGAGGCGCAGCCGAAGTACTCCATGCCAAAAGAGGCCGCAAGCTTGGCACGGTTTCTGAGCGGGCAGCCCAAGCCCGTCGACCACAACCGCCGTTGGCATGAGCGGGTGCGCGAGTACTTGGATCAAGGAAAGTGGATCGGCCGCGTACGGGTAGTCAGTCAGCCGCTGACCGACTACCAGCGCTACCAACTGTCCTGGGGAATCCCGGGGAATGTGGCCGCTGGCGAGCACATTCGGATTCTTGATGTGACGCAAGGAGACTTTGGCCTTCCCCTTGGTCAGGACTGGTGGATGTTCGACGAATCAAGGGTGGTTCGTCTGAACTACCGACCGGACGGTACGCAGATCAACCGGGAAGTCGTGGAGGGTGACATCGAGCCCTACCGCCGGTGGAAGCATGCCGCCTTCGAGGCTGCGATCCCGTTTGCCGAGTACGCGAAAGTGCACGGGTGACGCTCGACCCTGAGCAGCTGGCGCAGTCCAAGAACGACCTGGCGGAGACGCTGAAAGAGTTGCGTAAGCGCGCAGGTCTCTCCGGAGATCGGCTCGCCAGGCGTTGTGCCATGAGCCAAAGTAAGATTTCGAAGATCGAGACGGGCAGGACAACGCCGAGCGTCGTTGATGTCGAGCGTATCCTCACTGCCCTTCAGGTGCCCCGGGAGCTGCTGGCCGAGATAACGGCGCTGGCGCGCATCGCGAACACCGAGTGGGAGGACAAGCGGTCGTCGTGGCGCCGTGGCCTCGACAAGCGTCAGACGGAGCTGGCGTCTCTCGAATCAGCCGCCGCTGAACTGCGCTATTTTTTGCCGTCCATGATCACTGGCCTCCTGGCCACGCCTGAGTATGTGCGCGCCAGTCTCGCTCATTCACCAGTGGACACATCGAGGACGGTGGCCAAGAAACTGGAACGGCAGGCCATTCTCTACGACGTCTCGAAGTCCTTCACGTTCCTGCTCACGGAGCAGGCGATCAAATGGGCAATCGTCCCCCCGTCGGCGATGGTCGTTCAGGTGGACCGGCTGGCCTCACTGTCCCGGCTCCCCAATATTCGCTTGGGGGTGCTTCGGAACGGGACGCCACTCGTACGTGGCCCGTTGAACACTTTTACCGTCTACGACAGTCGTCTGGCCACAGTGGAAACATTCACAGGGCGCCTCGTTTTTCGAGACGCCAAGGATGTGGCCCAGCACCTTGAAATCTTCGATATGTATATGAGTCGAGCTTTGTTCGGGGATGATGCTCGGGCATTCCTCGACGAGTGCGCTCGGTCCTTCCTTCATGATTTTTAGTATGAGACGGGAATGATGACGGCTGTGCAGCCGGTCTCGTTCTACATTGACTGATGAACACGGTTAGATCGAGCATCAGTTGAAGGAGGCGCCCGTATGGGAAGGCACAGTGACGGCAAGGGCGGCGAGGACGGCGACAAGCAGCAGTCTCCCCGGGAGTCGGACGGGCAGTGGAACAACCCCATCCCGCCTGAGGACGACGAGAGCGAGAAGTAGTCCCATGGTTGACTCGGAGTATGGACAACTCGTTGCTGATCTCGGCGAGTCCGGCGCTCTGGGGGCAGGCTGGCGGGGTGCGTTTTTGCGGACGCCGCGCAGTGGCTTTCTCCCCGAGTGCATCTGGGCCGAGGACGGACCCAGTGGGTACCGGAAGGTCACGAGGAGCGGCAATGCCGAGGAGTGGCACGCGAAAGCGAACGCGGACGATGTCGTGGTCACTCAGCTTGATGACGGGGCCGAGGGCGGCCCCGGAACAGCGACGAGTTCGGTGAGTATGCCGACATTGGTCGCCCGGATGCTCGGGCATCTCGATGTGCGTGACTCCGGGCAGTCCGTGTTGGAGATCGGCTCGGGCTGGACCACCGGGCTCCTGTGCGCTCGCGTGGGGGCTTCTCATGTCGTGTCCGTGGAGATCGACCCGGAAGTGGCGGAACGTGCCCGGAGGGCGTTGGCCGCACTCGGGCATTCCCCTGTGCTCGTCGTCGGTGACGGCACACGAGGGTTCCTGGAGCGTGCGCCGTATGACCGGGTGAGTTCCACGGCGGCGGTTCGGCGCGTGCCTTACGCATGGGTGGAGCAGTGCAAGCCGGGTGGGGTCGTGGTGACGCCGTGGGGCACGTCGTTCTGCAACGCGGGTCTTTTGAAGCTGCGGGTTGGCGAGGGGGTAGACGCCGGGCCCGAAGCTGTCGGCAAATGCGTGGACAGCGTGAGTTTCATGTGGATCCGCGACGAGCGGCCACCGGCGGACGCGGGTGCCGACCGTGATGAGGCCGAGGCGCGTTACGGCCCTTCCGCCATCAGTCCTGAATCAGTGCTGGAATCCGTCCACTGTGCGTTCTCCATCGGCCTGCATCTGCCCACCGTCCGGTATCGCGTCGTATGGAACGAGAGCGATCCGCAGGCCACGCGGCGCCTTGTGCTGTGGGACGTTGACGGCTCGCGGGCAGTCGCGTTCTTCCACGAATGGAAAGCGGACGACGCGGTGAAGCAGACCGGTCCCCGGGACCTGTGGACGGAAGCCACCGCCGCCCGCACGTGGTGGCAGCGTCAGGGAATGCCGGAACTGACCCGGTTCGGTGTGACGGTCACCCGCAGCGCGCAGCACATTTGGCTGGACCAGCCGGATCAGGTGACCGCGACGGTGTAGAGCCCGCGTTCGGGGCGGCAACTGGCGCCGCGATCGAGTTGAGAGGGCGAGGAGGTCGGCGAAGGCCTGGGCACTAGGGTGGGCCGTATGACCAACGGGGACATGCGCTATGGGCGGTGTGGCGCGTGCGGGGGTGGTGAGGTGTTCCGGGGCGAGTACGTGGCGCAGGGTGGGCTCCGTCCGGCGGGTGCGGGGGCGTTCGGGACGAAGCAGGCGGTGTTCGATGCCTTCGTCTGCGCGGCCTGTGGGAATACCCAGTTGCATGTGCGGCTGGACCCGAAGACGTCGGCGCACATCCGGCAGAAGCTCGCCTGGGTACCGCCGCAGCAGGGCATGGGCTAGGGCGGAACCCGCCCCCGAAGCGGGTGGCCCCCGAAGCGGGTGGCCCCCGAAGCGGGCGGCGCTGAAGGTCTTCACCAATCCCCCGATTTCAACCCGCCCTGGTGCCAAGGGTGTTCGGCTACGATCTTTCAGCTCAGCAGCCGGAAGGGGTGGCGGTGCGACCGTTGGAGACCTCCGACCCGCGCAGGGTCGGGCCGTACAGGATGCTCGCCGAACTCGGCAGCGGCGGCATGGGGCGGGTGCTGCTGGGGGATACGCCCGGCGGGCGGCTGGTCGCGCTCAAGCGTGTACGTGCGCAGTTCGTGGAGGACGACGGCTTTCGCGCACGGTTCCGGCGCGAGGTGGCGGCCTCCCGTAAGGTCTCCGGCGACCATACGGCGGCCGTGATCGACGACGGCGCGGACGAGCCGGTGCCGTGGCTGGCCTCGGAGTTCGTGCCCGGACCCTCACTGCACGCGGCAGTCGAGGCCGTCGGCGGGCTGCCGGAGGAGGCGGTGCTGCGGCTGGCCGCCGACCTCGCCTCGGCGCTGATCGACATCCACGGGGCCGGATTGGTGCACCGCGATCTGAAGCCCTCCAACGTGCTGCTCGCCGAGGGGCACGCCAAAGTGATCGACTTCGGCATCGCCCGCGCCACCGACAGCGACGACGGCACCTGGGTCACACATACCGGCTGGTTGGTAGGTGCACCCGGCTACATGTCGCCGGAGCAGGCGGAGCCCAACGGCCACCCCCTGACCCCCGCCAGCGATGTGTTCTCGCTGGGCGCCGCGCTGGTCATGGCGTGCACCGGCGAGGGCCCGTTCAACGGGACCTCGGCCCCGCAGATGATGTACAACGTCGTCCACACCGAGCCGGATCTCAGCGGGATACCGGAGGAGCTGCGCCGGATCATCCAGCCGTGCCTGGCCAAGGAGCCGACCGAACGGCCCACACCGGAGCAACTCCTCCAACAAATCAAAGAGTTGCTCACGCAGGACGAGCGGCCCGAGCAGCCCTGGCCGCGCGAGATACACCAGATGATCACGGCCCAGCGCGACGACGTGCTCCGGTTCCGCATGGCGGCGGACGAGCGGCAGGTCTCTCCGGACGACGAACAGCCGACCGTCGTCGTACCGCCCCATCCGCAGGGTGGCGCGGCGTGGGCCCGCCGGGTGTTCGCCTGGGTACGCGACTTCACCCGCGAGGCTTCCCGGACGGTACGCGGGGTACCGCCTGGCGGCTCACCAACGGGCGCGGCTCGCGGACGTACGAGCACCAGCGAGCCGGACGGGCCCGGGTCCACCGCGCAGGCCGCCGGCTGGACTCCGCCGCGCCCGGCCCCGCCGCTTCGGGCACGACTGATGGCCGCCGTCTCCGGTCCGAAGGCCCGCCGCGCGCTCAGACGGTCGCTGGATGTCGCCTTCATCGTTCTCGGCGTACTCGGGGGTGTGATCGCCGCGACCAAGGCCAACAGCGGCGCCCTCATCCCCATGTCCCAGCAGCACTTCCACGGCGACCTGCTGGACATGGAAGCGCCCGGGATCCCGGACGGGCTGATCCATCCCAGCTATGTGGGCGCGGTGGCCGGCGCCTGGCTCGGCGGGCTGTCCGGCGTCGTCGCATGTATCGTCGCCGGGCTGCGGTCCGCGCTCACCAGCTTTCTCGTCCTCGTGGCGCTGTCCGTGACCGGCTTCGTCGTCGGTTGGATCGGAGACGACGGCGGGCTGGATGTCGCTGTGATCTCGGTGGGTGAGTTCGGCGACGAAGGCGGCTGGGTCGGCGCGCTGCTGGGGCTGGCGCCGTTGGTCGTCGCCAGCGCCGTGTCCCAGCGGGGCAACGTGGCGAGCTCCGGCGAACAGGGCTGCGGAATCGTCGCCGCCCTCGTGGTCACCACGGCGTTCACCGCATGCCTGGGCGCAGTGTGCGGCTACTACGGCTGGACGGGCCTCGTCCTCGGCGACTCCAGCAGAATCGGACTGTTCACAGCCATCGGCGCGGCCGTCGGCGGCAGCGTCGCCTTCCGTATCGTCGCCGCTGCCCGCGGCCGGAGGGGATCCGGGTCTTGATCCCGTCTACGTAGGCGGAAACCGGGGCTGATTGGATCGCGCCCATGGAAATACTTGGTTTGGCCTGCGCGGCCGTGCTCCTGTTCGGCGCGGTCCTCAGCATCGAGACGCGGATCTCGCGTTCGGACCGGCAGTTGGCGCGGGTGGAGCGGAAGCTGGACCTGTTGCTGGAGCACATGGGGTTGCAGGAGCACGACCCGCGGCTGCGCGAGGTGATCGAACTTCTCCGCAACGGCAAGAAGCTCTACGCGATCAAGCGATACCGCGAGTTGACGGGCGCGGGCCTGAAGGAGGCCAAGGAAGCCGTCGAGCGGTTGGGCTAGCGCACGGGTGCGGCCTCCGGCAGGGCGACCTGGCCTGTCACGAAGGAGCTCCACAGCCCTACCCGGAGCTTGGTGCCGGTCTCGGCCGAGGTCTCGGCGAAGCTGACGGTACGGGGGCCCGTACGGCGAGTGGCGCCCCACTCCAACTGGAACCGCCGGGTGCCCACCCGGTCGGCCGGTGGCACGTCGGAGGGCGGCAGCATCTCGTCGAGACCCCACAGATAACCCCGCTGCCGGTAAGGACTGGTGACGCGTTCCCAGGTCAGCTCCAGAATCGTGTCCGTGGCCGGGATGACGACCAGGGCACCCCGCATCCCGTTCGCGTACCGGGTGTTGAAGGCGTACACCTCCGAAGTGCCCTGCGGGTAGGCGTGCGCCGTACCCCGGCCGATGCGGGAACCCTCGGGGCAGCCGTCGGTGCCCTGCCGCTCGACCACCGTGCGCGCACAGGTGGGAAAGGCGGCGGGGTGGAAGCGCAGCGATGCGTCGAAGAGGAAGACGAAGCGGCGCGCGGCAGCCGGCGGGCCTTCCGGATCGGCCCGGCTGGTGCGGTCGAAGGCCACGCGTACACCGTCCCGCGTGCCACCGTCAGGGCGCACCGTCGCGCTGAGCCCGTCGATGTTGCGGGGTCCGGGCACGTCGGGCTCGTACGGGCGCTGCGGCCCACCGGGTGTGGGATCGGACGGTGCTCCGCCGGTCCGGCGGCGGGGTGTCGCGGGTGCCCCGGGCGCCATGGAGGCCGCGATTGTCCCAGGGGCTGTGGACGTCACCGGCGCGGTAGGTGTCGTGGGTGACGTGGGTGACGTGGATGTCGCGGGTGACGCGGCGACGAGCACCGCCACGACCGCCGCCGCCGCGGATGCCGCGCTCCGTCCGCTGTGTTCGCGCAGGGATCCGCGCATAGTCGCCACCTTTCGACCGTCCCTCTGGTCCGTTTCGCCGGCCCGCTCGGCCCGGTCGGCCCGGTCGGCCCGGTCGGCCCGCTCGGCCTTGATCGGCCGCCGTCTGCCGCCGTATGCCGACGGCAGCCGGTGTCAGTCGCCCGGAGCCCCATGACGTCGAGCCCCGTGCCCCGCGTCATGTCCGGAACTCCATGGTGGTCCGGGTGCGCGGGTTCTCCGGCTGCTCTGCCGTACGGGGGGTCCGGCGTACCCACCGTCCGCCGGGCCCAGGTTCGGGGACAATGAACTCATGGGCAAACACGCGGAGTTGGGCGACTTTCTGCGGTCCCGTCGGGCGAGAATCCAGCCGCAGGACGTCGGGTTCGCCTCAGGGTCCGGCCATCGAAGGGTGCCGGGGCTGCGCCGGGAGGAGCTGGCGCACCTGGCGGGAGTGAGTGTCGACTACTACGTACGGCTGGAGCAGGGCCGCAACCAGAGCGTCTCGGACGCGGTGCTGGGCGCCGTGGCCGACGCACTGCGGCTGGACGAGGACGAGCGCGAGCACCTCTTCCGGCTGGCTCGCCCGCACCGACCGGTGCCCGCGCGGGGTGCCCCGGGCACGGCCCGGCCGGAGGCCGACTCCGTACGGCCCGAGGTGCGGCAACTGCTGGACTGGATCACTGCACCGGCCCTGGTGATGGGGCGGCGCATGGACGTACTGGCCTGGAACCGCCCCGTGTGCGCACTCATCACGGACTTCGACGCGCTACCGCCGGCCGAGCGGAACATGTGCCGACTCCACCTGCTCAACGCGGAGATCGGGAGCCGCTACCCCGACCGCGAGATGATCGCCCGGGAGGCCGTGGGCCATCTCCGGATCGCCGCGGGCCGCCACCCGGAGGACCCCGAACTGTGGCGGCTGGTCGCCGAACTCGTCGAACACAGCCCGGAGTTCCGGCAGCACTGGGAGCTGCACACGGTGCGCACGAAGTCGTACGGCATCAAACACATCGACCACCCCGACGCCGGCCCGCTGGCCCTCACGTACGAGATCACCCATTTCCCGCAGGACCCGGAACTGGCCCTGCTCGTCTACACCGCCGCACCCGGCACACCCGAGGAGGACGCGCTGCGCCTGATGGCCAAGGCGTGACCGCGGCAGCCCCGCAAACCGACCGAACTCACACTTCCGGATAGCGGCGCGGGGTCCACACGTACTCCGTACCGTCCGGCCGCCGGGAGGCCCGCGTCTGGGAGGAGCCGACGATCAGCAACGTACGCATGTCCACCTGGGCCGGGTCCAGTTCGGCCAGCGGCACGATCCGCACCCGCTCGCCGTGCCCGCCCACGTCACGGGCCAGCACCACCGGGGTGTCCGGCGCGCGGTGCTCCAGCAGGACCTCGCGGGCCTTGCCGACCTGCCAGGTGCGGCTGCGCGAGCCGGGGTTGTAGAGCGCGAGCACCAGATCGGCCGCCGCCGCCGCGCGGAGGCGCTCGGCGATGACCTCCCACGGCTTGAGGCGGTCGGAGAGGGAGAGCGTGGCGTAGTCGTGGCCCAGCGGAGCGCCCGCTTTGGCCGCTGCCGCGTTGGCCGCGGTCACGCCTGGCAGTACGCGTACGGGAACGTCCGCGTACGCCTCCTGATCGGCGGCCTCCAGTACGGCCGTCGCCATCGCGAACACGCCGGGATCGCCGCCCGAGACGACGGCCACCCGCCGGCCGCGCCGCGCCAGCTCCAGCGCGAACTCCGCGCGCTCCGCCTCCACACGGTTGTCGGAGCCGTGCCGGCGCTGCCCGTCCCGCGCCGGCACCCGGTCGAGGTAGGTGGTGTAGCCGACCAGATCGTCGGCGGTGGCCAGTGCCCCTCGCGTCTCGGGGGTGAGCCACAGCGGCCCGGCGGGCCCGGTGCCGACGACGACGACTTCGCCGCCGGGGACGACATCGCCACGGGGGACGACTTCGCTACCGGAGACGACTTCGCCGGAGGTCATGCCGTTCCCGGGGGCGTCGCCCTCGTTATCGAGGGCTGCTCCCGGCTTGCCCACCTTGCTCGGCAGTACGGCCACCGAGAAGTACGGCACCGAGTCCGGGTCCACGTCCGCGACCCGTCCGGTGCGTTCGCCGTCCATGGTGGCGCGCTCGACGTAGCGGGCCTCGGCCAGCCGCCCGGAACGCTCCAGCGCGCGGCGCACCTTCGGGAACGTACGCCCCAGCTTCATCACGGCCACCGCGTCGCTGGAGGCGAGGCGTGCGGTCAACTCTTCCTCGGGCAGCGTGCCGGGCAGTACGGTCAGCGCCTCCTCCGCCTCGGACAGCGGGGTGCCCAGCCGCGCGGCGGCGGCGCTCACGGACGTCACACCGGGGATCACCTCGGTCGGATACCGGTGCGCCAGCCGCTTGTGCATATGCATGTACGAGCCGTAGAAGAGCGGGTCGCCCTCCGCGAGCACGGCCACCGTCCGTCCCGCGTCCAGATGCGCGGCGAGCCGCGCCGCGGCCTCGGCGTAGAACTCCTCCAGCGCGCCCCGGTAGCCGCCGGGGTGGTCGGTGGACTCCGTGGTGACGGGGTAGACCAGGGCCTCCTCGATATGGTCCGGGCGCAGTTGCCCGGCCGCGATCGAGCGCGCGATCGAACGGCCGTGCCGGGCGCTGTGGTACGCGACCACATCCGCCTCCGCGATGGCCTCGACGGCGCGTACGGTCATCAGCGACGGATCGCCGGGCCCCAGTCCCACGCCGAGCAGCCGTCCACTGCCCGTACCCTCGGCCACGTCGCTCCTCGCTGTGTCGGTGCTGCTCACCCGGCTCACTCCTCCTCACTCGCGATGGCGTTGAGCGCGGACACGGCGAGCGCGCTGCCGCCGCGGCGACCGTGGACGACCAGGTGCTCCAGCCCGGAAGAGTGCGCGGCGAGCGCCTGCTTGGACTCGACAGCCCCGACGAACCCCACCGGCACCCCGATGACCGCAGCCGGTCTCGGCGCCCCCTCCTCGATCATCTCCAGCAGCCGGAACAACGCGGTGGGCGCGTTGCCGATCGCCACGACGGAACCCTCGATGCGGTCGCGCCACAGTTCGAGCGCCGCGGCGGTACGGGTCGTACCCAGTTCCGCGGCGAGCCGGGGGACGGAGGGGTCCGCGAGCGTGCAGATCACGTCGTTGTCGGCGGGCAGCCGCTTACGGGTGACGCCGCTGGCGATCATGGCGACGTCGCAGAGGATGGGCGCCCCCGCACGCAGGGCCGCGCGGGCCTGTTCGACGACCCGCGGGGTGTGGGCGAGGTCCCGTACGAGATCGACCATGCCGCAGGCGTGGATCATCCGCACCGCGACCTGGCTGACATCGGCGGGCAGCCCGGCCAGGTCCGCCTCCGCGCGGATGGTGGCAAAGGACTGCCGGTAGATGGCAGCGCCGTCCTTCTCGTACTCGAACACTGTGCTCTCGCTCATCGTCATGGGGCGGTCGTGGTGGCTGTGGCTTTGGTGGGGCTTGCTGCGGGGGTGGGGGTGGGTCCGGGGCCGGATGCGCTGTTGCGGGCTGCCGAGACGGTGGCGGTGAGAGCGGAGCGGTGGGGGAGGGGCACGCGGACCACCGCGCCCGAGCTCCGTACGACGGACACCTGGTAGCCGCCCGGGCCCGCGACGACTTCCACCCGGTCTCCGCGCGGATGCCCGCACCGGCGCTCGCAGCCGGACCAGTACACGGGCAGTGTTTTTGCGCCGTCTTCGCCTTGGGGGGTGCTTGGCCCGGCTGCGCCTTGGGGGCTGCCGTTTGTCAACGCGGCTGCGCCTTGGGGGCTGCTTGCCAACGCGGCTGCGGCGTCGTCCCGTACGTCCGTCAGCGACTTGGCGCACCCCGGCCGCCCGGCGCAGGCACCCACGCCGCGCCACGGGGACGCGGGGTCCGTCACCAGTCCGGCGTCGCCCAGCGCGGCCAGCGCACCGGGCGCCCGCTCGGGGGCGAGACCGGGCACGACGACCCCGCGCCACGGGGTCAGCCGCAACTCGCCGCTGCCGTGCCGCTCGGCGGTACGGGCGAGCAGCGCCCATTGGCGGCTGGTCAACCGGCCGAGGGGAGCGTGTACGGAGAGCGCGACCTGTCCGGTGGGGGAGGTGACGAGACCGGGCGCGGGCGCCTGGTCGTCGAGCTCCGGAACCGGTGAAATGGGGACGATTCGCTCGGCGTCGCCGAGTCGCTGGGCGTCGGCCAGCCGCTCGGTGTCGGTCGGCCGCTCGTCGTCGCCCGGCAGCTGGGCAACCCGGTGAGCCAACCGGGGCGCCAACCGGGGCGGCAAGCGGTGAGCCAACCGGTGCTCCAACCGGTGAGCCAACTCACCACCCGTCATCGGCAGCTCGCTCACCCGCCAGGCGCGAACGCCGCACTCCCGCGCGGTTTCGAGAAAGACCTCGGCGGCGGTCACGGCGGCAGTGGCGGCGTACGCGCTGTCGATACGGAGCGCTCCCGCGTCGCGATCCGCCCCTACGCGCAGCAGTGCGCCGCCCTCCCGAACGGCGACCAACGTCACATCCGCGCCGAGCGCGGCCACGTCCCCGCGGCCGTCGTCCACCGCGAACAGAAAGCGCCCCGACAGCCCGCGCGCCTCTTCGCTCCCGCACAGCAGCCGGTCCAACTCGGCGAGCCAGGGCCTGACATCCCGGTATCCGCACCCGTCCAGCCCCGACAGTGGCGAGGCGACGATGTTGCGCACCCGCTCGTGCGCGAGGGAGGGGAGCAGCCCCGCGCCGTCCAGCAAGCGCGCCAACTCGGCACCGGAATCCTCGCCGAGTCCGCGGAGTTGAAGGTTTCCCCGTGAGGTCAGATGCAGGTCACCGTCCCCGAGCTGAACCGCGGCCGCACCGAGCGCCGCGGCTTGCCCGCTCCCCAGCACCCCGCCGGGCACCCGCACCCGCGCCAGCCCGCCGTCATCGGCCTGATGCAACCGCAGCGCCCCCGGACATGCGTCGTCCCGCTCCCGCGAAGCCGCCCAACCAGTTGCACCGGCAACGACAGCGGCCTCGGCGGAGCGCGAGGAACGGGAGGGCATGACCATGTCGGCGAGCATACCGACCCCCCACCCCGCGCCTCCCCGCCCCAGCGTCGTTGCCGCCCCGACGTCGAACCTCCTGGGGCGGTGTCGCTACGCGGCTCGCCAGTAAGTGACCCAGTCGTGCGCATGGCGCGCCATCCGTTTCTTCCAGGGCTGGGGCTCATTGCGGGCGATCTCGTCCCAGGCTCGCGCGTTGGCCTCACCGAACCGCAGCGCGGCACCGTGCGGGGCGTCAGCCCATGCCGGTAGGTGTTCGCGGGCCCACGTGTCCGCGGCCGGCGCGGAGTGCCCGGCTTCCATCAGTCGCAGGATGAGTACGGCGGGGTCGATCCATGCGGCTCCTACCGTCGGCCACGCCCAGTCGATCAGGTGCGCTCGCTGCCCGATCAGTACGTTGTGCGGCGCGAGGTCGGTATGCAGCAGGGCGCTGCCGGCGAACGGCGAGGGGTCACCGTCGGTGTATCCCGCCCAGCGCTGCGCTGCGTCCTTGACGGGCACTCCGCTGGGAAGCGTGATCGAGCGCAGCTCGTCAACGGCGTGCGCGACGAGGGCGAGGTCGGGCGAACCGGGGCGGTAGTCGGCATGGCGGCCGGTGAGTCGTTCGTAACCGAGCAGATCCCATCCGGCGACCTGCACGTGCCACAGCAGCCGTGGGCAGGCGGCGGGCAGGTGCGGGGCGATGGCGGCCTCGCGGTGCTGGGTGCGGATCTGCGGATGATCGCTGGGCAGGCCTTTGACGAAGACGGGGCCGGTCGGGGTGTGCAGGGTCACAGCGATGCCGGAATTCGCGCCCGCTGCTGCCTGCTCGGCGCGGAGCATCGGGCCGGTGCACTCTTCGACGGCCTGTCGGGCAGAGCGCGGAAGGTCGTCCCAACAGATGCGGGTGACGGGCATCGGGTCGGTCTCCTGGGCGCGGGCGTGCAGAGCCGCCCCGACCCTACGCGAGTCGGGGCGGCTGGTGCGGGGGGCGTCAGTACGGTTGGTCGTCGCCCGCGCTGCATGAGCACATGACGGTTTCGACAATTTCGTCGAGGTCGTCGACGGCGACCACGTCGGCCGGTGCCTCGCCAGTGGGCGGGGCCGTGATTTCAACGGCTACGGCGGTCATGGGTGTCACCTCCCTCCGTGCTGGCAGTAGGTTTCGCGTTGTGCCTTCGCCTCCTGATAGAGCTTGGCGAGTGGCCGGCATGTCCAGCAGGTGCCGGACAGAGAGCAGCCCTCACAGCCCCCGGTGCGAAGCATCAGGGAGTCAGCGATGCCGCCGAGGCGGCGCAGCCCTTCGACTCCTTCGCGCATGAGGTCGACGTGCGGGTCTCGGCCTACCTTGCAGATGGAGGCGCGGCCGAACGGGTCGGAGTGGAAGAAGGTGTGTCCCGCGTTGCAGCCGGTGAACGGCTTTCGCTTGCGCAGGTAGTCGGCGGCCTGTGTGGGCAGGGGCTCGCCGCTGCCGTCGATGGTGGGGGACATGTTCGTGTAGACCTGGTGCGGGAAGCCGTGAGCGTCGGCGAGAGCCTTCATCGCGTCGAGCTCGTGTGCGTTCGTGTCCGAGACGATGATGTTCAGTCGTACAGGCAAGCCCGCTTCGCGGGCCGCAGCCAGGCCCCGGACGAAGCGGTTGAATGCGCCGCGGTTGCGGGTGAACCCGTCGTAGGTGTCCGCGGTGGCGCCGTAGACGCTGAGGGTGATCCGGTAAGGGCGCCGACGCGTCAGGCAGTCCAGCAGCATCGGCTTCGCGAGCTGCGAGCCGTTCGACGAGATCGCAACCATCATGCCCAGCTCGTGCGCGCGGGCGTACACAGCGGCGAAGTGCCGGTCGATCAGCGGCTCGCCCCCGGTGATCTGGAGCCACACCACGCCCGCCGTCCGCATGATGTCGAGCAGGTGCGCTTTCTTCTCCAGCGGCAGGCCCTCGAACTTCTTCTGCCCGAGGTAGCAGTGCGGACAGTCGTAGTCGCAGCCGAGATTGATCTCGTAGGAAGCGCGCGCGTAGCCGTACTCGGACACTTCGCGGACGAGTAGGGCGTCGTTGGCGCTCCGGCCGGTGAGGTCCACGCCCCATTGGGCGCGCACTGGGTCGTGCAGCCAGGCCGGGAACGGGTCGCGGTTGCGGGCGGCCTGCTGGAGTTCCAGGTAACGGTGCTGGGGGACCTTGAGGCCGCGTGTGCTTCCGGGGCGTAAGACGAGAAAGTCGGTCAGGAACGGGGCGACGATCAGCTCGTGCATGTTCCCTGCCTTTCGTTGATGTGGTGCGCCCCTGACCCTTCGGTCGCCGTGGGTGGTGCGCTGGTGTGCCCCCGGCTGACGGCGGTGTACGTCAGGAAACAGCCGTCGGCCGGGAGCGGCCCGCCCTGTGCCGGGACCTCCGCGGGGGATGGGTTGGGCGTCTCTCCGGCGCGGGCGGGAGTCACGGCGCGGCGTGTCGGCCGCGCCTCCTGGGCTCGCCCACACACGGGTGCGGGCGACTTGCACGCGTGGGTTGCGGCGGAGACGGCCGGTGATCGGGAAGCGGGAAGACACGCAGGGAATAACTGGCGTCGTAGTCCCTCACGGTGAGCAGGAAGGGCCGCCCCATGCCGAGAGCACGCATGGCGTGCTCGTACTCCCCCTCGCTGTTCCCCCACGCACGTAACTCGGCATCCGGGTGGGGCACATCCGGCGCGGTGGTGACGAGGGGGCGTCAAGTAGGTGAGCGGCGTCCGGCCTTGGGTCGAGTATGTCGGCAAGGCGTCGTGCTCTGGCCTTGAGCCAACGAGTGGCGAGACGTGGCGAACCACCTCGGTAGACACTGAGCAAGACCTCGCGTGTGCCGCTCAGATCGTGGGCGACCGCTTCGCACCGAAAGGCGACGGGACGATGCCGAGGCGGGAGGCTTGCCGGCGGCAGTGAGGCCGTCGGCGCGGCCGGATTCACCGCTCAAGCTCCCGGGCCGCTTTCCTGCGCTCGATGAGCTGTTCGAGCTGGATGTGGTACAGCTCGACTTGCCCGGGGGTGAGTACGAGTAAGGACTCGGAGGTGCCCCCGTCCTCGTGGCGGATGGTGACCGGTAGCCCCGCCTGCTGCGCCCGGTGGTCGTACACCACATCGCGGTTCATTGGTGTGACGTGGGTGATGGGGACGGGCACGGGGCGCAGGGTGGTTCCGTCGGAGCTGGCGCGCCAGTCCGTGCCGCCGCCCGGAGGGCGTAGTTGGTAGGAAGCAGATGTTGCGCTCGGAAGGTCGACGACCACGCCGATCCGGCCTGCTTTGGCGAGGTCGGATACGAGGTCGCCGAGCCTGGGATGAAAGGGGGCGTGTGCGTTCAACGTGCCGCCCCGCGCCGGTAGTTGCTTCGAGGTTCGTTCGGCCATGCCGGTGAAGCTAGGACGGCGACGGGGGGCCAATATGAACCAGCGGAATACGACTCTTATTCGTCGAGGTGGAAGCGGTCGGACATGCGGCGCAGCTTCTCGCGAGTGGTCGCTCGCTCGGCGTAGACGATGCTACGCAACGTTGACCGGGCGAGCGGATGATTCCTGATCAGCTGCGGCGCGAGACGTTCGGCAGTCTCCAGCTCGCGCAGCGCTTTGTCTCGGTTGCCATCCCACAGCCAAGCGCGGGCGAGATCCATATGGTGGTGGCCCTTGCGGGAGTTGGGCAGTGGCTCGATCAAATCCGGGCTGGTGCGCTGGTCTATCCTCAGCGCCTTACGCTGCTCCCCCATCTCCAGAGCCACACTGATGGCGTGAATCTGCACGTTTCCCGCTGAGAACGTCAGGCTGTGCCTGTCGTAGACCGGCGGGCCGGCGTATCCCTTCAACCGCTCGGCCGCGGCCTTGGCGTGTGCGATACGGTCCTCGGCTTCAGCACGCCGTCCGCCCCGTGCCGCGGAGACAGCCGCGCGGAGTTGGATGGACCCCCATGCCCGGACAGCGAGCGGGTCGCCCTGGTCGTGCTCTTGCTGCACGCTGGCGAGGGCCTTGTCAGCCAGGGACAGCGAATCGGTCCAATCGGCCGTAGCCCACATGTCCCAGACACGCATCCAGTCCGCGACCGCGGGCATGACTGGGTCCCCGGACTGCTGCGCCGCCCAGCTCGCCCGCTCGCACGACATGGCAATCAGCTCAGGGTGCCCGAGCGCGTGTGCCGCTGTATGCGCGAACTTGCAGCACACCGCGTAGATGGAAAATGCCTCTTCGCATTCACGACCTGTGCTGACCTCGGCGAGTGCACGCGCTTCCCGGATGAGGTCGGGAAGAACTTCCAGGATGGCGACGTTCGCCGCCGCATCGCGCAGGCGATGTAGACGAGTTGTCTCTTGCCAAAGCTGTGAAGCTGGGCGCGGCATGCCATCGAAGACGGGGACGAGGTCATACCGGCGTAGCTCGCGCACGATGGACGCTGCGGCGACCTGCCACTGATTCTCTGCGGGCGAGCTGTTGTAGGGGCGGCCGATCAGGTCATTGGGGTGCACATGCAGCTCGGACGCCAGCATGTTGAGCAGGCCAACGCGGTCGAGCTCGATATGCCCGCGCTCCATCTTGGAGACCCAGCCCTGAGTTTTGCCGAGCCTCGCGGCAAGGTCGGCTTGCGTCATGCCGAGACGGAGCCGTGCGCGGCGTGCGCGGCGGCCGATCTCTTCGGCTTCTTCCAACATCCGGGCTCCATCCGTTGGGGCTTCCCCAAGAACGGTACCGAGCAGGCGCACGGGGTGTGGGATGCATTCGGGCAGGAACGAATGGGAACGACGAAAGCGCTCCCCGGCCGGCTCGCTGCCGGGGCGGGGGCGATTCAATGTGCGGCCGTATGGAGGAACACCAGCACGCCGGCGGGGCCGACCAGCGTAGCGGCGGACGGCGGGGGCCGATCCCCCAGCCGGTGGAGCGGCAAGCGATGGCCCGTAACATGGCTGAGGGCGGACCACCCGGTCCGCCCTCATCGCCAGCGACGGCGACATGGGAGGAAGCCCGGTGCGAATCCGGCGCGGTCCCGCCACTGTGAGCCCGGCCACCACGGCTGGGTGAGCCAGGAACTCCTGCCGTCCGACACCGCCCGGGGCGCGGACACCCCGAGGAAGGGCCTACCGCAGCATGCTGATCCTCCTCCTGTCGACCTCCGACACGGACCTCCTCAGCGCCCGCGCGGCAAACGCGACGGCGGCAAACGCGACGGCGACGAACGCGGCGGCAAACAACGAGCCGCCCAACAACGCGGCACCGCCCAACAACGCACCAGCGCCCACCCCGACGCCCGACCAGAACAACATCACCTACCGCTACGCCAACCCCAGCCGCATCCCCGAGGACACCCTCACCGAAGAACTCGACGCCCTCCTCGAGGGCGTCGACCTCGTCGTCGTACGCCTCCTCGGCGGCATCCGCGCCTGGGAACCCGGCATCGAACTGCTCCGCGCGACCGGCCTCCCACTCGTGGTCCTGACCGGCGAACAGGCCCCGGACGCCCAGCTGATGGCGGCGTCCACGGTGCCGATCGGCGTGGCGGCGGAGGCGCACGCCTACCTCGCGCACGGCGGCCCCGCGAACCTCGCCCAGCTGGCCCGCTTCCTCTCCGACACGGTGCTGCTCACGGGGCACGGCTTCGAACCCCCGGCCCCGGCCCCGTCCTGGGGCCACCTGAACCGCGAGCCCTCACCGCAGCCTCCCGCGCCGGAAGGCGCCCCCACAATCGCCGTCCTCTACTACCGCGCCCACCACATGAGCGGCAACACCACATTCGCCGCGGCGCTCTGTGACGCGATCGAGGCGGCGGGCGGCCGGGCACTGCCCCTCTACGTGGCGTCGCTACGCGCGCCGGAGCCCGAGCTCATCGAGGAACTCCGCGCTGCCGACGTCATCGTGACCACGGTGCTGGCGGCGGGCGGGGCCGGCGGAGCCAAGCCGGCGGACGCGGGTGCGGGCGGTGACGACGAGGCGTGGGACGCGGGCGCGCTCACCGGCCTGGACGTACCGATCATCCAGGCGCTGTGCCTCACCGCGTCCCGTTCCGACTGGGAGCAGAACGACGAGGGCGTCTCCCCGCTGGACGCGGCGAGCCAGATCGCCGTACCGGAGTTCGACGGCCGCCTCATCACCGTTCCGTTCTCCTTCAAGGAGATCGACGCCGACGGCCTGCCGTCCTACGTGGCCGACCCGGAGCGCGCGGCGCGCGTCGCGGGCATCGCCGTACGCCATGCCAGGCTGCGCCGTATCCCGGCGGCGGAGAAGCGGCTGGCGCTCGTACTGTCGGCGTACCCGACCAAGCACTCCCGGATCGGCAACGCGGTCGGGCTCGACACCCCGGCCAGCGCGGTGGCCCTGCTGCACCGCCTCCGGGCGGAGGGCTACGACTTCGGTTCCGTCGAGATCCCCGGGCTGGTGACGGAGGACGGCGAGCACACCGGCGATGCCCTCATCCGGGCCCTGATCGACGCCGGCGGCCACGATCAGAACTGGCTCACCGAGGAGCAGCTGGCCAAGAACCCGGTCCGGATCCCGGCGGCCGACTACCGCCGCTGGTTCGCCACCCTTCCCGCCGAACTCCGCGCGGCGGTGGAGGAGCACTGGGGCCCGCCGCCGGGCGAGATGTTCGTGGACCGTACGCACAATCCGGACGGCGACATCGTCCTGGCGGCGCTGCGGTACGGCAATCTCCTCGTCCTCATCCAGCCGCCCCGTGGCTTCGGCGAGAACCCGATCGCCATCTACCACGATCCGGATCTGCCGCCCTCGCACCACTACCTGGCGGCGTACCGCTGGATCGCCGCGTCCCGCGAGGACGGCGGCTTCGGTGCGGACGCGATGATCCATCTGGGCAAGCACGGCAATCTGGAGTGGCTGCCCGGCAAGAACGCCGGGTTGTCGGCGGCGTGTGCGCCGGATGCCGCGCTGGGCGATCTGCCGCTCGTCTACCCGTTCCTGGTCAACGACCCGGGCGAGGGCACCCAGGCCAAGCGCCGGGTGCACGCCACGCTGGTCGATCACCTGGTGCCGCCGATGGCCCGCGCCGACTCCTACGGCGACATCGCGCGGCTCGAACAACTCCTGGACGAGTACGCGCAGATCAGCTCGATGGACCCGGCCAAGCTGCCGGCGATCCGCGCGCAGATCTGGACGCTGATCCAGGCGGCGAGGCTCGACCACGACCTCGGCCTGGAGGAGCGTCCGGACGACGACGGTTTCGACGACTTCCTCCTGCACGTCGACGGCTGGCTGTGCGAGGTCAAGGACGCGCAGATCCGGGACGGCCTGCATGTGCTGGGCACGGCTCCGGCCGGTGAGGACCGCGTCAACCTGGTCCTCGCCATCCTGCGCGCCCGCCAGATCTGGGGCGGCCGCAGCACCCTGCCGGGCCTGCGCGAAGCCCTCGGCCTGGACGAGTCGGCCGCCACCCGCACCACGTCCGACGAGGCGGAGGCGAAGGCCCGCGCGCTGGTCGAGGCGATGGAGGCGGCGGACTGGGACCCGCGCGCGTTGCCCCGCGTGGCGGAAGGCCATCCGCAACAGGTCGCCGACATCCTCGACTTCGCGGCCCGCGAGGTCGTCCCCCGGCTGGCGGCCACCACCGCCGAACTCGACCACACCGTGCACGCCCTGAACGGCGGCTTCGTCCCGGCGGGGCCGTCGGGATCCCCGCTCCGCGGCCTGGTCAACGTCCTGCCGACGGGCCGCAACTTCTACTCCGTCGACCCCAAGGCCGTTCCCTCCCGCCTCGCGTGGGAGACCGGCCAGGCCCTCGCCGACTCCCTCCTGGAGCGCTACCGCGCGGACAACGGCAGATGGCCCACCTCCGTCGGCCTGTCCCTGTGGGGCACCAGCGCCATGCGCACCGCGGGCGACGACATCGCCGAGGCCCTCGCGCTGCTGGGCATCCGTCCGGTGTGGGACGACGCGTCGCGCCGGGTGACGGGTCTGGAGCCCATCCCGGCGGACGAGCTGGGCCGCCCCCGGATCGACGTCACCCTGCGTATCTCCGGCTTCTTCCGCGACGCGTTTCCGCACGCGGTGGCGCTGCTGGACGACGCGGTGCGGCTGGCCGCTTCCCTGGAGGAGCCGGACGAGATCAACCATGTGCGCGCCCACACCCAGCAGGACCTGCGCGAACACGGCGACGAACGGCGGGCCACCACCCGTATCTTCGGCTCCCGCCCGGGGACGTACGGTGCGGGTCTGCTCCAGCTGATCGACTCCCGCGACTGGCGTACGGACGCCGATCTCGCCGAGGTCTACACCGTCTGGGGCGGCTACGCCTACGGCCGCGACCTCGACGGCCGCCCGGCACGCGGCGAGATGGAGACGGCGTACAAGCGCATCGCCGTCGCCGCGAAGAACACCGACACCCGCGAGCACGACATCGCGGACTCGGACGACTACTTCCAGTACCACGGCGGCATGGTCGCCACCGTGCGCGCGCTGCGCGGTACGGCCCCCGAGGCGTACATCGGCGACTCCACCCGCCCCGAGACGGTGCGCACCCGCACCCTCGTGGAGGAGACCTCCCGCGTCTTCCGCGCCCGCGTGGTCAACCCCAAGTGGATCGAGGCGATGCGCCGCCACGGCTACAAGGGCGCCTTCGAACTCGCCGCCACCGTCGACTACCTCTTCGGCTACGACGCCACCACCGGCGTGGTGGCCGACTGGATGTACGACAAGCTCACCGAGACGTATGTGCTGGATGAGACCAACCGCAGTTTCCTCCAGGAGTCCAACCCCTGGGCTCTGCACGGCATCGCCGAGCGCCTGCTGGAGGCGGAGTCCCGCGGCATGTGGTCCAAGCCCGATCCGGCCACCCTTGACGCGCTCCGCCAGATCTATCTGGAGACGGAAGGCGAACTGGAACAGGACGAGTGACGTGCGCAGGGCGGGCCTTGAGCGGCCCGCCCTGGGTCCTCCTGTGAGCGCCGTTGTCACCAACTCAGCGCTGCCTTATGGGAGTTACTGATGTGAAAGGCGTGCGCGCGAGGGGCGGCAGGGGCATACTCTCCGGCCATGAAACGGAATCTGGCGCTTAAGACCGCCACCGCGCTGGCGGCTGCCTTCGGATGCATATGGATGGTGGCCGGGCCCGCCCCGGCGGGGGAGACGCCGTCGGAGGACGCATGCCGGACGACGGACAACAGCATGCCGACGGGGAACTGCGGCAAGTTCCAGCAGGTGTTCGCCGAGGACTTCAACGGCGACACCGTGCCGGTCGGCTCGTTCTCCGACTGCGACCACAACGTCGACACCGCCGACGCCTACTGCGGCGGTCTCAGCGGCGAGTACCGCACCAACTGGTGGGCGTATCCGACCGGTTGGTACGACACGGCCCACCCGAACAACCACAGCAACGGCAACGACCGCAAGATGGGCGGTGAGTATCGCGCCGACAAGACCGTCTCCGTCTCCCCCTCCGGCTACGACGGCAGCGGCACCATGAAGGTCGACATGTACCGCCCCTCGACCGGCGACGACAACTACGTGGGCACCGTCGTACCGCGCAAGTGCATGGACCGCGCGTACGGCAAGTACACCGAACGCTTCAAGGTGACCCGCATGGACCCCGGCTTCAAGGCAGCGCACCTCTTCTTCGAGGGCAAGCACGAGATGGACTTCCCCGAGGCCGGCGGCAACTTCAACGACGACACCATCTCCGCCTTCACCCACCCCAGCGAGGAGAACGCAGACACCGGCGCCTCCTGGACCACCCCGCACACCACGTCCATCGAGTGGACGCCGGGCAAGGTGAAGTACTTCCTGGACGGCAAGCTGGTGAAGACCGCCAGCCGCGAAATCTCCTCCGTCCCCATGGACTGGGCCCTCCAGAACGAGTCCGCCCTCTCCGGCGCCTACGCGAAACCGGGCGCCCACGCCACCATCGAAACCACCTGGGCGACCTGCTACAAGTACAACCCCTGACGGCTGTGCGCCGGTGGCGGAGGGGTCGGATGCCGAATACGCGACGGGTCGGATGCCGAATATGCACCGAGTCGGATGCGACTACGCACCGGCTGGGGTGCCGACTACGCACCGATCAACTCCCGGACATCCTCCGCCGACCAGACCCCCTCCGCCCCCGGCGCCCCGGCGAGATACGCGGCCACCACCTCCGCGCTCCAGCCTCCGACCCCGACCCCGTTCCCGTCGCCACCGGCGCCCAGCAACCCGGACGCCAGATACCGCAGATAGGCCCCGGCCGGAGCCTCGTGCGGCACGTCCCCCAGCCCCCACGGCGCGGTGAACGTCAGCACCGGACGCCCCGCCAGCTCCCCGGCGCGCACCAACGTCTCGTACCGCCCCTCCCCGAGCGACACCCGCCCGTGCGTCAGTACCGCCGACAGATCCAGATCCGACCCCGGCTCCCGGTACATCTCCTGCGCCGCGATATCCGAGAACTGACCCGGCGTCACCAAATGTGCCACCGCGAGAGTGCGCCCCTCGGCCGCCGGGTCGTAGAAGGCCCTCCCGCCACCCCACACCGGCGACCTGGTCGCGAAGTACAGCGCCCCGGGCAGCTCGACCGGCACCGACTCCACCGGCATCCGCCGGTCCCGGCACCCCGGATACCACCGCTCCGCCCCGCGCGGCCTCCCGCCGCCGATATACGCGCCCAACCGTTCCCGGTCGGTATTGGACCCGTAGGCCGCGTACCAGATCCTCCGCTGCTGCCCCACCGGAGCTCCTTTTCGTTCCCGTGCCGATTTCCGCTGCCCGTGCGCCCTGCCGTGATCGTCGCTGACCGTTCTATGATCGCCACTCCGCGTACGAGGGGGAGTGGATGGCGGCTGGTGGATCGGCGTCGCGGCGGGCACAGGAGGCGCGGCGGCAGGAGCGGCTGTTGCGGGAGCAGTGGCAGGCGGCCCGGCAGGAGGCATACCGCTGGGAGGCGGCCGACGAGGGCGAACGACGGGTGGCCGCCCAGCTGTTGATCCTCACCATGCGCGGCTGGCGGCTGCTGGTCGACCGCAGATGGCCGGGCACGCGCGCCGCCAACGTCGACATGCTGCTGGTCGGCCCGGGCGGCGTGTTCGTCCTCGACGTCAAGAACTGGCGTGCCGCGCCCCAGGCGGCCAACGGCAAGCTCAGTGCGGCCGGTGAGCCGCGCGACGAGCATGTGGCCAAGCTGCTGGCCGTGACCAAGACCGCCGAGAGCGCGGTCGCGTCGCTGGGGATGTCCCCGGTGGCGGTCCAGCCCCTCATGGTCTTCGCTGGTCACCGCCTCGACACCGCGCTGGGCCGGGTCCGGCTGCTGGGGGAGCGCGAGGTCGGCCCGGTGCTGCTGTCCGAACGCCGCCGATTGCGCCCCGAGTCGGTACGCGCCATCGCCGATCATCTGGACCGGGTCTTCCCGGAGTACGAGGGCTCCACCGTCGCGCAGGGCCGGCCTGCCGCCGCGCCCGTCCGCGCACCGGTCGCCGACGCACCGTCCGACGGCCTCTTCGACCTCGACGGACTCCGCGAGGCCGCGCTCGAAGAAGCACTGCGCGCCCCGATCGAGCAGTGGATGACGTTCCTCGACCCCGACCAGGTCGGCCTGGTGCGCCGCAACTGGGCGGGCCCGGCCCGGATCAGCGGTCCGGCCGGCACCGGCAAAACCGTCGTCGGCCTGCACCGCACGGCGCGCCTCGCCCAGCGCACCACCGGCCGGGTGCTGTACGTCACGTTCGCCAACAACCTTCCGCGGGTGCAGTCGACGTTCCTGCGGACCATGTCCCCGGCCGTGGCCGACCGCGTCGACTTCCGCAGTCTGCACTCCTTCGCCCAGGAGTTCCTGCACGAGTGCGGCGTCCCCGTCCGGCTGCACGGGGACAAGGCCCTCACCGCCTTCAACCTCGCCTGGAAGCGGGTCGGCCGCGACAGTTGCCTGGCCGAGATCGACCCGGCTCCGCGCTACTGGCGCGAGGAGATCGACCACGTCATCAAGGGCCGCGGCCTCACCACCTTCGAGGAGTACGCCACCGTGCCCCGCCGACGGCGCCGCACCGCCCTGCGCCGGACACACCGGCAGGCCGTATGGCAGCTGTACGAGACGTATGAGTCGCTCCGCGCCGTCCGCGGCGTGCACGACTTCAACGACGTGCTCAGTCTCGCCCTGGCGGAAGCCCGCCGCCGTACCGGGCAGCACCCGTACGCGGCCGTGGTCGTGGACGAGGTCCAGGACCTGACGCTGGTCGGCATACGGCTGCTGCACACCCTCGTCGGCGACGGCCCCAACGGGCTGCTGCTGGTCGGCGACGGCCAACAGGCCGTCTACCCGGGCGGATTCCGGCTCACCGACGCCGGCATCGACATCCGCGGCGACCGCGGCCAGGTGCTGCGCACCAACTACCGCAACAGCAAGCAGATCCTGGAGGCAGCGCTCGCGGTCGTCGCCGAGGACACCTTCGAGGACATCGACGGACTGCGCACCCCGGGCCGCCGCGATGTCGACCTGACGTACCACGACGGCCAGGTGATCCGGGTAACGAAACCGACCCCAGCCGAACACGACCACGCCCTCCTGGAGGCCCTGCGCGCGCTGCCCCCCGAATCCCGTGCCGACGCCGCGGTCCTCTGCCCCTCCCACCGCGCCATCGGCCACTACCAGCAACTCCTCGAACGCGCCGGAATCCCGGTCTGCCCGCTGGAGCAGTACGACGGCCACCCGGTCGACGCCGTCAAACTCGGCAGCTACCTCCGCGCCAAGGGCCTCGAATTCAAACGCGTCTTCCTCCCCGAACACGACGCGACCCTCACCCGCCCCACTGCCCCTCTCGAGACCGCCGACGAACACGACGCCCTAGCCCGCAGCCGCCTCTTCGTCGCCATGACCCGCGCCCGCGACACCCTCTGGCTGGGCAGCGTGAACCGCTGAGGTCGGGGCTTGGCGAGGACGCGGCGGTCGACCTGGTCGGTGGGGGACAGGTCGAGCTTGGACGGCACCTCCCGCGACGACGAGCCGTTCGGCGATGGCGGCGTTGCCGAGCCCCTCGGCCATCAGGCCGACGACGTCACGCTCCCGCGAACTGAGCCGTTCCGGACCGGTGCCGTCCCGGCCGGCCTCCTACGAGCGAACAGCTGGACGACCACCTCGGGGCCGATGGCGGCGCCGTCCCCCCACCCACCGCAGGCGACTGGCCACCGGCCGGGATTCGGAACCGACGCGACGACGCCACTCAACCGTCGCCGACGTCGACCGCCTCGTCGATCTCCTTGTAATACTTCCGGCAGTACTCCACCAGGTCATCCGCGTGCACAGCGCCGTACTCCTCCGGCGCCGTCGTCTCCACCGCCTCGATGATCTGATGCGCGGACGCCGACCGGTACCCCATCACGCTGGCACCCTCGGTGACCGTAACTCCCCAGTACTTCACCAGGATCGGCGACCTCTGAAAGCTGCGATGTGTCCTGGTGTCCCGCAGATCCCGGTCAGTGATCTCCACGTTCAGCCCCTCCGCCAGGGCCTTCCGCGCATAGTCCAGAGCCGCGTCGACATCCAACGTGTAAAAGGCCAAAGGCCGACCATTCACCCCACGAGGGATCACCATGCCCGCACCCTAAACACCCCACCCACCCCACCCCCACCTTCCAGCCACTCCCACCCCGCCCCGTCAACGCCGAACAGCCCCCGATCCACCTCGCGCACTCAATCCCCTGACCCCGCATTCCCTCTATGAGGGTGGCGCGATTTGCTCCTTAGGTCGGGGAGCAGCGTGGCCGCCCCCGAGGTAGGGGCACCCGGGGGCGGCCGTGCTGCTCGCAGGGCACTGGCTTCGCCAGTTCAAAGGTCGCGGCGGAAGAACTCCACGATCACCGCCCAAAGGGCGCGAGCGCCCAACGACACAGCGATTCGCTTCGCAACCTCCCGCGCTACCTCCGCCCGCGTCTCCGACTTCTTGTCGGCCATTCGCATCTCCTCCTCCTTCACCGGGCTACCCCCGAACTGTTCGCCCGAGGGGAAGCCCAGCCCCCAATGGAGAGGGAGATGCACTCAACGTACCGGCGCCACCGCCGAGTTGGTAGATCCCGCCGCCCGAGGGGAGAGCCAGACGCGGACCCGCCTGTAACGCCGTACCTCGCTGTGTGGCGTTCTGTACGTACGCATGGAGACACAAAAAGACGCGGAAGTCGCGTCGGACGCTCGCGCTCCATGCCCGCTGCGTCGCGGCGTCGTGGCAGCACTGTGAGGACCAGGGGTGGGATCGGCTGGCTGCGGGGGACACGTGGGAGGAGCCCGGTCTCGTGTTCTGCTCCGCAAACGGCGGGAAGCTCGATTCCTCCAACGTGCGGAGAGCCTTCCGTCAAGCGATCAAGAAAGCTGACGGAGTCGACGCTGCGCGAGCTACAGCACAGCTTCGTGTCGCTGCTCTCTGACAGCGGCGTACTCCTCGAAGAGATCTCGCGCCTGGTCGGCCACTCCAGCACAGCCGTCACAGAAGAGGTCGCCGAAAGCAGGTCCGGCCGGTGATCCAGACGGAGCGGTCGCGATCGACGGCATCTTCAAGGGCGACCGAAAGTCGTAGTCACTCAGTTAGTCACCCAACACGAATCAGGGCCGGTCTTCCTCTCGGAAAACCGGCCCTGACCTGTTTCTTCTCTGTCGGGGTGGCGGGATTTGAACCCACGACCTCTTCGTCCCGAACGAAGCGCGCTGCCAAGCTGCGCTACACCCCGAAGCAACGACGACTACTTTAGCCCAGGGGAGCGCTGAGGCGAAATCGGGTTTCGAGGGGGCGGGAGGGGGTCCCGCGCGGGGGTGCGGGGGTCAGTTCTGGCGGGGGGTGAGGGTGAGAAGGGTGGCTTCCGGGGGGCAGGCGAAGCGGACGGGGGTGTAGCGGTTGGTGCCGCAACCCGCGCTGACGTGGAGATACGACTCGTGGCCGCCCGCACGGTGGGTGGAGAGGCCCTTCACGCGGTCGGTGTCGATGTCGCAGTTGGTGACGAGGGCACCGTAGAAGGGGATGCAGAGCTGGCCGCCATGGGTGTGGCCGGCCAGGATCAGCGGGTAGCGGTCGGCGGTGAACGCGTCGAGTACGCGCAGGTACGGAGCGTGTACGACGGCGAGCGAGAGATCCGCGCCCGCCTCGGGCCCGCCGGCGACCGCGCCGTACCGGTCGCGCTTGATGTGCGGGTCGTCCAGCCCGGTCAGCGCGATCTCCTGGCCGCCGTCCAGCTTGAGGCGGCCCCTGGCGTTGGAGAGGCCGACCCAGCCGGCGGCATCGAAGGCGTCCCGCAACTCCTCCCATGGGTTGTGGACGACGCCGACGGCCGGCGGATTCCCGTTCAGCCCGTGCCTGCCGGTGGCCTTCTCCATCAGGTACTTGGCGGGGTTCCGCAGCTTGGGCCCGTAGTAGTCATTCGAGCCGAAGACGTAGGCGCCCGGGTACTCCAGCAACGGGCCCAGCGCGTCGAGGACTTCGGGTACGCCCTCGGGGTCGGAGAGGTTGTCCCCGGTGTTGATCACGAAGTCGGGACGCAGTCCGGCCAGCTCCCGCAGCCACCGCTGCTTCTTCCGCTGGCCGCGGACCATGTGGATGTCGGAGACCTGGAGGACGCGCAGCGGGTGCATGCCGGGTGGCAGTACGGGTACGGAGACCCGTCGCAAGCGGAACGAACGGACTTCGATACCCGCCGCGTACCCGACGCAGGCCGCGCCGAGCGCCGTGATGCCGACGGCTGTCTTCAGGGGGATCCGGTATTGCGCGCGCATGGGCCCATGGTCGCAGACCCGCGAGCCCCGCCGCAGGGCTGTGGACCCCTCGCCGCAGGGCCATCCCACCCCGCCGCCCCGAGGGCCGCTCCGCCCACGCCAAAGGGCCGCATGCCAGGCTGCCCGCGCCCTCACGCCCAAGGCTGCCCGCCCGGACGCCCCAAGGCCGCCCGCCCCGATATCTTCGGCGGACAGCGGCCCGATCCTGGCACACTGGCCCCATGACCACGCTCAAGTCCCGGCTGCAGGACGACCTGACCGCAGCGATCAAGGAGCGCGACGAGCTCCGTTCCGCCACTCTCCGGATGACCCTTGCCGCGATCACGAAGGAGGAGGTCGCGGGCACCAGCGCACGCGAGCTCTCCGACGACGAGGTGCAGAAGGTGATCACCCGGGAGGCGAAGAAGCGGCGTGAGGCGGCTGAGGCGTTCGCGGGTGGTGGCCGTACCGAGCAGGCGGAGCGGGAGCGGGCCGAGGGCGAGGTGCTCGCCGACTATCTGCCCAAGCAGCTCACAGACGAGGAGCTGGATGCCCTGGTCGCCGAGGCGGTCGAGGAGGCGCGGGCCGCCGGTGCCGAGGGGCCGAAGGCGATGGGCGCCGTGATGAAGATCGTGAACCCGAAGGTCGCGGGCCGCGCGGAAGGCGGCCGAGTCGCCGCAGCGGTCAAGAAGCGCTTGGCGGGCTAACCACAGGCGGTACGAGAACGTGTAAGGGGCGTCCTCCCAGGGAGGGCGCCCCTTACACGTGGGCCAACGGTCCCGATACGGACGGGACCGATGCGGTCAGACAAGGCCGATGCGGTCGGCAGACCCGACGATCCCCACACCCGACGGAGCCCTCGCCCCGCGACGGGCCACGTCGCGCGGCCCCGCCGCCGCCCGCGTCCGGCCGCGGCTCTCAGTCAGGCGGCAGATCGGCAGCCCCGCCGCAGCGCGCAGTCCGGTCGGCGCGCACTCCAGCCGAGGGTTACGGCCAGCCAGCGGCCTCGGCGCGCAGGCCAGCCGCGGTCACGACCAGCCAGCAGCCGCCGCTCGCGGTTCCGCCGCGGCTCTCAGTCAGGCCGCAGCTCGGCAGTCCCGTCGCACTGCGCAGTCCGGCTGGCGCGCACTCCCGCCGCGAGTTACAACCAGCCAGCGGCCTCGACCTGCAGTCCGGCCTCGACCTGCAGTCCGGCCTCGGCCCGCAGCCCGGCCTCGGCGCGCAGTCCGGCCAGCGCGCAGGCCAGCCGCGGGTTACGGCCAGCCAGCGGCCCCGGCGCGCAGCCCGACCGCCCGACCCCCCAACCGACGGCCTACGGCCAGCCACCACCGCCATCCGCATCCCAGCCGCCGCCACCATTCCCGTTTCCGTTCCCGTTGCCGCCGGGCCAGCCGCCGCCTCCGATGCCGCCACCGTCACCACCGCCGATGTCACCGCCACCGATCGCGTCGCCGCCTCCGATGACGTCCGGGGGTGTGGTGGGCCAGGGGTCGGAGGGCCGGTCGTTACCGGCGTCGTCGTCGGGCTTCGGCGGGGCGGGCGGCTTTGGCCGGCTGGGCTTCTTGCCACCGTCCCGGATCGGTACGTGGTGGAAGTCCGGCGCTGCCTCACCGGCCAGCGCTCCCGCCATCGCGTCGCGCCAGATCGGTCCCGGCACCTCGCCACCGAAGACCTTGTCGTAGGGGCGCCCGCCGATGGTGATGTCGACCATCCGCGTACGGTGCGCCGGGTCGCCGACCCAGACGGCGCCGGACATGTTGGGGGTGTAGCCCACGAACCAGGCGGCGTACCGCTGGTCGGTGGTACCCGTCTTGCCCGCGCTGTCCCGGCCGCTCAGACCCGCCTTCTTACCGGTGCCGTCCTCGACCACGCCGCGCAGCAGCGAGTTGACCGTATCGGCGGTCTTGGTCTTCATCGCGCGCTCGCACTTGGTCTTGGGCACGCTCAGCTTCTTGCCCTGCGCGTCGGTGATCGACTCGATGGCGACGGGGGTGCAGTGCACGCCGCGGTTGGCGAAGGTTGCGTACCCCTCGGCCATGGTCAGCGGCGACATCTCCTGGGTGCCGAGCGAGATCGATGGCACCTGGTCGATCTTCTTGCCGTCGGCCCGCTGGACGCCCATCTTCTTCGCCATGTCCGTCACCGGGCAGATGCCGGTCTCCCCTATCAGTGAGACGAAGTAGGTGTTGACCGACTTCGCGGTCGCCTCCTTCATCCGATAGGGGCCGACTTCGCTGCTGTTCTCGTTCTCGACGGGCGCCTTGCCGCGCCACTTGCCCTTACAGGTGTTGACGGGCGAGGGGTACTGCATGCGGTAGGGCGAGGGGTAGGACTTGTAGGGGCTCATCCCCTTGTCCAGCGCCGCGGCGGCGATCACGGGCTTGAACGTCGACCCCGGCTGGTATCCGGCGCCGCCGCCCATGGACTTGTCCACCGACAGATTTATCTGGGTCTCGTTCTGCCCGAAGCCGTACGGGCGCGACTGCCCCATGCCCAGGATCTTTCCGGTGCCCGGCTGCACTATCGTCGCGGCGGTCGCGACCTTGTCCGACTTGTTCACATGCGACTCGATGGACCTCTGCACCGACCGCTGGGCCTTCGGGTCGAGGGTGGTCCTGATGGTGAGACCGCCCCGGTTCCACCGCTTGGCGCGCTCCTTACGGGTCTCGCCGAACCCCTTGTCGTTCAGGAAGACCTCGCGTACGTAGTCGCAGAAGAAGCCCGCGCCGCTGGTGGCGGTGATGCAGCCGTTCTTGGGCCTGCTGATGTCCAGCCCGAGGGGCTTCTTCTTGGCGGCCTCGGCCTGCTTGCGGGTGATGTCGTGGTGCGTGGCCATCTTGTTGAGCACGATGTTGCGCCGCTTGGTCGCCTCGTCCTTGTGGATGACCGGGTCGTACCGGCTCGGGGACTGGACGATCCCCGCCAGCAGCGCCGACTGGGTGAGGTCCAGCTCCTTGGCCGACTTGGAGAAGTAGCGCTGCGCCGCCGCCTCGACGCCGTACGCCTGCTGGCCGAAGAAGGTGATGTTGAGGTAGTTCTCCAGGATCTTCTTCTTGCCCAGCTCCTCCTCGACCTGGATCGCGTACTTCAGCTCCTTGATCTTGCGGCCGATCGTCTGCTGGGTGGCCTGGGCGACCTTGTCCGGGTCGTTGCCGGCCTCCTCCACGAAGACGTTCTTGACGTACTGCTGGGTGAGCGTCGAGGCGCCCTGGGAGACCTGGCCCGACTGGGCGTTCCGGTTCAGCGCCCGCAGTACGCCCTTGAGGTCGACGGCACCGTGCTTGTAGAAGCGCGCGTCCTCGATGGCGACGATCGCCTTGCGCATGTGCGGGGAGATGTCCTTGAGGTCGACGACCGTGCGGTCGCGGGAGTAGACCTTGGCGATCTCGCCGCCCTCGTTGTCCAGTATCGTCGTCCGCTGGCTGAGCGGCGGGCGCTTGAGATTGACCGGCAGCTCGTCGAAGCCCTCCACGGTGCCCTTCGTCGCCAGGCCGAGCGTCCCGACAGCAGGCAGCGCGAGCCCGGCCAGCACCGTCCCCGCCAGCACACTGACGCCGATGAACTTGGCGATCTGCTGGGGCTTGCTGACTCCGCTGCCCGCGCGCTTATTGGCCATGGGTAAGAGACTACGACGCGTCGGTGACACCGCACCGGCGGGGAAGCGTGGCAAACGCCGGACAGCCGTCGCGTCGGTCACCTAGGCTGAGGCTGTTGTCACTCTGACACCTCCCTTCACCTCCCGTTATTTCCCTCCACCCCTCTCCCGTTCTCCTTCTCGTCGTCTCCGCCGTTGCCGTACGTCGGCGTCGACCGCCCCCGCTGTCCGCCCCCGGGTTCTCCGCAGCGCTTCCGGCTCACTCCGTTGGGTGATGTGCTGCGCACGCATAGTCCGTTCGGGCCATTCAAGATTGGGCCCGAAGGGGGTGTTGCGTGCTGTGCGCTCTTCCGTAACGTCCTCAACTGGCAACGGTGAATATGCCGTTCGCCGCCGTGGGGGAGCCTCGATTCGGGAGAGGACGGCACCGGCAATGAGCTGGGTAACAGACTGGAGCGCGCAGGCTGCCTGCCGCTCTACGGATCCGGACGAACTGTTCGTGCAGGGCGCCGCGCAGAACCGCGCGAAAGCCGTGTGCACAGGCTGCCCGGTCCGCACGGAATGTCTCGCCGACGCTCTGGACAACCGCGTGGAGTTCGGAGTCTGGGGAGGAATGACCGAGCGCGAGCGGAGAGCCCTGCTGCGCCGCCGCCCGACGGTCACCTCCTGGCGCCGTCTGCTGGAGACGGCGCGGTCGGAGTACGAGCGCAGCACCGGCGTGGTGCTGCCGGTCGATGTGGAGCTGGAGGCGGACGAACACGAGCAGTACGCCGCGGTGGGCTGACCACCCGGCGGAACGGTACTGCGGCCAGGGGGCGCTACGGCGCACACGGCGCCGTGGTGCGGAGGCGTACGGCGCCGGGCCTGTGGCCAGACGGGCTCGCGGCGCCGACTCCTGTGCCGGTCTCGTCGTCGGCTCCTGCGCCGCCGCGTCGGCTCCTGCGTCGGCGCTGACGTGCGCTCGCGCACAGGGGCCGACTCACAGTCAGGCCGACTCGCGTCAGGCGGGCCGGTGGTGGCCGTAGTGGGCGGTGGCGGTAGGACAGTCGCGCGGGTGAGTGAGGCGCCGGTGGCCGGCAGTGGCGGTGGCGCGGTCAGTCCGCGTTCGCGGCGGCCTGTCGGTGCTGATGGGCGAGCCGTTCGCCGATCGTGCGCAGGCCGTCCAGGTCGTGTACGTCACCGGGCAGTGCGGCCACTTCGGCCATGGACACATCCGGGTGCAGCGCCGTGAAGCGGTCACGCGTGCGCCGCTCGCGGGCCAGTAGCCGCATACGGTCGGCGTGCAGCCGCAGCAGCCCGGCCGCGAGCACAGCGACATCGTCGTGGCCGTTCGGCGTGCCGTGGGCGGACGCGCGGTCGGTGGCCGACCGCGCGTCGGGGATCGTTCGCTCTGTCGTCGTCTCGGTGGTCTCGTTCCCCCCAAGTGTGGTGACGGACCGGGCTGGGCCGGGGTTCTCGGAGGCGGGGGAGCCGTCCTCGGAATCCGCTGGACCGGCCGATGGAGCGTCGCGATGCAGACTCTTCCCGCCATCGCGATCCACAATGCCGCCGTCCTCAAGATTTTCGGCCGCCGCCAGCGCACGCTCGGCGCTCAGCCCCGCCGCGTCACTGTCGTGCATCCGGTTGAGCACCAGTCCGGCCAACGGCATCCGGTCGGCGGCCAGCCGCTCCACGAAGTACGCGGCCTCGCGCAGCGCGTCCCGTTCCGGCGCCGCTACGACGAGGAAGGCGGTGCCCGGCGCCTGAAGCAGCCGGTAGGTGGCGTCCGCGCGGGTGCGGAAGCCGCCGAACATGGTGTCCATGGCGGCCACGAAGGTCTGCACATCGCGCAGCAGACCCGCGCCCAGCAGCTTGTTGAGTGCCCCGGTGAAAAGCGAGAGCCCCGCCATGCCCAGGTTGACGACCTTCATCCCGGCTCGGCCGCCGACCCGCGCCGGGGCCATCATCAGCTTGATGAACTTCCCGTCCAGGAACGATCCGAGACGCTTGGGCGCGTCCAGGAAGTCCAGCGCGGAGCGGGAGGGCGGGGTGTCCACCACGATCAGGTCCCACTCGTCGCCCGCCCGCAGCTGGCCGAGCTTCTCCATCGCCATGTACTCCTGCGTACCGGCGAAACCGGTGGACAGCGACTGGTAGAAGGGGTTCTCCAGGATCGCCTTGGCGCGCTCGGGATCGGCGTGCGTCTCGACGATCTCGTCGAACGTCCGCTTCATGTCGAGCATCATGGCGTGCAGTTCGCCGCCTGCCGTCTTGTCGATCCCGGGGACCTCGCGTGGGGTGTTGTCCAGCTCGGACAGGCCCATGGACTGTGCGAGCCGCCGGGCGGGGTCGATGGTCAGTACGACGGTTCTGCGGCCGCGCTCGGCGGCGCGAACGCCCAGGGCGGCGGCCGTGGTGGTCTTGCCGACGCCTCCGGAGCCGCAGCAGACGACGATCCGCGTCGTCGGATCGTCCAGCAGGGGGTCGATGTCCAGCGCGTCGGCGTCCAGCGGCGTGGCCATGGATGCCTCTCCTTCCCCGGATATCGCGGGTCGCACGGGTGGCACGGGTGGCTTCGGCGGCTGAGGGGGGCTTGGGCTCACGGGCGTGTGCCGTCCGTCCCGGTCGGCTGCCACTGACCCCGCAGTTCGCGGGCGAGCCCGTACAGGCCCGCCAGTTCGACACCCTCGCTGAGCAGGCCGAGCTCCCGTACCGGCAGGCCCTGTTCGGCGAGCTCCGCGCGCAGACCGCGCTCCAGCCGTACGCGCTCGGCGTGCTCTCTGCCCTGCTCCAGCAGCGGCGCCACAAGCCGTTCGGCGCGCCCTCCGCGGCGTGCGCCCCCGAGCCCGGCGCTTGCGAAGGCGCGCGCTATCTCGTCCGTGCGCTCCTGGGCCGTCAGCAGCTGCTCCTCGCCCGGCAGCTGAGGGCGCACCATGTTCACCACCACGGAGGTGGCCGGCAACCCCGCGGCCCGCAACTCGGCGATGCCGTCGACCGTCTCCTGGACTGGCATCTCCTCCAGCAGCGTCACCAGGTGCACCGCCGTCTCCGGCGACTTGAGGAGGCGCATGACGGCCTGCGCCTGGTTGTGCACCGGGCCGACCTTGGCGAGCCCCGCCACCTCCTCGTTGACGCCGAGGAAGCGCGCGATGCGGCCGGTGGGCGGCGCGTCCATCACCACGGCGTCGTAGACGGGCCGCTGCCGCTTGTCCCGGCGGCGTACCGCCTCGCACGCCTTACCGGTCAGCAGCACGTCGCGCAGGCCCGGTGCGATGGTCGTCGCGAAGTCGATGGCGCCCAGTCGCTTCAGAGCGCGGCCGGCGCTGCCGAGCTTGTAGAACATCTGGAGGTAGTCGAGCAGCGCCCGCTCGGCGTCGATGGCCAGCGCGTACACCTCACCGTTGCCGTGCGAGACGGCGATCTTGCGCTCCTCGTACGGCAGCGGTTCCGTCTCGAAGAGCTGTGCGATCCCCTGGCGGCCCTCCACCTCGACGAGCAGTGTGCGCCGGCCGCCGTGTGCCAGCGCCAGCGCGAGTGCGGCGGCGACCGTCGTCTTGCCGGTCCCGCCCTTGCCGGTCACTACGTGAAGCCTGCTCACGGCTGGGAAGCCTAATTCGTTGCCCGGGGCTCCGGCGAGACCGGCCACCGCCGGCCGTCCGACCAGCGCTCGCGGCGGCTCCGCGCGCGGCTGTGTTCGTTAGGGTCTCCCCATGACGAAGTGGGAATACGCAACCGTGCCGCTGCTCGTGCACGCGACCAAGCAGATCCTCGACACCTGGGGCGAGGACGGCTGGGAACTGGTCCAGGTCGTGCCCGGACCGAACAACCCCGAACAGCTTGTGGCCTACCTGAAGCGGGAGAAGCAGGCATGAGCGCGGTCGAGGACAAGCTCGCCGAGCTCGGGCTGACGCTGCCGGACACCCCCACCCCCGCCGGCGCGTACGTACCGGCCGTGCAGACCGGTCGGTATGTGTACACCGCGGGGCAGGTCCCGCTGGTGAAGGGCACCCTGCCGATGACCGGGAAGGTCGGCGCCGAGGTCACGCCCGAGGAGGCGAAGGATCTGGCGCGTACGGCGGCGTTGAACGCGCTGGCAGCCGTCAAGTCCGTGGCCGGGGACCTCGACCGGATCGTCCGGGTCGTCAAGGTCACCGGCTTTGTCGCCTCCGCACAGGACTTCACCGGCCAGCCCGGCGTCATCAACGGCGCCAGCGAGCTGCTGGGCGAGGTTCTCGGTGACAAGGGCGTGCACGCGCGCAGCGCGGTGGGCGTCGCGGTGCTGCCGCTGGACGCGCCGGTGGAGGTCGAGCTGCAGGTCGAGCTGGCCGACTGAGCCGGCTCGATGGGGGCGCATCTTTCCCTGCTGGCCGCCCCATCTTCTTTCCGCCGCAGCGGTGGGACGTGAAACGAACGTGATCGGCGGTGCCGGACCACCTCGGCTGGTGGGCTCGGCACCGCCGGTCTCGTTCGTGGTGGACGGGTGCCGCAATGGCGGGAAGGTGCCCGGAGGGAGGGGCTCTCGAACATCGGGGCGGTGGGCCGTAGCATCCGGCCATGTCGTCCTCGTCGTCCGCCGGCAACGGCCAGTGGTATCCGCCCGAGTGGCCGGAGCGCATCCGCGCCCTGGCCGCCGGGGAGCTGACCCCGGTGGCACCGCGCAGCGCCGCCACCGTGATGCTCCTGCGGGACACCCCGGACGGGCCTGCCGTCCATATGCTGCGGCGCCGCGCCTCGATGGCGTTCGCTGGCGGCGCGTACGCGTATCCGGGCGGCTCCGTCGATCCACGGGACGCGCGCGCCGTGGACGCGGCGGGTCCGGCCGCCCCGTGGTGGGGCGAGCGGCTGGGGACCGACGAGGCCACGGCACGCGCGATCGTGTGTGCGGCCGTCCGGGAGACCTTCGAGGAGTCCGGTGTCCTGCTGGCCGGGCCCGGTCCGGACACGGTCGTCGCGGACACCACCGGGGAGGACTGGGAGGCGGACCGTGCGGCGCTGGTCGCCCACGAGCTGTCGTTCGCCGACCTCCTTGACCGCAGGGGGCTCGTCCTGCGCGACGACCTGCTGGGAGCCTGGGCGCGCTGGATCACGCCGGAGTTCGAGACGCGGCGCTACGACACGTACTTTTTCGTCGCCGCGCTCCCCGAGGGCCAGCGCACCCGCAACGCCTCGACCGAGGCCGACCGCACCGTCTGGGTCCGGCCCGAGGAGGCCGCGGCCGGCTACGACCGGGGCGAACTGCTGATGATGCCGCCCACCATCGCCACCCTGCGCCAGCTGGCGCCGTACGGGACGGCAGCGGAGGCACTGACCGCCGCCGGACAGCGCGACCTGACGCCCGTACTCGCGCGCGCTCGCCTGGAGGGCGGCCAGATCGTGTTGAGCTGGCCAGGACACGACGAGTTCACCAAGAGGATCGATCCCGCATGACCGACGCCGCAGCACTCCCCGGCCAGCCGCGCGGCGGCACACTCGACGGCCAGGCCAGTCCGCGCGCCTACTGTGTGCTCGCCCCCAACCCGTCGCCCATGACGCTGGACGGCACCAACACCTGGATCGTGGCCGAGCCCGGCTCCGACCTCGCCGTCGTCATCGACCCCGGTCCGCTGGACGACGTACATCTGCGCAATGTGATCGCCACCGCCGAGCGGCAGGGCAAGCGGGTGGCGCTCACCCTGCTCACCCACGGCCACCCGGACCACGCCGAGGGCGCCGCGCGGTTCGCCGAGCTGACGGGCTCGCCGGTCCGCGCGCTCGACCCCGCACTGCGCCTGGGTGACGAGGGGCTCGGCGCCGGGGACGTCATCACCACCGGCGGCCTGGAGCTGCGTGTCGTCCCCACGCCCGGGCACACCGCCGACTCGCTCTCCTTCCACCTCCCCGCGGACGCCGCCGTACTGACCGGCGACACGGTGCTGGGGCGCGGCACCACGGTGGTCGCGCACCCGGACGGCAGACTCGGCGACTACCTCGACTCCCTGCGTGCCCTGCGCTCTTTGACGGTGGACGACGGCGTCAGCCGCGTACTGCCCGGCCACGGGCCCGTGCTCAACGACGCGCAGGGCGCCATCGACTACTACCTCGCCCACCGCGCCAAGCGGCTCGCCCAGGTGGAGACGGCCGTCGAGCAGGGGTACCGGACAGCCGCCGAGGTGGTGGCCCATGTCTACGCGGACGTGGACAGATCCCTGTGGCCCGCGGCGGAGCTGTCGGTACGGGCGCAGCTGGACTATCTGATCGAGCACGGGCTGGTGTGAGCGTCGAACCGCCGCGCGGAGGCCGTGCCCGCCGGACACGATGTAAGGGGCGCCCTCCCAGGGAGGGCGCCCCTTACATGTGCGTACGTACGGATCGGTGGGACCGGTCCCGGCGCAGGCGTCAGCGCGAGCGCTTCGCCAGCCGCTCGATGTCCAGCAGGATGACCGCGCGGGCCTCCAGCCGCAGCCAGCCGCGCCCGGCGAAGTCGGCCAGCGCCTTGTTCACCGTCTCGCGGGAGGCGCCCACCAGCTGGGCCAGCTCCTCCTGGGTCAGGTCGTGGACGACATGGATGCCTTCCTCGGACTGCACACCGAAGCGGCGGGACAGGTCGAGCAGCTGCTTGGCCACCCGGCCTGGCACATCGGAGAAGACCAGGTCGGACATGGAGTCGTTGGTACGGCGCAGCCGCCTGGCGATGGCGCGCAGCAGTGCCGAGGCCACCTCGGGGCGGGCGTTCAGCCAGGGCTGGAGGTCGCCGTGGCCCAGCCCCAGCAGCCTGACCTCGGTCAGCGCCGAGGCCGTGGCCGTACGCGGGCCCGGGTCGAACAGGGACAGCTCGCCGATCAGCTCGCCGGGGCCCAGCACCGCCAGCATGTTCTCCCGGCCGTCCGGCGAAGTACGGTGCAGCTTCACCTTGCCTTCGGTCACCACATAGAGGCGGTCACCCGGGTCACCCTCGTGGAAGAGGGCCTCACCGCGAGCGAGCGTCGTCTCCGTCATGGAGGCGCGCAGCTCAGCGGCCTGCTCCTCATCGAGCGCCGCGAAGAGCGGGGCGCGCCGCAGAACGTCGTCCACGAGTTCTCTCCTTGTCGACCTGCCCATGGGGTCCGTGGAACCCATGATGCCGGACGGTGAAACCATGCGATCAGTCACAGCAATCAGTCACAAGTTTGACGCACGCATGCTGTGACCCCCAACGCGGGGCGCGCTAGGGCTCTGGATCAGCCGCGTGTGCCACGAATGTCGGTGGGCCCCTTTACGCTGGCCGAGTGTCCACCACCGCGGGAAGCGCACGGACAGAGAGGGGGCTGGGCGGGTGACGGAAGCAGAGGATTCCGCTGTGAGCGAACACGAGACGGCGGCTGAGGCGCCGGCGAAGAAGGCTGCCGCCAAGAAGGCCACCAAGGCTGTCAAGGCTGCCAAGAAGGCCCCCGCGAAGACCGCCACCGCGAAGACCGCCACCGCGAAGACCGCCACCGCGAGAGCCGTCTCGGCGAAGAAGGCCGGCGCCACCAAGAAGGCCGCCGCCAAGAAGGGCGCCGTCGGCAAGTCGGCAGCCAAGACTGCCCCGGCCAAGAAGTCGGCCGCGAAGCAGCCCGCTGCGAAGAAGGCCCCCGCGAAGACGACCGCCGCCAAGAAGGCTCCCGGAGGCAAGCCGGAGTCGCAGGCGTCCAAGGCGAAGCGGGCCGCGCGGATCAACGAGGCGCTGGCGGAGGTCTACTACTACGCCCATCCCGAGCTGGATTTCGAGAATCCGTTCGAGCTCCTGGTGGCCACCGTCCTCTCCGCGCAGACCACCGACCTGCGCGTCAACCAGACAACGCCCGCCCTCTTCGCCACGTACCCCACCCCCGAGGACATGGCGGCGGCCAACCCGGAGGAGCTGGAGGAGCTGATCCGTCCCACCGGCTTCTTCCGCGCCAAGGCCAAGTCCCTGCTCGGCCTCTCGGCGGCGCTGCGGGACAACCACGGCGGCAAGGTCCCCGGTTCGATAGACGAACTGGTGAAGCTGCCGGGCGTGGGCCGCAAAACGGCGTTCGTGGTGCTCGGCAACGCCTTCGGCGTCCCTGGGCTGACCGTCGACACGCACTTCGGCCGCCTGGTGCGCCGCTGGCAGCTCACAGAGCAGACGGACGCCGTCAAGGTCGAGCAGGAGATCGACGACCTGCTGCCGGAGAGCGAGTGGACGATGTTCTCGCACCGCACGATCTTCCACGGCCGCCGCATCTGCCACTCCCGTAAGCCCGCCTGCGGCGCCTGCCCGATCGCGGAGCTGTGCCCCTCCTACGGCGAGGGCGAGACGGACCCGGAGAAGGCGAAGAAGCTGCTCAAGTACGAGATGGGCGGCCAGCCGGGGCAGCGCCTCAAGCCCCCGGCCAACTACCCGGGCCGCCCCGCCCCGCCGCTGCCCTCCCGCGACCCCGTCACCGAGCCGGCAGCCGGCTCGGCCGCCGGGCCGACAGCGGGACCGGCCACCGGGCCCGCAACCGCGTCCGCGAGCGATTCCGCCACCGGAGCCGCCCGGTGACGCGTGCCGGGCAGTCCTCGGACCGAGCGGCGGAGGCTCGTGCGGCCTCGGTGCCGGTCGAGGTCAGCGGGCGAGGGCTGCCGGAGTGGCTGGTGCCCGTACGGGAGGCTGCGGAGACCGTCGAGGCGGGCCAGCTCAGCCGCTTCCTCCCGCCGCGAGACGGCGGAGGCCGCCCTTCCGCCGTGCTGGTGCTCTTCGGTGAGGGGTCGCGCGGTCCCGAGCTGCTGCTGATCGAGCGCGCCTCCAGCCTGCGCTCGCACGCCGGGCAGCCCTCTTTCCCCGGCGGGGCCATCGATCCGGAGGATGGCGATCCGCAAGGGGACGGCAGGCTGCGGGCCGCGCTGCGGGAGGCCGAGGAGGAGACGGGGCTCGACCCCTCGGGCGTGCAGGTGTTCGCCGTACTGCCCAGCCTCTACATCCCCGTCAGCGGCTTCGTCGTCACGCCGGTGCTCGGCTGGTGGCGCCGGCCCACGCCGGTGGCGCCGGTCGACCCGGCGGAGACGGCCCGCGTCTTCACCGTCCCCGTCGCGCACCTCACCGACCCCGCCAACCGGGCCATGGCCGTGCACCCGGCCGGTCATGTGGGGCCCGCCTTCATGGTCGGCCCGGCGCTGGTGTGGGGGTTCACGGCGGGCCTGATCGACCGGATCCTGCACTACGCCGGGTGGGAACGGCCCTGGGACCGCGATCGCCGGGTCTCGCTCGACTGGCACGCGTGATCGCTGTGCCGACCGGATCGCGACTGGCACGGGTGATCGCCGTACCGACCGGATCGCGACCGCCACACACGAGCGCCATACCGACCGGATCGCGACCGCCACACGTGAGCGCCGTGTCGGCCCGATCGCGCCTGGCCCGCATGAGCGCCGTACCGACCCGATCGCGACCCCCACGCGTGACCCCCGTATCGACCGGATCGGCTGGTACGCGTGACCATCGCACCCGCGCGCGCATGAGACGGTGTCTCTTCCGCTCTCCTCAGCGGCCTCGTCCGGGCGGCCGCCCGGACCATGCGCGGAGCGCGTACGGGGCGGCACCGGGAGGCGGGGAACGGATGACTGCCGAGATGGACCCGAGGCGAGGCTGATTCGGTGAACGTGCTGGACGTACTGCTGGTCGTGGCTGCCGTGTGGTTCGCGATCGTCGGCTACCGCCAGGGCTTCGTCGTCGGCATCCTGTCGGTCCTCGGGTTTCTGGGGGGCGGTCTGGTCGCGCTGCTCGTTCTGCCGCTGCTGTGGGACGAGTTCGCCGCGGGCAACCGGCCGGGGTCGGGGCTGGCGATCGGCGCTGTGATCATCGTGATCATCTGCGCTTCCGTCGGCCAGGCCCTCACCACACATCTGGGCAACAAGCTGCGGCAGTACATCACCTGGTCGCCCGCGCGGGCCCTGGACGCGACGGGGGGCGCGCTCGTCAACGTCCTCGCGATGCTCGTCGTCGCCTGGCTGATCGGCTCCGCGCTGGCCGGTACGTCGCTGCCCACGCTCGGCCGGGAGGTGCGCGACTCCAACGTCCTGCTCGGCGTATCCCGCGTGATGCCCCAGCAGGTCAACTCCTGGTTCGCCGACTTTTCCTCCGTTCTGGCCAAGAACGGCTACCCGCAGGTGTTCGCGCCCTTCTCCAACGAGCCGATCCGCGAGGTCCCGCCGCCCGACCCCGAGCTGGCGGGCAGCCCCGTCGCGGAGCGCGCCAAGCGCAGCATCGTCAAGGTCGTGGGTACGGCAGCGAGCTGCGGAAAGGAACTGGAGGGCACCGGGTTCGTCTTCTCGCGCGGCAAGGTGATGACGAACGCGCACGTGGTCGGGGGCGTACGCCAACCGACCGTGCAGATCGGCGGCGAGGGGCAGCGCTACCTCGGCCGCGTCGTGCTCTACGACTGGAAGCGCGACATCGCCGTCATCGACGTTCCCGGGCTGAACGCGCCCGCGCTGCGCTTCGCCGAGCAGGACGCGGAGAGCGGCGGCGGCGCGATCGTGGCCGGCTTCCCGGAGAACGGCGGCTTCGACGTCCGCTCGGCGCGGGTGCGCGGCCGCATCCAGGCCAACGGCCCCGACATCTACCACCGGGGCACCGTCAGCCGGGACATCTACTCGCTCTACACCGTGATCCGGCAGGGCAATTCCGGCGGCCCGCTGCTCACCCCGGACGGCCGCGTCTACGGCGTGATCTTCGCCAAGTCACTGGACGACGACCGTACCGGGTACGCCCTCAGCGTCGACGAGGTGCGCGAGGACATCACCCGTGGCCGCACCGCCCAGCGGCCGGTGAACAGCCGGGGCTGTGCGATCTGACGAGCTCCGCGAGCCGCGCGTCCAGCGCTCGGGCTATGGGCTCGCGGCTCAGGAGCGGTTGTGCCGCAGTCTGGCGCCGACCCAGCGTGCGCGGCGACGCAGAATGCGGGGGATTCCCAGCTCGGCGTCGGCGGGATGCAGCCGGCCCGTGGCGCGCGGGGAAACCTGGCCGCGCGGGTTCCTCAGATGGCTGCGGTTACGTGCCACGTCACGGAAGTCGTGCGTCAACCCCATACCCGGGTCCCTGCCCCTGCCTCAAGGTCAGTAATCGCTCCGGGAGCCCTCAATCGGCCTATGCGCCGGGCACATGTACGAGCCGCCCTGGCGCTGGTGCCGGCGGACCAGGAGCGGGCCGGCCGGGCGGGCCGGCCGGGAGGGTCAGCGGTCCGGTTCGGGGTCGCTCAGCCAGTGGACCAGTTCGGAGGTGAAGGTCTCCGGGTCCTCCTCGTGCGGCCAGTGCCCCAGCCCGTCGAACAGCCGCCAGCGGTACGGGGCTTCGACGTACTCGCCCGACCCCGCGGCGCTGCGCGTACGCATCACCGGATCGAGCGAACCGTGCAGATGCAACGTCGGCACCCGCACCGGTCGCTTCATCCGGCGGTAGAACTGCATCCCGTCCGGCCGCGCCAGCGACCGCACCAGCCACCGGTACGGCTCCACCGAACAGTGCGCCGTGGAGGGTACGCACATCGCGCGCCGGTAGTTCTCCACCGCCAGCGCGCCCGTGTCGTCGGACGGGCCGGGCGGTTTGGGGCCGGCCCAGTCCCGGACCAGCCGCTCCACCAGCGCGCCGTCGTCCGCCACGAGCTGACGCTCCGGCAGCCAGGGGCGCTGGAAGCCCCAGATGTAGGAGCTGGCCGCCGTCTGCCGTACGTCGCCCAGCATGGCGGCGCGCCAGCGACGGGGGTGCGGCATCGAGACGACGACGAGGCGGCGGATCAGCTTGGGCCGCATCACCGCCGCCGTCCACGCCAGGTAGCCGCCCAGATCGTGCCCGACCAGCGCCGCGTCGGGCTCGCCCAGCGAGCGGATGACACCGGTCACATCGAGCGCGAGGTTGGCCGGGTCGTAGCCACGTGGCGTACGGTCGCTGCCGCCCACCCCGCGCAGATCCATCGCCACCGCCCGGTAACCGGCGTCGGCCAGTGCGGGCAGCTGGTGCCGCCATGCCCACCAGTACTGCGGAAAACCGTGCAGCAGCAGCACCAGCGGGCCCTCACCCATCTCGGCGATGTGGAACCGCGCTCCGTTGGCGGCCACGTCCCGGTGTGTCCAGGGGCCCTCGGGACGGATCACGGCCGCGGGGCTGTCTGCGAGCGTCATACGGACGAGCGTGTCACACCCTGAAGCTGCGGGCGCTCCTTGCCGCCGTTCTCCCCCGCGCGGGGGTGCGGCCTGGCGTGCGAGAGGACGGCAGCGCTCTGCTTGGCGGAGGCCATCGACTTCTGCGGGCTCTTGCTCTTGGAGACCTTCTTGAACTTGGCCAGCGCCAGCAGCAGCAGGAGCAGTGCGATCGCGATGAAGGCGCCGCCCACGATCAGGAACGACCAGGCGAGACCGAGCCCCAGGTTGTGGATCCCGTAGGCGGCGGCGAAGCTCAGCACGGGCAGTGCGAAGAGCACGAGGACCCCGGCGATCAGGGCGGCCCCGCTGCCCAGCACGCCGCGCTTGACGTCCTGCCGCAGTTCGGCCTTGGCCAGCGCGATCTCGTCGTGCACCAGTGCGGACATCTCCGCAGTGGCCGCTGCGACCAACTGGCCGAGGCTGCGGCCGTCGTCGGCTGCGCTCATCGCTGTCTCTCCCTCGCGGTAGTCAGGACCCGTCACGGTGCGGGTCCCGGGGCTTCCCTGGCCGTCGTGCCCGGCTTCCCCTGGTAGCCGGTCAGGCTCAGATCATGCCGGACCATCGTCCGTCACTTCGTGGCGAGTGGCCACCTCGGCGAGCCTGCGCTGCTCGGCGAGCCTGCGGTGCTCGGCCGCCTTCGCCTCGTGGAGCGCGGCCATCCGCAGATGGAACTCGGGGTCGTCCTCCTCGTAGATGTCGGGGACCCCGTCGCCGTCCTCGTCCCGGTCCTCGGCCTCCACCAGCGAACGGTACGTGCGGGCCCGCAGTTTGAGCACGATCCCGGCGAACACGGCGGCCAGCAGCGAACCGATCAGCACGGCGGCCTTGGCCTCGTCGGCGAGTACGACGTCGTCGGTGAAGGCAAGTTCGCTGATCAGCAGCGAGACGGTGAAGCCGATGCCGGACAGCGCGGCGATGGCCAGGACATCGGCCCAGCCCAGATCCCGGTTCAGCTCCGCCTTGGTGAAGCGCACCGCTGCCCAGGCCCCGCCGAACACCCCGAGCGTCTTGCCCACCAGCAGGCCGAACACCACGCCCAGCGTCTCCGGCTGGGTGAACACATCGGTCAGCGCCCCGCCCGAGACGGTCACTCCCGCCGCGAACAGCGCGAAGACCGGTACGGCGAGTCCCGCCGAGAGTGGCCTGACCAGGTGCTCGATGCGTGCGGCGGGTGAGGTCCCCGACTCCTCGCCCGGCCGCGTCGTACAGCGCAGCATCAACCCCATCGCGACCCCGGCGACCGTGGCGTGCACCCCGCTGGCGTGCATCAGCCCCCAGACGACGAGGGCGAGCGGTACGTACACATACCAGCCGCGCACGCCCCGGTGGTGCAGGAACCAGAAGAGCGCCAGCCCGGCGACCGCGCCCGCCAGCGCCCCGAAGCTGATACCGGCCGAGTAGAAGACGGCGATGATGACGATGGCACCCAGGTCGTCGACGACGGCCAGGGTCAGCAGAAATGCCCGCAGCGCTGAGGGCAGCCCGGTGCCGAGCACGGCCAGTACCCCCAGCGCGAAGGCGATGTCGGTCGCCATCGGTATCGCCCAGCCGCGCGGGTCGCCACCGCCGCCGGCGGAGAAGGCCAGGTAGACCAGCGCCGGGACGGCCATCCCGCACACCGCCGAGACGATCGGCAGCGCGGCGGCCCGTGGATCGCGCAGCTCACCCGCGACCAGCTCCCGCTTGAGCTCGATCCCGGCGACGAAGAAGAAGAGGGTGAGCAGCCCGTCCTTGGCCCAGTCGGCGACCGAGAGATGCAGATGGAGCGCCTCGGGGCCGAAGTGGAAGTTCCTGACGTCCTCGTAGAAGCCGCCGGCGCCGGTGTTGGCGAGCAGTAGGGCGACCACCGCGGCAGCCAGCAGCAGGGTGCCGCCGACGGTCTCGGTGCGCAGCGCGTCCGCGAGGAACCTGCGTTCGCCAAGAGGGAGCCTGCCGAGAAAGACGGAACGGCGGCTCTGCTTGTCGTCGCTGTGGGGTGGGGTGTGTGGCGGGGCGTGTGGCGAACCCATGCGGGGGCCTCCGAAAGGTGGCAGGGACACACCTGTGGTGTGTGCCGACCAGACTTCCCGGCTCGCCCACTGTCTTGTCGCGTTCTTGATGCGGTGCGACGCCGCAAGCCTAACCAAAAGAAGGAGGGGCACCCAGCCCGTGGACCGGTGCCCCTCGCTTCCGGGGTGCTCCCGCTCAGTCCTCGCTGGGCGCGCTCGGCAGCTTGGACTGGATGAGTTCCATCACCGAGGAGTCGGTGAGGGTCTGGGTGTCACCCAGCGTCCGGTTCTCCGCCACGTCCCGCAGCAGCCGGCGCATGATCTTGCCGGAGCGGGTCTTGGGCAGCTCCGCGACCGGCAGGATGCGCTTCGGCTTGGCGATCGGGCCGAGCTGCTTGGCGACGTGCGCCCGCAGCTCCTCGACCAGCCCTTCGTCCTCGGCCGCGCCGCCGCGCAGGATGACGAACGCGCAGATGGCCTGCGTCGTCTGCGGGTCGGTCGCGCCCACGACTGCCGCCTCGGCCACCTTCGGGTGCGAGACCAGTGCCGACTCGACCTCTGTGGTGGAGATGTTGTGCCCGGAGACGAGCATCACATCGTCCACCCGGCCCAGCAGCCACACATCGCCGTCGTCGTCCTTCTTGGCCCCGTCGCCCGCGAAGTACTTGCCCTCGAACCGCGACCAGTAGGTGTCCAGGAAGCGCTGGTCGTCGCCCCAGATGGTGCGCAGCATCGACGGCCACGGCTCGGTCAGCACCAGATAGCCACCGGCGCCGTTGGCCACCTCGTTGGCCTCGTCGTCCACCACCGTCGCCGCGATGCCCGGCAGCGGCACCTGCGCCGAGCCCGGCTTGGCCTCGGTGACACCGGGCAGCGGGCTGATCATGATGCCGCCCGTCTCCGTCTGCCACCAGGTGTCGACGACGGGGGTGCGGTCACCGCCGATGTGGTGCCGATACCACACCCACGCCTCGGGGTTGATGGGTTCGCCCACCGATCCGAGGATGCGCAGCGACGACAGGTCGAACTTCGCGGGGATGTCGTCACCCCACTTCATGCTGGCGCGGATCGCGGTCGGCGCCGTGTAGAGGAGGGTGACGCCGTACTTCTGCACGATCTCCCACCAGCGGCCCTTGTGCGGCGAGTCGGGCGTGCCCTCGTACAGCACCTCTGTCGCGCCGTTGGCGAGCGGGCCGTAGACGATGTACGAGTGCCCGGTCACCCAGCCGACGTCGGCGGTGCACCAGAACACATCGCTCTCCGGCTTGAGGTCGAAGACCGCGTGGTGTGTGTAGGCGACCTGCGTGAGGTAGCCGCCGGTGGTGTGCAGGATGCCCTTCGGCTTACCCGTGGTGCCGGAGGTGTAGAGGATGAACAGCGGGTGCTCGGCGTCGAAGTCCTGCGGCGTGTGCTGCTCTGACTGGCGGCCGACCACCTCGTGCCACCACAGGTCGCGGCCCTCGGTCCAGGAGATGTCCTCCTGGCCGGTCCGCCTCACCACCAGCACGTTGCGGACCTTCTCGGTGCCCGGCCGGGTCAGCGCCTCGTCGACGGCGGGCTTGAGCGCGGAGGCCGCGCCCTTGCGGTAGCCGCCGTCGGCGGTGATGACGACACGGGCGTCGGCGTCCTCGATACGGGTCGCCAGCGCGTCCGCCGAGAAGCCACCGAAGACGACCGAGTGCGGCGCTCCGATGCGGGCACACGCCAGCATCGCGACGATGGTCTCGGGAATCATCGGCATGTAGATGGCGACCCGGTCGCCCGCCTGAACGCCCAGCTCCGTGAGCGCGTTGGCCGCCTGCGAGACCTCCCGCTGGAGGTCGGCGTAGGTGAGCGTACGGGTGTCGCCGGGCTCGCCCTCGAAGTTGATGGCGACGCGGTCACCGCGACCGGCCTCCACATGCCTGTCCACACAGTTGTAGGCGACGTTGAGCTTCCCGTCCTTGAACCACTTGGCGAACGGCGGGTTCGACCAGTCCAGCGTCTCGGTCGGCTCGGTCCCCCAACTCAGCCGCCGCGCCTGCTCCGCCCAGAAGCCCAGCCGGTCAGCCTTGGCCTGCTCGTACGCCGCAGCGGTGACATTGGCGTTCGCGGCCAACTCGGCGGGCGGGGCGAACCGCCGCTCCTCCTTCAGCAGGTTGGAGAGGGAAGGACTCTCGTTCATGTCGGCTCCCGTTCCGGCAAGTGGTGTAGACCAATACCTGATACTGGCATGCTTCGTGATCGCGGGAGCCCGGTCAACCCCCAGGCGATCCTGGCACCTCCGACCCTGCTGGGTACAGCCGCAATCAGGGAGTCATTGCGTGTCGCTTCGCGCCGTTTCAGAGCTTGCCTTTCCCCTTGACGTCGGGGCGCTTCTCAGGGTGCGACGGGGTCGGGTCTGACGGCGGCGAACACCGGCTCGGACCGCTGAGCGCCAGGAACCACCGTGTCCAGCAGATAGGTCTGGGCTTCCCCGACGTGGAAGTACATGCCGTGCAGCTCCAGCGTCCCCTCGCGAAGCCGCCGGGCCACGCACGCGTGCGCCGCCAGATGCTCCAACTGCTGGACGACATTTGTCAGACAGAGCGCCTCGAGTTCGTCAGCCGTCTCCCGGTCGGCGAGGCGCGGGACGGCCTTCCCCGCCCTGCGGAACCGCTCCAGCGTCGGCCGGCCGTGCCGTAGCCAGCGGCCCAGCGGCGTCTCACCGGGGGCCTTGCCGGTGCCCTGGCCCGCTGCCGCCCCGCTGTGCAGCGCCTGCATGGCACCGCATCCCGAATGCCCGCATACGGTCACCGACTCGACCCGCAGCACGTCCACCGCGTACTCGATCGCCGCCGCCACCGACTGGTCGCCACGCTCCTCGCCGGGCGGCGGAACCAGGTTGCCGACATTGCGGACCGTGAACAGGTCACCGGGACCACTGGAGGTGATCATGCTGGTGACCAGGCGGGAGTCGGCACACGCGAGGAAGAGCTGGGAGGGCCGCTGCCCCTCCCGCGCCAGCCGCGCCAGTTCGTCCCGTACGAGCGGCGCCGTCGTGCGCTGGAAGTTCCGTACGCCGCCGAGCAGTTGGCCTCGCCGGGAGTGGGAGTGGCCGCGGTGTCTCCCCCGAGCGGGGTCGCTGGAGGCAGGTGTGTCGTAAGACGCCGGAGCGGCAGGAGGGTTGGGCGCTGCGCTCTGAGTGGCATACGCGGTGGCACCGGGGCTGTCGCCGTGCGAGCGGTCGCTGTGTGAGCGGTCGCCGTGCGGATCGTTGCCGGGGGAACCTTCGCCATACGAACCGTCGCCGGGCGAAGGGGCCCCGGGGGAGCTGTCGGTCCCCTCGGTGACCGGGCGCGTGCACTGATGGTTGCGCCAAGGCGTCCACGGCGTACACGTGTGAGCTGTCGAGGGCTCCCCGATCTCCTGCCCCGCGCGGCCTCTGACCTCCGCCTCGCCACCCGTGGCCGTATGTGCGGTCCGCCAGTCCTCCAGCGCCTCGTACGCCGCGTGGTCCATGAACGATCCCTCCAACTCCACCACTGCTTTCGCCCCCTCGGGGACCTGTGCCAGTGCCCGGCTCAGCCGGGGCACCGCCAGAAACGTCAACTGCCCCTGCACAACAGCCCGGTAGCCGCCGCCGGAGCGGGACGCGAGGTCGTCGGCCGTGTCGCGCTCCACCGTGATCCGCGTGCCCGTCAGCCGGTACAGCGCCACGACCACCGCCACCGCGATCCCCAGGCCGACCCCCTCCAGCACGCCAAGCAGTACGACAGCAACCGCCGTGATGCCGAACACCAGCGCCTCGCGGTGCCGTGCCACCTTTCTGATGTGGCCCGGGTTGATCATCCGCACGCCCACGACCATCACCAGCGCCCCCAGCGCCGCGAGCGGAATCAGCTCCAGCACCCCCACCAGCAGCCCGGCCGCCAGCAGCACCCAAACCCCTTGCAGCAGCGCCGAGTTCCGGCCGACGGCCCCGGCAGCGATGTTCGCCGCGCTGCGGACCGCGACCCCGGTGACGGGCAGCCCGCCCAGCGCACCCGAGACCGCGTTCGCCACCCCGTGCGCCCGCAGCTCCCGGTCCAGATCGCTGCGCGGCACCCGATCTCCGGCGCCCCGCGCGGCCGTCAGCTTGTCGGCCGCGACGGCGGACAGCAGGGCCTGCACGCTGGCCACCAGCGCGAGCGTCAGCACCGCCGTACCCAGCCCGAGCACCGGCCCCTCCGGAAGGTGGGGCAGCGCGTGCGAGCGCCAGGAGGGGAGCTCGACCTGGGGCAGCCGCATATCGGCCAGCACGGCGGCGAGGGTGGCCAGGCCGACCGCCGCGAGCGCGGCCGGCACTCTCCTGGTGACCGCGCCGAGCGCGCCGCCCTGCTCCTTCAGCCGGGGCCAGGCCAGCAGCACGACGACGGTCAGCCCGCTGACGGAGAGAGCGGCGGGCTGCACCGATGTGATCCGCCCGGGCAGCTCCAGCGCGTTGGTGAGCGGCGAGCTGTCGGGGGCGCCGCCGAGCATCACATGGAGCTGGGCGAGCGCGATGGTGCCCCCGATCCCCGCCAGCATCCCGTGCACAACAGCCGGGCTCACGGCGAGGGCGGAGCGAGCCACCCGCAGGCAGCCGAGCCCGATCTGGGCGAGCCCGGCCAGGACAGTGATCGCGCAGGTGGTCCGCCAGCCGTACTGCTGGATCAGCTCCGCCGTGATCACCGTCAGCCCTGCCGCGGGGCCGGTGATCTGCAACGGAGCCCCGCCGAGCCAGCCGCAGACCAGTCCGCCCACCACTCCCGCCACCAGCCCGGACTGGAGCGGGGCACCGGCGGCCAGTGCGATGCCGAGTGAGAGCGGCAGCGCGATCAGGAAGACCGTGACGGATGCGGAGAGGTCGGCTGACCAGCGCTGACGTGCGGAGCGCTGCGGGCGGGCGAGCGGGCGGCTGCACACCGGGGTGCGGTGGGGCATCGCGACTCCTCCCGAGATCGGCACACTGCGTAATCGCCTGATTACTTCCAGGTGGAAGTAAAAGAACAGTAATACCGAGTAAAGCCTTGGCGAAGCGCGGAGTGGCGTCTGGCTGCCTCTGTTCCACCCATCGAGTGAAGGACGCCGAAAAAGCCGCTTGTCCTATTTGTCTTATTAACGTCTCGTGCCACTTTTATCCGCGTGGCAGCGCCGGTCCCGACCGGTGACCGACGAGGCAAGGCGAGAGGACGAGGTGAGCCGATGGCAGCCACGCGAAGAAGACCCGCTCTCACCGCCGCGGTCCCGGCGGCGGTGGCGCTGTCCCTGGCCGCGGGCGGGTGCTCCGGCAGCGACGACGCGCGACGGCTGGAAGAGACCCCCGGCGCGGCGCCGCAGGCCAGACCGCAGGCCAAAGTCCAGCTCCTGGGCGACGGTTCGACCTCGCTGACGGGACCCCAGCCCTTCCAGCCCACCCCGCGCAGGCTCGCGCCCGGCAAGAAGCCCCCGCAGTTCGTCGTCTTCTCCTGGGACGGGGCCGGCGAGGACGGCAAGAAGCTCTTCTCCCGCTTCCGCAAGGCGGGCAAGAAGTACGGCGCGGCCCAGACCTACTTCCTCAGCGGTGTCTACGCGCTGCCGGAAGACGAGGCGAAACGTTACTCCCCGCCCGGTCACGCCCAAGGTGCATCTGACATCGGCTACCTCAAGGACAAGAACGTGCGTGCCACGCTCCGGCAGGTCCGTGAGGCGTGGCTGGACGGCAGCGAGATCGGAACCCACTTCAACGGCCACTTCTGCGGACCCGGCGGCGTGGGGTCCTGGTCCGTCGAGCAGTGGCGGAGCGAGATCAAGCAGGCCCGCTGGTTCGTCCAGAACTGGAAGACAACGACGGGCTGGGAGAAGGCCCGGGCCCTCCCGTTCGACTACAGGCGCGAGCTCGTCGGCGGCCGTACCCCGTGTCTCGAGGGGCAGGAGAATCTGCTGAAGGCCGCCCGTCAGATGGGCTTCCGCTACGACTCCAGCGGCAACGGCACTCAGGTGTGGCCGGGAAAGCGGTACGGGCTGTGGGACCTGCCGCTCCAGGAGGTGCCCTTCCCCGGGCGGCAGTTCGAGACGCTGTCGATGGACTACAACTTCCTCGCCAACCAGTCCGGCTCCATCGACGGCCCGGTGGAGAAACGGCCCGTCTGGAAACGGCAGATGCGTGACGGTCTGCTGCAAGGCTTCCAGCGCGCCTACGAGGGCAACCGCGCACCGCTGATCATCGGCAACCATTTCGAGAACTGGAACGGCGGCATCTACATGGACGCTGTCGAGGACGTCATGAAGACGGTCTGCCGCAAGGAGGGCGTCCGTTGCGTCTCGTTCCGCCAGCTCGTGGACTGGCTGGACGCGCAGGAGCCGCGCACGCTCGCAAAGTTGCGCACCCTGGAGGTGGGGGAGAAGCCGGCGGGCGGCTGGCGGTCCTTCCTCTCACGGAAAGCGGCACAGAGCGCCAAGGGAGCGACGTCGAGCTGACGTCGTCCCCCTGTTCCGGGCCGGGGCGGCCCGGAACAGGGCTCGGGCAGCGGAACGGTCGGAGCGCGCCGCCGGTCGTACCTCAGGCGGGTTGCGGAGCGGCCGCGGTCTCCTGCTGGTCTTCCCGCAGGACGAACGAGGGGTCCACCTGGGCCGCGAGGTCGGCGCCGGTCTTCGCGTTGCCCCAGCTCTCCGCGTTGCGCAGATGGAAGTGGACCATCTGCCGGGTGTAGCGCTCCCAGTCGCGCAGCTCGTAAGAGGCGTCCGCCATCTCGTGCAGCGCGGCCAGCGAGCGGGAGTTGTCCTCCTCCAGCTCGGCGAAGGGACGCGGGCGGCCCTTCTCCATGGCGCGCACCCAGTCCGAGTGGCCGAACGTCACCAGCAGGTCGTCACCCACTTCCTCGCGCAGGAAGTCGACGTCGTCCGCGTTCTGCACCTTGTTGCCGACGACCTTCAGCGGCACACCGAAGTCCCGTGCGTACTCCTTGTACTGCCGGTAGACGGAGACACCCTTGCGGGTCGGTTCCGCCACCAGGAACGTCATGTCGAAGCGGGTGAACATTCCGGAGGCGAAGGAGTCGCTGCCCGCCGTCATGTCGACGACCATGAACTCCTCGCGGCCGTCGACGAGATGGTTCAACAGCAGCTCCACGGCACCGGTCTTGGAGTGGTAGCAGGCCACACCCAGGTCCGACTCGGTGAACGGCCCCGTGGCCAGCAGCCTGATGTCCCCGCCGTCCAGTGCGACAGTGCGCGCACAGGCTTCGTAAACCGGGTTGTCCTCTTGTAGGCGGAGCAGCCGGGAACCCTCGCCGGGCGGCGTCGTTTTGATCATCTTCTCGGTGGAGGCGATCCGCGGGTTGCTGCCCCGCAGGTACTCCTTGATGAGCGGCAGGTGCGCGCCCATCGCGGGCAGCGCCGCGGACTCGGAGTCGTCCAGCCCCAGCGCCGCGCCCAGGTGCTGGTTGATGTCGGCGTCGACGGCGACCACGGGCCTGCCCCGGGCGGCGAGGTGACGAACGAACAGCGAGGACAGCGTGGTCTTGCCGCTGCCACCCTTACCTACGAAAGCGATCTTCATGTTCAATAGCGTAAGGTGCAGCAGGTGCCGGTTCGGCAGGCGCGAGTGAAGAAGACCACTCGATCGTGGGGTTGGGACGCTCAGCCGGGTGCGTAGGGTCGTACGCATGAGTAGTACCGCTCGCCCCGACGACGACAGCGGCAGGTCGAAGACCTCGGTGCCCGGCACCTCCGCAGCCGACCCGCTGGCCCCCCTCGCCGCGTTGCCGGGCGTGCCGGAGGCCGTTGAATCCGTGCGCAAGTCCGTCGACCGGGTCTACGGGCACCGCATCATGCGCCGTCGCAGCAGTGAGGTCACCGCGGAGGCCACACTGCGCGGAGCCCGCGCCACGGCCGCTGTGGAGGGCGTCGACTGGGCGCTCGAAGAGGTGCGCCGTCGCAGCGACTTCGGCGCCGAGGCCGAGGCCCGTACGGTCGGCGCGGCATTGCGCGTGACGGCCGAGGCGGGACAGCTGCTCGACATCTGGCAGCAGTCACCGCTGCGTGTGCTGGCCCGGCTGCATCTGGTGGCCGCCGGTGGCGTGACGCCGGAGGACACCGTCGGCCGCCCGCGGCGCCCCGGTGAGCCGGTCGACGGGCCGGACCTCGGCCTCGAGCTGCCCGGCGCCGACGAGGTCGCGGCCCGGCTGGACGGTCTGGCCCAGCTGATCACGGGCAGCACCTCGGCCCCCGCCCTGGTGATCTCCTCGGTGGTGCACGGCGAACTCCAGGTGCTGCGCCCGTTCGGCTCGTACAACGGGCAGGTCGCGCGTGCCGCCGAACGCGTCGTACTGATCGCCAGCGGCCTCGACCCCAAGGCCATCTGCCCGGCCGAGGTGGGTCATGCGGAGCTGGGCCTTGAGGCGTATCTGACGGCCTTGGCCGGCTATGCCTCGGGAACACCCGAAGGGATGACCGAGTGGATCGCGCACTGTGGCCGCGCTGTCGAGCTCGGCGTACGGGAGAGCACCGCGGTGTGCGAGGCGATGCAGCGCGGCGCGGCCTGAGGGGCTGGAGCGCCGCCTGAGAGCTTTTGGGCTCCTGTGGTTTGGGGCCCGGAGAGCTTTGGGGTGTGGAAATGCGGCGGCCCCGCCACAACGGGCGGGGCCGTCACTGGCACGTCCACCGGGTTACCAGTGCGTGCTTCACATTGCGTCCGGACATCAGGGTGGGACTTTGCCCTTCCCTGACGGGACCTGCCCGATCGCGGGCTATGCGTCGCGTGGGTACCCGGTATTCATGCATCCGGTCCGTGGGGCCAATGAGAACGGGATCCTCTCGGATTCCGCCGGTCTCGCGGGCCGTCAATTCCTTTGTACTCCGTGCGGGAGCTGAGCGGAACCCCTGCTCCCACATCTTTACTTTTGCCCTCAACTGCGGGCGTCTCAGGGGAAACCGGACATCGGCCGGCGGGGCGGTCTCGGAAGGCTCTCAGAAGGGGCGGAGGTTCGGCCGTCGCCGACTGTTGAGCCATACGAACCCCGCTGTCGCCGCGGCGGCTCCCACCGCCACAGCCGTCAACGCCAGCGCAGGCCGGGACGGCATCGAGAGCGAGGGGATGCGCTGCTTGAGCCGTACCGGCCGGGAGAACGTCAGGACGGGCCACTCGCGCGCGAGCGCCTCCTTGCGCAACGCCCGGTCCGGATTGACCGCGTGCGGGTGGCCGACGGCCTCCAGCATCGGCAGGTCCGTGACCGAGTCGCTGTAGGCGTAGCAGCGCGCCAGGTCGTACCCCTCGGACTCCGCCAGCTCCTGGATGGCCTCCGCCTTGGTCTGGCCGTAGGCGTAGTACTCGATCTCTCCGGTGAAGCGGCCGTCCTCGACGACCATCCGCGTGGCGACCACCCGGTCGGCGCCGATCATCCTGCCGATGGGCTCGACCACCTCCGCCCCCGAGGACGAGACGATCACCACGTCGCGGCCCGCCAGGTGGTGCTTTTCGATCAGAGAAGCGGCCTCGTCGTAGATGATGGGGTCGATCAGACCGTGGATGGTCTCCGCGACGATCTCCCTGACCTGCTCGACGTCCCAGCCGCGGGCGAGCCCCGAGAGGTACTCGCGCATCCGCTCCATCTGATCGTGATCGGCACCTCCTAGGAGATATACGAACTGCGCGTAGGCAGTCCGCAGCACTGCGCGGCGATTGATCAGGCCACCCTGGTAGAAGGACTTGCCGAAGGTGAGCGTGCTCGACTTCGCAATGACCGTCTTGTCCAGATCGAAGAAGGCGGCTGTGCGGGGCATCGCGAGATTTTCCACGGTACTGAGCATAGGGGCCCACCATTCGGCGTACTCTGGGGCGCGTGGGTTTGCCTGAGAAGGCTCTCGGGTACACCATGGAAGTCACGGATCGTTCGCGACCGTGCTAACCCGGCCCGACTCCTCCCCCCCCGAGTCGGCCGTGGGGACGACCCCCGCTCTCCCCCCCGGCGGGGGTCGTCGCATGTCCGGGGGCCTTTTTCCGCCTCGGCCCGAAGTGGCCGGGGCTTTTTCGATCTTTCGGTACCGGACGCTCCGATTCCCCTGATCTGTAACTGACCGTAATCGCGGGGCTGCTCTCCGATAGTCACTGGTTTGGGTGAGCGAGTTATTCACAGTCTCTGGGTTGTCCACAGTTTTCGACCATGATCCACAAGTTTTTCCGGTTCGCTGCACCGTGAATCCCGTCGGCGTCCGCAGCTGTTTGCGGACGCGAGTGCTCAACTGACGGGGAGGGGCCGGAGCATGGCCGAAAACATTCTGATTGTCACCGAGGACGAGGAACTCCTCGATGACCTACTGCGACTGTGCGCAGCCGCCGGGACGGAGGCCCAGGTAGCGCACGGCGGCCCTACGAACCGGACGGGGTGGGCATCGTGGAGCGGTGCGGCCTCCTGGGAACGGGCGCCCCTGGTGCTCGTCGGCGACGACTGCGCCCGCGCTTCCGGCTTCGGCGACGCCCCTGTCCCCGGCCCCGACCACGGACCTCCGAGGCCGAGCGCGGGTGGGGCGGTGCCACGGCGGCCTGGAGTGCTGCTGGTCGGGCGGGATTGGGACGACCCGGGCGTATGGGAGCGCGGAGTCCGTGTCGGTGCCGAGAGCGTGGTCCTGCTGCCAGACGCGGAGAGCTGGCTGACCGGCCGCATCGCCGACGCGCTGGAAGGAGTCGGCCAGACGGCGCTGACTGTCGGGGTCGTCGGGGGGCGGGGCGGAGCCGGAGCCTCCACCCTGGCCTGCGCCTTGGCGGTCACCGCTGCGCGCACCGGAGAGCAGACCATGCTCATCGACGCCGACCCGCTCGGTGGTGGCCTTGACGTCCTGCTGGGCGCGGAGCGGACCCAGGGGCTGCGGTGGCCGGACCTGGCGGAGTCCCGGGGCCGGGTCGGCGGCACTGCCCTCGCCGAATCCCTGCCGCGCTCCCACGACCTGAGCCTGCTCAGCTGGGACCGGGGCGATCGTGCCCTGGTGCCCGCCGAGGCGATGAAGTCCGTGCTCTCAGCCGCGCGGCGGCGCGGCGGCGTGGTCGTCGTCGACCTTCCGCGGCAGGTGGACGAAACCGTCGCGGAGGCTCTGGTCCAGCTCGACCTCGGGCTGGCCGTCGTGCCCGCCGAACTACGAGCCGTCGCCGCGGCGCACCGGGTGGCGGCCCGGATGCAACTGGCGGTCCGCGATCTGCGGGCAGTGGTGCGGACTCCCGGCGGCCCGGCCGGTGCCCATGGATACGGCTCGGGGCTGGACGACACGGAGGTCGCCCGGCTGCTCGGGGTGCCGCTGGCCGGGGAGCTGCCCTGGGAGCGCGGCCTGCTGGAGGACATCGACCGGGGCAGGCCACCCGGCTCCGCGAAGGACGGCGCGCTGGCCCGCTTCTGCGGCCGGTTCTGGGAGCGCGCGCTGAGCGGGGGAGGGGTGGCGGCGTGACCGGGCCGGACAAGAGCTCGCGGGGCGCCAGGACGGCGCCGGGAGCCGCGCCTGACGCGGACGACGCCGGAGCGGGCGCCCGGCTGCTGGACTCGGTACGGCGCAGTCTCGCCGAGGCCGGGGCCGAGCCGACCCCCGCCCGGGTGGCGGCCGCACTGCGGGCCCAGGGACGGCTGATGGGGGACAGCGCGGTGCTGGGCGTCGTGGAGGCCCTGCGCTCGGAACTGGTCGGCGCCGGACCGCTGGAACCACTGCTTGCGGACCCGGAGGTCACCGACGTACTGGTGACAGCTCCCGACCAGGTGTGGGTCGACAGGGGCCAGGGGCTCGAGCTCACCCAGGTGCGCTTCCCCGACGCGTCCGCCGTCCGCAGGCTCGCGCAGCGGCTGGCGACCTCGGCAGGACGCCGGCTCGACGACGCCCGCCCCTGGGTGGACGCCCGGCTTCCGGACGGCACCCGGCTGCACGCGGTACTGCCTCCGGTAGCCGTGGGCTCCACCTGCCTGTCGCTGCGCGTGGTGCGCCCCCGGGCATTCGGTCTCGACGAACTCGTTGCCGCGGGGACGGTTCCGCCTGGCGGGGAGCGGCTGCTGCGGGCCGTGCTGGACGCGCGCCTCTCGTTCGTCGTCAGCGGCGGCACCGGCTGCGGCAAGACGACGTTGCTCTCCACGCTGCTGGGTCTGGTCGGCCCCGACGAGCGCATCGTCCTCGCCGAGGACTCGGCGGAGCTGCGCCCCGATCACCCCCACGTGGTGCGACTGGAGGCCCGCCCGGCCAACCAGGAGGGAGTGGGCCGCGTGGAACTGCGCGATCTGGTACGGCAGGCGCTGCGCATGCGGCCGGACAGGCTGGTCGTGGGCGAGGTCAGGGGCCCCGAAGTCACAGATCTGCTGGCCGCGTTGAACACCGGCCACGAGGGCGGCTGCGGCACCGTACACGCGAACGCCGCCGCCGATGTCCCGGCCCGGCTCGAGGCCCTCGGCACGACGGCGGGGCTCGACAGAGCGGCCCTGCACAGCCAGTTGGCGGCCGCGCTGGACGTGATCGTGCACCTGGTGCGAGGCCGCGACGGCAGGCGCCGGATCTCCCAGATCCACGTGCTGGAGCGGGACGTCACCGGGCTGGTGACAACGGTGCCGGCCGCCGTTTGGAGCGGGCCTGACGAGCGCCGCCCTGGTGTCGCCGGGAGTGGGTTCGTCCGCGAGCGGGGCTGGCGGCGACTGGAGGAGCTGTGCAGGCGGCGCTACGCCGAGGGCGGCCTGCCCATCAGTAGCGGTTCCGTAGGCGGTGGCGTCGACGGGCGGACGCCCGCGGTGGCCGGTGTGCCAGGCGGTCCGGCGGCAGGGCCTTGGACAGGGGCTGCGGAGGGGAGCGTTCGATGACAGTGGCGAGCGGTGCCGGAACGGTGGGGACGGAGCCCGCGGTGGCATACGCGGCGTACGCCGCAGTGGTGTGCGCGGGGGCGGCGGCCTGGCTGATGACGGGACGGCACGACGGAACGCGGCGGGCCAGGCTGTTGCTCGCCGGTGGCGGAGAGGTGGCGGCGCGACGGCCGGCCTTCGAGCCGCCCGGCTGGTGGCAGGACGCCGTCGCCGCGGTGCGGGGGCGACTGGGCGAGCGGGTCGGGCCGGAGTGGTGGTGCCTGCCCGGAGGGCTGCTGGTGGCGCTACTGGGCCAGTCCTGGATCCCGCTGATCGCCGGGCTGGTCGCGGTTCCGCTGGTGCGCGGCTGGCTGCGCCGCCGCACTGCGGACCGGGCCGCGCGGGAGCGGGAGGCCGCCGTGGTCGGGCTGTGCGCGGCCGTCGCGGGTGAACTGCGGGCGGGCAGGCAGCCGGACGGCGCGCTGCTGGCCGTCGACCGTTCCGTGGTGCGGCACTTCGGGGACGCGGGAGCCGCGGTGCTCGCGGCGGCCCGGTTCGGCGGCGACGTACCCGGGGCGCTGCGGGAGGCGGCGCAGCTGCCCGGCGCCGAGGGGCTGGCCGGTGCGGCGGCCTGCTGGCAGGTGGCGGTCGAAGGCGGCGCGGGGCTGGCCGAGGGACTGGAAAGGGTGGCGGGCGCGGTGCGGGCCCGTGGAGAGCAGCGCGAGGACCTGCGGGCGCAGCTGGCGGGCCCCCGCTCCACCGCCTTGGTGCTCGCGCTGCTGCCGGTATTCGGACTGGCCATGGGCGCGGCCATGGAAGCCGATCCGCTGTGGATCCTGCTGCACACCCCTGCCGGCTTCCTCTGTCTGGCGGTCGGGCTGCTGCTGGAGTGGGCCGGGTTGTTCTGGGTCGCCCGCATCGTGCGCTCGGCCGAGGGCACCGCCGAGGGACCGGGAAAGGCGACGGATGCCGAGTTGGCGGGGCGCGGGACCGGGCCGACGAGCCGTGGGGCGGCGCCGACCGGGAGCCGGTCGAGGTGAGCGCCGGCTGGGCGGAGGTTGTCCCCAGGGTGTGGATGTGGACTCCGGCGGCTGTGGCGGTGCTGGCGGCGGCCTGGTGTGTGACGGGAGTTGTGGAGGTGGTCAGGCGAGAGGGGGCTGTACGACGGCGAGCGGGCCTGGTGTGTGGCTCCTCTGAGGGCGGAGCCGCAGGAGGAGCGACCCGGGAGGGGGCGGTGGCCGGTGCGCTGCCGGGCCGATGGGCGGCGGCAAGGCGGAAGTGGGAGGGAGTGCTGCGAAGGAGACGGGTGCGGGAGGGGGCGGGGGTTACAGGCGCCGGGGTGCTGGGGGTGCTGCTGATCGGCGGACCGGTGGGATGGCTGGTGGGCGGCGCGGCTGCCTGGGGCACCTGGCGGTGGCTGCGGCGACAGCCCGATGCGGACGACTCCCGGACGGTGGCGGAGCGGGCTGCCGAAGCGCAACTTCCGCTTGCCGCCGAGCTGATGGCGGCCTGCCTCGCGGCGGGTGCCGAACCCCAGCGCGCGGCAGAGGCCGTGGGGGGCTCACTGGGTGGCCCGTTGGGAGAGCGACTGACCAGGGCCGCGACGGAGCTGCGGCTGGGGGCAGAACCGGCGCTCGTGTGGGGGCGGTTCGCGGAGCGGCCGTGGGGTGTGGAGTTCGCCCGGTGCATGGAGCGGGCCGGGGTGGCCGGAGTGCCCGCGGTGGAGTCCGTGACCCGGCTGGCCGCCGGACTGCGAGACAGCCGGGCGCGAATCGCCGCCAGCCGGGCGAGACGGGCGGCGGTGCTGGTCACCGGGCCACTGGGGCTGTGCTTTCTCCCCGCGTTCCTGGCGGTGGGAGTCGTCCCCGTACTGCTGGGGCTGGCGCGGTCGCTGTGGTGAGGGCGGCGGCCGGCTGCCGGGCAGCGAGGCCGGCGCGGTGAGCAGGCACGGACGCGGTGAGCGGGTCCGGAGAAGAACAGATGCGAAGTGTGCGAAGCGAGGGAGGACATGGCGGTGTTGGCGAGGATGCGGCGACTGTGGGAGAGGGCGCGGGCGGCACGGAGGCTCAGCGGGGACCGGGGCATGAGTACGGCCGAGTACGCCATGGGCACGCTCGCGGCGGTCGCGTTGGCCGCGGTGCTCTACAAGGTCGTCAACAGCGGCCCGGTAGGAGCCGAATTGCAGCAGCTGATCGAACGGGCGCTCCGTGCGCCGTTCTGAGCTGACCGCTGGGACACGCCCCGGCGCGGGCGTACGTGAGGGCGCGGGGCGCCGGTGGCTGCGGCGGGGAGACCCGAGCGCGGGCTATGTGACCGCGGAGGCGGCAGTTGTGATCCCGGCTCTGGTGCTCCTGGTGGCGGGGCTGTTGTGGGGGCTGATGGCCGCGGTGGCCCGCATCCAGTGTGTGGACGCCGCTCGGGCCGGGGCGCGCGCTGCGGCCCGCGGTGAACCCGAGGGCGGGATCGCGCAGGCCGTGCGGTCCGCGGCGCCGCCCGATGCCCGGGTGGAGACGGCGAGGGAGGGCGAGCTGGTGAGAGTGGTGGTACGGGCGAGAACGGTCGGTCCGGGACCGCTGGCCGTGGAGCTGCGGTCGGAGGCGGTCGCGTTGGACGAGAGGAGGGCAGGTGGCGGCGAAGCTCCGTAGCGACCGGGGGTCGGCCTCGGTGTGGGCGGCGCTGAGCGTGGTGGTGCTGTGCGGAGTGTTCGCGGCAGTGCTCGGTTTCGGCCAGGCGGTCCACGTACGACATCGGGCAGGCGCCGCCGCCGATCTGGCCGCCCTCGCGGCCGCCGACCGGGCATTGGAGGGCCCCGCAAGAGCCTGTGCTGCGGCCCGCCGGGTGGCGCAGGCGCAGGGTGCGCGGGTGGCCAGGTGTGCGGTGCGCGGGGAGATCGCGGACCTGGACGCGGGGGTGCGCTGGGGCCCGTACACGGCACGGGTGCGGGCCCGCGCGGGCCCGGCCGGCGGCCCGTTGGACAGCCCGCCCGGTGGGCCCGGCAGGGAGGGAGGAGTCGACCGGGGGGACGGCTGAGGGCGCCGCGACCGGGGTCAGGCGGCGGAGCGGAGGAGTTCGGTGAGCAGGCGGATGGCGCCGCGTTTGTGGAGGGGGTCGTTGGCGTTGCCGCACTTGGGTGACTGGATGCAGGAGGGGCAGCCCGCCTCGCATTCGCAGGCGGCGATGGCGTCGCGGGTGGCGGTCAGCCAGGCGCGGGCGGTGTGAAAGGCCCGCTCGGCGAAACCGGCCCCGCCCGGCTGGCCGTCGTAGACGAAGACGGTGGGAAGGAGCGTGTCGGGATGCAGGGCGATGGAGACACCGCCGATGTCCCAGCGGTCGCAGGTGGCGAACAGCGGCAGCATGCCGATGGCGGCGTGCTCCGCGGCGTGCAGCGAGCCCGCCAGGATCTCCGGGTTGATCCGCGCGGTGTCGAGCTGGTCCTCGGTGACGGTCCACCACACGGCGCGGGTGCGCAGCGTGCGGGGCGGAAGGTCCAGCTTGGTCTCGCCGAGGACCTCGCCGGTGATCAGGCGGCGGCGCAGATAGGAGACGACCTGGTTGGTGACCTCGACGGAGCCGAAGCACAGCCGCGCCTCGCCCCAGGGGACCTCGGCCTCGGTCTCGAGCACGGCGAGAGAGGTGGTGTCGCGGGCCATCGTCGTCCACGGCGGGCTGGATTCCTCGACCAGCGCGGCGGAGTCCTCCAGATCGAGCTGTCGCACCACATAGGTACGGCCCTGGTGCAGATGGACCGCGCCCTCGTGGACGGTGGTGTGCGCGGCACCGGCGTCGACGGTGCCCAGCAGCCGACCGGTGCCCGCCTCCACCACCTGGACCGGCTTGCCGCCGCTGCCGCGGATGTCGGTCAGATCGGCGGCCCGCTCCTTGCGGGTCCAGTGCCAGCCGGAGCTGCGGCGGCGGAGCAGCTTGCGCTCTTCGAGCTTGCCCAACAACTGCTCGGTCTCCGGCCCGAAGAGGGCGAAGTCGGCCTCGGTGAGCGGGATCTCGGCTGCGGCTGCGCACAGATGGGGGGCCAGGACGTAGGGGTTGTGCGGGTCCAGGACGGTGGACTCGACGGGGGTGCGGAAGATGGAGTCGGGGTGGTGGACGAGATAGGTGTCCAGCGGTTCGTCCCGGGCGATCATGATGGCCAGCGCGCCCTGCCCTGCCCGTCCCGCGCGGCCGGCCTGCTGCCAGAGGGAGGCACGGGTGCCGGGATAGCCGGTGATCAGCACGGCATCCAGCCCTGAGATGTCGATGCCGAGCTCCAGCGCGTTCGTGGCGGCGAGCCCCAGCAGCTCTCCGGTGTGCAGGGCTCGTTCGAGAGCGCGCCGCTCCTCGGGCAGATAGCCGCCGCGGTAGGCCGCGATCCGCGACGACAGCCCACCCCGCCGCCCGGCCCCGGGCAGACTCCCGCCCCCGCGTGCGCCTGGTACGCCGTCGCCCGCCCTCGCGGCGCCGAGTCCTGGCTCGGCAACACCATCGCCCGGCCCCGCAGCACCCTCGCCCCGTGCCGTGGTGTTGCGGTCCCGTTCGGGCGACCCTGCAAGGTCCCGTTCGGGCGCCGCCGCAGGTGTGTCGTCGGCTTCGTCCGATTGCCTGGGGGCGGGGATGGCGGCGAGGCGATCCTGGGCGATGAGGGAGATCAGTTCGGCGCCGCGGCGGGAGCGGACGAAGGCGACGGTGCGGACACCGTGCGCGGCGAGGTCGGTGAGGAGTTCGGCGGCCTCGGCGGTGGCGGTGCGGCGTACGGGGGCACCGCGTTCGCCCTCCAGTTCGGTCAGCGGCGGCTCCCACAGCGCGAAGACCGTCTCGCCGCGAGGGGAGGTGTCCTCGGTGATCTCGACGGGCCGTACGCCGGTGAGCCTGGCTGCTCCCTCGCCGGGCGCGGCGGCGGTGGCGGAGGCGAGCAGGAAGACGGGCTCGGAGCCGTAGCGGGCACACACCCGGCGCAGTCGGCGCAGGACCTGGGCGACGTGCGAGCCGAAGACGCCGCGGTAGGTGTGGCACTCGTCGATGACGACATAGCGCAACGCGCGCAGAAAGGAGGACCACCGGGTGTGGCCGGGCAGCAGGCCGCGGTGCAGCATGTCCGGGTTGGTGAGCACGTAGTTGGCGTACAGGCGCACCCATTCGCGCTCCTCGACCGGCGTGTCCCCGTCGAAGACGGCGGCGCGTACCGCCGTGCCCAGTGGGGCGGCCAGGTCGGTGACGGCACGCCGCTGGTCGGCGGCGAGCGCCTTGGTGGGGGAGAGGTACAGCGCGGTGGCGCCGCGGCCGTTGGGGGCCTCGGCGCCGTCCAGCAGGGTGCTGAGAACGGGGACGAGGTAGGAGAGGGACTTGCCCGAGGCGGTGCCTGTGGCGATGATCACTGAATCGCCGTCGAGGGCGTGCGCCGCGGCACGGGCCTGGTGCTCCCAAGGACGGTCGATGCCCGCGTGACGTACGGCATCGATCACTTCCGGCCGGATCCGGTCGGGCCAGTGCGCATGGCGACCGTTTCGCGGGGGCAAGTGCTCCGTATGGGTGACACGCCCGGCGCGGTCCGGCCCACTGGTGAGACGAGCGAGCACATCGCGAGGGTCGCCGCGGAAGGCCGAGCCGTGGGGCTCGACTCGCGGGCGCACGCTCGCGGACCGGGTGTGCTGTTCGTTGGCCATCGGTACCGAGTGTGTCACTGGCGAGGCGGACAATGGTCGTAAGGCGTCGTCCTCGCCAGCTGGTAAGTGATTGAATGCCTCTGCGGCTGCCGATCCGTCCCCTGCCTTTGGGGGTACCTCCCTCCGTCAGGGCAGGGGGAGGGAGAACCGAGGGGGCTGACCGCTCGATAGCAAGGTGCTGGAGGATCCGTGGACCTGTCCCTGTCGACCCGTACCGTCGGCGATCGCACGATCGTCGAGGTCGGTGGCGAGATTGATGTATACACCGCGCCCAAGCTGCGCGAGCAACTGGTCGAGCTCGTGAACGACGGCAGTTACCACCTCGTCGTGGACATGGAGGGTGTCGACTTCCTCGACTCCACCGGACTCGGCGTGCTTGTCGGCGGGCTCAAGCGGGTGCGTGCCCACGAGGGCTCGCTGCGCCTGGTCTGCAACCAGGAGCGCATTCTCAAGATCTTCCGGATCACCGGTCTGACGAAGGTGTTCCCGATCCACTCCTCGGTCGACGAGGCCGTAGCGGCCACTGACTGATGTGCCGGGCCGCCGGTCCGCCCCTCCCGGGGTGGTCCGGCGGCTTACCGGTTGACTGGTGCGCGGTCGTTGGGGTCGGCTCTCCGAGTCCCCGGCCGGGCCCCGCAGACACTCAGGGAAGACCGAGGGGGATGGCATGGCCACCGTTGAGCTGCTCTTCAGCGCGCTGCCGGAGCACGTCCGTACGGCGCGGCTGGTGGCCGCCGCCGTGGCGCGGCGGGCCGGGGTCGATGAAGCCGTGCTCGACGAGGTGCGGCTGGCTGTCGGCGAGGCGTGCACGCGCGCCGTCGGGCTGCATATGAGCCATGGCCTCAGCAGTCCGGTGCGGGTGTCGCTCATCGAGGACGAGAAGAAGTTCTCGATCGAGGTGGGGGACGAGGCGCCGCACCGGCGCTTCACACTGCCCGGCGGCACGCTCGGCGCTGGCGCCTCGGCGGCGCCCCAGGACGCCAAGGCCAACGAGAACGGAAACGGCCCCGGGGGCGGCGGCCTCGTGGAGGCCGAGGGCGCGTTGCTGCCCGGAGCACGGGACGAGATCCCCGAGCCGGTCCCCGAGGAGGACGAGGGCGACGGCGAGATGGGGCTCGCGGTGATCAGCGGGCTGGTGGACGACGTCGAGGTGACGACCGACGAGCACGGCGGCGTCATCCGCATGAGCTGGCCCACGACGGAGCCCGTCCTCCCCTGACGCCCCGCCCAGGAGGGCCACACCGTAGAGCTGGCGCACACCGCACGGGGCTCGCTCACACCGCACGGCGTTCGCCGCCACCGATCCGGAGCGCCCGCACGGCGCGTGCCTCGCCGCCGCCGATCCGGCGCGCCACACCACGCGGGGCTCGCCGCCGCCGACACGGGCGCCCCCACGCGCGGGCTTCGCCGATGCCGCCACCCCGGAACGCCCCCAGCGCGGCCCTCGCCGGCGCCGCCGACCCAGTGCCGGCCTCCCTCACGGGCCACAACACGCCCACCCCCTTCCCGCCCCGGCAGCGCTCTGCGCCGAGGCGCTGAGGAGCCAAGACGCCAAGGCGCGCCGAGCGGAGCCGCCGACGAAGACCGCCCCGTCCCCTGAGCGCGAACCCCCCGGCGTCCAGGCGCGCGTCAGGCGTCCTCCCCCGAACTCACTCTGAACCTCCACATCCCCACCAGTCATAGCCCGCCACATCGTGGCGAGCCCGTGGCGGGGTTTTTGATCTTTGAGTGGGCCGTCCGTGTGGTTTTTCGTGATCTTCATTTCTGATCTTCCGAAGGTCACGGACGGCATTTCTGACCAGCGCCTAAACCGGCGACACCGGACTTCTTCGTTCACTCGACAGATCGTTTTCAGCGGCGTCAGTTGAATTTGCACATTCCCTCGTGCGAGCGAATTATCCGCTTCCGGGGCGGCTGATCTTCGCCGATCCCGGCGAATTCTCGCTGCTGCGCTCTGTTTTGATCCAGTGGCGCTCCCTACAATCCGTCCACATATTTGCAGCAGGACGCCTGAGCGTGCTTGCGCGCGCCCATGTGCCAAACGTCAAGGAGGACGAATGGCGGGGCATCTCAGCCCACTTCACCACCCCCAGCACCTCGCGGACGCCGCAGAACTGACCAGTGGCAACCGGGGACTCGCGATCGTGATCGCGGTTGTCGCGCTCGCAGCGCTCGGCGTCGCCATGGTGTTGGTACGACAAGTGCTCGCCGCGGGCGAAGGCACCGACAGTATGAAGAAGATCGCGGCGGCCGTGCAGGAGGGAGCCAACGCCTACCTGGCGCGGCAGCTACGCACCCTCGGCGTATTCGCGGTGGTTGTCTTCTTCCTGCTCATGCTGTTGCCGGCCGACGATATGAAGCAGCGGATCGGCCGTTCGTTGTTCTTCCTGGTCGGGGCCGCTTTCTCGGCGGGCACCGGCTATATCGGAATGTGGCTCGCGGTGCGTGCCAATGTGCGCGTGGCTGCTGCGGCGCGTGAGGCGACCCCGGCGCCGGGTGCGGAGCAGCCGTCGGGTGATCTCACGGCTGTTTCCCACAAGGCGATGAAGATCGCTTTTCGTACCGGTGGTGTCGTCGGAATGTTCACCGTCGGGCTCGGCCTGTTCGGTGCTTCCTGCGTGGTGCTCGTCTACGCGGCCGACGCGCCCAAGGTGCTGGAGGGCTTCGGTCTCGGTGCCGCGCTGATCGCGATGTTCATGCGAGTCGGCGGCGGCATCTTCACGAAGGCCGCCGATGTCGGCGCGGACCTCGTCGGCAAGGTCGAACAGGGCATCCCGGAGGACGACCCGCGCAACGCCGCCACCATCGCTGACAACGTCGGCGACAACGTCGGCGACTGCGCCGGCATGGCGGCGGACCTGTTCGAGTCGTACGCGGTGACGCTGGTGGCCGCGCTCATCCTGGGCACCGCCGTCTTCGGCAACGAAGGGCTGATCTTCCCGCTGCTCGTCCCGGCCATCGGGGTGCTCACCGCGATGATCGGGGTGTTCGCCGTGGCGCCGCGCCGCTCCGACCGCAGCGGGATGACGGCGATCAACCGCGGCTTCTTCATCTCGGCCGTGATCTCGCTCGGCCTGGTGGCCGTCGCCGCGTTCACCTATCTGCCGTCCAGCTACGCGGACCTCAAGGGCGTCTCCGGTGACGACGCGCAGGACATCCTCGGACACAGCGGTGACCCGCGGGTGCTGGCCGTCGTGGCCGTCGCCATCGGCATCGTGCTGGCCGCTGTCATCCAGCAGCTGACCGGCTACTTCACGGAGACCACCCGCAAGCCCGTACGGGACATCGGCAGGACCTCGCTGACGGGCCCGGCGACCGTGGTGCTCTCCGGGATCTCCATCGGTCTCGAGTCGGCCGTCTACACGGCCCTGTTGATCGGTCTGAGCGTCTACGGCGCGTTCCTGCTGGGCGGCGGCACGGTGATGCTGGCGCTGTTCGCGGTCGCGCTCGCCGGTACCGGGCTGCTGACCACCGTCGGTGTGATCGTCGCCATGGACACCTTCGGGCCGGTCTCCGACAACGCGCAGGGCATCGCCGAGATGTCCGGGGACGTCGAGGGCGCGGGCGCGCAGGTCCTCACCGACTTGGACGCGGTGGGCAACACCACCAAGGCGATCACCAAGGGCATCGCCATCGCCACGGCCGTGCTCGCCGCCGCCGCGCTGTTCGGTTCGTACCGTACCGAGCTGGCCGAGGCGCTCACGGACGCGGACCAGAGCGCGGGCAAGATGCTGGAGCTGGTGGACATCGCGCAGCCCAGCACGCTGGTCGGGCTGATGTTCGGGGCCGCAGTGGTGTTCCTCTTCTCGGGGCTGGCCATCAACGCCGTGTCCCGCTCGGCCGGTTCGGTCGTCTTCGAGGTGCGGCGGCAGTTCCGTGAGCGGCCCGGGATCATGGACTACTCCGAGAAGCCGGAGTACGGCCGGGTCGTGGACATCTGCACCAAGGACGCGCTGCGCGAGCTGACGACGCCGGGGCTGCTGGCCGTGATGGCGCCGATCCTGGTGGGCTTCACCTTCGGGGTGGGCGCGCTGGCGGCGTTCCTGGCGGGCGCGATCGGCGCGGGCACCCTGATGGCGGTCTTCCTCGCGAACTCGGGCGGTGCCTGGGACAACGCGAAGAAGCTCGTGGAGGACGGCCACCACGGCGGCAAGGGCAGCGAGGCGCACGAGGCCACGATCATCGGCGACACGGTCGGCGACCCCTTCAAGGACACCGCGGGTCCGGCGATCAACCCGCTGCTGAAGGTGATGAACCTGGTGGCGCTGCTCATCGCCCCCGCAGTGGTGCAGTTCAGCTACGGCGAGGACAAGAGCGTGGGCGTGCGGGTGGTGGTCTCGATGGTGGCCGTCGCGGTCATCGTCGGCGCCGTCTATGTCTCCAAGCGCCGTGGTGTCGCCGTGACGGAGGAGGGCACCGCCGAGCGGACGGCCAAGCCCTCTCAGGCCCCGGCGGATCCGACTGATCCGGCGGATCCGGTGGACCCGGTGGCGGCCTCGTAGCCGTACGACGGCCGTTCACAGGAGCTGTCCGGCAGCCGCCTGACAGCCGTTCGAAGCCGCTCACAGCGGAACGAGTGGCATAAATAACAGCCAACAGACCGGCGGGCGGGACGCATTGGCGTCCCGCCCGCCGTCTGTGCACCTCGGTTGCGGCCGGCGCGGACGGATCGTGCCCCCGGAGGGGTACGGGCGAATGTCTGTAATGTCGCACAGCACTGTTGGTGCAAATGGCTGCAATAGTAGCCATAGGGTTCTTCCGGCTCGCCGCCACTCCCTCTCTGGCGTGTATGTTCCGGGCCGAACAGCCATGGAAGGGACCGATCCGGTGAACAAGAAGCTCGCGGCGGCACTGTCCGGCGGTGCGGCGCTCGTACTCGCGCTGACTGGTTGCAGCGACGACAGTGGCAAGACGGACGACTGGGCCAAGCAGGTCTGCGACGACCTCCAGCCCCAGCTCAACAGGATCGATCAGGCCAATGCCTCGATCACGGAGGCGGCGCAGTCGGGCAAGTCTCCCGAAGAGGTCAAGAAGGCGGACATCACCGGCTTCCAGAAGGTCTCCGACGCGTACAAGGCGATGGCCGGCGCGGTGAAGAAGGCGGGAGCGCCGCCGGTGGACGACGGGGAGAAGCTGCAGAAGGACGCCGTCAAGGAACTGAACCGGATCTCCGGCGAGTACCGGGACCTCAAGGTGGCCTCCGAGAAGCTCCCCACCGACAAGAAGTTCGACGAGGGCCTCGACACCATCGCGGCCAAGCTCAAGTCCCTTGGCCAGAGCGGCGACAAGGCCCTGCAGCGGCTGCAGAAGGGCGAGGTCGGCAAGTCCATGGCCAAGCAGGAGAGCTGCAAGAAGACGGGCGTCACCAAGGGCGGCTCCTGAGGCCACGGTCACCCACGCCCCCGAAGGCGGGGCGGCCCGGGAGCGAAGGAGAATGGCGCGGGTGAGCACTGACGCACTTCCCGAGCCCACCACCGACAGCACCCGCAGGCTGCGGGGGGCTCTGATGGCGGCCGGTTTCACCGCCGACGGCCTCCTCGACCTGCTCGGCGCCCCCGCCTACGCGGCACTGGCCCGCGCCGAGACCGTCCCGGCGCTGCGCGCCGCCCGCGGCGAGGGCCCGCTGGAGACGCTGACGCGGCTCTTTCTGCTGCAACAGGCCGTGCCGTACCGCAGCGCGCGGGCGGTGCTGCCCGTCGACGAGGCGCTGGCCGACCGCTGGCTGGAGCGGGCGCCGGAGGCGGGCGCCCGCACGGACGCAGCCGTGGGGGCCGGGGAAGCCGGTGACGCCGTACGCGCCACGGTCGACGTACGCCCCTACAGCGGCCCCGAGGGCCAGGACTGGTGGGTCGTCAGCGACCGGGGGTGTGCCGTCGGCGGAGCCGGCGGTGTGGGCGCTCCGCGCGGGTCCGGGGCGGAAAGCCCTGGGGAGGGCGTCGTGCTCGGGGTCGGCGGCGCCTCCACCACGCTCGCCGGGATCATGGTGCCCACCCCGGTCGGCCGCGCGCTGGATCTCGGCACCGGCTCCGGGATCCAGGCGCTGCACGCGGACCGGTTCGCGACGCACGTCACCGCGACGGACGTCAACCCGCGCGCGCTGCACTTCGCGCGCCTGACCCTCGCGCTGTCGGGCGCCGCAGAACCGGAGTTGCGCGAGGGTTCGCTGTTCGAGCCGGTGGCGGACGAGGAGCCGTACGACCTGATCGTCTCCAACCCGCCCTTCGTGATCTCCCCGGGCGCCCGGCTCACCTACCGGGACGGCGGCATGGCGGGTGACGACATCTGCCGCACCCTCGTGCAGCAGGCGGCCCGCCATCTGGCTCCGGGCGGCTACTGCCAGCTGCTGGCCAACTGGGAGCACCAGGACGGCGCGGACTGGCGCGAGCGGGTCTCGGCGTGGGTGCCGGCGGGGTGTGACGCGTGGATCATCCAGCGGGAGGTGCAGGACGTCACCCAGTACGCGGAGCTGTGGTTGCGGGACGCGGGGGACCACCGGGGCGATCCGGCCGGGTACGCGGCGCGCTACGACGCCTGGCTGGAGGAGTTCGCGGCCCGCGGCACCAAGGCCGTCGGCTTCGGCTGGATCACCCTGCGGCGCTCGGACGCCGAGCGTCCCTCGGTGCTCGCCGAGGAGTGGCCGCACCCGGTCGAGCAGCCGCTGGGCGAGGTGATCCGGGCGCACTTCGACCGGCAGGACTTTCTGCGCCGTACCCACGACGGGGCGCTGCTGGAGCACCGTTTCGTGCTGGCGGACGAGGTGATGCAGGAGCAGGTTGGCGCTCCCGGCGCGGAGGATCCGGAGTACGTCGTACTGCGGCAGAACCGCGGGATGCGGCGCGCGACGACGGTGGACACGGTCGGCGCCGGGTTCGCCGGGGTCTGCGACGGGACGCTGACCGCGGGGCGGATTCTGGACGCCATCGGTCAGCTGCTGGGCGAGGACCCGGCCGAGTTGCGGGCGCGCACGCCGGAGTCGATCAGGCTCCTGGTCGAACAGGGGTTTTTGACACCGGTGCTGGACTGACGTTTACGTCACAGCAGATTACGGGCCACCGTCCAGGCGACGGCGGCGCTCAGTACGGCCACTTTCCCCCGGGTGCTCAGCCGGGGGGCGTACCGGCGTCCCCGCAGCCCCTCGTAGAGCCAGCGCGCTGACAGGTAGACGGCGACCGGCAGGCCGACCGTCAGCAGCGCGGCGTTGTCGTGCAGGGCTGTTGCCAGGTCGCCGTGCATCAGGTCGTACGCCATGCGCGTGCCCCCGCAGGCCGGGCAGAGCAGCCCGGTGGCCCAGTTGAAGGGGCAGCGCGGCAGCCAGGCGGCGCCCGGGTCATGGGGGTTGGTGCCCCACAGATAGCAGGCGCCTGCCAGACCCGCCGCCGCGGTGGCGAGCGGCGGGGCTGCCGGGTGGGAGAGGGCGGCGCGGAGTCGGCCAGCGGCAGCAGGGACGTTGGTTATCGCCATGTGGCCAATGCCTCCCCTCGTGTCGCGCCGCCCTCTCCCGGGGCCCTGCGAGGCCTCAGCCACGCAGGATACGGCCCTGGGCGTCGGTGCGGCTGTCGCTGGTCAGGAAGATGATTCCGTCGACCAGCGACCAGATGCCCAGACCGCCGCACGTCAGCAGCTGGGCTATGCCCATGCCGATGTGGCCGGTGTAGAAGCGGCCGATGCCGAGGCTGCCGATGAAGAGCGTCAGCACGCCGGCAACGATCTTGGACTTGTCGGAGAGCGGACGTCCGTACGGGTCGTAACCGTACGGGGCGTTCGGGTCCCCGGTGTACTGACCAGGAGCAGCCGCCATGGGCTGCTGCTGCGGATAGCCGTAGCCGGGCTGGCCGGGCGGCTGGTTGTAGGGGTTCTGTCCCGGCTGCTGCGGGTAGCCGTAGCCGGGCTGATTCGGGTCGGACACAAGACCTCCGAGGTCGAGCGGTACCTGGTGATGTGCCCCGGACATGTTGCCAGAGCCTTCGGGCGGCGGGACGGCTGGTTGTCGGGTTACCGTTCGAGTGGCGTTGCGGACTTTTCCCGTTTGACATGGGGGCGGGAGGTACCGTCACACTCCGCAGCGATAGCAATGCAGCGATATTGATACAGAAACCGACCGGAGAGAAGAGCAGAAGTTGTCCCCGACCCACGACACAGCAAATGGTGGGCGCCGACTTGTGATCGTCGAGTCGCCTGCCAAGGCCAAGACGATCAAGGGCTATCTCGGCCCTGGCTACGTTGTCGAGGCCAGCGTCGGGCACATCCGCGACCTCCCGGGCGGTGCGGCCGAGGTTCCCGCGAAGTACAAGGGCGAGCCCTGGGCCCGCCTCGGCGTCAATGTCGACCACGATTTCGAGCCGCTGTACGTCGTCAACAGCGACAAGAAGGACCAGGTCAAGAAGCTCAAGGAGCTGCTGGCCGAATCCGACGAGCTGCTGCTCGCCACTGACGAGGACCGCGAGGGCGAGGCCATCGCCTGGCATCTGCAAGAGGTGCTCAAGCCCAAGGTCCCGGTCAAGCGGATGGTCTTCCACGAGATCACCAAGGACGCCATCCAGAACGCCGTCCGCAACCCCCGCAGCCTCAACCAGCGGCTGGTCGACGCGCAGGAGACCCGCCGGATCCTGGACCGGCTGTACGGGTACGAGGTCTCGCCGGTGCTGTGGAAGAAGGTCATGCCGCGGCTGTCGGCGGGCCGGGTGCAGTCCGTGGCCACCCGGCTGGTGGTGGAGCGGGAGCGCGAGCGCATGGCGTTCCGCTCGGCCGAGTACTGGGACCTGACCGGCACGTTCGCGACGGGGCAGGCGGGGGATGCCTCGGCGGGAGCGGGTGCGACGGGTGATCCGGGAACCTTCGGCGCCCGGCTGACCACGGTCGACGGCCGCCGCGTCGCACAGGGCCGCGACTTCGGCTCCGACGGCCGGCTCAAGGACCCGTCCGCGGTGCTGCACCTGGACGAGGACGGCGCGCGGGCGCTGGCCGCCGCTCTGGAGAACACCGACTTCGCCGTCCGCTCCGTCGAGTCCAAGCCCTACCGCCGCTCCCCGTACGCGCCTTTCCGTACGACCACCCTCCAGCAGGAGGCGAGCCGCAAGCTCGGGTTCGGCGCCAAGTCGACGATGCAGGTGGCGCAGAAGCTGTACGAGAACGGCTTCATCACCTATATGCGTACGGACTCCACGACGCTCTCCGACACCGCCGTCTCCGCGGCCCGCGCTCAGGTCACCCAGCTCTACGGCGCCGACTATCTGCCGGACAAGCCGCGCACCTACGCGGGCAAGGTCAAGAACGCCCAGGAGGCGCACGAGGCGATCCGCCCCTCCGGCGACCGCTTTCGTACGCCTGCCGAGACGGGGCTGACCGGCGACCAGTTCAAGCTGTACGAGCTGATCTGGAAGCGCACCGTCGCCTCCCAGATGAAGGACGCCGTCGGGCAGTCGGTGACCGTGAAGGTCGGCGGCCGGTCCGCGGACGGCCGGGACGCCGAGTTCAGCGCCACCGGCAAGATCATCACCTTCCACGGCTTCCTCAAGGCGTACGTGGAAGGCGCCGACGACCCCAACGCGGAGCTGGACGACCGCGAGCGCCGGCTGCCCCAGGTCGCCGAGGGTGACCCGCTGCGCGCCGAGGAGATGTCCGTCGACGGCCACGCCACCAAGCCGCCGGCCCGCTACACCGAGGCCACGCTGGTCAAGGAGCTGGAAGAGCGCGAGATCGGACGCCCGTCCACCTACGCCTCGATCATCAGCACGATCCTGGACCGGCGCTACGTCTTCAAGAAGGGCACCGCGCTGGTGCCCTCCTTCCTGAGCTTCGCCGTGGTCGGGCTGCTGGAGAAGCACTTCGGCCGGCTCGTCGACTACGACTTCACCGCCAAGATGGAGGACGACCTCGACCGCATCGCCGCGGGCAGCGCCGAGGCCGTGCCGTGGCTGCGGCGCTTCTACTTCGGTGAGCGGGCCGGGGGCGGGGAGGCCGGGGCCGGTGCGGCCGCCGCCGCGGGCAACGGCGACGGCGACCACCTCGGCGGGCTCAAGGAACTCGTCTCCGACCTCGGCGCGATCGACGCCAAGGGCGTCTCGTCCTTCCCCGTCGGCGAGGGCATCACGCTGCGCGTCGGCCGCTACGGGCCGTACGTGGAGGGGCCCAGCGAGAAGGAGGGCGAGCCGGGCCAGCGCGCGGACGTCCCCGACGACCTGCCGCCGGACGAGCTGACGGTCGACTACGCCAAGGAGCTGCTGGCCAAGCCCAGCGGCGACTTCGAGCTGGGGACCGATCCGGACACCGGCCGCCCGATCGTCGCCCGGGACGGGCGGTACGGGCCGTACGTCACCGAGGTGCTGCCCGAGGGCACGCCGAAGACGGGCAAGAACGCGGTCAAGCCGCGGACCGCTTCGCTGCTCCGCTCGATGTCGCTGGACACCGTCACGCTCGACGATGCGCTGAAGCTGCTCTCGCTGCCCCGCGTCGTCGGTGTCGACCCCGAGTCCGGCAACGAGATCACCGCCCAGAACGGGCGCTACGGCCCCTACTTGAAGAAGGGGACCGACTCGCGCTCGCTGGAGAGCGAGGAGCAGATCTTCAGCATCACGCTGGAGCAGGCGCTGGAGATCTACTCCAAGCCGAAGCAGCGCGGCCGGGCCGCCGCCAAGCCGCCGCTCAAGGAGCTGGGGAACGACCCGCAGACGGACCGTCCCGTGGTGGTCAAGGACGGCCGTTTTGGCCCGTACGTGACGGACGGCGAGACCAACGCGACGCTGCGGCGGGACGACGACGTCGAGACGATCACCCCCGAGCGCGGGTTCGAGCTGCTGGCCGAGAAGCGGGCGAAGGGGCCCGCGAAGAAGGCTCCGGCGAAGAAGGCCGCCGCCAAGAAGACCGCGGCGAAGAAGGCTCCGGCAAAGAAGACGGCTGCCAAGAAGACCGCGGCGAAGAAGACGACAGCGAAGAAGACGACCACCAAGAAGAGCACTTCCAAGAAGGCCACTTCTCCGAAGAAGTCCACGGAGCAGCCTCCGGAGGAGTAGGCCCGCCGGCCTCGGCTTTCTCGGTGTTCTGACCGGTGTTCCGACGCTGTTGGGCGGGTGATCCTGCCCAACAGCCCCGCTGGGTACACACAGATGTTCGGGGACGGATTCGGGTGGCGGCTTCCTCCCTATACGCTGGCGGGATGAAGTCTTCGCCCTCAACTGCCCCGGACGACGCTCTCGCCGCGGAATCCCGCGAGGGCGCCGTGACCGCGTTGCTGCGTTTTCCCCCGCTGCGGCGGCTGTGGACCGCGCAGTTCACCAGTGGGATCGGCGACATGCTTGGTCTCCTGGTGCTGCTGTTGCTGGCGATGCAGGCGGCAGCCGTGCGTGGCGTGGCGGGGGACCCGGTGTTCGGCGGTGGCTACCGCGGAATGGCACTCGTCGTGGCCGCCGTCTTCGGGCTGCGGCTGCTGTCCACGCTGCTGTTCGGTGCCGTACTGCTGGGCCCGGTCTCCGCGCTGGTCAGCGGCGTCCAGCAGCAGGAGAAGGCCGACGAGGGCAAGAGCGACGGCGCGAAGAGCGGCCCGAGCAGCGGTCCGAACGGCGGGAAGAAGGTGCTCGACCGGCGGTGGACGCTGTTCGGCGCCGATGTGCTGCGGGCCCTCGCGCTGATCGTCGCTCCGCTGTGGATCGACTGGACACCCGGCAGCGCCTTCGTCGTTCTGCTGGTGACCGTCTTCGTGACCGGCGCCGCCGAGCGGCTCTCCACGGTGACGAGGGACAGCGCGGCTCCCGCGCTGCTGCCGGCCGCGCCGCCCGAGGGCGCTGCCGTCCGGCCGCTGCCCGACCACCATGAGGCGCTGCGCCGGCTCTGGCTGCGGTCCGGCTTCGTGGCGCTGCCGATCGCGGCTGCCGGACTCGTCGTCGTCACACTGATCAGCAATCTGTTCGGTGTGGGCATCGACTGGTTCAGCTCGCACCAGGCGGCGCTCGCCTCGTATGTGGCGGCCGGTCTCTTCGCGGCGGCCGCTGCCATCGGCTACTTCCTCGAACTGCCTGACGCGCAGACTCCGCGCCCCCGCTCCCCGCTGGAGGGGCTGCGCCGGCCCAGGACAGCCGAGGGCGGGCCGGACAAGGGCCGTACGGGCGCGGTGCCGCTGCTCGTCGTCGCGGGCGGGGCGATCGGCGGCGCCATCGCGGCGGCCGTCGCACTCGCTCCACTGCACGCGGCCGATCTGGGCGGCGGGCCTGTCGCGTTCGGGCTGCTGGCCCTGATGCTGACCGGCGGCACCGCCGCGGGGATCCGGCTCGCGCCGTACACCATGCCGTCGCTCTCCCGGCGCCGACTGCTCGCGCTCGTCATCGGGCTGACCGGCGTACTGCTGCTGGCGGCCGGGCTGGTGGCCGACACCGCGACCGTCATCGGGCTGGCGCTGCTGGCCGGGACGGGCGCCGGTATCGCGGCGAACACCCTGCACACGCTGCTCGACCAGGAGACCGAGGAATCCCGCCGGATCCGTACGACGGAGCACCTGCAGGCCGTGGTGCGGCTGTCGCTCGCGGTGGGCGCGATCCTGGCGCCCGCGCTGGCCGCGCTGATCGGGCCGCACCGGGTGGACAACGGGTCGTTCGTCTTCGACCACGGTGGCGCCTCGTTCACGCTGATGCTGGTGGGCGCACTGCTGCTGCCGGTCGGCGCGATCCTGCTGGGCCGTACCGACGACCGGCAGGGCGTACCGCTGCGGCGGGACCTGCTGGAGGCGTTCGGCGGCGGGCACCCCCGGCAGGCACCGGCCGGGAACGGCTTCTTCCTGGTGCTGGAGGGCGGCGACGGCGCGGGCAAGACCACGCAGGTGGAGGCGCTGGCCGAGTGGATCAGGGCCAAGGGGCACGAGGTCGTCGTCACCAAGGAGCCCGGTTCCACGCCGGTCGGCAAGCGGCTGCGCTCCATCCTGCTGGACGTCTCCTCGGCCGGGCTCTCGCACCGCGCGGAGGCACTGCTGTACGCCGCCGACCGCGCCGAGCACATCGACACGGTCGTCCGCCCGGCGCTGGAGCGCGGGGCCGTGGTGATCTCCGACCGCTACATCGACTCCTCCGTCGCCTACCAGGGTGCCGGGCGCGATCTGTCCCCGACCGAGATCGCCCGCATCAACCGCTGGGCCACCGAGGGGCTGGTGCCGCATCTGACCGTGCTGCTCGACATCGCGCCCGAGACGGCGCGGGAACGGTTCACCGAGGCGCCGGACCGCCTGGAGTCCGAGCCCGCCGAGTTCCACCAGCGGGTACGGGCCGGCTTCCTCACCCTCGCCGCCGCCGACCCGGCCCGCTACCTGGTCGTCGACGCGGGGCAGGAGCCGCAGACCGTCACCACTGCCGTCCGGCACCGTCTCGACCAGGTGCTGCCGCTCTCCGAAGCCGAGAAGAAGGCCCAGGAGGAGGCCCGTAAGCGGGCCGAGGAGGAAGCACGCAGGCGGGCCGAGGAAGAGGCCAAGCGGAAGGCGGAGGAAGAGCGCAAGGAGCGCGAGCGCAAGGAGCAGCTGGAGAAGCTCCGCCGCGAGGAGGAGGAGCGTCAGCGCCGGGAGGCGGAACTGGCGCGCCAGTTGGAGGAGGCCCGGCGTGCCGAGGAGGCACGTAAGCGGGCCGAGGAAGCGCGCCGTATCGAGGAGGAGCAGCGCAAGCGCCGCGAGGCCGAACAGCGCGCCTACGAGGAGGAGCAGGAGCGGCTGCGGAAGCGCGCCGAGGAGGAGAAGCGGCTGCGGGCCGAGGCCGAGGAGCGCCGCCGCGAGCGGCAGCGCAAGGCCGAGGAGGCGCTGCTGAAGGCCGAGCAGGCGCGGGCGGCGGCGGCCGCCGAGGCGGCGGCCAAGGCCGAGGCGGAGGCTGCGGAGAGGGCGCAGCGGGAGGCGGCGGAGGCCGCGGAGGCGGCTGAGGTGGGGTCGGTTGCGGAGACTGCTTCGGCGGCTGAGACCGCTTCGGCGGCGGAGGCTCCCGAGGCTTCTGAGGGGGCTGGGGTCTCTGAGGTGGCTGAGGTGGGGTCGGTTGCTGAGGCCGCTGAGTCCGTTGAGCCTCGTGAGGTCGCTGAGTCTCCTGAGCCCGTCGAGCCCGCTGAGCCCGAGGCCGACTCCTCGCCGGACGGGTCCGAGGCCGACACGGCGCAGATCCCCCAGGTGCGGCCGCAGGGCGAGGCCGCCGGGCCGGACGCGGAAGACACCACGCAGCTGCCGCGTCCCGAGGTGGCGCGGGCGGCGTCGCCCGAGGACGAGACGACGGTGCTGCCGCGGGTCTCCGAGGCCGACGACACCCAGGAGACGGCGGTCCTCCCGCAGGTCCCCGAGTCGGGACCCGAGCCCGACGACGACCGTACGCGGGAGCTTCCGCAGGTCGACGAGGGCGAGCGGCGCCGCCCCTCCTGGGCGGAGGACACCCCTCTCGACGACGCCCCCACCCTGGCGGACAAGCTGCTGGGCCCGCACGATGACGACGGCGACGACGCCGAAGGGGCCGACGAACGCCGTCGTCGCTAGGCCGTGTCGGGTGCCTGGACAGGGGTTGCCCCTGCCGGAGTACGCAGGCTGCGGGTTCGTTGTGGTTGCTGGGGGCACCTCCCGGCCGGAGTCCCCCAGCCTCCGGCCGGGAGGTGCCCCCAGGGGAGCAGTTCTCCGCGCCCCCTTACGCGGCGCAGCCCCCATGCCGGGTGCGTGAGATCTGCCGGCCCGCACTGTCACCGGCATCCGCGACAATGGTCCGCATGGCGGTGTGGGACGACCTGGTGGGCCAGGACAGGGCAGCGCGGCAGCTGGTCGCCGCCGCGCGCGATGCCGACGCGTACGTGACGGCGGAAGCCGAGGCGCACGGCTCCGCCGACCTCTCCGGCTCCGCGATGACCCACGCCTGGCTCTTCACGGGCCCGCCCGGCGCCGGCCGGGAGCACGCGGCCCGCGCCTTCGCGGCGGCGCTCCAGTGCGTGAGCCCGGACCGCGCGCTGGGCGGCAGCCCGGGGTGCGGCTTCTGCGAGGGCTGTCATACGACGATGGTCGGCACCCACGCGGATGTGCAGGTGGTCCGTACGGATCTGCTGACCATCGGCGTCAAGGAGACGCGCGCGCTGGTGCGCGGGGCGCAGATGTCGCCGTCCGGCGGTCGCTGGCAGGTGATCGTCCTGGAGGACGCCGACCGGCTGACGGAGGGCGCGGGGAACGTACTGCTGAAGGCCGTCGAGGAGCCCGCGCCGCGTACGGTGTGGCTGCTGTGCGCCCCGTCGACCGAGGACGTACTGCCGACGATCCGCTCGCGCTGCCGGCACCTGGCGCTGCGTACGCCGCCGGTGGACGCGGTGGCGGATCTGCTGATGCGGCGGGACGGGATCGAGCCGGGGATGGCCGCGTTCGCCGCGCGGGCCACGCAGGGGCACATCGATCGCGCGCTGCGGCTGGCCACGGACGAGCGGGCCCGCGCCAGACGGCAGGCGGTGCTCAAACTGCCCACGCGGGTCGACGACGTGGGCAGCGCGCTCCGGGCGGCACAGGAGCTGATCGACGCCGCCACGGAGGACGCCAAACAGGTCGCCGAGGAGCTGGACGCCAAGGAGACCGAGGAGTTGCGGGCAGCGCTCGGCGCGGCGGAGGGCAAGCGGCTGCCGCGCGGTACGGCGGGTGCGATGAAGGAGCTGGAGGACAAGCAGAAGCGCCGCTCCACCCGTACCCAGCGGGACTCGCTCGACCTGGCCCTGTCCGACCTGACGGCCTTCTACCGTGACGTGCTGGCCCGCCAGTTGGGCTCGTCCGTCGCCCTGTCGCACGACGAGGCGGCCGGTCCGATCGGCCAACTGGCCGCCACCTCGCGCCCGGAGCAGACGCTGCGCCGGATCGAGGCCGTACTGGAGTGCCGCCAGGCGCTGGACCGCAACGTGGCTCCGCTGCTGGCGGTCGAGGCGATGACGATGGCACTGCGGGCGGGCTGACGCGGTTGCGCGGCTGACCGGCTTCGCGGTTTCTGCGGGGTGGCGGCGTGGCTTCGGCGGGTTCGTGGACTGGCGCTTCTGCCGGGTGGCCGACTGGCGCGCCATGGGCCCCCGCGGACGACGGGGCGGTACCCGGCTGGGTACGCTCCCACCAGGTGCCGTCGGTGGAGGGATGCCCCATGAGCCAGTCACACGCCTCCCGTGTCCGATACGGGGGCGCGTCCCGTGTCCGGTACGGCGGCGCCGCGGCGCTCACGGCCGTCGCCCTCCTGCTCTCCGGATGCTCGTCGGACAAGGACTCGGCAGGGGAACCGGACACCGACCCCTCCGCGAAGGGCACGCACGCGGGCGCCGACGCCCCCCCGCTCAAGCCGCTGCCCGCCCGGATCCCGGACGCTCTGCGCCCGTACTACGAGCAGAAGTTGACGTGGCACAGCTGCGGCCCGGCCGAGTTCGAGTGCGCCACGCTGCGGGTGCCGCTGGACTACGACAAGCCGGGGAACGACCCCGCGGACGCCGCCGAGACCGTGGGCCTCGCGGTGACCCGTACCAAGCCGAAGCAGGGCAAGGACAAGCCCGAGGGCGGCTCGCTGCACATCAACCCCGGTGGTCCGGGCGGCTCGGCGATCGATTACGTACAGCAGTCGGCGGCCCTCGCCTATCCGCCGCAGGTGCGCGAGCACTATTCGCTGGTCGGCATGGACCCGCGCGGCGTCGGCCGCAGCGAGCCCGTCGAATGCCTCAGCGACAAGCAGATGGACGCCTACACGCGCGTCGACCAGACCCCGGACGACGCGAAGGAGACCGACGCGCTCACCGCCGCGTACGGGAGGTTCGCCAAGGGCTGCGAGAAGCGCAGCGGCAAGCTGCTCGGCCACGTCTCCACGAACGAGGCGGCCCGCGACATGGACGTGCTGCGTGCCGTGCTCGGCGACAAGAAGCTCAACTACGTCGGCGCCTCCTACGGCACCTACCTGGGCGCCACCTACGCGGGCCTGTTCCCGAAGCGCTCCGGCCGGCTGGTCCTGGACGGCGCCATGGACCCCTCCCTCCCGTCGCGCCGCGTCAACCGTGAGCAGACGGCGGGCTTCGAGACGGCGTTCAAGGCGTTCGCCCGCGACTGTGTGGGCATGTCCGACTGCCCGCTGGGCACGGGCGGTGTCCGGTCGGCGGGCAAGAAGCTGAGCGCCCTGTTCGCACAGGTGGACCGCAAACCGCTGAAGACCGACTCCTCGCGCACCCTCACCGAGTCCCTGGCCGGCACGGGTGTGACCCGCGCCATGTACGACGAGGGCTCCTGGCCCGCGCTGCGCGAGGCACTCACGGCGGCGAAGAAGGGCGACGGTACGGCGCTGCTGGAGCTGGCCGACGAGTACTACGAGCGCGGCCCGGACGGCTCGTACAGCAACATCATGTACGCCAACCCGGCCGTGAACTGCCTCGACCTGCCCCCGGCCTTCTCCGACGCCGCCGAGGCCCGTAAGTCCCTGTCCTCCTTCGAGAAGGCCAGCCCCGTCTTCGGCCGCGGCTTCGCCTGGGCGGCGCTGAACTGCGGTCAATGGCAGGTGAAGCCGACAGGCGAGCCGCACCGCATCGCTGCCGAGGGCGCCGACCCGATCGTCGTCGTCGGCACCACCCGCGACCCTGCCACCCCCTACCGCTGGGCCCAGGGCCTGGCGGGCCAGCTGTTCTCGGCCCGCCTCCTCACCAATGACGGCGACGGTCACACCGCGTACCTGCGCGGCAGCGACTGTGTCGACAGCGCCGTCAACGCCTACCTCCTCCAGGGCAAGCCCCCCAAGGACGGCACGACCTGCGAGTGACCCCCCGCCCCCCGTCCCGACCACCCCCACAAACCCTGTAGACTTATCGCCGCAGCGGCCCCCACACTGGCCGCACGCACGCCGCCTTAGCTCAGTCGGCCAGAGCGACGCACTCGTAATGCGTAGGTCAAGGGTTCGATTCCCTTAGGCGGCTCCACTGGAACCCCAGGTCAGATTCGATTCTGACCTGGGGTTTTGTCGTTGGTGGATGCGGCGGCGCCTTGTCGTGTAGGGGCAGTAGGTAGCGCGGGGGTGCGGCAGCAGTTGGGCTGCGGATCTTGCGGTGGGTTGGTGCCAGGGGAGGCGCTGCGAACTTTTGGGTCGGGGTGCATCAGGCGTTGGGACGGGCTGGTGCGGCTTGGGGTCCGGGGGACGGGCGGGATGACGGGTGACTGGCGTCGTGTAGTACGGCGTTGGTGATGCTTTCGTTCCGCCATCGGGGCCCGCAGCAGAGGGAGTTCATATTTGACTGGCCAGTCTCGAAAGAATATGGTGTTGGTATGGCGCGGACGAAGGAGTTTGATCCGGAGGCCGCCTTGGATGCGGCGATGCGGTTGTTCTGGCGGAAGGGGTACGAAGGGACATCCACCAGTGATCTGACGGGCGAGCTGGGTATTGCGCGGGCCAGCCTGTATGGAACGTTCGGGTCGAAGCGTGGTTTGTACCTGGCTGCCCTCGACCGGTTCCTTGCCGGGGCGGCGGGGCCGACCGCGGCTGACATTCTGGCGTCGCGGGAATCCGCGCTGGATGCGATCCGCGAGTTGCTGGAGACCAGTGCGACGCCTCCGGAAGGGAACGCCCCGTACGGGTGTTTCGCGGTCAACGCCACGGTGGAGCACGGCGATGCCGACCCTGAGATCTCGTCGCGTACCACTGGCAACATCAGCCGCCTCGAGACCGCGCTCTACGGGGCTCTTCTCCGGGCCCGTGCGGAGGGTGAGCTGGCGCCCGGCGTCGACCCGAAGTCGGCAGCGACCATGCTGGCCTCGCTCAATCACGGGCTGAAGGTGCTCGCGCGGGCGGGAGTGGAGCAGCGGGATCGCATCAACACGACGATCGATTCGGTGATGTCGATGCTCGGGTCCCCGTCGTCCGCCGGCACGGACTGACGCGCAGGGCGCATCCGCGCGGCGTCGGGGCTTCGAGGAGTTCTCACCTTGGAGGAGTGTGACGTCGATCAGTATGCCACTTTTCGAGACTGATCAGTCTTGAATTGAGTGGCTGTGTATGTGTGAAGTATGTAGGACTACGGAAAGCAGGCAAAGAAGTGATCTTCGACCACCGTGGGCAATCCCTCCGCACCGGCCGCGCCGGCGTCAACGGAACGAGCCTGCACTACCGGACGGGCGGTTCCGGTCCGGCGTTGGTGCTGCTGCACGGCGTGCCCAAGACCAGCTATCACTGGCGGCTCCTGGTTCCGAAACTCACCGCGCGGTACACGGTCGTCGTGCCGGATCTGCGCGGTCTCGGTGACTCCGCCCGTCCTTCGGGCGGCTACGACTCCGCGACGATGAGCGAAGACATCGCCGCGCTGATGGCCCACCTCGGGCACCGTACGTACGGCGTGCTGGGCGAGGACTGGGGTGCGGTGGCCGGGTACCAACTCGCCGCCCGGCACCGTGACGACGTCCACGCGCTGGTGTTCGCCGAGGCGCTGCTCCCCGGGTTCGGCTTCGAGGACCACACGGCTCTCACCGAAGAGAACGTGTCCAGGGGGATGCACCTGTGGCATCTGGGCTTCTACTTCCAGCCGGACGTGCCGGAGATGCTGATCGCCGGGCACGAGCGCGAGCTGATCAGCTACATGATCAAAAATGAGCGCAGTTACCCGGACACGGCCACGCCCGATGCCATCGACGAGTACGTGCGCTGCTACTCCATGCCCGGCGGGATCCGGGCGATGCTGGAGATCTACCGCGCGATGCTCGTGGACGCGGAGCAGAACCGGCAGGCGTCACAGAAGAAGCTGGACATCCCGGTACTGGCGCTCGGCGGCTCGGCGTTCATCGGCGACCGGAACGAGGAGATGATGCGGTTCGTGGCGCACGATGTCACCGGACATGTCTTCGACGCGGGACACGACCTCGCCGAAGAGGTTCCGGACGACATGGCCGCCGTCGTACTGCCGTTCCTCGACGAGCGGATGTAACGGCGCGGGTGCCGGGTCGGCTGGCGGTACGCTGGGGCACCGACTGGTCGGTATGTGTGCTGCTTCCCCGGTCGGGGGGGCTTCGATGTGCGGCGCTGGTGGAGCGGGCGGTGCGGGTCGGGTGCGGTGCGGGTCGGGTATCGAGGGCCGCTGTCCCTGGAGGTGTTCCACGATGTCTTCCGGCAGGCGGACGCGGGCCGTACTGCGGTGGACGCGATGCGTTCGCTGATCGGCCTGGAGGAGGTGGCGGGGCTGGCGACACCGCCCGCGCCGGTGGTGCCTCCGGGGTCGCCTTCGCGGAGCTGGCCGCGGCCGACACCGGCCCGGTGCGCGGGCTGCTCGGCGCCCTCGGGTTCACCCGTACTGGACGGCACCCGGTGAAGCCGGTGGAGCTGTGGGAGCAGGGGGAAGCCCGCATCGTGCTCAACACCGCCGGGGCCGACCGGCGTTCGGGCCTCGCCCCCACCGCGCTGGGACTGGAGGCCTCGGACCCCGAGGCGGAGGTGCGCCGGGCCGAGTCCCTGCGCGCCTTCGCGCTGCCGCGCCGGCCCGCCCCGCGAGAGGCGCCGCTGGAGGCGGTGGCCGCGCCCGATGGTACGGAGCTGTTCTTCCGCCGTACGGGGGATGCCGAACGCCCCGACTGGAGGGGGGATTTCGCGCCGACGCCCTCACCCGCGCCCGGGAGCGGGGCAAGACCCTGCGGAGTCACCCGGATCGACCATGTGGCGCTCACCCAGCCATGGCGCCACGTCGACGATGCCTCGCTGTTTATCCGGGCGTGCTGGGTCTCCAGCCGAACGAGAGCCTGGAGGGGGCCGACCCGTACGGGCTGTTCCGCAGCCGGGCCGTGGCCAACCCCGAGGGGGTCCTACGGATCTCCCTAAACGTGGCGCCCGTTCCGGGTGATCAGGGGGCACGCCCGCAGCATGTCGCGCTCGCCACCGACGACATCGCGGCCACCGCGCGCCGGGTGCGGGACGCGGGCGCCGAGCCGCTGCCCGTCCCGGAGAACTATTACGACGACCTCGGCGCGCGATTCGAGCTGTCGTCGGGTGCCTTGGCGACGCTGCGCGAACTGGACGTTCTCTATGACCGGGACGAGGACGGGGAGTTCTGGCACTGCTGCACCGTCACCTTAGGGCGGATTTTCTTCGAGCTGGTGCAGTGCACTGGGGGTTCTCGGGGGCGCTTCGAATGCTCCTATTCGGCTGGCCGCCAGCGCGCTGCCGAGCGGGGGCGGTCGCCGGTCCGGTAGGGGGTGCCCCTGTCTGGTGCGTGCGGTCTGCGGGTCGGCTTGTGGCTGGTCGCGCAGTTCCCCGCGCCCCTTCGGGGCGCCCCTGACCCTTACTCGCTTGCCTAAAGGTATTAGGAGGTTGCAGGATAGGATTTGGCAAACGGGAGGAACGTTATGGTGCGTGCAGGGCTGAGTGCGGAGCGGCTTACCCGGGGTGGGGCGGAGCTGGCGGACGAGGTCGGGTTCGACCAGGTGACCGTCTCGGCGCTGGCCAGGCGGTTCGACGTCAAGGTCGCGAGCTTGTACTCGCATCTGAAGAGCTCCCAGGACCTCAGGGTCAGGATTGCGCTGCTGGCCCTGGAGGAGCTTGCCGACCGGGCCGCGGACGCGGTGGCCGGGCGGGCGGGTAAGGACGCGCTGACCGCCTTCGCCAACGTCTACCGCGACTACGCCAGGGAACATCCCGGCCGTTACGCCGCCGCCCAGACGCGGCTCGATCCGGCGACGGCCGCTGCCAGCGCCGGTGTCCGGCACGCCCAGATGACCCGCGCGATCCTGCGCGGCTACCACCTCGCGGAGCCGGACCAGACGCACGCGGTCCGGATGCTGGGCAGCGTCTTCCACGGCTACGTCAGCTTGGAGATGGGGGGAGGTTTCAGCCACAGCGCACCCGACACGGAGGAGACCTGGGCGCGGATGCTGGACGCCCTCGACGCCCTGCTCCGCAACTGGCCGACGCCGACGCCCTGACACCGACAGAAGGCTGAGCTATGGACACGGAACAGGACTGGATCAGCACGCCCCTCACCGCCGACCTGGTGCGCGGCGCCCTCGAACTGGAGCGTACCGAGCACGGGTTGCTGCCGCATCGGCTGCCGGCCCGGGCCCGGGCGCAGTGCGCGGATGGGCAGCTCGCGATGGCCGAGTCGCAACCGTCCGGCGTACGGCTGGTGTTCCGTACCCGGGCGACGGCCGTCGAGCTGGACACGTTGCCGACCAAGCGGGTCTATGTTGGGGTGCCGCCCCGTCCGGACGGCGTGTACGACCTGGTCGTGGACGGCCGTACGGTGGACCAGGGCGTGGTGAGCGGCGGCAACGTGATGACCATCGACATGGCGACCGGGTCCGCCGAGACGCGCCCCGGACCCGTCGGCACGTTGCGATTCACCGGGCTGTCCGACCGGCTCAAGGACGTCGAGGTGTGGCTACCGCACGACGAGACCACCGAGTTGGTCGCCCTGCGCACCGACGCGCCCGTCGAGCCCGCACCGGCCCCGGACCGCAAGGTGTGGCTGCACCATGGGAGTTCGATCAGTCACGGTTCCAACGCCGCGAGTCCGACCGGGACCTGGCCGGCGGTGGCGGCCGCGCTCGGCGGGGTGGAACTGGTCAACCTCAGCCTGGGCGGCGGGGCCCTGCTCGACGCGTTCACCGCGCGGGCGATACGGGACACACCGGCGGATCTGATCAGCGTCAAGCTCGGCATCAACCTGGTCAACGCCGATTTGATGCGGCTGCGGGCGTTCACCCCGGCGGTGCACGGGTTTCTCGACACGATCCGGGAAGGGCACCCGGGCACGCCGCTGTTGGTCGTCTCGCCCATCCACTGCCCCATCCACGAGGAGACGCCCGGGCCGTGCATGCCGGACCTCGACGCACTCGGCTCCGGGCAGTTGCGGTTCGCGGCGATGGGGGATCCGGCGGAGCGTGCGAGCGGGAAGCTCACGCTGGGCGTCATCAGGGAGGAGCTTTCCCGGATTGTGCGGCAGCGGGCTGCCGACGATCCCGAGCTGTTCTATCTCGACGGCCGTGAGCTGTATGGCGAGGCCGACTTCGCCGAGCTGCCGCTGCCTGATGAGCTGCACCCGGACGCCGCCACCCAACGCCGCATCGGCGAACGCTTCGCCGAGTCGGCCTTCACCGACGGCGGCCCATTCACCCCCTGAACGCGGCCGCCCCGCAGGGGCGCGGGGAACTGCGAGCGACCACGACGCACCCGGCCAATCGGCGAAGCTGCAACGGCGGGTGCCCGCCGAACGGGTCACGATGCGGACGGGGTCGCGCCCCGCAGGGGCGCGGGGAACTGCGCGAGTGACCACGGCGCGCTCGCATTCGGGCATTCGGCGAAGTTGCAACGGTGGGTGTCCGCCGAGCGGGCCACGGCGCAGACCGGGGTCGCGCCCCGCAGGGGCGCGGGGAACTGCGCGAGCGACCACAATGCGCCTGCACCCGGGCAACCGGCGAAGCTCCTACGGCGGGTGTCCGCCGAGCGGGCCACGATGCAGACCGGGGTCGCGCCCCGCAGGGGCGCGGGGAACTGCGCGAGCGACCACGATGCGCCCGCACTCGGGCAATCAGCGAAGCTCCTACGGCGGGTGTCCGCCGCGACTGCGGGGCGAAGACACAGGCCCACCCCTCCCGCTGTGTGGGCCCCTCACATGGGCGCGCGCATGGGCGGAGCCCTACCGTGCGTGCTCGGCGGCAGCCGAAGGCGGAAGGGCGGGGCGGCATGGTGGGAAGGCGGACGGCGACGGTCGGCGTGGTGGCACTCGTACTGGCGGGCGGCCTCACTCCCGACGCCGCCGCGGACACACCCGGCACGGCGTGCGCGCGACTGCGGGGCCTGGAGATCCCCCGCGAGGTGATCGGCATGCCGACCCGCGGCGGCGCGGTCACCGCGGCAACACAGGTGACCCCCACCGCCAAGGAGGCCGCCGCCGCGAGGGAGGCCCCCGCCGCAAAGGAGGCGGCCGCCGAGAAGGAGGCCGCCCCCGGCACGAGGGAGGCGCCCGGCACGAAGGAGGTGCCCGCCGCGAAGGTGATCCCCGCTGCGAAGGTGACCCCCGCCGCGAAGGAGGCGCCCGCCGCAAAGGAGGCGCCCGCCGAGAAGGAGGCCCCCGCCGCGAAGGAGGCGCCCGGCGGATACTGCCGGGTCGACGCGGCGATCCGGCCGATGGACGGCGCGGCCCCCGACATCAGGCTCCGTATCGCCCTCCCAGCCCACTGGAACCACAAGGCGATGATGCTCGGCGGAGGCGGCTACGACGGCACCATTCCGGACGTCACCGGAAACGTGCCGTTCGCCCCCGCGGGCAAACCCACCCCGCTGGCCCGCGGCTACGCGGTCTTCGCGAGCGACTCCGGACACCAGGCGCCGCCGGACCACCGTCCGACGCCCTCCCTCGACGGCTCGTTCGGCACGAACGACGAGGCGCTGCGCAACTTCGCCGGGGACGCGCTGAAGAAGACCCGGGACGCGGCCCTCCACGTACTCGGCAAGCACTACGCGGGCCAGCAGCCGCGGCACCGCTTCTTCGCCGGCGGGTCGAGCGGCGGCCGGGAGGCGCTGGCCGTGGCACAGCGCTGGCCCCGCGACTTCGACGGGGTGTTCGCCGCCTACCCGGCGTGGAACGCGGCCGCCCTCGATCTGTTCTTCGGCCACGCGGCCCGGCTGCTCTCCCGGCCGGGCGCGTTCCCGGGCCCCGCGAAGCAGCGACTGCTGCACCGCGCGGTGCTGAGTGCCTGCGACGGGGACGACGGACTGCGGGACGGCGTCGTCTCCGACGAGGCGGGCTGCCGCTTCGACCCCCGTACGCTGCGCTGCCCGGGCGGCGCCGACCGCGGCGACGGCTGTCTGTCCGACCGGCAGATCCGGGCCGTACGGGCACTGTCGTCACCGCTGCGCTGGCCGTACCGCCCGGCCAGCGGTGAGCGCGGCTACCCCGGCTTCCCGTTCCTCTCCGGCGCCGACATGACCACCCCGCTGCTGGGCATGGGCAGCAGCGCTCCGGCGCATCCGATGCCCCTCGACACCGGCTACGGCGCCCAGTTCTGGGAGCAGTGGGTGAAGTACTTCGTCACCCGGGACGCCGGATACGACTCCCTCGCCCTCGATCCGCTGCGTCCCGGCCGCTGGCAGCGCCGGGTGAGCGAGCTGACGGCCCTCCAGGACGTCAACGACCCGGATCTGCGGCCGTTCGCCCGGGCGGGCGGCAAGCTGCTGCTGCTCCACGGAACGGCGGATGAGCTGGTCAGCCACCGTTCCACCGCCGAGTACTTCCGGCGGGTGGAGAGGACGGTGGGCAGGCGGGTCACGGACCGGTTCGCCCGGTTCCATCTCGTACCCGGCGCCAATCACGCCAACGTGGAGACGGCGTTCGCGGGCGGCTGGGACGCGGTGGGAGCGCTGGAGGAGTGGACGGAGCACGGGAGGGCACCGCACCGCCCGGTCGTCACCGACACCAACCCCGGCGCCGAGGGGCGGGCCCGGCCGCTGTGCAGATATCCGGGGTGGCCGCGGTACGACGGTTCGGGCGATCCCGCCGACGCGGACAGCTTCACCTGCCGCGGTGGGTCGGCCGGCACCGGCTGAGACCGCACACCCGGCGGCAAATGTCCCATTTGCGGTACTGTAATCACATGAATGCCGCACGACGGGTTCTCCGCCTCGCTTCGGTGCTCGCGACCGTGGTGGCCGCGCTGCTGCTGGTGGTCGCGGCTGCCGCCGGTCCGCGCGCCGTGGACGGCGGCGGGGTGGACGAGGCGGCCAACGCCCTGCGGGACGGCCCCGTCTACGTCGACCCGCAGGCCCGCGACGTACTGCCCCCGAAGGACGCCGACGCCCTCGGCGACAAGATCGAGCAGGCCGACAAGCCCGTCCTCGTCGCCGTCCTGCCCGCCGACGGCGGGTTCGATCGCAGCACGCTGCTGCGGGACCTGCGGACCGAGACCGGCATCACCGGCGTCTACGCGGTCGCGCTCGGCGACCGCTTCGACGCGGGCGCGGACCGGCAGGTCATGCCGCGCGACGCGGTCCAGAACGTGGTCGGCGACGTGCAGCGCGCCCACCCGGGCGAGCCGAGGGCCATGGTCACCGACTTCGTCGGCCAGGCCCTCGAACAGGCGGAGGGCGTGGCTCCGGCGGCCTGGGACGGCGGCGGCACGGCGGAGGACGGCGGCCGTACCGGCGGCGGCACCGGAGCCGTCGTCACGCTCGGCATCCTCGTTGTGCTGGCCGCGGGCGGCGCCTTCCTGGTGAGCCGGCGCGGACGCAGGAGACAGGAGCGGCAGGACCGGGCCGGACTGGAGCAGCTGCGCCCGGTCGTGGACGAGGACATCACCGCGTTCGGCGAGGAGCTGAGCCGGATCGGCTTCGACCCCAAGGCCGCGGACGTCGGGCTGAGCCGGGAGGACGCCGACGCGGCGCGCGAGGACTACGCGCGGGCCCTCGACTCGTACGAGGACGCCAAGGCGACGATGTCCGCGGCCCGCCGCCCGCAGGACGTACGGCGGGTGAGCGAGGCGCTGGGGGAGGGCCGCCTCGCGCTCGCCACCCTGGAGGCACGGCTGGCCGGGAAACCGCTGCCGGAGCGCCGCCCGCCCTGCTTCTTCGACCCCCGGCACGGCCCGTCCGTCGAGGACGTGCAGTGGACGCCGCCCGGCGGTACGCAGCGGACGGTGCCGGTCTGCGCGGCGGACGCGACCCGGCTGGCCGACGGGGAGGAGCCGCTGACCCGCGAGGTCGGCACACCACAGGGGCCCAGGCCCTACTGGGATGCCGGGCCGATGTACGCCCCGTGGGCGGCCGGTTACTTCGGCGGGGCCCTGCTCCCCGGTCTGCTGATGGGCACCATGCTGGGCAGCGCGCTGGGCGGCCCGTACGCGTACGGCGCGGAAGGCTACGGCGGAGATTTCGGCGGCGATTTCTCCGGCGGCGACTTCGACTCCCGCGATTTCGGCGGCGGCTTCGGGAACGGCGGCGGTGGCGGGGACTTCGGCGGAGGCTTCTGACGCGGAGGCTTCTGACGAGGCCAACGCGCGTGGACAGGCCCGGGTTTGGACTGCCGTGTCCGTGGTTACGCACACCATTGCGCGGAGTGAGCTCACCCTGCGAAGGCACCGGTGGGTTGGGGATACAGCCCCCGGTGCCGTTTTTTGAGGGAAACGCGGGGAATGGGCGGGGTTGCTGGTATGGGGGGAGTGGGTTCACTCTCGGAGGTGTCCGGAGTGCGGGAGCTTCTGGCGACAGCGGCTCCTCGCGGTGAAGGACCTAGCGCTTGGAGACGTCGATGAGTGCCGCAACCGGCTCTGTGCGTACATCTGTAGCCGCGGAGTGCTCGCGGCGCAGAGTTGTGCCGCCGGGCGAGGCGGCAGTGGCCCCTGTCCCGGAGGCATCGGAAACCGCGGAGAAGGCCGAGTCCCCCGAACCAACCGCGGAGGAGGCCGAGGACCCCGAGCCCTCGGAGCACTCGCGCAGCGACTCCGCGGAACTCGAACGAGAGCAACTGGCCGCGCAGGTCGAGGAGTTGACCGCGGAGGTCGGGCAGCTGCGGCAGGCGCTGGAGACCCGCCCGGTCATCGACCAGGCCCGGGGCATGGTGATGGCCCTCGCGCCGTGCGACGCGGAGGCGGCCTGGCAGGTCCTGGTACGGGTCTCCCAGCACTCCAACATCAAGCTGCGGCACGTGGCCACGGCGCTGGTGGCCGGTGCCCAGGGAACCCCCGTACCCAAGCCCGTACGGAAGAACCTGGCCGCCGCGCTCCACCGGGTGCGGACCACGCGCCGCTGACCACCGGACGGCACCACCGACGCGGCCGACCACTCGGCCGCGTACGTGTGCTGCTCGGCTGCGTACGCGGGCCTACTCGGCCGCGTGGGCGTGCGGCCGGGGGGCCTGCTCGGGGGCGGGGCCGGTGGCCGGGGGCTCGGAAGCCTCAGGTCTGCCGGTACTGGGGTGGCGGTGGTGCACGGGGGAGAAGTCCACCGCCTGCTCGGCCTCCTGCTGGAGCTCCTCGGCGGCCTGGCGTACATCGCCGGGCACATCGCCGTGCTCCTCGATCAGGCTGTCGTAGATGGGCGGGCCGGTGGCGTTGTCGATCGGCATGAGGAAGATCTCCTGGTGAGGGTACGGACATGCAACCGGCCACCCACGTCGTGCGCGCGGGCGGCCAGACGCCGACCATACGCCCTCGGCCCGGGCCGCCCGGCCCCCGGGTGGGCGGCTGCCGGCCCGCTCCCGTCCCCGGGCTTTGCCCACTGCTGGTTCGGTCGGCTGTTTGACGAGGCGCTGAGTGGTTACGCACACGGGTACGCGTCGGCGACGTCGCCGCGCGGAGGCACCGGCAGGTTGGACGAACAGCCGCCGGTGCCGCCTCATCCCGGCACCGGTGAGGCGGAACCCGATCGAGGGGTTTACCGGCCACCGGCTCGGTTACACAAGAGACCACGTGCTTGGGAGGACAGGCACATCCGCGGGAGGCGACCCCAGTAGGTCACCCCGGGTGTGTCACCCGAGTCAGGGTTGTCACCCGAGCCGCTTCTCCCGCGGTTGTCCACGTGTCAGCGACACCGGGAGGAGCCAGATCCCATGTGCCCCGTACGGTACCGGCCCCAGCGAACCCGCCACAGCCACGACGACGCCCCCGACACCAGCGAGGACTTCGCGCGGCTGGCCGCGCTGCCGGAGGGTCCCGAGCGGGAGGAGCTGAGCAGCCGTCTCGTGGAGGCGTGGCTGCCGATGGCCCGGCGGCTGGCGGCCAAGTACCGCAACCGTGGTGAGTCCCTGGAGGACCTGGAGCAGGTTGCCGCGCTGGGTCTGGTCAAGGCCGTCGACCGCTACGACCCGGCGCTCGGCACCCCGTTCGTGCCGTTTGCCGTACCGACCATCACCGGCGAGATCCGCCGCCACTTCCGCGACCACACCTGGGACGTGCACGTACCGCGCCGCGTCCAGGAGCTCCGCAACAAGGTGCGGGCCGCGGTACGGGACTTGAGCACCACCGTCGACGACCACGCCCCCTCCGTCGAGCGGATCGCCGAGCACACCGGTATGTCCCAGGAGGATGTGGCGGCAGGGCTGGAGGCGATCGGCAGTTTCCGTTCGCTGTCGCTGGATGCCTCGGTGGCGGCTGGTGCGGACGACGGTTTCTCGCTGGCCGACACGTTCGGTCAGGAGGAGGCCGAGTACGACACGGTGGTGGCCCGGGAGGCGGTCAAGCCGTGTCTGCGTGAACTGCCCGAACGCCAGCGGCACGTGCTGTATCTGCGGTTCTTCCGCGATATGTCGCAGTCGCGGATCGGCCAGGAGCTGGGCATCTCGCAGATGCACGTCTCCCGGCTGCTGTCCAAGAGCTTCGAGCGGGTGCGCCGGCAGGTCGAGCACGACCGCAGGGTCGGCCGCGCGCACGTGACCGGGCGCCCCGCACACCGGCACCCGGCGACCGTGCCGGACGGGATGGCAGCCGCTTGACCGGACCGACGACCGTATGCACCGACCGTCTGTAAGAAGGCGTCCGACCGAAAGGAAGGAAGGCCCAGCATGCTGATGGCACACCCCGCCGTCCTCCGTGACCTCGTCGAGCAGTACACGGCACTCAGCGCCCTGCACGCCGAGGAGGGCTCCCCCGAGAGCCGGCGGCGGATGGAGGACGTGGCCTACACGCTGTGCGTGGCGACCGGCACCCGCGACGTTGACGCTGCGCTGATTGCGGCGCTGCATCGGCTTCCCGGGGCTCGTACGGAGGACGACTCGCTGCTCACCTCTTCGTAGTCGGCCTGAACGCGGGCTGAGGCTGCGCCGCGAACACCCCTGCTGCGCTTGGGCAAACTGCGCCAGGGGCGCAGGGTGGGCAAGCGCAGCCACCAGCCACCGGGCCGCACCCGAGGGCGCCCACTGCGCGGTGCGGGGTGCGGCCCGTCGCGCGGGTGCGGCCGCTTGTGCCCACCCGTTCCGCCCCTGCGGAACGATTGCCCACAAGCGGTCAGAGCGCTTGCCCACAAGCGGTCGAAGTCCGCGAGCAAGCGCAGACGGAGCCCGGCGCCAGCGCGCTCCGTGTCACATCGCTGACGGCTCCGCGGTCCCTCCTGTCAGGTGAAGGAACCTGAAGGAGGAAGCGATGAAGGACTGGACAGTGCGGGGCGGACTGGTGTTTCTGGCGGTGACGCAAGGTGCCGCGGGGATGTCGCAACTCCTGTTGCCGAAGGTGTTCTACGAGGACTTCCCGTGGGTGTCGGGACTGCCCCCGTTCAACGACCACCTGATGCGCGACGTCGGCGCCGGCACCCTCGCGTACGTGCTCGTCCTGGCGGTCGCGGCGGTGACGATGGAGCCCCGCATGGTACGTACGGCGCTCGCCGCGAACCTGGTGTTCACGGTTCCGCACTGCACCTACCACGCCTTCCATCTCGACCCGTTCTCCACCGCCGACGCCGTCTCGCAGATGGTCGCGCTGGGGTTCGGGGTCCTGATCCCCGCGCTGTTGCTGTGGCGGGCGTGGCGGCCGACACCGCGGCTCAGCGGGCCGTCGTCATATGCAGGGCCTCGGTCACCTCGTCGTCGCTGATCTGCGGGAAGTGCTCGTACCAGAGACCGACGGCCTCGAAGACGGCGGGCTGGTGCAGGCAGATCACCGTGTCCGCCTCACGGCTGAGTGCCGTGACGGACTGCGGCGAGCCCACCGGGACCGCCAGCACGAGGCGGGCCGGCTGCTTCCGGCGGAGGTGCCGCAGTGCGGCCCGGGCCGTGACGCCGGTGGCCAGTCCGTCGTCGACGAGGATGACGGTGCGGCCCTCGATCCGCGGCTCCGGGCGGTTGCCGCGGTAGAGGTCCTGGCGGCGGTGCATCTCGGTCCGCTCGTGCGCCACCGTCGAGGACAGCCGGTCCTCGGTCAGCCCGAGCATCTCCAGGGCGGTCGCGTCGTAGACGGGCGGGTCCTCCCCGGCGATGGCTCCGACGCCGTACTCCGGCCGGCCCGGCAGCCCGATCTTGCGGGCGACCAGCACGTCCAGCGGTGCGTGCAGCGCGCGTGCCACCTCGGCCGCGACGGGTACGCCGCCCCGGGGCAGCGCCAGGACCAACGGGTCCGGCAGTCCTTCCGTACGCTGCATGTCGCGGACTGCCGCGGCGAGTTCACGGCCCGCCTGGATGCGGTCTGGGAAACGCATCAGGGGCTCCCTTCTGCGACGTGTTCCGGCTTCCGCCGGGCTGCGCGGCTTCCGCCGTACTCCGGCTTCCGCCGGTTTTCCAGTTCGTCCGCGCCCTCACTCGCCGTCCGTGGTGGGCGGGAGCGCGAACCACTTGGCCGCCTCCTGTGCGGCCTCCTCCAACGTGCCCGGCTCCTCGAACAGATGGGTGGCGCCCGGGACGACATGGATCCGGTGCGGGGCGCGCAGCCGCTCGGCGGCGGCCTCGTTCAGCCGCAGCACCTGGTGGTCGTTCCCGCCCACGATCAGCAGCACCGGAGCCAGCACCTCCGGCAGCGCGTCGCCCGCCAGATCGGGGCGGCCGCCGCGGGAGACCACCGCGTAGACGGTCTCGGGCCGTTCGGCCGCGGCCGTCAGCGCCGCCGCCGCGCCGGTGCTCGCGCCGAACAGACCCACCGGCAGCCCGGCCGTCCGCCCGTGCCGCGTCAGCTCGTCGACGGCCGCCACCAGCCGGCGGCCCAGCAGCGGGATGTCGAACCGGTGCTCCGCCGTCGCCACGTCGATCTGCTCCTCCTCCTCGGTCAGCAGATCCAGCAGCAGCGTGCCGAGCCCCTCCCCGCGCAGCGCCGCGGCGACCGCGCGGTTGCGGGGGCTGAACCGCGAGCTGCCGCTGCCGTGTGCGAAGGCCACGGCGCCGGTCACCCGCTCCGGCACCTGGAGGTCACCGGTGAGGACTGCTCCGTCGCCGGTCTCGATGTGCACGGTCTCCATGGTTTCCGTAGCCATGCCTCCTCACTTCCCCTCGCCCCTCGCGGCTTGCGTCGTCTCGCGGCTCGCGCCACTCCCCGGTTCTCGCGGCTCGCGCTGCTCCCCGGGTGCCCATGGGCGCAGCGGCCCAACCACACCCCCACCTTGAGCTGGGGTTTCGCTCATATTGCTCGCGGATGACGCTCTTGTGACGGGCACGCGGCGCTGCTTACGGTCGGGCGACCGCAGGGCACCGGCGCCCCGCTCGCAGGGCCGCCGCGTGCTCCGTCACCGGGCACCGGGACCCCGCCGCGACGCGACGGGGCCGGGCGGGCCCTCCGTCGCGTCGCGGCGGGCGAGAGATTGGGTTTCCATGCTGACGATCCTCGGCTTTGTCATGATCGCTACCTTCCTGGGGCTGATCATGACCAAGAAGATGTCCCCGATAGCCGCGCTCGTGCTCATCCCCGCGCTGTTCTGCGTCCTGGTCGGCCAGGGGGCGCAGCTGGGGAAGTACGTGCTCGACGGCGTCGGCGACCTCGCGCCCACGGCCGCCATGCTGATGTTCGCCATCATCTACTTCGGCGTGATGATCGACGTCGGCCTCTTCGACCCGGTCGTCCGGGGCATCCTGCGGTTCTGCAAGGCCGACCCCATGCGGATCGTCGTGGGCACGGCCGTGCTCGCCGCGATCGTCTCGCTGGACGGTGACGGCTCGACGACGTTCATGATCACGGTCTCCGCGATGCTGCCCCTCTACCGGCGGCTGGGGATGAGCGTGGTCGTGCTGACGGGCGTCGCCGCGACGGCCAACGGCGTCATGAACACCGTGCCCTGGGGCGGTCCCACCGCGCGGGCCGCCACCGCGCTGCACCTGGACGCGGGCGACATCTTCGTCCCGATGATCCCGGCGCTCGCCGTCGGCCTGCTCTGCGTCTTCGTCCTCTCCTACTTCCTCGGCCTGCGGGAACGGCGCCGCCTCGGCACGCTGACCTTCACCGGAGCCGACGAGCGCGAGCGTGCGGAGGAGCGTACGGAGGAGACGGTGCTGGTGGGCGCGGGCGGCGGCGCGGACGCCGCCGTACGGGCCGGGAGCCCGACCCGCGCGTCGGGCGGCGCGGGCACCGGTCCGGACGGGCCCGGGGACGCCGGTGCGGAGCCGAGCGCCGAGACCGCTGCCGGTCCCGAGAACGCCGTCCTGGACCCGAACCGTCCCACCCTCCGCCCGAAGCTGTACTGGTTCAACGCGGCGCTGACCGTCGCCCTCCTCGTCCTGCTGATCACCCAGCTCCTCCCCATCCCGGTGCTGTTCCTGCTGGGTGCCGCCATCGCGCTGACGGTGAATTTCCGGGACATGGCCGAGCAGAAGGCCCGGATCGCCGCGCACGCCGAGAATGTGCTCAACGTGTCGGGCATGGTCTTCGCCGCTGCCGTCTTCACCGGCGTACTGACCGGTACGGGCATGGTGGAGGAGATGGCCCGCACGGTGGTGAACGCGATCCCCGACGCGCTCGGCCCGCACATGGCGGTGGTCACCGGGATCCTGAGCATCCCGTTCACGTATCTGATGTCGAACGACGGCTTCTACTTCGGCATCGTGCCGATCCTCTCCGAGGCCGGGGCCGCACACGGGGTCAGTTCGCTGGAGATCGCCCGCGCCTCGCTCATCGGCCAGCCGCTGCACATGTCGAGCCCGCTGGTGCCCGCCGTGTATGTGCTGGTCGGGATGGCGAAGGTGGAGTTCGGGGAGCACACCAAGTTCACGATCAAGTGGGCGGTGCTGACGTCGCTGGTGGTGCTCGGCGCCGGCCTGCTCTTCGGGATCGTGTAGCCCGGCTCACGTGGACAGCCGGCGGCGGTCCTCTACTCTTCCTGCAGGAGTTGACCGGAACGGGTGATTCCAGACAGTTCCCTGACAGCCCGGTCGCTGACAGTCCGGCGAACGGAGCGGACGAGAGGAGGCGGGGCCGATGCGCGTCAGATCGCCGCGCCGTGTCTCCTCCCACGTACTGGCGGCCCAGCTCGCGCTCGTAGTGGGCGTGACAGCGCTGGTCAGCGGCCTGTTCCTGGCGCCGCTGAGCGACCAGCTCGACCGGCAGGCCATGCGCCGCGCCCTCGCCATCGCCCAGACCACGGCGGCCAGGCCGGGGCTGGCCGCCGAGCTGACCGACGCCGCCGAGGCCGCCGAGCGGCCCTCCGCGCGGGGCCCGCTCCAGACGGAGGCCGAGCGGGTCAGGCGCGCCACCGGCGCCGAGTATGTGGTGATCATGGACGAGCGCGGTATCCGCTGGTCACACCCGTCACCCTCGGCGATCGGACACCATGTCTCCACCGACCCGGGACCGGCGCTGGCGGGGCACGACGTCACCCAGATCGACGAGGGAACCCTCGGCCGTACCGCACGCGGCAAGGCCCCGCTGCGGGACGCCGAAGGGCGGGTCGTCGGCGCGGTCTCCGTCGGCATCGACTACGCCAACGTCCGCGAGGGCCTGCTGGCGCTCGTCCCCAGGCTGCTGACGTACGCGGGCGGCGCGCTGGCCGTGGGGGCGCTGGCCGCCTATCTGCTGGCCCGCAGGCTGCGGCGGCGCACCCACGCGCTCGCCTTCACCGACATCTCCGCGCTGCTCGCCGAGCGCGAGGCGATGCTGCACGGTCTCGCCGAGGGCGTTGTCGCGCTGGATGCGGGCGGCAGGGTACGGCTCGTCAACGACGAGGCCCAGCGGCTCCTCGGCCTCGGCCCCGACGCACTCGGCCGCCCGGTGACCGAGGCGCTCGGCCCGGGCCGTACGGCGGATGTGCTCGCGGGCCGGGTGGCCGGCCGGGACCTGGTCACCGTGCGCGGCACCCGCGTCCTGGTCGCCAACCGCATGCCCACCGCGGACGGCGGCGCCGTCGCCACCCTCCGCGACCGCACCGAACTCGAACGCCTCGGCCGCGAACTGGAGGGCACCCGCGGTCTGCTGGACGCGCTGCGCGCCCAGGACCACGAGCACGCCAACCGGCTGCACACCCTGCTCGGCCTGCTGGAGCTGGGGCTGTACGAGGAGGCCGCACAGTTCGTCACGGACGCGCTGGGCGTGCACCGGGCGACGGCCGAAGAGGTCACCGAGCGGGTGCACGACCCCCTGGTGTCGGCGCTGCTGGTCGGCAAGGCGGCGGTGGCCGCCGAGCGCGGTGTCGCGCTGCGTCTCGCCGCCGACTCGCTCCTCCCGGACCGGCTGGTCGACCCGAGCGGTCTGGTCACGGTGGTCGGCAACCTGGTCGACAACGCGCTGGACGCGGCGGCCGGCAGCGTGGACCCCGCGGTCGAGGTGGAGCTGCGCACCGAGGGTCGTACGGTCGTGCTGCTCGTCCGCGACACCGGCCCCGGTGTCCCGCCCGAGCACCGGGAGCTGGTCTTCGAGGAGGGCTGGTCCACGAAGAAGCCGACGGCGGCGACGTCACCGGAGGACGGCGGGACCTCCCATCTGGGCCTGGGGCTGGCCCTCGTACGACGCTTCGCGGAGCGGGTGGGCGGCGAGGTCCGGGTCGGCGCCCCGGACGAGGGCGGCGCCGAGTTCCGCGTCGTCCTGCCGGAGGCACTGACGGACACCGGGGAGGAAGCCGAACCCGCGCGGGCGGAAGCCGAAGCGGGGGTGCGGACATGATCGAAGTGCTCGTCGTGGACGACGACCCCAACGTGGCCCGGATCAACGCCGCGTACGTGGCGAAGGTCGCCGGCTTCCATGTGGCCGGGATCGCGCACAGTGCCGCCGAGGCGCTGCTCTTCCTGCGCGAGCACCCCGTCGATCTCGTCCTGCTCGACCACTACCTGCCGGACGAATCCGGCCTGGCCCTGCTCCGCAGGCTGCACGGCCTCGGCATCGAGACCGAGGTCATCATGGTGACCGCGGCCCGCGACACCGCGACCGTACGCGCCGCACAACGCCACGGCGCCCTGCAGTACGTGGTGAAGCCGTTCACCTTCGCCCATCTGCGCGGCAAGCTCGACGGCTATGCCGCCCTCCGCCACGAACTGGCCACCGCGCCCCGTTCCGGCGCCACCCAGGAAACGGTGGACCGCATCTTCGGCGCCGCGACGCCGGCCGGCGGCACGGAAACCCTCCCCAAGGGTCACTCGGTGCTGACCGCCGATCTGGTGCGCGAGGTCCTGCACGGCGCCTCCGTCCCCCTCTCGGCGCAGGAAGTCGCCGACCGTGCGGGGCTGAGCCGTCAGACCGCCCAGCGCTACCTCAAGCTTCTGGAGAACGCGGGACTGGTCCGCCACCGTCTCAAACACGGTGAGACCGGCCGCCCGGTTCACCTCTACCGCTGGCGCGGCCCGGCGGGCTGAATGGTTGAGGGCCTCGGGTGGGTGGGGGTGGGCGGGCTTGAGGGCCCCACCCCGGGGCCCCTCCTGTGTTGGGGGCTCCGCCCCCAAACCCCCGGTCCTCGCCGGACAGGCGTTGGGGCGGCTCCGCCCCCCAACTGCCCCCCGCTACGGGGGCTCCGCCCCCCTAGGAGCCCCCCCCGACCCCATGCCTCCGTCTGGACAATTTGTCCTCCGCCCCTGGTCCAGGACTATTCGCTGCGGGTGGCGCCCATATCTGGGGTCGGAGCATGGGTGCCGTAATCCACCCCAGATATGGGCGCCACGTGCAGACAAATGGCAGCTCTTTCGCACGGGCTGCTCTTACGTCAATGGCTTCTGCGATTGCGGAAGGGGGGTCCTAGGGGGGCGAAGCCCACCTAGCGGGGGGCCGTTGGGGGGCGGAGCCCCCCAACACGACCACTCGGCGGCAGCCGAAAACACAAGGGGGCGTGCCCCCACAAGCGGCGCACCCCGGAAAAGGGCCTGCTCACCGCCACGTACTCCCCGCGAAGTGCAAATCCTCCAGCGCATCGAGAACAACGGTGCGCTGATACCAGTCCAGCCACCGCCCAGCCTGCGCCCCCACCTCATCCAACGCCCGGGCCTGCGCGGACGAGAGAGCGCGGACCGGGCGTTCGTGGTGGGTGGAGACCACCCCCTCCACCTCCCCCGACGGCATGATCAGCGGCGTGCTGTGGCAGCCACGGCTGCCCGCGGCCAGAATCGCCTGCCTGGCGGGTTCGTCGAACACGGTGTCGGTGGCCACGTCTGTGACGGTGACGCGGGTGACCTGCTGCGAAGCCTGCGCGCACGAGGTGCCGTCCTTGCCGACGCGGTCGAAGAACTCCAGGAAGTCGTCGTCCAGCCCGTGGTGCTTCTCGATCCGCAGATCACCGGTGACCGGATCGACGAGCTGCACATTGCCCATGCTCGTCTCGGCCACCTCCATGCTGCGCCGCAGCACGGCGGAGAGTACCTCCGCGGTGTTCGCGGAGGCTGCCCGCAGACCGGGCGCGAACGCCAGCGGGGGAGCGGGACGCCGCTCCCGCCCCGGGAACCACTCGCGGTCCAGGGAGCGCGGCGCCGGCACGGTGACGACAGCGGCGGCGAGGGTGCGCAGCCGTACGTTGAACCGCTGCGAACTGGCCTCCAGCAGCGCGAACGCCGCGCCGTCGTCGGGCAGCCGGTAGCGCTCCTCCAGAATGCCCTGGGCACGGGAGATCAACGGATGGGTGCGGACCTTGGCCCGCAGATGACGTACTTCCTCGCGCAGCCGGAGGAGTTCGCCCGACGCAGCCGTGGCCAGAGCGGGATCCTTCGTCGCGGTCGTGGAGGTCGAGCCGACCGACACCGCCGGTCCGGGCTGTCCCGGAACGCCCGGTTGCCCGGCAACGCCCGGCTGCCCCGGGTGGGCCACAAGGTCCGGTCGGCCCGTCTGCTCAGGCCGCCTCGGCGAAGGCAGGTCGGGCCCCGGGCCGGAGGCGGGGCCCCCGCACACGGTGGCCGCCTCGGCGACGGACCGTACGACGGTCAGTGCGCCGTCCGTGGCGAGCAGTCGGCCGACCGACTCGTCCTCGGTGGCCAGCAGCAGCCGGCCGCCGCCCTCCCGAATCGCATGCGCGCAGCCGACCAGCGCGCGGACGCCCGCCGCGGCGACCCGCGGGACCAGCGCGAGGTCGATCACCACGAAAACGCAGCCCGCTGCGGGCCGTTCGGCTGTCCTCAGCGCCGGATGGTCGGCGTCCGTCAGACCGCCCTCCGCGCGTACCACCCACAAGCCGTCCCCGCCCGGCAGCCGCACCACTTCCGCCCGTACGGAGCCGGGGCCGCCCGTACTGCCCATAGCGCGTCCCTTCTTCGTCCCCCGGAACATTTGCAGCGTGACAACGGTACTCATCCGTCGAACTGCACGGCAGTTCGGTCCCCGTCGGGGCGGGAAGAGGGCTGTGCCGCGCCCCGCCCCGGCGGGGAGGGGGCTGTGGCGCGCCTTCACCTCGGCGCGGAGGGGGCTGTGTCGCGCCCTCGCCCCAGCGGGAAGCGAGCCGCGGCGCTCCCCTTGTCGGCGGTCGGCGGCAGTCCCACCGTATGGACATGGACCTGGAACTCCGACACCTCAAGGTCGTCACGGCCATCGCCGAGGCGGGGAGTCTGACGCGGGCCGCGATCGGGTTGGGGCTGGCGCAGCCCGCGCTGAGCGCGCAACTGAAGCGGATGGAGCGGGCGCTCGGCGGCGAACTGTTCGTCCGGGGCCCGCGCGGGGTACGGCCCACCGAGCTGGGGGAGCTGGTGCTGGAGCGGGCGCGGGTGCTGGTGCCCGCGGTCGCCGAACTCCAGGAGGAGGCCCGCCGGTTCGGCCGCAAGCGGGCGGCCGGCCAGGGACAGCCGGCCCGCTACCGGCTCGGCGGTACGCACGGACCGCTGCTGGGCGGCCTGGTGGACCGGCTGGCGTCCGCCTGCCCCGGCGCTTCTGTGACCACGTACACCTCCTGGTCGACCCGCGAGCTGGCCGGCCTGCTGGCGGAGGGCCGGATCGACTTCGTGCTGACGGGGGTGTGCGGCCGGAGCCGCCCTCCCTCCGGGGGAGGCGGGGCTGCGCTGGTGTGGCGGGAGGTGGCCGTGGACCCGGTGTTCGTCATGCTGCCCGAGGGCCATGTGTGCGCTGCCCGTGAGGAGGTGCCGCTGGCGGAGCTGGCGGACGCGTGCTGGACCAATGTGCCGGGTGACGGCTGCTTCGCCCAGTGCTTCGCGGCGGCCTGCGCGCGGGCCGGGTTCACACCGGAGGCGGTGTACGAGACGGACACCGCCTCCTGCGTGCATCTGGTGCAGGTGGGGCGGGCGGTCGGCCTGTGCCGGGCGACCTTTCCGCCGACGCCCGGTCTGGTCACCAGGGCGCTGCGCGGATCGCCGCTGATGTGGCGGCATGTGCTGGGCTGGCACCCGGACTCGCCCGCGGCCCGTACGGCGGAGGCCATCCTGGCGCACACCCGCGCCGTACACACCCGCGCCGCCGAGCTGAGCCCCAGCTACGCCCGTTGGCGCAGGGGGCACCGGGCCGCTCTGTGACGCCGTCACACGGTGGTGGGAACGGCGCGCCGCAACACGGCCGCAGGGTCGCCCCATAACGCCGTGGCAGGGGGGAAAGTGGGAGGTCCGGGCCGACGCGGAACAGGTCTACGGTTTCGCCAACCCGTTCCCCGCCCCGCCGGGGAGCGCCCCCACAGAGGAGAACTCCATGGCGAGACCCACGAGTTCCAGTCCCCTCACCCTCCCACCCCGACCCCGCGCCGCGCGCCGGCACGGCGCCGCCGCTGCCGCCGCGGTACTGGCCGTCGTCGGCCTCGTACTGGCCGGATCCGCCGACCCCGCACCCGCCGCTGCCGCCACCGGCACCACCCCCAGGGCCGCGGAGCCCGACCCCGATCTGCTCCGGGGCATGAGCCGCGACCTCGGCCTCACCACCGACGAGGCCCGCACCCGGCTGGCCAACGAGACCAAGGCGGCAGCCACCGCGGCCAGGCTCCGTACCGCGCTCGGCGACAGCTTCGCCGGAGCCCGCGTCACCGGGCGGACGGCCGAGCGGCTGATCGTGGCGACCACCGACGCGGGCCGGACCGCACACATCACCCGGGCGGGCGCCACCGCACGCGTCGTCGCGCGGAGCCTCGGCGACCTCGGCCGCGTCCGGAAGGCGCTCGACCGCGTCGCCGCTCGCTCCGCGCCCAAGGGCGTACCGGTCTGGTACGTCGACATCGCCCGCAACGACGTCGTTCTGGAGGCGCACAACACCGTCGCCGCCTACGACCTCCTCACCCGCGCCGGCGTCGACCGGGACGCGGTGACGGTGCGCCACACCACCACCCGGCCCCGCACGTTCGCCGACCTGCGCGGCGGTGACGCGTACTACATGAACGGCAGGGGCCGCTGCTCCATCGGCTTCTCCGTCACCCGGGGCAGCCAGGGCGGCTTTGTGACGGCGGGCCACTGCGGCACCCCGGGCACCACGACCACCGGGTACAACCAGCAGGCCCAGGGCAGCTTCCAGGGCTCGACGTTCCCAGGGCGCGACCACGCCTGGGTGGCGACGAACGCCAACTGGACGCCGCGCCCGCTGGTCAACGGCTACGGCAACGGCGATGTGACGGTGGCCGGCTCCACCGAGGCGCCCGTCGGCTCGTCCGTGTGCCGTTCCGGCTCGACCACCGGCTGGCACTGCGGCACCATCCAGCAGCGCAACACCAGCGTCACTTACCCGCAGGGCACCGTCTTCGGCGTGGCCCGCACCACCGTGTGCGCCGAGCCGGGCGACTCGGGCGGCTCGTTCATCTCCGGCAGCCAGGCCCAGGGCATGACCTCGGGCGGGTCCGGCAACTGCACCTCGGGCGGCACCACGTACTTCTCCCCGGTCAACCCGGCGCTCCAGGAGTACGGCCTCACCCTCGTCACCAGCGGGGGCAGCCCCACGGCGTGACGTACCGCCGCGTCCAGGCGCACACCGCACAGCCACGCCTGGACCGGGCGGAAAAGTTTTCCGCGTCCATGTGTCACATTCCCCGCCCCGAGATCCGTCGTACGGGTGACCAAGCGAGATCGCCTCACCTGACGAAGGCGTGAGAGAGGGAGCGAGACATGACCGCACGGATCCAGAACCCCGCGGCCCTTCTGTCGGAGGCCGTACAGCCGATCCAGGACCTGGTGAGGAGCGCCCACGCCTCAGGGGTGCCGAGAGCCACGCTGGAGCTGGTCCACCTGCGTGCCAGCCAGATCAACGCCTGCGGCTTCTGCGTGGACCTCGGCGTCCGCACCGCCCGCAAGGCGGGGGAGACCGACGAGCGGCTGCACGCGGTGGCCGCCTGGCGCGACGCCCCCTACTTCACGGAGGCGGAGCGCGCCGCCCTCGCGCTGACCGAGTGCACGACCCGGCTGGCCGACCAGGCGGACGCGGTCCCGGACGCGGTGTGGGACGAGGCGGCCCGGCACTACGACGAGAAGCAGCTCGCCGGGCTGCTGTTGATGATCGGTATCACCAACCTGTTCAACCGGTTCAACGTCCCCACCCGGCAGCCTGCGGGTGGCCAGCCCTGGTGAATCAGGGGGCCCTCTTGCCGGGGTCCCGTGGGCGCCACGCGCGCCCGCGGGACCCCGCTCCCGTACCTGCCCGCCCCCCGGCGGCAGAATTGGGCGGTGTACGGGAGACGAGCTCGGCGAGAGGGGCAGTGCGTGCCGGCGGAAGGCGCACCCGGCGAAAGAGCCGACGGAGCGGAAGGGGCCGAAGCGAGCGGCCGGGCAGCCCGGGCCGACGGCCGGGAAGCCGAGGTGAACGGGCAGGCAGCGGAGGCGAACGGCAGGCCGCCCGCGGCCGACGGCCGGGACGCCGAGGCCGACGGCCGGTCGCCCGAGGGGGATGTGGTCGCGCGGGTGCTGGGTCAGTGGCGGCAGGTGCTGCCCGATCTCGACACCGAGCCGATCGCCGTCATCGGCCGCCTCACCAGGTGCGCGGCGCTGCTGCGGCAGGCGTCCGACGCGCCGCTGGTCCGCGAGGGCTTCTCGCGCCCCGAGTTCGACATCCTCAGCGCGCTGCGCCGTGAGGACCAGGAGCTGACCCCTGGCCGGCTGGCCCGGGAGACCTACGCCTCCGGCACGGCCGTCACCAAGCGGGTGCGGACGCTGGAGGAGCGGGGCCTGATCGAGCGGCGCCCGGACGCGCGGGACCGCCGCGTCGCCCATCTGTCGCTGACGGCGCACGGGCGTGAGCTGGTGGACCGGATCATGCCGGAGCAGGTGGCGTACGAGCGCTCGCTGCTCGCGGGCCTGGGCGAGGAGCAGCGCGACGGGCTCGCCCGGATGCTGGGCGAGCTGCTGTGGCTGCTGGAGAGCCGCGAGGAGGCGGGCGCCCGGCGCTGAACCCGGGCCCCTCGCCGGTCAGCGGGCGCCCTCGGCTCCTCCCGCCCCCTTGATCACCAAGCCCTCCAGGAGCTCCTCGGTGGCCGCGGTGATCCGCTCGACGGCCAGGTCGAAGGCGGCCTGGTTGTGCGCGGCCGGCGCGCGGAACCCCGACACCTTGCGTACGTACTGCAGCGCGGCAGCCCGCACGTCCTGCTCGGTGACGGCCTCGGCGTAGGGCGGACGCAGGGTCCGGATGCTTCTGCACATACTGCCGACCGTACGTCGCGTCTCCCAGGACTCGCCTGTTCGAGTGAGGCGAGGTACGGTGAAAAAGCCGTGACGTGGGAATACGTCGCTCCGTTCCCGGAAGGGAGGGCGGGCCATGCAGACCACGACGGGGCTGCTCGGCGAACTGACCCCCGAGCAGCGAGAGAGGGTGCGCTCCCTCGGCTACGAAGTGCGCTTCGAAGCCGGGGAACGGATCTTCGAGGAGGGCGGGAAAGCCGACCGCTTCTGGATCCTGCATACCGGCTCGGCGACGCTGGCCATGCACATACCGGGACACCGTGACGTGGCCATCGACCACGTCCGGCACGGGGAACTGCTCGGCTGGTCATGGATGTTCCAGCCGTATGTGTGGTCACTCGCCGCGCAGGCGGACAGTCCGGTCCGCGCCCTCGAGTTCGACGCGCTCTCGGTGCGGGTGCTCTGCGAGGAGGACAAGGCCCTCGGCCTGGCGATGACCAGGACCGTCGCGGCGGTGATGGGCGACAGACTCCAACGCTGCCGCGCCCGCCTGGTGGACCTCTTCGGCCCCTACGCCCCCCACGACCGCGCGGCGGGCCCGATCTGAGAGCGGGTTCCCCAGGAGCGCCTACCCGACCTCCTGCTCCTGCACAGGCACCGCCCCACCAGGGGCAGCCGCAACCGGATCCGGGTCGACCCCCTCACGCTGAGGCGCGGCGCCATAGCCGTCGGCGGCATCCACGCCGACGGCGTCAACGCCGACGGCCATCAACGCCGCGAGCCCATTGATGGCGCACAGATCCGGCTCCTCCGCCACCTGGACCGCCATCCCGGTGTGCTCCCGCAACTGATCGGCGAGGCCCGGCAGCAGCGCGGCGCCACCCGCCAGCACCATGCCGCGCTCGGCGAGGTCGGCCACCAGATCGGGCGGGCACCGGTGCAGGACGACGCGAATGGCATCCAGCAGGCCCGTGAGGGGGTTCTGGATGGCCCCGCGCACCTCCTCCGGCTCGATGGTGACGGTACGCGCGAGCCCCGTCACCACGTCGCGGCCCTGCACCTCGACCGGGCCGGTGCGGACCTCCGTGCCGGCGCCGCCGCTGCCGAGCAGAGCCAGATGGAGCGGCCGGACCTCCTGGCTGGGCAGCAGCAACTCATGCCGGTTGCGCAGGTACTGCACGACGGAGTGGTGGATGGTCTCCCCGCCCAGCCCGACCGTGCCCGCCGCCACCACGGCGCCCAGTGAGACCACCGCGACCTGTGTGGTGGTCGTTCCGCACAGCAGCACCATGGCCCCCTCGGGGCTCACCACCGGCAGCCCGCAGCCGATCGCGGCGGCGATGGGGGCCTCCACCAGCTCGACGTGGCGCGCGCCCACCCCGTTCAGCGTCTCGACGACGGCGCGGCAGGTCAGCGGGTCGGCGTCGTGCGGAACGGTGGCCACGGCCTGCTTCATCGTCCGGCGCCGCTTGAGCTTGTGCAGTTTGTCGCCGATGAGCGCTCGTAGCATCCGCCGGGCCATGTCGATGTCCACCACATGGCCCTTGGAGACGGGCCGGATGACCTGGATGTGCTGCGGCGTCCGTCCGTCCATCCGCTCGGCTGCCTGGCCGACCGCGATCAGGCTGCCGGAGCAGGTGTTCACGGCGACGACCGACGGCTGGTCGACGATGAGCCCCGATCCCTTCGCGTAGACGCGGGTCCTGGACGCCCCCAGATCGACAGCGACGGAGCAGCGGGTCAGGGACTCAAGGCTGGAGCAGCTCATGGCGCTCGTGTCCTTCCGGGAGCGGCTGGCGTGGACCAGTGGACCGCCCCGAGGGACGGTCCACCGCTCAGCCTGTGCCTGTGCGCGGCCCCGCGCGCGCCCAGCGCGTCCGGCAGGGTGACACCTGGGTGACTCCGCGTCAGGCGACGCTCTCCACCTCCGCGCCCTCCGCCGTCCTGGTCGCCCCCGCCGTACCGTCGTCGCCCTCCCGGAACTGCGTCCGGTACAGCTGCTCGTACCGCCCGCCCGCGGCCAGCAGCTCCTCGTGGGTGCCCCGCTCCACGATCCGGCCCTCCTCCAGGACGAGGATCTGGTCGGCGGCCCGCACGGTGGACAGCCGGTGGGCGATCACCAGTGACGTACGGCCTTGCAGCGCCTCGCCGAGCGCCTCCTGCACGGCGGCCTCCGAGGTGGAGTCCAGATGTGCGGTGGCCTCGTCCAGCAGGACGACGCGGGGCTGGGCCAGCAGCAGCCGGGCGATGGTCAGCCGCTGCCGCTCGCCGCCGGAGAGCCGGTAGCCGCGCTCGCCCACCAGGGTGTCCAGACCGTCCGGCAGGGAGGCGACGAGCCCGTCCAGACGGGCCCTGCGCAGCGCGGACCACAGTTCCTCGTCGGTGGCCTCGGGGCGGGGGAGCAGCAGGTTGGCACGGATGGTGTCGTGGAAGAGGTGGCCGTCCTGGGTGACCATGCCGAGCGTCTGCCGTACCGCGGCCGCGCTCAGGTCGCGTACGTCCTTCCCGGCGAGCCGTACGGCGCCGCTGTCCACGTCGTAGAGGCGGGGGACCAGCGAGGCGAGGGTGGATTTGCCCGCGCCCGAGGAGCCCACGAGCGCGATCATCTCTCCTGGCCCGGCGCGGAAGGAGATGCCGTGCAGCACCTCCTCGCCGCCCCGGGTGTCGAGCGTGGCGACCTCTTCCAGGGACGCGAGGGAGACCTTGTCGGGGGAGGGGTAGCTGAAGTGGACGTCGTCGAACTCGACGGAGACGGGCCCGGCGGGCACCTCTTCGGCGTCGGGCTTCTCCTCGATCAGCGGCTTCAGGTCGAGCACCTCGAAGACCCGCTGGAAGCTGACCAGTGCGCTCATCACCTCCACCCGGGCGCTGGCCAGCGCGGTCAGCGGCGCGTACAGCCGGGTGAGCAGCAGTGCGAGGGAGACGACGGCGCCCGCGTCGAGGCTGCCGCGCAGCGCGTAGTAGCCGCCGAGCCCGTAGACGAGGGCGAGCGCGAGGGCCGCCATCAGGGTGAGCGCCGTGAAGAAGACCTCCTGCACCATGGCGGTGCGCACCCCGATGTCCCGTACGCGGTCGGCGCGGGCCGCGAACTCCGCGGACTCCTCGGCCGGGCGTCCGAACAGTTTGACGAGGGTGGCCCCGGGCGCCGAGAAGCGCTCCGTCATCTGGGTGCTCATCTGCGCGTTGTGATCGGCCCGCTCCCGCTCCAGCCGCGCGAGCCTGGCGCCCATCCGGCGCGCCGGAAGCACGAACAGCGGCAGCAGCACCAGGGTGAGCAGCGTGATCCGCCAGGAGAGGTTGAACATCACCACGAGCGTCAGCAGCAGCGTGACGAGGTTGCTGAAGACCTCCGAGAGGGTGGAGGAGAAGGCCCGTTGGGCACCGATGACGTCGTTGTTGAGGCGGCTGACCAACGCACCGGTACGGGTACGGGTGAAGAAGGCCACCGGCATCCGCTGCACATGGTCGTAGACAGCCGTACGCAGATCGAGGATGAGACCCTCCCCGATGCGCGCGGACAGCCAGCGGGTCAGAATGCCGACTCCGGCCTCCGCCAGCGCGATGGCCGCGATCAGCCCGGCCAGCACCAGCACGGTGCTGCTGGAGTCCCGTCGGCTGATCGCGTTCATCACCTGCCCGGCGAGCAGTGGTGTGGCCACCGTGAGCACGGCGAGCACGCTGCTGAGCAGCATGAACGCGACCAGCTTGCGGTGGTGGCGGTGCGCGAAGCGGACGACACGGCGGACCGTGGCCGCGGAGAAGGGGTGCTGGTCCTGGTGGGCGTGGCGCGCGTTGTAGAGCGCGTGCCACGCGGTCATCTCCATGCTCATAAGGTGAAGCTAGAACTTGAAGCAAAGTTCAAGTCAAGGGTCTGACCGGCTGTGATGGGCTCGCGACCCGGGGTCGTGCACGTGCATCGGCACATGCATCAGTACGTGAACGAAGTTATGATCCCGGGAAGTTGGCAGTTCACGGCTGCACGACCAGGTCCCGCACGTTCGACCACCTCAGGAGATCCAAGTGCCCGACGCGTTCAACGGCATGGCCGCCAGGGACCTCCAGGGGGTCGTGTGGAGAAAGAGCCGGTTCAGCAACTCGCAGGGCACCTGCGTGGAGTTCGCCAAGCTGCCCAACGGTGACATCGCCATGCGCAACTCGCGCTTCCCCGACGGACCCGCGCTCGTCTACACCCCGGCGGAAGTGGCGGCGCTGATCCTCGGCGTCAAGGACGGCGAGTTCGACGACCTGGTAGCTCACTGACGACCGACCCCTCCCGGGCCCGGCGGTCGACCCGGAACAGCGCCCAGACGATCTTCCCGGCGAGCGGGCCGGACAGCGGGTGCCAGCCCCAGTTGTCGCTGAAGGAATCGACCAGGCACAGTCCGCGGCCGGACTCCGCCGTGAAGCCGGGCACCTCGAACTCCTCGGAGTCCAAGGCGCCCAACGCGTCGAACGCGTCAACGGCTTGCACGGCGCCCCCGTGCCCCCCGTATCCCCCGTGTCCCCCGTTTTCGAGGGTGCTCCCGTTTCCGAGGGAGCGCCCTCGATCCATGGAGCCCCCGTACTCCATGGAGTCCGCGAGTGCCGTGCGGCCCCCGTGGTCGGCACCGAATCCCCCGTGGGCCTCCCGGTGTGCGGCGGCACGTCGTACTGCCGACACATCGGGCGGCTGATCGCTGGGGTCCCGTACGGCACAGACCAGCCGGGCCGACCAGCGCATCAGATGCAGCCGGACCGGTGGGTCGCCCTCGTCCCCCGACGCCGCCCCGTGATCGGCGCCGGGGGAGAGGCCGTGCCGCATGGCGTTGGTCACCAGTTCGGAGACCACCAGCGCCACGTCGTCGAACTCTTCGGTCAGGCCCCAGCGCCGGAGTGTCCTGCGAGTGAAGTCCCGGGCGCTGGAGACCGCTTCGTAGCGCGGCGGCAGCGCGCAGGACGCGGAGCCGGAGACCGATGCGGCATCCGGCGTGGGGAGCCCCTGCCATAAGGGCTCCAGCACCGTCGATCCTTCGGTCCCCAACAAGGGCCACTCCTGGCGTCAGCGGCAGTGATGATCCTGCGCGGATCCTGTCGGCCGTGCTTTCCCGCCTGGTGCGGGCGCCACAGCGCAACCCGCGCAGCCAACTTCGGTGCTAGCGGGTCCACTTGTGCCATCCCCATGGTTCCCAATGCCCACAGCAGATGCAAGGGCAGATGCACGTGCACGAGAGACTTTCGATCGTGTGTAATCGGGCGGGCACGCAACGGAGCGCGGGGATGGCACACTTCCCTTCAAGCAGGGGTGGAGGGCTGATCGGAATGGCAACAGAATCGGCACAGAGCGGCACCGGAGGGGCGAAGGGGGCGAACAGCCCGAGTGGCTCAATGGTGCGGCGCATCCTGCTCGGATCCCAGCTCAGAAGGTTGCGCGAGGCCCGCGGCGTCACCCGCGAGGCCGCCGGCTACTCGATCCGGGCTTCCGAGTCCAAGATCAGCCGGATGGAGCTGGGCCGGGTCAGTTTCAAGGCCCGGGATGTCGAGGACCTGCTCACGCTCTACGGCGTCACCGACGACGCCGAGCGCGAGCCCCTCCTCAGTCTGGCCCGGGACTCCAGCGTCGCCGGCTGGTGGCACAACTACAGCGATGTGCTGCCTGGCTGGTTCCAGACCTACGTCGGACTGGAGGGTGCCGCCTCACACATCAGTACCTACGAGGTGCAGTTCGTGCACGGTCTCCTCCAGACCGGCGAGTACGCACACGCCGTCGTCACCGCCGGACACCGCACCCCGCTCGCCGAGGAGGAGGTCGAGCGCCGCGTCGCACTCCGACTGGAGCGGCAGAAACTGCTCCTCGGGGAGAACGCCCCCGATCTGGTCTGTGTGCTGGACGAGGCCGCGCTGCGCCGCCCGTTCGGCAGCAAGGCCATCATGGAAGCGCAGCTCAGCCACCTCGCCGAGGTCTCCAAGCAGCCGAACGTGCGGCTGCACGTCGTTCCGTTCGAACTGGGCGGGCACGCCGCCGAGTCCGGCGCCTTCACCCTGCTGCGCTTCCCCGAGTCCGACCTCAACGACATCGTCTACCTCGAACAGCTCACCAGCGCGCTGTACTTGGACAAGCGGGACGAGGTGGCACAGTACGACCAGGTGCTGCGGCGACTGGTGGATATCAGCCTTTCTCCCGAGCGAAGTCGGGATCACCTTCACCGAATCCGCCAACTCCTGTGACTCGCCGGTACGATGACCAAGCAGCAGCATCTCCTTCAACCCCCCGAAGGAATGGCATGTCCTACTTCACGGATCTGGCACTCCAGTGCATAGACGGCGAATGGCGTCCCGGCACCGGCTCCTGGGACATCATCGACTTCAATCCGTACAACGGGGAGAAGCTCGCCTCCATCACAGTCGCCACCCGCGACGAGGTCGACGAGGCGTATCGCGCGGCCGAACGTGCGCAGCGTGAGTGGGCTGCCACCAACCCGTACACCCGCAGACGTGTCTTCGAGCGGGCGATCCGGGTCATCGAGGAGAGCGAGCCGCGGATCACCGAGGCCATCATCGCCGAGCTGGGCGGCACCCGGCACAAGGCGGCCTTCGAGATCCACATGGTCAAGGAGTTCTTCCGGGAGGCGCTGCAGCTCTCGCTCAACCCGCTCGGTGAGATCCTGCCGTCCTCGGTGCCCGGCAAGGAGAACCGCGTCTACCGGGACCCGGTGGGGGTCGTGGGGATCATCTCCCCGTTCAACTACCCCTTTCTGCTGGCGGTGAAGTCCGCCGCACCCGCGCTCGCGCTCGGCAACGCCGTGCTCCTCAAGCCGCACCAGTCGACCCCGGTGTGCGGGGGCACCCTGGTCGCCAAGGTGCTGGAGGACGCGGGGCTGCCGCCGGGTCTGGTGAACGTCGTCATCACCGACAGCGCGGAGATCGGCGACACGCTGATCGAGCACCCGGTGCCCAAGGTCATCTCCTTCACCGGCTCCGACCGCGTCGGCCGCCATGTGGCCACCGTCGCCGGCCGCAACTTCAAGCGCGTCATCCTCCAACTCGGCTCCAACAGCGGGCTGGTGGTGCTCGACGACGCCGATGTGGACTACGCCGTGGACGCCGCGGTCTACAGCCGCTTCGTCAACCAGGGCCAGCTGTGCATGGCGGCCAACCGGATCATCGTCGACCGCCGCCTGGAGCCGGAGTTCACCGCCAAGTTCGTCGAGCGGGTCAGCAGACTGGTGGTGGGCGACCCGGAGAACCCGGAAACCCATATCGGCCCGCTCATCAACTCCCGCCAGGCGGAGCGCGTCACCGCCATCGTCGAACAGGCCCTCGCCGAGGGCGCCACGGCGCTGCTGCACGGCGGGGTCGACGGCAACCTGGTCTCGCCCAGCGTGCTGACGGACCTGCCGAAGGACTCCCCGCTGCTGCACGAGGAGATTTTCGGCCCGGTCGCCCTGATCATCCCGGTGGACGGCGAGGAAGAGGCCGTACGCGTCGCCAACGACACCCCCTACGGCCTCGCGGGCGCGGTGCACAGCGGTGACATCGAGCGCGGCGTCGCCGTCGCCCGCCGGATCGAGGCGGGCATGGTCCACGTCAACGACTCCACGGTCGCGGACGAACCGATCGTCCCCTACGGCGGCGAAAAGCACTCGGGCCTGGGCCGGCTGAACGGCCCCCAGGTGGTCGAGGCATTCACCACCACCCGCTGGGTCTCCATCCAGCGGGAGCGCAGCGAATTCCCGTTCTGACCTTGCGGGGCGCGTCTTCTCGGAAGGCGCGCCCCGCAACGGCGAGCGGCCGCCATTGAGGACAGAACCTGACCGCAAGCCCTCATACCTTGTAGTCAGCAGCCGGGGAGCAGAGAGCCCCGGCCCCGATCGAGAGGTGGCGGCAACATGCCGGTAGTCGTCAAGGCGGAGCAGCACGGTGACGAGCGCGGAGCCCTCCTGGCCTACCTGGAGGCCCAGCGCGGCGGCATCCGCCGCGCCCTGCACGGCCTCACCGAGGAGCAGGCCCGCAGCACCCCCTCGGCCAGCGACCTCTCGCTGGCCGGCCTGCTCAAGCACGTCACCGTCGTCGAGGAGGGCTGGCTGCGCACCTTCCGCGGAATCGAGACCAGCGAGGAGGAGCAGAAGGAGGCCTACGAGCACGGCTTCGCCCCCACCGACGAGCAGACCGTCGAGGCGCTGCTCGCCTACAACGAGCGGGTCGCCGCCGAGACGGAGAAGGCGGTGGGCGAGCTCTCCTCGCTCGACGAGACCTTCGTCGTGCCGCCGGCGCCCTGGGACAAGGGCGGCGAGTTCTCCTGGCGCTGGGGCCTGCTGCACCTGATCGAGGAGTACGCGCGGCACGCCGGGCACGCCGACATCGTCCGCGAGACGATCGACGGCAAGGGTGCCTTCGACCTCGTCTTCGAGACCGGTGCGATGCCCGAGCCCGACTGGTCGGCCTTCGAGCAGAATTGAGCCTCCGGCCGCTTCCCCCGGTCGGGATTTCCCTCCGCTGGTCAAGCTTGAATAGGCTGGACGGAAGACGAACGACGCAACGGAGCAGGGGAAGCGATGTCGGCGATCCGGCTGCTGGTGCTGGGAGACGTGCGCCTGCGCGGGCGGGCGCACGGTTACCAGGTCCGCAACGACCTGGAGTTCTGGGGCGCGCACCAGTGGTCGACCGCGAAGCCGGGGTCGATCTACCACGCGCTCAAGCAGCTGGCCAAACAAGGGCTGCTGCTGGCCCACGACATCGCCCCGAGTACCGCGGGCGGCCCGCCGCGGACCGAGTACGAGATCACCGAGGCGGGCGAGGCGGAGTTCTTCCGGCTGCTGCGGTACGCGCTGACCGCCACCCAGGAGAAGCAGGAGCTGCTGACCTCCGGTGTCGGCTTCCTGGTCGATCTCCCGCGCGGCGAGGCCATCGATCTGCTCAAGGAGCGGGTGGCCGCGCTGGAGGGCTGGCGTAACGAGGTCACCCAGAACTGGTCCCCGGAGGGCAGCACCCCTCAGGAGTGGGGCCATATCGGCGAGATCATGAAGCTGTGGGTGCACACCTGCGACAGCGACGCCGCCTGGGCCCGTGAACTGATCTCCCGGCTGGAGGGCGGCGCGTTCGTGATGGCGGGCGAGGGCGAGCGCGACCTCACCGTACTGACGGACCGACAGCCGCTCTGAGACCGGCAACATCTCTGAGACCGGCAACACCTCTGGACAACGTCGTCCGGCAGCTCGCCACATAGTCGCTAATCAAGTTTGACTAATCTCCCGACTGGCGCTATCTTCGTCCGCCGCTAGTCAAACTTGACTAGCAGCGGAAGGGAGACGTATGACGCACGGCGACGCCGTCCTCGTCGAGGGGCTGCGGAAGGAGTACGGGGAGAAACAAGCACTGGCCGGACTGGATCTGACGGTGCCCAGCGGCACCGTACAAGCAGTGCTCGGGCCCAACGGCGCGGGCAAGACCACCGCGGTACGCATCCTGGCGACCCTGCTGCGGCCGAGCGGGGGCCGCGCCCGGGTGGCCGGATACGACGTGATGGCGGAGCCCGACCAGGTGCGCCGCCGGATCGGGCTGCTGGGCCAGCACGCCGCGGTGGACGAGGAGCTGAGCGGCAGGGAGAACCTGGAGCTGTTCGGCCGCCTCCACCACCTGGGCACCCGGCCAGCCAAGGCCCGCGCCGACGAACTGCTGGAGCGCTTCGAGCTGGCCGGCACCGGCCGTAAACCGGTCAGCGCCTACAGCGGCGGGATGCGCCGCCGCCTCGACCTGGCGGTCTGTCTCATCGGCAGCGAGCACGAGGGCGGCCCCCAGGTGCTCTTCCTCGACGAGCCCACCACCGGGCTCGACCCGCGCGCCAGGGGCGAGGTGTGGAGCGCGGTGCGCTCCCTGGTCGCCGGCGGCACCACCGTGCTGCTGACCACGCAGTACCTGGAGGAGGCCGACCAACTGGCCGACGCCATAGCCGTTGTCGACCATGGCCGCGTCGTGGCCGAGGGCACCGCCGACGAGCTCAAGGCCGAGCTCGGCGCCGACCGGATCGACGTGGTCGTCCGCGACCCCGCCCGGCTGGCGGCCGCGGCAGCCCTGGTGGAGCGGGCCGCCGGCGGCGGCGAGGTGACCCGCGACCCGGACCGGCGGCTGCTCAGCGCCCCCGTCGGCAACCGGATGGCGGCCCTCGCCGAGACCGTACGGGCGCTGGAGGCCGCTGGGATCGAGGCCGAGGACATCGCCCTGCGCCGCCCCACCCTCGACGAGGTCTTCCTGCACACCACCGGCACCGAGGAGGACGCCGCATGAGTACGACGACCACCACCGGGCCCCACCCGGCGGTCGCGACCGGCCGCCGGGCGGGCATCGGCCCCGCACTGGCCGACTGCTGGACGATGACCTGGCGGGAGCTGGCCCACTGGCGGCGCCGGCCCGTCAAGGCGGTGATGACCGTGGTCTTCCCGCTGATGATGCTCCTGATGTTCGTCTACTTCCTCGGCGGCGGGATGCGGATCGCCAACTACCGCGAGTACCTGGTGCCCGGGATGTTCGCGCTGACCATGGCGTTCGGCCTGGAGTCCACGATGGTGGCGCTCACCCGGGATCTGACCGCCGGTGTCGTGGACCGCTTCCGTTCCATCCCGATGGCACGCTCCGCCGTGCTCGTGGGGCGCTGCGCGCACGATCTGCTGGAGTCGGCCATCGGGCTCGTGGTGCTCGTGCTGGCCGGGCTGCTGGTCGGCTGGCGCTGGCACGGCAGCCTGGTGGAGGTGCTGGCGGCGCTGGGGCTGCTGCTGTGGCTGCGCTTCGCGATGCTGTGGGCCGGCGTCTATCTGGGGCTGGTGGCCGGCAAACCGGAGATGGTGCAGACGGTGCAGATCCTGGTGTGGCCCATCGCCTTCTTCTCCAACGTCTTCAACTCGCCGGACGAGATGCCCGACTGGATGGGCGCCGTCGCCGACTGGAACCCCATGTCGGCAACCGCGCGTGCCGTACGGGAGCTGTTCGGCAACCCGGTGTGGGGTGGTGGCTCCTGGGCCGCCGAGCACGCCTGGCTGCTGGCGCTCGGCTGGCCGCTGTTGCTGCTCGCGGTCTTCTTCCCGCTGGCGGTACGCCGCTACGCGAGCATGGGGCGGTGACGGTTCCTCCCTTGGGAGCCCGTCGGGAAAAACGCGGCTTGCACCTCACGTGACGTGAGGGAGCACCGTGGATGCCCGTAAGCGACCGCAGCAAGCAAGGAGGCGGAAGTGAGCCACTCCGTCGGGCAGGTCGCCGGTTTCGCCGGTGTCACGGTGCGCACGCTGCACCACTACGACGAGATCGGGCTGCTGGTCCCCGGGGACCGTACGGCAGTCGGGCACCGGCGCTACACCGACGCCGATCTGGACCGGCTGCAACAGATCCTCTTCTACCGGGAACTGGGCTTCCCGCTGGAGGAGATCGCCGTCCTGCTGGACGACCCCGCAGCCGACCCGGTCGGTCATCTGCGCCGTCAGCACCATCTGCTGACGGCACGGATCGACCGGCTCACGGAGATGGCCGCCGCCGTGGAACGCGCTATGGAGGCACGCAAAATGGGCATCAGTCTCACCCCCGAGGAGAAGTTCGAGGTGTTCGGGGACTTCGACCCGGACGCGTACACGGAGGAGGTGGAAGCCCGCTGGGGCGGCACCGAGGCGTACCGGGAGTCGCAGCGCCGGGCCGCCTCGTACACCAAGGAGGACTGGAAGGAGTTCATGCGCGAGATGGACGAGATCCACCGCGCCATCGGCGACCGGCTGGCGGCGGGCGACGCGCCCGACGCGCCCGCGGTGACCGACCTCGCCGAGCGGCACCGGCTGTTCATCTCCCGCACCAGCTACGAGTGCGACCACGAGATGCACACCAGGCTCGGTGAGATGTACGTCCAGGACGAGCGTTTCACCGCCACCTACGAGGCGATCAGGCCGGGCCTGGCCCGGTACATGCGGGACGCCATCGCCGCGAACGCGGCGCGCGTCACCCGCGCCGACTGACGCCGTCCCTCTCCTTTCTGACGCCGTCTCTCCCTTTCCGGCGACTCTCGAAGGCCCTCTGTACAGCTCCGGTACAGGGGGCCTTTGGGAGGAGGTTTCCGGCCCGTGCTCCACTGTGAGGTAGCACGCTTCCGTTCCGTGGAATCGTCCCCGTTGGACACAGCGTTGCTCGTGTGACACTGCTGGAGAGCGAGGGAAAGGAGCGGAGACAGAGTGGTGGGGCACCCCAAGGGAAACGGCGATGCCGCGGAGCAGGGCGGTGAGCCGGAGGACGCCAAGCCGGTGTCCGACGAGTCGCACAGCGCCTTCACGGCGCCCCTGGGCGTGCCGCTTCCCCCCGTCCCGGAGGAGGAGCACCCGACCTCCGAGTTCACCATCCCCGAAGGGCTCGTCCCCCCGCCGCCGCCCGAACCCGGCAGCGCCTTCACCCCGCCCGAGGGCATCCCCGTCGTCGGCCCGCTGGCCAGGCCGGGCTCGCCCTGGCAGGACCGGATGCGCTCCCTGGTCCGGATGCCGCTCGCCGAGCGTCCCGTACCCGAGCGGATCGGGCGGGGCGACGAGGGCGCGGAGAGCGGGCCCCCCGTCCCTCGCGTCCTCGACCTGACGCTCCGTATCGGCGAGCTGCTGCTGGCCGGCGGGGAGGGCGCCGAGGACGTGGAAGCCGCCATGTTCGGCGTCGCACACGCCTACGGACTCGACCGCACCGAGCCGGAGGTCACCTTCACGCTGCTGGCCATCACCCACCAGCCGTCGCTGGTCGACGACCCGGTGACGCTCAGCAGGACCGTCCGCCGGCGCGGCACCGACTACACCCGGCTGTCCGCCGTCTTCGCGCTCGTCGCCGACATCACCCAGGGCGAGGTGTCACTGGAAGAGGCGTACCGGCGGCTCGCGGAGATGCGCCGCAACCGGCACCCCTACTCCAAGTGGGCCCTCACCATGGCCAGCGGTGCGCTGTCCGGTGCCGCCTCGCTGCTGGTGGGCGGTGACGCGCTGGTGTTCGTGCTGGCCGCGCTCGGCGCGATGCTCGGCGACCGGCTGGCCTGGCTGTGCGCGGGGCGCGGGCTGCCGGAGTTCTACCAGTTCGCTGCCGCCGCGATGCCGCCCGCCGCGATAGGGGTCAGCGTCGCGCTGCTGTCCCAGCACACCGACACCCGGATCCAGGCCTCCGCCGTCATCACCGGTGGTCTCTTCGCGCTGATCCCGGGACGCGCACTGGTCGCCGCCGTGCACGACGGACTCACCGGCTTCTACATCACCGCAGCCGCGCGCCTGCTGGAGGTCATCTACCTCATCGTCGGCATCGTCTGCGGCGTGCTGATGGTGCTGTACGTGGGCGACAGGCTGAACGCCCAGCTGACGCCGGACATTCTGCACCACACCGACCGGCGGCCGGTCACCCAGCTGCTGGCCGCCATGCTGCTGGCGCTCGCCTTCTGCGTACTGCTCCAGCAGGAACGTCACACCGTGGTGCTGGCCACCCTCAACGGGGGCGTCGCCTGGCTGATCTACGGCGTGCTGACCACCGCGGACGTCACGCCGGTGCCCGCCACCGTGGTGGCCGCCGGACTCGTCGGCCTCTTCGGCCAGCTGCTGTCCCGATACCAATTCGCCTCGTCACTGCCGTACATCACGGCGGCGATCGGGCCGCTGCTGCCGGGTAGCAACACCTACTTCGGGCTGCTGAACATCGCCCAGGGGGACGTGAACAAGGGCTTCGAACACCTCGCCACGGCGGGAGCGCTCGCGCTGGCCATCGCCATCGGCGTCAACCTCGGCGGCGAGCTGGCCCGGCTGTTCATCAAGACCCCCGGCCAGGAGACCCCGCTCCCGGGCCGCCGCGCCGCCAAGCGCACCCGCGGGTTCTGAGGGCTCGCCCCGAAGGGGCGCGGCCGGGAGGTGCCCCACCAACCACAGCTCACCCGCGGCCTGCGGGACCGGGCAAGGGGCACCCCCTCGCTCAGTGCCCGCCCTCGGCGGCCAGCCGCTTGATGGACGCCTCGACCTCGGCCTCGGCCTCGGCGCGCCCCACCCAGTTGGCGCCCTCGACCGACTTGCCGGGCTCCAGGTCCTTGTAGACCTCGAAGAAGTGCTGGATCTCCAGCCGGTCGAACTCGCTCACGTGGTGGATGTCGCGCAGGTGCTCCATCCGCGGGTCGGAGGACGGTACGCACAGCAGCTTGTCGTCGCCGCCGGCCTCGTCGGTCATCCGGAACATCCCGATGGCGCGGCACTTGATGATGCACCCGGGGAAGGTGGGCTCCTCCAACAGCACGAGCGCGTCGAGCGGGTCGCCGTCCTCGCCCAGGGTGCCGTCGACGAAGCCGTAGTCCGCCGGGTACACGGTCGAGGTGAACAGGTGCCGGTCGAGCCGGATGCGGCCCGTCTCGTGGTCCACCTCGTACTTGTTCCGCGAGCCCTTCGGGATCTCGATGGTGACGTCGAACTCCAAGGGAGGCTCCTCCGTATAGATCAAGATGAGATCAGCACTCATCAGCACTCGTGCGCCTGGGGGCCGTCCCCCAGAAGAACTCCAGTCTGGTGATTAAGTGTCCCCCACGCACATGTGTGCTCGCGAAAGGGGCTGGTCGAGGTGCGTGACGCCGGAACGAAGGTGCGTGACGCCGGAACGAAGGTGCGTGACACCGCGAACCGGGCATACCGCTCCGCGGCCCGGGTGGCCCGCACCGCGGCAACCCACACCCGTACAGCGCTGGCACGCACCCGCACAGCCGTGGCGCACCCCCGTACAGCAGTGGCGCACCTTCGCACAGCGGTGGCACGCACCCGTACGGCAGCCCTCCGCGCGACCGCCCGTGCCCGTGGCGCGGCACATGGAGCCCGGCGTCGTTGGCGGGCGGCCTCGCCGCAGCAGCGGCAGACGGTCCGGCTCACCACCGCCTCCTCCGCACTGGGACTCGTGGTCGCACTCGTGACGGTGGCAACGGCAGGGCCGTGGGACTCGGGTCAGCGTACGGCCGAGCGCGTCCGGGCAGCCCGGCAGGAGCCCGGAAGTGGCAGGGACCACACCCCGGGCCGGGACAGATACCCCCTCGCCCCCCAGGTGCTGGCCGCGGCCGGGCCGGTCCAGGAACAGGGCGCGGGGAAGGGCGGCCCGCAGAGCGGCTCCGGCAGCCGCGGCGGCACCCGCCCCGAGCAGGTGCCGCCGCCCACCGCCTCGGCCCTCGCCGACACCCTGGAACCGCTGATCGAGGACGGCTCGCTCGGCGCCGTCCGGCACGCCTCCGTGGTGGACGCCGTCTCCGGGCGGCAGCTGTTCGCGCGGTCCCCGAAGGCGGTGTCGGCGCCCGCCTCCACGGTCAAGCTGGCCACCGCCGTCGCCGCGCTGACCGCGCGGGGCGAGACGTACCGGATCGCCACCCGCGCCGTCGGCAAGGGCGACCGCGTCACGCTCGTCGGCGGCGGCGACCCCACGCTCACCCAGCGGGACCTGGCCACCATGGCGGCCCGCACGGCCCGCGCCCTCGACAAACGCGGCGTCCACAAGGTCCGCCTCGGATACGACACCTCCCGCTACACCGGCACCGACCAGCACGTCATCGGCCCCAACGAGAACCTCGCCCGGGTCACCCCGCTGATGGTCGACGAGGGCCGGACGGACGGTAGCGACCACGGGCCCGCGCCACGCGTCGCCGACCCCGCACTGGAGGCGGCCGAGGCCTTCGCCGACGAACTCGGCGAGAAGGGCGTCACCGTCGAGGGCGCCCCCGAGGAGCGCAAGGCGGCCAAGGGCGCGGCGAAGCTCGCCGTGCACCGCTCGGCCACGCTCGGCGCGCTGGTCGAGCGGATGCTCACCAACAGCGACAACGACATCGCCGAGGCGCTCGCCCGGCAGACCGCCCTCGCCCAGGGCGAGCCCGCCGGCTTCAAGGGCGCCGGCCGCGCCGTCCGCCGAACCCTCGAAAAGCTCGGCCTGCCCCTGAAGGGCGCCCGCTTCGCCGACGGCAGCGGCCTCGACCGCGCCGACCGTGCCTCTCCCGCGCTGCTCACCCAGCTGCTCACTCTTGCGGCCGATCCGGACCGGCCCGGTCTGCGCTCCGTCCTCACCGGACTGCCCGTCGCCGGATTCACCGGCACCCTCGACACCCGCTACGGCGGCGAGCGCGGCGAGCCGGGCGCGGGTCTCGTACGGGCCAAAACGGGCACCCTCACCGGGGTGAACACGCTGGCCGGCACCGTCGTGGACGCGGATGGGCGGATGCTGGCCTTCGCGTTCATGACGACGGGAGCCCCGGGACGGGACGCCGCCCAGAAATCACTGGACCGCCTCGCCTCGGCGCTGGCCAACTGCGGCTGCCGGGATTCGCCCTCCGCGGGCTGACCCCCTAGGGGCCGAGTGGTCCCCCGGTCCGCTCCCACGGCCCGCGTGCTGCACGTACGGTGAAAGAATGACGAGCCTCGGTGGTGTGCAGATGGTCGACTGGAATCTCGCGGTCGCGACCGCGACCCGGCTCGGGCGGCCGGGGCCGGAAGTCAGCAGGGAAGAAGCCCGCGGCATCGTCGCGGAGCTGCGGCGGCACGCCAAGGTGTCGGAGGAGCACGTACGCGACTTCACCCGGCTGACCCCCGCCAACCCCGAGATGGCGGACACGCCCGTGCTGGTGGTGGACCGGCCCGGCTGGGTGCGGGCGAACGTCGCCGGCTTCCGCGAGCTGCTCTCCCCGCTGCTGGCCAAAGTCGAGGAGCGCCGCGCCGGCACCCCCGGCGGGGCCGTGCTCGGCGCGGTCGGCGGCAAGGTCACCGGCGTCGAGGTCGGGATGCTGCTGTCGTTCCTCTCCTCGCGGGTGCTGGGCCAGTACGAGACGTTCGCGCCGGTCAGCCGCGATCTGCCGGGCGGCGCCGACGGCGGCGGGCGGCTGCTGCTGGTGGCGCCGAACATCGTGCACGTGGAGCGCGAGCTGGAGGTGGACCCGCACGACTTCCGGCTGTGGGTGTGCCTGCACGAGGAGACGCACCGCACCCAGTTCACGGCCGTGCCGTGGCTGCGCGACCACCTGCGGATGGAGATCCAGTCCTTCCTGGAGCAGACCGACATCGACCCCACCACGCTGCTGGAGCGGCTGCGCGAGGCCGTCCAGTCGCTGTCCGGCAACAAGCCCGGCGAGGGCGCGGGTGGCGAGGCGCCCGAGGGCGGCGCCGAGGAGCGGCCCAGCCTCGTCGAGCTGGTGCAGACCCCCGCCCAGCGCGAGGTCCTCGGCCGGCTGACGGCCGTCATGTCGCTGCTGGAAGGGCACGCCGACTATGTGATGGACGGGGTGGGCCCGCAGGTCGTCCCGACGGTCACGGAGATCCGCGAGAAGTTCCAGAAGCGCCGTGCCACCGGCGCCGGACGGCTCGACATGGCGCTGCGCAAGCTGCTGGGTCTGGACGCGAAGCTGCGGCAGTACCGGGACGGGGAGCGGTTCGTGCGCACCGTGGTGGACGAGGTGGGCATGGAGGGCTTCAACCGTGTGTGGACATCCCCGAACACCCTTCCGACGAAGGCGGAGATCGCCAGGCCCGCCGAGTGGATCGCGAGGGTGCACCGGAAGTCCGACTGAGGCGAGCGGAAGCCTCCCCAATCACCCTTCCGAGGGACCGTGCGGGGCTGGTACGCGTGCGATGCTCGGGGAACACCGTCCGTCTCTGTCACCATCGACATACACAGCGTGACAGTACTCGGCCTTCTACACACCCCCGGATCCGCGGAGCCCCCGCCCGCGATCGGCGCAGATCCCTGACGAGGAAGTGAATCGGACATGGGTCCCCACCCCGCGGTTGCCGCAATACGCCTGGCGGTCCGCCGCACACTCCACGACGTGCTCAGCGCGCACGACCTCAGCGCATCCGACGTCAGCACGCACGGCGTCGGCGCTCAAGGCGTCAGCACGCACGGCGTGCGCAGCGCACAGCTGACGGCCGCTCCCCAGCCCGCCGCCCCCCTCCCCACCGAGCCCCCGCCGCCACCGCTCGTACTGGTGGCCTGCTCCGGTGGCGCCGACTCCATGGCGCTCGCCTCCGCGCTCGCCTTCGAAGCCCCCCGCCTCGGCCTGCGCGCCGGCGGCGTCACGGTCGATCACGGCCTCCAGCCCGGCTCAGCCGAGCGCGCACAGGACGTCGCCGACCGCCTCACCGACCTGGGCCTGGCCCCCGTCGAGACCGTGGCCATCCAGGTGGGCCGCACCAACACCGGCCCCGAAGCAGCAGCACGCGAGGCCCGCTACGCCGCGCTGGACGCGATCGCCGACCGGCACGGTGCCGCCGCCGTGCTGCTCGGCCACACCCGTGACGACCAGGCGGAGACGGTGCTGCTCGGCCTCGCCCGCGGCTCCGGCACCCGCTCGCTGTCCGGCATGGCGGCCGTCTCCGGGCCCGGCGGCCGCTACCGCCGCCCCTTCCTCGCCGTCGACCGGCAGACCACCCGCAAGGCCTGCATGGTCCAGTCGCTCCCCGTCTGGGACGACCCGCACAACGCCGACCCCGCCTACACCCGCTCCCGCGTCCGCCACGAGGCGCTGCCCGCGCTGGAGAAGGCGCTCGGCAAGGGCGTCATCGAGGCCCTGGCCCGTACGGCACAGCTGTCCAGGGACGACGCGGACGCGCTCGACGCCTGGACCGACGACGCCGAACGCGCCGTGGTGCGCACCCCCGGCAGCACGGACGAGGCCGGAGTGCCGGACCAGGCGGACGGGACCGGACAACCCGGCCGGTCCGGACCCCGGCCGGACGCCGCCGGCGGCGCCGACGGGATCGTGGAACTGGACGTCGTCCGGCTGTACGCGCTGCCGCCCGCGGTGCGCCGCCGAGTGCTGCGCCGCGCCGCGATCGAGGCCGGCTCCCCGGCCGGATCGCTGTTCGCGCGGCACATCGAGGAGATGGACCGCCTCATCACCGCCTGGCGGGGCCAGCGGGCGCTCAACCTGCCCGGGCGTGTGGAGGTCGCACGGCAGGGTGGCAGACTGGTCATCCGGCACGGCTCACCGAACGCCCCGAACTGACCGGCGCCCCGGCACCGCCCGGGCCGTCCGGAGCGGCCAGGAGCGGCCATTCGGCGGGCCGGGCGACCGGACCGCGACGAGCGAGAGCAGCACGGGTGGACGAGAAAGACATGGGCACCGACCTCCAGTCGGTGCTGGTCAGCAAGGAAGAGATCGACGCGAAGCTGGCCGAGCTGGCCGCGAAGATCGACGCGGAGTACGCGGGCAAGGATCTGCTGCTGGTCGGGGTGCTCAAGGGAGCCGTCATGGTCATGGCGGACCTGGCGCGGGCCCTGTCCACCCCGGCGACCATGGACTGGATGGCGGTGTCCTCCTACGGCGCCGGAACCCAGTCCTCCGGCGTGGTGCGCATCCTCAAGGACCTGGACACCGACATCAAGGGCAAGCACGTCCTGATCGTCGAGGACATCATCGACTCGGGTCTGACCCTGTCCTGGCTGCTGTCCAACCTGGGTTCCCGGGAGCCCGCCTCGCTGAACGTGTGCACCCTGCTGCGCAAGCCGGACGCCGCCAAGGTGGCGATCGACGTGAAGTGGGTCGGGTTCGACATCCCCAACGAGTTCGTCGTCGGCTACGGGCTCGACTACGCCGAGCGCTACCGCAATCTGCCGTTCGTCGGCACACTGGCACCGCACGTCTACGGGGGCTGAACCCCGGGCGGCCGAATCCCCGGGCGTACGGACGTGCGGGCCGGGAACACAGGGCCGGTGCCCCTCGTTGCAGCTTTGAAGGGCGGTTGTAGTTGACCGTCCTCGGCGGCGCCGGGTGACAATGCTGGGGTACCGTCCGAAGGTCAGGCTTTTCAACTCACTGTGGCAGGAGGGACGGGGCCGCGCGCTCCGTATGGATGGACGTGAAGCGATACTTCCGTGGGCCGGTCATGTGGATCGTGCTGGCCGTCCTCGCCGTGGTCGTGTTGATGCAGGTCGTCGGCTCGTCCGGCGGCTTCAAGACGGTGGACACCGGCCAGGTCGTACAGGCGATCCGACAGGACAAGGTGAAGTCCGCAGAGCTCACCACGGGTGACGAGCAGATCGTCAAGCTGGAGCTCAAGGACGGCGCCAAGGTCGAGGACAGCGACAAGATCAAGGCGAGCTACATCGACGACCAGGGCGTCGATATCGCCAAGGAGCTTCAGCAGAAGTACGACCAGAAGGAGATCCCCAAGGGGTACACGGTCGCGCCGCAGGAGCAGAACCCGTTCGTCGGGATGCTGATCTCGCTGCTGCCGTTCGTGCTGATCATCGTCATCTTCCTGTTCCTGATGAACCAGATGCAGGGCGGCGGCTCCCGGGTGATGAACTTCGGGAAGTCCAAGGCCAAGCTCATCACCAAGGACACCCCGAAGACGACGTTCTCCGACGTGGCCGGCTCCGACGAGGCTGTCGAGGAGCTCCAGGAGATCAAGGAGTTCCTCCAGGAACCCGCGAAGTTCCAGGCCGTCGGTGCCAAGATCCCCAAGGGTGTGCTGCTCTACGGCCCGCCCGGTACGGGTAAGACGCTGCTGGCCCGCGCCGTCGCGGGCGAGGCCGGGGTGCCCTTCTACTCGATCTCCGGCTCCGACTTCGTGGAGATGTTCGTCGGTGTCGGTGCCTCCCGGGTGCGTGACCTGTTCGAGCAGGCCAAGGCGAACGCCCCGGCCATCGTCTTCGTCGACGAGATCGACGCCGTCGGCCGGCACCGCGGTGCCGGTATGGGCGGCGGTCACGACGAGCGGGAGCAGACCCTCAACCAGCTGCTGGTCGAGATGGACGGCTTCGACGTCAAGGGCGGCGTCATCCTGATCGCCGCCACCAACCGGCCGGACATCCTGGACCCGGCGCTGCTGCGCCCGGGCCGGTTCGACCGGCAGATCGCCGTCGACCGCCCCGACATGCAGGGCCGGCTGGAGATCCTCCAGGTCCACCAGAAGGGCAAGCCGATGGCCCAGGACGTGGACCTGAGCGCGGTCGCCCGCCGTACCCCCGGCTTCACCGGCGCCGACCTGAGCAATGTGCTCAACGAGGCCGCGCTGCTCTCCGCGCGCAGCGACCAGAAGCTGATCGACAACAAGTCGCTGGACGAGGCGATCGACCGCGTCGTGGCCGGACCGCAGAAGCGGACCCGGATCATGAGCGACAAGGAGAAGAAGATCACCGCGTACCACGAGGGCGGACACGCCCTGGTCGCGGCGGCCTCACCGAACTCCGATCCGGTCCACAAGATCACCATCCTCTCCAGAGGCCGCGCGCTCGGGTACACGATGGTGCTGCCCGACGAGGACAAGTACTCCACCACGCGGAACGAGATGCTCGACCAGCTCGCCTACATGATGGGCGGCCGGGCGGCCGAGGAACTGGTCTTCCACGACCCGACCACGGGCGCGGCCAACGACATCGAGAAGGCGACGGCCACCGCCCGTGCGATGGTCACCCAGTACGGCATGACCGAGCGGCTGGGCGCCATCAAGTTCGGCTCCGACCAGTCCGAGCCCTTCCTGGGCAAGGAGATGGCCCACCAGCGGGACTACTCCGAGGAGGTCGCCGGGCTGGTGGACGAGGAGGTCAAGAAGCTGATCGAGACGGCGCACAACGAAGCCTGGGAAATCCTGGTGGAGAACCGCGACGTCCTCGACAACCTCGTCCTGGCCCTGCTGGAGAAGGAGACGCTGAACAAGGAGGAGATCGCCGAGATCTTCGCCCCTGTCGTCAAGCGTCCCGCCCGTCCCGCCTGGACCGGTTCCTCGCGGCGCACTCCCTCCACCCGGCCCCCGGTCTCGGCTCCGCCCGCGGCGCTGACCAACGGCAACTCCGCTGCGGGTCTGGGCAAGGAGATCGGCCCCCGCGAGTCGGAGGCCATCGTCGAACCGGCGGATCCCGACAACGGATAACCGCAGGTCGGTGGGGTAGAGCCAGTACCCACGGAATGTCAGCCGCGTCCCTCGGGTTACCTTCGAGGGGCGCGGCTTTCCGCTGTGTACGCGACAGCGCCGAGTCGGTGACGCACTGTGCCGGCCCGCGGAGCTGTGCGAGTAAAGGAACGAGGGACCAGATGACCGACCCGGTGACCCTGGACGGGGAGAGCCTGATAGGCACGTTCGACGAGAAGCGCGCCGAGAACGCGGTACGCGAACTGCTGATCGCCGTGGGGGAGGACCCGGACCGCGAGGGATTGCTGGAGACCCCGGCCCGGGTCGCGCGTGCCTACAAGGAGATCTTCGCCGGGCTGCGGCAGCAGCCCGAGGACGTGCTGACCACCACCTTCGATCTCGGCCATGACGAGATGGTGCTGGTCAAGGACATCGAGGTCTACAGCACCTGTGAGCACCACCTGGTCCCGTTCCACGGTGTGGCGCACGTCGGCTACATCCCCTCCGCCTCCGGGAAGATCACCGGGCTGTCGAAGCTCGCCCGGCTCGTGGACGTCTACGCCCGCCGCCCGCAGGTGCAGGAGCGGCTGACCACCCAGATCGCCGACTCGCTGATGCGGATTCTGGAGCCGCGCGGCGTGATCGTCGTCGTCGAGTGCGAGCACATGTGCATGTCGATGCGCGGTATCCGCAAGCCCGGCGCGAAGACCGTCACCTCGGCGGTGCGGGGCCAGCTGCGGGACGCGGCCACCCGCTCCGAGGCGATGAGCCTGATCCTGCGCTGAGCCGTCGGCGGGCCGCCTGCTTGGGCTAGGCCGCGGCGGTCGGTGGGTTGTTGTTCTCGTCGTCGTCCTCGGGGAGGCGGCAGATGCGCTCGAGCAGGACGGCGGCCACTATCACGGCGATGCCCGCCACCACGGAGAGGCCCGCGTAGAGGGCCTGGGCGGCGCGGGCCGGGATGTCGGCGCGTTCGGTGATCAGATACAGCCCCGTTCCGCCGTACAGGCCCGAGACCAGGGCGGCGACCAGGGCGCTGGCCTGACCGAAGAGGACGGCGCGGGCCGCCATCATCGGGTCCACGCCCTTGGCGCCCGGCTCTCGCTCCCGCTGGGCCTTCAGCCGGGCGCGCAGCGACAGCGCGGTGGCCAGCAGGATGGCGGCGATGGCGCCGAGCACGATCGGCGCGGCGAACGGGACCCCCGGCAGCGTGCCCAGCGTGTCCCACAGCCGCGCTCCGCCCCATGAGAGCACCCCGGCGATGGCGAAGAGCGCCGCCAGGGTGCGGATACGGAGTTGGTTCATCGAGCTTCCACCTCGCGGGTGCGGTCCGGGCGGTGCGGGCGTCGCCAACGGCGAAAAGTGAGCGGCAAAGGGGAGGGGAGAAGGGGTACGGGTCGGCAACGCTCAGGCGTGCAGGCTGAGTTCCAGGTCGGGGCGGGCGATGACGCCCTCGGTACCGAGCCCGTCCAGCAGTTCCTCGACGCGGCCGTGGCCTGGCACCTCGGCGCCGGGGTCCACGTCGTGCCAGGGCACCAGGACGAAGGCCCGCTCGTGTGCCCGCGGGTGGGGGAGGGTGAGCTGTGGGTCGTCGGAGACGACCCCCTGGTAGGCGACGATGTCCACGTCGATGGGGCGTGGCCCCCAGCGCTCCTCGCGCACCCGCTCCAGCGCCTCCTCGATGGCATGGCCGCGTTCGAGCAGGGAGCCGGGCGGCAGGGTGGTCCGTACGAGGACGACCGCGTTGAAGTACGACGGCTGGCTGCCCGGATCGACGCCCCACGGCTCGGTCTCGTAGACCGGCGAGACGGCCGTGACCTTCAGCCCCGGGGTGTCCGCGAGGGCGTCGACGGCGCTTTGCAGCGACTCCAGCCGGTTGCCGAGGTTGCTGCCGAGCGACAGGACGGCGGTCTTCGGGTTGTGCAGCGTCGTGTCGGCGGCGTCCACCTGCTGCACAACGGAGGCGGGCACCGGCTGTACGGTCGGGTCACTGTTCGGCGTCATGCGCGGCTCCGCTTGATAGTGATGGTCACGTCTTCGAAGGGGACGGTGATCGGGGCGTCCGGCTTGTGGACGACCACCTCGACCTCCTGCACGGCTTCGTGCCGCAGGCAGGTGTCGGCGATCCGCTGGGCGAGCGTCTCGATCAGGTCGACGGGTTCGCCCTCGACGACCGCGACGACCTCCTCCGCGACGACGCCGTAATGGACCGTACGGGACAGGTCGTCGCCATCGGCGGCCGGGCGCGTGTCGAGGCCCATGTCGAGGTCCACGACGAAGGTCTGTCCTTCCTCGCGTTCCCTCGCGAAGACGCCGTGATGCCCCCGCGCTGCGAGGCCGCGCAGTGCGACGCGATCCACGCCATCACTCCCGTCGGTCGTACGAACATGAACACGGTGCCGCTGGTGGCGGCACCGGTTCGAATCTACCCGCGTGCTCAGCGGCTTTCGGCGCCGCCTACCCCACAGCGCCGGACGCCACTCGCACATTCCCGGCCCTGCGCCGGATCGGGTGGTCGGAGATGTTCGAGGAGATCGGGGGGAGTTGGGGGATTTTGGTCAGTATTGCGGAAGCTCGGGCGGGTTACAGCTCGATGTCCCCCTGGCCGAGCTCGCCCTCGCCGTCGGGGCCGTCCCCGTCCTCGTCGTCCTGCTCGACCAGGACCGGGGAGCCGTGGTGCGACCACAGCTTCCACTCGCCCTCCTCGGTACGGCGGAACACATTGGTGGCCACCACGAGCCCGCCGACCAGCGGCCCCGCGGAGCCGTCCGCCTCGGCCGGCCCCCCGCTGAGGATGTTCTCGGTGCAGCTGACCAGCGCGGTGTTGCCCAGTACGGAGATCTCGACGTCGGTCAGGAAGAACTGGACGTACTCGGTGTTGGCCATGATCAGGGCGTACGAACGGAGCACCTCGCCGCGGCCGGTGAGCACCGGCCAGCCGGGGTGGACGACGCGGACGCCGTGCTCGCCCTCGCCGCCCTCGGGGTCGTCCGGGTCCTCGACGTCCTCACCCAGCCACATCCGGGAGAGGGCTTCGATGTCGCCCCGCTCCACCGCGTCGTAGAGGGCGGTGTTGGCGGCCTCGACCGCCTCGATGTCCGTACGGGCGCCGCTCACGTCGCTGCCTCGGTCTCTGTGGTCTGCGTCCCCTGGCTCTCTGCCTCGGGGGTCTTCGTCTCGGTCTTCCTATTGGGTGTCTTCGTCTCGGCGGTCTTCGTCTCGGGGTGGGTTTCGGCGGCCGACTGGACGGCTTGTACGACGCGGACCGCGTCCGCGCTGGCCCGCACCTCGTGGACCCGCACTGCCCAGGCGCCCTCGCGGGCCGCCAGGGTGGTGACGGCGGCTGTGGCCGCGTCGCGCTCGCGGGCGGGCGGTGGGGGCGCGCCCTTGTCGTCGGCCAGCACCCGGCCGAGGAACCGCTTGCGGGAGGCGGCGACCAGCATCGGGTGGCCCAGCTCGGTGCGCAGCCGGGCGAGCGCCGCGACCAGCGCCAGATCGTGCTCGGCGCGCTTGGCGAAGCCCAGGCCGGGGTCGACGACGATACGGGCCGGCGCGATGCCGCCCGCGATGGCGCGGTGCACCGACTCGGTCAGCTCGGTGAGGACCTCGCCGACGACATCGGTGTAGACGGCGCGGTTGTTCATGTCGATGCTCTGGCCGCGCCAGTGCATCACCACGAACGGGACGCCTGCCTCGGCGACGGCGGGCACCATCTCCGGGTCGGCCTGGCCACCGCTGACGTCGTTCACCAGGACGGCGCCCGCTGCCACGGCCTGCGCCGCGACGGAGGCACGCATGGTGTCGACACTGACTACGACGCCTTCGCCGGCCAGCCCGCGTACGACGGGCAGCACCCGGCGCAGCTCCTCGTCCTCGCTGACCCGGGCGGCGCCGGGGCGGGTGGATTCACCGCCGACGTCCACGAGGTCGGCGCCCTGCGCCACCAGATCGAGTCCGTGCTTGATCGCGGCCTCGGTGTCGAACCATCGCCCCCCGTCCGAGAACGAGTCGGGGGTCACATTGACCACACCCATCACAGCGCAGCGGTCCCACTCGGGGAGGCCGTCCACGCGGCCACGCGTTCTCGCACCCATGCGCCCAGGGTAGGCGCCCACCCTTCGCGGGGCGGGACCGCCACCTGGTGGCCGCACCAACCCCGCCGAGCCCTCATCCCGCCGGGCCCTCTTCGCACCGCCGTCGGGGCGCACCTTCGTGTGGGCGGACACCCTTCCCGCCGCGTCGGTGATCAGCTGCCGGGGTGGGGCTCGGCGGTGCCGGGTGACGTCAGCCAGCGGTCGGGCGGCGCTGTGCGGCGGCCTGTCCGGGAGCGCTCGGCCTGGGCTTCCATGAGCGCGCGGGCCTCGTCCTCGTCGCGGAGCCGGGCGCAGACCTCGCCGTTGGCGCCGTGGTCCACGTACACATCCGCCACCCGGTGCCGGCGCTCCCACGGGCCCTGGGTCCAGCGCACGCTTTGCACCTTGGCGTGCGGGACCAGCGTGGTGCGCCGGGTGACCAGCCCCTGGCGGGCGACGAAGACCTCGGGGGTCACCCCGTGCCCGTATCCGCGCCGGACCACCGGGGCGCACCAGCGCGCACGCAGCGGTACGGGCGTGAGTGTGGCCAGGGCGGCGTGCGTATCCACTCCGGGCAGCACCCGCGCGAGGACGTCCGCCGCGTCCTGCCGGCCGGCGACGGGCACCAGCACCCCACGCCCTTCGTCGTCGTCGCTCTTGCCGACGCCCGCGATCTCCAGCTCGACCCGCACCCAGCCGCGCCGCCGCCACAGCAGCGGCTCGACGATCCGTACGGCCTGCACCCGCCCCGGCGGCACCGTGGCGTGCTGCCGGTCCAGCAGACCCGAGTCGAGGCGGAGCCCGTCGGGTGACTCGGCCACGGTCCAGTCGAACTCGCGGACGACCCGCCCGGCGGTGCTCGCCCAGCAGCCGCCCGCGAGGGGGACGGCCGCCGCCAGTACCGTCCACACGTTCTCCGTCGCCAGCCACAGCAGTGCCGGTACGACGAGCAGCGCGGCCAGCGTCCCCCAGCCCGCGCCGAGCAGCAGCACGCTGGTGATCAGGGTGCGCGGCGGGACATGCAGCAGCCGGCGGGCGGGCGCCTCGCCCGCCTCGGGGGCCGCGTCGGGCGCGATGCCCGCCGCGCGGGCGAGCAGTTCGGCGCGGAGGGCTACGGCCTGCCGCTCGCCCAGATAGGCCAGTTCGTCCTTGTCGTCGGTGCCGACAGCGTCCAGCTTCAGCTTGGCAACGCCCACGATCCGGGCGAGCAGCGGCCGGGAGAGGTCGACGGCCTGGATACGGTCCAGCCGGATGTGCGCGGCGCGCCGGAAGAGCAGCCCGGTGTGGATGCGCAGCTCCGTGTCGGTGACCAGATAGCTGGTGCACCACCACGACAGGAAGCCGTAGCCGGCGGCCACCGGCAGCAGCACCAGCAGGCCCAGCCCCACCCAGGCCGCCGTCAGCTGCTCGGACCACTCGCGGGCCTGCCGGAAGTCGTGCGCGACGAAGGCGAGCAGCGCGGCGAGCGGCGCCCAGCCCCGCCGCCATGGCGTGACCGGATGCAGCCGGTTGCCCTCGGGACGGCGCGGCAGGAACCGCGGCCCGCGGGTGGCGGGGGCCGACGCGGCGCCGGTGTCCCCCTTGTCCGCGCTCACAGCCCCGCCGACCGGGCCTCGCCCAGCTCGGTGAGCCGGTCCCGCAGCCGTTCGGCCTCCGCGGGGGCCAGCCCCGGGATGGTGGCGTCGGTAGTCGCGGCGGCGGTGTGCAGCTGGAGGCTGGCCAGCCCGTAGCGCCGCTCCAGCGGCCCGGAGGTCACCTCGACCAGCTGCATCCGTCCGTACGGCACCACCGTCGTCTCACGCCACAGCACTCCGCGCGAGATCAGCAGATCGTCCGCCCGTTCCGCGTACCGCCACGAACGCCAGTTGCGGGCCAGCGCGCCCCAGCCCCAGCCGGCCAGTGCGAGCGGGACCAGCGCGAACAGCGCCCACACCGGGCCCGCCGTCAGCGCGAGCAGCACCCCCCAGCGCCGCGGCGAGCGGCAGCAGCCAGCACAGCAGGACGAGCCTGCGCAGCGGCAGCAGCGCCTGCTCGACGCCGCGCCATTCGGTACCCGGGTCGGTCATGCGTTCAGCGTACGAGCGGGCGACAGGAGCCCTTGTCCGTCTGGAGGAGGAAGCTGACAGGATGAGCGTCATGACTCAGACGGAGACGACCGTCGGTATCGGCGGTGCCGCGGAGAGCACCGACATGGTGCTCAACATCGGCCCGCAGCACCCGTCCACACACGGGGTGCTGCGGCTGCGGCTGGTCCTGGACGGCGAGCGGATCGAGCACGCCGAGCCGGTGGTCGGCTATATGCACCGGGGCGCGGAGAAGCTCTTCGAGGCGCGGGACTACCGACAGATCATCGTGCTCGCCAACCGGCACGACTGGCTGTCGGCGTTCTCCAACGAACTGGGCGTGGTCATCGGCGTCGAGCGGATGCTCGGCATGGAGGTGCCCGAACGCGCGGTATGGACCCGCACCCTGCTGGCCGAGCTGAACCGGGTGCTCAACCATCTGATGTTCCTGGGCTCCTATCCGCTGGAGCTGGGCGGGATCACACCGGTCTTCCACTCGTTCCGGGAGCGCGAGGAGCTCCAGAACGTGATGGAGGAGGTCTCCGGCGGCCGGATGCACTACATGTTCAACCGCGTCGGCGGCCTCAAGGACGACCTTCCGGCGGGCTGGCGGGACCGGGCGCGGCAGGCGGTGGCCGCCGTCCGCAGCCGGATGGACACCTTCGACAAGCTGGTGCTCAGCAACGAGATCTTCCGCGGCCGCACCCGGAACGTCGGCGTCCTCAGCCCCGAGCTGGTGCACGCGTACGGGGTCAGCGGGCCGATCGCCCGTGCCTCCGGGGTCGATTTCGACCTGCGCCGCGACGAGCCGTATCTCGCCTACGGTGAGCTGGCCGACGTGCTGAAGGTGGTCACCCGGCAGGAGGGCGACTGCCTGGCCCGCTTCGAGGTGCTGCTCGACCAGACGCACAACTCCCTGGAGCTGGCCGACGCCTGCCTGGACCGGCTCGCCGAGCTGCCCCCGGGACCGGTCAACCAGCGGCTGCCGAAGGTGCTCAAGGCCCCGGAGGGCGCCACCTACACCTGGACGGAGAACCCGCTCGGCCTCAACGGCTACTACCTGGTCTCCAAGGGAGAGAAGACGCCCTACCGGCTCAAGCTGCGCTCGGCCTCGTTCAACAACATCCAGGCGCTGACGGAGCTGCTGCCCGGAACGCTGGTCGCCGACATGGTGGCGATCCTGGGGTCGTTCTTCTTCGTGGTCGGCGACATCGACAAGTAGCCGGACGCAGCCGGCAGCCAGCAGTCAGCACCGGCTGCCCGACCGTTCCCGTATGCCGCCGTCAGGACGAGGAGCGTGCCTTGCGCTTGCTACGTCCGAAGAAGTCGAAGCCGCCCGTACCGCCACTGCTGCCGTCCGGATCGGCAGCGGCGGGCTTGGTGGTGCCGTGCTCGGCGGACTCGGACTCCGGCTTGTCGGCGGAGGGCTTCGTCCTGTCGGGCTTGGCTCCGGGGGACTTGGCCGCGGTGGGCTCGGCCCTGTCGGGCTTGGCCGCGTCCGGCCTGGTGGGCCCGGCGGTCTCCTTCTTGTCGTCCCGCCGGGCTTCCGGAGCCGTCTGCGGTGGGACGACCGCGGCTGCCTTGCTCTCCCGCAGCCGTTCCTCCGTGCGCTGCCGCACCGCGCTGCGGGCGAGCGCGTCGAGGGCCTCGTTGGCCTGCCGGTAGGTCAGCGGGGTCGGCGCTCCGGAGCTGTGCCGGTGGTCGGTGGCCGAGGTGGTGAGCGCCTTGGCGGAGCCCGTGCTGCCCGCCTCCAGCTCCAGCAGCCTGCGGCCCTCCAGCGCGCTGGCCCGCTCGGTCTCGGCGTTGGCGTAACGGCGCAGCAGGTCGGCGTGTTCGGAGCGGAGCCGGGCCAGCTCGGCACGCTTCTCGCGGAGCTTGCCGTCCAGCTTGCCGCGGATCTCGCGCAGCTCCTCGGCCTCGCCCTCCAGCTCCGCCTGCCTCTCCTCGGCCCGCCACGCCGCGCTGGCCAGCTGCGCCTTGAGGTCGCCGACCTGTCTCCCCGCCGCGCGGTCCCAGCGGCGCAGCAGTACGGCGCCGGTGACGGCGGCGGCCGCCGCTGCCGCGGTGAGCGCGCGCAGCGTGACCGTCTCCCAGTCGGCGACGCCCGGCTCACCGATCAGCCAGGCGCCACCGGCGCAGGCCAGTGCGGCCACCGCGACCGACACCGGGGGGAGGCGTCGGTGCAGCGGCGGGGAATGGCGATGACGTCCACGAGGCATGGCTGGGAATTTACCGTGCTCCGCTGTGCGGACGACACCGGACGAACCGTGTCACGCGAGCCCGTTGCTCTTCAGGTACTCCTCGGCCACATCAGCGGGCTTCTCGCGGTCCTGGTCCACCTTGCGGTTGAGCTCGGTCAGGTCCTTGGTGGTGAGGGTGCGGTTGAGCTTGCCGAGCGCCTCGGCGATCTTCTTGCCGCCCGCGTCCTTCGCGTTGACGACCGGCACGATGTTGTCCGCGTTCTGCAGCTTCTTGTCGTCCTTGAGCAGCACCAGATCGAACTGGTCGAGGGTGGCGTCCGTGGTGGTCGTCAGCACGAGCTGGTCCTTGCCGTCCTTGACGGCCTGCTTGGACTGGCTGGTGCCCACCCCCTTGGGGTCGATGCCCTTGACGTCGATCCCGTAGGTCTTCTCCAGACCCGGCCGGCAGAACGGGCGGGTCTCGCACTCGTCGCCCGCCGCGATGGTGACGCGCTGCTTCGACTTGCCCAGGTCGCTGAGGGTCTTGAGGCGGTGCTTCTTGGCGTAGTCCTTGGCGACGGCGAACGCGTTCTGGTCCACCGCCTCGCCCGCCTCCAGCACCTTCAGCCCGCGCGGAGTGGCCAGTTCGCGCAGCGCCGCGACGGTCTTGTCCGTATCGCTGGAGGCGACCGGCTTCGCCTTGGGGCCGTTCTTCTTGGCGTTGAGGAACTCGGCCATCGTCGCCGCGTACTCGGGCACGACGTCGATACGGCCCTTCTCCAGCTCGGGCGCGTACAGCTCGCGGTTCTTGACCTTCTTGACCGTGGTCTTGTAGCCCGCCTTGGACAGCACTCCGGAGTAGAGCTCGGAGAGGATCTGCGACTCGGTGAAACCGGCCGAGCCCACCACCAGGCTGCCCTTGCCGCCGCCCCCGCCGGCGTCCTCCTTCTCCAGGTCGTTGCCCCCGCAGGCGGCCAGCGAGAGCGCCAGCGCGGTGACGGTGCCACCGGCGGCGAGGGCGCGCCGGGTGGCGGTTCTGCGCCGGGTGGGGGTGGCGCCGGGGGTGGCCTCGGCGCCGTGTGCGTGCGGGGTGGTGTGGGAGGGAGCCATCATGCGTCCATTCGTCCAGGTGTCGTTCTTGGTGGGGCCGTCAGGCAGCCGCCGGGCGCCCGGCGGGCCGGCGCCGCATCGGGTCCAGCAGCCGCTCGGCGAGGGTCAGGGTGCGCTCGACCAGCAGCGCCAGTACGGCCACGAGCAGGGCGCCCGCGACCACCTGGGGCGTGTCGTAGTTGCCGAACCCGGCCGTGATCAGCCGGCCGAGGCCGCCGCCTCCCGGCAGCGCGGCGAGCGTGGCGGTGGCGACGAGCTGCACGGCGGCGGTCTGCACCCCGGTCATGATCAGCGGGAGCGCCAGCGGCAGTTCGACCTGGCGCAGCAGCTGCCAGCCCGTCATCCCCATGCCCCGGGCCGCCTCGACGACCTCCCGGTCCGCCTCGCGCACCCCGGTGTAGGCGTTGGTCAGCAGCGGCGGCAGTGCGAACAGCACCAGCGCCACGATCGTCGCCCAGTCGCCGTACTTGCCCAGCGGGCCCATCGACAGCAGCACCAGCACGGCGAAGGTGGGTACGGCGCGGCCCGCGTTGGAGAGATTCACCGCCAGTGCGCCACCCCGACCCACATGGCCGAGCCACAGCGCGAGCGGCAGCGCCAGCGCACAGGACAGCAGCAGGCACACGCCCGTCAGATAGACGTGCTCGCCCAGCCGCTGGAGCACGCCGCCGTCGCCCGCCCAGTGGGAGCCGGTCACAAGCCAGGTCCATACGTCGGTGAGGACGCCCATACCGCTCAGCCCGCCTTCCCCACGAGATCCTGCGCGGAAGCGGCGGACGGGGCCGACGGGACGCGCACGGCGCGCTTGCGGGTGCGCACCCGGGTCCACGGCGTCAGCACCCGCTGGAGCCACAGCAGCAGCAGGTCGGCGACGATCGCCAGCAGGACGCAGATCGCCGAGGCGGTCAGCACCTGCGCCTTGAAGAAGCTCTCCATACCGTCGTAGATGAGGTTGCCCAGCCCGCCGTAGCCGACGATCGCGCCGACCGTGGTCAGCGACACCGCCGTGACCGTCGCGATCCGCACCCCCGCCAGCAGCGCCGGCAGTGCCAGCGGCAGCTCCACCTCGAACAGCAGCCTGCCCGGGCCGTACCCCATGCCCTGCGCGGCCTCCCTGGCCTCGCTGGGCACCGCGTCCAGGCCCGCCAGGATGTTGCGCACCAGCACCGTGAGGGAGTACAGCACCAGGCCCGTCACCACGACGGCGGCCGACAGCCCGAAGACCGGCAGCAGCAGCGCGAACATCGCCAGCGACGGGATCGTGTAGAGCACCGTCGTCACACCCAGGGCCGGGGCGCGGGCCGCCTGCCAGCGCCGGGCCGCCACCGCCAGCGGCAGGGCGAGCAGCAGCGCGACGGCGATGGAGAGCGCGGTGATCCAGATGTGCTCCACGGTCGCGTCGAGCAATTCGCTCTGCCGGGTGCGCAGATACTCCCCGCACAGCCATTCGTTCCGCGCGAGACAGCCCTGTGGGCCGCCTGCCGCCGTGCTGCTCATACCGGTCACCTCCCCGCGCTGTGCGGTTCTCGGACGAAGTCGCGAACTCTCATGCCACGATGACGGCCGACCCTATCCCGGCGGACTGACAATCGGTCCGCAGTGCCGTACCCCCGAAACACACTGTTCATCCTCTGCGCCGAGGATTGTCGGTGGCTCGTGTTTCGGTGTTCGGTACGCCGGAACAGCCGGAGCGGCCACGGACGGCCACAACGGCAAGGGACGGCCGGGATCAGCCGGGACGGGCCGGTCGGAGATGAGGATTGGGCAGATGATTCGCTTCGAGAACGTGGCCAAGCGCTACCCCGACGGCACCGTCGCCGTCGAGGGGCTCTCCTTCGAGGTGGCCGAGGGGGAACTGGTCACCCTCGTCGGGCCGTCGGGCTGCGGCAAGACCACCACCATGAAGATGGTCAACCGGCTCATCGAGCCCACCGAAGGACGCATCCTGGTCGACGGCGAGGACATCGTCGGCGTCGAACCGGTCGAGCTGCGCCGCCGGATGGGCTACGTCATCCAGCAGACGGGGCTCTTCCCGCACCGCACCGTGCTGGACAACACCTCGACCGTGCCGCATCTGCTGGGCTGGTCCAAGGCGCGCAGCCGCGAACGTGCCCGGGAACTGCTGGACCTGGTGGGCCTGGACCCGGACGTCTTCGGTGACCGATACCCCGAGCAGCTCAGCGGCGGCCAGCGGCAGCGCGTCGGGGTGGCCAGGGCGCTGGCCGCCGATCCGCCGGTGCTGCTGATGGACGAACCCTTCGGCGCCGTCGACCCGGTGGTGCGCGAGCACCTCCAGAACGAGTTCCTGCGGCTCCAGTCGCGGCTCCACAAGACAGTGCTGTTCGTCACACACGACATCGAGGAGGCCGTCCGTCTCGGCGACCGTATCGCCGTCTACGGCGAGGGCCGCATCGAGCAGTTCGACTCGCCCGCCACGGTGCTGGGCGCCCCCGCGTCCGACTACGTGGCCGACTTCGTCGGCGCGGACCGCGGGCTGAAGCGGCTGTCCGTCACCCCGATGGAGACCGGCGACCTGGAGCAGCCGCCGACCCTCCACCTGGGCGACCGGCTGGGCGAGGCCGCCGCGCGGATGGCGACCGACGGCGCCCGCTGGGCCGTCGTACTGGACGGCGCGGACGAGCTGCACGGCTGGGTCTCCGCCGCCACCCTCGCCGAGGCCGCGGTACGGGACGCGGACGGCTCGGGCACGGTCGGCGACCACGCGCGGCGCATGGAGGCGTGGCTGCCGCTGGGTTCCTCGCTCAAGCAGGCGTTCAGCACGATGCTGCAGCACGACGCGGGATGGATCGCGGTGCTGGACAAGACCGACCGGTTCGTCGGCGTGCTCACCCCGGCCAAGCTGCACGAGGCGCTGCGGCGGTCCGTCGACGCGGACGCCCGCGCGGTGGCTCGCCAGGACGTCGAACTGGAGACGATCGAGAGCTCGTGAGGCAGCGGTGGGCCGTGCGGCTGCGCCGTTGACAGTGTCCGTACGGTTGTGCTGCACTCCCGGCATGATCGGTACACGCGGCTTGTTCTGGCGGAGGGTCCATCTGGACCTGCTCCGCTACGCGGGCCGCGTGTGTCTGCCGTCCTCTTGATCGCTCGTTCTCGACTCCGCCGTCGGCGCTGACGCGGCCGGCGTGCGTCACGATCACTCACTCCAGGACGGTTCCTGTGTCACTCGCGCCTGCTTCCGCGCACTCGCACTCCGTGTCCGCCACGGGCACGCCCGGCTCATCCGGCCCCACCGAGGCCGAACTCCTCGCGTTCGTACGGCGGATCGCCGCCGACGACGCCCTCGTCGCCTCCCTCCCGCTCGACCCTGAAGGACGCACCTGGCTGCGGCTGGAGGGCCCTGGCGGCAGTGAGGCGTGGCTCATCGGCTGGCCGCCCGGCACCGGCACCGGCTGGCACGACCACGGCGGCTCGCGCGGCGCGTTCACCACCGCGCGCGGCGCCCTGACCGAGCACGCGCTGGCCGCCCGTATCCCCACCGAGGGATGGAAGACGCTGGAGCTGGCCGACGGTGTGGACCGCGAGCGGCAGCTGACGGCGGGCAACGGGCGCGCCTTCGGCCCGCACCATGTGCACGAGGTGCTCAACGTCTCCGACAGCGCCCACGCCGTCTCCGCGCACGCCTACTATCCGCCGCTGCCGATGATGCGCCGCTACAGCCGCACAGGTTTGGTGCTGCGGCTCGAAGAGGTCGAGCGCCCCGGGGAGTGGGCGTGAGCGCCGCGCCGGAGCCCGGGGAGAGCCGGGTCGACGCTCTGCTGGCCGAAGCGCGCAGCGGGCTCACCCGGCTGACGCCCCGACAGGCGGCCGAGGCGCAGCGGGCCGGGGCACTGCTGGTCGACATCCGGTACGCCGCGCTGCGCGAGAGGGACGGCACCATTCCGGGCGCGCTGGTGGTCGAGCGCAACGAGTTGGAGTGGCGGCTGGATCCCACCTGCCCGCACCGGGCGCCCGAGGCGACCAGCGCCGAGTTGCGGGTGGTGGTCGTCTGCAACGAGGGCTATGCCTCCAGTCTGGCCGCCCGCTCGCTGCATGCGCTTGGGTTGGCGCACGCCACCGATCTGGCCGGCGGCTTCCAGGCCTGGCGCGCCGCCGGCTTGCCGGTGACCCCGCCGCGAGAGGGCTGACGCCCTCGCCCCTCGTCCCGCTTGTGGGCGCCTTCCCCCGCTGCGCTTGGGCAGTCTGCTCCCCCAGCCTCCGGCCGGGAGGTGCCCCCAGGGCGCAGGGTGGGCAAGCGCAGCACCGGCCACCGGGCCGCAGACGGAGGGCGCCCACGCTGCGGTGCGGGGTGCGGCCGTCTTGCGGGTGCGGGCCGCTTGTGCCCACCCGTTCCGCCCTGCGGAACGATTGCCCACAAGCGGTGGGATTGCCCTCACTCCGCAGAGAGGGAGTTCAGGGCTTCCAGGACGCTGCGATGGAAGGTGGGGAAGGCGAACATCATGTCCCGCAACGTCGCGGTGGAAACCGCCCCCCGCACGGCGACCGCAAGCCCATACAGCACTTCGCCGCCCATCGGCCCGGCCGCCGTAGCGCCGACCAGAACACCGCGCTCCGCGTCCTCGACGAGCTTGATCAGGCCCTCGTTGCCCGCCTGGTGGATCCAGCCGCGAATACCGGCAGGCACCTGGGCCAGTCCGGTGCGTACGGTCAGCCCGCGCTCGTGCGCCTGCGCCTCGGTCAGCCCGACGGAGCCGATCTCCGGGTCGGTGAAGGTCACATGGAGCACCGCACGGTAGTCGGCGCCGGGCCCGGGCTCGCCCAGCCCCGCCTCGGCGAGGATGGCGCGTACCGCCACATCCGCCTGATACATCGCCACATGTGTGAAAGCGCCCTCGCCCACCAGGTCGCCGACCGCCCACACACCGGGTGCGGCCCGCATGTGCGCGTCCACCGTCACTCGGCGGGCTTCCGCGTCGAGGCCCAGCGCCTCGCGGTCGAGCGCGTCCAGCCGGGGCCGCCGCCCGGTGGCCACCAGCAGCCGCTCGGCGGACAGTTGCTCGCCGTTGTCCAGGGTGAGGGTGAACGTGCCGTTCGCGTAGCGCGCCGCCGTGGCACGCACGTTGGTCCGTACGGTCAGCCCCTCGTCCTCGAACACCCGCAGCAGCAGCTCCCCGGCCTCCGGCTCCTCCGCCGAGACCACCCGATCGGACGCCTCGACGACGGTGACGCGGGTGCCGAACCGGGCGTACGCCTGGGCGAGTTCGACGCCCACCGCACCGCCACCGAGCACCAGCAGCGACGCCGGGGCCTCGGCTGCGGAGACGGCTTCCCGGTTCGTCCAGTACGGCACCTGGTCGAGACCGGAGACGGGCGGCACCGCGGGGCCGCTGCCGGTCGCCAGTACGACGCCGCGCCGCGCGACGAACGTCTCCGGCCCGCTTCCGCCCTCCACCTCGACCCGGCCCTGGCCGGTGAACCTCCCCCGGCCGCGTACGAAGTGGCCGCCCTTGCTCGTGAACCGCTCGACTGCCGCCGCGTCGTCCCAGTCCGCCGTCGCCTCGTCCCGGATCCGCGCGTGAACGGGGGAGAAGTCCGGCTCAACATGGGCGCTGCCCGCCATTTGCGGCACCCGCCGCGCCTCGGCCAGCAGATTGCCCGCCCGCACCATCATCTTGCTGGGCACGCACGCCCAGTACGGGCACTCGCCGCCCAGCAGCTCCGCCTCGACGCCCACCACGTCCAGGCCCGCCTCGGCCAGCCGCCCCGCCACTTCCTCGCCGCCGGGTCCCATCCCCAGCACGACGACATCGCACTCCCGCGCCATGGGCCGCCTCCTCCGCCTCGTCGGCCCCGGCCGACGCCGCGGCCCCCTTCGGGGAGCATACGAGCCTGGGGGCTGCGCCCCGAAGGGGCGCGGGGAACTGCTCCCCCAGCCTCCGGCCGGGAGGTGCCCCCACCAGCCACAACCCACCCGCAGCCTGCAAACGACAGTCAGGGGCAGCCCTTGCCCACAACAAGGTGCGCCGCCCTAACCCGCCCCCCACCCAAAAGCGCACCGCACCTCACACACCAGCCACCCGAATCCGCCCAGCCCGCCCGGATCCAGCAGCTCCGCGGCCTCGCCGGCCGCGCTCAACTCCCGTACATACGCCGCGGGATCGCTGCCGGCCAGCGACAGCGCGGGACGCCGCCCCGTCACCCCCAGGGCGCGCAGCGCCGACCGCTGGGTCAGCAACGTGGTGGCGCCCGGCGCCGCGGCGGCCACCGCGTCCAGGGCGACATGCGAGGTCAGATCGCAGGAGCCGTCCGGTACGGGGCGGCACTCGTGGCCCTCGCGGAAGCCGGTGAGGGTGCCGAAGGGCGGCCGGGCCGCGCGCTCGTGCGCGTAGTCGACGGCGACGGCCACGCCCCGGCGCAGGGCGTTCGCGGCCCGCGCCCACGCGGCGTCGCGCGGATGCCCGATCTCGGCCCGCGCGCCCTCGCCCGCCGCCAGCGGCCACCAGCGCGCCAGCCACGCGGCGTCGTCCCCCGCCACCGGTGGGCCGAGCCGCTCGGTGCCGTCCGGCTCCACCAGAACCAGCCGTGCGGTGCCGGACGCGTCGTTCTCGGCGAGGTCCACGGGCACGTTGTCCAGCCACTCGTTGGCGAACAGCAACCCCGTCAGCGTCCCCGGACCGGGCAGTTCGTGCTGCCAGCCGATCGCCGCGTCCAGCCGCGCGGGCCGGGGACGGCGCTCGACGGCGACCGGACGCAGCCGGGCCACCACATCGGCACCGGCCGCCTCCCGGTCCCACAGCGCGGCGAGCACCCCGGTGAGCAGTTCGCCCTCGCCGGCCCCGACATCCACCAGGTCCAGCTGGTCGGGGTGCCCCAGGGCCTCGTCCACCCGCAGCAGGAGGCGCGCCACCGCCTCGGCGAACAGCGGGGAGGCGTGCACCGAGGTGCGGAAATGCGCGGCGGGCGCCTGACCTGCGTAGAAGCCGCGCGGCCCGTACAGCGCGCGTTCGGTGGCGGTGCGCCACCCGGGCGGCTCGGAGTTCATGGGCCTCACCGTAGGCCGCGTCTCGCCGTCGGTGCGGACCGCCACCCTCCACCTTGCGGAGTACATGCGGCGGCCAGGGATCGGCCGTCCGGTTGACCCCTGCACGTACTCGCCCTGCATACGCTTAGTTACGTGAACCGGCTCTACGACTTCATCCGCAGGCACCCCACCTGGGTGGACAGCCTCTGGGCTGTGTTCCTGCTGATGATGTCGTCGCTGTGGATCGTCGCCGCCGTCACCGCGCCCCCGGATGCCCAGGACCCGGCGCCGCTGCCGCAGGGGACGGGACGGCAGATCGCCATGATCCCGATAGCGCTCGCGCTGAGCCTCGTCGTGGCGCTCCGGCGGCGGGCCCCGGAGAAGATGCTGGTGCTGGCGACGGGTACGGGGCTCGCGCAGGTGATCGCCGATGTCGGCCCGTTCCCCGGCAACTTCGCCTTCCTGGTCATCATCTTCACCGTCGCCTCCCGGCACACCCGCTGGGCCTCCCGCTTCGCCCTGGTGGGCGCGCTGCTGGCGCCCACCATCGACACGCTGCGTTGGCCGGACGGGCCGCGGGATCTGTCGGAGCAGGTCTTCGGCACCCTGTTCATGACGCTGGCCTTCGTGATGGCGTGGGTGCTCGGCGACTCCCTGCGCACCCGCCGCGCCTACTACCTCCAACTGGAGGAGCGCGCCAAACGGCTGGAGAAGGAGCGCGAGGCGCAGGCCAAGGTGGCCGTCGCGGCGGAGCGCGCCCGGATAGCCAGGGAGCTGCACGACGTGGTGGCGCACAACGTCTCCGTGATGATCGTCCAGGCCGACGGCGCCGCCTACGTGCTGGACACCTCGCCCGAGCAGACGCGGGCGGCGCTGGAGACCATCTCCGGCACCGGCCGCCAGGCCCTCGCCGAGATGCGCCGCCTGCTGGGCGTGCTGCGCAGCGGCGACGCCGGCCGACGGGACGGTGACGAGTACGTACCGCAGCCGGGGGTCGACCAGATCGCCGATCTGGTCGAGCAGGTGCGCGGCGCGGGTCTGACGGTGGACTTCAAGGTCGAGGGCACCCCGCACCCGCTGCCCAGCAGCGTCGAGCTGACCGCCTACCGCATCGTTCAGGAGGCGCTGACCAACACGCGCAAGCACGGCGGCCCGGACGTGGGCGCCACGGTGCAGCTGCACTACGGGGACGACGAGCTGTCCGTACTCGCCGAGGACGACGGCCGCGGCGCCCAGCGCGAGCTGTACGAGGAGGGCGGTGCCGACGGCCTCGGGCACGGTCTGATCGGGATGCGCGAGCGGGTGGGCATGGTCGGCGGCGCGCTGGAGGCCGGGCCCCGCTCGGGCGGCGGGTTCCGTATCCGTGCGGCCCTCCCGCTCAAGGGCGCAGACTGAGGCCCGACTTCCGCTCCGCCCTACCGAGCCCTATTGAGCCCTACCGAGCCACCGAGCCCTACCGAGCTACCGAGAAGGACCCGAGGACCCCACATGACCATCCGTGTGATGCTCGTCGACGACCAGGCGCTGCTGCGAACCGGTTTCCGTATGGTGCTGACCGCCCAGCAGGACATGGAGGTCGCGGCGGAGGCGAGCGACGGCGCGGAGGCGCTGGCGGTCCTCCGCGAGACCCCGGTGGACGTGGTGCTGATGGACGTCCGGATGCCGAACGTCGACGGGGTGGAGGCCACCCGCCGGATCTGCGAGGGCGGCGAGGGCGGCCCCGGCGACCCCAAGGTGCTGATACTGACCACCTTCGACCTGGACGAGTACGCCTTCTCCGCGCTCAAGGCCGGGGCCAGCGGTTTCATGCTCAAGGATGTGCCGCCCGGCGATCTGCTGGCCGCCATCCGCGCCGTGCACAGCGGCGACGCGGTCGTGGCACCCAGCACCACCCGGCGGCTGATCGACCGCTTCTCGTCCGTACTGCCCGCCACCGCGTCGGAACCGGTCGCCAAGGAGCTGAGCCGCCTCACCGAGCGCGAGCGCGAGGTCCTCACCCTGATCGCCCAGGGCCTCTCCAACGGCGAGATCGCCGCCCAGCTGGTGCTGTCCGAGGCGACGGTGAAGACCCATGTGGGCCGCATCCTCGCCAAGCTGGGCCTGCGCGACCGGGTGCAGGCGGTTGTGCTGGCGTACGAGACGGGGCTGGTGCGCGCCGGGGGCTAGGTCAGCGCAGCACCGTTTCCAGGAAGTCGCTGCCCAGGCGGCCCACGACCTTCAGGTCGAGCTGGTACTGCACGTACCGCCCGCGACGCCGTGCGGTGATCAGGCCGGCCTTCTTCAGCAGGGCCAGGTGGCGGGAGATCTCCGGGGAGCTGACCCCGGTCTCGTCGGCCAGCTCCGAGGTGGTGTACGGCGCCCGCGCCAGATTGCGGCAAAGCCTCATCCGCATGGGGTGCGCCAGCGCCTCCATCCGCAGCTTGAACTGCTCTACGGACAGCGGCCCCGGCAGTTCCCGCGCCGCCAGCGGATAGTGCACGATGGGCCGCCACCCGTGCCGGTGCAGCACCGACAAATGCGGCCACTGGTGGACTGACGGCACGAAGGTGACCCCGGGCCCGACATCCGGGTCCACGGCAGTGGTGTGGGCGCTGACGAGCTTGTCCACGACGATGACCGAGCCCCGATCGTCCGTCGAGAGCGCCGGTGAGACCGCCTCCAGGGTGGCGGCCAGGCCCCGGCGGCGCAGCAGTTCCGACTTCTGCCGCGCGTCCGCGGTCAGCCGGCCGCGTACCCGGTTCCAGGTGTCGGCGAAGAACGCCTGTTCACAGTCCTCGAACAGGCGCCGTATCCAGGCCCGTACGGTGGGCGGGTCCGTCAGCAGCCGTTCGGTGAACCTCCGCTGCTGCGACCCCCGCGCGGCGGCCAGTTCCACGGCGCGCTCCTGAAGCCCCGCGTCGGACAGCGGCGAGAGCCGGGCCGCGGCGGCGTAGTCCGCACCACAGGTGAACTCCAGGGCTGCGGAGACGAACTGTTCGTCGTCCAGCTTGTCGAGCAGATCCAGTTCGTCGGCGAGCGTCGCGCCCGGCTGTACCGAGGGGTCGCGCAGCCCGGCGAAGCCCAGCAGGATGTCGGAGAACGTCGTACGCCACAGAAAGTCCGCCTCGCACAGCCGGTCGGCGAGGTCCGGCTTGAGGGACGAGTTCGTCGCGGTCGCCCAGGCGTGCGCCCCGGGGTGGTGCCCGGGCTCGGCCAGAGTGTGCAGCGCGGTGCCCAGTTCCGCCAGCGGCGAGGGGGCGAAGACGATGCGCTCCTGCGGCAGCCCCGCTATGTCGATGGTGACGCTCATGTCCCCATACTGCCCCGCTGGTCAAGCGCCATTTTCCGGCTCGGGTTCTTCCCCGATTGACCAGGCTCGTCAATCGAAGCGCGGTGGATTGACGACCCCCGTCAATTCGCGTGCTCCGGGAGGAAACGCGCCGCAGTGTCGTCGTCATGAGCATCAGTGAGCAGTACGCATTGGACATCTGGCGGCTCCGCTCCCAGGAGCAGGCACCGCCCCCGGCACCCGGCGCCCACGAGGCGAAGCTCCTGCGGGCGTGGTGGGTGGCCCGCAAGGAAGCACGGCAGGAGCTCGGCCACCCGGCGCGAAAGGAGCTCGGCCGCCCCGCGCGGGAGAGCGCGCCCCGCACTCTCCGGCGCCGTGCGCGGAGGGCTTAGCATGGCGTGGTCTCGTCCGGTACCGGCGACTGAGCGGACCGGAACGCATACGGAAGGCCACTTTCGTGAACGCACACCATGCCCACCCCCCGGGCGGCACAGGGGGTCCCGATCCGTCGACCCCGGCCAGGGCCGAGGACCGCCCGGCGCGGCTGTCCGTCGGCGTCGTCGGCGCGGGCCGGGTCGGCCCTGCGCTGGCGGCGGCGCTGCGGCTGGCCGGGCACCGTCCGGTCGCGGCCTCCGGCGTCTCGGACGCCTCCCGGCGGCGCGCGGCCGAGCTGCTGCCCGGCGTTCCGCTGGTTGACCCGGCGGAGGTGCTGGCCCGCTCCGAGCTGGTCCTGCTGACGGTGCCCGACGACGCCCTGCCGGACCTGGTGTCCGGGCTGGCGCAGACCGGCGCCGTCCGTCCCGGGCAGCTGGTGGTGCACACCTCGGGCCGGTTCGGCACCTCGGTGCTGGAGCCCGCACTGCGCGCGGGGGCGCTGCCCCTCGCGCTGCACCCGGTGATGACGTTCACCGGCACCGCTGTGGACGTACAGCGGCTGGCCGGGTGCGCGTTCGGGGTGACGGCACCCGAGGAGCTGCGGCTGGCGGCCGAGGCCCTGGTCATCGAGATGGGCGGCGAGCCGGAGTGGGTCGCGGAGGAGGCCCGCCCGCTCTATCACGCGGCCCTCGCCATCGGCGCCAACCACCTGGTGACCCTCGTCAACCAGTCGATGGATCTGCTGCGCGCCACCGGTGTGCAGGCCCCCGACCGGATGCTCGGCCCGCTGCTCGGCGCTGCCCTGGACAACGCCCTGCGCTCCGGCGACGCCGCGCTGACCGGCCCGGTGGCCAGGGGCGACGCGGGCACCGTGGCCGCACACGTCGCCGAGCTGCGCCGCAGCGCACCGGAGACGGTGGCCGCCTACCTGGCGATGGCCCGTGCGACCGCCGACCGAGCGCTCGCCCACGGCCTGCTCAGGCCGGAGCCCGCCGAGGCCCTGCTGGACGTGCTCGCGGCTGCCGACACCCCACGCGGCACCCGCCCTGACGACCATCCCTCCGACCGCCGCGACGATGACGGTGCCGACGGCGACGACGGCAACGGCGCCCGCAGGGACAGGCCGGACAGCGACGGTGACGGGGAGGCCGGCGCATGACCCCGCGAGTCGTCGCCACGGCCGCCGAGTTGCGCTCCTTCCCGCGCGGCCCTGAACGCGCCGTCGTCATGACCATGGGCGCCCTGCACGAGGGCCACGCCGCGCTGGTACGTGCGGCGCGCGAGCGGGTGGGTCCCGAGGGCCAGGTCGTGGTCACCGTCTTCGTCAACCCGCTCCAGTTCGGCGCCGGCGAGGACCTGGACCGCTATCCGCGCACCCTGGACGCCGATCTGGAGGTCGCCGGCAAGGAGGGCGCGGACGTGGTCTTCGCACCGTCCGTGGCCGAGGTCTACCCGGGCGGCGAGCCGCAGGTACGGATCTCCGCGGGCCCGATGGGCGCCGTACTGGAGGGCGCCTTCCGCCCCGGGCACTTCGACGGGGTGCTCACCGTCGTCGCCAAGCTGCTCCATCTCACGGCGCCCGATGTGGCGTTCTTCGGTCAGAAGGACGCCCAGCAGCTCGCCCTCGTCCGCCGTATGGTGCGGGACCTGAACTTCCCCGTGGAGATCGTCGCCGTCCCCACCGTCCGCGAGGAGGACGGCCTCGCCCTCTCCAGCCGTAACCGCTATCTGAGCGGCGCCGAGCGCGCCAGCGGTCTCGCGCTCTCCCGCGCCCTGCGCGCGGGCGAACAGGCCGTGCCGCGGGGCCCCGAGGCAGCTCTGCGCGCCGCCCGGCAGGTGCTGGAGTCCGCCGCCGAGCAGGGTCTCGACGTGGACTACGTCGCCCTGGTCGACCCCGGGAGCTTCGCCGAGATCACCGACGACGCGTGGCAGGGCGACGCCGTCCTCGCCGTCGCGGCCCGCGCGGGCACGACCCGGCTGATCGACAACGTTCCACTGCATTTCGGAGAAGCGCGATGACCGCCCTGAGCCGCACCCCCGCACCCGTCGGCCCCGGGATAGCCGGCAGCGCGCTGCCCGCACCCCCGCCGGGCTGGACCCTCGATGCGGACGTGGTCGTCGTCGGCTCCGGTGTCGCCGGGCTGACGGCCGCACTGCGCTGCGCGGCCGGGGGCGCCCGTACCGTCGTGGTCACCAAGGCCCGGCTGAACGCCGGATCGACCCGGTGGGCCCAGGGCGGCATCGCGGCGGCGCTGGACGAGGGCGACACCCCCGAACAGCACCTGGACGACACCCTGGTGGCCGGTGCCGGACTGTGTGACGAGAACGCGGTGCGCACCATGGTCACCGAGGGCCCCGCGGCCGTACGGCGGCTCATCGAGGCGGGCGCCGGCTTCGACCTCTCCGACACCGGCGAGATCGCGCTGACCCGCGAAGGTGGCCACCACCGCGACCGCATCGCACACGCGGGCGGCGACGCGACAGGCGCCGAGATCTCCCGCGCCCTGGTCGACGCCGTACGCGAACAGGGCATCCGCACCATCGAGAACGCCCTCGTCCTCGACCTGCTCAAGGACGCCGAGGGCCACACAGCGGGCGTCACCCTGCACGTCATGGGCGAGGGCCGGCACGACGGTGTCGGCGCCGTCCGCGCGCCCGCCGTCGTGCTGGCCACCGGCGGCATGGGCCAGGTGTTCGCCGCGACGACCAATCCGGCCGTCTCCACCGGCGACGGTGTCGCCCTCGCGCTGCGTGCCGGTGCCGAGGTCTCCGACCTGGAGTTCGTCCAGTTCCACCCGACGGTGCTCTACCTCGGCCCCGACGCGGAGGGCCAGCAGCCGCTGATCTCCGAGGCGGTACGCGGAGAGGGCGCCCACCTGGTGGACGCCGCGGGAGTCCGCTTCATGCTGGGCGCCCACCCCCTCGCCGAGCTGGCGCCGCGCGACATCGTCGCCAAGGGCATCATGCGGCACGCCGCCGAGCAGGGCACCGACCACATGTACCTGGACGCCCGGCACTTCGGCGCCGCCATGTGGGAGCGCCGCTTCCCCACCATCCTGGCCGCCTGCCGCGCCCACGGCATCGACCCGGTGACACAGCCGATCCCGGTCGCCCCCGCAGCGCACTACGCCAGCGGCGGCATCCGCACCGATCTGACCGGCCGCACCACGGTCCCCGGCCTGTACGCCTGTGGTGAGGCCGCCTGCACCGGGGTCCACGGTGCCAACCGCCTGGCCTCCAACAGCCTGTTGGAGGGCCTGGTGTTCGCGGAGCGGATCGCGGAGTCCGTCGTCGCCGGGGGGCAGTCGGAGCCCGGCCCCGTGGTCGACAGCGGCGGCGCAGCGGCAACTCTCCTCCCCGCCACCGCCCGCACCCGCATCCAGCACATCATGACGGCGGGTGCCGGAGTCCTCCGCAGCGCCAACTCCCTCTCCTCGGCAGCGGACCGACTGGCGGCCCTCGCCACCACGGCAGCCGAAAAGCACCCCGAACCGGGCGTCGACACCTGGGAGACGACCAACCTCCACCTCGTCGCACAGGTCCTGGTGGCAGCAGCGCTGCACCGCGAGGAGACACGAGGCTGCCACTGGCGGGAGGATTTCCCGGACCGCGACGACGAGAAGTGGCGCCGCCACATCATCGTCACCGTCGACAGCGCGGCGCGGCCCAGCGCCCCATTCACCCTCCGTACGACCGAGACGACCGCCTTCCCCGCGGTCGTCGCCCCGCCCAAGGAGCAACAGTGACCGACGACCTCCCCCTCCTCCAGATCGGCAGGGGTCCCTCGGCGCCGTCCGAGGAGGGCGGCTGCGGCGACGGCTGCGGCTGCGCGTCCGGGCCGGGGCCGGACGACCTCGACCCGCTGGAGTGCGGCCTGGACCCGGATCTGGCCCAGCTGCTGAGCGAGGCGGGCCTCGACCCGGTGCAGGTCGAGGACATCGCGCATCTGGCCGTCGAAGAGGACCTCGACCGCGGCGTGGACGTCACCAGTGTCGCCACCATCCCGGAAGACGCCTTCGCCACGGGCGACTTCACGGCCCGCGAGGCGGGCACCGTCGCGGGCCTCCGCGTCGCCGAGGCCGTCCTCTCCGTCGTCTGCACGGACGAGTTCGAGGTCGAGCGGCACGCGCTGGACGGCGACCGGGTCGAGGCGGGCCAGCGGCTGCTGACCGTCCGCACCCGCACCCGCGATCTGCTCACCGCCGAGCGCAGCGCGCTCAACCTGCTGTGCCACCTGTCCGGCATCGCGACCGCGACCCGCGCCTGGTCCGACGCGCTGGAGGGGACGAAGGCGCGGGTGCGCGACACCCGTAAGACGACGCCGGGGCTGCGGGCACTGGAGAAGTTCGCGGTGCGCTGCGGCGGCGGCGTCAACCACCGGATGTCGCTGTCGGACGCGGCGCTCATCAAGGACAACCACGTCATCGCGGCGGGTGGGGTCGCCGAGGCGTTCGCGCGGGTGCGTGCCGAGTTCCCCGACATCCCGATCGAGGTGGAGGTCGACAGCCTGGACCAGATTCCGCCGGTGCTCGACCAGGGCGCGGATCTGCTGCTGCTGGACAACTTCACACCGGGTATGACCGCCGAGGCGGTCACCCTGGTCGCCGGCCGGGCGCGGCTGGAGTCCTCCGGGCGCCTCACCCTGGCCAACGCGGCCGAATACGCGGCCACCGGCGTCGACTTCCTCGCCGTCGGTGCGCTCACCCACTCGGCGCCGGTCCTCGATATCGGCCTGGACCTGCGCGAAGACCCTGAGCTGCGAGAGGAGCAGCCCTGATGCTGCTCACCATCGATGTGGGCAACACCCACACCGTGCTGGGCCTGTTCGACGGCGAGGAGATCGTCGAGCACTGGCGCATCGCGACGGAGGCCCGCCGTACCGCGGACGAACTGGCCGTGCTGCTGCACGGTTTGATGGGCATGCACCCGCTGCTCGGCGAGGAGCTGGGCGACAACATCGAGGGCATCGCCATCTGTTCGACCGTCCCCTCCGTACTGCACGAGCTGCGCGAGGTGACCCGGCGCTACTACGGCGACATTCCGGCGGTGCTGGTCGAGCCCGGGGTCAAGACGGGCGTGCCGATCCTGATGGACAACCCGAAAGAGGTCGGCGCGGACCGCATCATCAACGCCCTGGCCGCGGTCGAGCTGTACGGCGGCCCGTGCGTGGTGGTCGACTTCGGTACGGCCACCACATTCGACGCGGTCTCGGGGCGCGGCGAGTACGTCGGTGGCGTGATCGCCCCCGGTATCGAGATCTCCGTCGACGCGCTGGGTGCGCGAGGCGCACAGCTCCGCAAGATCGAGATCGCCCGGCCGCGGAGCGTCATCGGGAAGAACACCGTCGAGGCGATGCAGTCGGGCATCATCTACGGCTTCGCGGGCCAGGTGGACGGCGTCGTCCACCGGATGGCCGCCGAGCTGGCGGACGATCCGGAGGACGTCACCGTCATCGCGACCGGCGGCCTCGCCCCCATGGTGCTGGGCGAGTCCTCGGTGATCGACGAGCACGAGCCCTGGCTCACGCTGATCGGCCTGCGGCTGGTGTACGAACGCAACGTCGACCGCGGCTAGCGAGGAATTCCGTCAGCGTGGCCGACGTCGCCACGCCGTGAATCGGGCGATAAGCACATTTAGCTCTTACACCCTCTATCGTCGCCTCATGCCCACGCCATACGGTTCCCGAGGCGGCGTGGCGTTCGGCCCGCACGAGCTGCGTGTGCTCAGCGGTGCTCTCGCCATCGCCCTCCAGTCCGACCCCGCGCCCGAGTCGGCCCGGGAGTATCTGCGGCTCGCCCAGGCCGTGGACGAGACGATCCGTGAGGGCGCCCGACTGCGCTCCTTCGTACGGGCGGACCTGGCCCGCTACCGCGCCGCGCTACCGGGTGCCGCCGCCGGCTACCTGGATCACCTGGAGGCGGGCCTCGCCACCGGGTACCTCCCCGTCCCCGCCGATCTGTCCGCGCTGCGCATCCTGTGCACGTACCCGGCGAGCCCGCACGAGACGGCCCGCCGCAAGGCGCTGCTCCGGCGCGCCCAGGCGGCCCGCATCCCCCAGGTCCGCCACCCCCTGGACGACGGGCCCGCCGCCCCCATCCGTATCCCCGCTGTACGTTCGGCCGAGGAGGGCGACCAGGGGGACGAAGGGCCCGAGCCGTCGCCGAAGCGCGAGGGGAAGCCGTCCCCCGGCCCCGCGAAGCCCGGCCCCGCCAAGCGCCCCGGCTCCCCTGAGCCCACCCCGCCCTCGCGACCCGTCCCCACCCCCGCCGAGGTCTTCCCACCCCGCCGCCGCCAACCCCCACCCTCCCCACCCTCCGAGCCCCCCGCAGAACCCGACACGGAGCAATCAACCCCCGCCGCCCACCACGTCGCCCTCCCGGTCTGACGCACTCGGCAGCCCGCGCCTGCACGCGGAGGGGAGGCGCGCCCCGTCAGGGGCGCGGGGCTGTGTTCATGTGCGGCTCCGCCGCGTGGGCGCGACCAGCCACGACGAAATCCGCAGTCCGCGTGTGCCGGACAGGGGCACCCTCTCCCCGGAAATCAGAAGGGCCCCGGGGCGAAGCCCCGGAATTCTGTCCGCCGGAACGGCGGCGAACCCACACAAGGGCCGGCGGAGAAGAGCCGACAGCCACCCACACCACGAGGGTCGCCCGCCCGGCGCAAGGGCCTGGCGTTAGTCTGGGGAGCCCGTTCACCGAGGAGGCCCAGTCATGGACTACGTCGCCGCACTCACCCCACCGCTCGTGATGGCGGTGGCATTCACGGCGCTCATCGTGACGATCGTCAAGACCCAGGGCGGCGCGAACAAGGCCAAGGAAGACGGAATCGTGGACGCCGCCATGGCACGTGCCGAGGCGACCAGGCAGAAGCGCCGGAGCTGAACGCCGACCGACCCCGCCCGCCTTCCGGGTAATTCCCTCGATTCGGACATTTTCCACTATTATTCTTCTGTGCCGAGGCCATTGGGAGAGCTGGAAGACGCCGTGATGACCCGGGTATGGCGCTGGAACCGCCCGGTCACTGTGCGGGAAGTCCTCGAAGATCTCCAGAAGGAACGCACCGTCGCCTACACGACGGTGATGACCGTAATGGACAACCTCCGCCAGAAGGGCTGGCTGCGGCGGGATCAAGAAGGCCGCGCCTATCGATATGCCGCTGTCTCCACCCGGGCCGCATACTCCGCTGCTCTCATGCACGAGGCATGGTCGGCCAGTGACAACCCCGCCGCCGCTCTTGTCGACTTCTTCGGGATGATGTCCCCGGAACAGGTCGATGTGCTCCGCACCGCCTTGCGCGTCGTACATCTGAACGGTGTGCATCTCGATCCCCCCGCTGCGGGCGGCGAGGGCGAGGCTCGATAGCGTCCGTTCATGGCAGAACGCGCACCGCTATCCCAGGTCACCATCCGCAGGGCACGTACGGCCGATGTCCCGGCGGTGCGCCGCCTCATCGACGCCTACTCACGTGACCGGATCCTGCTCGACAAAGCCACCGTGACGCTTTACGAGGACATCCAGGAGTTCTGGGTGGCGGAACGGGATGCGGACGCGGAAGTTGTCGGCTGCGGCGCCCTGCACGTCATGTGGGAAGATCTCGCGGAGGTTCGGACCCTGGCCGTTGACCCTTCCCAGCGCGGAACGGGAGTCGGTCATCTGCTGCTGGAGAAGCTGCTGCGCACCGCCCGCTGGATCGGGGTACGGCGCATTTTCTGTCTCACCTTCGAAGTGGACTTCTTCGCCAAGCACGGCTTCACGGAGATCGGCGAGACGCCGGTCGACGGGGATGTCTACAGCGAGCTGCTGCGTTCCCCCGACGAGGGCGTAGCGGAGTTCCTCGGTCTCGAACGAGTGAAGCCCAACACCTTGGGTAACAGTCGCATGCTGCTGCATCTGTGAACCGGCGGCGGGCCGCCGCCACTATGTCCGAAACATCCCGCCAATCCCAGCGGAGCCGCCCGGCAAACTCAGCACAGGGTTTGTGTTTCTCCGAAAAAAGCGGTTTGCTTTCCACGTCGGTATCTGTAATCCGTTATCCAGGATGAATGGGAGTAGCAGGTGGCACAGAAGGTTCAGGTTCTTCTTGTCGACGACCTCGACGGCGGCGAGGCGGACGAGACGGTGACGTTCGCGCTGGACGGTAAGTCCTACGAGATCGACCTCACCACCGCTAATGCGGACAAGCTCCGTTCCGCTCTGGAGCCCTATCTGAAGAACGGCCGGCGTACCGGTGGCCGTTCCGCGCGCGGAAAGGGGAGCCGCTCCGGCTCCGGTTCCGGCAGCAGCCAGGACACCGCGAAGATCCGCGCGTGGGCGAAGGAGCAGGGTTACGAGGTCAATGACCGCGGTCGCGTTCCGGCCAGCATTCGCGAGGCGTACGAGAAGGCCAACGGCTGACGCATTCCGGCTCACCGGTCGACCCTGATCCGATGGCCGTCCCGGTTCGGGAGGCCCCCGTGCGGTGGCCTCCCAAGGGACCACCGGCCCGGTCACCGCGGGACCGGGACCCGGCATTTTCAACGCCAGCTTTGTCACGCTCTGTTGAGATTCGTCACGTAACGTGCTCGCTTTACGGCGCTTCCGGAGAAGATGCCCGCCTGTTCGCCCTCAGCGGATGTGGGCCCCTGTATCGGCTCGATGCCGCATGGATTGTCACACCGAGCGGGTAAGAAGGCTCTGACAGCCAGGAAGCCCCAGGTGGCAAGGGCGGAGCGGGGGTGCTGAATGACAGGCGCTGCCGCAAGGCAAACGCGTCGGTGCGGGGGTGTTCGCCTTCGGCGTAGTGGATCCAGGTGAATACGCCTGGCCTGCGGGAACATCGTCTCGCACCATCGGGTTGGAACTGTTGTCGGCTGTCCGGGGCAGGAGGCGCATGATCGACTGGGCTGGCGTCGGCAGTTGGAATGAGCGGTCCCCCGTTGCGGGACTAAGCTGCGGAAGGACAGCGAGGGGAGCGTCCCCTCACTGCCTGACCGCTCTGAGGAGCGATTAACGATGTTCGAGAGGTTCACCGACCGCGCGCGGCGGGTTGTCGTCCTGGCTCAGGAAGAAGCCCGGATGCTCAACCACAACTACATCGGCACCGAGCACATCCTTCTGGGCCTGATCCACGAGGGTGAGGGTGTCGCCGCTAAGGCACTGGAGAGCCTCGGGATCTCGCTTGAGGCTGTCCGCCAGCAGGTGGAGGAGATCATCGGACAGGGCCAGCAGGCGCCGTCCGGCCACATCCCCTTCACTCCTCGTGCCAAGAAGGTGCTGGAGCTTTCGCTCCGCGAGGCCCTTCAGCTCGGCCACAACTACATCGGTACCGAGCACATCCTGCTGGGTCTGATCCGCGAGGGCGAGGGCGTCGCCGCCCAGGTCCTCGTGAAGCTGGGCGCTGACCTGAACCGGGTCCGCCAGCAGGTCATCCAGCTCCTGTCCGGTTACTCCGGTGGCAAGGAAGCCGCCACGGCCGGCGGACCCGCCGAGGGCACGCCGTCCACCTCGCTCGTGCTGGACCAGTTCGGCCGCAACCTCACGCAGGCTGCCCGCGAGTCCAAGCTCGACCCGGTCATCGGGCGCGAGAAGGAGATCGAGCGGGTCATGCAGGTCCTGTCCCGCCGTACGAAGAACAACCCCGTGCTCATCGGTGAGCCCGGCGTCGGCAAGACCGCCGTGGTCGAGGGGCTGGCGCAGGCCATCGTCAAGGGCGAGGTGCCCGAGACCCTCAAGGACAAGCACCTCTACACCCTCGACCTGGGCGCGCTGGTCGCCGGCTCCCGCTACCGCGGTGACTTCGAGGAGCGCCTGAAGAAGGTGCTCAAGGAGATCCGTACGCGCGGCGACATCATCCTGTTCATCGACGAGCTGCACACCCTGGTCGGCGCGGGCGCCGCTGAGGGCGCCATCGACGCGGCGAGCATCCTCAAGCCGATGCTGGCCCGCGGCGAGCTGCAGACCATCGGTGCCACGACGCTGGACGAGTACCGCAAGTACCTGGAGAAGGACGCGGCCCTCGAGCGCCGCTTCCAGCCCATCCAGGTCGCGGAGCCGTCGCTGCCGCACACCATCGAGATCCTCAAGGGCCTGCGCGACCGGTACGAGGCGCACCACCGCGTCTCCATCACCGACGCGGCCCTGGTCGGCGCGGCCACGCTGGCCGACCGCTACATCTCGGACCGCTACCTGCCCGACAAGGCCATCGACCTGATCGACGAGGCCGGCTCCCGGATGCGCATCCGCCGGATGACCGCGCCGCCGGACCTGCGCGAGTTCGACGAGAAGATCGCGAACGTGCGCCGGGACAAGGAGTCAGCGATCGACTCGCAGGACTTCGAGAAGGCCGCCTCCCTCCGGGACACGGAGAAGCAGCTGCTGGCCGAGAAGGCCAAGCGGGAGAAGGAGTGGAAGGCCGGCGACATGGATGTCGTCGCCGAGGTGGACGAGGAGCTGATCGCCGAGGTCCTCGCCACCGCCACCGGCATCCCGGTCTTCAAGCTCACCGAGGAGGAGTCCAGCAGGCTCCTGCGCATGGAGGACGAGCTGCACAAGCGCGTCATCGGCCAGGAGGACGCCATCAAGGCGCTCTCCCAGGCGATCCGGCGCACCCGTGCGGGTCTGAAGGACCCGAAGCGGCCCGGTGGCTCGTTCATCTTCGCCGGCCCCTCCGGTGTGGGTAAGACGGAGCTGTCCAAGACGCTGGCCGAGTTCCTGTTCGGGGACGAGGAAGCGCTGATCTCCCTCGACATGTCGGAGTTCGGCGAGAAGCACACCGTCTCGCGGCTCTTCGGCTCCCCGCCCGGCTACGTCGGCTACGAGGAGGGCGGCCAGCTCACCGAGAAGGTGCGCCGCAAGCCGTTCTCCGTCGTCCTCTTCGACGAGGTCGAGAAGGCACACCCGGACATCTTCAACTCGCTGCTGCAGATCCTGGAGGACGGTCGGCTGACCGACTCCCAGGGCCGGGTCGTGGACTTCAAGAACACGGTCATCATCATGACGACCAACCTCGGCACCCGGGACATCTCCAAGGGCTTCAACCTCGGCTTCGCCGGCCAGGGTGACGTCCGTGCGGGATACGACCGGATGAAGGCGAAGGTCAACGACGAGCTGAAGCAGCACTTCCGGCCCGAGTTTCTGAACCGTGTCGACGACACCGTCGTCTTCCACCAGCTGACGCAGGACGACATCATCCGCATCGTCGACCTGATGATCACGCAGGTGGACGAGCGGCTGAAGGACCGCGACATGGGCATCGAGCTCAGCACCGAGGCCAAGGAGCTGCTCGCCAAGAAGGGCTACGACCCCGTGATGGGTGCCCGGCCGCTGCGCCGGACCATCCAGCGCGAGATCGAGGACGTGCTGTCGGAGAAGATCCTCTTCGGCGATCTGCGCCCCGGTCACATCGTGGTCGTGGACACCGAGGGCGAGGGCGAAGCCAAGAGCTTCACCTTCCGCGGTGAGGAGAAGTCCGCCCTTCCGGACGCACCTCCGGTGGAGTCCGCCGCAGGCGGCGGCCCCAACCTGAGCAAGGAGGCGTGACCGGCCCGGCGGCCTGAGCGCCCGAACACCAAGTGGGACCGACCCGTTCCGGGTCGGTCCCACTTGCGTTCCGGTGTCCTGTCTTCCGGCGTCCTCGGGGGCCCTACGACAGGATGCGGATGCCGTCCGGCACCCCGTTCACCCGCGGCAGCCGGGGATTCACGCGCAGGGTCGTCAGCTGGGGAAAGGCGGCTAGCCAGTCCATGGGTACGCCGAGATCGTAGGCGAGCCACAGATGGGTGAGCTGTTCGTGAACCAGCCCCTCCAGCAGTTCGTCGGGGGTGAACGGCCCGACGATCTGCACGCGTGCCCTCCCGCCCAGCTTCCGCAGCGCGGCCAGCTCGAACCGGTCGGAGACCGGGAAGTACAGCCCCTCGGGATCGAGGTGGGCGATGATCTCGTCGGCGTACCGATCGGTGTCGAAGTTCCGCCACCCCCGCGCCAGCTCGGCGCGCAGCTCCAGTGAGGCCCGGTTCCGCAGCTGGGCGAGATAGTGGATGGCCGCGTCGTCGTTGATGCGGGTGACGGTCACCGCGAGGCGGTGGGCCTCCTTGTCCGAGACGCCGGCGGGATCGGGCAGCATCTCCAGCACGATGGGCCCCACCCAGCCCAGGCTGCGGGCCCCCTCGATGGTGGTCGGCCGCACCATGTTGCGGGTCTCGCGCCGGATGCGGGCGTGGGTGTCCGGGTCGAGCTCCGTCACATGCTCCAGACAGGCGGCTGCCAACAGCCGCCGCCGGTTGCGCTGCATGCCCTTGCGGCCCGGCGCCAGCAGCCCGCCCAGCAGCCGTGCGCACTCGGCGGGCCGCGCGTGCGCGACGGCCATCCGGATGACCTCCTCCCACTCCGCCTCGTGCGCATGGTCGAGCAGCATGTCGAAGGCGCCCTGCTCGACGGCCTCCTTGGCGGCCAGATAGTCCTGCACCGTACGGTGCACGAACTCGACGGAGCGGTCGGACTGTTCGCGCAGCAGCCCGGTGCGCAGCAGCAGATGGTTGAAGATGTCCTCCGGCTGCCCCTGGCCTGCGGTGGAGGGGATGGCGGGGAGGCTGCGGGATATCTCCTCCAGCGCCTCGTCCATGGTCAACTCAGCGCGCCGGTCGACCAGCATCCGGTAGGCCAGCTTGCGCAGCAGCCGCTCACGGGCGCCCCGGCGCAGCTTGACCGCGTCGGCGTACAGCACCCGTCGCTCGGGGTCGCGGCGCTGGAGGAGCATCTCCATCGCGGCCTCGTACAGCTCCTTGCGGCCCTGCGGCAGTGAGCCCGAACGGTCGCGGTTCAGCGCGCAGATCAGGCCGCACATCAGCGGGTTGGTGGCCAGCCCGCGCAGCTCCCGGTAGAGGGGGATGGAGGACAGCAGCTGGTCGCGGTACTCGGCGAGCTGCTGGTGGTCCTTGCCCTCGTCGTCGGCGGCTGCCGTGTGCCAGGCGGTGATGAAGGCGGCGACCTGGTCGCGGGTCATCGGGGCCAGCGCGAGCTCATCGAAGCCCTCGTCCGCCAGCCAATTCGGTTCGACGGCCGAGGGACGCGCGGTGACCAGGCAGAAGTTGCCCGAGTAGATCCGCATCAGCCGACGCAACTGATCCCGCAGCGCCGCCCGTTCCGACTCCGGCACCTCGTCTATGCCGTCGACCAGCAGCAGCCCGCGCTCCTCGTTGAGGACCCGCGCCACCCAGCCGTCGGGCGCCTCGTCCGCGAGCGGGTGGCGTACGGCCCGCAGGAAGTTGTCCGGCGAGGGGAAGCCCTCGCGCGCGAAGCGGCGTACGGGCAGGATGAGGGGGATCCGGCCGCGCAGCGACGTCAGTTCGGACGGCAGCACATCGCGCGCCGTGGAGACGGCGAGCCACTGCACCAGTGTCGTCTTTCCGGAGCCGGCGACACCGCGCAGCAGTACCCGTTCGTGTCCGCCCAGTGCCCGGTCGGCGGGCAGCACAGGCTCGCCGCTGCCCCCGTCGCCGGCCGCCTCCCGCCGCTCCGGGCTGGAGAACTCGGCGCTGAGACTGAGATAGGTGGCGTCCAGCGACCAGCTGTCCGGGGTGTTGGGGTTCGGCAGATCGATGCCGTAGATGGTCACGCGGTTGTACTGCTCGGCAATGGAACGGGCGTAGCGCACCTCGAACTCGGCGTCCACAGCGGACGGCTCCGGACGGCCCCGTACGGCCTCCACATCGTTCAGGTCGATCAATTGCCGTATCCGGTGGGCGCGTTCCGGCATCCGGTCCGCGAGGACGGGCGAGCGGCGGATCAGCTGGTGCAGCAGATGCAGACAGACGGTGACCAGCAACCGGTCGTGGAACCAGGCCGCCTCCGGGCTCAGCTCCCGGTCCGCACCGGGCACCGCGGAGCGCAGCCTACGCGCGAAGTCCTGCGGGCCCAGCCGGACGGCCTGCACATCCGTGGTGTCCAGCTCACCGGTGATCCACAGCGTACGGGAGAGCACGGCGGCGACGGGCGCCTCGTCCCCGGGCGGCAGCCGGTAGGCGGGCGCTGTGAGGCCCACCAGCTCCTGGGCGAGTGACAGCAGCGACTCGTACGACAGCGGTGGGCTCTCCCCGCGGAACGAGACGAGCCGCGCCAGCAGCTCCTCCTCGTCGGCCCGCGCCCTGTCGGGCGTGGCCTCCACGGGCAGCAGCAGCTGGCAGACGAGCGGATCGGCGACGCTCGAGGCGAGCCGGACGGCGGGGTCCATACGTGGGGACTCCCTGGCGAGGGTGACGGCGGTGGACTGGGTGCACTTGAGTGGGTCTTCGCGGACGGACGTTGACTGGTTGACGACCAGCGTAGGCCGTCCGTGTGCCTCCGGTCACCCTGCGTTCGCGTCAGCCTCCGCGGGGTCGGGGTGTGATGCTGACCTCGATGTGCGGGGGGAGGGGGGAGAGGTCGATGGGGCCTTGGGGGCGGAAGAGTGTGATGCGTTGGAGGTGGGGGAGTTCGGCCAGGGGTGCAAGATCGCAGGGCGCGCAAAGTTCGGTGAGGATCAGGTGCTCCAGCGTGGGGAAGCTGTCCGGCACGAGCCGCATGCCGTAGGCGTTGCCGCTGGGAAACAGGGCGAGCTCGGTCAGTTTCGCCAACTGGGCGTGCGAAGCCCTCAGGTTCAGCAGATGATGAGGCGCGCAGCTGAGCCGTTGAAGCCGCGGAAGTTCCGCCAGCTCCGTCCAGTCCTCCGCCGGCAACTGCTGCCACACATCGATGAGGTTCAGCATTTCCAGCTTCCGAAGAGCTGAGATCCCCCGGAGATTGTCGGTGTCCTCGGGGAGTAGCAGGCCCGCGAGGTCCGTAAGGGAGGCAAGGGGCGCCATGCCGGGCCAGTGCGTCCCTTCACGTACTGCCAGAAGGCGGAGACCGGTCATGGCCTCGATCCCCTTCAGGCCCGGGAGGGTCTTGATGTCCCACAGGTACAGGTCGGTGAGAGGCAGGCCGGCCAGGGGCGCGAGGTCCGTCACCGGGCACTCGCGAATATCCAGCTCGCGCAGGTTCGGGAACGACCGGACGAAGTCCAGCCGGTCGAGCACGGGGTTGCGGGCGACGGCCAGCTCGACCAGTTCGCTGGGCGAGGTGTGGGCCTCAAGGATGTCGCGCTCGGAAAACGCTCCTCTGATGCGCGAGGTGGACCTCTGGCCGAGTGTGCGCAGCCACCCAAGGTGCGCATATGTGCTCGCGGTGACGCGCACATAGCGCCTGTCGGGGAGGTGCGCGAGGATCTCCTCCGCGTACGCATCGGTGTCGAACCGGTCCCAGTGACCTGCCAGTTGCTGCAGCACGGCTTGTGACGGGTGGTCCAGGAACCGCTTCAGCAGCACGAGCGCCGCATCCGTGCCCATCTGCGCAGCTGTGTGGGCGACGGCCACTGCTTCGTCGCCGTCCAGATCCTCCAGCCCCGACAGCAGGTCCAGCACCACCCCACCCAGCGGCACCAATTCCTTCGCCTCGCCGATGTTGCGCGGCGGAATCAGCTCCCGCGCCCGCTCCTCCACATCCGCCCGCACCGCGGGATCCAGCTTCGTGGCGTGCTCCAGGCAGGCCATCGCCAGCAGATGCAGCCGGGCCCGGCACTCCGGCTCGGCGTCCCCGCGCTCGACCAGCCCGCGCAGCAGCCGTGCCCGCTCGTCGGGTCTGGCGTGGGCGACGGCCATACGGACGACGTCCTCCCACTGGTCGAGGTCGGCGTGGTGCACCAGTACGCCGAAGTCACGCTCTTCCACGGCGGCCTTGGCACCCAGGTAGTCCTGGAAGGTGCGGTGGACGAAATCGACGGCCCCGGGGCCCGGTTCGCGCAGCAGTCCGGAACGCACCAGCAGGAAGCCGAAGATCTCCCTCGCGGAGCCCTGTTCCGCCACGTGCGGCATGGCCGGCAGCATCCGTTCCACCAGCTCGACCGCGTCCGTCTGCGCCATCTCGGAGCGGCCGTTGCGAATCAGCCAGTACGCGAGCTTCTGCAAGAGCTCGACCTGGGATTCCTCGTCCAGTTCGACGCTCGCCGGATGTGCTGCGTACACGGCGCGCTCCCGGTCGCGCCGCTCCAGCAGCATCGACAGTGCCGCGTCGTACAGCGCCTTGCGGCCGCGCGGCAGAAAGCCGTGCCGTTCGCGGTGCAGGGCACAGATCAGGCCGCACATCAGCGGGTTGGTGGCCAGCAGGGACAGATCGGACCGGGCCCGTACGGCAGTGCGCAACGACGCGGCCAGTTCCTGGTCCGCCTCGGCCGCGGTGTGCCAGCGGTCGATGAACAGGTCCACGTCGGCGGGGCGCATGGGGGAGAGCGACAGTTCGGCGAAGTCGTCGCCGCCCAGCCAGTTCTCCCGTACGGCGGAGGGCCGGGAGGTCACCAGGACGAGATTGTCCGGGTAGGCCAGTGTGAGATCGCGCAGCCAGTCCCGGGCGCGGGTGCGCTCCTCCTCCGGCACCTCGTCGATGCCGTCGATCAGCAGCACCCCGCGTCCGGCTGCCAGCACGCGGTCGGCCCAGCCGTTCGGCTGTGCTCCGGCCAGCGGGCAGCCGACGGCGGACAGGAAGTCGGCAGGGGTCGGCAGTGTGGCCCCGCCGCGCGTCAGGGTGCGCAACGGCAGTACGAAAGGAACCCGGCCGATCAGATGGGCGAGTCGGCCTGTCAGCTCGGACTGGCGTGCTGTCGTGACGGCGAGCCACTGCACGAGTGTGGTCTTCCCGGAGCCCGCGATACCGCGCAGCAGTACCCGCCGATGGCCGGAAAGCGCCTGTTCCGCGGGTTGTGCCTCCATTGCGGCGGAGGCGGTCCGCAAGCTGCCCCAAGCGTCGAACGGGCCGGACCAGTGCTCGTTCGCCGTCGCTTCCAGGCTCAGATACGCCGTGTCCAGCGGCCACTCGTTCGCCTGCTGGGTGTCGATGCCGTAGATGGTGAGGGTGCGGTGCCGGTTGGCGATGTAGCGCGCGTACTGCTGCTCGAAACCGGCGTCCTGCGCGGACTGGGAGGGCACGCGCTCGATCAGTACGTCGACGAGGGTGACCAGGTCCCCGAGCTTGCGGCTCTGCTCGACCAGGGTGCGGGCGACGAAGGCGGAGCGCTGGGTGAAGAAGTGCAGGATGTGCAGGCAGGCGGTCTCCAGCACGCGCTGGTAGAGCACCTCCTCGGCGGGGTCGGCGTCCGGATGCGGGCTGTGCATGGTGGCCTGTGCGTGCAGGGCGCGGGCGAAGTCGGTGTGGCCGAGGCTGACCGCCTCCACGTCACTGAGGCCGATGTCCCCGAGCGCGTGCAGGGTGACGGCCAGCCGGGTGGCCACGCGCTGCGTTTCTTCGGACGAGGGAGCCTCGTGCGGCCCGATCTCCCGTACGGCCCGGCCGACCAGCTCCCCGGCGAGTTTTTCCAGCTCCCGCCGGCCCAGCTCGCGCTGCTCGCCGGTGAAGGAGACCAGCCGGGAGACGCGCACTGGCCGGTCCACCAGCCCGGCGCCCGCGCCCTCCCTCACGAACAGTCGTTTGACCAGTGGCGCCAGCACGCTGGAGGCGATGCGCAGCCCGACGACCCCCGCGTCCATCCATGACCCCCCGTTCGGCATCGACTCCCCGCAGTACGGGGCCGCGTACGGCGAGCAAGCGTAGAGGTGCCCGCGCGCCGCGTCGATGACCGCCCCCTCGCACTCCCCGGCCGCTCCGGGGTGCGCCTCGGGTGAGCGGGGTCATATGAGCGGGGCCACATCCGGGGCGCCCCCGCCGTGAGGTGCGGCACAGGCATTTGGGGGCGTACGAAGTGCGATAGGAGGCGCGGGGGTGTGAATGGCGTCGGGGGGCGGGGCGGGGCCGAAGCGGGGAGCGCGGGGTGACCTGGGTCTCTCGTGTTACTACGGGGTTGTTTAGTAATAACGGTCCTTGATGTCCGTTTTCTGGCGGGTTACCAAGGGGGCTGCGTCCGCTTCGAGGCGCACACCTGAACCCCCTCCCGGAGGTAGCACCCCTATGGCGATGTCTAGGACCACCAACCGCGCCAAGACCTACACGACGGCGCTCGCCGCCGGTCTCGGCGCGACGATGGCCCTGGGGGCCGGCACGGCTATAGCGGCCGCCAAGGCCGAGGCGGGCGCGGCCCAGCACGACATCTTCGCGACCAGCACGGCGAGCAGCCTTGCCAAGTCCACGAAGGCCCAGGCCGACGCACACCGCAAGGCGGCCGCAGCGGCCGAGAAGGCCCAACAGCGCGCCGCCGAGGCGAAGAAGCGGGCGGCCGAGGCGAAGAAGCGCGCGGCGCAGAAGGCCGCCAGGGACGCCAAGCGCCTCGAGGTCTCGTGGGTCAAGCCGATCGCGGACAAGTACCAGCTGAGCGCCTCGTACGGCAAGGCCGGCGGCCGCTGGGCGCACAACCACTCCGGCCAGGACTTCGCCGTGAACGTCGGCACCCCCATCCAGGCCGTGCACAAGGGCACCGTCGTCAAGGCGGGTCCGAACGGCGCGGGTGACGGCCCGGCGTACGGCAACGCCATTGTGATCCGGCACGACAACGGTGCGTACTCGCAGTACGCGCACCTGTCCCAGGTCGACGTCAAGCCCGGTCAGCAGGTCCAGACCGGCCAGACCATAGCCAAGTCCGGCAACTCCGGTAACTCCTCCGGTCCGCATCTGCACTTCGAGATCCGTCAGGGTCCCAGCTACGGCTCGTCCGTGGACCCGGTGAGCGCGATGCGTGCGGTCGGCGTCAGCTTCTGACGCTGACGTACCGCACCCCGCGATACGAAGCCACCGCCGATATCCGCGGAGCCTTTGATATCGGCGGCACCTCCGGCCAGGGGACGTGCCGGAGGTCGGCAGCAACGCCCGTCACTCGTGACGGGCGTTGCCCGTTTCCGGGCCCTGCCGCTGCACCGGTCCGTGATGGGCGGCGGTGACCAGCTCCTGGGCGACCTCCAGGGCAGCCTTGCGCTTCTCCTCGGGGTCGGTGTTGCTGGTCTCCAGCGCGAAGAACGTCGAGTGCATGGTGAACAGCGCCGAGGCGCAGCGCACCTGGTCGGTGAGGGCGGCGTCCCCGTCCTTGATCAGTTCGAGGAGCGTGAAGATGCGTGCCTTCATCTGCTCGCCGATGGAAAGTTCGCGCAGTGCCGCCTGGTTCTCGTGCATGAATCGCACGAGCGGGGTGGCGTTGCTGATGCACACGCTGTAGCGGTTCAGGATCTCCAGCTTCGTCTCCAGCGTGGTCGGCCGGTGCGCCTCCGCCCAGGCGATCACCTCGTCCGCAGGGCCCAGCACCAGGTCCTCGAAGAGGCTGGTGACCAGGTCCTCCTTCGTCTTGAAGTGGTAGTACAGCGCGGCCTTGGTGACCCCCAGCTGCTCGGCGATCTCTCTGAGCGAGGTCTTCTCGTAACCGCGCTCAGCGAACAGCTCCAAGGCGACTTCCTGGATGCGCTGACGGGTGTTTCCCCTGCTCATGCCGATCCCTTCAAAACTTACTTGACGCCCGGCTAGGAGCGTCCTACCTTGTCCATCGTACTGAACTAGCCGTGCGGCAAGTAAGTGGCAAGCAAAGGGGAGTGGCCGCGCATGGGTGCGAGTGGCGCGACAAACGGGGCAGACGTGGAGAAGGGGGGCGGCGAGGCCAAGGAAGCGTTGAGTCCGGGTCAAGCGGGAGCCAAGGGCGAGGCGGGGCCCGGACCGGCGGAAGGCGGGGCAGCCAAGCCGCGGAGCATGTACCTGGTCATGTTCTCCCTGATGGTCGCCGTCCTGCTCGCGATGCTCGACAACATGATCGTGGGCACTGCGATGCCCACCATCGTCGGCGAGCTCGGCGGCCTGGAGCATCTCTCCTGGGTCGTCACCGCCTACACCCTCACCACGGCCGCCTCGACGCCGATCTGGGGCAAGCTCGGTGACATGTTCGGGCGGAAGGGCGTATTCCTCACCTCGATAGTCATCTTCCTCGCCGGTTCGGTCACCTCCGGCGCCGCCCAGACGATGGGCCAGCTCATCGGCTTCCGCGCCCTCCAGGGGCTGGGCGCGGGCGGGCTCATGGTCGGCGCCATGGCGATCATGGGCGACCTGGTCCCGCCCCGCGAGCGCGGCAAGTACATGGGCATGATGGCCGGAGTGATGTCGCTGGCCATGATCGGCGGCCCGCTCGTCGGCGGCACCCTCACCGACCACCTGGGCTGGCGCTGGGCCTTCTACATCAACCTGCCGCTGGGCGCCATCGCCCTCGCGATGGTCGGCACCGTCCTGCACCTGCCGAAGAAGCGCACCAAGGGCCGTATCGACTACTCCGGCGCCGTGCTGCTGACCCTGGGCATCACCGCGGCCGTACTCGTCACAAGCTGGGGCGGCACCGAGTACGACTGGGGCTCGGGCACCATCATCGGGCTCGCGGCGCTCGCCGTGGTCGCGCTGATCGCCTTCCCCTTCGTCGAGCGCCGGGTCGCCGAGCCGATCCTGCCGCTCCGGGTCTTCCGCAGCAGCAACTTCTCGCTGGTCGCCTTCATCGGCTTCCTGCTCGGCTTCGTAATGTTCGGCTCGATGACCTTCCTGCCGCTCTACCAGCAGAGCGTCCAGGGCGCCTCGGCCACCAACTCCGGGCTGCTCCTGCTGCCGATCCTGCTGCCGATGATGGTCGTCTCGGTGGTCACGGGCCGCGCCACCACCAAGACGGGGAAGTACCGCATCTACCCCATCGTGGGCGGCGCGCTGATACCCGTCGGCCTCTTGCTGCTGGCGCAGATGGACGTCGGCACCAGCAGAGTGACCTCCGGCCTCTACATGGCGGTGCTCGGCGCCGGTATGGGCTTCCTGATGCAGCTGACCATGCTCATCGCGCAGAACAGCGTGGAACTCAAGGACATGGGTGTCGCCTCGTCGACGACCACGCTCTTCCGCACCATCGGCGGCTCCATCGGCGTCGCCCTGATGGGCACCATCTTCGCGCGCCAAGTGGAGGACTCCATGCGGGAGAGCGCCGCAGCGGGCGGAAACGCAGGCGGGGGGCTCGCCTCCAAGATTGCCGACGGCGGCGCCCAGCTCGACGCCGCGTCACTGGAGAAGCTCCCGGCGCAGGTCCGGGCGGCGTACGAGCACGCGGTGGTCAACGGCACCCAAGCCGTGTTCCTGCTCGCGGCCGGGATCACGGTGCTCGCCTTCGTCGCCGCGTGGTTCATCAAGGAGGTCCCGCTGAAGGACGCCGCAGCTCAGAAGTCGGAGGAGCCGCAGGACGACGCCCCTGCGGGGCAGGCCGTCGAACCGGGCACTGCCGACCCGCGGACCGCTGAAGACCCCGGCCCCGACACCACGGCGGACAAGCCGGCCGGAGTCGAAGGGCGAGCCGGCGTCGGGGCCTGAGAGCGAGCCAGCTCCCTCCGGCCGGCAACCGGTGAGGGTGCCCGCCCCTCTTCCCGCCGCCGGGACGAGCAACCACAGCGGTGGAGCCCGGCGGTGCCAGAACAACAGCAACCGCCGGGCTCATACGGAAAGCAGGTCTCCCCGGCGACGGTGCCGGCACCAACACACCGACACCGTCACCGGCAACGTCAACGGCACCGTCTACGGTGCCCGGGTCGGAGCCGGTGCCGATCCGGCGCCCTCGCGGCACCGGCTCCGAGAACGCGGCTCAGGTCAGCGGCAAGCGGTATCGCTTGCCTTCCAGGGGCTCGACCAGGCCGTCGGCCACCAGACCGTCCAGCGCCCGTGCGCGCTGGACGGGCTCGTGCCAGACGCGGTCGAGGTCGGACTGGGGGACCGGCTCCTTGGCGGCCCGCAGCACGGCAAGCAGCCGGCCACGTACCTGCCGGTCGGTACCCGCGTACGCCTGGGTGCGCCGCGCGGGGCCCTGGTGTTCCGGTGCGCCCGCGAGCTGCCAGGCGCACTGCGCCGTAATCGGGCACCGTCCGCACTGCGGGCTCCGCGCAGTGCACACCAGCGCGCCGAGCTCCATCGTCGCGGCCGCCCAGCGCGAGGCGGTCTCGTCGTCCTCCGGCAACAGCGCACGGGCGAGCTTGCGTTCGGCCGCGGTGGTGGCGTTGGGCGGGTACTGCTGTCCGCTGACGGCGCGCGCGAAGACCCGCCGCACATTGGTGTCGAGCACCGCGTGCCGCTTGCCGTAGGCGAACGACACCACGGCGGCGGCGGTGTACTCGCCGACGCCGGGCAACGCCAGCAACTGGGCGTGCTCGATCGGTACCTCGCCGCCGTGCCGTTCCGCTATGGCCTTGGCGGCTCCGTGCAGCCGGAGCGCGCGGCGGGGATAGCCGAGCCGGCCCCAGGCGCGTACGGCTTCGCCGGGCGCCTCGGCGGCCAGGTCGGCGGGGCGCGGCCAGCGCTTCATCCACTCCTCGTACACCGGCAGTACGCGGTTGACGGGGGTCTGTTGGAGCATGAACTCGCTGACCATGACGCCCCACGCGCCCGCCTCCGGGCGGCGCCAGGGGAGGTCGCGGGCGTGTGTGGCGAACCAGTCGACGACGGGAGCATGGAGGGCGCGCGCCGTCTCGCGCAGGGCGGGGTCGACGGCTTCGGTTTCCGCGGCGCGCGCATGCGGGGCGCCGGCCGAAGCGGCTTGGGGAGTCTCGGTGGTCGCAGTCATGGCATGACCGATCCTGGCACGGCGCTCCTCATCCGAAAAACGCACACGCGGTACGAAAGCCTGTCCGCTACTTCCGCCACGTATCTGTGCCGGATCCACCGCGTATCGACAGGGATGCCGTGGATGCCGCATGGCGGTACAGATTGCGGCAAATCTCTGCTGTGCCGTCCGTGCTTTGCCGCTCATCACAACAATTGGTGATCCGAGCGGTGGGTACGGTCCTGTGGTGTGGCTGATGTCTCGTAAGGTTTCCGCGTGGGATCTCTGCGCAATCCGATCGGGCCGCTTCCCTCCTCCATCTACTGGCGCCGGAGGGCAGTTGCCCTTGCTGTTCTCGCGCTGCTGGTCCTGATCGTCGTCTGGGCAGTGGCCTCGCTCGGCGGCGACGACGGCTCGCGGAACCAGGGGAAGAACGGCGACAAGGGCAACGGGCCCGCCAGCACGATCACTCCGGGCCCCACCGAATCCGGCCCGGCGATCAGCGAGCGCCCCGGTGGCCGGGACGAGGAGAACGGCGGCTCCGACGGATCGGGTGGCTCGGGCGGTTCCGGGGGGTCCGAGGAGCGGGACCAGTCCTCGGCGGGTGGCTCCGGATGGGGCCCGGGAAACAGCTCCGGCGCGGGCAACGGCGGTGCGGGCTCGCAGGGTTCGGGCTCCGGCGGTTCCGGCGGCGGGGGAGCGGCGGCTGTTCCGGCCCCGCCGAGTCTGGCGAGCTGCCGGCCGGGCGAGGTGCAGCTGGCGCTGCGCAGCGTCAAGAAGGAATACGGGCCCGGCGAGCGGCCGCAGTTCGAGCTGAAGGTCACCAACAAGCAGGGCAGCGACTGCCGGATCGACCTGGGCCGCACCGCGACCGTCGTGACGATCAACACCTCCGAGGACGCCAAGTTCTGGGCCTCCGACGACTGCCCGCCCACCAAGAAGCCGATGCCGCGCCTGGTGCCGGGCAACGGCAGCTCGACCCACACGCTCACCTGGTTCCGCAAGGCCAGCGCGGCCAACTGCGGTACGCCCACCTTCGAGGCGCCCAAGCCGGGAACCTACGAGATCGAGGTGAAGGTCAAGGGCCTCAAGACGGTCCGGACGTCCTTCAAACTGGTGAAGTAGCAGCGGGATACGGGGCGGCCGGGAAGCAGCCGTCACACATAGCGTTCGAGGATCGAGGACTCGGCAAGCCGGGAGAGGCCCTCGCGGACCGAGCGGGCGCGGGCCTCGCCGACCCCGTCAACCGCCTGGAGATCGTCCACGCTCGCCGCGAGCAGCTTCTGCAGTCCGCCGAAGTGGTCCACGAGCCGGTCGATGACGGTGCCCGGCAGCCGCGGCACCTTGGCCAGCAGCCGGAAGCCGCGCGGTGAGACGGCCGAGTCGAGCGTTTCGGGGGCGCCGCTGTAGCCCAGCGCCCGCGCCACGGTGGCCAGTTCGAGCAGCTCGGTGTGGGTGAGCCGGTCCAGGTCGTTGAGCGCGTCGGGTACGGCGCGCACCCGGCGGCCCGCGCCGACCGTCTGCGGCGCGTAGTCGCGGACGACCAGCTCGCGCTCCGGCTCCACGCCCGCGATCAGCTCGTCCAGCTGGAGGGAGAGCAGCCGTCCGTCGGTGCCCAGCTCGACGACGTACTGCTCGATCTCCGTGGCGATGCGGCGCACCATCTCCAGGCGCTGGGCCACGGCCGTCACGTCCCGCACCGTGACCAGGTCCTCGATCTCCAACGCGGAGAGTGTGCCGGCGACCTCGTCCAGTCGCAGCTTGTAGCGCTCCAGGGTCGCCAGGGCCTGGTTGGCGCGGGAGAGGATCGCCGCCGAGTCCTCCAGCACCCGCCGCTGCCCGTCGACGTAGAGGGCGATCAGCCGCATGGACTGGCTGACGGAGACCACGGGGTAGCCCGTCTGGATCGAGACCCGCTGTGCGGTCCGGTGCCGGGTGCCGGTCTCCTCCGTCTCGATGGAGGCGTCGGGGACCAGCTGCACACCCGCCCGGACGATCTTGGAGATGTCCTTGTCGAGGATGAGCGCGCCGTCCAGCTTGCACAATTCGCGCAGCCGGGTCGCGCTGAAGTCCACGTCGAGCACGAAACCGCCGGTGCACAGCTGCTCGACGTTCTTGTCCATGCCGAGGACGATGAGCCCGCCGGTGTTGCCGCGCAGGACGCGCTCCAGCCCGTCGCGCAGCGCCGTTCCGGGCGCGACCGCGCTCAGTGAGGCGCGCATCAGGCCGGATGCCCCCTCGGCCCTGCCGGGGACCGCTGCCCGGTCGTTGGCTGCCACTGCACTCCTTCGGTCGTGCGGGTGCCTGTCGGCATTTCCTCGACCACCGGATCCACCGCACCGCTGAGCGGAGCCCGTGCCGGTCCCCCCTCGCGGTGCCGTGCACAGCCCCCGTGGTGCTCGTGGTCGGTCGAGACCGGGGCAAAGTCTACCGGCGCGCCGGGCCGGGCCCTCGCCCCGTACGGTCCCGACCGCGTCGCCGGGGCCGTACGCAGCCACTATGCCGCCGCTCCGGCGCCTCAGCCCGCCGGCGCCGTACGGGCCGGGCGGGCCGGGAGGACGCGCAGGGCCTCGCCGATGTCGGCCACCTCCAGCACCCGCATACCCTCCGGGACGCGGCCCGGGTCGCCCGGCACCAGCGCGTGTGTGAAGCCCAGCCGCGCGGCCTCCGCGAGCCGTCGCTGGACGCCCGTCACCCGCCGGACCTCGCCGGCCAGTCCGACCTCGCCGATGGCCACCAGGTTCTTCGGCAGCGGGGTGTCGCTGGCGGCGCTGGCCAGCGCGAGCGCCACGGCGAGGTCGGCTGCGGGCTCGGACAGCCGCACTCCGCCGACCGTCGCGCTGTAGATGTCCCGCTTGCCCAGGGCGCTGATCCGGCCGCGCTGCTCCAGCACCGCCAGCATCATCGAGACCCGCGAGTTCTCCAGCCCGGAGGTGGTCCTGCGGGGGGAGGGGATCTGACTGTCGACGGTGAGCGCCTGCACCTCCGCGACCAGCGGCCGCCGCCCCTCCAGCGTCACTGTCAGACAGGTGCCGGGCACCGGTTCGGCGCGGCGGGTCAGGAAGAGCCCCGAGGGGTCGGCCAGGCCCGTGATGCCCTCGTCGTGCAGCTCGAAGCAGCCCACCTCATCGGTCGTCCCGTACCGGTTCTTCACCCCGCGCACGAGGCGCAGCCGGGCGTGCCGGTCGCCCTCGAAGTGCAGCACCACATCCACCAGGTGCTCCAGCAGCCGCGGCCCCGCGATGGCGCCGTCCTTGGTGACGTGGCCGACCAGCAGCGTGGACATGCCGCGCTCCTTTGAGGCCCGGATCAGCGCGCCCGCCACCTCCCGCACCTGGGCGACGCCGCCCGGCGCTCCGTCGATCTCGGGCGAGGCCACTGTCTGCACCGAGTCCAGCACCAGCAGTGAGGGTTTGACCTCGTCCAGGTGCCCCAGTACGGCCGACAGGTCGGTTTCGGCTGTCAGATACAGGTGGTCGTCGATCGCGCCGATCCGGTCGGCCCGCAGCCGCACCTGGCCGGCGGACTCCTCGCCGGTGACATACAGCGTGCGGTGGTCGTCGGACGCCGCCTTGGCCGCGACGTCCAGCAGCAGCGTCGACTTGCCGACCCCCGGCTCGCCGGCCAGCAGCACCACAGCGCCGGGCACCAGCCCGCCGCCGAGCACCCGGTCCAGCTCGGGCACGCCGGTGGCGCGGGCCGTGGCCTGCTTGCCGTCGACCTGCCCGATGGGCAGCGCCGCGACGGACACCCGGCCGGGTGCCGTGGTCCGTACGGCCGGAGCGCCGCCCGTCTCCTCGACGGTGCCCCAGGCGTGGCACTCGGGACACCGCCCGAGCCACTTGGCGGTCTGCCATCCGCATTCGGTGCAGCGGTACGTGGGACGGTCCTTCGCGGACGACTTACGGGCAGCCATGACGTCACCGTATAGGCGCCCACTGACAGCGAACCCGCGGGCGGCCGGGCGGGGGCCGCAGGGGCTGCGGAGCCCCGTGCGATTCCGTCCGGGCAGCAGGGGCTAAGCCCTCGCATGTTCGTCCGCCGCGACGGTGGGTAACCACCGACCACAGGTCCGGCGGAAGAATCGACGGTCTCGACATCAACGTTCGCCGGACCGCCGGTCCACGCGCGGTCGGCCGGGTGCGGGGTGTGCGCCCTTTGTGCGCCCCTTTGTGGACTTGCTGTCGCCAAACCCACCGCACGTGTCCTCTTTTGCCGACGCGCATCACCCGAAGGAAGTAATCCCGCGGCGGCGGCCCAGCAAAGCGCCATCATCCGCCTACCGTCGCCCGGGTGATGACGAGCAGGCGCGAGCACCCGACGAACGCCACCGGCGCACCCCCAGCGCACCGGGCGAGCAGGACGACGCACCACAGGTCCGCGAGCCGCTCCGCGAACCCGGACGTGCGCTGCGACGACGCGTACCTGGACGGCCTGTTCACCTACTGTCTCTCTGTGATGTGCGAGCACGAAGCCGCCGTCGCCGCACTCGGTGAGACGCTCGCCCTCGCGGAGCGCCAACGCTCGCGCGGGCGGGCCCCCGAGGAGGGGTGGGCCCAGCGGCCCTGGCGCTACGCACTCGCACGGTGGGTCTGTTCGCGACGGCTCGCCGATCAGAAGGCCGCCCTGGCCGCCGCCGGCCCGGCCGCCGCGGCGGCGGAACGGCTGTCCATCCCGAGGTCATCCGCTGTCCCCCGGTCATCCGCTGTCCCGCGGTCGCCCGCTGCCCCCGCGTCATCCGCCGCCCCCGCGTCGCCCCGCGTCCCCTCGTCGCCCCGCGTCCCCACGTCACCCACCGTCCCCGCGTCGCCCGCCGCCTCAGGGACCGAGCCGCTGAGCGCCGCCGCCCGCGCCCAGCGCCGTCGCGAACTCGCCGCGCTGGCCTGGCCGGAGGCGGCCGGTACCTCGCCCGAACAGCGCGAGGCCCTCGAACTGTCCGTCCGGCACGGGCTGTCCCCCGCCCAGATCGCGGCCGTGCTCGGGCTGCCGACCCCCGCGGCCGAGGATCTGTTGATGAACGCCGCCTGCGAAGTCGAGCGCACCAGGGCGGCGTTGTGTGTCGTCGAGTCCGGCGGCTGCGCGGCCGTCTCCCGGCTCGCGGGAGACGAACGGCTGCTGCTGGGCACCGCGTTGCGCAGGGAACTGGTGCGGCACGTGGACGAGTGCGGGCAGTGCCGCCGTGCCGCCGAGCGTGCCATGGCCGGGGTCTCCTGGCCCGGCACCGCGCCCGCTTCCGCCGCGCTGGCCGTCGTCCCGGCCCCGCGCCCCGCTGTCGAGGTGGCTCGCGCCCTGGCGCGGCGTGCGAGGGCGCAGCGCGCGCCCCGCTTCGACCGCGCGGGATTTCCCGTGTGCGAGAACGAGCGGGGGACGCGCCGGGACCGGCTGCGCGGGCGGGCGCTGACCTCGACGGTGATCGCCGCGGTGCTGGCGGCGCCGGTGGTCGCCCTGTGGGCCGCCTACCGCGGTTCCCCCGTCACGGGCGAACCCCAGGCGGACCGTTCCGTCACCGCGCCGGACGCGGCGGACGGCACCGGGGGAGGCCCCGGCAGCGAGGTGCCGCGCCCGGGGTTCGACGCCGGGCGCACCTTCCCCGACGGAGCCGGGGACGAGGCCAGGACCGGGGCCGGAACCGGCAGCCGGACCGGGAAGGCGGACGGCCGCGGCAAGGCGAAACCGTCCCGCACCCGCAGCCCGAAGTCGCCCGCGCGGCAGGGGCGCGGCCCGGCGGCCCCGCCGTCGGCGGACCGCCCCTCGGCACCGGTGCCAGGACCGGATCCGTCGGCGTCGGCCTCGCACCCGTCGTCACCAGCGCCGAGCGGGACACCGACCCGGCCGCCGTCCCCCACCGGATCCCCGACACCCTCCGACACCCCGACCCCGAGCCAACCCCCGGACCCGAGCGATTCCCCGTCCTGAGCGGTACGTGAAGCGCGGGAGGCTCGGCCAGTCCTGCTCCGCCCCTCCCGTCGTTCTGATCAGGGGCTGCCCCTGCCCGACGTCCGCAGGCTGCGGATCCGTTGTGGCTTGTCGCGCAGTTCCCCGCGCCCCTTCGGGGCGCGTCCTACCCTGCGGCGCTGTTACGGCACGCGCGGCTGTTCGCCGGCCTGCTCAGTGGCGTCGGCGGCAACAGCGTCAGCGGCCGCGCGGACCGTCGCCGGGTGCTCGGCCACCAGCGGGAGTTCGCTCGCCAGGCGCTGGGCGCACAGCTCGGCCAGCTGGTCGTAGGCGGGCTTGCCCATGAGCTCGGTCAGCTCGGCGCGGTACGACTCGTAGACCGGCTGCCCGGCGCCGTGCGCGGAGGGCGCCGCGGTGCACCACCAGTGCAGGTCGTGCCCTCCCGAGCCCCAGCCCCGCCGGTCGTACTCGCCGATGGTGACGTACAGCACTTCTTCGCCGTCCGGCAGCTCCACCCACTCGTAGCTGCGCCGGATCGGCAGCTGCCAGCACACGTCCGGCTTGGTCTCCAGCGGTTCGCGGCCCTCGCGCAGGGCCAGGGCGTGCAGCGCGCATCCGCCGCCGCCCTCGAAACCGGGGCGGTTGTTGAAGATGCAGGCGCCGTCCCAGCGCCGCGTCTGCCGCTCGCCCTCGTCGCTGACCTCGGTCCAGCCCAGCGCACCGGTGCCGATGTCGTGGAACTGCCAGGTCTCGGGCGTCAGCCGGGCCACATGTGCGGCGACGCGCTGCTCGTCGTCCTCGTCGGCGAAGTGGGCGCCCAGTGTGCAGCAGCCGTCGGTGGGGCGGCCGGGTGTGATGCCCTGGCAGCCGTTGCCGAACAGACAGTTCCAGCGGGACGTCAGCCAGGTCAGGTCGCAGCGGAAGACCTGCTCGTCGTCGGCCGGGTCCGGAAACTCCACCCAGGCGCGGGCGAAGTCGAGACCGACCTCCTCGTCGCGCGCCCGGGGCGCGGGAAGCGCCTGGTGTGCGCCGTCCTGCTTCTCGTACTTCGCCGCTTTCGTCTTACCCACACGCCCAGCGTACGGGCCACGCGTCACGGTACTCGGACACCGCACCCCCGGTGGTGCCCCGCGGCTGTCCACAGGCCCCGTGCGGCGGGCGGCCTGACGGTCCGACTGCCCGGCCGGGCAAACTTCCCGTAACGTCGGCGGGGAGGTTCCCGGCGGCTAGGAGGTACCTCCAGCGGTGGCCGGGGGAGGAGGCTAGCGTGCAGGGTATGAGACTCGGTGTCCTCGATGTGGGCTCTAACACGGTCCACCTTCTCGTGGTGGACGCGCACCCCGGTGCCCGGCCCCTGCCCGCGTACTCCCACAAGACGACGCTGCGGCTCGCCGAACTCCTGGAGCCGGACGGGTCGATATCGGCGGAGGGCATCGACCGGATCTGCGCCACCGTCACCGAGGCGCTGGAGGTCTCCGAGGAGAAGGGCGTCGAGGCGCTGCTGCCCTTCGCGACCTCCGCCGTGCGCGAGGCCGCCAACGCGGAGCAGGTTCTGGACCGCATCGCCACGGAGACCGGCGTCAAGCTGGAGGTGCTCTCCGGCGCCGACGAGGCGCGGCTGACATTCCTGGCGGTACGGCGCTGGTTCGGCTGGTCGGCGGGGCGGCTGCTGGTGCTGGACATCGGCGGCGGCTCGCTGGAGATCGCCTACGGGCTGGACGAGGACCCCGACGCCGCGGTGTCGCTGCCGCTGGGCGCCGGGCGGCTCACCTCGGGCCGGCTGCCGGGCGACCCGCCGGACCCGGCGGATGTCCGCGCGCTGCGGCGGCATGTGCGGGCGGAGATCGCCCGTATCGTCGGCGAGTTCAACCGGTTCAGCAAGCCGGACCATGTGGTGGCGACCTCCAAGACGTTCAAGCAGCTCGCCCGGATCGCGGGGGCGCCCCGCAGCGCGGAGGGCCTCTACGCCCGCCGCGTGCTGAGCCGGGCCTCCCTGGAGGAGTGGGTGCCCAAGCTCGCGGTGATGCCCGCCAGCGAGCGTGCCGCGCTCCCCGGCGTCTCCGAGGGCCGGGCCCACCAGCTGCTGGCGGGCGCCCTCGTCGCGGAGGCCGCCCTGGACCTCTTCGCCGTCACGGAGGCGGAAATCTGCCCCTGGGCCCTCAGAGAGGGCATCATCCTCCGCCGTCTGGACCGGTTGCGGGTCGTCTGAGCCGCCCCCTCCCGCCAGGGAGGGAGCTGTCTCACGGGGGCCGAGCCCTCGCGGCGGGCGAACCGCGCTTAGGGTGGCTGGGTGGGCATCGAAAGCGTGCGGGTCCCCCAGGCGAAGGTCGCGCTGTCGACGGCCTCGGTGTACCCGGAGTCGACGGCCGCGGCCTTCGAGATCGCCGCGCGCCTCGGCTACGACGGCGTAGAGGTCATGGTCTGGACGGATCCGGTCAGCCAGGACGTGGAGGCGCTGCGTCGGCTGTCCGACTTCCACGGGGTGCCGATCCTGGCCGTACACGCCCCGTGTCTGCTCATCACGCAGCGCGTGTGGTCGACCGACCCGTGGACGAAGCTGGTACGTGCCCGTACGGCGGCGGAGACGCTGGGCGCTTCCACCGTCGTGGTGCATCCGCCCTTCCGGTGGCAGCGCAACTACGCGCGTGAGTTCGAGCGCGGCGTGTGGCGGATGGCGAACGAGACCGACGTACGGTTCGCCGTCGAGAACATGTACCCGTGGCGCTACCGGGACCGCGAGATGCTGGCCTACGCACCCGACTGGGACCCGACCAGGAACGACTACCGGCACTTCACGATCGACCTCTCGCACACGGCGACGGCCCGTAACGACACGCTCGCCATGGTCGACCGGATGGGCGACCGCCTCGGTCACGTCCACATCGCGGACGGCAACGGCTCGGCCAAGGACGAGCACCTGGTCCCGGGGCGCGGCTCGCAGCCGTGCGCCGAGGTGCTGGAACGGCTGGCCGCACGCGGGTTCGACGGGCATGTCGTCGTCGAGGTGAACACGCGGCGTGCCATGTCGGCCGCCGAGCGCGAGGAGGACCTGGCGGAGGCTCTCGCCTACACCCGCCTCCACCTGGCCGCCCCCGGCGGCGAACCGGGCAGCGGCCAGAGCAGCGGCCACGGCGGCGGCCGGAGCGACGGCACGATCACCGGCCACCCCGCCGGCCGGGGGAACGCATGACCGGCACCCCCTCCCAGGAGCCCGCCCCCGCACCCCGCAAGCGCGGGCGCCCCGCGCGGCGCGCTGCCGAGGAGGGCCCGGGCGCCCGCGAGCGCATCCTGGCCTCGGCCCGCGGTGAGTTCGCCGAGCACGGCTACGACAAGGTCTCCGTACGTGCCATCGCACGCGGCGCGGGCGTGGACGCTGCGCTGGTCCACCACTACTTCGGCACCAAGGAGCAGGTGTTCGCCGCCGCGGTGGAGGGCGCCATGGCGCCGGCGATCGCCGTCCCCGATCTGCTGGAGGCCGCGTCGCCCGACGAGCTGGGGGAGACCATCACCCGCGCGTTCCTGCGGATCTGGGAGAACCCGGCCACCCGTGAGCCGGTGCTGGCGATCGTGCGCTCGGCGGTGAACAACGAGCGTGCGGCAGCCGTCTTCCGCGATCTGCTGACCCGCCATCTGCTCAGCCGGGCAGCCGCGCTGCTCAAGGAGCCCGACGCCGAACTGCGGGTCACTCTGGCGGCGGCCCAGCTGGTGGGCACGGCCATACTTCGGCACGTCATCCGGCTGGAGCCGCTGGCCTCCGAGCCGTTCGAGGGGGCGGTCGCCCGGCTGGCCCCCGTCGTCCAGCACCACCTGATGGGTCCTGGACCGGGCGCCGGGGAGCCGGTCCACCATCCGGACCCCCCGTCCGGATCCTGAGCCGGAGGCGTACCCTCGGTTCTTCTACGTACCGCAGCGGCCGCCGGGCCCCACCGCCATGGCGGCCGCCCGCACCAAGGGAGAGGCAGCCATGCCCGAGCTGAGGTCCCGCACCGTCACCCACGGACGCAACATGGCAGGGGCGCGTGCCCTTATGCAGGCGTCCGGCGTAGCGCGTGAGGACTTCGGTAAGCCGGTCATCGCGGTCGCCAACAGCTTCACCGAGTTCGTGCCGGGCCACACCCACCTCCAGCCGGTGGGCCGGATCGTCAGCGAGGCGGTCAAGGCGGCGGGCGGTATCCCGCGCGAGTTCAACACGATCGCGGTGGACGACGGCATCGCCATGGGCCACGGCGGCATGCTCTACTCGCTGCCCTCCCGGGATCTGATCGCCGACTCGGTCGAGTACATGACCGAGGCGCACTGCGCGGACGCGCTGATCTGCATCTCCAACTGCGACAAGATCACGCCCGGGATGCTGATGGCCGCGCTGCGGCTCAACATCCCCACCGTCTTCGTCTCCGGCGGCCCCATGGAGGCCGGCCGCGCGACGCTGGTGAACGGCACCGTGCGCAAGCTGGACCTGGTCGACGCGATGTCCGAGGCCGCCAACGACAAGGTCTCCGACGAGGACATCCTCCGTATCGAGCAGAACGCCTGTCCGACCTGCGGCTCCTGTTCCGGCATGTTCACCGCGAACTCCATGAACTGCCTCACCGAGGCCCTCGGCCTGGCCCTGCCAGGGAACGGCTCGACGCTGGCCACCCACACGGCCCGCAAGGAGCTGTACGAGACGGCGGGCCGTACGGTCGTCGAGATCACCAAGCGCTACTACGACCAGGACGACGCCACGGTCCTGCCGCGCAACGTCGGCTCCCGCGCCGCCTTCGAGAACGCCATGGCCCTGGACATCGCCATGGGCGGCTCCACCAACACGATCCTGCACCTGCTGGCCGCGGCCCAGGAGGCCGAGCTGGACTTCACGATGCACGACATCGACCAGCTCTCCCGCAAGCTGCCCTGCCTGGCCAAGGTCGCCCCGAACGTGGCGCCCGGCGGCACGTACTACATGGAGGACGTGCACCGCGCCGGCGGCATCCCCGCCATCCTGGGCGAGCTGTACCGCGCCGGGCTGCTCAACGAGGACGTGCACTCCGTGCACGCCGACTCGCTGGACGAGTGGCTCAAGACCTGGGACATCCGCGGCGGCTCACCCTCACCGCAGGCCGTGGAGCTCTTCCACGCCGCGCCCGGCTGCGTCCGCTCCGCCGAGGCGTTCTCGCAGTCCGAGCGGTGGGAGACGCTGGACGTCGACGCGGCCGGCGGCTGCATCCGTGACGTCGAGCACGCCTACTCGGCCGAGGGCGGGCTGGCGGTGCTGTACGGCAATCTCGCCGAGAACGGCTGCGTGGTGAAGACCGCCGGCGTCGACGAGTCCATCCTGACCTTCACCGGGCCCGCCGTGGTGTGCGAGTCCCAGGAGGACGCCGTCCAGAAGATCCTCGACAAGACGGTCAAGGAGGGCGACGTCGTCGTCATCCGCTACGAGGGCCCCAAGGGCGGCCCCGGTATGCAGGAGATGCTCTACCCCACCTCGTTCCTCAAGGGCCGCGGCCTGGGCAAGACCTGCGCACTGATCACCGACGGCCGGTTCTCCGGCGGTACGTCGGGGCTGTCCATCGGCCACATCTCGCCCGAGGCGGCAGGCGGCGGCGTGATCGCGCTGGTGGAGGACGGCGACACCGTCGTCATCGACATCCCCAACCGGCAGCTGCGGCTCGACGTGCCCGACGAGACACTCGCGGCCCGCCGCGAGGCGCTGGCCGGCCGCTACGCGCCCGCATCCCGCGAACGCAAGGTCTCCACCGCGCTGCGCGCCTACGCGGCAATGGCCACCAGCGCCGACCGGGGGGCTGTGCGGGACGTGACGTTGCTGGAGGGCTGAAAACCCCGCTTCCCCGCGCCCCGAAGGGGCGCGGGGAAGTTGACATGTGCGGCTCCGCCGCGTGGGCGCGACAAGCCACAACGAACCGCAAGCCCGCAACCGGCAGCCAGGGGCAGACGCTACTCGGACACCGCACGGCCATAATCGAACCGTGCCACAGCAACCCAAGACCCCCGAGACGGACGCCCCCAACACCCCGACCCCAGAACCCCTCCCCTTCTACGGCACCACCTGGGTCGACCACTCCAACGGCTACGCACTACGCCGCATCGCCCTCGGCGGAGGCGCCGTACTGGCGGCCATCGCGGGGGCCTTCGTACTGCGGTTCGCCTACCAGGGCGTCGTACTGGCCGACATCGGCCGCTGGGCAAGCGTCCTGCTCGTCGCCGCATTCGCAGTCTGCAGCGCGCTGGCCTTCTCCCGCACCCTCACCCACTACGGCCGCCGCCCCGACGAGCGCGAGGCGGCGGCCGAGTCGTCGATGCGCAGCATCCGCGTGATCGGCTTCATCGGTGTGCTGCTCGCCTACGCGCTGCGCACCTGCGTCGAGGCACCCGGCGAGAAGCTGCACCGCGCCGAGTACGAGGCCGCGCTGGCCCGCCACGAGCGGCAGCGCACCGCCCGCACCGGCAACCCGGCGCGCAGGCGGAAGAACAAGCGCTGATCCCGCGCGTCTCCACACCCCCTCAGGGAGGGCCCCTCGGGGCCCTCCCGCAGTCGTCTCAGGGGGAACCCTGAACTGTCCCCGACTAGGGGGTTCTTGGCTCGACACCGCACTCCGTCACATGTCAGATTCTTCTTACACCCAAGAGAGAGGGGTCGCGGTGAGCGCGATCGAGACCCCGACCGGAGACGAGCTGCTGAAGGTTCTGACAGCACTCGGCAACCCGCACCGGATGCGGATCGTCGAGGCGCTGGCCCAGGGCCGCAACTACGTCAGCAGACTCGCCCGCGAGATCGGCATGAGCCGCCCCCTGCTGCATATGCACCTCCAGCGACTGGAGGCGGCCGGCATCGTCGTCGGGTCGCTGGAGCTGTCGGACAGCGGCAAGGCGATGAAGTTCTTCGAGGTGGCGCCGTTCGCCTACGCACTGACCCCGCAGGTTGTGGCGGAGGCGGCACGCACCCTCACCGACCAGGTCGAGAAGGCTCAGGACGAGCCGGAAGCGGCCCGGACCGAGACGGCCCAGGACGAGAAAGAGAGAACGCAGTGAACGAGCAGCTGACGACTACGGCAGCAGCCGACCCTGCCGGTGTGTGGGCGGCGGCGCTCGGCACCGGGGGGATCTTCGTCCTGCTGATCGTCATCGTCTGGCAGATCGCCGTCACCTGGCGGTCCCGCATGCTGGCCGCCCGCGAGCAGCAGTACAAGGCACTGACCGAGAAGTACGCACAGCTCCTGGAGGACAACGTCGAACTGCACCGCCGCACTCTGGACGAGCTGACGCAGGCCAGGCAGTCGGTCGCCTCGATGGAGAAGATGATGCGCGAGATCGACTAGACACCGCAGGTACGACACCCACCGCGCTCGTACGGCCGGGAGCGGCAACTCCCGGCCGTACACGTGAGCGTGAGCATTTTGCGAACCCCTCGCGTCCCACACCCACACCATGGAGGTTACCCATGCCTGCGCCCAGCGTGCTGCGCCGCCTGGCCACGGCCCCCGGCGGCAAGCGCACCAAGTGGCTGGTACTCGCCGCCTGGCTGATCATCGTCGTCGCCCTCGGACCGCTGGCCGGAAAGCTCGGCGAGGTCGAGGACAGCGGGCCCAACGCCTTCCTGCCCGGCAACGCCGAGTCGGCAAAGGTCAATACGCAGCTGGAGAAGTTCCGCGGCGAGGACGAGATCATCCCCGCCGTCGCCGTCTACTCCCGCGCCGACTCCGCCCTCACCAAGGCCGACGCCGCCAAGGCACGCGCCGACCGCGCGGACTTCGCGCCGCTCGTCGCCAAGGGCGAGCAGATCAGCGGCCCGGTGCCGGCCGAGGACGGCAGGGCGCTGATGCTCGTGGTGCCACTGTCCACCAGCGGTGACCACACGACCGACGACCTGGAGAAGATCCGTTCGGTCGCGGCCGCCAACGCGCCACCCGGACTCGACGTCGAGGTCGGCGGCCCGGCAGGCTCGCTGGTCGACACCGTCAAGGTCTTCGACAATCTCGACTCCACGCTGATGCTGGCCACCGGCGCCGTCGTCACGCTGCTGCTCCTGATCACCTACCGCAGCCCGCTGCTGTGGCTCTTCCCCGTACTGGCGGTCGGCTTCGCCGCGGTCCTCACCCAGGTCACCACCTACGCGCTGGCCAAGTACGCCTCGCTGCCCGTCGATCCGCAGAGCGCGGGCATCCTCATGGTGCTTGTATTCGGGGTCGGCACCGACTACGCCCTGCTGCTGATCGCCCGCTACCGCGAGGAGTTGCACCGCCACGAGGACCGGCACGAGGCGATGCGGCTCGCGCTGCGCCGCTCCGGACCGGCCATCGTCGCCTCGGCCGGCACCATCGCCATCGGGCTGGCCTGCCTGGCCTTCGCGGACATCAACTCCTCGCGCTCGCTCGGGCTGGTCGGTGCCGTCGGAGTGGTCTGCGCCCTGCTGGCGATGATCACCGTGCTGCCCGCGCTGCTGGTGCTGGCGGGACGCTGGGTCTTCTGGCCGTTCGTCCCCAGCTACGCGGAGACATCAGCGGCTGCCGCCGCGGGAGAACCCCGCCAGGCTCGCACCGTCTGGTCCCGGATCGGCGGTCTGCTGGCCCGCCGTCCGCGCTGGTCCTGGCTGATGTCCATCGGCGTCACGGCGGTGCTGGCGCTCAGCGCGACCGGCATCACCATGGGGCTGACCAACGCGGAGATGTTCCAGGACAAGCCGGAGTCCGTGATCGCCCAGGAGAAGCTCTCCGCGCACTTCCCCTCCGGCTCCTCCGACCCGGCCACCGTCGTCGTCAGGACCGACGCGCGCGCCGGGGTGGAGCGGGCGGTGGCGGCGGTCGACGGAGTGGAGTCCGTACGGGCCGACGACCGTACCGCCGACGGCTCCCTGACCTCGCTGTCCGTCACACTGAAGGACGCGCCGGACAGTGCGGCGGCCAAGCACACCATCGACGAACTGCGTACGGCTGTGCACAAGGTCGACGGCGCCGACGCGCTGGTGGGCGGTACGACAGCGGAGGCGCTGGACACCCGGCGTGCCGCGGAGAGCGATCTGAAGGTCGTCATCCCGATCGTGCTCGCTGTCGTCCTGCTGGTCCTGGTGGCGCTCCTGCGCTCGCTGATCGCGCCACTGCTGCTGCTGGCGACGGTGGTGCTGTCCTACTTCGGCGCGCTGGGAGCCTCGCACCTGGTCTTCGAGCACGTGCTGGACTTCGCCGGGATGGACAATTCCCTGCCGCTGATGGGATTCGTCTTCCTGGTCGCGCTGGGCATCGACTACAACATCTTCCTGATGACCCGGGTCCGCGAAGAGGTCGCCCTGCGGGGCCACAGCAAGGGCGTGCTGGCCGGGCTCAGCTCCACAGGCGGCGTGATCACCTCGGCGGGCATCGTGCTGGCCGCCACCTTCGCGGTGATCGCCTCGATGCCGCTGGTGTCCATGGCGCAGCTCGGCGTGCTGGTCGGCATCGGCGTCCTGCTGGACACCTTCCTGGTCCGCACCGTCCTGGTGCCCTCGCTGGCCCTGGACATCGGCGCCCGCATCTGGTGGCCAAGCCGGCTGGGCCGAAAGACACGGCCGCACGACGCCCCGGCCGCAGCGACGGAGGAGCGGGTGCTGGAGAGGGTCTAGCCCCACCCTCTTCCTGCCGCAACAGCGAGAACGCCTATCCGGCGGTGCCGGACCAACCTCAGCCCGAATCGGTTGGTCCGGCACCGCCATTGTCGTGCGCCGCTTGACGCCGTCACATGGCGCCCCTCATAATTCATCACATGATGAATAAGCCTCCACCCAACCTCGGCGAAGCCCTCGCGGCCAGCGAACCCGCGGCGAGCGAACCCGCCGTACACGCCCGCGACCTCACCGTGGTCCGCGGCACCCGCCGGGTCCTCGACGGACTCTCGTTCGACATCGCACCCGGCACCGTCACCGGCCTCCTCGGCCCCTCCGGCAGCGGCAAATCCACCCTCATCAGGGCGATCGTCGGCACCCAGGCCAAGGTCACCGGCACCCTCGACGTGCTCGGCAGGCCCGCGGGGTCGGCCCCGCTGCGCTCCCGCGTCGGCTATGTCACCCAGTCCCCGTCCGTCTACGACGACCTGACGGCACGACAGAACCTCGACTACTACGCCGCGGTCCTCGGCATCCCACGCGCCGACCGCGCCGCCGCCGTCAACCAGGCCCTCACCGACGTCGACCTCACGTCGCACGCCGACGACCTGGCGGGCAACCTCTCCGGCGGCCAGTCCTCCCGCGTCTCTCTCGCCGTCGCCCTGCTGGGCACCCCCGAACTGCTCGTACTCGACGAGCCCACCGTCGGGCTCGACCCGGTGCTCCGCCGCGATCTGTGGAACCTCTTCCACCGCCTCGCCGCACGCGGCGCCACCCTGCTGATCTCCTCGCACGTGATGGACGAGGCCGACCGCTGCGAACACCTGCTCCTCGTACGGGACGGCACCCTCCTCGCCGCCGACACCCCGCAGGCGCTCCGCGAGACCACCGGCAGCGACACCGTCGAGGACGCCTTCCTCCAGCTCGTCGAGTCCGCCCGCGACGGCAACCCGCACGCACAGCCCCGACCCGCAGCCCACTCGCAGCACTCATAACGAGGTCCTCATGAACGCCGCCCGTACGCTCGCCACCGCACGCCGCGTCCTGCGCCAACTCGCCCACGACCCAAGGACGATCGCGCTGCTGCTCCTCGTCCCGGTCCTGCTGCTCGTCCTGCTCTACTACGTGTTCGACGCGGACCGCCGTGCCTTCGACAGCATCGGCGCCTCGCTGCTGGGCATCTTCCCGCTGGTCACGATGTTCCTGGTCACCTCCATCGCCACCCTGCGCGAACGCACCTCGGGGACGCTGGAGCGACTGCTGTCCATGCCCCTGGGCAAGGCCGACCTGATCCTCGGCTACGCCCTGGCGTTCGGCGCGCTCGCCGTCGTCCAGGCCTCGCTCGCCACCGGTGTCGCCCTCTGGTTCCTGGACCTCAACATCGTCGGCTCACCCTGGCTGCTGCTGCTCATCGCGCTGCTCGACGCTCTGCTGGGCACCGCGCTCGGGCTGTTCGTCTCCGCGTTCGCCGCCTCCGAGTTCCAGGTGGTCCAGTTCATGCCCGCGATTGTCTTCCCGCAGATCCTGCTGTGCGGCCTGTTCGCCCCCCGCGACAGCATGCAGCCGGCCCTGGAGGCGATCTCCAATGTGCTGCCCATGTCCTACGCCGTCGACGGCATGACGGAGGTCCTCAGGAACTCCGACGCCACCGGGGACTTCGTCCGCGACGCCGCCATCGTCGCCGGCAGCGCGCTCCTCGTCCTGTCCCTCGGCGCGGCCACCCTCCGCCGCCGTACGGCCTGACGAGCCGTACGGCCTGACGCGCTTCGACCTGGTGCGAGGATGGAGATCCCGCCCGTCACGGCAGCCGTCCCCGGGGGCAGCTGCCGGACGGAGTCCGGGGGAGGTCCACTCCTACGAGGCACGAGGTGAAGCACCCCATGAGCACCCAGAAAGTCGCGGTCCTCGGCACCGGCAAGATCGGGGAGGCGCTGCTCTCCGGCATGCTCCGGGGCGGCTGGTCGCCCTCCCGCCTCCTGGTCACGGCGCGCCGCCCGGAACGCGCCGCCGAACTGCGCGAGCGCTACGGCGTCGAGGCCGTCGGCAACGCGGAGGCCGCCAAGACCGCCGACACCCTCATCCTCACCCCCAAGCCGCAAGACATGGCGGCGCTGCTGGACGAACTCGTCCCGCACGTCCCCGCGGACCGCCTGGTGATCAGCGGCGCGGCCGGCATCACCACCCGCTACCTCGAACAGCGCCTCGCCGACGGCACCCCGGTCATCCGCGTCATGACCAACACCCCGGCCCTGGTCGACGAGGCGATGTCCGTCGTCTCCCCCGGCACCCACGCCACCGAGGACCATCTGAAACTCACCGACGAGATCTTCGGCGGCGTCGGCAAGACCCTCCGCCTCCCCGAGGGCCAGCAGGACGCCGCCACCGCCCTCTCCGGCTCGGGCCCCGCCTACTTCTTCTTCCTGGTCGAAGCCATGACCGACGCCGGAATCCAGCTCGGCCTCCCGCGCGACAAGGCACACGAGCTGATCGTCCAGGCCGCCGTCGGCGCCGCCACCATGCTCCGCGACAGCGGCGAACACCCCGTCACCCTCCGCGAGAACGTCACCTCGCCCGGCGGTACGACGATCAACGCCATCCGCGAACTGGAGAACCACCGCGTCCGCGCCGCCTTCATCGACGCCATCGAGGCAGCCCGCGACCGCAGCCGCGAACTCGGCGGCTGACGCAAGCGGAAGCCGGGGCCGCGCCAGCCGCGTCGGTCTGCGTCGGCTGGCGCAGGGGGCCGCGCCGGCCACCCGGCCCCCCTGCGTCCTGCCCCGGCCTACGCCCCGCCCCCGGTGCGGGCCCGCAACCCCCGCACCCCCTCGTGCAGCAGCGTGATCGTGAACGCGAGGGCCAGCCCCAGCGCCACCCCGTACAGCGGCGTCTCCTCGAACGCGGCCCCGCCCACATACCCCAGACAGGCCGAATACACCGCCCAGCTCACCACCGCCACGGCGTCGAACCGCGTGAACGACCGGCGCGGAAACCCCGTGGCCCCGGTGGTGAGCGTGGCGGCAGTCCGACCGCCCGGTATGTAGCGAGCCGCCACCAGCACCAGACCGCCCCGCTCGGCCAGCATCCGCCCCACCCGCTCATACACCCGCCGCGCCCGGCCACCCTCCCGCAGCCGCGCCCGGATCCGCGCCCCCGAGCGCCGCCCGATCGCATACGAGATGTGATCCCCCGCGAACGCCCCGAGCGCCGCCACCAGAATCACCCACCCCAGCGCCGGGTCCCCTTGCGCCGCCGCGAACACCCCCAGCGTGATCACCAATGTCTCGCTCGGCACCACGGGGAAGAAGCCGTCCAGCATCGCGATCCCGAACAGCGCCGCATACACCCACGGCGTGCTGACGAACCCCTCGACCGCGTGCACTATCGCGTCATTCATGCTCCGGAACGTACGGAGCGGGACAGCAGCCGAGCAGCGCACCATCGTCACCGGCCACCCTCCACTTTCGACAGATGTTCGGGGCAAAGCCGCCGCGTACCGTGACCGACGTGAACTCCCCCGCACCCGCCCCCCGCCTCCGGGACCGGCTCCGCGAGGGCCTGCGCCGCCGCCGGGTCCGCCAGGCCCTGGCCGATCTGGCCCTGTGGCTGTTCATGGCCTACCCCCTCCCCACCCTCACCGAAGTCCCGCTCTGGCTCCGCGTGGTGGCAGCACCCCTGCTCGCCGTCGCCGCACCGCTGAGTCGCCGGGCCCCGCTGGCAGCCGCGACCATCCCCGCCGTACTCGGTCTCGCCGTCACCCCCGAGCTGTTCACCAGCACCTTCAGCCCGGCCCTGGTCGCCCTCAGCTTCCTCCTCGGCCGCCGCACGCAGGACATACGCCCGTCGCTCACCGCCGCCGCACTCCTCTGCGCGGCGGGACTGGTGCTCGCCCTCACCCTGCCCGGCGCCGATCTGTGGGACTGGTTCACCCTGGTCACGACGGTGCTCTTCGCCGCCGTCCTCCCCTGGCTGCTGGGCCGCTTCCGCCGCCAGCAGTACGAACTCCACCGAGCGGGCTGGGAGCTGGCCGCCCGCATGGAGCGCGAACAGCAGCTGGTGGCCGAGCGCACCCGGCAGCGCGAACGCTCCCGCATCGCGGGTGACATGCACGACTCCCTCGGCCACGACCTCAGCCTCATCGCCGTCCGCGCCGCCGCACTCCAGGTCTCCCCAGGTGTGGACGACGCCGCCCGCGCTTCCGCCGCCGAACTCCGTCAGGCCGCCGCCGACGCCACCGAACGCCTCCGCCAGATCATCGGCCTCCTCCGCCAGGACGCGACGGAGACCTCACAGAGCCCCGCCACCGAAACCGTCCCCGACCTGGTGGCCCGCACCGCCGCCTCCGGCGTCCGCATCTCACTGCACCAGCACGGAACGGACGGCGCCGAGGACGCGGCGACGGACGGCCTGCCCCCACTCGTCGACCGCGCCGCCCACCGCGTCGTCCAAGAAGCCGTCACCAACGCGACGAAACACGCCCCCGGCTCCACCATCACCGTCGAGCTACGGCGGAACAGCACCGCACTGGAGGTGACGGTGCGGAACGGAGCAGGCAACAGCGCCACACCATCCGACCCGGCAGTCGGCAACGGCACTGGCCTGATCAGCCTGGACGAACGCGTCCGCCAGGCCGGCGGCACCTTCCGGACCCACCCCACCGACGACGGCTTCGAGGTACGTGCCCACCTCCCCCTCACGCCCTTCGCCGCCGACCCGCACCCGCGCACCGCCCCGGAGACGGTCACCGGCCGGTCCCGCTCCAGCCAGGAACTGGCCCAGGCCCGGCAACGCGCACGCCGCGGCATGGTGAACGCCCTCTGGATCCCCGCCGCCGCCACCGCAGTACTGGCCATGCTGATGTACGGCTTCCAGCTCTACACCTCCCACCAGTCCGTCCTCCCCCAGCGCACCTACGGCGACCTCCGCACCGGCGACACCGAGACCTCCGTGACCCCACGCCTCCCGTCGTACGAGTTCGACGACGAATCCCGCCCCTACGGCGCCCCACCGGACCCCTCCGACACGGACGAGTGCCGCTTCTACCGCACCGCCACCTTCGCCAACTCCCCGCTCTACCGCCTCTGCTTCACGGACGGCCGTCTCTCCCACAAGGACCGCGTCCCCAACGACAGGGACAGCGGTTGACGGAGACGAGGCCCGGAGTTGACACGCCCGCCATCCATCCGTAAGGTTCCTCGGGTTGTCAGCGTCCCGTCGCGGCCACTGGCGACCCCTCCCGCCATTCCGGCGGAATCCACTACTCAGCACCATCTCCCTTCGCAGGGGTCTGTTCGGCATGCCGAATTGCTTTTGCGGGTCGGCTCAATTTGGAGCCGGGCGGGGAAAGGCTCTAAAGTAGCGGCCAGCCGGAAGGCGCCCCGCCGACAGGGGAAATCAGATTCGGAAGACGGCACGGAAACGGGCCGGAAAACGGATCTGATAGAGTCGGAAACACCGAAAGGGCAAACGTCCGGAGGAAACCCGCGAGGGAATCCAAAGGAAGCGTCCGTTCCTTGAGAACTCAACAGCGTGCCAAAAGTCAACGCCAGATATGTTGATACCCCGACTCGCCGAAGGCGAGTTGAGGTTCCTTTGAAGAAAATTACAGCGAGGACGCTGTGGACAGTGCCCGACTATTCCTCTGGCTACTGTTCCGCTCTTCCGCGAATGAAGCATTCACGGAGAGTTTGATCCTGGCTCAGGACGAACGCTGGCGGCGTGCTTAACACATGCAAGTCGAACGATGAACCGGCTTCGGTCGGGGATTAGTGGCGAACGGGTGAGTAACACGTGGGCAATCTGCCCTGCACTCTGGGACAAGCCCTGGAAACGGGGTCTAATACCGGATACGACACGGGATCGCATGATCTCCGTGTGGAAAGCTCCGGCGGTGCAGGATGAGCCCGCGGCCTATCAGCTTGTTGGTGGGGTGATGGCCTACCAAGGCGACGACGGGTAGCCGGCCTGAGAGGGCGACCGGCCACACTGGGACTGAGACACGGCCCAGACTCCTACGGGAGGCAGCAGTGGGGAATATTGCACAATGGGCGAAAGCCTGATGCAGCGACGCCGCGTGAGGGATGACGGCCTTCGGGTTGTAAACCTCTTTCAGCAGGGAAGAAGCGCGAGTGACGGTACCTGCAGAAGAAGCACCGGCTAACTACGTGCCAGCAGCCGCGGTAATACGTAGGGTGCGAGCGTTGTCCGGAATTATTGGGCGTAAAGAGCTCGTAGGCGGCTTGTCGCGTCGGATGTGAAAGCCCGGGGCTTAACCCCGGGTCTGCATTCGATACGGGCAGGCTGGAGTTCGGCAGGGGAGATCGGAATTCCTGGTGTAGCGGTGAAATGCGCAGATATCAGGAGGAACACCGGTGGCGAAGGCGGATCTCTGGGCCGATACTGACGCTGAGGAGCGAAAGCGTGGGGAGCGAACAGGATTAGATACCCTGGTAGTCCACGCCGTAAACGTTGGGCACTAGGTGTGGGCCACATTCCACGTGGTCCGTGCCGCAGCTAACGCATTAAGTGCCCCGCCTGGGGAGTACGGCCGCAAGGCTAAAACTCAAAGGAATTGACGGGGGCCCGCACAAGCGGCGGAGCATGTGGCTTAATTCGACGCAACGCGAAGAACCTTACCAAGGCTTGACATACACCGGAAACCTCTGGAGACAGGGGCCCCCTTGTGGTCGGTGTACAGGTGGTGCATGGCTGTCGTCAGCTCGTGTCGTGAGATGTTGGGTTAAGTCCCGCAACGAGCGCAACCCTTGTCCTGTGTTGCCAGCAACTCCTTCGGGAGGTTGGGGACTCACGGGAGACTGCCGGGGTCAACTCGGAGGAAGGTGGGGACGACGTCAAGTCATCATGCCCCTTATGTCTTGGGCTGCACACGTGCTACAATGGCCGGTACAATGAGCTGCGATGCCGTGAGGTGGAGCGAATCTCAAAAAGCCGGTCTCAGTTCGGATTGGGGTCTGCAACTCGACCCCATGAAGTCGGAGTCGCTAGTAATCGCAGATCAGCATTGCTGCGGTGAATACGTTCCCGGGCCTTGTACACACCGCCCGTCACGTCACGAAAGTCGGTAACACCCGAAGCCGGTGGCCCAACCCCCTTGTGGGGAGGGAATCGTCGAAGGTGGGACTGGCGATTGGGACGAAGTCGTAACAAGGTAGCCGTACCGGAAGGTGCGGCTGGATCACCTCCTTTCTAAGGAGCATCTTTGGCCGCTTCGGCGGTCCAGAGGCCCACTACGCGAGCGAACGACTCGCGGTGGGTTGCTCATGGGTGGAACGTTGACTATTCGGCACTCTCGGTTGGTCTTGGGCTAGTACTGCTCTTCGGAGCGTGGAACGCGTAAGGCGGACTGGGGGTGTCGGGCGCGCTGTTGGGTGTCTGAGGGCACGGCCGTTGAAGGTTGTGGCTCTTGGTTGCCGGTCCCAGTGAACTCGCTCTTCGGGGTGGGGTGGTGGGTGGCTGGTTGTTGTTTGAGAACTGCACAGTGGACGCGAGCATCTGTGGCCAAGTTTTTAAGGGCGCACGGTGGATGCCTTGGCACCAGGAACCGATGAAGGACGTGGGAGGCCGCGATAGGCCCCGGGGAGCTGTCAACCGAGCTGTGATCCGGGGGTGTCCGAATGGGGGAACCCGGCAGTCGTCATGGGCTGTCACCTGCCGCTGAATGTATAGGCGGTGTGGAGGGAACGCGGGGAAGTGAAACATCTCAGTACCCGTAGGAAGAGAAAACAACCGTGATTCCGGGAGTAGTGGTGAGCGAAACCGGAGGAGGCTAAACCGTATGTGTGTGAGACCCGGCAGGGGTTGCGCATGCGGGGTTGTGGGATTCCACTTCAGTGGTCTGCCGGCTGCTGGACGAGTAAGAAATTGTCGATGTAGGCGAAGGGCATGCGAAAGGCCCGGCGTAGAGGGTAAGACCCCCGTAGCTGAAATGTTGGCAACTCGTTTGTGGGACTCCCAAGTAGCATGGGGCCCGAGAAATCCTGTGTGAATCTGGCGGGACCACCCGTCAAGCCTAAATATTCCCTGGTGACCGATAGCGGATAGTACCGTGAGGGAATGGTGAAAAGTACCGCGGGAGCGGAGTGAAAGAGTACCTGAAACCGTGTGCCTACAAGCCGTGGGAGCGTCGCGTTGCATGCTTGCGTGCAACGTCGTGACTGCGTGCCTTTTGAAGAATGAGCCTGCGAGTTTGCGGCATGTTGCGAGGTTAACCCGTGTGGGGGAGCCGTAGCGAAAGCGAGTCCGAAGAGGGCGACCCAGTAGCGTGTTCAAGACCCGAAGCGGAGTGATCTAGCCATGGGCAGGGTGAAGCGCGGGTAAGACCGTGTGGAGGCCCGAACCCACCAGGGTTGAAAACCTGGGGGATGACCTGTGGTTAGGGGTGAAAGGCCAATCAAACTCCGTGATAGCTGGTTCTCCCCGAAATGCATTTAGGTGCAGCGTCGTGTGTTTCTTGCCGGAGGTAGAGCACTGGATAGGCGATGGGCCCTACCGGGTTACTGACCTTAGCCAAACTCCGAATGCCGGTAAGTGAGAGCGCGGCAGTGAGACTGTGGGGGATAAGCTCCATGGTCGAGAGGGAAACAGCCCAGAGCATCGACTAAGGCCCCTAAGCGTGTGCTAAGTGGGAAAGGATGTGGAGTCGCAGGGACAACCAGGAGGTTGGCTTAGAAGCAGCCATCCTTGAAAGAGTGCGTAATAGCTCACTGGTCAAGTGATTCCGCGCCGATAATGTAGCGGGGCTCAAGTACACCGCCGAAGTCGTGTCACTGCAACGTGAAGGGCTAACGCCTGTTGTGGTGGGTAGGGGAGCGTCGTGTGCCGGGTGAAGCAGCCGTGGAAGCGAGTTGTGGATGGTTCACGAGTGAGAATGCAGGCATGAGTAGCGATACATGCGTGAGAAACGTGTGCGCCGATTGACTAAGGGTTCCTGGGTCAAGCTGATCTGCCCAGGGTAAGTCGGGACCTAAGGCGAGGCCGACAGGCGTAGTCGATGGAGAACCGGTTGATATTCCGGTACCCGCTATGCAGCGTCAAACATTGAATCAGGTGATGCTAAGTCCGTGAAGCCGCTCTGGATCCTTCGGGTGAAAGGGTTTTGGTGGAGCCGACGGCCCGAGCTTGTAGTAGGTGAGTGATGGGGTGACGCAGTGAGGTAGTCCAGCCCGGGCGATGGTTGTCCCGGGGTAAGGGTGTAGCCCGTCGGGTAGGGAAATCCGCCTGGCATGAGGGGTGAGACCTGATGCCGAGCCGTTTGTGGTGAAGTGGGTGATCCTGTGCTGTCGAGAAAAGCCTCTAGCGAGTTGTGTGGCGGCCCGTACCCTAAACCGACTCAGGTGGTCTGGTAGAGAATACCGAGGCGTTCGGGTGAACTATGGTTAAGGAACTCGGCAAAATGCCCCCGTAACTTCGGGAGAAGGGGGGCCATTTCTGGTGATCCAACGTGCTTGGTGAGCTGGGGGTGGCCGCAGAGACCAGCGAGAAGCGACTGTTTACTAAAAACACAGGTCCGTGCGAAGCCGTAAGGCGATGTATACGGACTGACGCCTGCCCGGTGCTGGAACGTTAAGGGGACCGGTTAGTCAGGGTTTCGATCCTGGTGAAGCTGAGAACTTAAGCGCCAGTAAACGGCGGTGGTAACTATAACCATCCTAAGGTAGCGAAATTCCTTGTCGGGTAAGTTCCGACCTGCACGAATGGCGTAACGACTTCTTGACTGTCTCAACCATAGGCCCGGTGAAATTGCAGTACGAGTAAAGATGCTCGTTTCGCGCAGCAGGACGGAAAGACCCCGGGACCTTTACTACAGCTTGATATTGGTGTTCGGTTCGGCTTGTGTAGGATAGGTGGGAGACTGTGAAGCGGCCACGCCAGTGGTTGTGGAGTCGTTGTTGAAATACCACTCTGGTCGTGCTGGATGTCTAACCTGGGTCCGTGATCCGGATCGGGGACAGTGTCTGGTGGGTAGTTTAACTGGGGCGGTTGCCTCCTAAAGGGTAACGGAGGCGCCCAAAGGTTCCCTCAGCCTGGTTGGTCATCAGGTGGTGAGTGTAAGTGCACAAGGGAGCTTGACTGTGAGACTGACGGGTCGAGCAGGGACGAAAGTCGGGACTAGTGATCCGGCGGTGGCTTGTGGAAGCGCCGTCGCTCAACGGATAAAAGGTACCCCGGGGATAACAGGCTGATCTTCCCCAAGAGTCCATATCGACGGGATGGTTTGGCACCTCGATGTCGGCTCGTCGCATCCTGGGGCTGGAGTCGGTCCCAAGGGTTGGGCTGTTCGCCCATTAAAGCGGTACGCGAGCTGGGTTTAGAACGTCGTGAGACAGTTCGGTCCCTATCCGCTGCGCGCGTAGGAGTCTTGAGAAGGGCTGTCCCTAGTACGAGAGGACCGGGACGGACGGACCTCTGGTGTGCCAGTTGTTCTGCCAAGGGCATGGCTGGTTGGCTACGTTCGGGAAGGATAACCGCTGAAAGCATCTAAGCGGGAAGCCTGCTTCGAGATGAGGACTCCCACCCCCTTGGAGGGGTTAAGGCTCCCTGGAGATGACGGGGTTGATAGGCCGGATCTGGAAGCCCAGTAATGGGTGGAGGTGACCGGTACTAATAGGCCGAGGGCTTGTCCGTAGATGCTCGCGTCCACTGTGTTGGTTCTGAGACAACAACCCCAGACACATTTGAATCAAGTGTGTTGCTGGTTGTGTGTTTCGCCGTGTTTCGGTGGTCATAGCGTGAGGGAAACGCCCGGTTACATTCCGAACCCGGAAGCTAAGCCTTTCAGCGCCGATGGTACTGCATGCGGGAGTGTGTGGGAGAGTAGGACACCGCCGAACTCATTGTGAGAATAGCCCCGTTGGCTCACGCCAACGGGGCTTTTTCCATGTTCAGGGGCGGCCCGATACGGTGTCGGGCATGAGCGGGCGCGCGCAGTTGATGTGGGATGAGGGAGTCACCGGCTACGACTTCGGCCGTGGCCATCCGATGGACCCGGTACGGCTTGCGCTGACGAAGCGCCTGATCGAGTCGCTGGGGGTGGAGCGCGCCCCGGACTTGAGCGTCGTCGCCGCGAAGCCCGTCGGGGATTCGACGCTGCGGCTGGTGCATCGCGCCGACTACATCGACGCTGTACGCCGTGCGTCCCTCGACCCCGCGTCCGCTGAGCAGCAGTACGGCCTCGGCACCCCGGATGATCCCGCGTTTGCGCGTATGCACGAGGTCTCCGCACTGATTGCGGGTCAGTCGGTGGGCGGCGCCGAAGCCGTGTGGCAGGGGAAGGCGCAGCACGCCGTGAATTTCGCCGGCGGGCTGCACCACGCGATGCCGCGAAGTGCGTCAGGCTTCTGCGTGTACAACGACCCCGCGCTCGCCATCGCCCGGCTCCTGGAGCTGGGTGCCGAGCGGGTGGCGTACGTCGATCTGGACGTGCATCACGGCGACGGTGTCCAGGAGGTGTTCTGGGACGACCCGCGGGTGCTGACCATCTCGCTGCACGAGCATCCGGGCACGCTCTTCCCCGGCACCGGGTGGCCGGAAGAGTGCGGCGGTGAGGGGGCCGAGGGCAGCGCGGTGAATGTGGCGCTGCCGCCGGGTACGGGCGACGAGGGGTGGCTGCGTGCGGTGCACGCGGTGGTGCCGGAGCTGCTGGGTGCGTTCGAGCCGCAGATGCTGGTCTCGCAGCACGGTGCGGACACCCATGTCGAGGATCCGCTGGCGCACTTGGCGGTCAGCGTGGACGCACAGCGGCTCGCGGCCGAGGCGGCACACGAGTGGGCTCATACGTACGCCGAGGGCCGGTGGCTGGCGACCGGGGGCGGCGGCTACGCCGTCGTCGATGTGGTGCCGCGTACGTGGACGCATCTGGTGGCGATCGCGGCGGGGGCGCCGGTGCCACGGGAGACCGAAGTGCCTGCCGAATGGCGGCAGGAAGTGTACGCACTCACCGGCAGGGCCGGCGCCCCGCAACGCATGACGGACGGGCTCGAACCGCGCTGGCGGGGCTGGGGCGAGGGGTACGACCCCGCGGACCGGCTGGACCAGGCGGTGCGGGCGACCCGGCGGGCGGTGTTCCCGGCGCACGGTTTGCTGCCGTAGTCCGGGCCCTCTCTCAATGCCTGTCGGTGGGGCGTACGCGCCAATGACAGTATGGGAGCGAACCGTTGCGGGCGGGGTTCGGTTGAGGGGTGCCCGGTGCGGGGTATCGGCAGTTCCGGGACCGTTTCCGGGCGGATGGTGCCCGGTTGTGTCAGCGTGGGTGTCGGCGTGGACGTCAGCGAGATCTGCTCGTCGGTGCCGGGTCCGGCCCGTCTCCTGACCGACTCCTGGTCAACTACGCCACATTGGCCCCATCCTTGTCGGCGCCCGGATGCCTCGGCCTAGCACTGTCGCAGGGGAAACGTGTCGACATAGCGATGCAATTCGGGGTACGTCAGTGCGGCTTCTCCTACGCAAGGGGGGTCGCGCTGTTCTGCGTAACCGGCGCCCGTCTCCAAGGTCGTACGCGGGGCGCGAAGGCACACGCCCCTCCCGTCACCGGGGCGGCGGCGCCCGGCGCGGCGAAGCGGGAAGGGACTGCCTCAAGCGGCGTACAAGAGGCGATGGTTGAGCTGTCAGTGCAGGTCAGCGCGGTAGCGGGGCTGTCGGGCCGCCGGGTGCGCAGGGGGCGGCGCTCGGCGCGGGGCAGCGGGAGTCAGGCACGGGGCAAGGGCGCTCGGACGTTCCGCCGGATGACGCTGCGCAGTCCGATTACTACCGGCCGCATACTCGCTATGTACTCAATCGAGCGTGTCTGTCACGGTAGGCGGACGATCCCTACTCCTCTTCACCACTTGCATCACGCGCCCCTAATCTGGGGAGGAGCGCACATGCGAGCAGGAGACACCGGAGGGGAAGCCGGTGCCCGACATGTGCGGAAGGTTCAGGTGTGACATGGCTGCTGACGAACGGCCGTTGAACGAGGTCGTGTTTCTGACCGTGGCGGAGGTCGCCGCGGTAATGCGAGTCTCCAAGATGACCGTGTACCGCCTGGTGCACAGCGGTCATCTGCCGGCGATCCGGGTGGGCAGGTCCTTCCGGGTGCCGGAGAAGGCTGTACATGAGTACCTCGAGGAGTCGTACGTGGGGGTGGAGAGCGCCTAGGCCGATATCGGGTGTGCGCTCGGTCGTCGCTGCACCGGAGCCCCGGTGCCCCTCGATTCACATCCATTCCCGGGTGGCGGGTAGGGTGGCCCCATGTAGGTCGTGTGGGCTCGGACGCCCCGCACCGAGTATCGAAGTGAGTTCGCCCCGCGTCGTGCGGGGATGATTCGTGAGCGAGGGTAGTCGTGGGCTCTGTCATCAAGAAGCGGCGTAAGCGGATGGCTAAGAAGAAGCACCGCAAGCTGCTGAAGCGGACGCGAGTGCAGCGTCGCAACAAGAAGTGAGCGAGCGCACCGCACGCCACTGACCGCCGCCTTTCTCTCCGTGCGGAGAGAAAGGCGGCGGTTCTGCTATGGATTCGCGGTGCGGCTCGTCGGGCGCGGACGGTATCCGGGTGTCAGGGAGGGATCGTGGGCAAGGTCGTGCTCGTCACCGGGGTGGCCAGACCGCTCGGTGGCCGCTTCGTACGCCGTATCCAGCGAGAACCCGAGGTGGACCGGGTGATCGGCGTGGACGCCCAGGCCCCCGCGCACCACCTGGGCGGCGCGGAGTTCGTACGGGCGGACATCCGGCAGCCGGCCATCGGCAAGGTGCTGGCCGAGCACGCCGTCGACACCGTTGTCCATATGGATGTGCACGGCACCCCGCCGACGCTGGGCGGTGGCGGGCGTGGCGCGGTCAAGGAGACCAACGTCATAGGTGCCATGCAGCTGCTCGGTGCCTGTCAGAAGGCGCCCACCGTCAGTCGTCTGGTGATCAAGTCGACGACGAGTGTGTACGGTTCCGCGCCCCGTGATCCGGCCGTCTTCGACGAGACGACGCCGGTCAGGGATCTGCCCAGCGGCGGTTTCGCCAAGGACGCCGTGGAAGTCGAAGGGTATGTACGCGGGTTCGCGCGGCGCCGCCCGGATGTCGCGGTGACCGTGCTGCGCTTCGCCCACATCCTCGGCCCCGCCGCCGAGTCGCCGCTCGCCGCGTACTTCTCGCTGCCCGTACTGCCCACCGTGCTGGGCTACGACCCCAGGCTGCAATTCGTGCACGACGACGATGTGATCGAGGTGCTCCGGCTGGCGGCGGGCGAACCGCGCCGGGGCACGCTCAACGCCGGTACGTTCAACATCGCCGGGGAGGGTGTCCTGCTGCTGTCGCAGTGCGCCCGGCGGCTGGGGCGGCCGACGGTGCCGATGCTGCTGCCGGCGATCCGGTGGAGCCGCAGCCTGCTTCGCTCGGTGGGCGCGACGGATTTCTCGCCCGAACAGATACGGCTGCTCACCCACGGGCGTGTCGTGCACACCGCCCACGCACGCGACGTGCTGGGTTTCACCCCGCGCCGGACGACCGCCGAGACGCTGGACGCCTTCGTACGGGAGCACGGCCCCGGGCTGCTGCCGCCGCACAGGCTCGCCGAGGCGGTCGACAGGTTTGCGGCACTGCTGCCGGCAACACCCGGCCCGGAGGCGTCGACCGCCGCCGCGGCGGGGTCAGAGGAGGTGCGCCAGGATGGCTGACGCGAAGGTCATACCCTTCGACGACGACAGGGACCGCTCGCGCGGCGCGGGCGCCTCGTCCGGCCGCAGCCCGGGTGACGGCGGCCTCGCCCCCCGTACGGCCCGCTCCGGCGCTCCGAAACCCTCCGGTGCGGCCGACTCCGCGCCGGAGAGCGGCTCGGGCTCGGTTTCCGGCGATGCCGATTCCGGTTCCGGTTCGGGTCCCGGGGGCGGTTCGGGCGGCCGTCGAAGGAGCGGTCGTTCAGCCAGGCGCTCCCGTCTGACGACGGTGCCGGAGCCGCAGCCGGACGCGGCGCAGGGCGCCGATGAGCCGACGGGGGAGAGCGAGCCCGCAGCGGCGGAGTCCGCGCAGCACACAGATGCTGGCCAGTCCTCAGGGCTGCTGGAGCGCGTGCTCGGCACCGACTGGGAGGCGCGGGCCTCCCGCGGCCTCGATTTCCTGCGGCGCAGGATCACCGGGGAGTACGCGGTCGACGACTTCGGCTACGACCAGGAGCTGACCGACCAGGTGCTGATGACGCTGCTGCGTCCGGTCTTCGAGAAGTACTTCCGGGTCGAGGTACGCGGGGTGGAGAACATCCCAGCGGACGGTGCCGCGCTCGTGGTCGCCAACCATTCGGGGACCCTGCCGCTGGACGGGCTGATGCTGCAGGTCGCCGTGCACGACCAGCACCCCGCTGACCGCCATCTGCGGCTGCTGGGCGCCGACCTGGTGTTCGTACTGCCGCTGGTCAACGAGCTGGCGCGGAAGGCCGGGCATACGCTCGCCTGCGCGGAGGACGCGCAGACGCTGCTGGAGCGGGGCGAGGTCGTCGGGGTGATGCCGGAGGGTTTCAAGGGCCTGGGCAAGCCGTTCGCGGATCGCTACAAGCTTCAGCGGTTCGGGCGGGGCGGTTTCGTCTCGACGGCGCTGCGTGCGGGCGCGCCGATCGTGCCGTGCTCGATAGTGGGCGCCGAGGAGATCTATCCGATGGTCGGCAACTCGCGTACTCTCGCGCGGCTGTTCGGCGTCCCGTACTTCCCGATCACACCCACGTTCCCCTGGCTCGGCCCGCTGGGGGCGGTGCCGTTGCCGACGAAGTGGACCATCCAGTTCGGCGAGCCGGTGCCGACCGACGGCTATCCGCCGGAGGCTGCGGAGGATCCGATGCTGATGTTCAACCTCACCGACCAGGTGAGGGAAACGATTCAGCACACCCTCTACAAACTGCTGGTGCGGCGGCGGTCGGTCTTCTTCTGAGCGCTTCCGTCAAGCGCTACGAGACCGCTCGCCGCCGCACCGGCCGACGTGTTCTTCCTCGCGTACGTGCCCGTCCTGCCGACTGCCGCGGCTAGCTGCCGCCGCCCAGGCCGAGTCGGGGCAGGACGTCCGGGACGATGGGAGGCAGGGTCACCTCGGGCTCGCCGCCGGGCGTGTCAGGACTGCCGGAACCGGGGCCGGACTGGGAAGGGCTGCCCTTCCTGTCCGGGTCCTCGGGCGGCTGGAGCAGGCTGCCGCCGAGCAGTCCCTCGCCCTCGCGTCCGGAGTCGGAGGGCGACGGCTCCTCACTGCCGCTGTCGCGCTGCCCGGCACCGTCGTCGGTGGACGGCGAGCTCGGCACGCTGGAGGGCTGCTCCTCACCCGTGCGGTCCCCGGTGCCGGGTTCGCGCTCGCGTGGGGCCGCCTCGCGCTCCCGTGGGAGGAGCGAGCGCAGCGGGCTCACGTCCTGGTCTATGGCGTCGAAGACGGAGCTGACCTCGTCGCTCACATCGTGCAGCTGCAGCGGCAGCCGGTCGCGCAGCCGGGACCATCCCGCGCGGTGCTTCTTCGAGAACGTGGACAGCGAACGGATCGGAGCCAGATCGCCGTTCCGCCGGTAGGCGTCGCTCAGCAGCCGGTGGCCCTCGGAGGCGTCGTGCCGCATCCCGGAGAGGGTCTTGCGCACCTCGGCCAGCGCCTCGTGGTCCAGCCCTCCGCCGGAGCGGTCGCGCTCCATCAGACGGCGGGCCTCGTGCAGCCGCGTCGAGGCGTGGTCCAGCAGAAGGCTGCCGCGGTCCGCGTCGTCGCCCGCCAGGTCGAGTTGGAGGTCCTCCATGCCGCGCTTGAGGCCGTACAGCGAGTCGCCGGGCAGGGCGTCCGTGCTGGCCGCGGTGGCGCCGCCGAAGGCGCTGGCCGCGACGCCGACGCTCAGCCCGCCGGCTGCCAGACCCTTGCCCAGCCGGGATTTGGGCCGCAGTTTGCCCAGTGGCCCGAGGCCGGGCGCCCGGTGTGCGCCCCGGCCGCGGGAGCCGCTGCGGGCGTCGCGCTGCTCGGGGAAGTACGCGCCGTGTGCCGCCGTCTCCCCCTCCCCGAAGGCGGCCTCCATGGCGGCGATCAGCTGGGCCCGCTGGACGGTCTTGACCTCGGGGTCCAACTCCGGTTTGGGCAGCCCGCTCAGCGAGTCCGCCAGGGACAGCAGCGACCGGTCCATACCGTCGGCCCGGTGGCTGTGCGGTGTGTCCGCCGGCGGTGCCCCTTCGCCCTTCCCTCCCCCGGCCTGCGGCCGGGAGCTGTCCCCGGCCCGGGACCCTTCGGGCCCTGCATCGGCCGCTGCGCCCGCGTCGCGCTCCTGCTCGTCCAGGGCTTGGGCGAAGGCGATGGCCCGTCGGCTCGTCGGCACGGATCCGATCACCGGCGGCACCTCCTCTCGTCAGCACGGTCGGCTCCCCGGCACACAGCCAAGAGCCTGGCCGGCCGTGCTCACTCAGGCGTGAGTGTGCCCCGGACAGCCATGGCTACGGGGAGTCTGCAACCCCCACAACGAGCGCAAGCCACTCGGGTTACGGAGTCGGATGTCACGATGATGTGACCGGTGCGATGGCCGATAGCCGACGGTCGATGACCGGGTGCTCAGCGCGCGTCGTCCGGCAGAAGTCTGGCGAGGGTGCGGACGGCGCGGTACTGGAGTGTCTTGATGGCGCCCTCGTTCTTGCCCATCACCCGGGCCGTTTCGGCCACGGAGAGCCCCTGGAGAAATCGGAGCGTTACGCACTCCTGCTGTTGGGGGTTGAGCTTACGTACGGCTTCCAGCAGGGCGGCGTTGGAGAGGGACTCGAGAACCGACTCCTCCGGGGAGCGCTCGACCTCGTTGGCGTCGAGCATCTCGCCGGTGGTCACTTCGAGGCGGAAGCGGCTCGACTTGAAGTGGTCGGCGACGAGATTCCGGGCGATGGTCACCAGCCAGGCCCCGAAGTCCCGGCCCTGCCAGGTGAAGGTTCCGATCCGGCGGAGGGCGCGCAGAAAGGTCTCACTGGTCAGGTCCTCGGCGGTCGCCCGGCCGCCGACCCGGTAGTAGATGTAGCGGTAGACGGTGTCGCTGTACTGGTCGTACAACCTGCCGAACGCCTCGGCCTCGCCGTCCTGGGCGCGTTCGACGAGGTCCATCATGCGGCGGCTGTCGGTGTCCGAGGCGGCGGGGCGCCGCGCGGTCGCACCGGTGCCCCGGGCGCGCCTGCCGCTCGCGGTGGAGGTGCGGGACGCGGTTGCCGCGCCCGAGCGGGCGGCCGGTGAGGTCGACGAGGAGGCCGCGGTGCGGGAGGCGGCGGACGTGGCCGCGGCCGGAGCGGTACGGGACGAGGCCGCCGGGGACGCGGCGGAGGCGGCCGGTCCGGCCGCAGCGGTCATGGCGCGGGCGGCGCGGCGGGCGAGGGCATGGCAGGGACCTGCGGGGACAGTTGAGACCCCTGCGGGGACAGGTGCGGCTGTTGCGGCGAGGGCAGGGACGGCGTACGCGGTGGGGACGAACGCACGCAGTTGGTCGATGACTGTCGTGCGCAGCGTAGCCAGGCCCGAGGCGTCAACCCCGACGTGTGGGTACACGGGACTCCCAGAGGCAGAGCTTCCATCACGTGCAGTGCGGGACCATTCACCCGGCGTAGGGACGGATGGGTACCGAATTGCGTCTGAGGAGAATAACGCTTCGTACAGGCTGCGCTACACCTAGTTGCCAAAAACGTCGCTTCGGTTCGTTCTGTTACGGATTGGAGCCGTAATCAGGCGCGAATCGGGGACTGTTTTTGATCGTTTCTCTGGCTGAATCTGATCCCTGCATGATGAGTTCCGCTCGACCCGGTAGACCGCGACTGTCGGCCCCGAGCGCCGGGTAACACTGCTGGATTAGCCCGCCGACAGTCGCGTACGGCAGGCGTGCGACGGGCGCCACGCGCCCCGGTGTGTTGGATGGTCGCCCTTGTGAGGGGCCCTAGCGGCGGCGGCGCTGAACCGCTGCCGCGGCAACCGCGCCACCCGCCAGCGCGCCGACTCCGGCAGCTGCCGGAATGCCCACCTTCGCCGCCTTGCGGCCCGTGCGGTAGTCCCGCAGTCGCCAGCCCATTTCACGAGCGTGTGCCCGAAGACGGCTGTCAGGATTGATCGCATACGGATAACCGACGAGCGACAGCATCGGGATGTCGTTCGCCGAATCGCTGTACGCGGCGCACCTGTCCAGGTCGAGCCCCTCGGCCGCGGCCAGCGCGCGCACCGCCTCCGCCTTCGCGGGTCCGTGCAGCGGTTCGCCGACCAGCCGACCGGTGTAGACGCCGCCGACCGACTCGGCGACCGTGCCCAGCGCGCCGGTCAGCCCGAGCCGCCGCGCGATGATCGTTGCCGTCTCCACCGGCGCCGCCGTCACCAGCCACACCTTCTGGCCCGCGTCCAGGTGCGCCTGGGCGAGGGCGCGGGTGCCCGGCCAGATGCGGCCCGCCATGTACTCGTCGTAGATCTCCTCGCCGATGGCCATCAGCTCGGAGACCCGGTGCCCTTTGACGATGGACAGCGCGCTCTCCCGCGCGTCGTGCATATGGTCGGCGTTTTCGGACCCGGCGAGTCGGAAGTACGCCTGCTGCCAGGCGAAGCGGGTCAGTTCGCGCTTCCGGAAGAACTTGCGCTTGTAGAGGCCGCGGCCGAAGTGGAAGAGGGCGGCGCCCTGCATCACCGTGTTGTCCAGGTCGAAGAAGGCGGCAGCATGCACGTCCCCCGCCACGGGGAACTCCGCTTCCTCCGCCTCCTCCGCGCCTTCGCGGCCGGCCGCCTCGGCCGCCGCCAGCTCCTGCTCCTGCTTCCGCGCCGCCTCAGCGGCGGCCTCGCCTGCGAGCACGCTGCGCGCAGTCGCCGAGCGCTTGCGAGAAGTGAGCCATGCGGGAAGGGCCATGCCGCGAGCATAGCCAGTCTGTTCGGAGAGTCGGTTGCGCCTGGATTGCCGGGGGTGTGAGGCGGGTGAACGGCCGGGGGTCCGGGGGTTGTCCTCCGGAGGGTTGCAGCGTGAGGGGAGTCGGTTGCGCGTGGATTGCCGGGGGTGTGAGGCGGGTGAACGGTTGGGGGGCTGGGGTGGGTGGGTTGGAGAATGGGGGCATGAAGACTGTGACCCTGATCGGGAAGCCCGGGTGTCATCTGTGTGATGTGGCGCGGGACGTGGTGATCCGGGTGTGCGACGAAGTGGGCGCCACCTGGGAGGAGAAGGACATCAACCAGGACCAGGAGCTCTACCGCCTGTACTGGGAGCAGATCCCGGTCGTGCTCGTCGACGGGCAGCAGCACGACTTCTGGCGCGTCGACCCCGAACGCCTCCGCAGCGCGCTCACCGCGTGACGCAGCGCTGACGCTCGCAAATTTCCGGCCCGTACGGCTCTCGCGCGGTGCGCGCCGAGTGTTCAGTCGAACACCGCTCAATGAGGGCTTGGGGCAGCCTTGTCCAGTGGGAATGTGGTCAGGGTTCGAGCTGGTTTCGATTAGTATCAAGGGCGTTTTGCCGTCCGGGGGCGTATACGTGAGGAGTGTGGCCGGGTGTCCCCGTTGGTGCCTGTGGCGCCGGTCACGTTGGCCGGACAAACCGGACACAATCTTTGTGCACGCGTTCACAAAGGCATAGCCTGGGCGCGACGGAGCGGTCCGGGAGAGTGCCTCACATACGACCGCTCACCGCTTCGCGCAACCGGCAGGAGCACCGTGGCAACTGGCCGAAATCACCGTCCGGCGACGAGTCGGAGCCGAGGAATCCCCGAGGCGACCGTCGCCCGCCTTCCGCTGTATCTGCGGGCACTCACCGCGCTGTCCGAGCGCTCCGTGCCCACGGTCTCCTCGGAGGAGCTGGCCTCCGCGGCGGGCGTCAATTCGGCCAAGCTCCGCAAGGACTTCTCCTACCTCGGTTCGTACGGCACCCGCGGGGTCGGTTACGACGTGGAGTACCTCGTCTACCAGATCTCCCGCGAACTGGGCCTCACCCAGGACTGGCCGGTTGTGATCGTCGGTATCGGTAACCTCGGCGCCGCGCTCGCCAACTACGGGGGTTTCGCCTCACGCGGCTTCCGGGTGGCGGCGCTGATCGACGCCGATCCGAGCCTGGCCGGAAAGCCCGTTGCGGGTATCCCCGTCCAGCACACCGACGAGCTGGAAAAGATCATCTCGGACAACGGGGTGTCCATCGGCGTGATCGCCACCCCGGCGGGCGCGGCGCAGCAGGTGTGCGACCGGCTCGTCGCCGCCGGGATCACCTCCATCCTCAACTTCGCGCCGACCGTGCTGTCCGTCCCCGAAGGGGTCGACGTACGCAAGGTCGACCTCTCGATAGAGCTGCAGATCCTCGCCTTCCACGAGCAGCGGAAGGCGGGGGAGGACCTGGGGGCACCGCCCGACCGGAGGTCGGGGGAGGACACGGCGCCGCCTGCCGCGCCGCCCGCCGTGGCCGTCGCCAAGCGGCGGCCGCCCGAGTCCGGAACTGACGGGGACCTGCCCGCCGTGATGCCGGCATGAGCCTGCTCGTCGTCGGCCTGAGCCACCGCAGTGCGCCGGTCAGCGTGCTGGAACGTGCCGCTCTGGCACCGCAGGCGCGGGGGAAGCTGTTGCAGGACACCGTGGGCGCGGAGCCCGCGGCAGAGGCCGCTGTGCTGTCCACGTGCAACCGGATCGAACTGTACGCGGACGTCGACAAGTTCCACGCGGGTGTCGCCGAGCTGTCGACGCTGCTGGCCCAGCACAGCGGGGTCGAGCTGGACGAGCTCACCCCGTATCTGTACGTGCACTACGAGGACCGGGCCGTGCACCATCTGTTCTCGGTGGCGTGCGGGCTCGACTCGATGGTCGTGGGCGAGGGGCAGATCCTCGGCCAGATCAAGGACGCGCTGGCCGTCGCGCAGGAGCAGCACACCACGGGGCGGCTGCTGAACGACTTGTTCCAGCAGGCGCTGCGGGTGGGCAAGCGCGCCCATTCGGAGACCGGTATCGACAAGGCCGGGCAGTCGCTGGTGACCTTCGGCCTGGAGCAGCTCGCCTGCGGGACGCCCGTCGACGAGTGGGTGCGCGGACGCCGGGCCCTGGTGATCGGGGCAGGGTCGATGTCGTCCCTCGCCGCGGTGACGCTGGCCCGCGCCGGTGTGGGCGAACTGGTGATCGTCAACCGGACGTTGGAGAGGGCGCAGCGGCTGGCGGAGAGCCTGGAGGCCCGGGCGATGCCGATGGCTTCGGTCGCCGATGAACTGGTCGCCGCCGACGTCGTGGTGTCCTGCACCGGGGCTGCCGGGTTGGTGCTGAGCGCCGCCGATGTCGAGGGCGCCGTGCGCCGTCGTGCTGCGGGTGCGTCGGCCGGCACAGCCTTGTCCGTGCTCGATCTCGCCATGCCCCGGGACGTCGAGACCGCTGTGCACCGTGTCGACGGAGTGCGGCTCGTGGACATCGAGTCGCTGGCCGACGCCGAGGCGAACGCCCCGATGGCCGGGGATGTCGAGGCGGTACGCGGCATCGTGGCCGAGGAGGTCGCCGCGTTCGGGGCCGCGCAGCGGGCGGCGACCATCACACCGACCGTCGTGGCGCTGCGCGCCATGGCCGCCGATGTCGTCACCAGCGAGATGACACGCCTCGAGGGGCGGCTGCACGGGATGGACGACAAACAGCGCGCGGAGATCACGCAGACCGTGCGCCGTGTCGTGGACAAACTGCTGCACGCGCCGACCGTGCGCGTCAAGCAGCTCGCGGGCGAGCCCGGCGGTGCCGGGTACGCGGACGCGCTGCGTGAACTCTTCGACCTCGACCCGCAGGCGGTCGCCGCTGTCAGCAATCCGGAACAGGAGCGGCAATGAACACCGACGCCACAGCCAACCCCCCACTGAGGCTGGGCACCCGCCGCAGCAAGCTCGCGATGGCGCAGTCCGGGCTGGTCGCCGAGGAAGTGCGCAGGGTGACGGGGCGGCCCGTCGAGCTGGTGGAGATCACCACGTACGGGGACATCAGCAAGGAGCAGCTCGCGCAGATCGGCGGCACCGGGGTGTTCGTCAACGCGCTGCGGGACGCGCTCTCCCGCGGGGAGATCGACTTCGCGGTGCACTCGCTGAAGGACCTGCCGACGACCCAGCCCGCCGAGTACGCGCTGGCCGCCGTGCCGGCCCGGGCCGACGCCCGGGATGTGCTGGTGGGCCGGGACGGGCTCGGGTTCGCGGCACTGGCCAGGGCGGCGGCGCCCGGCACGGCACGGATCGGCACCGGTTCCCCTCGCCGGATGGCGCAATTGCAGGCCTGGGCGCGTACGCTCGGGGTCGAGATCGAGACCGTCCCGATCCGGGGGAATATCGACACGCGGATCGGGTACGTGCGCTCCGGTGAGCTCGACGGCGTCGTGCTCGCCGCCGCCGGTCTCGAGCGCATCGGTCGCCTCGAAGAGGAGGCCGCCGAGTTGATCGAGCCCGACCAGGTTCTTCCCGCCCCCGGACAGGGGGCACTGGCCGTCGAGTGCGTGGCGTCCGACACGCACCTGGCCGCACAGCTCGCGGAGCTGGACGACCCGTACACACGGGCGGCCGTCACCGCTGAGCGAACCCTGCTCGCCGCCTTGGAGGCCGGCTGTAGCGCACCTGTGGGGGCGCTGGCCGACCTGCTTGTCGAGGGGCAGGTTGTCACCGAAATGCGCCTGCGCGGCGTCGTCGGCACCACCGACGGTCGCACGCTGGTGCAGTTGTCCACCACCGGTCCCGTACCGGCGTCCGACGGCGGTCCTGCCGACCTTGCGCCCTTCGAGCGTATGGGCCGGGAGCTCGCCGACGAGATGCTCGCCAAGGGCGCGGCCGGTCTGATGGGGGAGCGAGCACTTTGAGCCCCACCGCCGCCGACAGGTCGCGCGCCGACAAGTCGAGCACCGTACAGAAGACGGCAGTCGCGAACAGACAGCACCTGCACGGTGCACACGGACACGTCACCTTCCTGGGTGCCGGGCCCGGAGACCCGGGGCTGCTGACGTTGCGCGCCGTCGAGGCGCTGGGGCAGGCCGACGTGCTGGTCGCCGACCCACGCGTGTACGACGTCGTACGTGCCCATACCCGGCCGGGTGTGGACACACCGCTGCAAGCCGTGGCTGATGAGGCGTCAACTGCCTCCGCAGCGGCCGACGATGCAGCCCTCGACCCGGGCGAGTCTGCCATAGCCGCCGCACGCGCCGGCAAGCGGGTCGTGCGTGCGGTCGCGGGTGACCCCGGGCTGGACTCGGATGCCGCCCGGGAGATGCTCGCGCTGGCCGCCGAGGGGATTCCGTTCGAGGTCGTGCCGGGTGTCGCCGCGGTTGTGGGCGTGCCTGCCTACGCCGGGGTTCCGCTGCGCGACGCGCAGGGCACCGATGTGCGGTTCGTGGACGCGAGTACGGCGGACGACCGATGTTGGACCGAGTTGGGCGTGAGCGACGCGACCGTCGTCGTCTCCACCACCCTGGACCAGGTCACCGCCGCCGCCGGGGAGCTGGTGGCCGCGGGCCGCAAGCCGGACACCCCGCTGACCGTCACACTCGCCGGGACGACCACCCGGCAGCGCACCTTCACCGCGACGCTCGGCGGGATCACCCAGGCCCTCAAGCAGGCCAAGGTGCTGCCCTCGCCGGATGGCGGGCAGCCCGTCATAGCCGTGGTCGGCGAGCGCAGTGCCGCGGCCCAGCGCGATCAGCTGGCCTGGTTCGAGTCCAAGCCGCTGTTCGGCTGGCAGGTCCTGGTGCCCCGTACCAAGGAACAGGCGGCCTCCCTCTCCGACCAGCTCCGCTCCTACGGCGCCGTACCCGCCGAGGTGCCGACCATCGCCGTGGAGCCCCCGCGCACCCCGCAGCAGATGGAGCGCGCGGTCAAGGGCCTGGTGACGGGCCGCTACGAGTGGATCGCGTTCACTTCCGTCAACGCCGTCAAGGCGGTCCGCGAGAAGTTCGAGGAGTACGGGCTGGACGCCCGCGCCTTCGCCGGGATCAAGGTCGCGGCCGTCGGTGAGCAGACGGCGAACGCGCTGATCGAGTTCGGGGTCAAGCCCGATCTGGTGCCCAGCGGCGAGCAGTCGGCGGCGGGGCTGCTGGAGGACTGGCCGCCCTACGACCCGGTCTTCGACCCGATCGACCGGGTGTTCCTGCCGCGCGCCGACATCGCCACCGAGACGCTGGTGGCCGGGCTGATCGAGCTGGGCTGGGAGGTGGACGACGTGACCGCCTACCGCACGGTGCGCGCCTCGCCGCCGCCCGCCGAGACCCGGGAGGCGATCAAGGGCGGCGGGTTCGACGCCGTACTGTTCACCTCGTCGTCGACCGTGCGGAACCTGGTCGGTATCGCCGGCAAGCCGCACAACGTCACGGTCATCGCCTGCATCGGCCCGGCCACCGCCAAGACCGCGGAGGAGCACGGGCTGCGGGTGGACGTCATGTCGCCCGAGCCGTCGGTCCACAAGCTGGCCGAGGCGCTCGCGGACTTCGGCGCGCAGCGGCGCGCCGCGGCCGTCGAGGCGGGTGAACAGGTGAAGCGGCCGAGCGAGAAGCGCCCGGCCAGGAGGAGGGCACGCACATCATGAGCACGCACGGCGGCAGCCCGAGCGCGTACGGCAGCGGCGTGAGCACGTACGGCAGTTATCCGGCTGCCCGCCCGAGGCGGTTGCGTACCACGGCGGCCATCCGCAGGCTGGTCGCCGAGCACCGCACCCAGCCGGCGGATCTGATCCTGCCCGCCTTCGTGCGGGAGGGCGTCGGCGAGCCGGTGCCGGTGGGCACCATGCCCGGCGTCGTACAGCACACTCGCGACACCCTGCGCAAGGCCGCCGTGGAGGCGGTCGAGGCGGGCGTCGGCGGGCTGATGCTGTTCGGCGTGCCGGACGAGGCGAAGAAGGACGCGCGGGGCACCGCGGGCACCGATCCGGACGGCATCCTCCAGGTCGCGCTGCGGGATGTACGGGCGGAGGTCGGCGACGAGCTGGTGCTGATGTCCGACCTGTGCTTGGACGAGTACACCGACCACGGCCACTGCGGGGTGCTGACCGCCGACGGGCGGGTGGACAACGACGCGACGCTGGAGCGGTACGCGGAGATGGCCCGTGTCCAGGCCGACGCGGGCGCCCATGTGCTGGGCCCCAGCGGCATGATGGACGGTCAGATCGGGTACGTCCGCGCGGCGCTGGAGGGGGCAGGGCACAGCGATGTGGCGGTGTTCGCCTACACCGCGAAGTACTCCTCCGCGTTCTACGGGCCGTTCCGGGAGGCCGTCGGCTCCTCGCTCCAGGGCGACCGCAAGACCTACCAGCAGGACCCGGCCAACGCGCGCGAGGCGCTGCGCGAGCTGTCGCTGGATCTGGCCGAGGGCGCGGACATGGTGATGGTCAAGCCAGGGCTGCCGTATCTGGACATCCTGCGGGACTTCGCCGAGCGGGCGGAGGTCCCCGTCGGCGTCTACCAGATCTCCGGCGAGTACGCGATGGTCGAGGCCGCTGCCGAGAAGGGGTGGGTCGACCGGGAGGCGGCCATCCTGGAGACGCTGACGAGCTTCACCCGCGCCGGTGCGAACATGATCCTCACCTACTGGGCGACGGAGGCCGCGAGGCTGCTGCGCGCACGCCGCTGACCCCGTAGCCGCAGAGCACCAATAGGGCGTCATCCGCTGGGCGGATGGCGCCCTTCCGTTTTGCTCCTGCAGTTAACCACCGTTGCCGTTGTGGCCAGGCGGAAGGATCACTTACGCTCATCCCGCCTTGTTCGAACCGGCGCCGGGGGAAATCCGTCCGGCGCCAACGCAGTTGACGTCATGTCACCGCACTGTGCTGGGCGGCTAACCCCGCGCGACTTCGACGGCGTACCTCTTCCGTCTCGCGAGTCCCCTTTGTCGCAGCGCCATCGCAGAGAAAGAGGAGCACACCATGACGACTCTCGACCGGCCCGACTTCCATGTGGTCGACACCGAGGCGCTGGGACAGGTCGACCCGATCGAACTTTTCCCGGGGGTGACGGCGCAGGTGGTCGACTGGACCAGCCCGGCCGACGGTTCGGACCCGCTGCCGCGCGAGGCGTACGTACGGTTCGCACCCGGATCCGGCTACACCGAGCCCGACCACCACGGCGACAGCAGCGAGATCGTGGTCGTCCTGGAAGGCGAACTCCAGGACGAGGCGGGCAGTTACCCCGTCGGCAGCCGCGTACGCGGGGCGCAGGGCTCCACCCACACGCCGCGCAGCGAGCGGGGCTGCCTGCTGTACGTGTACTTCCCGCAGCGCTGAGGCTGTTGCTGTCCGTGCGTTGACGCGCGTGTTTGCCGCCTGTGCGGTGACGCCCGTGCGTTGACGCGTGCGCGTTGACGCGCGCTTTGCCGCCCGTGCGTTGGCGGGCGGACGTTGGCGCGCGGGCGGCAGGTGGGGCCGGGCGTGAGAGGGGTGAACCCTCTTGAGATGTGTGGCAGTTGTGACGACGCCGGTTCCGGCCCCCCGCCGCCCCGCCATCATGGCTAGACTCGCCACGCCGCGGCGGAGAATGAGTGTTCTCCGCCATGCGGAAGCTTTCCTTCCCCCGAATGAATCGCTTGAGGGAATCGATGCCCGTACCTCAAAGTTCCCCGACGCACACGCTGCGGGAAGCGCCCGCCGTCGTGGGCGCCGCGGGGGACGCGGCGCTGCGCCGCCGCATGGTGCGGCTGGCGTACACGCCCGCGCTCGTCGTGGTATTCGCGGCCGCCGGGGTGGTGGCGTACCTGTGGTCCACCTGGGAGCCGGACGACGCCACCACCGTGCAGACCGGCTTCGGTGACGCCGCCTCGCTGAGCGTGCTCGGCGCCGCGCTGCTGGTGGCCGCCGCCGCGATCGCGGCCGGCGTCCGGAGCGCGTCGACCCAGGCGCGTACGACGCTCGAACAGTACGCCGTGCTGCGGCGCGGGGCCGAGCGCAGCCGGCACCAGATCCAGAACCAGCTCCGCAGGCTGGAGGCGGGCGAGCCACCGAGCCCGCCCGCGTCCGGGCACACCGCGGCACCGGTTCCGGCGGATGGCGCGCTCGACTCCCTCGCCCAGGAACTCGCGCTCGCCCAGCGCACCGCCGAGGCGGCGGTGGCCCAGGCGGCGACCCTGAACCGGCCCGCCCGCGAGCCGGCCGCGGCCGCAGTTGAGGGCAACGGCGCGCAGGGGCTGCAGGCCGCCGACCGGGTCGCCGTCTTCGTCAACCTCGCCCGCCGCCTCCAGTCGCTGCTGCACCGCGAGATCAAGGTGCTGGACGAGTTGGAGAACCAGGTCGAGGACCCGGAGATCCTCAAGGGCGTCTTCCAGGTCGACCATCTGGCCACCCGGATCCGCCGCTACGCGGAGAACCTGGCGGTGCTGGGCGGCGCCGTCTCCCGCCGCCAGTGGACGAAGCCCGTCCCGCTCACCGAGATCCTGCGCTCCTCCGCCGCGGAGGTGGAGCACTACCAGCGCATCAAACTGGTGCCGCCGATCGAGGGCACCGTGCGCGGGCAGGCGGTGGCCGACGTCATCCATCTGCTCTCCGAACTGATGGAGAACGCGACCGTCTACTCCGCGCCGCAGACCCAGGTGCTGTTGCGCACCAGCCATGTCACCGCCGGGCTCGCCATCGAGGTCGAGGACCGTGGCCTGGGTATGACCGCCGACGAACAGCGGCGGATGAACGCCCTGTTGGCCGACCCCGAGGGCGTCGATGTCGCCGCGCTGCTGACGGACGGCCGGATCGGCCTGTACGTGGTCGGCACGCTGGCCCGGCGGCACGACATCGCCGTACAACTGCGCAGCAACATCTACGGCGGCATCCAGGCCGTCCTCGTGCTGCCCCACACCATGCTGGGCAACCAGGGGGGCAACCAGCGGGGCGGTCAGGAGAGCGGCCGGGAGGGCGGCCAGAGCAAGGTGGCCGACGCAGCGCCGGGTGCTGTGCGCCCGGCCGACGCAGCGCCGGGTCCCGCAGCCGGTGGGCTCGGCGCCCCCGAGCACACGGTGCGGCTGCAAAGGGGCCGCCATGCCGCTCCCTCGACTCCGGGCACGCCTCCGGACGCGGAGGCTCCCCGCCACGCGGCGGTTGACCGGCCCGACGGCCGTCTCCCGGCGTCCGCCGCAGGAATCGGCGGACAGCCGCCCCTCGGTGGGCAATCGCAGCCTGTTGCGCAGCCACAGCCCGGCGGTCCCGGCGGACAGCCGCAACCCGGCGCGCAACCCCAGCCCATTGGACAGCCGCACCCCGGTGCACAGCCGCAGCCTGCCGCACAGTCACACCCCGGCGGACACCCGCACCCCGATGGGCAGCCCCAACTGGGTGCCGAGGGGCGGCCTCGGCTGCCGCGGCGGCAGAAGCAGCAGCACATCGTTCCCGAGCTGCGGGACGCGCCGACGGCCGCGCCGGGCGGGGCGGCGAGCCCGCCCGGGGAGGAACCCGTGCACAATCCCGGGCTCATGGCCGCCTTCCAGCGCGGGGTCGGCCGCGCCGACGCCGAAGAGCGCGGCGGGACGCCGCCCACGCCCCCGTACGACGGTGACAGCTCGCCCCACTAGGAGGAAAACGCGAACATGATGAGCGAAGCACCCACGCGGCGCACGGCGGCGGATCTGTCCTGGCTGTTGACCGGACTCGTGGAGCGGGTACCGCACGCCCGCAGCGCCCTCCTGCTGTCGGCGGACGGTCTGGTCAAGGCCGCGCACGGGCTGGAGCCCGACACCGCGGACCATATGGCCGCGCTCGCCTCGGGGTTGTACTCGCTGGGCCGCAGCGCGGGGGTGCGGTTCGCCGACGGGGACAGCGTCCGCCAGGTCGTGGTCGAGCTGGACAGTTCGCTGCTGTTCGTCACCACCGCGGGCCAGGGCGCCTGTCTGGCCGTGTTCGCCGGGAGCGAGGCGGACGCGGGAGTGCTGGGCTACGAGATGGCCATGCTGGTCAAGAGCGTCCGCCCGTACCTGGTCACCCCCGCGCGGCACCCCAGCGGCGAATGACGGCACCGCCAGGTCCCGTACCCCCGGACCCCGTCGGTCCCGGCTGCGGTGACGAGCCGTGGCTCGACGACGACGCGGGCCGGCTGGTCCGCCCGTACACGGTGAGCGAGGGCCGCACCAAGCCCTCCACCGACCTGGACCTGCTGACCATGGTGCGGGCCACCGGGGTGCAACCGGACGGCTATCTGGGACCGGAGCACACCCAGGTGCTCCGGCTGTGCGACGGGCCGTTGACCGTGGCGGAGATCGCCGCGCACATCCGGCAGCCCGCCGCCGTCACCAAGGTGGTGCTGTCCGACCTGGTGGACTGCGGCGCCGTCGCCACCCGAGGGCCCGTGCATCTGCAGGCAGGGCCCGATCCGTACGACCGAGAAGTGCTGGAGGCGGTGCTGGATGGGCTCCGTAGAAGACTCTGACCCCTCTTCCTCCGATCCCGCTGAGACCGCGTCCGACTCCTTTCCGACCGCGCTGAAGATCATCGTGGCCGGGGGCTTCGGGGTCGGCAAGACGACCTTCGTGGGGGCCGTCAGCGAGATCGAGCCGTTGAGCACCGAGGAGCTGCTGACGCAGGTGAGCGCGGCCACCGACAGCCTGGAGGGGGTCGAGCAGAAGTCCACCACCACGGTCGCGATGGACTTCGGCCGGATCACCTTCGAGCACGGCTATGTGCTCTACCTCTTCGGCACCCCGGGCCAGGACCGGTTCTGGTTCATGTGGGACGAGCTGTCGGCCGGGGCACTCGGCGCGGTGGTGCTCGCCGACACCCGACGGCTGGAGCACTGCTTCCCCGCCGTGGACTACTTCGAGCGGCGCGGCATCCGCTTCGTGCTGGCCGTCAACGAGTTCGACGGCTCCTACCGCTACACCCCCGACGAGGTACGGGCCGCGATCGACCTCGACGAGGGCATACCCGTGGTGCTGTGCGACGCGCGGAAGTCGGACTCGTCGACCGGGGTTCTCATCTCTCTCATCCAGCACCTGATCGACCCGAGGAGCACGCATGTCATCCGCACCGCTTGACCTGACGGCCCGGCTGCTGCTGACTCCGCAGGACACGGAGGCACCGGCGCGGGTGGCCCGGCTCAAGGAGCTGGGCGTCGGCGACCGGCCGAAACCGGAGTTCGACGCCTTCGCCCGCGAGCTGGCCCGGATCACCGACGCACCGTTCGCGATGGTCAACTTCATCGACGAGGAGCGGCAGTACTTCTCCGGGCTCTACGACTCGACCATGGACCCCGAAAAGGGCCCGGTCGACCCCAACGGCGGCGTGGGCCGGGTGATGGCCCGCGACCACGGCTTCTGTGTGCACGTCGTCGCGCGGCGCACCGCACTGGTGCTGGAGGACGTCCGCGACTTCGCCAGGTTCGCGGTCAACCCCGTGGTGGACGAGGTGGGCATCACCTCCTACCTGGGAGCCCCGCTGCTGGACCCGTCGGGCATGGCGCTGGGCACGATCTGCGTCGTCGACCAGCGGCCACGTCCGTGGGGGCAGCAGGGGCTGCGCACCATCAAGAAGATGGCGGCGGACCTCCAGCAGGAGATCCTGGGAGGCCGGTCCGGCTGAACGCGGGACCGGCCCCCCAGGGGGACGGTCAGAGCCGCTCCGGCGTACGGATGCCCAGCAGCGCCAGGCCCTGGTGGAGGACCTCGGCCGTCAGATCGCACAGGAACAGCCGGTTCTCGGTCTGCTCCTCGGTGTCCGCCTTGAGCACCGGGCAGTTCTCGAAGAACCGGCTGTAGAGCGTGGCCAGTTCATAGAGATACGCCGTGACCTTGTGCGGCTCGTACTCGTCGGCCGCCGTCACCACCGTGTCCGCGAACGCGTCCAGGTGCAGGGCCAGCGCCCGCTCGGCCGGGGCCAGTTCCAGCTCGGGGTGCGGCACCGGCTTCAGCTCGCCCGCCTTGCGGAAGATGGAGCGGACCCGCGCGTAGGCGTACTGGAGATAGACGCTGGTGTCGCCCTGGAGGGAGACCATCCGGTCCAGGTCGAAGACGTAGTCCCGGGTCATCGAGTTGGACAGGTCCGCGTACTTGACCGCGCCGATGCCCACCTGCTTCGCCCGGCGCTGGATCTCCTCCTCGGTGACGGCTCCCTCGCCGGAGGCGGCCTTCTCCCGTACGACGGCAGCCGCCCGCTCGACCGCCTCGTCCAGCAGGTCCACCAGCCGCACCGTCTCGCCCTCACGGGTCTTGAACGGCTTGCCGTCCTTGCCCAGCACGGTGCCGAACGGCAGCTGCCGGGCCGCGCCCTCGGGCAGCCAGCCCGCGCGCTGCGCCGTCTCGAAGACCATCCGGAAGTGCAGCGACTGCCGGGCGTCCACCACATACAGCAGGGTGTCGGCCTTCAGCTCGCCGACCCGGTTGCGGATGGCGGCCAGGTCGGTGGCGGCGTAGCCGAAACCGCCGTTGGACTTCTGCACGATCAGCGGCGTGGGGGTGCCGTCCGGGCCCTTGACGTCCTCGAAGAACACGCACAGCGCACCCTCGGAGCGGACGGCGACGCCCGACTCCTCCAGGTCCTTGACGACCTGCTGGAGGTCGTCGTTGTAGGCGCTCTCGCCGACGATGTCCGCGTCCCGGATCTCCACGTCGAGCTCGTCGTAGACGCCCTGGAAGTACGTCTTCGACTCGTCGACGATCTTGTGCCAGAGGGCCAGCGTCTCCGGGTCGCCGCTCTGCAGCGCCGGCACCCGGTCCCGGGCCCGGGACTTGAAGGCCTCGTCGGAGTCGAAGAGAGCGCGCGAGGACTTGTAGAGCCGGTTGAGCCGGGCCATCGCGGCCTCGCCCGCGTCCTTGGCGCCCGCCGCGTCCGACTCGTGGTCCAGCTCGTGCGGGTGCTCGATCAGATACTGGATGAGCATGCCGAAGTTGGTGCCCCAGTCGCCGATGTGGTGGCGGCGGATCACCTTCTCGCCCCGGTGCTCCAGCAGGTGCACGATCGCGTCACCGATGACCGTCGAGCGCAGGTGCCCGACGTGCATCTCCTTGGCGACGTTCGGCTGCGAGTAGTCGATCACCGTGGTGCCGGGGTTGTCCTTGTACGGCACGCCGAGGCGCTCGTCCTGCCGCCGTGCCGCCAGGTTCGCCACGATCGCCTTGTCGGCGACGGTGATGTTGAGGAAGCCGGGGCCCGAGACCTCGATGTCCGCGATCTCGTCGTTGGCCGGCAGCGCCTCGGTGACCTTGGTGGCCAGCTCCCGCGGGTTGCCCTTCAGCTGCTTGGCCAGCGCCAGCATCCCGTTGGCCTGGAAGTCCGCCCGGTCGCTGCGTCGCAGCAGCGGGTCGGCGGAGGCGGCCTCCGGCAGCGCAGCCGAGAGGGCGTCCGAGACGCGCTGGTGGACCGTAGCGGCGAGGGAGGGGACCGTAGCCATGGAGTGCTGACCGTTCCTTCGGGGTGTCTGGATTCGAGGCCCAGTATCCCACGTGCATATGGGCGGGCGCCGCCGCATTGAGGGGTGGGAGAATGGGCGGCGCAGGCTTGAAAAGCGCGACGAGAAGGATGTGCCGGACGTGGCTGGGACCACTCACGAGGCCGACTGGGTCTCCCGTATCGCCGATGACGTCATCGCCGAAGCGGAACGTCGCGGTCTGAAAACAGTGGTCTGCGCCTCCGGGCTGAGCCCTTCCGGCCCCATCCACCTGGGCAACCTGCGTGAGGTGATGGTGCCGCACCTGGTCGCCGACGAGATCAGGCGCCGGGGCATCGCGTGCGAACACATCCTGTCCTGGGACGACTACGACAGGTTCCGCAAGGTCCCGGCCGGTGTCGAGGGCGTGGACGAGTCCTGGAACGAGCACATCGGCCGCCCGCTGACCTCTGTGCCCGCGCCGCCCGGCAGCCCGTACGCCAGCTGGGCCGAGCACTTCAAGGCCGCCATGGAGGCGTCCCTGCTGGAGCTGGGCGTGCAGTACCGGGGCATCAGCCAGACCGAGCAGTACACCTCGGGCGCCTACCGCGACCAGATCCTCTTCGCGATGCGCGAGCGCACCCGTATCGACGCCGTGCTCGACCGCTACCGGACGCTGGAGAAGGGCGCGAAGGGCGGCAAGAAGCAGCAGCAGAAGCCGGCCGACGAGGCGGAGGTGCAGGCCGCCGAGGGCTCGGGCGCCGCAGCCGAGGACGACGGTTCGGGCGCCGGCGCGGGCTCCGCGTACTACCCGTACAAGCCCTACTGCACCGCCTGCGGGCGGGACCTGACCACCGTCACGGCGTACGACGACGAGACGACCGAGCTGTCCTACAGCTGCCAGTGCGGGCACAGCGAGACCGTCGAGCTGCGCGACTTCCACCACGGCAAGCTGGTGTGGAAGGTCGACTGGCCGATGCGCTGGGCGTACGAGGGCGTCGTCTTCGAGCCGTCCGGCGTCGACCACCAGTCGCCCGGTTCGTCGTTCGTCGTCGGCGGGCAGCTGGTGACGGAGATCTTCGGTGCCGAGCAGCCCATCGGCCCGATGTACGCCTTCGTGGGCATCAGCGGCATGGCCAAGATGTCCTCTTCCAAGGGCGGCGTGCCAACCCCGGCCGACGCGCTCCAGATCATGGAGGCGCCGCTGCTGCGCTGGATGTACGCCAGGCGCAAGCCGAACCAGGCCTTCAAGGTCGCCTTCGACCAGGAGATCCAGCGCACCTACGACGAGTGGGACGCGCTCGTCCGCAAGATCGCGGACGGCTCGGCGCAGCCCGCCGACATTGCCGCGCACACCCGCGCCTCGTCCACCGCGCTGGGCCCGCTGCCGATCACGCCGCGCCCGCTGCCGTACCGCACCCTCGCCTCGGTCACCGACATCACCGGCGGCCACGAGGAGCAGACCCTGCGCATCCTCAGCGAGCTGGACCCGGAGCACCCGGTGCACTCACTGGACGAGGTCCGCCCGCGGCTGGACCGCGCACAGCGGTGGATCAACACCCAGGTGCCGGCCGATCAGCGCACCCGCGTCCGCGAGGAGCCCGACACCGAACTGCTGGCCTCGCTCGACGAGGAGCAGCGCGAGTCGCTGCGGCTGCTGCTCGACGGGCTGGACGAGCACTGGTCGCTGGAGGGCCTGACCTCGCTGGTGTACGGCGTGCCCAAGGTGCGGGCCGGTTTCGCGCCGGACGCCAAGCCCACCCCGGAGATGAAGGTGGCACAGCGCGGCTTCTTCGCCCTGCTGTACCGCCTGCTGGTCGGCCGTGAGACGGGGCCCCGGCTGCCCACCCTGCTGCTGGCGGTGGGCGCCGACCGCGTGCGCAAGCTGCTGGGCGCCTGATCTTCAGCCCGTTCAGCCTCTTGTTCAGCCCGCGAGGCCCATCTCGGTGTTGTAGCGGTCCTTGAACTCCCGCATATAGCCGCCGAGATAGGTCTCGCTCAGCAGGCTGCCGTCCGCCGAGGCGACACCGTGCCCCTCGTACAGGGCGCGGGAGAGCTGGCGCGCGGTCGGCCGGTCGCCGTGCGAGGCGACGTACTGGCGGTACACCGAGAAGTAGAACTCGTCCCGCGGCACTCCGTCGGGGATGCCGACGGGCTCGTCGCCGAGGTCCGGCGCGGCTGCGTACTGCGGCCCTGGTTCCGGCTCCGGTACGGCCTGTGGCCCCGGTCCCGGCTCCGGTTCCGGCTGGAAGGACGCGGGTTCGACGAAGAGTTCCTGCTGGCGGACCGGTGCCGGGTTGGCGAGAGTGCGATAGCGGCCGGGGGCCACGGGCACCGGGAACTCGGCGGCGGGCTGCGGCGCCGGCTCCGCTTCGGCGGGGACGGGCGCGGGCTCCGGCGTACGTACGGGCTCGGGCGCGGGCTCCGCGGGGGCGGGGGCGGCCTGCTCCGGAGAGGGGGCGGCCTGCTCCGGTACGAGGGAGGGCTGCTCCGGCGCGGGTGCGGGCTCCGCGGATGCGGGTGCTGGTGCGGCCTGGCCCGGTGCGGGGTCGCGTCCGTCGGCTGGGGGCTGTGCGGCTGCGGGCTGCGCGGCTCCGGACTGTGCGGCTGCCGCTGCGGGTTCGGCCGCGGCAGCCGGCTCGGGCGCCGGTGTGTGCTCGTGCGCCGGTTCGGCCCCTGGGCCGGGCGGGGTCTCGCGGGGGGCCAGTTCGTGGCCGGGCACGTCATGGTCCGGTACGGCGGCGGCCTTTGTGAAGGGCATCGGCTCCGGTTCGGGCAGGGTCGTCGCCTGCGGTGCCGTCCGGTGCAGGGGTACGCCGTAGCGGGTGAGTTTGAGGGGCATCAGTGCTTCGACGGGTGCTTTGCGCTTCCAGGAGCGGCCGTACTGGGCGCGGAGTCTGGTCTCGTAGACGAGGCGGTCCTGTTCCATGCGGATGACCTCGTCGTAGTTGCGCAGCTCCCACAGCTTCATCCGCCGCCACAGCCGGAAGGTGGAGGGGAAGGCCAGCAGCCAGCGGGAGAGGCGTACGCCTTCCATGTGCTTGTCGGCGGTGATGGCCGCGACGCGGCCGGCGGCGTGGCGGGCGGCCTCGACGGTGACGACGAAGAGCACCGGGATCACCGCGTGCATGCCCACCCCGAGCGGGTCGGGCCAGGCGGCGGCGCCGTTGAAGGCGATCGTGGCGGCCGTCAGCAGCCAGGCGGTCTGCCGCAGCAGCGGGAACGGGATCCGGATCCAGGTCAGCAGCAGATCCAGGGACAGCAGCACGACGATGCCCGCGTCCACGCCGATCGGGAAGAACGGCGCGAAGTCGCCGAAGCCCTTCCGTTCGGCCAGTTCGCGGACCGCCGCGTAGGAGCCCGCGAAGCCGATCGCCGCGATCACCATGGCACCGGTGACCACGACAGCGATAAGTATGCGGTGTATTCGGGTCAGTTGTACGCCCTGCACAGGAGTTGTCCCCCACCCTCGGAAACTGGCGGGCCCAGCCTGGCACATACGTACGGCTTGGACGGCACGAAGCCCGGTCCTCGGGGCGAGGGCCGGGCTCCGGTGCGAGGGGGAGGGGCGGTTACTTCACCTGCTTGACCGCTTCCTTCGCCGCCTTCTCGGCCTGCTTCTTCACCTCGTCCGCGCTGGGCTTCTTGGCGTCCTCGAAGCCGGCACCCTCGTAGTCGACGGTGATCACGACGTTCGCGGTACGGGCGATCAGGCGCTCGGCGCGGTACTCCTCGGTCTTGCCCTTGGTGTCCGACTTCTTGGTCTCGTACGAGAGAGAGCTGGCCTGGTCGCCGATGCCGGAGACCTCGGAGTCCTTGATGTTCCTGTTGTCCTTGTTGCTGGTCTTCTCGTCGGCCTGCTGCTTGGCGTAGTCCGCGGCGCGCTTGTCGCCGGAGCCGATCGCCGGGTCGGAGTCGAAGCGCTTCAGCGAGAGCGTCATCTGCCGGTAGTCGTACTTGTCCAGACCGCTCCACAGACAGCTGTTGGAGTCGTTGGTGTCACCGGAGCCGACGCGCTTGCCCGAGGCGTTCTTCGTCCCCGGCACCAGATCCTTCACGGTCTTCTTGCCGAGGCTCTTGCACGAGTCGGGCAGCTGCTTGAACTTCGCGGGCGCCACGGTGGGGGACTTGCTCGCGGAGGCCGAGGGGGAGTCGGACTCCTTGCTCTGGTCCGAGTCCGAGGAGCAGCCGGCGACCAGCAGGACGGGGAGCGCCACTGCCGCACAGGCGAGCGTGTTCCTGACGGTCTTGCTCCGTCGAGGGGCGTTGCGCGGGGCGTTTCGGTGCATGGTTCCTTCGCTTCCGGGGTCTTCACCAGTTGTGCCGAGCCGGGAGTGGCCGCGGTGCTGACGGCACGGTACGCGGCGCCTGGGGTGGTGTGGGCGTTTCGTGGCACCTTCCACACCGTGGGACTGCCCACAGGTGGGACTTGCCACAGAGCGGCCCGGTCAGCGGGGGGCCGCATCCGGAGTGGGAGTCGTCACAGTGCCCGGCGGGGAGGGTGTCAGTCCTCCTCGAAGCGTCCGGCGAGCTGCTCGGCGAGCTCGCGCGCCTTCTCCTGGAGCTCTTGGCTGTCCGGGATCCGGTGCTTGTCGGTCACCCATTGGTCGTACTCGACGGTGGCGATCACGTTGGCCGTCCGGAAGACCAGGGTGATGTCCCGGTGCAGTCCGGAGTCCGCGGTGTGCAGTTCGTCGTCGATGTAGGCGGCGTCGCCGATGTCGTCCAGGGCGCGGGGGGCCAGGTCCTCGTCCGGGGTGGGGGAGGCGCTGTCCTCGGCGTCGTCCTCCGGGTCCTCGGAGGAGTCACCATCGCCCGAACTGCCCTTTTTGTCGGTGGGGGAGGCGTGGCCGTCGGGCGTCTTCCCCGTCGACTGGCCGGAGGAGGAGCCGGAGCCGCCGGGGGAGGCGGCGATGCCGGCCTTGCGGACCTTCTTGTCGTACAGCCGCTCGGCCTGCTCGTCGTCGCTGACGGACGCGTCGTAGGAGACCACCCGTTCGAAGTCGACGGACAGATGGCGGGTGCTGAGTGTGGTGGCGCTCTTCCAGCGGCAGCCCACGCGCCGGTCGGTGTCATAGGTGACGCTCGCCTCGCCCTCGTACGGGCCGGCGCTGTCACTGGGCGCCGCGGTGCCCTCGTCGTCGGCCGCCGCGGCGCCGGGGAGCATCTCGCGGAGCTGGCCGACGCCGACCGTGCCGCACGGCTCGGGGAGGCTGTCGTACTTGCCGGGTGCCGGAGCCGAGGGGGAGGCGGAGGAGCTGCCGGGTTTGCCGTCCTCGCCGCGGTCGGCGCCCGAGGAACCGGTGCAGGCCGTGAGGGCTCCGGTGAGTGCGAGGGCCAGCGCGGCGTTGGTCGCGTACGACGCGAGTGCCCCGCGCGTCGCATACCTGTTTGCCCTCCGCGGCACGGCTGGCCTCCTCGTCCGGGGTCGTCGTCCGGGTCGTCCGGTATCCGGGACGTCCGGGTCCGCGTGCGCCCGAAAGCGTTTCGCCGACCGGCACATGTCTATCGCACCCGTCGCCAGGACGTCCGGTCACCTGGCCCCTATGGTGCGCAAAGTCAGGCTTTTCCCTTTCGCCTTTTATCGGGGATTCCCGCTGTTCCGATCCGCCCATGTCATGTTCCGGATCTACAACGACCCTCGCGGTTCGTGTCCTGGAGGGCGTCAGGGCGCGGGAGTGGGCCTAGGCTTACCGCGTTCTGCTGGTTACGCGCAGTGGCGAGCAGGCCTGAGGGGCGTTCAACTCTGCTGGAGAAGTGCTCAGTTGAGTGAGGGAATCGAGCTCTCAGGAGTGCTTTTCGGCCGGATTACTTTCCCGGAAGCCGGGTAGCGGCCCCCCGAATCCATGTCGGAAATGCTGCGCGAGTGCGTGGGCCGCATGTCCACCGGAGGAAGGGCAATAGACAAACGTGAAACATGAGACAGAGGAGGCATTCGCCTCCAGCGGGGGACTGACCCGGGGTCCGCAGACCGACCGGCTCGTGTTCGGCGTCACGGCGCTTCTCACGCTCGCCTTCGTCATCTGGGGCGCGGTCGCGACGGACTCCCTGGGGAACGTCTCGTCCGAGATGCTGAGCTGGACGATGCACAACGGCGGCTGGGCCTTCGTGCTCGCTGCCACCGGCTTCGTGATCTTCTCGCTGTGGCTGGCCTTCAGCCGCTACGGCAAGATCACCCTCGGTAAGGAGGGTGAGGAGCCCGAGTTCAAGACGGTCTCCTGGATCGCGATGATGTTCAGCGCGGGCATGGGCATCGGGCTGATGTTCTACGGGGTGAGCGAGCCGCTCAGCCACTTCGGCGCCCCGCCGCCCGGTACCAACCCGGGCAACGACGCGGCCAAGATGGAGACATCGCTGGCGACCACGCTCTTCCACTGGACGCTGCACCCGTGGGCGATCTACGCGGTCGTGGGCCTGGCCATCGCCTACAGCTGCTTCCGCCGCGGACGGCGGCAGACGATCAGCGCGGTCTTCACCCCGCTCATCGGCGAGAAGGCGGCCAACGGCGGTACCGGCAAGGTCATCGACATCCTGGCCATCTTCGCGACGCTGTTCGGCTCCGCCGCCTCGCTGGGTCTGGGCGCGCTCCAGATCGGCAGCGGCATGGAGCAGGCCGGCTGGGCGAACAAGGTCAGCACCGGTGTGCTGGTCAGCATCATCGTCGTGCTGACGGCGGCCTTCGTGTTCTCGGCCGTCTCCGGTGTGGAGAAGGGCGTCCAGTGGCTGTCCAACATCAACATGGTGCTGGCCGGGCTGCTGGTGCTCTTCCTGTTCATCGCCGGCCCGACGATCCTGATGCTCAACATGGTGCCGACCTCGGTCGGCAGCTTCCTGGGTGACCTGCCCCAGATGATCGGGCGCACCGACTCCAGCAGCGGCAAGGGAGTCGCGGAGTGGCTCTCGGGCTGGACGGTCTTCTACTGGGCGTGGTGGATCTCCTGGACGCCGTTCGTCGGCATGTTCATCGCCCGCATCAGCCGGGGCCGCACCATCCGTCAGTTCGTCGGCGGTGTGATCCTGGTCCCCAGCGTCGTGAGCCTCATCTGGTTCTCCGTCTTCGGCGGCACCTCGATGAAGCTGGCGTCCGACGGCGCCAAGCTCGGCGACACCGCGGAGGCCCAGCTCTTCAACGTGCTCGACCACTACCCGATCTCCAGCATCACCGGCCTCATCGTGATGATCCTGGTCGGCATCTTCTTCGTCTCCGGTGCCGACGCGGCCTCGATCGTGATGGGCACGCTCTCCCAGAAGGGCACGCTGGAGCCCGGCCGCGGCGTCGTCATCATCTGGGGTGTCCTCACCGGTGGTGTCGGCGCGATCATGCTGATGATCGGCGGCGGTGGTGACGAAGCGCTGGAAGGCCTGAAGAACCTCACCATCCTGGTGGCGGTGCCGTTCACGGTCGTGATGGTCGGACTGTGTGTGGCGCTCTCCAAGGACCTGCGCCGGGACCCGCTGATCATCCTCACCGAGCGCGGCGAGGAGGCCGTGGGCAGCGCGGTCGTCGCAGCCCACGAGCAGTACGGCGGCGAGTTCGAGTTCCAGATCGGCCCGGTCGACCCCGACGCCCCGAAGCTGGACGCCGAGGTACTGGACGCGGAGGTCGCCCAGGCCTGCGCCGACGCCGTGGTCGCGACCGACGACTCGGGCGGCTCGGACGAGGGGAAGTCGGGCCGTAAGTCGGACTGACCCCTCAGGTCCGCCAGGACCACGTACGACGGGCGTCCCGCCACCGCACAGCCGGTGACGGGACGCCCGTCGTATGTGCGACCGGGACTGTCCGTCGTACGCCGTGGGGAGGCGGCCTCGCAGTCGTCGTACGACGAGCGGACGCGCCCCTCAGCTCGCGCGGGCGCGCTTGTGCGCCCAGAACAGTTTCTGGCCCAGCAGGGTGAGCGACCCGGCCAGCACAATTCCGGCGAGGTTCACCAGCAGCTGGAGGAACGAGCCGCCCGTCTCCTCCAGATTGCCGTAGCTCAGCGCGACCGCCGCGTTGGCCGCGGCCGGCACCGTGGTCACCGAGATGGCGACCCCGACCAGCGCACCGGACTTGGCGGAGGTCAGCGAGACGATTCCGGCGACCCCGGCGAGCAGGGCCACGACGAAGGACATCGGGTCCGGCTTCCAGATGAAGGCCGTCATCGGATGCGGGTTGGTGAATTGCTCGTACGAGAAGATGCCGAGCGCGTCCAGCACCACGCTGAAGCCCCCCGTCAGCAGCATCGCCACCGGGAAGCCCACCAGCAGTGCCATCAGGGACCGCCACAGCAGCCGCGGTGCCCGCCGCACCAGGCCCGTGCACACGCCCGCCAGCGGACCGAACTCCGGGCCGACGACCATCGCACCGACGATCAGGATGGCGCTGTCGATCAGCACGCCGCAGGCCGCGAGCATCGTCGCGACGGTCAGAAAGGTGAGGTAGGTCAGCGACAGCCGCGACTCCTCGTGCGTGGCCTCGGTCAGCGACTCCCACAGCACCGCGTCCACACCCTCGCCCGGGGCCAGCTCCTCGGCGCGGTCGGCACGCGCCGAGAGGGACAGGTCGATGTCCTCCACGGAGATGGCGCCGTCCTCGGCCACCCCCATCTCGCGCAGCCGGCGCAGGAGTTCGTCCCCCGCCTCCCGTGCGACGTCGCACATGACGACATCGCCGACCGGATCGCGGGCCGCGCCCTCCAGCACCACGAGATGCGTGGTGCCCACTGACTTCTCCAGCAGGGAGGTGACCTCGGCGGTACGGCCGTGGGGAGTGATGATCCGCAGGTGCAGCATGGCGCGCAGAGTAGCGCTACGGCCGCCGGACGGGCGCCACGCGCTGGGGAGCTACGGCCACACCAGGCAGTACGCCTGGTGGCCCGCCTCGTGGAGGCGGTCGGAGAAATCCTGCCAGCGGTGCAGGAGTTGGTAGACGTTGAAGGCGTCCTGCGGGCCGGCGCGGTCGGGAACCGTGGACCAGATGAAGGCCGCGGCGCCCACCGTCTCCTCACCGACACCGCGCAGCGGATCCACGACCGTCATCGGGAGCTTCACCACCGCGTAGTCCGGATGCAGAACGACGAGTTCGAGCGGCGGAACGCGGTGCAGCGGTATCCCCTCGATCCCTGTCAGCACCATCGCCGCCATCGTCTCGGGCTTGATCTTGGTGAACATGCCCTGACCCAGCTCGTCCCCGCCCAGCTCCTCGGGACGCATCGAGATGGGTACGCGCGCGGCCGTGGCACCGTCCGGCGCCCCGAAGTACTTGTAGGTCACCCCCACTCGGCCGCCACCCCTGCCGCTCCTGGTCTTCGCCGTGCTCCCGATGCCCGCGAGGCCGCCGCCCCGCACAAGGCCGCTGCCGCTCGTGGTGCTGCCGCTCGTGGCGCCGCCCGTGGTCCCGCCGTTGGACGCGGAACCGGCGCCGGCCGTTCCCTCGTCCGTCGTGCTGCCGTTCGCGCCGCTCCCCGCCGTGGTTCCACTCTCCGCCGCAGTGCGCCTGTGGCGCCCCTGGGCTCGCTTCGGGCCAGTCTCCGAGGGGCCGGGCCCCTCCCCCAGTCCGCCACCGCGATGCATGTCACCACCCGACTGCTCATCCGAGCCGCACAGCCGTCCCCGTGCGGCCCGATCATCGTGTCAGAGACCTCCCCGCCCCGCGGAGTGTGAAACGCCCCCGGGCCCCCGCGCACAGGGCTCTGACACCATGGCTTTCGTGACTTACTCGTACAGCGCCCCAGTATCGCAGTCGCTCTTCGACCGCGCCGCCGCCGTGACGCCGGGAGGCGTGAACTCTCCGGTCCGCGCCTTCCGCGGTGTGGGCGGTACGCCCCGGTTCATGGTGTCAGGGTCCGGTCCCTACCTCACCGACGCTGACGGCAGGGAGTACGTCGACCTGGTCTGCTCCTGGGGGCCGATGATCCTCGGCCATGCGCACCCCGAGGTGACCGACGCCGTGCGCAAGGCCGTCGAGCGCGGTACCTCCTTCGGTACGCCCGTCGAGGACGAGGTGGCGCTCGCCGAGCAGATCGTGGACCGCATCGACCCCGTTGAGCAGGTACGACTCGTCTCCTCCGGTACCGAGGCGACCATGTCGGCGATCCGCCTGGCGCGCGGTTTCACCGGCCGCTCCAAGATCGTCAAGTTCGCCGGGTGCTACCACGGGCACGTCGACGCGCTGCTCGCCTCGGCCGGCTCCGGGGTCGCCACCCTGGGTCTGCCGGACACCCCGGGGGTCACCGGGGCGCAGGCGGGCGACACGATCGTGCTGCCGTATAACGATCTGGACGCGGTCCGGGAGGCGTTCGCCGCGCACCCCCGCGAGATCGCCTGTGTGATCACCGAGGCGTCGCCGGGCAACATGGGCATCGTCCCGCCGCGCGACGCCACCGAACACGAACCAAGCTTCAACCAGGGGTTGAAGGACCTGTGCAAGGCGGACGGCGCGCTCTTCATCTCCGACGAGGTGATGACCGGCTTCCGGGCGAGCGCGCGGGGCTGGTACGGCATCGACGGTGTGACCCCCGATCTGATGACCTTCGGCAAGGTGATGGGCGGCGGCTTCCCGGCGGCGGCGTTCGGCGGCCGCAAGGACGTCATGGACCACCTCGCGCCCGCGGGCCCCGTCTACCAGGCGGGCACGCTGTCCGGGAACCCGGTCGCCACCGCCGCGGGGCTGGCCCAGCTGCGGCTGCTGGCCGCCGACGACTTCGCCGCGCACGCGGTGGTGGACGCCGCGGCCCGCCAAGTGCGGCAGCTGGCCACCGAGGCGCTGAACAAGGAGGGCGTGGCGCACACCGTGCAGACGGCGGGCAGCATGTTCTCCGTCTTCTTCGGGGACTTCGGCGACGCGGGGGTCACCGACTACGCGGCAGCCAAGCGGCAGGAATCCTTCCGCTTCACCGCGTTCTTCCACTCGATGCTCTCCCAGGGCGTCTATCTGCCGCCCTCCGGCTTCGAGGCCTGGTTCGTCTCCGCCGCGCACGACGAGCGGGCCATCGAGCGCATCGCAGACGCGCTGCCCGCCGCCGCGCGCGCTGCCGCCGAGGCGGTGCCGGCATGAGCGGGAACCTCGCGGGCGGCACGGGCGACAAGACGGTCACCGTCGTCCATGTGATGCGGCACGGCGAGGTCGAGAACCCCGAGGGCATCCTCTACGGGCGGCTGTCCGGCTACCACCTCTCCGAGCTCGGCCGCCGGATGGCCGACCGGGTCGCCGAGCACCTGGAGCGGCGCGACATCACCCACGTCGCCGCCTCCCCGCTGGAGCGTGCGCAGGAGACCGCTGCGCCGATCGCCAAGCTGCACGGCCTCGACGTCGACACCGACGAGCGGCTGATCGAGGCCGGGAACGTCTTCCAGGGCAAGACGTTCGGCGTCGGCGACGGAGCGCTGCGCAGGCCGGAGAACTGGCGTCATCTGCGCAACCCCTTCCGGCCCTCCTGGGGCGAGCCGTACATCGAGCAGGTCGTACGGATGCGGGGCGCGGTCGAGAGCGCCAAGGACGCGGCGTACGGGCACGAGGCGGTGTGCGTCAGCCATCAGCTGCCCATCTGGATTCTGCGCAGCTTTGTCGAGCGGCGCAGGCTGTGGCACGATCCGCGGCGTCGGCAGTGCACGCTCGCCTCGCTGACGAGCTTCACCTTTCTCGGCGACCGCATCGTTTCGGTCGGCTACTCCGAACCGGCGCACGATCTGGTGCCGGCGCATCTGCGGGCGGGCGCGAAGCGCCCCAAGGGCGGGGGCGCCCAAAGCCGCGGGGCGGGCGCTTGAGCCCTCCCTCTCTGCCGCTTGTGGGCAATCGTTCCGCAGGGGCGGGACGGGTGGGCACAAGCGGGGCCGCACCCGCGCGACGGCCGTACCCCGCACCGTGCAGTGGGCGCCGTTCGTCTGCGGCCCGGTGGCCGGTGCTGCGCTTGCCCACCCTGCGCACCTGGCGCAGACTGCCCAAGCGCAGCAAGGGTGCAGGCCCCAAGCGCAGCAAGGGGGCAGCCCTCGCACGAGAGGGAGCAGGGGGGCGTGGAAGGTCCCGCAATGGGGCATGCGAAACTTTTCACATGAGCCAGACCCGCGCCTCCCGCCGCCGCATCACCCTGCTGGCCGCCGGGCTCGCCGCCGGCGCAACGCTGCTGTCCGCCTGCGGCGGCCAGGAGACCGGCTCGTCCTCCGGCGACACCAAGTTCGTGAAGGGTACGGGCGAGATCACCAAGGTCGCCAAGGGCAAGCGCACCTCGGTGCCCGACCTGTCGGGACCCTCGGTCGATGGGAAGAAGCTGAAGCTCTCCGACTACAAGGGCAAGGTCGTCGTGCTGAACGTCTGGGGCTCATGGTGCAGCCCCTGCCGTGCCGAAGCACCCAACCTCGCCAAGGTCGCGCGGGACACCAAGGGCAAGGACGTCCAGTTCCTCGGCATCAACACCCGTGACCTGGACAAGGCCAACGCCAAGGCGTTCGAGCGGAACTACGAGATCGACTACCCGAGCTTCTACGACCCCAGCGGCAAGCTCATCCTCAAGTTCCCCAAGAACACCCTCTCCCCGCAGGCCATCCCCTCCACCCTGATCCTGGACAAGGACGGCAAGGTCGCGGTGCGGGCCCTGAAGGAACTGAGCGAGAAGGAGCTGCGCTCGGCGCTCGACCCTCTGACCGACGCGAAGTGACCGCCCCATGACCTCCCTCGCGGCGACCTCCCTGGCGGCGTCCCAGGCGACGTCATCCCTGGCGGCAACGGGCATGAACGGCACCGTACTCAACGGTGCCCTGCTGCTCGCGCTGCCCATCGCGCTGCTCGGCGGACTGGTCTCGTTCTTCTCGCCGTGCGTGCTGCCGCTGGTGCCCGGCTACCTCTCCTACGTCACCGGCGTCAGCGGTACCGACCTGGCCGAGGCGCGGCGCGGGCGGATGTTCCTGGGCGCGGGGCTGTTCGTACTCGGCTTCACCGCGGTCTTCGTCTCCGGCGGCGCCCTCTTCGGCGGCTTCGGCGCCACGCTGCAGGAGAACCGCACTCTCATCTCCCGGGTGATGGGCAGCCTGACGATACTGCTCGGGCTCGCCTTCATGGGCGCGCTCGGGCCGCTGACCCGGTTCACCCAGCGCGAGCTGCGTATCCACAAGCGGCCAGCGATAGGGCTGGCCGGTGCGCCGATGCTCGGGGTGCTCTTCGGTATCGGCTGGACGCCGTGCATCGGGCCCACGCTCGCCGCCGTCCTCACGCTCTCCTCGAACCAGGCGAGCGCCGGGCGGGGCGCACTGCTGACGGTGGCCTACTGTCTGGGTCTGGGCGTGCCGTTCGTCGTCGCCGCGATCGCGTTCCGGCGGGCGCTGGGCGCGTTCGGCTGGGTGAAGCAGCACTACGCGTGGGTCATGCGGATCGGCGGCGGGATGCTCGTCGCGGTCGGCGTGCTGCTCGTCACAGGCATCTGGGACCGGATCGTCTACGAGATCACGGTCTGGTCGTCCGACTTCACGGTGGGGATCTGATCCATGAGCACGACCGGTACCGGCAAGGGCACCGCCGCGGCGGCAGCCGACGAGGCCGGTGACGCGACCCGGGCCGAAGCCGACAACGCGGCCGACGCCGACAAGGCGACCGAGGCCGACAAGTCGACCGACGCCGCGGGTGAGCGCGAGGCCACCGCCCAGCTCTCGACGGCCCCCAGCGAGGAGAAGCTGAACGTTCCCTCGCTCGGCCCGCTGGGCTGGCTGCGCTGGTTCTGGCGGCAGCTCACCTCGATGCGGGTGGCGCTGATCCTGCTCTTCCTGCTGTCGCTGGGCGCCATACCGGGCTCCGTCATCCCGCAGACGTCCGTCGACGCGCTCAAGGTCGAGCGGTTCCGCGAGGAGCACACCACCCTCGCTCCGCTCTACGACAAGCTCCAGCTGTTCGACGTCTACACGTCGGTCTGGTTCTCGGCGATCTACATCCTGCTGTTCATCTCGCTGGTGGGCTGCATCGTCCCGCGCACCTGGCAGTTCATCGGCCAGCTGCGGTCCCGTCCGCCGCGCGCCCCGCGCCGTCTCGACCGGATGCCGGTGTACGCGACCTGGCGCACCGACGCCGAGCCGGAGCAGGTGCTGGGCGCTGCCCGCGCGCTGCTGAAGCGCAGGCGGTTCCGTACGCACCAGGACGGCGACGGCGGGTCCCGCGGCGATGCCGTCGCCGCCGAGAAGGGCTATCTGCGCGAGGTGGGGAACCTGCTCTTCCACATCGCGCTGATCGTGCTGCTGCTGGCCTTCGCCTCCGGGCAGCTGTTCAAGTCCGAGGGCCGCAAGCTGATCGTGCAGGGCGACGGGTTCTCCAACGTCCTGACGCAGTACGACGACTTCCGGTCCGGCTCCCTCTTCAGCGCGGACATGCTCGACCCGTTCGGCTTCCGGCTGAAGGATTTCCACGCCAGCTACGAGGAGAGCGGCCCCAACAAGGGCACCGCACGCGACTACCGCGCCGACGTCGCCTACACCGAGGGTGCGAGCGGCAAGGAGAAGCACACCACGATCAAGGTGAACCACCCGCTGGAGATCGGTTCCTCCAAGGTCTATCTGATCGCCAACGGCTACGCGCCCGTGGTCACCGTCAAGGACGGCAAGGGCAACATCGCCTACCGCGGCCCGGTGCCCTTCCTCCAGCAGGACAACAACCAGACGTCCAGCGGTGTGGTGAAGGTCACCGACTATCTGGACGCCAAGGGCCGCAAGGACCAGCTCGGCTTCCAGGGCTTCTTCGTCCCCGACTTCGAGCCGCACAGCGGCACCATGTTCTCCCAGTCGCCCAGCCTGAAGAACCCGGCGATGTTCCTGACCGCCTACCACGGCAACCTGGGCGTCGACGGCGGGCCGGCCCAGAACGTGTACCAGCTGGACACCGAGAACATGACGAAGTTCAAGGACAAGGACGGCAGCCCCTTCGCCAAGAAGCTCACCCCCGGCGACACCATGACCCTCCCGAACGGGGCCGGCAGCCTCCAGTTCGACGGCGTCAAGCAGTGGGCGAACTTCCAGGTCTCCCACCAGGTCGGCAACGACTGGGCGCTCGGCGGTGCCCTCACCGCCATCGCGGGGCTCGCGGGCTCCCTGTTCATCCAGCGCCGCAGGGTGTGGGTGCGGGCCTACGCGGCCGACGACGGGCGTACGGTCGTCGAGCTGGCCGGGCTCGGCCGCAGCGAGTCGGCCCGCCTGCCCGACGAACTCGCCTCCCTGGCCACCGACATGCAAGACGCGGCCCCCGTCGCGTCCCCGGACACCGCCGATCCTGCTGACGCCCCCGAAGGAGCAGGCAAGTGAACCTCCTCGCAGCCGAACCCAACGAGCAGCTCGCCCAGATCAGCAACTATCTGATCTATTCGGCGATGGCCGTCTATGTGCTGGCCTTCTTCGCGTACATCGCCGAGTGGACGTTCGGCTCGCGCAGCAAGGTCGCGCGTACGGCCGCCGCGCTGACGAAGAAGCCGGCGGCGGAAGGGGCCGTTCCGGCCCAGGAGTCCGGCGTCACCGTACGGGCCAGGGAGGAGGGCGGCGGCACGGCCGTACTGGAGAAGCCCGCACCGCCGAAGATCGTCACCCGCTCCAGCAGCGGCCGCCGCGGCGATCTGCCCGACGGCCCCGGCGCCGCCGCGGGCGACGAACAGGGCGACATGTACGGGCGGATCGCCGTCTCGCTCACCGTGCTGGCCTTCCTGCTGCACGCCGGCGGGGTGCTGACCCGTTCGCTGTCCGTGCAGCGTGCCCCCTGGGGCAACATGTACGAGTTCTCGACGGCCTTCTCGATGGTCGCCGTCGGCGCGTACCTCGGCTTCCTGCTCGCCAAGAAGAACGTCCGCTGGATCGGGCTGCCGCTGGTCACCACCGTCCTGCTGGACCTGGGCCTGGCCGTCACCGTCCTGTACACCGACAGCGACCAACTCGTCCCGGCGCTGCACTCCTACTGGCTGTGGATCCACGTCTCGCTCGCCATCATCTGCGGCGCGCTGCTCTACCTCGGCTTCGTCGCCTCCGTGCTCTACCTGTTCCGGGACGGCTACGAGTCGCACCTGCTGGCCGGGCGGAAGCCGGGGAAGCTGCGCAGCTCGATCATGGAGCGGCTGCCCTCGGCGACGTCGCTGGACAAGTTCGCCTACCGGATCAACGCGACGGTCTTCCCCTTCTGGACCTTCACCATCGTCGCCGGTGCCATCTGGGCGGGCGACGCCTGGGGACGCTACTGGGGCTGGGACCCGAAGGAGGTCTGGTCGTTCATCACCTGGGTCGCCTACGCTTGCTACCTGCACGCGCGTGCCACAGCGGGCTGGAAGGGCCGTAAGGCGGCGTATCTCGCACTGCTCGCCTTCGCCTGCTTCCTGTTCAACTACTACGGCGTCAACATCTTCTTCAACGGCAAGCACTCGTACGCCGGAGTCTGAGGGGCCCTTCCCCAGGGGCCGGCTCTCTCCGGCGTGCCGGACGAAGGCAAGGCGGAGCTATGAGCACCGAAAGCCGTCCTGGGACCGTGGCCTCCCTGCCCTACGACATCCCGTACGGGACCGCGCGGAGCAGCGCGGACGGTGCGGCGCACACGGTCGGCTTCGAGCTGTCGTTCCCGCACCCGCTGGAGAGCGTTTGGGCGGCGGTCGCCACCCCCGCAGGGCTGCGGGGCTGGCTGGCCGCCGCCGACCCGTTCGAGCCGGGCCCCGGCGGAGCGGTGACGCTGCGCTGGCTGAACGGCGACCATACGGGCTCCGCCGACGAGGGCGGCCCCGCCTCCCCGGAGGGGGTCGCCGCACCGGGGCGGATCACCGCCTGGTCGCGCAGACGGCTCGCCGAGTACACGGTCGACGGGCGCGGCTCCTTCGGCTTCACCCTGCGCGGCTCCCTCGACGACGACCGCACCCGGGTCCGCTTCCGCAACGACTTCACGGGCGACGCGGAACGGGTCCTCGACGTCCTCGCGGGCTGGCACCAGCACTTTGAGTTGCTCGCCGACGAATTGCGGGGGCACCCCATGGACTGGTCCACCTGGACCCCCGCCCGCTTCGCCGCGCTCCGCGCGGAGTACAGCTCTTCTCGCGGCTGAGCCCTCTCTCGGGGCTGAGCCTCTTGTCGCCGCTTCCCGAGAAGAGTTCGCGGCGAGAAGGAGCGCGCTACTCGTCGCGGTCCTGCCGATTGCGGAGCTCCTCGTCCGGGCGGTCCGAACGGGGCGGCTCCGCGCGAGGCGGCTCCGCGTCATTCCGCGGCTCCGCATCCTTCGGCGGCTCGCTCCCCGAAGGGGGCTCCGCAGGGGACTGGCCCAGGGACTTGAGGAAGTCCGGATTGTCGTCCGGGGCAACCCAGCGCCGCTCATCGGCACGCACCGCGCCATACGGCGCGTTCCGGCGTGGGCGGCCCACCAGGAACCAGGCGATGGGCCCCAGCAGGACCTGCCCGAACAGCAGGATGATGATGACCCACACCACCTTCGGCAGCTTGCGCACCTCGTTCTCCGGGGTGTTCAGGCAGTCGATGAAGGCGTAGATCCACAGGGCGAGGACCAGAAGAAAGGGCAGGAGCCTGATGATCACGCGGAACGCCCCCTGGGTGCGAGATGCCGCCGGACGGATGCGGGGTGGGGGCCCGGCGTGCGGGTCCCCACGGGGCCAGCGTAATGGCCCGGGCCAAACCCCCGGCGCTCAGGGCGCGGACATCAGGGAGGATACTGAGGCGTATGGCATACGACGATCTCCGTTCGCTGCTGCGAGCCCTGGAGCGTGACCGCGACCTCGTACGGGTCAGGGCCGAGGTCGACCCGCACCTCGAGGTCGGGGAGCTCGTCGACCGGGTGAACAAGGCGGGCGGCCCCGCGCTGCTGTTCGAGAACGTCAAGGGCTCGGACATGCCGCTGGCCATGAACGTCTACGGAACCGACCGCCGTCTCCTCAAGGCGCTCGGCCTGTCCTCGTACGACGAGATCAGCGAGAAGATCGGCGGCCTGCTCAAGCCCGAGCTGCCGCAGGGCTTCGTGGGCTTCCGGGAGGCGTTCGGGAAGCTCGGCGCGATGGCGCACGTGCCGCCGAAGAAGGTGAAGGACGCGCCCGTCCAGGAGGTCGTCCACCAGGGTGACGAGGTGGATCTGGACCGGCTGCCGGCGCTGTTCACCTGGCCCGAGGACGGCGGCTCGTTCTTCAATCTGGGCCTCACCCACACCAAGGACCCCGACACCGGCGTCCGGAACCTGGGCCTCTACCGGCTCCAGCGGCACGACCGCCGCACCATCGGGATGCACTGGCAGATCCACAAGGACAGCCGCAATCACTACCAGGTGGCGGCCCGCCGCGGCGAGAAGCTGCCCGTCGCCATCGCCTTCGGCTGTCCGCCCGCCGTCACGTACGCCTCCACAGCGCCGCTCCCCGCGGACATCGACGAGTATCTGCTGGCGGGCTTTCTGCAGGGCAGGCGCGTGGAGATGGTGGACTGCAAGACGGTCCCGCTCCAGGTGCCCGCCGCCGCCGAGGTGGTGCTGGAGGGCTGGCTGGAGCCGGGCGAGATGCGGCCGGAGGGCCCGTTCGGCGACCACACCGGCTTCTACACGCCGCAGGAGCCCTTCCCCGCGCTGACCATCGACTGCGTCACGATGCGGAAGCGGCCGCTGCTCCAGTCCATCGTGGTGGGCCGCCCGCCGACGGAGGACGGGCCGCTGGGCCGGGCCACGGAGCGGTTCTTCCTGCCGCTGCTGAAGATCATCGTGCCGGACATCGTCGACTACCACCTGCCCGAGTCGGGCGGCTTCCACAACTGCGCGATCGTCGCCATCGACAAGCGCTACCCCAAGCACGCGCAGAAGGTGATGCACGCCATCTGGGGCGCACACATGATGTCGCTGACCAAGCTCATCGTCGTCGTGGACAAGGACTGCGACGTACGGAACCTGCACGAGGTGTCCTGGCGGGCGCTGGGCAACGTGGACTACGCCCGTGACCTGACGGTGGTCGAGGGCCCCGTCGACCACCTCGACCACGCCTCCTACCAGCAGTTCTGGGGCGGCAAGGCAGGTATCGACGCCACCCGGAAGCTGCCCGAGGAGGGCTATACACGCGACGGCGGCTGGCCGGAGATGATCGAGCCGGACCCGCGGGTGGCCGACCTGGTGAGCCGCCGCTGGAAGGAGTACGGACTGTGAGCGGGAGCACAGCCGAGGGGGTGCTGGGCCCCGGTCCGGGCGCGGACATCGGGCGGGTGCGGGCCTTCCTCCGCCTCGTCGTCATCGAGCACTCGGTCTTCGCGCTGCCGTTCGCCTATATCGCCGCGCTCACCGCGATGTTCCGCGACAGCCGCAGCGTCCACTGGTGGCAGCTGTTCCTGGTGACCGTCGCCATGGTGGGAATGCGGACGTTCGCGATGGCCGCCAACCGGATCATCGACCGCGAGATCGACGCCCGGAACCCGCGCACCGCCGGGCGGGAACTGGTCACCGGCGCGGTGTCGGTCCGTACGGCCTGGACGGGCGCCGTGGTCGCTCTCGTGGTCTTCCTGGGCGCTGCCGCCCTGCTCAACCCGCTGTGCCTGGCGCTGGCGCCGCTCGCCGTGCTGCCGATGGTGGTCTACCCGTACGGGAAGCGCTTCACCAACTACCCGCACGCCATCCTGGGGCTCGCCCAGGCCATCGGGCCCACCGGCGCCTGGATCGCCGTCACCGGCGCCTGGTCATGGCACGCCGTCGTGCTCGGCCTGGCCGTGGGCATCTGGATCGGCGGCTTCGACCTGATCTACGCCTGCCAGGACGTGACGGCCGACCGCGCCAACGGCGTCAAGTCCGTGCCCGCCCGGTTCGGCACCGCCGCAGCGCTGTACGCGACCCGGGCGGCCCACCTGGTCACGGTGGCGCTGCTGCTCGCCTTCGGCCTGCTCACCCACGCGGGGGCCTTCTTCTGGTTCGGCCTGCTGATCGTCGTCGTCGCCTTCCTCTACGAGCACACCATCGTCCGCCCCCACGACCTCTCCCGCCTCAACCGCGCCTTCTTCCAGGTCAACAGCTTCATCGGCATCGCACTGTTCGGGTGCGCGCTACTGGATCTGGCGGTGCGGGGGCTGGCCCTCTGAGCCGCCCGCCCACCCGCGTACCGGGCGGGCGGCCGCGGTCAGGCGTCAGTGCCAGGAGGGTTTGCCCTCGGTCAGGGCGCGGGGTTCGGCCGTGAGGCGGGCGGCGAGGACACCGCCGATCAGGCCGAAGAGGTGGCCCTGCCAGGAGACGCCGGCTTCGGTGGGGAGGACGCCCCACAGGATGGAGCCGTAGAAGACGGCGACGACCGTGCCGAGGGCGACATCGGTGATCCGGCGGTCCACGAAGCCGCGGGCCAGCAGATAGCCGAAGAGGCCGAAGATCAGGCCGGAGGCGCCGGCGGTGTTGCTGTGCGCCGGGGCGATCAGCCAGACGCCGAGGCCGCTGACCGCGACGATGATCGTGGCGACGGCGAGGAAGCGGCCCACCCCGCGCAGCGCCGCCAGGAAGCCGAGGATCAGCAGCGGCAGCGTGTTGGCTATCAGATGCTCGAAGCCGAAGTGCATGAAGGCGCTGGGGATCACATCCACCAGCTCGCCGATACGGCGGGGCTCTATACCGAAGGTGTCCAGCGCGTTGCCCGACGCCTGGTCCACCGCCTCCAGCACCCACAGCAGTGCCACCCAGCCGATGATCAGCTTCCCGGCCGCCATCGCCTTGGCGCCGCCCGAGCCGTCCGAGCCCTTCGCCATGCTGCCCTCCTCGCGGGGCGTCCCCCGCTAGGACATACCCCGTCACGTTCTATAACGGCGAACGGTGTGCTGAGGGTTCCCGAGCGTCGACAGCTACTCCGTTGTGCCGGTGAGGGGGTGCCCCTGGCCGAAGTGCGCGGGCTGCAGATTGCGGCGTGGCTGGTCGCGCAGTTCCCCGCGCCCCTTCGGGGCGCACCCCGCCCCAGGATGGCCTCAGATGTCGCCCGTGCCCAGGGCGCCGTACATCACGGCGGCCAGCAGGTCCTGCGGCTTCAGCTCGCTGACCCCGTCCGGAGCCTGTACGGAGACGGCGTCCCCGCTGCCGAAGTCCAGCCGCAGCGGGAGGTGCACCTTCCGGGCCTGCTTGCCGCTGAGGAACTGCTCCAGGTCGACGGTGAGCCCCGTCAGCTGGCCGCGCCGGATCTGGAGGTCGGCGCTGACGGTCCTGTCGGGCACCGTCGACGGATCCAGCCGGGCGCCCAGCGCCTCCAGGGCCCGCGACAGGTCGGGGGCCGCGCGGCGCGCCGGCATGGAGACCGTCACATGCTCGGCGCCGCCGTACTCGCCCGCCTTGCGGAACCGCGCGTGCTTGCCCAGGGTCTTCTCCAGCCCCTCCAGGAACTCGCGCTCGGACTCCCCGTTGAGGGCGCGGCCCGCGGCCGTCGCACGGCTCAGCCGCTTGCTCGTCTCGTCGCTCTGATCGGAGCCCTCTGCGGCGTGCCGCTGGGACCCGCCCCGCTGCTGCCCGTGCCTCTCGCCCTTGTCCTCCTCCGCGGTGATCTCCTGTGCGGCACGCGCGAAGTCGTCGAACGACTCCGGGTCGATCTCGACCCACCTGCCCTTGAGCGCGTCCTTGGCCGAACCGAGCGTCGTAGGAAGGTCCTTGGCCAGCGAGACGATCGTACGGGCGCGGTGCCGGTCCGCCTTCGAGCCGCCCGTCTGCGCGACGAGGGAGCGCAGGTTCATCCGTACGTACAGCTTTTCCTCGACCGACTTGGTGGCCAGTACGTCCTTCCCGCCGAAGTTGACGGCCGCCGCGAACCGGAGGCGTTCGGAGCGGCTCAGCTCCTTGAGGGGGGTCTCCTCGCGGTCGGAGCCGACGGCGAAGGTGAGTTCGCCGCGGGTGAGGAGCCGCGCCGCGTGCCGGACCGAGCCCTCGTCGTCGCCACCCGCGGCGCGCAGGAACTTCTCCGCGTCCGCCCTGCTGCCGTCCACCGACACCAGCACCGAGGCGGAAGGCTGATCGCCCAGCTTCTCGAAGGCGTGCTTCACCTTGAGCCCCGTGGTCACCTTCTCGGCCATGGAGCAGCCGCTGACGGCAACGGCCAGCACGGTCGCACACGCCGCCGCCGCGGCGACCTGACCCGTGTGCCGTACGTGACTGACGTGCCGTCGACTGCTGACGTGATAAGGGCGGGTGACAGGCATGCCCTTGAGGTTACGCGCTCCCGTCCCGGCGGGAGAGGCGCCCTGTAAGGGGCGCGGGGAACTGCGCGACAAGCCCCGACGTAGCCGCAGCCTGCGGACGTCGGACAGGGGCACCCCCTCACCAGTCGTAGGCTCTCAGGCGTGAACGCTAATGGACGGGTCCCCTGGATCGTGGGGGTTTCCGGCGCATCGGGAACCCCCTACGCGGCGGCGGTCATCAGGGCACTGCTCACCGCAGGCGAGGACATCGACCTCATCGTCACCCGCGCCTCCCGGCTGACGATCCTCGACGAGACGGGGCACCCCTTCCGCGACGCCCACGCGGAGCACGACCTGCGCCGCTGGCTGGCCCGCGGCGCAGACGGCACCCCGGACGCGTTCGACGTCGACCCGGCGCGGGTGCGGCACTGGTCCCCGGGCGATCTGGCGGCGGGCCCCTCCTCCGGCTCGTACCCGGTCAAGGGCATGCTGGTGGTCCCGGCGAGCACGGCGTGCGTGGCCGGTGTGGCGCTGGGGCTCTCGAAGGATCTGCTGCAACGGGCGGCGAGCGTGACGCTCAAGGAGCGCCGCCCGCTCGTCCTCGCCGTACGGGAGACCCCGCTGAACGGTCAGACGCTGCGGCACCTGGTCACGCTGGACGAGGCGGGCGCTGTGGTGCTGCCCGCGTCGCCCGCCTTCTACGCCGGCGCCCGGCACATCCAGGACCTGGTGGACTTCGTGGCGGGGCGGGTGCTGGACGCGGCGGGGGTGCCGCACAAGCTGTACAGGCGGTGGGAAGGGGAGCTTGGTCGGGGCGGCACCGGGCCGATGCCTTAGATTCGTTCCCCGGACTTCTACGTACAGGAGGCAGCGGCATCCATGGACGCGGTGGACAGGCAGCTCATCCAGGCGCTGCGCGAGAACGGCAGAGCGTCCTACGCCGAACTGGGGCGGCTGGTGGGGCTGTCGGGCCCCAGCGTCACCGACCGGATCAACCGGCTGGAGGCCGCCGGGGTGATCACCGGCTACCGCGCGACCGTCGACGCACCCTCGCTCGGTCTGGGGGTGACGGCGCTGATCGGCATCCAGCTCTCCGACGCCACCGACCACGAGGAGGTGGCCACCCGGCTGCGTGACCTCCAGGAGGTCGAGGACTGCTGGTTCATCGCCGGTGACGACTCGTACATGCTCAAGGTGCGGGCCGGTGACGTGGACGGGCTGGAGCGCACCATCCGCCGGCTGTCGGGCACCAAGGGCGTCTCGCGGACGCGGACGACGATCGTGCTGTCGACCAAGTGGGAGAACAGGGTCGGGGAGCTGCCCGAGGAGTAAGGGCCCGCGGAGGCCGGCGTAGTGTCGGCCGGGCGCGCGAATCATCAGGAACGATCACGAAGAAGCACCGAGGCAGGCAGGTGGCGCGAGGAATGGACGCGGCGGACATCGAGCGGAAGGTCCGCTCCGGTGAGCGGCTGACCCGCGAGGACGGCATCGCCCTGTACGACTGCGACGACCTGGCCTGGCTCGGCGGCCTCGCCCACCAGACGCGGACCCGGCACAACGGCGATGTCGCGTACTTCGCCGTCCACCGGACGCTGGAGGTGACCGATGTCGCGGAGGCGGTCGAGCGGGCCACCCGGTGGGCCGCCGACGGCGTCACCGAGGTGCGGCTGACCACCGGCGGCGAGACGGCGCGGAGCGACCTCGCCCGTGTGGTGCGTACGCTGCGGGGCGCGCTGCCCGAGAACGTCGCCGTGACGGTGAGCACCGCCGACGCCGGGGCGGCCGATGACCTGGACGAGCTGGTGGACGCCGGCCTGGCCGCACTGTCCGCCGAGGGCCAGGACCTCGCCTGGGACGAGGAAGCGCGCGTCCACCGGCTCGCGCACCGTAAGGGCCTCCCCACCGCGTGCGCGATGCGCTACGGGAGCACTCACGACGCCGCCGGCCGCGAAGCCTGCGTGGAGCGGGTACTGCGGCTGCGCGAACTCCAGGATGAGACCGGCGGGTTCCACGTCTTCGTACCGCTGCTCCAGGACGGACCGCAGGGCGCGACCGGTGCGGAGGTCCTGAAGACCTTCGCCGTCGCACGCCTGCTTTTCGACAACGTGCCGCATGTGGCGGTCGACTGGGCGCTGCACACCGAGCAGACGGCACAGCTGGTCCTCCAGCACGGCGCTGACGAAATGGCCGGGCGCGTCGTGGACGACGAGACCGAGCCGGAGCACGACGCCGACGCACTCACCCGCGACGACCTGCTCGAACTGATCCGCGACACCGGCTTCCACCCCGTCCAACGCGACACCCACTACGCCGCGCTGCACACCTACGAGGGCCCCGACCCACAGCGCCGCGAGACCCCCCAGCCCATGCGGGTGTAGCGCGCATTCCGGCCGTGAGAACCCCCGGAATCGGGGGTACCGCGAGCCGTATGGCAGCGAAGAAGCCCGCGGACAGTGACCGGCCGGAGGAGGCGTACGACGCGACGCCGTTTCTTCCCGAGCCCGAGCGGCGGGTGAGCGGTAACGCGGGGTTGAAGGCGTTGCGGGAGGCGGCGGCGGGGTGTCGGGGGTGTCCGCTGCATGAGAACGCGACGCAGACCGTCTTCGGCATCGGCGACGCGCATGCCCGGGTCTTTCTCGTCGGGGAGCAGCCCGGGGACCAGGAGGATCAGCGCGGCGCGCCGTTCGTCGGGCCGGCGGGCCGGATGCTGGACCGGGCGCTGGACGAGGCGGGCATCGACCCCGCGCAGACATACGTCACCAACGCCGTCAAGCACTTCAAGTGGGCGTACGAGGAAGGGCGCGGCAAGCGGCGTATCCACAAGCCGCCGACGCTGCGCGAGATGGCGGCCTGCGGACCGTGGCTAGCGGCCGAGCTGGCGCTGACCGAGCCCGAGGTGCTGGTCGTGCTGGGTGCGACGGCGGGGAAGGCGCTCTTCGGCTCGTCGTTCCGGGTCACCAAGGAGCGCGGTACGTGCACGGAACGTGAGGTGCACGGGCGTATCGAGCACGTCGTCCCCACCATCCATCCCTCGGCGATCCTGCGTGCGGGTGACGAGGACCGTGCGGAGGTCTACGGCGGCTTCCTCGCCGACCTGCGGGTGGCGGCGCGGATGCTGGAGTGAGGGCGGCGCGGGCCCGGGGGAGGCGCGGAGGGCCGACGAAGATCGCTTCCGGGGCTGTGCTTGACTGGTGAGGAACCACGAAACGCCCAAATGCATGGAGACTCCCCGTGAGCAGCAGCACCTCGCACGCGACGCTCCGCTACACCGCCATGCGGATCGGCATCTTCGTCGGCTGCCTCGTCTTCGTCGGGCTGCTGACATACCTCGGCGTCATCCCCGCCGGGGTCGGCAAGTCGAATCCGATCTGGGTGGTGCTCCTCGCGCTCATCATCTCGGCGCCGCTGAGCTACGTGCTGCTGCGCAGGCAGCGGGCGGCCATGGCGGAGCAGATCGCGCAGGGCGTGGGCAAGGCCAAGGAGCGGCTGGCGGCCAACCAGAGCCAGGAGGACGAGGTTCCGGACGCGCAGCCGAAGGCGAAGGCCAAGGCCAAGGCGCAGGCCGAGCCGGGGGCCGGCTCCGCCTGAGCACACCGCGCACACCGGGGGTGTTGTAACCCTCGTCACACCGTCGTCGGCGCCCCGCCGGGAATGAGCTTTCCCCGACGGGGCGTTGAGCTTTTCCGTAACTGTCCCCCAAAGGAGAGCTTTGGGTAAGCCAAAGACGGAGTGTTAGCGTGACGGCCATGACGAACGCAGCCACCACTTCCGACGCGCGCCTGGGCCGCCGTGGCCTGGCGCTCGTGGCGCGGCTGCATGTCGATCTCTGCCGCTGTATGTCGGCGACCTGTCGCTGACAGCGCGGCCGGACTACCCTCCGGCGCGACCGCATCGCCCGCGACCGCACCCACTGCGACGCACCGTCCTGCGATCTCCTGCTCGCGACGTCCTGTCCCCACAGTCCGCTTCCTGACGCCCCCGGAGTCTGTCCGTGTCTTCGTCCTCGTCGTCCGCGTCGTCCCCGTCGGCTGCCGCCGACACCGCCGCGCCTGAAAAGCGCTCCCGCATACCCAAGGTGCCGTTCTGGGCGCAGATCCTGCTCGGTCTCGTACTCGGCGTGGTCCTCGGCTGGGCCGCGCGCAACTGGGACGTGGCCTGGCTCGGCACCACCCTCACCAAGGTCGGCGAGATCTTCGTCCAGCTGCTGAAGCTGGCCGTCGCGCCGCTGGTGTTCTTCGCGATCACCATCTCCATCACCAACCTGCGGAACGTGCACAACGCGGCACGGCTCGCCACCCGCACCCTGCTGTGGTTCATGGCGACCTCGCTGATCGCCGTGGCGATCGGGCTGGTCATCGGCCTGCTCACCAACCCGGGCTCCGGCACGGGTCTTTCGGCCAAGGACGCCGCCAAGCCCGACACCCAGGGCTCCTGGCTGGACTTCCTCACCGGGATCATCCCGACCGACGTCATCACGCCGTTCACCGAACTCCAGGTGCTCCAGATCGTCTTCATGGCGGTCGTCGTCGGTATCGCCGCGCTCAAGCTGGGCGAGAAGGCCGAACCCATCCTGAAGCTGGGCGAGTCCGTGCTGGCGCTGCTCCAGAAGGCGCTGTGGTGGATCATCCGGCTGGCCCCGATCGGCACCATCGGCCTGATCGGCACCGCCATCAAGGACTACGGCTGGGATCTGATCGGCAGCTACGCGACCTTCACCGCCGACATCTACATCGGCTGCGCGCTGGTCCTCTTCGGCGTCTACCCGCTGCTGCTCGGCACCGTCGCCAAGGTCAACCCCATCCAGTTCTTCAGGGGCGCCTGGCCCGCCATCCAGCTGGCGTTCGTCTCCCGCTCCTCGGTGGGCACCATGCCGCTCACCCAGAAGGTCACCGAGCGGCTCGGTGTGCCCAAGGAGTACGCGGCGTTCGCGGTGCCGTTCGGCTCGACGACGAAGATGGACGGCTGCGCCTCCATCTACCCGGCGATCGCGGCGATCTTCGTGGGGGAGTTCTTCCACGTCGACATGGGCATCAAGGAGTACCTGCTGATCGTCTTCGTCTCGGTCATCGGTTCGGCCGCCACCGCGGGCCTCACCGGCGCGACCGTGATGCTGACGCTCACCCTCTCCACCCTGGGTCTCCCGCTGGAGGGCGTCGGGCTGCTGCTGGCCATCGACCCGATCCTGGACATGATGCGGACGGCCACCAACGTCGCGGGCCAGGCGGTGATCCCGGTGCTCGTCTCGGCCAAGGAGAAGATCCTGGACCGCGAGGCGTTCGCCTCCGCGCGCAGCTTCTCCATCGAGGAAGCCGACGACACCACCGGCCCGCGCCCGGCCACCACCCGGGAATCGGTGGCAACAACCTGACCTGAAGTTTTCCCTCGCTCCCGCGTACTGACTCGCGCCCCCGGCTGCACCGCCGGGGGCGCGTACCCTTTCGGGGAGCCGGAGTTGGTGGGGGAACGGCGCGCTGTCCGAGTCGGCGTGGCCGGTCCGGTGAGGGGGTCACGGGGCATACGGGGAAGGGATGGAAGCGCGTGGGGCAGAAGCGCATGCCGCGCGAGGTGAGGGAGCGACAGATGCTGGACGCCGCGGTGGCGGCGTTCGCGCGGCAGGGGTACCAGGCCGCCTCCATGGATGACATAGCCGAGGCGGCGGGCGTCTCGAAACCGCTGGTCTATCTGTACCTCAAGTCCAAGGAAGACCTGTTCATGGCCTGCGTGCGGCGTGAGGTCGGGGCGCTGGTCGCGGCCGTACGGGAGGGCACGCGGGAGCGGGGGCTGAGCGCGGACCAGCAGTTGTGGAAGGGCCTGACGGCGTTCTTCGCCCACACCGCCGCCCGTCCGGACGGTGTCGCGGTGCTCTACCGCGCCCGTACGCAGGGTGAGCCGTTCGCCCGTGAAGTCGCCGCCATGCGGGTCGAGGTCGTCACGATCGTGACGGCGTTGCTGGGGCAGGCGGCGCAGGACGCGGGCTGCGACAGCGAGTTGGCCGAACGCGAGGTCTCCGGGCTCGCCCACGCGCTGGTCGGCGCCGCGGAGTCGCTGGCCGAGTGGGCCAACTCCCGTACCGCCGAGCACTCCGGCACTCCGTCCGCCGGGGAGACCGCGGCGACGCTGATGAACTTCTGCTGGTCGGGCCTGGAGAACCTGATGAAGGGCCGGCGCTGGGTGGTGCGGGGCGCCGAACGGCACGGCTGACACCCCCCCCCCGCACCGGGGTGTGTGCGTTCGATGAAGGTGGCTACCGGGTGTTCCCCTGGCCGCACCGGGTCCCGTAAATTTACCTGTCGGTAAGGTTACCGTTACGTCAGGAGTTTGGCCGAGGACGGAGCAACCGGTGGAACTGGTCGAGCCGCACAAGAAGGTGGAGGGCGGCAGGGTCCGCGAGGTCTCCGTCCCGCCGCTGGCGCCGAGGGTGACCAGCGGCTCCCTCGCCGACATCCCCTTCACCAACGCCGCCGAGGCTCCCGACGAGCCGGCCTTCAGCCGCAAGGGCCGGGACGGCGCGTGGTGGGACATGGCGGCCCGCGACTTCGCCGCCGAGGTGCAGGCGATGGCCAAGGGCCTGATCGCGCTGGGCCTGCGGCCGGGGGACCGGCTGGCCATCATGGCCCGTACGACCTACGAGTGGACTCTCACGGACTTCGCCGCCTGGGCGGCGGGCCTGATCACGGTGCCGGTCTATCCCACCTCGTCGGCGTCGCAGGCCCGGCACATCCTGCAGGACTCCCGGGCGCGGGCCTGCTTCGTGGAGGACGTCGAGCAGACCCGGATGCTCAGCGCCGAGCGCGGCAATCTGCCGGCGCTGGAGCATCTGTGGCAGTTCAGTTCGGGCGCGGTGGGTCATGTGGTGGACGCGGGCCGGGAGATACCGGACGCGCTGGTAACCGAGCGCCGCGCACAGCTGGGCCCGCGGACCATCGCGACGCTCATGTACACCTCCGGCACCACGGGCCCGCCCAAGGGCTGTGTGCTCACGCACGGCAACTTCTTCGCGGAGGTCGACAACGCGATCGAGCTGCTGCACCCGGTCTTCAAGGCGCGGTACTCCGAGCCGGCCTCGACGCTGCTGTTCCTGCCGCTGTCCCATGTGTTCGGCAGGATGGTGGCCATCGGCTGTCTGCGGGCGCGGGTGCGGCTGGGGCACGCGCCGAGCATCAAGACCGAGGACCTGCTGCCCGATCTGGCGGGTTTCGCGCCGACGTTCCTGCTGGGCATCCCGTATGTGCTGGAGAAGATCTACAACACCGGCCGGGCGACGGCCGAACAGCTGGGGCGGGCCTCTTCCTTCGACCGGGGCGCGCGGATCGCCCAGCGCTACGGGGAGGCGGTCGAGGCGCAGGAGCACGGCTTCGGCACCGGGCCCGGATTCGGGCTGCGCGCCGCACGCGGCCTGTACGACGCGCTGATCTACCGCCGGATCCGCGCGGCGCTGGGCGGCCGCTGCCGGTATGTGATCTGCGGCGGCTCCCCGCTGGGCCACCGGCTCGCGGCGTTCTTCGAGGGCGCGGGCGTCACGGTCTACGAGGGCTACGGCCTCACCGAGACGACGGCGGCGACCACCACCACGCCGCCGCTCAAGCCCCGCCTCGGCACGGTCGGCTGGCCGGTGCCCGGTACGGCGCTGCGGATCGCGGACGACGGTGAGGTGCTCATCAAGGGCGACCACGTCTTCGCCGGCTACTGGGACGCCCGTACGGAGAGCGTGGTCCCGCACCGGGACGCGGAGGGCTGGATGCCGACAGGGGATCTGGGGGCGCTCGACTCGGAGGGGTATCTGAGCATCACCGGGCGCAAGAAGGACGTCATCATCACCTCCGCGGGCAAGAATCTGGCGCCCGCGCCGCTGGAGGACTGGCTGCGTGCGCATCCGCTGGTCAGCCAGTGTCTGGTGATCGGCGACAACCGGCCGTTCGTCTCGGCGCTGGTGACGCTGGAGCCGGACGGGCTCGCACACTGGCAGCGGATGCACAAGAAGGAGCAGCTGAGCCAGGCCGAGCTGCTCGTCGACCCGGATCTGCTGCACAACCTCCAGCAGGCCGTGGACGAGGCCAACTCGCTGGTGTCGCGGGCCGAGTCGATCCGCAAGTTCACCGTGCTGCCACGCGACTTCACGGAGGAGGACGGGCATCTGACGCCGTCGATGAAGCTGCGGCGTGGGGCGATCGTGCGGGACTTCGCGGCGGAGATCGACCAGCTCTACGCGCGCTGAACGGGCATCCCGAGAGTCATCCCTTGGCCAACGGCGGTACCGTGAGGCAAGCGCCAGGTACAGCACGGTCGGGGGACGGGATACACCTCCCTCGCCGGGAGGGACACGGGATGACGACACCCCCGCAGCCGCCGAACCAGCCCCCGGGCCGGCCTCCGGGCGGCGGTGGCTTCGGCCCGCCGTCCGCGGGCGGCTTCGGCCAGCCCGCCGGCGGCCCCGGTGCCCCGGGCGGTGGCTTCGGCCAGCCCGGATTTCCCACCCCGTACGGCAGTCCGCCGCCCCCGCCGCCGAACCGGAGCAACAACAAGGTTGTCGGCATCGTCGTGGCCGCCGTCCTGGTGGTCGCGCTCGCGGTGGCGGGCACGCTGCTGGCCGTCTCGGGCGGTGACGACGACAAGAACGACTCGGCCGACAACAAGGCCCATTCGGAGTCGTCCGAGTCCCCCTCCGACGAGCCTTCCGACGAGCCCTCGGCGGACGACGAGCCGACGCCGAGCCCGAGCGAGTCGAAGACCACCTACGAGCTGAAGTTCCCCAAGACGCTGGAAGGCGGCCAGTACCGGCTCCGTAAGGACCTCAGCGACTCGGTCGACTCCGCGGGCCCGGGCGAGGAGGCCCATCTGGGCTCCTACTCCAACTCCTCCGACACCTCCCGCCTGCTGTACGGGGCTGCCTCCGGCGAGGACTACGGCAATCCGGAGTTCTCCAAGAACCAGATGATGAACGGTATGGAGACGGGCGCGGGTATGTCGGTGGCCGTCAAGCGCCGCGACATCACCCCTGCCGGTGGCGACCCGCTGACCTGCGAGGTCCTGGTCAAATCGCAGGCCGGCCGGAAGCTGACGATCCCGGTCTGTGCCTGGAGCGACCCGGGCACCGCCGCCTACGTCGCCAAGGACAGCGCCGACACCTACTCGGTCCCCCCGAAGGACGTGGACCTGGAGGCTTGGGCGGACCGGGTCAGCGACATACGGGACGAGGTAAGGACACCCGCGAACTGACCGGTGCGGCCACCGTCCAGTTGACTTGAACCGATGTTGAAGTTGAAGACTGCTCTCCTGTCCGGCCGCCGGTCATCGACACCCCGGCGGTCATCTGCACAAGGAGAGTGGTCGCGATGCGTGGAATCCAGGTGCGGCGGTTCGGAGCCCCCGACGTCCTCGAGGTCGTCGAACTGCCCGATCCCGTCCCCGGTCCTGGACAGGCCGTCATCGAGGTGGCGTACGCCGACGTCATCTTCCTGGAGACCAGGATCCGGCACGACGGTGCCTTCTTCGCGCCGCCGCTGCCGTATGTACCCGGCGGCGCGGTCGGCGGGCGGATCGGCCCGCTGGGCGAGGGCGTCGACGCCGCCTGGCAGGGCCGGCAGGTCGTCGCCAAGACCGTCCCGCCCGCCGGGTCGGCAACCGGCGGCGGCTACGCACAGCGCGCACTCGCCGAGACCGGGGCGGCCAGTGTCGTCCCGCACGGGCTGGACCTCCGCGAGGCGACGGCGCTGGTGCACGACGGCCCCACCGCCGTACGGCTCTTCGACAACGCCGTCAGCACCGGCGCGCTGCGGCCCGGCGCCTGGGTGCTCGTCCTCGCCGCGGCCGGCGGACTCGGCGCACTGCTGGTGCAGCTGGCGAAAGCCGCCGGCGCACACGTGGTCGCGACAGCACGCGGCGAGCGGAAGCTGAAACTCGCCCGCGAGGAGCTGGGCGCCGACGCCGTCGTCGACTACACCCGGCACGACTGGACCGACCAGGTGCGCAGGACGGTCGGCGAGCCGGGCGTCCATGTGGTGTTCGACGGCGTGGGCGGCGCCATCGGCCACGCCGCGTTCGAACTCACCGCGCGCGGGGCCCGGTTCTCCGCGCACGGCGCGGCCTCCGGCGGCTTCACGGAGCTCGACGCGACGGCAGCCGCGGAGCGCGGGGTGACCCTGGCCGGTATCGACCAGGTCCAGTTCTCCGCGGCCGAGGCCAAACCGCTGCTGGACCGCGCCCTGTTGGAGGCGGCGGCAGGACGGCTGCGCCCGGTGATCGGCCAGACCTTCGCGCTGGAGGACGCGGCGAAGGCACACGCCGCGATCGAGGCCCGCGACGCGCTGGGCAAGACGCTGCTCACCGTAGGGTGAGAGGGATCCGGAAAGGCATTCGAGAACAGCCCCTCCGGAAAGGCTCCGTCCGCCCCCTTCGGGGGGAGGGGGCGGACGGAGCGGCTGAGGGATCTCAGAAGGGGCGGTCACCCACGATGGCCACCCGCTCGGCCACTCGCCGGTGCGGCGCGTAGTCGAACAGGGCGTAGTGCTGGGTGGCCCGGTTGTCCCAGAACGCGATGTCCCCGGGCTGCCAGGCGAACCGCACCTGGTACTCGGGAACATGCGCCTGCCGCACCAGCTCGGCCAGCAGCCGGTCGCTCTCCGCGCGCTCCATGCCCACGATGTGGGTGGTGAACGAGGTGTTCACGAACAGCATCCTGCGGCCCGTCTCCGGGTGCGTACGCACCACCGGGTGCTCGACCGGCGGGAACTCATCCTGGAGTTCGGCCAGCCGCTCCGCCGAGGTGAACCGCGCGAAACCGGGGATGAAGTCGTGCACGGCTGTCGCCCCGTCGATCCGCTCTCGCACCTGCGACGGCAGATTGTCGTACGCCGCCGCCATGTCCGCCCACATGGTGTGCCCGCCCAGCGGTGGCACCTCCCGCAGCTGGAGCACGGCACCCATGGCCGGCCGCTCACGGAAGGTGACATCCGTGTGCCATACGTTCTCGTACGTGGGCCGGGCCGCGGCGCCCTTCTCGAAGCGGACGATCTCGTCGCTGGAGCCGCGTGCCAGCAGCGGGTTGGTCTCCAGATCGCCCCAGTTCCGGGCGAACGCGGCCTGCTGCTCGGGGGTGAGGTTCGCGCCCCGGAAGAAGAGCACCTTCCACTCCAGCAGCGCCCGGTTCAGCTCGTCCCGCAGCGCGGGGCCCAGCGGCCGGGACAGATCGGCGCCCCGGATCTCCGCGCCGATCACCCGGGTCTGCGGCACGACCTCGATCAGCTCATAGGGCCGCTCCTCCCAGTTCTCCGGGAACGGCCGCAGAATGCGCACCCCTTCGTACAGGCCGCCCTCGGGCACGCGGGCTTCACGAAGGGTGGCGGGGGCAGTGATGCTCATGGGTCCTCCAGCGGATCCGGTCGAATTGGTGGGCCAGCACCGACCGCGCCGACGCGCGGCGGCTCCGTGACTCCCGCACGGGAGCCGAGGCCACACCTAGAGACCGGACCGCTCGCACCCACGCCGCCACGGGACGCCGTGGCGTCCGAGCGGGGAAGTGGAGTGCGCGACCATGCTGCTCATTGTGGGATTCGCACTCCGAATCGTCAACGTCGCGCAGGTCAGCCAACGGCGGCGATGGCGCGGCCCGCCCACTGCGGAGGCTCCTCGACGAGCGCGGCCAGCCGCTCCCGTACCTCCTCCGGAAAAGCGACGCTGCCCTCGTCCCCCACATGCAGCGCGAACAGCTCGCTCGTGGCGACCGTACGATCCTCGACGTATATCTCATGCGCGAAGCGCAGCTTCTTCCCGGCCACGCCCAGAACCCGCGTACGCACCGCGAGCGACGCCCCCTCCGAAACTTCGCTCACATACCGCACATGCGCCTCGACGGTGTACAGCGAGCACCCGGTGCTCTCCCGGTACGTCGGTCCCAGACCCACCGCGTCCATCATCGCGTCGGTCGCATGACCGAAGACGAGGACGTAGAACGCCTCGCTCATATGGCCGTTGTAGTCGATCCACTCGGGACGGACCGTCTGCTCGAACAGCGGCAGCCGCGTCATTCGGCACCACCCTTCGCCCCACCGGGCAGCCGGCCGGTGGCCCGCAGTACGTCGATGACGCCTTGGTCCCGCTCGGCGACCAGCTCGGCGATGCTGCGCCCGGCGGCCGCCTCCTCGCAGCCCGCCACCATCGCGTCCCGCAGCGCCGAGTCCAGCTCGGGCGCCTCCAGCCTGGTCCACGGCGACTTGAGGGACGGCCCGAAGTGGTCGAGCATGTGGCCCATCCCCCCTTCGCCGCCCGCCAGCGCGAACGTCAGACAGGGCCCCATGAACGCCCAGCGCAGCCCCGGCCCCTCGGTGATCGAGTCGTCGATCTCCTTCACCGTCGCCTCCCCGTTGGCGACCATGTGCAGTGCCTCACGCCACAGCGCCTCCTGGAGGCGGTTGGCGATGAATCCCGGCAGCTCCCGGTCCATCGTGATCACCGACTTGCCCGCCACCTCGTAGAACCGCGACGCCCATGTGACGGCCGCACGGTCGGTGCGTCGGCCTCCGGCCACCTCCACGAGAGGGATCAGATACGGGGGGTTGAACGGGTGCCCCACCAGGAGTCGGCCCGGGTTCGCCGCCTCGGTCTGCATGTCGGTCATCGGGTAGCCGGACGTGGATGAGGCGATGACGACGTCGCGCGGCGTCGCCGCGTCCGTCCTCGCCAGCAGGTCCCTTTTGAGCTCCAGCTTCTCGGGTGCGCTCTCCTGAACGAACTGCGCCTCCGCGCAGGCCTCTTCGAGTGAGCCCGCGAATCGGAGCTGCTCCTTTGAGGCCCCCTCGGCGAGCCCCAACTGGGTGAGTGCCGGCCATGCCGCGTCCACCAGTCGGCGCAGCTTCTCCTCTGCATCCGGCGCGGGGTCCCACGCCGTCACTTCATATCCGCGGGCCAGAAAGTGGGCGACCCAGCCGCCCCCTATGACCCCTGCGCCGATGCACGTTATGCGGGTTACCTCGCTGGGAGGGGAAATCATTGTGAGGGTCTCCTTTTGTGCTCTGCCTTTGAGGGCTCGTCGCTTGTGGGGGCACGTGGGTTGGTGGGGGCACGTGGCTCGTGGGGGCACGTGGGTGGGTGGGGGTGTCGGCTCGGGTGGGTGGGGGTTCGTGGCGGTGCGGGGTGGGTGGGGTTGGTGGCGGCCTGGGGTGGGTGGGGGTTGGGGGCGGCTCCCCCCGCCTGCCGCCGGGACGGCTGGCTTGTGGGGGCACGCCCCCTATCGTTTTCGGCTGTCGCCGAGGGGTCGTGTCGGGGGGCTCCGCCCCCCAACGGCCCCCCGCTAGGTGGGCTTCGCCCCCCTAGGACCCCCCTTCCGCAAATCGCCTAGCCATTGACGTAAGAGCAGCCCGCCTGTGAGCTGCTGCCTTTTGTCTGCGGGTGGCGCCCATATCTGGGGTTGGAGCAATGGGGGCTGTTATCCACCCCAGATATGGGCGCCACCCGCAGCGAATAGTCCTGGAGCGGGGGCGGAGGTCGAATTGTTCGTAGGGAAGGCATGGGGTCGGGGGGGCTCCTAGGGGGGCGGAGCCCCCGTAGCGGGGGGCAGTTGGGGGGCGGAGCCGCCCCAACGCCTGTCCGGCGAGGACCGGGGGTTTGGGGGCGGAGCCCCCAACAGAGGGAGGGGGCCCAAGGTTGGGCCCTCAGCCACCACCTCCCCCACCCACCCGCGGCCCTCAACCACTGGCGGCGGCCCTCCCAACCCGCGCGGGGAGCCCAAGGCGCGCACGGGCCTCATCCGCGGAGGCCACCGACACTCCGAGGTCCTCAACGACACGGACAGCCCTCTCGACGAGTTGCCCGTTCGTCGCCTTCACCCCCCGACTCAGATACAGGTTGTCCTCCAACCCGACCCGCACATTCCCGCCGAGCAGAATCGACTGCGCCACCCACGGCATCTGCATCCGCCCCAACGCGAATGACGCCCACTGCGCACCGGGCGGCAGGAAATTGACCATCGACTGAAGCACACCGGGATCGGCCGGAGCCCCCCACGGAATACCCATGCACAGCTGGAAAAGCGTCGGCTGATCCAGCAGCCCCTCCTCCAGCAACTGCTTGGCGAACCACAACTGCCCGGTGTCGAAGATCTCCAACTCCGGCTTTACGCCGAGCTCCTGGATCCGCCGAGCACCCTTCCGCAGCATCTCCGTGGTGGAGACATACAGCTGATCGCCGAAGTTGAGCGAACCACAGTCCAGGGTGCAGATATCGGGCAGCAGATCCTCCACATGCGGCAGCCGGTCGAGACCGCCGACCAGATCCGTACCGTCCAGCGCGCCCTTCTCCAGCGGCTGATCGGCGTCGAGCACCAGGTCACCGCCCATGCCGGCGGTCAGATTGATGACGACGTCCGTGCCCGTCTCCTTGATCCGCTCCACGACCTCGCGGTACAGCCTCCGGTCCCGCGAGGGCGCACCGGTCTCCGGGTCGCGCACATGGATATGTACGACGGCCGCACCCGCCTCCGCGGCCTCGACGGCCGAGGCGGCTATCTGCTCGGGAGTAACGGGCACATGCGGACTGCGCCCGACGGTGTCACCGGCACCTGTGAGGGCGCAGGTGATGATGACGTTCTCGTTCATGGGCATGGCAAGCGATCCCTCCGTAGGACACTCAGTCCGCGGCAACGGACAGCAATTCGGTACGCACATACGCGAGCAGCGCCGCGTACATGTCGTCGGGACTGGTCCCGTCCTCCGCTCCGGGGGCGCTGGCCAGCACCTGAGAGGCCAGCCCGTCGACGAGCGCGGTCAGCCGCAGCGCGCTGAACTCGGGGTCCACCTCGCGGAAGACGCCCTGTGCGATACCGCGCCGGATGACATCGGCGACGGTGGTGCGCCACTGCCGGTAGTACTCGACATGCAGGCGCCCGATGGCGGTCGAGCGGGCGGCCTCGGCCCACAGATCCAGCCACACCAGCCACTGCCGCCGCTGCTGCTCGGTCCGCGGCGTCTGCAGGGCGAGCAGCTCACCCAACTCGGCCTCGGTGTCCTCGGCAGCACCGGCCTCGGCGATCCGCGCCGCGCGGCTGGCGGTGTCCTCGTCCATGCACCAGCGCACGGCCGCCTCCAACAGCTCGGCACGGCCGGGGAAGTGGTAGTGGATGGCGGCGGTACTGGTGTTGCACGCGGCGGCGATATCGGCCACCCGTACGGCGTGGAAGCCATGTTCCGCGATCAGTCGCACCGTCTCCCGCACGATCTGCAACGGACGCCCTGAGGACGGAAGTACAGGCGCCCGGGCCGCCGCGTCATCCTTCGGCCCCGCGTCGCCGACCCCCGCGTGAGCGGCCCCCGTGTGGGCGACCCCCGTACTGCCGGAGCCGAGCAGCCATCCGGCGTCGACCTGCCCCGCGTCCGCGATCCGGGCCAGTTCCGCGACGGTGAAGCGGCGGGTGCCGCTGAGCGACCGGGAGAGCTTCGACGGGTCCATCACGATCCGCCGGGCGAACTCCCGCTGACTGCATCCGGCGGCCTCGATGACCTTACGGACACGCTCGGCGATCTCGCCCGCCCCGTCCTGGATCCGGTCGCCCGCTGTGTTCGGCATGCGGCCACCGTACGAGCGCGTTGAGATAACCGCAACAGCTGCTAGCTCAACAGCCAGTATTTGCCCTGATAGATCCCGTAAAGGAAGACTCGTTGCGCCACTGACTGATGTGCCAGTCAGGAGCGCAACGCCTCACTGGTCCCGGTGCCACTCGGGCGAACCGCCCCCAGCCCGGCGCAGCGCACCCAGCCGTGCGTTCGCTTTGAACAGCGCCGGTATCAGTACGTACGCGGAGACCGGCACGACGACGGCCGTGAGGATCAGCGTCCGCAGGGGGAGCGGCATCGTGGCGGTCGCCGGGCCGAGCAGGCCGAGGGCGACGGTGATGGTCGGATAGACGGCGAGCCAGGTGATCAGCGCCCGGCGGTGTACGGACGGTGCTGCGGGGGTCGGCGGTGCGGCGGGCACGGGTTCCTCCAGGTGGGACGGGAAGGGCGGCCGAAACGGGAACGGCGGTTGGAGCGGGGAACGGCGACCCCTCCCAAAACTCCAACCGGCCGGTTGGAGTTTGGCATGCGGGCGGGGCCATGTCCAACCGGTTGGTTGGAGTTCTCGGCTAGGCTGGCCCCATGGCCTGGGACACCGCACGCACCAAGCAGCGACTCCTCGACGCCGCCGTCGAGGAGTTCGCCGAGTACGGCCCGGAGGGCGCCCGTATCGCCCGCGTGGCGGCCGGCGCGGATGTCAACAAGGAGCGCATCTACCAGTACTTCGGCAGCAAGGAGAAGCTGTTCGTCGCCGTACTGAGGAGCGAGATGGAGCGGGTGGCCGCCGCCGTGCCGTTGACCGGCGACCAGGCTGCCGATCTCGGCGACTACGCGGGCCGCCTCTTCGACTACCACCGCGCCCATCCGCATCTGGCCCGGCTGCTGGCCTGGGAGGGGCTTCAGCGCCGGCACCAGGACCGGGTGGTCTCCGAGGCCGAGCGCACCGGGCGCTACCAGGAGAAGGCCGCGGCCCTCGCGGAAGCCCAGCGAGCGGGCGCCCTCACCACCGCCGCCTCGCCGGGCGCCCTGACGCACGCCGTCATCGCGCTGACCGCCTCCTGGTTCACCCTGCCGCAGGTGGCCCGGATGCTCGTCCCGGCGGACGGCGGGAGCTCGGACGACACCGACGGTGCCCTCGCGGCACAGCGCACCGCGCTCGTCGCCCTGGTACGTCAGCTGGCAGGACAGAGCCAGGCCGCCTCCGCAAAGTGACGTCATAGCCAGTCATCGATGGTGGCGCCGTCCGCCCGGAACGCGACCACCAATCCGGCGAACCTTTCCCCGCGCCCCCGAAAGGGGCGCGGGGAACTACAACGCAACCCGCGCCCCGCAAGCGTCGGCCAGGGGCACCCCCTCACCGGACGAGGCGGTGCCCCTTTCGGTCAGGGCTCCGCCCAATAGCGCGCCGTCACCGCGCGCACCGCTTCGATCATGGCGTCCCGCAACGCAGGCGGTCCCAAGACCTCCGCCTCCGCGCCGAGGCTGAGCAGATCGGAGACGGCGACCGGCTGCGACTCGACGGCCAGCTCGACCTCGACCCACCCGTCCGCGTCGGCGGGCCCCGCGCTTTCCAGCGCACGCTCGCCCTGCGTACCGAACTTGGCCGGGAGCAGCCGTCTGCCCTGCGGGGAGAGCCGAACCCGGGCCACGTCCTGCCGGAGCATCGCCTCCAGACGGCGTGCTGACGCCTCCCAGTACGCGGCCAGATCGAAGCCCGCGGGCCGGTCGAAGGTCTCCTCGCCGGTGCTGACCTCCACCAGCCGGGAGATCCGGTACGTGCGTACGGCCTCCTCGTCCGTACCGGCGGCCACGGCCACCGCGTACCAGATGCCGCCCTTCAGGACGATGCCGAGCGGGCGCAGTTCGCGCTGTACCTCGCCCCGCCAGCGCCGGTAGCGCACGTGCAGCACCCGCTGCTCCCACACCGCGCGGGCGACCTGCGGCAGATACGGCACCGGGTCCGCGTCCCGGAACCAGCCCGGCGCGTCCAGATGGAACCGGTCCTGGATGCGCCGGCTGTGCTCCGCGAGCGGGGCCGGGAGGGCGGCGCGGACCTTCAGCTGTGCGGTGGTCAGTACGGCGCCGATCCCCAACTCCTGGGCCGGGCCCGGGAGACCGGACAGGAAGAGGGAGCCGGCCTCGGAGTCGGTCAGCCCGGTGAGCCGGGTGCGGTATCCGGCCATGAGGCGGTAGCCGCCCGCCGGGCCGCGGTCGGCGTAGACGGGGACGCCGGAGCCGGCCAGCGCCTCGATGTCGCGGTAGACGGTGCGGACGGAGACATCCAGCTCGGCAGCGAGTTCGGGCGCCGTCATCCGGCCGCGGTTCTGCAACAGGAGGAGCAGCGAGAGGAGCCGGTCGGCGCGCATGCCGTCATTCTCGCGCCCCGGTTTCCGGTACCTGACAGAAGGTGTCAGGTACGACCGTGAGGATGCCGGTACGCAGTCCGCCGCTACTTACGGAAAGGCCGCCCGCCATGGCTGAGCACTCCACCACCGCCGTCTTCACCTTCTCCTCCTGGGACGAGAAGAACGTCACCGACGCCGAGCGCAGCCCCCGTCTCGCGCACGCCGCCGTCGTCAACAACTACAGCGGGGGCATCGAGGCGGAGGGCACCGCATGCCAGTACGTACTGACATACGCCGCCGAGACGCGCGGCTCCTTCTGCGGGATGGAGCTGCTGACCGGCTCCGTCGACGGGCGGGAGGGGACGTTCGTCATCCACCAGAACGGCACCTTCGACGAGGAGGGCGTCATCCGCTGCTCGTTCGACGTGGTTCCGGGTTCCGGAACCGGTGACCTCGCCGGTCTGGCCGGTACCGGAGGGTTCGAGGTCCACGAGGGGGAGAAGGATGTGAAGGTCTCCTTCACGTACCAGCTGGACTGAGGCCGCCCCGCTCGCCGAACGGGTGCGCAACGCGACGGCGGTCAGTGGGCGCTCCCACTGACCGCCGTCGCGGTGAGAAGAGGTGCTCGGCGAGCGGCTAGGCCGGCGTCGGGGTCGAGCTCTTGCCGGGAGGGGACGCGGTGACCGGCGCTGCGGAGCCGCCCTGTTCCTCGGGCATCTTGAGGAACAGGGTCAGCACCATGGCGACCAGGTACAGCGCCAGGAAGACGATGGTCACGCCACCCGCACCGACGAGGGGGAGGAACACGGACGCGATGGCGGGACCCACGAAAGTGGCGCCGCCCGCGCCGAGGTTGAGGAGTGCCATGGCACCGCCCTTGTTCTCGGGGGCCATGTTCGGGATCAGCGCCGAGATGGGGACGAAGCCGGCCAGTGTGGCGCCGTACAGCATGCCGGCGAGTACGGCGACCCAGTAGTAGTCGGGGCCGAGCCAGGTCGGCACGAAGTACAGCACCGTCACGCTGATCGCACAGCCGAGGGCGCCGAATGTCGCGATGGTGGTCCGCCAGCCGATCCGGTCGGAGACCGCGCCGAAGATCAGGTTGAAGAAGATATTGGTGCCATAGATGATCGCCAGCAGCTGGAGCCACTTGTCGGTGCCGAAGCCGACGTCGTCGGAGAAGATCCGCGGCAGGTAGACGAGCATGCCGAACTCGGGCGCCGTATTGATGATCCGTACCAGGCAGCCGACCAGCACCCGCGGGTGGGTCCAGATGATCGAGACGCTGTTGTAGAGGGACTCACCCGTGGTGACGCCGGGCTCGGCCAGCCGCTCGCCGCCCTCCCGCCGCTTGGCGCCGACCAGTGCGATGGCACCACCGGCCAGGATGAGGCCGAGCGCGCTCCACAGGGTGCCCATCTCGCCGATGGCGGGGATGGTGAAGCTGGACCAGAGGGAGCCGAGGGTGGGCAGGCCGCCGGTGAAGGCGAAGTAGAACCAGCCGACGGCGGTGCCCAACCGGGCTTTCGGGGCGCTGCCGGTGATCCAGACGAGGAACCCGAAGGCGAAGAGCGGATAGCCGAAGCCGCGGATGCCGTAGAGGATCAGCATCATCGGGTAGTTCTCGGTGCCGAGCGCGAAGACCAGGTAGAGCGCGTCGAAGACCGCCCAGATGATCAGGCCCACCCACATCACCTTGCGCGGGCCCCACACCTGGGAGAGCGCACCGGAGAACCAGGAGGCCAGCATCACGGCGACGCCGTAGGCGGTGATGACGTAGCCGGCCTTCACATCGCTGCCCGCGCCGTGGTCGGCCATGTACGGCGCGATGAACCCGCTCTCGACCCCGTCGCCGATCATGAACAGCAGTACGCCGATGTAGCCGAGGACCAGGGGCTTGGGCAGCCCTATGCGATCGAGGAGCCCTCGGCCGGGGGCTCGGGTCGCTGGATCCGTCATCGGGGGGCCTCCGCTCTGAGGTAACCAGTTGGTGCACCGCAGATACTCAGCCCGCCTGCGAGAAATATCAAGACCCCTGTTAAAAATAACGGCCAGGCCTGTTGCCGCGTAACAGCGCGGGGCGGGGGCGCCCCGAAGGGGCGCGGGGAACTGCTCCCCTGGGGGCACCTCCCGGCCGGAGGCTGGGGGACTCCGGCCGGGAGGTGCCCCCAGCGACCACGACGTACCGGCAGCCTGGGGTCATAGGAAGGGGCAGCCCCTACCCAGCACGCCCGAGAGGGCGAGCCCACATCCACCGGGCACCCCTCACGCGGAGACCACCCTCACCTCCGTAACCTTGCGCATCTCCGCCACCAACTCGTCCTCCACCGGCCCGCTGAGCACCACATGGTCGAACTCGCGCACCGGGTCGAGCCGGTGCAGCGCGCTGCGGCCGACCTTGCTGTGGTCCATCAGCAGCACGCTGACCGAGCCCGCCTCCCGCATGGCGCGTTTGAGGGCGACGATCTCCTGCTCCTGGTGGTAGGTCATGGTGCCGGTGATGGCGGAGGTGGAGACGACGGTCAGATCCACCGAGAAGCTCTTGATCATCTCCAGCGCGGAGAGCCCGATCCATGAGTCGTGGGTGCGCGAGTACTCGCCGCCGATCCCGATGAGCCGTACGTCCTCGACGGGCCGCAGCTCCTCGGTGATCAGCCGGTAGTTGGTCACCACCGTCAGCGGCCCCACCTGCGGCAGCAGCTTCGCGAAGGCCAGCGCCGTGGTCGAGTCGTCCAGCATCAGCGACATCCCCGGCGTCACGAACTCCAGCGCCGCCCTGGCCAGCGCCTCCTTCTCGCCGGTGTGCGCGTGCAGCCGGAAGTCGGAGCTGGACTCGAAGACGGTGGAGGGCTGGGCCGAGACGCCACCGTGGTACTTGCGCAGGATGCCGCGGTCGGCGAGCTCGGCGATGTCCCGGTGCACCGTCATCACGCTGACGCCGGTCAGCTCCGTCAGCTCCGCCACCGAGGCGTCGCCCTTGGCCAGCACATGGTCGACGATCTGCTGCTGACGCTTCTGGCGCGTGGCACGCGCTGCTGAGTGGGCGGTCATACGCACCATCCTGCACCCCTTACGGCGTCTTCCGGCCCCCGGTCCGCTCGAAGTCTCACATTGCCCCTGGTGCGAGTACCAACACCTGAGTGACAGATAACAGAAGCAGTGTTAATTTGCAGGGAGCCGAAGGTGAGGAGTTCCGGCCGTGGCCGATGCAGTGGTGTTTGACATGGACGGAGTGCTCGTGGAGAGCGAGCATCTCTGGGAGCGGCTGTGGACCGCGTTCGCCGCCGAACGCGGCAAGCAGTGGGGGCCCGAGCAGACCAGAAGCTGCCAGGGGATGAGCGCTCCGGAATGGGCCGCCTTCCTCACCGAGTTCGCCGGCGCGGGCGACAGCGCCGCCGACACCGAACGCACTGTCGTGGACGGCATGATCAAGGCGCTGGAGGACGGTGAGATCGAGCTGCTGCCCGGCGCCCGCGGGATGATCGCCGACGCGGCCGCGCGCGGTCCCATCGCGCTCGCCTCGTCCGCGCCGCGCCGCGTGATCGACGCCGTCCTCGCGCACCATGGAGTCGAGCACCACTTCAAGGCCACCGTCTCCAGCGCCGAGGTCCCGCGCGGCAAGCCCAGCCCCGACGTCTATCTGGCAGCGGCCGGCAAACTCGGCGTCCCCGCGGCCGACTGCCTGGCGGTGGAGGACTCCAGCAACGGGCTGCGCGCCGCCGCGGCGGCCGGGATGACGGTCGTCGCCATCCCCAACCCCGGCTATCCACCGGCCGCTGACGCCCTCGCGGGCGCCGCGCACTCGGCCACCGACCACGACGACGTACGCCGCTATCTGCTCTCCCAGCTCAAGGAAGGTGACCGGGCATGACGGACCCGATCAAGGTGCTGGCCTCGGGCGACCACTTCATCGCCCCCCAGCTCTTCATCGACGCGCTCAAGAACGCGGCCCCCGGCACCGCGCTGGACTTCCGCACCCGGACCACCCCCTGGCCGCACACCCCCTTCGGCCCCGTCGGCAACGTCAAGGAGGCCAGCGGCACCGAGGACGAGCTGCTCGAAGCGCTCGGCGACGCCGAGATCGCCCTCATCCAGATGGCGCCGTTCACCGACCGCGTCATCCGCGAGGCCCCGAACCTGAAGCTGATCGCGGTGGCCCGCGGCGGCCCGGTCAACGTCGATGTGCCGGCTGCCACCCGCGCCGGCATCCCCGTCACCTTCACCCCCGGCCGCAACGCGGCGGCCGCCGCCGAGTTCGCGCTCGGGCTGATGCTCGCCGCGCTGCGCCGTATCCCCGCCTCCGACGCGGAGCTGAAGAAGGGCACCTGGCGGGGCGACTACTACGCCATCGAGAACGCGGGCATCGAGCTGGACGGCACCACCGTCGGACTCGTCGGTTACGGCGCCATCGGCGCGATCGTCGCCCGCGTGCTGCGCGCCTTCGGCTCCCGGGTGCTGGTCGCCGACCCCTACGCCGACCCGGCCAAGGCCGCGGCGGACGGCGTGGAGTTGGTGGCGCTGGAGGAGCTGCTGCGCCGCAGCTCGGTCGTCAGCCTGCACGCCCGCGTCACCGCGGAGACGCGGCACATGCTGAACGCCGACAACCTCAAGTTGCTCCCCAAGGGCGCGGTGCTCGTCAACTCGGCGCGCGGCGAACTCATGGACTACGGCCCGCTGCCCGCGATGCTGGAGTCCGGCCACCTGGGCGCGCTGGCGCTGGATGTGTACGACGTCGAGCCGCCGCCCGCCGACTGGCCGCTGCACCGGGCGCCCAACGTCATCACCACCCCGCACCTGGCGGGCGCCACCCGGCAGACCGCCGACCGCGCCGCGGCCATCACGGCGGCCCAGGCAGCCGCGTATCTGCGCGGCGAGCGCCCCGAGTTCGTGGTCAACCCGGAGGTGTTCCAGGCCACGGGGGCAGGGGGAGGGCGGCAGTCGTGATCGTCGGGGTCGACGTCGGCACCTCGGTCACCAAGGCCCAGCTCATCGCGCGCGACGGGCGCACCACCCCCGCGCACGAGGCCCGCAGCACGCTGTACACGCTGCCGGGCAATCGCGTCGAGCAGGACATGGACGAGGTCATCGGCACGGTTGTCACCGTCGTACGGGCCGCCGTCGCCGACGCCGCACAACTCGACCCGGACGAGCCCCTCGAAGCCCTCGCGCTGACCGGGCAGGGCGACGGCCTGTGGCTGCGGGACGCCGGCGGCCGCCCGGTGGGCCGCGCACTGTCCTGGATGGACGGCCGCGCGGCCCCCGTCCTGGACAAGTGGGCAGCGGACGGCACGGCCCGCGAGGTCCACCGGCGCACCGGAGCCGGCATGTTCCCGGGCGCGGCCGGACCCCTCCTCGCCCACCTGGCCGAACACGAGCCCGAACGGCTGGCGGCCGCCGATGTGGCCGGGTACTGCGTCGACGCCATCGCCCAGCGGTTCACCGGCGAGCGGACGGTGGACGCCTCGGACGCCTCGGTGCCGTTCCTGGACGTGGCGCGCCGTACGTACGACGACGAGGCACTTCAGCTGTGCGGGCTGGGCCGGTGGCGCGGGCTGCTGGCCGAACCCGCGCCGCCCGGCGCGCTGTTCGGGCTGCTGCCCAAGGTCGCGGCGGAGCTGGGCCTGCCTGCCGGGCTCCCGGTCAGTGCCGGGCCGTTCGACATCCCGGCCTGCGGTTTCGGCTCGGGCCTGGAGCGGGTCGGCGAAGGCAACCTCATCATCGGTACGACGCTGGCCTGCCAGGTGCTGAGCGACGATCCCACGCCGGGCGCGGGGGACGAGGCAGCCGGGATGATCCTGGCCACCCCGTACCAGGACCGGTATCTGCGGGTCATGCCCGCCATGATCGGCACCGCCGGACTGGACTGGCTGCTGGGCATGCTGGGCGTGCGTATCGAGGAACTCGACGCGCTGCTCGCGCAGTCCCCCTACGGCGCCGCCGGGGTGACCGCCCTGCCGTTCCTGTCCACCAGCGGCGAGCGGGCCCCCTTCGTGGACGCCCGCGCCCGCGGCCGGCTCGACGGGCTCTCGCCCCTGACCGGCCGCGCCGACCTGGTGCGTGCCCTGTGCGAGGCCGTCGCCTACTCGGCGCGGCACTGTCTGGAGACCCTCGGCGTCGACGGGGCCGTCACCGCCTGCGGGGGCGGCGCCCGCTCCGGCGAGTGGGGGCGCATCTTCGCCGGCGTCCTGGGGCGGGACGTCCATGTGCGGGAGGACGCCGTGGGCATCCGCGGCGCCGCGCGGATCGCCTGGCGCGCGCTGGGCGCTGACGACGCGGCCGGCGGCGCTCTGGGAGAGGGCCGTATCGCGCGCGCCGACAACGCGGCCGTCGCCTTCTACGAGGACGGCTACCACCGGTACCTCGACACCTTGGAAAGAGCCCGCCAGTCCTGGTGACCCCGCCCCCGCTCCTTACCCGGGCTCCGTCCGGTCCCGGCACAACACCCTGCTGGAGTCCCCTATGACCCGCGTATTCAACGACCCTGCCCGCTTCGCCGAGGACATGGTCCAAGGCTTCACCGCGGCCCACCCCGAACACGTCCGCGCGGTCCCCGGCGGCGTAGTCAGAGCCCACCGTCCCGCCGCCGCGAAGGTCGCGGTGCTGACCGGCGGCGGCTCCGGCCACTACCCCGCGTTCTGCGGCGTGGTCGGCAAGGGGTTCGCCGACGGCTCGGTCATCGGCAACGTCTTCACCTCACCGTCCGCCGCGCAGGCGTACTCCGTGGCGGCGGAAGCCGAAACCGGCGCAGGTGTGCTGTTCCTCTTCGGCAACTACGCGGGTGACGTCATGAACTTCGGCCAGGCCGCCCAACGCCTGACCGCGGACGGCATACCGGCCCGCTGCTTCGCCGTCACCGACGACATCGCCGGCGCCCCCACCGCGGAGGCCGACCGGCGGCGCGGCATAGCGGGCGGCTTCACCGTCTACAAGACCGCCTCCGCCGCGGCCGAGGAGGGCGCCGACCTGGACGAGGTGGTCCGGATCGCGGAGCACACCAACGCCCGGACCCGCTCGCTCGGCGTGGCCTTCGCGGGGTGCACACTGCCGGGCCAACGGGAACCGCTGTTCACCGTGCCGACGGGCAAGCTGGGCCTCGGCCTGGGCATCCACGGCGAACCCGGCGTGCGCGAAACCGAGCTGACGACCGCCCAGGACCTGGCCCGCACCCTGGTGGAGGGGCTGCTGGCGGAGCGGCCGGCGGAGGCGGCGGACAGCCACCGGGTGGCGGTCCTGCTCAACGGTCTGGGCGCCACCAAGTACGAGGAGCTGTACGTGCTGTGGGCGTCCGTGGCGCGGCTGCTCACCGAGGCGGGGCTGGAGCTGGTACGCCCCGAGGTGGGCGAACTGGTCACCTCGCTGGACATGGCGGGCTGTTCACTGACCGTCACCTGGCTGGACGAGGAGATGGAACGGCTCTGGCTCGCCCCCGCCGACACCCCCGCCTACCGCCGCGGCGAAGTCGCACCCCAGGCCCCGGCAACGGACCGGAGGGCCGCGCCGCGTACGGCCACCGTCCCCCGTACGGCCGACGAGCCCGCCACCGCGACCGGGGAGGCGGTCGCCACCGCGGCCACCGTCGTACGTGCCTTCCGGACAGCGCACACCCTCCTCCACGAGCAGGAGGAGACCCTCGGCCGGCTCGACGCCGTCGCCGGGGACGGAGATCACGGGCGCGGCATGTGCAAGGGCGTGGACGCGGCGCTGGCCGCCGCCGAGAAGGCGCAGGCCACAGGCGCCGCGCCGGCCGCGCTGCTCGGTGCGGCGGGGGATGCCTGGGCCGCCGAGGCGGGCGGCACCTCGGGGGCGCTGTGGGGCGCTGGCCTGCGCGCGTTCGGCTCCGCACTGCCCGCCGACCGTGCTCCCGCGCCCGCGGAACTGGTGTCCGGCGCCCGGGCCGCGCTGGAGGCGGTCACCTCGCTCGGCAAGGCCGAACCCGGCGACAAGACCCTGGTCGACGCGCTCGCCCCGTTCGTCACCGCTTTCGAGGGACGGCTGGAGGCGGGCAGCCCGCCTGCCCAGGCCCTGGCCGACGCGGCCGAGGTGGCCCGTACCGCCGCCGAGGCCACCGCCGAGCTGCGCCCCAAGCTGGGCCGCGCCCGGCCGCTGGCCGAACGCAGCCTCGGCACCCCGGACCCGGGCGCCACCTCGCTGGCGCTGGTCCTGGGCGCGCTGGCCGGCACCGTACGCGCCGCAGCCTGATCTCTTCCCCCGCCACCAGGAGGAACGCACCATGAGCACCACCCCCGCAGCGCCCCGGCAGCCCTTCCGTATCGTCGTGGGCTGCGACGACGCGGGTCTCGACTACAAGGAAGCCCTCAAGAAGGACCTGCTCGGCGACGCCCGGGTGGCTCAGGTCACCGATGTCGGCGTCGGCAGCGGCGGCGCCGACCGGGACCGGGCCTATCCGCACGTCGCCGTCGAGGCGGCCCGCCGTGTCGCCGACGGCGAGGCCGACCGGGCGCTGCTGATCTGCGGCACCGGTCTGGGCGTCGCCATCAGCGCGAACAAGGTCCCCGGCATCCGCGCCGTCACCGCGCACGACAGTTACTCCGTGCAGCGGTCCGTACTCAGCAACAACGCTCAGGTCCTCTGCTTCGGCCAGCGCGTCATCGGCCTGGAACTGGCCCGCACACTGCTGGACGAGTGGCTGGACCAGCGCTTCGACGAGGGCTCGGCCTCGGCGGCGAAGGTCGCCGCGATAACGGGCTACGAGCAGGGCTGCTGACGGCCGCGGTCCCGCACAGGTGACGGGTCACGAAAAGGCAGGAGCCCCCGCCGAGGCGGGGGCTCCTTGGATTACTGCAGAGTCAGGGACTACTGCGCGGTGACGTTCTCCGCCTGCGGACCCTTCGGGCCCTGCGTGACATCGAACGACACCATCTGGTTCTCCTCAAGAGAGCGGAAACCGGATGCGTTGATCGCGGAGTAGTGGACGAAGACATCGGGACCGCCGCCGTCCTGGGCGATGAAACCGAAGCCCTTTTCGGCGTTGAACCACTTAACGGTTCCGGTAGCCATAAGCCCTCCTTGGGCCTATAAGGGTGTCCCTGCTCCCAGAACCCACAAAGAAGCCTGAAAACGACGAGAGCCCGCGGTCACATGCTCCGCAGGCTCTGTACTGCAAGGGAAACCAAACTGCAACTTGGCTCCGAGCCTAGCACGGTGGGACCCGGCGCGGAAGAGTTCCGGATCATGTCCCACAGCCCTCCCGGAGGACCCCGCGTGGCGCCTCCCGGAGGACCCCGCGTGGCGGGGTACAGACCGGGGCGTACTCTCCGGAGAGTGACTGCTGAACCGAGGCCTGTGCGCACCCGCCCCCGCGTCGCGCACATTCAGTTCCTCAACTGTCTGCCGCTCTACTGGGGCCTGGTCCACACCCACACGCTGCTGGATCTGGACCTGACCCGGGACACCCCGGAGAAGCTCAGCGAGATGATCATCGATGGGCGGCTCGACATGGGGCCCGTGACCCTGGTGGAGTTCCTGCGCAACGCGGACGACCTGGTCGCTCTCCCGGACATCGCGGTGGGCTGCGACGGCGACGTCATGTCGTGCGAGATCGTCTCCCGCCTGCCCCTCGACCAGCTCGACGGCGCGCGGGTGGCCCTCGGCTCGACGTCGCGTACCTCCGTACGCCTCGCCGAGCTGCTGCTGGCGGAGCGCTACGGGGTGCGGCCCGAGTACTACAGCTGCCCGCCGGACCTGGAGCGGATGATGAAGGAGGCGGACGCCGCCGTCGTCATCGGCGACGTGGGGCTGCGCGCCTATCTGCGGCAGTTGCCCGAGGACGACCTCCGGGTGCACGACCTTGGGCGGCTGTGGAAGGAGTGGACGGGGCTGCCGTTCGTCTTCGCCGTCTGGGCCGTGCGCCGCGACTTCCTCCAGCGGGCTCCGGAGACGGTGTACGAGACGCACCGGGCCTTCCTGGCCTCGCGCGATCTGGCCATGGAACAGGTCGACCAGGTGGCCGAGCACGCCGCGCGCTACGAGGTCTTCGAGCCGAAGGTGCTGGAGCGGTACTTCACCACGCTCGACTTCCGGTTCGGTGAACGGCAGCTGGAGGGCGTGGCCGAGTTCGCCCGCCGTACCGGCGCGACGACCGGTTTCCCGCCCGACGTCCGGGTGGAGATGCTCAGCCCCGAGCCGGGCAGCTGAGCCCCTCGGGGGCATGCGGACGCGTCTCGGGGACACTCCGAAGATCGGCCGAATGCCCCTGGCGTAGGCTGGTCCGGCGCCGCTGTGCTGTGGTAAGCGGCGAGATGTGTCGAATGTGCGACCTTTGGAGGGACGCCACGGTGACAGCGCACGTGTCGGAAGCCGACCTGCTCTCCGCCCTCGATCGCGCCGCCACCGGGGGGCGCGTCACTCCCGAAGAGGCGCTCGACCTCTACCGGTACGCGCCGCTGCACGCGCTGGGCGCCGCCGCCGACAAGGCGCGCCGCCGCCGGTACGCCGGGACCGAGCACATCGCGACGTACATCATCGAGCGCAACATCAACTACACCAACTCGTGTGTGACGGCGTGCAAGTTCTGCGCCTTCTACGCCTCGCCCAAGAGCGACAAGGTGTGGATCCGGGATCTGGACGACATCCTGCGCCGCTGCGCGGAGACGGTCGAGCTGGGCGGCACCCAGATCATGTTCCAGGGCGGCCACCACCCGGACTTCGGGGTGGAGTACTACGAGGAGCACTTCGCCGCCATCAAGAAGGCGTTCCCGCAGCTGGTCATCCACTCGCTGGGCGCCAGCGAGGTCGAGCACATGGCGCGGATCTCCGGGGTGTCGCCGAAGGAGGCGATCGAGCGCATCCACGCGGCGGGTCTCGACTCCTTCGCGGGCGCCGGCGCCGAGCTGCTGCCCGCCCGGCCCCGCAAGGCCATCGCACCGCTCAAGGAGTCGGGTGAGCGCTGGCTGGAGATCATGGAGATCGCCCACAACCTCGGTGTGGAGTCCACCTCCACCATGCTGATGGGCACGGGCGAGACGAACGCCGAGCGCATCGAGCACCTGCGGATGATCCGCGATGTGCAGGACCGGACCGGCGGCTTCCGCGCCTTCATCCCGTACACCTACCAGCCGGAGAACAACCATCTGAAGGGGCAGACGCAGGCGACCGTCTTCGAGTACCTGCGGATGATCGCCATCGCGCGGATCTTCCTCGACAACGTCGCCCACATCCAGGGCTCCTGGCTGACCACCGGCAAGGACGTCGGACAGCTCTCGCTGCACTACGGCGCCGACGACCTCGGCTCGGTGATGCTGGAGGAGAACGTCGTCTCCTCGGCGGGCGCCAAGCACCGCTCCAACCGGATGGAGCTGATCGACCTCATCCGCAAGGCGGGCCGCGTACCGGCGCAGCGTGCCACGACGTACGAGCACCTGCTGGTGCACGACGACCCGGCGAACGACCCGGTGGACGACAAGGTCGTCTCGCACCTGTCCTCCACCGCCATCGAGGGGGGAACAGCCCACCCCGAGCTGGCTCTCATCGACGCGAAGTGACGGGCGGAACAAGGGACATGAGCCGCGCATCCCTGGACAAGCAGCCGCACGAGGTCGCCGCCATGTTCGACGACGTGGCGGACAAGTACGACCTCACCAACGATGTGCTCACGGCCGGCCAGGCCCGGCTGTGGCGGCGCGCCGTCGCCGCCGCCGTCGACGCCCGGCCCGGCGAGAAGGTGCTCGACCTGGCGGCGGGCACCGGCACCTCCTCGCTGCCGTTCGTGGAGGGCGGCGCCTTCACCGTGCCGTGCGACTTCTCGCTCGGCATGCTCCGCAAGGGCAAGGAGCGCCATCCCTGGATGCCGTTCACCGCCGGGGACGCCACCCGGCTCCCGTTCGCCGACGGCACGTTCGACGCCGTGACGATCTCCTACGGGCTGCGCAACATCAGCGACATGGACGCCGCGCTCGCCGAGATGCGGCGCGTCACCCGGCCCGGTGGACGGGTTGTCATCTGCGAGTTCAGCGAGCCGACCTGGGCGCCCTTCCGCACCGTCTACATGCAGTATCTGATGCGGGCGCTGCCGTCCATCGCACGGCAGGTCAGCAGCAACCCCGACGCGTACGTCTACCTTGCGGAGTCCATCCGCGAGTGGCCGAACCAGCCGCAGTTGGCGGCCCGGCTCCAGCAGGCGGGCTGGACCAAGGTGGCCTGGCGCAATCTGACGGGCGGCATCGTCGCCCTGCACCGGGGTTTCCGGCCGAAGGACTGAGCGCCTCGGAGGACTGAGCACCTCGCGCGCTTCGTATCCGGTTGCGCTTGGATAAATGTCCTTCCCCCAAGGGGAGTTCGGCGGAACGATGTAACCCGTCCCTCGTACGGTACGCACACAAGCGGTGCCCCTGCGTGCCGCTTCGTCCCCCCACCTCCCCGAACGCAACCGCATCGGAGCGCCATGTCGTCCCCGCCGCCGTCGTCTTCGCCCTGCCCGCAATGCGGTGCTGATTCCCCGGCCGAGGCCCGCTTCTGCATGTCGTGCGGTGCCCCCACGGCCCCGGCAGCACCGCCTGCACCGGCAGCGCCGCCCGCGCCCGCCGCACCCGCGGCGCCTCCCGCCCCGGCGGCCCCGCCCGTGCCTGACGCGCCCGCCGCACCTCCCGAGCCGACGGCCGCACCCTCCCCGCCTGACGCACCGTCTCCGCCTGACGCACCGGCTCCGCCCGCCGCACCCCCCACGTACGTACCCACCCAGACCTCGCTGCCGGCACAGCCCGCCCACGTGCCGCCCCCGCCTGTGCCGCCCGCTGGGCCGACGCCGCTGGGGATGTTCCTGGCCCGGACCGTCAAGGGCGACTGGCTCGGGGCGCTGCGCGTCGCGGGCTGGCCGTTGGGGGTGCTGTTCCTGGCGGCCTGCGTGCTCGGCATCTGGTCCAACGACGACCTCGACGACCTGGACATCGGCTGGGGGACCCGGATGCGGGTCGCGCTGGCCGCGCTGCTCCAGGGCGTCGGCGGCGGGTTCGGCGTCTCCGGCGACCCCGACTACCTGACCGGTGGCACGCGTGTCGCGGGGGAGGGAGAGGTCTCCGGACTGCCGCTGCTGGCAACCGCCGTATGGATCGGCGCTCTCGTCCTCGCCGCCCGCTTCGAGCGGCGCCGGCTGGAATCCGCGCCACCCTCGGCCGGTTTCGAGGCGGCGCTGCGTATCGGCGCGCTGTGCGGAGTCGGCGGGTTCGCGCTGGGGCTGTACGCCTCGCCCTCGTACGAGGGACTGGAGTTGGAGTCCTCGCCCGGACTCACCCTGCTGTGGGCGTTCCTGCTCTCCACCTTCGTCGCGGCGCTCGTGCTGACCAGGGGCGGGACCGACGCCTGGCTGGCCGCGCGGCCCGCGGTGCGCGCGGTGGTGGGCGCGCTGCGGACGGCGGGGCTCGCGCTGGTGTGCGTGATCGCGCTGGCCTCCGTGGTGATGTTCGTCGTCCTGCTGGCCACCGAGGACGAGGTGAGTGCAGGGGACGTATGGGGGCTGGTGGCGCTGCTGCCCAACGTCGGCACGTTCGGGCTCGCGCTGGCCTGGGGCGCGCCCATCGACGTCAAGTGGGACATCAGCCAACTGGACGCGGGGCGCGAGTCGTTCGGCTACTCGGAGCTGAGCGAGCTGGCCCATGGCGACTGGGCGGTGGTGGGCGCGCTGGCCGGCGGGCTGGCGTGCGCGCTGCTGCTGGGCACGCTGGTGGCCCGGCGCAGCGTCGACCGCCGCGAACAGCTGCTCGCCGCCGGGTTCTTCGTCCTCGGCCTGCTGCTGGTCGCCGCGCTGGCCGGGGCGAGCTTCGAGGCCGGCTTCCGCGAGCCGACCGCCGGTGTGGACGACGGCAGCGGCCTCGGTGACGGCTACGGCGACGATTACGGCAGCGACTACGACGGCGATTACGGCAGCGGCTTCGGTGACGGCGGCCGCTTCTACGCCCATGGAGAGGTCTCGGCCGGCATCGCCGAGCTGCTGCTGTTCGCGCTGCTGTGGTCGTACGGCGGCACGCTGCTGGTCCCCTTCCTGCGGGCCCAGTTCGGCAAGGGCGGCCCGGGCGGTACGGGGCTGGGCGGCACCGGCCTGGGCGCGGGCGCCTTCGGCGCGGGCCTCCACGGTCCGGCCTCCCACGGCCCGGCCTCCCACGGCGCGGTCCCGCACGGCCCGGCCGCGTACGGTCCGCCCGCCGCTCCGCCGATGCCGCCCGCGCAGACCCCGCAACCCCCGCAGACCCCGCCGCCCGCGCAGGGCGATGAACCCGGCCCCGCGTACCCCGCCGCCGACGCCGAATCCGGCCCCGACGCCCTCGGCCCTGGCGGAGGCAGCCCGACGCCACCTCCGCAGCGCAACCGTGGCCTCATGTGGGCGGGCCTCGTCCTGGCCGGGTTCCTCGTCGTCGGCGCCGCGGCAGGGGGTGCCGTCTATCTCGCGGGCAGCGACGGCAAGGACGACCGCAAGCCGGCGGCCGAGGAATCCGCGAAGAAGCCCGCCAAGAAGTCCACCGAGGAGCAGCCCGCCGACAACAGCCCGGAGGGGCCGACGCCCGCGCCGTCCGACCCGACCGATCCGTCCGATGATTCCGGCCCGGGCGCCGAATCCGATCCGGACGCGCAGTCGGACGGCTCGCCCGGCACTCCCCAGCGCACCGATCTTCCCGCGGGCTTCACCAGGGCGGACGACCCCAAGGGCTTCTCCGTCGGAGTGATGGAGGGCTGGCAGCGCCGGGCGAAGGGCACCCAGGTCGACTACGAGGCACCCACCGGCGGCGACTATCTGCGCGTCGGCATCATCGAGAACGCGGGCCAGTCGTCGTACGACAACTTCCGCACCCTGGAGAAGGGCGCCGCCAAGCGGGACGGCTACCGGCGCCTCGAACTGACGAAGAACACCTTCAGGGGACGGCCGGGCGCCCGCTGGGAGTTCGTCTACACCTCGGACGACTCGGGCCGCACCATCCACGCCATCGACCAGGCGTACGTCAGCGAGGACGGCACGGAGTACAGCCTCTACGTGGAGAGCCGCTACGACGAGTGGGACCCGGACCGGGAACAGGTCTTCAGCACGGCGCTGAGCACCTGGGACGAGAACGGCTCCTGAGCCGGGGCGGGCGGGGGAGGGGCCGGACGGCGGCGGCCCCTCAACCCCCGCATAGACTGGCGCCGTCAGCACACCAGCCAGCAAGCGGGAGTCCTCGTGGCCGACCCCCAATCGAAGGCGCACTCCGAGTCCAAGGCGCAGCCCCGGCCGGAGGCGGCCGCTTCCGAGCGGTCCGCCGATGTGATCGTCGTCGGCGCCGGACCCGCGGGCTCCACCACCGCGTATCACCTGGCCCGCAGCGGCCTGGACGTACTGCTGCTGGAGAAGACCGTGTTCCCGCGCGAGAAGGTCTGCGGCGACGGCCTCACCCCGCGCGCCACCAAGCAGCTGGTGGCCATGGGCATCGACATCTCCGAAGAGGCGGGCTGGCTGCGCAACAAGGGCCTGCGCATCATCGGCGGCGGCCACCGTCTCCAGCTGCCGTGGCCCGAGCTGGCCAGCTACCCGGACTACGGGCTCGTCCGCAAGCGCGACGACTTCGACGAGCAACTCGCCCGCCAGGCTCAGAAGGCGGGCGCCCGGCTGCACGAGCGCTGCAACGTGACCGACCCGGTCCTGGACGAGCGGACGGGGCGGATCACCGGGGTGCACGCCAAGCTGGGCGAGGAGAAGACGCCCGTCACCTTCCACGCGCCGATCGTGGTGGCCGCTGACGGCAACTCCACCCGGCTGTCCCTCAAGATGGGCCTGCACCGCCGCGAGGACCGGCCCATGGGCGTGGCCGTACGGACGTACTTCACCTCGCCCCGGCACGACGACGATTACCTGGAGTCGTGGCTGGAGCTCTGGGACCGGCGCGGTGCGCAGGACCGGCTGCTGCCCGGCTACGGCTGGATCTTCGGTATGGGCGACGGCACCTCCAACGTCGGCCTCGGTGTCCTCAACACCTCCGCCGCCTTCAAGGAGCTCGACTGGCGCGAGATCCTCAAGGCCTGGTGCGCCTCGATGCCGCAGGAGTGGGGCTACACCCCGGACAACATGACGGGCCCCATCCGCGGCGCCGCGCTCCCCATGGCGTTCAACCGGCAGCCGCACTACACCCGCGGGCTGCTGCTGGTCGGCGACGCGGGCGGCCTGGTGAACCCGTTCAACGGTGAGGGCATCGCCTACGCGATGGAGTCCGGCGTCATCGCCGCCGAGACCATCGTCCAGGCGCACGCCCGTGCGACCGAGGCGCAGCGGGAGCTGGCGCTGCGCCGCTACCCGAAGGTCCTCAAGGACACCTACGGCGGCTACTACACGATGGGCCGCGCTTTTGTGAAGCTCATCGGCAACCCCAAGGTCATGAAGCTCGCCACCGAACGCGGCCTCTCGCACCCGGTCCTGATGCGATTCACCCTCAAGATGCTGGCCAACCTCACCGACCCCTCCGGGGGCGACGCCATGGACCGCATCATCAACGGCCTCGCCAAGGTAACCCCCCGCGCCTGAGCCTCGCGGCTCCCTATCTTCTCGGCAATCGGCGTATGTCCCTTCCGGGCGGTCTCGTGGCACTCTGCCCGCACAGTCGGGACGCGGCCTGGGAGGGCTCGATGGCGGACGGTACGAGGCGGGGCGGCACGGACGGCGCGAGACGGTTAGCGGTGGCGGCCGTGACCGCGGCACTCATGGCCGCCGCGGTGCCGGCGGCGGTGGCGCAGGAACCCACCCCGCACTGGACGGCACAGCGCATGACCGGCCCGGTGGGCTCGATGCACATCGTGACGGGCGCCAATGACCGGGGTCAGGTCGTCGGCTGGGGAGTCACCGGCGACGCGGAGTGGCGCTCGTTCCTGTGGGACGGCACCCGGCTGACGGCGCCGCCGGCCCTTCCGGACGGCACCGAGCCGCAGTTCGAGGCCATCAACGACAAGGGCCAGGTCGCCGGGTACGACAAGCAGCCGGACGGCAGCCGGCGCGCCGTGCTCTGGAGCCCGGAGGGCCGCCCCAGGGTGCTGGGCGCGACGAACATCCTCGGCGTGAAGGATCTCAACGAGCGCGGCCAGGTCCTCATCGACAGCCGTGCGCACCAGCGCGATCTGGTGTGGGACGGCGACCGGCTGCGTACCGTCACTTCGCCGGACCCCGACGACGCCGCAGCGCCCACCCAGGGCTTCCGGCTCAACAACCGCGGCCAGGTCCTGGCGAACACCTACCCCAGGCTGACACCCGCACCGCAGCCCCGTCCCGAGCGCACCTTCGTCTGGCGGGACGGCGCGAGCAACTGGATCCCCGCGCCGCCCGGCACGGAGGGGGAGGAGATCCTGCCCGCCGGGTTCACCGAGCGCGGCCTGTCGGCGGCCGAGGTGGGCAACCCGTTCGACAGCTCGGACCGCCGCCCGTATCTGACCTGGCGGGGGAAGGTCACCCAGCTCCCGCCGCCGTCAGGCAGCGACCACGCCGTGCTCTCCCGACGGCAGGACACCCTCAACGAGCGCGGGGATGCCGTGGGGACGGCGTTCGATCCGAGGACCGGCGAGCGCCGCGCGGTCCTGTGGTCGCACGGGCAGCCGCGGGAGCTGGGCGGCGGGCTGGGCAGCGACACGGAGGCGATCGTGCTCAACGAGCGCGGTGACGCGGCCGGGTGGAGCGAGACGGCCGGCGGCGTCCCGCACGCCGTGCTGTGGCGGGACGGCCGGATGCATGTGCTCGGCACGCCGGAGGGCTACGTCTCCAGCCGGGCGACCTTCGTGACCGAGCGCGGGGACGTCGCCGGGACCGCCATCAGCGAGGCCGGCGATGTGCACGCGTTCCTGTGGCGGCTGCGCTGAGGCTCTGCGCTCGCTTGAGGTCCTGGCGCTGAGATCTGGCGTACGAACGGTGCGAGGAGCCCCGCCGTCCTGGCGGGGCCCCTCGACTGCCGGCTGTGCGGCGTGGCGTTCGGTGCGGCGTCCGGTTCTCAGAGCACGCGGACCGCGCCCGTGGGCTGGTCGTAACTCAGGGGGCGCTCCACGACACCGGTGGAGGAGTTCTGGGCGCCGATGAACTTGCCGCCACCCACGTAGACACCCACGTGGTAGGCGCTGCCCGCGCTGCCCCAGTAGAGGATGTCGCCGGGCTGGAGGTTGTCCAGGGAGACGGGGGTGCCGGTGGTGGACTGCGGCTGCGAGGTGCGCGGCAGGTTGACGCCGACCTGCTTGAAGGCCGCCTGGGTCAGGCCCGAGCAGTCGTACGCGGAGGGGCCGGTGGCGCCCATCACGTAGGACTTGCCGACCTGGGCCCGCAGGAAGTTGAGGAGGGTGGCGACGTTGCCGCCCTGGGGCGCGGAGGCCTCGGGGAGGGAGGCGCGGTCGGCGGAGCGGGAGGCGCGCTCGGTCGTCTGTGCCGCCGCCTTACGGGCGGCTTCGGCCTTGCGCTTGGCCTCTGCCTTGCGCTTCGCCTCGGCCTCGGCCTTCTCCTTGTTCTCCTTGGCCAGCTTCTTGGCCTCGGAGGCCGCGTTCTCCTGCGCCTCCTGGAGGCTGTACTGCTCCGCGGAGTTGTGCAGGGACTCGGCCGCGAGGGTGCTGGAGTCGGCCGTGGACAGGGTGGGCATCTCCACCGTCTCGGCCGGTGCGTTCTTGTCGGCCGCAAGGGCCGGCGCCGCCGCCGCGGTAAGCGCGATGGTGCCCATGACGCCGCCCGTCATGCCCGCACGCAGCGCCGTATTCATCTTGCTGGAGCGGGGCTTTCGGTGGCTGGGTATCTGAGCTTTCGGGGACATGAGGGAATGCCTAGCAGGCTTCAAACGCTTCCCTCAACAATCGTGCGATGCGCCACAGTGACCGTGTACACGGGCACTTGGGCCCTACAGATACTGCTCTGCACCGCTTCCCCGACGTGATCATTGCCCAACTACGGGGCCGTGACCACGTAGTTGTCCGCATTGCCGGAATCCCTTGCGCGCTTACCACGGAGAAATCGAGAGCGCAAAGAAGGCAGCGGCTGCCGGGAATGGGAGTGGCGCAGCTCACATTTTCCCCCGACTCCCGAACTCAACTCTTCGTGCAAAGCGGGCGTTGGGCACCTATCGCCCATCCCGCTCGGTCACGGGCGGGACTCGGCGGGGTCGCGTGGGGGTCTCGGCGCTTGTGCCGGGCTTCACGAGTGCACGATCATCAGTGGTTCGCGCATAGCAGGTGAAACCATCCAGCGCGAATTTGCCTCTGCACCCCCGTGCTTGGTACAGCGACCCGCTCACAACGGGTGTGAGCACGTCTGAATGTGACCTCCAGTGATCATCTGTGGGCTTTGCGTATGAAGATTGCTGCTCATCGGATCGGATGATTGGCCGTCAGGTGGTGGAGATCACAAACCAGTTGGCGCCCCCCCGTGTCGCAGATCACAGAGGGGCGGGCTTAAGATGCCTGCGAACAGGGCTTGTGAACTGCCTCACATAAGAGCGATCTTCGTGGGGGTACGCAGCGGCCCAGCGGTCTGCCGGCAGTCAGAGTCGACGCCTGGAAGGAGACGGGAGCGGTGAACGTCTACACACCAATCCTCGTACTGGGAGCGATCGCGGCCGCGTTCACGGTCTTCTCCGTGGTCGTGGCCTCGATCGTCGGCCCCAAGCGCTACAACCGGGCAAAGCTGGAGGCATACGAGTGCGGCATCGAGCCCACGCCGCAGCCGGCCGGAGGCGGCCGCTTCCCGGTGAAGTACTACCTGACGGCGATGCTCTTCATCATCTTCGACATCGAAATCGTCTTCCTCTACCCGTGGGCCGTCCATTTCGACTCACTCGGGATGTTCGGGCTCGTCGAAATGCTGGTCTTCGTCGCCCTCATCGGTATCGCGTACGCCTACGACTGGCGGCGCGGCGGCCTGGAATGGGACTAGGGGCAGGATAAGCAATGGGACTTGAAGAGAAACTGCCGAGCGGATTTTTGCTCACCACGGTCGAGAAGATGGCCGGGGCGGCACGTAAATCGTCCATGTTCCCGGCGACGTTCGGGCTCGCCTGCTGCGCCATCGAGATGATGACGACCGGCGCCGGCCGCTACGACCTCGCCCGGTTCGGCATGGAGGTCTTCCGCGGCTCGCCGCGCCAGGCCGACCTGATGATCGTGGCCGGCCGGGTCAGCCAGAAGATGGCCCCGGTGCTGCGGCAGGTGTACGACCAGATGCCGAACCCCAAATGGGTCATCTCGATGGGTGTGTGCGCCTCTTCCGGCGGCATGTTCAACAACTACGCCATCGTGCAGGGCGTCGACCACATCGTTCCCGTCGACATCTATTTGCCCGGCTGCCCCCCGCGCCCCGAAATGCTGCTCGATTCGATTCTCAAGCTGCACGAGAAGATTCTGAATTCGAAGCTCGGCGTCAATCAGAAGGAAGCGGCCCGCGAGGCGGAGGAGGCGGCCCTGAAGGCCGTACCGACGATCGAGATGAAGGGGCTGCTGCGATGAACGCCGGCGAAAAGCGTCCCAAGGGGCCCAACGAGAACGACCCCGACCAGCGGGCCGAGGAGTCGCTGCCCGTCCCGCAGGGAGACCCGGGTGAGGTCATCGACGTCCGCCGCGGCATGTTCGGCGCCCGCAACGGCGGCGACACCTCCGGCTACGGCGGCCTGGTACGCACCGTACGGCTGCCCGGCGCGACGCCCCGGCCCTACGGGGGCTGGTTCGACGAGGTGGCCGATGAGCTCGAAGGCGCGCTGGAGGAGCAGGGGCTGGACCCCGCGCACGTCATCGAGCGGACGGTGGTCGACCGCGGCGAGCTGACCTTCCACATCGCCCGTGAGCACCTGCCCCGGGTGGCCCGCACCCTGCGCGACGACCCCGCGCTGCGCTTCGAACTGTGCACCGGTGTCAGCGGCGTCCACTACCCGGGTGACAAGGGCCGCGAGCTGCACGCCGTCTACCACCTGCGCTCGATCACCCACAACCGGCTGATCCGGGTGGAGGTCAGCGCGCCCGACGCGGATCCGCACGTGCCCTCGATCGTCGACATCTATCCGACGAACGACTGGCACGAGCGCGAGACCTACGACTTCTTCGGGCTGATCTTCGACGGCCACCCGGCGCTGACGCGGATCATAATGCCGGACGACTGGCAGGGCTTTCCGCAGCGCAAGGACTATCCGCTCGGCGGTATTCCCGTCGAGTACAAGGGCGCCCAGATTCCGGCTCCTGACCAGCGGAGGTCGTACACCTAAATGGCTTCTACAACCCACGCACCCGCAGGCATTCGGGAGACCACCGAAGGCACCGTCTACGACGTCACGGGAGGGGACTGGGACGAGCTGGCCGCGCACGCCGCCAAGAGCGACGACGAGCGGATCATCGTCAACATGGGCCCTCAGCACCCGTCCACGCACGGGGTGCTCCGGCTGATCCTGGAGATCGACGGCGAGACGGTCACCGAGGCCCGCTGCGGCATCGGCTACCTGCACACCGGCATCGAGAAGAACCTCGAGTACCGGACCTGGACCCAGGGCACCACGTTCGTCACGCGCATGGACTATCTGACGCCGTTCTTCAACGAGACGGCGTACTGCCTGGCCGTGGAGCAGCTGCTGGGCATCGAGGACGAGGTGCCCGACCGCGCCAACGTCATCCGTGTGCTGCTGATGGAGCTCAACCGGATCTCCTCGCATCTGGTGGCCATCGCCACCGGCGGTATGGAGCTGGGCGCCACCACGGTCATGATCTTCGGCTTCCGGGACCGCGAGCTGGTGCTCGACCTGTACGAGCTGATCACCGGGCTGCGGATGAACCACGCCTACATCCGCCCCGGCGGGCTCTCCCAGGACATTCCGCCGGGGACCGTGGACGCGCTGCGCGAGTTCATCAAGAAGATGCGCAAGAACTTGCCGGAGTACGACGCGCTCGCCACCGGCAGCCCCGTCTTCAAGGCCCGGCTGCAGGACATCGGCTATCTGGACCTGGCCGGCTGTATGGCGCTCGGCGCCACAGGACCGATTCTGCGCTCCGCCGGGCTGCCGCACGACCTGCGCAAAGCACAGCCCTACTGCGGCTACGAGACCTACGACTTCGACATCCCGACCGTCGACACCTGCGACTCCTACGGGCGGTTCCTGGTGCGTCTGGAGGAGATGCGCCAGTCGCTGCGGATCATCGAGCAGTGTGTGGACCGGCTGGAGCCGGGCCCGGTGATGGTCGCCGACAAGAAGATCGCCTGGCCGGCGCAGCTCGCCCTCGGCCCGGACGGGCTCGGCAACTCCCTCGACCACATCAAGAACATCATGGGCACCTCCATGGAGGCGCTGATCCACCACTTCAAGCTGGTGACCGAGGGCTTCCGGGTCCCGCCGGGCGAGGCGTACGCGGCCGTCGAGTCGCCCAAGGGGGAGCTCGGCGTGCACGTCGTCAGCGACGGCGGCACCCGCCCCTACCGGGTGCACTTCCGCGATCCGTCCTTCACCAATCTGCAAGCAGTGGCGGCGATGTGCGAGGGCGGCATGGTCGCGGACGTCATCGTCGCCGTCGCGTCCATCGACCCCGTGATGGGAGGCGTCGACCGGTGACAAACGTCGAGATGGGCATCCCCGAGATGCCCGCGCCCGACTACCCCGCCGAGGTACGCGAGCGGCTGGAGGCGGACGCCCGCGAGATCATCGCCCGCTATCCGGACAGCCGCTCCGCACTGCTGCCGCTGCTGCACCTGGTGCAGTCCGAGGAGGGGCATGTCACCCGCACCGGGCAGCGCTTCTGCGCCGAGGTGCTGGACCTGACCACGGCCGAGGTCAACGCCGTCGCCACCTTCTACTCCATGTACCGCCGCAAGGCGTCCGGCGACTACCAGGTGGGGGTGTGCACCAACACGCTGTGCGCCGTCATGGGCGGCGACGCCATCTACGCCTCGCTGCGTGAACACCTGGGCGTGGGCGATGGGGAGACCACCGAGGACGGCAAGGTCACCCTCGAACACGTCGAGTGCAACGCGGCCTGCGACTTCGCGCCCGTCGTGATGGTCAACTGGGAGTTCTTCGACAACCAGACCCCCGACAGCGCCCGCGCCCTCGTCGACGACCTGCGCGCGGGCCGCGAGGTCACCCCCACCCGCGGCGCCCCGCTGTGCACCTTCAAGCAGACCGCGCGGGTGCTGGCGGGCTTCCCCGATGAACGGCCCGGTGCGGTCGAGGCGTCCGGCAGCGCGGGTCCCGCCACGCTGGCCGGGCTGCGGCTGGCCAAGGGAGAGAGCACCCCTGGCGTCATCGCCCCGCGCGGAGCGGTATCCGACGAGGAGGGGAAGTGACGACGGTGACACACGACGGCGGACAGGACGAGACCTCCCAGCACCTGAGCCACAGCAGCGCCGACCCGCAGAAGCTGCTGACCCCCGTACTGTCCGCGCACTGGGACGAGTCCGACTCCTACACGCTGGCGGGCTACCGCCGGCACGGCGGCTACCAGGGGCTGCGCAAGGCGCTCGCCATGGACCCGGACGACCTGATCGCCTACGTCAAGGACGCGGGCCTGCGCGGCCGCGGCGGCGCCGGCTTCCCCACCGGGATGAAGTGGCAGTTCATCCCGCAGGGCGACGGCAAGCCGCACTATCTCGTCGTCAACGCCGACGAGTCGGAGCCCGGCACCTGCAAGGACATCCCGCTGCTGTTCGCCAACCCGCACTCCCTCATCGAGGGCATCGTGATCGCCTGCCATGCGATCCGCTCCAGCCACGCCTTCATCTATCTGCGCGGCGAGGTCGTGCCCGTACTGCGCCGGCTGCATCTGGCCGTACGCGAGGCATACGAGGCGGGCTATCTCGGCCCGGAGGCGCTCGGCCCCGGCAAGGGCCTCGAACTCACCGTGCACGCGGGCGCCGGCGCCTACATCTGCGGTGAGGAGACCGCGCTCCTCGACTCGCTCGAAGGCCGCCGCGGCCAGCCCCGGCTGCGGCCCCCCTTCCCGGCCGTCGCCGGCCTGTACGCGTGTCCCACAGTGGTGAACAACGTCGAATCCATCGCCTCGGTTCCCGCTCTCGTCGACAAGGGCAAGGACTGGTTCCGCTCCCTGGGCAGCGAGAAGTCCCCCGGCTTCACGCTCTACTCACTCAGCGGCCACGTCGCGCGCCCCGGCCAGTACGAGGCACCGCTGGGCATCACCCTGCGCCAGCTCCTCGACATGAGCGGCGGCATGCGGCCGGGCCACCGGCTGAAGTTCTGGACACCCGGGGGATCCTCCACGCCGCTGCTCACCGACGAGCACCTGGACGTCCCCCTCGACTACGAGGGCGTCGGCAACGCCGGATCCATGCTCGGCACCAAGGCGCTCCAGTGCTTCGACGAGACCACCTGCGTGGTGCGGGCCGTCACCCGCTGGACCGAGTTCTACGCACACGAGTCCTGTGGCAAGTGCACCCCCTGCCGCGAGGGCACCTACTGGCTCGTCCAGCTGCTCCGTGACATCGAGGCGGGCAAGGCGGGCCACGCCGATCTCGACAAGATCGCCGACATCGCCGACAACATCAACGGCAAGTCCTTCTGCGCCCTCGGCGACGGCGCGGCGTCCCCGATCTTCTCGTCGCTGCAGTACTTCCGCGACGAGTACGAAGCCCACCTCGCGGGCCGCGGCTGCCCCTTCGACCCCGAGAAGTCCACCGCGTGGGCCGATGGCCCAGGCTCCGCTCACCTGGAGGTGAACGCGTGACCGTCACCACTGCTGGCACCTCCCAAGGAGGAGGGGAGGTCGCCCCGCCGCCCGAAGACCTCGTGTCGCTGACCATCGACGGCGCCCAGATCTCCGTCCCCAAGGGCACGCTGGTGATCCGCGCGGCCGAGCAGCTCGGCATCGAGATCCCCCGCTTCTGCGACCACCCGCTGCTCGACCCGGCGGGCGCCTGCCGGCAGTGCATCGTCGAGGTGGAGGGCCAGCGCAAGCCGATGGCGTCCTGCACCATCCAGTGCACCGACGGCATGGTCGTCAAAACCCATCTGACCAGCGATGTGGCGAGCAAGGCGCAGCGCGGCGTGATGGAGCTGCTGCTGATCAACCATCCGCTGGACTGCCCCGTCTGCGACAAGGGCGGCGAGTGCCCGCTGCAGAACCAGGCGATGTCGCACGGCAACGCCGACTCCCGCTTCGAGGGCAAGAAGCGCACCTTCGAAAAGCCGGTGGCCGTCTCCACCCAGGTGCTGCTGGACCGGGAACGCTGCGTGCTGTGCGCGCGCTGCACCCGCTTCTCCAACCAGATCGCCGGCGACCCGATGATCGAGCTGCTGGAGCGGGGCGCGCTCCAGCAGGTCGGCACCGGTGAGGACCAGCCCTTCCAGTCGTACTTCTCCGGGAACACCATCCAGATCTGCCCGGTCGGCGCGCTCACCTCGGCGGCCTACCGGTTCCGTTCCCGCCCCTTCGACCTGGTCTCCTCACCGGGCATCTGCGAACACTGCGCGGGCGGCTGCGCCATCCGGCACGACCACCGGCGCGGCAAGGTCATGCGGCGGCTGGCCGAGAACGACCCCGAGGTCAACGAGGAGTGGCTGTGCGACAAGGGCCGCTTCGCGTTCCGCTACGCGCAGCGCCCCGACCGGCTGCACACCCCGCTGGTCCGCAGCGAGGACGGTGAACTGGCGCCCGCCGGCTGGCCCGAGGCGCTGGAGGCGGCAGCCCGCGGACTCGCCGGGGCGCGGGGCCGCGCGGGCGTGCTGACCGGCGGCCGGGTCACCGTTGAGGACGCCTACGCGTACGCCAAGTTCGCCCGGGTCGCGCTGCGCACCAACGACATCGATTTCCGCGCCCGGCCGCACTCCGCCGAGGAAGCGTCCTTCCTCGCCTCCCATGTGGCGGGCCACGGCCGCGATCTGGACTCCACAGGAGTCACCTACACGGCACTGGAGGCCGCGCCCGCCGTGCTGCTGGCCGGTCTCGAGGCCGAGGAGGAGGCGCCCGGCGTCTTCCTGCGACTGCGCAAGGCCTGGCGCAAGCACGGGCAGCGCACCTTCGCGCTGGCGACCCACGCCACCCGCGGTCTGGCGAAGGCGGGCGGCACGCTGCTGCCCGCGGCGCCCGGCACCGAGACGGAGTGGCTGGACGCGCTCGCGGGCGGCGTCGGACTGGACGAGCTGGGGGCCGCGGCAGCCGAGGCACTGCGCGGCGAGGGCTCGCTGATCCTGGTCGGCGAGCGGCTGGCCACCGTGCCGGGTGCGCTCACCGCCGCCGTACGCACCGCCGTCGCCACCGGCGCCACGCTGGTGTGGGTGCCGCGCCGCGCGGGCGAGCGGGGCGCGGTGGAGGCCGGCTGTCTGCCGGGGCTGCTGCCCGGGGCGCGGTCGGTCCAGGACGCCGAGGCACGGGCGGAGGTCGCCCGCGCCTGGGGCGTCGCCGAACTCCCCGCGCAGCCCGGCCGCGACACCTCGCAGATCATCGAGGCGGCGGCCGAGGGCGAGCTCGCCGCGCTGGTCGTCGGCGGGGTCGGCATCGAGGACCTGCCTGATCCGGCCCGGGCCCGGCAGGCGCTGGAGGCCGTCGGCTTCCTGGTCAGCCTGGAGCTGCGGCCCAGCGCCGTGACCGAGCTGGCCGATGTGGTGCTGCCCGTCTCGGCCACCGCGGAGAAGTCGGGCACCTTCCTCAACTGGGAGGGCAGGCTGCGGTCGTTCGAGGCGGCGATAAAGCCCGACCAGATGACGCGCCGCCACGCCCAGCCCGACGGCCGGGTCCTGCACATGCTCGCGGACGCGCTCGACGTACACCTCGGACTGCCGGACGTCCGCATGGTGCGCGGCGAACTCGACCGGCTCGGTCACCGCCAGGGCGGCACCCGGGCGACCGCGGCCGTCCCGGCGGCCCGCACCGTGCCGCAGCCGGAGGCGGGCGAGGCCGTGCTGTCCGGGCACCGGCTGCTGCTCGACCAGGGCCGGCTCCAGGAGGGCGACGAGGCGCTGGCCGGCACCCGGCACCGGGCGCTCGCCCGGCTGTCGGCCGCGACGGCGGACGAGATCGGCGTCAAGGACGGCGACGTACTGGCCGTCACCGGTCCACGCGGCGAGGTCCGACTCCCGCTCCAGGTCACCGAGATGCCCGACCGCGTCGTATGGCTGCCGCTCAACTCGCACGGCTCCGGCGTACCGGCCGACACCGGCGCGGGCCTCGGCGAGCTGGTGAGGATCGCGCCCGCGGCCATGGGCACCGTCGACCGGGGAGACGGGGAGGTGGAGGCGTGAGGGATCGACGTAACGGCGAGGTCGCCCTGCCCGCACCGGCCGCAGGCCCGGAATTCGCCGTGTCCGCCAATGACCACCACCCGGAGGAGGGAGGCGCCGCATGAGTGCTCTCGCCATGGCCGCCCCGTCCCAGCGGAGCGTTCTCGCCGCCGAGGACCTGTCGATGTTCGGCACGGACCCCTTCTGGCTGGTCGCGCTGAAGGCGGTGTTCTGCTTCGCGTTCCTGATGGTGACGGTGCTGGTCTCCATCGTCTTCGAGCGGAAGATCGTCGGCTGGATGCAGCTGCGCATCGGGCCCAACCGGCACGGGCCCTGGGGCATGCTCCAGTCGCTCGCCGACGGTGTGAAGCTGATGCTCAAGGAGGACATCACCGTCAAGGGCAGCGACAAGCTGGTCTATCTGCTCGCCCCGGTGATCGGCGCCGTGCCCGCCTTCATGGCGATCGCGGTCATTCCGTTCGGTCCCGCGGGCAACGAGATCTCGATCTTCGGGCACCGTACGGCGATGCAGCTGACGGACATGCCGGTCGCTGTCCTCTACATCCTGGCCACCTCCTCCATCGCCGCCTACGGCGTGGTGCTGGCCGGCTGGTCGTCCGGCTCGACCTACCCGCTGCTGGGCGGGGTGCGGGCCACGGCGCAGATCGTCAGCTACGAGATCGCGATGGGCCTCAGCTTCGCCGCGGTCTTCCTCTACTCCGGCTCGATGTCCACCTCGACCATCGTCGGGGAGCAGGCCGACGGCTGGTTCGCCTATCTGCTGCCGGTCTCCTTCCTGATCTATCTGGTCTCGATGGTCGGCGAGGCGCACCGGGCGCCCTTCGACATGCCGGAGTCCGAGGGCGATCTGGTCGCGGGCTTCCAGACCGAGTACAGCTCGATCAAGTTCGCGATGTTCATGCTGACCGAGTACATCCACGTGGTGACGGTCTCCGCGCTCGCGGTCACCCTCTTCCTGGGCGGCTGGCGGGCCCCGGCGCCGCTCTCCACCTGGTGGGAGGGCGCCAACCACGGCTGGTGGCCGCTGCTGTGGTTCAGCGCCAAACTCGCCGTGCTGATCTTCTTCTTCATCTGGATCCGCGGCACGCTGCCGCGGGTGCGCTACGACCAGTTCATGAAGCTCGGCTGGAAGGTCCTCATCCCGATCGCGCTGGTGTGGCTGATGCTCGTCGCCACCGTCCGCGCCATGCGCAACGAGGGCTGGGACTACAGCGAGGTCGTCTACTGGGTCGCCGGGACCGCGCTGGTGCTGCTGCTGATCACCTTCGTCGTGGACTTCTTCCGCGGCGCCGAGAAGGAGGAGGAGCAGCCACCCCCGGAGAAACCGTTCGACCCCATGGCCGGCGGCTTCCCCGTACCACCGTTGCCGGGGCAGACACTGCCACCGGTGCCGCGGCGGCCCTCGCGTGCCGACCGGGACCGTGAGCCGGTCGGTGCGCAGGCGGGCGGGCCGACCACCGCAACCGACGGAACCACCGAGAGCAAGGGGGCTGACGGTGCCTGAGAACCCCGTGGCCGGCTTCGGCGTGACCTTCAAGGACATGTTCAAGAAGCGGCTGACCGAGCAGTACCCCGAGTACAAGAAGCCGACAGCGCCCCGCTTCCACGGTCGCCACCAGCTCAACCGGCACCCGGACGGGCTGGAGAAATGCATCGGCTGCGAACTGTGCGCCTGGGCCTGCCCCGCCGACGCCATCTACGTCGAGGGCGCCGACAACACCGACGAGGAGCGCTACTCGCCCGGCGAGCGCTACGGCCGCGTCTACCAGATCAACTATCTGCGCTGCATCCTGTGCGGCCTGTGCGTCGAGGCGTGCCCCACCCGGGCGCTGACCATGACGAACGAGTACGAACTGGCCGACGACAGCCGAGAGTCGCTCATCTACACCAAGGAAGAGCTGCTCGCGGGCCTGGAAGAGGGCATGGTCGACTCGCCGCACGCCATCTACCCCGGCATGACGGAGAAGGACTACTACCGGGGCCTGGTCACCGAGGCCGCCCCCGGCACGGTGCGGCAGACGGTCACCGACACCGGAGAGCCGCAGAAGTCCGCGGACACCTTCGGCGCCGACGAACCGGCCGCCGCGGGGGACGCCACCTTCGACGCGGCACCGCACGGCGCCATGACGCACGGCACCGTGACAGCCAGCGGGGAGGGGGAACGATGAGCGCTCTCGCCGCACCGGTGACCGAGCTCGCGGCCACCGCCACCTCCACGGGCGAGGCCCTCCAGTTCTGGGTGCTGGGCACCATCGCCGTGCTGGGCGGGCTGGGCACCGTACTGATGCGCCGGGCCGTGCACAGTGCGCTGTGCCTGGCCGGGACCATGATCATCCTGGCGATCTTCTACCTCGCCAACGGCGCCTACTTCCTGGGCGTCGTACAGATCGTCGTCTACACCGGCGCGGTCATGATGCTGTTCCTGTTCGTGCTGATGCTCGTCGGCGTCTCTTCCGCCGACTCCCTCAGGGAGACCCTCAAGGGCCAGCGCTGGCTGGCGGCGAGCTGCGGTCTCGGGCTCGGCATCCTGCTGATCTCCGGCATTGGCCAGGTCTCGGTGAGCAGCTTCAACGGCCTGGACGCCGCCAATGCGCAGGGCAACGTCCCGGCGCTGGCCGCGCTGCTGTTCACCAAGTACGTGGTCGCCTTCGAGGTCGTCGGCGCGCTGCTGACCGTCTCCGCGGTCGGCGCCACGCTGCTCACCCACCGTGAGCGCGTCGAGAAGATCAAGTCCCAGCGCGAGCAGGCCATCGAGCGCGTACGCGGCGGCAAGCAGCTCCCGCCGCTGCCCGCGCCCGGCGTCTATGCCCGGCACAACGCCGTCGACCGTCCCGCGCTGCTGCCCGACGGTTCGCCCGCCGAGCTCAGCGTCAACCCCACGCTGCGCAGCCGCGGCCAGATCCGCGAGGTCAGCGCCGAACAACTGGCCCAGCTCGCCGCGATCGAGCAGCGCACCTCCGAGTACCACGGCCGGCCCGGCTACCCCGGCCCCAAGGACCCCGGTGAACGCGCCCTCGAGCGGAAGGCCGCGGCGGACCGTGCCGAGGAGGGGTCCACGGACGAAGGCCGTCCGGGGGACGAGGAACGAGCCACCGAACGCGGGACCGAGCGCGAGGAGGCCGCCAAGTGAGCCCGATGAACTACGTCTATCTGGCAGCGCTGCTGTTCACCATCGGCGCCGCCGGAGTCCTCATCCGGCGCAACGCCATCGTGGTGTTCATGTGCATCGAGCTGATGCTGAACGCCGCCAACCTCACGCTGGTCGCCTTCTCCCGGATGCACGGCAACCTCGACGGCCAGATCATGGCGTTCTTCGTCATGGTCGTCGCCGCCGCCGAGGTCGTGGTCGGCCTGGCGATCATCGTCATGCTCTACCGCGCCCGCCACTCGGCCTCGGTCGACGACGCCAGCCTGATGAAGCTGTAAGGGGTACGAACCAGTGGAGTCAATGATCGGACTGCTCGTCGGGGTGCCCCTGTTGGGGGCCGCGGTGCTGTTGTGCGGGGGGCGGCGCCTGGACCGTTCGGGGCACTGGGTGGGGACGCTGCTGGCCGCGGTGTCCTTCGCCATTGGTGCGGCGCTGTTCTTCACCATGCTGGGGGAGGACGCCGAACACCGGGCGATGCACAGCAAACTCTTCTCCTGGGTGCCGGTGGAGGGCTTCCAGGCGGATGTGGCCTTCCAGCTCGACCAGTTGTCGATGACGTTCGTCCTGCTGATCACCGGCGTGGGCACGCTCATCCACCTCTACTCGGTCGGCTACATGGAGCACGACCCGGGGCGACGGCGCTTCTTCGGGTACCTGAACCTGTTCCTGGCGGCGATGCTGCTGCTCGTCCTCGCCGACAACTACCTGCTGCTGTACGTCGGCTGGGAGGGCGTGGGTCTCGCCTCGTATCTGCTGATCGGGTTCTGGCAGCACAAGCCGACGGCGGCGACCGCGGCGAAGAAGGCGTTCCTGGTCAACCGGGTCGGTGACGCGGGTCTGGCCATCGCCATCTTCCTGATGTTCACCACCTTCGGGTCCTTCGCCTTCGCGCCGGTGCTGTCGAACGCGACGGACGCGGGCGAGGGCAAGCTGACGGCCGTCGGGCTGATGCTGCTGCTGGCGGCCTGCGGCAAGTCGGCGCAGGTGCCGCTCCAGTCCTGGCTCGGCGACGCGATGGAGGGCCCGACCCCGGTCTCGGCCCTCATCCACGCGGCGACGATGGTGACCGCGGGCGTCTACCTGATCACCCGCTCCGGCGCCATCTTCAACGCCGCTCCGGACGCACAGCTGGCGGTGGTCGTCGTCGGCGCTGTCACGCTGCTGTTCGGTGCGATCGTCGGTTGCGCGAAGGACGACATCAAGAAGGCCCTGGCGGGCTCGACCATGTCGCAGATCGGCTACATGATCCTGGCCGCCGGGCTGGGCCCGATCGGCTACGCCTTCGCCATCATGCATCTGGTCACCCACGGCTTCTTCAAGGCCGGGCTCTTCCTCGGGGCCGGTTCGGTGATGCACGGCATGAACGACGAGGTCGACATGCGGCGCTACGGCGGGCTGCGCAAATACATGCCCGTCACCTTCGTCACGTTCGGGCTGGGGTATCTGGCCATCATCGGCTTCCCGGGGCTGTCCGGGTTCTTCTCCAAGGACCAGATCATCGAAGCCGCCTTCGCCAAGGGCGGCACCGAGGGCTGGATCCTGGGCGCGGTCACCCTGCTGGGCGCGGCGATCACCGCGTACTACATGACCCGCGTGATGCTGATGACCTTCTTCGGCGAGGAGCGCTGGCGCAAGGCGGCCACCCCCTCCCCGGCCGAACCGAGCGTGGAGCCCGCCGCCGAGACGCGCGGCGAGCACGCGGAACCGCACCCGCACGAGTCCCCGAAGGTCATGACGATCCCGATGATCGTGCTGGCCTTCGGTTCCGTCTTCGCGGGCGGCATCTTCAAGGCCGGCGAGTCCTTCGTCAACTGGCTGGAGCCGGTGACCCAGTTCGAGCACGGGCACTCCCCGGTCTCCGCCGCCACGGTGACGACGGCGACGGTCGTCGCGCTGGTCATCGGCGTGGTCGCCGCCTGGTTCCAGTACGGGCGCAAGCCGGTGCCGGTCGTGGCACCCCGCGGCAACCTGCTCACCAGGGCCGCCCGCCGCGATCTGCTCCAGGACGACTTCAACCATGTGGTGCTGGTCAGCGGCGGTACGCATCTGACCCGCAGCCTGGTCTACGTCGACCACAAGGTCGTCGACGGCGCCGTCAACGGCACGGCCGCCACCTTCGGCGGGCTGTCCGGGCGGCTGCGGCGGCTCCAGAACGGTTTCGCCCGCTCCTACGCGGTCTCGATGTTCGGCGGCGCGGCAGTGCTGATCGCCGCGACCCTGCTGATGAGGGCGGTCTGAGATATGTCATTTCCTCTGCTGACGGTCACGGCAGCGCTGCCCGCCGTCGGAGCCGTCGCCACCGCGGCCGTACCGGCGGCCAGGCGCACCGCCGCCAAGTGGCTGGCGCTGATCTTCTCGCTGGCCACGCTGGTGCTGGCCGGTGTGGTGCTGGCCCGCTTCGACCCGGACGGGGCCCGCTACCAGCTGACCGAATCGCACGCCTGGATCTCCGACTTCGGGGTCCGCTACGAGCTGGGCGTCGACGGGATCGGCGCCGCGCTGATGGCGCTGACGGCGCTGCTGATCCCGTTCGTCATCGGCGCCGGCTGGCACGACGCCGACCCCGATCCCGAGGAGCGGGTCACCAGCCGCTGGCGGCCCACCCAGGGCTTCTTCGCGCTGATCCTGGCCGTCGAGGCGATGGTGCTGCTCTCCTTCGCCGCCACCGACGTCTTCCTCTTCTACATCTTCTTCGAGGCCATGCTCATCCCGATGTACTTCCTCATCGGCGGCTTCGGGGACCGGGCGCACGCGGCCGGTGAGGAGGAGGCCGCCAAGCAGCGGTCGTACGCGGCGGTGAAGTTCCTGCTCTACAACCTGGCCGGCGGACTGATCATGCTGGCCGCCGTCATCGGGCTGTTCGTCGTCAGCTCGGACAGCCTCGGCGAGGGCACCTTCTCGCTGCCGGAGCTGCTCAGGGCGCGGGCGGACGGCGAGCTGACGATGTCGACGACCACCGAACGGCTGCTGTTCCTGGGCTTCTTCATCGCCTTCGCCATCAAGGCCCCGCTGTGGCCGCTGCACACCTGGCTGCCCAACGCGATGGGGGAGGCCACGGCGCCGATCGCGGTGCTCATCACCGCGGTCGTCGACAAGGTCGGCACCTTCGCGATGCTCCGCTTCTGCCTGGGCCTGTTCCCCAACGCCAGCGATTGGGCCACCCCCGTGGTGCTCGGCCTGGCGCTGGTCAGCGTGTTGTACGGGGCACTGCTGGCGGTCGGCCAGCGGGACATCAAGCGGCTGGTGGCGTACGCCTCCATCTCGCACTTCGGCTTCATCATTCTGGGCATCTTCGCGATGACCAGCCAGGGCCAGGGCGGCGCCACGCTCTACATGGTCTTCCACGGCATCTCGACAGCCGCGCTGATGCTGGTGGCGGGCTTCCTCATCTCGCGCCGCGGCTCGCGTCTGATCGCGGACTACGGCGGAGTGCAGAAGGTCGCCCCCGTACTGGCGGGCACCTTCCTGGTGGGCGGTCTGGCGACGCTCTCGCTGCCCGGACTGGCGCCGTTCGTCAGCGAGTTCCTGGTGCTGGTGGGCACCTACAGCCGCTATCCGGTGGCCGGAATCGTGGCCACCGCCGGGATAATCCTCGCGGCGCTGTACGTGCTGGTCCTCTACCAGCGGACGATGACGGGCCCGGTCCGCAAGCCGGAGATCGAGCGGATGCCGGACCTGAAGGTGCGGGAGCTGGCCGTGGTGGCGCCGCTGGTGGCGCTGCTGCTCTTCCTCGGCGTCTTCCCCAAGCCGCTCAGCGAGATCGTTGACCCCGCGGTGGAGCACACCCTTTCGGACGTACAGAAGAAGGACCCCAAGCCGCAGCATCCCGTCGCCGACCACACCGCGTGGTTCGACTACAAGCCGGCTGGACACGGCGGAGGTGACCACGAGTGACAGGTATGACAGACGTGGCGTCGGCGGGAGGCGCACCCGGGGCATCCGGCGTCCCCAGCCTGTGGACAGTCGCGGCCGAAGCGGGCGAGACGCTCCAGGCCCCCAGCATCGAGTACGGCAAGCTCTCCCCGGTGCTGATCGTCCTCGGCGCCGCCGCGCTGGGTGTCGTGATCGACGCGTTCGCGCCGCGCAAGTCCCGCTACGGCGCTCAGCTGTTCGTGGCGCTGGCCGGGCTGGCCGCCGCGTTCGCCGCCGTCATCGGGCTCGCGGCCGGCGGCGTCGGCACCACCAAGGCGCAGATCGCCGGCATGGGCGCGCTCGCCATCGACGGCCCGACACTCTTCCTCCAGGGCACCCTGCTGCTGGTGGGCATCGTGGGCGCGTTCACCTTCGCCGAGCGGCGGCTGGAGCCGGCCGCGCACGGCAGCCGGGTGGACTCCTTCGCCGCGCAGCCCGCCTCGGTGCCCGGCGGTGAGGGTGAGCAGCAGGCCGTCAAAGCGGGCTGGACGACCACCGAGGTCTTCCCGCTGCTGATGTTCGCGGTCGGCGGCATGATGCTCTTCCCCGCCGCCAACGACCTGCTGACCCTCTTCATCGCGCTGGAGGTCTTCTCCCTCCCGCTGTACCTGCTGTGCGCGCTGGCCCGCCGCAGGCGGCTGCTGTCCCAGGAGGCGGCGGTCAAATACTTCCTGCTGGGCGCGTTCTCCTCGGCGTTCCTGCTGTTCGGCACCGCGCTGCTGTACGGCTACGCGGGCACCGTCAACTACTCGGCCATCGCCCGGGTTGTCTCCGGCGCCGACGCCGTCAGCGACCCGGTGCTGGCCGACACCACGGGCAACGACGCGCTGCTGCTGATCGGCGGCGCGCTGGTGGTGATGGGGCTGCTCTTCAAGGTCGGCGCCGTCCCCTTCCACATGTGGACCCCGGACGTGTACCAGGGCGCGCCCACTCCGGTGACCGGTTTCATGGCGGCCGCCACCAAGGTCGCGGCCTTCGGCGCGCTGCTGCGGCTGCTGTACGTGGTGCTGCCGGGGCTGCGCTGGGACTGGCGGCCTGTGATGTGGGGCGTGGCGATCCTGACGATGCTCGGCGGCGCCGTGGTGGCCATCACCCAGACGGACATCAAGCGGCTGCTGGCCTACTCCTCCATCGCGCACGCGGGTTTCCTGCTGGCGGGTGTCATCGCCACCTCGGAGGACGGCATCTCCTCGGTGCTGTTCTATCTGGGCGCCTACTCGTTCGTGACGCTGGGTGCCTTCGCGGTGGTCACGCTGGTACGGGACGCGGGCGGTGAGGCGACGCATCTGTCCAAGTGGGCGGGGCTCGGGCGGCGTTCGCCGTTGCTGGCCGCCGTATTCGCTGTCTTCCTGCTGGCGTTCGCGGGTATTCCTCTAACGTCCGGTTTCGCAGGGAAGTTCGCGGTGTTCAAGGCGGCGGCCGAGGGCGGAGCGGGCGCGCTGGTCGTGGTCGGTGTGATCGCCTCGGCCATCGCGGCCTTCTTCTACCTGCGCGTCATCGTCCTGATGTTCTTCAGCGAGCCGCAGGCCGACGGGCCGAGCGTGGCGGTGCCGAGCGTCATGACGACCTCCGCCATCGCGCTGGGCGTGGTGGTCACGGTCGTGCTCGGTGTGGCGCCGCAGTACTTCCTGGATCTGGCGGGTCAAGCGGGGGTGTTCGTTCGGTGATTGCACAACGGGTCATGCAGCGCACCCGGCCGGCTTGCCGTACCGCGTCGTAGATGCCGGTTGCAATGCTCATCAGGAGACCGCCAGAGGCCCACGAGAGGGGCTCTGGCGGCCTCTTGTGAGGTAACGGTGACAACAAGTGCGCTGAAACGGTAGGAATTCAAGGCATGGGTTGTGTGATTCTCCGCCGTGAGAACGGCGGTTACGAGGGGAAGCAGGGCGGGATCTTCACCGAGGGGGTGTCAGCCCAGTCGGTGGGTGCGAAAGGACTGTGTCTGCACGTCCTGCACATCCCGGCGAACTCCCGAGGCGAGCCCCATCTGCACGCGGGCCACGAGTCGGCGATATACGTCGTCAGCGGCGCGCACGAGATCTGGCACGGGGAGGACCTCTCGAACCGCGACATCCTCAACCCGGGCGACATGGTCTACGTCCCCGCGAACATGCCGCACATGCCGGTCACCGGCGAGGAGCCCGTCACCGTCGTGGTGGCGCGCACCGACCCCAACGAGCAGGAGTCGGTGCATCTGCTCTCGCCACGCGATCCCTGAAGGGCGGGGCGTGGCGCGCTGCGCCACGCCCCTCGGGCTCAGTTCCCGGGGTACTCCCGCACCTTGCCGGGCTCCTCGGTGACCTTCTTCAGCTTGTCCTTGAGGCCGGGGACATCGCCCAGTTCGCCGGGGTCCTTCGGCAGCTTCGCGGGGGCCTCGGCGACCTTGGTGTAGGTGTCGGTGGCGCCGCCGTTCCAGGAGACCGTCAGCGTCTTGGCCGTCATCTTCCCTACCTTGCCGTTGGTGCGCTCCTCGCCGACGCCTGCGGGGCACTTGAGCATGAGGGACTTGTCGGCGCCCGAGTTCATGACGTGGCCGTCGCACATCTTCTTCTCCCGCAGCAGGGAGACGGCGTCACCGACGACGGTCAGGGTCAGCTTCTCGCCGTCCGCCTGCGCCGACCACACGCCGGGCAGCTGCCCCTTGCCCGCGGGCTGCTTGCCCGGGGTCTCGGTGGGCGCGGCGGACTTCTCCTTGTCCGCCTTGGACTTCTCGTCCTTCTTGCCGTCGTCGCTGCTGCCGCAGCCGCTCACCAGGAGCGCGATCGCCGCCGCCGCGGCCATTGCCCCCGTCATCCGCGCTGACGTGCGCACTTCCCCTCCTCGATCGTCGTGCCCTGGTGTTTCCGCAGGGTCACGACAACCTAGCAGGGGAGGGTGGCGGGCCCGTCCCCGGCCACCTTGCCGTCGCACCGGTCGGCATCGGCATGCTCGTCGTCCTCGTCATGCCGACGCGCTTGCCGGGGCCCGGGCGCAGGCCGTTCGGGGCGGGCCGCGGATGTCAGCCGGGCGGCCTATGGTGGCGGCATGCTTCAGGAGAGTGCCGGGGGATCCGGCGGGGCGTCCGAGACGGCGGCGCTGCGTGTGCTGCGCAGGGTCTTCGGCTACGACGCGTTCCGCGGGCAGCAGGAAGCCGCCATCGAGCACGTCACAGCGGGCGGCGACGCGGTCGTGCTGATGCCGACCGGTGGCGGAAAGTCACTCTGCTACCAGATCCCGTCCCTGGTCAGACCGGGTACGGGCGTGGTGATCTCGCCCCTCATCGCCCTGATGCAGGACCAGGTGGACGCGCTGCGGGCGCTGGGCGTACGCGCCGGGTTCATCAACTCCACGCTCGACTTCGACCAGCGGCGTGTGGTGGAGGCCGAGTTCCTGGCGGGCGAGCTCGACCTGCTCTACATCGCTCCCGAGCGGCTGCGCCTGGAGGCCACGACGGCGCTGCTGGAGCGCGGCAAGGTGTCGGTCTTCGCGATCGACGAGGCGCACTGTGTCGCTCAATGGGGTCACGACTTCCGCCCCGACTACCTGAATCTGTCGATGCTCGGCGAGCGCTGGCCCGACGTGCCGCGTATCGCGCTGACGGCCACCGCGACCCGCGCCACCCACCGCGAGATCGTCCAGCGGCTCGGGCTGGGCGGGGCGCGGGACTTCGTCGCCAGCTTCGACCGGCCCAACATCCAGTACCGCATCGTGCCCAAACGCGACCCGAAGAAGCAGCTGCTGCGCTTCCTCAAGGACGAGCATCAGGGCGACGCGGGCATCGTCTACTGCCTGTCGCGGAACGCGGTCGAGCGCACCGCCCGGTTCCTGTGCGAGAACGGCATTGAGGCGGTGCCGTACCACGCGGGGCTGGACGCGGGCACCCGCGCGGCGCACCAGTCGCGCTTCCTGCGCGAGGAGGGCCTGGTCGTGGTGGCCACGATCGCCTTCGGTATGGGCATCGACAAGCCGGACGTACGCTTCGTCGCCCACCTCGACCTGCCCAAGTCCGTCGAGGGCTACTACCAGGAGACCGGCCGCGCCGGGCGCGACGGCCTGCCGTCGACCGCCTGGCTCGCCTACGGTCTCCAGGACGTCGTCCAGCAGCGCAAGCTGATCGAGAGCGGTGAGGGCGATCCGGCCTTCCAACGCCGGGCACGGACGCATCTGGACGCGATGCTCTCACTGTGCGAGACGGTCAGCTGCCGGCGCGGCCAGCTGCTCGCCTACTTCGGCCAGCAGCCGGAGGACGGCGCCGCCGAGACCTCGTGCGGCAACTGCGACACCTGTCTGACCCCGCCCGAGTCGTGGGACGGCACCGTCCCGGCGCAGAAGGCGCTTTCCACCGTCGTACGGCTCAAGAGGGAGCGCGGCCAGAAGTTCGGCTCGGGGCAGATCGTGGACATCCTGCTGGGCCGCAAGACCGCCAAGGTCATCCAGTTCGACCACGACGCGCTGTCGGTCTTCGGCATCGGCACCGAGCTGGGCGAGGCCGAATGGCGCGGCGTCATCCGCCAGTTGATCGCCCAGGGCCTACTGGAGATCGAGGGCGAGCACGGCACGTTGGTCCTCACCGACGCGAGCGCCACGGTGCTGCGCGGCGAGCGGGAGGTGCGGCTGCGCAAGGATCCGGCGCCGGTGAAGGTGCCCCGCCGCCGTGAAGCTGAGGGCTCGCGCTCGCGGGGCGGGTCCGGGAAGAGCGCCGCCCCCGTGGACCTCCCCGAGGAGGCCCAGCCGCTCTTCGAGGCCCTGCGCGCCTGGCGCACCGAACAGGCACGGGAACAGGGCGTCCCGCCGTACATCGTCTTCCACGATGCGACGCTCCGCGAGATCGCGGTCCGCCGCCCTGGCACTCTGGCGGAGCTCGGCGGCATCGCGGGTGTCGGCGAGAAGAAGCTGGCGACTTACGGGGAGGGGGTGCTGGCCGCACTCGCGGGCTAAGCCCTCCCGGGGGCTGCGCTTGCCCACCCTGCGCCCCTGGCGCAGACTGCCCAAGCGCAGCGCAGGGGGGACGGGACCGCGCCCCGTCAGGGGCGCGGGGAACTGCGCGACAAGCCACGACATAGCTGCAGTCCGCGGACGACGGACAGGGCACCCCCTCCCCGGAAGGGGTGCCCTTGAAGGCGGTGCCCTCACTTACACGCTGGGCTCCACCCGTCCGCGCACCTCGCCCAACCCGATCCGGCCCCCGCCAGGCCCCGGCGCCCAAGCGGTCAGCGTCACCTCGTCACCGTCTTCCAGAAAAGCCCGCTCGCCCTCAGGAAGGGCGAGCGGCTCGCGCCCGCCCCACGTCAGCTCCAGCAGGGACCCGCGCTGCTTGTGCTCAGGCCCGCTCACGGTGCCGGACGCGTACAGGTCACCCGTACGCAGCGAAGCACCGTTCACCGTCATATGCGCCAGCTGCTGCGCCGCGGTCCAGTACATGGTGGCGAACGGCGGCTCCGCGATGACGTGCCCGTTCAGCTCCACCGTGATCCGCAGGTCGAACCCGCCCGGCTCGATGTCCTCCGCGGAGTCGTCCAGATACGGCAGCAGGGGGAAGTCCCGCTGCGGCGGTGCCACCCGCGCGGCGTCCAGCGCTTCCAGCGGGGTGATCCACGGCGAGACGGAGGTGGCGAACGACTTGCCCAGGAAGGGGCCCAGCGGCACGTACTCCCACGCCTGGAGGTCCCGCGCCGACCAGTCGTTCAGCAGCGTCACGCCGAACACATGGTCGCGGAATCCGGTCAGCCCCACCGGACGCCCCTGCTCGCTGGGGGTGCCGACGACGAAGCCGACCTCCGCCTCGATGTCCAGCCGCTGCGAGGGGCCGAAGACGGGCAGCGGCTCCTTCGGGGGCTTGCGCTGCCCCTGGGGGCGCACCACGGGCGTGCCCGAGACGACGACGGTGCCCGCGCGTCCGTGGTAACCGATCGGCAGATGCTTCCAGTTGGGGGTGAGCGCGTCACCGTCGGGGCGGAAGATCCGGCCGACGTTGGTGGCGTGGTGCTCGCTGGCGTAGAAGTCGACGTAGTCGGCGACCTCGAACGGGAGGTGGAGCTGGACATCGGACAGCGGCAGCAGGTGCCGGGCCGCGGTCGCGCGGTGCGCGTCGTCGGTCAGCCAGCCGCGCAGCCGGCTGCGCACTTCCTGCCAGACGGGCCGGCCGGCGGCCAGCAGCGGATTGAGCGAGGGCGCTCGCAGCAGCTCGGTGTGGTCGTCGCCGAACGCGGCGGCGGCCGCGCCCACGTCGAGCACGTCGTCGCCGAACCGGACACCGAGCCGGCGGTGGCCGGGCTGGTCCGGGGTGCTGAAGAGGCCGTACGGAAGGTTGTCCGGGCCGAAAAGGGCACTGTCACTCATGAGGGTCAGGTTAAGTGCCGGGTGCCTGCCCTGCCTCTACCCGTTTCCGCGAAAGACCGGCCCTTCCGACGCCCCTTCCGTGCGGCGGCCGCCGCCCTCTCCCGGCGGACAATTTCTGGGTAAAACACGCCCTATGCGCGATTTGTCCCCTATCCGGTATATACCGGCATGGCACGCCAAGAGTGGTCTGCTGGGCAGGCGCCGACCGTGATCGTTATGTGACCGGTTACGCTGCCACAGGAGGGTGCACTCGAGAGACGGGTGACATCCGGCCGGGAAGACGCGACGAAGACACAGCAGACGCCAGGAAGACAGAGCCACCCAGGAGCCGGCGCCGCCGACCGGTGCCCAGCACCCGTACCCGTTCGTTCCACGTACGCAGACAGGAGTACCCCTCGTGACCGTCGTCGGGCCCTTCGGGCTGAGCGTGCGGGACCAGGCTCTCGAAGCCGATGTCCTGGCCGGGTTGGCGGCCGTCGAGGAGGGCCTGCTCGAGGCCACCAAGAGCGACGTGCCCTTCATAACGGAGGCGGCGCAGCACCTTGTGCGGGCCGGTGGCAAACGGTTCCGGCCACTGCTGGTGATGCTCGGCGCCCAGTTCGGCGACCCGCACGCGCCCGGTGTCGTCCCGGCTGCGGTGGTCGTCGAGCTGACCCATCTGGCCACGCTCTACCACGACGATGTGATGGACGAGGCCGACGTGCGGCGCGGGGTGCCCAGCGCCAACGCCAACTGGGACAACTCCGTCGCCGTGCTCACCGGCGACTTCCTCTTCTCCCGCGCCTCGCACATACTGGCCGACCTCGGCCCGGAAGCGGTCCGTATCCAGGCCCAGGCGTTCGAACGGCTCGTCACCGGCCAGATCATGGAGACCGCCGGCCCCGCCGACGGCCACGACGCCATCGACCACTACCTCGAGGTGATCGCGGGCAAGACCGGCTCGCTGATCGCCGTCGCCGGCCGCTTCGGCGCCATGATGTCGGGCGCCGACGAGCGGACCGTCTCGGTGCTCACCCAGTACGGCGAGCGCATCGGTGTCGCCTTCCAGCTCGCCGATGACGTCCTCGACATCGCCAGCGACGAGCACGAGTCGGGCAAGACACCGGGCACCGACCTGCGGGAGGGTATTGCCACCCTGCCGGTGCTCTATCTGCGCGCGCGTGCGGCGGGCCCGGACGGGACCCGCGAGGACCGCGAGTTGTGCGCGCTGCTCGAAGGGGACCTCTCCGACGACGGACGGCTCACCGAAGCGCTGACCGCGCTGCGCGTCCACCCCGCGCTGGAGCAGGCCCGCCGCGCCACCGTCCGGTACGCCGACGAGGCCCGCGAGATGCTGGCGCCGCTGCCCGACAACGCCGCCAAGGCCGCACTGTCCGGGCTGTGCACGGCGGTCGTCGACCGGGCGGGCTGACGGCGCGGACGAGTTGGGCCGACGAGCCGTACTCCTTCGCCCTGTACTTCCGTACTTCTCCGCGCCGTGCTTCTGTGGTCCTTCCCGCCGTACTCCGTACTCCTCCGCATCCCCGTACTCGTCCGCAACTGCGGCGTGTCCGCGCGGAGATGACCCCGAGTCGCCGTCGGCCGGTGCCAACCCGAAGGCGGAGGGCCGTCATCCCGGGGGAGTAGCGGAATGTGCCTCCCACGGTTGACGCGCCATAGCGCGGAATTTGGTGCCATGGAAGCACCCACCCAGCACCGATTCGGGTGAGAATGGCGGCAAAGGGTGGACGAGTGCGACCTTTGAAGCCGCCGCCGATCACGGAGGTAGGACAGACAGATGGCACAGATCCAACCGGGGAACCCCCGGCGCAAGACGGTCCGGTACGGCGTGCCGGTGGCTGTTGCCGGGGTTGCCGCCGCGACCGTCGGCCTGGTGCCCGCGCTCGCCAGTTCCGGCGATCCTGACCTGCCGAAGGTCAGCGCGGAGGAACTGGTCGCGAAGGTGGCCGCGTCCGACGTCGAGCACATGTCCGGCACCGTCAAAGTGAGCACCGACCTCGGCCTGCCCTCCCTTCCCGGCAGCGGGGGTGCGGGCGGTGGCGGAGGCGGCGGCTTCGGCGGCGGACCGCACGGTTCCGACGGCGGCGAGGGCAAGGAAGGCAAGGGGGAGAAGCCGGACGCCTCCCCGGACAAGAAGCTGGCCCAGCTGGCCTCCGGGGAGCACACGCTGCGCTTCGCCGCGGACGGTCCCGACAAGCAGCGCGTCTCGATCATGGAGGACGCGGCCGAGTACAGCCTCGTCCACAACGGCCGCGACCTGTGGGCGTACGACAGCGGCAGCAACACCGCATGGCACGCCAAGGCGCCCAAGGACGCCAAAGATTCCAAGGGGGCGCACGGCAGGTCCGCCGAGCGGTGGCAGGGCAAGAAGCCCGACGCGGTCACCCCGCAGGAAGCCGCGAAGCAGGCCCTCAAGGCGGTCGGCAAGTCCACTTCCGTGACCGTCGACGGCACCGCGAAGGTCGCCGGGCGCGACGCCTACCAGCTGGTGATCAAGCCCAAGGGCGCACCGGACTCCACCATCGAGTCGGCTCGCATAGCGGTGGACGCGGACAACGGTGTGCCGCTGCGGTCCACGCTCAACCCGAAGGACGGCGACAAGCCCGCCGTCGATGTGGCGTACACGAAGGTGGACTTCGGCAAGCCCGACGCCGACAGCTTCGACTTCACCCCGCCCAAGGGCACCAAGGTCACCGAAGCGAAGCCGCACGAGATGGCCGGCGGCGGCGACCGACGGGCCCCGGGAGGGCTCGCCGGGCTCTCGGGTTCGGGCCTGGAGGTCGTCAACAAGTCCGCCGGCGACTGGGGCAAGGTGGCCAGGATCGACACCGGGATGCCCGGCGGACTCGGCGGCCCGAGCTCCGGCGGCAAGGAGTCCGGCGAGATGCTGGACAAGTTCACCGACAAGGTGCAGGGCGACTTCGGCACCGGACGGGTCTTCAGCACTCGCCTGGTGAACGCTCTGATGACCGACGACGGCAAGGTCTACATCGGCGCCGTCACCAAGGACGGCCTGGTCAAGGCCGCCAACCAGGACAAGTCGGCCAAGTAGCCGCTGCCCGACCGGCGCCCAGCGGCCGAGCGGGCGCACAGCGGCCGCGCGAGGAAGGACAGGACGGGGGCATATGACCGAGCCGACCGCCGTAACGGAGGACGACAGCGCGGTGATCTCCACCCAAGGGCTCACCAAGCGCTACCGCGGCGGTCAGCTCGCCGTCGACTCCCTCGACCTGTCCGTCCCGCGCGGCAGCGTCTTCGGCTTCCTCGGGCCCAACGGCTCGGGCAAGACCACCACCATCCGGATGCTGCTCGGCCTGATCGAACCCACCGGCGGCACCGCTCGTCTGCTGGGCGAGCCGATGCCGGGGTCGGTCCGCCGGGTGCTGCCCAGGGTGGGCGCACTCATCGAGGGGCCGGCGCTCTACGGCTTCCTCTCCGGGCGGGAGAACCTGCTGCGCTACGACGCGGCCGACCCCACCGCCGATCCCCGTAACCGCGCGGCCCGGGTGGACCGGGCGCTGGAACGCGTGGGTCTCTCGGCAGCCGCGGGCAAGAAGGCGCGGGCCTACTCGCTGGGCATGAAGCAGCGGCTCGGCCTGGCCGCCGCGCTGCTCCAGCCCCGCGAGCTGCTCGTCCTGGACGAGCCGACCAATGGGCTCGACCCGCAGGGCATGCGGGAGATCCGTTCGCTGGTACGGGAGTTGGCGGGTGATGGCAGCACCGTCTTCCTCTCCTCCCATCTGCTGGACGAGATCGAACAGGTCTGCACCCATACGGCCGTCATGCACCGCGGCCGCCTCGTCACCCAGGGGACCGTCGCCGAGATGTCGGCGGGCGCCAGGGGCAGGCTGGCCGTCACCACCCCCGACCCGGGCGAGGCCGCCCGGGTGCTGAAGGAGCACGGGGTGTCTGACCTGATCACCGACGGCGAAGAGCTGACCGGCGACCCGCCGCCCGGCGATCTCGCCGAGCTCAACACGGCCCTCGTGAGGGCCGGCGTCCGAGTCCGCGCCTTCGGCGTGCAGCGTGCTTCGCTGGAGGACGTGTTCGTCTCGCTCACCGGGGAGGGCTTCGATGTCGCGGACTGAGGCGTCACCCGACGGGCGGTCGTACGACGGGGAGTCGCGTGAAGGGCAGTCGTACGACGCGAAGTCGTACGACCAAGAGGCCGGAGCCGGAGCCGGGACGGTGGCCGTAGCCGAGGCCGGGCCCGGGGCCGCGCCGCGTGCTGCCCGTAAGTCGTCGCCGCTGTGGACACTTGGGCTGTTCCGCAGCGAACTGCTCGTCACCTTCCGGCGGTGGCGGACCCTGGCGCTGCTGGCCGTGCTGGCGGCCGTGCCGGTGCTGGTGGGCATCGCGGTGAAGGTCGAGACCAGCGACGGCGGCTCGGTCGGCGACGGTGGGGGAGAGGGCCCGGCGTTCATCTCCCAGATCACCAACAACGGCCTGTTCCTGGTCTTCACCTCGCTGGCCGCCACCCTGCCGTTCTTCCTGCCGATGACGGTCGGTGTGGTGGCCGGGGACGCCGTGGCGGGAGAGGCGGGCGCTGGCACCCTGCGCTATCTCCTGGTCGCCCCGGCGGGCCGTACCCGGCTGCTGCTGGCGAAGCTGACCACGGTGGTCGTCTTCTGTCTGGCGGCGACCATGACGGTGGCCGTCTCCGCGCTGGTGACCGGTGCGCTGCTCTTCCCCACCGGCGAGGTCACCCTGCTGTCCGGCACCACGGTCTCCTTCGGCCACGGGCTGCTGCGTGCCCTGGCCATCGCCGCGGTGGTCGCCCTCAGTCTGCTCGGTCTGGCGGCGCTCGGCCTGTTCATCTCGACCCTCACCAACAGCGGTATCGCCGCCATGGCCGCCACGGTGGGACTGCTGATCGCGGTGCAGATCGTCAACACCATCCCGCAGCTGGACGAGTTCCACCCGTTCCTGTTCCCCAACTACTGGCTGAGCTTCGCCGATCTGCTGCGCGATCCCGTCTACTGGGACGACATCCTGAAGAACCTCGGACTCCAGGCCCTGTACGTGGCTGTCTTCGGCTCAGCGGCGTGGGCCAGGTTCAACAACCGCGACGTGACGGCATAGCAGCGGGTCCGGTCGTCGTGCGACAACCGGACCCGACGACGTTCGGCCGACCCGCGAGGACCGTCAGCGCTCGGCCGCCCCCGCAACCGGAGGCTCGGCGATCGGCGACTCGCTGCCAGGCGTCTCGTCGGCCTGCGACTCCGCGACAACGGCCTCCGCGGCAGCGGCACTCGCGGCCCGCAACCGGGCCCGCCCGCGCTGGGCGTTCCGCAAGGCGTCCCAGGTGAGAATGGTGAGCGCCACCCACACCAGGCCGAAGCCGGCCCACCGCTCCGGCGGCATCTCCTCGTGGAAGAGGGTGAGGCCGAGGACGAACATAAAGGCAGGAGCCAGATACTGGAGCAGCCCGATGGTGGACAGCGGCAGCCGTACGGCGGCGCTGCCGAAGAAGATCAGCGGCAGCGCGGTGGCCACCCCGGCGCAGGCCAGCAGCAGCGCGTTGCCGAGCCCGTCGGAGGCGAAGGAGGATTCACCGCGCGAGCCGAGGAAGACCAGGAAGCCGAGCGCGGGCAGGAACTGCACCGCCGTCTCCGCGCTGAAGCCCTCCACACCGTCCAGCTTCACATGCTTCTTGATCAGCCCGTACGTCGCGAAGCTGAACGCCAGGCAGAGGGAGAGCCAGGGCAGTTTGCCGTAGGCGACGGTCATCACGACGACGGCGGCGGCACCGATGGCGACGGCCGCCCACTGGGCGACACGCAGCCGTTCCCGGAGCAGCAGTACGCCGAAGGCTATGGAGACCAGCGGGTTGATGAAGTAGCCGAGCGAGGATTCGAGCACTCTGTCGACGCTGACGGCCCAGATGAACAGCCCCCAGTTGAGGGAGATCACGGCCGAGGCCAGCACCACCAGGCCCAGCTTCTTCGGCTGGCGCACCAGTGCGGTCACCCATGACCAGCGGCGCAGCAGCGCCAGGATCACCAGTGCTGTCGGCAGCGACCAGAGCATGCGGTGGGCGAGCACCTCTCCGGCACCGACGTGGGCGAGCGCGTGCCAGTACAGGGGCAGCAGTCCCCACATCCCGTACGCCGCGAAGCCGAACAGCAGCCCCGTGCGCTGTGTACTCGGTGTCTGCATGACCCTCCCTGCTTTCTGTCCCGATCGCCCGGCTGCCCCGGCTGCTCCAACTGCCTCGGCTGTCCCGGCTGCCCCGGCTGCCCCCGGCTGTCGCGGAACCGGTGTGCCGCTTCCCGAAAGGTAACGGGAGGGATCCCCTCTTGTCATTCCCGTTCCGAGTTATGGTCCTGTCGCCCCCGGTGGCAGGCGTTCCGGGCTCGGGAGACGCACCGAGGCCCGGCACCCACCGGGTGCCGGGCCTCGATGTCGGGCAGCGCTTCGGGGCGTCAGCCCACGACCGTCCAGGTGTCGTTGCCGTGCAGCAGCGCGGACAGATCGCCCTTGCCGTTCTGTTCGACGGCGCGTTCCAGCTGGTCGGCCATCTCCGTGTCGTAGACCGGGCGCCGCACATCGCGCAGCACACCGATGGGGGTGTGGTGCAGCGTGTCCGGGTCGGCGAGCCGGGAGAGGGCGAACGCGGTGGTCGGCGAGGCGGCCGAGGCGTCGTGCACCAGCACCTCGGCGGTGCCCTCCTCGCGGACGTCCACGATCCGCAGGTCGCCGGTGGCCCGGTCGCGGACCACGCCCTGGGAGCCGAGGCCGTCCTCGGCGGGGGCGCCGAAGCGGATCGGCTCGCCGTGCTCCAGCCGGATCACGGCCTCCTGCGCCTGCTCCTTGTCCTTGAGGGCATCGAAGGCGCCGTCGTTGAAGATGTTGCAGTTCTGGTAGATCTCCACCAGCGCCGAGCCCGGGTGGTCGGCGGCGGCGCGCAGCACGCTGGTGAGGTGCTTGCGGTCCGAGTCGACCGTACGGGCCACGAACGACGCCTCGGCACCCAGCGCCAGCGACACCGGGTTGAACGGCGCGTCCAGCGACCCCATGGGCGTGGACTTGGTGATCTTCCCGGCCTCCGACGTCGGGCTGTACTGGCCCTTGGTGAGCCCGTAGATCCGGTTGTTGAACAGCAGGATCTTCAGATTCACATTGCGCCGCAGCGCATGGATCAGATGGTTGCCGCCGATGGAGAGCGCGTCCCCGTCACCGGTCACCACCCACACGCTCAGGTCGCGCCGCGAGGCCGCCAGACCGGTCGCGATCGCCGGGGCGCGGCCGTGGATGGAGTGCATCCCGTAGGTGTTCATGTAGTACGGGAAGCGCGAGGAGCAGCCGATACCCGAGACGAAGACGATGTTCTCCTTCGCCAGCCCCAGCTCCGGCATGAACCCCTGGACGGCCGCCAGTACGGCGTAGTCACCGCAGCCGGGGCACCAGCGGACCTCCTGGTCGGACTTGAAGTCCTTCATCGACTGCTTGCCGACCGCCTTGGGCACCAGCGACAGCGCCTCGGGCGTGCCGGCCGGCGGAGGAGATGTGGGGGAACCGTTCTGCTGGGCCCGGGCGGTCTCCGGAGCGAGACCGGAGGACGTCTCAGCCATGTGTGATGGCCTCCTTGAGTGCGGTCGCGAGCTGCTCCGCCTTGAAGGGCAGGCCGCGGACCTGCGTATACGACTGTGCGTCGACCAGGTATCGAGCGCGGATCAACGTGGCGAGCTGGCCGAGGTTCATCTCCGGGATGACGACCTTCTCGTAGCGCCGTAGCACCTCACCGAGATTCTGCGGGAACGGGTTGAGGTACCGCAGATGCGCCTGCGCGATCTCGTCCCCGGCTTTGCGGATCCGGCGTACGGCGGCGGTGATGGGCCCGTACGTCGAGCCCCAGCCCAGCACCAGCAGCTTCGCGTTTCCGCTCGGGTCGCTGACCTCCACGTCCGGCACCTCGACGCCGTCCACCTTGGCCTGGCGGGTACGGACCATGAAGTCGTGGTTGGCCGGGTCGTAGGAGATGTTGCCGGTGCCGTCCTGCTTCTCGATGCCGCCGATACGGTGTTCGAGCCCCGGCGTACCCGGCACCGCCCAGGGGCGGGCCAGGGTGTGCGGGTCGCGCTTGTACGGCCAGAAGACCTCGGTGCCGTCGTCCAGCTGGTGGTTGGGCCCGGAGGCGAACTGTGTCCGCAGATCGGGCAGCTCGTCCACCTCGGGGATCCGCCACGGCTCGGAGCCGTTCGCCAGATAACCGTCCGACAGGAGGAACACCGGCGTCCGATAGGTGAGCGCGATCCGCGCGGCGTCCAGCGCCGCCGTGAAGCAGTCGGCCGGGGTGGCCGGCGCCACGATCGGCACCGGCGCCTCGCCGTTGCGCCCGTACATCGCCTGGAGCAGATCGGCCTGCTCGGTCTTGGTCGGCAGCCCGGTGGAGGGGCCGCCGCGCTGGATGTCGATGACCAGCAGCGGCAGCTCCAGCGAGACGGCCAGGCCGATGGTCTCCGACTTGAGCGCCACGCCGGGCCCCGAGGTGGTGGTGACCGCCAGCGAGCCGCCGAAGGCAGCACCGAGCGCGGCACCGATGCCTGCGATCTCGTCCTCCGCCTGGAAGGAGCGCACCCCGAAGTTCTTGTGCTTGCTCAGCTCGTGCAGCACGTCGGAGGCCGGAGTGATCGGGTACGAGCCGAGGAAGAGCGGCAGGTCCGCCTGCTGAGACGCCGCGATCAGTCCGTAAGAAAGCGCGAGGTTGCCGGAAATGTTCCGGTACGTCCCGGGCGGGAAGGCGCTGGAAGCGGGCGCGACCTCGTAGGAGACCGCGAAGTCCTCGGTCGTCTCGCCGAAGTTCCATCCGGCGCGGAACGCCGCGATGTTCGCCTCGGCCACCGTCGGCTTCTTCGCGAACTTCGAGCGCAGGAACGCCTCGGTCTGCTCGGTCGGCCTGTTGTACATCCACGACAGCAGGCCCAGCGCGAACATGTTCTTCGACCGCCCGGCCTCCTTGCGGCCCAGCTCGTAGTCCCTGAGCGCCTCGACCGTCAGCGTCGTCAGCGGCACGGGATGCACGCTGTAGCCGTCCAGCGAGCCGTCCTCCAGTGGGCTGGCGTCGTAGCCGACCTTCGCCATCGCCCGCTTGGTGAACTCGTCCGTGTTCACGATGATCTCGGCACCGCGCGGCAGATCCGCCATGTTGGCCTTCAGCGCCGCGGGATTCATCGCGACCAGCACGTTGGGCGCGTCACCCGGGGTGAGGATGTCGTGGTCGGCGAAGTGCAGCTGGAAGCTGGAGACGCCCGGCAGGGTGCCCGCGGGGGCGCGGATCTCCGCCGGGAAGTTCGGCAGCGTCGACAGGTCGTTGCCGAACGAGGCCGTCTCGGATGTGAAACGGTCCCCGGTGAGCTGCATACCGTCGCCGGAGTCTCCCGCGAACCGGATGATGACCCGGTCCAGGCGCCGGACCTCCTTGTCCCGTCCGCTGTCCTGGCCCCCTTCGGGGCCGGACTGTTGCCCGGCTGGGCTACTGACCTGACTGGTCACGTTGGATCGGACCTCCCTCAAGGCGGCGGCTCGCCTGCCATCGTACGTCGCTAAGGGTTGCCTTCCCGCGGCTGTTCCCATCGTGGACAGATTTCTGAGATGTCTTGGTACTGGAGGTACCTGAGGCATCTTTTGAGGCATCTGTGCGCGCCGTAGGACCCACGGTCCGCCCCCCTCCTGGAGGGTTCCTCAAACGATGAGCACTGGCGCAGTCCCCCTGAAGCACTCCATCTGAAGCGCCCCTGCTGTTCCCCTCTATTCCCGTTATGCCCCATCGCCCCCCGGCCGCGACGTGCCCGAGCCGCGGAAAAGCTCTACGCAGAGCAGCTCCGGAGCGCCTCCAGGGCGGCTCAAGGGCAGCTCCAGCAGGGCATCATGAGCCCCGGCAGAGCTTCACGAGTTCAGATACGCCAGCACAGCCAGCACCCTGCGGTGATCCGCGTCACTCTGGGAGAGCCCCAGCTTCACGAAGATGCTGCTGACGTGCTTCTCCACCGCCCCCGCGCTGATCACCAGCCGGGCGGCGATCGCGGAGTTCGTCCGCCCCTCCGCCATCAGTGCCAGAACCTCCCGCTCCCGCGGGGTGAGCCCCGCCAGCACATCCTGCTTCCGGCTGCGCCCCAGCAGCTGGGCCACCACCTCCGGGTCCAGGGCGGTGCCGCCCCCGGCCACCCGTGCGACCGCCTCCACGAACTCCCGCACCTCGGCCACCCGGTCCTTGAGCAGATAGCCCACCCCGCGGCTCGACCCGGCCAGCAGCTCCGTGGCGTACTGCTCCTCCACGTACTGGGACAGCACCAGCACCCCCACCGCCGGGTGCTCCGTGCGCAGCCGCACCGCAGCGCGTACCCCTTCGTCCGTGTGTGTCGGGGGCATCCGGACGTCCGCCACCACCACATCGGGGGCCTCACCCCTGGCGGCCAGCTCGCTCACGGTCTTCACCAGCGCGTCGCCGTCCCCCACCCCGGCGACCACCTCATGCCCCCGGTCCGTCAGCAGCCGGGTCAGCCCCTCCCGCAGCAGAACGGAGTCCTCCGCGATCACCACCCGCACCCCGGGCTCCCCTTGTTCCACGTTCTCCCCCACCTGCTGCCCCATGGCTCCCCCACTGTGCTGCCCATCGTCCGCGCTGTGCGCGTTCCGGTCGTCCGCGCTGTGCGCATTCCGGGCGATGAGCATCCCAGAACGTCACCGCCAGGGCAGTTCAGCCGTCACCGTCGTCGGCCCGCCGGCGGGGGAGTGCACCGCCAGCAGCCCGTCCACCGCCCGCAGCCGGTCGGCCAGCCCGGCGAGCCCGGAACCGTCCTCGACCTGGGCCCCGCCCTTGCCGTCATCCGTCACCTGTATGAGTAGGCGCTGCTCGCTCCGCCATATCTCCACCGACCCGCGCCGCGCCGCACTGTGCTTGCTGATGTTCTGCAGCAGCTCGGAGACGGTGAAGTAGGCGATGCCCTCGATCGCGGCGGCCGGACGCCGGTCCAGCTCGACCGTGACCGGGACCGGCACGGTGCAGCGGGCGGCCAGCGCGGAGAGCGCCGGGCCGAGACCGCGGTCGGTCAGTATTGCCGGGTGGATGCCCCGGGCCAGGTCCCGCAGCTCCTGGAGGGCGAGCTTCACCTCACCGTGCGCCCCGTCGATCAGCGCCGCCACGGCCTGCGGGTCCGGTTCCGGATCGTCCAGCAGCTTCTCCTTCGCCAGCCCCAGTTCCATGGCCAGCGAGACCAGGCGCGCCTGGGCACCGTCGTGCAGATTCCGCTCGATCCGCCGCAGATCGGCTGCCGCCGTATCCACGACCGCGCCGCGGTCCGTCTCCAGCTGAGACACCCGCGCCGACAGCGACCACGGCCCGAGCAGCCCGCTGACCAGCAACTTGTCCACCTGTACGAGACCGCGAACGAGCCAAGGCGTGAGCAGGACGATCACCAGCCCCAGCCCCAGGACGAACGCCTGCGCGGCACCGCCGTCCAGCACCGTGCTGCTCTGCTGCGGCGTCGAGGCGGAGGTGATGCCGTCGCGGCCGACCCGGAGCACGGGAACGTCTATAGAACCGGGGGACAGCCATTCCGCCGGCGGGTAGAGGACCATCGACCAGCCGCCACACCAGGCCAGCAGTGCCACGCCGCAGCTGAAGAACGACCACGGCAGATGCAGCAGGGTGTAGAGCAGATGCCGCCAGGAGACCCCGCTGCGCAACAGCGCCCCTATCCACGACATCAGCCCGCTCGACCGGCGCAGCGTCCGCACCGGCTTCGGCTCACCCACCTCGAGACCCAGCAGCGCCCGCGCCCGCCCCCGCTCCAGATGCCCCAGCGCCCGGCACCCCGCCAGCCCGGCCGCCAGCACCGGCAGCCCCACAAAGGTGACCGCCAGGAGCCCGCCGAAAAACAGCATCCCCGCGGCAAAGCAGAAGGCGATGCCCGCCACCGGCAGCCCCGTGACGACGTACGCCAGCTCGCGCAACGACCGCCGGGCCAGCGGAGCCCGCAGGAAGACGAGCCAGGGCCGCCGCGGCGCCGGAGCCGCGGGAGTGATGGAGCAAGCGTTGCCAGTCATGGATCAAGCATCGCCCGCCGAGGCGCCGCAGGTAATCGCGCGAGCTGGAGTCTTGATACGGGGGTTATCCCTAGCCCTCGACGCCGGCTGATCTCCGCGTCATGCCCGGAGATGCGCTTGCGCGATCTTGACCAGGCTGGACGGCGATCCGGCCGAGGCCCGGCGCCGAAGCCCTCGAGTGTGACGCGGCTGTCCTCAGCGGGTCCGGCAGGGCCTACACTCCGTGCGTACAGATCGTCGAACGTATAACACCGACACAGGACGGGGCAGGCGTGCCGGACTACTTCCACGGCTATACAGTCGTCGGGCTGGTAGCCGTCGTCGGTGTGCTCTTCGTCTGCGTGGCCTTCGCCGCAGGTCGGCTGCTGCGGCCGGTGGTTCCCACCCGCGAGAAGATGCTGACGTACGAATGCGGGGTCGACCCCGTCGGCGAGGGCTGGGCACACACGCAGATCCGCTACTACGTCTACGCGTTCCTGTACGTCATCTTCGCCGTCGACGCGATCTTCCTCTTCCCCTGGGCGACGGTGTTCGCAGCGCCCGGTTACGGCGGGACCACGCTGGCGGAGATGTTCGTCTTTCTCGGCTTCCTGGCCGTCGGCCTGCTGTACGCGTACAAGAAGGGCGTCCTGGAATGGACGTAACGAACACCCCGACTCCCGCAGCGACGCCGGCAGCCGAGGGACGCCCCCAGCTCGGCCTGCTTTCGCGGCTGGCGCCCGAACCCATGAAGGTGGTCCTCAACTGGGGCCGCCGCTACAGCCTCTGGGTCTTCAACTTCGGTCTGGCCTGCTGCGCCATCGAGTTCATCGCCGCCTCCATGGCACGGCACGACTTCATCCGGCTCGGCGTCATCCCCTTCGCGCCCGGGCCGCGGCAGGCCGACCTGATGGTGGTCTCCGGGACGGTCACGGACAAGATGGCCCCCGCCGTCAAACGGCTGTACGAGCAGATGCCGGAGCCCAAATACGTCATCTCCTTCGGTGCCTGTTCCAACTGCGGCGGCCCCTACTGGGACTCGTACGCGGTCACCAAGGGCGTCGACCAGATCATCCCCGTCGACGTCTACGTCCCCGGCTGCCCGCCCCGCCCCGAGGCGCTGCTGCAGGGCGTACTGAAGCTCCAGGAGAAGATCGCCGCCGAGTCCACCGCTGACCGCTATGCGCGCAGCGGCGGGCAGGGCGCCCCCGCCGTCGGCGCCCCTTCGGCCGGTGTTCCTTCGGCTGGTGCCCTCACCAGCGGTCTGGTCGCCCCACCGACGGCGTCGCCGTCGGCACCGGACGCGGGCCCGGACGGTGACACCGAGGAGGATGGACGGTGACCGAGCCGCCCCAGCACCCCGGCTGGCTGCCGCGCCCGGCCGACGAACTGTTCGGCGAGGGTGCGACGGCCGAGGACGCCTACGGACTCCTCACCGTCGACGTACCCGCCGAAGCCTGGATCCCCGCACTGACCGCAGCCCGTGACGAACTGGGCTGCACCTACTTCGACTGGCTCAGCGCCGTCGACGAGCCGGGCACCGGCTTCCGGACCTGCGCCCACCTGGTGGCGCTGCCCGCCCCGGGCACCGGCGTGCGCCGCCTCGTCCTGCGTACGACGATTCCGCACGAGGCCGCAGCGCTGCCCACCGCCACCGGCGTCTACGCCGGTGCGGCCTGGCACGAGCGGGAGACCCACGAGATGTTCGGCGTCGACTTCCCTGGCCACCCGCATCTCGTACCGTTGCTGCTGCCCGACTCCTTCGAGGGACATCCGCTGCGCAAGGACTTCGTCCTGGCAGCCCGCGTCGTCAAGGCGTGGCCCGGTGCGAAGGAGCCCGGCGAGTCGGGGCACGGCGGCCCCAAACGCCGCCAGATGCTCCCTCCCGGCGTCCCCGACCCGAACGAGTGGGGCCCCCTCAAGGGACAGCTCCCTCCTGCCCCCACCCGCGAACGCTCCCGCCGCGCCACCGGCGACACCCCGCGCCGCACCCGCAGCGCGAGCGCCGGTTCGGCGTCCCAGCAGGACGCGGAGGCAGCCGCGACCACCCCGCGCAAGCCACGCCGCGACCGCAGCGCAAGCAGCGGCTCGGCCTCACAGCGCGCGACGAGAGGGGAGCAGCCCGCACCTACGGAGGAACCCGCACCGTCCGAGGGGCGTCCGGCAGCTGAGAAGGGCCGTGCCGCAGGTGAGCGCCCGGCGGCCGGGGCCCCCAGGACGCCGCGCTCGACCGACGCGCCGTGGCGCCACGCCCCGTCGGCCGGTGAAGCCGAGTCAGGCCCCGACAGCGACGCGAAGCAGCCCGACAGCGACGCGAAGCAGGACGAAAGCCGGGACACACCCCAAGAAACCGGCGGCGACGACAACCGAACGGGCGACGACAACCCGACTGGCGACGACAGCCGAACCGGCGACGGCAACCGATCCGGCGACGACAACCCGACCAGCGGCAGCAGCGCCGGCAACCGGAACCAGAGCTCAGACGGCGAACAGAGCGAGAGCACAGACGGCGCACAGGGGGACGGAGCCTGATGGACGCCCTCGATGTCACCGTCCGGATCCTCGCCGTGCTGCTCGCCTTCCTCGTGCTCCCTCTCCTGGTGGGACAGACCGAGCACAAGGTGATGGCCCATATGCAAGGACGCGTCGGTCCGATGTACGCGGGCGGCTTCCACGGGTGGGCCCAGCTGGTGGCCGACGGGGTGAAGTTCGCCCAGAAGGAGGACGTCGTCCCCGACGGCGCCGACCGCCGCGTCTTCCAGCTCGCGCCCGCGCTGGCGCTGATCCCGTACCTCCTCGTGCTCGTCGCGATCCCGGTCGCCCCCGGCGGGGGAGTCGCGCAGGCGCTGGACACCGGGATCTTCTTCGTACTGGCCGTGATGGGCGTCGGCATCCTCGGTTCCCTGATGGGCGGCTGGGCGTCGGCCAACAAGTTCTCCCTTCTCGGCGGCCTGCGTACCGCCGCCCAGCTGATGGCGTACGAGCTGCCGATGCTGCTCGCCGCCGCCTCCGTCGCCATGGCCGCCGGCACCCTCTCCCTTCCCGGGATCCTCGGAGTGTGGGAGTGGTGGTGGCTGCCGTGGCAGCTCGTCGGGGCCGCCGTCTTCTTCATCGCGGGCCTCGCCGAGTTGCAGCGCCCGCCGTTCGACGCGCCGATCGCCGACTCGGAGATCATCTTCGGCGCGTACACCGAGTACACCGGGCTGCGCTTCGCGCTCTTCCTGCTCGCCGAGTACGCGGGCATCGTCGTACTGTCCGCGCTCACCGCCGTGCTCTTCCTCGGCGGCTGGCACGGGCCCTTCGAGGACGGTCTGGGCTGGCTGTGGATGCTGCTCAAGACCGGCATCCTCGCCTTCGGCGTGATCTGGCTGCGGGTCAGCTACCCCCGGTTGCGCGAGGACCAGATCCAGCGGCTGGCCTGGACGGTGCTCGTTCCCCTCTCCCTCTTCCAGATCGCCCTCACCGGTGTCGTCAAGGTGGTGATGTAGCCGTGTCCCACGCCCACTCCGAGGGCGCCCACTCCGCGGGCACGCCCGCCGAGCGGCCCGGCTCGAAGCGCGGAGTGTTCGGCTCCGGGCTGGCCAAGGGCCTGGCCGTCACCCTCCGCACGATGACCCGGCGTTCGGTCACCGAGCACTACCCCGACGCGCAGCCCGAACTGCCGCCCCGCAGCCGGGGCGTGATCGGCTTGTTCGAGGAGAACTGCACCGTCTGCATGCTCTGCGCCCGCGAGTGCCCGGACTGGTGCATCTACATCGACTCCCACAAGGAGACGGTGCCTCCCGCCGCGCCGGGCGGACGCGAGCGCAGCCGCAACGTCCTGGACCGGTTCGCCATCGACTTCGCCCTGTGCATGTACTGCGGTATCTGCATCGAAGTTTGTCCTTTTGACGCGCTGTTCTGGTCGCCCGAATTCGAGTACGCGGAGACCGATATCCGCGAGCTGACCCACGAGCGGGACAAGCTCCGCGAGTGGATGTGGACCGTGCCCGAACCGCCACCCCTGGATGAGGCAGCAGAGGAGGCCAAGGAGCTGGCCGCCGCCCGCAAGGCCGCCGACAAGGCAGCCCAGGCCGCCGGAACCGACATGCTCGCCGCCCACCGCGAGCAGCCGGCGCAGGAGACCGCCGAGGCCCCCGACCGGAAGCCGACGCAGAGCTCCGACCGGAAGCCGACACAGGCCCCCGGCCAGGACTCGCAGCGCCCCGGTCAGGACTCGCGGGGTGGTGCCGAGTGAGCACCGTCCTCGCGCAGCCCCTCGCCGCCGGCCACCCCGGCTTCCTCTCACCCACAGGTGTCGAGATCGTCTTCGTCCTGGTCGGGATCGTCACCCTCGGCGCCGCCCTGGTGACCGTGGCCACCAGACAGCTCGTGCACGCCGCGCTGTGGCTGGTGGTGGCACTCGGCGGGATCGCCGTCGAGTACCTCCTGCTGACCGCCGAGTTCATTGCCTGGGTGCAGGTGCTGATCTACGTCGGCTCCGTCGTCGTCCTCATCCTCTTCGGCCTCATGCTCACCAAGGCGCCCATCGGGCGCTCGCCCGACGCCGACTCGGGCAACCGCTGGATCGCGCTCGCCGTCTCGCTCGCCGCGGCGGCCACCCTCGTCACCGTCGTCGTCGACGCCTTCCGCTCCACCTGGATCGACCTCGATGCGCCCGCCGGTCCCGGCGAGGGCTCCTCCGAAGTGACCGGTACGGCCCTCTTCCGGCACTGGGTGCTGCCGTTCGAGGCGCTGTCCGTACTCCTGCTCGCCGCACTCGTCGGCGCCATCGTCCTCTCCAGGCGGAACAACACCGCCGCTGATGTCCACCCCGGGCGGAACAAGGCCGGTGAGCGCTGATGCATCTCGCCTATCCCGCAGTCCTCGCCGTCCTCCTCTTCTGCGTAGGCATCTACGGCGTCCTCGCGCGCAGGAACGCCATCCTCGTCCTGATGGCCGTCGAGCTGATGCTCAACGCCGTCAACCTCAACCTCGTCGCCTTCGACGTCTGGCTCCGCGACACCCTGCACGCGGGCCAGGCGCTCACCCTCTTCACCATCGCGATCGCCGCAGCCGAGATCGGCATCGGTCTGGCGATCGTCCTGCTGGTCTACCGCAACCGCGGCAGCTCCGACATCGACAGACTCAGGGACCTCCGCGAGAGCGACGGCCCACCAGGGGGCGACTCCAGCGACGGTTCACGCGATGAGAAAAGGATGGCACCCGCCACTGACAACGACGCCGAGAGCGGCTCCGACCAGCAGGTTCAGGGCCCGGCCGCAGGGAGGCGGCACGCGTGAGCACCACGACCCTCGCAGCGCTCGTCCCCGTACTCCCGGCGCTCGGCGCCCTCGCGGGGCTGCTCCTCGGCCGCCGTGCCCCCGGCTTCGTACGCCCGCTCGCGGTCCTGCCCACGCTCGCCGCCGCGGCCCTCGCCGTCGCCGTCGCGGTCCGCCAGGGCGGCGGTGCCCCGGTGCGCGCCGCGACGGAGCTGGCGCCGACCGGCAACGAGGCGCTGCCGATCCAGCTCGCGCTCAACCTCGACGGCTTCGCGGTGCTCGTCGCCGTCCTCGTCGGTGTCGTCGCCACCTGCGTGCAGCTCTACTCGACCGGCTATCTGCGCGACGACCCGCGCTACGCCTCGTACGCCGCGCTGGTGTCGCTCTTCACGGCCGCGATGTTCCTCGTCGTCTACAGCGACGACCTGATCGTGCTGCTCGTCGGCTGGGAAGTCATGGGCATCTGCTCATACTTCCTGGTCGGGCACTACTGGGAGACCCCGGCCGCGCGCTCCGCCTCCCTCAAGGCGTTCCTCGTCACCAAGCTGGGCGATGTGCCGTTCCTCATCGGCATCCTGGCGCTGGCCTCCGAGACGGGCAGCTTCCGCATCAGCACCGTCGTCACCCGCCTCACCTCCAGCCTCTCCGGCTTCGAACTGACGCACCCCACGCTGATCGCGCTGCTCCTGCTCGCCGGAGTCGCGGGCAAGTCGGCGCAACTGCCGCTGCACTCCTGGCTGCCGGACGCGATGGCAGGCCCGACGCCGGTCTCCGCGCTGATCCACGCGGCCACGATGGTCGCGGCGGGCATCTACTTCGTGGCCCGGCTGCTGCCCGTCTTCACCGCCTCCACCGCCGCACTCGTCGTCCTCGCGGTGCTGGCCGCGCTCACCATGACCGGCTCGGCGCTGGCCGCACTCGCCCAGGACGACATCAAGCGCGTCCTCGCCTACTCGACGATCAGCCAACTCGCCTACATGGCCGCGGCGCTGGCTGTCGCGGACCGGGGTGCCGCCGTCTTCCACCTGCTCACCCATGGCGCGTTCAAGGCGCTGCTCTTCCTCGCCGCCGGAGTTCTCATCCACACCGCCGGCACCAACTCGCTGACCGTGATGGCCCGTACAGGCGGCATCGCCAAGCGTGCGCCCGACGCCTACTGGACGATGACCATCGCACTGCTGGCACTCGCCGCCGTCCCGCCGTTCTCCGGGTTCTTCTCCAAGGAAGCCGTGCTGGCGGCAGCCGAACACGCTGCCTTCGGCGACGCGCACGCACCGTTTACGGGGGCGCACGCCGCCCCCGCGAGCGCCGGATGGATCGTCCTTGTCGCCGGGCTTGTCACCGCACTGCTGACCGCCGCCTACGCGGCCCGGCTGTGGCTGCTGGCCTTCCGTGGCACAACAGCGGTGGCACCGCTCGCCGTCAAGAGCGAGAAAGCCGCCGAACACGTACCCGAGCAGGTGCCGCAGCAGGCGCCCGAGACCGAACTCGCCACCCCCGGGCCCGCGCACCGACCGTCGCACGAACCGGCCGACCGCGACGCGCACGACCACCATCCCGCGCCCGCTGTCATGACCGTCGTCCTATGGGTGCTCGCGCTGCCGTCCCTCGTCCTGGGACTCGCTTTTCTCGTACTGCCCGACTGGTTCGACAGGGCGTCCCTCACCCCCACCCTGACCACCTCCGTGCTCGCCACCGGCGTGACACTGGTGGGCGGTCTTCTCACCTACGCGACCTGGCGGCACAGCAGCGCGCTCGCCGCACTGCACCCGGAACACGACGCCGACCCCGGCGTGCTGCTGCTGGGACCGCTGCACAGGCACGCGGCAGCCGGCTTCCACCTGGACACGCTCTACCGCGCTGTCGCCGTACGTCCCGCCCAGGGCGCGGCCCGGCTGGTGCGCTTCCTGGACCGCGAGGTGGTCGACGCCTATGTGGCAGGCGCCGGGCGGGGCTCCCGGCTGCTGGGCGCCGCTGTCCGGCGTGCGCAGACGGGCAACGTGCAGACCTACCTCGGTGCGCTTCTGACGGGCTCACTGGTGCTCGCCGTCGTCGCCGTGGTGGCCGTGACCGGAAACGGAGGGGCGTGACGTGATCCCGCTCGACGACACCGTCATGCAGGCGCTCCTCGTCGCCGTCGTCGTCCTGCCGCTGCTCGGTGCGCTCGCCGCACTGCTGCCCGCACCGCCCGGGCTGCGCGGCCGCGGCCCCGACCAGGCGGTGCTGCGGCACTGCGTGACCGTCACCGGCGCCGTACTCGCCCTCACCGTCCTGCTCGCCCTCGGCTTCGACCACGACCGCCCCGGCACCATGCAGGCCGAGTCCAACGTCAGCTGGATCCCCGCGCTGGGCGTGCGGCTGCACTTCGGGACCGACGGCGTCTCCCTGCCGCTGCTCGTGCTCACCGCACTGCTGACATTCCTGTGCGCGCTCTACAGCTACGCCAGAATGCCGCAGGGGCCGAGCCCCAAGGCGTTCGTCGCACTGCTGCTCCTGCTGGAGTGCGGCACCCTCGCCACGTTCGCGGTGCTCGACCTGATGCTGTTCTTCCTGGCGTTCGAGATGGTGCTCATCCCGATGTACTTCCTCATCGCCCGGTGGGGCGGCGAGGGCAGGGGACCAGCAGCGTGGAAATTCGTGCTGTACACACTGCTCGGCTCCGTGGTGATGCTGCTCGGACTGCTGGTGCTCGGGCTGAACGCCGGCACGTTCGACATGGTGCGGCTCGCCCACCTCCACGGTTCGGGCCTCAGCCACACCACCCAGCTGATCGCCGCCCTGGCCATCGGTATCGGACTGGCCGTCAAGGCACCCATGTGGCCACTGCACAGCTGGCTCCCCGACGCCCACACAGCAGCGCCCACAGTGGGCTCCGTCCTGCTGGCAGGCGTGCTGCTGAAAATGGGCACCTACGGGTTCGTACGGATCCTGCTGCCCGGTGCTCCGGACGGTGCGCACACATTCGCTCCGTACCTGGCGGCATTCGCCGTGGTCGGCATCATCTACGGGTCGCTGGCCTGCCTCGCCCTGGCGCGGAGGGGTGCCAAGGGCGACCTCAAGAGGCTGATCGCGTACTCCTCGGTCGGGCATATGGGCTTCGTCCTGCTGGGCATCGCAACCCTCACCCACACGGGCGTCAACGGCGCCCTCTACGCGAACCTCGCGCACGGCCTCATCACCGGCCTGCTGTTCTTCCTGGTCGGCGCCCTGAAGGACCGTACGGGCACCAGCGACCTCGACACACTGGCCGGAACCACCGGAGGCGCGCTCTACGGCAGGGCGCCACGGCTGGGCGGGCTGCTCGCCTTCGGCGCGGTCGCCTCCCTGGGGCTGCCCGGACTGGCCGGGTTCTGGGGCGAGTTGCTGGCGCTGCTGGGCGCCTACCACCCGGCGGCCGGACTCAGCAGACCCGCCTTCATGGTGTTCCTGGCGTGCGGTGCACTCGGCACCCTGCTGACCGCCGCGTACCTGCTCGTCGTCGTACGCCGCGTCTGCATGGGCGACCCGGCCGAGGCCCGCCCCGAACGCCTCGCCACGGTGCCCGATGTGCGCCCGTACGAGATCGCTGCCTGGACGCCCCTGGTCGTCCTCACCGTCGTGGCCGGACTGTGGCCCGGGGCCCTCCTCGGACTGATGGACCCGGCCGTGCAGAGCCTCCTGCCAGGAGTGACCCGATGACAGCGCTCACCGCCCCACAGGGCGTGCACAACCTCGCCCAGTCCGCGCAGAGCGTCGACCCCGCGCGGAGCGTGGACCTCGCCAAGGGCGGCGACCTCGTCCAGAACATCGACTGGGCCGCTATCGCGCCGCCCGTGATCGCCGCTGTCGCCGCACTGGTCGTCCTGGTGGCCGACCTGTTCCTGGACGAGCGCCACAAGAGCTGGCTCGGCCGGCTGTCCGCCGCCGCGCTCGCACTCGCCGGGCTGGCGCTCGTTCCGCTCGTCGGCGATGACCGCGCCACCTTCTGCCTCACTGCCGGCACGCGCGCGTGCAGCTACGTCGCCGACCCGTTCACTCTCACCGTGCAGCTGCTCGTCCTGGGCGGTGCCTTTGTGACCGCGCTGCTGTCGATGACTTCCGTACGCCAGGAGAAGCTCCCCGCGGGAGAGTTCTGGTTCCTGCTGCTCTCCTCGGCCTCCGGCGCCGCCCTGCTGCCCGCCTCGCGCGACCTGGCGACGCTTGTCGTCGCCCTGGAGGTCGCCTCGCTCCCGGCGTTCGCACTGGTCGGACTGCGGCGCGGAGAGCGGCTCTCCTCCGAGGCGGCGCTGAAGTTCTTCCTGTCGTCCGTCGCCGCCACAGCAGTGATGCTGCTGGGCGTCAGCTTCGTCTACGCCGCCACCGGCAGCATGCACCTGAGCACTGTTGCGCAGGCCCTGCCCAATGTCGACAGCAGGCTGAGCACTCTCGCAGCCACGGGAGTGGCACTCACTCTGGTCGGCTTCGCCTTCAAGACTGCTGCCGCGCCGTTCCACTTCTGGGTTCCGGACACCTATGTGGGCGCACCGGTGCCGGTCGCCGCGTATCTGTCGGTCATCGGCAAGGCCGCGGGCTTCTCGGGGCTGATCCTGGTCACCGTTCAGGCCTTCCCCTCGTACGCGGACGCCTGGGGACCCACACTCGCGGTGCTCGCCGCGCTGACCATGACCGTCGGCAACCTCGGTGCGCTGCGCCAGCGTGCCGACCGCGCGCACAGTGCCGTCCGCCTGCTCGCCTGGTCGTCGGTCGGACAGGCGGGCTATCTGCTCGTCCCGATCGCCGCCGCCGGGTACGCGGACGAACCGGACCAGGCGGTCGGCGCGACACTCGCCTACGCGCTGATGTACGCCGTCGTGAACCTGGGCGCCTTCGCCGTCGTCGCCGCCCTTCAGCAGCCCGGCTCGCACGGCCGTCTCGACGACTACCGGGGCCTGGTCCGTACGCACCCGCTGGCTGCCGCCGCACTGGCGTTCTTCCTGCTGTGCCTGGCCGGACTGCCACCGGGGATCGTCGGCCTGTTCGCCAAGGTCACCGTCTTCCAGGCGGCCGTGGACGCCGGGCTGGGCTGGCTCGCCGTCGTCATGGCCCTCAACGTCGTGATCGCCCTTGTGTACTACCTCACCTGGACGGCCCTCCTCTTCCGTCCCGCCCCCGGCCAGGAAACCGCCCCCGGCCAGGAGGCCGCCGCCCCGGCCCTCCCGCGGCTCTCCGCGCCGCTGACCGCGACGGTCGCCCTCACCGGGGTGCTCGCCCTGGCCACATCCGGTGCCCCGCAGCTGGTTCTCCGGTTCGCCGGCACGGCGCTGTTCTGAGCGCTCCCTCACGGCGCTGTGCTGAGCGCCCCCTCCCCGGGGAACTGAGGATGCCCACTCTCCGTTGACGCAGAAGGGAGGGTCCACTGGACGGGGTTGCTGAGGGCGGAAGGTCCGCCCGGCTCAGGGCTCCGCAGCACCATCTGGAGGGCGAACCGTGCACCGCCGGCACAACGGGCTGAGGACAGCTCTGCTCCTGGGAGGGCTGTCCGCCCTCATCATCCTCATCGGGAGCTTCTTCGGCACCACGGGCCTGGTCATCGCGCTGCTGATCGCGCTGGGTACCAACGCCTACGCGTACTGGAACAGCGACAAGCTCGCGCTGCGCGCGATGCGTGCCCGCCCGGTCAGCGAGTTCGAAGCCCCGCAGTTGTACCGCATGGTCCGCGAGCTGTCCACGGCCGCCCGGCAGCCGATGCCGCGGCTCTACATCTCGCCCACCCAGGCACCCAACGCCTTCGCGACCGGTCGCAACCCGCGCAACGCTGCTGTGTGCTGCACGGACGGCATCCTGCGCCTCCTCGACGAGCGTGAGCTGCGCGGCGTCCTGGGCCACGAGCTGAGTCACGTCTACAACCGCGACATCCTCATCTCCTCCATCGCGGGCGCCCTCGCCTCCGTGGTGCTCTTCCTCGTCAATTTCGCCTGGCTGATCCCCATAGGGCGCTCCGACGACGACGAGGGCCCCGGCCTGGTCGGCATGCTGCTGATCATGCTGCTGGGCCCGCTCGCCGCCTCCCTCATCCAGCTCGCCGTCTCCCGCTCCCGCGAATACGAGGCGGACGCCTCCGGGGCGCAGCTCACCGGCGACCCCCTCGCGCTCGCCTCGGCGCTGCGCAAGCTGGAGGCGGGTACGGCCCAGCTGCCGCTGCCGCCCGAGCCGCGGCTGGAGACGGCGAGTCACATGATGATCGCCAACCCGTTCCGCAGGGGCGAGGGCGGCATGACGAAACTTTTTTCCACCCACCCGCCGATGGCCGAGCGTGTCGCCCGACTGGAGAAGATGGCAGGCTGGCGAGGGTGAAGACCCTCCTCAACCTCATCTGGCTGATTCTGTCCGGCCTTTGGATGGCCCTCGGCTATGTGCTCGCCGGGCTCGTCTGCTGCGTGCTCATCATCACGATCCCCTGGGGCCTGGCGTGCTTCCGTATCGCCGCCTACGCCCTGTGGCCGTTCGGCAGAACGGTGGTGCAGCGCCCGGACGCCGGGGCTGCCTCCGGCGCCGGAAACGTCGTCTGGCTCGTCTTCGCGGGCATCTGGCTCACGCTCGGTCACATCACCATGGGCGTGGCGCTCTGCGCGACCCTCATCGGGATCCCCTTCGGCCTGGCCCACTTCAAGATGATCCCGGTCTCGCTGATGCCGCTCGGCCGCGAGATCGTCCCCACCAACACCCCGGCGGCCTACCCCGGATACCGCTGGTGAGTGCTCACCCACCCGGCGAGGCCAGTGCTCGCCGGTGGTAACTGCTCACCCCTCCCGCTCGGCCGCGGTCCAGGACGGAGCCGAGCGGGTCGGTGACGGTTCGCGCACCTCGACCTCGGTGCGCTGACCTCAGCGGAAGTTCACGTACTGCAGGGCGAAGTCGAAGTCCTTGCCCTTCAGCAGGCCGATGACCTCCTGCAGGCTGTCCCGGCTCTTCGAGGTCACCCGCAGCTCGTCGCCCTGCACCTGGGCCTTGACGCCCTTGGGCCCCTCGTCCCGGATCACCTTCGCGACCTTCTTCGCGTTCTCCTGGGAGATGCCCTCCTGGAGCGAAGCGGAGATGCGGTACTCCTTGCCGGACGCCTGCGGCTCCCCGGCGTCCAGCGACTTCAGCGAGATGCCGCGCTTGATCAGCTTGGACTGGAAGATGTCGAGCACGGCCTTCACTCGCTCCTCCGAGTTCGCCCGCATCTCGATCCGCTCGCCCGACCAAGCGATGGAAGCGTCCACACCCTTGAAGTCGTAGCGCTGGGAGATCTCCTTCGCGGCCTGGTTCAGCGCGTTGTCGACCTCCTGCCGCTCGACCTTCGAGACGATGTCGAAACTGGAGTCGGCCATGGTGAGTTGGCTCCTCGTACATAGATCCGGCAGAAACGGCCCCGAGGGCCGTGCGCAAAGCCTAGCCACCCGCGACGGCAGCCCGGCCCTGGCGGCGAGGGGCACGCGGTGGAGTACCTCCGGGGGCCGTTCCGGGACCGTTCCGGGACGGCCAGCGAGCCGTCCGGCGGATGCGTACGGCGGCTCGTACGCGACTGATCAATCGGGTGGCGAACCACCCCCGGCCATCGGGTATGGTTTACACCGTTGCCACGGCGCACCGCCCCGAGCGGGGTGTCGGGCAGCAATCCCAGGCGGTGTGCCCGAGCGGCCAAAGGGAGCAGACTGTAAATCTGCCGGCTCAGCCTTCCTAGGTTCGAATCCTAGCGCCGCCACAGCGAAGGAAAGCCCTTCTGACCTGCGATAGAGCAGGATCGGAAGGGTTTTTTCTTATTCGAACACACTGATTCGAACGAGGGTCGAAAAGGGCGGGTTGTCTCACCCTGTCTCGCCGGTGTGTCGGAGCTGACCAGTGTGCTTCCCCCAGGCGTCCCCCGGGGGGGGGCCGGTCAGGGGCCAGGTGTGGACCGTCCCCAGACATGCCGATGGCCCGCAGCGCGGGTGAGCGCTGCGGGCCATCGGCTATCGGACTACTCCTCTCCCCACTCCTTCATCGCAGCTTCGATCCGGCTGTTCGCTTGGTCCTGGGCCTGGGCCAGCACCTTGGCGTAGACGCGGAAGAGCACATTCAGGCTGTGCCCCGCCCGTCGTGCGCACTCCGCCGGATCCACCCCGGAGCTGAGCCAGAGGGAGACCCCGGCGTGACGAAGGTCATATGGCCTGCGAGCCAGTGGGGAAGCGGCTTCTTCCTCGCTCAGCGCCGCCCCTCGGGCCCTTGCCCAGACCTCCCCATAGCCGGTGTCCTGCAAGAGACCATTGCGGTTGGTGCGGAAGAGCCGTCCGTCCGGGGCAGTGCCGTGCTCATCCAGATGCGCACGGAGCAGCCGTACGAATGTCGGTGGGATCGGCACAGGGCGCGTGTCGTCCTCTGCTCGTGCCTTCAGTCCGCGCTCCTCATGTGAAGCACCGTCGTCAGTCCAGTCGCGGCCGGGGTAGACGACGCCCTTGCGCAGCTTGAGGGTCCCCCAGCCCTTGTCTGGGAGGTGGCACTGGGAGCGCTTGAGGTTGATGGCCTCCGCCGGGCGCATGGCCGCGTAGTAGAGGCAGCCGAAGAACGCTTCCAGGCGCTCCCCGCGCTCTCCCTGCTCCCGTACGGCAGTGAGGAGCCGCCGCACTTGGCGAGGGTTGGCGACGCTGTCGGGGTCCACCTCTTCGGCGGTCTTGGGAGGTGTCCACTTGACCGCCCCGATGGGGTTTACCGGGATTGTGAAGTACCCGGCTTCGACTGCGACGCCGAGAGCGTCGCTCAGGCACGCGCGCCGGCGCTTGGCCGTGCGTGCTGCCGCCTTGCCGCCGTCGAGCTTCCTGGAAAGGGCTTCCAACGCCTTGCGGACGGTCTTGGGGTCCTCGAAGTCAGAGACAAGCACGGAATGCTTCTCCAGCCATGCCAGGGCCTCCGCCCACTGCCGTGGAGGCTCCTCCTCTCCCTCCCATCGCTTCTTGTTGTATGCCCAGCTATAGAGCGCTCGGCGCAGTACACGAGGATCCGGGCGCTTCACGTTTGTGTTGACCATGGCCGGAGTGATGGACGCGAGTGCATCGGCGAAGTTTCTGCGGGACTTGCCCGGCGCGTCGGTCCACTTCTTCTCGATGAACGCGCAAGTGTGCTCGTACCAGGTGACCGCCTTCTCTTTCGCTTCGCGGGCCCTGAGCTCAGAAGCAGGCAAGCCCTGCTCAGTGTCGAACTGCTCGCCCCTGCGCAGCGCTTCCATCAGCTCGGAGCGACGGCCGTCAGCCTGCGGCTTGAGCCGGTAGCTCTTGGAGTGCTTACGCGCGTGCGGGCCCGAACCGACCAGCCACCGGACGCGATAGGGCTTGGGTCGGCCTGTCCTCGTCTCGATTGAGTAGATCCGGACGTCGTAGGTCAGCATGCCGTCAGGTCCTCCTCGCAGTTCGCCAGCCATGACTCGACGTCCGTACGGCGGAAGCGCAGCTGCCCGTTGGGGAGTTTCAGGCACCTGGGCGCCTTGCCGCGGGCACGCATTCGGTAGAAGGCCGGGCGGGACATGTCCAGCTCGGCGAGGACATCGCGAAGCTTCAGATAGGGCTCGTGGGACACGGCTTCCGACACCTTCCGTACGAGGCGGGCGGGGGAGGTTGAGGTTCCGACGCGGGGGACACCTGCCGCAGAAACCGCAGAATCCACAGAAATACGCGAATCTGGGGCCTGACCTGAGGTGATGGGGTGGGGCGGGGTGGTGCCGCAAAAATCGCGGGAAGTGCCGCAGAAATCGGCGGGGCCCTCGGCGGCGCCGGGCTCCCCCGGGGGCGTGGTGGATTTCTGCGGAGCTTTCGCGGGTTTCTGCGGCGAATGGGTCGTACTGCCGTGTGGGGTGCTCCGCCGCAGGTCAGCATGGGTGTGCTGGGGTTTTTGTTGTTTCTGCGGTTTCTGCGGCTGGGTGGTCGTGATCGCGGTCATGCGTCGCCCTCCCGCACCTGGGGGTGGACGACGTAGCGCGGGGCCGGGGGCCGGCCGCGCTTGCCATTGCGGGGTGGGGTGTCGACGCGGAGGTAGCCGTGATCCTCAAGGAGCGCGACAGCCGGTTCCATGTCGGCGACCGTCGGGAACTCCGAGCGGGAGAGCTTGGCGAACAGGTCGCGTCGGCTGACGGTCTCCCAGCCGTTCGCCCGCAGCACCTCAAGGAGAGTGGCGGCGCGGGCCTGGGCGGCGTCGGCGCCCATCAGGTCGAAGACCACCAGGGCGTGAGCGGCAAAGTAGTCGGCTACCTCGATGGCGGCCGTCATCGTCGTGCCATCGACGGGCTTGCCGTAGCCGTCCGCCAAGTGCGCGGCCAGATGGAGAAGCCCGGCGATACGCGCAGCGGTGCCGACCAGCTTGCCCGCCCACTTGCCGACGTGGCCCAGCTTGCCGCCCTTGGCGCGGAGCTGCGGCTCCATACGCTCCTCGTACGCGACGAGCGCAGCGCTCGCCTCGTCTGTCAGCCGGAGAACCATGGGGTCGGTCCACTCGGCGAGTGAGAGCGTGAGCGCGAGGACGTTGCGCTCATACGCCGTCGCGACCGCTTCCGGGACCGGCGACGGGTTGATCTTGCGGTAGCCGACCAGGGATTCCGGGAGCGCGTAGAGGAAGCGGGCGAGCAAGCCTCGTCCGTCGAATCCGCGGTTCTTGCCGATGTCCTCCAGGACCGACGGCTGTACTGCAAGTCCCATGGTGAGTGCCGGGGCCTCGATGAATTCCTCGCGGCTGCGGCGGTCGACGCGGAGACGGTCTCCGGCGTGGCCCTTGAGGAAGACCTCCATGTTCGGTGTGCCGGAGTAGCGCCCGGCGATGATGTCGAAGATGCCGCCTTCGGCCGACATCACTGCGAGGCGTCCTCCCTGCTCGGCGAGCAGGGAGGAGACGACCTCCGGGGTCGCGTCGTCCGCCAGGAGGCGGGGACGGACGGGCACTGTCAGGGACTCGGCGGCCTGGGCGAGCCCGACGGCCTCGGCCATCAGCGCGTCCTGTTCCGGGCCTTCGGCGTTCGCTGCCTTGGCCGCTGCCTTGTCGGCGGCCTCGCGGGCGACCTTGGCAGTCAGTTCCGCCTCTACGATGCGTCCGGCCGCCTCGTCCACGAGCCGTTTCTCCGCCACGTAGAGCGGGCCGGTCATGGCGGAGAAGACCGCGCTCTTGCGGTTGGCCGGCGGGAGTGCGACGACCACGTACAGGTTCGTCGGCTCGCGCCAGCGGCCCCGCACCTGCGCGACGCTGCGGCCACCAGCAGCCGTGCCCAACACGCTAAGGGCGAGCGCGGCAGCCATGTCCGGGGGTGTCTGCGTCTCCTCGGCAAGAGCGGCGCAGAAGTCACCCAGCCACCCCGGGAACGCGTGCAGCGGGAAGGGAGGCAGAGCCGGGCGGGCATTGAGGGGGACGGGCTCCTGCCACGCCTCCGGGAGCTTCCCCTCGGCCAGCACGTACGCCTCGCGTACCTCGTCGGCCGTCGCGTTGGGGGTCGAGGCGGCCTGTACCAGCCTCGTGCCCGCTTCGATGAGACGGCGTCGCTCGGCCAGTTCGTGAACGATCTCGGCGTAGTACCCGGCGTTCGCGGCTGTGGGCACCGCTTGGACGAGGGACTGGACGTAGCCGGGGCCACCGACACGGCGCAGCTCGCCGAGGTGGTCCAGGTGATGCGTGAGGGTGATCGGGTCTACCGGCTGGCCCTCTTCGTGCAGGACGAGGATGGCGCGGTGAATCGTCTCGTGCGCGGGCCGGTAGTAGTCCTCCGGACTCAGAGTCTCGGTCACCTCGGCGATGGCCTCGGCGCGGAGCATCATGGCTCCGAGTACGGCCGCTTCGGCTTCAACATCGTTCGGCGGACCACTGTTTTCGGACTGATCGAACAGAGCGCGCACATTGCTGTACGGCGCGGCCATGGACTCAGATGGCATGCTGGTGCCCTCCTGTTTCCTGGTTGGGATGGGAGAACCGGAGGCGGCGGGCGACCTTGGTCGGGAGTGCCGCCGCCTCCGGGCGTAGCTAGGAGTCGGTGTGAGCCGTGAGCCAGGCCAGGTACTCCTGGCGGACGTAAGGCCGGTAGGACCGGCCGGGCGGGTTCAACAGCGGCTTGATGGGGCCGCGCGTCGTGTAGTGGGTGTGATCGAAGTCGGCGAGCCGTCCGGCCGCCTCTTCCGCCGTCTCGACTGCTGCGGCAGCGACTTCGGGCGCGTGCTTCTCGACCTGGTCGAGAGCGACGCGGTCGAGTAGGGCGGCCTTGCGGAGCCAGAATTCGCGTCCCATCGGCACGCCGAATTCCCGGTCGGCTGCCGCGCCGGCCACCCACGAAATCTCTCGGGTGATGCGGGGTGCGTCCGCGTACGCGGTCTCGGGGGACGGGCACATTGCGGCGTTGGGATCGGGTGTCACTTCTTCTCCCTCGCTTGCTCGGGTGGGGCTCACTGCTCGATTTCGAGCGCGTTGAGAAGGTCGGCAACGCTTCCGCCGAGGGTGGCCAGCCGCCGTTCAATGGCCTGCCATGACTCGGCATCGATGGCCATGAGGCTGGCGACGGCGGTGCCTCGGTCGCCGCGTTCGAGGGCAGTGAAGGCGTCGCGCAGCTCGCCGACGGCCATGAGTGAGATGCGCTGCGGGCGGAGTGCTATGGCGTTCAAAGCGTTCTCCGTTCTGGTCAGTTGCCGATGTCTGCGACGGCGTCGCTGAGGGCGCCGATGAACTGGGTGATGGTGGGGGCAGCGTCGGTGTCGGAGAGGCTGAAGCCGAAGAGCGCGACGAGGATGAAGGCGCCGACGCCGATGGCGCGGAACTTCAGCGCGACGGCGACCAGGACGCCGAGGACGAGCACAACGGAAACGGTCAGGGTCATGGCATGGGCCTTTCTGCGGGTCAGCGGGTGCCTTGGTCGTGCAGCCGGGCGGCGCGGTTGTAGAGCCAGCGGCCAAGGCGGATGCGCTTGCCGTAGCCGTCGCAGCGGCGGCAGTCCTTGCCGCGCCGGAGCTGGCCGCGCCGGTTGGTCTTGAGTTGGAAGCCGAATCCTCGGCACTTGCGGCAGGTGCCGAACGGCGAGACCGCGCACAGCGCGACGTAACACAGGGTGAGGAATAGGAGGCCGGGTATAGCGGCCAGGACATCGGTCATGGAGCCCTCCCTGGGCGGGTTTTCGGGCGTGCGAGGAGAGGGCCGCTATCCGCTAGCGGCCTGATCAGGTGGGATATGCGGCGCTAGCGGGGCCGCTAACGTTAGCGGTGGCTGCCGCTAGCGTCAGCGGCCCCGGACACTCATCCGGCGTCGCGCTTTTCGTCACGCTCCGCAGCGATGCGGGTGACGTCGGCGCGGACGATGCCGCGCCGGTTGACGACCTTGCCGTCGATGCGGCGGCCGATCTGGGTCGTCTCGATGCCGAACGGCTTGAGCGCGGCGGTCAGTTGCTCGGCGCCCCAGCCCTCGTATGCCTCGGGGCGCAGTTCGGCCAGGCGCTCGATGACCGTCTCGTTCCACACCTTGGCTTCCTTGGGCGGGACGACGGAGAGGATGTCGGCCAGCAGCGTCTCGTTGCGTCCCTCGCGCTGCGGCTCCTCACCGGCGGCCAGGCCGCTGAGGGTGCCTGCCTTGATGCGCGCTTGGCGGGCGCGCTCACACACGCTGTCGGCCTTGGGGTTGTCGAGGTAGTAGCCACGCACGATCTGCGGCTCATCGACAGCGCCGACCAGATAGCCGATACCCACGTCGGACTTGGCGAACGTGCTGGCCTGGATGCCCCGCCTGTACATCGAGGTGCCAAGGATCATGTCGTTCTCCGTCTGCCCCATCACGCGCAGGCAGAAGCGGGTGCCGACGTTGGCGCTGATGGCCGTAGGAAGCGAGTCCTTGTCAGGGCGCTGGGTGGCCAGCAGCAGGATGACGCCCAGAGCGCGGCCCCGCTTGATGATGGCCGTGCACAGGTTCGCCGCTTCCTTGCGGTACCTGTCGTGCGTGAACAGCTCTTGGCACTCATCGATGGCCAGCACGAGTGGGTGCAGCCCCAGACTCTTGATCTTGGCCAGTTCGGCGGTGACCTTGTTCTCCGGGCACTTGTCCTTGGGCAGCGAGGCGATGACCTTCGCCCGACGCTCCAAGTCCCGGTAGACGTACCGCAAGGACTCCAGCGCGGCTGCGGCCGTGGCGTCATCCGGACCGCTGCCGTAGTCGGCGGCAACCTTGGCCAGCGGCGCCAGGTCGCCGGTTCCCTTCAGCTCCCACACCCGCAGCTCGGCGCGCACGTCCAGAGCAGCGGCCAGCAGCAGGTTCCGCAGCGCGAAGGTCTTGCCCATGCCGGGCATGGCGCCGATCAGCACGTTGTCGTACATCAGCGTCAGGTCGACACCCCGGCCACGCTGGTCGGTGCCGAACGGGACAGGCTTGAACAGTGAGGTGGACCCGCTGTTGAGCAGCGGTCCCGGGTTGGGCTTGCCCTTGTTGAGCGCCTGGTGTCCGACCCACAGCATCATGCGTCCGGCGTGCTCGTCCGCTACCGGTTCGGGCCACACGCAGCCCAGCGGGCGGCGCAGTCCGGAGGCGAGGCGTTCGCGGCGGTCAAGGATGTCGGCCACCGTCACGCCGTAGGGCAGGTCGACGTCCGCGCGCCAACCGGGGCCGTCCTGCCGGATCGGGTGCGGGAAGGTGATGCCTTCCCCGCCCTTGCCCAACGCCTTGTTGATCTCGGCGATGCCCAGGGCGCCCAGCGCGCGCTCGATCATCGGGGAAGTCAGCCGCTCCACATGGGTGGGTACGACGGCCTGCGAGATGACAGGCTTGTCGGCCGGAGCGCCGACGCGGCCCAGCACCAAGGCCAGGGCCGTGGTGGAGGTGACCACCAGCCAGGACGGCGCCAGCACGTAGAAGGCGAGCGCTGCGGGCAGGCCGATCAGTAGCGACAGCGCAAGGACGGCGCCGCGCCAGCGCACGCGCCGGTCGCGCTGCCGGGAGAGTTTCAGGTACTCGCCGATGTCCTCGCTCGTTGCGGCGGCCTGACGTAGCGGCTCCCCCTCGGCATCCGAGGCCCAGCGCAGCGTCCCCCCGACGACCTTGGCCGCGCCGACCGGGGAGCGCGCTGCCAGGTTCGCGGCGTAGTAAGGGGTGCGGATCGCGTGATACGCGGCGGTGTGGCCGACGTGCCCGACCAGCCATCCGGCAGCGTCCAGCAACTCCGCCTTGGACCGCAGCCAGCCGGGCAGCAGCGCGTTGCGCCGCGCGCCCCGGATGCGTTCCATCAGCCCGGGTCCGGAGAGGGCGGGCGGGTCCACCATCACGGCGTCGCCGTCCGGCTTCCCCTCGGCCGGCCCGGGCTCGGCGTCGGGAGTGACGCGTGAAGACCTGGCCTTGCCCAGGTCGAGCACATTGCTGGGCTCTTCCTGGCTCATCTCCGATTCGAGTCGTTCGAAGAGTTCGTTCTCTTCCTCGTGGTTCACTGACGATTCCTTCCTTGGCTGGGAGGAGCCAGGGGCCCGGCCGCTGCTTTGGTCGGTTGGTGACCGGGCCCCTGCGTTCAAGCGATCAGCTGGCGGTGGCGTAGAAGTTGGCGAAGTAGCCCTTCACGCCCTGACCGCGCAGCCAGGCGTAGACGTCGCGTCGCGCATCCTGGACGCTGTATCCGGCCGGACCGGTGGTGTGTCCGGCGTAGGTGTGCTGGATGAGCTGCGGGCCGCTGCTGGTGAGGACCTTCACGGTCCACCGGTAGGTGACAGTCGAATTGCTCATGTCGGAGGCTCCTTCGGCAGGCGTGGTGGGATCAGGCGGGCTGTTCTTGGCCGTCTGGGGCGGCGCGACTGGCGGCCGACGGCGAGGCAGCGCTGAAGGGCTAGGCGTGTTGCAGCTCACGCATGCGTGCGCTGATCCAGCCAACGGACCAGCCGGTTCGCTCGGCGAGCTGCCGCACGGTGTCGTCCGGGTCGGCGGTACGGATGACCTCCAGGGCCTCCTCCTCGCTCAACTTCCCGGACGCAGCACTGGCCTTCGGCAACGGCTGCTTGTCCGCTGCACCGGGCTGCGGCTGGTGTTCACGAGCGGCGTGCTCAGCGCGTTCATGAACGGAGCGCTGCTGCTTACGCTGTTCACGCTGCTGCCGTTCCTGCTGTTCACGGCGCCCTCGGTCGGCCCGTTCGCGTGCCTCGCGGGCCAGCTCGAACTCCCGCTGTTCACGCCGCTCTCGCTCCTCGCGCTCCGCGTCCAGGCGGCGCAGCCGCTCTTCGTGCTCACGCTGCTCACGGCGCTCGGCTGCTTCCCGCTCGGCGCGCTGTTGTTCCAACTGGGCGGCGTGCTCGCGTGCTTCCCGCTCCCGGCGTTCGGCAGCTTCCCTCTCCCGTTCACGCTCCTCACGAGCCAGGCGCGCCCGTTCATCGCTCTCGGCTTGTTCACGCGCGGCCTGTTCGCGCTGCTCACGCTCGATGCGTTCAAGCGCGGCAGCGATCGCGCGCCGGTAGGCCAGCCCTGCCTCGGCGGTGACGATGAGCAGGGTTGGCGCGACCGCGTGAACAGCGACGCCGACCAGGTCGCCATGAAGAGCCGAGTCGCCGATGTTGAGGGCGAGCGTCATGATGCCGGTCAGCCAGCGCAGCACGGTCGGCCAGCGGCCGGCCGAGCCGCCGAGGCGGGCCACGGTGGAGTCGAGACGTACGACGATCACGACCGCCGCATCGACCACCAACGGCAGTACCGGCGCCGTCGGCTCCCACCCATCCGGGGTCACACTGCGGACGAGCGGAGTGACGGTCAGAACGGAGTAGAGGATCGCGCCGAAGGTGATGCTCCACGTACCGGCCGACAGCGTCCGCTCGGCGGAACGGATCTGGCTCGCGCTCATGGTGGAGAGCCGCACGCCCCCTCCCGCCGGATGCGGCTCAGGAGTCGGGCTCAAGCTGCCTCACCACCCAGCAGCGCGCCGACAGACAAGGCGGCCGAGCGAACCGAGAACAGTGAGGTGGGCATATCCGGCAGCCCCTCGGCCACGAGTGCGGTGACCCGGTCGTACAGCTCTGGCTCCTCGGCAAGGATGTCGCGCGCTGCGTCCAGGCGAGCCGCGCGCTCCTCTGCGCTCTCCTCAGCGACGCCGAGCCACAGTTCTAGCGGCGTGCCAAGCGCCAGCTCCAAGGCGTCGTCCTCGGTGACGACCTGGTGACCAGCGATGAATGACTTCATGGTCATGATCCGGACTCCTGCTTCCTGGTTGGGATAGGGAGACAGGGACGGCGGGCGCTGCTTGGTCGGGAGTGCCGCCGTCGCCTGCTGAGCGCGTGCAGGTCAGACGCGAATGCGCCGGGGACGCAGAAAAACGCCGGTCAGGCCGGAGATGACGGTCACGGTGGAGGTGAAGGTGACCGACGCGATAAGGAACGTGCCTCCGCCGAGCTGAGCGACAGCGGTACCCATGACGACGCCGATGATCAGCCCGAGCGCGATGAAGCAGAGGTTGGCGACGTCCAGCGCCGGAGTCCGCGGCTTCACCGCGCGAGCCACCATCTCGACGTTCGCCGAGGGCACCGGGCGAACCGCGTCGTTGAGCCGCAACAGCACAACCCCGGAGGCCATGCCGGCGACCGTGCCCAGAGCGTCGTCCTGGCGGTCGCGGACGACGTCCCCAATGGCGAGCAACATGATCGTTCTCCTTCCGAGTCAGGCAGCCAGGAATCCCCTGGCTGCGAACCGCTCGTCACAGACGAGTGGTCATGACCCGCGACGCCGCAGCTCAGGCGGCATCGCGGACCAAAATCACTCGGCTTGGACACACTGTTGAGTTCTCAAAGAACAGCCGCTTCCTTTGGGCCCCTTTCACCGGGCCCTCCGGGCGGTCCAACACGTGACATCTTGTGCTGTCACGTTACATCGCGCAAGCCCCTCGGGGCGGTTTCTGTGCTGGTACGTGTTAGTGATGGGTAGGCTCGGGGTGTGACCAGAGCTGAGAACGACCCCAGAGCGCCCTTCGAGCAACTAGCCGATGACCTGCGGGAACGGATCAAGAGCGGCGCGATCGCACCCGGGGAGAAGCTTCCTTCCGTACGGAAGCTGGCCGAAGAGTCCGGCTTCGTTCCCGTGACGGTTCAGAAGTCCCTCAGTCTCCTTCGCCATGAAGGGTGGATCTTCACCACGGGGCGCGGAAGCTTCGCCTATGACCCCGAGTCGCCGTACAGCCCCACCGCTTCTCCGGTCACCGCTGAACAGCTCGCCGAACTCAAAGCTCAGATCTCGGAGTTGGCCAAGCGGGTCCAGGCCCTCGAAGAGCAACAGGCCGACCGTGCCGACTCGTAGGTTCCTCACCTCCTCTCCTCCCGTCTTCATCGCTGCGGTGAGCACTCAGCGTCGATAGGCTGTGTGCCGCTTGTGCATCTGTTGTACGGCCGCTGGCGGGCCGTCAAAAGACTGTCCATGTGGCCTCGATGGAGCCGCCACAAAGGACACAAGGGGAGGGCCGCTGTGGGACAGAAGCCCAAAGCGCTGACGCCAGAGGCGGGGCCTCAGCACGAGTTGGGCGCGGAGATGCGGGCGTGGCGCGACCACCGGGGCTACTCGCTGGGGGAACTCAGCAAGAGAATCAACTACAGCCCCAGCTACATGGCCCGCGCCGAGCGCGGGGACCAAGCCGCGTCGGCTGACCTGGTGACGGCCTACGACCACGAGTTGCGCGCCGAGGGTGCGCTCATCCGCAAGTACAGGCGCATTCGAGCCGCAGCTTCACAACGCCATGAGACACGTGACCAACCCCGTGTCCATGTGTCCTATCAGGGCCCTGATGTGTCCAACAGCTCTGTCCTTCTGGAGGACAGAGCCGAGGGTGAGGCAACGTCGTCGGAGGGGATTTCTGTCCCTGCCCGCACCGACGACGGAAGGATCATCTTCGTGTCGATATCCCGCCGAGCGTTGCTCGGCACCCTCGGCACTGCGGCGGCAGCAGCCGCGCTCTCGGATGCTCCCGCCGCCGCTGTCTCGCCGACTTCAGGGACGCTGCCCGCCTTGAATCCCATCGAACATTTGCAGGCCACCCGCCGCGTACTCATCGACAACGACAACCTGTTCGGGCCATACCAGAGCATCCCGATCGTTGAGCGCCAGATGGCGGCGATGAAGTCTCTACGGCGAGATCTACGCGGCGAGGATCGAAGGCAGCTTCTCCAGCTCCACACCCAGTACGCAGAGCTTGCGGGCTGGTTCCACCAGGACGCCGGGAACTTCCGCGCAGCCCAGCACTGGACGCGCGAAGCGCTGGAACTCTCCCACCTGACCGGGGACAACGAGCTCACCACCTACATCCTCGCGCGGCGTAGCCAGCTGGCCGGCGACATGCGCGACCCGATCGAGGCCCTGGACGTGGCGGAGGCGGCCGAGGGCCGAGCAGAGCCCGGCAGCCGCCTTGCCGCTGTCGCCGCGACATTCGGTGCTCATGGGTACGCGCTGCAAGGGGACGCGAACGCCTGTAAGCGCGCCTACGACCATGCGCACGACTTGCGGCAGGCCATGGATCCGAACCCCCACTCGCCCTGGGGCGTCTGGCTCGATGCCGCGTACATCGAAGTCCACCGTGCACAGAGCCTCAACGACCTCGGCGAGCACCAGGCCGCCGCTGAAAGCTTCGGCCGCGCCATTGCGAACCTCCCGGCGGGGTTCCACCGTGACCGTGGTGTCTACCTCGCCCGTCAGGCCGTCGCGCTCGCAGGAGCGGGTGAAGCGGAGGAAGCCGGGCGCACGGGCCTGCAAGCTCTCCGTATCGGAGTGGAGACCGGTTCCGGACGCATCACGCGAGAGCTGGCCCGCCTCGATGAAGACCTCGGCAAGTGGCATAGCGTCATCACCGTGAACGAGTTCAAGGACGCCATGAGGGACGCAGTGCTCAAGCAAGCCTGAGCCTCGTATCGTCTGCCTCAGTCCGCTCAGCCACCAAGGAGATGCCAGTGCCCCGCCCGTACGTCACGCTCAGCGTCGCCACCTCGATAGACGGCTACATCGACGACACCAGCCCGTCGCGTCTCCTGCTGAGCAACGCTGACGACTTCGGCCGCGTCGACCAGGTCCGCGCCGACTCCGACGCCATCCTGATCGGGGCCGGGACGATGCGGGCCGACAACCCGCGGCTCCTGGTGAACAGCGAGGAGCGGCGCGCAGCGCGCGAGGCAGCCGGCAAGCCCGCGTACCCGCTCAAGGTCACGGTGACGAAGACCGGCGACCTGGAGCGCGAGCTGAAGTTCTGGCACCACGGCGGAGAGAAGGTCGCGTACACAACGGACGCTGCCCAGGACAAGCTGCGGGAGCGGTTGAAGGGCCTCGCCGACGTTGTCTCCACTGGCGAAGACCTGGACTTCGGCGCCCTCCTGGACGACCTGGGGGAGCGCGGCATCCAGCGCCTCATGGTTGAGGGCGGCGGCCACGTCCACACGGCGTTCCTCTCCCAAGACCTCGTTGACGAGATCCACCTCGCCGTTGCCCCGCTCGTCGTCGGCCAGGCCGACGCTCCGCGCTTCCTTCACCCCGCCGACTACCCCTGGGCCTCCACTCGACGCATGAGGCTCGCCGAGGCCCGTCCGATCGGCGATGTCGTGTTCATGCGCTACCTGCCCAGGCAGGAGAGCCGCCCATGACGGCCGAGCCGTCCGCCGCCGACGAAGCCTGGATGCGCCGAGCCATCGAGCTGTCCCGTCTCTGTCCGCCGAGCCATACGGCGTTCTCGGTCGGTGCCGTCATCGTGGACGCCGAGGGAAACGAGATCGCGAACGGCTACTCGCGGGAGATGGACGAGCACGTACACGCGGAAGAGTCGGCCCTGGCCAAGCTCGCCACTGACGATGCTCGGCTCGGCTCGGCGACCATTTACAGCACGTTGGAGCCGTGCGCGAAGCGCCGCTCCCGGCCTCGGACGTGCACGGAGCTGATTCTGGCTGCTGGCATCCCGCGGGTCGTCATCGCCTGGCGTGAGCCAGACCTGTTCGTGACGGACGTTGACGGGGTGGAGGTTCTGCGTTCGTCCGAGGTGGCGGTCATTGAGCTGCCCCATATATCCGCAGAAGTACGCAAGGCGAACGCGCACCTACCCGGCATCGCCGAGTGAGCCGACGAGAACAGCCCTGCGGCCAGCCATGCGATTCCAGACTCCATCCGTATGAGATTTCCCGCGAATAATTGAAATACAGGGATTCCTCAGACCGAGATTAGACGGGCATGGCGGTTTTCCGGCAGTCGGCTCGCTGGTAGTGGGGAAGCGCGCTCGGGTCACTTGCGATGACTGCCGCTGTCGTTGCGATGGACCTCCAAAGACTGCGGCGGAAGATCGTGATTGAGCTGCCAGTGAATTTCTGAATCAAGTCCTGCAAGAGGCAAGCACGCACGCCGGTAGAGGAGGCTTAATCTTCTTTATCACCCGATCCAGGCAACCTGGCGTTGGGCGATAGACGATCAGTGAGTCGCCACAAGCCGTAAAGGAGACCGGCGCCCGTCAGGATCAGCAGGACAGATGAGCCAATCCTATCTCCCCAGGCAGTTCGCTCGTCGAGTAGGAGGCCAGGCGTCACGCTGAACACGATGACCAAAATTGAATAGAACAGCAGTCGCAACAATGATCCTGATACCGACCGCAGTGGGTACCACAGCAGAAGCTGTTCTGAACAGAGCCCAGAATCCCGGGCGTTTTGGTCGAAGCACTGCCGTAGACGCATATACGTCCTGGATCTGTTGATCCAAATAACTTACTGCCCATGCCCGCCAAGGTGTGATGTTGGCGTCTGGGGCGATCAGAGCATGCGCGTTGAACCACTCGGTGAGAAATCCCAAATAAGCACGAGCCTCATCAAGCTGTCGCCGACGTCTTGTCTCTTCGTTTCGTCGGGCACGCCACTCGTGAAACCACAAGCTTGCGACACCTAGAACCGAGGCAACAATGACTGGCAACACCGAGACGATTAGACTTGCAGGAATGCTCGTTCCGTCGTCTCTGGCCATGCCGTCACCTCATTCACCGGTCGGGGAGGCCATACGCAACCTGGAGTCGAGTATCTTGCAGTTCACAGAAATATGCTCAGGGTGAACCGCCGTCTGGGCTATCAGGCGGTCTGGGCTGGCTCCATAGTCACCAACGAGGCGCCCAGCTCTTCGATGATCGAGCACCACGCTGGCGTGGCGCGGCTCCGGGGGCTGTAGCCTCCTGGCACGCCTCGCGTGATCGGAGTCAACGTCAGCTGCGGTGGCGCAGATACCAGGCGCCACAACTGGGCAAACTCAGCGCTCACCTCCGCCTAGCAGGCAGCGCCTCGGCCTCGATCTCCCCGCCCGTCATTCTCCGGGGCTTATCTCCAGTTCGTAGACAATCTCCGCGCGTGCGGCAGTCACCACGATGTCGGCCGTCTCCACAGGTCGCCCGTCGTCGGCGTAGTACGTCCGCTCGATGCGGGTGACGAGAGAGCCTCGCGGGATGCCGAGCATCTGAGCTTCCCGAGCTGACGCTTCCCCGGGCTCCGGCTGCTCAACGGCGCGGCTCACCCGGATGCCGATCACATCCATGCGCTCAACCACACCACGGCCGGCGTGCGGGCCGCCTTCCGGCAGGACGATGATCGTGCCACCCGTGATGCTCAGCGGTTCCCAGCTGGTTGAGAGCTGCACCGGCTTGCCCTCGGCCAGGAACTCGTAATCCGTGCGGACGCAGAGGTCACCTTCAGTCAACCGGAGACGGGCTGCGATGTCGGGTGGCGCCAGCACCTTGGCCTCGCTCTGCGCCTCCCAGGTTCCGGTCTTGCCGAGATCGGCCATGTCTGCACGGAAGGGTGAGCCGTCACGCCGCGCACGCCGGAGCGAGCGCACCATGCGTAGGCGCTCGCGCGGCTCGGCGACGTAGGTGCCCGAGCCTGCACGGCCTTCCAAGAGGCCCTGAGAGATGAGCAGTTCTTGAGCGCGGCGGACCACTGCGTCGCCGACTCCGTACTCAGCGGCGAGACGCGCCCGAGACGGCAGCCGCTCGCCCGGCGACCACTCGCCGTCCGAGATGCGGCGCCGGAGCAGGTCAGCGATGTGGAGATAGGGCGGCTGCTCAGGCATGTGGAAAATCTAGCTCACCAGCTTTAATCTAGATATCTAGCTTCACTCACCGTGAGACCCGGCTGGCAGAGGATCACCATGCCCCAACCAGAGGCCGTGGCCCAATCGATCGCGTCAGCGATCACCGTGGCTGGGCTCACCCCACACATCAAACGCCAGGCCGGTTCCATCCGTGTCGAGGTGGTCACCACCGAAGTCATGTCAGCGACGGCGTGGAACGCGCTCTTAGCTGCGCTGGACAGAGGTGACCGGTTCGGGATGGAAGTCAGTGCGCAGGGTTCCGTTGCGTGGGCCGTCGTCCTCACCGACGCCTCACCGAGCGAACGCGCTGCCACTCCAGAGGGAACTGGGCCTCTGGCGTAGGGAGCTGCATGTCATGACCCGATACCTCGTCCGAGCCTTGGAGTGGACGGCTCGCTGGCTCTTCCCCGCGACCGGACGCCACCGGCCGGTTCCGCCTCCGAAGGTGAGTGGACACCTCGATGCCTCACCGAGGCTCTATCGGCCGCCCACTTACACGGAGGGGGCACCCAGCGCGCTCGTTCGCCCGTATTTCCTGGCACATGAAGCCCGTACGCGGCAGAGCAGCACGCAGGACCGCAGGCTCTTGATCTGTCCTCGTCCAGGCACGACGTACCTGGGCGGTGGCCAGGCATGAGCTATCGATCCCCCGCCTGCAGCCTCGGTCTCCATCAGGGCTGCCGCCACGCCGAGCCCAAACAGCCACCGGCCGGCACCGGCGTCACCTACGAGCCGTGCAACTGCTCATGCCACCGCACACAAACGGCAAGGGCCGCCCTTACAGGAAGGCCCAGGCATGGCGCGAAGTGAAAAGCAGGTCGCCATCGAGGTCAGCGCAGCTTCGGTCCTACTCGGCGACGAGATCCAGATAGGCGGTCAAGCCATGAGCGTGCGAGACCTCGTGCACCTCTCCGGAGGCTGCAAGCGGGTCACGTTCGCCAGCGGCGAGACCTTGATCATTACCCCAACGACCACGCTCACCGTTCTTCGTACAGCCAAGGGATGGGACGAATCATGCTGACCGCGACCACGAGACTCCGCGTCGGGGGGCGGGTACGTTGACCTACGACCGAGAAAACACGACCCCGCCCCGTCGAGGACTTCGCCTCCTGCCATGGGTGAACGAGACTGGCAATCCTTGCTTCCTCAGCCCAGAAGACGGCGCGAGCGTGCTCACGCTGCTCGCCGACGCCGTTGAGGAAGAGCAACTGTGTGACGCTGATGCGGCCCGCAGGGATGGACAAGAAGTGCTCGGCAACAGCGCGGCAGACGCGAGCGCGCTCCGCCAGGCGCTTGAAGCCTCCAACCGTGCGCTGACCGATACGCTGCGCGTCGCTGACAGCAGGGGTGACCGACTGGCGGACTATGAGGTCGCTGAGAGCGAGCGCGACGACTTGAACCGGGGGAGCGAGGGTGATGAAGACCCCGACTTCCTGGAAAGACGCTCAGCCGATGGCCAGGTGGGCGTGGCTACACGCTGACACATTCGGCGTAGCTCAGCGTTTGATGCGTCCGCGGACGGCGAGAAGGGCGAGGGGGCCAGGAGGCGGGAGATAGTGTCGTGGCCCGATTCTCGGTCCCCTGTAAACCTGACCAGCTACTACAAACCTGAGTATGTCTAGGGGACGGGCATCGTCGACCCGCGCCCGACCTTGCTAGCCCCTGTGGCGGGTACCGCCTCCTCTGCTGCATCAAGACGCTCGCTGCGCTAGCGCGTTGGTAGCCCGGGCCGTCGCCGGTGTGCGAGCCGCCCGATCGGCCCCCAGAAGGAAGGACCAGGACGGCCCGGCCGCCATGCTCGACAGCAGGGGAGGGGTGGGCAATCTGAGGGGCACATTTCGCGGGAGCGTCCGCAGCGATTCCCGGCCCCTCGTCATCGCCCGGGAGGCCAATGTCGTGGCGGGACGACATCAGAAGATCGGCGGCTTCGCTGTCAGTGCCTCGCGGTACGCTGCATGGTCGCTGGCAAGCAACAGTCAGAGCGGGCAATCGGGCTAACCGAGCTCGGAGCACCGTCGCCCCGTTAGGACACATCTGGAGACCCGAGTGCAGCCCACCAAAATCGTGGACCTCTTCGCCGGCCCCGGCGGACTCGACGTGGCAGCGGAGAAGCTTGGTGTCCCCACGGTGGGCGTTGAATGGGACTCGGCCGCATGCGCTACCCGCCGTGCCGCGGGCCTGGAGACTGCTGAGGGTGACGTTCGCCTCTATGGGCCCTCCGACTTCCCCGAGGCGGACGTGTTGGCTGGGGGGCCGCCGTGCCAGACCTTCACCGTCGCGGGGACAGGCGTCGGTCGTAGGGCCCTCGACGACGTTCTCACGTTTGGTGAACGGCTCGTGGCTCGAGAGGACCGCGAGGAGATCGAGAAGGATCTTGCCAAGCTGGACGACGAGCGGACGGGGCTCGTCCTGCAACCTCTGATGTGGGCGCTCGACGCCATCGACAGAATCGACCGCCCCTACCGGGCAATCGTCCTTGAGCAGGTGCCCGCAGTACTTCCAGTGTGGAAGGCGTATGGAAAGGCACTGGTCGAGGAGGGCTACCAGGTCGACTGCGGCATCCTGCACACCGAAGCATTCGGCGTCCCGCAAACCCGTCGGCGGGCTGTCCTGATCGCCCGATACGGCAAGGACCCGGTGACGCTCCCATCAGCGACACACCGCATCTACCGCAAGGGCGTTGCCCGAGACTCCGGAGACACGAACCTGTTGCCGTGGCGGACGATGGCCGACGTGGTCAGCCGACCGACCCCCTTCGAGGTCATCTCCAACTACGGCACCGGGGGCGACCCGAAAGCCCGCGGTCGCAGGCGGTCCGATGAGCCGTCCGCCACAGTCACGGGGAAGATCTCCCGCAACCGTGTCGTCGGCCAGGATGGCTCCGAACTCGACCGGTTCTCCTTCGCCGAGGCAGGCCGCCTTCAGACCTTCCCGTCCAACTACCCGTGGTCTGGACGGGATGTCGGTCAGCAGATTGGCAACGCCGTGCCGCCCCGGCTGGCTATGCATGTCCTCAGCGCCGCATTCGGCTGGGCCAGCCCAAGCGAAGACCAGCTACAGGGCCTTGACACGTGGCCGGTTCGCCAGCCGGTCGAGGATGCGGCTCCCGCTGCGCTGATTGCTGATTGACGACCGCGCCCGCCGTGGTGGGGCTCGTCGAACCCGGCTGAGTGGGTGCTGCCAGACTTCAGCGCGTGACGATACAAGAGGGTCTGCCGTTCCCGCAGGATGCCGCCCAGGCTGGCATGCAGGAGTCGCGAGCGTTGGCGGCGAAGCACTCGCGCCGCAATACGTTCCGCACCTGGGAGCCCCCGCGCGAGGCCATGGGCAAGGTGCCGCGCGAGTGGCGGATCCAGTCCGGTCTTACGCAGCACGTACCCGATGACCTTGCCCCGTTCGTGGATTGGTTCTACCACCAACCGGAGGCGCGAGAGCGCTTCCGATGGGCGCTCCGTGACTCCCTCGACGAATTGATCGATGGACCGCGGACAGGGCGCTGGGCGTACCAGCACCTGACGAAGACCGAGAAGACGTATCTCGGCACAGCTGTCGAGGTGAACCTCACCAAGGAGTTCGACATCGACAACGGCGCCGACCTCGACTGGTCCATTGCCGGCCTCGACATCGACTGCAAGTTTTCTAAGGATCTCGGCGGCTGGGAGATCCCGATGGAGATGTATCTGTGCGCTGACCACGGCGAGCGTAGTGGTCGGGCCGACCATGTTGCAGTCTTGACCTGGATGAACGACGACACGAGCCAGTGGGCCGCGGGCATAGTGCGAATCACCGATGAGCGCCTGCGCTGGAAGCAGAAGCGGGATGCAAGCGGCGGCCGCGTCCGTGCATACAACCGAGACAACAAACGCAAGCTCGACTACGGCGCCAAGTCTGAGGTGTACTGGCTCTGGGGTGGGCTCCAGACAGATCTGCCGACGAACCTGCTGCTCCACCTGGATGCCGAAGCACGCGAGCGGATTCTCACTGCATCATTGCCGCGCCGAAGTTCGTCGGGCCAGCAGCGGCTGAACCAGCTATTCCGCGAGGTGCGGGACCGGATCATTGGCCGACAGGCCGTGTTGACAGTCGGTCAGCAGGACGACTCGCCGAAGCGAGCCCGCGACGCACGGATACCCCTGCGCCCGGAGGGCATCGTCGTGCTGGGTCACCAAGGATCACACCCCCACGTCGCCCGTGCGCTCGGATTGCCGGTACCGATCAAGGGCGAATGGATCTCCACCCGCCTCGTTCCTGTCTCATTTGACGATGCGCGACCGAAGTTCTCACTCGACGGCCGGTTCTGGGCGCGCGCTCGGGAGGATGAGCTGCAGCTTGAACCCGATCCAGCGCCCGACCTTCCCCACGACCGAGAGATCGACGCGCCGAACCGCTCCGGGGTCGATTTCACCTCGTAGCTGCCCACTCAAACGTCTCCGGCGGCACGACGGCCCAGCAGATCTATGGGCTAGGCCGTAAGCCTCACGAAGAGCGCCGCGTTGTCATCTGTGCCACTCCAAGGTGTCCGATCAGAGACGTCGAGCGGTGCTGGCAGCGCGCTACCCCATGTGCAGGCCTGCCCATCTGGCCAGGGACCGTAGTACGTCTCAGGTCAACGTGCGCAGCCCAATGTCAGTGCCCGTAACTACTGTTCGGGCGTGGATGAACTCTTGAGTGAGGTGCTCGGCCTTCAGAAGGTGTGGCAGGCGAAGAACACCGAAGAGATGCAGCGCCGTGGCTTCGTCGTTCGTACCAAGATCCGCGCTTGGTTGCGTGAGCATGCCGAGGCTCTCGCCGTAGCCATGGAGATACCTCTCGACGACGTAGGAGTGGAGGGGAAGGATGGGGCCGGCCAGCGGGCCGAAGTCGTATGGAACCGCGTCTACTCGAAGAGCAGAGCCCCGAGCGCAACCGACGGCTGGTACATCGTCTATCTGTTCAGCGGCGATGGAGAACGCGTCTACCTCTCGCTCATGCAGGGCACGACCGAGTGGATCGCCGGAGAGCTCAAGCCCCGCGAGCCCGCCGCACTGAAGAAGCGCATCGACTGGGCCCGCCCGCTCATCGAGCATGTTGCCGTCGAGCGCGCCGACTTGCTGACGGAGATCCGTCTCAACGCACGCACGAAGCTTGGCAAGGGCTACGAGCCTGGCAACGTCGTGGCCATCGAGTACCAGCGCGACGCCATCCCCAACTCGGACGTCCTGAGTGAAGATCTGCTCTTCATGGCACGACTCTTGGGCCTCCTCTACAAGGCCGCGGACGATGCGACCTACGTTCCCGGCGACCTGCCGGTGGAGGTCCGAGAGGCAACCCAGAGTGCGGCGACCACCGCGAACCGCAGGAGCGCCCGCAAGGGCGGTCAAGGGTTCCTCCTGACCGCCGCCGAGCGCAGGGCCATCGAGAAACGCAGTGTCCTGCTCGCCACTGAGCATTTCGAGGCCCAGGGATGGACCGTGAAGGACGTTGGCGCCAGCAAGCCGTACGACCTGCACCTGACGCGAGGAGACGAGAAGCTTCACGTAGAGGTGAAGGGGACCGTGTCCGACGGTAGCCAGATCATCTTGACGCGGGCGGAGGTCGAATGGCAGCGCAGGTTCGCACCGGACAATGCCCTTGTGATCGTCCACTCGATCGAACTGGATCGCTCCGTTGAACCTGTGACCGCGACGGGTGGTGTCCTCCACTGCACCTCACCGTGGACCATCGAGGAGGAGACCTTGACCGTCATCTCCTACACCCACCGAACCGGACTGTGAGGCGGCTGGCGAGCGACTTCCTCCCCCAGGTGTCCCCCGGCAGAAAGGCAGCACACGGAACTTCGCAGGTCGTAGGTGGTCAACGGAGCCCGCTGTAAATCTGCCGGCTCAGCCTTCCCTAGGTTCGAATCCTAGCGCCGCCACAGCAGGAAGCGGCCCCCTCGCATCAGCGAGGGGGCCGCTTTCGTTGTCGGATCAGCAGGGCGCTCCGGGGGGTCAGCCCGCCTCGACTCCGGCCACCTCGTCGATGGCCTCGGGGATCGGCATGCGGCCGCCCACCAGTTCCAGCGTCAGTCCGGAGGTGCGCGGCTCGTCCAGCAGGGCGACCAGGACCGCTGCCACGTCGTCCCTCGTCACCTCGCCGTGGCCGGTCGCGGGGGCCAGATGGACGCGGCCGGTGCCCGGGTCGTCGGTCAGCCGGCCGGGGCGCAGCACTGTCCAGTCGAGGCCGCGCCGGGCCCGCAGATCGTCGTCTGCGGCGCCCTTGGCGCGCAGATAGTCGGCGAAGACCGGGTCCATGCCCTCGGGCGTCCCCTCCAGGGAGGCGTCGGCGCGCATGGCGGAGACCATCAGATAGCGGCGTACGCCGGCTGCCTCCGCGGCGTCCGCGAACAGGACGGCCGCCTTGTAGTCCACCGTCTCCTTGCGTGCGCTGCCGCTGCCCGGCCCTGCGCCGGCCGCGAAAACGACCGCGTCGGCGCCCTCCAGATGGCGGGCGACCTCGTCGACGCTCGCCGTCTCCAGGTCGCATACGACGGGTTCGGCGCCGGCCGCCAGGAGGTCGCTCGCCTGCTCCGGGCGGCGTACGATGCCCGCCGCCCTGTCCCCGCGCCCGGCGAGCAGCCGCTCCAGCCGCAACGCGATCTGACCGTGTCCACCAGCGATAACTGTGCGCATGTCTCGACCGTACGCCCACGTCGACAGTCACCGGCGCACCCCGGCCCGGGTCACCCCTGTGACTGGCGCGGCAGTCCCAACTCGCGGGCTCCGACCAGGTCGCAGTACTCGCGTACGGCGCTGGTGCGGGCCACCACGCGCCCCCGGTGGACGACGATCCGGCTGTAGGCGAGCGAGAGCGCCCCGGCCAGCTCGCTGCCGCGGACCGCGAGCAACTCGGCGGGGAATCCGGCCTCGACCCGTACCTCGGGCAGTCCCATCGCGGCTCGCGCGCGGGTGCTGACTGCCTCGTAGGCGCTGTACGGGCGGGCTTCGCCGTGCGAGGCCAGCAGGTAGGCGGCCTCCAGCGGGTCGCCCCGGCCGACCTGGTTGGCGGCGTCCCGCAGCGCCCCGCTGCCCGCGGCGACCGTGACCCCGGCCGCCGTCAGCACCCGTACGGGTGCCGTCCGGGAGGGCACGGTGGGGGTGGGACGGCCCAGGACACCGCAGTTGCCCTGCGGCAGACACACCACCGTCACCCCCGCGGCGGCCAGTTGACCCGCCGCGCGCTGTGCGACCTGGTGCGGCAGCCGGGCGAGGCCGCCGCACGGGCCGATCGTGACGCCGGGCCGCAGCCCGCCAACCGCCGCGGCGAGCCGGGCGAGTCGCGCCGGGTCGCTGCCGTCGGTGTGCAGGTCGACCGGGCAGCCGTGTTCGGCGGCGACCTCCATCACCGCCTCCACGTAGCCGCCCGGATCCGGATCCAGGTCGGGGCAGCCGCCCACCGCCGCCGCGCCCATCTTCACCGCGTCCCGCAGCATCGACAGCCCTTCGGCGCCCGCCGCACCGGTCAGCAGCCGGGGCACGGCGACGGCGCTCAGGTCCACCAGACCGCGCAGCGCCCTGCGGGCCTGGAGCACCGCGGCCAGGGAGCGCAGTCCGGCGACGTCACCGATGTGCACATGGGTGCGCAGCGCGGTGGCGCCCTGGCTGAGCTGGAGGAGCGCCGCCTCGGTCGTGCGCCGCTGTACGTCCTCCGCGGCAGGGTCGCCGGGTTCGGCACCGTCGCTGTGGCGGCCGAGTTGGGGCCGGCCAGGGGGTTCGGCTGTCAGTGCGGTGTCGTAGTGCGCATGGGGCTCGGCGGGAGCGGGGAGCAGCAGATAGCCCGACAGGTCGACACGGGTGGCGCTGTCCTGCCCGGCTTCGAGGCTGCCGGCCGTACCGACGGCCTCGATGCGCTCGCCGACCAGCCGTACGTCGACGGTGCGGCCGTCCGCGAGCCGTGCGCCGCACAGCACGAGGGAGCGTGCCGGGCGGGCGGAATGCCGGGCGGCGGCATCGCGGAAATCCCGCCCCGCCTTTTCCGGTTCCTGCGGCTCGCTGTCGGTCATCTGGCTCCCACGTCGCATCTGGGACGAGCGTAGGACGCCCGGTGAGCGGCGGCGGGGAGGAGGCGAATAGTCGTACTGGTGTGGTGGCGGAGCCGGTTGGGACGGCCGGTACGAGGTACTCGTAGGGGGTCCGTGCGCTGCACGATCCGCGACGGACGGGGCGTGATCCGGGACAAGATCGGGGAGTGTCGGCGGTGCGAATACCGATTTCACGTTTGGCGGCGGGACGTGTAATGTCTTCACCGCTCGCCCCAATAGCTCAGTCGGCAGAGCGTCTCCATGGTAAGGAGAAGGTCAACGGTTCGATTCCGTTTTGGGGCTCTGATGTGAGAGATCTTCCGTCGGGAGGTCGCCGCATCGTGGCGGTGTAGCTCAGTCGGTAGAGCAAGCGGCTCATAATCGCTGTGTCACCGGTTCAAGTCCGGTCACCGCTACTTCACCGACAGTAGCCGGTTGTGGGGTCGGTCCTCCGATCGGCTACTCTTTCTGCGTTAAAACCCCGTCCGTTCGTCAAGGAGCACTCACGTGGCTGCCACAGACGTCCGCCCGAAGATCACGCTGGCCTGCGTGGAGTGCAAGGAGCGGAACTACATCACTAAGAAGAACCGGCGCAACAACCCGGACAGGCTTGAGATGAAGAAGTTCTGCCCGCGCGACAACCGGCACACCGTGCACCGCGAGACGCGCTGATTCCTCTCATGCTCTGAGGCCGTCCCCGCCAGTCGGGGTCGGCCTCGTGCTGTGTCCGGCTCCCCTGACCCGGCTCCGGGAGTCCGGACGTCGCCCGGCTACTGGAGCCGGACGCCCGCGAAAGCCGTACCCGTCGTGAAACCGCCACACTGCCGCAGGAGGCGCCGCCGATGGCACTCGATCAGTCCTTCGTCGGACGGACGTACCCGCCCAGCAGGCCGTACGAGGTCGGCAGGGAGAAGATCCGCGAGTTCGCGGAGGCCATCGGTGACGACAATCCCGCCTACACGGACGTCGAGGCGGCCAGGGCGCTCGGTCACCCGGATGTGATCGCGCCGCCCACCTTTGTCTTCTCCGTCACCTTCCAGGAGGCGGCCGGCGTGGTGCGGGACCCGAAGCTGGGCCTGGACTACGCCCGGGTGGTGCACAGGGACCAGCAGTTCGCCTACCACCGTCCTGTCCGTGCCGGGGACCTGCTTTCGGTCACCTCCACGATCGAGTCCATCAAGTCCCTGGCGGGCAACGAGGTCCTCGACATCCGCGGCGACGTCCAGGACGCGGCGGGGCAGCCGGTGGTGACCGTGCACACCAAGCTGGTGGCGCGTGCGGTCGAAGCGGTCGAAGGGGAGTGACGGAAATGACAGCAAAGGTCGCCTACGCCGATGTGGAGGTGGGCACTCAGCTGCCCTCCCGCACCTTCCCGGTGGACCGTGCCCGGCTGGTCAGGTACGCCGGTGCCTCCGGGGACTTCAACCCCATCCACTGGAACGAACGCTTCGCCAAGGACGTCGGACTGCCAGACGTCATCGCACACGGCATGTTCACCATGGCCGAGGCCGCCCGGGTGATCACCGACTGGACCGGCGACCCCGGTGCGCTGCTGGAGTACGGCGTGCGCTTCACCAAGCCGGTCGTTGTCCCGGACGACGACAAGGGCGCGGCCATCGAGGTGGCGGCGACGGTCGCCAAGAAGCTGGACGACGAGGCCCGTACGGTCCAGGTGGATCTGACGGTCACCAGTGCGGGCACCAAGGTGCTGGGCATGTCCCGGGCCGTGGTCAAGCTCGCCTGACCGCTGCCCGCGCCGCTTCAAGGGCCACCGCGCCCGGCCTCCGGCGGAGCGGTGCGCGCTTCCCCGTACTCTGGAGCGCGTGCAGGAACTCTACGTTGACTCCGGTGTCCCTCTGGTCTCGCTCGCCCCGCTGACGACGCTGCGCCTCGGCGGGCCGGCCCAGCGGCTGGTCACGGCGACCACTGACGACGAGGTGATCGCGGCGGTCCGCGAGGCGGACGACAGCGGTACCCCGCTGCTGATCATCGCCGGCGGCAGCAATCTCGTCATCGCCGACGAGGGCTTCGAGGGAACGGTCCTGCACATCGCGACCGGCGGTTTCTCGCTCTCCGGCACCGGCCTGGAGCTGGCGGCGGGAGAGAACTGGTCCAACGCTGTCGCACGCACCGTCGAGGCGGGGCTGGCGGGCATCGAGTGCCTGGCCGGTATCCCGGGCTCCGCGGGCGCCACGCCGATCCAGAACGTGGGCGCGTACGGCCAGGAGGTCTCCAGCACGCTCACCGAGGTTGTCGCCTACGACCGGCAGACCCGCGAGACGGTCACCCTCACGAACGCCGAGTGCGGGTTCTCCTACCGGCACAGCCGCTTCAAGGCCGACCCCGCGCGCCACGTCGTACTGAGGGTGCGTTTCGCGCTGGAGGACGCGGAGGGCCTGTCCGCGCCGATCAAGTACGCGGAGACGGCACGTCTCCTCGGCGTCGAGGCCGGCGACCGGGTACCGGCCGCCACCGCGCGTGAGGCCGTGCTGCGGCTGCGCGCCGGGAAGGGCATGGTGCTCGACCCCGACGACCACGACACCTGGTCGGCCGGCTCCTTCTTCACCAACCCGATCCTGGACGACGCGGAGTTCGCCTCCTTCGTCGACCGGGTGCGGGACCGGCTCGGGCCCGAGGTGGCGCCCCCGGCCTTCCCCGCGGGGGACGGGCGGACCAAGACCTCGGCGGCCTGGCTCATCGACAAGGCGGGCTTCACCAAGGGATACGGCCAGGGCCCGGCCCGTATCTCCACCAAGCACACCCTGGCGCTCACCAACCGCGGCTCCGCCACCACCGCCGACCTGCTCGCGCTCGCCCGCGAGGTGCGCGAGGGAGTACACGCCGCCTTCGGTGTGACCCTCACCAACGAGCCGGTGATGGTGGGCTGCGCGCTGTAGGCAGTTCCTAGAGGCCGAAGTCCGGAGGGGCGGCGGGGCTCAGTTGGCGATCCCGATGACCTTCCGCTCGGTGCATGTGTCGTCCACCATCCCCAGCATCGCGGCCGCCAGGTCGGCACGGGTGATACGGAGCCGCCGCGGGACGGCAGTGCCCTCGCGCAGTTGCCACTCGCCGGTGGCGGGCTTGTCCGTGAGCTGCGGCGGGCGCACCACCGTCCACCGCAGCGCGCTGTTCCGGATCTCCTCCTCCATCACGGCCAGATCGGCGTAGACGTTCCTGAAGACCCGCCGCACCAGCGGCAGCAGGACCGCGCGGTGCAGGCGGCTCTCGTCGGGCGGCTGGGTGCCCACCGGCGCCGCGCTGACCGCGAGGTAGCGCTCCACGCCCTCCGCCTCCAGGGCGCGCAGAATGGCGCGGGTGCCCGTGGAGGCGATACCGGCGGCCTTGTTGGAGGGGGCGCCGAGCCCCGACAGCGCCGCGTCGGCGCCGGCGACCAGGGGGCGCAGTGCCTCGGTGTCCCGTACGTCGGCTGTGGCGACGTTCAGCAGTTCGTGCCGTACCGGCAGCCGGTCCGGATTGCGTACCACGGCTGTCACCTTGTGGCCCGCTTCCAGGGCCTGGCGTACGAGCTGCTGCCCGGTGCCGCCGGTGGCGCCGAAGATCGTGTAGCGCATGACGCATTGCCTCTCCGCCGAGGTGGGTGAGTATTCACTCACCGATAGGGTGGGTGAATGCCCACTCACAAGTCAACACGGCAGGTCCGGCCCACCCGTGAACGCATCATCGACGCCGCCGAGCATCTGCTGCGCACCATCGGCCTCGCCCGCACCACCACGAAAGAGATCGCTCGTGAGGCGGGCTGTTCCGAAGCGGCGCTCTACAAGCACTTCTCCGGCAAGGAGGAGATCTTCGTACGCGTCATGCACGACCGGCTGCCGCGCCTCAACCCGCTGCTGAGCGAGCTCGCCCAGGAGCCGGGGCAGCGCGGCCTGGAGCGCAACCTCACCGACATCGCCGAGCACGCCGCTCTCTTCTACGAGCAGAGCGTCCCCATCGCGGCGTCCCTCTTCGCCGAACCGGCCCTGAAGCGGCGCCACTTCGAGGGCGTACGCGAGCTCGGCGCCGGTCCCCGCACCCCGCTGATCGCCCTCGCCGCCTATCTGCGTGCCGAGCAGAAGCGCGGTGCTGTGCGGCCCGACGCCGATGTCGAGTCCGCTGCCGCGCTGCTGCTGGGCGCCTGTTCGCAGCGCGCCTTCCTCTACGACTTCGCCGGTGGAGAGCGCCCCGAGCAGCCGCTGGGCGACTTCGTACGCGGCCTCGTCCGCACCCTGCTGCACGGTCTGGCCCCGGGCGGGGCGGACCGTTCCGGGGCACGCTAGCCGGGCTCGGCCGCCAGCCAGGTGTCGATGTCGGCCAGCACTTCCTCCCGTACGTCCTGCGGCATCGCGGCGCCCCGCACCGACTGCCGCGCCAGTTCGGCCAGCTCGGCGTCGGAGAACCCGTGCTCGCGGCGCACCAGTTCGTACTGTGCTGCCAGCCGCGAGCCGAACAGCAGCGGGTCGTCGGCCCCCAGCGCCATCGGCACCCCGGCGTCCCACAGCACCCGCACCGGCACGTCCTCCGCCTTGTCGTAGACGCCCAGCGCCACATTCGAGGAGGGGCAGACCTCGCAGGTGACCTGCCGTTCGGCCAGCCGCGCCAGCAGCCAGTGGTCCTCGGAGGCGCGGACCCCGTGCCCGATCCGGGCGGCGCGCAGATCGTCCAGGCAGTCCCGTACGCTGCTCGGCCCCGACAGTTCGCCCCCGTGCGGCGCCGCGAGCAGCCCGCCCTCCCGCGCGATGGTGAAGGCCCGGTCGAAGTCCCGGGCGAAGCCGCGCCGCTCGTCGTTGGAGAGCCCGAAGCCGACGATGCCGCGGTCCCGGTAGCGCACCGCCAGCCGGGCCAGCGTGCGGGCGTCCAGCGGGTGCTTCATCCGGTTCGCCGCCACCAGTACGCGGATGCCGAGCCCGGTCTGACGGGAGGCCGACTCCACCGCGTCCAGGATGACCTCCAGCGCGGGGATGAGCCCGCCGAGCCGCGGTGCGTACGAGGTGGGGTCGACCTGGATCTCCAGCCAGCGCGAGCCGTCCTGCACGTCCTCCTGGGCCGCTTCCCGTACCAGGCGCTGGATGTCCTCGGGCTCCCGCAGGCAGGACCGCGCGATGTCATACAGCCGCTGGAACCGGAACCAGCCGCGCTCGTCGGTCGCCCGCAGCTTCGGGGGCTCGCCCCCGCTCAGCGCGTCCGGCAGATGCACGCCGTACTTGTCCGCCAGTTCGAGCAGCGTGGAGGGACGCATCGACCCGGTGAAGTGCAGATGCAGATGAGCCTTCGGCAGCGTACGCAGGTCCCGCTCTCCGGAAGAGTGCAACATCCCAAGATCCTGCCGCATCCGGGCCCCCGAGAGGTAGCCGGTTCCCGGAAGGGGACGTTCCGGCAGGGGACATCCCGAAAACGCGAGCGGGCCCGGGGCAGTGCCCCCGGGCCCGCTTCGCCTGCTCCCATGAGCCGGCCGCGTCAGTCGCTCGCCTCGGCCAGCAGCTTCTGCATCCGCGAGACGCCCTCCACCAGGTCCTCGTCGCCCAGCGCGTAGGACAGCCGCAGATAGCCGGGGGTGCCGAAGGCCTCGCCCGGTACGACGGCGACCTCGACCTCCTCCAGGATCAGAGCGGCCAGTTCGACGGTGGTCGCGGGCCGCTTGCCGCGGATCTCCTTGCCCAGCAGCCCCTTCACCGACGGGTAGGCGTAGAACGCGCCCTCCGGCTCCGGGCAGAGCACGCCGTCGATGTCGTTGAGCATCTTCACGATGGTGAGGCGGCGCCGGTCGAATGCCTTGCGCATCGCCGCCACGGCGTCCAGGTCGCCGGATACGGCGGCCAGCGCGGCGGCCTGCGAGACGTTGCTGACGTTGGACGTGGCGTGCGACTGGAGGTTCGTCGCGCCCTTGATCACATCCTGCGGGCCGATCAGCCACCCCACGCGCCACCCCGTCATGGCGTACGTCTTGGCCACACCGTTGACGACCACGCACTTGTCGCGCAGCTCCGGCACGACAGCCGGCAGCGAGCTGAACTGCGCGTCGCCGTAGACCAGGTGCTCGTAGATCTCGTCGGTGAGCACCCACAGCCCGTGCTCCAGCGCCCAGCGGCCGATCTCCTCGACCTGCTCGCGCGGGTAGACGGCGCCGGTCGGGTTGGAGGGCGAGACGAACAGCAGCACCTTGGTCTTCTCGGTGCGCGCGGCCTCCAACTGCTCGACCGAGACCCGGTATCCGGTCGTCTCGTCCGCCACCACCTCGACGGGGACGCCGCCCGCGAGCCGGATGGACTCGGGGTAGGTGGTCCAGTAGGGCGCGGGCACGATGACCTCGTCGCCCGGGTCGAGCAGCGCGGCGAACGCCTCGTAGATCGCCTGCTTGCCGCCGTTGGTGACGAGCACCTGGGAAGCGTCGATCTGGTAGCCGGAGTCGCGGAGCGTCTTGTCGACGAGGGCGGACTTGAGTTCGGGGAGTCCACCGGCGGGGGAGTAGCGGTGGTTCTTCGGGTCGCGCGCCGCCTTCACGGCCGCCTCGACGATGTAGTCGGGCGTCGGGAAGTCGGGCTCGCCGGCGCCGAAGCCGATCACGGGGCGCCCGGCGGCCTTCAGCGCCTTTGCCTTGGCGTCCACGGCCAGCGTCGCGGACTCGGAGATCGCGCTGATACGGGCCGACAGACGTCGCTCGGACGGGGACTGTGCAGGGGGAGTCGCTGCGGTCATACAGGCATGTTCCCAGACCCGGCACTCGCGGGGCACCGGGGTTTGGCCGCGACCGGATCACACTCCGCGACGGCGGGCGGGCCAGATCCTGTTCGACGCCCGGCCGTGGAGCACGTACACTCCTACGTCGTTGGCCTTCAACCGTCACTCACAGCGTGCTCTTGGCGCGCACTCCATGCAACGGCGTGGATGCGGTAGGTTGAGGGAGACACAAAGGGTCGTAGCTCAATTGGTAGAGCACTGGTCTCCAAAACCAGCGGTTGGGGGTTCGAGTCCCTCCGGCCCTGCTACACACACGTCGCCGAGGTGTGTGCTTGCGTACGTAGAATTGCACTGAATTGCACCGCCGTGCGGCCGGGCCGGACGCCGCAGGGCAACGACCCGGATCAGGTGAGGACGAGTGACGGAGATCACGGATACCACCGAGGTCCCCGAGCCCGGAGGGTCGTCCGAAGGCAAAAAGCCGCGGAAGGGCGGAAAGCGGGCGAAGAAGGGGCCGCTGGCTCGGCTCGCGCTCTTCTACCGCCAGATCATCGCGGAGCTCCGGAAGGTCGTCTGGCCGACGCGGCAGCAGCTCTCCACGTACACGAGCGTTGTGATCGTCTTTGTCATCATCATCATCGCTTTGGTGTTCGTGATTGACTATGGGCTGACCGAAGTCATGAAACACGTCTTCGGCTGACCCTCCGCGAAGAGCCCCCTCCGCGGGGCTTTCCGCATGTTCGACCCCTTGAAGCCAGGAAGAAGCAGCCACCGTGTCTGAGCCGAACATGAACGATGCCGTCGAGCCCTCAGAGGGCGACGACACGGCGCGCGACATCGTCGAGGCAGCGGACAGCAGCGTCGACCAGGCGGAAGCCGCCGAGGCCGCTGCCGGTGAGCCCGCCGAGGAGGCCGCCGTCCGCGAGGAGGGCGACGCCGAGGCCGTGGCCGAGTCCGACGAGTCCGCCGAGGAGGCGGCCGCCGAGGCCGAAGAGGCTGCTGAGGGCGAAGAGGCCGAGGAGGAGCAGGTCGACCCCGTCGCCCAGCTCCGCGAGGAGCTGCGCTTCCTCCCCGGTGAGTGGTACGTGATCCACACCTACGCCGGCTACGAGAACCGCGTGAAGACCAACCTGGAGCAGCGCGCCGTCTCGCTCAACGTCGAGGACTTCATCTTCCAGGCCGAGGTGCCGCAGGAGGAGGTCGTCCAGATCAAGAACGGCGACCGCCGCACCGTGCGCCAGAACAAGCTGCCCGGCTATGTGCTGGTCCGGATGGATCTGACCAACGAGTCGTGGGGCGTCGTCCGTAACACCCCCGGCGTCACCGGCTTCGTCGGCAACGCCTACGACCCGTACCCGCTGACCCTCGACGAGATCGTCAAGATGCTCGCCCCGGAGGCCGAGGAGAAGGCCGCCAAGGCCGCCGCGGCCGACGAGGAGGGGAAGCCCGCGGGCGGCCCCGGCCGCAAGGTCGAGGTGCAGGTCCTCGACTTCGAGGTCGGCGACTCGGTCACCGTCACCGACGGTCCGTTCGCCACCCTCCAGGCGACCATCAACGAGATCAACGCCGACTCGAAGAAGGTCAAGGGCCTTGTCGAGATCTTCGGCCGCGAGACCCCGGTCGAGCTGAGCTTCGACCAGATCCAGAAGAACTAACCCTCCCGAACCCTCTGCGGGTCCCCGGTCTTTCGGCCAGGGGGCGCCCCCAGGGGCGGGAACACCAGCTTCCGGACAGGTCAGGAAGGCGCTCGCGCCCTTCCTGACCTGCTCGGTTTCAAGCCGCGTAACGGTACGGGCTATCGTTGTGCGGTATGCCTCCGCCCGGGTGACGGGCGGAAGGACGAATCACCTCTCACCAGGACCCGGAGAGAACATGCCTCCCAAGAAGAAGAAGGTCGCGGGGCTGATCAAGCTCCAGATCCAGGCCGGCGCCGCCAACCCGGCTCCGCCGGTCGGCCCGGCGCTGGGTCAGCACGGCGTCAACATCATGGAGTTCTGCAAGGCGTACAACGCCGCGACCGAGTCGCAGCGTGGCTGGGTGATCCCGGTGGAGATCACGGTCTACGAGGACCGTTCCTTCACCTTCATCACCAAGACGCCGCCGGCCTCGAAGATGATCCTCAAGGCCGCCGGCGTGGAGAAGGGCTCCGGCACCCCGCACACCAACAAGGTCGCCAAGATCACCCGCGACCAGGTGCGCGAGATCGCCACGACCAAGATGCCCGACCTCAACGCCAACGACCTGGACCAGGCGGAGAAGATCATCGCCGGTACCGCCCGTTCCATGGGTGTGACCGTCGAGGGCTGAGCCCTCGGCACCGGCACCTCTCCCCACCCCCGTGGCAGGGCCAAGCGCTGGCCCGCACCACGACTCCATACCGTCAGGAGCAGCAGTGAAGCGCAGCAAGACTCTCCGCGAAGCGGACGCCAAGATCGACAGGACGCGTCAGTACGCGCCTCTGGAGGCGATCCGTCTCGCCAAGGAGACCTCCACGAAGAACTTCGACGCGACCGTCGAGGTCGCCATGCGCCTGGGCGTCGACCCGCGCAAGGCCGACCAGATGGTCCGCGGCACCGTCAACCTCCCGCACGGCACCGGTAAGACCGCCCGGGTCCTGGTCTTCGCGACCGGCGACCGTGCTGCGGCGGCGGAGGCCGCGGGGGCCGACATCGTCGGCTCCGACGAGCTCATCGAGGAGGTCGCAGGCGGCCGTCTCGACTTCGACGCCGTCGTCGCCACCCCGGACCTGATGGGCAAGGTCGGCCGCCTCGGCCGCGTGCTCGGTCCGCGTGGTCTGATGCCGAACCCGAAGACCGGCACCGTCACGCCCGACGTGGCCAAGGCCGTGGGCGACATCAAGGGCGGCAAGATCGAGTTCCGCGTCGACAAGCACGCCAACCTGCACTTCATCATCGGCAAGGCGTCCTTCGGCGAGCAGCAGCTCGTCGAGAACTACGCCGCCGCCCTTGAGGAGATCACCAGGCTGAAGCCCGCGGCGGCGAAGGGCCGGTACATCAAGAAGGCCTCCGTCACCACCACGATGGGCCCCGGCATCCCGGTCGACCCGAACCGCACCCGCAACCTCCTCGTCGAGGAGGACCCGGCCGCGGTCTGATCCGCGACCGGCTCGCAGGCGCCCGAAGGCCGGTGCCCGCCCCTCACGGGGCGGGCACCGGCCTTCGCCGTTCCCGGGTGAGGGCGCTTTGCCGTCCCCGGGCGAAAGCGAGAGGGGCGAGAGGTCGCCCGGCGAGGGCTTCCTGCGCGGGCCGTGGAACCCGTCCCGGTGCGTGCTTCGTCTTCTCCGTTGCATAAAGTGCGGATAAGCCGATGAACGGGGCCCGGCCGGGCCCGCCCATACCAAGGGGGAGTCCATGCGGAGGACCAGGATGGCGGCAGCTGCCGCGGGCATCGCACTGATGGCGGGCCTGACGGCGTGCGGCAGCGAGAAGGCGGGCGGCAGCAGCGGGGGCGGCGACGCCAAGGGCGACGGAGGCGGCTCGGCCGTCCAGAACGCCCTGACGGCCCTCAAGAAGGCCTCGACAGCCACCGACAAGCAGAACTCCGCCAAGGTCGAGGGCGTCAACAAGCAGACGTCCCAGGGCAAGTCCATGGAAACCAAGATGGACGGCGCCTTCGACTGGTCCGACGGCGGCATGAAGGGCGAGGCGAACCTGACCATGGCCGCCGGCGCCCAGTCGGCCGAGGCCCGCTACCTGCCCGACGCGATGTACGTCCACCCCACCACCGGAGGCGCTCCCGGCGGCAAGAAGTGGATGAAGTACGACTACGACGCGCTGGCCAAGCAGGGCGGAGCCTCGGGCGCCATGCTCAAGGACCAGATGCAGAACAACAACCCGGCCCGCTCGGTCCAGCTCGTGCTGGCCTCGGGCAAGGTCAAGGCGCTCGGTACCGAGACGGTGCGCGGCAAGAAGACCACGCACTACTCCGGCACGATCTCCGTCTCCGAGCTGACCCGGATGCAGTCGAAGGACCTCTCGGAGAAGGACCTTCAGACGCTGGAGCAGCAGTTCAAGCAGCAGGGGCTGAAGAAGGAGAAGATCGATCTGTGGATCGATGAGAACGACCTGCTGGTCAAGAAGCACGAGGTCGCCAAGAGCACCGACGGCGCCACGGGCATCGACGCCACCAACTACTACACGGACTACGGCACCCCCGTGAACGTGACCGCTCCGCCCGCCGGCGAGACCTCGGACGCCGCCGAGCTGATGAAGAGCGGCGGCGGCCTCAGCTGACCCGGGAGCCCGGGACCGGATTTGCCGGTCCCGGGCTCGTTCGCGTAGTCTCCATACGAAGCCAAAGACCGCTGGTCGTCGTCGTGCACGCACAGAGTGCCGACGGCCGAAGGATCCGCTCGCTGCGGACGACCCGCGCAGGTGACTGAGGAAGAACTCCTGAAGCGCTTGTACGCACGCACTTCGGTCGAGTCCACGCCCCATGCGCCTGCGCTGGGGCGTTTGTTGTGTTCAGCCCCTTCCGAGCGGTCCTCATCACCCGGAAGGAGGCCGAGGCCCATGGCGAGGGAACAGGTCGCTCCCGACAAGATCGCAGCCGTCAACGAGATCACGGACAAGTTCCGTGGCTCCAACGCGGCTGTGGTCACCGCGTACACCGGACTCTCCGTGGCCCAGCTCAAGGAGCTGCGCCGTGCGCTCGGTGACAACGCTCAGTACCGAGTGGTGAAGAACACGCTGACCAAGATCGCGGCCAAGGAGGCCGGGATCAACGAGCTCGACGAGTTCCTGACGGGCTCCTCGGCTGTCGCCTTCGTGACCGGTGACCCGGTCGAGGCGGCGAAGGGTCTTCGTGACTTCGCCAAGGAGAACCCCGCCCTCGTGATCAAGGGCGGCATCGTCGACGGCGCGCTGTACGGCGCCGACGACCTCAAGAAGCTCGCGGACCTCGAGTCCCGCGAGGTGCTGCTCGCCAAGCTGGCCGGTGGCATGAAGGCGTCCATGGCCAAGGCCGCGGCGACCTTCCAGGCCCCGCTCTCGAAGTTCGTCCGCACCGCGGACGCGCTTCGCAGCAAGGTCGAAGAGCAGGGCGGTGCCGACACCACGGCTCCCGCCGAGGCCGAGTCCGAGTAACCGGCGGAGCCGGTCCCCCGCGACAGCGGGTGACCGACCGTAACCGGTGACCGGCCGCACTCGGTCACAGCGGGCCGTAAGCCCGCCGACATATTGATCCGGCACCAGCCGACTGAAGTGGAAGGACCACCAACCATGGCGAAGCTCAGCCAGGACGAACTGCTTGCCCAGTTCGAGGAGATGACCCTCATCGAGCTGTCGGACTTCGTGAAGAAGTTCGAGGAGAAGTTCGACGTCGAGGCCGCCGCCCCGGCCGCCGCCGTCGTCGCCGCCCCGGGTGCCCCGGGCGCCCCGGCCGAGGCCGCTGAGGAGCAGGACGAGTTCGACGTCATCCTGACCGGCGCCGGCGACAAGAAGATCCAGGTCATCAAGGTCGTGCGTGAGCTGACCTCGCTGGGTCTGAAGGAGGCCAAGGAGCTCGTGGACGGCACCCCGAAGCCGGTCCTCGAGAAGGTCGCCAAGGACGCCGCCGACAAGGCCAAGGAGTCCCTCGAGGGCGCCGGCGCCTCCGTCGAGGTCAAGTGACGCTGACCCGATGAGCCACCGGCTCGCGGAGTCATCGCGGTAGACCGCGGGCTACCCCGCGCGGGTAGCTGTGCAGCGAAGGGCGATCACCCAGACGGGTGGTCGCCCTTCGCCGTTGCTGGACGGTCGCGCCCTGGGTGGGCGACGGCGGGTATGGTGATCTTCGTTGCTCCTGGGGGCCTTGACGAACGGCACGCAGCGCGCAATTCTCGGGACGCGTCGTCACATCGATCCGAACTCCGAGGCATGGATCGACGGCGAAGCGGGAAGTGTTGCGGCAGGCACGACGAGCCGCAGCAGAGCACGTCCGCCCTGGCGTATCGAGGCCGCCGGGGACGGGGGCGGAACGAGAAGAACAATCGCAGGAGGTGGAGACCGGGGCGTGAGCCGGTTTCCCGTAATCCTTTCTGGACATCAGTGGGCCTTGTGGCTACACTGACCCTTTGCGCTGCCTATTAGCTGCCCCCTGCCCGTCACCAGGGGCACCGGTATGCGTGTAGAGAGTCCGAGCCCTCGGAAGGACCCCCTCTTGGCCGCCTCGCGCACTGCCTCGACTGCCAATTCGAACAACGGCGCCAGCACTGCCCCGCTGCGTATCTCTTTTGCGAAGATCAAGGAGCCCCTCGAGGTTCCGAACCTTCTCGCGCTCCAGACCGAGAGCTTTGACTGGCTGCTCGGCAACGACGCCTGGAAGGCTCGCGTCGAGGCCGCGCTGGACAGTGGACAGGACGTCCCCACCAAGTCCGGTCTGGAAGAGATCTTCGAGGAGATCTCCCCGATCGAGGACTTCTCCGGGTCGATGTCGCTGACCTTCCGCGATCACCGCTTCGAGCCCCCCAAGAACTCCATCGACGAGTGCAAGGAGCGCGACTTCACCTACGCCGCGCCGCTCTTCGTCACGGCGGAGTTCACCAACAACGAGACCGGTGAGATCAAGTCCCAGACGGTCTTCATGGGCGACTTCCCGCTCATGACCAACAAGGGCACCTTCGTGATCAACGGCACCGAGCGTGTCGTGGTCTCGCAGCTCGTCCGCTCGCCGGGCGTGTACTTCGACTCCTCGATCGACAAGACGTCCGACAAGGACATCTACTCCGCCAAGATCATCCCGTCCCGGGGTGCCTGGCTGGAGATGGAGATCGACAAGCGCGACATGGTCGGTGTCCGTATCGACCGCAAGCGCAAGCAGTCCGTCACCGTGCTGCTCAAGGCGCTCGGCTGGACCACCGAGCAGATCCTGGAGGAGTTCGGCCAGTACGAGTCCATGCGCGCCACCCTGGAGAAGGACCACACCCAGGGCCAGGACGACGCGCTGCTCGACATCTACCGCAAGCTGCGTCCGGGCGAGCCGCCGACGCGCGAGGCCGCGCAGACGCTGCTGGAGAACCTCTACTTCAACCCGAAGCGCTACGACCTGGCCAAGGTCGGCCGGTACAAGATCAACAAGAAGCTCGGCGGTGACGAGCCGCTGGACTCCGGCGTGCTGACCAACGCCGACATCATTGCCACGATCAAGTACCTGGTGAAGCTGCACGCCGGTGAGACCGAGTCGACCTCCGCCGAGGGCGACACGATCGTCATCGAGACCGATGACATCGACCACTTCGGCAACCGCCGTCTGCGCAACGTCGGCGAGCTGATCCAGAACCAGGTCCGCACGGGTCTCGCCCGTATGGAGCGCGTGGTGCGCGAGCGTATGACCACGCAGGACGTCGAGGCGATCACGCCGCAGACGCTGATCAACATCCGGCCGGTCGTCGCCTCCATCAAGGAGTTCTTCGGCACTAGCCAGCTGTCCCAGTTCATGGACCAGACGAACCCGATCTCGGGTCTCACCCACAAGCGCCGCCTGTCGGCGCTGGGCCCGGGTGGTCTGAGCCGTGAGCGGGCCGGCTTCGAGGTCCGTGACGTGCACCCCTCGCACTACGGCCGGATGTGCCCGATCGAGACGCCGGAAGGCCCGAACATCGGTCTGATCGGCTCGCTCGCCTCCTACGGGCGCGTCAACGCGTTCGGCTTCGTCGAGACCCCGTACCGCAAGGTCGTCGACGGCGTCGTCACCGACGAGGTGAACTACCTCACGGCCGACGAGGAAGACCGCTTCGTGATCGCCCAGGCGAACGCGCCCCTCACCGAGGACATGCGGTTCGCCGAGGACCGGGTGCTGATCCGCCGCCGTGGCGGCGAGGTCGACCTGATCCCGGGCGACGACGTGGACTACATGGACGTCTCGCCGCGCCAGATGGTGTCGGTCGCGACCGCCATGATCCCGTTCCTCGAGCACGACGACGCCAACCGCGCGCTGATGGGGTCGAACATGATGCGGCAGGCCGTGCCGCTCATCAAGGCCGAGGCGCCGCTGGTCGGCACCGGCATGGAGTACCGCTGCGCGGTCGACGCCGGTGACGTCATCAAGGCCGAGAAGGACGGTGTCGTCCAGGAGGTCTCCGCCGACTACATCACGGTGGCCAACGACGACGGCACGTACACGACCTACCGCGTCGCCAAGTTCACCCGCTCCAACCAGGGCACCTCCTTCAACCAGAAGGTGCTCGTGGACGAGGGCTCCCGGGTCATCGAGGGCCAGGTGCTGGCCGACGGTCCGTCCACCGACGAAGGTGAGATGGCGCTCGGCAAGAACCTGCTCGTGGCCTTCATGCCGTGGGAGGGCTACAACTACGAGGACGCGATCATCCTCAGCCAGCGGCTGGTGCAGGACGACGTCCTCTCCTCGATCCACATCGAGGAGCACGAGGTCGACGCCCGTGACACCAAGCTCGGCCCCGAGGAGATCACCCGGGACATCCCGAACGTCTCCGAGGAGGTCCTGGCCGACCTCGACGAGCGCGGCATCATCCGGATCGGCGCCGAGGTCGAGGCGGGCGACATCCTCGTCGGCAAGGTCACCCCGAAGGGTGAGACCGAGCTGACCCCCGAGGAGCGGCTGCTGCGCGCGATCTTCGGTGAGAAGGCGCGCGAGGTCCGTGACACCTCGCTGAAGGTGCCGCACGGCGAGACCGGCAAGGTCATCGGTGTCCGCGTCTTCGACCGCGAGGAGGGCGACGAGCTGCCTCCGGGCGTCAACCAGCTGGTGCGCGTCTACGTCGCGCAGAAGCGCAAGATCACCGACGGTGACAAGCTCGCTGGCCGGCACGGCAACAAGGGCGTCATCTCGAAGATCCTGCCGGTCGAGGACATGCCGTTCCTGGAGGACGGCACCCCGGTCGACGTGATCCTCAACCCGCTGGGTGTCCCCTCCCGGATGAACCCCGGCCAGGTCCTGGAGATCCACCTGGGCTGGCTGGCCTCCCAGGGCTGGAAGGTCGAGGGCTCCGAGGAGTGGATGCAGCGCCTCCAGGCGATCGGCGCGGACGATGTGGCGCCGCGTACCAACGTGGCGACGCCGGTCTTCGACGGCGCCCGTGAGGACGAGATCGCCGGTCTGTTCGAGGCCACGCTGCCCAACCGGGACGGCGACCGCATGGTCCAGCCCTCCGGCAAGGCGCAGCTGTTCGACGGCCGCTCCGGCGAGCCGTTCCCGGACCCGATCTCGGTCGGGTACATGTACATCCTCAAGCTGCACCACCTGGTCGACGACAAGCTGCACGCTCGCTCGACCGGTCCGTACTCCATGATCACCCAGCAGCCGCTGGGTGGTAAGGCCCAGTTCGGTGGCCAGCGCTTCGGTGAGATGGAGGTGTGGGCCCTGGAGGCGTACGGCGCCGCGTACGCACTGCAGGAGCTGCTCACCATCAAGTCCGACGACGTCACCGGCCGCGTGAAGGTCTACGAGGCCATCGTCAAGGGCGAGAACATCCCCGAGCCGGGCATCCCCGAGTCCTTCAAGGTGCTCATCAAGGAGATGCAGTCGCTCTGCCTCAACGTCGAGGTGCTGTCCTCGGACGGCATGTCGATCGAGATGCGTGACACCGACGAGGACGTCTTCCGCGCGGCGGAGGAGCTCGGAATCGACCTGTCCCGGCGCGAGCCGAGCAGCGTCGAAGAGGTCTGACGGAGTCGGCCGGGGCGCGCGCCCCGCGTCCCGGCCCTCCCCGCGACCCGTTCAGACCATTGACATACGACCCTGAGAGGGATTGACGAGAGTGCTCGACGTCAACTTCTTCGACGAACTGCGAATTGGCCTTGCCACCGCTGACGACATCCGTCAGTGGTCGCACGGCGAGGTCAAGAAGCCGGAGACCATCAACTACCGCACCCTCAAGCCCGAGAAGGACGGACTCTTCTGCGAGAAGATCTTCGGTCCGACCCGGGACTGGGAGTGCTACTGCGGCAAGTACAAGCGCGTCCGCTTCAAGGGCATCATCTGTGAGCGCTGCGGCGTCGAGGTGACCCGCGCCAAGGTGCGCCGTGAGCGGATGGGCCACATCGAGCTTGCCGCTCCCGTGACCCACATCTGGTACTTCAAGGGTGTTCCCTCCCGGCTGGGCTACCTGCTCGACCTGGCGCCCAAGGACCTGGAGAAGGTCATCTACTTCGCGGCGTACATGATCACGTACGTCGACGAGGAGCGCCGCACCCGCGACCTGCCCTCCCTGGAGGCGCACGTCGGTGTGGAGCGCCAGCAGATCGAGCAGCGCCGTGACGCCGACCTCGAGGCCCGCGCCAAGAAGCAGGAGAGCGACCTGGCCGAGCTGGAGGCCGAGGGCGCCAAGGCTGACGTGCGCCGCAAGGTGCGCGAGGGTGCCGAGCGCGAGATGAAGCAGATCCGTGACCGCGCCCAGCGTGAGCTGGACCGGCTGGACGAGGTCTGGAACCGCTTCAAGAACCTCAAGGTGCAGGACCTGGAGGGCGACGAGCTGCTCTACCGCGAGCTGCGCGACCGCTTCGGGACCTACTTCGACGGCTCCATGGGCGCTGCCGCGCTGCAGAAGCGCCTGGAGACCTTCGACCTGGAGGAGGAGGCCGAGCGGCTCCGCGAGGTCATCCGTACCGGCAAGGGCCAGAAGAAGACCCGTGCGCTGAAGCGGCTCAAGGTCGTCTCCGCGTTCCTCCAGACCAGCAACAGCCCCAAGGGCATGGTGCTGGACTGCGTGCCGGTGATCCCGCCGGACCTGCGTCCGATGGTGCAGCTGGACGGTGGCCGCTTCGCGACCTCCGACCTGAACGACCTGTACCGCCGGGTCATCAACCGCAACAACCGCCTGAAGCGGCTTCTCGACCTCGGCGCGCCCGAGATCATCGTCAACAACGAGAAGCGGATGCTCCAGGAGGCCGTCGACGCGCTGTTCGACAACGGCCGCCGCGGTCGTCCGGTCACCGGTCCCGGTAACCGTCCGCTGAAGTCCCTCAGCGACATGCTGAAGGGCAAGCAGGGCCGCTTCCGGCAGAACCTGCTGGGTAAGCGCGTCGACTACTCGGCCCGTTCCGTGATCGTCGTCGGCCCGCAGCTCAAGCTGCACCAGTGCGGTCTGCCCAAGGCGATGGCGCTGGAGCTGTTCAAGCCGTTCGTGATGAAGCGGCTGGTGGACCTCAACCACGCGCAGAACATCAAGAGCGCCAAGCGCATGGTCGAGCGCGGCCGTACGGTCGTCTACGACGTGCTGGAAGAGGTCATCGCGGAGCACCCGGTGCTGCTCAACCGCGCACCGACGCTGCACCGCCTCGGCATCCAGGCCTTCGAGCCGCAGCTGGTCGAGGGCAAGGCCATTCAGATCCACCCGCTCGTGTGCACCGCGTTCAACGCGGACTTCGACGGTGACCAGATGGCCGTGCACCTGCCGCTGTCCGCTGAGGCGCAGGCCGAGGCCCGCATCCTGATGCTGTCCTCGAACAACATCCTCAAGCCGGCCGACGGCCGGCCGGTGACGATGCCGACGCAGGACATGGTCCTGGGTCTGTTCTTCCTCACCACGGACGAGGAGCAGCGCGTCACCAAGGGCGACGGCCGCTCGTTCAACTCCACCGCGGAAGCGATCATGGCGTTCGACGCCGGGGAGCTGTCGCTCCAGGCGAAGATCGACATCCGTTTCCCGGCCGGCACCACTCCGCCGCTGGGCTGGACCCCGCCGGCGCCGGAGGAGGGCGAGCCCGAGTGGCAGCCCGGCGACCCGTTCCGGCTGCGGACCTCCCTGGGCCGTGCGCTCTTCAATGAGCTGCTGCCCGAGGAGTACCCGTACGTCGACTACACGGTGGGCAAGAAGCAGCTCTCCCAGATCGTCAACGACCTGGCCGAGCGCTACCCCAAGGTCGTCGTCGCCTCGGCGCTCGACAACCTGAAGTCGGCCGGTTACTACTGGGCGACCCGTTCGGGTGTCACCATCGCGATCACGGACGTCGTCGTCCCGGACGCCAAGCCGGCGATCATCGCCGGCTGGGAGGCCCAGGACGAGAAGGTCCAGAAGCAGTACGAGCGCGGTCTGATCACCAAGGACGAGCGCACCCAGGAGCTCATCGCCATTTGGACCAAGGCGACCAACGAGGTCTCCGAGGCGATGAACGACAACTTCCCGAAGACGAACCCGATCTTCATGATGGTGGACTCGGGCGCCCGAGGGAACATGATGCAGATGCGTCAGATCGCCGGTATGCGCGGTCTGGTGTCGAACGCGAAGAACGAGACCATCCCGCGGCCGATCAAGGCGTCGTTCCGTGAGGGTCTCTCCGTGCTGGAGTACTTCATCTCCACGCACGGTGCCCGTAAGGGTCTCGCCGACACCGCCCTGCGTACCGCGGACTCGGGTTACCTCACCCGTCGTCTGGTCGACGTCTCGCAGGATGTGATCATCCGCGAGGAGGACTGCGGCACCGACCGCGGCCTCAAGCTGCGGATCGCCTCCAAGGGCGAGGACGGCGTGCTGCGCAAGGCGGAGGACGTCGAGACCAGCGTGTACGCGCGCTGCCTCGCCGAGGACATCGTCGTGGACGGCATGGTGCTGGCCCCGGCCGGTACCGACCTGGGCGATGTGCTCATCGACGAGCTGGTCCGGCACGGTGTGGAGACCGTCAAGACGCGGTCGATCCTCACCTGCGAGTCGCACGTGGGCACCTGCGCCATGTGCTACGGCCGCTCGCTGGCCACCGGCAAGCTGGTCGACATCGGCGAGGCCGTCGGCATCATCGCCGCCCAGTCGATCGGTGAGCCCGGCACCCAGCTGACGATGCGTACCTTCCACACCGGTGGTGTGGCCGGTGACGACATCACCCAGGGTCTGCCGCGTGTGGTCGAGCTGTTCGAGGCCCGTACGCCCAAGGGCGTCGCGCCGATCTCCGAGTCGGCGGGCCGGGTCCGGATCGAGGAGACGGAGAAGACCAAGAAGGTCATCGTCACCCCCGACGACGGCTCGGACGAGACCTCCTACAGCGTCTCCAAGCGCGCCCGGCTGCTGGTGGGCGAGGGCGACCACGTCGCCGTCGGCCAGAAGCTGACCGTCGGTACGGAGAACCCGCACGACGTGCTCCGTATCCTCGGCCAGCGCGCAGTGCAGGTGCACCTGGTGGGCGAGGTCCAGAAGGTCTACAACTCGCAGGGCGTGTCGATCCACGACAAGCACATCGAGATCATCATCCGGCAGATGCTGCGCCGTGTGACGATCATCGAGTCCGGCGACGCCGAGCTGCTGCCGGGCGAGCTGGTGGAGCGCACCAAGTTCGAGTCGGAGAACCGGCGCGTGGTGCAGGAGGGCGGCCACCCGGCCTCCGGCCGTCCGCAGCTGATGGGCATCACCAAGGCGTCGCTGGCCACCGAGTCGTGGCTGTCGGCGGCGTCCTTCCAGGAGACGACCAGGGTCCTGACCGACGCGGCGATCAACGCCAAGTCGGACTCCCTGATCGGCCTCAAGGAGAACGTCATCATCGGTAAGCTCATCCCGGCCGGTACGGGCCTGTCCCGCTACCGCAACATCCGGGTCGAGCCCACCGAGGAGGCGAAGGCCGCGATGTACTCGGCCGTCGGTTACGACGACATCGACTACTCGCCCTTCGGCACGGGCTCCGGCCAGGCCGTTCCGCTGGAGGACTACGACTACGGGCCGTACAACGCCTGAGGTCGCCGCAACACGCCCACGGGGCGGTCACCCGACACGGGTGGCCGCCCCGCGGCCGTATCGGCGGGTATCCGTACGGCGTGAACCAGCCAAAGGCCGCCTGCGTCATGGATGATGGAGGGGACGGCAAGCGAGCTGGGAGGTGGGGGCCGGTGGCGTTCGGACCGTGGAATCCTGGAGGTGCCCCGAGCCAGGGACACAAGCCTGGTCTTGTCCCGGGCCAGAGTCAGCAGAGTTCTGGCGGGCTCCCGACCCAGGGGCAGCAGAGTCCTGGCGGGGTCCCGATCCAGAGTCAGCAGCAGGTCGGTTCGATGCGGGCGTCGCACACGGACCGGGAGCGGGCGATCGACGTTCTGAAGGCCGGCTTCAGCGAGGGGCGGCTGGGTCAGGAGGAGTACGAGCAGCGGCTGGCGCGCGCGTCGCAGGCGCAGACGTACGCGGAGCTGAGCGTGCTCATCGCGGATCTGCCGCAGGGGCCGGTGCCCGTGCCGGCGCCGCAGCCCTCCTATCCGTCCGTGCCGACCACGTTCCTGCCCACGCCTCCGCCGCGTACCAACGGCACCGCGATCGGGGCGCTGGTCTGCGGTGTTCTGACGCCGATGTACGGGGTGACGGCGATCCCCGCGGTGATTCTCGGGCACAAGGCGAAGGCGGAGATCCGCCGGACAGGGGAGCAGGGAGACGGCCTGGCCACGGCGGGTCTGGTACTGGGCTGGCTGGCCATCGGTGCCGTCCTGGCGATCATCTTCGGAGTGCTCGTGGCAACGAGCTGACGTAGCTTGTGGCGGACCTGTCGGCGGGCCGAACACGAGCGCTCTCGCGTGCCCTTCTTCTCGCAGGTCGGGGGCGCTATGGTGGCCGGTCCATTTGTTTTGACCCCAGCCGATGAGGTAGGTACCCTCAGTCTCTGTGCCTGGGGTGTCCCCTGCGCTGTTGTCCCCCGCAGATGCGGTCCCGCAAATGCGGTGACGGTGCGCGCAGCTTGAGACACCGGAATCTGCATGCTTCTCACCATGGAGAAGTCTTCCGCCCTCAGCGGAGATCGCAGTCTTCGACACACCCGACCTCGTGGGTCGGGTATGGCCCGGGTTAGCTTTACCGAGACTGGCACACAGAAACCGGAGAAACGGTGCCTACGATCCAGCAGCTGGTCCGCAAGGGCCGGCAGGACAAGGTCGAGAAGAACAAGACGCCCGCACTCGAGGGTTCGCCCCAGCGTCGAGGCGTCTGCACGCGCGTGTTCACGACCACCCCGAAGAAGCCGAACTCGGCCCTGCGCAAGGTCGCCCGTGTGCGCCTGACCAGCGGGATCGAGGTGACCGCCTACATTCCGGGTGAGGGTCACAACTTGCAGGAGCACTCCATCGTGCTCGTGCGCGGTGGCCGTGTGAAGGACCTGCCGGGTGTTCGCTACAAGATCATCCGCGGCTCCCTCGACACGCAGGGCGTCAAGAACCGCAAGCAGGCTCGCAGCCGCTACGGCGCCAAGAAGGAGAAGTAAGAATGCCTCGTAAGGGCCCCGCCCCGAAGCGCCCGGTCATCATCGACCCGGTCTACGGCTCTCCTCTGGTGACCTCCCTCATCAACAAGGTGCTGCTGAACGGCAAGCGCTCCACCGCCGAGCGCATCGTCTACGGCGCCATGGAGGGGCTGCGCGAGAAGACCGGCAACGACCCGGTCATCACGCTCAAGCGCGCCCTGGAGAACGTCAAGCCGACTCTCGAGGTCCGCTCCCGCCGCGTCGGTGGCGCCACCTACCAGGTTCCGGTCGAGGTCCGCCCCGGCCGTTCCTCCACTCTCGCGCTGCGCTGGATCGTGGGGTACTCCCGCGCCCGCCGCGAGAAGACCATGACCGAGCGTCTGATGAACGAGCTGCTCGACGCCTCCAACGGGCTCGGCGCCGCCGTGAAGAAGCGCGAGGACACGCACAAGATGGCCGAGTCCAACAAGGCCTTCGCGCACTACCGCTGGTAGTCGCTACCCCCATCGAGACCGAGAGAAGACTGAAGCCTTATGGCTACCACTTCACTTGACCTTGCCAAGGTCCGCAACATCGGGATCATGGCGCACATCGACGCGGGCAAGACGACGACCACCGAGCGGATCCTCTTCTACACCGGTCGCAGCTACAAGATCGGTGAGGTCCACGACGGCGCTGCCACGATGGACTGGATGGAGCAGGAGCAGGAGCGCGGCATCACGATCACGTCCGCCGCGACGACCACTCACTGGCCGCTCAACGGCGTCGACTACACCATCAACATCATCGACACCCCGGGCCACGTCGACTTCACCGTCGAGGTGGAGCGTGCGCTGCGCGTGCTCGACGGTGCCGTGACGGTGTTCGACGGTGTCGCCGGTGTGGAGCCGCAGTCCGAGACGGTGTGGCGGCAGGCCGACCGCTACGGCGTTCCGCGCATCTGCTTCGTCAACAAGCTCGACCGTACCGGCGCGGAGTTCCACCGCTGCGTCGACATGATCAGCGACCGCCTCGGCGCGGTCCCGCTGGTCATGCAGCTGCCGATCGGCACCGAGGCGGACTTCAAGGGCGTCGTCGACCTGGTGTCGATGAAGGCCCTCGTCTGGTCGCCCGAGGCCAAGATGGGCGAGATGTACGACACCGTCGACATCCCGGACACCCACGCCGAGGCGGCCGAGGAGTGGCGCGGCAAGCTGCTCGAGGCCGTCGCGGAGAACGACGAAGAGATGATGGAGCTGTACCTGGAGGGCCAGGAGCCCTCCGAGGAGCAGCTCATCGCGGCGATCCGCCGGGTCACCCTCGCCTCCACCGGCGGCGAGGGCAGCCTCACGGTGACGCCGGTCTTCTGTGGCACCGCGTTCAAGAACAAGGGTGTGCAGCCGCTGCTCGACGCGATCGCGCGGTACCTGCCCTCCCCGCTGGACGTCGAGGCCATCGAGGGCCAGTCCCCGAAGGACGCCGAAGAGGTCATCAAGCGTCGTCCCTCCGAGGAGGAGCCGATGTCGGCGCTGGCCTTCAAGATCGCCAGCGACCCGCACCTCGGCAAGCTGACCTTCCTGCGCGTCTACTCCGGCCGCCTGCACACCGGCACCCAGGTGCTGAACTCGGTGAAGGGCCGCAAGGAGCGCATCGGCAAGATCTACCGGATGCACGCGAACAAGCGTGAGGAGATCGACTCGGTGGGTGCCGGCGACATCGTCGCCGTCATGGGTCTCAAGCAGACCACCACCGGCGAGACCCTCTGCGACGCGAGCAACCCGGTGATCCTGGAGTCGATGGACTTCCCGGCCCCGGTCATCGAGGTCGCCATCGAGCCCAAGTCGAAGGGCGACCAGGAGAAGCTGGGCGTCGCGATCCAGCGGCTGGCCGAGGAGGACCCGTCCTTCCAGGTCAAGACGAACGAGGACACCGGCCAGACGATCATCGCGGGCATGGGCGAGCTGCACCTGGACGTGCTGGTCGACCGCATGAAGCGCGAGTTCAAGGTCGAGGCCAACGTCGGTAAGCCGCAGGTGGCCTACCGCGAGTCGCTCCGCAAGAAGGTCGAGAAGGTCGACTACACCCACAAGAAGCAGACCGGTGGTTCCGGTCAGTTCGCGAAGGTGCAGATCGACGTCGAGCCGCTCGAGGGCGACGGCTACGAGTTCGTCAACCAGGTCACCGGTGGCCGTATCCCGCGGGAGTACATCCCGTCCGTGGACGCGGGCTGTCAGGAGGCCATGGAGTTCGGCGTGCTGGCGGGCTACCCGCTGACCGGTGTCCGCGTGACGCTGCTCGACGGTGCCTACCACGACGTCGACTCCTCCGAGATGGCGTTCAAGATCGCCGGTTCCATGGCGTTCAAGGAGGCCGCCCGGAGGGCGAGCCCGGCTCTGCTGGAGCCGCTGATGAAGGTCGAGGTGACGACGCCCGAGGACTACATGGGCGAAGTGATCGGCGACATCAACTCGCGGCGTGGCCAGGTCCAGTCGATGGAGGACCGCGGCAACGCGAAGCTCGTCACCGGTCTGGTACCGCTGTCGGAGATGTTCGGCTACGTCGGAGACCTGCGCAGCAAGACCTCCGGCCGTGCCACGTACTCCATGCAGTTCGACTCCTACGGTGAGGTTCCCAAGAACGTCGCCGAGGAGGTCATCGCGAAGGCCAGGGGCGAGTAAGACACTCGCTCAGGGGTGAGTGATCCACTCACCCGGGGGCGAGTAGGACACCCGTGCTCACCCCTTAGGCTGGAGCAAAAGGCATTCGGGGCACTCCGGTACAGATCGCTCGGTCATCGATGCGGACTGTGCCGGGGTCGCCCCGGCCGCCGGCCCACCCAAGCGAACAGGTCAAGGGCATCCCCCTCGGGGTCCTGACCGGTTCGGTACGACCACCTGAACCCCTCCGCAAAATGTGGAGGGTGTACAGCACCAGTCCACAGGAGGACCCCAGTGGCGAAGGCGAAGTTCGAGCGGACTAAGCCGCACGTCAACATCGGCACCATCGGTCACATCGACCACGGCAAGACCACTCTTACCGCGGCGATTACCAAGGTGCTGCACGACGCGTACCCGGACCTGAACGAGGCTTCGGCTTTCGAGAACATCGACAAGGCTCCCGAGGAGCGCCAGCGCGGTATCACCATCTCCATCGCGCACGTCGAGTACCAGACGGAGAACCGTCACTACGCCCACGTCGACTGCCCGGGTCACGCGGACTACATCAAGAACATGATCACCGGTGCCGCGCAGATGGACGGCGCCATCCTCGTGGTCGCCGCCACCGACGGCCCGATGCCGCAGACCAAGGAGCACGTGCTCCTGGCCCGCCAGGTCGGCGTTCCGTACATCGTCGTCGCCCTGAACAAGGCCGACATGGTGGACGACGAGGAGATCATGGAGCTCGTCGAGCTCGAGGTCCGTGAGCTGCTCTCCGAGTACGAGTTCCCGGGCGACGAGGTTCCGGTCGTCAAGGTCTCCGCGCTCAAGGCCCTCGAGGGCGACAAGGAGTGGGGTGACTCCGTCGTCAAGCTGATGCAGGCTGTCGACGAGGCCATCCCCTCGCCGGAGCGTGACACCGACAAGCCGTTCCTCATGCCGATCGAGGACGTCTTCACCATCACCGGTCGCGGTACGGTCGTCACCGGCCGTATCGAGCGCGGTGTGCTGAAGGTCAACGAGAACGTCGACATCATCGGCATCAAGGAGACGAAGACCTCGACCACCGTCACCGGTATCGAGATGTTCCGCAAGCTCCTTGACGAGGGCCAGGCCGGTGAGAACGTCGGTCTGCTGCTCCGCGGCATCAAGCGCGAGGACGTCGAGCGCGGCCAGGTCATCATCAAGCCGGGCTCGGTCACCCCGCACACGGAGTTCGAGGCGCAGGCGTACATCCTGTCGAAGGACGAGGGCGGCCGCCACACCCCGTTCTTCAACAACTACCGCCCGCAGTTCTACTTCCGTACCACCGACGTGACCGGCGTGGTGACCCTCCCCGAGGGCACCGAGATGGTCATGCCGGGCGACAACACCGAGATGAGCGTCCAGCTCATCCAGCCCGTCGCCATGGAAGAGGGCCTCAAGTTCGCCATCCGCGAGGGTGGCCGGACCGTGGGCGCCGGCCAGGTCACCAAGATCATCAAGTGACCTTGCGCGGCTAGCGCTCTTCAGCCTCGGCTGAGAAGAGGGCCCGTACGGCAGCTGCCGTACGGGCCCTCTTCGTGTGCGCACTTCTGATGCGCGGCCGTCACTCGTACGATGGACGGGTCGGCGCGCACCCCTGGCTGATGGGGGCGCGACCCTACTTTCACAACGGAGTGACGCCGTGCTGCGCACCATGTTCAAGTCCAAGATCCACCGGGCCACGGTGACCCAGGCCGACCTGCACTATGTGGGCTCGGTGACGATCGACGCCGAGCTGATGGCGGCAGCGGATCTGTTGCCGGGCGAGCTGGTCCATATCGTCGACATCACCAACGGCGCCCGGCTGGAGACGTACGTCATCGAGGGCGAGCCGGGATCGGGCGTCATCGGCATCAACGGCGCGGCTGCGCATCTCGTCCACCCCGGGGACCTGGTGATTCTGATCAGCTATGCGCAGGTGGACGACGCGGAGGCGCGCTCGATGCGGCCGCGCGTGGTGCATGTGGACGCGGCGAATCGGGTGGTGGGCGTCGGCGCCGACGCGGGGGAGCCGGTGCCGGGAGCGACCGATATGGCGCGGAGCCCGCAGGCGGTGGCGTCGCGCTGATCACGTCCGGTCGGCTGATCACGTCCGGTCGAGGGCCGCACGGGCGCGGAGCGCCGTCACGGCGGCCGTCGGGTCCTCGGCGTAGCAGCGGAAGACGCGGGCCTGGGCGGGCTTGCCCAGCGCGCGGACGAAGGCGACGGGCTGCGTCAGTTCCACGGTGACCGTCGTCTGACCGCCTACCCCGAGGTCCGCGGCGCCGTCCGCGCCGACGGCCGCCAGCGTACTGTCCGGGAAGCGCCGCTCGACGCGGGCCGAGGCCAGCAGACCGGCGGGGATACGGATGTCCAGCAGCGCCCCGTACCGCAGCCGCAGCCCGCCGTCGGCGTCGATGACGTGCGGGCGCACGACGCAGGAAGCGTGCAGGGCGATGACGAAGTACACGCCCCACAGGTCGAGGACGAGGGTGACGGCGTGCACCACCGGCCAGGGGATCAGATACGCGAGAGCCACCGTCTCGACGACGCAGACGAAGAGGAAGCCGTACATGGTGGCCGTCTGCCCCGAGGCGTACGGCACCGCCAGCTGACCCTCGCGCTCGCGTACGCCGTGCGGCCCGCGCCGGGTGACCCAGCGCAGAAAGCTGGTGGAGAGCCTGACCTCGTGGGCGCTGAGCGCACGCACGGGCGCCGGGACCGTGTCCGCGACGGCGGCAAGGAGGGCCGCACGCCGGTCGAGGCCGTCGCGCCGGTGGCGGAGGTGGTCCAGGGCCAGCAGCAGGCCCGCCGCCACGGCTGCCGCGAGCACCGCCAGTTCGACGGCGAGTCGCACGGGCGGGGGGATGCGCACCCCGCCTGCCAGGCAGAGGATCAGCACCAGTTCGCCGGGCAGCATCGCGCCGAGCGACCACCGCACCGCCCGGCGCAGTCCTCGCAGCCTGGTCATCGGTCCTGCTCCTCGCAGAGCAGCTGTATGACGCGGCGTACGGTCGCGGCCTGCGCCGGCGAGAACTCCGCGAGCAGCGCCTCGGCGAAGCCGCCGCTGTCGGGCGCCGCGTCCTGGTCGGCGGGGGGTGTCATCGCCCGCCTGGCCGCTTCCGGAAGGCTGTCGACGACGGCTCGCGCGGTCTGCTCCACCCGAGGGTCGTCCTCGGCCGCTTCCGCCAGTTGATCGAGCTGGGCGTAGACCGCGTAGGCCCGCGCCATGGCTTCGGGGTCGGAGCTGAGTGCGTGCAGCAGGCCGTCCAGCCAGTCGCGGTTCCCGCCGCCGGAGCCGGAGTCCAGCAGGGTCAGCAGCTCGCGCTCCTTCGCGGCCATCGCGGGCTCGGGACCGGGCAGCCGGGTGGAGAACCGCGCCATATCGTCGAAGAGCGTGGCGAGCGCGGGCGAGACCGGCGCCTCTGCGGGCAGCCTGCCGTCCTCCTCCGCCTGCCGCAGCAGCTGCGCCAGGCGCTCGCGCCGCTGCCGGATGGCCTCCTCCTGCTGCCGCAGATCCGCGTCCAACTCGGTGAGCACCTCGGCCAGTTCCTTGCCGGCGTCCTCAGCCAGTACGTCGCGGACCTCGTCGAGGCTCAGCCCCAGCTCCGTGAGGCGGCGGACGCGGGCCAGCTCGACGGCGTCGCGCAGCGTGTACTCGCGGTAACCGTTGGGCTGCCGCGCCGGCTCGGGCAGCAGACCGATCCGGTGGTAGTGCCGTACGGCACGTGTGGTGACGCCGACGATGCGGGCGAGCTCTCCGATGCGCATGCCGCCAGTAGAAACGTTGTCGTCGCGACAAGGTCAAGCGGCCGCTGCGCGGGGATCCTCAGCGAGGCGCGTCTATCGGAACGGCGGATACCAGTCCCTCGGTAGTCCCTGGATTTTTTCGATTTCCCCGACTTCCTCGTTCACGATGCGGAACGAGGAATACGTCGCAGGGTAGTTCACAGCAGATGTGGAGTGCTCCTGGCTGACCACGACCAACTCTGCTTCTTCCCCTGATCCGCGCCGCCGCAGGTAGGAGCGGAAGCCGATGGACGGGTCGTGCAGGACGTCTGTGATTTCCTGTGAGGGCGCACCCTCCCGGAAGCTGATCTGCCAGACGGTTTCCCATTCGCCGGTGTCCAGTTCTCGGTATTCCCCCCACTCGGTTTTGCGTAGAAAATCCGCCGAGTACGGGTTTTCCTGGCTCATCCGCCAGGAGTGATCGGGCCCAGCCATTGTATTTCCCTGTTCAGGTCGGAGAATGCATCGGGGTGGAATATCGTCTCCGGTGGGACGCCTTCGCCTATCTCTCTCACCGTTACATGCCCTTGGGAAACCAGCCGCTGGTACGTCTCCTCGGGTATGCGGGCGATGAGGACGCTGGATGGGGAGTCGGAACTCTTCCGCAGTCCCCACTCATAGGCCGACTGGAAACCAGGATGCGTCGGCCCGTCCACTTCGTGCGCGTAGAAGTGCCCCGGCCTGGCCAGCGAGCCGCCACTGGTCGAGACGCGGCCGGCGTCCTGGCTGAGGCCGTTGGCCTTGATGTCCTCGGCGAAACGCAGTGAGGTTCCGTGCGCGAAGTCACGATACGGCCCGAGTCCGAGCGGGTCGGCCCATGAGTGCGGATTCGTGACGTACGTCGCCGTGTTGGGTGCGGGATCGAGGCCCAACGGGTCCGGCGTCAGATAGCGGGCTGTGGCCGGGTCGTAGTGGCGGAAGCAGTTGTAGTGGAGGCCGGTTTCGGGGTCGTAGTACTGGCCGGGGAAACGGAGCGGGGTGTAGGCGGTGCTGTCGGAACGCCAGGCGGTGGTGCCCCAGAGAGTGGAGCGGGTGCGCCAGGCGATGGCGCCGGACTCGTCCACCAACTCGGTCGGGGTTCCCACCAGATCGGTGACTATCGCGTAGAAGCGAGAATCGATTTCCTGCTGGGTTGTTTCGCTGGTTATGCGTTCTGTTTGGGCGAGTGGCACGAAGCCCTGGTGGTCCCAGGTGAGAGTTACCGGGTGGCGGAGGCCCGGGGCGGTTGTGGTTTGTTCCACGAGGGTGTGGCCGTCCCACGTGAATGTGGTGGTTTCGGCCGGCTGCCGGCCCTCTTCCGCCATACGGTGTTTCGCCGTGCGGCGGCCCAGGGGGTCGTACTCGTAACGCCAGACCGTTCCGTCGGGTGTGATGACCTGGGTGAGGCGGTCTTCCGCGTCCCAGGTGTAGCGCCAGTTTTCGGGTTTCTTCGACAGGCGGGATTTCTGGCGGAGGGTGATGCGGCCGGCTTCATCGTGTTCGTAGCGCACCCGGCCCGCGGTGGTGATGGTGGTGCCGGTGTAGGTGCGGGGGCCGATTGCCTCCGGGGCCGCGTGGGTGGTGGGCCAGTGGGCTTCGGTCTGGTTGCCTGCTTCGTCGTAGGCGTAGCGCTCGGTCCAGCCGCGCGCGTGGACGGCTGTGACGCGGCCCGTCGAGTCCAGGTCGAAGGTGGTGCGGCCGGAGAGCAGGTCGTCGATGCCGGTGAGGTGGCCGTCCGGGCGGTAGGTGTACTCCCGGTGCTGGATCGTGTCCTGGCCGGTCAGGGACTGGGTTCGCAGTCGGCCTGCGGGGTCCCTGACCTGCGCCAGCGCGAGCCCTCCGGCGCCGATGCGGCGTTCCGTTTCGCGGCCTGCCGCGTCATGGGAGAAGACCACCGTGTGGCCCGACGCCGTCAGCGCTGTGCGGTTGCCGACCGCGTCGTACTCGCTCGTGGAGATCGCCCCCGAGGGGGTCACACGGCGGATGCTGCGGCCGAGGGCGTCATAGGTGTGTGTGAGCGCGCGGCCGTCGACCAGTTCCGTCTTGATCCGGCCGAGCTTGTCGCGTTGGTAGCGGAGCTCGGCGTCCGGACCGACGGCCTCCACCAGTCGGCCCGCGGCGTCGTACGTGTATGTCGTGACCTTGCCCGCCGCATCCTTGCGTGTCGTGCGGCCCAGCGCGTCGCGTTCGAAGGTGATCTCCTCACCCAGAGGGGTGACCCGCCGCCGCAACTGGCCTGCCGCATCGAGCTCGTATCGCTGCGTACGGTTGTCGAAGTCGGTCTCCGCGACCAGGCGGCCTGCGGGATCGTAGGCGTAATCCCAGGTCAGGCCCTGCGGGTTGGTGACGCGGGTCAGGCGGAGCTCCGCGTCGTACGCGAACTCGTAGCGCACTCCGTCCGGGCCGGTGCGAGCCTCCAGCATGTCGAAGTGGGTGTACTCGTACCGCGTTTCGCCGCCTGCCGGGTCGATATAGCGGACGCAGTTCCCCTCGCCGTCCCACTCCCAGCGCTCCGTCGCGCCGTCGGGCGCCGTGCGGGAGGAGAGGTGGCCTTCGACCGTCCAGGTCAGCTTCGTCTCGGCACCGAGCGGGTCCGTCAGCCGGACCGGGCGGCCGAACGCGTCACGCTCGTAGCGCGTCACCCCGCCCAGTGGATCGGTGATCTCCACCGGGAGTCCGGCCGCATCGCAGCGGACCCGTGTTGTGGCGCCCAACGCGTCCGTCACCGCCGTCAGATGGCCCTGGCCGTCGTACGTGTAGCGCGTCGTGTGACCTGCGGGGTCGGTGAGGGCGGTGCGGTTGCCGTGTTCGTCCCACTCCTGGCGCCACACCGCACCGTCGGGGTCCGTGGTGACGGTCGGCAGACCCAGGCCGTTGCGCTCGATGGTGAGCATCGTGCCGTCGGGACGGTGCACCGTGGCCAACTGGCCCGCCTCGTCGTAGGTGAACGACGTACGCCGGCCCAGCGCGTCCGCGTGGGAGACAGGCCGGTTGCAGGAGTCCCGCGCCGTGCGCGTGCGGTGGCCGAGCGGGTCGATCTCCCCGACCGGCTGACCCTGTTCATTGAACAGATGCCGGGTCGCGTGCCCGGCCGCCGTTGTCACCGTCGTGACGCTGTGGCCCGTTGCCTCGTCGACGCCGTCGTAGTCGATACGGATCTGCATATGGCCCGCGGTGCCGCCTTCGGCGATGACGCGGTGCAGGTTGTCGTAGACGTAGTCGTAGCGGCGGTCGTTGGTGTCGGTCCAGGAGGTGACGCGGTTGTCGTCGTCGTATTCGAAGTGGAGGGGGAGGCCGGAGGAGTTGGTGACGGCGGTGAGGTTTCCGTCGGTGTAGGTGTAGCGCATGACCGTCTGGTCGGTATGTGTTCCATGTGTGCCATGCGCCCCGGCGAGGGCCAGTGCTGTGATGCGGTTGTTCTCGACGGTCAGCTTCACCATGTAGCCGCCGCTGTGGACCAAGCGGGCGGGGGCGCCGGTGTGCTGGTCGTATTCGAAGGTGATGCTGTGGCCGTTGCGGTCGGTGATCTGTTCGAGCCGGGCGGTCCCGTTCCCGGAGGCGCCGCTGTGTGGGGGAGTGAAGTGGCGCACCTGCCCGGTGTCGGGGTCGGTGAGCGTGTAGCCGCCGTCCGGTGTGCGCTCCAGCGGCATACGGGCCGAGCCGGCCGTCGGCAGGGTGGGGACGCCGGGTGCGGGGTGTGGGTAGGACAGCAGGCGGCCATCCTCCGCGATGAAGACGACGCCCTCCGGGTCGATCTCCAGCCGCTGGTCAACCGTTGAGGCCCAGGTCGGCCCGAACCAGTGGCCCAGCCGGTAGCCGGATTCCACATGGCGGCTGAAGGTGAGGGGGAGTGAGCCGGGCAGCTCCAGGTCCGTCTGTTCCAGGAACATGAGCCCTGTCGCCAGGTCGACGGGGTCGGTGCCGTTCGCACACCTCTGGAACGGGAGAGTGGCCGACGGCTGCGCGCCCTTTGCCGTGAGGGCGTTGCGTGCGTCGGCGGCTTCCTTGGCGAGTTTGCCAGCGCGGCCGGCTTTGGTTGCCATGCCGAGGCCTTTGGTGCCGAGGAGTTCGGGCAGGAGGCGGCCGATCCCTTCTGAGGGGTCCTTCTTGAAGGTCTCCCACATCTGTTTGCCGGTGCCGACGGGATCGTTGGCGACGCGGACGAGACCAGTGACCGTCGAGTTGAGGTTGGTGACGTACTCGGCCGGGTGGGTGATGTTGTACGGGTCGAGCGGGTTGACGCCCCTCACAAAGTTGTTGAGCCCGGCCAGCCCTTTGACCACGCCGCCGCCGAGGTGGGTGGCATCCAGCTGGAGACCCTGGAGACCGTCACCGGCCTGGTCCCAGTAGTCCGGCTTGGGCGGAGCGGCATCGCGCGCTGCCTTGACGGCCGTCTGGGCGATACCCGCAGCCGTATTCCGCTGGGAGCGGGCGCGGGAGAGCTGTTCTTCGGCTTCGTCTTTCTTGTCGTCCTTGTATTTGGCCACCGCCTCGCGGGCCTGGGACTGGGCTCGTTCGACGGTGTGGGCGAAGTCCTCCAGCGCCCCGGCGGCCTTCTCACAGGCATCGGCGGCCTTGGTCCACTTGGCCGGCTCCAGGCCGACCTTCTCCCAGAACGCGTCCGCCGCCTTCCCCTTCAGCGTGCCTTTGGGAAGCTTCTTGAGGCCGTTGGCGACGTTGTCGAACGCGGTCTGGAAGTCCTTCAGATGCTTCGCGGTGGAGCGGATCTTGCTCGGGCTGCCGAAGATCAGCTTGGTGGGGTCGTCGGTCTCATCCAGCTGGAACTCTGCGGTCTCGGCACCCATGGCGTTGGCCGCCGAGCGGGACTTGTCCCGCGTCCAGTCGGCGCCGCTCTCCCAGCCGATGTCGTCCATCCGGTCGGCGGTCCAGTTCCCGCCGCCCTCGACCAGGTCGCCCGCGCCCTCGACGAGGTCCTCGCCCTTGTCCTCGATGGAGTCGGGTACGAAATCCCGCCAGCCCATCAGCCCTCACCCCCCTGGCCTGCCTGGCCCTGCTGCTGTTGCTGCGCGGCTGCGCGTTCCTCAGGGGAGGGGCCGAAGGCCCTGTCCCGTCCGGCCTCGATCTGCTCGTCTGTGAGGCCGGTGGCGTCCTGGGCCATGTCCATGTACATCCCGCCGCGGCCCTTGGTGGTCAGCTCCCGCCCGGTGTCCTGCCAGTCCTGCTTGATGTCCTGGCCCGCCTTCTCCCAGGACTCCCCACTCCAGTCCGGCGCATCCGGCATCAGAATGTCGCCATAGCCCTGCTTGGCGACCTCCTCCTCGGTCGCGTGCGGGTTACCGGTGTAGGAGACGGAGTTCAGGGCGACCTTCATCGTTCCCGCCCGGTACTGGTCCTCCTCGTGCGCCATCCCCGCCGACAGCCCCAGCCGCTCCGCCAGCCCGCTGGCGTTCTGCACCAAGGCGCGTACGCCCCACTCCCACTTCTCGCAGAAGTCCTCAAAATCCGTCGCCAACCCGGGATGCCCCATCTCCATCCCGGACAGCGACAGCCCCCCGAAACCCGCACCCTGCAACGACGACGTCGCCGAGCTGCCCGACTGCTTCAGCTCATCGATGGCGCCCTTGAGCCCCTTTTCGATCAGGTTGAGGGACTCTTTGTTCCAGTTGACGCCGTCGCCCTTGTCGTCACCCATCAGGCGCCCTCCCCGCTACCGGCGCCGACGGCCACCTCGTCCGGCACGATCCCCGGCACAGGCGGAAAGAGCATGGAGCCGTCCTCATCCGCGATGTCGACGGCCACACCCGTCGGCCCATCGAGTGCGGGGATGACGGCGTCCAGCAGCCGGGCACCCAGCACCGACGCGTACTCCCACGGCTCACCCGCGGCGCCCCCACCGCTCTCCCGGGCGAACCGCGCCAGCGCCCCCTCATCCGTGAACGCGAGAATCCAGCGCACCCCACCCAAGCTGCGCGTCAGCAGCTGATCGGCATCCGGCCCCAGAGTCGGCACCAATACCGCCGCCCGCCGGAACTCACCCAGCAACGCACCGGGATCCCCGGTCCCAGCGCGCATCGCAGCGATCTCCTCCGGAAGCTCCATCTCCGGTCCCCCCTCGTCCCCCGACGTTCGTTAACCCTCTTCACTGAATCAGGGTCCGGGACGGCCACGCAACGCCATACCTGCACAGCGGTTAGTGACCTTCCCCGCATTCGTGCACGTCAAGGGATGCGCCTGTGACACTGGGGCAGTCCGTGCGCGTGAGCGGCGAGTGTGCTAGTGGCCCGATTGGCGACTGCTCTCACCTCTATGGCACACTGTCCAGGTTGCTCGGTTGAGTGCCGATGCTGCGCGCCTCCCGCCGGGAGGACTGGAAGCGAGTCCCAGGTATTCGTCGTCCCTCATCAGGGACGGAAGTACGGGAATCTTCCGGGAAGCGTAGGAGGGGCTTCCAGCCAGGCACCCGGTGGGTTTCCTCCCCCGGCTCCCCTCTCACGGAACCCCTGAGGTCCGCGAGCCCCAGGGTTCGCGAAGGCCCCCAGGGGCGTATTCCTGCGGATCCGTACGAGAAGGAAGCCGACACGCCCGACCGCGTGGGTCGAGCGAAGGGTTGGGACCCATGGGTTCCAGAGCGTTACGAGAGACAGGACTACGAAGTAGCCATGGCGGGACAGAAGATCCGCATCAGGCTCAAGGCCTACGACCACGAGGTCATCGACAACTCGGCGAAGAAGATCGTCGAGACGGTGACGCGTACTGGCGCGTCGGTCGCCGGCCCGGTGCCGCTGCCCACAGAGAAGAACGTGTACTGCGTCATCAAGTCGCCGCACAAGTACAAGGACTCGCGCGAGCACTTCGAGATGCGCACCCACAAGCGTCTGATCGACATCCTCGACCCGACCCCCAAGACCGTTGACTCGCTGATGCGCCTGGACCTTCCGGCCGGCGTCGACATCGAGATCAAGCTCTGAGGGGTGTCGTAGAGATGGCTAAGCAGATCAAGGGCGTCCTGGGCGAGAAGCTCGGCATGACCCAGGTCTGGGACGACAACAACCGCGTTGTCCCCGTGACCGTCGTCAAGGCCGGGCCGAACGTCGTGACCCAGGTCCGCACCGCAGACAAGGACGGCTACGCGGCCGTCCAGATCGCCTTCGGCGAGATCGACCCGCGCAAGGTGAACAAGCCCCTCAAGGGCCACTTCGCCAAGGCCGACGTCACCCCCCGCCGCCACCTGGTGGAGATCCGCACCTCCGACGCGTCCGAGTACACGCTCGGCCAGGAGCTGAACGCGGACACCTTCGAGGCCGGCGTCAAGGTGGATGTGACCGGCAAGTCGAAGGGCAAGGGCTTCGCCGGCGGTATGAAGCGCCACGGCTTCCACGGCGGCAAGGCATCGCACGGTGCCCACCGCGTGCACCGCAAGCCGGGCGCCATCGGTGGCTGCGCCACCCCGGGCCGTGTCTTCAAGGGCACCCGCATGGCCGGCCGGATGGGCAACGAGCGGGTCACCACCCAGAACCTGACCGTCCACGCCGTTGACGCGGAGAAGGGCCTGCTGCTCATCAAGGGCGCAGTCCCCGGTCCGAACGGCGGCCTCGTCCTGGTCCGTACCGCGGCCAAGGGGGCCTGAGGAACCGATGAGCACCATTGACATCCTTTCGCCGGCCGGCGACAAGACCGGGACAGTCGAGCTCCCCGCGGAGATCTTCGACACCCAGGTCAGCGTTCCGCTGATCCACCAGGTCGTCGTCGCCCAGCTGGCCGCTGCCCGACAGGGCACGCACAAGACCAAGACCCGCGGCGAGGTCCGCGGCGGCGGCAAGAAGCCGTACCGCCAGAAGGGCACCGGGCGCGCCCGTCAGGGCTCGACCCGTGCGCCGCAGTTCGCCGGCGGTGGCGTCGTGCACGGCCCCGTGCCGCGCGACTACTCGCAGCGGACCCCGAAGAAGATGAAGGCCGCCGCCCTGCGCGGTGCCCTCTCCGACCGGGCCCGCCACGGCCGCGTCCACGTCGTCTCCGGCGTGGTCGAGGGTGAGATCTCGACCAAGGCCGCGAAGACCCTGTTCGGCAAGATCAGCGAGCGGAAGAACCTGCTGCTGGTCGTCGAGCGCACCGACGAGGCCGCCTGGCTGTCCGCCCGCAACCTGCCCCAGGTGCACATCCTGGAGCCGGGCCAGCTCAACACCTACGACGTGCTCGTCTCGGACGACGTGGTCTTCACCCAGGCCGCGCTCGAGTCCTTCGTTGCTGGCCCGCAGGCCCACACCGAAGGGAGCGACGCCTGATGGCTACGCGACACCCGAGCATTGCCTCCAAGGCAGCGAAGGCCGCGAAGGCCGCCCGCGTCGCCAAGGCCGCCCGCCGGGCTGCCGACGGTCCGGGCCCGGTCGCGCCGGCCGAGCCGAGCAAGGTCTTCTCCGACCCGCGCGACCTGCTCCTGCGGCCGGTCGTCTCGGAGAAGAGCTACGCGCTGCTGGACGAGAACAAGTACACGTTCATCGTCGACCCGCGTGCGAACAAGACCCAGATCAAGCAGGCCGTCGAAGAGGTCTTCTCGGTCAAGGTCGCCGGGGTCAACACGATCAACCGCCAGGGCAAGCGCAAGCGCACCCGCACCGGTTACGGCAAGCGCGCAGACACCAAGCGCGCCATCGTGACCCTTGTCGAGGGCGACCGTATCGACATCTTCGGCGGCCCGGCCTCCTGACGGGGGCCAGGTCGTTCAGAAGTCCTGAATCTTCCGAGGACTGAGAAATGGGTATCCGCAAGTACAAGCCGACGACTCCGGGCCGTCGCGGCTCATCCGTCGCCGACTTCGTCGAGATCACGCGGTCCACGCCGGAGAAGTCGCTGGTCCGCCCGCTGCACAGCAAGGGCGGCCGTAACAACGCCGGTCGTGTGACAGCACGCCACCAGGGCGGTGGCCACAAGCGCGCCTACCGCGTGATCGACTTCCGTCGGCACGACAAGGACGGCGTGCCGGCGAAGGTCGCGCACATCGAGTACGACCCGAACCGCACCGCGCGCATCGCGCTGCTGCACTACGCGGACGGCGAGAAGCGCTACATCCTCGCCCCGCGCGGCATCCAGCAGGGCGACCGCGTCGAGAACGGCCAGGGCGCCGACATCAAGCCGGGCAACAACCTGCCGCTGCGCTTCATCCCCGTCGGTACCACGATCCACGCGATCGAGCTGAAGCCGGGCGGCGGCGCCAAGTTCGCGCGCTCCGCCGGTGCTTCGGTGCAGCTGCTGGCGAAGGAGGGCCGGATGGCCCACCTGCGTATGCCGTCCGGTGAGATCCGGCTGGTCGACGTCCGCTGCCGCGCCACTGTCGGTGAGGTCGGCAACGCCGAGCAGTCGAACATCAACTGGGGCAAGGCCGGCCGGATGCGCTGGAAGGGCGTCCGCCCGACCGTCCGCGGTGTGGTCATGAACCCGATCGACCACCCGCACGGTGGTGGTGAGGGTCGTACCTCCGGTGGCCGCCACCCGGTCTCGCCGTGGGGTCAGAAGGAGGGGCGTACGCGCTCGCCGAAGAAGGCCAGCAACAAGTACATCGTCCGCCGCCGCAAGACGAACAAGAAGCGCTAGGAGGCGGGTTTAGATGCCGCGCAGTCTCAAGAAGGGGCCCTTCGTCGACGACCACCTCGCAAAGAAGGTGGACGCCCAGAACGACGCGGGCACCAAGAACGTCATCAAGACCTGGTCTCGCCGCTCGATGATCGTCCCGGCCATGCTGGGCCACACGATCGCGGTGCATGACGGCCGCAAGCACGTCCCGGTGTTCGTCACCGAGTCGATGGTCGGCCACAAGCTCGGCGAGTTCGCGCCGACCCGCACTTTCCGCGGCCACGTCAAGGACGACCGCAAGTCGCGTCGTCGCTGACGGGCGGGGTGTGTAGATCATGACTGACACCGAAGGGACAACCATGGAAGCCAGGGCCTCAGCGCGCTACGTGCGCGTCACGCCCATGAAGGCCCGCCGGGTGGTGGACCTTGTTCGTGGCATGGACGCCACGGAGGCTCAGGCGGTCCTGCGTTTCGCCCCGCAGGCCGCGAGCGTGCCGGTGGGCAAGGTGCTCGACAGCGCCATCGCCAACGCCGCGCACAACTACGACCACACGGACGTCGACAGCCTCTACATCTCCGAGGCCTACGTCGACGAGGGCCCGACCCTGAAGCGGTTCCGGCCGCGCGCCCAGGGCCGCGCCTACCGGATCCGTAAGCGGACGAGCCACATCACCGTGGTCGTGAGCAGCAAGGAAGGAACCCGGTAATGGGCCAGAAGGTAAACCCGCACGGGTTCCGGCTCGGCGTCACCACCGACTTCAAGTCGCGCTGGTATGCCGACAAGCTCTACAAGGACTACGTCAAGGAAGACGTCTCGATCCGCCGCATGCTCACCCAGGGCATGGAGCGGGCGGGCATCTCCAAGGTGGAGATCGAGCGGACGCGTGACCGCGTCCGTGTCGACGTCCACACCGCCCGTCCGGGCATCGTCATCGGCCGCCGCGGCGCCGAGGCGGACCGGCTGCGCGGCAACCTGGAGAAGCTCACCGGCAAGCAGATCCAGTTCAACATCCTCGAGGTGAAGAACCCCGAGACGGACGCGCAACTCGTCGCCCAGGCGGTCGCCGAGCAGCTGTCCTCCCGGGTCTCCTTCCGCCGCGCCATGCGCAAGAGCATGCAGACGGCGATGAAGGCCGGTGCCAAGGGCATCAAGATCCAGTGCGGCGGCCGTCTCGGCGGTGCCGAGATGTCGCGCTCGGAGTTCTACCGCGAGGGCCGGGTTCCGCTGCACACGCTGCGCGCCAACGTCGACTACGGCTTCTTCGAGGCCCGTACGACCTTCGGCCGCATCGGTGTGAAGGTGTGGATCTACAAGGGCGACGTCAAGAACATCGCCGAGGTGCGCGCCGAGAACGCCGCGGCCCGTGCGGGCAACCGCCCGTCGCGCGGTGGCGGCAACGACCGTCCCCGTGGTCGGGGCGGCGAGCGCCGCGGCCGTAAGCCGCAGCAGCAGGGCCAGGGCGGTGCCGAGACTCCGAAGCCGGAGTCCGTCGCGCCCGCCGGTGCCGCTGCCGAGCCGAGCGCTTCAGGAAAGGAGAGCTGACCCATGCTGATCCCGCGCAGGGTCAAGCACCGCAAGCAGCACCACCCGAAGCGCACGGGTATGGCCAAGGGCGGTACCGAGGTCGCGTTCGGTGAGTACGGCATCCAGGCTGTGACCGGTGCCTACGTGACGAACCGGCAGATCGAGGCCGCTCGTATCTCCATGACCCGTCACATCAAGCGTGGCGGCAAGGTGTGGATCAACATCTACCCGGACCGTCCGCTGACCAAGAAGCCCGCCGAGACCCGCATGGGTTCCGGTAAGGGTTCGCCGGAGTGGTGGGTCGCGAACGTCAAGCCGGGGCGCGTGATGTTCGAGCTGTCCTACCCGAACGAGAAGATTGCTCGTGAGGCGCTCACCCGCGCTGCTCACAAGCTTCCGATGAAGTGCCGCATTGTGCGGCGCGAGGCAGGTGACGCGTGATGGCGGCCGGAACCAAGGCGTCCGAGCTGCGCGAGCTGGGCGACGAGGAGCTTGTCTCCAAGCTCCGCGAAGCCAAGGAAGAGCTGTTCAACCTCCGCTTCCAGGCGGCGACCGGGCAGCTCGAGAACCACGGTCGGCTCAAGGCCGTCCGCAAGGACATCGCCCGGATCTACACCCTGATGCGTGAGCGCGAGCTGGGCATCGAGACGGTGGAGAGCGCCTGATGAGCGAGACGAATGTGACAGAGAAGACTGAGCAGCGCGGATTCCGCAAGACCCGCGAGGGTCTTGTCGTCAGCGACAAGATGGACAAGACCGTCGTCGTCGCCGTCGAGGACCGCGTCAAGCACGCGCTGTACGGCAAGGTCATCCGCCGTACCAACAAGCTCAAGGCGCACGACGAGCAGAACGCTGCCGGTGTCGGCGACCGCGTCCTCCTGATGGAGACCCGGCCGCTGTCCGCCACCAAGCGCTGGCGCATCGTCGAGATCCTCGAGAAGGCCAAGTAGGCAATTCCCGTAAGGGAATTCCAAGAGATGCTGCCTGGAGCCCGTCCTGGGCTCTCAGGTTCGTTCCGCCAGGCTCGGCAGGGATCGTGAGATCCCTGCCGGGAACCGGCAGACATACAGGAGATAGACGTGATCCAGCAGGAGTCCCGGCTTCGCGTCGCCGACAACACGGGTGCGAAGGAGATCCTCACCATCCGTGTCCTCGGCGGCTCGGGCCGGCGCTACGCGGGCATCGGTGACGTCGTCGTCGCTACCGTCAAGGACGCGATCCCCGGCGGGAACGTGAAGAAGGGCGACATCGTCAAGGCCGTCATCGTGCGCACCGTCAAGGAGCGCCGCCGCCCGGACGGTTCGTACATCCGGTTCGACGAAAACGCCGCTGTCATTCTGAAGAACGACGGCGACCCTCGCGGCACCCGCATCTTCGGCCCGGTGGGCCGCGAGCTGCGCGAGAAGAAGTTCATGAAGATCATCTCGCTCGCGCCGGAGGTGCTGTGACCATGAAGATCAAGAAGGGCGACCTGGTTCAGGTCATCACCGGCAAGGACAAGGGCAAGCAGGGCAAGGTCATCGTGGCCTACCCCCGCGAGGACCGGGTCCTGGTCGAGGGTGTCAACCGGGTCAAGAAGCACACCAAGGCCGGTCAGACGGCCCGCGGTTCGAAGACCGGCGGCATCGTGACGACCGAGGCCCCGATCCACGTCAGCAATGTTCAGCTGGTCGTGGAGAAGGACGGCAAGAAGGTCGTGACCCGCGTCGGATACCGCTTCGACGATGACGGCAACAAGATCCGCGTTGCCAAGCGGACCGGTGAGGACATCTGATGACTGCCACCACCACCGAGGCCCCGCGCCTCAAGCAGCGCTACCGCGCCGAGATCCAGGGCAAGCTGCAGGACGAGTTCTCCTACGACAACGTCATGCGGATCCCCGGTCTGACCAAGATCGTGGTCAACATGGGTGTGGGCGACGCCGCCCGCGACTCCAAGCTGATCGAGGGTGCCATCAAGGACCTCGCCACGATCACCGGCCAGAAGCCCGCCGTCACCAAGGCCCGTAAGTCCATCGCGCAGTTCAAGCTGCGTGAGGGGCAGCCGATCGGCGCCCACGTGACGCTGCGCGGCGACCGGATGTGGGAGTTCCTGGACCGCCTGCTGTCCCTCGCACTGCCGCGCATCCGCGACTTCCGCGGTCTGTCGCCCAAGCAGTTCGACGGCCGGGGCAACTACACCTTCGGTCTCACGGAGCAGGTCATGTTCCACGAGATCGACCAGGACAAGATCGACCGGGTCCGGGGCATGGACATCACCGTGGTCACCACGGCGACCAACGACGACGAGGGTCGTGCCCTGCTTCGTCACCTCGGCTTCCCGTTCAAGGAGAACTGATCATGGCGAAGAAGGCTCTGATCTCGAAGGCCAGCCGCAAGCCGAAGTTCTCGGTGCGTGCCTACACACGTTGCCAGCGCTGCGGTCGTCCGCACTCCGTCTACCGCAAGTTCGGCCTGTGCCGCGTGTGCCTTCGCCAGATGGCGCACCGTGGCGAGCTGCCGGGCGTGACCAAGAGCTCCTGGTAATCCCTTCGGGGATCAGCCAGGACTCTCGGTAAGCTGAAAAGTCGCTTACTACGCCGTAGGTCCCCCGCGACGCACCCGTCCCGTCGTCGGCCGCAAGGCCGGCGGACGGGGAGAAGGACGACGCATACAGGGAAACCCCGGCGAGAGAGGCCGAAGGCCATCACATGACCATGACCGATCCCATCGCAGACATGCTGACGCGTCTGCGTAACGCGAACTCGGCGTACCACGACACCGTGGAGATGCCGCACAGCAAGATCAAGTCGCACATCGCGGAGATCCTCCAGCAGGAGGGCTACATCACCGGCTGGAAGACCGAGGACGCCAAGGTCGGCAAGAACCTTGTCCTCGAGCTGAAGTTCGGCCCGAACCGCGAGCGCTCGATCGCCGGCATCAAGCGGATCTCGAAGCCGGGTCTGCGGGTCTACGCAAAGTCCACCAACCTGCCGAAGGTGCTCGGCGGCCTGGGCGTGGCGATCATCTCCACGTCGCACGGTCTGCTGACCGACAAGCAGGCGCAGAAGAAGGGCGTGGGTGGGGAAGTCCTCGCCTACGTCTGGTAACGGAAGGGAACGGAGGTAAAGCAATGTCGCGTATCGGCAAGCTCCCCATCCAGGTTCCCGCCGGTGTGGACGTCACCATCGATGGCCAGACGGTCGCGGTGAAGGGCCCCAAGGGCTCCCTCTCGCACACCGTTGCCGCGCCCATCGAGATCGCCAAGGGCGAGGACGGCGCGCTCGTCGTCACCCGTCCGAACGACGAGAGCCGGAACAGGGCCCTGCACGGTCTGTCCCGCACGCTGGTGGCGAACATGATCACTGGCGTGACCCAGGGGTTCAGCAAGAACCTCGAAATCAGCGGTGTCGGCTACCGGGTCCAGGCCAAGGGCTCCAACCTGGAGTTCTCGCTGGGCTACAGCCACCCGATCCTGGTGGAGGCCCCCGAGGGGATCTCGTTCAAGGTCGAGTCCCCGACCAAGTTCACGGTCGAGGGCATCGACAAGCAGCAGGTCGGCGAGGTCGCCGCGAAGATCCGCAAGCTGCGCAGGCCCGACCCCTACAAGGCCAAGGGCGTGAAGTACGCCGGCGAGGTCATCCGCCGCAAGGTCGGAAAGGCTGGTAAGTAAGCCATGGCATACGGCGTGAAGATCGCCAAGGGCGACGCCTACAAGCGTTCCGCCACCAAGCGCCGTCACATTCGCATCCGCAAGAAGGTCTCGGGCACCCCCGAGCGCCCCCGCCTTGTGGTGACGCGCACCAACCGTGGTATCACCGCCCAGGTGATCGACGACATCGCGGGCCACACGCTGGCCTCGGCGTCGCACCTGGACAGTTCGGTCCGCGGTGGTGAGGGTGACAAGAGCGCCCAGGCCAAGCAGGTCGGCGCACTGGTCGCCGAGCGTGCCAAGGCCGCGGGTATCGAGGCCGTCGTGTTCGACCGCGGTGGCAACAAGTACGCAGGGCGGATTGCCGCTCTGGCTGACGCCGCCCGCGAGGCCGGGCTCAAGTTCTGAGCCCTGGTTCCGTGAGCTAGCGGACAAAGAGAGAGGTAATTCCAATGGCTGGACCCCAGCGCCGCGGTGGCGGCGCCGGTGGCGGCGAGCGGCGGGACCGTAAGGGCCGGGACGGCGGCGCTGCCGCCGAGAAGACCGCGTACGTTGAGCGCGTTGTCGCGATCAACCGCGTCGCCAAGGTTGTGAAGGGTGGTCGTCGCTTCAGCTTCACCGCGCTGGTCGTGGTGGGCGACGGTGACGGCACCGTGGGTGTCGGATACGGCAAGGCCAAGGAGGTGCCGGCCGCCATCGCCAAGGGCGTTGAGGAGGCCAAGAAGCACTTCTTCAAGGTCCCGCGTATCCAGGGCACCATTCCGCACCCGATCCAGGGTGAGGAAGCCGCGGGTGTCGTGCTGCTCAAGCCGGCCTCGCCCGGTACCGGTGTGATCGCCGGTGGCCCGGTGCGTGCCGTGCTGGAGTGCGCGGGCATCCACGACGTGCTCAGCAAGTCGCTCGGCTCGTCGAACCCGATCAACATCGTGCACGCCACGGTGGCGGCGCTCCGCGGGCTTCAGCGCCCGGAGGAGATCGCGGCCCGTCGTGGTCTGCCGCTCGAGGACGTGGCACCCGCCGCTCTGCTGCGGGCGCGTGCAGGGGTGAGCGCGTAATGGCTCGCCTGAAGATCACGCAGACCCGTTCCGTTATCGGGACCAAGCAGAACCACCGTGACACGCTGCGGACCCTCGGTCTCAAGCGCGTCAACGATGTGGCCGTCCGCGAGGACAGCGCCGTCGTGCGCGGTCAGGTGCACACCGTGCGCCACCTCGTGACGGTCGAGGAGGTCGACTGAGATGGCTGACTCTCAGGGCGAAAACCCGCTGAAGGTCCACAACCTCCGTCCTGCCCCGGGTGCCAAGACCGCCAAGACCCGTGTGGGTCGTGGTGAGGCGTCCAAGGGCAAGACCGCGGGTCGTGGCACCAAGGGCACCAAGGCCCGGTACCAGGTTCCGGAGCGCTTCGAGGGTGGGCAGATGCCGCTGCACATGCGGCTGCCCAAGCTCAAGGGCTTCAACAACCCCGCCCACAAGCAGTTCCAGGTCGTGAACCTGGAGAAGCTGGCCGCGCTCTACCCCGAGGGTGGCGAGGTCACGGTGGCCGATCTGGTCGCCAAGGGCGCTGTGCGCAAGAACGAGCTGGTCAAGGTGCTCGGCGATGGCGACATCTCGGTGGCGCTGACGGTGACCGTCGACAAGGTCTCCGGCTCCGCCAAGGAGAAGATCACCGCTGCCGGCGGCACCGTCACCGAACTCCTCTGAGTTCGTTGACCAGGTGAACGACAGGCCGGGGATGTCCCAACGGGACATCCCCGGTTGGTCGTTTGCACAGCTGGTCGTTTCTCGGTGGTGCACCGGCCGGTAAGGTGGCACCACGTTGATAACTGTCGATCCTCAAGACCGTCACCTCTCGCGCAGTAGATCGCGGGGGGCGCAGGAGGCACCGTGCTCACCGCGTTCGCCCGGGCGTTCCAGACGCCCGACCTGCGCAAGAAGCTGCTCTTCACGCTCGGCATCATGGTGCTCTTCCGAATCGGAGCGCACGTTCCCGTGCCGGGCGTCAGCTACGAGAACGTCCAAGCCTGTATGGACGAGGCCAAGGGCGCGCAGGGCCTGTTCGGCCTGGTCAACATGTTCAGCGGTGGCGCGCTGCTCCAGATCACCATCTTCGCGCTCGGGATCATGCCGTACATCACGGCGAGCATCATCCTGCAGCTGCTGGTCGTGGTCATCCCACGGCTGGAGGCGCTGAAGAAGGAAGGGCAGGCCGGGCAGGCGAAGATCACGCAGTACACGCGTTATCTGACTGTCGCGCTCGCCATTCTCCAGGCCACCGGCCTGGTCGCCACCGCACGCAGCGGCAGCCTTTTCCAGAACTGCAGCGTCGGCACCCAGATCATCCCCGATCAGTCCATCTTCCCCACCATCGTGATGGTCATCACGATGACCGCGGGTACCGGCCTGATCATGTGGCTGGGTGAGCTGATCACCGACCGCGGAATCGGCAACGGTATGTCGATTCTGATGTTCGTCTCCATCGCGGCCGGATTCCCCGGCGCGCTGTGGGCCATCAAGAAGCAGGGCAAGCTGGCCGATGGCTGGATCGAGTTCGGCGCCGTCATCCTCTGCGGACTGGCGATGGTCGCCCTGGTGGTCTTCGTCGAGCAGGCGCAGCGCCGTATTCCGGTGCAGTACGCGAAGCGGATGATCGGCCGGCGGAGTTACGGCGGGACCTCGACCTACATTCCGCTCAAGGTCAATCAGGCCGGTGTGATTCCCGTCATCTTCGCCTCGTCGCTGCTCTACATTCCCGCGCTGATTGTCCAGTTCAGTGGTTCCCAGGCGGGCTGGGCGCAGTGGATTCAGGCCCACTTCGTGAAGGGTGATCACCCTCTTTACATCGCGACCTACTTCCTGCTGATTGTCTTTTTCGCCTTCTTCTACGTGGCCATCTCCTTCAACCCCGAAGAAGTTGCCGACAACATGAAGAAGTATGGTGGCTTCATCCCGGGCATCCGGGCTGGTCGTCCCACCGCGGAGTACCTGAGCTACGTGCTGAACCGCATCACGTGGCCCGGCTCTCTGTACCTGGGTCTGATCGCACTGGTGCCGACCGTCGCGCTGATCATGTTCAACGCCAACCAGAACTTCCCGTTCGGCGGCACGAGCATCCTGATCATCGTGGGCGTCGGTCTCGAAACCGTGAAGCAGATCGAGAGCCAGCTTCAGCAGCGCCATTACGAAGGGTTCCTCCGCTGATGCGTATCGTCCTCGTCGGGCCCCCTGGTGCGGGCAAGGGAACACAGGCGGCGTTCCTCGCCAAGAACCTCGCGATTCCCCACATCGCCACCGGCGACCTCTTCCGCGCCAACATCAGCCAGGGCACCCCGCTCGGGCAGAAGGCGCAGGAGTACATGCGGGCCGGCCAGCTGGTACCCGACGAGGTCACCATCGGGATGGCCAGGAGCCGGATGGAGGAGCCGGACGCTGCGGCCGGATTCCTGCTCGACGGCTTTCCGAGGAACATCGCCCAGGCTCAGGCGCTGGACGGCTATCTGGACGAGACCGGCCAGAAGCTGGACGCGGTGCTCGACCTGGAGGTCCCCGAGGACGAGGTCGTCAAGCGGATCGCCGGACGGCGCATCTGCCGCAACGACAGCAGCCACGTATTCCACGTCGAGTACAGCCCGGCCACGACCGAGGGCGTCTGCGACGTGTGCGGCGGCGAGCTCTACCAGCGCGAGGACGACCGCGAGGAGACCGTGCGCAAGCGGCTCGAGGTCTACCACAGCGAGACGGAGCCGATCATCGACCACTACAAGGCGCAGGGCCTCGTGACCACGATCTCCGCGCTGGGCGCGGTCAGCGAGGTCACGGAACGCGCAATGCAGGCGCTGTCCGCGGAGTAGTCGTACGTATGGGCTCGGCTGCGTGACGATGCGGCCGGACCCTGTGGCGCGGTGGCTGACTGCCGTCGCGGCCGGTTTCGAGGTGGGGCCGGGCTGACGCCCGGCCCCACCTCGCGTTCCGCGGCCCCCCGTCAGGGCGGGCCCTCGCGGTCGGGGCGCCCCCCAGGGGCTGGCAGACTGGTGGGAGTACTCAGTCAGCGGTGAGGCCCGAGCGGCCAGCGGAGAGGCGGACGTCGGCATGGTCGAGATCAAGACCCCGGAGCAGATCGCGAAGATGCGCGAGGCGGGGCTGGTCGTCGCCGCTATGCACGAGGCGTGCGCGGAGGCCGCCGTGCCGGGCGCGACGACGAAGGACCTGGACGAGGTCGCGGCGAAGGTGCTGGCCGACCACGGCGCCAAGCCGAACTTCCTCGGCTACGGCGGATTCCCGGGCAACATCTGCACCTCGGTGAACGATGTCGTCGTCCACGGCATCCCCAGCAAGGACACGGTCCTGAAGGCCGGTGACCTGCTCTCCATCGACGCCGGCGCGATCATCGACGGCTGGCACGGGGACGCCGCGCTGACCGTCTTCGTCGGCGAGGGCCACTCCGCGGAGCTGCACGAGCTCAGCCGGGTGACGGAGGCGTCGATGTGGGCCGGGATCGCCGCCATGCGCAAGGGCAACCGGCTGGTCGACATCTCCAAGGCCATCGAGGGCTACATCCGGCGGCAGCCGCGCCCGGCGGGCGGCAAGTACGGGATCATCGAGGACTACGGCGGCCACGGGATCGGCTCCCAGATGCACATGGACCCCCACCTGCTGAACTACGTCGAGCGGCGGCGGGGCAAGGGGCCGAAGCTGGTGCCGGGGATGTGCCTGGCCATCGAGCCGATGGTGAGCCTGGGCACGCCTCGTACGCATGTGCTGTCGGATGACTGGACCGTCAAGACGAATGACGGCACCTGGTCCTCGCACTGGGAGCACTCCGTCGCGCTGACCGAGCAGGGGCCGCTGGTGCTGACCGCGCGTGACGGTGGCCGCGCCAAGCTCGCGGAGCTCGGCGTCGAGGCCGCACCGGACCCGCTCGGCTGAATCTGTCTACACCGCTGAATCGGCCTCGATCGGCTCTTGATCCGGGCTCGGCGGATTAATCCCGTCGTGCGACGGGGAGACTCCCCGATTCGTCTATTCGGGAGCGGTGTCGTAGACTGGCTCGTCGGCCCAGGTGTACCCCTATGCCTTGGGCCTCCCAGGTAGCCGATCCCGGAAGGTGAAGCGCTCAAGCATGGCCAAAAAACAAGGGGCCATCGAGATCGAGGGCACCGTCGTCGAGTCTCTCCCGAACGCGATGTTCAAGGTTGAGCTCCAGAACGGGCACCAGGTCCTCGCGCACATCAGCGGCAAGATGCGGATGCACTACATCCGTATCCTTCCCGACGACCGGGTTGTGGTGGAGCTCTCTCCCTACGACCTGACGCGCGGACGGATCGTCTACCGCTACAAGTAGATCGACAGATCGTGCCGGCTTCCCGCTCCCGTGGGGAGATGGCCAGACCCGGAGAACCTCACACCATGAAGGTCAAGCCGAGCGTCAAGAAGATCTGCGACAAGTGCAAGGTGATCCGCCGCCACGGCCGGGTCATGGTCATTTGCGAGAACCTGCGCCACAAGCAGCGCCAGGGCTGACTTAACGACCTGCCTTTCGCAGTTCCTTCGCGCGACGCGAGCAACAGTTGCATAAGCAGGGCCCGACACCGGTGACGGTGTCGACACCCCCGGTCGGAGGCCGGGGACCCTCCCCTTCCGGGGACGGGAGCGGCACTGCTTCAGACCTCCGACGGAATACATCAGGAGCCACATCCATGGCACGCCTCGCTGGCGTCGACCTCCCGCGCGAGAAGCGCGTCGAGGTCGCCCTCACCTACGTCTTCGGCATCGGCCGCACCCTTGCCCAGCAGACCCTGCGCGAGACCGGGGTCAACCCGGATACCCGCGTCCGGGACCTGGGCGAGGAAGAGCTGGTCAAGCTCCGCGAGTACGTGGACAACAACCTTCGGGTCGAGGGTGACCTCCGCCGTGAGATCCAGGCCGACATCCGCCGCAAGGTGGAGATCGGCTGCTACGAGGGTCTGCGCCACCGGCGCGGTCTCCCGGTCCACGGTCAGCGCACCAAGACCAACGCCCGCACCCGTAAGGGCCCGCGTCGCGCCATCGCCGGCAAGAAGAAGCCGGGCAAGAAGTAGTCCGCACCGGACACGCTGCAAGCGGTCCGCGTAGTAGGACCGACCACCTCACGGGAGTTATCTCTATATGCCTCCGAAGGGCCGTACGGCCGGCGCCAAGAAGGTGCGCCGCAAGGAGAAGAAGAACGTCGCCCACGGGCACGCTCACATCAAGAGCACGTTCAACAACACCATCGTTTCGATCACCGACCCCACCGGCAATGTGATCTCCTGGGCCTCCGCCGGCCACGTCGGCTTCAAGGGCTCGCGGAAGTCGACGCCGTTCGCCGCGCAGATGGCCGCCGAGAACGCGGCGCGCCGCGCGCAGGAGCACGGCATGCGGAAGGTGGACGTCTTCGTCAAGGGTCCCGGCTCCGGCCGTGAGACCGCGATCCGTTCCCTCCAGGCCACCGGCCTCGAGGTCGGTTCCATCCAGGACGTCACCCCCACCCCGCACAACGGCTGCCGCCCGCCGAAGCGTCGCCGGGTCTGAGAACTGAAGTAGGAGATCACCACACATGGCGCGTTACACCGGGGCCGACTGCAAGCGTTGCCGTCGGGAGAAGCAGAAGCTCTTCCTCAAGGGAGCTAAGTGCGAGAGCGCGAAGTGCCCGATCGAGATCCGTCCTTACCCCCCGGGTGAGCACGGGCGCGGGCGCACCAAGGACTCCGAGTACCTGCTGCAGAAGCGCGAGAAGCAGAAGGCCGCCCGTATCTACGGCGTCCTGGAGAAGCAGTTCCGCGGGTACTTCAACGAGGCCAACCGTCAGCAGGGCAAGACGGGTGAGAACCTGCTGCGGATTCTGGAGACCCGTCTGGACAACGTCGTGTACCGGGCCGGCTTCGCCAAGTCCCGTGACCACGCACGTCAGCTGGTCAAGCACGGCCACATCGCGCTGAACGGTGTCAAGACCGACATTCCTTCGGCGCGGGTGTCCGTGAACGACATCATCGAGGTCCGCGAGTCCTCCCGTAACATGACGCCCTTCCAGGTGGCTGCTGCGGAGGCCGGCGAGAAGACCGTTCCGGCGTGGCTGGAGGCCATCCCGTCGAAGCTGCGGATCCTCGTCCACTCGATGCCCGAGCGCCAGGTGATCGACACCCAGGTGCAGGAGCAGCTGATTGTGGAGCTGTACTCGAAGTAATCGAGACGGCTGCTCGTAGAGGGGTGCGGGGCGGTTTCGGCTGTGATATGGCCGGGCCGCCCGTACCCTTGCAGTACCGGCATCAAATAGCGGTTGCCGAAGACTGGAGGAACACATCTCATGCTGATCGCTCAGCGCCCTTCCCTGACCGAAGAGGTCGTCGACGAGTTCCGCTCCCGGTTCGTGATCGAACCGCTGGAGCCGGGGTTCGGCTACACCCTCGGTAACTCCCTGCGTCGTACGCTCCTCTCCTCGATCCCCGGCGCTGCTGTGACCAGCATCCGGATCGACGGTGTCCTGCACGAGTTCTCGACCGTGCCGGGCGTCAAGGAGGACGTCACCGACCTGATCCTCAACATCAAGTCCCTCGTCGTCTCCTCGGAGCACGACGAGCCGGTCGTGATGTACCTGCGCAAGCAGGGCCCGGGCCTGGTCACCGCCGCGGACATCGCGCCGCCTGCCGGTGTCGAGGTGCACAACCCGGACCTGGTCCTCGCCACCCTGAACGGCAAGGGCAAGCTGGAGATGGAGCTGACCGTCGAGCGCGGTCGCGGTTACGTCTCCGCCGTGCAGAACAAGCAGGTGGGCCAGGAGATCGGCCGGATCCCGGTCGACTCCATCTACTCGCCGGTGCTCAAGGTCACGTACAAGGTCGAGGCGACCCGTGTCGAGCAGCGCACCGACTTCGACAAGCTGATCGTCGACGTCGAGACCAAGCAGGCCATGCGGCCCCGTGACGCCATGGCGTCCGCGGGCAAGACGCTGGTCGAGCTGTTCGGTCTGGCGCGCGAGCTCAACGTCGACGCCGAGGGCATCGACATGGGCCCGTCGCCGACGGACGCCGCGCTCGCGGCCGACCTGGCGCTGCCGATCGAGGAGCTGGAGCTGACGGTCCGCTCCTACAACTGCCTCAAGCGCGAGGGCATCCACTCGGTGGGCGAGCTGGTGGCCCGCTCCGAGGCGGACCTGCTGGACATCCGCAACTTCGGTGCGAAGTCCATCGACGAGGTCAAGGCGAAGCTCGCCGGTATGGGTCTGGCCCTCAAGGACAGCCCGCCCGGATTCGACCCGACCGCCGCGGCCGACGCGTTCGGCGCGGAGGACGACGCGGACGCCGGGTTCGTCGAGACCGAGCAGTACTGAGTACGTACTGATCGACGGGGGCTCCGCCCGGGGCCCCCGTAAACCCCCGGTACCTGATACGGCCGGGACTGCCGCCGGTGCCTGATACGGCCGGTGCAGTGACAACGAAGGAGAGACACCATGCCGAAGCCCACCAAGGGTCCCCGTCTGGGCGGCAGCGCCGCGCACCAGAAGGCGATGCTGGGCAACCTGGCGACCGCGCTGTTCGAGCACGGCCGCATCACGACGACCGAGGCGAAGGCCCGCCGCCTGCGTCCGGTCGCCGAGCGTCTGATCACCAAGGCGAAGAAGGGCGACCTTCACAACCGCCGCCAGGTCATGCGCACGATCCTGGACAAGAGCGTCGTCCACACGCTCTTCACCGAGATCGGCCCGCGGTACGAGAACCGCCCCGGTGGTTACACCCGCATCACCAAGATCGGCCCGCGTCGTGGCGACAACGCCCCGATGGCGGTCATCGAGCTGGTGGAGCCGCTGACGGTGCAGCAGGCCGCGGTCGGCGAGGCCGAGGCCGCGACCAAGCGTTCCGCGAAGGACGCCGCTGGTGACGAGGCTGCCGCCGAGCTGAAGAAGGAGTCGGCCGAGGGCGCCGAGGGCGAGTCCAAGGAAGCCTGACGCCTGACGTCGGATGACATGTGAGCGGGTCCGTTCCCTGCGGGGGGCGGGCCCGTTCCGTTCGAGTGGAGGATGTCGCCGTGGTGCGGATTCGGCTGGACCTGGCCTATGACGGGCGGGAGTTTTCCGGGTGGGCGCGGCAGCGCGGGCAGCGCACGGTCCAGGGTGAGATCGAGGACGCGCTCCGCGTCGTACTGCGGCAGAGCGAGACGCCGGAGCTGACCGTCGCGGGGCGTACCGACGCGGGGGTGCACGCGCGGGGGCAGGTCGCCCATGTGGACCTGCCGGAGGAGGTGTGGGCCGAGCACCGGGAGCAGCTGCTGCGCCGGCTCGCGGGGCGGCTGCCGATGGACGTACGGGTGTGGCGGCTCAGCGAGGCGCCCCCGTACTTCGACGCACGCTTCTCGGCGGTCTGGCGGCGCTACGCGTACCGCGTCACCGACCACCCCGGCGGCGCCGACCCGCTGCTGCGCGGCCATGTGCTGTGGCACAACTGGCCGCTGGACGTCGACGCCATGAACGAGGCGGCGCGAGGGCTGCTGGGCGAGCACGATTTCGCCGCGTACTGCAAGAAGCGCGAGGGAGCGACGACGATCCGTACGCTCCAGCGGCTGGAGTGGGTGCGCCGCCCGGACGGCGTACTGGAGGCGACCGTGCAGGCGGACGCGTTCTGCCACAACATGGTCCGCTCCCTGGTGGGCGCCATGCTCTTCGTCGGCGACGGCCACCGCCCGCCGGAGTGGCCCGCGAAGGTGCTGGCCGCGGGCGTACGGGACTCCGCCGTCCACGTCGTACGCCCCCACGGTCTCACCCTGGAGGAGGTCGCCTACCCGGCGGACCACGAGTTGGAGGCCCGAAACCTGGCCTCCCGCAACAAGCGCACGCTGCCGACGCTGCCGGGCAGCGATACGGGTTCCGGCTGCTGCTGAACGAGTACGGGGCCGCGCGCCCTACTTCGCGGCGGCTTCCGACTGGTCCTTGCCGCGCTTGAGGACTCGGGCGTAGGCGTAGTTGGAGCCGTCCAGGGCTGCCTGCTGGGCCTTCTTGTCGCTCGCGCCCGACGCCTGTCCGTTGGTGCGGCCGGCGATGGTGAAGTAGGCGTAGCGGCCGAGGGAGTTGGCCGTGGTGCGGCAGGTGACGGTGCGGCAGAAGTCGGGGACGCCGCCGCCGGGGAGGGCGACCAGGTTGGGCTGGTACTCCTGCTTGACCTTCTCCGCGGTCTTGGCGTCCTTGAAGGCCGCGATGCCGACGGTGACGGCGAGGCCGTTGTTGATGTAGGTGGCGCGGTAGAGGGCGGTGCACTTGTGACGGGTCAGCACCGGGCCCAGGCCCGCGTGGGCGGCCTCGGCGCAGTTCTTGCTGGTGTCGGTCTTGGCCAGCTTGTAGGGGTGGCCGTTGATGGTGACGCGCTTGGTGGGGTAGAGCGTCTGCGCGCTGAGCGGCGCCTTGTCCCGTTTGACGTCCGAGATGAAGTCACGGGGCGGCGGCGGGGGTGGCGGCTCGTTCTTGAAGGTGGGCTTCGGCTGGTCGCCCGTGGGGGACACGTCCTTGGCCGGGGGCAGGGAGTCGGAGGGCTTGTCGGAGGCGCCCTGCGAGCCGTCCTCGTTGACGACGGCCACAGCGACGATGCCCGCGATGGCGGCGGTTGCCAGCGCTCCGCCGCCCGCCATCAGCCAGCGGCGGCGCCGGGCACGGGTGCGTTCGGCCTGCTCCGCGAGTGCTGCCCAGTCGGGTCCGGAGCCCCCGGGGCCGCCGGGGTTCCAGCCCCCGGAGTTCCCACCGGAGTTCCAGTCGGGTCCGCCTTGGGAACCCCACCCGGGTCCCCCTTGCCCAAAGCTCATGAGCGCATCTTATTGCGCGCGATATTCGCTTGGCTCAGGCGTCGTCAGAACGTGACGATTGCGGGATGGGACATGTCGAAGTCGCGCATCTGGAGTTCTATCTGCCCGACGGGAGAGCGCTCTTCGATGATGCGTCGCTGCGGGTCGGCGAGGGCGCCTCGGTGGCGCTGGTGGGGGCGAACGGCGCCGGAAAGACGACGCTGCTGCGGCTGATCGCGGGGGAGTTGAAACCGGACGGCGGGACGGTGACGGTCAGCGGCGGTCTGGGCGTGATGCCGCAGTTCGTGGGGAGCGTACGGGACGAGAGCACGGTGCGGGACCTGCTGGTCTCGGTCGCTCACCCGCGCATCCGGGCGGCGGCGCGGGCCGTGGACGACGCGGAGTACGCCGTCATGACCGTCGACGATGAGGCGGCGCAGATGCAGTACGCGCAGGCACTCGCCGACTGGGCGGAGGCGCGCGGGTACGAGGCGGAGACGCTGTGGGACATGTGTACGGTCGCGGCGCTGGGCGTCCCGTACGAGAAGGCCCAGTGGCGGCAGGTGCGCACCCTCTCCGGGGGCGAGCAGAAGCGGCTCGTGCTGGAGTCGCTGTTGCGCGGCACGGACGAGGTGCTGCTGCTGGACGAGCCGGACAACTATCTGGACGTCCCCGGCAAGCGGTGGCTGGAGGAGCGGCTGCGCGAGACGAACAAGACGGTGCTGTTCATCTCCCACGACCGTGAGCTGCTGGCCCGCGCGGCGGACCGGATCGTGAGCGTGGAGCCGGGGGCCGCGGGCAGCGACGTATGGGTGCACGGGGGCGGCTTCGCGACGTACCACGAGGCGCGCAAGGAGCGGTTCGCGCGGTTCGAGGAACTGCGGCGGCGCTGGGACGAGGAGCACGCGAAGCTCAAGCGGCTGGTCGCCATGTACAAGCAGAAGGCGGCCTTCAACTCCGACATGGCCTCCCGGTTGCAGGCGGCCCGCACCCGGTTGCAGAAGTTCGAGGAGGCGGGCCCGCCGCTGGAGCCGCCGCGCGAGCAGGACATCCGGATGCGGCTGCGCGGCGGCCGTACGGGGGTCCGGGCGATCACCTGCGAGGGGTTGGAGCTGACGGGGCTGATGCGCCCCTTCGACCTGGAGGTCTTCTACGGGGAGCGGGTCGCGGTGCTGGGCTCGAACGGCTCGGGCAAGTCGCACTTCCTGCGGCTGCTGGCCGGCGGTGAGGTCGCCCATACGGGTCGCTGGAAGCTGGGGGCCCGCGTGGTGCCCGGCCACTTCGCCCAGACCCATTCCCACCCCGAGCTGGAGGGCCGCTCCCTGCTGGACATCCTCTGGAAGGAGCACGCCCACGACCGCGGCGCCGCGATGTCCGCCCTGCGGCGCTATGAGCTGACCCGGCAGGCGCAGCTCCCCTTCGACCGGCTGTCCGGCGGCCAGCAGGCCCGCTTCCAGATTCTGCTGCTGGAGCTGGCGGGGGCGACGGCGTTGTTGCTGGACGAGCCGACGGACAACTTGGATCTGGAGTCCGCGGAGGCGTTGCAGGAGGGGCTGGAAGCGTACGAGGGGACGGTGCTGGCGGTGACGCATGACCGCTGGTTTGCGCGTGCGTTTGATCGTTTCGTGGTGTTCGGCGCTGATGGGCGGGTGCGGGAGGTCGCGGAGCCGGTGTGGGACGAGGGGCGGGTGGCGCGGGTCCGGTAGGGGGTTGACCAGGGGCCGTTTTGACCCGGGGTGAGCGCCCCAGTATCCTGCTGGTTCGTTGTGTGTATTGGCTTGCCTGTTCTCACGTGGGGGGCTATACACCGGCCTACCGGTCGATGACCAGCGATCAGCATGCGGATGCGTCACCGCATGCGATCTTGCCTGTCGTGATCTGCCTGGTTGGCCCTGTCAGGACCCAATCACTGAAGAAGCGAAGGCTACGACCGTGCGTACGTACAGCCCCAAGCCTGGCGACATTCAGCGCCAGTGGCACGTCATCGACGCCCAGGACGTCGTCCTCGGCCGTCTGGCCTCTCAGGCCGCCACCCTCCTGCGGGGTAAGCACAAGCCCGTGTACGCGCCCCACGTCGACACCGGTGACTTCGTCATCATCATCAACGCCGACAAGGTGCACCTCTCGGGCAACAAGCGGACCCAGAAGATGGCGTACCGCCACTCCGGCTACCCGGGTGGTCTGCGTTCCGTCCGCTACGACGAGCTGCTGGAGAAGAACCCGGAGAAGGCCGTGGAGAAGGCCGTCAAGGGCATGCTTCCCAAGAACTCCCTGGGCCGTCAGATGCTCTCGAAGCTGAAGGTCTACGCGGGCGACCAGCACCCTCACGGTGCTCAGCAGCCCGTGCCGTTCGAGATCAGCCAGGTCGCGCAGTAAGTCCGGCCACCCCCTACGACTGAAGAGAAGCTGAGGAGAATCGTGGCCGAGACCACCGCTGAGACCCCCGTCGAGGGTGTCGAGGAGTACACGACCGAGACCCCCGAGGCGCCGGAGGAGTACACCTCCGAGTCCCTCGCCTCCCGTTTCGGCGACCCGCAGCCGGCCGCCGGCACCGGTCGCCGCAAGAACGCCATCGCCCGCGTCCGGATCATCCCGGGCTCCGGTCAGTGGAAGATCAACGGTCGCACCCTCGAGGGTTACTTCCCCAACAAGGTGCACCAGCAGGAAGTCAACGAGCCGTTCAAGGTCCTGGAGCTGGACGACCGCTACGACGTGGTCGCCCGTATCTCCGGCGGCGGCATCTCGGGTCAGGCCGGCGCCCTGCGCCTCGGCGTGGCCCGCGCGCTGAACGAGGCGGACGTGGACAACAACCGCGGCCCGCTCAAGAAGGCCGGTTTCCTCACGCGTGACGCCCGTGCGGTCGAGCGCAAGAAGGCCGGTCTGAAGAAGGCCCGTAAGGGCACGCAGTACAGCAAGCGCTGACCTGGCGCTCGCTGGGACTGGAGCCTTTTTGGATGCCCCGTCGGCACCTCACCTCGGTGCCGGCGGGGCATCGGTCGTTCGGGCCCGCCGTGCGGTGCCCGGCCCGACACCCGGTCTTGTGACGGCGGCGTAGTGGCCGTCACGCTGACAACGGGGCGTATACCTGGTGTGCCGGGCTTTCCCAGGCCCGCCCGGTGAATGCCCGGAGAACGCCCCCAGAACTCGGAGGAACGACTGTGGCACGACTCTTCGGTACCGACGGCGTACGCGGTGTCGCCAACGAGGGGCTGACGGCCGAGCTGGCGCTCGGTCTGTCGGTCGCGGCGGCACACGTGCTGACCGAGTCGGGGGCGAGCGCGGAGACGAGCCGTCCCGACGGCTCACGGCCGGTCGCCGTCGTCGGGCGGGACCCGCGGGCCTCGGGTGAGTTCCTGGAGGCCGCCGTCGTGGCCGGGCTGGCCAGCGCCGGGGTCGATGTGCTGCGGGTCGGCGTGCTGCCGACGCCCGCCGTGGCCTATCTGACCGGCTCCCTCGGTGCCGACCTGGGCGTGATGCTGTCGGCCAGCCACAACCCGATGCCCGACAACGGCATCAAGTTCTTCGCACGCGGCGGCCACAAGCTCGCCGACGAGCTGGAGGACCGTATCGAGGCCCTGCACCGCGAGCACGCGGCGGGCGAGCCGTGGGCACGGCCCACCGGGGCCGGGGTCGGCCGGGTCAGGGACTACGACGAGGGCTTCGACAACTACGTCGCCCACCTGGTCGGCGTGCTGCCGAACCGGCTCGACGGGCTGAAGATCGTCATCGACGGGGCGCACGGTGCCGCGGCCCGCGTCTCGCCCGAGGCGTTCGCCCGGGCCGGTGCCGACGTGATCACCATCGGCACCGACCCCGACGGCCTCAACATCAACGACGACTGCGGCTCCACCCACCTCGACGGGCTGCGGGACGCCGTCGTACGGCACGGCGCGGATCTCGGCGTCGCGCACGACGGTGACGCGGACCGCTGCCTGGCGGTCGACGCGGACGGCCACGAGGTCGACGGCGACCAGATCCTCGCCGTTCTCGCGCTCGCCATGAAGGAGGCCGGGCAGCTGCGCAAGGACACCGTTGTCGCGACGGTGATGTCCAACCTCGGCTTCACGCTCGCCATGGAGCGGGCGGGCGTCGGCCTGGTGCAGACCGCGGTCGGCGACCGCTATGTGCTGGAGGAGATGAAGCGCGGCGGGTTCTCGCTCGGCGGCGAGCAGTCCGGGCATGTGATCGTGCTCGACCACGCCACGACGGGTGACGGGACCCTGACCGGGCTGATGCTCGCCGCGCGCGTCGCCGCCACGGGCACACCGCTGGCGGAGCTGGCCGGGGTGATGGAGCGGCTGCCGCAGGTGCTGGTGAACGTGCCGGACGTGGACAAGTCGCGGGTGGACACCGCGCCCGAGCTGGTTTCCGCCGTCGCGGAGGCGGAGCGGGAGCTGGGGGAGACCGGCCGTGTGCTGCTGCGGTCCTCCGGGACCGAGCCGCTGGTGCGGGTGATGGTGGAGGCCGCGGACATCGAGCACGCGCGGGCGGTTGCCGGGCGGCTCGCGGATGTGGTGAAGCGCGCGCTGGGGTGAGGGCGCCGCGGATGGATGGGCGCCGCGCTGGGTGGCGCCGGCGCTGAGTGGGGTGCGCGTGGGCGGGCCGGTGCGGCTACAACTTGCGCAGTGACAGCCGCTGCACCTTGTGGTCGGGGTCCTTGTGCAGCTGGAGGGTGGCGCGGCCCCGCGTGGGGGCTATGTTCTGGCGGAGGTTGGGCTCGTTGATGGTGCGCCAGGTGTTGCGCGCGTAGTCGAGGGCCTCTTCCTCGGAGACCGCCGTGAAGCGGTGGAAGTACGAGCGCGGGTCCTGGAACGCGGTGGCGCGCAGTTTGCGGAACCGCTCCAGGTACCAGCGCTCGATGTCGGCCGTACGGGCATCGACGTAGACGGAGAAGTCGAAGTAGTCGGAGACGGCCAGCCGGGTGCGGCCGTCCTTGCCGGGCAGCGCGGGCTGGAGGACGTTGAGGCCCTCGACGATGAGGACGTCGGGGCGGTGCACGACCAGCCGCTCGCCCGGGACGATGTCGTAGATCAGATGCGAGTAGACCGGAGCCGTCACCTCCGGCTTGCCCGCCTTCACGTCGGCGACGAAGCGGGTGAGCGCGCGGCGGTCGTACGACTCGGGGAAACCCTTGCGGGACATCAGGCCGCGCCGCTCCAGCTCGGCCTTGGGCAGCAGAAATCCGTCCGTCGTCACCCGCTCCACGCGCGGGTGCTCCGGCCATCTGGCGAGCAGGGCCTGGAGCAGCCGGGAGACCGTGGACTTGCCGACGGCGACGCTGCCCGCGACGCCGATCACGAACGGGGTGCCGCGCTGCGGGGTGTGCTTGCCGGGACGGTTCGGGTCCTCCAGGAAGGTGTTGAGCGCCCTGCGCAGCTCGTGCGTGGCTCCGACGTACAGATTGAGCAGCCGGGACAGCGGCAGATAGATGTCCCGCACCTCGTCGAGGTCGATGACGTCGCCGAGCCCGCGCAGCGCCTCCACCTCGGCGGCGGTCAGGGGGAGCGGGGTGCGCTCGCGCAGGGCGCTCCACTCCGAGCGGCCGAGATCGACGTAGGGCTTCGTGGACACGGTGCCATTCTGCGCGGGCCGCGCGGGGCGCTCACCTCCGGGGCGGCTGACCCCCGGTAACCCGGACCGGGCCGGCTTCCGGTGCCCGGGGGCGGGGCTGCGAGTTGGCCGGATGCTGCTCTATGCCGACCGGTCGGACAATCTGCGAACAAAAGGTGTACGTGGTGTGCCGATCGGGGCTATCTTCCGCCCATGTCGTACCCCTTGCGTCGCATACGTCGCCCTCGCATCCGGCGCACTGTCCGCGCCGATCCGCTAACGGGCCCCGCGGGCCACGTCTACAGCGATCTGGCCGACGGGCTACCGGACGAGGATCTGACCGAGGACCTGACGGACGCGCTGGAGCTGTATGTGATGGGCAGCAAGCCGCGCTGCGAGGAGTCGGAGTACCTGGAGCTGATGCAGGAGGCCATAGAGCGGATGGCGCGGGACGAGTAGCCTCCGGCGGTCGCTGCGGTCGCTGCGGTCGCTGCGGTCGCTAAGGTCGCTGCGGTGGCTCGTGGCGCATCGGTGACCTAGGTGATGTACTCGCGGCGTGACCAGGTGGCGAGGTGCGGAGTGAGACAGCGGTGATCATCGGGGTGGGAATCGACGTCGCGGAGATCGACCGCTTCGCCGCCTCCCTGGCGCGTACGCCCAGCATGGCGGACCGGCTCTTCGTCGACCGTGAGCTGTGGCTGCCCAGCGGGGAGCGGCGCGGAGTGGCGTCGCTCGCGGCCCGGTTCGCCGCGAAGGAGGCGCTGGCCAAGGCGCTGGGCGCGCCCGCCGGGCTGCGCTGGACCGACGCCGAGGTGTGCACCGCCGACTCGGGCCGGCCGTATCTGCGGGTGCGCGGCACCGTGGCGGAGCGCGCCGCCGAGCTGGGGGTACGGGGCTGGCATGTCTCCCTCTCGCACGACGCGGGGGTCGCCTCGGCCGTGGTCGTCGCGGAGAGCTGACGCCCTCGAAGCCCCGGGCCCGGGGCGCGGCCGGATGAGGCGGACGCCACACTGGGGGCATGAGGACTGGTTACGGCGTGGAGACCGTGCGTGCCGCGGAGCGGGCGCTGATGGCACGGCTGCCGGAGGGCGCGCTGATGCGGCGGGCCGCGGCCGGGCTGGCGGCGGCATGCGGACAGTTGCTGGGACGGACGTACGGGGCACGCGTGGTGCTGCTCGTCGGCAGCGGCGACAACGGCGGGGACGCGCTCTACACGGGTGCCCGGCTGGCGCGCCGCGGCGCCGGGGTGACCGCGCTGCTGCTGGCGCCCGAACGTGCGCACGAGGGCGGGCTGGCCGCGCTGCGCGCCGCCGGGGGCCGGGTACGGGTGGCGCCGGGAGCCGTGGTGGAGGGCGTCGCCGAGCCGGTCGGTGACCTCATCGCGCGCGCCGACCTGGTGGTGGACGGCATCGTCGGGATCGGCGGCAAGGGCGGACTGCGGCCCGCCGCCGTGGAGTTGGCCGACCTGGTGCGGGAGGCGGAGGTGCCGGTCGTCGCCGTCGACCTGCCCAGCGGGGTGGACGCCGACACGGGCGAGGTGCCGGGGCCCGCCCTTGCCGCCGAGGCGACGGTCACCTTCGGCGCCTACAAGCCGGGGCTGCTGATCGACCCCGCCAGGGAGTACACCGGAGCCGTCCGGCTGATCGACATCGGGCTCGCCCCGCACCTGCCGGAAACCCCCGACGTGGAGGCCCTCCAGCACGCCGACGCGGCCCGGCTGCTGCCGCGGCCGCAGGCGGAGAGCGACAAATACCGGCGCGGGGTCGTCGGGGTCGTCGCGGGCTCCGGGCGCTATCCCGGGGCCGCGGTGCTGGCCGTCTCCGGCGCGCTGCGCAGCGGCGCGGGCGCCGTGCGGTATGTGGGGCCGGGCGGGGAGGCGGTCGTCACCCGCTTTCCGGAGACCCTCGTCTCCGAGGGGCCGCCAGGACACGCCGGGCGGGTGCAGGCGTGGGCCGTCGGCCCGGGCCTGGGCGACGAACCGGCGGCACGGCAGGCCGTCGACGAGGTGCTGGACTCCGAGGTGCCGGTGCTCGTGGACGCGGACGGGCTGCGGCTGATGGACATGGACGCCGTACGTGCCAGGACGGCCCCCACCCTGCTGACCCCGCACGCCGGTGAGGCCGCGGCACTGCTCGGTACGGCACGCGAGGAGGTGGAGGCCGGGCGGCTGGCGGCGGTACGGGAGCTGGCCGCGCGGACGGGGGCCACCGTGCTGCTCAAGGGCTCCACGACGCTGGTCGCCGAGCCGCCCAGGCCCGGCTCCCCGCCCTCCCCCGTACGGGTGAACGCCACCGGGACCGGATGGCTGGCCACGGCGGGCAGCGGCGATGTACTGACCGGCCTGGCGGGCGGTCTGCTGGCGGCGGGCCTGTCCGCACGCGACGCCGCCTCGGCCGCCGCCTATCTGCACGGACTCGCCGGCCGCCTCGCCGCCGACCCGCCCGCGGCGACGGACGTCGCCACGGCGCTGACCACGGCATGGCAGAACGTGATCCGGGGGGAGTGACCCGGGGGCGCGCGCCCTGTCATCCCCGCAGCCGGGCCGGCAGCTGCTCGTACGCCGCCGGCTGGGCCTCTGGGGCGATGCCGGCCAGGTTGAGGTCCCAGTGGCCCGCTACCGCACCGGCCTGCGTTCCTGGAGGGGGGCGAGCAGCGGGCGCAGCGGTTTGCCGAACCAGTGGTCGGCGTAGGGCGAGTCGTTGAACGGTGCGATCTCCTCGTACCCGTGCCGCGCGTACAGCCGCTTGGCCTCCACCAGATCGCGCCGGGTGTCCAGCCGTACGGACGTCGCACCCATGTCGAGCGCGGCGCACTCGGCGGTGCGGATCAGCAGCCCGCCGAGGCCGCCCTTGCGGGCGTGCGGGGCCACCCAGACGCGGCGGATCTCGGCTGTCGTCCCGGTCACCATGAGGACGGCGATACAGCCGGCGACGGCGCCGTCCGCACGCGCGCGGGCCAGCAGGAACGCGCCCTTGGGCGGGACGAGTTCGTCGTCCGGCTCCTCGGCCAGCGCGGCGTCGATCTCCTGCTCGGTCGCGGGGCGCCCGTAGTAGCGGCCGGCGATCTCGCCGATGTACGCGCGGACGGTGGCGACGGCGTCGGGGCTGTCGATGGGCTCGGGCTGAATGGTCCACGTCACGCCAGTCATTGTCCGAACGCCCGCAACCGGTTTTCCGCGGGCGCCCGTTGCCGAGTTCTCCGCAGCGCGCTCGTTGCCGAGTTGTCCGCAGCGCACCCGTCGCCGGGCCGATCCGGGTGGCCTCGCACGCCCGTGGCGTTGTCAGTGGCCGGTGTCACACTCCTGCCATGACCGAGCCGAGCGCCGCGAGCGCCACGCCGACCGCCTTCGCCGCCCAGTGGGCGGACGACAGCCGGGAACCCCTGCCCCTGGTGGGGGGCGAGCGGGAGCTGCTGACCCGCTATCTGGACTGGTACCGCGAGACGCTGCTGCTCAAGTGCACAGGGGTGCCGCCCGAAGCGCTCTCGGAGCGTACGGTCCCGCCGTCCGGTATGAGCCTGCACGGGCTGCTGCGGCATCTGGCGGGGGTGGAGCGCTGGTGGTTCCGCATCCAGTTCGCGGGGGAGGAACTGCCGCTGCTGTACTACTCGGACGAAGACCCCGATCAGGACTTCGACGCACTGGACGGTGACCCCGCCGAGGCGCTGGCCGTATGGCGCGCCGAGTGCGAGCGCTCCCGCGGGATCGTGGCTGCCGCGGAGCTGGACGCGACGGGGACGCACGCCCGCACGGGCCGCCCCGTCTCGCTGCGCCGGGTGCTGATCGACATGATCGCGGAGTACGCCCGGCACTGCGGTCACGCCGATCTGCTGCGCGAGGGGATGGACGGGGCGACGGGCCACTGAGAGCGCGAGGGGCCAATTGAGTGGCCGCATCGGATCCGGCACCTGCGACACTGAACCGGTGAACGACGTGTACCAGCGCCCTGGCGGCGACATCCAGGCCGAGGACTTCGGCAGGGCCCGGGCGACGATCGATCTCGGTGCCCTGCGGAACAACGTACGGACCCTGCGCGGATATGCGCCGCGGGCCGAGCTGATGGCCGTCGTAAAGTCGGACGGATACGGGCACGGGGCGGTGCCGTGCGCCCGCGCTGCCCGGCAGTCGGGGGCCGCCTGGCTGGGCACCGCCACCCCGCGGGAGGCGATAGCGCTGCGGGACGCCGGGGACCGGGGCCGGCTCCTGTGCTGGCTGTGGACGCCGGGCGGGCCCTGGCGGGAGGCGATCGAGCGGGACATCGACGTCTCGGCGAGCGGCACCTGGGCGCTGGACGAGATCGTGACGGCGGCCCGCGCCACCGGGCGTACCGCGCGTGTGCATCTGAAGGCCGACACCGGGCTCGGCCGCAACGGCTGCCAGCCCGCCGACTGGCCGCAGCTGGTGGCCGCCGCGCGGGCCGCGGAGGCGGAAGGCGCGCTGCAGGTCACCGGCATCTGGTCGCACTTCGCCTGTGCCGACGAGCCGGGCCACCCCGCCAACGCCGCGCAGCTCGACGCCTTCCGCGAGGCCGTCGCCGTCGCCGAGCGCGCCGGGCTGGACCCCGAGGTGCGGCACCTGGCGAACTCCCCGGCCACGCTCACCCTGCCCGAGTCCCACTTCGACCTCGTACGGCCCGGCGTCTCCGTCTACGGCCTCTCGCCGTCCCCCGAGGTCGGCACGGCCGACAGCCTCGGGCTGCGCCCGGTGATGACGCTCAGCGCCTCGCTCGCGCTGGTCAAGCGGGTGCCAGGCGGTCACGGAGTCAGCTACGGGCACACCTACACCACCCCCGGGGAGACGACTTTGGGGCTGGTGCCCGTCGGCTACGGCGACGGCCTCCCGCGGCACGCGTCCGGCGCGGGGCCGGTGCTGGTGGCGGGCAAGTGGCGGACGGTGGCGGGCCGGGTGGCGATGGACCAGTTCGTCGTGGACCTCGGCGGAGACCATGCGGCAGCGGGCGACCGTGTCGTCCTGTTCGGCCCCGGCGACCTGGGCGAACCCACCGCCGATGACTGGGCCCGCGCGGCAGGCACCATCTCCTACGAGATCGTCACCCGGATCAGCGGCCGGGTGCCCCGGGTATACGCCGATGAGCAGGCCGACCGGTAGCCGCGATCGGTAGGCGGTACGGGACCGGGCGTACGGGACGAACGGGGGGCGGTCATGAGCGACGACAGCAAGGCCCAGAGGCACACACAACGCGCACAACCGGCACAGCAGTCACCACCCGCACAGCAGGCACCGCAGTCGGCGCAACGTGCGCAGCAGGCGCTGCAGGCCGTCGGCGCCGTACAGACCGCCCGCAGCGCCTGGCGTACGGCAGCGGCAGCCGCCGAGGGTGCGGCGGATTTGTCCTCGCGGGCCGCGCAGCCCTCGCAGGCTGCCGGTGGTGCGGACTGGGCGCGCCGGGCGGGCGTCGCGGGGGCCGCCCTCGGTGTCGTCGCGGCCGGTGTCGCCCTGGAACGGCTCACCGTCCACCGCGCCGTACGCCGTAAGGCCCGGCTGGCGCTGGACGCGGCCGGCCCCTACGGCACGCTGCGCGGGACCTCCGGCCGGGTGCCGGCCGAGGACGGCACGGAGCTGTACTACGAGATCGACGAACCCGCCGACTTCCCGCTTCCGGCCGGATCGACGGAGACCGCGGCATCGGCCGCCGGATCCGGCGACGGCCTGGGCGGCCCCGAAGTGAGCCCCGTACCCCTGCCCGGGGAGCCGTCGGGGGCGGACGCGGACGACGGGGCCGCCGCCGGGTACTGGGCGCGGCTGATGGGGCTGCTGCGCGGCCGGAGCAGGACCGATGAGGCGCCGCTGACCGTGGTGTTCTCCCACGGCTACTGCCTCAGCCAGGACGTCTGGCACTTCCAGCGCGCCGCGCTGCGCGGTGCCGTGCGGTGCGTGTACTGGGACCAGCGCAGCCACGGCCGGTCAGCGCGTGCCCCCGCTGGGGAGCCGGTCTCCATCGATCTGCTGGGCCGCGATCTGAAGGCCGTGCTCGACGCCGCGGCACCCGAGGGGCCCGTGGTGCTGGTGGGGCACTCGATGGGCGGCATGACGGTGATGGCGCTGGCCGAGCAGTATCCGGAGTACGTGGCCGAGCGCGTCGCCGGCGTGGCACTGCTGGGCACCAGCGCGGGCGGCCTCGCGGAGGTGACCTACGGCCTTCCGGCCGCCGGGGTGCGGGCCGTACGGCGGGTGGTGCCCGGGGTGCTGCGCGCGCTGGCCGCGCAGTCCGAGCTGGTCGAGCGCGGGCGCCGGGTGACCGCCGACCTGTTCGCGGGGGTGGTGAAGCGGTACTCGTTCGGCAGCCCCCGCGAGGTGGACCCGGGGGTGGCACGGTTCGCGGAGCGCCTGATCGAGTCGGTGCCGGTGGATGTCGTCGCGGAGTTCTACCCCGCCTTCGCCGAGCACGAGAAGACCACCGCGCTGGCCGCCTTCGACGGGCGGCCCGTGCTGGTGCTGGCCGGTGACCGCGACCTGATGACGCCGAGCGAGCACAGCGAGCAGATCGCGGAGGCGCTGCCGGATGCCGCGTTCGTGATTCTGGAGGCGACCGGGCACCTGGCCATGCTGGAGCGTCCCGAGCCGGTCAACCGACATCTCGCCCGGCTGCTGACGACTACCATCCGGACGCATGGAAGCACCGCACCACCAGCATCCTGCCCCGCCTCCCCAGGCTCCGTCCGGCGACCGTTCCGGCGGTGACGGCGGCCTCCCCGGCGGCCCCGCAGGCGGCACCCGCCACGAGGTCACCGTCACCGTGCACACCGCCGAGGCCATGCGCGAGCTCGGCGTACGGCTCGCCGGGCTGCTGCGCGCCGGGGACCTCGTCCTGCTGACGGGTGAACTCGGCGCAGGAAAGACGACGTTGACCCGCGGCCTGGGCGAGGGGCTCGGCGTGCGCGGCGCCGTGACCTCGCCCACCTTCGTCATCGCCCGCGTACACCCCTCGCTGACCGAAGGACCGCCGCTCGTCCATGTGGACGCCTACCGGCTCGGCGGCGGCCTGGAGGAGATGGAGGACCTCGACCTGGATGTCTCGCTGCCCGAGTCGGTGGTCGTCGTCGAGTGGGGCGAGGGCAAGGTCGAGGAGCTGACGGAGGAGAGGCTGCACGTCGTCATCACCCGCACGCTGGGGGAAGGCGTGGAAGAGGGCGCCGACGACTCGCGGACGGTCACGTTCCTGGGGGTGGGAGCGCGCTGGGCCCGGGCGGATCTCGAAGCCCTCGCCGCCCTCGGCTAGGACGTACGGCGCAGGGCGCCCGGCACGGGCCGTCCCGACATGGTGTCGGCAAGATGTTGCGCGGTCGGTGCGGGCCATGGTCCCATGGGAGGTGAGAGCACGGTTAGGTATGCCTAAGTGCCGCCGTGCCGACGCCCCTGGAGGAGCCATGACCGCACACAAGCCGGAGCAGCGAGCGCTGCGCGGGCGGCCGCGTGTGCCCGCGCGGGACGAGGCGGCGTCCGCCGGCGGAAGCACCCACCGCGTCCCACACGGCCCCCCGCCCATGAGTGAGCTGCTCGCGTCCTGCGCGGCCGCGGCCGCCGTTTCTCGACCGCCGTCGGACGCGGAGCAGTCCGACTCGGAGCGTTAGCCTGCCCGGTTCCCCGGGTGCTGCGTAGGGGGTGCCCCTTTGTGTCGTCCGCAGGCTGCGGGTGCGTTGTGGCTTGTCGCGCAGTTCCCCGCGCCCCTTCGGGGCGCGCCCCTGCGGGGCGCCCCCGCACCCCGCGCCTAGCGGAGCACCACCACGCGGGTGCCGATTGGTGCGTGGAGCCATAGGGCTTCGCCGTCTGCTCGCTTCTCGCGGATGCCGCCTGTCTTGCGGGAGGTGTCCGGGGTCGGGGTCGAGCGGTTCAGGGCGGCGCTGAAGCCGATCGTGACGCCGTCGACGGTGGCGAACCGTACGACGTTCTCCACCGGCACCCCGTCCGAGCCCGTCACATGGGAGGCCCGCGAGGTGACCTTGTAGGTGCCCGGCGGTGGGCTGACGGCGCTGGGGGAGACCTTGTACGTCCTGGTGACCTTGCCGTTCTTGCCGACCAGCCACACCCGCTGCCGCTTGAGCGCGTAGACGACCCGGTGGCCCTGTCCGCTGGCGGAGGGCAGCGCGGTGTCCTTCTCGGCGGGCGCGCGGCCCTTCCCGTCGGAGCCGCCGGGGGAGGGCTCGGCCTGCTTCGCGTCGGACGGCTTTCCGGCCCGGTCCTGGGCGGCCGACGCCTGGTACGCGAAGAAGCCGATCACGGCGAGGGCCACAGCCGTCAGTCCGGCCACGATCACTCCGGCGCTGCTGCCGCTGCTGCGTGCCACCGTGCGCTGCCACCTCTCGTGCCTGCGTGCTCCGGCGGGGTGTTCGTCACCCGTCCCGCCCGGGAGCTGACCTCTGGTTGACGGTAGCAGCAGGCGCGGTGCCGACTGCCCCAGGCCGGGCGGCGCCCTCGGCCCTGCGGCCGGCCGGGGGCCACCCGGCCTGCGCTATCTTCCGGCGGTGGCCGGGGAGCGGCTGAAGAGAGAACTTGGAGTAACAGCCGTGCTTGTGTTCGCATAAGGCGATGACCCCCCACGGTTCATCGACAAACTCCACAACCCCCATACCGAAAATCCCCGAACCTCAGGGCCACCACGTCCCCGAGGGGTACGGGGGTCACCCGGGCCACCAGGGCGACCCCCACCGTCCGGCCAACCCGTACGAGGAACTGGCCGCGCTGGCCCCGCCGGAGGACGACGCCCCCACGAGCGGCCCCGCCCCCAACCCGTACGAGGCGCTCGGGGACGGCGGCGCGTCCGGGGCGCCCGATGACCCGTACGAGGGCGGACTGCGGGGTTTCGGCCTGCGCTCGGACTACGACGAGCCGGCGTACGAGGACCGGATGCCGTATCTGCGCGCCGTCCGCAGGCGCCGCCGCTCCCGCTTCTCGCGCACCGTCAAACTCGGCATCGCCTGCTGCGCGCTGCTCGCGTTCCTCGGGATCGGCGACCGCTGGGCCGCGCTCTACGCCGAGGGCAAGGCGGCCGAGAAGGTGCAGGACTCGCTGCATCTGCACGCGCGCCCCGAGGTGCACATCAACGGCTTCCCGTTCCTGACCCAGGTGGCGCGGGGCCGCCTGGACGACGTGGAAGTGGCGATTCCCGATGTGCCGGCGGGCCGGGTGTCGGTCGCACAGGTCAGCGGCACCGTCAACGATGTGAAGATCATCGGCGATGCGCCGTCCTCCGTCCGGGGTGCGGTGCTCGGCCGGATGAAGAGCGACGTCCTGCTCGACTTCGACGACCTCGACCGCGAACTCGGCACCTCGCAGGTGAAGTTCACCCCGGGTGGCAAGCGCACCGTGCTGGCCGCCGGGAAGCTGCCCGTCGCGGGCTCCGAGGTCAAGGTGCGGGCCCGCGCCCGCGTCGAGCGCACCGGGGACCACGGCGTGGGCACCACGGTGGACGACATGCGGCTGGTCGTCCCCAAGATGTTCAGCTTCACGCCCGGCACCGGCGACGAGGCGGGCCTGCGGCTGTCCCGTCCGCTGGCCGAGCGCATCCAGAAGGACCGGGAGAAGGCACGGGCGCTGTTCGGGGTGCGCGCGATCGCCAAGCGGTTCGGTATGACGCCCGAGCGCGCCCAGCAGGTACGGCGCAGCGACCGTGAGCTGCACCGGGTGACGGGGTCGCCGCGCTTCGCGGACAAGGTGATGCGGCTCAACCTGCTCGACGTCGTCGTCCGGCACCCGCAGCTGCTGAAGAAGATGGGGATCGACCCGGCGCTGGTCGAGGCCCTCAAGAAGATCGAGGAGCCGAAGCTCGCCGACAAGCTCGCCCTGCACCTCACGCTGCCCAAGATGCCCGGCGATGTGCGGCTGCGCGGCGTCTCCGTCGCCAAGGAGGGCATCCGCGCCGAGCTGACCGGCGTCAACGTGCCGTTCGGCAAGGCAGCCACGAAAGAGGCAGCGGCCCGGCACGGGTGAGGGCGTGCCGTGCGGGCGCCGTAGGCTGGTCGGGTGTTGATGCTCGCGCTGGATACCGCCACACCCGCCGTCACCGTCGCGCTCCACGACGCCGAGGGTGACCGCACGCTCGCCGCCGCCCACAAGGTCGACGCCCGCCGCCACGGCGAACTGCTGCTGCCCTGTGTCGATGCCGTGCTCAGCGAGGCGGGCCGGAAACTGGCCGAGGTCACCGACGTGGTGGTCGGCGTCGGGCCAGGGCCCTACACCGGGCTGCGGGTCGGCCTGGCGACGGCCGAGGCGTTCGCCGCGGCGCTCGGCCAGCGGGTGCACGGGGTGTGCACGCTGGACGGCATCGCGTACGCCTCCGGGCTGACGGAGCCGTTCGTCGTCGCGACGGACGCCCGCCGCAAGGAGGTCTACTGGGCGCGGTACTCCGACGCCCGTACCCGGGTGACCGACCCGGCCGTGGACAAGGCCGCCGACATCGAGGCCGCCGACCAGCAGATCGGCGAACTGCCGGCCGTCGGCGCCGGCGCGGTGCTGTACGAGTCCGTCTTCCGCGGCGTACGCCCCGATCTGCCGACCGACCAGTCGGCACCCGCCCTCGCCCGGCTCGCGGCCGAACGGCTGGCCCGCGGCGAGGAGCTGCTGCCGCCCCGCCCGCTGTATCTGCGGCGGCCGGACGCGCGGGTGCCCGCGGGCTACAAGGTGGTCACGCCGCGGTGAGTGCGGCAGAGCCGACCGGGGACGTGGCCGGCCCGGTCCGGAGCCCGGCCGGTGTCACGCTGCGCGAGATGCGCTGGTGGGACATCGAGCCGGTGCTCGCCCTCGAACAGCGGCTCTTCCCCGAGGACGCCTGGTCGGCCGGGATGTTCTGGTCGGAGCTGGCGCACACGCGAGGGCCCGGCGCCACCCGCCGCTATCTGGTCGCCGAGGACGCGGACGGTGTGCTCGTCGGGTACGGCGGCCTGGCGGCGGTCGGCGGCACCGGCGACATCCAGACCATCGGCGTGCTGCCCGCCCACCGGGGCACCGGGCTCGGCTCCCGGCTGCTGCGCGCCCTGCTGCGGGCCGCGACCGACTTCGAGTGCACGGAGGTGCTGCTGGAGGTGCGGGTGGACAACGCACCGGCGCAGCGCCTGTACGAGCGCTTCGGCTTCGTGCCCATCGGCATACGGCGCGGCTACTACCAGCCCGCGAACGTCGACGCGTTGGTGATGAGGCTGGCCGACCCGGCGGCGTACGCGGCCGTCGCCGACACCCCGGGGGACACCCCCGCGAACACCCTTCCGAACACGCACCAAGGATCGAAGACCCATGGCTGACGAACCGCTCGTTCTCGGCATCGAGACCTCCTGCGACGAGACCGGCGTCGGGATCGTGCGCGGCCACACGCTGCTGGCCGACGCCGTCGCCTCCAGCGTGGACACCCACGCGCGGTTCGGCGGCGTCGTCCCCGAGATCGCCAGCCGGGCCCATCTGGAGGCGATGGTTCCGACGATCGAGCGCGCGCTGAAGGAGGCCGGAGTCGCCGCGTCCGACCTCGACGGCATCGCCGTCACCGCGGGCCCGGGGCTCGCCGGGGCGCTGCTCGTCGGTGTCTCGGCCGCGAAGGCGTACGCGTACGCGCTGGGCAAGCCGCTCTACGGCGTCAACCACCTCGCCTCGCACATCTGCGTCGACCAGCTCGAACACGGCGCGCTGCCCGAGCCGACGATGGCGCTGCTCGTCTCCGGCGGCCACTCCTCGCTGCTGCTGGCCCCCGACATCACCTCCGACGTACGGCCGCTGGGCTCGACCATCGACGACGCGGCGGGCGAGGCATTCGACAAGGTCGCCCGCGTGCTGAATCTCGGCTTCCCCGGCGGCCCGGTCATCGACAAGTACGCCAAGGAGGGGGACCCGGACGCCATCGCCTTCCCGCGCGGTCTGACCGGACCGCGCGACGCCCCGTACGACTTCTCCTTCTCCGGGCTCAAGACGGCCGTGGCCCGCTGGATCGAGGCGAAGCGGAACGCGGGCGAGGAGGTGCCCGTCGCCCATGTCGCCGCCTCCTTCCAGGAGGCCGTCACCGACGTGCTGACCCGCAAGGCCGTCCGGGCCTGCCGCGACGAGGGCGTCGACCACCTGATGATCGGCGGCGGCGTCGCGGCCAACTCGCGGCTCCGCGCCATGGCCGAGGAGCGCTGCGCAGCCGCCGGTATCACCCTGCGGGTCCCCCGCCCCAAGCTGTGCACCGACAACGGCGCGATGGTGGCTGCGCTCGGCGCCGAGATGGTCGCCCGTAACCGCACCACCTCCGCCTGGGACCTCCCCGCCGACTCCTCCCTCCCGGTGACGGAACCGCATGTACCCGACCCCTCGGCGGCAGCGTCCGGGCCCGGGGACTCGCACTCCCACTCCCACTCGCACGACCACGATCACGTCCACGAGCTGAGCAGGAAGAACCTCTACACCTGATGCCCACCGTCGCCCTCATGTGGGAGGCCAAGGCCGCCCCGGGCCGCGCCGCCGAACTCCTCAGCTGGGCCCGCGCCCAGGACCTGCCGGAGTCCGGCATCCCCTGTGAACGCCGGGAACACTTCACAGCTCCGGGCGACCGGGTCCTGGTCATCACCTGGTGGCCCGGTGACTACACCGCGGATGTTCCCGAACTCCCCGATCCGCCAACGGAGTTGACGGCTCGGCCGGTGCACAGATGGCGGTTCGAGCGGGTGTAACGGGTGAGCTGGGTGTGTTCACGGTGAGTTACGCGGCAGGATGGGTCGGGTCGGGAAGGTCGACTGTCGCGGGGGGCCGGAATGCGCAGGGTGATCGCGAGGGCCGTGCGGGTCGGTGCGGTGCTGCTCGTCGTCCTCGCGGGGCTCGGTGCCGGTGCCGGGACCGGGACGGCGGCCGAGCGCGGGCAGCCGACGCCGGCGGCGTACCTGGCCGGGCAGCTGCGGAAGAGCCCCGTCTATCTCTCCGACCAGCTTCCGCGTACGAACCCCCTCTCCGCCCGACCCGCCTTCGTCAAGGAGGCGAAGCGGACCGGGGTGCCGACGTATGTGCTGGTGCTGCCCGGAACCGGGACCGGCGCCGAGACCGGGGACGGGCTGCTGGCGGCAGTGCACGAGCGGCTCGGGAAGGACGGGCTGTACCTGCTGTTCGGCGGGGACGGCGGCAGCCCTCAGGTGGCGACGTTCGGGGTGGACGTTCCGGCACGGGACGCGGCCATGGCGACCACATTCGAACTGCCCTACGACGCGGCCACGCTGGACACGTTCCGGCACTTCGTCGACGTGCTGCGGTCCGGCGACGCGGCACACCGCGCCGAGCAGGGGGCTGACGCCAGCCGGGCCGGCGAGGAGCCGGACACTCTGTACACCAGCCGCACCGACCGCGAGAACCAGAGCTTCCTCACCGGCATCCTGCTGACCGGAGTGCCGGTGCTCATCGTCGCCGTCGGCTGGTACGTACGCCGGTGGCGGGGCGGCAAGGGGCCGGGGCTCCGGCTGCTGGTGCCCGTCGCCGCCGGGGTGGCCCTCGTCATCGGTGCCGGCGCGCCGTTCGTCTGGGCCGACACCCGCTCGACCGGCGATCCGGTGCCCACCGCCGCCGATATGAAGGCCAGGACCGTCCGGGTCGCCCAAGGGCTGCGCTCCGGGCCCGTCTACCTCGACCCGCTCGCGGCGGGGCTGCTGAGCCGTGCCGAGCTGCACCGGCTGCGGGAGCGCGCGGAGCGGCTGGATGTGCCGGTGCACATCGCGGTCGTCCCCCTCGACACGACGGACGAGTCGGGCGGTGACGGCGAACTCCTCGCCAAGCGGCTGCACAGCAGGCTTGGCAACGACGGCGACGGCATCTACGTGATCGCGGACGCCGCCGAGGACGGCGAGCTCGAAGTCGTCAACTACGGCGCCAAGGTGGACAGTGCGGCGCTGTACGACGCGACGGAGGATCTCCGCTTCGGCGAGGACAAGGCGAGCAAGGACGACGCGGGGCTGTACCCGCGGCTGGCCGAAGCCCTGCGGATCGTCGACCGGGCCCCCTCAGGCCCGCGCAACGGCCCCTATCTGGACCCGCTCGCCGCCGAGGACCCGGTCACGGAGGACGAGCTGCCCTCGCTCTACTCCGGGGACTTCGGGCCCGGAGCCTTCATGGGGGCGGTGGCCGCGCTGGCAGCGCTCGGCGTGACGGCGGCCGGGCTGGCCATCGCCCGGCGCACCGGCCTCGGCGCGCCGCCGTCCGCCGCCCGGACGTCCGGGGCCACCACCGCCTCGGGCGACCAGTCCCCGCAGGCCCCCGCCCGCCCCTCGACCGGCTGGCTGCGCAGGACGGCACGGCGCGAACTGGACGAGCTGAACGACGAGTTCGAGCGGCTGGCCGACGGGCTCCCGGACGCCGTACGCACCCGCGCCTGGGACTGTCTGGACGCCGCGACCCTCCTCCTCGACCAGGAGGGCGACGACCGGGTGGACGCCGACGCCGACGCGCCCACCCTCGCGGCCGGACTCGCCCTGATCCGCACCGGCCGCGCGGTGCTCGCCGACCGGGCCACAGCCACCGCACCGCAGCTCCGGCTGTGCGCCCTCAACCCGCTGCACGGGCCCTGGGCCGCCACCAGGAAGCTGAAGCTGCCCGGCGAGGGCGGTGCGGCACGCTCCCACCCGGTCTGCGCCGGGTGCCGTGCCGCGCTCGACGGACGCGAGGAGGGGGCGTCCGCGTTCTCCGGCTCACGGACGGCCCGGTCGGCGCGGACGGCCCGGACAGCCGGTGTCGTCGCCGAGCGGCTGCTGTGTCTGCGCGCCCCCGGCTCCGGGCTCCCCCAGCCTCCGGCCGGGGGGACCCCCAGGCCGCACGAGCCCTACCACCGGATCCCGGGCCCGCTCGAGGCCGCCCAGGGCGGCGGCCGGGGCCAGAGCCCGACCGCCGATCAGATCGTCCGCCGAGTACGGGAGCAGCTAGGTGTCCACTGAGTCATGCGCCGCACCCGGCGCCCCCTCCGCCCGCCCCGCCCGGCTTCCCGCAGCCGTACTCGCGGCCCTGCTCGGCGCGGTGCTGCTGGTGCTCGGTACGGCCGGTGCAGCCGGTGCAGCCGAGGACAGGCCCGGCGAGCGGATCGCCGACGAGCTCCGTAAGTCACCGGTCTTTGTCGACCCGTCGTACCGGCAGGCGTTCCCGGCCGACCAGCAGCGCCGGCTGGCGAAGAAGATCAAGGCGTCGGGCATCCCGGTCCGGGTCATCGTGGTCCCGTTCATCTCCGGGGACGCCTGGGGCGGCGAGCCGGAGAAGATGGTCGACGTCGTACGCGACCGGCTCGGCGAGAGCCGGCAGAAGGAAGCCGTCTACATGACCCTCAGCCGGACCGAGGGCTTCCTGAACGGTTACGAGTTCCCGCGCGACGGCAAACACCAGGCGTTCTGGGGTGTTTCGGCCGTCGGCCACCAGGAGGACATGGCGGACAAGAGCCTCTACGCGAAGTTCTCCCGCGCGCTGGAAATCGTGAAGTCGGGCGACGGGGACAAGCAGTACGAGGAGGCCACCAAGGACCTCAAGGGCGGCGACCGCCCGTCGGCGGACGAGAACGGCGAGGACGGCCCGTCCCCGCTGTTGCTCGCGGCGCTGATCGTCCCCGCGCTGGCCGTACTCGTCGTCGCCGTGCTGACCGTACGGGCCCGCCGTTCGCGCACCTCCGTCCGGGCGCCGTTCACCTCACCGCGTTCCGTCTTCGCGACGGCACGCAAGGCGGGCGTACGCGATCTGCGCAAGCGCGCACAGCGCGAACTCCTCGCGTACAACGAGGAACTGCTCGCCCACGAGCCCGGCGACGCCGGTGCCGCGGCCGCCGACACCGAGCTGCTCCAGCTCTCCCTCGACGCCTACTCCGCCGCCGGCACGGTGCTGGACAACGCGCGGGACATACCCGACCTCGCGGGCGTTCTCGCGCTCCTCCACGAGGGCCGGGACGCACTGCGGCGCTCCGAGTCCGCCGACGGCGCCGCCGCGGCGCTGCCGCTGTGCTTCTTCCACCCGCTGCACGGGCCCGCCGCCGAGCGCGTCCGCTGGCGGCCGCTGGGCCGCCGCGAGTCGCTGCACGTCGCCGCTTGCGGCGATTGCGCCGCCGCGGTGGGCGCCCGCCGCGCGCCGGAAGTGCTCACCCAGACCCACGAGGAGCGGCGCATCCCCTACTTCGAGGTCCCGGCCGAACGCAGTTTGTGGGCCGCCACCGGGTATGGCTCCCTCACGGAGGATTCTCTGACCGAGCGCGTGCTGCGCGGCGATTTCACCCGTACCCGGTAGAGGGTGCCCCTGCTCGACGCTTGCGGGCTGCGGGTTGCGTCGTGGCTGGTCGCGCAGTTCCCCGCGCCCCTTGCGGGGCGCGTCCCTCCATGTCGGTGTTACCGCAGCGGGTGGCCCAGCAGCATGGAGGGGGCGCCGGCGACGCGGGTCAGAAACACGGTGCAGGAACCGGCCGCCGACTTCTCCAACTTCAGCTTCCGGCGCAACTCCTCCGGCTCGACCGCCGAGCCACGCTTCTTGACGGTGACGACACCGACACCGCGCTCCCGCAGCAGCGCCCGCAGCTTCTTGACGTTGAACGGCAGTACGTCGGTGATCTCATACCCGGCCGCGTACGGCGTCGAGTGCATCGCGTCCGTCGTCACGTACGCGATCGTGGCGTCGATCAGCCGCCCCGCCACCCGCTCCGCCAGCTCGGCGACCAGATGGGCGCGGATGACCGCACCGTCCGGCTCGTACAGGTACCGGCCCACCGGCCCCACCTCGGGGTCGGGCAGCCCGCGTCCGGTCAGCGTGTCACCGGCGGGCAGCAGTGTCGCCCGCACCCCGCCCGGCTGCCGCGCGCCGAACCACAGGACCGCCTCCTTGACGTCCCCGCCGTACGAGACCCATTCGGCCTCCGCCTCCGGCGGCACGGCCTCGTGCGGGATGCCGGGCGCCACCTTCAGCGCGGCCAGCGGCGCCGCGCGGGCCGCCGCCACGGCCCAGCTGAGCGGCGGCGAGTACGCCTCCGGATCGAAGACGCGGCCCCGGCCCGTGCGGCGCGCCGGGTCGGCGAAGAGCGCGTCGTATCCGTCGAAGGACACCTCCGTGACATCGGCGCAGCGCACCTCGACGAGGTCAGCGAGGCCCAGCGCCCCGGCGTTGGCGCGGGCCACCGCACACGTCAGCGGCGAGCGGTCGACGGCCAGCACCCGGATGCCCTCCCGGGCGAGGGCGAGCGCGTCCGCGCCGATACCGCAGCACAGGTCCGCGGCGGTGCGGACGCCGAGCTCCCTCATCCGCCGGGCACGGTGCGCCGCAACGGAGGTGCGGGTGGCCTGTTCGAGTCCGTCCGCGGTGAAGTAGAGGGCGTGCGCGTCGGCCGGGCCGAACTTCGCCTCGGCCCTGCTGCGCAGCCGGCTCTGCGCCATGGCCGCAGAGACGAGCGCGGGCTCGTGCCGCTGCCGCAGCCGGGTGGCCACGGCCAGCTCCTGCGCGGGCCCGACGCCCCGCACCTCGCGCAGTAGCGCTTGCCCCTCGTCGGAGAGCAGCTCCGCGAACACCTCGCTATCCACCTGGTCATTGTCCCGTGCCGGGTGCCGTGCCGGCGGCCGGGCCGGGGCAGTGGGGTGGGGCGCGCGAAGTGATGACTTGCGCCCCGCGCGGCTCCGTGCCCGCCTCGTCTGCTCCGGGCAAGGGGTGCCCCTGCCTGCAGCTCGCGGGCTGCGGGTGCGTCGTGGCTTGTCGCGCCGTTCCCCGCGCCCCTTCGGGGCGCGCCCCGTCGCGAACTCGCCCCACCACAACGGCGCCGCACCCGGCGGACAACATCACCCCCACGGCGAATCTCCGCACGCAGCGACAGCGTGAGAGGGGGCGCCCTCACATCGGCGCAAGCCGGAGCGGCTAGCACTCCGCTTGACCGAGTGCTAAGCCAGGCATAATCTCAACCCTGGCACTCTCCCTATGGGAGTGCCAGCAGTACGCGACGGGCAGATCCGGCACCCGCGACGACGGATCTACCAGGTCGCCACCCCAGACATAAGACCCCGTTTTGAGATCTCCGAAGGGGGAGGTCGGATCGTGACGACCGCCAGCTCCAAGGTTGCCATCAAGCCGCTCGAGGACCGCATCGTGGTCCAGCCGCTCGAAGCCGAAGAGACCACGGCCTCGGGCCTGGTCATTCCGGACACTGCCAAGGAGAAGCCCCAGGAGGGCGCTGTCCTGGCCGTCGGCCCGGGCCGTTTCGAGAACGGCGAGCGTCTGCCGCTCGACGTAAAGGTCGGCGACGTCGTGCTGTACAGCAAGTACGGCGGCACCGAGGTGAAGTACAGCGGCGACGAGTACCTCGTTCTCTCGGCCCGCGACGTTCTCGCGATCGTCGAGAAGTAATTCAGCCGCACAGTTTGCAGCGACCCGCGCCCTGGTGCCCGCTCCCGATGAGGTAGCAGGGGCCAGGGCGCAGCTCGTACCCGACGTGCGAGACGTGTGAGAGGACACAACAGCTTCCATGGCGAAGATCCTGAAGTTCGACGAGGACGCCCGTCGCGCCCTTGAGCGCGGTGTCAACAGCCTCGCCGACACCGTGAAGGTGACCATCGGCCCCAAGGGCCGCAACGTGGTCATCGACAAGAAGTTCGGCGCCCCCACCATCACCAACGACGGCGTCACGATCGCCCGCGAGGTCGAGGTCGAGGACCCGTACGAGAACCTGGGCGCCCAGCTCCTCAAGGAGGTGGCGACCAAGACCAATGACATCGCGGGTGACGGCACCACCACCGCCACGGTGCTGGCCCAGGCGCTGGTCCGCGAGGGCCTGCGCAACGTTGCCGCGGGTGCTTCCCCGGCCGCCCTGAAGAAGGGCATCGACGCCGCGGTGAGCGCCGTCTCGGACGAGCTGGTCAAGACGGCCCGCCCGATCGACTCCAAGGAGGACATCGCCTCCGTCGCCGGGCTGTCCGCGCAGGACAAGCAGGTCGGCGAGCTGATCGCCGAGGCGATGGACAAGGTCGGCAAGGACGGTGTCATCACCGTCGAGGAGTCCCAGACCTTCGGTCTCGAGCTGGACTTCACCGAGGGCATGGCCTTCGACAAGGGCTATCTGTCGCCCTACTTCGTCACCGACCAGGAGCGTATGGAGGCCGTCCTCGACGACCCGTACATCCTGATCCACCAGGGCAAGATCAGCTCCATCCAGGACCTGCTGCCGCTGCTGGAGAAGATCATGCAGGCGGGTGGCTCCCGGCCGCTGCTGATCATCGCCGAGGACGTGGAGGGCGAGGCCCTCTCCACCCTGGTCGTCAACAAGATCCGCGGCACCTTCAACGCCGTCGCCGTCAAGGCGCCCGGCTTCGGTGACCGCCGCAAGGCCATGCTCGGCGACATGGCGACGCTGACCGGCGCCACCGTCATCGCCGAGGAGGTCGGCCTCAAGCTCGACCAGGCCGGTCTCGACGTGCTGGGCAGCGCTCGCCGCGTCACCGTCACCAAGGACGACACCACGATCGTCGACGGTGCCGGTACGGCCGAGGACGTGCAGGGCCGCGTCGCCCAGATCAAGGCCGAGATCGAGACCACCGACTCCGACTGGGACCGCGAGAAGCTCCAGGAGCGCCTCGCCAAGCTGGCCGGCGGCGTGTGCGTCATCCGCGTCGGCGCCGCCACCGAGGTGGAGCTGAAGGAGAAGAAGCACCGCCTGGAGGACGCGATCTCCGCGACCCGCGCGGCCGTCGAGGAGGGCATCGTCTCCGGCGGTGGCTCCGCGCTCGTCCACGCGGCCAAGGTGCTGGACGGCAGCCTCGGCAAGGGGGGCGACGAGGCGACCGGTGTCGCCACCGTCCGCCGCGCCGCGGTCGAGCCGCTGCGCTGGATCGCCGAGAACGCGGGCCTGGAGGGCTACGTCATCACCTCCAAGGTCGCGGAGCTGGAGGCCGGCCACGGCTTCAACGCCGCCACCAGCGAGTACGGCGACCTGATCAAGGCCGGCGTCATCGACCCGGTGAAGGTGACCCGCTCCGCGCTGGAGAACGCCGCCTCCATCGCCTCGCTGCTGCTGACGACCGAGACCCTGGTCGTCGAGAAGCCGGCCGAGGAGGAAGAGGCCGCCGGTCACGGCCACGGCCACGGTCACGCCCACTGACGGGCGTCTGAACGACGCGCGGCTTCCCCGCGCCCTCGGGGGCGCCCCGAAGGGGCGCGGGGAACTGCGCGCTCAGCCACAAACAACGAGCACTCGGCGACGCACCAGCAACATCAGCGGCGGCGCCCCGCAACCTACTTGGGCCCGTACTTCCGCCCCGTCGTGGACGAAGCCCGCGCCAGCACCCCACGGGGAAGAAACTTCGAAGCGCCCAGCAGAGCCTTGTACCGCGGGTCCGGCACGGACAGCACGCGCCCCCGCGCAAGATCCCGCAGCGCCGTCTCGACCACCTGATCGGCATCCAGCCACAGCCACTTGGGAATGTCCCCCGAGTCCATCCCGGCCCGCTCGTGGAACTCCGTACGGACGAATCCCGGGCACAGCGCCAGCAGCCGTACGCCCTGACCGGCGAGATCCTTGGCCGCGCCCTGGGTGAACTGGGTGACCCACGCCTTGGAAGCGCCGTACGTCCCGCGAGGGAAGAACGCGGCGACGGAGGCGACGTTGATGACGCCCCCGCGCTCCCGTTCGCACATGGACTCGGTGGCGGCCGAGGTCAGCCGCAGCACCGCTTCGCAGTGCACCTTGAGCATCTTCAGCTCGTCGGCGACGGGCACTTCGAGGTAGCGGCCCTTGTTGCCGAAGCCCGCGTTGTTGACCAGCAGATCGACGGGGTGCTCGCGGTCGCGCAGCCGGTCCTCGACGGCGGTGATGCCCTTCTCCGTCGCCAGATCGGCGGTGATGACGTCGGCCTCCACGCCGTGCCGGTCGTGCAGTTCGGTCGCCTCGCGCCAGAGCCGGTCCGTGTTCCGCGCGGTGAGCACGAGGTTGTAGCCGCGGCTCGCGAGCCGCCGGGCGAAGGCGGCGCCGATGCCGGCGGTGGCTCCCGTAATGAGTGCAGTCGTCATACGGCCACGCTATCGGCCCTGCACCAGGGGTCCCGCCGCCGCGCAACCGCCGTACCCGGCAGCACGCATGGCAGTCCGTCAGCCGGCCCGGCCGTCGGGCGGCACGGCCTGTCAGGAGCGCGTACGCCGCAGCGCCTTCTCCCTGGCCAGCGGGTCCAGCGCCGCGCCGGCCGCCAGGATCCGCGGCAGCAGCTCGGGCTCCAGGGTCAGCGAGCGGAACAGAAAGCTGACCGAGACTTCGTGGTCGGGGCGGTGGACGACGGTGACGGCGTCCCCCGCGCGCACCTCGCCGGGCTCGATGACCCGCAGATAGGCACCGGGCATCCGGCGGTTCATGAACTGCTTCATCCAACCCTGTTCACCGAGCCAGCCCGCGAACGTACGGCAGGGGATCCGCATGGAGCACACCTCCAGCAGCGGCCCGGTGCCGGGGGCGCCGAGCTGCCAGCGCTCGCCGATGCGGGCGTCGTCGACGGGGACGCCGCGGGTGGTGAGGTTCTCGCCGAAGACGCCGTTGGGCAGCTTCCGGTCCAGCTCGCGCTCCCAGAAGTCGAGCTCTTCGCGGGCGAAGGCGTAGACGGCCTGTTCATTGCCGCCGTGATGGCGCAGGTCGCTGACGGTGTCACCGGCCAGACCGCTGCCGCCGGTGCCGCGCGGCCCGGGTGCGGTGACGGTGACGGCGCCTTCGACGGGCTGTTTGTCGATGCCGGTCCACCGGCCCTCGGCGTCGGTGTGTTCCGAGCGGTGCGGTTTGGCGAGGTTCACGGAAAGCAGCTGCATGGGCAGAGGCTAACGGTGTGCTTCCCCAAGCCGCGAGCGCGTTTGTGCGCCCTTCCCCAAGGAAGTCTTATGCTCGGACCCATGATCGAGGCCCGACATCTGCGTGTCCTGCGCGCGGTTGCCAGCACTGGTTCGTTCTCCGCGGCGGCGCGCGAGCTGGGCTGCACCCAGCCCGCCGTCAGCCAGCAGATGAAGGCCCTGGAAGCCGCCACAGGCACCCCGCTCCTGGTGCGGACAGGCCGCGAGACCCGGCTGACGGAGGCGGGCGAAGCCCTGGTACGGCACGCGTCGGGCATCCTTGCGGGGCTGGCGGCCGCCGAAGAGGAGGTCGCGGCGCTGGCCGGGCTACGGGCAGGGCGGGTACGGCTGGTGTCCTTCCCCAGTGGCAGCTCCACGCTGGTGCCGACCGCCGTCGCGGCAATGCGGGCCGACCATCCGGGCACCCGGGTTTCACTGGTGGAGGCCGAGCCGCCGCGCTCGGTGGAGATGCTGCGTGCCGGGGACTGCGAGATCGCCCTGGCGTTCCGCTACGAGACGGCGCCCGAGTGGGACGACCTGGTGATACGGCCGCTACTGACCGACCGGTTGGTAGGTCTGGTGCCCGAGGGGCATCCGTTCGCGGACGCCGAGGAAGTGGGCATCGGCACCCTCGCCGAGGAGCCGTGGATCGCGGGCTGCCCGCGCTGCCGCAGCCATCTCGTCCAGGTCTGCGAGGCGGCGGGATTCACACCTCGGATCGACTTCGCGACCGACGACTACCCGGCAGTGGTGGGCCTGGTCGGAGCGGGCCTGGGAGTCGCGGTCCTGCCGGAGCTGGCGGTGGAGTCCGTACGCCCGAGAGGCACACGCGCGGTACGGGTGACCCCGGCGGTCCAGCGCGAGGTCGTCGCCCTCACCCTCCCCGACCTCACCCACGTCCCCGCCGTCGCAGCAATGCTCGACCGCTTGGCGGCGGCAGCACACCGCTGAGAGGGACTGCGCCCCGTCAGGGGCGCGGGGAACTGCTCCCCCAGCCTCCGGCCGGGAGGTGCCCCCACAGCCACGACCTACCCGCAGCCTGCGGATGTCGGACAGGGGCACCCCCTGCGCAGCACGGCTCTACGACTCGTGGGCCGGTTCCGAGGCGCCGTCAGTGGAAGGGGCGGCAGAACCGCCTTCGGCGGCACTGTGCGTGGTCACCAGCCGGTTCCGCGCGCGGCCCAGCAACTCCTCGCGCTCGTCCTCGGTGAGCCCGCCCCACACCCCGTAGGGCTCCCGCACCTGGAGAGCGTGTGCCGCGCACTCGGCGCGCACGGGGCAGCGCATGCAGACTTCCTTGGCCGACGCCTCCCGCGCGCTGCGGGCGGCGCCGCGCTCCCCCTCGGGGTGGAAGAACAGCGAACTGTCCACCCCACGGCAGGCGGCCAGAAGCTGCCAGTCCCACAGATCCGCGTTGGGGCCAGGAAGGCGGGAGAAGTCTGCCATCGCGTCTCTCCTGAGTGCTGCTGGGGTGTGATCTGTCACTGGTGCGTAAATATGACTCTTTCGCGAATCTAGCCAGCAATTGCGCAAAACGAAAGAAATGCATCTGAATAGGGCACTTCCGTACGGAAGGTGCGTCGACTGCTGTAAAGCTCGGATGTTGCTGCTCTGTGTACGGACGCTCACGTAGAGTGCTGATGTCGGCGGCCGGAAGCCGTAACTCTTTCGGGTGACCGTCGTTGAGAGAGCGAAAGCGATTGGCTCGGAACCGGCCGGGGCATTCACGTCCGAGGCCGTCAATCGTGCAGGTGACGATTCTCAAGCAGCCTGGAGGCTCAAGGTGATGCGCATCAGCAGCGGAGGGCGGCCATGACATCCGTCCTCGTATGCGACGACTCCCCGCTCGCCCGAGAGGCCCTGCGCCGCGCGGTCGCGACCGTGCCCGGCGTCGAGCGTGTGACGACGGCGGCCAACGGCGAGGAAGTCCTCCGCCGCTGGGGCGCCGACCGGTCCGACCTGATCCTGATGGACGTGAGGATGCCCGGCCTGGGTGGAGTGGAGACCGTACGCCGGCTGCTCTCCGCCGACCCCGGCGCCCGCATCATCATGCTGACGGTGGCCGAGGACCTCGACGGTGTGGCACTGGCCGTCGCGGCCGGCGCACGCGGCTATCTGCACAAGGACGCGTCCCGCGCCGAACTGCGCGCGACCGTCACCCAGGCGCTGGCCGACCCCACCTGGCGGCTCGCTCCCCGGCGGCTGCGCTCGGCCGAGATGGGCGCTGCGCCGACGCTCACCGCGCGTGAGATCCAGGTGCTGGAAGGCATGAGCCACGGCCGCTCCAACGCGGAGATCGGACGTGAGTTGTTTCTCTCCGAGGACACGGTCAAGACGCACGCCAGGCGGCTCTTCAAGAAGCTCGGCGCATCGGACCGCGCGCACGCGGTGGCGCTCGGCTTCCGCTGGGGCCTCGTCCGCTGACCCGGTGCCGGGCGCCCGCCTGGTGGCAGGCCCCGGCCGAAGGCCGGGGGAGACGGTCCACCGCCTCGAACGACTCCCGCTCGTCCGCCCGCTCGTCCGCGCCCGGCACCGGTCGCAGACGGGTGGGACGGCGGCCCTCGTCCGGGTCCGGGTCCCCGCGGATTCCCCCGCGGCAGCCGGGAAATCTCGCGCGTGCCGCATGCTTGTTGTATGGAGTTCCTCGGGGACCGGTCGGTCAGGCGTGAGGGGAGGGCGTGGACATGAGGGCCAGTGCGCCTGCTCATAACGCTTCGGCTCACATCTACGAGCGCGGTGCGGCGAACCGCGCGGCATCGGTGCACCATGGACCGATGCGCGACGAGGAGAACGGGCCGCCGCCGCCCGGGGCCGCGGACGCGGCCGAGGTCGCGAAGGTCAGCAAGCTCGTCCAACGCGCGGTCGAGGGCGACCGCGAGGCCACGCACGATCTGCTCGCCCATGTACATCCACTGGCTCTGCGCTACTGCCGTACCCGGCTGACGCGACTGCCCGGTGATGCGCGTCACTTCGTCGACGACCTCGCCCAAGAGGTCTGCATCGCGGTGCTCTGCGCGCTGCCGCGCTACCGGGACACCGGGAAGCCGTTCGAGGCGTTCGTCGTCGCCATCGCCCAGCACAAGGTCGCCGACCTTCAGCGGGCCGCGATGCGCGGGCCCGGCTCCACCGCCGTGCCCTCGGACGAGATGCCCGAGCGGCCCGACGACTCCCTCGGCCCGGAGGAGCGGGCGCTGCTGTCCAGCGACGCGGAGTGGGCGAAGAAGCTGCTGGCCAATCTGCCCGAACACCAGCGCGAGCTGGTGCTGCTGCGGGTCGCTGTGGGGCTGACGGCCGAGGAGACCGGACAGATGCTGGGAATGTCACCCGGCGCCGTCCGCGTTGCCCAGCACCGGGCGCTCAGCAGGCTGCGAGCGCTGGCCGAGCAGTAGTTTCCGGGGCCGCCGGGGTTATCCACAGGCGGTCCGGTCATCTGCTCCGGGCCGATAGCATGGACATCCTGCCGGGGCAAGCAGTGGCTCCCCGTGAAAGTCGGGGTGGACCGCATGGGAAAGGTGTCATGACTGAGAACGTCGACGGGGTGCCCGCCAAATTCGCCACTATGGGCCTGACATACGACGACGTCCTGCTGCTGCCGGGCGAGTCGGACATGGCCCCGCAGGACATCGACACCGCGTCGTACGTCTCGCGGAACGTACGCGTCAACGTGCCGCTGCTGTCGGCCGCCATGGACAAGGTCACCGAGGCCCGGATGGCCATCGCCATGGCCCGCCAGGGCGGCGTGGGCGTGCTGCACCGCAATCTGTCGGTCGAGGACCAGGCCAACCAGGTCGACCAGGTCAAGCGGTCCGAGTCCGGCATGGTCACCGACCCCATCACCATCCGCCCCGACGCCACGCTCCAGGAAGCGGACGCGCTGTGCGGCCGGTTCCGCATCAGCGGCGTCCCGGTCACCGACGCGGCGGGCAAGCTGCTGGGCATCGTCACCAACCGCGACATGGCCTTCGAGCTGGACCGCAGCCGCCAGGTGCGGGACGTCATGACACCGATGCCGCTGGTCACCGGCGAGGTCGGCATCTCGCGCGACGCGGCGATGGAGCTGCTGCGCCGCCACAAGATCGAGAAGCTGCCGCTGGTGGACGGCGCCGGCACGCTCAAGGGCCTCATCACCGTCAAGGACTTCGTCAAGGCCGAGCAGTACCCCAACGCCGCCAAGGACGCCGAGGGCCGGCTGGTCGTCGGCGCCGCCGTCGGTGTCGCGGGTGACGCGTACGAGCGGGCGCAGGCGCTGATCGAGGCGGGTGTCGACTTCATCGTCGTGGACACCGCGCACGGCCACTCACGGCTCGTCGGCGACATGGTCGCCAAGATCAAGTCGAACCATCCGGGCGTCGACGTCGTCGGCGGCAACGTCGCCACCCGTGACGGCGCCAAGGCGCTGATCGACGCGGGTGTCGACGGTGTGAAGGTCGGCGTCGGCCCGGGCTCCATCTGCACCACCCGCGTCGTCGCCGGCATCGGCGTCCCGCAGGTCACCGCCATCTACGAGGCGTCGCTGGCCGCGCAGGAGGCGGGCGTCCCGGTCATCGGCGACGGCGGCCTCCAGTACAGCGGCGACATCGCCAAGGCCCTGGTGGCCGGCGCCGACACGGTGATGCTCGGCAGCCTGCTGGCCGGCTGCGAGGAGTCGCCCGGCGAGCTGCTGTTCATCAACGGCAAGCAGTTCAAGTCCTACCGCGGCATGGGCTCGCTCGGCGCGATGCAGACCCGCGGCGACGCCAAGTCCTACTCCAAGGACCGCTACTTCCAGGAGAGCGTCAGCGGTGACGACAAGCTGATCCCCGAGGGCGTCGAGGGCCAGGTCTCCTACCGCGGCCCGCTCTCCTCCGTGGTGCACCAGCTCGTCGGCGGTCTGAAGCAGTCGATGTTCTACGTCGGCGGCCGCACCGTCCCCGAGCTGAAGGCCCGCGGCCGGTTCGTCCGTATCACCGCGGCAGGGCTCAAGGAGAGCCACCCGCACGATGTGCAGATGACGACCGAGGCGCCGAACTACTCACGGCGCTGAAGCGGCGCCCCGGGGCTGTCCCGGGGTGGCGGCCGCGCGGCGTCGGCGGTGGCCCTCGGCGGTCGTGGGGTGCGGCGTGTCGGTGATACTGGACCGCGGCACACCAGAGTGAGAGGCAGTAGACGTGACTGAGATCGAGATCGGGCGCGGCAAGCGCGGGCGGAAGGCGTACGCCTTCGACGACATCGCCGTGGTGCCCAGCAGGCGCACCCGAGACCCGAAGGAGGTCTCGATCGCGTGGCAGATCGACGCCTACCGCTTCGAGCTGCCGTTCCTCGCCGCCCCCATGGACTCCGTCGTCTCGCCGCGTACCGCCATCCGGATCGGTGAGCTCGGCGGCCTCGGGGTGCTCAACCTCGAGGGCCTGTGGACCCGGTACGAGGATCCGGAGCCGCTGCTGGCGGAGATCGCCGAGCTCGACGAGGCCACGGCCAACCGCCGGATGCAGGAGATCTACGCCGAGCCGGTCAAGGAAGAGCTGATCGGGCAGCGGATCAAGGAGGTCCGCGACTCGGGCGTGGTGACGGCCGCGGCGCTGTCGCCGCAGCGTACGGCGCAGTTCTCCAAGGCCGTGGTGGACGCGGGCGTGGATCTGTTCGTGATCCGCGGGACGACGGTGTCGGCGGAGCATGTCTCCAGCGCGGCCGAGCCGCTGAACCTCAAGCAGTTCATCTACGAGCTGGATGTGCCGGTCATCGTCGGTGGCTGCGCCACCTACACCGCCGCGCTGCATCTGATGCGGACCGGCGCGGCCGGGGTGCTCGTCGGTTTCGGCGGGGGCGCCGCGCACACGACGCGGAACGTGCTGGGCATCCAGGTTCCGATGGCCACCGCGGTCGCGGACGTCGCCGCGGCGCGGCGGGACTACATGGACGAGTCCGGTGGCCGCTATGTGCACGTCATCGCCGACGGCGGGGTGGGCTGGTCCGGAGACCTGCCCAAGGCCATCGCCTGCGGTGCCGACGCCGTGATGATGGGCTCGCCGCTGGCCCGCGCCTCGGACGCGCCGGGCAAGGGACACCACTGGGGCATGGAGGCGGTGCACGCCGATGTGCCGCGTGGCCGCCGGGTCGACCTCGGTGCGGTCGGCACCATGGAGGAGGTCCTGCTGGGCCCCTCCCACACCCCTGACGGGTCGATGAACTTCTTCGGCGCGCTGCGGAGGGCCATGGCGACGACGGGGTACTCCGAGCTGAAGGAGTTCCAGCGCGTCGAGGTGACGGTCGCCCGCTCCCGCTGAGTCACCCCGCTCCCGCTGAGCCACCCCGCTCCCGCTGAGCCACCCCGGGCGGCCCCCTCACAGCCGGTGGGCCGCGCCGGTGGGGCTGGCGCCGCGGGTGTCGAGCAGCAGCTGGGCCTTGGCGGCGAGCCCCTGCAGGTCGTAGGTGCGGTGGTTCTGCAACAGCAGGGTGAGATCCGCGTCGGCTGCGGCTTCGTAGAGGGCGTCGGCGCGGGGTACGGGCTGCCCCGCGACGCGCCACTGGGGGACGTAGGGGTCGTGGTAGCTCAGCTGGGCGCCCAGTTCCTTGAGGCGCCCGGCGACCTCCCGTGCGGGAGCGCCCTCCTGACTGGCGAGGTCGGGCTTGTAGGTGACGCCGAGCAGCAGGATCCGCGCGCCCCGGGCCGACTTGCCGTGCTCGTTCAGGAGCACGGCCGCGCGCTGTGAGACATAGCGCGGCATCCGCTCGTTGACTTCCTGCGCGAGTTCCACCATCCGGAGCGGATAGCCCAGCGAACGGCTGTGGTACGAGAGGTAGTTGGGGTCGACGGGGATTCCGGGGCCGCCCACCCCGGGGCCGGGGCGGAAGGACTGGAAGCCGAAGGGCTTGGTCTCCGCGCACCGTACGACGTCCCACAGATCGATGCCCAGATCGTGGCAGAAGACGGCCATCTCGTTCATGAGGGCGATGTTGATGTGCCGGTAGTTGGTCTCCAGTAGCTTGGTGGTCTCGGCCTCCCGCGGCCCGCGGGCGCGGACGACCTTGGTGAGCCGGCCGTAGAACGCGGCGGCGGCCTCGGTGCAGGCGGGGGTGAGGCCGCCGATGACCTTGGGGATGCCGGCGTAGCCGTGGCTGCGGTTGCCCGGGTCGACCCGGGTGGGTGAGTAGGCGAGGTGGAAGTCGCGCCCGGCGCGCAGCCCGGACCCCTCTTCCAGCAGCGGCCGTACCACGTCCTCCGTGCAGCCGGGGTAGACGCTCGACTCGACGATGACGATGGTGCGCGGCCGCAGCCGTGCGGCCAGGGTGCGGGCCGCGGTGCGGACCGCGCTCATGTCGGGGGCCCGGTTGGGGCCGAGCGAGGTGGGCGCGCAGATGACGGCGGTGCGGACGCGGCCGAGGACGGCGGGATCGCTGCTGGCCCGGAACCCCTTGGCGAGCATCCGCCGCACCTCGGCGGCGGTCAGCGGCGCGTCCGCCGGAGGGCGGCCCGCGCCGATGTCGGCGACGGTCGCGTGGTCGGGGTCGTACCCGATGGTGCTGATTCCGGCCGCCGTGGCTGCCTGGGCGAGCGGCAGCCCCGAATGGGCGAGTCCCAGCACGGCGAGATCTGCGGGCATGACAGCGGTCTTCCCTTCCCCTTATCGTCCCGGTTCCGTCCCCGGGCAGCACCGGGAGTGGCGAGCGGCGCGCATTAAGGTTAAGAGCCCATATGACAGACAAGTCGGATTGCGCGCTCAGCAGGGCCGACGCTCGGCCAAAGTCGCGGGAATGGGGGACCATCGTCAGGGGGACCACGGGGGCGGTGTCCGAGAACTGACGACAACCCGACGACGAGCACCAGTCGAGCACCAGTCGAGCAGCTTGGGAGGCAGCAGTGAGGACAGCGGCACTGGGACCGGAACAGCGCGCGGACGCGCTGGCGAGAATGGCCGAGACCGAACTCGACGTACTGGTCGTCGGCGGCGGCATCGTCGGCGCGGGCACGGCGCTGGACGCGGTCACCCGCGGCCTGTCCACCGGCATCGTCGAGGCGCGCGACTGGGCCTCGGGCACCTCCAGCCGCTCCAGCAAGCTCATCCACGGCGGGCTGCGCTATCTGGAGATGCTGGACTTCGCACTGGTGCGCGAAGCGCTCAAGGAGCGCGGGCTGCTGCTGGAGCGGCTGGCGCCGCACCTGGTCAAACCGGTGCCGTTCCTCTACCCGTTGCAGCACCGCGCCTGGGAACGGCTGTACGCGGGCGCGGGCGTGGCGATGTACGACGTCATGTCCGTCTCCTCCGGGCACGGCCGCGGCCTGCCGAGGCACCGTCACCTGTCCCGCCGTCACGCACTGCAGGTGGCACCCGCGTTGAAGAAGGAAGCGCTGGTGGGTGCGTTGCAGTACTACGACGCACAGGTGGACGACGCGCGGTTCGTCGCCACGCTGGTGCGCACGGCGGCGGAGTACGGGGCGCTCGCGGCCAACCGCGCGCGGGTGGTCGGCTTCCTGCGGGAGGGGGAGCGGGTCGTCGGGGCGCGCATCGAGGACCTGGAGCAGGGCGGCGAGTTCGAGGTGCGGGCCCGGCAGGTCGTCAACGCGACCGGCGTGTGGACGGACGACACCCAGGGACTGATCGCCGAGCGCGGCCAGTTCCACGTCCGCGCCTCCAAGGGCATCCATCTGGTCGTGCCGAAGGACCGCATCAACTCCACGACGGGGCTCATCCTCCGCACGGAGAAGAGCGTGCTGTTCGTCATCCCGTGGGGCCGGCACTGGATCATCGGCACCACGGACACCGACTGGGACCTGGACAAGGCGCACCCGGCCGCTTCCAGCGCCGACATCGACTATCTGCTCGACCACGTCAACTCGGTGCTGGCCGTGCCGCTGACCCGCGACGACGTGGAGGGCGTCTACGCGGGGCTGCGGCCGCTGCTGGCGGGCGAGTCCGAGGCGACCAGCAAGCTGTCCCGCGAGCACACGGTCGCCCACCCGGTGCCGGGGCTCGTGGTCATCGCGGGCGGCAAGTACACGACGTACCGGGTGATGGCCAAGGACGCGGTGGACGAGGCGGTGCACGGGCTCGACCACCGGGTCGCCGACTGCGTCACCGAACAGGTGCGGCTGGCGGGCGCCGAGGGCTATCACGCGCTGTGGAATGGGCGCGCTCGTCTCGCACAGCGCGCCGGGCTGCATGTGGCGCGGGTCGAGCATCTGCTGGGCCGCTACGGCTCGATGACCGAGGAGGTGCTCGATCTGATCGAGAACGACCCGGAACTGGGCGAGCCGCTGCCCGCCGCGGACGACTATCTGAAGGCGGAGATCGTCTACGCCTGCACACACGAGGGCGCCCGCCATCTGGACGACGTCCTGACGCGCCGTACGCGCATCTCCATCGAGACCTTCGACCGGGGCGCACGGAGCGCCCGCGAGTGCGCCGAACTGATGGCACCGGTGCTGGGCTGGGACGCGGACCAGGTGGACCGGGAGATCGAGCACTATGAGAAGCGGGTCGAGGCCGAACGGGAGTCGCAGTTGCAGCCCGACGACCAGACAGCGGACGCGGCACGGCTGGGCGCGCCCGACATCGTGCCGGTGTAGCAGTACCGGCACCGGTGCGGGAGAGCCCGGACAGCCACGGGGGACCCGGCGCGGGTCCCCCGTTGGACTGGTCATCTCCGCAAGGGCTGTTGGCGGTGTGAACCCGGGTGAGAAGTGGTGGGGCTGTGGTGTAACTGTGCCGCCCCCGTACACGTCTTGTCAGAGCGATGGTTCACAATGAAGGCTCTGCCGGGGGCGGGCTCTCACGCAGAGGGGACACAAGGGGATTCATGAGCGAGGACGCGGGACGGCTGGTAGGTGGCCGCTATCGGCTCGGGGGAGTCCTCGGGCGTGGCGGTATGGGCACCGTCTGGCGCGGCGAGGACGAAATCCTGGGCCGGCGCGTCGCGGTGAAGGAGCTTCGGTTCCCCTCCAGCGTCGACGAGGAGGAGAAGCAGCGGCTCATCACCCGCACCCTGCGTGAGGCCAAGGCCATCGCGAGGATCCGCAGCGGCAGCGCCGTCACCGTCTTCGACGTCGTCAACGAGGACAGCCGGCCCTGGATCGTGATGGAGCTGGTCGAGGGCCGCTCCCTCGCCGACAAGATCAAGACCGACGGCCCGCTGGATCCGCAGCGCGCGGCCGAGGTCGGCCTCGCCATCCTGGATGTGCTTCGCGCCGCACACCGCGAAGGCATCCTGCACCGCGATGTGAAGCCCTCCAACGTGCTGCTGGAAGACGGCACAGGGCGTGTGGTCCTCACCGACTTCGGCATCGCCAAGGTCGAGGGCGACCCCTCCGTCACCTCCACCGGCATGCTCGTCGGCGCCCCCTCCTACATCTCGCCCGAGCGGGCGCGCGGCAAGCCCCCCGGCCCGCCCGCCGACCTGTGGTCGCTGGGCGGCCTGCTGTTCGCCGCCGTCGAGGGCCGCCCGCCCTACGACAAGGGCTCCGCCATCTCCACGCTGACGGCCGTGATGACCGAGCCCGTCCCGTATCCCGAGCACGCGGGCGAACTGCGCGACGTCATCTCCGGACTGCTGGTCAAGGACCCGGAGAAGCGGCTGGACGTGGACGGCGCACGGCTGCTGCTGGAGCCGGTCGCCTCCGGCCACAAGAGCCCGGCACCCGTGGACGGCCCCGCGGAACGTACGTCGATACTGCCGCCGGTTCCGGACGCGCCCTCGTCCTCGGCACCCCCGGCCGCCGGCAAGAGCGGCGGCTCCTCTCCGGGCGGCCCCGCCTACAGCCCCGGTACGACAGGCGGCAGGCGCAAGCGGCGCTCGGAGGGCAGCAGTTCGGGCGAGCGGCTGCGCGGTGCCTTCAAATCCGTCCGCAACGCGGCGGGCGGCGCCGGTTCGGCCGGTGCGGGCACCGCTGGCTCCTCCGGCCGTACAGGCACCGGGTCCGGCTCCGGTTCCCGCTCCACCGGCGGGGCGGCGTCCGGTGGTACGCGCTCGGGCCCCAAGCACGGCGGCAGCTCCGCGGGTGGCGCGGCCTCCTCCGCCGCGCGTGCCTCATCGACGCCGCCCCCGCCCACGAGCCCGCCGCCCTCGGCGCCCGCGAGTCCGCCCCGCCCCTCGACGCCGCCCTCCTCATCGCCGGGCCGGCACTCGGTCAAAAAGGGCGACGACGCGGCCCGGCGCGGCGGCCAGGGTGCCCGCACGACGGGCGCGGCAGCGGCCGGCAGTGGCGCGGGTGCCGCCGGTGCGGGCGGCGGCCGCACGGAGGCGGGGCACAGAGCCGAGCCGTCCAACGGCGCCGGGACAACGCCCGGTTCCGGCACCGGCGGCTCCGGCGGCGCTCCGCTGCCGGGCACGGGAAGCGGCGGCCGGGCGCTGCCCCCCGAGAGCGGCGGCAGTGACGCGATCACCTCGCTCCGCGACCTGCGGGAGCTGCCCGAGCTGCGCAAGGGCATCCCGCGCCGGACGCTGGCCATCGCGGCGGCGGCCGTGGTCGTCGTCATCCTCGTCATCGTGCTGATCGTCGCGAACCTCGGCGGCGGGGGCGGCGACAACGCGTCCAAGGGCGGCTCCGCCGACACCAGCGAGGGCAACGGCCAGGGCGGCAGCAGGGAGGCCGAGCAGGTCAACGCCGGTACCGCCGGGCAGTCCGACGAGAAGCCCGAGGGCGAGCAGGGCGGCAAGGCGGACGACGGCGGGAAGCAGGACGACGCCAAGGGCGACGAGAAGGACAAGCCAGAACTCCCCGATGGCTACGCCCAGGTCAAGGACGGCCGGTTCCACTTCTCCGTCGCCCTGCCCGACCACTGGAAGCCCGCCGGGATAGCGGGCAAGAACTCGGGCCGCAAATACGCCCCGCCCGGTGGCGGTTATCCGCGGATCCAGATCGACCACACCAGCAGCCCCGGCGGCGACGCCGTCGGGGCCTGGCGCAGTCTGGAGCCCGCGGTCAAGGGCTCCAGCCCCGGCTACAAGTCGCTGGGCATCAAGAAGGTCGACTGGCGCGGCTATCCGACCGTGGCCGACTGGCAGTTCCTGCGCAAGGAGAACGGCAAGAAGGTCCACGCCCTCAACCGCGGCTTCAAGGTCGACGGCAAGAACGGTTACGCCATACTCATCACCTGCAAGGCCGACGGCTGGCAGGACAAGCCGTGTGTGACGCTGCGGAAGACGGCCTTCGCGTCGTTCAAGCCGCACGGCTGACGGCTCCTCGCGCTTCCGCGTTCCGAGGGGCGGCCTCGATCTCGTTGTCGTCCGCGGGGCGGTGCCGCGGCCTCATGGCGGGGCAGTGGGTCGCTCATAGTGGGGCAGCAGGTCGCCGAGGCGCGGTGACGCGGACGGTTCCCGGACGTATCGTGAAGGACGCGGACCGTAGCTATCCGCAAGGAGGCGGAAACAGAACGAAATTGGCGGTCTCGTGCGCGGTGGGGAGGGCGTCGTGGAGGAGAACGCGGGATACGCGGGCCGGCTGCTGGCCGACCGCTACCGTCTGCCGCTGCCGCCTGCCGACGCGTACGAACTCGCCGAGTCGCCGGCCTGGGACACCGCCAGCGGCCAGGAAGTCCTCGTCCGACAGGTGCCGTTGCCCGAGGTCGTCGAGGCAGAGGTGGTCGACGACGGCTACAGCACCCCTGGCCGGAGCCCGGACGGCGGCCCGCGCGGCCAGGTCGGGCGCGCCACGCGGCGCCCGGCGGATCCCGGGGTGCGCAGGGCGATGGAGGCCGCCGTCGCCGCGGCGCAACTGCCCGACCATCCCCGGCTCGACCAGGTCTTCGACGTCTTCGTCGAGGACGACGGGCTGTGGATAGTGAGCGAGTCGGTGCCCGCCAGACCCCTCGCCTCGCTGCTGGCCGAACGCCCGCTGGGCGCGCATCGCGCCGCCGAGATCGCCGCTGATCTGCTCGCCGCGCTGCGCATCGTGCACGCGCACGGCTGGGTGCACCGCAATGTGACCGCCCGCACCGTGCTCATCTGCGAGGACGGGCGGGCGTTGCTGACCGGCCTCGCGGTGGGGGCCGCCGAGGAGGCGCTGTGCGGCTACGATCCGCTGCCGCCGCCCCCACCGGACGGACCCGAAACCGGACCCGGAGCCGGCCCTGGAACCGGTCCCGAAACCGGTCCTGGTGCAGGGCCGGTGGCCGGTGCTGAATCAGGCTCCGGCTCCCGGGCCGAGCGTGGCACCGGAAGTCGTCCCGGTCCCGTACCCCGGGCGCGTCGGGGGGCCGAGGATGTCTCCCGTCGAAGAGCCGGGGACGCCGGTGGCGCGGCGGGCCCGGAGGCGTCGCACCGGCCGGGGCGCGGCGGACCGGCACCCGCGACCTGGACCGGGCACCGGCTGCCCGCGGGCTTCACCGCGCGCGACAGCGGCTCGTACGAGGCGCGGCGGGACGAAGGGACCGACGACCTCGCCGCACACCCGTACGGCGCGGAGGAGCGCCGCAGAGGCATCTTCGGCTTCGAGGGCATCGAACCCGAGGAGGACGTACGGGGACCCCGCGGCCAGGGTCTCCCGGGCCGTGAGGACCCGCCCGACGACATCTCCGCACGCGCCGCGCGGCGTGGTGCGATCGCCGCGTACCGGGAGGGCGCCCAGCGTGCTGCCGCCGATACCCGGGACGCCGGGCGGCGGGCCCAGGAGGGGGACGAGGGCGCACGGCGGCCGCCCGGCACAGACTGGTGGTCCACCGCCCCGGGCGGCGGCCCGGCCGGGCAGGACGCCGAGGGCGAGCACGGAGCCGGTCCCACCCACGCCCTCGACGACGACGTGCGCTGGCTGCCGTCCGACGAGGACGAAGTGCTGCCCGGCGCGCTGACGGACGGCGGCGTGCGCGAGGTCGAGCGCGACGAGATCTACGGCCCGCACGCGTCGGGCCCGTACGGCGTGCCCCCGCCGTACGGGCGCACCGGCGCGGACGACGGGCCCGGCGGAGGCGGGCGCAGACCCGGGACCGACAGCGGTCCCACGGCGCTGCCCGGCGCCCGGCCCGCCGACACCCGCAGCATCCCCGCCCCCTGGGCCACCGGCCGCGACGAGCCCCACCGCGAGCAGCCCGCCACCGAGTACGCGGCTGAGTACGGCACCGAGTACGGGGCTGAATACGGCACCGAGCCCGCCACCGAGTACGCGGCTGAGTACGGCACCGAGTACGGCACCGGCACCGAGGCGTCCCCCGTCCCCGACGCGTCCCCCGACCCCGGCGACGGCGGCCCCTGGGGCGGCGCGGCGGAGTCCGTCGGCCGCTATCGCGGGCCTGCGACGGCGCTGGCGGCGGAGCGGGCGCGGCATGCCCGGATGACCGTCGTGGGGCCGGTCACGGAGCGCTGGGCGCCGGAGCAGGCGGGGCCCGTGTACGAGAACTGGCGGCTCGCCCCGCCCGTGGGCCCGGCCGCCGATCTGTGGGCGCTGGGTGTGCTGCTCTTCCGCGCCGTGCAGGGCCACGCCCCGTACCCCGAGGACAGCGCGGCCGAGCTGGTGCAGATGGTGTGCGCGGAGCCGCCCGCGTTCGCGGAGGACTGCGGGCCGCTGCGCCCGGTGGTCGAGTCGCTGATGCGGCAGGACCCCACCGAGCGGCCGGACTTCGAGGAGCTGCGGGGCTGGCTGCGGTCGATCATCCGCTCGGCGCCGGAGCCGGATGTCGGGCTGCGCACGGTCACGGCGCCGCTCACCCTGGACGCCGGCGGCCCGGCCGACCCGCGCCGGCTGCCGATCGTACGGCGGCGGGGCGAACTGGTACGCAGGCGCCGCCGGGCGAAGCGCGCGGCCGCCGCCGAGCGCCCGCCGCGCAGGGAGCGGGTACCGCGGGCCGACCGCCCGCAGGCCGAGCCCCTCGCGGAGCCGGTCCAGCGCCACCGCGGCCCGAAACGGGGCGGCGGTCCGCGTCGGCTGGGGCTGCTGGTCCTCGCGCTGATCCTGCTCGGCATGGCGGCGGCCGTGGCGTTCGTGGCGTGGTTCATGCCGGGCGACGACGGCGGGGAGGGCGCCCAGAAGGGCTCGGTCGTGGTGCCCGAGGAGCAGCAGCCGGAGCGGACCGGGGACGGCGGATCCGGCGACGACAAGCCCGCGGACAAGCCCGACGGCAAGAACGACGACAAGAACGACAGCAAGGACAACGACCGCAAGGACAACGGCAGCAGCGGCAGCGAGTCCGGCAACGAGAGCGGCACGGACGACAAGGCCCCCAAGGGCTACCGGATCAGCAACGATCCCGCCGGGTTCCGGATCGCCGTGCCGAAGGAGTGGGACCGCCGCTCCAGCAACGGGCGCGGACAGGTGCGTTACAACGGCGGCGAGGTCGAGATGGTCGTCGTCAACGGCCGGGACGGCACCGGCAAGTTCGGCAAGGACCCGATGGCGTATCAGAGCGAGGACGAGCCGGAGCTTTCCGCCTACCGCGCCTCCGACTGGGCGAGCACCGGCGGGCTGCGGCGTATCGACGTGGGGGACACGGCGATGGCCGAGGGGACGTTCAGCTGGCGTGAGGACGGCGGCCGGCAGGTGTACGCACGCAACCGGGCGATGATCCTGGGCGGGCGCTACCACGTGCTGCTCGTACTCGGCTCCAAGAGCCAGAAGGCGGAGATCGACCGGCACTTCGAGGCCGTCGCCGACACCTACCGCGTCACCAGGGCGCCTTGACTTCACAGGCGCCCTGACAGCACAGGCGCACTGACATCACAGCTCTGTGAACCCAGTGGCGATCGCGGTGCCCGGCGGGTGAAGCTGAGCCCATGATGAACGAGGGGGACCGGTTGGACGAGTCGACCAGCTACGGATTGCAGCCGCCACGACAGCCCGGCCCTCCCGAATCGAAAGCCTCCGCCGCCCGTTCGTACGAGCCGACCGAGGTCTCCGCGCCGCCGTCCGGCGCGGCCGGCGGCGCCCCGGGTGGCGGGCGGCTCATCGGCGGCCGCTACCGGCTCACGGCCCGGCTGGGGCACGGCGGCATGGGCACCGTGTGGCGGGCGCACGACGAGGTGGTGGACCGGGACGTGGCGGTCAAGGAGCCGCGGCTGCCCGACCATCTCTCCGAGCGCGAGCGCGAGACGATGTACACGCGGATGCGGCGTGAGGCGCGTACGGCCGCGCAGATCGACCACCCCTCCGTCGTCACCATCCATGACGTGGTGGTGGAGGACGAGCAGCCGTGGATCGTCATGGAACTGGTCCAGGGCCGTTCGCTCGCCGATGTGCTGAACGAGGGCACGATCGATGTGCGCGAGGCAGCGCGGATCGGGCTCGCCGTCGCCGGCGCGCTGGACGCCGCGCACGAGAAGGGTGTGCTGCACCGCGATGTGAAGCCGGACAACGTGCTGTTGGGACGTTACGACAGAGTCGTGCTCACCGACTTCGGGATCGCCAAGGTCCAGGGCGAGCAGGGCCTGACGGAGACCGGCGCGTTCGTCGGCTCACCGGAGTTCGTGGCGCCCGAGCGGGTGCTGGGCCAGCGGCCGGGTCCGGAGTCGGACCTGTGGTCGCTCGGAGTGGTGCTGTACACGGCGGTCGAGGGCGTCTCGCCGTTCCGCCGCTCCAACAGCCCCGCCACCCTGCAGGCGGTGCTCTCGGCCGTACCGCAGCGACCGACACGTGCGTTGAGCGGCTCCGGGGCCTTCGGGATGCTGCTCACCAGGCTGCTGAGCAAGGAGCCCGGGCAGCGTCCGGACGCCGCGGAGATCCGGCAGATCCTCGCCGAGGTGGCCCGTCCGCCGCAGCAGTCCCGCCCGCTGTCGCGCCCCGACGGCGGCAACGCCCTCGTCCGCGCGCTGCGCGGGTTCGGCGGCAAGTTGCGGACCAGCCGTGGCTGGCAGTTCGGCACCGGGGGAGTGGTGGTCGCCGCGGCCGCGGCGCTCGCGCTGTTCTTCGTCTTCACCGGCGACCAGGCCCCGGAGGGCTGGAAGACGCGGAACGAGGACGCGCGGGTCAGTGCTTCCCTCGCGGTGCCCGAGGACTACCAGCGCAGCGCGAACGACGGTGAGGTGACCTTCACCGACCCGGGGAACGTCGTCTCCCTCAAGCTGAGCCGCAGCAGCGACGACATCCAGGAGAACTCTCTCAAGGAGGCCAACTCCTGGAAGAGCTTCTACGACAACGGGGCAAAAGAGGACTCCTACAACGAAACGATGGAGGAGACGGATTCCCGGGTCACCGAGGCGAAGCAGCAGGGCAAGGACGCGGCCGAAGTCTCCACCACCTACCGGCCCAAGGCGGAGATCGGGGAGCCCAAGGAACCCAAGAAGTTCCGCCACGAACTGGTCTACGTCAACGACAAGGGCGTCCGCTGGCGGCTGTACGTGGACATGCCCGCCGCAGGCAATGCGCGCAAGGACGGCGAGGCCGTCTACCAGGAGGCGAAGAAGTCCCTCAAGATCAACGATCTGTAGCCCGGCGCTGCGCCGACGGCTCTGCCGGCAATCCGCCGATGGCTCTGCCAGCAATCACTGGCAGATTCCGTGAAAAGCGGTTACCGCTGGGTATACGAGCCCGCGTCCCCGGTCGTACGCTCACTCGCATGACGGACCCGAAGGACAGCAGCAATCCGGTCGCCCCCGCCGTCGAGCGTGCCAGGACGGCGGCCGACGTGGTCACCCCCGCCCTCGTCGCCGCGCTGAGCCGGGGCGTGGTGGGCAGCGGCAAGACCAGCAGCCGTTCCCCCTTCACCGGGGAGGTGCTGGCCGAGCTGCCCGAGTCCACCCCCGAGGACGTGGCCACCGCCTTCGAGAAGGCCCGCGCGGCGCAGCGCGCCTGGGCCGCCACCCCGGTACGGCAGCGCGCCGCGGTGCTGCTGCGCTTCCACGACCTGGTGCTGGCCCGCCAGTCGGAGGTGCTCGACCTCATCCAGCTGGAGACCGGCAAGGCGCGGCTGCACGCACACGAGGAGGTGCAGGCGGTCGCCGTCGCCGCCCGGCACTACGGGCGCAAGGCCGCCGCGTATCTGCGCCCCAAGCGGCACACCGGCGCGATACCCACCCTGACCAAGGTCACCGAACTGCGCCACCCGCGCGGCGTCGTCGGCCAGATCGCGCCATGGAACTACCCCTTCGAACTGTCCGTCGGCGACGCGCTGCCCGCCTTCGTCGCGGGCAACGCCGTCGTGATGAAGCCCGACACCCAGACCGCGCTGACCGCCCTGTGGGCACGCGATCTGCTGATCGAGGCGGGGCTGCCCGCCGATGTGTGGCAGATCGTCCTCGGCGAGGGCCCGGTGATCGGCCCCGAGGTCGCCGACCGCGGTGACTACATCTCCTTCACCGGCTCCACCCGCACCGGCCGCGAGGTCGCCCGGCGTGCCGCGGCCCGGCTGGTGGGCTGCTCCCTGGAGCTGGGCGGCAAGAACGCGATGCTCGTCCTGGAGGACGCCGACCTCGACAAGGCCGCGGCGGGCGCGGTGCGCGGCGCCTTCTCCTCCGCAGGGCAACTGTGCATCTCCATCGAGCGGTTGTACGTGCACGAGTCGGTCGCCGACGCCTTCCTGGAACGCTTCGTGGCCCGCACTCGCGCCATGCGGCTGGGCGCGTCCCTGGCCTACGGCGCCGATATGGGCTCCCTCGTCTCCGAGCGGCAGTTGGAGACGGTCAAGCAGCACGTCGAGGACGCCGTCGCCAAGGGCGCCACTGTGCTGACCGGCGGCAGGCCGCGCCCCGACATCGGCCCGCTGTTCTACGAGCCCACCGTGCTGGAGGGCGTCGAGCCGGCGATGACCGTTTGCGGCGAGGAGACCTTCGGCCCCGTCGTCTCCGTCTACCGCTTCTCCGACATCGAGGAGGCCGTCGAACTCGCCAACGCGACCTCCTACGGCCTCAACTCCAGCGTATGGAGCGGCAACGGCCGCCGGGCCCGCGACATCGCCGCCCGGCTGCGCACCGGCACCGTCAACGTCAACGAGGGGTACGCCTCCGCCTACGGCAGCGCCCAGGCCCCCATGGGCGGCATGGGCGACTCCGGACTCGGCCGCAGGCACGGCTCGGAGGGCATCCTCAAGTACACCGAGCCGCAGACGGTGGCACACCAGCGGGTGCTGCCCATGGCACCGTCGTTCGGCATGAGCGATGAGGCGTACGCCGCGTTCATGTCGCGCTCCCTCAAGGCGCTGAAGGCGCTCCGCTTCCGGTGAGGGGGTGCCCCTGGCTGTTGTTCGCGGGCTGCGGGCCGGTTGTGGTTTCTCGCGCAGTTCCCCGCGCCCCTTATGGGGGCGCTCCCATACCCGTTGGCGTCACCCCGCAGAACCGGAGGTATTCGTGTCCCAGGAACGTTTCGACTATGACGTAGTCGTCGTCGGCTCCGGTTTCGGCGGCTCGGTCTCGGCGCTGCGGCTGACCGAGAAGGGCTATCGGGTGTGTGTGCTGGAGGCCGGGCGGCGCTTCGCCCGTGAGGAGTTGCCCAAGAACTCCTGGGACCTGAAGAACTTCCTGTGGGCGCCCTCGCTCGGCCTCTACGGCATCCAGCGCATCCATCTGCTCGCCAACGTCATGATCCTGGCGGGCGCCGGGGTGGGCGGCGGCTCGCTGAACTACGCCAACACGCTCTACGTACCCCCCAAGCCGTTCTTCGAGGACCGCCAGTGGGGCCACATCACCGACTGGCAGGCCGAACTCGCGCCCTACTACGAGCAGGCCAAGTGCATGCTCGGCGTCCGCCTCAACCCCACCACCACCCCCTCCGACGTCCATCTGAAGGCCGCCGCCGACCGGCTCGGCTACGGCGACACCTTCCATCTGGCGCCGGTCGGCGTCTTCTTCGGCGACGGTGACGACGCGGACGGCACGGTACGGGCGGGCGCGGGCGAGACCGTCCCCGACCCGTACTTCGGCGGCGCGGGCCCCGAGCGCACCGCCTGTGTGGAGTGCGGCGAGTGCATGACCGGCTGCCGCCGGGGCGCCAAGAACACCCTCAACGAGAACTACCTCCACCTCGCGGAGCGGGCCGGCGCCGAGATCCGCCCGCTGACCACCGTCGTCGGCATCCGGGAGCGCACCCCGGGCACGGACGCGGACGGCTACGAAGTGCTGACCGTACGCACCGACAAACGGCGAGGGAAGCCGCACATCCTGCGCGCCCGGCACGTCGTGCTGGCCGCCGGTACGTACGGCACCCAGAAGCTGCTGCACCGGGTGAAGGACGCCGGCACCCTGCCACGACTGTCGCCCCGCCTGGGCGAGTTGACGCGCACCAACTCCGAAGCGCTGGTCGGGGCGCAGACGGTGCCGCGCCGGTACCGCAAGAAGTGGGGCAAGGACGCCGAACTCGACTTCACCAAGGGCGTCGCCATCACCTCCTCCGTGCACCCCGACGCCCACACCCACATCGAACCCGTCCGCTACGGCAAGGGCTCCAACTCCATGAGCGCCCTGACCACCCTCCAGGTACGGCAGAACACACTGCTGCCGCGCGCTCTCGCCCACGTCTTCACCTGCCTGCGGCACCCGGCGCTGTTCCTGCGCTCGCTGTCCGCGCGCAAATGGTCCGAGCGCATCATCATCGGGCTCGTCATGCAGACCCTCGACAACTCGCTGACGACCTACCGCAAGGACAAGGGCCTCGGCAAAGGCATGCTCACCGCACGGCAGGGGCACGGCGCGCCCAACCCCGTGCACATCCCGGAGAGCGCCGAGGCCGCCAGCGCGCTCGCCGAGGAGATCAACGGCTTCCCCGGCACCAACGTCGGCGAGCTGATGGGCACCCCCCTCACCGCCCACTTCCTGGGCGGCTGCCCCATCGGCGACAGCCCCGAGCACGGCGTCGTCGACCCCTACCACCGGCTGTACGGACACCCCGGGATCTCCGTCGTCGACGGCTCCGCGGTCTCCGCCAACCTCGGCGTCAATCCGTCCCTCACCATCACCGCACAGGCCGAGCGCGCCATGGCCTTCTGGCCGAACAACGGTGAGGAGGACAGCCGTCCCGCACAGGACCGCCCGTACGAACGGCTGACACCGGTCGTCCCCCGCAGCCCCGCCGTACCGGACGGCGCCTTCGGGGCGCTGCGGCTTCCCCTGCTGCCGGTCCCGGCCGTGCCGGAGCGGAGGGCTCCACAGGATGTGGCAGCCGTGCCGGAGCAGCCGGCTGCCGAGTGATGTGCTGGGGGGCTGCGCCGCACTGGTGGTGCCCAACTGGTGGGAGCTGTACCGGAGTTCACTCTCGGCCAGCTGTGAGCGGCGGCAGCCTCGCAGGTGGGCACCGACGAAGGGCCCCGGGCGCCGACCGGGTGGGTGGCGGCAGCCGCGGGGCCCTTGGGTCAGCACCGGCGTCAGGGCAGCGCCTGTGCTGAGGGCGGCGCCGGGGGGAAGCGCCGCCGGATTGGTCGAACCAATGGCAGAAGTGTGCCACGGTCCACCAACTGGCCTTGTGGTCAGGCGGTTTGTTCGTCGACTCTCTGCATCGTGCTGGATACGCCGCGCCCCGCGCAACCGTTTCGACGGAGAGGGATTCTCAGGTTCTGGCAAAGATCCCGTGCGGGGCCGGTGCATGGCATCCGGAGGCCGTTGAAGAGCCGGGAGAGCTGGGAGAGCCGCGGAGCGGCCGGCCCAGAGCGTCCCCGGGACCGGCCGCTGTCGTGACCGGGCTGCTGTCCCCTGCCGTCCGGTCACAGCACCGGAGCGAGGTCCCACGACACCCGGCGTCTCCCCTCCCGGGGAGGACGGGCGTCTCATCGCTCCGGTGACGCCGCCCCGCTCGCCGCCGGGCGCCCGGCGGAGATCAGGGACACCGGGTCCAACGAAGCCCCTTCGGGGCGGTCACGCGCCGTACGGGTGAGGGCCCCGCCCCGTGCTGGGTAGGGGGTGCCCCTTGCTGCCGTCCGCAGGCTGCGGGCGCGTTGTGGCTGGGCGCGCAGTTCCCCGCGCCCCTTCGGGGCGCAGCCCCACCGACCTAGTGCCCCCGGCACAGCCGCAGCAGTGTGCGGGCCAGCTCTCGGCCCGGCGCCCCTAGCTCCGCGCTGTAGTGGTCGAGGATCTGCATCTGGCGGGACAGCTGCACCCTCCCCCAGACTCCGTCCGGGGGTGCCCCCAGCCCGCCCGACTCGATCCGCGTCTGCTGGATGCTGTCGGACAGTTCCATACGGTCGCGTACGAGCGCGATCAGGCGGGCGTCGAGCGCGTCGATCCGGGCGCGTTGGGCCGCGATCGACGCCTCCGGCGCGGGCGCCGCCTCGGTGCTGGTGCTGGTGCTCGTCGTAGTCATCTGCTGCGTGCTCCTCGGCTCACGGAGCCCGCGGGCTGCGGCGGACCGGGCCGACACACACAGGCGCCCCGGGCCTGACCGGCCCGGGGCGCCTGGGGAAGTTCGTATGTGGCTTCTCTCACACAGAACGACGACCATGGCAGCCGGCCGGGCCGGTGCCATAGGTAAACCACGTGTTCCGCATGCGCATGCGCCCAGTATGCCACCCCTCCAGCGGCGGGCTCGGCCCCCCAGGGGCACCGTTATCATCGGTGGTGAACCCCCGCTTCACCGCCGAAAGGCATCAGCTTCGTGGCTTCCAACCCGTCCGAGAGCAACACTCCGGACACCGTTCTCGTCGTCGACTTCGGCGCGCAGTACGCCCAGCTCATCGCGCGCCGCGTGCGCGAGGCGCGGGTGTACAGCGAGATCGTGCCGTCGACCATGCCGGTCGCCGAGATGCTCGCCAAGAACCCGAAGGCGATCATCCTGTCCGGTGGCCCCTCCTCCGTGTACGCGGAGGGCGCGCCCTCCCTCGACCGTGCGCTGTTCGAGGCGGGCGTCCCCGTCCTGGGCATCTGCTACGGCTTCCAGCTGATGGCGACGACGCTGGGCGGCACGGTCGACAACACCGGCAGCAGGGAGTACGGCCGTACCCAGCTGACCGTCGCCAAGTCGTCCTCGACACTGTTCGAGGGCACCCCGGACGAGCAGCAGGTGTGGATGTCGCACGGCGACGCCTGCTCGGCGGCGCCGGAGGGCTTCACCGTCACGGCGTCCACGGATCTGGTGCCGGTCGCGGCGTTCGAGGATGACGCGCGGAAGCTGTACGGCGTGCAGCACCACCCCGAGGTGATGCACTCCACGTTCGGCCAGCAGGAGCTGGAGCACTTCCTGTACCGGGGCGCGGGGCTGTCCCCGTCCTGGACGACGGAGAGCATCGTCGACGAGCAGGTGGCGGCGATCCGCGCCCAGGTCGGCAGCAGGCGCGCCATCTGCGGACTGTCCGGCGGGGTGGACTCGGCGGTTGCCGCCGCGCTTGTGCAGCGGGCCATCGGCGACCAGCTGACCTGCGTGTACGTCGACCACGGGCTGATGCGCAAGGGCGAGACCGAGCAGGTCGAGAAGGACTTCGTCGCGGCGACCGGCGTCCAGCTGAAGGTCGTGGACGCGGCCGACCGCTTCATCGACGCGCTGGCCGGAGTCTCCGACCCGGAGCAGAAGCGCAAGATCATAGGCCGGGAGTTCATCCGGGTCTTCGAGCAGGCACAGGCGGAGATCGTCGCCGAGGCGCCGAGCGACGAGCCGGTGGCGTTCCTCGTGCAGGGCACGCTCTATCCGGACGTGGTGGAGTCCGGCGGCGGCACCGGCGCGGCCAACATCAAGTCGCACCACAACGTCGGCGGCCTCCCCGAGGACCTCGAATTCGAGCTGGTGGAGCCGCTGCGCAAGCTGTTCAAGGACGAGGTGCGGATGGTCGGGCAGGAGCTCGGGCTGCCGGACGAGATCGTCCAGCGGCAGCCGTTCCCGGGCCCAGGCCTGGGGATCCGTATCGTCGGCGAGGTCACCCGCGAGCGGCTGGACCTGCTGCGGGAGGCGGACGCCATCGCCCGCGAGGAGCTGACGGCCGCGGGTCTGGACCGGGACATCTGGCAGTGCCCTGTGGTGCTGCTCGCGGATGTCCGCAGCGTCGGCGTCCAGGGCGACGCCCGCACCTACGGTCACCCTGTGGTGCTGCGTCCGGTGTCCTCGGAGGACGCGATGACGGCCGACTGGTCGCGGCTGCCCTACGACGTGCTGGCCCGCATCTCGACGCGGATCACCAACGAGGTCTCCGAGGTGAACCGGGTCACGCTGGACGTCACCAGCAAGCCGCCGGGGACCATCGAGTGGGAGTGAGCTCCCGCTGAGCAGTACGCCGTGTGCCCCGCGCTCCTCCGCCAGGAGCCCGGGGCATACGTGTGTTCGGGGCGGGTTCGGGGCTGGGATACGGTGCCGGGGTGTCGGATGCGGAGGGCAAGCAGCAGCGGGACGAGACGGAGACCGAGGCCGAGCGGCGTGAGCGGTGGCGGCTCCTCCAGGAGCGCGGCGACCGGCGTCGCCGCCGTACGAGGATCGCCGTGTGGTGCGGCCTCGGCGTGCTGGCGCTCGGCGGCGTGGGGTGGGCCGTCACACCCACGGTCAAGGACCAGCTGATCACCTCGGACGCGTGCGACGGCGCGCTGCCCGACGGCAGCCTGGACACCCTGCGGGCCACCACGGGCAACGCTGAGGCGCACCTGGGCGATTCCAAGTCGGAGACCGACAGCGACCTGGGGCGCTACAGCTGCGAGGTGGTGAACGAGCAGGACGAACGGGTCCTGGAGATCCGCGTCTACAGCCGCCGCGACGACATCGACAGCGAGCTCGTACGGGAGTTCAGGGACGACGGGGTGCACCCGGCGGCCGCGCTCCCCGCCGGACTGCCGGGGTTCGAGTCCCGGCTGGCCGGTGTGACGCTGATGCCGGAGTGCCCCGGACGCGGCAAGGACGCCGCCGGGCACCGGGGGCAGCTGCTGGTGAACGTGCTGTCCGGGCACCGCTCCGAGCCGCACCAGTTGGTCCGCGCGGGTGCGGCAGTCGCCAACAAGGCGGCCGAGAAGCTCGGTTGCGACGCCGAGCCGCTGCGCGTTCCGGCGCGGGACACCGAGAAGGCCGAGCCCGACGGCGTACCGTCCGCACGCGCTGCGGGCACCACATGCGCGGCGCTCGCCCGCGATCCGTTCCAGGGTGCGGGCTGGTCCGTCGACCTCCGGATCCCCAAGGGGCGCGGCCCGATGACCAGTTGCCTGGTACGGCCGTCCGGCAGCGACGAGGACGGCGAATCGCACAGCCCGGTGGTCTCGCTCTACGGCCTGTACGGGGAATGGTCGCAGCGGGTGATGTACGGCGAGGCCGGCCTCAGCGGCGCGCGTACGGACGAGTCGCGGACCCGGCCATGGCTCACGGATACCTCCGGTTGGGCAACGGCACGGTGCGGGGGGCGGGCGGCCGGCTTCCAACTTGCCGTCAGCCGGCCGGATGACCAGTCGGACGGGCAGCAGAGTCTGAGCCGCGAGCAGTTGGATCGCGGCGCCATGCGTGCGATCCTCGCGTCCTTCGCCGAGAAGGAGAGCGCGGAGCGCGGCTGTACGCAGCTTCGGTTGCCCGGCGCGGGCTGATCCGGCGGGAGGGGGTGCCCCTGTCTGCCGTCCGCCGGCTGCCGGTGGGTTGTGGCTGGGCGCGCAGTTCCCCGCGCCCCTTCGGGGCGCAGCCCCCATGCGAAGTACGCGTCAGGGCAGGTTGAGGGCGTTGGCGTACCGCGAATCCATCTGTATGCGGAGACGTTCGGCGTGCCCCGCAGGAATCGCGCGCTGGCGGGTCCACGTGTCGAAGACGGCGAAGAGTTGGACTCTGCCGTCCATCAGTCGTTCGGCGGCCCGTTTGCCGTTGCCCGCGGACGCGTCGGGGTGGCGCTGGGCGAGGGTGGCGGACGAGGGCCGGCTGCGGATTCGGTGGTCGGCGGGGTGGTAGAGGCCGCGGGTGTGCCGCAGTACCGCGCGGTCGAACTCGGCGAGGGAGGGTGCGAGTTCTTCCTTGACGGCGAGCGTACGGGAGGCCATGAGCTCGGCGACGAAGGTGGCGCTCTGTTCGAGCTCCATCTCGGTGGACGACAACCCGTCCTTGGGCTTGTCGCCGGGCTCCTGTGCGCCGTCGGTCAGCCGCTCCAGGTACCAGGCGAAGCGGGCGCGTTCGGCGTCGTACAGCGTGGCGAACGCACGCGGTGAGGCGGCCACCCGGCGCACCACCTTCTGCGCCCGCTCGAACTCCGGGAAGACGACGTGCACATCGTACTTGTGGGGGAAGGGGGTGGCCCAGTTGCCGCTGCCGTCCCCGAATTCGGCTTCCTCGGCGGTGGCGGTGGGGTGTTGCCAGTCGTGCGGCGCCCCGTACGCCACCGATCTGCTGGTGTCCTGGATGTACGCGGCGAACATCTGGGCGAGGAAGGGGTTGAGCCCGAGCGGGAAGTCGGGCAGATAGCTCTTACTGCCCTCGCTGAGCAGCAGCACGGCGGCGTGCGCGACGCGTGCCGACCGTTCGGTATGCGGCCGGGCCTGCTTGTGCTGGTCGTCGGCGGTGCGGCCGGTCGTCGCCGCGACGAGCGCGCGGCCCGCGAGCTGTGTACCGTCCGCGCCCTCGCACAGGGGGGCGCCGGCGGTGCGCAGCAGATGCTTGAGCGGTCCCGTACGGGTGATGTCCGGGCCCGGGTCCAGCGCCTTCGCGGCCCGCCCTGGGTCGCGGGCCAGCGCGCGGGCGGAAACAGGCGCCTGTCGGCACGTCTGCGTATCCTCCCCGCCGAGCAGCAGGAGCGGGAGGAGGACGGCGGTCAGGGCGAGGGCGAGGACGCCGCTCAGTACGAGGAGCTGGGTGCGCCGTGCGGCGCCGCGTATCCGGCCGAGGAGAGACACCGGGTGAGGGTACCCGGGCGGCTCCTCGGCCGCGGAGTGCGGCTGTCCGGCGGCCGAGCCGGGCGTCACTGCCCCCAGGCGCGGGTCAGCGCGGCGGCCTCGCCGCGGGTGGTGACGCCCAGCTTGGCCAGAATGTTGGAGACGTGGAACTTCACCGTCGACTCGCTGATGCCGAGCGTGCCGGCGATCTCCCGGTTGCGGCGCCCGAGGGCGATCTGCTCCAGTACATGCACCTCGCGCGGGTGGAGCGCGTCCAGGCCCTCCGGGGTGCTGTCGGCAGGGCGCCGGGGCGCAGGCGCGGAGGGGGCCAGCGGCAGGGTGACCGTCACCGTCGTCCCCCAGTCCGGCACCGCGTCCACGTGCAGGGTGCCGCCGAGCGCCGCGACGCGCTCGGTGACGTTCGGGGTGACGGCCTCCGCGGCGCGCAGCCGCCCCGGCCCGTCGTCCCGTACGGTGGCCCGCAGTTCCTCGTTCTCCAGCCACCACCCCACGTGCACCCGCTCCATCCCCTCCTGTTCCAGCAGCGCTGACGTCGCGGCCCGTACGGCGGCGCGTGCGGTGTGCGCGGTGTCGGACGGTACGGAGCGCGTACTGCCCGGCGCACGCAGCACGAGCCGCGCCGTGTGGTGGCGGAACAGCGGCCGCAACTCGCGTGCCGCGCGGTGGAAGGCGTCGTCGGCGGGCTCCTCGCTCAGTTCGCGGTTCCAGTACGGCGCCCGCCGCAGCGCGGCCTGCGCTTCGACGGCCAGTTCGGTGGCCGTCGCGCGGGCTGCCGCGTCGTCGAGCGAGGGCGCCCTCAACGCCGCGAGGACGCCGGTGAGTGCCGCGCCGTGCGCGTCGGCCAGCTCCGCCAGCGCTGTCGCCCGCGCTGCCGCCGCGGCGCGGGAGACGGCGGTGCGCTCCGGGTAGGCCTCGGCGCTGAGTTGGTAGGTGTAGACGGTCACCAGGTCCCATACCCGCTGCACGGTGCGCAGTATGTCGCCGGGTACCGGGGCCGGTTGGGCGCCGAGGCCGGTGAGGGCCAGCAGCGCGCCCCCTTTGCCGCGCGGGGCCGAGGCGACACCGAGCACGGCACGGGGCGCGCCGGCCAGCACCGCCTCGCCCTGCCACGGCGTACCCACGGGCACCAGGACCGCGAGCTGTCCCAGCTCGGCGGCGGTGATCCGGCCGGCGAGCGCGCTGTCCGTACCGGCGGACTGCCTCGGCGCGTACGCGCAGACTTCGCTCAGCTGTGCCGCGGCGGTGTGCGGCACCAACCCGCGCAGCACCCGCGAGGTGCGCTGGAGCAGTTGGGGCAGCGGCGCGGCCACGATCTCCGTCACCCGGTCCAGCGCGTCCTCGGTACTCGTCCAGCGGCGTTCCACCCGCCCCACCGTACGGCGCTGCCGCGGGGGCGTGCCTGGTCGTCGGGGGAGGCGCCGACCGGCCGTACGACGGGCCCGGTGGCGGGACGGTGGCACGCACAGTGGTGCCGCACTGTCCGTCCGACGGTGCGCCACTGTTCGTCCGACGAGGGAGCACTTCCGCATGCCATCGACGACTCGCGCCATGGCCTTCGACCGCTTCGGCCCCGCCGACGTCCTCGCCCCGAGGGAGGTCGAACTGCCCGACCCCGGGCCCGGCCAGGTCCGCCTGGCCGTACGGACGGCCGCGGTCAATCCGCTGGACTGCAAGATCCGCAGAGGGGAGATGCAGGACCTCTTCCCGCTGCCGCTGCCGCATGTGCCCGGGCTGGAGGCGGCCGGCGTCGTCGAGGCAGTCGGTCCCGAGGTCGCCGAACTCGCCGTCGGCGACGAGGTGTTCGGCTGGACGCTGACCGGAAGCTACGCCGGACACGCGCTCGCCGAGGCCCGTAACCTGGCCCGCCGTCCGTACCAGCTCGGCTGGGCCGAGGCAGCCGCGGTGCCGTCCTCCGCCGAGACGGCGCTGCGCTGCTTCACGATGCTGGGCCTGAAGCCGGGCGAGACGCTGTTGGTGCACGCGGCAGCCGGCGGCGTCGGCACACTCGCCCTCCAGTTCGCGGCGGCCCGCGGGATCCGGGTGATCGGCACCGCGAGCGAGCGCAACCACGCCTACGTACGCGAGTTGGGCGCCGTGCCCGTCAGCTACGGGGAGGGGCTGGCCGAACGGGTGCGCGCCGTAGCCCCGCAGGGGGTGGACGCGGCACTGGACGGTGCGGGGCGGGACGGCGCCATCGAGGCGTCGATCGAGCTGACGGGCGGCACCGAGCGGGTCGTCACCCTCACCCATCCCGCCGAGGCGGCCCGCCACGGGGTGCGCTTCGCGGAGGGCGGCGAGGGCGTCGATGTCGCCGGGGCACTGGCGGAGGCGACCGCGCTGCACCTCGCGGCCGGCCTTCGGCTGCCGGTGCACCGCCTCTACCCGCTCACGGAGGCCGCCGAAGCCATGCGGGAGAGCGAACGCGGCCATGTCCGGGGGAAGTTGGTGCTGGTGGTGCGGTGATCCGCGGACGCCTGCCCGGCCTTCCGATGTTGCGCAGGTGCTGCCGCATATAGTACTTCTTATACATGAGCGAGCACGTACACAACAGGTTGGCGGTCGTGCGGGCGGAGCGGAAGGTGTCCCGGCAGGCGCTGGCCGAAGCGGTCGGTGCGCACTACCAGACGATCGGCTACATCGAACGCGGGCAGTACAACCCGAGTCTCGATCTGGCGCTGCGCATCGCCGCCTACTTCCGGCTGCCGGTGGAGGCCCTGTTCTCCCTGGAGCCGTTCCGCCCGCTCACGGACGAGGTGTACGGCACGGGCAGCGCCCCGGACACGACCGGCACCAACGCGCGAACCACGGGGAGGACCACCACATGAGCATCAGCACCCACGCCGACGGGCGGGCCACGCGCCACGACAAGTGGCTGCTCAAGACGATGAACGACCCGCGCACCAAGCGCTACCACGCCACCCGCGCCGCGCGGCTGCGCATCGTGGTGGCGCACATGGTGACGACGGCCGTGGGGCTGGCGGGCATGGTGGGCGCCTACGCGTGGGCCGCCGCCTGGCCGCTGGCCGCCCTGCTGGTCGCGCTGGTCGTCTGGGTCCCGCTGACCGGCCTCCTCAACTCCATGACCCGCGGCCTGCTGGAACTGCGCGTACGTGTGCTGGACGAGCGGCAGGTGGCCGAGCGCGGCGAGGTGCACGCCAGGGCGTACCGCATCAACTCCTGGGTGATGACAGCCGCGCTGCTCGGCTTCTATATCGCCTGGCTCGCGGACAGCTCCATGGCCGGCCTCGCCGTCCCGCTCGCCGCCACCGGGCTGGTCGTCTGGGCGCTGCACCGGCTGCTGCCGCTGTGGATCGCGGCCCTGCGGGTGCAGGACGAGCCGGAGGACGACGAGGTGGCGCCGCCGGCCTGAGCGGCGGGACGGCTGGGCCGTTCGAGGGGACTCCGGGAATCGCCGCGCGCGGCTCCCGGAGTCCGCCTTGTGCCGGTGCTAACCAAAGATCATGCGATCCGATAGTCATATTGTTTCGCGCAGGGCTCTGCTGTACATCGGCCTCGGTGCCGGTACGGCGGGGATCGTGGGCGTCGGTGCCGCGCTCACCGGCGAAGACGCCGGTGGCGGTGGCCATGCCGCGAGGGCGCCCGCTCCCGGAGGCCCCGCCCCCGGCGCACGGACGGGCCCGCGAACAGGCTCGCGCGCCGCGGGCGGCGCACCGCACCTGGCCAGGGCAGCACCGGACAGCTACCGCCTGCGTCCCCTCGCGGGTGAGACCTCCATGGGTGAACCCGCGGCCCACCCCCCGGTCCACACCCAGGCGGAAACGACCCTCCCCGAAACCGCGGGCGGACGCGTACTGGCCCTCACGTTCGACGACGGACCGCACCCCGAGAACACCCCCAGGCTGCTGGAGGTGCTGCGGCGGCACGGTGTGCAGGCCACATTCTTCGTCGTCGGCGAGAACGCCGCCGCCTTCCCCGGTCTGCTGAACGCCATCGCGGCCGACGGCCATGTGGTGGGCAACCACTCCTGGGCCCACCATCCCCTGAACCGGATGCGCCCGGCCGACGTACGCGCCGACCTGAGCCGCACCAGTGAGCTGATCGACCGCGTCGTCGGCACTCCGCCCCGCTGGTGCCGCGCCCCCTACGGCGCCTGGCACCCGCCCTCACTCGAAGTCTGCGCCGACCTGGGCATGGAACCCATGGGCTGGTCCCTCGACACCCTCGACTGGGCCCGCCCCGGCACCGCCCGCATCGTCCGCCACGTCACCGACCGGGCCACCCCCGGCGCCATCGTCCTCCAGCACGACGGCGGCGGCCCCCGCCACCAGACGGTCGCCGCAGTCGACCGCTACCTCCCCGTCCTCCGGGCCCGCGGCTTCACCTGCGTCCGGCCCCAGCTGTGACGGGTCGGCCGCAGCACGGTGCGCTTTCGCGCCCGTTCTACACCAGCCGCCGCGCCGTCGCCCAGCGCGTGAGTTCGTGACGGTTCGACAGCTGAAGCTTGCGCAGGACCGCGGAGACGTGGGACTCGACCGTCTTGACGGAGATGAAGAGCTGCTTGGCGACTTCCTTGTAGGCGTAGCCGCGGGCGATGAGGCGCAGGACCTCGCGTTCGCGCTGGGTGAGGCGGTCCATGTCCTCGTCCACGGGCGGGGCGTCCGAGGACGCGAAGGCGTCCAGGACGAAGCCCGCCAGGCGCGGCGAGAAGACGGCGTCGCCGTCCGCGACCCGGAAGATGGCGCCGACCAGATCGTCGCCGGTGATCGTCTTGGTGACGTAACCGCGCGCGCCGCCGCGGATGACGCCGATGACGTCCTCGGCGGCGTCCGAGACGGACAGGGCCAGGAAGCGGACGGGCTGCTCCGCGTCGCCCATCAGCGGGGCGCTGCGGCGCAGCACCTCCACCCCGCCGCCGCCCGGCAGATGGACGTCCAGCAGGACGACGTCGGGACGGGTCGCCTCGATGACCGTCATCGCCTGGTCGACGTCGCCCGCCTCGCCGACCACGTCCACGCCCGTCTCGTCGGTGCGGCCGATCTCCGCCTGAACGCCCGCGCGGAACATGCGGTGGTCGTCGACCAGGACGACCCGGACCCGGCGCTCCCCTCCGGGGTCGCTGCCGCCGTCGCCCTGCTGCTCGTTCGCCGTCGCCTCGTTGGTCACGACTCCGCCGCCCTCTCCATCTCCAGCTCGACCTCTGTCCCCTCGCCCGGTGCGGTGCGCAGCCGCGCCGTGCCGCCGTTGCGCCGCATCCGGCCGACGATGGACTCGCGTACACCCATCCTGTCCTCCGGGACGGCGTCCGGATCGAAGCCCGGCCCGCGGTCCCGCACGGAGATGAAGACCGTACGCCCCTCCACCTCGGCGAAGACCTGTACCGCGCCGCCCTCGCCACCGTACTTGGCGGCGTTGACCATCGCCTCGCGTGCGGCCTGAAGCTGGGCGCCCAGCGCCTCGTCGAGCGGGCAGTCGCCGACGCAGACCACCTCGACGGGCACCCCGTGGTGGTCCTCGACCTCCGCGGCCGTGGCCTTGACGCCCTCGGCGAGGGTCTTGGGCTCGTCCTCCTCCTCGGCGGCGGCGCCCGCGGCGTCGGCGGGCTTGTAGAGCCAGGCACGCAGCTCTCGCTCCTGGGCACGGGCGAGCCGCGCCACCTCGCGGGGCTTGTCGGCGTTGCGCTGGATCAGGGTGAGGGTGTGCAGTACCGAGTCGTGGACGTGCGCGGCGACTTCGGCCCGCTCCTGGGCCCGGATGCGCATCAGCCGTTCCTCGGACAGGTCCTGCATCATCCGTACGAGATACGGGCCCGCCATCAGCGCGATGCCGACCAGCACGGCGAGCGCCGCCTGGAGGACCGAACCCAGATGACTGACCGAGCCCTGTACGACGACGATGCCGGTCACGCCCACGGCGACCAGCGCGACACCGGCCGCACTGCGCGCGATCGGCAGCAGCCGCGTACGGCGGCTGACCTCCGCCCAGTGGGCGCGGCGGGAGTTGTCGGCCTGGCGCCACACCAGGGCGACACCGATGCCGATGAGGACGACCGGCCACAGATAGGTGTTGGCGGCGCCGAACTGGAGGTTGTCCGCGGTGATGAAGATCGCGACGATCAGCGCCAGGACGGCGATGAGCTGGCCCTTGTCGGGCTTCCGGAGGATGCGGCGGCGCAGCCCGTCGGGGTCGGTGACGGCTTCGGACAGCCCTGCGGCACCGGTGCGGTGCCCGGCACCGACCCCGCCCGTACCGAGCGGCACCACGAACCAGAACGCCGCGTACAGCAGCACCCCGAGGCCGTTGGCGAGGCTCAGCGCGATGAAGACGATCCGCACCCAGGAGACGGGCAGCCCCAGGTGCCCCGCGAGCCCGCGCGCCACCCCGCCGAGCATCCGGCCCTCCGCGCTGCGGTAGAGCTTGCGCAGCGGCGGGTCTTCGGTCGGCGGCTCCGAGGCGGCGGCTCCGTGTCCAGGGGCTCCGGGTCCCTGCGGGGCCGTCTCGGGGGCGGGCGAGGCGGGCGCTGTCATGCTCCGATCGTCACACGACCGGCCCGGCCGGACATCAGGGTTGAGCCCTGAGCCACCCCGGAGCCGGTCCCGGAGCCCGGTCCCGGATCTCAGGGATCGCTCGGGGTAGGCCCCCGATGCCTCCCCGTGCCCGGGGCGCGACCATAGGGGCTATGAGCGAGGAGGAGCAGCACGCGGCGGAGCACGCCGAGGGCGTCGGCCGGGCACGTGGCGGGGCCGGCACCTCACGCGGCGGGTCCGGCACCTGGGGCGCGCACAATCCGGTGCCCCGGCCTCGGCAGGGCAAGCTGCGGCGGAGCCGTACGCACAAGGTCGCGGGGGGCGTGTGCGGCGGCCTCGGGCGGTACTTCGACCTCGATCCGGTGATCTTCCGGGTGCCGCTGGTCGTGCTCTCCGTCCTCGGCGGGTTCGGCCTCATCTTCTACGGGTTCGCCTGGCTGCTCATCCCCGCCGAGGGGGAGACGCAGAACGAGGGGCGGCGGCTGCTGTCCGGCCGGGTGGAGGGCAGCTCGCTGTCGGCGATCCTGGTCGCGCTGGTGGGCTGCGGCCTCTTCCTCGCCTCACTCGGCAACCGGAGCGTGCCCTACTCGGTGCTGCTGATCGGCGTGGTCGCGGGCGCGGCGTACTGGTCGCAGCACCGGCGGCAGGTCGAGGCCGCCGGTGCCGAGGGTGCGCAGCTGGACCCCGCCACGGCGCACGCCGTCGCCGACGCGCCCCCAGAGGCGAAGGCACCCCCCGTCCCGGCCCCTGCCTCCTGGTGGCGGGAGCCGATCACCAAGGAGGCCGGGGCCACCAAGGGCGGTCCCGCCTGGGGCCGGGCCGGGGCGGCGACCGGCTATCTGTGGGGGCCCGAGGACGCCCTCCCGTACGCCGCGCCGCCCAGCGCCCATGAGCGTCCAGGTGCGCCGCCCAGGGCCCCCGTCGCCGCCGGAACCCCCGGCGGAGGGCCGCCCGCCGAGAGCCGTCAGGGCGGCGGGTTCTCGCTGGGCGGGCTCACCTTCCTGCTGGCGCTGCTGGTCGGCGGCATCTCCACCGCCGTCGCCTGGAACACCCACCCCCTGGCGGCCACCCTCACCATCGGGCTGAGCTGCGCGCTGGCCGTCTTCGGGCTCGGCCTGGCCATCAGCGCGTTCGTCGGCCGTACCGGGCCGGGCACCATCGTCTGCGTCGTACTGACAGCCGGACTGCTGGCGGGCGCGGCGGCGCTGCCCGACGACATCAGCACACACTTCCGCGAGACCCGCTGGGTGCCCACGGCGGCCAAGGAAGTCGACCGGCGGTACGCACTCGGGTCCGGCTCCGGCGAACTCGATCTGCGCGGAACGGGACTGAAGGCGGGCCAGACGCTGCGGACCGAGACCCGGGTCGGCGCGGGCGACATGAAGGTGGTCGTACCGACGGACGCGGTGGTCGAGGTGAGAGCGGACGTCGGCGTGGGGGACATGAGATTTCCGCGGGCCCTGGACGGCGACGGAGAGGTCGTCTTCGACAAGGCGAGCGGCCTGGGGACGAAGCGGAAGCTGACCCTGCATCCGCTCGACGGCAAGAAGGCGAAGGGCACGGTCGTGGTGAAGCTGAGCGTCGGCGTGGGCCGCGCCGAGATCGTACGGGAGCTGCCCTCGGGCGCGCGCTCCGACAACGATTCGGTGCCGGACACCCCGCCGGCACCCAGCCGGCCACCGGCGGCACCGAGCGAGACTCCGACCGCACCGGCGACACCGAGCACGCCGACGCCGCCGACGACGACCGCACCGAGCAAGGCTCCGACGGGAGGGGCCCGATGAGGCACCGCTTCGAACCCTCCCGGCTGCTGCTCGGGCTCGCCATGGGCGCGGTCGCGGTGGTCTGTCTGCTGGACGTCGCGGGCGAGGTGGACGTCCCGTTCTGGGTGCTGCTGGTGGTGGTGCCGGTCTCGCTGATACTGGCGGGCCTCACGGCGCTGGCGACGTTCCTGGTCCGGCGTTCGGTCGCCCGGCGGCGGGAGCTGCGCGACTGAGGCGGACCGGGGACCGGCTGCCGCCGCTAGCCGAATATCTGCTGCCCCTTGCGCCGCCTGCGTACCGCCAGCAGTGAGTCCAGCGAGAACATCGGCGCTCCTGCCATCACCAGGGGCAGCCACGCCATGAAGTAGGGCAGGTCGTTGCCGTAGTAGTACGGATCGCTGTCCCAGCTCACCGTCAGCCACAGGGAGAGGGAGAGCAGCGCCCCGCCGGCCGCCGCCACCCGTGCCCACAGTCCGCACAGTGTGCCGAGTCCGACGGCTATCTCGCCGACGGCGATGGCCGTACCGAACCCCTGCGGGCTCTGCTGCGCCAGTTCGACCAGCCAGGGAGCCGCCGCGGAGCCGTGCACGGCGCTCAGCGTCCCGGCGAGCGAATCGGGCCCCTCACCGGTGAGGAACACCGAGCTGGTCAGCTTGTCGATGCCCGCGTAGAGGAAGGTGACGCCGAGGAAGAGCCGCAGCGGGAGCAGCGCGTACCTGGCGGCGAGACCACGTATCCCCACGGGAGCCCCGGCGACCGGTCCCGGATAGGCGCTGACGGCCTTGGGTCCGTCGTCGGCACGGCCACCTGTCGGCCCTGTCACAGACATCCGTCGCTCCCGCCTTCCGCAAACGCGTTCGGTGTGCGGAGGCGATTCTTCCCCCTGTGCCTACCCGGCTGGCAAGTGTCCGACGGCCCCTCGGCAGTGCCTGCGTGCAGCCGTCATTCGACCACGTCGATCGGGTAACGGTTCGTCTCCACACCCGCCGCCGTGACCACTTGGACCTCCACCCGGCCCGGTTCGACCTCCACCGGGACCGGGACGGTCAGCGCGCTGTCCGCGGGGCTGCTGAAACCGCCGCGGACGGGGATGAGGGGCGCGTGCACGTGGACGGTGCCGATCCGCACGACCATACGGGCCAGCCGGTCGGCCGCGGTGGCGCCCGGCGGGACGAAGCCGGCACCGCGGATCTCGATGTCGTCGCCGGTACGGATCGGGGAGTGCAGGTCGCCCATCTCGCGCGCCCGTACGACCGAGAGCACGACGGGATGGCCGCCCTCGGCGTATTTCCCGGCCAGATACGTCGCCGCCGAGACGACCACCAGCAGCGCCAGCCCCCAGGGCAGATCGGGCAGCTGGTCGGGCTGGCGGGCCAGCCGCACCGCGGCGAAGACCACGGCTACCGCGCTGATGAGGACGTACTGCACATCCGAGAACGCGCCCCGGCCCGCGTCGTCCGTCAGCAGATCGGCGGCGTGCGGGCGGTCGGCACGCACCTTCTGCAACCGCCGGCCCTGCACCCGTACGGCCACCGTACGGCGCACCACCACAGCCACCGCGCACGTCAGCGCCAGCACGGTCACCACCCCCGCACCCCGCGACAGGTCCAGCCCGGCCAGCAGCGTACGGCGCTCGTCCGAGCCGGACGCCGCAGCCAGTTCGACGGCCAGCACCAGCACGGCGAAGACGGCCAGCAGCACCCAACCGGCAGCCACCGTACGGGAGGTGGAGAGCCGGTTGTCCTCGCCGATGACCGGCGCCAGGACACCGCCACGCGCCCGGTGCAGCCAGGCGGCGAGGGACAGCAGCGCGGCCGAGACGAAACCCGCCACCAGGCCGGCCGTCCGGCCGGTCGACCAGCCACCGGCCAGCGCCATCAGCAGCTGCACCAGCACCAGTACGCCGACAGCCGCCCATACGGCGAGTACGGTGCGCCGCCACAGCCGCGCCACCCACGCCTCGCCCTCCTCGCGGCTCCGGTCCGCGACAGCGCGCGCGGCCTCGGTCAGCTCGTCCGAGACCCACTGGCGCGAGGCACCAGCCGAGTGGGCCAGCCCCACCGGGACGCCTTCGCCCGCGGCCAGTTCGTCCCGGCGCTGCACGAAGGCGGCCAGTGCCTTGCGGTAGCCCTCGCGGGCGCTGTGCGGGCAGTTGTCGCACTGACACGGCGGCTTGGTGCTGTCACTGGTGGAACGGGTGTCTGGGGTGGGGCGGTTCGGCGGGGGAGGGGTGGACGGGGTGGGTGTGGTGGCTGGAGTGGGAGGGCTCGGGCGGGAGGGAGAGGCGGCGGAGGGTGTGGCGGGAGCGGAGGGGGTGGCGGCCGGGTCCGGGTACCGGGGGGCGCGCCCGGGGGAGGGCGCGCCGGCTCGCGTGCCGGGTACGCGGCCTGCGCCGGTGCCAGGGGCTGTGCCTGTCCCTGCGCCAGGGGTGGCGCTCTTCCCCGTGCCTGGGGCGGCGCCTCTCCCTGGGGTGGCGGGCTTCTCCATCGCGGGGGCGGTGCCTCTCGCCGGGGTGGGGGGCTTCTCCGAAGTGGGGGCGGCGCTTCGCCCAGGGGTGGCGCGCTTCCCTGTGGTGGGGGCGGCGCTTCTCCCTGGGGTGGAGGTGTTCTCCGCGGTGGGGACGGCGCTCCTCCCTGAGGCGGGGGGCTTCTCCGTGGAGGGGGCGGAGCTTCGTCCCGGCGTGGGGGGCCTTTCCGCGCTGGGGCTCTTCCTGGCGGTGGCGCCCTCTCCCGCGGGGGGAGTCTTCCCCGCGGCGGCTCCCTTTCCCGCGTCAGGGCCCGTACCGGCCGCCCGGCCCGTGCTGGAAGCACCGCTCGCGCCCGGCGCGCCGCTGCCCTGCCCGTCCTCGTCGCCCGGGCCCTTCGAGCCGTCCTGAGCCGTGTCCACGGCCACTGCGCAACCCCGCCTCTCAACTTCCGTGGGATGGAAGGGGATTGTGCCTTACATGAGTCGGTGTCAGCTCAGCAGGTCGGGGCTCGTCGCGGGTGATCCTGGTGGAGAGAGGTTGATAGCTGTGCCACGCGGCGAGATCACTGCCGAGCCGCTCGCGGGTCGCGACGGCGCTCTGGTGACCGATCGGCACCGGCTTTCCGGCCGCCTTCGCACAAGCCGTCTCTCGCGGGCACGCTCCATCTAAAAGATCCACCACGCCGCCGTATCCACCGGGCACCCGACCGTCAACGAGCCGTGACTGCGCAGGATGTCGCCCTTGTACGGCCCCAGCGCGGCGGCCATGCGCACACCCCGGCCGACGTCCACCGCCACACCGGTACAGCAGCCGAGCGGCGCGCGCCCCTCGCAGCAGTCGCACGCTTCCGGGCGATCGGCTCCAGCAGTTCACCGAGAGCCAAGAGGGCACGGCCTCACGCCGTATGCCCGTCGGCGACGGCGACAACCTCCGGCCGCGCGCTGTGCACCTGTGAGTGAACGGCGACAGCCCCCTGGTTGACACGGCCGCGCCCTCCTCGAAGTCCCGTGCCTCCGGGTTCACGAGGAGGAGGTGTCGACCGACTGACCAGTCGGTCGGTCAACACCTGTCTTCCCGCCGTCACGGCAAGAGACAGAGGGATCGACGGCCCTTCTCCCGCCGTACGACGAGAAGCTCGTCGTACGTGCATCGAGCGGGTCGCCGTCACCGCGAGGGGCCAAGGGATTGGCGGCGGCCCTTTTCCCGCCGCAGTGGCGAGAAGTTCGACGTACGTGCTCGGCGGTGCCGGAATCAGCTGCACCGCCGGGCCGCAGCACGGGGCGGGCGGGGGAGGCGTCGCCGTCACCGCGAGGGGCAAAGGGTCGGCGGCGGCCCTCTTCCCGCCGCAGCGGCGAGAAGCTCGACGTACGTGCTCGGCGGTGCCGGAATCAGCTGCACCGCCGGGGCGCAACATGGGGCGGGTCGCCGTCGCGGCGGGCGGGGGAAGGCGGTGGCGTTCCCGGCCCTCCGGGGCCGTCACGCGGGGCGGATCGCGCCGGCGAAGGGCATGTGGTCGATGGGGGCGACGCGCACGGCGGTGCCGGGGCGGGGGGCGTGGATCATGCGGCCGTCACCGATGTACAGCCCCACATGGCTGATGCTGTCGTAGAAGAACACCAGGTCACCGGGGGCGAGTTCGCCGCGGGAGACGCGTTTGCCCGCGTGGATCTGGCTGTAGCTCGTGCGCGGCAAGGACACGCCCGCCGCTTTCCACGCGGCCTGAGTGAGCCCGGAACAGTCGTATCCGGAAGGGCCGGTGCCGCCCCAGACGTACGGCTTCCCGATCGCGCTGCGGGCGAACGCGACCGCCACGGCGGAGCGCCCGGCCGGCGCTTGCCCGGTCGGACGCGCCGCCGGGCCGCCCTCCCGGCCGACACTCTCCCGATCGGCACTCTCCCGATCGGCACCCTCCCGGTCGGAGCCCGCTCGCGACGGGTGGGCCTGCCCAGCGCCGACGCGGCTGCGCGCAGCGGGGGCGTACTCGTCGAGAACGGCGGCGCGCTGCCGCGGAGTCAACCTGTCGAGCAGCCGCTGTGCGCTGCGGAGCTTCCCCTGGACGGTGCGCTTGTGGCGCCGCGCACCGGCAGCGGCCTCAGCGAACTCCGCGGAGACACCCGCTGCCTCCTTGCGCAGCTGCGCGAGCTGCCGGGTCTGGGCGGCGGTACGTTTCACCACCGCCGCCTGGCGGTCCCCGGCGCGCTCGGCGATTGCGGCGCGCTCCAGATAGTCCGCGGGGGCGGAGGACAGCGCGAGCCGGAGCGCGGGGTCAACGCCGCTGCCGTCGCGGTACTGCGCCGTCGCGTAGGTGCCGAGCCTGTCCCTGGAGGCGTTGAGCCTCTCCTGGCGGCGTGCTGCCTCGTCCCGTAGCGACTCCAGCCTGCGCTGCGCCGTCCGGGACTTCCGGTGCGCGCCGTTGTACGCCTCGGTCGCGCGCTCGGCGTCCCGGTGCAGACGGTCGACCTCGGCCTTCACCTGGGCCATGGCCGGCTTCGGCTGGGACCGCGGTGGGGGTTCCGGCTGCGGGTCCGGCTGCGCATGGCCCGTGCCCTGGAACGAGGTGGCGCCGGCGGCACCCGCCAGCACGAGCGTGAGGGCTGCACGGGCGGCGGGGACGGCGAGGGGGTGCGGCGAGGGCTTGCGGTGCGAGGCCATGGGCGGCCGTCACTTCCTTACTGGTGCTTACTGGACTGGTGCTTACTGGTCCCTACGAGCGGTGTTGTGCACATCACACCTGTCCCGGCAGCCGGGGTGGCCGCGCCGACCGGCAGGGCGCGGCCACCTGGCGAGGACGCTATGCGGAACCGCGGCGGCCGGGCACGGGGATGACCGCAAGTGATCCATTTCGCCGCCAAGCTGCCCGGGTCGGTCCGCTTGGCGGCTCGATGCAGGGGGCATATGCGCGGGCTCTGACCGGTGCCGGGAGAGCCTCGGCCCAGAAGCCGGGGGTGTGCTAAAGGCCCCGAAAACGCCCGGATACGCTCGCGCCCATGGACGTACTCATCAATGTCTTCGTCGGCCTGCACATCATCGGGATAGCCGCGCTCCTCGGCGGCTTCTTCACGCAGATGAAGGCGATGGGCAAGGGCGAGGCCCGGATCAGCCCCAGCATGCTGCACGGGGCGCTGACCATGCTGGTCACCGGCGTGGCCCTGGTCGGGCTCAACCAGGCCGACGACAGCTCGGTGAACAACGTCAAGATCGGTCTCAAGCTGGCGCTGCTCGTCGTGGTCCTCGGTATCACCTATGTGAAGCGGGACGAGGAACGGCTGAGCGCCCCGCTCTTCGGCACCGTCGGCCTGCTGACGACGGCGAACATCTTCATCGCCGTGCTCTGGGTCTGAACAGCCGTGCTCCGGGCCCTGAGCGTTCCGTACGCCGCCGGAGCCGCGAAGCGCCGGGAGGGGAAGCGCCGGGTTTTCCACAGGGCAATCCGGGTGTCGGTACGGCCGCCTAGACTCGTACGACGATGAGCAGCCTCTTCGACGACAGCTTCCTGGCGGACCTCGACGGCATGGCGCCCGACGCGGACGCGCCCCCGCCGCCCGACCCCGAGGGCTCCGGACACCCGGGCCCCGCGGAGGAGATCCCGGACGATCTCTTCGCGGGCACGTTCACGGGCGGACCGGGCACCGGCGGGCGCGACGCGTACCACCGCGACGGCGCGCCCCGGTCCGTCATCGACCCTGCCGCGCTGCTGGAGGGGATGAACGAGCAGCAGCGGGACGCCGTGCTGCACGCCGGCTCCCCGCTGCTCATCGTCGCCGGCGCGGGCTCCGGCAAGACGCGCGTGCTCACCCACCGCATCGCCTATCTGCTGGGCGCCCGTAACGTGCACCCCGGGCAGATCCTCGCCATCACCTTCACCAACAAGGCGGCGGGCGAGATGAAGGAGCGCGTCGCCGAGCTGGTGGGCCCCCGCGCCCAGTCGATGTGGGTCTCCACCTTCCACAGCGCGTGCGTGCGCATCCTGCGCCGGGAGAGCAAGAAGCTCGGCTTCACCTCGTCGTTCTCGATCTACGACGCCGCGGACTCCAAGCGGCTGATGGCCCTGGTCTGCCGCGATCTGGACCTGGACCCCAAACGCTTCCCGCCCAAGGCGTTCAGCGCCAAGGTCTCCAACCTCAAGAACGAGCTGATCGACGAGGAGGACTTCGCGGGGCAGGCGAGCGATGGTTTCGAGAAGACCCTCGCCGAGGCGTACACGATGTACCAGTCGCGGCTGCGCGAGGCCAACGCACTGGACTTCGACGACCTGATCATGACCACGGTCCATCTGCTCCAGGCGTTCCCCGACGTGGCCGAGCACTACCGCCGCCGCTTCCGGCACGTCCTCGTCGACGAGTACCAGGACACCAACCACGCGCAGTACCAGCTGGTGCGCGAGCTGGTCGGCCCCGCCGAGGAGCAGGCCGAGCTGTGTGTCGTCGGCGACGCCGACCAGTCGATCTACGCCTTCCGCGGTGCCACCATCCGCAACATCCTCCAGTTCGAGGAGGATTACCCGAACGCGACCACGATCCTGCTGGAGCAGAACTACCGCTCCACACAGACGATCCTCAGCGCCGCCAACGCCGTCATCGAGCGCAACGCCGACCGCCGTCCCAAGAATCTGTGGACCAAGGCGGGCTCCGGCCCTCGCATCACGGGCTATGTCGCCGACACCGAGCACGACGAGGCGCAGTTCGTCGCCGACGAGATCGACCGCCTCAGCGACGGGGAGCACGGCGAGGACGAGGGCGGCGCCGAGGGCAAGGTCCGCCCCGGCGACATCGCGGTCTTCTACCGCACCAACGCCCAGTCCCGTGTCTTCGAAGAGGTCTTCATCCGCGTCGGCCTGCCCTACAAGGTCGTCGGCGGGGTGCGCTTCTACGAGCGCCGGGAGGTCCGCGACATCCTGGCGTATCTGCGGGTGCTGGCCAACCCGGAGGACGCGGTGCCGCTGCGCCGCATCCTCAACGTGCCCAAGCGCGGCATCGGCGACCGCGCCGAGGCCATGATCGAGGCGCTGGCGCTGCGCGAGAAGATCACCTTCCCGCAGGCGCTCGCGCGCGTGGACGAGGCGTACGGCATGGCCGCGCGCTCCCTCAACGCCGTCAAGCGGTTCAACGCGCTGATGGAGGAGCTGCGCACCATCGTGGAGTCCGGCGCCGGCCCGGCCACGGTGCTGGAGGCGGTGCTGGAGCAGACCGGCTATCTGGCCGAGCTACAGGCGTCCACGGACCCGCAGGACGAGACGCGTATCGAGAACCTTCAGGAACTGGCCGCTGTAGCGCTGGAGTTCGAGCAGGAGCGCGGCGAGGAGGAGACCCCCGGTACGCTCGCCGACTTCCTCGAACAGGTCGCCCTGGTCGCCGACTCCGACCAGATCCCGGAGGAAGGCGAGGACGAGGGCGTCGTCACGCTCATGACCCTGCACACCGCCAAGGGCCTCGAGTTCCCCGTGGTCTTCCTGACGGGCATGGAGGACGGCGTCTTCCCGCATATGCGCGCCCTGGGGCAGACCAAGGAGCTGGAGGAGGAGCGCCGGCTCGCCTACGTCGGCATCACACGTGCCCAGGAGCGGCTGTACCTCACCCGCGCCGCGATGCGCAGCGCCTGGGGCCAGCCCTCCTACAACCCGCCCTCCCGCTTCCTGGAGGAGATCCCCGCCGAGTACCTCGACTGGAAGCGGACGGGCAGCGGGGCCATGGGCGGCGCTGCCTCGGGTGCCGCCGGGATCAGCGCGTCCCTCTCCTCGTCCGCGAGTGCCTCGGCCCGGCGCGGGGGCCCCTCCGGCTTCGCGACGCGGCGCGCCGGCGACCGGCCGGTGGTCTCCCTCCAGGTCGGTGACCGCGTCACCCACGACAGCTTCGGTCTGGGCACGGTGCAGTCGGTGAAGGGCAGCGGCGACAACGCCGAGGCGACGATCGACTTCGGCGGCGACAAGCCCAAGCGGCTGCTGCTGCGGTACGCGCCGGTGGAGAAGCTCTGAAGCGGTAGGGAGCGCGTTCGCCATGAGGTGGGGCGCCCTTCGCCATGCGGTCGGACCCCGGCACCGAGCGGCCTTCGCCATGCGGGCGGCCCCGGCAAGAGCGTGCCGGGGGCCCCGGCGTGAGCATGCGGCGGCCTCCGGCGTGAGCGTCCGGGCGGTCCCCGGCATGAGCGTGCGGGGCCCCGGCCTGAGCATCCGGGCGGTGCCCGGTTTCAGCCGATGCTGAGGCCCTTGCCCTGGAGCCACGGGATCGGGTCCACCGCCGAGCCGCCGCCCGGGTGGACCTCGAAGTGCAGGTGCGGGCCAGTGGAGTTGCCGGAGTTGCCGGAGTAGGCGATCACGTCACCCGCCTTGACCTCGCCGGAGCGGATCTTGTTGCTGCTCAGATGGCAGTACCAGGTCTCCGTGCCGTCCTTCGCCGTCACGACGGCCATGTTCCCGTACGACGCGTCGTGCTTCGTGGAGACGGTGCCGTCGGTGGCGGCCATCACGGGCGTGCCGTAGCTGACCGGGAAGTCGATCCCGGTGTGGACCGACATCCAGTTGACGCCTGCCTGGCCGTAGCGCGCGCTGAGGGTGTGGTTCTTCACCGGGACCACGAACTTGGGGCGCATGGCCTCCTTGCGCGCCGCCTCCTTCGCCTTGCGCTCCTTCTCGGCCTGCTGGCGCTGCTTGAGGTCGATGCGCTCCTGGGTACGGCTGGCGCGGTCGGCGAAGTCGTCGGCGTCGGCGGAGAGGCCCTGAAGCTGGGTGTCCAGCTTGTTGTTGGCGCTCGACGGTTTCACGGGTGCCGCGTCCGGCGCGGCGACGGTGGAGGTGTCCTTCTCGCCGCCGTCGTCCCCCATCACGCTTGCCGCCGCGGCGCCGGCGACACCCATGACGGCGACGGACGGCACGGCCACAGTCATCAGCGCCCGGCGGCGCGGACGGGGCTTGGGGGAGCGGCGGCGCCCACGTCCGTGCGGGCCGCCGACGCTGCCGAGCGCGGCGGGCGCGGAGGCGTCCTCGTGACCGTCCCACGCGTCGTCCGGCGCCGGAGTCCCGGGGAAGTCGGGCGCCGCGGCGTCGAATCCGTGCTCGCGTTCGTGCTCGTGCTCGTACGACGGCTCCTGCTCGTACGGCTGCTCGGGCACGTACGGCTGCTCGTGCTCGTACGGCTGCTCGGACCCGTGCTGTGCGAGTCCGGCGAAGTCCCACTGGGCGGTGGCGTCCTGGCCCTGGTCGGGCCCGAACTGCGCGATCCCGTCGCCGTAAGCACCATCCGCGCCGTAACCGGCCTCAGCCCCGTAACCGGGCTGCTCGGGCCCGGTCGGCTGCTGCCCGCCCGGACCGCTGTAGCCGTCGTAACCCTCGTAGGCGTCATAGCCGCTGTGGCCGTCGTGACTGCCGTGGCTGTCGTGTTGGCCGTCGTAACCGCCGTACGCCGCGTGCTCGTCGTAGGCCGCGTGCTCGTATCCGGCGTAGCCCTCATGGCCCTCGTAGCCGTAGGCCGCGCCCTGGCCGGCTGTCGTCCAGTCACCGGTTTCGGGTCCGGCCGCCTCCCAGCCGCCGGTGCCCCAGGAGGTCGCGTCCCAGCCGCCGGTCTCCTGGACGCCGAAGTTCCACTGACCGGTGCCGTCGTCCGCGGTGGGGAGACCTTGCCCGAACTCCGCCGTTGGGGCGCCCGCGTAGCCCTGGTCGGGGCCTGGCTGTGCCGGGATGTCGTGGGCGGCCATCGCGTCGGGGCCGTAACTGCCCGTTCCGTAGGCGGTGTTGGCGTCCCAGGAAGTCGTCGCGTAGCTGCCGGTGTCGGGCCCGGCTGTTCCGGGAAGAGTGCCGAAGAGGGGGTCGTCGTCTCCGTAGGAGGTGTACGAGGCGTACGAGCCGTCGGCGTAGGAGCCGCCGGAGGTGTCGTACCCGCCGGTGGAATATCCGTCGTGCGAGCCGGTCTGGTAGGCGTTCTCGCTGTACGTGCCGTACGCCGACGGTCCGTAGTCCGCGTCGTAGGTGCCGTACGAGAAGCCGGAACCGGGGTCGTCGGGATTCGGGACTCCCGACGGATGACGGTCGTTCACCACCAACTTCTCTTTCGCCTCGGCGACAGGGGCGGAGCAGTGCGGTGACTGTACCCGGCGGTATGCGACGGCGACAATCTTCGGGAGGTTTTAGCGGCGCAGGAAAAGGGCAATCGGCCGTCTTTCGGCGGACTACGGACTGGTAGCAGAGGTTGAGTTCGAAATTCGTTCGAAAGAGTGAGTCTCTCGTACGGGTTGTCAGCCGTCCCGGTGTCCGGCATGACGCTCACGGCCTCCTTGCCCTCGCCCGGTCCCAACTCCGCCCGGAGGCGGGCACAAACACCTGAGTCCGCCAGCAGTGGAACACGCCCGGCACCCTGCCCATGTGCAGCCGATACGCACAGGTCGGAATGGCCGCGCTGGTCGGTTTCCGATGGAAAGATCCATCGTTCGGGAATGCCGGTGCAGTCGGCGAAAGGTGAGCGGCGGCGGTGGCGGACGGTCGGCGCCGCGGTCGACCTGACCGCTCCGCGACTGTCCGGTGTCGACAGGTGGGGGCGCATCCGGCGCTCGCCGGGGAGCGCGCAGGGTCCGGGCGCCAGGCGGGTGTGCGCGTCGGTACCGGGTCGCGTGTCGAAGCGGAAGCGCGCCGCGTGTGGGGGTGGCGGGGCGGGGTGCGCGCGGATGTCGCGCTCATGTGGCTGGGGCGCCGTAGGGGAGGGGCGGCGCGTAGTGCGGGGCGACGCTGCGTGCGGGGGCGTGCCAGGGGTGATGCGGCGCGTGGCAGCGGTGCGGCGCGCGAGGTGCGGCGCGGCGTGTGGGGCGGTGCTCGTGGGCGAGATGCGGCTTCGCGTGCGAGGTGCGCCGCGGGATGCGAGGTGCGGCCCGCGTGGAGATGCGGCGCCGCGTGTGATTTCCCCCTCGCTTACGAGCACGGAACGGACGGGTGCGGGATGCTGGAGATAACGTGCGTTCACACCCCGTGGCCCGTTCCGGCCGGGAGGTCGTTCCAAGGGAGGCAGTGATGGATGTGACCGGTCCAATCCGCGTGGTGGTCGCCAAGCCGGGCCTCGACGGCCACGACCGGGGCGCCAAAGTCATCGCCCGCGCCCTGCGCGACGCCGGTATGGAGGTCATCTACACCGGGCTGCACCAGACTCCGGAACAGGTCGTGGACACCGCCATCCAGGAGGACGCGGACGCCATCGGCCTCTCCATCCTCTCCGGCGCGCACAACACGCTCTTCGCGCGAGTGCTGGAGCTGCTGCGCGAGCGGGACGCCACCGACATCAAGGTGTTCGGCGGCGGCATCATCCCTGAGGCGGACATCCCGCTGCTGAAGGAGCAGGGCGTCGCCGAGATCTTCACCCCGGGCGCCAGCACCACCGAGGTCGTCGACTGGATCCGCACCCATGTGGGCCCGGTCGCAGCCTGAGCGGCCTCCCTGCACGGCCTGCCCCCACGCCCGGTGTCACCCTTCGCCGTCCTCTCGCCTCCCTTCCCGCAGCTCCGCGAGCATCGCGGAGCGCAGCCGCAGCGTGGCGACGAGCCGCTGGAACGACTCCGCCCAGTAGGCCCCGGCCCCCGGTGACTCCCCCTCCTTCTCGTCGGGCACCGCGGCGAGCGGCGCGAGCCGTTCCGCGTCGGCCGGGTCCAGACAGCGCTCGGCCAGCCCCATCACCCCGCTGAAGCTCCACGGGTAGCTGCCCGCGTCCCTCGCGATCTCCAGCGCGTCCACCACCGCCCGCCCCAGCGGCAGCGGCCACGGCACGCCGCACACCCCCAGGATGCGGAACGCCTCCGACAGCCCGTGCGCCGCCACGAAACGCGCCGCCCACTCGCCGCGCTCCTCCTCGGGCAGTACCGACAGCAGCTTGGCCGGGTCGCCGGGGCCCTCGGCGAACGGCTCGGTGGGCTCCCCGATGAGGGCGCGCGCCCACTCGGCGTTCCGCTGTCGTACGGCCGCCCCGCACCACGCCGCGTGCAGATCGTCCCGCCAGCCGTCGGCGACCGGCAGCGCCACGATCCGGGCCGGCGCCAGTCCGCCCAACTGCTCGCTCCACACCTCCAGTGGCGCCGCCTCCACCAACTGGCCCAGCCACCAGGCTCGTTCGCCACGCCCCGTGGGCGGCTTGGGGATGACACCGTCGCGCTGCATGTCGGCGTCGCAGGTGTGCGGCGCCTCCACCACGATCCCTCCCCCTTGGGCGCGCCCACCGCTCCGGTCCAGAGCCACACAGCTGCGGGCGCGCTCCGCCATCCTTGAGGCCAGCGCAGAGCCGGGCAGCGTGGCCAGCAGCTCGGCCGCCGTCGCCCGAACGGTGCGGCTGCGGTCGGCCAGCGCCCGCTCCAGGAACGGCTCATCGGCGGGGCCGAGACCCTGGCGTAGCGAGTCCAGAAACATCAGCCTGTCCTCGGCGCGCTCGGTCTGCCAGGTGGAGGCCAGCAGCGCCAGCGCCGCCTCGGGCTCGCGCTGCCGCAGGGCCGTCAGCAGAGCCACCCGCTCGGCGAACAACCCCTCCTGCCAGAGCTGCTCGGCCTCCTCCGGGCGCTCGGCTGACACCTGCCGCCGGACACCGTCACGCAGTGCGAACTTCCAGTCGGCGTTCTGCCGAGCCAGCCACAGCGCCCGCGGACCGGCGAACGCCAGCGTCTCCGCCCGCAGATCTGTACGAGCACGCGCCGCGTCCAGCAGGGCGGGCAGCAGCGCGGCGGGCGCGCGGTAGCCCTGGGCGTTCGCCTCCGCCAGCCACTGCGGCAGCAGTTCGCCCAGGTCCGGGCCGGAACCACGGCGCCCGGCCGCAGCGCCCGCCGGGCTCGGCCCGCTCAACGCGCGGTCCGCGAGCAGCGTCGCCAGCCGTCGTTCGGCCGCGGTGGGCAGCGGAGCCCGCTCGTCCGCCGGCGCCGGCTCGGGCCGCTGCCCGGGTACGACGGGCCGGGCGCCTGCCCGACGGCGAACGGTCTCGATGGCCGCCGCGTCCAGCAGCGCCGCCACGCTCCCACCGGGCGGGCGCCGCCGCTCGGCACCCAGCAGCGCCGCGGCCACCAATTCCCCCCAGCCGTCGGTAGACCCGGTCCGCTGCATTGCCTTGTGCGTGGCCCCTGCCCCAGGCGCCGCCCTTGGCTCCGGGTCGGGCCCTGGTGCCGGGCCAGGCGCTGGCTCAGGGCCCGGCGCCGCTCCTGCCTCGCGCGCTGCTCCCGACTCCGGCCCGGGGCCTGTTGCCGGGCCAGGCCCCGGTTCCGGCCCTGGCCCCAACCCTGGCTGCGGCTCGGGCCCTGGTGGAAGGCCGAGCGCGGGCTCAGGCCTTGGCGCTGCCCATGGCTCCGGCGGCCTTGCCTCATGCACGGCCCCTGCCTCATGCGCTGCCTCCGCCCCAGGCGTCGCCCCAGGCTTTGGCGCCGGCCCGGGCTCCGGCCCAGGACCCGGCCCGCCAACCGAGAGCTCACCCGCCCGTATGCGCCGCCCCGCATCCGATTCGACCGTCACATCCGCCCCTTCTGTTGCCGCCCGCCCGCTTGTTCGCTTCGGTCCCGTCTTCCCGGGCCGCCCTCGGTCCTGCCCCGACAGCCTGTGCCTCTCGCCGTGCCACCCCGCCCTCACAAGGGGATGGCCTTGCCCTCGCTCCAGGCCGTGTGTGGGGCGAATCCGCGGTGGCCGCATTCGCCGAAGACGGTGACCGGGCCGTCGGCGGAGATCGCCAGCAGCCGCCACAGGGCCGCGGTGCCGGTGCCCGGCGCCACCGGCAGGGCGGACTCCCCGTCGGCCGCCGCGAGTTGCCACCCGCTCCCGTGCCAGTCCCCGGCGCGACCGCTTCCACCGCCCCGCTTCGGCCCCGCGCCACTGCTCCCCGTACCGGAATCGGACGGCGGAACGGGGATCATCTCCCGCAGCACGCACGGCCAGCCCTCCAGCCACGGGTCGTCCCGGAGCGCCCCGGCGTAGGCGTCCAGGGCCTGCGATATGTCCCCGCCCGGTGGCTGGAAGCCGGGCAGCGGCGCCCCGTGCCGCTCCCCGAGCGCGGCCCGCAGCGGTCTGGCTCCCGGGTAGTAGGCCAGCTCCGCGTCCAGCGCCGCGCCCACCGGCAGCGTCAACTCCGGAGCGCGCCCGCCCGCGCCGTAGGACAGCAACAGGGCGTGCCGTCCCGTGGCGCGGCCGTGCAACCAGAAGCGGCGCACCGTCAGACGCCCCTCGTCCGTGTCCCGCTGGGCCAGCACCAGCCACTCGTCACGTATCAACCGCTTCTCGTCCGCGAGCAGTTCGGCCGCCTCCACGGTCAGACCCACCCGTGATCTGACCGTCTCGGCGAGCGGGCCCGGCAGCTCGTCGGCCCGCATCCAGCCGCGGGCCAGCAGACGGAGCAGTGCGCACTCCGCCAGCAGCCGTTCGGGCCAGCCCTCCCCGGAGCCGGGGATCGCCCCCAGCTCGCGTATCCGGGTGGCCAGCCCGGGAGCCTGGGCGTCGACCATGCGGGCCGCCATCTCCTCCCACGGCGCGTACCCCGTCTGCTCCGCGCCCGCGAGGCCGCCGCGCAGCAGATCCGTCAGCCGCTGCTCCAACTCCTCGGTGCCTGCCGTGATCCGCGCGGCGCGCTGTTCGGCGCGGCGGCGCGCGGCCTCGGCCCGCGAGTGGACGTCCCCGCTGTCGTCCCCCGCCGCTTCCCCAGCGGTCACCCCCTCCCCGGCGGCCTGCGCCGCACCGGATGTGCCGTCCGTGGCCCCGCCGGCCCCGGCCGCCGTCTTCTTCTCCGCGCGCTGTCTGCGGCCGCTCAGCCAACCGTCGGCCCACTCCGGCGGTTCGCTCCCCTCCTTGACGGCCGCTTCGTCGCCCGCCCAGAGCAGCAGCAGCCCGACCGCGTGCTTGCACGGGAACTTCCGGCTGGGGCACGAGCACTTGTAGCCGGGCCCCTGGCCCCCGTTCAGATCCACGACCGTCTGATACGGCTTGCTTCCGCTGCCCTTGCACAGCCCCCAGACCGCGCCGCCGCCCGACCCGGCCTCCGTCCACGGACCGGGCGCCGACAGTTTGCTCCCCGCGCGACGTGACGCATCGTCAGGCGCCAGCGCCATTACTTGCTCCGCCGTCCAGCGGACCGCCTGTCCACCCATGCCGAAAACGTTAGGTGGCGCCACTGACATCGCCCCCTCAACTGCCCATCGCCGCAGGTCAGGGCGATTGTCAGTGGCAGGGTGCAGAGTGATTCACGGATCGGCCGAGGCGCTGCGGCGCGGGGGTTCCTTCCTTGGCCATCCCCTTGTCTTTTTCCGTACGAGAGCCCTGCGTTGAGGGGGAGTTGTGACCGAGAGCCATGTCGCAGACCCGGCCGTCGAGTCCGCAGTGGAGCCGGCGTCAGGCCCGGCCGCCGCGGCCACTCCCGCGACCGCGCTGCGGCCGCACGCCGAGGACGCCTTCGCCGACGAGCTGGCGGCCCTCGCCGAGGCCGACGACCGGCCGCGGCCCGCGCGCTGGCGGCTGTCCCCGTGGGCCGTGGCGACGTATCTGCTCGGCGGCGAGCTGCCCGGAGGAACGGTCATCACGCCCAAGTACGTGGGCCCGCGCCGGATCATCGAGGTCGCGATCAGCACGCTGGCCACGGACCGGGCACTGCTGCTGCTCGGCGTGCCCGGCACCGCCAAGACCTGGGTGTCGGAGCACCTGGCCGCGGCCGTCAGCGGGGACTCGACACTGCTGGTCCAGGGCACGGCCGGCACCGCGGAGGAGGCGATCCGCTACGGGTGGAACTACGCGCAGCTGCTCGCCCAGGGCCCGAGCCGCGAGGCCCTGGTGCCGAGCCCGGTGATGCGCGCGATGGCCGAGGGGATGACGGCGCGGGTCGAGGAGCTGACCCGTATCCCCGCCGATGTGCAGGACACGCTGATCACCGTGCTGTCGGAGAAGACCCTGCCGATTCCCGAGCTTGGCCAGGAAGTGCAGGCGGTCAGCGGATTCAACCTGATCGCGACGGCCAACGACCGGGACCGGGGCGTCAACGAGCTGTCCAGCGCGCTGCGTCGCCGCTTCAACACCGTCGTGCTGCCGCTGCCCGAGACGGCGGAGGCGGAGGTGGAGATCGTGGCACGCCGGGTCGGCCAGCTCGGCCGCTCCCTCGATCTGCCGCCCGCGCCCGAGGGGTTCGACGAGATCCGCCGGGTGGTCACCGTTTTCCGCGAGCTGCGCGAGGGCGTCACCGACGACGGCCGCACCAAGCTCAAGTCCCCTTCCGGCACGCTCTCGACGGCCGAGGCCATCTCGGTCGTCACCGGAGGTCTCGCACTGGCGGCGCACTTCGGGGACGGGGTGCTGCGGGCGGGAGATGTGGCCGCCGGCATCCTCGGCGCTGTCGTCCGCGACCCGTCCTCGGACCAGGTGGTGTGGCAGGAGTACCTCGAGGCCGTCGTGCGCGAGCGCGAGGGCTGGAAGGACTTCTACCGCGCCTGCCGAGAGGTGTCCGCATGACGGCCGTACGAGCGGGGTCGGCGGATCCGCCGGGCGGAGAGGGCGTGGCACGTGCGACCGTTCGGGGGAGCGCAGCGGGCGCGCCGGTTCCAGAGGGTGCCGGGGGAGCGCCGGTTCGGGGGAGCGCTGCGGGTCCGCTGCTGCTGGGGGTGCGGCATCACGGTCCTGGTTCGGCGCGTGCGGTCGGTGCCGTGCTGGATGCGTACGAGCCGCGCGTCGTGCTGATCGAGGGCCCGCCCGAGGGCGACGCGGTGGCCGAGCTGGCCGGGGACGAGGCCATGGTCCCGCCGGTGGCGCTGCTGGCGCACGCCGTCAACGAACCGGGCAAGGCCGCGTTCTGGCCGCTGGCGGAGTTCTCCCCGGAGTGGGTGGCGATCCGCTGGGCGGTGCGGCGTAACGTCCCGGTCCGCTTCATCGACCTGCCCGCGGCCCACACGCTCGCGATGGGCGACGGGGAGGAGAAGCCACCGGGAGAGGGGGAAGAGACGGTCCCCGGCGGCACCGACGGGGGTGGTGCTGCCGGGGACGCCGACACCGCGCTCGCGCCGGAGCGCGCGGACGGCGTACGGCTGGACCCGCTGGCGGCGCTCGCGGAGGCCGCCGGATACGACGATCCGGAGCGCTGGTGGGAGGACGCCGTCGAACACCGGGGCGGCCTGCGCGGCACCCAAGCCGCCGACCCCTACGAGCCGTTCGCGGCGCTCGGCGAGGCCATGGCCGAACTGCGCGCTGTGCACGGGGAGGGCGGCCACGCACGGGACCTCGTCCGGGAGGCCCATATGCGGCTGCGGCTGCGCGAGGCCCGCAAGGAGTTCGGGGACGCGGCGACGGCCGTGGTCTGCGGCGCCTGGCATGTGCCCGCGCTCACCGAGGCCACCACCGTCACCGCCGACCGGCAGGCCCTCAAGGGGCTGCCCAAGGTGAAGGCCGAGATCACCTGGGTGCCCTGGACGCACCGACGCCTGGCGCGCCAGTCCGGATACGGGGCCGGTATCGCCTCCCCCGGGTGGTACGGCCATCTGTTCGCCGCCCCGGACCGGCCCGTGGAGCGGTGGATGACGAAGGTGGCCGGCCTGCTGCGCGACCAGGACCACTCGGTCTCCTCCGCGCACCTCATCGAGGCCGTACGGCTGGCCGAGACGCTTGCCGTGATGCGCGGCCGCCCCCTGGCCGGGCTGACCGAGACGACCGACGCGGTGCGGGCTGTTCTGTGTGAGGGTTCGGACGTGCCGCTGGAGCTGATCCGGGACCAACTCGTGGTCGGTGATGTGCTGGGCGAGGTGCCCGAGGGGGCTCCGGCCGTCCCCCTCCAACGCGACCTGGCGCGTCAGCAGCGTGCCGTGCGGCTGAAGCCGGCCGCTGCCGAACGCGAACTGGACCTGGACCTGCGCAAGGAGACCGACGCGGAGCGCAGCCGGCTGCTGCACCGGCTGCGGCTGCTCGGCATCGGCTGGGGCGAGCCCGTCCGCTCCCGGAGCGGCAGCACCGGCACCTTCCGCGAGAGCTGGCGACTGCGCTGGGAGCCGGAGCTGTCCGTACGGGTGGCCGAGGCCGGTATCTGGGGCACGACCGTGTACGAGGCGGCCACCGCAAAGGCACGCTCGCAGGCGACGGACGAGGGCGGCAGCACGCTCGCCGACGTCACGGCGCTGGCCGAACTGTGTCTGCTGGCCCACCTGCCGGAGGCGCTGCCCGTCGTGATGCGGGTGCTGGCCGACCGGGCGGCACTGGAGTCGGACGTCGGGCATCTGGCGCAGGCGCTCCCCGCGCTGGTGCGCACGCTGCGCTACGGCGATGTACGCGGCACCGACGCGGGCGCGCTGGCACAGGTCGCCGGGGGCATGGCCGAGCGGGTCTGCGTCGGCCTCCCGCCTGCCTGCGTGGGGCTGGACGACGAGGGTGCCCGCGATATGCGGGGCCACCTGGACGCGGCGCACCAGTCGGTGAATCTGCTCGCCCGCGACGAGCCGGACACCTCCGGCGCCGCGTCGGCGCCCGACCAGGAGGGCCAGGTCGCCGGGGGACTGCTGGCCAGGTGGCGGGGGATGTTGCGCACGCTCGCCGGGCGGGAGCGGATACCCGGTCTGCTGCGTGGCCGCTGTGCCCGACTGCTGCTGGACGACGGTCAGTTGGCGGACGAGGAGGCGGAGCGGCTGATGAGCCTCGCGCTGTCCCCGGGTACTCCGCCCGCGGAGGCCGCGGCGTGGATCGAGGGCTTCCTCTCGGGTGGCGGGATGCTGCTGGTCCACGACGAGCGGCTGCTCACGCTGGTCGACCGCTGGCTGACGGGCGTTCCCGGGGACGCGTTCACGGACGTACTGCCGCTGCTGCGGCGGACGTTCGCGGAGTACGAGGCGGGAGTGCGGCGCACCCTCGGGGAGCTGGTGCGGCGCGGCCCGGCGGGCGACGGCGACCGGCGGGCGGCCGACGCGGCGGAGGGGCTGCCCGGGTTCGGGGCCGGGCTGGATGTGGCGCGGGCCGACGCCGTGCTGGAGACGGTACGGCTGCTGCTCGGCGAGGCGCACGAGAGGGACGGCGGACGGGGCGACCCGAGTTACGAGAGGGGCAGCAGAGGCCGGGGCGACCGGAGGCACGAGAGCGAGGGGGCAGGCGTATGACGGTCCGGGAGGAGCACGCCGAGGCGATCGGGACGGAGGCCGACGGGGCGGCGGAGACCGAAGAAGCGGCGGAGGCCGACGGAGTGGCGGAGGCCGAACGGCTGCGGCGCTGGCGGCTGGTGCTGGGTGGCGGTGCGGCGGACGGCACCGGCTGTGTGCTGGGCGCCACCGACAGCGGCATGGACCGCACCCTGGAGGCCGTCTACGGCGGGGGCGGAGGGCCCGGCGGCAGTGGCTCGGGCGGCAGCGGGACCGGCGGCGGCAGCGGCGGCGGCACTTCGGGCGGGCTCGGTGCCTCGGCCCCGCACGTGTCGCGCTGGCTGGGGGACATCCGTACGTACTTCCCCAGCTCCGTGGTACAGGTCATGCAGCGCGACGCGATCGACCGGCTCGGGCTCTCCGCGCTGCTGCTGGAGCCGGAGATGCTGGAGGCCGTGGAGCCGGACGTGCATCTGGTCGGCACCCTGCTGTCGCTCAACAAGGCGATGCCGGAGACCAGCAGGGAGACCGCACGGGCTGTGGTGCGCAAAGTCGTCGCGGAGCTGGAGAAGCGGCTCGCCTCCAGGACCCGCTCGACCCTCACTGGCGCGCTCGACCGCTCGGCGAAGGTCAACCGGCCCCGGCACCGGGACATCGACTGGGACCGCACCATCCGCGCCAACCTCAAGAACTATCTGCCCGAGCACGGCACGATCGTTCCGGAGCGGCTGATCGGATACGGGCGGGCGGCGCAGGCCGTCAAGAAGGACGTCATCCTCTGCATCGACCAGTCCGGCTCGATGGCGTCCTCCGTCGTCTACGCCTCCGTCTTCGGCGCGGTGCTGGCGTCGATGCGGACGCTGAACACCCGGCTCGTCGTCTTCGACACCAGCGTGGTGGATCTGACGGACGACCTGGACGACCCCGTCGATGTGCTCTTCGGCACCCAGCTGGGCGGGGGCACCGACATCAACCGGGCGCTCGCCTACTGCCAGTCCAGAATCAGCCGCCCGGCCGAGACGGTCGTCGTACTGATCAGCGATCTGTACGAGGGTGGGATACGGCAGGAGATGCTGAAGCGGGTCGCCGCAATGAAGGCCGCGGGTGTTCAGTTCGTCACCCTCCTCGCCCTCTCCGACGAGGGCGCGCCCTCCTACGACCGCGACCACGCAGCCGCGCTCGGGGCGCTGGGCGCCCCCGCGTTCGCCTGCACCCCCGACCACTTCCCGGAGGTGATGGCGGCCGCGATCGAAAAGCGCCCCCTGCCGGTCCCGGACTAGTTGGTGCCCCGCGCCCCGAAGGGGCGCGGGGAACTGCGCGAGCGACCACAACGCACCCGCAGCCTGCGAACGGCGAACAGGGGCACCCCCTCCCCCAGCACAGGGAGAGGGGGCAAGCCGCATAAGCCGGCGGGACCTGTCCGCGCTGTGACCGTTGTCACCGCGTATGTGTGAGGTGCGATTTAGGCAGCGCACGCACGCAGGGCTAACCTGCAAGGCGGACATGCCGCGCGACCCGTGGACGCCGCGGCCCTGCGGCACGCCCACGCTGACAACGACCGCGAGACCACTGATTAAGGGGACGGACGCGCGTGGACCTGTTCGAGTACCAGGCGAGGGACATCTTCGCCAAGCATGACGTACCGGTGCTGGCCGGTGAAGTCATCGAGACGCCCGAGGCGGCGCGCGAGGTGACCGAGCGGCTCGGCGGCCGGGCGGTCGTCAAGGCGCAGGTCAAGACCGGCGGCCGCGGCAAGGCCGGTGGCGTCAAGCTGGCCTCCGACCCGGCGGACGCGGTCGAGAAGGCCGGCCAGATCCTGGGCATGGACATCAAGGGCCACACGGTCCACAAGGTGATGCTGGCCCAGACCGCGGACATCCAGGAGGAGTACTACGTCTCCTTCCTCCTCGACCGCACCAACCGCACCTTCCTCGCCATGGCCTCCGTCGAGGGCGGCATGGAGATCGAGGAAGTCGCGGCCACCAAGCCCGAGGCGCTGGCCAAGATCCCGGTGGACGCCATCGAGGGTGTGACCGAGGCGAAGGCCCGCGAGATCGCCGAGGCGGCGAAGTTCCCGGCCGAGCTGGTCGACCAGATCAGCAATGTGCTGGTCAAGCTGTGGGATGTCTTCATCAAGGAGGACGCCCTCCTGGTCGAGGTGAACCCGCTGGTCAAGACCGCCGACGGCAAGATCATCGCGCTGGACGGCAAGGTGTCGCTGGACGCCAACGCCGACTTCCGGCAGCCCGACCACGAGGCCCTCGAGGACAAGGCGGCGGCCAACCCGCTGGAGGCCGCGGCCAAGGCCAAGAACCTCAACTACGTCAAGCTCGACGGCCAGGTCGGCATCATCGGCAACGGCGCGGGTCTGGTCATGTCCACCCTCGACGTCGTCGCGTACGCGGGTGAGGCGCACAACAACGTCAAGCCCGCCAACTTCCTCGACATCGGCGGCGGCGCCTCCGCCGAGGTGATGGCCAACGGCCTGGAGATCATTCTCGGTGACCCCGACGTCAAGTCGGTCTTCGTGAACGTCTTCGGTGGCATCACCGCCTGCGACGCGGTCGCCAACGGCATCGTGCAGGCGCTGGAGCTGCTCAAGTCCAAGGGCGAGGACGTCAACAAGCCGCTGGTCGTCCGCCTCGACGGCAACAACGCCGAGCTGGGTCGCAAGATCCTGACCGACGCAGCGCACCCGCTCGTGCAGCAGGTGGACACCATGGACGGCGCGGCCGACAAGGCCGCCGAGCTGGCCGCCAAGTAAGCCCGGACGAGACCGAACGAGGACATCGACACACCATGGCTATCTTCCTCACCAAGGAGAGCAAGGTCATCGTCCAGGGGATGACCGGCTCGGAGGGCCAGAAGCACACCAAGCGGATGCTGGCCTCCGGCACCAACATCGTCGGCGGTGTGAACCCCCGTAAGGCGGGCACCACCGTGGACTTCGACGGCACCGAGGTGCCCGTCTTCGGCGGCGTCAAGGAGGCGATGGAGGCCACCGGCGCCGACGTCACCGTGATCTTCGTCCCGCCGAAGTTCACCAAGGACGCCGTCATCGAGGCGATCGACGCGGGCATCGGCCTCGCCGTCGTGATCACCGAGGGCATCGCCGTCCACGACACCGCCTACTTCTGGGACTACGCCACCCAGAAGGGCAACAAGACGCGGATCGTCGGCCCGAACTGCCCGGGTCTGATCACCCCCGGCCAGTCGAACGCCGGCATCATCCCGGCCGACATCACCAAGCCGGGCCGCATCGGTCTGGTCTCCAAGTCGGGCACGCTGACGTACCAGATGATGTACGAGCTGCGTGACATCGGCTTCTCGACCTGCGTCGGCATCGGCGGTGACCCGGTCATCGGCACCACGCACATCGACGCCCTCAAGGCGTTCGAGGCCGACCCGGACACCGACCTGATCGTCATGATCGGTGAGATCGGCGGTGACGCGGAGGAGCGCGCGGCCGACTTCATCAAGGAGAACGTGACCAAGCCGGTCGTCGGCTACGTCGCGGGCTTCACCGCTCCGGAGGGCAAGACCATGGGCCACGCCGGCGCCATCGTCTCCGGCTCCTCCGGTACGGCACAGGCCAAGAAGGAGGCCCTCGAGGCCGCGGGCGTGAAGGTCGGCAAGACCCCGTCCGAGACCGCGCGGCTCGCGCGGGAGCGGCTCAGCGCCTGACGGCGCGACCGACTGGTCGGTCGGTCGCCCGACCCATGGCTCGACGGGCCCGCACCCTCCCGGCGTGCGGGCCCGTCAGCTTTTCCGGTCCGCACCGGGGGCCGCTTCCTCGGACCCGGGCTGCCGGAAATCGTCCAGATGTACGCGCTCATTGGTGGAGCGGAGCTGGGGGAGGTAGGCCTGACCGGCACCCCCAGCCGGCCCGTGATGAGCGCGTCCGGCCGTGTCCTCATCACTCGTACGAGTGGCGCCGGAGCCCGTTTCCCCGCCCCAGGCCGTGCCCGGTCCGCCCAGGAGCGTCACCGGGGCGAACGTCCGTGGCGGTGTGCGGACGACGGGCTGCTCCCGCGGCCCGCCGCCGGTCTCCGTCGTCAACAGCGTGAAGGCCGTCGCCGCGGTCACCATCGCGGTCAGCCCGATCGAGGCGCGGGTCCACAGCCGAGTCGTACGGAGACTGCCGCGCCGTACCAGCCGGGGCGGCAGGGGGTGCACCGGCTGCGCGGCCACAAGTTCGCGCAGCGTCTCCGCCAGTACGGCGCCGCGCTGCGGCCTAGGCGTACGGGCCAGCAGCGGCCAGCACTCCTCCAGCGCGGCACGGCCGTGCGTGACCCGTCCGGCCGCCGCCTCCGTACTGCACTCGACCTCGGCGGCCGTCTCGGGCAACGTCAGCCCGAGCCCGTAGTGCAGCAGCAGCGCGGCCCGGTAGCTGCGCGGCAGTCCGAGGAACGCCTCCAGGACCGCGCGGTCGTCGGGTGGCCCCGGATACGCCCGCGGTGTGCGGCGCCCAGGGTGGAATCGGTGCCAGGGAGAGAGCGCGTAGTCGTACACCGTCGCCCGTACCGTTCGGGTGGGATCGCCCGCTGACAGCACCTTCGGCCAGTGCTGCCACGCCTGATGGAACGCCCAGCGCACGGCCCGCTCCGCCAGCCGACGGTGCCCGCAGAGCAGGAACGCCTGCCGGGTCAGTGGCCGTGCCTGCCACAGGTACAGCTCGTCGAACGCCGCGACCGGATCGTCCGGCAGTGCCCCGGTCTGCCTGGCCGACCGCACGAAGTCCGCAACCGGACCGGGCACCGTCGTCACCACCTCGACCCGCGGTTCCGGCTCACTCCGCGGCCCCGGCGCCGCCACCCGCGGCAGACCCCCCGCTTCCGGCCACGGCTCACTCCGCGGCGTCGGCGTAATCGGCCCCCGACTGCCCCCCTCCTGCTCCTCGTCCCCGGCCGCCTCCGACACCGCGGGGGCACGTGCCGCGGGCGCCGCCGTCGAGCTCTCCGGGGCCTCCGGCTGCACCGGTGCCTCCGGCGGCTCGGCCGACGCTTCTGTGGCGGGGCCTGCGGTGACGTCCGGATCCGTTGGTTCCGTCCGGTCCAGCGCTTCCGCCTCCGGCGGCTCTGGTCCTGCTTCTATGCCGAGTCCTACGGCGACGTCTGGCTCCGTGGATTCCGTTGGGGTCGGCGCTTCGGGCAGCTCCGTTGCTTCCGGTGGCTCTGGTGTCTCTTCTGCGCCGGGCCCGACGGCGGCGTCCGGCCCCATTGGTTCCGTTCGGTCCACCGCTTCCGTCGGCTCCGGTGCCTCTTCTGCGCCGGGTCCTACGGCGACGTCCTCGTCCACCGGTTCCGTCGGCGTCGGTGACTCCGGCGCATCCGGCATCTTCGGGCGCTCCGGCCCGCCTTCCGTTCCGGGCTCCGCGATGAGGCCCTGTTCGGTGGGCTCCACCGGCTCTGTCGGCTCCGGCGAAGCCTCGCGATGCGGCTCCTCCGGCGGGTCCGGGGGCGGTGAGGCGGCGCCGTCTTTCGCCCGGTTCGCGGCCGAGCGCTTCCCCTGCGATCCCTCCGCACCGGGAGCCCCCTGCGCTCCCTGCCGCCCCCTCCTTCCTTTCGCTCCCTTCCTCGCCCTCTTCTTCCCAGTCCGGCCCCTTGCCGGAGCCTTCGCCATGGGAGCGGCCGAAGCGGCGGAAGCCGCAGATGCGCCATCGGCGGAGGCGGCGTCAGATGCTCCGGAGGAACGGCGCGTTGCCGCGTCCGCGGCTGCATCCGCAGAGGGGGCAGAGGCGGAAGGAAGATGCATAGCTCTTAGCTTGTGCGACACAGCGACAAAATGCCTGCTACTAGGGCAAAACGGGTGTTCTTGGCAGCATGGCGCTGTGAGCCAAGTGACGCACCGCGGTCCCTCGTTGTCCTCGGGCCGTGGCCACCCCCGCCCCCTGCCCCTCACCAGCGGCTGGCTGCTGAGCGGCGCCGTGGCCGCCGGGCTCGGGCTCGGCGCGTTCGCCGTCGTCGTCCTGCTGCTGTGGACCGTCTCGCCGTACCCCGACAGCGGGGCCGGTGGAGCCCTGCGGATCGCGGCGGACCTGTGGTTGCTGGCGCACGGGGCGCATCTCCTACGGCACGAAACGCTGTCCGGCCTGCCCGTACCCGTGGGGGTGACGCCGTTGCTGCTGACGGCGGTGCCCGTGTGGCTGCTGTGGCGGGCCACGCGTGAGGGGCTGGACGCTCGTGTGGAGTCGGCTGACGAGGAGTACGGGACGCTCGCGGTGGCCGGCTGGGTCTCGGGCGGCTACCTCCTCGTCAGCGCCGGCGCGGTCGCCTACGCGTCCGGCAGCCCGATCGAGGCGGAGCCGGTCAGCACGGTCTGGCGCCTGCCCCTGTTCGCCGTTGTGGTGACCGGCCTGTGCGCGGTCTACTACGCGCGGGCCCGCTCCGTCGTGACGGCCTGGACAGCGTTCTCCGCACACTTGCCGGACGCGGTATGGGCGTGGACCCGGGCAGTCCTCCGGCACCTCACCCGCGAGCGTGCCGTCGTTGCCGTACAGGCCGGCGGGGCGGCCACCGTGGTCCTGTGCGCCGGGGGCGCGACGCTGCTTGTGGGCGCCCTCATCTGGAACGTACAGGCCGTGTACGGCGCCTTTCCGCAGCTCACCAGCAACCTCTCCGGTCATTTCGCACTGCTGCTGCTCACTGTCGTGCTGCTGCCCAACGGGGTGCTGTGGGCGACGTCGTACGGGCTGGGGCCCGGCTTTACGCTGGGCGCCGACAGCGTCGTCGGCCCGCTCGCCACGACGGCGGCGCCGCAGCTGCCGCCGTTCCCGCTGCTGTCCGCCGTTCCCGAGGAGGGGGCGGGCAGTGTTCTGGAGTGGTGTGTGGCGGGCGTCGTCCCGCTGCTGGGCGGTCTGATGTGCGGCTGGTGGGTCGGTCGCTCGGAGGTGGCTGTCGGCACCGGGGCGCGGAAGGGTTCCCGTGGAACCACCGGCTGGCGCGCCATTGTCGTGACCGTCCCCCTTGCCGCAGTCCTGTGCGGCACCGTTCTGGCACTGCTGGTGGCCTGCGCGAGCGGCCCGCTCGGCAACAGGGCGCTGGCGCACCTGGGCCCCTACTGGTGGCAGACGGGTGGCGCGGCATGCGCCTGGATGATCGTCGTCGGCCTGCCGACCGCGCTGTGGATCCGGTGGTGGACGCGGTACAGCGCGCGGAGGGTGGCAGCCGCGGCGAAACGGGCGGTGGAACAGGCGGCGGAAGCCGCGGCCCAGGCTGCCGCAGGGCACGGCCCGGACGCCGCCTGGCATACGGACGAGGCCCGCCGCGAGCGCTGGTCCGCGATGAAAGTTGCCTCCGGCGGGCTGATGCCGGACTTCGAACCCGGCGACGCGGCGCCCGTAGGAGAGGGTTCAGCCCTCGAACCGGACCCCGTCCCCTAGGGCAAGCGCAGCAGGGGGATGCGGACGCGCCCCGTCAGGGGCGCGGGGAACTGCGCGACAAGCCACAACACACCCGCACCCCGCAAACCCCGGACAGGGGCACCCTCTCAGCGGTCTTCGAGGAACGGCCGCAACTCCTCCGGCAGATGCCGCTTGCACTCATCGCGGGAGGACTGCGTCAACGCATCGTTCTGGCAGGCGAAAAAGTCGCTGTACACAAACTGGAACGCGAACGTGGCGGCCACAATCGCGAGCGTCAGTCCGGCGGTGACCAGACCGCTGATGGCCGCTGTCCGCTTCGCCTTGTCCGCCTGTGCCGGAGTCACGGCGAGCGGCACCGGCGGCCGGCCGCCTCCGCGGCCGCCCCCAAGACCCGTATCGGCCCCGGCACCCTCCCGCTCCGTACCGCGGGACGTACCCGCCACGTCCTCCGCGGTGGCGGCCACTCCGCGATGTCCGCGCTTGCCGCTCTTGTCCCTTTTCTCCGCCGCGGACTTGGGCAGCTTGCCCCGCAGCGCGCTGATGCCCCAGTACAGCGAGAGCGCCCCCAGCAGCAGGGCGACCTGCGGCACGCTCAACAGGGCGAAGAAAAGCCCCCAGATGCCAGCGTGCAGTGAGTAGCGGGCGTGCCGCTGGAGGGGATCGGTCGGGTCCCAGCGCATACCGCGGGTGCCTCCGGAACCGGCCGGGCCGCCCGGTCCACCGGGACCGCCGGGCCCCTGACCGCCGTTGCCCGGGCCGCCCGCACCACCGTTGCCGCCGCCCGCGCCCGGTCCGCCGCCGAATCCGCCGCCCTGCCGCCCGGGTTGCTTGCTGCTCCACTGGCTGCCCCAGGCCGACGGCTGCTGCTCACCGGAGGAACCGGAATCGCCACCCTCGGCGTTCCCCTCCCCGTCACCGCTGTCGTTCCCGGTTCCGGATCCGGTCCCGGGACCGGAAGACCCGGAGTCCGCCGCACGCGGCACGCGCGGCTCCCACGGCTGGTCCGGCTGCCCCTCCGGCGGTGGCGCGAAGGGGTTGTCCTCGCGGGAGGTGCTGTCGGATGCGGCCGCACGGCGGCGTCGGTCGGTCATCTGGTGTGTGTCTTCCTCATCGCTTCCGCGTCGGTTACCACGGCCCTGCGGGCCCCCGAGCCCCCGCGGGAGCCCAAGGAGACCGTCTCCCTGACGCTACCTTCCGCTTGCGCCCCCGTCCCGTGGGGGCCGTTCCGAGTGCCGGTATCGTTGCCGACGGTCGGACGCTTCGTAGAGTTCCCCGGAATCATCGGGTCCACGTACTTGTACGACCACACAATTCCGTCTCCCCGCGAGAGAGAGCCCCGTCGTGGACGCGCAGTCCTTCCGTCCCGTCGCCCCCGTGCGTCTCGTCGTCCTGGTGTCCGGTTCCGGTACGAACCTTCAGGCGTTGATCGACGCCGCGGCCGACCCCGCCGTCGACACCCCGTACGAGATCGTCGCCGTCGGGGCCGACCGGAGCGGGATCGAGGGGCTGGCACGGGCCGAGCGGGCCGGTATCCCCACGTTCGTGTGCAGGGTCAAGGACTTCGGCAGCCGCGAGGAGTGGGATGCCGCGCTCGCCGAGGCCACCGCGGCGCAGGCACCGGATCTGGTGGTATCCGCGGGCTTCATGAAGGTGGTCGGCAGTCGCTTCCTGGCGCGTTTCGGCGGGCGGTTCCTCAACACCCACCCCGCACTGCTCCCCAGTTTTCCCGGCGCCCACGGCGTACGCGACGCGCTCGCGTACGGCGCGAAGGTGACCGGGTGCACCGTCCATTTCGTCGACGACGGCGTCGACACCGGGCCCGTCATCGCGCAGCGCGCCGTCGAGGTCCTGGACGAGGACTACATCGACGAGGGTGCCGCCCTGCACGAGCGGATCAAGGAAGTCGAGCGACGGCTGCTCGTCGAGGTCGTGGTGCGCATCGCACGCCACGGCTACACCCTCGAGGGGCCGAACATGAGAAGGGTACGACTGGGACATGAGTGAGAGTGCTGCACTGGGCGCCAAGCGGCCGATCCGCCGCGCGCTGGTCAGTGTGTTCGACAAGACGGGGCTCGAGGAGCTGGCGCGGGGGCTGCACGCCGCCGGGGTGCAGCTCGTCTCGACCGGTTCGACGGCGAAGCGGATCGCGGATGCCGGGGTTCCGGTCACCCCTGTCGAGGAGCTGACCGGCTTCCCCGAGTGCCTGGACGGGCGGGTCAAGACACTGCATCCGCGCGTACACGCGGGCATCCTCGCCGACCAGCGGCTTGAGGCGCACCGCGAACAGCTGGGCGAGCTCGGTGTCGAGCCGTTCGAGCTGGTCGTCGTCAACCTCTACCCGTTCGCGGAAACCGTCGCCTCGGGTGCCTCCGACGACGAATGCGTGGAGCAGATCGACATCGGCGGCCCCTCGATGGTGCGTGCTGCCGCCAAGAACCACCCGTCCGTGGCGGTTGTCGTGAACCCGGACCGTTACGGCGACGTGCTGCGGGCGGTCGAGGAGGGCGGCTTCGACCTGGCGGCGCGCAAGCGGCTGGCCGCCGAGGCGTTCCAGCACACGGCCGCCTACGACGTGGCGGTGGCGGGCTGGTTCGCGACGTACGCCGAGAACGCCCAGAACGCCGAAGCTGGGGAAGAGGCCGCCTCGTCGCAGTTCCCCGCCTTCCTCGGCGTCACCTACGAGCGCAAGAGCGTGCTGCGGTACGGCGAGAACCCGCACCAGCCCGCCGCGCTCTACACAGGAGGCTGCGGCGGTCTGGCCGAGGCGCAGCAGTTGCACGGCAAGGAGATGTCGTACAACAACTACGTCGACACCGACGCCGCGCGCCGCGCCGCCTACGACCACACCGAGCCGTGTGTCGCCGTCATCAAGCACACCAACCCCTGCGGTATCGCGGTGGGCGCCGACGTCGCCGAGGCCCACCGCAAGGCGCACGCCTGTGACCCGCTGTCCGCGTACGGCGGTGTGATCGCCGTGAACCGGGCGGTGTCCCGGGCGATGGCCGAGCAGGTCGCGGACATCTTCACCGAGGTCATCGTCGCTCCGGACTACGAGGACGGGGCGCTGGAGGCCCTCTCCCGGAAGAAGAACATCCGCGTGCTGCGCTGCCCCGAGGCGCCGACCACGCCGGCCGAGTTCCGCCCCATCGACGGCGGCGGTCTCGCCCAGGTCAAGGACGCCTTCCAGGCGGCGGGCGACGATCCGGCGAACTGGACCCTGGCGGCCGGTGAGCCGCTCTCCGCCGACGAGCTGGCCGAACTGGCCTTCGCCTGGCGGGCCTGCCGCGCGGTGAAGTCCAACGCGATCCTGCTCGGCAAGGACCGTGCGACCGTGGGCGTCGGCATGGGTCAGGTCAACCGTGTCGACTCCGCTCGCCTCGCCGTCCAGCGGGCCGGTGCGGAGCGGGCGCGCGGGTCGTACGCGGCCTCCGACGCGTTCTTCCCCTTCCCCGACGGCCTGGAGGTGCTGGCCGAGGCGGGCGTGCGCGCTGTCGTCCAGCCGGGCGGCTCGGTCCGCGACGAACTGACCGTCGAGGCCGCCACCAAGGCGGGCGTGACGATGTACCTCACGGGGACGCGGCACTTCTTCCACTGATCCCCTGCCGCACACCGATACGGGTCGGGCCCCTCTCCGCGGAGAGGGGCCCGACCCGCATGCCGGAGGAGGAAGGCTCAGTACTGCGGCCGGTTGAACCACTGACCCGCCGGGCTCATCGAGCAGAAGACGATGGTCAGTACGGCGGTCGCCAGCCACAGCAGGCACATGAAGAGCGAACCGCCGGCGAAGTTTCCGTTGCCGAGCGCCGCGATCATGGCCAGCAGCGGAATCAGCGTATTGAGCGAGCCGGCGATGATGGCGGTGACGCGGGTACCGATGCGTCCCTTGCCGAACATGCAGGCGGGCACGATGTGCAGCGCCGCAAGGCCACCGAAGATCAACAGGCCTACCAGCGCCCCGCCGAGCGCCGCACCGCCCACCGAGTCGGCGACAGGCACGTCGTCGAGAGCGTCGTTCGCCGCCGCGCCCGCGACGAGTACGGCGAAGGCGAACAGCGCCCACAGCACCCCGGCGACGAACAGCAGCACGCGCGCGGTGACAACCACCCCGGGCATGCTGACGGCCGGCTGGATGCCACCGCCGGGGCCGCCCGGATAGGCCGGCATCCCGCCCGGGTAGCCGCCGTAACCGGGCTGTCCGGCGCCCTGCTGGGGGTAGCCGTACGGGCCGCCGGGAGCGCCCTGCTGGGGTGCCGAGTACGGGTTGTTCGGGTTCTGGCCGGGGGGCGGGGGGTAGCTCACGGGCTGTTTCCTCCGACGGTGTTGAGGAGCGGATGGGGCCGAGTGACTCCGGAGAATCACGGCCTGCCCTCAGCAATGTCGCTTCCCCCGGTACGGCGCCGCACCGTCGGCCCTCCTGCACTGCCCGACGCCGTCCACCAATGGTGATGGTCCGACTGTCGGCCTGTCCAGCCAGGTTTCCCGACTGTGGCGAACTCGCAATCCCAGGTCAGGGCCGGGTCAGCAGCGAACCGGCAGCTCCCGCCGCCCGCGGCCTGCCGGGCGTTGCACGCCCCGTCACACCAACTGTCCCTCCAGGACGGCCAGATGCCCCTCCTGCACAAGGTCGAACCGGAGCGCGAACCGCACCAGCGCCTCACGGACGGTCTCCGGATCGTCCGGTGTGCGCAGCCGCAGCTTCACCCGCAAGTAATCGATGTTCCACGCGACGGCTGCGGGGGTGACATCGGGCCATACGGGGCGCAACCGCTCCGTCAGCTCCGCCACGTCCGGCACCGGGACCGCTGGAGCCTCGCCGGTGCGCAGACTCGCCTCGCACAGTGCTGTCAGAACGAGGAAGTAGTGGCAGGTGTGGTCGAGGGGATAGGGGCGGGGGAAGGGGTCGAAGCTCCAGTCCTCCGCCCCACGCGCCCCGTCGGCGCGCGGTCCGTCGACACCGGCCCCGTCGCCCACCGGTCCACCGATGAGCGAGCCGCACGGCGTCAGATAGTCGTGACGCGGCGCCAGTACGTCGAAACCGCAGCCGGGTCTGGACTCACCGGCGCACAGGTGTACGCGCGCGAACTCGAACGGCACCGGCGCATCCGCGCGGCCGGGCGCGACCCTGATGTGCTCTCCCGCGCTCTCGGGATTCTCGACGAGGTAGGTCTGGTCGCTGCTGAAGTTGGTCAGTATCCAGAAGGCACCGGTCGCCGTGATCTCCCCGGCCGCACACGCGACACCGGGGTGGGAGAGGGTCAGGCCGTTGCCTGCCGGTGCCGAGCGGCCGAAGCGCAGCGTATGGCCGGGCTCCAGCCGGTACTGCTCCTCGGGTCCCCGGCACCCGTCCGGGACGATGATCACGCTGAACACGCCCGGCACGCTACTGACTCTCCGTCCCTGTGCACAACGGAGCGTAGGGGGAGCAGAGAGGCACATGAACCGACCTTTGCCGTCCCGTTGCCAAGCCGACGCCACGCGGGTGACACGGGCTCGCACAGCAGGCTGAGCGGATCGCACAGCAGCACCGTGAAGCATGGCGGAGCGGCCTCCATGATGGCCGCGCAGAGGGTCCAGCGGGGTGTCGCGGAGCAGCCTCGTGAAGCGTCGCGGAGCAGCAACCGCGCGGCATTGTGGTGGAGCGTCGTAGAGCACCACCGTGGAGCTTCGCGGCGCCCTCAGACGAGCCTCGCGGCGCTCTCGGACGTGGCTGAGCGGAACCTGAGTGGAGAGCAGGGGCCCGGATCCGCGAGGATGGGCCCATGACCGCCCAGATTCTCGATGGCAAGGCCACCGCCGCCGCGATCAAGTCCGACCTCACCTCGCGAGTCGAGGCGCTCAAGGCGCAGGGCATCACGCCCGGCCTGGGCACACTGCTGGTCGGCGAGGACGTCGGCTCGCAGAAGTACGTCGCGGGCAAGCACCGCGACAGCCAGCAGATCGGCATCAACTCCATCCAGCGGGAGCTGCCGGCCACGGCGACGCAGGAGGAGATCGAGGCGGTCGTCCGCGAGCTGAACGAGGACCCGGACTGCACCGGCTACATCGTCCAGCTGCCGCTGCCCAAGGGCATCGACGTCAATCGGGTGCTGGAGCTGATGGATCCGGCCAAGGACGCCGACGGGCTGCACCCGACCAACCTGGGCCGGCTGGTCCTCAACAAGCCCGCGCCACTGCCGTGCACCCCGCAGGGCATGGTCGTACTGCTGCGCCGCTACGGCGTCGAGCTGAACGGCGCACATGTGGCGGTGGTCGGACGCGGCGTGACCGCGGGCCGCCCGCTGCCGCTGCTGCTGACCCGGCGCAGTGAGAACGCGACCGTCACGCAGTGCCACACCGGCACCCGCGATCTGCCGGGAGTGCTGCGGCAGGCGGACATCGTCGTCGCGGCTGCCGGAGTGCCGCACCTGATCAAGCCGGAGGACGTACGTCCGGGCGCCGCTGTGCTGGATGTGGGCGTCAGCCGGGACGAGAACGGCAAGATCGTGGGCGATGTGCACCCGGGCGTGGCCGAGGTCGCGGGCTGGATCTCGCCCAACCCGGGCGGCGTCGGGCCGATGACCCGGGCCCAGCTGCTGGTGAACGTGGTGGAGGCCGCGGAGGCCAGGGCAGCCGAGGCGGCGGCCCGCTGAGCGCGGTCAGGGGGAATGCGGTCATGGACGAGGGCGACCGGGCCGCCCAGGACAGCGGCGACGGCCACCCGAACGGTGCGACGGGCGGCGACGGAGCCCGGGACGGAGGCGGCGACGTGACAGGCGACTCCGCGACGGCCGCGCAGGAGCCGGCCTCGCCGCGCAAGGCGTCGCGGCGCTTCCCGGTCCTGACCCGGGACACCGCACGGCCCGAGGGCGGCGGTCGCGCCATAGGAGGACACCACCCGGCCCCGTACCGGCAGTGGCCACTGCTGGCCGTGTGCGCCGGGGTGCTGACGGGGCTGCTGGTGACGGTTGCCGAGTTCCGCGCCGGCACGCTCATCATCGGCCTGTCGCTGCTGGGCGGCGCCGTGCTGCGCTGGTGGAGGCCGTCGGTCGGCATGCTGGCGGTGCGCTCGCGCTTCACCGACATGATCACCTATGGCGTACTCGGCCTCGCCATCGTGCTGTTGGCCATGATGGCGCAGCCCGACCCTTGGCTCTCGGTGCCGTTCCTGGAGACCATTGTGCACTTCACAGTGCGCTGACCTGCGCCTTCCTCTGCGCTGAGTTCGCCTGCTGCGCCGTTGCAACAGTGCCGCGAAATGTGCCGGTGGCCCGCCCTTTCCGGGCGGGCCCGGTTCAGCTCCGCACCAACTAGGCCGGGAGGCACCCCGGTTCGGGGGGCGGGATGCGGCCGGAACGCCCGGCACCGGTACTAGCAGCGGGCGAGCACCGCGCCGCGCGAGGCTGCGCGGGGTGCTGGCTGCTGCCGTATCGGCCGGGGCGTGCGGGCTGACGCTCCAGGGAGTGCGTCATGGCACAGCTGTGAGCGGGTACGCGGGATGAACTGGCAACTGTTCGGGGACGTGTCGAGCGGCTGGGGCAGACGTGACGGGCGGTTACATGGGGGACGTATCGGTTGGCGTCCGGACGGGCTGGCAGACTAGGGGGCGTTTGCGCGGACGAGCACCGGCGGCCGTGGCGCGACACGGGGGAAGGGAACACTGAGAGCGCATTCGCGGACAAGGGGGAGGCAATGCCTCGTTGGAGGTCGCTACCGGAGGATCTGGACCCGCAGATCCGGGAGTTCGCGAGCCAGTTGCGGCGGCTCGTCGACCGCAGCGGGCTGAGCGTCGCCACGATCGCCGACCGGACCGGGTACAGCAAGTCGTCCTGGGAGCGCTATCTGAACGGCCGTCTGCTGCCGCCGCGCGGCGCCACCCAGGCGCTCGCCGAGGTGACCGGCACCGATGTGCGCCACCTCGGCACCATGTGGGAGCTGGCCGAACGCGCGTGGAGCCGCAGCGAGATGCGGCACGACACCACTCTGGAGGCCATCCAGATCGCCCAGGCGCGGGCCGCACTGAACGAGCCCGGAGAGGCGCGCGAGAAGGGGCGTAGATGGCGCAAGGGAAGGAGCGCGCCTGAGAGCACCACGCCTGACAGCGCCTCACTTGGTGGAGCCGCAACTGACGCCGCGCCGCTTGGTGGTGCCGCACTGGGTGGCGCCGCACCTGGTGGTGCCCCGTTGGATGGCACCGCACCCGACAGCCGCGCACCCGACAGCCCTCCGGCCGAGGGCGGCGTGCCCCCACAGAGCGGCACCCCGCAGCAAAACGCCCCCGAGGACGCGGACGTGGGGACGGCCATCCTGCGCAAGGACGCCATCCGCGCGGCGGGCAACAGCGCGAGCCTGCGCGAACGACGTCACCAGTCCGACTCCACCGACTGGGGAACTCCCACCCGCTCCGGCACGGACAGTCCCGCAACCACAGCTGGCCAAGGCGGGGGCAGCGCACCCGGCACATCAGCGACCCCCAGCGCACCAGCCACACCCGGCACGCCAAGTCCGACCCCGGCAGCCACGGGCAGCGGCAGCGCGGCCCCCCAAGGCGTGCCCGCACCGCTGGCCCCGGGAGATCCCGGCAGCGACCGCAGCGACCGCAGCGACCGCAGCGACCGTACGGCCAAGGGCCCGGGCGGCCGGCGCAAAGTCACCGTGCTGTTGGCGTCCCTCGTGGCCGTACTGGTCGTCGCGGCAGGCGCAGTGCTCTTCTTCGACCTCGACGGCGGCAAGGACGACTCCGCGGAACCGAAGCCCAGCCCCAGCCGGAAGAGCTCGCCGCAGCTCCCGGCAGGAGTGAAATGTTCAGGCAAGGACTGCTCGGGCAAGGACCCGGAAACGATGGGCTGCGGCGGCAAGCACGCCGGCACCAGCAGCTCGGCGTGGGTCGGCACCAGCTTCGTCGAGGTCCGTCACAGCAAGGTCTGCAAGGCCTCTTGGGCCCGGATCACCAGGGCCAGGACAGGCGACGCGCTGCGTATCACCGGGCCTGGCGGCCAGGCGGAGAGCGACAAGGTGAGGACGACCAACGACGCCTACACCAAGATGGTCTCCGTCGGAAAGCGGGACGAATCGCGCGCCTGTGCGACGCTGCTGGCGGGCGGCAAGGGCTGCACCGTTCCGGGGAAGAAGGAGCCGGCGAGCGGCCCTTCGGCGGGGCAGTGAGCGGACCCGGGGGTGAGGCGGGCACGGGGTCGGATAGCCTGACCGATGGGTCTCTTGACGTAGAGAGACTTCCGGCCACCCGCCAGCCACGTCAGGTACTACGGAGAAGCCATGACCCGCACTCCCGTCAGCCCCGTCAACGTCACCGTCACCGGCGCCGCAGGCCAGATCGGCTACGCGCTGCTGTTCCGTATCGCCTCCGGCCAGCTGCTGGGCGCCGACGTACCGGTCAGGCTCCGCCTGCTGGAGATCACCCCGGCACTGGGGGCCGCCGAGGGCACCGCCATGGAGCTGGACGACTGCGCCTTCCCGCTGCTCCAGGGCATCGACATCACCGATGACCCGAACGTCGCCTTCGACGGCGCCAACGTGGCACTGCTCGTCGGCGCCCGGCCCCGCACCAAGGGCATGGAGCGCGGTGACCTGCTGGAGGCCAACGGCGGGATCTTCAAGCCGCAGGGCAAGGCCATCAACGACCACGCGGCGGACGACATCAAGGTCCTCGTCGTCGGCAACCCGGCCAACACCAACGCCCTGATCGCCCAGTCGGCGGCGCCGGACGTACCGGCCGAGCGGTTCACCGCCATGACCCGCCTCGACCACAACCGCGCGCTCAGCCAGCTCGCGAAGAAGACCGGCTCCTCCGTCACCGACATCAAGAAGCTGACGATCTGGGGCAACCACTCCGCCACGCAGTACCCGGACATCTTCCACGCGGAGATCGCGGGCAAGAACGCCGCGCAGCTCGTCGACGACGAGAAGTGGCTGGCCGACGAGTTCATCCCGACCGTCGCCAAGCGCGGCGCGGCCATCATCGAGGCGCGCGGCGCCTCCTCGGCCGCCTCCGCCGCGAACGCCGCCATCGACCACGTGCACACCTGGGTCAACGGCACCCCCGAGGGCGACTGGACTTCCATGGGCATCCCCTCGGACGGGTCCTACGGCGTGCCGGAGGGCATCATCTCCTCCTTCCCGGTCACCACGAAGGACGGCAAGTACGAGATCGTCCAGGGCCTGGAGATCAACGAGTTCTCCCGCACCCGCATCGACGCCTCCGTCAAGGAGCTGACCGACGAGCGTGACGCTGTCCGCGGTCTCGGCCTGGTCTGAGCCGACCGCGCACTGCTGTGCGCTGCCCGAGGGCCCGTACGGATCCGCTGATCCGTACGGGCCCTCGGGCTTTCCGGCTGCTCGGGCCGGTTCGGGCTCACCGGTTGCTCCGGATTGTTCCGGGGTTTACCGGTTACTCCGGGTCGTTCCGGATCGTCGGGGTTGTTCCGGGTTGTTCGGGCGGCTCCGGTTGGCTCCGGGCGGCTCCGGGAGTGGGCCGGCGGCGCGCGGAGGCGCGTCAGTCCTCGTCGCCGCCGTCCTCCTCGGCCATCGCGTCCTCGTACGCACGCAGGGTGGTGACGATCAGGGCACGCTCCGCGGGGGAGAGCTCGGTGAGCACCTGGCGCCAGGCGCCCGCGCCCCGGGCCAGCCACCGCGAGATGGTGGGCCGCTGGGCCTCGGTGATGCTCACGATGCGGCGGCGCCGGTCGTTCTCGTCCTCCTGCCGCTCCAGTACGCCCTTCCGGCTCAGCTCACCCACCAGCAGGCTGACCGTGGTGGGGGCGACCTCCAAGCGGGTGGCCAGCTCGTTGACGGTCATCGGGCCGTCGAAGAGGAGGTACGAGAGCAGGGACAGATGGCGCGGAGCCAGCGCCAGGGCTTGCAGTTCCTCGGGCACGGGGATGCGCTTGACCCGGCCGACGATGCGCGGCATGAGCAGCAGGAGCGCGCGTACGGCGTCGTCCTCGGCAAGCTCTGTCTGCTGTTTCGTGGCCACCTGCTGTTCCTCGTATCCCAGTTGTCCCACTGTGCCCTGTGGTCCCTTCGCCTTCTCCCGTCTCTCTCTGTGACCGTCCATTGACATGGCGGCGGGCCTCCCATTAGCTTTGTTGTCAAAGATGCTTTGCCGTCAAAGGTGAATCCGTACCGCGATAGTAGCGATCCGGCTCTTCACCTTGCCGATCGGAGGGTCGCCATGCCGCACTTCGAGGTGCAGATTCATGAGGAAGCCCTGGGCGGGGAGGATTCGCCCGTCGCCGGGCAGTTGGTGAAGGAGCTGACGGAGGCGGCTCTGACGGTGTATCCCGAGTCGTTCCGGGAGCTGGTCGGCGTCGAGCTCTTCGGCGTCCCGCGGGGGAGATGGGGCGCGGGCGGGAAGGTGACGGACGAGCTGTCGCCGATCGTCACCTTGCGCTCCCGGGAGGGGCTCTTCCACCATCCCGACTTCGTCGGAGCGCCCACCCGGCTGATATCCGCGATCACCGACGCCGTGGTCGCCGTGCTCGGAGAGAGCGTCCGGGACCGGGTGACGGTACGGCTGGTGGGGATTCCCGCGGGTCGCTCCGGCGTGGGCGGCGAGCTGGTCTGAGCAGGCGGCCTACGGGAGAGGGGCTGCGGGCGAGGGTCAGGGGGAGACGGTCCCGTGCTCACCGGAGCGGAGGCCCGGCCGCTTCCTGGGCGAGGCCCGGCCGCTCCTTGGGGCGGAGGCTCGAGGCGAGGCTGAGAGTCACCGTCAGCGAGAGGGCGGCCAGCACGGTCATGGCAGTGGCGGGGGAGGTGTGTTCCGCGACGGCGCCCGCGAGCGCGGCGCCCACGCCCTGCATGGCCAGCGTTCCGGACGCGTGCAGTCCCAGCGCGTGACCGCTGAGCTCGTCCGGCGTCAGCTCCATCAACCGCTCCTGAAGCAGCAGGCTTGCGCCGAAACCAATGGACGCCAGCACCACCAGCACCGCCGCCAACGGCAGCGCAGGCTGCAGTACGAAGAGGAGATAGGGGGAAGCCAGCAGCACGAGCATCGGTACGGCCAGCCGCTTCCGCCAGTGCGGGGGCACGAAGCGGCCCGCGGCGGTGTCCCCGGCCAGCATCCCCACCGCTCCGCACGCGAAGAGGAGTCCGGCCTCCCGCGGGGCGAACGGCACGAAGAGGGACTCGCAGCCGACCACCAGACCATTGGGCACCCACAGCCCCAGATAGACGAAGCGACGAGAGGGGGACGACCACAGCAGGGCATTGGTCCGCCAGGTCCGGGCCAGGGAGGGCCGGCCCGTGGCGCGAGGCGGGCGGTGCCCCAGGCCGAGCCGGGCGACACAGGCGCCCGTCAGATACAGCGCGGCACCGGCCAGCAGGGTGCCGCGTGGGGAAAGAACAGTGACGAGCACACCGCCGAGCGCGTAGCCGCAGATCTGCATCACGCCGTTGGACATGTTGAGCACCGAGCGACCGAGGAGGTACCCGTCCTTGGAGAGGATCTCGTTGAGCAGCCCGTAACGCACCCCACCCCCCAACGAGGCCAGCACACCGAGGACCAGCAGCACGGAGAACGACGCCGCCACGGGTAGCCCCGGTACGGCCTGAACGGCGGTACCGAGCGCGAACACCAGAGGGAGCGCAGTCATCGCGGCGCGCGGCCGCAGCCGGTCGGCGGCCGAAAGCAGCGTCGTCGCCCCGATGAGCTGCGCCAACGAGGGGCCGAACATGGCGAGGGAGGACAGCAGTGGGGACCCGGTAGCGGTGTAGATGAGCGTGCCCAGCGCCAGGCCGCTCACCGTCTGCCCCGCCACCTGGAAGGTACTGGTGAGGAAGAGAGGGGTGAACTCGGGCGCCCGGAAAAGCTCGCGATAGGTGCGCATGCCCGGAGTCTCTGGCGGAGAGGGACGGCCGGTTAGTCTTTCGCAGCAGTGCGAAAGGTCCTTCGCGGACGGCGGGTTGGGCTGCGGGGCGGGTCCGCGGATGCGGGCCGCGGATCCGGATTGCGGTCCGGTCTGCGGGTCCGGACTATGGGTCCGGACTACGGGCCCGGCTGGCGGGTCCGGACTATGGATCCGGGCTGCGGATCCGGATTACGGGCCCGGCTGGCGGATCCGGTCTGCGGGGTCTGCGGGTTACGGATTTCCGATTCGGACTACTGGCCCGGCCTGCGGATCCGGTTCTATGGGCCCGGACTACGGATTCGGACTACGGGCCCGGTCTGCGGATCCGGACTACTGCTGGCCCAGGAACGGGAGGGAGTCGTGGGGTGGTGGCAGGTGAACGCCGACACGTTGGCGGGCAGCCGGTTCGTGGTGTCGCCGCTTGCCGAGGCGATAGCGAGCCTCAAAGTGCTGGAGCGGGGGAGCGCCGCCCACCCCGGCGAGCGTGCCTGGCTCGACGCCCACCAGCCGGCCTACCGTGCCCGTCAGGCGGCTGACCCTGTCACCGCGCAACTGATACGCGCGGCACTCGGCCCCACCTGGAACGCGGACTTCCTCACTCCCACCCCCGATCCCGACGCGGCTGATCCCGCCGGGGTGTCCTTCGAGGAAGAGGTCACCCGGGTAAGGGAGGCCGCGCCGGAGGTGGCGCGGGCCGACCTGCTGGTGTCGTCGGGAAGCAGGGGCCCGCTGCCCGCGCCCCTGCGCCGTGACGACTTGCCGCAGCGCACGGCGGACACCCTCGAGTGGGTGTGGCGGGAGACGGTGCTGCCGTACTGGGCGCGTCGGCGCCGGATCGTCGAAGCCGATGTGGTGGCGCGGACCGCGCAGCTGAGCCGGGGTGGCTGGGCCGCGGCGCTCGACGACATGCGGCCCGGTATGCGGTGGCTCGGCGGGAGCAGACTCCAGATAAACGCCCGGAACTATCCGCCGCGCGAACTGGCGGGCGCCCGGCTGATGTTCGTGCCGGTGACGCCACGCACGGGGTGGGTGTCCTGGGAGGTGCCGGTACGCCCTCGCTATGCCGTGGTGTATCCGTGTTCGGGGGCGCTGACCGACGCCGAAGGGACGCCTGTGCCCGAGGCGTTGGGGGCTCTGCTCGGCCATGCGCGGGCCACGGTTCTGGTGCTGCTCGACTCCCCGATGAGCACCAGCCAACTCGTCGCACTGACCGGCCAGGGGCTGGGCTCCGTTGGCCGCCATCTGCGGGTACTGCGCGACGCGCGGCTGGTCCAACGGCGACGGGCGGGGCGCTCGGTGCTCTACTACCGCACCGCGGCGGGAGAGTGTCTCCTCCACGCCCAACACTGAGCGCCCGCCTCCACCGTTGTGGCCCGGCTCCCGTCCTTGCCCCGCTCCCGTTTTGGCCCCGGCGCCCGTCCTTGCCCCTCTCCGGGCTCTGGGTTCCCGCTAGTTGTGTCCCGGCCCGGGGGTCCTGGTGCGGCCTCGGCTGCGGGCTCGGGTGCCCTTGCCCGGGGCCCTGGCTCCTGCCCATTCACCTGCTCCGGGGGCCTGGCTCCGGTGCTTGCCTCCCGGGCGGGTTCCCGGCTTGTGGCCTAGGTTCGGGGTACTGCCTTTGTTCCTGGGCTCCCCAGTTGCCTCCGGTCCTCTGGGCCTTCGGCTCGCGGCCTCGGCTCCGGCTCCCCGCCCGTGGCCCTGCCGGGGTCCGGCTCGCGGACCAGGCTCCAGGTTCCCGCCCGGGCTCCCGGCCCCCGGCCCCGGCCCCGGCCCACGGTCCCCAGTTCCGGGCCCCGGCGCCGGCTTGCCGGCTTCGGCTCCGCCCTCACCCCCTGCGACCCACGCGGCAACGTCGAGCTGTTGTGGGGGAGTTCCGGGGGCGGGGTGCCCAGGGGCCCGACAGTGGGGAACCTATGAGGGCAGCTTGGCTGGGGGAGTTGTCTGGGTTTTGGGAGTGGCCGGATTCTGGGATTGGGCGTCGGCTGGGTCGGTGTCAGGGGACTTGGCGGGACGTAGCCAGAGCACCGTGATCGTGCCGAGTAGGGCGAGGACGGCTGTTGCGACGCGGAAGCCGGCGGCCATTCCGGCTGTGAAGCCGCCGGTGTGGGAGGCCATCACGGTGCCCATGGCGGCGACGCCGAGGGCGCTGCCGAACTCTCGGGCCGCGCCGTTGAGTCCGGAGCCGAGGCCCGCGCGGTCGGCGGGGAGGGAGCTGAGGACGGTCATGGAGAGCGGCGGCATCGACAGTCCCATGCCGACGGCCATCAGCAGCAGGATGGCGGCGTAGGGGAGGTAGGGCGTCCGGCCGTCGACCAGGGAGAGCAGGCCGAGTCCGACTGTGAGGCAGGCCAGGCCGAGGGCCACCATCGGGCGGGGGCCGAACCGGTGGACGAACCGGGGGCTGAGGCGGGAGAAGACCAGCATGCCGACGGCGATGGGCCCGATGGCGAGCCCGGCGACGGCGGGGGAGTAGCCCTTGGCGTACTGCAAGTACTGGGCGTTGACGAAGAACAGGGCGAAGAGCCCGAAGAAGATGGCCGTCACCCCCAGAACGCCTGCCCGCAGTGGGCGGGCCCGGAAGAGCCGCGGGTCCACCAACGGGCGTGCCGCACGCAGCCCGTGGCCGACGAAGGCGCCCAGCAGCAGGGCGGCCAGCGCGAAGCAGGTGAGCACCAGCGGGGAGCCCCAGCCGTGTCCTGGGCCCTCGATCAGGGCAGTGAGCAGCGCGAGCGAGCCGAGCACCAGCAGCGCGGTGCCCACCGGATCGGCCGGGCCCGCCGGGGCGGAGGCCGTACGCGGGGTCAGCCGTGCCGTCAGCGCGAGCAGGAGCAGCGCGGCGGGGGCGGAGGCCCAGAACAGCCCCTGCCAGGGCAGGTATTGGAGTACGAGGCCGCCGCCGAGGTTGCCCAGCATGCCGGCTGCCCCGGTGGCGCCCGTCCAGACGGCGACGGCGTGGGCCCGGCGCTCGGGCGGCGCGGAGCGTACGGAGATCGACAGCGTCGCGGGCATCACCAGTGCCGCGCCCGCGCCGGAGAGCGCCCGGGCGGCGATGAGGACGGCCACGTTCGGGGCGAGCGCCGCCAGCAGGCAGCCGGTGGCGAAGACGGCGAGCCCGGCCAGCAGGGCGCCCTTGGGGCCGCGCCGGTCGCCCAACGCCCCGGCGGGGATGAGGAGTCCGGCGAAGACGAGGACGTACGAGTCGACTATCCACAGCAGTTGTGCGGAGGTGGGGTGCAGGCTGCTGGCGCTGAGCTTGGGCAGTGCGAGGTTCATGGCGGCCACCAGCGCGACGACGAGCATGACGCACGCCGACATCAAGCCGAGCACGGTGCTGTGACGTGGGGCGCGGGAGGCACGAGAGATTCGCGAGGCTGGAGCTGCGGGCAGGGCGTTGTCAGGCATGGGTGTACCTCGAGTACGAGTAGGTGTGAGGTGAAGGGAGCCGGGCGCGAGCCCGCGTCGTCGGTCTGCCGGACACCCGCCGCCGGTCCGCACGGCGCCCAGGCCCCCGGCACCGGACCGTCCGGTGTCGGGAGGCCCGGCGGCAGGCCCCGGCGTCGGACCACCCGGCGCCAGGCCTCCGGTGCCAGACCGACCGGTCGGACTGCCCGGCGCCAGACCCTCGGCGTCGGATCGCCCGGAGTCGGACCGCCCGATGCGAGGCCGCCTGGTGACGGACTGCCAGGCGCTAGGCCCCCGGTGTCGAACTGCCCGGTGTCGGACCGCCCGGCTCGGACCCCCGGCGTCGGGCCGTCCGGTGTCGGACCGCCCAACGCCGGATTGCCCGGCGCCAGGCCACCGGTGGCGGACCGACCGGTCGGACTGCCCGGCGCCGAACTGTCCGGCTTCGGAAGGCCCCCGGCGCCGGTTCGCGGGTCGGTTCCGAGGTGTCCGTGCGGTGTTCCGGTGTGCACCAGTACGGTAGACAGCCCGCCCGGATTACTTCAATTGCAACGTTCGCAAGGAGGAGTTGCGCCGCATGCAATCCACCCCATCCCTGGATCTCAACCTGCTCGTCGCCCTCGATGCTCTGCTCGCTGAGGGCAGCGTCACCGGGGCTGCGCAGCGGTTGCATCTGTCGGCGCCTGCGATGAGTCGGACACTGACGCGGATTCGGCGGGCGTTGGACGATCCGGTGTTGGTGCGGGCGGGGCGGCATATGGTGCCCACGCCGCGGGCGTTGGAGCTGGCCGGGGAGGTGCGGGAGATCGTGGAGCGCGCCGAGACCGTGTTCACGCCGGGTACGGGGAGCAGCTTCGAGCCGGCGACGTTGGAGCGTACGTTCACGTTGCTGGCCGAGGACGCGCTGCTGACCGGTATCGGGATGCGGCTGCTGGAGCGGGTGCGTACGGAGGCGCCGGGCGTCTCACTGCGGCTGATCCCCGAGGGGCCGGGGGAGTCGACGGCGTTGCGCGACGGCAGTGCGGACCTGGAGTTGGGCGTGGTGAACACGCCGGCGCCGGAGACGCGGGTCGAGCACATCTTCACCGACACCAATGTCGGCGTCGTCCGCCGGGGGCACCCGCTGCTGGAGGGGGAGATCACTCCGGAGCGGTTCGCGGCGGCGGACCATGTGACGGGCTCGCGGCGGGGCAGGCTGCATGGTCCGATCGACGAGCTGCTGGCCGCGCAGGGGCTGCGCCGTCGGGTGGTCGCCTCCGTGCCGACGCTGACCAGCACGCTGCTGGTGGTGGCGCAGACCGATCTGGTGGGCCGCACGGGGCTGCGGCTGGGCGCGGCCCATGTGGCGCGGCTCGGGCTGGCCACCTTCGAGATCCCGCTCGAACTGCCGGCCCTCCCCATCGCCCAGGCATGGCACCCCCGCTATGAGAAGGACCCGGCGCACTGCTGGCTGCGCCGTTGTGTGCGGGAGATCGTGCGGGACCTCGGCCCCGCACGATCAGCCTCGGCGGATCATTGATCCGCCGGCTACGACGATCAGCCGACTACACCGAATCCGACGGCGGTTCTACACCGATTCCGACGGTGGTTCGTCCCGCTGGGCGTGCTCGAAGTGCCGGCGGAGCTGGCCGACGGTGACGGTGCGGTCCTTGGACGGGACGGCGCGCGAGACGGGGCGGTCGAAGCGGCCGAGCTCGATCTCGTCGTGGTTGCCGCCCGCTCTGCGCTCCAGGCGCAGCGGGTAGGGCTTGCCCTCGGTGGCGACGTGCATGGTGACGCGGGCCTTCTTCTGGGCGCGGGTGACGGGTACGGAGCGGTGGCCCTGCACGCTCGACTCGTCGCCCCGCTTCCAGCGCGGGCCAGGGGTGTCGCGCACTCCGGAGGCGGCGCGGAAGGCGTCGAGGTCGCAGGCGGTGGCCAGGCCCTTGCCGCCGAGGTCGTCGTTCCGGGCGCTGCCCTTGATGTAGCGGCCCTTGAACTTCTCGGCAGCCGCCGCGCCCTGTTCGGCGCCGAGCTGCGCTCTCCAGAAAGCGGCGTCGGGCTTGAGCCAGACGGTGTCGCCGCGCTTGACCAGTTGTACGGAACCCTTGCCCGGAACCCCAATTTTTCCGGAACAGTTCGCCTTTTCGTCGAGGGTGAGGTCGAGCCGGAGGTCGGGTGCCTTCATTCTGACCCGCAGAGAGTGTGCGGAATTCAGCTCGGCGGACGCCTTTTCCGCTATTTCCTCACCCGACAACTCTGTGATATCCGGCCCGTCACGCTGGGTGGCCGTGGGGGCGGCATGAGCCGGGGCCAGGAGTCCGCCGGAGGCCGTCGCCGCAGCGCATACGGCTACGACCAGTGAGGTGCGGTGCTGCTTTCGCATGGATTGGCTCCGATCCGCCGTGGGGGAGGCAGTGGCCGTGCGTCGGCACGCCGATCCGCCATATACGGACAAAGACGTACTCACCGTACGTTCCGTCGGGGGGTGGCGCACTTCGGCCAGTGACGAAGCCCACTTGTCAACGGTTTTTGGACATGAGACAGGGAGAACGGGGCAGGGTTCCCGACTGCCATCTGCCCAGGGCTGTGGCAAAAGCCCCGCACGGGGTGTTCCGCGGAAAAGCAGTAAGTAACGGAAGGCAGTACCGAAGGTGTCCGTTCTGGAGAGCATTCACATTGACGGCGCGTGGCGCACCGCCGCGGCCGGCGGTACGCGGGAGGTGCTGGACCCCGCGGACGCCACCACGCTCGCCGTAGTCGCCGAGGGCGACTCAGCGGACACCGACGCGGCCGTCGCCGCGGCTCGCCGCGCGTTCGACGAGGGCCCCTGGCCGCACACCCCCACCGCCGAGCGGGCCGCGCTGCTGCGGCGCGTCGCCGACCTCCTCCAGCGCGACCGCGAGGAGATCGCACTGATCGAGTCCCGCGACACCGGCAAGACCCTCGAAGAGGGCCGGGTGGACGTGGACGACGTCACCAACGCCTTCCGCTACTTCGCCGACCTGGTGATGAACGAGTCCGGCGGCCGGGTCGTGGACGCGGGCAGCGCGGATGTGCACAGCGTCGTCGTGTACGAGCCCGTCGGCGTCTGCGCCATGATCACCCCCTGGAACTACCCCCTCCTCCAGGCGAGCTGGAAGGTCGCCCCGGCGCTGGCCGCGGGCAACACTTTTGTGATCAAGCCCAGTGAGGTCACCCCGCTGTCCACCGTCCACCTGGTGAAGCTGCTGGTGGAGGCCGGGCTTCCGGCGGGGGTGGCCAATATCGTCACCGGCGCCGGCGACCCGGTGGGTGCCCGGCTGTCCGAGCACCCCGACGTGGACCTGATCTCCTTCACCGGCGGACTGGTCAGCGGCACCAAGGTCGCACAGGCCGCGGCGCCCACCGTCAAGAAGGTCGCCCTGGAGCTCGGCGGCAAGAACCCCAACGTGGTCTTCGCCGACGCCTGCGCCACCGAGGAGGGCTTCGACACCGCCGTCGACCAGGCCCTGAACGCCGCGTTCATCCACAGCGGCCAGGTGTGCTCGGCCGGTGCCCGGCTGATCGTCGAGGAGTCGGTCAAGGACCGCTTCGTGACGGAACTCGCCTCCCGCGCCCAGCGCATCAGGCTCGGCCGCGGCACCGAGGAGGGCGTCGAATGCGGTCCGCTCGTCTCCCAGCAGCAGCTGGAGAAGACCGAAGCGTATGTCGCCTCGGCCCTGGAGGAGGGCGCCCGGCTGCGCTGCGGTGGCGAGCGCCCGAAGCCGTCCGAGGTGCGGCCCGAGGGCGGCTACTTCTACTCACCGACCGTGTTGGACAACTGCCACCGCGCGATGCGGGTCATCCGCGAGGAGACATTTGGCCCAATCGTGACGGTAGAGAGCTTCAGCACCGAGGACGAAGCTGTAACGCTGGCCAACGACACCGAGTACGGCCTGGCGGGCGCCGTCTTCTCCGGCGACACCGCCCGTGCGCGCAGGATTGCCGCGCGACTGCGCCACGGCACGGTGTGGATCAACGACTTCCACCCGTACCTGCCGCAGGCCGAGTGGGGAGGGTTCGGCAAGTCCGGCGTCGGCCGGGAACTGGGCCCCCACGGACTGGCCGAGTACCGCGAGACCAAGCACGTGTACGAGAACCTGCGCCCCGCGCCGGTCCGCTGGTTCGCCGGCTGAGCCGGCTGAGCCTGCCGAGCCGGCTGAGCCTGCCGAGCCGACCCGCGGCATCCCGCCCCCGACACCCCGAACAGAGCGCGACGGCGGCTCGCCCCTCCGAGCCGCCGGGGCGCACCCGTATCAACCGCAAGTCCCCTCCCGGAAGTCCCCAAGGAGCAGTACCTCTATGTCCAGCTATGACTACGTGATCGTCGGAGGTGGAACGGCCGGCTCGGTGATCGCCTCACGGCTCACCGAGGACCCGGACGTCACCGTCGCCCTCATCGAAGGCGGCCCCTCGGACATCGACCGGCCCGAGGTGCTCACCCTCCGTAAGTGGCTGGGTCTGCTGGGCGGCGAGCTCGACTACGAGTACACGACCACCGAGCAGCCCCGCGGGAACTCGCACATCCTGCACAGCCGCGCCAAGGTGCTCGGCGGCTGCTCGTCGCACAACACCCTGATCTCCTTCAAGCCGCTGCCCTCCGACTGGGACGAGTGGGAGGCGGCAGGCGCCACCGGCTGGGGCGCCGAGGCGATGGAGCCGTACTTCGGCAAGCTGCGCAACAACATCGTGCGGGTCGCCAAGAAGGACCAGAACGCGATCGCGCAGGACTGGATCGACGCCGCCAAGGACGCCCTCGACATCCCCGAGGTGGTCGGCTTCAACGACCAGCCCTTCGAGGAGGGCGTCGGCTTCTTCGACCTCTCCTACCACCCGGAGAACAACAAGCGCTCCTCCGCCTCGGTCGCCTATCTGCACCCGCACATCGAGGCCGGCGACCGTCCCAACCTGCACATCCTGCTGGAGACCTGGGCGTACAAGCTGGAGTTCGGCGGTGCCGACGGCAAGACCGTCACCGGCGTGCACGTACGCACCAAGGACGGTGAGGAGCAGCTGCTGACCGCGGGCCGTGAGGTGCTGGTGTGCGCGGGTGCCGTCGACACGCCGCGGCTGCTGATGCACTCGGGCATCGGCAAGAAGGAGGACCTTCAGGCGCTGGGCATCCCGGTCGTGCACGATCTGCCGGGCGTCGGCGAGAACCTCATCGACCACCCCGAGTCGGTGATCGTCTGGGAGACGAACGGGCCGATCCCGGACAACTCCGCGATGGACTCCGACGCCGGCCTGTTCGTCAAGCGGGACCCGGACCACAAGGGTCCCGATCTGATGTTCCACTTCTACCAGATCCCCTTCACCGACAACCCCGAGCGACTGGGGTACCAGCGCCCCGAGCACGGCGTGTCGATGACCCCCAACATCCCCAAGTCCCGCAGCCGCGGCCGGGTCTATCTGACCTCCGCCGACCCCGAGGTCAAGCCCGCGCTCGACTTCAAGTACTTCGAGGACGAGGGCGACTACGACGGCCGGACCCTGGTGGACGGCATCAAGCTCGCCCGCAAGGTCGCCCAGGCCGAACCGTTCGCCAAGTGGCTCAAGCGGGAGGTCTTCCCCGGGCCCGAGGTGACGGACGACGAGGAGATCAGCGAGCTTGTGCGCAAGGCCGCGCACACCGTCTACCACCCGGCGGGCACCTGCCGGATGGGCGCCGAGGACGACGCGCTCGCCGTCGTCGACCCACGGCTGCGGGTACGCGGCCTGTCGGGCATCCGCATCGCGGACGCCTCCGTCTTCCCGACCATGCCCGCCGTCAACCCGATGATCGGCGTGCTGATGCTCGGCGAGAAGGCGGTCGATCTCATCCGACCCACTGTGTCCGAAAAACGAGCGACTACGGCACCGGGAGGTGTTGCGTGATGTCCGAGACCGCTGAAGCCACAGCCGCCACCGAGACCGAGAACGCGAACGAGCAGAGCGGCCAGGCAGGTCCCGTCTTCTCCGTCCGCAATCTGTGGAAGGTCTTCGGGCCCAAGGCGGACCGGGTACCCGGCGACGCCTCGGTCAAGAAGCTCTCCCAGACCGAGCTGCGCGAGAAGACCGGTTGCACCGCCGCCGTCCGTGACGTCTCCTTCGACGTGCACAAGGGCGAGGTCTTCGTCGTCATGGGCCTGTCCGGCTCCGGAAAGTCCACCCTGGTGCGCTGTCTGACCCGGCTGATCGAACCCACCGCCGGGACGCTGGAGTTCAACGGCGAGGACGTCATCTCCATGGGCAAGGACGCACTGCGCCGGCTGCGCAGGCACCGCGCCTCCATGGTGTTCCAGAACTTCGGACTGCTGCCGCACCGCTCCGTGCTGGACAACGTCGCCTACGGCCTGGAGATCCAGGGCGTCTCCAAGCCCGAACGCCGCGCCCGCGCCGCCGAGATGGTGGAGAAGGTCGGTCTGGAGGGCCTCGGCGAGCGGCGCCCCGGCCAGCTCTCCGGCGGTCAGCAGCAGCGTGTCGGCCTCGCCCGCGCGCTCGCCGTCGACCCCGAGGTGATGCTGTTCGACGAGCCGTTCAGCGCCCTCGACCCGCTGATCCGCCGCGACATGCAGGAGGAGGTCATCCGGCTGCACCGCGAGGAGGGCCGCACGATGGTCTTCATCACCCACGACCTGTCCGAGGCGCTGCGCCTGGGCGACCGCATCGCGCTGATGCGGGACGGTGAGGTCGTGCAGCTGGGCACCCCCGAGGAGATCGTCGCCAATCCGGCCGACGACTACGTACGTGACTTCGTCCGCGACGTCCCCCGCGAGCAGGTCATCTCGGTGCGCCGCGCGATGCGCCCCGCGGACGCCGCCGAGGCGAAGAGCGGCACCGAGATCGCCCCCGGCACGCTCGTCGCGGACGCGATCGAGACCGTCGCGCGCAGTGGCAAGCCCTGCCGCGTCGTCGAGAACGGCCGCACGCTCGGCATCGTCGACCACGCGAGCCTGCTGACCGTGGTGGCCGGTCTCGACAAGGACACCACAGGCGAAGGCGGCAAGGAACGAGAGGTGGCCGCGGTATGAGCAGCACACGACACGGCGCCGCGGAGGCGTCCCATACCGGCGGGGGGCTGATATGAGTTCCCCGACCCTCGCCAAGGACGAGGCCACGAAGCCCGCGCCGTCGCCGGCCGGCGCTCCCGAGCCGCAGCAGCCGGCGGGTCCGCCCTCGGCGCTCGCCCGCTTGCTGGCGAACCCGAAGGCCCTCGCGCTGGTGGTCGCGGCACTCGTTGTCGTCGTCAGCTCACTGGTCACCGGTGCGGGCACCTGGCCGCACTCGCTGACCGCCGATGTGAAGTCGCCGCTGAACGACCTGGACAACTGGCTGGTCGACAACCGCGACACGCACTGGATCTTCCTGTACTTCCTGCTGCACATCAGCAACTTCGCGCAGAGCGCCTATGACACGTTGCTGAGCCTGCTGGAGTCGATGAGCTATGTCGGCGTCATCGTCGTCGGCACCCTGATCGCCTGGGCCGCGGGCGGTGCCGACCTCTCCCGGCGTGCGCTGCGCACGGGCGGTACGGCGCTCGCGGTGTTCGTCGTGTGCGGCGTGCTGGACGTGTGGGAACCGACGATGGAGACGCTCGCGCTGATGGTCGTCGCCGTCGTCTTCTCCGCGCTGCTCGGCGCGCTGCTCGGGCTGGCCTCCGGGCTCTCGGACCGGTTCGAGAAGATCCTGCGGCCCGTCTTCGACACCATGCAGGTCATGCCGGCGTTCGCGTATCTGCTGCCGCTTGTGCTGATGTTCGACATCGGCATCCCGTCGGCGCTGATCGCGACGGTGATCTACGCGGCGCCGCCGATGGCCCGACTCACCTCGCTCGGTCTGCGCCAGGCCGACCCGACCGTGCTGGAGGCGGCCACCTCGCTGGGCGCCGACTCCCGGCAGCGGCTGCTGACCGCGCGGCTGCCGCTGGCCCGCAAGCAGATGATGCTCGGCCTCAACCAGACGATCATGATGTGTCTTTCCATGGTCGTCCTCGCCTCGCTGATCGGCTCCGGCGGACTGGGATCCGAGGTGTACGAGGCGCTCGGCGCCCTGAAGATCGGTGACGCACTGGTCGCGGGCATCGCGGTCGTCCTGCTGGCCGTACTGCTGGACCGTACGACGGCTGCGGCCGGTGAGCGGCTCGACGACGTCGTCAAGGCGGGTGTCTCGCGCACGATGGCACAGCTGCGGCTGGCCCTCTGGGGTGTGATCGCCGCGCTGACCGCGGTGTTCGCGTTCGTCGGCACCGCGATCGCCGGAGACGAGTGGCCCGAGGGCTGGGTCGTCGACTTCTCCAGCTCCGTGGACAAGGCCGTCGACTGGTTCACCGACCACCTGGGCTCCGGAATCCCCGTCGTCGGCGGCACCATCACCTGGGCCGAGGGCTTCACCGAGTACGTCCTCAACCCGCTGCGCGACGGCCTGCTGGCCACCCCCTGGTGGGCGCTGGCGCTGCTCGTCGCCGTCGTCGGATGGATCGTCGGCACCTGGCGCGCCGCGCTGACCGGCGTGATCTGCCTGGCGCTGGTCGGCTGGATGCGGCTGTGGGACGTCGCCATGGACACCCTCTCCCAGGTGCTCGCGGGCCTCGTCCTGACGCTGATCGTCGGTGTGCTGGTCGGCATTCTGTGCGCCCGCGTCGAGCGGGTGGACAGGATCATGCGGCCCGTGCTGGACACCATGCAGACGATGCCGCAGTTCGTGTATCTGATCCCCGTGATCGCGCTGGTCGGCCAGAACCGTACGGGCGGCATCCTCGCCGCGGTCGTGTACGCGGCTCCGGCCGTCATCCGGATCACCGCGCAGGGGCTGCGCCACGTCGACCCGGCCGCGATGGAGGCCGCGACCTCGCTCGGAGCCACCGGCAAGCAGCAGCTGTTCGGTGTGCAGCTGCCGCTGGCGCGGAAATCCATGCTGGTCGCGCTCAACCAGGGCGTCGTACTGGTGCTGTCGATGGTCGTCATCGCCGGACTCATCGGCGGCGGCGCGCTCGGCTACATGGTGGTGCAGGGCCTGTCGAAGGGCGACCTGTCGCAGGGCTTCCCGGCCGGTATCGCCATCGTCTGCCTCGGCATCATGCTCGACCGCCTGTCCCAGCCGGCCGTCAAGCGGATCCGCGACTGAGACCTCCCCCGAGGAAGACTCCCCGCCCCGACGGATCTTCCCCGTCCGTCCCACAGAAAAGAGAAATTCGCATGAGAATCAAGCGTGCAGGCACTATCGGCGTCGCCGGCGCCGGAATTCTGGGCGTCCTCGCCCTGACGACCGGCTGCGCCGCCGACACCAAGGCGAGCGGCGGTGGCGACGACAAGGTCGTCCTGGCCGAGCCGTCCTGGGTCGGCGCCACCGCGAATGCGGCTGTTGTCAAGAAGCTTCTCGAAGACGAGCTCGACGTGAAGGTCGAAGCCAAGCAGATGGATGAGCCTGTCGCTTTCGACGCGCTCAACAGCGGCAAGGCCGACGCGATTCTCGAGGACTGGCACGGCGTTCCGAAGAAGGAAAAGCTGTACGTCGACAAGAAGAAGACCGTGGTCTCCGGCGGTGACCTGGGTGTGGTCGGCCACATCGGCTGGTTCGTGCCGAAGTACTGGGCCGACAAGCACCCGGACGCCGTCAAGGATTTCAAGAAGCTCAACAAGTACTACAAGGACTTCAAGACCTCCGAGAGCGGCGACCTGGGGCACTTCATCGGTGCCGCGCCGTCGTACTCGCAGCATGACAAGGAACTCATCAAGAACTTCGACATGAAGTTCAAGCACATCCCGTCCGGCGCGGAGGCGGCTCAGCTCAAGGAACTGAAGCGGCTGTACGACGCCAAGAAGCCGTTCCTCACCTACTGGTGGGAGCCGCAGTGGATGAACGAGAAGATCGACATGGTCGAGGTGAAGCTGCCCAAGCACACCCCGGGCTGCGAGGAGCCCGCTGCCAAGGCGAAGTGCGGCTACGAGACCAACCAGCTCGAGAAGTTCATGAACGCGGACTTCGCGAAGGGCAACAGCAAGGCCGCGCAGTTCATCAAGAACTTCCACTGGTCCACCAAGGACCAGAACGAGGTCGCCGGCATGATCGCGGGTCAGAAGATGGACCCGGAGGACGCCGCCGCCAAGTGGATCAAGGAGAACAAGCCGAAGTGGGAGAAGTGGATCCCGAAGAAGTAACGCTGCGCCGTTCCTTCTGAGAAGAGCCACCACCCCCACCGCCCGCCCCCGTGACACTGTCGTCGCGGGGGCGCGGTGTGCCCCGAAGGGGCGCGGGGAACTGCGCGCTCAACCACGACGTGGCCGCAGCCCGCAAACGACGAACAGGGGCACCCCCTTACCGGAACAACCCCCGGCGCAGCTCCGCCGCCATCTCCCGTACACCCTCATACGCACGGGCCGCGAGCCCACCGCCAAAGGTGACCCGCGCGCAACCGACCGCAGACAACTCAGCGGGAGACGGCCCTCCGTCAAGGGCCAACCCATTGACCGGCACCGACAACTCACGGGTCAGCACCGCAAGGTCATCGAGCGGCGCACCGATGGGATACACCCCATCCGCACCGGCCTCGACATAGGCGCGGCCCCGCGCCAACGCCTCCTCCAAAGGCTGCTCGGCGCCGCGGAGATAGACATCGATCCGCGCGTTCACAAAGGGCCCGCGCCCCAGCGCCTCCCGCACGCCGGCCAGAAACTCGGCCTGCTCCCCGGCCGCCACCAGCCCACCCGAGACCGAGTCCTCCAGGTTGCAGCCGACGGCTCCCGCGTCCAGCAGCCGCTCGGCGATCTCCCGCGGCGGCAGCCCGTACCCCCGCTCGATGTCGGCGCTCACCGGCACCTCGACCGCGCGGACGATACGGGCGACGGCGGCGAACATCTCCTCTGCGGGGCACTCCCCGTCGGCGTGGCCGAGCGACGCCGAGACGCCCGCACTCGGCGTCGCCAGCGCGGCGAACCCCGCCTCGGCGAAGATCCGGGCACTGGCCGGGTCCCAGGCACCGGGCAGCACCAGCGCCTCGCCCGGCTTCCTGTCGTGGTGCAGCTCCCGGAGCCGGGCGGCGGGATCGGTACCGCTCATCGAGCGGTGTCCTGCGCGGCGCCGTCCAGCAGGCTCTGCGGGACGCCCCGCACGGCCACGTTGAACCGGTTCCAGGAGTTGATGGCCACGATCTGGCCCAGCAGCGCGGCCAGTTCCTCCTCGGCGAAGTGCTTGGCGGCCTCCTCCCAGACCGCGTCCGGCACGAAGCCGTCCGTCAGTTCGGTGACGGCCTCCGTCAGCGCGAGCGCGGCCCGCTCCCGCTCGGTGAACAGGTCGCCGGCCTCCTCCCAGGCCGGGAGCAGGTCGAGCCGCAGCTGCGACTCGCCGTTCTTGCGGGCGTCGGTGAAGTGCATGTCCAGGCAGTAGGCGCAGCGGTTGATCTGCGAGGCGCGGATCTTGACCAGCTCGCCGATCACCGGGTCGAGCCCTGCCGCCGAGGCGGCCTGCTGGAAGGCGTACATGCCCTTCATGAGCCGGGGTGCGGTCTTCCAGATGTCCATACGCGGTGTCGTCGTCATGCCCTTGAGCCTATGCGGGATTGGGCCACGGGTATGGTCCACTTTCATGGCAGATTCGTGGGCCATTTCCGGGTCTGGAGAGCACCGCCACCGGCGCCGTACCGGCAGTGACCTCCACCTCGATCTCCCGCCGTCCGCAGGACCCGGCGCGCCCCGCCCCCGCGCCGCCCTCCTTGCCGCACTCCGCGACGCCATCCGCACCGGCCGCCTCGCTCCGGGCACCCGTCTGCCCTCGTCCCGTAGCCTCGCCGCCGACCTGGGCCTGGCCCGCAACACCGTGGCCGGTGCCTACGCCGAACTCGTCGCGGAGGGGTGGCTGTCGGCGCGGCAGGGCTCCGGCACCCGGGTGGCGGACCGCGCCGAGCCGGCACTCCCGTCCTGCCCGCGCTCCCCGTCCCGCCCGCGCTCCCCGTCCCGCGCCAGGAAGCCCTCGTCCCGCGCCGGGAAACCCTCCCGTCAGTCGCTCAACCGCATCCAGCGGTGGGAGCAGCAGCCCGCGCACGATCTGCGGACCGGCGCGCCCGATGTCTCGGCGTTCCCCCGCCCGGCGTGGCTGACCTCGGCCCGCCGTGCGCTCACCGCCGCCCCGGCCCACGCCTTCTCGCACGGTGATCTGCGCGGCGCCGGTCAGCTGCGGCAGGCGCTGGCCGGCTATCTGGCCCGGGCACGCGGCGTACGCGCCGACCCCGACCGCATCGTCGTCTGCGCCGGGTTCGCCCAGGGCGTCGCACTGCTGGCACGTGCGGTGCGGGGGGACATCGCCGTCGAGGAGTACGGGCTGCCCTTCCACCGCGAGCTGCTGGAACCGGCAGTCCGCACCCGCTCCCTCCCGGTGGACGAACAGGGCGCCCGTACGCAACTCCTGTACGCCGACGCGCAGCTCGCCGACGTACGCGCGGTGCTCCTCACCCCCGCGCACCAGTACCCGCTCGGCGTTCCGCTGCACCACGACCGCAGGGCGGCCGTGGTCGACTGGGCGGGGCGCACCGGCGGGCTGGTCCTGGAGGACGACTACGACGGCGAATTCCGGTACGACAGAAATCCGGTGGGGGCTCTGCAAGGACTCGACCCCGAACGCGTCGTCTATCTCGGCACCTCCAGCAAGGCCCTCGCGCCCGCACTGCGGCTGGCCTGGATGGTGCTTCCCGACCACCTGGTGGATCCGGTCCTGGCCGCGAAGACGCCCGCCGAGTGGACGACCGGCGCGCTCGACCAGCTCACCCTCGCGGACTTCCTGGAGTGCGGCGCCTACGACCGGCACGTACGGGCCATGCGGCACCGCTACCGCACACGCCGCGACCGGCTGGTCGAACAGCTGGCCGCCCGCGTCCCCGAAGCGTGCGCCACCGGCATCGCCGCCGGGCTGCACGCCGTCCTCCGCCTCCCGCCCGGCGTCACGGAAGCAGCCGCCCTCCGCGCCCTGCACCGCGCAGGCGTCGCCCTCGACCCCCTCGCCGCCTTCCGCCACCCGGCAGCCCGCCAGGATTCCGCTTCCGCCCCGTCCCTGGTCGTCGGTTACGGCACCCCGCCCGAACACGCCTACACGGCAGCCCTGGACGCCCTGTGCGGAGCGCTGGCGCGGTGCCGTCCGGGCGGCTCTTGACGGTTCGGCCCGGTCTCGCTGATCTTGAGTCGGCACGGGGCCGAGCGGCTCCCGTGAACGGAGCGGGGGTAACGCCATGCCGGCGGTGGAGGAGAACGGCCTCAACGTCATAGCGGAGGCCGAGCGCAAGGGACGGCCCGCGCAGCTGTTCTGGCCGTGGTTCGGTTCGAATGTCTCGGTTCTCGGGCTCGGTTACGGCTCGTTCGCGCTGGGCTTCGGCCTGTCGTTCCGGCAGGCGCTCATCGCGGGCGTGGTGGGCATCGTCGCCTCGTTCCTGCTGTGCGGCCTGGTGGCGGTGGCGGGCAAGCGCGGCTCCGCGCCGACGATGGTGCTGAGCCGGGCCGCCTTCGGAGTACGCGGCAACCGGCTGCCGTCCGCGGTCTCCTGGGTGCTGACGGTCGGCTGGGAAACCGTCCTGGTGACCCTCGCGACACTGGCGACGGCCACGGTCCTCGACCGGCTGGGCTGGGGCGGCGGTACGGGCACGAAGGTGACGGCCCTGGTGGTGGTCTCCGCGCTGACGGTTGCCGCTGGCATCGCCGGATTCGACCTCATCATGCGCCTTCAGACGGCCATCACCGTGGTGACGGGAGCACTGACGGTCGGCTACATGGTGCTGGTGGCGGACGAGATCCGCTGGGAGCGGGTGTCGGCGCTGCCGGACGGCTCGGCGCAGCAGATGCTGGGCGCCCTGGTGTTCGTGATGACCGGGTTCGGCCTGGGCTGGGTGAACGCGGCAGCCGACTACTCCCGCTATCTGCCCAGGACAACGCGGGGCGCGGCGGTCGCGGGCTGGACCACGTTCGGCGCCTCGCTCGCCCCTCTGCTGCTGTTTGTCTTCGGCCTGCTGCTGGCCGGTTCCTCCCCGCGGCTGAACGAGGCGGTGGCCGCCGACCCGATCGGCGCGCTCACCACCCTCCTCCCGCTGTGGTTCCTCGTTCCGTTCACCCTCGTCGCCGTGCTGGGGCTGGTCGGCGGCGCCGTCCTCGACATCTACTCCTCCGGCCTGGCACTACTGGCCGCGGGCGTCCGGGTGCCGCGCTATGCGGCCGCCGCCGTGGACGGCGCCCTGATGGTCGCGGGCACAATTGCCCTCGTCTTCTTCGCCGACGACTTCCTCGGCACGTTCATGGCCTTTCTGACGACGCTGGGCGTCCCCATCGCCGCCTGGTGCGGCATCATGCTGGCCGACACGGCCCTGCGCAGCCGCCCCTTCGACGACACCGACCTCTTCCGCCCCCGCGGCCGCTACGGCGACATCCGCCTCCTCCCCGCCGCGATCCTGGCCGGGGCCACCGCGCTCGGCTGGGGCCTGGTCACCAACACCGGCGCCGCCTGGCTCAACTGGCAGGGCTACCTGCTCTCCCCCCTCGCCCTGGGCGGCCGAACCGGCCCCTGGTCGGCCGCCAACCTGGGCCTCCTCGCCGCGCTGGCGTTGTCCTTCACCCTGACCTTGGTCACGCAGCGCCGGACGGTACGCGCGCAGGAAGCCGCCCCTCACTCGGGATGACGCCCTCTTACCTGGTTGCCTTCTCGATGGCCTCGAAGATGTCCGCGTCCGTTTCCCTCTGCCACTCGGGGAGATCGGGCCAGTCCGCAACGTAGCCCGGCTTCGGGTCCTCGAAGTGCTTGTACATCTGGGCTGTCCAGCAGATGGCGACGAACCGGCCCTTCTGTTCCCGGGTGATCCGGGAGGCGTGCCCGCCGCTCAGTTCGAGGAACTGCCGCACCTGCTCGTAGACGGCACCCGCGGCTTCGCGTTCCCAGTCGGGGGTGTCCTCCCAAGGAGTTACGTACCCGGCCTTCGGCTCACCGGGAAAGTACCGGCGCACACCCGCGATCCACGCCTCCCGGAACAGCCGCCCACCCTCGGTCTGGGACATCCTGCCCACCCCTTTCGTCAGTCCACGCCAAGCGCCTTGATGTCGGCCTCCAGCCCGGCGATACGTCCGTCACGTGCCAAGGGCCCGAAGTCGGCACAGAGTGCTTGGAGTCTACGGGCGACGTAGCCGGAGGACGTTTCGACAGCCAGGTGCAGTGCCTCCTGGGCGTACGTGATGACCTGGTCAGGGTCATTGCGCTTGGCGCCGATCGCGGCCAGGTTCGTGAGCACAGCGCCTCGCCTGCGGAAGGAGTGGCCGTGAGCGAGGGCGCCTTGGCTCAGGGCTGACTGGAGGGTGCGTTCGGCCAGGTCGAGCCGGCCCAGTTGTACGTAGCGGGCACCACGTTCCTCAGCCAGGCGGGTGCCGTCGAAGCGGAGCCAGCCCCCGTTGTGTCCGGAATCGGACAGGTCGGCCACCTTTTCCGCCTCATCGAGGGCGCGCTCGCAGTTGGTCAGGTCGCCGATGCCCGCGAATGCCTCGGCCTGCACAGCGGCGACCCAATGCCGGGTCGCGAGGGAGCGATCACCACGCCGAGCAATGCGCTCGGCAGCAGAAAGTACATCGAGCGCATCGCGGTAACGGCGCTCGTAGACGTCCAGGTAGGCGTGGCGGGTAAGTGCGCAGGCCCACAGATCGAACGCCCTCGCTTCTTTGCTGGCGGAGGCCGCGAGCATGTATGAGGCAGCCGCGTCCGGGTAGCGGTTGCCGTCGAAGGCCAACTCGCCCGCCAATTGGAACAGATCGCCTGCGGCACCGCACAGCGCTTGCGCGTCCTGCTCCGTGCGGTGGTCGAGTGTCCTGGCCAGCGCGGAGAGCTGGTCTCGGACGACGGGGTAGACGGAGCCCTTGGTTCGAGCGAGCTGATACACCTGCCAAAGGTGCTCGTTCATCCGGGCAAAGTCAGTGGAGGCTCGCCGCTGGACCCCTTCCGCAAGAGCCTCCGACTCCTCGGCCGTCAAAGCCCCGGCAACGGCGAGCACGCGCAGGAACTCGCGTCGGATCATGTCATCGATATCCCTTGAGCCGTAATGGTCGCCTGGATGCCGCCTTGCAACGTCTGGCGGGTCGGCTGACTGCCCGCTTAAGAAAACGTCCAGTTCGGCAAGATCGAGCTGAAGAGCCGCCGCATACCTTGCCCGAAGCGAGGGCTGGATCTCGCCCTTCCCTTTCTCCCAGCGGCCGACCGTTGTGCGGTCGACCCCGAGCACATGAGCGAGCCCTTCCTGACTGTAACCCAGTGCTTTCCGCCGCTCAGCGAGGCCCACTGACACTCTCCCTCCCCGCTCCGCCGGTCAGTGCCCGGCGTGCACACCGTGCACGGTTCTGCATCAAGGCTGCCGCAGTGATGCCGTGGAGCGAACCCTTCCGAAGCGGTTCGCTTGACCTTGTCAGCAACAAGAACCGGCGGAAACCACCGCGGGATGCGGTCGAGTGCCCCCACCGCCCGGAGGGAAGACCTCGTGACCATCACTGGAAAGCGATCTGTGGGGACCGGTGTTCCCGGTTACACAGAAGTCCTGACCCGCGAAGAGGCGTCATCCGCCCACGCCCGCGGACTCGTCATTGCCGCATTGCATACGTGGAATCTCGAAAACTTGGCGCAGGACGCGGAGTCGATCACAGCCGAATTGGTTGCCAACGCTGTACAGCACAGCAGAGGCAGCGTGCTGCGGGTCAGCGTCGACCGCATCTCTTCGAGCACCGTGCGCATTGGTGTAGCCGACCGGTCCCATACCTGCCCGGTTGTACGTCGGCCCGAAGGTGATGAGGACTCAGGGCGAGGCCTGCTCCTCGTCAGTGCCCTGGCACATCGCTGGGGCACCGGAACGCGCCGCTGGGGGAAGGTCGTCTGGGCGGAGATGGTCGCCGGTAAATCCACCAATGCCAGGAAGGAAGTCCTGTGAAAGCGATCCCTGAAGAGCCAACCGTCCAGCCGCGACTCACCAAATTATTGTGGCTCGATCTGACTCGCAAGTGCCAACTCCAGTGCAGCCCCTGCTTCAATTCCTCGGGCCCTCGGGGCTTTCACGGCACCATGACGCGCGAGGACTGGATCAGTGTCATCGACCAAGCTGCCGCCGGCGGAGTCCGCCGGGTGCAACTCATCGGTGGCGAGCCGACCTTCGTACGCAGGAGGCCGCCCCTCACTCGGGTGTCGGCTGCCCGTAGCGCTCGACGGCACCGCCGGGATCCGTCTGGTAGGAGAGAGTCAGCCGCGGTGGCAGGCACCATTCGCCGTACAGGATCATGCCGTCCTCGTCGCTCCAGCGGTGTGCACCCGCGAGGGTGGGCGCGCCCGGCGGAATGCCAAGGTGCCCGGCCTCGCGCTGGTCCGCTTCGCGGGCGTGCATGTCGTCGCGGGCGTAGGTGGGAGCACGCCCGGTGGCTTCGAGGACCTTGGACAGCAACCCGTGCACTTTGCCGGGCGCGGTGCTGAGCAAGTCCGGGACGAGCGCGGCGAAGTGGGCGGGGAACCAGTCGACAGCCAGCATCAGTCGCGCCTTGCCCCGACCGACGACGTACTCGCGCCTGACGACCTGGTCGCCGTGGTCGAGGTCGAAGATCTCCGCGACGTACAGCGGCGGCACGATCAGCTCCGCCGCGGTGACGACAACCGACTCGCCGTCCGTCAGCACGCTTCCGGTCCGCCGCGCGAGCCCCGCCCGCTCGGCGGGCGTCATACTGACCGGCGCCTCGTCCGCGACGAACGTGCCGCGCGGCGATGTCCGTACGACCCCTTCCACCGCGAGCTGCCCCAGCGCACGCTGCGCGGTCGCCCCGGCACATCGATAGGACGCCGCCAACTCCTTGACGGTCGGCACCTTGTCCCCGGGCCCCAACTCCCCGCTCAGGATCCGGTCCCGCAACTCCGCCGCGATGTCCATGAAGCGCTGCTCTGCCATGCAACGCACGCTAGCCCGTGAACTAGGTCACCGAAAGGGCCCAACTGCGAACCAGTACACCCCTGATGGGTGAATTCCGACGCCAGAGCTTGAGAGTGAACTAGGACGGCTACACAGTGACCTAGTACGCAATGGCTGATCCCCCTCACGGGAGGAGCGCTGCATGAGCACCGACAAAGGCCCCTACTTCAAGGAAGACCTCCGGCTGCTGCCGTGGGCGTCGGACACCGGGAAGCCCTGCTACCTGGCGCCCGGCGCGGAGGACGGGATGATCTCCGCGCTGGCCGACGCGACCGAGGACCGGCAGGTCAGGGACGCGGCACGGGTGTTGGGGGAGTGCGAGGCGGTGCTGGCGCAGCCCGCCGCAGGCGCCCTCGCTTTGCGGCTGGCCTTAACGGCAGCCGTCCGTGCCCTCGGCGACGTACTGCGGGTCGCGCACAGTCGGGGCTTGCGGCTCGGCGCCTGTGACGACGAGTAGCAGTTGTCCGGGATGATCCGGGGGCCGGTGTACGGGAGACAGATCGGAGACCGCCCCCATCGCCGTCCTGCCTCGTTCACGAACTGAGGCGATGCAGCGGGAGGGACACGCCCCGTCAGGGGCGCGGGGAACTGCGCGTTCAGCCAAGACGCACCCGCAGTCTGCGAACGCCCGGCAGGGGCACCCCCTCACCCGCACGAGGGAGGGGGCGCCCACAGACACCGGCTAACCCGCCAGCACCGACCGCAACTGCTCCAGCCCCCAGTCGAGGTCCTCCTTGGAAATGGACAGGGGCGGGGCGAGCCGGATGGTGGAGCCGTGGGTGTCCTTGACCAGGACCCCGCGGGCCAGCAACTGCTCGGAGATCTCACGGCCCGTGCCGCGGGCGGGATCGATGTCGACGCCGGCCCACAGACCCCGGCCCCGCACCTCGCGGACGGCCGAGCCCGGCAGCAGATTCAACTCGCGGTGCAGATGCTCGCCGAGCTCCCTGGCCCGCTGCTGATATTCCCCGCCGCGCAGCATGTCGAGGACTTCGAGGGCGACCGCGCAGGCCAGCGGGTTGCCGCCGAAGGTGGAGCCGTGTTCGCCGGGACGGTGGACGCCCAGCACCTCGCGGGAGGAGACGACGGCGGAGACGGGCACCACGCCGCCGCCCAGCGCCTTGCCGAGGACGTACATGTCGGGGACGACGCCCTCCTGCTCGCAGGCGAAGGTCGCGCCGGTGCGGCCCAGCCCCGACTGGATCTCGTCGGCGATGAACAGTACCCCCCGCGCGCGGGTCAGCTCGCGGACCCCGGCCAGATAGCCGGGCGGGGGCACCAGCACGCCCGCCTCGCCCTGGACGGGCTCCAGCAGAACGGCGACCGTGTGCTCGTCGACGGCTGCCTCCAGCGCCGCCAGATCGCCGTACGGGACGACCTCGAAACCCGGCGTGTACGGACCGTGGTCGGCCCGGGCCTCCTCGTCGGTGGAGAAGCTGACGATCGTCGTCGTACGGCCGTGGAAGTTGTTCTCCGCGACGATGATCTTCGCCTGCCCGGCGGGCACCCCCTTGACCCGGTAGCCCCACTTGCGGGCTGTCTTGACGGCTGTCTCCACCGCCTCGGCGCCGGTGTTCATCGGCAGCACCATCTCCATCCCGCACAGCTCGGCGAGCTGCGCGGCGAAGTCGGCGAAGCGGTCGTGGTGGAAGGCCCGGGAAGTGAGGGTGACCCGGTCCAGCTGGGCCTTGGCCGCCTCGATCAGCCGCGGATTGCGGTGGCCGAAGTTCAGGGCCGAGTAACCGGCCAGCATGTCGAGATAGCGGCGCCCCTCGACGTCGGTCACCCACGCGCCGTCCGCGGTGGCGATGACGACGGGGAGAGGGTGGTAGTTGTGCGCACTGTGAGCTTCCGCGGTGGCGATGCTCTGCGCGCTGCCCGAGGCACTCGACGCGTTCGAGAGAGCGCCCGAGGGGCTTGAGAGGGTGGACATCGTCGTCTCCGTTCCTCCGTACATACCGGCGTGCCTGCCCGGTGGGGCCGCACCTTTCTATCTTCTGTCGCCGGGGAGCGTGCGAGGGCGCCCCGTCCAATTCCCCGCGCCCCGTCGCTCAGGGCCCGCGCCCCCTGGCCGATCCGGGTGCTCCCATGGGCCGGTCCCGTGCCCCAGCTCACCCGGAACTGGGGGGCGGGCGGGTCCGGACACCTGAGAGAATGGCCGCATGGTCAATGATCGTCCTCGTGTGCTGTCCGGAATCCAGCCCACTGCCGGTTCGTTCCATCTCGGCAACTACCTCGGTGCCGTGCGCCAGTGGGTGGCGCTCCAGGAGACCCACGACGCCTTCTACATGGTCGTCGACCTGCACGCCATGACGATCCCGAAGGACCCGGCCGACCTGCGCAACAACTCGCGGATGGCCGCCGCCCAGCTGCTGGCCGCCGGGCTGGACCCGGAGCGCTGCACGCTCTTCCTGCAGAGCCATGTGCCCGAGCACACCCAGCTGAGCTGGATCGTGGAGTGCCTCACCGGCTTCGGCGAGGCCGCCCGGATGACGCAGTTCAAGGACAAGTCCGCCAAGCAGGGCACCGACCACACCAGCGTCGGGCTGTTCACCTACCCCGCGCTGATGGTCGCCGACATCCTGATCTACCACGCGCACCAGGTCCCGGTCGGCGAGGACCAGCGCCAGCACCTGGAGCTGACCCGCACCATCGCCGAGCGGTTCAACGGGCGCTACGGCGCCACGTTCCCCGTCCCGGAGGCGTACATCCTCAAGGAGACGGCGAAGATCTACGACCTCCAGGACCCGGAGGTCAAGATGAGCAAGTCCGCCTCGGCCCCGAAGGGCATCGTCGAGCTGCTGGACGAGCCGAAGACCACCGCGAAGAAGATCAAGAGCGCGGTCACCGACACCGACACCGTCATCCGGTTCGACCGGGACAAGAAGCCCGGTATCAGCAACCTGCTGACGATCTACTCGACGCTCACCGGTGCCGGAATCGAGGAACTGGAAGATAAGTACGCGGGCAAGGGCTACGGTGCGCTGAAGACGGATCTCGCGGAGATCGTCACGGAGTGGGTGACGCCGTACCGTGACCGGACGCGGGAGTTCATGGAGGACCCGGCCGCACTGGACAAGATCCTGTTCGACGGTGCGGAGAAGGCCAGGGCCGTGGCGAGCGAGACGCTGCGGACCGTGTACGACAAGGTGGGCCTAGTGCCCAGCAGGCGGTGAAGGGAGAACCTATGGGCGCGGGAGCGACCGTCACCCTCGGCGTATCGCTCGCCGTCCCGGAGCCGTACGGCACACTGCTCCAGGCGCGGCGGGCCTCCTTCGGCGACGCCGCCGCCCATGGCATCCCCACCCACATCACCCTGCTGCCGCCCACCGAGGTGGCCGCCTCGGCGCGGCCCGCGATCGAGGCACATCTGGCGGGCGTGGCCCTGGCCGGACGCTCCTTCCCGGTCCGACTGTCGGGTACGGGCACGTTCCGGCCGCTGTCGCCGGTGGTGTTCGTGCAGGTCGTGGAGGGTGCCACGGCCTGCTCCCGGCTCCAGGAACGGGTCCGCGACCCGGAGGGCCCGCTTGATCGCGAACTGCACTTCCCGTACCACCCGCATGTGACCGTCGCGCACGGCATCCCCGAGCCGGCCATGGACCGCGCCTACGAGGAGCTGTCCGACTTCGAGTGCGCGTGGACGGCCACCGGCTTCGCCCTCTACGAACAGGGTGAGGACCAGGTGTGGCGGCTGAAGCGGGAGTTCCCCTTCGCCCAGCAGCCGAGCCCCGGCTATGGGAAGGGCGGCCCGGGGCTCGACGGGGCGCCACCGCTGGAGGTCCCCGTCCCGGCGCCCTGCCGTCCGCCGCACCAGCGGCGCTCCTCCCTGCGCCCGCCCGCCGCCACCCTCTGAGCGGCCGCCGCCCTCCGAGCCACCGCGCTCCGAGCCGCCGCCCGCACCGGTCGGCACCCGGTCCCGGCGACCCGGACTGCCCACCGGCGGCGGGAACAGCCGGACAGCCGGTCGTGGACGGTAACGTCCGGTGACGGCTGAAGATCACCAGGGCTGGGCAGGTGGCTGATGTGGAGAGACTGAAGAAGCTGCCGCTCGTGGGCCCGCTCCTGGCCTGGTTCCGCGCCGGGGCCGCCCGCTTCCGCGCCACCCGGATCTGGCGGATCTACCAGCACCTGGAAGACCGCAAGTGGACGCGGCTGGCCGCCGCCATCACCTTCATCAGCTTCCTGGCGCTGTTCCCGATGCTCGCCATCGGCGTCGCCGTCGCCGCCGTGCTGCTCTCCCACGACCAGACGAAACGGCTCCAGGACACCCTCACCGACCAGGTGCCCGGCATCTCCGACCAGCTCGAAATCCAGTCGCTGGTGGACAACGCGGGCACCGTCGGCGGTATCGCGGGCGTAGCGCTGCTGTTCACCGGCGGACGCTGGGTCGGCACCCTGCGCGAGAGCCTGCGCGCCGTATGGGACCTGGAGGAGGACCCCGGCAACCTCGTCGTCCGCCGCGCCGTCGACGTGGGCATCCTGCTGGGCCTCGGCGTCCTCGGGCTGGTCTCCTTCGGCGGCTCCGCGTTCGCCGTGACCGCCGTCGCCTGGGTCGCCGAGCAGTTCGGACTGGCCGAGGGCGGGGCGGGAACGGTGCTGCTGCGCGCCGCCGGATACACCGCCGCCGTCGCCGCCGACTTCGTGCTGCTGTGGTACGTGCTCACCCTGCTGCCCCGCGTGCAGCCCCCGCGCCGCGCGACCCTGGCGGCGGCCCTCCAGGGCGCGGTCGGCTTCGAACTGCTGAAGCTGCTGCTCGGCGGCTACCTCCAGCAGGTAGCCGCCAAGAACGTCTACGGCGCCTTCGGCGTACCCATTGCCCTGCTGCTGTGGATCAGCTTCATGACCAAGCTGCTGCTCTACTGCGCCGCCTGGACGGCCACCGCCCCCGCACCGGGGGAGGGCCCAGGAGCCCAGCAGCCCGTCAAGGACCTCACCGGCGACGGCGACGACGTCAGCGCAGACGGCGACGCGCCAGCTCCGGAAGCGGCCAGCGACGATGCACCCCGTACGCCACCAGAGCCAGGGCGACCAGAACACCGGCCGTGATCCCCAGCGCCGTCCCGGCACCGCCCGAGGGCTTGCTGTCGGCGTTCGCCGCCGCGCGGGCGTTCGAGCCGCCCGCCTCGCCGCCCTTGCCCGCGGGCGTGCCCCCGCCGTTCGCCGCGCTGCCCGGCGCCGCCAGCTCGCCCACCGGCTCCACCTTGCCGTCGGCGGCGAAGCCCCAGTCCAGCAGCTTGGCCGTCTCCTTGTAGACGCCGTGTGCCTCGGTCGCCTCCGGATGCATGACGGTCACCAGCAGCACCCGGTCGCCGCGCTGTGCCACGCCGGTGAAGGTGTTGCCCGCGTTCGTCGTCGAGCCGTTCTTGACGCCCGCGATGCCCGGGTAGGGGTCGACGCCGACGTCTCCGGTCAGCAGCCGGTTGGTGTTCTGGATCTGGAAGCTCTCGCGCTTCTTCTTGCCGGTCTTCTTGTCCTTCTTCGTCTCACCGGGGAACTTCGCGGTGGCGGTGGCCGCGTACTCGCGGAAGTCCTTGTTCAGCAGGCCGGAGCGGGCGAACAGCGTCAGGTCGTACGCCGAGGAGACCTGGCCCTTGTGGTCGTACCCGTCCGGACTGACCACCTTGGTGTCGTTGGCGCGCAGGGTGCGGGCCCGCTGGTTCATCTCCTTGACGGTCTTCGCCTTGCCGCCGTTCATGGCCGCCAGCACGTGCACCGCGTCGTTGCCGGAGCGCAGGAAGACACCGAGCCACAGGTCGTGCACCGTGTACGACTCGCCCTCCTTGACGCCGACGAGGCTGCTGCCCTCGCCCATCCCCGCCAGGTCCGAGGCGACCACCTTGTGGCTGCGGTTCTTGGGCAGCTTGGGCAGCACCGTGTCGGCGAAGAGCATCTTCAGCGTGCTGGCGGGAGGCAGCCGCCAGTGCGCGTTGTGCGAGGCCAGCACCTTGCCCGACTCCGCGTCCGTGACGATCCAGGACCGCGCCGAGAGCTTGGTGGGCAGCTTGGGGGCGCCGTTCTTCAGGTTCACCTGGGTGCCGGGCCGGCCGAGCCGCTCGCCGCCGACGGTGGACATCTGCGCGGGCGGCTTGGGCTGCTTCTGCTTGCCCGCCGGCTCGTTCTCGTCGGCGTGGGAGGGCTGGGCTCCCACGGCGGTCAGCAGCGAGAGCACCAGGGCGGTGGAGGCGAGGCCACCGAGCGTGGTCGCGCGGCGCTTGCGCGAGGCGCCGCGCGGGCACGGGCGCGCGGCGTGGTCTGAATAATGCGAAGAAATGGGCACCCTGCGAACGTACAGGCCCCCCGGCCCGTTGGGGACGCCGAGGCCCTCCATGAGCGGGATCCGGTAGCCCAACTCGCGCAGTCCCGTAGGCCAATGGGGGCAGGGGCCGCAGCCGGGCCCCCGCGGGCCGGCACCCCGCCGGATGACGGCGCCGGACCCCGACCGGCGGCGGGTCCCGCTGCGGCCGCATACTGGACATCATGCGCGACACCTCCACACCCCCCGCCACGGACCGCGAGCCGGCGGCGGCTGAGCCCTCGGCGGCACGGCGGACGGGGCTGGTGCTCTCCCGGCGGGTCTCCTGGTTCCTGCTGGCCTTCGGGGTCTGGTCCTGGTTCGTCTGGATCACGTTCGTCAAGAACCTCTGGAAGGACAGCAGCGGACTGGCATTCGACGACGCCGGTGAGCCGACGGGTTATTTTTGGGTTCACCTGCTGCTGGCGATCACCTCGTTCCTGCTGGGAACAGCGATCGGTCTGATCGGTCTGCGCGGACTGCGGGCGGCCCGGCGCACCTGAGCCGCCCGGGGCAGGACCGGGAACGGGTGAGAGCGAGGGGGAGGGACGGGCTGTGATGGTGGTTGTGGGCGTACTGATCGGACTCGTCGTGCTGGGCCTGCTGGCCGGTACGCACCTGTATCTGTGGCGGCGCTTCGTACGCGACATATCCGCGCCGCGCAGCTGGTGGCGGCGCCTGGGCACGGTGCTGGCGGTGGCGCTGCCCGTCACCACGTTCAGCGGGCTGGTCTCAGGGCGCGCGGGCGCGCCCTTCGCGCTGGAGCGCGTACTGGCCTGGCCCGGCTATCTGTGGCTGGCCTGCCTGCTGTATCTGACGCTGGCGCTGCTCGCCGGGGAACTGGTGCGGTTCGTGCTGCGGCGCACGGCCTGGGGGAGGGAGCGGGCGGGCCGGCTCACGGCGGAACCGGCAGCCGTCATGGGGCAGCCCGCGCCGGTCGCGGAGCCCGTCACTGTGACCGAGCCGGCACCGGCGGTGGCAGAAGCGGTGGGCGGCGGCACGGGCGGCGGTGTCGCGACCGAACCCGACGCTCCCTCGCGCACCAGCCCGCACACCGTCCCCCTCTCCGCTCCCGTGCCCTCCCGCCGGGTCTTCCTCGCCCGCACCCTCGCCGGCACCGCGGCAGCGGTGGGTCTCGGTACGACGGCGGCCGGGGCCTACAGCGTGCTGAACGGGCCGACGCTCAAGAACATCACCGTCCCGCTGGCCAAGCTGGGCCGGCGTGCGCACGGCTACCGCGTCGCCGTCGTCAGCGACATCCACCTCGGGCCGATCCTGGGCCGCGCCCACACCCGGCGGATCGTCGACACCATCAACCGGGCGCAGCCGGACCTGGTGACGATAGTCGGCGACCTGGTCGACGGCAGCGTCGCCGATCTCGGCCCGGCCGCGGAGCCGCTGCGCGAGCTGCGGTCCCGGCACGGGTCGTACTTCGTGACGGGCAACCACGAGTACTTCGGCGACGCCCGCGAGTGGATCGACCACCTGCGCGAGCTGAACGTCCATCCGCTGGAGAACGCCCGGCGCGAACTGCCGGGCTTCGATCTCGCCGGGGTCAACGACCTCGCCGGTGAGGAGCAGGGGCAGGGGCCGGACTTCGGCAAGGCGCTCCGCGACCGGGACACCTCACGGGCCTGCGTGCTGATGGCGCATCAGCCGGTGCAGATCCACGAGGCCGTCGACCACGATGTCGACCTCCAGCTCTCCGGCCACACCCACGGCGGCCAGCTGTGGCCCGGCAACCACCTCGCGGCCCTCGCCAACCCCACGGTCGCCGGGCTCGAACGCTACGGCGACACCCAGCTGTACGTCACCCGCGGCGCCGGCGCCTGGGGCCCACCCGTGAGGGTGGGCGCCGAATCGGACATCACCATCGTGACCCTGGCCTCGAAGAAGGCGTAACCGCGTAGCCGCGGGCCTCACCGACCTGGACGGAAGCTGCCCCTGTTCGCCCGTCGCAGGCTGCGGGCCCGTCGTGGCTGCTCGCGCAGTTCCCCGCGCCCCTTACAGGCGCGTGCTCCCTGCTGCGCTCGGGCAGTCTGCTCCCCCAGCCTCGGCCGGGAGGTGCCCCCAGGGCGCAGGGGCAAGCGCAGCCGCCTGGTGCCGGGCGCGCCCTACTGAGCCAGCATCTGCAAGACCCTCCGCCAGGAGTCGCCGCGAGCGGCCTGGTCCGCCCTCGCGGTGGCGATGACCGCACCATTGCGGCCGCCCTCCTGACCGGGCTGCCCGAGCGGGAACCAGTTCACATGGTGCCCCGCGTCCGGATACACCAGCTTCTTCGCACCGCGCCGGGCCATGGCGGCAGCCGAGTCCGCCGAGCCCCACATCTTGTCGTTGCCGCCGGCCACGGCGAGCACCGTGCCGCGTACGCGGTCGAGCGGGATGGGGCCGGTCGGGACCGGCTTGCCATGGTCGGTCCAGGCGGTGGTACCGCTCGGATAGGGGCCGTTGACGTTCGAGGAGGGCGCGTACGCGATGACGTCGCGGAAGACGGACGGGCGGCGCTGCCCGAGCAGCTGCGCCGCCTCGCTGCCGCGCGAGTTGCCCATGACGGCCAGCCGTTCGGGGTCGGCACCCTCCTGCTTGCGCAGCAGCTGCCCGGCGCGGGTGAAGTAGTCCAGGTCGATGTCGTCGATACCGTTCGGGCGCCCGGACCCGGCCCCGCAGCGGAAGTAGCACACCGACATCGCGGGGTGCCCGTGCGAGGCGAGCAGCGCCGCGGTGTACGTACCGGCGTTGCCGCCCTCCGAGCCGCCGAAGACCAGTACCGGAGCCTTCTTGTCGCCGCCCTTCGGCGGCAGGTACAGATCGCCCGCGATCCGGTCCTCGGCGACGGTGAGCTTGCGGTGCGTCGCGCCCTTGGTCAGCCACTCGCGGACCAGATCGCGGCGGGCGACCCGCTCGCCCTTGTCCTTGCCCGTCAGGGCGGTCGCGCTGAGCCGCAGCGGGTAGGAGCGCTGCTTTCCGGGCGGGCCGGGGTGGTACGAGAACGCCTTGCCGCTGCCGATCAGCTTCGCGGTGCGCCCGCCCGTCGGCAGCATGCTCTCCAGCAGCCGTGCGCTGCCCTTGTCGCCCAGCTCGACGGTGCCCTTGCTGTCGGCCGTACGCGACACCGTGGCCGCCCACCGTGCGCCGTGGCGGTCCTCGGCCCGGGCGCTGATCTTCACCTTGGTGCGCGGCGCGAGCCCCTTGAGCCGTATGTCGACCGGCGCATCCGCGAGACCGACCGACTGGTCGGTCTCGAAGCGAACCCCATGCTGCCCCGAGGGCTTCGCGGGCCCACCCCCACCCCCGCCGTCGCCCCCCGCGCAACCCGCCGCGGCGAGCGCCAGTGCGACGGCCGCCGTTGCCGTCGGTCCAATCCGCATCCGTCCCATCAGCCGCACGATACGCACCCGGAACCGCCACCCTCCACGAGGGCCGTCCCCACTACCCACCCGCAGCGCCGGACGCCGCCCCGGTCCCGGACCCGTTCCCGGACCGGTCCGGCGCCCCGGAACCCCCAGGTCGCCGACGCCGTGCCGCCCACCGCCTCCGCGGTCGCCAGCACCGCCAACGAGGGGTCACCGCCGAGCGGTTGGAGCCCGACGAACAGCTGCGAGGCGCACCGTACGAGGTCCGTGGTGAGCGCGACCGTACGCGCCCGTAAGCGGTCGGCCAGCACTCCGCCGACCGGCAGCAGCACCAGCTTGGGCACCATCGCGCAGCCCAGCACGAGCGCGAGGGCCGAGGCGGAGCCCGTGGCGCGCAGTACGGCCAGCGCGAGAGCCGCTGGTACGACGGCATCGCCCAGCAGCGACAGCGCACGACCGGTGAGCAGAACGCGGAACGCACGCTGACGCAGCGGATGCGGCTGTGACGGCATGCCCGCACGGTAGGGGCGGCCCCCCGGCGGGCGCCGGGATATCGCTGGGGGGCTTATCGCATGGCGTAGCGTCAGGCAACTGCCCGACCACTAGTGGAGGAACCGGTGAAGCGCCCCGACCCGGCCCTGCTCGGACTGCTCCCCGCCCCGCATCCGGACGAGGCCCCACTCCCGCCCGCGGCGTCCCTCGGCGGCCTCCGGCTGCTGCGCGGCGTGCCCTACGCCGTCCCCGAGGGCAGCCGGCCCCTCGAACTGGACCTGTGGCTCCCCGAAGAGCCGGCTTCCCTGGTGCTGTACGTCCACGGGGGCGCCTGGCGGCGTGGACGCCGCGACGACATGGGGATGCGTACCCGTGACTGGAACCCCGGCCCCTTCGCCCGGCTCGCCGCCGCGGGGCTCGCGGTCGCCTGCGTGGACTACCGCCTCAGCGGCGAGGCCCACTTCCCCGCCCCGCTGGACGATCTCCGCGCCGCCTTGCGGTGGCTGACGCTGCGTTCGGGAGAGCTCGGCATCGACACCGGCCGCACCGTGGTGTGGGGCGAGTCCGCGGGAGGGCACCTCGCCGCGCTGCTCGCCCTCACCCACGCCGATCCGCCGTTGGCCGGAGCCGTCGTGTGGTACGGCCCCAGCGATCTGACCGCCCCACGGGGCGGCTTCTCCCCGGACGCCGCCAGCACTCCTGAAGCGCTGCTCCTGGGTGCCGCTCCGGCTGCTTGTCCCGAACTGGCTCGGGCGGCCAGTCCGCTGGCGCGGGTTCACGCCGGTGCGCCGCCGTTCTTCCTCGCCCACGGTACGGAGGACACCATGGTGTCCCCCTCCCACAGCGAAGACCTCGCAACTGCGTTGCGGGCTGTCGGCGTTGACGCCCAGCTTCACCTTTTGCGGGGTGCCGATCATGGCTGGTACGGCGCCGAAGATGCCGACGTCGCCGCCCTCTTCGCCGCCTCCACCGACTTCGCGGCTCACCGGGTGGCTTGAGGGCCCAACCTTGGGCCCGGGGTGGGTGGGGGAGGTGGTGGGTTGAGGGCCCCACCCCCGGGCCCCCTCTCGTGTTGGGGGCTCTGCCCCCAAACCCCCGGTCCTCGCCGGACGGGCGTTGGGGCGGCTCCGCCCCCCAACTGCCCCCCGCTACGGGGGCTCCGCCCCCCTAGGAGCCCCCCGACCCCATGCCTCCGTCTGGACAATTTGTCCTCCGCCCCTGCTCCAGGACTATTCGCTGCGGGTGGCGCCCATATCTGGGGTGGATGAGAGCGCCCATTGCTCCAACCCCAGATATGGGCGCCACCCGCAGACAAAAGGCAGCAACTCACGTACGGGCTGCTCTTACGTCAATGGCTCAAGGGTGTGCGGAAGGGGGGTCCTAGGGGGGCGAAGCCCACCTAGCGGGGGGCCGTTGGGGGGCGGAGCCCCCCGACACGACCTGTCGGCGTCAGCCGAAAAACAAAGGGGGCGTGCCCCCACAAGCAGCCGTCCCGGCGGCAGGCGGGGGGGGAGCCGCCACCACCCCCACCCACCCACGCCGCCCCCAACCCCCACCCACCCACGCCACCACGAACCCCCACCCACCCCAGGCCACCACCACCCCCACCCACCCGGAGGCCCCCAACGGCGGCCCGGCGGCAGCCGGGAGCACCAACTCGGCGGCAGCCGAAAACAGCGGCTCGGCGGCAGACGGAGGCCGCGACGGCGGGCGGAGCCCTCAGAAGCGGCGGGTGATAAGCGCCCGCTTGACTTCCTGAATAGCCTTCGTCACCTCAATACCCCGCGGACAAGCATCGGTGCAATTAAAAGTAGTCCTGCACCGCCAAACCCCATCCCGGTCGTTCAGAATCTCCAACCGCTGCTCCCCGGCCTCATCCCGCGAATCGAAGATGAACCGGTGCGCATTCACAATGGCGGCGGGCCCGAAGTACTGCCCGTCGTTCCAGAAAACGGGGCACGACGACGTGCACGCCGCACACAGAATGCACTTGGTGGTGTCGTCGAACCGCTCCCGGTCCTCTGCGGACTGGTACCGCTCACGCGTCGGCTCGTTCCCGGAGGTGACGAGGAACGGCATCACATCGCGGTAGGCCTGGAAGAACGGCTCCATGTCGACCACGAGGTCCTTCAGCACCGTGAGCCCCTTGATGGGCTCAACGGTGATCGGCTTCTCGGGAGAAATATCCTTCAGCAGCGTCTTGCAGGCGAGCCGGTTACGCCCGTTGATCCGCATGGCGTCCGAACCACAGATGCCGTGCGCGCAGGACCGGCGGAACGTCAGCGTCCCGTCCAGCTCCCACTTGATCTTGTGCAGCGCGTCCAGGACGCGCTCCTTGGGGTCGATCTCCAGCGTGAAGTCCTGCCACTGCGGCTCGTCGGAGACCTCGGGGTTGAACCGCCGGATCCGCAGCGTGACGGTGATCAGATGCGCAGCGGCAGCAGCGGAGTCCGCGGAATCCGCGGAGTCGTTCTTGTCCAGCGTTGCGGTGCTCACACGTTCCTCCTGGCGCCGTGCGGGTGAGCGAAAATGCCGATGGGGGCGGGCCGCGAGGCGACGGACCGTGCCGCCGCGTCCGGCCGGGCCGACCGGGTCGGCCGAGGGGTCGGGGGGTGTCCCCCGGGGGGATGCAGCATCAGTACTTACGCTCCATCGGCTGGTAGCGGGTCTGCACGACCGGCTTGTAGTCCAGCCGGATCGACTCGGTGCCGTCGTCGCCCACCTCGCGGTACGCCATGGTGTGCCGCATGAAGTTGACGTCGTCGCGGTTGGGGAAGTCCTCGCGGTAGTGGCCGCCGCGCGACTCCTTGCGGGCGAGCGCGGAGACCGCCGTGACCTCGGCCAGGTCGAGCAGGTTGCCCAGCTCGAGGGCCTCCAGCAGGTCGGTGTTGAAGCGCTTGCCCTTGTCCTGGACGCTGATGTCACGGAAGCGCTTGCGCAGGGCGCCGATCTCCTCGACGGCCTCCTTCAGCGTCTGCTCCGTACGGAAGACCATGACGTTCTTGTCCATGCACTCCTGGAGCGCCTTGCGGATCTCCACCACGCGCTCGCTGCCGGTGGCGTCCCGCAGGTTCTCGATCTCGTCGAGAACGAACTTCGCGGGCTCCTCGGGCAGTTCGACGTAGTCGGCCGTCGCCGAGTACTCGGCAGCGGCGATACCGGCCCGGCGGCCGAAGACGTTGATGTCCAGCAGCGAGTTGGTGCCCAGCCGGTTGGCGCCGTGCACGGAGACGCAGGCGACCTCGCCCGCCGCGTACAGGCCCGGTACCGGGGTGCTGTTGTCCTGGAGCACCTCGCCCCGCACGTTGGTGGGGATGCCGCCCATCGCGTAGTGCGCGGTCGGCTGGATCGGCACCGGGTCGGTGTACGGCTCGATGCCCAGGTAGGTGCGGGCGAACTCGGTGATGTCCGGCAGCTTGGCGTCCAGCTGCTCCGGCGGCAGGTGGGTGAGGTCCAGGAAGACGTGGTCACCCTCGGGACCGCAGCCGCGGCCCTCGCGGATCTCGGTGTAGATCGCGCGGGAGACGACGTCGCGGGAGGCCAGGTCCTTCATGACGGGCGCGTACTTCTCCATGAAGCGCTCGCCGTCCTTGTTGCGCAGGATGCCGCCCTCACCGCGGGCGCCCTCCGTGAGCAGGATGCCCATCTTCCAGATGCCGGTCGGGTGGAACTGGAAGAACTCCATGTCCTCCAGCGGCAGTCCGCGCCGGAAGGCGGCCGCCTGGCCGTCCCCGGTGAGGGTGTGCGCGTTGGAGGTCACCTTGAAGAACTTGCCGTTGCCGCCCGAGGCGAAGACGACGGCCTTGGCCTGGAAGACGTGTACGTCACCGGTGGCCAGCTCGTAGGCGACGACGCCGGCGGTCTTCTTGACGCCCTCGTCGTCGTTGAGCAGCAGGTCCAGGACGTAGAACTCGTTGAAGAACTCCACGCCCTCCTTGACGCAGTTCTGGTACAGCGTCTGGAGGATCATGTGGCCTGTGCGGTCCGCCGCGTAGCAGGAGCGGCGCACCGGGGCCTCGCCGTGGTTGCGCGAGTGCCCGCCGAACCGCCGCTGGTCGATGGTGCCGTCGGGGGTGCGGTTGAAGGGCAGGCCCATCTTCTCCAGGTCGAGGACGGAGTCGATGGCCTCCTTCGCCAGGATCTCGGCGGCGTCCTGGTCGACCAGGTAGTCGCCGCCCTTGATCGTGTCGAAGGTGTGCCACTCCCAGTTGTCCTCCTCGACGTTGGCGAGGGCGGCGGCCATACCGCCCTGCGCCGCGCCGGTGTGGGAGCGGGTGGGGTAGAGCTTGGTCAGCACCGCGGTGCGGCTGCGCTTGGTGGCCTCGATGGCCGCGCGCATACCGGCGCCGCCCGCACCGACGATGACGGTGTCGTACTTGTGGATCTTGACGTTGTTCATCGGGAAAACCTCAGCCTTCAGCCCCGGTACGTCAGCGGATGTTCGGGTCGAAGGTGAAGATCACCAGCGTGCCCAGCAGGACGGTGAAGACGGTGGCCGTGTACAGCAGCATCTTCAGCCAGAAGCGGGTGTTGTCGCGCTCGGCGTAGTCGTTGATCACTGTGCGCAGCCCGTTGGCGCCGTGCAGCATCGCCAGCCACAGCATCAGCAGGTCCCACGTCTGCCAGAACGGCGAGGCCCAGCGGCCCGCGACGAACGCGAAGCCGATCTTGCTCACGCCGCCGTCCAGTACCAGCTGGATCAGTAGATGGCCCAGGACGAGCACCACCAGCACGATGCCCGACAGCCGCATGAACAGCCATGCCTGCATCTCGAAGTTGCCGCGGGACGCCTTGGGCGTCTTCGCGGTCCGCTTGCGCGGCGGCTCGATCACCGGGGCCGGGTGGTCCACGTCGAACAGCGTGACACTGTCGGTGGGCTCACCGGCGGCGTCGTTCTTCGACTGCTCAGTCGTCTCGGTCGTCGACATCACGCATCAGCTCCCGAACAGTTCGCGCAGCGTGTGCTGGAGGACCGGGTAGAAAGCGCCCGCCATGAGGACGACCCAGATGCCCATCACGGTCCACAGCATCTGCTTCTGGTACCTCGCGCCCTTCGACCAGAAGTCCACGGCGATGACCCGCAGGCCGTTCAGCGCGTGGAACAGGATGGCGGCCACCAGGCCGTACTCCATCAGGTTGACGAGCGGGGTCTTGTAGATCGCGACAGTGTCGTCGTACGCCTCGGGCGAGACGCGCACCAGCGCGGTGTCGAGGACGTGCACGAACAGGAAGAAGAAGATGAGGACGCCGGTGACTCGATGAGCCACCCAGGACCACATTCCTTCCCGGCCGCGGTACAGCGTTCCAGCCGGCACGGATAAACCCTCCGGGAGCGGATATTGGGGCCTGCCGGCTTCGGTAGGTCGGGCGGGCCCGGCCGGGTACGGTCCACCGGCCTCGGTCATCGTAGCGACGGGCTGTCGGCACGTTCGCGCAGGGGTATGCAGGTGTGATCAATCAGGCACGGACGGCCTACCTGCGATGTGAGGGCCGCCACACAGCACTTTTGGGCCGCGGTGGACGTTCAGCGCCTCCGGGGCCACCGCCCGGCCGTGGTCCGGGGAGGTGCCGGGGGCTGTGCGGTCGAACCGGAGGTCGCCAGCCGCCCCAGCCGGCCCCGCGCCAGCCTTCGGAGCTCCTCGGCCGTCACGGCCCACTCCTCGTCCGCATCGTTCTCCAACCGCAACCGGATCCCCGCCAGCACCTGATCCAGCCGCTCCTCCACCGCGAACCCGTCCAGGCAGCACAGGAACGCGTGTCCGAACTTGCGCTCGTACGCGCCGTGGGCCGCCCGCAGGGCGGTGTGCGCGGCGAGTACGCCCAACTGCGGCTCCCCCTCCAGCGGGTGCGCGGCCGACTCGCAGACCAGCGCCTCGCGCAGGTCCGCACATGTCAGGTCGTAGCTCGCCTCGTCGGCCGCCGCCAGCAGCGCGTCCACATCGGGATAGGGCCGGTGCGCCACGATCCGGCGCGCCCAGCGGCGGCTGCCGCAGCAGCGCAGCAGAAGAGGCTCGACCGTGTCGACGGCCGCCGAGTTGAGCCGATCCAGATGTGTCCGCGTATGCGAGTGCGAAGAGGTGGGAAGGCTCATGCGCTCCGTAAAGTCCGAAGGATCCCGATGTCGGCCCGGAGTCGTCACCGTAGTCGGGGGCAGGGAAGATCGGCCGTACGAATCCTGTTTTTCACCCGGAAGGGAACGCGCTGGAGTGCATAGCTGACCGGGAAGGGTCGGAAAGGGGAAATACCGTATCCGTATGGGACGAAACTGGTCGAAGAAGTCCGGACGGGCTGCTGTCGGGGCAGCCGGCCGCCCCGGTGCGGTGCTGGCACTCACCCTCGCCGCCGGTCTGGCGGGCCTCACTAGCCTGACCGGCTGCTCCGGCAACGGCGAGGGCGGCGGGAACGGCGACCGCGACGCGCCCTCCGCGTCCAAGGCCGACCGGCACCCCAAGGGCCCCGACCGGCTCGGCCCGACCCCCGCCGCCGTTCCCTCCGTACGCGAATGGAAAGCCGTACGCGGCCCCGGCTGGCAGCGTACGAAGCACACCCGCGTGGTCACCGGCACGGACTCGCTCCGCGACGAGGCGAAACTACTCGCCGACGAGCTGAAGGTGGACGTGGCCAAGGGCCCGGCCCATACGGGCGACATCGAACTCAGGCGCGACAAGGGCGGCAAAGGCACCAAGAGCGGCAAGAGCGGCAAGAGCGGCGAGCCGGGCAGCGGGCCGGAGAGCTATCGGCTCGTCAGCCGCGACGGCACTGTCACCATCACCGGCGCCGACGACGCCGGGGTCTTCTACGGCACCCGCACCCTGCTCCAGACCCACCGCGCACAGGGCCGGTTCGCCGAGGGCACGGTCCGGGACGCACCGGACCGCCCGCAGCGCGGCTTCTCCCTCGACATCGCGCGCAAGAACTTCAGCGCCGACTGGATCAAGGCCCGGATCCGCGCCATGGGAGACCTGAAGCTCAACCAACTCCAGCTGCACCTCTCCGACGACCAGGCGTTCCGCGTCGAGAGCGACACCCACCCCGAGATCGTCTCCGACCCGCATCTGACCAAGGCGCAGATCCGCGACATCGTCCGGCTCGCCGCGTCCCGGCACATCACCGTGATCCCGGAGATCGACTCACCCGGCCACCTCGGCGCCGTCCTCAAGGCCCACCCCGACCTCCAGCTGCGCAGCGTCACCGGACGGACGCCGCAGGGCACGATCGACATCAGCAAGCCAGAAGCGGCGAAACTCGTCGACGACCTGCTGGTCGAGTTCGCCGATCTGTTCCCGGGCAAATACGCCCACGCGGGCGGCGACGAGTATCTGGCGCTGATGACGCAGAACCCCGAGCAGACCTACCCCGGTCTCGCGCAGACCGCGCGGCAGAAGTTCGGTGAGCAGGCCAGGGTCCAGGATCTGGCGACCGCCTGGCTCAACGACCGCGCCACGACGCTCCGCGAACACGGCAAGACGCCGCAGGTGTGGAACGACGGCATGCACCGCGGCGGCGTCGTACACCCGAACAAACCCCGCGAGGTCGCCTACTGGACCGGCCGGGAGGAGGGCGAGCGGCAGCCCGTCGAGTATCTGAAGGAAGGCTGGAAGGTCGTCAACCTCAACGACGAGTACCTGTACTACGTCCTCGGCCAGCCCAACCGATTCACGTACCCGACAGGCCGCCGCATCTACGAGCACTGGAACCCCGCCGTGGTGCGCGGCACCGAGCCGGTGCCCGCGAAGTGGGCCGGGCGCGAGCACATCCTCGGCGGGCGGTTCGCCGTCTGGGGCGACATCGCGGACGCGCAGACCACCGAGCAGGTCGCCAGCGGCATCCGGCTGCCGCTCGCCGCGACGGCCCAGAAGCTGTGGGACCCCCGGCAGCCGGAGCGCTCCTGGAGCGACTTCGTGAAGCTGGCCGACCAGGTGGACTGACCCGCACACCGGCACCCCCGGGGCCCCGGTCGCCCCCGCACCCCGTGCCCGCGGCACCCGAGCCCCGGGACCCCCGCGGCCCCCGGCCGCAGGGCCGGTAGGTGCCCACATGCAATCCGCAGGTGCCAGGAGGAGCATGGAAGAAAGGAGTGTCCATCACAGGAGTGCGAACGATGACACGGTTCATGGACGTACATCACGGTATGGAGGGGATCACGGCAGGCCAGCTCATGGCCGCCCACCGGGCGGACCAGGAGATCGAGAGCGAAGAAGGCGTGCGCTTCGAGCGGGCGTGGGCGGATCCCGAGTCGGGGACCGTCTACTGCCTCTCCGAGGCGCCCTCGGCCGACGCCGTCCAGCGTGTGCACGACCGCGCCGGGCACCCGGCGGACGAGATCCATCCGGTGCCCCTGGTGGTCTGACCCCGGCTCGACCCCGGCGGTGCCGTATCGGTCACCGGGCGCCCGACCAGGATCGATGGCGCACGGCCGGATCCGGAAAAGCCGAAGACGACCGGGGTCGCCACCCCCCACAGGAGAGACCCCGGTCGCCGTCGGACACGGGCTCACTACGCCAGCGGCTTGCCCGTACTCCCCTCAGCGTCACTGCCGCGCAATGTGTTACGCCGTGATGCCGCATCACCCCGAACATGTGTCACCAACCGGCGCACATGTGCCCGCCTCGCGCCGGGCCCCTCTCCTGTGTCCCGGCACCCTTGTCACCCCCGCACACAGCGCTGACGGCGGGCAACCACGCCCTCACGCACAGCGCACTGTCGCCCCGCCCCTCCCTCCGGCATGGACGAGCGTGCACACTTGGCCTTAGCGTGCTCCTCGCGCCGCGCCAGGTTGACCGATCCTGGCAGCCGGGACGCTGACCTGGCAGTCGGAGGGCCGACCCGGCAGTGGCGCGTGGCACAGACACCTTCGCGGAGTGGGGCGAGACACGAGCGTGCAGGGGGATGACGCGGAGCTGACCGCTGCGGTGCGCGCGGCGCAGGAGGGGGACGAGCCCGCCTTCCGCACCGTCTACCGCGCCGTGCATCCGCGCCTGCTCGGCTACGTCCGCACGCTGGTGCCGGACGCGGACGCCGAGGACGTGGCTTCCGAGGCGTGGTTGCAGATCGCCCGTGATCTGCCGCGCTTCAAGGGCGACGCGGACCGGTTCCGGGGCTGGGCGGCGCGTATCGCCCGCAACCGGGCCCTGGACCATCTGCGGATGCGCGGGCGCCGCCCGGCCGTCGGCGGCGACGAGAGCGAACTGACCAGCCTGCCCGCGGGCGCCGACACGGCGGACGAGGCACTGGAGGCGCTGGGGACGAGCAGCACGATGGCGCTCATATCCCAACTCCCGCGCGACCAGGCCGAGGCCGTGGTGCTGCGGGTGGTGGTCGGACTGGACGCCAAGAGCGCCGCACAGGTACTCGGCAAGCGGTCGGGCGCCGTACGGACGGCAGCACACCGCGGACTGCGCAAGCTCGCGGAACTCCTGGAGGAGGGGATGCCGGGGCCGTCCGGCGGTGCGGCCGACGGCGTGGCCGGTCCGGTGGCCGAAGGGCAGCGCACCGGGCCCAGGCCGGGCGGTGGTGTGGCCAAGGGCAGGGCACGCGGCATGGCGCGCGGTGTGACGCATAAAGCCACACGAACGCTGAGGGAAACGTGATGGCGGACGACCGGTACAGCTGGCTGGATGAAGAGACTGCGGAGCGATTGCTGCGCGGGCTGCCGGTCGACGCCTGCGACGGCGACGACCCCGGTACGGGCGCGGAGCAGGAACCCCGCACCAGGCCGGACGACCCCGCCGCGCCGGAGGGCCACCCGGAGACCGCCGTCGCCGGCCGGTCCGCACGGCCCGGACAGCACGGACGGCCCCCACAGCCCGAAAGCCCGGGACGAAGAGCCGAGGGCCGTCTCGACGTGCCCTCCCACGCCTGGTTCCGCGAGGCCGACCGCCGTACGGCCGCCCGGCTCGCCGCCGCGCTGGACGAACTGTCCGCCACCTACAGCGCGCCCCCGCACACCGCCCCCGGCACCACACCCGTCGAACTTCCCGGCGAGGCCGCGGCGCTGGACGCCTTCCGTGCCGCCCGGCTCGGCGCGGCGCGCGGCAGCGCCCCCGACGCCACCTCGGCCGGCGCGCTCGGTGGCGGCGGAGCACCCGGCCGCGCCCGCAGCCGTGCCCGCAATCTGCTGACGGGCAGGCCGCTGCGTGCCGGGTTCGCCGTCGCCCTCGCGGGCTGCGCGCTCGGCGGCGTAGCGGTCGCGGCCGGTACGGGCATGCTGCCCACCCCCTTCCACAGCGGCGACTCGCCCGCGGCCACCGCATCCCCGGGCACCAGCCGCAGCGACGGCAGCTCGGACGACGGCGGAAGCCACCCCGAGGAGTCACCGGGCCGGGACACCGCGGGTGACCGGCACGACGGCCGCGGCCGGTCCGACGGCGACGGCGGGGCCACCGAGGACGGCGACAAGGGGCCCGGGCAGGACGGCTCCCGTGACCTCGCCGACTCCGGCGGTGCCGGAGGCGACAAGGGCAAGGAAAAGGACAAGGGCAAGTCGGACGGCAAGCTTCCGGACACCGACAAGCACCTCGACGATTCCCAGAAGGACGCCATCGCTTCGGCGCTGTGCAAGGCGTACGTGACGAACAAGCTCGAAGCGGACGACCGCAGAAAGCTGGAGCGGGCGGCCGGCGGCCGGGCCGTGGTGCGGAAGTTCTGCGCGACGCACGACGGCGGTGGTTCCGGCGGCTCCGGTGGTTCCAGCGGCGGGCAGGGCGGCGACTCGGGCGGCTCCAGCGGGGGCAGCAGCGAGGGAAGCGGCAACAGCGGGGGAAGCGGCGGTAGCGGGGGAGACGGCGGTTCGGGCGGTGGTGACGGTGACCCCCCGCCCCCGGGTGACTCGGGCGGCGCGGCCACCGGTGGCTCCGGTGCGCCCTCCGCTCCCGCGGAGCCCGCGCCGAGTCCGACGGTGAGCGGCAGTACACCGGCGCCCTGAACCGGTGGTGTGACACTTTCGCCGGGCACGGCGCTGAAGAGAGTGAGCCGACTGGTCATCGGCGGCGCGGTAAGCCCGAGGTTCCCCCCGTACCTCTGGGTTCGCGCGATGGCGCGGGCGGGACACGTTCCCCCGGTCCCGCCCGCGCCCCCTTCTCTTCGGCCGGGGGTCCGGGGGTTGTCCCCGGGAGGATGCAGTCCCCGGTCCCGCCCGCGTCCCCTTCTTTCCGGCCGGGGCCCGGGGGTTGTCCTCCGGGAGAATGCAGTTCCCCGCCCCTTCGGGGCTCACTTGTAGACGATGACCTTGTCGCCGGGGCGGATTTGGGCGAAGACCTTGGCGATCTTCTTCTTGTCGCGGACGTTCACACATCCGTGTGAAGCTCCGGCGTATCCGCGGGCGGCGAAGTCCGCGGAGTAGTGCACCGCCTGGCCGCGGCTGAAGAACATCGCGTACGGCATCGGGGTGTCGTAGAGGGTCGAGTGGTGGTGCCGGCTCTTGAAGTTGACCTTGAACTGGCCTTCCCGGGTCGGCGTGTACGCCGACCCGAACCGCACATCCATTGCCGTCCGCACCTGCCCGTTCACCATCCATGTCGCGGTGCGGCTCGCCTTGCTGACGCACAGCGCGCGCCCCGTCAGACAGCGCGGATCGGGCTTGGCCGGCGGCCGGCTGGTGGGCGGGTACAGCTCGCTTCGGGTGGGCTGGTGGGTGCGGGCGCGCAGGGCGCTCAGCACCGCGTCGGTGACCTTGCCGGTGCGGGCCATGCCGCGCTGTCTCTGGAACGCGGTGACCGATCCGGCTGTCACCGGGCCGTAGTAGCCGGTCGGATTCCGGTGGAAGAGCCCCAGCTGCCGCAGCCGCGCCTGGAGTTCGCGTACGTGCGCCCCGCGCGCGCCCCGCGCCATCCGTACGGTCTGCGCGACCGGTTGCGCCGCCTCGGGCTTCTGCCGCGGCTGTGCGGGCTGCACCGGTTTCGGTGCGGCGTTGGTGTGTGCGGGCGTTGTGGACGGCTGGGACGGCGGCTTCTGCGGTACCTGCTGCGGCGCCTTGGAGACGCGGACAGCCGGACCGGCGGAACCATCCTTGACCTGGCATCCGGCGAGCGCGCCCGCCGACAGCAGCACCGCCGCCGAGGCCGCGAGGCCGCGCAGCGCCGCCGCTCCCCTCCTGTGCATCCCGAGCATCCCCACCCCCGGACGATTCGATGGATGTACGGGTCCATCACTGCCCAGCGCGCCGCCCTCGCGAACCTGTGGCGCCCCGGGTGATGCTGGGTGGGACGACGCCCGCCGAGCGCCCGCGCGCCCCTGGGTGCGGGGCTTTTCAGGAGGCACTTGCGATGACACGTCCCACCGATTCCGGCCGGCAGTCCGAGTCGGGGCTGCCCGTGGAGCCGGTCTACGGGCCGGATGCGCTGGCGGACTGGGATCCCGCCGTACGGCTGGGGGAGCCGGGCGGCTATCCGTTCACGCGGGGCGTCTACCCGACGATGTACACCGGGCGGCCGTGGACGGTGCGGCAGTACGCGGGTTTCGGGACGGCGGCGGAGTCCAACGCGCGCTACCGGCAGTTGATCGAGCACGGCACCACGGGCCTGTCCGTCGCCTTCGATCTGCCCACCCAGATGGGATACGACAGCGACGCCCCACAGGCCGCGGGCGAGGTCGGCAAGGTGGGGGTGGCGATCGACTCGGTGGAGGACATGCGGGCGCTCTTCGACGGCATCCCGCTGGGCGAGGTCTCCACCTCCATGACCATCAACGCGCCCGCCGCACTGCTGCTGTTGCTTTATCAGATCGTCGCCGAGGAGCAGCAGGTGGCGCCAGCGGCGCTGACCGGCACTGTGCAGAACGACGTGCTCAAGGAGTACATCGCCCGCGGCACCTACATCTTCCCGCCGAAGCCCTCGCTGCGGCTGACCGCGGACATCTTCCGCTACTGCGGCGCCGAGCTGCCGCGCTGGAACACCATCTCCATCTCCGGCTACCACATGGCCGAAGCGGGGGCGACGCCCGTGCAGGAGATCGCCTTCACGCTGGCCAACGGCATCGAGTACGTACGGGCGGCCGTCGCGGCGGGCATGGACGTGGACGCGTTCGCGCCCCGGCTGTCGTTCTTCTTCGTGGCCCGTACGACGCTGCTGGAGGAGGTCGCCAAGTTCCGTGCGGCGCGCCGGATCTGGGCGCGGGTGATGCGCGAGGAGTTCGGCGCGCGCAACCCCAAGTCGCAGATGCTGCGCTTCCACACCCAGACGGCCGGAGTCCAACTGACCGCGCAGCAGCCGGAGGTGAACGTCGCCCGTGTCACGGTGCAGGCGCTGGCCGCCGTGCTGGGCGGTACGCAGTCGCTGCACACCAACTCCTACGACGAGGCGCTCGCCCTGCCGTCCGACTCCGCCGCCCGGCTGGCGCTGCGTACCCAGCAGGTGCTGGCGCACGAGACGGACGTGACGGCGACGGTGGACCCGTTCGCCGGTTCGTACGCCGTCGAGTCGCTGACCGACGACGTGGAGGAGGCGGCGCTCGATCTGATGCGGCGTATCGAGGACCGGGGCGGCGCGGTGGCCGCCGTCGAACAGGGCTTCCAGAAGAGCGAGATCGAGCGCAGCGCCTACGCCGTCGCGCAGGAGATCGAGAACGGCGAACGCGTCGTGGTCGGCGTCAACCGCTACCGCACCGAGGGGCAGGACGAGAAACCGTATGTGCCGCTCACCGTCGACCCCGGTCTGGAGGCGGCCCAGGCGGAGCGGCTGGCGCGGCTGCGTGCGGGACGCGACGCCGCCGCCGTACGGTCCGCGCTGGACGCGCTGCGCACAGCGGCCGGGCAGGAGGACGAGAACGTGCTGTACCCGATGAGGGAGGCGCTGCGCGCCCGCGCCACGCTGGGCGAGGTGTGCGACGCGCTGCGCGAGGTGTGGGGTGCCTACGAACCGCGGGACGCGCTGTGAGGGTGGGCCCTTTTCCGGCTCCGACGGCAGTTTCTTGTTACTGATGGGTTTCCCCTCGGGCCCGGAGCGGGGACAGTAGGCGCGAGCCGTGAACGACGTCGAGCGCCTGCGAGGTGTCCGTGGCGACCGATACCAGGACCGGATCCGCCGAAGAGCCTGGTGCGGGTGGGGAGGGGGCCGCCCGGCCGCTGCCCGGCCTCGCCCGCGCGGCGGCGGAGCTGATGGCCGGTGAGACGACCTCACGGGCGCTGACCGAGCGGGCGCTGGCCCGGATCGAGGCGACACAGCCCACGCTGAACGCGTTCCGCCTGCTGCGCGCCGAGTCGGCACTGGCCGAGGCGGACGCCGCGGACCGGGCGCTGGCCCGTGGCGAGCGGGGGCCGCTGCTGGGCGTGCCGGTGGCGGTCAAGGACGACACCGACGTGTGCGGCGAGCCGACCGCGTTCGGCTGCGCCGGAGTCTTTCCGCTCAAGACGGCCGACGCGGAGGTGGTGCGCAGGCTGCGGGCCGCCGGTGCGGTCATCGTCGGCAAGACCAACAGCCCCGAGCTGGGTCAGTGGCCGTTCACCGAGGGCCGTGCCTTCGGTGACACCCGCAACCCCTGGAACGCGGCGCACACCCCGGGCGGCTCCTCCGGCGGCGCGGCCGCGGCCGTCGCGGCGGGTCTGGTGCCCGCGGCGCTGGGCTCGGACGGTGCGGGGTCTGTACGGATCCCCGCGGCGTGGACGCATCTGGTCGGCATCAAGCCGCAGCGCGGGCGGATCTCGACCTGGCCGGACCCGGAGGCGTTCAACGGCATAACGGTTTTCGGCCCGTTGGCGCGCACCGTCGAGGACGCGGCGCTGCTGCTGGACGTCGCAGCGGGCAACCGGGAGGGCGATCTGCACCGGCCGCCGCCGGTGGACGTGCGGGCCGCGGTGGGCCGGGACCCGGGGCGGCTGCGGATCGCGCTGTCCACCCGCTGGGCGTTCACGGCCACCCCGAAACGGCTGGACACCCGCGTGGACGCCGCCGTGCGCGCCCTCGCCGAGCGGCTCACCGCGCTGGGGCACGAGGTGGAGGAGGCGGACCCGCACTACGGACCGATAGGGCTGACGTTCGTGCCCCGCGCCACCGCCGGCATCCGCACCTGGGCGCGCCGCACCCCCGACCCCGGACTGCTGGACCCGCGTACCCGGTCCGCGGCCCGCACCGGACGGCTGCTGGGCGGCCCGGTGCTGCGCGCCGCGCGGGCCGCCGAGGGGCCGCTGCGCCGCCACGTCGGCCGGATCTTCCGCCGTTACGACGTCGTGCTGACCCCCACCACCGCCACCCCGCCGCCCCGGATCGGCGATCTGGCGCGGCTCTCCGGCTGGCAGACCGACCGCAGGATGATCGCCCACTGTCCGTACGCCTGGCCGTGGAACGTGCTCGGCTGGCCCGGCATCAACGTGCCCGCCGGGATCACCGAGCCGGAGGGTCTGCCGCTGGGCGCCCAGCTCCTCGGTCCCGCCAACAGTGAGCCGCTGCTGGTCTCTCTCGCCGCGCAGCTGGAGGCGGACCAGCGGTGGTATGAGCGGCGGCCCCCGACGGCGTGAGCGCGCCACCGGCGTCAGAGGGCCCGCCTGCGTGAGAGGGCCGCCTGCGTGAGCGGGCCGGGCCGGTGTCAGTGGTGTCTGTCACGGTGATGACGTGGACACCGAGATGTGGACGGCCGGGGGCGAGGGCTGGCGGATGTGGGCGCGGGAGCCCGCACCGCCGCTCCGGTACGCGGTGGCCGCTCCCTATCAGGGCTATCGGGAGCAGCGGGGTGCGCCGCTGCGCCGGGCCGAGCTGCCCTGGTGCGGGGTGACGCTGATCCTCAGCTTCGGCGACCGGATCGCCGTCACGCCCCGGGTGGGCTCCGGTAGGCCAGCACCGCCCGTTCCGTACGAGAGCTTCGTCGCCGGGCTGTTCGACAGGCCCGTCACCACGGAGCACGCCGGGACACAGCACGGGCTGGAGGTCCAGCTCAGCCCGGCCGGCGCCTATGGCCTCTTCGGCATACCGCCGGGTGCGTACGCGAATCAGGTGGTGCGGTTCGAGGAGTTGGCGGCAGCCGCGCCGCGCGGCAGCGGTGTGACCCGCACCCTGGCCGGGCTTGCGGAGCGGCTGGCGGAGGCCCCTTCCTGGGCGGCCCGCTTCGACCTGGTGGACCGGACGCTGGGCCGGCTGACGGTTCGGGGGCCGGCCATGGCGCCGGAGGTGGCCCGCGCCGCCGAGCTGCTGGCCCTGACCGACGGCCGTACGGCGGTGAGCGAGCTGGCCCGGGCGACGGGCTGGAGCAGACGGCATCTGAGCAGTCGCTTCACCGAGCAGATCGGGATGGGCCCGAAGGTCTACGCGCGGGTGTGCCGGTTCCGGAACGCCCTACGGATGCTGGAGGCGACGGCCGCACGTCCGCCCGGCAGCACCCGATCGGGTGGTCCGGCCGACAGCCTGGCGCGGATCGCGGAGGTGTGCGGCTACTACGACCAGGCGCATCTCAACCGCGACTTCCGCGAGCTGGCGGGCCGCGCGCCGACCGCCCATCTGTCCGCTCTCGCCGACCAGGGCGAGCCGGGGGCCTTCCCATTCGTCCAAGACGCGGACCGGTCCGGTGTCTAACGTCGGAGAGGAGATACCGGCAAGACGCGCGAAAGCCACAAGGAGGGCACCATGCCGCTCAACCCCGTACTGACCTACCGCGACCCGCGCGCCGCACTGGACTTCCTGCACAAGGCGTTCGGTTTCGAGGCCGTGAATGTCTACGACGCCGACGACGGCTCGGTCGCCCACGCCGAGCTGCGGTTCGGCGACGGCATCGTCATGCTCGGCACCGCCAGGAACAGCGGGGTGATGGGCGGCCTTGGCCCCAGCGCCGTCTACGTCACCGTGCAGGACCCGGACGCGCACCACGCCCGCGCCGTGGAGGCGGGCGCGGAGATCGTGCTGCCCGTCACCGACCAGGACTACGGCTCCCGCGAGTACGCCGCCAAGGACCCGGAGGGCAACCTGTGGTCCTTCGGCACCTACGAGGCCAAGGCCTGAGCGCGCGCAGGCCCCGGCGGACGGGCCGCGCGGGGCCGCCTGCCCGCCGGTCGCGCAGGGCGGCGCGGACGGGAATCAGCCCGGGGAGGGGCGTCAGCCCAGGGCGGCGCGCTTGAGGGCGCGGGCGCGGCGGGCGACGCGGCGGACCGTGCGGTTGCGGGGGACGAACGCGAACTGGCGGGGCACGGCGCCGGGGAGGGCCAGCGCGGTCAGCCGGCGGCGCTTGAAGTAGCGGCGGGTCTCCGGGGACAGCCGCGTGGCCAGATAGCGCTCCGCCTCCGGGCGCAGCTCCGGATAGATCTGCGACTGCATACAGAAGCCGACGGCACGGATCAGCCCCGTCAGCTCGCGGCCCGTGGGCGGGGTGAAGCCCTCGCCCGCCGCCTCGCTGTCCAGATCGGGCAGCAGTGCGTCCACCAGCGTCACCGGCACGCGGTTGCTGTTCTGATACGGCGTCACCCGCTCCAGCAGCAGCTCCGTTCCGGCGCGGGCGACGGGCAGCCCGTAGAACTCGGACGCCGTCAGCAGCGCCGTCGAGAAGCAGCCCACCACCAGCGCCGGGCGCATCCGCTCGTACAGCACCTCCGCCAGCACCGGCGCGTCCAGCACCGTCAGGCTGACGCCCAGCTCGCCCGCCTCCTTCTCCATGGCGCGGGAGTGCCGGGCCGGGGCCACCGGGTGCGGTTTGAAGACCACCTCGCGGTGGCCGCGCGCGGCGGCACCGCGCAGCATGCGCAGATGCAGCCGCTCCTCCTCGTCCGGGGAGAGGATGTCCAGCGCGGACAGATACTGGCCCAGCAGCAGCGCCCCGCCGCGGGGTGCCGCGGTCACCGACGGGGGCACGTCCTGTGCCACCTCGGCCAGCACCGCGCGGAACGCGTCCGTGGACACGATCTCCGGCTCCACCCCGAACTCCGAGAGCAGCAGCGGCGTCAGGCCCGGCACCAGGGCCAGATGGAGCAGCCGCCGCACCCGCGCGCCCACCAGCGGGTCCAGCTTGTTGCGGGTGGGGCCGTAGCTCATCAGCCCGTCCGCGTACACCTCGATCGGCGCGTCGGGGAACAGCCGTGCCACCGCCAGCGCGGGGTCGACCTGGATGGACTCCAGGACGAGCGTGACCTCGTCCTCCGGGCTGTCACCCAGGCCCCACAGCAGCCGCAGATGGCGCTCCCACAGCGGGGCGTCGTCCGTGCGCGGGGACCAGCCGCCCGGGTGGAAGGGACGGATCGTCTCGTTCCATGACAGCACCCGGTCGAAGCGGCCGCGCAGCCGCTCGAAGCCCGGCATGACATCGAGCGCGGGCGCGGTCTCCGGGTTGGCGGCGTTGTTGCTCACCAGCAGCAGCCGCTGGTCGGCGGCCTCGAAGCGGTCCGCGTCGATGGCCGCGGCGAGGGTGGCGGCACCGTACAAGGTGGAGGCGAAGAACAGCTGGGTACGCATCAGGCCGCCACCTCCGTGTCGCGCGCACCGGTGGTGGCGCTCTTCTTCGCATCGTCACCGGCGGCGCCCGCCGTGCCCGCCGCGGGCTCGTGGTGGCCCGGGCGCCTGCGGAGCCGCCGTAGCCGGGAGGCCCGTTCGCTGTCCATCGAGTCCAGTGCCTCGGAGAGCAGATCCGCCGGGAGCCGCTTGAGTGCCGCCGCGCTCATCGCCCGCAGCTTGCGGGCCACCTGCGGCTCGAACCTGCCGCTGGTCAGATGGTGCGAGATGATCGCGCAGTAGGTGCGGACCGCCTTCGGCAGCAGCTGCTCGGCGTCCCGGTCCTGCGCGGTCTCCTCGATCACCTGGTCGAAGGCGCGGATGAAGTCGAGCTGCCGTACGTCACCGATCTGGGTGAGCGAGGAGGCGACCCCGCGCCGGTAGAAGACGCCCAGCAGGCCGACCGCGGCGAACGAGCGGGCCTCACGGTGCAGCCGCCAGATCCACGGCCGGTCCTCGGCGGTGCGCAGCCCGTCGGTGAAGTGCAGCAGCCCCTCGTCCAGCAGCCTGCGGTGGTAGATCCCCGCCCAGGCGTAGGCGTAGTCCACCGAGGTGCTGCGGGTGGCGGGCAGGATCGCCGCGCGCGGGTCGTCCACCACGCCCCGCCGGCCGTGCGGCACCCGCGCCAGGGTGCGGGAGCGCGCCGTGCACTGGACGTGATCGGTGCGGACGAATTCGCAGCCCAGCCGCTCGATGCAGGACACCAGCTGCTGGTAGTAGCCGGGCGCCAGCCAGTCGTCACCGTCCAGGAACGTGACGTACTCGCCGTTCGCCCGGTCCAGTCCCGTGTTGCGCGCGGTCGCCAGACCGCCGTTGCGCGCATGCCGGGTCCTGATCACCTGCGCAACGTCCTGAAGATCATTTTCGGCGCGTTCCAGAATCTCCGGCGTCTCGTCCTTTGAAGCGTCGTCGACCAGAATGAACTCGAAATCCTGGCGCGCGTTCGCTCGGAGACTCCGCAGCGTTTCCGGGGCGTATGACTGCACGTTGTAAAACGGCACGATGACGGAGAGCTTGACCACCCAAGGGACCTTAGGGTCCGCGCCCCGCCCCGTCTTGACCTGCGGCGGACCCAGGAGTGAACGGCGCGTGGCGGGATGGTGAACGGGGCTGCGGCGCGGGCTCGTTGGGGATTCGTCGGTGTGCTGTTAACCGGCTGTTGCCTTTACGTTGGGCCGCCTTCCGGAATCCCTTCCTAGCGTCGATGACGTGCCCTCCCGAGAAATCCTCTCCGATTCCGCCGCGAATGCGCCGGCTGCCATGACCGCACTCGTCACACACGAGCGGTCGGCACCAGGCCGGGTGGCGGTGCTGGCGGATTCCGACACCCGCTGGAAGTGGGGTGTACTGACCGCCCGCAGGCTGGCGCCCGAGGCCGCCATCGACGGCCTGCTGCTGCGCGGCCGCGCCACGCCCACCCCGCGCCAGCTCGCAGAGGTCGGCGTCACTGTCGACACGCTGCGTGAGGTCACCACCGCCGAGTTCCTCCGCGCGGCCACCGCGCCCGCCGCCTACGACGTGATCGTCCTCGCCTGCGTCGGGGGCGCCGTGCAGGCCATGCTGCACGGGCTCGGGCGGGCGGTTGCCGGGGATACCGGCGAGCGAGGGCCCGCGCGCCGCCCCGTGGTCGTCACCGGGTACGTCGGAGTCGTCTACGAGAAGCTCACCGACGGGCTGCTGCTGCGGCACGGCGCCGATGTCGTCCTCGCCAACTCGCCCCACGACGCCGACCGCTTCCGCGCGGTGTACGAGGGCGTGGGGGCGGACGGCGGGAGCGTGGTGCAGTGCTCACTGCCGTTCCTGGAGGGGGCCGGAGAGGGCGCCCCGGCGGAGGGTGCGGGCGCTGCGGGGGAGACTCCGGACGGTCCGTTCACCGTCGTCTTCGCGGTGCAGCCCTCCGTGCCGGCCGGCCGCGCCGATCGGGCCTATCTGCTGCGCCGGGCCGTCGGCCACGCGCTGCGGCACCCGGAGCGCGACGTACTGATCAAACTGCGCAGTAAGCCCGGCGAGCACACCACGCACATCGAGGAACTTCCGTACCAGAAGCTCGTCCGCAAGCTGCCCGGCGGACGGGACGGCGGGGACGGCGGATTGCCGCCCAACTGCCGCCTCGTCTACGGGAACATGGGGGAGATCCTCGACCGGGCGCAGCACACCGGCGGGCTGCTGGTGACGGTCAGCTCCACCGCGGCGCTCGAGTCCCTGCACCGGTCCCTGCCCACCGCCGTCCTCACCGACCTCGGCGTCCGCGAGGCACTGGGCAATCACTACTTCACCGGCTCTGGCTGCCTGGCCTCCTGGGACGAGCTCGACGACGGCCTGCTGCCCCGAGCCGACGAGAAATGGGCGCTGCGGCAGGGCGTGCGCGGCGGCGACGGCTTCGCGACCGCCCGCGAACGGGTCGGTGAACTCGTCGCCCGCGCGGCGAGCGGCGGGCTGCCGCCGCTCGCGCCGTACTACACCGTCCGGACAGCGTCCGGCTATCTGCCCGGCATCCTGCGCCGTTACGGGCTCGAACCGGACGGTTCGCCCGCGGGCGGCGCGGCCGGTGAAGCGGCCGACGGGCTGGGCGCGGCCGGGCGCGGCGTCGTACGGCGCGTCGTACGCGAAGCCGCCCGCGGCGCCTACCGGCACGGGGTCCAGCGGGTCGCCCCGCTGATCCGGAAGGCGGGCGAACTGTGATGCCGCGCCCTGATGCCTCCCCGGCCCCGGCCTCCCCGGCCGCGCCCGGGATCCGTTCCTCTGCTCTGTCCGAGTCCCACCACTCAGGAGCCAGCATGTCCCCAACCCCCGCCGTACTCGCGGTGATTCCCGCCCGGGGCGGGTCGAAGGGTGTGGCCGCCAAGAACCTCGCCCCGGTCGCGGGCGTTCCGCTCGTCGCGCGGGCCGCACGCGAGTGCCTGGCCGCGCGGAACGTGACCGACGTCGTCGTCTCCACCGACGACAGTGCCATCGCCGAGGCAGCCCGCTCCGCCGGCGCCGAAGTGGTCGAACGGCCCGCCGAGATCGCCGGCGACCTGGCCACCAGCGAAGCCGCCGTACTGCACGCCATGGACGCCTACGAGAAGCGGTACAGCAGACCGCTGCAAACCGTGCTGCTCGTCCAGTGCACCAGCCCCTTCCTCGTCCGCGAGGACATCGAGCGGGTGACGGCGGCCGTCGTCGAGGACGGCGCGGACAGCGCGCTGACAGTGGCGCCGTTCCACGGCTTCGTATGGCGGGACGGCGCGGCCGAGGACGGTTCGGAGCTCGCTTCGGCGAACGCTTCAGGGGGCGCTTCGGAGAGGGACGCGGGCGCGGTGCAGGGTGCATCGGGCTCGGTGCGGAGCGCGTACGGCGTCAATCACGACCGTGCCGTACGCCCCCGGCGCCAGGACCGGCCCGAGGACCTGCTGGAGACCGGCGCCGCCTACGCCATGGACGCCATGGGCTTCCGCGAGTCCGGGCACCGGTTCTTCGGACGTACGGCCGTCGTCCGTACCGACCCGGCGCGCGTACTGGAGATCGACGACCCGCACGACCTCGCCCGCGCCCGCGCGCTGGCCCCCCTGCTTGACGCGCGCCGCGACGGGCCGGGCGCGCTGCCGACGCGGGACGACGTGGACGCGGTCGTACTGGACTTCGACGGCACCCAGACCGACGACCGGGTCTACATCGACGCGGAGGGGCGGGAGATCGTCTCCGTGCACCGCGGCGACGGACTCGGTATCGCCGCGCTGCGCCGCGCCGGCCTGGAGGTGCTGATCCTCTCCACGGAGACCAATCCGGTCGTGGCGGCCCGCGCCGCGAAGCTGCGGCTTCCCGTGCTGCACGGCATCGACCGGAAGGACCTCGCGCTCAAACAGTGGTGCGAGGAGAAGGGCATCGCGCCGGAGCGCGTGCTCTACGCCGGCAACGACGCGAACGACCTGCCGTGCTTCGCGCTTGCGGGCTGGCCCGTCGCCGTCGCCGACGCCCATGACGTGGTGCGCGCAGCCGCGCGGGCCGTCACGACGCGGGGCGGAGGAGCGGGAGCCGTCCGCGAGATCGCGGGGTGGTTGGTGGGGGCGGAGTTGTGAGGGGGGCCAGTCGCGGCAGGGCGGCCCTCTTGGTTGGGCCCACCCACAAAGGAAGCCCGCCGGAGCCCCCGACGCCCACACCCGCCGCCTCCTGACCAGCACAAACCCTACTCCCCGCACCACCCACCACCCCCGCAGAACCACCCACCGACCTTCTGCACCAACCCAAGAACGAAACCCCCGGAAATGGTGAACATGTCCAGCAACGCCCAGCACATCAGCGCCCACGCCAACGGTCACACCCCCCGTGTCCGCACCCTCGGCAGCAAGACCGTCGGCCCGGGCCACCCCGTCTACGTCACCGGCGAGATCGGCATCAACCACAACGGTGACCTCGACAATGCGTTCGCCCTCATCGACGCCGCCGCCGAAGCGGGCTGTGACGCCGTCAAGTTCCAGAAGCGGACGCCGGAGATCTGCACCCCGCGCGACCAGTGGGACCTCGAGCGCGACACCCCCTGGGGCCGCATGACCTACATCGACTACCGGCACCGCGTCGAGTTCGGCGAGGACGACTACCGCGCCATCAGCGAGCACTGCGCCGAGCGCGGCATCGACTGGTTCGCCTCCCCGTGGGACGAGGAAGCCGTCGCCTTCCTGGAGAAGTTCGACGTCCCCGCGCACAAGGTGGCCTCCGCGTCGCTCACCGACGACGACCTGCTGCGCGCTCTGCGTGCCACCGGCCGCACGATCATCCTCTCCACCGGCATGTCCACCCCCAAGCAGATCCGGCACGCGGTCGAGGTGCTGGGCAGCGAGAACATCGTGCTCTGCCACGCGACTTCCACCTACCCGGCGAAGGCCGAAGAGCTGAACCTGCGGATGATCCACACCCTCCAGGACGAGTTCCCCAACGTCCCGATCGGCTACAGCGGCCACGAGACCGGTCTTCAGACCACTCTGGCCGCCGTCGCCCTCGGCGCCGTCTTCGTGGAGCGGCACATCACGCTGGACCGCGCCATGTGGGGCTCGGACCAGGCCGCTTCCGTCGAACCGCAGGGTCTGCAGCGCCTGGTGCGGGACATCCGCACCATCGAGGAGTCCCTCGGTGACGGCGTCAAGAAGGTGTACGACAGCGAGCTGGCGCCCATGCGCAAGCTGCGCCGCGTCAAGGGCGTCGTGGCCGAGGAGGCCGAGGGAGCCGAGACCCGCGAGCCGGCCACGGTCTGACGCGGGCCGCCAACCCGGCACCTCCCAACCCGTCACCACCCCCCCGCAACCCCCACAGCGGAACGGAGCGTATGCGCACATGTCCCGTAGCCGCTCCGCACAAGGAGCGATGAGCCGCTCCATCCGAGGAGCATCCGCAGCGGCACTGTCCGCGAGTCTCCGCTCCGGCCACGGAGCGGAGCCCGCGAACCGCCGCCCGGGGCACGGGCCGGAGCCCGCGGCACCGCCCGCGAGCCCCGACTCCGCCCCCGGAGCCGATCCCACGAGCTACAGCTCCGAGCAAGCGAGCCCCGGCTCCGAGCCCACGAGCTACAGCTCCGGCCATACGGCGAACCCCGCTGCGGACCCCGCGGCACTCTCCCCGGGCGACATCAGCTCCGACACCGGAGCCGAGTCCGCGTGGGAGCCCGTGCCCGACCCCGGGGGCGGAGCCACCCCTGGGTCGGGCGCGCGGGACGGGGCTCTCGCTTTCGTCGAGAGCCCCGTCCAGCTCCTCAACGTCCTCGAGTGGGCGCACAACCACCCCGCTCCCGACACCGCGACCCCGCTCACCCTCGTAGTACTGCCCCCGCACGACCCCATGACCCGCGGCCAGTTGCGCCGGATGGCCGAGCTGGCCCGCGACGAGGGGATCACGGTGAGCTGGCAGGAGGCTCGCGACGGCCTGGGGGGCGCACTCACCAGCCTGCTCGCCCTCGCCCGCAGACTGCGCAAGGCGCGCACGCTGGTCATCGGCGACCCCTTCTCGCGCTACGTCCAACTGCTGCTCGCCCTCACTCCCGCCCGCGCCGAACGGCAGATCACCGTGGTGGACGACGGCACCGCCACCATGGAGTTCGTCGCCCAACTGGCCAGTGGCGAACGGTTCGTACGCTGGCACCGGCGCGGCGTACGGGGAGGAGCGCGCGGACTGCTCTTCGCGCCGATCTCCCGCCGCGCACGCCGCCGCCTCACTCCCCGCCCGGACCGCAGGCGCCCCGTGGAGGTCTTCAGCTCCATGCCGGTGGAGCCGCCGGAGAATGTGATCGTGACGGCCAACGAATTCGCCTGGACCCGCGCCCGGTTCGGACCGCCCCGGCTGACCAAGGGCGCCGACCTGGTGGGCACCTCCCTTGTGGAGACCGGTGTGGTGGACACCGAGCGCTATCTGGAGGCGGTCGCCTCACTGGCCCGTGAATACGGCGCCACCCGCTACTTCGCCCACCGCCGCGAGAGCAACGAGAAGCTCCAGCAGGTCAGCGCCGCCACCGGCCTGGAGATCGTCCGCCCGGACCTGCCACTCGAACTGGTCGCCCGCCGCGGCCCCGTCGGCCGTACGATCCTCAGCTTCCCCTCCACCGTCGTCCACACCCTGCCGCTGGCACTCGCGGGCACCGCCGTGACCGTGGCCGTATGCGACGTCGACCCCGCCTGGCTGACCCGCACCGCCTCCCCCCGCGCCCAGGGATTCCTCGCCGGCGTCACCGGCACCGCCCGCGGCGCCCGCCGCCTCCCCTCCGCCCTCCCCACCCCACCGGGCCAGAGCGCCTAGCCGTATCTCACAAAGGACGGGCCTCCGCGGTCTCAGTCGGCCCAGCCGTCGAGGGAAACCTGTTGCCCCTCCGAGAGATAACCGTGCAGAGCGTTGGCAGTCGTGTTGACGAATTCCTCGGGGATGGCGTCAGCCCCGACCCAACGGACTTGGGCGTGCTTGCGGGGCTCGCGATTCTCCGGTTCGCCGGACCATTCGTGGGCGACGAAGACGACCGTCAGGAAACCGTTGGGAGCCTCGACGCCCCAGGCGCCGTGGATGATGTGGGCGACGCGGAGGTCTTCCGGCCGCACAGTAACGCCCGTCTCCTCGTACAGCTCGCGGACAGCCGTGGCGGTGACGGGCTCACCGGGATCACTCTTGCCGACCGGGAGATCCCACTGCCCTCGGGCGAACTTCGCGTTGGGCCCGCGCTGGAGGAGCAGGACGCGATCCGTGGCCTTGTCATGGACGATGACCGCGGCGACGAGCAGCGTCATGGAGCCCAGGGCGGGCGGGAGAGCGTCGGGCCGGTCGGTCCGCGGGTGAGCCATGGGGAGGTTCCCTCCGTTCGACGGTGGCGGTCGTGGCGCCAGAGGAGCGGGCCGAGCCCACGTCGTGACCATCTGCGCCGACAGGTCAGGTTGTGATGAGGCGGCTGGTGAAGCCGGCGGTGAGGAGCGACTCGTAGGCGGCACGCACGTCCTCCGGGACGTCCTGCTCGATGGCGAACCCGAGCTTCGGATACTCGATCACCCGTTGGAGGTCGCCGACGAGCATGTCCAGGACCAGCTTCTCGTCTCCGATGCTCTTGACGTAGTCGTCGAGTTCCAAAGGTTCCGAGGCGCAGCACACCTCGGCCTCCGGCCACAGTTTGCGGGCGGTGGCATAGGAGCGGCGTTCCATGTACGGCTTCGAGACGAGGAGCACCGTGGCCGGGGTGATCCCCGCTGCATCGAGGACCTGGCGGGAGTACGTGATGTTGTGGCCGGTGTTGGCAGCGTTCGGCTCCAGCAGGATCGCGGAGTCGGGCACGCCGAGGGACAGGGCGTGCTCGCGGTAGTGAACGGCTTCGCCACGCGGGAAGCGGGCTGCGGTGGTCGGGCTGTTGCCGCCTGTGAAGACCACAGTGGGGAAGAGGCCGGCGTGATAGAGCTTGGCCGTAGTGGTGGCCACCCCCAGATCATGGCTGCCCAGCGCGATCGCGACATCCGCCGGCCGCAGCTCATGGTGCATCTGGTGGTAGTCCCAGATCAGCAGGGCGTTCCGCCAATGCTCGCCGGTCACGGTCTGCTGGCTGTCCGTCGATCCCGTCACTGCCGTCTCTCCCTGGTCAACGGCGCCAAGGGCTGGTCGCCCCGCCGTACATGGACTGCGTACTCCTGATGCCCTCGATGCTGCGCTGCTGGTGGCTGAGGCCGTACTCAGCGGCCACCTTCGCGGCGTTTTCGAGGACTTCAAGACCATCATCCAGGGTGGCCGGGTCCGACAGCAGGATGTGACCGTGAGCCGTGTCCAGGCGTACGCGTTGTATGGGCGAGTCGGTCGTGCCCGTTGTACGGGCAATGTCCATGCAGCGGAGGGCGGAGGTGAGATCGCCCGCACCTCGGTGGGCGAGGGCGAGCTTCTGATGGGCCACCGACCAGTCGTCCGGCTCTGCGAGGTCCTCGAACTCGTGGATGGCGGCGAGCATGACGCGGGAGGCGTAGTCGTGGTTGCCGTCCTTGCTCAGCGCGGTGCCAACCCAGAGCCTGGCACGGGCGCGATCGCGCCGGGAGAGCCGGTCATCGACGGCGAGGGTCTCGTACCGACGGGCGGCCACCTCCAGTTGACCGGACATCTCGGCGACGACCGCCGTGGAGAGGTCGACCTGTGCGACGCGGCGCGGAATGTCGAGCTGCGAAAGGACCGCGCGGGCACCCGCGTAGGAGCGCTGTGCCGACAGTGGTCCGACAATCGCTCCCCGGTCGCGCTGTAGGTCGCCGAGCAGGGCGGTGGAGCGAGCGTAGAGGTACAGGCCCTTGTCGTCCAGCTCGGCCGGTGCAAAGCGGGCCAGCCAGCGGCGCAGCAGATCGTCTGCGAAGCCGAAGTTCTGCCGGGAGAGCGCGACGACCGTCCGGTCCAGGTCATCGGTCCACGTCTCGTACTCCCAGGCGCGGGGGCCGGCCACCGTGACCCGGCGTCGTCCGGCCCCTGAACCGGGCCGCCCGGCCTCGGACAGGTTCGTCTCGAAGCGCAGATGGACAGCAGCGTCCGCGCGGGCGAGGGCCGTGTCGAGGATGGCCTGCGTGTCCTGCCGCGGCTCGGTGGAGGAGAGGAGCTTCTCCCACTTGGAGATCGTGCGCACGCCGACACCGAGATGCGCGGCGAAGGTGCGGACGCTCATGCGCAGGGCGAGCCGCAGGGCCCTGGCTTCCAGGCCGGTCCAATGGTGCACGGTCGCCACGCGTTGCTCCCTTCCGGCCGTCATGCAAGCACGCGTTCCGGGGCCGGGGGGACGGAAGTGCCACGGAAGTGCGACAGGCGGCCATTGGACGAGCGGTGGTCTGTCGCCAAGCTCGAAGAACCAGCCACTTCGAGCCTTTCGGATGGTCACCGTATGGAACCACTCACCGAGCACCGCCCGGTCAACGGACCAGTCGTCTACGGCTACCTACGCCTGGTCCGCTCTTCGCCCACCCGGCACGAGGCCCTCACCGCTTCGCTTGCCGAGTACTGCCGACAGCACGAGCTGCGACTGTCCGGGCTGTTCACCGAGCGCCGCGGTCCGGCCGACGGGGTGGCGGCGTTCTCCGGCCTGCTCGACGTCCTCGAACTGCCGGACACATACGGCGTCGTCGTACCGGCGACCTCCCACCTCGGCCCCAGGGCGATGGCCGCCGAGCGCGAGCGGCAGATCGAGAGGGCCGGTGGCCGGTTGCTACTGGTCCGGCGAAACCAGCGGACTCCGGTTCCGGGCTACCGGAGGTGAGGTACGTCATGACCAACAAGCTGCACAAGTACTTCGAGGCCAAGCCGCGGTCGGTCGGTCTCGCCCGGGAGTTCGTGCTCGTCACTCTGACGTCGTGGGGTATCACCGGCGACCCCGTGGACGACATCCGCCTTTGCGTCTCCGAACTGGCCGCCAACGCGCTGGCCCACGGCACGCGTCGCGGCCACGGCTTCTTGGTACGCCTCTCCGCCGAGGAAGGTTTCGTACGCTTGGAAGTCCACGACAGCCGAGACATCGGCGCCGGCGCGCGCTACCCTCAGGTGCGCGAGGCCTCCGTCACGGACACCGCCGGGCGCGGCCTGCACATCGTCGAACTGCTCGCCGACGGCTGGGGCGTCGAGGACCGCGATCCATACGGAAAGGTCGTCTGGTCCCGCTTCAAGGCCGTCCCCGAGATCCAGCCACTCTGAGCCGCCCTGTCCCCGCCGACCCATTGGCCCTGATGCAAGGAAGAGCAGCCTGCAATCCTTCGAGCGCCCTAAAGAACGCCTCCACGCCCGGGACGGTGCACGCCTCCGCTGTTGATACCGCCCTCGCATGGGGCCGGCCCTCCCTCACAACCCCGCCCCCGCCGCATACGCCAGCGGCGGTGCGATCGCCTGCGCGTCCGCGCCCTCTCCGACCCACAGCGCGATGAACAGGGCGGCGGTCGCCTCCAGCAGTCCTGCCCGTTCGAGGCCGCCTGCGGACACGGGCTCGCAGCCCGCGTCCCGCACGAGTCCACCAACGAGCGCGAGGGCCGCCGCGTCGTCCCCGCAGACCGGGACGGCCAGCGGCCGGCCGTCGAAGACCGGTGGGTTCATCCGCCACACGTCCTCATGGCAGAGGTTGAACGCCTTGACGACCCGCGCGCCGGGGGCCGCCGCGGCCAGCCGCTGTGCCGCCGAGGGGCCGGCTCCGGTCAGCAGCCGGAATCCGGCCCCGACCGGGTTGGAGCAGTCGACCAGCACCTTCCCGTCCAGTGCCGCGCCCAGCTCCCCGGCGACCTCCTGCCCCGCGCCGTACGGCAACGCGGCCAGCACCACCTCGCCGAACCCGGCCGCCGCGCGCGGACTGCCGTGCCGTACGCCACCGCCGATCCGCGCCGCGAGCCGCCGCGCCTTCTCCTCGTCCCGCCCTCCGACGATCACCTCGTGCCCGGCCCGCACCCAGTGGGTGCCGAGTGCGTCCGCCATGTTGCCCGTCCCCAGTACGCCGATCTTCATCGAGAGCCCTCTCCGCCGGATGGTTCAGCTGCTTCCGGAAGGACACTAGGGAGCCCGTCAGGCACCATCTGGTACGTGACGACCGACGCCTTCCTCGCCGACTGCCGGGCCCGCCTCGCCTTCGACCTGCTCTCCAACACCTGGAACGCCGTGGTCCTCTGGGCGCTGCGCGAGGGCCCCAGCCGCCACGGCGAGCTGCGCGAGCGGATCGGCGGCATCAGCTCGAAGGTGCTCACCGAAACGGTACGGCGCCTGGAGTTCAACGGCCTGGTGGCCCGGCACGCCTACCCGGAGGCCCCACCCCGCGTCGAATACGAACTCACCCCGCTCGGCCGCATCTTGCTGGCCCCCATCGACACCATCGGCGCCTGGGCCTTCGAACACGGCGACGAGGTCATGGCAGCGCAGGACCGCGCCCTCAGCGGGGCGGATCAGGACACCGTTCCCCCTCCCGCGGACACACCAGCGCACACCGCACCACCAGCTGCCCATGCGAATACGAGTAGTAGCCCGCATACGCGTCCGCACCCCGATCGACACAGCCCCGCAGATTCGCCAGCTTCCCCTCGACGTCCCGGGGTGGCACCGCCCGGACTTCCCTCTCCAGCCAGGCACAGACCTCGTCCCGGTCAGTGAACGTCCCCGCCCGCATCGACTGCGGCTTCCGGAACCACTGGCTGATCGTGTTCGGCGGAACGGCCGCCTCAAGATTCCGCGCCTCACCGCTGAGCCTGGTCGTACGGGACGGCATGGATCCGTCGAGCCATGCCCTTCCCCTCCCTCGTCGAGTGACCGGACCATTTCGCACAGTAGCCGCCCCGAGTCGGGCGATGCGGGCCGTCCGGGAAGTCGGCGCGGAGGTTCGGTCGGGCGGTGTGCGGGCACCCGGTGCAGGCGAGCTCGGTCGGGGCAAGTGGCGGCGGGCCGACAGCCGTGTCGGGGCAGTGCTTTCAGGGGAGGGGTGCTCGGCGAAGCTCGTAGGTATACCCAGCCGCATCTGGACATAACCGCCGCCCAGCCTAGATTTTCTTCCCCTGGAGGGTTGAACTTTGGTGGATCTCTAGTGAGTTGCGGTGTCAAGGGGCCTACTCTTCGGACCATGAACGAACTCCTGTCCCCTGCAGCACCGGAGGTAGACGCACGCGGGGCCGCCGGCGTACTTCCCGAGCTGCCCGGCCGGCTGACCGAATCCCTCCGCCGCGAGCTCATCGCTTTCCGTCGCGACCTCCATATGCACCCAGAGCTGGGTAACCAGGAGTTCCGCACGACCACCGCCCTCAAGACGAGGCTCGAGCGGGCGGGGCTGCGTCCCCGGGTGCTTGCCATGGGCACCGGACTCATCTGCGACATCCACCCGGCGGCGGGCGAGGAGGGCGGACAGGACACCGAGCCGGTCGGGGCCGGGGGTGCCCCGCCGCAGGCCGCCCCGCCCATGCTGGCGCTGCGTGCCGACATCGACGCGCTGCCCATCCCGGACACCAAAGAGGTGCCCTACCGCTCCACGGTGCCGGGCCGCGCGCACGCGTGCGGGCACGATGTGCACACCACCGTGGTGCTCGGCGCCGGCCTGGTGCTGGCGGAGCTGGCCCGCGCCGGTGCGCTGCCCCGCCCTGTACGGCTGCTGTTCCAGCCCGCCGAGGAGGTGCTGCCGGGCGGCGCCGCGGACGCGGTGGACTGCGGGGTGCTGGACGGCGTCGGTTCGATCCTCGCCGTGCACTGCGACCCCCGGGTGGACGTGGGCCGGATCGGGCTGCGCGCGGGGCCGATCACCTCGGCCTGCGACCGGCTGGAGGTGGTGCTCAGCGGCGCGGGCGGGCACACCGCGCGGCCGCATCTGACGACGGACCTGGTCACAGCCGCCGCGAAGCTCGTCACCGAGGCGCCCGCGCTGCTGGCCCGCCGGGTGGACGCGCGCTCCGGGCTGTCGCTGACCTGGGGCCGGATCGAGTCCGGGCACGCGCCGAACGTGATCCCGCAGCGCGCCGAGCTGTCCGGCACGCTGCGCTGCCTGGACCTGCCGACCTGGCGCGAGGCGCCCGACCTGGTGCACGCGGCCATCGACGAGCTGGCCACGCTGCACCGGGCCAAGTGCGAGCTGACGTACGTACGCGGTGTGCCGCCCGTGGTCAACGAGCCCTCGGCGACGGCGCTGCTGCGCGAGGCGATGGCGGCGCGCTCGGGCGCGGCCGCCGTGGAGACGACGGAGCAGAGCCTGGGCGGCGAGGACTTCTCCTGGTATCTGGAGCACGTACCGGGCGCGATGGCCCGGCTGGGGGTGCGGCCCGTCGGCGATCGCCGTACCCGCGATCTGCACCAGGGCGATTTCGACGCGGACGAGGGCGCGATCACCACCGGCGTCGAGCTCTTCACGGCCGCCGCGCTGCTGCACCGTTCGTGAGGTGGAGAGGGACGGGAGGGACCCGGGCCGCCGAAGGGTCGGGCCCCCTCCCGACGGCCCCTCCCCAGCGCCCCCGCCACCATCTCCGCTCCCACCCCCGAAAGCCCCCATCACCACGGGGATAAAAGGGGCAGCTGCGTGGAAGTCGCCGCCGTTCGCGACGATCCGATAACAGCGGTTCCCGTCTTCTTCTGCTGGAAATCTACGCGCGTTAATCTGTGGCCGTCTCAAGGGCCGGAACCCTACTGCGGTGCCGGAACCGGTGCTCCACGACTCGAAGGGGACTCCTGTTGCGTCGGGTAACAAAGCTGGCTGCCGCGGTCACCGCCACTGCGGCTCTCGCACTGACGGCCACCGCGTGCGGTGAGAGCTCTACGGAGTCGGGTGGCAAGAAGAACAAGGGCGTCGGACTCGCTTTCGACGTCGGCGGCCGGGACGACCACTCGTTCAACGAGGCGGCGGCCCGCGGTACCGACAAGGCCGAGAAGGAACTCGGCGTCAAGACCAAGGAGATGACCGCCGGCAACAACGAGACGGAGGAGACCCGCGAGCAGCGCCTCTCCTCCCTCGCGAAGGCGGGCTACAACCCGGTCATCGGGGTCGGCTTCAACTACGGCAAGTCGGTCAACAAGGTGGCCAAGGACTTCCCCGACACCACCTTCGGCGTGGTGGACGAGCAGTCCCACACCAAGAACGTCGTCGGTATGACCTTCGCCGAGAACGAGGCGTCCTACCTGGTCGGCGTGGCCGCGGCCAAGAAGACCAAGAGCAACAAGGTCTCCTTCATCGGCGGCGTGGACAACGCGCTCATCCAGAAGTTCGAGGCGGGCTACGTCAAGGGCGTCAAGGACACCAACCCCAAGATCAAGGTCGAGGTCGACTATCTGTACAAGGAGTCCGACAAGGGCTTCAACGACCCCGCGCGCGCCAAGAGCATGGCCAAGGGCATGCTCGCCCGCGGCAACGACGTGATCTACACGGCGGCCGGCCAGTCCGGTGCCGGATCCATCGAAGAGGTCAGCAAGAAGAAGGGCGCCTGGGCCATCGGGGTCGACTCCGACCAGTACCGGCAGAAGGGCCTGGAGAAGTACAAGGACGCCATCCTGACCTCGTCGGTCAAGAACGTCGACGTCGCCGTCTACGAACTGATCAAGAGCGTCAAGGACAAGAAGCCGCTCAAGGGCAACCAGACCTTCTCCCTCAAGGAGAAGGGCGTCTCGGTCGCCACGTCCGGCGGGTTCATCGACGACGTCAAGGGCGACATCGACAAGGCCAGCGAGAAGATCACCTCCGGCAAGGTCAAGGTTCCGGCCAAGCCGTGACCTGAAGGCGACGGCACCGTACGCAGCGCGGCGCGTACGGTGCCGCCCGCAGTCCCGCACCATGAGCCGTCACCGCCCACAGGGCGGACGACGGCGGTCGGCCTCAGGCCCAGCAGCCCAGCAGGTAAGCCCGCGAGCAAGTGAGCCGGTGTCGGCCTCAGCGCCAGCAAGGGAGCGCGTCAGTCAAGTGTCCAGCGAGTCCAGCGGCAGCAGCGGCGCGCCGTCCGGGGCGGGCCAGGAGTCCGCGGCGGCCGTCGAACTGCGCGGCATCACCAAAAGATTCCCCGGCGTCGTCGCCAACCGCGACATCGACATCCGGGTCGAACGCGGCACCGTGCACGCCCTCGTGGGCGAGAACGGCGCGGGCAAGTCCACCCTGATGAAGATCCTCTACGGCATGCAGCGGCCGGACGAGGGCACCATCAGCATCGACGGCGCGTACGTCAATCTGCACAGCCCCGCGGACGCCATCGCCCGCGGCATCGGCATGGTGCACCAGCACTTCATGCTGGCCGACAACCTCACCGTGCTGGAGAACACCGTGCTGGGCGCGGAGAAGCTGCACGGCATCGGCTCCCGCGCCCGCAAGAAGATCAAAGAGCTCTCTGACGCCTACCAGCTCGGTATCCGCCCCGACGTCCTGGTCGAGGAGCTCGGCGTCGCCGATCGGCAGCGGGTGGAGATCCTCAAGGCCCTCTACCGCGGCGCCCGCATCCTCATCCTCGACGAGCCCACGGCCGTGCTGGTCCCGCAGGAGGTCGACGCGCTCTTCGCCAACCTGCGCGAACTCAAGGCCGAGGGCCTGACGGTGCTGTTCATCTCGCACAAGCTGGGCGAGGTGCTCTCCGTCGCCGACGCGATCACCGTCATCCGGCGCGGTACGACGGTGGCGTCCGTACGGCCCGAGGAGACGACGCCCAAGCAGCTCGCGGAGCTGATGGTCGGCAGCGAGCTGCCGTCGGCCGAGACCCGCGAGTCGACCGTCACCGACGAGCCGATGCTGCGGGTGGAGGGCCTGCACCTGTCGGCCACCGACCCCGACGGTGGCCGGCGTACCGTACTGGACGGGATCTCCCTCACCATCCACAAGGGCGAGGTGCTCGGCGTCGCCGGTGTGGAGGGCAACGGCCAGGCCGAACTGGTCGAGGCCATCATGGGCATGAGCGACCCGGACGACGGCACCGTCACCCTCGACGGCCAGGACATCTCGCACGCGCCCACCCGCATCCGGCGCGAGAGCGGCATCGGCTACATCCCCGAGGACCGCCACCGGCACGGGCTGCTGCTGGAGGCCCCGCTGTGGGAGAACCGCATCCTGGGCCACGTCACCGAGAAGCCCAACGCCAAGGGCCCGGCGCTCGGCATCCCCGGCGCGCCCCAACTGCTCGCCCTCAAGGAGGCGCGGGCCGACGCCGAGCGGATCGTCGCCGAGTACGACGTACGCACCCCCGGCATCGAGGTGACCGCCGCCAGCCTCTCGGGCGGTAACCAGCAGAAGTTCATCGTCGGCCGGGAAATGAGCCACGACCCCAAGCTGCTGATCGCCGCGCATCCCACCCGGGGTGTGGACGTCGGCGCGCAGGCGCAGATCTGGGACCAGATACGCACGGCCCGCCGCGAGGGCCTGGCCGTGCTGCTGATCTCCGCCGACCTGGACGAGCTGATCGGCCTCTCGGACACCCTCCGGGTGATGTACCGGGGCCGCCTCGTGGCGGACGCCGACCCGGCGACCGTCACCCCGGAGGAGCTCGGCTCGGCCATGACCGGCGCGGCCACGGGTCATCTGGAGGGCGCCGCGGAGCCGGGGGATGCCGCGGAGCCGGGGGACGCCGCGGGACCCGAGGACGCCGACGAGCCGCAGGACGCGGACGACAGCAACGACTCCCGGAACGAGCCGGAGAGGGGAGGCGACAAGTGAGCCGTCTCAAGGACAAGTTCAGCGCCCAGGCCGTACTCCAGGCGCTGGCCGCGCCGGCGCTCGCCCTCCTCGCGGCGTTCCTGCTCTCCTCCGCCGTCATCGCGGCGACCGGCAAGGACCCGTTCCACGCCTTCTTCGTCATGATCGACTTCGGTTCGAAGAGTGACAGCCAGGTGTGGATCATCAACAAGGCGATCCCGTACTACCTGTCGGCGGCGGCCGTGGCCATCGGCTTCCGGATGAACCTCTTCAACATCGGGGTGGACGGGCAGTACCGGGTGGCCGCGTTCTTCGCGGCGGTCGTCGGCGGGGCGCTCGCGCTGCCCGGCGCGCTCCAGATCCCGCTGATCATCATCGTCGCGATGGCCGTCGGCGCACTGTGGGCGGGTATCGCCGGTGTGCTCAAGACGACCCGCGGGGTCAGCGAGGTCATCACCACGATCATGCTGAACTCCATCGCGGGTTCGCTGATCGGCTACTTCCTCGCCGAGGACAAGCTGGCCGTCAAGGACGGCAACCTCTTCCACACGCCGAACATCCCCGCCTCCAGCCACTTCTTCCTCATCCCGACCACACCCGACCCGATCTACGGCACCGTGATCATCGCCGTCGTCATCGGGCTGGCCTACTGGTTCGTGCTGGGCCGCACCCGCTTCGGCTTCGACCTGCGCGCTGTGGGGCGCAGCGAGTCGGCAGCCTCCGCCAGCGGCGTCAGCGTCCGCCGGATGGTCGTCACCAGCATGGTGCTCTCCGGCGCCGTCGCCGGCCTGGTCGGCATCCCGACGCTGCTGAACAAGTCCTTCAGCTACGGCACCGACTTCCCCACCGGCGTCGGCTTCACCGGCATCGCCATCGCCCTGCTGGGCCGCAACCACCCCATCGGCATGGCACTGGCCGCGCTGCTGTGGGGCTTCCTGGAACGCACCGGCCTCCAGCTGGAGTTCGAGGGATACGCGCAGGAGATCGTCGGCGTCATGCAGGGGATCATCGTGCTGTGCGTGGTCATCGCGTACGAGATCGTCCGCCGCGTCGTCCTGCGCAGGCAGCAGAGCGCGGTCGGCGCCGAGCTGAGCGCCCGGAGCGCCCAGGGCGGCCAGGACGGCGACCAGGACGCAGAAGGCACCCAGAGCGAAGAGAGCACCCAGGACAAGAAGGCGGGGAGCACCGCATGAGCACCACAACGTCCTCCTCGTCCGCGTCCTCCGCGCCGAAGAACGCCACCGCCGGGCCCCCGGCCCCGGGCGGCAGGCGCAAGCTGTCCTACCCGGTCGTCCTGCTGCTCATCGCCGGCGGACTGCTGCTGCTCTCCCTCATCCGTGTCGTCACCGGGGACGAGCAGCTCAGCAACAGCGACCAGTTCTCCTCCGCGCTGAGCGCCGCCGTCCCCATCGGGCTGGCCGGGCTCGGCGGGCTGTGGGCCGAACGGGCCGGCGTGATCAACATCGGCCTCGAAGGCATGATGATGCTCGGCACCTTCGCCGCCGGCTGGATCGGCTGGCAGCACGGGCCGTGGATGGCGATCCTCGCCGGTGTCGTCGGCGGCGCCCTGGGCGGACTGCTGCACGCGCTGGCCACCGTCACCTTCGGCGTCGACCACATCGTCTCCGGTGTCGCCCTCAACATCCTCGCGCTCGGCCTCGTCCGCTATCTGGCCAAGCTGTGGTTCGGCGCCCCCGGCAGCGAGGCGGCCGAGGCAGGCGGCAACGACAAGCAGTCACCGCCGATGAGCGACATGCCCAGCTTCACCGTGCCCGGCCTCGCCGACGGGCTGGGCAGCATCGAGAAGCACCACTGGTTCCTCGTCTCCGACCTGGCGGGCATCCTGCGCGCCCTGGTCGACGACGTCTCCCCGGTGACGCTGCTGACCGTGCTGCTCTTCGTCGGCAGCTTCTTCGTCCTGTGGCGGTCCTCCTTCGGACTCCGGCTGCGCTCCTGCGGTGAGAACCCGGTCGCCGCCGAGTCGCTGGGTGTGAACGTCTACACCTACAAGTACGCGGCGCTGACCGTCTCCGGCGCGCTGGCCGGGCTCGGCGGCGCGTTCCTCGCCGTCGGCGTGCACATCTACCAGGAGAACCAGACCGGCGGTCGCGGCTACATCGGTCTCGCCACCATGATCTTCGGCAACTGGCGCCCCGGCGGCGTAGCCATGGGCGCCGGACTCTTCGGCTTCATGGACGCGCTGCGCGTCGTCGGCGGCGGCACCACGGTGCACGCCATGCTGCTGCTGATGGCCGTGCTGCTGGTCGGGCTCGCCGGCTGGAAGCTGCGTACGGGCCTGCGCAGCGCCCGTATCCAGGCCGCCGTCAGCCTCGTCATCGCCGTACTGCTCGTGCTGTGGTACGCGCTGACCGAGACCGTGGCACTGGAGTTCGTCGAGATGACGCCGTACGTCACGACGCTGCTGGTGCTCTCCCTCGCGGCCCAGCGGCTGCGTGCGCCACGCGCGATCGGCAAGCCGTACCGCCGGGGCGAGGGAACGTAGCGTGGACGCCGTGCACAAGGCGGACATCGACTGGAACACCCTGCGCGAACAGGCCCGGCAAGCCATGTCCCGCGCGTACGCCCCCTACTCCGGCTTCCCCGTCGGTGCCGCGGCACTGGTCGACGACGGCCGTACGGTGACCGGCTGCAACGTGGAGAACGCCTCCTACGGGCTCGGCCTGTGCGCCGAGTGCGGTCTGGTCTCCGAGCTGTTCGCCACCGGCGGCGGCCGGCTGGTCGCCTTCACCTGCGTCGGCGGCGACGGCGCTGTGGTCGCCCCCTGCGGGCGCTGCCGCCAACTGCTGTGGGAGCACGGGGGCGGCACCCTGCTGATGGAGGCACCCTCGGGGGTGCGCCCTCTCTCGGAACTGCTGGTGGACGCCTTCGGGCCGGACGATCTGGCCCGCTGACCGATACCGGTCACGGACCCGCTGACCGACACCGGTCGTCGAAGAGGACCCACCGGCCGTCGGGAAGGACCCACCGGTCGTCGAAAAGGAACCACCGGTTCGTCGAAAGGAACAGGTAGACATTCATGGCCATGGACGCCATCTCCGTCATCCGCGCCAAGCGGGACCGCCACGAGCTGACCGGCGAGCAGATCGACTGGGTCATCGACGCGTACACGCGGGGCGTGGTGGCCGACGAACAGATGTCGGCCCTCGCCATGGCCGTCTACCTGAACGGCATGACCCGTACGGAGATCTCCCGCTGGACGGCGGCGATGATCGCCTCCGGCGAGCGGATGGACTTCGGCGGCTTGGACCGTCCCACCGCCGACAAGCACTCCACGGGCGGCGTCGGCGACAAGATCACCCTGCCGCTGGCCCCGCTGGTGGCGGCCTGCGGCGCGGCCGTCCCGCAGCTCTCCGGCCGCGGCCTCGGCCACACCGGCGGCACCCTCGACAAACTGGAGTCCATCCCCGGCTGGCGCGCTTCGCTCACCAACGCCGAGATGATGGAGGTCCTCCGGGATGTCGGCTCCGTCATCTGCGCGGCCGGCGACGGCCTGGCCCCCGCGGACAAGCGGTTGTACGCCCTCCGTGACGTCACCGGCACTGTGGAATCCCTCCCGCTGATCGCCTCGTCCATCATGTCCAAGAAGATCGCCGAGGGCACGGGCGCGCTGGTCCTGGACGTCAAGGCGGGCTCCGGCGCGTTCATGAAGAACGTGGAGGACGCCCGCGAACTGGCCGCCACGATGGTCGAACTGGGCCATGACCACGGCGTACGGACAGTCGCCCTCCTCACCGACATGAACACCCCGCTCGGCCTGACGGCGGGCAACGCCCTCGAAGTCCGCGAGTCGATCGAGGTCCTGGCGGGCGGCGGCCCGGCGGACGTCGTGGAACTCACTGTGGCTCTGGCCCGCGAAATGCTCGACGCCGCGGGCCTGCCGGACGCCGACCCGGCCAAGGCCCTCGCCGACGGCTCCGCCATGGACGCCTGGCGCCGCATGATCACCGCCCAGGGCGGCAACCCCGACGCGGAGCTGCCCACGGCGAGGGAACGCCATGTGGTGACGGCGCCGGTGTCCGGCGTCCTGACCCGCCTGGACGCCTACGCCGTCGGCCTGGCCGCCTGGCGCCTCGGCGCCGGCCGCGCCCGCAAGGAAGACCCCGTCCAGGCAGGAGCGGGCGTCGAGTTGCACGCCCGCCCCGGCGACCAGGTCACAGCCGGCTCCCCCCTCCTGACCCTCCACACGGACACCCCGGACGCCTTCCCCTACGCGGAGGCCGCACTTGAGGGAGCCATCGACATCAGCGCATCGGGTTCGTTCGCACCGGCACCACTGATTTTGGACCGGATCGGCTGACACCCCTCTATCGCGCCTCCAGCAGCCGCCCCAGTACCCGTCCCACCGCCGCCATCGGTTCCGGTTGGCCCATGGCGGAATGGGTGCAGGGGATGTCGTGGAGGGTGAGGGTGCCGGTGAGATGGGAGTGCCAGGCTTCGGGGTCGGTGGCGTCGTCCGGGGCGGTTTCGGTGGCGCGGAAGTAGTGGGCGTCGCCCTGGTGGACGGCCGGGGACCAGGTCGCCCGCAGGGTCGCGTAGTGGGCCAGCATGCGGGTGACGGCGGTCAGTTGGGCGTCGTCGACCAGGTCATGGCCGACGGCCTCGGTGACAAGGCGGCGGACGACGGACGGGTCGGCGTCCGGGTCGAGGCGCGGCGTCCGGTCGAGCGGCGCCGAGTCCAGCAGGGCCAGCATGCCGATGTCCTCGCCGTCCTCCTGGAGGCGGGTGGCGACGGCGTGCGCCAGCGCGCCGCCCAGCGACCAGCCGAGCAGCCGGTAGGGCCCGCGGGGTTGGACGGAGCGGATGCGGGCCACGTACTCCGCGATCAGGTCGGGGAAGCTCGCGGCGAGCTCGTCCGTCGGGCGCAGGCCCTGCGCCTGGAGGGCGTAGACCGGTACGGACGGCGGCAGATGCGGCGGAAGAGTGGCGTAGCACCAGCCCAGCCCGCCCGCCGGATGGACGCAGAACAGCGGCGCGGCGTCACCTGCCGTACGCAGCGGCAGCAGCATGTCGTAGGCGTGGTCGGCGGGGGGCCGCGGGCCTGCCGCAGTGTCGAGCAGCTTCGCCAACTGGCCCACGGTGGGCGCCTGGTACAGGGCACCGAGGGAGAGCTCGGCGCCCAGCTCCGTATGGATACGGGCCAGCAGCCGGGTGGCGGCCAGCGAGTGGCCGCCCAGCGCGAAGAAGTCGTCGTCGAGCCCGGCCTCGGTCACATCGAGGACCTCGGCGAACAGCGCGCACAGCGTCCGCTCCCGCTCGCTGGCCGCCGTACGGGGCTGCCCGGCCCCGTCCGTGCGGCCGGCCTGGTCCGGGAGGTCGGCGGCGAGAAGTGCGGCGCGGTCCAGCTTGCCCTGCGGAGTCATGGGCAGCGCCTCATGCGTGTAGAAGGCGGCGGGCACCATGGCGGAGGGCAACCGGGACGCGGCCCACGAGCGCAGCTCGGCCGGATCCAGCGAGGGCGGCGCGGACAGGGGGGAGGGGCTGCCGTCGCCGGACGCGTGCGGCTCGGACAGGGGCGCGGGAGAGGGGCGGCCGTTGCCGGACGCACGCGGCGCGGGCACCACGTGCGCCGCCAGATGCACAGGCCCGCTCTCCGGATCGTCCCCGGCCCGCTGGACCGCGACGGCGACCTGTGCCACATGCGGATGCCGGGCCAGTACGGACTCGACCTCCTGCGGCTCGATCCGTACGCCGTGCACCTTCAACTGCCCGTCGGTGCGGCCGAGATACTCCAGTACGCCGTCGTCCGTCCACCGCACCAGGTCCCCGGTGCGGTACATCCGCGAGTACGGCCCGTCCGCGTCCGAGGGGTCGGCCGCCGCGAACGGGTCGGGCAGGAACTTCTGAGCCGTCAGCTCGGGTGCGCCCAGATATCCGCGGGCCACCTGGGCACCGCCCAGGTGGAGTTCACCCGGGACGCCCGGCGGCACCAAGTGGCCGTGCCGGTCGAGTACATAGGCGCGCAGGTTGTGCCCGGGGCGGCCGATGACCGGCTGGGGGCCCTCCCGGTCGAGGCGGCACCAGACGGCGTCCACCGCGCACTCGGCCGGGCCGTAGCAGTTGTGCACGGCGACATCGGTCAGGGCACGCAGCCGCTGCCACAGGACGGGGTCCACCGCCTCTCCGCCGACCAGCAGCGTGCTGGGGCGGTGGTGCTGTCCCGGGTCGAAGAGCCCGGCCGCCAGCAGGGCCCGCACATGGGTGGGGGTGAGGGCGAGCAGGTCGATGCGCTGCTCGTCGATACGGGCGGCAAGGGCGGCCGGGTCGTGGCGTACCCCGTCCTCGATCAGGTGGAGTTCGTGCCCGGCGGCCAGGCACAGCCACGCTTCCCAGGAGGCGTCGAAGCAGAACGAGGCGGTCTGTGCTGCCCGCAGCCTGCGCCCGGCGGCCTCGGCCGCGGGGGAGAGGAGCGCCGTGCGGTGGTCGTGGTACAGGTTGGCCAGCTGCCGGTGCTCGACCGCCACGCCCTTGGGGCGTCCGGTGGTGCCGGAGGTGAAGGCGATGTACGCCACGTCGTACGGCCGCAGCGGTCGCGGCCGGTCGCGGTCCCCGGGGTCGGTCGCCGACTGCTGCGCCACCTCGCGTACCGTCGCCGCCGCGTCGACGATCAGCAGCGGTGCGCCCTCCGTCGGCACACTGGCAGCCGATTCACCGGCCGTCAGTACGCACACCGGCGCCGCGTCCGTGAGCATCTGCCGGGTGCGTTCGGCGGGGTGGTCGACGTCCAGCGTCAGGCAGGCGGAGCCCGTCTTGAGGACGGCCAGCAGCGCGACGGCGTAGTCGGCGGTGCGGGGCAGGGCGAGCGCCACGGTGCTGCCGGGGCCCGCGCCCCGGCCGAGCAGCAGGTGCGCGAGCCGGTTGGCCCGCACGTTGACCTCGCCACGCGACAGCCCGGTTCCGCCGCACACCAGCGCGCTCGCCCCGGGCTCCTCCCGTACCCGCTCCTCGAAGGCGGCGTGCAACGGCACGAAGGGGAAGGCGCGTTCGGGCCCGCGCCCCCAGGCCAGTACGCGCTCCCGCTCGGCGGCCGTCAGCAGCTCCACGTCCGTCAACGGGGTCGCGTCCGTCGCGGCGGCGAGAGTACGCAGCAGCGCGAGGAAACGGCGATGGTGTGCGGCGATCCGCTCGGTCGGATAGACGTCGGGATCGGCCTGGAAGTCGATGCGCAGGGAACCGTCCGAGGGACGGTCGTAGACGTTGACGGCCATGCCGGTGACCGGGCCGTTGGACAGGTTGTGCAGCGTGGCCGGATGCCGCCCGAAGCTGATCTGCTGGTCGTGGAGCATCACATTGATGCCCCAGTCCTCCATCCGCCCCGCGGCGGGCCGCCGGGCGTGCGGGCCGCGCACCAGATTGACGTAGCTGTAGCGCTGGTGCCGCAGCAGGGCCTTGGCCTGTGCGGCGGTCTTGCGCAGCAGTTCCCCGACGGTGCCGTCCGACGGCTGCGGGACGCGCAACGGCAGCACATTGGCGACCATGCACGGTACGTCGCGGGTCGCGGGACCGCGGGCCGCCACCGTCATGTCCACCACGGCGTCGTCCCGCGCGTCATCGGCGAGCCGGTGCACATACAGCGCCAGCGCCGCCATGGCCACGGTCGCGATACCGGTGCGGGCGGTACGCGCCAGCGCGCGCAGCTCCCCGGCGGTTCCGGCGTCCAGATGGCCGGTCTCCCGAACGAAAGCAGGCGCCGGTTTCGGCAGCCGGCCCGAGGTGGCGGGCGCGGAGACGGCGCACCGGGCCAACTCCTCGGCCCAGTAGGCACGGTCGCGCTCCTTGCGCTCGGAGCGCGCGTAGGCGGCCTCGTCCTCCAGTGCCTGGCGCAGCGGCGCCAGCCGGGACGGCGGCACGGGCGCGCCGCTCTCCAGCGCGGTGTAGACCTCGGCGATCCGCGGCGCGAACAGGCTGTTCGCGTAGCCGTCCATGAGAATGTGGTGGCTGCTCAAGTAGAGCAGGAAACACTCCTCGGCCGGGCGCAGTACGGCGAACGAGAACAGCCCGGCACGGTGCATGTCCATCGGGGCTCGCAGATCGGCCCACATCCACTCCTGCGCCGCCGCGTCGGGGTCGGCCGCGCCCCGCAGGTCGATCAGCGGGAACGGCCAGTCGGCGCAGGGCTCGACGATCTGCCGTACGTCCTCGTCGCCGTCCGGCCCGCCGGGGACGAACCGTACGCGGAGCGCCTCCGTCTCGAACACGGCCTGGCGGAGCGCCCGCTCCAGCAGCGCCACGTCGACGGCGCCGTGGATCTCGATCACCTCGGCGGGCCTCAGGCAGGCGCTGTCCGGGGCAAGCTGCTGCGTGAACCACATCCCCGACTGCGCCGCCGTCAACGGCAGACCCTCACCGATGTCGAACCTGGCCATCCGTACCAACTCCCGATCGCAGCCTCACGTCTGGGAGCACAACGAGAAGGGCAGGGGAGAGGGCACCTTCACAGCGGAAGGCGTCCTCCGGGCCGGGAGAACGCCTTCCGGGCGGGGCCCTTCGAGCAGTACGGCGCACGCGCTCGCACACGCGCGGCGCACTCTCAGGCGCGCGCCAGCACCACCGCGCGGCGGGTGGCGTACAGGGTGATCCCGGCGGCGAGCACCATGGCGCCCAGTGCCAGCGCGACGGTGGCGGCCCAGCCGCCCGCGGCGAACGCGACAGCGCCCAGCGCGCCGCCGAGCGAGCTGCCGATGTAGTAGCTCATCTGGTACAGCGCCGAGGCCTGCGCGGCCCCGTGGGTCGCGGTGTGGCTCACCGAGCCCGAGGCCACCGCGTGTCCGGCGAAGAACCCGGCGGTGATCAGGACGAGGCCCGCGACCACGGCCACGATGCTGTCGGCCAGACTGATCAGCAGCCCCGCCGAGGCGGTGCCGATACCCAGGTACAGCGTTCCGCGCCGGCCGAGCCGCGCGTTGAGCCGGCCGGCCGTGGCCGCCCCCGCGGTACCCACCAGGTAGATGACGAAGATCGAGCCGACCAGGCCCTGCGAGAGCCCGAACGGCTCGGCCACCAGCCGGTAGCCGATGACGGTGTAGACCGCGCCGAACACCGTCATGAACAGCAGCCCGATCGCGTACAGCCGCAGCAGCAGCGGATTGCCCAGGTGCGCGCGTACCGTCGCGGCGACCCGGCGCGGGTGCAGGGGGACGGGGGTGAAGTGCCGGGCCGGCGGCACCAGCAGCCGGAAGGCGACCGCGCACAGCAGCGAGGTGACGGCGACGGCGCCGAGCCCGGCCCGCCAGCCCCACGCCTCGGTGACCCACCCGGTGAGAATGCGCCCGCTCATCCCGCCGACGCTGTTGCCCGCGACGAACAGCCCGACGGCGCCCACCAGATGCCTGGCCCGCACCTCGTCCGACAGGAACGCCATCGCCGAGGCGGGCACGCCGGCGACGGCTGCCCCCTGGAGCGTCCGCAGCGCGATCAGCACCGGCAGACTGGGCGCGAACGGGATGACGAGGGCGAGCGCCACAGCGACCGCCATGGAGACGGTCAGCATCCGGCGCCGCCCGAAGCGCTCGGAGAGCGCCGCCAGCGGCAGCACCGCGACGGCCAGCCCGATGGTCGCGCCGGAGACGGTCCAGCTCGCCTGGTCGGGAGCGGCGTGCAGGGCGTGGGAGATCTCGGGGAGCAGCGCCTGGGTGGAGTAGAGCAGCGCGAACGTCGACAGACCGGCGGCGAACAGCGCGAGCCGCATCCGCCCGTGCCCGGGGTCACCGGGGCTCAGCTTCGTGGCGTCGGAGTGCTTCGCCGCACAGGAGTGCTTCGCCGCGTCGGAGTTCTCGGAAGTCGGGGAGGTGCGAGTGACAGCTGAGGCGTCCACCGGTGCGGTGGACGCCCCGGTATCAAGAGCAGGCATGCCTCGAACGTACGACCCCGCATTTCATCCGTCCAATGCATGAAAGTGCGAGAATCGATCCCCACACGCATCATCGCAGCTAACAGCAGTCCGGGGGAGCCACTTGTCACCGTCACGCAACAGGAAAGACACCTCCGCCACACCGTCACCCGACGACGCCGCGTCCTCGGCAGCACTCTCCCTCACCCCGCGCCTCGCACAGTTCGCCGCCGTGGCCCGGCACGAACACGTCACCCGTGCCGCCCAAGAGCTCGGCATCCCGCAGTCCTCCCTCAGCCGTGCCCTCGCCCGGCTGGAGGAGGACCTGGGCGTCGCCCTCTTCGCACGGCACGGCCGCGCCCTCTCCCTCACCCCGGCAGGCCGCACCTTCCTCGCCTCCGCGGAGCGCGCGCTGGCCGCCGTCGAACAGGCGGCCGAGGCCGTACGGTCCGACGCCGACCCCGCCACCGGCAAGGTCGCCTTCGGCTTTCTGCACACCCTCGGCTGGGAGACGGTCCCCGGACTGCTGCGCGCCTTCCGCGCCGACCATCCGCGGGTCCGCTTCGCCCTGGTGCAGAACTACGGTGAGGCCATGCTCGACCGACTCCGCGCCGGCGAGCTGGACCTGTGCCTCACCTCGCCCATCCCGGAGGCACCCGACCTGGTCGCCCGGCGCCTGGACGAACAGCGGCTGCGGCTGGTCGTACCGGACGACCACCGGCTCGCGGCGCGCAAGCGGGTGCGGCTCGCCGAGGCGGCCGAGGAGTCCTTCGTCACCCTGGAGCCCGGCTACGGCATGCGGCGCATCCTCGACACGCTGTGCGCCGAGGCCGGATTCACCCCCCGGATCGCCTTCGAGGGCGAGGAGGCCGAGACCATCCGCGGACTGGTCGCCGCCGGTCTCGGCGTCGCGCTGCTGCCGCCGCCCGTCCTCCCGCGGCCCGGCGTACGCGAACTGACGGTCACCGCGCCTCGGGCCGTCCGCGAGATCGGGCTCGCCTGGTCGGCCGGGCGCCCCGACACCCCGCCGGTCGCCGCGTTCAAGAAGTTCCTGCTCAGCCGCAGGGGCCGGCTCCTGCGCGCCGAGCCGACCCCCGAACCCGCCCGGCCGGCGGCCGAGCAGCCCGCCCACCCCGCATCCCAGGAGGCCCCATGACCCCGCACGCGCACGGCCACCAGCACTCCCACACGCACCACGCCCACTCGTCCACCACCGAGCCCGACTGGGCGGCGCTCGCCGCGCACCTGGAACGCGACGCCGAACTGAAGGTGTCCTTCCTGGAGGACGCCGCCGCCTGGCTGCACGACCTGTTCGGCCACCGCCAGGTCACCCGCGTCCTCGACTTGGGCAGCGGACCCGGCGTCACCACCACCGCGCTGGCCCACGCCTTCCCCGGCGCCGAGACCGTCGCCGTCGACAGCACCCCCGGACTGCTGGAGCGGGCCCGCGCCCGCGCCGAACGCGAGGGCTTGGCCTCCCGCATCACCATCCGGCAGGCCGAACTCCCCGCCGACCTGCCCGAGCTGGGCACCGCCGAACTCATCTGGACCAGCAACGTCGTCCACCACCTCGGCGACCAGCGCGCCGCACTGGAGTCCTTCGCCGCTGCGTTGCGACCCGGCGGCGTACTGGCCGTACGCGAGGGCGGCCTGCCGACCCGCTTCCTGCCCCGCGACATCGGCATCGGACGGCCCGGTCTCCAGGCGCGGCTCGACGCCGCCGAGGAGGAATGGTTCGCCGCGATGCGCGCCGAACTGCCCGACCACACCCACACCGTTGAGGACTGGCCCGCGCTGCTCGTCGCCGCCGGACTCGCCCCCACCGGCAGCCGCACCTTCCTCACCGACCTGTCGGCCCCGCTGGACCCGGTCGCCCGCGCCCATGTACGCGCGCGCGTCGAACGCTTCCGGGAAAGTCTGGCCGACAGCCTCTCCGAGGAGGACTGCGCCACCCTCGACGCGCTGCTGGACGACACGTCCGCCGACGGCATCCTCCGCCGCCCGGATGTCTTCTATCTGACGGCGACAACTGTCCATACGGCCGTACGGACCTGAGGGCCGGGGAGGGGTTGCCCCTGCCCGATGTCTGCGGTCTGCGGACCCGTTGCGGCTTGTCGCGCAGTTCCCCGCGCCCCTTCGGGGCGCAGCCCCTACCGCAAGTGCTTGCCGAAGCCACTCGCCAGCGGCATCCGCAGGCCCAGCGGTGGGGGAGCGGCCAGCGCGTCGGTCAGGGGACGGCACAGATCGCCCCCGCACAGGGTGCCCAGGACGAAGTCCTGGGTGAGGGCGGCGACTTCGGAGGCGTACCCCCGCAGACCGTGCCCATCGGTGTGCACCTCGAAGCGGCACACCTTGCTGTTGACCTTCTTCGCACGCTGGGCGAGGCGGAAGGAGAGCTCGGGGGCGCAGCGGGTGTCGTTCGTACCGTGCACGATCAGCACATGGCGGCCCCGCAACTGCTGCACGGGCTCCTCGTCGTCCGTGCCCCCGGGCCCGTCCGGCGCCTCCCGCAGCAGCGGGGCCAGGGCCACCACCGAGGCGACGGCCTGGTGCCCGGCGGCGCGCAGCGCGGCCAGAGCGCCGATGTCGGTACCGACCAGGCAGACCGGCACGTCCCCGTACCGCCGCACCACTTCCTCCACCGCCCACTCGGTGTCGGCCGTGCACTCCGCCGTACGGCTCACGGCACCGCCCGCCGCGGCGCCACCCCGGTCCCGGCTGCCGTTGCGGTAGTGCACGATGTGGGTGACCAGAGGGTCGTCGTCCGAGGTGGCGCGCCCCAGCCGGCGCGCCAGCGGTACCGCGGAGGCCGCCGCCAGCGTCGCCCCGCGCCGGGCGCCCGCCACCGGACCGCCGCCCGGCAGTAAGAGGACGACGGCGTGCGGGGCCCTCCCCACCGCCCCACGGGGCCGTCCCAGTCGTGTTTCCCTCCCGGGCAACGATCGCTGAGCCATGGCGCAACAATGGCACGCCGTAACGCGTTCGTAAGGCAGTTGACAAAGCACATGCGATCTACGCGCGTAGGAGCTAGAGTGCCGTGATGGCAAGCGAATCCCCGAACACCGTCCCCACCAGGGAGCAGATCCGCCGCGCACCCAAGGTTCTGCTCCACGATCACCTCGACGGCGGGCTGCGCCCCGCGACCATCGTCGAGCTGGCCCGCGAGACCGGCTACGACGCGCTGCCGGAGACGGACGCGGACCGGCTGGAGGTCTGGTTCCGCGAGTCGGCCGACTCCGGGTCCCTTGAGCGCTATCTGGAGACGTTCTCGCACACGGTCGGCGTCATGCAGACCCGCGAAGCGCTCTTCCGTGTCGCCGCCGAGTGCGCCGAGGACCTGGCCGCCGACGGCGTCGTCTACGCCGAGGTCCGCTACGCACCCGAGCAGCACCTGCTCGGCGGGCTGACCCTCGAACAGGTGGTGGAGGCCGTCGACGAGGGCTTCCGCGAGGGCGAGCGCCGTGCGCGTGCCGCCGGGCACCGCGTCCGGATCGGCGCGCTGCTGACCGCCATGCGGCACGCGGCCCGCGCCCTGGAGATCGCCGAGCTGGCCAACCGCTACCGCGATCTGGGCGTCGTCGGCTTCGACATCGCGGGCGCCGAGGCAGGCCACCCGCCCACCCGCCACCTGGACGCGTTCGAGTACCTCAAGCGCGAGAACAACCACTTCACCATCCACGCGGGCGAGGCGTTCGGGCTGCCGTCCATCTGGCAGGCCCTCCAGTGGTGCGGCGCCGACCGGCTCGGCCACGGGGTGCGCATCATCGACGACATCCAGGTCGGCGAGAACGGCGCCGTCAAGCTCGGCCGGCTGGCGTCCTACGTACGGGACAAGCGCATCCCGCTGGAGCTGTGCCCCACCTCCAACCTGCAGACCGGCGCAGCGCCCTCCTACGCCGAGCACCCCATCGGGCTGCTGCGCAAGCTGCACTTCCGGGCGACGGTCAACACCGACAACCGGCTGATGAGCGGCACGAGCATGAGCCACGAGTTCGAGCAGCTCGTGCGGACTTTCGACTACACGCTGGACGACATGCAGTGGTTCACGGTCAATGCGATGAAGTCCGCGTTCATTCCTTTCGATGAACGTCTCGCCATGATCAACGACGTGGTCAAGCCCGGATATGCCGCGCTCAAAGCCGAATGGCTTTTCCGGGAAACATCCCGCTGACCCCCGGTGACCAGCGGTTCAGCCGCCGCCGTACGCCGTGTACGGGGCGGCTGAACCCGCTCCGAATACCGCCGGAAAACACCCCCGGGCGGCGACTTACGGCACCGTCGACGTGTTTGCGACTCCTCGGAATTCCTGGCTACGTTCGCCAAGCTGCTCAAGCCCCCCTTCGGGCTGCTCAAGCCCCCATTCCGAGGACGTAAACACTGATGAAGCAGGTAGCCAAGAAGACCCTGGGTGTCGCCGCGATGAGCGCGGCGGTCGTAGTGTCGGGCGCCGGTGCCGCCTCCGCGCTCCCCGTCGACACGCTCGGTGCCCCTACCGGCGTACTCGGCGGCGAGGCGGTCAAGGCGAGCGGCCGGGCGCTCGGCCCAGCGGTCAAGACCACCGGGAAGGTCGTCGGGGAGCTCCCCCTCGAGGAGACCACCAAGGGCCTTCCCGTCAACGCCTCCAAGCCGGTCGGCGTCGCCCAGGAGGCCCTGGCCGGAACGCTGACCGGCACCCCGCTGGAAGCAGCCACCGACAAGGCGGCCGACCTCCCTCAGAAGACCGTCAAGGGCAAGAGCTCCAAGCCCGGCGGCGGCATGATCGGCGGCCTGCCGCTGGGCAAGGCCCTGCCGGTCGGCGGCTCGCACTGACGGCCGGCTCCCTGACGCACGCCACGGCGGGCGCCCCAACCGGGGCGCCCGCCGTCAGTGTTGCCGCGTGAGTACGGAGTCGTCACCAGGCGGAGCTGTGCTTGCGGCTCTCGTCAGGGAGCAGGATCCACAGCGCGATGTAGAGCAGGAACTGTGGTCCGGGCAGCAGGCACGAGGCGACGAAGAGCACCCGCATCGTGGTGGGTGTGGTGCCGAACCGACGGGCGAGCGCGGCGCACACGCCGCCGATCATCCGGCCTTCGGTGGGGCGGGCAAGTGCGGTCATGAGGACTGCTCCTTCTTCCCCGGCTGACACCGGGAGGTACTCCCGGTCCGGTCACTGGGGTACGGCTGTCGTTGCTGTACCGCCTTCGACGGTAGACCGGACTTACGGGGCGTACCTCGCCTTAGGGTGCCATTCCGACCCTGGTTGCTCTCGGGGTCGAACCCTGAGCCTTCTCCTCCCGCAGCCGGAGACCGGCCCGGGGCGAAGCGGAACCTGACCGCTGCCGGCGGTCCTCCAGCCGGTCGCCGTGCCCCCCGTCCCGGTGCCGCAGCCAGCGGCGCAGCAGCGGGAAGACCAGCCCGGCGGAGAGCGCCACTCCCGTGGTGTTCAGCAGCACCGAATCGACGTCGGCGACATGCCCCGGCACCCCCGTCTGCGCCAGGGCGAGCACGACCGACACCATCGCCCCCGCGAAGACGGTGCTCGCCACGGTGCCCGGCAGCCGCCGGTGCAGTCGCCCGGTGGCCAGCGGCAACAGCACCCCGAACGGCGCCAGCAGCAGCAGTCCCCCGCCGATCCCCTCCAGCGCGGCCCGCGGTCCGTCGGCCAGATCGGTGCGGATGGTGGCCAGCGGGTGCAGGTTGGCCGGTGCCACCCAGGGCACCGCCAGCGGGCGCAGCGTCAGCCAGCCGACGAAACACAAATGGGCCGCCAGCAGGAGGAGTCCCGCGAGGCGGATTCGGGAGGCGGGGGAGGTCGGGCCGCCGGAGCCTAGGCGCTGCACGTCTCAAAAGACGCCCGGGCGCTCCGCTGTGGTTCCGGCACCTTGTTCTGAGCGGGTCAGGGGTATGTCACACGCGTGTTCCGTGTCGGGGTTCGGGGACCGCCGTTGCGGTGGGGGTTGTCGCCCCCGCTGCGAGTGCGCTGTGGCTGGTCGCGCAGTTCCCCGCGCCCCTTCGGGGCGCGCCCCCCGGTCCCTGTGCGCCCCTTCGAAGCGCCCGCCCCTACAAGTGAGTGCCTGCTGATTCGGCGGACTGGGGGTGGGTGCGTAGGGCGGGGCCGCATTCGTAGCGTCGTACTTGGGGCTTCTTTCCGCTGTCGGTCTCGGGGGGTCCGCCGAGGACCACACCGCCCTCGGCGTCGGCCGCCGAGGTGTCCGCGTAGGTGCACACGATCTGGGCCAGCGCGTACGGCGGCAGCTCGTCCAGTGGCTCGCTCAGCCGCAGCGCCTCGTCCGGGTCGTCGTCCGTGCCGCTGTTGATCGTCAACTCCCGGGGCACGGCTGTCTCGAAGCCCGCCGTGTCCTCCACGGCGCGCGGCTGCTGCTTCAGCTCGTCCAGCAGCTTGCGGGCCACCGGCAGCCGCTCGGCGGAGGAGCGTCCGCCGGGCATCCGCACCTCCCGCTCGACGGGCGAGACGCGCGAACCGCACACCAGATAGACGCGGATGACGGATGCTGTGTCGCCGCCGTCCGGGCCCTTATGGTCGTTCGGCAGCACACAGCCCACCCGGGAGGGCGCAGCGCCGGCGTCCACCGGTACGGACGTGGCGCGGATGCCGCACCCGGAGAGCATGGCGAGGGCGGCGAGGACGCACAGCAGAGCCGGCGCGGTGGCACGGCGGATCATCGGTCGTCCTCCGTCTCCGGTCCCTCGGCACCGTTGTCGCCCCGGTTCAGGCCGCTGTCACCGGCACCCTCCGCTGGCCCCGCGCCCCTCTCGGCTGTTTCGCCGCTGTCACCGTTCTCACCGTTCTCGCGCTCCTCGGCGACCCGGCGGGCGTCCCGGGGCAGCCGCAGGGTGAAGACCGCGCCGCCCTCGCCCTCGGGTGCGTTGTGCGCGGTGATCTCGCCGCCGTGGATGTGGGCGTTCTCCAGCGCGATGGACAGCCCGAGACCACTGCCCTCGGAACGCGGCCGGGACGCGCTGGCCTTGTAGAAGCGGTCGAAGACATGGGGCAGCACGTCCTCGGGGATACCGGGGCCCTGGTCGGCGACCTCGATCACCAACTCGTCGCCCTCGTCACCGTTGTCGCCCTCGGTCCGTACCGACACCCGCACCGGGGAGCCGCCGTGCTTGAGGGCGTTGCCGATGAGGTTGGCGAGGATGACATCGAGGCGGCGCGGGTCGAGCCGGGCCATGATCCCGCGGTCGGCGTCCAGTTGCACCGCGTCCAGCCAGGCACGGGCGTCGATGCAGGCGGTCACCTGGTCCGCCACGTCCACATCGTCCAGCACCAGCTTGGCCGTTCCCGCGTCGAAGCGGGTGACCTCCATCAGGTTCTCCACGAGGTCGTTGAGCCGCCGGGTCTCGCTCACCACCAGCTGTACGGCGGGCGCGATCATCGGGTCGAGGTTGTCCTGCTCCTCCTCCAGCACCTCGGTGACCGCGGAGATCGCCGTCATCGGCGTACGCAGCTCGTGCGACATGTCGGCGACGAAGCGCCTGCTGGACGCCTCCCGGGCGCTCAGTTCGGCGACGCGCTGCTCCAGGGAGGCGGCCGCGTCGTTGAACGTACGGGACAGCTCGGCCAGCTCGTCCGTGCCCGAGACCCGCAGCCGGGTCTCCAGCTTGCCCTCGCCCAGCCTGCGTGCCGCCTCGCCCAGCCGCCGTACGGGCCGCAGCACGGTCGTCGCGGCGGCCTGCGCCAGCAGCATGGCGCCGATCAGCGCCAGCGCGGTGGCGATCCCCAGCGACCAGGCCAGCGAGTTGAGATCGTCACGCTCGGGCGCCAGGGACTTGAGCAGATAGCCGGTCGGTGTCGGCTCTTTGCCGATCACTTTCGCGCCGCCGACCAGATACGGGTCGCCGTCCAGCGTGATCCGCTGCCAGTACAGGTGGTACGGGTGCTTGTTCTTCTTGTCGACGGGGCGCTTCTTGGCGACGGCGCTGCGCAGCCGCTCGGGGACGTCCTGGAGGGTGAAGTCGTCCTCGTTGGAGGCAGCGGCGCACTTCTTGCTGTCCTCCGTCCGGTCGATGAGCAGCACCTGGTAGTTCTGCGAGCTGCGGGCCATCTTGGCGGCGGCCTCGCGCAGTTCCTGGCAGCTGACCTTGCGGGGGAGGTTGCCCGCGTTGTCCTCCATCGCCTTGCGGAAGTCGTTCAGGGCCGCGTTCTGGGCGCGGGTGAGGACCGCGTCGCGGTTGAGCCAGTAGGCGATGCCGGACGCGGAGACGGCGGCGGTGAGCGCCACCAGCGCGAAGACGACGACCAGCCGCAGCCGCAGGGTCGGCAGCATCCCGGCGAGCCGGGTACGCAGGCGTTCGCCGAGGGAGGAGGCGTCGGTCACTCGCCGGTCCCGTTCGCCGTCCGCGCCGTACCCGGCATCGTCGCCGTACGCGTCAACACTGCTGTTCCGTTCGTGCGTCGGGTCACTGTGGGGCGTCCAGCCGGTAGCCGACGCCGCGCACCGTGCGGATCAGGGTGGGAGAGGAGGGCACGTCCTCGACCTTGGCGCGCAGCCGCTGCACACAGGCGTCGACCAGCCGCGAGTCGCCCAGGTAGTCGTGCTCCCACACCAGCCGGAGCAGCTGCTGGCGGGAGAGGGCCTGACCGGGCCGCCTGCTCAGCTCCAGCAGCAACCGCAGCTCGGTCGGGGTGAGTTGCAGGTCCTCGCCGTTCTTGGTGACCGTCATCGCCGAGCGGTCGATCACCAGCGAGCCGAACGTCGCCGAGTCGTTGGACTCGCGCTCGCCGCGCCGCATCACGGCGCGGATACGCGCGTCCAGCACCCGGCCCTGCACGGGCTTGACGACGTAGTCGTCCGCTCCCGACTCCAGGCCGACCACGACGTCGATATCGTCGCTGCGCGCCGTCAGCAGGATGATCGGCAGCTGGTCGGTGCGGCGGATGCGCCGGCACACCTCGAAGCCGTCGATGCCCGGCAGCATGACGTCCAGCACGATCAGGTCGGGGCGCTGTTCGCGCAGCAGTTTCAGGCCGTCCTCGCCGGTCGCGGCGGTCACCACACGGTGCCCCTGGCGGGTCAGACCCATCTCCAGGGCAGTACGGACAGCGTCATCGTCCTCGATCAGCAACAGGAAAGGCACGCGCGCCATTCTGGCCCATGGCACCCCCATACTTCGACCGGCGGTCGCCGCCGGGCATCGACACGCCCGCCGGCCTGCGTGTTGTGGGGCCCGTCGACCCTTGTGACACCGCTGTGACAGACGAGGGACCTGGCCATGAAATCGGAGCGGCAGTGTGTACGACGTCAAGCAAGCGACGGGTTCTGCTCCGAGGGGGCGCGAGATGAACACACTGCACGGAACCAATACGAGCGCAGTCCTTCACACGCGTCTGCACGTCCCTTCGGTTCCGGCTTCCCAGAGGTCCGCCGACAAGTCCGGTGTCGAGGGGGCAACCGCCCTGCTCGAGCGGAGCCGGGAGCTCGGGGGAGCGCGGGGGTGCGCTCGCGGCACCGGTCGGATGCGTCCGCGGACCGTTTTCGGGCCCGCGGTCGAGGGGCTGAGGGGGAAGGCCCCTGGGGGGAAGACGGGGGAAGAGGGGGACACGGGGGAGAACGGGAGTCGGGGGGACTCCCGGGATAGTGGCGAGTACAGGGAGGCCGCCGTTCTGGGCACGGCCGGGACAAGCGCGGGGGGCGCCGCCTCGGACGTGGACGCGGACGCGGAAGCGGCGTTCACCGCGTACGTACGCGAACGCCGGGCCTCCCTGTACGCCACCGCCTACCACCTGACCGGCGACCGGTACGAGGCCGAGGACCTGCTGCAGAGCGCCCTCTTCTCCACGTACCGGGCCTGGGGCCGGATCAGCGACAAGGCAGCCGTCGGCGGCTACCTGCGCCGCACCATGACCAATCTGCACATCAGCGCCTGGCGCCGCCGGAAGCTGAACGAGTACCCGACCGAGGAACTGCCCGAGACGGCCGGCGAGCAGGACGCCATGCGGGGCACCGAGTTGCGCACCGTGCTGTGGCAGGCCCTGGCGCGACTGCCCGAACTCCAGCGCACCATGCTGGTGCTGCGCTACTACGAGGGCCGGACCGACCCGGAGATCGCGGACATACTGGACATCAGCGTCGGCACGGTGAAGAGCAGCATCTGGCGCTCACTGCGCCGCCTCCGCGACGACGAGGTGCTCAGCTTCGGCCGCGACCAGGAAGAGAGCTTCGACGAACTGGTCGCCTGAGCGCGGCCGGCTGAGACGATCGCCTGACCCCGCGGGGACACGGGGCACAGGCGATACGGGGGAAAGGGAAGAGGGGAAACAAGGGGGAACACGGGGAACACCGGGGGGACAGGGAGAGCGGTTCCGGCCGAGGCGCAAGCCTCAGCCGGAACCGCTCTTTTCCTGCGCTGCCGTGCGGGGCGCGACGCTGCGCGCGGTCGCGTGCAGCCGGGCTATCCGGGCTGTCGCCTCCGGGTGGGCACAGGCGTGGGCGCCGAGCGACTGATGGCGCGCGACGATGGCGGGCTCCGTGCGCAACAGGCGCCAACCCCGGGTCAGAAGCACCGGGAGCGGTTTGCGGGACTCGCGGATGTCGCGCAGGAGCCGGCGGCGGAACGTCGTCGTGGGGCGGCCGCGCAGACAGATGGCGTCGGCGAGCAGACCGAGCGCTGAGCAGCGCGCGGTGATGTCCGCGGCGAAGATGCCCTCCGCGATGAAGAGCGGGGAGTCGGCGAGTTCCAGCCGCTCCGCGCCGGTACGGGCGCTGGCGGAGATGTCGTACAGCGGAACCGTCGCGGCGCCCTCGCGGCAGAGCCGGGTGATGGCGCGTACGGCGGCGTCGGCGTCCCAGGACAGCGGCGAGTCCCAGTCGACCTCGGCTCCGACGTGGGGGAGCGTCGGGTCGTCGCCCTCCTTGTAGAAGTCGTCCAGGCGGAGGACGGGGAGGCCGCTGTCGGCGGCCAGCCGGGTCTTGCCGGAGCCGGAGGGCCCCGTGAGCAGGATGACCCGGGCGGGGACCCCTGCCGTGGAGGCCGGGGTGGGGGCCGGGAGCGCGGGGGTCGCTCTCCCGGATACGTCACATGCGTCGCGTGAGTCGGTCACGGGCAACCATTGTCCGCCATGCACCGGGTGGATTCGAAGCCACGTGCGACGGAAGCCGAAGGGGAGCGGCGGAAAATCGTTCGCGCCGAGCCGTGTTCGCCCCTCCCGGAATCCGCCTCCGGCCAGCGAGAATGGCGCCCCACAGCACCCGATGGAAGAGGGAGGCCCTCACGTATGGCTCAGGAAGTACGCGGGGTCGTCGCGCCGGGCAGGAACGAGGCGGTGCGGGTCGAGACAATCGTCGTTCCCGACCCGGGCCCCGGCGAGGCAGTCGTTCAGGTGCAGGCGTGCGGCGTATGCCACACGGACCTGCACTACAAGCAGGGCGGGATCAGTGACGACTACCCCTTCCTCCTCGGGCACGAGGCGGCGGGCGTCGTGGAGGCGGTCGGCGACGGCGTGACGGACGTCGAGCCGGGCGACTTCGTGATCCTCAACTGGCGGGCGGTGTGCGGACAGTGCCGGGCCTGCAAGCGCGGCCGGCCGTGGTACTGCTTCGACACCCACAACGCCGAGCAGAAGATGACCCTCAAGAGTGACGGGCGCGCGCTGGAGCCCGCGCTGGGCATCGGTGCCTTCGTCGAGAAGACGCTGGTCGCCGCCGGGCAGTGCACCAAGGTCGATCCGGCGGTCTCGCCCGCCGTGGCCGGGCTGCTGGGCTGCGGCGTGATGGCCGGGATCGGTGCGGCGATCAACACCGGGCAGGTGACCCGCGGGGACACCGTCGCGGTCATCGGCTGCGGCGGGGTGGGGGACGCCGCCATCGCGGGGGCGCGGCTCGCGGGCGCGGCGAAGATCATCGCCGTGGACATCGACGACCGCAAGCTCACCACCGCGGAGAAGATCGGCGCCACCCACATCGTCAACTCCGCCACCGCGGACCCGGTCGCCGCCATCCGCGAGCTGACCGGCGGCTTCGGCGCGGATGTCGTCATCGAGGCGGTCGGCCGTCCCGAGACGTACGAGCAGGCGTTCTACGCCCGTGATCTGGCGGGCACCGTCGTCCTCGTCGGCGTACCGACACCGGAGATGAAGCTGGAGCTGCCGCTGCTCGACGTCTTCGGACGGGGTGGTGCGCTCAAATCCTCCTGGTACGGCGACTGTCTGCCGTCCCGGGACTTCCCCATGCTGATCGATCTGCATCAGCAGGGGCGGCTGGACCTCGGCGCTTTCGTGACCGAGACCATCGCGGTGGACGAGGTCGAGAAGGCGTTCGAGCGGATGCACGGCGGCGACGTACTGCGTTCGGTGGTGGTCTTCTGATGGCGGCCCGTATCGATCACCTTGTCACCAGCGGGGAGTTCCGCCTCGACGGCGAGACGCACCAGGTGGACAACAATGTGTGGATCGTCGGCGACGACGCGGAAGCCGTCGTCATCGACGCCGCGCACGATGCCGACGCCATCGCGGCGGCGGTGGGAGAGCGGACGCTGCGGGCGATCGTGTGCACCCACGCGCACAACGATCACATCGACGCCGCGCCCGCCCTCGCGGACCGGACGGGCGCACCGATCCTGCTGCACCCGGACGATCTGCCGCTGTGGAAGATGACCCACCCGGATCGGGCACCTGACGGTGAACTCGCGGACGGCCAAGTGGTGTCGGTGGCGGGCACCGACCTGACCGTCCTGCACACCCCGGGCCACGCGCCCGGCGCCGTGTGCCTGTACGCCCCGACCCTGGGCACCGTCTTCACCGGCGACACCCTCTTCCAGGGCGGCCCCGGCGCCACCGGCCGCTCCTTCTCCGACCACCCGACGATCGTCCGCTCCATCAAGGAACGGCTGCTGACGCTGCCGCTGGAGACGGTGGTGCGGACGGGGCATGGGGACAGCACGACGGTGGGGGAGGAGACGGCGAACGTCTGAGGACCGCTCCCCGGCCGGGGCTTCCCGGCCTGGGCTTCCCGGCCGGGGAGCGGACGTCAGTACGATGGCCCCCTTTCGTCGAAGGAGGCATCGTCACGTGCAGGGCAACACCGTCCACACCCCCGGCCGGCCCGAAGACCTGCCGCGCCCCGAACGACTGTGGCAGTACGGGGTGTTGGGTACGCTGGTCGCCGCGGCGACGGGAGAGCCGTGCGCCGAGCGTTTCGAGTACCCGTGGTGGGTGTTCCGGGAGCCGGACGAGCTCGGCTGGGACGACTCGGGCGGCCAGTGGTGGATACTCCGGCCGCTGCCCGAGGGCCGCGCCGTCCTCTTCGGCGTCGACCACGAACTCAGCGACACCCGCAACCCCTACGCCCCGCCCACGGACCTCTTCGACGGCGCTCCCGACTGGCTGCCGCTCGCGGAACTCCAGGACATGGACGACATGCTCGGGTACCTCTACTGGTGGGACGGTGCGGGATGGCACCGCGCCCCGTACCCGGAGGGCTTGAAGGACGACGGCCTTGAGACGACCGTCGGCAAGTTCATCACCGAGGAACTGGCCGTCGACGAGGCGGCGTGCACTTTCACGGAGGGCCTCGGGCCGGTCGAAGCCACTCTGCCCGTAACACGCGGGCTGCTCGGCCTGGTCGAGCAGCGCGGGGTGACGGAGGCGGCGGTACGGGAACTGCTCGATGCCCTGCCGACGAGCGAGGACGACGAGGGCGAGATCGAGCCGCCCGAGGGCGGCTGGGACCTCGCCGCGCTGCTCGATGTCGCGCACCGGGCGCGCGTCACCCCTGCCTGAGCCGGGCGCGGGCCGGGCTCACTGCCGGTAGCCCTCCAGGAAGCGGCCGATGCGGGAGATCGCGGCGTCCAGGTCGTCCGCGCGGGGCAGCGTGAGGACGCGGAAGTGGTCGGGGTGGGCCCAGTTGAAGCCGGTGCCCTGGACGACCTGGATCTTCTCGCGCAGCAGCAGGTCGAGGACGAAGCGTTCGTCGTCGTAGATCTTGTGCACCTCGGGGTCCAGCCGGGGGAACGCGTACAGCGCGCCCTTCGGTTTGACGCAGCTGACGCCGGGGATCTCGTTCAGCTTCCGCCAGGCCACGTCGCGCTGTTCGTGCAGCCGGCCGCCGGGCAGCACCAGGCCCTCGATGGACTGGCGGCCGCCGAGTGCGGCCTGGATGGCGTGCTGGGCCGGGGCGTTGGGGCACAGCCGCATGGAGGCGAGCATGCCCAGGCCCTCCAGATAGTCGCGGGCGTGCTGCTTGGGCCCGGAGACCAGCAGCCAGCCGGAGCGGAAGCCCGCCACCCGGTAGGACTTGGACAGTCCGCTGAAGGTGAGGCAGACCAGGTCGGGGGCCAGCGCCCCCACGTGGTGGTGGACGGCGCCGTCGTAGAGGATCTTGTCGTAGATCTCGTCGGAGAAGACCATCAGCCCGTTGCGGCGGGCCAGGTCGAGAATGCCCTCCAGCAGCTCGCGCGGGTAGACGGCGCCGGTGGGGTTGTTGGGGCTGATGATGACGACGGCCTTGGTACGGGACGTGATCTTCGCCGCCATGTCGTCCAGGTCGGGCAGCCACTCCGCCTGCTCGTCGCAGACGTAGTGCACGGCCTTGCCGCCCGCCATCGTCGTCACGGCCGTCCACAGCGGGAAGTCCGGGGCCGGGATGAGGATTTCGTCGCCGTCCTCGACCAGCGCCTGTACGGCCATCGAGACGAGCTCCGAGACGCCGTTGCCCAGGTAGATGTCGTCCACGTCGGCCTCGGGGAAGCCGCGCTGCTGGTAGTGCTGGGCGACGGCGCGGCGGGCCGGGAGGATGCCGCGCGACTCGGTGTAGCCGTGCGCCTGGGGGAGCATCCGCACCATGTCCTGGATGATCTCCTCCGGCGCCTCGAAACCGAACAGCGCGGGGTTGCCCGTGTTCAGCCGCAGCACGCTGTGACCGGCCTCCTCCAGCGCGTCGGCCTGCTCGATCACCGGGCCGCGGATCTCGTAACAGACCTCGCTGAGCTTGTTCGACTGCCGGAACTCCATGCTGCCCCGCCCTCCTGGTCCACATTTGGCTACTTGGTTCTACCAAGCCCGGGCTTGGAAAGTCCAACTACTTGTCTAGACTGAGCGCATGCCGAGTCAGCGTCACGCGAGTACGACCAGCCAGGGGCGGCCCCGCCGCAGTTACGACCAGTTCTGCGCCACGGCGCGCGCCCTCGACTCCGTGGGGGACCGCTGGACCCTGCTCATCGTCCGCGAACTCCTCGCCGGGCCCCGCCGTTACACCGATCTGCACGCCGACCTGCCCGGCGTCAGCACCGACGTACTGGCCGCGCGGCTCAAGCACATGGAGGGCGAGGGGCTGGCCGAACGGCGCCGCCAGCCGCGGCCCGCCTCCGGCTACGTCTACGAACTGACCGAGCGGGGCCGCGCGCTGCTGCCCGTACTGACCGCGCTGGCCTCCTGGGGCGCCCCCGCGCTGGGCAAGCCCCGCGCCACCGACGCGGTACGCGCCCACTGGTGGGCCCTGCCGCTGCGGGACGTCGTGCGGCGGGCGGTCGGGGAGGAAGTGGCCGCCCTCATCGATGTCGTACTGCCCGAGGGCGCCTTCCACCTGCGGCTGGACGACACCGAGGACGGCCGCCCGCTGTACGGCGAGGGTCCGGCACCGGAGGGCGCCGAAGCGCGGCTGGAACTGGACGCCGAGGCGTGCGTCGCGCTCGCGGACGGCTCACTGACCTTGGCGGACGGCATCCGGGCCGGGACGGTGCGGGTGGGCTCCCTGCAAGGAGAGCGGGAGGTGGCGTTGGCGCGGGCGCTGGGTGCGGGCGATTGATCTTGCGTACCCAGCAATGGGGGCTGCGCTTGCCAGCCCTGCGCCTCTGGCGCAGACCTCCCAAGCGCAGCGGGGGGGGCCGCGCCCCGTCAGGGGGCGCGGGGAACTGCGCGACAAGCCACAACCAACCCGCAGTCCGCCCGCGTCGGACAGGCTCACCCCCTCACCGGAACGACCGCTCAGGCCCCGATCGGATGCCAGACCGTCTTCGTCTCCAGGAACGCCGTCATCCGCTCAAGCCCCGGCTCGGCGGCCCAGTCGGCGTCGGCATCGGGCCGCAATACCCGCTTCAGGTTCTCCGCGGCGGCGCCCTCCAACTCGACGGCCAACTCCCCATCGGCCCCCGCCAAATCGATCGCGTTCACATCCTGGTGCGCGGCCAGCGGGCGGGCGATCTCCGCGGTGTCGCCGGACAGCACATTGACGACGCCGCCGGGCAGATCCGAGGTCGCCAGCACCTCCGCGAGGGACAGCGCGGGCAGCGGCGCGGTGCGCGAGGTGACGACGACCGCCGTGTTGCCGGTGACGATCACCGGCGCCAGTACGGATACCAGACCCAGCAGCGACGACTCCTGCGGGGCCAGCGCCGCCACCACGCCCGTCGGCTCGGGGGTCGACAGATTGAAGAACGGCCCCGCGACCGGGTTGCCGCCGCCCACCACCTGGGCCACCTTGTCGGACCAGCCCGCGTACCAGACCCAGCGGTCGATCGCCGCGTCGGTCTGCGCCTGGGCCTTCGCCTTCGACAGCCCCTCGGCCGCCGCCACCTCGGCGGCGAACTGCTCGCGGCGGCCCTCCAGCATCTCCGCGATCCGGTAGAGGATCTGCCCCCGGTTGTAGGCCGTCGCGCCCGACCAGCCGCCGAACGCCTTACGGGCCGCGACGACCGCGTCCCGCGCGTCCTTGCGGGAGGCGAGCGGGGCATTGGCCAGCCACTGGGCTTTCGCGTCGGTCACCTCGTACACCCTGCCGCTCTCGCTGCGGGGGAACTTCCCCCCGACGTACAGCTTGTAGGTCTTCAGTACGGACAGCCGTGCGGCCCGTGCCGGGGATGTACGTGCCTCAGGCGTGCTCAAGGTAAGCCTCCAGACCGTGCCTGCCACCCTCGCGGCCGTAACCGGACTCCTTGTAGCCGCCGAACGGCGAGGTCGGATCGAACTTGTTGAACGTGTTGGCCCACACCACGCCGGCGCGCAGCTGGTTGGCCAGCTTCAGAATCCGCGAGCCCTTCTCCGTCCAGATGCCGGCGGAGAGGCCGTAGGGCGTGTTGTTGGCCTTCGCGACCGCCTCGTCGGGCGTACGGAAAGTGAGCACCGACAGCACCGGGCCGAAGATCTCCTCGCGGGCGATCCGATGGGCCTGGCTGACGCCCGTGAAGACGGTCGGCGCGAACCAGTAGCCCTCGCCGGGCAGCTCGCACGGCGGCGACCAGCGCTCGGCGCCCTCCGCCTCGCCCGCCTCGGCCAGTTCGGTGATCCGGGCCAGCTGCTCGGCGGAGTTGATGGCGCCCACATCGGTGTTCTTGTCCAGCGGATCGCCGACCCGCAGCGTGCTCAGCCGCCGCTTGAGCGCGTCCAGCACTTCCTCCTGCACCGACTCCTGCACCAGCAGCCGGGAGCCCGCGCAGCACACCTGCCCCTGGTTGAAGAAGATGCCGCCGACGATGCCCTCCACAGCCTGGTCGAGCGGCGCGTCCTCGAACACGATGTTCGCGCCCTTCCCGCCCAGCTCCAGAGTCAGCCGCTTCTGAGTCCCGGCGACGGTCCGCGCGATCTCCTTACCCACGGCGGTCGACCCGGTGAAGGCCACCTTGTTCACATCCGGGTGCCCCACCAGCGCCGCGCCCGTCGCACCGTCGCCCGTGACGATGTTGACGACACCCTTGGGCAGCCCCGCCTGCCGGCAGATGTCCGCGAAGAACAGCGCCGAGAGCGGCGTCGTCTCGGCGGGCTTGAGCACCACCGTGTTGCCGGTGGCCAGCGCCGGGGCGACCTTCCAGGCGAGCATCAGCAGCGGGAAGTTCCACGGGATGACCTGCGCGGCGACCCCCAGCGGACGCGGATCGGGCCCGCACCCGGCGTACGAGAGCTTGTCGGCCCACCCCGCGTAGTAGAAGAAGTGCGCCGCCACCAGCGGCAGATCGGCGTCCCGCGTCTCCCGGATCGGCTTGCCGTTGTCCAGCGTCTCCAGCACCGCCAGCTCGCGGGACCGCTCCTGGACAATACGTGCGATCCGGAACAGATACTTCGCCCGCTCGGCACCCGGCAGCGCCGACCACGGCCCGAAGGCAGCACGTGCCGCGCGCACCGCCGCATCGACATCGTCCCCGTCGCCGTACGCGACCTCGGACAGCACCTCTTCACTGGCGGGCGCCAGCGTCTTGAACACCCGGCCCGAGGCGGCCTCGCGGAACTCACCGTCGATGAACAACCCGTACGACGGTGCGATGTCGACAACGGCGCGGGACTCGGGCGCGGGCGCATAGGCGAACAACTTCGACTCCGCCGACTTGGACGGCTGGTCGTTCATGGCTCAATCCACCGTTACGTAGTCGGGACCGGAGTACCGCCCGGTCGAGAGCTTCTGACGCTGCATCAGCAGATCGTTCAGCAGACTGGAGGCACCGAACCGGAACCAGTCCGGGCTGAGCCAGTCGTCACCCAGCGTCTCGTTCACCATCACCAGATACTTGATCGCGTCCTTCGCCGTACGGATGCCCCCGGCGGGCTTCACCCCCACCTGGCGCCCGGTGGCAGCCCGGAAATCGCGGACGGCCTCCAGCATCAGCAACGTGTTCGACGGCGTCGCGTTGACGCTGACCTTGCCCGTCGACGTCTTGATGAAATCGGCCCCGGCGAGCATGGCCAGCCAGGAGGCCCGCCGGATGTTGTCGTAGGTGGCCAGCTCCCCGTTCTCGAAGATCACCTTCAGATGAGCACCCCCGCAGGCGGCCTTCACCTCCTGGATCTCCTCGAAGACCTGCATATAGCGCCCGGCCAGGAAAGCCCCCCGGTCGATCACCATGTCGATCTCGTCGGCCCCGGCAGCGACCGCATCCAGGGTGTCCGCCAGCTTGACCGACATCGCGGCCCGCCCGGACGGGAACGCGGTGGCCACGGACGCCACACTGATCCCGGCCGCCCCCAGCCCGGCCAGCGCCTGCTTGGCGACGGCCGCCATGTCCGGATACACACAGATGGCAGCAACCCGAGGCGTCGACCGGTCACCCGGATCGGGGTTCGCCCCCTTCGCGCACAGGGACCGCACCTTGCCCGGCGTATCGGCCCCCTCCAGCGTCGTCAGGTCGATCATCGAGATCGCCAGATCGAGCGCGTACGCCTTGGCGGTCGTCTTGATGGAACGGGTCCCCAGCGCACCGGCCCGGGCCTCCAGCCCGACCGCGTCGACACCCGGAAGCCCATGCAGAAAGCGACGGAGAGCGGCGTCGGAAGTCGCGACGTCGGAGAGGGAGCCCCTCCCCGCGTCGCGAGGGGCCGCATCAGTAGACATGCTCACCAGAGCACCATATCTACGCGCGTAGTGGCTGTCACCCCCATCTCCTGCCCGGCGTCAGCACTGCCCCCACGGGTCGCCGCCGGGGGCCGCACAACGCGCCCCGCACAACTCTCAAAAAAGAAGACGCCCACCCCCGGCCAACCACCCACCGGCGTGCCACGAGCGGAGCGAGAGTACGAAGCCGCAACTACAACGCGGCAGCAGCCAGCTCCCCCGCAACCCATACCGACCGGCTGGTCGGCTCACGAACCCCCACCCCACGACGGCGGCGGCACGGCGCGCAACCCAACGCAACCCGCACAGCACCGCCACCCACCGCAACCCACGACCCCTCCCCCCGTAGCCAGCCCCAAGGCGCGTTCGCACGAACCGAAAACCCGGCAACCAACGCCAAATTTACGCACCCCAGCGAATCCGCCACCCCTCACGGAGCCCCCGCATCTCCCTCCAGCCGGCGCCGCACTCCCTCCCGCCGGTACCGCACAAAGAACCGCTCACCGCAGAGCGAGCATCATCACGTCATGCACCTCCGCGCCCTCCCACGGCCGCGCCTCGCCGACCTTCCGATACCCCCACGCCCGATAAGCAGCGGCCGCCCCCTCACTCCCCGGATGAACATTCAGCAGCACCCGCTCGGCCTCGACCCCGTCGAGCAACGCGTCGTGCAGTCGCCGAGCGATGCCCTGTCTGCGCCACGGACCGCGTACGGCCAGCTCCATCAGTCCGAAAGTACGGTGCCCGTCCTCACGCCGCATCTCTTCGGACACCGGATCGATCAGCCGGCCCCACCACCCGGTGTCCGGCCCGAGCGGATACCCGTACGCCATGCCAACCGGCTCATGGCCGCCCCCAGCAGCCCCGCCGGCCCGTCCACCGTCGCCATCCGCCCAGGCCAGAGCCGCACGAAAGGTGCCCTTGCGCGTCTGGGAGCGGAAGCGTCGAAAGGTATCCGCCACATCATCGGCGGTCTCGTTGTAGGGCGGCTCCGCGAACGCCTCGGCGTACACCAGCCGGAACGCGTCCTCGGCCCGCGCGGCCGCGACCCCGTCCATACGCTCAACCGTGACGGCCGCCCCCGCCCCTTCCCGCTTCATGCGATGCCCCCTCGTTCATGCGATGCCTCCTCGGAAGGTCTCCCGAATACGTTCACCACACTCGCGGGCCGCGACACTTTCGACGCGAGCAGCGGCTACCTGAAACGCCCGGACCTTCCCCATCAAGCGTGCCGAGGAGATACGGCCGAGTGCGTCGAGAACCGCGCTCATCTCAGCGCATGCTTCATCGACTTCACCTGCTTCCAGGAGCACGTCGGCCAGCTTCACTCGGTACGAGGCACTGTTGCGGGCCAGGTCTTGCCCGATGCCACGTGCGGCGGCCCGCAGGAACGGCACGGCACGTTTCGGCTGCCCGGCGCGCACGTACAGGTCCGCCGTCGCGTAGTCGACCTCGAATCCACCGACAAAGCGCGCCCATTTGGGCACCTCGGTGTCCATGTCCACCCGCCCCTGGCGGCTTACGGCATGACTCAGCGCACGCCGCGCCGCGGATAGGTCTCCTGCGTGCGTGGCGACATTGGCGTCCCGCAGCGCAATCACCAGATGCACGGTGTGCCCGGCCCCCGCGCGCTTCGCAAGCCGAGCGGCGTGTTCGACCGCGCTTGCAGCCTCCCATAGCCGTTCGGCCTTGATCGCGAGAAGTACGAACGTCTCCAGTACTGAGACCTGGAGCAGCGGGTCATCGATGAGTTGAGCGGCCGAAAGGGCCTCCATGCAAGCGGTGCGTCCTTGGACAACACGTCCGCTGTCGTAGCCGTACCAGGCACGGTGGCCATGAAGCTCGGCGAGCATGATTTGCAGCTCGCGGCCGATGTGGTTTGTGTACGAGGCAGCTGAGAGCCTGTCCGTGAGCTGTCTCTCGATGCAGTTCGCCTGCGCCATGGCAGGCGCGCTGCCCGCTGCATGGTCCGTCTGATACAGACCGTCGAGGCTCGCGCGCAGTCGCGCGACGTCGGGCGTGCCCACCCACGGACCCCTCCGGGAAGTTACGAGGGCGGTGGTGGCAAGCGCCCCGGCGTCGGCGACGAACCTTCTCCGCTTCACCTCTTCAGGGTGGCTGATCGGTGCCGAGACCGTCACGCGGTGACGCGGGACGGCAAAGCCCATCTCAGCGAGGGGCACTCCGAACAGCGCTTCCAGTACGGCCTGCTGGCCCGGGTGGGGTAGCGGCGGGGGAGTCTCGCGTTCCCAGCGGCGGAGCTGGCGAATGCTCACTGAAGCGGCGATTCCAATGCGTGCTGCTTCCTCCGCAAACGCATTGATGAAGGAACCCTGCGTGTAACCGGCGGCCTGCCGTAACCGCGCCAGCTTGCTCATGTACGTGCTCGCCATGCGTCTCCTTACGGTCGCGCTCCGCTTTCTCAGCGTAGTGAATCGGTTACTCACGGGGAGACGAAAACGTCCGCCGAAATGTCCGGCCGTTCGTTGCCCATCGTGCTCGTCGCGCCGGTGCACTGGTGCCACGCCACTTCAACCAGCGGCCTTTCCGGAACTGTGCGGCGCCCTGCGTCGGACATCTCTCGACGCTGAGCCGCTCGAAGGAGACACATGCGCACATCACTTGTACCGACCACCACGACACTGCCGGGTACACCCCGCGCCGCGGCAGCTGCACGTGCGTACACGCGGCGAGCCGTTGCTCGTCACGCCCCCGCCATGCCCATGGACCGCATCGACGACCTGTGCCTCGTCGTCTCGGAGTTGGTGACCAACGCGATCCGATACGGCACGGAACCGGGCGACAAGCTCGCACTCAAGGTCGTTCTCAGCGCCGACCGCGCCCGCATCGAGGTGCACGACCCCGTACGTCGCCGACCACGGCCTCGACCGGAGTCATGTGATCGCACCAGCGGACGCGGCCTGTTGGTCGTCGCGGCGCTCGCCGAATCCTGGGGTACCGACGATCGCCCCCTGGGCAAGATCGTCTGGGCCGAGCTCGCATGGGCGACGCCCCCGAACCAGGCCATTGCTCAGCGGGACGCTGCTCTCACTCGTTCCCACCAGCGGTGATGGACAAGATTGACGGCGGCGGTCAGGTGTGAACGGCAGGCAATTCTGCATGCCACTCCGCCACCGGCACACAGCAAGGTGCTAGTGCTGGCGGTTGTCGTTGGGCACTGCGCTGCAACGCTCAAGAGCGGGTGGCCGACCAGATCGCAACAGCTCTGGCCGTCGATTCGAATGTCTGCATCGGACGGGGATGTGCGGCCGTGCTCGATGCGCGAGCACTTCGACTCATGCCATCCGGCAAGTCCGGCCAGAGCCTGCGCGGTGAGTCCGGCGTCCTTACGGATCTCCCGCAGGCGTTGGCCGAGGGGCTGTCGGGCCCCTGCGACGTTGGACGACGACGGCAACGCTGGAGTCTCAGCCCTTCCTGACCGGGCGATACTCCGTGTGCGGAACCGCCCGCTGCCACACCGCCTCGAAAGCGGATCCGCACAGTTCGGCCAGCAGTCGGCCCTCAAGCGTGGGCGCCGCTGTCGTCGCCCGTCGCCGGGCCGTAGACCAGGTGAGCCACGCCGCCTTCGAATCGTTCGCAGGTGGTGAGGGAGAGCTTCTGTGCGGGGGTGTCCTCGGGGAAGAGACGCTGGCCCTTGCCGAGGGTGACCGGGTACATGAACAGGTGCAGTTCGTCGACGAGTTGGTCGGCGAGCAGTGCGCGTACCAGGGCGGCGCTGCCGCTGACGTAGATGCCCTGAGTGCTGTTCTTCAGGTCGCGAACGGCCTTCGGGTCGTACGGGCCGAGGATCGTCGTGTTGTTCCAGTCGGCCTTCTCCAGCGTCGAGGAGACGACGTATTTGGCCGTCTCGTTGAAGAAGGGCGCTCCGGGGTCGTCCTCCGCGGTACGGGTCGACCACGCGGGCGCGAACATCTCGTAGGTGTTGCGGCCCAGCAGGATGGCGTCGGCGGAAGCCGTGAGTCCGCCGACGGCCTCCATCATCTCCGCACCGAACGGGTAGTCAGCCGTCCAGCTCGGGGACTCGATGACACCGTCGAGGCTGATGAACTCGTGCACCTTGAGGCTTCCCATGGTCTTCTTCTCCGTATCGGTAGGCTCGTCGGCTTCTTGGTCGTACTGAGTCGTACTGATGTGTTGACCGGCGCCGGACGGAAACTCATCGCTTCCCCGGAACTCTTCTTCGATGCCGTACCGCAATGTCCGTCATCCGGACGGTCCGGCACAATCGTTCGCATGAGGAGCGAGGACAAGGATCAGGGCGACGAGGCCGGAAGCGGGGCCGGGAGCGGAGACGACGGCGGAGCCGGAAGCGGGGGCGGGGACGAAGCCGCGAGCGGGGCCGTGAGCGACGGGCAGGAGTACCCCGACCGGGTGTACCGCTCGCCCGCCGGGATGGCGGGCGGCATCGTCCTGCTGGCCATCGGCCTGTGGCTGTCGATCGACGCGATCGTCGGCGGCGAGGGCCGCACACCGTGGCTCGCGCTCGCCGGGCTGCTGTTCGCCGTACCGCTCGTCGTCGCCTTCACCCTGCGCCCCGCCGTGTTCGCGGGGGAGCGGCGGATCCGGGTGCGCAACCCCTTCCGGACGATCGAGGCGCCGTGGGGTGCCGTGGAGACGGTACGCGCCGGGTACTCCAGCGAGGTCGTCGCGGACGGCAGGAAGTACCAGCTGTGGGCCATCCCCGTCTCGCTGCGGGCCCGCAAGAAGGCGACCCGGCACAACGAGCGGATCGCCTCGGGCCGGCCGCCCGTCGCCGGGCCCGGTGGGCTGTTCGGCGGTCGCGGCGTGCCGGATGTCGTCCCGGACGAGTCCGAGAAGCGGGCTCCCTCCGACCAGTCCGTCGACGAACTCCGCGAGTTGCTGGAGGCCCACGGGGGGAAGGAGGAGGCCCAGGGTGAGGTTGCCGTCCGCTGGTCCTTCGAGGTCATCGCCCCCGCCGCGGTCGGCGCTGTGCTCCTCGCGGTCCTGCTGGTGGTCTAGCCGTCCCGCTGCTGGTCCTGTTCGACCCGTTGGACCACCAGTTCCGCCTCCTTCTGCGAGAGCTCCACGCCGAAGGTGTCCCACAGCAGCTTGGGCAGCTCGTTCGGTTCGACGACGCGCGTCTCGTCAGGTCCCGCGCCGGCCGCGGCGGCAGTCGCGGAGGTCGTCGTCCAGGTGAGGCCGTCCAGCTGATCGGTGCGGTCGGGTCGGATGCGCTGGAGGAAGGGGCGGCGGTTGAAGGGGGAGTGGCCGCTGGTGGCGATGAAGTGGTTGCCGAGCTCGTAGTCCACCGGATACTGCGGGTTCTCCGTGAAGTTGTGCCGCACCAGCCAGCCGCCCCGGCCGTCCGGCTCGTGCAGCGCCCAGCCGTCCGCGCCCGGCGTGATCTCCGTACGGCGCAGCAGGAAAGGACGGCCCTCGATCGTCACCTCGTTGCCGTCCACCAGCTCGATCGGGGCGAGCGGGCTGCTGCCGAAGCCGACGTCGCTCAGCCAGCGCCGCCCGTCGATGTCGACCAGCAGCATCGCGTGCGTCGCCGGCAGGATCTTCTCCGCGCCCATCTGCACCCGCCCGCTCACCGCGGTGAAGCGGAAGCCCAGCCGCTCCAGGGCGGCCGCGTAGAGCGTGACGTGCTCGTAGCAGTAACCGCCCCGGCCGCGGTGGACGAGCTTGGCCTGCAGATCCGCCAGGTCGAGCGAGACCGACCGGTAGAGATAGCTGTCCAGATTGTCCCAGCGCACCGACAGCACATGCGCGCGGTGCAGCGCACGCGACGTCTCCAGGGTGGGTACGCGCTCCCCCTGGTACCCCAGCCGTGCAAGATACGCCTCAAGATCGAGCTGCTCACCGTGCCACATGGTCGTCGGTCTCCCGCCTGAAGTTCCGCGAGGGCGTTCGTCTGCCTGCTCGGGAAACTCACGCGGCGGGGGCGGCTATTCCGCTCTCCCGCACAACAGCGGAACAGCGGAACAGCCGCCCCCGGGGCCCGCGGCCTCCGGGGCTCAGAGCCCCGTGACCCGCTTCAGATCGGCCTTGATCCGCTCCAGCACCCCCGCCGCCCGCTCCCGCGCAGCGGCGAGCCCAGCCGCCTCCCCGACCGGGACGACGACCTCCAGATAGCACTTGAGCTTGGGCTCCGTACCGCTGGGCCGGACGATGACCCGGCCGCCCTCGACGCCGTCCGTACCGGCCAGCTGATAGCGCAGCCCGTCCGTCGGCGGAAGATCCTCGCTCCCCCGGCTCAGATCGTCGGCCTGCGCCACGGCCAGCCCGCCCAGGGCGGCCGGCGGCTCGGCGCGCAGCCGCCGCATCCCGGAGGCGATCAGCGACAGGTCGGCCACCCGCACCGACAGCTGGTCCGTCGCGTGGACGCCGTACTCGACGTCGAGGTCGTCCAGCAGATCCGTCAGCGTGCGCCCGGCCTGCTTCAGCTCGGCGGCCAGCTCGGCGACGAGCAGCGCCGCCGTGATGCCGTCCTTGTCGCGTACGCCCTCCGGGTCGACGCAGTAGCCCAGCGCCTCCTCGTAGCCGTACCGCAGGCCATCCACCCGGGCCAGCCACTTGAAGCCGGTCAGCGTCTCGGCGTACGGCAGCTTCGCGGCCTCGGCGATCCGGGAGAGCAGCGAGGAGGAGACGATGGTCGTCGCGAAGGTCCCCTTGGCGTGCTTGCGGATCAGATGGGTGGCCAGCAGCACGCCGACCTGGTCGCCGCGCAGCATCCGCCAGCCGTCCGCGGCAGCCGGGTCCGGTACGGCGACGCCGCAGCGGTCCGCGTCCGGGTCGTTCGCGATGATCACGTCAGGACGCTCACCGTGCTCGTCCTCCCAGGCGCGCGCGGTCGCGAACGCGCGGTCCATCGCGCCGGGCTCCTCCGGATTGGGGAACGCCACGGTGGAGAAGTCGGGGTCCGGCTCGGCCTGTTCCGGCACCGGGACAGGGGCGGGGAAGCCCGCACGCTCGAAGGCGAGCTGCGCCGTACGGTGGCCGACGCCGTGCATCGCGGTGTGGACGACCCGGACCTCGCGCGGCGAGCCCTCGGTGAGGACGGCGCCGGTACGCGCGAGGTAGGCGTTCAGTACGTCGTCGCCGAGCACCTGCCGGCCCGAGTCGGGGCGGGGCACGCCGGCGAGCGGTCCGACGGATGCGATCTCGTGGGCGATCTCCCCGTCCGCGGGTGGCACGATCTGCAGGCCGTCGTCCAGGTAGACCTTGTAGCCGTTGTCGCGCGGCGGATTGTGGCTGGCGGTGACCATGATCCCGGCGGCAGCGCCCAGGTGCCGTACGGCGAACGCCAGTACGGGCGTGGGCAGCGGCTCGGGCAGCGTCGCCGCGCGCAGCCCCGCACCGACCATGACGGCCGCGGTGTCCCGTGCGAAGTCGGCGCTCTTGTGCCGCGCGTCGTACCCGATCACGACCAGCGGCCGGTCACCGTCCGCTGTACGGGCGCGCAGATACGCGGCGATCCCGGCCGCCGCGCGGATGACGACGGCGCGGTTCATCCGCATCGGGCCCGCGCCCAGCTCACCGCGGAGTCCGGCCGTGCCGAACTGGAGGGTGCCGGAGAACCGGTCCCGCAGCTCGGCCAGATCCCGGGCCTCGACCAGCTTGGCGAGCTCCTCGCGGGTCTCCGGGTCAGGGTCCTCGGCCAGCCAGTCACGGGCCCGGGCGAGCAGCGCGTCGTCGTCCCGCAGACCGTCGCTCATCGGGACTCCTCCGCGGATTGCCGACCCACTTGGTCGCCGCAGCTTGTAGGATCGACCCACCTGGTCGGGGCGGTAGCCAAGCTTCGTCCCGGTCTACCGTCGGGCCGGCGGGAAGTCAGGTCTGTGGAGCTTGAGTAAGACCGATGGTTGGCACACCAACCCTCGCCGTTGATTCGGGTCGGCAACGGGCTGCGAAGCAGAAAACTCGAGCCGCGAGGCTTGAATCCCTCTGCTTCAGCTGGGGGAGAGGTCAACTTCTTGGTCCTGCCTTTCCGGTGGTCTCAAGAGCCGATGGAGTCAGTGGGCAGCCCCTCAGGCTGCCCACGGGCGGCCTCTGGCCGTAGCGGGGCTCAGAGCCGGTTCAGCACCTCGCCGAGCAGCGATCCCATGCGTACCGCCGAGTCGCGGCCCGCCTGGAGGACCTCCTCGTGGTTGAGGGGCTCGCCCGTCATCCCGGCGGCCAGGTTGGTCACCAGGGAGACGCCGAGCACCTCGGCCCCGGCCTCACGTGCGGCGATGGCCTCCAGGACGGTGGACATGCCGACCAGGTCTCCGCCGATCGTGCGGACGAAACCGATCTCGGCCGGGGTCTCGTAGTGCGGCCCGGGGAACTGGACGTAGACGCCCTCTTCCAGCGTCGGGTCGATCTCCTTGCAGAGCGCGCGCAGCCGCGGCGAGTACAGATCGGTCAGGTCGACGAAGTTGGCGCCGACGATGGGGGAGGTGGCGGTGAGATTGATGTGGTCACTGATGAGGACCGGCTGACCAGGACGCATGCCCGGCCGCAGCCCGCCGCAGCCGTTGGTGAGGACGATGGTCTTGCAGCCCGCCGCCACGGCCGTACGTACCCCGTGCGCGACGGCCGCGACACCGCGGCCCTCGTACGCGTGCGTACGGCCGAGGAAGACGAGCGCGCGCTTGTCGCCCACCCGGTGCGAGCGGATCTTGCCAGCGTGGCCGGCGGCGGTCGGAGGCGGGAACCCCGGCAGCTCGGTCACCGCGAGCTCATGGTCGGCCACCCCGAGCGTGTCGGCCGCCGGCACCCAGCCCGAGCCCATGACGAGGGCCACATCGTGGCTGTCCTCGCCGGTCAGGGCCCGCAGCTTGGCGGCGGCCTCCTCGGCGGAGCGGTAGGGGTCGTCGGCGATGTGCGTAGTGGCAGAAGCGTTCACGCGACGAGGGTAGCCCGTTATCGCCTACGCGCGTAGACGTGGGACGCAACTCATCTCCAAGTCCGGACGAACACACGGCCGAAACCGGCGCGGGACGGTGTTTTCCGCTAGCAGGGCCGCTTACGGAGCTCCATGACGTAGTCGTGCGGCGCCCCCGCCGACTCCGCCGCGTCCGCGATGTCCCCCAGATAGCGGGCCGAGGGCAGACCGCCCTCGTAGCCGTTGAGGACGAAGCACCACGCGGGCTCCTCGCCTTCCAGCGTCTGCACCCGCACCCGCATCCGCCGGTATATGTCCAGGCCGACGCCCTCCCACCGGTCCACGGAGTCCTCGTCCATCGGCGCGATGTCGTACAGCGCCACAAAGGTCTGGCAACGCGGCGCCTCCACGATCGTGGCCAGCGCCCCGTCCCACCCCATGTGCTCCCCTCCGAAGGTGAGCCGCCAGTCCGTGAGCCAGCCGGTGCCCCGCAGCGGAGAGTGCGGCGCACGGCGGGCCATCAGACGGGCGTCGAGATTGCCGGCGTACGCGGCGTAGAGCGACATCCCCCGAGCCTAACGGCCCCAAAAGAGAGGGTCCCGCCCCTCCACCACCCCAGATATGGGCACCACCGGCAGCCAAAGGGCAGCAGCCACGAAGCGGACAGCTCTTACGTCAGTAGAGCCCGAAAGTGCGGAAGGGGGGTCCTAGGGGGGCGAAGCCCACCTAGCTGGGGGCCGTTGGGGGGCGGAGCCCCCCGACACGACCACTCGGCGCCAGCCGAAAACACAAGGGGGCGTGCCCCCACAACCCAAAGCGGCGGCCAAGGGCCGAGCCCGCAAAAAGGCCGCCCCTCCCGCAGGGAGGGAGCCCCACCGCGCGGCCCTCACGACGGGTGCGGGACAATAGGCCATGTGACTCGGATCGTGATCATCGGCGGCGGCCCCGGCGGATACGAAGCAGCCCTGGTGGCAGCACAACTCGGCGCGGAAGTCTCCGTCGTCGACTGCGACGGCCTGGGCGGCGCCTCGGTCCTCACCGACTGCGTACCGTCCAAGACACTCATCGCCACCGCCGAGGTGATGACCAACTTCGACTCCTCCTACGAGGAGCTCGGCATCCGGGTCGAGGACACCACCCACGACCCGGACGACCCGGCCCGCGTGGTCGGCGTCGACATCGGCAAGGTCAACCGCCGTGTCAAACGCCTCGCCCTCGCCCAGTCGCACGACATCACGGCCGCGGTCACCCGCGCCGGCGGCCGCGTCGTCCGCGGCCGCGGCCGCCTCGAACCCGGCCAGGCGACCGACGGCTCCCGCGTCGTCACCGTCACGGCGGCGGACGGCAGCCAGGAGCAGCTCACCGCGGACGCCGTACTGATCGCCACCGGCGGCCACCCGCGGGAGATCCCCGACGCCCGCCCGGACGGTGAGCGCATCCTGAACTGGACGCAGCTCTACGACCTCCAGGAACAGCCCGAGGAACTGATCGTCATCGGCTCCGGCGTCACCGGCGCCGAGTTCGCGGGCGCCTACCAGGCGCTGGGCTCGCAGGTCACCCTGGTCTCCTCCCGCGACCGGGTGCTCCCCGGCGAGGACCCGGACGCGGCAGCGGTCCTGGAGGACGTCTTCCGGCGCCGCGGGATGAACGTGATGAGCCGCTCCCGTGCTGCCTCCGCCAAGCTCACGGACGACGACCGCGTCGAGGTCACCCTCCAGGACGGCCGTACGATCACCGGCACGCACTGCCTGGTGGCGGTCGGCGCCATTCCGAACACCGCGGACATGGGCCTGGAGGAGGCCGGGGTCCGGCTCAAGGAGTCGGGCCACATCTGGACCGACAAGGTCTCCCGCACCTCGGCACCCGGCGTCTACGCCGCGGGCGACTGCACCGGCGTCCTCGCGCTCGCCTCCGTGGCGGCCATGCAGGGCCGGATCGCGATGTACCACTTCCTCGGCGACACGGTGAACCCGCTCGATCTCAAGACGGTCTCCGCGAACGTCTTCACCGACCCGGAGATCGCGACCGTCGGCTACACCCAGGCGGACGTCGACAACGGCGCCATCGAGGCCCGTGTCGTCAAGCTGCCGCTGCTGCGCAATCCGCGGGCGAAGATGCAGGGCATCAGGGACGGTTTCGTGAAGCTGTTCTGCCGCCCCGGCACCGGGATCGTCGTCGGAGGTGTGGTTGTCGCACCACGGGCCAGCGAGCTGATCCATCCGATCTCGATCGCCGTTGACAACAATCTGACCGTCGAGCAGATCGCGAACACGTTCACCGTGTACCCCTCGCTCACCGGCTCGATCGCCGAGGTCGCCCGCCAGCTGCACACCCGCAAGCTGACCGAACTGCACTAGGGCCTGCCCGGCGGCCTTGTCCCAAACGATCCCCTATACCACGTTCGGCGCCGCTGTACGAACAACTTCTGTTAATCGGCGCATAGCGCTGAAAGCAGACGGTCGTTGGCGTTACTGTCAGTTTCGTGTTCGCTGCGGAACGTCGTCAATTGATCCTTGAAATGGTGCGAGCCAACGGAGCTGTCTCGCTCCGCGAGCTCGCCCGCGTCGTCCAGACCTCTGAGGTGACCGTGCGCCGTGACGTACGGGCGCTGGAGGCCGAAGGACTCCTCGACCGCCGTCACGGCGGGGCCGTGCTGCCGGGGGGCTTCACCCGGGAGTCCGGTTTCCCCCAGAAATCCCACCTGGCCACCGCGGAGAAGACGGCCATCGCCGACCTCGCCGCGGGTCTCGTCTCGGAGGGCGAGGCCGTCGTCGTCGGAGCCGGTACGACGACCCAGGAGCTCGCGCGACGGCTCGCCAGAGTGCCGGGCCTGACCGTCGTCACCAACTCGCTGCTGGTGGCGCAGGCGTTGGCGCACGCCAATCGTGTCGAAGTGGTGATGACCGGAGGCACCCTGCGTGGCTCCAACTACGCGCTGGTCGGCAGCGGTGCCGAGCAGTCCCTCCAGGGGCTGCGCGTCTCCCGCGCCTTCCTGTCCGGCAGCGGGCTGACGGCCGAGCGCGGGCTGTCCACCTCCAACATGCTCTCCGCGAGCGTGGACCGGGCGCTGGTGCAGGCGGCCGGCGAGGTGGTCGTCCTCGCCGACCACACCAAGCTGGGGACCGACACCATGTTCCAGACGGTGCCCACCGATGTGATCACCCGGCTGGTGACGGACGAACCGCCTGCCCACGACGACCGTGCGGAGACCGAGTTGCAGGCCCTCGCCGACCGCGGCGTCCAAGTCGCCGTCGCCGGGACCTCGCCGGCCTCCGCCTCCCACGAGAGGGGGCGCTCCGAGGTCCCCATGCCCACCCCGCGCCGGGCCGCCTCCCAGGGCGGGGGCCCGAACCAGGGCGGGGGCACCCCTCCCGCCCATCTGCGGTCGGCCCCCGCGGGCCCGCCCCGGGTGGCGGATCTGGCACCCCGACGCCGCTAGCGGGGGCGCCGACCCCGGGCTCCCGCGAGGCTCCCGCACGGCGACGCCCTCGCGGGAGCCCGCGCGAGTAGCAGCGGACGAGAGGGCTCCACTACCGTGGAGACGTGTCCGGGAACGCGGTGACGCTTGCCCTGACCGGCGACGTCATGCTGGGGCGCGGCGTCGACCAGATCCTGCCGCACCCCGGCGATCCCGTGCTGCGCGAGCCGTGCGTACGGGACGCGGGGAGCTACGTAGAGCTCGCGGAGGCGGCGAACGGGCCGGTGCCGTGCCCGGCCGAGTTCGCCTGGCCCTGGGGCGAAGCGCTGCGCACCCTCGACGGACTGGCCCCCGCCGCGCGGGTCTGCAACCTGGAGACCAGCGTCACGCGCAGCGGCGACTTCGCCCCGTGCAAGGACGTCCACTACCGGATGAACCCCGCGAACGTGTCTGCTCTCGGCGTCGCCCGGCCCGATGTGACCGTACTGGCCAACAACCATGTGCTCGACTTCGGCGTGCGCGGCCTGCTGGAAACGCTCGACACCCTGGCGGCGGCCGGACTGCGGACGGCCGGCGCGGGCCGGAACGCGACCGAGGCCAGGGCGCCCGCCATCGTCCCGCTCGACGGGTCAGCCGGCGGCCGGTTGCTCGTCGTCTCGATGGGGTCGCCGTCCAGCGGAATTCCCCGGCACTGGGCCGCGACGGGCAAGCGGCCGGGCGTGCACGTGGTACGGGAGTCCTCCTTGGCGGACGCGGAGGAAGTCGCCCGCCGGGTGGGCGAGTTGAAACGCCCGGGCGACGTGGCCATCGCCTCGGTCCACTGGGGCTCGAACTGGGGCTACGACGTACCTCCCGAACAGGTACGTTCCGCGCACGCGCTGATCGACGGCGGCCTGAACCTCGTCCACGGCCACTCCTCGCACCACCCGCGCCCCGTCGAGCTCTACCGGGACAGGCTCGTCCTCTACGGCTGCGGGGACTTCATCGACGACTACGAGGGCATCGGCGGGTACGGCGCGTACCGCGACGATCTGCGGCTGCTGTACATGGTCACGCTCGATACGGGGACCGGTCTTACCGCCGAGGTGCGGTTGTTTCCCTTCCAGGCGCGCCGCGTGCGGCTGTTGCCCGCGTCGCCCGCGGACACCGAGTGGCTGCGCGTCACCTTGGACCGGGTCAGCGCGCCATTCGGAGCCCGCGTCGAGACGGACCCGCCCGGGGTTCTCACGGTGCGGGCCCGCACCGATTCCCGTCGCAACGGCGCTCAGCCACGATGCATGTGATCGGCGGTGCCGAACCCACCGGCTGGGGTGGGTTCGGCACCTCCCCCAGCCTCCGGCCGGGAGGTGCCCCCATCACGTTCGTTCCTCGTCTCGCCGTCGCGGCGGAAAAAAGGACCGCGGCGGGAAGGGAGAAGCGGCGCGAAAAAGGACAGCCGCGGGAAGAAGGGAGCCGCGAAGAAGCTGAGGCTTCAGTCCTTGATCTCGCAGATGACGGCGCCCGAGGTCACGGAGGCGCCGATCTCCGCACGGAGATCCTTCACGGTGCCGGCGCGGTGCGCGTTCAGCGGCTGCTCCATCTTCATCGCCTCCAGGACGATGATGAGTTCGCCCTCCTCGACCTGCTGGCCCTCCTCGACGGCGACCTTGACGATGGTGCCCTGCATCGGGGAGGCGAGGGCGTCGCCGGAGACGGCGGTGCCGGACTTCTTGGCGGCCTTCCGGCGCGGCTTGCGGGCGCCGCCCTCGACGGCGGCACGCGCCAGCGGCATGCCCAGCGAGGAGGGGAGGGAGACCTCCAGCCGCTTGCCGCCGACCTCGACGACGACGGTCTCGCGTCCCGCGCCCTCGTCCTCCTCGGCCTCACCGGGGGCGGGCGCCGCGAACGGCTTGATGTCGTTGACGAACTCCGTCTCGATCCACCGGGTGTGGACATCGAACGGCTCGCCCTCGCGGCCGCTTACCTCAGGGGCGAAGGCCGAGTCCCGTACCACCGTGCGGTGGAAGGGGATCGCGGTGGCCATACCGGTCACCTCGAACTCGTCCAGCGCCCGGGCAGCGCGCTCCAGGGCCTGCTTGCGGGTGGAGCCGGTGACGATGAGCTTGGCGAGCAGCGAGTCCCACGCCGGGCCGATCACCGAGCCGGACTCGACGCCCGCGTCGAGCCGGACGCCGGGACCGGTGGGCGGGGCGAAGGTGGTGACGGTGCCGGGCGCCGGGAGGAAGTTGCGGCCAGGGTCCTCGCCGTTGATACGGAACTCGAAGGAGTGACCGCGCAGCGGGGGGTCGTCGTAGCCGAGCTCTTCACCGTCGGCGATCCGGAACATCTCGCGGACCAGGTCGATGCCGGTGACCTCTTCGGTCACCGGGTGCTCGACCTGGAGGCGGGTGTTGACCTCCAGGAAGGAGATGGTGCCGTCCTGGCCGACGAGGAACTCGCAGGTGCCCGCGCCCTCGTAGCCGGCCTCGCGCAGGATGGCCTTGGACGCGCGGTACAGCTCGGCGTTCTGCTCGTCCGTCAGATACGGCGCCGGGGCCTCCTCGACCAGCTTCTGGTGGCGGCGCTGGAGGGAGCAGTCGCGGGTGGAGACGACGACCACGTTGCCGTGCTTGTCGGCCAGGCACTGGGTCTCCACGTGCCGGGGCCGGTCCAGATAGCGCTCGACGAAGCACTCGCCGCGGCCGAAGGCGGCCACGGCCTCGCGCACTGCCGAGTCGTACAGCTCGGGGACCTCCTCCAGCGTGCGGGCGACCTTCAGGCCGCGTCCGCCGCCGCCGAAGGCGGCCTTGATGGCGATGGGCAGGCCGTGCTCCTCGGCGAAGGTGACGACCTCTTCCGCGCCGGAGACCGGGTCCTTGGTGCCCGCGACGAGGGGGGCGCCCGCGCGCTGTGCGATGTGCCGGGCCGCGACCTTGTCGCCCAGGTCGCGGATGGCCTGCGGGGGCGGGCCGATCCAGTTGAGGCCCGCGTCGATGACGGCCTGCGCGAACTCGGCGTTCTCGGAGAGGAATCCGTACCCGGGGTGTACGGCGTCCGCGCCCGAATCGGCGGCGGCCTTCAGCACCTTGGCGACATCCAGGTAGCTCGCCGCCGGGGTGTCACCGCCCAGGGCGAATGCCTCGTCGGCCACGCGGACGTGCAACGCGTCCCGGTCCGGCTCGGCATAGACGGCGACGCTCGCGATTCCCGCATCCCGGCACGCGCGGGCGACGCGGACGGCGATTTCGCCGCGGTTGGCGATGAGCACCTTGCGCACGATGGCTCCCTCCTTGAAACAAGCTGAGTTTAGGTACAGGCGACACCTGACGCCGAGCCGCCAAGGGGGGTGAGCTTGCCCACACGGAGTGTCACCCGCGGGTCGCGCAGAACCGGATCTCCCCTCGTTGTCCCACGGTACGCCGCATTCGGTGCGGGATCGCCCGCCTCAGGCATGTGGGCTAGCTCTCTGTTGGAGTCGTGAGCCTTGAGGGTTCGTCTTTGTGGAATCCCTACGACTGAGAGGGAGAAATTTTGCTTTGCGTCGTTTCCCTTGCCCCGGCTTGTACCCGTGAGTAGCGTTCGCCCTGCCAAGAGCACGTACCTGGAGTAACGCACAACACGTACCAGCGAGCAGCAGAGCGGCAACGCGATCGCGTCGGCGGGCGGGTGGCCAAGTGGCGGCTCGCGCACCGCAGATGCGCGGCGACGGAAGAGGTGGGCTGAGTGGCAGGGCGCAGACGGGCGGTGGCCGCGGTGACCGCGTTGGTGCTGACGATGGAAGCAGCCCTGCTCGTGGGGCTGAACCTCTTCCTGGGCAAGGTGGCCGACGCCCAGCAGATGTCCCTGGCGGGCATCGACCCGCGTGCCATGACGGTTTCGGCGGTCATCGGCGCCGTACTCGTCGGCGGCTATGTGCTCGGCTGCGCGCTGATCCTCGTCCGTACGGCGATCCGTGATGTGCCGCCGCGCGGTTTTCTGCGGATCGTGCTGATCAGCTGCGCGGTGGTGCACGGGGTGCTCGGTGCCTTCTGTGTCGGCCTGGTCGGCTGGGCGGCCTTCGTGGTGATGATGGCCGTGCTCGGCCTGATCGTCTGGTCGTTGACCTGGTACGGCGAGGCCATGGAACAGCCCGCCGACCGCGCCGCCGGCCGGCCCGTCGACGGGTCGGGGATCAGCGCGGAGCCCACAGGTCCGTGATGGCGACGCCCAGGTCGCGCAGCAACTTGCGCAGCGTGGGCAGGGACAGGCCCAGCACATTGCCGTGGTCGCCCTCGATGCCGTCGACGAATGGGCCCGAGCGGCCGTCCAGCGTGAACGCGCCCGCCACATGCAGCGGTTCGCCGCTGGCGACATAGGCCGCGATCTCCTCGTCCGTCGGCTCACCGAAGTGCACCGTCGTGGACGCCGTCACCGAGCGGGTGTTGTCCTGCGAGCGCGCGTCCGTACGCGTATCGATGACGCAGTGCCCGGTGTGCAGGACGCCGGAGCGGCCCCGCATGTCCTTCCAGCGCGCCGTCGCCTCCTCGGCGTCCGCCGGCTTGCCCAGCGGGCGCCCGTCCAGCTCCAGCACCGAGTCACAGCCGACGATCAGCGCGCCCGCCACCCCGGGCCGCCCGGCCACCGCAGTCGCCTTCGCCTCGGCCAGCACCCTGGCCAGCGCGGAGGGGGTCGGTGCGCTGAGCGCGTCCTCGTCCACGCCGCTGACGACCACCTCGGGGGCCATCCCTGCCTGCCGGAGCAGCGCGAGACGGGCAGGAGAAGCTGAGGCCAGTACGAGACGCGGTGAGTCCATACCGCCATCGTAGGGAGTGGCGCGGGCCCGCGAGATGGGTGCCCTGTGCTGCGGCTGACACCCGCCGCTGATGAGCGCCCGAGCCGCTTACGAGTACGCGACCGACAGGAGCAGCAGCATCACCACCCCGGTGACCACTAAGAGCACCCAGCCCAGGCGGTGCATCTGCTCCTGGGTCCTGCTCAGTTCCGGCGGCGGCTCGTCTCGGGGGTCGGACCACAGCATGCGCCCATGGTCGTCGCGGGCGCAGACCCGCGCCTGAGTACGCGTACTCAGGCGCGGGGCGTCGGCGTGCGCCGTGCGCGGGAATCGGTCAGCCGGGCCAGAACGTACGGCGCCAGGCACCGGGGCCCGGCATCGGCAGCGGGCCCGGCACGGTGCGGGCCGGGTCGGACCAGGCGCTCGGCGCGGGCCGCTCCGGCTCCCCGGCCGCAACGGCCGAAGCACGGATCCGCACCACCGCCAGCGCCGCCGCCAGCTCCTCGGGCGTCGGGTTGCCCCGTACGACCCGGATGGGCGGCTCGGCGGGTGCGGCGCCCGGCGCCGTTTCGATGGACTCCGTCGTCATCGCGGCCTCCTCACAGCGGGATGTTGCCGTGCTTCTTCGGCGGGAGCTGTTCCCGCTTGGTGCGCAGTGTGCGCAGGCCGCGGATGATGTGGCGGCGGGTCTCCGCCGGACGGATCACCGCGTCCACATAGCCGCGCTCGGCCGCCACATACGGGTTGAGCAGCGCGTCCTCGTACTCCTGGGTGAGCTGAGCACGCAGCTCCTCGGTCTCCTCGGGGGTACCGGCGGCGGCCAGCTTCTTGCGGTGCAGGATGTTGACCGCGCCCTGCGCGCCCATCACGGCGATCTGCGCGGTCGGCCAGGCGAAGTTCAGATCAGCGCCCAGGTGCTTGGAGCCCATGACGTCGTACGCGCCGCCGAACGCCTTCCGCGTGATCACCGTGATCAGCGGCACCGTCGCCTCCGCGTACGCGTAGATCAGCTTGGCGCCGCGCCGGATGATCCCGTCGTACTCCTGGTCCGTACCGGGCAGGAAGCCCGGCACGTCCACGAACGTGAGCACCGGAATATTGAAGGCGTCGCAGGTACGGACGAAACGCGCCGCCTTCTCGCTCGCGTCGATGTTGAGACAGCCCGCGAACTGGAGCGGCTGGTTGGCCACCACGCCCACCGACTGCCCCTCGATGCGGCCGAAGCCGGTGACGATGTTCGGCGCGAACAGCGCCTGCGTCTCCAGGAACTCGCCGTCGTCCAGCACATGTTCGATGACGCCGTGCATGTCGTACGGCTGGTTCGCCGAGTCCGGGATGAGGACGTCCAGCTCCCGGTCCTCCTCGGATGTCTCCAGATCCGCCTCCTCCGGGAAGGCCGGCGGCTCGGAGAGGTTGTTGGACGGCAGATACGACAGCAGCGCCTTGACGTACTCGATGGCGTCCTTCTCGTCCCCCGCCATATGGTGCGCCACGCCTGAGGTCGCGTTGTGCGTACGGGCGCCGCCCAGCTCCTCGAAGCCGACGTCCTCGCCGGTGACCGTCTTGATCACATCCGGGCCCGTGATGAACATGTGCGACGTCTGGTCGACCATCACCGTGAAGTCGGTGATCGCCGGTGAGTAGACCGCGCCGCCCGCGCACGGGCCGAGGATGAGGCTGATCTGAGGGATCACGCCGGAGGCGTGGGTGTTCCGGCGGAAGATCTCCGCGAACAGCCCGAGCGCCGCCACGCCCTCCTGGATCCGGGCGCCACCGCCGTCGTTGATACCCACGACGGGACAGCCGGTCTTCAGCGCGAAGTCCATGACCTTCACGATCTTCTCGCCGTAGACCTCGCCGAGGGCGCCGCCGAAGATGGTGAAGTCCTGCGAGAAGACGCAGACGGGGCGGCCGTCGACGGTGCCGTAGCCGGTGACGACGCCGTCCCCGTACGGGCGGTTCTTCTCCAGCCCGAAGTTGGTCGAACGGTGCCGTGCGAACTCGTCCAGCTCGGTGAACGAACCCTCGTCGAGGAGCAGCGCGATGCGCTTACGCGCGGTCAGCTTGCCCTTGGCGTGTTGCTTTTCCACTGCTCGTTCGGAGCCCGCATGGACGGCTTCCTTGGTGCGGCGCTCGAAATCCGCGAGTTTGCCCGCGGTGGTGTGGATGTCGAGGTCGTCGATGTCGGGGCTGGGCGAGGACATCGCGGGGGGCTCCTTACCGTCGCGGGTTGGCTACCGACCCGTAGGGTATCGGCGACCTGCCCATTTGCGGAGTGCGGTGTTGAACACATCGCGTGGGTGGGTGGGGGTGGGCGGGTGGGGGAGGTGGTGGGTTGAGGGTTGGGCGGGCTTGAGGGCCCCACCCTGGGCCCCCTCCTGTGTTGGGGGCGCTGCCCCCAAACCCCCGGTCCTCGCCGGACGGGCGTTGGGGCGGCTCCGCCCCCCAACTGCCCCCCGCTACGGGGGCTCCGCCCCCCTAGGAGCCCCCCCGACCCCATGCCTCCGTCTGGACAATTTGTCCTCCGCCCCTGGTCCAGGACTATTCGCTGCGGGTGGCGCCCATATCTGGGGTGGTTGAGAGCGGCCATTGCTCCAGCCCCAGATATGGGCGCCACCCGCAGACAAAAGGCAGCAACTCGCAGGCGGACGGCTCTTACGTCAATGGCTTCCGCGATTGCGGAAGGGGGGTCCTAGGGGGGCGAAGCCCACCTAGCGGGGGGCCGTTGGGGGGCGGAGCCCCCCGACACGACCTGTCGGCGGCAGCCGAAGACGAAAGGGGGCGTGCCCCCACAAGCCAGCCGGCCAGGCGGCAGGAGGGGGGAGCCGCCCCCAACCCCCACCCACCCACCCCAGGCCACCACGAACCCCCACCCACCCACGCCACCACCACCCCCTCCCACCCCAGCCCCCCACCCACCAGAGCCCTCTCACGCGGCGGCTCACCCGGCGCGTGCCCTCACAGGCGATGGGCCCACCCATAGCCTGGCGGTATGACTCCCAATCGCTGGTCCGATCTCGACCGCCCCCCACTCAACGAGGCGGCCCTCCGCAAAGCCCTGCTCGGCGAGAGCTCGCTGTGGACCGACCTGGACGTGGTCGAATCCATCGGCTCGACCAACACAGAGCTCGCCGCCCGCGCGGCTCGCGGCGAAGCCGCACCCGGCGCGGTCCTCGTCGCCGAGGAGCAGACGGCCGGCAAAGGCCGTCTGGACCGCTCATGGACGGCCCCACCCCGCTCCGGCCTCTTCTTCTCGGCGCTGCTCCGCCCGGAGGTCCCCCCGCACCGCTGGGGCTGGCTGCCCCTGCTCGGCGGGGTGGCCGCGGCGGGCGCCCTGGCCCGTTCGGCGGGCGTCGACACCGGCCTGAAGTGGCCCAACGACGTGCTGACCACCGGCAAGGGCGGCGAACGCAAGATCGGCGGCATCCTCGCCGAACGCGTCGGCGAGGACTCCGTCGTCCTCGGCATCGGCCTCAACGTCACCCTCCGCGAGGACGAGCTGCCCGTACCGACCGCGGGGTCGCTGGCCCTCGCGGGAGCCCAGGGCACCGACCGGGACCCGCTGCTGCGTGCGGTGCTGCGTGCGGTGGAGGACTGGTACGGCCGCTGGACGGAGGCCGACGGCGACCCGGCGGCCGGCGCGCTGCTGGACGCGTACGCGGCGGGATGCGTGACGCTCGGCAGGACCGTACGGGCGATGCTGCCCGGCGGGGACGAGCTGGTGGGGGAGGCTGTCGCGGTCGACGGCGACGGGCGGTTGCTCATCGCTTCGGAACAGGGCGTACAGCATCCGATCGCTGCCGGTGACATCGTCCATCTGCGCCCCGCAGCTGGAGAGTGAGGTAGCGCACAACTGCCGTATGGTGGGCAATCGGCGGTGACATCGGGTGCCATCAGGCAGCGGTGTCCCGGCCCGGAGCAGGTTGAGCAAGAGGAACGGAAGGGCTGTGCGCAGGGACGACGCGAGGCCGAGACACCACGCCGCGGAGGGTGCGGGGAGCCCGCGGTGACCGTGGACGAACCGGGCATGCCCGAACGCAGAGCGGCTTCCTCCCCGGACCTTCGGCCGGGAGGCGCCCCCGGGTCCTCGACGGCCCCGGGCGCCTCCGACGCCGCCGAGACCGACGACCGCGGAGCACACGGCCCCGCCACCCAGGAGCCCCCCGAACCGACCCCGGCCGGGGGTGCCGCCTCGGCGGATGGAGCGGCGGACGGATCGGCGTCGGGGGACAGCACCGCCGATGCAGCCTCGGCCGCGTCCGCCAACGCCGCGTCCGGCGATGGAGCCTCCGCCGCGTCTGCCTCCGCCGCATCCGCCGATTCAGCGTCCGCCGCGTCCGCCCCGGCCGCCGGGCCGGCGCCCGGCCAGTCGGCGGCGTCCGGCGACGGGGGCATCGGGGGCCCCTTCCGGGACGGCGCTGCGGGGGACCCGGACGACGAGCCCGATCCCAGTGCGCTGCGGATCGAGGAGCTCATCCTCGGCTCCGAACGGCAGTACACGCCGTTCCAGGCCGCCCGCGCCGCCGGGGTCTCCATGGAGCTGGCGTCCAGGTTCTGGCGGGCGATGGGGTTCGCCGACGTGGGGCAGGCCCGTGCGCTGACCGAGGCCGATGTGCTGGCGCTGCGGCGGCTGTCGGGTCTGGTGGAGGCGGGGCTGCTGAGCGAGACGATGGCGGTGCAGGTGGCCCGGTCGACGGGGCAGACCACTGCGCGGCTCGCGGACTGGCAGATCGACTCGTTCCTGATGGGGCTGACCGAGCCGCCCGAGCCGGGGATGACCCGTAACGAAGTCACCTTTCCGCTGGTGCAGTTGCTGCTGCCCGAGCTGGAGGAGTTCCTGGTCTATGTGTGGCGCCGCCAGCTGGCCGCCGCCACGGGCCGGGTCGTACAGGCGCAGGACGACGAGGAGATGGTCAACCGGCGGCAGGCCATCGGCTTCGCCGACCTGGTGGGCTTCACCCGGCTGACGCGGCGGCTGGAGGACGAGGAACTGGGCGAGCTGGTCGAGGCGTTCGAGACCACCTCCGCGGATCTGGTCGCCGCGCACGGCGGGCGGCTGATCAAGGCGCTCGGGGACGAGATCCTCTACGTCGCCGAGGACGCGAGCACGGCGGCGGAGATCGGGCTGCGGCTGATCGAGACGATGGCGAACGACGAGACGATGCCCGAGCTGCGGGTCGGCATCGCGTTCGGCACGATGACGACCCGGATGGGCGACGTCTTCGGCAACACGGTCAACCTCGCCAGCCGGCTCACCTCGATAGCGCCCAAGGACACGGTGCTGGTGGACGGCGCCTTCCGCGCCGAGCTGACCGCCTCCGGTGCGGCGCCGGAGTCGGAGAAGGAGAGCGAGGACCTGTCCGGGTACCGGTTCGCCCTCCAGCCCCTCTACCAGCGGCCCGTGCGTGGCCTGGGCGTGGTGGAGCCGTGGCTGCTGCGGCGCCGTACCCAAGAGAGTTAACCGTCGTTATCGTGATCCGTATGGATCACAGCGAGCAGAGCGAGCAGGCGTTCGGGGAGTGGGTGCGGGTCCGCAGGGACGGGCACGTCGCGGAGCTGGTGATGGACCGGCGGGAGGCCATGAACGCGGTGTCGAGCGCGTTCGCGGGCGCGCTCGCCGACGCGTGTGCCGCGCTCGCGCGGGACGGCGGCGTACGGGCCACCGTGCTGACCTCTACGCACGAGCGCGCGTTCTGCGTCGGCGCCGACCTCAAGGAGCGCAACTCCCTCAGCGACGCCCAGCTCGCCGCGCAGCGCCCGCACTCCCGTGCCGCCTACAGCGGGGTGCTGGAGCTGCCGATGCCGACCATCGCCGCCGTGCACGGCTATGCGCTGGGCGGCGGGTACGAACTCGCGCTCTCCTGCGATCTGATCGTCGCCGACCCCACGGCCGTCGTGGGGCTGCCCGAGGTGTCGGTCGGTGTGGTGCCCGGCGGAGGCGGCACCCAGCTGCTGCCGCGCCGGGTGGGTGCGGCCCGCGCCGCCGAGCTGATCTTCTCGGCGCGCCGGGTGGCGGCGGCCGAGGCACACGCGCTCGGGATGGTCGATCTGCTCGCCGCGGAGGGTGAGGACCGCGGCGAGGCGCTGGCGCTGGCGGAGCGGATCGCCGCCAACTCGCCGGTCGGACTGCGGGCCGCCAAGCGGGCGCTGCGCACCGGATGGGGCATGGACCTGCGCGCGGGGCTTGAGGTGGAGGAGGCCGCCTGGCGCACCGTCGCCTTCTCGGGCGACCGCGCCGAGGGCGTCGCTGCGTTCAACGAGAAGCGGAAGCCGGACTGGCCCGGGGAGTGACTACGGCAATCTGGCCCAGAGGGCAGTCGTGATTCCCCGGCAAGACAGCGGCTTTCTTCGTAGAGTGAGGCTCTCCGTAGGGGCCTGCGCGGCAGAACGGGGCGAAGCCTCCTAATCTTGGCGGTATGGGCCGAACAGGAGAGGACGCGGACGCGCGCCTCAGCGCCGTCGTCGGGCTGTCCCAGGCCATGGCGGCCGCACAGACGTCCGCACCCGCGACGGCCCGGCCGCACCCGTACGACGAGGACGAGCCGGAGGCCGCCGCCGCGCTCTCCCACCGGGACATAGCCCACGCGGCCGCATGGGGTGCCTGCGAGGCGATGGGCGGCGCGTTCGCGTCGATATCCGTCTGGGAGCGGGCCCGCGGCCGACTGCGGGTGCTGGTCAACGTGGGGGAGCGGGCGCCGGAGGAGGCCGAGTTCCCCACCGACGAGTCGTACCCCGTACGGGACTTCCCGCAGGTCGCCGAGTTGCTGCACGAGTGGTGGGCGGGCGGCGGCAGGCCGCAGGCGTGGGTGGAGGGCGACGGGCCCGAGGAGACCGCGGAGGCCGAGGGCGAGGCCGCACACAGCTACCGCCGGGTGGCGGCACTGCGCCGCAGGGGCCGCGGCTCCTGCGTGATCGCGCCGATAGTGCTGCACGGACGGGCCTGGGGCGAGCTGTACGTGGCCCGGGCCGCCGCGGCGCCCCCCTTCACCCGGGACGACGCCGACTTCGCCGCCGTACTCGCGGCCCTCATAGCCTCCGGCATCGCGCAGAACGAGCGGCTGGAAGAGGTCCGCCGCCTCGCCTACACCGACCCCCTCACCGGACTGGCCAACCGCCGCGCCGTCGAGAACCGGCTGGACGAGGCCGTCGAACTCCACCGCGACCTGGGCACCGTCGTCAGCCTCGTCGTCTGCGACATCAACGGGCTCAAGGGCGTCAACGACGCACATGGCCACGAGGCCGGGGACCGGCTCCTGGAGCGGTTCGCCGCCGTGCTGTCCGCCGGCGCGGCGACACTGCCCGGCGCACTGGCCGGACGGCTGGGGGGTGACGAGTTCTGTCTGCTGGCCGTCGGGCCGACGGCTGACGAGGTCGTACGCGCCGCCGACGAACTGTGCCGGGGCGCGGCCGAACTGGAGCTGGGGGAGGGCGTGGCCTGCGGGGTCGCCTCCACCGGCGATCCGGTCGGCGAAGTGCGCACGGCGCACCGGATCTTCCGGCTCGCGGACGCGGCCCAGTACCGAGCGAAGTCGCTGCGCTCGGCCAAGCCGGTGGTGGCGGGGCGTGAGGGCGGGCCCCACGACCCCACGGTGCGGATGGCTGTCACCCCCGACCCGTTGCCCCCCTCGCCCCCGGAGCGCCGGCGCTTCCGCAGGCGCTGATTTGTTGGGCCGTGTCGGGGGTTCCGGTGAGGGGGTGCCCCTACCCCTTGCTTGCGGACTGCGGGGTGCGTTGTGGTTGCTCGCGCAGTTCCCCGCGCCCCTTCGGGGCGCGTCCCCCCGTGCTGCGCTTGGGCAGTCTGCGCCAGGGGCGCAGGGTGGGCAAGCGCAGCCCCCTGTGCCGGGTACGCAACTAGCCGCGGCCAGCCCTCAGCAGCGTCGCGGCCAGCGCTTGCGCAAACGCGGTGGGGTGCTCGACGCAGCCGATGTGGCTGCCCGGGAAGGTGCGGCACTCCGCACCGACGTGCTCAGCCAGCGCCGTGGCGAGGGTGTGCGGGAGCTGCCCGCGTGAGGTCCGCCCGACGCCGACGACGAGCTGCTCGGAGACGCCCTTCAGCAGGCCGAGGTCCGGGCTGTGATGGGTGAACGGTTTCAGCACGTGCTGGAGGAACTGGGCGCTGCTCGCCTCCACGGTCGCCCGCAGCTGCGGCGACATCGGCTGCGGCTCGCCCGCGTCGTCCGCCACCGGCTCCGCCTCACCCACCGCCGCGCCCAGCCGTGCGTATCCGGCGCCGACGCCCTCCCGTACGGCGACGTCCCGGACCTCCGCGAAGGCGGCCAGCGCGGGTTCGGGTTCCGGCAGCATCCGGGCCAGCGGCGGCTCGTGCGCGACGGCGAGGCGGATCCGCTCGGGGTGCCTGGCCAGCAGTTCGACCGCGACGATGCCGCCGGAGCTGGTGCCGAAGACATAGCCCGGCTCGGCGGGTGAGAACAGATCGAGCAGACGGTGCGCGTCGGCCGCGTGCACCTCGGGCCGCTGGTCCTCGCCCGGTACGTCCGACGGGCTGGCGCCGATGCCGCGTGGGTCGTAGCCGACGACGGTGAACCGGTCGGCGAGCGCGGCCGCGATCCCCTGGCAGGCGGCCAGGCCCCCGGCCCCACCCGGTATGAGCAGCAGCAGCGGTCCGGTGCCGCGTACCTCGTACTGGAGGGTGGCGCCGGGGACGGGCAGGGTGCCGACGCGGGGTTCGCTGGCTTCGGTGGGTCGGTCGCTCATGACTCTCCTCGTGCTCATGACTCTCCTCGTTTCGTCTGCTCAGGTGTCGTCGGCCAGTTCTCCAGCAGGAAGTGCAGCGCCTCCAGGGAGCGGCGCCAGGAGTCGTCGAGCCGGCGGGGGTGGCTGAAGCCGGTGCGGGTCTCCAGATCGGCGTAGCCGTGGAAGGTGCTGCGCAGCAGCCGCCCCGCGTCGGTCAGATCGGGCTCCTGGAGGCCGTAGGCGCGGAGCATCCCGTACGTCAGCTCGACGCTGCGGCGATGGCCGACCGACTCGGCGGCCACCGCCGGGTCGACCTGGAGCTGGCCCGCGGCGTAGCGGCCCGGGTGCTCCAGGGCGTAGCCGCGGTAGGCGTCGGCGAACGCGATCAGCGCGTCCTTGCCCGCGCGCCCGGCGACGGCGGCACCGATCCGGTCGGTCATCTCGCGCGCTGCCAGCACGCACAGCCGGGTACGCAGATCGGCGAGGTTGCGGACGTGGGAGTAGAGGCTGGCGTCCTTGACGCCGAACCTCCGGGCCAGCGCGGACAGCGTGACGTTGTCCAGACCCACCTCGTCCGCGAGTTCGGCCGCCGCCTGGACGACCCGTTCCACCGTCAGACCCGCGCGCACCATGCGCCATCACCCGCCGTTCCCGCTCGTGGCCGTATTGGTGAAGACCATAAAGCTAGGGGCCCTAGGAAGAAAACTAGTTATCCTAGGCAGCCACGGCCGTCCGCTCGTGACAGATGCCAATTCACTCATTAGGGTTCGTGAATATGAATATGCACACTGTGGTGGTCGGAAGCTCGGGCATCAGCCCCGAGGAGGTCGTCGCCGTCGCCCGGGACGGTGCCCGCGTAGAGCTGCACCGGGAAGCCGTCGAGGCGCTGCGTACCGCCCGGCGCTTCATCGACGACCTCGCCGCCAAGCCCGACCCCGTCTACGGCGTCTCCACCGGTTTCGGCGCCCTCGCCGTCCGCCACATCGGCCCCGACCTGCGTGCCCAGCTCCAGCGCAACATCGTCCGCTCGCACGCCGCCGGCATGGGCCCGCGGGTGGAGCGCGAGGTGGTACGCGCACTGATGTTCCTGCGGCTGAAGACCCTCGCCTCGGGCCGCACCGGGGTGCGCCCCGAGGTCGCCCAGGCCATGGCCGACCTGCTGAACGCGGGCATCACGCCCGTCGTGCACGAGTACGGCTCCCTCGGCTGCTCCGGCGATCTCGCCCCGCTGTCGCACTGCGCCCTCACGCTGATGGGAGAGGGCGAGGCGGAGGGCCCCGACGGCGTACTGCGGCCGGCCGGCGAACTCCTCGCGGAGCACGGCATCACCCCCGTCGAGCTGCGCGAGAAGGAGGGCCTGGCCCTTCTCAACGGCACCGACGGGATGCTCGGCATGCTGCTGATGGCCTGCGCCGACCTCGCGCGCCTGTTCACCTCGGCGGACATCGCCGCTGCCCTGTCGCTGGAGGCGCTGCTGGGTACGGACCGGGTGCTCGCGCCAGAGCTGCACGCCATCCGGCCGCATCCGGGCCAGGCCGCCAGCGCCGCCAACATGCTCAAGGTGCTGGCCGGTTCAGGCCTGACCGGGCACCACCAGGACGACGCACCACGGGTGCAGGACGCCTACTCGGTGCGGTGTGCCCCACAGGTCGCCGGCGCGGGCCGGGACACCCTGGCGCACGCCCGTACGGTCGCCGAACGGGAGCTGGCCTCGGCCGTCGACAACCCCGTCGTGCTGCCCGACGGACGGGTCGAGTCCAACGGCAACTTCCACGGCGCGCCGGTCGCCTACGTCCTCGACTTCCTCGCCGTCGCCGCAGCCGACCTCGCCTCCATCGCGGAGCGGCGTACGGACCGGCTGCTGGACAAGAACCGCTCGCACGGCCTGCCGCCGTTCCTCGCCCACGACGCCGGGGTGGACTCGGGGCTGATGATCGCCCAGTACACGCAGGCGGCCCTGGTCAGCGAGCTGAAGCGGCTGGCGGTGCCAGCTTCCGTCGACTCCATCCCCTCCTCCGCGATGCAGGAGGACCATGTGTCCATGGGCTGGTCCGCTGCGCGGAAGCTTCGTACGGCGGTGGATGCGCTGGCTCGCGTCATCGGAGTGGAGGTCTATGCGGCCACGCGAGCCATTGAGCTCCGCTCGGGCACGGCCGGGCTGACGCCCGGGGCTGCCGCCCAGGCCGTGATCGCCGCACTGCGGGACGCCGGGGCCGAGGGCCCGGGCGAGGATCGCTACCTCGCGCCGGATTTGGCGGCCACTGAGGCTTTCGTCCGGTCCGGTGCGCTGGTGGCCGCTGCGGAGTCGGCGACGGGGCCGCTGATCTAGGGCATGCCCGGCATGGGGGCTGCGCTTGCCCACCCTGCGCCCCTGGCGCAGACTGCCCAAGCTTCGCAGGGGCACGCGCCCAACAGGGACGGCCCCGCTTCAGAGCAGGCGCGAGGGGGTCACTCCGCGCCCGCGTCATGTCCCAACCGCGTCACAGTGTTGCTGTGATGGGTGGGATGGTCGGGTTTTTCGGGGGTAGCGTTGGCTGTGGGCACGAACCAGAGGGCGAGCAGCACTCCGCCGGCCGCCGCAGCGGTGGCCAGAGGACGGCGGTGGACTGACAGCTTCGAGGGTCCGGCCTCGGACACGAAACGCCCTCCTGGGTGCGTGGGTACGACGTACGGCTCGGGGGACCAGTGTGAACTAGCCGTACGCGGGCCGATGTTACTGAGTGCTGGAGGCGAGGGGGAAGGCATGCTTCCGCTTTTCCTGGGAACCAGAAGGGTTCGCAAACCAGGCGGATGGGTGTCCTAGGCCACAGTTTTATAGAAAGTGGAACCGGTCATAGTCCCCGGTGCGTTCTTATGCACAGAGCTGGAGCGCACATGTCCGATTTCGGACGCTGTGGGGGCTACGCAGCTTTACCGGGGAGACATGGGGTTCTGAAGGCATATGGAGAAGCCAGTGATGACGGTGGGGAAGCACCGCAAGGGTCTCGCGGTCACGGCCGCGCTGCTCGGTGGGGTGCTCACGCTGAGCGCCTGCGGCGGTGGTGACGACGGGGGTGACACCGAGAAGTCGGCCGCGAAGAACGACATAGCCGCAGGTAAGGACAGCTCGGCCGCCCGAATAAAGATCCCCGCGAAGGACGGCGAGGACAACGCCAGCATCAACAACGGCGCCAATGTCTCCGTCAAGGGCGGCAAGCTCACCAAGGTGAGCCTGAAGGCGGCCCAGAGCGGCACCGCCATAGAGGGCACCCTCTCCTCCGACGGCAAGAGCTGGAAGCCCAAGCAGCAGCTCGAGCGCGCCACCAAGTACGAGATCAGCGCGACGGCCAAGGACGGCGACGGGCGCAAGGCCGTGGAGAACCGCACCTTCACCACCGTCGCGCCGGAGCACAGCTTCATCGGGACGTACGCCGGTGAGGACGGCGCCACCGTCGGCGTCGGGATGCCGGTCTCCATCACCTTCGACAAGCAGATCCAGAACAAGAAGGCCGTCCAGTCCGCGATCAAGGTCAGCTCGTCCAGCGGCCAGGAGGTCGTCGGCCACTGGTTCGGCAACGACCGGCTCGACTTCCGTCCTCAGGAGTACTGGAAGCCCAACTCCAAGGTCACCCTCGACCTCAAGCTCGACGGTGTGAAAGCGGGCAACGGCAACGTCGGTGTCCAGAACAAGAAGGTCACCTTCAACATCGGCCGCAAGCAGGTCAGCACGGTCGACGTGAAGAGCTACAAGATGAAGGTCGAGCGGGACGGCAAGGTCATCAAGACCATCCCGATCTCCGCGGGCAGCGCCAAGAACCCGACGTACAACGGCCAGATGGTGATCTCCGAGAAGCACAAGGAGACCCGGATGGACGGCAACACGGTCGGATTCGGCCGCAAGGGCGCCGAGGGTTACGACATCAAGGACGTCCCGCACGCCATGCGGCTGTCCACCTCGGGCACCTTCATCCACGGCAACTACTGGGGCGCGCCCTTCGGTTCCGGCAACACCAGCCACGGCTGCGTCGGCCTGAAGGACAGCCGCGGTGCCGGCAGCACCTCCACGGACGGTGGCTGGTTCTACGAGAACTCGATGATCGGTGACGTCGTCGTGGTCAAGGGCTCGCCCGACAAGACGATCCAGCCCGAGAACGGCCTCAACGGCTGGAACATGAGCTGGTCGGAGTGGAAGGCCGGCTCCGCGATCTGAGCCGGAGCCGCTGAACAACTGAACACCTCGACATGACTGTGGGCCCCGCCGAGTGCGGGGCCCACAGTCGTGCGCGGTGCGGAACGGCGCTACTCCAGTCCCAGCACCTTGGGATCGGTGGCCAGTTCGCGCAGCGCCCCGCCGGGGTCGGCCACCAGACGCCGGGCGCTCAGATCCATGATCCCGCCCACACCGGTCAGTTCGGCGGCCAGTGTGCCGTCCGTCTTACGGATGAGCTGGCGCACCCCGAAGATCTTGCGGTCGCTCCACTCGAAGGCGCAGCTGACCGTCACCTCGTCCCCGGCCCGCAGCTCGGCCTTGTAGCGCAAGGTCTGCTCCAGGGTGACCGGGCCGATGCCCGAGCCCACCAGTGCGGCCTGCTCGATACCGGCCGCCTTCAGCAGCGACCAGCGCGCATGCTCCGCGTACTGGAGGTACACCGCCTGGTTCAGATGCCCCTGGGTGTCCGTCTCGTACCCCCGCACCGTCACCGGAACGGTGAACGGCTCGCTGTCCGCCTGTGCTTGTGACACGTGCTCCTCCGTCTCGCGGCGTGCCCCCCGAGGGCCGCCATTACCCGCGGCGTAATCGCCCCTACCGCCCGACGTGGCGACACTGGTCACGCTACACAGCGCCCCGTACCGGCGTTCCATCGATGTCCCCCCGCAGGAGGCCCTTGTGACCGCATATGGCGTTGCCCGGCTGACCAACCGCGAGGTGCACACCGACCTGATCACCTACGTGGAGCGCATCCAGGCCACCCTCGACCCGTACCAGGGCCGCTTCCTCGTGCACGGCGGTGACCCCGAGGTGCTGGAGGGCTCGTGGTCGGGCGGCGTCGTCATCATCGAGTTTCCCGACCGCCAGGCCGCCCACGACTGGTACGCCTCCCCGGCCTACCAGGAGCTGATCCCGCTGCGTACGGCGCATATAGACGGCGACATCGTCATCGCGCAGGGTGTCGGCGACGACTACGACCCCGCCTCCATGGCCGCCGCCTTCCGGAGTGCGATGGCGCAGCACGAGTAGCCGCGGCCGGCGCGGCCGTCGCGGCCGGACGCCGGGTTACCCCACCGGGCGGTCGATCACATACCGCCACACCCCGTCGGAGCCGCGCCGCGCGACATCGGTCGCCGTTCCCCTGATGTGCAGCGGCTGCCCGTCCGGGCCCGTGCCCTCGATCTCCCAGTCGACGATGAGGAGGGCGGTGTCGCCCGCCGTGTAGACGTGCCGCGGCCGGACGGTGATCGGCAGGCCCAGCCCGAGGAAGTCCGCGTTGGCGCGGGCGATGCTCTCGGGGGAGTCGGCCACGCTGCCGTCCGGCGAGACGAACACGGCGCCCGGGGCGTACATCTCGGCCACCGCTTGCGGCTGTCCGGAGTTGAACCGTTCGGCGAAGACCGCCGGGACGTCGGCCGCTTCGCGGGCCGGGCGGGTGGGGGTGGTCATGCTGTTTCTGCTGCTCACGGTCATGATCCTCCTCGGCTTGGATGGCGCCGTACGCTCGGCTCGTACGGATGCTTCCGACGTTAGGACCCGTTGTCGTGGCTCACCGAACGGTCAGTTGCGGCCACCGCCTCCCGCGGCCCGGCCTGCCCGACGATCCGCGTGCCCGGACTGCCGTTCCGGAGCCGTCCTGTCCGGTCGAGATCACCTTGCATGCGTTGCGGGGGCGGTGGACGACGTTGGTCGTGCGGGAGTTGTTGCGGGGGCCGCATACGTTTAGTGAGTTGGCCGCTGTGTTGCCCTCGCTCTCCGACAAGGTGCTGGCCGAGCGGTTGCGGCAGTTGGTTGATGTGGGGGTTGTTCGTCGTGAGCGGTTTCCTGGGTGGCCGACTGTGGTTCGGTATCAGCTGACCGATCGTGGCCGCGCCTTGGAAGACGTCCTCCAGGCCCTGTGGGACTGGGGTGCCAATGCGTGAGGGCCCAGCCTTGGGCCCGGGGTGGGTGGGGGTGGTGGTGGGTTGAGGGCCCCACCCTGGGCCCCCTCCTGTGTTGGGGGCTCTGCCCCCAAACCCCCGGTCCTCGCCGGACGGGCGTTGGGGCGGCTCCGCCCCCCAACTGCCCCCCGCTACGGGGGCTCCGCCCCCCTAGGAGCCCCCCCCGGCCCCATGCCTCCCTATGGACAATTCGACCTCCGCCCCCGCTCCAGGACTATTCGCTGCGGGTGGCGCCCATATCTGGGGTGGATAACAGCCCCCATTGCTCCAACCCCAGATATGGGCGCCACCCGCAGACAAAAGGCAGCAACTCACAGGCGGGCTGCTCTTACGTCAATGGCTAGGCGATTTGCGGAAGGGGGGTCCTAGGGGGGCGAAGCCCACCTAGCGGGGGGCCGTTGGGGGGCGGAGCCCCCCGACACGACCCCTCGGCGACAGCCGAAAACGATAGGGGGCGTGCCCCCACAAGCCAGCCGTCCCGGCGGCAGGCGGGGGGAGCCGCCCCCAACCCCCACCCACCCACCCCGAGCCGCAACAGCCACCCCCTCCCACCTAAGCCACCACCCCACGCCGTCGCCCCCACGCAGTGGGCCCGCAACACGCCTGCTCGGCGGCGGCCGAGGGGGGCTCGGCGGCGGGAAGATGCGGCGTATGTCATGGAATGCCGAGCACGCCGACCGCCACCGGCTGGCCGCAATCTGCGGGGTGTTCGGGGCACTCTCACTCGCCGTCGTCCAGCCCGGACTCCCTCTCGGCTGGGACGAACTGGTGTATGCGAGCCGCTTCACGGCGTTCGGCCCGGAAACCCCGTTCAGCGCGCCCAGGACGCGTGGTGTGCCGCTGCTGATCGCACCAGTGGCGGCCCTGAATGACTCCGTGGTGCTGCTGCGCTGCTATCTGACCGTCGCGGCATCGCTGGCCCTCTACCTGGGGTATCTGCCGTGGCTGTGGGTGGTCGAGAGGCGGTGGGTGGTGCCGCTGGCGGCGGCGCTGTACAGCAGTGTGTGGTTCGCGCTGTTCTACGCGGGCGCTGCGATGCCCAACCACTATGTGGCGATGGGGTTGACGGGCACCGTCGGCTGCCTGTTGCGCGGACCGGGGCGGAACGCCCCCACGGCGCGTACGTACGCGGCGGCGGCAGCGGCACTTGCCGGTGCCACGCTGATGCGGCCCAACGACACGGTGTGGCCCGCCGCCGTACTGCTGGCGGCTGCACTGTACGCCGGCGCGAGGGGGAAGCTGCCCAAGGGGCAGGCTCTGCGGTCCGCCGCGGCCGTCGCCGGTGGGGCCCTCCTCGGGGTGCTGCCCTGGGCGGTTGAGGCCCGGCTCCGGTTCGGCGGCGTAATGGAGCGGGTGCGGGCGGCCGGGGAGGTCCAGGGCGGGATGGGGCCGCGGCTGTCCCTCGACACGCTGTGGCAGCACGCCGCCGCACTCGACGGGCCGCTGCTGTGCCGTCCCTGTGAGGGGGCGACGGTCGAGTGGTCGTCCGCCGGGTGGTGGCTGCTGATCCCGCCGCTGGTCGCGCTGGGCCTCCATGCGGCACGCGGCGACGGCCGTACGGCGGTCGCGGTGCTGCCCACCGTCGCGGCTGCCGCGGTGGCTGTCCCGTATCTGTTCTTCATGGACTACGCGGCCCCGCGCTTCCTGCTGCCCAGCTATGCGCTGCTGGCGCCCGTGGCGGCGCTGGGGGTGGGCAGCGCCGTGCGGCTGGCGCGCGGGACCGGACAGGCGCGCGGGACCAGACCGGGGCGTGGGGCGGGAGTACCGGCGCGCGGGGTGCGGCTGCCGCGGATGCTCGTCCCGCTCGGCGCCGCCGTGGCGCTGCTGCATCTGGCGCTCCAGCTGCACCAGTTGGAGCTCCACTCCGGCATCCAGGCCGCGGCCCGCAAGGACTGGCAGCGTATGGAACGCGTGCTGCGTGCCCATGGCGTGCGCCCGCCCTGCGTACTGGCCGGCAACAGCTCCGCCATCCCTGTCGCGCATACCGCGGGGTGCCGTAGCGCTCCCGAGGGCCGTCCGCAGGCCCTTGTGCTGCGGCGTTCCCCGCTGCCCGGTTGGGCGGCGCGGGCGGGCTGGCACCTCCATTCCGTCCCTGGCGCCTACAACCCGGGCTGGCGCGTTGCCGTACCTCCCCGCCGGGTCACGCCCTACCCGCTGGCAGCGGCTCCCGCTCCGGCACCCGCACCCGCATCTCCTCCGACTCCGGTCGGCCGAGCAGCAGTTGCCGGTAGCGGTCCGCCCGATCGGCCAGCTCCGCGTCCGTGAGCACATGCGTGCCGTGGACGAGGAACGGCTCCAGGAAGCGCATGCCCGTCAGCCGCGCCGTGGCGGCGAAGGGGCGGAGGAGATCGGTGGCGGGGAATCCGTGCATACCGTCCGGGTGGTATGCGTGGGCGCCGCTGCCGATCGTGGTGGCGATCCGCAGCGACTTGCCGTGCAGCGCGGTTCCCTGCGATCCGTAGGCGAAGCCGTGCTCGAAGACCTCGTCCAGCCACTGCTTCAGCAGCGGCGGCGCCGAGTACCAGTAGAACGGGAACTGGAGGACGATCCGCTCGTGAGCGCGCAGCAGGCGCTGCTCGCGGGCGACGTCGAGCGAGCCGGGGAGCGGCTTCGGGTAGCTGTCGTACAGATCGTGGAGGGTGACGTTGCCGACGGTACGGGCAGCGCGGGCGAGCGCCGCGTTGACCCGGGAGGTGGCCAGGTCGGGGTGGGCGAGGACGACGAGGGTGCGGGGGGCTGCGGTGCTCATCGGGTGCTCCTGGTGGTGAGTGCGGAAAGCTCGGGGAGGGTGAGCGTCCGGCCGTGTGCCGTGCCCTCCACGGCCGCCACATACAGCCGGGCCACCTCGGCGGCAGGGGTGCCGTCGGCGGGGCGTACTACGCGCAGGGCCGCGGCCGTCCCCGCGTCCAGGGCGGTGAGGGTCTCGCGCAGCCAGCCCGGGCTGACGACGTTCAACCGCAGGCCGCGCGGCATCTCCAGCGCGGCGGCCCGGACGAACGCCTCCAGTCCGGAGTTGACCAGGAAGCCCGGCGAACTGCCCGGGACCGGGCGGTCGAAGCGGCCGCTGGTGAGCGTGATGGAGCCGCCGTCCCGCAGCCGGGACAGCGCGCGCCGCACCAGGTTCACCTGGCCGATCAGCTTGCCCTCCAGCCCGGCCCGGAAGTCGGCGTCCGAGGCGGAGTCGAGCGGCGCCAGGCCGCCACTTGCGGCGCAGCACATCACCGCGTCGAGCGGGCCGGCCTGCGCGAACAGCGCGTCAAGCGAGCCGGGGTCGGTCAGGTCGGCGCGAACGGGGCCGTGCCGCGAGGCCCGTACGACCTCGTGTCCGCTTGCCGCCAGCGCTTCGGCGACCGCGGACCCGAGGGTGCCCGTCGCGCCGATCACAAGGGTCTTCATGGGGAGGTGTCCTCCGTCGTCCGTCTCATCAGGTGCTCTCGTACCGCGGGACCGGACCGGCCCCGCGAAGCAAGAGTCGGACAACGGTTCACCCCCACCCAGCCCTCTGCCACACGTACCACCGCTGTGCCTACACCTGACAGGTGCAGGCAGGCGCGCTCGCGCATCCCGCACACTTGGCTCATGGACACACGCGGCGAGCTGGGCGCGTTCCTACGGGCGAAGCGGGCGCAGGTGCGGCCGGAGGAGCTGGGACTGCCCACGTACGGCGGCCGCCGCCGGGTGCCGGGTCTGCGGCGCGAGGAGCTGGCGCAGCTGGCCGGGGTGAGCGCCGGCTACTACACCCGGCTGGAACAGGGGCAGAGCCCGAACGCCTCGGACGCGGTGCTGGACGCCGTCGCCCGGGTGCTCTTCCTCGACCAGCACACCCGCGAGCTGTACGAGGACTGGCACGGCAAGACGCACTCGACCGTCGCCGATCTCCGGCTGATCGCCGGCCGCTACCCCGAGGCGCCACAGCTCGCCTCGCTGATCGGCGAACTCTCCGTACGCAGCCCTCAGTTCGCGCAGCTGTGGGCCGACCACACGGTGGCCGACTGCGGAGCCGCCAGCCGCACCTTCCGCCACCCCCTGGTCGGCACCCTCACCCTCAACGTGGAGTTCCTCGCCCTCCCCGACGACGGGCAGCGCGTGGCGATCCACAACGCGCTGCCGGGCACCCCATCGGAAGCGGCCCTGACGCTGCTCGCGGACCTGGCGGCCGAGCGCCGTACGGCCGTACGCGCGGAGCACACGGCCGTACGCGCGGAGCACACGGCCGCCCGCGCGGAGCACATGGCCGCCCGCGCGGAGGCGCGGACCGCCCGACAGGAGCCCCGGACCGCCCGCCGCTGATCGGGCCGACCACGCCGCCCCCGGCCCGGCGCCGCCGCCCGGTGGCCGCCGGGCGGGCAGTCGTCATTTGTCCCAGATCTTGCGGTATGCCTGCCGATAGCCCTCGGAGTTCCAGGCGAGAGCGCCGCCGTTGTTGTCGGCGGTGGAGATGTGGACGGGAGCGACGTATCCGCTGGCCGGTTCGTCGGCGAAGGCGCGGTTGAACTCGTCGACGATCTGCCAGCCCTGTTCGGAGAGCGGCTCGGGCACGGTGGCGGCCTGGTACTGCTTGCCGTTGATGCGCTGGAAGGCCGACGGGTCGCCGTCACCGGCGCCGATGTTGTACGGGGCGCCGTCGCCCTCCTTGCCCGCGGCGCGCAGCGCGGGGGCCGCGTGCCGGAAGTACAGGTCGTTGATGGCGGCGGAGTGGGTCCACTTGTCGCCGAAGCGGGAGTGCAGGGAGGAGACTTCCTCGGTGGCGCGGGTGTTGGCTTCGGGGATGGGCAGGTTCTTGTAGCTCAGCAGCTTGACGTCGGAGCAGGTGGCGAGTCGCTTCTTGATCAGGTCGGACTTGCGCTTGGCGAACGGTATCGAGGCGTCGGTGAACAGCACGACGCCTGCACGGCCCTTGGACCGGGCGATGATCCAGTCGGCGCTGATGCTCGCCACGTCCTCGACCTTGGAGGTGATGTTGCTGAAGAGGTTCAGCTTTTCGCTGGGCCCTGGGGCCGGGGTGGAGTGCCAGCCGATCAGCGGGATGCCGAGTTTCTTGGCCTTCTCGACCTGCTCGGCGGTGCTCTTGGGGTGGAATCCGCCGAGGACGATGCCGTCCGGTTCGAGGTCGAGAGCCTTGTCGAAGGCGGCACGGTAACCGGCATCCGTGCCCTTGCCGTTCAGGGTGCGGGCTCGCCATCCGACGACCTTGGCGGCTTCCTGGACGCCCTGGGCGACCCCGGTGGGGCCGGGATTGGACAGGGACTGGGAGATGAAGACGAGGCTCTTGCCCCGGACGGCCTCGGGCCCCGAGGTGGGGCCCGCCCAGGGCGAGTCGACGTCTTCGGCCTTCTTGACGGCTTGCCTCGCCTTGGCGAGGGCGGTGGGGCAGCCGGGCTTGACGGGGCTTCTGTGGGACGTGGTGGCGGTGTCCGGTTCGCAGCCGGCGGTGGCGGCCACCGCCAGGAACGCGGCGGCTGTCGCAACCGCCTTGCGGGTGGGGTACACGGTTCTCCTCACAGGGCAAGAGAGGATACGGACGGCTTGGAGCCGGGGGGCAGCGGGGGAGAGACAGCGTACGGGGGGCGACGGCCCGGCAGGCAGCCCCCTCCGCAAGGGAGCGCGCGTAGCCGGGCCGAGGGCGGCAGCGCGCGAGTCCGTCCACGTGGGCCGCGGGGCAGTCATCGGTCCCGGCGGGCGGTGTGACGGGAGTCCCAGGTGAACGAAAAGCCCACAAACAGCGCAGACTTCGTGGCCTGAATTGAGTCATGTCTTGCATGTACGCGCCCAAACGGTAGTGTTCACCGCCCCCGGATGTGTGGCGCGATCTTTTCGCTCATAATCGGCGTGCGTTCGGCACGAGGTATGAGAGCGTCACGCTTCCCGGGTCGTCGTCGGCGGTCGGCAACAACGACAACCCCGGTCACCGCTCGAAAGTGCATGGAAGGAGCCAGGGGCGTCTGTGGACACAGTGGACCCACCGCGCGAACGCGAGCCGTCCCCGCGCGCGCCGCTGACACCGCGGTTCCGCAGGCGGGCGGGAGCCTTCCTCGACCGATGGCCGTTCCGGCGGAAACTCAACGTCCTGGTGATCGTGCCCGTCGTCGCTGTCGGCGTGCTGCTGGGCGTCAGCGTCAACAGCCAGATGAACCAGGCCCAGGACGCCGGGCGTATCGCCGAGTTGGTGCGTGACAGCAAGCAGGTCACCCGCCTGATCAACGAGGTACAGCACGAACAGCGCCAGGCGCTCCTGCTGTCCGTACGGCACGAGTCGACCCGGCCAGGGGGCGCGCTGCCGTCGACCACCGGCTACCGCCAGTCGCAGCGGGAGACCGACAAGCAGGTCGCCGCCGTGCGTTCCGCGTTCGGGTCGGATCTGCCGAAGGAACAGACGCAGGCACTGGAGTACATCCAGGGCCTGACCGTGCTGCGCGACAAGGTCGAACGGGGCTCGGTCCCCGCGGCCGGTATCTCTCCCGCGTACGCCGCCGCGGTGACCTACCTGATCGACGGCGTCGGACTCGACCGGTTCTCCGGCACCAAGACGTCCTCGGTCACCGGTCTGCTCGACGCGGTGCTGCGTGCCGACGCCGCTCACGCGGCGTTCGAGAGCGCGGTGTTCTCCGCGCAGACGCAGGACGCCAACGCCCTCACCGAGTACTCCCGCGCGGTCGGCGCCCACGAGCTCTTCAAGCACCAGGAGGAGCGATTCTCCAGGATCGCCGGCCGCAAGCAGGTCCTGACCCTGAGCGGTATCGAGCGCAGCGCCGAGGAGAACGGCGTCGACGCCCAGTTCGCGGAGCTCCAGATCGATCCGGCCTCTCTCCAGGGCCAGTCGCCGCGAGCGCTGGGCAAGGCGATGGACGCCGGAACCCGGCAGGCTGAGGCCCGTCACCAGGTCACCGGGTCGCTGATCGAGCAGATCGCCGCCCGTGCCGACCGGCTCTCCGAGAACGCCCTGGACAAGGCGCTGACCCTGCTCGGTCTCGCCCTGCTCGGGTTCGTGGGCTGGCTGACCTTCTCGGTGCTGGTCCGGCGCTCGGTCGTACGTCCCCTGGCGGCCCTGACCGGCGCCGCGCAGCAGGTGGTCGACGTGACGGCCGAGGAGCTCGCCCGGGTCGGGGAGGAGGACGAGTCGGAGGACAGCACCCCGCTGCGGCCGCGGCCGATCCCGGTCCCGGTCCGCGACGAAGTGGGCGAGCTGGCCGAGGCGTTCAACCAGGTGCAGGTCACCGCCGCGGCGCTGCTGGAGCGGCAGGTGCTGAGCCGCCGCAACGTCGCCGAGATGTTCGGCAACGTCGGGCGCCGCGTCAGCAACCTCACCTCGAGTCAGCTCATGCTGATCGACGCCGTCGAACGTGAGGAGACCGACCCCGAGGTGCTGGAGCGGCTCTACCGCATCGACCACATCGCCGTCCGCCTCCAGCGGAACGCCGACAGCCTGATGCTGCTCGCCGGGATCAGGGAGACCGAGGTGGAGGCCCGCCCGACCACCCTGGCCAACGTCCTGCGCGCGGGGCTCAGCCAGATCGAGGCGTATCAGCGGGTGTCCCTGCGGGCCGAGGCGGATGTCACCGTCGCGCCCGACGTCATCGGCGACCTGACGCTGATGCTGGCCGAACTGCTGGAGAACGCGGTCACGTTCTCCCCGTCCCACACCCCCGTCGAGGTGGTCGTCCGGCCCGGTGCCGACGTCACCTCGGACGGTGGCGCGCTGATCGAGGTCATCGATCACGGCCTCGGCATGAGCGCGGAGCGGCTCGCCGAGGAGAACGCCCGGCTGGTCCGCCGGGAACGGCTCGACCTCGTACCGACCAAGGTGCTCGGCCTCTTCGTGGTCGGCAGCCTCGCCCGGCGCTGGGGCATCCGGGTCACCCTGAGCCGGACGCCGGGCGGCGGGGTCACCGGTACGGTCTGGGTCCCCGCCGCGCACCTGCTGACCGACGGCCCGACGGAGCCTGCGCCGTCGCCGGTCACGGCCGTGGCCGGACCCGCCCCGGAGCTCCCGGCGGCCGCCGAGCAGGAGCCCGCCGGGTCCGCACCCACACCTGCGCCGGTCGCCGCCGCGCCCGCGCCCGCACCGGTCGCCGCCACCATGCCCGAACGGCGTCCGGCAGCCCCCGCACCGGAGGGCGGCCTTCCGCGGCGGGTCCCGGTCCGCAGGAGTACGGAGCAGACGGGCACCGCCGAGGGCCCCGAGCAAGCGACCCCCACGGCCACCGCCGACCAGCCGGCCGGGCTCCAGGCACCCAGGCCGCTGCGCCGGCGGGTACGAGGAGCGACACTCCCCATGACCACCCCACAGGGCCGGGGCGTTCCGGACGTACGCCGGCCCGTCGACGCCGACGCGGTCCGTTCGGAACTCGACGAGTTCGAAGCCGCCGTACGCAAGGCGGAGCAGGACAGCGCCACTCCCCCCACGGAAACCAGCGCCACTCCCCCCACGGAAACAGCAGCACCGCGACACCAGCACTCTCCGAAGGAGCCGGGCAGTGAGCACGCCGACAGGTAACAGCAGTTCCGAGCGGGCAGAACCCACCGACCTGCGAGCCGCCGTGGCCGACTTCAACTGGCTGCTCGACCGGTTCGCCACCCAGACCGCCGGTGTCGTCGACGCCATCGCGGTGTCCTCCGACGGCCTGCTGATCGCCGTCTCGCAGCCGCGCGAGCAGGACGCCTCCGAGCGGCTCGCCGCGATCGTCTCGGGCATCACGAGCCTCGCGGCGGGCGCCTCCGGCAACTACGGACTCGGCGGCCTCAACAAGGTCATCATCGACCTGGAGGGCGGCCATGTGCTGGTGTCGGCCATCGGCTGCGGTGCCGTTCTCGGCGTGGTGACCTCGAAGGAGGCGAAGCTGGGCAACATCGCCTACGAGATGACCCTGTTCGCCAACCGGGCCGGTGCGGCGCTCACCCCCCAGCTGGTGCTGGAGCTCAAGAAGAGTGCCGGTGCCGCACCGGCAGGCTGATCCCGTCCCGCGACGCGGAGAGATGGGTGCAGGCACTCAGGAGGGATCGTGATGGCTGCCGGTGAACCAGTACCGCACGAGGCTGCGGGCAGCGCATGGGACGCGCCGGAGCCGGTCGGCCGCGCTCCCGCGATCCGGCCGTTCCTGCTGACCGCCGGCCGGGTCTCGGGGAGCGGCGCGGCGACACCGCTCCCGGTCGAGACGCAGATCGTGGCGACGTCGGCCGGGCTCTCGGCCCTGGCCTCGCTCACCTTCGAACAGCACGACATCGTCGCCGCCTGCCGGCGTCCGCAGTCGGTGGCGGAACTGGCCGCCCGGCTGCGACTGCACCTCAACGTGGTCCGGGTGCTGGCCGATGACCTGCGTGCCGCCGGACACCTGGCGGTGCACGTGCCGAATGCCAGGACAGCTCAGGACATCTCCGTACTGCGAAGGGTTATCGATGGTCTCCGTGCCGTCCCCGACTCACGGGGCTCACTCCGCGACAGCAGTTGAACAGCCGCCGCTGCCGGTCAAACTGGTCATCGCCGGTGGCTTCGGGGTCGGCAAGACCACGGCTGTGGGCGCGATATCCGAGATCCGTCCGCTGACCACCGAGGCCGCGATCACGGAGGTCGCAGCCGGCGTGGACGATCTCACGCACACTCCCGGCAAGACGACCACCACGGTCGCCATGGACTTCGGCTGCATCACGATCTCCCCGACCCTGAAGCTCTATCTGTTCGGCACCCCCGGCCAGGACCGGTTCGGCTTCATGTGGGACGACGTGACCGAGGGCGCCCTCGGCGGGCTGGTGATCGTGGACACCCGCCGGCTGGACGACTGCTACGCGGCGGTGGACTACTTCGAGCACAAGGACATTCCGTTCGCCGTCGCCGTCAACGCGTTCGACGGTGAGATTCAGCACGACCTCGACCAGGTGCGGTGGGCGCTGGATGTCTCCGATCACGTACCGCTGGTTGTTTTTGACGCCCGGGAGACGGGGTCGGTCCGCGATGCGTTGTTGGTGGTTTTGCAGGTGGCCCTTGCCCGCGCGGAGAACGCGGAGGTCTGACTTCCGTGTTCCGGTGAGGGGCTGCCCCTTTCGGTTGCTTGCGGACTGCGGGTTGCGTTGTGGCTGGTCGCGCAGTTCCCCGCGCCCCTGACGGGGCGCAGCACCCCATGCCGAGAACTCAGCGCCGCAGGCGAACCGTGAAGTGGGCGCCGCCTTCCGGGGCGTGAGTCGCGATGATCGTGCCGCCGAGCCGGTCGACGAGCTGGGCCGCAAGGGCGAGGCCGAGGCCGGTGCCGACCGGGCGGCGGTCCCGGTAGCGGCGGTGGAGCCTGCCGCGCTCGAAGGCGACCCGGAGGTCTTCGTCCGTCAGCCCCGGACCGCCGTCGCGTACTGAGAGCAGCACCAGCCCGCCGCCGGCGTCGGCTTCCGCAGCCAGCGCCACCACCAGCGGCGCATGCGGTGCGACCCGGCTCGCGTTCTCCATCAGGATGTCCAGCACCTGCCGCAGCCGTACCGGATCGGTGTGCACCAGTACGGAATCTCCGGGCAGCTCGGTACGCAGTTCGGTGCCGGATCCCTCCAGTGAGGGACGCCAGGCGGTCACCGCCGCCGCGGCCAGTGCGGTGAGGTCGACTTCCTCCCGCTCGACGGCGAAGTCGTCGGCCTGGAGGCGGGCGAGCGCGAGGAGGTCGGTGACGAGCCGGTCGAGGCGTTTCGCCTCGGTCAGCACGGTGCGCCCGGCATCCTGCGCGGTGTCGGCGTCCGTGGACAGCACACCGTCGGCGAGGGCTTCCGCGTAGCCGCGTATGGTCGTCAAAGGAGTACGCAGCTCGTGGGAGACGGACATCAGAAAGTCTTTCTGACGCTGCTCGCTGACCTCCAGCGCGGTGCTCAACTCGTTGAGGGCGCTGGAGAGTTCACGTACCTCCTCCGGCGGATCCAACGGCATGCGGCAGCCGCGGTCGCCGTGCCGTATCCGGTCAGCGGTCCGTGCCGCCTGCCGCAGCGGCCGGGACAGCCGCCTGGCCAGAAACACCCCGGCGAGGGTGCCGGCGGATGCCCCGACGGCCAGCGCGAGCGCCAGCCGCGGCCCGACGGTTTCCCCGCGCGCCTCGGAAACCCGCTGCGCGAGCACGACACCGTTCGCCTTTCCGACCGGCCGGGCCTCGAAGAGCACATCCGTGCCGTTCCGGGTGACGCGGCTGTGCACGGGCTTCCCGTTGCGCAGCTTGCGCATGGCGTCCTGGGGGACCCAGCCGCGGTCGGCGGTGTGGGCTCGTACGAGTGAGATACGGATGCCGTTGCTGCGCATCAGCCGCGCCAACTCCTGCACCCGGGCGGGGCGGCCCGTGCGCGCGGCGAGCATGGTCGCGGCCAGGTCGGCCTGTTTGCGCAGCGACTCGCGTGCGTGCTCGGTCGCGGCCTGACGGATGAGCGGTACTCCCACAGCAGCGGTGGCGAACACCGAGACAGTCGCGACGAGCAGGGTGACGAGCACCGTACGGGACGTCATCCCCCTGGCGCGGCCGAACAGCGACCGCCCGGACAGCCGGCCCGCACCGGTGCCGGGGTCACTCCTCCACGCTGTATCCGACACCGCGCACCGTCCGGATCATCCCTGCCCCCCGGCCCAGCTTGGCCCGTAGCTGCGCGATGTGCACATCGACGGTCCGCGTCCCCACATCGGAACGGTGCCCCCACACCGCGGCCAGCAGATCGCTGCGGGTACAGACCCGCCCGGGCCGCTCCATCAGATGGGCGAGCAGATCGAATTCGGTGGCCGTCAGCTCCACCGGCCCGTCGTCCACCAGGACACGGCGGCGCGGTACATCGGCCTTCACCCGGCCGACGGTGCGTATCTGCTCGGCGACGACGCCCGAGCTGCGGCGCAGCACCGCACGCAGCCGGGCCACCAGCTCCCTGGGGCTGAAGGGCTTGGTGATGTAGTCGTCACCGCCCAACTCCAGGCCGAGCAGCCGGTCCACCTCCTCGTCGCGCGCGGTCAGGAACAGCACCGGTGTCCAGTCCTGCCGGCCGCGCAGCAGCCGGCACACCTCGGTGCCCTCCATGTCGGGCAGCATGATGTCGAGGATCAGCGCAACCGGGCGGTGGCGGCGCGCGGTGGCCAGCGCCGCCTCCCCGGTCGACTCGATGATGACGGTGAAGCCTTCGCGTACCAGATAGGTGCGGACCAGCTCGGCGATGGCCCGTTCGTCCTCGACGACCAGTACGAGACCGCGGTTCTGTCCGGTCAGTTGTCCTCCTCCTCCATCTGGTCGCGGCTGCTGCTCATGCGGGCCCGGGCGCCTGCGGTGTCTCCTCCCGGCACTCCTCGCCCGCACACCCTTGCAGCTTGTCCAGCCGACGGTCGAGGAACGTACGCGCCTTCGCGTAGTCGGGATCGTTGTGGCGCGAGGTCAACTCGTGCGGATCGGCCGACAGGTCGTACAGCTCCCGGGCGCCCGTGACGTAACGGATGTACAGGTAACGGTCGGTGCGGATCGCCTCGTACGCCGCGGAACCTCCCTTCCGGAAGCCCTTGCGGTTCTTCTTCAGGGCCTTCTTGGTGGTGGGCGAGGCGTCGCCGTCCTGATCGAGGTCTCCGGCGCCCGCGGCCCGCCCCGCGGAGATGTCGTCGTCCGGCGGGCCCGCGGCGGGCGGCTTGCCTTTGCCGTGGCCGGTCACCGGCGAGCGGCGGGCACCTTCCGCGATCTCCTGCAGCACCGGCCTGCCGCTGCGCTTGCTCGGGTCACGCCCGTACGGCAGCAGGGAGCGTCCGTCGAGCGCGAGGTCCGGGTCGGCGCCGCCGATGTCGGCGATGGTGGCGGCCAGATCGACGTTGCTGGTGAGTTCCTTCGAGTGCTGTCCTTCGGAGATGCCGGGGCCGCGCAGCAGCATCGGTACCTGTCCCGAAGCGCCGTGCGGGAGGAACTTTCCGGCGGGCACCCGGTGCTCGCCGAAGAAGAACCCGTTGTCGGAGGTGAACAGCACATAGGTGTTGTCCAGTTGGCCGGTGGCTTTCAGCGTGCTCATCAGCTTCCGTACGGCCTCGTCCACGGCCAGCAGCGATTCCAGCCGCCCTCGGTAGTTCTCGGTGATGCGCTGGGTGGTCACGCTGTCCAGCTTCGGACGCTTCTTGAGGAACGCCGGCTTGTCCCGCATATCGCTCTCGCCGTACGCGGGATCCTCGGGCAGCTCCTCCTTCGCGAACTCGCCCTTGTGCCGGGGCGCCGGACGCGGGGGCTGCCCGACGGCCGGACGTGATTCCTGCTTCCGGGGCTTTCGGAACTTCCCGCCCCGGGTGTTCACACTCTCCCCGTGCGGTGCGAGGAAGGCGAGACTCAGGAAGAAGGGCTTGTCACCTTCGGCCTTGCGCTTGATGAAGTCGACGCCTTTGTCGCGGTACACATCGGTCTGATAGAGCTTCGGATCCTCCTCGCCGGGCTTCCCGTACGTGTGCAGCTTCCCGTTCTCGTTGAGCCGGTAGCCCCACATCCGGTACGTGGACGGGTCCACCGAGCCGCGCCACTCATCCCAACCGGGCGGTATGTGCTTCGGGTCCTTGCTGCCGTAGCCGTTGGGGTACTTGCCGATGTGCGAGGTGACGTATCCGGCCTTCTGCATCCACACCGGCAGCGTCTTCTTCTCGTCGAGCTTGTCGTAGCCGCCCTGCGGGGCCTTGTTGTGCCGTACGCCGTTGTTGTGCGCGTACTGCCCGCTCAAGTAGGTCGACCGCGAGGGACAGCACAGCGGTGTCGACGGGTGATAGCGGTCGAAGGTCACGCCCTCGTCGCCCAGCAGTTTCCGGGTTTCTGACATGACGCGCATCGACTCGAGCCACTGGTCGTCGGTCATTACCATCAGCACGTTCGGCCGCTTGTCCTCGCTCTGCGAGCCGCCGCCGTTTTCGACGCACCCTGTGGCGGCCGGCAGCAGCAGAAGCAGACCAATCGTCGCCGCGCTCCTCGCGGTGGTGCTTGTGGTCCTCATACGGGCCAGCATCCGGAAGCAATGTTCGAGGAGTGTGAAGCCCGCGTACGAATGCGATCAGCGCTCGGCGGGCAGCCCCACTCGCCGCATGGTCACTGTGCCCCGCGCGGCGGCGGGACACAGTGACCGTCTGAGGAACGGTCCGGTCAGTCCTGGTACACCCGGGGCTGGAACACCGCGGGGCTGACGCCGGCGCCCGTGAAGTTGTCCTCGACGGCGGCCTTTTCACTGGCGTCGGGGTTGGGGTTGGTGCACCCGACCCCGGCGGAGGAGCCGGACATGAGGCTGCTGCACGGCCCCGGCTTCTTGTCCGGGAGACCCAGGATGTGGCCGAGTTCGTGCGCGGCGATACGGGTGGTGTCGTAGCCCTCGTTCACCGCCTGCCGCCCCATCCAGACGGTGCCGTTGCCCAGGCTGGTGGTCTGCGCGCGCGGCCAGCCGTCGTCCGCGAGTATCTCGATGTTGGCCCGGTCGCCCGACCCGGCCGGTTTCAGCTGGACGTTCTTCACGCTGTCGTTCCAGACCGCCGCGCCCTTGTCGACCGCGTCGACGAACTCCTCGGCTCCCGATGTGTCGTACGTCAGGACGACCGCGGCGGCGGACCCTGGGGACGTGGCTGAGGCGGACGCCTGGCTGATACTCCAGGACAGCGCCACCACGAGCACGGTTATCAGTGCCCGCACAGCGTTTCTGACTGTCACGGTGATCCTCCTGTGGGGGAAGGGTGGAATCATGCTCATGACACAGTGCACAAGCGCCCCTGCCCCCTGCACACCCGTCCCAATCCTTCACTGTGCGGCTTGAGTTCGAATGCGCCACAGTGTGTGGGCGGTGGCGCCCTGATCGACCGCCACCTGATTCACCGTCAGTGTCGGATCCCCGGATCCACCCTCCAGCCCTCCCAGGCCCGAGCCAACTGAGCGCTCTGGCCGACCCGACTGGTCAACCAGAGCGCCCAAAGCAAGTGCTGCCGGTCAGCGGGCGGCGAGCAGTTCGAGCGTGTCGATCACGCGGTTCGAGAAGCCCCACTCGTTGTCGTACCAGGCGACCACCTTGATGTGGCGGCCGTCGACGCGGGTGAGGGCCGAGTCGAAGATCGACGAGGCGGGATTGCCCGTGATGTCGGACGACACGAGCGGGTCCTCCGAGTATTCGAGCACGCCGGCGAGCGGCCCCTCCGCCGCGGCGCGGTACGCCGCCAGAACATCGTCGCGCGTCACGTCGCGGGCGACGGTCGTGTTGAGTTCGACGATCGAGCCCACCGGCACCGGTACGCGGATCGAGTCGCCCGACAGCTTGCCGTCGAGGTTCGGCAGCACCAGGCCGATCGCCTTGGCGGCGCCGGTCGTGGTCGGCACGATGTTGACGCCGGCGGCCCGGGCGCGACGGGCGTCGCGGTGCGGACCGTCCTGCAGGTTCTGCTCCTGCGTGTAGGCGTGCACCGTCGTCATGAACCCGTGCTCGATACCGGCGAGTTCATCCAGCACCTTGGCCAGCGGGGCGAGCGCGTTGGTGGTGCAGGAGGCGTTCGAGACGATCGTGTGCAGGTCCGGGTCGTAGGCGTCGGTGTTGACCCCGAACGCGAGCGTGACGTCGGCGCCGTCCGACGGTGCGCTGACGAGCACCTTGCGTGCGCCCGCGTCGAGGTGGGCGCGGGCGGCCTTCGCCGAGGTGAAGCGGCCGGTGGCCTCCAGGACGAGGTCGACGCCGAGTTCGGCCCACGGCAGCTGCGCCGGTTCGCGCTCGGCCGTCACCGTGATCCGGCGGCCGTCGACGACGAGGGCGTCCCCGTCGGCGGTCACCGGGCGCCCGAGCCGGCCGGCTGTGCTGTCGTAGGCGAGCAGCCGGGCGAGAGTGGCGGGCTCCGTCAGGTCGTTGACGGCGACGACATCGAGGGCGCTGTCGCGCTCCAGCAGCGCACGCAGCACATTGCGTCCGATGCGGCCGAATCCGTTGATGGCGATGCGAGTCATGAGTGCTGTCCCTTCCCTTCGGCACCAGGCTCGCCCGCAGTCGGTGCCGCTGACAGTGGCGATATCGCCATGGTTCAAAAGGATCCCGCCAGGTCCCGCCACGCGGTGCCGGGCGGGTCACTCGCCCCGGTCACTCGCCCCGGGTGAAGGTGCGCCGGTACTCGCTCGGTGTGGTGCCGAGGATCTGCTGGAAGTGCAGGCGCAGGTTCGCGCTGGTGCCGAGCCCGACGTCGGCGGCGATCTGTTCGACGCTGCGCTGTGAGCGTTCGAGCAGTTCGCGGGCCAGGTCGATGCGGGCGCGCATCACCCACTGCATCGGCGTGTAGCCGGTCTCCTCGACGAAGCGCCGGGAGAACGTGCGCGGCGAGACCCCCGCCTGCCGCGCCAGTATGTCGAGGGTGAGGGGCTCGCCGAGCCGGTGCAGCGCCCACTCGCGGGTGGCGGCGAACCGCTCGCCGAGCGGCTCGGGGACGCTGCGCGGCACGTACTGGGCCTGGCCGCCGCTGCGGTAGGGAGCGGCGACCAGCCGCCGGGCCGCGTGGTTGGAAGCGGCAACTCCGAGGTCGCCGCGCAGGATGTGCAGGCACAGGTCGATGCCGGAGGCGGCGCCGGCCGAGGTGAGCACGCTGCCCTCGTCGACGAACAGCACGTTCTCGTCGACCTGGACGAGCGGATGTCTGGCCATGAGTGCCCGCGTGTAGTGCCAGTGCGTCGTGGCGCGCCTGCCGTCGAGCAGGCCCGTGGCGGCGAGCGCGAAGGCGCCCGTCGAGATGGCGGCGAGCCGCGCGCCCCGGTCGTGGGCGGCGATCAGTGCGTCGATGACGGCCTGCGGCGGGTCGTCGCGGTCCGGGAACCGGTAGCCGGGGACGAAGACGAGGTCGGCCCACGCAAGCGCGTCGAGGCCGTGGGCGACGTAGTAGGCGAGGCCGTCGCCGCCGGTCACAAGACCGGGTGTCGCCCCGCACACCCGCACCTCGTACGGCATGCTCGCGCGGGTCGTGAAGACCTGTGCGGGAATTCCGACATCGAGTGGCTTCGCACCCTCCAGCACAAGGACGGCGACGCGATGCAGGCGGGAGGCTGGCACAGGAAGAGGTTACGTGCGGCGTGACTTCGCTACCTCGGACCGGTCACTCAGCCACGCGTGCGCCGAGGGAGTCGACATCGCGTACGAAGCGGGTGAGGAGGCGGGCGAAGGCGGCCCTGTCCTCGGCGGGCCACTCGGCGGTGGCTTCGGCGAAGATCCGGCGGCGGAAGTCGCGAATGCGCGTCAGGACGGCGTGGCCCTCAGGGGTGAGGACGAGGAGCGAGCGGCGGCCGTCGTGCTGATCGGCTTCGAGGCGCATGAGCCCCGCCTCGATGGCCTGCCCGGCGAGGCGGCTGGCTCTGGGCTGATCGACGCCGAGTGCGGCTGCGGCCTCGGTGACCGTTGGTGCCTTGGCCTCGCGGGTGGTGGAGTCGGCCGCGTCGAGCAGCTCGAAGACCGCATCCGGGAGAGCGGCATGGGAAGCCACCCGCGCCGTACTGCTCAAGGGGCTGACGCCGGAGCAGTACGCCGAAACCGTACGGAATCTGTCCGTCATGGCGGCCAATGTCGAAGCCGGTCTGGCGGCGCTCCGGTCCCACTCAGGGCTCGGACAGCGCACACTGGACTCACAATGACGAATTCCCCCGCGCCTCGGCGCCATCTGCCCACAAGCCCCTTCAAGGCTCCGGCCGCTCCGGTGGCCAAGCACTTCACGCTGGGAGACCGGGTCTCACACGACCGGTACGGCCTCGGCAAGATCATCGGCGTCGAGGACGGAGTCGCGATGCTCGTCGACTTCGGCCCTCACCAGGCCCGCATCGTCAGCCCGTACACGGGAATGGACAAGCTCTGACGCCGCTCCCACCGTCCCGCATCCCCCGGCGGGGCGGTGGGCCCGGCGTTCTGTGCGGCGTCACTCGCTCTTCGGGCTGACCCCGACCGGACAGCTCACGCCCGTGCCTACGAGGGTGTACCTATGTGACCCATGGCGAACTCGATGGGTACGCGGCGAGCAGCGATCTACTGCCGGATCAGCCAGGACCGGGGCGGCGCCGGACTGGGTGTCACGCGCCAGGAGGAGGACTGTCGCGCGCTCAGTGCCCGCAAGGGCTGGGACGTGCTCACCGTGCACACCGACAATGATGTCAGCGCCTACTCCGGCGCTCCCAGGCCCGCATGGCAGGAGCTGTTGGAGGAGGTACGGAGCGGCTACGTCGATGCCGTCGTGTGCTGGCACGTGGACAGGCTCACGCGCTCACCCCGTGAGCTTGAGGACGTGATCGACCTTGCTGATCAATACGGCGTGGAGCTGGCCACCGTCAGCGGGGAGATCGATCTGGCGACGCCTACCGGCCGCATGATCGCGCGCATGCTGGGTGCGGCAGCCCGTCATGAGGCTGAGCACAAGGCCGAGCGTCAGAAGCGGCAGCGCCGCCAGGCCGCGGAAGCCGGGAAGATAGCCGGGGGAGGGAAGCGCCCCTACGGATACGAGGACGACCGCGTAACCGTGCGGGAAAGCGAGGCCGCCGTTATCAGGGAAGGCGCCCGCCGCGTACTGGCGAACGAAGGTCTGTCGAGCATCTGCCGCGACTGGCAGGCGCGCGGCATCGTCAGCCCCGCTGGGAAGCCATGGAAGCCGAGCGGACTTCGCCGTCTGCTGGCATCGGCCCGTATCAGTGGCCGCAGGGAGCACACACCTCGGGGCTCGTGGGAGCACACGCGTCCGTTGCTCGGCGAAATCGTGGCCGACGCCGTCTGGCCGAGCATCATCAGCCATGAAGACTCGGACCGCCTACGCGCGATCCTGTCCGACTCCGAGCGCCGCAAGCGAGTGGAGGGCAGCGAGCGCCGCAGCTACCTCCTGTCGGGCATCCTCCATTGCGCGAAGCCGCACACGGACGGCAAGCCGTGCGGACACAGCATGCACGGTCGCCCACGCTCAGGAGTTCCGCGTTACGTGTGCCCGAACGTGCCGGGCACCGACTCCTGCGCCGGGACTGCGACCAACGCGGAGCGGACAGACGACCACGTACGGGACATGGTGCTGGCGGCATTGGAGTCGCCCGTGTTCGTGCAGCGGCTACGTGCTCCGGACGACGAGGAGAACAAGCTCTACGAAGAGATCCGCAGGGATGAGGAGGAACTGGAGGAGCTGGCACGGGACGTGGGGGAGCGCCGAATCACCCGCAAGGAGTGGATGATCGTTCGCCAGCCCGTCGAGGAACGGCTGGAGCGGAACCGTGCCCAGCTCTCGAAGGTGTCCCGTGCGGCGGTTCTGCTGGATTTTGTCGGCAGCTTCGAGGACATGCAGGCGCGGTGGAAGAAGATGAACAACTCCCAGCGCCGAGCGATCGTCACCGCGTGCGTCCGTCGCATTGATGTGAATCCGGCGAACCCGCGCCGACGCTGGGACCCCGAGCGGTTCGTATTCGACTGGCTTGCGTAGCGGTGCGCGGACAGGCGTCAGCTTGCTCGGGCGGTATCAGCGCGAAGACGCGCGCCGCACGCTCTATGACTGCAAGGTCTTCGATCACGGGCGGCAGGCCCTGACGAGTCCGCGAGGCCGCAACCCGGCGTCTGAGCTCATCCGGTGCCAAGGGCGCCCCCTGGTGCAACGGCAAGCGCTTCGCGTGCGGCTTCGCGAGTGGCCGCCAGATCTTCCGCAATCCCTGCCGCGATGAGCGCCGCGCCCGGGGTGTGGCCCGAGCCGACATAGCGCCAGTGGCGTTCGGTGGTGGTGTCGCCGGCTTCGGTCGCGTCGGCACCTCGCTGGTGTTCGGCTCGTTCCTCACGGAGTGCGGCATAGGTCGTTGAGTAGCTGCGAGATTTGGTGAGGATGTGGCCCCGGTAGCCGAGGGTGTGTGCCCAGGGCTGCAACCGGAGCGAACCCAATTCCGGCAGCGCGCCGAGCCGCCAACAGGTGGCCATCAAACCGCGTACGTGCGGGGAGACCGGCGCGGTGGCGATCTCTTCTGGACCCTCCACTCTGTGGTCGAGCCCCGCAGCGGTCTCGGCCGCTCCCTTGGTGACGTATTTGGCTACGTAGGCGGCAACGGCGTCATCGCTCAGCGCGCTGGGGTCGTTGAAGGCTCTCAGCGTCCGGACGTCGAGCTGGTTGCCCCAGCGCAGGTCGTATTCGCCGAGGGCAGGTGTGTACGGGGTGCGCAGATGCACGGCAGACGCGGCGGTGTGCACTGCGAATGCGAGCGTGCGAGCGTCGAGCCAGATGGGCGGCACGGTGTTGGGTCCGTCGGCTCCGTCGAGGCGTACGACGGCATGGAGGTGGACAGCGGCACGCTGTTGGTACTCGGCAACCTTTGCGTAGGAGACGCGCACCGCACGACGCAGGCCCGCCCGAGTGCGGCCAGTACGCGCGGCCAGGTGGTTGTAGAGGTTGTCCGTGAATGCCTTCCACAGGCGTCCGGCATGTGCGTGCCAGAGGACATGTGCCGGGTAGTCGTAGCAGCCGACGCACAGGGGTTGGCCGACCAAAGGGTCACCGGACCGGTGTACGGCTCCGCAGCTCTTTGAGCGTCCGTGTTCGCAGGTGTGGGACGTGCGGCGCGGTCGGCAGCGTTCACCGTCGGTGGCACGGTGGACAGGCCCGAAGCTGGGAGCGGTAAGGGTGATGAACAAGCGAGGGTGTTCCCGGACGGCATCCGGTACGCCTTTGCCCCCGTTGAGACCAGCGCGGACGAGATGGAAGGTGTCCCCGGCATGGAGTCGGGAGCAGGGCGCGCAGACCGATGCGCGGCGGTTGCGGCAGCGGACGGAGAGGCGTTCGCCGGGTTCCGCGGATGTGTCGTAGTGGTGCAGGAGTTCACCGGTTGCTGCGTCGTACGCGCTGGTTGAGCCGGAGAGGTGCACGGGGTGAGCGCAGCCGCCGGTAGCGGTGACCTGTTCGAGCCAGCGCGGGAACTGCGGATCTTGGGCGAGTCGTATGACGTCGCGGTCGACTTCGGAGAGCTGACGCAGGCGCGCCGCGCGGTCGAGTACGGCGCGCCTGTCAGCCGAGGTGATCTCGGCGGTGATGGTGGGGACCTCCCGGGGTGGGCCGCCGCAGCGGCACGGATGGTTGCGGTTGGGTGGTTGTCGTCCATGGCGATCACTCCTTGATTCGCTGGTTGGTGGTGTGGGTCAGCGGATGGTTCCGGTGCCCCGGCAGCAGCGGCAGCGCCGCATGCGTCCGGTGCGGGTTCTGCGGTAGCGCTCTCCCTTGCAGATGGGACAGCGGACGCGATGCATGGTCATCTGCTGGGCCTCCCTGAGGGGTCTAGCTGTTGCGGGAAAAGCCGGAGAAGAGCCAGCTCACGAGGCCGTCTGCGGTGAAGATGACCGGTGTCTGACCGAGGTACATGCCGAAGAGGCCGATGAGCACCGCTTCCCACCACCGCACGTGGCGGGAGCGGACGAGAAGTACGGTGGCGAGCCCGAAGAGCAGCACGAGCGGAAGAGCAGCGTTCTCACTCATGGGCGTCGCCTCCTTCCAGGTCTTCCAGAGCGCGGACGACCCCGCCCAGGCGGGGAGCCATCCCCGCATATTCAGATGCCGTCGCTTGGGCTTCAGAGGGTGTGGTCATGTGGGAACGCCCACGCATCCAGCCGCCCAGCTCGCCGGTGGTGACGGCAACGCCTTGTTCGGCTTCGCTGATGGACTGGGCGACCGTCACGGCGTCCTTGTTGAGGTCGCCCAGGGCCATTTCCGCTGTGCCGGGGTCGTTGACGCGGTGGCAGATACGGCCGCCCAACTGGGCCCGCAGGGCTGTCACGCCCGGACCCAGACCCGAGCCGACGCGCTGGCCGGCCACGACCAGGTGCATGCCGAGCGCCGCCCCGAGTTGGGCCAGCCGCAGGAGGTAGGTCGAGCACTGCTCAGCCTCTGCCCGCTGTTCCCTGCTGCCGTTGGTCAGATACAGCTCAGCGAGTTCGTCCACGACCACGACGACGGGTACCGGCCGTTCCTTCTCCGGCAGGTCCCAGATGGACCGGGCTCCGGCCATGCGGCAGAGGCGCATCCGGTCTTGCATGTCGACCACAAGGGCCCCGAGCAGGGCGATGGCTTCCGTACGGCACGTGGCCAGGGCCGAGAGTCGCCGTTGGAACAGTCCCAGTTCCATGCCGCCCTTGCAGTCGACACCGACCAGGGCGACGGGTTGCGGAGCAAGCTCGCTGATCAGCCGGGCGATCAGCGTCGACTTGCCCGACTGTGTGGCCCCGACGATCAGCCAGTGAGGTACGCGCCGGAAGTCCATCAGCCAGGCGTGACCGGTCTCCAGCGCGCCGACAACGGCCGAGAGCAGCGATCCGGAGACCTCCCCCGTGGTGCGGTTCGGACTCGCCAGCGGGTCACTGGCCGTCGCCGTGATCAGGACGATCCCGCGTTCGGGCGAGACGACCCGCACCGCGTGCACCTTCCAGGCGTGCACCAGAGCGTCAGCCGCCGCCAGGAACGGAGCCGGAGTCTGCCCCGCATACAGCCGCACCCGCAGCGACAGACCGTTAGGTGTGGGATGAGGGAAGGAGCAGCGCGGTGTGTGGGTACGCAGGGGATCGCCCTTGACCGCCAGGACCCCCAGCAAACGCCGGTTGGGCTTGTGGGAGACCGTGAGGTCATTGAGGTGAGCAACCTTGCGCCAGGTGAGCAGGACCCGCAGCGCCGTACGCGGGTACCCGGTCACGTACCAGTGCCAGTCCGGCCGCTTGGCCCGCAGGCGATCACTGCCGACCAGCAGCCAGAACAGAACTGCTAAAGCGAACACAAGCAGACTGAGTCGGTCCATCAAGCACCACCGCCCTTGCCGGCCGCAGGACCGGGCGCCGGTGCAGGCGTCGCCACAGGCGTGATCGCCGAGGCCCGAAAGCTGACGCCGTGCCTGTCTCCCATCGACCAGGCGAACGCCTCCAGCCCGGTAACCCGGACCTCAACGCCCTCCACAATGCCTTTCGGTTCACCAGGTACGGCGATCTCGATCACCGAGACTCGGCGGCCTTCCTGCCGCACCATCACGCCGACGGTGTACACGGTGTTGCCGTCCCGGTCCTTCTTGACCTCACGGTTCTCGTAATTGCTGTACTTCGTTTCCGGCTCGACAGCGCACCGCAGTACGCCAAGCCGGGATGTGTCCACAGGTATGGACTGCATGAGTTGGGGGCCTCCTTGGCCACTCGGACGTCTCGGCGGACGTCACTCGTACTGACGAGTGACGACTATGCATGCCTTGACGCCGAAGCGCAACCACTTATGCTGACGAGTGACGTGACACATCCGGTTAAGTGCATGACCAACGAGTGCGCCACCGATCAGGAAGGCCGTTATGGGAGAGATCCAGCGCCCCGGAGCGCTCTACCGCCAGGTCGCAGCCGCGATCCGTGACGCCATCCTGTCCGGCGAGTTCGAACCAGGCGCGCCACTGCCTTCCGAGGCCCATCTGATCGACCGCTACAACGTGTCGCGGCCCACTGTGCGCAACGCCATCGCTGCCCTGCGCGCCGAGGGGCTGATCGAGGTCATCCACGGCAAGGGCAGCTTCGTTCGCAGCGCGCCCCCATCCGCCTTCACGATGGATCGTGCCGTCAGTCGGGACGCCGAGGGTGCATACGCCATCGGAACGGAGGGTTGGCAGCTCCACGAAGAGCCGAGCATCTACCGCACTTCAGTCGCGTTCGGCGAGGAACAAGAGCCCGAGGAAACCGCGTTCGGTGTGGACCGCCTATGGGTTGACCCGGACACCGGTGTTCGCATCGCGCACCGCACACTCATTCCGTTCCGGACCGCAGAGGGCACCGAGTTGGAACAGGCACCGGACACACCACCGGAGAAGATCTACGCCCTCCTGGCAGAGGCCGGGCACAAGCTCCGATGGACAGAGACCGCCCGAGCCCGCATGCCGCTCCCGGATGAGCGCACCACGCTCCAACTCCCCGACGCCACACCCGTTCTGCACACCACCCGCACCACGTACGGCCGCAAGAACGCCGCTCTGCTGCGCGAAGAGTTCCGAGTCAACGGCGACCGAGCACAAGCCGCCTACCGCATCACAACCGAGAGCACCCGCCAACTGCGCGCCGTACGCGACTGAGCCGCCGCGGGGTGTCGAAACCTGTCTTCACTTCCTCAAGGGCTCGCTCCGCTCGCCGCGCGATCCGGCTTGCCGCCGGGCCGACGCTTCTGATGGCGTCGGGCCCCGCCGCGCTCCTGCCCGGCCGCCGTTCTGCGCGGCGCGAGCCAAGAGAGAGCACGGCGTCGGCGGGGGCGGTCGGCTCCACGACTTTAGGCAGCCACCATGGGGCGAGCCTCGAAGATCGGGGGCCCACTTCGGGCTATTGCGGGCAGGCTAGGAGCTGCCCGAGTCGCGGGGAGCTCACGGGCCCCCGACCTCTTGCCCTATGACAGCTCCAGCCCAAAGTCGTTCCACCAACCGCGTGGCTACGTATCCGTGTCATGATCAGGGACGGTCTTTGCAGCTAGCGTCTTGAAGGCCGTTTCTGCCTGCTTCCTGTCCTGCTCCGTTACTCCATCAGGGGAGTTGTGATAAGGGATGTAAGTTCTGGGGTGAGCCACGTGATCGAAATGCAGGGTGAAGCTGAGCAAAGACTGCCGGCGCTCGCGACGTCCCAGTTTTGCCTCGGCCAGGATCACATAGCCCCGGGGCTCAGGAGCAAAGCCAGGAGGCGAGACACCAAATGCAAACAGCAACTGCTTGGCTTCTCAGTCCCGTCACGGCAAAACCGCAGGCAAGGCATGGCCGTCTTCCGTTCTTGGCATGAGCTGTGATCTCGAATTACGCCAAGCAAGCGGTGGCCTGTCCACCGGTTCGCTCGGGAATCGGAGCCTCAGATCTCCACACGGCGAACAGACTGTGCCCGCAGGCTGCGCTGGGACTCGGTGGTGTGGGACGGGCCGGAGTCGGGTTACGCTGACGTCCGGTTCCTCGCTGAGCCCCATACAACCGGCGACTGGTGGGTCTCGGCTGTCGATCTCGTCGCGGACTTTGTCCTAGCGGATCTCGTCAGCCTTGATGAACGTGTGGGCTGCGAGGTCGGGGCCGGAGTTCGGGTGGAGGGATCTGATGTCCGCAGGTGTCGACCCGGTCGTCAGTGCCCGCATGTCTCGAATCCGAGGGCGAGACACCGGACCTGAGATGAGCGTACGTCGGGAGTTGCATCGGCGCGGTCTCCGGTACCGGGTGAACTTTAAGCCCGTGCCCACGCTGCGGCGGACGGTCGACGTCGCCTTCACCAGACAGCGGGTGGCCGTTTTGATCGACGGGTGCTTCTGGCATGGCTGCCCGGAGCACTTCCGGCCGGCGAAGGGCGATCGGAAGGAGTACTGGGCGGCCAAGGTCGCGGAGAATCAGCGGCGTGACCAGGACTCCACCAGGGCGTTCACGTCGGCGGGGTGGACCGTGCTTCGCTTTTGGGAGCACGATGGCCCAGTCGAGGTGGCCGACGAGATCGAAAACGAAGTGATCAGACGGTCCGTGCGTCGGTGATCATCTTCCGGGAGACCGCGTAGGTGACCTGCTCGCATCGTGCCCCCACGATGGTGGCTAGCGAGAGCGCGAGGTTCCACTCGTCGTCGGGCAGTGGCGCGGCGTTGGGCTTGGTGACGGCGATGGTGATCGGCTGCGACTCGGACTCGACCCGGCGTAGGCACGCGTGCCAGACCATGCCCTGAAGGCCGTTCATCGGGCCCCAAGTGACGAAGGCCGCCTCACCGTCGGGACCGTCAGCCAAGCACCGCATCGGCTTCACGTCCAGTGTCTCAGCGCGAGGGGTCCAACCCGCACCCAGGGCGACCCGGACCACCGACCGCGGACCGGGGTACTCGCGTGACGTCATCTGGGCCATAGGCCCGACCCCTTCGAGCGCCCGGCGGTACTGCTTCGCCGGTCCGTCCTTGATCCACGGGCGTATCTTCTCCGTGGGCATGAACTGAGCGAGTCGCCCCCCGATCTTGGGATCCTTGGCGAAGCGGTCGTACATCTCCGTCGCCGCAGGTGCTGAGACTTCCTCCCACCGTACGGTGTCGAAGTGGCGGGCTAACTCCGCGAAGATCTCCAAGCGGATCGGTTCCGGAAGGGCCGCCATCAGACCCCCTCGATGGGCGGGAACTCCAAACGGACGCTGTCGTCGGCTCTCCCAAGGTCACCCACGTCGGCCATCCATTGATCCAGGAGCCCCTTCACCCTCAGGTCCTCGAATTCGAACTGGTTCCGCCCGACCGATACCTGCTCGATCTCGCCCTCGGATACCTGTTCGCGCATGTCGTACACCTCGGCCAGCCGCCGGATGTCGCTGACGAAGTCCAGCACCTCCACGTGGGTCTTTCCCTTACGAAGACGCAGTCCGCGACCAAGCTGCTGTACGAAGATGCGCCGACTGTGGGTCACCCTGGCGAAGCAGAGGATGTTGACGTCGGGCACGTCGACCCCCTCGTTGAGGATGTCAACGGCGACGAGGATGGGCACCTCTCCTGAGCGGAACTTGAGTAGTCGTGTCCGTCGATCCCGCGTCTTCAGCTTGGCGTGTAGCGTCTCGGACCGTTCCCAGCCGGGCCGTCGGGCGAGCACGTCGCGCATCCGCTCCGCGTGCTCGATCGTCTGACAGAAGATGATGGCGCGTGGGTTCGTGGTCTGGTCCCAGACCTTCTCAAGATGCCCCCGGACTGACTCGTCCCGCTCGGGGATGAAGAGACGCTTGTTCAGGTCCTTGATGGAGTAGTCGTGCTCGGAGGCGTGGCGGACGAAGTCCCAGTCGATGTTGTCGGCGAACACGCGGTACTTCACGTCGGCGAGGTAACCCAGTCTCATGCCCTCCGAGATGGACACCCGCTCGACTGCTTCGCCGAAGGTCCGCTCGATGTCGTACTTGTCGCCCCGCCAGGGCGTGGCCGTCACACCCATCCGTTTGGCCTTGGGCAGCAGACCCACCATGGTGGCGTAGTTCCCGGCCTCTCCCACGTGGTGCGCCTCGTCCACTATCACCAGTTGAGGGTCATAGCCCGATTGAATGTAGTCACGTGCCGTGTTCGATACGCCGAAGGTGACGCCTGGCAGGGAGTCCGGTTTAGAGTCGCCGTGCAGCAGACGGGTCGGTACGTCCTTCGGGACGTCCCGCCACATCGCCCGTTCGAGTTGCTCCACGAGGTCGATCATGTGCGCAGTAACCAGCACCTTGGAGCCCGGGTTGGCGAGGAGGAATCGTCGCAACACCCTGCCGGCAACGACCGTCTTACCAAGGCCCGTGGCGAGGTAGATAAGTGCCTCGCCGGTGTCCTCTAGGGCGGCCCAGGCCGCTTCCACGGCGCGGTCCTGATAGGGGTGGAGGTCGAACGGTGTGACTCGCTGCGGAGCGCGATCGTAGATCGTCGCCAGGCGTCGGCCGTCCCAGAGGGTCACGTTGACTCCGACGTCCCTCAGCGCGTCCGCTCGCTCCTTGGCCTTCTGGGTGAACAGTCGGTTGGTGACCACGACCGCGCGGTGGATGGCGTAATGCCGCATCGCCGCGTGGGTCTCATCCACGGCCTCACGATCCACGTTGCCCGACTTCTTCCATTTCGACTGGAAGATCCATTCCTCATCGTTGAGTCGGCCAAGGAGGTCAGCACCTCTGTCTCCGGGACCATCGATGTTGACCACGTCCGTGAACGAGATCAGGCCGAGCAACCGCTCCAGCTGGCGTGTGAAGCCCTTCGGGCCCTCCTCGACGAGGAAGGCCGGCTCTAGGAATGATCTGTTCATGCCTGGACGATCTCCGTGTCCAGTAGGTCCGCGGTAAGGAGCAGGCGGGACAACTCCAGGGTGTTCTGCAGGGGTGGGCCCACGACCATCCGCTTGAGGTCGGCGAGGAAGGCGCTGATGCGGGCCACTTGGTCCGCCTGCGTCTTCTCGCCCAGCGCCGCGTAGGTGCTGCGGAACAAGCCGCCGTCCAGTACCAGTTCGGGACCGCTCGTAACGAGGTCGAGGACGCCCTCGGCGCCCAGGTAGCGTGCGAACTCGCCGTTTTCCACCGCCGCTTTCCAATCGACGTCCGGTGCCATCGCGATGGCGGACGACTCGGCGGCCCGCTTCGACTCGCCGGACAGCGCGGACCAGAACGTGGACGCGTCCTTCGAAGTGAGCTCGGCGAGCCGCTCGCGCAGGCCCTCCAGCAGCATCTCCGCGCGACTACGCACCGCGCTGGAGTCCACCCGCCGGTCCGGGAACTGCTCGAGGATCGAGGTCACCAACCCGTCGATGGAGCCCGATACGGAGTACACGCTCTTCAACTGTGGTGCCGTGCAGAAAAGCGCGACGTTCAGCGGGGACCACCCGTAGCGTGCGATCAGCGCGGTATCGGAGTCCACGTAGATCTCCACCTCGCCAGCTACGATCCGAACCACGGTCGGCTGCCGGTGGCCGTCCTTGATCAGTTCGACTCCAGAGGTGACATAGACGCGAAGGATCGCCTGAGCGGTACCGAGGCGAACTTCGCGGTCGGTGTCGGGAAGCAGCATCGCGTGCTCCCTGTACCTCGCGAAGCGTTGCTCTTCGGTCTCTGGCCGTGTCTCCGCAGCTGCCTCCGGCTGCTTCTGATCCTTGGACGGTGTGTGACCGTCGGCCGCCCCCGTCCCCAGATGTCCGAGCCCCTCCTCCTTGAGCCAGTCATCCTCGTGAGAGGGCGGTGCTGGCTCCGGTGATGGTCCGTTCTTGACCCGATCGTGATCGGCTGCGGCCTCGTACCACTTCTCGTCGGTCTGATACTCCGGATCCCCGCTGCGGAACTTCTGTGCCCATCTCTTCGCCTCAGTGTGGATGGCGGTGCTGCCGTTACCGGGCATGAGGTACCGGAGACCCGGCTTGTTCTCCCGGAACGCGTTGAAGAACCGGCTCATCGGAGAGTCGTTCTCACGACTGAACAGGCGCTTCGCGAGCTGTGGACGCAAAGGCAGGTCGCCTCGCACCTTCTCGACCATGTACCGCCACTCCGGCGACGACGTGTCGAAGTTGGTCTTGCGGACGTTGACCGGCGCGTGGTCGAGATGGATCTCGCCGACGATGCGGCCCATACCGAGCTCGATCGGATACTCCAGCTCGATGTCCCCGTCTGGCCCCTCCCAGTCGAACAGCGACCGGTCCCTGGTCGTGATCGCGCGCCCGTTCCGGAGGAACGTCAGACCGAAGTCGGACTTGTCTGCGAACCTCTGCACGCCCAGCCACCCCACGATCCGGCGCTCTCGCTCCTGGATGTCAGTGCTCTCGCAATCAACGCACTGGTCGTACCTTGAGGTGTACCAGCGCCCGCAGCTCATGCAGGCGAACGCGTTGGTGAGTGGCACGTCGATCGGTTCCGCAGCAGACACCTCCGCGGCCTTGTACGTGACCGACCGGGTCGGACCCCAGATGCATGGTACGAGAGGGGGTACCTGGCGAGCGTTGACGTACAGGCGCTGGTTCAAGCCGCCCATCAGCTCCGCGCCTGAATGAGGACCACCGGGATCACGCAGCATGTAGGTGTAGATCCGCCCCAGGTTCTTGCTGACCTCTCGGATCGAACTCGCCGACCTCAACTTGTCGACCATGTCTTCGCGGAGGTTCGTCACCGAGACGAGAGTGCCGTGCTCGTCGGGATCCTTCGGCTCGTAGAGGAGGGGCACCTCGTACGACGATCGCTGTTGCATCGCTCTAAGGTCGATGGTGGCGGTGATCCATTGGTCGTCGCCACGTCGTCCCGTACGGACCTCCGTCACCGTGCCAAGGCGGGCCGTGGCGATGTTGAAGCCCATGCCGAACAGGCCGAGACTGCCGAACCGTTGCTTACCCGACGTGCCGGCGCTCAGAGCGTGCCGCAATTCCGCCGGAGACATCCCCCGGCCGTTGTCACTAACGACGACCTTGGCGCCCCTGTTCGCCTTGCCCGCCGTGGGCAGGGTGATGTCTATTCGAGGTTCCAACGTCTCATCGGCACGGGTGGCCTCGATGAGCTCGTCGAGGCAGTTGTCGATCAACTCGCACAAACACTGGTGGAGTTGGAGGTCGACCTCCGCGATCATCTCCAAGATCCGCGGCGACGGCGTCAGGTTGAGGGTGCCAGGTCGCGTCTCCGTCTCCGTCATGATTCGGCTCCCTCCGCGCGCAGGGCGGCATGGACGCTGCTGGCCACGACCCGCGCCAGCTCGACGGGGACCGCGTTACCGAGCTGGCGCATCGCCTTGCCCCAAGGGCCGTGCAACTCGTAGTCGTCAGGGAAGGTCTGCAGGCGGGCGCTTTCCCTGACCGTGAAGTAGCGTATGGAGCCGTCCGTCTCACGCAGCATATTCTCGCCGCCGGGGACCCCGTGATGCCCCGCTTTCAACGTCTTGGCCGGCCAATCCATCGGGCTACCGGTGTGACCGTGGTAGGAACGAGCTCCGGGCTGAAGGACGTGGTTGAGGACGCCCGTAGCGCCCGTGAGCGTCGGCTCGGGAAGACCGACCAGCGCATCACGTATGGTGCGCCAGCGTGCTTGGACCTCGTCCGGCCGCAGTTCCGCGGGGATGGGGACGTTGGGCCGTTCCGGACGTCTCGCCTTGGGTACTTCGTGTTCCTCCCAGTACTCGCCAGTGGTCCACTGGGAATGCAGCAGCGCCCTCTTCGAGTGCGTAGCATGCGGGAATTCCCAGGTCACGTCCAGATCGTTTCGGAAACCGACCAGGAAGACGCGCTGGCGCTGTTGCGGTACTCCGTAGTCCGCCGCGTTGGCGAAGGCGGGTGTGACCCGGTAGGTCAGCTCTTGGTTGCCGATGTCCTTGCGTGCCGCCTGGAGCCGCCGCAGGTGATCCGCCCACAGTTCGTCGGGCTCCGCGGCGACGAGGGGCAGCGAAAGCCTGGCCTGGATGTACTGGAAATAATCGGCGAACCTCGGGCGCGCTAGGCCCCTCACGTTCTCGATGATGAACGCGCGGGGCCTCAGATGGGCGACCACCTCCGCCGTGGCCGGGAACATGTCACGCTCGTCGTCGTCCGCCTTGCCGTAGCCGCCAATGGAGAACGGCTGGCACGGCGGACCAGCGGCGACGAGGTCCACCTCGTCAGTGATGCGGGACCAGTTGAAGTCCCGCACATCGCCCTCCTCGACGTGCCAGTTCGCGACGAGCTCGTGACCCCGGGCCTGGTTCTGTCGCACCGTGTCACAGGCCCACTTGTCTAACTCCAGGGTCGCCAGCGGGTCGAAGCCGGCCTCCTGACAACCCAGCGCGAGCCCGCCCGCGCCAGCGAACAACTCCACGCTCGCGAGCCGGGTGGGCGTGTTCCTCATCAGTAAGAGGGAGGGGCAGCGAACGGTAACGCTCGCGGGGACGACCGCAGTCTCAGACATCCACTTCTTTCCAGCCGTAGCCTTCGTCTGAACATCATGATGCCGCACGGTCTGACGATCTTGCCAGGACCTGCTGGTCTCCTGATCGTCCCAGACATGCTCGAACGGTATGCGCGGACGCCGCCCCCGGCAGTGGGGCCTGCTCCACCATCGGGACACCTGCACACCCCGCCCACGGTTCGCAAACGAGATCTTCGGCCGTGCCACTCGCCTGCCAGATGGGACGGGGCGTAACGGGGAAACCGGGGGTATCAAGGGCGAGTTGACGGCCACTGGGCCAGTATGTGCCCTCGCAGGTCAGAGCGGATCTGCCCTACAACACTCCTAAAGCGGGTGTCGCCTCTCGGAATGATGGCCTGGCCTGCCCACTGGGTGCTCCTCAGCGAGCGCTCCGAGTGCGCGCTGGGGGTCGGCTCAGCCGCTCCGGCCGGGCGTGCGGCCTTCGGCCGGTCCCGTCCGGGCGGCAGCCGCCCCCGGGCTGACAGACGACATGAGGCATGAGGAGCCCTGCTGATCGCAGGTCTTTCGTTGGCCCCAGTGCGCCCACCGGGAATTTCAGCAGTGCCGGCTCTCGTATCGAGCCCGAGTTGGAGCCCGCACCCTGTTGTCGGCGGAGATGACGACGAGCGGCAGTCGACGTCAGGGAACTGCTTGCGCGGCGTGGTACAAGGGGCGCTACAGCGCGCCCCTTGACCCCGCCCGAGCGGCACGTCCTCAAGCGCGGATGCGGGCATCGTTGGGGCAGAGATCCGTACGCGCTTGAGAACGTGCCGCCTGTGCCTCCCTCTGCCCCCGGTGTAGGGACCTCAGCCTGCTTCCCGCAGTTGGGCAGACGCGACCCGCACCAGCATGGCCAACTCCCGAGCAGCTTCCACCGGGACCGCCAGCCGGACCACGCCCGAGCCGTCCGCAGTCGCATCAGCCCGCGCCCGCAGATCACCGGTGTCGACTCCTGCGGCTCTCAGCGCGTGCAACAGCTCTTCCCCCGTCTCCTTCGCGTCCCGCCATCCACCCACGTAGTCCACTCCGCGCACCCACAACTCTTCGTCCAGACTGGCCGCCTCACCGTCGAACCTGCCGTCCCCAGGGCCGCACATCCGTCTCAAGTCCCTTTCTCCGCACGCCGTCTGACGTTGACCGTGTGGGCCGTGCCGAACGAGAGCACGACGACGACCCCGGTACCATCGGCACCGGGGTTCGTGATCGATCCCCAGCCGGACCACCCCGGATGCTGTCCAGGCGAGGGGTGGTCCGGTATTGCGTATGCGGTTGTTCCGCGTGGCCCGACTCCCCGTCCATCGACGGGAACGAGGGACGCGGGAGTCGGGCCGTCTCAGGGCGACAGCGGTTTCAACGCCCGCCACCACCCGACGACCACTTGTTGAGCTTGCGCACGGCCGCCTCCAACTCTTCTCGCTTCGTCGCCTGATCTTTCTGCCCGTGGCCGCGGCTTTGCTGCTTTCCTTGGGCCTCCGCCATCAGTACGGCCTCCAAGGACTCAGTGCGCCCTTCCGCCCCTGTGGTGCCAGGCCCGCTCTCTCGCACAGGAGCCGCGTCAACTGTGCTTCCAGCAAGGCGGCATCATCCACGGACAGCACAGCCGACTCGGTCGAGACGTGAGCGTCACCCCGAAAGACCTGAACCGGGATGTGGAACCGGTCATCGACCAAGCGCACATCGCCAGCCACCTTGAAGCGGCGTGGCATGTCCTCATTGCGGTGGCCGCTCACCTCATCACCGCCATGTCGTATCGCGTGTACGCCAGCACCGCGCGACGAAGCCGCTCCCGCTGCTGTGCTTCCCGCCTCTCGTGTGCCACGACATAGGGCCGGACCAGGCCGACATCTTCGCCACGCAGCGAAGACCGATCGAAGACCCGATGCACGCGCGGCAGCATCAGGGTCGGGGTGTCGCCGCGCATCGCGGGGGAAGCTGTCTCGACAGTGCGATGACGACCCGCACCAGGCAGCAGGAGTTGCAACAGCCATCGCACGAATTGAGGGATAGGGTTTGCCACGTTGACGCTCCTACACAGCGTTGACCACGCCCCCGGACCGTTCGCATCGGTCGCGGGGGTCTCTTGCGTCGCCAACTGTGCTGGGAGAGAACGGCGGTGGCTTCCCGCCCGTGGCTATCCCCATGATGGGTAGGCTGACGGTCAGGCTTCGCGACACACTGTCACCAGCAGGCGCAACGGGGCACACGATGACTGGTTACCAACCGCCGACCGCACTACCGCGAGAACTCCTCAGCCACCCCGAGATGCGCGCCGCGATCGTGGCTCACGACTTCGGCGCGGTCTTCTCACTCGCCCGCCAACAGGCCAAGATCAGCTACTCCAAGATCGCCGCCGAATGTGACATCAAGCCGGAACGCGTCGGCACCCTCGCCCGTGGCCAGGGCCGCATCACGTCATTCGACAAGATCGCAGCAATCGCGGATGCCTTACGCATCCCCGGACACCTACTCGGCCTCGCCCCCCGAGACTGGGAAGCAGCAACCGCATCCGGTCACGCCCCTACCGCCTCAGCACGCTCCACGCCCGCCACGCGAGAGGGAAGCGAATCAGTGCTGCGCAGGGAATTCTTCAAAAGCTCGGCCGGAGCAGGTCTGGTACTCGGCCTGCCCGAACTGACCCAGATCAAGGCAGGCCGACACATCGGCCGAGACGTGCCGGACCAGTTGCGCCACCGCACGGCACGACTGCGGCGCCTCGATGACGTCCTCGGCGGTGGAGACACCTACCGCGTCTACCTCGGCGAGTACCAAGCAACCAAGACGATGCTGCGAGAGGGCAGCTATACGGAGGAGACCGGGCGCGCGCTTCTGTCAGTGCTCTCCGAGCAGGCGCAGCAAGCAGGATGGGCCGCGTTCGACGCGGGCAATCACACCGACGCCCGGAGCCTCTACGAGGACAGCCACCAGGCCGCCACCGAGGCGAAAGACGCCGCCCTGGCCGGGAACGCCCTGGCCTTCCTCGCCTACCAGAAGATCAACACGGACCGGTCTGCCGGGATAAAGACCGCCGTCCAGGCATGCCGCACCGCAGGCCCCGACGCCCCGCCCGGGGTACGCGCACTGCTGCATGAACGACTGGCATGGGCCTACGCCGTCGCCGGGAACGCCAGCGAGACCGAACGCGCTCTGAACATCGCGGAAGGTGCCCTCAGCGAGAGCGACGGAAGCCCGCAGCCCGACTGGTCATCATGGGTCGACCGTAACGAGCTCCAGATCATGACCGGCCGCTGCTGGACCGAGCTGCGCCGGCCACTGCGCGCCGTTCCCGTCCTGGAAGACGTGCTCACCCGGTACGACGACGCCCACGCACGGGACAAGAGCCTCTACCTGTCGTGGCTCGCGGACTCCTACCTCGCTGCTGGAGAGATCGAGCAGGCCACGGCCATCACCAGCCGCGTACTGGAGCTCTCAGCCGGAGTGGCGTCCGTCCGCCCACGGCAGCGCCTCGCCCCGATCCTCCAGCAGCTCAGCGGTCACCACGAGCTTCCGGCCGTCGCCGAAGTGCTGGAGAAGGCCAGGGCCTGAGCGGTCAGTCCGCAGGGTTCGGGTCAGTGGTTCGCTCCACCCACCGCAGATAGGCATCCGAACCCGCCACGATCGGCACGGCCGACACCTCCGGGTTCTTCCACGGGTGATGCTCCAAGAGGTGCGTCTCAAGATCTGCGTACCGGTCGGCACGGGTCTTGAACAGCAGTTGCCACTCTTCCCCCGTGCCGAACTCGCCCAGATGCCAGAAGACGGAGACCACCGGACCCACGATCTGCGCACCGGCCGCAAGCTGGGCCGTCACCACCGACCCCGCAAGTTTCGTGGCTTGCTCGCGAGTCTCCGTCGCCGTCGCCACCTGAAGGAAATCAGTCATGCCTGCGACCCTAGTTCGCGTCACGGGTCACCGCTCCAACGCGGGCGGAAATGGGGCGCCCAGCCCGTGAAAACGGCGCGCCTCACTCGCCGGTGGGCATGATCCCAGTGGGGCAGGAGCCACCCTCGGGCGGGTCACTTAGCTTGACGCCCGTGCCGCCGATTCCGCAGTAGCCGCCGGGGTTCTTGTCCAGGTACTGCTGGTGGTAGCCCTCGGCGGGGTAGAAGGGGCGGCCCTCGGCGGGGAGGATCTCCGTGGTGATGTCGCCGTGGTTGGACGCGGTGAGGACCTGCTGGTAGGCGTCCCGGGAGGCTTCGGCGGCGGCTGCCTGGGCGGGGGAGTGGGTGTAGACCGCAGAGCGGTACTGGGTGCCGGTGTCGTTGCCCTGGCGGAAGCCCTGGGTCGGGTCGTGGCCCTCCCAGAAGCGCTTGAGCAGAGCCTCGTACGAGACCTTCGACGGGTCGTACACGACGCGCACGGCCTCGGTGTGACCCGTCAGCCCCGAGCAGACCTCCTCGTACGTCGGATTCGGGGTGGAGCCGCCCTGGTAGCCGACGAGAGTCGTCCAGACACCGTCAGTCGTCCAGAAGACGCGCTCGGCGCCCCAGAAACAGCCCATGCCGAAGTCGGCGATCTCCAGGCCCTCCGGGTACGGACCCTGGAGCGCCGTGCCGAGCACGGTGTGCCGCTCGGGGACCGCGTACTCCGGTTCCGGGCGGCCCTTGAGGGCCTCCTCAGGAGTGGGGAGGCGGTTCTTGAACCTGCCGAACATGTCGTTCTCCAGACGGACGGAGGTTGGACGCGGAGGGGCGCGGACTCAGCCCTTCCGCTTCGGGGGTGCCGAGGCCGCGGCCTCGGCGGGTGCGTCGTCATCCCCCGCGGTCTTCGCGGAGGCTTCTTCCGCTGCGGGCTGCTCGTCCGCCGGCTGCTCCTCGAAGTCCACGCGCTTCATGTGCTTGTTCATCGACTTCATCAGCATCCACACGGCGGCGCCGATCAACGCGAAGACGATGAAGCCGAGCACACCGGGGGTCACCTTGTTCTCGTCCAGGTCCTTGGCCAGCGGAAGGACCTGGACGAGCGTTGTCTGCGTCGGGCTCATACCGTCAATTCTCGCGGATCCCCGCGAAGAGGTCGTCCTCGGGGAGGGAGGTCTCCACGCGGGACTTCGCCAACTCGTACTCCTCGGTCGGCCAGACCTCCTTCTGGATCTCCATCGGGACCCGGAACCAGCCGCCGTCGGGGTCGATCTGGGTGGCGTGCGCGATCAGCGCCTTGTCGCGGATCTCGAAGAACTCGCCGCAGGGCACGAAGGTGGTGATCTGGCGCTCCTTGATCCCCATCTTCTCCCAGCGCTCCAGCCACTCCGTGTACGGGGACTCCAGGCCGCGCTCCAGCATCGCGTTGTGCATCGCCTCGGTGCGCTGCCGGTTGAAGCCCTGGTTGTAGTAGAGCTTCTGCGGCTGCCACGCCGGGCCGAACTCCGCCTCCGGGTACTTCTCGGTGTCGGCGGCATGCTCGAAGGCGACCATCGAGATCTTGTGGGTCATGATGTGGTCGGGGTGCGGATAACCGCCGTTCTCGTCGTAGGTGGTGATCACCTGGGGACGGAACTCGCGGATGAGCCGCACCAGTGCGCCGGCGGCCTCGTCCACGTCCTGCAGCGCGAAGCAGCCCTCCGGCAGCGGCGGCAGCGGGTCGCCCTCGGGCAGCCCCGAGTCGACGAAGCCGAGCCACGACTGCTTGACGCCCAGGATCTCCCTGGCCTCGTCCATCTCCTTGCGGCGCACCTCGTGGATGTGCTCCTCGACGTAGGTGTCACCCTGCAGCTTCGGGTTGAGGATGGAGCCCCGCTCTCCCCCCGTGCACGTCGCGACGAGCACGTCCACCCCCTCGTCGACGTACTTCGCCATGGTGGCCGCGCCCTTGCTCGACTCGTCGTCGGGGTGCGCGTGCACAGCCATCAGTCGCAGTTGCTCAGTCACAACTCAATCCTCATAGGTCAAAGCGGCTCCGCCATCGGCCCGGCCCGCCTTCAGCGGTTTCGCGAGCGGCTCCTATAGTGACCGAATCAGCACCGTGATGTATTCCCGGTACGACCCCGCTCAGCTCCGGCCCGGCCCTCCAGGGCGCCGCCGGAGCGCATGCCGAGAGGAACGGACCATGGTTGACCTGCGCCAACAGGTCCCCGAAGGGCGTTACGGGCGCACGGCGGGCAGCTCAGCTGGCCGGGGCGGGAGCGCGGAGGCGCGCACGGACCGCCGTCTGAAGATCACCGGCGGGGTGCTGGGTGTGCTGATGCTCGCGCTGATCGGCTGGATCGGGGCCTCCTACGTGTCGAGCCAGGACGTGAGCGGCGAACTGATCAAGTTCAAGGTCGTCTCCGACAGCGCGGTCGAAGTGCATCTGGAGGTCCGCAAGGACGCCGATGCCGCGGGCGTGTGCACGCTGCGTACCCGGGCGGAGGACGGCAGCGAGGTCGGCCGCAAGGAGGTGGAGTTCCGCAACGGGAGCTCCCGCGTCGACAAGGTGATCACGGTGCGTACGACGGCTCGCGCCACCAGCGCGGAGCTGGTGGGCTGCCAGCAGCAGTGAGCCCGGCGGCGGCCGGCTCTGCCTTGCCCACCGCCATGCCTCGCGCACCGCGCTGACCTGCGGCGGAGCGAGGGTCTTCTTCCCTTTTCCGGCGGAATTGTTAAGCTCGTGGTTTCGCCCACCAGTGAAGGCGCACCCTTTCTGGTAGGGCGTTTGCTGCATCAGCTGATATCCCCAGTACCGACGAGGAGCACCTGTGACCCAGACCAGCGAGAACGTCACCTGGCTGACCCAGGAGGCGTACGCCCAGCTCAAGGCCGAGCTGGAGTACCTGTCGGGTCCTGCACGCACCGAGATCTCCAAGAAGATCGAGGCGGCTCGCGAGGAGGGCGACCTCCGCGAGAACGGCGGGTACCACGCGGCCAAGGAGGAACAGGGCAAGCAGGAGCTGCGGATCCGGCAGCTTCAGCAGCTCCTGGAGAACGCCAAGGTCGGTGAGGCTCCGGCGGACGACGGTGTGGTCGAGCCCGGCATGGTGGTCAAGATCGCCTTCGACGGCGACGAGGACGACACCATCACCTTCCTGCTGGCGTCCCGTGAGTACGCCAGCTCGGACATCGAGACCTACTCTCCGCAGTCGCCGTTGGGCTCCGGCGTGATGGGCAAGAAGGTCGGCCAGGACGCCGAGTACGAGCTGCCGAACGGCAAGATGGCCTCGGTCCGCATCCTGGAGGCCAAGCCGTACCAGAGCTGAGCCCCAGCCGGGGCTGGACCCTGGCAGGGCACCCCCTCCCCGAGCCTGCGGGCCGGGACCCCGAACACCGAAGGCGGACGGCCCGCGCAGCAGCGCGGGCCGTCCGCCTTCGGTGTGTGCTCACGCCGTCGCCGAGCGGTACTTGCGGACCGCCAGGGTGCGGAAGACCACGACGATGGCGACGGACCAGAGCAGCGAGGCCCATGCCGGGTGCTGCATCGGCCAGGCGTCCGGCACCGGGTAGTGCGGCGGCAGATTGCCGAACAGCTCACGGCAGGCGACCACCGTCGCGCTGAACGGGTTCCACTCCGCGACGTGCTGGAGGAACGTCGGCATGTTCTGCGAGGGCACGAACGCGACGGAGATGAACGTCAGCGGGAACAGCCAGATCAGCCCGCCGGAGGTGGCGGCCTCCGGAGTACGTACGGAGAGCCCGATCAGCGCACCGATCCAGGTGAACGCGTAGCCGAGCAGCAACAGCAGCCCGAAGCCGGCCAGGGCGTCGAGGAGGCCGTTGTGCGGCGCCCAGCCGACGATGGCCGCCACGACGGCGAGGACGACCAGCGTCAGTGCCGTCTGCACGAGGTCGGCGATGGTGCGTCCGGTCAGCACGGCGCCGCGGGTCATCGGCAGCGAGCGGAACCGGTCGACGAGGCCCTTGTGCATGTCCTCGGCGATGCCGGCGCTGGCGCCCGCCGTCGCGAAGGTGACGGTCTGCGCGAAGATGCCCGCCATCAGGAACTCGCGGTAGGAGCCGGGGTCCGTCCCGGCGCCCGGCACCTTGATGGAGCCGCCGAAGACATAGCTGAACAGCACCACGAACATGATCGGCTGGATCAGCCCGAAGATGACGACCTCGGGTATGCGCACCATGCGTATCAGGTTGCGCTTGGCCATCACGAGAGAGTCGGTTATCGACTGGGTGAGGCCGCCGCGCCCGCTGGGGGCTGTCGGCGCCGCCTGCGCTGTGGCAGTCACTTCGTGGCCTCCTCGGACTCGGGCGTGTGCGGGGTGGTGTCGGCGGACTCGTCCTCGGGCGGGTTGCCGCGGGTGGCTTCCAGCTCCCGTTCGGCCTCGGCCGCGTGGCCGGTCAGGGAGATGAAGACGTCGTCGAGGGTGGGGCGGCGCAGGCCGATGTCGTCGATTTCGATACCGCGTGCGTCCAGCTCCCTGATGACCTCGGCGAGGAGCTTGGCGCCGCCGGTGACCGGGACGGTCAGCTTGCGGGTGTGCTGCTCGACGGTGCAGCCCTCATGCGCCGTGCTGCGCAGCCCGTAGCTGTTGAGGACGTCCATCGCCGCGGGGATGTGCTCGCGCTCGTGGACGACGACCTCGATGCGCTCGCCGCCGGTCTGGGCCTTGAGCTGGTCGGAGGTGCCGCGGGCGATGACCTTGCCGCGGTCGACGACGGCGATGTCGTGCGCGAGCCGGTCGGCCTCCTCCAGATACTGCGTCGTCAGCAGCAGCGTCGTGCCGCCGGCGACCAGTTCCTCGATGACCTCCCACAACTGCTGCCGGTTGCGCGGGTCGAGGCCCGTGGTCGGCTCGTCCATGAACATCACGGGCGGGCTGACGACCAGCGCGGCGGCGAGGTCGAGGCGGCGGCGCATGCCGCCCGAATACGTCTTGGTCGTACGGTCGGCTGCGTCGGCCAGGTTGAAGCGCTCCAGCAGTTCGGACGCGCGCTTCTTCGCGTCGCGTGCCGACATCTGGTAGAGCTGCCCGACCATTTGCAGGTTCTCGCGGCCGGTCAGATACTCGTCGACTGCCGCGAACTGGCCGGAGAGGCCGATCGAGCGGCGTACCGCCGTGGGGTTCTTCAGCACGTCGACACCGGCGACGACGGCCTTGCCCGCGTCGGGCTGCAAGAGTGTGGTCAGCACCCGGACCGCGGTGGTCTTGCCCGCGCCGTTCGGCCCCAGCAGGCCGAGCACGGTGGATTCGGGGACGTCGAGATCGACGCCGTCCAGAGCCCTCACCTCGCCGAAGGTCTTCACCAGTCCCTCGGCGTAAATGGCACCTGGCATGGATGGACTCCCAGAGTGTGGAGCGTGAAGCTCTACGAAGATGCTAGATCCGCCGGACAGTTCCGGCATGTACGGAATGCACTACGGGCGAAGCCCGTCGCACAGCAGTATGAAGTAACGCGATGTATCGCGTCAACAAATACGCGATAGTCCGCCTCCGGCTCTCCGGTCTCTCAGCTCATCACCGTGTAGCCCGCCGCCCGCAGCCCCGAGGCGACCTCGACGCAGTGCTCGGGGCCCTTCGTCTCCAGGTGCAGCTCGACCTCCACCTCGTCCAGGCCGAGCCGCGGGTCGGTCCGCACATGGCTCACGTCCAGCACGTTGGCGTCCATCACCGACAGCTCCCCGAGCAGCGCCGCCAGCGCCCCCGGCCGGTCCGAGAGGCGCAGCCGCAGTGACAGATAGCGCCCGGCCGCGGCCATGCCGTGCCGCAGCGTCCGCTGCATGACGAGGGGGTCGACGTTCCCGCCCGAGAGCACCGCGGCGACCGGGCCCTCGAAGCTGTGCGGAGCCGACAACAGCGCTGCCACCGAGCTCGCCCCGGCGGGCTCCACCACCAGCTTGGCCCGTTCCAGACAGAGCAACAGCGCGCTGGAGAGGGCGTCTTCGGACACCGTGTGGATGTCGTCCACCAGGGTGCGGATGATCTCGAACGGTACGTCGCCCGGCTTGCCGACCTTGATGCCGTCCGCCATGGTCGAGACCGACTCCAGTGCCACCGGGCGGCCGGTCCGCAGCGACGGCGGATACGCGGCCGACCCCTCGGCCTGCACCCCGATCAGCCGCACGTCAGGGCGCAGCGTCTTGATGGCCACCGCCATCCCCGCGAGCAGTCCGCCACCGCCGACGCCCACCACGACGGTCCGCACCTCGGGGATCTGTTCCAGCAGCTCCAGGCCCAGGGTGCCCTGGCCTGCCACCACATGCGGGTGGTCGAAGGGGTGGATGAAGACGGCACCGGTGGCGTGCGCGTACTCCTTGGCGGCCTCCAGGGTCTCGTCCACGACCTGGCCGTGCATCCGCACCCTGGCCCCGTACTCACGGGTGGCCGCGACCTTCGGCAGCGGCGCCCCCACCGGCATGAAGACCGTGGAGGTCACGCCCAGCAGCGAGGCCGCGAGGGCGACGCCCTGCGCGTGGTTGCCCGCGCTCGCGGCGACCACCCCGCGCCGCCGCTCCTCGGGCGAGAGCCCCGCGATCCGTACGTACGCGCCGCGCAGCTTGAACGATCCGGTGCGCTGGAGGTTCTCGCACTTGAGGTGGACGGGCGAGCCGACCAGCGAGGAGAGGTGCCGGCTGCCCTCGACGGCAGTCGTACGGGCGACTCCTGCGAGGGTCTTCTGCGCGAGGCGTACGTCGTCCAGCGAGACGGGGAGTTCGCGGTGCTCGGAGGGGGTGGAGGGCGTTGCACTGGTGACCATTCGGCCAGTCTGGCAGTCAGCGCCCGGGCAGGCAGGCGGACGGGTGCCGGGCGGAGGCGGGGGGCCGGGGTGGTCCGCGTCACTGGTTTGTGCACTGGAGGTACGACTTGGGGCTGCTCCGCGTACTCTGTGCCCACCACCTCAGGGTCGACCCACCCAATAGACCACCCCAGAACTGTCAAAATTCCACAAAAAATCCCGCAGACCGACGAAGTGAGCGCACCTGCCATGCCCACGCACCCGGACATGACGACAGACACCCCCGACGCGCCGGACAACGAACCCGCGGTGCCTGCCGACGACGGTGCCACCGCCTCAGCCGCCCCCGATGCCGCTTCCCCGACCGCCGTGCTGGACGCGATGCAGCACCAGCTGGCCGTGTACGCGCGCCGGGCGGAGCAGACCCGGCTCGGCGGGCTCGGTCAGGCCCGCAACTCCATGGACCGCGCGGCCTACCTCCTGCTCAACCGGCTCGACCAGGAGGGCCCGATGGGCGTCAAGGCGCTCGCGGCGGGCATGGGCATCGACTCCTCGACGGTGACCCGGCAGGTCGCACCGCTCGTCGAATCCGGCCTGGTCAAGCGGACCTCGCACCCCGAGGACGGGCGCGCTGTCGTGCTCCAGCTCTCGCCGCGCGGCGAGGCCAGGCTGGAGGAGGTGCGCTCCTCGCGCCGCAACCTGATGCAGCTCATCACCAAGGACTGGACCGACGAGGAGCGCGCGACGTTCTGCACGCTGCTGACGCGCTTCAACACGTCGATGCTCGAACTGCACCCGAGCAGCCTCGCGCAGCCCCCGAGGCCCGGTTCCTGACAAGTCCGGCTTTCCTGCGCCCCAGCCCCTGGCACGCCTCTTGATTTGATCTGCCCGCCTGCCGTCCTATAGGCGGCACGGGAGGCGGCGTGCGAGAGCGTCAGGCACGGCAGGAGCGCCTCCGCGCCCGGGAGTTCGAGGCGTTCGTCGCGGGCGCGGGTGGCCGGCTGCTGCATGCCGCCACACTGCTGACCACCGAACCTCCAGGCGCCGCGCCCGAGGCGGAGCGGCTGCTGGTGTGGGCGCTCGCCCGCACCCGGGCCGACTGGGGCAGGCTGCGCGGCGAGGATCCCTACGACCGCACCCGGCAGACGCTGGCCGCACGCTTCGCCCACACCGGCTGGCGGCACCGACGCGCGCGGGGCGGACTGCTGGGAGTGCTGACCCCGCAGGAGCGGCTGGTGCTGGTGCTGCGGCTGTACGAGGGGGTGGCCGAGGAACAGGCCGCCGCCGGGCTGGGGCTCCCCGTCGAGCGGGTGCGCGCGCTGCACACCCGCGCCATGGCGACGGTGCTCAGCCGCCCACGCGAGGATGCGAGGGCGGCGCATGAGCCTGCCTGACCGCAAAGAGGCCGAGGTGCGGCGCCTGTTGGTGCAGCGCACCGCCGAGCCCGTGCCCGCCGACCTCGCCGAGCGGGCCCTCGCGGACGGGGCCCGCCTGCTGCGGCGGCGCCGGGTACTGCGTACGGCGCTGTGGACCATGGTGCTGGCCGGACTGCTGGCGCTCGGCGTCTGGTCCCTCACCCTCCACCCCTGGTCGGACCCGCCCCCGACGACGACGCCACCTGCGGTGGGCTGGTGAGGGGGTGCCTCTTACGGGCCCCCTCAGCCCAGCGCCTGGGTCAGGTCCGCCAGTAGATCGTCGGCCGACTCGATGCCCACCGAGAGGCGGACCAGATCGGCGGGGACCTCCAGCGCGGAGCCGGCCGCCGAGGCGTGGGTCATCCGGCCGGGGTGCTCGATCAGGGACTCGACACCACCGAGCGACTCACCCAGCGTGAACAGCTGCGCCCTGTCGCACACCCGTACGGCGGCCTCCTCGCCGCCCGCGACCCGGAAGGACACCATCCCGCCGTAGCCCCGCATCTGCTTGGCGGCGATCTCGTGCCCGGGGTGCGTGGGCAGCCCGGGGTAGAAGACCTCGGTGACCTTCGGGTGGGTGGTCAGCAGCTGCACCACGCGGGCCGCGTTCTCCCCGTGCCGGTCCATCCGCACGCCCAGCGTCTTGATGCCGCGCATCACCAGCCAGGAGTCGAACGGCCCGGCGATACCACCCATCGCGTTCTGGTGGAAGGCCAGTTCGTCGCCGAGCGCCGGATCGGTGACGACCAGCGCGCCGCCCACCACGTCGGAGTGGCCGCCCATGTACTTCGTCGTCGAGTGCACGACGACATCGGCGCCGAGCGCCAGCGGCTGCTGGAGATACGGGCTGGCGAAGGTGTTGTCGACGACGAGCCGCGCGCCCCCCTCGTGCGCCACCTGGGCGACCGCCGCGATGTCGGTGATGCCCAGCAGCGGATTGGAGGGGGTCTCCACCCAGACGGCCTTGGTGCGCTCCCGCAGTACGGCCCGTACGGCGGCCGGGTCGGAGGAGTCGGCCACCGACCACTGCACGCCCCACCGCTCGGCGACCCGCGCGAAGAGCCGGAAGGTGCCGCCGTACGCGTCGTCGGGGATGACCACATGGTCGCCGGGGCTGAGCAGCGTGCGCAGCAGGCAGTCCTCGGCAGCCAGCCCCGAGGCGAAGGCCAGCCCCCGCCTGCCGCCCTCCAGCGCCGCCAGGTTCTCCTCCAGCGCGGTGCGGGTCGGGTTGGCGGAGCGGCTGTACTCATAGCCGCCGCGCAGCCCGCCGACGCCGTCCTGCTTGTAGGTGGAGACCTGGTGGATGGGCGGTACGACCGCCCCCGTGCTCTCGTCGGCGGCCTGCCCCGCGTGGATGGCGAGGGTCTCGAAGCCCTGCTGTACCTGGCGCGGTGATTCCGCCCCGCTGCCGATGCCGTTGTCGCGCTGCTCACTCATGGGGGCGAGACTAGTGGGCCGTACGGTGGAGTGGGGCGCACAGCCTCCCCACCCGGCATCCCCGAGCCTCTCCGGCCGCCGGGAGGTGCCACAGCCCGACACAGCGTGGAGATCCGACGCCATGGAAGCCCTGCTCCTCCTGATCGCACTCGTCGCCATCTTCGGTGTGGCCGTCTACCCGGCGCTGCGCCGCAGGCGGTCGCGGCAGGACGGTATGAGAGGGCTGACCCAGGCGGTCGACCCGACGGCCGGTTACGGCTTCGTCCCCTCCGACGAGCTCGACATCCGGCTGCCGGGCCCCGACCGGGAGCTGGTCGAGGCGCTGGAGGAGGCCCAGCGCACCCAGGACTGGCAGCCGGTGGCGCGGCTGCTGGCGTTCACCGGCGACGAGTACGAGCTGCGCTGGCAGCGGGTGCAGTCCCTGGCGGGCGCGGCGGCGATGGAGCTGGCGCGCTCCCGGGCGCACAGCGCCACCGCGGGCGCGGACGGGCCGCCCGATGTGGTGTCGTTCAGCAAGGACCGGCAGGCCGCACAGGTGCGGGACGCGCGGTGGCTGCGGGAGTGGCGGGCCGAGCAGCCGCGTGACCACGGGGGCGCGCAGGTGTACGCGCAGTTCCTGGTCTTCCAGGCGTTGACGGACTCCGGCTCCGGCGACCACCGCATCATCCTGGAGGAAGCCCGCAAGGTCGCGCACGACGCCGCGAAACTCGCGCCCGCCGACCCGACGCCGTACATCACCGAGCTGTTCATCGCCCGCCACCTCGGCTACCGCGAGGCCGACTTCGAGTCGCTGTGGGCCACCGTGCGCAGGCTGGCACCCGACCACATGGGCGCCCACCTCGCGGCGCTGCCCTACTGGTCGGCGAAGGGGATGGGCTCCAAGGAGCAGGCCGACACCTTCGCCCGCACCGCCGCGGCGCAGGCCCCCGAGGGCTCGCTGCTGGCCGCGCTGCCGCTGTTCGCGACCTACGACCACCTGCCCGAGGTCAACATGGTCCGCGGCCTCTACCAGAGCGAGGAGATCGGCAAGGCCATCGAGGCCGCCGAGTACGCCGTCGACCAGGTCGAGGACGACCATCCGGTACGCCCGCACGTGCTGCATCTGCTCGTCTGGTTCCTCGTCCGTGCCGAGCGCTACGGCGAGGCCATGGAGGCCCTCGCCGCGGTCGACGGCCACGTCGGCGCCATCCCCTGGGTCGACGAGGGCGACCCCGCCGCCGCCTACACCGCCTACCGCGCCCTCGCGGTCGCCGGCTGGGAGGCCACCGGCGGCGACCGCGCCTCGTACTGAGACCCCCGCCCGCTCCTTCGCGGAGTCGTTCGCCGAGTCGGCGGCTGTCGGGGCCGTGCGTCACCATGGCCATATGGCGAATCGACTCGCGGAAGAGACCTCTCCGTATCTGCTCCAGCACGCGGAGAACCCCGTCGAATGGTGGCCCTGGGGCCAGGGCGCGTTCGAGGAGGCGCGGCGGCGCGGGGTGCCGGTGCTGCTCAGCGTGGGGTATGCGAGCTGCCACTGGTGCCATGTGATGGCGCACGAGAGCTTCGAGGACGAGGCGACGGCGCGGCTGATGAACGAGAGCTTTGTCAGCGTGAAGGTGGACCGCGAGGAACGCCCGGATGTGGACGCCGTCTACATGGAGGCCGTGCAGGCCGCGACCGGGCAGGGCGGCTGGCCGATGACGGTGTTCCTGACGCCGGACGCCGAGCCGTTCTACTTCGGGACGTACTTCCCGCCGGAGCCCCGGCACGGCATGCCGTCCTTCCGGCAGATCCTGGAGGGCGTACGGACCGCGTGGCAGGACCGCCGCGAGGAGGTGGCCGATGTCGCCTCCCGGATCAGCGCCGACCTGGCCGGGCGCAGCATCCGGCTGGGCGCGCCGCAGGCCCCCGGCGCCGAGGAGATGGGCGCCGCGCTGCTCGGGCTGACCAAGGACTTCGACGCCCGGCGGGGAGGGTTCGGCGGCGCGCCGAAGTTCCCGCCGTCGATGGTGCTGGAGTTCCTGCTGCGGCACCACGCCCGCACCGGCTCCGAGGGCGCGCTGCAGATGGTCGAGGCGACCTGCGAGGCGATGGCCAGAGGCGGCATCTACGACCAGCTCGGAGGCGGGTTCGCCCGCTACTCCGTCGACGCGGAGTGGGTCGTTCCGCACTTCGAGAAGATGCTGTACGACAACGCACTGCTGTGCCGCGTGTACGCGCATCTGTGGCGCTCCACGGGGGCGGAGCGGGCCCGCCGGGTCGCCCTGGAGACCGCGGGCTTCATGGTCCGCGAACTGGGCACCGCCGAGGGCGGTTTCGCCTCCGCGCTGGATGCCGACAGCGACGACGGGCACGGCGGCCACGCCGAGGGCGCCTACTACGTTTGGACCCCCGCACAGCTGGCCGAGGTGCTGGGCGAGGCCGACGCGCAGCTGGCCGCCGAGTGCTTCCACGTCACCGACGAGGGCACCTTCGAAGGCGGCGCCTCCGTGCTGCAACTCCCGGACCGCGCCTCGCCGCTGATGGACGCGGCCCGCTTCGAGTCCGTACGGCGCAGGCTGTTCGAGGCGCGCGCCGGCCGGCCCCGGCCCGAGCGCGACGACAAGGTCGTCACCGCCTGGAACGGCCTGGCCGTCGCCGCGCTCGCCGAGACCGGCAGCTACTTCGACCGGCCCGACCTGGTCGAAGCCGCCGTCGGTGCCGCGCGGCTGCTCGCCGAGGTGCACACCCACGACGGGGGACGGCGACTGGTGCGCACCTCACGCGACGGAGTCCCAGGCGGCAGCGCGGGGGTGCTGGAGGACTACGCCGATACGGCGGAGGGCTGGCTGACGCTCTACGCGGTGACCGGCGACCCGGAGTGGCTGCGCCGCGCGGGCCTGCTGCTGGACACGGTGCTGGAGCGGTTCGCCGGCGAGGACGGCACGCTCTACGACACGGCCGACGACGCCGAACAGCTGATCCGCCGCCCGCAGGACCCCACCGACAACGCGGTGCCCTCCGGGTGGAACGCCGCCGCGGGCGCGCTCCTCACATACGGCGCCTACACCGGGGACCACCGGTACCGGGAGGCCGCCGAGCAGGCACTCGGCGTCGTCCGCGAACTGGCCGCACGGGCACCCCGGTTCCTCGGCTGGGGGCTCGCCGTCGGCGAGGCGTTGCTGGACGGACCGCGTGAGATTGCCGTGGTGGGCGACGAGGGCGCCGGTGCGCTGCACCGGGCCGCCCTGCTGTCCGACGCACCCGGCGCGGTGATCGCCGTGGGTGCGCCGGGTGCCTCCGAGGTGCCGCTGCTACGGGACCGGGGGCTGGTGGAGGGCAAGCCCGCCGCCTATGTGTGCCGCGGGTTCGTATGTGCCGCACCGGTCACGGAGCCGGAGGCATTGGAGGCCGCCCTGCGGGAGGGGTAGTCGGCCCCTGGCCGGAGACCAGCCACCAGCTACAGCGTCAGCCCGCGTTCCAGTACGCCCAGCGACCGCGTGACCAGGGCGCGCAGGTCCTCCAGGGTGCCCGCCATACCGGTGTCCACCCACGCGTACATGGCCTCCGTGAGCGCGCCGAGCATGGCGCCGGTCACGATGCGCAGTTCGAGGTCGTCCTCCGAGCGGCCGGTGCGCTCGGCGAGGGCGCGCCGCAGCAGCCAGGCCGTCTCGGCGGAGTGCTCGCTCATCCGGCCGCGCAGTGCGGGCACCTCCCGGATGAGACGGATGCGCTGCACGGTCTCGGCGGCGTCGGCCTGGTAGATGCGGGCGATCGAGGAGTACAGGGCTTCGCGCAGGGCGGCGACCGGGGGCTCGTTCGGCGGGCGCTGCCGCAGCGTCTCCTCGATCAACGGGTCGTACTCGTCGGTCAGCACGATGTCTTCCTTGGTGGGGAAGTAGCGGAAGACGGTGCTGGGGGAGACCTCCGCCTCCTCGGCGATCTGGTCGACGGGCGTGGCGTCGTACCCCTGTTCCTCGAAGAGGCGGTAGGCGGTCCGCCGGATGGCTTGGCGGGTCTGGATCTTCTTGCGCTCGCGCAGACTCGGCTTGGCCGGGGGGAGGTCTGTGTCCGCGGCGCTGTCGTCGGTGGATTCTGTACGTGCGGGGGCCATGGATCTCATTGTCGGGCATCGTCCCCGGGCAGGGCCATGTTCGCGACACCGCCGGTCTCCGTCCGGCGCCGCCGCGGCAGCGCGCGGGGCCCGGCCACCAGCAGCACGGCGCCTGCCAACGCCGCCGCTCCGCACACCAGCAGCACCTGGCTCATCCCGGCCAGGAACGCGGCGTCGGCGGCGTCCGCGAGCCGGGGCGAGCCGAGCCTGTCGGCGACCGCGTGGGCGGCGACGACCGAGTCCTCCGCGGCTGCCGCGGCCGGCCCGCCCACCGCCTCGCGGTCCACCTCCAGCCGCGCGGTGTAGGTCTGTGCGAGCAGGCTGCCCAGCAGCGCGATGCCGAGCGCCGTGCCCATCTGCCGTACCGTCATCAGCAGCCCCGATCCGCTGCCGGTGCGGTCGGCGGGGAGCGCGGCGAGGGCGGCGTCCATGCCGGGCACCATGGCGAGCCCGGTGCCCAGCCCGGTGATCGTCAGCCAGGTGGCGGCCAGCAGATAGCCGTCGGCGGTGCCGGTACGGGCGCCGAGGAACGCGGCGAACGCGAGCACGGTGAGGCCCGCGGCGATCACCGGCCGGGCTCCCAGCCGCGCGGCCAGCGGTCCGGCGGCCCGGGCCGCGACCACGATCCCGGCCATCAACGGCAGCAGCCGCACCCCGGTGCCGAGCGCGTCATGGCCGAGGACCGCCTGAAGGTACTGCGGGACGATGAACAGCAGCCCGGACAGCACCATCGTCACCAACGTCACCGTGGGCGCGCTCCATCGGAACCCGGGGGCGCGCAGCAGCTCGAGGTCGAGCATCGGCCGGGCCCCGCGCTGCCCCGCGCGCCGCTCGCGCAGCAGCAACCCGGCGAGCAGCAGCACCGACCCCGGGAAGAACCCCACGACCAGCGGATCGCTCCAGCCGCGCGCCGGGCCCTCGATGATCGCGAAGACGAGCGCGGCGAGTCCTGCGACGCCCAGCGCGCCGCTCAGCGGGTCGACGCGGGGTGCCGACGGGTCGCGGGACTCCGGCAGCAGGAGCAGACAGGCGAGGATGCCGAGCGCCGCCAGCGGAACGTTGACGAGGAAGATCGAGCCCCACCAGTAGTGGTCCAGCAGCCAGCCGCCGACGATCGGACCGAGCGGCATCCCGCCCGCGACAGCCGCGGTGACCACTGCGATGGCCTTGGTGCGCTCCTTCTCGTCCGGGAAGAGCGGCGGCAGCACGGCCAGCACCAGCGGGGAGACCAGCGCCGCGCCCAGCCCCATCCCGGCGCGGGCCGCGATCACCCAGCCCGGCCGGTCGGCGAGGGTGCCCAGCAGCGAGCCGACGACGAAGACGGCGAGCCCCGCCATCAGCAGCCGCCGGCGGCCGAAGCGGTCGCCGAGAAGGCCCGCGGGCAGCATCGTCGCGGCGAAGACGACGACGTACGCGTCGACGATCCACTGCATGTCGCCGGTGTCGGCGTCCAGTTGGGACGCCATCTCGGGCAGCGCGACGTTCAGGATCGTCAGATCGAATCCGAGCGTGAGCATGCAGGCGCCGAGCGCCCCGAGCGCCCACCAACGGCGGGCCGTGGTGCGGGGTGCGGTGGTCATGGGGCTGCCCCTTTCCTCCGAGCAAGAGTGACAGTAACTCTCAAATAGGAGGCACTGTCAATACGCTCTCCGAGGTCGGCGGCGCGGGGGTCCCCGAGGTGAGGGAAAACACGAAGCGGCCGGTAAACGGCGCCCGTAGGGTGGCGCTATGCAGGTCATCCAGTCGACGAAGCTCGCCAATGTCTGTTACGAGATCCGGGGCCCGGTCCTGGAGGAGGCGACGCGGCTGGAGGCGGCAGGGCACCAGATCCTCAAGCTCAACACCGGCAACCCGGCGGCGTTCGGCTTCGACTGCCCGCCGGAGATCCTCGAGGACATGCTCCGCAACGTCGGCACCGCGCACGGCTACGGCGACGCGAAGGGGCTGCTCTCGGCACGCCGCGCGGTGATGCAGCACTACCAGAAGCAGGGCATCGAGCTGTCGGTCGACGACATCTACCTGGGCAACGGCGTCTCCGAGCTGATCCAGATGTCGATGCAGGCGCTGCTGGACGACGGCGACGAGGTGCTGGTCCCGGCGCCCGACTACCCCCTGTGGACCGCCTCGGTCTCACTGGCGGGCGGCACCGCGGTGCACTACCGCTGCGACGAGCAGTCCGACTGGATGCCCGATCTGGCGGACGTCGAGCGCAAGATCACCGACCGCACCAAGGCGCTCGTGATCATCAACCCGAACAACCCCACCGGCGCGGTGTACGACGAGGAGGTGCTGCGCGGCCTCACCGACATCGCCCGCCGGCACGACCTGATCGTGTGCTCCGACGAGATCTACGACAAGATCCTCTACGACGGCGCCACGCACACCCCGACCACGCTCGTCGCCCCCGACCTGCTGACACTGACGTTCAACGGGCTGTCGAAGTCGTACCGGGTCGCCGGCTACCGCAGCGGCTGGCTCGCCGTCTGCGGGCCCAAGGCGCACGCCGAGAGCTATATCGAGGGCCTGACGATTCTCGCCAATATGCGGCTGTGCGCGAACATGCCCGCGCAGCACGCGGTCGCCGCCGCGCTGGGCGGACGGCAGTCGATCGAGGACCTGGTGCTGCCCGGCGGCCGGCTGTGCGAGCAGCGTGACGTGGCGTACGAGCTGCTGACGCAGATCCCGGGTGTCTCGTGTGTACGGCCCAAGGGCGCCATCTACGCGTTTCCGCGGCTCGACCCGAAGGTGTACAAGATCAAGGACGACCGGCAGATGGTGATCGATCTGCTGCGGGCCGAGAAGATCATGATCGTCCACGGCACCGGGTTCAACTGGCCCGAGCCCGATCACTTCCGGATCGTCAATCTCCCCGGCGTGACAGAGCTGCGCGATGCGGTGACCAGGATCGGTCGCTTCCTGGATGGTTACAGCCAGCCGTGACCGTTTGTGAGCATCTGTAGCTACTCGATGAACATGAGACAACTTTAGACGGAGTCTAAGTTAGGATGGCCTCCTGTACGCATCAGGAGGCCGTCCATGTACGAACCGATCCGCACCAAGTCGGTCCACACCGTGGCCGAGAGCACCCAGTCCGGACTGCCGCGGCGCACCCGCGAGGAGGAGCTGGACATCCGCCTCGCGGGGCACCTGACCGCGTTGCTGACGGTGACGGACGAGTTGCGGGCGCTGACGCCTTCCGCTTCGCTGGATGCCGCCGCTGGTGAGCTCGCCGCCCATGCGGGGCGGCTCCTCGGCGGGAGGGCGCCGCTGCGCGCCGAGCCCTCAGCCCTGCGGGCCGACGCCGAGCATGTCGCCTCCCTCCACGCGCGGGCGCGCACCCTCGCCGGCAACGCGCTGGCTGTCGCCACCTCCCGCGACGATGAGGCAGTCGCCGCGCTGATGACCTCCCGCCTCGCGGCGCACTCCGCCGCCGAGACCGTGCTGGCGTAAGGCCTCGCCCCTGCTGCTGCGCTTGGGCGGTCTGCTCCCCCAGCCTCCGGCCGGGAGGTGCCCCCATGGGGGTACCCCCTGCTCGAAGAGCTTGGGGGAGCAGGGTGGGCAAGCGCAGCACCCACCACCGGGCCGCACCCGAGGGGCGCCCACTGCACGGTGCGGGGTACGGCCGTCGTGCGGCGTGCGGGCCGGTTGTGCCCACCCGTTCCGCCCCTGCGGAACGATTGCCCACAACCGGCCGTGCCGGTTATCCCAGGCGCTGCACCAGGGCGCGGTATTCGTCCCAGAGGGCACGCGGCGTGTGGTCACCGAAGGTGTTCAGGTGCTCGGGGATGAGCGCCGCCTCGTCGCGCCAGACGTCCTTGTCGACCGCGAGTACGAAGTCCAGCTCTTCCTCGGAGAGGCCGAGCCCTTCGGTGTCGAGGTCCTCCTTCCGCGGCAGGATGCCGATGGGGGTCTCGACGCCCTCGACCTCCCCGTTCAGCCGCTGCACGATCCACTTCAGCACCCGGCTGTTCTCGCCGAAGCCGGGCCAGACGAACTTTCCGTTCTCGTCCTTCTTGAACCAGTTGACGTAGTAGATCTTCGGCAGCTTCGCCGCGTCGGCCCGCTCGCCGACCTCCAGCCAGTGGCCGAAGTAGTCGCCCGTGTTGTACCCGCAGAAGGGCAGCATCGCGAACGGGTCGCGGCGCAGTTCACCGACCTTGCCCTCGGCGGCCGCCGTCTTCTCGCTGGCGACGTTGGCGCCCAGGAAGACGCCGTGCTGCCAGTCGAAGGACTCGGTCACCAGCGGGACCGCGGAGGCGCGCCGGCCGCCGAAGAGGATGGCCGAGATCGGCACCCCGCGGGGGTCCTCCCACTCGGGGGCGATGATCGGGCACTGCCCGGCGGGAACGGTGAACCGCGCGTTGGGATGGGCGGCGGGGGTGCCGGACTGGGGCGTCCAGTCGTTGCCCTTCCAGTCGGTGAGGTGGGCCGGTGGCTCTTCCGTCATGCCCTCCCACCACACGTCGTTGTCGTCGGTGAGCGCGACGTTGGTGAAGACCGCGTTGCCCCACAAGGTCTTCATGGCGTTGGCGTTGGTGTCCTCGCCGGTGCCCGGTGCCACGCCGAAGAAGCCGGCCTCCGGGTTGATGGCGTAGAGGCGGCCGTCCTCGCCGAACCGCATCCAGGCGATGTCGTCGCCGATCGTCTCGACCGTCCAGCCGGGGACGGTGGGCTGGAGCATGGCGAGGTTCGTCTTGCCGCAGGCGGACGGGAAGGCCGCGGCCACGTACTTGGCCTCGCCCGCCCGTCGCCCGCCACCACCCTCAAACGAAGACCTTCGGTCTGCCCCCTGGTTGGGCGGCGGCGTCAGCTTGAGCACCAGCATGTGCTCGGCCAGCCAGCCCTCGTCGCGCGCCATCACGGAGGCGATGCGCAGCGCGTAGCACTTCTTGCCGAGCAGCGCGTTGCCGCCGTAGCCGGAGCCGTACGACCAGATCTCCCGGGTCTCGGGGAAGTGGGAGATGTACTTGGCCGAGTTGCACGGCCACGGCACGTCCTCCTCGCCCTCGGCGAGCGGGGCGCCCACGGTGTGCACGGCCTTGACGAAGAAGCCGTCCTCGCCCAACTCGTCCAGCACGGGCTGTCCCATCCGGGTCATGGTGCGCATGGCGACAGCCACGTAGGCGGAGTCGGTGATCTCCACGCCCAGCGCCGAGAGCGGCGAGCCGAGGGGGCCCATGCAGAACGGGACGACGTACATCGTGCGGCCGCGCATCGAACCGCGGAAGATGCCCTGTTCCCCGGTGAAGATGTCGCGCATCTCCGCGGGGTCCTTCCAGTGGTTCGTGGGGCCCGCGTCCTCCTCCTTCTCGGAGCAGATGAAGGTGCGGTCCTCGACCCGGGCGACGTCCGACGGATCGGAGGCGGCGTAGTAGGAGTTGGGGCGTTTGACCGGGTCGAGTTTCTTGAACGTGCCCTTGGCGACCAGCTCTTCGCACAAGCGGTCGTACTCGGCCTCGGAGCCGTCGCACCATACGACACGGTCGGGTTGGGTCAGCTCGGCGATCCCGTCGACCCAGGAGAGCAGCTCCTGATGGCGGGTGGGGGCGTCCCCGGGGGCCGAGGTGGACGAGGTTGAGGTGAGGGGAGCCGCAGAACTGCGCGCCACGATCGCTCCAGACGTTTGAGGGTTTTTTCGACTGTCAGCGCGCCCCTTGGGGGCCGCGACCCGGATGCATTCGTGGCAGTTTGTCTCGTCGCTCATCCGGTGCCGCTTGTGCTCATCTGATCATGCGATGCGAATGGTTCTCTGTCCAGACGGGGGTTGTGTGGCCGTCGACACGTAGGGTCTTCCCAGCTGACACGCAGGGTCATGCCGCCTGGCGGCGGCCCGTAACCTACGGGCGCGTAGGTGGGAATAACCCGTAGGTACGATGGCGAGATGACCGACTCCGCGTCCCCGTCTTCGGAGCCCGCCGCTGTGACGTCCCCACCGTCCGGCGCGTCGTCCTCGTCCGACTCCCGCTCGGCCTCCCCCACGGCCTCCGCCACCTCCTCCCGCCCGGCCCCGCACCCCGATTCCCCCGCGGCCGTCGACTCGTCCGCCCCCGGGGCCGTCGACTCGTCCACCCCCTCGGCCGCCGCTACGGCCGTGTCCTCGGCCGGTCACTCGGCCGCCGCCCGGCTGTCCGCATCGGCGCACTCCGCGGCGCAGGTCATCAAGCCCAAGCTGCGGGGCTGGCTGCATCTGGGCATGTTCCCCGCGGTGCTGGTCTCCGGCATGTTCCTGACTGCGCTCGCCGACAGCACGCGCGGCCGAGTCGCCTGCGCCGTCTACACGTTGACGGCCTGTCTGCTGTTCGGGATCAGCGCGCTCTACCACCGCGGTGACTGGAGCCCGCGGGTCAACGCCGTGCTGCGGCGGCTCGACCACGCCAACATCTTCCTGATCATCGCGGGCACCTACACCCCGCTGACGATCCTGCTGCTCCCCGACGGGCGGCGCGATCTGCTGCTGTGGGGCATCTGGATAGCCGCCGGTCTCGGCATCGCCTTCCGCGTCTTCTGGGTCGGCGCCCCGCGCTGGCTCTACACCCCCTGCTACATCGCGATGGGCTGGGCCGCCGTCTTCTTCCTGCCCGACTTCATGCGGACCGGCGGGATCGCGGTGCTGGTGTGCGTCATCGTCGGCGGCCTCCTCTACAGCGCGGGCGGCGTCATCTACGGCATCAAGCGCCCCAACCCCTCACCCCGCTGGTTCGGCTTCCACGAGGTCTTCCACTCCTTCACCCTGGCCGCGTTCGCCGTCCACTATGTGGGGATTTCATTGGTGGCCTACCAGCACGCGTAGTCCCTGCCGGGAGCGGGCGATCGGCAATGTGCGGCTGAGGGGAGCGGATCGAGGTCGACACCTCCCAATTCCCCGTACGGGACTAGTCCTCACACCGTGCGTCGTACCGCCCGTCCGGGGAGGACGTCCGTGCGGTGGCCGTCGGCGATGACCGGGTGGCCGGCGACGAAGACGTAGGGGATGCCGACGGGGAGGGAGCGGGGCTCGGCGAAGGTGGCTGTTGCCGTGACCGTTTCCGGGTCGAAGAGGACCAGGTCCGCCATATAGCCCTCGCGGATCACTCCTCGGTCGGGGAGGTGCAGGCGGGTGGCGGCGCGGCCGGTGAGGTGGGCGACGCACTCCTCCAGGGAGAGGATGCCCAACTCGCGTACGTAGCGGCCGAGATACTGCGGGAAGGTGCCGTAGGCGCGGGGATGGGGTTTGGCGCCCTGGAGAATGCCGTCGCTGCCGCCGGTGTGCACCCGGTGCCGCATGATCGCTCGGACGTTCTCCTCATGGCCGACGTGTTGCAGGATCGTCGAGCCGAGCCGGTCCTCGGTCAGCAGCCGGTGTGCCGTCTCCCATGGCTCCTCGCCGCGCAGCGCGGCGGACTCGGCGACCGTACGGCCCACATGGCCGGCCAGCGAGGGGTTGCTGACGCCGGAGATCTCGATGGTGTCCCACTCGATGGGCACCCCGTGGCAGCCGTCGGCGCCCTCCACCTCCAGCACGTGCCGGATACGGGCCGCTGTGGCCGGGTCGGCCAGCCGCGCCAGCGTCGCCTCGGGGCCGCCCTCGTTGGCCCAGCTCGGCAGCATCGCGGCCAGCGTGGTGCAGCCCGGGGTGTAGGGGTAGGTGTCCAGGGTGATGTCGGCGCCGTCCGCGAGGGCCGCGTCGAGGAGGGCGAGGAGTTCGGGTGCCCGGCCCTTGTTGACGCCGAAGTTCATCGTGGCGTGCGCGAGATGGAGCGCGCAGCCCGCCTCGTGGGCGAGCGCGACCATCTCCGCGTACGCCTCCAGCGCACCGGCTCCGTAGGAGCGGTGGTGCGGGCAGTAGTAGCCGCCGTACTCCGCCACCACCCGGCACAGTTCGGTCAGCTCCGCGTCGGAGGCGTACATGCCGGGGGTGTAGGTCAGTCCGGACGACATGCCCATCGCGCCCTGTGCCATCCCCTCGGCGACCAGGCGCTTCATGGTGGCGAGTTCGTCCGCGCCGGCCGGCCGGTCGTCCCAGCCCATCGCCAGCATGCGGACGCTGCCCTGCGGGATCAGATACGCGGCGTTGATCGCCGTGCCCTGGCGGTCGATACGGTCCAGATAGCCGCCGACCGTGCGCCAGTCGAAGTCGATGTCACTGCCGTCGCCGTTCCAGCCGGTGATCGCTTCGCGGATCGCGGTGAGCGTGGTGTCGTCGGCGGGCGCGTACGACAGCCCGTCCTGGCCGAGCACCTCCAGGGTGACCCCCTGGGCGGCCTTCGCGGTGTGCTCGGGGTCGCGGAGGATGGCCAGGTCCGAGTGGGCGTGCATGTCGATGAAGCCGGGGGCCAGGGCGAGGCCGTCGGCGTCGAGCGTGCGGGAGCCGGCGGCGCGCGGGCCGCCTTCGGGGGCGATCCGGTCGATCCGGCCCTCGCGGAGGGTGACATCCGCCCGGTAGGAGGGGGCGCCCGTGCCGTCGACGACGCGGGCGCCGCGGATGACGGTGTCCATCTCGGTGGCCGCCTCAGAAGAAGGTGCGGATCAGGTCGGTGACCGTGCCGTCGGCGTCGACGACGGGGAACAGCTGCCACTTGTCGAACATGGTGCACGGGTGGGACATCCCGAGGCCCACCCACTCGCCGACCTCCAGGTCGACGCCCTCGTCCACCCGCAGCCACGCGTGCTGGTCGCTCAGCGCGGTGACGGTGAGACCCGCGGCGGAGCGCATCTTTCTTCCCCCAGCCTCCGGCCGGGAGGTGCCCCCAGCGCCCCGCACCACATGGGGTTCGGGAAGTGCCAGGTCGAAGGCGGCGTCCCGCTTGCCGGCGTTGACGAACGCCTGCCCCGGCTCGGGCCGGGAGACGACCTGCGTCCACAGCGTGAAGGCCGCCTGCAGCCCTCCTTCGTCGGGGCGCCGGTTGAACGGGGTGAGCCGCCGGTAGTGGCCGTCGTCATGGGAGATGTACGCACCCGAGCGCAGCAGCTTCAGCGTGGGCGCCGACAGTTCGGGCAGCTCGGCGAAGGCGTCGGCGACCGCGTCGAACCACGCGCTGCCACCCGCGCTGACCACGATCTCGTCGACCCTCGAACCGCCCCGCCGTATCGAACGCGACGGCCAGCCCGGTCAGCCGCCCGACCCAGCCGCGTACCGCCGCCAGGTCGGCCCCGGGCACCTCGGCCTCGTATCCGGCGACGCCCACCAGTCGCAGCGTGCCGGTCGCGGCCACCGCGTCGGCGACGGCTTCGCACTCGGCCTCCGTACGGGCGCCGGTGCGTGCGCCCTCGCCGCCGCCGAGCTCGACCACCACCTCGACGGGGCGGCGGGCACCGGCCGTGCGCAGGGCCTCGTCCATCAGGGCGACGCCGCGCGGGGAGTCGACGTAGCAGATGAAGCGGAAGTCGGGATCGGCGTCCAGTTCGGCGGCGAGCCAGGCGAGCGCGGCGGGGTCCACGAGTTCGTTGGCGAGGAAGATCCGCGGGATACCGAAGGCGCGGGCCACCCGCACCTGGTGCGGTACGGCGAGTGTGATGCCCCAGGCGCCGTGCTGGAGTTGGCGGACGAAGAGCTGGGGTGCCATGGAGGTCTTGCCGTGCGGGGCGAAGGCGAGCCCATGGCGGGCCGAGTAGTCGGCGAGCGCGGCGAGGTTGTGCTCCAGGCGCTCGGCCGAGAGGGCGAGGACGGGGGTGGTGAAGCCGCCGGTGAACAGGGAGCGGCGCTCGGCGGCCAGTTCGCCGAGAGTGAGGCCGGCGGCGTCGGGGGGCAGCCCCTTGAAACGGTGGTCGGCGGGCTCGTCCGCGAGGCGGGCCACTGCCGCGGCGGCGGTGGCGACTCCGTCGGCGGAGGCGGGGCCGGGGGAGGGGGCGGGGGCTGCCATGCGGTCTCCGGGGTAGCAGTAGGTTGCAGTATGTGCAACGACCATTGCGTATGACGCTTGGTGCTGTCTAGCATCCCGCGGAACAGCGGTCAATGGAGCCGGACCCCACGCCGGACCCCCATGCCGAGGCCGCACGCCGAGGCCGCACGCCCGGCCCCCTCCCCGAGACCCGTGCCCCCCGAGATCCGCGGCCGACACCGCAGCGAGGAGCAGCACCCGCCGTGACCACCACCTCCGACATCGACGTCGTCTGCCTGGGCGAGTCCATGGTCACGTTCCTGCCCGCACGCCCGGGACCCCTCGCCGACGTGCCCTCCTTCGACCGCGCGATCGGCGGCGCCGAGTCCAACGTCGCCTGCACGCTGGCCCGTGCCGGGCACCGCGCCCGCTGGGTCAGCCGGGTCGGTGCCGACGGCTTCGGCGACCATCTGGTCCGTACGATCGCCGCGCACGGGGTGGACACCACCGCCGTCGAACGCGACCCCGAGCGTCCCACCGGGATCTACTTCCGTACGGACGGCGAGCGCGCCACCGGCACCGCCGACCCCGCGACCCACCAGGCCGCGCTCTCCGAAGTCCTCTACTACCGCGCCGGGTCGGCCGCCTCCGCCATGTCCCCGGCCAACGTCCCACCGCGGGCCCTCCATGCGGGCCGGGTGCTGCATCTGACCGGGATCACCGCGGCCCTCTCCGCCGACTGCCTGGCCCTGCTGCGCGCCCTCACCTCGGCACGCACACCCACCGGGACGGGCGGCGGCCTGGGGCCGCTGGTCTCGTTCGACGTCAACTACCGCGTCGGCCTGTGGTGTACGCGTACCGCTCCGGAGCCCGGCCCCGAGGTGCTGCGCGAACTCGCCCGGCACAGCGACATCGTCTTCGTCGGCGAGGACGAGGCGGCTGCCGCCTGGGGAGTGACGGGCGGGCCCGAGGCGGTGCGGGAGCTGCTGCGCGAGCCCGCGGTGCTCGTCGTCAAACAGGGCAGCGCCGGGGCCACCGCGTTCGTCGGGGACGGGAACGCCGTCTTCGCGCCCGCGCTGCGCGTGGATGTCGTCTCGCCGGTGGGCGCCGGGGACGCCTTCGCCGCGGGCTTTCTCGCCGGGACCCTGCGCGGGCTGCCGATACGTGAACGGCTGCGGCACGGGCATCTGATGGCCGCCGCGGCGCTCACGGACGCCGGTGACCTCGCCGCGCCGGCAGCGCTCGACGTCGCCGACCGGCTGGTGGCCCTCGACGACGACAGCTGGGGGAGACTGCGGCTGGGCCCCGGCTGGACGGTACGCGGGTCACACGCCGCAGCCGCCGGGCAGGCCGACGAGCCCGGCGAACAGGAGCCGGAGGTGCGTTCCGTATGAGTCAGACCGTCGACCGGGCGCTGAGCATTCTGCCGCTGCTCGCCGAGGGGCCCGCCAACCTGGAACAGGTCGCGGCGTGGCTGGAGGTGCACAAGTCGACCGCGCTGCGGCTGCTGCGCACCCTGCACGAGCACGGCATCGTCTACCGCCAGCCCGACCAGCGCTACCGGCTCGGGGCACGGCTGTTCGCACTCGCGCAGCAGGCCATGGAGAACCTCGACATCCGCGAGATCGCCCACCCGCATCTGGCCGAGCTCAACGCGGCCTGCGGCCACACCGTGCATCTCGCCGTCCACGAGGAGGACGAGGTGCTCTACATCGACAAGGTGGAGAGCCGCTACCCGGTACGGATGTACTCGCGCATCGGCAAACCCGTCGCCATCACCGTCGCCGCCGTGGCCAAGCTGCTGCTGGCCGACCTGCCCGAGCCGGAGCGGCGCGCTGTCGCCGAACGGCTCGACTACCCCCGATACACGCCCCGTTCGACCCCGGACGCCGCCGCGTTCCTCGCGGAGCTGGCCAAGGTGCGCGAACAGGGCTGGGCCACCGACCTCGGTGGCCACGAGGAGTCCATCAACTGCGTCGCGGCGCCGATCCGCGGCGCCGAGGGGCGGGTGGTGGCGGCCATGTCGGTCTCCGCGCCGAACGTCGTCGTCTCCGCCGACGAACTCCTCACCCTGCTGCCCCGCGTACGGAGGACCGCTGAGGCCATCAGCGCGGAGTACACGGGACAGCCACCCCGCCATCGATCCGACGAACCCCCGACGAGAAGCAAGAGAGCCGCACCATGAGCGAGAAGCTTGCCAAGACCGCCCTCACCCCGGCCACGCACACCACGCCGCCCGCGAAGTTCTCGCACGGCGTGCGCAAGGGGAACATCCTCCAGGTCGCCGGGCAGGTCGGGTTCGGCCCCGCCGTCGAGGGCCGGGCCCCGACGCCGGTCGGCCCCGGGCTGCGGGAGCAGACCCTCCAGACCCTCGCCAATGTGGAGTCGGTCCTCAAGGAGGGCGGCGCGGGCTGGGAGGACGCGATGATGATCCGCGTGTATCTGACGGACACCGCGCACTTCGCGGAGTTCAACGAGATCTACAACGAGTACTTCGCGGGGCTCTCGGAGCCGCCCGCCGCTCGGACGACCGTCTACGTCGGCCTTCCCGCCGGACTACTGGTCGAGATCGACGCGCTCGCCGTCCTCGGCTGAGCGGAGCCCTCTCTTTCCGGCCCCTCCCCTGGTCGCCGTTCCGGGGAGGGGCCGGCGTCTTCCCAGCGCCGAACAACGGAGTTCACATGCTGCTCGCCGAAAAGGCGGCGCCGCCCCATACGGGCGGCCTGCTCGCGCTCATACCCGGCACCGGGGGCCTGCTCACCGTGGCGGCCCTCGGTATCGTCCTGCTGCTCGTACTGATCATCAAGGTCCGCCTCCAGCCGTTCGTCGCGCTGCTCGCCGTCTCCATCGCGGTGGGGCTGGGAGCGGGTCTGTCCGTCACCGAACTCTTCGGTACCGTCCAGAAGTCCGACGCCGTCTCGATGATCGAGTCGGGGATGGGCGGCATTCTCGGCCACGTCGCGATCATCATCGGCCTCGGCACCATGCTGGGCGCGATCCTGGAGGTCAGCGGCGGTGCCGAGGCGCTCTCGGCGCGGCTGCTGGGCCTGTTCGGCGAGCGGCGCGCACCGCTCGCCATGGGGCTGACCGGCCTGATCTTCGGCATCCCCGTCTTCTTCGACGTCGGCATCTTCGTACTGGCCCCCATCGTTTACGCGGCAGCCAAGCGGAGCGGTAAGTCGGTGCTGCTGTACTGCATGCCGATGCTCGCGGGGCTGTCGATGACGCACGCGTTCCTGCCCCCGCACCCGGGACCGGTGGCCGCCGCCGGGCTGCTCGACGTGGACCTGGGCTGGGTCATCCTGATGGGCGTCGTCTGCGGTATCCCCGCGGTGCTCGCCGCCTGGGCGTACGCGGCGTGGATCGGTGAGCGGATCTTCGTCGAGGTGCCGCAGGACATGGTGGAGGCCGCCGAGGAGGCCAAGCGCGCCGTAGCCGAGGAGAAACGGGCGCTCGGCAGCGAGGCGGAGGAGAAGCCCGTCGCCCTCGGCACGGTCCTGGCCATCATCGGCACCCCGCTGGTGCTGATCCTGGCGGCCACCTTCTCCTCCCTCGCGCTCGACCCCTCGACCCTGCGCTCCGTCATCGAGTTCGTCGGGCACCCCTTCGTGGCGCTGACCGTCGCACTGCTGCTGGCCTACTACCTGCTGGGGCTGCGCCGCGGGTGGAGCCGCAAGTCGCTGGAGACGGTCTCCACCGCCTCGCTCAAGCCGGTCGGCAACATCCTGCTGGTCGTCGGTGCGGGCGGCATCTTCGGTGCCGTACTCCAGGGTTCGGGCGTGGCGCGGGCCCTCGCCGATGTGTTCGGGGACGCGGGGCTGCCGGTGATCGTGCTGGCGTATCTGATCTCGGTGGTGCTGCGGGTGGCGCAGGGTTCGGCGACGGTCGCCATCGTCACCACGGCGGGCATCGTGGCGCCGCTGCTGGCCCAGGGCGACCCCTCGCAGGCGCACCTCGCGCTGGTCATCATGGCGATCTCCGCGGGCTCCATCTTCGCCTCGCACGTCAACGACGGCGGGTTCTGGATGGTCTCGAAGTACTTCGGCATCTCCGAGCGGGACACCCTCGCCTCGTGGACGGTACTGGAGTCCGTGCTGTCGGTCGCGGGCTTCGCGGTGGCGGCGGTGGTGAGCATCTTCGTATAGGCGTCTTCGTGCAGGCACCTTTGTGCAGGCATCTTCATGCAGCCGCACGGCTGTTCGCCCGCTCCGCGCGGGCCCACGCCCCCGGAATCGCGTCTCCCGATTCCGGGGGGCGCTCTTGTGGTGGGCGTCAACTGGCCCAAGAATGCACGGCGTCAGACCGAACGAACCTTCGGTATCCAGAGGGGACCCCCCACCATGAACAGACCTCTCATAGGCTCCCTGAGCGCCGCGCTCTTCGGTGCCGCGGCGCTCACCGGCATGGCCGCGACACCCGCGGCAGCCGCCGACCACGGCAACGCCCCCCACGGCAAGCCGGCGGCGGCGCCCTCCTTCGAGGGCACCGTCGCGCTCAGCAACTGCTCGGGCTCCGTCGTCAAGATGCCCAACTCCAAGCCCGCCGACCCCGCGCTCGTCCTGTCCAACGGCCACTGCCTGGAAGAGGGCATGCCCGAGCCGGGAAAGGTGATCACCGACAAGGCGTCCAACCGCGCCTTCACCCTGCTGAAGGCCGACGGCGGCAGGGCGGGCACCGTCCGCGCCGACAAGATCGCGTACGCGACGATGACGGACACCGACGTCTCCCTCTACCAAGTCGGCGCCACCTACCAGGAGATCGAGTCGAGGTTCGGCGTCAAGGCGCTCGACGTCGAGACGGCCCACCCCGAGCAGGGCAACGACATCACCGTCGTCTCCGGCTACTGGAAAGAGAAGTACGGCTGCGCCATCGACGGCTTCGCGTACCAGCTCAAGGAAGACGGCTGGACGATGAAGGACTCGATCCGCTACACCGCCGACTGCAAGACCAAGGGCGGCACCTCCGGCTCCCCCGTGATCGACAACGCCTCCGGCAAGGTCGTCGGCGTCAACAACACGCGGAACGAGAACGGCGAGGAGTGCACGCTCAACAACCCCTGCGAGGTGGACAAGAACGGCAAGACCACCGTCCACGAGGGGATCGGCTACGGCCAGCAGACCTACATCATCGCGCCGTGCGTCGGCGAGGGGAACAAGCTCGACCTCAACCGTGAGGGCTGCACGCTCCCCAAGCCGTAACGCCCCCTGTCCGTGCGGACCGGGGCTCGGCGCAGGCACATCTGTATCCCTGAAACAGAATGAGGAGTACATGAGAAAGTCCCTGGTCGGCACGGCTGCGGCGGCGCTGTTCGGCGCCGCCGCACTGGTGGGCATAGCCACCGCACCGGCAGCCGCAGACTCCGCCTCCGCCCAGCCCACCGCGCACCGCACCCCCTCCTTCGAGGGCACCGTCGCGCTCAGCAACTGCTCGGGCTCCGTCGTCAAGCTGAAGAACTCCAAGCCCGGCGACCCGGCGCTCGTCCTCTCGAACGGCCACTGCCTCCAGGAAGGCATGCCGGGCGCGGGTGAGGTCGTCGTGAACAAGAAGACCAGCCGCGACTTCACGCTGCTGAACGCGGACGGCAGCGACGCCGGGAAGGTGCACTCCGACAAGATCGCGTACGCGACGATGACGGACACCGACATCTCCCTGTACGAGACGACCTCCACGTACCGGCAGATCGAGAAGAAGTACGGCATCGACGCGCTGACGCTGGACGCGAAGCACCCGCGGCAGGGCCGGGACATCACCGTCGTCTCCGGCTACTGGAAGGAGAAGTTCGGCTGCTCCGTGGACGGCTTCGCCTACCGGCTCAAGGAAGCGGACTGGACCTGGAAGGACTCCATCCGCTACACCATGGACTGCCAGACCAAGGGCGGTACCTCCGGCTCCCCGGTGATCGACAACGTCTCCGGCAAGGTCGTCGGCGTCAACAACACCCACAACGAGGACGGGGAGCGCTGCACCCTCAACAACCCGTGTGAGGTGGACAAGAACGGCAACGTCAGCGTCCGTCACCTCAACGCGTACGGTCAGCAGACCTACCTGATCAACCCCTGCTTCGGCCGCGGCAACCAGCTCGACCTGGACGCGCGCGGCTGCGTCCTGCCGGAGCCGAAGGCCTAGGCCAGACCCCGCAGGACCCGCCACCGGCACCCGTCGCCCCCGGACCTGCCAGCCAGGCCCGGGGGTGCGGGGAACGGTGGTCGGTTACGGCAGGCCGTGTACGTGCGGGCCCACTGTGCTGGACCACTTGTTGCCGTTGCTGGCGTCCCATGCCGTGGACCAGGTCATGGCGCCGCGGATGCCGGGCCACTTCTCGTCGGGGGTGAAACTGCCGCAGCCGGTGCCCTTGGCGAGGCAGTCCAGCGCGTTGTTGACCACGCCCGGGTCGACGTAACCGGAGCCCGCGGCGCTCGGTGAGGCGGGGGTGCCGATGCCCACCTGGGAGGGGTCGAGGCCGCCCTTGATCTGCACGCAGGCCAGCGCGGTGAGGAAGTCGACGGTACCGGCCGAGTAGACCTTGCCGTCGCAGCCGTTCATCGAACCGCTGTTGTAGTACTGCATGTTCACGACGGTCAGGAAGCTCTTGATGTTGAGCGCCGTCTTGAAGTACTCGTTCTGCGGCGACTGCATATCGACCGTCTGCGGCGCCATCGTCACCACGACATCGCTCTTGGCGGCGTGGATCGCGTTCAGGGCCTTGGTCATGTAGGTCGAGTTGAGACCGTTCTCCAGGTCGATGTCGACGCCGTCGAAGCCGTACTCGTCCATCAGGGAGACGATGCTCTTGGCGAAGGCGTCGGCGGAGGCGTCGTCGTTGACCGAGACCGCGCCCTTCTCACCGCCGACGGAGACGATCACCGACTTGCCGGCGTCGTGCTTGGCGGCGATGTCCTTCTTGAACTGCTCCTCGGAGTAGTTCAGGGCCGGGTCGAGCTTGAAGTCGACCTGGCCCGGTGTGCCGGTCGCGTCCGCGAAGGCGACGGCGATGATGTCGTACTCGTTCTGGACGTCGGCGAGGGTCTGGACGGTCGCGCCGTTGTCGAAGTTCTGCCAGTAGCCGGTGACCGCGTGGGCCGGCACCTGCGAGGCGCCCACCTGGGGGCCGGCCTCGGTGGAGGTGGGAGTTCCGGCCTGCGCCGCGGCCGGTCCGAGGGCGAACAGGCCACCCGCGGCCAGGGCCGAGGCGACGAGACCGACGAGCGCGCGGGGGAACGAGAGACGTCTGGTACGGGAACGTGCCACAACTGCCTCCGGTGTGGGGGGAGAAGGGAGGTGGTGGTGCGCGTGCGCCGTACAACCTGGTCCAGACCAATGAGGTTGTCAAGGCATCGGGCACCGCTCACCGGCGGCGGACGCCTCGAACGCGCGCACATCTCCGCGGCCCCCGACCCCTTGTGCTGATCGTCCGCAGGCGGTTACATCACCCGTGACCTGCACGGTCGTCCACCCTCGAAGCTCGCGTACGGCGGAGGCGTCATGGCAGCGGAGGACCTCACACCCGGAACGTCCGACAGCGCGAAACCCCCGGTGCGCAAGCCCAGTTGGAAGATGATCGGCCCCGGCATGGTCGTCGCGGCGACGGGAGTGGGCGCCGGAGATCTGGTCGCCACGCTCATCGCCGGCAGCAAATTCGGCTACACACTGATGTGGGCCGCCGTCATCGGCTGCGTCATCAAGATCGCCCTCGCCGAGGCGACCGGCCGCTGGCATCTGGCCACCGGCCGCACGATCTTCGACGGCTGGCGCAGCCTCGGACCCTGGACCACGGTCTACTTCGCGGTGTACGTCGTCATCTGGGGCTTCGTCTACGGCGCCACCGCCATGTCCTCCAGCGCGCTGCCGCTGCAGGCGCTCTTCCCGGATGTGATGCCGCTCAAGGCGTGGGCCATCCTCACCGGCCTGATCGGCCTGGTCTTCGTATGGACCAACCGCTACGCCATCGTCGAGAAGATCATGATGGTCTTCGTCGGCGTGATGTTCCTGGTCGTCGTCTATGTCGCGATCCGCGTCAGTCCGAACCTGGGCGACGCCTTCGCCGGGCTGCTCCCCGTGCTGCCGTCCGGCTCCATGATCTTCACGCTGGGCCTGATCGGCGGCGTCGGCGGCACCATCACGATGGCCGCGTACGGGTACTGGATCAACGCCAAGGGATGGGCCGACAGCAGCTGGATGAAGATGATGCGGCTCGACAACCGCGTCGCCTACATCACCACCGGGATCTTCGTCGTCGCCATGCTGATCGTCGGCGCGGAGCTGCTGCACAGTTCGCAGATCGCCCTCGCCACCGGTGACAAGGGCCTGCTCGATCTGGACGAGGTTCTGGAGAAGCGCTTCGGCAGCTCCACCTCCACGCTCTTCCTGATCGGCTTCTTCGCCGCCTCCTACTCCTCGCTGGTGGGCGTATGGCACGGGGTGAGCCTGATGTTCGCCGACTTCGTGGAGCGGCTGCGAGCCGCGCGAGGGCTGGCCGCCGAAGCGGGCGTCGAGCCGCTCACCCGCGGCGAGCAGGAGCGCTCGGTGCCCTTCCGCGGCTATCTGCTGTGGCTGACCTTTCCGCCGATGGTGCTGCTCTGGCTGGACCAGCCCTTCGCTCTCGTCGTCGCGTACGGGGTTCTCGGCGCGTTCTTCATGCCCTTCCTCGCGGCGACGTTGCTCTGGCTGCTCAACAGCGAGCGGACTCCGCGGGAGTGGCGTAATGGCTGGCTCAGCAATGTTCTGCTGGGCGCCTCTTGTGTGTTGTTTTTGATTCTGTGCGTTCAGCAGGTGCGGGAATTGCCCTGGTGAGGCTTGCCATTTCCGGGTGCCGCTCCTGTTGTTCTGGTCACGGGGTGCCCCTGGCCGTCGTCCGCAGGCTGCGGCGTGCTTTATGGCTTGGCGCGCAGTTCCCCGCGCCCCTTCGGGGCGCAGCCCCCATTGCCCGTGGGGATTGGGGGACGGGGTGGGGCGGGTAGTGGTCTCGCTGTTCCGGGTTCGGGAAACGGTTCGCATTGCGGCGAACCGTTCACTGTGTGGGGGGCCATGGCTAGTGTGGTAGGCCGGTGGCGGGCCCCGGGGGGAGGCGGATGTGTCTACGGCGTTAGCGGTCACCTGCCCCGACCACCTGCTCGCCCCCGCCGACCGGCACACCCCGCACGCCCACGTGCTCTCCCCGCCGGAGGAGCAGCCGCTGGAGGCGGCGCTCGCCGAGACGCAGGCCCTGCTCGAACAGCACGGCTACCTCGTCACCGTCTACCCGGCCACCCTGCCCACTCCGTTCCGGCACCGCCTGCACACCGTGCGCGCGCTCCTGGAGAGCAGGCGGATCGCGCTGCTGCCGGTGGAGCTGCCGCCGCTTGCGACGGGTGTGCTCGTACGGCAGCTGCGGCAGCTGTCGCTCTGTGACTTCACGCCCGGTGTGCTGGCCGCGGCAGCCCGGTTGCTGACGCACTATCTGTACGCCGGTGCCGTACTCGGCTCGGTCGCCAAACTGGACCGGGTGCCCGTCGGCGTCACCTCGCACGCCCGCTCCTGGCTGCCCGGCAGCGAGTTCGCGGTCCTCGCGGCACCCACGCCCGAGCTGATCCGACTGGGGACGCCAGAGGCGGAAGGCGGGCTCACCGGACCGCAGTTCGCCACCCAGTTGACCGTAGCGCCCGGCCGGCTCACCTCCGACTGGGCCCTACGTACTCTCCCGGCCCGCTGGCGGGTCGCCCAGGTCCAGGAGGCCCCGCTGCCACGGGACTCGGCGGCCTGGTGGCGGACGGCCCGGCTGACGGAGTTCGTCGCCGCGATCCCCGACGTCTCGGTCCTCTACCAGTTGGTCGCCTCGGTACGGCGGGACGAGTGCCACGGGTGCGGCCTCGAACTCATCGGCGACCGCTGCGCGTTCTGCGGCACGCCGCTGCCGCCGCCCACGCCGCGTACACCACCGGCACCGGAGGCACCGCCTGCCGCCATCGCGCCACCCGCCCCCGAAACGCCACCCGCCCCCGATGCGCCGCCTCACCACGCTGCGCCCCCCGCCCCCGACGCGCCGCCCTCCCACGCTGCGCCCCCCGTCACGTCCGACCCAGTCGTCGCCGACCCCCGAGGTATCCGTCCATGAACTCACGCCAGCGCCGCGGTGTCCTTCTGCTGGTGCTCTCGGTCCTGTGCGCCCTCGCCGCGTTCGCCGGGGTGTTGGCCGTCGTCAGGAACGTGGAGTCCAAGGTGGGCGACGAGACGACGGCCTACAAGCTGAAGGAGGACGTACCCGCCTACCAGGCGCTGACCAGCGCGCAGTTCACCAAGGTCGCCATGCCGAAGCGGTGGCTGCCCAGCACCGCCGTCACCGATCTGAGCGACATCCACCGCAAGATCGCCGTCAACCCGCTCAAGAAGGGCTCGCTGCTCCAGTCCGACATGATGGCCAAGCGGCCCGAACTCGGCGCGGGCGAGCAGGAGATCGCCATCATGATCGACGCGGAGACCGGCGTCGCCGGGAAGATCAACCCCGGCAACCGCGTCAACATCTACGCCACCTTCGAGGGCGAGCAGCGCCCCGGCGCCAAGGGCGACGACAGCGGAACCAAGGCGCCGTCCGAGTCCCGCGTCATCGTCAGCCGCGCCAAGGTCATCGACGTCGGCAAGCTCACCCCCCTCGAGGACGACGGCGACCGCGACGAGCGCACCCGGCAGCGCGAACGCGACGGTGTGCCCATCACCTTCGCGCTGACCACGAAGGACGCCCAGCGCGTCGCCTACGCCGAATCGTTCGCCGAGCACGTCCGGCTCGCGCTGGTCGCACCGGGTGACGACACCGAGGTCCCCGCGGAGGACCGCACCTACACGCTGCCCGGAGACAAGTGAGGCCCCGATGGTCATCCGCATCCAGCCGGCCGTCAGCGACCCGGACGCAGCCCGCCCGCTCGTCACCCTGCTCAGCCAGCTGCCCGACGCCGAGCCCGTGCCGCCCGCCGTCGACTCCACCCAGCTGCTGGACGCCCTCGCCCAGCAGGCCGGCGAGGCACCCGCCGAGCTGCCCGAGGTAGTGCTCGTCCACGAGCTGATCGGACCGGTGCCCGCACTGGAGCTGATCAGCCAGATCGCCCTCCGGTTCCCCGCCGTCGGCGTCGTCCTCGCCACGCAGGACACCAGCCCCGCGCTGTACGCGGCGGCCATGGACGCCGGAGCGCGCGGTGTCGCCGGACTGCCGCTCAGCTACGACGAGTTGGCGGCCCGGGTCGGCGCCGCCGCCAACTGGGCCACCGGGGTCCGCCGCCACCTGGGCGGATACGAGAGCCCCGGGTACGGGAGCCGGCCGTACGGCTCCGATGGACAGGGCGGCGGCACCGTCGTCACCGTCGCCGGGGCCAAGGGCGGTGTCGGCACCACCCTGACCGCCGTCCAGCTCGCCCTCGCCGCCCGCGCCAGTGGCCGCGGCACGGTGCTGGTCGACCTGGACCTCCAGGCCGGCGATGTCGCCTCCTACCTGGACGTTCGCTTCCGCAGGTCCGTGGTCGACCTGGCCGGCATCAAGGACCTGACGCCGCGCGTCCTCCAGGACGCCGTCTACGTCCACGAGACCGGACTCGGCCTGCTGCTGGCGCCGGAGGAGGGCGAGCGCGGCGAGGACGTGGACGAACGGGCCGCCCGCCAGCTGGTGGCCGCGCTGCGGTCCCGCTACGAGATCGTCGTCCTCGACTGCGGTACGCAGATGCACGCGGGCAACGCGGCGGCCATCGAGGCGGCCGACCTCGCGCTGCTGCTGACCACCCCCGACGTGATCGCCGTACGCGGCGCCAAGCGCATGGTGCGGCTGTGGGACCGGCTGCAGATCCGCAAGGCCCAGGAGACCGTCACCGTGGTCAACCGGGCCTCCCGGCACACCGAGATCCAGCCGCAGCTCGTCGCCCGGATCACCGGCAGCCCCGTGGCCCGTACGACGGTTCCGGCGGGCTTCAAGGAGCTCCAGTCCGCGCTGGACGCCGGACGTATGCAGGACCTGGACGCCAAGGGCAGCGTGCGGCAGGCGCTGTGGGGGCTCGCGGGGGAGCTCGGACTGGCCGCCGCGCCGGAGGGGGAGCAGCCGCGCTCCCTCGGTGCGCGCCGCAGGGGGAGCGGGCGGCAGCAGGGGAGCGGAAGCGGTACGGACACGGGCGACGCGGCGGGACACAGACCCTCGCTGGCCGGGCGGTCACGGCACGCCCTGCCGCCGGGACCGGCGCCCGGCACCGGGTCCCCTCCGGCGCCCGGTCCCTCCCGGCTCGGCTCCGACCGGGGTTCGCTGAGCGTGGAGTTCGCCGGGATGGCGCCGATCGTGCTGGTCACCCTGGTGTTGCTGTGGCAGTGCGTGCTGATCGGCTACACCTTCTCCCTCGCGGGCAACTCCGCCGACGAGGCCGCCCGCGCCGCCACCGCCGCCGGCGCATACGGGGACCCGCAGGGCGCGTGCGAGGCGGCGGCGCGCGAGCAGCTGCCCGCGAAATGGCGCGAGGACGCCTCGGTCAGCTGCACCCGCGGCGGCACCGTCTGGAAAGCGAACGTCGACCTGCGGACGCCCCTGCTGTTCCCGGGCGCGGCCGGCCTGCCGTTCACGGTCGGCGGCGAGGCGGGCGCGGCGGAGGAGGGGTGAGGGGGCATGGCTGTCCGTACGCCCGGGAGCGACGAGCGCGATCGCGGCTCCAGCGCGCTGGAGTTCGCCGGGATGCTGCCGCTGCTGCTGCTCGTCGCGATGGCGGCCATCCAACTCGGCATCGTCGGCTACGCGGTGCAGCAGGCGGGCACCGGTGCGCGGGCCGCGGCACGGGTGGCCTCCCAGGAGGAGATCGCGGACCGGTACGAGGCGAGCGGACGCGCTGCCATGTCCGGCTGGACCGCGCGCCGCAGCAGCTTCGCGCTCGCGGACGGCGGCGACGAGGTGAAGGTCACCACGAGCGTCACCATCCCCTCCCTCATCCCCGGCATGGACAGCATGGGCACCGCTTCCCGCTCCGCGACCATGCCCAGCGACAGCGCGGGAGCGGCCGGCAGCGGCGAACGAGGGGGAGACCAATGAGCGAGGTCGGTCCATGAGTCTGCGCTCCCGTATCACCACGCCCGAGAGCAGCACTGCGGCGGGCGGCGGCCCCCACACATCCGGGGCCTCCGTCGACAGCACCGGGCATCTGGTCGCCGCCTACCGCGCCAAACTGCTGGAGGAGATCGACCTCGCCGAGATGTCGGCGCTCAGCCCCGCCGAGCGCCGCGCCCGTCTCGAACGCGTACTCGGCCACATCATCAGCCGCGAGGGCCCGGTCCTGGCGACCGGGGACCGTACGCAGCTGATCCGCCGGGTGGTGGACGAGGCCCTCGGACTCGGGGTGCTCGAACCGCTGCTGGAGGACGGCTCGATCACCGAGATCATGGTCAACGGGCCCGACAACATCTTCGTCGAGCGCGCCGGGCGGGTGGAACAGGTGCCCGTCAGGTTCGCCTCCGAAGAGCAGCTGATGCAGACGATCGAACGCATCGTCTCCACCGTCAACCGCCGCGTGGACGAGTCCAACCCGATGGTGGACGCCCGGCTGCCGTCCGGTGAGCGGGTCAACGTCATCATCCCGCCGCTCTCGCTGACCGGCGCCACCCTCACCATCCGCCGGTTCCCCCGCGCCTACACCCTCGGCGAACTGATCGGCCTCGGCACGCTGGACGAGCACATGCTCTCGCTGCTCTCCGGGTTCATCCGGGCCCGCTTCAACCTGATCGTCTCCGGCGGTACGGGCAGCGGCAAGACAACCCTCCTCAACGCGCAGTCGGCGCTGATCCCCGAGCACGAGCGCATCATCACCGTCGAGGACGCCGCCGAACTCCAGCTCCAGCAGCAGCACGTCATCCGGCTGGAGACCCGGCCGCCCAACGTCGAGGGCAAGGGCCAGGTGACCGTACGCGACCTGGTGCGCAACTCGCTGCGGATGCGGCCCGACCGGATCATCGTCGGCGAGGTGCGCGGCGGCGAGACGCTGGACATGCTTCAGGCCATGTCCACCGGACACGACGGCTCCCTGGCCACCGTGCACGCCAACAGCGCCGAGGACGCCCTGATGCGGCTCCAGACCCTCGCCTCCATGTCGGAGGTCGACGTCCCCTTCGCGGCCCTCCAGGACCAGATCAACTCCGCCGTCGACGTGATCATCCAACTCGCGCGGCTGGCCGACGGCTCCCGCAAGATCGTGGAGATCGCCCTGCTCGCCTCGCACGGCCGCGAGACCTTCCAGATCGCGACGGTCTCCCGGTTCGCGGCCCGGCCCATGGGCCCCGACGGCCGGGTGCACGGCACGTTCGACCATCTCCCGCTGCCGCGCCGCGTCGCCGACCGGCTGTATCTGGCGGGCGAACCGGTGCCCGCCGCCTTCGGTGTGGCCCGCTCCGACGATCAACTCGCCACCCGGGAGGCGGTGTGAGCACCTGTGTCCTCGCCGTGGCCCCCGCGGCCCAGTTCGCGCTCGGCGCCACCCTGGCCGCCTGCGCCCTGGCCATCGCGGGAGTGCTCCTGTTCGCCTCCGGGCGCGCCCGCCGCCGGGCCCTCCTGGAGCGGCTCGGCCGGCACGACGGCCCCGCGCCCGCCCTCCCGCCGGGCAGCGGTGGCAGACGGCGCCGCTTCGCGGGCGTGGACCGGCGGGTACGCGCCACCGGGCCCGGGCGCCGCATCCAGGCCAAGCTGGCCAGCACCGGACTCGACCTCACGCCCGGCGAGTACGTCGTCTATCTGGCGGGCCTGGTGGCCGTGCTGTGGATGCTGGCCTCGTCCGTACTGGCCCCGTTCTTCGGGCCGATCGCCGGACTCGTCGGTGTACTGGCCGCCAACGCCTTCCTCAACCACCAGCGGCAGCGCCGCACCGAGCAGTTCATCAACCAGCTCCCCGAACTCGCCCGTATCCTCGCCAACGCCACCTCGGCTGGACTCGCGCTGCGTACGGCACTGGGCATGGCCGCCGAGGAGCTGGAGGCCCCGGCGGGCGACGAACTGCGGCTCGTCACCGACCAGCTCGCCGTGGGCCGGTCCATCGACGACGCGCTGAACGAGCTCGCCGAGCGGCTGCCCTCCCGCGAACTCGTCGTCCTGGTCACCACGCTGGTCCTCGCCAACCGCGCGGGCGGCACCATCGTCGCCTCGCTGCGCAACCTCACCACCACGCTGGAGGAGCGCAAGGAGACCAGGCGGGAAGTACGCACCATGCTCGCCGAGGTCAACGCGACGGCCTTCACCATCCCGCTGCTCGGCCTGGGCGCCATGCTGATGATGAACTCGATGATGCCCGGCGCCCTCTCCCGGGTCACCGGCAGCCCGGTCGGCCAGGTCGCCATGGTCGTCGCCGTGGGGCTGTTCGCCGCCGGGTTCCTGGTCATCCGCCGGCTCGGCCGGATCGAGGTGTGAGAGACATGGTCGCTCTCGGACTGGCCACGCTCTGCGCCCTCGCCGTCTACGGTGCCTTCGCGGGCATCCGGATGTACCGGGCCGAGACGAAGCTGCCGCCCGACCTGGCCGTCGCCCTGGAGGTCGGCGCCACCCGCACCAGTAAGGGCGGGGCCGCCGTCGACCGGCTCGGCATGCGGCTGGCGCCGCTGGTGCTGCGGCTGATGGGCCCCAAGCAGGTCGCCGCCAAACGCCGCAGGATCGACCAGGCCGGCAACCCCGGCGGCCTCACCCTGGAGCGGTACGCGGCGCGCCGCGCCGTCTACGGCGCCTTCGGCATCGTGATGGCGCTGGTGGGGCTGTCGGCGGGCAGCCTGTTCTTCACCGTGCTCGTGCTGGCCTTCGGCTGGTTCGCGGCGGACCTCGCCATCCGGCAGGCGATCAAGGACCGGCGGCGCGTCATCGAACGCACCCTGCCCGACTTCCTCGACGTTCTCGCCGTCGTCGTCTCCGCGGGGCTCGGCTTCCGGCAGGCGCTGGAACGGGTCGCCGACCGCTATCAGGGGCCCTGGGCCGACGAACTGCGGATCACCCTGCGTCAGATGGACATGGGCGTCAGCCGCCGCCAGGCCTTCGACGAGCTGCGCAGACGCAACGCCAGCGACCAGGTCGACCAGTTCGTCACCGCACTCCAGCAGGGCGAGGAACTCGGCGCCCCCATCGCCGAAACGCTCATCCAGATCGCCACGGACATGCGCCGCACCGACGCCCAGAACGCCCGGCGCAAGGCCGCCAAGACGGTGCCCAAAGCCACCATGACCACCATCGCCTTTCTGCTTCCGGGCACCCTCATCCTCATCGTCGCCACCTTCATCCTCGGCTCCGACACGGACTTCGGCGCGGTGCTGGGTGGCTGACGCAGATGCACTGCGCAGGCGGCCCGCAACCGACTGCCATGCGTTCCCCCTCACCCCATCGCTCTCCGCGTGGAGTTATGGCACAGTCTGCATTCGGGTAACGACTGTTAGCTACACCGCGGAGTGGCAACGGGAGGGGGCACGCGACGTGACGTTACAAACCCGCGGCGGCGGCCCCCGAGAGGGCAGCTCCGAGTCAGCCAGCAACGGAGGAGAACCCGATGTCGAACGCCACGCGTGGGCGCGTCCGCACCCGCCTAGCCCTGATGCGGGGGCGCCGGGGAGACCGGGGCGCCAACTCGATCGAATACGCCGGCATCGTCATCCTCGTCGCAGGCATCATCCTGGCGATCCGGGCCCTGGGGCTCGACGCGATGATTTCCGGCGCGATCGCCAACGCCGTGAGCGCCGTGCTGGGTGGCTGACCGCGCGCCAGGCGTCAGCTGACAGCGGTCAGACGGTCCTGCTGTACGGCGCGGTGATCGCCGGACTCCTCTTCCTCGCCTTCGCCTTCTTCGCCGTCGCCCAGGCCGGTACGGTGCGCAACGGCGGTCAGACGGCGGCCGACGCGGCAGCGCTCGGAGCCGCGGAGGACGATCGTCAGCAGTTCTTCGACGGCTTTCTGGACGCGCTCGACGACAAGGACGGCTGGCAGGACTGGCTCGCCGCGACCGCCCCGCTGACCGGCAACGGCTGCGGCGCGGCAGCACACTTCGCGGACCGGAACCGCGCCGACCTGCTCTCCTGCGATCTGGTCACGCGCGAGGGCGACGACGGATACAGCGTCAGCATCGAAACGCGGTTTGACACGGGCAACACGGTCGTCCCCGGCACGGACAACAAGACGGCCAAGGCCACGGCCACCGCGGTGATCAGACCACGGTGCGAGGCCGACGACACCGACTCCGACACCGGCGGCGACAGTGACGACGACCCCGGCTCCGACACCGGCGGCGACAGTGACGACGAAGCCGGCGAAGACAGCGACAGCGGCGCCGACGGGGACACCGCCGCCGAGGAGATCCAACTCACCTGCGACGGCGAAGAGTTGACGATCGACCCGGAGGACGAGGGTCGCGACCTGAAACCGTCAGATCTGTTCTCAGTGGTGCTGGTCGAATGACGAGCGAACGACGACGAACGAGAGTCGAGTACTCCATGAATCTTCGGCGCGTCCTGCGGGCTCGCAGGGGTATGACCGCAGTGGCCCTCGCGGCCGGACTGGTCCTCACGGTCGCAGGCTGCGGTGGAGGCGACGGCGGGGACGACGCGAAGGAACCCCGGCCCTCCCAGAAGGCGAACGGCAACGGGGGCGGCAGCAGCGGTGGACAGTCCGACGGATCCGCGGGCGGCGAACCGCTGGCGGAGGTACGGGGAGGCGAGGACATCACCCTCACCGTCAACTCCGCCCGCCGCGAGACCGGCGGCTTTGTGACGATCACCGGAAAGGTGACCAACGGCAGCGGCAAAGCCTGGGTGGCGCCCGGCTGGGAGGGCAACGAATCAGAAGTCGCCCTGCGCAACAAGCTGTCGGTCGCCGGCGCCAAACTCGTCGACAAGAAGGGCAAGAAGCGCTATCTCGTTCTCAGGGACACCGAGGGAAAGTGCCTGTGCACCTCGTTCGGCCAGCCGCTCCAGGCGGGGAAGTCGAAGACCTGGTACGCGCAGTTCCCCGCGCCCCCGAAGGGCAATGACGAGGTCGAGTTCCAGATCGCCGACATGCCTCCCGCCGGCGTGACGATCGGTGGAGGGGAGTGAGGGATGGGCTTCACCCAGCGGCACCTGACGAAGACCGTGGCATGTTCGTCCTTCTCGGCCGCGCTCGTACTCGGTATCACCGCGTCGGCCGCGCGGGCCGAAGACCCCACCCCGAGGCCCACCCCCTCCATCCCCGACATCGCCACCCAGTACCCCACCGACGACCCCACCGGCATCCCCACCGGTCAGGCGCCCTCGCTGCCGGGGGAGAAGGGGCCGGGGGACCCCGGGTTCAGTGAGCCGCCGGACAACATCGGTGACTCGGAGAAGCCGGTGCAGGTCGACCGGAAGGCGGACGGGCTGCGGCTCGCCGCCGGGGCGAAGCTGGCGGAGCCCAGGGTGCTGGACATCAAGTTCGTGACCGAGGACCTGGGCGGCGAGGAGCGCCGCGAGGACAGCACCGTCAAGACGAAGTTCACCCTCCAGGCCGAGGTGCTGTTCACCAAGAACAGCTCCAAGCTCAACAGCGGCGCGAAGTCACGCATCAAGACCATCGCGGACGAGATCGAGAAGCAGCAGAGCACCGAGGTCAACGTCTTCGGCTTCACCGACGACCTCGGCTCCTACGAGCACGGCAAGACGCTCTCCAAGAAACGCGCCACGGCCGTCCAGACCGAGCTGTCCCAGCAGTTGGGCTCCGAGGTCAGCTTCAATGTACGGGGCTACAGCGAGGACTACCCGGTCGCCGACAACAGGACCGAGGAGGGCCGCGCGAAGAACCGCCGCGTCGAGGTGTCCTTCCCGAAGAAGGACTGACCGCGGACGCGGGCCCGTTGGCCCCCGCGGGCTTGCGGGCGGGTTTCCCGCGCCGGATCATGAGTGGGGGCCGGCCCGGGGAGCGCGGTCCAGGGGCGAGGGTCGAGGGGGCGGTGCCGGCGTGAAGAGCGCGGTGACGACGACGGAAGCCGAACCGGCACCGGACGAGCGCCCCGACGGCGCCGCACACAGCGATGCCTCCCGGCTCAGGGCCTGGACCGTCGGCCGCACGACGGGACTCGCGCAGGCACTCGGCGCCGCGGTGCTGCTGATCACCGAGTTCGTACGGCAGGACGTCGCGGCCCTCGGCGCGCGGGTGCCCCAGGGTGCCCGGCTGCCCGACTACGCCGCCGACTTCCCGCGCCTGATGGACACCGTCGACGGCCAGTGGTGGTTCCGGGCAGCCGAAGCGGTACGCGACGCCATCAGCTTCGGGGAACCCCGCGCCGCGCTCTGGGCAGCCGTCTGCGCCGCACTCGTCGTCCGCCTCAACCCCGACGGACCGCCCCGCACCCAGCTCTTCCTCTCCCTCACCGGCGCCGGCTACTGCGCCGTCGCCACACTCTCCGCGCTCCCCCACCTAGCCCTAGCAGGCGCAGCCCTCCCCTTCGCCCTACTCCTCGGCGCCATCGCGGTGGCCCTAGCCACTGCGGTCCCTCACGCCATGCGCACCCGGCAATGAGGGCTGCGCTTGCCAGCCCTGCGCCTCTGGCGCAGACCTCCCAAGCGCAGCGCAGGGGACGGGACCGCGCCCCGTAAGGGGCGCGGGGAACTGCGCGACCAGCCACAACGAAACCCGCAGCCCGCAACCTTCGGGCAGGGGTACCCCGGACGCGGCAAATCACCGGGCCGCATCCGCCGTGCACAAGGTGCGCCCCCCATCCACCTTCCACGCCCAATAGCGAGGGTGCCCACCCGAGTCGCCCTCCCGGCAGGGAGTGGGCTCGTCATAGACGCCGGTGATCATCAGCAGCCGGTCATAGCGGCCCGCCCCCGAGGGCCGCTCCGTCGAGCACGCGGGCGCCGACATCAGCGCGGCCCGCATACCGTCGCCGCTCGACTCGGCCAGCAGGCACTGCCCGGTGCGGAACTGGCGGGTGACGCACAACGTGGTGTCACCGTGCGTCCAGGTGGCCCGCCCGTTGCCGGTGGGGCACGCACGCTCCGGCTCGCCGTCCGCGCTCGTACGGCGTACAGCAGTCACCCGGGTGTACGCCCGGTCGTCGCCGCAGTCGACCCGGGTGGCCTCGGTGGGCGCCGGGCGGCTCCATCCCGAGCCGTTGCCGTGCACGGTCAGACACTGCCCTGCCCGTACCGAACGGAACGCGCCCGCGAGGGAGTCGGAGCCGGGGCCTGTCACGGGCCCGGAGCCGCCGGGCGTGGGAGTGCCGGTGGGCGGACTCGGCAGTGCGCCGCTGGGGCCGGGGTCGGGGAGGGAGGGCGCCGGTGAGGGGGAGGAGCCGTCGCGGTGCCGGGGTGTCGGCTGGGCGGAGACGCCACCGGCACCGGGCGAGGGCCGGGCGGCCTCCGCGCCGTCGGACCCGCCCGCGTATCCGGGGGTGTCGACGACCTTGGGGAGGATCAGCGTCGCGAACAGCGCTCCGGCGACCAACAGCCGCCACCGCCCGCGCCGGGCGCGCGCCTCGGGGCCGTCCTCGGAGCTGCTCCCGGGACTCTCGCCGTCGTGCTCCATACCGCTCACGCGTACATGTTTGCGGATCAACCGGCGGGTGGCGAGACCCCGTTCAGCGAAGACGGGAAGGGATAGGGATCAGAATGAGATGGCCAAGGCGGCGGCCCTCACGCCGCCTTGACCATCTCGGCACGAACGGCGCGCTGCCACTGCCCGCGCAGCCGGTCCAGCTCGGCGAGTGCTTCCTTCGACCAGAGCGTGCGGCCCGCGACGAACTCCCTGATCGCGTCGTTGGCCGCGGTGACGGAAAGCTCCGGCGCGGGCACACGGGCCGCGCCGGTCTCCCGGGACCTGCCGGGCTCTCCGGGCCCGGTGGAAGTCGATGTCATACGGACTACAGTACGGGCCGCCACTGACAGAGGCAGTTGCTTAACGAGGCGCCCGAGACGGCTGGTTGGTGCTGCGCCGCAGGTGTCGGCGCTGTCCTGCTCCGAGATGCTCCGGCCGGGTGTGAGATGAATCGCTCCCGATCCCCTTCGTACGGGGGAGTAAGGAGCTGTCCCGTAAGCCCGACGTAAGCTCACGGTGTGCCGCTGTTGGAGTGGATAGCGATCGTGGCCGCCGCCGGTTACGGCGCCGCGGCGGGCTCCCTCCTGCCGCGCGCCGTCTACCGCCTCTCGGTGGAGCCCGGGGAGCCGTGGCGCCGCAGCTGCCCGGAGGGGCACCCGCTGGGCGGGGGAGTGCGCGGCGCGCTGGGGCCCGCCATGTGCGGTGCGTGCGCCGGGAGCCAGAAGCTTCAGGGGGCGTACGGTCGCGGCAGGGGCGCCCTCGCAGTGCTCGGTGCCCTGATCTGCGCCGGGCTGACGGCGGCCGTCGGACTCCGCCCCGAACTGGCCGTGTGGCTACTGGTCGTGCCCGTCGCCCTGCTGCTCGCGACGGTCGACCGCGCGGTGATGCGGCTGCCCGACATGCTCACCCTCCCCCTCGCGGTCGGCACCGCGGCCCTGCTCGGACTCGCGGCCCTGCTGCCCGGCGCCGGCGGCAGCTGGCGCCTGGCGCTGCTGGGCGGGCTGGTGCTGGCCGGGGCGTTCTTCGTGCTGTTCGTGATCAGCCCGCGCGCGGTCGCCTTCGGCGACGTCAAGCTCGCGCTGTCGGTCGGGGTAGCCCTTGGGTGGTACGGGTGGGGGGTGCTGTTCGCCGGAGCCTTCCTCGGCTTTCTGTCGGCAGCCGGCTATGGCCTCACGCTGATGGTGACCGGACGGGCCCGCCGCAACAGCGCCATGGCCTTCGGCCCCTTCATGGTGCTCGGAGCGATGGCGGGTGTCGTACTGGGCGGGCTGGCGGTCTGAAGCTCGCGGATCCGCTTGCGCGACACGGTCGTTGGTGTGCGGAACATCGTGTCCGAGGGGCTATGGTGGGAACCCCCCCTCGGGCCGGTCCGTATCCCCCCACGGACCGGCCCGCTTTATGTCCGGGACGGGCTCAGGAGCTGCTGCTGGCGGCCCAGATGTTGGTGCCGGGCTCCGACACCGCGAACTCGTCGATCTCGCGCAGCTCACCCTCGGTGAGCTGCGGCCCGCGCAGGGCGGCGACATTGGCCTCCAACTGGGCGACGGAGCTGGCGCCGATGAGCGCCGAGGTCATCCGGGGATCGCGCAGCACCCAGCGCAGCGCCAGCTGTGCGAGGGACTGCCCGCGCCGCTCGGCGATACCGTTCAGGCCGCGCAGCCGTCGTACGACCTCGTCCGTCAGCAGCGCCGGGTCCAGGGACTTGCCCTGGGCGGCCCGGGAACCCTCGGGGATGCCGTCGAGGTATTTGTCGGTGAGCAGCCCCTGGGCGAGCGGCGCGAAGGCGATGCAGCCCATGCCCTCGTCCTCCAGCGTGCCGAGCAGCCCGTCCTCCTCGGTCCAGCGGTTGATCATCGAGTAGGAGGGCTGGTGGATGAGCGCGGGCACGCCCATCTCGCGCAGCAGCCGGGCGGCCTCGCGGGTCCGTGCCGCGCTGTAGGAGGAGATCCCCGCGTAGAGCGCCTTGCCCTGTTGTACGGCGGTGGCGAGGGCGCCCATCGTCTCTTCGAGGGGGGTCTCGGGGTCGTAGCGGTGGGAGTAGAAGATGTCGACGTACTCGAGGCCCATCCGGCTCAGCGACGCGTCCAGGGAGGAGAGCAGATACTTGCGTGAGCCCCACTCCCCGTAAGGACCCGGGTGCATCAGGTAGCCGGCCTTGGTGGAGATGACCAGCTCATCGCGGTACGGCCGGAAATCCTGGGCGAAGATGCGGCCGAAGTTCAGCTCGGCGGAGCCGGGCGGCGGTCCGTAGTTGTTGGCAAGATCGAAATGCGTGATCCCCAGGTCGAAGGCGCGGCGCAGGATCGCCCGCTGGGTGGCCAGTGCGCGGTCGTCGCCGAAGTTGTGCCACAAGCCGAGGGATATCGCGGGCAGCTTCAGCCCGGAGCGGCCGGTGCGGCGGTACTCCATGGCGTCGTAGCGCGCCGGGTCGGCCCGGTGCAGCGTGTCGGACGGGACTGCCGTGGGGACGGGAACGGGCGATGCGGTGCGATGTGTGCCGAGCGTCATATGCCACTTCCTATCACCGCGCCGTGCGGGGATCCTCGCCCCCCGTGAGGGTCCGGTCCGGTACCCGTGACCGGCCCGGTTCGTACGCTCGGGCGAACGGCAGTATGGTGCTGGGATCCCGACTCGGCACGGAGAGGCTGGCCGTTCCCATGAAGTTGCGCGACCTGGTGTACAAGCTCTATGCGCGCCGGGTGGAGGACCGTCTCGACCACGCCCAGGTGCCCAAGCACATCGGCGTCATCCTGGACGGCAACCGGCGCTGGGCGCGTAACGCCGGCAGCACGACCGAGCAGGGACACAAGGCCGGCGCCTCGAAGATCGAGGAACTGCTCGGCTGGTGCGCCGAGACGGATGTCGAGGTCGTCACCCTCTGGCTGCTGTCGACGGACAATCTGAACCGCCCGGAGAGCGAGCTGCTCCCGCTGGTCGGGATCATCGAGGACACCGTGCGCGACCTGGCCGCCGACGGGCGCTGGCGCGTGCACCACGTGGGCCAGCTCGATCTGCTGCCCGCCAGCACCCAGAAGGTGCTCAAGGAAGCCGAGCAGCAGGCGGGCGACGTCGACGGAATACTTGTGAACGTCGCCGTCGGCTACGGCGGACGACAGGAGATCACCGACGCCGTCCGCTCGCTGCTGACGGATCGCGCCTCGCGCGGGATAAGCCTCGACGAGTGCGCGGAGAGCCTCACGGTCGAGGACATCTCGGAGCACCTCTACACCCGGGGACAGCCCGACCCGGACCTCATCATCCGCACCAGCGGGGAGACCCGGCTGTCGGGCTTCATGCTCTGGCAGAGCGCGCACTCGGAGTACTACTTCTGCGAGGTGCTGTGGCCCGGGTTCCGTAAGGTCGACTTCCTGCGGGCCCTCCGCGATTACGCTGCGCGGCACCGCCGCTACGGAGGCTGACCCCTCCCACGCCGCCGCTGCGCTTGGCACCTAGCGCTGTGCTGCGCCGCGCTTCGCTGCGCTTGGGCACCTGCGCTGTGCTGCGCCCGCCCCCTGCTGCGCTTGGGCAGTCTGCGCCAGGGGCGCAGGGTGGGCAAGCGCAGCACCGGCCACCGGCCCGCAGACGGCAACGAAACGCTGGGGTCGGCGCATCGTCGCCGGGTGCGGCCCGGTGCGCTGCGCTTGCCAGCCCTGCGCCTTCGCGCAGACCTCCCAAGCACAGCGCAGGCGCGGCGCAGCCGCGGCCGGGTGCAGCCCTCGCGTTGGCGCAGCGTAGATGGGTGGAGCCCTCTCGTTTGGGCGATGGGGCGCAGCGCAGCGTACCGGCATGCGGACTGGGCATTGCATGGCCGGCCGCTCGCGAGGGAATATCCCTCACGACCGTGCCCCTCCCAGGGGGTGGCGGTCGCCGGGAGGCCCTTTGGACACCACGGATGCCCCCGGACCGCGCGCAGCAGTACCGCGTGCGGGCCGGGCGCAGGACGCGGAGGGCCGGAGTCCGGCCCGTGTGGTGCGGGTCATCTCCGGTCACTTCCCCCGCGACGCCGTCGCTCCCCGACCTCATCCGAGGGGGTTCGTCCCACCGTGGTGATCAGCAAGAAGCGCAGCGAGTCCGACCGACGCACGTATGTCATCGACACGAGCGTGCTGCTGGCGGATCCGGCCGCCATGGACCGGTTCGACGAGCACGAGATCGTGCTCCCCGTGGTCGTCGTCACCGAGTTGGAGGCCAAGCGCAACCACCCAGAGCTGGGCTATTTCGCCCGGCAGGCCCTCCGCAGGCTCGACGAGTACCGCATTCGCCACGGACGGCTCGACGCACCGATCCCGATCGGCGAGACAGGCGGCACGCTCCGGGTCGAGCTGAACCACTCGGATCCGGGGGTACTTCCCGCCGGCTTCCGGCTGGGCGACAACGACTCGCGCATCCTCGCCGTGGCCAGAAACCTCCAGGCGGAGGGGTATGACGTCACCGTCGTCTCCAAGGACCTGCCGCTGCGTATCAAGGCGTCGTCCGTCGGGCTGCTGGCCGAGGAGTACCGCGCGGAGCTGGCCATCACCGACTCCGGGTGGACCGGAATGGCCGAACTCACCCTCGCGGGGGAGGACATCGACGAGTTGTTCGCCGCGGAGAGCGTTGCCATGCCGTACGACGCTCCCGAACTGCCCGTGCACACCGGGCTGGTGCTCCAGTCGGAGAAGGGCAAGGCACTCGGCCGGGTGACGCCGGACGGCCGCATCCGGCTGGTGCGCGGCGACCGGGAGGCGTTCGGCATCAAGGGCCGCAGCGCCGAGCAGCGCATCGCGCTGGATCTGCTGCTCGACCCCGAGGTCGGCATCATGTCGATGGGCGGCCGGGCGGGCACCGGGAAGAGCGCGCTGGCGCTGGGCGCCGGTCTGGAGGCGGTGCTGGAGCGCAGGCAGCACAGCAAGGTGATGGTCTTCCGGCCGCTGTACGCCGTCGGCGGGCAGGATCTGGGCTATCTGCCGGGCACCGAGGCGGAGAAGATGAGCCCGTGGGCGCAGGCCGTCTTCGACACGCTCTCGGCGGTCACCAGCAGGGAGGTCATCGAAGAGGTGGTGGCCCGGGGCATGCTGGAGGTCCTGCCGCTCACCCATATCAGGGGCCGTTCGCTGCACGACGCGTTCGTCATCGTCGACGAGGCGCAGTCGCTGGAGCGGAACGTGCTGCTGACCGTACTCTCCCGGATCGGCACCGACTCGCGGGTGGTCCTCACCCACGATGTGGCGCAGCGGGACAATCTGCGGGTGGGGCGGTACGACGGAGTGGTCGCCGTGGTCGAGCGGTTGAAGGGTCATCCGCTCTTCTCGCACATCACACTGACGCGGTCCGAGCGTTCTCCGATTGCCGCACTGGTGACCGAAATGCTGGAAGAGGGCCGGGTTTGACCGGCACAACTGAGCACGTCATGCTCAACAGAGCCGCATAGCAACCCACGTTCGACCGGGCCCCGTGCGAAAAGGGCACAGCACCTTAGCCGCACGGGGCCCGGTCGCGCGCCTATTTCCGGGATTCCCGTGCCCCAAACGCCGTGTGAGCTTTCCCACTCAACGCAGAATTGCTTCGGCGCGTCCGGTTCCGGCAGGGTGTGGTTCCTGTCAGGCCCCGCATACGGCACACCCGCACCACCAACGGTGCGACACCGCAACGCAGTACAGAACTGAACAGCAGTAACGCCGTATGCCGCCCGAGCACCACGCGGGCTCTCCTGTCGGGGAGACCCACCGGGCCCGTGCCTCCCGTGGCCAGTACGAGGGAGGCCAGTGTCAGGGGCACGATTGCGTCCGCGAGGTCACCCCAGCGGGCATGTTGGAAGGAAACCGTGTGACTGCTCGGATTTCGGTCCGGGGATTCGCCGTGGCGTCCGCCACCGCGGTCACCACCGTCGGCGCCGTCGTCGGGGTTGCCGCAGGCGCCGACCAGGGCCAGGCGTCCGGTGACGCCGAGGCCACCGCCGCCCAGGCGACGCTCCTAGAGGACATACCAGCCGGGTCGCAGACCCATGCGCAGACAGCCGCCCTCACCCAGCAGGCGGACGCCGCGTCGTCCGCTGCCGACGCAGAGGCGAAGAAGTCCGCCGAGGAAGCCGCCCGTAAGCAGGCTGCCAAGGACGCGGCGGCCAAGAAGGCGAAGGCCGCCAAGGAGGCCGCAGCCAAGGAGGCCGCCGAGAAGGCCAAGGAGCGCGACAAGGTCAAGTCGGCCGCCAGCCGCTCCAGTGGCCGTACGGACTTCGCCCAGAAGTCGTCGTACTCGACCGCCGAGGTCCAGTCGATGGCGAAGCAGATCGTCGGCGCAGGCCAGTACCAGTGCTTCTCCCAGATCGTCGAGCGCGAGTCGGGCTGGAACTACAAGGCCACCAACGCCTCCTCGGGTGCCTACGGCCTCGTCCAGGCGCTGCCGGGCTCGAAGATGGCCTCGGCGGGTGCGGACTGGCGGACGAACCCGGCCACCCAGATAAAGTGGGGCCTCAACTACATGAACGACCGGTACGGAAGCCCGTGTGGCGCATGGGACTTCTGGCAGGCCAACCACTGGTACTGAGCCGGACCGGTCCACCGCGACTCACCGGACCCTGACACGTCCGGACGGGATGCCCCCTTGTGGCGATCTGTGAGGATCAGCCCAGGGGGCATCCCTATGTCCGGATACGGGCACCGGGCGCGGTGCCCGGTTCCTCCGTGCCGAGCTTCGTCCGTAGAGGTTTCCGGTTCGGAAGCAACCATCGGCGCGGGTAACGTCGTCCCTCACACGGCGAAGCCACTGGCCAGGGGGCGGAGGAAGCGGAATGACGAGAGGCATGGACAGGCTCAGAGCGGCTGCGGGCCGCTGGGCCGCGAAGGCCGCCGAGCGGCGCGCCGAAGCGGAGCGCAGCTCCAGCGCCGCCCGCCGCAGGGCCGACGGCATCGACCCGGCGCTCTCCAACACCGAGGCGGGCCGTGCGCAGGCCGAGGCCGAGGCCGGCGGCGCGGGGCAGGAGAGCGGCTATGTGCCGCCGCCTCCGCAGTACGCGCCCGCGATAGCCGCCAAGCCCGAGCCGGCCGCCGCCGTGCCGTGGGGGATGCGGGTCGCCGCCGAGGCCGGATGGCGGCTGCTGGTGCTCGCCGGCGTCATCTGGGTGCTGATGAAGGTCGTCAGCACGATCAGCCTGCTGATCATCGCCTTCTCCGCCGGTCTGCTGATCACCGCGCTGCTCCAGCCCACCGTCGCCCGGCTGCGGCGGATCGGCCTGGGGCGCGGGCTGGCCACCGCCATCACCTTCATCAGCGGTTTCGTCATCATGAGCCTGGTCGGCTGGTTCGTGGTGTGGCAGGTGATGGAGAACCTGGACACCCTCACCGACAAGGTGCAGGACGGTATCCAGGAGCTGAAGAACTGGGCGCTGAACGGGCCGTTCCATGTCTCCGAGGACCAGATCAACGAGATCGCCCAGAACCTCAGCGACTGGATCGGCGACAACAGCAAGGAACTGACCTCGGCGGGCATCGAGGGCGTCACCGTCATCCTCGAGTTCCTCTCCGGCGCGCTGCTGACGATGTTCGTCACCCTCTTCCTGCTGTACGACGGCCGCCGCATCTGGGAGTGGACACTCAAGTTCATCCCGTCCGCGGCCCGGGACGGCGTCGCGGGCGCGGGGCCGCGCGCCTGGGCCACGCTCACCGGCTATGTACGCGGGACCGTGATAGTCGCGCTGATCGACGCGGTCTTCATCGGCGTCGGGCTGTACTTCCTCAAGGTTCCGATGGCCGTGCCGCTCGCCGTCTTCATCTTCCTCTTCGCCTTCATCCCGATCGTCGGTGCCGTGATCTCCGGCGCGCTCGCCGTCGTCGTCGCGCTGGTGACCGACGGCATCTTCACGGCGCTGCTGGCGCTGGCCGTCGTGCTGGCCGTCCAGCAGATCGAGAGCCACATCCTCCAGCCGTTCATCCTCGGCCGCCTGGTACGCGTCCATCCGCTCGCCGTCGTCCTCGGTGTGACGGGCGGCAGCCTGATCGCCGGCATCCCCGGCGCTGTGGTGTCGGTCCCGTTGGTCGCCGTCACCAACACGGTCGTCGGTTATCTGAAGGGGTACGCCCAGGAGCAGACCCTCCGCAGGCTGCGGGAAGCCGCCCCGCAACCGGCCGGTGGGCCCGCGGAGGGGACCGCCGGCCCCGAGCCGGGTCCGGGTCAGCCGCCGCTCCCCGAGGGCAACAACGACAAGTCATGAACTGAAAACCCGCACAGCCACAACGGGAGGCCCGCTCAGTAGGGGGCCTCCCGTTGGTCCATGAACCGGCGCAGCTCCTCCGTGTCGGTCTTCGTCCAGCCCTTGGCGGGGGCGACGGCTGCCCAGCCCTCCACGGAGCCGTTGCCGTAGCGGTGGCCGTGTGGGGCGCCGACGCCGTAGGAGACGGCCATGTCCACCGTCGTCTGCCAGAAGGTGACCAGCGGGAACCAGTTGACCTCGTCGGTGATGTCAGGTCCCAGCGGCTCGCGCAGCCAGCGGGGTGGGTCGAGGGCGAGACCGGGTGACCACCACACGATGGCGTCCGAGGCGTTCTGGAGGTAGACGACGCGCGGCGTCCGCCACGTGGCCGCGGGGCCCGGCCGGGCCAGATCCTTCTTCGGCCACTGGGCGAAGCGGAAGTGCCGCCCCTTCTCGTACTCCGGCCGCCAGATCGGGCTGCCCGGGTCGCGGTGCGAGGTCAGCTCCCGGCGGATGGGGGAGAAGTTGGGCGGCCCGGCCAGCAGCGCGCCGTCCACCTTGGCCAGCATGTCGTCGGGGCCGTCGAAGGAGGCCTCGATGCCGTAGGCGCCCAGGGACTCCCCGAATACGACGAGTTTGGGCCGCTCGGCGACCGGTATCCGGAGCCAGCGGGCGCGTACCGCCTTCACCAGCGCCCGGGTGGCGCGGCCCGCCTGCTCCTTGTCCACCATGAAGGAGGCCCAGCTGGGCAGGTAGGAGTACTGCACGGCGACGATCGCGGTGTTCCCGCCGTGGATGTACTCCAGCGGTTCGGCGTCCGTGGAGTTGACCCAGCCCCGCCCTGTGGTCCCCGCGATGGCCAGCACGTCCCGGTCGAAGGCGCCGGTACGCTCCAGCTCCCGTACCGCGAGCGCGGCGCGGGAGGTGAAGGTGGGTGCCGACTCCTGGCCGATGTAGACCCGGATCGGCTGCACGGCACGCTTGCCGGTGACGGTGGCGATCTGATGGGGCGTCAGCGACGAGCCGGTGAAGTTCCGCCCCTCGTAGCCCAGCTCGCCCCAGCGCACCAGCGACGCCGAGCTGCCCGAGACGAGTGGTGAGCCGGGCCGGACAATGCCGTCCTTGGTGCTCTGGTCGGTCTTCTCGGCCAGCCGTGCGGCGACGTCGATGATCCCGCGGTCGAAGACGACATCGCGGGTGCCGAAGACCACGACAGTGGCGCTGACCAGCAGCCCCACGCCGATGGCCAGCGGACGCGGTACGAACCGGCCCAGCAGCCGGATGAGGGCGCGGGTGCCGAGCCGTACGGCGCGGCCGATGGCCACCAGCGCGAAGCAGATCGCCATGGCCAGCAGGGCGATCATCATGGAGTGCCAGGTGAGGGTCTCCGGCATCTCCTGGAGCCGGCGCAGCTCCCGTTGGGCGTCGGCGCTCCAGGAGAGCGCGGCGATGGTGAGGACGGTGCTCAGCGTGTAGTACGCCAGCCAGGCGCGCGCACGCCAGTGTGGTCCCGGCCGCCCGGGCAGGCGGCGGAGCACATGGCGGCGGAGCATGTGACGGCGGCGCACACGCCGGTACGCCGGGCCGAACGCGAGCCGGGTCAGCCATTCCGCGAGCCCGCCGATGGCGTACCCGATGGCCGCCGTTATCCCGCCGATCACCCCTTGCAGCAGCCAGGGCCTGGGCACGAGCGAGGGCGTCAGCGAGAGCCAGAAGAACAGCGTGGCGCAGCACATGGCCGTCAGCCCGGGCCAGCGTCGTACGACGTATGAGGAGCTGGGCGCCTCCCAGTACGGGCGCCGGAGGAAGCGTCGTACGCAGCCGAGCGCGCGTCGGCGGACACGGTGCGGCAGCAGTGCGCTGTTGGGCGTCGGGGCGCGGTCCGGGAACCGGATACGGCGCGGCGGTACGGCACGGACGGGCGACGCGGTGTGGCGGGAGGGCCCGATGGGGCGGGAGTGCCCGGCGTCGTAGGACGGCTCGGTGTCTTGGGACGGCTCGGTGTCGTCGAGCGGCTCCGCGCGAGGTTGCGTGGTCAGCCGGTCGTCCGCTGCCTGTCCCATCGCCCACTTTCCCGCTCGATGTCCGCATACGAGGCCGACCGTCCGGCTTCGACCGTCCCGTTGGCTGACGCAGAGAGGGGCGGGCGGGTTGCTCGCCGCATCGGGGCCTGCGCGACAACGACGTCAACTGCCCAGAAGGAGATGCGTGAGCGACTGCGGGTCAGCGATGTGTCCGGGTTCGGATACATGTTCGTGAAGGCTTGAGGAAAGCCCCGCGCGAGCCCGATTTCCTTTGCTAGCTTTGCCGATTCGAAAGGGCTGACAAGCCGAGGAAACGGGGCGCGGGCATGACGAACGGGGCGGTGTCCGAGAGCTGGCAGCGGCTGCTCGACGAAGCCAACGGGGCGGGCGTGAAAACGAACCTGGCGAGTGCGAACGCAAAAGCCGGCGGGGGCGACAACGGCGGCGGCGAGGGTGGCGGCGAGCCGGACCTGAAGAACGCCAAGAACCCCTGGACCACCGCGTCGGGTTCGCTGGAGTCGCTGCGGAACAACGTCTCCCGCGCGCTGGGCGAGATGCGTACCGGACAAAAGGGCGCCGGTCGCTTCGACGACGGGGTCGACGGGCTGGAGAGCGCCGCCATGCAGGTGCGGGTCTTCGACTCCTGGCTGGCGCGGCTCACCCTCGTACGCGACGAGTGCGACGAGGTCTCGGGCAAGCTGGAGAAGGCGGGCACGACCCTGTCCGGCAAGGACGAGGAGATCAAGGACCAGTTCGGGAAGTACGAGGCCAAGCCCACCCCGCCGCCCGGCGGGCCCAGCGGAAGCTGGTGACCCGGCCATGCTGACCTACAAGCAGCTCAAGGACCTCGACCCGGGGCAGTTCGAGCAGGCGGCAGACGGCTGGCACAAGGCGAGCAGCTGCGCGGGGGAGGCCAAGGACCGGCTCAACGACGCCGTCAACCCCAAGCTGCGCGCGGGCCTGAAGGGCCAGGGCGCGACAGCGGCGTCCACCCGGCTGAAGAAGCTCGCCGAGAGCTTCCACTACGCGCAAGTGCAGTGCGGACTGGTGCGTACGGCCCTCAACGGGCTCGCCGGTGAACTGCGCGCCGCCAAGCGGAAGCTGACGGAGGCGGTCGCGGACGCCGAGGCGGTGGGGATGTCCGTCGGCGGCGACGGGTCGGTCCACTACACCATCAAGGACCAGGGCCCGATCATGCCCGGCAGCGGAAGCGTGAAGCCGGGGCAGACCACCGTCCCCTTCTCCCCCGTGCCGCCGAGCCCCGAAGAACGCAAGGCGCAGGGCTTCGCCGATCGCATCGGGGACGCCCTGCGGGAGGCGGGGCGGGTCGATCACGAGTACGCGCAGACGCTCCGCCGGCTGATCACCACCGCCACCCTGAAGGTGACCGCGGACGACTGGGCCGACTCGCGCAAGGACCGCTCGGCCGTCGGCAAGGCCGCCGACGACTACTTGGACCCGGTGCCCAAGGACCGCACCCCGCAGCAGAACGCGGCCTGGTGGAAGTCGCTGTCCGAGGAGGAGCGGGCCGACTACACCTCGCTGTACCCGGCCAGTGTCGGCAAGCTCGACGGCATACCGGCCGAGGCCCGCGACGAGGCGAACCGCGCGGTCTTCAACGAGAAGCGCGCCCAGTATCAGATGGAGCTGGACAACTACCCGCCCGAGCCGAAGATCCGCTACATCACGGCGGGCAAGGCGGGTTCGATCCCCGACTCCGACGACAAGGCGAAGTGGCAGCAGTGGCACGACCGCCAAGAGCACCTGAAGAGCGCGCTCAACGGGATGAAACGGATCCAGACGCGCTTCGACGACACCGGAACCGCCGGCTTCGACAACTACGGGCCCAACAAGGACAACCCCGGCCAGAAGGGCCTCCCGCCCGCCTATCTGCTGGGCTTCGACCCGGAGAACAACGGCCGCGCGATCATCGCCAACGGCAACCCGGACAAGGCCGACCACACCGCCGTGATGGTGCCGGGGATGAACACCACGCTCGGCGGCATCAACAAGTCGCAGATCGCCTCGGACAACCTGTGGCAGGCCACCTCGGCCCAGCCGGGCAACCCCAACGTGTCCACGATCAACTGGTTCGGCTACGACTCGCCGTCCGGCATGATCAACGCCTCGAACGACGACGCGGCCGAGCGCGGCGCCCCGGACCTGAACCGCTTCCTGGACGGCCTGGAGGTCACGCAGGGCGGGCCCGGTGCGAGCCACACCACGGTCATCGGGCACAGCTACGGCAGCAACCTCGTCGGCTTCGCCTCCAAGGGGGGCGACCTGGGTGCCGACGACATCATCTTCGCCGGCAGCCCCGGCGTGGGCCTGGGCCATGCCAACGATCTGGACGCGCCACGGGGCCATGTGTGGAACGAGAAGGCCGGGAATGACAACCTCGTACCCGAACTGGGCCGCTTCGCCCACGGTGGTGGCAGCGACGCGGCCGTTCCCAGCGACAAGGATTTCGGGGCGAACCGGATGACGACTCACGACGGCGACCACGGCGGCTACTGGTGGGAGGGCTCGGAAGGGCTCAGGAACCAGGCGTACGTGGTCACGGGCCGCGGCGGGCGGGTCGACCTTGAGGACTGAGATCCTCGGCGCACGCGTGCTGGTGGCGGCGGCCACGGCACTGGTTCTGATGACGGGATGCTCGATGTCAGACTCCGACGGCCCCGGCTACACGCCTGAGGTCCGGGAGACCCGCCGTTCCCTGGAAGACGCGGGCAAGCTCTCCAGCCAGCTCTACGACCTGATGCGGCTCAAGGGAAAGGTCACCCCGCCGGGCCCGATCCTCGACGTGTGCGGGGACATGGACGCCGACAGGTACTACAAGGTCCGGCACACCTGGTCGATCTACGGCCGCTCCGACAAGTCCTTGACCAAGGCGTGGGAGCGGCTCGAGGACGCCCTGCCCGGCAACGGCTGGAAGATCACCGGCCGGGGCAGGGAATCGGACGCCTACAAGACTCCCTACCTCGAAGCGGACTCCCGCGAGAAGAAGTTCACCGTACGTATCACCCTGGAACTGGTCCCCGAGGGCCGCACCCCCGCCAAGGGCGAGGAATCCGGAATCATGTTCTCCCTCGTCTCCGCCTGCTTCCAGGTACCGAAAGGCAAGACGGTCCACTAGTTCTCTGTCCTGCGGCTCCTGCGTACCCGCGGGCGCTGCGGCTGATCTGAAATCCTGTCGAAGACTGGACAGTTTTTCTGCTGACCGCCGGAGTGGGCGCCGGACTGGCGGTGCCCGCGCTCAGGGATTAATCTGCTATCACATTGATAGAGGCGTGCTCTCCACGACCGGGTGCGCGCCTGACCGTATGACCGAGCCGGGGGGATCGCGATGAGCCTTGATCAGCCGACCGACGCACCTGAAATGCCCACGCCCGAAGTGCGGGAGACGACAGCGCACAGCATTCCGGGCGGGCTCGCCCTGCTGCTGGGGCTGATCGGCTTTCTGCTCGGCGTCGGCGCCGTGATCGTGGGCGGCGGCCTCGCCTCGGGCGGTAGCGGAGCCGGCGGCGGTGTGCTGATCGTCCTCGGCATCGTGCTGGTGATCGCCTCCGTCTTCGGCATGGCGGGGCTGAACATGGTGGCGCCGGGGGAGGCCCGCGTCGTCCAGCTCTTCGGCCGCTACACCGGCACCATCCGCGCGGACGGCCTGCGCTGGGTCAACCCGCTGACCAGCCGCACCAAGATCTCCACCCGGGTCCGCAACCACGAGACCCCGGTCCTCAAGGTCAACGACGCCTACGGCAACCCGATCGAGCTCGCCGCGGTCGTCGTCTGGCAGGTGCGGGACACCGCCCAGGCCACCTTCTCGGTCGACGACTATGTGGAGTTCGTCTCCACCCAGACCGAGGCCGCGGTCCGGCACATCGCCATCGAGTACCCGTACGACGCACACGACGAGGCGGGCCTCTCGCTGCGCGGCAACGCCGAGGAGATCACGGAGAAGCTGGCCGCGGAGCTGACGGTCCGGGTGCGGGCCGCCGGGGTCTCGGTGGTCGAGTCCCGCTTCACCCACCTCGCCTACGCCCCCGAGATCGCCTCCGCCATGCTCCAGCGGCAGCAGGCGGGCGCCGTCGTCGCGGCCCGCAAGCAGATCGTGGAGGGCGCCTGCGGCATGGTCGAGGACGCACTGGCCCGGATCACCGCGCAGGACTTCGTGGAGCTGGACGAGGAGCGCAGGGCCAGCATGGTCAGCAACCTGCTGGTGGTGCTGTGCGGCGACCGCTCCCCGCAGCCAGTGCTGAACACGGGGTCGCTCTACCAGTGACGGCCGACGGCGAGGGCGCGGGCGCCGCCCCCGACCCCGGGCGGGCGGCGTCGGAGAAGGCGTCGGGAAAGGGCAAGCCGCGGCAGCGCAAGCAGGTGCTGCTGCGGCTCGACCCCGCGATGCATGACGCGCTCGCCCGCTGGGCGGCCGACGAACTGCGCTCCACCAACGCGCAGATCGACTATCTGCTGCGCCAGGCCCTCAAGGAGGCGGGCCGCCTGCCCAAGGACACCCGCCCCCACCCGCGCCGGGGCCGCCCACCGCGCGAGGGCTGAGGCGCGGACGGAACGCGTACGGGCGGAACAGCGCGGGCTCGCCGAGCATGACCGAGCATGCCCAGCGGCCGCTACGCCAACGTCCCCCGCCCCTACGGCAGTACGGGCCGTACGGGCAGCGACCGCATGGCGGCCCGCAGGGCGTCGCCGAAGGCCTGGAACTCCTCCTCGCGCGCCGCGCCCTCCCGCATCGCCAGCGCGATCCGCCGGGACGGCGCGGGGTCGGCGAAATGTGCCGTACGCAGGGACTCGTTGCGCCCCGCCTCCACCCGGACCGCCGTATGCGGCAGCAGGGTCACCCCCATGCCCCCGGCCACCAGTTGCACCAGCGTGGAGAGGCCCGCGGCGCTGGTCGTCACGCTGGCCGACTCGGTGCGGCCCGCCTCGCGGCAGATGTCGAGCGCCTGGTCGCGCAGGCAGTGCCCCTCGTCCAGCAGCAGCAGATCGAGCTCGCGCAGCATGGAGCGCGGCAGGTCCGAGCGCCCGGCGGCCGGGTGATCGTCCGGGGTGACCAGCACGAAGTCCTCGTCGAACAGCGGCACCTCACGCACCGACGGCGCCTGGGGGTACCCCCTGGACGAAGTCCTCGGGGGAGGCACCGCGCACAGCAGCAGATCCAGCCGCCCCTGCCCCAGCCCCTCCAACAGCGAGGCGGTCTGCTCCTCATGGACCTGCAGGTCCAGATCCGGATACCGCTTGTGGACGAGACCGAGCACGGTGGGCAGCAGATACGGTGCGACCGTCGGTATGACGCCCAGTCGCAGCACCCCGGTGAACGGGGCCTGCGCGGCCTCGGCCTCCTCCATCAGCTCGCCCACGGCGTGCAGTACGGACCGCGTACGGGCGGCCATGCGTTCACCGGCGGGGGAGAGCAGCACCTTTCTGGTGGTGCGCTCCAGCAGTTGCACCCCCAGCGTCTCCTCCAGGGCGGCGACCGCGCCGGACAGCGCGGGCTGGCTCATGCCGAGCGCCGCGGCGGCCTCCCGGAAGTGCAGATGCTCGGCGACGGCGGCGAAGGCCCGCAGCTGCGAAAGGCTGGGCTGCCGCGCGCGGGCCGCCCGCGTCGGCTGTGCGGGGACAGTGGTGCCGGTCACTGATAACTCACTCCAATCAACCGACCCAACTGTAGCCATTTCCGCGATCAACCCCCGCGATCACGCCTGACGCAGACGGGGTATCCGCCGCTGCCCGGCCAGCGGTGGCTTTTTCGCAGGTCAAGCGGCAGATTAAAGCGGGCTGGGCGGGGGAGGGCGCTGCCGCCTGACAGGTGAATTCACGTCATATATTGCGTAAAGATTGCCTCAAAGGAGGATAAGTTCATTGTCGTACAACACCGGACGAACTCGACATGTACGAGGAGGAGTCAACAATGAAGAGATGCGCCCGTGCCGCAGCTGTGGTTGGTCTCACTGTCGCTATCGGTGGTCTCTCGGCGCCGGTCGCCATGGCCGACGTCCACCTCGGAGCGAACGTCAACCTCCAGAAGATCCGCGAGAGCGGTCCTGGGGACCTCGGCTACAACAACGTGGAGGACTCCCTCGGTGTAGCCACGTCGCAGCTGGACAAGTCCGTCGAGGCGGGTGACTTCATCACGAACCTCGTCGGCAGGTTCGGCCAGGCCACGATCACTCCTGAGGTCGAGGGCGCCGAGCAGGACCAGGGCGAGAAGTCCTGAACTGATCGCGCAGGGGCCCGGACCGTCCGCGGTCCGGGCCCTCCGGCTGCTGTCCCGCGGCCCGTTTCCCGTCGGCTCGTATCGACGCCGTACCGGGGCACGGGCCCGCGATGACCCTTCGTACTGGCTGATAGCTTCGGCCGATCAAACGACTCGCTGCGGGCTATTTCCGCGATCAATGTCGTATGTGGTTAGGTGGTGGCGACCAACCTCCAGGAATGCATGCAATACGGGCATCCTGGCCGCAAGTGCAAGGAGTGTGTACGTGCTCACTGTCGGTGACAAGTTCCCTGAGTTCGAGCTGACCGCCTGCGTCTCTCTGGAGAAGGGCAAGGAGTTCGAGACGATCAACCACAAGACCTACGAGGGCAAGTGGAAGGTCGTCTTTGCTTGGCCCAAGGACTTCACCTTCGTCTGCCCGACGGAGATCTCCGCGTTCGGCAAGCTGAACGAGGAGTTCGCCGACCGCGACGCGCAGATCCTCGGCTTCTCCGGTGACTCGGAGTTCGTGCACCACGCGTGGCGCAAGGACCACCCGGACCTGACCGACCTGCCCTTCCCGATGATGGCCGACTCCAAGCACGAGCTGATGCGCGCGCTCGGCATCGAGGGCGAGGACGGCTTCGCGCAGCGCGCCGTCTTCATCGTGGACCAGAACAACGAGATCCAGTTCACGATGGTGACCGCCGGCTCCGTCGGCCGTAATCCCAAGGAGGTCCTGCGGGTCCTCGACGCGCTCCAGACCGACGAGCTGTGCCCCTGCAACTGGACCCAGGGCGAGGAGACTCTCGACCCGGTCAAGCTGCTGGCTGGTGAGTGAGCAGCATGGCTCTCGATGACCTGAAGTCGGCCCTTCCGGACTACGCGAAGGACCTCAAGCTCAACCTCGGCTCCGTCATAGGCAACTCCGAGCTGCCCAAGCAGCAGCTGTGGGGCACCGTTCTGGCCTGCGCCATCGCGTCCCGCTCCGGGATCGTGCTGCGCGCGCTGGAGCCGGAGGCCAAGGAGAACCTGAGCGACGAGGCGTACACGGCAGCGAAGTCGGCCGCCGCCGTCATGGCGATGAACAACGTCTTCTACCGCACCCGGCACCTGCTGTCGGACCCGGAGTACGGCACGCTGCGCGCCGGGCTGCGGATGAACGTCATCGGCAACCCCGGTGTCGAGAAGACGGACTTCGAGCTGTGGTCGCTCGCCGTCTCCGCGATCAACGGCTGCGGGCAGTGCCTCGACTCGCACGAGCAGGTGCTGCGCAAGGCCGGGGTGGACCGCGAGACGATTCAGGAGGCGTTCAAGATCGCCGCGGTCGTCCAGGCAGTCGCCACCACCCTCGACGCCGAGGCCCAGCTCTCCGCCTGACGCTGCGCTGAGGGCTGCGCCCTGTGCTGCGCTTGGCGCCTGCGCTGCGCGGTGCTGCGGCTGCGCCGCTTCGCCTGCGCTTGGGCAGTCTGCGCCAGGGGCGCAGGGTGGGCAAGCGCAGCCACCGGCCCGCGGACGGCAACGAAACGGCCCGCACACCGGTCACGGCCGGCCCCCGTTGGGGCTGGCGCTTCGTCGCCGGGTGCGGGCCGTTGCTGCGCTTGCCAGCCCTGCGCCTTCGCGCAGACCTCCCAAGCGCAGCAGGGGCGCAGCCCCAAGTACAGCCGGGGGCGCAGGTCCAAGCGCAGCCAGGGCGCAGGCCCAAGCACAGCAGGGGTCACAACTCCGGTTCGGGCTCCGGGACCGGGAGTTCGAACCAGACGACTTTGCCCGTCGACAGACGGGTGGCGCCCCAGCGGCGGGCGAGGCGGTTGACCAGGTACAGCCCGCGCCCGCCCTCATCGGTGGCGCGGGCCTGCCGCAGCCGGGGCAGCTGCGGCACGTCGTCGCCCACCTCACACCGCAGCGTGTCGGTGCGCAGCAGCCGCAAGGTGATGGGGCGTTCGGCGTACCGCACGGCGTTGGTGACGATCTCGCTGACCAGCAGTTCGACCGAGTCGGACAGCTCTTCCAGGCCCCAGCGGGCCAGCGCTCTTCGGGCCAGCCGGCGGGCCTGGCGCGCGGTCTGGGCGCGCGGGTCCAGGAACCAGTACGCGACATCGCTCGGCGCGATCCCGTCGAACCGGGCGGCCAGCAGGGCGATGTCGTCGTCCCGGTCGCCGGGGCCGAGGATGTCGAGCACCTCGTCGCACAGCGGCTCCAGCGGGGCCGAGGCGCCCGGCCGGGTCAGCCGGGCGGTGGCGGCCAGCTTCTCGCGCAGATGCTCGATGCCGGTCCACACATCGCGCTGCCGCGACTCGACCAGCCCGTCGGTGTACAGCAGCAGCGTGGCGCCCGCCGGCGCGTCCAGCTCGACGGCCTCGAAGTCGACGCCGCCCACCCCGATCGGCGCGCCGGCCGGTATCCGCAGCACCTCGGCCCGCCCGCTGCGGTGCAGCATGACCGGCGGCGGGTGGCCCGCGTTGGCGACGACGATACGGTGCGCCACCGGGTCGTATACGGCGTACAGGCAGGTGGCCATCCGGTCGCTGCCGAGCCGCTGCGCCTGCTCGTCCAGGTGGTGCAGCACCTCCTGGGGAGGCAGGTCGAGTCCGGCCAGTGTCTGCGCCGTCGTCCGCAGCTGGCCCATGATCGCCGCGGAGGTCATCGAATGGCCCATCACATCGCCGACGACCAGCGCCACCCGCGAGCCGGGCAGCGGGATGGCGTCGTACCAGTCGCCGCCCACCCGTGCCGTCTCGGCGGCGGGCAGATAGCGGCTGGCGAGGGTGACGCCGGTGGGCTGCGGGAGTTCGTCGGGCAGCATGGTGCGCTGGAGCTCGTCGGCGATGTACGCCTCCCGCCCGTAGAGCACCGCCTTGTCCACACCGAGTGCCGTATGGGTGGCCAGCTGCGCCGCGATGAGCAGATCGTCCGGCTCGAAGGCGGGCCGGTCCGGGCGGCGCAGAAAGACCGCGGCGCCAATCACCCGGCGCCGTCCGCGCAGCGGGGCGAGGATCGCGCGGTGCCCGGCGGGCACCTCCCGGTCCGGGCCGAGGAGTTCGGGCAGCGCGGCGCTGGCCGCGGGGGAGTCCGCGAAGACCGGCCGTACCCCGCGCAGCACCTCGGCCAGCGGGCCGCCCGGGCGCACCTCGGCGAGTTTGGCCGCGGCCGTGCCCGCCGTACCGGCCGCCATGCCCGCGGCCATCCCCAGGGAGAGGCCCGCGGCCTCGGCGGCCACCTGCCCGGGGTAGCCGACGGTCTCCGGATATCCGCCGGCCTCTCCCGTCCGGACGCCGGACACCGCAGCCTGGGCCTGTGCGGCCTGCAACGCCTGGGCGGCCAGCGGGTCCTCGGGAATCCGGTCGCTGCGCCGCAGCCGCAGCACGAACGGGCCGGTTGGCCGCTCGTCGCCGACCGGCAGCGGATCGCGCAGGTAGACGAGGATCGCGTCCGAGTACGCGGGAACGCTGGCGCGGCACAGACCCAGCACCGTCTCGTCCAGGTCGACCCCGCGCGCGATGCGCCGGGTCGCCGCGCCGACGAACCGCAGCCTGTCCCCGCCCCGGCGCTCCCGCTCGGACCGCTCGCTGCCGGCGTCGTCGACGGGCGGCCCGGCGGCGACGGGTGACTCGGCCGCCCCGGCCGCCCCGGCGGCCATGGCCGGTTCGGCAGTCAGGTCCGGTTCGCCGGGCTGTGGGGGATGCGGCCGCGGTCGCGGCGGTGCGCCATCGCGACCGCGCGGGGCCGGCTGTCCCTCGGCGCCGCCGGGGCCGGTGCGGGCGTTCGCCGACGGTGTGGGGTGCGTCGGTTCGGTGGTGCTGCTCGCCGCAGGTTTCTCGTGCTCCGTCACGCGTTCGGTTTCCATCCATCCGGGGCTGCGCATCGGCGCACGCCCTGCGCTGGGTGCTCGCGGTCTATGGGCGTCGTCGGCACTGCAAGAAGAGCTGAATCTCGGGAGGTACATCCGTGCTCGCAGGAGCGTACGCGCGCGCGTCCTCTCCTACGACATCGAATCCCGCGTCCTGGACCACCCCGCGCAATTCGTCCCGCAGATAGCCGGATACCCGGATCGTGTTGCCCAGGAACGGGATGGAGAAATCGTTCACGTCCGCCTCCACCATCCCCAGGACCAGCGGTCCTTCGCCGCGCAACTGCCCGTGCAGCGCCCGCAGCGCGTACGGGATCTCCGGCCGGGGCAGCATGAGCAGCGAGAAGAAGGCGACGATGCCGTCGAACGGGCCCAGGCCCGACGACTCCAGGTCGGCGATGTCCAGCTTGCGGCACTCGCTCTCCGGGACGTTGTCGCGGCACAGTTTCAGCATCGAGGACGACAGGTCGATGCCGACGACCCGGAGTCCGGCGTCGGTGAGCTGACGCGCCGTCGGCAGCCCGGTGCCGCAGCCCACATCCAGCACCCGGGCGCCGGGCGGCAGCTGCTCCGCCAACCAGTCGGCACCGGCGATCTGGCCCTCTTTGTGGGGGAATGCCTCGTCGTACCGGTCCCCGATGGCGTCGAATGCCGCGGATTGCCCCGACCTGTCGATGTTCGTACGGTCAAATCCGTCATATGCCCCGGCACCTGCCCCGGATCTCCCGCTAGCCCCAAAATCCGCAGAGCTGCTCACGGCTGGGCTCCTTCCTGGCTGCCGGTCAAGTCCCCGGGGGGTGAGGGGAGTTGTGTTGTGCAGCGTACGTTTACGGACGTTGATCCTACGTTTGCAGTATGGGGGCGTATCAAGGGGCATCGGGAGGTCGGTGCAGACACACGTTGAACGGCGGCCTGTCCCAGTCGTCCGGCAACCGGGGCACCGGCCAGGCCGGGTCGGGCCGCCAGCGCTCCCAGCCGTCCGCGAACGGCGAGCCCCAGGACCGTACCGCCGCAACGGCCCGTCGGCCCGCCTCGCGGACCCGGCCGGCCTGTGCCTCCTCCAGCAGCCCGGCGTCCTGCGCAGCGGCGAACTCGTCCTCGTCCAGCCACTTCCAGCGCCCGTCGGGGCTCACTTCGAGGTCCAGGAAGTGGTCCTCGGAGTCCACCCCGCCCGGCCAGCGCAGCAGCGGCTCCTCGAAGTTCACGTAAAAGTTTCTGAACCGCCAGCCCGGCTCCCAGAACAGCCACACCGACCACGGCTGCCCGGGGCGCGCCAGCTTCAGCACCCCCATGCCGGACCAGCGGGAGAAGGCGGCCCGGCGCGGCTTGGTGTAGCGGGTCGCCAGCGGCTCGCGGTGCACGGGCGTGCCGTCGGCGAGTTCGGGCCTGACGCACAGCGTGCCGGGCGCCATCCAGACCGCCAGCAACTCCGCCGTGTCGCGTACGACAGTGACGGGACGACAGATATGGGGATGCGCGGCGCCGTTGGCGCGGTAGCGCCACAGGATCGGAGTGCCCGCGGGCCAGCGCTCCTGGGGCGCCGCCTGATCAACTGTCATGGCGGGATCTTAGGTGGCCGGACCCCGGGCCCGCCGTGAGCTGTGCCGCAGCGCTGCCGACGGCGGGCGGATCAGGGGCTTTCCGGATCGCGGGCGTCAGGGGTGTGTCATCCGCAGTACGTCCAGCGCCTCGTCCAGCTGCTGGAGTGTCAGCTCGCCGCGCTCGACGTAACCGGACGCCAGTACGGCCTCGCGGATGGTCAGCTGTTCCGCCATGGCCTTCTTGGCGACGGCGGCCGCGTTCTCGTAGCCGATGTACTTGTTGAGCGGAGTGACGACAGAGGGGGAGGACTCCGCGAACTCCCGCGCCCGCTCCACGTTCGCGGTGATGCCGTCGACGGTGCGGTCGGCCAGCAGCCGCGCGGCGTTGGCCAGCAGCCGCACCGACTCGAGCAGGTTCTTGGCGATGACGGGCAGCATGACGTTCAGCTCGAAGTTGCCCGCGGCGCCCGCCGCCGCCACCGTCGCATCGTTCCCCGTGACCTGCGCGGCGACCATCAGCACCGCCTCCGGGATGACGGGGTTGACCTTTCCCGGCATGATCGAGGAGCCCGGCTGGAGGTCGGGCAGCGTAATCTCCGCCAGTCCCGTACGCGGTCCTGAGGCCATCCAGCGCAGGTCGTTGCAGATCTTGGTGAGGCCCACCGCGATGGTGCGCAGCTGCCCCGAGGTCTCCACCAGCGCGTCCCGGGCGCCCTGCGCCTCGAAGTGGTCGCGTGCCTCGGTCAGCGGGAGCCCCGTGGAGCGGGCCACCTCCTCGATGACGGCGGCGGCGAACCCGGGCGGGGTGTTGATGCCGGTGCCCACGGCCGTACCGCCCAGCGGCAGTTCGGCGAGCCGGGGCAGTGCGGCCCCCAGCCGTTCGACGCCGTACCGCATCTGGGTCGCGTAGCCGCCGAACTCCTGGCCGAGCGTCACCGGCGTGGCGTCCATCAGATGCGTACGCCCGGACTTCACCACATCGGCGAACTCGCGCGCCTTGCCCTCCAGCGACGCGGTCAGCCGCTCCAGCGCCGGGATCAGATCGGCGGTCACCGCGGCCGTCGCGGCGATATGGATGGAGGACGGGAAGACGTCGTTGGACGACTGGCTGGCGTTGACATGGTCGTTCGGGTGCACGGACGGGGCCTTTGCGCCCGAGGCGGTCAGCCGCTCGGTGGCCAGGGTCGCCAGCACCTCGTTCATGTTCATGTTGGATGAGGTGCCCGAGCCGGTCTGGAAGACGTCGACCGGGAAGTGGTCGTCCCAGCGCCCCTCGGCGACCTCTTCGGCCGCTGCCCGCACGGCGTCGGCCCGCTCCTGGTCGAGCACCCCGAGCCGGGCGTTCACGACGGCGGCCGCCGCCTTGATCCGGGCCAGCGCCTCGATGTGCGCCCGCTCCAGCCGCTGCCCGCTGACGGGGAAGTTCTCCACGGCCCGCTGTGTCTGCGCCCGCCACTTGGCGTGCGCGGGGACCCGCACCTCTCCCATCGAGTCGTGCTCGGTCCGGTAGGCCGGGTTGTCGGCGCTGCCAGTGCTGTCGGTCATCGTGCGAACACCTCCATGCGGTTCAGCATCCCGTATCGCGGAGGCATTCCTGGCTATGGTCCGGCCATGACGAGTCGTATCGCTGCGCTGAGCATCGACGCCGTGGATCCGCGGACCGTGGCGGACTTCTGGTGCCGGGCGCTGGACTGGCGGGTCAGGGACGAGCAAGAGGCCGGCATCGAGATCGGCCCGCCCGACCCGGCACAGCCGGGCATCGACGTACTGCCCGTACCGGAGCGCAAGACGCTGAAGAACCGCCTCCATCTGGATCTGCGCGCCGACGGGACGACCACCGAGCAGGAGCTCCAGCGGCTCCTGGAGCTGGGCGCTGTCCGAGTGGACGTCGGACAGTCCCCCGATGTGCCCTGGACGGTGCTGGCCGATCCGGAGGGCAACGAGTTCTGCCTGCTGGGGACGGCCGTGCAGGACCTCTGACGGCGTGGAACGTGCTGTTCGGCTCACCGCCCGCCGCCGGTCTGGGTGTACGCGCTGTTGACGATCTTCTGGGCGAGCTCGGCGTGCTCGGGGGCAACACGGACGCGGAGCCATAGCCGGCGCCGGTCGAAGGGGGCGAACCGGTACTCGCGCAACAGGTGCATCTCGTACGACTCGGCACCTTTGCGTACCGCGTACCGCGTGTCCTTCGTTCCTTCGGGCTGTCGCCAGCGCACCGATTCCGCACCTGGGCGGGTCCGCTCGAAGGCGCGGGTCTCGCGCTGCTGGCACCGGCCGCCGCACTCCATTTCGGCGAGGTCGATGCGGACGTGGGGGGCCGGGCGTGCGGGGAGACCGTCTTCGGGGGGCTTGCAGACGTAGGCGGACAGGTCGAGGGCTTGCGTCGTCGACTCGACCGCGTCGTCCTCGTCGCGGTATTCCGTGTCGCACTCCAGCTGCCGGGGAGCGCGGAGGGGGACGCCCAAGTGGTCGAAGGTCAGGATCCGTGAGGGCTCGTCGCCCTGCCACACCGCACCGTGCAGCGACCGCTCCTCGCGCGCGTAACCGGCCAAGCGGTTGCGCTCGGGCACGCGCGTGCGCGGGATCGACGCGAGGTCCCGCGCGCCGGGCCGGTCCAGAGCCTTGCGGAGCAGCGATTCGGCGACGGCGGAGACGCGCCGCGCCGACGCGTACTCCTCGGCGTAGAAGACGTAGGCGCGCAGGTTGCCGTCCCGGGCGTAGTAGCGGGCCTGCCGCATCGGCGGCACCCCGTCGCTGGGGGACCTCGTGCCGACGACGCGCAGTTGCTGGTCGGCCAGGTCCGGGCCGCGCAGGATGGACGAGCGGGGGGTCCGCCGCTCGATGCCCGCCCACTCCCGGAAGACGTGGCGTGCCGCCTCCACGCCGCTGCCGCTCGCCGTCGCCGTATCGGCGGACAGCCCGATCCGGACCTCGACGTCGGGGCGGAACGGCGACTGCTCCGCCGCGACGCACTTGGTGCGGCCGTCCTGCACCGCCAGCGGGCGGTCCATCAGTGTCTTCCGGTCGTGCGCGCTGAGCACGGAGCAGGCGGGCGGACGGGTGCCGTGCGGAAACGGGGTGGGCTCGGCCTTCGGCGTGCCGAAGACGGACGCGGCCAGGAGCAGCAGGGCGCTCAGGGTGGCGAGGGCGCCTGCAAGTGATGACCCGAGTTTCCGTACGTTCGCGGGCACGCGCGTGCGCACGTTCGCGGGCACGAGCGGGGAGCGGGCGCGTGACGGTGCGTGTGCCGCGAGCCGGTTGCGCAGCTCGATGTGCCGGAAGCGGTACACGCCGCCCGCCTGGCGCAGCACGCCCCTGCGGTGCGCGTCGCGGAGGAAGACCATGAGCCGCCACGGCAGTTGGCCGTGCCGGGCGCACCAGACCCGGGCGAGCGTGAAGCGGCCCCACGCGGAGAGCGCGAAATCGTGCAGATAGGACGCCACCGCGGCGCCCGCCAGGACCACGGCCCACGTCCGGGCGGTGACCACGTCCCGCCCGCCGGAGAGCTGCCAGAGGCCGAGCGTCACCACGAGCACCCAGCCCACGTAGGGGCGCGGCCTGGCGAAGCCGGCGTCCGCGTCGAGGCTCTTGGCGATGCCCGAGCCGACGGCGCCGAGCGCCAGCACGGAGCGCCGGTCCAGCCGGAGGAGACGCGCGGGTTCGGGGGCGGTCTCGGGATCGGCGGGGGTGCGCAGGTGGTTGAGGAGGGCGGTGAGCGGCAGGCAGACGAGGCCCGCGACGGCCAGTGCGGCGGCGTCTGTCTGCAGCTCCCCATTGATCGTGCCGAGTATCCACAGGGCCGTGGCCAGAGCGGCCAGATACAGCGTTCCCCCGGCCCACCAGCTCCACCGCCGGAGCGGTGCGTGCGCTCCCGCCCCGTCCGGCCGGGCGCGCCGTGGCCACCGCACCCGCTGCGGCCCGCGCGGGTGCCCGCCGGGGAGGACGTCCACGGCGAAGCCCAGCCACAGCCCGGCGCCGAGCACCAGCCACAGCGGCGCCGCCACCCACCGGTCCCACCACGGGGTGCCGATCCCCGCCAGGTGGACGGTCAGCGCGGCCACCGCCGCGCTCGGCAGCAGCGCAAGCGCCCGTACGGCGCTGGGCACCGCCTCGTCCAGCCGCCACCAGGCGAGGTCCTGCCGGCCGGCGTCCCGCAGCCGGGCCGCGAGGAAACCGGCCCAGCGGGTGGCATCTTCGGCTTGCCGCCCGTAGGCGGCGGTGAAGAACGCGTCGTACAGGTGGCGTTCAACGGCCTGGCGGACGGTGAAGCGCCCGGCGCCGAGAAGTTCGGCCGGGTCGGCGTCGGTCCCGCTGTACGCGACGCGGGCGAGCGCCACCATCAGCGGCGTGCTGAGCACCGCGCGCAGCACCCGCACCTCGCGCGCGGTGTCCGCCGGGTCCGCGAGCCGCCGCAGTACGGGCTGCCAGGTGGTGTCGGTACGGCCGCTGGTGCGCGGCAGATACGCGGCGAGGTCCTGGGCGGTCAGCGGGCACAGCCGTACGGCTGCGGCGCCGGGCAGCGGCAGGCCGCCCGCGGCCCGTACCGCGCGGGTGTACTCGGCGACCCGGCTCGTCAGCACACAGCGCGCGGGCGCGGCGAGGCTGCGGCGCAGCTCGCTCAGCGCGTCGGCCCGTACCGGTTCGGGCAGCTCGTCGAAGCCGTCGAGTACGGGCAGCAGGCGGCCGGACTCGATGAGGTCGAGGGCGAGTTCGGGGGTGGGCAGCAGCGCGGGCTGCTCGGCGGAGAGCCGCTCGGCGGCCCAGTGCCACAGGCCGCGCGCGTCCGCCGGGTCCCAGGAGGCGAGCGGCAGCACGACGGGGACGGGCGCGCCGGACGCCGGGCCGCGGTGCTCCAACAGGGTGCGCGCCAGCCGGTAGGCGAGCACGGTCTTGCCCGCGCCGGGCTCGCCGAGGACCACGAGCCGCTGCCGGGGGAGCGCGGTGAAGAAGGCCCCGATCTCGGCGAATTCGCCTGCCACGTCGAGCGGTTCGCCGGATTCGGCGGCGCCCGCCGGCAGGCCCAGCACGTTGGCCTCGTGCTCGGACACCGCCGGGTCGGCGGCCTCCCAGCGCACGGGCAGCGGGGTGGGGGTGCTCACGGGGGAGAGCGCGAGCTGGTCCTCGCGCCCGTACTGCCGGGTCAGCACCTCGGCGAGCTGCCCTGCGGTCCAGTCGAGCCGGTGCGCCGGCACGGGCTTGCGGGGCCGGGTGAAGCGGCGGCGTTCGAGCGTACGGTTCAGTGCTGCCGTCCCGGTGAGCGCGGCGGAGGCCAGCGCGAGCAGTCCGGGAAGCGGGCCGTAGCGTTGTGCGAGGTACGCGGCCGCGCTCGCCAGTAGCGCGGTGAGCCCGTACAGGAGCCGCCGGGAGGGGGGTAACTCCCGATCGGGGTCGTGCACATGGATGTGCAGCGCTTCGATGCGGTCCGCCTGTACGACGTTCCCGAACCGCCCGCCGGTGATGGTGTTCCGGACCGGGGCGCGCCCTTCGCTCCCGCCCGTCAGCGCTCTCACCCCCGGTTCCTCGGCCCGGCCGGAGGGGATCGTACTCCCCGCCGCGCGCGACGGGGAGTGGGCGGACGCGTCCCTTGGCGTGGTCCTGGCGGCGTCAGCTCCCCGCGCGCACCGGGATCGAGGTGACGAACGGCTGCTCGGGGGCGGGGTCGGCGAAGAAGTCGTTGCCCTTGTCGTCGACGACGATGAACGCGGGGAAGTCCTCCACCTCGATCCGCCAGACCGCCTCCATGCCCAGCTCCTCGTACTCCAGGACCTCGACCTTCTTGATGCAGTCCTGGGCGAGCCGGGCCGCCGGGCCGCCGATGGAGCCGAGGTAGAAGCCGCCGTGCGTGGCGCACGCGTCGGTGACCTGCTTGCTGCGGTTGCCCTTGGCGAGCATCACCTTCGAGCCGCCCGCCGCCTGGAACTGCTCGACGTAGGCGTCCATCCGGCCCGCCGTGGTGGGCCCGAAGGAGCCGGAGGCGTAGCCCTCGGGGGTCTTGGCCGGGCCCGCGTAGTAGACGGGGTGGTCCTTGAGGTACTGCGGCATCTCCTCGCCCGCGTCCAGCCGCTCCTTGATCTTGGCGTGGGCGATGTCACGCGCGACGACGAGGGTGCCGGTCAGCGACAGGCGGGTCTTGACCGGGTGCTTGGTGAGCTCGGCGAGGATCTCGTCCATGGGGCGGGCGAGATCGATCTTCACGGCGTCCAGGTCCGCACCGGCGCCCTCGGTCAGTTCGGACTCCGTCGTCTCCGGCAGGAAGCGCGCCGGGTCGGTCTCCAGCTGCTCCAGGAAGACGCCCTCGGCGGTGATCTTCGCCTTGGCCTGGCGGTCCGCCGAGCAGGACACGGCGATGGCGACGGGGCAGGAGGCACCGTGCCGCGGCAGCCGCACCACGCGTACGTCGTGGCAGAAGTACTTGCCGCCGAACTGCGCGCCGATGCCGATCTTCTGCGTCAGCTCGAAGACCTGCTCCTCCAGCTGGGTGTCCCGGAAGCCGTGCCCGGAGGGCGAGCCCTCGGTGGGCAGCTCGTCGAGGTAGTGCGCGGAGGCGTACTTGGCGGTCTTGAGCGCGTACTCGGCGCTGGTGCCGCCGACGACGATCGCCAGGTGGTACGGCGGGCAGGCGGCCGTGCCCAGCGAACGGATCTTCTCCTCCAGGAACTTCATCATGGAGGCCTCGTTCAGCACCGCCTTCGTCTCCTGGTACAGGAAGGACTTGTTGGCGCTGCCGCCGCCCTTGGCCATGAACAGGAACTTGTAGGCGTCGCCGTCCGTCGCGTACAGCTCGATCTGTGCCGGCAGATTGGTGCCGGTGTTCTTCTCCTCCCACATGGTGAGCGGAGCCATCTGCGAGTAGCGCAGATTGAGCTGGGTGTAGGCGTCGTGGATACCGCGCGAGAGGGCCTCCTCGTCGCCGCCGGCCGTCAGTACCTGCTGGCCGCGCTTGCCCATCACGATCGCCGTACCGGTGTCCTGGCACATGGGCAGCACGCCCGCCGCCGCGATGTTGGCGTTCTTGAGCAGGTCGAGGGCGACGAAGCGGTCGTTGGCGCTGGCCTCGGGGTCGTCCAGGATGCGGCGCAGCTGCGCCAGGTGCTCGGGCCGCAGATAGTGCTGGATGTCGTGGATCGCCTCGGCCGCCAGCTTGCGCAGCGCCTCCGGCTCCACCTTGAGGAAGGTCCGTCCGTCCACCTCGAAGGTGCTCACGCCCTCGCTGGTGATCAGGCGGTACGGCGTGGGGTCCTCACCGGTGGGGAGCAGATCCGTGTAGGAGAACTCCGGGCTGGCCGGTTGGGAGCTGGCAGACATACGGGGACTCTTCCTCTCACACTTACGGCTCTCCACGAGGGGAGCCCGGCTCTCGACGATGGGAGCGCGTCTCACAGCGTAGAACCCGGCGGCAAGAGGCCGCTGCGGGGGTAGTCGCGATCTATCGCGTTTGGGTACGCTGCTCATGTGACTGAAGACTCTTCGCGTACTTCGCTCCAGAAGCAGCCGTCAGCCGAGCGGTCCCCGGCGCCCGCGCCCGCGGCGGACGCGGGTGTCCGCGCCTCGGACGCCGACCGTGACCGGGTCGCCGACATCCTCCGCGAAGCCCTCGCCGAGGGCAGGCTGGACGCGGAGGAGCACGGCGAGCGGATCGAAGCCGTCTACGCCGCCAAGACGATGGGGGAGCTGGAGCCGCTGGTCCGCGACCTCCCGGCGGGCCGCTCCGGCGTCTCCGGCGCGGAGTACGACGGCGAGCAGTCGGGTGCGAGCGGCCAGCGCTCCTATGGCACCGCGTTCGCGAACTTCGCCGCCTCGCACACCTCGGGTCCTGCCCTGCCCGGTTACGGGCCGAAGGAGAACTTGGTCGCCATCTTCAGCGGCACCGGGCGCAAGGGGCGCTGGCGGGTCCCGCGGAAGATCAACGCGTTCGCCTGTTTCGGCGGCATCGAAATCGATCTGACCGAGGCGCTGTTCGAGCACCCGCATGTGCAGATCAACGCCACTGCGATCTTCGGGGGAATCGAGATCCGCGTCCCGGAGAACGTCACCCTGCAGCAGAAGGGCGCCGGGATCTTCGGCGGGTTCGACGTCCAGGTCACCGACTCCCCGGACCCGAACGCGCCGACCGTCCTGGTCGAGGGGGCCGCTGTTTTCGGGGGCGTGGACGCAAAACCGAAGCGCGGCCGGCTCGTCCAGAACTTGCGCGACCGGTTCCGTAAAGAGCTGTAGGAGAAACGGCGCAAACGGGGTTAGACGCGCGCCGGGGGGCGCACACCTGGGCGCGTATCGGACGACACGCAATGCATACCGGCGCGTACAGCGGGTAGGGCTCGGGCATCGTCTTTCGTACGGCATGAGTTTGCGAGTCGGCCCCCGAGGGGGCCCGTGGGGGAGCCGTGAACTGCCGTGCGCTGCAAGACGGGTGAAGGGGCAACAAACCTCCGTCGTCGCGTCAGGAGCAGACCGTGCTGCACACGCCGCATCAGTCCCCACAGGCCGCCGCCACCATCCCAGTACAGCGAACGCCTGAGCGAGATGATCAAGCGGGTCCCTGGCATGCGGAAGCCGTCTGCCGCCGCGACGAGGCGGGCCTCTTCTTCGCCCCCTCCAAGGAGCCCACTGCCGCCCGGCTCTCCCGCGAGCAGGCCGCCAAGCGGGTCTGCGCCCGCTGCCCCGTGCTGGTCGAGTGCCGCGAGCACGCCCTTGTGATGCCCGAGCCGTACGGCGTCTGGGGCGGACTGACCGCCGCCGAACGCCGCGTGGTCCTCTCCCGCCGCCGCAAGACCGCTGCCGCGGGGCAGCCGACGACGGAGGTGTCCCGCATCGCGTAGCGGTTGCGGCTCCGCCCGGCTTGGCCCCTCTCCATCTCCGGAGAGGGGCTGCCCTGTCCGACGTCGGCAGGCTGCGGGTGGTTTGTGGCTGATCGCGCAGTTCCCCGCGCCCCTTACGGGGCGCAGCCCTCGTTACCGGGCAACCGGACTTACCGGGCGCGGTCGAAGTCGATGGCGCTGTAGGCGCGGAGCTTCGAGAGCCGGTGGACGGACTCGATCTGCCGGATCGTCCCCGACTTCGACCGCATCACCAGCGACTGCGTGAACGCGCGCTCGCCCCGGTAGTGGACGCCCCGCAGCAGGTCGCCGTCGGTGATGCCGGTGGCGACGAAGAACACGTTCTCGCCGCTGACCAGGTCATCGGTGAGCAGCACCTGGTCCAGGTCGTGGCCCGCGTCGAGGGCGCGCTGCCGCTCCTCGTCGTCCTTGGGCCACAACTTGCCCTGTATCGTCCCGCCGAGGCACTTGATCGCGCAGGCCGCGATGATCCCCTCCGGGGTGCCACCCACGCCCAGCAGCAGGTCGACGCCGGTCTCCTCGCGGACCGTCATGACGGCGCCCGCGACATCGCCGTCCGAGATGAACTTGATCCGCGCGCCGGCCTCCCGGATCTCCTTCACCAGCCCCTCGTGGCGCGGCCTGTCGAGCACGACGACGGTGACGTCCTCGACGCCGCAGCCCTTGGCCTTGGCGATCCGCCGGATGTTCACCGCGGGCGGTGCCGTGATGTCCACGAACTCCGCCGCCTCGGGGCCCGTCACCAGCTTGTCCATGTAGAAGACCGCGCTCGGGTCGAACATAGAGCCCCGCTCGGCCACCGCCAGCACCGAGACCGCGTTGCCCATGCCCTTGGCGGTGAGCGTCGTACCGTCGACCGGGTCGACCGCGACATCGCACTCGGCGCCCGTACCGTCGCCGACGCGCTCCCCGTTGTAGAGCATCGGGGCCTCGTCCTTCTCGCCCTCGCCGATCACCACGACGCCGTTCATGGAAACCGTGGAGACGAGGGTGCGCATCGCCTTGACGGCCGCACCGTCGGCGCCGTTCTTGTCGCCCTTGCCGACCCAGCGGCCCGAAGCCATCGCCCCCGCCTCGGTGACCCGCACCAGCTCCAGCGCCAGGTTGCGGTCCGGGGCCTCCGGGCTGACTTCGAGCTGGGAGGGGAGGTGGTTGTGTTCGGTCATCGGAACACACCTTTCTGTACGGCGACTCTTACGACCACTGCGGCCAGGTGAGCTGTGCCGATTCGGCGAGGGTGGGCAAGATTTTACCCGTCGGCCACAGACTGAGCAGGGGCGCCCACGGATGAGCAGACCGGGGGTGAACTGCGGGGGACGGAACGGGGGCGCCGGTGCAGCCCCCGCCCCTCGCACAAGCCGCCGACCGGCATAAGGGACGATGGGGGCGTGGCAGCAGACAAGAAGCGGGGCGCGCAGGCCGTGCGCGACATGGTGATCTCGCTGGCGGTGATCATTTTCGCGGCCTGGATCATTTATCTGTTCATCCCGCACGACGACAAGAAGGACCCGGTCAAGACGGTGGGTTACGGCGTGGAGCTGGCGTCGGCACGACGCGCGGCGCCGTACCCGGTGGCCGCGCCGCAGGGGCTGTCCAAGGAGTGGCGCGCCACCTCCGTCCGCTACACGGCCGACGGCCCGGCGGGGTCCGTATGGCACCTGGGCTTCATGACCCCGGACAACGAGTACGCCGCCGTCGAGCAGAGCGACCAGCGGCGGCCGGTCCGGTTCATCGACGACGTCACGCAGGGCGCCGAGAAGACGGCGAAGAAGCAGCGCGTCGCCGGCGAGGAGTGGACCCGCTACAAGGGGCCGAAGTACGACGCGCTGGTGCGCCCCGCCGACGACGGCAAGTCCGTGACCGTGGTCACGGGCACGGCGAGCTTCCGGCAGCTGGGGCAGCTGGCCGGCGCGCTCGAGGCCAAGTCGGAGAGGCCGGAGGAGTCGGCGAAGCCGGGGAAGTCGGGCGGGAGCGGTTCCGCGACGCCCGCGGGGTAGGCGCCGGGCGGACCGGGAGGCCGGGCAGCGGTCGGGAGGGGCCAGCAGCGGCCGGGAGGGGAACCTCCGCGAAAAGGGAAGCCCCCCGCGCGAGGGGGGGAGTACGCGCGGGGGGCGGTCTGTGGGGGCGGCGTCTCAGAGGACGGTCGCCACATCGTCGTAGGGCAGCCGCGGCGAGCGGGGGGCGAACGCGTCCGGGCCCGGCTTGCCGATGTTGACGACCAGCAGCACGCGCCGGCGGCCGTTGCCGAAGAACTCCTTGTTGATGCCCTGCGGGTCGAAGCCGGTCATCGGCCCCGCGGCGAGCCCCGCCGCGCGCACCCCGAGGATGAAGTACCCGGCCTGGAGCGTGGCGTTGAGGGCGCCGGCGCCCTCGCGGGCGCTCTCCTCGGCGAAGAACGCGTCCTTGATGTGCGGGGCGTGCGGGAAGAGCTCCGGCAGCCGCTCGTGGAAGTCCAGGTCGTAGGAGAGGATCGCGGTCAGCGGGGCCGTGCGGGTCTTGGGCACATTGCCCTCCGCCATATGCGTCAGCAGCCGCTCGCGGGCCTCGGGCGAGCGCAGCAGCGTGAGCCGCAGCGGCGACTGGTTGAACGCCGTGGGCCCGTACTTCACCAGGTCGTATATCGCCTGGATCTGCTCTTCGGTGACCGGCTCGTCGGTGAAGGCGTTCGCGGTGTGGGCCTCGCGGAAGAGGAGGTCCTGGGCTGCGGGGTCGAGGGCGAGAGCCATGGGGTGGTGCCTTGCCTTTGCGTACGACGTCGAGCGTGCTCAGGCAAGTGTAACCAGCACTAGTTCAAGCTTGAACAAAGGGTCAGTCCTCCTCGTCCTCCTCGGCTTCCGCCTCTTCCTCTTCCAGCACCGCGTCCAGCCTGGCCCGCGCCCCCTCCAGCCAGGCGCGGCAGATGCCCGCGAGCTCCTCGCCGCGCTCCCACAGCGCCAGCGACTCCTCCAGCGTCGAGCCGCCGGACTCCAGGCGCTGTACGACCTCGACCAGCTCGGCCCGCGCCTGCTCATAGCTGAGCGCGTCCGCCGTCGCCAGCTCCGCCTGGGACGTGCCCGCCGAGGCATCCGTCGCGGCACCCGCCGGGCTGCTCCCGGCCGTCCGGCCTTCCGTTTCCGTCGTCATGCCGCCAGCCTATGCGTGGGGTCCGACAGCGACACCGAACTCTCCCTCCGCCACCCGGGCCCGCAGCAGGTCGCCCTCCGAGACCTCGGCGGCGTCCCGCACGACGGCACCGTCCTCCCGCTGGAGCACCGCGTAGCCCCGCTGCAACGTCGCGGCCGGTGACAGCGCGACGACCCGGGCGTGGGTGTGCGCCAGCGCGTCCTCCGCGCGGGCCAGCCGGTGGTCGAGGCAGCGCCGGGAGCGGTCGAGCAGCCCAGCGATCTCGTCCTCGCGGTCCTCCACCATGACGTGCGGGTCGGCCATCGCCGGCCGGCTCATCACCTCCGCCAGGCCACGCTCCTCACGCTCCAGCAACCCGTTGATGACGCGCCAGGAGCGCTCCCGCAGCGCCCGCACCCGCTGGTGCTCCTCGCCGACGTCCGGAACGGTGTCCTTGGCGGCGTGGGTCGGCGTACGCGAGCGGAGATCGGCAACAAGGTCCAGCAGCGGAGAGTCCGCCTCGTGCCCGATCGCGGACACCACCGGGGTGCGTGCCGCGGCCACAGCGCGCACCAGGCGCTCGTCCGAGAACGGCAGCAGGTCCTCCATTCCGCCCCCGCCCCGCGTCACGATGATCACGTCCACGTCCTCGCGGGCGTCCAGCTCCTGCAGCGCCTCAATGATCTGCGAGACGGCGTAAGCGCCCTGCACCGCCGTGTTGCGCACCTCGAAGCGCACGGCGGGCCAGCGCTCCCGCGCGGTGTGCAGCACATCCCGCTCGGCGTCCGAGGCCCGGCCGGTGATCAGCCCTATCCGCTGCGGCAGGAACGGCAGCGGCTTCTTGCGCTCCGCCGCGAACAGCCCCTCGGCCGCCAGCGCCCTGCGCAGCCGCTCCAGCCGCGCGAGCAGCTCGCCCACGCCCACCGGGCGGATCTCGGCAGCGCGCAGCGAGAGCCGCCCCGTCTTCTCGTACCACTCCGGCTTCGCGTGCACGGTCACCCGCGTGCCCTCGCTGATGACGTCCTTGACCTGCTCGTACACCTGACGGAAGCAGGTGACGCTGAGCGAGACCTCGCGGGAGGGGTCGCGCAGCGTCAGGAAGACCATTCCGGCGCCGGGGCGCGGGGAGAGCTGGATGATCTGCCCCTCGACCCACACGGCGCCCAGCCGGTCGATCCAGCCACGGATCAGCCGGGAGACCTCGCTGACGGGGATCGGGGATTCGGCGGACGTGGTGAGAGCCATGCGAGAAGGCTAGGCCCTGCCACCGACAGCCCCCGCCGCCGCGGGCACCGCTCGGGGAACCGGCAACAGCCCCCGAACCCCCTCGACCGGCCGCTGCCTCGCGCCCTGTCAGCCGGCCGCCGCCTCGCGCCTGTCCCGCCGGCGGAGTACCGCCAGTGCCACCAGCGCGACCACCAGCCACACCAGCCCCACCCAGTGCGCCTCGCGGTTCGCGGTGACGATCACCGCGACGATGATTCCGAGCCCCACCAGCGGTACGACCCAGTCCCACAGCACGCTCATCCGGCGCTGGTCCCCCGCCTCCGCAACGGCTGCCCGCTCGCCCACCTGACGCCTGCCCTCGCGCCGTCCCAGCCCGTGGTAACCCATGACCGACAGGTGCAGCATGCCGAAACCGAACAGGGCGCCGATGTCCACGATGGACACCAGCCGGTCCAGCCCCTCGGCGGCCCGCGCGGCCCACACAGCGGCGCACAGCGTCAGCACCGCACTCAGCAGCAGCGCCCGCCCCGGCACCCCGGTACGCGAGCTGACACTGCCCAGCGCGCGCGGCAGCCGCCGGTCGCGGGCCATGGCGTACAGCAGCCGGGCGGCCGCCGCCTGCCCCGCCAGCGCCGCGAACGCCGCGCCGATCGCCTTGCTCACCGCCACCGTCGTCTGCAGCCAGCCGCCGACCGCCGCCTCGGTCGCCGTGTAGAAGGCGGCGCCCTGTGCGGCCGGGTCCTCGGCCAGCTGCCGGGAGGAATCCTCCGACAGCAGTGCGGCCAGATACGTCTGGACGACGAAGAGCACACCTGTCACCAGCAGGCACCACACCAGTGCCCGCGCCACCATGGCGGCGCTGCTGCCCTTGCCGCCCACCGCCTCCTCGGCGAAGTTCGCGATGGCGTCGAAGCCCAGAAAGGACAGCACCGCGACGGAGACCGCGCTCAGCAGCGCCGTCAGCGAGAAGCCGCGGTCCCCGGTGAGCGGCGAGAGCCAGTCGCGCTGAGGCCCGTCCTGTGCCAGCACGACGAGTGCCGCGACGACGAACACCAGCAGCACCAGGATCTCCATGGCCAGCACCAGAAAACCGACCACTGCTGCACGGCGCACACCCGAGAGATTGAGTGCTGTTGTCACCACCACCGCGAGCGCCGTCCAGACCCACTGGTCCACTTCGGGCACCAGCTGCGCCATGGCGATCCCGGAGAAGAGATAGGCGACAGCAGGGATGAGCAGATAGTCCAGCATCATCATCCAGCCGGCCACGAAGCCCGCCCCGTGCCCGAGGCCCACGCGCGCGTACGCGTACACGGAGCCCGCCTGCGGCACCGTATGGATCATCCGCGCGTAGGAGTAGGCCGTGAACGACATGGCCACTGTCGCGACCACATACACCAGGGGGACCACGCCATGGCTGCGCGCGTCCAGTGCGCCGTAGATGCCCACTGGTGCCATCGGCGCGATGAACAGCAGCCCGTAGACGATCAGATCGCGCAGAGTGAGACTGCGCCGCAGGGCACCGCCCGGCCGGTCCCCCAGGATTTCGGCTGTGTGCGAGCGAGCTCCAGGCATGAGGCCAGCTTGCCGCAGAAGACCCCCGCCGGCAGCGGGGCACGCGCCCGGACGTACGCCCCGAGTGCCCCCGCACTCCCGGCGCCTCTAGGGGGATGCCACCCGGCGGCCCCAGGACGATACGAGCACGGCCCTTACGATGGAGCCATGACTGGTTCGCCCGACCGCAGGCCCGCCGACGCACCGGAAGCCACCGCACCGCAATCCACCGCTCCGGGCCGCCGCCGCGTCCTGCTCGCCGCCCCCCGGGGCTACTGCGCGGGCGTGGATCGCGCGGTGATCGCCGTGGAGAAGGCGCTGGAGCAGTACGGCGCTCCGATCTACGTACGGCACGAGATCGTGCACAACAAGTACGTCGTCCAGACCCTGGAGAAAAAGGGAGCCATCTTCGTCGAGGAGACGGACGAGGTGCCCGAGGGCGAGATCGTCATCTTCTCCGCGCACGGCGTCGCGCCCACCGTCCACAAGGAGGCCGAGCGCGGCAAGCTGGCCACCATCGACGCCACCTGCCCCCTGGTCACCAAGGTGCACAAGGAGGCCGTGCGGTACGCCAAGGAGGACTACGACATCCTCCTGATCGGCCACGACGGCCACGAGGAGGTCATCGGCACCAGCGGCGAGGCGCCCGACCACATCACGCTGGTCGACGGCCCCGAGGACGTGGAGAACGTCGAGGTCCGCGACCCCGAGAAGGTGGTGTGGCTCTCCCAGACCACCCTGTCGGTGGACGAGACCATGGAAACGGTCGACGCGCTCAAGAGCCGCTACCCGAACCTCCTCTCGCCGCCCAGCGACGACATCTGCTACGCCACCCAGAACCGCCAGACCGCCATCAAGCAGGTCGCCGCCGAGGCCGACCTGGTGCTGGTGGTCGGCTCCAAGAACTCCTCCAACTCCGTACGCCTGGTCGAGACAGCACTGACACACGGCGCCAAGGACGGCCACCTGGTCGACAACGCGGACGAGATCGACGAGGCGTGGCTGGAAGGCGTCGAGACGATCGGTCTCTCCTCCGGCGCCTCCGTGCCGGAGGTCCTGGTCGACGGCGTCCTGGAGTGGCTGGCGCAGCGCGGCTGGGACGAGGTCGAGATCGTCAAGCCGGTCGACGAGCACATGCAGTTCTCACTGCCGAAGGAGCTTCGCCGCGACCTGCGCGCGGAGGCAGCGGAGCGACTGCGGGCCTGACGGAGTATGCGGGGCCACGGCTGTCGGACCGTCGGGGTGTCCCGTGTCCCCTCACCTGGGGGCCGGGCCCGACGGTCCAGGTCGTCGGGTTCCGTGTACGTCAGCCGCTCTCGGCGCGCCGTCGCGAGCGGCGCTCCTGCAGGCTGAGCGCTGCCTTGCGGATCAGCCCGATCAGTGCGGCGGCCAGCGTTCCCGCGTATAGCCACCCCGCGTGCAGCGCCAAGCCGGTGAAGACGTTCTGGAGTACACCGGTGAAACCGTCACCGGTGCCCCCGGCGAAGAACAGCCCGATCGTGTACGCGAGCGGTGCGGCGATCGGCGCGGCGAACAGCTCCGTCGGCCGCACCCACACCGCGGCGGCCATGGCGACGAGCACGAACCCGATGCCGTAGAACGCGGGCGCCCCGCCGGGCAGAAGCGACACCAGGCCGCCGAGCAGCACCATCAGCAGTGAGGCGAACACCCCGACGCCCAGGCCCGTCAGCCGGGGCGTCGGCAACCTGTCGCGTGCTCCGCGGCGCCGGCCGTCGGCCGTACGGGGCGCGGCTCCCTGCGCGCCCCGCGCCTGCCGGGCCGTTCCGCGCCGGGACGCCCGCTGCCGGCCGGGAGCCTGCGGGGCGGCTCCCCGCGCGGGAGCGGCGCCCGGGGCGGCGGGCCTCGCCTGAGCGGTGGCCTGCGCCTGGCCCGAGGCTCTGGATGCGGCGGCGGCCGGGGGCGCGGGCGCGGCCGGATGCGGGAGCCGCGGACTGCGCCGGGCGGCGTCCCCACCGCCGTCGGCGCCCTCGCCCGGGGGAGGGGCCCCGTACCGCTCGTACGGGTCGTGCTGGGTCGTGCGCGCGCTGCGTTGCTCCACCGGGCCACGGTAGGTGGTACAGGCCCGCAGTTGCCGTCATGAACACGCGGAATCCGCCAATGGCACCGGTCCGGCGCTGTCGGCCGTACCCGGTCCGGCGGTGTCGGGATGCCCCGTCCGCCGGTGTCGGCCGTGCCCGGTCCGGCGGGGTCCGTCGTGCCCGGTCCGGCCCTGTCGGCCGCGCACCGTTCCCCGAAGCCCCGGGGAGTGCGACCCCGGGCGCCCGTAGACTGGGTGGTCGGCCTCCGGGCCGCCTGTCCGCGAAAAGACCCCACTACGGAGAACCCCCGCCAGGGGCAACGGGAAGTAGTCGCAACGTGTCGCTCACGATCGGAATCGTCGGCCTGCCGAACGTCGGCAAGTCGACCCTTTTCAACGCCCTGACCAAGAACGAGGTGCTGGCGGCCAACTACCCGTTCGCCACCATCGAGCCGAACGTCGGCGTCGTGGGCGTCCCCGATCCCCGCCTCGGAAAGCTGGCCGAGATCTTCAACTCCCAGCGCGTCCTCCCGGCCACCGTCGACTTCGTCGACATCGCCGGCATCGTGCGGGGCGCGAGCGAGGGCGAGGGCCTGGGCAACAAGTTCCTGGCGAACATCCGTGAGTCCGACGCCATCTGCCAGGTCATCCGCGCGTTCAAGGACGACAACGTCGTGCACGTCGACGGAAAGATCTCGCCCAAGGACGACATCGAGACGATCAACACCGAGCTGATACTGGCCGACCTGCAGACGATCGAGAAGGTCCTGCCCCGGCTGGAGAAGGAAGCGCGGGTCAAGAAGGACAAGCAGCCGCAGGTCAAGGCCGTACAGGAGGCGAAGGACATCCTGGAGGAGGGCCGCACCCTCTTCTCCGCGGGCATCGCCCAGGGCACCGAGCGCGCCGAGCCGCTGCACGAGCTGCACCTTCTCACCACGAAGCCGTTCATCTACGTCTTCAACGTGGACGAGGACGAGCTGATGGACGACTCCTTCCAGGACGAACAGCGCGCGCTGGTCGCCCCCGCCGACGCCGTCTTCCTCAACGCCAAGCTGGAGGCCGACCTCGCCGAGCTGGACGAGGACGAGGCCCTCGAACTCCTCCAGACCGTCGGCCAGGAAGAGCCCGGCCTCGCCACCCTCGCCCGCGTCGGCTTCCACACCCTCGGCCTCCAGACCTACCTCACGGCAGGCCCCAAGGAAGCCCGCGCCTGGACCATCAAAAAGGGCGCCACCGCTCCCGAAGCCGCCGGCGTCATCCACACCGACTTCCAGAAGGGCTTCATCAAAGCCGAGGTCATCTCCTACGAGGACCTCCTCGAAACCGGCTCCGTCCCCGAAGCCCGCGCCGCCGGCAAAGCCCGCATGGAAGGCAAGGACTACGTCATGCGGGACGGTGACGTGGTGGAGTTTCGGTTCAATGTGTGACGCCTGCCGTCGCAGCTGATCGCTGACCTGCATGCGCGCAGGTCTTGCGGGGTCGGCCCGATTTCGAGTCGGCCCCACAAAGACATTCGTGAGGGTGGTTGGGCGCCGCGTTTACTGATCAGCTGCTGGTGAGGATGCGGTGGGCGGCTTTGAGTTGGACTTGTTTGGTTTTCTTCAGGGCTTGGAAATCCTTGGGGTGTTTGCGGATTGCGTTGGTTTGGATGTGCTTTTCGGTTGCCATCCAGATGGTCGCTAGGTTGGTCTTCTTCTTGCAGCGTACGTCTGCCTTGGCGGTGCGGATCTCGTTGTGGGAAGGTTTGGCCGTCTCCCAACGTTTGTCGGTGACGGCGGCGAGGGGGTCTTTGTAGCGGAAGCCTGCATTCTTCATGCAGGTGCTCCAGGAGCGGAAGGCGCGCTTGACCTTCGGGTCACGCTGGGATGCGTCGAAGGTTTGCTTGATGCGCGTGTTGAAGAGGGGGATATTGATCTTGGGTGCCCCCTTCATCACTTGATTCCGGGCCTTTTTCAGGCAGCCGCCGGGGCCGCTCTTGGACTTGTCGCCGTATGCGGCACGCTGCTCCTTGGGGGAGAGCTGTTTTTCGCGGGCATCGGCTTTCTCGCTGCGCCGGGTCACGGACGGGCGGTTCTCGGGGTCGTGAAAGCCGAAGATGCGGGCAGCGTCCGGCTCGACAACGCCGTAGCGGCGGCGGTTGGTCGGCTCGATATCGCGTTCCGGGGGGAGCGGGACCGCTTTCCATTTCATGCCCCGGTGACGCATGCACTCGCCCACCAGGGAGTCCTCGGCGGTATCGATCCTCATGCCCTCGGCCGGGGAGATGTTGTACGCGTCGAACGGCACGGTGATCTTCCGCGCTTCCTCGCCCGGGAGGGGAACGGGACCGGAATACTTCGGGCCGCCCTCCCGCTGGCGCTGCGGCGGGGAATCCGACGATGACGCCGAACAGCCCACAGTCGTGGCGACAAGCAGCAGGGCCACACCCCACAGGCGAACAGACACGCTGTTACTCCTCGACTTCTTTGAAATCGTGCAAGGTGTGTGGCGCCAGTTGTGCGGGCGCCACACACCGCCTTACTGCACTACGGGGTTACTACTTGATGGAGTTCGTCTTGTTGTCCCACCCGTTGTTGGTGAAGTCCGCGTCGTGACTATCGGGTCTCGCGCGGTAGCCGTGCGAGCCGGCGCAGTTGTCCCTGTCGTACATGTACACACTTCGGTTCGATCTATTGATCATCGAGCTGGCCCAGTTGGGGCTGCCGGTCCTCTTGCAGCGGCCGTCGGGAACTCTGCTCCACTCGCGGACGGTGCCGGACGCGCCCTCGTTGAAGTCGTCGTGCTCGTACAGGCAGAAATAGTCGCGGAGCGTGCAGTGCTGGCCGGGCGACGCCTGCGCGGTGGAGCTGAAGCCGATCACGCTGGAAACGGCCAGCGACAGCGTGCCCACGCCAATGGCAAGAGTGCGTTTCATGAGAAAACCTTTCAGATCGATGCCTTGAAGGAACTAGCCTTGTTGTCGAACCCGTTGTTCGTCAGGTCCTTGTCCTTGCTCTTGGGAGCCGCGTAGTAGCCCGAAGCGCCGGAACAGTTGGCCTTGTCGTACAGCCGCACCCAGTAATTCGAGCCGCTGGTCATCGAGCTGGCCTTGTTGTTCATGTAGCTGGGCACGTTCTGGCAGAGGTCGTCGGCGAAGGAGCTCCTGACCTTCCCCTTGTAGTTGTCGTGCTCGAAGAGACACAACGACACATCCGAGGCGCACTTCTGGCCTGTCGCGTCGGCCTGCGCGGGCGAGCTGAAACCGATCAGACTCGTTGCCGCCAGCGACAGCGCGCCGACGGCGAGGGTGATGGTGCGCTTCACGCGCTTTTCCTCTCTTCTTCGGCAGCGGTTAGTACCTGGCCGAGGTGGCCTTGTTGTCGAACCCGTTGTTGGTGAAGTCCTTGTCCTCGCTCTTGGGCTTGGCGGCGTACCCGGACGAGCCCGCGCAGTTGGCCTTGTCGTACAGCCGGATCCGGTCGTTCGAGGCGTTGATCATCGAACTCCCCTTGTTGTTCATGATGCGGCCGACGTTGTCGCAGCCTTCGTCCTGGGGATTCTGCATGTAGTCCCCGTCGAAGCGGTCGTGCTCGTACAGGCAGAACGCAGCGCTGAATTTGCACTGGGGTACGTCGATCCGAGCGTCGGCCTGCGCCCCCGGGGTAACCGCCACAAGGCTCGCCGCGCTCAGCGAGAGGGCGCCCAGGGTGAGGGCGATAGTGCGTTTCAAGAGGAACCTTCCTTCATGAACGGTGCGCGGCACCGGCACCGGTAATGCGGGCACCAGCACACAGGGCAATTGACGGCATGCCAGTTGAGAGGGCGCCCTGGAAACCGCGCAGGGCAGCTCCGCGGCAGGAAATGGAATCTGCATTCCGCAGTGGTCGCATACTCTGCGGACGGGTCGGTATGGCCGGGTCCAGGCCAATCAGGATCAATGCGCTCAGCGACGGCGCGCTAACAGCGAGACAACTGCGCGCGCCACAAGTTCCCCTCTTCTGCACGCCAGAAATCGCTGAAAGTATAGCCGCGTAATCGCACCCGTCCAGCCCTCATTTCTCCGTAACTCGCCGGTAGCGAGGGCCAGTTGGTGCCGTCTCTTGGGTTGGGACGCCAGTGTGCGGCCGTGAACTGGGTGGCGCGCAGCCGCGGGTGCCGTCGGGCCGAGAGGGCGGGGCCCGTCGCGGTTGGTTCCGGCGCTGTTTCAGAGCTACTGCTCCCGCGACAGGTTGTGGCCGGCGCCGCGAGGCGAGTCGACCGCGGGCAAAAGCGCCGGTGCTGTGCCGAGGGCTTCCGTTACGGCGACGCCCGTCCGGTGCGCGGGGCGGGTGCGCGGCGGGCAGGGAGGGCCTCAAGCGTCGGTGACCGGCCGACAGGGCCGCCGTACATCACCGCGAAGAGCGTGAGTGGCCCCTACTCTCTGACCGGGGCGTGTCGGATCGGGGCGACGGGGCGACGCCAGGGCGGCGTGCCCGGGGTACGTCACATGGGTGCTCGTGCCTCCCATGTCAGATAGATGAACGAGGGTCACCATGCAAGCACCGGAACAAGTGCCCTCGGCCGGATACGCCGAGGTTCGAATCGTCGCGGCGTCCCCGGAGACGGCACGTCAGGTGGCGGAGGTGCTCCGGCGCTGCTTCAGGGCCACGGAACAGCGCAGCTATCCCATCGGGCACGACGGCGGCACCCGTCTGGACCTCACCGTGGACACCACCCATGCTGCCGAGCCCGCCCGTTCCTGGCTGTCGACCAGTGGGTCGTCGGACGACGGTCAGTCGGACGAGTGAGGTGTGGCGTTCCATCCGCTGGTCCACCGCTCGCCGGCTCCGGCTCGGGGAGCGTCTTACAGGCCGGACCGTATGACAGTCCGGACCGTCTTACAGTCCGCGCGCGAAGAGCAGCTCGTAGGGCATGCGGTCGTTCTCCGTCGACACAGGCGCGAAGTCGGGTGACGTACGCGCGGCGGTGGCCCGCAGTCGGGTCACCGCCTGCTCGGCGGGCAGCGGTTCGAGGTCCAGGGCCTTCAGCAGGCGGTCCCGTAGCTCGTCGAAGTCGGGATGGTCGTCGCGCATGTCTTCCTCGAGTTCGTGCCAAGGGAAGCCCGCGCCAAGATCCCGCCAGTACGGGCAGTGCGCTATCAGCCGGATGGCCTCGACGAGATCGTCGGCCATGAGGGTGGCCTGTCCCTCGGAGTCCGCGTACAGCACAGGGCGCTGCTGCACTCCCGGCTCGCCGCACAGGAAGTAGGTGCCTCCCGCGCCGCATCCGGCTATCGGGTACAGCGGCATACCGTTCGGGAGCCGGAGCTCCTCGACGGGGTCGCGGCGCTCGATGTCGAAGTCGCCGGGCCACACCAACAGCTCCGCGAGAGCAGGGTCGTTCTCGATCCGGTGCAGGAGATCGTCCGATGCGGTCATGTCCGGAACGTAGCAGGGGCCACCGACAGCCGGACCCGCCCTCTGCGGCTGGGTGTGTGCGGATGAGCCCCGTACAGCGGCTCCGTCACCGTGGTGAACGGCGGGTCGATTACGGGTGTTCTGGTGCCGGAGTGTCGCCGAAGGTCCAGGGAGCCAGGACGAGGAGCCAGCCGTCGGGGTCCTCGAAGAGGGTTGCTCCGTGGTCGGGCCAGTAGGGGTTGGCCGCGGGGACGGGGTGGTGGCCGCGGGAGCGCAGATGGGTCACCGCGTGGTCGTGGGCGGTCTGGTCCGTCAGATAGAGGACCAGTTGGTTCTCGGGGTGCGGGGCGGGGATGCGGGGTGGGTCGCCGTGCTGGGTGAGCTCCATGTGGACGGGTGTGCCGGGCAGGCCCAGGACGATTCCGTCGTAGCCCGCGTGATCGCGCCACTCGGCGAGGACGGGCAGGCCGAGATCGTCCCGGTAGAAGGCGCATACGGCATCGAAGCGGGCCGTCGGCCGTGCGAAGCGGACCGCGCCCACGGACAGGTGCTCCGGCCAGCTGTGGGGATGGGTGCTGCTGCTCATGGGGGCACCGTTGCACAGGGGAATGTGCCTGGGCCTCGGGCGCGGGACGGAAGTGATCTCGGGCCTTGGGGGTAGGGCGCCGCAGGGCCGATGCGAGCCGACCGCCCAAGAACCGCCAGGACCGCCAAGAACCGCCAGGACCACCGGAACCGCCGGAACCGTCGAAACCGGCACCACCTCCAAAGAAGTGTTTGACGGTCGGCTCCGCGTACCGCACACTCCCTTACGTGACCTCTTCCACCTCTCCCAACTCCCCTCGCCCCGAGCGTCCGGATCGCGCCGCGCTCCGCGGCATACTGCGCCGGCGCGGCTTCCGTGAGCTCGCGCTCGGCAGGGCACTCACCTTCTTCGGCAACTCCATGGCGCCCGTAGTCCTCGCCTTCGCCGTCCTCGACATGGGTGGCTCCGCGGTGGACGTGGGGCTCGTGGTCGGAGCCCGGTCGGTCAGTAACGTGGTGCTGCTGCTGTTCGGCGGATTGCTGGCGGACCGGATGCCGCGGGCGCTGGTGCTCCAGGGCGCTGCCCTCTCCGCCGCGCTGGTGCAGAGCGGGGTCGGGCTCGCGGTGCTGCTGGACCGGGCGCCGCTCAGCGTGCTGCTGGTGCTCAGCGTGGTGCAGGGTGCCGCGGCGGCCGTCTCCATACCGGCCTCCGCCGCGCTGGTTCCGCTCACCGTGCCGCCCGGCGAGTTGCGGCCCGCCAACGCGCTGTCCCGGATGGGGGTCAACACCGGGATGATCGCGGGCACTTCGCTGGGCGGGCTGCTGGCCGCCGTCGCGGGGCCGGGGTGGGGGATGGTGCTCAACGGAGTGGCGTTCCTGGGAGCCGCGTTCGCCTATCGGCTTGCCGGGCGTGAACTCGTACGCCGCGATCCCGCACGCCGCGATGCCGGCGCGCGGTCGGCTGCGCCCGCCGAACCGGTGCGCCCCTGGCGGGAACTGCGCGAGGGCTGGACGGAGTTCGTGTCCCGTACCTGGGTGTGGGTGGTGGTTCTCCAGTTCTTCGTGGTGAACGCCGTATCGGCAGGCGGCATCCAGGTGCTGGGGCCGACGGTCGCCGATGCGACATTCGGCCGTACCGCCTGGGGATTCGTCCTGGCCACCCAGATGGCCGGGGCGCTGATCGGCGGACTGCTGGTGGCACGCTCCCGTTCGCGGCACGCGCTGCGGATCGGCGTCGCAGTGGTGGCGCTGGACGCGCTGCCGCTGTTCGCCCTCGCACAGTCGGCCGATGTGCTGCTCCTGATGGCGGCGATGTTCGTGAACGGTATGGCCATCGAACAGTTCAGCGTGGCATGGGACCTCTCGCTCCAGGAGAACGTGCCGCAGGACAAGTTGGCCCGCGTCTACTCCTACGACGCCCTCGGCTCCACCCTCGCGCTGCCGCTGGGCGAGATGGCGGCCGGGCCACTGGCGGAACGCTTCGGGGTACGTCCGACGCTGCTGTGTGGAGTCGCGCTCGTCGCGCTGGTGACGGTGGGTTCACTGTGCAGCAGTCAGGTGCGGGGGCTGACGACGGGCGAGCCGGTGCCGGACCGGAGCGCTCCGCAAGGTGCGGAGGCGTGAGGCAGACTGGCCGGGTGCCCGAACCCCGCTCCTCCGACTCGTCCCGCCCCGCCGGGGCCTCGTCAGGCCCCTCCCGTTCCTCGTCAGACTCCTCCGGGTCCTCGTCAGGCCCCTCCGGCCCAGACGTCTCCGGTTCCGATGCTCCGCACGCGGGCGATCCTCGTCCCGGGGCCGACGAGGCCTCTGTCGCGGATCTGCGGGTGCTGGCTCATCCGCTGCGGCTGCGGCTGCTGTCGTTGCTGACCGGGCAGGCGTACAGCGCCGCAGAGGCCGCGCGGGTCCTCGACCAGTCACAGGCCAACGTCAGCTACCACCTGCGCAGACTGCACTCGGCAGGACTCGTCGAAGCGGCCGGCGAAGTCCCCGTACGGGGTGGGACGGCCAAGCGGTACCGCCACGACCCCGACAGCGGCGAACTGCTGGGGCGAGGCGTCCCACAAGGCGTCGACTCGTATCTCGCTCTGGCGGGTGCGCTCGGCGAGGAACTGCGGCGGCGTACGGCGCAGCGGGACACCGGGGTACGGGGCGAGATGACGGACGCCGAGGTGTGGCTGGAGCCCGAGGTGTGGCAGCGGGTGCGTGAGCGTGCCAAGGAGTTGGGCGAGGACCTGCACCGGCACGCCCTCCCGCCCGGTACGGAGGGCGCTGTGCGGGTCAGCGCGACCATGGTGCTGTTCGCGATGAGGGCAGGCGAGGGCTGAGCCGTCCGGGCCGCCCCGGCCCCCCGCACACCGTGACGGCACCTGGCCGGTCGGGCGGCACGGGGAGCCGATGTCAGTGGCGGGCTCCATACTCGGAGAAGTGTCGGAGCTGTCGCCACCGCGCGGGTCGGGGGGCTCGTGGGGGGCGGCAGTCCGCACGGGACCACCACCACGCCACTCACTGCTGGGAGAGCGCCTCATGTCTCGTGTACGGGTCCACAACTTCGCCGTCTCGATCGACGGTTTCGCCACAGGTGAGGGGCAGAGCGCCGAGGCTCCGTTCGGGCACGCGGGTGAGCGGCTGCACGAGTGGTTCATCCAGACCCGTGCGTTCCGCCGGATGCAGGGGGCGAAGGGCGGAAGCACCGGGGTGGACGACGCCATTGCCGCTACGACGGACGAGGGCATCGGCGCGGAGATCATGGGGCGGAACAAGTTCGGCCCGCAGCGCGGCCCCTGGGAGGACCACGCCTGGCAGGGGTGGTGGGGCGAGAACCCGCCTTTCCACACGCCGGTGTTCGTGCTGACGCACCACCCCAGGCCGTCCATCGAGATGGAGGGCGGCACCACGTTCCACTTCCTCGACGCCACACCGCAGGAGGCGTTGCGGCAGGCGCGGGAGGCGGCAGGCGGGCTCGACGTGCGGATCGGCGGCGGTCCTGGCACGGTGCGCGAGTTCCTGGAGGCCGATCTGGTCGACCATATGCATGTGGCCGTGGTGCCGATCCTGCTGGGGCGCGGGGTCCGGCTGTGGGACGGACTGGAGGGGCTGGAGGAGCGGTTCGACATCGAATCCGTGGCCACACCGTCGGGGGTGACGCATATGACCTTCACCCGCCGTTGACCGTAGCCCGGGTCAGGCGCCCGGCTCCGTTGGCTCCCGCCCGGATCAGGCGCCCGGCTCCGCGGGCTCCCCGCTGAGGAAGTCCACCACCAGCTCAGGTGGGTTGGCGGCGCGGGTGAGGGCGAACATCTCGTCCGGGGCGAACATGTCGTACAGCACCACGGGCACTGGACGCCCCAGGGCGCGTACGAGGTCACCGTCGGCATGGAGCTGCCGCGCCAGGTCGACGCACAGCTCGTGGAACCGGGTATCCAGGAGCTCCGCCCGTTCGTCCTGTAGGTGCTCGGGGTCGTCGTCCTCGTACCAGAGGCCGTCCGCGTGCGCCTCCCGGCGGTGCAACTCGGCGCCGCGTGGGTCGTGTTCCTCGTCGTGCCCGATGATGCGGACGCCCTCCAGCCCCGAGGGCGGGAAGTAGGCGTAGTTCCAGCGGGCGTCCCATGGCTCCGTCGAGGCCTGCTCCGCGAGCAGCCGGGCCACCTCGTGCTCGGTGTTGTAGCCGAGGGCCAGGTAGGGGAACCGGGGGTCCTGGTCGACGCTGTCGATCCGGAACGTGACGGTATAGAGGCCGGATTCCGGCCCGGAGGGGAACTCCGCCAGGGCGCTCGCCGCCGTCTGCCTCATGTGCTGCCGGAACGTCATGGTGCGCTCTCCCGGGGCCGTGGTGGCTGTGACATCGGTGGTGCGGATGTGGCTGGAAGTGGCCAGTGGCGCGGAACTCTAGCGGCCCGCCCGCACCGTGCTCCGGGCGCGTCCGGACTCGCGCCCCCGCCTCCCGGAGTCTCCGTCGAGCGCGGGCGGACAAGCCGGATGTGTAGGGCCTGAGCAGGCGCTCATCACATCGGGTGAAACTTTGGCCGATCGTTGCGGTCAACAACCCTCTGTTGCCAAGCTGTTGCTGACCGTCAACAACTCTGCACCAGTCGGCTTCGCCCAGTATCTGGCCGAAACGGGGAGGGCACACGTGCCATTCGGTGAGCAGCCCGCGTATCTGCGTGTGGCCTCGGATCTCCGCAAGAAGATCGCGGACGGCTCCCTGCCGCCGCATGCCCGCCTCCCCTCGCAGGCCCGCATCCGCGAGGAGTACGGCGTCTCCGACACGGTCGCCCTGGAGGCACGCAAGGTGCTGATGGCGGAGGGGCTGGTCGAGGGCCGCTCCGGTTCCGGGACGTATGTACGCGAGCTCCCGTCCGCACGCCGGGTCTCGCGTACGGGCTACCGCTCGCTCGGCGAGTGCACCCCCTTCCGTCAGGAGCAGTCCGACGAGCGGGTGCAGGGTACCTGGGAGTCGCAGAGTGAGCAGGAGGACGCCTCGGCGGACATCGCCGAGCGGCTGTTCATCGAGCCGGGCGACCGGGTGATGCGCACTCGCTACGTCTTCCATGTCAGCGGTGACCCGGTGATGCTCTCCACCTCCTGGGAGCCGCTGGCGGTGACGGGGCGGACGCCGGTGATGCTCCCGGAGGAGGGCCCGCTGGGCGGCCGGGGGGTAGTCGAGCGGATGGCGGCGATCGATCTGGTGGTGGACAACGTCACCGAGGAGGTCGGTAGCCGTCCGGGGCGGGCCGAGGAGATGACGGCGCTGGGCGGCGTCCCCGGCCATGCGGTGCTGGTCATCGCGCGTACGTACTTCGCGGGCAAGCGGCCGGTGGAGACGGCGGACGTGGTGGTGCCCGCCGACCGCTTCAAGCTCGCGTACCACCTTCCGGTGAAGTAGCCGACCGCTTAGAGAGTCGATTCCCCGGCCCCCGCTCGCCCTGTTCCGTCCGGCCCTGTCCCGCTCTGTTTCCCCCTGCCTTGGACCGCCCCCGCCCGAGCGTCGGCTCGTCCCGGGACGGCGAACACCTGGCCGAAAAATCTGCCCCAATGTGCAAAGCTGAATGCGGTGAGTGAAGGCCGGGCGTAAGCTCCGGCATATGCGAAGTGCGAGCGGCGACAGTGATGCGGTGCTGCCCTGGCAGCTCATCCGCCAGGACTGCCACGGCAACCGCTACCGCGTGGGCAGTTACGCCACCCGGGCCGAGGCGCAGCATCTCGCCGAACGGCTGGGCGGACAGGGCGAGGGTTACCTCGTGGAGCACCGCGACCGCCTCGCGGTACGCGGGGAGCGCGACGAGAGTCGCGCCTGACGCAGTCCGGCCACCCCTGTCCCCTCTCCCTCCCCCTCCGGTCTTGCGTATCCGGCTTCCCCGGCAGCGGACGCGACGCTCCGTGTGCGCACGATCGCGCACCGTGTCAGGTATATGGATAATTGGTCCATCTTGGACGTATCCAGATCCCGACCGGGGGCGTGGGCCGTGTGAGCACCGAACCCGCCGACCAGGCGACCTCGCTCCTCGACACCCTCCGCGTCGGGATCGTCATGCTGGACGGCCACGGCTCCATCCTGCTGTGGAGCCCGACGACCGAGGAGATCCTGGGCTGGTCGGCCGAGGAAACCGTCGGGCGCTCCATCGAGGAGCTCGTGGAGAGCGACGACGCGGAGCGCCGCGCACGCCACAACAGCCTCGGCCGTAGCGGAAGCTGGCGCGGCATCCTGCACATCAGGCACCGGGATGGACACGTCGTCGAGGTCGAGGGGCGCGGCTCGCTGCTGCGGGACACCGACCGGCGTCCGTTCGTCCTGGCGAACATCATGGAGACCAGCAGGCTCCGTGCCGTCGAACACGATCTGGCGGCGCTGGACGCGCTGTTCGCCTCCTCGCCGCTGGGGATCGCGGTCTTCGACACCGAGAAGCGCTTCGTCCGCTTCAACGACGCCCTCGTACGGCTGAACAACGCCACCGGCGCCGACCTGCTCGGCCGCACGGTCGCCGAGGTGCTCCCCGCCGAGATGGCCGCGGAGGTGATGCAGATCCAGTCGGCCGTGCTGGAGACGGGCCGCTCCGTCGTGGACGTGGTGACCAGTGCGCCGGACGGCAGGGGCGCGCGCTCCGTCTCGTACTCCCGGATCACCGACCGCAGCGGCAAGGTGCTCGGCGTCAGCTGCACCGTCATGGACATCACCGAGCGGCTGGAAGCGCTCAACAAGGCGGAGGCGGCGCGGCAGCGGCTCGCGCTGCTGGACGACGTCGGGGTGGCGCTCGGCAATCTGCTCGATGTCCGCGCCATCTCGCAGGCGCTCTCCGATGTACTGGTACCGAGGTTCGCCGACTACGCGGGGGTCATGTTGCGCCGTGAGGTCGCAGTCGGAGGCGATCTGCCCGAACCCGTCATCCCCGTGGGCACACCGCTGCAGTTGTTCGGTTTCGCGGCCCGGGAGGCCGGCGAGCGGGTGGAGCGGCTGCTGCGGCTCGGCGGCGAGATCATCTACGAGCGGGAATCGCTGCTCGGGCGGGCGCTGGACAGCGGCGCGCCCCAACTCGCCACCACTCCGGAGGAGATCCTGCGCGCGACCCGGCCGGGCGACCCCAAGGTCGAGGCCACGTTCGAGCTGGGGGTGCACTCGCTGATGGCGGTGCCGCTGCGGGCGCGCGGCACGGTGCTCGGACTGCTGCTGGTGAGCCGGGCGCAGGGGGACGAGCCGTACGTGGCCGAGGACCGGGCGCTCGCCATGGAGCTGTCCGACCGCGCCGGAACCTTTCTCGACAACGCCAGGCTGTACGCCCGGGAGCGGGAGGGCGCGCTGATGCTGCAGCGCAGCCTGCTGCCGCAGCACATCGCCGAGCCGCCCGGGGTCAGCATCGCCTACCGCTATGTGCCGGGCAGCAGCGGTACGGAGGTGGGCGGCGACTGGTTCGACGTCATCCCGCTGCCGGGCGGCCGGGTCGCCTTCGTGGTCGGCGATGTGATGGGCCACGGTCTGCACTCGGCCGTCACCATGGGACGGCTGCGCACCGCCGTCCGTACGCTGGCGGGGCTCGACCTGCCGCCGGACGAACTGCTCGCCCGCGTCAGCACTGTGGGCGACGATCTGTCCCATGGGCCCGACGACCCGCTGATGGCCACCTGTCTGTACGCCGTCTACGAGCCGGCGCCGACCTCGGCGGGCAAGCGGTGCGGGGTGCTCACCATGGCCAGCGCCGGGCACGTGCCGCCGCTGCTCGTCACGCGCGAGGAGGACGGCGGCTGCCGGGCCCGGCCGGTCGACATCCCCTCGGGCACCCCGCTCGGCGTCGTCGGTACGGCGTCGGACGGGGAGTTCCAGTTGGCCGAGGTGGAGATCGAGCAGGGCAGCGTGCTCGTCCTCTATACAGACGGTCTCGTGGAGAGCAGAGGCGAGGACATCACCGAGGGCATCGACCGCGTCTGCTCGCTGCTCGCCGGACCTGACGGCCGACGGGCGGCACCGGAGGAAGGCTTCACCTGGAACGGCGCGGGCGCTTACGTCTCGCCGGGCCCTGTGGAGGAGACCGGGTGCGGTGGCATCGAGGACGCGTGTGACGTTCTCATCGACTCGCTGCGCCGGCACGGCAGCACCGTCAACGGCCGGCTCAGTACGGGCGACGACGTCGCGCTGCTGATGGCCCGGCTCGGCGGGCTGCCCGGACACACCGCCGCCTCCTGGTCGTTCACCACCGGGAGCTATGCCGTGCGCCGGGCGCGGGAGGCCGTCCGTACGACGCTGCGTGAGTGGGAGCTCAGGGAGTTGGAGGACACCTGTGTGCTGTTGGTGAGCGAACTGGTCACCAACGCGCTGCGGTACGCCCACGGCCCCATCGGTGTGCGGATGGTGCGCGACTCCGGACGGGACCCCGCGGGGCACGACGGGGTGCTGATCGTGGAGGTGTCGGACCTGCTGCCGGAACCGCCGCGCGAACGCATCGTCACCGAGGAGCAGGAAGGCGGCCGGGGGATCCAGATGGTGGCGAGTGAGGCCCGTCGCTGGGGCACCCGGCACGGCCCCGAGGGCAAGACGGTGTGGTTCGAACTGCCGTTGCCCTGAGCGGAGACGACCTCAGCCCTTAACGTGTCCTCAAACCGAATTGGTCTCAGCCGAAACGGGAAACGGGGAAGGGCGGCCTCGGTGGCGCGGGGTGGCGTGGAACTGCCGGGCGATCCGGTCCGGTGCCGGTGCGTACTCCTGGGGTTCGATCCGGCATTCCCTGGTTAGGAGTCAGGGGTGACCCCCGTGAACAACGGGGGTGTGCGCATGTTGCCTCGTCGTGACAAGGAAGACTTGTGGCGATCGGGAAGAGCGGGCTCCGGATGGCTCTCCGGGCTGCCACACTGCTCGGACCGGAGGCGAGCACCGGCAGTGGAAGGGGCGGCATTGAGCGATATCCCAGTGGAGGCGGCCGGTAAGCAGGACGACGTACGTCGTGCCCTGGCCCTGCTGAACGCCGCGGGCGCGCGGATCGGCAACTCACTGGATCTGGAGACCACGGCCCGCGAACTGCTGGACGTGGCGGTGCCCCAGTTCTGCGACCTGGCCTCCGTCGACCTCTACGAAAGTGTGCTGGCCGGGGACGAGCCCCGCCCTGTCGGACCGTCGGACGCCGAGGACGCCGAGCACTTCGCCGGTTTCGGCGGGACGGACACCGTGCGGCGCCAGGGGCCCGAGGTACGTCTGGGCACCGAGCTGCCCCGGCGGCGCCGGAAGCCGGTCGGCTCGCCACGCGGTGAACTGCGCAGAGTGGCATTCGCCAGTGCCGTCTCGAACACCCCTTACGGCTATGGCCTTCCCGACGAGGAAGCCCGCACCGGCGAGACGGTGGTCCGCCCGCGCGACGCCACCCAGGAAAGCGCCGTCCGCGCCCGGGCCAACGGCGTTCCGTCCGTTGCCGCGGCGCAGCCGGGCCAGCCGGCGGAGGTCGGCTCCACGCACTGCTACGCCGAGCACTCCCCGTTCGCCATCGCGCTGCGCACCGGCCGGGTGCAGAACATCACCAGCCAGGACGGCACCGTTCCGGCGCAGTTCGGAGCCGTGGTGCAGTCGACGCTCGCCGTCCCCATGGTCGCCAGGGACCGGGTGCTGGGGCTCGCGCAGTTCTCCAGGGCCAAGGGCAGCGAGCCGTTCGGTGAACGGGACGGTGCGCTCGCCGCGGAGCTGGCGGCCCGCGCCGCCGTCTGCATCGACAACGCCCGCCTCTACCGCAGGGAGCACGAGCGCGCCCTCATCCTCCAGCGCAGCCTGCTGCCACCGGGCGACCCGGAGGCCGCCGGGCTGGAGATCGCCTGCCGCTATCTGCCGGGCAACCCGGCCACCGAGGTGGGCGGCGACTGGTTCGACGTCATCGAACTGCCGGGCCACCGCACCGCCATCGTCGTCGGCGACGTGATGGGGCGCGGGCTGCGCGCGGCCGTCGCCATGGGCGAACTGCGCACCGCCGTACGTACGCTGGCCCTCACCGACATGGAACCGGCCGAGGTGCTGGGCGCGCTGGACGAGATCGCGCGCGGCCTCGGCGACCCCCGCAGACAGCACCCGCAGCGGGGACACCGGGGCAGCGACACCGATCTGTCCGAGGTGTATCTGGCCACCTGCATCTACGCCGTCTACGACCCGGTCTCGCGGCGCTGCACGTTCGCCAACGCCGGGCATCTGCCGCCCATCATGGTCGAGCCGGGCGAGCCCGCGCTGCTGCTTGAGGTCCCCAAGGGCGTGCCGCTGGGCGTGGGCGGCGAGCCGTTCGAGGAGATCGAGATCGAACTGCCGGAGGGCGCGATGCTCGCCCTCTACACCGACGGCCTGGTCGAGTCCCGCGACCATCCGCTCGACGAGGGGCTCGACCGGTTCCGGTCGGCGCTCACCGACGCCACCGAACCGCTGGAGGACACCGCGGACCGGGTGCTGCGCACCCTCAACGTGCACCACGGTGAGGACGACATCGCGCTGCTCGTCGCCCGGGTGCAGGGTCTGGACCCGGAGAACGTCGGCGACTGGACGCTGCCGCCCGAGCCGCGTTCGGTGGCGCGGGCCCGGGAGCTGACGTGCGAACAGCTCTCCGCCTGGGGCCTGGACGCGCTCAGCGACACCGCGGAGCTGCTGGTCAGCGAACTGGTCACCAACGCCCTGCGGTACGGCGAGGGCAACATCCGGCTGCGGCTGCTGCTGGAGCGCACGCTGGTGTGCGAGGTGTGGGACGCGGGCCAGGTGCAGCCGCGCAGGCGCCGGGCCCGGGACACCGACGAGGGCGGCCGTGGTCTGCAACTGGTGGACCTGCTCAGCACCGGCTGGGGGAGTCGCCGGGTGCCCTCGGGGAAGGCCGTCTGGTTCCAGTTGCCCCGCCCGGAGGAGGGCAGGGCGGCTCCGGATCCGACCGAGGCGTTGCTGAAATTGTTCTGAGTGACGCGCTTGGTTCGAGTAAATGGCTGAAATGCGGCGCCCTATTTCGGGGTGTTGCATGGAGCCCTTACATATGTCTGGATGCCCCTTTTTTCTGGGTCCCTGCCCCGATAAGATTTCCGCTCGGGGGTCAGTGATTCTTGAAACGGGGGGTGCTGCATGGGTGTGCGGCTCATAATCCTTGACGACGACCCGGTGTATCGCATGGGAGTCAGAGCGGCGGCGGAATCCGACAGCGCTATTGCCGTCGTGGCGGAACAGGGCCTTCCGGAACGCCGCGCCGGATGGGCGCCGCCCCCGCTCGGGGAACTCGTGGCGCAGGCGGACGTGGTTCTCGTCGGCGGCCCGAGCCCGGCCCGGCTGGTGCGTACGGTACGTCTGCTGACGTCCGAGGCGCAGCGGATGCCGACGCCCGAAGCCTCGCTGATTCGGCAGCGCCAAGTCCCGGCTGCGCGGGTGCTGGTGGCCTCCGACGACGGCAGCACGGCGGCGGTTCTCTCGGTGCTCCGCTCCGGCGCCATGGGGTATGTGATGAAGAGCGTGAGCGCCCGTACGCTGCTCAGATCGGTGCATCTGCTCGCCGAGGGCGGCGCGGCCTTCGGGGCGGGGGTGGCCGAGGGGCTGCGCGGCGGGCTGGGACTGCTGCCCCAGCTTCCCAGCCGGCTGGCCTTTCCCAACCTGACGGAGCGGGAGCGGGACATCCTGGAACTGCTGGCACTGGGCTGGGAGAACAAGCGCATCGCCCGTCGCCTCGTGCTCGCGGAGAAGACAGTGCGCAACCACATCACGGGTCTCTTCAGAAAGCTGGATGTCCCCGACCGGAACGCCGCAATGTTGCGGGCGCGGGCTGCGGGGATAGGAGTGGAACAGAAAGCAGCCGAGGTCTGAATTCCTGGCGCGGAATCCCGCGCCAGGAATTCACGGACAGTGAGAAATGCGTTGAGGTGGCCGGTTGTTGCTTGGCGGCCCTTAGCGACCCTTGGTGGCCCTTGGCGGCCGTAAAACCCGGGCCTCGGAATTACGTGTAGTGACTGCCGGTGCCGCGTTCCACGTTCGCGGTACCGGCGGTATTCATTTCCCCTTCGACGGGGTGACGAGGCCGTGTTCGTACCCGGTGATCACCAACTGGACGCGGTCCCGGGCGCCGAGTTTGTCGAGCAGCCGTCCGATGTACGTCTTCACCGTGGCCATGGACACGTGCAGTTCGGCGGCGATCTCCGTGTTCGACAGCCCTCTGGTGACCAGCAGCAGCACCTCGCGTTCGCGTGCCGTCAGCGGAGCGAGGCTGTCGGAGACGGTGGGGACGCCCTCCGGCTGGCGGCAGAACTCCTCGATCAGCCGGGACGTCACGCTCGGCGCCAGCAGCCCCTGGCCGGCGGCCACCGTACGGATCGCCCGCACCAGATCGGCCGGGGCGACGTCCTTGAGGAGGAAGCCGCTGGCACCCGACCGCAGCGCGGCGAACACATATGAGTCCATGTCGAACATGGTCAGCACCAGCACCCGGACCCCCTCGGCGTCCGGATTCGAGCGGATCAGCCGGGTCGCCTCGATCCCGTCGAGACCGGGCATCCGTACGTCCATCAGCACCACGTCCGGACGCTCGCTCACCGCCAGCCGGACCGCCGCGTCACCGTCCTCGGCCAGCCCTACGACCTCGAGACCCGGTTCGGCGTTCACCAGCACGCGGAAGCTCTCGCGCAGCAGCTCCTGGTCGTCGGCGATCAGCACCCTGACCGGTACGGGGGGATTGCTCATCTCGACTGTGACGCCTCCTGAGTCGGGGCCTGCGCGGGCTGCTGCGCCGCCTCTTGTGCGGGCTGTGTGGCCTGTGCGGCCTCTTGTGCGGCCTGTGTGGCGTGGGTGGCCTCTTGTACGGCATCCTTCGGCGAGGCCTGCCGCCCGTGCAGCGGGATGCACGCACGCACCGCGAAACCGCCGCCCGGCACGGGAGCTGCCGTCAGCTCGCCGCCGTACATAGCGACGCGCTCCCGCATTCCGATCAGCCCGTGCCCGGCGCCTGATCCGGCCCCGGGCCCGGCCGTGTCGCCCGGCCCCGGACGCGTGCCGAGAGCCGTCGCGAGCGCCCCCCGGTGAGCCGCGCCCTTTCTGTGGTGGCTGTGCCACTGCCCGCCGTCGTCGATGACCTCCAGCCGCAGTTGCTCGGGCCCGGCGGTCAGGGCGAGCCGGCAGTAGCAGGGAGCCGCGTGCTTGATGACGTTCGTCAGCGCCTCCTGCACCACCCGGTGCCCGGCCCGGGCCACCCCGTCCGGCAGCCTGCCGAGCCCCACGGTGCTCAGCTCCACCTCTACGCCGGCTTCACCCGCCCGGCGCACCAGCGCGTGGACGTCCGCCTCGTCGGCCAGACTTCGGTCCGGGTGGCGCGGCTCCTCCTCGCCGTTGGGCCCGTTGCGCAGCAGGCCCAGGATGCCCCGCATCTCCTGGAGCGCCGTACGGCTCTCCTGGTCGATCACCCGCAGCGCCTCGGCCGCCTCCTCGGGCGCCACCGCCGCCACATGGCGCGCGACACCCGCCTTCACGGCGATCACCCCGACGTGGTGCGCGACCACATCGTGCAACTCGCGTGCGATCCGCAGCCGTTCCTGCGCCACGGCGTTGAGCGCCAGCTGCCGGGCCGCCCGCTCGGCGTAGGCGCGCCGCTCCCGGATGGCCTGCCCGGAGGCCCAGGTCAGCCCGCACACGATGAGACCGGACAGCCAGGCGGGCAGCCCCGCGTCGAAGGTGGCCGACGGTGTGCCGCCGGCGAGGAGTACGAGCAGTATCAGCGCACTGCCGCCGACGACGACCCACCGCACCACTCGCCCCGCTTTGGCGGTGGTCACGGCAACCGCGTACAGCGCGTACGCCACCGCGAGGAACGGCTCCAGGAGCACGTCCAGCACCGCGGCCGCCGCCGACGCCGCGACGACCACCAGCAGCACGCTGCGCGGCCATACGCGGCGCACCGCCAGCGGCAGGCTCATGGCGAGGACGAGCGGCACCCGGAGCGCGGCGGGCGCGGCGGAGGCTGTGGCTCCGTGCTGCACGGGGGACAGCACGGAGTAGAGCAGCGCGAAAGCCAGCGCCGCGGCACCGTCCCATGCCACGAGTTGCCGCCGGGTCAGCCTGGCCTGCACCCAACCGCGACGCTGTCCTTCGTCGCCCTTCCCGGAGTCACCGGTCACTCGCACACCGTAGCCCGCACCCCGCCTTCCGCACGTCCGACCACGGTCGGTCAGACCACGGTAGGAAGCGTGCTGTTCGGCCCGGTGGCCGTCCACCCCCGGTCGTGGTGGAAACTTCGGAGCCCGGTCCGATGTGTGCGGGGTGTGCCCGGCGCGATGCTCGATGCGTGATTGAAGTCCAGCATCTGACCAAGTCCTACGGCCCCACCCGGGCCGTCGACGATCTGAGCTTCGTGGTGCGGCCGGGAAAGGTCACCGGCTTCCTCGGCCCCAACGGTGCGGGCAAGTCCACCACGCTGCGGTTGCTGCTCGGTCTCGGTGAGCCGGACGCGGGACAGGCCCTGCTGTTCGGCAAGCCCTACCGGGAGCTGGCCGACCCGCTGCTGCGCGTCGGGGGGCTGCTGGAGGCGAAGTCGACCCAGCGCACTCGCAGCGCCTACCACCACCTGCTGTGGCTCGCCCACACCCATCGCCTCCCGCGGTCGCGGGTGCGGGAGGTGCTCGACATGGTCGGCCTCTCCGACGTGGCGGGGCGCAGCTCGGGCGGCTTCTCGCTCGGCATGTCCCAGCGGCTGGGCATAGCCGCCGCGCTGCTGGGCGACCCGGATGTGCTGCTGCTGGACGAGCCGGTCAACGGTCTCGATCCGGAGGGCGTGCACTGGCTCCGCAACCTGCTCAAGGAGCGGGCCGCAGCCGGGCACACGGTGCTGCTCTCCAGCCATCTGATGAACGAGATGGCCGTCACCGCCGACCATCTGGTCATCATCGGGCGCGGCAGACTGCTGGCCGACACCAGCCTGGCCGACTTCACCGCAGAGCACTGCCGCAGCGTGGTCCGTATCCGCAGCCACGAACCCGAACGGCTGCGCGGGCTGCTGCGTGAGGCAGGCGCCGAGGCCGAGCCCGAGCCGGACGGCACCCTTCGGGTGACCGGGTTGGAGAGCCGAGACGTGGCGAAGCTGGCCCGCGCTCACGACATCGGATTCGACGAGCTGGCAGGGGAGTCGACCTCGCTGGAGGAGGCGTTCTTGGAGATGACCGCACGCGATACGCAGTTCATGGCCGGCAGTGGTGCCGGTCTGCGGGGAGGTGCCGGTCATGGTGTCCTCTGAAACCACAGCCGCCGCATCCTCGGGCTCCTCCGGCTCGTCGGGCTCGTCCGGTTCCGCGGGCTCGTCCCGGGTTTCCGGTCCTCCGGCGGTGCGCGGCAACGCGATGCTGTCGGCGATCCGCGCGGAGTGGACGAAGGCCCGCACCCTGCGCTCCACGCTCGCCGTGCTGGCGGCCACCTTCGTGGTCAGCACCGGCCTCGCGCTGATCTCCGGCCTCTCGGTCGCCAACGCCCTCGAGGCCGACAACGGCAGGGTCCGCCCGGACTTCAACCCGGTGGACTCCGGTTTCAACATCGTCTGGTACACGCAACTGGGGCTCGTCGCCTTCGGAGTGCTGCTGATCACCGGTGAGTTCGGCAGCGGCATGATCCGGGTCTCCCTCGCGGCAGTGCCCCGGCGCAGTCGGCTGTTCCTGGCGAAGGCCGCCGTGTGCGTCGCCGTGACGCTCCCCCTGGCGGCGGTCACCGTGGTGCTGTCCTGGCTCCTGGACCAGGTGGGGCTCGGCGAGTACGGCGTCTCGCTGGACGAGCCAGGCGTGCTGCGGGGCATGGCGCTGGGGGCGGTGTATCTGACGCTGATAGCGCTGCTGGCGTTCGGGGTGGCGACCGCGGTGCGCTCGACGGCGTTCGCGCTGGGGGCCATGTATGTCTTCCTGTTCGCCGTCTCGCCCCTCAGCCAGGCCGTGCCCGGGCTGAAGGACGCGGCGCGCTATCTGCCCGACAAGGCGGGCATCCAGGCCCTGAAGGTCGGCGCCGATGCGGACCCGTCCCTCGGCCCGTGGGGCGGCATCCTCGTCGTCGTCTGCTGGACGGCGCTGGCCCTGCTCATCGGCTGGCTCACGTTCCGGCGCAGGGAGGTGTGACGGCTCGGGCCGGGGAGGGGCGAACACGCAGTTGGGGGGAGGAGCCGACGGGTGGAGGGAGGAGCCCGACGGGGCGGGAGTAAGGGACACATCCGGGACCGAACAACGGGACACATACGGGACCACTGTCCCAAGTCGCAGGGACACGAGGGCACTTAACGTCGAGGGTGTTCACGGGTTACGGCGGTGCATCGGCCGACATCGCCCAACCGACCGATGACTCTCACGGAGGATCCCATGGAGTACACCTACGAGCCCCCGGCCCTGACCGAGCTCGGCGACTTCGAGGAACTGACGCAGTGCCTGCCGTCGGGCGACTGCCCCGACTTCCTCGGGTGCGGCCGCGCGCTGTGGTGCATCTGACGGTCGTGCGAATGCATGGCTGAGCCGATGTAAGTGAGTGGCCGGGAAGTGGTCTTCCCGGCCACGGCGGTTTCGGACTTCGTCCTTCTAACCATGAGGGGTGACCGGCCGCCGGTCTGGGGCCTGGCGGACTTGCCTGTCTTCCCCTGCGCTGGGAAGGGGGGCTCTTGGCTGACGTCCGCAGGCTGCCAGTTGTGTTGTGGCTTGTCGCGCAGTTCCCCGCGCCCCTTGCGGGGCGCCCCCCCCGCGAGGTGCCCCCGTGGTCACGCCCTTGTCGGCTGCCAGGCCGATCTCGTTGCCGTACGTCTGCTGCCACGCACCAGGAGAAGTGCTGGACATGGACTTTCTTGTTCTTCCCGACCATCCGGCTGCACAGGACCTTGTTGCGCGTACTCCGGCGCTCGGTGCTGCGACGGTGATACCGCATGCCTCCGGGCGGCCCTGGCTGCTCGGTTGGTGGGACTGGGGAGGGGATGGTGAGGGAGCAGGGGACGCGGTGCAGGTGTTCGTCTCCGGGGAGCGGCGGCTGGCGGTGTTCGGCCACGTCCGGCTCGCGGCCGACCGGATTCAGAGTGCGCTGGACGGGACCGGATCGCTGACCGATCTCGACGGGGTCGCCCGCTCGACGGTGGGCTGCTGCCACTTGGTGGCCAGCTTCGAGGGGCGGGTCCGTGTGCAGGGGGCGCTCTCGACGGCGCGGCAGGTGTTCACCGTCCGGGTCGCGGGCGTCACGGTTGCCGCGGGGAGCCCCGCGACGCTGGCAGCGCTCGCCGAGGCGTCGTGTGACGAGGCCGCGCTCGCTGCCCGGCTGCTGACGCCGTACGTGCCGTGGCCGCTGTCCGACCGGTCGGTATGGCGCGGGGTGGAGGCGGTCACCCCGGGGCACTGGTTGGAGCTCGCACCCGACGGGACCGCGCGAGAGCGGCGCTGGTGGCAGCGGCCCGCGCCGGAGACTCCGCTGCCGCAGGCCGCGGCAGCGCTACGGGAAGCGCTTCGGGAGGCCGTGCGCGTACGGGCGGAGACGGCGGGCACGCTCAGCGCGGATCTGTCCGGTGGGTTGGACTCCACCTCGCTGTGCTTCGTCGCGGACGACGTGGGGGCGAACACCCGCACCTACCACGCGGTTCCGCTCGATCCGCGTAATCCCGACCACCGTTGGGCCCAGCGGGCCGCCGCGCACTTCGGCGAGACCGTGCACCACACCGAGCTGGCACAGGACCACTCAGCGCGGCTGTTCGGCCTCGCTGTCGGCGACGTGGACGGAACGGACGAACCCGACGGTGGCGAGGGCCCTCTCAACTGGCGCTGGGGCGGCCCCCATCTGCGGGCGCTGTCGCACACGGCGGCCGAGGCGGGCTCCCGGCTGCATCTGATGGGGCTCGGCGGTGACGAGCTGTTCGGCCCGCTGCCCAACGGGCTGTGGGCCATGCTCCGCACCGAGCCCCGCGCTGCCCTCCCGCAGATCCGCCGTCGCCAACTCCTCAACCGCTGGTCGCTTCCGGCGACCGTGCGCGGGCTGGCCGACCGCTCGGACTTCTCCACGGGCCTGCGCACCCTCGCCGGACGGCTGACCGGTCCGCCGCCGCAGCGCTGGGAGGTCGGCTTCGGCTGGACGGGTGAGCTGCGGATGCCCGCCTGGAGCACACCGGAGGCCGTCGATCTGGTACGCGGGGCGCTGCTGGCGGAGGCCCGGGCGGGCACGCCGCCGCTGGACGGCGACCGGTTCGGGCACCAGGTGCTGGAGTACCTCGCCTTCGAGGGCACCACCATCCGGCAGACCGCGCGGGCCATGGCGCGGTACGGCATCGCCTGGGAGGCGCCGTTCCTCGACGACCGGGTGATCGAGGCAGCACTGTCCGTACGGCTGTCCGAGCGGATGCCCTCCGGCCGTTTCAAGCCGCTGCTGGCAGCGGCCATGCGCGGGATCGTCCCGCAGGAGATTCTCGACCGTACCGACAAGGGCGAGTTCAGCGCGGAGCTGTACGAGGGCCTGGCGCGCGGCAAGGGGGCGGCCGTCGAGATGTGCGCCGGGCTGCGGCTGGCCGCGCGCGGCCTCGCCGACGCCGACGCGCTGCGTGCCGCACTGCTCAGCCCGCCCGACCAGGGCCGCTACGCGGCGCACTTGGAGAACACCGTCGCCGTCGAGGCCTGGCTGCGCTCCCCGCACACCCGCCCTGCGTTGCCGCACACCGCCCCGCCGCCCCCGCCGGAGGCCCCCGCACGGGCCGCGCAGAAGACATCGCCGACGTCCCCGCTGAAGGAGGCATCATGACGCTCGCTCTGCCCCGCGAGGTCATCCTGACCGAGACCGAATCCGGAGTGGTGCTGCTCAACGAGAAGGACGGCCGCTTCTGGCGGCTGAACGGCTCGGGTGCCACCGCGCTGCGGCTGCTGCTGGAGGGCAGAACCGCGCGGGAGGCGGCCGAGCAGCTGACCGCCGCCGGCCCGCAGTTCCTGGAGCGGGCCATCGCGGATGTGCGCGGTCTGGTCGACGCGCTCAAGGCCGCAGGACTGCTGGTGGCGCGATGAGTCTGCCAGGAGTGGGCGAGCGTGCGGTGCGGCTGGCGCCGCACCGGCAGCTGGAGGCACGGCTGGCGGTCGGGGCGGCCCGGCTGCTGGTGAAGCTGAAGCCGGGCCGGCTGCGCCGGGTTCTGACGGTGCTCAGCCGTGGTGCCCGGCCCGCCGGGCGGGAGCGCGCACTGTACGCGCGGCAGGCGGCCGTTTCGGTGAGCGTGCGCTGCGCCGGGCTCGGCTGTCTGCAACGGTCCGTCGCCGCGGCACTGTTGTGCCGTCTGCACGGCGAATGGCCGGACTGGTGCTCCGGGTTCCGTACCAGGCCGTTCGGGGCGCACGCGTGGATCGAGGTGGACGGCGAACCGGTTGGGGAGGGCCAGGCCATCGGCGCGTTCCGCACGGTGATCGCCGTACGCGCCCAGCCGCGGAACGCGCGCCCGGCGCGCGGCCGCCCAGTGCGCGCCCATCCGGTCCGCGCCCAGCGGTACGGCGCGCCGGTCCCCGCGCGGAAGCCGCTCCGCACAGGCGACGGGACGGGGGAGGGAGCAGACCATGGGAACGACTGACGAGCTGGCCGTCTGTACCGAGGATCTGGGCAAGACCTATGGCGACACCCCGGCGGTCGTCGGGCTCGACCTGGCCGTGCCCCGCGGGGTGACGTTCGGGTTCCTCGGGCCGAATGGCGCGGGCAAGACGACGACCATCAGCATGCTGTGCACCCTGTTGCGGCCCACCGTGGGACGCGCCTTCGTCGGCGGGCACGATGTGGTGACCGAGCCGCACGCGGTCCGCGAACGCATCGGGCTCGTCTTCCAGGAGACGACGCTCGACCTGGACCTGACGGCGCAGGAGGCGCTGCGTTTCCACGCGGAGCTGTTCGGCGTTCCCTGGCGGGAGAGTCGCCCCGCAGTGGCGGCGATGCTCGATCTGGTGGGCCTGACCGAGTGCCGGGACCGGCCGGTGCGGGAGTTCTCCGGCGGCATGCGGCGCCGGCTGGAGATCGCGCGGGGGCTGCTGACGGCACCGCAGGTGCTCTTCCTGGACGAGCCGACCACCGGCCTCGACCCGCAGACCCGCACTGTCATCTGGGAGCACCTGCACCGGCTGCGGGAGGAGCGCGGCATCACCCTCTTCCTGACGACGCACCACCTGGAGGAGGCCGAGCACTGCGACCGGCTGGCAATCATCGACAACGGCCAGATCGAGGTGGAGGGCAGCCCGGCCGAGCTGAAGGCGGAGGTGGCCGGCGACACCGTGCTGCTGCGGACCCGTGACGACGCGGACGCGGTACGTGTCGTACGGGAGCGCTTCGGGATCGAGGCGTCGTCCGGCCAGGACGGGGTGCGGCTGAGTGTCGCGGACGGTGCGGCGTTCGTCCCGAAGTTCTGTGCGGAGGCGGGCATTCCGGTGCTGTCGGCGACCGTGATCCCGCCCTCGCTCGACGATGTGTTCCTGCACCACACCGGGCGCACCATCCGTGCCGAACGCAGCGGCCCGCTGACCGTCGACGACGTGGGGAGGCGGCGATGAGCGCCGTACAGGCAGTACCGCAGGGCATCGGGGCCGCGCCACCCGGGCTTCCGGCGGCGGGGGAGGCAGGGGCCGGGCGGGCGCGGCTCGCGCGCGAGCTGCGGGCGGTCCGTGTGCTGTGGCACCGCGAGATGGTGCGGCTGCTGCGCACCAAGGTGCAGATCGTCATGGGGCTGGTGACACCCGTGATGTTCCTGCTGGTGATGGGCACCGGGCTGGAGTCGATGGGCACCACGACAGGGGACGCCTTCGAACAGTTCCGCAGCTTCCTCTTCCCCGGCGTCCTGGTGATGGCGACCCAGGCCCCCGCGCTTGCCGTCGGCCTTTCCGTGGTGATGGACCGACAGAGCGGCATGCTGCGGCAGGCGATGGTCGCGCCGGTACGCCGGGTCAGTCTGCTGCTGGGCCTGTCCCTGGGCGGGGCCACCTGTGGCGCCGTCTACGGCGGACTGGTGCTCGCCATCTCCGGCACCGTCGGCATCGCCTACCATCCGTTGCTGCTGGTCGCGCTGCTGGAAGTGGCCGTCATCGCACTGCTGTTCACTGTGGGCGGCATGCTGGCGGCCGTCACCATCCAGCGCATCCAGACCTTCCAGGTCCTGATGGGGCTGGCTCTGATGCCGCTGATGTTCCTGTCCGGCGCGATGTTCTCGCCCAGCGGGCTGCCCCGCTGGCTGGGCATAGTCGTCCACCTCAACCCGCTCACCTACGCTGTCGACGCGGTACGCCGCACCCTGCCCGGCGAACTCGACATGGGCGGCTACGCGGGCCCGCCGCAGATCGCGGGCTGGACCCCGCCGGTGGCCCTTGAGGTCTGCTTCGTCACCGTGCTCGCAGTTCTGATGCTCTGCGCGGCTGCCCGGCGCTTCGCCCGCCGCGGGTAGCGGTACCGCCTGCGGACAGCCGTACTGCCGCGGGCAGTCGTACGCACGCCGACCGGTCAACCCTGACGAACGACCAACCCGCGGAGCGACTTTCGGGCCGGGCCGGTGGCCGGATGCCGTCCATAGCGTCCGTGCCATGTCCACGGAACGAGGAATACGACGGCGGTCGGCTGTGCGCGGGCCGCTCGGTGCGGTGGCGGTACTGCTGGTCGGCGGCGCCGGAGTGCTGGCTCTCTCGCCGGGCGGGCTCGGCAGGGAAGCGCCGGTACGGATCACGGACGGGGCCTCGGCGTCCGTCTACCGGGAGGTGAGCGGAGTCGCCGGGGACGGGCCCGGCTGGCTGGGTGGGCTCTTCGAACTGGCCACCGAGGGCACTCTGGTTGCCCTCGGCCTGTTGCTGCTGTGGGTGGCGTGGTGCGGCTGGCGCGACGGGCGCGCGAAGGACCCGCGACTGGTGGGCGCGGTGCTGTCCGGTGTCGGCACGGTCGTGGCGTACGCGGCGAGCGAGGCGCTGAAGCTGGTGGCGGACGAGGAGCGGCCGTGCCGGGCGCTGACCGGAATCGAGCCCGTCGCGGAGTGCCCGCCTCCGGGCGACTGGTCGTTCCCCAGCAACCACGCCACGCTGGCCGCCGCACTGGCGGTGGGCCTCGCCCTGACACTGCCCCGCCTCGCGGCCCTGACGCTCCCACTGGCCGGCGCCGCGGCGCTGCTGCGCGTGCTGGTGGGAGTGCACTATCCGCACGATGTGCTGGCCGGCGCGTTGCTGGGGGCCGCGTTCGCGGGTGCGGCAGTGCTCATGTGGCCCCGGCGGCATGTTGCGGCTCCCCCCGCCCCGTCTTGGCAACGGGGTGCCCCTTCCTGACGTCCGCAGGCCGCGGGTTGCTTGTGGCTTGTCGCGCAGTTCCCCGCGCCCCTTACGGGGCGCAGCCCGCCCTCATGCCGGCCAAGCACTAAGCCATGGACGGCGGCACCAATCCCGCCTCGTGGGCCACCACCGCCGCAGCCGCGCGGTTGTCCACGCCCAAACCCGCCAGTACGGCGCTGACATGGGCCTTCACCGTGCCCTCCACCACCCGCAGGCGCCGCGCGATCTGGGCGTTGGACAGTCCGGCACCCAGATACGAGAGGACCTCCCGCTCGCGGGCCGTCAGCGTGTCCACCCGGGTACGGGCACTGGCGCGGCGTCCGGCGGCCGATCCGGCGTCGGTCGCCGCGAGATGGGCGACGACGCGGGCCGCCACCTTCGGGGAGAGGTAGGCGGCGCCGTCGGCCACCGCCCGTACGCCCGCGAGCAGTTCCTCCGGCTCTCCGGCCTTGACCAGGAAGCCGGCGGCGCCGCCGCCCAGTGCGCGGAGGATGTAGTCGTCCTCGCCGAACGTCGTCAGGACCACGGCACGGGTGCCGGGTACGGCCCGGCCGAGCGCGGCCAGTGCCTCGATGCCGTCGGCCTTGGGCATCCGGATGTCGAGCACGGCCACGTCTGGGCGGTGCAGTCGCGCCAGTTCGACGGCCTCGTGTCCGTCACCCGCCTCGGCGACGACCTCGATGGCGGGGTCGGTGCCCAGGATGGCCCGTACGCCCGCACGCACCATGGGTTCGTCGTCGGCGATCAGTACCCGGATCGTCGGTACGGTCATCGCTCGCAACCCCTCACGCCCGGAACTCCCTCGCAGAGCCTCACACCCGCAACCCCCTCGCGGCCCCTCACGCCCGCAGCGCCTCGGCCGAAATCAGCGTGTCCGCGCGGAAACAGAGCCGGTAGGCGTCTCCGGAGCGGTCGTCGAACGGGTTGGCGGTCATCGCGTAGTACTCGCACGTCGTTCCGGCTCTCTGCGGCGGGGGCGGGGCGTGTTCGGGCCGGTGCCGGGTCTGCTCGTCGGGCAGGTACGGGGCGATCCGCGCCCGCTGCTGCCCGGCCCGCAGCCGGCCGAAGTCCTCGGCCGACAGCACCGCCCGCTCGGTCACCAGCATGTCCCACCAGGTCAGCGCGCCACCCAGCAGGGCGCTCAGCGTAAGACAGGCGGTGACGGCGGTGAGCGCCCTACGGCCCAGCCTGCGCCGGGCGTGCCGCTGCTCCAGCACGGGCGCGCCGGCGTACGGCAGGGCGTATGGCGTGGCAGGGGCGGCCGAGGCGGCCGGCTGGGGCATACGGGTGTGCGGCAGCGTGGCCCGTACGGCGAAACCGCCCTTGGGCGTCGGCCCGCAGCAGAACTTACCGCCCGCGAGCCGGACCCGCTCGTCGAGCCCGATCAGCCCGCGCCCTCCTGCACGCGGCCTGGCGTCGTCCGCGCTCTCCGCTCCGGCAGCGGGACCGTTGACCACCGCGACCCGTATCGCGTCCGCTTCGTGGGCCACATCGACCGTGACGTGGGCACCCGGCGCATGTTTGGCGACGTTCGTCAGCGCTTCCTGCACGACGCGGTACGCGGCCCGGAGCGTGTGCGGCGGCGGGCTGTCGGCGTCGTCGTCCGGCTCGCCCTCGATCCGCCCCGTGACGGAGAGCCCCGCGGGGTTCCGCCCCGTGACGGAGAGCCCCGCGGCGTTCCGCCCCGTGACGGACAGCCCCGCGCCGATCCGCGCCGTGACCGACAGCCCCGCGGCCGACGCCTCCTCGACCAGGCGCCGGACGCTGGTGTCCTGCGGCCGGGTGGGGGCGTCCTCCGCCGTCTCCCGCAGTACGCCGATGACTTCGCCGAGCCGGTCGACGGCCGTCTCGGCGCGGCTCCTGATGTCCTCGGCGGCCTTGCGGTGCTCCGTCTCCAGGCCGTACGCCAGTTTGAGGGCACCGGCGGAGAGGGCGAGCAGGCTCAGCTCATGGCCGAGCGCGTCGTGCATGTCCTGTGCGATACGGGACCGCTCGCGCAGCCGGGCCTGCTCGGCGACCAGTTCGCGCTCCCGCATCAGCTGCTCGGCCCGCTCCCAGCCCGCACGGGCAAGCTCCCGGTACTGCCGCAGAAAGCGGCCGGCGAACCACGAGAGCATCCCGGCGGTGAGCGCCACCGCGACGAACCGCGTACCCGGCGTCAGCCAGGCGGGATGGGCGAGGGCCGCCGTCATGCTCGCGGCGAGTGCCCCGGCGAGGAACAGCCCCGGTACGAGGGCGCTGCCCGGACGCCGCCCGGCGAGGAAGGCACAGCCGGCGGCCGGTGCGATCCACCACGGTCCGGCGAGCACTCCGAGGAGTGCCGCCAGCCCGGCGGCGGCGGTGAGGGCGTGGGTGGCGGTCTGACTTCGTGCGTCGGTCACAGGGCCGACGGTAGAGCGCCGGGGGCGGCCGGTGACACTGCCGAAAGTCGAAGAGTCACCGGCCGCCCGGCCGCCTCACGTCCGGCGCCGGATCTTGTTGCCGAGCCACACCAGCGGGTCGTACTTCCGGTCAGCGGCCCGTTCCTTGAGCGGGATCAGGGCGTTGTCCGTGATCTTGATGTGCTCCGGGCAGACCTCGGTACAGCACTTGGTGATGTTGCAGTAGCCGAGTCCGTGCTCGTCCTGCGCCGTGGTCTTACGGTCCAGGCCGGTGTCCTCGGCGCGGTCCAGCGGATGCATGTCCAGTTCGGCGACCCGCATCAGGAAGCGGGGCCCGGCGAAAGCCGCCTTGTTCTCCTCGTGGTCGCGGACCACATGGCAGGTGTCCTGGCACAGGAAGCACTCGATGCACTTGCGGAACTCCTGGGAGCGCCCGACGTCCTCCTGCTGCATCCGGTACTCGCCGGGACCCAGGTCCGGCGGCGGCACGAAGGCGGGCACCTGGCGCGCCTTCTCGTAGTTGAAGCCGACGTCGGTCACCAGGTCGCGGACGACGGGGAAAGCACGCAGCGGGGTGACCGTGATGGTCTCGGCGCGGTCGAAGACCGACATACGGGTCATGCACAACAGCCGGGGCCGCCCGTTGATCTCCGCGCTGCACGAGCCGCACTTGCCCGCCTTGCAGTTCCAGCGGACCGCGAGGTCGGGGGCCTGGGTCGCCTGGAGGCGGTGGATGATGTCGAGAACGACCTCGCCCTCCTTCACCTCGACGGTGAAGTCCTCCAGACCGCCGCCGTCCACATCCCCGCGCCACACCTTGAAGTGCGCGTCGTAGCTGGTCTCCGGCCGCGTCGTGTCCGGGGCGCCGCCGCTCACCGCGCCATCGATGCCCTCGGTTCCCGGGCCCGCACCGTGATGCGCTTGGGTAGTCACTCGCTCGTCAGCTCCTCGTCGGTCAGGTACTTGATCAACTCCTCCTTCTCGAACAGCTCAAGGAGGTCCTTGCGGATCGGCGGCATCTCGCGGCGCCGCAGCGCGATCCGCCCGGCGCGGCCCGCCTCCGCTTCGGCTCCTGCCGCGCCTGCCTCGGCCGCGGGCACGGGGGACTCCGGGGAGGACGCGGCGAGTGTGCAGACGAGGTTGGCGCGGCGCCACTCGCGGTCCATCTCGGGGTAGTCGTCGCGGGTGTGCCCGCCGCGCGACTCCGTACGGTTCAGCGCGGCGCGGGCCACACACTCGCTGACCAGCAGCATGTTGCGCAGATCGAGAGCGAGGTGCCAGCCGGGGTTGAACTGCCGGTGCCCCTCCACCTTCGCGCGGCGGGCCCGCTCACGCAGCTCGGCGAGGCGCTCCAGGGCCTCCGACATCTCCTCCTCGCGGCGGATGATGCCCACCAGGTCGTTCATGGACCGCTGGAGGTCCTGGTGCACCGCATACGGATTCTCGACCAGCTCCTCCGCGCCCTCGACCGCCTCGTCGTCCGCCGCGGTGCCGACACCGAAGGGCCGCAGCGCCTCGGCCGCCGCCGCGTCGATCTGCTCGTCCGCCACCCGGGGGCGCTCCTGGGCGCAGCCGCGTGCGTACTCCGCTGCGTACAGCCCCGCCCGTCGGCCGAAGACCAGCAGGTCGGAGAGGGAGTTGCCGCCCAGCCGGTTGGAGCCGTGCATTCCGCCCGCGACCTCGCCCGCCGCGAACAGCCCGGGCACGCCGTGGGCCGCCGCGGTGTCCGAGTCGACGTCCACTCCGCCCATCACGTAGTGGCAGGTCGGGCCGACCTCCATGGGTTCGGCCGTGATGTCGACGTCTGCCAGCTCGCGGAACTGGTGGTGCATGGAGGGCAGTCGGCGTTTGATCGTCTCGGCGGGCATCCGGGTGGAAACGTCCAGGAAGACACCGCCGTGCGGGGAGCCGCGCCCCGCTTTGACCTCGGCGTTGATGGCGCGCGCCACCTCGTCGCGGGGCAGCAGCTCGGGCGGGCGGCGGTGGTTGTCGGGGTCCTCGTACCAGCCGTCGGCTTCCTGTTCGGTCTCGGCGTACTTCTCCTTGAAGACGTCCGGGACGTAGTCGAACATGAACCGCTTGCCCTCGGAGTTGCGCAGCACCCCGCCGTCGCCGCGCACCGACTCGGTGACCAGGATGCCCTTCACCGACGGCGGCCAGACCATGCCGGTGGGGTGGAACTGCACGAACTCCATGTTGATCAGCGAGGCCCCGGCCAGCAGCGCCAGCGCGTGCCCGTCCCCGGTGTACTCCCAGGAGTTGGAGGTCACCTTGAACGACTTGCCGATGCCGCCGGTCGCCAGCACCACCGCGGGTGCCTCGATGACGAAGAACCGGCCGCTCTCGCGCTCGTAGCAGAAGACCCCCGAGACCCGGTCCGGCTCCCCCGCGTTCGGGCTGGGTTCCTTCAAGACCTGGGTGACGGTGCACTCCTGGAAGACCTTGATGCGCGCCTCGTAGTCGCCGCTCTCCTTGAAGTCCTCCTGCTGGAGCGAGACGACCTTCTGCTGGAGCGTACGGATCAGCTCCAGGCCCGTACGGTCGCCGACGTGGGCGAGGCGCGGATACTCGTGGCCGCCGAAGTTGCGCTGCGAGATCCGGCCGTCCGGGGTCCGGTCGAACAGCGCCCCCCAGGTCTCCAGCTCCCACACCCGCTCGGGTGCCTCGCGTGCGTGCAGTTCGGCCATCCGCCACTGGTTGAGGAACTTGCCGCCGCGCATGGTGTCGCGGAAGTGCACCTGCCAGTTGTCGCCCTCGTTGACGTTGCCCATGCTGGCGGCGATACCGCCCTCGGCCATCACCGTGTGGGCCTTGCCGAAGAGGGACTTGCAGATCACCGCGGTACGCAGGCCCTGCTCCCGCGCCTCGATCGCGGCCCGCAGTCCGGCGCCGCCCGCGCCGACGATGACGACGTCCCATTGCTGACGTTCGACGTGTGCCATGTCGCTGTTGTCCCTCTCAGAAGAGCTGCGGGTCGGTGAAGGCGCCGGTGGCCAGCAGGTAGACGTAGAAGTCCGCCAGCGCCACGCTGAGCAACGAGGCCCAGGCGAGCAGCATGTGCCGCTCGTTGAGCTTTCCGACCCAGCCCCACAGCCGGTAGCGCACCGGGTGCTTGGAGAAGTGCCGCAGCCTGCCGCCGACGATGTGCCGGCAGGAGTGGCAGGAGAGGGTGTACGCCCAGATCAGCACGATGTTGGCGAGGAAGACCAGCGTGCCCAGACCCATATGGCCCCACTCGTACTTCGCGTCGCGGAAGCCCAGCACGGTGTCCCAGGTGAGGATCACCGCGACGAGCATCGCCGCGTAGAAGAAGTAGCGGTGGATGTTCTGCAGGATCAGCGGGAAGCGGGTCTCGCCGGTGTACTTCTTGTGCGGCTCGGCCACCGCGCAGGCCGGGGGAGAGGCCCAGAAGCCGCGGTAGTACGCCTTGCGGTAGTAGTAGCAGGTGAGCCGGAAGCCCAGTGGGAAGATCAGGATGAGCAGTGCGGGCGAGAGCCCCCACCACTCACCGAACAGGCCCCAGTTGGGCCCGTCCTTCATCGACGCGCAGTTGTCCGCCAGACAGGGCGAGTAGAACGGCGAGACGTACGGCGCGTGGTAGTAGTCGGCGTTCGCGAACGCGCGCCACGTCGAGTAGACGACGAACGCCAGCAGCCCGAGCGCGGTGGCGGCGGGCGCGAGCCACCAGCGGTCCTTGCGCAGGTGGGGTTCGGCGATGGCGGCGCGCGTGCTGGTGTGCACGCCGGTTGGCTGGGGGCCCGCGGGAGGTCGGGGCCCCGTGCTCTGTTGGGGTTCGGTGCCAGTGGCCAACGGTTTCTCCGGATGAGACGGCTGGGATCAGGGCAGGCCCGGGCAGCAAGGGCCTGCCTTCAACGACTCGTTGTCCAACGAGTCACGGTGCGTGCCGGTCGCGCGCTCCGAGCCCCTCGTCGTCGACATCCGTCCACAGGCCCGGGTCGTAGGGCTGGTCGGGGATGGTCACCATCTCGGCGTGCGGCTCGGTCCTCGGCCGCGGGGCGGTAGCACTCAGCAGGGAAAGCGACTCCTTCAGATGTTCGGCGTCGCTGCGTACCCGCCGGATCTCCAGGCCGGTGCCGATGTGTCCCTCGAGGCGGCTGACGCAGCGTGCGAGATCGTCGAGGCAGCGCTGAGCGGCTGCCAATTCATCGTGCAGAGACATGACTTGCCCACCTCCGCGGTGGTGCGGCTGGCGTGGTCGATGCGCGTGGCGAGTGTTGCGCGTCACACTCCCGCTTGTGAAGGGTGCGACACGCCTTTCCGCCCGTACGTGACCCTGCGGGCCGCTCAGTCCCGGATCAACGCGGAGGTGTCGAGGGCAGGGTAGGGGGCAGGGAGGGGAAGCGGAAGCCCGAGTTCGACCTCGCACTTTGTCTTGTACGACGCCTCGCGGTCGTCACCTTCGTGTGAGACCGGGTCGGAGAAGGCGTACGCCTTGCCTTCCTTGCGGTGGATCAGCACGTAGACGGGGACTCCGGCAGCGGCATAGGTCCGGTACTTCGGTCCTGAGTCCACCTCATGATTGCTGGAGGTGACCTCGCCCACGAGGGCCAGCAGATCGGCTGAGTACCAGCCGCGGTGAGCCTTGCGGTAAGCCTCGTCCAAATCGCTGGGCCGGCGGTGGAGTACGAAGAAGTCCGGGACCACCAGGCTCCAGGTAGTGGATCCCTGAGCGGCCCGGAAGCCGGTGCACACCCCGGTATGGCGGAAACCGGCTTCACGGAGCTGAATGACGAGGCTGAGCGCCACGTCGTTGTGCTGGTAGTCCGGGTGCGGTGGCACGACGACCATTCCCTCGATGTATTCGGGCCGGATCGCCTCATCCGAGGCGTCCTCGACCGCGATCAGCAGGTCGATGGGGTCCATGGCCTTCACCGGCTCCGTCACAGGTTCGGCGGTCATCGCTGGTCCTCCTCGTGGCTCTCCCAGATTACGCCGGGGCCGGACACCCCGGGAGCATCCTGTGGCCCGGTCCGAAGCCGTGTGCGGGGTTTCCCTGTCCGTTGCCTCTTTCGAGTGGCGCGGGGGTGCGATAGCCGAGACGTGCGCCCCCGCAGCCCGTCGCCGGGCTGCTCCGCATGAGTGGCATGTGTGCTCCGTACGACGTGTCTTCCCGGCCTCAGGCGTGGGCTCGCTTTCAGTGGGGCGAAAAGATGTGATGAGCCGCCAAAACCGCCGAAAGTGGACGTACGCGGACGCGCGGCCAGCCCCGGAGGTTTCAGCATGCGAGCCGTCCCAGCCGAATCACGAAGGCCCCCGAGGCCGCCACAGCCAGGGGAGCCCCTCAGCCGTGCCGCGACCGTCCGGCCCCGCCGGAACCGGCGCTGGGCGGCGGCGCTCGTCGCCGGTGCGCTGCTGCCACTGCCGCTGGCCGCCTGCGGCGGCTCCGACTCGCAGGACGCCGAGGTCAACAACGGCAGCGGCTCGGCGGGCAGCAGCGGCGACGTACGGGCCACCGAGCGGCAGCAGGTCGCCTCCGGCGGCACCCTGCGCTGGGCGGTGGACGACGCCCCCACCACCTTCAACGTCTTCCAGCCGGACTCGACCGAGGCCACCAAGCAAGTGGCCGGGGCAGCCCTGCCCACGCTGTTCACCCTCGACCAGCGCGGGCGGCCGCAGGTCGACGAGGACTTCCTGCGCAGCGCCGAGGTCACGGAGACCGAACCGCGGCAGACCGTCGTCTACAAGCTCAACTCGAAGGCCCGCTGGAGCGACGGGCGCCGGCTGGGCGCTGCGGACTTCCGCGCCCAGTGGAAGGCGCTGCGCGGCAAGAACAACGCCTACTGGACGGCACGGAACGCCGGATACGACCGGATCAAGAAGGTCACCAAGGGCGAGGGCGCCGACGAGGTCAAGGTCGTCTTCGGCAAGCCCTACGCGGACTGGCGCTCGCTGTTCACCCCGCTCTACCCGAAGCAGGCGATGAGCAGCCCCAAGGCCTTCAACGACGGCGTCCGCAGCGCGCTGCCCGCCGTCGCCGGCCCGTTCCGCGTCGTCAAGACGGGCAAGAACCGCGACCGTACGGTCCTGGAACGCAACCCGCGGTGGTGGGGCGAGCGCGCCAAGCTGGACCGTCTGGTGCTGACGGCCGTACCCCGCGACGAGCAGCCCAAGGCGCTGGCGAAAGGGAAGGTGGACGTCGCCGACGTCAGCGCGGCGGGGGCCAAGCGGATCGCCGCCGCGAACGGGCTGGGCGGTCCCGGGCGCCCCGACACCGCCCGGAACGCGAAGGACGCCAAGAAGCGCGAGGCCGAGCGCGAGGCGCGCAAACGGGAGGCCCGCAAGCAGCTCGGCGCCGCCGCGGCACGCCATCTGGGCAGATACGAGGTGCGCCGGGCGCTGGACCCCGCCTACACCCAGCTCACCCTCAACGGCGCCGCGGGACCGCTCGCCGACGAGCGGGTACGCCGCGCGGTGGCCCGCGCCATCGACCGCGCGGAACTGGCCGAGAAGGCACTGGCCGGGACCGGGCTGCCGGACAAGCCGCTCGGCAGCCATCTGCGGATGGCCAACCAGGACGGCTACCAGGACAACAGCGGTGACTTCGGCAGCGCCGATGTCGACTCCGCGCAGTCCCTGCTGGCCGACGCGGGCTGGAAGACCGGCGGTCTCGGCGGGGCGGGCGCCGAGAAGGCCGCGAAGGCCCGCGCGGGGCACCACGACAAGAAGGAGAAGCGGGCCGACGGCGGGCCCGCCGAGCCGCCCGGCGCGGCCGGCTCCCCCGAAGCGGGGGGCCGCGCGCCGCACCGCTCGGAGGCCGAGGCGTCCGTCGTCCGGCTGACCGCCGCCCAGATCGCCCGGGTCGTCGACAAGCCGCTGGGCCTCTCCGTCTCGGCCACGGCCCAGCGGGGCGCCATCCTGGAGCAGGCCGCGCACTCCAGCCTCGCCTCCGCCAGACAGGCCGGCTCCGAGCGCAAGCTGAGCCGCGCCAGGGCGGCGCTGGAGACGGCCGGGAAGGTGCAGGCGACGGCCCGGGAACTACGGCTGCTGGCGGGCGACCCGGCCAGCGCGGTGCGCAGCAAGAACGGCAAACCCCTCGCCCTGCGGTTCGTCCTGCCGGGCGGCAAGGCGTCCGCACAGCTGCGGGGCACCGGCAAGCGCATCGCACGGATGCTGAACGAGGTCGGCATCCGTACGCAGATCAAGGAAGTGCCCGGCGAGAGCTACTTCAAGGACCACATCGCGGCGGGCGACTACGACCTGGCGCTGTACTCGTGGCCCGCGACGGCGTTCCCCGCCACCGAGGCGCGGCCGATCTTCGCCAAGCCGCGGCCCGCGTCGGACGGCTCGCTGCTGGTCGAGCAGAACTACGCCCGGGTCGGTACGGACCGGATCGACCAGCTCTTCGAGCAGGCGGCGGGCGAGCTGGACGACGGACGGCACCGGGAGCTGATGCAGAAGGCCGACCAGCGGATCTGGGCGGTGTCCGGTTCGCTGCCGCTCTACCAGCGGCCCCAGCTGGTGGCGGCCAAGCGGAACCTGGTCAATGTGGGCGCCTTCGGCTTCTCCACCCCCGTATACGAGGACATGGGCTACCGCAGGAGCTGAACCCGCCCCTGAGCTGCCCACCGAGCGCCGGACGGACCGCACAGCGGCCCCGTCCGGCGCTTCGCGCGACGGCCCGTACCATGGTTGACGAGGCCGCGGCGAGTCCTGCCCGGCGTCAGGGAGCGCGAACCGGCCGCACAGGCGGTCACGCGGCCCATCCGTCAACCCGGGAGACACCCCCCAGTGCCCACGCGCCACGACATCCGTAACGTCGCTATCGTCGCCCATGTCGACCACGGCAAGACGACCCTGGTCGACGCCATGCTCAAGCAGGCCGGAGCCTTCGCGGCCCACCAGCTCGAATCCGTCGACGACCGGGTGATGGACTCCAACGACCTGGAGCGCGAGAAGGGCATCACCATTCTCGCCAAGAACACCGCGGTCAAGTACCACCCCAAGGACGGCGGTGACCCGGTCACCATCAACATCATCGACACCCCCGGTCACGCCGACTTCGGCGGCGAGGTCGAGCGCGGCCTGTCGATGGTGGACGCGGTCGTGCTGCTGGTCGACGCCTCCGAGGGCCCGCTGCCGCAGACCCGTTTCGTGCTCCGCAAGGCGCTCCAGGCGCGGCTCCCGGTCATCCTCTGCGTCAACAAGACGGACCGGCCCGACGCCCGGATCTCCGAGGTCGTGGACGAGACCTACGACCTCTTCCTCGACCTGGACGCGGACGAGGAGCAGATCGAGTTCCCCATCGTCTACGCCTGCGCCCGTGACGGTGTCGCCTCGCTGACCCAGCCCGCCGACGGCGCGGTGCCCGCGGACAGCGACAGCCTGGAGCCGTTCTTCAGCACGCTGCTGGAGACGGTGCCCGCGCCCACCTACGAGGAGGGCGCGCCGCTCCAGGCGCACGTCACCAACCTGGACGCCGACAACTTCCTGGGCCGGATCGCGCTGCTGCGCGTCAAGGAGGGCTCGCTGAAGAAGGGCCAGTCCGTGGCCTGGATGAAGCGGGACGGCTCCGTGCACAACGTACGGATCACCGAGCTGCTGATGACCGAGGCGCTGACCCGCAAGCCCGCCGCCGAGGCCGGTCCCGGCGACATCTGCGCGGTCGCCGGCATCCCGGACATCATGATCGGCGAGACGCTGGCGGACGCCGAGAACCCGGTCGCGCTGCCGCTGATCACCGTGGACGAGCCGGCCATCTCCATGACCATCGGTACGAACACCTCTCCGCTGGTCGGCAAGGGCGGCAAGGGGCACAAGGTCACCGCGCGGCTGGTCAAGGACCGGCTGGACCGCGAGCTGATCGGCAACGTCTCGCTGCGGGTGCTGCCCACCGAGCGCCCCGACGCCTGGGAGGTGCAGGGCCGCGGTGAGCTGGCGCTGGCCATCCTGGTGGAGACGATGCGCCGGGAGGGCTTCGAGCTGACCGTGGGCAAGCCCGAGGTCGTCACCCGCGAGATAGACGGCAAGCTGCACGAGCCGGTCGAGCGGATGACCATCGACGCCCCCGAGGAGCACCTGGGCGCCATCACCCAGCTCATGGCGACCCGCAAGGGCCGGATGGAGACCATGACCAACCATGGCTCCGGCTGGGTGCGCATGGAGTGGCTCGTCCCCTCCCGCGGGCTGATCGGCTTCCGTACGGAGTTCCTGACCGAGACCCGCGGTACGGGCATCGCGCACTCCATCTTCGAGGGCCACGAGCCGTGGTTCGGCGAGCTGCGCACCCGGCGCAGCGGCTCGCTGGTCGCGGACCGCTCCGGGGTGGCGACGCCGTTCGCCATGATGAACCTCCAGGAGCGCGGCACCATCTTCATCGAGCCGGGCACTGAGGTGTACGAGGGCATGATCGTCGGGGAGAACTCCCGCTCCGACGACATGGACGTCAACATCACCAAGGAGAAGAAGCTCACCAACATGCGGGCGGCCTCCGCCGATACGACGGAGAACCTGGTGCCACCGCGGAAGCTCTCGCTGGAGCAGGCGCTGGAGTTCTGCCGCGAGGACGAGTGCATCGAGGTGACGCCGGAGACGGTGCGCATCCGCAAGGTGAACCTGGACATGAAAGAGCGGGCCCGCGCGGCGGCTCGCGCCAAGCGGTAGCCGAACCCTTGCAACGAAGGGCCCTCACCCCGGCGGGTGGGGGCCCTTCGCGTCTCGCCCAAACGGGTTCAGGCCTGTTCCCCGGCGGGCAAGGCAGCCAGGCATATGGTGTCAAAAGGTGTTATGTGGGTGAGAGGCGTACTCGTACCCCCAGCGCACCCAGGAGGCACCCATGCGTGGAGCCACCCGCAGCAGCATGACGAGGCGGGCGCTCGCCGCCGCCGGGGCGGTCGCTCTGACGGCAACGGCATGTGGCGGCGGCTCCAGCGCCGGGAGTGCCACGGGCGGCGCGCAGAGCGGGGTCGTACGCGCGTTCTGGACCGATCCGCAGCACCCGGTCGAGCCCGCGAACACCAATGAGGTGCAGGGCGGCAAGGTCCTCGACATGATTTCCCGGGGGCTGATGAAGTACAACCCGGTCACGGGTGAGGCCGAGAAAGCCGTCGCCGAGTCCATCGAGAGCGACGACCAGCAGAACTTCACCATCAAGCTGAAGAAGGGCTGGAAGTTCTCCGACGGCACCCCCGTGACGGCCAAGTCCTTCGTGGACGCCTGGAATTACGGGGCGCTGGTCACCAACAAGCAGATCAACTCGTACTTCTTCCAGTACATCGAGGGCTATGAGGACGTCCACCCCGAGAAGGGGAAGCCCAAGGCGAAGAAGCTGTCCGGACTGAAGGTGCAGGACAACCACACCTTCACGGCGAAGCTCAACCAGAAGTTCTCCCTCTGGCCGCAGACCCTCGGCTACAGCGCCTACGCACCCCTGCCGAAGTCGTTCTTCACCGACCACAGCGGCTGGCTGAAGAAGCCGGTCGGAAACGGCCCGTACAAGGTGGACTCCTACACCAAGGGCCAGTCGATGCAGCTTTCCCGGAACACGCACTACGCCGGGAAGGACAAGCCCCGGAACAAGGGCGTCGAGCTGAAGGTCTACACCGACCAGAACACCGGCTACACCGATCTCCAGGCCGGAAACCTGGACATCGTCGACGAACTCCCCGCCGGCCAGCTCAAGAACGCCAAACGCGATCTGGACGGGCGCTACATCAACCAGCCCGCTGGCATCACCCAGAGCCTGTCCTTCCCCATGTACGACAAGAAATGGCAGAGCAAGAAGGCCGCCATGGTGCGCCGCGGACTCTCCAAGGCGATCGACCGGAAGGAGGTGACCGAGGAGATCTATCACGGCACCCGCGAGCCCGCGACCGATCTGACCTCGCCCGTACTGAAGACCAAGGGCGGCTACAAGCCCGGGCTGTGCGGCGATGTGTGCAAGTACGACCCCAAGGGCGCCAAGAAGCTCATCAAACAGGGCGGCGGACTTCCGGGTGGGAAGATCACCCTGACCTCCAATGTGGACACCGGCTCCCACCGGCAGTGGATGGAGGCCGTCTGCAACAGCATCAACCGCACCCTCGGCAAGAACAACGCCTGCACCATCAACCCGGTGCCGACGTTCGGCGAATTCCGCTCCGACATCACCGACCGGAAGATGAAGGGGATGTTCCGGACCGGCTGGCAGATGGACTATCCGCTCATCCAGAACTTCATCCAGCCCATCTACTACACCGACGCCTCCTCCAACGACTCCGGCTTCTCCGACACCAAGGTCGACCAGCTCATCGACAAGGCGAACGAGGCCACCGACGAGAAGTCCGCCGTCGGCCTCTTCCAGCAGGCGGAGAAGCGCATCCTGGACACCTTCCCCTCGATTCCGCTGTGGTATCAGAACGGGAACGCCGGCTATTCCAGCCGCGTCAGCAACGTCAATCTCAACCCCTTCTCCGTGCCGGTCTTCACCGACATCAGGGTCAAGTGAGCCGCCGTGGGGCGCTACGTCATCAGACGCATGCTCCAGATGATCCCGGTCTTCGTCGGGACCACGTTTCTCATCTTCGTGATGGTGTATGCCGTCGGCGACCCGGTCAACGCGCTGTTCGGGGAGCGGGCCCCCGACCCGGCCACCGCCCGGCAACTGCGCGAGGAATTCAATCTCGACAAGCCCATCTGGGAGCAGTACGGGCTCTACATGGGCAAGATCTTCACGGGTGACTTCGGCAACGCGTTCAACGGCCAGCCGGTGACGGAGCTGATGGGCACGGCCTTTCCCATCACGATCCGGCTCGCGATCGTCGCCATCGTCATCGAGATCCTCGTCGGCATTGTGCTGGGTGTGGTCACCGGGCTGCGGCGCGGGCGGCCGATCGACTCCGGGGTGCTGATGATGACCCTCGTCGTCATCTCCGTACCGACCTTTGTGACCGGCAGCATCGCGCAGTATCTGCTCGGCGTGAAATGGGGCTGGATCGCCCCCGCTGTCTCGCCCGCGGCCCCGGTGAACGAGTTGCTGCTGCCGGGCCTTGTGCTCGCTCTGGTGTCGCTGGCCTACGTCACCCGGCTGACCCGGACATCGATCGCGGAGAACGCCCGCTCCGACTATGTGCGGACGGCCATCGCCAAGGGGCTGTCGCGGAGGCGGGTGACGGTGCGGCATCTGCTGCGCAATTCGCTGATCCCTGTCGTCACCTTTCTGGGTACGGACGTCGGCAACCTGATGGCAGGGGCGCTGGTGACCGAGCGGATCTTCAATATCCAGGGGGTCGGCTTTCAGCTGTGGCAGGGCATCGTCCGGCAGAACTCGCCGACCGTCGTCGGCTTCGTGACCATCCTCGTCATCGTCTTCCTCCTCGCGAACCTGCTCGTCGATCTGTTGTACGCGGTGCTTGACCCGAGGATCCGCTATGCGTAACCCACCCACCCGCCCTTACGCCGCCGACGGTGGCTTGCCCCCTCGCGCAGGTGCGCGACCCCGCTCCGGGGCACTGCCCCGCTCCCTCCGCCGAAGCGGCTCGCACCACCGTGTTCGGGTGGCTGCGGGAAGTGGGGCGGTGCTGTGACGGGGACGCCTGCTATTGAAGGGCCCGGGGAAGCCACGGAGTTGGTCGAGGAGGAGGGGAAGGAGGGCCGGGGGGCGCCGCCCTCGCCCGGGGGAGCGCAGCCCGCGAAGGGGCGGAGTCTGTGGTCCGACGCATGGTACGACCTGCGCCGCAACCCGGTGTTCGTGATCGCGGGGCTGCTCATCTCTTTTCTGCTGCTCATCTCGGTCTGGCCGGGCCTCATCGCCACGCAGGACCCGCTCTCCTGCCGGCTCGGCCGCTCCCTCGACCCGTCCGCGGCGGGGCACTGGTTCGGGTACGACACACAGGGCTGCGATGTCTATACGCGGGTCGTCTACGGGGCCCGTACCTCGGTGACGGTGGGCGTCTGTGCCACGGCGGGGGTAGCGGTGCTCGGCAGTCTGCTGGGCGGACTCGCGGGGTTCTTCGGCGGAGTGTGGGACGCGCTGCTCTCCCGCGTCACCGACATCTTCTTCGGCATCCCGATCGTCCTGGGCGGACTGGTCTTCCTCTCCATGACCGGCAGCCGCTCCGTGTGGACGGTGGTCACCTTCATCGTGCTGCTCGGCTGGCCGCAGGTGGCCCGTATCGCACGCGGATCCGTCATCACCGCCAAGCAGAACGACTATGTGCAGGCGGCGCGGGCACTGGGTGCGAGCAACGTACGGATGATGGTGCGGCACATCCTGCCGAACGCCGTCGCGCCGGTGATCGTGACCGCGACCATCGCGCTGGGCACCTACATCTCGCTGGAGGCCACGCTCAGTTATCTCGGCGTCGGCCTCCAGCCGCCCACCGTCTCCTGGGGCGCGGACATCTCCGCGGCCTCCCAGGGGATGCAGTTCCGCAACGCGCCGCACATCCTGCTCTACCCCGCCGCCGCGCTCAGCCTCACCGTGCTGGCGTTCATCATGCTCGGCGACGCGGTGCGCGACGCCCTCGACCCGAAGCTGAGGTGAGCGCGGTGAGCCTGCTGGACGTCCGTGACCTGCATGTCGAGTTCCGTACCCGGGACGGGGTGGCCCAGGCCGTCAATGGCGTGAGCCTCAGCGTCGAGGCGGGGGAGACGCTGGCGGTGCTGGGCGAGTCGGGGTCGGGCAAGTCGGTGACCGCGCAGGCGATCATGGGCATCCTCGACATGCCGCCGGGCCGCATCACGAGCGGGGAGATCCTCTTCCAGGGCCAGGATCTGCTGATGCTCCCCGAGGAGGAGCGGCGGAAGATCCGCGGCTCCGGAATGGCGATGATCTTCCAGGACGCCCTCTCGTCACTCAATCCGGTACTGACGGTGGGCTACCAGCTGGCTGAGATGTTCCGTGTCCACCAGGGCCTGAGCCGCAAGGAGGCGAAGGCCAGGGCCGTGGAGCTGATGGAACGGGTGCGGATCCCGGCCGCCCGGCAGCGGGTGGGGGACTTTCCGCACCAGTTCAGCGGCGGGATGCGGCAGCGGATCATGATCGCGATGGCACTGGCGCTGGAGCCGGATCTGATCATCGCGGACGAGCCGACGACGGCGCTGGATGTGACCGTACAGGCACAGGTGATGGAGCTGCTGGCGGAACTCCAGCGCGAGTTCACCATGGGGCTCATCCTCATCACCCACGATCTGGGCGTGGTCGCGGACGTGGCCGACAAGATCGCGGTGATGTACGCGGGCCGCATCGTGGAGCGGGCCGCGGTCGGCGAGCTGTACCGGACGCCCGCGCACCCGTACACCAGGGGCCTGCTCGACTCGATCCCGCGGCTGGACCAGAAGGGGCAGCAGCTCAGCGTCATCCGGGGAATGCCGCCGAGCCTGCTGGAGATCCCGCCAGGCTGCGCCTACAACCCGCGCTGCCCCATGGCACGCGCCGTGTGCCGTACGGACGAGCCGCCGCTGTACGAGGTCTCCGAACGCCGGCGCAGCGCCTGCCACTTCTGGAAGGAGATGTTCGATGCACGCTGACCGCTCGGGGCGCAGCCTGGCCCGGGAGGAAGGCTGGGCGGCGCAGATGCTGCTGACCAGCTCGCGAGCGGAGAAGGCGCGCGCCGGGCGGGAGGCCATCCTGGAGGTGCGGGACCTGGTCAAGCACTTCCCGCTGACGCGGGGCATCGTCTTCAAACGGCAGATCGGCGCGGTCAGGGCCGTCGACGGTGTCTCTTTTGACCTGCGCAAGGGCGAGACGCTGGGCATCGTCGGCGAGTCCGGCTGCGGCAAGTCCACCGTCGCCAAGCTCGTCACCCACCTCGAACAGCCCACCGCAGGCACCATCCGCTACAAGGGCGACGACATCACCAGGCTGTCCGGGCGAGCGTTGAAGGCGGTGCGGCGGAACATCCAGATGGTGTTCCAGGACCCGTACACGTCGCTGAATCCGCGGATGACGGTGGGGGACATCGTCGGGGAGCCGTTCGACATCCACCCGGAGGTGGCGCCGAAGGGGGACAGGCGGCGAAAGGTGCAGGAGCTGCTGGATGTGGTCGGGCTCAATCCGGAGTATGTGAACCGGTACCCGCATCAGTTCAGCGGCGGTCAGCGGCAGCGGATCGGGATCGCGCGAGGGCTGGCGCTGCGGCCGGAGATCATCGTGGCCGACGAGCCGGTCTCGGCGCTGGATGTGTCGGTGCAGGCGCAGGTGGTCAATCTGATGGACCAGCTGCAGGACGAGTTCGGGCTGTCCTACATTTTCATCGCGCACGACCTGTCGATCGTCCGGCACATCTCCGACCGTGTCGCCGTGATGTACCTCGGCAAGATCGTGGAGATCGGCACCGAGACCGAGATCTATGAGCACCCGACGCACCCTTACACCCAGGCGCTGCTGTCGGCCGTTCCCGTACCCGACCCGGAGACGGAGGAGGGGCGGGAGCGCATCGTGCTGGAGGGCGATGTGCCCTCGCCGGCCGACCCGCCCTCGGGCTGTCACTTCCGCACCAGGTGCTGGAAGGCCCAGCAGCGCTGCGCCGTCGAGGAGCCGGCGCTGGCCGTCCCGGAGAACTTCGCCGACACCCTTCCCGAGCAGCCCGTGCACCATCCCTCGGCATGCCACTTCGCCGCCGAGCGCACCGCGGTGATCCCCCCGGTGGGCGGCTGAGGCGCGAGGGGGGCAGCTCGCGGACGGCCGTCAGGTCTGCGGCGCGTGTCCGTACGCGCTACCGCCCTGGTACCCCGGGACGCGCTGCGGGTCGCGCTGCTCGCCGCGGGAGAGCGCCAGGAGTACGGCCAGGCCGATGGCGACCTCGAACGCGCTGGTGAGCAGGCGCAGCCGGCCCTCGATACCGAGGTCGCCGAAGTGCCCGAACAGCTCCATCTTGATGCCGTACGCCACGGCGAAGATGCCGACGGCCAGCAGCGGGGCGGCGACGATCAGGCCGAGCGGGCGGGCGAAGGGCACACCGGCGAGCGCCGCGACCGCGGCCACCAGGCTGAGCAGTACGACAGCCCACAGCACCCAGCCCGAGGGAGCGTCCAGCAGCCGCACGATGGTCCGCTCGCCGGTCAGCGTCGTCTCATAGCGGTCCCAGCCGGTCTGCTGCCAGGCGCGTATCTCCCAGGCGGCGAGCACCACGGCGCTGGAGCCCAGCAGCAGGAAGGCGGCCACGGCCCCGCTCCGGGTGGGACCGGCGGGCGGCTCGTCGGCGGGGTCGGGCGCGGCCGAGAGGCCGTAGCCGTCGGTGGACTGGGCGGGGCGGCGGCCCGCGACGGCGGTGATGATCAGTACGGCCCCGATGACGACTGCCGCGATCGTGCTGAACAGCACCTTGCTCAGCAGCCCGTCGGGGACGCCCTGCATCCAGTCGGCGTTGAGGTTCCACAGGCCGGGGGTGCGTACGGCCACCGTCAGCAGCCCGGTCCAGGTCAGTATCGCCCCGGACGAGGAGGAACGGTACGCCGTCACGGCGGCGACCGAGTACAGCAGCAACAGCATCGGTTCGAGGAAAGAGGTGACCCACACCCCGTCCTCGGCGCGGGCCGGCAGACCGGCCCAGTTCCACCAGACGTCGACGACCTCGTGGGCCTTGGTGAAGTCACGGATGATCCACGCCAGACTGACCAGCGCGAGTGCGGCTGTCAGCAGTGACCCGAAGGCACGCGCCCCGCGCGCCAGCGTTCTGTCCTGGCCCATGGCCCGGCCCCCCGTTTGTGCGGTGTCGCGACGTCCCAGATCTCCCCGTGTCTACCTGTGATCGCCGTCCGGCTACAAGCGCCCCCCTGTGCCGCGACGCACGCCCTTGCGACCGCGCGCCAATGTTCGCACGGTGCACATCGCTCGCGCATGGGAACGCCACGAATCCAGCCGGACGGAGGAGTTGGGGTCGTACGAACTTCAGGGCGGCGGTCTCGGATATCGGTGAGACGTCGGCTGGGTTGCGGGTTTGTTAAGGCGTTTCCTTCGTACTTTTGCTGCTATGTCCGTTCGGTGCCTGTGATGTCAAGCACGTTGCGACCTCGATCTGCGCAACGTTCGCTCAAGAAACCAGTGGACGGCGTTCAGCTGGTCCAACACCCCTTGACTGGTACGTAATTGGCTTGCCAAAGTCCGGCTCAACCCACCCGCATCACGCCCAACGATTCGGGTTCCGGCGAGATTTGAGCGCGGGAGCACACACGCGATGACGAGTCCTTCCCAAGCTGCGGCAGCCGAGGCCGAGACCCCTGGCCCCGATGACGCAGCTGCGAGTTCTACGCGAGTTGCCAAGGGGGGCGAACTCGCGGGCCGGTCCCCCGGCCAGCTCATGTGGCTGCGCTTCAAGCGCGACCGTACGGGCGTGATCTCGGCGTGCATCGTGCTCGCCTTCTTCCTGATCGCGGCGCTGGCCCCGGTGATCTCCAAGCTCTACGGCAAGGACCCCTACACCCGTTACGGCGAGCTGGACCCGACCCTGCTGAACGACAACGCCTACCCGGTGAAGCCCAACGGCGGCATCGACGGCGAGTTCTGGTTCGGGCTGGAGCCGGGGCTGGGCCGGGACGTGTTCACGCAGCTGATCTACGGGATCCGCACCTCGCTCTCGCTGGCCCTGGTCGTCACGCTGCTCTCGGTGCTCACCGCCATCGTCATCGGCGTCGCGGGCGGCTACTTCGGGGGCAAGGTCGACTACTTCCTCGGCCGGTTCACCGACTTGATGATGTCCTTCCCCAACCAGCTGTTCTTCGTGGCGTTCACGCCGGTCGTCGGGGCCATGCTGGTGCCTCCGCAGGACGAGATGCCGACCTGGCTGCGGTCCTGCGTGATCATCTACGTGATGTGGCTGCTGGGCTGGATGACGCTGGCGCGCCTGCTGCGCGGCCAGACGCTGTCCCTGCGGGAGCGGGAGTTCATCGAGGCCGCGAAGGTCGCCGGTACGCCGCCGGGACGCATCGTCCGCAAGGAGCTGCTGCCGAACCTGGTGACGCCCATTCTGGTGCAGGCCACCTACATGCTGCCGAACAACGTCACCGCCATCGCGGGGCTCTCCTTCCTCGGCGTCGGCCTGCTGGAGCCGACCCCCGACTGGGGCCGGATGTTCGCCAAGGGCGCCGAGGTCTACCAGAGCGACATCACCTACATGTTCTTCCCGGGCGGCGCGATGGTGATCTTCATCCTCGCGTTCAACCTGCTCGGAGACTCGGTCAGGGACGCGTTCGACCCGAAGTCGGGCCGATGAGGGCCAGACGCGACCGAGTGGTGGGGGGTGCTGCCACCCCGTACGGCATCAGTCAGGCAGCGACGGACAACCGACAGGCAGGTGCAGACACCACCATGAGCAGAGTGAGCATAGGCACGGCGCGGGCCTCCCTGGCGGCGGTCGCCGCCGGCGCGCTGTTCCTCACCGGTTGCAGCAGCGGCGGGGGCGGCGAGGACAGCGAGAAGACCAAGGCCAAGAAGCAGGGCCAGGACGTCTCCTACTCCTTCGCCGACGAGGCCGCGTCCAAGGGACCGGCCCCCGCGGTGAAGGGCAGCCGCAAGGGCGGCACCATCAAGGTCCTCCAGCGTGACAGCTTCGCGCACCTGGACCCGGCCCAGATCTACGTCAGCGACGAACAGGCCATGGCCCGGCTGGTGCACCGCGGGCTGACCACCTACAAGCGCTCGAGCCCCGACAAGTACGAGGTCGTCGGTGACCTGGCCACCGACAGCGGCAAGAAGTCCGACGGTGGCAAGACGTGGACGTACAAGCTCAAGGACGGGATCAAGTTCGAGGACGGTTCGGCCATCACCTCGAAGGACATCCGCCACTCCATCGAGCGCACGTTCGCGCCGTTCATCACCGAGGGCCCGACCTTCGTCCAGCAGTGGCTGGCCGACACCGGTGGCACCGACTACCGCAAGCTGCTCAAGGACGGCCCCTACAAGGGCAAGCACCTGCCGGACAGCGTTCTCGAGACGCCGGACGACAAGACGGTCATCTTCCACTTCAAGAAGCCGCAGGCCGAGTTGCCCTACGCGCTGGCGATGGCCGGGTACGCGGTCGTCTCCGAGAAGAAGGACACCAAGGAGAAGTACGACAAGAAGCCGCTCGCCAGCGGCCCGTACAAGATCCAGTCCTTCAAGTCCGGCAAGAGCATGAAGCTGGTCCGCAACCCCGAGTGGGACCCCAAGACGGACCCGGGCCGACACCAGTTCCCGGACGCCTTCGACATCCAGTTCGGTGTCTCCTTCGAGGACTCCACCAAGCGGCTGATGTCCGACGCGGGTGAGAACCAGACCGCGACCAGCTTCACCAACAGCGTCGACGCCTCCAGCATGCAGAAGGTGCGCAGCGACCAGAGCATCAAGAAGCGCTCGGTGTCCGGCTACCAGTCGTACGTCAGCTACATGAACATCAACATGGACCGGATCAAGAACAAGAAGGTCCGGCAGGCCATCGCCTACGCGATGCCCAACCAGTCCATCGTCTCCGCGTTCGGTGGCGCCGGCGGCGGCGACCTCGCGGGCAACTACGTCAGCCCGACGCTGGTGGGCCACAAGCCGACCGACCCCTTCGGCAAGATCAAGAAGCCGCAGGGTGACGTCAAGAAGGCGGCCAAGCTCCTCAAGGAGTCCGGCAAGAAGGGCATGAAGCTGACCTTCGCCTTCCAGAACGCCCCCGAGTGGCAGCAGTTCTCCGTGGCCGCGACCCAGAACCTGGAGAAGGCCGGGTTCAACGTCCAGAAGAAGGACGTCATCGCAGACACGTACTACGACCAGATCGGCAAGGTCAAGAACAACTACGACATCTACCACAACTCGTGGGGTGCCGACTGGCCGAGCGCCTCGACCGTCGTCCCGAACCTGTTCGACGGGCGGCAGGTCCAGGACGGTGCGGCGAACTACTCGCACCACAAGAACCCGAAGTTCGAGAAGGAGATGGACCGGATCCGGGCCATGTCCAACCCGAACGAGGCGGCCAAGGAGTGGCAGAAGCTCGCGGACAAGATCCTCACCGAGGACGTCCCCGCGGTGCCGATGCACTACTACAAGACGATCCAGCTCTCCGGATCGAAGGTCGGCGGCTCCTACTTCGACGAGCAGCTGCACGACATCAACCCGGCGTCGCTGTACGTGAAGAAGTAAAGCGCCGGCGCAGACCGCGCCGACTCCGCCGCCCGGCCCACGCGGGCCGGGCGGCGGAGCCCCGCGGACCGCTCCACCCTCCCCCAGCCTCCGGCCGGGAGGTACCCCCAACCCGCACGTCTCGATCCCGCTGTCGCACGAGAGCTGCGTTCCGTCATGCTGCGATTTCTGATCCGCCGGTCGCTCGGCGCCCTGGTGATCCTGCTGATCATCAGCGCCATCACCTTTTTCCTCTTCTACGCCGTCCCACGGGATCCGGCGGCGCTGGCCTGCGGCAAGAACTGCACGCCGGACGCGCTCGCGATCATCCGCAGGAACATGGGCATCGACGATCCGATCCCGGTGCAGTACTGGAACTTCATGGTCGGTATCGTCGCCGGGCGCAAGTTCCCCGTGGGCGACTGCCCTGCACCGTGCTTCGGTTACTCCTTCGCCAACCAGGACCCCGTCTGGGAGACCATCCTGGACCGCTTCCCGACCACCATCTCGCTGACCGTCGGCGGCGCCGCGGTCTTCCTGACCATCGGTCTGGGCGCGGGCATGATCGCCGCCTGGAAGAAGGGCACCGTCCTCGACAAGGCATTCAGCTCCATGTCGCTGGTGCTCTCCTCGATGCAGATCTACTTCATCGGGCCGCTCGTGCTCGCGCTGGTGGTCTACAACCTCAACTGGCTCGACCAGCCCAAGTACGTGCCACTGACGGAGGATCCGGTCGGCTGGTTCCTGGGGCTGCTGATCCCCTGGATGGTCGTACAGATCATCTTCACCGCGAACTACACCCGTCTGTCCCGGTCCTCGATGATCGAACAGCTCCAGGAGGACCACGTCAGAACGGCGCGGGCCAAGGGCATGTCCGGGAAGTACGTCTTCTTCCGCTACGCCTGGCGGGGCTCGCTCATCCCCATCGTCACCATCTTCGGCGTCGACCTCGGCTCGCTCTTCGGCGGCGCGATGATCACCGAGTGGACGTTCTCGCTGCCCGGGCTCGGCACCCTCGCGGTCAACTCGGTGGCGAACACCGACATCCCCATGGTGATGGGCGTGATGCTCTTCGCGGCCACCTTCATCATCCTTTTCAACATCATCGTGGACGCCGCCTACGCGTTCATCGACCCGCGCGTGCGACTGTCCTAGGAGAACCGGCACATGACCACCCTGACCAAGGAAGCGGACGTACCGGCTCCGCGTGGCGAGGGGGACGGGGACGCCTTCCTCTCGGTGCGCGACCTGTACGTGCACTTCGACACCGAGGACGGCACCGTCAAGGCCGTGGACGGGCTCTCCTTCGACGTGGAGCGCGGCCGCACCCTCGGCATCGTCGGCGAGTCCGGCTCCGGCAAGTCGGTCACCAACCTGTCCATCCTGGGCCTGCACAACCCGCGTACGACCGCGGTCTCCGGCGAGATCCTGCTGGACGGCCAGGAGCTGACCGGCGCGCGGGAGAAGACGCTGGAGTCGCTGCGCGGCAACAAGATGGCGATGATCTTCCAGGACGCGCTCACCGCGCTCTCGCCGTACTACACGATCGGGCGGCAGATCGCCGAGCCGTACCGCAAGCACATGGGGGTCTCCAAGCGGGAGGCGCATCTGCGGGCCATCGAGATGCTGGACAAGGTCGGCATCCCGAACGCCAAGATGCGGGTCAACGACTATCCGCACCAGTTCTCCGGCGGTATGCGACAGCGCGCGATGATCGCCATGGCGCTGGTGTGCAACCCGGACCTGCTGATCGCGGACGAGCCCACCACGGCGCTCGACGTCACCGTGCAGGCGCAGATCCTCGACCTGCTCAAGGATCTCCAGCAGGAGTTCGGCTCCGCGATCATCTTCATCACCCACGACCTCGGCGTGATCGCCAACGTCGCCGACGACATCCTGGTGATGTACGGCGGACGCGCCGTCGAGCGGGGCTCGGTCTCCGAGGTGCTGCGCTCGCCCCAGCACCCCTACACCTGGGGCCTGCTCACCTCCATGCCCCGGCTGACCGGAAACGTGAGCGAGGAGCTCTCACCGATCCCCGGCACCCCGCCCAGCCTGCTCGCGCCCCCACCCGGCTGCCCGTTCCACCCGCGCTGCGGTTACGTGGACGAGGTGGCCGGCAAGTCCTGCACCGCCGACCGGCCGCCGCTGCCGGACGGAAGGGGCGCCGCCTGCCATCTGACGGCGGAGCAGAAGCGGACGTTCTTCGTCGAGCAGATCAAGCCCAGGCTGAGCTAGGACAGGCAGAGGGAGACCAGACCAATGAGCGATGACCTCACCCTGACCAAGCCAGGCGAGGGCGAACCACAGGACGCCGGGCCCGCCCGTACGGGAGAGCCGCTGCTGAAGGCCGAGAACCTGGCCAAACACTTCCCGATCATGGGGGGCTTCCCCTTCAAACGGAAGGTGGGCGAGGTCCAGGCCGTCTCCGGCGTCGACCTGACCGTGCACGAGGGCGAGAGCTTCGGGCTCGTCGGCGAGTCGGGCTGCGGCAAGTCCACCACGGGACGGCTGCTGACCCGGCTGCTGGAGCCCACCGGCGGCTCCCTCAGCTACGCCGGGCAGGACATCACCCATGCGACGCGCAAACAGATGGCGCCGATCCGCTCCGAGATCCAGATGATCTTCCAGGACCCGTACTCGTCGCTCAACCCGCGGCAGACGGTCGGCGCCATCATCGGCGGCCCCATGGAGGTCAACGGCATCAACCCGCCCGGCGGCCGGGAGAAGCGGATCCGCGAGCTGCTGGAGACCGTCGGCCTCAACCCCGAGCACTACAACCGGTTCCCGCACGAGTTCTCCGGCGGCCAGCGCCAGCGCATCGGCGTCGCCCGCGCTCTCGCGCTGGAGCCGAAGCTGATCGTCGCCGACGAGCCGGTCTCCGCGCTGGACGTCTCGATCCAGGCCCAGGTGGTCAACCTGCTCCAGAAGGTGCAGCGCGACATGGGTATCGCCTTCGTCTTCATCGCCCACGACCTGGCGATCGTCCGGCACTTCTCCGAGCGGGTCGCGGTGATGTACCTCGGCAAGATCGTCGAGGTGGGGGAGCGTGAGGCGATCTACAGCCGGCCCCGCCACCCCTACACGCACGCGCTGCTGTCGGCGGTGCCGGAGGCCGTGCTCCAGGAGGAGGAGTCGTCCGGCTCCGGCTCCGGGGAGGGCAAGGAACGTATCCGGCTGGCGGGCGACGTGCCCTCGCCGATCAACCCGCCCTCGGGCTGCCGCTTCCGCACCCGCTGCTGGAAGGCGCAGGACAAGTGCGCCACCGAGGAGCCGCCGTTGGTCCAGCTCCCCGGGAACGAAGCGGGCCATTTGACGGCCTGCCACTTTCCCGAGGAGCCGACGATCGCGGCTCGCGGGGAGGACATCGTCATGGACAAGGCGCTCCGCGAGATGGAGGACAGTGCGCACTAGTCCCTCCGGGGGGTTGAAGGGCTGGGGAGGGGGTGCCCCCGCCGCCCGTCCGCAGGCTGCGGGTTGCGTGTGGCTTGGCGCGCCGTTCCCCGCGCCCCTTACGGGGTACCCGTCATCCCCAACGACCGCTTCAGGAAGCCCACTTGCAGCACCAACAGGTTCTCCGCCACCTCGGCGCCGCTGGCCATATGGGTCACCCCGCTCAACGGCAGCACCTCGTGGGGGCGGCCGGCGGCCAGTAGGGCGGAGGACAGGCGCAGGGCGTGCGCGACCACGACGTTGTCGTCGGCCAGGCCGTGAATGATCATCAGCGGGCGATGCGGGCTGTCCGCTTCCACCAGGGACAGCCCTTCATCGGTGAGCAGTGACGACTCCGCGTACACCTCGGGGTCGTCCTGCGGGGTACCGCAGTACCGCTCCGTGTAGTGGGTGTCGTACAGCCGCCAGTCCGTCACCGGGGCACCGGCGACCGCGGCGTGGAAGACGTCGGGCCGCCGCAGCACCGCGAGCGCCGCGAGATAACCGCCGTACGACCAGCCGCGGATGCCGACCCGCGACAGGTCCAGCGGAAAGTCCTCGGCGAGCGCGTGCAGCGCCTCGACCTGGTCGTCCAGCGTGACGGCGGCGAGCTGCCGCGAGACGGCCTTCTCCCAGCCGGGACTGTGCCCCGGTGTTCCCCGCCCGTCCGCCGTGACCACGGCGAAGCCCTGGTCCGCGAACCACTGGGCCGTCAGATGCGCGTTGTGGGCCGCGACGACCCGCTGCCCGTGCGGTCCGCCGTAGGGGTCCATCAGCACCGGCAGCGGCCCGTCCGACTCCCGGTATCCGGTGGGCAGTACGACGGCGGCCGGGATACGGCGCTTCCCCGCGGACAGCAGCCGCGGCGCGGTGGTGAGCACGGGTGTCTCGGCGTACGACTCGAGAGCACCGATCCGCGCCGAGTCGGCCTCCCGCAGCAGCACCACCCGCGCACCCGGCCGCGACAGGGTCGCGGTCGACAGCACCAGCGTCCCGCCGCCGCGTACGGCGGACGCCAGGTGAGGGCCGTCCTCGTCGGCGATCCGTACCGCCTCGCCGCCGGCCAGCGGCACCCGGTACACCCCGATGTCCCCGGGCCGCGAGCGCCGGCCGCCGTCGCCGTCGCCCTCCGAGGCGGAGAAGAGGACATCGTCGTCACCGATGTCGAGTACGGCCCGCACATGCAGTGCGGGCGAGGTGAGTCGCCGTGCGCCCGCCATGAGTACCCGTGCGCCGGAGCTGTCGTCCGCACCGTCCGTGTCGTCGACGATCCGCACCAGGCTGCCGTCCGGCGCCCACGCCGGAACCCCGCCGAAGAGTTCCAGCCAGATTGGATCATTCTCGGTGAGTGTGACGGAAGTCGCACCCGTTGCGGTGTCCACGCTCAGATACGCGTTCTCACGCTGGTCCCTGGTCTGCACCAACAGCAGTGGCGGGCCGGCGTCCGACCAGTGCGCGCGGGCCAGATACGGATAGCGCTCGCGGTCCCAGACCACCTCGGTCCGGGACCCGTCGAGGCCGAGCAGATGCAGCGTGACCTCGGCGTTCTCCGTTCCGGCCGCCGGATAGGCGACCCGGGCCGGCTCCGCCTGCGGGTTGGCCGGATCGGCGATGGTCCAGCGGCGTACCGGCGCGTCGTCGGCCCGCGCGACGAGCAGCCGGTCCGAGTCCGGGGACCACCAGTGGCCGCGGGTCCGGGACATCTCCTCGGCGGCGATGAACTCGGCCAGCCCCCAGGTGACGGTCTCCGCCTCGGGCTCGGCCAGCGCCCTGTCGTCCTTGCCCGTGGCAGTGACAACCCGCAGCGCCCCGCCCGTCACATAGGCCACGTGCCGTCCGTCGGGGGAGGGGCGCGGGTCCACCACGGGGGTGGGCGTCGGCAGCTCCTGGGACCGCCCGGTGAGCAGGTCGGCGGTGAAGAGTCGGCCCGAAAGAGCGAAAGCGGCCATCTTCACGGAACTGTCAGTGGCATATCCGACCACGCCCGCAGTGCCCTCACGGCTGCGCTCGCGCCGCGCGCGCTCCTCCGGGGACAGCTCCTCCGCGGCGCCTCCCAGCAGCGCCTCGGGATCCGCCGCGATCCGCTCCTCACCGTCGGCGACGTCCCGCACCCAGAGGAGGTTGGCCAGGTCAGAGCCGCTACGGGAGCGCAGGAAGACAACTCGTGAGCCGTCCGGGGCGACGGTGAAAGACCTCGGAGCGCCAAGTGTGAATCTGTGGGTACGGGCGTGCTGCCGCGGGAAAGTCGTAGCCATGCGGCCGACCGTACTGCGCTTGAGCCGGGCTGTGATCCGCTCCGGGTGCCCTCCGGGACGATGGTCGTGTGGTGTGCAGTTGGCTGGAACTGAATATGCGCCCCTCCTCTGCACCTGTGCACCGAGCCGTGCGGTCGTGCGGATAATTATGATCCGTTGCGCATGGTGAGTGCTGGGTATGAAGCCGGTGGCTCCTCCATGCCGGAGGCGTGCTGCCGTGTCCGTGTGACCCGTATCGATCCCGTACCGACCGTGCGTACTTGGAGGTGAACCGCCGTGGCACTCTCGATTTCGGCGGTGGTGCTGCTGGCGATCATCGTCGTCCTGCTCGTCAGGAAATCCGGGCTCAAGGCCGGACACGCGGTGATCTGCGTGCTGTTGGGCTTCTATCTGGCCAGTTCATCGATGGCGCCCACCATCAACGACCTGACCACGAACGTCGCCGGGATGATCGGGGAGCTCAAATTCTGACCCGGCCTCCTCGGCACTCCTGTCCCGGTCCCACCGCGAACTGACCCAGCGCGACCTCACCTCACACAGCGAGCACCCCGCATCCGTTCGGCCGTCCGCAGTACCCGAGTCGGCGTCCATGTCGGCTCCCGGCCCGGTACGCGTGTCGGCTTCCGAGTCGGCATCCGCATCGGACCCCCGTACGGCGTCCGTCGTAGGCTCGGGGTATGACCGCTGCGTTTCCCCCGGGGGCGGCCCCCGGCTCACCGGCCGCCCCCGAGCGGCGTCTGCTGCTGGTGCACGCGCATCCCGACGACGAGTCGATCACCACCGGCGCCACCATGGCCAAGTACGCGGCGGAGGGCGCCCACGTCACCCTCGTCACCTGCACCCTGGGCGAGGAGGGTGAGGTCATCCCGGACGGGCTGGCGCATCTGGCGCCCGACCAGGACGACACCCTGGGCCCGCACCGCATCGGGGAACTCTCCGCCGCCATGCGGGCGTTGGGCGTGACCGACCACCGCTTCCTCGGCGGGCCCGGACGCTACCGCGACTCCGGCATGATGGGCGCCCCCACCAACGACCGCCCCGGCTGCTTCTGGCAGGCCGACCTGGACGAGGCCGCACGGCTGCTCGCCGCCGTACTTCGCGAGGTGCGCCCCCAGGTGCTCGTCACCTACGGCCCCGACGGGGGGTACGGCCACCCGGACCACATCAAGGCCCACCGCGTCGCCATGCGAGCCGTCGAGCTCGCGGCGCTGGAGAACGGCCGTACGGGTGGCGAGCCCCATCAGGTGCAGCGCGTCTACTGGAACGTCGTACCGCGCTCCGTGCTCGACGAGGGCTTCGCCCGGCTGCACGCTGCCGACGACGCCGGGGAGGTCTTCCCCTTTTCCGGCTTCTCGGGCAGAACGGGCTTCGCGCAGCCGGACGATGTGCCGGGGGTGGTGGAGACCGCGGCCGAGGTCGATGTCACGGTGGACGCCGACGCATACGTGGAGGCGAAGGCGGAGGCGATGGCAGCACACGAGACCCAGGTGTCCGTACGCCGCACCTCGCGCGGCCACTTCTTCGCGCTCTCCAACGGCCTGGCCCAGCCGCTGACCGGCGTGGAGTTCTTCCAGCGCGCTGACCGCGCCGACGCGGCCCCGGCCGGTGCCGACGATCTGTTCGCGGAGGTACGGGTATGAGTGCGACGGACGGGAACGGAGCGGACTGGGGCGCGTATCCGCGGGCGCTGGAGGGGCGGATCGCCGTCTACGCGGCGCTCGTCGTTCTCGGCCTGCTGACCGGGGCCGCCGGAACTCTCGTACAGGGCGGGTGGTTCCCGCTCGGGCTGCTGCTCGCGCTGGCCGCCGCCGTCGGGCTGTTCTGGGGTGGCGCCAAGTTGTGCCGTACGAAGGTCGGGGCCGCGGCGCCGGGTGCCGGTTGGGTGCTCGCTGTGCTGCTGATGACCCCCTCGCGGACCGAGGGCGACTTTCTGTTCGCTGCCGGAATCGCCAGCTATGTCTACCTGTTCGGCGGCATGCTCGCGGCTGTGATGTGTACCACCATCGCGTTGCCCGCGCCCCCCGTGTCCGTCGGCAAAAACCGCTGAGAGGACCGGCACCGGGACGATTCGGTGGTCCCGGGGTCGGTGTCCCGTACCCCAAGTACAGTGGTGCGCGCCGGCGAGCCGCCTTCAGGCCGACAGGAAGACGGCGAATCCATCCGGGAGTACCTGCTTTGAGTCGTGAAACTGACAGTTCGTCCTCCGGGCCCAAGAGGCGCGGCGGTTCGTCGTACCCCTCGGGGACGGAGCCGTACGGCACCTCGGGCCCCGACGCGGGCCAGGGCGACCGGGGAGCCGAACCGGCGGCCGGGTCCAAGCCGGACGAGCCGAAGACCGAGACGACGCTCACCACCCGCATCCGCATCAACATCCCCGGATCGCGGCCGATTCCGCCGGTGGTGATGCGCACACCGGTCGAGGACGGTGCCGAGGGCACGTCCGAGAGAGCGGACAAGAGCGGCAGCCAGAACACGAAGGGCGCCCCGGACCTCGGGGCCGGCAAGCGTGCGACCACCGGTGGTTCCGGTGCCGCCGCCGTGCCCCCGCCGCCGCCCGCGTCGGGCGCGTCGGCGGCGGCGCCCTCGGCCTCCGGAAGCGGTCAGGGCTCTGGCGGGGACGACGCGTCCGGCGCTGAGGAGAAGTCCGCCCAGCGGACCAGCGACTGGTTCGCGCCCCGCAAGCCGCCGAAGAGCACATCGGCGCCGTCCGGCCCTGCGCCCGCCGGTCCCGGCGCGGGTGCCGGTGCCGGTACGGGCCCCGGCGTCGCCGGCGGCGACCGGGGCGATCTGCCGTACTACTCCGGACCCGGGCCCGAGACGACCGGTACGCACGGAGTGCCGGAGACCACGGGTACGCACGGGATGCCCGAGACGACGGGCACGTACGGGTATCCGGAGACGACCGGTACGCACGGGATGCCAGACACCACCGGCACGCGCGGGTTCCCCGAGGCGACCGGTACGCACGGGATGCCGGACAGCACGGGCACGCACGGGATGCCGGACACCACCGGGACCCACGGGCTGCCGGAGACGACCGGTACGCACGGTGTGCCCGGGGCGCCGGGTGCGGGATCGCCGTTCCCGGGCGGAGCCGGCCCGATGGACACGCCACCCGACGGCGTGCCGCACCTGGGGCCGCTCCAGCCGGGCGGGCCCGCCGGTCCCACCACCGGTCCGGCCACCGGCGATATGCCCGTACCGCCCGCCCGGGGCAGCGCGGCCCCCGGCCCTCTGGCGGCACCGGGCGCGGGCCAGGACTTCGGCTCGGGTTCCGATTTCGATACCGGGCCGGTGACCGGAGCTCAGCCGCCCGGCGCGGGCCAAGGGCACGGACCGGGCCAGGGCGATGGCCCGGCGCGGGACGGCTCCGGGCTGGACGCGTTGGACCGCGACCCCGGCGCCGGTCCGCGCGCACCCGGGGTCGGCCCGAGCGGCACGCCCCCGTCCGGAACCCCGATGATCCCGGGCGCGGGCGCACCGGGTGGCATGGAGCCCCCCGGCGCACCCGGAGCCGCGGGCCCCGGTCCCGGAGGCCCGCAGACCGCACCCGGCGGCGAGGCCCGGCTGTCGAGCGACACCATGATCAGCGGCGTACCGCAGACAGGCGGTACGGGCGAGCCCGGCGGTCCCACCGCACCCCCGCCCGGCCCCTCGTCGCCCCCGCCCGGCACCGGCTCCACCGGTGCGCAGTCGGCGCAGAGTGGGGCGAGGTCCGCCAAACCCGCCAAGAAGGGCGGCCGTTCCAAGCTGGTACTCGCCGGGGTCGCCGTCGTCGGCGTACTCGGTGTTGCCTACGGCACGGGCCTGCTGCTCGACCACGCGGACGTCCCCAAGGGCACCACCGTGCTCGGCGTGGAGATCGGCGGGCTGAGCAAGCATGAGGCCGTCAACAAGCTGGACGACGAACTGGGCGACCGGTCGAAGGAGCCGTTCAGGATCGAGACGAGCGGCGGTCCGACGGAGCTGAAGCCCAGCGTCGCCGGGGTGACCCTCGACACCGAGGCCACCGTGCGCTCCGCCGCGGGCCGCGACTACAACCCGGTCTCGGTCATCGGCTCCCTCATGGGCGGTACCCGCGAGGCGGATCCGGCCGTCCAGGTGGACGAGGCCAAGGTGCGGGCCGCGCTCGAGCCCGTCCTCGCGAAGGCGGAGGCGAAGTCCCCGGCCGAGGGCATGGTCAAGTTCACCGGCGGCAAGGCGGTGGCCGTCAAGGGCAGCCCGCACAAGGTCATCGACGTCGACAAGGCGCCCGCCGCGCTGGAGAAGGCGTTCAAGCAGCGGGCGGTCTCCGGGAAGAACGAACCGGTCGAACTGCCGGGCAAGGTCAGCAAGCCCAAGGTGACCGCCGCGCAGCTCGACAAGGCGGTGAACGGCTTCGGCCGTACCGCGATGTCCGGCTGGGTGTGGCTCAAGGCGGGCGACGTGAAGGTGCCGTTCAGCCAGAAGACCATCGGGAAGTTCCTCACGATGCGGGCGGTCGGCAGCGGAACGCTCCAGCCGGTCATCGACACCGCGAAGCTGAAGGCGACCTACGGGTCGGCGTTCGACAACGTGGTGATCGAGGGCGGTGCCGGCAAGGTCAAGATGACCCCGAAGCACGCGGCCTCCGCCATGGTGCAGGCCCTCCGCAAGAAGGCGCCGCCGGAGCCCGCACAGCGCGTCGCCGAGGTCCCGGGAGCCGGCTCCCGCTGACCCGGCCGCCGAGACGGACATGAGGGGCGCCCCGCCGTAGTGGTGGGGCGCCCTTCGCTCTGCCGACCCGTGCCCCTCGCTCTGCCGCCCCGACCCCCGCACGGCGCCCGTCATCCCCCAGGCATGACATCTGTCAGCCCCAGGTCACGACTGCCGGCACTGCCCCGGGCACCTGCCGCTCGGCGAATCTTGGGACATGACATCGACCCACGCCACGGCACCGGCCGTGGAGTTCACCTCGGCCAGTAAGACCTACGGCTCCGTACGGGCGCTCGACGGACTGACCGTCAGCCTCCACCCCGGCGAGACCGTCGCCCTCCTCGGCCCCAACGGGGCGGGCAAATCCACCACGCTCGACCTGTTGCTCGGGCTCCGCAACCCGGACCAGGGCGGCCGGGTACGGCTGTTCGGTACGACGCCGCGGCAGGCGGTCACCGACGGACGGGTGGGCGCCATGCTCCAGTCCGGCGGCCTGATGGAGGGCGTACGGGTCCGCGAACTCGTCGGGCTGGCCTGCGCTCTGCACCCGCGGGGGTACGCGACGGACCGGGTGCTGGCCGACGCCGGGATCACCGAGCTGGCCGACCGGATGGTGGGCAAGCTGTCCGGCGGCCAGGAGCAGCGCGTCCGGTTCGCGCTGGCGACCGCGGGGGACAGCGACCTGATCGTGCTGGACGAGCCGACCACCGGTATGGATGTCACCGCTCGCCGCTCCTTCTGGTCGGCCATGCGGGCGCAGGCGGCGCAGGGCCGCGCGGTGCTGTTCGCCACGCACTATCTGGAGGAGGCCGACGAGGTCGCCGACCGGGTGCTGGTGCTGCACCGCGGCCGGCTGCTCGCCGACGGCAGCGCGGCCGAGATCAAGGCCATGGCGGGCGTGCGTCGGGTCGGCTTCACGCTGGAGATGGTGCCCGACGGGGTGCTGGAGGCGCAGCTGCGCGCCCTGCCCGGGGTCTGCGAACTCGACCTGGCCGGAGCCGCCGTACGGCTGCGCTCCACCGACGCGGACGCCACCGTGCACGCCCTCTACGCGCTGGGGCACTACCCGCACGGCCTGGAGGTCACCGGACTCGGCCTGGAGGAAGCGTTCGTCACCCTCACCTCCCGCGCGGAACAGACCCACTCGCCCAACCACCCCGAACTCGGCCTCGACACGCACCGGAAGGCGGCCGCCAAGTGAAGACCCTCGTCAAGCTGGAGATCTCGCGCTCGCTGCGCAACAAGAAGTTCATGTTCTTCTCGGTGATCTACCCGCCGATCCTCTATGTGCTGATCGCCGGCCGGGACACCCAGGGCAATATGCCGGGGCTGGCGGTGGATCTGAAGCTGTACTACATGGTCGCGATGGCCGCCTTCGGTGCGATGACCGCCGTACTGATGGGCAACAGCGAACGCATCGCCAAGGAGCGTGAGACCGGCTGGGTGCGGCAGCTGCGGCTGACCGCGCTGCCGGGACGCGGCTACGTCACCGCGAAGATCGCGTCGGCCGCCACCGTCAGCCTGCCGTCGATCCTGCTGGTCCTGCTGACCGGCGCCACCATCATGGGCGTACGGCTGGAGGCCTGGCAGTGGGGCGCTGTCGCACTGTGCTCGTGGGCGGGCAGCTTCGTGTTCGCGGCGCTGGGAGTGGCGATCGGCTATCTGGCGACAGGGGACGCGGTACGGCCGATCACGATGCTGTTCTACTTCGGGCTGGCGTTCATGGGCGGGCTGTGGCTGCCGATGTCGAGCCTGCCCGACTGGGTGCAGAACATCGGTGAGTGGATGCCCACCCACGCCTACACCGCCCTTGGCCAGGCCGTGGAGGTCGGCGAGGCACCGCATCTGGACGACGCGGGGCTGCTGCTGGGCTATCTCGTGCTCTTCACCTCAGCGGCCGCCTGGCTCTACCGCAAGGACACCCGCAAGGCATGATGCAACGACCGTGGACGCACCGACATGAGAGACCCGCGTACGACATGAGAGACACGAGCCCGACATGAGCAGCCGGGTCCCCGTCATCGGGGACACCACCGAGACCCGGCGGCAGAAGTGGTCCAAGGCCGCCATGATCACGGTCTGGATGGTCTTCCTCGCCGGACCCGTGACCGACCTGTGGACGGGCGGCCACAGCGGACCCGGCATCGCCGGCGCCGCCACCGGGCTCGCCGCGTTCGTCACCGCCTACGTCGTACTCGCCTACCGGCACACCAGGTCGCCGCTGCCGGGCCGCATCGTGTACCCGCTGCTCGCCGTCCTGTTCACGCTGGCCCTCGTCCTCCCGCTCACGGTGGGCCTGGAGTGGCTGGTGCTGTTCGTCTACGTCGCGGTGGCGACCGGGGCTGTGCTGCCCGTGCGGCAAGCGGTGGTGGGCCTCTTGGCGTGTGTGCTCGCGCTGGCCGCGGTCGGTACGCACTTCGGCACCCGGCCCTCGTGGGACGTGTGGACGTCGTTCGTCATCTTCTGCCTGCTGGGCGGGTTCGCGCTGATATCCGCGCGAAAGACCGTACTGACGTTGCGGGAGCTGCGCGAGGCCCGCGCGGTGGTGGCTCAGCTGGCGGCCAACGAGGAGCGGCTGCGGCTCGCCCGCGATCTGCACGACCTGCTGGGGCACTCGCTCTCCCTCATCACCCTCAAGAGCGAGCTGGCGGGCCGGATGCTGCCCGCACGGCCCGAGGAGGCCGCCACCCAGGTCGCCGACATCCAACAGGTCAGCCGGCAGGCCCTCACCGACGTCCGCGAGGCGATCAGCGGCTACCGCCGCCCCACCCTCGCCGTCGAACTCGCGGGCGCCCGCACCGCGCTGGACACCGCGGGCATCGCCGCCGAGCTGCCGCACGGGCCGCCGCCGGTACGGCTGACGCCCGAACGGGAGGACCCGCTGGCGTGGGCACTGCGCGAGGCGGTCACCAACGTCGTACGGCACAGCGGCGCCACCCGCTGCACGGTGACCCTCCAGACCCCGGACGACAGCGCGGGGATGCTGCGGCTCACCGTCACCGACGACGGCAAGGGCCCCTCCGGCGCGGGGGAGGGCAACGGGCTGAGCGGGTTGCGGGAGCGGCTGGCACTGGCCGACGGCACGCTGTCGACCACGGCGGGCGTGAACGGGGGCTTCACGCTGAGCGCGACAGTGCCCTCAGTACCCTGAGGCGGTGATCAGACTGCTGCTCGCCGAGGACCAGGCGATGGTCCGTGAGGCGCTCGCCGCGCTGCTGGGCCTGGAGCCGGACATCGAGATCGCCGCCCAAGTCGGCAGGGGCGACGAGGTGCTGGACGCGGTCACGGCCCACCAGCCGGACGTGGCGCTGCTGGACATCGAGATGCCCGGCCTGACGGGACTCGACGCCCTGGAGGGACTGCGGGCACGGCACCCGGCGCTGAAGGTCGTCATCCTCACCACGTTCGGCCGGCCCGGCTATCTGCGCCGGGCCATGGAGTCGGGCGCCGACGCGTTCCTCGTCAAGGACGCGCCCGCCGCCCAACTCGCCGACGCCGTACGCCGGGTGCGGGCCGGCGAGCGCGTCATCGACCCGGGGCTGGCCGCGGCCGCGCTCGCCGAGGGCGCCAGCCCGCTCACCGACCGGGAGCGTGACGTACTGAGCGCGGCCCGCGAGGGCGCGGGCAACGCCGAGATCGCCACCGCGCTGCATCTGTCGCACGGCACGGTCCGCAACTATCTGTCCACCGCCATCCAGAAGACCGGGGCCCGCAATCGGACCGAGGCCGTCCGCATCGCCCGCGACAAGGGGTGGCTGTAAGCCGCATCCGGCGGATGGATCAGTTATCAGTTCAGCCGGGCCCGCGCCGCCCGCGCCGCCCTGCGGACGTTCTCCGCCGCGTTCGGCTCCATCGCCGCGACCACATCGGCGTACTCCTCCATCTCCCGCGCACCTCTTATGAAGTCGCCGCGCTCCACCAGCAGTTGCGCCCGCTCGAAGCGCAGCCTGCCCGGGTGGTGCGGCAGCAGCAGCGACAGCTCCACCGCCCACAGGCGCACCCCCGACTGCTCGGGCCGCGAGCTTGCCCAGGCCCTGATGTTGTTGAGGATGCGCAGCACCGTCTCCAGCGGCCCGGCCGGCCGGAGCGAGGCGGCCGACAGCGGCGTCCCCCCGGTGGCCCCCGCGACCATGACGGACAGCTCCTCCTCGTCCAGCTGCTTGCCGCCGCCGAACGGGTCGGCCAGCACATGGAGGTCCCCCGGATCGCCGAACCCGACCACGAAGTGTCCCGGCAGTGCCACCCCGTACACCGGTGCACCCGCGCGCCGGGCCACCTCCGTCCAGACCACCGACAGCAGAATCGGCAGCCCGCGCCGCCTCCGCAGCACCTCGGGCAGCAGCGAGGACTCCAGCCGCTGATAGTCCGCGGCGGAGCCGCCGAACCCCAGCTGCTCGCCCAGCGTCTGCTCCAGCGCCTGCGCCCACTGTGCGGGTGTACGGCCACGCTCGTACGGCAACAGCCCGGCCAGCCGGTCGAGTTCCGCCTGACCCTCGTCCACCAGCCGGTCGACGGCCGCCTCCTCGTCCTGCGGATCACGCTGCTCATCGGACGCGCTCGCGAGGGTGCCGCCCTGCGCGCCGCGGGCCGCCTCCGCGCCGATCAGCAGACACAGCAGCGCCAGATCGGGCCGCTCCTCACGGGCCGCCTCCGCGAACCGGCGCCTGACCACGCCGGGCGCTTCCTCGTCGCCCACACCGTTTCCGTCCATCTCAGTCCTGCGGGGCGCGGAGGTAGAGGTAGGCGTGATGATCGGCGAAGCCGAGCTTCTCGTAGAGGGCACGCGCGGGCGCGTTGTCCCGCTCCACCTGGAGGTAGGCGGCCGACGCGCCCTCGCCGAGCGCCGCTCTGGCCAGCTCGCCGGTCACCGCCTGCGCGAGCCCCTGCCGGCGCCGCTCGGGGGCGACCTCTATGGCGGCGAACCCGGCCCAGCGGCCGTCCACCACGCACCGCCCGATCGCCATCGGGGAGCCGGCCTCGTCCCGCGCCGTCGCGAACCACACCGAGGGCCCGCCCGCCAGCACCTTCAGCGCGGCGTCCGCCGGCCGGTCGCCGTCAGCGCGGTTGTAGAGCGAGAGCCACCGCTCGTCCGGCGTACGGTGCAGCAGCACCCGCTGGTCCGGCTCCCGGTCGGCCAGCGGGGCGAGCGCGCCGACCTGTATCAGCCCGTGCCGCTCCGCCGTCCAGCCCCGCTCCCGCAGCTGGTCGGCGAGCAGCGCGTGCTCGTCCACGGTGACCTGCATCAGCGCCGGCAGCCCCCGCTCGGCGTACCAGCCGGTGACCCGCCCCAGCGCCGCGGGCAGCGGAAGCCCGGGGTCGCCCAGCGGCAGCACGGAGTTCGCCCGCGCGGTGAACCCCGCGGCCACCCGCAGCGTCCACCCGCCCAGCTGCCGGGACTCGACCGGCGGCCAGCCCCGCGCGGCGACGGTGACCAGTTCCCTCACATCGGCGGCAGGCAGCCCCCGGCGGCGCGCAGGCGTACGCGGTACGACCTTTCCAGCGACCATCGACGCCTCCTCGATCTCGACCTGCTCACCATCGCGACGGGTGATGGTGAGCACGCCACCGGTCCACGATGTGAGAATCCCGAGCGTGTCCGTGAACCGTCCGTGCCGCTCCGCGGCAGCCGTCAACGACCGAACCGAGACACGTTTGCCCACGTCGGAAGGGGTGATGCGGACCTCCAAGCGTCCGCCCGTGGTGAATTCCACAGTTCTGACCGCCCCTCCTGTTCGTCTTGTCTCCGCGAACGGAGATACTAGGTGTGGGCATCGCCGCCGTCCGAAGCGAAAGAGCGCTCCCGCGCGCCCGCGGCGGAGCCGGGCACCGGCCCGCCAGCCCTAACGAGGAGGAACGACAGCGTGACTTACGTCATCGCGGAGCCTTGTGTCGACCTGAAGGACAAGGCTTGCATCGAGGAGTGCCCGGTCGACTGCATCTACGAGGGCCAGCGGTCCTTGTACATCCACCCGGACGAGTGCGTCGACTGCGGTGCCTGCGAGCCCGTCTGCCCGGTGGAGGCCATCTTCTACGAAGATGACACTCCCGAGGAGTGGAAGGACTACTACAAGGCCAATGTCGAGTTCTTCGACGACCTCGGCTCGCCCGGCGGCGCCAGCAAGCTCGGCCTGATCGAGAAGGACCACCCGCTCATCGCCGCGCTCCCCCCGCAGGAACACGACGAGTGACCCACGGGTGACCCCCGACGAGTGAGCCACCGGCCCCTGCGCCCGGTGGCTCCTTCGCAGTCCCGTACGGCGACCTCAGCGTCCTGTCGTACGGGACTGCGGTGTTTTCCGCGCCGTACCGGCCGGCTGTCCGCACCGCGCACGGCAGTGTGCGGACAGCCGAAGAAAGTGAGCACCATGCCCTCCGTCTCCGACCGTCTCCCCACCTTCCCCTGGGACCGGCTCGAGCCGTACAAGACCACCGCCGCCGGGCACCCCGACGGCATCGTCGACCTGTCGGTCGGCACCCCAGTCGACCCGGTCCCGCCGCTGGTCCGGCGTGCGCTGACCGACGCGGCCGACAGCCCCGGCTACCCCACCGTGTGGGGGACCCGGGCGCTGCGGGACGCGCTCACCGGCTGGTGCGAGCGCCGACTGGGCGCGCACGGCATCACCGAACGGAACGTGCTGCCCGTCGTCGGCTCCAAGGAACTGGTGGCCTGGCTGCCGACCCAGCTCGGCCTGGGCCCCGGCGACCGGGTGGCCTTCCCCCGGCTCGCCTACCCCACCTACGAGGTCGGCGCCCGGCTCGCCAGGGCCGACTACGTCGCCTACGACGACCCTCTGGAGCTCGACCCGGCCGGGCTCAGGCTGCTGTGGCTCAACTCGCCCTCCAACCCGACCGGACAGGTGCTGCCGCCGGAGAAGCTGCGCACCGTCGTCGCCTGGGCCCGCGAGCACGGCGTACTCGTCCTCAGCGACGAGTGCTACCTGGAGCTCGGCTGGGAGGCCGACCCGGTCTCCGTGCTGCACCCGGACGTGTGCGGCGGCTCCTACGCGGGCCTCGTCGCCGTGCACTCCCTCTCCAAGCGCTCCAACCTCGCCGGCTACCGCGCGGCGTTCATCGCGGGGGACAGCGATGTACTCGGCGAGCTGCTGCACATCCGCAAGCACGGCGGAATGATGACGCCCGCGCCCGTGCAGGCGGCGACCGTCGCAGCCCTCGGCGACGACACCCACGTGGCCGAGCAGCGGGAGCGCTACCGTGCCCGGCGTACGGCGCTGCGCGGGGCGCTGGAAGCCGCGGGCTTCCGGATCGAGCACAGCGAGGCGTCGCTGTACCTGTGGGCGACCCGGGACGAGTCCTGCTGGGACACCGTCGCCGACCTCGCCAAGCGGGGGCTTCTCGTCGCCCCGGGCGACTTCTACGGCCCCGCCGGTGCGCGACATGTGCGGGTGGCGCTCACCGCCACGGACGAGCGGGTTGCCGCCGCGGTGCGACGGCTGGCGGAGTAGCCGAACGTGAGGGTGCGGCCGTCCTCGATGCGGCCGGACGCTCGCCGTTGTTGTTGCGCGCCCCGTCGTTGGTGCGCGCTGTCGCGGCCGGAGATTGTTCAGGGGCCTCGCCCCTGAGACCCCGAGCGCATGCGAAGGGCCGCCCGGACCAGGAGGTCCGGGCGGCCCTTGTGCGCCGGGGTTTCAGAGGGGGTGCCCCCTGAGCCTTGACCGGCCGCAGCCCCACGCGGCAAGCCCTCAACCGAGGGGCAGGCCCCCGAGGTTGGCGGTGGAGGGGAGCTTGGTGTCGGCGGCGGCTGAGGCGGCGTCGCCCAGCATGTCACCGGCCTGGCCGACGGCGTTCCCCGCAAGGTGCTGCGCGGTGGGCGCCACGGTCTTGCCGGTCTGGCCCACGGTCCGGCCGGCGGCCGGCACGGTCTTCTTGAGGGCGTTGCCGCCGGTCTCGCCGGCCAGCGTGGTGGTGTCGCGGGCCGTCTTGTCCAGCGTGTTGCCGACGCCCTCGCCGTCCAGCTTGTCGATCCCGCCCACGGGGGTCGCGGGCAGTTCCACGGCGCTCGCGGCTCCGGCGGCACCGACGACGGTGGCGGCGCCGGCTGCCGTCAGCAGCGCGGTGCGGGCGATCCGGCGCGTGAGAGGGTTGGACATGGTGCTCCTTTGACGGAGAGGGGTTCTTGGCGTGTCAGCCGGGGTCCCCCGGTCAGACGCAGTGCCTATCGGCCGGAACGGCGGGAAGGTTGCGGGCGCCGAGGGTAAAGGATTGGCAATCCAGGTTTGCCGCGTGAGCCGCCAAACTGGGCATTCCTCGCAACCGGTTGACCTGTACCGGAGGAGCCGAACCGGCCGCTGCCAGGCACGATTCGCCTAGTGCGTTCACTCCTCGTGGGGACCGTCGCGCGAGGGAAGAAACGTCCATCCTGTGGACCGGCTTCGCCCCTGCGGGGGACGGGCTGGACTAGTGACCGGTGGCCAGCCGCAGCTCCACGGCGCCGCCCCCGGCGCGGCCGGTGCCGCCGCTCTTCGCGTCGTCCGTACCGGCCTTGCGCCAGCCCTCTCTAGAGCGCTCGGCGCTCCACTCCAGGCCGCCGTAGGAGATCCGCTCGATATGCAGCCCCGCGGCGTTCGCGACCGCCCAGTGGGCCAGCTCCCACCCCTGGCGCCCCCCGTGCGCGGGCAGCGAGACGGCGGGCTCCGCCTCGGTGCGGTCGGCGGTGCGGGCGGTCGTGTGCGCGGTGGTGTGCGCCACCCTCCCGCGCGCCTGCCCCGCGGTCAGCGCGCCGCTGCCGTCGGCCAGTACCTCCCGGCCGAACTCCCGTACCAGGCGCTTGCGTACCTGCTTCGGATCGCCCGGCTCGCCGAGGTCCCGGGCGCCTGTCGTACAGCTGAGAGCGGCCGGCTGGCGTCCGGTGAGCGCACCGGTCAGCAGCGTCGCGTTCGTCTCGTGTTTGGCGTACGCCTGCGGGAAGCCGCTGCGTTGCACCCGCTGGGCGGCGACGGTCAGCGGCAGCCTGGAGTAGCCGGGGACCTTCACCAGGCGTTCGTAGAACCGGCCCGCCGAGTAGACGGGGTCCTGGATCTCGTCGACGGTGCCCCAGCCCTGCGAGGGGCGCTGCTGGAAGAGCCCCACCGAGTCGCGATCCCCATGGCTGATGTTGCGCAGCTGCGACTCCTGCATGGCCGTGGCCAGGGCTATGGTCACCGCCCGCTCGGGCACCCCGCGCTGCGCCCCGACGGCGGCGATGGTCGCGGCGTTGGCGGCCTGGACGGGCGTGAGTTCGTAGGTCTGCGTGGTGTCCGGGTCATGTGAGGCGCCGGAGGTGTCGGAGTCGGCGTCCCTGCCGCCCGTGGCGCGTACGGTGCACATCGCGTCGTTGTGGCCCGCCAGTCCGCGCAGCGCGACATAGGCGGTGACAGCGAGTAGCACCGCGCAGGCCACGGCGGTCCTGAACAGCCTGCCGCGGCCCCCGGGTGCGGGCATGCGCTCGGGCATGCGTGAGGAACGGTCCGGTACGGAGTGGGGCACGCGCTCCAAGGTAGCCGCTGGGTATGACAGCGTTCCGGGCACGGGGCGACACCGAAGCCGCCGTGCGGTCGCCGTAGGCTGGGGCCATGCCTCACAGCGCACTCGACCTGCGACAGGACGCCGCCCGGCTCACCGCGCGGCTGGTGGACTTCCCTTCGGAGAGCGGGAACGAGAAGGCGCTCGCGGACGCCGTCGAGGAGGCACTGTCCGAGCTGCCTCATCTGACCGTCGACCGGTACGGCAACAACGTGGTGGCCCGCACCCGTCTCGGGCGGGCCGAACGCGTCATCCTCGCGGGCCACATCGACACCGTGCCGATCGCCGACAACGTGCCCTCCCGGCTCGACGAGGACGGCCTGCTGTGGGGCTGCGGCACCAGCGACATGAAGTCGGGCGTTGCGGTGCAGCTGCGCATCGCGGCGACGGTGCCCGAGCCCAACCGCGACCTGACGTTCGTCTTCTACGACAACGAGGAGGTCGCCGCGCACCTCAACGGCCTCGGCCACGTCGCCGAGGCCCACCCCGACTGGCTGGCGGGTGATTTCGCCGTACTGCTGGAACCTTCCGAGGGGCAGGTCGAGGGCGGCTGCCAGGGCACGCTGCGGGTGCATCTGCGCGTCCGCGGCACCCGTTCGCACTCGGCACGCAGCTGGATGGGTGCGAACGCCATCCACGCGGCCGGGCCGCTGCTGGAGCGGCTGGCCGGCTATCAGCCGCGGCGACCGGTGATCGACGGGCTGGAGTACCGGGAAGGTCTCAACGCCGTCCGTATCGAAGGCGGGGTCGCGGGCAACGTCATCCCGGACCTGTGCACCGTCACCGTCAACTACCGCTACGCGCCCGACCGCGCCGAGCAGGAGGCTGTGGACCATGTGCGCGAGGTGTTCGCCGGCTGCGGCGTCGAGGAGTTCGAGGTGGACGACAGCTCGCCGGGTGCGCTGCCGGGCCTCTCGCACCCGGCGGCCCGCGCCTTCCTGGAGGCGGTGGGCGGTGAGCCGAAGCCCAAGTACGGCTGGACCGATGTCTCCCGGTTCAGCGCGCTGGGGGTGCCTGCCGTCAACTACGGCCCCGGGGACCCCAACCTCGCCCACAAGAGGGACGAGCGGGTGGAGACGGCGCTGATCATCCGGTGCGAGGAGCGGCTGCGGCGCTGGCTGACGGCCTGACCCGGCCCCCGGACCAGCCTGCTCCACCCGCTGCGGGAGCCCGGTCCACCTGCCGGTAAGGCGATCGACAGCTGCCGGCCGTGCGAATTCCCGACGGGCCTCTTCGCCCTGCGCATACCCTGAGGCGGAAAGATCGCAGGCGGAAGGAGTGTCTTGATGACCGACGGACCCGGTAAGGAGCCGAAGGAACAACGGCTGGGCCCTGTCGTGCGCCGCCGCGACCAGGTGCAGCCGGGGACCACGGACCAGCGGCTGCTGGACACCGCGGGCCCCTCCGACTTCATCCACCAGGACCCCTGGCGGGTGATGCGCATCCAGTCCGAGTTCGTCGAGGGCTTCGGTGCCCTGGCCGAACTGGGCCCCGCAGTCAGTGTCTTCGGCTCGGCCCGCACCCCGGTGGAGTCCCCGGAGTACGACAGCGGTGTACGGATCGGGCGCGCGCTGGCCGAGGCGGGCTTCGCCGTCATCACCGGCGGTGGTCCCGGGGCGATGGAGGCGGCCAACAAGGGCGCGCTGGAGGCGGGCGGCACCTCGGTGGGGCTCGGTATCGAGCTCCCCTTCGAGCAGGGCATGAACAGGTACGTCGACATCGGCGTCAACTTCCGCTACTTCTTCGTCCGCAAGACGATGTTCGTGAAGTACGCCAGCGGATTCGTCGTCCTGCCGGGCGGCCTGGGCACGCTGGACGAGCTGTTCGAGGCGCTGACCCTGGTGCAGACCCAGAAGGTCACCCGCTTCCCGATCGTGCTGTACGGCACTGAGTACTGGAAGGGCCTCATCGACTGGGTGCGCACCTCGGTCGTCGGCGGCGGCAAGGCATCCGAGCGCGACCTGGAACTCTTCCACGTCACCGACGACATCGAGGAAGCCATCGCGCTGGTGACCAAGGAGGTCGGCGGCTAGGCGAGTCCGCGGCGGGCCACCGCAGGCGCCCGGTGGCCCGCGATGGAGGCCACCATGTCGAGCACCTGTCTGGTCTCGGCGACCTCGTGCACGCGGTAGACGCGCGCCCCCAGCCAGGCGGAGATCGCGGTGGTGGCCAGGGTGCCGGTCAGCCGCTCCTTGACGGGGCGGTCCAGGGTCTCGCCCACGAAGTCCTTGTTGGACAGCGAGACCAGCACCGGCCAGCCCGTCCGGGTCAGCCGGCCCAGCTCCCGCGTCGCCTCCAGCGAGTGCCGGGTGGACTTGCCGAAGTCGTGCCCGGGGTCGATGAGGATGCCGTCACGGCGCACCCCGAGCTCCACCGCGCGCTCGGCCAGCCCGAGCGTCACCCGCAGGATGTCGTCGACGACCCCGCTGGGGCCCGTATCCGCCGTACGCCCAGCAGGCTCGTACGCCACCCGGTGCGGACGGGTGCGTGGCTCGGCGCCGCCCGCGTGGGTGCACACCAGCCCCGCGCCGTACCGCGCGGCGACCTCGGCCAGCCGGGGGTCGACCCCGCCCCAGGCGTCGTTGATCAGGTCGGCGCCCGCCTCGCACACCGCCTCGCCCACCTCGTGCCGCCAGGTGTCGACGCTGATCACCACGTCCGGCCAGCGCCGCCGCACCTCCGCGACGAAGCCGACCGTGCGCCGCGCCTCCTCCTCGGCCGTGACCTCGTCGCCCGGGCCGGCCTTCACCCCGCCTATGTCGATGACGGCGGCGCCCTCGGACACCGCCTGCTCGACCCGGTCGAGTGCCGGTTCGTCACGGAAGGTGGCACCCCGGTCGTAGAAGGAATCCGGCGTCCGGTTCACGATCGCCATGATCACCGGCTCGTGCTCACCGAACTCGCGCGTGCCCAGGCGCAGCATCAGCCTTCCTCTTCCTCTCGACGGTGCCCGCCTGCTGCCCGCACCCGCGTGGCCCGTGCACCGATCCCCGCCGCCGACCCTAGCTGTCGGTGGGCCGTGGCACGATCAGGGTCGGCCCACATCCGGCAACCATTCGGGAGTCGTTCCGTGTTCGTGTTCCTGCTGATCTCGCTTGTCGTGGTCGTCGCCGCGGTGACGCTCGCCGTCGTCGGGAGCGCCGACCGGCCCGGCGGGAGCCGCGGTGCCACGGGCGGGCTCACCGACGCGCCGCCCGACCTGCTGGACGAGCCGCTGCCGCCCGAGCGCCCCGTCACCCACGCGGACGTGGCGGGGCTGCGGCTGGCCGTCGGCGTACGCGGGTACAGGATGGAGCAGGTCGACGACGTCCTCGACCGGCTCGGCGCCGAGCTCGCGGAGCGCGACGCGCGGATCGCCGAACTGGAGTCCGCGCTGGCCGGCGCCCAGGCCGTCGCGATGAGCCGGGCAGCCGGCGCCGGCCGCCCGGCGGGCCCTGAGCGGAGGGAGGCGGGCCTGCCGGAAGACGAACCGCGGGACCGGGGCCCGCACACCGGGGGCACGTCCCCGGCACCACCCGGCCGGAGGCCGGGGGAGGGGTCCGGGGGCGGCCCGGAGGGGAACGCGCGATGACCACCGAACCCGTGACGAGCGCCGAGCCCGCGGCGCCCGAAGGCAGCGCGCTGCCAGGGCCCGACGGCCGGCTGCGCTGCCCCTGGGGCACGATGCCGGAGGACTACACGGCCTACCACGACACCGAGTGGGGCCGGCCGGTGCACGGCGACGACGCGCTCTTCGAGCGGCTGTGCCTGGAGGCCTTCCAGTCCGGCCTGTCCTGGCTGACGATCCTGCGCAAGCGCGAGGCCTTCCGGGTCGCCTTCGCGGACTTCCACATCCCCGCCGTCGCACGGTTCACCGAGGACGACGAACTGCGGCTGCTCGCCGACAGCGGCATCGTCCGCAACCGCGCCAAGATCAGCGCGGCGCTCAACAACGCGCGGGTGGCCGCGGAGTGGGAGCCGGGCGAGCTGGACCGCCTGGTGTGGTCGTACGCACCCGATCCGGGCGCCCGCCGCGCTCCCCGTACGACGGCGGAGGTGCCCGGCAGCACGCCCGAGTCCACCGCCCTGGCCAAGGAGCTCAAGAAGCGCGGCTTCCGCTTCGTCGGCCCCACCACCGCCTACGCCCTGATGCAGGCCTGCGGCCTGGTCAACGACCACCTGGCGGACTGCTGGCGCCGTTAGCCCGGCCCACGCCCGTCGTAGGTGCTCAGTGGCCGGTGAAGCGTGGCTGCTCCTTCTTCACGAACGCCTCGACGGCGATCCGGTGGTCGGCCGAGTCGCCCAGCCGCACCTGGAGTTCGGACTCTTTGCCGAGGGTTTCGGCGAGGGAGTGCGAAGCGCCGTAGGCCAGGGACTCCTTGAGCGCGGCGTAGGCGGCGGTCGGCCCCTGCGCGAGCTTGCGGGCGACGGCCTCGGCCTCGGCGGCGAGCTCGGCGGCCGGCACCACCCGGCTCGCCAGCCCGAGCTCCAGCGCCTCGTCGGCCTTGACGCTGCGCGGGAAGAGCAGCAGATCCGCGGCCCGGCCGGGGCCCACCAGCCGCGGCAGCGTCCAGGAGACGCCGGAGTCCGCGGTCAGCGCCACCCCGGCGAAGGAGGTGTTGAACGCCGCGGTGTCCGCCATCACCCGGTAGTCGCAGGCGAACGCAAAGCCCGCGCCCGCCCCGGCCGCCACTCCGTTCACACCCGCCACCACCGGCTTGGGCATACCGGCGAGCGCCAGCGTGATCGGGTTGTAGTGCTCCTCGACCGTGTTCAGGGCGCTGCCGCCGCTCTGCTCCAGGGCGCCGGTGTGCTCCTTGAGATCCTGGCCCACACAGAAGGCGCGGCCGCTCCCGGTGAGCAGTACGGCGCGGACCCCGTCGTCGGCGGCGGCCCGCTGGAGGGTGTCGCGCAGGGCGACCTTGAGCTCGTTGTCGAGGGCGTTCATCGCGTCGGGCCGGTTGAGGGTGACCGTCGCGAGTCCCTCGTTCACTTCGTAGCGCACGGTGTCGGACATGCGCTCAGCATGACCTAGATCATCGAGCCCCGACAGGGCACGCACCGCTCTGCCCGGCCCCGGCGAATGTGACCTGCGTCAAACCGCCGGGCAGCGGTGGTGGAGCGGAAGCAGGGCAGTACCGCAGGCTGATCGCCACATTGGGTGGTTTTGTGAGCGGTCGAGGAAGAAGAGATGTGGACCGATGTTGGTCATCGGGTCCTGCCATGCGGGATAATGGCCGAGAAGCAATGTGTTCGATGCCGGTGAAACTGTGCCCGCTTACGGGACCCCCGGCGCGATCGGCTGGTTTCAGGAAGGGGAACGAGCATGGCGGCCATGAAGCCGCGGACGGGCGACGGCCCGCTCGAGGTGACCAAAGAGGGGCGGGGCATCGTCATGCGCGTTCCGCTCGAAGGCGGTGGGCGACTCGTCGTCGAGCTGACACCGGATGAGGCGACGGCGCTTGGCGAGGAGCTGAAGAAGGTCTGCGGCTGAGCAGTCCGCAGACGCCGCCCCGGGGTGTACGCGCAGCGCGTACACCCCGGGGCGGCGTCGTTTTCCGACCCGGGAACGGTCGTCACCGGGAGCAACCGCGCGGGTACGTACCGCCGTACCGCAACAGCCCGGTCACTCACCGCGTTTGACCGCGCACAGCAGGCCGTCGCCCACCGGCAGCAGAGAGGGCACCAGCACCGTGCTCTCCCGCACTGTGCGCAACAGCTCGCGCAGCCGCAGCACTTCGGGCGACTGCGCCGCGGCCTCTCCCGTACGCCCCTCGGCGAAGACCCCCGCGAAGCAGATCAGTCCGCCGTCGCGCAGCAGACGCAACGATTCGGCGAGATAGTCCAGACACTCCGTACGGTCACCGTCGCAGAAGACCAGGTCGTATCCGCCGTCCGCGAGCCGGGGCAGCACATCCAGGGCCCGGCCCGGAATGAACCGCACCCTGTTGCCCCCGTTGCCCACGAATCCCGCGGCCCGGAACGCCTCGCGGGCGAACTGCTGCCGCTCCGGTTCGATGTCGACAGTCGTGAGCACTCCGTCGGGCCGCATCCCGTGCAGCAGATGCAGCCCGGAGACGCCGGTGCCGGTGCCGATCTCCGCGACCGCCTTGGCTCCGGCGGCTGCCGCCAGCAGCCGCAACGTCGCTCCGGTGGCAGGGGAGACCGAGCGCAGCCCAGCTTCCTGGGCCCGGTCGCGGGCCCAGCGCAGTGCTTCGCTCTCGGCGTTCTCGACCAGCTCGGCGCCGTACGCGTCGGCGAACCCCCAGCTGGTCTGCCGGTTGCCGGTAATGGCCCTCTCCTGTCCCCGTCCTCCACGCACTCGTGACTGTATCCGTTGGCCCGGGAACCTGCTGATGGGACTGGGCGTTGAAGGAGCAGGGACCGCGGCACGGCGGCCGGCAAAGCCGGGCAAATTTTCTTATCCGGAGCTAACGGGAGATGTGGCTATGGTAGGGGCTCCAGTGGACACCACCAGAGCCGACAGGGGAGGTGCGGCTGCGAGCCGAGACCGCGGCGTCTTCTCAAGATTCCGCAGGTCGACGGGACAGCCGAAATCCGTGACCGACACCGCTGACCAGTCCCGCACCGCCGACTCCGCGACCACGGCGACTTTCGCGACCGATGCGGACGCGCAGGCGTGGACCCCTCCCTCCTGGGAGGAGATCGTCAGCACCCACAGTGCCCGGGTCTACCGGCTCGCCTACCGCCTGACCGGTAACCAGCACGACGCGGAGGACCTCACCCAGGAGGTCTTCGTCCGCGTCTTCCGGTCGCTGTCGACCTACACGCCAGGCACCTTCGAGGGCTGGCTGCACCGCATCACCACCAACCTCTTCCTGGACATGGTCCGGCGCAAGCAGCGCATCCGCTTCGACGCGCTGGCCGACGACGCCGCCGAGCGGCTCCCCAGCCGAGAGCCCACCCCGCAGCAGCACTTCAACGACACCCACTTCGACGCGGACGTCCAGCAGGCCCTGGACACCCTCGCCCCCGAGTTCCGCGCCGCCGTGGTGCTCTGCGACATCGAGGGGCTGTCGTACGAGGAGATCGCCGCGACCCTCGGGGTGAAGCTGGGCACCGTCCGTAGCCGTATCCACCGTGGCCGCTCCCACCTGCGCAAGGCGCTCCAGCACCGCTCGCCCGCCGCCAGGGCCGAGCAGCAGCGCACCCTGAGCGCGGTGGTGCCGACGGCCCGGACGGGAGAGGTGAGCGCCGGGTGACCTCCGCCGAACACCACCTCGGAGACCGGCTCGCCGCCCTCGTCGACGGCGAGCTGGGACACGACGCCCGCGAGCGGGTCCTCGCCCATCTGGCGACCTGTCAGGGCTGCAAGGCCGAGGCCGACGCGCAGCGTCGGCTCAAGAACGTCTTCGCCGACGCGGCACCGCCGCCGCCCTCCGCCGGGCTCCTCGCCCGGCTGCAAGGCCTGCCCGCGGACGGTGGTCTACGCGCGGGGCACATGGACGACATCGACCGCGGTCCCGGCGCACCAGGGGGCTCGTCGGACGGGGAAGCAGCAGCGGGCAGCGCGTTCACCGCGACCGCGCTGCCCGGCTCCGACCGCTCGCCCTGGGTGTTCGACCACCTGCCGACCGGCCGGGGTGGCGGGCGCAGCCCGCTCATCCCGCAACGCGGCTTCCGGATACATGAGATCCCGGCGCCGGGCCGCGTCGAGCGCGCCGCCGAACGGGCCGCCGACCGTGTCGAGCGGGAGCGCTCCGCCTCCCGTGGCCGCCGCTTCGCCTTCGCCGCGGCAGGCGCGTTCTCGCTCGCTGCCCTGGCCCTCGGCGGCACCCTGGCGACCGGTGCGGCGAGCAGCTCCGGAGGGGCGAGCGCCGACAACCCCTCCGCCAACCCGGTGCGCAGCGCGTCCTCCGGCTCCGGCGCCTCCCGGGACGCCAGACGGCGCGGCGGCGATCCGCGCGGCGCGGTGCAGAGCACCCGTGCGTCGGACTCCGGCCCCACCTTCGCCCCCGTCGCCTCGCACGGCGCCGCTGCCCCCGGCACGCGGCTGACCGCGCCGGTGAGCCTTATGCAGAGTTCGGCACCCTCGCCGCTGTCGCTGCTCAAGCAGCCGCGGGTCTCACCCGCCACCAACAGCTCCGGCTGGTACGGGCAGCGCAGCGCGGGGACCCTGAGCTCGCTGCGTGGTTCGGCGTCCCTGCTGCCCGGCGGCCCTCAACTGCCGTCCGCGGACGTGCGGCTCGCCAGCGGCAGCGCCCGGCCCGACCCCACCGTGCTGCGGTCCTACCCCGGCCGGGCTCCGGCCGGCACGGGCCCGCTCTCCGCCTCGGCTGCCGGGACGGGCTCGGCGGGGCGCTGACGCGGTGCCGCGTTGACGCCCGCTGTGCGGTGCGCCGCGTTCCTGGTTGAATCCTCTCGACAACCCCCTTGCCCAGCTGGGCAACCGCCTTCCGGGGCCGGAGGTGGCCGGGGAGCTGAACAGTGCGGGTGACCAGCTGGAGAGGGCATGGACGAGCCGAAAGCCACCAGGCAGGAGCCGAAGTGGTGGAGCCGCCCACGCTGGGCTCCGGGCAAGCGCCCCGAGCCCGACACCGAGCCCCCACCGGCGCCCGTCGCCGGTACGGACACCGAGCCCCCCTCCGCGCGGGGCGCCGTCACCTCTGACGACTCCGAGCCGGGTGACTCCGGCGCCTCCCGCGCTCCGGGGGCCTCCGCGCAGGCCGCACACGGCGACTCCGCAGCGCTCTCTCAGGGAACCCAGGGAGCCCATGGGACGTCCAGCGCGCCCGTGACCGAGGAGACCGCGGCGCCCGTGCCCGTACCAGTGCCTGCGGCCCGTCCCGAGCCGCTGCACGGAGTGGACCCGTACTCCACACCCCCGTACGGAGGACCCGGCCCCTGGGCCCCGGCCCCGCCCGTCCAGCGCCCGTCGGTCACACCGCCGCGGGGAGTCGTCGTGCCGCCGGGTCCTGCGGCTCCGTCCTACGAGGGCCAGGCGGTCACGCCGCCGCAGGGTGTCGCTGTGCCGCCGGGTGCTGCGGCTCCGTCCTACGAGGGCCCGACAGTCACGCCGCCGCGGGGAGTCGTCGTGCCGCCCGGTGTCACGACCCCGCCCTACGGGGTGCCCACCGACGGCCCCGGAAGCGAACCGGGACCTGCGCAGGAGTGGGCGGCCGGCCGTACGTCCGTCGTATCCGGGGACCCGCAGCCCCTCATGCCGCCGGCGGCCGTCGAGCCGCAGTCTCCGCTGTCCCTCGGTTCCGCCCCGGGGCGCCCGCGCCGTAGGTCCCGTATCGCGATCGGCGCGCTCGTGCTGGCGTTGGCGGCGGGCGGCGCGGGCGGGGTCATCGGGGCGTACGTGGAGCGGAACGGCAATGTGAGCGATGTGAAGCTGCCGCAGACCGCCGCGGGCCCGGCGGGTGAGGGCGGCGAGCGGCCCAAGGGCAGCATCGCGGGGATCGCCCGGCAGACCCTGCCCGGCGTCGTCACGCTGCACGCGCGCGGTGGCGGCGCTGAGGCGACGGGCACCGGCTTCGTGCTGGACCGCCGCGGCCACATCCTCACCAACAACCACGTCGTGGAGTCGGCCAAGGGCACCGACGGGGTGCGGGTCACCTTCAACGGCGGCCAGACCGCGACCGGCGAGATCGTCGGCACCGACAGCGGCTACGACCTGGCCGTCGTCAAGGTCTCCGGCGTCTCCGGACTCACCCCGCTGCCGCTGGGGAACTCCGACGCGGTGCGCGTCGGTGACCCCGTGATCGCGTTCGGCGCGCCCTTCGATCTGGACGGCACGGTCACCACCGGCATCGTCAGCGCCACCCAGCGGCCTATCACGGCGGGCGGCGAGGAGCCGGGCAGCGAGTCGAGTTACGTGGACGCGCTCCAGACGGACGCCCCGATAAACCCCGGCAATTCCGGCGGTCCGCTGGTGGACAGCCGGGGCCGGGTCATCGGGGTGAACAGCGCGATCAAGGGCGCGGGCAGCGACTCCGGGCTGCCCGAAGGCGAGGGCGGCGGGAGCGGCAGCGTAGGCCTGGGCTTCGCCATCCCGGTCAACCAGGCCCGCCGGGTCGCCGAGGAGCTGATCAACGAGGGCCGGGCCACCCATCCGGTCATCGGCGTCACCCTCGACACCGAGTACGAGGGCGCCGGCGCCCGGATCGGCGGCGCGGGCGGCGGCCAGGGCGATGCGGTCGTACGTGGCGGACCGGCGGACAAGGCGGGGCTCAAGGCGGGGGACGTGGTCACCAAGGTCGGGGACAAGCTGGTGACCAGCGGTGAAGAGCTGATCGTCCGCATCCGCAGCCACCGCCCCGGCGAAAAGCTGGAGCTGACCGTCCGGCGTGGCGGTCCCGATGGCGCGCAGCGGACGGTGCGGGTGACCCTCGGCTCCGCCACGGGTTGACCGGAGGGTGAGAGGGCGGGCTCCCGTTTGCGGGCCGTGGGCGGGTACCGTGACATCTGGCTGCAAGAGCCGTGGACGGAGTGAGGGAGCTGCGCGGTGTTCTTCGATATAGGACCACTGGAGCTGGTCGCACTCATCGTGCTCGCGGTGTTGGTGTTTGGCCCCGAGAAGCTCCCCAAGGTGATCCAGGACGTCGCCGCTTTCATCCGCAAGGTGCGTCAGTTCTCCGACAGCGCCAAGGAGGACATCAGGAGCGAGCTGGGCCCGGAGTTCAAGGACTTCGAGTTCGAGGACCTGAACCCGAAGACGTTCGCGCGTAAGCATCTGCTGGACAACGACGACCTGGGCATCAAGGAGATCAGCAACAGCTTCGACCTGCGCAAGGATCTGGCCGAAGTCACCGACGCGGTCAACGGCACCGACAGCGCCGGCAACGGCGCGGCGCGCAACGGCGGCTCCGGCAAGGTCGACACGGTCAAGAAGAGCGTGCAGGGCGCGGGGCAGCAGGCCGCTGACCTCACAAAGAGCACCTCCGACGGGGTGAACGGCCGACCGGTGCAAGGGGACGTGCTGCGCAAGAGTGACCCGCCGCCGTTCGACGCGGACGCGACCTGACATCGCACCTGATGTCCCATCAGGCAACGATCGTGTCACCTCGGCGTTCGCACCAGTAGGACATCTACGGCTTTTGCCGTCCATCTCGCCACCCGCACCGCGTCCTGATCCACCGGGCATGACCGACACGGCGGACCGGTGTGGCTATCCTCCCAGTGTCGGGGGTCGCCGTCCGAGGAGCTCGGCTGCCCAGGCAACAGGGCAATGAGGAGGCGTCGCACAGATGGAGACGACGAGTCGGCTAGCCGGTGAATCCGGGCCCGCCGCACAGGGAGTACCCAACGCGCGGCGGGCGGTGGACGACTATCTGATGGCTGCCTTTCCGTGGTACGGCCTGGACGCGGCCTTCACCGGGCCGCGCTGGCTGATGCAGGTCGGTACGGCCGCAGACGGCACGGTCGAGCACGGCTCCACCGGCCATGGCGAGGAGCCCTCCCTCCGCGCCGAGACCACCCCTGAGGACCAGAGCTTCGCCGTGGTCGTCACACTGGCCAGCCGCCCGGTGCGGCGCAGCGCCGACGGCACCGGAACGCTGGAGGCCACCTCGGTCTCCACCGCCGCCTGGCTGGCGGGCTCGGGGCTGCTCTCGTGCAGCTTCCCGATGGAGATGGACCGCAGCCTGCGCCAGGACTGGCTCGACCAGCAGACCAGCGTTGCCTGGGAGCTCGCCGACGATCTGGAGGGCTCCGGCTGGAGCACCCTCTCGCTGCCGGTGGACGGTGTCCCCACCGACTTCCACTACCGCGAGTCCGAGTACGGCTGGGTGCTCGCCGGCTCGGCGCAGGAGGGCGTCCACCTGGGTGCCTACGGGCGCGGGATGAGCGCGTACGGCCTCGGCTTCGCCGTGGTGAAGGACATCACCGAGTACGAGCAGGGCTGAGCACCGCCCGCTGCCACGGACAAGCGCACGGCCCCCGTACGGAGTCTCCGTACGGGGGCCGTGCGCTGTGTGGTGGAGGTGTCAGAATTTGTTGCTCGGGGTGAGGCCCAGCGACATGCCCGACAGGCCGCGCTGGCGGGAGCTGAGCTTGTCGGCGACCGTGCGCAGCGCCTTGCCCGCGGGGGAGTCCGGGTCGCTGAGGACCACCGGCTTGCCCTCGTCGCCGCCCTCGCGCAGCCGGATGTCGATCGGGATGCCGCCCAGCACGGGGACATCGGTGCCGGTCGTACGGGTCAGGCCCTCGGCGACCTGCTTGCCGCCGCCGGTGCCGAAGACGTCGACCATCTCGTCGCAGTGCGGGCAGGGCATGCCGGACATGTTCTCGATCACGCCGACGATCTTCTGGTGGGTCTGCACCGCGATGGAGCCCGCACGCTCCGCGACCTCGGCCGCGGCCTGCTGCGGGGTCGTCACCACCAGGATCTCCGCGTTCGGGACCAGCTGGGCGACCGAGATGGCGATGTCACCTGTGCCGGGCGGCAGGTCCAGCAGCAGCACGTCCAGATCGCCCCAGTAGACGTCGGCGAGGAACTGCTGGAGCGCACGGTGCAGCATGGGCCCGCGCCAGACCACCGGGGCGTTGCCCGGGGTGAACATGCCGATCGAGATGACCTTCACCCCGTGTGCGGACGGCGGCATGATCATGTCCTCGACCTGGGTGGGCCGGCCGTCCGTGCCCAGCATCCGGGGGACGGAGTGGCCGTAGATGTCGGCGTCCACCACGCCGACCTTCAGCCCTCCCCCAGCTGCCAGCGCCGCGGCGAGGTTGACGGTCACCGAGGACTTGCCGACGCCGCCCTTGCCCGAGGCCACGCAGTAGACGCGGGTCAGCGAACCGGGCTGGGCGAAGGGGATCTCACGCTCGGCCTTGCCGCCGCGCAGCGAAGCGGCCAGCTCGCGGCGCTGCTCGTCGCTCATCACATCCAGCTCGACGGCGACCGAGGTGACGCCGGGCACGCGCTGCACGGCCTCGGTCACGTTCGCGGTGATGGTCTCGCGCAGCGGGCAGCCGGAGACCGTCAGATAGACCCCGACGTCCACCGCGCCGCCGGGCGCGATGGCGATGGATTTGACCATCCCCAGGTCGGTGATCGGCCGGTGGATCTCCGGGTCGTTCACCGTCGCGAGTGCCGCACGCACCGCGTCTTCGGTGGGGGTGGTTTCCTGGGTCTCGGTAGCCATGACTGAATGGTAAGGGCGTAAGCGCCGGCTTAGCTAAGCGGCCGGTCAGCGGTCTTGGTCACTCTCCCGGGCCCCCGCCGCCTCACGGTCGTTCTGCTCCAGTTCCTTGACCAGTTCGGCCAGCTCGGAGCGGATCCAGTCCCGGGTGGCGACCTCGCCCAGCCCCATCCGCAGCGCGGCGATCTCCCGGGAGAGGAACTCGGTGTCGGCAATGCTGCGCTCGTTGCGCTTGCGGTCCTGTTCCAGATTGACCCGGTCCCGGTCGTCCTGGCGGTTCTGTGCGAGCAGGATGAGCGGGGCGGCGTAGGACGCCTGGAGGGAGAGGGCCAGGGTCAGGAAGATGAACGGGTACTCATCGAACTTCAGCCCCTCAGGGGCGACGATGTTCCAGCCCATCCAGACGATGATCACGATCGTCATCCACAGCAGGAAGCGTCCCGTGCCCAGGAAGCGCGCGATCCGCTCCGAGGCCCGCCCGAAGGTGTCCGGGTCGTAGGTCGGCAGCAGCGTACGCCGGGGCGTACGCGGTACGTCCAGCCGCGGTCCCTCCCGCTCAGCCATTGCCGCTCCCTCGTGCCTGGGGTTCCTGGTTCTCCTGCTGCTTGCCGGGGGCGAAGCCGGGCAGCCCGTCCACGGCCGCCGCTTCCCGCCAGTCCTCCGGAAGCAGGTCGTCCAGCACGTCGTCCACCGTGACGGCGCCCAGCAGATGGCCGTCCTCGTCCACCACGGGGGCCGAGACGATGTTGTAGGCCGCCATATAGCTCGTCAGCGTGGGCACCGAGGCGGTGGGCGGCAGCGGCCGGAGATCGGCGTCCACAAGGGCACCCACGAGCGCGAACGGCGGTTCCCGCAGCAGCCGTTGGAAGTGGACGACACCGAGATACTGACCGGTCGGTGTCTCGTCCGGCGGCCGGCATACGTAGACCTGGGAGGCCAGCGGCGCGGACAGGTCCTCGTTGCGCACCCGGGCCAGCGCCTCCGCGACGCTCGCGTCCGGCCGCAGCACGATCGGCTCGGTCGTCATCAGGCTGCCCGCCGTGCCCTCCTCGTAACTGAGCAGCCGCCGCACCGGCGCCGCCTCCTGGGGCTGCATCAGATCCAGCAGGCGCTCCTTGTCGGCCTCCGGCAGCTCGCCGAGCAGGTCGGCCGCGTCGTCGGGGTCCATGGCCTCCAGGACGAGTGCGGCGCGCTCGTCGGCGAGCTTGCCGATGATCTCCACCTGGTCGTCGTCCGGCAGCTCTTCCAGTACGTCGGCGAGCCGGTCGTCGTGGAGAGCCGCTGCCACCTCGGCCCGGCGCTTCTCGGAGAGGTGGTGCAGGACGTTGGCCAGGTCAGCGGGGCGCAGCTGCTCGAAGGTGGCCAGCAGATTGGCGGTGCCCTGCTCGGGCTCCTCCAGGTTGAAGCCGGTCACCGCGTCCCACTCCACGGTGAGCGTCTCGCCGCGCCTGCCGCGCAGCCCGCCGCCCTTGCGCCCCTTGCGTACGAACAGCCGGTCGATCTCCCAGTCGCGGCGGGCGGGCAGCCGCTGGAGACCGACGTCGAGCACGGTCACCTCTTCGCCGGTCTCCTGGAGGGTCACCTGGCGGTCCAGCAGCTCGCCGAGGACCAGCCGTTCGTTGGGGCGCCGTTCGAAGCGCCGGATGTTGAGCACCCCGGTGGTGATGACCTGGCCGGATTCCACGCCCGTCACCCGGGTCATGGGCAGGAAGACCCGGCGTCGGCTGACGACCTCCACCACCAGCCCGAGGACACTGGGCAGCCGCCGCCGGCCGCCCACCAGTGCGACCACATCGCGGACCCTGCCGAGCTGGTCGCCGTTGGGGTCGAAGACGGGGACGCCGGCCAGGTGGGAGACGAAGACCCGGGGAGCGCTCGCTGCCATGAGCCGCCTGCCCTCCTCGGCCTCACCGACCGATCGCTACCACGTCGCATTACTTCTGCGGCCTTACGCCACTCTTGCACGTATATGCCGGTTTCAGGCTAGCGTGACCGGCGCCACAGCCGTCGCAGCCGAGTGCTCCGGACGGCTGCCTTCCGGGGAGCCGTCTCGGGGCGGGTAGGGTGCCCTCTGCCGCCGCCGAGCACAGGAGGAACGCCTCGTGACTGGACGCGCCCGCGCACCCCGGAGTGCAGCGCTGCTCGCCCTCGTCTGCGTAGGAGCGAGCACGGCACTGAGCGGTTGCGGAGGAGGGGGCGAGGACCCCGACGCGGGCACCAACGGGGTCGGCAAGCTGTCGGCGACGAAGATCGAACGGAAGGCGAAGACGGCCGCCGAGCGGGCCGAGTCCGTACGCGTTTCCGGCAACGTCGTCAGCAAGGGCCAGACCTACCGGCTCAAGATGCGGCTCAAGAGCAACGGCGGCATCGGCGAGGTCTCCTCCGAGGGCGGCTCCACCTTCCAGCTGCTGCGCACGGGCCGGGACCTCTACCTCAAGGCGGGCACCGGCTTCTGGGCCCGGCAGGAAGGCGGCAAGAAGCCCGGCAAGAGCGACATCGCCGCGGCGGGCAAGCTCAAGGGCAAGTACGTCAAGGTTCCCGAACATGACCCGGCGTACAAGCAGTTGAGCGTCTTCACCGACATGAGAACCCTCCTGGACGGGCTGCTGGCCATGGAGGGCAAGCGCGAGACGGGGGAGCGCTCAACGGTGGGCGGCACCAGCACGATCCGGGTCACGGCCGGCAAGGGCCGCGGCGGCACGGTGGACGTCTCGCTGGAGGGGACCCCCTACCCGCTGCGGCTGCGTCGCGCCGGGGGCGCGGGGACGGTGCAGCTGAGCGACTGGAACGGCAACTTCTCGCTGCACGCGCCGAAGAAGGAGGAGACCGTCGACTACGGCAAGAAGATCTCCCCCGAACAGCACGGCGGCTGACCGGCCCACCGGCCGGGAGGGGCCAACTCCGTCGGGCAGGCTCTAACCGCGGGTTCGGCGGCGCCGGAAAAGCAGCCGCGGCAGCCCGGCGGGCTGGGGCCGACGGGTGGTGGCGGGGGTCGGCGGCGGCGGCGCGGCCTGTGAACCGTGCGGCATCGCACCGGGCCGCTCCAGCGATTCGCCCACCGGCTCCAGCCGCAGCACCCGGCTCTCCCTGGCCCAGCGCTCGGTCATGGTGTCGGCGTCCGGCGCGTTGAGCCGCTTGCCCTTCAGTTCGCCGACCGCCGCCTCCCACTCCTCACCGTACGGCGGGAGTTCACGAACCCGCGCAGGCCATACGACCAGCCGGGCCCCCTTGTCCTTGCCGCGCACGCTGACGGTGGCGCTGCCGCCGTCCGTCAGCCCCAGGCCGTCGAGCGGCTGCTCGAGCGAGCCGTCACCGACCAGGCACACCGCTCCCTCGTGCCACACATGCCACAGGCCGCGCGCCGGCCCCTCGGGACCGCGCACCCAGACGAGTCCGGACTTCTTGGCCGTCTCCTCGATCAGCGCCCGGTCCAGATGGCTGTCGGTCGGCTGCGGCGTCACGCTCATAGCCGCAGGCTACAGCCAGCCGTTGCGCTTGAAGCCCCGGTGGATGCCGTAACAGATGGCGACGATCAGCAGCAGCACCATCGGGTAGCCGTACTTCCAGCGCAGCTCCGGCATGTAGTCGAAGTTCATGCCGTAGATCCCGGCGATCATCGTCGGGACCGCGAAGATGGCGGCCCAGGCGGTGATCTTCCGCATGTCCTCGTTCTGCGCGACCGTCGCCTGCGCGAGGTTGGCCTGGAGGATCGAGTTGAGCAGGTCGTCGAAGCCCAGCACCTGCTCGTTGACCCGGGTCAGATGGTCGGCCACGTCGCGGAAGTACTTCTGGATGTCCGGGTCGATCAGCCGTACGGGGCGCTCGCTCAGCGTCTGCAGCGGCCGCATCAGCGGCGAGACGGCGCGCTTGAACTCCAGCACCTCGCGCTTGAGCTGGTAGATCCGGCCCGCGTCACCGCCGCGCTTGCCGCTGCCGGAGCGGTCGGAGAAGACATCGATCTCCACCTCGTCGATGTCGTCCTGCACGGCGTCGGCCACCGCCATGTAGCCGTCGACGGTCTGGTCGGCGATGGCGTGCAGCACAGCGGAAGGGCCCTTGCTCAGCAGCTCGGGGTCGTCCTCGAGCCGGTGCCGCAGCGCCCGCAGCGAGCCCTGACCGCCGTGCCGGACGGTGATGATGTAGTCCCGGCCGGTGAAGCACATCACCTCACCGGTCTCCACCACCTCGCTGGTGGCGGTCAGTTCGGCGTGCTCGACGTAGTGGATCGTCTTGAAGACGGTGAACAGGCTCTCGTCGTACCGCTCCAGCTTGGGGCGCTGGTGCGCGTGCACCGCGTCCTCGACGGCCAGCGGGTGCAGGCCGTACACCTGCGCGATGTCGGAGAACTCCTCCTCCGTCGGCTCGTGCAGGCCGATCCATACGAACCCGTTGCGGTGCTGGCCCTCCGGCGAGCGCACCTTGCGCAGCGCCTGGGCCGGGGTGAGCTGTTCGGTCTCCCGGCGGCCGTCCAGGTAGACGCCGCAGTCCACCACGGCGCTGCTGGTGCCGGCCGCGCTGACGCGCTCGTATCCGACGCCGTATCCCGAACGGTTGTCCTTGCGCAGGGCCGGGCGCACTGCGGCGCGCAGCTCTCGGATCATCGACATGAGGCCCCTCCACGGTGCCGTGCCATGTCGCCGTGACACAGGCCGGAGCGTCGTGCTGCCCGGAACGGGGGCCTACGGGCCACCACCCGGAGGTCCGCAAAGCGGGCACCACACGCAAGCTGTGACGACGGCGATTACTGACAGACGGAACAATGCGAAACTGCGAAACGCGGACGCTCTTCCGCCGTGCGCACCCCGATGCGAACCGGTTCTCGGTCCTGGGGGGAGAGTGCGCCCCTGGCCGCTGGGAGATCAGACCTGGATGAAGATCAGCGTCTGAGTGAGGCGGTCGTCGCCGGGCAGGAAGAGCGGCTGGTACTGCACGGTCGACTCGGATCCATGTCAGTCCCACCTCCTCCGGCCGGGCCCCTGTGGGGGACGATGTGTACACGCCTTGACCGGCAGCCAACGGTAGCACTGCACAAGAGGTCCCCGTGCCCGTCGCGCCCGATCCTGACGCCCCTTTGCCGCCTCCTTACATACCGGCGCCGCGCCGAAACCGCCCTGATACCTGCTTGTACGGCGCTCTATGCTCGCCGGATGAACGACGCACTGACTCTGGTCGACTCCCGGCTGCGCTGGGCCTTCGGTGAGCCCGAAGCCCGCGCCTCGGTCACCTTTCTGGGTACCGAGCGCATCGAGGTGCTGCGATTTCTGGACGCCGAGGCGGGCACTGTGCGTTATGCCACCCTCGGCATGTCGGCCGCACCGATGACCGACCCGGCCCAGGCGCTGGCCGACCCGGAGGTGGGGCCGCGCGCCGAACTGCTGCTGACCGTACGGGCCGGAATCGCCGACACGGACAAGGTGCTGCGGCCGCTGGCCGTACTGGCGGCCTCGCCGCAGGTCGAGGGCGTCGTCGTCGCCCCGGGCGCCTCCCTGGACACCGGCGAACCGCTGTGGCCCGGGGCGCCCTTCACCTCCGTACTGGTCGCCGAACCCGGCGGCCTGGTCGAGGACTTGGCCCTCGACCCTCCCCGTGACCCGGTCCGCTTCCTGCCGCTGCTGCCCATGACGCCGACGGAGGCCGCCTGGAAGCGCGTCCATGGCGCCGACGCGCTCCGCGAACGGTGGCTCCGCCACGAGACGGACCTCCGCGATCCGCTGCGCGGGGCCGTGCCGCTGGGGGACTGACCCCTCGAAGGAGACTGCCCCCGCCCTCGTCGAACGGATCGACACTCATGCCTGCCCCTCCTTACGGTGCCTCGCCGGCGAAATAGCTGGTGTGAACACGCGATAAGTTAGGCACGCTAACCAATGCAGACCGCATCCCTATGATCAGCAGGTCATCGCCTCTTTCTTCGGGCCCCTTACACACAGTGCCGCCAGGGCCCCAGGTCCAGGTGGGTGATCGTCCTTGACGGGAGAGCAGCCCGGTAGGACCGTTAGGGCTCATGAGGGGCGAACCCAGTTGCCCGAAGTGCGGTGGCCGGGTCAGGGCGCCCGGTCTCTTCGCCGACACCTGGCAGTGCGGCGTGCACGGCGCCGTGCACCCGCTCCAGCCTGTCCTTCCGCCCAGCGTCGAGGCCCTCGCCGTCGTGGTGGGCCGCACGCAGGTGCCCGTATGGATGCCCTGGCCGCTGCCCGTGGGATGGCTGTTCACCGGCGTCGCCTGCGCGGGGGACGACCGGAGCGGCGGCCGGGCCACCGCCGTCGCCTGCTCAGGGCCCGCACCGCTCGGCGGCCCGGGTGAACTGCTGCTGATCGCCGAGGAGCTGGGCATCGGCCTCGGCGCGCGCTACGCCGGTATCGACGGCCCGGACCCGGGACCCGCCATCTGCGCGGGCAAGCCACCGCAGACCAAGGTCCATGCCGCGGGCCATCCCACCCCCCTCTGGCACGTCAGCGGTACGCCCGACGACCGCGCCGTCTTCGCGGGTGAGGCCTGCGGGCTGTGGCTCTGGGCGATCGTCTGGCCGCAGGAATCCGGGCTGCTGTTGTACGACGAACTGGTGCTGACCGACCTGCGGGACGCGGGGGCCGAGGTGGAACTGGTGCCCTGCGGGGCACTCTCCCCGCGCCTGATCTCCTGAGCGGCCCCTGATCTCCTGTGCGGCCTCGCCGCCCGCGCCTCCTGGCCCGAAGGAACGCCGGACGGTGCGGCTATTGTGGGGAGCGCTCGCCATGAGCCCGTCATGCCCGCCGTCCACCTTTCGGAGCCCGTCGAAGTGCGCATCGACCTGCACACCCACTCCACCGCCTCGGACGGCACCGACACCCCCGCCGAGCTGGTGCGCAACGCCGCGGCCGCGGGACTGGACGTGGTGGCGCTGACCGACCACGACACCGTGGCGGGACACGCCGAGGCCGCCGCCGCGCTGCCCGCCGGGCTCACCCTGGTGACCGGCGCCGAGCTCTCCTGCCGCCTGGACGGCATCAGCCTGCACATGCTCGGCTACCTCTTCGACCCGGCGGAGCCCGAACTGGCCCGCGAGCGCGAACTCGTACGGGACGACCGCGTACCGCGCGCCCGGGCGATGGTCGGCAAGCTGCGCGACCTCGGCGTGCCCGTCAGCTGGGAGCAGGTCCAGCGCATCGCGGGCGACGGATCGGTGGGCCGCCCGCACATCGCGGCGGCCATGGTGGAGGAAGGCGTCATCGAGACCGTCTCCGACGCCTTCACCGAGGAGTGGATCGCCAACGACGGGCGGGCCTACGTCAGCAAGCACGAACTGGACCCGTTCGACGCGCTGCGGCTGATCAAGGCTGCCGGCGGCGTCGCCGTCTTCGCGCATCCACTGGCCGCCAAGCGCGGCCAGTGCGTTCCCGAGAGCGCGATAGCCGAGCTGGCGGAGGCCGGACTCGACGGCATCGAGGCCGACCACGCCGACCACGAACCCGAGACCCGGAAGCGGCTGCACGCGCTCGCCGACGACCTCGGGCTGCTGGCCACCGGCTCCAGCGACTACCACGGCACCCGTAAACCCATCGCGCTCGGCGACTTCACCACCGCGCCCGACGTGTACGCCGAGATCGCCGCACGCGGCTCAGGTGCCACGCCCATCACGGGCTGAGCGGCACCAGGCACCTCTCTGGCCTGTCGGGCCGCTCTTCGCGGGCCGGGGGCGTTTTCCGCGGGCCATGGCAACCCCCTCGTGCGCGTAAGCGCTGCAAGCCACGTGCCGGCGCCCCGCGCCCCGGGTCCGCGCCGCCGCGCGCCTGAGCTCCCCGCCCTCCCTCCCCCTCTCCCTTCCAGCCCTCTTTCAGCAAGGCACAGGCACCACCGTGTTCGACTTCGCGCTCTTCGGGTCCGTCTTCCTCACTCTTTTCGTGATCATGGACCCGCCCGGTATCACCCCCATCTTTCTCGGCCTCACCTCCGGGCGACCGGTGAAGGTCCAGCGCCGGATGGCGGGGCAGGCGACGGCCGTCGCATTCGGAGTGATCACCTTGTTCGGGATCTGTGGCAAGCAGATCCTCGACTATGTGCACGTCTCCATCCCGGCGCTGATGGTCGCGGGCGGACTACTGCTGCTGCTCGTCGCGCTCGACCTGCTGACTGGCAAGTCCGATGAGCCCACCCAGACGAAGGAAGTCAATGTGGCGCTCGTCCCGCTGGGCATGCCGCTGCTGGCGGGGCCAGGTGCGATCGTCTCCGTCATTCTGGCCGTTCAGCGCGCCGACGGCTGGGGCGGACAACTCTCCGTCTGGGCGGCCATCGTGGCCATGCACCTGGTGCTGTGGCTGGTGATGCGCTACTCGCTGCTGATCATCCGCGTCATCAAGGACGGCGGCGTCGTGCTCGTCACCCGGCTGTCGGGGATGCTGCTCTCCGCCATCGCCGTCCAGCAGATCGCCGGCGGCATCACCCAGTTCATCCAGGGGAAAGGCTGAGCGGCAGCCAGGTCAGAGGCTGAGCCAGAAGTCCACGAGCGCCCGCGCGGTCTGCGCCGGCTGCTCGGCGTTGGGGGAGTGGCCCGTACCGGCGACGACCGTACGGCGGGCGCCGAGCCGCTCGGCCATCCCGTCCAGCAGCGGCACCGGCCAGGCGTCGTCCTCCGCGCCGGAGACGACGTGGAACGGAAGCCCGAGCGCGGCCAGTTCGCCCACTCGGTCCGGCTCATCGAGCAACAGCCGCCCCGTCGCGGCCAGTTGCTCGGGTACGTTGGCGAGCCAGCGGCGGCGAAGGAACTCCTCCATCGCCACGGACGCCTCCTCCACCTCCTGCCGTGAGTACGGCGCCTCACCGGCCGAACCGACCGACTGGTCGAGCTGCTGCATGATTTCCCAGATCGCCGCCATGCTCATGGTCTCCATCGCGCCCAGCAGCAGTCTGACGCGCTCCTGCTGGGAGGGCGAGACAGCCGCCGGTCCGCTGCTCAGCAGCGTCAGCGAGGCGAACGGCGCGGCATCCAGCAGTACGGCCGCACGTGCGACCAGGCCGCCCAGCGAGTGGCCCAGCAGATGCACAGTGCCGGGTCGCTCGAGTTCGAGCACGGCCGCGATGGCGTGCACGTCCCGGGCGAGCTCTGCCTGCGCGTAGGCGGCCTCGTCAGGCGGCCCGCCGGTCTCGAACTGCCCCCGCCCGTCCACCGCCACAGCCCGGAAGCCCGCCCGCGCCAGCGGTTCCAGCAGCCCGATGAAGTCCTCCTTGCTGCCGGTGAACCCTGGCAGCAGCAACACGGTCCCCCCGGCACCGGCCGTATCCCCTGTGTCATGCACGGCGAACTCCCCGCGCGCAGTGGCCATACGGTACGCACGCACACCCGCAGGCAGCGCGAGAAACGGCGGCTTACTCATGCCAGGACGCTACCGGTTGCCACCCGGCCCCCCGCAATCGGCCCGAGTGCCCCCGACTTCGCTGGTTACGGACAGCGGCAGCAGCCGTAGGCGGGCGCAGCCGACCCCGACCGGTGGCCGCCCGCTGCGATCTGGCGCGGCGCCCGACTGCGGTCTTGTGTGGCGCTCGGCTTGTGGTTTTGGGTGGGCCGGGGCAGTCACCGGTGCGCGCCGCTGGTCCCGAGCGGCTGCCTGTCCGCTGCGGTCTCAAGCGGTGCCCGGCTGTGGGCGTAGGCGGTGCTGGAGCAGTCACCGGTGTGCACAGCCAGCCCCGACCGGTTGCCGTCCGCTGCGGTGTGGAGCGGTGCTCGGCCCTGGTCCTGAACGGGGCCCGGCGCGGCGCAGGGCCAGGGGCCCGCAGCCGTTCGCGCGGTCCGTGGCCCGGCGTCGGCTGCTGAGGCGCCCGCCGGACAGCGAACGGCCCGGCATCCCTCGTGGGGTGCCGGGCCGTGCGGGTTGGCGGATCAGCCCTCGGCGGACTGCTGGGCCGTGCTGGCGGTGCGGCTGCTCGCGCTGCTGGAGCGGGTCCTGCGGCGGCGGGGCTTGCGCGGAGCCTCTTCCGTGGCGACCGCGGTCTGGACCTCGCCGCTCTCTCCGGCCGCGGAGGTCTGTGCCCCGCCCTCGGAGGCAGCCGCTCCGGCGCGGGTGCGCCGGCGGCGGCGCGGCTTGCGGGCGGCAGCGCCACCCTCGCCCGCCTCGACGCTCGGGGCGCCCTCGGCGGTGGCGACGGCCTGCTCCGCGCTGTCCGCCGTCGCGGCGGCATCGGCCTCACCGGCGCGCAGCGCCCCCCGCGTGCGCCGCCGCTGGCGCGGCTTGCGCGCCGGGCGTGTGCCCTCGGTGGACGACGCGGACTTGCCGGCCTTGCCGGACTTCCCGTGCGACCGGCCGCCGGGCTCGCCCAGGTCCTCGATCTCCTCGGCCGCGAGCCCGGCGCGGGTGCGCTCGGCACGCGGCAGGATGCCCTTGGCCTCCTTGGGGATCTTCAGCGCCTCGTACAGGTGCGGCGAGGTGGAGTAGGTCTCCTCCGGGTCGTTGAAGTCCAGGTCCAGCGCCTTGTTGATCAGCTGCCAGCGCGGGATGTCGTCCCAGTCGACCAGCGTGACGGCGATGCCGGAGTTGCCCGCCCGGCCGGTGCGGCCGATGCGGTGCAGATAGGTCTTCTCGTCCTCGGGCGTCTGGTAATTGATCACGTGGGTGACGTTGTCCACGTCGATACCGCGCGCTGCCACGTCCGTGCACACCAGCACGTCGACCTTGCCGTTGCGGAACGCGCGCAGCGCCTGCTCGCGCGCCCCCTGGCCCAGGTCGCCATGGACCGCGCCGGCCGCGAAGCCGCGCCGCGACAGCTGCTCGGCGACGTCTGCCGCCGTGCGCTTCGTACGGCAGAAGACCATCGCCAGGCCACGGCCCTCGGCCTGCAGCATCCGCGCGACCATCTCCGGCTTGTCCATCGAGTGGGCCCGGAAGACGTGCTGTGTGGTGTTCGCCACCGTCTGGCCCTCGTCGTCCGGCGCGGTGGCGCGGATGTGCGTGGGCTGGCTCATATAGCGGCGGGCCAGCGAGATGACCTGGCCGGGCATGGTCGCGGAGAAGAGCATCGTCTGGCGCCGGGCCGGCAGCATCTCGATGATCTTCTCGACGTCGGGGAGGAAGCCCAGGTCGAGCATCTCGTCGGCCTCGTCCAGGACGAGCGTCCTGATCTCGGACAGCCGCAGCTTCTTCTGGCCCGCCAGGTCCAGCAGCCGCCCGGGTGTGCCGACGACCACGTCGACACCCTTCTTCAGGGCCTCGACCTGGGGCTCGTAGGCACGGCCGCCGTAGATCGAGAGGACCCGGACGTTACGCACCTTGCCCGCGGTGAGCAGATCGTTGGTGACCTGCTGGCACAGCTCACGGGTGGGGACGACGACGAGCGCCTGCGGGGCCTCGGAGAGCTCCTCGGGCTTGGCGCGGCCCAGCTCGACATCGGCGGGGACGGTGACCGACTCCAGCAGCGGCAGTCCGAAACCGAGCGTCTTGCCGGTGCCGGTCTTCGCCTGGCCGATGACATCGGTGCCGGCGAGGGCGACCGGGAGCGTCATCTCCTGGATCGGGAAGGGGGATGTGATGCCGACGGCTTCGAGGGCCTCGGCGGTCTCGGGGAGAATCCCGAGATCTCTGAACGTAGTGGACAGGATGCTTGCCTCTTCTGTGTGACGCGCGAATGCGGCTACGGCGTCCGGCCGACCCAGCTTCTGGGCGGGCCGACGGAGCGAGGAGAGGATCTACCGCGACCAGGCGGCCGTCGTTGCGGCCCGCCTAGCGGTTGCGGGACCACTGTCTCCCGCTCAAGCGCCTCACTTGCGCGAGCGGTCCCTCTCGGCGCGGTCCGCGCGGGGAGCGCGGGCCGGCGGAAGGCTGTCGGGTCGGAGCCGATCGGGCCACCGACCGGGCATCCGCATTTCATGCATGCAGCGAGTCCACGCCATCCGGTGGACTCAATATCACTGTACCCCGGATCCGCGCATCTGTACCGGGGCAATCGTTGTGTACGAGCTCACCTGAGCCCTCGTGAGGCCGATGAGGGCCGGAGGGGTCCTTCCCGACCTGCGGTTGCGGGCTATCGTGCGAGGTATGGAGACGCCTGACAAGACCGCCGCCGAAGCAGGTTCCGCCGACAACGGGTCCGCTTCCGCCGACAACGGGTCCGCCGAATCCGAGTCCGCCCCCGCCACCTCGATCGCCACCCAGAGCTGGGAGCAGGCATCGGCGGACCCAACCTACCGTGCCGCGGTCGTCGATCTGCTGGGAGCGCTGGCCTACGGCGAGCTGGCGGCCTTCGAGCGGCTCGCCGAGGACGCCAAGCTGGCGCCCTCCCTCGCGGACAAGGCCGAACTGGCCTCGATGGCGTCCGCCGAGTTCCACCACTTCGAGAAGCTGCGCGAACGGCTGGCCCTGATCGACGAGGAGCCCACGGCCGCCATGGAGCCGTTCGCCGCCGCGCTGGACGAGTTCCACCGCCTCACCGCACCGTCCGACTGGCTGGAGGGGCTGATCAAGGCGTACGTCGGGGACTCCATCGCCTCCGACTTCTACCGCGAGGTCGCCACGAGGCTCGACGCCGACACCCGCGCGCTGGTGCTGAGTGTGCTGGACGACACCGGGCACTCCAGCTTCGCCGTGGAGAAGGTCCGGGCCGCCATCGAGGCCGACCCGCGGGTGGGCGGGCGGCTGGCCCTGTGGGCGCGGCGGCTGATGGGTGAGGCGCTCTCCCAGGCCCAGCGGGTGGTCGCCGACCGGGACTCGCTCTCGACGATGCTGGTCGGCGGGGTGGCCGACGGCTTCGACCTCGCGGAGGTCGGCAAGATGTTCTCCCGGATCACCGAGGCCCATACGAAGCGGATGGCCGCCCTGGGGCTTGCTGCCTGAAGCCGGCGCTCGCGGCGGCGGGCGCCGGGGCGCTGGGCAGCGCGTCCTGGCGCCACTGCCGGCGTCCCGCCGACTCGTCCCGCAGCAGCAGGGAGAGCAGGGCCGCGCTGAAGCCCAGAGCGACACACCAGATCGCCGGCGAGTGGCCGGGGCCGAGCACGGTGTGGCTGATGAGACCGCCGGCGACAGCGGCGACGGGGCCCGTCGCCAGCACCAGCCGCCGGTCGGGGAGCCGCTCGGGGAATCGCCTGGTCGCGGCGAGCGCGAGCGCGAGTCCGAGGGCTGCGGAGCCGAGAGCCTCCCAGATCATGAGGACCTCCTCGGGTGGGGCCGGGTGCGGAACCGCGATCAGGTGGTTCGCGGTCGTTCCCGTCCTCCCCTCGGGTACGGAGGCTGAAACGGCGGCCGCGGGAGGAATCCCGCGGCCGCCGTTTGCCATGTACGCCGACGCTGTCACCTGCGTACACCTGTGCGTTTTCGTGCGTGCGTCTCACGCGCGCGTGCGTCTCGTGCGTGCGCCCGGTTGGCGCCGCCCGGTCAGATCGCGCCGAAGCCCACCCTGCGGCCCGATGCCTCACCGATCTCGACGTAGGCGATGCGGTCCGACGGGACCAGGATCTTCCGGCCGTGCTCGTCCATGAGGCTGAGCAGCCCGGAGCCCTTCTCCAGTGCCGCCGCCACCGTGCTCTCGACCTCGTCAGGAGTCTGCTTGCTCTCCATGACGATCTCGCGAGGCGCGTGCTGCACGCCGATCTTGACCTCCACGGCTATGTCCCTCCGACGGTCCTGGTATCCCGTGGCGATGCCCGGGATGCGATGCGCGGCCAGCCGCGCCGTACGGAGCAACCCTAGCTCTCAGCAGGGACGCAAAGGGGGCGCGGTCGCACGCCAGCAGCGAACAACCGCGCCCCTGTGCACTGCGGCACCGTGTCCCTACTGCATCGGGAACCCGGCGATACCGCGCCAGGAGAGCGAGGAGATCAGCTTGGCCGCCGCGTCACGCGGAATCTGCTGACCCGCTCCCAGCCAGTACCGCGCGGTGATCTGCGCCATTCCGCACAGCCCCACCGCCAGCAGCATCGACTGCTCAGCGGGCAGCTTGGTGTCCTCGGAGATGACCTCGCTGACGGCCTCGGCGCAGTCCAGGCTCACCTTGTCCACGCGCTCGCGCACCGCGGGCTCGTTGGTCAGGTCGGACTCGAAGACCAGCCGGAAGGCGCCGCCCTCGTTCTCCACGAAGGCGAAGTAGGCGTCCATGGTCGCCGCCACCCGCTGCTTGTTGTCCGTGGTGGACTCCAGAGCCGTGCGCACGGCCTGGAGCAGCGCCTCGCAGTGCTGGTCCAAGAGCGCGAGGTACAGCTCGAGCTTTCCCGGAAAGTGCTGGTAGAGCACCGGCTTGCTGACTCCGGCACGGTCGGCGATGTCGTCCATGGCCGCCGCATGGTAGCCCTGCGCGACGAAGACCTCCTGAGCCGCGCCCAGCAGTTGGTTACGCCGTGCCCGGCGGGGCAGACGCGTGCCACGCGGGCGCGCCTCGGTCTGCTCGATGGCTGTCACGCCGCCTCCCTGAATGTTCCTGAGCGCGAGCTGCGCTGCGCCGCCATCGTACTTTTCGGTAACGGGGGTGGTAGCTTCCCGGCCGACGAAATTTCGCTCCGGTGTCCGGGTCTGCTGCCTCCGGCGTCCCGGTCCGACGGGCGCTTTGGCGGCACTCGTCCAGTTATCGGTACGCGCAGTCTGGCGCGCGTGCTGTCGGTACGCGTCATCGGCACTGTGCGGTGCGCGCTATCGGTACTCGTCCTCTTCCATCTCCACCACGCGGGCCTGCTCCGCCGCGTCGGCCGGATCGACCTCGTGGTAGCTGCGCCCGGTCAGCGGGTCGTCGCGTTGCACCAGCAGGTCGGCCTGCTGCTCCGCCGCGTCCGCCTCGGGGGCCTCAGGTGCCTCGGCCCCCTCCGGTTCTTCCTCGTAGGAGTCATAGGCGTCGTAGGCGTCATAGGGGTCGATGGTTTCCGGATCGGTCGGATCGACAGACATGCCGCTCCCCTTTCCAGGCGGGACCCGACCATGCGGGCCCTACTTACGAGACTACGAGCGGGTCACCGGGGGCGCACGCCGCATGCCTCCCGCTCTCTGACTGCATACTCCGATACTTCCCGGCGACTGTTGCGACAGGCGGAAGCCCGTGCCTCTCCTGTACACCAGTGTGCTTCTTCATGTGACGGTGAACACGTGAGGGCCCGCGTGATCGTCTCGTAACATTGCTCCATGTCGTCAACCGAGCAGCCGGGAGCCCCCGCCTCCGCGGCCCGTACTGCTGTGTCGTCGCCCTCGCTCACGCGGTCCCGCGTGGGGCAGCAGGAGACGTTGCGGACGGTCTCGTTGCCCGGGCTGACGCTCGCCGTACGAGGGCGGCGCGAGGACGGCGCGGACGCGGCCGGCGACACCCGCCCGGCCGCGCTTTATGTGCACGGGCTGGGGGGCTCTTCCCTCAACTGGTCAGCGCTGATGCGTGAGCTGGCTCCCGATGTGCGCGGTGAGGCCCTCGATCTGCCGGGCTTCGGTGACTCCCCGCCGCCCGACAGTGGCGACTACTCGGTCTCCGGGCATGCCCGTGCTGTCATCCGTTATCTGGACTCCTGCGGCCACGCGCCCGTGCATCTGCTGGGCAACTCCCTGGGCGGCGCGGTGACGACCCGGGTGGCTGCTGTACGGCCCGACCTCGTCCGGACGCTGACGCTCGTCTCGCCCGCGCTGCCGGAGATCCCTCCGCAGCGCACTGCCTGGCCGACGGCCATGCTGGCGGTGCCCGGAGTCGCCGCACTGTTCGGCCGGCTGACCCGGGACTGGCCCCCGGAGCGGCGCACGGGCGGTGTGCTCGGGCTCTGCTACGGCGACCCCGCGCGGGTCTCGCCCGAGGACTTCGCGGTCGCCGCCGAGGAGTACGCGCGCAGGGAGAAGCTGCCGTATTTCTGGGACGCCATGGTCCGCTCGACGCGGGGCATCGTCGACGCCTACACCCTGGGCGGGCAGCACGCGCTGTGGCGGCAGGCCGAGCGGGTGTTGGCACCCACGCTTCTGGTCTACGGTGGGCGCGACCAGCTGGTCGCCTTCCGCATGGCGCGGCGTGCCTCGGCCGCCTTCCGTGACTCCCGGCTGCTCGCGCTGCCGGACGCGGGTCACGTCGCCATGATGGAGTATCCGGAGATCGTCGCGGCTGCCGTTCGCGAGCTGATCGACGACACGGCCACGGCGATACAGCGGCTGAACAACTCCTCGGCCGGTGCCGTCACACAGGCCCCGGTAACCCCGGAAGGTGACTAGTGGGACGCCATAGCCGCAAGGGCAAGGCCGGTCTCGGGCGCAGAGAGGAACGCCCCCCGATACCCGAACATCCCGGCCCCGCCGCAGCCGCCCGAGCCCGCCCGGCCGGCGCTCCCGGCGAGCACGGCGGTGCCGGCGTACGGGAGTACGGCGTTCCCGCGCCCGGCAGCCCCGCCGCCCCATCACCCGCGGCTCCGGGGCACGGCCAGCACCCGGGGCGTCCCGCACCGCAGGGCACCCCCGCGCACGGCGTGCCGGTGTTCACCGACGAGCAGCCCGCCCGCGGCGGCCACCCGCAGCAGGCGGAGGGCCGCCCAACGCGCGGCCCCCACGGTCACCCCGCCGGACACGGGCCCGCGCAGGGGTACGCGCCGGGCCAGGACCAGGGTTACGGCCAAGTGCCGGGCCAGCGGCGGCGGCCGGGTGGGCCGCGCCAGGACTATCTGGACGCCTTCGACGACGACGTCTTCGCGGCCGGCGCCCCCGGCGCCGTACCGCACGGCCGGAATCCAGCGGCGGCCGCTCACCCGGCTGTTGCCGCGCCGACAGAGCCCGGGCCCGGTGTCCAGGACGGGACGGGAGAGCGCCAGGACGGCGCCGTCGGCGGCCCCCCTGCCGGTGTGCCGCAGACGTCCCCCGAGCCGGGCCCGGAGCCGCGGAAGCAGGGCAGTCGTGCCCGTACCGGCGCCGGGGTCGTCGCCGCGGCCATCACCACCGTGCTGGCCTTCGTCGCCGCCGCCCAGGTGACGGGTGGGGAGCACAGTTCCGGGGAGTCCGACCGGGGGCTGAAGACCGGCGAGCGCACCCCGGAAGACGTCGACGTCCCCTCCGCCCCCGAGCGTGCCGACCGTGGCACGCGCCCCACACCGGGCGGCGAGCCCGCCTCGTACGACGCGAAGATGGCGCGGCAGTACCCGCTGGCCGACGATCTGAAGGGCTCGGGCAAGTTCACACCCGTGCCCGGGCACGAGAAGGGGCCGGCCAAGGGCAAGGCGGTGCGCTACCGCGTCGACATCGAGAACGGACTGCCGCTGGACGGCAAGCTGTTCGCACAGGCGGTGCACAAGACGCTCAACGACAAGCGCAGTTGGGCACACGACGGCAAGCGCAGCTTCGAGCGGGTCTCCTCCGGGAAGGCCGAATTCGTCATCACGCTGGCCAGCCCCGGCACCACTGACGTGTGGTGCGCCAAGTCAGGGCTGGACACCAGTGAGGACAAGGTCTCCTGCGACTCGGCCGCCACCGAGCGCATCATGATCAACGCGTGGCGGTGGGCGCGTGGCGCCGCGACGTACGGCCCCGGTCAGATGCATGCCTACCGGCAGATGCTCGTCAACCATGAGGTCGGTCATCGGCTCGGCCACGACCATGTGGGCTGCCCCGCGGACGGCAAGCTCGCGCCGGTGATGCTGCAGCAGACCAAGCATCTCACCACGGACGGCAGGACCTGCCGCATCAACGCCTGGCCGTTCCCGCGCGGTTAGCGTTCTCTTCACCGGCCGTTTGCCGAGTTGAAAAGTGCGCGAACGCGCGACTCGCTCGAAAGTCACGGGTGTTCACCCCTTCTGGTGGCGTGACGGACAACCGTCCAGCACGCGGTGGGGGCGCATGCATACCGTCTGCTGCGTCTTCAACGTTCCGCCGCTGCGCCACGCGCTGAGCCGCGTCCGGCGCGCGGCACGCCACGAGAGTGATCGGGGGTGCGCACGTGCGCATCGCACTGCTTACGGAGGGTGGTTACCCCTATGTGAGGGGTGAGTCCGCGCTGTGGTGCGACCGCCTGCTGCGCGGCCTGGACGGCCACGAGTTCGCGGTGTACGCCCTCAGCCGCAGCGCACGCCAGGAGGAGAGCGGCTGGTGCGAGCTGCCCCCCAACGTCGCCCGGGTGCGCACCGCACCGCTGTGGGGCCCCGGGCCCGCCACGGGGGGCGCACGCGGGCTCGCGTGCGGCTCCTACGGACGGCGGGAGAAGCGCCGCTTCCGCGAGCACTTCGCGGCGCTCGCCGAGGCAATCTGCGGCCTCGACACGGACGGTCCCTCGGGCGGCGGCAGCCCCTCCGACGGGCAGGCGGACCGTTTCGCCGCAGGTCTGTACGGGCTCGCGGAACTGGCCGCCGAGCGGGGCGGGCTGGCCACCGCGCTGCGCTCCGAGAGCGCCGTGCGCATCCTGGAGTCCGCCTGTCGTGCGCCCGGCGCGCTCCCCGCCGCGCACGCGGCTCAGGTGCCCGATCTGCTCGCCGTCACCGAACGCCTGGAGCGTGCCCTGCGCCCCCTCTCGCTGGACTGGTACGGGCAGCGGGGCGAGGACCCGGGGCTTTCGGCCGCCGATCTGTGCCACGCCGTCGGAGCCGGACCCGCCGCGCTGCCGGGGCTGCTTGCCAAGCGGGCGTTCGGGGTGCCGCTGCTGATCACCGAGTACGGCGTCCGGCTGCGCGAGCACTATCTGACCAGTGCCGCCGGCGCCGTCGCGCGCGGAGTCGCGGGCGCCCCCGTACGCGCGCTGCTGGCCTCCTTCCAGCGGCGGCTCGCCCGCGAGGCGTACACACAGGCTCAGTTGATCACCCCGGGGAACGCACACGCGCGGCGCTGGCAGGAGCGGTGCGGCGCCGACAGCGAGCGGCTGCGCACCGTCTACCCGGGCATGGACGCCGCGCCCTTCGACGCCGTGGGGGAGCAGGCCGCACATCTGCCGCCGACCGACGGCGCACGCCCCGCCGGTGCCGCCACGCTGGTGTGGGTGGGCGCGAGCAGCCCGGTCAAAGATCTGGGCACACTGCTGCACGCCTTCGCCAGGGTGCACGAGGTGGTGCCGACGGCGCGGCTGCGCATCGTCGAGACGGGCGGGCCGGGCGGGCGTACGGACGCTCCGGGCGGGCGTGCGGACGGTGTCTCCGGTGGGAGCGCGGATGGTGTTTCCGGTGGGGGCGCGGAAGGGTCGGTTGCGCTTACGGGAGGGGCATGCGGGAGCGCGGACGGGGCCGGGGAGCGCGACGGTGCCTATCTGGCGCACTGCCGGGCGCTTGCCGCGTGGCTCTTCCCGGAGACGCCGGAGGGGGAGAGTCCAGTCAGCTTCGAGGAGTTGGGCAGCTCCGCCGTGCCGACCCTCGCGGACGCCTATGCGCTGGGCAGGGTCGTGGTGCTCTCCAGCGTGGTGGAGGGCTTCCCGGTGGCGCTGGTGGAGGCGATGTTCTGCGGCCGGGCCACGGTCTCCACCGATGTCGGGGCGGCCCTGGAGGTGGTCGGCGGCACCGGCCTCCTCGTCCCGCCGCGTGATCCGCGTGCGCTGGCTGACGCCTGTACGGCGCTGCTGCGCGACCCGGCGCGCGCCGCTCGGCTGGGCGCCGCCGCGCGTGCGCGGGCGCTGGAGCTGTTCACGGTGCGGCAGAACGTCGAGGCGTTCGGCGGCATCTACCTGGAGCTGATGTCGCGCCACCCGGTTGCCCGGGAGGAGACCGCTGCCGAGGAGGCCATGGGGGAGGACGGGGTGCGCCCTTTCGCACGCCCCGCTGAATCCCATCTGCCGGGCCGCTGGACGGAGGGGCGCCGTACGAGCGGCCGTTCCGGCCGGCGCCCCGGCGGGCCGCGGGTGGCGCAGGGCGGACCCGCGTACGTGCCGAGCTGGGCGCGGCCGGAACGGGCCGCCGTCGGTGCCGAGCCGGGGGAGGCGACAGCGCCGTGACGAGACATCCGGCACCCGGTGACCCGGTACGCGTACTGCTGCACCAGCACCGCGCGTTGTGCGAGCGCGCCGTCGACCCGCTGGAGATCGCCGCCGGCCTGGAGGCCAGCGGCATCACGGACCGGACAGCCGCCCGGTGCCGTCACCGTGACGTCTTCTCCCTCGCCGAAGAGCTGTACGCGCGCGCCCCGTACCCGAAAGGCAGCACCCCAGCGGGCAGCGCCCCGCCCGCAGAACATGGCGTTTGCCCGACAGGCGTCACCCACACGGGAAGCAGCCCGCACGCCGACTGCCCGCCCGGACAGTGCCTCTGCGCACCGGAGGCCGGGAGCACCAAGAGCGCCCATGACACCCGGAGCACGCGGAGGACCGCGGGATGGCGGCTGCCCGCCTGGTGTGCGCCGTTCGCCCTCCCGCTGCTGCCCGGCCTGCTGTGCGCCGGCACGCTCGCCTGGCTCGCCCTGCTGGACGGCGGCCCGGCAGCTGTGCGGGCCGGCCTGTGCGCACTGGGCGCGGCTGCTGTGCTGAGCAGCGTCATCGTGGCCGTACGTGTCGTCCCCCGCGTCCCGCGTTCTGCCGGCACGTCCGCGTTTCCCAGTGCGCTGTTTCTGTGCGCCTGTTGGCTCACCGCGTATCTGCTGTACGGAGACTGGCTGCTGGAGCAACTGCTGGGCGGCGGGCCCGAGTCCCTGGGCGGCGCTCCCCGGGTCCCCTCGCCTGCTGTCCCGTTGGGGCTCGCGCTGGCTGTCGCGCCCGCCGTCTGGTGTGCGCGCGGGTTCGCCCTGGTGGCGCGCCGCAGGCTGGCGGGCAGTCGCAGCCTGGGGGAGTTCGCCTCCGGAGTGCGGCCCCTGCTGGTGCTCGCCGTGTGCGCCGTCGCGGTGAGCCTTCCCGCGCTCCAGTGGGCGGCCCGGCTGCTGGTCGACGGCCCTCTTGCGATGTCCTGCGCTTCCGGCGTCGCCGAGGTCCCCGGCGGCGGGCAGGGACCGCTCAGCGCATGGCGCTCCGCCGTGCCGGGCGCGGGCGCCCTCGGCATGCTGCTGTTCCTCGCCCTGCTGCTGGCCGCACACGGGTTCCGGCACGCGGCCTCGGCCGGGCTCGCCGTGGCCGGCGCACTGGAGGCCGCTGCGCTGCTCTGCGTACCGGCCGCGCGGCTGCCCGGCCTGACGGTGCTGAGCCGGCCTGTGGAGGCGCTGGTGGCGCACCAGGGCGCGGCGGCCGTCCCCCTGATCGCCTGCGGCTGTGCGGCGCTCTTTCTGCTGGCGTACGCGACCACTGCGCTGGCCGGCGCCTCGGCACACCACCGGGAGGCGGTGTCCGCATGAGCGCCGAGCCGCCCTCGACCCCACGTTCCGGCACGGGCTTATGGACCCGCTCGTGCGACACCGACAAGGAGCAAGCCCCCATGATCCACGCTCAGTTGGCACCCAGTGGCACCGCCGGACGACCACCGCACGCCGGTGTGCGACGGCGTCGGGCTCCCCTCTCGGCCGTGGAGGTCGCACGATGAGAGTGCTGCTGCTGGGCTCCAGCGGATACCTGGGCCGTTTCGTCGCCGACCGGCTGCTGGCCGACCCCGCCGTGCAGCTCACCGCGCTCGGCAGGAGCGACGAGGCGGACGTCCGCTTCGACCTGTCCACCGGGAGCCCGGGCGCCCTCACCCGCTTCCTGGACGCCGTCCATCCCGGCGTCGTCATCAACTGCGCCGGGACCACCAGGGGCAACGGGCGCGAACTGATCCGGCACAACGTGGTGTCCACGGCGGCCGTCTGCGAGTCGCTGCGCCGCAGTGGCTGTGGTGCCCGGCTGGTGCACATGGGGTGCGCCGCCGAGTACGGGCCCTCCCAGGTCGGCTCCTCCACCAGTGAGGACGCGGTGCCACGCCCCGGTGGGCCGTACGGCGTGAGCAAGCTCGCCGGCACCGAACTGGTACTCGCCTCCGGGCTGGACGCCGTCGTGCTGCGGGTCTTCTCGCCGATCGGACCCGGCACCCCCGCGGGCTCGCCACTGGGCCGGGTCGCGGAGGCGATGCGGCGGGCGATGCAGCAGGGCGACAGTGAGCTGAAGCTGGGCGGGCTGGGCGTGCAGCGCGACTTCGTGGACGTCCGGGACGTGGCGCGGGCCGTGCACGCCGCGTCCCTGTCGGCGGCGCAGGGCATCGTCAACATCGGCACCGGGAGGGCGGTGCGGCTGCGCGACGCCGCCTCGCTGCTGGCCCGGGTTGCCGGATATGCGGGGGCCGTCCACGAGCAGGGGGGCGGTCCGGCAGGTCAGGGGCCGGGGGAGGGCCCGGGCGGGGGCGCCGGCCCGGGCGGGGTGGTCGGCGGACTGGGCGGCAACACCCCGGTCATCCCCGCGCAGACACACGGCACACAGACAGCCCCGGCCCACCCTCCGCAGCCGCAGCCCGCGTCGTTCCCGTATCCCGACGGCTGCGGGGCCTGGCAGCAGGCGGACGTCCGCACAGCGCGCGACCGGCTCGGCTGGCGGCCCCGGATCGGCCTGGAGGAGTCCCTGGCCGACATCTGGATGGAGGCGGCGTGCCGTATCTGACGACACCTCCGGGCCGGACCCGGCCGGCCGGTGACAGCAGTGGGACGGTCAGACAGCGGCTGGGGATCGGCGTGCCGGGCTGCGCCCACCCGATGCTGGCGCCCATGGAGTGGGCGGAGCTCTCCCGGCCCGGCCTCGGCGCCCACCCCGGACCGGGCCGCGCCGCGGGGCCGTTGCACTGGGTGGTGCTGGACATTTCGGATGGACCGGGCACACGGCCCGACCCGTTCTGCGCACCTGCGGCGGCCGCGCTGCGTTCTGCGGGCGTCACTGTGCTGGGGCGTCTCGACATGCGAGACGGTGTGCGGACGTTCGGTGAGCTGGTCTCCGAGGCGCACCGGTTCCTCGACTGGTACCGGGTCGACGGCTTCTATCTGGCGCACTGTCCCGGCGACCCGGCACGGCTGGGACAGATCCAGCGCCTCACCGCCACCCTGCGCGCCCTGTGCGGCGGTGCCGGCGAAGGAAACGGCGGGCATGTGCCCGGTGGAGACGTGCACAGTGGACACCTGGTGCTGGCGCACGGCACGCATCCGCACCCGGAGTACCTCGAGTGCGCCGACCAGCTGGTGACCTACGCCGGAAGCTGGGCGGACTACCGCTGGTCGCAGGCCGAGGAGTGGACGGCCGCCCATCCCGCCGCGCGCTTCTGCCACCTGGTGCACTCGCTGCCGCACACGCACCTGGAGGAGGCGCTGCGGATCGCCCGCTGGCAGGGCGCCGGCACTGTCTGCTTCACGGACCGGACCCGGAACAGGGGCCAGGACCCGTGGGCGGCGCTGCCCGGCTACTGGGACGAGATCGTCTCGTGCCTTGGACCAGGTGTCTCGGAATGAGATAGCCCGTGGCAGTGTTACGAGAGGAACAGCCCGCCCCCGGGCGGGTGACTTCCCGCACGTCCCACCGACCATCGGAGTCTCCGTGTCACTGCCACCCCTGGTCGAGCCAGCCGACGAGCTCACCGTCGACGAGGTCCGCAGGTACTCACGTCACCTGATCATCCCGGATGTCGGGATGGAAGGTCAGAAGCGGCTCAAGAACGCGAAGGTCCTCTGTGTGGGCGCGGGCGGCCTCGGTTCGCCCGCCCTGATGTATCTCGCGGCCGCCGGCGTCGGGACGCTCGGCATCGTCGAGTTCGACGAGGTCGACGAGTCCAACCTGCAGCGGCAGATCATCCACAGCCAGTCGGACATCGGCCGGTCGAAGGCGGAGTCGGCCAAGGACACGGTGCTGGGGATCAACCCGTACACCCAGGTCAATCTGCACCAGGAGCGGCTCGACTCCTCCAATGTGATGGAGATGTTCGCGCAGTACGACCTGATCGTGGACGGTACGGACAACTTCGCCACCCGCTACCTGGTCAACGACGCCTGCGTGCTGCTGAACAAGCCGTACGTATGGGGCTCGATCTACCGCTTCGACGGTCAGGCCAGCGTGTTCTGGAGCGAGCACGGGCCGTGCTACCGCTGCCTGTACCCGGAGCCCCCGCCGCCCGGCATGGTGCCGAGCTGCGCCGAGGGCGGCGTACTGGGCGTGCTGTGCGCCTCCATCGGCTCGATTCAGGTCAACGAGGCGATCAAGCTGCTGGCGGGCATCGGTGAGCCGCTGGTCGGCCGCCTGATGATCTACGACGCCCTGGAGATGAGCTATCGGCAGGTCAAGGTCCGCAAGGACCCCGACTGCGCGGTCTGCGGCCCGAACGCCACGGTCACCGAGCTCATCGACTACGAGGCGTTCTGCGGCGTCGTCTCCGACGAGGCGCAGGAGGCCGCCGCGGGCTCCACCATCACTCCCAAGCAGCTCAAGGAGTGGATCGACGACGGCGAGAACGTCGACATCATCGACGTGCGCGAGCCGAACGAGTACGAGATCGTCTCGATCCCCGGCGCGCGGCTGATCCCCAAGAACGAGTTCCTGATGGGCAGCGCGCTCCAGGACCTGCCGCAGGACAAGAAGATCGTCCTGCACTGCAAGACGGGTGTCCGCTCCGCGGAAGTTCTGGCGGTGCTGAAGAACGCCGGATTCGCCGACGCCGTGCACGTCGGCGGCGGCGTCATCGGCTGGGTCAACCAGATCGAGCCGGAAAAGCCGGTCTACTGAGCGCGCTCGTCCCGGCCTTCAACGGGAGCGAAGGGTGGCACTGCCGGATGTGACGGTGCCGCCCTTCGCGCTCTCCGGTCAGCGGCAGACGGTGCCGTCCTGTGGCACCCGACCGCGCAGCAGATAGCCGTCGACCGTCTTGCGCACACAGGGGTTACGGCTGACGTACGCGCCGTGCCCCTCGCCCTTGTAGGTGACCTCCACCCCCACGTCGCCACCGAGCTTCTTCTTCATCGCCCGCGTCCCGGCGTACGGGGTGGCAGGGTCGCCTGTCGTGCCGACCAGCAGGATCGGGTCGGAGCCTGTGGCCCGTACCGGGGGCGTCGTCCACCTGCCGCGGACCGGCCAGTCGTGGCACGAGGTCAGCCCCCAGGCGGACATCGGCCCGAAGACCGGGGACGCCTCGGCGAAGTCGGGCAGCTTGCCCTTGACCGCCCGCATGCCGTAGCGCTCCTTGTTGTCGGCGCAGCTGATGGCCGTCAGTGAGGACTGGAGCGTGCTGTAGGTGCCGTCCTGGTTGCGCCCGTTGAGCGCGTCGGCGAGCAGCAGCAGCGTCGATCCGTTGCTGTCCACCAGCGCCTCCTCCAGCCCTTGGGTGAGCAGCTCCCAGGTCTCCTTGGCGTACAGCGCCTGGGAGATGCCGCCCTCGGCGAGTGCCTCGGTCAGCTTGCGGCCGCTGTCGGTGGGCATCGGTTCGGCGTCCAGATCGGCCAGCAGGTCGGTGATGCGCTGCCTGCCCTCCTCCGGGTCCTCGCCGACCGGGCACTCCTCGCCGCGCGCTGTGCAGTGCTTCAGAAAGTTGTCGAGCGCCAGCTGGAAGCCGCTGGTCTGCTTGAGCGAGCCCTGCGCGGGTGTCGTGCTCGGGTCGACCACCGCGTCGAAGACGATCCGGCCCACCTGCTGCGGGTACAGGTGCGCGTAGACGCCGCCCAACTCGGTGCCGTAGGAGATGCCGAAGTAGTGCAGCTTCCGGTCGCCGAGCACATGCCGCATCAGATCCATGTCGCGGGCCGTGTTCTCGGTCGTCAGGTGCGGCAGCAGTGCGCCCGCCCGCTTCTCGCAGCCCTTCGAGAAGGACCCCTGGCGGGCGAAGAGGCGGTGCTCCTCCGCGTCGGTGTCCGGCGTCCAGTCGGCGGCGAAGTAGGCGTCCAGCCGCTTGTTGCTCAGACAGCTGACGCCCCCGCTGCGGCCCACTCCGCGCGGGTCGAAGCTGACGAGGTCGTAGCGGCCGCGCAGTTTCTCGTAGTCGTCCGCGAAGGACGGGAGGGTGGCCACCCCGGAGCCGCCGGGGCCGCCGAAGTTGAACAACAGTGAGCCGATGCGCTTGCCGCCGCCCTTGCGTTCGCGGGCGCGGATCATCTCGATGCCCAGGGTCCTGCCCTTGGGCTTGCTGTAGTCCACCGGCACCCGCAGCGTCGCGCACTCCCAGCGGCGGCCTCCCGGCAGCGGGGAGGGAGAGCCCGCGTCGGTGCCCTGCGCCGCATTCGGTGCGGGGCACGGCGACCAGTGCGGCTGCTGCCCGGTGAGGGAGCCGGGGAGGGCGGGGGTGTGGTCACGGGACGCGCTGTGGGAGGAGCTGTCGGGCGGCGCCGAGGGGGAGTGGGGGGCGCTCTTGGAGGCGGGTGAGCCAGTCTCGCCGCCCGGTCGGGCCTCGCCCTTCCTGGTGCTGTCCGAGTCACCGTCGCCGCAGCCGCTGGCTACGGCAGCGGTGGCTATGAGCGCGGCTATGAGGGCGGCACCCGGCCGCGGGGAGCGGGAATGGCGCATGGGACGTCCTCCCGACAGACAGTGGGATGTTCATCGTGCGGACGGTCCCCGCCCCGCGGCGCGCTGTGTGGTGCGTACGGGTGGTACGGCGGCGGGCCGGTGGCGTGTCTGCTGGGGTGCACCCCGGGGGGGTGCTAGAGCGCGCCCTTACGGGTCAGCTGGGTGAAGGACAGCCAGCCGGGAAGCACCGGCAGCCAGAGCGTCAGCAGCCGGAACAGCAGCACCGCGGGTGTCGCGACCTCCTTCGGCACCCCGAAGGCGATCAGCGCGGCGATCAGCGCCGCCTCCACGGCACCCAGCCCGCCCGGGGTGGGCGCCGCCGAGCCCAGCGCGTTCGCCGTCAGGAAGACCACGGCGAGGTTCGCGTAGCTCGTCTCATGGCCGAAGGCGCGTACGCACGCGTCCAGGCACATCACGAACGCCAGCGTCAGCAGCAGCATCCCCAGCACGCCGGTGAGCAGCTTCTGCGGGCGCTGCACCACGTCCAGCATCCGGGGCACCACACCGGCGAACAGCGAGCGCACCCGGTTCGAGACGAACCGGCGCAGCGCCGGCACCGCTGTGACGATCAGCACCAGTACGGCCGCTGTCAGCAGCCCCGCGATGACCGCCCGGGACGGCGAGAGGGTGGGCGTGTGCTCGGTCCCCGTGATGTAGCCGAACAGCATCAGCAGGGTGATGTGGCTGCCCAGCCCGAACAGCTGGGAGGCGCCCACACTCGCCACCGCGTGCCCGGGCCGTACCCCGGCGCGCTGGAGGAAACGGGCGTTGAGCGCGACACCGCCGACCGCCGCCGGGGCGACGAGTTTCACGAAGGAGCCGGCCACCTGTGCCTGCACAGTGCGCCACCAGGAGACCTTCTCGGGGACGAAGCCCAGCAGCGCCATCGCCGCGAACACATAGGTCAGTGCGGAGAAGAGCACAGCGCCGCCGACCCAGGCCCAGTTCGCGCCGAGCACCTTGTCGAGCGGCACCTGGGACAGCTGGGTGAGCAGGAAGTAGGCGGCCAGTGTGCCCGCGATGAAGCTGACCAGGGTGCGCGGTCTGATCCGCTCCAGCCGCGCGGGCTCTATGGGCGCCTGCGGTCTGATCCGCAGCACCTGCTGCCGGATCTGTGCCAGCAGATCCTCCTCGCGGGCCTCCTCCAGTGCCTCGTCTATCGCCTTCTTCTCGGCGTTCTTCTCCGCACGCAGCGACTTGCGGTGTGCGCGCCCTCCGGCCGCCTGTTCCGCGGCCTCGTCCCGGGTTCTGGCGCTTCTGCGGGCACGGGCCGCCTCGATGACGGCCTCGCGCTCGCGCTGTGCACGCTCCTTGGCGAGGCGCCGCAGTGTGGTACGGGTGCTGCGGCTGAGCGCGATGGGCTGCAGCAGCGGCAGGCTGTCCGCGATGGCGTCCGGGCCCAGCACGTCCACGCCCGTCGCCACCGCGCGCTCGGCGCCCACCCGCAGCCCCAGCGTCGTCAGCAGCTGTGCGATGTCCATCCGCAGGATGAGATCGCCTGCTGCGATCTCACCGCCGCGCAGGTCCGTCAGGTAGACGGCGCCGGAACGGTCCACCAGCAGCGCGTCGCCCACCAGCCTGCGGTGTGCGATACGGCGCGACTGGAGCGCCTTGACCTGCTGCCAGGTCGTGCGCATCAGTTCGTCGGTGATCTCCTCGTCCGGCAGCGCGTCCAGGCTGCGGCCCCCGATGTGCTCGTAGACGAGCATCACGGCGTCCGGACCGAGCTCCGAGGTGGCGATCAGTCGTGGTGCGTTGGCGCCCGCGGAGATGGCCGCGTAGGCGAGCAGCGCCTCCTGCTCCAGGGCCTGCCGCAGCGACTGGAGACTGCGCCGCTGGGTGATGCCGCGCAGTGCCAGCCTGCGCCAGACGCGGTAGAAGAAACCTTGTGCCTGCCGCTCACGGTCGACCACGGTCACATCGAGCGGAGGGCCGTCCTCCAGGGTGACGCGGTAGCGGCGTCCCCGGTCGTTGTGGTCGCGCCTGTCGGCCTCGCTGGTGTCCTCCACCCGTAGCGCGCTGACCGGCTTGAAGCCGACCCTGCGCAGTCCCGCGAGCAGCGTCTGTCCGGTCGGCCTGACGTTCGGGGTGCCGACCGCGTACAGCGTGCCGTAGGCGACGGTCCACCCGATCAGGACGGTGACGACGATGGAGAACGCCGTCGTGTACCCGGGCACCAGCACCGCGGTCGCGTTCAGCAGCAGCACGCCCCACAGCACCACCCGCCAGCGCGGTCGGCGTGCCATGCCGACAGCCGTCATATAGGCGATGACGGGCGCCAGATAGCTGTGCACCGGGGTGGTGGCGTCCTGCGGGGTGATGGCCTTGGTCAGCGCGTCCCGGATCGAGTCGGGCGCGGCCTGGGCGACCCACAGGTCCACAGCCAGTGAGGCGCCGTGCGCGAGGACGGCGGCCAGTACGCCGTCGGCGATCCGCAGTCCGTCCCGTTTGATCAGCCGTTCGATCGCGAACGCGACGGGGACGAGCAGCACCGCGATGCTGGAGGCCAGTCCGGTCAGACTGATCAGCAGGTCGGGGGCTTCCGCCGTGCCCTTGTCGATGTCCTGTTCGAGCCCGGCGGTGGTGCCGTGCGCGAAGTTGGCGATGACGAGCACCAGCGCGATGCCCAGCAGTCCGAGCACCATCCGCAGCAGATCGGAGGGGCGGTGCACGCGCGCGGAGAGCAGTGGTTCGTCGCTCTCGATCTCGATACGTTCGCCCTCGGCGCCGCCCTCCGGCGGCTCGTCGGGAGTCCGCCGGCCCGGTGTGTCCGAGCTGTTCGCGTCGTCCGAGCTAGCCTCGTCGTCCGAGCTGTTCCCGTCGTCTGAGCTGTTCCCGTCGTCCGAGCCGCCTCTGTTCGAGTTCTCGCCTGAGTGCTCGCCGGGCGGGTCTTCCTCGCGCGGGTCTCCGGGGTTTGCCGGATCGCCGTCGCCCGTGTCGTCCTCGCGGTCTTCCTCGCGCGGGTTCTCCCCGTCCGGGTCGGTCCCGTCCGGGTCGGTCCCGGCCGAGGCTCCTCCGGACGCCTTCCGGGCGGATTCCTGCGCGGCGTCCCGCTCGGCTTCCTGCTCGGCGTCCCCAGGAGGGCGGGCAGCGCTGTCGGCGGCGGGTGCGCCCTCCTTGCGGGGGTTGTCACCGTGCCGCTGTCCTGCTGCTGCCGTCTCGTCCTGATCCCGTATCACTCGTCACCGCCCGGAAGATGGTGGCATGTGGAAAGGATCGACGGGACCACGAGGGTGCATTCCGGCGATGTGAGGGACGAATCGGCAGTCTTCCGGGACCGCCTGTTGACGAGAGTTCGGGGCTGTCCGTGGACAACGCGGCCGCGCTGTCGGTGGCATGCGGCACCATGGCCCGCATGCCTGGAGATCGCCGAGCCGAGGAGTTGCCCGACGGCCCTGCCCCGCCCGGGGCGGACGTGCCCGTGCTGCCCGATTACGCGGAGCGCGTACTGGAGGTCGCCGAGCTGATCCCGGCCGGCCGGGTGATGACCTACGGGGACATCGCCGAGTGGCTGGAGGAGGGCGGCCCCCGCCAGGTGGGCCGGGTGATGGCGCTGTACGGCGGCGCGGTCCCCTGGTGGCGGGTGGTGCGTGCGGACGGCGTACCACTGCCGGGGCAGGAGCGCGAGGCGCTGGCGCATTACCACGCGGAGGGCACCCCGCTGCGCGAGACCACCGCAGCGTCCCGCCGCCAGGGGCACATTCCGCGCATCGACATACGCCGGGCCCGCTGGGACGGGAAGGCCGGGTGACCTTGCGCTACGGCTCCTCACAGTTCCCAGCTTCCGCCATGCCGACCGGCCCCATGCGCTGGACAGTCCGTACGGAGTACAGCAGCCGTACGGGGTACAGGAGCGATGCGCTGCGACACGTGTGTGCCCTGGCGTAGCGTCTGAACCACTCCGCACAGACCTCCCCCTAGGCGATCCACGTGAGTCCCTCCCTTGCTGCCGACGCGCATCAGCGGTCCCGCGAGCCCGGCGCGTACCGGCTGGTGCGCTCCGTGGCCGAACGGGCCGATCTCCCTGCCTCTGACGCGGCGCAGCGCGCTGTGGTTGACCACCGGGACGGCCCGCTGCTCGTCCTGGCGGGACCCGGCACCGGCAAGACGACCACCCTGGTCGAGTCGGTCGCGGCACGCGTCCGGGAGGGTATGGATCCCGAGCGCGTCCTGGTGCTGACGTTCAGCCGCAAGGCCGCCGTCGATCTGCGCGACCGGATGACGGACCGGCTCGCACGGGAGGCGGCCCCCGCCCCGCTGCCCCGCCAGCCGGGACCCGAGGGCTCCGTCGGCGGTGCGCCGCGAGCTCCCCAGGCGACGACGTTCCACTCGTACTGTTACGCACTGGTGCGCGCACATCAGGACGCCGATCTGTTCGCCGAACCGCTGCGGCTGCTGACCGGTCCCGAACAGGACCTGCACATCCGCGAGCTGCTCGAGGGACAGCTCGCGCTGGAGCGCCAGGGGCGCGCACCGGTGCGCTGGCCCGATGAGTTGCGCGCCTGCCTGACGACCAGAGGCTTCGCCGACGAGGTCAGAGCCGTGCTCGCGCGCAGCCGGGAACTGGGCCTGGGGCCCGCGGCCCTCGACGCCTTCGCCCGCCGTGCCGGCCGCCCCGACTGGCGCGCGGCCGCCGGGTTCTTCGCCGAATATCTGGACGTACTGGATATGCAGGGGGTGCTCGACTACGCCGAACTCGTGCACCGCGCCGTCCTGCTCACCCAGCGCGAGGAGGTCGCCGCCCGGCTGCACGGCGCGTATGACGCGATCTACGTCGACGAGTTCCAGGACACCGACCCCGCACAGGTGCGGCTGCTGCGCGCGCTGGCGGGCGGCGGGGCACGCACCCTGGTGGCGTTCGGCGACCCGGACCAGTCGATCTACGCGTTCCGCGGCGCGGACGTGAACGGCATCCTCGACTTCCCCGACATGTTCCGGCAGCGCTCCGGCGCACCCGCGCCCGTCCGCGTACTGCGCACGGCCCGGCGCTCCGGTGCCCGGCTGCTGGCCGCCACCCGGCAGCTGACGGCCCGGATGCCGCTCACCCGGCTCCCGGCAGACGCCGTCCGCGCCCACCGCGCTCTCCAGCCGGTGCAGCAGTTCGACCGTGTGGGGAACGCCGGCCCTGAAGGCGGTCGCGTCGAGGTCTTCACGTATCCGACAGCCGGTGCCGAACTGGACAACATCGCCGACCTGCTGCGCCGCGCCCACCTCGAAGACGGCCTCCCCTGGGGCGAGATGGCGGTGCTGGTGCGGGCAGGCGGGCGCTCCCTGCCCGTCGTGAGGCGCGCCCTCATCTCCGCGGGCGTGCCGGTGGAGGTGGACGGTGACGATGTGCCGCTGCGCCACGAACCCGCTGTCGCGCCCCTGCTGACAGCGCTGCGCGTGGCGGCCACGGGCGCGCTGGAGGAGCACCTGGAGCTGGGCACCGAGACGGCACTGACGCTGCTGACCTCGCCGCTCGGCGGCATGGACGCCGCCGACCTGCGCCGCCTGGGCCGGGCGCTGCGCGAGGAGGAGCGGGCCGCCGGGGTCAAGGTGCCGCGCCCCTCCGACGTCCTGCTGGCCGAAGCCCTCGCCGAGCCCGAACGGCTGGTCGCCCACACCCCGCACTCCGCCGCCACGGCGGCGGCACCTGCCGGGAGGTCCGTCGAGGGCGCGCACAGTCTCGGACTGCTGTTGCGCAAGACCCGCGAGCTGCTCGCCGGGGGCGGCACGGCCGAGGAGGCCCTGTGGGAGCTGTGGAACGGCACCAGCTGGCCCGACCGGCTGGAGCGGGCCGCGCGCCGCGGCGGTCCCGCAGGCCGCAACGCGGACCGTGACCTGGACGCCGTCTGCACCCTGTTCGCCGTCGCGGCGCGTGCCGAGGAGCGCGGCGGCGGCCGGGGAGCGCTCAACTTCCTGGACGAACTGGAAGCCCAGGACATCGCCGCCGACACCCTCGTCCAGCGCGCGGTGCGGCCCGCCGCCGTACGGCTGCTGACCGCGCACCGCGCCAAGGGCCGCGAGTGGCGGCTGGTCGTCGTTGCCGGGGTGCAGGAGGGGCTGTGGCCCGATCTGCGGCGGCGCGGCTCCCTCCTGGAGGCGGACCGCATCGGCTGGGACGGTCTCGCCGAACCGCTGTCCCCGGGGGCGCTGCTGGCCGAGGAGCGCAGGCTGTTCTACGTCGCGACGACCCGCGCCAAGGACCGGCTGGTGGTCACGGCGGTGCGGGCCCAGGCGGAGGACGGTGACCAGCCCTCCCGGTTCCTGACCGAGCTGGGTGTCGAGCCGCAGGCGGTCGGCAGCCGCCCCCGCCGCCCGCTGTCGGTGCCCGCACTGGTCGCGGAGCTGCGGGCCACCACCGTCGACCCGGCGGCCTCGCCCGCGCTGCGGGACGCGGCCGCGCGGCGGCTGGCCAGGCTCGCTGCCGAGCGCGACGAGGAGGGCTATCCGCTCGTTCCGGCAGCACACCCGCAGCGCTGGTGGGGGCTGGCCGAACCGACCCGCACCAGCGTGCCGCTGCGCGAACGGGACGCACCTGTCGCACTGTCCGGCAGCGCGCTGGAGCAGCTCGCGCGCACCTGTTCTCTGCAGTGGTTCCTCGCCCGCGAGGTCAAGGCGGACGAGCCGGCCACTGCTGCGCAGGGCTTTGGCAACCTGCTGCACGTGCTGGCCGACGAGGTGGCCTCCGGCAGCAGCCCCGCGGACCTGTCCGTACTGATGGAGCGGCTGGACGCGGTCTGGGACGGGCTGGCCTTCGACGCGCCGTGGAAGTCACGCCAGGAGAAGGAGAGCGCGCGTGCCGCACTGGAGCGCTTTTTGCGCTGGCACGTGATGGAGCGTGGAGAGGGCCGCGAGCTCGTCGGCAGCGAACACGGGTTCGACGTCACGCTGAGCGCGGGTGAGCACGCCGTTCGCATCCGGGGCAGCATGGACCGCGTCGAACGCGACGCCCAGGGGCGCGCGTACGTGGTCGATTTCAAGACGGGCCGCACCCGCCCCACCGGCCCCGAGGCCGAGCGCCACCCCCAGCTCGCCGTCTACCAGCTCGCCGTACGGGAAGGCGCGGCGGACGAACTGTTCGACGGGGCCCGCCCGGAGCCGGGCGGGGCCGAGCTGGTGCATCTGCGGCTCGGCGCCGCCAAACGTGACGGCGGGGACACACTGCCGGTCGTCCAGCGCCAGGAGGCGGCACCGGACCTGGGGGTGTCGCACTCCGCGCCGCATGGCGAGGGCGGCGCGGACGGTGAACGCGGTACGGATGGTGAACGCGGCACCGACGCTGAAGGCGGCGCGGGCGGTGAGGCCGGTGCGGGCGGCGCGAGCGGCGACTGGGTGGGCGAACTGCTGGCCACCGCGGCGGCGCGGGTCCTGGACGAACGCTTCACCCCCTCACCCGGCCAGCACTGCACCCACTGCGCCTTCCGCGCGGCCTGCTCCGCCCGCCCCGAGGGCCGCCACATCGTCGAATAGGCCCGCCACAGCCGGCGGGCGCCGTGGCGGCCCCGCGCGGGGAACGGGCCGGGAACGGGGCGGCCCCGCGCGGGGAACGGGCCGGGAACCGGCCGGGAGCGGGCCGGGTGGCCGCATCCCTCAGCCCCGCGGTGATCTGTCAGCCGCGAGCGCTAGCGTCTTACGAGTGCCCGCACAGCTCACCGACCCCGCACAGCTCACCGAGCTGCTGGGTATCCCGTTCACCCCGGAACAGACGGCCTGCATCACCGCGCCGCCTGCTCCCCAGGTGATCGTCGCCGGTGCGGGCTCGGGGAAGACCACCGTCATGGCCGCCCGCGTGGTCTGGCTGGTGGGCACCGGACAGGTCGCACCCGACCGCGTCCTGGGGCTGACGTTCACCAACAAGGCCGCCGGTGAGCTGTCCGAACGCGTACGCAAGGCACTGCTGCGCGCCGGAGTGACCGATCCCGACCCTGCCGAGCCCGACGGCGCCGAGCCGGGAGAGCCGCTCATCTCCACGTACCACGCCTTCGCCGGACGGCTGCTGACCGAGCACGGCCTCCGCCTGGGCATCGAGCCGACCGTACGGCTGCTGGCGGACGCCACCCGCTTCCAGCTGGCCGCCTCGGTGCTGAGCGCGGCGCAGGGCCCCTTCGAGGCGCTCACCAAGTCGGTGCCGGCGCTCGTGGAGGATCTGCTCGCACTCGACGCCGAGCTGTCCGAACACCTCGTCACCCCCGAACAGCTCCGCGAGCACAACGCGGAACTCCTCAGCAGCCTGGAGGGCGCACGGCTGACCAACGAAAAACTACGCAAGGTGCCGCAGGCGACACTCGCCCGGGGCGAACTGCTCGGCCTGGTCGAGGAGTACCGCGCCCGCAAACAGGCGCAGGAGCGCATCGATTTCGGTGACCAGATCGCACTGGCCGCACAACTCGCAGGCATGCCGGAGGTGGGCAGGGCGCTGCGCGAGCAGTTCTCCGTCGTGCTGCTGGACGAGTACCAGGACACCTCCGTCGCACAGCGCGTGCTGCTCGCCGGGCTCTTCGGACAGGGCACCGGCCACCCCGTCACAGCGGTCGGCGACCCCTGCCAGGCGATCTACGGCTGGCGCGGTGCCTCCGTCGCCAACCTGGACGACTTCCCGCACCACTTCCCGCACGCCGACGGCACCCCGGCACGCCGCCAGTCCCTGAGCGAGAACCGGCGCAGCGGCGGCCGACTGCTGCACCTCGCCAACGGACTGGCCGCGCCGTTGCGGGAGCGCCACGAAGGCGTCGAGGCGCTGCGCCCCGCACCCGGCGCCGAACGGGAGGGACGGGTGCGCGCGGCACTCCTCGACACACAGCCCCAGGAAATCGCCTGGCTGGCCGACTCCCTCGCCCACCTGGTGCGCACCGGCACACCCCCCGGCGAGATCGCCGTACTGTGCCGCAGCGCCGCCGACTTCGCCGAGATCCAGGGCGCACTGGTGGAACGTGACCTGCCCGTCGAAGTCGTCGGCCTGTCCGGACTGCTGCACCTGCCGGAGATCGCCGACATGGTCGCCGTCTGCGAGGTCCTCCAGGACCCCACCGCAAACGCCGCACTGGTGCGCCTGCTGACCGGGCCGCGCTGGCGGATCGGCCCGCGTGACCTCGCACTGCTGGGACGCCGTGCGGCACTGCTGGTCGCACACCAGCGGGGCCGCGCAGGCGACAGCCCGGACGAGCGGCTGGCCGCAGCAGTCGAAGGCGCCGACCCGACCGAACTGCGCTCCCTGGCGGACGCCCTGGACACCTTCCTGGAGGCCGACGGTTACGACGACGAACTGCCCTTCTCCGCCGAGGCGCGAGTGCGCTTCGCACGGCTCGCCGCCGAACTGCGCGACCTGCGGCGCTCGCTGGCCGACCCGCTGATGGACGTACTGCACCGGGTGCTGGCCGTCACCGGGCTGGAGGTCGAGCTGGCCGCCTCCCCGCACGCGGTGGCGGCCCGGCGGCGCGAGACCCTCGGCCAGTTCCTCGACATCGCCGCCGGCTTCGCCTCGCTGGACGGTGAGGCCACACTGCTGGCCTTCCTGGCGTTTCTGCGCACTGCCGCGCAGTACGAGAAAGGGCTGGACAGTTCACTCCCAGGCGGTGAGAACACGGTGAAGGTGCTGACCGCGCACAAGTCCAAGGGGCTGGAGTGGGACGTCGTCGCGGTGCCCGGCCTGGTCGCCAAGCAGTTCCCCAGCGAACAGGCACGTGAGACCTGGCTCACCCAACCCAAGGTGCTGCCGTATGCACTGCGCGGCGACGCGGCGACACTGCCCACCCGGCCCGAGTGGAACGCCAAGGGCCTCAAGGCGCACGAGAACGCGCTGCGTGCTCACCAGACGACGGAGGAGCTCCGGCTCGGCTACGTCACCTTCACCCGCCCCCGCAGCCTGCTGCTGGGTTCGGGCCACTGGTGGGGGCCCTCCCAGAAGCGGCCCCGCGGCCCATCCGCCTTCCTGGAGGCCCTGCGCGCCCACTGCGAGGCCGACCCGGCGCACGGCGAGGTCGAGCACTGGGCGGAGCCACCGGAGGAAGGCGCGGCCAACCCCGCACTGGAGGAGCCCGCCGAGGAACGCGTCTGGCCACTGCCCCTGGACGAGAACGCGCTGGCGCTGCGGCGTGCGGCGGCGGACAGGGTGCTGTCGTACCTGGAAGCGGCGGACGATGAGGCACAGCCCGCCCCCGCGACGAACCCCGCGACGGCCCCAGCAGCGGGGTCGGAAACGGATCCGGCGGCGGAAGAGCTCACCCCCGAAGAGGCTCGGCTGGTCGCCGCATGGGACCGCGACCTGGAGGCACTCACCGACGAACTGCGCCGCTCCCGCGCCGCCGTACGGGACATCCCGCTGCCGCGCACACTGAGCGCCTCCCAGCTGCTGCGCCTGGCAGCCGACCCGGAGGGCTTCGCGCGGGACCTGGCCCGCCCAATGCCGCGCCCACCGCAGCCCGCCGCCGCGCGCAGGGGCACCCGGTTCCACGCCTGGGTGGAGTCCCGTTTCGAGGAACTGCCGCTGCCCCTGCTCGGCCCCGACGAGCTGCCCGGCGCGGACGGCGAGGGCCCCTACGGCGCCGAACCCCCGCACATCGTCGACGAACGCGACCTGACAGCTCTCAAAGAAGCCTTCGAACGCACCCCCTACGCACAGCGCACGCCCTACCGCGTCGAGGCGCCCTTCCAGCTCGTCCTCGCCGGACGCGTCATCCGCGGCCGGATCGACGCCGTCTACCGGGACCACGCCCCGGACGGGGGTGTGACGTACGACATCGTCGACTGGAAGACCGGCCGCGGCCGGGACGCCGACCCCCTCCAGCTCGCCGTCTACCGGCTCGCCTGGGCCGAACAGGAAGGCGTGCCACTGTCCGCTGTCAGTGCGGCATTCGTCTACGTACGCAGTGGTGAACTGGTGCGCCCCCGGCAGCTGCCGGACCGGGCCGCACTGGAACGGCTGCTGCTGGGCGACACCCACCCCGACGATCAAGGCAGCCCTCCGGCTGAGGGCTGATCACCCCGGGCCCGTTAGGCTCGATGGCATGAGCACCACCCCGGCTCCTCCGGACAGCGCCGTCCGGACCTTCATCCACGACCAGCGTTCCGCCTTCCTCGCCGACCTGTCCGACTGGCTGCGGATACCCTCCGTCTCCGCCGACCCGGGGCGCGCGGACGACGTCAGGCGCAGCGCCGACTGGCTCGCCACCACCCTGCGCGAGACCGGCTTCCCCGTCGCTGAGATCTGGGAGACCGACGGCGCGCCCGCCGTCTTCGCCGAGTGGCCCTCCGACGACCCCACAGCACCCACGGTCCTCGTCTACGGCCATCACGACGTCCAGCCCGCCCAGCTCACCGACGGCTGGCACAGCGAACCGTTCGAACCACAGGAACGCGACGGACGTCTCTACGCACGCGGCGCAGCAGACGACAAGGGACAGGTGCTCTTCCACCTCCTGGGACTGCGCGCACACCTGGCCGCCACCGGACGCACCGCACCCGCAGTGAGCATCAAGCTGCTGATCGAGGGCGAGGAGGAATCCGGCTCCCCGCATTTCCCCGCACTGCTGCGCACCCACACCCAGCGCCTCGCCTGTGACGCCGTCGTCGTCTCCGACACCGGCATGTGGAACGAGGACACCCCGACCGTCTGCACCGGTATGCGCGGCCTCACCGACTGCCAGATCGACCTGTACGGGCCCGGCCAGGACGTGCACTCCGGCTCCTTCGGCGGCGCCGTGCCCAACCCGGCCACCGAAGCGGCCCGGCTCGCCGCAGCACTGCACGACGAGAACCGCCGGGTGACCCTCCCGGGCTTCTACGACGGCATCGTGGAGCTGACGGAGGAAGAACGCGCCCTCTTCGCCGAGCTGCCCTTCGACGAGGACGCCTGGCTGCGCACCGCCCACTCCCGGGCCACGCTGGGCGAGCACGGCTACACCACACTGGAGCGCGTCTGGGCCCGCCCCACAGCTGAGGTGAACGGCATCAGCGGTGGCTACCAAGGCCCCGGCGGCAAGACGATCGTCCCGGCACGCGCCCAGTTGAAACTGTCCTTCCGTACCGTCGCAGGACAGGACGAGGAAAAGATCCAGCAGTCGCTCCGGCAGTGGGTCGCCACCCGGCTCCCCGCAGGCATCCAGCACGAGATCACCTTCTGGGGCGCCACCCGCCCCTGCCTCACCCCGCTCGACCACCCCGCGCTGCGCTCACTCACCCGCGCCATGGGACGCGCCTTCGGACAACAGATCCGCTACACCAGAGAGGGCGGCTCGGGCCCCGCCGCCGACCTGCGGGACGCACTCGGCGTGCCCGTACTGTTCCTCGGGATCTCCGTCCCGTCCGACGGCTGGCACGCCCCCAACGAGAAGATCGAACTCGATCTGCTGTTCAAAGGCGCCGAAACAGCCGCATACCTCTGGGACGATCTCGCGGCACACTGGAGCGCGAACTGAACGTCCACAGCGCCCCCGGCCCCACCCTCCGAGCCGCCCATCGACCGACTCACGAACGCTCGCCAACCGCCCCCCGACCCGGCCGCCGGGCGGGGAGCCCCGACCCAGGGGGAGTAGGAAGCAGAAGTGACCATCCCGACCTCGACCGACCGCACCGCCGACGAGACCGCAGGGCCCGCCGGAACCGCCGACCAGACCGCAGTGCCCACCAGTGAGACCACCACGGCCGCAGCCGGGACCCCCGCGCCCCCGTCCCCCACCGACCGGCCCATCTGTCTCACCAGCACCGGAGGCATCGACCGCGCCTCCCACCACCGGCTCGACGAGGCATGGCTGGCGGCCGCATGGAGCCACCCCAGCACCCGCGTATTCGTGGTCTCGGGCGGACAGGCACTGGTCGAGGACAAGGAAGACGGCACGACGGAACTCGTCACGATGCCGTCCTTCGACGCACCCTTCACCGAAGCCCACCGCTACTTCCTGGGCATCGACGAGGAAGGCGTGCGCTACTTCGCACTCCAGAAGGACTCACTGCCCGGCAGGATGGACGACATCGCCCGCCCCGCCGGACTGCGCGAGGCCGGCGTCCTGCTCTCCGACCGCGACAGCGAACTGATGGTGCACGCCATCGGCCTGGAGAACTGGCAGCGCACCCACCGCTTCTGCTCCCGCTGCGGCGAGCGCACCGTCATCGCGGCAGCGGGACACATCCGCCGCTGCCCGGCCTGCGGTGCCGAGCACTACCCGCGCACCGACCCCGCCGTGATCATGCTGGTCACCGACGAACAGGACCGCGCACTGCTGGGCCGCCAGGTGCACTGGCCGGAGGGCCGCTTCTCGACGCTCGCGGGCTTCGTCGAGCCCGGCGAGTCCCTCGAAGCAGCCGTACGCCGCGAGGTCGCCGAGGAGGCGGGCGTGTCCATCGGACCTGTCACCTACGTCGCGAGCCAGCCCTGGCCCTTCCCCTCCAGCCTGATGCTGGGCTTCATGGCACGCGCCACCTCGCCCCGCATCGAGGTGGACGGCGACGAGATCGAAGAGGCCCGCTGGTTCTCCCGCAACGACCTGCGGGCCGCGATCGAGTCCGGCGAGGTGCTTCCGCCCTCGGGAATCTCGATCGCGGCCCGCCTGGTCGAACGCTGGTACGGACAGCCGCTGCCGCAGCCCCGCCGCCACAGCTGATACGGCGGGCCCGGCCCACGGCGCCCTCCGTACGGGGCACTGTGGGCCCTACCGGAAATCAGGCGCCGATCTTCTCCTTGACCTGCGCCAAGGAGGGATTGGTCAGCGTCGAACCATCCGGGAACAGCACGGTCGGCACCGTCTGGTTGCCGCCGTTCGCCTTCTCGACAAAGGCCGCAGAATCCGGGTCCTGCTCGATGTTGATCTCGGTGTACGCGATGCCCTCGCGCTCCATCTGGCCCTTCAGCCGACGGCAGTAGCCGCACCAGGTGGTGCTGTACATCGTCACAGTGCCCGTCATCTTCTCCAGTGCTCCTTCATCTCGACCGGTGCCACCAGTGAACGCACAACAGCTCCGCGACATTCCCCCCCGGGGGCACCCACGCCCAGGAGGGGCGCAACAGAGGAAGTAGTACGACTAACTAGGCCGGGCTGTGGACAGCCGTGCCACGGCCCCCGCCCGTACTGGCAGCATGGCGGGGTGACAGCAGCAACGGACTCCACTCTCTTCCCGCAGGTTCCCGACTCCCCCGACGCGGTGCTCGAAGGGCTCGACCCCGAGCAGCGCGAGGTGGCGACGGCCCTGCACGGTCCGGTGTGCGTACTGGCCGGCGCGGGCACCGGCAAAACGAGAGCCATCACCCACCGCATCGCCTACGGCGTCCGCGCAGGCATCCTGCCCCCCGCCGGAGTGCTGGCCGTCACCTTCACCCAGCGCGCCGCCGGCGAGATGCGCGGCAGGCTGCGCCAACTCGGCGTCAACGGCGTTCAGGCTCGCACCTTCCACTCCGCGGCGCTGCGCCAGCTCCAGTTCTTCTGGCCCCGCGCGGTCGGCGGCGAACTCCCACCACTCGTCGAGCGCAAAGCCACCCTGGTCGGCGAGGCCGCAGCCCGCTGCCGCATCCGGCTCGACCGCACCGAGCTGCGCGACGTCACCAGCGAGATCGAATGGTCCAAGGTCACCCAGACCGTCCCCGAGGACTACCCGGCCGCCGCCGCCAAAGCACGCCGCGAAGCCCCCCGCGACCCCGCCGAGATCGCCCGCATCTACGCCCTCTACGAGCAACTCAAACGCGAACGCACCGTGATCGACTTCGAGGACGTGCTGCTCCTGACCGTGGGCATCCTCCAGGACCGCCCGGACATCGCCGAAACCGTCCGCGGCCAGTACCAGCACTTCGTGGTGGACGAATACCAGGACGTCAGCCCACTCCAGCAGCGGCTGCTGGAACTGTGGGTGGGAGAACGGGAGAGCCTGTGCGTCGTCGGCGACGCCAGCCAGACCATCTACTCCTTTACCGGAGCCACCCCCGACCACCTCCTCGACTTCCGCACCCGCCACCCCAGCGCCACGATCGTGAAGCTGGTCCGCGACTACCGCTCCACCCCCCAAGTGGTCCACTTCGCCAACGGGCTGCTCGCCCAGGCCCAAGGTCGCGCCGCCGAACACCGCCTGGAACTCGTCTCCCAGCGCGAACCCGGCCCCGAGCCGGTCTGCGCCGAATTCGCCGACGAACCCGGCGAAGCCGAAGGCGTGGCCCGCCGGGTCAGAGACCTCATCTCCTCCGGCGTCCCCGCCAGCGAAATCGCCGTCCTCTACCGCATCAACGCCCAGTCCGAGATCTACGAACAGGCCCTCGCCGACCTCGGAGTCCCCTGCCGGCTCCGCGGCGCCGAGCGCTTCTTCGAACGCCCCGAGGTACGCGAAGCATTCGTGGTACTGCGCGGAGCAGCCCGCGCGGGCGGGAACGACGCCCTCCTGGACGACGCCGTCGACCTCCCCTCCCAGGTACGCGCCGTCCTCGGCACCAAGGGCTGGACCCCACAGGCACCGGCCGGATCCGGAGCCGTCCGCGACCGCTGGGAATCCCTGGCCGCCCTGGTGCGGCTGTCCGTCGACTTCGCCGCCGCCCGGCCCGAGGCAACCCTCTCCGATCTCGTCGCGGAACTCGACGAACGGGCCAGAGCCCAGCACGCCCCCACCGTCGAAGGCGTCACCCTCGCCTCACTGCACGCCGCCAAGGGCCTGGAGTGGGACGCCGTCTTCGTAGTGGGCCTCACCGACGGCATGCTGCCGATCACCTACGCCAAGACCGACGAGCAGATAGAAGAGGAACGCAGACTCCTCTACGTCGGCATCACCCGCGCCCGCCGCATCCTCACCCTCTCCTGGGCCCTCGCCCGCTCCCCGGGCGGCCGCCCCAGCAGACAGCCCAGCCGCTTCCTCAAGGGCCTGCGCCCCGGCACCACCACAGGCGCACCCCACCCGGCAGCAGCCGGCGGCAGCGTCACCGGCGGCGGGATCGAGCGCGGCCCGGCCGGGAGCCGCAGACGGATGCCACGCGCCCCGGCACGCTGCCGGGTGTGCGGCCGCTCACTCACCGACCCCGGCGAAGTGAAACTGATGCGCTGCGAGGACTGCCCCTCGGAACTGGACGAGGTGCTGTACGAACGGCTCCACCAATGGCGCGCGCGGCAGGCCGCGTTGCTGGGACAGCCCGACTACTGCGTCTTCACCGACAAGACCCTCCTCGCCATCGCCGAGACCGTCCCCGGCGACGCGGCGGCCCTCTCCCGGATCTCCGGAGTCCGCGCCCGCAAGCTCCAGCAGTTCGGAGCCGACGTGCTCGCCCTGTGCTCCGGCGAGCAACTCCCGGCAGGCTCCGAACAGGACGCCGAACAGCGCGGGTGACCTGAAACCGAGGGACGCCCGGCTTCTGTCACAGAAGCTGTGACAGAAAGCCGCGAAAAATAGTTTGCGCGCGCCGTACGGAGCCTCATAGCCTTCCGGACATGGAGAGGGCGGGGCTTTTCGCTCCACCTCTTCCATGCTGTACTGAGTCCTGAACATTTCCGGACCGGCCTGACGGCGGGTCCCCGAGACGCCGAGAGGAGGCGAGACCAGTGGCCACGATCATTTCCCAGCTCAAAATGACCGATCACTCGGTCGTTCCCGCCTGCCTGCTCGGCTCCCGCCTCCACGGCACCGGTCTGTCCGGCGTCACGCTGGGCGGCAATGAGCGACCGACCAAGGCACCCGAGGTAGCAGCACAGGCACAGGCAGCCGCCTTTGCCAGCAGCTCCGCGGCCAACGGTGCCGGCGAAGGACGCCAGAAGACGCAGCGCTACACCATGTGGGCCTTCCGTGGCCTCCGACCCTGGAGAGATCCAGCCTGATCGGCAAGATCAGGTCGGCACCTTCCAGGGCCGCGGAACCCACATCGGGATCCGCGGCCCTTCTGTTTGCCCCGACCGGCCACCAGCCGGCCCGACACGACAACAGACAACCAACAGACAGGAAGAACCGCAGTGCACACCGAGACGCACCCCGACACGTTGCGCCCCGCGCCTTCTCTGCCGCCTGATCCCACCACGGAGGACTCCTTGACTGCCCCGCAGATCACCCTCACCGAGCTCGACGACGCCATCGAGCGGCTCGGCGTCGATGTTCCCTGCCGCTCCTACGACCCGGAGGTCTTCTTCGCCGAGTCCCCCGCGGACGTCGAGTACGCGAAGTCCCTCTGCCAGACCTGCCCGCTGCGTGAGGCCTGCCTCGCCGGCGCCAAGGACCGTCGCGAGCCCTGGGGCGTCTGGGGCGGCGAGCTGTTCGTCCAGGGCGTCGTCGTTCCGCGGAAGCGTCCGCGGGGGCGTCCGCGCAAGAACCCGGTGACGGCATGAGCTCCCGTCGCCAAGGATCGCCCGCCCGCCGCAAGACGGTTGCCGGAACGATCGACAGCCCGTCGGCGCTGGACCCGCGCCACCTCACGAAGCAGGACCCGACGATGACACCCATCCACGAGACCACCGCACGCACCCACGCCGACGCGACAGTCGTCCGTCAGAACAGGACCCGCGACATGCAACTCATGCCAGAAAGCCTGGCGAGAGCCCAGATACAGGACAGGCTGCACGAAGCCGAATCAGAACGGAGGGCGCTGCGGCTGATGACCGCGCGCCGCCTCCAGCGCCGGGCAGAACGCGCCACCCTCCGCGCGCGCCGTGCCCTCGCGATGGCCGTGATGCAGTGACCTGACCCACCGGAGAGCCGGGGCAACCGCCCCGGCTCTCCGGCGTTTTGCCGCTGACTCTCCGCTCCGGCTAGGGCCTGTCCGCCCGATCACGAGAGGTGGACCCGCCCGGGGCCGGCTGTCCCCAGCCGTTCTCGACCGACCGGCGGCAGCGGTCGTATTCGTCGCCCGCGCTGCTGAACAGCGCGGTCAGCATCGGCACGCCGTGAGCAAGTGCCTGGTGCGGCAGGGGACCTGTGGCGACGAGTGAGGCGAGCCCGTGTCCGATGGTCCAGCTCTGGGTCGCGAGTTCCAGCGGGTCGACCTCGGCGCGGAAGCGGCCGCTCGTCTGGGCCCGTTCGATGGCGCGGACGAGACAGTGCAGGGTTTCGTCCGCGGTGTCGGTGTCTTCGAGAGCAAAGCCCGCGTCGAACATGACGCGGTAGAGATCAGGGCTCTCCAGGGCATTGGACAAGTACGCGGCCCCCAGGGCGGCAAGGTCTCGTACCGGGTCGGCGGACATTTCGACGGCCGTGAGCTTGGCCGTCAGACGGATGAAGCCTTCCTGTCGCAGTGCCTTCCACAGGCCGTCCATGCCGCCGAAGTAGGTGTAGACGGCCATCGTTGACACGCCGGTTCCGGCGACCAGGGTGCGCAGCGTGACCGGTTGCCTCGTACGCAGCATCTGTGCGGCTCGGTCGAGCAGCAGGGAGCGGACCGCCGGATCTTTCGTCCTCGCCATGGCCCCACAATACATAGCATCGCTATGCTTTCGTGGGGCGCCGATCCTGTTGCCCTGACGCCCAGAGGAAGAGGCCGCTCATGCCCGTCACGCTGATCAACCCCGAGGGGCTGCCGAAGCCCGAGGTCTACCGGCAACTGTCGGTCGCCACCGGCTCGAAGATGGTCTTCCTTGCGGGACAGGTCGCCCGCGACGCCGACGGCCGGCCCGTGGGCGAAGGCGACTTCGCGGCACAGGTCGAGCAGTGCTACCTCAATGTCGCCACCGCCCTGGCCGGAATCGGCGGCTCCTTCGATGATGTGGCGAAGCTGACCATCTACGTCGTCGACTGGAGTCCCGAGAAGATGCCGCTGCTGGGCGAGGGGGTCGGACGTGCGGCGGCAAAGCTTGGCATTGACCCGGTCAAGCCGATCACTCTGCTGGGCGTTGCCGCGCTGGGGGAACCGGACCTTCTGGTCGAGGTGGAAGCTACGGCGGTCATCGCATAGCCGTATCTCCAGGGGCCCCGCCCCCCTCCCCTCCCCCCTCCGCCCCTACGGCCGTGTGCGTGTCACAGCGCCACCTGTGACGGCTCTTCGGCTTCCGGCGCAGCCGCGTCGCCGGATGCCTCTTCGTACCCGGCCTTCTCCTGCGGTGGGGCAGGGGCGAAGCCGGGGACCCAGGTTTCCATGTCGTCCTGCATCCGCACCGTCGCGCCGAGCTGGCACAGGACGCCGATCGTGCTCAGCGTCACCCGGTGTATCAGCAGATACGCCGGCGGCAGGTTGAGCTGCCGCCCCAGCTGGTGCGCCGGGGAGCGGGGATCGGCCACCCGGGCCGCCTGCCCGCGCATCCACTCCCTGCTGAAGGTGAACTCCTCGACGCAGGCGGGCTCGATGATCGGCAGCAGATACTCCCGCACCGCCTCAGGGTCCAGGTCTATCTGCTCCTTGACGAACCCCTCTTCGCGCAGCAGCTCGTAGGCGGTCTCCGCGTCGCCGTCCAGCGTCAGCCGCAGGACCTCGCCGATCGTCGGCGGCAGTCCGTCGGGCAGCCGGTCCACGGTGCCGAAGTCCAGCACGCCCAGGCGCCACTCCTCGGGATCGTCGCTGCCCCCTGTCACCAGGCGGAAGTTGCCCGGGTGCGGATCGGCGTGCAGTAGTCCCGTGCGGACGGTGCCGGAGAAGAGGAAGCGGCTCAGCAGCTGTCCTGCCCGGTCCCGCTGCTCCTGGCTGCCCTCGGCTATCACCTCCGAGAGCGGTATGCCGTCCAGCCACTCCGACACCAGCACCTGGTCCGCCTGGTGCACCACTCGGGGAACGATGACGTCCTCGTCGGCTTCGTACTCCGCCGCGTAGGTGCGCTGGGCGTCCGCCTCCAGGCTGTAGTCCAGCTCCTCGGTGATTCGGTCGTGCAGCTCGGCGATGAGCGGCTTGATGTCCATTCCCGGGATCAGCGGCCCCAGCAGACGGGCGAACCGGCCCAGTTGGGTGAGGTCGGAGACGAGGGCCTCGCCCGCGCCGGGATACTGGACCTTCACCGCGACGTCCCGCCCGTCGTGCCAGACGGCGCGGTGGACCTGGCCTATGGAGGCCGCCGCGGCCGGTCTGTCGTCGAACTCCGCGAAGTTCTCCCGCCACTCCTCGCCGAGCTGCTCCGCCAGCACCCTGTGCACGGTGCCGGCGGGCATCGGGGGAGCGGCTTCTTGAAGGCGGGTCAGTGTTGCGCGGTAGGGGCCCGCCAGCTCGTCGGGGAGCGCGGATTCGAAGACCGAGAGCGCCTGCCCGAACTTCATGGCGCCCCCCTTCAACTCGCCCAGCACCTTGAACAGTTGCTCTGCGGTCCGCTGCTGGAGCTCTTGGCCGACGAGATCCGCGGAGAGGCCCCCGAGGCGCTTGCCCAGCCCCCAGGCGGAGCGGCCCGCGAAGCCCAGCGGCAGGGCGGCCAGTTTGGCCGTGCGCGTCACCGCCTTGCGGGGAAGATCAGACATGCGTCCCTCCAACTCCCTGACAGCTCAACCGAGACAGCACCGAGGATGTCGGCCACGTGGTCATTGTCGCCTGCCTTCGGTCGTTCGTGAGGTGGCGGGTGGAGAGGTCACCGAAGCGGCACCGCACGGACACTCCGGGTGCGCGGTGAACTGTTCGGTGTCCGGCAGCAGATGCGGCAGGGCGAACCGCAGTCGGTAGCCCACCGCGCAGGCGCCGTCCCCGTCCAGGTAGCTCAGTGCGTAGGAGGCCGCGGCGCCGGCCACCATTGTGGCCAGCGCGGTGTCGCAGGCGGGGACCCCCGTACGCCGCCTGCTCGCCGTCCGCCACTGTCCCACCAGCAGCGGCCAGCTCGGCTCCCGCTCCGCACGGGTGCGTGCCAGGCACTCGGCGCACGGTGAGTCGCCGGGCAGCACCAGCGGGCCCACCACGCCGGTGGCCTCCACCACTCCGCCGTACAGATGCGGGGTGCCCGCGCTCATGAACCGCTCGGTGGTCTCCGGGTCCGGCGCGTAGGCGTCCAGCCCGTCCCGCGGTGTCACGATGACGAGGCTCACCTCGGACCGGGAGCGGCTTCGCCAGGGGCGGGACTTGCGCACCACGCCGCGTGCGGCCACATCGCGGCGGGTGCCCACGTGCTCCGGCGAGAGCCCGCCCGGTGCGGTGTCCCACTCTTCGACCACGCCCCCGTCCACCACATCCACCTGGCCGACCCCCGCCGCGGACAGTGTCGCGGCGACAGCGGTTCCCACCCGTCCGAGTCCGCGCACCTGGACCCGGGCGGTGCGCCGTGCGGCCAGCCTGCGTACTCCGCCGCCGGGTTCGCGGTGCACCACGGACAGTGACGCGAGGTCGGGCCGTAAGCGGTCGGTGACGCTTGCGGCGGCGTCGCGGTCGGCCGTCGCGTCGTCCAGCACACCGGCCGCGGCCAGCCGTTCGGTGAGTTTGTCCGGTGTCTGGGGTGCCAGTCCGAGCCGGTGGGCCTCCTGCTTCAGCCGCTCCATGCTGCGGGTGCCGTCCATCAGTTCCAGGAATGCTGCCGTGGCGTCGCTCACCGGGCCCAGCAGTACCGCGTGTGCGGGTGCCATGCCGCACTGCACCGTCTGCCTGTCCCGCCAGCCCCGCCGCAGTGCGGGCTTGATCATCGGGTGCACGTTTCCCCCTGACATGCCGGGTTTGTTCCGACTCGGCTGTTGATCACTGCGGACAGCATGCCGTCATCGGAGGGATTGGCGGGGTGAGTTATCCACAGGTACCGGCATTAGTCATACAACCGTGAGCTGCTTGCTGTGGCCGTGCCACGACTGTTGTCGCCTTTCGCTCTCGAACAAGGCTGGAGGCAGGACTTCCGCCGTTGGCAGCGGGTAACGTCATGGCGTGCCCGCCGACCCTCTGAACAGCATCAGCCAGAGCGCGGTCGAGGTGCGTCGCAGTGCGCGCCGACGCCGCACGGTCTCCGCCTACCGGGAGGGGGATCGCACTGTCGTGCTGCTTCCCGCGCGTATGACGGCGGACGAGGAGGCACGCTGGGTCGGCGTGATGCTCGACAAGCTCGCCGCCCAGGAGAGCCGGCGCATGCTCGACGACGGCGACCTCGCCCGGCGCGCGGCACAGCTGTCCGAGCAGTACCTCGACGGGCATGCCCGGCCCGTCTCGGTCCGCTGGGTGACCAATCAGAACACCCGTTGGGGCTCGTGCACGCCCGCCGAGGGCAGCATCCGGCTCTCCCACCGGCTGCAGGGAATGCCGGAGTACGTCATCGACTACGTACTGCTGCACGAGCTGTCGCATCTGCTCGTGCCCGGTCACGGCCCGCGGTTCTGGCGGCTGCTGCAGGCGTACCCGCGCACCGAACGGGCCCGGGGCTATCTGGAGGGCGTCGCGGCAGCCGAGCGGCTGCCGCACCAGCCCGTCAGGGGAGAGGGTCCGGACGAGGACTGACGGCGACGGCCGCAGCCGTGAGCCGGGTCAGCCGCGCCACGGACTCGTCCGCCACCCCTGCCACCTCGTCGAAACCGAACCAGCGCAGGTCCAGTGACTCCTCGCTGACCGTCTCGACGGCTCCCTCCGGGGCGAGAGCCGCGTACTGGACGTCCAGATGCCAGGCGCACGGTGTGCGGTGCTTGTCGAGCCGGAGCGGGCCACCCGGCAGCAGCGTCAGCCCGGCGATGCCCGACTCCTCGGTCGCTTCCCGCAGCGCGGCCCCGGCCAGGGTGGTGTCCTCCGGTTCGCAGTGGCCGCCCATCTGGAGCCACCGGCCCAGCTTGCGGTGCAGCGTCAGCAGTACGCGGTCACCGTCCGGGTCGACGACCAGTGCGCTGGCGGTGATGTGCCCGGTGGTGCACGCCTTCCACATGCCGTCCGGCTGGTCGGCGATGTGGCGCAGATACTCCTGCCGCAACTGCTCCTGCGCCGGGTCGGTGTCCCGGCTGCGCCACTGCTCCAGCACGCGCTCGGCGTCCGCGCGGAGGCCGTCCGGCGGTGCGCTCACCGCTTGCCTTCGCCCTCGCCGCCCTCGGCGTCGTCCCCCCTGCCCCTGTCGGACTGCCCCTCGGACGGTCCTTCCCGCCCTTCCCCGGTACGGCCTTCCCCGGAGCGGTCGGTCTCGGTGCGTCCGTCCGCCGAGTCCGCGGCCGCGTCGCCCAGCATCCGGTCCAGCTCGGAGAAGTCCGCGTGCTCGTGGTGGACGAACGCGTCCGGGTCGTCCAGGTCGGCCGCCGTGGGCAGCATGTCCGGGTGCTCCCACAGGGCGTCACGGCCCTCGGCGCCCCGGGCGTCCGCCAGCGACGCCCACAGCCGGGCCGCGTCACGCAGCCGGCGGGGGCGCAATTCCAGACCGATCAGCGTCGAGAAGGTCTGCTCAGCGGGACCGCCGGAGGCGCGCCGCCTGCGCAGCGTCTCCCGCAGCGCGGAAGCGGACGGCAGATGCGGCTCTGCCGCCGCGTGCACCACTGCGTCCACCCAGCCCTCGACCAGCGCCAGCGCCGTCTCCAGCCGGGCGAGCGCCGCCTTCTGCTCCGGAGTGTCCTCGGGCTGGAACATGCCCTGCTGGAGGGCCTCCTGGAGCTCCTCGGGGCGCTGCGGGTCGATCTGGCCGACGACGTCCTCGAGCTTGGCGGTGTCCACCTTGATGCCGCGCGCATACCCCTCGACGGCGCCGAAGAGATGCGAACGCAGCCACGGGACATGCGCGAACAGCCGCTGGTGCGCGGCTTCCCGCAGTGCCAGGTAGAGGCGGACCTCCTCCTGGGGAATGCCCAGACCCTTGCCCAGTGCCTCGATGTTGACCGGCAGCAGCGCGGCCTTGTTGGCCGGTCCCAGCGGCAGCCCGATGTCCGTCGAGCCGACGACCTCGCCGGCGAGGACTCCGAGCGCCTGCCCGATCTGCGTACCGAACATGGCGCCCCCCATGGAGCGCATCATGCCCAGCAGCGGGCCGGCCATCGCCTGCATCTCCTCGGGCAGCACATCGCCCATGGCCGCGCCGACGCGCTCGGCGACCGGGTCGACCAGGTCCTTCCAGACCGGCAGGGTCGCCTCGACCCACTCCGCGCGGCTCCAGGCCACCGCCGAGCCGGAACCGGACGGCAGGGACGTCACACCGTCCAGCCACAGATCGGCCAGACGTACGGCTTCCTCGACGGCTGCGCGGTCGTGCGGTCCGACCGATGCGTCCTTGGAGCCGTCCTGTGCTCCGGCGGCCACTGTCTGCCGCGCGATGTCCTTGGCCATGTCCCAGTTCACCGGGCCGCCCTCGTAGGAGAGCATCTGGCCCAGCTTCTGGAAGGCGGCGCCCAGGTCGCTCGGGTCGAGCTGGCCCTGCCCGCCGCCCAGCGAGCCGAACATCGCGGCCAACGGGTTGTCGGCGCCGCCCGAGCCCGGGCCGCCGCCGAAACCGAACGGGTTCGGCTGGCCGCCGCCCGGCTTCTTCTTGCCGTCGTCGTCCCCGTCCTCGGGCTCCTCAGGAGGTACGCCGAATCCGAATGGGGTGTCACTCACGGGTTTCCTCGGCTCTGTCTCGTAGGACGGTCTGGTGGTTCCCGGACGGTCTGCGTGTCCTGGGTACGGTCTGGGTCTGTGTCGGTATGTCCTTGGTGCGATCTGCGAGCTCTGCCCCCAGCCTAGACACCAGTCAGGCAGGATGGAGCCTGCGCACCTCGTACCAGAAACAACCACTGGAGACGCCCGGTGAGTTCCTCCGAGTCCCACGTTCGCGCAGCGCGAACCCCGACCGTCGCCGTCACCGGCGCCGCCGCAGGGGTCGGCGCGCTGCTCACCGAGCGGCTCGCGGCCTCCGAGGAGATCAAGCAGGTCATCGCCCTGGACGAGCGCCGCGGCGAGGTGAGCGAGGCCCAGTGGCACACCCTGGACGTACGCGACCCGGCCATCGCCGACCGGCTGCGCGGCGACGGCGATCCGGTGGATGTCGTCGTCCACCTGGCGCTCGACCTGGATCTGGAGACCGACCCGGCGGCCCGTACCGCCTACAACGTGCGCGGCACCCAGACCGTGCTGACCGCCGCAGCGGCGGCGGGTGTGCACAGGGTGGTGCTGTGCACCTCCGCGATGGTCTACGGAGCGCTCCAGGACAACGACGTACCGCTGTCGGAGGACGCCGAACTGCGGGCAACGGCGGACGCGACAGGCGTGGGCGACCTGCTGGAGATCGAACGTCTCGCCCGCCGTGCGCCCCGCGCGCACCCCGGTCTCAACGTGACCGTCGTACGCCCCACCGTGCTGGTCGGCGCGGGTACGGACACCACGCTCACCCGCCACTTCGAGTCACCGCGGCTCCTGGTGGTCGCCGGATCGCGTCCCTGCTGGCAGTTCTGCCACGTCGAGGACCTGGTCACGGCCCTCGAGTACGCCGCCCTGGAGAAGGTCGAGGGGGAGATGGTGGTCGGCTGCGACGGCTGGCTGGAGCAGGAGGAGGTCGAGCAGCTGACCGGCATGCGGCGCATGGAACTGCCCTCCAGCGTCGCGCTGGGCGCCGCCTCCCGGCTGCACCGGCTCGGGCTGACTCCGTCCCCCGCGGCAGACCTCGCCTACACCATGTACCCCTGGGTCGTCAGCGGCAGCAGGCTGCACGACGCGGGATGGCGGCCCCGCTGGACGAACGAGGAAGTCCTCGCCGCGCTGCTGGAGGAGGTCGCCGGCAGGCACACGGTCGCCGGACGGCGGCTGGGGCGTACGGAGGCGGCAACAGCGGCCGGAGCCGCGGGCGCGACCGTCGCACTGCTGGGCACCGCCGCACTGGTGCGCAGGGCCCGCAAGCGGCGCGGGCTGTGAGCGGAGAGCGGGGCAGGCGGCAGCACAGGTGTAGCGGCACAGCAGTCGGAAGGCGCGGCGCAGCAGTCGAGCCCTACGGCACAGCAGTCGGGCGGCACAGCAGCCAGCGCCGCAGCGCAGCAGTGAGGTGTTCCGGATTCGCGGCAGGTAGGGCAGCATGACCGGCATGGCACAGACGCACGACGACGGTTCCGGCCGCAGGGCCGAGCCCTCCGACCACCCGGGCGAGCAGCGGGCCGAGGACCCCATCCGCCTGCTGGAGATCCGTGAGGCACCGCTGTCCGTGGACGAGGTGTTCACCGCGGTCGGTGACGCCGCCGCGGGGGGCACCGCACTGTTCGTGGGCACCGTCCGCAATCACGACGGTGGCACCGATGTCGCACGTCTGGGCTACTCCTCGCACCCCAGCGCCGAGGCCGAGCTGCGCCGCGTCGCCGAGAAGGTCGTCGCCGACCATCCCGTGCGCGCCCTGGCGGCGGTGCACCGCGTCGGCGACCTGGAGGTGGGTGACCTGGCCGTCGTGGTGGCCGTCTCCTGCCCGCACCGCGCCGAGGCGTTCGACGCCTGCCGCAAGCTCATCGACGACCTCAAGCACGAGGTCCCCATCTGGAAGCACCAGACGTTCTCCGACGGCACCGAGGAGTGGGTGGGCGTCTAGGGCCCGCTGCCCAATACCTCCCCTGCCCAATACCGTCCCCTGCCCGAGACCGTCCCCTGCCCGAGACCGTCCCGCTGTGCCCGAGACCGTTCGGCCGACCCCGGCAGCGCACGCGGGTGCGGCTCGTTCCGGTTGCGTAACCGGGTCCTGGAACCGACCGTTGAGACACCGACGGTTAATCTGCTCATCGGCCGGTCTGCCGGTCGCCGGGCCGTGTGCCCGGGAGGCACCTACGAGGGGTCGGGAGGTTCCAGATGGCGGCTCTCGCCTGGTTGCTGATTCCGTTGGTCGCCGCAGTCGCCGCGAGCCTGTGGGGAAGCTGGGTCGGGCGGCGCCGGGCCAAGACACCCGACGCCGCGGGCGTCGCCGGATACGAACGTTTCCGCGCCGCCATGGAACGCGGCAGTTCCGACAGCGCCGCCACGGACGCCGAGCTCGCCTCGGCGGGGGCGAGCGCCCGTGCGACCCCGGACGGACCGGCCCGGGAAGCAGGCTGACAGACCCTTCCCGTACTGTCGTGCCATGCCTCGCCGCACCGCGACCCTGCTTACCTCTGCGCTGCTGCTCATAACGATGTTCTGCGCCGGAGCACTCATCAACGTGCCCTATGCCGAGATGTCACCCGGCCCGACAGTGAACACCCTGGGCGTGCACAGCGGCGATCCGGTGCTCAAGGTCAAGAACGAGCCCGGGCACAAGGGCAAGCCGAAGAAGTACGACACCTCGGGCCACCTGAACATGACGACCGTCCGCGTCACCGGCTCCGAGTACCGGATGACCCTCATCGGGGCGCTGTCCGGCTGGCTGCGCCACGACAGCCTGGTCGTTCCGTACGAGACGCTCTATCCGGACGACAAGTCGGCCCAGGAGGTCGACCGGGAGAACGCCGAGGAGTTCACCGCCTCCCAGGAGAGCGCCAAGGCCGCGGCCCTGAAGGAACTCGACATCCCCGTCGGCACCCACGTCCTCGTCGGCTCCGTCGAGAAGGGCGCCCCCGCCCACAACCGGCTGCACGCGGGAGATGTCATCACGGCGGTGGACGGCACCCCGGTCGGCAGGGCCGAGAGCGTCGCCAAGCTGGTCACCGAGCACAAGCCGGGGGAGAAGGTCACCTTCACGGTGATCCCGGCGGCCAAGGCGAAGGCCGCCCAGAAGCAGGGCCACAAGCCGTCCGCCGAGGACGCCAGGAAGATCACCGTCGGCACCAGGAAAGCCTCGGACGACGGTCGCGCGGTCGTCGGCATCCAGCCTGCGGTGGGACACAGCTTCCCGTTCGAGATCGACATCAAGCTCGCCGACATCGGCGGTCCCAGCGCCGGGCTGATGTTCGCGCTGGGCATCGTCGACAAGCTCACCCCCACCGACCTGACCGGCGGGAAGTTCGTCGCCGGCACCGGCACGATCGAAGACAACGGCAAGGTGGGCGAGATCGGCGGCATACAGATGAAGACCGTCGGGGCACGCAAGCAGGGCGCCGAGTACTTCCTCACTCCGGCGGGCAACTGCGCCGCCGCCGCCAAGGACAAGCCCGACGGTCTCACCCTGGTGAAGACCTCCTCCATGGACGACGCGCTCAGCTCGCTGAAGAAGATCCGCAGCGGCAAGACGGACCAGCTGACCCAGTGCAAGGCGCACTGAGCCGCCGTCCTCCCACCGCCGCCGGGCCCGCCGACTATCCGGCCCGCTGTGCCCTGCCAGTCGGGGGCTCCCGGAAACCGGCCGACGGCCCCGAGGGGCTGGCGCTACTCCTCGAACGTCGCGGCCAGCGCCTCCGCGAGACCGGGCACCAGGTCGGAGCCGGTGAGCACCTCGGTGGGGGAGTCCTTCTCCCGTAGCCGCAGCGCCGACTCCCGCTCACCATCGCGCAGGACCGCCACCGTCATCCGCACCTCACTGCGCTCCGGGTGCTCGGCGACCCACCGGGCGAGCTGTTCCTCGTCCAGGTCCTCCGGCACGGCCGCCTCGGCCGACGGCGGCAGCATCAGCCGCTCGACGGTCACCGCGCAGCCGTCGACCGTCTCGGGCCACGCGATGGTTCCCAGGAACTCGTCCAGCGGCGCGTCCGCGGGGATCTCGTCCTGCTCGACGGGCGTGAAGGTGGTTCCCCGGGCGTCGTTCGCCTGCTGGTCAAGGCCCAGCTGACCCGCCAGCCCGGGCTCCTCGGTCCGCAGCCGCTCGGTGTCCACCAGGGCGAAGAGCCGCGCGGGCTGGTCCCAGCCGAGCCCGGATGCGTACTCGTCGATCTCCAGCACCGCGCGGGTCAGGGGTCCGGAGGCGAGGGGCGTGCCCTCGGGAGAGAGGTTGTCCATGCCCATATCGTGCCGTCTCCGGTGCGAAAAACATGACTCGGACCCCGGAATCGGGAACTGGGTAAAGCTTGAGTAAGTTGCCTAGATGGGCCTTACGATGCGGGCCCAGCATCATCGCTTCATAAACTGCGAATCTTTGAGGTGCGCACCTTGGCTTTCCAGATGCCGGACCGGGGCTCAGGAGGCCCCTCCGGGCCACGGATCAGAGTGGGCCGGCCATCCCGGCGTGCCCGGACGCTGTTGATGACAGCGGGCGTGCTGGTCGTTCTGGCGATGCTCTTCGTCATGTTCTCCGGGTTCTGGACGGACTGGCTGTGGTATCGCTCGGTCGCCTACAGCTCGGTCTTCACCAAGACCCTGTGGACGAAGGTCGGCCTGTTCGCGGTCTTCGGACTGCTGATGGCCGTGGCCGTGGGCTTCAACATCTGGCTGGCGCACCGGCTGCGTCCGCCGCTGAGCGCGATGTCGCTGGAGCAGCAGAGCCTCGACCGCTACCGCATGGGGCTGGCGCCCTACAAGAAATGGGTGCTGCTGGGCGTCACAGCCCTGGTCGGACTGATCTCCGGCGCCTCCGCGGCAGGCCAGTGGCGCACCTGGCTGATGTGGGTGAACGGCGTCTCGTTCGGCACGAAGGATCCGCAGTTCCACAAGGACATCTCGTTCTACGCGTTCGATCTGCCCTTCTACCGCTTCCTGCTGAGCTTCGGCTTCGCCGCCGCGATCCTCTCGCTGCTGGCGGCCGCGCTGGTGCACTACCTCTACGGCGGACTTAGGGTGACCACCCCGGGCGCGCGCGCCACGGCGCAGGCGACCGGGCACCTCTCGGTGCTCCTGGGCATCTTCGTCGGGCTGAAGGCGGTGGCCTACTGGCTGGACAGGTACGGGCTGGCGGTCAAGTCCGGCGACTTCAAGTCGACCGACAGCTGGACGGGTCTCAAGTACGTCGACGCCAACGCCTACCTGCCGGCGAAGACGATCCTGTTCATCATCGCCATCATCTGCGCACTGCTGTTCTTCGCCACCATCTGGCGCCGCACCTGGCAGCTGCCGGTCATCGGCTTCGGACTGATGGTGCTCTCGGCCATCCTGATCGGCGGGCTCTACCCGGCGCTGGTGCAGAAGTTCCAGGTCGCGCCGAACGAGCAGGCCAAGGAAACGCCGTACATCAAGAAGAACATCGAGGCGACGCGCCAGGCGTACGACATCGACGACGCCGAGGTGCGCGACTACACAGGCACCAGCAAGGCCGGCAACGAGAAGCTCAGGAACGCGGCGGACACCACCGCGAGCATGCGTCTGCTGGACCCGAACGTCGTCTCCCCGACCTTCCAGCAGAAGCAGCAGGTGCGCGGGTACTACCAGTTCCCCGCGACGCTCGATGTGGACCGCTACAAGAAGGGCGGCAAGGAGCAGGACACCGTCGTCGGCCTCCGGGAGATCAACACCAGCGGCATCCCGGAGAAGAACTGGATCAACGAGCACTTCAAGTACACCCACGGCTACGGCATGGTCGCCGCCAAGGGCACCTCCGTGGACAAGGACGGCGCACCGGACTTCACCGAGAAGGACCTGCCGCCCAGGGGCAACCTGGACAAGTACCAGGGCCGGATCTACTACGGCGAGAAGACGACGCAGTACTCCATCGTCGGCGGGCCGCAGAAGGAGCTCGACTACGCCGACGACAACGGGGAGAAGACCTACACCTACAAGGCCAAGAGCGGTGTCAACCTCTCCAACCCGATCAACCGGGCGGCCTACGCGGTCAACTTCAACGAGCCGCAGATCCTCTACTCAGGGGCGATCGGCGAGGGTTCGCGCATCCTGTACAACCGCACCCCCAAGGAGCGGGTCGAGGCGGTCGCCCCCTGGCTGACCATCGACGGTGACCCGTATCCGGCCGTGGTCGACGGCCGCATCAAGTGGATCGTCGACGCTTACACCACCTCCAACGGCTACCCCTACTCGTCGCGTACGACCCTGGGGGACACCACGGCGGACTCGCTCACCGACGGCCAGCGCGCGGTGGTCGCCCAGCAGAACCGGGTCAACTACATCCGCAACTCGGTCAAGGCGACGGTGGACGCCTACACCGGCAAGGTCGACATGTACCAGTGGGACAAGAAGGACCCGGTACTGAAGACATGGATGAAGGCGTTCCCGAACACGGTGAAGCCCAAGAGCGCCATCAGCGGCGACCTGATGGACCATCTGCGCTATCCGCAGGACCTGTTCAAGGTGCAGCGGGACCTGCTCCAGACCTACCACGTGACCTCGCCGTCGCAGTTCTACAGCGGCAGTGAGCGCTGGCAGGTCCCGGACGACCCCACACACAAGGGCAACGCGGTTCCGCCGTACTACCTGAGCATGAAGATGCCGGGACAGCAGAACCAGCAGTTCCAGCTCACGACGACGTACAACCCGAACAAGCGCGAGACACTCGGCGCGTTCATGGCCGTCGACGCCGATGCGCGCAGCAGTGACTACGGGAAGCTCAGACTGCTGAGACTGCCACCCAACACCGGTGTGGCAGGACCCTCGCAGGTACAGAGCAAGTTCAACTCCGATCCCGTCATCGCGGACAAGATCAACATCCTGAAGAAGGGTGACTCCGAGGTCGAGTACGGAAACTTGCTGACTGTGCCACTGGAGGGCGGCCTGCTCTATGCGGAGCCGGTGTACGTCCGCGGTGCCGGTACCAACTACCCACGGATGCGCAAGGTGCTCGTCGCCTACAACGAGCGCATCGCCTTCGAGGACAGTCTCGACCAGGCACTGGACAAGGTGTTCGACACCAAGGGCCAGGAGAGCGGGGAGAGAACCGGTCCCGGCGACGAGGGCGAGAAGGAAGATCCGCCCAACGCCACGGTCGAGGACGCCCTCAAGGACGCCCAGACCGCGTGGGACAAGAGCGAGAAGGCCCGCGAGAAGGGCGACTGGGAAGAGTACGGCAAGCAGCAGAAGGCGCTGGAGGAAGCGCTGCGCGACGCCTCCGAAGCCGAGCAGAAGGGCGGGGGCAAGAACGGATCCGCCGAGAAGAACCCACCCGGCGGCAACAGCTAGCTGGTCAGGTCACCCCGTGGCGTGGTGTAGAGTTATGTACACAACGGCGCGGGGTGGAGCAGCTCGGTAGCTCGCTGGGCTCATAACCCAGAGGTCGCAGGTTCAAATCCTGTCCCCGCTACCAAATGGAAGAGGCCCGGAGTCAACAGACTCCGGGCCTCTTCGCTTGTGCGGGGGACAGCGGGGCCCAGGGGTTTGGAGTATCTCTACGTCGGGAAGTCGACAAACCTCTGAAGTGACCTCACTGGCTGCGGTATACCAGGTGTACGCGGGTTGCAGGTGGTGCGACGATGGAGCTTATGGGGGAGAAAGCAAGGCTGACGGACCCGGTACGTCCCGGTCCGAGCCTGAGTGTGGAGGAGTACGCCGAGCAGACCGCAGCCGAGAAGACCGCAGCAGTCGGAAGGACGGCGGCAGCCGGGAGGACGACAGCGGACAGGACCGCGACAGTGACGACATCGGCGGCGGACAACACCGCGGCCGACAGCGTGCTGGGCGCCCAACTGCTGCGCCGGGGGGACCTGGACGGTGCCGAGCCGCATCTGCGCGCCGCCACAGCCGCGGGGGACCGTGCGGCCGCCAACAATCTGGGCGTCCTGCTGCACCAGAGGGGATACCCGGAGGAGGCCGCGGGATGGTGGCGTACCGCCGCCGTCGCCGGCTCCGCAGCCGCGGCGCACGCGCTCGGCCGGTACCACCGGGAGCGCGGCGACGAGCCCGCAGCGCACTACTGGCTGCGGCAGTCCGCCGAGTCCGGTCACGCGCTGGGCGCGTACGCGCTCGCGGACCTGCTGGAGCACCACGGCGAGGACGGTGCCGAGGAGTGGTTCCGGGCCGCCGCCGAGCGCGGGCACAGAGAAGCGGCGTACCGCGTCGCGCAGTTGGTCAGCGCGCGGGCCGAAGAGCTGGCCGCCAAGGGCGAGTCCGGCGCCGCTGCCGTACGCGAGGCCGAGGAGGAGGCCGAGCGCTGGTTCCGGCAGGCAGCCGCCCGCGGCCACCGCAGGGCGGCGCTGCGCCTGGGCGCCATCCTGGAGCGCCGTGGCGAGCTGAAAGAGGCCGGACGGTGGTATCTGACCTCCGCCAAGGACGGTGAGGCGCGGGCCGCTTGTGCGCTGGGCTTCCTGCTGCGCGACGCGGGCGACGAGGAGAGCGCCGCCGTCTGGTGGCGCCGTGCGGCCGAGGACGGCGACGGCAACGCGGCCAACGCACTGGGCGCGCTGCACGCCGACCGCGGCGAGCGGCAGGCCGCCGAGCGGTGGTACCGCGTCGCCCTCGAAGCGGGCTGCGACAACGGTGCCTTCAACCTCGGACTGCTGTGCGCGGCGCAGGGCCGCACGGCGCAGGCCGAGCAGTGGTACCGGCGTGCCGCCTACGCGGGTCACCGCGAGGCCGCCAACGCGCTTGCCGTGCTGCTGCTTCAGCGCGGGGACACCCAGGGTGCCGAGCCGTGGTTCTCCAAGGCCGCCGAGGCCGGCAGTGTGGACGCCGCCTTCAACCTCGGCATCCTGCACGCGGGACGCGGCGACGAGCGCGCCGCACGCGCCTGGTACGAGCGCGCGGCGGCGTCCGGGCACGCGGAGGCCGCGCTCCAGGTCGGTATCGCGCTGCTGCGCGAGGGCGAGCTGCACACGGCGGAGCGGCATCTGCGGTGCGCCGCGGGCGGCGGGAGCGTCGAGGGGGCCTTCCGGCTGGGCGCTCTGCTGGAGCGGGTCACCCGGCGCGGCACCGGCGAGCTGGGCTCGGAACACGAGCTCGGCAGGGCGGACGGCGCCAGACCCGAGTACGAGGAGTGGTACGAGCGTGCGGCCGAGCACGGCCACCGCCGCGCCCAGGTGCGGCTGGGCATGTGCGCGGCCGCACGCGGCGAGGTCGTGGACGCGGCACGCTGGTACCGCGCCGCGGCCGAGGCGGGCAGCCCGAACGGTGCGTTCAACCTCGGGCTGCTGCTCGCCCGCGAGGGCAGCGAGCCGGAAGCGGCACTGTGGTGGACCCGGGCCGCCGAGGCCGGGCACGGCAGGGCGGCGCTCCGGCTGGCGCTGATCAGCGCGCGCCGGGGCGAGCTGGAGGAGGGACAGTTCTGGTGCGCGCGTGCGGTGGAGCTGGGTCCGGTCGAGGTGGCCGAACGTGCGGCCAGGCTCCGCGAGGCCCTGCGCTCGGAACTGACGGCCTAGGCCCCACCCGCCCCTGGGACCTCGATTTGCACTGGTCGTCGACCCGCGTTAAAGTTGTGCACACAACGGCGCGGGGTGGAGCAGCTCGGTAGCTCGCTGGGCTCATAACCCAGAGGTCGCAGGTTCAAATCCTGTCCCCGCTACTGAAAGACGAAGGCCCGGATCCTCGGATCCGGGCCTTCGTCATGTTCCGGCCGGCCCTCATGTGGCGGTACGGCACCGTACGGCATGTCCGCCGCGGTGGCACAACGCGTACGGCACAAACAAAACGGCCCGCATCCCTTGACTGGGACGCGGGCCGCTTCCGGCTCCGGGGGCGTGCGGCGGGTCGCTCAGGCCTCGTTGCAGTTCGGGCAGACGCCCCGGTAGGTGACGGTGGCCTCGGCGATGGTGAAGCCGTAGCGCTCGTCCTCCGGGAGGGCGGCCAGCGGGTCACCCGTCGGGTGGACGTCGCGGATCGTCCCGCAGCGGGAGCACACCAGGTGCTGATGGGTGTGGCGCGCGTTCGGGTCGTAGCGCTTGGCGCGGCCGTCGGTGCTCACCTCGAGCACCTCGCCGAGGGCGACCAGCTCGCTCAGCGTGTTGTAGACGGTCGCACGCGCGATCTCCGGCAGCCGGTCCGCCGCGCGGGCATGGACCTCGTCCGCCGTGTAGTGCACATGATCACCGTCGAGTACCTCGGCGACGACTCGCCGCTGTGCGGTGAGCCGCCAACCGCGATCGCGGAGCCGTTCCAGCAGGTCACTCATGCCTACAGCCTAGCAGCGGCATGTCCATGGACAGAACCCGTATGGAATTCGGCTTCTTCTTGACTTAGACAATGTCCAATGTAGGCTTGCGAGTGGTTGAACCACAGGACAGATGTGAGGCACAGGAGGCGCACGTGACGGTGCAGGACGAGACGGCCGGACCCATGACGACGGAAGCCGGGGCTCCGGTCGCGGACAACCAGAACAGCCAGACCGCAGGCGCGGGCGGCCCGGTGCTCGTCCAGGATCAGCACCTGCTGGAGAAGCTGGCCCACTTCAACCGCGAGCGCATCCCGGAGCGCATCGTGCACGCCCGGGGCGCGGGTGCGTACGGCAAGTTCACCGTCACCGCCGATGTGACCAAGTACACCCGGGCGAAGTTCCTCTCCGAGATCGGCAAGGAGACCGAGGTCTTCCTGCGGTTCTCCACGGTGGCGGGCAACCTCGGTGCCGCGGACGCGGTGCGTGACCCCCGCGGCTTCGCGCTGAAGTTCTACACCGAAGAGGGCAACTACGACCTCGTCGGGAACAACACCCCGGTGTTCTTCATCAAGGACGCCATCAAGTTCCCCGACTTCATCCACACCCAGAAGCGCGACCCCTACACCGGCTCCCAGGAGCCGGACAACGTCTGGGACTTCTGGGGCCTGTCGCCCGAGTCGACGCACCAGGTGACCTGGCTCTTCGGTGACCGCGGCATCCCCGCCTCGTACCGCCACATGAACGGCTACGGCTCGCACACCTTCCAGTGGACCAACGAGGCGGGCGAGGTCTTCTGGGTCAAGTACCACTTCAAGACCGACCAGGGCATCAAGAACCTCACGGCCGCCGAGGCCGAGGAGCTGGCCGGCAAGGACCCCGACAGCCACCAGCGTGATCTGCGTGAGTCCATCGAGCGGGGCGAGTACCCGACCTGGACGGTGCAGGTCCAGATCATGCCCGCGGCGGAGGCGGCCAACTACCGCTTCAACCCGTTCGATCTGACCAAGGTCTGGCCGCACGCGGACTACCCGCCGATCGAGATCGGCAAGCTGGAGCTCAACCGCAACCCGAGGAACATCTTCGCCGAGGTCGAGCAGTCGATCTTCTCCCCGCACCACTTCGTGCCGGGCATCGGCCCCTCTCCGGACAAGATGCTCCAGGGCCGGCTCTTCGCCTACGGCGACGCACACCGCTACCGCGTCGGCATCAACGCCGACCTGCTGCCGGTGAACGAGCCCAAGGCGACCCGGGCCCGCACCTACGGCCGGGACGGTGTGATGTACGACGGGCGGCACGGCGGGGCGAAGAACTACGAGCCGAACAGCTTCGGCGCACCGGCCGAGACCGGCCGCGCGCTGTGGCAGCCGCTGGCGGTCAGCGGCACCACGGAGGACCACCCGGCTCCCTCGCACGCCGAGGACGACGACTTCGTCCAGGCCGGGAACCTCTACCGCCTGATGTCGGAGGACGAGAAGGCCCGGCTGATCGACAATCTGGCGAACGCCATCGCGGGTGTCTCCCGCGACGACATCGCCCAGCGCGCGATCGAGAACTTCCGCAAGGCGGACCCCGACTACGGCAAGCGGCTGGAAGCCGCGGTCCAGGCCCTGCGCGGCTGACCGACCGCTCGCCGTACGAACCCGGAGGGACCGGACGCCATGGGGCTCCGGTCCCTCCGGTGCGTCCGGGTCCCTTCCGGGCCCCGGCGAGCGGCCGGGCGCGCTAGACCGCCACTTCCTCCGCGGGCTCCGGCGCCACCGGAACACTGTGGTCCGACCAGTTCCTGACGATGTCGCGGACCGAGAGGACGCCCACCGGCTCCCGCTCGTCGAGGACGATCAGATGCCGGAAGCCGCCGCGCGTCATGGCCTGTGCCGCCGCGTCCAGCGTCCAGTCGGGTGTGGCGAAGACGACGTCGGTCGTGGTGTGGTCGTGTGCCCGCTCCCGGTCCGGGTCCTGGCCCGCGCCGAGGGAGTCGAGGATGTCGCGCTCGGTGAGGATGCCGAGCCCGCTGGTGTCGGGGTCGAGGACGACGGCGGCGCCGACGCGGCGGGCCGACATCAGCCGGGCTGCCTGGCGGAGGGTGTGGGCGGGGCCGATGGTGAGGATCACTTTGCTCATGGCGTGGTGGACGCGACCTGGCATGAGGGGGCTACCTCCTTGGCGGAACGGCTTCCCGGCACGCGGATGCTGCTCGAGAAGTGGTTCACAAAGGCACAAGCGAGCGGATTCTCATGTTCACATGTGAGGGAGGTCTCAACAAGGACGCGTGTACAGGCCACCCGGACGAGCGGTGGGATCAAGCCGTCAGATAGCTCAGCAGTGTCTCGTGCAACAGCCCGTTCGAGGCCGCCGCGTTGCCGCTGTGCGGCCCCGGATTCCCGTCCAGCCCGGTGAAGGTGCCGCCCGCCTCCTCGACGATGACGGCGCTGGCCGCCATGTCCCACAGCGACAACTCCGGCTCGGCGCACATGTCCACCGATCCCTCGGCGACCATCATGTACGGCCAGAAGTCGCCGTAGCCGCGGGTCCGCCAGCAGTCCCGGGTCAGATCCATGAAGCCGCCCAGCATGCCCCGCTCCTCCCAGCCGTGCAGCGAGGAGTAGGCGAACGAGGCGTCCCGCACCTCGGCGACCTTGGACACCTCCAGCCGGGTGGCCTTGGACAGGCTGCGGCCGCTGTACGCGCCGGCGCCCTTCGCCGCCCACCAGCGGCGGTTGAGCGCGGGCGCCGAGACGACGCCGACGACCGGCCGGTCGCCGCCCTCGCCCATCTCCATCAGCGCGATGAGCGTCGCCCACACCGGGACCCCGCGCACATAGTTCTTCGTACCGTCGATCGGGTCGATCACCCAGCGACGTGGTCCGTGCCCCTCGGTGCCGAACTCCTCGCCCAGCACCGCGTCCCGCGGCCGGGTGCGCTGGAGCGAGGTGCGGATCAGCTCCTCGGCCGCCTTGTCGGCCTCGCTCACCGGCGTCATGTCCGGTTTGGTCTCGACTTTCAGGTCGAGAGCCTTGAACCGCTCCATGGTCGCGGCGTCGGCGGCGTCGGCCAGCACATGGGCGAGACGCAGATCATCGTGATAGTCCAGCATGTCCGAACAGTATCGAGCGGCGAAACCCCCGGCCACACGGCCATGCGCGTGCGCCGCGTATTGACACCTCTTGGCGGTGCGTCAATTCTGTGCCGCACGCCGGGCTGTCGGTCGGGGGAGGCGACGATGCCTACTGCACGCGAGACCCTGCTGGACGCCGCTCACGTGGCGGTGCGGTCACAGCCGTGGGCGGTCGTACGGATGGTCGATGTCGCCGCGGCCGCCGGGGTGTCGCGGCAGACGCTCTACAACGAGTTCGGCAGCAAGGAGGGGCTGGGCGCCGCGCTCGTCGACCGGCTGCTGGAGGACTTCCTGGACGGCGCGGGCCGCGCGGTGGCCGAGGCGTGCCGGAGCGGGGCCGACCCGGCCGCCTGCTGCGCCGCCGCCGCGCACTGGGTGCTGCGTACGGCGCGTACGGAGCCCATCGTGCGCGCCGCGCTCACCGGTTGCTTCGGGGCGCTGGTGCCCTCGCCCCCGGGCGAGCCCGGGAAGCTCGCCGCCGCGTTGCGGAGCCGAGTGGTGTCCGGGCTGGACCGGGCCAGACGGGTGCCCGTCGGCGGACCCGCCCCGCGGGAGGGGCCCGGCCGGCGGGAGCTGGAGCGGGCGTACGACGCGGGGTTACGGGTTGCGCTCTCGTACGTCATCGCACCGGTGCGGGAGTCTGGCGACGAGGACCCGTGCGGGCGGGTGGACGAGGTCGTCCGCGCGTTGCTGGCCCACTAAAGCTTGCGTACCCGGCGTGGGGGCTGCGCTTGCCCACCCTGCGCCCTGGGGGTACCCCCTGCTCGAAGAGCTTGGGGGAGCAGACTGCCCAAGCGCAGGGGGCGGCTTCCCTCAGTGCGCGCTGCCGGAGAGCTGTAGCCCTATCACGCCGACGATCACCAGCGTGATGGAGATCAGCTTGAGCGCGGAGACCACATCGCCCATGAAGACCATGCCGTAGATCGCCGTACCCGCGGCGCCGATGCCCGTCCAGACCGCGTACGCCGGGCCGACGTCCAGCCGCTTCAGCGAGAGGGTCAACAGGCCGAAGCTGCCGAGGGCGAAGGCGCAGAACGCGACCGTGGGCCAGAGCCTGGTGAAGCCGTGGGAGAGCTTCAGGCACACAGCGAAGCCGGTCTCCAGCAACCCCGCGACTATCACCAGCAGCCACGCCATGTGCTCTTCCTCTCGTCGCTCCCGCCGGGATCCCCTGGGACAAGGTCAAGCGCAGGCAGACCAGTATGCAGCGGCGGCCGGGCGGAAGCGATCAGTCCCCTTCACGCCTCTCCCGCGTCGCCAGCAGGCGGCGCAGCGAGTGCAGTCGGGCCGGGTCGGCGTGCCCGTCGGCCACCCACTGGTCCAGCGCGCAGCCCGGCTCGTTGTGGCTGCACGCCCGCGGACACTCGGCGGCGCCCGCCTCCAGGTCGGGGAACGCCTGGATGACGCGCGAGAGCTGAATGTGGTTCAGGCCGAAGGAGCGCACGCCCGGGGTGTCGATGACCCAGCCGTCCTCGCCGACGGGGGACGGCGGCAGCGGGAGCGCCAGTGCCGAGGTCGTGGTGTGCCTGCCGCGTCCGGTGACCGCGTTCACCACGCCCGTGGCCCGCTGCCGCTTTGGTACCAGCGCGTTGACGAGCGTCGTCTTGCCGACGCCGCTGTGCCCCACGCACACCGTGACCTGACCGCGCATCAGCTCGCGTACCGCCTCGACGCCCGAGCCGTCGGCCCACTCGTCCCTGCTGGTGACCACGTAACGCACCCCCAGCGGGGCGTACGTCTCCAGCAGCGGCCCGGCCGGCGCCAGATCGGACTTGGTCAGCACCAGCAGCGGTTCGAGCCCCGCGTCGAACGCCGCGACCAGGCAGCGGTCGATCAGCCTGGGACGCGGCTCGGGGTCGGCCAGCGCGGTGACGATGGCGAGCTGGTCGGCGTTGGCCACGATGACGCGCTCGTACGGATCGTTGTCGTCCGCCGTCCTGCGCAGCACCGAGGTGCGCTCCTCTACGCGGACGACGCGCGCGAGGGTGTCCTTGGCGCCGGACAGATCACCGACGACGGCCACCCGGTCACCCACCACCACGGCCTTGCGGCCCAGTTCGCGTGCTTTCATCGCGGTGACCGTGCGGTCCTCCACCAGGCACGTCAGCCGGCCACGGTCGACGGTCAGTACGAGGCCCTCGGCCGCGTCCTCGTGCTTGGGCCGGGTGTGGGTACGCGGGCGGGTACCGCGGCGGGAGGGACGGACCCGGATGTCGTCCTCGTCGGTGTGCTTGCCGTAGCGGCGCATCGCGGGCGCCCTCTCAGGCTCTCTCTCCGGCTCCGGCTCCGGAACCGGCTGCTGCCGGAATGCCGAGCATGCCGCCCCACATCTGCGGGAAGTCCGGCAGGGTCTTGTACGTCGTCGCGACGTTCTCCACCTCGACGCCCTCGACCGCCAGGCCGAGCACCGCGCCGGCCGTGGCCAGCCGGTGGTCGTCGTAGGTGTGGAAGACGCCGCCGTGCAGGGCGCGTGGCCGGATCCGCAGGCCGTCCTCGGTCTCGGTGACATCGCCGCCCAGGCCGTTGATCTCCTTCACCAGCGCCGCCAGCCGGTCCGTCTCGTGCAGCCGCAGATGGCCGACGCCGCGCAGCACCGACTCGCCGTCCGCCAGCGCGGCCACGGCGGCGATGCCTGGCGTCAGCTCGCCCACCTCGCCCAGGTCGATGTCGATGCCGTGGATCCGGCCGCTGCCGGTGAAGGTGAGGCCGCGCTCGTCCAGTACGCAGGAGCCGCCCATGGCCGTGAAGATCTCGCGCAGCGCGTCTCCGGGCTGCGTGGTGCGCTCGGGCCAGTCCGGGACGGTGACCTGGCCGCCGGTGACCAGCGCCGCGGCGAGGAAGGGCTGCGCGTTGGACAGGTCGGGCTCGATCGTCAGATCGCGGCCCAGCAGCGCGCCGGGCGTCACCCGCCACACGTTCGGCGTTCCGCCGTCCTCCGGGGCGTCCACCTGCGCGCCCGCGGCGCGCAGCATGTCGACCGTCATCCGGATGTGCGGCATGGACGGCAGCGTGCGGCCCGTGTGGCGGACCTCGACGCCCTGGTTGAAGCCCGGACCCGACAGCAGCAGTGCGCTGACGAACTGGCTGGAGGAGGAGGCGTCGATCTCCACCGGACCGCCCGCCAGCGAGCCGTTGCCGTGCACGGTCATCGGCAGCGCGCCCCGGCCCTCGTCCTCCACGCGTGCGCCCAGCGTGCGCAGGGCGTCGATGACGCCGTGCAGCGGGCGCTCGTAGGAGCGCGGGTCGCCGTCGAACCGGATCGGGCCCTCGGCCAGCGCCGCGAGCGGCGGCAGGAAGCGCATCACGGTGCCCGCGTTGCCGACGTCCACCGTCGCCGGGCCGCGCAGCGTGGTCGGGATCACCCGCCAGGCCTCGCCGCCGGGGCGCTCACCGGCCGGGCGGCCGCCGTCGGCCGTGGGGGAGGCGGAGGCGGAGGAGACCGTCTCCTCGATCTGGACGCCCATGGTGCGCAGCGCGCCGGCCATCAGCAGGGTGTCCCGGGAGCGCAGCGGCCGGCGCAGCCAGCCCGGTTCGGAGGACAGCGCGGCCAGCACCAGCGCGCGGTTGGTGACCGACTTGGACCCCGGCACGGTGACGGTCGCCTCGATACGGCCCGGCGCCGTGGGCGCGGGCCAGAGGGCGGAGTCTGCGGGGCTGATGCGCTGGTCGGTCATGGGGCCCACTGTAATGGCTGGGGCTCGGCCGCCTCGGTGACCGACCGGAGCCGGAGTCACAGCCCGAGCAGCCAGCGCCCGCCGCCGATGAGGGAGCACAGCGCGACCGCGTGGAAGAGGAACAGCCACGCGGCGGCGGGGAGATGGGTGAGCCGCGCCAGCTGGTCGGCGTCCGAGTCCGGAGCACCCTGGGCCATCCCGCCGGGCCGGAACACCCCGCGCCGCATTCCCTGCCGCCGCTTGCCTTGCAGCTCGAAGACCGGGCGCACTCCGCCAAGCAGCAGGAACCACACCACGACGTAGGCGAACGCTGCCTGCACCTCGGGGTCCGTCAGCCAGGAGACGAGCAGGAAGGCGCCACCTGCCAGCAGGACGGTCAGCACCCCGTAGGCGTTGCGGATCATCACCAGCATCGCCACCAGCAGTGCCGTGGCCCCCCACAGCAGCGCCGTGATGTGGTTGGCGGCCAGCAGCCAGGCGCCGCCCAGCCCGAGCAGCGGGGGAGCGGTGTAGCCCGCGGCGGCGGTCAGCACCATGCCTATGCCGTGCGGCTTGCCCCGCGAGACCGTCAGCCCCGAGGTGTCCGAGTGCAGCCGTATGCCGTCCAGCCGACGCCCGGTGACCAGGGCTATGAGTCCGTGCCCGCCCTCGTGCGCGATGGTGACGGCGTTCCGCGAGATACGCCACACCCCGTGCGGAGCCACCGCGAGCAGCGCCACCAGGCCGGTGACGAGCACCAGCCACTGCTCGGGGTCCGGCTGACTGCCGACGACCCGGTCCCAGACGTCCGTGATGCTCGCGTTGTCCATGTTCGGGGTGCTCTCCTCGTGTGCTCCGGGGCCGTGTCCCCGCTGTGTCCCGTCGGCGCACGTCGACGTGTCCTGTCAACGCCCGGCGACGGCCCGGCGTGCCGTGGCAGTCTTGCAGGCATGTGCGGACGGTATGCAGCGAGCCGGGGGGCCGAGGATCTGGCCCGGCTGTTCGAGGTGGAGAAGTGGGAGCCCGCGGAGGCGCTGGCACCGGACTGGAACGTCGCACCCACCAAGCAGGTGTACGCGGTGCTCGACCGCCCGCTCAAGGGCGGCGACGACCCGCGGCCCGTGCGGCAGCTGCGGACCCTCAAATGGGGCCTGGTGCCGGGCTGGGCCAAGACGCCGGACATGGGCGTCAAGATGATCAACGCCAGGGCGGAGACCGTGCACGAGAAGCCCGCCTACCGCCGTCCCTTCGCCGCCCGCCGCTGTCTGCTGCCAGCCGACGGCTACTACGAGTGGGTCACCGCGCAGGGTGAGCTGAAGCTCGAACAGGAGGGCAAGCGGAAGCGGCCCCGCAAGCAGCCGTACTTCATCGCGCCGACCACCGACGGCTCCGCGGATGAGCAGCCGGTGCTGGCGATGGCCGGGCTGTACGAGTTCTGGCGGGACAAGACGCTGCCCGACGACCATCCGCAGGCCTGGTGGACGACGTGCACCGTCATCACCACAGCCGCGGAGACCACCCCGCTGGCCAACGCGGACGAACTGAGCGAGGGCGGCCCACGGTCGCTGGCCGACATCCACCCCCGGATGCCGCTGATGCTCACCCCGGACCGCTGGGACGCCTGGCTGGACCCCTCGCGGACGGACTCCGAGCAGCTCCGCGAGTTGCTGACGCCACCGCCGCCCGGAACGATGCGGGCCCACCCCGTCTCCACGGACGTCAGCAACGTCCGCAACAACGGCCCCCACCTGCTGAAGGAGCTGCCCGCTCCGGAGGAGGAGACGCTGTTCTAGGGGCTTCACCCGTGCCCCGAAGGGGCGCGGGGAACTGCTCCCCCAGCCTCCGGCCGGGAGGTGCCCCCACCAGCCACAACGAAACGGCAGCTTGTGGACGGGCAGCCAGGGCCATCCCCTCCCCAGTGGCACCATGCGGTCATGACTGCGCACAAGGACAAAAGCCGCAAGGACACAGGCAGCGAGCGGCAGGCCGAAAAAGTCGCGACGCCCATGGGCGACGCCCGCATCACCTGGTACCCCGCGGCGCGAAAGGCGCACACCGTGCTCGCCCTCGGCCATGGCGCGGGCGGCGGGATCGAGGCCCGCGACCTGCGGGCACTGGCCGCCGCGCTGCCCGGCGAGGGCGTCACCGTGGCACTGGTGGAGCAGCCCTGGCGGGTGGCGGGCAAGAAGGTGGCCCCGGCGCCGCGGACCCTGGACGCCGCCTGGAGCGCGCTGTGGCCCGCGCTCACGCTCCCCGGTCTGCCGGTGATCGCGGGAGGGCGCAGCGCGGGCGCCCGCGTCGCCTGCCGTACCGCGGGGGAGCTGGGCGCACGGGCGGTGCTCGCCCTGTCGTTCCCGCTGCACCCGCCGGGCAAGCCCGACAAGTCCCGCGCCGACGAGCTGACCGGCGTGGAGCTGCCGGTGCTGGTGGTGCAGGGCGGCCGCGACCCGTTCGGCCGCCCCGCGGAGTTCCCGGACGGTACGGAGCTGGTGGAGGTGCCGTACGCCGACCACGGTTTCGCGCTGCCGAAGTCGGCCGAGCTGACCGAGGAGGAGGCGATGGGGGTGATCACCGGCGCCGTCACGGCATGGATCGCCGGCCGGCCCGGCGGGTGAGCGAGCGCTGGTGCGGGCGGCGGGCCGGGCGAGCGCGGCGGGCTGGGAATGACCGGCCGGGGCGGGAATGATCGGCGGGCCTTCGTGGTTGCACCCGGTATCCGGCTACGGACATGACCCGTGACCGGAGAAGAACGTGAGATGCCGTACCTCTCCACACGAAGGAAAGGGAGCCGCCCAGATGGGTTCTGTCGCTTGCCCCCAGCGTCCGCGGGCCGCTGACCTGGACTGGGCCACGATGGCGCTGGCCTCAGGCGCGAAGATTCAAGCGGCGGGCGGTGGCGATCGTCGTCTATTCTCCGATTCGAGCGGGTCCTCGTTCGGGCTCGCCGCGACGTTGGAGGAGGTGGGTCCGGTCACCGGGACCGAAGGCGGCTCAAGCGCACAGCAGGAGACACAGGCATCTGAGACGGTGGAGCAGCGCAGTGCACGCTTCGAGCGTGACGCACTCGCTTTCCTCGACCAGATGTATTCCGCCGCGCTGCGCATGACGCGGAACCCGGCCGACGCCGAGGACCTGGTGCAGGAGACCTACGCGAAGGCGTACGCGTCCTTCCACCAGTTCCGCGAGGGCACCAACCTCAAGGCGTGGCTGTACCGCATCCTGACGAACACCTTCATCAACTCCTACCGCAAGAAGCAGCGCGAGCCCCAGCGCAGTGCCGCGGAGGAGATCGAGGACTGGCAGCTGGCGCGCGCCGAGTCGCACATGTCGACCGGGCTGCGCTCGGCCGAGGCACAGGCGCTCGACCACCTGCCGGACTCGGATGTGAAGGAAGCGCTCCAGGCCATCCCCGAGGAATTCCGCATCGCCGTCTACCTCGCCGATGTCGAAGGCTTTGCGTACAAGGAGATCGCCGACATCATGGGCACACCCATCGGTACGGTGATGTCCCGTCTGCACCGTGGACGGCGCCAGCTTCGGGAGATGCTGGAGGGTTACGCGCAGGAGCGCGGCCTGGTCCCGGCAGGTGCCGCGGCGGACGGGTCGCAAGACCGGAAAGGCTCGGGCTCATGAGTTGCGGAGAGCCGCACGAGACGGACTGCTCTGAGGTCCTCGACCACCTCTACGAGTACCTCGACCGGGAGATGCCCGAGGGCGACTGCGCCAAGTTCAAGGAGCACTTCGACGAGTGCTCGCCCTGCTTCGAGAAGTACGGGCTCGAGCGCGAGGTGAAGAAGCTCGTCAAGCGCTGCTGCGGGCAGGACGACGTCCCCTCGGATCTGCGGGCCAAGGTCATGGGCCGGATCGAGGTGATCCGGCAGGGCGAGACCCCCGCGAGTGCCGATGCCGTCCAGGCCGAGGACACCCGTTCCGCCGCCGGGACCGGGACCGTCGACGCCGCGATGGAGACCGTCGACGCCGCCGGCTCCGAGGACGACAAGAACCCCGCCTGAACCGGGAGTTCGCACCTGGCGCACGCGCGCTAGTGGTTCCGTCTTTTCTCGCTCGTTCGGGTGAGCTCCTGCCGTCTCGTACGGGGGAACGCGCCCGAAGGCCAACGGGCCCGCTGCCCGCCGCTCCTATTCTCCCCGCCATGTGACAGGTGGGGAGGAGGCCGGTGATGCGGCTCACGATGCGTACAGCGGGGACAGCCGGACCAGCGGGAGCGGCGGCGACAGCGCGGCCGGCAGCAGCGGCAGGGCCCGCGGAGGACAGCCGTGTGGCGCTCGCACTGGCATGGGTGCTGACCGTGCCGGTGGCAGTCGTCCTGTGGCGCAGCGCCTACGGGCCGCTCGCGGCGCTGCCCGCGCTGGGCCCCGTCTGGCTCGCCTGGTGGGGGCTGCGGCGGTGCCGCCCCGAACGCGCGGCGCGGCAGGCCGCCGTGCAGGCGCTCGCCCAGGCCGTGCACATCAAGGACCGCTACACCCGCGGGCACGGCGAACGGGTCGGCCTCGCCGCCGCGCTGATCGCACGCGAGCTGGGTCTGGACGAGGAGCGGACCGAGCTGCTCCGCTGTGCGGGCGTCCTGCACGACGTCGGGAAACTCGGCGTCCCCGCCCGGCTGTTGCGGAAAGAGGGCCCGCTCACCCCCGCCGAGCGCCGCGTCATGGAACAGCACCCCGAGCACGGGGCCGAGATCGTGCGCGGGCTCGACTTCCTGGGCGAGGCACGCGCCGCGGTACTGCACCACCACGAGCGGATGGACGGCACCGGCTATCCGCGAGGGCTGGCCGGCGAGGAGATCCCCGAGGCCGCACGGATCGTGGCCGTCGCCGACGCGTTCGACGCGATGACCTCCACCCGCTGCTACCGCCCGGGCCGGCCCGTCGCCGCGGCGCTGGAGGAGCTGGAGCGGTGCGCGGGAACGCAGTTCGACCCCCGGATGGTCGCGGCCCTCACCCGCGCGCTGCGCCGGCACGGCTGGCCGTACGCGGACCCGCACGCGCCCCGGAAACCGGCAGCGGATCCGGCCGCGGACCCCCGCGCAGCCCCGCAGCCGGCAGCGGCCCGTGCCGCCCTCGGCGGCGCGGACCCGGTGGCCGGTGCGGCGGCCGGTCCGACGGCCGGGGTGCGATCCGGCGGAAGCGTGGCCGTATGACGCGGCGGACGGCCGCACGGCTGGTCGCCGCCGCCTATGGGGTGGCCGCGCTGGTGGCGGGGAGCGCGTTGGGCGTCACCCTGTGGCGCGGGGTGACCCGGCCCGATGTGGCGCTGGCGTTCGGACTGGTCGTCGCCGTGGGCGAGTTGGCCCGCGTCCGGCTGACCGAGGACGGCGTCGGCGTACGCACCACAGGACTGCTGTCCGGGGCCGGGGCGCTCGGCTACGCACTCTGCGGCCAGGTGGGCGGCACACCGGCAGGGCCCGGCGCGGCACAGGCCGTCGCGGTGGCCCTCTTCGGCTCCCTCGTCGGGCTGGCCCCGCAGGTCGCGCTCGGCCAGGCGCCGCCGCCGCAGGCGCCCGCACGGCTGGCGCTCGGCGTGGGGTTCGCCGCGGTCTGCTGCCAACCGCTGTACGGGGAGGGCTGGTTGGGCCGCGCCGTTCAGCCGGGCGGAGTCTTCACCCTGTGTCTGCTGGGCCTGGCGCTGCTCGTCGGATGCCTCGACGCTCTCCTGGCCGCCGCCACCAACGCGCTCGCCGCGGTCCCGAAGACCGAGGCAGGCTACGGGCGGGCGGTGCGGCAGGAGTTGAGCGTCCGGCTCGGCACCGTTCCCGCGCTCGCCGCCACCGCCGTCCTGCTGGCGCTGGCCGTCGCGGTCGCCGGGCTGTGGGCGCTGCTGCTGTGCTGCGCGCCGTTGCTCGTCATCCAGTTCGCCCTCCGCCGCCGCGCCTCCGTACGAGCGACCCACCGGCGCACTCTCGCCTCCCTCGCCCGGGCGCCCGAGGTGGCCGGCTGTACCCCGCACGGGCATGCGCGCCGAGTAGCGGAGCTCAGCCGCGCGGTGGGGCGCGAGCTGGGCCTGACGGGAGGGGAACTCACCGCGCTGGAGTATGCGGCCCTCACACATGATGTGGGGCAGCTCTCGCTGGCCGAGCCGGTTCCCGGCGGGGCAACGACAGCGCTGGAACCCGGCAGACAGCGCCGTATCGCCCTGCTCGGCGGCGCGGTGCTCCGGCAGGCCGGTGCCCGCTGGCGGGTGGCGTCGGCGGTGGAGGCCCAGGCCGACCCGTACCGCGAACAGTCGGTGACGGCACGTGTCGTCCGTACGGTCAACGCGTACGAGGACCTCGTCACGGGCAGCCACACGAAGGGCCGTACGACGGGCGAGGAGGCGCGCGAGTGGGCCCTGCGCCAACTGCGCACGGCCACCGGGCGTGACCACGAACCACGCGTGGTGGAAGCCCTGTCACGCGTGGTGGCAAGGGCCGGGGAGGGGCGCGGTGCGGGCTGCGGACGTCTGACGCACGGGTAATGAGCGGGCACCCGAGCGGGCATGGTTGGATGCGAAGGGGGGAACCGCGAGAGGCGAGGACCGGCGCGTGGTGTCCGGTGCACGGAACCCCCATCGGCAGACGACAGGCCGGGCAGCAGCCGGGCCGCAGGACAGGTGGAACGGCGGGATCGGCGGGAGCACAGTGAGGATCTTCGGCAAGGTGCGGCACCGTCCCTCCGCCTCGTGGCGGCAGGCGACGGACCGTGCGTTCACGCTTATCGGCGACGGGCGCTACGAGGACGCGGGCGCTCTGCTCACCCGTGCCGCCGACCTGGAGCCGTGGCTTTCGGAGTCCTGGTTCAACCTCGCGCTGCTGCACAAGTTCCGGCACGACTGGGAGCAGGCGCGTACGGCGGGTCTGCGTGCCGTGGCGCTGCTGGACCGCGAGACCGGGGCGCCCGACTGGTGGAACGTCGGCATCGCGGCCACCGCGCTCCAGGACTGGCCACTGGCGCGCCGTGCCTGGCAGGCGTACGGGCTGCATGTGCCCGGACAGTCGCACGGTGCGGCGGCGGCCGAGGAGCCCACCGGTATGCAGCTGGGCAGCGCCGCCGTGCGGCTCTCCCCGGAGGGCGAGGCGGAGGTCGTATGGGGCCGCCGAATCGACCCGGCCCGGATGGAGATCCAGAGCATTCCGTTGCCCTCCTCGGGGCGCCGCTGGGGCGAGGTCGTACTGCACGACGGCGTTCCGCACGGCGAGCGCACCACGGCCGCCGGGCCCTCCTATCCCGTCTTCGACGAGATCGAGCTGTGGGCCCCCTCGCCCGTACCCACCTGGGTGGTGCTGCTGGAGGCCGCCACCGAGAGCGACCGGGACGCGCTGGAGCGGCTGGCGGCCGACGCCGGGTTCGCCGCCGAGGACTGGTCCTCGTCGGTGCGGCTGCTGTGCCGTGCCTGCTCGGAGAGCGCCATGCCGGCCGACGAGGGCGACGGGACCGTGCATCTGGACCCGCACGACCACAGTTCGCCCGGCCACCCCGGGCCGCTGGGCCATATGACGCAGGGCGGCCCCGGCGAGCTGTGGGTGCCCGAGCGCGAGTGCGGACTGGCGGCGCCCGCCGCGCTGGTGCGCGGGCTGCTGGACGGCTGGGTCGCGGACAGCCCGGACACCCGTGAGTGGCGGGATCTGGAGGAGGTCTGCTGAGCCTCCACCGGCGGCCCCGTACCCTGTAGGGCGGGTCCTTACGGTACGCAGCCGTACGGTGCTCAGCCGGTTCACCGGCGGATCTCAGCTCTCACGGTCTTACGGGTCGCAGGAAGGCGTACGACGGCATGGCGCAGCAGCAGGAAACAACGGCCGAGTCGGCCGCCACCGCCGAGGGCGAGTTCGTCGACGACGTGACGGACGCGGCAGCCCGCGAGGAGGCCCACACCGCGCGGGGTACGGCCCGGCCGGTCACCGTCATCGGCAACCCGGTGCTGCACCGGGAGTGCAAGGACGTGGCGGAGTTCGACGACGAGCTGGCCGCGCTGATCGACGACATGTTCGCCAGCCAGCGCGCTGCCGAGGGTGTCGGCATCGCCGCCAACCAGATCGGCGTCGACCTGAAGGTGTTCGTCTACGACTGTCACGACGACGAGGGCGTACGGCACGTGGGTGTCGTCTGCAACCCGGTGCTCGAACAGCTCCCCGCCGAGCAGCGGGTGCTGGACGACGGCAGCGAGGGCTGCCTTTCGGTGCCCGGCGCCTACCACCCGCTGGCGCGGCCCGACTACGCCGTGGTGCGCGGGCAGGACGCGCAGGGCAAGCCGATCATGGTGCGGGGCACCGGGTACTTCGCGCGCTGCCTCCAGCACGAGACCGATCACCTTTACGGGTATCTGTACGTCGACCGGCTTTCGAAGCGGGAGCGGAAGGACGTGCTCCGGCAGATGGCCGAGAGCACGCCCCGCTACGAGACGGTGCCGAACGAGTAACCGGCACCACCATCCGCCGTACCGCTCAGAAGTCGTCGTCCAGCGACACCGAGCCCTCCACCGCCACCTGGTAGGCCGAGGGGCGGCGCTCGAAGAAGTTGGTCAGCTCCTGCACGTTCTGCAGCTCCATGAAGGAGAACGGGTTGCTGGAGCCGTAGCGCTCGGGGAAGCCGAGCCGGCGAAGCCGCTGGTCGGCGACGGCCTCCAGGTACTGGCGCATGGACTCGGTGTTCATGCCGGACAGGCCGTCGCCGCACAGGTCGCGCGCGAACTGCAGCTCCGCCTCGACGGCTTCCTCCAGCATCGCCGTGACCTGCTTCTCCAGCTCCGCGTCGAAGAGTTCGGGCTCCTCCTCGCGGACGGTGTCCACCACGTCGAAGGCGAACGACATGTGCATCGACTCGTCGCGGAACACCCAGTTGGTGCCCGTGGCCAGCCCGTGCAGCAGTCCGCGTGAGCGGAACCAGTAGACGTAGGCGAACGCGCCGTAGAAGAACAGCCCCTCGATACAGGCGGCGAAGCAGATCAGGTTGAGCAGGAAGCGGCGGCGGTCGGCCTTCGACTCCAGCTTGTCGATGGTCTCCACAGAGTCCATCCAGCGGAAGCAGAACTGGGCCTTCTCCCGGATGGAGGGGATGTTCTCCACTGCTGCGAACGCTGCCGCACGCTCGTCGTGGTCGGGCAGATAGGTGTCCAGCAGCGTCAGATAGAACTGGACGTGTACGGCTTCCTCGAACAGCTGCCGGGACAAGTAGAGCCGGGCTTCCGGCGAGTTGATGTGCTTGTAGAGCGTCAGCACGAGGTTGTTGGCGACGATCGAGTCCCCGGTGGCGAAGAACGCCACCAGACGGCTGATCATGTGCTGTTCGCCCGGTGTGAGCTTGGCCAGGTCGGCGACGTCCGAGTGGAGGTCGACCTCCTCGACGGTCCAGGTGTTCTTGATGGCGTCGCGGTAGCGCTCGTAGAAGTGCGGATAGCGCATCGGGCGCAGGGTCAGCTCGAAGCCCGGGTCGAGCAGGTTCTTGTTGTCGTCTCGCATTACTGGCAGGCCTCGCAGGACTCGGGGTTTTCCAGGGAGCAGGCGATCGCTTCGTCGGCCGCCTGCTGGGGGACGGTGGCGGTCCTCGCCGCCTGGGCGATGCGCGTCGCGGGGCGCGAGCGCAGGTAGTACGTGGTCTTGATGCCGCGCTTCCAGGCGTACGCGTACATCGAGCTGAGCTTCCCGATGGTGGGGGAGGCCAGGAAGAGGTTGAGCGACTGGCTCTGGTCCAGATACGGGGTGCGGGCGGCGGCCATGTCGATCAGGGCGCGCTGCGGGATCTCCCAGGCCGTGCGGTACAGCTCCCGGACGTGCGCGGGCACCCACTCCAGCTCCTGCACGGAGCCGTTGGCCTGGCGCAGCGCCTCCCGGGCGCGCGCGTCCCACAGCCCCAGCCGCTTCAATTCCGCGACCAGATAGGTGTTCACCTGAAGGAACTCGCCGCTCAGCGTCTCGCGCTTGAACAGGTTGGAGACCTGCGGCTCGATGCACTCGTAGACGCCCGCGATGGAGGCGATGGTCGCGGTCGGGGCGATGGCGAGCAGCAGGGAGTTGCGCATCCCCGTGCGCGCGATACGGGCGCGCAGCGCGTCCCAGCGGTCCGCCCAGTGCGGCTCGGCGTTCGGGTAGTGGTCCGGGTGCAGTACGCCGCGCGCCGTGCGGGTCGAGGACCAGGCCGGCAGGGGGCCGTGCCGGTCGGCCAGTTCGGCGGAGGTCTCGTACGCGGCGAGCATGATGCGCTCGGCGATCCGGGTGGACAGCACGCGGGCCTCGTCCGAGTCGAACGGCAGCCCGAGCCGGAAGAAGACGTCCTGGAGGCCCATCACCCCCAGACCCACCGGCCGCCAGCGGGAGTTGGAGGCTGCCGCCTGACCGGTCGGGTAGTAGTTGATGTCCACCACGCGGTCCAGGAACGTCACGGCGGTACGGACGGTGGCGTCCAGCCGCTCCCAGTCCATCGCGCCGTCCTCGCCGAGATGGGCGGCGAGGTTGACCGAGCCCAGGTTGCAGACCGCCGTCTCACCGTCGTCGGTGACCTCCAGGATCTCGGTGCACAGGTTGGAGGAGTGCACCGTGTGGCCCGGCTCGGCGGTCTGGTTGGCGGTGCGGTTGGAGGTGTCCTTGAACGTCATCCAGCCGTTGCCGGTCTGCGCCAGGGTGCGCATCATCGCGCCGTACAACTGCCGTGCGGGCAACTGCTTGACGGCACGGCCCTCGGCCTCGGCGCGGCGGTACGCGGTGTCGAACTCCTCGCCCCACAGGTCGACCAGCTCCGGCACTTCGGACGGGGAGAAGAGCGACCACTGGCCGTCCGCCTCGACGCGGCGCATGAACTCGTCCGGCACCCAGTGCGCCAGATTGAGGTTGTGCGTACGGCGCGCGTCCTCGCCCGTGTTGTCGCGCAGTTCCAGGAACTCCTCGATGTCCGCGTGCCACGTCTCCAGATAGACGCAGGCGGCGCCCTTCCGCCGGCCCCCCTGGTTGACCGCGGCGACGGACGCGTCCAGCGTCCGCAGGAACGGGACGATGCCGTTCGAGTGGCCGTTCGTCCCCCGGATCAGCGCCCCGCGGGAGCGGATCCGGGAGTACGACAGACCGATGCCGCCCGCGTGCTTGGAGAGCCGCGCGACCTGCTGATAGCGCTCATAGATCGAGTCCAGCTCGTCGCTGGGCGAATCCAGCAGATAGCAGGACGACATCTGCGGATGGCGGGTGCCGGAGTTGAACAGGGTGGGGGAGGAGGGGAGATAGGCGAGGGAGCTGATGAGCCGGTAGAACGCGGCCACCTCTTCGAGCGCGTCGGCCGAGCCGTCAGCGGCCAGCCCGCAGGCGACGCGGAGCAGGAAGTGCTGCGGCGTCTCGACGGTGCGCCGGGTGGTCGGGTGCCGCAGCAGGTAACGGGAGTGGACGGTACGCAGCCCGAAGTACTCGAACCGGTCGTCGGCGCCGCCCTCGACGGCTTCCTCGACCAGGGTGTCCAACTGGCCGGCGTGCTCGCGTACGAACGCGTGGGTGCGGTCCGCGATCAGCCCTTGGGCGTGGCCGAGGGCCACCGATGCGGAGAACGAGGTGACGCCCTCGGCCGCCGCCTCGTCGCGGATCGCGCGGGTGAGCAGCCGCGCCGCCAGCCGCGAGTAGGACGGCTCCTCGCTGATGAGGCCCGCAGCCGACTCGATGGCCAGGGCCCGCAACTCGGCCTGGTCCGCGCCCGGTTGCCGACCGCGCAGTGCCGCCGCCAGCACCGGTGCCGGGTCCGCGTCCTGGAGATCCGCCGTGAGTGCGGCGAGGGTTTCGCGGAGCGCGGTCGCCTGTGGGTCCTCGCGGGTGGCGTTCCCTGGGGAAGCGGCGCCGGTGGGCGCTGCCCCGGTGGGGGCGCGTTCCGGAAGGGTGGGGGCGGTGGTGACGGTCACGCGATGCTCTCCCTCGCTGCTGACTGTCCGTGGGCAGCACGGAGGGAGGGAGCGCACGCCGCGCCCTCAGCAGGGCATGGCGCGCTCCGCCCGCCGGTCCAACCCACGAGACCCGGACGTTCGTCGATGCCGCCGCCGGCAGGTACTCGGACTTGCGGGCGCGCTTGCGTGGGCCCCCTCACCGTTGCGGGCCAGTTCCGGATTCGCACCGGATTCCCCTGCATCGGAGGCGACGGCGTGTGCGAGCATACATGTTGTGCCCCGCCGATCCAGAACCCCCACATGTTGTGCCGCCCCGCCCGGGAGGCCGGGCGGGGTCACAGGGAGAGGGCGTAGGTCCACAGGATGAAGCCCTCGAGGGGCGCCCAGTCACGCTCGGGGGTCCGGCGGAAGCCGATCCGCTCGTAGAGGCGGTGCGCCGCGTGCATGGTCGGCTGGGTGGACAGGACGAGCCCGCTCAGGCCGAGGGCGCGGCCCCGCGTCATACAGGCCCGGACGAGGGCCTCGCCCACCCCGCGGCCGCGGGCCGACTCCCTGACGCCGAGCATCCGGAACTCGCCCTCGCCCTCCCGCGCCAGGTCGGCGTAGGGGCCACCCCGGCCGACGAAGGTGACGGTGCCCAGCAGTGCGCCCTGGTGGTCCTCCGCGACGAGCAGCTCGGCCTGGGCGGCGCGGCCCGCCGCGTCGCGGAGGGTGTCCAGATATGGGTCGGCTTCGGCGAAGTCCAGCAGCCCGCCGTCGAGATAGGCGCGTGCCACCAGTTCCCCGGCCTCCGCGTACTCCTCAGGTCTGGCGGTTCTCACAGTGATGTCCATGGCGGCCATCATGCGGCACGCCACCGACAATCCGCGCTGCTCAGCAGCAGCGGAAGCCCTCCCGCGGATCGCCCTCCCGGGCGTCCGTGCGGCGGCGTTCGAACTCCTTACGGCTGGGGATCTCCGCGTCGGGGCCCTGGTGCTGCCGTACATGCGCGACGTACCGCTCGTAGGCGCTCTCGTCGGTGAACTCGCGCACGTACCAGCGCAGCCAGCGCCCGGCGCGCAGCACGGGGTTGGCCGACTTCGCCGCGTTCACCGCGAGCCGCCCCCCGACTCGCCGCTCTGCTGTCCGGCGGCGGCCAGTGCCGCCTCGTGCTCGGCCTGCTCCGCCTTCTCCTCCTTCGTGGCGATCAGCCCGGCGGGCTCCACCAACTTCGACTCCTGGTAGGGCGCCTCGTACATCCGGGTGCCCTCCGGGTTGCGTACGGCGCGCACGCAGGTGCGGGCCGCGTCCGCGAGAACGATGATGACGAGAACGGCGAAGAGTGCCGACAGGATGCCGTCCACCGTGGAGTTGGTGACGATGGTGTGCATGTCGTCCATGCTCTTGGCGGGGGCGATGACCTTGCCCTGCTCGATGGCGTCTTGGTAATTGGCGCGCTGCTGGAAGAAGCCGACCTTCGGGTCGGTGGAGAAGACCTTCTGCCAGCTGGCGGTCAGTGTGACGACCGCGTCCCACACCAGCGGTACGGCGGTCACCCAGGCCCACTTCAGCCGCCCGGACTTGACCAGCAGCGTCGTACAGACGGCCAGCGCGACGGCGGCCAGCAGCTGGTTGGCGATGCCGAAGAGCGGGAAGAGCTGGTTGATTCCGCCCAGCGGCTCGTGCACGCCGACCCACAGGAAGTAGCCCCACAGCGCGACGATGGCGGCGCTGGAGAACAGCAGCCCGGGCCACCAGCTGACCCGGCGGAAGGGCTTGTAGACGTTGCCGAGCATGTCCTGGAGCATGAAGCGGCCCACGCGGGTGCCCGCGTCGAGCGCCGTCAGGATGAACAGCGCCTCGAACATGATGGCGAAGTGGTACCAGAACGCCTTCATCCCGGCGCCGCCGATGACCTCCGAGAAGATGTTGGAGACACCGATGGCCAGCGTCGGCGCGCCGCCCGTACGGGAGAGCAGCGACTGCTCCTCGACGGCCTTGGCTGCTGCCGCGAGTTGGTCCGGGGTGATGGTGTAGCCGAAGTTCTTCACCGCCTCGGAGGCGGCCTGCACGTTGTCGCCGATGACGCCGGCGGGCGCGTTCATCGCGAAGTAGAGCCCCGGGTCGATGATGCTGGCCGCGACCATCGCCATGATGGCGACGAACGACTCCATCAGCATGGAGCCGTAGCCGATCATCCGGATCTGGGTCTCCTTCTGGATCATCTTCGGCGTGGTGCCCGAGGAGATCAGCGCGTGGAAGCCGGACAGGGCGCCGCAGGCGATGGTGATGAAGACGAACGGGAAGAGCGAGCCCGCGAAGACCGGCCCGTTGCCGACGCCCGCGAAGTCGGTGATGCCGTCCATCTTCATCGTCGGCAGCGTCACCACGACACCCACGGCCAGCAGCCCGATGGTGCCGATCTTCATGAACGTCGACAGGTAGTCACGCGGTGCCAGCAGCATCCACACCGGGAGGATGGAGGCGACGAAGCTGTAGACCAGGATCCAGATCACCAGCGTGCCGGGCTCCAGGGTGAAGGTGTCCGCCCAGGACGACTCGGCGACCCACCGCCCGGAGACCAGCGCGAGCAGCAGCAGCCCGATGCCGATCAGGGAGACCTCGGTGACCCGCCCGGGCCGCAGCACCCGCAGGTAGAAGCCCATGAACAGGGCGATCGGGATGGTCATGCCGATCGAGAACGTGCCCCAGGGCGATTCGGCCAGCGCGTTGACGACGACGAGGGCCAGCACCGCGAGCAGGATGATCATGATGGCGAGGACGGCGAGCAGCGCGGCGGCCCCGCCGATCGGGCCGATCTCCTCGCGCGCCATCTGCCCCAGCGATTTGCCGTCCCGGCGCATGGAGAAGAACAGCGTCACCATGTCCTGCACGGCGCCCGCGAAGATCACGCCGACGATGATCCAGATGGTGCCCGGCAGATACCCCATCTGGGCCGCCAGCACCGGGCCGACCAGCGGTCCGGCGCCCGCGATGGCGGCGAAGTGGTGGCCGAGCAGCACCCGCCGGTCGGTGGGGTGGAAGTCGATGCCGTTGTCGAGCCGCTCGGCCGGCGTGGCCCGCGTCTTGTCGACACGGAGCACGCGGGTGGCGATGAAGCGCGAGTAGAAGCGGTAGCCGATGGCGTACGAGCCGAGCGCGGCAGCCACCATCCAGGCGGCCGAGATCTCCTCGCCGCGGGCGAGCGCCAGCATGGCCCAGCCCGCGGCGCCGATCAGCGCGACTGCGGTCCAGACGGCTATGGACCGTGGACTGAGCTTGCTCGCTGGCTGTGCAGTGCTGCGCACGCGTTCCTCCTCGACCTCACCCACCGACCATTCGAGGTGGCGGGCAATACCACGACGGCAGGCCGACGGTAGAACAACCGCCTGATCAGCGCCATACCTCGGAACGGATGAACCACGATCCGAGACAGGGGCGTGATCTGCGGCTTCGCCCTCCGGAGACGGTCGAGCCGGGGCGGCGGGCGCGCTCGTGCGGCGGTGGGCGCCCTCGCACGGCGGCGGGCGCTCTCGTGCGGCGGCACGGGCGCTTCGTGCGGCGGGCGGGGACCCTCGTGCGGCGGCACCGGCGCCCTCGTTCGGCGGCGGGCGCCCTTCTGCGGCCGCGAGCGCCCTGGTGCGGCGGGCGGGCCCGCTCCCCGTGGCGCCGGAGCCGTCAGTCCGCAGGGCGCTTGAGGTTGGCGACGAACTTGTACCGGTCGCCGCGGTAGACCGAGCGCACCCACTCCACCGGCTCCCCTGCGGTGTCACGGGAGTGCCGGGAGAGCATCAGCATCGGCAGTCCGACGTCGGTGCCGAGCAGCCCGGCCTCGCGCGGGGTGGCCAGCGAGGTCTCGATCGTCTCCTCGGCCTCGGCGAGATGGATGTCGTACACCTCGGCGAGCGCGGTGTAGAGGGAGGCGTACTTGACCAGGCTGCGGCGGAGTGCGGGGAACCGTTTCTGGGACAGATGGGTGGTCTCGATCGCCATCGGCTCACCGCTGGCCAGCCGCAGCCGTTCGATCCGCAGTACGCGGCCGCCGGTGGGGATGTCCAGCAGCGTGGCGAGCCGGTCGTCGGCGGTGACGTAACCGATGTCCAGCAGCTGTGAGGTGGGTTCGAGGCCCTGCGCCCGCATGTCCTCCGTGTAGGAGGTCAGTTGCAGCGCCTGGGAGACCTTGGGCTTGGCGACGAAGGTGCCCTTGCCCTGGATGCGCTCCAGCCGCCCCTCGACGACGAGCTCCTGGAGGGCCTGCCGCACGGTGGTGCGCGAGGTGTCGAACTCGCTGGCCAGCGTGCGCTCGGGCGGTACGGGGGTGCCGGGCGGCAGCGTCTCGGTCATCTCCAGCAAGTGCCGCTTCAGCCGGTAGTACTTGGGCACGCGCGCGGTGCGGGCCGCCGATCCGTTGCCGCCTGCGGTCTCGGTGTCCGCCGCGGCCGGCGCGACCGCGCCGCCCCCGTCCGTGCCCATGGCCCGCCTTCCCAACCCATGTCGTGCTGCCGTCACCGGCTTCCTCCGTGTACGTAGCGGCTCACATCGTGGCACGGCCCCGGTGTGGGCGGGCGTCCCAGCTCAGATGTCGTTCCGATAACGGAACCGACAGCGAGCTTTATACACCGTTGACACCCCTAAAGGTCTAGGCCAAGCTGCGCATGGTTCTTATTGGTCTAAACCAAATCAGGGAACTCAGGGAATCCACTCCGGGTTTGCTGTCGCGGAGCGTTCCAGTGTGCAGGGGAGAATGCTGTGGTACGCAGAAAACATGGCCTCATGGCCGCGGCCGGTGTCGTGGCGTTGATGGTGAACGTCGCGGCCTGTGGGTCCGACGATGACAAGAAGAGCGGACCCGACAGCTTCAAGGGTCAGACCCTGACCCTCTGGGCGATGGACGGCTCCACGCCCAAGCAGTGGACCAAGGACGTCAAGGCGGCCTTCGAGAAGAAGACCGGGGCGAAGCTCAAGCTCGAAGTCCAGCAGTGGAACGGCATCCAGCAGAAGATCACCACAGCCCTCTCCGAGTCCGACCCGCCGGACGTGATCGAGGTCGGCAACACCCAGACCCCCGCCTACGCCCGCACCGGCGGACTGGCCGACCTGAGCGACCTGAAGAAGGGCGTGGGCAAGGACTGGACGCCCTCCCTCAACAAGTCCGCGGTCTACGACGGCAAGCAGTACGCGGCCCCGTGGTTCGCCGTCAACCGCACGGTGATCTACAACAAGAAGATCTGGGCCGAAGCCGGCATCAAGGGCACGCCCAAGACCCGCGCGGAATTCTTCGACGCGCTCAAGAAGATCGACAAGAAGACCGACGCCGAGCCGCTCTACATGCCGGGCCAGAACTGGTACTTCCTGGACGGCCTGCTCATCGGCCAGAACGCCGACCTGGTGAAGAAGAAGGGCGGCAAGTGGGTCTCCAACCTCTCCGACCCCAAGGTCGGCAAGGCCATGGAGATCTACAAGAAGTACGCCTCCTACTCCAAGGCCCCCAAGGACAAGGACGAGGCCACCCCGCAGCAGGCCGAGGTCTTCGCCAAGGGCAGGACCGGCGCGTTCATCGGGCTGAGCTGGGAGGCGGCCACCGCGATCGAGGCCAACAAGAAGCTCAAGAAGGACATCGGCTACTTCACCATCCCGGGTGAGACCGCGGACAAGCCCGAGGGGGTCTTCCTCGGCGGCTCCAACCTCGCGATCGCCGCGGGCAGCGAGAAGCAGGAACTCGCCAAGGAGTTCCTCAAGATCGCGCTGTCCGACAAGTTCGAGGGCGCGCTCGCCAAGGAGGGCGGCGTCATCCCGAACAAGTCAGCCCTCCTGAGCAATCTGAAGGGCAACCCCGCCGCGGAGGCGGCCGCGCCGGCTGTCGAGGGCGGTGGGCTCACGCCGCTCATCCCCGAGTGGGGAGCCGTGGAGAACCCGCCCAACCCGATCAAGACGTATATGACGTCGGTGCTGAACGGAAAGTCGCACGGGGCCGCTGCGCGGGGCGTCGAGGGCGAGATGAACAAGAGGCTGTCGCAGAAGCAGTGACCCTCTTGCGAGGGCTGTTGTGGGGGCGGCAGCAGCCGTCCCCGCAACCGGGGTGGGAGTTTGAATGTCTGTGAAAACCCAAGAGGCGCCGCCGCGCGACAAGGTTCCCGTACGGCCGATGGGGGTCGACGGGGCGCCGCGTGAGGCGCGGGGGGCGAGGAAGGGCACGCTGCCCTATCTCCTGCTGCTGCCCGCCCTCGCGCTGACCGCTGTCTTCCTCGGGTATCCGCTGGTCACCAACGGCATGTTGTCGTTCCAGAACCTCAACATGACCCAGTTGATCCAGCACCTCACCGAGTGGAACGGGGTCACCAACTACACCGACACGCTCGGCAGCGAGACCTTCTGGCGGGTCACGCTGCGGTCGGTGATCTTCACCGCGGTCAATGTCGTCGTGATCATCGTCGTCGGCACCCTCGTCGGGCTGCTGCTGGCCCGGCTGGGGCCCAGGATGCGGCTGTTGCTGTCCATCGGTCTGGTGCTGGCCTGGGCGATGCCGGTGATCGCCGCGACCACCGTCTACCAGTGGCTGTTCGCGCAGCGGTTCGGCGTCGTCAACTGGGTGCTGGCGAAGCTCGGTTTCGACTCGATGGCGGACTACAACTGGACGGGAACCCAGCTGTCCACGTTCTTCGTCATCTCGCTGCTGATCGTGTGGACCTCCGTCCCGTTCGTCGCGATCAACCTCTACGCCGCGACGACGACGATCTCCAAGGAGCTGTACGAGGCGGCGGCGCTGGACGGCGCGGGGTCGTGGCAGAGCTTCAAGAGCGTCACCTTCCCGTTCCTCAAGCCGTTCCTGATGGTCGCGACGTTCCTCGAAGTCATCTGGATCTTCAAGGCGTTCCCGCACGTCTTCGCCGTCAACGAGGGCGGCCCGGACCGGCTGACCGAGACGCTGCCCGTCTACGCGTTCGTGGAGGGCGTCGGCAACCAGCACTACGGCACCGGCGCGGCCATCTCCGTCCTCACCATCCTGATCCTGCTGGCCCTGATGTCGTACTACCTGCGCCTGGTGCTGCGGCAGGAGGACGCCGAGGACGCCGACGCCGCCGAAGGTTCGCAACAGAAGGGGGCCAAGGCCTGATGCAACGGTCACTGCTGGGCCGGATATGGCCGAATGCCGCCGCGCTGGTGCTGTTCGTGGCGTTCGCCTTTCCCGTGTACTGGATGTTCAACACGGCGTTCAAGCCGAACGGGCAGATCATCAGCGAGGACCCCGTCTGGTTCCCCACCTCGCCCACCTTCGAACACTTCCGGACGGCGGTCGAGGCCGAGCACTTCTGGTCGCTGGTGCGCAACTCCGTGACCGTCACGGTGCTGGCCGTCGGCTTCTCGCTGCTGGTTGCGCTCTTCGCCTCGTTCGCGCTGGCCCGGATGCGGTTCAAGGGGCGCAAGGGCATCATCCTCACCTTCATGGTGGCCCAGATGGCGCCCTGGGAGGTCATGGTGATCGCGATCTACATGATCGTGCGGGACGCCGAGATGCTGAACAGCCTGGTGCCGCTGACGCTCTTCTACACCGTCATGGTGCTGCCGCTGACCATCATCACCCTGCGCGGCTATGTGGCGGCCGTGCCCAAGGACCTGGAGGAGTCGGCCATGGTGGACGGCTGCACCCGGCTCCAGGCGTTCCGCCGGGTCATCTTCCCGCTGCTGGCCCCCGGTCTGATGGCGACCTCGCTGTTCGGCTTCATCACGGCATGGAACGAGTTCCCCATGGTCCTCATCCTCAACAAGGACGCCGAGGCCCAGACGCTGCCGCTGTGGCTGTCGAAGTTCCAGACGGCGTTCGGCGACGACTGGGGTGCCACGATGGCGGCAGCCTCGCTCTTCGCCGTCCCGATCCTGCTGCTCTTCCTCTACCTCCAGCGCAAGGCGGTCGCCGGCCTCACCTCCGGCGCGGTGAAGGGATAGCCGATGGCCGACGGTACCGAAGGGACAACCGCACAGCACCGCCGCCGCAATCCCCGGCACATCAGTGAAGTGAAGGGACACCGCGCCGCATGACCACTTCAGTACGAGCATCCGACACCCTCACCCGCGACGCCCTCGCCGTCCTCCAGCCCGGCTTCACCGGGACCTCGGCCCCCACCTGGCTGCTGCGGCAACTGGACGAAGGGCTCGTGTCGGTCGGCCTGTTCGGGCGCAACATCGACTCTCCCGAACAACTCGCCCTGCTCACCGAACAGCTGCGCGACGTACGTCCGGAACTGCTGGTCGCCATCGACGAGGAGGGCGGTGACGTCACCCGGCTGGAGGCCGGGACCGGCTCCTCCTACCCGGGCAACCTCGCCCTCGGCCATATCGACGACCCCGACCTCACCCGGGCCGTCGCCCATGAACTCGGCAGCAGGCTCGCCGCGGCCGGCGTCAACCTCAACTGGGCGCCCTCCGCCGATGTGAACTCCAACCCGGACAACCCCGTCATCGGCGTACGGTCCTTCGGCGGCGACCCCGAGCTGGTCGCCCGGCACACCGTCGCCTATGTCGAGGGCCTCCAGGCGGCGGGCGTCGCCGCCTGCGTCAAACACTTCCCCGGGCACGGCGACACCGCCGTCGACTCGCACCACGCCATGCCCCGCATCGACGCCGACCTGGAAACCCTCAGAGCCCGCGAGCTCGTGCCCTTCGCCGCGGCCGTCGACGCCGGCAGCAAATGCGTGATGAGCGCCCACATCCTGCTGCCGGCCCTCGACGAGGCACACCCCGGAACCCTCAGCCCCGCCGCGCTGACCGGCCTGCTGCGGGCGCCGCGCAGCGAGGGCGGACTGGGCCACCAGGGGCTCATCGTCACCGACGGCATGGAGATGCGGGCCATCTCCGCCACCTACGGGCTCGAACGCGGCAGCGTCCTGGCGCTCGCCGCCGGGGCCGACGCCATCTGCGTGGGCGGCGGACTGTCCGGCGAGGACACCGTGCTGCGGCTCCGCGACGCGCTGGTCAGGGCCGTGCGCGAGGGCGTGCTGACGGAGGAGCGGCTCGCCGACGCGGCGGCACGGGTACGCGGCCTCGCCGCGTGGGCGCGGGGGGCGCGGCGGTCGGACACGGGGGGTCTGGCCGACCCCGCCCTCCGCGCGGACCTGACGGGCTCGGGCGCGGGCATCGGGCTGGAGGCGGCGCGCCGCGCACTGGTCGTGACCGGGCTGGAGGGCTACCGCCGTCCCTCCGGGCCGCTGTTCGTCGCGGCGCTCACCACCGTCGCCAACATCGCCGTCGGCGACGAGACACCGTGGGGGCCGGCGGCCGAACTGGAACGCATGGTTCCGGGTACTCGGACGGGCACGTACGGGAGCGCCGACGGGGATGTCGGCGCCCGGGTGCCGGCGGACGCGGGGGAGCGGCCCGTGGTGGTCGTCGTCCGCGATCTGCACCGGCACGCGTGGATGGCCGAGGCGGTGCGGCGGATCGCCGCCGCCCGGCCGGAGACGGTGGTGGTGGAAATGGGGGTGCCCCAGGCCCCTCCGCAGGGCGCCCTGCATATCGCCACCCATGGCGCTGCCCGCGTGTGCGGACGTGCCGCCGCGGAGGTCATCGCCCGCGGGTGAGCGTGCGATTGGCCGCCCCTCGGGGAGCAAATCCCGCTGTATCGCCCACACCGTAGGATCGAACCGCGACCCACGCTTACGCAACGCACCCCCGGAGGGACCCGCATGTCCTCGAACGCCCCGTCCGAGCCGGGCACCATCATGTCGGGCGAGATGGCCGAGCAGCCCGCCGTGCTGCGCCGCATCCTGGACGAGGGCGCCCCGGCCATCCGCGAGGTGGCCGAGCAGATCGCCGCGAGGAACCCCCGCTTCGTCCTGCTGACGGCGCGCGGCACCTCCGACAACGCCGCGCTGTACGCGAAATACCTGCTGGAGATCCAGCTGGGCAAGCCGTGCGGGCTGACCTCCATGTCGACCACCACCGCGTACGGCGCCCAGCCGGACCTCACCGACTGCCTGGTGATCACCATCAGCCAGTCCGGCGGCAGCCCGGACCTGGTGGCCTCCACCGAGGCGGCCCGCGAGGCGGGGGCGATCACGCTCGCGGTCACCAACAACGCCGGCTCGCCGCTCGCGCGGGTCAGCGAGTTCCACATCGACGTACTGGCGGGACCGGAGAAGGCGCTGCCCGCCACCAAGACCTACACCGCCGAGCTGCTGGCGCTGTATCTGTTCGTGGACGGTCTGCGCGGCGGCAGCAGGGCCGAGGCCGCCAAGGCGCTGCCCGAGCTCGCCGAGGCCGTACTGGCCCGCAAGGACGAGGTCAGAGCGCTGGCGGCGCGCTACCGGTTCGCCGAGCGCATGGTGCTCACCTCGCGCGGCTACGGCTACCCCACGGCGAAGGAAGCCGCGCTCAAGCTGATGGAGACCAGCTACATCCCCGCGCTGTCCTACTCCGGCGCCGACCTGCTGCACGGCCCGCTGGCCATGGTGGACAACATCTCGCCGGTGATCGCCGTCGTCGCGGACGGCAAGGGCGGCGAGGCGCTGCAGCCGGTGCTGGAGCGGCTCCGGGACCGGGGCGCCGACCTGGTGGTCATCGGCCGCCAGGAGGAGGTGGACCGGGCCTCGGCCGGGTTCGCGCTGCCCACCGACGGGCTGCCGGAGGAACTGCAGCCCATCGTGCAGATCCTGCCGCTCCAGATGCTCGCCTACGAGGTCACCATGGCACGCGGCCAGGACCCGGACGCACCGCGCTCGCTCGCCAAGGTCACCGAGACCCGCTGAGGGAGGCTGCGATGCACCAGGTGAGCATGGGGCGGGCGACCACTGTCGACGGCCTGATCGAGCAGCTCATCGACGTGGGGGCCACTGCCGTGCGGCGCGGTTTCGTACTGGCCAGCGGCGGCAATCTGTCGGCCCGGCTGCCGGGCTCGGATGAGTTCGTCGTCACCGGCAAGGGCACCTGGCTGGACCGGCTGGCGCCCGGTGACTTCACCCGTATGAACCTGGCGGGCGAGATCGTCGGCGGCAACCCCGAGCCCTCCAGCGAATGGAAGCTCCACCAGCGCACCTACCGGGTACGGGAGGACGCCAACGCCATCGTCCATATGCACCCCCAGCACGCCGTACTGGTCGACGCGCTCGGCCACGAGATCCGGCTGCTGACGCTGGACCACGCGGTGTACGTACGGTCCGTCGGCCGTACCGACTTCTACCCGAACGGGTCGGACGAGCTGGCCGACTCCGCGGCCGAGCAGGCCAAGGAGCACAACTGCGTGCTGCTGGCCCACCACGGCTGCTCGGCCCTGGGGGAGGACGTCGGGATGGCCTTCCGGCGGGCGATGAACCTGGAGGAGGCCGCCACGGCGACCTACCGCGCCCTGCTGCTGGGCGACCGTACGACGCGCTTCCCGGTGACCGCGGACGAGGCGATCCAGCACGCCTGAGCGCGTCCGTCGCGCCGGGAGGCCCCGGAACGCACTTCGGGCCGCGGCGCCGGTGCGGGACCCTCAACCCGCCCGGCACCGCAGCCCGGAGCTACAAGACCCGGACGCTGTCAGGGCAGAGAGCGCCGCGGGCCTCGATCTGCCCTCCTGTGCGGGGAGGGCAGAAGTTCTTTCGGGAGGATTCTGGACTAGACCACGGCCGTCTGTCTACGGATCGCGCGGTTCTGCCCCGCCCATTCTCCACCGCCCCCCGACCAGCCTTCGTCCGCCCCCCGACCGGCGTCCGCCGGCCCGCCGGCTTGTCGTACCCTCGGCCCCGTGCCCTCCATGAACGACCTCGTACGCCAGCACACCGCTCTCTCCGACGTGGAGCTGGAGTGGCTGCACCTGCTGGTGTCCGAGTGGCAGCTGCTCGCCGACCTGTCCTTCGCCGACCTCGTGCTGTGGGTGCCCACACTGGACGGCACCCGCTATGTCTCGGTCGCCCAGATGCGGCCGAACACCGGCCCGACCTCGCATCAGGACGACATGGTCGGCCACCTGGTGCCCCGGGGCCGCCGGCCGCTGCTGGACGCCGCGCTGGACGAGGGCAGGATCGTGCGGGAGGGCGACCCGGAGTGGCGCGAGGAGGTGCCGGTACGGGTCGAGTCCATCCCCGTCCGGCGTGAGGGCAGGGTGCTGGGCGTCATCGCCCGCAACACCAATCTGCTGACCGTACGCACCCCCAGCCGGCTGGAGCTGACCTACCTCCAGAGTGCCTCCGACCTCGCCCAGATGATCGCGGCGGGCAGCTTCCCGTTTCCGGGGCACGAGGTGGACATGGACCATGTGCCGCGCGTAGGCGACGGACTGATCCGGCTGGACGCCGACGGGCATGTGCAGTACGCCAGCCCCAACGCCCTGTCCGCCTACCACCGGCTGGGCCTGGCCACCGACCTGGTCGGCGTGCACCTGGGGGAGGCCACCGCCGAACTGGCGCCCTCCCGCGGCCCGGTGGACGAGGCGATGGTCAAGCTCGCCAGCGGCTGGGCCCCGCGCGGCGCCGAGGTGGAGGCGAACGACTGCATCGTGCAACTGCGCGCCATCCCGCTCAAACCCAAGGGCACCCGCATCGGTTCGCTCATCCTGTTGCGCGACATCACAGAAGTGCGCCGCCGCGAGCGCGAGTTGATCACCAAGGATGCCACCATCCGGGAGATCCACCACCGGGTGAAGAACAACCTCCAGACCGTGGCCGCGCTGCTGCGTCTCCAGGCCCGCAGGATGGACTCCGACCGCGGCAAGGAGGCGCTCAACGAGGCGGTGCGCCGGGTCGGTTCCATCGCCATCGTGCACGAGACGCTCTCCCAGAACCTGGACGAGCGCGTGGACTTCGACGAGATCGCCGACCGGGTGCTGGCGATGGTGGCCGAGATCTCCCCCGGCAGAATCACCGGACGCCGTACGGGGCGCTTCGGCATTCTCGGCGCCGAGATCGCCACACCGCTGTCCATGGTGCTCACCGAGGTCCTGCAGAACGCCATCGAGCACGGCTTCGGCCCCGAACAGCAGGGCTCCATCGAGGTGCACGCCGTCCGCGGGGTGGCGGCGGGCCAGGACGAGGCGCGGCTGCTGGTCACGGTGCAGGACAACGGCCGCGGGCTGCCGGCCGGCTTCGACGCCAAGAACGGCGGAAACCTGGGCCTCCAGATCGTCCGCACCTTGGTGGAGGGCGAGTTGGGCGGCACCTTCGACATGCTCCCCGCCCCCACCGGCGGCACCCGGGTCCTGTTCGACCTCCCGGTGGCGACGGACAAACGCTGACCGGCGGCAACCAAAGTCGCCGACACGGCAGCCCCGAGCCACACACGGCAGCCCCACAGACACACGGCAGCCCGCGGAACTCACGCCAGCCCGGCCCAACACAAAAAGCGCCGAGCCCCCGGTCCTTGGGCGGGACTGGGAGCTCGGCGCTCTTACGCTCTGCGTTCTGTGCGGGCGCTCTGCTTGCTGCTAGGCGCTCCGAGGGCACTGCGCGCTGCGTCTCGGGGTGCAGCTGGTGCGGGGCTGGGCGTCAGGCGGTCGCGGCGTTGTTCCGCGCCCGGTTGCGGGCGGCACGGCGCTTCATCGCGCGGCGCTCGTCCTCGCTGAGACCACCCCAGACACCGGAGTCCTGACCGGACTCCAGAGCCCACTGCAAGCACTGCTCCATGACGGGGCAGCGGCGGCAGACGGCCTTGGCTTCCTCGATCTGCAGCAGCGCAGGACCGGTGTTGCCGATGGGGAAGAACAGCTCGGGGTCTTCCTCGCGGCAAACGGCGTGGTGACGCCAGTCCATGGCTGCTACCTCTCCTCGTGTGTGCTTTGCTTGTGAATGTGAACGCTTTCACGAATCCCTCGACGGGGGAAGTGGGGCCTCACAGATGTGATGCGGGTCCCACTGGAGTCAAAGGAAGGGATTCCGGCTCTCAAGGGGGCCCGATGGCGGGGCCGTCCCGATCGCCATGAAGAGACTCGCAAACCTCGGCGGCGGATACAACCCCTTCCGGAAACTTTTTTTTGAATCCTTGGTGTCGACTAGCTCACAGCCGTCATTCGAGGGGGTGGACCCTGGCCTAAACGTTCGAGTGGAAGGACTTTCGCCCCTTCCACTTACACAATCACACGCAGTGCACGCCGTACGCCTGTGAAGCTCACGCTCGTACGCAGTCCCAGATGGTCACCGTCCATCTGAAACGGCAGCGGCGCCTGCGAATGCAAGGTGAACCGGGTGAGGTCGTGCAGCGTCACCGCGTGCTTGCCGCGAGGCCCCCGCTCGGGGCTGGAAGTCAGTAGCTGGGTGCCGTACCGGCTCACCGCCAGCGGCGTCAGTCTGCGCAGTCCCAGCACGTCGAGGCCGGTGTCGAAGGACGCCTCGGGCGCCGCGTAGAGCGGCTTGTTCCCCAGGTACGACCAGGGGGCGGTGTTGCACACGATCGAGAGCGCCAGCTCCGTCTCCGGCTCGACGCCCTCCCGCTCCAGCGTGATCGTCCCCTTGCGGCGGTGCGGCTCGTTCAGGAATTGCCGTACGACCTGGCGCACATAGAGCGGGTGCGTGGAGCGCTTGCCCCGCTCCCGCTGCTGTTCGACTCTGCCGATCACCCCGGCGTCGAAACCCAGCCCCGCCGTGAACGTGAACCAGCGCTCGGGGATCTCGGCGTCGTCCGTTCCCGGCACGCCGCCGGCGATGCCCAGACCGATGGTTCTCTCCGAACGCGCCTCCAGCGCGTCCAGCAGATGCCCGGTCGCCTCCACCACGTCGTTGGGCATCCCCAGCGCACGCGCGAACACATTGGTGGAGCCGCCGGGCACCACGGCCAGCCGCGGCAGCCGCTCCGGGTCGGGCCCGTCGTGCAGCAGACCGTTGACCACCTCGTTGACCGTGCCGTCCCCGCCGAGCGCGATGACCAGCTCGGCGGTGCCGCCCAGCGTCGCCTGGTGGGCGAGGTCCCGGGCGTGGCCCCGGTACTGGGTGGTGGCGACCTCGAGTTTGAGATCGCTGGCGAGCGCATGCGCCAGCACGTCACGGGTCCGAGCGCTGGTGGTGGTGGCTGCCGGGTTGACCACGAGTAGTGCGCGCATGGAGTGAGCGTACCTACCGCGTGGTACACGGCCCAGCCCTGCCGGGGGCCTGAGGGCTAGGCTGCGGGGGTGAGTGGGAGCGGGACCGAGACGGATACGGAAGATTCGATGGAGACGCAGACACCGGCACCGCGCAGGATCGTCGCCGCCGCCGCGGTGACCGGGATCGAAGGACTGGTCGTCGCCGGGTTCGGGATCGTCTCGCTCGTGATGCTGGTCACCGGCCGGCCGGACGACATGATGCAGGCCGCCACCCTCGCGGTGACCGTGCTCGCGCTGTCGGTGCTGCCGCTCGCCGCTGCGCGTGGGCTGTGGCTGCGGCGCCGCTGGAGCCGGGGGCCCTCGATGATCGTCCAGCTCATCGCGCTGCCGGTGGCGTGGCAGATGGCGCAGAACGGGGGCGCGTTGCTGGCCGCCGCCGTCGCGCTGGCGCTGGCCGCCGTCGCTGTTCTGGGGTGCCTGGTGAACCCCACGGCCACCGAAGCCCTCGGCATCGGCCCCAGATGAGAGCCCCTGCCCCGCGGGGGGCAGGGGGGAGATCACTCCTCGGGGAAGCTCACTCCTCGACCAGCAGCCGGTCCCGCAGCTGGGCCAGGGTCCTGGCGAGGAGCCTGGACACGTGCATCTGGGAGATGCCGACCTCCTGGGCGATCTGCGACTGGGTCATGTTGCCGAAGAAGCGCAGCAGCAGGATCTTCTTCTCCCGCGGCGGCAGTTCCTCCAGCAGCGGTTTGAGGGACTCCCGGTACTCGACGCCCTCCAGGGCGTCGTCCTCGGCGCCGAGGGTGTCGGCGACGGCCGGGGACTCGTCGTCGGTGTCGGGTACGTCGAGCGACAGGGTGCTGTAGGCGTTCGCCGACTCCAGGCCCTCCAGGACCTCTTCCTCGGAGATCGACAGCCGCTGGGCCAGCTCGTGCACGGTCGGCGCCCGGCCGTGCTGCTGGGAGAGCTCTGCGGTCGCGGAGGTGAGGGAGAGCCTCAGCTCCTGGAGACGGCGGGGCACACGCACGGCCCAGCCCTTGTCGCGGAAGTGGCGCTTGATCTCGCCGACAACCGTGGGTGTCGCGTACGTCGAGAACTCGACGCCGCGCTCGGGGTCGAAACGGTCGACCGACTTGATCAGACCGATCGTCGCGACCTGCGTCAGGTCGTCCAGCGGCTCGCCGCGGTTGCGGAAGCGGCGGGCCAGATGCTCGACCAGGGGCAGGTGCATACGCACCAGATGGTTGCGCAGCTCTGCGCGCTCGGGGCCGTCGGGCAGCTTGCGCAGTTCGATGAAGAGCGCACGCGCGCCGCCGCGGTCCTGCGGATCGAATCCGCGGGAGTCCCCGCCTGCGGCCCGCTCACGCCGCTCGTGCTGCTGCTGGTCCATAGCGTCCGCCCGCTCTGGCTGCTTGGGTCGCTGCATGCTGGGGTCGGCCGGGTGCGGCCGGGGCTGTTGTTCGGGAATGCCCCGGGAGACCGCCCCCGGGCGGCCTGACCACATCTGACTTGCCTCGTGCTCGGTCACGACGCTCCGGGCCCCGCACCGCGCTTCTTGTGCAGGCTGATGCTGACCGTACGGTCATCCGACACTGCTGAACCCACCTCACCGGCCAGGGCCGAGAGCACCGTCCACGCGAAGGTGTCGCGCTCGGGAGCACGGCCATCGGTCGTCGGCGCCGAGACGGTGACGTGCAGCGAGTCGCCGACGAGCTGGAAGACACAACTGAGTACGGAGCCGGGGACGGCCTGCTGGAGCAGGATCGCGCACGCCTCGTCCACGGCGATCCGCAGATCCTCGATCTCGTCGAGGGTGAAGTCCAAGCGGGCCGCGAGCCCGGCGGTGGCCGTCCGCAGCACCGACAGATAGGCACCCGCAGCCGGCAGCCGGACCTCGACGAAGTCCTGCGACGCGGGCTCGCCTGCGATCTGGGACACCCTCACCTCCAAGGTGACACGAGCCGGTTGGGCCTCGCGGGCCGAAGCGGCTGTTGGTTCGCTTTCGTCAGTGACGCTATCGCGATCCGTCTCACGATGCCGCACGCATCGATCACTGCCGCCTCATTCGCGAGCGTCACCCATAGTAAACATATGGGTACTGTCTGTGGCTAGGGGGTGGAGGCCCCAAATCCTCCACGATTACGCTGTGTTGGTTTTGCGGGGCTACCGTAGACCGCTTCCCGGGGTGGATCCCCGGACTTCCCCGGCCACCCTGTGTGTCCGTTCTTCGGGCACCGTGGTGTCGCTGGAAGGGCCTGTCATGTCAGTACCCGTCACCTGATGCGTTCATAGCCCCTGGAGGCACACCCTCCGACAAGGGCCGAAACCTGCCCCTGTGGGCGACCCCGAGACGGACCCGAGTTGCCCGAGGGGAGCGATGGGTGACTACGCAGTGTGAATGTGGCGGGGAGTGTTGTGAGTTGATGAGCGCGGAGAGTGACGAATTTTCTCACTCTGAGTCACGCCTTCAGGGGGAACGACTGCCCCGTCACGACCGCCGTCAGCGTGCTGCCGCGCGGGAAGGCGCCCTCCGTCGCGAGCCGGGTGAGGGCGAACAGCAGCTTGGCGACATAGATCTCGTCCAGCGCGGGCAGCCCGTGGCGCTCGGCGAAGTCCGCAGCGAAGTCGGACAGCTGAGGGCTCACTTTCGCGTAGCCGCCGCCGTGGAAACGTTCCTCCAGCCACCAGTCGCCGCGCGGCCCGCCGAAGGTCTCCCGCTGGAGCCGCGCCACCTGTCCACCGAGGAACCCGCCCTTCAGCACGGGCACGCCGAGTCCGCGCTGACCTGCGGAAAGACCGGCCGCCATGCCGGCGAGGGTGCCGCCGGTGCCACAGGCGACGGCCGCCACATCGGTACGCCCGCGCAGTTCCTCGCCGAGCGGAACGCACCCGCGTACGGCCGCCTCGTTGCTGCCCCCCTCGGGGATGACGGCGCACGCGCCGAAGCGGGCGCGCAGCTCGTCGTGGAAGTCCGGATCGGCCCGGCGGCGGTATGCGGCCCGCGAGACGAAGTGCAGCAGCATGCCGTCCTCGGCGCAGCGCGCCAGGGAGGGATTGAGCGGCCGGCCGGCCAGCTCGTCCCCGCGGACCACCCCGACGGTGCGCAGCCCGAGCAGCCGGCCCGCCGCCGCGGTGGCTCGGAGATGGTTGGAGTAGGCGCCGCCGAAGGTCAGCAGCCGACGGTGACCGGTCTCGGCCACCGACCGCAGATTAGGGGCGAGTTTCCGCCACTTGTTACCGGGGAGTGCGGGATGGATGAGGTCGTCGCGCTTGAGGAGGAGCCGCAGCCCCTGGCGTGCGAACCGCTCGTCGTGCACCTCCTGGAGCGGGGAGGGCAGCCGTGGGGCGAGCGGGGCGAGGGGGTCGGGATGGGGCGGCACCCTTCCATTGTGGTGCAGGGGGACCGGGTGCCGCCCTGGCCCTCACTTCAGGCGTTCGGCGATCCGCTCGCGCATGTCGTCCATGGTGAAGCCGCGCGGATCGCTCTTCTGGTCCGTCCACTCCAGATGGCCGATGACCGAGCGGGCGCCCCATCCGTGGTGCCGGCACAGTGCGGCGGCGGCGCGCTCGATCGCGTCCAGCTGCGCGTCGGGCCACGGGTCCTCGCCGTCTCCGAGGTTCTCGCACTCGAAGCCGTAGAAGTACCTGTTGCCGTCGGTGTTCTGCTGGTTGGGCCGGGGGGTGGCGCGCTCGGCGATGACGGCGCGCAGTACGTCGTCATCGCCCGAGCCCGCGTGGTTGGCCCGGCCGTGCCCCGTCAGATGCACGGTGCCATCCTTGGTGATGCAGCCGTGCGAGAGGGGGCCCGGCAGCTCCGGGTGGCCGTCGTAGATCAGGTCGACGGTCTCGGCCGAGCCGCTGGTGACGGTGTGGTGGATCATGATGCCGTGCACCGGGCCCCACGGCCCCTGCTGGTTGCGGTTGTGGTTGCGCCAGTCGCGGACCTCCTCGACCTGTACGCCCTCCTTCTTGAGGGCCTGGACGAAAGCGGTCGCGGTGATGGGTGTGGCCATGCTCGCCCCCGTCTGCTGGGTGTCCGGTCGCCGATGCCGTTGCCGGAACGTGCCCCGGTTTCCTACCCGTTATCGGGCTCCTTCTAGCCGACCTGCCCCGCACCCGAGGGCGGGTTCGCCTGTACGAGGAGCGCGCGCACCTGGCGGTCGCGTGCGTACGGGCGCAGCAGCCCGGGTATCCGCGCGCGAGCCGCCCGTACCCGGCCCGAGCGGACCTGCGCCGACACCTCCAGGAAGCCGCTCCAGACGGCGCAGGCCTCCTCCAGCCGCCCGCGGGAGAGCAGCAGTTCGGCCAGTTCGGCCTGGCACAGGGCGCGTGTGCGGCGCTCGCCGGTGGGGCGTGAGTGCAGTGAGGCGCGCAGATCGCGGATGGCGCCCTCGCCGTCGCCCAGTGCGACCCGGACCTGGCTGGACTGGTAGAGCAGCGCCGCGCTCTGGTACGTACCGACCGGCTCGCCGTTCGGGCTCTCCGGGCCCGTCGTCAGGTCGGCCGGCGCGCGGGCCAGTTGGCGCTCGGCGCGGCCCAGCGCGTCCAGCGCCCGGTCCCGGTCACCGCACGCCGCGTCGGCGACGGCCAGCCCCGCGTACAGGAACGCGCGGGCCGAGGGGTCGGTGTCCGCCGGGGCCGCCGCCAGGGCCGCCTCGGCGAGGGCCAGGCTCGCGCGGGGGTGGCCCAGCTGGTGTGCCTGCGAGCTGAGCGCGCGGCGGGCCAGCGCCACGCCCTCCGGGTCCGCCGCCTCCTCGGCGAGTTCGGCGGCGGTGAGGAAGGCGCGCTGGGCGAGGCCGTGCCGCTGTTCGTCGGCGTAGACCCGGGCCAGCAGATAGCTGAGCCGCGCGGCGCCCGCCTGCATCCCCCGGTGGTGCACGCCCTCCTCGCCGCGGCGCAGGGTACGGACGAGCCCGGAGAGGTAGGCGGCCAGCGAGGTACGGATGTGGCCGCCGCCGTACCGGTCCGCCTGGAGGGCGAAGAACCGGGCGTGCTCGTGGACCGAGGCCACCTCGCCCGGGCCCGGGCTGTCGGCGGGGCGGGAGCCGCGCGCCGTACAGCTGTTGCGCGCGCCGGGCAGCGGAGCCGGAGTGGGGGCACCCGGCTCCGCGGCGGGGTGGGCGGTGGTGGGTGCTGTGCGGTCCGCATCGGCCGCGCCGTCCTGGTGCCCGCCTCCGGGACGGCGGACCGTCTCGGCCAGCAGCCGCAGCGTGTACGGCGCCGGGGGAGGGGCGTCGGCGCGCGGCGGCGGGACCACCGGGGCCGTGAGGGCGGTGAGCTGGTCGGCGGGGTGGGACGGTCTGCCGAGCCCGAAGAGCCGTACGTCCACGGGGTGCGCACGCGCCGCTGTGCCCGACTCTTGACCGGCCGGGGCGTGGATGTCCGTGCTGCCGGCGGGGGCAAGCGCTTCTTCCCGGTGCGCGAAGTGCTCGGCCTCCGCGCGGGGTTGCGGCCCTTCCTCTGGATCGGAGGCGTCGTCGTCGCCTCCCTGGGACTCCGCTCGGGGGGACCCCCAGCCGCCGCGCGGACGGGCCGCCGCGCCGGTGCGTCCGCCCCGCGCGCCGTGCATCCCCAGGTCCGTCACCGTGATCCGGCGTCCGAGACGCCGGGAGAGCGCCTCCGCCATGAGGTGCTGGACCCGGGGGTCGGGACGGCTGCCGCGCAGCCAGTGGGCGACTGAAGTTCTGTCGTACCGAAGGTGGATACCGACCTCGGCGCCGAGACGACCCAGGGCGCGTGCGAACGCCGCCTGCGTCCACTCGCTCTCCTCCAGCAGGGCGCGCAGCGCGCGGTTGGGGGTGCGGCTGCGGGACCGGGAGTTCGGGTACGCCGTGGCACGTACGGGATCAGCGGGACACATGGGCGTTCCCGAGGTGGAACTTGATGGGGTCGTTCACGGTTCTGCCTCACTTCCGGAATCGAGTGATGTCTTTCCGTAGCTCTCCGTGTGCTGAATGTGCTGTCATGCACGCGGACGGTTTCAGGAAAGCGCATCGCTCGCGGCTTCGGGAGCATGTGCCGGGCGCACGACTGCGTGGTGCTTTCACACCCCGTGTGAACGCAGGTCCGTTACTCTGCGAAACAACACGTTGGACCCGACGGAGGGCGGCATGGAGCCCAACAGTCAACTGGACGCGCTCCTTGACCAGTCAGGAATGTCCCGGGCTGGTCTCGCGGCAAGACTCAATCGATTAGGCAACCAAGCGGGGATAACCCTGCGTTACGACCACACGGCCGTCGCGCGCTGGCTGAAGGGGCAGCGCCCGCGCGGCAGGGTCCCCGAGTTGATCTGCGAGGTCCTCGGCCGCCAGCTCGGCAGGGCCCTCACCCTCAGTGACATCGGGATGGATGTCACCACGGCAGGACGGCCCTCAGGACCCCCGCTCGGCTCCGAAGAGGCGGGTCTCGGCCGGTTCGTGGAGCGCGCCGCCTCGCTGTGGCGCTCCGATCAGGTGCACAGCGACTGGCCGGGCCCCTCCCTGCTGACCGGCGCGGCGGCCGTCGCCCCTGTATGGGAATGGGAGAACCCGCCCGAGGACCGCGATGTCTCGCACGCGGGCGGCCCCGAGGTGACCGGCGCCGACGTGAGCGTGCTGCACGCCGCGCGGGGCCACTACGAGCACCTGTACCGCAACGCCGGCGGGGTCGCCACCCGCGCCCGCGTCGTCGGCTTCCTCAACGGCGAGGTCGCCCCCCTGCTGCGCGGCAGCTACAACGACACCACAGGCCGCGAACTGTGCCGCGCGGCGGGCTCGTTGGCGGCCATCAGCGGTATCTGCGCCTACGACGCCGACGCACAAGGGCTGGCACAGCGCTACTTCCACCAGGCACTGCGCCTCGGCAAGGCGTCCGGCGATCTGCTCTTCGGCGGCTATGTGGTGGCCCTCCTCGTCAACCAGGCGCTGTTCCTGGGCGACTGCCGCCATGCGCTCGCCTGCGCGCAGGCCGTGCTGCGCACCACCGGGCCGCACATCAGCCCCGCGCTCGCCACGGATGTGTACGCGATGCAGGCCGGCGCGTACGCACGGCTGGGCGACCGGCGCAACGCGCACGACTGCATGCGCAGGGCCGAGGCGTACTCCGAGCGCATCCGTCCCGAGGACGAGCCCGAGGAGACCAGCTACGTCCAGCCCGGCCTGGTCGAGGTGCGATTGGCCGAGGCGCTGATCCTCCTGGGAGAGCTGTCCGCGGCTGCCAAGTACGCCCAGGAGGCGGCACGTGCGCCCGCGCACGTCCGCGGCCGCGTCAACCGGCTGGCCACCCTCACCGACGTGGCGTTGCACGCCGGGGAACCGGAGCGCGCCGCGGTCACCGCCGCCGAGATGGTCGACACCGCGCAGGGCATCGAGTCACAGCGGCTGCGCGGGCGCATGCGCAGGGTCAGAAAGCGGCTGGAGCAGCACCCCGGGACTTCAGCGGTCGAGGCGGCGAAGCTCATCGAGGACTCGCTGAGCGTGCCGTTCTGAGCCGGGGCGCGCGGAGTGCCTCTGTCAGTGGGAGCGCACGACATGCTGGGATGTGCCCAACCTCCGTCGGGAAGGGGGCACATACGTGCGATGGAAGAACCTGGGTGAACACACTGTGTACGAGAACCAGTGGCTTCGGGTGAATCTGGCGGACGTGGAACTGCCGGACGGGCGGCATCTGGATCACTATCTGATCCGGCTGCGGCCCGTGGCCATGGCGACCGCGGTCAACGAGCGCAACGAGGTGCTGCTGCTGTGGCGGCATCGTTTCATCACGGACAGCTGGGGGTGGGAACTGGCGGCGGGCGTCGTCGAGGAGGGCGAGAACCTCGTGGAGGCCGCCGCCCGGGAGATGGTGGAGGAGACGGGCTGGCGCCCCGGACCGCTCCGCCATCTGATGACGGTCGAGCCGTCCAACGGGCTGACCGACGCACGGCACCACATCTACTGGTCGCCGAGCGCCGAGTACGTGGGGCCGCCCGAGGACGACTTCGAGTCCGAGAAGCGGGAATGGGTCCCGCTCAAGGAGGTGCCCGACCTCATCGCCGCGGGCGAGGTTCCCGCGGCGAACATGGCCGCGGCGCTGCTGATGCTGCACCGCGTCCGCTTCGGGTAGACCGGACGTTGTGGTTGCGGTCGCTTGCCTTTTCCGCCGGACCCTGCCGGTGGGGGCTTCCCGCCGTTGCGGCGGGAAGTTGCGCAGCGGCGGGGGCGGGTTTCTCAGCTCTTGAGGAAGGCGTCACCGTTCTGGGCCACGTGCTCCTGGACGGCCGCTAGGGCGCGCTGGACCTCCTGGGCGGAGCCGGTGCCGTTCTGCTCCGCGTAGTAGGCGGCGCCGAGGCGGCGCAGCAGGTCGTTGCCCGTGCGCTGGGCCTGGACCTCTTCCATCTTCTCCTTGCCCTGGGCGAGGCCCCGCTGAGCCTGCTCCTTGGCGCGGTCGAGAAAGCCTGCCATGGTCCTACCTCCGTCGTGTGTGGCTGTACCGGCCCGGTCGGCTCCGGTACTCGGCTCAACGTATGCCGTGATCAGCTGGTTCCCCGCAGTTCACGGCGGTGCGGAAGCGGCCGGCCGAACCATTTCACACGATCGACCGAGGGCACTTGGCGTGTCGTTCATGACGGCAGGCACGGGCGCCGTACGCACCCCGCGCGCCGGCGCCCGGCAGCGCGGACCGCGTGCGGACCGGGGTGTCGGTGGGCGCGGTTACCGTTGTCCGGTGAGTGCACAGCCGAAGGACGAGGCCGGGACCGTCAGCTGGGAAGAGGGCGGCCAGGAGCGTACCGCCGTGTGGCGGTCCGAGAGCGGGGCGCGGCCGCCGCGGCGGATCGCCGTCGCCGACGACCGGATGGCCGCCGACATCGCCTACAAGCTCGTCTGCGAAGGCACCGCGCTGCTGTGGCGCGGCGACTACCACGGCGCCCGGCAGCTGCTGGCGGCGCTCGGCCGCCGGGTGGACCGCAAGCCGCCCAAGCAGGGTGCGACACCCCGCGAGAGCTTCCACCTCTACCGGCAGGCACGCACCCGCCGCGCCAGGGTCCTCGGCATGCTGCTGATCCCTCTGGAGACCGCGCCCGGCGGCTCGTACGCCGTACCGCTGCGCCGCGCGCCCGAAGTGGGACCGGCCTGCGTGGCGGCGTACGGCCCCGCCGAAGGCGCCGTCGGCGAGTTGGCGCTGGTCTCGCTGCGCGAGTTGCAGGGCGTGCTCGGCGCCTATGAGTGGCAGCGCAAGGGGGTGGCCGTCGACGCGCTGGGCGGCGAGCGGATCCACCCGTACCACGGGGTCTTCTCACCGGTGCGCGGCGAATACGTCGACCTGGTGGCGCGGGCACCGCTGCCCCGCCAGGAGGCGGGCGGAATCGTCGCGTTCGACATCGGTACGGGTACGGGAGTCCTCGCCGCGGTGCTGGCCAGGCGCGGGGTGGGGCGGGTGCTCGCCACCGATGTGGGGGAGCGGGCGCTGGCGTGCGCGCGGGAAAACGTGACGCGGCTAGGCGTGGCCGGGACGGTGGAGGTCATACGGTCCGACCTGTTCCCGCCCGAGGCCGCCGGGCAGGCGGACCTCGCCGTGTGCAACCCGCCGTGGCTGCCCGCCAAGCCGACCTCCGCACTGGAGCAGGCGGTCTACGACCCGGACAGCCGCATGCTGTGCGGCTTCCTCGCCGGACTGGCCGGACGGCTGGCACCCGGCGGCGAGGGCTGGCTGATCCTCTCCGACCTCGCCGAGCACCTGGGGCTGCGGCCCCGCGAGCAGTTGCTGGAGTGGATCGAGGGCGCAGGTCTGCGGGTCGCCGGGCATCTCGACGCGAGCCCGCGGCACGGCCGGGCCAGCGATCCGGAAGTCCCCCTGCACGCGGCGAGAGCGGCGGAGACGACAAGGCTGTGGCGGCTGCGCCGGGCGGAGGACGCGGCGGGCTGAGCCGGTCCCGCCGGGTGCGGGCCGCGCGCGTTGCGGGCAGGCGGCGGGATCGCGTCAGGTGCGGAGCGTTCGGCTGGGCGCCACTCCGTACCGCTCGCGGTACTGGCCCGCGAAACGCCCCGCCTTGGCGAAGCCCCAGCGGGCGGCCACCGCGGCGACGGTGACGTCCGACGACGGGTCGGCGGCCTGGAGATCGCGGTGCGCCCCCTCCAGCCGGACCTGGCGCAGATACCCGGTCGGTGTGGTCTCGCAGTGCCGCGCGAAGGCGTGCTGGAGGGCGCGTGGACTGGTGCGGGCGGCCTGCGCGATCTCGTGCAGGGTCAGCGGACGTGCCGCGTTGGCGTCGATGTAGGCCATGGCCCTGCGCAGTGCCGCGGGCGCCAGCCAGCCGGGCGACGGCAGCCGGGACCGCTCGGCGAAGTCGTGGGGGAAGGTCGCCAGTGCGGCGGTGGCCAGCAGCCGCGCCGCCTCGTCCAGGATCAGCGGGCTGCCCGCGGCCTGCGGGTTGCCCAGCACATCGTGGCTGACGTGCCGGACGACGGCCTGCCAGTAGCGTGCCCGCTCAGGTGAGACGGGGCGCGCGAAGGAGAGCCGCGCCGTCGCCGCCTCCTCTGTTCCCGTCAGGTCCGCCGCGACCCGTTCCACCTCGCGCAGTCCGATGCGGACCACGCCCAGCCGTACGTTGTCCCAGTTCACCAGCGTCGGCGCGTACGGGTCGCACAGGTGCAGATCGCCGGGTCCCGAGCGCAGTTCGTTGCGTCCTGAGGCGATCTCCAGCGTGCCGCCGAGCACCTGCACCACGTAGACGCAGTGGGACGGTTCGGCCTCGGCGCGCACCCGCATGGAGTGTGCGAAGCGCTCCACGCCGATCGCGCCCGCCTGGGTGAGCGCGGCGTCGAACCTGAACCGCTCGTGGTCGCCGAAGAGTTGTGGGGTGTGTTCGGCGTAGGTCCGCCGCAGGAAGTCCTCGGCCTCCTGCGGGTCGGACGTCCGCATCCGGATACGGCGCACAGGATCGTCCATGGCCCCGTACCTCCTCGCTCGGTCCGCGGGCCGCCGGATTCCGATGCTAGGCCCGCGTCACGGCCGGACGCAGCCCTCTTCGCGCTGCGGTTGACCGGAAAACGACAAGGGGGCAGTACGCCGCTTGCGCGGTGGCTCGGACGCGCGCTGTTCTGGCCCCTCGCCGCGCTGCGTGCCCCTCTCGTCCCGAACCGTACGGGAGGGCCGGACTTGACGGATTCGCCGTAGTGGCCGAGCAGAACAGGACCGGAGACCCGGAGTGAACATGTCTGTGCCCAGCTCCCGTGCGGTGGCCGCACGCGGGCCGGTTGACGCGGGCGAGCGCGAACGGGAGCTGGCCGAGGCGCTGTTGGAGCTCGCGGGCGCCGGGGAAGCGGACGGCACCCGTCCGAAGCCGGCCGCGCTGGCGGCCCATGCCTGCCGCCGCCTCGCCCGCGAGGGACGGCACTGCGAGGCCGCGGCGGTTCTCGGCGCCCCGTCGGGGGTCGGCCCTGAGTCGTTCGGCCACAGCGGCGCACGCGCGGCGCAGCTGCTGCGGGTGGAGCACGAGCAGCACGAGGGCCCCGCCACGGACACGCTCCGCACCGGCCTCGCCCTCCCCGCCCTGCCGCTGGACGGCGCGGCCGCCCGCTGGCCCCGGTACGCGCCGACGGCACTGGAGGCGGGCGTACGTGCCGTGCACACCGTTCCGCTGCCGGGCGGCCAGGGGCCGGGCGGTGTGCCCGGCGTCGGTGTGCTCGTCGTCCATCTGCTGGACGAGGCTCCGCTCGACCCGGCCGCCGCCGAAGCGCTGACCGTGCTCGCCCGGGCGTGCGCGCTGGGGGTGGCCCATCGGACCGCGCTGCGCCGCGCCGCCGAGCTCCAACAGGCGCTCGGCAGCAGGGTGGTGATCGAGCAGGCCAAGGGGGTACTCGCGGAGCGCGGGCGCGGCTCCGTCGACGACGCCTTCCGCACGCTGCGCGCCTACGCCCGCTCCCGGCAGCGTCCGCTGCACCATGTGGCCCGGGATGTGGTCGAGGCGCGGCTGGTGGCTCCGCCCTTCGAGCGCCGCACCGGTCCGCCGCCGTCCCGCCGGAGCCGGTGACCGGGCCGGCCGCATGACACGGCCCGGGGCGTGAGGGGGTTGCGGGGCCGCCCCGGGCCGCTCGGGTCCGCCGCCGATAGGCGCGGCGGCGGGCCCCACACCGGCGGGGGATCGCCGTCCAAGCCCCCGAGGTGCGCCCGGCGGCCGAGCCGCTGGGCGCACCCATCATCCTCTTTCCGGACCGGGTTCCGCGCGACTTCCGCCAAAACAGCGGGAGTTGACCATCTCAGCGCTCCAGCAGCGTCCCCAGCGGGCCGAGGTCGAGGTTCAGCTCGTCCCGGGTGAGCCCGTGCTGGGCGCACAGTTCGTCCATGCGTTCGTCCAGCAGCATCAGGGTCGTACCGATCCGCTCGATCTGCTCGTCGGTCACATCTCCCTGGTCGCAGCGGTGCAGTGCCTGGCGTTCCATGAGCTGGCGCAGCAACTCCACGACGGTGAGGACGAGGCAGACCAGGTCCCGGCCCACCCGGTCGGGGTCCAGCTCCAGGCGGCCGTTCGCGCGGCGGACCGGTTCGCGGCCTCCGCCCGGTTCGCGCTCTCCGCCGGATTCCGTCACAGCGGGCCCCCGTCCCCCCAGGGCGCGGCCACCCGTTCGTTGACCGAGGACAGCAGTGCGTTCAGGGAGAGCCGCACCAGCGGTACCTCCGCGATCGCCAGCACCAGATCGCCGCTGACCACGACACCCGTGGCCAGCACCCGGTCCAGCAGGTCGACCAGCGGCACCCCGATCGGTGCCCCGCTCTCCGGCCCCTCCCAGGGCACGACCTCGCCGACGTGTTCACCCACGGGCATCGGTGTCACCCCCGTCCACGAACGAGTACGGCACCCACGGTCCGGTGACCTCGACCTCGACGCCCCGGCACGCGGGGGCGCGCCGTACTTCGTCCACGGCTTCGGCCACTTCGCGTTCACATCCTTCGGCCACCAGATAGGCGGCGTTCAGCAGTTGGACGCCGCGCTCGCCGGTGAGCTGGGTGTCGTGCGTACGGAGCCGACGGCTCGCCACCGCGACGCCGCGCAGCGCCCGGTCCACCGCCTGAGCCGCGTCCAGCCCGGCTTGCTGCCGCCGCTCGCGCTCCTGGCGTGCGCCGCGCACTCGCTCCAGGTACGCGCGTCCGGAGCGCGCGCCGGAGCCGACGCCCCCCGCGCCGGAAGCACCGGCTCCCGCCGGTGTTGGTGCCGGTGCCGGTTTCCGTGCCGGGACCGGCGTCGCGGAACGGATCGGCCGGGCGGTGGTCTCGCGGTGCGCGTACACCTTGACGCCCCACTCGACCCGGCCCGCGATGCGCTCCAGCACCGCACGGAAGCGGCGCTCGTCAGCGCGCAGCGCCACCCGGGCCCGCTCGTCGCCCAGATACAGGGTCGCCAGCGGCAGCGGCACCGTCGGAGCGGTGCGGGCCACGGCGGCGATCACCGCGTGGTGGGCGCGGGCGCAGCGCTCCAGCTCCGTCCGGTCGGTCAGCCGCTCCCGCAGCGCCTCCTCGCCGAACTCCGCCGCGGGGACGTCCTGGACCACAGCCTCCAGCGAACCGAACCGCAGCAGACGTACCGGGGCTCCCGGGGCCTGGCCCGGCAGTCCGTCCGTCGCGGCCGGGTCGCCGCCGCGACAGACGGCGAAGACATAGGTGGCGGTGGCCGCTGTGGCATCCCCGCCCGGAGGCGTGAGCGGTCCGGGTTCCTCCACCGTCCGTGTCATCTGCCGTCTGCCTCCTTCACGTGGTGCCAGCTGTGGCTTCGGCGCTCGTCCCAGCCCGCGTCCCGTCGCCCGGTGCGGCCCTCGCCGGTGCCCGCCTCCAGCTCGGCGACGCGTTCCCGCAGCCGCTGGTTCTCCTCGTCGACGGCGTCCCGGTGGGCGCGGGTGGAGAGGGCTGGGTCGGTCTCCCACCAGTTGATGCCGGCTTTCTTCGCCGTCTCCACGGAGGAGACGAACAGGCGCAGCCGGATGGTGAGCAGCTCGATGTCGAGCAGGTCGATCTTGATGTCCCCCGCGATCACGATGCCCTTGTCCAGCACCCGTTCCAGGATGTCGGCGAGGTTGGCGGGGCCGGAGGGGGTGGAGGGGGCGTGGGTGATGGGGCGTTCGGCGGTGCTTTCGGTCACGGTCGGCCTGCCTCACCGTTGGTCATCCTCGGCCTCTTCCTCGTCCTCGGTGTCCTCGGCGTCTTCGTCCGCGTCGTCCTCGTCCTCGTCGTCGCGGTCCTCCTCTTCCTCCTCCTCGTCGTCGAAGTCCTCGTCCTCCTCGTTCTCCTCGTTCTCCTCGCCCTCGTTCTCCTCGCCCTCGTTCTCCTCGCCCTCGTTCTCCTCGCCTTCGGCACGCTCGTCCTCGTCGGGCTCCCGGCCCTCCCGGTCCTCCCGCTCGTCTTCCTCCTCCTGGCGGACCACGTCCTCATGGCTGCGGACGACCTCCCCGTCCCGGATCTCGCCGCGCCAGCCCTCCACCTCCTCAGCCTTGAGGGTGACGTAGCGCTGGAAGTGCTTGAGGTCGAGGCGGAGCCGCCGCCCCTGGGCGCGCCAGATGTTGCCGGTCTTCTCGAAGAAGCCGGAGGGGTAGTACTCGACCACCGCCGTGATGCGGGTGAGGTTCTCATCGAGACGGTGGAAGCTGACGGCGCCCTTGGTGGTGCCCTTCGAGCCCTCGGACGTCCAGACGATCCGCTTGTCCGGGATCTGCTCCAGCACGGTGGCGTCATAGCTGCGGGTCGAGGGCCAGACGCGGACCTTCCAGGTTGACTTGGTCTCGTCGTCCTCGTCCCGCTGCGCGCTGCTGACGCCGTTCATGAAGCTGCCGAAGTCCCAGTACTGCGTGAACTGGTTGTAGACCGGGCGCAGCGGACGGCCGATGTCGATGTGCTCGATGATGTTGATGGCCTTGAGGTCGCCGGGCTTGCTGCTGCCGCCCGCGCCGACCGCTTCCTTGGCCTTGTCGACGATCTTGTCCTTGGCGCCCTTCGCCTTCTCCTTGGCGGCCGCCTTGACCGGGCTCTCACCCTGGGCCGCGCGGGCCGCGATCCCGGCGACTTCACCGCCGTCGCCGTCCCCGGCGCCGGGCACCAGCTTGCTCGGGTCGGCGAGGTGCGTCAGCTTGTCGGTGGCCTTGCCGACGGCCTGCCGGCCGACCGCGCCCAGATACTCCAGGAGTTCCTCGCGCACCCGGTTCAGCGGCGAGTCGCCGCCGTCCGTGTTCTTGTGCTGCTCAGCCATGGCGCCTACCTCCTGCGGCGGACCGGTCGGCGGGCTTCTTGCGGGTGCCGTCGGCGGACGGCCTCCCGCCCGCCCCGCCGGACGACGACTTCTTCCTGGGCCGGTCGGACGACGGGGCTCGCCTGGGGCGGTCCGACGAGGGCTTTCCGGCGGCCCGGTCACCGGACGGGCCGCCCCGCTCGCCCTCGTCCTTGGCGCCCTTCCCGGCCTGCTCGTCTGCTCCGCGCTCGGGCTGTTCGCCTTCCTTGCCTTCCGGGCGCTGTCCGCTCTCGCTCTCCCCGCCCTTGCCTTGTCCGCCCTCGCCCTTTCCGCCCTCGCCCTCTCCGCGCTCGTCCTCCCCGCCGTCCGACGATTCGCGCTGTCCGCCTTCGCCGCCGTCGCCGCCCTCACCTCCCAGCCGGTCGGTACGGTCGCGGAGCGAGTCGGCCAGGGACTCCAGACGGCGGTTGGCCGCCGAGCTGACGGCGGTACGTGCGGCGGCCATCAGTTGGTGCTTGACCTGGTCGGTCAGCTCTTCGAACTGCGGCGTCTCGGCAATCTTCCGTACGCCTGCTCTGAGCAGCTCCTGTGGATCCAGGCCGAGCCGGCGCCCCACCACCACCGAACCGACGGTCAGGGCCAGCTTGGCCTTCCTGGTGCGGCCGAGGAGGTAGCCGCCCGCGACAGCGGCGAGGACGGCTGTCTTGCAACTGTCAGTCATGACTGGCCCCTTGAGCTCGATTCATCCCGGTCTGTTGCGGTGTCGGGGGAGTCCGCCCCCGAGCCCTCGGTCTGCTCGTCGGCCAGGGTCCGTACCCGGGTGCGGGTCACCAGGGTGGGAGCGACGCGGGACGCACCCTGTTCCAACTGGTCGAGCAGGCGGTCCTCCTCCCGCTCGAACTCCTCCTCGGAGATCTCTCCCGCCTCGTACGCGCGGTTCAGCTCGGCGAGGCGCGCCCGGAGCGTGGCCGGGTCGCACAGTTCCCGCTCCGCGGCCTCCAGCAGCCGGTCGGCCACCCATTCGACGCCCCGCACCGGCGCCAGCGGCAGCAGCAGCACTCCGCTGAAGAGCCCCATGTCAGCCCCCCGCCACGGCGTGCTCGGCGTGCGGCCGACCGGACGGCGCCGCACCGGCACCGTCCTGGGGCACGAAGCTGTAGCAGGGCAGCGGGCCCGTCAGACTCAGCTCCACGCACTCCGCGTGCGTGGCGGCGAAGCGCTCCACTTCCGCACGGAAGCGCTCCTCCGTCGCCTTCGGCACCAGGAACGATCCGTTCAGTACGCACCCGGGCACGTCAGGTCCGCGGACGAACCCGTCCGCCAGCGCGGTCAGGCCGGGCAGCGCCTGCTCGACGGCCTGAGTCGCACGGCGTGCCAGCCCTTCGGCGACCGCCTGGCCGAGCCGCACGTTCCCCTCGTAGGAGGGCCTGCGCCGCACATCCGCCAGCAGCCGTCGGACACCCGCGTCGGCCCGGACCAGGGCCTCGATCCCGGACTGTGCCGGGGTGGCCTTGAGGTTCATCTCCGTGCGGTCGCGCAGGCGTTCGAGGGCTGCCAGGTGTGTCGCGGCGGCGGCTTCGACGGCCTGTTCCACCGTCGCCGCGTCGTCGGCCACCATGCCGAACCGCATCGGGAGCACCGGCGCCTCGGCCCCCAGGCGCGTCAGCAGATCCTGATGTGCCATCAGATCGCGGCGGCGTGCGCGGAGGTCGTCCGGTACGTCGCTGACCACCGCCGCCAGCTCGCCCACCGGCAGCAGCCGGACCGCCGCCGCGGGCCGGCCCACACCGCGGACGTCCGCCGGGAGGCTGCGCGCGGCGTGGACGATGCCGTAGACGTACACCCGGGGGCTGGCCATGCCTCAGTCCTCCTGGCTGCGACGGGCGGTGCCGCGCGTCGTCCGGCCGCCGCCCGAGCCGCGGGAGGCGGCGGAGCCCTCGGCGGTACGGCGCTTGCGGGGCTTCTCGGCGTGCTCGGCCTCCTCCTGCCTGTCCTCGTCGGTCTCGTCCTCCTCGTCCTCGTCCTCGCCCGCCACCCCGATGGCTTCCTTGACCTTGCCGCCGACCTTCCCGCCGGCCGACTTGACGGCCCTCTTCGCGCCCGTCGTGGTCACGCCGCTCGCCATGTTGGAGAAGAGCTCGGGCACCGTCCTGCTGGCCGCGTCCTGGTTGAGGTCGAGCCGGTTGCAGACCTCGGCGAAGCGCAGATACGTGTCGACGCTGGCAACCACGATCCGGGCGTCGATCTTGAGGATCTCGATACCGACGAGGGACACCCGTACGAAGATGTCGATCACCATGCCGCGATCGAGGATCAGTTCGAGGACGTCGTAGAGGGTGCCGGCGCGCGGCACGCACACCGCGGCCTCGTTGTAGGTGGTGGTCGTCGTCATGGGCGGCTCTTCCTCTCGGGCTGTGACGGCACCTTCGGGTGGTACGGCGCCGTCAGTCGTCGCTCGCGCCACGCCGGTAACGCCGGATCCTGCGGTACTGGCTGAGCTCTCCCTTGCCGTCGAGCTCCACCTCGTAGGTGGCCAGGAGGCTCGTGGTGTCCGGGATGCGCGGGACCTCCAGCACATCGACGTGCACGCGCCAGCCCTCCTCGGTCCGGCGTACCGCCGACACCCCTTCGGCCCGGTGGCCGATCAGCCGGCGCAGCCCGCGGCAGGCGCGTCGCGCCGCGTCCTCCGGACCTCCGGCTTTCGAGGCGGACCGTTTCGAGGCGGCGGACTTCGTCGCGGTCCGCGTGTGCCGTTCACGTTGCTCAGGCATGCACACAGTCTGTGTACGGGTGAGCGCGCTTCGCACCCGGAGTTGAGCCGTACGGGCACTACCCCTGGCGGGGACCGGTCACTTCCGGGTCGCGCACAGGGTGCGGCCGGTGAGCACGACCGGGGTGCCGCCGGCGGTGCAGGTCCGGGTGCCGGTGGCGGAGAGCGGGGCGTACAGGCTGCTCACCTCGTACTCGGCGGCCGCGGACCAGCAGGGCACCCGCACCCACTCGCCGACGGGACCGGCCTGCTTGTCCGCATCCTGGTGGGTGTCGTAGAAGAGGCAGTCGCCGACCTTGGAGGTCGAGGCGTCGTCGTGCAGCTCGTGGCTGACCCAGCGGGAGAACCCCTGGTGCTGCCCGTACAGCAGCAGCGCCAGCCCGATGGCGGCCAGCACGAGGAGGACACAGCCCGTTCCGGAGTTGTCGGTGGAATTGCTCGTCCCTCCGGACGGCTTCGCTCCCGAGCCGGCCGGCGACCCGGCGGACGACGGCCGGGCGGACGACGACCCCGCGGATGACGCCCCAGCCGATGACGACCCCGCCGACGACGGTGCCCTGGAGGCCGGTGCCGATGTCCCGGCGCTGCTCAGCAGCAGGTCCTTGCCTCGCTTACGGGCAGCGAGCCGTACGGTCTCGCCGGGCTTGGCTTTCAGTTGCCACAGTCCGCGGTTGAGGCCGGAGCTCGTCACCTCGATGGCGCGGGCCGCGGCCTTGACCTTGAAGGTGGCGGTCGTTCTGGCTGCGGCCCAGCCCACGGTCACCTCGTCGGCCCGGACCCGCAGTTGCGCCCCGGCCTCGTTGGCGATCTCCAGTTTCACCTTCTGGGCGGCAGGCGCGGCCGGCTTCTTCTGCGGCGGGAGCTTCTTGGTCGTGGCCTTCTTCGTCGGGGTCTGCTTGGCCGTGGTCTTCTCGGCCGTGGTCTTCGTCGGCAACTCGGCCGTGCCTTGGCGGCCGCCGCCCGTCGTACCTTCCGACGGCTTGTTCGGCCAGTCCTTGCCCTTGAGCATGGCCGCCGCCTCGGCAACCGAGGGGCGGTCCGCGGGAGCCTTGGCCAGCAGCGCCGTGACCAGCGGTTCGAGTGGTCCGGCCCGCCGCATCCGGGGGGCTTCCTCGTACGCCACCGCGTGCAGGGAGGCGGCGCTGGACTCCCGGTGGAACGGCGAGGCGCCCTCCAGCGCCTCGAACAGCGTCACCCCGAGCGAGAAGAGATCGCTGGCGGGGCCGTACTTCTCACCCTTGGCCCGCTCCGGTGCCAGATAGGGGGCCGAGCCGACGACCACCCCGGTCGCCGTCAGCCCGGTGCCGGCCTCCGAGGCGGCGATGCCGAAGTCGGTGAGCAGGATCTGCCGTTCCTCGGTCACCATGACGTTGGCCGGTTTGACGTCGCGGTGCACGATGTTGTGCCGGTGCGCGGCATCGAGCGCGCCGAGCAGGGCCTTGGCGAGTCTCCTGGCGGCGGAGACGGACACCGGCCCATCGGTGAGCCGGTCCTGGAGCGTGCCGCCGGAGACGAGCTGCATCACGATCCAGGGGCAGCCGTCCTCGACGAGGACGTCGTGCACGGTGACGATGTTGGGATGGTCGCGCAGTCTGGCGGCGTTGAGCGCCTCCAGCTCGGCCCGCTTCAGCCGCTCGGCACGCTCCTCGGGCGCCATCGCGGGCGGCAGCCACAGCTCCTTGAGCGCCACCCGGGTGTCCAGCCGCCCGTCGTGTGCCTCCCAGACCCGGCCCATGCCGCCGGAGCCGAGCGTACGCAGCAGCCGGTAGCGAGCTGAGATCACATCGCCCTGCTGAGCCCCTTGTGTCACTGTTCCCCCGATCCCCCGACCATGTGCCTGAGCCTGCGCCACCCGGGCGCCCGTCGCGCCGGGCAACTGCCGGAAGTTGAGCATCCTGTCGCCGGCGCGGCTGGGCAAGAGGGCCCAGGAGCCCGGGCTTCGGGGCGCGCAGTGCTTGTCCTGTTCGAAGGACAGTTGCCCGCTGAGCGGCTGTTGGGGATTGTTGTTACAGATTGGGGCAGTTGCCCTCTATAAGGGGAGTATCCGGCGATGTCGGGCTGTCGTTGATTTCTGTATGGCGACATTGTGCAGGCCTGCTGTGCAGGTACCGCCACATGTGATCACGATGGCGGACACTCTCGCACTGGCGCGTTCCCGGCACCCGGACCATCCTCAACTCCCGCTCGTGCTGCGGCTGATCGAGAACACCGGCGTCCTGACGAGACATCTCGTACAGCCCCTGGAACTGACGCTGAGTCACCCGGGGTTCGAGGCGCGGAACACGGTGTACGAGACCGAGGCGAAGGCCCGGGTACCGCAAGTGATCTCCCGGGCGCTGGAGGCCGCCGAGCTGGACGCCGAGGACATCGACCTCATCGTCTATGTGTCCTGCACGGGCTTCATGATGCCCTCGCTCACCGCCTGGCTGATCAATACGCAGGGGTTCCGTTCCACGACCCGCCAACTGCCCATCGCGCAGCTGGGATGCGCGGGCGGCGGGGCGGCGATCAACCGGGCGCACGACTTCTGCACGGCACACCCCGACGCGAACGTCCTCATTGTCGCGTGCGAGTTCTGCTCGCTGTGCTACCAGCCGACGGACGTCGGGGTCGGATCGCTGCTGTCCAACGGCCTGTTCGGGGACGGCGTGGCCGCTGCCGTGGTGCGGGGCTCGGGCGGCACGGGGATCCGGCTGGAGCGCAACGGCTCGTATCTGATCCCGGACACCGAGGCGTGGATCTCCTACGACGTGCGGTCCACGGGCTTCCATTTCGTGCTGGACAAGCGGGTGCCGTCCACCATGGGGCCGCTCGCGCCGGCGCTGGGTGAGCTGGCGGCGCTGCACGGCTGGGACGTGACCCGGCTGGACTTCTACATCGTGCATGCCGGTGGCCCCCGCATCCTGGTCGATCTGGGGGAGTACCTCCAAGTGCCCCAGCACGCCTTCCGGTTCAGCCGGGCCACGCTGACGGAGTACGGCAACACGGCCAGCGTCGTCGTCCTGGACGCGCTGCGCAGGTTGTTCGAGGAGGGCGGGCCCGGCGACGGGGCGGCGGGGCTGCTGGCCGGTTTCGGGCCCGGAATCACCGCGGAGATGACGCTGGGCCGGTGGCGGAGCGCCGTCGGCAGCCGACCGGAAGGAGTCCTCAGTCGCTCATGACCGATACCGGACATCAACAGCCCGCCGGGCAGGCTCCCCGCCCGGGCCCGGCCCGCGGCCTGGTCGTACCCCCGGGCCAGGGCCGCACCGTACGGACCGCGGCGCAGCAGGTGACCTACAAGGTGACGGGGGAGCACTCACGCGCCGCGTCCAGCTTCGAGGTGGTGGTGCCGCCCGGCTTCGACGTCGGTGCGCACGTCCACGCCCGCACCGAGGAGCTGTTCTATGTGCTGGAGGGCGAGCTCGACATCTTCGCCTTCGAGCCGCGCGTCCGCACCCGCGACAGCTGGCGGGGCTGGCAGTCGGCGGCGGGCGACCGCGTCGTCCGCGCCACGGTCGGCACCGTCGTACTGGTACCGCCGGGCTGTCCGCACGCGTTCGCCAACCCGACAGGCAGCCCCGCCCGGATGTTGTTCCAGTCGGCACCCCCGCCGGACCACGAGCGGTACTTCGACGAGCTGTTGGACCTGCTGGCCGCCGGCGGCCCCCCGGACGAGACAGCCGTCGCGGAGCTGCGCGCCCGCTACGACATCGAACAGCTCACCCCGCTGCGGCACGGCCCGGCCCCGGCCGAGGAGCGGTGACATGTCCGAGTGTCCGCTGTACGAGGTCCCCGACGACCCGCCGGAGCTGAGGTTCGATCCGTTCCTGCGGACCGCCCTGCAGATGCCGCCGGCCCGGATCCGGCTGCTGTACGGGGAGGGGGACTGCTGGCTGGTGACGCGGTACGACGACGTCCGGTTCGTCACCTCCGATCCCCGGTTCAGCCGGGACATCGTGGGCCGTCCCACGCCCAGGATGACCAGACATCTGATCCCGCTGGACCGCGCGGTGAGCTTCGTCGACCCGCCCGATCACGCGCGGGTGCGCGCCGTGGTGGCCCCGGCCTTCAGCCGGGCCGGGGTCGAACGAGTACGGCCCTGGGTGGAGTCCGTGGTGGACGGCCTGGTGGACGACATGCTGGCGGCCGGGCCGCCGGCCGACCTGGTGCGGTACGTCACCTCGCCCTTTCCGCTCGAAGTGGTGGGGGAGGTGCTCGGCGCTCCACCCGAGGACCGGCCGCGGCTGCGCGACTGGGCCGACGCACTGTTCACCCGGGCCGCGGACGACGCAGGCCTGGAGCGAGCGCAGCAGATCAAGACCGCGGCCCGCGCCTACTTCCGCCGGCTTGCGGCACGGCGCCGCCGCCGGCCGGCCGACGATCTGATGACGCGGATGGTGGAGGCGGTCGACGCCGGCCGGCTGGACGAGGAGGAACTGCTCGCACTGGCCACGCTGATCGGGCTCAACGGCTGGCACGCGGTGCGCAACAACGTCTCCAACATGGTCTATCTGCTGCTGACCCGCGACGAGCTGCGCGAGCGGCTGCTGTCCGCACCGGAGCTGCTGCCGCAGGCGGTCGAGGAGTTGCTGCGCTGGATCCCGCACAAGAACGGTGTGGGGCAGCCGAGGATCGCCACCGAGGATGTGGAGGTCGGGGGCGCGCTGATCCGGCGCGGCGAGGTGGTTCAGGTGTCGTATGTGGCGGCGTGCCGGGACCCCGGGCGCTTCTCCGACCCGGACACTATCGACGTCGACCGTCAGGGCCCGCCGCATCTGGCCTTCGGGCACGGGCCGCACCACTGTGTGGCGCCGCTGCTGGCCCGGATGGAGGCCGAGGTGCTGCTGTCCACGCTGCTGAACCGGCTGCCGGGGCTGCGGCTGGCCGTTCCCCGGGAAGAGGTCTCCTGGCAGCAGCAGGTGCTCATCAGGGGACCGGTCGGGCTGCCGGTCAGCTGGTGAACCGGCCGGTGCCGTCGCCCGGATCGCCCGGATCGTAGCCGAGCGCGGACGGCGGAGACGACCGCGCCCGGTCCGTGGTGGCCGAGGCTGTCGGCGGTGTACGGACCGGGCGCGACCGGTGATCTCGCGGTGGAAAAGCCGCTGACCATGAGGCTTGAGGGTGGTTCAGCCCTTCTTGGTCTCCCAGAAGATCTTGTCGATCTGGGCGATGTAGTCCAGCGCCTTCTGCCCGGTGGCCGGGTCGGTGGAACCCTTGGCCGTGCTGAGCGCCTTGAGGGTGTCGTTCACCAGCTGGTGCAGCTCCGGGTACTTCTCGAAGTGCGGCGGCTTGAAGTAGTCGCTCCACAGCACCGAGACATGGTGCTTGGCGAGTTCCGCGCGCTCTTCCTTGATGGTGGTCGCCCGGGCGCGGAAGTGCGGGTCGTCGTTGGCCTGGTACTTCTCCTGAATGGCCTTCACGGACTCGGCCTCGATCCGGGCCTGCGCCGGGTCGTAGACGCCGCACGGCAGGTCACAATGGGCGCTGACCTGCACCTTGGGGGCGAACAGTCGGGAGAGCATAAAAGCCGTCCTTCCTCGTGATCGTCTTCTCACGTGCGAGATTACTCCGTGTGGGAAGTCTTTTCGCGTGTGCCCCCACGGGCTTAGGACAAAAGTCCAGTGACGGGCTGGATCTGCTGGAGTAATCGGGCCGGAGGCGGCCTTGGGACCGGAGGCGGAAAAGATGTCGGAGCGTACGCCACAGGGCGGTCTGACCCACGGTGCTCAGGGCCGGGAACGGGACGGGCACGGTGGACCGCTGAAGCGGATCGGGCTGGCCGAGGTCTACAACCCGTCGATGGAGCCGACGCTGCTGCCCGGGGACCAACTGGCCGTCACCTACGGCGCCCCCGTGCGGCCCGGCGACATCGTCGTGCTGCGCCATCCCTTCCAGCACGATCTGCTCATCGTCAAACGCGCCATCGAACGGCGCCCCGCCGGCTGGTGGGTGCGCGGCGACAACCCACGGGTGAAGAACGACAGTCGGGAGTTCGGCGCGGTGCCCGACGAGCTCCTCGTGGCCCGCGCGTGGCTGCGGCTGCGCCCGCCGCGCGGGCTTCAGCGCTCGCCGGGCCCGCTGCTGCGCTGGTCGGTCTCCGCGGTGCGCCCGCTGGTCGGGCCGGGGCGGCCGCGCCCGCCGGCCGACGGGTCCGGCGCGTCCTCGGGTCCGGCCGGGCTGCTCTCCAGGCGCTTGCGGGCCCGGTAGGCGGCCACGTTGGCGCGGGTCGCGCAGCGGTCCGAGCAGTAGCGGCGCGAGCGGTTGGTCGAGGTGTCCAGATAGGCGTTGCGGCAGGGCGACGCCTGACAGATGCCCAGCCGGTCCACGCCCAGATCGGTGAGGTGGAAGGCGAGCCCCATGCAGGCTGTCGCCGCGTAGGCGGCGGTGGCGTTGGCCGGCTGCTCGGCCAGATGCATGTGCCATCTGGGGCGCCCCTCGTCGTCCAGATCGCCGTGTCCGGAGATCTGCGGACTGGTCGGGAACTCCATCAGCAGCGCGTTGAGCAGATCGACGGCGCGGACCTCGTCACCCTCGGAGGCCGCGGTGAAGACGGCGCGCAGCCTCGTGCGGACGGCACGCAGCCGGTTGACATCGGCCTCGGTCGCCCGGCGCGCCATGGTCCCGTGCGCGCCGAAGAGTTCGCGGACCGACTCGACGGAGGTGAGGGTGTCCTCCCCGCGCTCGGGTTGCTCGCTGTTCACCAGTCGCACTGCCAGATCGGAGTAATAGTTGAGTTCCACTTGTGATCCTTACGGCGGGCGTTCTATCGTCAGTAATAGTTGAAGGCACTACGAGCGTATTACGGCGGAGGACGGGTATGGCGACCCACGCACAGCACAAGGCCGACTGGCAGCGCTGGCAGGAGAGTTGGGACCGGCAGCAGGAGTGGTATCTGCCCGACCGCGAGGAGCGGTTCCGGGTCATGCTCGACATGACCGAGGCCCTGGTGGGACCCGAACCCCGGGTGCTCGACCTCGCCTGCGGTACGGGCAGTATCACCGACCGCGCCCTGAAGCGGATGCCGAACGCGAGGACCGTCGGCGTCGACCGTGACCCCGCGCTGCTGGCCATCGCGCGCGGCACCTTCGCGGAGGACGAGCGGGCCCGGTTCGTGACGGCCGACCTGAGCGACCCGGACTGGCCGAGCGCACTGCCGGAGGGCCCCTTCGACGCCGTACTCACCGCCACTGCACTGCACTGGATGCGTACCGAGCCGCTGCGTGCGCTCTACGGGCAGCTCGCGGGGCTGGTGCGGGAGGGCGGGGTCTTCATGAACGCCGACCATATGCCGGACGAGTCGACGCCGCGGATCAACGCCGCGGTGCATGTGTTCGACGAGGCCCGGCGCAAGCAGCTGGCCGGCGAGGGCGCGCAGGACTGGCGTGGGTGGTGGCGCGCGCTGGCCGAGGACCCCGCGCTGGCGGACGTCGCCAAGGAACGGTTCGCCCTCTTCGGCAACCCCGCGGAGGCGGAGCACGCCGACCACAACGACGAGGAGTTCCAGAACGCGGAGTGGCACGCGGCCACCCTCCGGGGGGCCGGCTTCGCCGAAAGCCGCGTTGTGTGGGCTTCGCCGACGGACGCGCTGGTGCTCGGCCTGCGGTGAGAGGGGCCCTCCGGTGAGAGGGGCCCTCGCGACAGGGGCACCCCCTCACCGGCCGCCGGAGAGGGGGAGGCCCGACGTCCGGTCTAGCGGCGTGCAACGCCCTCCGCGCGGGCGGCGGCGGCGACCGCCGAGGTGACGGCGGGGGCGACGCGCTCGTCGAAGGGGGAGGGGATCACCTTCTCGGGGCTGAGCTCGTCGGCCACCACAGCGGCCAGCGCCTCCGCGGCGGCCAGCTTCATGCCCTCCGTGATGTCGGTGGCACGGACCTGGAGCGCACCGGCGAAGACACCGGGGAAGGCCAGCACGTTGTTGATCTGGTTCGGGTAGTCGCTGCGCCCGGTGGCGACCACGGACGCGTACTTGCGGGCGACGTCGGGGTGGATCTCCGGGTTCGGGTTGGCCATGGCGAAGATGAACGCGCCCTCGGCCATCGTGGCGACGGCCTCCTCCGGCACCGTGCCGCCGCTGACGCCGATGAACACATCGGCGCCCTCCAGCGCGGTCTCCAGGGAGCCGGTGACGTTCGCCTTGTTGGTGAAGCCGGCCAGCTCCTTCTTGACCTCGGTGAGGTCGCCGCGGTCCCGGGAGACGACGCCCTTGCGGTCGCAGACCGCCACGTCCCCGATGCCCGCCTCCACGAGGATCTTCGCGATGGCGACACCGGCGGCACCCGCGCCGGAGATGACGGCGCGCAGCGAGCCCAGCGCGCGGTCCTTCAGCTTCGCCGCGTTGCGCAGCGCGGCCAGCGTGACGATGGCCGTTCCGTGCTGGTCGTCGTGGAAGACCGGAATGTCCAGCGTCTCCTTGAGGCGGGCCTCGATCTCGAAGCACCGGGGTGCCGAGATGTCCTCGAGGTTGACCCCGCCGAACGAGGGGGCGAGCCGGGTCACCGTCGCCACGATCTCGTCGGTGTCCTTGGTGTCCAGCGCGAGCGGCACCGCGTCGACGCCGCCGAACTGCTTGAAGAGGATGGCCTTGCCCTCCATGACCGGGAGCGAGGCCCCGGGGCCGATGTCGCCCAGTCCGAGCACCGCGCTGCCGTCGGTCACCACCGCGACGACCTGGGACTTCCACGTGTAGTCGTCGACGAGCTCGGGCTGTTCGGCGATGGCGCTGCAAACCTTCGCGACGCCGGGTGTGTAGGCGAGGGACAGGTCGTCGGCGTCCCGCACCGGCACGGTCGCCTGAACGGCCATTTTGCCGCCCCGGTGCAGGGCGAACGCCGGATCGATCACGTCCGGCTCCAGCCCGTCCTTCTGATTGACGATCTCCGCTGCCACTGTGTTGAACCCCTTTGTCGAATCTGTGTGAGGGTGACCGCTCCCTGCGGTGAGGAACGGGCGGGCACCGCGTCCGCTTCCCGGGCCGGCGGATGGCCGCGGCCCGGAGGGAGGCACGGACGCCGGGCGCGCCGCACACGCGCCCTGGTCCCCGGGTGAGGGGTGTAATCGACCTTTCTACCCGACACCTGCCGCCGGGGACGACCTACTTCCGGCCGCACCGGTATCGAAGGTGGAGTAATGCGGGGCAAAGCGCCTCGACTCCGACTCGAAGTCCGCAGAGTGAGACAGTCCGGCGGTGTGAGGGACAGCACTCCCGGCGCTCGCCCCCTTTACGGCCTTTCGCCGCGCCCTGTAATCGGAGTCGCATATCCGTTATCCGATTTTGACCTCGGAGGCGCCCTGCTGCCGCTTGTCCGGATGGCAAGATGCCCCCCATCGTTCATCCGTTCATCCGTCGGACACGGTCGCGACATCCGAAGGTGTGCGCTCGACCCCACGGCTTCCCCCTCATCTCAGGAGGACCCGCCCATGACCGTAAACAGGCTCATGACCGCCGGTCGGGCCGCATGTGTGGCCGCGCGCCGCGCCGCGACCGTGCCGGTCGCCCTGGCGGTCGGTGGCTCCCTGCTGCTGGCCGGCTGCGGTGACCAGACCGACGGCGCCTCCGGCGGCTCCGGCGGTGGGAGCGGCAAGCTGAACGCCATGCTGCCGGAGAAGATCCGCAGCGCTGGCGTGATCAAGGTCGGCACCGATGCCGCGTACAAGCCCATGGAGTACAAGGAGGGGGCCGAGATCGTCGGCCTCGACCCGGACCTCGCCAACGCGATGGGCAAGAAGCTCGGTGTCCGTTTCCAGTTCACCAACGGCACCTTCGACGGTCTGATCACCTCGATGCAGACCGGCCGCTTCCACATGATCATGTCCTCGATGACGGACACCAAGGACCGCCAGGAGGGCCTGGACGACAAGGGCAAGAAGGCGGGCAAGGGCGTCGACTTCGTCGACTACCTCTCCGCCGGCTCCTCGATCCTGGTCAAGAAGGGCAACCCGGAGAAGATCGACTCGGTCGACCAGATGTGCGGCAGGAAGGTGGCCACCCAGCGCGGCACCACCTCGCACGAGATCCTCAAGACGCAGACGAAGAAGTGCGTCAAGGAGGGCAAGAAGAAGATCGACATCGAGCCGTACAACACCGACGACGAGGCCCGGGTGCGGCTGAAGGCCGGCGGTGTCGTCGCCGACATCTCCGACTTCCCCGTCGCCGCCAACGCCGCCAAGTCCGGCGCCGACTTCGAGGTCGTCGGCGAACAGATGCAGTCGGCCCCCTACGGCATGGCCGTCAGCAAGGACAACCGGAAGCTCCGCGACGCCCTCGAGGCCGCCATGAAGGCGATCATCAAGGACGGCTCGTACAAGAAGGCGCTGGAGAAGTGGGGCGTCCAGGACGGCGCCGTGAAGAAGGTGACGATCAACGCCGGTACCTGAGCCACTCGCGAAGGCCCCACGAGAAGCACCCGCCCCCCACGAGAAGCACCCCGCAGGACGCCGAGGACGCTGAGAGGCAAGCCCCCGTGACACCACCCATCACCGACAAGATCCCCGCCGACGGGGCACCCCCGTCGAAGGAAGCCCCGGAGGCCATCAAGGCCATACCCGTACGGCACTACGGGCGGTACGTTTCCGCCGTCGTGGTCCTCGGGCTGCTGGCGCTGCTCGTCCGCGCGTTCGCCACCGCCGAGGGGCTGCGCTGGCAGGCGGTGGGGGACTTCTTCTTCAACGACCAGATCCTCGAAGGCGTCAGGAACACGCTGGTCGTCAGCGTGCTGTCGATGCTCATAGGCCTGGTGCTGGGCATCGTCCTGGCGGTCATGCGGATGTCGAAGAACCCGGTGACCTCGTCCGTCGCCTGGGGCTACATCTGGTTCTTCCGCGGCACGCCTGTCTATGTGCAGCTGCTGCTGTGGTTCAACCTCGCCCTGATCTTCCCGGTCTTCAACATCATGCCCATCTACAAGGACGAGATGACCGACGTCATGACCCCGTTCATGGCGGCGCTTCTCGGCCTCGGCCTCAACGAGGCCGCGTACATGGCGGAGATCTGCCGGGCCGGTATCCAGTCGGTGGACGAGGGCCAGACCGAGGCGTCGCAGGCGCTCGGTATGACACAGGCGCAGAACATGCGGCGCATCGTGCTGCCCCAGGCGATGCGGGTGATCGTGCCGCCCACCGGCAATGAGTTCATCAACCTGCTGAAGACCTCCTCGCTGTGTTCCGTCGTGATGTACGAGGAACTGCTGCGCAAGGGGCAGAACATCGGCAACAACTCCAGCGCCGTCGTGGAGATGCTGCTGGTGGCCACCATCTGGTACCTCGTCGTCACCAGCGTCTTCAGCGTGGGCCAGTACTACCTGGAGCGGCGCTACGCGCGTGGCTCCCTCCGCCAGCTGCCCGACACTCCGTGGCAGCGCATACGCAAGAACGTCTTCACCATGAGCCGCGGCACCGGCTCGGGGGCACAGGGAGCCGGAGGGGTCGGCGCATGAGCACGATGGTCAAGGCCGAACGCGTCTGCAAGTCGTTCGGGCACGTCGAGGTCCTCAAGGGCATCGACCTGGAGGTGAAGACCGGCGAGGTCTTCTGCATCGTCGGTCCTTCGGGTTCCGGCAAGTCCACCTTCCTGCGGTGCATCAACCACCTGGAGAAGATCAACGCCGGGCGGCTGTACGTCGACGGCACCCTGGTCGGCTACCGCGAGAAGGGCGGCAAGCTCTACGAGCTGCGGGACCGCGAGGTCGCGGCCCAGCGGCGCGACATAGGCATGGTCTTCCAGCGCTTCAACCTCTTCCCGCACATGACGGCGGTGGAGAACGTGATGGAGGCGCCCGTCCAGGTCAAGGGGACCCCGCGGGGCGAGGCGCGCAAGCGGGCCACCGAGCTGCTGGACCGGGTGGGGCTGGCCGACAAGGTCGACAGCTACCCCGCGCAGCTCTCCGGCGGCCAGCAGCAGCGGGTGGCCATCGCACGGGCGCTGGCCATGGACCCCAAGCTGATGCTCTTCGACGAGCCGACCTCCGCGCTCGACCCCGAGCTGGTGGGCGAGGTGCTCGACGTGATGAAGGCGCTGGCCCGGGACGGTATGACGATGGTCGTCGTCACCCATGAGATGGGCTTCGCCCGGGAGGTCGGCGACTCGCTGGTGTTCATGGACGGCGGTGTCGTCGTCGAGTCCGGCAACCCCAAGGACGTGCTGGGCAACCCGCGGCACGAGCGCACCAAGTCGTTCCTTTCCAAGGTGCTGTAGGCGGCGGGAGGGCCGCAGCGCTCGTTCTGCGCCGCCGGCTGTTCGTTCCTGGAATAGCGGGCTGCGATGTGATGCTGTGTCGGCCATGGCATACAACGCACAACTCGGCAGGGTCGGCATCTGGGCCGGCGCGCTGCGTACGGACGACACGGCACGACGGCCCCAGGTCGAGGAGGCGGCCGCCGAACTGGAGGAGCTGGGATACCGGGCCCTCTGGATCGGCGGCAGCCCCTCGCCCGATATGGCGTACCACTTGCTGGCCGCCACCTCGCGGGCGACGGTCGGCACCAGCATCCTCAGCATCTGGCAGCACGCGGCCCCCGAGGTCGCCGCGCGCCACGCGCAGTTGACGGACGAGTACGGCGGCCGCTTCCTGCTCGGCCTCGGCGTCAGCCACGCGGAGGCGCAGACCGGGCACACGCTCGACCACCCGCTGGCCAACCGGCCCTACTCGGCCATGCGCTCCTACCTCGACATGCTCGACAACGCGCCCCGCCCGGTGCCCGCCGAGGGGCGCGCGCTGGCGGCGCTCGGCCCGAAGATGCTCCAGCTGGCGGCCGAACGTTCGCTGGGCGCCCTGCCCTATCTCGTCACGGCCGCGCACACCGCCGAGGCCCGCGACATCCTCGGCGCCGACCCGCTGCTCGCCCCGGAACTGAAGGTGATCCTCCTGCGCCCCGGCGCCGACCGCTCCGCGGCCTATGCCACGGCGCGGGACTACCTCTCCTTCTATCTGGGCCTGGCCAACTACCGGAACAGCCTGCTGCGCCTCGGCTTCACCGAGTCCGACTTCGCCGACGGCGGCAGCGAACGCCTCGTGGACGCGGTCGTCGCCATCGGCGACGCCGAGGCCATCCGCGCCCGCGTGGACGAGTTCTTCACCGCCGGCGCCGACCATGTGGCCGTTCAGGTGGTCACCCCGGGCATCGGCACCGACCTCCCCCGCGAGGAGTGGCGGACCCTGGCCGAAGCCCTGCCGCTGGAGGGCTGACACCGGACCGGCGCGGAGCGGCCCCGAGGGTGCGCCGACGGCGTGAGATGGGTCGCTCCCACCTCGGACGGACTGTCGGTCGGGGGACGCAGCGGCGTAGCGTCGGGGCATGTTTGCTGCTTACGCCGCTCGTATCGACAAGGAAGAGCCGCTCAACGGGCTGGAGCTGGGTGAGAGGCCGGAGCCCAAGGTGCCGCCCGGGTGGATGACCGTGGCGGTGAAGGCGGCGTCGCTCAACCATCACGACCTGTGGTCGCTGCGCGGTGTGGGGCTCGGTGAGGAGTCGCTGCCGATGATCCTCGGCTGCGACGCTGCCGGGATCGACGACGACGGCAACGAGGTCGTGCTGCACTCCGTCATCGGGCAGACCGGGCACGGCGTGGGGCCGCGCGAGCCCCGGTCGATCCTCACCGAGCGGTACCAGGGCACGTTCGCCGAGCGGGTGGCCGTACCGCAGTGGAACGTACTGCCCAAGCCGAAGGAGCTGTCCTTCGAGGAGGCGGCCTGCCTGCCGACGGCGTGGCTGACCGCGTACCGGATGCTGTTCACCAACGCCGGGGTCCGGCCCGGCGACTCCGTGCTGGTGCAGGGCGCGGGCGGCGGTGTGGCCACCGCCGCCATCGTGCTCGGAGCCGCCGCCGGACTGCGGGTGTTCGCCACCAGCCGGGACGAGACAAAGCGGAAGCGGGCGCTGGAGCTGGGGGCCGAGGCCGCCGTGGAGGCGGGCGCCCGGCTGCCGCACAGGGTGGACGCCGTGCTGGAGACGGTGGGCGCCGCCACCTGGGCGCACTCGGTCAAGTCGCTGCGCCCCGGCGGCACTCTCGTCATCTCCGGCGCCACCAGCGGCCCGAACCCGCCCGCCGCGGAGCTGAACCGGATCTTCTTCCTGGAGCTGAAGGTGGTCGGCTCCACGATGGGCACCAAGGAGGAGCTGGCCGGGCTGCTGAACTTCTGCGCGGCCAAGGGCGTACGGCCCGTCATCGACTCCGTCCTTCCGCTGGACCGGGCCCGCGAGGGCTTCGCGAAGATGGCGGGCGGCGACCTGTTCGGCAAGGTCGTGCTGACCGTCTGAGCCCCGGCGCCGCGCGGCCGGGAGGGGCTACCTCTTCGGCGCGTGCTGCGCCGTGTACTCGGCGAACGGCGGGATGCCTGCCTCCGCGCGGTAGGCATCCATCTTCTCCGCGTCCTCGACCGGCCACAGCACCGGTGCTCCGTCGGCGGTGATGCCCTGGATCTGGGTGCCGTAGCGCTGCGGCAGGCCCGCGTTGACGTGCAGCCGGTCGCGGAGGAAGGCGAGCCGGGAGGGGCCCTCGGGCCCCGCCGTCCCGTCCTCGACGGCCTGCTCCAGCAGTCGGAGGGCGAGCCGCTGCACGTCCAGTTGCCGGTCCGCGTGCTGGGCCACCAGCCAGGCGCCCAGGGCCGCTTCCTCGCCGACCTCCTCGGCGGTCGGCCAGTGCCCGTGCTGCTCCAGCAGGGCGCGCAGCCGGTCGCCGTGCTGGGCGGTCAGCCGTCGCCAGGCGAGCTGCTGGGCGGGGTCGTCGCTGTTGGCCTGCGGCGCGGCCTGCTGGTCCGCGGTCTTCATGGTGACCAGTTCGTGGCTGAGTTCGAAGTGCTGTTCGCGTGCGGTCATGGCAGCGACTCTAGGAGCGATTCGAGCGCCCGATGTCGTACTGGAGGACGGTGACGAGACCCCCTCCGAGCAGTCATACTGGAACAGACGGCGCGGCCGGGAGGGGTTCCGCGGTGACGCGGATCTTGGACTGGCCGTGGCCCAGCAGCTCCCAGTCGTTCATGAAGCAGGCGCTGAGGCCGTGCCGCTCCGCCAGGCCCGTCAGCGTCTCGGTGCGGTAGTAGAAGTCCTCGCGCAGTACCTGGTGTTCGGTGCCGACCGTGCGGTCGAACGTGAAGTCGAAGAAGCCGCCGGGTGCCAGCACCCGGCCCACATGGGCCAGACACTCCTCGATGACATGCAGCGGCGAGTGCGAGAAGACGCTGTGCGCGTGTACGACGTCGAAGTGCGCCTCGGGCAGGAAGTCCAGCTTCAGATCCTGGGTGAGCGTCAGATGCGGCAGCTTCGCCTGGAGGCCCTGCTCGGTGAGGGTGCGTTTCGCGGCGATCAGCACATCGGGGGAGATGTCGATGCCGTAGTAGTTGCCCGGCTCCAGGTAGTCGATGAAGCGCCAGCCCGCGCGGAGGTTGCCGCAGCCGATGTCGAGCATCCGCGCGGACGGCGCCAGGCCGTGCCCCAGCAGGTAGTCGAACTGGAGCCGGCCCAGCCGCAGCCACTCCTCGCGGGTCGGACTGCCGACCGCGGCGTCCGGGCTGCGCCGGGTGTCGGAGGCCATCACCGCGCGGTAGTAGCTGACGTGGTCGCGGTACTTGAAGGCCAGCCACCGGTCCCGGCCCGCCCGCCGGAGGTAGCCGGGGACGCGCTGCGGGTGGGTCAGCGCGTACCGCGCCTTGTGGGCGAGGGCTGTCCGGTCGACGACGAGGTTCTTCCTGCTGGCCATGGGCACTCCTGGCTGCGAGGCGTCAGGCGCGGGCGGGGCCGCCCGGTGGGTCGGGTGCGCTCGTACGACGAACGCGCTGCTGCCAGTCTTGGCATCGGATTCCGGGAGACGCGCCGTCGGGCTGCGCCGTACGGGCCCTGACTGCCACCCGCAGGGGTGACCCGCGAAAACCGCTGGTCCGTGCGGGTGACCTGCTGCAAGGGTGCGGGGAGAGGGAGCGCCGATGGGAGGGGAGCGATGAGCGGGACGGCTGCGGACGGAACCGCCGCGCGGGACCGGGACGAGCTGTGCGAGATGGTGCTCGGGGGCCACCGGGTGAAGTACCTGTTCTTCTGGGGCCACCGCCCGCCCAGGGGCGGCGGTATCGGTCCCGGCTGTCTCAGCCAGTGGTGGCCCGCCCGGTTCACGGTGGACGGGGTGGAGTACGCCTCCGCCGAGCACTACATGATGGCCGCCAAGGCGCGGCTGTTCGGTGACGCGGAGACGGAGCAGCGGGTGCTGGCGGCGCCCCATCCGGGCGCGGCGAAGGCGCTCGGCCGTCAGGTGCGCGGCTTCGACGAGCAGACCTGGGCACGGGAGCGCTACGGCATCGTCGTACGGGCCAGTACCGCCAAGTTCGGGCAGGACGCCGGGCTGCGGGACTTTCTGCTGGGCACGGCCGGGCGGGTGCTGGTGGAGGCCAGCCCGCTGGACCGCGTATGGGGTATCGGGCTGGCGGCCGACGACGAGCGGGCCGCCGCACCGGACCGCTGGCGCGGGCTCAATCTGCTGGGCTTCGCGCTGATGGAGGCCCGGGACCAGCTCGCGGTCACGCAGCCGCGGGCGGGTCGCTGACCTGCGCCGCCAGCTCCCTCAGCAGCGCCGCCGCCTGGTGGACCGTTCCCTCCACCACTTCGGCGACACTCGGCAGATCGTCGATCACCCCCGCAACCTGGCCCGCGGCCATCACCCCGGCGTCCGTACGGCCCTCCACCATGGCGGCCTTGAGCAGCATGGGGGTGTTGGCGGCGAGCAGCAGCCGGCCGAGGGACAGCTGCTTGCCGTGCCGCAGGGCCCGCCCGTCGCGAAGCATCTCCGCCCATGACAGGCCCGAGTGCTTCTTGAAGGCGGCGGCCTGCCGCAGCGCGCGCAGCAGCGTCGCGGCCCTGCCGGAGGACTCCAGGGCCGCCACCATCTCGCTGCGCAGCATCCGGTGCGGCAGCCCGTCGACCTTTGTGGTGACGGTGATGTCGGTGACCCGGGCCGCCAGATAGCGGGCCTTCACCGCGTCGGGCACCGTCGACTCGCGGGTCAGCAGGAACCGGGTGCCCATGGCGGCGCCCGCCGCGCCGTAGCAGAGCGCGGCGGCCAGCCCGCGCCCGTCGTGGAAGCCGCCCGCGCCGATGACGGGGACACAGGCGCCCCGCAGGGCGTCCACCACCTGCGGCAGCAGCACCGAGGTGGCGACCTGTCCGGTGTGTCCGCCGCCCTCGCTGCCCTGCACCAGCACCGCGTCCGCGCCCCACTCGGCGACCTTCCGCGCGTGCCGTACGGCGCCGACGGACGGGATGACGACGACTCCCGCGTCCTTGAGCCGCCCGATCAGCTCCCGGGAGGGGGCCAGCGCGAAGGAGGCGACGCGGACTTCCTCGTCGATGAGGAGCCGCACCCGGTCGGCCGCGTCGCCCGCGTCGGCGCGCAGGTTGACGCCGAACGGGGCTTCGGTGCGGGACTTCACCTCCCGTACGGCGTCGCGCAGTTGCGGCAGCGTCATGGTGGCCGACGCCAGAATGCCCAGTGCGCCCGCCTCGGCCGTGGCGGAGACCAGGCGCGGTCCTGCGACCCAGCCCATGCCGGTCTGTACGACGGGGTGACGTACGCCGACGAGCGAGGTGAGGGCGGTGCTCAGTGGGGAGCCGGCCGGCGCCGGGCGCGGGTCGGGGCCTGGTTGCCGTTGCGGGGCGGGCTGTGCGCGGGGGGTCATACGCGCACCTCGCGGTCGCGGGTGCCGTGCGGGTCCAGCACGTCGCGGAGCAGCCGCAGTTCGTCGGCGGTCGGTTCGCGGGTGACGGGCACCTCGTCGGGGACGGCGAGTTCGAACCCCGTCCGCTCGCGCACCTGCGCCACGGTGACGCCGGGGTGGACGCTCGCCAGCCGCATCCGGTGGTCTGGCGTCGCGAAGTCGAGTACCGCCAGATCGGTGACGACCCGCCGCAGCCCGTGGAACCGCGCTGCGACCGGGCCCGCCTCGGCCGCCCGGTCGTAGCCCACACCGCTGACCATGTCCACGCGGGGGACGAAGACCCGCGGCGAGTGCCGGGGCACCCAGTAGGAGACGGGGTGGTTGACGGTGTTGGAGGGCGCCCCGCGTGCGCCGAGCAGCTGCCGCTTCGGGCGGGCCCAGTCGCCGATGCAGGAGATGTTCTGGTTGCCGTACCGGTCGAGTTGGCTCGCGCCCATCATCATGTGCCGCTTGCCGCGCGCGGCGAGGGAGAGGTGTTTGCGGTACGGCAGCCAGCCCTCGATCCGCGCCGGGTCCTCCGGTGTGCTCAGCAGCATCGCCTCCCCATCGGTCAGCAGCAGCCGCGGGCTGAACGTCAGCCGGGCCAGCCGGGCCCCCAGCGTGGGGACGGTGCCCGCCGTCGCGGCCAGCACCTCGCCGTCGCCGCGCCACGCCTCGGCGCAGGCGACGACGCAGACCTCAGCGCGCGCGGCCGCAGTTGGTGCCGTCATGCCGGTGCCTCCTCCCGCGTGGAGTGCGCGCTCACCGCCTGCTGGTAGGAGTGTTCGTCGCCGGACAGGAAGCGTGCCTCGAACGCCCGCCAGGTGTCCGGGGCTTGGGCGGCCTGCACGTAGGTGCGCTGGAACACCTCGTCGCGCCCGTAGTCGGGGGCGCAGCTGGTGAAGTGTGCGCCGCGCGGGGTGTGCAGTACCCCGGTGATGTTCTGCCGCTGCACCAGTAGCGACTGCGGCGGCCCGGTGAAGCGGTCGACGAGCTGTTCGCACGACAGATAGGCGCGCTCGGCCGCTTCGGTGAACAGGTCGTCGAAGTAGGGGTCGGGGCCCAGTAGTTGCCCGTTGCCGCGTACGTCGGCGCGGTTCATGTGCACCAGCGCCACATCCATCGTCAGCGCCGGTGCCGCCAGCAGTTCCTCGCCGTCCTCGTACGGGGAGACCACCGTGCGCAGCCGGGGGTTGTGGCGGGGGATGTCGGAGCCGAGGCCGCCGCGTACGGGCAGGAACGGCAGCCGGTGCGCGGCTGCCGTCAGCCCCCACAGGAACATCGACTCGTCCCACTCCTCGAACTCCAGGGCCGCCGTCTCGCGGGCGGCGCGGAAGTGCGGCTCCAGCGGCACCGAGTCCAGCGTCACGAACGGCGCGATCAGTCTGCGGATCCGCCCGGCCGCGGCGAGCAGCCCGACGTCGGGTCCGCCGCAGGAGATGACGGTCAGATCTGTGACGTCGGTACGCAGCAGCGCCCGTACGAGCGCCATCGGTTTGCGCCGCGCGCCCCAGCCGCCGATGCCGACGGTCATGCCGGACTCGATCCGCCCGGCGAACCCGGCGAGGGAGAGCCGCTTGTCGAGGTCGGTCACTCAGCTCAGCTCCCTTGCCGGTGCGGTGCGTCGACGAAGGCGTCCCGGTGCCGGTCGGAGACGCCCGCGAGGTTGGCCTCGAAGGTGAAGCCCTGCTCGTAGCGGTAGCTGCGGCGCACATCGACCGGGTCGATCCCGTTGAGCGCCTCCTTGGCCAGCCGGAGCAGATACCCGTCCTTGGCGGCGATCCGGCCCGCCAGCTCCAGCGCCGTCTCCAACAGGGTGTGCCGGCTGTCGGCCAGCGCCCATACGGCCCCGTGGTGATGCAGTTCGCGTGCGGTCACGGTGCGGCCCGTGTAGTAGAGCGGGCGCACCAGGTGCGGTGGCAGCAGGCGGGACAGATGGGTGGCCGCGCCCAGGGCACCGCGGTCGAGTTCGGGGAGCCCGAAGGTGGCGTCCTCGGTCGCCACCAGCGCGTCGGCGTTGCCGACCAGGCCGATACCGCCGCCCAGGCAGTGGCCGTGCACGGCTGCGACGACGGGCACCTCGCACTCGTACACCGCCGCGAACGCCGCCGCGCAGCCGCGGTTGGCGCCGATGAGGGCGCTGTGGCCCGCGGTGCGCTGCATCTCCTTGATGTCGACTCCCGCGTTGAAGCCCCGGCCGGCGCCGGTCAGTACGACGGCGCGGTGTGCCCGGTCGCGGCCCGCGGCCGTGAGGGCTTCCGCCAGTTCGTACCAGGCCCGCACCGGGAGGGCGTTGACGGGCGGATGGTCGACGGTCACCACTGCGACGCCGTCGCGTGGGGTGGAGGTGGAGACAGACATCGCGGGATCAGCTACCTTTCCCTTTCCACCTAACGTTTGTTTGGTGCAAGCTAGCAGCGCGGTCGTCCCGAAGAAAGAGCCGAGCCATGAGCGTTGCTGTCGTCACCGGCGGAACCCGCGGCGTGGGTGCGGGTATCGCCCGCGCGTTCCTCCGCGACGGTGCGGAGGTCGTCGTCTGCGCCCGCAACCCACCCGCGCACCCCCTCACGGCCGAGGGCCGCCGGGCCCGCTACCTCCCGCTCGACGTACGGGACCCGGACGCGGCGGCGGAGTTGTGCCACCGCGTCGCCCGCGACCACGGCTCCCTCGACGTGCTGGTCAACAACGCGGGCGGCACCCCGTACCGCCCACTGTCCGAGGGCGCTCCCCGCCAGCACGCCCGTATCGTCGAGCTCAACCTCCTCGCGCCGCTGCACCTCTCCCGCGCGGCGTACCCGATCATGCGCGGCCAGCGGGGCGGCACCGTCGTGATGGTGGGCAGCGTCAGCGGCGGCCGTCCCTCGCCGGGGACGGCGGCGTACGGCGCGGCCAAGGCGGGGCTGGAGAATCTGGCGCGGTCGATGGCGATGGAGTGGGCCGCCGACGGGGTGCGGGTCAACACCGTCGTCCTGGGGATGGCCCGCACCGAGCTGACCGAGCTGCACTACGGCGACGAGGCAGGCGTCGCGGCCGTCAGCGCCACGGTGCCGCTGGGACGGCTGGCGGAGCCCGAGGAGGTGGGCGCCGCCTGCGTGTTCCTGGCCTCCGACGCCGCGCGCTACATCACCGGCGCCTCCCTCGCGGTGCACGGCGGCGGGGAGCGCCCGGCTTTTCTGGACGCCGCGAACGTCAACAGAGCCTGAGCCCGGAGGTCGTCATGCCCCAGCAGCGAGCCACCCCCACCCACGACCGCCCCGCCGAGGGCCGCGTCGTCATCGTCACCGGCGCCGGCCGTGGGCTGGGCCGTGCGCACGCGCTCGCGTTCGCCCGCGCGGGCGCCCGGGTCGTCGTCAACGATCTGGGCGTCGCCCTCGACGGCGCGGACAGCGCGGAAGCCGCCGCGACCCCCGCCGAGCAGGTTGCCGCCGAGATCCGCGCGAGCGGCGGCGAGGCGGCCGTCAGCACGGACGACGTGGCCGACAGCGAGGGAGCCGCGCGGCTGGTCCGTACGGCACTGGACCGGTTCGGCCGCCTGGACACCCTCGTCAACAACGCCGGGTTCCTGCGCGACCGGATGCTGGTGAACCTCGACGAGGACGACTGGGACGCGGTTGTACGGGTGCACCTCAAGGGGCACTTCCTGCCGATGAGGCACGCGGCGGCGCACTGGCGCACCGAGTCCAAGGCGGGCCGTACGACGCGGGCCCGGATCGTCAACACCTCGTCGGGCGCCGGGCTGTTGGGCGCCGTGGGACAGGGCAACTACGCGGCGGCGAAGGCCGGTATCGCCGCGCTCACCCTCGTCGCCGCCGCCGAGTTCGGCCGCTACGGCGTCCAGGTCAACGCGGTCGCACCGGCGGCCCGCACCCGGATGACGGAGCGGACCTTCGCGGCGGAGATGGCGGCGCCCGTCGGCGGCGGGTTCGACGCGATGGCCCCCGGGAATGTCTCCCCGCTCGTCGTCTACCTCGGCTCCGACGTCTCCGAGGGCATCACCGGCCGCGTCTTCGAGGCGGAGGGCGGCCGGATCACCGTCATGGCCGGCTGGCACCGCGCCGCTTGCGCTGACAAGGGCGCCCAATGGGATCCGGGGGAACTGGACGGTCCGGTCCGCGATTTGATTGCGGAGTCGCCCGATCCAGAGCCGGTGTACGGCGCGGGGTGAGGGCTGCGCCCCGTAAGGGGCGCGGGGAACTGCGCGACCAGCCACAACGCACCCGCAGCCTGCGGACAACGGGCAGGGGCACCCCCTCATCACCCCACGGGCCCGGCCACCCTGCTCACCGGGCCGCCATCCAACAACTCCGCATGACGAAGAGCAAAGTCCCCATTCGGCAGCAACCCGGAAAAACGTTCGCCGCGCACCTCGCCGGGCAGAAACGAGCGCAGCGAACGGCGCATACCGGCGGTGTAGTCCACCGGCTCACCCCACCCAGGCGGCGCCTCATCGCTGCCGTACAGCACCCAGTGGTCGACGGGGACCTTCCCCACCATGCCGGGCGGCCGCCCGGTGTGCGCGTCCAGCGCGGGCGCGGTCAGCACGTCCGGGTCGCGCGGCGAGTACCACATGAGCAGCGGCTTGGCCTGCGCCGCCTCGGTGTTGTCGAAGCAGCACACGGCCATCGCGTACCCGGGATAACGCTCCGCGTAGAACCGCATCAGCTCCGGGTTGAGGGCCGGCCGCTTGTGTGCGGGCACCCGGTGGAGCGCGGCGGGCAGTTCGGTGGGGTCGGTGGCGAGCAGCACGGTGTAGATGTCGTGCTCGAAGACCTGCACTCCGTACGCCGGCTGCTCCCACCCCATCCAGGCCATACCGCCTGCCGGAACGGACCTGGGCCGTACGGCGTCCACCATCCGCTCCAGCACGTCGGAACTGCGCCCCACGTCCAGGAAGTTGTCCTGTGTCATTCCCCGCGCGGGCAGATGCAGCAGCATCGCGTTGGGGCCGTCGGCGCGGTTGACGGCGGTGTTCTGGTAGCCGAGGACGTGCACCAGACCGTGCTCGGGATGGTGCAGCCGCCCCATGTACAGCGTGGTGCCGGAGAACTCGGCCGGGCCCATGGAGACACACATGGGCTCACGATCTCAAACCCCCTAGCGGAGCCCGGCCGCGGGTTCGTCAGAGCCGTTCGATGATCGTGACGTTCGCCTGGCCGCCGCCCTCGCACATGGTCTGGAGCCCGTAGCGGCCGCCGGTGCGCTCCAGTTCGTGGAGGAGGGTCGTCAGCAGCCGGGTGCCGGTGGCGCCGAGGGGGTGGCCCAGGGCGATGGCGCCGCCGTTGACGTTGACCTTGTCCGGGTCGCAGCCGGTCTCCCGCAGCCAGGCCAGCACCACGGGGGCGAACGCCTCGTTGATCTCGACCAGATCGATGTCCTCCAGTGTCATCCCGGCCCGCTTCAGGGCGTGCGCTGTCGCCGGGATCGGCGCGGTCAGCATGCGGATCGGGTCCTCGCCGCGTACGGAGAGATGGTGCACGCGGGCGCGCGGGGTGAGGCCATGGGTGCGTACGGCCTCCTCGGAGGCGAGCAGCACGGCGGAGGAGGCGTCCGAGATCTGCGAGGAGACGGCCGCCGTCAGCCGTCCGCCCGGCATCAGCGGGTCGAGGGCCGCCATCTTCGCCAGGCTGGTGCCGCGCCGTGGACCCTCGTCCACCGCGTGGTCGCCGTAGGGGGCGATCTCCCGCTCGAATCGGCCCTCGTCGATGGCGCGCAGCGCCCGTTCGTGCGAGCGCAGCGCCCAGCGCTCCATCTCCGTACGGCTGATGCCCCACTGCTCGGCGATCAGCTCGGCGCCGTGGAACTGGTCGACGGGCGCGTCACCGTAGCGGGCCCGCCAGCCGGCGGAGCCCTGGAACGGGCCCTCGGTGAGGCCGAGCGGGGCGCCCGCCTGCCGGGAGGCGTAACCGATGGGGACCTGCGACATGTTCTGCACCCCGCCCGCGACCACCAGATCGGCCGTGCCCGACATGACGGCCTGCGCCGCGAAGTGCACGGCCTGCTGCGAGGAGCCGCACTGCCGGTCGACGGTGACGCCGGGCACCGACTCGGGCAGCCCGGCGGCCAGCCACGCCGTACGCGCGATGTCACCGGCCTGCGGACCGACGGTGTCCAGACAGCCGAAGACGACGTCCTCGACCGCCTCCGGGTCCACCCCGGCCCACTCCACCAGCGCGCGCAGCGCGTGCGCGCCCAGATCCGCCGGGTGCACACCGGCCAGCGCCCCGCCGCGCTTGCCGACGGGCGATCTGACCGCCTGGACCACATACGCCTCACCGCGGGACATCAGGTCACGCTCCTTGGATCATCGGGCCACCGGGTGGGTGGCGATTCCGTCGAGCACCATCGAGGTGTACTGCTCGGCAATGTCCGCCGCGCTCTTGCGCCCTCCGGGCCGGAACCAGACCGCCGCCACCCACACCGTGTCGCGTACGAACCGATAGGCGACGGGGATGTCCAGCCCGCTGCGGAAGCTGCCGTCGGCCACTCCGCGCTCCAGGGTCCGCGTCCACAGCTTCTGGAAGCGCTCCTGGGAGTCGGCCAGATACCGGAACCGTTCCTGGGAGGCCAGTCTGCGGGCCTCCTTCTGGTAGATGACGACTGCCGGACGGTGCCGCTCCATCTGCCGGAACGACTCGGTGACCAGCCCCTCGAACGTCTCGCGCGGCCCCAGCCCGGCCTCCTCGATCCGCTGGTAGCCCGCCCACAGATCGGTCAGGAAGGCGCTGAGGATCTCGTCGGCCATCGACTCCTTGGAGTCGAAGTGGTAGTAGAGGCTGCCCGCCAGCATCCCGGCGCGGTCCGCGATCGTGCGGACGGTGGTCGCGTTGTAGCCCAACTCCGCGAACACCTCGGCCGCGGTCGCCAGCAGTTCGGTACGGCGCCCGGCACCGGGGGCGGTCTTCTTCGGCGTCACCATGGGTCCATTGTCCGTCGGGGCTCGTCAGGGGCGTCGGCTGCCGGTGCTCACGGGTGCTGGCTGCTGACGGCGACCGTCTCCCCTGTCATGTACGAGGAGTAGTCGCTGGCCAGGAAGACGATCACGTTGGCGATCTCCCACGGCTCCGCGTACCGCCCGAACGCCTCCCGGCCCGTCAGCTCCGCCAGCAGCTCCGGCGTGGTGACCTTCACCAGGTTCGGGTGCATCGCCAGTGACGGGGAGACCGCGTTGACCCGTACGCCGAACTCCGCCGCTTCCAGTGCAGCGCAGCGGGTCAGCGCCATCACGCCCGCCTTGGCCGCCGCGTAGTGTGCCTGGCCGCGCTGGGCCCGCCAGCCGACGACCGAGGCGTTGTTGACGATCACCCCGCCGTCCGGCTGGCCGCGCATGGCACGCAGTCCCGCACGGGTGCAGCGGAAGGTGCCGTTCAGCGTGGTGTCCAGTACGCGGGACCACTGCTCGTCGGACATCTCCACCAACTCGGCGGTACCGCCCAGGCCCGCGTTGTTGACGAGTACGTCGATGCGGCCGTGGCGGGCCGTGCAGGCGTCCAGCAGCGCGCCGACCTGGTCCTCCTCGGTGACGTCGCAGCGCACGGCCCGGACCCGGCCGGGCCCGAACTCCCGGGCCAGCGCCTGCTCCGTCTCGCCGAGGCGGCGCTCGTGCACATCACCGATGACGACACCCGCGGCACCTTCCTCCAGTACGCGGCGTGCCGTCGCACCGCCGATCCCGCTTCCGGCCGCCGCGGTGACGACGACGGAGCGGCCGGCCAGCAGCCCGTGCGGTGCCGGGCAGACGGGTGCGGCACTGCTCATACGGCGGCCCCTCGCGGCTCTCGACGTGCTGGCGGAGCCACGTTAATCTACCAAACACTTGTTAGGGAAGAGTGCGCAGCCCCATGTGATGCAGCCTCGTGCGAGGAGAGCCCGCATGCCCGACGACCGCCCCATGGCCCCGGAGGTGGTGACGTACGAGCGCGTCGGCGCCGTCGCCCGCGTCACCCTCAACCGGCCCGAGTACCGCAACGCCCAGAACTCGGCGATGACCTACGCCCTCGACGCGGCGTTCCGGCGGGCCGCCGACGACGACGCGGTCCGCGCGGTGGTGCTCGCCGGCGCGGGCAAGCACTTCAGCGCCGGGCACGACATCGGCACCCCGGCACGGGACGCGCATCTGTCCTTCCCGCGCCGGGCCGGACTGTGGTGGGACCACGTCGGCAAGGAGGGCGGCGAGTCCCGCTACGCCCGGGAGTCCGAGGTCTATCTGGGCATGTGCCGCCGCTGGCGCGAGCTCCCCAAGCCCGTCGTCTGCGCCGTGCAGGGTGCCTGCGTGGCGGGCGGACTGATGCTCGCCTGGGTGTGCGACCTGATCGTGGCCAGCGAGGACGCCTTCTTCGCCGACCCGGTGGTACGGATGGGCATCCCCGGCGTCGAGTACTTCGCCCACCCCTGGGTGATGGGGCCCCGCGTCGCCAAGGAGTTCCTGTACACGGGGGAGAGGATGAGCGCCCGGCGCGCGTACGAGATCGGCATGGTCAACCGCGTCGTCCCGCGCGCCGAACTCGCCGCCGAGGCCGAGGCGCTGGCAGCCCGCATCGCCGAGATGCCCCGCTTCGGCCTCGCCCTGACCAAGCGCGCCGTCAACCAGGCCGAGGACCTGATGGGCCTGCACAGCGGCCTGGACTCGGTCTTCGGACTGCATCACTTGGCGCACGCGCACAATGCCGAGACGGGCACGGACGCGCTGGGCGGGATGGACGCGCGTGCGATGCGGGAGGTGGGGCGGGGTGGCAATTCCCCTGCACGGGGCGCGGGTTCGAGGGTCGGGTCCGGGGGTGGGTCTGAGTCGGCGCGCGGGGCCGAGTCGGCGGCGGGTCCCGGGGGCGGATCCGAGCCGGCGTCCGAGGCTGAGCCGGTGCCCGGCCCCAGGAGCGGGTCCGGACCGGAGCCCGAGGCCGGGGGCAGGGCCTGAGTATGGATCTGGAATTCAGCCCCGCCGAGGAGGACTTCCGGGCCGAGGCGCGTGCCTGGCTGGCGGCGCACGTGCCCGCCGAGCCGTTGCCGTCGCTGGAGACGGCCGAGGGCTTCGCCGCGCACCGGGCCTGGGAGCGCGAGCTGTACGACGGCGGCTGGTCGGTCGTCTCCTGGCCGCGCGCGTACGGGGGTCGCGGGGCGAGCCTCACCGAGTGGCTGATCTTCGAGGAGGAGTACTACGCGGCCGGTGCGCCGGGCCGCGTCGGCCAGAACGGCATCAACCTCCTCGCCCCCACCCTCTTCGCACACGGCACCGAGGAGCAACTGGCCCGCGTTCTGCCGCCGATGGCCGCCGGCGAGACGATCTGGGCGCAGGCGTGGTCCGAACCGGAGGCCGGCTCCGACCTCGCCGCACTGCGCTCCCGCGCCGAACGGGCCGGTGGGGGCTGGCTGCTGCACGGTCACAAGACCTGGTCCTCCCGTGCCGCGTTCGCCGACCGCGCCTTCGGCCTCTTCCGCACCGACCCAGAACAAGAACGGCACCGGGGGCTGAGCTATCTGATGTTCCCGCTCGACGCGCCGGGCGTCACCGTACGGCCCATCGGCCGGCTGGACGGCAAGCCGGCGTTCGCCGAGATCTTCCTGGACGGCGTCTTCGTGCCGGACGCGGACGTCATCGGCGAGCCGGGCCAGGGCTGGCGTGCCGCCATGTCGACCGCGGGCAACGAGCGGGGGCTCACCCTGCGTTCACCCGGCCGCTTCACCGCCGCCGCCGAACGGCTGCGGCAGCTGTGGCGGGAGCGCGCCGCGCCCGGCGACACGGCGCTCGCCGGACGGGTGGCCGACGCCTGGATACGGGCCCGCGCGTACCAGCTCGCGGGGTACGCGGCGGCGTCGGAGGGCCCGGGGGCGGCAGCGCAGGGGAGCGCGGCGTCGCGGATGCCGGGAGTGGGGGAGCGGGGAACACCGCCGCCCTCCATGAACAAAATCTTCTGGTCCGAACTCGACATCGACCTGCACGAGACCGCACTCGAGCTGCTCGGCCCCGGTACGGCCGAAATCGCCGAGGGACCGCCGGAGTCCGGCCGGCTGGACGGCTGGCTGGACGGCTGGATCTTCGCCCTCGCCGGTCCGGTCTACGCCGGGACCAACGAGATCCAGCGCGACATCGTCGCCGAGCGCGTACTCGGCCTGCCGAGAGGACGCTGAACTGCCATGCGCTTCCTGCCGGACCAGGACCATCGCAGCTACGCCGCAACCGTCCGCCGCCTGCTCGCCGACGCCGACCATCACAAGGCCGCCCGCGCCTGGGCCGCGGGCGATTACGCCCCGGGCCGCGCCCTGTGGCGGTCCCTCGCGGACACCGGCCTGCCCGCGCTCGCCGTCCCCGAGCAACCCGGCGGTCCCGGCTGGTACCCGGCCGAACTCGCCTCCGCCTTCATGGAGCTCGGCCGTGCCGGTGCCCCCGGCCCCCTGGTGGAAACGGTCGCCCTGGCCGCGGGTCTGGGCCCCGCCTCGCCATGGCTCGCCGGTCTCCTGGCAGGGGACCAACTGGCAACCGTCGCCGACCCGGGCGCCGGGTACGCGGTGGACGCTCATGTGGCGGAGGCGGCGTTCGTTCTCGTCGGCGAGGGCCTGGCCACCGCCGACCCGCTGGGCGCGCCGTTGCGTTCCGTCGATCCCAGCCGTCATCTGATGCGCTGTGTGCCCGGCGAGGCCGTACCCGCCGACGCCCGGCGGATCCGGGCCCTGGCCACCCTGCTGACGGCGGCGCAACTGCTGGGGGCGGGGCAGGCGCTGCTGGAGGTGAGCGTCTCGTATGCGGGGGAGCGACGGCAGTTCGGGCGGCCGGTGGGATCGTTCCAGGCGGTCAAGCACCAGTTGGCGAGCGCCGCCGTGGCGCTGGAATTCGCGCGCCCCCTGCTGTACGGCGGGGCGCTGGCCGTACGGGGCGACGCCGCGGCCGACCCGCGAGATCTGCCTGCCGCCAAGGCTGCCTGCGCGGACGCCGCGTACCAGGCGGCACGCACCGCACTTCAGGTGCACGGCGCCCTGGGCTACACGGACGAGTACGACCCGACCCTGCTGCTGCGCAAGGTCCGCGCCCTCTACACCGCCTGGGGCACCCGGGCCGCCTGCCACGCGGCCGTACTGGCCGGCGATCCGCTGCCCCGTTGACCGTTCGCCTCAGGAGCTCCCTGCGAGCCCCCCATGGCGAGGGTTCACCCCGGCAGTGAGCCGGCCGCCGGTGCGAGACAGCGGCGGCAGACCCGCACCGAGGCGCTCAGCACGGCGTGCGAGGCGGCGGACAGCGCGCCCGCCAGCGCCAGCAGCGGCCACTGCGCGGTCACGAACGCCGTGCAGGCCAGCGCCAAGGTGGCGACCGCCATACCGACACTCGCCCCCGTACCGGTCCAGGCAACCAGCCGGGGCAGCGCACGAGGACTGGGGAACCGGCGCGCCAGCATCCCACCTGTGGCAGCGAGGGCCACCGCGGCCAGCACGGTGCTGACCGCCGCGAGCAGCGCCAGGGGAGCGGCCGACGGGCCGACGGCAGTTCGCGTCAGCGCCCAGCACACCAGCAGGAAGGGGGCGCAGAGCGCTGCCGCGCGTGCGGTGTGCCGGGTCTGCGCGACTGTCAGCTCACGCTGGCACTCCGGCACTAGTTCGGCCACCGGCCCGAAGTCGCGCACCGCCCGGCACGCTGCCTCGGCGCGGGGCACGCCCTCGTGGACGTACGCGTCGGTGGCGTCCAGCAGTCCGTCGTGGATCTCCGCCACCATCCGGGACTTGACCCGGGCGGGGCCCACCAGCGCGGTGCTCAGCGCCGCTGTGTAGGCGACCAGCGGATCGGGATGCTGTTGCTGCCCGCCCACGCCGGATGCGTCGCCCACACGGGACGCGTCGCCCATGCCGGATGCGTCGCCCATGCCGCGTACCTTGCCCACGCCGCTCACCCTGCCTGTGCCGTCCACTTCGCCTGTGCCGTCCACGTCGCTTGTGCCGCTCACTTCGCCTGTACCGCTCATGTCGCGGGCCGGGTCCGGGTGGGCGCGAGGGGCGCGGTGGCTGCGGCGGAGGTGCCGGTTCCGGCGGGTGCGTCGAGGACCGCGCCGATCGCCGCCGTGAACTCCTGCCATGCGGTGCGCTCGTCCGAGAGCGTACGGCGCCCCGCCTCGGTCAGTGAGTAGCAGCGTCGGCGCCGTTCGCCGACGGACTGCCAGTCGCTCGCCAGCAGCCCCAGCCGCTCCAGCCGGTTGAGCGCCGGGTAGACGGTGCCCGTCCGCAGCTCCAGCGCGCCGCCGCTGCGCTCCTGCACCGCGGTGATGATCGCGTACCCGTGCAGCGGACCGGCTTCCAGCACGGCCAGCAGCAGTCCGTCGAGATGCCCTCGTACCGCCTCCGTCTTCATAGGGGCAGTGTAGGCACCGAACGTATTGGTGTGCTACCTATTGGCAGCCAACATATATACATTGGCTGCCAACTTATTCGTACGTCGAATCGGGGGTCCCGGTGACCAAGCTGCTGCTCTCCCTCCATGTACTCGCGGCGATCCTGGCTGTGGGGCCGATCGCGGTCGCCGCCTCGATATTTCCGCGCGCCGCCCGAGAGTTGCTGGCGGCGGGAGAAGACGCGGGGAAGGGGCGCGGCGCGGGAGGCGTCGCGCTGCTGCACCGCATCTGCAAGGGGTACGCCCTCTTCGGCGTGGCCGTACCGGTCTTCGGCATGGCCACCGGCGCCCAGCTCGGTGTCCTCACCGACGCATGGCTGGTCGCCTCCCTCATCCTGACCACCCTCGCCGCGATCCTCCTCGGCGCCGTCGTACTGCCCCAGCAGGCGCAGCTGCTGGGCGCCGCGGGCATCGGCCTGGACGAGGGTGAAAAAGTGCCGGAGATACCCGACCCGCGGGCTGCCGCGGCCCGACTGGCCATGATGACCGGCATCTTCAACCTGCTGTGGGCGGTCGTTGTCGTCCTGATGATCGTCCGCCCGGGGTCGTCGACGGGGGCCTGAACGCGGGCCCGCAGGACGACAGTCGCTCTGCCCGCCGGACCGGCGTGCAGAGCGACTCCATGCGCCAGGCGGCGCGACCGCCGGTGCCCATGGCTCACTGTTCCCGCGTGTAGGTGGCCACGCTGACCCCCGACGCGACGTCGCGCGTGACGACGGCCGTGAACGCCGCCGGGGTGGACGGGCCGTCGAAGAGCGGGATTCCGGCGCAGGCCACGCGTGGGCTGCGTTTGACGATCAGCTCGTCGCCAGTTGATGCGCGATGTAGTGGCCCGCATGCGCGCCGACCGCAGCAGCTACCTGGCCATGCTGGAGCTGCGGCTGAAGGCGACCCGGCGGCCGGAGCTCTACGAGGAACTGAGAGGGGCGGCGACTGCGGGGGCAGGTCGTTCCGCTGGGCAGGGCATGCGAAGGAGCGGGTGGGAGGGTGTGTGCCTCCCACCCGCTCCTGTTCGCATGCGCGGGGGTGTGGTGCGCGTGTGTGGTCGGTGTTCCGGCCTTAGTAGGCGGAGTCGACGTTGTCCATGGTGCCGTAGCGGTCGGCGGCGTAGTTGCAGGCCGCGACGATGTTGGCCACCGGGTCGGTCAGGTCATCGGGGGTGCCCTCGACGTGGTAGGCGTCGAAGGTGGGCTGGATCACCTGGAGCAGGCCCTTGGAGGGGGTGCCCTTCTTGGCGTTGATGTCCCAGTCGTTGACCGCGTTGGGGTCACCGGCCGACTCACGGATGATGTTCCGCTTGATGCCCTCATACGAGCCGGGGATGTCGTGCTTGGCCATGATCGCGCGGGCCTCACGGATCCAGCCGTCCAGATTGTCCGCGTACTTCTGGCCACCGGCCTCGTCCTCGGCCTTCGCAGCCTGGGCAGCCTGCGCGCTCACGTGCTGCGCGGTGGAGGCGGCGCTCTCGATGGCGGCGGGCTTGGCCGTCGGCTTGGCCGGGGCCTCGGCGTGGGCGGTGCCGGCCAGCGTGGTGGCGGCGATACCGGCGGTGCCGACAACCGTGAGGGCGGTGGTGGTCAGGCGGCGGGTGGGCTTGAGGGTACGCAGGGCGTTACGCATGCGAGCGGAGAGCCTTTCGTGGGGGGACGTTCCGGCCACGCGCCCCGAGGGCTGTGCCCCGGTCTCGTCGCGACCTGGCACCCACCCTGGAAACCGGCTCCCCGGCCCCGCAAATATGTGACGTACGATCCAGAATCGTCGCAAATCCCCGACGGGCCCGATCACTCCTCGCCCTGCTTAGGTCAGGGCCATTCGGACATACGAAGCCGCCTCGTATGTGATCTGGACCCTATGGGCGCCCTCACAATCCACCCCCGCCGGCGCCGCACGACATGCACTCACAGCAAGATCACCTGCACATCGGGTGCTGCCGTCAGCTCGGCCAGGGGAGAGCGGCGTAGAGCCGGAAGTCGGAGCCGTCCCAGCCGTGTTCCAGGGTGCCGCCCGCGAGCTGGGTGCGCTCCGTCAGCCCGATGAGGCCCTGCCCGGCGCCGGGGATATCGGCGCCGGCACTCGCGCCGTCACGCTTCGCGGGGTTGCGGATCTCGACGGTCAGACCCTTGCCCGAGGCGCCACGTACGGTCACCGAGACCGGTGCGTCGGGGCCTGCTCCGTGCTTGCGGGCGTTCGTCAGGCCCTCCTGCACGATGCGGTACGCCGTACGGCCGGCGATCGCGGGCGCTGTCGCAGGACCGCCGGTCACGTCCACGTCGAGGGTGACGCGGGTGCCCGCCTGCCGTGACTCGTCCGCGAGCCGTTCGACATCGGCGAGCACCGGCTGCGGACGGGCGTCGTCCTCCGGTGCGCGCAGGACGCCGATGATGTCCCGCAGGTCGTCCAGCGCCTGGTGCGCGCTGTCGCGGATGACGGCCGCGGCCCGTCCCACCTGGTCGGGGGAGGCGCCCGGGTTGAACTCCAGCGCGCCCGCGTGGACGCTCAGCAGCGACAGCCGATGCGCCAGTACGTCGTGCATCTCGCGCGCGATGTCCTCCCGCGCCTCGCGGCGTGCCTCCGCCGCCGCATGTACGGCTCGTTCCCGCAGCGAGAGCACCAGTTGGCGCCGTGACCGTACGTACAGGCCCCAGCCGATCGCGCCGGCGATGAGTGCGAAATAGGTGATCGACGACCCTGTCCGCGGATCGTCGGCCGCCGGCTCGCTCGCCAGGAAGATCGGCACCGGCGCGAACGCCAGGGCTGACAGATACGCCGTCACCCGCGGCGGCCTGTTCACCGCGACGGTGAACAGCGCGACGAGGATCGGCCCGGTGATGAAGTGCGAGAACGGTTCGGCGAGCAGCAGTACGACGGCGAGCGGTACTGGCAGGCGTCGCCGCAGGAACAGCGCCGCACACGCCAGGCCACCGCCGAGTTGGTCCCAGAACAGCGCCGTCTTCGAGGTGCCGGGCTCGATCGCCACCGAGTCGGCGCTGAGCACCAGGAAGCACCCGGCGAACAGGAAGGCCCCGATGTCGACGGCCCACTCCCGGCCCCCGCGGCGGCTCACCCGCCTCTCCGCCCCGGCCCCCGCGGGCCCTCCCCGGCGGATCCACCCCACCATGTGGCCTACCGACCACCCGGTATGCGGAATCGACCACCGCCGCATGCGGCGAACCGACCGGTCAGTTCGCGGAATCCCTCGCCCCGTACGGCCCCTCCGAAGCAGCCTCATGCGGCGAATCTACGGCCCGCCGCCGGCTGCCGGGGCCGGTCACCCGGAGGTATCGACTTCGGTATGACACCGGGGCGCCGATCGCAGACTTCCGTCGCCCCCGCCGACCCCGAAGCCCGATCCCCGCACCGCGCCGCGCCGGTCAGCCTGCTGCCATGAAGAAACTTCTGGGCTTCGTCTCGTTCGTCCTCATCGCGCAGGGCGCGGGCGGTATCGCGTACGAACTGACCGACGGTCGCTTCCGCTTGTGGACGCTGGTCCACCGCATCGGATTCCTCGACGGCTACGAGATCTACGCCTGCGTCCTGCTGGCGGTCCTCGGCATAGCGGTCGGCGCGGCTTCCGACGCGGTGAAACGGCGCAGCTGACGGGGGCGCGGGAGGGCGGCTCGGGCCGGGTACGGAGCGGGTGCGGCCCGGCATACTCTGGGTCGAGGCGGCAGGCCGCGCCCTCACCCCCTGTAGGTATCCGACCAGGAGCAGAACCGTGTACTTCACCGACCGTGGCATCGAAGAGCTGGAGCAGCGGCGCGGCGAGGAAGAGGTCAGTTTCGCGTGGCTGTCCGAGCAGCTGCGGACCTTCGTCGATCTGAACCCGGACTTCGAGGTGCCGGTGGAGCGGCTGGCGACCTGGCTGGCCCGGCTGGACGACGAGGACGAGGAGTGAGGGCGACGTCCGAGCGCCGAAGGCGAACGCGCTGAGGAAGGCGTACGCGCTGAGGTGTCCCGCTTCCGCGACCCTTGCGCATATCGCGATACGCGACATATCGTGTCTTCATCGAGACGCGATATGTCGTTGCGCGTGTGGGGGTGCCGTGCGCTCCGTACGCCGCAGCGCCCGAGCCTGGGGAGGCCGCAGTGCCCGCACCCGAAAGCCGCGAGTGGCAGGTCACCGAGCCGCGCCGGATCGAGTTCGACGACCCGGTGACCGAGCTGGACGTGCGCGTGGTGAACGGCACCGTCAATGTCGTCGGCACCGCCGGTGCGACCACTCGCGTCGAGATCGGCAAGGTCCAGGGCCCGCCCCTGATAGTGCGGCGTGAGGGCGGCAGACTGGTCGTCGCCTACGAGGACCTTCCCTGGCGCGGTTTCCTCAAGTGGCTGGACCGCAAGGGCTGGCGGCGCGAGGTGGAGGTGTCGGTGCGGGTTCCGGCGCAGGCCGCGCTGTCGGTCGGCGTGGTGGGGGCCAGCGCCGTCGTCTCCGGTGTACGCGGCCGCACCCGGGTGGCCGGGGTCTCCGGCAACACCACGCTGGTCGGCCTGGCCGGCCGGGTCACGGCCGAGACGGTCTCGGGTGACGTGGAAACCCAACGACTCTCCGGGCCACTGCGCTTCTCCACCGTCTCCGGCGATCTGACGTGCATCGACGCTTCCGCCTCCAAGATCAAGGCCGATTCGGTCAGCGGCGCGATGATTCTCGATCTGCGGTTGCCCCGGGCGGGCGAGCCCGCCGACATCCGGCTCTCCAGCGTCTCGGGTGAGCTCGCGCTCCGGCTCCCGGACGACGCGGATCTGTCCGTGGACGCACACACCTCGGGCGGCGCCGTCTCCAGCGCCTTCGACGAATTGACCACCGGCGGCCAATGGGGCGCCCACCATGTGACGGGCACCCTCGGTGCGGGCCGCGGCGCACTGCACGCCGTCAACGTCTCCGGCGGCTTCGCCGTCCTCCGCCGCCCACCGGGCGACGACCCGGCGGACGACCTGGACCGGGTGGACGACGCGGGGCCCTGGGACGGCACGGACGACCTCGGTGACTCCGGTGACGGCGCGCCGCCCGCCGACGGCCGCGGCACCGTCGCGGCGAGCGGCCCGCACCCGACCGAGCACCCCGGCAACCCCGGCAATCCCGGGAACCCCTCTCCGGCGAAGGACCTGTGACATGCCCCCCGTCTTCGCGCACGGCCGCCTGCGCCTGTACCTGCTGATGCTGCTCGACGAGGCACCGCGCCACGGCTACGAAGTGATGCGTCTTCTGGAAGAGCGCTTCCAGGGGCTGTACGCGCCGTCCGCCGGCACCGTCTACCCGCGGCTGGCCAAGCTGGAGGCCGAGGGCCTGGTCAGCCACACCACCGAGGGCGGCCGCAAGGTCTACTCGATCACCGCGGCCGGCCGCGCCGAACTGGCCGACCGGCAGGCCGAGCTGGCCGAGCTGGAGGTCGAGATCCGCGATTCCGTCGCCGCGCTCGCCGCCGACATCCGGGAGGACGTCAGCGGTACCGCCAGCGATCTGCGCCGTGAGATGCGGGAACAGGCGCGGCACGCTCGCGGCAGGGCCAAGGGCGGCCGCGCCCGCCCCGGTGCGGGTGCGCCGCCCGGCACCGGCGAGCCCCCGGGCTGGGACGACGGCTGGGAGGGCGGCTGGGACGGCGTCTGGCAGGACAAGGAGGCCTGGCGGCGGGCCAAGGAGGAGATGCGGCGCGCCAAGGACGAGTGGAAGGAACAGGCCCGCAAGGCCAAGGAAGAGGCCCAGCAGGCCAGGCGGCAGGCGAAGAAGGAGCGCGAGGCGCACACCGAGGCGCTGGCCGAGATGCGGCGCATCGCGCACCAGGTGCAGGAGCAGGTGCAGACCCGGATGCGCGCGGGGGACTGGCCGGGCGCCGTCCGCGACGGCATGTCCGAACTGGCCCGGGAGATGGGCGATCTGAGCCGGCTCACCGGCCTGCCGTCAGCGCCCTGGCCCCCGGGGGGCGGCGTGCAGCCGTCCGGCGCGGAGCCGTCCTCCGAGCCCGAAGGCCCGCTCGCCGACTCCACGGGTGATCCCGTACGCGACCTCGAACGTCTGCTGGACCGGTTCCGCGACGACGTACGGGACGCGGCCCGCGACCACGGCGTCAGCGAGGACCAACTGCGCGAGGTGCGCCGTCGGCTGTCCACCGCGGCGGCCCATATCGGCGCCGTACTGCGCGGCCCGTACGGCGGAACGGAGAGTCAGGGGCGAGACGGTACGGAGGGCTCCGGCGCGAGCGGCAGTTGACCCTGCCCGCCCCCCAGCCCAGGCAGCCTACTGTCCGGCCCGGTCGCGCCGTGGCCGTGTGCGGGGTTCAATGTGACTCCGCGCAGGGCACGTTGACGCGAGTGGGCGCGGCACGAGTGGGCCGAGCGGGGAAGCGAGGGGGCGCAAATGGAGCGGGAGATCCGGGAGATCACGCTGCCGGGCGGGGAAACGGTGCTGGCCCGGGTGCATGTGCTGGACGAGGACGAAGTCCCGCCGGGGGCCGAGGAGTTCGATTACGACGACGTCGGCATCAGGGACCAGCTCATAGCGCGGGCCCAGCAACTCAACGAGGTCATCGGCGGCGTGGGCTCCGCCGTGCTCGCCGCCGCCCGGCACGCGCGGCCGGACGAGGTCAGCGCCACCTTCGGGATCGAGCTGGCCGTCAAGTCCGGCAAGGCTCTGGCCGCCGTCCTCGCCGAGGGGGAGGCCAAGGGCGCTGTCTCCGTCACCCTCACCTGGCACAAGCCCGGAAGGACGGCCGACGACCCGACGACCGACGGCGCGGGCACCGGCCCAGGCACCGGCGGCAGCAACACCACGGCCCCGCAGGGTGGCTGAGGACGACGAGCGAGCGCAATGTCGTCCCCGGTGCGGCACGGGTGCGGGCCCCTCAAGTCCCCTGGTTGCGCACAGGGTTGGGGGACCCACCTCTCCCGTCTGTCACACCCGGCGACTAGCCTGCTACCTCATACACCTCACACGGGGAAGCCACGGGGGAACGGGGCGTAGAGGGGGAGCGCTGTGACAGGAGTGCGAGCCGCGGTACGCGGGGGGCCACGATTCGGCGTGCTGCTGTGCGCGCCCTGTGCCGTATGAACGCCCCCGCGAACCTCGCCGACTCCGTTCGCGCATCCGTCGTGCGCATCGGGTCACCCCCCGAGGGGTACGACGCAAGCAGCGGGACAAGCGACGACAGTCGTCGCAGCGACAGGAACCGGCGAGCGTTCTGGGGGAGCGGTTTCTTCGTCGCGCCCGGATGGGTCCTCACGTGCGCCCATGTCGTCGGCAAGGGTGCCGCACCCGTGTGGAGGGGGGAGCGCGCCATCGGCATCACGATCGGGGACACCGCGGACACAGCCGACGCGGCCGGTTCGGCCGATGCCGTCGGCGCAGCCGACCTGAGCAGCGCAGGCTGGCCGGACAGCGCAGGCAGCACCGGCAGCGCAGGCAGCACCGGCACCGTCCTCCTCGGAGAGCTGGCGTTCGGGCTGCCGCTGCCCGAGGATCCCCTGGCGCCCCCGTCCCCCTGGCCGTTCCCCGACCTGGCGCTGATCCGGGTGCCGGGCGCCGAGGACGCCGACTGCCTCTGGCTGAGCGACCGTTCGGTGCTGACACCGGCGGACATCGGGCTGTACGGCTGGGCGCCGGGCGAGGTCAAGGGCGAGCAGATGTTCTTCACCGGCCTGGGCAAGGCCACCGGCGTCGTCGGCCGCCCGCTCATGCTCAGCGGCGACCAGCTGACCGAGGGCTGCTCGGGCGGGCCGGTGCTCGACCAGCGGCGCGGCACGGTGCTCGGCGTCAGCAAGGGCGCGGGCCGCAGGCCGGGCTCGGGGCTGGCCACACCCGTCACGGCGCTCCGCAGGCTGTGCGACGCGGGTCCGCGCGGCGCCCGCGTGCTGCACGAGGTGCTGTCCGCACACGACAGGCACCATCTGAAGCGCTACAACGGTTTCGGCCACAGCTGGCACCGGCAGCACGCCCGGCTGGGCCCCTCGGGCGGGGAGCCCGCCTACGGTTTCACGGTGGACAGACGCGCCGAGCTGTACGCGCTGTTCGCCGAGGTGGAGCCGCCCACCGGCGCCGGCCAGGTGCTGCAACTGGCCAACGAGGCCCGGGACATGGTGCTCCGCCGCCCCTACACGCTGCGCGACCACGATCCCCGCTCCTGGCGGGAGGGCGCAGGGCTGCTCTACGACCCGCGGGACGACAGCACGACGGAGGAGGAGCCGTCCCCCGACCTCGCGCTGGAGGCGGTGGTGCTGTACGCCGCGAAGGTGACCGCCGCGCTCACCCGGTCGGCCAGGGCACGTACGCCGCGGGCGGCCCGCGCGCTGGCCGACCTGCGCGAGTGGGTCGAGCGGACGGCGCGGACGCTGCTCAACGACGTCATCCGCGCCCGCGTCCCCGGCGTGCTGGACGGCCACCGCCCCGCGTCGGCGGCGCGTGCCGACGTGCTGGTGGAGATAGAACCGGACATCTACGGCTCAGGACGGCACGGCTGGCGGGTGGCGCTGGTCCGTTCGGCCGAGCGGCACGACCTGCTGGGCGCGGACGCCACGGATTTCGGGGACGTAGCAGGTGCGGCCATCGGGGACACCGGGGAGGGGGCCGCGGGCGAGGACGGCGAGCGCGAGGAGGTCACCGTCGAGCAGAGCCGGGAGGACGTGCCGCGCTCGCGGCTGGAGGAGGCCGTGCGCGGAGCACTGTCGCAGGCGCTGGACCAGTGCGATGTGGACGACCATCTGGCGGCGGTGGAGTTCCTGCTGCCGCGCGCGCTGTTCGATGTGCCGGTGGACGCCTGGCGGGCCCGGCCCTACGACCCGGCGGACCCGTTCAACCCGCACACTCTGCCGCTGGGCCAGCGCAGGCTCGTGGTGGTGCGCGACAGGACCCGCAAGGACCAGGGGTTCACGCCTGAATTCCGCAGCCGCGCTGCTGCCGTACTCGACGGCCCCATGGAAGCCGTACCGCTGCGCCGGGAGGTGCCCGGCTCAGGGCACGCGGCGCCCGTCCCCGAGGGCGGGCAGGCGGCCTACGGTCGGCTGCTGGCCGCGCCCCCCGGCGCCGTGCCGGTGTACTGCGCGCGGACCGGCAGCGGGCCGGGAGCCCGCGCCATGGCGGCGGCTCTTGGCGCTGGGCACGCCGTGGCGCTGTGGCGGCACTCCTACAGCGACGAGCACGACCACGACGACTGCGCCGAATTCCAGGAGCGGGCCGCCGCACTGCTGCGCGAAGCACACTCGGCGCGCCGGCTGCCGCTGCACATCCGCACACTGCGCAACAGGAACGCCGACCTGACCGACGACACAGCCGGGTCAACCGGCGTCAACGAGGCGCCAATTGATCCCTCGTCGGCCTGGGCACGGCATATCGTCCTGCTTTACGATCCGCCCCACAGAACCTCGGGGGACGGACCGCTGCGCGAACCACCGCTCATGCCCAGGCCGCCGACAGCGTAGAGGAGCACACCGTGAGCGATTGGCGCATCTACCGTGGCGCGGGGGTGCCGCACGAGGGTGTGCGAGAGTTGCCGGAGCCCCCGCCCTGGCGTGATTTCACCGGCGCCGGCACCGGGCCCGACTCCCCCGGCGGGGCGAGCGGCGACGATCCGGAGGGCGCCGACACCGCCCGGCGACTGGGTGCCAGGCGCCGCCTGGTGGAGAGCCTCCACCCGCGCCCCGAGGAGGTCGAGGCCGTCAACGCGGCGCTGTATCTGCGCCGCCCACTGCTGGTCACCGGCAACCCGGGGACCGGCAAGTCCACCCTCGCGCACGCGGTCGCGCACGAGCTGGGCCTGGGCCGGGTGCTGCGCTGGCCCATCGTCAGCCGTACGACGCTGCAGGACGGGCTCTACCACTACGACGCCATCGGCAGGCTGCAGGACGTCCAGCTGGACCGGGCCGTGGCCGGGGACACCAGCGCCCCGCCCACCCGCCCGCCGATCGGGTCGTATCTGCGCCTCGGCCCGCTCGGTACGGCGCTGCTGCCCGCGCGGCCCACCGAGCCCGACGGACTGCCGCTGCCCCGGGTGCTGCTCGTCGACGAGCTGGACAAGAGCGACATAGACCTGCCCAGCGACCTGCTGAACGTCCTGGAGGACGGCGAGTTCACCATCCCCGAACTGGAGCGCATCGCCGACCGCGAGCCGGTCACCGAGGTGCTGACGGCGGACGGCGACAAGGTGCGGATCGAGGGCGGCAGGGTGCGCTGCACGGTCTTCCCGTTCATTGTGCTGACCTCCAACGGGGAGCGCGACTTTCCGGCCGCTCTGCTGCGCCGCTGCATCCAGCTCGACCTCAAGCCACCGGGTGACGAACAGCTCGCCGCGATGGTCTCGGCCCATCTGGGGGAGGAGGCGCTGGAGGAGGGCGCCGAACTGGTCCAGCGGTTCCTGCGGCGCGAGCCGGGACAGGTCATCGCCACCGACCAACTGCTCAACGCCCTGTTCCTGACACAGCGCACCTCGGGCGTCGAGCGGGTCACCCGCGACCGGCTCGCCGAGATGCTGCTACGCCCCCTCGACCGCCCGAGGTGAGCGCCACATGAGTGCGGCGTCGACCCCGCCGCGGCAACCCCCGGATCCCGCGCGGTCCACGGCGAGTCCGTGGCCACCGCGGCAGTCCGTGCGGGACGTGGCGGAGCTGGTGGCACGGTTGCGGTCGGCCGGCTGGAACCCGTCGTCCGAAGAGATCGCCGAGGCCCTGTGGCTGGCCCGGTTCGGCGTGGGGCGGGCTGGAGAGGGACCCGACGCGGACTCCACCGGGCCGAGATACCCAGGGAACCGGACGCCGCAGCCGGAGCCTCCCATGCCACCAGCCGAGGACCACGACGCCACCGATCCGGGGGAGACACCCTCGGTCCCGGAGCGCACGGCGCCGGTCTCACTGTTCGCACCGCGCAGGCACGGCGGGGCACCCCCCGCGGGCTTCCCGGTGCGGGCACCGGCGGCGGGGGCGCTGTCCGGACTGCTCGAACTCCAGCACGCGCTACGCCCGTTGCACGGCTACCGGCCGCCGCTGCCGCCCGCCGTCGGAGCGCTGGACGAGGACGCCACCGCCGACCTGAGCGCCCGCTCCACCGCGGTACGGCCGGTCTTCGGCACCGAAGTCCGCCGCTACAGCGAGATCCAGCTCATCATGGACGCCTCGCCCACCGCGTCCGTATGGCAGCCCACCCTGGAGCGGCTGCGGCAGACCTTCGAACAGCTCGGCGCCTTCCGCGATGTCCAGGTGCGCTATCTGCACCGCGCCAGGGACGGCGCCCCGCTCATCGGCACCGGGCCCGCCGAGGGCCCCGCACGGCTGCGCCCAGCGGACGAGTACCGCGACACCACAGGACGCCGCCTCACCCTGGTGGTCAGCGACTGTGTGGGCGCACTGTGGCAGGACGGCCGCGCCCAGCGACTGCTGCACCACTGGTCGGGCCGCGCTCCGCTGGCCGTCGTACAGCCGCTGCCGCCCCGGCTGTGGCCGCGTACCGCGCTGCCCGCCGAGCCCGGGCTGCTGCTGCGGGAGCGCGGCGCGGGCGGGCGCGTCACCTTCGAGCCGGACAGCTACGGCCCGCTCCCGCCCCCCGACGCGGTCCCTGTGCCGGTGCTGCTGCCCACGCCCGAGGCACTGGGCAACTGGGCGCGGCTGCTGGGCACCGACAGCGAGCGAGCGGTGGCAGGAGCCGCCGCCTGGGTGCTGCCCCGGCATCCGGCGATGCCCCCGCCGCGCAGCCCCGCGGGCGGCGTACCGGCCCGCACCCTGCTGCGGGAGTTCCGCAACACCGCCTCGCCCGGCGCCCTCGATCTGGCCGTGCACCTGGCAGTGGTGCCGCTGCTGCTGCCGGTCATCCATCTGGTGCAGGAGGCGATGCTGCCCGACACCGGGCCGATGGAGCTGGCCGAGGTGCTGCTGTCCGGGCTGCTGACCCGGCTTCCCGAGGACGACGACGAGCAGGACGTGGCGGGCTGCCGCAGGGGTCAGCTGCACGGCCCCCGCTACACGTTCGCTCCCGGCGTCCGCGAACTGCTGCTGCAATCCCTCGACCAGGGCGCCGCCGTACTCATCCTCAAACACCTGTCCGGCTACGTGGCGCAGCGCTTCGGCAAGGGCACCCGCAACTTCGCCGCCATGGCAGTCGCACAGCTCACCGGCCGCGCCGAGGCGGACCGCGCGGCACGCGAGCCGCGCGGCGGCACCGTGGAGGACGGCGCGGAGCCGGACGAGGCCGAGAACGGCGACGAGATGTTCGCGACGATCCCCGCCGAGGTCGTCCGCTTCTACCTGCCCGAGCAGACCGCGGCCGACCAGGTGGCCGAGACCGAGCGACTGCTGCGCCAGTGGCGCGCCCAGGGCGACATCCAACTGCTGCACCGGGCCCGCTCGGTGGGCGAGGCCGCACGCGCCGCCGACCGCGACAGCGCTCGCGCCCGGCTGGCCCTCGGCCGGGTGCTGCACGCACTCGCCGGTACGGCCGCGGTACGGCGCAGCCCGCAGGGCCCCGAGCCGCTGCTGCGGGACGCCGCCGAACTGCTGACGGACAACGAGCCCGGCTCACTGCTGGAGCGCGCGGGTGTCGAGCACTCGCTGTGGCAGGTGCGCGGCGGCACCCGGCATCTGCTGCGCGCCGAAGGACTGCTGCGCTCGCTGGCGGGCCGCACCGCGGGAGACACGGTGGACCCGTCACTGCCGCCGGACGCCGAGCGCACCCGTAAACTCCGGCTGGGCCGGGTGCTGCTCGCACTGGCCTTCTCCGCACCCGAACACCGCCACAGGGCGGCCCTCGAGGCCGTCAGCGAACTCCGCGAAGCGAGCGACATGCTGGCAGACCGCGCGCCCGGGTCCCCCGAGCCCTCCAGCGCCCCCGCGACCTCCGAGACCCGGCCCGAACCGGCCGAGGGTGCCCCGTCGCCCCGGCAGGCACCCGACGCGCGGGCCCGTGACGAGACCCGGGCGCAGCGCTGCGGTGCCCTCCTCGACCTGGCGTCCGCACTGCGGCTGAGCGGCGCCCCGCCGCAGGAGCGCCTCGACGTGCTGGCGCAGGCACAGCCCCTGGCGGGCGAGCGGTCCGGGCTGCGGCTGCGCTGCGCCAGAGAGCGCGCCCGCGTGCTGCGCGAGACCCGCGACTGGGAGGCGGCGGCCGAGGCGTACACGGAGGCCGAGCGGCTGTCGGAACGCGACAGCGCACAGCGTGGCGAACTGCTCATCGAATGGGGCGAGATGCTGCTCACCGAAGCAGGCGACCTCTCACGTGCCGAGGGGCTGCTGCGCGAGGCCCTCACCCGCGCACCGTCGGGCAGCCCGACAGTTGCAAGAGCGGCACTGCTGCTCGGCCGCGTCCTGCTGCTGCGCTACGAACGGGAGAGCTTTCTGCCCGACCTGTACGAGGGCTGCCATCTGCTGGAGCAGGCGGCGCGTCAGGGCACCGACGCGGAGGGCAGGGCACAGGCGTGGCTGCGGCTCGGCAGGGCCCGTGCGCTCTTCCCCGCCGCCGCTCCCGAGTCCCAGCAGGCGGCAGCCGAGTTCTCCAAGGCGCTGGAGGAGCTGGCCGACGCCCGCGAACAAGGCTCCGTCACCGCTGCCAGGGCGCTGCACGGCCGGGCCGAATTCCACCGCTCCCAGGGGCGTACGGAGGACGCGCTGACCGACTACCGCGCGGCGGAGGCCGAATGGCAGCTGCTCGCCGGTCATCTGGCCGACGTCCCCTGGGACGAGGTACGCGACACCAGGGACCGGGTGGCCGAACTGGCGGGCTGAGCGGGGCGATCCGGTGCGGCGTGTGGGGGAGGGACCGATGCCGTACGCGGGGAAAGGCGACGACCGGCCGAATGCGGTGGCACCGCCTCTCGCTCGTGTTTCCGGATACCTGCCCCGGGAAAGAGACATCATCCGTGTTACCGCCCCCGGGTGGGGTCCTAGGGAGGAGAAGAGCGTGCCGAAGCGGACCGAGGGCGCGTCCCGCAGCCCGGGCCGTGGGCCCGACGCCGCACCGTCGTCACCCTTGCCCGATCTGACGGACGTGACCCTGCGCGCTCTCAGGACCTGCGACGATCCCGCTGTCACCGCCGCCGTGGAGAGTGCGCTGCGCGATCCGGCCGAACTGGCCCGGGTATGGCGCTCGTCCGGCACCGACGGCGGCGGCGGCAAGCTGCGGCGCCCCGGTGACGCCCGGGCGGACAGCTACCGGACAGGCGGGAAACGGGGCGTGATCCGGTCAACCTTCGGCTCGGTCCACGGCACCTCCGGCCCCCCTCCGGGCCCGGGAGACAGCGTGGGCCGCCATGAACCCCTTTGAGATACCGGGCCACCAGCTGCGCCGCATGGGGGAGAGCCGGCCGCTGCCGGGCGAGGCCGCCGCGCTGGACGGCTGGCTGCTCAGCAGGCGCTTCGTGCTGCTCAAATCGCTGCTGACCCGGGCCGAGCGTGCCCGGCTGCCCGCTGCCGCGGCGCGTGCGCTGCGCGAGCACTGGGCGCTGCTGGAGGACGCCGAACAGCACGACCCCGCAGCGGCCAGGACCGCCCTCGGCTACCCGGCGGTCGGCAACTGGCTGGCGCATACGCTGGCGGTCCCGCGAGGCGGCGCTTTCGAGGACGCGCTGGCGGGGCTGGGCACGCTCGCCGCCGCGGTCGCCACAGCGGCCGGGTGCGACTTCCGGCTCGACCTGCCGGTCCACGGCGGCCGCCTCACGCTGCCCGGGCTCGGCTCGTACCCGACCACCGCGCCCCGGGCGCGGCTGGAGGCGGCGGGCGCCACGCTCTCCCTCGTCCCGCTGGGCGAGCAGCCGTGCGTCCTGCCGCGCAGCTCCCTGCTGCGCCACGAGACGCCGCCGAACAGCGCCTGGCGGCCCTTGAGCCCGTTGCCCGGCGCCCCCGCCGTCCTCGACGACCACGACCCGCACCTCGCCCACGAGACCGCCCGCGCGGGTCTCGCGGGTCTGCTGCCCGCCACCGTGACGGCGCCGGACGAGGTGCGCGAGTGGCGTCACCTGTGGGCCGATGCGCTGGACCTGCTGCGCGAGGCCGACCCAGAGCGGGCCACCGAGGTGGCGACGCTCGTCCGCGCCGTCGTACCCGTCCTGTGGAAACCCGAAGGACGCGCCAGCGCCACCCGGCTGGCCGCGCCCTGGGCGGTGCTGACGACCCTTCCGCAGACGCCGGAGGAGATGGCCGAGGTCCTCGTCCACGAGGTGCAGCACAGCAAGCTCGCCGTGCTCGGCGGCGTCGTACGGCTCAACCAGGAGTCGGCCGAGGCCGTATACCGCGTCGGCTGGCGCAGCGATCCCAGGCCGCTGGGCGCTGTCGTGCAGGGCACCTACGCGCATCTGGCCCTCGCCGACCTGTGGGGGAGACTCGCCCGCCGGGCTTCCGCCACGCCCGCCGAGCGGGCCGCCGCCCGGCGCCGTGCCGCCGACTACCGGGCGCAGGTCGACCACGCTCTTTTCCTCCTTCTGGGCTCTGGTCAACTGACCCGGCAGGGCACAGAGTTCGTGAAGGGCATGCGCCACCGGTACGAGCGGCTGAGTGCGCCTGGCGGGCGTGCCGTTCCCGGCGCGGCGAGCCGGGGCGCGGAGAACGCCGACAACGCAGCCGACAGGCTCACAAACGGTCACTTTGGGTAATCTCGCCGTACACGCCGTCCGCGGGGCGGCGACGGCTGCTGGACGAGGGAGAACGCAAGCATGGTCGCTCAGCGGGAACCGGCTCAGGGCGGTGCGCCCGGAGGGGAGTCCGAGCACTTCGTGGTGGTCTTCCCCGGCTACCACCGGGGATGGGGGAACTGGATCTCACACCGGCTGGAGAGCCACGGGCATCGCACCACCCTCCAGCGCTGGGACCCGGACCGGGAGCAGCCGCTGGAGGAGGCGCTCGGCGACCTCCAGCTGGCCTCCGGCCGGGTCCTGCTGGTCATCAGCGATGTGTTCTTCCAGCTCGGCCCGCGCACCGAGGCCGACTGGAACGCGGTGCTGCGCGGCTATGTGGCCGAGCACGCCGAGCGGTTCGCGGCCGTCAATCTGACCAACCGCGAACTGCTGCCCGCCACGGCAGTGCTCGAACCGGTCAACCTGTGGGGCGTCGGCGAGGAGGAGGCCGAACGACGGCTGCTCAACCGGCTGGGACTGCGGCCACGCCGCCTCCCCGTCCCGCAGCCCGGCCATCTGAGCCGCTACCCCAACGATCCGCCTGCCGTCTGGGGCGAGGTGCCGCGCCGCAACGCCCGCTTCACCGGCCGCGACGTCATCCTCGGCGATCTCCAGCAGCGGCTGATGGACGCCGAGCACGGCGCCGCCGTCTGCACCCTGGTCGGTACCGCCGGTATCGGCAAGACGCAGATCGCGGCGGAGTACGCGCACCGCTTCGCACCCGACTACGACGTGGTGTGGTGGGTCAACTGCGACCAGCGCAACACCCAGCGGGACACCTTCAGCTCGCTCGCCGCCGAGATCGGTCTGGACAGCTCCGGCGAGGTCGGCGAGCGGGTGCGTGCCGTACGGGAGGCGCTGCGCAGGAACGAGCCGTCCGGGCGGTGGCTGCTGATCTTCGACGGCTGGGAGGAGCCGGAGGACGCCGCCGCCTACCTGCCGCAGGGCGGCAGCGGACATGTGCTGATCACCTCGCGCAACAAGAGCTGGCGGACCATCACCGACATCAAGCAGATCAGCGCCTTCCGGCGCGCCGAGTCCACCGGCTATCTGATGCGCCGTGCCCCGCACATCACCGTCGAGCAGGCCGACCAGGTGGCCGGCGAGTTCCAGGACCTGCCGCTCCAGCTGGCACAGGCCGCGGCCTGGCTCGGCGAGGAGGGCATGGAGGTGCCCGAGTATCTGCGCATGGTGCGCGGGGTCGGTCTCACCCGGCTGGAGACCGGCACCATGCCGGACGACTACCCGTACTCGTCGCTGACCTCCTGGTCGATGCTGCTCAACAAGCTGCGCAAGTCCGAGCCGCGCGCTGTGGAACTGCTCTCGCTGTGCGCCGTCTTCGCGCCCGGCCGCATCCCGCTGGGCCTCGCCCGGGGAATCCCCGCCGCCGAGCTCCCCGAGAATCTGCGCTGGCTCAGCAAGGACCGCTCCGGCTGGACGCGTGCGCTGGACTCCCTCGTCAACTACTCGGTGATCACCCGCGAGGCCCGCACCCCCTCGGTGGGGGACGGCGACCAGAGCGACTCCGTGCACATGCACCAGGTCGTCCACCGGGTCATCGCCGAGCTGACCCAGGGCCGGCAGAGCGACACCTACCGCGACACCGTGCACCGGCTGCTGGTGGAAGCCGACCCCAGCACTCCCAACGACAGCCGGCAGTGGGGCCGTTACGCCGAGATGCTGCCCCACCTGATCGCCTCCGGGGCGCCCTCCAGCAAGGAACGCCGCGTCCAGGAGATGCTGCTCAACTGTCTGCGCTACTGCTACTCCAGCGGTGAGTACACCCTCGGTGCCGAACTGGCCGACAGTATCCGCGCCGACTGGGAGACGTTCCTGGACGCCGCGGCCCCCCAGATGCTGGTCCTCACCACACTGCAGGGCAATCTGCTGCGCGGGGGCGGCCGGTTCCGTGAGGCGCAGGCACTCGACAGCGCCCGCCTGGAGTGGCTGCGCGAGATGCCGCACGCCGACGGCGCCCACGACGAGGCCGTCATGGACGCCACCAGCTGCCTCGCCTCCGATCTGCGGCTGCTCGGCCAGTACGACGAGGCGCTGCGGTTGCAGCAGCAGGTTGTCGAGGTCTCCCGTCAGCTGTACGGCCCCGAGGAGTGGACGAGCCTGCTCGCCCAGCACAATCTCGCCGTCGGCCTGCGGCTACTGGGCCGATACGGGGATGCCTACGAAACGGATCTGGACACCCTCCGTAAACGTGAGCAGGTGCTGCGCGCCCGGCACCCCAACACCCTCGCCTCCGGCAACGCGTGCGCGCGCGACCTTCGGCTGATGGGCCGATACCAAGAAGCGCTGGCCCGCCAGGAGCTAGGTATGCGGCTGCATCTGCAAGTGCTCGGTGCCCAGCATCCGCAGACGCTGATGGCGCGGCACAACATGCTGCTGTGCCAGCGCAGAGCGGGCACCCCGCGGCAGGACCTGGCCACTGCCATGGCCGTACTGCTGGAGCAGCACGAGCAGGTGCACGGCCGCACCCACTACTCCACGCTGTCCCTGCTGACCGACTACGGCAACTTCCTGCGCGAGCACGGCGATCTGTCCCTGGCCCGCGAGCTGCTGACCGAGGCGGAGGACGCCTTCCGGGCACTGCTGGGCCCGGCACACCCGGTGCCAACGGCGATGCAGTCCAACGCGGGTCTGGTGCTCCAGGCGGAGGGTGAACGCGACGGCGCGCTCAACATGTTCGAGCAGGCGCTGGCCGGGCTCACCACGCTGCTGGGCGCCGACCACCCGGCCACCCTCGGCTGCGCCCTCAACACCAGCGGCGGCCGCAACTTCAGCGAGGCCCTGGAGGACGCCTTCGAACTGAGCCGCGACACCCTGGAGCGCTGCCGGCGGGTGCTGGGCGAGGACCACCCCCTCACCCTCTCGTGCATGGTCGCCCACGCCGGTGACCTGCGCTCCCTGCGGCGCCGTGAGGAGGCCCGGGCGATGGAGAGCGAAGCCCTGGAGCGGTTCACCCGCTCGCTGGGTGCCCAGCACCAGCACACCCTCGCGGCCCGCCAGCGCACCCGCCCGTACTGGGACTACGAGCCGTATCTGGGCTGAGCCCGGCACACACGGCCGAGGGCCCGTACGGAAAGGACCCGCATACGGCCGAGGGCCCCCGCCGCGCGATGCGGCGGGGGCCCTCAGCTGGGTGCGGCAGGGCCGCTCAGATCTCGAAGACCTCCTTGACGAGCTGCGCCTGCTCCTCCGCGTGCCGCTTGCCCGAGCCCACGGCGGGCGAGGACGAGGACGGCCGGGAGACGCGACGCAGCCGGTCCGCGTTCGGGACGGGCTCGGAGCCGATGATCAGGTCCAGGTGGTCGACCAGGTTGAGGGCGATGAACGGCCATGCACCCTGGTTGGCTGGCTCCTCCTGCGCCCACACGTACTTCTCGGCGTTGGTGAACCGCGCCATCTCGGTCTGGATCTCCTTGCCGGGCAGCGGGTAGAGCCGCTCCAGCCGGATGATCGCCGTGTCGGTCAGCCCGCGCTTGGTCCGCTCCGCGTCCAGGTCGTAGTAGACCTTGCCGGAGCAGAAGACGACCTTGCGGACGTTGGCCGGGTCGATCTGGCCGCCGTCCACCAGCGTGTCACCGATCACCGGGCGGAAGCCGCCACTGGTGAACTCCTCCGTCTTGGAGGCCGCTGCTTTCATCCGCAGCATCGACTTCGGGGTGAAGACGACCAGCGGCTTGTGGTGCGGGTTGTGCACCTGCCAGCGCAGCAGGTGGAAGTAGCTGGAGGGCAGCGACGGCATGGCGACCGTCATGCTGTTCTGCGCGCACAGCTGGAGGAACCGCTCGATACGGGCCGAGGAGTGGTCCGGGCCCTGGCCCTCGTAGCCGTGCGGCAGCAGCAGGGTGACACCAGAGGTCTGGTTCCACTTCTGCTCGGCCGAGGAGATGAACTCGTCGATGACCGTCTGCGCACCGTTGGCGAAGTCGCCGAACTGCGCCTCCCACATCACCAGCGCCTCGGGGCGGGCCAGCGAGTAGCCGTACTCGAAGCCCATCGCCGCGTACTCGCTCAGCAGCGAGTCGTAGACGTTGTAACGGGCCTGGTCGTCGGAGAGGTACAGCAGCGGTGTGTAGTCGTCACCGGTGTTCTGGTCGAGCAGCACCGCGTGCCGCTGGCCGAACGTGCCGCGCCGCGAGTCCTGGCCCGCCAGCCGGACGGGGGTGCCCTCCATCAGCAGCGAGCCGATGGCCAGCGTCTCGCCCATGCCCCAGTCGATCGTGTCGTCCTCGACCATCTGGGCCCGCCGCTGGAGCTGCGGGGTCAGCCGGGGGTGGACGGAGATCCGCTCGGGGACGTTTACCTGCGACTCGGCGATGCGCTTGACGACCTCCTGGCTGATGGCCGTCTCCACGTGCACGGGGAACTCCGGCTGCGGCGCCGGGACCTCGGCCGGTGCCGGTGCCGCGGTGGCGTCCCGCACCTCGGTGAAGACCTTCTCCAGCTGCCCCTGGAAGTCCTGGAGGGCCTGCTCGGCCTCCTCCAGCGTGATGTCGCCCCGGCCGATCAGCGACTCGGTGTAGAGCTTGCGCACCGAGCGCTTGCGGTCGATCAGGTCGTACATCAGCGGCTGGGTGAACTTCGGGTTGTCGGTCTCGTTGTGACCGCGGCGCCGGTAGCAGATCAGGTCGATGACCACGTCCTTGTTGAACGCCTGCCGGTACTCGAACGCCAGCCGCGCCACCCGGACCACGGCCTCCGGGTCGTCACCGTTCACATGGAAGATCGGCGCCTCGACCATCCGGGCCACGTCCGTCGAGTACATCGACGAGCGCGCCGACTCGGGAGCCGCGGTGAAGCCGACCTGGTTGTTGATGACGACGTGGATGGTGCCGCCGGTGCGGTAGCCGCGCAGCTGCGACATGTTGAGCGTCTCGGCCACCACACCCTGGCCCGCGAAGGCCGCGTCACCGTGCAGCGCGATCGGCAGTACCGTGAAGTCCGTGCCGCCCTTGCCGATGATGTCCTGCTTGGCGCGTGCCACGCCCTCCAGGACCGGGTCGACGGCCTCCAGGTGCGAGGGGTTGGCGGTCAGCGAGACCTTGATCTGCTCGCCGTCCAGCCCGGTGAAGACGCCCTCGGCACCCAGGTGGTACTTCACGTCGCCGGAGCCGTGCATGGACTTCGGGTCGAGGTTGCCCTCGAACTCCCGGAAGATCTGCGCGTACGGCTTGCCCACGATGTTCGCCAGCACGTTCAGCCGGCCGCGGTGGGCCATGCCGATGACGGCCTCGTCCAGCCGCGACTCGGCAGCCGCGTCGATCACCGCGTCCAGCAGCGGGATGACGGACTCGCCGCCCTCCAGCGAGAACCGCTTCTGGCCGACGTACTTGGTCTGCAGGAACGTCTCGAATGCTTCCGCGGCGTTGAGTCGGCGCAGGATGCGCAGCTGCTCCTCGCGCTCCGGCTTGACGTGCTGGAGCTCGACCCGGTCCTGGATCCACTTGCGCTGCTTGGGGTCCTGGATGTGCATGTACTCGATGCCGGTGGTGCGGCAGTACGAGTCACGCAGCACGCCCAGGATGTCGCGCAGCTTCATCATGGACTTGCCGGCGAAGCCGCCGACCGCGAACTCCCGCTCCAAGTCCCACAGGGTGAGCCCGTGCTCGGTGATGTCCAGGTCGGGGTGCTTGCGCTGCTTGTACTCCAGCGGGTCGGTGTCGGCCATGATGTGGCCGCGCACCCGGTAGGAGTGGATCAGGTCGAAGACGCGCGCCGCCTTGGTGACGTCGTCGTCGTGCGAGGCGTCGATGTCCTGCATCCAGCGCACCGGCTCGTACGGGATGCGCAGCGCCTTGAAGATCTCGTCGTAGAAGTTGTTCTCGCCCAGCAGCAGGTTGGCCACCAGGCGCAGGAACTCGCCCGACGCGGCGCCCTGGATGACGCGGTGGTCGTAGGTGCTGGTGAGCGTCATCACCTTGGAGACGCCGAGCCGGTTCAGGGTGTCCTGCGAGGTGCCCTGGAACTCCGCCGGGTACTCCATCGCGCCGACGCCCATGATCAGGCCCTGGCCCGGCATCAGCCGCGGCACGGAGTGGACGGTGCCGATGCCGCCGGGGTTGGTCAGCGAGCAGGTGACGCCGGAGAAGTCCTCCATCGTCAGCTTGTTGTTCCGGGCGCGGCGGACGATGTCCTCGTACGCCTGCCAGAACTCGAAGAAGGTCAGCGTCTCGGCCTTCTTGATGCCCGCGACGACCAGCTGGCGCTCGCCGTTCGGCTTCACCAGGTCGATGGCCAGGCCCAGGTTCACGTGGTCCGGCTTGACCAGGGTGGGCTTGCCGTCCTTCTCCGCGTAGGAGTAGTTCATCGACGGCATCGCCTTCAGCGCCTGCACCATGGCGTAGCCGATCAGGTGCGTGAAGGACACCTTGCCGCCACGGGCGCGCTTGAGGTGATTGTTGATGACGATGCGGTTGTCGAACAGCAGCTTCACCGGGACGGCGCGCACGGAAGTGGCCGTGGGCAGCTCCAGCGAGGCGTTCATGTTCTTCGCCACAGCCGCGGAGGGACCGCGCAGCGCCACATACTCCGGGCCCTCGGCGGTCTCAGCGGCGGGTGCCGCCTTGGCGGCCGGAGCCTTCGCGCCGCCGGCCTGGGCGGGCTGGGTCGGCTGTGCCGCGGGCTTGGCGGGCGCGGCCTGCTTCGGCTGGGCCTGCTGCTGCGCCGGCTGGGCGGGCTCCGCCTTCGCCGGGGCCGGGGCGCTCGGCTGCGCGGGCTGCGGGGCAGCCTGCTCGGCGGCGGGCGCGGCGGGTGCCTGGGCCGGTGCGGCCTTCGCGGGCGCCGGGGCGTTGTCCCGTGGCGTGCCCGCGCCGTCCGGCGCCGCGCTTCCGTCGGAGGACTCCGGCTGATAGTCAGCGAAGAAGTCCCACCAGGCTCGGTCTACCGAGTTCGGGTCCTGGAGGTACTGCTGGTAGATCTCGTCGACGAGCCACTCGTTCGGCCCGAACGAAGGGCCAGGGTCCTTGCCCTGTCCGTCCTTCCGATCCGTAGTGGTGCTCGATGAGCTGTTGGGGGACTGTGACGACACGGCGGCAACCGCCCTCTTCCGCTTCCTTAGGTGGTGGACAGCGGAAATAAAGGCTACGCCTCTCCGGACGATTGGTGGAGTCCGGACCGCTCATGGTCACGTACATCACATCGCAGCGGCGGTTTCGGGGCAGGATTTGGCGGGAATCACTCACGGTTTTACCCCGAGGCCGGAACCGCGCAGCCCTCATTTCGCGTCCGTGGGCTCTCACCTGCGAGGGTACGTCAAGCCTGGGTACCTCCCGTGCCCGGAAGAGTGAGCTGTATACGACAGCCGCGGGGAGATTCGGCCACCCTGATCCGTCCCCCGTGCAGCTCCACCGCCCATCGAGCTATGGCCAGCCCCAGACCGGTGCCGCCGCCCGGGCTGATCCCGCCCTTGCGGCCCGCCGGCGACTCGGCGCTGTGCGTGCCGCTGAACCGGTCGAAGACCCGCTCCCGCTCGGATTCGGGGATACCGGGCCCCTCGTCCAGCACCTCGACCTCCAGGCTGCCGTCACCGCCGGTGCCCGTCCCCGCTCCCGCGCCCGGCCTGGCCTTGACCGTGACCCGGCCGTGCTGCGGGCTGTGCTTGACGGCGTTGTCTATCAGGTTGGCCACCACCTGGTGCAGCCGCTCGGGGTCCGCGTAGGCCATCAGCTCGGGCGGTGAGACATCCAGATGGAGGTGGACGTCCTTGCGGGAGTGGCCCGAGCCCTTGCTCATGTTGGCCTCCTTCAGCACGCCCGCCAGATACGGCCACACCTCGAAGTGCCGCGAGTGCAGCGGCACCACACCGTTGTCCAACCGGGAGAGGTCCAGCAGATGGTCCACGAGCCGGCCCAGCCGCTCGGTCTGCGACAGGGCGGTGCGCATCGTCTCCGGGTCGGCGTCCGAGACGCCGTCCACCACGTTCTCCAGCACCGCGCGCAGCGCGGCGATGGGGGTGCGCAGCTCGTGCGAGACATTTGCCACCAGCTCCTTGCGGTGCTGGTCGACGGCTTCCAGATCGGCCGCCATCCGGTTGAAGTTCGCGGCCAGCTCACCGAACTCGTCCCGCCGCTCGCCGCGCACCCGTCGGGAGTAGTCGCCGTTCGCCATCGCCTTGGCCGCGTCGGTCATCTCGTCCAGCGGCGCCGTCAGCGACTGCGCCACGAACTGGGTGATCAGCAGTGACGCGACGATCGAGATGATCGTGATGACCCGCAGCTCGGTCGCCGACTGCATGGCGAACAGCGCCAGCAGCGTCGTGATCACCACGGAGACGATCACCAGCGCACCCAGCGCCGCCTTGACCGACCGGTAGGGGTCGACCGGACGCAGACCCTCCCACAGCCGCTCCCACGCCCGGGCGCCGTGCCGCAGGGCGACCCGCTTGCAGTGGGCCAGCCCGCGGGCCAGCAGCCGCCCCACGGAGCGCGCGAGTGAGCGCGTACGGGCTGTCAGGGAGAAGGACACGGAAACGGACACCTCGGCTCCGTCCCCTCCGGCCGTCAGGAGCTCTCCGTCGCGGCGCCCGTCACCGGCGCCGCCGCACCACCGTCCGGGCCCGGGGTCTCGAGGGCGTATCCGACGCCGTGCACGGTGCGGATACGCTCCGCGCCGATCTTGCGCCGCAGGGCCTTGATGTGACTGTCGACGGTGCGGGTGCCGGAGGCGTCGGCCCAGTCCCACACCTCGGCCAGCAGCTGCTCGCGCGAGAGCACCGCTCGGGGAGAGTGCGCAAGGCACACCAGCAGGTCGAACTCGGTGGGGGTCAGATGCACATCGTCACCGGTGACCCGCACCCGCCGCTGCGCATGGTCGATCTCCAGCTCCCCGAGCCGGAGTATGCCGCTGCGCGGCGTGTGCGCGGCCAGCGTCGCGCGTTCCACCCTGCGCAGCAGTACATGGACCCGGGCCGCGACCTCGCGCATGGAGAACGGTTTGGTCATGTAGTCGTCGGCGCCCACACCGAGGCCGACCAGCATGTCCGTCTCGTCGTCCCGCGCCGTCAGCATCAGCACCGGCACCGGCCGCTGGGCCTGTACCCGGCGGCAGACCTCCAGGCCGTCGAAGCCGGGCAGCATCACATCCAGCACCAGCAAGTCCGGCTGCCATGCCTCGGCGGTGTCCACTGCCGCGGGCCCGTCGCCCGCGGTCTGCACCTGGAAGCCCTCGGCCCGCAGCCGCCGCGCGATGGCGTCGACGATGGTGGGGTCGTCCTCCACGACGAGGATGCGACGCTGGGCGCCCGGGGTGGTCGCGGCAGCAGCGCCGCCAGGTGTCTGAGTGGTGTTCTTCTGGTCCATACGACCCCGCCCCTGTGGCTCTTTCCGGCTTTCCTGGGACAGCAGCGTAAGGGCCTGTTGAGGGCTTCGGCTACGCCGGTCGTGCAGCGAAGTGGACCACGTCGGGGACGCCTCGGGCGACCGGGATCTCATCGGTCCTAACGCGGCAGAATCCCGTATTACTCAGACATCCCTCGAATGTCGGCGACGGTTGCGCCGACCACACGGCAAGCACGCCGCCCGGTGCGAGGGCCTCCCGGCAGGCCGCCAGTCCGGCGGGGGAGTAGAGGGCGGCGTTGTCGTCGGTGACCGTCCAGTCGGGTCCGTTGTCGATGTCCAGGCACAGTGCGTCGAAGCGCCGCCCGGCGGCAGCCGACTCGTGCAGATACGCCACCAGGTCGGCCTCCACCAGCTCGGTACGCGGGTCCGCCTGCGCCTGGCCGCAGACCGCGGAGAGCGGCCCTGTGCGGTGCCAGTCGAGGATCGCGGGCTCCCGCTCGACGACGGTGATCCGCGCCCAGCGCGGCTCACTGGCCGCCTCGGCCAGCGAGAAACCGACCCCCAGACCGCCGATGAGCAGTTGCGGCCGGGCCCTCCCGGCGAGCTCGTCGAGCGCCGCACGCACCAGCAGCCGCTCGGAGCGGCCGTCGGAGGTGTCCATCAGAAAGCACCCGTTGGCGATGATCTCGTAGTGCGGGCCACGCCGCCGCAACACGACCTCGCCGTACGGTCCTTGGCGCCTCTCGACCACGACTGCCGGCTCCGGGACTGCTGAGATCGGGTTCGACATAGGGGGCAGGGTAAGCCGCCCGCCGCCGGGTCGGGGGCGATCGGCGGCGTCGTGCCCGGGTGGGGTCCGCCGGAATGTCCGGGTGCGGCTCCGGCGTTCCGCTGACCCGGCCTTGTCCCTCACCGCCTTGTCCCTCATCGCCTTGTCCCTCACCCGGAACCCCGGCCACCCCTCACCCGGGCTCACCCGGCGGGACGGCGATCGCTGACAGCGAACAGTTGTCCTCGAACCTGGGGAACATACGGAGCCTCAAAAGCATTGAGTGGATATTACTCAACTTGCCTGCCTAGGGAGAGATCATGGCTGCTGAGTCCCTGGAGTCCACACCGCTCACCCTGCCTGTGCTGCCCATCGACGCCGAGGACGGCGTCGTGCTGCCGGGAATGGTGGTGCCGCTGGATCTCTCGGACAGCGATGTGAGGGCCGCCGTCGATGCCGCGAAGTCCGCGGCATCGGACGCGCCGGACGGTGCGAAGCCCCGGGTGCTGCTGGTCCCGCGGGTCGAGGGCAGCTACGCCGAGATCGGCGTCGAGGGCCGGGTGGAGCAGATCGGACGCCTCGCCGACGGCGACCCCGGCGCCCTGATCCGCGGGCTGCGCCGGGTCCGCGTCGGCACCGGCACGACAGGACCCGGAGCCGCACTGTGGGTGGAGGGCACGCCGGTCACCGAAACGGTGCCCGACCCGCTGCCCGGCCAGGTCGCCGAGCAGATGAAGGAGTACAAGGCCCTCATCACCGACTGGCTGCGCAAGCGCGGGGCCTGGCAGGTCGTGGACCGGGTGCAGCAGATCGACGACGTCGGCCAGCTCGCCGACAACGCGGGCTACTCCCCGTTCCTGTCCACCGAGCAGAAGCTGAAGCTGCTGGAGACCACCGCACCCGTCGAGCGGCTGAGGATCGCCACGACCGCCCTGCGCGAGCACCTGGCCGAGCAGGACGTGGCCGAGTCCATCGCCAAGGACGTCCAGGAGGGCGTCGACAAGCAGCAGCGCGAGTTCCTGCTCCGCCGCCAACTCGAAGCCGTCCGCAAGGAACTGGCCGAGCTGAACGGTGACCCGGAGGACGAGAGCGAGGACTACCGCGCCCGCGTCGAGGTAGCCGACCTGCCCGAGGAGGTCAAGAAGGCCGCCCTCAAGGAGGTCGACAAGCTGGAACGCTCCAGCGACCAGTCACCCGAGGGTAGCTGGATCCGCACCTGGCTCGACACCGTCCTGGAGATGCCCTGGAACGAGCGCACCGAGGACGCCTACGACATCTCCGGCGCACAGGGCGTACTGGACGCCGACCACGCCGGGCTCCAGGACGTCAAGGAGCGCATCACCGAGTACCTGGCCGTCCGCAAGCGGCGCGCCGAGCGCGGCCTCGGCGTCGTCGGCGGCCGTCAAACAGACACTGCCGCGCGCAGCGCGTCCACAACGGGTGGTGGTGGGCGACGGGCGGGCGGAGGGGCTGTGCTGGCGCTGACCGGGCCGCCCGGGGTGGGCAAGACCTCGCTCGGTGAGAGCGTCGCCCGCGCGATGGGCCGCAAGTTCGTCCGGGTCGCGCTCGGCGGCGTCCGGGACGAGGCGGAGATCCGCGGCCACCGGCGGACCTACGTCGGCGCCCAGCCCGGCCGTATCGTCCGCGCCATCAAGGAGGCCGGTTCGATGAACCCGGTCGTGCTGCTGGACGAGGTCGACAAGGTCGGCTCCGACTTCCGAGGCGACCCGGCGGCAGCTCTGCTGGAGGTGCTGGACCCGGCGCAGAACCACACCTTCCGGGACCACTACCTGGAGGTCGAGCTGGATCTGTCGGACGTCGTCTTCCTGGCCACCGCCAACGTACTGGAAGCGATCCCGCAGCCGCTGCTCGACCGGATGGAGGTCGTCGAGCTCGACGGATACACCGAGCACGAGAAGATCACCATCGCCCGCGACCATCTGCTGCCCCGCCAGCTCGAACGTGCCGGGCTGGAGAGCGGCGAGGTCACCTTCGACGAGGCGGCACTGCGCAAGCTCGCCGCCGAGTACACCCGCGAGGCGGGCGTCCGCTCCCTGGAGCGGTCGGTCCAGCGGGTGCTGCGCAAGGTCGCGGCCAAGCACCAACTGGACGAGGCCGAGTTGCCCTACACCGTCGGGGTGGACGAGCTGCGCGAGCTGATCGGCCGTCCGCGGCACACCCCCGAGGCCGCACAGGACCCGGCCGAGCGCCGTACGGCGGTGCCGGGCGTGGCCACCGGGCTGGCCGTCACCGGCGCGGGCGGCGACGTGCTCTTCGTCGAGGCGTCGCTGGCCGACCCCGAGACGGGTGCCTCAGGGCTCACCCTGACCGGCCAGCTCGGCGATGTGATGAAGGAGTCCGCGCACATCGCCCTCTCCTATCTGCGCTCGCGCGGCGCGGAGCTGGAGCTGCCGGTCGGCGATCTGAAGGAGCGGGGCATCCATCTGCACGTGCCCGCTGGTGCCGTGCCCAAGGACGGGCCCAGCGCCGGTATCACCATGACGACGGCACTGGCCTCGCTGCTCAGCGGCCGCCAGGTGCGGCCCGAGGTGGCGATGACCGGTGAGGTCTCGCTGACGGGGCGGGTGCTGCCCATCGGCGGCGTCAAGCAGAAGCTCCTGGCGGCGCACCGCGCCGGGGTGACCACGGTGATCATCCCTAAGCGGAACGAGCCCGACCTGGACGACGTTCCGGCGGAGGTGCTGGACGACCTCGACGTCCACCCTGTCTCCGACGTCCGCCAGGTCCTGGAGCTGGCCCTGACGCCCGCCCAGACACCCGCCCGTGAGGCGCCGGTCGCGGCGTGACGGACGCGACCGGCAACAGAGTGGCCCCCACCGGAAGGTGGGGGCCACTCACATGTGAGGGGGGTTGAAAGCACTGCTCAGGGGTGGGTTGCTGGGTTGCGTGGGGGCTGCCCCCATGGCTCTCTGCTGGGAGGGGGCGGCCGCGCGGCCGGGGAGGGGTCAGCCGCCGTTGGCCAGTACCTTCAGCCGGTCCATCGCCCCATTGCTGTGTCGTGTGGGGGGCAACCCCTCCCCCGGCCGGGGGAGGGGTCAGCCGCCGTTGGCCAGAACCTTCAGCCGGTCCATCGCACCGTTGAAGTAGTTGTGGTCGCCCACGGTCGGGCCGGTGGAGGTGTACTGCCAGAAGGTCCAGAAGCCCCAGCCGGCCGGGAGGGTGCCGGGCGAGGAGGCGTAGCGGGCGATCCAGAGCGGGTTCGAGTTGCCGAACGCGCTGCTGTTGCCGGTGCACTGGGTCCACCAGTTCGTGGTCGTGTAGATGACCGCGTCCCGTCCGGTCTTCGCCTTGTAGGTGCTGGTGAAGTCCTTGATCCAGTTCACCATCGCGCTCCGGCTCAGGCCGTAGCAGGTCGCGCCGTAGGGGTTGTACTCGATGTCGAGCACGCCCGGCAGTGTCTTGCCGTCCTTGCTCCAGCCGCCGCCGTTGTTGACGAAGTAGTTGGCCTGGGTGGCCCCGCTGGAGGAGTTGGGCAGTGCGAAGTGGTAGGCGCCCCTGATCATGCCGACGTTGTAGGAGCCGTTGTACTGCTGGGCGAAGTAGGGGTTCTTGTAGCTGGTGCCCTCGGTGGCCTTGGAGTAGGCGAACCGGACCCCGCTGTTCCACAGGGTCGACCAGGCAACGTTGCCCTGGTGGCTGCTGACGTCCACGCCGTGCACCGTCGCGGCCAGGCCCGCGCGCTTCTTGTCGGGCGGAGTACCGTCCGTGGAGTCCGCCTCGTGCATCTGGACACCCGCGCCCATCCAGGCTTCCCCGGGCTTGCCGGGCGCCTTGGGGTTGCCCCGCAGGCCCTCGGTGTCCTTGGCCGAATCCGTGGACTTACCGGACGCGGCGGACGTGGCCGACTTCGTACCGCTGTCCCCGCTGCCGGGAACCGCCGATGCCGCGCCCGGAAGTGCCAGGACGAGCGCGAGAAGGGAGACGAACATCCCGATGACAGCCGCGACTCCGCGTCTGTGTCGGGCCGTACCGGATCTGAAGCTGGGCATCGCTGCCTCCGGAGCCTCGATGGTGGGGGTCTGGTACGTGCGAAGTATTTACTGATGTGGGGGGTTTTGCTCTGCGACGCGCTGAGCAACTACACGCCAATGGTGTGCCCATGTCAGGAGGAAAGTACGCGCGTAGACCGGCCACGCGGAAGATGCCCCACCGTCTGCCGTTGGTCTACTCCTGCGAAATACTGGCGGAGCTGGGAGTATCGGCCTGGCTGGAGATAAGTTTCTTCATGGAAAACGCCGGAGACACCACTGACGTGCACAAGAACTCCACGGACTCCACCGACGCCGCGGGCTCCACGAACGCCGCGGACATCGTCGAGTCGTTCGGCACCGAATGCCTGGACGTGGAACGCGAGTTGGCCGTCTTCCTGCGCCGTGCCCGCGCCTCGTCCGGCGAGATGGCCCGGCAGGTCCACCCCGACCTGGAACCCGCCGCCTACGGACTGCTGGTGCGCCTCGAGGACGCGGGCGAGCAGCGGGCGACCGAACTGGCCGCCTACTTCGGCGTCGGCAAGGCGACGATAAGCCGTCAGCTGCACGCGCTGGTGCAGCTCGGCCTGGTGGACCGGCGTCCCGACCCCGCGGACCGCCGCGCCTCGCTGGTACGTCTCACATCGGAGGGCCGCGAGCGGTTCACCCGCGTACGGGACGCGCGCCGCCTGTCGTACGCGCGCAAGCTCGCCGCCTGGGACCGCCGGGAGATCGCCGAGCTGGCCCGCCTCCTCCACCGCCTCAACTCGCTGGCCGACCAGGAGGAGTGAGCGGTCAGGAGGTCGGCCCTTCGGTCTATCGGCGCCCTACCGGCCTGCTCCCGCAGTCACGCCGACCTCCGTGCCCGCACCAGCCCTCACGCCAGCTCCTGTTCCCACGCCGGTCCCCGCACCGCTCCCGGCACTGGTCCCCGCACCGGTCCTCGTGCCCACCGCCCCGCGAAGCTCGCTCCGCAGCTCGGGCGTCAGCACATGGCCCGCCCGCCCCACGAAGAGCCCCATCTGATAGCCGACCGCCCCCATGTCGCAGTCGGCCGCGGCGTGCACCCCCAGCAGCGAGCCGTCCCCGATGGCCATGACGAGCAGCGCGCCCTCGTCCATGGACACCATGGTCTGCTTCACCCCGCCGGCCTCCATCAGATCCGCGGCCGCGGCCGTCAGCGAGGCCACCCCGGAGACAAGCGTCGCCAGGTCGCCACTGGAGCCTCTGGGACCGCGCCCCCGTCCACCGCCGCGCCGCCGTCGCACCGGCATCCCGCCCCGCACGGCACCCGAACCCGCGGGAACCGCCGCCTCCTCGGCCCCCGGCGTCGCAGCTGCCTCCCCGGCGGTCAGCGCGGCAGCCCGGTGCTCGGCACCGAATGCGGCAGGACCGTGTTCGGCGCCCAGCGGCGCAGGCCCGTGCTCGCCGCCCAGCGCCGCAGGTCCGTGTCCGCCGCCCAGCGCGGCAGGTCCGTGCTCAGCGCCCAGTGTGGGATCGGACGCGAGCAGCAGCAGACCGTCGGACGAGACAACGGCCACGGACCGGATGCCCGGCACCTCTTCGACCAGTTTGTCGAGCAGCCACCGGAGATTACGCGCCTCCGCACTGTGGGGCGTGCCTGTGGTGAGCGGGTTCACTTACGTGCCTCCTCGGCGGTACCACCGTCAACCTGCGCCCCCGCTCGCTCTTCCGCGTTGCCGGTGTCCTCGGTCTGCTGCTCGGCCTGTGCCGTTTTCCCGGGCTGCTGGTCCTGCCGCCGGGCTTGTCGGGCCTGCTGGTCGGAATCGGTCTGGGTGGTCGGAGTGGTCTTGGTGGTCTGAGTGGTCGCGGTGGTGGGGTCCTCGGTCGCGACATGGGCCATGGCGTCCCGCAGGCCCTCGCGGGTGCCCTGCTGGAACCCGTCGAGCTTGCGCCGCAGTTCCTCAGCGGTGGCGCCGCCCTTGCGCGCACGCGGTGCGGTCGGCTCGCGCGGTATCTCCCTGCGGACCCGCTGCGGCAGCCCGAAGTGTGTGACAGCCGACGCGGCGGGCTCGTCCAGCTCACCCTGCCCCGCCGCCCCGCCCGGACCCGCCGCCGGCTCGGGCTCCTCCGCCTGGGTGGGAGCCTGGTCATCGGTCCGCGCGTGCTCGTCGTCATCGGCCCGGGCGTGCTCGTCGCTCTCGCCCCGAGAGGGCTCGCCCGCGTCGGCGCCGTCGGACATTTGCGTGCCGTCGGCCGGCTGGGCGCCGTCGGACATCCGCGCATCGTCGGACAGCTGGGTGCGGTCGATGCTGTCGGGCAGCAGCGCGTGCGGGACGGTGACGTCGGCCACGGTGCCGCCGTCCTCCGCCTCGCGCAGCCGCACCCGTATTCCGTGGCGCGCCGAGAGCCGGGTGACCACATACATGCCCAGCCCCCAGGGGCCGCTCGTGCCCTCCCTCGCCGTCTGCGGCTCGCTCAGCCGGGAATTGAGCTCGGCAAGCCGCGGCCCGGGCATGCCCTCGCCCTCGTCCTCCACGGACACCACAGCCTCGCCGCTCTCCAGCATCCGCGCGCTCAGCCGTACCCCGGACTCGGCGGGGGAGAAGGCGGCGGCGTTGTCGAGAAGTTCGGCGACCAAGTGGCTCAGGTCGTCGGCGGCAAAGCCGTCGACCCGCACGTCCTGCGGCAGCGCCCCCAACTCGACGCGTTCGTACTGCGCTATCTCGCTGACGGCGGCACGCAGCACGTCCAGCAGCGGCGCCGGGGCGACGGTCACCGACGGCGCACCGCGCTCGGCCCGCTCCGCGCCCGCCAGCAGCAACAGGTTCTCGCTGTGCCGCCGCATCCGGGTCGCCAGATGGTCCAGCTTGAACAGCGTGTCGAGCCGGTCGGGGTCGGCCTCCCTCTCCTCCAGCCCTTCGATGATGCCGAGCTGCCGCTCGACCAGCGTGAGCGTCCGGCTGCCCAGATCGGCGAAAGCACCGTGGTCGTCCGCCGTGGCGGTGGCCCCATCGACACCAGCACTCGCACTCGCGTCCGTGCCCTGGCCCGGGCTCACGCCACTGTCCTGCCGCATCGACGCGGACACCTGCTCGCGCACCGTCTCCAGCTCGGCCTGCAGGGCGGCGAATTCCTCGCCCAGCAGTTGGTGCTTCTCGGTCAGTTGCGCCTTCTCGACCGCCAGCTGGTCCTGCTCCCGCTCCGCGCAGGCGGACCGGCGCCGCAGCTCGGCGGCGGTGGCCCGCAGCGTGTTGAGTGCTCTCACCACATCGGCGAACTCGTCGTTCCGGCCGCGGAACGTGATCGGCTCCTCGCCCGCCGGGTCCTCGGCGAGCCGCCGCGAACCACGCTTGAGCACCGACAGCGGGCGGGTGAGCGACCTGGCGACGGCGACGCTGGTGGCAACAGCGAGCAGCAGACAGCCGCCCACCAGACCGGCTCGCAGCTGCAACGTCGTCACATCGTCGTCCCGCAGTCGCTCCAGCCGCTTGACCTCCGCCACCGCGAACGACGACTGCACCCCGCGCATATGGGCCAGCCGCGCCGAGACGGAGCTTTCGAACCGCTCCCGGTCCATGGCGCGGGCCCCGCTCGTGAGGTGGTTCTTCGCGGTGACGGCCTTGAGATAGCGCTCGGCGACGTTGACGTCCGTGCCGTTGACGGTCGTGCTGTAGCGGTCCCAGGCCTTGGCGTCGGCCGTCTCCTCGAAGTCCGCGAGCGCCGCCTGCTCCCGCACCCGGGCCTGCCCTGCCGCCGTGACCAGCGGGCGCTGGGAACCCTGCCCCGCCAGCGCCGCCTCCAGCAGGCCGCGGGTGGCCGATGCCTGGTCGACGGCGCGCGCCAGGTCGCCGAGCGCCGCCGCCGTCCGGTTCTCCGCCCGCGCGGGCAGGCCGTCGGAGATGCCCCGGGTCAGCTGACGGAGCGTCTCGATGACGTCGGAGTAGGCGTCGTAGGAGTCGAGCGGGCCGCGCTTGCCCTTCATGGCACCCTGCCGGATGGCGGGCAGCTTTCTGACGGCCTTGGCGACGGCGCCGGGGGACGCGGACGGAGCGGCGGAGCCGGGCCCGGACGGTGCCGAGGACGCGGCCGCGCGCAGCTCGCGGGCCTGCCGGTCCACCCGGTTGCGCTGGGCCTCACTGACGCCCGTACCACCCTTGCCGCTGCGGCCCGCCGCGATGTACTCGACCATGCCGTCGCGCTCGTCCGCGAGGGAGTGGGACAGGGCGATGGCCTGCTGGTTGAGCCGGGCCAGATCGACGAGTTCCTGTGCGTCCGCGGCGTCCTGGGAGCCGGCGACGAGAGTGGGCGCCCCCGCCGCCACGACGGCTACAGCACCCACCGCGACGGACACCAGCAGCCTGTTGCGCACCCGTGCCCGCCTACGTCCCACAGGGGTGGCCGCTTCCGCTTCGGTGGTGGCAGTGGCGCCGGGGCCGGTCGCCGTGGCCTGGGGAACGTCCGCACTGAGACGTTGCTTCTTCCGCACCCGCACTCGCAATCTCGTCCCGCCTCTCCCGGAGGGCCCGGGCGGCACAGTCCAACGTGTGTGGCGAGAGGGTGGCCCCGCCCCCGCGCCGGCACCCTCTGCGACCTTCGGTTCCCAGCTGTCTCTCCTGGCCTCCGGCCGCGCGGTGCTCCGCAGCGGTGTCCCCACACTCGACGACCGACCTTGGCAGTGCGCTCCTGAGGCGGGTGAGAATCCCCTGCTGGGCCACCCGAAGGAGTGAACATCACTCCTCGGCGGCGGAACAACTCGGCCTGAGCCGGGCACTGTCCGCACCCCGGGCACTGGTTGGAAATCCGTCCGGCGTCCTGGCAGGATGCCTGCCGAACTTTGCGGAAGGACAGATTCCGTTCTGCGCCCGGTCGTTTTCCAGCCGCCCGTGCCCGCGCGCATCCGGGCGCGCGATAACGCCGTAGGAGGGGTGGGCGGCGTCGGGCACCGGTCCGCTGCGGCCCGCGCCGCGCCCGCTGCGGAAGTCACCGGCCCCTCCAAGATCGACCGTCCGGCAGACTGCCGTCATGCGCATCGACATGGTCACCGAACCCGGTAATCCTCAACGTCCCAATGAGGATTACGTGTCGGCCGCCCTGCCTGCCTCCGGCTGCGGCGGAGCACTCGTGGTGCTGGACGGAGTCACCCCGCCGGAGGGCACGGACGGCTGCCGCCACGGTGTGCCGTGGTTCGTGGCGCGGCTCGGCGGCGCCTTGCTCGAACTCGCGGGAGCACGCCGGGACATGGAACTGGCCGAATGCCTCGCCGTCGCCGTGGCCCGCACTGCGGACGCCCACCGCGAGACATGTGATCTTTTTCACCCGCGTACTCCTCAGGCAACCGTGGTTGCCGCCCGGTGGGATGAGGAGCGGGTCGAACACCTGGTGCTGTCCGACTCCGCGCTCGTCCTGGAGACCGCCGACGGGACGGTGCGCCCCGTGCTCGACCGCCGACTGGCCGAACTTCCGCCCGCCGTACAGGCACTGCGCGACCGCGTACGGCTCACAGGGGAGGAGCCGGACCGCGCGGCCTACGTGCGCGCCGTTGAAGGGTTGCGCAACGCGCCGGACGGCAGCGGTTTCTACACGGCCGCAGCCGACCCGGGCGTCGCTGCACAGGCGGTGACGGGCAGTCACCTGAGGGCGGACGTTCGTGCCCTGCTCGCCCTCACCGACGGCGCCACCCGCTGGACGGAGACCTTCCACCTCGGCGACTGGGCCGGCCTCTTCGCCCTCGTCCGTAAGGAAGGACCACGTGCCCTCATCCACCGGGTCCGCACCGCCGAGTCGGAATCGCCCCCCAGCCGTGGGAAGCAGCACGACGACGCCACGGTGCTCCTGGCCGAGCTGAGCTGAGACCGCAGCCCGCACCGCCGTCTCGGGGGCGAGCACCTCACCCCTCCTCTTCGCGGCCCTCATGCCCGCCGTCCGTCCGGACGCACAGCGCCGAGCGGCCGGTCGGCGGCGAGAGGCGTCAGCCGCACCGCGCTCCCCGGCCGAGGGGCCTGCACCACGCGGCCGTTCCCCGCGTACATCCCCACATGTGTGGCGCCCTCGCGGTAGATGACCAGGTCGCCGGGGCGCAGCTTGTTCAACGGCACCCTCGGCAGCCGCCGCCACTGCTCCTGGCTGGTGCGCGGAATATCGCGGTCCGCATGGCGCCACGCCTGCTGGGTGAGCCCCGAGCAGTCGAACGCCCCTGGCCCCTCGGCGCCCCACACATACGGCTTGCCGATCTGTTTCAGTGCCCAGTCGAGAGCCTTCCGTCCCTGCGCGGAAGGCGAGCCCGTTGCACCGCTCGGATCCAGCGCCCCCGAGGCCACCAGCTTCTGCTGCGCGGCATCCGTACGGTCCCGCTCCAGTTCGTGCAGCCGGGCGAGCTGATCCCCGGTCAGCGACGAGAGAAGACTCTCGACCTTCTTCAGCCGCCGGCGCACCTCATTCCGCTGCTCCTTCTTACGCTTCGCCAGCCGCTCCTGCCGCGCCACCGCCGCACGCGCTCGCTGTGCCGCCGCCGCGTGCCGCTGCCTCCCGTCGGTCAGCTTCCGCACCGTGGTGGCCTGGTCGCCTGCCGCTCGCTGCAACAGATGTCCGCGCTCCAGCAGCCGGTAGGGGTCCCGCGCGAGCAGCATCTGCACCGTCGGCGGGATGCCGGTTCCCTCACCCCGGTACTGCTGCCGGGCCAGCTCACCCGCTTGCATCCGCCCGGTCGCCAGCGCGGACTGGGCCCGGGAGAGCTTGGACTGCGCACGGCGGGCCTTCGCACGCTGGGTCTTCAGCTTCTCCGCCGTGCTGTTGTACGCCTCTGACGCCTCCTCAGTGCGCTGATACAGCAGACTGAGCTCGCCCAGCAGCTCGCCGACGGACTTGCGCCCCGCGTCGGGCGGCTCCGCCACGGGCCCAGGATCAGGGGCGCCGGGCGCCCTCGGACCTGCCGCCGGCGCCGTACCGACGAAACTCGCCGTACCACCAAAACCCGCTGGGGCGCCGAAACCCGCAGGGGCGGCAGGCCCCAGCACGGTCACGGCCGCCAGCACGATCCCGATCACTACCGCACCGGTGCCCGGCCTGGCCCCCCTGGCCCCTCCGCCGCGCGCCGTTCGCGCCGCTCGCGCCCTCGTCTCCCGCACTACCTGCAACACCCGAAACACCGCACACCTCGCTCCCGAGCGGCGTCTCCCCGTCGTCGACCGCTCTGCCGCGATCGTGGCACGGGAATCGGGACCGGCTCAGGGCGAGCGAAGCGGCTGGGTGCACGTCTCTCACTCGAACGAGAGACCCAAGGGCCCGCGCCCGGCGCCAGCTGCCGAACCGGCACGGACCAGCGCCGGCGAACACACGACGGGCGGCGACGGCGAGAGCCCCGCAGCCTTGCTGGTCCGGGGCTGCACGGGCGCGGGGCAGGGTCCGGGCGAACCGAAATCGCCTGTCCCTACCTCCACTCCACCGTGGTGTCCAGCGCCTTCGTCCCGCCCCTCCTCACCCGTACGTGTGAAGAGTTACGCCCACTCGCTCATCCGGACCCGCACGCACCCCTGGTCTTCCGGCCGTTCCGCGCCCCCCGACCGCCGCCACCGCTCGCACCCCCACCACTGCCACCCGCCCAGCCCTCACCCGCTCCACCGCTCAGCGTCCCCAGCCCCTCCGTCCGACCAGCGCCCGCGCGGCGTCCGCGCGTTCACCGATCTCGTGGAGGTACGGCTCCGGAAGCCACTCCCGCGCCGGGCGGGTTGCCGCGCCCGACAGGTCCAGGGTGTGGGCCAGCGACTCCGGTTGTGGCCGCGTCTCGGGCGTCTTGTGCAGGCACGACAGCAGCGGCATGCACAGAGCGTCGGGCACTCCCGTCAGGTCCGGGCCCTCGCGTGCCGAGGGCAGCGGGCTGCCCGCGAACGGATGCCGCGCGCTCGCCGCCAGCACCAGTACGGCGCCCAGCGCGAAGACATCCTCGGCCCTCCGCGCCGACGGCCCGAAGCCGGCACCGCCGACGGCCGCGGAGTGCCTGCCCAGCGCGATGCCGTAATCCACCACGCACGGCCCTTCGCCGGTCAGCAGTACGTTCGCGGCCCGTAGATCTCCGTGCGCGGTCCCCGCCGCGTGCAGCGCCATCAGCGCACGGGCGAGCGCACCGCCCAACGCGCGGACCGACATCTCCGGCAGCGGTCCGTACACGGCCACCAGCGCCGACAGCGGCACGCCCGGTACGAACGCCTCGGCGGTCCAGGGCTGCTCGCTGTCGAGTTCGCAGCCGAGAAAGTCGGCGACGAACGGGCTGTCGACCGCCTCCGCGACCCGCGCCGTCTCCTGCCGCAACCGCGCCCGCAGCTGCCGGTCGCGCAGCAGTTCGGGCCGTACGGCGCGCACCGCGGCCACCCTTTTGCGCGCACCTCGCCGCGGAGCGCCCCTGCCCAGGTAGACAGTGCCCGCCCCGCCGTGTCCGAGGACTCCGAAGAGCCGGAAGGGCCCGAGCCGCTGGGGATCCGTCTCGCGCAGCCGCGCGATGGCTTCGATCACGCCAGCAGAAAACCGCCTCTACACGGTGCTGTCCAGGCTGTGCGCGCCATCCGGGACCGGATCTCCGGTCCGACGGAGAGCGGCTCCACGGGGCAACCGGTCCAGACCACTGACGTCAGCTGCTGCGAACTCCCGCGTCAGCTGCCGCGGTCTCCGGCACCAGACACCACGACATCTGGCGCCACGATCGTCAGACGGCCACGAACGTCAGTCGCCACCGACTCCCGCGTCAGCTGCCGCGGACTCCGGCATCAGCCGCCACGAACGTCAGCCGCCACGACCGTCAGACGGTGATGCACGCCAGACAGCCACGAACGTCAAACGCCACCGAACCCAGCCTCAGCGACCCCCACCACGCCTCCTGCGCCACGGCAGCCGCTCCAGCGGTCCCTTCGCCGGCACCCCCTCCGGGTCGTAGACGTACGCCCAGCCCCGTGGCAGTCCCAACCGGTTCACGGCGGCAGGCTCCAGCCGGTAGACGTGGACAACCGGCGGGCCGCCGTCCGGATCCGGCACCGGGATCTCGTAGCTACGCGGCGGCCTGCCCGTAGGGCCCAGCGGAACGGACAGTGTCCGCCCGTCCAGCGGGCCGCCGCGGAAGGCGGTCTCCTCGCTGCGCACGGCCTCAGCCCACTTCGCCGTCGGCCACGGCGGCGACCGCCGTACCATCCGACCCCGCACAACGGTCCCCGTCGGCCGAGGCTTCGCACGACCCCTCGTCGTCCGCTCCCTCACCACCGCACCCACCGGATCGGTCGCCGCCTGTCGGGTCCGGGCCGCACGGCTGGGCGAGCTGGCGGGCGCCGGGGCCCTGCTCGCCGAGCCAGTCCTGCGGGTTGACCAGCGCGCACGCCGTCAGCGACAGACAGCCGCAGCCGATGCAGTCGGTGAGGTGATCGCGGAGCTGCTCCATCAGCGCGATCCGCTGGTTGAGGTCTTCCCGCCAGCACTCCGAGACGGCAGCCCAGTCGTCCCGGGTGGGCGTACGGCCCTCCGGCAGCAGGGAGAGCGCTTCCCGGATGGCGGCGAGCGGTAGGCCGAGCCGCTGAGAGGCCCGGATGAAGGCGACGCGGCGCAGCGTGTCGCGGCTGTAGCGGCGCTGGTTGCCGGAGGTACGACGGCTCTGGATGAGCCCTTCGCGCTCGTAGAAGCGCAGCGTTGACGTGGCCACACCGGCGCGCTCCGCCAGCTCCCCGACGGTCGCTTCCCTGGCCTTCCATGACAGCTGAGACGGCATGGCCTCAGCCTAGCCCAGTCTTCAAGTAATCTTTAAGTCCGAAACCGGCGCTCACCAGGTCCGAAACCGGCGCCCATCAAGGCCCATCAAGCCTCTGGATCCGGCGCCCATCAAGTCCGGAACCGCCACTCACCGCCGCTCATCCGGCCAGCGCAGCCGCGCGATATCAGGCCCGCACAGCAGCCGCGGGCCCCTTCTCACAACAGCCGCCCCGAATCTCACAGCAGGTGCCCCGAATCCGCGACCACCGGGAGCACCCTGCGCACCAGTTCCGCGACCGCACCGTCGGGCTCCTCCAGAGCCAGCGCCCGCCGGACCACAGCGGCGGTCTCCGCGTCACCGGCCGCGGTGGCGGTCAGCAGAGCGACGAAATGGTCCACCAGCCAGTCCCGCAGTTGCGGCAGCGGCGGCTGTTTTCCCTCGTCCAGCCAGATCAGCGACGCGGCCTCCACGGCCGAGATCCACGTCCGTACGGCCATCCGCATCCGGGGCGACCCACGCCCCTGGCTGCCGCTGCTCCGGTCCGCCGCCAGGTGGGCGAGGATCTGCTCGGCGGCGTCCCTGCGTACCTCGTCGACGATGGCACTCGTGCGCGAGGTCTCCACCACGCTGCCGCCCTGCAGCAGTGCCATGAATCCGGCGTCATGCTCGTCGACGAACGCCAGGTAGCGGTCGAGCGCGCGGGCCAGCCGGGTGGTGAGCGGGCCGGTGGGCGGCTCGGCGAAGCACTGCTCGAGCTGGTCGGCCGCGCTGCGCAGCGCGGCCTCGTACAACTGCTGTTTGCCACCGGGGAAGTACCGGTAGACGAGCGGGCGGGACACCCCCGCCGAGGCCGCGACATCGTCCAGCGACACATCCTCGGGCCGCCGGTGTGCGAAGAGGCCGAGGGCGTGCCCGAGCAATTGACTGCGCCGCTCGTGCACGCTCAGCCTGCGATACGCCGGGGCGGTGCCGCTGCTGCTCATGCAGTGCAGCGTAACTGTCCCGGCAGACGTCGGCGTTCCTCGCGCACCCCGTAGTTCGTCACGCGTGCTTCACGCGGCCCTCACCGAACGGCTCCACGCGGCCCTCACCGAACGACCCACGCGCCCCTCACCGCACGGCTCATTTCGGCAGCAGCCCGGAGCTCACCCACAGCTTGCGGCCGATGCCCCGCAGTACGCCGATCTCGTCCAGGAAGGCGGTCAGCCGCTTGGCCCCTGTCTGCATGATCTCGCGGCGGTGGCCGCTGGCCTTCACCTGGGCGACGGCCTCGTTCCTGTTCAGCCCGACGTCCTCGTAGACCTGCGGGTTGACGAAGGAGATGGAGAAGACCCGGGCGGCCTCGCCCGAGCTGATCCGGGTCAGCTCGGCCTCCCAGCGCGGGCACTTGACCATCTGGCGGCGCAGCTCCTCGCGCGCGTAACGCACATGCCGGGCCTCCTCGATGACGTGGATCCGCGTCACGCCGCGCACCAGCGGCTGTATGCGCTCGTCGGGGAAGGTCAGCCGCTGCATCCAGTCCAGGATCTCCTCGCCCAGCAGCGTCGCGGTGAACGAACCGGGCGTCGTGGAGACGGTCTTGAGCAGCCGCGCCAAATTGTGGTGCAGCCGGGAGACGGGGTACGCGGGCGCACCGGCGCGCTTGATCATGCGCGCGAACATCATCGAGTGCCGGCACTCGTCGGCGATCTCGGTCAGCGCATAGCGGACGTGGTTGCTGGTCAGCGGCTTGTCGTAGATGTGCCGTACCAGCAGCTGCATCAGGATCACCTCGAACCAGATGCCCAGCGAGGCGAGCGAGGCCGCCTCGTGCCGGGCCAGGTCCATCCGCTGTTCCTCGGACATCCGCCGCCACAGCGGGGTGTCGTACAGCGACACCAGTTCCGGCGGCCAGAACCACTTCCCGTCCTCGAACGGCGCTTCCCAGTCCAGCTCGGTGTCCGGGTCGAAGGAGTGCTTCCTGGAGGACTCGAGAAGCCGCTCGGCGACCTGCTCGCGGTCCTTGAGCAGACCGAGGGCGTCCCTGAGCACCTCGCGTTCCTGGTCGGCGATGTCAGGCGCTGTCGTCATGCTGAGGCACCTCTTCGTTGGGGGTGCCGGCGATCTCGTTCGAGTGTTACCGGCGGTCAAGTCTGCTGTCGACTCTTATGAGACTGCTTGTCAGCAAGGACGTCAATCCCCCTCGCACGACTTGTTGACCGTTCGGTAACACGCGTGTGAGCCTGCCAACTACCCACCCGTACCGGGCAGTCCCGCACCAGCCCCCCTCCCGTACCGGGCAATCCGTGACCGAAGGAGATGTCCGTGTCCTCACACGATCTCTATGTGCACGCAACCGACGCCCCCCTCTGGCAGATCCCCGCCTCCGGCAGCGCCCGCTTCTCCTGGGAGTACGACGACGGACGCGACCGCCTGCTGGCTCTGTACCAGAAGGGCAAGGACAAGCAGTGGGACGGGCAGCGCCGTATCGACTGGGACCTGGAGGTCGACCCGTACGACCCACTGGGCACCCCGGACGAAGCCATGACGCTGTACGGGACGCCCTACTGGGACAAGATGAACGAGGCCGAGCGGGGTGAACTGCGCCGGCACTACGCCTCCTGGCAGTTCAGCCAGTTCCTGCACGGCGAGCAGGGCGCCATGGTGTGCGCCGCACGGATCGTGGAGTCGGTGCCCGACATGGACGCGAAGTTCTACTCCGCGACGCAGACCATGGACGAGGCCCGGCATGCCGAGATCTACGGCCGCTTTCTCCACGAGAAGGTCGGCATGCTCTACCCGATCAACGACAACCTCCAGTCGCTCCTCGACGACACCCTCCGTGACTCCCGCTGGGACATGCCGTACCTGGGCATGCAGGTGCTGATCGAGGGGCTTGCGCTGGCCGCCTTCGGCATGATCCGCGACACCACCGACAAGCCGCTGCCCCAGCAGATCCTCGCCTACGTCATGCAGGACGAGGCCCGCCACGTCGCCTTCGGCCGGATGGCGCTGCGGGACTACTACAAGCAGCTGTCCGACGCCGAACTGCGCGAGCGCGAGGAGTTCGTCATCGAGGGCTGCTATCTGATGCGCGACCGGCTCAAGGGCGCCGAGGTACTGGAGAACTTCGGCATCCCGCGCGTCGAGGCGGAGACCTTCAGTGAGCAGTCCGAGTATCTGCAGCTGTTCCGCAAGCTTCTCTTCAGCCGCATCGTCCCCTGTGTGCGGGACATCGGCCTGTGGGGTGAACGCCTCCAGCGCGCCTATGTCGACATGGGCGTCTTCGAGATGGGCAACCAGAACCTCGACCTGCTGATGGCCCAGGACGAGGAGATCGCCGAGAAACTGGACGCCGAGCGCTTCGCCGCCGAGGAAGCCGAACGGACGGCTGAGGTGGCCGAAGCCATCGAGGAGGGCAAGACTCAGGTGTAGCCCATCCGGCACTCCCGCGCTCGCGGAGGCCGGCACTCCTGAGGAGGACGGCCATGGCACGCGCTGTCGGAATCGACCTCGGCACCACCAACTCGGTGGTCAGCGTCCTGGAGGGCGGCGAACCCACGGTTGTCGTCAACGCCGAGGGTGCCAGGACGACGCCGTCCGTGGTGGCGTTCGCCAAGGGCGGTGAGGTGCTGACGGGCGAGGTGGCCAAACGGCAGGCGGTCACCAATGTCGACCGCACCGTGCGCTCCGTGAAGCGCCATATGGGTGAGGCCAACTGGCGCTTCCCGGAGTCCGGCAGTATCGACGGCAAGTCCTTCACCGCACAGGAGATCTCGGCCCGGGTCCTCCAGAAGCTCAAACGGGACGCGGAGAGCTACCTCGGCCAGGACGTCACCGACGCGGTCATCACTGTCCCCGCGTACTTCAACGACTCCCAGCGGCAGGCCACCAAGGAGGCCGGTGAGATCGCCGGCCTGAACGTGCTGCGCATCATCAACGAGCCCACCGCCGCCGCGCTGGCCTACGGGCTCGACAAGGAGGAGGAACAGACGGTCCTCGTCTTCGACCTGGGCGGCGGTACGTTCGACGTGTCGCTGCTGGAGATCGGCGAGGGCGTACTGGAGGTCAAGGCCACCGCGGGCGACACTCATCTGGGTGGTGACGACTGGGACCAGCGGGTGGTCGACCACCTGGTCAAACGGTTCAAGGACGGCCACGGCATCGATCTGTCCAAGGACAGGATGGCGGTGCAGCGGCTGCGCGAGGCGGCCGAGAAGGCGAAGATCGAGCTGTCCTCGTCCACCGAGACGACGATCAATCTGCCGTACATCACCGCCACGGCCGAGGGCCCGCTGCACCTGGACGAGCAGCTGTCCCGGACCCAGTTCCAACAGCTGACGGAAGACCTGCTGGAGCGCTGCAAGACGCCGTTCCACCAGGCGGTGAACGACGCGAACGTGCAACTGTCCGACATCCACCACGTGATCATGGTCGGCGGCTCGACCCGGATGCCCGCGGTGACGGAGCTGGTCAAGGAGCTCACCGGCCGGGACCCGCACAAGGGTGTGAATCCGGATGAGGTCGTCGCCATCGGTGCGTCGCTCCAGGCGGGTGTGCTCAAGGGTGAGGTCAAGGACGTCCTTTTGTTGGATGTGACTCCGCTGTCGCTCGGTATCGAGACCAAGGGCGGCATCATGACCAAGCTGATCGAGCGCAACACCACGATTCCGACGAAGCGTTCGGAGACCTTCACCACGGCCGAGGACAACCAGTCCTCCGTGCAGATCCAGGTCTTCCAGGGTGAGCGGGAGATCGCGGCGTACAACAAGAAGCTGGGCATGTTCGAGCTGACGGGTCTGCCGCCGGCCCCGCGCAACGTGCCGCAGATCGAGGTCACCTTCGACATCGACGCCAACGGCATCATGCACGTCTCCGCCAAGGACCTGGGCACCGGCAAGGAACAGCGCATGACGGTCACCGGCGGCTCCGCCCTGCCCAAGGACGACATCGACCGCATGGTGCGCGAGGCGGAGCAGTACGCCGAGGAGGACGCGCGGCGACGCGAGTCGGCCGAGACCCACAACCAGGCCGAGCAGCTGGCCTATCAGACCGAACGCCTGCTGGCCGACACCGCCGAGGGCGCGGTGCCCGCCGAAATCCGCGCCGAGGTGGAGGCAGCGCTCGCCGACCTCAAGACGAAGCTGGCCGAGACCCCCGACGACCCGGCCCGGGCCACCGAACACACCGCGACCCTGCGCGAGGCCGTCGACCGCACCACGGCCGCGGCCCAGAAGATCGGCACAGCGATGTACGCGAAGGCCAGGGAGGGACAGCAAGGCGGTACGGAGGGGACGCAGCCCACCGGCGAGGGCGCACAACAGGGCGGCGCCGCTTCGCCGGACGAGGACGTGGTCGACGCGGAGATCGTCGACGACGAGCAAGCCGACGGCTCCGCGGGGCCCGGGACATCCGGCGGCTCCACCGGACCGGGCACGAAAGGGGACCGGGAAGGCGAGAGCTGACCCGGCAGGGGTTCGTCAGTCCCCGAACCACCCGGCGGCGTCCAGCCGGAACGCCGCCGGACCCACCACGGTCTCCAACGCGTTCTCCAGCTCCGTCAGCCGCTCCCGGCCCAACTGGTCGGCCCACCGGCCGTGCAGCTCCTCGAAAATGGCACCGGAGAGCACCAGCGCGTCGTGGCCGCGCGGGGTGAGCCGGACGAGCTTGCGCCGCGCGTCGGCGGGGTCGGCGATCCGTTCCGCGTAGCCCAGTGCCGCGAGCCGGTCGACGGTCTTTCCGGCCGCCTGCTTGGAGACGCCCAGCCGCCGTCCCAGTTCGCTGGCCGTCACTCCGTCCCGTCCGACGGCCTGCATGGCGAAGCCGTGTGCCGGGCGCAGTTCGGGATGCCCGTGGTCGGCCAGTTCTGCGTGCAACTGGTCGATCAGTGACCGGAACCCGGCGAACAGCAGCAACGGCAGCTCGAACCCCCACCGTTCGCGCTCAGTCATGACGGCCCTCGACAAGTTCGACAACCTGGTTTACCTTCTTTTCGACAACCACGTTGACTACTCTAGAAGAGGGGCCAGCTGTGCCCGGAACCGCCTTCCCAGGACTCACCCCGCAGTCCGCTCCCGCCGCCTCCCGCCGCATCCTGGAGGCCACCCAGCAGCGCCTCGGTTTCCTCCCCTCAGCGATGGCCCGCCTCGCCGTCTCACCGCACACTCTCGAGGCGTTCACCAGGATGAGCGCCGCCTTCGAGGCCGCCACCCTGGATGTGCTGGCACGCGAGACCGTCATCCTCACTGTTGCGACCCGCAACCGTTGTCACGTGTGCGTCGCCATGCACACCCGTAAGCTGCGTGCCCTCGACGCCGACGAGGAGCTGATCGAAGCCCTGCGCGAAGCGCGCCCGCTCCACGACGAACGCCTGGAAGCCGTCCGCGTCTTCACCATGGAGGTTCTCGACCGGGCCGGCGAGGTGGACACCGGATCGCTCGACGCCCTGGTCGTCCACGGCTACACCCTGGAGCAAGCCCTCGAAGTCGTCCTCGGCATCGGCGCGTACACCCTCTCCACCCTGGCCAACAGGCTCACCGGCGCACCTGTCGACGCGGAGCTGGAGCCATACGCATGATGCCGCGCGGGGTTCAGCGTGCGAGGCGGCGCACCGGGAGCAGGCAGTGTGCCGAGGTGGACAGCACCTCGTCGCTCAGGAACTCCCGGAGCTCCTCCTGCTGGATCTCGTTGCCGAGGTGCAGCGGCCAGGGCTGGGTCGCGAACAGGAAGTAGACGTGCCCGCGGTCGTGTGCCGCGGCAATCCACTCGGGCGGTGTCGAGTACTTCACCGACATGTTCGGCATCGTCAGCGCCACTTGCCCGCCCTCGACGAGCACGGTCACCGGGAACTGCCGCCCGGCCGAGGTGGCGTCCACGATGTTGCCGCCGACCGTCAGTCCGGCCGCCTCGGCGAGCTGCCGCATCCCGGCGGCGGTCTCCTCCCGGGTGCCCGCGCCGTCGCCGAGTGAGAAGACGAGCAGGAAGGCCACATCCCGCCCGTCGCCGTACTCACCGGCCCAGCCGACCACGCTGAGGGTGCCGACCTGTTGCTGAATGCCGCCTTGGGCGGCCTGGAGGGAGGTCATGGAGGGGCACCTTAGTGGCGACGAGGGCTGCACCCGGTACCAGAATCACCCTGAATGACCACATTTGGCGGCCGAGCATGCCACCGGGGGAACTGTCGCTCAGCTGTGCGTCCCCTGGGTGCTGACGACTGTCGCCCGGAGGTTACGTGTGCCGGCGGGAACCCTCCCCGGCCTCAGTGGTTTGGAGCGCCACCCCAATCAGACGACTACGCTATGGAGCTGAATGGTCACAATACGTTGTCCATTGCCTGGGCAACCCGTACTCGGTGGTGAACATGTTGAAGACCGGAACCGCCCGCCACAAAGCACCTGCCCCGCGCCAATTCGCACGGGCCGGTGTGCTCGCCGCAGCCGTCGGCGCTGCCCTCGGTTCGGCCGTCCCGGCGGCGGCAGCGGCCGAGCCCGGCGGCGCGGGGAAGACCGGCGGTGAGATCGCGGCCGGGGCCCTGGCCAAGGGCCTCGTGACGCCCGCCAGGGGGACGGTACGGGGCACTGGCATTGCGCTCGGCAGCGCGCTGAAGTCGGTCAACGATCTCCAGCTCGACCCGCTGGCCAACACCGGCACGGATCCGCTGGACAATTCCGTCGGCACCCAGATCGCCGACTTCCGCCCGCTGAGCACCGCAGCCGTCACCGGCCCGCTCGCCCGCGGCGCATCCCTCGGTGACCTCCCCCTGGTAGGACCGCTGACCACCCGGGCGACCGACGCGCTACGGCGCTGAGGCCGCGATGCGCCGCTTGCACTGACACCGCGTCACTCGCCGGGGCGCGAGGCGTGGCCGTTCCGCGGGACGTGGCCCGGGCGGGAGACGCGGTGGGGCGGGGGCAGGCGGTCGGGACGGGGTCACACGAAGAAGCCACCGGCTGGGTGCCGGTGGCTTCTTCTATGTGGTCCCTGCGTCGGCCCGGGGGCCGGTGGCTCAGCGGTTCCGCTCGCCGTTGGCGGACAGGGCCGCGATGTCGTCCAGGATGTGCGACAGCGGCTCGTCGCCCTTGGCCTGGGACGAGTTGTCCGAGCACTTCTGGGACTGGTAGGCGGACAGGATGTTGATGTCCTGAACAGTGATCGGGATGAGGCCGATGAGCGACCCGACGTTGATCTTCTCGAACGGCAGGGCGCAGATCCTGTTCAGGGAGCCCTGGAGGAGCTGGTTCTGCGGGCTCAGGTTGCCGTAGGTGGCGGCGTTGCCTTCGTTGTGGTCGGCGCCGTTGCCGTTCACCGTGGTGGTGCCGGTGTCGTTGCCGGTGGCCAGCGCCTGCGGGGCGGCCATCGCGGAGATACCGACGAGCGAAAGGGCCACCGTAGCGGTGGACAGGGCCTTCTTCATCATGGGTTCTACCGTTCTTCCTGGAATGGTGCGGAAGTCTGGGACGTCGGGTCTAACTGTCTTCCGCTTCATGAGTTTTTCCTTTTCACCTGAATGGTGTGTACGCCGTGACCCGTTAATCCCCTACCGGCGCGGGGCTGTCACTCGGGCAGCGGAAGTCCGCCCAACAGATTCTGATCGCCGATCAGCTTTCCGTCCTTCAGTGGGCGCTTCACAGCCTTTACCAAGGCGTCGAACTGCGGACCATCCACACCCAGTGGGGGGGAGGAGGAGAGCAGTTCGCCGCTTCCGAGGGCATATTCGAGACCGCGGTTCAGGCCTACGCGCGGGCCGACCTCAGGCTCGCTCGCAAAGGCGGCCGGCGCGGCGCCCACAGCCATCACAGAACCGGCGATGACGGCGGTGGTCTTCCTGTACTTCATTGGGTGCTTCTTCTCCCGGAAATGTGCGATTTTCCGACGGCGCCTGCCCTGGTGACAACACGCGGCAGGCCGGAAACCGCGCCTTCTCGCCTTTACGTGTCACGCACGCTCGCCCTCGCCCGTTACGAGCGAATCGCGGAACGGTGTGTGAAACGGTTCCGCGATTCACGGGCGCCTTGAATGCCGGCCGGGCGTGAGGACCGGTCAGCTGCGACGCGGAGTGGCACGCCGGTAGAGCACCACGCCGCCGAGCAGCGTGCCGACGCCGAGCGCCGTCGTGCCCCAAGCGCTGCCCACACCGGTGTCCGCCAGCACCTCGGAAGCCGCGACCTCGTGCTCGGCCGCTCGTGGAGCGGCCTGCGCCGCCGGGCCGGCCGGGCCTGCCTCACGGGCCTCGGCCGCGGGCGGCATCGCCTTCTCCGTCTTCGGAGCACGTTCCTCGACGCGCCGGTCCGCGGGCTTCTCACTGCGGTTCTCCACGGGGCGGGCGGGCCGCTCCGGCTGGGCGGGCCGCTCCGGGGTGCGTGCCGCGGGCGGGTGTTCCTCGGCGCTCCTCGGGGGCTCCTGGGTCCGCTGCGGGGGCAGCTGCGGAGGCTGGTGCGGCCTCTGCCGGGGCGGGTGGTGGCGCGGGGGTGTGCTGACATGCCCGTTGCCGCAGTTGTTGCCGAAGGCCGGGTTCAGCGCGCCGACGACGTCCACCGAGTTGCCGCAGATGCTGGCGGGCACGTTCACCGGAGCCTGGACCACGTTGCCCGATCCGACGCCGGGGGAGCCGGCGGCGCCACCACCGGCTCCCGCGTCGGCCTGGGCGTACCCGGCTGCTCCGGTGAGCGCTCCCGTGGTGGCGGCAGCGGTCAGGAGGCTGTTGCTCAAGACCTTTCGCATGGTCTCTTCCTGCTCTCAGTCTGGTGCGGAAGGCGCGGAGTTCTCGCAATCCCGTATCCGCGTCTCAGGAGACCGGACAGCTCCGGCGCGTGAGCTCCACGCCCCACGCACCGGAGCCGGCCCGAGCTGGTTCCCGCTCACGAGTGCGGGGGTGTCAGTCGGCGACGCAGGTGTTGCCGAACGCCGGGTTGAGCAGGCCGATGATGTCGATCGTGTTGCCGCACACCTGGATCGGCAGATGGATCGGGATCTGGACGACATTGCCGGAAATGACACCGGGGGAGCCGGAAGCGCCACCCTGGGCGCCCGAGTCGGCGAGGGCCGGAGCAGCGGCGGTGCCCAGGGCCATCAGCGTGCCTGCGGCGACGGTCGCGACCTTCGTGTACTTCACGTGGGAGTCCTTTCTCAAGCGGGTTTCCCTGGACCACGGATTTCGTATGTCCACGAGTGCTGGCTGATCGCCCGCAACTCCGCTGTCGCCATTCGTAACGATGTCGCGTTCCGTACGACACGAGTTATGCCGAATTACCTGCCCCATCCCTCTGGTGGCGTAGTGGATCGGGTTGGTTACGTCACTCGATGTGATGCGGAGTGATGCCGGTGGCTCCGCCGGACAGGTGACATTCGGCCGTCGCCGTCAAATCAGCGAATTACCGGAGTCCCGGAAACAGCGAAAGGCCCGGGGCGCGTGCCCCGGGCCCATTGCCCGCGTTCCGCTCTGGCCGCGGCCGGAGTTGCCTCAGCGGTTTCGGATGCCGTTACCGGAGAGGAGGGGGATGTCCTGAAGAATGTGCGAGAGCGGCTCGTCTCCCTTGACCTGGGAGGAGTTCTCAACACACTTCTGCGTCTGCGGGCTGGACAGGATGTTGATGTCCTGGACGGTGATCGGGATGAGACCGATGAGCGAGCCCAGGTTGATCTTGTCCGGAATTGCGATACAGGGCTTGTTCAGCGAGCCCTGGATCAGCGCGAACTGGGGGCTCCAGTTCCCGTAGGTGGCGGAGTTGCCGTACATCTGGGCCGCTCCGTTGCCGTTCACTGTCGTGGTGCCGTGGTCGTTGCCGATGGCCGCAGCCGGTGAAGCGGCCACGCCGACGACCGCTGTGGCAGCGGCGGCAGTGGCCAATGCGTTCTTGATCATTCTTGTCCTCCTGACGTGGAGCTCGGACGCGGAGCGCACTGGACAACTGGGCCGCAAGGTGTTGGTTGCGCATGTTCACCCGGACGACAACCCTCTCACCAGGGACGATGTGATTCTCGGTTCATCGGCCCGGTCCCTCGTCCGCAGCTGCGCAGGGCCCTCGGCCGAGGGCCGGGAGGCGCCCCGAGGCGGCTGTGCGCTCCTGTCTCTCCGGCCCCACCGGTTTGTCGTGGGCCCGCCCGTTCGGGCCATCCGTCCCTGCCGTCGTGGGCGGTGGGCGGTATGCCTGGAGGGATGGAAGCCGGAGGTGCCGGACCAGGGAGCGCGGCAGCCGGCGGGTCCCGGAAGGGAGTGCGGTCGTGAGCGGGACCGTTGTGGTGGGTGTCGACGGTTCTCCGTCGAGCCTGGAGGCCGTGGAGGTCGCCGCCCGGGAGGCGAAGCTGCGCGGCGGCTCGCTGCACGTCGTGCACGCGTTCGTCTGGCCGCTGATGAAGGTCCCCCTCGGCCCGTCCGCCATGGGCCCGCCCGAAGGCGGTCTGCGCACCGTCGCACACCGTACGGTCCAGGAGGCCGCCGCCCGCGCGAAGAAGTCCCAGCCGACCATCGAGGTCACGCACGCGGTCATCGCGGGCGAGCCGCTCTCCGTCCTGACCACCGAGTCGCAGGACGCCGATCTCGTCGTCGTCGGGACCCGTGGCCTCGGCGGTTTCACCGGCCTGCTCGTCGGCTCGGTCGCCGTCTACCTCACCGCACACGCCGAGTGTCCGGTGCTGGTCACCCGCGGCAGGAAGAACCCCACAGGGCCGGTGCTGCTCGGGGTGGACGGTTCCGAGGTCGGTGACGCCGCCGTCGGCTGGGCCTTCAAGGAGGCGTCGCTGCGCGGTGCCGAACTCGTCGCACTGCACAACTGGAACGCCTGGACCGGACCTGTCGCCGCGGGGCCGCGCATCCATGTGCCCACGTACTACGACGTGGACCTCTACCGGGCGGAGGAGGAACGCGTGCTGGCGACGGCGATCGACGGATGGCGCGAGCAGTACCCGGACGTGCACGTGACGCCACGGCTCGTCCAGGAGTACACCCGGCAGGCGCTCATCGCGGCCAGCGAGGAGTCCCAGTTGCTCGTCGTGGGCGCTCGGGGCCATGGCGGTTTCACCGGGCTGCTGCTCGGATCGGTCAGCCAGGCGGTGCTCCACCACGCGCACTGCCCGGTCGCTGTCGTACGGGCCGACCGCGGGCACCGGCACAGGCACGAGGGCGGGCACGGGGAGGCACAGGGGTGACGCGGCGGGGAGGGCTGCTGTCGTCCAAGGTCGAATTCTGCTCGATCTGCTGATCGCACGGGGGAGTTGAGGCATCCTGCCTGGAAGTGGACCGGAAGGACGGTCCGGGCCCCGAGCAGCGTTCGTCGCCCGGTGGCACCGGCCGCGACCACCCTTCCGGCCTTGCACCCAGGAGCCCTCCACCATGCGTGCCTGCTGTCGCCCGCCCCTCCCTCGTCCGTCTCCCCGCGTTCGGACCGGCCGCGCCCGGAGCGCCGTCGGCGTCGCGCTTGCGGTCATGGTCGTCCTCCTTTCCGGTACGACGGCGGGTTGTGGCGGCCATCTACCGGACCGGGGCGGTGACGCCGGTGTGGCCGGTGACGCTCGTGGTGCTAACGAGGGTGACGGTCGTACGAGCGCGCCGCCGGGCCCGCACGGTGCCGTGACCGTCGCTCAGGCGCGCCGTATCCTCGGCCGCTACGAGAAGATCGCCACCAGGGCCGACCGGGCCCGGGACGCCGCCCTGCTCGCCGAGGTCGCGGGCGGCAACGTACTCGAGCGGTCCAAGGCGGGCTACAAGCAGTACGACGCCCTCTCACGCCGCATGCGCGCCCCGTTCTCCAGGCCCACCCGTTACCGGAACCCCGCATTCCATATCCCCGCAGGCAGCCCCTGGTTCCTGGTGACCGCAACCCGCACCGCGCCCTCCCCGCAGCTCACCGTGCTGGTCTTCGCCAAGGACCGGCGTACGGGGCAGAACCGGCAGCCGGTGGCCCGTTGGCGGCTCCGCGCCGCACTTCCGCTCCAGGCCGGGCGGTTGCCCCGCATCGCCACCACGCGGGCGGGCCTCGCGACCGAGGTCAGCGCCGCCTCCAGGAGCGGCACGCTGCGGCCGGCCGACGTCCCCGGAACGTACGAGGACCTGTGGCAGACCGGCGGCACCGGCAAGGCGGCAGCACTCGCCCCCAACGCCGTGACGAAAGAGGCGCGTTCCACCTACCGCCACCGCGACGACGAGCTCGGCGCGGAGGGCGCACGCAGACGCTTCGTACCCGTACGGCCGCGCCACCGCGACAGCTATGAGCTGCGTACGGCTGACGGGGGAGTGCTGGCCGTCGTCCCGTTGGCGCACGAACAGCGGCTGCACGTCACCCGCCCCGGCCTCCAGCTCACCCCCTCCGACGAGGAGGCCGTCTACGATCCCGCGCCCCGCTCCACCGTCGTCAGCACCTTCCACGGGCAGGCTCTCGCCCATCTGCCGCGGCAGGGGCGGGCGGTGGTGCTGTCGGCGAAGTACGGTCTGGTGGACTCGCGGTGAGGGGGCGATGTCCACAGCTGCCGACCGTACGGGGCGACGCGGGGTACGCAAGATCCGGCCGGGCAGGCCTCAGCAGACGCGGTGCAGCCAGCCGTGGGTGTCCTTGGCGCGGCCGTACTGGATGTCCAGGACATGCTCGCGCAGCTCGACCGTCTTTCTCCCCGGCGAGCCGTCACCGACGGTGAACTCGTAGCCCGCGCCGTCGTGGCCCTCGCCCTTGAACCCGATGATCGGGGTGACCACGGCTGCCGTGCCCGCGGCGAACACCTCGACGACGGTGCCGTCGGCGACGCCCGAGCGCAGCTCCTCGATGGTGACCGAGCGCTCCACCGGGGTCAGCCCGTGCTCGCCGGCCAGCGCCAGCAGGGTGTTGCGGGTGACGCCTTCCAGAATGGTGCCGAGCTCCGGTGTCACGAGTCGGCCGTCCGAGGTGACCAGCATCAGGTTCATCGTGCCGGACTCCTCGATGTTCCCCTTGCCTGCGCTGTCGAGGTACAGCACCTGGTCGCAGCCGTGCTCCGCCGCCTCGCGCTGCGCGGCCAGGCTCCCGGCGTAGTTGCCCCCGCACTTGGCCGCGCCCGTACCGCCCTCGGCCGCACGGGTGTATGTGCTGCTCACCCACAGGGTGACCCCGGTGACCCCGGACTCGAAGTACGGTCCCGCGGGGCTCGCGATCACGGCGTACTCGACCCGGGCGGCAGGCCGCACCCCCAGGAACGCCTCGGAGGCGAACATGAACGGCCGCAGATACAGGCTCTCCTCCCCAGCAGGCGCCGGTACCCACGGCTCGTCGACCTCCACCAACGTGGCGACGCTGGTGACGAAGTCATTCTCCGGCAGCACCGGCAGCGCCAGCCGGCGCGCTGACCGCGCGAAGCGCCCGGCGTTCGCGTCCGGCCGGAAGAGCCACACGCTGCCGTCCTCGTGCCGGTACGCCTTCAGGCCCTCGAAGATCTCCTGCGCGTAGTGCAGCACCGCGGCGCTGGGGTGCAGCTGGAACGGCTCCAGCGGCCCCACCTTGTGCCCCGCCCAGCCGACGTCGGCCGTCCAGGTGGCCGAGGCCATGTGATCGGTGAAGTACCGCCCGAAGCCCGGCGCGGCCAGGATCGCCGCCCGCTCCTCGGCGCCCACGGGCCGCCCACTGCGCACCACTGCAAACTCAGCACTCACACCGACTCCTCCCGCCACCCGCCACGACCGGCCCGGGCATCGTAAGTCGCCGCACCCCGCCAGGACACGGGTTGACCCACGGTGCGGCGAGGCGGCGGGCATGGGGTGGGGCGGCGCGCACATCCCGTCTCGGCGTGCATATCAGCGCGCGGCCGACTCCCGCGCGCCGCCCGCTTCCCCGTACCTCCTACGTCAGGCAGTCGTACGCGTGCTCCGCCGTCCCGGTCCCCTTCCAGCGCACGGTGTTCGTGCCGTACGCGGCGATCGACACGCACTTGGGGTTCTTCCCGGAACTCAGCTGGACGGATCCGCTGATCTCCACACCGCAGTCGTTGCGCAACGAGGCCCAGCCCGGCCCCTGATCGGTCAGCTCGGCACAGGCACCGAGGACGCCGGGCGCGGCCGTCCCAGCAGCCGGGCCGGCCGCGACAGCGGTGTGAGCAGGTACGACGACCAAGGCGGCGCCGACCGCCAGCACACCCAGGACAGGCGGAAGTCGGAACATGGGCAGTCCTCCCCGTTGGTGGTACGGAAAACAGGCGTCACCGCCCGACCCGCACCCCCGGACGCGCCCTCCCCGGCAGCCGCCCCCACCGCGCACCTTGCCCGCGGCTGGTCTCGACCACCTGGGCCAGATCCTTACCCACGGCTCACTCCACCGCAAGCCCTCACCGTCTGCCTCCGGTGCCCCCAACGCCCCCCGAAACACGGTCTGTTGGGTCTGCCGGGTCAAAGGTTCAGCAGTCCCACTGCTCAGTAGTCCCACTGCTTCGTCATCTCGGCCGACCACTGCTTGGGGAAACTCTGGTCGATACGGAAGGCCATGCCGAGCCCCTTCGCCAGTTGCACCTTGCGGTCCAGGGTCTTTTCGTACGGGTGGTTGTTGTCGTCCCACCAGACCTCGTGCTGAGTGATGCACATTCGGTCCTTGAAGGTGGCGTTGGAGCAGGGAGCCGGCGGTGACCAGACTTGCCGATGGCGGAAGTTGATGGTCTTTCCGCCCTTCTCCTCCTGGATGGTGCCCTTTGCATCCAGGCAATAGCCCTCGGCGGGAATGTTCCAGCGCACATAGTGCTGGCGGCGGCCTTCGGACGGCAGCGCCTTCATATTCGTGCAGTCGGCGTCACCGACCTTCTCCGAGGTGACGCGCTGCTCGTAATAGGTGTGGCCCTTCTTCCCCCAGCCGTCCAGCAGCAGCCATTCCCCGTCCTTGGACCGGCGGAACCGCTCCCGGTTCTCCGGCTCCTTCTGCTCCCAATTGATCGTGTATTCCCCGGACGGCTCGGTACGCCAGGACCACTGTCCGGCAACCGAGTTGCCCGACCCGAACTGTCCCGCCGAGCGCTGATCGAGCCGGGAGAATTCGTTGTACGTCCCGACTGCCGCCGACCCGCTCTTGGTGGAGATCCCGTTCCCCTGCGGGGCGCTCTTGGCCTCGGCCTTGCCCGTACCGCCGTCCTCGGCACCCATCGCCGTCACGGTGCCCGCCGCAGCCAGCACACCCACCGCCACCGCGCCGAGCAGAATCCGCGAACGCTTGACCATCTCTCCCCCATCAGCCCTGGGCCGCCCCACCGCGTTCCCTCCGGCGGGACGAACCTCAGCTTGCCCTCTCGCCGAGGACTCTAGGTCCGGAACATCAAGTACCGCCTCCGCCCAAGTCATAACCCCGCAACAGCCCACCGGCCGCCCGGGCCATGGCATGCCCGGAATGGCCGCCGGATATATTCCTCCTCATCCGTGAACACGGAGAAATCCGCGGATGCCCACGACGCGGACGGGAAGCACGGAAAGCACCTTGCAGAGTGTCCGCGATCTGAGGCGGCGAGCGGCGGTGCAATGCAGTTTCTCCCGCCCTCGGGTCAGAAGTCGGCCCGCTCGGCGTCGTCCGTGCGGAGCACCGACTCCTGGTCGTAAAGGCGCTTGTACACCCTGCGGATCTTCTCGACATCGGAGTCATGGGCACGCGCCTCCGATGCGGGGTACAGCACACTCAGTTCGTAAGAGCCCTCGCGGCTGATATGGCCGTCCTTGTCACGCCACTGTCCGCGCCCCCGCTGGATGGTCAGCCCTGAGGGGAACTTCGGCGTCACGTGTCTGTCCACGAATGCGAGGAACTGTTTGTCGGAGACCGGCGGCTTGCCACCCGGCCGACCGGTCCCGAAATAGAGGCGCGTGTTGATGTACGGCTTACCTCTGGTGACACTCGCGGACCCGGACTGGTGGCTCGGCGTCCGCTCTCCGTCCAGAGCCGCGTACGCCTGCGGAGTTCCGGTGACGGCCGCGAGAACAGCCGCCGAGGCGACGATGCGCGAGCGCGCTTTCCTGGTGGGCACGATGACAACGGTCCCTTCGCTCTGCCGGGCAGAAACCGGTAAGCCTCCGCCGAGCACGATGCTTCTGCGACCGCGCCCCTTTGTCAGCCACTTTCAGCAACCACTGGGAGCCGGGTACGGAGCGGCTTTCGGCCCGCGCTGGACGGCTCGAGATCGCGAGTCTCCTTGATCAACAACCGGATCATGAGGGGCCAGGGAGAGGAGAAAGCAGTAGAGGACGACGCCCTGACCTGCCCCGATGGCCACCGTTGCGGTGGCCTCTTGACACGGGCCGTATCGCGTGGAAACTGGGCAATACACCAGAAAACCGGGGAATCGCACCGTCGGTGGAGACGTCTACCGGCAAGAGATTCCCGCAGGATCTGGCCAGGCCCCCGAAGCCCCTCGCTACCGGAGCCTCAGCGACGACTGAGGTGGATGGCAACGGTGAGGACTCCGGGGACTGTTTTTTGCGTCACGGAGGCAGAGGCCGCGTGAACGGTGAGTGACCGACTGCCCCAAGCCCCGGGAAGACCCGGGGCTTTCGTCATGCTCGAACTGCTCCGCCGGCGCTACTGTCATCCGGCTGCTGCTAGCGGCGCCCGGCCGCACCTGATCGCCCACACGACAAACGCCCCGCACCAACATCCAAGCTGGTCACAGGGCGTTGCGGCACTTATACAGAAGTACCCCCGGCAGGATTCGAACCTGCGCACACGGCTCCGGAGGCCGGGGAAGCGGCGAGCGGTGGATGGTCACTGACCTGCGGGGGAGAGGGCCTGTTTGAGTCGGGTGACCAAGATCATTACGCTATTACTACGTGAACGGCCTGCCGGGCCGGTGGCGTGGCCGGTAGCGTCGCTTCCATGGTCTCGGATGGTGGCGAGTCGAGCGAGCAGGCAGGGGCATTCACGGAGGAGAGTGCGGGAGCGGTCCTTCGTGAGGCGTGCGCCTCGGCCGGCCTCGACTCTGCGGGCGTGGAGCTACTGCGTCTCGGCTCCAACGCGGTGTACCGGCTGTCGACGGCTCCGGTCATCGTCCGCATCGCACGGGACACCAATGCTCTGGAGGAGATGCAGCGGGCCGTTGGGGTTGCTCGCTGGCTGGAGACGGAGGACTTTCCGGCCACGCGGGTACTGAGGGACGTGGAGCAGCCGGTCGTGTTCGGCGGCCGGGTTGTCACCTACTGGGAGAACCTTCAAGACGAGACGGAGTACGCCCGCCTGGACGAGCTGGCCGACCTGCTGAAGTGGCTGCACTGGCTGGAAGAGCCGAAGTCGCTGGGTCTGCCGTACTTCGACCCGTTCGCCAAGGTGTGGGACTCGCTGCGCACGCTGGACGGCGTCTCGGATGCAGACCTGACGTTCCTGGAGGAGCGCGCGGGAGAGCTGAACAAGGCATACGACCGCTTGGACTTCGTCCTCCCTTTTGGCCTGATCCACGGTGACGCGAGCATTGGCAACATCCTGCGCAGCCGTACGGGCCAGGCGGTCCTGATCGACCTCGACGGCTTCGCGCTCGCTCCCCGCGAATGGGACTTGGTGCAAACGGCACTTTTCTACGAGCGGTTCGGCTGGCACACACGGACGGAGTACGAATCTTTCGTCCACCACTACGGATTCGACCTGATGAACTGGCCGGGATACCCGGTCTTGGCCGACGTACGCGAACTGATGATGACGCTGTGGCTCGGACAACAGGCATCCGCAAACGCCAAATCGGCTGAAGAGTTTTCGCGCCGAGTCGGCGATATTCGTCAAGGCGGGAGCCGTCGCAACTGGCAACCGTTCTAGAGTGTCGATGGATCTCATATGGGATAACTACGGGGAGATTGCAGAAAGTGGCAGCGACGATCGCGTCCGAACTGCTAACCGATCACCAATCTGAGTTCACTGCCGCCCTCATAGGGGCTGTAGCGACATTGCTGGCATCGTACCTCGCCTTTCGTCTCCAGTCTGCCAGAGAGCCTCGTAAGAGGTTGGTCTGGAACGCGAAGACGCAAGGGGCTGGTATTGATATCGACTCGGATATTCGCCAAAGAATTCAACTACTCTATCGCGGCTCTCCGGTCGATGAGTTGACGCTGATCGAGTTTCATGTAGAGAACGCCGGGAATCAGGTAATTCGCGATCACCAGATCCGCTTCGAATTTCCCCCAACAGCGGCTCTGGTAGATGCTCATTGCTCACCGGAACCTGACCGTGAACTCGGCGTTGAGCGACGTACAAGTCTGGAGCAGAGTAGAAGCGAAGTTATCTACGGACTTGGCCAGCTTGAGAGTGGGCAAGGCGTTACTTTCAAGATCCTCGCCAGTGGGCAAGGCGGGGAACGTTGGCGCCCAATTTCCTATAGTCCCGAGGGTGGAGTTCAATTCGTCGAAGGTTCCGTCATTAGAACTGCGAATGACAGTGAGCATGTCGTGCCATTCTGTTTCTCCGCATTCCTGCTCATGGCGCTGGCGGGTCTAGGGGCTAGTGGGCTAGTGCGAAATCTCTCAGTGATGCCAAAGATCGCCATTGGCGTGATCGCTCTCATTGTCGTTGGTTTCGCTCTACGGCATCTTGCTCCCGCAGTAAGATTCGTGCGAGATGTGATGCTCAAATGGTACGAAACTCGAAGTGCTAACGAAATCACGGTTCAGGGAAGTGTTAGCGCATTGAGTGTTGGAGATCATTCCTCTGCCACTCAGATGGGGGAGAGCGGATCACGGGGCGGCTGAGATTCCCCGCGAGACTAGTTGGCCGTTATCCGAACGTTTTACCAGATTCCTGCCATAGGCGGTGATTTGATGCCTCGGCGGTGAAGTCGCGTGCACAAGAAGCGGACGCGAATTCTCCTGAAAGCGTCTTCCTAAACTCCGCTAGGTAGCTGACACACCGCGCTGACTTGAGCTGTTCGCCGAGGTCCAGCGCGTCCAACGCCACTCGGCAGGCTTCCTCCGGATCACCTGCCCGAAGGTGGGCGTCCGCAAGGACCATCGTCGCGAAGAAGTCGCTCCTCACGTGGCTGCCGCTCATGGCGTTCTCGGCGTGGGCAACGGCTTGGCGGGCACTGTTCACGTCGCGGAAGCAGTGGGCGGCCTCGGCTGCCAGCTCGGCCTCGTCGAAGTAAGTGATCCACTCCGGCTCGTCGCTGCTGTTGCGGCTCTCCAGTGCCTTGGTGGCTTCACTCAAAGCCGCCTCGCACGCGCGGATGTCGCCAGTGCGGGCCAGCGCGCGGGCTTCCATCGCGTGGAACTGGGCCATCAGGGTCGGCGTTGCCACACCGGAGATGCCCATCCGCGCGGCGCGGGCGAGGGTCGCGGCCTCCGTGTAGTTGCCGAGGAATGTGGCCTGGTGGCTCATCGCGGACAATATGCTTCCCGCCAGCCGGCGGTCGTCGCCGTCCTGGGCGAGACGGAGCGCTTGAAGGAAGTACCGCTGCGCGAGGCCGTGATGGCACGCGTCGTACGACATCCAACCGGCCAGCAGCGTGGACTCGGCGACGGTGGAGAACAGGGCGCGTCCGACGGCTTCCGTGTACTGGCCGGTGAGCAGGGGTGACACATCCCGGCTGAGGTACTGGACGACGGACTGCCGTGCGTGATCGCCGCCGAACCGGTCGTCCAACTGCGCGAACATGTCAGAGGTGGTCTTGACCATTGCAACGTCGGCCAGTCCCACCCGTACGCCACTGTTCCCGGGGTTGGACGGGAATGACGGCTCCGGTGCAACCAGCCACCGCAACGATGCTTCACTCCACGCGTGCTGTGACGCTTCGGAGAGCAACAGCGGCTCGAAGCCGTGCAGGTCCGCACGCCACAGCTGGTCGACGGCTTGGAACGCCTCCTCTGGGGTCGGCGGGTAGCGCGTCTCCAGCAAGCCGGAATCCTGGCTCTTGGCGGTACTCAAGCCAAGCTCTGCGGGGTCGACGTTCAGGGCTTCGCAGATGAGTGGCGCGTAGAACTCGTCCGGCACGCTGTGGTTGTTCTCCCAGCTCGCGATCCGGCGCTTCACGCTGGCATCGGAGGGGAGTGTCTTCCCGCGGCGCGTCGCGCACCGCCGCAACTCACTGACGAACCGGAGCTGACCCCAGCCGCGGGCCTTACGGGCTTCCCGAAGAATCTCCCCGAGGGACCGGTTTGCTCCCGTCGTGATCGCCTCCCCGTTCGACTGGCCGCGCTGTCCTGCTGTTCTCTCCGAATCTACGGAAAGTAAGCCACCGCTGTCTGCCAGTAATGCGGAGATTTCCGCGCCCGGCGACAGGTGATCCGGGGTGACGCGGGAACGCGGAACGTGTCACCCCTCGTCATCTCTCGTCATCTGCCCAGCTCAGGGCGGTGCGTCGGAGGGTGGTCCCACGCAGCCAAACGGCTGAGCCACGGACCAACTGAGGTGACTCGACGTGCAGATGATGACGAGAAGGGGGATTCAGTGGATCTCCTCCGCAGCAGATAACCCGGATGAGTGCGGGGGTGTTGGGCGGCTGACCCTCGGAGGCCGTACGCACTTCAGGCCGGTCGCTTCTTCGACGTGGTCGTGGTTGGGGAGCGGGTAGGGCTGGAGACCTTCGACCAACTCCAGCGTCATGGCATGCCACTGGGGCCTGTGATGGCCGACCGGGCATCTGAACAGGCAGGGTTCTTTCTCCCCTCCGGATCACAGAGCACGTTCGGCCGCATGGTCCAGCAGGAAGCCGACGAGACGCCCGAGTACCGCTACCTGGGTGAGGGCTCTCTGGTGGTAGTGCCAGGGCCGATGCCGTTGGCCGGGGACCGCTTCGTCTGGCTCCGGGCTCCGATGCGGCGGCCGGAGGCGACAGTGTCGCGGATTGCAGCGCTGGCCGCGATGTTCGTAGCCGCGTCCTCCGTGGTGGCTCGTGCGGATCGGTACGGCCGTGAGCAGTCGGGTGCTTCGGCAGAGAGCGAGGCGACCCATGCCCGCTGATCACGAGTACGAGGGCGATGGCGCGAGCTGGTCCCCTCTCGACAGCGAGGAGTGGTACGCGGCGCGCGACGCGGTCGCCGGGCTCCGGGACGTGCTGATTGCGGCCGGGATGGAACGCGACTTCCCGTACCTACGTGCCGACCTCAACGCGTTCGGGCATGGGCTGATCGAACTCGGCCGGGTCTCCCCGGAGATGGCAGAGCGGCTGACGGAGCTGCTGCGGCGGGCGCTGGAGAGCACGTACGAGGTACCGGGCACCGGCACGAACAGCCGTCAGCAGCGGAACGACTAAGCAGAGTGGATGAGGTGGACGACGTGACGGACCCCAAGGGCGTATGCGCGCGACCTGCGGACTGCCTGACTCCTGGTGTGGCCTACGTGCGCGGCTGGGCGAAAGGGAAGCGGGGTGCTGATGGCCTCGCGGAGATGCTGCGTGCGGTGGGGTTGGAAGCGGACTTCCCCGGTCTCAAGGCAGACGTGAACGTCTTCGGGGACGGCGTCGTCACGCTCGGCGCGGTGCGCCCGGATGCGGTGCGGCTGCTGGCCGACCTGCTGACCACTGGACTGACGGCGGAGATGGCATGGCAGCAAGACGGCCGACCTGGGATCGGAGGCATCCCTGGAAGCTCTGCGGCGTAAGCATCCATCGGCGAACAAGCTTGCCAAGCAACAGAGGTGGCTCGTCGTCGGCCGGGACCGGCGCCCCAGCGCCGCAGCCCGAGCCGAACGACGAGCCACCTATATGTCCGCTGCGCGACGAGGTTGGGCAGCACGGGCCTTGGGGTAGTTGATGGGCTAAGCCGGGCGGATGGTGGACGGTTGGCAGGACCTGGTCCCTGCGCGGTGGCCCTTGTGGACCGCGGTTCACCGGTCGTGCTGGTGCACCGGTTCTGGGGTTCGGAAGCTGATCTGAATTCTTTGTGCGTATTCGACATGCGGTTCACGCTTCCGGTGATCTTTGGCTAATTCATGCTTTAGTGGCCTCATGCTTCGCCTGACGCTGGACACCAATTGTGTAGTCGATGCAGTAATGAACCAGGGATATGCTTCAGAGGTGAATCAACTTGTCGAACTCGCGCGCGCCAACCGTGTGGGTTTGTGGCTCACCTCGGGATTTCAAGCCGACCAATCCATTAGTAAGAAACATAACTACCAGGCAAATCTTCAATGGTTGAGCGAAAGGCCCTTGATCGGCCAAATTCCTGGTCCGTTTAGGCTTGATTTTTCTCCGCTGGGTGGCAATGACGAATTGACGCATGGAGAAACCCTGCGGATTGATGAAGCGATCAAGACCATTCTGCGACCAAGCTACAGACCTGGAGATGCTTTTCCGGAACGCAAGATCAACGATGTGCATCACCTGACGGCCCATTGGATGGCAGGCCACGACGCCTTTGTTACCCGAGATTCAGATGACATGGTCAGAAAACGCGAGAAGCTCCGTGAGTGTGTAGGAATCGATGTAATCACCCCACCTGAAGCCGTCGCGCGCGTCTGGGAGAGTTGAACCGATCGAGGTGGGAATGCATGAGCTGTTGAATCACGGGGCTGACCTGCATCCATCGGCGCGAGCGGTCTTCCCGGTTCGCGTTCATGTTGCCGAAGTTGACCGGGGCTGACCGCCCGTTCTAGCACGCCTTTGGCACGCGGCCTGACCCTCTCGTTGCGAACTACGGGCGGGGTGGTCGCGGGCGTGCGGTGAAGCTTGTGCCCGGCCTCCTGCGGCTGGTGCAGACTGCTGGTGGTCGCGGTGGTTGCTGTACCGCGCTGCTGTACAGCAACCCAACGCGCTCTTCTGCCTGCTGGCCCGTGCTCCCGTTGTGCCCCGCCCGCGCCCTCGATGCGTTCTTCGAGGCGTGGCCGCTGTAGTCAGGGCTCCAACAGCACCCTCGCGCGCTCTGTGAGCAGGGGCAGCAATCTGTCTCGCCACGTGTCGAGAGAGACCATTCCACTGGACATGCCACCATGGGCGAACTGCTCGCGGTACACCGATGACTCAGCATTGGTGACAAGGTCAACCCCCACGAGCTCACTGAACGCCACCCGCAACAGGCTGACCGCCTCGGCGACCGATGCCGGGACGTCCGTCTTCGACAGGTGGCCGCGAAGAGCCCGCCAGACGTGAGGGTCGCCACGAAACCCCCACCTATCGGGCTCTGGGTCGAAGAGTTCAACCATCTTCGGGGCCACTGCGTCGTCACGCTTCATGGCGTCAGCTTTGCAAACGGCATCGAGTGGGGAAAGTCAGCCACGACGGCGGGACAGGCGCCTGAGCACCGTCACGTGGCCTCCTCAGCCACCCACCGGCATCAGCCACGCTTTCAGGCTCTGATTTTTGACCCGCAGGCGCCTCCGCGCAGCCCCAGCCGGCCACTCCACGATGGCGCGACCGGCCCGCAGACCGCGACGAGACCGGGCGCCGCGCCACGGGCCTTATCGGCCTCGTTTGCCTGGTCGTGCTCTCGCTTGTGCTGGCAAGCGTCCGCCGACGACTGAGCTGTGTTGATCAAGACCCAGGTCGCTGACTTGGGTCTTCGTCGTGGAGCGGGCGACGGGAATCGAACCCGCGCTCTGAGCTTGGGAATCACGGGCGGTCTGGTCGCGGAGCGCCTGCTGACCTGCGGCACCTGGTCTGGCCCTCCAGGCGTCGGCCTGCTGCGTTCCCCACTGTTGACCGCGACTGACCCACCCATCTGGCACGTATCTGGCACGGGGTGTGGCACAGACCTTCGGGGTAAAAGCTGTAGGTCAGTCGGGAGCTGACGGTCATACTGGCCGCCGCGAGTGGCAACAGACAGCGTCAGGAAGCAATGGTTAGTGGAGTTGCTGTACAGCAGACTGCACATCTTCTAAGCCCCAAAAAAGGAGCATCCGTGATTACTCACATTCTTCAAGGGTCAGTGTTTTCCTATATTTCACCATCGCTTGACACTAGTGAAGTGCGGATTCCGAATGTCGAATTAACAGCCGAGGAGTATCTGGATTTCGCGACCCTCGATCTGATCGACGGTGGATCTCGGGGGCGGGTTAATTCGTTTGGTAACAGTAAACGTTGCATACATCTCCTCGTTGATGAGCTTCTTTGGCAGTATGGTCTGTTGCCTCGAAACAAGAAGCTGAGCTTTCCGGCACGCCTAGAAATGCTCGGGGAGTTCGGGATTTTATCGGCTAGGATCTTGCGGCGTCTCAATATTCAGAGAAATATTATGGAGCACGACTACGTCTCTCCATCGATTGAGGCGACCGAAGACGCGGTAGACGTAGCGGGCCTTCTAGTACTGGCGGCGAAGACCCTACGGCGTCGCGTGGTATGTGAAGCCGTGGTAGGGGACGCAAGCACCGGGCAACACTTGTTGCTGAGTATCGACCGAAAAAGCGGCACCATGGAATTCCGTGAACTATCGGCACCGCCTTCCATGTTCACCGAGAGAGATGGCACTCGTTATTTTAGTGGACTTGTGAGGCTCCCAGTGGCCAACAGGGCAAAAGGCGTGGAGATTTCACGGGATTGTGTGCGATCGGTAGATCTGGCGGTACATAAAAAGGAGGAATGGAAACCGATGTTGGAGGCGTTACTCGCAGTTCAACGTCACAGTGAATCTAGCAAATCGCCGTACGTTGGTTACCCATTGACTGAGGAGATCCACCGGGAGGTACTCACCTGGCTGGAGATCGGCGGCAAGTAGATTGTGTGGGGGAAGCGGTGCCGGGCTGTTGTCGAACGAGCGGTCGGTGAAGCGGCGTTTGGGCTGGGGCTGTTTTGTTCGAGAGGGCGGGCCCCTACGGTCGCCAGTGGAGCGGGCTGGCTCTTCGAACGGGTGCCACCGAGAGACCTCAAGTGGGGAACGTCAGCCACGACGGTGGGACGGACGCACGGGCACCCACACGTGTGCCCCCTCAGCCACCCACCGGCATCAGCCACGCTTCCGAAGTCCTGATCTTTGACCCGCAGACGCCTCCGCGTAGCCCCCGCCGGCCACCTGGGGATGGCGGGACCGGCCCGCAGACCGCGACGAGACCTGGGCGCCGCGCCACGGGCCCTTCCGGCGTTTTGCGCTCGGCAGTACAACGCTGGTCAGCAGCGTGCCCGGCGTGCTGCTGGCGTGCGTCGCTGGCTGGCGAAGTCGTGAGCCGACGTGATCCGGGCTTCCTTGCTGGGCTGACGGGTTGCTGCGCTGGACTGCGCGCTGAGCGGCCGGGGCCGTCGCGGAGCGGGGCGGAGACAGGAGCGGGCGGCGGCCACGGGCCGCCAGCGCGCGCGGCCCGCGTGAGCGGGCCGCCTTGAAGACGTGGAGAAAGTCTGAGCCATCGTCGCTCAGAGGGCGTACGTCAGCTCCAAGTCATTGCCTGGGAGGTGCAACTCCGCTAGGGCAAGCGGCTGGCCATCAGAGTTCCGCGTAACCCTGAGCAGTTGGAGAACGGGTACGCCGTCCGGGAGGCGCAGCGCTTCCGCTTGGTCTGGCAGTGGCATGCGGGTGCGTACGTGCTCCGTGAAGTGCAATTGGTGCCCCAGCTTGGCAAGTGCCCCATACAGCTCCGGCACCGGGGGCAGCGGCTCCTCCTCGTATTTTGTGCCGACCAAGACGGAGAACGGCACGTACGTGCGGTGGAGCTGCCGGAGACGGCCACCGTCGGCCGTCTGGAGCACGTCATACGTGATCAGCGGCTCGCCGGGCGGTACGCGGAGTAGGTCCGCCAGGGCAACCGGGGCGTCCGTACGCGTGGCCGTGGGCTCCTCGGCGTTAGTCCATCGGATGCCATCAGCCTCCACGTACCGGCCACCAGGCTCGCGGCGCACGCCGCGTGGGCGTGTGAGGCTCGGGCGGCTGTGGGGGGAGCGGACGAAGCCGCCTCGTCCGGCCATGACTTCGACCAGCCCGGAGGCTCGTAGTTCGGCGATGCCCTGCCGCACGGTCGGGCGCGTGACGCTGAACTGCTTCGCCAGGGTCTCCTCTGACGGTAGCGGCTGGCCCGACGGGTAGGTGCCGTCCATGATGCCGGCACGCAAGTAGTCCGCAATCTGGCGGTACTTGGGCTGTTTCTGCTGGTCGTGCGGCTTCTGTTTCGGCATCGGATCTCCGGTTCTCGGGCTCGTCGTCAGCTCGTACAGCGTCCCTCATCCCAACACGGTTGACAACCCGTACTACGGGTCGTCACTCTGGACTCCCGCAACCCGTACTACGGGTTGTCAAGCAACCCGGAGGAAGGGCCTCCGGGTGCGACAGACAAGGAGTTCAGACAGTGGTAGCTCTGCCGATCGATACAGCGAAGTTCACGGGGATCATCTGCGCCGTAGCCCCTACGCCGCGCATCGCCAACCGGGAGACCGGACAGGTTCGGGTCGACCGGGACACCGGTCAGACGGTCTACCAGGTGGGCCTCTGCCTCATGTCCGGGAGGTCGGCTGACGTCGTCACGGTGAACGTGCCGGGGGAGCCGTCGGGCGTGCAGAACGGGGTGCCGGTTCAGGTCCGGGACCTGGTGGCCACGCCGTGGGAGAACGAGGGGCGGCACGGCGTCTCGTTCCGTGCCACCGAGATCAAGCCCCTCACGGCTCCGGCGGCCTCGTCCGCATCCGGCTCGTCGGCGACGGCGTCCGGGAAGGGGGCCGGACAGTGACCGTCGTGGCCTCTGCGGGTTCGGCAGGCTCGGCCGGGCCGAGTTGGGTTCTCGTGGTGGCCGCAGTGCTGGTGTCGGGTCTGCTTCTGGCAGGCCCGGCCCTGCGCCGCCGCTACCCGGTGGCCTGGTGGACGTGCCTCGGGTTTCCGGTCGCGTGCATACGGATCGCGCGCACCTGGCGGCCGTTGATGGCCGGTTGCGGGCTGGCGGTGAGCCGCAAGGCGGCGCTGACGGTCGTCTCCGGGCTCGTCGGCAACGGCGCGCCTCCGCCACAACCCCGGGTGCCTCACCGGGGACTTATACGGCCGACTCGGGGCGGCTTCTGGTTCCTCGTCCGGCTGCTGCCGGGGCAGGTGCCGGAGGACTTCGTCAAGGCGGCTCCCGCCATGGCGCATGACTGGGAAGTGCACGCGGTCCGCGTGACGACTTGGAAGCCCGGTCTCGTTCGGGTGGTGGCCTCGGCCAGTGATCCGCTCAAGGCGCCCCAGATGGCGAAGCAGCGGGGCGCGGGTCGGCTGCTGCGTGTTGCCGTCGGGGCACTTGAGACCGGTGCTCAGTGGGTCATCGACCTGCGGAAGGTGCCGCACTGGCTCATCGTGGGCGCCACCCGTTCCGGCAAGTCGACGCTGATCAATGCGCTCGTCGCGGGCCTCGCTCGGCAACCGGTCGCGCTGGTCGGTATCGACTGCAAGGGCGGGATGGAACTCTCGCTCTACGGCCCTCGGCTGTCCGCGCTGGCGACCAATCGAACGCAGGCGGTCAAGCTCCTCGGCGCGTTGGTCGACCTGACCTTGGACCGGATGACGGTCTGCCGTGCTGCCCGGGTTCGGAACGTCTGGGGACTGCCGGAGGACGAACGGCCCGTTCCGATCGTCGTGATCGTGGACGAGTTGGCGGAGTTGTTCCTGGTCGCGAGCCGCAACGAGAAGGAAGAAGCACAAGCGGCGAGTACGGCGCTCATCCGGTTGGCTCAACTCGGGGCGGCGCTCGGCGTGTTCCTCGTCGTCGCTGGGCAACGGGTCGGCTCGGATCTCGGGCCGGGCGTTACGGCCCTCCGTGCTCAGCTCGCCGGCCGAGTCTGCCACCGGGTGGCCGACCCCGGTACGGCGGAAATGGCGCTCGGTGACCTCAACCCCGATGCGCTGCACGCGGCGCAGTCGATCACGCCCGAACAGGCCGGTACGGCGGTGCTCGCCTCGGCCGACGGCTGGGACCGTGCCCGATCGCATCTGGTCTCGGAAGCGGAGGCGGAGCGCGTAGCTGCCGAGTGCGCGCACCTCACGCCCTACGTGCCGGAGCTGGTCACAGCAGGGGGCGGCGCAACCTCGGCGGACGACGCTCCCAGTGTGCGGCTCGAACGACTCGACGGCGAAGAGAACGAGTGAGAGAGGGGGTGGAACTCCGTGATCGTTTCCGTATCCGCCGTGGTGCTGCTCAGCCTCCTGATCTGGTTCCTGCTGCGCATCCGGTACTTCCGGTGGGCCGAGGTGCTGATCTGTTCGACCTTCGGTTTTCTCCTGGCCGAGACAGGCGCCGGACCCATCGTTCAGGGGGTCCTGGACGGCCTCGGCGGGCTCCTCAGCCAACTGAGCTGAAGGGAGGAGTCGCCCAAATGATCTCCATGAAAAACGGCTCCCGACGGGGCGCGAAGTCGCCAAACCCGACCCCGTCAGGAACCCACTCCATCCGCTACGTCAGCAGTGAAAGGAGCAGTCTCACTTTGTCCACTGCGCATCGATCGCGCAAACCGTCGCGCCGTCCCTGGTGCGACATGAAGGAAGACGACTACCGGACGTGCCAGGGGCGCGAACAGGTGGTGTTGGCCGACCGTGAGGGCGCTGAGCGGCGCGTCTGCCCGGCGCACGCAGCCTCGCTCTGGTTGACGGACCCGAGTCTGCGCTTCTCCGCGAAGACTCCGCCGGAAGCCATCGCCGCAGTGATGCGGCAGGCGTTCGGGGGTGGCCGATGACGGAGGCCAGCAAGGCAGTCGCGGCGCTTGTCGAGCGCGCCGGGCGGTCGGACTTCGACGGCTGGCGGCGGAGTGTTCTCCGCCTGGGCGGCTGCACCAACCCTGTTCACCTTGTCGGCTCCGCCGCGTACGTGGACGCTGCCACGGGGGCGGCGCTCCACTCGTACACCTCGGAAGCTCTCGGCGGTCGGCTCCTGGTCGCGTGCGGCAATCGCCGGGCGACGGTCTGTCCGACCTGCGCTCAGCTCTACCGTGCGGACACGTATCAGCTCATCCGCGCCGGACTGGTCGGCGGTAAGGCGGTCGCGGAGACGGTGAGCGGGCACCCTCGGGTGTTCGCCACCCTCACCGCTCCGGGCTTCGGTCCCGTGCACTCGCGGCGGGAGCGGGGCGGCCGGGTGCTGGCCTGCCGTCCGCGGAAGGTGGGGGAGTGCTGTCCGCATGACGCTCCGGTCGGGTGCCATACCCGGCATGCGGCGGGCGATCCGCGACTCGGTGAGCCGCTGTGTCCGCGCTGCTACGACTATGCCGGCGCCGTGCTCTGGCAGGCGCAATCCGGTGAGCTGTGGCACCGCTTCACGCTGGAGTTGCGGCGCGCGCTGGCTCGGCGTGCGGGGCTGTCCCGTTCGACGCTGACGGATGCGGTGCGGCTCTCGTACGCGAAGGTGGCGGAGTATCAGCGGCGGGGTCTCGTGCACTTCCATGCCGTCGTCCGTCTCGACGGTCCTGATGGGCCGGGGGAGTCGCCTCCTCGCTGGGCAACGTCTGATCTCCTGGCGGACGCCGTACGGGAAGCGGTCGGCCGGGTTCGGGTGGTCGCGTACGGCGCTGACGTGGTCGGCTCGCGCGTGCTGCGGTTTGGCCGGCAGTTGGACATCCGTGCCGTTCCGGCGGTCGACTCGGCGGACGGGCTGTCCTCGTCGGTAGTCGCGGGCTACATCGCCAAGTACGCCACCAAGGGTGCCGAGTCGGCCGGGGCCGTCGACGGGCGTATCCGGCACGGCAAGGACCTGGCCACGCTGCCCGTGCGGGATCACGTGCTCCGCATGATCGGTACATGCTGGTGGCTCGGCGCGCTGCCTTCCTTCGAAGAGCTGAGGCTGCGGCGCTGGGCACACATGCTCGGCTATCGGGGCCACTTCTCTACCAAGTCCCGCCACTACTCCACCACCCTCGGCGCGCTGCGCTCGGCCCGCGCGGAGCACCGTGCCCGCGAACAGCGGTCCGTGCTGGGCCTGGATGACCGGGACGCGGTCCTCGTCGGCCAGTGGCGGTACGCGGGGCGCGGCTACAGCCCGGAAGCGGCTCTGCTCGCGGCCTCCGTCCGGGAAGGCGGTGACGGACATGGCGCGTAACCGCACAGAACTTCTCACCGTCCGAGAGGTCCTGAATGAGCTGGGCGGCGTCTCCCGGCGCACCTTCTACCGCTGGCGCGAGCTGCGCACGGCTCCTCGCTGCATCCGGTTGCCCAACGGAGAACTCCGGGTCCGCCGTGACGCGCTGGAGGACTGGCTGGACGACCGGGCGGAGGGGGCGACATGAAGTCGTACAAGGTCTCCGTCTGGAAGCTCAGCATCAACCGGTCGGCAAAGAAGCCCACGTACCTGGTCCGCTGGGCCGTGGACGGCAACCCATTCCATGAGTCACACAAGACAAAGGCGCTCGCCGACCGCTTCCGGGCCAAGCTCCTCGGCGCAGTGGACAAGGGGGAGCCTTTCGACACAGTGACCGGGCTGCCGGACTCGTTGCGGGGCGGCAAGGCGTCGCTGAGCCTGCTGGAGCTGGCGATTAAGTACGTCGATCAGCGCTGGCCCGACGCCTCAGCGAAGCAGCGGGACAGCATGACCGATTCCTTGGCGGTCGCTGTCCCGGCCCTGACGAAAGCGGTGCGGGGTCGATCGGAACCCCGGGTCCTTCGCCGGGCGCTGCGCTCGTACGTCCTCCCAACGCCTCGTCGCGAACGTGAACAGCCGGACGAGATAGCAGCGGCCGTCCGCTGGCTGGAGCGGGCTTCGCTGCCCGTGGCGGAGCTGACGGACATTGACCGGGTTCACACGCTGGTGGATGCGCTGGGCCGCAAGCTGGACGGCAAGCCTGCTGCCAACCAGACGTACCGGCGCCGTAGGGCCGTGACGTACAACGCGCTTGAATACGCCGTAGAGTTGGAAATGCTGAGCGCCAACCCGCTCGACAAGGCGCGCCGGAAGCGTGGGCAGCAACCGGTGCAGGAGGTCGACCGCCGCGTGGTGGTCAACCCTCGGCAGGCGCGCGAACTGCTGACGGCGGTCACCTACGTCGGTGGCTGGCAGCGGGCTTCAGGGCGTCGACTGCGGGCATTCTTCGGCTGCATGTACTACGCGGCGACGCGCCCCGGCGAAGCGCTCGGCCTCCGGCGTTCCGACTGCCACCTGCCCGCTAAGGGATGGGGTCGGATCACGGTGGAGGAGACTCGACCCTCGGCCGGGAAGTCCTGGACCGACAGCGGGGAGGCGCACGACCGCCGGGGCCTCAAGCAGCGCAGCACCGGGGAGGTGCGCATCGTTCCGATCCCGCCCCCACTGGTGCGCATGCTGCGTGAGCACCTGGACGATTTCGGCACCGCCGAGGACGGCCGGATCTTCAGCAGCGAGAGGGGCAACGTGGTGGCCTCTTCGTCCTACTACCGGGTGTGGACTCAGGCGCGGGAGTTGGGCCTGCTGCCCGAACAGGTCTCCACAGTGCTGGCAGCCAAGCCGTACGACTTGCGCCATGCGTGCGTGTCTCAGTGGCTCAACTCCGGCGTACCTGCGCCGGAAGTCGCCAGGAGGGCCGGTCATTCAGTGGAGGTTCTGCTGAAGATCTACGCCAAGTGCATCGACGGCCAAGAGGACGAGATGAACGACCGGATCATGAGGGGGCTCGGAGAGGAGGACACAGCAGAGGACGAGTGATCGATAACCCAACTGATCTACGGAGCCCCGGAGAGATCCGGGGCTCTCGCGCGTTCGGAGCGGGCTAGAAGTCGGCCCGTTCGTGATCGTCCGTGCGGAGAACAGACTCCTGGTCGTAGATGCGCTTGTACGCGCTGCGGATCTTCTCGATGTCGGAGTCGTGGGCACGCGCCTCCGAGACGGGGTAGAGGACGCTGAGTTCGTAAGAGCCTTCGCGGCTGATGTGGCCGTTCTGGTCGCGCCACTGTCCGCGGCCCCGCTGGATGGTCAGTCCTGAAGGGAACTTCGGGGTTACGTGCTTGTCCACGAACGCGAGGAACTGCTTGTCGGAGACTGGTGGCTTACCCTCCGGCCGGCCGGTGCCGAAGTAGAGGCGCGTGTTGATGTACGGCTTGCCCTTGGTGGCAGTCGCGGACTTGGCCTGGTGGCTCGGTGTTGGCTGTTCGTCCAGTGCTGCGTATGCCTGCGGTGTTCCCGTGACGACCGCGAGAACGGCCGCTGAGGCGACGATGCGTGAGCGCGTCTTCCTGGTGAGCACGATGGCAACGGTCCCTTCGGTCTGCTCGGGAGAGGGGTGGTGGAGCCTCTGCCGAGCAAGATGCTTCTGTGACCGTGCCGGTTTGTCAGCCGCTTTCAGGAACCGGTCAGGCATGGGGACCGCTACGTTCGCCGTTCGAGGTGCGGGGGCCTGAGACGGCTACTGACCTGCGAAAAGCCGTCCAAGATCATTACGTCGTCATTACGCGATCAGCGACATCAGCCTGCATCCGGCCGCCTCCGCCTGCACACACGACAAACGCCCCGCACCAACATCAATGCTGGTCACAGGGCGTTTCGGCACTTGAATCAAAGTACCCCCGGCAGGATTCGAACCTGCGCACACGGCTCCGGAGAGCATTCGGGATTCGGTGGCGATATGGCCTCTGACCTGCATGGGAGCCATGGAGCGGTCGGAGTGCTGCCTCTGGTGTGTCGAGGGTGTGTCGAGGGAAGTCGCCTTCGGCTCCTGCGACCTCAGGCGTCGGCTTCGCCGACGGGGCTGCAACACATACACAGATGTTGCAGCCGTACGTACCTGAACCCGGAGATCGGGACACCCGGACACAGAGAGAGGGAAGAGACTTGCTCGGTCGGACAGTCGGACAGTGGTGGATCGGCACTGTCCGACTCGTTTCCGCAGGTCGCAGTCTTAACCGGACAGTCGGACAGCTGGGACACCGCCGTCCAAGATTCGAGCAATACACCCCTGCCCGCACGTAGGAACGAGTACCTCCGACGGTCTACGTCAGCGCTCTTCTGCCGCAGTCCATTCGGGTTCGAGCAGCGAGTAGAGGACGCTGTCGCGCCAGGCACCATTGGTGAAGACGTGATCGCGTAGGACACCCTCCCGTGTGAAGCCCAAAGCTTCAACGAGCTTGATGGACTGTGCGTTATCCGGCCCGATTGCGGCGCTGATGCGGTGGAGACCGAGGTCGCGAAAGCCGAACTGGATGAGTGTCCGGGCGGCGTCAGTGGCGTAGCCCTTACCCCACTCGGAGGGCGCCAAGGCGTAGCCCAGCTTCCCAGCCTGAACCCCACTGAGCCCGAGTCGGCAGAAGCCGATTACATTGTCGCCAGACGGTCCCACAATCGCGAGGTAATACTCATTGCGAGGCACCTGCTGCGCACGATTCACGGCACCTTCGAGCATGGCGCGTACCCCGTCCCGGTCGCGGCTGTCGTACGAGAGCCAGTGCGTTACCCGGTCGTCGCCCGCAATCTTAAGGACGTCGTCTGTGTCTTCGAGATTGAAGTCTCGGAGAGTAACGACGTCACCTTCGAGACGGATGGCGTTTTCCACGATGGGCTCCATCAGCGAGGCAGAGACTTGAGAGGGGTACGGGTGAACATCTCAATGCGCTCTTGGAGTTCGCCTCCAGGGACAGCTAGCTGAGAGCCGTTGAGCGCCTTGTGTACGCGCATCGCGCTGTTCACGATGCCGTTGATTCGGCTCTCTGGTTCCAGATCGAGAATCGGGTTCACTGCCTCTTCTGCACCCTCCAGCTCGCCGAGATGGATGCGCGCGATAGCGAGGTCTGCTTGGCTTCCCGCCTGATCGCCGAAGGCCCATTCGGGGTCTGAGGAGTCAGCGTACGCCTCGACTGCGCGGGCAGCGTAGTCCTGCGCGGCTTGGGCCTCGGCAGGAAGCCAGGCCATCGCATCGGCTGCAAAGTAACTCTGACGCACTGGACCGAACGTGCAGAGTCCGCCGAGTTCATCGACCTCATCTTGATGCACGCTGTCCCATGCGTCATTTGCGCGGTGGATGGCCGAGCGTGTCTTTTCGGCATTTCCGAGAGCGGCCCAGGCGCGGGCTTCACACATGGGCAGCCACACGGCTGTCGTGTTTTGAGCATGAATGGCGAATTCGCTGCCCGCCTGAGCGAACTTCACTGATTCGTGGAGCCTCCCAGCCCAGTAAGCAACGAGCGATTGAAGGCCGCGAATCCAGGCGCGTAGTCCGTTGTGGTCTGCGTTCTCTGCGCACAAGTAGGCGGTTCGCGCCTGAGCCATTGCGGCGTGTGGGTCGGCGAGATCGTGGCTCGCCTTCGCGAGTAGCCCGCTCGTGACTCCTGTCAGAAAGTAGAGCTGACGAGCCTGTTCAGGACGCTGACGGTTTTCCAGCAACTTGTACAGGAGCTCTTGAGTTTGCACCAGGTCCCCGAGAAGATCGGGCAGCGGTCGCTGCGGATACTCCGTCGCAAGGCGACGAACGTCATCGTGGACCTGTTCCATCGCCTCTGTTGTGATGTTGCCCTGATTTGCTGCGAGGGTGAATTCCTTTGCCCGCTGCGCCGCCAAAGCGATCAGCTCCCTGTCGATGTCGGACTGGTCCTTCGCGACGACCAGTCCCGAGGATGAATGCTCCCCGGAGGAGGCTGTTGCCTCCCACGGCTGTAGAAGCACGTTCAGTGGTTTGCCGAACATGGCTTGCAGGACACGACGGGTCACGGGCGTTGTGTTGGAGCGCTCGCCACTAGCAAGCCGACGAAGGTGCCGCGGGCTTAACGTGGCGTCTTCGTTCAACTGGCCTGCGAGGCGATCGAACTCTGCCGCGATCTCCTCATAGGTCCGGTCCTGTTGCCAGAGGAGTTGCTCCAGCACCGTTCGCGGTTCCCGGCTTCCCTTGCTCGCGCTGCCGGCCACAGTGCCCCTCCCGTGTCGCTTGTCCTACCGCTTTGAGTGTCCGTCTGTGACAGGGGTGTGTCCGCTGCTGGTCCGCCTGTGGTCCGCCACAGGTCCGGCAGTGGTCCGCTGTGGGACCTCGTGTGGTCATAGTGACCGATCAGAGAGTCATCGTCAGGAGGTCACGACGATGACTCAGGTCCCGGAACACACGAGCCATTTGGCGGTCCAATACGCCTCACTCTCGGTGGGCGAGCTCTTCGAGGGCAGCTACCCGCTGTTCGAGCTGCTCCACACGACGACGGAGCCCAAGAACCGTTTCCGGCTCAACGCTCTTGTCTGTGGTGCTCGCTTGCTGCCGGCCCGGAGCGTCAGCGACGAAGGTGCCCCTCTGGCCTGCGGATTCAATGAGCCCTTCTTCGCGGAGGATTCGCAGTCCGTTCTGAACTGTCTGCGTAGCTACGCCGAACCGCTCTGCCAGCTTCGTATGCGGGGGCAGCTTCTGGCCCGGCTTGAGCACCTTGTTCGCGATCTCAGCGCGAAGCGCGTCAGCGATCTGAACGGACGGCAAGCGTGGGTCATCAGCGTCGATGGTCATCCTCCTGAGCTTATACACCAGCACGAACTAGAGCGAGATGCCGCGCAGGGGTTGTAAGCTAGCTCGAACTAGTTCAAGCTAAGTCATGAAACACCCGGCGAGCCCCGTGTGAACGGGATTCCCCCTGCTCAAGGGGGGTCTACCACGCCCGTCGAGAGTGTTCGTTCCTTGAGAACTCAACAGTGTGCCGAGGGAAGCCCGCCCCACCTCTGCGACCAAGAGGGCGGGCGCGCACGGGTTCTGTCCCCGTGCGCGGTACAGCGCCGTTCGACCCATCCGCAGCGTGCCGCGCTGCGGCCGGTTGCCTCCTTCGCCCGTCCGGCTCTTCGAGGCTGTACGGGCGGGGCGTGGGGAGCCGGAGAAGCGGCTCCACGAAGTGCGACGCCCGGGACTGGACCTCCCGGACGCCGCTACAGGCACCCCAGCGAAAGGAACTGCCTGTGATCATCAGCATGTCATGCGCCGTGCTGGCGGCATACCCCGACGGCTCCGAGCCGTCCACGCCGCCGTTGGACGGACCGCTCGCCAACGAATCCGACCTGGATGACGCCCTCTTCGGAAACAAGGGGGGCGAGAACGAGTGACCTCTACCGACACTCCGCGTGCCTTCGTCACCTCGTACGAAGGCCAGCCCTGCTCTTCCTGTAACGGCAGCGGTTCTCAGACCGAGACCGACACCAGCGGCGGCGTCTACCGCGAGTACATGAAGCCCTGCACCGGCTGCAACGGCAGCGGCCAGGTCTGACCGCGCTGTAAGCGTCCGGTTCTTCGCTCAACAGCCCTGATGGTCGCAGGCCGGGTTCGACTCCCGGCCGGGGCACGGCGGCGGCACTCCCAACCAAGAGACAGCCCGCCGTCCCTGGCCTCCCATCCGCCCTGACAGCAGAAGTGGAGAGCACTCCATGCGTACCTATGTCGGCCACCACGAAGCGTGGGACGACTTCGAGTTCGAAGAGCTGGCCTACGGCATCGACCGGGAACTGTTCCTGGGCACCTCCGGCGAGACCGCCGAGGAGGCCATCGCGCGGCTTGATGCGCAGCGCGACATCCTTTCCGACCTGCGTGAGCAGGGCGAGAGCGACGAGATCGCTGCCTGGGACGCGCTGTTCGCTGACCAGCTCGCCCGCACGCTGCCGCTGATGCGGCGCACCGCACAGATGGCCCACCGCGCGGCCTGGGGGGATGCGGCATGAGCGCCACTGAACGGACTCTGGCCGCTGCGCACGCCGAGGTGAAGGCGGAGATCGCGCGGACCGACAACAAGACCGCGCTGCTGCTGGCGTTCATCGGTGCTGTGCTGGCCGGGACGTGGACGGCTGCCCGCGACCTGCCGGTGAATCTGCCTGCAGCTCTCACGGGCGCACTCGGTATGGCGCTGCTGGTCGCTGCGGCCGGCATGCTGCTCGGCTCGGTGCGTCCGAACCTGAGCGGCCGTCATGGCTTCCCGCTGTGGGCGACGCTGGAGCCCCAGGGCATCCGCGAAGCCCTCTCCGGTGACCTGGCCGCCGACATCGCCGGGCTCTCTCGCCTGGCGGTGGCCAAGTTCACCGGTCTGCGTCGCGCCATCGACCTGACGTATGCCGGTGGTGGCCTGCTCGTCCTCGCGGCCCTGCTGATGGCAGGGGGTGCGCTGTGAACCGGCTCGCCGCCGCTCTGGCCCTGCCCCTGGTAGCAGGCTGGGGCCTGCACACCCTCACCCTGCGCCGCCGCCTGGAGGCAGCACACCGCGACCCACTGACCGGGCTGCTGACCCGCGCGCCGTTCGAGGAGCGCGCCGCCCGGCTGCTGCGCACCGGACCGTGCGCGGTCGTCTTCGCGGACCTGGACGGCTTCAAGGCCATCAACGACACCTACGGCCACGCCACCGGGGACAGCGTCCTGAAGCTCAGCGCCGGCGCACTGGACGACGCGGCAACAGGCCAACCCGATGCCGTGCTGTCGCGGCTGGGCGGAGACGAGTTCGCCGCCGTGACGCCCATGGCCGACCCGATCGCGCTGCCCTGGCTGCTGCGCGGCCTGCACGACGAACTGACCGCCCCGACCCGGATCGACGGACGGGAGCTGGCGGTGGGCGCGTCGGTGGGCGGTTGCTGGACCGGTGACCTGCCCGACTCTGGGCTGTCGGCCGCGCTGCGGCGGGCGGACGAGGTCATGTACGTGGTCAAGCGCGGTGGGGGCGGCTGGCTGGCCGCCGCACCCGGCGCCCCTGCCCTCCCTGCGGTCAACGGCCGCCGCATCGGCCGCCCCGGCACCCATGAGGGGAGGGCGGAGGCGTGAGCGTGAACCTCTCCAAGACCCCGTCCCCCGGCACCGCCGGCGTGCCTCCGCTCAGCAGGAAGGAACGCGGGCTGCTGGCCGTGGTCGCCGTCTTCGCCGTCGGCGTCGGCGGTCTCGGGCTGGCCTCCAGCTTCGACGCGGTACAAGGCGCCGCAGTGCGCTGGGGCTTCGGCCAACCCTGGATGCTGCCCGTCGGTATCGACGTGGCGATCCCGGTCTTCACCGCCGCCAATCTGCTGCTGATCCGGGTGAACATGCCCCTCGGATGGGTGCGGTTCGTGCCCTGGGCGCTCACGGCGGTCACCTGCTGGCTGAACGTGGCGGCCGGCCACACCCTCTCCGCGCGGCTGGCGCATGGCACGATGCCGCTGCTGTGGGTGGTGCTCTCCGAGGTAGCCGCGCACGTCTACGCCTCCCGCATCGGCGCGGTGACCGGCGCGAGGATGGAGCGCATCCGCCGCTCGCGGTGGCTGCTGGCCTTCCCCTCCACCTTCGCCCTGTGGCGCCGGATGGTGCTGTGGGAGATCACCAGCTACACCGCCGCCCTGGAACGCGAGCGGGAACGCCAACTCGCCCGCGCCGAACTGCGCGAGCAGCACGGACGCGGCTGGCGCCGTAAGGCACCCCGCCGCACCCGCGTCATGCTCAAGCTCGGCGAGCTGGCCCCACAGGGCGCCGGCCCGGCCCCGGAGGAACCCGCCGCCCAGGGCCCTGCCGAGCAGAAGGCTCCCAAGGAGCCGGTGAAGCCCGAGCCTGAGCGGGTGCAGCGACCGGCACGGCGCCGCCCGGCAAAGCCGAAGAACAAGGCGAGCAAGGCGCCGCGGCTTTCGTTCGAGGAGCTGCTGGACAAGGCCCGCGAGATCACCGCCGAGTGGCCGTTCGAGCGGCTTGAGGCCGCGCCGATCCGTGAGGCTGTCGGCTGTGGCCAGGACCGCTCCCGCGAGCTGCGCGAGGCTCTGAAAGCCGAACGACGCGAGCAGGGACCTTCCCGGGTGGCGGCATGAGTGCCCCGCTGCGGATCGGCAGTGTGTGCACCGGTTACGGCGGGCTGGACATGGCTGTTCAGTCCGTCCTGGGTGGCGAGCTGGCGTGGGTGGCGGACAACGACCCTGGCGCCGCCCGCATCCTGTCCCACCACTGGCCCGACGTCCCGAACCTGGGCGATGTCACCACCTGCGACTTCGGCCAGGTCGAGCCCGTCGACATCTTCTGTGGTGGCTACCCCTGCCAGCCCTTCTCCCTCGCGGGCGAGCTGAAAGGAACCGCCGATGACCGGCACATCTGGCCCGACATTGCCCGTGCCCTTCGCGTTCTACGACCCCGACTCGCGATCTTTGAGAACGTCGCGCATCACCTTCGACTCGGATTCGACACCGTCCTGTCCGACCTTGCCGACCTCGGGTTCGATGCGGAATGGCGCGTTGTACGCGCGGACCACATCGGCGCCCCTCACCAGCGCCGCCGCCTGGTCTTCATCGCCGCTCCTGCCGACACCCCGCACCTCGGACACCAACGGCAGCGGGCAGCACGGCAGCGGCGGCATGGACCTGCGCACAGCGGTCTCGCTGCTACCGACGCCACGGGCGACCGATGGCACGAACGGCGGTCCGAACCAGCGCGGCTCGAAAGGCGACCTGGCTTTGCCAGCGGTGGCGGCCAGGCTTGGGGGCCCTACGCCGCTGCCATCGCGCGGTGGGAAGCGGCGACGGGCCGTCGTGCTCCCGGGCCAACTGACGCTCGGGGACGGCTGAACCCGCCGTTCGTGGAATGGCTGATGGGCCTGCCCGCCGGCTGGGTCACGGACGTACCCGGGCTCTCCCGGACCGCCCAGTTGACCGCACTGGGCAACGGCGTGGTCCCCCAACAGGCGAGCGCGGCGCTTGGGCACCTCTTGGACCGCCAGGCGCGCGAGCGCACCGCCGGGGCGGTGGCGGCATGAGTGAGCCGATCGTCTACGCCGACCAATGGCGCGCAGTCATGCAGCGCGCCGGCTACCGATGTCAGTGCGTCGGACAGTGCGGTAGCAAGCACGCCAAGGGCGATGGCCGGTGCGAGAGGCAGCACGACAAGTACGCCGACAAGCACCACGGCCCGGCCCGACTCATCGCCGCCCCCGACACCCCGGGACTCTCCGTCAAGCAGGCCGCCGGACTTCCGTGCGAGCGGCTGCGCGCGTGGTGCGGCTTCTGCCTGGACGGCACCCGGCGTGTGGCCAGGACAGCGGCACTCAAAGGGCCCGACCCGAACCAGGGCGGCCTGTTCGACCTGTAGCCCGCCGGACCCGGAGGAATTCTCAGGGCGGAATTTCCCTCCGGGTTACTCACCCGTACTCCGCCTAACCTCACGGCACTTGGGGCCCGGCCGCTTGCTTGGCGGCGGGGCCGGGCCCCGGTGACCTTCCAACCCCTTTGATCGGAGGCACCCTCATCGTGTCCGAGATTCACGGCTACAACCAGCCCGACGAACCCGACCCGATCCCAACCGAGACCGACCCGGCGGCGCCCGACAACGTCGTACCGCTGCGGAAGCCGTCGGCCGACCCCACCCCGACCGTCCGCCCCGACGTTCCGGCCGACCCGGAGCCCGACCCGTCGGCCGTGCGTGCCCCGACCGAGTTGAGCGACGCCGGGCCGACTGAACCCGAGGAGGAGTCGGGCGCCGTCGGGCGGCCGGTCGACTCGCCGACACTGCCCGCGTCGGGCGTCGTCACGGAGAAGCGGCGGCCGATCCTCGCCGAGTGGCTGACCAACCGGCGCGACTTCACCACCACCGCGACCCGCACCCTCAAGAACGCCGCCTACGCCACCGGCTACCACGGCGTGCGCACGGTCTCCGGCGTGTACGTGGCCTCCCTGGCCCGCTACGCGCCCCGGGGCGCCGCCCGCATCATCAGCGGCCGGATGCGCTGGGTCTCCGACGCCGAGGGGGAGCCGCTGCGCCAGGCGGTGGCCATGCAGGGCAACGCCGGAGTCGGCGACTACCTGAAGCTCTCCCGGCAGCGCGACCGCCGCGTGCGCTTCCGGTCGGCCGTCATGACCACCGGGTTTCTGATCGGGCTGCCGCTCGCCCTGGCCATGTGGATTCTCGCCCCCGGCTGGCTGCTGGCCCTGTCCGGCGTCGTGGTCACCTGCGTGATGGGCATCGTCGGCCAGCCCGAGGACCGGCCCGTGATCGGCCCGGCGGTGCTGAAGACGGAGGTGCCCAAGCTGACGAGCACGATCGTGCTGCGCGGGCTGGGCGCCATCGGGAACGCTGCCATCAACGCCGCCGTCAAGAAGGGCGGCGACATGAACGGCATGCGCTTCACCTCCGACATCCAGCGCGACGGGCCCGGCTACCGCGCCGAACTCGACCTGCCCTACGGCGTCACGCCGGAAGACGTGATGGACAAGCGGCAGGAGCTGGCCTCGGGCATGCGCCGCAAGCTGGGCTGTGTGTGGCCCGCAGGCGACCCCAAAGAGCACGAGGGGCGACTGGTTCTGTGGGTGGGCGACCGCCCGATGAACGAGCAGGAGCGCCCCGCATGGCCGTTGCTGAAGTCCGGCAGCGTGGACTTGTTCAAGCCGGTCGTCTTCGGCAACGACCAGCGCATGCGGGACGTGTCCGTGACGCTGATGTTCGCCTCTGTCGTTGTCGGCTCCATCCCCCGGATGGGCAAGACGTTCCTGATGCGGCTGTTCCTGCTCATCGCCGCACTCGACCCGCGCGCGGAACTGCACGCCTTCGAGTTCAAGGGCACCGGCGACTTCGGACCGCTGGAGCCGGTGTGCCACCGCTACCGCGCCGGCGAGGAGGACGAGGACATCGCCTACGTCCTCGATTCGCTGCGGGAGGTCAAGGAGGAGCTGCGGCGCCGAGCCAAGGTCATCAAGGATCTGCCCCGGAACCTGTGCCCGGAGAACAAGGTCACCCCGCAACTGGCCAGCAACAAGCGCTACCGGCTCCACCCGATCGTGATCGGCCTGGACGAGTGTCAGAAGGCGTTCGAGCACGAGAAGTACGGGAAGGAGATCGAAGCGATCTGCGAGGACGTCACCAAGCGCGGCCCCGCGCTGGGCATCATCGGCATGTTCGGCACCCAGCGCCCGGACGCCAAGTCGCTGCCCACCGGCATCTCCGCCAACGCCGTACTGCGCTTTTGCCTGAAGGTCATGGGCTGGCAGGCCAACGACATGGTGTTGGGCGACGGCATGAACAAGGCGGGCTACAGCGCCACCATGTTCTCCCGCGATGACCTGGGCATCTGCTGGATGGCCGGTGAGGGCGACGACCCGCGCATCGTCTGCGGCGCCAAGATTGACAGTGTCGCCGCCGAACAGGTCGTTGCCCGCGCCCGGAAGATGCGCGAGGAGTACGGCAACGTCACCGGCCACGCCCTCGGCGAAGCCCCTGCCACCGGCCCCGGCTTCGACATCCTCACCGACGTGCTGTCGGTGCTGGCGCCGGACGAGAAGAAGGTGTGGAACGAGCGGATCGCCGCCCGTCTCGCCGAGAAGCGGCCGGAGGTATACGGCGGCTGGAAGGGCGAGCAGGTGACCGCGGCGCTCAAGCCCCATGGCATCAAGACCGAGGGCGTCTGGGGTCGCACCGACGACGACGAGGGCACCACACGGCGCGGAATCGACCGTGCCGCCCTCACCGTAGCTATCACGGAACGTGACGAAAACCGGTCCGGAAGCTGACCGTGACGGGTGCTAGACCTAGCACCCCAAGCCGCTAGGTCTAGCACCCCCTCTAGCGACCCCATCTAGGCCCTGATCTGCGATCTAGCGCCTAGCGCCCTCACCAGGGAAAACCCCGGAAACCCTGCCTGGAAGGCATCTGATGACCCCTCTCCTGACTGCTATACCCGGCCTCATCTTCGTAACTCTGTGTTACGGGTTGCTGTGTGCGGCCTCGCCCTACGGCGACTGCCGCAAGTGCAGCGGGCTGGGCTTCAAGCTCCGGCAGACCCGCTCCGGCAAGCCCAAGCGCGGCAAGGACTGCCGCCGCTGCCACGGGCACGGCAAACGCGCCCGCTTCGGCCGCCTGCTCTTCAACTACGCCGCCCGCCTCTACCGCGAAGGCCGCTGACCCCACCACCGAAAGGAGGCCACCACCGTGGCCGTGAACATCTCACTCGTCTTCGTCTTCGCCCTGGTCCTCGGACTGCTGCTCAAGTCCAAGTCCCTCGGTTTCGGCGCCGCGTTCGTCGCCACCGGCTTCGGCTACTTCCTCGCCTCCAGCGGCGCGGCCGGACCCATCAACCAGATGGTCGCGGCCATGGCCCAGGCCGTGGCCACCCTGTGAACGGAGGAGCCGTGAACCAGCCCACCACCGCGCCGCCGGGCGCCGGGCGCATCACGCTCATGGCCGCCGGCGAACTGCGCGACGCGCTGACCGCCGCGCAGCGCGGGAACCGGTCCGCCGCCGTCGCCTCGTTGATGGCCATCGACGCCGATTCATGGCAGGCCATCTCCGACCGCCTGAACGCCCTGGGCGGTTCCCTGCCCGAACTCCTCGCCCTCATCGGGAGGCAGCCTTGAGCCCCGACCTGATCACCGCCGCACTGCTGGCCGCCCCGGCGGCCGTCCTCGGACCGGTCTGCATCGCCGGACACCTCATCACCGCCCGCCACGACGAGACGGCACTGACCGCCGCCATGGCCGCCCGCCCCGCACCCAGCAATCCGAGCGGGCCCGGCGAGGGCGAGCCCCTTCCCAACCCGGCCGACCTCGCCGAGGTCATCACCCTCCACCCCCGCCGCGACCACGCGGCCTGACCACGAAGGAACCGCCTGTGAACGAGGACTACGACCAGCTCACCAACCACGACGTGATGAGCGCAACCGAGATGGCCGAGTACGACCGCGACGCAGAGTTCGCCATAGACGCGGCCGACGAAGCCCGCGCGCGCGAAACCGAACGCGCGGAAGCCTCGCAGACGCACGACGACCCGGACGAGTGCTACGCGGAGTTCATCGACGGGTCATGGACCCACTGCGGCTGTGAGGACTGCCAGCAGCGTGCGTACGAGGAAACGGAGGGCTGAGCAGTGAGCATCGACGCTGCTGAGTACCCCAGCCCGGAGACCACCTACACCAACGCACCCAGCGTCATCCGGGAAATTGGCTGGGTCGCCCACCAGGCCCCGAACCGCCGCTTCGGCGAATGGCTGGGCCGTGAGTTCTGGCTCCGCAAGGCCGCTGTGCTTGACCGTATCGCGCTGGGCGACGAGGCCGACGGCATCGACGCCGGCGCCTCCGGGATCGCTGAGGACGCCGCACGACGACTCATCGGGGTCGACCGCTGCGACGACATCAACGGCGACACCGCTCGGGGCCCCGAACACCCAGGAGCCGAAGTCGACCCACGCGGCTACGTCCGCCAGGCGTACGCCACCTGGGCCGCTGAACACCTTCCCGCAGACACCAACGAGCAGGAGGACTGAACCATGGCCATCGGAGAGACCCCCATCACCATCATCGGCAACCTGACCAGCGACCCGGAGCTCAGGTACACCAACACCGGGCACGCACTGGCGAAGTTCACCGTCGCCTCCACCCCGCGGGTCTTCGACCGCGAGTCGAACCAGTGGAAGGACGGCACCGCCACCTTCTTCCGCTGCGCCGCCTGGCGTGACCTCGCCGAGCACGTGGCCGAAAGCCTCACGAAGGGCTCGCGGGTCGTCCTCTCCGGCCGGATGCGGCAACACAACTGGCAGAACGAACAGGGCGAGAACCGTTCGATGCTCGCTGTCGAGACCGACGACATCGGTCCGTCCCTGAGGTTCGCGACCGCCACCCCGGCCAAGGTCACGAAGGCCACCGGCAACAACAGCGGCACGGCGAACAGCGGGAAGCCCGCTGACGGCCCTTGGGACACCAGGACCAAGTACAACGACGAGCCGCCGTTCTAGAGATGCCCGGAGGCGGCGCACTCCCAACCAAGACAGCCGCCGCCTCCGGCCCTCCCATCCGCCCTACAGACAGAGGAGGAGACACCAGCATGCCCCAAACCATCCCCTCACCGCTGCCCCGCGCCGCCCTGGACGCCGCAGAACGCGGCTGGCACATCTTCCCCCTGGCACCCAACGGCAAGCGCCCCGCAATCCGTGCATGGGAACAGCGCGCCACCACCGACCCGGGCCGCATCACGCGGTGCTGGCGCGCTGGGGCCTACAACCTCGGCATCGCCACCGGACCCAGCCGTCTGGTCGTCATCGACCTCGACACTCCCAAGGACACCAGCGACACCCCACCCCCGGACGCCCCCGCTGGCGTCACCTGCGGGGAGGATGCCCTTGCCGCTCTCGTTGAGGAGCACGGGCAGCCCTACCCGTCCGAGACGTACACGGTGCGCACCGGCTCCGGTGGCACGCACCTGTACTTCACCGCCCCCGCCGGTGCCGAGCTGCGTAACACCGCTGGGCGACTGGCATGGAAGGTCGACACACGAGCGGGCGGCGGCTGCGTCGTCGGTGCGCACAGCACCATCGACGGCCGCGCCTACACCGTGCTGCACAATGCAGCCCCCGCGCCGTTGCCCGGCTGGCTGGCCGAACTGCTGGCCCCGGCGCCGCTGCCCCCACAGCAGCCGGTCACAGTGCCGTTGAAGGCCGCCGAAAGGCACAGCCGCTATGTGCGCGCGGCCATTGACGGTGAGCTGGCCCGTATCGCCAAAGCCGGAGGCGGTGAGGGAAACAACGCCCTGTACTACGCCTCTGTCGCCCTCGGGCAATTGGTGGCCGGGGGAGCCCTGGACGAGGTTGAAGCAACCACCTACCTCACTGATGCGGCAGCCCGTAAGGGCCGTCCGGAGCGGGAGAGCGCGGCCACGATCGCCTCCGGGCTGCGGACCGGTGCGAAGCGTCCGAGGAGCGTGGCCGCATGAGCAGCGCCCCGCTCATCCCCAACCACCTGCACCCCGTCCCGCCGCCCGAGAACGGCGACCAGGGCGCGTCAGTGAAGGGGCGGAACCGCACCGCGTGGACCGCTGATGAGCTGATGGCAGCCGAGTTCCCCGAACCGCGCTGGGCGGTGCCCGGCATCCTCTCCGAAGGTGTCAACCTGCTCGCCGGACCGCCGAAGGTCGGCAAGTCCTGGCTCTCCCTCGGCCTGGGCCTGTCCGTGGCTTCCGGTGGCATGGCCATGGACACCGTGCCCGTGGAGGGCGGACCGGTGCTCTACCTCGCGCTGGAGGACACCCCGCGCCGCTTGCAGTCCCGTATGGGCAAGCTCCTGGGCGGCCAGCCCGCCCCATCCGCGCTCACGCTGGCAACGACCTGCCCGCCGCTGCCCCAGGGCGGCAATGAAGCCATCTGCCAATGGTTGGACCGTAATCCGGAAGCCCGGATGGTGGTCATCGACGTGTTCGCCAAGATGCGCGGACCGTCCAACCCTGGCGCTTCCGCCTACGACGCGGATTACGCCGCGGTCGGCCATGCCAAGCGCATTGCCGACCACTACGGCATCGCCGTTGTGCTGGTGCACCACGTGCGCAAAGCCGGCTCGGACGACTTCCTCACAGAAGTCTCCGGCACCAACGGCCTCGCCGGAGCAGCGGACGCCACGCTCGTACTCAAGCGCGCACGCGGACAGGCCGATGGCGTCTTGCACGTCACCGGCCGCGACGTGGACGAAGCCGAATACGCGCTCCAGTTCCACGCCGCCGCCGGCGCCTGGCAGATGCTCGAAGGCCCCGCCACCGACCACACCGTCGGCGACACCCGAGCGGCCATCCTTCGGCACGTACGGCGGAATCCCGGCAGCAGGCCCAAGGACATTGCGCCGTCCCTTCCGGACACCTCCGAGGACACCATCCGACGTACCTGCTCGCGCATGGTCACGGATGGCCAGCTCACCAAGGACAGCTCCGGCCGCTACTACCCGCCCACCGAGACCGGACAGGGCCAGGACACCCCCGAACTGTCCCACCTGTCCGACTGTCCGGAAACCCCCACTGACCAGCAAGAACAACCCGGACAGCACCCGGACAGTGCTGTCCGGCTGTCCGACCGCAAGCCGGAAGGTGGTGAACGTCTTGCCTGAATCACGCCTGACTACCTCCAAGGACGAGATGTTGACCATTAGGGAAGTTCGTGAACTCCTTGGAGGGATCCCGGAATCCACGTTCTATCGGTGGCGTCAGGCAGGGAAAGGGCCTCGCGCTGTCAAACTGCCGAACGGCGCTGTGCGCATTCGCCGATCTGAGTACGACCGTTGGGTCGGCTCGTTGGAGGAGAGCGCGTGAGCACTGAGGACGATGCGCCAGCCGGACGTCATCGTGGGTCGGCCCGGCCGGGCTTCACCTTCGACGTCAAGCTGTGGAAGATATCCAGGACTGGCCGCAAGTCCCGCCCATGGCGCCTACGTTGGGTGGTGGCGGGACGTGTGTGCAGCGACACGTTCGCCACCTACCCGCTCGCCGAAAGCCGACGCAATGAGCTCTGGCAGGCCATGAACCGGCGCGGCGAGGCTTTCGAAATCGAATCCGGGCTGCCTGAGTCTGAGGTGCGTCAGGCGGAAGCGGCGGAAGCTGCAAAGGCCGAGGAAAAGCTGAACCCAACTTGGTGGGAGTTCTCGCGCGAATTCATGAAGCGTCGTTGGCGGACTGCGGCGGCCAAGACGCGAGAGGGACTCGCAGACAGCCTGGCGTCAGCGGCCCTGGGAATGCTGCCGGATAGGCCGGACACTCCGGAGCTCGCCGCCGTACGGCGGGCCGTGAGGTGGGTTGTCATACCTGCCCACGCAAGCGAGGAACCGCCGCCGGGGCTGGAGACGGTGTGCGCGTGGCTTACAGAACACTCCCTGCCGCTGTCGGCACTGAAAGGCAGGGACGTTGCGGAAAACGTTCACTACCGACTGGCCTACAAGCTGGATGGCAAGCTCGCTGCCAAGGAGACGTACAAGCGTCGCCGACGCGGGTTCAACGCGGCAATGACGTACGCGATTCAGCGCGGGTACTTGGACGAAAACCCGGTCGCCGGATTGGAGCGCTACGCCACTGCGGGCCGGGCGGCAATCGACCCCCGAGTTCTCATGAACGCAGTACAGGGGCGGGAGTTCCTTACGGCCGTTTCGTATGTGGGGTCGGTGCATCGCAACCGGGGTAGGCGTCTGGTCGCATTCTTCGGCTGCATCCTGTACGCCGCGATGCGCCCAGCGGAAGTCGTGGGGCTGAGGCGAGAGGACTGCTACCTACCGGAAACGGGGTGGGGCGTGCTCACCCTTCGGGAAACGCGCCCCGTCTCGGGCAAGAAGTGGACCGACTCAGGCGACCGGCACGACAAGCGGGGACTGAAGATGCGGGACCCTGAGACAGATCGCCCGGTACCAATCCCGCCGGTACTGGTGGCGATGCTCCGGGCGCATGTGAAGGAGTTCGGCACAGCGGCGGACGGTCGCGTCTTCCAGAACGAGCGAGGCGGCCTCGTGGGCACGTCCAGCTACTGGCGAGTGTGGCAGGAGGCCAGGCCGCTGGCCTTCCCTCCGCACAAGGTGGCTTCGCCGCTGGCCGGAACGCCGTACGACGGACGAGCCACCTGCATCACGGACTGGCTTCGCTCCGGTCTTCCGGTTGCGGAGGTAGCACGCCGCGCCGGCACCTCCCCGGAGGTCATCGACCGCCATTACGCGGGCTGTATCGACAACAGTGAGGAGGAGGACAACAAGAAGATCGAAAAAACGATGGGATGGGGCACCGAGGACAGCGACGCGGCGTAGTCAGTGTGTCGGAGGTGTGTCGGGAACACTGAGCGACAGCGAGAGAGAGCGGGAGTCAGTGAGACTGGCTCCCGCTCTGTCGTTTGGTATACGCGCTGGTCAGCGGTTCATTCACGCTGACAGTTGGCGAGTACCCCCGGCAGGATTCGAACCTGCGCACACGGCTCCGGAGGCCGTTGCTCTATCCCCTGAGCTACGGGGGCGTGGCCGTTTGGGCGGCGACAGGTAGAACACTACCAGGTCACTGGGGGTGGGCAGGAACGGGTTTGGGGGAGGGCGGGGGCGGGGTGGAAATGGGCAAAACCCGGACGCAGGTGGAGGGGCGCGCCTACGCTTCTGGATGTGCCAGGTATGTCCGGCCGGGTGCTTGTTGTGGACGACAGCAGCGTCATCCGGCAGTTGATCAGGGTCAACCTCGAGCTTGAGGGCTTCGAGGTGGTGACCGCCGTCGACGGTGCCGAGTGCCTGGACGTGGTGCATCGCGTACGGCCCGATGTCGTGACGCTCGATGCGGTGATGCCGCGTCTGGACGGGGTGCGTACGGCGGAGCGGCTGCGGGCCGATCCGCGTACGCGGCACCTGCCGCTCGCGCTCGTGAGCGCGTGCACCGAACTGGAGGGTGGAGGTGTGGTCGGCGGGGAGAGAGGTGTGGACGCGTTTCTCGGGAAACCGTTCGAGCCCGTCGACCTGGTGCGGATGGTGCGCCGTCTGATGCATGGAAGACCTGGAAGGGGTCAGGGAGAGGGCAGCGGTCCTGGTGAGGGGGGTGTTCCCGGAGGGGCGGCTGATGTCTTCGGGGTGGTCTCCGAGGTCGTCGAGCCCTGAGTCTCCGAGGTCGTCGAGCCCTGAGAGGGCCCTGAGAGCCCGAGCGGGCGGGAGGGCTCGCGCCTCCGGTTCACGGGAGGGCATTTGCCCTGTGTCGTCGGCTCGCCGCAGTGCGTGACCAGCGTGGCTCCGCTCCGCCCGGGCCGCCGTCCCAGGTGCCGAAACCGGCTCGCGCGGACCCACCCCGCCTCCCATACGCTTGCTCTGTGACCCCCGCCCAGCTCTCGCGCACCATCCGGCACACGCTCTCCCGTGTGCTCTCGGATGATGCGGATGACAGGGGCGGGGAAGCGCTGACCGGCGTACGTGTCGTCGTCGAGTCCCCGCCGCGGCGGGGCGGCGGGGACTACGCGACCGGCGTCGCGTTCCAGGCCGCGGCGGCCTGCGGGCGTCCCGCACGCGAGGTCGCGGAGAAGCTGTGCGACCGGCTCGTACGGGACGAGGACGCGGTCGCGCGGGCCGTCGTCGTCGGTGGCGGGTTCGTGAACGTCACGCTTGGCCCTGCCGGCCGGGTCGCGCTGGTGCGCACCCTCGCGGGGAGCGGGCCAGCGGAGGCGTCCGGGGCCGCCCTGCCCGCTGAGGGGCCGACCGACATACCGGGCCAGGACATCCCGCGCTGGGCCGCGTTGACCGGCGAGGACCCCGCGGTGCTCGCGGTCCGTACCGAGCGCTCCAGTTCGCTCTTCCGGGTGCAGTACGCGCATGCGCGGATCTGCTCGCTGCTGCGCAACGGACGGCGGCTCGGGCTGCGTCCTGAGCCGGAGAGTGTGGAGCCGCTCGGCGCAGCCGGGGCCCGGCTGCTGGCTCTGCTCGCCGACCGGGAGCGGATCACCGCACCGGGCGCGCTGGCCCGGCACCTGGACGCCGTCGCCGGGGCGTTCGCCGTATTCCATGACACGTGTCCGCCGCTGCCCCGTGGCGAGGAGAAACCCGGGGCCGCCCACCGCGGCCGGCTGGCTCTCGCCGAGGCCACCGGAGCGGTGCTGGCAGGCGGCCTGTCCCAGCTCGGCATCACCGCACCGGTACATCTTTGAGACTTTGATCAGCAACAGGGACACAGGGACACGATCATGAGCCGTTCCGCACACCCGGCAGGGCCCCGGTACGCCGACGTTCTCCCCGAGGGCCACTACACGGCGCCCCCGGCGGACCTCAACTCGCTCGACTCGCGCGTGTGGGCGCAGACCGTGGAGCGCACGCCGGACGGGTCCGTCACCGTCGGCGGGCTGGACGTACGCCGGCTCGCCGAGGAGTTCGGCACCCCGGCGTACATCATGGACGAGACCGACTTCCGCGCCCGCTGCCGCGCCTGGCGGGACGCCTTCGGGCAGGACGCCGATGTCTTCTACGCCGGGAAGGCGTTCCTCTCCCGCGCCGTCGTGCGCTGGCTGTACGAGGAGGGCCTGAACCTCGACGTGTGCTCCGGCGGGGAGCTGGCGACAGCGCTGGCCGCCGGGATGCCCGCCGAGCGCATCGCGCTGCACGGCAACAACAAGTCGAACGAGGAGATCCACCGGGCCGTCGAGGTCGGCGTGGGCCGCATCGTGCTGGACTCCTTCCAGGAGATCGCCAGGGTCGCGCACGCCGCGGAGCGGCTGGGGCGGCGGCAGCCGGTGCAGATCCGGGTCACGGTGGGTGTCGAGGCACACACGCACGAGTTCATCGCCACCGCGCACGAGGACCAGAAGTTCGGGCTGGCGTTGGCCGACGGAGGGGCCGCCGAGGCGGTGCGCCGGGTGCTGATGCTGGAGAGCCTGGAGCTGACCGGCATCCACTCGCACATCGGCTCGCAGATCTTCGACATGGCGGGCTTCGAGGTCTCGGCCCGCCGCGTGGTGGGGCTGCTGACCCAGATCCGGGACGAGCACGGGGTCGAGCTGCCGGAGATCGACCTGGGCGGTGGCCTCGGCATCGCCTACACGCCCGAGGACGACCCCAGGGAGCCGCACGAGATCGCCAAGTCGCTGGGCGACATCGTCACACGTGAGTGCGAGGCGGCGGGGCTGGCGGTGCCGCGGCTGTCGGTGGAGCCGGGGCGGGCCATCGTCGGCCCGACGGCCTTCACGCTCTACGAGGTCGGCACGATCAAGGAGTTGGAGGGGCTGCGTACGTATGTGAGCGTGGACGGCGGGATGTCGGACAACATCCGTACGGCGCTGTACGACGCGGAGTACAGCGTGGCGCTGGTCTCCCGCGCCTCCGACGCCGAGCCGATGCTCAGCCGGGTCGTCGGCAAGCACTGCGAGAGCGGCGACATCGTCGTACGGGACGCGTTCCTGCCCGCGGACCTGGCGCCCGGCGATCTGCTGGCCGTGCCCGCGACCGGCGCGTACTGCCGGTCGATGGCGAGCAACTACAACCATGCGCTGCGCCCGCCGGTCGTCGCCGTACGGGACGGGCAGGCGCGGACGATCGTGCGGCGCGAGACGGAGGAAGATCTCCTGCGACTCGATGTCGGTTAGCGAGATATAGATCCCACATACTGGACCAGGCGTGGAATCTCCGTTTCGGTAAGTGAGACTTGACGCGACGGACGCCGGGTCCGACGCAATGAATTGCCGGGTCCGGCGGGACGGAAACGCCGGGTCCGACGGGCCGGACGTCGGCTCGGACGAGAAGAAGTCGAGAAAAAGAGGTCAGATGATGCGTACGCGTCCGCTGAAGGTGGCGCTGCTGGGCTGTGGGGTCGTCGGCTCAGAGGTGGCACGCATCATGACGACGCACGCTGATGACCTCGCCCAGCGCATCGGCGCCCCGGTCGAGCTGGCCGGGGTCGCCGTACGCCGGCCCGACCGGGTGCGTGCGGGTATCGACCCCGCGCTGATCACCACCGACGCGGCGGCGCTCGCCGCGCGCGAGGACATCGATGTGGCGGTGGAGGTCATCGGCGGCCTGGAACCGGCGCGGACCCTGATCACCTCGGCGTTCGAGCACGGTGCCAGCGTCGTGACCGCGAACAAGGCGCTGCTGGCCGAGGACGGCTCCACCCTGCACGAGTCCGCCGAGAAGTACGGCGTCGACCTCTTCTACGAGGCGGCCGTGGCCGCCGCCATCCCGCTGGTGCGGCCGCTGCGCGAGTCCCTGGCGGGCGACAAGGTCAACCGCGTCCTGGGCATCGTCAACGGCACCACCAACTTCATCCTCGACCGGATGGAGTCCACCGGCGCCGGCTACAGCGAGGCGCTGGACGAGGCAACCGCGCTCGGCTACGCCGAGGCCGATCCCACCGCGGACGTGGAGGGCTTCGACGCGGCTGCGAAGGCCGCCATCCTGGCCGGTATCGCCTTCCACACCCGGGTACGGCTGGACGATGTGCACCGCGAGGGCCTCGCCGATGTGACGGCGGCCGACATCGCCTCCGCGAAACGCATGGGGTGCACCGTCAAGCTGCTGGCCATCTGCGAGCGCGCCGCGGACGGCCGCTCGGTGACGGCCAGGGTGCACCCCGCGATGATCCCGCTCAGCCACCCGCTGGCCTCGGTGCGCGAGGCGTACAACGCGGTGTTCGTCGAGTCCGAGGCGGCCGGGCAGCTGATGTTCTACGGTCCGGGCGCCGGCGGCTCGCCCACCGCCTCCGCCGTGCTCGGCGACCTGGTGGCCGCCTGCCGCAACAAGCTCAGCGGCGGCAAGGGCCCCGGTGAGTCCGCCTACGCGCAGCTGCCCGTCTCGCCCATGGGCGAGGTGGTCACCCGCTACCACATCAGCCTGGACGTGGCCGACAAACCCGGCGTGCTGGCGCAGGTGGCCACGGTCTTCGCCGAGCACGGCGTCTCCATCGACACCGTGCGGCAGAAGGGCAAGGAAGGCGCACACGACGGAGCCTGGCTCGTCGTCGTCACCCACCGGGCCCAGGACGCGGCGCTCGGCGCGACGGTCGAGGCCCTGCGTGGCCTCGACACGGTGCGCGGGGTGGCCAGCATCATGCGGGTCGAGGGGGAGTGAACGTGCCGAGCGCCGACCCGGCGAGCGTCCCCCAGCCTCCGGCCGGGAGGTGCCCCCAGCAGCGCGAGCGGTACGGCGCGACCGGCGGTGCCGGACAATGGTCGCAGCGCCGGACAATGGTCAGTAAGGGAGCCAAGGAACAGTGACCGTCATGGAGCCTCCGATGTCACAGACGCGCGCCGCGGGGCGCCCGCAGTGGCGCGGCATCATCGAGGAGTACCGCGACCGCCTTCCGGTCGCCCCCGGGACCACCCCCGTCACACTCCGTGAAGGCGGCACCCCGCTGGTGCCCGCCCAGAAGCTCTCCGAGCTGACCGGCTGCGACGTCCACCTCAAGGTGGAGGGCGCCAACCCCACCGGCTCCTTCAAGGACCGCGGGATGACGATGGCCATCACCCGCGCCAAGGAGGAGGGGGCACAGGCCGTCATCTGCGCCTCCACCGGCAACACCTCGGCCTCGGCCGCCGCGTATGCCGTACGGGCCGGAATGGTCTGCGCCGTGCTGGTGCCGCAGGGCAAGATCGCGCTGGGCAAGATGGGGCAGGCGCTGGTGCACGGCGCCAAGATCCTCCAGGTCGACGGCAACTTCGACGACTGCCTGGAGCTGGCCCGCGGGCTGTCGGACAAGTACCCGGTGGCGCTGGTCAATTCGGTCAACCCGGTACGAATCGAGGGGCAGAAGACCGCGGCCTTCGAGATCGTCGACATGCTCGGTGACGCACCCGACATCCATGTCCTCCCGGTGGGCAACGCGGGCAACATCACGGCCTACTGGAAGGGCTACCGCGAGTATCACCAGGAAGGGCCGGCCACCCGCACTCCACGGATGTGGGGCTACCAGGCGTCCGGTGCCGCGCCGATCGTGCGCGGCGAGGCCGTCAAGGAGCCGAGCACCATCGCCACCGCGATCCGGATCGGCAACCCGGCGTCCTGGACGCTGGCCGAGCAGGCGCGGGACGAGTCCGGCGGCTTCATCGATGCTGTGACGGACCGTCAGATCCTGCGCGCCTACCGGCTGTTGGCCGCACAGGAGGGCGTCTTCGTGGAGCCCGCCTCCGCCGCGTCGGTCGCCGGTCTGATCCAGGCCGCCGAACAGGGCAAGGTCGAGCCGGGGCAGCGCATCGTCTGCACCGTCACCGGCAACGGCCTCAAGGACCCGGACTGGGCGGTGGCCGGTGCGCCGCAGCCCATCGTCGTCCCCATCGACGCGGACGCCGCCGCCGAGCGCCTCGGCCTGGCCTGAGTCGACGTCGGTCCCTGAGCCGACGTCGGCACTGGAGCCCCGAGTCGACGTCGGCACCGGCCCTGAGCCGAGGTCGGCATCGGTCCCTGATCCGGCGCCGGGCCGGTCCCGGCACTGGCGCCGGACACTCTCCGCCACTGGTCTGAACCGGTTCCGCCAGGGACTGGTTTCCCCGGGCAGCTTCCCTGGGCAGACCATCTGTGCGGGTCCCGTCCGGGCCGGTTCCGCTTACGGGCGGAGCGGTTCGGTCCGGTGCGCTGTACGCTCGCGTACTGCGCGGAAGCACAGGGAGGCTCACGACACGCTTCGTGCGCCTCCCGTGCGCCCTATGTCGCCAGTGAACCCACCTTCGATAGGCTGAGTTTCACCCCGACTCCCGTACGTCCCCACCGCGGGTGAGCGCGGAGCCGTGACCGGTCCGGCGCAGCCGCGGTCGAGGGGATGCTCCGCAAACCCAAACCAAGGAGAGTCATCGAGAGATGGCCGGTCCCGCGTTCCGCGCCGCCGCCGTCCGGGTGCGCGTCCCCGCCACCAGCGCCAACCTCGGCCCCGGCTTCGACGCCCTGGGCCTCGCCCTGGGGCTGTACGACGACGTGGTGGTCCGCGTCGCCGACTCCGGTCTGCACATCGACATCGCGGGCGAGGGCGCCGAGACCCTGCCCCGCGACGAGAACCACCTGCTCATCCGCTCCCTGCGCACCACCTTCGACCTGCTGGGCGGGCAACCGCGCGGGCTTGAGGTGGTGTGCGCCAACCGCATCCCGCACGGCCGCGGCCTCGGCTCCTCCTCCGCCGCGATCTGCGCCGGTGTGATGGCGGCCCGCGCCGTGACCACCGGCGGGGAGGCCCGGCTGGACGACACCGCGCTGCTGGAGCTCGCCACCGAGATCGAGGGCCACCCCGACAATGTCGCCGCCTGCCTGCTGGGTGGATTTACCCTGGCATGGACGGATGGCGGGGCAGCGCGCGCGCTGCGGATGGAACCGGCCGCATCCCTCGTCCCGGTGGTCTTCGTACCGGCGAAACCGCTGCTCACGCAGACCGCGCGGGGGCTGCTCCCGCGTACCGTGCCGCACGTGGACGCGGCGTTCAACGCGGGGCGCGCCGCACTGCTCGTCGAGGCGCTGACCCGGCGCCCCGAGCTGCTGCTGGCCGCCACCGAGGACCGGCTGCACCAGGAGTACCGGGCCCCGGCGATGACGGAGAGCTCCGATCTGGTCGGCAGGCTGCGCGCGGAGGGCGTGCCCGCCGTGATCTCGGGGGCCGGACCGACGGTGCTGGCGCTGGCCGCTGACGAGGGCGAGGCCGACAAGGTCTCCCGGCTGGCGGGCGACGGCTGGACGGCGAACCGGCTGGCCCTCGACCTGGCGGGAGCCAGCGTGCTGCCGCTCTCCGCACCCGCCCGGACCAGCGAAAACGACTCCGGGAACGGGACCGGGAACACACCGGGAGGCACGGACAGCGGGCCCCGGTGACAGCGGGTTGCGGATCTTTGAGAGGGGGAATGTTTGTTGGATCCGGTAGTGTTAACCTCAAGTCTGCACTCGCAGTCTCGTGGACCCCGCACAGGAAAGTGCGATGGTTCGAAGAGTGCGGTGCTTGCGTGTTCCCCTGGCAGCCCCAGCAGGGACCACCTCTTCTCCCAGGAGCCTCCCTCACTGCTCGGCCTGTTGCCGGGTAGGGGCGAACACGCTCCGGAGCCGACGTGAAGGACATCCATGTCGAGGCTTCACGCCGAACCCACGTACTGATCTCCCCGCCGTACATCCAGGCGGGACCACCGCCCCGGCCAGGTCCGCGAACACAGGACCCCAGCCGGACAGCACAACCGGTCGCCGAGCCAGACAGGCCGACGTCCGCTCCAGGGAAGGACCCTTCGTGAGCGACACCACCGATCTGATGGGCGTGAACGCCGAAACCGCAGCTGACGGTGCCGCGGCGCCCGCTACGGACGCATCCGCCACGCCTGCCTCCGGTGCCGCACCCAGGCGTCGGCGCTCCGGCACGGGGCTCGAGGGCATGGTTCTGGCCGAGCTCCAGCAGGTCGCCTCAAGCCTCGGCATCAGGGGCACCGCTCGGATGCGCAAGAGCCAGCTGATCGAGGTCATCAAGGAGCGCCAGGCGGGCGGCAGTTCGCAGCCCGCCACCGCCGCCTCGGGCAAGGGCGCCAAAGCCGACGACAGCAAGGCCGACACCAAGCAGAGCAAGGCGGCCAAGACCGCCGAGGACACCAAGTCCGGCGGCGAGGGCGCCGAGGAGGCGAAGCCGAAGCGCCGTGCCACCTCCCGGGCCCGGACCGGCGAGTCCGAGGCGGCGCAGCAGGAGGCGCAGGGCAGCCAGCAGCAGATCGACATCCCCGGGCAGACCGAGGGTGACGCCAAGGCGGCCCAGGAGGGCGGCCGTGCCCGCCGTACCAAGGCCGAAGCCGCTGCCGACACCGCCGAGGGCCGTACGGACGCCAAGTCCGGCGCCGAGGGCGGCAAGCAGGCCGCCCAGGACGGCAAGTCCGAGCGCGCCGAGAAGGACGGCAAGGGCGGCCCCTCCGGCGAGGGCAAGCAGCAGCAGGACCGCCCCTCCAAGCGCGAGCGCCAGCGCGACCGCGACCGCGACCGCAACCGTGGCGGCAAGACCGACGGTGGCGGCGGTGGCGGCCAGCAGCAGAGCCAGGCCGGTGGCGGCGGCGGTCGCCGGGACGACAGCTTCGACGACGAGGGCGGCGGCGGCCGTCGCGGGCGGCGCGGCCGCTACCGCGACCGCCGGGGCCGGCGCGGCGGCCGGGAGGAGTTCGAGCCGCAGATCTCCGAGGACGACGTCCTGATCCCCGTCGCGGGCATCCTCGACATCCTCGACAACTACGCGTTCGTGCGCACCTCCGGCTATCTGCCGGGGCCGAACGACGTGTACGTCTCGCTGGCCCAGGTCCGTAAGAACGGCCTGCGCAAGGGCGACCACGTCACCGGCGCGGTGCGCCAGCCGCGGGAGGGCGAGCGGCGCGAGAAGTTCAACGCGCTGGTCCGCCTGGACTCGGTCAACGGCATGTCGCCCGACGACGGCAAGGGCCGCTCCGAGTTCAACAAGCTGACCCCGCTCTACCCGCAGGACCGGCTGCGGCTGGAGACCGAGCCGAACCAGCTGACCTCGCGGATCATCGACCTGGTCTCGCCGGTCGGCAAGGGCCAGCGCGGTCTGATCGTGGCCCCGCCGAAGGCGGGCAAGACCACGGTGCTCCAGTCGATCGCGAATTCGATCACCCGGAACAACCCCGAGTGCCACCTGATGGTCGTCCTGGTCGACGAGCGTCCGGAAGAGGTCACCGACATGCAGCGGTCGGTCAAGGGCGAGGTCATCTCCTCGACCTTCGACCGCCCGGCCGAGGACCACACCACCATCGCCGAGCTGGCCATCGAGCGGGCGAAGCGGCTGGTGGAGCTGGGCCACGACGTGGTGATCCTGCTGGACAACATCACCCGGCTCGCCCGTGCCTACAACCTGGCCGCGCCGGCCTCGGGCCGCATCCTCTCCGGTGGTGTCGACTCGACGGCGCTGTACCCGCCGAAGAAGTTCTTCGGTGCCGCGCGGAACATCGAGGACGGCGGCTCCCTGACGATCCTCGCCGCGGCGCTGGTGGAGACCGGCTCCCGGATGGAAGAGGTCATCTTCGAGGAGTTCAAGGGCACCGGCAACATGGAGCTCAAGCTCGACCGGAAGCTCGCCGAGAAGCGGATCTTCCCCGCGGTGGACGTGGACGCGTCCGGTACCCGTAAGGAAGAGATCCTGATGGCGAACGAGGAGCTCCAGATCGTCTGGAAGCTGCGGCGTGTGCTGCACGCGCTGGACCAGCAGCAGGCCATCGAACTGCTGCTGGACAAGATGAAGCAGACGAAGTCCAACGCGGAGTTCCTGCTCCAGATCCAGAAGAACACCCCGACGCCGGGCAACGGCCAGGACTGAGGCCGCCTCCCGCTTCCTCGCCTGGCCGCTTCCGGCGGCCGGCAGCGGGGGCCCGCGGGCCGGGTTGTAGCCCGTACGGATGACGGTGAGGGCCGCTCCACCACACACGGTGGGGCGGCCCTCGCGGTCTGTTTTGGCTGCTGAGAGCTTGCCCACAGCGGCTTCTCGCCGGTAACCGGACTGGTCTCGGCAGGCGCGGGTACGTCGTCGCAGGTAAAACGGGAGCAGTGCCGCGTTGCGGCCCGGTCCGTGCGCCGCTGTCACGTAACGCGCTCTTGGCGCGGGTGGTGACCTGTTGTGCAACCCTTCGGGCGAGACAGAGCGTCCACACGGGACAACGTCTCCACCGGACGACGTCACGCAGGACAACGGCGACGCCACGAGGCAGGACTGAGGGAAGTGACCATGGCGGGCGACAGCTACGAGGGCGACACGGCGGCAGGACGCCCCTCCCGGGGCATACGTGCCACCGGCCGTCGCCGCAGGCCGCTCAGCGGACGCCAGCGCGCCGTGCGGGCCGCCGCCTGGACCGTCGCGGGGGCGGTCGTGCTCGGCGGCACGAGTCTCGGCTTCGTCTACTTCAAGCTGGACGGCAACATCTCGGGCGTCGACATCAACGCGGCACTGGGCACCGACCGGCCGGAGGACATACCGAACGGCTCCATGGACATACTCGTCCTCGGCTCGGACAGCCGCGCCGGAGCCAACGCGAAGTACGGCAAGAACGAGGGCGGCGCCCGCTCGGACACGGCGATGGTGCTGCACATCAACGAGAAGCACGACAAGGCCAGCGTCGTCTCGATACCGCGGGACACCATCGTGCAGCGGCCCAGCTGCCAGAGCGGCGGGAAGGACGGCGGCAGAACCGTTCCGGCACAGCAGGCGATGTTCAACTCCGCCTACAAGGCCGGCGGCCCCGCCTGCGCCGTGAAGACCGTCGAATCCCTCTCCGGCGTCCGGATGGACCACTATCTCGAGGTCGACTTCGCGGGCTTCCAGAAGCTGATCAACACCCTCGGTGGCGTCGAGATGACCACCCACAAGGCGATCAAGGACAAGGACAGCCGCCTGAACCTGGAAGCGGGCACCCACCGCCTGAACGGCGAGCAGTCCCTGGGCCTGGTCCGTACCCGGCACGGGGTGGGCGACGGCAGCGACCTGGGGCGTATCCAGCTCCAGCAGGCGTTCCTCAAGGCGCTCATCGACCAGGTCAACAGCGTCGGCGTCTTCAGCAGCCCCACGAAGCTCTACGACCTCGCCGACACCGCGACCTCGGCGATCACCACCGACTCCGACCTGGACTCGGTCAGCAAGCTCACCGGCATGGCGAAGATGCTCAAGGGCATCAAGTCCGACGACATCCAGATGACGACACTGCCGGTCCAGTACGACCCCAACGATCCGAACCGCGTGGTGCAGATCGACTCCAAGACCGAGAAGGTCTGGTGGGCGATCAAGCACGACAAGCCGGTGCCGAAGTCCGCCACCAAGGGCTCGGCCGGCGACAAGACCGACATCGGCGATGTGGTGCGGGACAAGACCCAGGCGGCTCCCCAGGCGGGCACCGAGCGGCAGACCGGCCGCTGAAGCGCGGCCGGGGACCGGGTGGCCGCGCGGATCGCCGACGGACATCGGGCGGCCCCGGAAGCCGGGGAATACCGGGCGCATCCCCCCGGTTTTGGGGGGTGCGGGAACCAGTGGCAAACTGGACCGTCGGCCCCGGTTCACGGGAAACAACCCGTCTCCCGACCCGGTGCCCTCCCGAACCTAGGAGTGACCTTGAAGCGCGACATCCACCCGGAGTACGTGGAGACCCAGGTGAGCTGCACCTGTGGCAACTCGTTCACGACCCGTAGCACCATCAGCAGCGGCTCCATCCGCGCTGACATCTGCTCGGCCTGCCACCCCTTCTACACCGGCAAGCAGAAGATCCTCGACACCGGTGGCCGCGTGGCCCGCTTCGAGGCCCGCTTCGGCAAGAGCGCCGGCAGCGCCAAGAAGTAGCGACACCACAGCGCCGGTCCGCGGCTGCCCCTGCCGGGCAGTGCGGCCCGGCGCTCTTTTGGTGCTCAGCGCCCCCGGTGCCCGCCCGCCCCTCCCGGCGGTGCGGCCCCCCACTCATCAGTAAGGGATGGCCACGATGTTCGAGGCGGTCGAGGAACTCGTCGGCGAGCACGCCGACCTGGAGCGGCGGCTCGCCGATCCGGCGATCCACGCCGACCAGGCGGGTGCCCGGCGGCTCAACAAGCGCTACGCCGAACTCACCCCGATCATCACCGCCTACAGCGAGTGGAAGCGGACCGGGGACGACATCGGTACCGCGCGGGAACTGGCCGCGGAGGACCCGGAGTTCGCCGACGAGGTCAAGGAGCTGGAGCGGCGCCGCGAGGAGCTGACCGAGCGGCTGCGGCTGCTGCTGGTCCCGCGCGACCCCAGCGACGAGAAGGACGTCATCCTGGAGATCAAGGCGGGTGAGGGCGGCGACGAGTCCGCGCTGTTCGCCGGTGATCTGCTGCGGATGTATCTGCGCTACGCCGAGCGCAACGGCTGGAAGACCGAGCTGATCGAGTCCAACGAATCCGATCTGGGCGGCTACAAGGACGTCCAGGTCGCGGTGAAGTCCAAGGGCGCAACCGAGCCGGGACAGGGCGTGTGGGCGCGGCTGAAGTACGAGGGCGGGGTGCACCGCGTGCAGCGGGTGCCGGCCACCGAGTCGCAGGGCCGTATCCACACCTCCGCCGCCGGTGTCCTGGTGCTGCCGGAGGCCGAGGACGTGGATGTGGAGATCAACCCCAACGATCTGCGTATCGACGTCTACCGCTCCTCAGGGCCCGGCGGGCAGTCGGTGAACACCACCGACTCGGCCGTGCGCATCACCCACGAGCCGACCGGCATCGTCGTCTCCTGCCAGAACGAGAAGAGCCAGCTCCAGAACAAGGAGCAGGCCCTGCGCATCCTGCGCGCCCGGCTGCTGGCCGCGGCGCAGGAGGAGGCCGAGAAGGAGGCGTCGGACGCCCGCCGCAGCCAGGTGCGTACGGTCGACAGGTCCGAGCGGGTGCGGACCTACAACTTCCCGGAGAACCGCATCTCGGACCACCGCGTCGGGTTCAAGGCCTACAACCTGGACCAGGTGCTGGACGGCGAGCTCGACCCCGTGATCCAGGCGTGCGTGGACGCGGATTCCGCGGCCAAGCTGGCCGCCGCTCAGTGACGCCCGGGAGGGGGACGGAGTGAACGTGCTGCTCGCCGAGGTGGCGCAGGCCACCCAACGGCTGGCCGACGCCGGCGTGCCCTCGCCGCGCTTCGACGCCGAGGAGCTGGCCGCCTGGGTGCACGGTGTCGGACGGGGCGAGTTGCACCGCGTCGCCGACGCCGACTTCGACGCGCGCTACTGGGAGGCGGTGGCCCGCCGCGAGGCCCGCGAACCGCTTCAGCACATCACCGGGCGTGCTTTCTTCCGCTATCTGGAGCTGCACGTCGGAGCCGGGGTCTTCGTGCCCCGCCCTGAGACCGAGTCCGTGGTGGGCTGGGCGATAGACGCGGTACGGGCCATGGATGTGGCCGAGCCGCTGATCGTGGACCTGTGCACCGGCTCCGGGGCCATCGCGCTCGCCCTGGCCCAGGAGGTGCCGCGGTCCCGGGTGCACGCCGTGGAACTGGACGAGGCGGCCCTGGTGTGGGCGCGCAAGAACGTCGAGGGCTCTCGGGTGACGCTGCACCAGGGCGACGCCCGTACGGCGCTGACCGAGCTGGACGGCCAGGTGGACCTCGTGATCTCCAATCCGCCCTACATCCCGCTCACCGAGTGGGAGCATGTGGCCCCGGAGGCCCGCGATCACGACCCGCAGATCGCGCTGTTCTCCGGCGAGGACGGCCTGGACGTCATCCGCGGCCTGGAACGCACCGCCCACCGGCTGCTGCGCCCGGGGGGCGTCGTGGTCATCGAGCACGCCGACACCCAGGGCGGGCAGGTGCCCTGGATCTTCACCGAGGACCGCGGCTGGGCTGACGCCGCGGACCACCCCGACCTCAACAACCGGCCCCGTTTTGCCACCGCACGCAGGGAGGTGCCGTAATGGCACGGCGATACGACTGCTCCGACGCGACCGACCGGGCGACCGGGCTGCGCGAGGCCGCCTCGGCCGTCAGGCGCGGAGAACTCGTCGTGCTGCCGACGGACACCGTCTACGGCGTCGGCGCCGACGCGTTCAGCGCCGACGCGGTCGGTGATCTGCTGGAGGCCAAGGGCCGCGGCCGCGGTATGCCCTCGCCGGTGCTGGTGGGCTCGCCGAACACGCTGCACGGCCTGGTCACGGACTTCTCCGAGACGGCCTGGGAGCTGGTGGACGCCTTCTGGCCCGGAGCCCTCACCCTGGTGGCCCGGCACCAGCCGTCGCTGACCTGGGACCTGGGGGAGACGCATGGCACGGTGGCGGTGCGGATGCCGCTGCACCCGGTCGCCATCGAGCTGCTGAACGAGTTCGGCCCGATGGCCGTCTCCTCGGCGAATCTGACCGGGCACCCGGCGCCGATGGACTGCGACGCGGCACAGGAGATGCTGGGCGAGTCGGTCGCCGTCTACCTGGACGGTGGCCCCACGCAGGACAATGTGCCCTCGTCCATCGTGGACGTCACCGGCTCGGTGCCCGTCCTGCTGCGCGCGGGCGCCATCGACGCCGACGAACTGCGCAAGGTCGTACCGGGCCTGGAGGTGGCCCCGTAGTGACCGCCCCACCCGGGCGTGGGCCGGCCGCGGCCGGCGGCATAAGCGGCGCCGACGGCGCGTTCCGTATCCTCCACGTCTCCACAGGCAACGTGTGCCGCTCGCCGATCACCGAGCGGCTCACCCGGCATGCCCTGGCCGAACGGCTCGGGGAGCGCCGCATGGGCGGCCTCGTGGTCGAGAGCGCGGGGACATGGGGCCATGAGGGCGCGCCCATGGAGGAGAACGCGGTGGCCGTGCTGCTCGAACACGGCGCGGACGCCTCGGGGTTCACCGGCCGCGAGCTGCTGGACGAGCATGTGATCCGGGCCGATCTGGTGCTGACGGCCACGCGCGACCACCGGGCCCAGGTGATCTCCATGGGGCACTCGGCGGGCCTGCGCACCTTCACCCTCAAGGAGTTCACCCGGCTGGTGCGGGCCATAGACCCCGCGACCCTGCCGGCCGCAGGCAGCCCCGAAGGGGTGGTGGAGCGGGCGCACGCGCTGGTGCATGCGGCGGCGGCGCTGCGCGGCTGGCTGCTGGCGCCCAGCCCGGAGGCGGACGAGATCTACGACCCGTACGGAGCGCCGATTCCGTACTTCCGCAGCGTCGGCGAGGAGATCAGCAGGGCGCTGGATCCGGTGGTCACCGCCTTGACGGGTGTTCCCGCCCACACGTAGAAGCACGACGGAGAACCAGCAGGCAGGAGCGAGCGTGTCCTATGGTGTGGGCCTGAAGCGGCCCGCCTGCAGGGCCCGCGAGCAGCCCGCGAGACTTTTGGGGAGCCCTTCCGGTGCGTGAATATCTGCTGACGCTGTGCGTCACGGCCGCGGTCACCTATCTGCTGACCGGGCCGGTGCGGAAGTTCGCCATCGCGGCGGGTGCGATGCCGCCCGTACGCGCGCGTGACGTGCATCGGGAGCCGACGCCGCGGCTCGGCGGCATCGCGATGTTCGGCGGGCTGTGCGCCGGGCTGCTGGTGGCCTCGCAACTCACCAACATCGGCGAGCTGTTCACCCTTTCCGACGAACCCCGGGCGCTGCTCTCGGGCGCCGGTCTGATCTGGCTGATCGGCGTGCTGGACGACAAGTGGGGCGTCGACGCGCTGGTGAAGCTCGGCGGGCAGATGATCGCCGCCGGTGTGATGGTGCTCCAGGGCCTGACGATCCTGTGGCTTCCGGTGCCGGGCGTGGGCAATGTCGCGCTCACCCCCTTCCAGGGCACGCTGCTCACCGTCGCGCTGGTGGTCATCACCATCAACGCGGTGAACTTCGTGGACGGGCTGGACGGTCTCGCGGCGGGCATGGTGTGCATCGCCGGGGTGGCGTTCTTCATGTACGCCTACCGCATCTGGTACGGCTACGGCATCGAGGCCGCGGCTCCGGCCACGCTCTTCGCGGCCGTGCTGATGGGCATGTGCCTGGGCTTCCTGCCGCACAACATGCACCCGGCCCGGATCTTCATGGGCGACTCGGGATCGATGCTGATCGGTCTTGTGCTGGCGGCGGGCGCGGTCTCCATCACCGGCCAGGTGGACCCGGACGTGATGGTCGAGGAGTCCGGCTCGGTGAAGTCCGCGGTGCACACGATGGTGCCCCTGTACATGCCGCTGCTGCTGCCGCTGAGCATCATCGCGATCCCGGTCGCCGACCTGGTGATGGCGATCGTGCGGCGCACCTGGAACGGGCGCTCGCCGTTCGCCGCTGACCGCGGCCATCTTCATCACCGGCTGCTGGAGATCGGGCACTCGCACAGCCGCGCGGTGCTGATCATGTACTTCTGGGCCGCGCTGATCGCCTTCGGCGCTGTGGCCTTCTCGGTGCGCTCCTCCAGCCTGGCGATCGTGCTGGCGATCGTGCTGCTGAGCGCGGTGGGCCTGGTGGTGCTGCTGCTGCCGCGCTATACGCCTCGGGTGCCCGCCTGGGCGCAGCGCGTGCTGCCGCCGCGCTACCGGCGCTTCCTGGAGGAGCCGGCGGGCGGTGAGACCGCCGCGACTCCGCCGGGGCCGGGTGAGGACCCGGCGCCCGCGGCGGAGACGGCCGATGAGGCGGAGCGCGAGCCCGCGATGGCGGGGCTGAACGGTGCCACGGCCATCGGGGAGCGCCGGCAGTTCACCCGGCCGAAGAAGATCAACACTCATGACTGAGTTGCACGATGCACCGGCAAAGCCCCAATAGCAGACATAGCGGCCGCCGTCAGCTGCAGACGCGTACTGTCACACCTGCGTGTGACAGGGGGCACACCAAGTAGGTAAAGACCTCATCAAATAGTTTGTGATACCGTTCACGAAACCCGGTGGCCAGCCGAAGTGCCGCATACTTGCGGGCTCTTCTGCCGGGAGGCGCGTCCTCCACGCCGGGCTACGCTCGTCATCGACGACCCACGTTCCCCGATTTCCCCGGAGCCACCACATGCAGTCGAACGACGCACGCATGCTCCTGCACTGCGCCGTCCCGACCGCCGTAGCCGGTGTCGTGGCCGCAGTGATCAGCGCCGTGTTCGCAGGAGCCAAGGGCGCGGTCGGTGCCGCGGCCGGAGCACTTGTCGTGATCCTTTTCATGGGTCTCGGCCTTTACGTCCTCCAGCGGACAGCGCGCTCTTTTCCGCACCTCTTTCAGGCGATGGGTCTGCTCCTGTACACGACGCAGATTCTGCTGCTGTTCGTAGTGCTGGTGGTCTTCCGGGATACCACCCTTTTCGACACCAAGACCTTCGCGTTCACACTGCTCGGCGGCACCATCGTGTGGGTCGCGGCGCAGGGCAGGGCGCATCTGAAGGCGAAGATCATGTACGTCGAACCCTCCTCCGGCTCCGGCGAGAAGGCCAGTGCCACGTAGGGGCGGGATAAGCGCTCGTTCGAGCAACTGCTATCGTCCGTTGCCAACTGCGGCGCAGCAGACGGGGACGGTGGAGTTCCCTCCCTTTCCGGATCCCACGGGACGGAACGGACACTCTCGCCTCCTGATCAGCCGCCGCCCCCGATTCGTAAGACCTAGACCAGTGCCGTTCCGTGGCCGCACGCCGCGCCGACACAACGAGGTAGCCGTTTTCATGCGCCATGCAGAAGGAGCCCGCGGTGAGTGCTGACCAGATGCTCGCCTTTGAGACCGACTGCCACCTTTTCAGTGGCTGCGGCTTCGAGGCTCCAGGGCTCCACTCGTTCGTCTTCGAGCCGATGTTCAGCATCGGCGGATTCGACTTCAACAAGCCGATCTTGCTCGCCCTTCTGGGCACGTTCGCCATCGTGGCGTTCTTCTGGGCCGCCTTCAGCAAGCCGAAGCTGGTGCCCGGCAAACTCCAGATGATCGGCGAGGCCGGTTACGACTTCATCCGCCGCGGCGTGGTCTACGAGACGATCGGCAAGAAGGAAGGCGAGAAGTACGTCCCCCTGGTGGTGGCGCTCTTCTTCTTCGTGTGGGTGATGAACCTGTGGTCGGTCATCCCGCTCGCACAGTTCCCGGTGACCTCGATCTTCTCGATCCCGCTCGGCCTCGCGCTGCTCGTCTACTTCATCTGGGTCCCGCTGACCTTCAAGCGGCACGGCTTCGTCGGCGCGTTCAAGAACTTCACCGGATACGACCCGTCGCTCCCCGGTGGGGTGCGGCCGCTGGTCATGGTCATCGAGTTCTTCTCGAACCTGCTGGTGCGCCCCTTCACGCACGCCGTCCGGCTCTTCGCGAACATGTTCGCCGGACACATGCTGCTGGTCCTCTTCACCATCGCGACCTGGTACATGCTCAACGGCATCGGGATCGCCTACTCGGCCGTCTCCTTCGTGATGACGATCGTGATGGTCGCCTTCGAGCTGTTCATCCAGCTCATCCAGGCGTATGTCTTCGTCCTTTTGACCTGCACCTACATCCAGGGCGCGCTCGTCGAGGAACACTGAGCAACCCCTTTACCGCACAATCCCCAGCTGTCCGGCGGCCAACCCCCGCCGGTCCGTACAGAGAAGGAAGTAACGGCATGTCCGCTGCCCTTGAAATGGTCAACCTCGCGGCTGAGGCCAAGGGTGTTACCGGCAACCTCGGTTCCGTCGGCTACGGCCTCGCGGCCATCGGCCCCGGCATCGGCGTCGGCATCGTCTTCGGTAACGGCACCCAGGCGCTGGCCCGCCAGCCCGAGGCCGCCGGTCTGATCCGTCAGAACCAGATCCTCGGCTTCGCCTTCTGTGAGGCGCTGGCCCTCATCGGCATCGTCATGGGCTTCATCTTCCGCTCCTGACGTACCGAGCGAACGAACCCATTTCCGACGGAAGGCACTGACGTGAACGCCCTGGTACCCCTGGCGGAGACCGAGGTTCCGCAGAACCCGCTCGTTCCGCCGATCCCAGAGCTGGTCATCGGCCTGATCGCATTCGCCATCGTCTTCTTCTTCCTGTGGAAGAAGCTCCTGCCCAGCATCAACAAGGTGCTGGAAGAGCGTCGTGAAGCCATCGAGGGCGGCATCGAGAAGGCCGAGGCGGCTCAGCAGGAAGCTGCCGACGTACTCCAGCAGTACAAGGACCAGCTCGCCGAGGCCCGCCACGAGGCCGCCCGGCTGCGTGCCGAGGCACAGGAACAGGGCGCCGCGCTCATCGCCGAGATGCGCGCCGAGGGCCAGCGGCAGCGTGAGGAGATCATCGCCGCCGGCCACGCCCAGATCGAGGCCGATCGCAAGCAGGCCGCGCACACGCTCCGCCAGGACGTGGGCAAGCTCGCCACCGACCTGGCCGGCAAGCTCGTCGGCGAGTCCCTTGAGGACCACGCCCGGCAGAGCCGCGTCATCGACCGCTTCCTCGACGGGCTCGAAGAGGCCGCCGAGGCCGACGCCAGCGGAGCCGCCCGATGAACGGTGCGAGCCGCCAGGCGCTTGCCGCCGCGCGCGAGAGCCTGACCGCGCTGACCGACTCCACGTCGGTCGACGCGGCGACCCTCGCCGACGAGCTCGCCGCCGTCACCGCGCTGCTGGAGCGCGAGGTCTCGCTGCGCCGGGTCCTCACCGACCCGGCGCAGGACGGCGCGGCCAAGGCCTCGCTGGTGCAGCAGGTGCTCGGCAGCCGGCTCAGCGGGCCGGCCACCGACCTGGTCTCCGGCATGGTCCGCTCCCGCTGGTCGGCGCCGCGCGACCTGGTCGACGCCGTCGAGGAGCTGGCGGACCTCGCCGACCTGGTGGCGGCCGAGCGGGACGGCTCGCTGGACGACGTCGAGGACGAGCTGTTCCGGTTCGGCCGGACCGCGGCCTCCACGCCCGACCTGCGGGCGGCGCTCGCCAGCCGTACGGCCGGGACCGAGGCCAAGCGCGCCTTGGTGCACCAGCTGCTGGGGGGCCGGGTCAGGCCGGCCACCGAGCGTCTGGTGACGCGTCTGGTCACCCAGCCGCGGGGACGTAGCCTGGACAGCGGGCTGGAAGCCCTGTCCAAGCTGGCCGCCGAGCGGCGGAACCGTTCGGTCGCTGTCGTGACCTCCGCGGTGCCGCTGAGTGACGAGCAGAAGCGGCGCCTGGGCTCGGCACTGGCCCGGCTGCTCGGCCGCCAGGTGCACCTCAACCTGGACGTGGACCCCGAGGTCCTCGGCGGGATCACGGTGCGGGTGGGCGACGAGGTCATCAACGGCTCGATCGCCGACCGGCTGGACGAGGCCCAGCGGCGGATGGCGGGCTGAAGCAGTACCCGGCGCCGAGCGCCAACCAACTCAACAAGCACGAAAGCGGCCCGAGTTGGGCCGTACAAGGGACTCGGGGGAGATTTCGCACACCCCCGGAGCCCGAAGCAACTTACGGGCCCAACAAGGAGAGCAGGGAACCCAGATGGCGGAGCTCACGATCCGGCCGGATGAGATCCGGGACGCGCTGGAGAACTTTGTCCAGTCGTACACGCCGGACGCGGCCTCGCGCGAAGAGGTCGGTACGGTCAGCGCTGCCAGCGATGGCATCGCGAAGGTCGAGGGGCTGCCCTCGGCCATGGCGAACGAGCTGCTGAAGTTCGAGGACGGAACCCTCGGCCTCGCCCTCAACCTCGAGGAGCGCGAGATCGGTGCGGTCGTCCTCGGTGAGTTCAGCGGCATCGAAGAGGGCCAGTCGGTGCAGCGGACCGGCGAGGTCCTGTCGGTCGCGGTCGGCGACGGCTACCTCGGCCGCGTCGTCGACCCGCTGGGTGCCCCGATCGACGGCCTCGGCGAGATCGAGGCGGAGGGCCGCCGCGCCCTGGAGCTCCAGGCTCCCACGGTGATGCAGCGCAAGTCCGTGCACGAGCCCATGGAGACCGGCTACAAGGCCGTCGACACCATGACCCCGATCGGCCGCGGCCAGCGCCAGCTCGTCATCGGCGACCGCCAGACCGGCAAGACCGCGCTGTGCGTCGACACGATCATCAACCAGCGCGACAACTGGCGCTCGGGCGACCCGGACAAGCAGGTCCGCTGCATCTACGTCGCCATCGGCCAGAAGGGCTCCACCATCGCGTCCGTGCGCGGCGCGCTGGAGGAAGCCGGCGCGCTGGAGTACACGACGATCGTCGCGGCCCCGGCCTCCGACCCGGCCGGCTTCAAGTACATCGCCCCCTACACCGGCTCGGCCATCGGCCAGCACTGGATGTACCAGGGCAAGCACGTGCTGGTGGTCTTCGACGACCTGTCCAAGCAGGCCGACGCCTACCGCGCCGTCTCGCTGCTGCTGCGCCGCCCGCCGGGCCGTGAGGCCTACCCGGGCGACGTCTTCTACCTGCACTCCCGGCTGCTGGAGCGCTGCGCCAAGCTCTCCGACGACATGGGCAAGGGCTCGATGACCGGTCTGCCGATCGTCGAGACGAAGGCCAACGACGTCTCGGCGTTCATCCCGACCAACGTCATCTCCATCACCGACGGCCAGTGCTTCCTGGAGTCCGACCTGTTCAACGCGGGCCAGCGCCCGGCGCTGAACGTCGGTATCTCCGTCTCCCGCGTCGGTGGCTCGGCCCAGCACAAGGCCATCCGGCAGATCACCGGGTCGCTCCGTGTGGACCTGGCCCAGTACCGGGAGCTGGAGGCGTTCGCCGCCTTCGGTTCCGACCTGGACGACGCCTCCAAGGCGGCGCTGGAGCGCGGTAAGCGCATGGTCGAGCTGCTCAAGCAGCCGCAGTACGCGCCGTTCGCCACCGAGGACCAGGTCGTCTCCATCTGGTCCGGCACCAACGGCAAGATGGACGATGTGCCCGTCGAGGACATCCGTCGCTTCGAGCGCGAGCTGCTGGACTACATGCACCGCGAGGAGCAGGCCCTGATGACCGGCATCCGCGAGGGCGCCAAGATGTCGGACGACACGGTCCAGGCGCTGAGCGACGCGGTCGAGAAGTTCAAGACGCAGTTCGAGACCTCGGACGGCAAGCTGCTGGGCGAGGGCTGAGCATGGGTGCCCAGCTCAGGGTCTACAAGAGGCGGATCAAGTCCGTCTCCGCGACCAAGAAGATCACCCGGGCGATGGAGATGATCGCCGCCTCGCGCATCATCAAGGCGCAGCGCAGGGTGGCCGCGTCCGAGCCGTACGCGAAGGAGCTGACCCGCGCGGTCACCGCCGTCGCGCAGGGCTCCGACGCCAAGCACCCGCTGCTGACCGAGGCGGAGCAGCCGAAGCGGGCCGCGGTGCTGCTCATCACGAGCGACCGCGGGCTGGCCGGTGGCTACAACTCCAACGCCATCAAGGCGGCCGAGCAGCTGAACAACCGGCTGGCCGCCGAGGGCAAGGAGATCGTCAGCTACATCGTCGGCTCCAAGGGCGTGGCCTACTACGGCTTCCGTAACCGGCCCGTCAAGGAGTCGTTCACCGGCTTCACCGACAACCCGACCTACGCCGACGCCAAGGCCGTCGCCGCGCCGCTGATCGAGGCGGTGCAGGCGCAGAGCGCCGAGGACGGCGTGGACGAGCTGCACATCGTCTACACCGAGTTCATCTCGATGATGACGCAGACCGCGGTGGACGCCCGGATGCTGCCGCTCTCCTTCGACGAGGGCGAGAAGGCCCTGGAGGCGGGCGGCAAGGGTGTCATGCCGCTGTACGACTTCGAGCCCTCGGCCGAGGATGTGCTGGACGCGCTGCTGCCGCGGTACGTCGAGTCGCGCGTCTACAACGCCCTGCTCCAGGCGGCCGCCTCCAAGCACGCCGCCACCCGCCGGGCGATGAAGTCCGCGACCGACAACGCCGAAGAGCTCATCAAGTCGCTGACGCGGCTTGCCAACGCGGCCCGCCAGGCCGACATCACCCAGGAAATCAGCGAGATCGTCGGTGGGGCGAGCGCGCTGGCTGACGCTAACGCGGGGAGTGACCGCTAACCATGACCACCACAGTTGAGACGGCCGCTGCTACGGGCCGTGTAGCCCGGGTCATCGGCCCGGTCGTCGACGTGGAGTTCCCCGTCGACGCCATGCCGGAGATCTACCAGGCCCTGACGGTCGAGGTCCTCGACCCGGCCCAGGAGGGCAAGAAGAAGACCCTGACCCTGGAGGTCGCCCAGCACCTCGGTGAGGGGCTGGTCCGCGCCATCTCCATGGAGCCGACCGACGGCCTGGTCCGCCAGGCCCCGGTGACCGACACCGGTGCGGGGATCACCGTGCCCGTCGGTGACGTCACCAAGGGCCGGGTCTTCAACACCCTCGGCCGGATTCTGAACGAGCCGGAGGCCGAGTCCGAGGTGACCGAGCGGTGGTCCATCCACCGCAAGGCCCCCGCCTTCGACCAGCTCGAGTCCAAGACCGAGATGTTCGAGACCGGTCTGAAGGTCGTCGACCTGCTGACCCCGTACGTCAAGGGCGGAAAGATCGGCCTGTTCGGCGGCGCGGGCGTCGGCAAGACCGTCCTCATCCAGGAAATGATCATGCGTGTGGCCAAGCTGCACGAGGGTGTTTCCGTGTTCGCCGGCGTCGGCGAGCGCACCCGTGAGGGCAACGACCTGATCGAGGAGATGGCCGACTCCGGCGTGCTCCCGCAGACCGCGCTGGTCTTCGGTCAGATGGACGAGCCCCCGGGTACCCGGCTGCGCGTCGCGCTGGCCGGTCTGACCATGGCGGAGTACTTCCGCGATGTGCAGAAGCAGGACGTGCTGTTCTTCATCGACAACATCTTCCGCTTCACCCAGGCCGGTTCCGAGGTCTCCACCCTGCTGGGCCGGATGCCCTCCGCGGTGGGCTACCAGCCGAACCTGGCGGACGAGATGGGTGTGCTCCAGGAGCGCATCACCTCGACCCGTGGTCACTCCATCACCTCGATGCAGGCGATCTACGTGCCCGCGGACGACCTCACCGACCCGGCTCCGGCGACGACCTTCGCGCACCTGGACGCCACGACGGTGCTCTCGCGTCCGATCTCGGAGAAGGGCATCTACCCGGCGGTGGACCCGCTGGACTCCACTTCCCGGATCCTGGACCCGCGCTTCGTCTCCCAGGAGCACTACGACTGCGCCGAGCGCGTCAAGGGGATCCTCCAGAAGTACAAGGACCTCCAGGACATCATCTCCATCCTCGGCATCGACGAGCTGTCCGAGGAGGACAAGCTCACGGTGTCCCGCGCCCGCCGCATCGAGCGCTTCCTGTCGCAGAACACCCACGCGGCGAAGCAGTTCACCGGTCTCGAGGGTTCGGACGTGCCGCTGGACGAGTCGATCGCGGCCTTCAACGCGATCGCCGACGGCGAGTACGACCACTTCCCCGAGCAGGCGTTCTTCATGTGCGGTGGCCTTGACGACCTCAAGGCCAAGGCGAAGGAGCTCGGCGTCTCCTGACGTCGCACGCTGCGGCGGGGGCGGGTGCGAGTACTCGCCCCCGCGCCGCACCCCTTATCCTTTCCCCATCCCAGTCTGAGGAGCCACAGTGGCTGAGCTGCACGTCGAGTTGGTCGCCGCCGACCGCAAGGTCTGGTCCGGTGAGGCCAGCCTGGTCGTCGCGCGCACCTCCTCGGGTGATATCGGTGTCATGCCCGGCCACCAGCCGCTGCTCGGCGTGCTGGAGTCCGGCCCGGTCACCATCCGTACGACGGGCGAGAGCGGCGGCGGCACCGTCGTCGCAGCGGTGCACGGCGGGTTCATCTCGTTCGCCGACAACCAGCTCTCGCTGCTCGCCGAGGTCGCGGAGCTGACCGACGAGATCGATGTCGAGCGGGCGGAGCGCGCGTTGGAGGAGGCCAAGTCCAAGGCCGACGAGGACGCCGAGAAGCGTGCCGACGTCCGGCTGCGAGCGGTGACGGCCGCACGCTGACGTTTGTCGCGTCACACCCGGCGCAACGACGACCCTCAGCCGCGGGTGGTCCCGGAATTATCCGGGTCCGTCCGCGGCTGAAGCCATACAGCAGGGTTTGAGAGACTTGCCCGCAGCAGGTCCCGGAGAGAGCGAGGAGGTCGGTGAAGATGGTCCTCGCTCTGCTGCTGTGCGGCGTGGTCGTCCTGCTGGTGATGGCGGGGCTCTTCGCCTTCGGGGTACGCCGGCGGCTCATCCAGCGGTCCGGCGGAACGTTCGACTGCAATCTGCGCTGGGCGGTCTCCGAGTCCGAGGCCGCCGACCCCAAAGGAAAAGGCTGGGCGTACGGCATCGCCCGCTACAACGGGGACCGCATCGAATGGTTCCGCGTCTTCTCCTATGCCCCCAGGCCCCGCCGCCATCTGGTGCGCGGGGCCATTGATGTTCTGGAGCGGCGCTCCCCGCTCGGCGAGGAGGAGCAGGCGCTGCTCTCCGACGCCGTGGTGCTGGCGTGCGCGGTGGGCCCCGACCACGTACGCGTTGAACTCGCCCTGAGCGAGGACGCCCTCACGGGCTTCCTCGCCTGGCTGGAGGCGGCACCCCCGGGGCAGCGCGTGAACGTGGCGTAGCCGGACGTTGTGGGCCCGCCTGCGCCTCTTGGGGCCGCGGGCGTCACGGCGGGGCTGTGACGCCCCACTCCTGGGCCAGTACGGCGGCCTGGGTGCGGCTGCGCAGTTCCAGCTTGGCGAGCAGTCTGCTGACGTGGGTCTTGACGGTGGCTTCCGCCATGGTGAGGCGGGTGGCGATCTCGGCGTTCGACAGCCCCTGGCCGAGGCAGCCGAGCACCTCCCGCTCCCGCCGGGTGAGTTCGTCCAGTCCGGGCGGCGGCTCCGCGGAGGTACGGGACACGTCCGACGAGCGCGGCGCCGTCGAGCCGGCGAACTCGGCGATCAGACGGCGGGTCACGGCGGGCGCGATCATTCCCTCGCCCCGTGCGACCGTACGCACCGCGTCCACCACCGCCGCTGCCTCGCTGTCCTTGAGCAGAAAGCCCGAGGCGCCCGCTCGGAGCGCGCCGAAGACGTACTCGTCGAGGTCGAAGGTGGTGAGCACCAGCACATCGGCGAGGCGTTCGCCGACGATCTGCCGGGTGGCCGCCACCCCGTCCAGCCGGGGCATCTGGATGTCCATCAGCACCACGTCCGGGGCGAGTTCGCGGGTGAGTCGTACGGCCTCCTCGCCGTCGCCCGCCTCACCGGCCACGGTGATGCCGGGGGCGTTGCGGAGGATGAGCACCAGCCCCGCGCGTACGGCCTGCTGATCCTCGGCGACCAGCACACGGATGGTCCGGTCAGCTGTCACGACTCCGTCTCCCTTGGCTCGTAGCGGCGCGGTGCGCCGGTCCCGGTGGCGGCGCCGCCCGTCTCGTGCGGTGCGGGCAGCACCGCGTGCACCTGCCACACCGGCTCGCCCCCGGCACCGGTCGTGGGCCCTGCCGTCAGTTCGCCGCGCAGCAGCTCCACCCGCTCCCGCATCCCGACGAGCCCCGCGCCGGCGCCGGGTGCGCGAGGGCCGTCGTCGTCGACGGGGGTGCTGCTCAACGGGCTGAGGACGCGGATGCCGAGGGTGCCGGGCTTGCCACCGTCCCGGTCCAGTTCGACGGTGACGTTGCCGGGCGCGGCGTGCTTGAGCGCGTTGGTGACGGCCTCCTGGACGACGCGGTAGGCGGCCAGTTCCACGGGCGCCGGCAGCCGTTCACCCTTGGCGCGGCGGTCGATCAGTGTGAACGTACGGCCGTCGTCGGTGGTGGCCCGGGCCCGGGCCAGCAGAGCGTCGAGCCCGTCGAGGGAGGGCGTGGCCGCCGGTTCCTCGGCGCCGGTCGCGTTGCGCAGCAGTCCGATGAGGCGGCGCATTTCGGCCAGCCCCTGGACGCTGTTCTCGCGGATGACGCCCAGCGCGTCGCGGGTGGCGCCGCTGCTGTCGTGGGAGTCGGGGAAGGAGAGCGCGGCCGAGGAGTGGATGGCGATGGCCGAGAGGTGGTTGGCGACGACATCGTGCAGCTCGCGGGCCATCCGGGCGCGTTCGCTGTTGACCGCCTGTTTGCGGTCCAGCTCCGCGAGCAGCGCCGTCTGCTCGGCCCGCAGCCGTTCGGCCGCCGCCTTGTCGCGGTGGCTGCGGATGGCCTCACCGGTGCTGGTGGGAACGATCAGCACACCGGCGCAGGCGGCGCCCATCAGCAGCATCTCGGGCTCCTGGAACGCGATCAGCAGCCCCGCCGTGACCAGCACGGTCACCGCCACCGAGCCCCGGATCGCCCCGCGGGCGAGGCGCGGGGAGCCGTACAGCACGGCGGCGTAGAGCACATCCGTGAACAGGATCAACGTCGCCAGCAGCGAACCCATCAGCACGTCGGCCGCCTGGGCGGCGATACCGATGAACAGCACGTACGGCTGTCCCGTACGGCGCAGCAGCGCGGTCACACACATCACCGCGAGCGGAATCAGCACCAGCCAGCGCGGGCCGCGCTCCCACAGCGGGCTGCTGTTGAGCCCGAACGCCCACAGCAGCAGACCGCCGGCCGCCCCGGCCACCGCGATCAGCACATCGTCCTGGTGCGGGCGCAGTCCACGCACCGTGCGGTTCCACATCGTGGCGGCTGCGGGGGTCATTGCTCCATGTGGTGGCTCGTGCGGGGCGGTTCGACCGGTTGTCGGGCCAGCTTAGATCCGGCCGCCGGCGCGTGGCCTCCCGCGCCCGGCTGAGCGTCCGTACGGCGCCACTGCATCTTTCGATGCAGTACGCGGCGCCGTGAATCGTCACGGGCGACGACGCCCGGGGCGGTCCCGGAACGCGAAGGTGGAAGGGCGCGTCCGGCCGCCGCGTCCGCCACGGGGGGAGGCACGGCGGCCGGAAGCAGTCCGCCATCAGCCCCGCGAGGGGACAGACGCCAGGAGGGCGTTCATTCATGATCGTGATGCTGATCATCGCCTGTGAGGTCGGCTTCTGGGTGCTCCTCGCAGTGGGGTTCGCGCTGCGCTATTTGGCGCGGATGCCGCGTACGAGCGCCGCCGTGCTGCTGTGCGAGCCGCTGCTTGAGGTGGTGCTGCTGGTGGTCACCGCGATCGATCTGCGCAACGGCGCGGAGCCCGACTGGAAGCACGGTCTGGCGGCCGTCTACATCGGCTTCACCGCAACCCACGGCCACTACATGGTCAAGTGGGCGGACGGCCATGCCGCACACCTGCTCGGCCGGGGCCCGCGCCCCGCCAAGCCGCCGCGCTACGGTACGGCGCGCGCGGTGCACGAGTGGAAGATGGGGGCGCGTGCCATCGGTGGCGCCGTCATCGCCGCCGCGCTGCTCCAGCTCGCCATCTGGTACGTCGGCGGAGCCGAGCAGACCGAGCCGCTGCGCCAGTGGCAGACCCGGATGGCCTTCGTGACCGGAATCAGCCTGGTCATCGCGTTGAGCTACACGATTTGGCCCAAGCGCCCCAAGGGCGGCGCGGATTCACGGCCGTCGGAACAGGAGCGCCCGCCGGCGCAGCGCGACCCGCAGGACACAGGTGTCCGGAAATAATTGGACGCCGAGCCATCCTTGATCCTCGTACGCTCGCCGGATGGACGAACGTGAACTGCTGGCCCGCTCCGACGGGCCGGTCACCCGCAGCCGATTGGTACGGGAGCTCACGGCGCTGGGTCTGCGCCCCGGTGACACCGTCATGTTCCATACGGCGCTCTCCGCGCTCGGCTATGTGCCCGGCGGCCCGCTCACCGTGATCGCGGCCCTGCGTGAGGTGCTGGGCGAGCAGGGCACGTTGCTCGTCTACAGCGGCTGGAACGACGCGCCGCCGCACGACTTCACCGACTGGCCCGCACCGTGGCAGGAGGCCGTGCGGGCCGAACACCCGGCGTACGACCCGGAGTTGAGCGAGGGCACGCACGACAACGGCCGCCTTCCCGAGGCGCTGCGCCGCGTGCCGGGGGCCCTGCGCACCCGGCACCCCGACAGCTTCGTGGCCTTCGGCGCGCGGGCCGAGGCACTGGTCGGTGACGTGCCCTGGGACGATCCGTACGGCGCGCGGGGAGCGCTCGGCAGGCTCGTCGCCGCCGGGGGGCGCGTGCTGCTGCTGGGCGCCCCGCTCGACACGCTCACGATCCTGCACCACGCCGAGGCGCTGGCCCAGGCGCCCGGCAAGCGCCATCTCAGCTACGAGGTCCCGGTCCTGGACGCCGACGGCAACCGGGTCTGGCAGCGCTACTGGGACATCGACACCGAGGACGAGGCGTTCGACTACGGGCAGGCGGTACCGGAGGGCGTCTGGCCGTTCACCGTCATCGCCCAGGAGGCGCTCGCCGCGGGCATCGGCGTACGAGGCCGGGTCGGAGCGGCCGAGAGCCATCTGTTCGAGGCGGCGGAGCTGGTGCGCTTCGGGGTGGAGTGGATCGAGCGGAACATCACCGCGTAGGGCGGCGGGCCCGCACGGAGACCGGGGCGGCACCGCAGACGAGCCGAGGGCCCGCTACGCGCCCGGGTCGCGTCCTGGGGCTTCCTTGGAGTCCGGCTTCTCAAGTGCCTTCAGGGTGGCGCGGGTGTCCTTCTTCATCCAGCCGGTCACGGCGGACTCGGACGGTGGCTCGAAATCCTCGTCGATGCCGCCGCCGAACCAGCTCCAGCTCATCTCGTACGTCATCCACCCGGCGCGCACCTCCAGCTTGAGGCTGCCCAGGCTGTCGCCGCGCTTCTCCTTGATCAGATACGCCTCGTCACCGAAGCCCTCGACGGGGGAGACCTTGTACTGGTACGTGCCGGTCTTCTGGTCCTCCCACGTCCGCTGTTCGGAGGCGAACTCGCCCGCGGGGTCGGTCTTCTTGTGCCACTTCACGGTGGTGGAGACGTAGGTGGTCGGGGGCGTCTTCGACGTCTCGCCGTGCTCGACCATCGTGCGGCTGCAGTAGCTGACGTCGAGGCCCTTCTGCCGCGAGGAGTAGCCGTCGGGGTCGTCCGAGGCCGACTTCTGGATCTTGTACTTCTGCTGGAACGACTTGAGTTGCGCCGTCTCGCACATGTCGTGGTGGAAGCGGTAGCCCTGGTAGTCCGCGGTGGCCGAGTCGGCGGCGTCCTTGTCCAGCGCGCCGGTGGCCATCAGCGTCCCGGCCCAGGTGACGGAGGCGATCACCACGCCGCCCAGCGCCCACAGCCAGCGCGGACCGCCGCCGCGTCCGGTGCTGCCCGGCGGCTGCCCTGGCGGCCCCGGGGGCGGAGTCTGCGGCTGTGCGTACGGATTGAACTGGTACGCGGGTGTTGCGGTGGCTGTGGGTTGCTGTGAGTACGGCTGCTGCGGCTGGGCCCCCGGTATCGACATGCGGGCACAGTACTCGTTCATTTTCGGTCAGTCTCTGTCGGCCTGGGGCAGCCGGGCAGCGAACGTCTCGAGGACGGCGCGGGTGTCGGCGGAGTCCGTGTGGAGATGGCCCGCCATGCCCAGAGCGCGCGCCGCCTCGACGTTCTCCGGGACGTCGTCCACGAACAGCGACTCCTCGGCGGCGGCGCCCAGCAGTCGGAGCGTGTGCGTGTAGATCCGCGGATCGGGCTTGGCGAAGCCCACCTCGCAGGAGAGCACGGCCTCGTCGGCGACCGACAGGAACGGGGCGAGGTTCGGGCGGGCGTCCGGCCAGGCGTTGCTGACGAACGCCGTACGCGCCCGGCCGCGCAGACCGGCCACCACGTCGAGCAGCGCCCGGTCCCATACCGGTTCGCCCGCCAGATCGTGGCGCAGCTCGGCGACGCCGTCCTCGTCCAGCGCCAGCCGTTCGCGGACGACGGACCACCATGCGGGGCCGCTCATCCGGCCGACGAGCACCTCGGAGTCGTTGCCCGCGTAGACGGCCGTGACGAAGTCCCGCTCCGTGATGCCCAGCCGGGCCGACCACTTGGCGGCGGCGGCCGACAGCTTGTCCTCCACCAGCACCCCGCCCAGGTCCATCAGCAGCGCGGGCCGCGCGGGCTGTTCAGGGGCAGGGCTGCTCACCGTTCGCCGCCCGGTACCCACAGCACGTCGCCGACCGGCTTGTTGGCCGTACGGGCGAGGATGAACAGCAGATCGGAGAGGCGGTTGAGGTACGTCGCGGTCAGCGGGTTCATCGTCTCGCCGTGCTCCTCCAGCGCCGCCCAGGTGGAGCGCTCCGCACGGCGGACGACCGTGCACGCCTGGTGCAGCAGCGCCGCGCCCGGCGTACCGCCCGGAAGGATGAAGGAGCGCAGCTTCTCCAGGCCCTCCAGGAAGTGGTCGCAGTCGGCCTCCAGCTTGTCGATGTACGCCTGCTCGACCCGCAGCGGCGGGAACTCGGGGTTCTCCACCACCGGCGTCGACAGGTCGGCCCCTACGTCGAACAGGTCGTTCTGCACCCGCAGCAGCACGGCCCGGATCTCCTCGCCCAGCTCCCCCATGGCCAGCGCCACCCCGATCGCGGCGTTCGCCTCATTGGCGTCGGCATACGCCGCGATACGGGAATCGGTCTTGGCGGTACGGCTCATATCGCCGAGCGCTGTGGTGCCCTTGTCGCCGGTTCGGGTGTAGATCCGCGTGAGGTTAACCATGGGCCGAGGGTAACGGGGGCGCGCCCCGAAGGGGCGCGGGGCTGTGTTCATGTGCGGCTCCGCCGCGTGGGCGCGACCAGCCCCAAGGCACCCGCAGTCCGCAAGCCACGAGCAGGGGCAAGGCCCTACGCACTCACCTTGCGGAACACCCGCGTGCCCAACCCCAGGGACACCACGGCCAAGGCGCCGGCCACCGCAGCGCCGAGCAGGACGGAGCCATCCGCATAGTTCCCAGCGAAAGCGCCCCGTACCGCGTCGACGACGTACCGGAACGGCACAAAGCGCGAGAGGGCGTCCAGCCAGCCGGGCGCCAAACTCATCGGCAGGAGGATGCCGGACAGCAGCACCGCCGGCATGTTGAGGGAGCTGATGACAGGCGCGAACTCCTGCGGGGAGTTGATCCGCATGGCCAGCGCGTACGACAGCGAGGCGAGAGACGCGGCGAGCAGCCCGACCAGTACGAAGCCGAGCAGCATCCCCGCCACCGGTGCGCGCAGCCCCATGGCGACGCCGACCAGGACGAGCAACAGCGACTGCACGAACAGCTGAAGCGCATCGCGCAGCAGGCGCCCTAGCAACAGCGCGAGCCGGCTGACGGGAGTCACCCGCATCCGCTCGACCACGCCGTTGTGCTTCTCCATCAGGATGGTGAACCCGGCGAAGGCGGAGGAGAACAGGGTGAGCTGGACGAGGAGTCCCGGCACCAGGGTCTGCCAGGAGTCACCGCCCCCGCCGAGGTGGAGGTCTTCCAGGAGGGGCCCGAACAGTACGAGGAAGAGCAGCGGCTGGAGCGCCCCGAACAGCAGCCCGAGCTTGGACGACGCCGTCTGCCGGACATAGCGGCCGGCGATGATGCCGGTGTCGGTGAACAGGTGGGACACGGAAGTGTTGTCCGTTCTCTCTGGGGTCGGTGAGGCTGGGGTCGGTACGGCGGTCAGACGGCTACCGGCGTCTCGTCCGCCTCGCGCTGCGTACTGCGCCCGGTGATGGCGATGAAGGCGTCCTGGAGGCTCGCGCCGCCCCCGCCCGCGTAGGTCTCCTTGAGCTCGTCCGAGGTGCCCTGTGCGACGACCCGGCCGTCGTCCACGATCACCAGCCGGTCGGCGAGTGCGTCGGCCTCGTCCAGATAGTGCGTGGTCAGAAAGACCGTCATGCCGCGCTCGTCGCGCAGCCGGCGGACCAGCTGCCACAGATCGGCGCGGCTGCCGGGGTCGAGCCCGGTCGTCGGTTCGTCGAGGAAGAGCAGCGCCGGACTGTGGGTGAGCGCCATGGCGATGTCCAGCCGGCGCCGCTGACCGCCGGAGAGGGCACCGCAGGGCCGGTCGAGCAGCGCGCTCAGGCCGAGCTCGCGGGCCAGTTCCCCGGTGCGGCGGGCGGCCTCGGCCTTGCCGAGCCGGTAGAGCCTGCCCTGGGTGGTCAGCTCCTCGCGGACGCTCACGGTGGGGTCGACGCCGCCGGACTGCGCGACGTAGCCGATCCGCTCCCGCACGCCCCGGGGGTCCGCGATCAGGTCGTGGCCGGCCACGGTCGCGGTGCCGGAGGTGGGTGGGAGCAGGGTTGTGAGCATTCGGAGCGTGGTCGTCTTGCCCGCGCCGTTGGGCCCGAGGAAGCCGAGTATCTCGCCCTGCTCGACGGTCAGGTCGATGCCGCGTACGGCTTCGACGGTGCGGGACTTGGTGCGGAAGGTCCGGGTCAGCCCGGCGGTGTGGATGGCTGCTGGCATGGCACCAGAAAAACAGAGCAACTTAAAACTTGCAACCACTCCAAAATTTGGCCGACCCCATGACGGCCTACGATGGGGTCATGACCAGCACTGCCCCTCAGGAGGGCCGCAGGGAGCGGAAGAAGCGGGAGACCCGGCTGCGGATCTCCGACATCGCCACGGGTCTCTTCCTCGACCGCGGCTTCGACGCGGTCACCATCTCCGAGATCGCGGAGGCCGCCGACGTCTCGGTGAACACGGTCTACAACTACTTCCCGACCAAGGAGGACCTCTTCTTCGACCGCGCCGAGGAGGTGATCGACCGCCCCTCCCGCTTCGTACGGGAGCGGCTGCCGGGCCAGTCCGCGGCCGAGGCCGTGCTGGGCAAGCTGCGCGCGGAGATCGAGGACCGCAGCGTCTATGCCGGGGTGACCGAGGGCTATGACAAGTTCATGCGCTGCATCCACGAGGCGCCCTCGCTGCTGGCCCGGATGATGCTCCTGCAGTACCGGACCGCCGAACGGCTCACCGCGACGCTTGCCGAGGAGACCGGCGCGGAGCCCGACGACCCCATGCCCCAACTGGTCGCCGGGGAACTGGTGCACATCAGCAACCAGCTCTTCCGGGGCGCGACCCGCGCCGTCGCCGCGGGGATGTCACCCGAACAGACGGCGACCGACGCGCTCCGAAAGCTGGACACCTACGAGCAGCTCGTCTCGGAACGCTTCCTCAAGTACGCGGTCAAACCCGGCTGATGGGCCCGGCGCCGACGTTACGGACGCACGGTGTGACGTCCGCCATGTGAGACGTGATACGTGTCTCTTCGCCCCCCATGCCTTGCCGAGAGGCGCTAATGTCCGCCCAACGGACGGTCATTCACAAGGCGCTGGGGCACGCCGCAACAGCCGGCGCGCGGGTCGGCGCGACGAAGTGAGGGTGAAGAACGTGGCGAAGAAGCTCGCCGTCATCGGAGCCGGACTCATGGGCTCCGGAATCGCACAGGTCTCCGCTCAGGCGGGCTGGGACGTGACGCTCCGCGATGTGACGGACGAGGCGCTCGCCCGCGGCAGGGACGGCATCAAGGCGTCCTACGACAAGTTCGTCTCCAAGGGCAAGCTCGACGCCGCCGACGCGGAAGCCGCGCTCGGCCGTATCACCACCACCACGGATCTGGACGCGGCGGCCGAGGCGGATATCGTCGTCGAGGCCGTCTTCGAGAAGATCGAGGTCAAGCGGGAGATCTTCGCCACCCTCGACAAGCTGGTCGGCGACCGGACCGTGCTGGCCTCCAACACCTCCGCCATCCCCATCACCAAGATCGCCGCGGCCACCGGCCGCCCCGAGCGGGTCGTCGGCACGCACTTCTTCTCGCCGGTGCCCATGATGGCCCTGTGCGAGCTGGTGCGCGGCCTCAAGACCAGCGACGAAACCCTCGCCACCGCACGGGAGTTCGCCGAGTCGGTCGGCAAGACCTGCGTCGTCGTCAACCGGGACGTCGCCGGCTTCGTCACCACCCGCCTCATCTCGGCACTCGTGGTGGAGGCCGCCAAGCTCTACGAGTCCGGGGTCGCCTCAGCGGAGGACATCGACACCGCCTGCCGACTTGGCTTCGGCCACGCCATGGGCCCGCTCGCCACCGCCGACCTGACCGGCGTCGACATCCTGCTGCACGCCACCGAGAACATCCACACCGAGTCCCAGGACGCCAAGTTCGCCCCGCCGGAGCTGATGCGGCGCATGGTCGACGCCGGTGACCTGGGCCGCAAGACCGGCCAGGGCTTCTACCCGCACTGAGTCCTGGCCGGACAGGCAGCCGGACACCCTGGCTGCCCGGCTCTTCCTCTCCGCCGGACCCTTGCCGCTGTGGTTCCCCCACCGCCGCGGCGGACAGCGTTCCAGAGGGCTCAGCCCCCGATCGGGGAACCCATGTGGGACTCCGCCCCCGGTCACTCGGCAGAAATGCTCTCACCACGGGGTGCGCAGACGACGCCCTCGCATTCGTTCCCGCCGGCGCGGCAGGACGTACGACGGCGAGGGTTGGGGGCACCTCCCGGCCGGAGGCTGGGGGAGGAAGGAGCGACCCCCGCGACAACAGCGTTCGGCACCCCTCGGGAGGGTGAAAGTCGGTATCGGTCAGGACACGGACGGCAACTCCACCACCGGGGCGCCAGTCATCTGTGATGGGGGCACCGGTGAGCCGCAGCCGGTGGGGCCGCAACCGCAGAGGCGCGACAGTCATAAGGAAGCACACCACTCCGCGACCATAGGAGCGCATATGCACATCAGGGGCGACCACGCCGAGCTGGTCGTCGGAGGTCGTCTTGACGTCCGCAGCGCGGCGGACGCCCGTACGGTCCTGCACGCAGCCGTCGACTCGGGCGACGGCGACCTCGTGCTGGACCTCGCCGAACTCGACTCGTGGGACGCCACGGGCCTCGGCGTCATCATGGGCGCACACCGCCGCGCGGGACGGTGTGGCCGCAGGCTCGTCCTGCGCGAGGTGCCCCCGCAGATGCAGCGCCTGCTGGTGGCCACCCGGCTGCACCGGATTCTCGCCATCGAGACCCCCGCGCCGGCCGGCTCACCGGCTGCCAGGTCCGGGCACGGACAGTCAGGCATTCTGGCGAAGCCATGACAATCGCGCCGGTACCGTCCCGGCACCCCGTCGCTTCCTGGACAATGGAGCCCGCGCGGCCGACCCCGTCGGTCGGCCGCGCCACCTGCTCTTGGGAGACATGACGACATGGAACGGCACGGCAGCGACCGCTACGCACACGGGGACGAGCCCGCGCCCACCGGCGTGACCAGCGGCGAACCGGACAGCGGGACCGGCAGCGAACCGGCCCGGGCTGTCCGGCTCGTCGCCGATCAGTACCTCGTGACGGTCAACCCGGTCGACGGCAGCGAGATCGAACCCTGCCCGCCGGGGGAGCAGCGCGGCACCCCGCCCAAGATCGCCCCGCAGGACCGTCCCGCGCCGGAGACGGTCACCGCCGCGGCGACGCTCCCGCCCGGCAGCCTGCTGGAGCGCGACGAGGAGCGGGAGCGGCTCTCCAGGCTGCTCTCCCGCGGCCGCTCCGTCCGGCTCACCGGGCCGCCCGGATCCGGCCGCAGCGTCCTCCTCGACGCCGTCGCCGGCGACGTCGCCTCCCTCGCACCGGACGGCGTGGTCCGCCTCAGCGGCTACCACCGCACGCCCAGCGATCTGATGTACGACCTGTTCGCCGCCGTGTACAGCGCCCCGCTGCACCGCCCGGGGAAGGCCGAGCTGGTCGGCGCTCTGGGCGGGATCGGCGCCGTCGTCCTCGTCGACGACCTCGAGTTCGGCGGCGCGGCCCTCGACGAGCTGCTGCGGGCCACGCCCGAGTGCGCCTTCCTGTTCACCGCCACCCCTGATGTGACCGCGCCCGCCCCCGGCTCCCATGTCGAAGAGGTGTTCCTGCCCGGGCTGAGCCGGACCGCCTGCGTGGAGCTGCTGGAGCGGGCGGTCCACCGGCAGCTCACCGACGACGAGGCCGACTGGGCGGCCGACCTGTGGCTCGACTCCGAGGGGCTGCCGCTGCGCTTCGTCCAGGCCGGAGCGCTGCTGCGGCTCCAGGGCAGTGGCGGCGTCGTTCCCGGTCTGTCGGAGGACGTGGCGCTGGCACCGCTGCTGGCCGCCGCGCTCCCCGAGGCAGGACGCGGCGCGCTGCGGCTGGCTCTCGCGCTCGACGGAGAACTCCCGCACCCCGCCCAGCTGCCCGCACTGGTCGGCGACCCGCAGGCCGAGGACAGCCTCGGCGAACTGCTGGCCTCCGGGCTGATCAGCCCGGCAGGCGGTCACTTCAAGCTGGCGGCGGGCGTCGCCGCCCAGCTCACCGAGGCCGGTTACGCGGACGGCGGCACGGCGTACGCCCTCGCCGCCGCACAGCACTACAGCTGGTGGTCCGGTCAGCCCACGGTCTCCGCCGACCGCGTCGCGCTGGAGGCCGACGCGCTGCTCGCCGCCGCACGGGCCACCCAGCGCGGTGGCAACGCCAGCGCCGCCGTGCTGCTGGCCCGTACGGCAGCGCCCGTACTGGCGGCGGGGATGCGGTGGAGCGCCTGGGAGCGGGTGCTGCGCTGCGGCCAGGAGGCGGCACGGGCCTCGGGCGAGCTCGCCGAGGAAGCCTATTTCCATCACGAGCTGGGCATCCTCGCCCTCTCCGCGGGCAACCCCGAGCGGGCCCGCTCCGAGCTGGAGACGGCGCTCGGACTGCGTGGCACCCTCGCCGAGCAGCGCGGCATGGTCGCGGGCCGCAGAGCGCTGGCGCTGGTGACCGACCGGCTCACGGGCGCAGGCACCCCGAGCCTGCCGCCCGGCAGCGCTGCCCACCCGGCCCCCGCCGTTCCCTCGCCGGGCGGGGACACCCCCGTCGCCACCCCCGCGGCCTTCCCCGACCCCGCCGATACACCTGCCCTGGGCGCTCCCGCGGCAGGGAAGGGGAGCGGCACGGACACCGATGCCGCCACCACGTCGGTGCTGTCCGCCGCCGTCGCGCAGCAGGAGCCGGGGGCGACGCTGATCTCGCCGACCGGCGGTACGGCGGCCCCCACCGGCTCCGGATCGCCCGGCGAGGGAGGCGGCCGGCACAGTGCGCCGCGCGGCTGGCGGGCCTTCACCAGCAGCAAGCGGAACATGGCGGCGGCCGGCGCGGGTGCGCTGCTCGCCGCCGTACTCGGCACCGTCGTCACCCTGGGCACCATCTCCGACGACGACGGCCCACCGGACTCCGTACGCCCTGATTCCTCCACCTCGCAGGACGACCAGGACAACGCTCCCGGCGACGAATCGCCCGGTGACGACAGCCCGAGCGGCGGACCGGACCAGCGGCAGCCCGCCGCGGGCAGGCAGTCGCCCGGCACGGACGGACCGGCCCCCTCGCAGGACGCCGGGACACCCGAGGGCGCGCCGAGCTCGTCCCAGGGCGCTTCCAGCGCCCCCGACGACCCCAGCAGCCCCGGGAAGCCACCGTCGTCACCCGACGACCCGCCCTCCTCGCCGTCGCGCCCCCCGTCCTCCTCTCCGGACGATCCGCCCTCGTCCGACGACCCGTCGCCCACCCCCAGCGACGACCCGACCTCCGAGAAACCTCCGAACAGCCCCTCGGACAGTACGGGTTCGGGCACGGCAACCGACCGCTCGCCGAGCGACGGCCCGGCCTCCGGCTCGGCGGACCCGTCGGCGTCGTAGGGACGGCACCCGCCGCAACCCGGCAGCGTCGACTGCCGGGTTGCGGCTGAGGGGCGTCAGAGCTGACGGTCGTTAGAGCTGAGGGCTGTCAGAAGAGGCGGAGTTTGTCGTCCTCGATGCCGCGCAGCGCGTCGTAGTCGAGGGTGACGCAGTCGATGCCGCGGTCGGTGGCCAGGACGCGGGCCTGCGGTTTGATCTCCTGGGCCGCGAAGACGCCCTTGACCGGGGCGAGATGGGGATCGCGGTTGAGGAGTTCCAGATAGCGGGTGAGCTGTTCGACGCCGTCGATCTCGCCGCGGCGTTTGATCTCGATGGCCACGGTCGTCCCGTCGCTGTCGCGGCCCAGGATGTCGACGGGGCCGATCGCGGTGGGGAACTCGCGGCGGATCAGGGACCAGCCGTCGCCCAGCGTCTCCATACGGTCGGCGAGCAGTTCCTGAAGGTGCGCCTCCACACCGTCCTTGATCAGCCCGGGGTCCACGCCCAGTTCATGCGAGGAGTCGTGCAGTATCTCCTCCATCGTGATGATCAATTTCTCGCCGGTCTTGTTCTCCACCGTCCAGCGCTGGTCGTTCCCCTCCCTCAGAGTGCACGGGGGAGACATCCAGTTGAGGGGTTTGTACGCACGGTCGTCGGCGTGGACGGACACCGATCCGTCCGCCTTGACCAGGATCAGCCTGGGTGCGGAGGGCAGGTGCGCGGTGAGTCTGCCGGCGTAGTCGACAGAGCAGCGGGCGATGACGAGACGCATGGTCGGTCACGCTACTTGACCGCCCGTACTGTGCGCGATTCGCCCCCGGATGGGGGCGTTCGACAGTGGCGCGAGTATTCCCATTCTCGTGCTGCTCTCACCTCAGGAGCCGTACGGTAAGGCTGGGCGTCGCCGTCCGAGGTTGCGCGACTACACGGTGATGTCCCTTCACCCCCAAGAGACCCGGCTTCCGGGCCCGGGTCGCGAGAGGAGAAACCCATGTCGCTCGACGTCCCACCTGCGCTGTTGGAACAGGCAGAGCGTGGCGAGGTGGATGAGGCGGCGTTCGTCGACTGCGTCCGTACCTCTCTCCCGTACGCCTGGGAGATGGTCAGTTCGCTCGTCGCGCAGTTGAAGGTGGACGGCGGGGAGTTCGCCGACAACCAGACGCCGCCACCGGATGAGCAGCACCGGGGGCAATTGCTCCGTGCACTGGCCAGCGACGCGATCCGGGGTGCGCTGGAGCGCCACTTCGGCGTGCGGCTCGCGTTCCAGAACTGCCATCGGCTCGCCGTCTTCCCGCTGGACGCCTCGGCGGACGACCGGCTCGCCCGCTTCACCTCCATACGCGGACAGCTCCTCAACCAGTCCCCGGAACTGCGCGACTGCTGAGCAGTTGCTGAACGTCCGGACGGCCGACGGGACCTCGCGTCTGTTGCGGCGGTGTCTCAGTCACCGCCGCAACGCTGTCGCGGCCCGGTGTTCGACCCACCGGCCACCAAGAGGGCCGGGTGCGGCGTTTTTCGGCCCTTTGCGGTTGCCGTGCGCCGGCTCTTTGCGGTGCGCCGGCTCAGGTCCGCGGCTGCTGCTCGTGCCGATCGAGCAGCGGCAGCACCTCGTCGGCCAGCCGGCGGACGTTGCGCACCGTGCCGTCCCGGTCCCCAGTGCCCTCGACGAGCAATGCGAAACGGCCGATGCCGGTGCGCTCGGCCGTCGCCGCGAGCCGGTCGGCGCACAGCCTGGGCGTTCCCACCGCGTGCAGCTCGCACAGCAGTTCCGTGTAGCCGAGCGGGTCCCGCATCGGGCGGGGCCGGCCGTCGACGGTCACATGCCGGCCCAGCCCCTCGCGCAGCCAGCCGGGCATGGACTTGGTGAGCAGCTGCCGGGCTTCGTCACGCGAGTCGGCGACCTGCGCCACCCCGGCGGACACATGCCGCGCGGCGACCGCCTCGACCTCGTCCGGCGAGTGCCCCGCCTCCAGTGCCGTACGCCGCCACAGGCGGGTCATCCCGGCCTTGTCCTCGTCTCCGCAGTGCATGCCCAGCAGCATGGGCAGCAGCCGCTCGGCAGCCAGCCGTACGGTCCCGGGAGAAGTGCAGGCCACGACCACGCCGGGGGCGGCCGCGCGCTCGCCGCCGTACGCGCCCGCCGCCCCGCCGGGAAGGCCCGCGCTGTCCGGACGCGGCACCACCGCAACCTCGCGGAAGCTGTAGCGCTCTCCGTCCGCCCCCACCCTCGGCTCGCGCAGCCAGCGCAGCAGCAGATCCAGCGCCTCGGGGAAACCCTCCTCGTACGCGCGCAGGCCGCCGCCGAAGACCTCCAGGTCCACCCAGGGCCCGCCGCGTCCGACGCCGAGCGTGAAGCGCCCCTGGGAGAGCAGATGCAGCAGCGCCGTCTGCTCACCGAGCGCGACCGGATGCGCGTTGGGCAGCACGCTGACCGCTGTGCCGACGCCGATCCGCCGGGTACGCCCCAGCAGCAGAGCCGCGAGCGTCACCGCCGAGGGGCAGACGCCGTACGACACGAAATGGTGCTCGGCGAGCCAGACATCGGCCAGCCCTGCCTCCTCCGCGGCCTCGGCCGTGCACACCGCGCGGTCCAGCACCTCGCCCTCCCCCTGGCCCGGAAACTGTGCGCCCAGGACAAAAGCTCCAACTCGCATTCCTCACCGCCCTCGTGACTGCCCGCGGCCTCCCGGCCGGGGCTGGGCGCTCCGGAAGATCGGACACCCCACCCAGCAATAACGGCACACGGGTGCCGAGGGCACGGGCTGACATGCCATTCATCAGATGAACGTCAATCGGCCCCCGCCTGTGGACAGCCGCGGGCGGCCGTCGCTCACCTGCGTACGCTGGAACGCACACGGCCGCCGCGCCCAGCGCATCGCGGTGCCACGCGCGCGACCCACGCGGTGCCGCGAGCGGCCGTGGCCCGTTCACCGCCGTCGACCCCCGAGGTGCCCACGTGTCCCCGCGTCGTAACCGCTCCCGCAGCGGCGCCGTCAAGTCAGCCAAGGCCGCCCGCACCGGCTCCGGGGTGCGGCGCGGCGGCGAGGAGCGGAGCGAGCGGGAGCGCTACGGCCTGGAGCGCACCGAGGACTGGCGGGGCGAGGAGTGGGCGGTCCGCCAGATAAGCGGGGGAGCGGCGGTCAAGCACTACCGGTGCCCCGGCTGCGACCAGGAGATCCCGCCCGGCGTCCCGCATGTCGTCGCCTGGCCGGTCCAGGGAGATGTGGCCGACCGCAGGCACTGGCACCGCGCCTGCTGGAACGCGCGGGACCGCCGGAGTGCCAGACTCCAGCGGTCCCGTAACGCGCCGCGCTATTGAGGCAACCCGCGTTGTCGAGCGGGCAGCCCCCGTATTCGGTTACACGTCGCGCTTGTTCAGCAGCGCGTATGCCACGGTGAAGACGACCAGGGTGACGACCGCCAGGCCGCCGAGCAGCGGCCAGCCGGTGGCGTCCTGGTCCTCGCTCATGGGGATGCGGTAGAGGGAGGCCAGCCCGTTCAGCGGGGAGTACTCCATCAGCTTCTCGCGGATGTCCTGGAGGGCCTCGCCTGCCATGAACAGCGCCATCACCAGCGGCAGCAGGACGACGCCCATCATTGTGGTGATCGCGCCCGCCGAGTGCCGCAGCAGTGCGCCGACCGCCAGCGACAGCAGCCCCAGCAGTGCCACATACAGCCCCGCGCCGACCGTGGCACCCAGCCACTCGCCGCTGGAGGCGACCAGCTTCCCTCCTTCGAAGGACCCACCGAAGTCGCTGTCGCCCACGTACGAGGGACGCGTCTGGTCGCTCAGCATCGCGGAGTTGATGAGCGCGGTGAGGGTGCAGGCCAGCGTCGTCATCACGAAGGCCAGCACGAAGAAGACCAGCGCCTTGGCCAGCAGCACCCGGCCGCGCTGCGGGCAGGCGGTGAGGGTGGTGCGGATCATTCCGGTGCCGTACTCGGAGGTGATGACCAGCACGCCGAGCGTTATCACGCAGATCTGGCCCAGCATCAGCCCGAACAAACCGCTGGAGAGCAGCGGCATCCCGGTGTAGGTCTCACCGCTCAGCCCCAGGGCCGTCAGCAGGCCGATGCCGACGACGAGCGCGAACATCACGCTCAACGTCCAGACGGTGGAGCGAACGGTGCGGATCTTCGTCCACTCCGCGACCAGCGCGTGACCGAGGTGGGTCCGCGCCATCGGGATGGGCGAGCTGTACGGGGCGATCCCCTGCGGCCACTCGGCCTGCGGAGCCGCCTGGGCCGCGTGCTGCTGGGTGCTCATCAGGCGTCCTCGCCTTCGTTCTTGGCGGCGCTGCTTGCGTGGTGACCGGGGTTGCCGGGGTTGCCCTTGGCCATCGGATCGGCCGGGGGCGCGGGGCTGGCGGAAGGTGGCGCCGGGGTGCCGGTGGCGTACGGGTTCGGGGCGCCCGCTCCGCCCGCGGGGGCCTGCGGCGCCCGCATCTGGAGCGTGCCGCCCTCGGGGGCGCCCCGCGGCGGTACGGCGTCCTGCGGCGGCAGTACGGGGTCCGGCTGTGGCGCGCCGCCGTACAGGCCCCCCTGTGCCGGGGCGCCGTGCGGGGGCGGCGGCATCTGCGGTGCGGCGGCCATCCCCGGTACGGCAGCCGACTGCGGCGGCACCATCCCGGGTGCCGTGCCCGGTGCCGACTGCTGCAGCCCCGCGCGCATGTCGGCCGTCGAGCGGTAGTCCACCGAGCCCTGGGTGAGCCGCATATACGCCTCTTCCAGCGAAGCCTGGTGCGGCGAGAGTTCCCACAGCCGGACATCCGCGCCGTGTGCCAGATCGCTGATGCGCGGCAGCGGCAGCCCGGTGACACGGAGTGCGCCGTCCTCCTCGGGCTGCGCCTGGCCGCCGGCCTCCTGCAGGGCCGTGAGCAGCTTCTCGCGCTGCTCCGGCTCGCCGTCGGGGGTGCGTACCCGGGCGAACCCGATGGAGTTGCGCTCGATGAACTCCTGCACGGACATGTCGGCCATCAACTGCCCGCGCCCGATGACGATGAGATGGTCGGCGGTCTGCGCCATCTCGCTCATCAGATGGCTGGAGACGAAGACCGTACGGCCCTCGCTCGCCAGCCGCCGCATCAGGTTGCGGACCCACAGGATGCCCTCCGGGTCGAGGCCGTTGACCGGCTCGTCGAAGAGCAGCACCTGGGGGTCGCCGAGCAGCGCGGCCGCGATGCCCAGCCGCTGGCCCATGCCGAGCGAGAAGCCCTTGGAGCGCTTCTTGCCGACGTCCTGGAGCCCTACGACGCCGAGCACCTCGTCGACCCTGCGGGCCGGGATGCCCGACAGTTGGGCGAGCGAGAGCAGATGGTTGCGCGCGCTGCGGCCGCCGTGCACCGCCTTCGCGTCGAGGAGCGCACCGACCTGGCGGGGTGCGTTGGGCAGCCCGCGGAAGGCGTGGCCGCCCACGGTGACCCGGCCGGACGTCGGTGTGTCCAGCCCCAGGATCATGCGCATCGTGGTGGATTTCCCGGAGCCGTTGGGCCCCAGGAACCCGGTCACGGCCCCTGGCCGCACCTGGAAGGACAGGTTGTACACGGCTGTCTTGGCGCCGTAGCGCTTCGTCAGGCCGTACGCCTCGATCATCCTTTGCCCCTGGACGCAGGTCGGGGCTCACTCGCCCCCGGACATGGCCTAGGAGGTTACGGGGCCCGCAATTGGTTCCATGAGGCGCCCCCCGGGGAAGCCGGGGGGTGGCTGCTCAGGCGTCGCGCTTCTTGAGGACGACGAAGCCCGCAATCAGCGCGGCGGCCGTCCAGGCCACCATGATCAGCAGCCCCTCCCACGGCCCGTACGGCCGGTCCAGCGTCTCGGGCACCACGGCCATCACCGTCGTGCCCGCCTGGTCGGGGAGGTACTGGCCGACCTTCTTGGTCGCCTCGACATTGCCGAGGATGTTCGAGATGAGGAAGAAGAACGGCATCAGGATCGCGAACGCCAGCAGCGGACTGCGCAGCACGAAGGTGATACCGACGGCGAACATCGCGATCAGCGCCATATAGAGACCGCCGCCGACCACGGCGCGCAGCACTCCCTTGTCGCCGATGCCCACCCCGTGCGAACCCAGCAGCGCCTGGCCGAGGAAGAACGCGCAGAAGCTGGTGGCCATGCCGACGACCAGCACCAACGCACCCGCGATCAGCACCTTGCTCCACAGGAACGTGCCCCGCTGCGGTACGGCGGCCAGCGAGTTGCGGATCATGCCGGTGCTGTACTCCGCCGAGACGATGAGCACCCCGAAGGCGATCATCGCGAGCTGGCCGAGGCCCATCCCGGAGAAGCTGGTGTAGGTGGCGTCGAACGTCAGCCGGTCCCGGGTGGACATGTCGTCGAAGGTGGACGCGGTCACCCCGCAGATCAGCGCGCCGAGGCCGACGGAGACGATCAGTGCGGTGGCGAGGGTCCAGCCGGTGGAGCGTACGGAGCGGACTTTCGTCCACTCCGACTTGAGTACCCGCGTGGTGTGACTCATCCCCTGCGCCCCTTCCTCCAGTTCTCGCCCCACCCGGAAGGCGCCTGCGCTCCGGGCGGCGCACCACCACCCGGCGGAACCGTGCCCCCCGGCGGTACTTGCGGGGCGGCGCCCGGCGGCAGCGGCCCGGCGCCGGGCGCGTAGGCGTGGTACTCGACGCTCTGCGCCGTCAGCCGCATGAACGCCTCCTCCAGCGAGGCCCGCTGGGTGCTCAGCTCGTGCAGCACCACCTGGTTCGCGGCGGCGAGTTCACCGATCCGCGGCGCGTCCCCGCCGTCCACCTCCAGAGCGCCGTCCTCGGCCCTCGCCGGCCGCAGTCCCGCCTCGACGAGGATGTCCAGCATCCGCTCCGGCTCGGGAGTGCGGACCCGTACGTGCGTACGGGAGTTCTCCGCGATGAACTGCGACATCGAGGTGTCCGCCAGCAACTTGCCCTGACCGATGACGACCAGATGCTCGGCGGTCTGCGCCATTTCGCTCATCAGATGGCTGGAGACGAAGACCGTACGGCCCTCCCTGGCCAGCTGCTGCATCAGGGTGCGGATCCAGTGGATGCCCTCCGGGTCGAGCCCGTTGACCGGCTCGTCGAACATCAGGATGCGCGGGTCGCCCAGCAGCGCCGCCGCGATGCCCAGTCGCTGGCCCATGCCGAGCGAGAAGCCCTTGGGCCGTTTGCGTGCCACGTCCTGGAGGCCGACCATCTCCAGCACCTCGCCGACCCGGCGCTCGGGGATGCCGTTCGACTGGGCCATGCACAGCAGATGGTCGTACGCTCTGCGCCCCCCGTGCACCCCCTTGGCCTCCAGGAGCGCACCGATGCTGTTGAGCGGTTCACGCAGCTCGCCGTAGTGCTTGCCCTCGATACGTACGTCGCCCCGGGTCGGGGCGTCGAGGCCGAGCACCATCCGCATGGTCGTGGACTTGCCCGCGCCGTTCGGCCCCAGGAAGCCGGTGACCGTACCGGGACGTACGGTGAAGCTGAGACCGTCGACGGCGAGCTTGTCGCCGTACCGCTTGGTGAGGTCCCGCAGCTCGATCATTCTTCGACGCTAAAGGGCAGCCCCGGCCCTCGCCAGTCGTGCGCATTATCCGCACATCACTTGCACATGTGGGGGCCAACTTTCCGTCACAGCGGCGGGGAATTGTGCGGCGGCGCGGAGAAATGCTGCGGCGCGCGGGTCGGTGGGATATCGAACCCACCGACCCGCGCGCCGGAAAAACAAGCCGCGTGGAGGCCCCGGTTAACGGCCCCGCGCAGGCGTTCAGCGGGACTGCTGGGCCGGGACCGAGCGGCCCGCGGTCTCCTCGTCCGCCGCTTCCTCGCCGGGCTGCCCCGCAGCGGCCACAGCCGCGCCGGTGAGCGTGGCCAGCATCTCGCGCACGTTGGTGAGCTGCGCGTTGATGCTGTCGCGGCGGTTGGTGAGCGCGGCCAGCTCGCGCTCGGACTCGCTGCGCACCCGGTCGGCCTTCGCGTTGGCGTCGGCGACGATGTCCTCCGCCTGGCGCTGAGCCGTCTCGACGGTCTGCCGGGCGCGGCGCTCCGCGTCCGTACGCAGCTTCTCGGCCTCCAGGCGCAGCTGCTCGGCACGGTGCTCGATCTCGGCGAGCCGCTTCTCGGCCTTGGCCTGACGGGAGGCCAGGTCTCGCTCGGACTGCTCGCGGCGCTTGGCGAGGTTCGTCTCGAAGTCGGCGGCTGCCTGGGCGGCCTTGGCGCGGGTGTCCTCGAAGAGGGTGTCGGCCTCCTCGCGCTTGGACTGGGCGTCCTTCTCCGCCTCGCTGCGCAGCGACGCGGCCTCGCTCTTCGCCTTGTCGACGATGCGGGCGCCCTCTTCCTCGGCCTTCGCCTTGCGCTCGGCGGCGAACGCCTCGGCGTCGTTACGCACCTGCTGCGCCGCGCCCTCGGCGAGCTCGCGGTGCTGCTCGGCGGCGCGACGGGCCTCCTCGCGCAGGTCCTTGGCCTCTTCCTCCGCGAGGCGGAGGATCTTCTCGACCCGGGCACCCAGCCCGGCGTACGACGGCTCCGCGTCGTTGACCTGAGCCTGGGCGTTCTGCGTTTCGAGGTGCAGTTCCTCGATGCGCTTTTCCAGAGAGGTGATACGGGCCAGGGCGCTGTCACGGTCGGCGACGAGCTTCGTGATGCGGTCGTCCACCTGCCCGCGGTCGTAGCCACGCCGCACGAGCTCGAAGCCGAAGGGGGAGGAAGTGTCGCTCATGGGGTTCCTGTCGAGTCAGACGGGTTATCAGACGGGGGAGTGATAGAGGGAATCCTAGGGGTCGAAGCGGCGTGTCATCGAGCTTATGCGTGTTTGATCTGGAGAATGTGCCCTCATTCGGGTGGCTAACTCTCCGAACCCTTGCCACTCGAACGAGTTGTACCAGCGCCAACGCCCGCTGTCACACCACCCTTTGCGCCGGTGTCACGTCCGCCCTTTTTGCCGGACCCCGAACCGCGTCCCGACCCGCCGCCCGAACCGGATCCATTGCCGGAGCCGGAAGCGGAATCGGAACCGGAATCAGAACCCGCCGCCGGTCCGGAACCTGACCCGGCTGCTGCCGCGGCGCCCGGCGTCTCGAACGACTCCAGCGCCTCCAACACGTCCTGCACGCGGGAGATCTCCGCGTTGATGTCCTCCTGGCGCCGCATCAGCACATCCAGCTCGCGCTGCCCCGCCTCGACCGTGCGCCGCGCCTCCTCGGTGGCCTCGTCGCGCGCCTGCTGCGCCTCCCGCAGCATCGCGGCCTTCTTCTGCTCGGCCTCCTTGAGCAGGCCCTCGGCCTTCTTCACGGCGGCGATCCGCACCCGGCCGGCCTCCGCGTCGGCGTCCGCGCGCAGTTCCGCCGCCTTCGCCCTGGCCTCCGCCAGCTGCTCCTCCGCGGCCTGTACGAGCTTGTCGCAGCGCTCGCCCGCCGACTGCATGGCCTCGGCCGCCTCCCGGCGGGCCCGCTCGTGCAGCTCCTCGACCTCCGCCTCGACGCGGTTGCGCAGCTCCTCGGCGCGCTCGCGGATCGCGCCGGCGTCGCTGCGCGCCTCCTCCAGCATGGTGTCCGCGTCGGAGCGGGCCTTCTCGACCAGCTCCCGGCCCTCGGCCTGCCCCTCGGTCACCAGCCGCTCGGACTCGGCGCGTGCGGCGCCGACCATGGAGTCCGCCTGCTCCTCCGCTGCGGCCTGCGTACGCAGCGCCTCCTCCTGGGCCTTGGCGAGGAGCTGGTCGGCCTGCTCCGCGGCCTCGCTGCGCTTCTTGGCGGCCTGCTCGCGTGCCTCGTCCAGCAGCCGCTGCGCCTCGGCGCGGGCCTCCTCGCCGATCCGTTCGGCCTCGGCGCGGGTCTCCGCGTCGAACCGCTCGGCCTTCGCCCGCAGTTCGCTGCTGAACCGCTCGGCCTCGGTGCGGGTCTCCAGGCTGAACTGCTCGGCCGCAGCGCGGGTGTCGCGGTCGAACTGCTCCGCCTCGGCCATCGCGTCCGAAACGGTCCGCTCGGCAAGCGACTTGGCGGCCTCGGTCTCCTCCTGCGCCTCCCGGCGCAGCGTCTGCGCGGCGAGCTCGGCGGCCGACCGCAGCCCGGCGATCTCCTCCTCGGCCTCCGCGCGCAGCCCCGCGACCGAGTCCCGTACCTGCTGGGCCGTCTCCTCGGCGGACGCCACCAGTTCGGCCGCGCGCCGTTCGGCCTCCTCGGTCAGCCGCTCGGCCTCCTCATGGGCCTCGGCCACCCGCTTGCGGGCCGCCGCCAGCAGCTCCTCGCTCTGCTCGCGGGCCTCCGTACGCTCCTGGTGCGCCTCCTCGCGGGCCGCCGTCAGCAGCTCCTCGGCCTCGCGCCGGCGGCGGGCCGCCTCCTCCTGGGCCGCACTGAGCGCCTCGGCGGCCTCCGCGTTCGTCCGCTCGGCAGCCGCGTCCGCCTCGGCGCGCACCCGGTCGGCCGTCGCCCTGGCCTCCTCGCGCAGCCGTTCGGCCTCCGCCGCGGCCTCGCTGCGCAGCTGGACGGCGACCGACTCGCCCTCGGCGCGGGCCTGCGAGGCGTCCGAGGCGGCCTCCGTGCGCAGCCGCTCGGCCTCCTCCTCGGCCTGCTCGCGCAGCGTGCGTACCCGCTCCGCCGTCTCGGAGCGCAGCCGCTCGACCTCGGTCCTCGCCTCGTCCCGCAGCCGCTCGGCCTCGGTGCGGGCCTCGGTCAGACCGGACTCGGCCTCCGCCAGCCTGGCCTCGGCCTCCTCGTGCAGCCGTGTCAGCTCCGCCTCGGCCTCGGCCCGGCGCTCGCGGGCCGCCTGCTCGGCCTCCTCACGGGTCCGCCGCGCGGCCTCGTCCGCCTCGGTACGCGTCTGCTCGGCCTGCTCCTCGGCCTGCGAGCGCAGCTCCTCGGCCTCCGTACGGGCCCGCTCCAGCGCCTCCTCGGCCTGCTTGCGCAGCGTGGTGGCCCGCTCGATCGCCTCCGTACGGACGCGCTCGCTCTCCGTGGTCGCCTCGGTCCTGGTCTCCTCGGCGTCGGCCTTCGCCTTGCCCAGCAGCTCCTCGGCCCGGCTGGCGGCCTCCTCGATCTGCTGGACGGCGTCGCGGCGGGCCTCGCCGCGGATCTTCTCGCCCTCCTCGACCGCCTCGGCCCGCAGCTGCTCGGCCTCGCCGCGCAGCCTGCGCGCCTCCTCCTGGAGCTCGACCGTCTTGGCCCGGTACTCCTTGGTGTCGTCCTTGGCGGCGCCCTTGAGCTGCTCGGCGACATCGTGTGCCTCGGCGCGCAGCCGGTCGGCCTCCTCCTCGGCCTCCCTGCGCAGCCGCTCGGCCTCTTCCGAGGCCGACTTCGTGGTGGCCTTCGCCTCCTCGGACGCCCGGGTGAGCACGTCCTCGGCCGTCCGGGCCGCCTCCGCCAGCTGGTTCGCGGACTCCTCGGCCGTGGTGGTCCGCGCCTTCTCGCGGGCCTCGGCGATCATCCGCTCGCTCTCGGCCCTGGCGTCCTCGCGCAGCTGCTCCGCCTCGGCCTTGATCGCCTCGGCGTCCTTGGTGGCCTGCCCCACCAGCCGTGCCACCTCGGCCTTGGCCGTACGGGTGCGCTGCTCGTTCTCCGACTCGGTGTCAGCGAGCCGCTTGCCCGCCTCCTCCTCGGCCTCCTGGAGCTTCTCGGTGGCCTTCTCGCGGGCCTCGCGCAGGGCCTCCTCGGCCTCGCGCATCCGCTCCTCGGCGCGGCGCACCAGATCGGCGGACTCGCGCCTGCTGGTCTCCACCTCACTGGCGGTGGAGGTACGCAGCTGCTCGGCGTGGTCGGTGGCCTCCTGCGCCTGTGTGGAGGCGGCGTTGAGCAGCCGCTCGGCGTCCGCGCGGGCCCGCCGCAGGATCGACTCGGCCTCGCTACGGGCCTGCTCCGCCTCCGCGTTGAGCCGCTGCCGGGACTCCTCCGTCAGCCGCTGCGCCTCGGCCCGTGCCCGGGCCAGGGACTGCTCCGACTCCGCCCGGGTCTCCTCCATGAGACGGCGGGCCTGCTGCTCGGTACGGGCCCGCAGCTGCTCGGCCCAGGCCACGTTCTCGTTGACGTGGTTCTCCACCGTGGCGCGGCGCTCGGCCAGCTCCTGGTCGAGCTGCTGGCGGCGGCGTACCGCCTCGGCGTGCAGCTCCGCCTCAAGCCGCGACTGCTGCTCGGCCTGCTCCTGGAGCAGCCGCTGCGTCTGGGCGCGCGCCTCGCGCAGCTCCCGCTCGGCGTCGGCGCGCATCTGGTCGGCCTGGAGCTGGGCGTTGCGGAGCAACTGCTCGGCCTGGTGGGAGAGATTGTCGTATCCGGCCGGGCGCGTGGCCAGGGCGCGGCGCGCCTCGTGCAGCTTGGCGCGCAGCACTTCGACCTGGTAGCCGAGGTCGTCGGCATGCTCGACGGCCTTCTCCCGCTCCTTCTTCAGCCGCTCCATCTCGGCCTCGAACTGCGAGAGGTGATCGTCAGCCTCGTAGCGGTCGTAGCCCCGCACTGCGCGGTCCCATCCGTCCCCTGGTAGTCGTGGAGATGATCCGAGCCCTCTCTCCGGACTTGATTAGACACGTCACCCGGAAATGGTGTCAGATCATCGGCGGAACGTGGACCGAGCCCCCAGCCCGGAGATCTCCGTACGGGTGGGGAGGGCCCGCCCCGGCCGAATCCCCACTCTACCGGGCGGGGAAGCGGACGTCAGTGGTCCGTTGGTGCGGCTGTGGCCGAAGGGACACCGGCTCAGTGCCCGTCGCCGTCGGGGGGCGTCGCGGACGTCACCAGTTCGGTGAGCACCCCGTGACAGTCCTTCGGGTGCAGGAAGGTGATCCGCGAGTCCATGGTGCCCTTGCGGGGTTCGTCGTAGAGGACGCGGACGCCCTTGTCGCGGATGGCTTCCGAGTCGCCGTCCACATCCTCGGTGCCGAACGCGATGTGGTGGACGCCCTCGCCGTTCTTGGCCAGCCACTTGGCGACCGTCGAGTCCTCGCGGATGGGCTCCAGCAGCTGGAGGTAGGACGCGCCGCCGTCGTCCGTGCCGTTGATCCGCAGCATGGCTTCGCGGACGCCCTGCTCCTGGTTGACCTCGGTGTGGAACACCTGGAAGCCGTAGGTGCGAGAGTAGAAATCGACGGTGGCTTCGAGGTCCCGGCAGGCGATTCCGATGTGGTCGATACGCGTCAGCATGCAGAACAGTGCAGCGCTCTCCGCGCGGTTACGCAACGTGCGCACGGTCACACTCACCGACGGGTGACCCGGGCTGGTACTGCTCAGTATCTTGAGCGGTAACCCTCGTTAACTTCCCCCCGGAAGGGAACCCCTCATGACTCCCACTTCCAGCAGCACCACATCCGTGATCGTCGCAGGCGCCCGAACTCCCATGGGACGGTTGCTCGGCTCGCTGAAGTCCTTCTCCGGGGCGGACTTGGGCGGGTTCGCCATCAAGGCGGCACTGGAGCGGGCCGGTATCGGCGGGGACCAGGTCGAGTACGTGATCATGGGCCAGGTGCTCCAGGCCGGGGCGGGGCAGATCCCGGCGCGCCAGGCCGCGGTCAAGGCGGGCATCCCGATGAACGTTCCGGCACTGACCGTGAACAAGGTGTGCCTCTCCGGGCTCGACGCCATCGCGCTCGCCGACCAGCTGGTGCGCGCGGGCGAGTTCGACATCGTCGTGGCCGGCGGTCAGGAGTCCATGACCAACGCCCCGCACCTGCTGCCCAAGTCCCGCGAGGGCTACAAGTACGGCGCCCTCGAGGTGCTGGACTCCATGGCGCACGACGGGCTCACCGACTCCTTCGAGGGCATCGCCATGGGCGCCTCCACCGAGAAGCACAACACCCGGCTGGGCATCCCGCGCGAGGTGCAGGACGAGATCGCGGCCCGCTCCCACCAGCGCGCCGCCGCGGCGCAGCGGGACGGGCTCTTCCAGGCGGAGATCACCCCCGTTGAGATCCCGCAGCGCAAGGGTGACCCGGTGCTCTTCTCCGAGGACGAGGGCATCAGGGGCGACTCGACCGCCGAGTCGCTGGGCAAGCTTCGCCCGGCGTTCGCCAAGGACGGGACGATCACCGCGGGTTCGTCCTCGCAGATCTCCGACGGCGCCGCCGCGGTGGTCGTGATGAGCAGGACCAAGGCCGAGGAGCTCGGGGTGGAGTGGATTGCCGAGATCGGCGCCCACGGGAACGTCGCCGGTCCCGACAACTCCCTCCAGTCGCAGCCCTCCAACGCCATTCAGCACGCGCTGAAGAAGGAGGGCCGCGCTGTCGAGGATCTCGATCTGATCGAGATCAACGAGGCGTTCGCCGCCGTCGCCCACCAGTCAATGAAGGACCTCGAAGTCGGCCCCGAAAAGGTGAATGTGAACGGCGGCGCCATTGCCCTGGGGCACCCCATCGGAATGTCGGGAGCCCGCATCGTTCTCCACCTCGCGCTGGAGCTGAAGCGGCGCGGGGGCGGTCTGGGCGCAGCCGCCCTGTGCGGAGGCGGCGGCCAGGGCGACGCCCTGATCATCCGCGTCCCGTAAGAGGGAACCGGACAGTCGGTCACAGCCCGGAACGGAGCGGTTTCAATGGTGGATGTCGCAGCGCTGGTGGCGGGAGCCAGGGAGGGAGCGCCGCGGGCGGTGGCGCGGCTGATCTCCCTCGTCGAGGGGGCATCCCCGCAGCTTCGCGAGGCCATGGCGGCCATAGCCCCGCACTGCGGCAACGCCTATGTGGTCGGCCTCACAGGATCGCCCGGCGTCGGCAAGTCCACCACCACGTCGGCGCTGGTCAGCGCGTACCGCACCCAGGGCAAGCGGGTCGGTGTGCTGGCGGTGGACCCGTCCTCGCCGTTCTCGGGGGGCGCGCTGCTCGGTGACCGGGTGCGGATGGGTGAGCATGCATCCGATCCGGGGGTCTACATCCGTTCGATGGCCACCCGCGGGCATCTGGGTGGCCTGGCCTGGGCCGCTCCGCAGGCGATCCGGGTGCTGGACGCGGCCGGGTGCGACGTGATCCTGGTGGAGACCGTCGGCGTCGGGCAGTCCGAGGTGGAGATCGCGGCGCAGGCCGACACCAGCGTGGTGCTGCTCGCACCCGGTATGGGCGACGGCATCCAGGCCGCGAAGGCCGGAATCCTGGAGATCGGCGACGTATACGTCGTCAACAAAGCCGACCGGGACGGCGCGGACGCGACCGTGCGCGAGCTCAACCACATGCTCGGCCTCGGCGAGGCCCGGCAGCCGGGTGACTGGCGCCCGCCGGTGGTCAAGACTGTGGCCGCCCGGTCGGAGGGCGTGGACGAGATGGTCGCGGCGCTGGACAAGCACCGCGGCTGGATGGAGGAGCGCGGGGTGCTCGCCGAGCGCCGCGCGGCGCGGGCCGCGAAGGAGATCGAGACCATCGCGGTCACCGCGCTGCGCCGGCGCATGGGCGAGTTGCGGGGCGGCAAACGGCTCGACGCGCTCGCCGCACGCGTGGTGGGCGGGGCGCTGGACCCCTACACAGCGGCGGACGAACTGGTCGAGGGCGTCACCGAAGGGTGACGCCCTGACCTGGGAGGGAGATCTGCCGGGCTCCCTCAGTCGTCGCTCTCGGCCCGCTCGGTCTCGTGGTGGAGGACCTTGCCGGAGGTCCCGTCGAGGACGAGCTCGTGCTCCTGGCCCTTCTTGTCGACCGTGTTGGCCTCCCACTGGCCCTTGTCCCGGCCGTCGTCCTCCAGGCTGACGGAGGTGACGGCGCCCTTGGTCTCCTCGGCGGCCTTCTTGCCGACGGCGTCGGCGTCCAGCTTGGCGCCGCGGACGACGGAGTGGTTGTCGTTCTTGTGCGCGTCGACCCGGTTGTGGACGACGTTGCCCTTGGTGGCGTCGATCCGCACGTCGTGCCACTTGTTGTCCTTGCCGAGGACGTCGGCCTCCCAGACGAGCTTGTTGTTGTCGGTGTCCATCTCCAGTTCGCTGATGTTGCCGGGCACCTCCTTCAGCACGGACTGGGCCGCACGGCTGAAGGAGACATCCGCGGCGCCGGTGTCCTCGGCCTTGTCGGCGCGGCCACCGTCCCGGTCGTCGTCCTTGCCGTCGTCGATGTCCCCGTGGTCGTCGTCGCGGTCGTCGTGCTCAACCGTGCGAACGTTCGAGTGCGACGCGGCGGTCGGCTTGCCCTCGCTGTCGTGCCCGGCGACCCCGAACGCGGTCGCCGTACCCCCTCCGACCAGGGCGGCTGCGGCGACGGTGGCGATGATGACCTTGCGCTTCATGACGTTCGACTCCTCGGGTCGTTCGCTGCTCTCGCTTTCGATGACTCCACGGTGGCCGACCATTGCTGAACGTAAGCTGAAGCTACCTGAAGCCCTCTTCAGCCGCGATTTGGCAGGGTGGCTGTGTGCGCCTATTGATCGTGGAGGACGAGCAGCGACTGGCCCGGTCGCTCGCCAGAGGGCTGATGGCCGAGGGCTTCGCCGTGGACGTCGTACACGACGGCGCGGAGGGACTGCATCGGGCGGTCGAGAACGAATACGACCTGATCATTCTCGACATCATGCTTCCCGGGATGAACGGATACCGCGTCTGCGGCGCGCTGCGCGCCGCGGGCGACGAGACACCCGTACTGATGCTGACCGCCAAGGACGGCGAGTACGACGAGGCCGAGGGCCTGGACACCGGTGCCGACGACTACCTCACCAAACCGTTCTCGTACGTCGTGCTGCTGGCCCGCGTCCGGGCGCTGCTGCGCCGTCGTACGCGCGGTGCCAAGACGGTGCTGCGGGTCGGCGAGCTGACCGTCGACCCCGCCGCGCAGCGCGTCACGGTGGGTGAGCGGGAAGTGGAGCTGACGGCCAAGGAGTTCGCCGTCCTGGAGTATCTGGCCACCCGCGCGGGGGAGGTCGTCGCCAAGACGGAGATCCTCGAACACGTCTGGGACTTCGCCTACGAGGGCGACGTGAACATCGTCGAGGTCTATGTGAGCGCCCTGCGGCGGAAGCTGGGGTCCGGCTGGATCGGCACGGTGCGCGGGGCCGGGTACCGGCTCGGCGACGGCGCCCAGGGAGCGGGCCGTGCGTAGGGCGTCGGTACGGGTACGTGCCGCGGTGGGTGCCACCCTCGTGGTGGCGCTCGCGCTCGTCGCCGCAGGCTTCTTCGTGGTGGCCACGCTGCGCGGCGGTCTCGCCGACACGGCGCGGCTCAACGCGGAGAACGCGGCGCGCGGGACGGCGGCTCAGCTGGCCGACGTGCCCGACAACGAGGTCGGGCAGCTGGACGGGCTCGACGGCGACGAGCCGGCGCAGGTCGTGGACGCGAACGGTAAGGTGCTCGGCGCGAGCGACCCGCTGGAGGGACGTCGCCCGATGGCCGACTTCGCGCGCGCCGACCGGCCCGACGACGCGGAGAAAGCGGACGCCGAGGACGCCGAAGCCGACGACGCGGACGACGGTGACAGCGGCGGCCGGGGCGAGGTCGACGAGGACAGCGAGAACAAGATCCTCACCTTCCCGGTGGACGACGACGGCGAGGTCACCTACGACAAGGAAGACATCGCCGACACCCAGGAGTTCGACGTCGCCGCCGTCCAGGGCCGCACCCGGGACGGCACCCCCGTCACGGTCTACTCCGGTGCCTCCCTCGGCGCCCAGCAGGAGGCCGTCTCCACGGTGACCCGCTCCATGCTGTTCGGGCTCCCGGTGCTGCTGGTGGTCGTCGCGGGGGTGACCTGGCTGGTCACCCGGCGTGCCCTGCGGCCCGTGGAGGGCATCCGGCAGGAGATGAGCGCGATCACCGCCAGCACCGACCTCTCCCGCCGGGTCCCCGAGCCGGACGCCCGTGACGAGGTGGCCCGGCTGGCCCGTACGACCAACGAGACGCTCGCCGCGCTGGAGGCGTCCGTGGAACGGCAGCGGCGGTTCGTCGCCGACGCCTCACACGAACTGCGCAGCCCCATCGCCTCGCTGCGCACCCAACTGGAGGTCGCCGCGGCCCACCCCGAACTCCTCGATCTGGACGAGGCGGTGGAGGACACCGTACGGCTCCAGACGCTGGCCGCCGATCTGCTGCTGCTGGCCCGGCTCGACGCGGGGGAGCGGCCCGCCGAGGGGCGGGTGGCCCTGGACGCGCTGGTGCGGGAGCACGTGGCGCAGCGGGTGGGGGACCCGCATCCGGTGCGGGTGGGCACGCTCGACGGCGGAGAAGTGCGGGGATCGGCGGGACAGTTGTCGCGGGTGCTGGCGAATCTGCTGAACAACGCCCAGCGGCACGCCGCCTCGGAGGTCTCGGTGACCGTCCGGCGGGAGGGCGACCGGCTCGCTCTCGCCGTCTCCGACGACGGGGAGGGGGTGCCCGAGGCGGAGCGGGAGCGGATCTTCGAGCGGTTCGTCCGGCTGGACGCCGCGCGCTCCCGGGACGAGGGCGGGGCCGGACTGGGCCTGGCCATCGCCCGCGATGTCGCGGAGCGGCACGGTGGCACCCTCCGGGTGGAGGGCCCCTCGCAGGGAGGGGCCACCTTCGTGCTGCGGCTGCCGCTCGCCGACGGTCAGTGAGCCTCTAGACGCGGCCCCTCTCGGTGCGGAGCTTCTCCGCGATGGGCCTGAGGATGCGCTCCAGGTGGGCGAGGTCCGAGGGTGCGATGCCGTCGATGAAGTGCCGCCGCACAGAAGCGACATGGTGCGGCGCCACGGTACGCATCGTGTCCCAGCCGTGCTCCGTCAGCACGGCGAACAGTCCCCGTTTGTCCGACTCGCAGGACTCGCGCCGTACCAGACCCGACTTCTCCATCCGGGTGATCTGGTGGGACAGCCGGCTCTTGGACTGGAGGGTGGCCGAGGCCAGGTCGGTCATCCGCATGCGGTGGTCCGGCGACTCCGAGAGATTGACGAGTATCTCGTAGTCGTTGAGGGTCAGCCCGAAGGGTTGCAGGTCGCGCTCCAGTTGGTAGCTGAGCAGCCTGCCGACGTCCAGATGGGTGCGCCATGCGCGCTGCTCGTCCTCGGTGAGCCAACGGGTGCCGTCGTCGGTGTCCATACCGTGAGACTCTACCGAGGTTCGCACATGCGTGCTTACGCCGCGTGGCGTCAAGATGTCGCAGCGTTGTCAGCCGGGCACGGACACGGGCCGTGACGGGGACGCCCCGCGCCGACTGCGGGCCTCGGAGACCGACTCACCGGCGTCAGAGACCGAAGCGGCGTTGCAGGCTGCCGAGCTGGCCCGGCAGCTGCGGAGCCCGCTGGCCGCCGTGGTCGCCCTGGCCGCCGCCCGGCACCCCCGCCTGCTGCGGCACGGCGCCCGTGTCGTGCTCCGCCATCAGCAGCTCGGACGACTGGATCAGTACGGTGCCCGCGCCGACGAACTCGAATTGGTGCTCCTCGCCGGAGCTGCCCCCGAGCCCCGTCATGGCGCGCAGGCCGCCCAGGACGCCCTTGAGGTACTGGTGGTCGTAGTGGTGACAGGGCGAGGGACAGTCCGCCCAGCCGACCAGCGCCTGCGGGTCGACCCGCACCGGCGGCTCCACGAAGTGGACCTCCCCGTTCGAGGCGGCCACGAAGGAGCCCGTGCCGATCAGGGTGAGGAAGCCGGGAATGATCGACTGCTTCAGCGAGAGCGAGGGTTCGAAGGCCAGCAGATTGCCGGACCGTACGGTCAGGTTGCCGTCCTGCAGGTCATAGGAGTTGATGTTGAAGGCGCGGTCGGCCAGCAGCAGCTTGCCCCGCCCCTGGGCGACGACCCAGTCGGAGGCGTGCAGCGGCGAGTGGAAGCTGCTCGCGACGAGCCGGTCCAGCGGGCCGTGGCCGATACCGTGGAAGTCGATCTGCCCGTAGTAGGCGATCATCTTCCCCTTCTGCAGGAACCACTGGCCGTCCAGGTCGACGGAGAAGGCGTACGGATTGACGTTGTCGTTCGCGGGCAGGGTCGTCGCGTCGTACACGCGGTAGCCCTGCAAAGCGTCCCCCTGCGGCTGGGACATCACAGCTTCTCCTCACTGGCCTGTACGAACACCGCTCCGCTGCCGGACAGTTCCAGCTGGAACGCCTCGCCCGAGCCCCGGCCCACCATGTCGCGCCAGCCGAGAGCCGAGGACAGCTTGTTCTGTACGTCGCCGAAGTGCGCGACATACGCCTGGGGGTCGACGTGGACGGGGCGGCCCGGAGTGATGGGGAGTTGGACGATGCCGCCGTGCGCCATCACGGCCACCGAGCCCTGGCCGGTCAGCGTGGTGGTGAACAGGCCCTGCCCTGAGACCTGGCCGCGCACCATGCCCATCACCCCGCCGTCCCTGCCGAGGAAGAGGGTGCCCTGCTGGAGGCTGCCGTCGAAGGCGAGCAGCCGGTCGGCCTCCACGCACAGCGTGTCCCCGTCCAGGTCGACCACCTGGATGTGGTGGCCGCCGTGGCCGAACATCACGGTGCCGTCGCCCTCCACGGTCATCAGCGGAGCGGCCTCGCCCGCCACGCGGCGGCCGATCATCGACATCACCCCGCCCTGGCCGCCCCGGGTGTTGGGGGTGAAGGTCACCTCGCCCTTGTACCCGACCATCGCGCCGCGCTGGCTGAACATCCGCTGCCCCGGCACCACCCGGGCCTCGACGAGCTTGCCGGACAGTTCCCGGAACGGCATCAGACGTCCCCTCCCAGCGTGTTGCGCTCGCTCGGCTGTACGTACACCAGGCCCTCGCCCTCGAAGCGGACCTGGAACGCCTCGCCGGAGCCCTCGCCCAGCAGAGTGCGGAAGTTCACCCCGGACTGGAAGCTCTGCCGCAGATCGCCCTGGTGCGCGACATAGGCGCCCGGGTCGACCTGGAGCGGCGTCTGCGGTGTGACCCGCAGCAGCACAGCGGGGCCGTCCGACATCAGCGCCGCCTGGCCCGTGCCCTCAACGGACGTGGTGAACAGGCCGTTGCCCTGGGAGGCGCCGCGCAGTCCGGTGAAGCTGGTACCGGTGCGCAGGCCACTGTCCGTGCACAGCAGATTGCTCGCCTCGACGTGCAGCTTCTCGCCGTTCAGCCGCACCAGGCTGATGTCGCTGGCCCGGTCCGCGAAGTAGCAGGTGCCCTGCCCCTTCACTTCCATCAGCGTCATCTGCTCACCGGTGAGCCGGCGCGTCACCATGCCGCGCACGCCCTCGCCGCCGCCGCTCAACTTCTTGAACGCCATCTCGCCGTCGTAGGCGACCATCGAGCCGTTCTTCGCCTTGACGGCGTCGCTGCCACCGCCGAGCGTGACGGCCAGCACTTTGCTGCCTTCGAGTCGGAACTGAGCCACGCGTCGAACCTACCCTGAGGGCCGAGATCGATTGCAGGGCTGCCACAATGGCCGGAGCTTGTGCGTTCCTTCACAAGACTGTGCGTCCCTTCACGAACGACGACCGCCGTTCGACCACACACGATCTGAGGACCTGCCGTGGCCATACTGGAAACGCCTAGCGGCCTGCCGCCCAAGTCGGTCTCAGCGCTGCGCCGTCTGCGACTCACCTCGGTGCCCGAGGGAGTCTCCTTCCTCGTCCTGCTGGTCTGCTCCGTGCTCAAGCGGACCACGGACTTCAACGCCGTGCCGGTCATGGGCGCCGTGCACGGCATCCTCTTCATCCTTTATGTGCTGTTCTGGGCGGATGCCTGGAACCGGATCAAGTGGCCGTTCGGCCGGGCCGCGCTCTACTTCATCCTCTCCGTGCTGCCCACCGGCGGCTTCTTCGCGGACAGGATGCTGCGCAAGGAAGAGGAGGCCGGCGTCATCGCGGCGCGGGCCCGCAAGGAGCAGACCGGCACGGTGAGCAGCGGCGGAAGCGCGGTCAAGCCGTGATCGTCGCCTTCTCGGTCACCCCGCTCGGCGTCGGCGAAGACGTGGGGGAGTACGTCGCCGACGCCGTGCGCGTGGTCCGCGAGTCGGGTCTGCCGCACCGCACCGACGCCATGTTCACCTCGCTGGAGGGCGAGTGGGACGCATGCATGGACGTCGTACGGCGGGCCGTCGCGGCCGTCGAGGCGCGGGCGCCGCGCGTCTCCCTCGTCCTCAAGGCCGACATCCGGCCCGGGGTGACGGACGGTCTCACGTCGAAGGTCGCCACGGTCGACCGGTACCTCGGCGAGGGCTGACCACGCGCCACCCGCCCCGCGCGGACCACCCGGCGCCGCTCCACAGCCGCCGACGGCCTCAGCCGTCGGCGAAACCCCGCCCCGCACGCGCCCGGTGGTCCAGCCTCGCCTCATGCCATCACCGGACGAAGAGCTGGACACAACACCCAGCGATGCGCTGAGCAGGACGCCGGGCAAGGAGCCGGGCACAGCAGCGGACAGCGAACCGTCGGGCCCCGGAACGGCGGGCCCCGGGCCAGGGGACAGTGAACCGACCGGCCGCCAACCGACCGGCCGCGAACCGGCGGACAGCGAACCGACCGACAGCCAACCGGCGGGCCCCGGACCGACGGGCGGCGCCGCGCAGCGGGCGACGTACGCCTCGCTCTTCCACGTGCGCGAATTCCGTGCCGTGTTCGCCGCGCATGTGCTCTCCCTGCTGGGCACGGTCGTGGCGGGGCTCGCGCTGCCGGTGCTGATCTACGCGGAGACCTCCTCACCCCTCCTGAGCGCCCTGACCTTCGCGCTCGGCTTCCTCCCGAACGCGGTGGGCGGGGCGGCGCTGGCCCCGGTGGCGGACCGGTTCGCCGCCCGCCGGGTGCTGGTGGCCTGCGATGTGTTCAGCGCGGCCTGTGTCGCGGCGATGCTGCTGCCGCACGCGCATGTGGCGCTGCTGCTCGCCCTGCGCGCGGCGACGGCCTTCGTGCAGCCCCTCTTCGCCGGGGTACGGGCCGCCGGCCTCGGCGCGATCCTGCCGGGAGAGGAAGCTTTCGTGCTCGGCCGGTCACTGCTGCGCATCGTCGCGCAGAGCGCGCAGATCGCCGGCAACGCGGCCGCCGGGCTGCTGCTGATCCTCGTCTCGCCGCGCACCGCGCTGCTGCTCACCGTCGCCGGATTCCTCGGCTCGGCGCTGATCCTCCAGATGGGCACCCGGCTGCGCCTGGCCCTGGCGCACGCCGCCGTACGGGCCCGGGGCGGTACCCGGCGGCTGCTGGCCGATCCGCGGGTGCGCGCGCTGCTCCTGCTGTGCTGGTTGCCGCCGCTGTTCGTCGTCGTCCCCGAGGGGCTGGCCGCGCCGTACGCCGACTCGCTGGGGGCCGGTCCGCTCGGTGCCGGGCTGCTGCTGGCCGCGGCGCCCGTGGGCGGCGTCGTGGGCGAGCTGGCCGTCGGCACGCTGCTGCCGCCGGCGGCCCGCGAGCGCCTGGTGCTGCCGCTCGCCTCGACGCTGCTGCTCCCGCTGCTCGTCTTCGTGCTGCGCCCCGGGCTGCCCCTGGCGCTGGCCGCGCTGTGTCTGTCCGGCATGGGCATCGGCTACACCCTGGGCCTGGACCGCTGGTTCTTCGACGCGGCCCCCGAGGAGCTGCGCGGCCGGGCCATGACGCTGATGACGGCGGGCCTGATGAGCTCCCAGGGCCTCGGCATGGCGCTGGGCGGCGCCGTGGCCGAGTTCGTACCCGCGCATACGGCCGTGGCGCTGACGGGGGCCGTGGGCACGGTGTGCGTGGTGTGGAACGCCCGGAGGGTGGGACGGCTTCAATCGGCACCTGACCGGCCGGTAGGGTCTTAGCGTGCCCAAGCCGCTCAGTCTGTCGTTCGACCCGATCGCCCGTGCCGATGAGCACTGGAAGCAGCGATGGGGCTCGGTGCCGTCCATGGCCGCGATCACCTCGATCATGCGCGCCCATCAGATCCTGCTGTCCGAGGTCGACGCGGTGGTCAAGCCGTACGGGCTGACGTTCGCGCGGTACGAGGCGCTGGTGCTGCTCACCTTCTCGCAGAAGGGCGAGCTTCCGATGTCGAAGATCGGCGAGCGGCTGATGGTGCACCCCACCTCCGTGACCAACACCGTCGACCGGCTCCAGACGGCGGGCTTCGTGGAGAAGCGGCCCAACCCCAACGACGGCCGCGGCACCCTGGCGGCGATCACCGACAAGGGCCGCGAGGTGTGCGACGCGGCCACCGAGGACCTGATGGCCATGGACTTCGGGCTCGGCGCCTACGACACCGAGCAGCTCGACGAGATCTTCGCCCTGCTGCGCCCGCTGCGGGTGGCCGCCGGAGACTTCCCCGAGGGGCCCGGGAGCTGACCGCCGTGCCGCTGGTACGGCGGTCCTGCGGTGCCAGGGTGGTGGAGGAGCGCAGCAGCGCGACGGTTACGCTCGTTTGCATGAAACGAAGCGTGTTGACCCGCTACCGCGTCATGGCGTATGTCACTGCCGTGCTCCTCGTCCTGCTGACGCTCGGCATGATCGGCAAGTATCTGCTGAGCATGGACGGCGCCGAGGGCTTCACCAGCGTGGTCGGTATCGCGCACGGCTGGCTCTACATCCTGTACCTGATCTTCGCCTTCGATCTCGGCCAGAAGGCGAAGTGGCCGCTCGGCAAGCAGATCTGGGTGCTGCTGGCGGGCACCGTTCCCACGGCCGCCTTCTTCGTGGAGCGCAAGGTAACCCGCGAGGTCGCGCCGCTGGTCAAGGACGAGACGGCGGCCCCGGTCGGCGCCTGATCCCGAGCCGTCCCGGCGCTCACGGGAGCTTTTCCGCCCGCCCGGCCCGAGCGTCGTGGGCCACATCGGGCTTTCGGTCATCGACTTTTACTTGGACGTCCTAGTAAATTCGATGGCATGGATGCTGACGCCATCGCACAAGGCCGCCGCCGCTGGCAGGAGCGCTACGACTCCGCGCGCAAGCGGGACGCGGACTTCACCACGCTCAGCGGCGACCCCGTGGAGCCGGTTTACGGGCCGCGGGAAGGCGACACCGTAACGGGGTTCGAGCGCATCGGGTGGCCGGGGGAGTTCCCCTTCACCCGCGGGCTCTATCCCACCGGCTACCGGGGCAGGACCTGGACCATCCGCCAGTTCGCCGGGTTCGGCAACGCCGAGCAGACGAACGAGCGGTACAAGATGATCCTGGAGGCGGGCGGCGGCGGGCTGTCCGTGGCCTTCGACATGCCGACGCTGATGGGGCGTGACTCGGACGACCCGCGCTCGCTGGGCGAGGTCGGCCACTGCGGCGTCGCCATCGACTCCGCCGCCGACATGGAGATGCTCTTCCGGGACATCCCGCTCGGCGAGGTCACCACCTCCATGACGATCTCCGGCCCGGCCGTACCCATCTTCTGTATGTATCTGGTCGCCGCCGAGCGGCAGGGCGTGGACCCGGCCGTCCTCAACGGCACCCTCCAGACGGACATCTTCAAGGAGTACATCGCGCAGAAGGAGTGGCTCTTCCAGCCCGAGCCCCATCTGCGACTCATCGGCGACCTGATGGAGCACTGCGCGCACGGCATCCCCGCGTACAAGCCGCTGTCCGTCTCCGGCTACCACATCCGCGAAGCCGGGGCGACCGCCGCACAGGAGCTGGCCTACACGCTGGCCGACGGCTTCGGCTACGTCGAACTGGGGCTCAGCCGCGGCCTGGACGTCAACACCTTCGCACCCGGGCTGTCGTTCTTCTTCGACGCACACCTGGACTTCTTCGAAGAGATCGCCAAGTTCCGTGCGGCACGCCGGATCTGGGCCCGCTGGATGCGGGACGAGTACGGCGCCACCAGCGAGAAGGCGCAGTGGCTGCGCTTCCACACGCAGACCGCGGGTGTCTCGCTCACCGCCCAGCAGCCGTACAACAACGTCGTCCGTACCGCCATAGAGGCGCTGTCCGCGGTGCTCGGCGGCACCAACTCGCTGCACACCAACGCGCTGGACGAGACGCTGGCGCTCCCCAGCGAGCAGGCCGCCGAGATCGCGCTGCGTACCCAGCAGGTGCTGATGGAGGAGACCGGTGTCACCAACGTCGCCGACCCGCTGGGCGGTTCCTGGTACGTGGAGGCGCTGACCGACCGCATCGAGGCGGACGCGGAGAAGATCTTCGAGCAGATAAAGGAACGCGGTCGGCGGGCCGTGCCCGACGGGCAGCACCCGATCGGCCCGATCACCTCCGGCATTCTGCGCGGCATCGAGGACGGCTGGTTCACCGGCGAGATCGCCGAGTCGGCCTTCCGGTATCAGCAGGCGCTGGAGAAGAACGACAAGAAGGTCGTCGGCGTCAACTGCCACACCGGATCGGTCACCGGCGACCTGGAGATCCTGCGGGTCAGCCACGAGGTGGAGCGCGAGCAGGTGCGGGCCCTCGCGGACCGGCGCACCGCGCGGGACGACGCCGCTGTGCGGGGCGCGCTCAACACGCTGGTCGAGGCCGCGCGTGGGGAGGGCAACATGATCGAGCCCATGCTGGAGGCCGTCCGGGCCGAGGCGACGCTGGGGGAGATCTGCGGGGTCCTGAGGGACGAGTGGGGCACCTACACCGAGCCCCCGGTGTTCTGATCCGGCGCGGTGAGGGCCGGGTCTTCCGCCCTCACCGCGCGGGCCGCGGCCTGCCTCTCGCGTACGGCGCCCGGGAACTCGTCCGGAAAGCGGACCGGTTGTTCACCGGATGAGGAGCTGCGGCAGGTCGACTCACCCGCTGGGAAAGCGCAGCCGGAAGAGGGCCCCGCCGCCCTCGGGGCATTCGGCCGTCAGGCGGGCACCGTGGGCCTTGGCGATCTGCTGGGCCATCGCCAGCCCGAGCCCGGAGCCGGGCAGGGCGCGGGCGGCCTCCGCGCGGTAGAAGCGGTCGAAGACGTACGGCAGGTCCTCCGGCGCCAGCCCAGGGCCGTGGTCCCGCACGGTGATCTCCGTACCGCCGCCGGCCGCGTACAGCGCCACCTCCACCCCCGCGTCGCTGAACTTCGCCGCGTTGTCCAGCAGATTGGACAGCAGCCGCGACAGCCGCGCGGGCACGCCGGGCACCGCGGCGCGCTCGGCCCCGGGCGCGATGTCGAGGCGGAAGTCCGTGTCCGGCCAGTGGTCCCGGGCCGCCGCCACCGCGTGCCGCACCAGTGCCGCCAACTCCACCTGTTCCACCAGCGGCTGCGGCTCCTCATCGCGGGCGAGTTCGACCAGGTCGTTCACCAGGGCCGTCACCTCGCGCAGCTGGCGGCCCAGCGCGGCGGCGGCGCGGTCCCGCTGTGCGGGGGTCAGCCGGTCGGCGCGGGCGAGGAGTTCCGTGTTGGTACGCAGCGCGGTCAGCGGAGTGCGCAGCTCGTGCGAGGCGTCCGCGACCAGCCGGCGCTGGGCGGCGACGGACTGTTCCAGCGCGTCCAGCATGGTGTTGAAACTGTCCGCCAGCCGGGTCAGTTCGTCCTCCCGGGCCCGGCGTCCGCGGCCGGTGCCGTGCGGCGGCGGCAGCTCGATGCGGTGGCCGGTGTCGCGGGTGCGGGCGATGTGCTCGGCCGTCCCGGTCAGCCGTGCCACCGGTGCCAGGCCGGTCCTGGACACCCAGAAGCCCAGCCCCGCCGCCAGCAGTACGCCTGCGCCGCCGACACCGGCCAGCAGCAGCGCGGCCCGGCGTACGCCGTCCTCCACGGTGTCGGACCGGAGCGCCACCTGGAGGGCGCGGCCGTCCCGCAGCGGGGTGGTCAGCATCCGCGCCGGGTAGCCGTGCACGGTCACCTCGCTGTAGTACGCGCCGCGTTCGCCGGCCGCCACCTGGCGGGTGGCGTCGTTCACCGGCAGCGGATAGCGGGAGCCGCCGGCCGGGTCTGCGGCGGGGCGCGCCGGCACGATCTGGGCGCAGGCCGGCGCGGCGAGATAGCGGCAGTCGGCGGCGAGTACCTGAGGGCTGCGGTCGTCCCGGGTCTCCCGCACGGAGCGGTTGGCGGACTGGGTGAGGTTCAACTCCAGCTGGTGCAGCAGCTCGTAGCGGATGACGACGAACGCCGCCGCGCACACCCCCACGGCGACCAGTGCGACGGCTCCGGTCGCGGCCAGCGCCAGCCGGGTACGCAACGGACGCCGCCGTCTCCAGCGGCCTGTGGGCGGGGCGCCGGTCACGGGCGGTCCAGCCGGTAGCCGACACCGTGCACGGTGTGCAGCATCCGCGGTTCGCCGCCCGCCTCCAGCTTGCGGCGCAGATAGCCGATGTAGACGGCCAGCGAGTTGGAGTCCGGGCCGAAGTCGCGGCCCCACACCTCTTCCAGCAGCACCTGCCGGGGCACGGTACGGCCGGGGTGCCGCATCAGCAGCTGGAGCAGCGCGCACTCGGTCCCGGTGAACTCCATGGTCCTGCCGCCGCGGCTGCCGGTACGGGTGGCCGGGTCCAGTTCCAGTTCGCCGAGCACGAGCCCGTCGTCGTCGGTCGGCTCGGGGGTCACCCGGCGCAGCAGCGCGCGTACCCGTGCGATGAGCTCGTCCAGGGCGAACGGCTTGACGAGGTAGTCGTCTGCGCCCGCGTCCAGCCCGTCCACCCGGTCGCTCACCGCGTCCAGCGCCGTCAGGACCAGGACGGGCGTACGGTCGCCCAGCGCCCGCAGCCGGCGGCAGACGGCGAGGCCGTCGAGGGCGGGCATCATCACGTCGAGCACGATGACGTCCGGGTCCCACCGCGCCACCTCGGTGAGCGCCGCGAGGCCGTCCGCCGCCGTGCCGACGTCGTGGCCCTCGATGCCGAGTGCGTCCGCGACCGCGGCCCTGACCTCCGGGTCGTCGTCGACGACCAGCACCCTCGCCGCGCCGCCCGCCCCGGAGGACTCGCGCCTCACCGCCCTGCCGGCCATGTCATCACCATGGGAACAGGCTCCCAGAACCACCTCTCACAACCCTCTTAGAACATGTCCCGGCGCCCGGATCCGGCTCGCCGGAACCGTCCGGTGGCGGGGTGACGTCGCCACCAGGACAGGCGGGACACGCGGGACACAAGAGGAAGACACCGGGAGAGGGAGAGGCCGTGCATCAACCCGGCAGGCCGGAGGATCTGGACGCGCCGCTCAACCTCTGGGTGCGCGCGGCGACCATGGCGGTCGCCGCGGCGGCCGGCGGCTTCCCCGACGACGGGCTCCTGCTCGACGAGGACGGACTCGCCTTCGAGGGCGGGGGCGCCTGCTGGTGGTGGCGGCTTCGGCCGGCGGCCGGCGGCGAGGCCGTCTTCTGCGGCCAGGACGCCGACGCCGGGAACACACATCTGCGCCCTGTGCCGCTGGACGTGCTGGCAGGACTGCCCGCACGGCTCGGCAGCCCCACGCTCCGCGAGGAGTTGGGCGCCCACATGCTGGGCTACGTCTACTGGTACACCGAGGGCGCCTGGCACCGGGTGCCCTACCCGGACGACGTCGACGACGACGGTCTGGCCATGTCCCACGACTTCCTGGAGAGCGACGGCCACGTCGTCGAGGCCCTGCTCGACCACACACCGGAGCGCGGCGTGGCGGCCCAGGGCGCCGTCCGGCGCTTCCTCGCCGGGGCACGCGCGTGCACGCTCGCCCCCGGAGACGTCTCCGCGCTGCTCGCTGCCCTCGCCCCGCGGCTCGCCGACACCGGCGAACGGCTGCACGCCGCCCGGAACATGGCAGCCCGTACCGGGCTGATCGGCGGGGACGGGCTGCCGCCCGCGCTCTTCGACATCCGTCAGCTCCCCGGCTGAGGACCCCGTTCCGGCGGACCGGACGAGGCGGCGCCCAGGCCCTCCAGCAGCAGCGTGGCGAACTGCCGGGCCCATGCCTCGTCGACGGGACAGTCGCTCACCAGCGACCGGTGCACCACAGCGCCCGCGATCACATCGAAGATGAGGTCGACCACCCGGGCGGTCTCGGCCGGGTCGGGCGGATCGGGCGGCAGCTCCCCGCGCTGCTGCGCCCTGGCCCGCCCCTCCAGCACCAGCCGCTTCTGGCGGTTCACGATCGCCTGCCGGATCCGCACCCGCAGCGCCTCGTCCGTGGTGGACTCGGCGAGGACGGCCATCAGCGCGGTCTTGGTCTCCGGCCGGCGCAGCAGGGCGGCGAAGGAGAGCACGACGCCCTCCACGTCGGCACGCAGACAGCCCCTGTCGGGCAGTTCCAGTTCGTCGAAGAGGACGGCGACCGCGTCGACGACGAGTTCGCTCTTGGCGGTCCAGCGCCGGTAGAGGGTGGTCTTGGCGACTCCGGCGCGGACGGCGATCTCGCCCATCGTCAGCCTGCTCCAGCCGACCTCGACCAGCGCGGCGCGGGTCGCGGCGAGAATCGCGCGGTCGGCCGCGGCGCTCCGCGGTCGGCCACGGCGCTGGGTCGGGGGTGGGTCCGGGGCGGCCATGGCCCGACCCTACCGATCGGTATGGGCCGCACAGTGAGGTGGATCACCGCGTGCCGGGGCCGGAGGGCCCTTGCGGGGGCGTGGGCGGGACAAGTTACGCTACGACCCGTAGCGGAATGACCCCCGCGACAATCACACGCCAGGTGGGGACCTGGCGACCACTGCACACACGGCCGCGGTAAGGGGGGAGACTGGTCTCATGCAGCCACGCAACATGTCCATGAGCGGAGTGGTCGACCTCGCCGCGGTGAAGGCGGCCGGTGAGGCCAAGCAGAAGGCGGAGCAGGAGCGCGCCCGGGCCGCGGAGGGGAACGGTGCCCCCGGGCCGGCCGGTCTGGTGATCGACGTCGGTGAGGCCGACTTCGAGGCGGAGGTGCTCCAGCGCTCCGCCGAGGTCCCGGTCGTCATCGACTTCTGGGCGGAGTGGTGCGAGCCGTGCAAGCAGCTCTCACCGGTGCTGGAGCGGCTCACCCAGGAGTACGCGGGCCGGCTGCTGCTGGCCAAGATCGATGTCGACCAGAACCAGATGCTGATGCAGCAGTTCGGCGTCCAGGGCATCCCGGCGGTCTTCGCCGTGGTGGCCGGGCAGGCGCTGCCGCTGTTCCAGGGCGCGGCGCCCGAGCAGCAGATCCGCGCCACGCTGGATCAGCTCGTCCAGGTCGCCGAGCAGCGCTTCGGCATCACCGGTCTGCAGGGTGTCCCGCAGGAGGACGCCGGTGAGCAGCCCGCCGAGCCGCAGGCACCGGAGGACCCGGTGCTGGCCGCGGCGCAGCAGGCGCTGGACTCGGGCGATCTGCCTGGCGCGATCCAGGCGTACCGCAACAAGCTGTCGGACGATCCCGCGAACGTGGAGGCGAAGGTCGGCCTGGCGATGGCCGAACTTCTCTCCCGGGTGCAGGACATGGACGCCCGGCAGGTCCGCAAGGACGCCGCCGACCGGCCGGACGATGTGGCAGCGCAGCTGCAGGTCGCGGACCTGGACATGGCGGGAGGCCACGTCGAGGACGCCTTCGGGCGGCTGGTCGACACGGTGCGGCGCACGGCCGGTGAGGACCGGGACGCGGCCCGCGTGCGGCTCCTGGAGCTTTTCGAGGTGATCGGGCCGGAGGATCCGCGCGTCGTCACAGCGCGTGCCGCACTCGCTCGCGCGCTGTTCTGACCTGCCCGTACCGACGGTCACACACCGCGTCGCCACTCATTGATTTAGCGACAACAGCGGCCGCGCTTTGCCAAAACTTGGCAATCGCGGCCGCAGCTACTTTCGGTCACGAAATCTCGCGGAAACCTCCCGGCATGCCCGGTTGAGTCGGCTTGGCCCCCCGGTCCTTCAGCAACCCTCCGTCGCCGTTCGATACCCCCCGGCGGCCCTGGGGTTATCCAGCCGTTACTCGTAAGTAACGAACCCCCTTGTGCGGCGGGCTCAGATGCACCACGATCGGCCACGCTCGGTCCATCGCCCCGTAGCCCGGCAGCCATTCGGCGCTCGTGACGATGGGTCCCCACCGAGCGGACCGGCACCGCACGACACGTACCACAACACACCCAAATCCACCCGCCGGTCCTCGGGACAGGGGGGTCTCTGCTCCACGGCAGGGCCTGTCCTCACAAAGCAAGGTTGCGCGAGAGCGTGGCCCGTGGTTGTCGCTCGGGGGTGATCGCCGGTGGATCGGACGTGACGTGCGCGAGGACGGCACGTACGCCGTCGGCGCTCTCCGTTCCGAGGACGTAGCTCGTCTCCCTCCCCAGCCCCGTGGCCGGGAGGTACCCCCACGGCAGGAGCGGCCCGCTGAGCACAGGCGGCACGGCTCTCCGAGCCGGAGATGTACGTCCGAGAAGGAGGAAAGTCATGGAGTCCCTGGCTCGTGGCGGGACCAGATGGAAGCGGTTCGCCGTCGTCATGGTGCCGAGCGTGGCCGCTACGGCAGCGATCGGTGTCGCCCTCTCGCAGGGTGCGCTGGCGGCGTCGTTCAGCGTCTCCGGCCAGCAGTTCAAGGTCACAGCGGATGAGCTGGACGGCACCGGCTTCGTTCAGTACGGCGCGCTCGACAACACCCAGAAGGGCAAGAAGCCCGTCGCCGTCGTCGGCATGAACTCGGCGAAGATACGTAACCTTTGCCAGTCCGTCGTCGTCCCGGTCCCGGTCTTCGGCGATGTGTCGATGAAGCTGAGTGCCGGTGGCGGCGGGGGTCCCCGCGTCGAGGCCAAGAAGCTGTACATCGACGCCGACGACCTGTACACCAACGCCACGTTCAAGAACATCGACATCGGCGTCAGTGTGGACAAGACCACCAAGGGTCCGGGTCCGAACAAGGGCGACCAGTACGCCAAGGGCTCCTTCGCCCAGCAGGCGGAGAGCGTCCACTTCACCGACGTCAAGCAGCGCGCGTGGGCCACAACGGCCGGCACCTTCAAGCTCAGTGGACTCCACATGAGCGTCAAGAAGGGCAAGTCCGAGTGCTACTGACGTGAGCCGCCCCTGGGCGCGGAGGGCGGGGCCGACCGCTCCGCCCCGCCCTCCGCACCCCAGGTTCCGCTCCACACCAGCAAGTTCTGTGCCAGTTCCGAGGAGCCCCGTACCCATGAGCGCCGACACGCGACAGAATCTGACGACCGGATTCGGCCAGAAGAGGCAGTCCTTCCGGCACTGGCGCGGCCAGCGCCCGTTCTGGGGCGGGATGCTGACGCTGCTGGCGGGCATCCCGATCATGTACGTCCCCTACCAGAACCTCACCCTGGGGTCCTTGACCATCCGGATGTCGACGACGGCGGGCGCCGGCTCGCTGATCATCGGCGTGCTGCTGGTCGTCCTCGGGCTGACCATGTGGTTCCAGCCCCAGTCGCGGGTGTTCGCAGGCGTCGCCGCGATCCTGCTCGCGCTGGTCTCCCTCGTCGTGTCCAACATCGGCGCCTTCCTGATCGGCTTCCTGCTCGGACTGATCGGCGGTGCGCTGGGCGTCTCCTGGGCTCCTGGCAAGCCGGTCAAGGCCGAGCGGGCCGAGCACGCCGGAACGGCCGAAACCGCCGTACAGACGGACACCGATGCGACGAGCCCGGCCGCCCCGGAGGAGGGCCCCCGGGACAACACAGCAGTCTCTGGAGCGTCCCCCGACGGGGTCGACGCGTTTGACGGGAACGGGAGGCACCGTGCCGGGTGACGAGGTCCACGAGGGGGAGGGCGTGCGCAACGACGCCGCGCCCGGCGCCCGGGAGAGAACCGGGCCCCGGCACGCGGGTCCGAGGAAGCCGCTGCTGACCCGGTTCCACCTGCCCGCGGGCAAGGCGATAGCCCTGGCGGCGATGCCGTCGGCCGTGCTGATGGGCGTGGGGCTCACCCCGCAGCTCGCCAACGCCAAGCCGCTCCCGAAGAATCCGTTCAAGGGCGACTCCTGCGTCTCCATCTCGGAACAGCAGGAGACCGAGAAGGAGAAGAAGGAGCGCAAGGAGCGGGCCGAGAAGCTCAAGGAAGACCTCGCCCGCGCGCAGGCCAAGCGGGAGAAGGCGGCCAAGGAGGCCGCCGAGAAGGCCAAGGAAGCTGCCGACGGCGCCAAGGAGAAGGCCGACGGCGGCTCGGCCGGCGACGCGCCGGCCAAGCCGTCCGAGAAGCCCTCCGGCGACACCCCCGGCACCACGGAGCCCAGCCCGTCACCGACGCCGTCCACCGGCTCCGGCGGCGACTCCTCGTCCGGCTCGCAGGACAAGGAGAACCCCTGGTACGACCCGCTGGGAGTCGGCGACAAGCTCGACGGTGTCCTCAGCCCCGACAAGGACAACAGCGAGCCCTCCGACAAGCCCTCCTCGCCCAGCCCCACACCCAGCCCCTCGACGGGCTCCGGTTCCGACTCGGGGGACAGCGACAAGTCCCCCGCACCGGACAGCGGTTCGGGCAGCGACAGCCGTAAGAGCGGCAGCGGCGACGAGCCGAAGGCCGGCAAGCCCGACCCCGATCCGCAGCCGAAGAAGAAGGCCGGCAAGAGCGACAAGAGCGAAAAGGGCGGCAAGGACTCCGACAGCTCCGGTGTCGACAAGAAGGACGGCACCGCACGCGACTACGACCCCGCCAAGGACGCGGGCAAGCCGTTCCCGTGCCCCGAGAAGACGAGTGTCGAGGGCCAGGACGAGCAGACCCCGGCGCAGGTGCCGAACGATCCCTGGTACCTGGAGGCTTCCTCGCTCACCCTGAAGGGCCTCGACTACGAGGGCGTCGTCAACATCCGCACCCCCGACGGCAGGAGCAAGCAGGCCCTCAAGTTCACCGCCGACGCGGTGGACATCGGCGACCTGCACCAGCTGGTGAAGGACCGCGGTCTCACCTACCACGTGCAGGCGGCCGAGGGCTCCACCTCCACCATCCGGGGCGGCAAGGTGACGATGTACACCGAGGAGCTGAAGGGCAATCTGTTCGGGCTGATCCCGGTCACCTTCACCCCCGAGACGCCGCCGCCGCTCAATGTGCCGTACGCCCACTTCACCGATGTGTCGGTGAAGCAGGCCGGGCAGTTCGGCGGCACCCTCACGGTGCCGGGTCTGCACCAGTACGTGCAGAAGAAGTGAGCAACCCGCTGAGCAACCCCCTCATGAAGAGGCCCGCACCCGAAAGGTGCGGGTCTCTTCGTGTCCGGGCTCCTGTCAGGCCGTGCCCAGGTGGTGGACGCGGACCATGTTGGTGGTGCCGGGGACCCCGGGCGGGGAGCCCGCCGTGATCAGCATGGTGTCGCCCACCTCGAACCGCTGGAGCCGCAGCAGCTCGGCGTCGACGAGCTCGACCATCTCGTCGGTGTGGTCGACGTGCTTGACCACGAACGTCTCCACACCCCAGGTCAGCGTCAGCTGGTTGGCGGTGGCGGACTCGGTGGTGAAGGCGAGGATGGGCTGGCCGACCCGGTAGCGGGACAGCCGCCGTGCCGTGTCACCGGACTTGGTGAAGGCGACCAGGGCCTTGCCGTCGAGGAAGTCGGCCATCTCGCAGGCCGCGCGGGCGACCGAACCGCCCTGGGTGCGCGGCTTCTTGCCCGGCACCAGCGGCTGGAGGCCACGGCTGAGCAGCTCCTGCTCGGCGGCCTCCACGATCTTCGACATCGTCTTGACGGTCTCGACCGGGTACTGGCCGACCGAGGACTCCGCCGAGAGCATCACCGCGTCGGCGCCGTCCAGCACCGCGTTGGCGACGTCGCTGGCCTCCGCGCGGGTGGGCCGCGAGTTGGTGATCATCGACTCCATCATCTGGGTCGCCACGATCACCGGCTTGGCGTTGCGACGGCAGAGTTCGATGAGCCGCTTCTGCACCATCGGGACCTGCTCCAGCGGGTATTCGACCGCCAGATCGCCGCGGGCCACCATCACGCCGTCGAAGGCGAGCACGACCTCCTCCATGTTGGAGACGGCCTGCGGCTTCTCGACCTTGGCGATGACCGGCACCCGGCGGCCGACCTCGTCCATCACCCGGTGCACATCGCGCACGTCGGAGGCGTTGCGCACGAAGGACAGGGCGATCATGTCGGCGCCCATCCTCAGCGCGAACTTCAGATCCTCGACGTCCTTCTCGGACAGCGCGGGCACGTTCACCGCCGCGCCGGGCAGGTTGATGCCCTTGTGGTCGGAGATGACGCCGCCCTCGATGACGATGGTGCGCACCCGGGGGCCCTCGACCTCGACCACCTGGAGCGCGACGTTGCCGTCGTTGATCAGCACCGGGTCGCCCTTGGACACGTCGCCCGGCAGCCCCTTGTAGGTGGTGCCGCAGATGGTCTTGTCGCCCGCCACGTCCTCGGTGGTGATGGTGAACTCCTCACCGCGGACCAGCTCGACGGGGCCCTCGGCGAAGGTCTCCAGCCGGATCTTGGGGCCCTGGAGGTCCGCGAGCACGCCGACGGGGCGGCATGTCTCGTCGGCGGCCTTGCGGACGCGGTGGTACCGATCCTCGTGCTCGGCGTGGGAGCCGTGGCTCATGTTGAAGCGGGCCACGTTCATGCCCGCCTCGATCAGCGTCTTGAGCTGTTCATAGGAGTCGACGGCGGGGCCCAGGGTGCAGACGATTTTGGAACGGCGCATGGTGGCGATCCTATCGTTTTGTTTAGGTACTGAACGATTCGGGGGCGGCTCCCCCGGAGTCAGGGCCGCTCAACTCGGGGCGACCAGCGCGTATGTCTGCTCTGCGATCTCCAGTTCCTCGTCGGTCGGTACGACGGCCACCTTCACCCGCGCGTACTCGGGCGAGATCAGCCGTGCCTCCTTCCCGCCCGCCGCGTTGCGGTCGCCGTCCACGGCCAGGCCCAGCTCCTCCAGGCCCGCGACGGCGGCCTCGCGCACGGGCGCCGCGTTCTCCCCGACGCCGGCGGTGAACACCACGGCGTCGACCCTGCCCAGTACTGCGTAGTAGGCGCCGATGTACTTCTTCAACCGGTGGATGTAGATGTCGAAGGCCAGTGCAGCCGCCGTGTCGCCCGCGTCGATCCGGCGGCGGATCTCCCGCATGTCGTTGGCGCCGCACAGCCCCAGCAGCCCGCTGCGCTTGTTCAGCAGCTCGTCCACCTCGTCCACATCCATTCCGGCCACCCGGCCCAGATGGAAGACCACCGCCGGGTCGATGTCACCGGAGCGGGTGCCCATCACCAGGCCCTCCAAGGGGGTCAGCCCCATGGAGGTGTCCTCGCACCGGCCGCCGCGCACGGCGGAGGCCGAGGCGCCGTTGCCCAGGTGCAGCACGATCAGGTTGACCTCCGCCGGGTCCTTGCCCAGGAGCTCGGCCGCCTTGCGTGAGACATAGGCGTGCGAGGTGCCGTGGAAGCCGTAGCGGCGCACCCGGTGCGCGTCGGCGGTCTCCACATCGATGGCGTAGCGCGCCGCGTACTCCGGCATCGTGGAGTGGAACGCGGTGTCGAAGACGGCGACCTGCGGCAGGTCGGGGCGCAGCCGCCGCGCCGTACGGATTCCGGTGACGTTCGCCGGGTTGTGCAGCGGTGCCACCGGGACCAGGCGCTCGATCTCCGTGAGCACGGCGTCGTCCACCACGGTCGGCTCGGTGAGCTTCAGCCCGCCGTGCACCACCCGGTGGCCGATCGCGGCGAGGTCGGGGGAGTCCAGGCCGAGTCCGTCGGCGGCCAGCTCGTCCGCGATGGCCTTCAGCGCCGCGTCGTGGTCGGCCAGCCGGCCCTCGCGCGTGCGTCGTTCGCCGCCGGTGGCCAGCGGCTCGTGGGAGACGGCCGAGCTCTCCTCGCCGATCCGCTCGGCGAGCCCCGCGGCCAGCCGGCTGCGGTCGGCCATGTCGATCAGCTGGTATTTGACCGACGAGGAGCCGGAGTTGAGGACGAGGATCCGGGTGGGCGTCACAGCAGCGGGCCTTCTCTACGGGGACAGGGTTCGGTCTCTACGGGGAGGACAGGGTTCGGGAACGGGCCGGAAGGCGGTTCAGGCGGCCGGGCCGTCCGGCGCGGGTTCGCCCTGCGCCTGGACGGCCGTGATCGCGACGGTGTTGACGATGTCCTGCACCAAGGCGCCACGGCTCAGGTCGTTGACGGGCTTGCGCAGGCCCTGGAGCACGGGGCCGACGGCGACGGCGCCGGCCGAGCGCTGCACGGCCTTGTAGGTGTTGTTGCCGGTGTTCAGGTCGGGGAAGATCAGCACGGTCGCCTGCCCCGCCACCCGGGAGCCGGGCAGCTTGGTGGCGGCGACCGAGGGCTCCACGGCCGCGTCGTACTGGATCGGTCCCTCCGTCAGCAGATCGGGCCGGCGCTCGCGGACCAGCTCGGTGGCCAGCCGCACCTTGTCCACGTCGGCGCCGGAGCCCGAGGTGCCCGTCGAGTACGACAGCATCGCGATCCGCGGCTCCACCCCGAACCGGGCCGCGGTAGTGGCCGACTGGATCGCGATGTCCGCGAGCTGCTCGGCGTCCGGGTCGGGTACCACGGCGCAGTCCCCGTAGACCAGCACCCGGTCGGCCAGGCACATGAAGAAGACGGAGGAGACGATCGAGGCGTCCGGCTTCGTGCGGATGATCTCGAAGGCGGGGCGGACCGTCGCCGCCGTCGAGTGCACGGCGCCGGAGACCATGCCGTCGGCCAGGCCCTCGTGGACCATCATCGTGCCGAAGTACGAGACGTCGGAGACCACGTCGTGGGCGAGCTCGTAGGTGACGCCCTTGTGGGCGCGCAGCGCGGCGTACGACTCGGCGAAGCGCTCCCGCAGCGGGGAGGTCTGCGGGTCGACGATCCGCGCGATGGCGCCGCCGGTGCCCGCGGGGGCCTGCGCGGGTACCTCGTCGTCGGCCAACAGGTCCAGCCCGATGCTCAGCTCCGCGGCGCGCTTGCGGATCGCCGCCGGTTCGCCCAGCAGCGTCAGGTCGCAGATGTTGCGGCGCAGCAGCACCTCGGCGGCGCGCAGCACCCGCTCCTCGGTGCCCTCCGGCAGCACGATGTGGCGCCGTGCCGCACGCGAGCGCTCCACCAGTTCGTGCTCGAACATCATCGGGGTGACCCGCTCGCTGCGCTCCACCGCAAGCCGCTCGGACAGCTGGGCGGTGTTCACATGGGTCTCGAACAGCCCCAGCGCGATCTCCGCCTTGCGCGGGGTGGCGGCGGTCAGCTTGCCCTCCAGCGACAGCAGTGCGTCCGCTGTCGGCATCGACCCCTCCGGTACGACCAGCACCGGTGTGCCCGGCGCCAGCCGTGAGGCCAGCGCCAGCGTCTGGTCGCCGGGGTGCTCGTCCAGGGTGAGCAGCACACCGGCGATGGCGGGGGAGCCAGCGGAGTGTGCGGCCAGCGCGCCGATGATCAGGTCCGAGCGGTCGCCCGGCGTGATCACCAGACAGCCCTCGGTGAGCGCCGGCAGGAAGACGGGCAGGTGGGCGCCGCCGAAGACCAGGTTGCGGACGTCACGCGAGAGCCCGGCGTGGTCGCCGAGCAGCACCCGGGCGCCCATCGTCTCCTTGACCTGCGCGACTGTCGGCGCGGCCAGCGCGGGCTCCTCCGGGAGCACGAACACCGGCTCCGGCAGCCGTTCGGCCAGCCCCCGTACCGCCTCGGCGGCCTTGGGGTCGGCCACCCGGTTGGCGACCATCGCGATCAGGTCGGCGCCCAGCGAGGCGTAGGCGTGGTGGGCGTTGCGGACCTCGGCGACCACCGCCTCGGGGGACTGGTCGCGGGCCGCGACGACGGGCAGCACGGCGGCGCCGAACTCGTTCGCGAGCCGGGCGTTCAGCGCCAGCTCGGCGGGCAACCCGGTGTCGGCGAAGTCGGTGCCCAGCACGAGCACGGCCTCGTACGCGTCGGCGACCTGGTGGTAGCGGTCCACCAGGCGGGATATCAGCTCGTCCGTGCCCTGCTCGGCCTGGAGCGCCGCCGCCTCCTCGTAGCTCATGCCGAAGACGGAGGAGGCCGACTGGCTGAGCCGGTAGCGGCTGCGCAGCAGGTCGTACAGCCGGTCGGGCCCGTCGTGCACCAGGGGCCGGAACACCCCCACGCGGTCCAGCTGACGGGTCAGGAGCTCCATGACTCCCAGCTCGACGACCTGACGGCCGTCGCTGCGTCCGATGCCGGTCACGTACACGCTGCGCGTCACGCGCTCTCTCCTCCGGGTCGCGGTCGAGGTCGTCGCGGGGGATTTCTTGAGCGGTTTCGCCTAGAAAGCACCCGTAAAGATACGGCTATACCCTTGACAATACCCGCGCTTCTGGCTATGCCGCTCGCCAGGGTGTGTGACCGGAGGGCCTGGGCGGCGAGACGTGAGGGGGACCGGAGCAGCACCCGAGCAGGGCCGGAATCCGGACCGGCATCCGGGCCGGAAACCGGACCGGAGCAGGGCCGGAGGGAGGGGGTCCGGATGCTGGGCGGGGCCCATGCCCTCGCCTTCAAGACGTGAAACAATCGCACCGGCTCACACGGACCAGCGGCACCCCGGACAGTGAGGTCCGACCGTGCCCCAAGCGGCCCGTCCCGGCGGGCATCTACGGAGCAGGAGAAGCGAACCCCATGCGCATCGGAGTCCTCACCGCAGGCGGAGACTGTCCCGGTCTCAACGCCGTGATCCGATCCGTCGTGCACCGCGCGGTGCACGACCGCGGCGACGAGGTCATCGGCTTCGAAGACGGATTCAAGGGCCTGCTCGAGGGCCGCTACCGCCCCCTGGACATAAATTCCGTCAGCGGCATCCTCGCCCGCGGCGGCACCATTCTCGGCTCGGCCCGGCTGGAGCGCGACCGGCTGCGTGAGGCGTGCAACAACTCCGAGGAACTGATCGACCGCCTCGGCCTCGACGCCCTCATCCCCATCGGCGGCGAGGGCACGCTGACCGCGGCCCGGATGCTCGCCGAGATCGGGCTGCCGGTGGTCGGCGTTCCCAAGACCATCGACAACGACATCTCGGCCACCGACCGCACGTTCGGCTTCGACACCGCCGTCGGCGTCGCCACCGAGGCCATGGACCGCCTCAAGACCACCGCCGAGTCCCACCAGCGCGTCATGGTCGTGGAGGTCATGGGCCGGCACGCGGGCTGGATCGCCCTGGAGGCGGGCATGGCGGCCGGCGCGCACGCCATCTGCATCCCGGAGCGCAACTTCGAGGTCGACGACCTGGCCAAGATGGTCGAGGAGCGGTTCGCCCGGGACAAGAAGTTCGCCATCATCTGCGTCGCCGAGGGCGCCCACCCGGCCGAGGGCTCCATGCCGTACGAGAAGGGCATGATCGACCAGTACGGGCACGAGCGCTTCGCCGGAATCGGCAACCGGCTCGCGGTCGAGTTGGAACACCGGCTCGGCAAGGAGGCCCGCCCCGTCATCCTCGGCCACATCCAGCGCGGCGGCACCCCCACGGCATACGACCGGGTGCTCGCCACCCGCTTCGGCTGGCACGCCGTCGAAGCCGCCCACCGGGGCGACTTCGGCAACATGACCGCCTTGCGGGGTACGGAGATCGTGATGGCGCCGCTTGCTGACGCGGTGTCGGAGCTCAAGCGGGTGCCGCAGGACCGGATGGATGAGACGGAAGCGGTGTTCTGAGCCGTCTCCGCAGCACGGGCGCGTCGCCCACCCGGCCGCGGTGCCGCGAGGGACGTCCCCCGGCCTCGCGTCACCCGGCCTCATCCGGGGAGACCGTGAGCCAGGAGCGTCCCGCCGTCTGCACGAGGTGCACCAGAGTGCGCCGGTTGACGGTCACCCGGAACTGATCGTTCTTCTCCTCGACGGCGCCGATCCGGGGGAAGGCGAGAAAGCTCAGCACCTCCCGGATCTCCCGCTCGTCGGTGGCCGGTCCGCCCTTCCGTAGATCGCGTACCAGATCGCGCAGGGTCAGCCAGCCCTCCGAGTACTCCGCCTCCTCCAACAGGGCATCCACAACCGCCCGTTCGACGGCGAAGTGCCGCTCTTCCTCCCGCCGGGCAGCCTCGATCTCCTTCTCCCGGGTCGCGGGATCGCGGGCGGGATCGAGGAGAATGTCGAGGAGTTCGCGCGTGAGGGGCACCGTCTGCCGGCTTCGGATCACGGTGGCCAGCAGCCCGGTGTGCAGGACGGCGACCTTGCCGTCCTTGCGCGCGGCGGTCAGTACCCGCTCATGGAATGCGGGGCCGATGAGCAACGTCGCCTCGGCCCCGAGCTTTTCACGGTGCTCGGCGAGCCCTTCCAGATCGACGGCCTTGCGCTCCACCGCTCCCGTCGCGGTGGCCTTGGCCTCCACGGCGAACGTCCGTTTCCGGAGCCCGACTCCGAGCCGTACGGCGCCATCGGTCCTGCCGCTGCCTCCGAGGTGCGCCCCGTCCAGGCCCAGCTGTTCCAGCGCGGCGACGGCGGCCTTCTCCAGCCGGGTGTGGTCCTCACTCTCCCTGGCAGCGACTTCCAGCTCCGCGGCGACCGCTGCGGGCGTTGTCGGCCGTCCGCCCGCCGCCGCGGGGGAGTCGTCCGCCGCCGCCGTGGCGGATGGTGCGCTGCTGAGCGACTCCGGGGGCAGGGTCGTCAGAAAGGCACGGCCCTGCGCAGTGGCCCGGTAGGTCTTGGTGGTGATCTTCTCCACGAGTCCGCAGGCATGCAGCAAGTGCAGACGGGAGAGGACGGCCGTCGAGGTCAGACCGCCGTCGACATACGCGGAACTGCGCCGCACCAGCTCCGCTGTGGAGACCGTCCCGGTGCCGAGGACCGCCAGCACCTCGCCGAAATACCGGATGGCGGCGTGAACGGTGCGGGCCAGGTCGAGCGGATCGTCGCTCTCGATCCACGCCTTCGCGGTGGCGGAAGGGGCCCAGGCGTTCTCGCCGACGCGGGTGAGCAGCCTGAGGGAGCCGACCGCGTCGAGTACCGCGTCGGCGGACGAGGCGGCCACCGGCTTTCCGGTGACCTGTTGGCAGAGCTGCCCGAACCCCTCGCGCGTCACCTGGGGACGGGACCCGGAGACCAGGATCCGCAGCGCGCGGAGCCGTCCGTTGTCGTGCTTGGACCCGAGGATGTAGAGGTTCCGTCCCGCACCCCTGGCCTCCCACCCCTCCGCGGCTCGCTCCGCCCAGAGCTGTCGCACGGCGGGAGCTGCCTCGTGCACGGCCACGTCTGCAAGAGCCGCCGACTCCGTTGGCGCACCGGCCGGTTCGCCGAGCCCCAGGCTGCCGAGCAGTGCGCGGCCGGCGTCGGTGAGCCGGGCCTTTCTGTCGAAGTACGCGATCATGCCGGTGACGCGGAGCCAGATCGTCCGCTGCCGCACAGGAGTTACCGTCTGCCAGCTGAAGCCGTACTTCTCGTTGCTCAGTCTCAGCAGGTCCTCCAGGCCGAGCGGGCCGTCGTCGAGCGCCGCCAGCAGTTCGCCGACGAATGCCACATGACGGTGGAAGGTCCCCACGAGGAGGTCGTGCTGCCCCGTCCTCCGCCAGTCCAGCACGGTGGCGGTGGGCACCACCCGTGACCCCTCGCGTGCTACGACCCCCACACTTCCCAGGCGCCGCACGGCGTCGCGGACAGTGACGCTGTCACCCTCGTGCGGCCAGGCAATGCGATCCGTCACCTCGCGCCCGGTGCCGAGCTGGTCGATGAGCCGCTGCAGAGCGGCGAGTTGCTGATCGTTGCCACCGGGCAGCAGCGGCAGGGCGTCAGAGCGCGAGGGAAGCGGAGACAGCGTTCCGGTGGGCGCGCTGCCAAGAGAAGGCGTCGTCACGAGCAGGAGTGTAGGTAGAGGAGGGGGCAAAATGCCGGAGAAAGAGGAAAAGGCCGTGATATCGGCAGTCAACGCGCAGTCGGCGGCACTGGGTCAGGGGGCAGTGCGATGTACTTACCCGCTCGGTGACTTCACAGGTGGCGCGTCTGAGGACGCAGTTCACGGTGCCGTTGGGGATGTTTGTGCCCATGCTCGGCCGGTGCGTCGCCTCACCGGGAGAGGAGGATGACGGCAACGACGATCAGAACGTAGGCGAGTGACAGGACGACGGTGACCTGTCGGCCGCGGTCGGGGACCAGTCGGCTGATCCGCGCGAAGGTCGGCGTCCATTCCGCGTCGCGCCAGACACGCGCTGCTCCGGAACGAGCAGGAGGCGCGGGGGCTCCGCGGCGCAGGGCGGGCACCAGGGGGCGGCGGTAGGGGGTGTCCGGGCCGGGCGAGGCGGGGCGGCGGTCCCCGACGTGCGGACGGGGCTCCAATTCCGGGGCCGATGCCGATACCGCTTCCGGGGCCGGGGACGGCTCCGGTGCCGCGTCCTGGCCCGGCGCGGCGAGGGTCCTCCCGTCCTCGCGGACCGTCCGTGCGACATCCTGTACGCGCTCCAGCGCCTCGGCCGCGTTCGCGGGGCGGTCTGCCGGGTCGCGGGCCGTCAGGGTGAGGACCAACCGGTCGGCGGACGGGGGCAGTTCCGCGCGGGCGCGGGTCGGGCGCAGTGGGGTGTCGTGCAGGTGGTTGAACATGACGCCTGCCGCCGACCCGGTGTACGGGGGGCGGCCGACGAGGAGTTCGTACAGGACACAGCCGAGTGCGTACAGATCGGTACGCCCGTCGACTCCGGTCTGCCGGAACTGTTCGGGTGCCATGTACAGGACGCTGCCGAAGGGCAGTTGGCCGGTGGTCGTCAGCCGGGGGTCGGTGGCGCGGGCCTCGATGACCTTGGCGATGCCGAAGTCGACCACCTTGGCGCGGCCGGTGCCCTCGCCCTCGTGCCGCTCGATCATGATGTTGGCCGGTTTGATGTCGCGGTGGACGAGGCCCGCCCGGTGGGCGGCCCCCAGCGCCCGGCACACGTCGGCGGTCCAGCGCAGCGCGTCGGCGAGCGGGACGCGGCCGCTGTCGCGCAGCACCTCGTGCAGTGACGCGCCGTGCACCAGGGCCATCACGAGGAACGGGGTGCCGCCGTCGGTGCCGTGGTCGTGTACGGCCACGATGTGCGGGCTGTCCAGCGCCGCGGCCGAGCGGGCCTCCCGCTGGAAACGGGCCAGCAGTTCCTCCCGGTCGGTGTCCTCGGCCGCGCCGGGCTGCGGCATGAACACCTTGACGGCGACCTCACGGTGCAGCCGGAGGTCGCGGGCCCGCCAGACCTCGCCCATACCGCCCGCGCCGAGCAGATCGATCAGCTCGTACCGGTCGTTCAGCCGACGCCCTCGCATGCCCCCATGCTAGGGAGGGGCAGCGCGTGGATTGTCCGTACGCCCGCCGCCGTGACCGCACCGTGAGCCGCGCGTCAGACGGTCTCCGCCTCGGGTTCACCCGCCCGTTGTGCGGGCTGCCCGTCCGCCGGGTTCTTGGCGAAGGCGAGCACCGCCAGGGCGCAGGCGGCGAGCGCGGCGCCCAGCAGCAGCACCGTCGGCAGCGGGGCGGCGTCCACGGCCCGGCCGCCGACGAAGGCGCCCAGTGCGATGGAGGCGTTGAAGACGGAGGCGAACAGGGCGCCCGCCGGTTCGCGTTCGGACGGGGCCGCGGCCAGCACCCACGCCTGGGTGCTCACCGAGACCCCGCCGTAGGCCAGGCCCCACAGCAGCAGCACCGCCACGGCGGGCCAGGTGGCCGAACCGGCCGCCGCCAACAGCACCGTCATGGCGGCGATGCCCGCGCTCAGCGTCAGCAGCGTGCCCCGCGGCCGACGCGCCACCCGGGCACCGGCGGCGAAGTTGCCGACGATGCCCGTCACACCGTAGGCCAGCAGCAGTGCCCCGATCAGCCCGGGCGCGACACCCGAAATCTGCTCCAGCACCGGCCGCACATAGGTGTAGGCGGCGAAGTGCCCGGTCACCAGGAGGGCGAGGAAGACGAAACCGGTGCGCAGCCGCGCGTTGCCGAACAGCCGCAGCAGGGTGCGAGGCCCAACCGGGCGTTCGGCGGGCAGTGCGGGCAGCAGCAGGGCGAGAGCCGGCGCCACGACGGCGGCGAGCCCCGCCGCGGCACCGAACGCGCTCCGCCAGCCCGCCACCTCGCCCAGCATGGTGCCGGCGGGTACGGCCAGCACACTGGCGATACCGATACCGCCGAACACGGCCGCCAGCGCGGTGCTCTGCGAGCGCTGTGGCACCAGCCGCACCGGCAGGCTGGCCGCCAGCGCCCACACGCCGCCCAGCGCGACGCCCACCAGGACCCGGGCGATCAGCAGCACGGTGAGGGAGCCGGCGACGGCCGACAGCGTGTTGGCGGCGGCCAGCAGCAGCGCCAGCCCGGCCAGCGAGGTGCGGCGGTCGACTCTGCCCGCGACCAGCGGGACGAGAGGAGCTGCGAGGGCCGCGACGATGCCGGTGAGGGTGACGGTCAGCCCCGCGGAGCCCTCCGAGACGTGCAGGCTGTCGCTGATGGGGGTCAGCAGTCCGACGGGCAGCATCTCGGCCGCGGTGACGGCGAACGTGGCCGAGGTGAGCGCGGCGACGCCGAGCCACATCCGCAGCGGTGAGCGCTCCCGCCCCGCGGAGGGGGTGGAGGTGAGGGTGTCTGTCATGCCCTTCAGCCTTCGCGGCGGCCCGGCGGGGAACAACGGCGGACTTCTCATCCTTCTATGAGCAGGGCTCATCGATGCGGCAGACCATCAGGGCTCATCGATGCGCAGGCCATCAGGAGGAGACGGAGTTGGACGGCGGTACCAGGATCCGTTCGCTGGAGATGAGAGAGCTGGAGTGCTTTCTCGTCCTCGCCGAGGAGCTGCATTTCGGACGCACCGGTGAGCGGCTGTACGTGTCGCAGAGCAGGGTCAGTCAACTGCTGCGCTCCCTGGAGAGCAGGATCGGGGCGCGGCTGGTGGAGCGCACCAGCCGCCGGGTGGCGCTGACCCCGCTCGGCTCCCGCTTCCTCGGCCAACTGCGGCCCGCCTACGGACAGCTGGGCGACGCCGTGGACGAGGCGCGGGCGGCGGCGCGGTGTGTGAGCGGGCGGCTGCGGCTGGGTTTCCTGGGCAGCGCCAACCACCGGATGACGACAGCGCTCGGCCTCTTCCACGCCCGCCATCCCCAGGTGGAGACCGACATCGTGGAGATCGCCATGGCCGACCCGTTCGGTCCGCTGCGGCGCGGTGAGGTGGACGCGGCCGTCGTACTGCTGCCCGTTGAGGAGCCCGACCTGGTGGTGGGCCCCCGCTTCGAGGAGCAGCCGTGGACGCTGGCCGTCTCCGCGCACCATCCGCTCGCCCGGCGCGGCACGCTGGCCGCCGAGGACCTCGCCGACTGCCCCCTCATCGCCGCCGCACCGCCCGCCCCCGGCTATTGGCGCGACCACCAGGCACCGCCGTGCACACCGGGAGGCCGGACCATCGCGCGCGGACCGGCAGTGGCCACACTCCAGGCGGGGCTGGCGAACGCCGCGGCCGGGCGCGGGGGCATGCTGCTGTGCCGGCCCACCGCCGAGACGCACGCCCGCGCGGACATCGCCTTCGTCCCGGTCGAGGGGCTGCCGCTGTCGGAGCTGGCGCTGGTGACGGTACGCGACAGCGACAGCGCACTGCTGCGCGCCTTCGCGGAGACAGTGGTCGACTCGGCTCACCCCTTGACGGCCGCTCCCAGCGCGAAGCCGCCGGCCAGCCGGCGGGCGATGAGTACGTACAGCAGGATCACCGGCGTCGAGTAGAGGATGGAGAAGGCCGCCAACTGGCCGTAGACGACGGCTCCGTAGTTGCCGAAGAAGGTGAAGATGCTGACCGAGGCGGGCATCTGCTCGGGGCTCAGCAGCAGCATGAACGGCACGAAGAAGTTGCCCCACATCATCACGAAGCTGTAGATCGCCACCACCGATACGCCGGGCCCCATCAGCGGCAGCACGACCCGCAGCAGCGACTGCCGCCACGAGGCACCGTCCGTCCAGGCCGCCTCCTCCAGCACCAGCGGTACGCCGTCCATGAAGTTCTTCATCAGCCAGACGGCGAACGGCAGTTGTGAGGCGGTCAGGAACAGCGCGGTGCCGTACAGCGTGTCGATCAGGTTGATCTGCACGAACAGCCCGTACACCGGCACCATGACGGCCGTGACCGGCAGGCATGTGGTGAACAGGATGGCCAGCAGATAGGGGCGGCTGAAACGGGACCGGAAGCGGGAGAGCGGATAGGCCGCCAGTGCGGCGCACACCACCGTCAGCGCTGTCGCGCCGCCGCACAGCACCAGACTGTTGCGCATCGGGGTGAAGGTGATCTCGTCGGTGAGCACCGCCGAGAAGTTGTCCATGGTGGGGGAGTCAGGTGGCCGCACCCGCAGCGTCGCCTCCGCGTCCAGGGAGGCGAGAATGAGCCATGCGAGCGGTGTGACGAACGCTGCCGCGACAACCAGCAGTCCGGCGTCGGCCGCGAGCCGTTGGCGGATGTGCGTGTTCAACTTCACCTGATCGCAACCTCCTTCGAACAGCCGCGTCGGCGCGCCCGCGACCTGCGGCCTTCGGGTTGCGGCAGATGGATCACGAACTGCCCCTTGGCCGGGAACAGTTGGATATTGCGGGGTCCGTGTGTCCTGGGTTGCGGATGCGAGTACCGTGCTGTCACCCGTCGTACGTGCATCTCGTACGACGAGGTCCTACCGGAAGGAAAACGATGACAGCACTGCGCCTCAGATGGCAGCGGTCGGTCGCCATCGCGGCGACCGGTGCCGCGGCGTTCGTCGGCACCGCGATAGCGGCCGCCCCCGCCCAGGCACACACCCCCCAGTGGTCGGTGACCTGCAACTCGGTCTCGATCGATCTGACGAACTACGCGGAGAGCGGCAACAAGGTCACCGTCAAGGCCGGTGACAAGACGCTGATCAGCGACACCTTCGGCAAGAGCTACCACAAGAAGGTGGATCTCCCCGAGCACAGCAAGCCGCTGGACGTCACGGCTCAGGTCGTGGCCTCGGACGGTGACAAGTACAACTGGGGTCCGGAGACCAAGCAGTCCCCGGTCTGCGAGAAGCCCACCCCCACCCCGACGCCGACGCCCAGCGAGTCGGAGTCCACCTCGCCGTCGCCCAGCGCCAGCCCCTCGCAGAGCGCCAGCGAGAAGCCCACACCGAGCGCGCCCGAGACCAGCACCAGCGCTCCGGCCGACAAGCCGCAGGGCGGCGGGGACGACCTGGCCGAGACCGGTTCCTCCAGCAACACCCCGATGATCGCCGGCATCGCGGCCGCCGTGGTCGTCGCCGGCGGAGGCCTGGTGGTCTTCGCGCGCAAGCGCCGCTCGTCGCAGAGCTGACGACCTTGGCGCTGACCGCGCCGGGGCTGTCCCCCGTGCAGCCCCGCACCCGACGGCCGGGTGACTGACGGACAGCATGTACCACCGCCCGGCGGCCCGCCCCACCCGGCCGCCGGGCATCCCGGCCGCTCCCGGCACGCCGCTCCCGCCGAGCGGCGTCATGAGGCTCCCACCTCGTCGCGCATCAGCCGCAGATAGACGCTGGAGAACAGCGCGCCGACGACGAGCAGCAGCAGCGCCACCGCGGTCCCGTAGCCGATGAGCGACTTGGTGAACGCCTGGTCGTACATGAACACCGGCAGCGTCTCGCTCCGGTGTGCCGGGCCGCCCTTGGTCATCGCCCAGATCAGCCCGAAGACGGAGAGCGTCTGCAGGGTGTTCAGCATCAGATTGGTGCCGATGGAGCGGCGGATCATCGGCAGCGTGATGTACCACAGCCGCTGCCTGCCGCTCGCCCCGTCCACCTCGGCGGACTCGGTGACCTCCCGCGGGATCTCGGCGAGCGCGGCCGAGTAGACGAGCATCGAGAACGCGGTGCCGCGCCATACATTGGCGAAGGAGACCGCCAGGATCGGCAGCGTCACCAGCCAGTTCTGACCGGGCAGCTGGAGCCAGTGCAGCACCGCGTTGAGCTGGCCCTCCCGGTGGAAGAACGTGTACAGCAGGAACCCCGCCACGATCTCCGGCAGCACCCAGGCGCTGATCACCACCGCGCCGGTCACCGTCCGCACGGTCCGGGAGGCCCGCCGCATCAGTGAGGCGAGCGCCAGGCCCAGGGTGTTCTGGCCCAGGATCGAGGAGACGAGGGTGAAGACGAGCGTGAGGACGACCGCGTTGCGGAAGTGCGCGTCCCCGAAGGCGCGGGTGAAGTTGTCCAGCCCCACGAACGACGCCGACTCCTGCCCGGTCAGCCGCATATCGGTGAAGGCCAGCGCCACGCAGTAGCCGATGGGTCCCGCCAGGAACAGCAGCAGCACGGTCGTGGCGGGCGCCAGCGGCAGCCAGCGCAGCAGGCCCCTGCCGCGCGTACGGGACTGCCCGGTGCCGCGTCCGCGGGGATTGCGCGTGGACCCGGCCTGTACGGCCGTCATTTGGCGACGGTCGCGCCGTCGGTGATGCCCTCCAGCTGCTCGTCGTACGCCTTCGCCGCCTCCTGCGGTGAGGAGTCACCGGTCGCCACGGCCTCCGAGGCCTCCGCGATGGCCGACGAGACCTGGGGGTAGACGGGCAGCGCGGGGCGGTACTTGGTGTGCTCCACCCGCTCGGTGAAGAACTTGATGCCCGGCATGGACTTCTGATAGCGCGGGTCGTTCGCGACGTCCTGCCGTACCGCGACCTGGGAGCCTCGGATGCACCACTCGACGGCGTTCTCCTTCGTCTGCATGGTGCGGATCATCTTCCAGGCCAGATCCGGGTTGTCGGAGTGCCGGGGGATCGACCAGGTCCAGCCGCCGGACATGCTGACCTCGCCGGGCGGCTCGCCGTGCTGGGTGGGCATCGGGGCGAGCCCCATCGTCTCCTTCCACTCCGGCCACGGCGTGCCGCCCGTCTTGATCCAGTGCTGGCTCAGCCAGGAACCGTCCAGTGCGATGGCCAACTTGCCCTCGGGCAGCAGCTGGGTGACGACGTCGGTGGTGACGTTCGGATCGACCACCTGGTCCTCGTCGGGGCCGAGCTTTTCGCTGTAGACGGTGTCGAGGAACTTCAGGCTGTCCCGGAATCCCCGGCTGCCCTTGACCCACTTCTTCTTTTTCGGGTCGTAGAGCGGGTCCTTGCCGGTGCCGTACAGCAGCATCTCGAAGCCCTGCATGGCCGTCGCCTCGCCGGCGCCCTTGCCCGCGAAGACGTTGAGCGGGATGACGCCGGGCAGCTTCTTCTTGAGGGTGCGGGCGGTCTTCAGTACGTCGTTCCACGTCTTCGGTCGCCAGTCCTGCGGCAGCCCGGCCTTCTTGAACAGCTTCTTGTTGAACCACAGGCCCCGGGTGTCGGTGCCGTCCGGGACGCCGTACGTCTGCCCGTCGGCCGCGCCGGCCGCCCGCTTGGCGGCGGGCTCGAACTGGTTCCAGTCGTCCCAGTCGGCCAGGTAGTTGTCCAGCGGCCGCAGATAGCCGCTCTTGATGTCGGAGTTGATCAGGAAGGTGTCCTCGTACACCAGATCCGGCGCCGTCTTCGGCGAGCGCATCATCTGCTGGATCTTGGTGTAGTAGTCCTGCTGCGTTGCCTGGACGGGCACCAGGTCGATCTTCTTGCCGGGGTAGCGCTTCTCGAACTTCTTGGCCACGAACTTGAGGTAGTCGTCGCGGAAGGTGACCTTGTTGTCGGTTTCCTTGTGGAAGGCGATACGCACGGTGTTCTTGTCCCCGGCGCCGCCACCGCCGCACGCGGTGAGCGTTCCGGCGGCCAGGACCGTGGCGAGAGCGAGGATCTGCGGGGCGGTGGGACGCATGAGCATGCCTCCTCGGACCAGGCGAGTCCTCCGTACGGTGGCTCCGCCGGGCTGTCGCGGTCAATAACCGTGACAGGGCGAGTAGTTGGGGCTGAAGAGGGGGTGCCCCTGGCCGCCGGACGCAGCCTGCGGGTCGTTCGTGGCTTGTGGGGGCACCTCCCGGCCGGAGGCTGGGGGAGCAGTTCCCCGCGCCCCTTTCGTGGCGCAGCCCGCACGTTCGGCTACTGCCCTCGCCAGAGATAGTGGTGCTCCGGGCGGCCCACGTGGCCGTACCGTTGGTGGCGGTCGGCGCGGCCTGCGGCAACCAGGTGTTCGAGATAGCGGCGTGCGGTGATCCGGTTGACGCCGAGTGCGGCCGCCGTCTCGCTCGCCGTCAGCCCGGTGCCCGCGGCGTCCCGCAGTTGGGCCGTCACCCGGGCGAGGGTCGGGGCGCTCAGCCCCTTGGGCAGCGTCGAGGCGGTGGGCGCGGCGCGCAGTACCGACAGGGTCCGGTCGATCTCGTCCTGGCTCGCCGCCTCGCCGCGGGCCTCCGCCGTGGCCCGGAAGTCCGCGTACCGCAGCAGCCGGTCGCTGAGCGTACGGAACGTGAACGGTTTGAGCACATGCTGGACGACTCCGAGCGAGACGCCCTCGCGGATCATCGTCAGATCGCGGGCCGAGGTCACCGCGAACACATCCTCCGTGTGCCCCGCGGCGCGCAAGGAACGCAGCAGGTCCAGGCCGTTGCCGTCGGGCAGGTACAGGTCGAGCAGGATCAGATCGATGCCGCCCGCCTCCGCCGCCGCGGCTTCCTCCAGTACGCGGAGCGCCTCGGTGCGGGAGTGGACCGTCGCCGCCACCTCGAAGCCCGGCACGCGGCCGACGTAGAGGGCGTGCGCGTCGGCCGCCACGGGGTCGTCTTCGACGACGAGGACGCGGAACGTCATCCGTGCGCCTCCTGGGTGAGTGCCTCCGGGCGCAGCGGCAGGCGTACCTCGAACTCCGCGCCCCCGCCGGGGAGATCGCGTGCGCCGACCTCGCCACCGTGGCGGTCGGCGGTCTGCCGGACGAGGGCCAGGCCGATGCCGTGTCCCCGGCCCGGCTTCGTGGTCCAGTTGCGCTCGAAGAGGTGGGCACCGGCGTGCGGGGGGAGGCCGGGTCCGTCGTCGGTCACCCGGAGGACGAGTTCGCCGGGGGAGGGGGTGCGGGTGCGCCGGATGGTGACGGTGACCTGTCCGGCGGGGGAGACGGCTTCCACCGCGTTGTCGATCAGGTTGCCCAGCACCGTGACCAGGTCTCTGGGCGGCAGGCCGGATATCTCCTCGATGGCGGAGTCGGGGCTGAGGGTCAGCTCGACGCCGCGTTCTCTGGCCTGGGCGGCCTTCCCCAGCAGCAGCGCGGCGAGTACCGGCTCCCGTACGGCGCTCACCACCCGGTCGGTCAGCGCCTGGGCCAGCTCCAGCTCCTCCGTCGCGAACCGTACGGCTTCCGCCACCCGGCCCAGTTCGATGAGGGAGACGACGGTGTGCAGCCGGTTCGCGGCCTCGTGGGCCTGGGAGCGCAGTGCCTCCGCGAAGCTGCGTACCGAGTCCAGCTCGCCTGCCAGGGCGCGCAGTTCGGTGTGGTCGCGCAGGGTCACCACCGTGCCGCGCCGCTCTCCGCCGTCGACGGGGGCGATGTTGACGACGACGATCCGTTCGCCGGTCAGATGGGCCTCGTCCACCCGTGGCTCGGCGGCCAGCAGCGCCTCGGTCAGCTCCGGCGGCAGCCCGAGAGCGGTGACGGGGCGGCCCACCAGCGGCTCCTGCCCATCCCGCCCGAGCAGCAGCCGTGCGCCGTCGTTGACGAGCGCGACCCTGCCCTGGCCGTCGAGCAGCAGCAGCCCCTCGCGCACCGCGTGCAGCGTCGCCTGGTGGTAGTCGTACAGCCGGCTGAGCTCGGCCGCGTTCATGCCATGCGTATGGCGGCGGAGCCGGGCGTTGATCACATACGTTCCGACGGCGCCCAGGGCCAGCGCACCGCCCGCGACGGCCAGCACCGCGGTGAGCTGCTCGCTGACCTGCTTGCCGATGGTGTGGACGGCGATCCCGGCGCTGACCAGGCCGACGATCCGCCCGCGCCCGTCCGGTCCGCCGTCCCCGGCCTCCCGTACCGGGGTCACCACGCGCACCGAGGGCCCCAGAGTGCCGGTGTAGGTCTCGTCGAAGGTGCGGCCCTTGAGGGCGGGCCCGATATGGCCGACGAACCGCTTGCCGATCCGGTCGGGGTCGGGGTGTGTCCACCGCCTGCCGTCCGTGTCCATGATCGTCACAAAGGTGACGCCGGTGTCGCGGCGCACCCGCTCCGCGTACGGCTGGAGGCGCTTGCTGGGGTCGCCGGTGCGGATGGCCTCCCGGACGGATGGAGAATCGGCCACCGCCTGCGTGGTGGCCCGGGCACGGTGTGTTGCCTCGTCCCTGGCCTGTGACTTCGCGGAAACGTACGTGAACAGCGCGCACCCGGTGACCACCACCGCGACCAGCACCACCTGCATGGCGAAGAGCTGGCCCGCCAGGCTGCGCGGGCGGGACCGCACAGGTGGGCGGGGGCGGGGAACGCGCATTCTCCCAGTCTGCCGTGGCTTGTTTCGTGCACGTAATGCACGTAAGGGTGACGCACGTCGCACCGTGTTGCATAGTCGCCGGGACTCAGCACGATCCGGATTCGCAATCGGGCGTCCACCAGGGCGTTCCCGCGGAGACATCGTGAAGTGACCCATGGACGAGGAGCCGAGGACGTGTCGAAGAAGACACCGCAGCAGGCCGCAGCGGGCGCTGCACCGGACGCACCACGGGCGAGGCGGGACCGTACCCACTACCTCTACATCGCGGTGATCGGCGCGGTGGTGCTGGGCGTGATCCTGGGGCTGACGGCGCCTGGCGTGGCCGTCGAGCTCAAGCCGCTGGGCGAGGGATTCGTCAACCTGATCAAGATGATGATCTCCCCGATCATCTTCTGCACGATCGTGCTGGGCATCGGCTCGGTGCGCAAAGCCGCCAAGGTCGGCGCCGTCGGCGGGCTGGCGCTCGGCTACTTCCTGGCGATGTCGCTGGTCGCGCTGGCGATCGGGCTGGTCGTCGGAAACGTGCTGGACCCCGGCTCGGGCCTGCATCTGACCGACGCGGCGCGGGACGCGGGCGCCTCGCAGGCGGGGGAGAGCCAGACCACCACCGAGTTCCTGCTCGGCATCATCCCCACCACCATGGTCTCCGCCTTCACCCAGGAGCAGGTCCTCCAGACCCTGCTGGTCGCGCTGCTGGTCGGCTTCGCACTGCAGGCCATGGGTACGGCGGGGGAGCCGGTGCTGCGCGGCATCGGGCACATCCAGAAGCTCGTCTTCCGGGTGCTCGCGATGGTCATGTGGGCCGCACCGGTCGGCGCGTTCGGCGCGATGGCGGCGGTGGTCGGCGAGACCGGCGTGGACGCGCTGAAGTCCCTCGCCGTCATCATGATCGGCTTCTACCTCACCTGTTTCCTGTTCGTCTTCGTGGTGCTGGGGCTGATCCTGCGGGTGTTCACCGGCATCAACCTCTTCAGCCTGCTGAAGTACCTGGGCCGGGAGTTCCTGCTGATCCTGTCCACCTCCTCGTCCGAGTCGGCGCTGCCGCGGCTGATCGCGAAGATGGAGCACCTGGGCGTCGGCAGGCCCGTCGTGGGCATCACCGTGCCGACCGGCTACTCCTTCAACCTCGACGGCACCATGATCTATCTGACCATGGCCTCGATCTTCGTCGCCGAGGCGATGGGCAACCCGCTCAGCATCGGTGAGCAGATCTCGCTGCTCATCTTCATGTTCGTCGCTTCCAAGGGCGCCGCCGGAGTCACCGGCGCCGGACTGGCCACCCTCGCTGGCGGCCTCCAGTCCCACCGCCCCGAACTGGTCGACGGCGTCGGCCTGATCGTCGGCATCGACCGCTTCATGAGCGAGGCCCGCGCCCTGACCAACTTCGCGGGCAACGCGGTGGCCACCGTGCTGGTCGGCACCTGGACCAAGGAGATCGACAAGGAGCGGGTCCGTGAGGTGCTCAGTGGGCGGCTCCCGTTCGACGAGGAGACCTTGGCCACGGAGTACGGACCCGCGCCGGCGCACGACCCCGTCGCCGAGCCTGCCGCCACGGAGGCGCCGCCCAAGGTCGTCACGAAGGCCTAGCGCGCCGCTGCACCACCCACCCCGCGCGGGGCACGGGTTCAAGGGAACCACCCTGGAACCGTGCCCCGCGCGGCAGTTCGTCAGCGGGGTATGCCCAGGCCGAACAGGTCGAACGAGCCGTGGTCGAAGCAGCTGACATCGCGGACCCGCAGATCGTCCTCCGGCACCTTCGCACCCCGGGCCGCGAGATCGGCGGCGATCAACCGGGCGGCCGCGCTCGCAGCGTGCCGGTCGGGTGCAGGGAACTCCGCCCGCCAGCGGAACCGGTTGCGGTGCTGCCAGCCGCGCTCCCGCATGGCCGCGACGGCCTCCTGGGACTCCTCGTCCTTGGGGACATCGCGGACATCGATGGACAGACTCAGCCCGGTGTCGGCGTCGAAGCTCACCAGCAGTTCCCGGCCACCGTCGCAGCAGTTGACGATGACGAACCCCGCCCAGTACGCCCCCACCTGGGCCGGAAGCTGTTCGATCCAGGCGGCCAGCAGCAATTCGAGGGACTCGCGCAGCCGCTCGACCGACATGGCCAGCCGCCCGCCCGGCCATATCTCGGGGTTGTCACCGGGACCCTGCCGGTCCAGCTGCCATACGTACGGCAGTACGGCGAAGTCCGACGGCTCGTCCGCATGCCAGGCACCGCCCCACTTGAAGATGCGGTACTCGTCGTCCTCCTCGTCCTGGGTGCTGTGCCCCTCCAGCCAGATGCGGCGGCTGTCGCCGCGCAGCGTGAGCAGCCGTTCGGTGGTGCGCCAGCGGACATCGGGGCCCGACGCGGAGCCGCCGTAGAGAGTGGGCTCGCCGATGCTGCCGACCAGCGCGTCGAAGAAGGCGCTGAAGGCTGCCCGGCGCTGGGGGAGGGAGGCGTCCGGGGCGTGGCGGAACAGCTGCACGAAGGAGTCGCCGACCGGCAACTCCACCGGAGAGCCCCCGGCACTGCTGTCGGCGCCGTGGAACAGCAGCCGTGCGGAGCGGTCCTCCGCCTCCGGCAACAGCTGCCAGTTCTCCCGGGCGGCCAGTACGCCGAGATCCTCGGGGCGCCACTGTCCGGACCCGATGTCGTGCACCTCCGCCGCCACCTCGGCGGCGGCCGTCAGCACGGCGGAGGGCACATCGCGGCCGGCTGTGGCGGCCGGGTGGACGGCCAGCCATACGCGCCGGCTGTTGCGCTGGAGGATCAGCACCCGGTTGCCGTCGCGCCAGCGCAGGGTGGGGCGGCCCGCCGTTCCACGGTGGAGGGCGGGCGTGCCGATGCCGCGGAGCGCGTCGACGAGGGCGTCGAAGGCGGCCGGCTGCTGCCACAGCGCGGCGGGCAGCGGGGCCTCCGCCTTCTGGTACCGGTCCGCTTCGGGGCCGTGCTTCTGCGTCGACAGCACCACAGGGCCCAGCCCTCCGCCCAGCCGTACGACCACGTCCAGGGCGCCGGGCTCGTCCACCCTCCCGTCGGGGCAGCCGGCGGCGAGGGACCGGACCGCCTCCAGGGACCAGTCACCCCAGTCGGCGTCGTGCAGTACACGCGTCAGCCGGACCGCGGCGGCCAGTCGGGAGTCCTGCTCGTTCGGATCTTCTTCGCGCATGGTCTCAGCGTTTCAGCCGGCGCCGACCCGCACACCCGGACAGGTGTCAGGGAACCGCCCGGCAACCAGGCCCGTTCCAGGGCGAGTCCGCTCAGGCTGGGCGGAACCAGACCGTCGCCAGCGGGGGCAGCACCGGTTCGATCGAGGCGGGCTGCCCGTGGGCGCCGGGCGCCCGGGCCGGCAGCGGCTGCCCGTTGCCGACGCCGCTGCCCCCGTAGCGGGCGGCATCCGTGTTGAGCACCTCGCGCCAGCGCCGGGCCCGCCCGGGAACACCCAGCCGGTAGCCCTCCCGGACGACGGGGGAGAAGTTGCTGACCGCCAGCAGCGGGCTCCCGTCCGCCGCGAACCGGAGGAAAGCGAGCACGTTGTCGTCCGCGGCGTCGGCGAGCACCCACGCGAACCCCGCGGGCTCGGTGTCCCGCTCCCACAGCGCTGGCGTCGCCAGGTACTCCGCGTTCAGGCAGCGCACCAGGTCACGCACTCCGCGGTGGTCGGGCTCCGCGGCGTAGGAGGGGTCCAGCAGCCACCAGTCGGGACCGTGCCCCTCGGACCATTCGGCGCCCTGGGCGAACTCCTGCCCCATGAAGAGGAGCTGCTTGCCGGGGTGGGCCCACATGAAGCCGAGATAGGCGCGGTGGTTGGCACGCTGCTGCCACCAGTCGCCCGGCATCTTCCCGACCAGCGACCGCTTGCCGTGCACCACCTCGTCGTGGGAGATCGGCAGGATGTAGTTCTCGGAGTAGGCGTACACCATCGAGAACGTCAGCTCACCGTGGTGGTACTTGCGGTGCACCGGCTCCTTGGTCATGTACTCCAACGAGTCGTGCATCCAGCCCATGTTCCATTTGAAGCCGAAGCCGAGCCCGCCGAAGCCGCCCTCGCCGACATGGTGGGTCGCGCGGGTCACCCCCGGCCACGCGGTGGATTCCTCGGCCGCCGTGATCACGCCGGGGCAGCGCCGGTAGACGGTGGCGTTCATCTCCTGGAGGAAGGCCACCGCTTCCAGATTCTCCCGGCCCCCGTACGCATTGGGCGACCACTGCCCCTCGCCGCGCGAGTAGTCCAGGTAGAGCATCGAGGCCACCGCGTCCACCCGCAGCCCGTCGATGTGGAACTCCTCGCACCAGTACACGGCGTTCGCCACCAGGAAGTTGCGCACCTCGCGCCGCCCCAGGTCGAACTCCAGCGTCCCCCAGTCCGGATGCTCGGCCCGCGCCCGGTCGGAATGCTCGTACAGCGGTGTGCCGTCGAACGCGGCCAGCGCCCACTCGTCCTTGGGGAAGTGCGCCGGTACCCAGTCCATCAGCACCCCGATGCCCGCCTGGTGCAGCGCGTCGACCAGATACCGGAAGTCGTCCGGGGTGCCCATCCGGGCCGTCGGCGCGTAGAACCCGGTCACCTGGTAGCCCCACGAGCCGCCGAACGGATGCTCGGCCACCGGCATCAGCTCGACGTGGGTGAAGCCCAGTTCCTTGACGTACGCGGGCAGATGCTCGGCCAGCTCCCGGTAGCCCAGCCCCGGCCGCCAGGAGGGCAGATGCACCTCGTACACCGACAGCGGCTCCCGGTGCGGCGCCGACTCGGCCCGCGCGGCCAGCCACCGCGCGTCCTGCCACGCGTACGCCGACGCCTCCACCACCGACGCCGTGGCGGGCGGGCACTCGGTACGCCGTGCCATCGGGTCGGCCCGCAGCGTGTGCGAGCCGTCGGCCCGGGCGATGTCGAACTTGTAGAGCGCCCCCGCGCCGACGCCCGGCAGGAACAGCTCCCATACGCCGGACGAGCCCAGCGACCGCATCGGCGCGGCGGTCGCGTCCCAGCAGTTGAAGTCCCCGGCGACCCGTACGCCCCGCGCGTTGGGTGCCCATACGGTGAACCTCGTGCCGCGTATCCCGTCGACGGTCATCGGATGCGCCCCCAGCGCCCGCCACAGCTCCTCGTGCCGGCCCTCTCCGATCAGATGCAGATCCAGCTCCCCGAGCGTGGGCAGGAACCGGTACGGGTCGGCCGTGGTGACCTCGTCCTCGCCGGGCTCCGCGCCGTACCGGATCACCAACTCGTAGGCGGGTACGGCATCCGGCGCCAGCGGCAGCACACTGCCGAACAGCCCGTCTCCCTCGTCGAACAGCTCAGCCCGCAGCCCCTTGGCGACCACGGTGACGGCCTTCGCATACGGCCGCAGCGTACGGATCACCACCCCGCCCGGCACCGGGTGCGCGCCGAGCAGCGCGTGCGGGTCGTGGTGCGTACCGGTGAGAAGCCGGGCCCGCTCCGCACCGGTCAGCGGAGCGGGGGCCTCGGCCTTGCGGGGCTCGGGGGGCGGCTTCCGTGGCACGGTGTTCCTCCAGTTCGGGGCGGTGGCCGGCGGACGGTGCGGCGGCGCAGGATCGTTCATGCCGGGGACGACGACGAGGGCGCCGCCAGTCGCCGGATCGCGGACAGCGGTACGCCCAGCCACGCGGGCCGGTTGCGCGCCTCGTACAGCACCTCGTAGACGGCCTTGTCGGTCTCGTATGCGCGCAGCAGTACGGCGTCCTCGCGCGGGTCCCGGCCGCACACCTCCGCGTAGCCGGCGCAGTACGCCGCCCGGTTGGCGGCTGCCCACTCGGCCGAGAAAGCGGCATCGGGGGCGGCCGCCGGGCCCTGGCAGGCCGCGTAGTCGAAGGAGCGCAGCATGCCCGCGATGTCCCGCTCCACGGGCTGCGGTGCGCGGCGCTCGGCCAGCGGGCGCGCTGGTTCCCCCTCGAAGTCGATGAGCGTCCAGGTGTCCGGCGCGTTGCCGCTCTCCCTGCCCAGTGCCTGGCCGAGATGCAGATCGCCGTGGATGCGCTGGGTGGGCACCGCCCGGCTGTGGGTGCGGTGACTGCCGAGCACGGCCAGCGCGCGGAAGGCGTCCCGCAGCCCCGCCTCGTACGGCCGCAGCGCGGGCACCGCCGCGCTCGCCTTCGCCAGCCGCCCCGCCATCCGGTTCGCCGTCCGCTCCAGCTGGCTGCCGGTCAGCGCGGAGGTGGGCAGCGCCTCGGCCAGCCCGGTGTGCACCCGCGCCGTCGTACGGCCCAGCGCGCGGGCGGCCGGGGTGAAGTCGGCACCCGCCGCGAGCGCCCGCAGCGCCAACTGCCAGCCGTCGCGGGTGCCGGGGAGATAGGGCTGGAGAATGCCCAGGGTGCGGGAGTCGCCGGAGCCGCCCTCGTCGCCGCTCGCCTCGAACCAGGCCAGCGGCGGCGGCACATGCGGGCAGCCGTGCCGGGCGAGGGCAAGGGTCAGTTCCAGATCCGGATTGATGCCGGGCTCCACCCGGCGGAAGCACTTCAGTATCGCCGCGTTGCCGTATATCACCGAGGAGTTGGACTGCTCAGCTTCGAGGGGGCGCGGTCGCGGTTCCCGCGGGAGCGCTGCATGTCCGCCGCGCGAGAAGCGCAGCGGACCGAGGGTGCCCGGGGTGCGGAGCCGTTCCAGCAGCAGGCCGGTCAGCCGCGGGTCACATAACGCCTCGTAGACCGCCGTGCCGCGTAACGGCCCCGTCGTCGGCCGCCCTATGAGGGCGGGGGCCAGCTCGGGAGGGAGCACCTCGCGGACACCGAGCAGCAGTTGGTAGCAATCGCCGTCCACCCGGACGAGGAGGTGGATCATTCCGGGTTTGCCGGCCCCGGCGCTGTACGGCAGCAACTCGGTGGCCGCCACCAGCGAGAGGCCCGCGAGGGGGCGCCCCTTCCCCGCGAACCAACGCTGGTGAGGGAGCCATCGGGCCAGATGCGGGCCCAGCGACATCAAGGAACTGTCCGACATGGCGTCCTTTCCATTTCGCGTACCCGGCAAGGGGGACCGCGCCCCGAAGGGGCGCGGGGAACTGCGCGCCCAGCCACAACCCACCCGCAGCCTGCGAACAACGGGTGGGGGCACCCCCTCATCAGCAAAGCGGCGGCCTAAAGCCCAGCGGCGGCCTAAAACTTGCGCAGGCGGAACCAATAAAACCCGTGCCCCGCAAGCGTCAGCAGATACGGCAACTCCCCGATCGCGGGAAACCGCACACCGCCGATCAGTTCCACAGGAACCCGCCCCTGCCAGGCCCGCAGGTCCAACTCCGTCGGCTGCGGGAACCGCGAGAAGTTGTGCACGCACATCACCAGGTCGTCCCCACCGTCGGGCAGTCTCAGCTCCCGCAGGAACGCGAGGACCGCCGGGTTCGAGGAGGACAGCTCCTCGTAGGAGCCCAGCCCGAACGCCGGGTTCTGTTTGCGGACCTCGATGACCCGCCGCGTCCAGTGCAGCAGCGAACTCGGCGAGCTCATGGCCGCCTCGACATTGGTGACCTGGTAGCCGTGTACCGGATCCATGATGGTCGGCAGGAACAGCCGCCCCGGGTCGCAGGACGAGAAGCCCGCGTTGCGGTCGGGCGTCCACTGCATCGGCGTGCGGACGGCGTCGCGGTCGCCGAGCCAGATGTTGTCGCCCATGCCGATCTCGTCGCCGTAGTAGAGGATCGGCGAGCCGGGCAGTGACAGCAGCAGCGCGGTGAACAGTTCGATCTGCTTGCGGTCGTTGTCCAGCAGGGGCGCGAGCCGGCGCCGGATGCCGATGTTGGCGCGCATCCGCGGGTCCTTGGCGTACTCCGCGTACATGTAGTCGCGCTCCTCGTCGGTGACCATCTCCAGGGTCAGCTCGTCGTGGTTGCGCAGGAAGATGCCCCACTGGCAGCCGGAGGGGATGGGCGGCGTCTTGGCGAGGATTTCCGAGACGGGGTAGCGGGACTCGCGGCGTACGGCCATGAAGATGCGCGGCATGACGGGGAAGTGGAACGCCATATGGCACTCGTCGCCGCCCTTGGCGTAGTCACCGAAGTAGTCGACGACGTCCTCCGGCCACTGGTTGGCCTCGGCGAGCAGCACGGTGTCCGGGTAGTTCTCGTCCACCATCCTGCGTACGCGCTTCAGAAAGGCGTGGGACTGCGGCAGGTTCTCGCAGTTGGTGCCCTCCTGGGCGTAGAGGTAGGGCACGGCGTCCAGCCGGAAGCCGTCGATCCCCAGATCCAGCCAGAACCGCAGCGCGGAGATCATCTCGTCCTGGACGAGCGGGTTCTCATAGTTGAGATCCGGCTGGTGCGAGAAGAAGCGGTGCCAGTAGTACTGCTTGCGCACCGGGTCGAACGTCCAGTTGGACACCTCGGTGTCGATGAAGATGATGCGCGCGTCCTGGTACTGCTTGTCGTCGTCGGCCCAGACGTAGTAGTCGCCGTACGGCCCCTCGGGGTCGCGCCGGGACTCCTGGAACCACGGGTGCTGGTCGCTGGTGTGGTTCATGACGAAGTCGATGATCACGCGCATACCGCGCTGGTGCGCGGCGTCCACGAACTCCACGAAGTCGGCGATGTCACCGAACTCGGGGAGCACGGAGGTGTAGTCGGAGACGTCGTAACCGCCGTCCTTCAGGGGCGACTTGAAGAACGGTGGCAGCCACAGGCAGTCGACGCCCAGCCACTGCAGATAGTCGAGTTTCGCCGTGAGCCCTCTCAGGTCGCCGATGCCGTCCCCGTCGCTGTCCTGGAAGGAGCGGACGAGTACTTCGTAGAAGACGGCGCGCTTGAACCAGTCAGGGTCGCGGTCCTTGACGGGTGTGTCCTCGAAAGTGTCGGGGACGGGCTCATTGACGATCATGAGTGGGTGACCCTCCGGTCGGTGAGGACGGTCGCAGGGTGAGGATGTGGGCCGCGGCGGGGGACTCACCTCCCGGCGCGAGCCGCACATAGTTGTCCCTGCCCCAGTGATAGGTCTCTCCGGTGAGCTCGTCGCACACCGGGAAGGACTCGGCGCCGCTCAACTGAGCGGCACTCAGTCCGGATGCGAGTTGCGTCATGTCCAACGACACCGTCGCCTCGTGGGTGTGGTGCGGGTCGAGGTTGACGACGACGAGCACGATGTCGTTCCGGGGCAGGGTGGCGTGCTTGGAGTAGACGAGCACGTTCTCGTTGTCCGCGTGGTGGAAGTGCAGGTCACGGAGTTGCTGAAGCGCGGGGTGGCGGCGGCGCAGCTGGTTGAGCCGGGTGATCAGCGGGGTGATCGAGCGGCCCTCGCGGTCGGCGGCCGCCCAGTCGCGCGGGCGCAGTTCGTACTTCTCCGAGGACAGATACTCCTCGCTGCCGGGCCGCACCGGCGTGTTCTCGCACAGCTCGAACCCCGCGTACATCCCCCACGTCGGCGAGAGGGTCGCCGCCAGCACGGCGCGGATCTCGAACGCGGGACGGCCCCCGTGCTGGAGGTAGGCGTGCAGGATGTCCGGCGTGTTCACAAAGAAGTTGGGCCGCAGAAACGCCGCCGTCTCACCGGTCAGCTCCGTCAGATACTCCGTCAGCTCCTGCTTGGTGTTGCGCCAGGTGAAGTAGGTGTACGACTGCTGGAAGCCGATCCGCGCCAGGGTGTGCAGCATCGCGGGGCGGGTGAACGCCTCGGCGAGGAAGAGCACATCGGGGTCGGTGCGGTTGATGTCGGCGATGACCCGCTCCCAGAACGCCACCGGTTTGGTGTGCGGGTTGTCGACGCGGAAGATGCGCACCCCGTGGTCCATCCACAGCCGCAGCACCCGCAGCGTCTCGCGCAGGATGCCCTCGGCCGCCGTCGGGTCGTCGTCGAAGGACAGCGGATAGATGTCCTGGTACTTCTTCGGCGGGTTCTCCGCGTAGGCGATCGTGCCGTCCGGGCGCTTACGGAACCACTCGGGGTGCTCCTTGACCCACGGGTGGTCGGGCGAGCACTGGAGGGCGAAGTCCAGCGCCACCTCCATGCCCAACTCCCGGGCGCGCGCCACGAAGTGGTCGAAGTCCGCCATGGTGCCCAGATCCGGGTGGACGGCGTCGTGCCCGCCGGCCGCCGAGCCGACCGCCCAGGGGGACCCCACATCGTGCGCCGACGCGGAGAGGGTGTTGTCCGGGCCCTTGCGGTAGGCGTCGCCGATGGGATGGACGGGCGGCAGATAGACCACGTCGAAGCCCATCGCGGCCACCGCCTCCAGCCGCTCGGCCGCCGTCCGCAGCGTGCCGCTGACCGGCGGCTCGCCCTCCCGCAGGACCGCGCCCTCGGAGCGCGGGAACAGCTCGTACCAGGAGCCGAACAGCGCCCGCCGGCGCTCCACCTGGAGCAGAAGGGGAGGCGAGGAGGAGACCAGTTCGCGCAGCGGATGGCGGCCGAGGACGGCGGTGACCTCGGGGGTGAGCGCCGCGGCGAGCCGCGCCGCCACCGGCCTGGCGGTGTCCCGCAGTGCCTCGGCGGCCTCCCGTACAACGGAGCGGCCCGCCCGCGCGGGCACCTGCGCGGCGGCGCGCTCGTGCAGTGCGGCGCCTTCCGCCAGGACGAGTTCGGTGTCGATACCGGCCGGGACCTTGATCTGTGCGTGCTGCCGCCAGGTGGTGACCGGGTCGCTCCACGCCTCGACCACGTAGCTCCAGCGGCCTTCCACGTCGGGCGTGACCCTGGCCCCCCACCGGTCGGTGCCGGGTGCCAGCTCCCGCATCGGTGACCACGGTCCCGGCTGTCCGCCCGGACCGCGCAGCACCACGTTGGCGCCGACCGCCTCATGACCCTCGCGGAAGACCGTTGCCGTGATCGGGACGGACTCACCCACCACGGCTTTCGCGGGACGGTTTCCGCACTCCACAAGAGGGCGGACATCGAGCACGGGAATGCGACCGATCATGGGCTCACCTATGGGCATAGGGGTGTATAACGGGCGCGCGTATGACGACTCCTGCCCGCGTCACCCGGGTGGAGGATGCGGGCTTCGAGTGCGTAACTTCGATAAGAGCCGCGTTCCTGACACTACGTGATACATCCGTGACCGCAAGGGCACTCGCCTGATCAAGTCGCCCTGGAATGCGCGGAGTTGACCAGGCATATTGCCCCGGCATTCCCCAGCCCCCGAAACACACGAACGGGCCCCGCCCCCCGAAGGGGACGGGGCCCGTGAGCCGCGTGTATCAGCCCGGAGCGGGGCTCGGGGGGCGAAGCCCCCGGTTCGCTTCCCGCCGCGACGGCGCTGAGCCTGGGGGCACCTCCCGGCCGAAGGCTGGGGGAGAAGGCGAGGGTCCGGCGGAAAACGCGATCAGCTACCCGTCACGTTCACCCCGGTCCAAGCGGCCTTCACCGCCTTGACCTCGGCGCTGTTCTTCCCGTACAGCTCGGTGGCGGACTTGATGGTCGCGTTGCGCGCGCCCGCGTAGTCCGTCGTCGACGTCATCTGCTCGGTCAGCGCCTTGAACCAGATCTGCTCGGCCTTCTTGATGCCGATGCCCTTCAGCTTCGAGCCGTCCTTGGTGGGCGAGTCGTACTTCACGCCGTTCACCTCCTGCTTCCCGCTGCCCACGGCCAGCAGGAAGAAGAAGTGGTTGGCGATGCCCGAGGAGTAGTGGACGTCCACGTCTCCGGCGTTGGTGTCCCAGTAGTCCAGCGAGTTGCCGTCCTTGCTGGGCTTGTCCATGTAGCGCAGCGGGCTGCCGTCGCCGTTGATGTCGATCTTCTCGCCGACGAGGTAGTCCGGCACGTCCTCCGGGCTGTTGGCGTGGAACTCGACCGCGGCGGCGAAGATGTCGGAGGTGGCCTCGTTGAGGCCGCCCGACTCGCCCGCGTACTCCAGGTTGGCCGTGGCCGAGGTGACGCCGTGCGACATCTCGTGCGCCGCGACGTCCAGCGAGGTGAGCGGCTTCTTGTTGCCCTCGCCGTCGCCGTAGGTCATGCAGAAGCAGGAGTCGTCCCAGAAGGCGTTGACGTAGTTGTCGCCGTAGTGGACCCGGCTGACCGCTCCCTTGCCGTCGCCCTTGATGCCCTCGCGGCCGTGCGTGTCCTTGAAGTAGTCCCAGGTCTTGCCCGCGCCGTAGTGCGCGTCCACGCCCGCGGTGGCCGGGTCCTTGGGGGAGCCGTCGCCCCAGGTGTCGTCCTTGTCGGTGAACGGCTCACCGTTGCCGCTCTCGCCGTTCTTGAGGTTGGTGGTCTTGTTGCCGCCCCGCTTCTCGTCGGTCATCGTGAACTTGCCGTCCGAGCCCGAGGTGCCGATCTCGACCTTGCCGCTGTACTGGCTGTTGCCGGTGCCCTCCTTGATCCCCTGGAACTCGAAGAGCTTCTTGCCGGTCTTCGCGTCGGTGATCACATGGAGCTGGTTGGGCGCGCCGGACTTCTGGACGCCGCCGATGACGGTCTCCCAGGCGAGTACGGGCTTGCCCTCGGCGGCCCAGACGACCTTCCGGGGGGCCTTGCTGCCCTTGGCCTTGGCGGTCGTGGGCTTGTGCGCGCCGGAGACCGAGGTGTCCACCGCGATCTTCGCGTTGCTGGCCTTGCTGGTGCCGGTGCGCTTGCCGTCGGCGTTCTTGTGCACGACGAGGTCGCCGCCCAGGACGGGCAGCCCGTCGTAGGTGCGCTCGTAACGGACGTGCGTGGCCCCGTTCTTGTTCTTGATGACGTCCTTGACGTGGAGCTTCTCCTTGGCTCCGAGGCCCAGGGCGCGGGCGTCGGCGGACTTGGCCGCCTCGGTGTCCGCCGCCTTGACCAGCTTGGTGTGCTGGGCCGCGGTCAGCTGCGCGGGAAGCGCGCCGTTCGCGGAGGTCTCGCCGCCGGGGGCCGCGCCTGCGGTTCCCGCGGTGATACCTGCCGCTACCAGGGCCGCTGTGGCGGCGAGGGCGGATATCCGCTGCTTGGAGGTGAGTCTCACGTCGGTGGCTCCTTCTGCCATGGGGACCGGGCGGCATGGGTGATCAACCACCCGGGCAGAACTGAAGTGCGGTGCGCCACGCGGAAGTACGGCCGCCGGTCGTGCTGCTGTACGAATCCCGCATCGCGTTCAGGCGAGCCTGCCACTCTGGACATGGGCATGTCACTGGGGCATTGCCCTAAGATCAGAGGTTGGCCAGATTCTGTTCGTTGATACGAAGCCCGTGCCCGCATAGCGGACAAGTGGGAGAGGGTGCCTCCGCGGTACGGCGCCGTGCGGGGATGATTGACGGAGCGTCAGTCCTGGTCGGCGGGGTAGACCACGTCCAGCAGCGTGCGGACGTACCGCGCCGGATCGTCAAGCCCGGCCGCCGCCAGCGTCTGCTCGCCCCTCGCCAGCAGATGCGGCAGCGCGGCGTGCATGGCGAGGGTGACGACGGCCGCGCGCTCCCGGGTGACGGGAAGGCCCGCGGCACGCTGCGCGGCCTCGAACGTGGTGAAGTCCGAGGCGGCCATCGGGTCGATCACGGCGGCGAGCCACGGCTTGCGCGCCGCCTCGGCCTGCAGCTCCAGAACAGCGAGCAGCCGCGCCCGTCCGGGGCCGGTCACGTTCTCCAGCAGCCCGGTCAACAGCGCCTCGATCCCCGCGCGTTCGGACGGCGGCGGACTCGCCGCGGCGAGCTGCTGGGCGACGGCGTGGTACTGCTCGACGCACCGTTCCGCCACGGCCCGCAGTAGTGCGTCACGGGTCGGGAAGTAGTTCTTCGCCGTGCCGGCGGGCACCTCGGCTGCGGCGTCGACGGCACGGTGCGTCAGTCCGCGCCCGCCCTCCTCGGCCAGCACCTCGATGGCGGCGTCCCGCAGCCGGTCGCGGCGTTCGGGGTTCATGACTGCTCTCCTCGGGGCTTCGGGTATCCGGGGCTTCGCGGATCCGGGGCTGCGTGGATCGGGGCTTCTGGGATCTGGGCTTCGGGGATCCGGGCTTGGCGAGAATACCCCAGCCGTGGTACCACAGGTGTGGTGGTCGGTAGCTCAGGGCCGACGGGATGCCAAGGGGAGGCGTCATGCACAGCACGTCCGTACCGAGTGGATCGGCACGCGGGGCCGTGGTCGTAGGGGCTGGGGTCGGAGGGCTGGCGACGGCGCTCGGGCTGCGGCGCGCCGGATGGCAGGTGACCGTGCTGGAGCGCCGCACCGAACTGGAGCGCTACGGCACAGCACTCGGTATCCACCCCACGGCGCAGACCGCTCTCGAGCGGCTCGGAGGGGGTGTGGCCGCCGCACTGAACCGCCGAGGCGTGCCGTACCGGTCCGCGCACGTCCGCAGGCCGGACGGCAGCGTGCTGGCCCGGCTGCCGCTGGACCGCATCGAGAAGAAGGCGGGGCGTCCCGAACTGCTCATCTTCCGCCCGTACTTGATCGACGCACTGGTCGAAGCGCTGGACGGCTACGGCGATGTGACGCTCAAGCTGGGCGAGCGGGTCGACGACCCCGCCGCGCCGGCCCGCGAGTACGACCTGGTGGTCGGCGCCGACGGCATCAACAGCGCGGTGCGGACAGCCTTCTTCGGCTCCCGCAGCCGCCCCCGGCACATCGGCACCGTCGCATGGATCGGCACCGCCGAGTTCACCAGCCCGCTGTACGGCGAGACCTGGGGCGAGGGCCGGTTCTTCGGGATGACGCCCGTCGAGCCCGGCCGGACCAACTGGTACGCCGTGGCGCCGGAGGCCACCACCGCCGACGAACTGCGCGGACTCTTCGCGGGCTGGCACGAACCGATTCCCCGCATCCTGACGGAGACCGACCCCGCCGACTGGCTCAGGTACGAGATGCGCCATCTGTACCCGGCGCTGCCCTCCTTCGTGCACGGCGGCCACATCGCGCTCGTCGGCGACGCGGCACACGCCATGACCCCCAACCTCGGCCAGGGCGCCTGTACCGCCCTCCTCGACGCCGAAGCCCTCACCCGCGCCGTCGCCCGGCACGGCGAACCCGGCGGGCTGCCCGCGGCACTGCGCGCCTACGACACCGAACGCCGCCGCAGCGCCCAGCGCACCGCCCTCGCCTCCCGCACCCTGCACCGCCTCATGGCCACCCGGCACACCCGCGCTCGCGACGCCCTGCTGCGCCTCTTGCCGTGACCGGCGCCCGACCGCCCTCCGGGGACGCGGGGTCAGCTGCCGGAGCCCGCAGCCCGGACATCGAAGCCCAACGGCCCCGGATCAGGCTTGCCCAGCTGCCCGCAGAAGTCGCGGTACAGCGACAGCAGCTCGGCCATCGGCACCGGCCGCCGACTGCACGCCGAGAAGTCGTCCTCGCCCTCTGCCTCGGCGGACCACGGGAAGGGATACAGCGAGAACCCCTCGTCCAGCCGCAGCGCGGCCGACTCGCGCTGCCAGCCCTCCCACCGGGTGAAGAACGTCGCGCTGCCCGGCCACAGCAGGAACGTCAGCCAGCGTCCGTAGGACAGCTCCATGTCGTACCAACCCAGGACGTCGGGCGCGAAGTAGACCATCCTGCCGGGCTGTCCTGGCCTGCCCGAGGCGGCGGGGTCGGTGCCGTTCAGCACGAAGACGCCGCCCAACGCGTCGTAGCCCACGATCAGATCGGGTGCCGGTTCCCCGGCACCGGCCGGCACCTCCGGGAGTGCGTTCGCCTGCGCGAGGCCGGGCAGGCCGTCCCGTCCCGGGCAGCCGCCCAGCACCCGTATCCACCCGTGGTCGATCACCAGGCCGCCGCTGTGCAGCGCCACAGCACCCAGCCGGGACCCGGTGGTCACCTGGAGACTGCGCAGGCATGCGCGGCCCGCTTCCGCGTCGCCGGGCAGCACCTCGACGTCGTACTCGCTGCCCTCGATCTCTGCCGACAAGCCGGGCCAGGCGTCGTTCTCGGTGTCGATCAGCTCGTCAGCAGTGCGCATATGACGAGGTCCTTCCGGTGGGGCGACTCTTCCGCAACCTTTGCCGCCATCGTAGGGCGGCCCACCGACAGCCCGGCCGGGCGGCTCAGGCGCTGACATCCCGCGCAGGCACGCGGGCTTCCCCGGTGGAGGCCGGGGTGCCCGAACGGGCCGTCACCGCACGCAGGTTACGGACAGCCGGAACGGCAAGCAGCGCCGCGCTGATGCCGATCATGATGACGCCGCCCGCGAGCAGCACCGTACGGCCGCCGAGCAGCTGTGCGGCGGGGCCCGCCAGTGCCTGGCCCGCCGGCATCATGGCGAGTGAGCCCGCCACCTCGTAGGCGTGGATACGGTTCAGAATGTCGCCCGGCACCTGCGTCTGCACACTGGTCGCCCACATCACGCTCCAGATGCCACCACCCACGCCCCAGACCGCGGCAGCCGCCATCATGGCGGCGGGCGGCAGGCCCAGCCCGACGGCGGCGGGGTAGAGGCAGCAGCCGACCAGCGCGATCGAACCGGCGCGCAGTTGCCGCACCGGTCTGAAACGCAGCGCCAGCAGCCCGCCCAGCGCGGTGCCGCCGCCCAGCGCCGAGTTCACCAGGCCGTACACACCGGGTCCTTCGGCCGGGATGATCTCGGAGGCGGTCAGCGGCACCAGCGGGCCCGAGACCGTGACCATGTAGACCATCCAGATGAGGATGACGCTCCACATCCAGGTGCGCGCCCGGAACTCCCGCCACCCCTCGACCAGATCGGCGCGGTAGCCGGTGCGTCCGGCCGGCCGGCGCCCAGCCGCCGGGGGCAGCCGCAGCAGCGCCAGACAGAGCGCGCTGAGCAGATACGTACCGGCGTGTGCGGCGAACACCCCGCCCGGCGAGAAAGCGCCCACCAGCGCACCGGCCAGCGCGGGACCCAGCAGCATCGCCAGTGACTCGGCGGTACGGATCAGCCCGTTGGCGCCCTGCACATCGGCGGCCACCCGGGGGACGGTGCTGGCCACCCCCGGCTGGAACAGGCCCGCGCAGACACCGTTCACGGCGCCTATCGCGCACACCTGCCACAGCACCACATGCCCGCTCAGGAACAGCGCGGCCATTCCCATCTGGGTGACCACGCGCACCAGATCGGAGCCGATCATCAGCCTCCGGGTGTCGAACCGGTCGCAGAAGACACCGCCGAAGATGACGAAGCCCGCCAGGAACACCGTCAGCGAGGCGAGTGCGGCGCCGATCGCGCCGGGCCCGTGACCGTGCTGGATCAGCCCGGCCGACAGTGCGATGGGCAGCATCGCGTCGCCCAGCTTCGCGACGGCCCGGCCGGTGAAGAAGAGAGTGAAGTCGCGGGAACGCAGGGAAGCCGCTGAGGCGCCGGGAGGGGTCACGTCCAACGAGTGTGGGACCGGTGGTGCCCGGTGGCGAACCGTTTTCCGCCGAACCGGTGATCAGCCGGACGGCCGCTCGACGACCCGCAGCACCAGCACCGAGCGCGCCCCCACGGCCACCTCGCACCCCGCCGGATACCAGCCCTCCGCGGGGCGCTCCCGCGCGGTGTCCACCACCCCCGCGTACGCCGCCCCCCAAGCCGCGTCCGGCAGCCGGAAGGCGATCTCCTCGGCACCGGCGTGCAGCACGCACAGAAAGCTGTCGTCCAGCACCGGTTCCCCCACCGGATCGCGCTGGGCGATGTCCCGCCCCGACAGGAACATCCCCACCGTGGCACTCGGCGCGTACCAGTCGGCCTCCGCCATCTCCTCCCCGCGCGGGGTGAACCACGCCAGATCGCGCAGCCCTTCGGCGCCCTGGGGCCGCCCCGAGAAGAAGGCCCGGCGCCGCAGCACCGGGTGTGCGCGGCGCAGCCGCACCAGGCGCGCTGCCAGCTCCAGCAGTCCGCGCCAGCGCGGCTCCTCCAGCAGCGACCAGTCGACCCAACTGACGGGCGAGTCCTGGCAGTAGGCGTTGTTGTTGCCGCCCTGGGTGCGCCCCATCTCGTCCCCCGCCACCAGCATCGGCACGCCGGTGGACAGCAGCAGTGTGGTCAGCAGGTTCCGCAACTGGCGTACGCGCAGCTCCTGAACGGCGGGATCGTCCGTCTCGCCCTCGGTGCCGCAGTTCCACGACCGGTTGTCGGCCGCGCCGTCCCGGTTGCCCTCCCCGTTGGCCTCGTTCCGCTTGTGCTCGTAGGTGACCAGGTCGCGCAGGGTGAAACCGTCGTGCGCTGTCACGAAGTTGACCGACGCGTACGGGCGCCGCCCGCCCCACGCGTACAGATCGCTGGAGCCCGACAGCCGGTACCCCAGGTCCCGTACGTCCGGCAGCGCACCGCGCCAGAAGTCACGCACGGTGTCGCGGTAGCGGTCGTTCCACTCCGTCCACAGCGGAGGGAAGGCCCCCACCTGGTAGCCGCCGCTGCCCACATCCCACGGCTCGGCGATCAGCTTGACGCCGCGCAGCACCGGGTCCTGCGCGATGACGGCCAGGAACGGGGAGAGCATGTCGACGTCGTGCATGGCGCGGGCCAGCGCGGAGGCGAGGTCGAACCGGAAGCCGTCCACCCCCATCTCCTGCACCCAGTAGCGCAGCGAGTCGGTGATCAGACGCAGCACCTGCGGCTGGACGACATGCAGCGTGTTGCCGCATCCCGTGTAGTCGGTGTAGCGGCGTCTGTCGTGCGGCGGCAGCCGGTAGTAACCCGGGTTGTCGATCCCTCGCAGCGCATAGGTGGGGCCGCGCTCGTCACCCTCGGCCGTGTGGTTGTAGACGACGTCCAGCAGTACCTCGATTCCGGCAGCGTGCAGCGCCCGGACCATCTCCTTGAACTCCGTCACCTGCTGCCCCCGTGTGCCGGAGGACGAGTAGGCGGCGTGCGGCGCGAAGTAGCCGAGGGAGTTGTAGCCCCAGTAGTTGCGCAGTCCGCGGCGCAGCAGATGGTCCTCATGGGCGAACTGGTGCACCGGCAGCAGCTCCACCGCCGTCACACCCAGCCGGGTCAGATGCTCCAGCGCGGCCGGGTGGCCCAGACCGGCGTAGGTGCCGCGCAGTTCAGCGGGAACGCCGGGGTGCCGCATGGTGAAGCCGCGTACGTGCAGCTCGTAGATGACCGAGTCGGCCCACTGGGTGTGCGGTCTGTCGTGCTGGTGCGCATCAGGCCCGTGCCCGTTCCCGGTGAAGGCGCACTGCTCCTCGACGACGACGCCCTTGGGCACGAAGGGCGCCGAGTCGCGCTCGTCGCGCACCGTGTCGGAGACCTGCTGCTGCGGCCAGTCCCGCACATGCCCGTACACCTCGGCGGGCAGCGCGGTGGGCGTGCCCCGGGTGGCGCCGGGCGGTGCGAAGTCCCCGTCCACCGCGCGCGTGTACGGGTCGAGCAGCAGCTTGGCCGGATTCCAGCGCGCACCCGTCCACGGGTCCCACCGGCCGTGCACCCGGTAGCCATAGCGCCGGCCCGGCAGCACGCCCGGCAGGAAGCCGTGCCAGATGCCGTGTGTGAGCTCGGCGAGCCGGAACCGGGTCTCGGTGCCGTCGTCGTCGAACAGACACACCTCCACCCCCTCCGCACCACCCGCCCACAGCGCGAAGTTGGTCCCGGCGACCCCGCCCGGACCCCGGTGGTAACGGCTGCCGAGCGGCTGCGGACTGCCCGGCCACACCTGCCCCGGGCCGCCGCCGACTGCTGCAGGGACCGCCGGTTCGATTGCGTACGACACGTGGCGGCCTCCCGCGGCTCTGCGGCATCGGAGCGGGCTGCACGGCGGTGACCCGGCGTCGGGTCGGCGCCGCCGCGGCTTTCTCCTTCGATCCTTCCCGGAGGGGAAACCTCGCTCACTCGTGTGATCGCGGTGTCCCTGCCGCACGCGCTTCGTTGGTCCGTTCGTCCAGGCGAGCACAGCAGTGGAAACGCACAGGACAGCAGGGACGCACAGGAGCGGGGACGGTATGGGACGGGGCGCACGGCGCACGACGGCACGAGAAGGGCGAGTACCGCGCCACTGCGCGCGGGGCGCGCAGCGGACGCTGCGCGCCCTGACAGTCGCGGTGGGGCTCGCGCTGCTGTGCGCCACGCCTGCCGGCTGCGGCGTCATGGCGGACAACAAGCCGCCCGGCGACGCCATCCGCGTGACACCACACGACGGTGCCCGCAGCGTCCCCACCGACGCCCGGGTGGAGGTCTCCGTACCGGAGGGGAAGCTGCGCAGCGTCCGTATGCAGCGCAAGGGGAAGGACGCGGGGCGGGCCATCGCAGGCCGGTTCTCCGCCGACCGGCGCAGCTGGCACCCGCTGCCCGCCTCCCTGGAGAACGCCTCCGGGCGCGGCGGCAACGGGCAGGGCAGGCGCACGGTGCTGGAACTCGCGAGCACCTACGTGCTGGACGTGGTGGCGACCGACGGCGAGGGGGACCGGGTGATGCGGCACGCCACCTTCTCCACCCGCGTCCCACCCCACCGTTTCGTGGGCTACTTCCGGCCCGAGGACCGGCAGACAGTGGGCACCGCGACGATCGTCTCCCTCGAGTTCAGCCACCCCATCGCCGACCGGGCAGCCGTGGAACGCGCCATCAGCGTCACCTCCCGCCCCCGCGTCCCCGTCGCCGCGCACTGGTTCGGCCGCAACAGGCTCGACTTCAGGCCGCGTACGTTCTGGCAGCCCGGCACCGAGGTCACCCTCGATCTGCGGCTGCGCGATGTCCGCGGGGCACCCGGCGTCTACGGCACCCAGCGGAAGCAGGTGCGGTACACCATCGGCCGCGACCAGCGCAGCGTCGTCGACGTGGGCCGCCGCACCCTGACCGTCCAGCGCGCCGGGCGCACCGTCGACCGGTTCGGGATCACGGCGGGGACGAAGAAGAACCCCACCTACAACGGCCTCATGGTGATCAGCGAGAAGTTCCAGCAGACCCGGATGAACGGGGACACCGTGGGCTTCGGCGGAGAGTACGACATCAAGGACGTGCCCCACGCGATGCGGCTGACCCGCAGCGGCACCTTCCTGCACGGCAACTACTGGGCACCCAGGCGCACGTTCGGCGAGAAGAACACCAGCCACGGCTGCATCGGCCTGGAGGACAAGCGCGGCGGCGACGACAAGTCACCCGCCGGGCGGTTCTTCCGCCGGTCGCTCGTCGGTGACCTGGTGACCGTACGCGGCTCGCACGACCGGACCGTCACGCCGGACAACGGGCTCGGCGGCTGGAACATGCCCTGGGACAAGTGGGTCGCGGGCTCGGCCCTGAAGTGAGCTCCGGACGGCGGATCCGGCCGTGAGGTGAGCCGCGGGCGCGGCGACATACCCGACCTCCGCGTCGAAAGCGGCGGCCTCCTTCCGTCCTCCCCAAAACCGCGACCGAACGGTGACCCTCAGGTGCCGTCCGGTGTCATCGCGGTGTGGTTATCTAACAAGGCGGACGCGCGTCGCCGTTCATGTGCCCCTGCCCCGGGCCGGGGAGGCCATATGACCGGGTGGCGCGGCGTCGTGTTTTCGGGGGCGCACACGGGTGCGCGAAGCCGTGTGAGGACGAAGGATGGGGCCGTCTTGGATCTGAAGACCGTGGCCAGGGACAAGCTCAAGTGGGAGACGATCCGGGGGGACAGCCGCGCCCAGGTCATAGGCGGCTCAGCCGTCGGCCTCGTCGTGCTGCTGGTCGTACTGCTGCTCACACTGACCACCTGCGGCGGTGGCGGCGGCTCCGGAGCCCGTGCGAACGCCCAGGACGACGCCGACAAGCCGGCCAAGGGCCCGTCGGAAGCCGTGGTGTCCGTCGCGCCCAAGGACGGAGCCGACGGGGTACGGACCTCCGGCGCGCTCAAGATCGCGGCCGCCGAGGGCAAGTTGACCAAGGTGACCGTCCAGGACAGCAAGGGCAAGAAGATCAAGGGCGCCCTCGCGAAGGGCGGCACGGTCTGGCGGCCCGCCACCCATCTGTCGGCCGGTACGAAGTACACGGTGGACGCCGTCGCCAAGGACTCCAAGGGCCGCGCCTCCGCCAAGCACGCCACATTCACCACGTTCGTGCCGCAGAACACCTTCGTCGGCTACTTCACCCCGGAGAACGGCGACAAGGTCGGCGCCGGTATGCCGTTCTCGGTCAACTTCAACCGGCCGGTCGCCAACCGCGAAGCCGTCGAGAAGGCGATATCCGTGAAGGCCGATCCCGAGGTCGAGGTGGCGGGCCACTGGTTCGGCAACCAGCGCCTCGACTTCCGTCCCGAGAAGTACTGGAAGTCCGGGACCAAGGTCGCCGTCGATCTGAACCTCAGCGGTGTCGAGGGCTCCGACGGGGTCTACGGGACGCAGCGCAAGACGGTGAAGTTCACCGTCGACAGGCAGCAGGTCAGCGTCGTGGACGCGAAGAAGAAGACGATGACCGTGACCCGGGACGGCAAGAAGATCAAGACCATCCCGATCACCTCCGGCCGCCCGGCCAACCCCACCTACAACGGCAAGATGGTCATCAGCGAGAAGCACGAGGTCACCCGGATGAACGGGGAAACCGTCGGCTTCGGCGGCGAGTACGACATCAAGGATGTGCCGCACGCGATGCGGCTGAGCACCTCGGGCACCTTCATCCACGGCAACTACTGGCTGCCCAAGTACCAGTTCGGCAAGGTCAACGGCAGCCACGGCTGTGTGGGCCTGTTCGACATGCGCGGCGGCGGCGCCAACGGCTCACCTGGAGCCTGGTTCTTCCAGAACTCGCTGGTCGGTGACGTGGTCGAGGTCAAGAACTCCCAGGACGAGACCATCAAGCCGGACAACGGCCTCAACGGCTGGAACATGTCCTGGCAGAAGTGGACGGCGCAGCAGTAGGCCGGAAACCCTGCCGTACGGATCCAGAGCCGTACATTGCCCCGGTGCTGTGAGGAACGGCACCGGGGCCGCGTCGTGTAACGGCCGTTAACCTTCCGGCATGACGGTTAACGAACCCAGCGGCGCCACCGCGCGCCTCGAGGTCGCCGACGGCGTCGGCACCATCCGGCTCGACCGGCCGAAGATGAACGCCCTCGACATCGCCACCCAGGACCTGCTGCGCGAACTCGCCGAGGAGGCGGCACGCCGCGAGGACGTACGCGCCGTGGTGCTCTACGGCGGCGAGAAGGTCTTCGCCGCCGGCGCGGACATCAAAGAGATGCGCGAGATGGACCACGCCGCGATGGTCGTGCGCTCCCGCGGACTCCAGGAGGCGTTCACCGCCGTCGCGCGCATCCCCAAGCCCGTCGCCGCTGCCGTCACCGGCTATGCGCTCGGTGGCGGCTGCGAGCTGGCGCTGTGCGCGGACGTCCGGTTCGCGGGCGAGAGCGCCAAGTTGGGCCAGCCGGAGATCCTGCTGGGGCTGATCCCCGGCGCCGGCGGCACCCAGCGGCTGTCCCGGCTCGTCGGCCCGGCCAAGGCGAAGGACCTCATCTTCACCGGGCGGACCGTGGCCGCCGACGAGGCCGCCCGTATCGGCCTGGTCGACCATGTGGTGCCGGACGCCGAGGTCTACACGCAGGCGCACGCCTGGGCCGCACAGCTGGCGCGCGGCCCCGCGCTCGCGCTGCGCGCCGCCAAGGAGTCGGTCGACTTCGGTCTGGAGACGGACATCGAAACCGGCCTGGCGATCGAACGGAACTGGTTCGCGGGCCTGTTCGCAACGGAGGACCGGGAGATCGGCATGCGGAGCTTTGTGGAGGAGGGCCCGGGGAAGGCGCGCTTCCGCTAGGGGGCTTCTCCGTGATGGTGCGGTAACGGGTGGGTGGGATGGGCCGCCACGGCGCGCAAGCCCGGCGGCGAGTACCGATGGGCACCGGCGGGGGGTGGCCGGGGGTGGCGCGGAGGGGCCGCGTGCCCACCGTGTGGGGGAACGCCTGGCCTTCGGGCCACCCCCATTCGTGGTCCAGTTGTGGCGCCTTGTGATCACTTGCATACCCGGTGTCATGCCAGGTCAGAGCGCATCTGTGCGGAGCCGCGGTGGCGCGGGGCGGCGTACGGGGGTCATGGACGGGGCGGTTCCGGCTTTTTGGAAACCCGCGAACCGCCCCCAGGGGCTCTCACCTGCCGCCATGATGGTGGCCATGGCGGGTCAGGGAGATGTGGCGAGCGTGACCGAACGGGTTCCGGAAGACCCAGCAGAGGCGTGGTGCGCCGAGCCGGTGAGCACCGTTCTCGACAGGGTGGGCGATCCGACCGTACGGGAGGTGCCGCTGCCGAACCGTCCGGAATCCGCGCGTCTGGCCCGCCGGCTCGCCGAAGCCGTCCTCCAGCAGCGCTGGGTCCTTTCCGCGCAGCGCACCGAGTACACCGTGCTGCTGGTCTCCGAACTGGTGGGCAACGCCGTGCGGCACACCGGCGCGCACACCATCGGCATCCGGATGCTGCGCCGTTCGGGCTGGATCCGCGTCGAGGTCCGCGACCCGTCACGCGGACTGCCCTGCCTGCTGCCGGTCGGTGAGCTGGACACCAGCGGCCGGGGGCTCTTCCTGGTGGACACCCTCGCCGAGCGCTGGGGCGTGGACCTGCTGCCCCGCGGCAAGACCACCTGGTTCGAGATGCGGGCCGCGGACTGAGCCTCCGTCAGCCCGTGTCATGTCACCCCCGCCCACCGCAGTCCCGCGGTGACCGCGGCCGCCCCCAGTACGGTCACCAGGAAGGGCGCCCGGCACCAGGCCAGGGCGGCGCCGGCGAGGACCCCCGCAGGGCGTGCCCAGCCCGCCGGGCCCTGCCCCTCCATGAGCGCCGAGGTGGCGACCAGTGCGCAGAGCAGCACGGTCGCGGCGTCCGCGAGCAGCTGCTCCGTCCGCGCCGATATCTCCGTACGGGCGCGTAGCACGGGGCCGCACAGTCGCAGCCCATAGGTGCCGGCTGCCAGCAGGGCGACGGCCATGAGCGTCATGCCGGGCCTCCTTCGGTGCGGAGGTCCCCCTCGGGCGGCCCGCGCCGGGTGGCGCGGGCGAGCAGGCCCAGCAGGGCCAGCAGCACCGGAGTGCCCGGCGGCAGGAACGGGGTCGCCGCGAGCGCCAGTGCGGCGCCGGTCAGCGCGGCCCGCCGCGTGGCGGAGCGCCGGTGGGCGTGGGGCTCCGCGTCCTCGTCGGCTGCACGCCGCCCGCCGCTGCGCAGCGCGGGCAGCACCAGGGCCAGCAGCACCATCGGCTCGGCCGCGTCCAGTCCGAGTGCGTCCGGGTCGCTCAGGACGCGGCCCGCGAGGACGCCGAGGAGCGTACCGAGGTTCCAGGCGAGGTAGAGCGCGCCGCCGCAGGCGAGGAAGACGGCGCGGCGGCGCCTCGGATCGGGTTCCGCCAGTGCGAGCGCTGCCGACTGGTCGACCAGCAGTTGGCTGCTCCACAGCAGGCCGCCCCGGCGCCGGCCGTGCACCCCGGGCAGCGCGAAGCCGAAGAGCGCGAGCCGGGCGTTGAGCACCAGTCCGGCCGTCACGGCGGCAGCGGTACCGGCTCCGCCGAGCGCCAAGTCGAGGGAGGCGAACTGGGCCCCGGCGGCGAAGACGGTCAGCGACAGCACGAGCGGCACCCAGGCCGGCTCGCCCCGGGAGACTGCGACGGCTCCGAAGGAGATTCCGACGACGCCGATGGCGACCGCGAGCACGGCGATCTCCCGCAGCGGAAGACGCCCGGGGAGAGGCACAGGTGTTCTCTCTGGCGAACGCATGGGCGATATGCTGAACACTGCCATGGCCGTTCGTCAAGGAGAACAGGTGGACCGACGCAGCGAACAGTCGTCAGGCGAAGCGGCAGCAGCCCCCGCCCGGCCGCCCCTCGCCCGGATCGCCGCCGCGCTCCGCTCGGAGCGCACCAGCGCCGGGCTCTCCCTCACGGAGCTCGCCAAGCGCGCCGGAATCGCCAAGTCGACGCTCTCGCAGCTGGAGGCCGGCACCGGCAATCCGAGCGTGGAGACCCTGTGGGCGCTCGGCGTCGCGCTGGATGTGCCGTTCAGCAGGCTCGTCGACCCGCCACGCGCGCGCTCCCGGGTGCTGCGCAAGGGGGAGGGCATCGCCGTCCCCTCCGAGCAGGCGCACTATGTCGCCACCCTGCTGTCGGCCTGCCCGCCGGGGGCGCGCCGGGATCTGTACACGGTGCACGTCGAGCCCGGGGCGCCGCGCGCATCCGAGCCGCACTCGCCGGGCACGTACGAGCACGCCGTCGTGGCCTCGGGGCGGGTACGGATCGGGGTGGCGGACGACCCGGTGGAGCTGGCGCCGGGCGACTGCATCAGTTATCCGGGCGATGTGCCGCACCTGTGCGAGGCGTTGGAGCAGGGAACCTCGCTGGTGCTGCTGATGGAGCACCGGTGACGTGCGCCGGGTCGGGCAGGTGTGGCGCCTTCCGTGTGTGGAACCCGGGAGTCGAAGAGCGCCGGTGCGGTCGCCGTACGGACCGCTGAGGCGGAGGATGGAAACCGGCCGAAAGTGTCAATAGTCGAATATCGGACACCCGGTCGTACGTACCACAGAGCACCGCACAGTACGGAGGAACCATGCCCGCAGGGTCGAACCGCAAGCGTGAGCGCCAGTACGAGCACATCAAGGAGGGCGCCAAGCGGCAGGGCGCCTCCACCGGCCGGGCCAAGGAGATCGCAGCCCGCACGGTGAACAAGGAGCGTGCCCAGAAGGGCGAGGCCAGGACCGCCAGCCGGACCTCCGTGCAGGACAAGCCGGCGCCCAAGCGCGGCGGCCAGCGCTCCGGCAACCGCACAGGGCCCGCAGGACCCACCCGCGACCAGCTCTACAACGAGGCCAGGCAGCGCGGGGTCAAGGGCCGCTCCCATATGACCAAGGACGAGCTCCAGCGCGCGCTCGGCCGCCGCTGACCGCTCGCCACCTGCTCGCCTCCCATGCCGTGCTGATCCGACATGGGAGGCGCACGCCCACGTATGGGAGGTGACGGCATGCCCGGCATGCACCACACAGCCCGCGCGGCCGTACGGGCACACGAGCACGACTACGCCCCCGACACCGAGCTACCGCTGGGCGGTTACGCAGCCGTGCTCTCCTCGTTCGGCACGGGCGTGGCCGGCGCCGCCCTCCTGGCCCGCCGGACCGGGCGCCGGGCCCCCGAGAGTCTGGGCACCCGGGAGCTGGTGCTGCTGACGCTCGCCACCCACAAGCTGGCCAGGATGGTGGCGAAGGACGCCGTCACCAGCCCGCTGCGGGCACCCTTCGCCCGCCACCGGGGCACCGAGGCGCCCGCCGAAATGGCGGAGGAGCCCCGTGGGAAGGGGCTCCGGCGGGCCGTGGGCGAGCTGTTGACCTGCCCGTTCTGCCTTTCCCCCTGGGCGGCCTCCGCGCTGCTCGTCCTGCACGCGGCCTCTCCGGCCACCGCACGGACCTGTCTGACCGGTCTGTCGGCCGTCGCGGGCTCGGACTTCCTCCAGTACGCGTACGCGGCCGCGCAGCAGCGGCACTCGCCGCAGGACTGACCGAACCGGCCGGCCGATGCCGCTGCCGGTTTCCCAGTTCTGCTTCCGCCTTCTTGCACCCTCTTGCACCTTCCGAGATTGGAGCGCACCGTGGCAGCTCACACCAACGGCTCGCAGCCGAGCTACACCGTCCCGGGAATGTCCACGGCCGACGGCGGCAGCGTCATCCAGCTTCTGCGGATGCGGCTGCACGCCCTCAACGACCTGGCCCTGACGCTCAAGCACGTGCACTGGAACGTGATCGGGCCGCACTTCATCGCCGTACACGAGATGCTCGACCCGCAGGTCGAGGCCGTCCGCGAGATGATCGACAACACGGCCGAGCGCATCTCCACGCTCGGTGGCTCACCCTGGGGCACCCCGGGCGTGCTGGTCGCCGAGCGGACCTGGCACGACTACACGCTCGGGCGGGCCGAGGCCATCGAACACCTCGGTGCCCTGGACGTCGTCTACACCGGTGTGATCGAGGACCATCGCAAGGCGGTCGAGGCCACCGACAGCTCGGACCTGGTCACCCAGGACCTGCTCATCGAGCACCTGCGGAAGCTGGAGCTGTTCCAGTGGTTCGTACGCGCCCACATCGAGAGCTCCGGCGGCAAACTGTCGACCGGCCCGCACGACTCCGAGTCGGCCGCCGCCGAGAAGGCCGCCAGCCAGGCCCGCGGCAAGCCCTGACCCCGGGCCGCCACCGCACCGGGAGCCGGACCCCGGCGCTCGCCGCCACGGCAGTACGGGGTCCGGCCCGGAGCGCGGCGCGCTGACCCGGCCGCCTCCCAAGGAGCGGAGCGCGACGTGCCGACCGGCCGCCTCGCAGGAACGCGGACGAGCACCGCGCGGCGCGCCGGCGGCTCGGCCGCTCGATGGCCGGGCGTACCGCATCCCCTCCCGCCCGGTGGGCCTCACGCGTCCGGGCCACCGCCGTGCCGTTCGACGGGCGGTGCCGGTCGGCTGCCCGCATGATGGGGAGGTGGCCCCGCCAGGCGCGCCGCCCCTGGCTGTCGCCGAGCGGGGACGCACCACCCGGGGCCACGCGATCGGGAGACAGCGATGCACCGCTTCCGCGAACCGAGCACGAGGCCCACGCAGCGCGGCGACCCACCGGTTGCCGCCCATGTCGCGCTGGCCGTCAACGGCATGGGCAGCTTCTGCTGGGACCTGCGCACCGGAGAGATGCGGTACGACGACGCCGGGCTGGCCGTCCTGGGGTTCAAGCCGGGGGAGTACGACAACCGCCCGGCGACCATCGCCGAACGCATGCTGCCCCAGGAACTGCCCGAGATCCAGGCGCAGGTCGGCCACGCGCTGAAGGAGCGGACGGGCTACAGCCTCTACTTCCGGGTACGCCACCCCGACGGTTCGCTGCGCTGGACGCACTCCCAGGCCACCGTCATCTGCGACGAGAAGGGCGCCCCGGCGGAGGTCATCGGGATCATCCGGGACGCCGGCCAGGAACTCCAGGCGATCGACCAGACGCGCGAGCTGCGGCAGGCCAAGAGCGACCGCCGCCGGCAGGCCGACCTGGTGGGCCACGTCAACGACGCCCTCGCCCCCACCGTCACCGTCGACGACGTCGCCGAGGCGCTCACCACCACCCGGCTGATGCAGCGGCTCGGCGCGGCCAGCATCATCCTGGGGCTGGCCGACGGCGGGCGGCTGGGGCTCGTGGGCGCCAACGGCGTACCCGACGACATCCTCCGCGACTTCCACCTGGCCCGCATCGGTGCCCCGCTGCCGCTCACCGAGGCCATCCGCACCCGGGAGCCGGTCTTTGTGACGGGCCGCGAGCAGTTCGCCGAGCGCTACCCGGGACTGCGCAGATATCTGCACCTGGTGCCCGAAGCCACCGCCGCCGTCTACCTTCCGCTGATCGCGCACGACACCCCCATCGGCGCCGTGGGGCTCACCTACGAGGGCAAGACCCGCTTCACCCACGACGAGCGCACCGTACTGACCGCGCTCAGCAACACCATCGCCCAGTCGCTCCAGCGTGCCCTCCTCTTCGACCAGGAGCACGAGCTCGCCGCCGGGCTCCAGACGGCGATGCTCCCCGGGCACATCCCGCACGTACCAGGGCTGGCCATGGCGACCCGTTACCGCCCGGCCCGGGCGCGGGGCGGGATCGGCGGCGACTGGTACGACGCCGTCACGCTGCCGGACGGCCGGATCGCCGCGGTCGTCGGCGACGTACAGGGACACGACGTGACCGCCGCCGCCGTGATGGGGCAGCTGCGGATCGCGCTGCGCGCATACGCCGCCGAGGGGCATCCGCCGCTCACCGTCATGGCCCGCGCCTCGGCCTTCCTCGCCGAACTGGACACCGACCGGTTCGCCACCTGCCTGCTCGTCCTGTTCGACCCCCGCACCGGGGTCGCGGTGAGCGTCCGCGCCGGCCATATGGAACCCGTGCTGCGCCGATCGGACGGCAGCTGCGTATGGGTCGACTCCCCGGTCGGGCTGCCCCTCGGACTGGCGGCGCCGGCGGCCCAGCCGCTGTACACGATGGCCGAGACGGTGGTGGAGCCCGGCTCCACGCTGCTGCTGTTCACCGACGGCCTCATCGAGTCCCGTACCCAGGACATCGACGAGGGCCGGGAGAAGCTCCTGGCCACGGTACGGGCCGGCCCCGTACGCCCCGACGACCTCGCCGACCATCTGCTGCGCACCATGGGCAGCTTCACGGGGGAGGAGGACGATGTCGCCCTCCTGCTGCTGCGCCGCGCGTCCGGCAGACGGGCCGCGGCACCGCAGATGGCCGTCACCATCTCCCCCGGCGACCCGAGATCCCTGCACGAGGCCCGGCACGCCCTGCGTACGGCACTGCACCGCTGGTCCCTGGGGTCCCTCGCCGACACAGCAGAGCTGCTCGCCAGCGAGATGGCCACCAACGCACTGCTGCACACCGAAGGCGACGCCACCCTGACCGCCCGGCCGGTCCGCAACGGCGGCCGCGCGGTCCGTATCGCCGTCACCGACACCTCCCCGACCTCCCCCCAACGCCGGGCCGCCACCGAGCAGTCCACCTCGGGTCGCGGCCTGATGCTCATCGAGGAGCTCGCCACCGACTGGGGAGTCGAACCGCGCGGCAACGGCAAACGGGTGTGGTGCGAGATCCCGCTGGATCCCCACTGAACGCGGCAGCTGATCGCGGGCAGCGAACGCGGTTTTCGCGGTGATTGATCCGCCCGGGCCCAGGGCACCCGGCCGGGAGGACGCCGTCCAGAGGCTCAGCAGACCAGGGGAACCCCAGACGAAAGGCCGCAGTGCACACCGCAGTACCCAGCACCCCAGCCCGCCAGGAGCCCGTCAAGGTCAGCATCGTCGTCCCCACGTACAACACCGGGGAGACCGTCCTGACCGGCTTGCGCTCCTTCCTCGCGCAGACCATGCCCCGCTCCGAGTTCGAGATCATCTACGTGGACGACGAATCCAGCGACGACACCGTCGCACTGCTGGAGGCCGAGATAGCCGAGCAGGGCGCGCAGGCGACGGCGCGGGTGGTGCGGGCCGAGCACTCCGGCTGGCCCGGTCGCCCCCGCAACATCGGAACGGACCTGGCCAGAGGCGAGTTCGTGCACTACGTGGACGATGACGACCGGCTCGCGCCCGAGGCCCTTGAGCGGTTGTACGCGCGGGCGCGGGAGACCGGCGCCGACATCGTCATCGGCCGGATGGCCGGGCACGGACGGCAGGCGCCGCGTGCCCTGTTCGAGAAGCCGATGACCTCCTGCGACCTGCGCACCGACACCACGCTGCTGACCTCGATGACGGTGCACAAGCTCTTCCGCCGCGCCTTCCTGCGCGAGCACCGGCTGCGCTTCCCGGAGGGCAGAGTGCGGCTGGAGGACCATATGTTCACCCTGCGGGCCTTCCTCCTGACCGACCGGGTGGCCACGGTGCACGACTACACCTGCTACCACTGGGTGCGGCACAACGACGGCAAGCACAACGTCAGCTACCGGACCATCGATCCGCACCCCTACGTCGAGAGCATCCGCCGGGTCCTCGCCGTACTCGACGCGCCCGACACCCGGGTGCCGCCGGGCCGGCACCGGAACCGGCTGGTGGCCCGGTGGTACGGCAAGAAGGCGCTCGACCGTATCGCCGGTAAGCGGCTGCTGGACCAGCCCGAGCAGCGCAGGGCCGAGTGGATCGACGCCGTCGGCGCGCTGGCCGACGAACTGCCCCCGGAGACGGACACCGCCCTGCCCACCCGGCTGCGGATCGTCGCCGCCCTCGCCCGGCACGGCGACCGCGCGCTGCTGGAGGAGCAGGCACGTTTCGAGGCCGGGATCGTGTACCGGCCCCGGGTGGAATCGGCGTCGTGGCGGGAGGGACAGCTCACGGTCCGCTGCTCGACCTCCCTGGTACGGCGCGGAGGCGGCCGGGGGAGGGGGCGGGGCGCTGTTCCGCTGGTCTTCTCCCGCGACGGTGACCGTCTGCTGCTGCGGCTGCCGCCACGCGTCGCCGCGGTGGAACGGGCCGCCGCGCGGGCCGACTTCGCCAAGGCCGTACGGCGCAGCAACGTCCGCGGCCAGCTCCGGCACCGGGAGGGCGGCACCGTGCTGAACGTGCCGGCCACCTGGCGGGTGGCGGAGGTTCCGGTCGCGGTGGGCAGCGGTTCCGGGCCGGGAGGGTCAGGAGGGCCGGTGGGCCGGCTCCGGTCCGGATGCCGGAAGGCGGCGCGGAGGGCGTCGAAGGCGGTGTCGAGGGTGGTGCCGGAGCGGATGGCGGAGCGGTTGGCGGAGACGGTCACGAGGCGTGCGGCACGTCTGGCCGCGCGGCTGCGGGGCGCCGGCCGCCGTCAGGAGGATGTCCGTACGCTGCGCTTCGAGGCGGAGTTCACGATCGACCCCGCGACGGCCGACCACAGTGGTCCGCTGGCGCCCGGCACCTGGGACCTGTACTTCCAGCTGGGCTGCGGCGGGTGGCGCACCTCGCAGCCGCTGCGCGGCCACGCGATCGACGTACCGGAGGCCGCCGCCGGGGAGCCGGTGCCCCGCCAGGTGCGTCCTCCGCGGCAGCGCCGGGCACCCAGTTCGGCGGCCCGGACCTGACTTCCGGTAACGGGGTGCCCCTGCCTGTCGTTTGCGGGCTGCAGGTCGCGTCGTGGCTTGTGGGGGCACCTCCCGGCCGAAGGCTGGGGGAGCAGTTCCCCGCGCCCCTGACGGGGCGCGGGTCCCGTCCCCACCCGCTGCGAGCGCAGCCCCTCGGGGCCGCATCGGTCGACGCGGCCCCGAGGCAGCCCCCGGCTACCGCTTGCCGAGCAGCGTGTTCATCTGGGTGATCTCCGCGGTCTGGGAGTCGGCGATGTCCTTCGCCATGTCCTTCGCGGGCTTGTAGGCGCCCTTCTGCCGCTCGGTCCCGGCCATGGAGACGGCGCCCTTGTGGTGGGCGACCATCATGTTGAGGAAGGCGGTGTCGAACTCCTTGCCGGACAGCTTCTTCAGCTTGTCCATGTCCTTGGAGCTCATCATGCCGGGCATGTGGTGCTGCCCGTGATGGTCCATGCCCTCCATGCCGGAGTCCTTGGGCGGAACCTGCTCGCCCCAGGACTTCAGCCAGCCGGACATCTTCTTGATCTCGGGGCCCTGTGCCTTCTCTATGTCCGCCGAAAGCTTCTTCACCTTCGGCGAGGAGGCGCGGGAGGCGGCCAGTTCGGCCATCTCCACGGCCTGCCTGTGGTGCGGGATCATCCCCTTCGCGAAGGTCACGTCCGCGGCGTTGTGCTTGCCCTTCGCGGACGGGGACGAGGAAGAGCCCTTGTGGTGGTCGTTGCCGCCGCCACAGGCTGCGAGGACCAGCGCGGCGCCGGCTGTCATGGCTGCCGCCGCTGCGGTACGCGCGGTGAAACGGTGTGTGGTCATGGTGATGTCGCTCCTGCGTGTTGAAAGGAATCGGTTCGGCCGGGCAGCGCCGACCGCGGCCGGCGCCGTGTGGCGCGGCCTATATACGCAGGAGTTGGAGTTGCGCGAGCGAAGGCGGTGCCCGCTGCGTGGCGGTCGCCGGGCCGGAGCCGGTCACCGGCGTACCGCGGGTGACGTCCGCGTTTTCGTTCGCGGTGAGGTCGGCCGGCGGCGGGCTGCCGCTGACACCGCTCGCCGCACATGTCGCGTCGGCGTGGCCGAGGTGCCCGTCACCGTGGCCGTGGTCGTACGCCGGCTGATGGCAGCCGCCGTCCGCACCATGCGCCGTAGCGTTCCGTTCTTGCTGGTGTGCGACGCCGGCCTGGCCGTGCCCCGTCGAGGCGCCGCCGTGGTGAGCACCACCGAGAGTGGGCACCGGACCGAGGCCGTGCATGGCCAACAGCCCTGTCAGCACCACCAGGACCAGCAGCCACCCCGCGGACGCCCGGCAAGGCGGTCGGGTGTGGCGCGGACTGGTCATGGGCTCGATCCTAAAGCCTCGCCCCCGGCGCCCGATCACCGACGGGCAACGTCAACGGCCTCAGCACTCGATGCGCCCCGGCGGCGCAGGCCGATGACCGCGAACCGGCTCCGGCCGGGGGCTGAGAAAGGCGCGGTACGTGGTCCGCCCACGCGAGGTCGCCGGCCGGTACCAGGGTGGCGCCGGCGAGGGTCGCCGGCGTCACCCCTGTGAACGCCAGCACGTCCCGGTGCAGATGGGATTGGTCGGCGTAACCGCAGTCGGCCGCGACCCGGGCCGCCTCCTGGCCCATGGCCAGGAGGGTGGCGGCGCGGTCGAAGCGGACGAGTCGCACCGCACGCTTGGGCGGCAGCCCGATCTGCGCGTGGAAACGGGACCACAGCCGCTTGCGGCTCCAACCGAGTTCGGCGGCCAGCCCACCGACCCGTACGTGGTTGTGGCCCGCGACGATACGGTCCCAGGCCCAGGCAAGCTCCGGGTCGATGGTCGGCTGCTCGGCGGACATACGGGCCAGGAGCGCTTCGACCAGGGCGAAGCGCTCCTCCCAGGAAGCGGCCACGCCCAACTGTTCGGCGATGCGTGCTGTCCGCTGGTGGCCCCACAAGTCGGCGAGGGACACCACGGAGCCTTCCAGATCCGCCGGGCCCACGCCCAACACCGTTCGCGCGATCGCGGGGGACAGGCGCACCTGCAGCCACTCGACGTTCGCGGCCCGTATTCGCACCGCGCCTCCGGAGCCGAATCCGAGCCCGGTGACCAGGCTTTCCGCCTGCCGCCGCCCGGCGTCGTCGTAGATGACCGGCGCACCGTCGCCGCAGGCCAGCGCCAGCGTCACCACCGGATGCGGGTCGAGCCGGTGGTCGACCGGTGCCGGGCCGCGGTCGCGGAACCCGGACAGGACGACACCGGGCACGCGGCTGGGCCTGGCCGGGCGGACGAGGTCCCAGACGGCGGCATCGTCGCGCTCTCGCACGGCAACTGGCATGACCGCCATGCTACGGGGCCCGCTGACGGAAACATTTCTCCAATCCATCGGTCCGCACCGGCGGCGAAGGTGGGCGCATGCCTACCACCACAACCGCCCAACCGGGCGTGAGACGCCTGTTGCGCCCCTACGCGGGCGGCTTCGCCGCCGTCGTCATCCTGCAGGTCATCGGCGCCGTCGCCGGTCTCGTGCCGCTGCTCGCGGTCGTCGAGCTGGGCCGTACGCTGCTGGCGCCCGGCCCCGCCGACCACGGGCACGTCCGCGACGTCGTCATCGCGGGCGCGGCCGGGCTCTTCGTGCGGCTGCTGTTCACGGCCGCGTCGTCCGGCGTCGGGCACCTGCTCGACGGCCATGTGCAGTTGTCGTTGCGCCGGCAGCTGGCCGCGAGCCTGGGGCGGGTGCCGATCGGCTGGCTGTCCCGGCGGCGCGGCGGTGAGCTGGCGAAGCTGGTCGGGGAGGACGTCAGCGCGGTACATCCGGTCATCGCCCATACGCCCGGGGAGCTGGTGTCGGCGTTCGTGGTGCCGCTGGTCTCGCTGGTCTACCTCGTCACCGTGGACTGGCGGCTGACGCTGATCACGCTGATCCCGGTGCTGCTGGCTGTGGCGCTGGTGCCGCTGATGATGACGCCGGTCCGGCTGCGGGAGCAGAAGGAGTTCGACGCCGCGATGGGCCGGATCTCGGCCTCGGTCGTCGAATTCGTGCAGGGCATCGCGGTGGTCAAGGCGTTCGGCGGCGCCGACCGCGCGCACCGCGAGTTCCGTACCGCCGTGGACGACTTCACGCGCAGCTTCTACGCGATGGTGCGCGGCCTGTCCGGGGTCGCCGCGGGGATGCAGGTGGCGCTGTCGCCGCCGTTCGTGCTCCTGGCGGTGCTGATCGGTGGCGCGTACCGGGTCAGCGGTGGGCTCGCGCCGGCCGATCTGCTGCCCTTCCTGCTGCTCGGCCTGGGACTGACGGCTCCGGTTGCCGCGCTCGGGCACGGCTTCGACGATCTGCAGGCCGCGCGGCGCGCCCTCGGGCGGATCCGGGACGTACTCGCCGTGCAGGCGCTGCCCGAGCCCGCACAACCGGTCGCGCCGCGGGGGAACCGGGTGGAGCTGCGCGAGGTCCGCTTCGGTTACGAGGCCGACCGCGAAGTCCTGCGCGGCGTCGACCTCGTACTCGAACCGGGCACGGTGACCGCGGTCGTCGGGCCGTCGGGCAGCGGCAAGTCCACGCTGGTGCAGCTGCTTCCGCGGTTCTTCGACCCGGACCACGGCGCGGTGCTGCTCGGCGGCGTCGACCTGCGCGAGGTGGGCAGCCGAGAGCTGTACCGGAGGGTGTCGTTCGTCTTCCAGGACGTACGGCTGCTGCGCGCCTCGGTCGCCGACAACATCGCCCTGGCCGTACCGCACGCCGACCACGACGATGTGGTCCGCGCCGCCCGGCTGGCCAACATCCACGACCGGATCCTGGAGCTGCCGCGCGGCTACGACTCGGTGATCGGCGAGGACGCCCGGCTGTCCGGCGGCGAGGCGCAGCGGATCTCGATCGCCCGCGCGCTGCTCGCCGACGCCCCCGTGCTGGTCCTCGACGAGGCGACCGCCTTCGCCGACCCGCGGACCGAGGCGACGGTACGCGAGGCTCTCGCGCTGACCCGGGGCGAGCGGACGACGCTGGTCATCGCCCATCGGATGGAGACGATCGCCGATGCCGACACCGTCGTGATGCTGCGCGACGGGCAGATCGTCGAGCACGGCACACCTGCGGAACTGCTCGCACTGAAGGGGGAGTTCGCCGCGTTCTGGCAGCTCCACGCCGGTGTGACCGAAGGGGAGGAGACCCGATGATCACCACGCTGCTGCGCGTGCTCGGCCGCGAGTACGCCGGGCGGGTGCGCCGCACCGTCGCCCTCATGACCGCGACCGCCCTCGCCGAAGGACTGTCGTACGCCCTGCTGGTCCCCGTGCTGCGCGCGCTGTTCGGCGGCACGCCCGACGACGCCTGGCCCTGGCTGCTCGCCTTCGGCGCCGCGGTCGCGGGCTACGCCGTGCTGCGCTACGTCAGCGACCGGTCCGGCTTCCGCGCCGGGACCACGATGCTGCACGGCATGTACTACCGGCTCGGCGATCACCTCGCCCGGCTGCCCATCGGCTGGTACCGGCCGGGCCGCATCGGCGAGGTGTCGGTCCTGGCGAGCCAGGGCGTGCTGCAGGCGATGGGCGTGATCGCGCACCTGCTGGCGCCGTTCATCTCCGCCTGTGTGACGCCGCTGACGATCGTCGGAGTGATGCTCGCCTTCAACTGGCAGCTGGGCCTTGCCGCCTTGGCCGCCGTGCCCATCGTCGCCGTGATCCAGTTCCGTACGGCACGCGCCACCACCGCCACCGACGCCGAGCGCGTCGCCCGCGAGCGCGAGGCCACCGGCCGCGTCATCGAATACCTCCAGGCCCAGCCGGTGCTGCGGGCCGGCGGCCGCACGGCTGAGCGCTTCCAGCTGCTCGACGACTCCCTCGCCGACCAGCAGCTGGCCTCCCGCCGGGCCACGCTGTCGGCGCTGCCCGGCGTGCTGGGGCTGGCGGCCACCGTGCAGGCGGTGTTCACCGGGTTGCTCGCCCTGGGCGCGTACCTCGCTCTCGGCGGGGACATCGGCGCGGCCGAGGTCCTGGCCGTCCTGGTGCTCGCCGCCCGCTGCGCGGACCCGCTGCTGTCGCTCGCCGAGATCGGCGGAAGCCTGCGCGCCGCCCGCGCCGAGTTGGCGCGCCTCGACGACGTGCTGCACACCGAGCCGCTGCCGGAGCCCCGCGAACCGCTCCGACCGGCTGGCCACGACGTGGAGTTCGACTCCGTCACCTTCCGCCACGGCGGCCGCACCGTGGCCGACGCGGTGTCGCTGTCCGTACCGGAGGGGCAGCGGCTGGCCGTCGTCGGCCCGTCGGGCGCCGGCAAGAGCACGCTGCTGCAACTGCTCGCCCGCTTCTACGACGTGGATGCCGGCGCGGTGCGGGTGGGTGGCGTGGACGTACGGGAGATGGCGACGGCGGAGCTGATGTCGCGGATCGCCATCGTCTTCCAGGACGTCTATCTCTTCGACGGCACCATCGAGGACAACGTGCGCCTCGGCCGTCCGGACGCCACCGACGCCGAGGTGCGTGCTGCCGCCGCCGCGGCACTGCTGGACGAGGTGGTCGAGCGGCTGCCCGGCGGCTGGTCGGCGCACGTCGGCGAGGGCGGCGCGCTGCTGTCCGGCGGCGAGCGGCAGCGCGTCGCGATCGCACGGGCGCTGCTGAAGGACGCGCCCCTGGTGCTGCTCGACGAGGTGACCTCGGCCCTGGACCCGGTCAGCGAGGCCGCCGTGCACACCGGGATCGAGCGGCTGATGGCGGGCCGGACGGTGGTGATGGTCGCGCACCGGATGCGCACCGTCCGCCGGGCCGACCGGGTCGTCTTCCTGGACGGCGGCCGCGTCGTCGAGCAGGGCAGCCACGACGAACTGCTGCGGCGGGGCGGGCGTTACGCCGAGTACTGGAACCTCACGCTGTCACCGGCCGGCCCGGCGTCGGGTCCCAGCTGACGCCGAGCCTCGCACCACCGCGGGGCTGCCGCCTGGTCAAAGGCGGTGCGCTCAGCACTCGATGACGTTCACCGCGAGCCCGCCCCGCGCGGTCTCCTTGTACTTGACCTTCATATCGGCGCCGGTGTCGCGCATCGTCTTGATGGCTTTGTCGAGGGAGACATGGTGGCGGCCGTCGCCGCGCAGGGACATGCGGGCCGCGGTGACCGCCTTGACGGCGGCCATCCCGTTGCGCTCGATGCAGGGGATCTGGACCAGTCCGCCGACCGGGTCGCAGGTGAGGCCGAGGTTGTGTTCAATGCCGATCTCCGCGGCGTTCTCCACCTGTTCGGGGCTGCCGCCGAGGATCTCGGCGAGACCGCCGGCGGCCATGGAGCAGGCCGAGCCCACCTCGCCCTGGCAGCCCACCTCGGCGCCGGAGATGGAGGCGTTCTGCTTGAAGAGCATGCCGATGGCGCCCGCGGCCAGCAGGAAACGGACCACGGCGTCGTCGTCGGCGCCCGGCACGAAGTGGTGGGCGTAGTGCAGGACAGCGGGGATGATGCCCGCCGCGCCGTTGGTCGGCGCGGTCACCACCCGGCCGCCCGCCGCGTTCTCCTCGTTGACGGCCATGGCGTAGAGCGTCGTCCACTCCATGGCGTGCGCCTCGACCTGGCCCTCGGCCCGCAGTTGGCGTGCCGAGACGGCGGCGCGGCGGCGGACCTTGAGGCCGCCGGGCAGGATGCCCTCCTGGGCGAGGCCGCGCGCGACGCAGTCCTTCATGACCTGCCAGATCTCCAGCAGGCCCGCGCGGATCTCGTCCTCGGTGCGCCATGCCTTCTCGTTCTCCAGCATCAGCCGGGAGACCGACAGCCCGGTCTCCCGGGTGAGGCGCAGCAGTTCGTCGCCGGTGCGGAACGGGTGGCGCAGGACGGTGTCGTCCAGTTTGATGCGGTCCTCGCCGACCGCGTCCTCGTCCACGACGAAGCCGCCGCCCACCGAGTAGTAGGTCTTCTCCAACAGCGGCGTCCCGGCCTCGTCGTAGGCGAAGAGCGTCATGCCGTTGGCGTGGTACGGCAGGGAACGGCGCCGGTGCAGGATCAGCTGGGTGCGCTCGTCGAACGCGATCTCGTGCGCATCCCCTATCTCGGCGGCGAGCAGGCGCAGCCGGCCCTCCGCGCGGATGCGTGCCACCCGGTCGTCCGCCGTCTCGACGTCGACCGTGCGCGGGGACTCGCCCTCCAGGCCGAGCAGGACGGCCTTGGGGGTGCCGTGGCCGTGACCGGTCGCACCGAGGGAGCCGAACAGTTCGGCGCGTACGGAGGCGGTGTGCGCCAGCGCGCCCTCGTTCTTCAGCCGCCGTGCGAACATCCGGGCGGCGCGCATCGGGCCCACGGTGTGGGAGCTCGAGGGGCCGATGCCGATCGAGAAAAGGTCGAAGACCGAGATTGCCATGGTGCGGCTCCATGCCCGTGTGGGGCCAGTGGGTTGCGGTGCGGTGCGGTGCGGTGGCGCGGGCCGGGGTGGTGCGGACGCCGGAGGGGCTGACGCAGCCCCTCCGGCGCAAGGGCCTTACTTACCCAGGGTGGGGTACAGCGGGTGCTTCTCCGCAAGTGCGGTGACCCGCGCGGCGAGGGACTTGCCCTTGGTGTCGTCGAAGCCCGGCAGCAGCGCCTCGGCGATGATGTCGGCGACCTCGGTGAAGTCCTCGTCCTGGAACCCGCGGGTCGCCAGCGCGGGCGTCCCGATGCGCAGCCCCGAGGTCACCATCGGCGGCCGCGGGTCGTTGGGCACGGCGTTGCGGTTGACGGTGATGCCGATGTCGTGCAGCCGGTCCTCGGCCTGCTGGCCGTCCAGTTCACTGTTGCGCAGGTCCACCAGGACGAGGTGGACGTCCGTGCCGCCGGACAGTACGGAGACACCGGCCTCCACCGCGTCCGGCCGCAGCAGGCGCTCGGCGAGGATGCGCGAGCCGGAGAGCGTGCGCCGCTGCCGGTCCTTGAAGTCGTCGCTGGCGGCGACCTTGAAGGCGACGGCCTTCGCGGCGATCACATGCTCCAGCGGACCGCCCTGCTGGCCGGGGAAGACCGCGGAGTTGATCTTCTTGGCGTACTCCTTCTTCGACAGGATCACACCACCGCGCGGACCGCCCAGGGTCTTGTGCGTGGTGGTCGTGACGATGTCCGCGTACGGCACCGGGCTGGGGTGCAGTCCCGCCGCCACCAGCCCGGCGAAGTGCGCCATGTCCACCATCAGCAGGGCATCGACCTCGTCGGCGATCCGGCGGAAGGCGGCGAAGTCCAGCTGGCGGGGGTAGGCGGACCAGCCCGCGATGATCAGCTTGGGGCGGTGCTCCTTGGCCAGCCGCTCGACCTCGTCCATGTCGACCCGGCTGGTCTGCTCGTCGACCTTGTAGGCGACGACGTTGTAGAGCTTGCCGGAGAAGTTGATCTTCATGCCGTGGGTGAGGTGCCCACCGTGCGCCAGGTCCAGACCCAGGATGGTGTCGCCCGGCTTGAGCAGCGCGAACATCGCGGCGGCGTTCGCCTGGGCGCCGGAGTGCGGCTGTACGTTGGCGGCCTCGGCGCCGAACAGCGCCTTGACCCGCTCCCTGGCCAGGTTCTCGATCACGTCGACGTACTCGCAGCCGCCGTAGTAGCGGCGGCCGGGGTAGCCCTCGGCGTACTTGTTGGTGAGGACCGAACCCTGGGCCTCCATGGAGGCGACCGGAGCGAAGTTCTCCGAGGCGATCATCTCGAGGGTGGACTGCTGGCGGTGGAGTTCGGCGTCGACGGCGGCGGCGACGTCGGGGTCGACCTCGTGGAGAGAACCGTTCAGAAGCGACATGGAAGAACCGTCCCTGGGAAGTGGCGGCGGGGTGGGCAAGCGGCCTCGGGCGATCCGAGGCGGACCTCGGTCACCCGAGGCGGGCGCCTCAGCTGCCTGAGGCGAAAGCGGCGTACTCGTCGGCCGAGAGCAGGTCGTCCGGCACCTCGGAGACCTTCACCTTGAACAGCCAGCCGCCCTCGAACGGGGCGGAGTTCACCAGCGCCGGGTCGTCCACCACGTCCTGGTTGATCTCGGTGATCTCACCGGAGGCGGGGGAGTAGAGGTCGCTGACGGACTTGGTGGACTCCAGCTCGCCACAGGTCTCGCCCGCGGCGACGGTGTCGCCGACCTCGGGAAGCTGGACGAAGACGACGTCACCGAGCGCGTTGGCGGCGTGCTCGGTGATACCGACCGTCGAGACGCCGTCCTCGGCGTCCGACAGCCACTCGTGCTCCTTGCTGTAGCGGAGCTGCTGGGGGTTGCTCATGAGTCTGATTCTCCCGGATGCGAAAGGTGCAGTGAAAACGGTCTTGGCAGGTGGAACGGGGGGCTCGAACACGGCCCGCCGGTGGAGAGGGCTCAGTTCCCGCGGAGGGTTCAGCTCCTCTTGTAGAAGGGCAACGCCACGACCTCGTACGGCTCGTGGGAGCCCCGGATGTCCACGGCGACCCCCTTGGTGCCGGGTTCCGCGTGCGCCGCGTCCACATATGCCATGGCGATCGGCCTGCCCAGCGTCGGCGAGGGCGCGCCGGAGGTGATTTCGCCCACAACGGCGCCGTCGGCGACCACGGGGTAACCGGCCCGCGGTACCCGGCGCCCCTCGGCGATCAGTCCGACGAGCTTGCGCGGCGGTGCGCTCGCGGCGCGTTCCGCGGCCGCGGCCAGCGCGTCCCGCCCCACGAACCGGCCCTCGTTCGTGGTCTTCTCGAACTTGACGATCCGGCCCAGGCCCGCGTCGAACGGGGTCAGCGAGGTGGACAGCTCGTGCCCGTACAGCGGCATGCCCGCCTCCAGGCGCAGCGTGTCGCGGCAGCTGAGCCCGCACGGCACCAGGCCGGCGTCCTTGCCCGCCTCCGTCAGCGCTTCCCAGACCGCGACGGCGTCGTCGGGGGAGACGAACAGCTCGAATCCGTCCTCTCCCGTGTACCCCGTTCGGGCGATGAGCGCGGGCTTGCCGGCGACGATGTCGCGCACGCCCGCGTAGTAGCGCAGCCCGTCCACGTCGTAGTCGGTCAGCTTCTTGAGGATGCCCGCGGCGGCCGGGCCCTGGACCGCGATGAGCGCGTACTTGTCGCGGTCGTCCCGCACCTCGGCGCCGAAGCCGTCCTGCCGCTCGACCAGCGCGTCCAGGACGGTCTGCGCGTTGGCCGCGTTGGCGACGACCAGGTATTCCAGCTCGTCCTGCTCGCCCAGCCGGTAGACGATCAGGTCGTCCAGGATGCCGCCGTCCTCGTCGCAGATCATGGTGTAGCGGGCACGGCCCACGGCCAGCTTGGACAGATTGCCGACCAGCGCGTAGTCCAGCAGCTCGCCCGCCTGCGGTCCGGTGATGGTGATCTCTCCCATATGGGAGAGGTCGAAGAGACCGGCGGTCGAGCGGACCGCCAGATGTTCCTCGCGCTCGCTGCCGTAACGCAGCGGCATGTCCCAGCCCGCGAAGTCGGTCATGGTGGCGCCCAGCGCGCGGTGCGTGGCGTCCAGCGCGGTCTTCCGCGGAACGGCAGCCGTGTCGGCTGTGGTATTACCGGTGGCCGGTGGCTCAGTCATGCAGGCTCCCAGAGTCCCAATGAGTCCCCACAAGGGGTATGACGCGGATGTCCTCCCCATCTGTCATCGGAACCTGAGAGGTTCGCCGACAGCTCCCGAACGGCTGGAGCGCGGCTTGCACCTTGGGTGGGACCATCGCACCCCGCCAGGCGGGAACGCGACGGTCCGCTTTTCAGATCTGCCTAGCCTGCGCGGTAACGGGGCCTGAGAGATTCAAGGGAGGATCTTGCTCCTTCGGCGCCCCGACGTGCGATTGCGGTGCTGGCGTGCGATTGCTGCTGCCGCCTGCCGGGGACTCTCCCGCGCGGGTTCGAACGGCCGGTATGGAGTTGAGTGCGGACATCATCGCACGGGTGAGCGGGCCGTGGCTGCCCCTGAGCGCAAGCCCGTTCGCCTTGAATCACATTACCTTTTCTTTACATACTTGGGAGAGGCGGTGGCGGAGCCGCCGTCCGGGGAAGGGGAGATCCATTGAGCAGCCTGTGCGGCGCGGACGCGATGCCGAGGGGTGCGCGGGCGGGGCCCGCCGCCCGCACCGTGGTCCGCCACGACCTGCGCCGTACCGCCCGGGCGCGGACGCTGCGCTACCGCGCCGGAGACGTGGTGGTCGTCTCCGGACTGCCGGGCGGCGGCAAGTCCACCCTGATCAGGACCGCGGTTCCGGCTCGCGCCGATGTCATCCGGATCGACTCCCAGGACACCCGTGAGCGCTGGGAGAGGCGCATGCCGCGCTGGCTGCCGTACGGCGTCTACCGGCCGCTGGTACGGCTGGCGCACTACGCGGGGCTGCGCGCGGCCCTCGGCTCGGGGGCCGCGGTCGTGGTGCACGACTGCGGTACGCAGAGCTGGGTGCGCCGCTGGCTGGCCCGGGACGCGGTGCGACGGGGCCGGTCGCTGCATCTGCTGCTGCTCGACGTCTCGCCCGAGGACGCGCTGGCCGGGCAGACCGCGCGGGGCAGGCGGGTGTCCGGGTACGCCTTCCGCCGTCACCTGCGTGCCGTACGCAGACTGCGGTCGGCGGCCGAGGCGGGGCGGCTGCCGGCGGGCTGCGTCTCCTCGGTGCTGCTGGACCGGAGCGCGGCCCAGGCGCTGCGGTCCGTGCTCTTCGAGCGGCTGCCCGCTTCGGTGCCGATGGCGGTCTCCACGCATGTACGCCCGGTGCCCGCGCCCGCCACCCCGGGTCGGCCGGTGCCCGCGCCCGCTCCGGTGCCCGCTCCGACGACGCCTGCCCCGGTGGCGCCCGTGCCGCCCGCGCGGGCCGGGCCGGGCACACCGGCGGTCCCGCCGCCCGCGAGGGGCGACGGGACCGTGGACGAGGACACCTGTGGCCGGGCTCCCGGTGTGACCGGGGTCAGCGGCCCCCGTCCAGGATGAGCGGTTCCGGGATCAGTGCTTGGGGGCCAGTGCCTGCGGCGTGAGCCCCTGAGCCGGCTTCTCCGGGGCCTGCCCCTGCGCGGGGTGCTGGCCGGCCGGCTTCTCGGGCGTCGCGGCCTGGCCGGACTCACCGGGCTTCGCGGGCTTCGGCTCGGACGGCTGCTGCCCCGACGGCTTCTGCTGCTGCGGCTTTTCCGGCTGTGCCGGCTTCTGCCCCGTCGCGGGCTTGCCCTGGTCCAGCGGGTCGTCCTGCGGAACACCGGGCTTCGCCTGCGGTGCGGCAGGCTTCGCCTGCTGGCCCTGGGCGGGGTGCTGCGGCTGCGCGGGCTGCTGCTGCGCAGGCGGCTGCTCCTGGGCGTGGCCTCCCGACGGCTCCGGCTTGCCCTGCTCGGTCCCGGTGTCGTGGTCGGCGGGTTGGTGGACGCCGGGCCGGTGTCCCGGGGTGTTGTCCGCGGGCAGCGAGGAAGCCGCGGAGGAGGCCGCGCCCGCCACGCCGATGGCGAGCGAGCCGGCCAGGGAGACGGTGACGGCGGTGGCGGTGATTCTGTTCACGCGCATGTGCTCTCCTCCAATATCCGTGCCCCATGGCACGTAGTGGGACGGAAACCACTTTTCGGGCGATGAGTGGGGGCCGCAACCCGAGCGTCGCCGGATGTGTTCCCCCGCCCTCCCGCGAGGGACCGTGCGCGCCGCCCTCCGGGGTACCGTGCGCGCCTCCCTCCCGGGACCGGGCGCGGAGATCATGGATAGGCTTGTTCGTATGACAGTTCCCTCGCAGCCCCAGCCGCAGCAGCCGCAGCACTTCGGGCCCGGGCACGGGGGCGGCTGGCCCGGCAACGAGCTGGAGGAAGCCCTGGCCGCCTCGCTCCAGGTGCCGCACGCGGGCGCCCGGTTGCTGGAGGTGCTGGGCCGCAGCAGCGTCTGGGTCCCGCTCCCGGAGGGCGGCAGTCCGCAGAGCCGTGAACTGGACCTGCCCACCATCGAGTTGGACGGTGCGGTCTATGTGCCGGTCTTCAGCTCCGAGGAGCAGTTCCTGAACGTCGTCGGCTCGCACATGTCGTTCACCATCGCCCCGGCCAGGGAGTTCGCGCGCGGGCTGCCCCCGGGGGTGGGTATCGCCGTGAACCCGGAGGGGACGGTGGGGGTGCCGCTGCCCGCGGAGGCCGTCGCGGAGCTGTGCGGCAACACCCCGGCCGAGCAGGCCGTCGCGGGTGTGGCGCGAGGGGCGCGGGTGCGGCTGTTCGAGCCGGACTGGCAGGACGACCCGCTCTCCTTCCTCACCGCCGCCGCAGCCGAGTTCGCCGCGCTCCCGGCCGTGCGGACGGCCCGCCGGGGGCTGGCCAGCATGGAGGGCGATCCGCCCGCGCTGTTCATCGGGGTGGAACTCGATCTGCTGGACCCGGAGTCCCGGCAGGCGGCGCACGATGCGCTCGGCAGGGCGCTGCATCTGGCCCAGGTGCCCTGGCCGGTGCAGATGGTGCTGCTCGATGCGGCCGAGGACCCGGTGGTGGAGTGGATGCGGCAGTGCGTGCGCCCCTTCTACACCCGTGAGACCCACGTCTGAGGGTCGAATGGAGCCGAGCTGAGTACGAGTACTGATGTCCGGGCCCGCTCGTAAGCTGGTTGGATAGCGGTGAGGGGCGACGAGTCGGGCAGGAACGGCGGCAGTGGTGGAAGGGCGGCCCAGGTGAGCGCGGGTGGAAGCGTCGAGATGCTCCTGCGACGGGTGGCGCCCGGCGCGGTCGACAGCTACGAGACCTACGAGGCCCTGCTCCAGGCGCTCTCGGGCAGCCAGGTGTGGATGCTCCTGTGGAACGGCCGGCCCGGTTCCCCCGACGCCCAGTACGGCAACATGGAAGTGGCCGGGTACGGCTACGCGCCCTGTGTGACCTCGGCGCAGGAGCTGGCGGCCTCCGGCTGGAACCGCGCGCACGAGGTCGTCGGCGGCCGGGACATCGCCGCGGCGCTCTTTCCGGACCGCTGGGGAATCTGGCTGAATCCGCACGCTCCCGGCGGCGGTGTGGGCATTCCGTGGCTGGACCTGCGGCGGATCGCGGTCGGCCTCGAACAGCTTCCGGCCGGTCCGCTGCGGATCAGTGAACCCACCCTGGAGATCCCGCAGTTCTACGCACTGCTGACGCAGAACGCACACCACACACCCGTCGTCCGGTCGCTGCGCCGCGCCTGGGTCCGGCCCGCGCTGGGCGTTCCGTATCTGGCCATCGGGCTGGATCTCTACGACAACGGCCCGGCGTCGGTCGAAGCCGCGCGGCGGATGATGGCCCAGTCGGTCACCGCGGTCCCGGGCGGGCTTCCCGTCTCCAGCGTCGCCATGGCCGATGATTTCGACCCGGTGGCGATGTGGATGCGCAGTCAGTCCCGGCCTTTCTTCGACCGCGACGCACATGCTCCGGCAGGCTATGACGCGACCCGTCCGCCGGCTCCCGGCTTCGGTTACGGCTATCCGCGCCCCTTCTGAAACGGGGTCGGAATTCGGACGCCTTTTCGGCGCCGCAGACCGCCCAGATCTGGGCAAACTCCCAGGTCTCATACCGCTGAACGTCAATTTCCGTCCGCATAACGGAACATGACGCGTCACATCACAGTTGCGCATCCTTTCCCCGGGAGGTCTGGCGACTGATCGTGACCGCGATGAAGACTCCCGAGCCATAAGCCACCAGGAGGCCGATGTCCGGCCTTCCGACCGAACGGCTTGCGAACGTCTTCAGAATATTGACCGCTACAGCGGTGTGCGTGGACTGGTCAACTGCCGGTCGAGAAGGGGTCCCCAACACGATGACGGCACCACTGCACGAGGAAACGGCCGCGGGAACCGCGGTCGTGGAGCCGGCGCTCAACAAGGCCGAGAAGGCGATCGAGGGCCGCTCACTCGGCCGGATCGCCTGGGAGCGCCTCAAGCGTGACAAGGTGGCGCTGATCGGTGGCACGATCGTGCTGCTGCTGGTCCTGGTGGCGATCTTCGCACCGGCGATCGCGGCGCTGACCGGGCAGTCGCCGAACGAGCGGCACGAGGATCTGATCGACCCGCTCTTCAGCACCCCCAAGGGCGCACTCGGCGGTATTTCCGGTGACCACCTGCTGGGTGTGGAGCCGGTCAGCGGTCGCGACATCCTCACCCGCATCGTCTACGGGGCGCGTGTCTCGATCCTCGTCGGCTTCCTCTCGGCCTTCGTCGCCGTCATCTTCGGCACCATTCTCGGCACGCTCGCCGGGTACTTCGGCGGCTGGCTGGACGCGCTCATCAGCCGTGTGATGGACATGCTGCTGGCCTTCCCGCAGCTGCTGTTCATCATCTCGCTGATCTCCGTCATGCCGAACGACCTGTTCGGCCTGACCGGCACGGGCGTGCGGCTGCTGGTGATGATCCTGGTCATCGGCTTCTTCGGCTGGCCGTACATCGGCCGCATCGTGCGCGGCCAGGTGCTCTCGCTGCGCGAGCGGGAGTACATCGAGGCGGCCCGCAGCCTGGGCGCCGGGCGCGGCTACATCATCGGCAAGGAGCTGCTGCCCAACCTGGTGGCGCCGATCACCGTCTACATGACGCTGATGATCCCGACCAACATCCTCACCGAGGCCGCGCTCAGCTTCCTCGGCGTGGGCGTCAAGCCGCCGACCGCCTCCTGGGGCTCGATGCTCTCCGACGCCGTGACGTACTACGAGTCCGACCCGATGTACATGATCATCCCCGGCGTCGCCATCTTCATCACGGTGCTCGCCTTCAACCTCTTCGGTGACGGCGTACGCGACGCACTGGATCCGAAGGGCACCCGTTGATCCCCCATCCCAGACCCCGGCCCCGCCCAGCCCGTGCGGGCCGTGACCTACCACGGAGGTTGCGAGACGTGACATCTCTACGCGCATCGAGGCGCCGATTGGCCGCGCTCTCGGCCGTCGCCGCCGCCACGCTGCTGGCCACCACGGCCTGCGGCGGGGGCGACAGCGACAGCGAGGGCGGTGGCGAGTACAACGCGGGTGTCAACAAGGTCGCCAACGCCTCGAACAAAAAGGGCGGGACGCTGAAGTTCGTCGGTGTCCAGGACGCCGACTCCTGGGACACCACGCGGATGTACTACGCCTTCGCCTTCGACTTCGCGCGCTACTACAGCCGCCAGCTGGTCAGCTACAACCCCAAGCCGGGCAAGAAGAGCGTCGACCTCAAGCCGGACCTGGCCACCGATCACGCTCAGATATCCGACGACGGCAAGACCTACAAGTACACCCTGAAGGACGGCCTGAAGTGGGAGGACGGCAAGCCGATCACCTCCCAGGACGTCAAGTACGGCATCGAGCGCCAGTGGGCGCAGAAGACCCTCTCCGGCGGTCCCACCTACCTCAAGGACGTCCTCGACCCGGACGGCAAGTGGAAGGGCCCGTACGACGACAAGAGCGAGTTCAAGGGCATCAAGACGCCGGACAAGAAGACCATCGAGTTCCACCTGGCGAAGCCCAACGGTGACTTCGAGCAGATGCTGGCGATGCCCACCAACTCGCCGGTGCGCAAGGACAAGGACACCAAGTCCAAGTACACGCTGCACCCCTTCTCCTCGGGCCCGTACAAGTTCAAGTCGTACACCCCGAACAAGTCGCTGCTCCTGGAGCGCAACAAGCACTGGGACCACACCAGTGACCCGCTGCGCAAGGCGCTGCCCGACCAGATCCAGGTCACGCTGCTCACCAACCCGGACGAGCGCGACAAGCGTCTGATCAACGGTGACGCCGACCTCGACCTCAACCAGCGCGGTATGGAGGTCCAGGGCCGGCAGAGCGCGCTCAAGCAGCACAAGGGCAACGTGGACAACCCGCAGACCGGGTTCATCTCCTACGTGGCCTTCCCGCAGAGCGTGAAGCCGTTCGACAACATCCACTGCCGCAAGGCCGCCATCTACGGCACCGACCACAAGTCAGTGCAGACCGCGCGCGGTGGTCCGACCGCCGGCGGTGACCTTGCCGTCAACATGCTGCCGCCCGTGGTCCCCGGCCACGAGGAGAGCGACGACCAGTACGGCATCCGCAAGAACGGCGGCAAGGCCGATGTCGCCAAGGCCAAGGCCGAGCTCAAGAAGTGCGGCAAGCCCAGTGGCTTCAGCACCACGCTCGCCGTGCGCAACACCGACAAGGCCGATGTGAAGTCCGCCGAGGCCATCCAGGCGTCGCTGAAGAAGGTCGGCATCAAGGTCGAGATCGACGAGTTCGACGGTGCCCAGGGCTCCTCGATCGTCGGTAACCAGGCCACGGTCAAGAAGAAGAACTACGGCATGGTCCTCTACGGCTGGGGCCCCGACTTCCCGAGTGGCCAGGGCTACGGCATCGAGCTGTGGCACAGCTCCAAGATCCGGGACAACGGCAACAACAACTACGCCCTGATCGACGACAAGAAGATCGACAAGGGTCTCGAGGACGCGATCGCCGAGCTCGACCCGGACAAGGCCGCCGAGAAGTACGCCGAGGTCAACAAGGACGTCATGGCGGGCGGTTACTACCTGCCGCTGACCTACCTGCGGGTTGTGCAGTGGCGTTCGGACCGGCTCACCAACGCCTACGCGGCCGACTCCTTCAGCGGCTGGTACGACTTCGCGTCCCTGGGCGTCAAGTGACCGCCGCGGTCACCGTATCCGCCACCGACATCACCATCTGACGGCGCCACCCGCCGCTGGCACGAAGGGCAGGTGAAGGCCGCTACGGCGGCCCGGCAGCCCACCCCCTGACCGGGGGTGGGCCCGGGCCGCCGACGGGCGGCCGGAGAGCAGTGCTCACATACCTCATCAGGCGGCTGTTCGCCGTCGCAGTGATGCTGGTCGTCATCATCCTGGCGGTCTTCTGCATCTTCTTCCTGATCCCCAAGTGGACGGGGATCGACCCGGCCACCATGTTCGTCGGCAAGCAGGCCGACAAGGAGAGCCTGGAAGCCGTCCGCGAGAAGCTCCAGCTGGACGACCCGGTCCTGGTGCAGCTCTTCGAGTTCTTCAAGGGCTTGCTCGTCGGCCGGGACTACACCTCCGGGGGCGACACCACGCACTGCTCGGCGCCCTGCTTCGGCTACTCGTTCCGTACCGAGCAGGAGATCTGGCCCGTACTGACCGACCGGCTCCCGGTCACGCTCTCCCTCGCGCTCGGCGCGGCCCTGATCTGGCTGCTCATCGGCCTGACCGTCGGTGTGCTCTCCGCACTCAAGCGGGGCAGCCTGTGGGACCGGCTGGCCATGACCGGCGCCCTGGCCGGCGTCTCGCTGCCCGTCTACTTCACCGGTCTGATTTCGCTGGCCGTCTTCGCCTACCAGCTCGACCTGGTGAGCAACTCCTTCACCCCGTTCGGCGAGAACGCGGCCAAGTGGTTCAGCGGCATGATCCTGCCCTGGATCACCCTCGCCTTCCTCTTCGGCGCGATGTACGCCCGGCTGACCCGGGCCACCATGCTGGAGGTGATGGGCGAGGACTACATCCGCACCGCCCGCGCCAAGGGGCTCAAGGAACCGGTCGTCATCGGCAAGCACGCCATGCGCTCCACCATGACGCCCGTCCTCACGCTCCTCGGCATCGACATCGGCGCCCTGATGGGCGGCGCGATCCTCACCGAGACCACCTTCAGCATCCCCGGACTCGGGCAGGCCGTGCTCAAGGCGATCACCGACCGCGACCTCCCGCTGATCCTGGGCGTCACCCTCATCACCGCAACCGCCGTCGTCATCGCGAATCTCATCGTGGACCTGCTGTACGGCGTGATCGACCCACGAGTGAGGCTGGGATGACAGACCACGAGCACAAGTCCCACAAGGACAAGAAGCCCGGGACCGAGCCCGACACCGGCGCGGACGCACCCGAGGACGCCGTTCCCGCGGCCGACCCGGCCATGGCGTCGGACCTGACCGGCTCCGGTACCGCGCCCGGCGAGCCCGAGCTGGACAAGCAGCCGCCCACGGCCTTCCTCGAAGTACGCGACCTGCGGGTGCACTTCCCCACCCAGGACGGCCTCGTCAAGTCGGTCGACGGCCTCTCCTTCACCCTGGAGAAGGGCAAGACCCTCGGCATCGTCGGCGAGTCCGGCTCCGGCAAGTCCGTCACCTCGCTCGGCATCATGGGTCTGCACACCGTCGGCCAGTACGGCAGGCAGCGTCCGCAGCTCTCGGGCGAGATCTGGCTGAACGGCCAGGAGTTGCTCGGCGCCGACCCGGAGACGGTGCGCAAGCTGCGCGGCCGTGAGATCTCCATGATCTTCCAGGACCCGCTCTCGGCGCTGCACCCCTTCTTCACCGTCGGCCATCAGATCGTGGAGGCGTACCGCGTCCACCACAGCGTCGACAAGAAGACGGCCCGCAAGCGCGCCGTCGAGCTCCTCGACCGGGTCGGCATCCCCGAGCCGGGCAAGCGGGTGGACAGCTATCCGCACGAGTTCTCCGGCGGTATGCGCCAGCGCGCGATGATCGCGATGGCGCTGGTCAACAACCCCGAGCTGCTGATCGCCGACGAGCCCACCACGGCGCTGGATGTGACCGTCCAGGCGCAGATCCTCGACCTGATCCGGGACCTGCAGAAGGAGTTCGGCTCGGCCGTCATCATCATCACCCACGATCTGGGCGTCGTCGCCGAGCTCTCCGACGACATCCTGGTGATGTACGGCGGGCGCTGCGTCGAGTACGGCACCGCCGAGCAGGTCTTCTACGAGCCGCAGCACCCCTACACCTGGGGCCTGCTGGGCTCCATGCCGCGGATCGACCGGGACCGGTCCGACCGCCTGATCCCCGTCAAGGGCTCGCCGCCCAGCCTCATCAACGTCCCCTCCGGCTGCGCCTTCAACCCGCGCTGCCCGTACGCGGACGTCCCCGGGGGCGACGTCACCCGCACCTCGCGGCCCGAGCTGCGCGAGGTGAAGCCCGGGCACCTGGCCGCCTGTCACATGGCGCAGGAGGACAGGGAGCGGATCTGGAACGAAGAGATTGCCCCCAAGCTGTGAGCGCCGTGAGTGAGGACGACGAGCCGATGACGAAACCCGAGAAATCCCCGGGCTCCGAGCAGACGGCAGGCTCCACGACCGCGCCGGCCGACGGCCTGGGCACGGTGGCCGAGCCGCGCGAGGGCGAGCCGCTGCTGAAGGTCAGCGGCCTCAAGAAGCACTTCCCCGTCACCAAGGGCCTCTTCAAGCGGCAGGTGGGCGCGGTGCTGGCGGTCGACGGCCTCGACTTCGAGGTCCGCGCCGGCGAGACCCTGGGCGTGGTGGGCGAGTCCGGCTGCGGCAAGTCGACGATGGGCCGGCTGATCACCCGGCTGCTCGAACCGACCGGCGGCACCATCGAGTTCCAGGGCAAGGACATCACGCACCTGGGCGTCAGCGGTATGCGACCGATGCGGCGCGACGTCCAGATGATCTTCCAGGATCCGTACTCCTCGCTGAACCCCCGGCACACGGTCGGCGCCATCGTCAGCGCGCCGTTCAAGCTCCAGGGGGTGCAGCCGGAGGGCGGCGTCAAGAAGGAGGTCCAGCGGCTGCTGGAGGTGGTCGGGCTCAGCCCCGAGCACTACAACCGCTACCCGCACGAGTTCTCCGGCGGTCAGCGCCAGCGCATCGGTATCGCCCGGGCGCTGGCCCTCAGCCCGAAGCTGGTGGTGGCCGACGAGCCGGTCTCCGCGCTGGACGTGTCCATCCAGGCGCAGGTGGTCAACCTGCTGGACGACCTCCAGGAAGAGCTCGGTCTGACCTACGTGATCATCGCGCACGACCTGTCCGTCATCCGGCACGTCTCGGACCGGATCGCGGTGATGTACCTGGGCAAGATCGTCGAGCTGACCGACCGGCAGTCGCTGTACGACACGCCCATGCACCCGTACACCCGGGCGCTGCTGTCGGCGGTGCCGGTGCCGGACCCGCGCCGCAGGGCGGCGGACAGCCGGGAGCGGATCCTGCTGCAGGGCGATGTGCCCTCGCCGATGAACCCGCCGTCGGGGTGCCGCTTCCACACCCGCTGCTGGAAGGCCACGGAGGTCTGCCGCACCAAGGAGCCTCCGCTGGTCCAGCTGGCAACGGACCACAACGTCGCCTGCCACCACCCGGAGAACGCTCCGGACCAGGAGCCGGGCGACACCAAGCTGCTGCGCGAGGTCGGGGTCAGCAAGAGCTGACCCCTCCGGGGGGTGGGCCGAGTTTGCGGGCCCGGCCCAGCCCTCCGACCCTCTCCGGTTTCCCGGTGAGGGGGTGCCTCTGCCTGCCTCGCGCGGGCTGCGGGTTCGTGGTGGTTGAGCGCGCAGTTCCCCGCGCCCCTTCGGGGCGCCTGCGTCTCCGGATACAAAGGTGCGGTGGAAACCCTCTTCAGTCCTCCGCTGCAGCACTGGCTGGACATCGCCGGCATTTTTGTCTTCGCCATCTCCGGGGCCCTGCTGGCGGTCCGCCGGAACTTCGATGTCTTCGGTATCGCCGTTCTCGCCGAGGTCACCGGCCTCGGCGGCGGCCTCTTCCGTGATGTCGTCATCGGCGCGGTTCCCCCGGCCGCCTTCACCGATCTCGGCTACTTCCTGACGCCGCTCGTCTCCACCGTCCTGGTCTTCTTCCTCCACCCGGAGGTCGAGAGGATCAACAAGGCGGTGAGCGTCTTCGACGCGGCGGGGCTGGGCCTGTTCTGTGTGACGGGCACGCTCAAGGCCCATGAGTACGGTCTGGGTCTGACGTCCTCGGTCGTGATGGGCCTGGCCACCGCCGCCGGTGGCGGTGTGCTGCGCGACGTACTGGCGAACGAGGTGCCCTCCCTGCTGCGCTGGGACCGGGAGATCTACGCGGTTCCGGCAATCGTCGGCTCCAGCGCCGTGGCGCTGCTGATCCACCTGGACGCGGTACGTCCCAGCACCGCGGTGGGCGCCGCGCTGCTGGCGTTCGTCCTGCGGCTGCTGGCCCTGCGCTTCAACTGGCGTGCGCCGCGGGCCTGGAAGCGCAGCAGTGCGAAGGTGGACACGGAGGCGGCGGGCGGCACCCCAGAAGCACCTACCCACGGGTAACAAAGCGGTGTACGGTTCCTCCCATGTCCGAGGCACCATCCCAGGTCACTCCGTCCGCCCCCGCCGGCGGCAGCGAGTTCGACCGCGACACCATGGTCCGCACCCGCGAGCCCGGCGTCCACGAGGCGCTGCTCTCCCCGGGCTGGGCGATAGGCAAGGCCCTCAACGGCGGCTACCTGCTGGCCGTACTGGGCCGGGCACTGCGCCAGGCGCTCCCGCACCCGGACCCGTTCACCATCACCGCCCACTATCTGACCGCCACCGTGGCGGGCCCCGCCACCATCCGCACCTCGGTGGCCCGGGCCGGCCGCACCGTCTCCACCGCCTCCGCCGGGCTCTTCCAGACGGACAGCGGCGGGACGGAGACCGAACGCATCCGCGTCCTGGCCACCTACGGCGATCTGGACTCGCTGACCGACGAGGTGCGCACCAGCGCGAAGCCGCCCGCCATGCCGCCGCGTGACCAGTGCTTCCGCGCCACCGACCACCCCGGCGGCGACGCGGCCGTACCCGAGATGGGGCGCCGGCTCGATCTGCGGCTCGACCCGGAGACCTGCGGTTGGGCCCTCGGGGCGCCCAGCATGCGCGGCGAGATCCGGGCCTGGCTCGAGCTCGCGGACGGCCGCGACCCCGACCCGCTCTCGCTGCTGATGGCGGTGGACGCGCTGCCGCCCACCGGCTTCGACCTGGGCCTCACCGGCTGGGTGCCCACCGTCGAACTCACCGTTCATATACGGGCCCGCCCCGCGCCGGGCCCGCTCCGCGTCGCCATCACCACCCGCAATCTGGCCGGTGGCTTCCTGGAGGAGGACGCCGAGGTGTGGGACGCCGCCGACCGCCTGGTCGCGCAGTCCCGGCAACTGGCCCGGGCGTAGGACGGACACGGGCGTGGCCGAGGTCCGCTTTCTCCCCATGCGCTTACTTTGGTGGAGAAAGTGACTGTCCGAGAGAAAGCGACGCCCGTGACCTACACAGTGAAGAGCACGCTTCCCGAGTCGGAGCTCAAGACCGTCGCCGAGGCGCTGCAAGGCACGCTGCTGGACCTCATCGACCTCTCCCTCGTCGCCAAGCAGATCCACTGGAACGTGGTCGGGCCGCGCTTCCGGTCCATCCACCTCCAGCTCGACGAGGTCGTCGACACCGCCCGCCAGTACTCCGACACCGTCGCCGAGCGCGCCTCGGCACTCGGCATCAGCCCCGACGGCCGCTCCACCACCGTGTCCGGCGGCAGCGCCATCGCCACCGTCAAGGAGGGCTGGCTCCCCGACAACGACGCCGTACGGCTCATGGTGGAGGCCCTCGGCGCCGTCATCACCAAGGCCCGCGAACGTATGAAGGCCGTCGGCCCCGTCGACCCGGTCACCGAGGACGTCTTCATCCAGCTCACGGCCGTTCTGGAGAAGGAGCACTGGATGTTCCAGGCGGAGAACCGGGGCTGAGCCGGATCGGGCGGCCCGTCGGCCGGGTGCGCTGCCACGCGCCGGTCGTGCGCCCCATGGGGAACCGTAGGATTGGGGAACCATGGCTGACTCCGCCCACCCCGCCTACCTCGACCACGCCGCCACCACGCCCATGTGGCCCGAAGCGGTGCGGACGATGACCGAACAGCTCGCGGTCGTCGGCAACGCCTCCTCGCTGCACGGCGCGGGGCGGCGTGCGCGGCGCACGGTCGAGGAGTCCCGGGAGTCGCTCGCGGCCTCGCTCGGGGCGCGGCCCAGCGAGGTCGTCTTCACCGCGGGCGGCACCGAGGCGGACAACCTCGCCGTCAAGGGGCTGTACTGGGCGCGCCGGGACCAGGACCCGCGGCGTACCCGGGTGCTGGCCGGCCCGGTGGAACACCACGCGGTCCTGGACGCCGTCGAATGGCTGGCCGAGCACGAGGGCGCACGCCTGGAGTGGCTGCCGGTGGACGGGTACGGGCGGGTGCACCCCGAGGCGCTGCGCGAGGCCATTGAGCGGGACCCCGCCGACGTCGCGCTGGCCACGGTGATGTGGGCGAACAACGAGATCGGCACCGTCACCCGGGTGCCGGAACTCGCCGAGGTGGCCGCCGAGTTCGACGTACCGCTGCACTCGGACGCGGTGCAGGCGTTCGGCCAGCTCGACCTCTCCTTCGAGGAGTCGGGGCTGGCCGCGATGGCCGTCACCGGGCACAAGACCGGCGGGCCCTACGGCGTCGGCGCACTGCTGCTGCGGCGCGAGTACGCGCCCGTACCGCTGCTGCACGGCGGTGGCCAGGAGCGGCACGTACGCTCCGGCACTCTCGACACCCCCGCAATCGCCGCGTTCGCGACGGCCGCACGGGTGTCCGTCGAGCGGCGGACCGACTTCGTCCGCGAGGTGGGTGCGCTGCGGGACGCCCTGGTGGCAGCCGTCCGCGACGCCGTACCCGACGCGGTGCTCAACGGCGACCCCGACCCGGCCGGACGGCTCCCGGCCAACGCGCACTTCTCCTTCCCCGGCTGCGAGGGCGACTCGCTGCTGCTGCTCCTGGACGCGCAGGGGATCGAGTGTTCGACGGGCTCAGCCTGCACGGCGGGCGTCGCCCAGCCCAGCCATGTACTGCTGGCCACCGGCACCGAGCCCGAGCTGGCCCGGGGCACCCTCCGCTTCTCGCTGGGCCACACCAGCACCTGGGAGGACGTCGACGCCCTGGCCAAGGCGATCGGCCCCGTAGTCGAGCGGGCCCGCAGCGCCGGCCTGAGCTAGCCCGTACCCGGCATCGGGGGCTGCGCTTGCCCACCCTGCGCCCCTGGCGCAGACTGCCCAAGCGCAGCGCAGGGGAGGAGGGGGTCACTTGTCCCGGAGCGTGCTCTCCACCTTCATCTCCGTCCGCACCATCCGCAAATACTTGTCCCAGTCCCAGTGCCGGCCCGGGTCCGTATGGTCCGCGCCGGGGACCTCGTTGTGACCGATGATGTGCTTCCGGTCGGCAGGAAACCCGTACCGCGCGCAGATCCCGGCCGTCAGCTTCGCGGAGGAGCGGTACATGGAGTCCGTGAAGTCCCGCGGACGGTCTATCCAGCCCTCGTGCTCGATACCGACGCTGCGCTCGTTGTACTCCTTGTTCGCCGCGTGGAAGGCGACGTCCAACTCGCGGATCATCTGGATGATCTGACCGTCCTGGCAGACGATGTAGTGCGCCGCGGCCTGGTGCGACGGGTCCCGGAAGACCTTCACGGCGGCCGCGGCGCTGCCCTGGGCGACGTGGATGATCACGCGGTCGATGCCGAAGTCGGCGGGCCGGTCCCCGCGGCGCATGTTCCCGTCGGCGGCGGCCACCCACCGGGCGCGGTCGTCGTCCACTTCGCCCTCTATCCGGGGCTTGTCGTTCCCCGGCATCCGCCACCACCAGCGCTTGAGCTCCTGGTGGGTGGCCACCCCGAGCACGCCGATGCCCAGCGCCGTGCTGCCCGCGATCAGCAGTCTGCGCCGGGCGACACCGCGCTCGCGCCCACCGCCGTCATCCGGGCGCCCACCGTCCCGGTCGCGGCCCGCGCCGTCGCCTGGGCCCTGGTTGCCGTCGCCGGGTCCCGGCTCCTCGGGGCCGTCCGTCCGTCCTTGATCCGCCGCCTGTCCCATGCGCTCCCTAACGCGTTCGGGTCACCGGGTCGTTCCGTCTACCCTGGAGGGCGCTATGACTACTGCATCCTCGCGGGGAACAGCCTCCGCGCGCCCACTGCGTGTGCTTGCCGCCATGTCCGGCGGCGTCGACTCCGCTGTCGCGGCTGCCCGCGCCGCCGAGGCCGGACACGACGTGACGGGCGTGCATCTGGCTCTGTCCGCCAACCCTAAGTCGTTCCGTACGGGTGCGCGCGGCTGTTGCACCATCGAGGACTCGAACGACGCACGCCGCGCCGCCGATGTCATCGGCATCCCCTTCTACGTCTGGGACCTGGCGGAACGCTTCCGCGAGGACGTCGTGGAGGACTTCGTCGCGGAATACGAGGCAGGTCGTACGCCCAATCCCTGCCTGCGCTGCAACGAGAAGATCAAGTTCGCCGCGCTGCTGGACAAGGCCCTCGCGCTGGGCTTCGACGCCGTGTGCACCGGCCATTACGCCACTGTGGTGACCCGCGAGGACGGGCACCGGGAATTGCACCGGGCGAGTGACGCGGCCAAGGACCAGAGCTATGTGCTCGGGGTGCTGGACGAGCGGCAGCTGGCCCACGCGATGTTCCCGCTGGGCGACACCCTCACCACCAAGGACGAGATCCGCGCCGAGGCCGAGCGGCGCGGGCTGGCCGTCGCCAAGAAGCCCGACAGCCATGACATCTGCTTCATCGCCGACGGCGACACCCAGGGCTTCCTCGCCTCCCGGCTGGGCCGGGCCGAGGGCGACGTCGTCGACGAGTCCGGCACCAAGGTGGGCACCCACGACGGCGCGTACGGCTTCACCATCGGCCAGCGCAAGGGGCTGCGGCTGGGGCACCCGGCGCCGGACGGCAAGCCGCGCTATGTGCTGGACATCTCCCCGGTCGACAACACGGTCACTGTTGGGCCCGCCGCCTCCCTGGACGTCGCCGCGCTGACCGCCGTACGGCCCCGCTGGTGCGGTGAGCCCCCGGCGGGCGGCTCCCGCCCGTACACGGCGCAGCTGCGTGCGCACGGTGCCGAGACGCCGGTGGAGGCGGAGCTGGTGGACGGCGAGCTGCGGGTGCGGTTCGCCGCGCCGGAACGCGGAGTGGCCCCGGGCCAGGCGATCGTGCTGTACGACGGGACGCGGGTGGTCGGCTCCGCGACGATCGACCGGACGGAGCGGGCCGTTCCGGCTGCGTGAGCGCCGGCGCGCTCGCCTGTTTCGGGGCGCGGCGGTTTCAGGCGCCCAGCAGTTCCAGTGCCTGGGGGGCGTCGTCGGCGAAGGTGGCCAGGTCCGAGAGGGGGATGGGCAGGAAGCCTTCGGCCTCCATTCGGGCCATCTGCTGCTTGAGGCCGTCGTAGAAGCCCGCGGTGTTGAGCAGCACCACCGGCTTGGAGTGCATGCCGTGCTTGCGCAGCTCCAGGATCTCGGTCGCCTCGTCCAGCGTGCCGGTGCCGCCCACCAGCACCACGATGGCGTCCGCGCGGTCCAGCATCAGCGCCTTGCGCTCGGCGAGGTCGGCGGCGACGACCATCTCGTCGGCGTTCGGCCGCGCGAGGTCCCGCAGGAACTCCACCGAGATCCCGATCAGTCGCCCGCCGGCGTCCTGCACACCGTCGGCCACGACCTTCATCAGTCCGGAGTCCGAACCGCCCCACACCAGACTGTGGCCCCGCTTGCCGAGGAGTTCGGCGAACTCGCGGGCCGCGTCGGTGTAGACGCTGTCGAGGTCGGCGGCCGAGCAGAAGACGCAGATGTTCATCGGTGTGGAGGAGGCCATGGCGCACAGCCTATGACCGGGTTCCGTACCGCGGAAGCCGCCGTTACCCAGGGCTGCCCGTCCTCCCCGGCCCGCGGAGCCGGGGAGGACGGGCAGGCGTACGGGACGGGGGTCAGCCCTTCGTCAGGGTGAAGCGGAAGATGCCCCAGGTGAGACGGCGCTTTTGGCCGCCGTCGACCCAGTGGGCGAGGCCCTTCTTCATCTGGCTCAGATAGTCGCTGCTGACCTTCGAGGCGAGCCCTTCGGCCTCCTGCCGCTCGGTCTCCTCCAGCACCCGCCCGTAGTGCATGACGAGTTGCTCCCGCAGGTCCTCGAACCCTTCGCGGGAGTCCTCGTGCTCGGTCGGGGTGAAGCCGAGGCGGGTGAGCTCACGCTGGTAGAAGCCGGGGGAGCCCATGTCGTCGAGGTGGATGCGGTCCAGGATGGGCTGGATGGCGCCGAGGTCGGTGTCGTCGGCGGCCATCGGGTCGGTGAACACCAGGTGCCCGCCCGGTTTGAGGACCCGCCGGATCTCCTCCAGCACCCTGATGCGGTCCCCGCTGTGCAGGAAGGCGTCCTGCGACCAGACCACGTCCACGCTGGAGTCGGGGAACGGCACGCTCTCGAAGGAGCCGTCCACGACCTCGATCCGGTCGGTGAGCCCGCGGGCCGCGTTGAGTTCCTTGTGCCGCTGGTTCTCCACCTCGCTGAGGTTGAGGGCCTGGACGGCGCAGCCAAATGTGCCGGCGAGGTAGCGGGCCGAGCCGCCGAAGCCGGAGCCGAGGTCGAGGACGCGGGATTCCTTGCTGAGGTCCAGCCCGGAGGCCATGCGTTCGACGGTGCGGCGGCTGGCGTCGGCGATGGGCTCCTTCGCGTCGGCGTAGATGCCGACGTGAATGTCTTCGCCGCCCCATACGGAGGAATAGAAGGCGTCCGCGTCCGGGGAGTTGTAATAACTCCGCGCCGTGTTCACGGCGCCGCCGTAACCGCCTTCTTCCTGATCCTCCATCCGGTATTCCTTCTCCGCGACATGCACGAAGAAGTCGGGCTGCTCGTCCCGGTAGGTGTGCTGGAAGTCGCCGTACGTCTCGATGCGCTGGAATCCGACCTCGGACATGAGGCGCCGCGTGTAGTCCTTGCGGAGCGGAAACATGTTGAGGTGGTACACCGAGCTGTCCGGGAAGCGGTACCGCATGCGGCACAGCCCCTCGTCCACGTATTCCGGCTCGACCGCGACGTCTTCGCCGCAGTAGTAGTACGTGTGCTTGCTGGAGTAGCCACGATCCAGAATCGCGTCGTAGTTGCGCTGATCCAGGATGAGGATTCCGTCGTGCTTCAGCATCGCGTAGAACTCGGCCAGCGCCTTGCGCCGGTCGCGTTCCGAGAACAGATGCGTGAAGGAGTTGCCGAGGCACACGATGGCGTCGTACTCACCGTGAACGTCCCGGTTGAGCCACCGCCAGTCGGCCTGTACGACCCGCAGGATGTGGTCGCCGTTCTTCATTCCGTTCTCGAACGCCATCGCGAGCATATCGGCACTGCCGTCCGCGCTCACGGTTTCGAAGCCGGCTTCCAACAGCCGTACGGAATGGAACCCGGTCCCTGTCGCGACGTCGAGTACGCTCCTTACGCCCCGCTTTCGCAGCAGGTCGATGAAGAAATTTCCCTCGCTCTCCGCTCGCTTCTCCCAATCTATGAGAGAATCCCACTTCTCCACGAAGCTGGGGACGTATTCCTCTGTGTAGTGTCCGGTTTCCCGGACCTCGACGGGGTTGTCTCCGAATTCCTGAGCCGGTCGCGCGGAAATGACGAAACCTCCAGTGGTAGAGACGGTGGCCCATGGCGCGGTCTCCGAGGACGCACCAGGCTTCGGGCTCGGTGAACCGCGCGTGGTCTCCGGTGCATAGCTATCCACCCCCCGGAGATCTATGCCACCAACTCTCCCGAGCACGCTTGCGATTGTCCGGAAAACGCGCTCCGACCAGCGCCTTTCCGAATCCAGATTGTCGGCGGGCCGGTGGGGCCCACCTGCCGCAGCAAACAGGACAGTTGGGTATGCTGCGGCTGGCAGCACCACAATTCGGCACGACTCGTGCCAGCCCTCACGAGCTCGTCACAAGCTCGTACAACACCGCACAACACCGCACCGAACATGGCGAGTACACATGGCTAAGCGCACCCACTCCGCCCTCTCACCCTCGTTCCGCGGCCGCGACATCGGCATAGACCTCGGCACGGCCAACACGCTGGTGTACGAACGCGGTCGCGGCGTGGTCCTGGACGAACCCTCCGTCGTGGCGATCGACACGAACACCGGCAAGGTGCTCGCGGTCGGCGCCCAGGCCCGGCAGGCCGTGGGCCGCACACCCGGCTCCATCACCGCCACCCGTCCCCTCAAGGGCGGCGTGATCACGGACTTCGAGGCCACGGAGGGCATGTTGCGGTACTTCATCCGCGCGGCCCGCGACGGCAAGGGCCGCGGCAGGTCGCCCCGCGTCGTGGTGTGTGTACCCAGCGGCGTCACCGGTGTCGAACGGCGCGCGGTGGTGCAGACCGCCAGCCGGGCAGGCGCCCGCTCGGTACGGCTGATCGAGGAGCCCATAGCGGCAGCGATCGGTGCCGGGCTGCCGGTGCACGAGGCACGCGGCTCGATGGTCGTGGACATCGGCGGCGGCAGTACGGAGATCGCCATCATCTCGCTGGGCGGCATGGTCGTCTCCCGCTCGGCGCGGGTGGCAGGCGACGCGCTGGACGCCGCCATCGCCTCCTGGATCGAACGGGAGTACACCATCGCCGTGGGGGAGCGGACCTCCGAGGAGATCAAGATGTCCCTCGGCAGCGGTGAGTTCGTCCCCGTACGCGGCCGCGACAAGCACACCGGAATGCCCAAGGTCGTCCAGCTGTCGCCCGAGGAGATCGTCGAGGCCGTGGAACGTCCGGTGCGCTCCATCGTGGCGGCCGTGCAGGCGGCCTTCGAGGAGTGCCCGCCGGAGCTGTACGGCGACATCATGGAGCGCGGCATCGTGCTGACCGGCGGCGGCGCACTGCTGCACGGCCTGGACGAGCGGCTGATGAAGGAGACGGGCATGCCGGTGACGGTGGCCGACGAGCCGCTGGGCTGTGTGGCCCTGGGCACCGGCCGCTGCCTGGAGGAGTACGACAAGCTGGAGTCGATCTTCGCGGCGTGACGCCGCCCGAGCCCGCTCGGCCGGTGGACAGGACCGGTGCGGGATCATGGGGGCATGGCAACACACGTGATCACAGGCGCGGGCTCCGGGATCGGGGCCGAGGTGGCGCGCCGCCTCCAGGACCGCGGCGACACGCTCTATCTGCTGGCCCGGGACGCGGGCCGCGCCAAGGAACTCGCGCGCCGGTTCGACGGCGCGCACACGCTGGTCGGTGATCTGGCCGAACCCGACCGGCTCTCCTGGGCGTTCGAGCACCAGCAGCTCCCCGAGGACGTCGACTCGCTGTTGCACATCGCCGGTGTCGTCGAACTGGGCACGGTGGGCGAGACCACCCCCAAGCTGTGGCAGGCCACCCTCGCCGCCAACCTGGTGGCACCCGCCGAGCTGACCCGGCTGCTGCTGCCGCAGCTGCGCCGCTCCCGTGGCCATGTCGTCTTCGTCAACTCGGGCGCCGGCCTGCGCGCCAACCCCGAGTGGGGCGCGTACGCGGCCAGCAAGCACGGCCTCAAGGCGCTGGCGGACGCGCTGCGCGGCGAGGAGGGCGGCAGCGGCGTACGCGTCACCTCCGTCTACCCGGGCCGCACCGCCACCCCGATGCAGGAGAAGGTGCACCGCCAGGAGGGCAAGGAGTACGACCCCGGCAAGTGGATCCCCGCCGAGGCGGTGGCGACCACCGTGCTGACGGCCCTGGACCTGCCCAGGGGCGCCGAGGTCACCGACCTGAGCGTGCGGCCCGGGGGCTGACCCGATGAGTGAGAGCCCACAACAGGACAGCAGGCAGCCGGAGAGCACGCGCCGCCCGTGGGGCCCCGCGGCGGCCACCGGCATCGGATCGATGCCCGGCACGGACGCCAGGGAGGCGGCCAGGACGGTGACCGGCGCCTTCGAGGCGCCGGAGCATCTGGCCCATCTCCCGGAGCTCCCCGCCAGGGGCCCGGGCGCGGACATGCTGGGCCGCACCGCGGGGCTGCTGGCCGAACTGTACGTCCATCTCGAACCCAGCGGATGGCGGATCAGCGACCGGCCGGGCCGGGACACCCGACGGGCCCGCGCCTGGCTCGGCGAAGACCTCGACGCCCTGGAGGAGTTCACCCAGGGGTACGGCGAGGGGGAACGCCCGCGCGGGATCAAGGTCTCGGTCGTCGGCCCCTGGACGCTGGCCGCCGGCCTGGAGCGGCGCAACGGCGAGGCCATGCTGGGCGACCACGGCGCCGTCCGCGACCTGGCCGCCTCGCTCGCCGAGGGGCTGGCCGGGCATCTGGCGGACGTACGCCGCAGGGTGCCGGGCGCCGTGGTCGTTCTGCAACTGGACGAGCCGTCCCTCACCGCCGTACTGCGCGGGAGCGTGCGGACGGCCAGCGGCTACCGCACCCATCCGGCCGTGGACCGGGCGGTGGCCGAATCGACGCTCCGCGAACTGCTCGCGGTCCACGACGGGCCCACCGTCGTGCACTCGTGCGCTCCGGACGTGCCCCTCGGGCTGCTGCGCGGGGCAGGTGCCGACGGCATCTCCCTGGACTTCTCGCTGCTCACCGAGCGTGACGACGAGGCGGTGGGTGAGGCCGTGGAAGCCGGCAGCACGCTCTTCGCGGGTGTCGTACCGGCCAGCGAGCCGGAGAGCGGGGCATTGTCAGACCCTGCCGGTAGCGTCGGGGGTGTCAGGTCGTTGTGGCGCAGGCTCGGGCTGTCTCCGGGTCTGCTGACCGAGTCCGTCGTGGTCACCCCCACATGCGGGCTCGCGGGAGCCTCGCCCGCGTACGCGCGGAGGGCACTCGCCCACTGCGCCCGGGCGGCACGAGCACTCGCTGACAACCCTCAGTGACGGGAGGACCAACGGTGGCCGGCGAACAGGACGGGACGCTTCCCGCGGAGACGCGGCAGGACGTTGCGGTCCCCGCAGCGAAGCGGGAGGAGCACCAGCGCCTCGCGGAGCAGATCGAGGAGCACCGCTTCCGGTACTACGTGAAGGACGCCCCGGTCGTCAGCGACGCCGAGTTCGACCGGCTGCTGCGCGAGCTGGAGGCGATGGAGGAGGAGTACCCCTCCCTGCGCACCCCCGACTCCCCGACCCAGAAGGTCGCCGGGCGCTATGAGACGGAGTTCACGGAGGTCGCACACCGGGAGCGGATGCTCTCGCTGGACAACGCCTTCGACGACGCCGAGCTGGGCGAGTGGGCGGACCGGGTGGCCCGCGAGCTGGAGGGGGTGGACTACCACTTCCTGTGCGAGCTCAAGGTCGACGGCCTCGCGGTGAACCTCACCTACGAGCACGGACGGCTGACCCGCGCGGCGACCCGTGGCGACGGCCGCACCGGTGAGGACATCACCCCCAACATCCGCACCATCGCCGACATCCCCGAGCGGCTGTCCGGCGAGCGGCTGCCGGAGCTGGTCGAGGTGCGCGGCGAGGTGTTCTTCCCCATGGAGCGCTTCCAGGAGCTGAACGCCCGGCTGGTGGAGGCGGGCGAGAAACCGTTCGCCAACCCGCGCAACGCGGCGGCCGGCTCGCTCCGCCAGAAGGACCCGCGGGTGACGGCCACCCGCCCGCTGCACATGGTGGTGCACGGCATCGGGGCCCTGGAGGGCTTCGCCAAGGAGGACTTCGCCCGCCTCTCGAACGTCTACCGCCTGCTGCGCGAATGGGGCCTGCCCACCTCCGAGCACGTCAAGGTGGTGGACGGGCTGGAGGGCGTACGCGAGTTCATCGCCCACTTCGGCGAGCACCGGCACTCGGTGGAGCACGAGATCGACGGCGTCGTCGTCAAGCTGGACGAGATCCGCCTCCAGGGCCGGCTCGGCGCCACCTCGCGGGCGCCGCGCTGGGCCATCGCGTGGAAGTACGCGCCGGAGGAGGTCAACACCAAGCTGGTCGACATCCGCGTCGGCGTGGGCCGCACCGGCCGGGTGACGCCGTACGCGGTGGTGGAGCCGATCACGGTCGCGGGCTCCGAGGTCGAGTTCGCCACCCTGCACAACCAGGACGTCGTCAAGGCCAAGGGCGTGCTCATCGGGGACACCGTCGTACTGCGCAAGGCGGGCGATGTCATCCCGGAGATCCTGGGCCCGGTCGCCGATCTGCGGGACGGCAGCGAGCGGGAGTTCGTGATGCCCGCCGAGTGTCCCGAGTGCGGCTCGCCGCTCCAGCCCATGAAGGAGGGCGATGTCGATCTGCGCTGCCCCAACGCCCGCTCCTGCCCGGCCCAGTTGCGCGAGCGGCTGTTCTACCTGGCGGGCCGCAAGGCGCTGGACATCGAGCACTTCGGCTATGTCGTCGCCAGCGCGCTGACCCAGCCGCTGGAGCCCGAGGAGCCGCCGCTGCGCGACGAGGGCGGGCTGTTCGATCTGACCGTCGAGGACCTGCTGCCGATCGTGGCGTATGTCGTCGACCCGGATTCCGGACTGCCCAAGCGCGACCCCAAGACGGGCGAGGAGAAGACCGTCACCCTCTTCGCCAACCAGAAGGGCGAGCCGCGGAAGAACACGCTGGCGATGCTGGAGAACATCCAGGCGGCCAAGAGCCGCCCGCTCGCCCGGATCATCACCGGCCTGTCCATCCGGCACGTCGGCCCGGTCGCCGCCGAGGCGCTGGCCCGCGAGTTCCGCTCGCTGGAGCGGATCGCCGAGGCCGCGGAGGAGGAGCTGGCCGCCACCGAGGGCGTGGGGCCGACGATCGCCGCCTCCCTCAAGGCGTGGTTCGCCGAGGACTGGCACCGCGAGATCGTGGAGCGGTGGAGAGCCGCCGGAGTCCGGATGGAGGAGGAGTCCACCGGCGAGGAGGGGCCGCGCCCGCTGGCGGGCCTGACGACGGTAGTCACCGGCACCCTCGCCTCCTACACCCGGGACGGCGCCAAGGCGGCGCTCCAGGAGCAGGGCGCCAAGGTCACCGGATCGGTGTCGAAGAAGACCGACTTCGTCATTGTGGGGGAGAACCCTGGCTCGAAATACGACAAGGCGGTGCAGGCGAAGGTGCCGATTCTGGACGACGACGGCTTCGCCGTCCTGTTGGCCGAGGGACCCGAGGCCGCCCGGGAGGCGGCACTGGTCCCTGAGGAAGGGGAGGAAGCGGGCGCCTGACGGCGGAGCGGGCCACCAGGGGTGAGTCCGGGACAATCCCCAACGGATCTGCCCCGCACCGCCGTTCACGCACAGGCCACATCCAGCCACCCGCGCCCCGCCGCTCACGTGCCCCTGCCCCGGCTGTCGGCGTCCAGCAGCCGTACGGCGGGCCGGAGTTGGGCACGATCGGCGTAGACGCATTCAGGGCAACAGCGGCCGATCGCTGCCCCTCTCCCCAGGCAGCGGCCTACTGTTGACATAGACGCCTGTCGTGGCGAGGGGCAGGCGTGGACGGCTGCGAGAGGGACCAGGATGCTGGATTTCTCCGGGGGATCCAGGCCCCCGTTCTCCCGCCTGCCCTCGGACGGCACCCGGGGTGGGGCGGGGCGAAACGCCGGGGCGGGCAGGTCCGGGGGCGGGACGGCGAGCAGGGGCGCGGGTGCGCGCGGCGGCGCGGGCGGCGGCGCAGGGCCCGACGGCGGTACGGGCGGCGGCGGTTCCGGTGGCGGGATCAGCGGCGGGTCCGGTGGCGGGATCGGCGGTGGCGAGGAAGTGCCGTGGCTCCAGCGGCTGCTCGCGCTGCGTCCGCCGCTGCTGCCCGTACTGGCCGTGGCCGCCGCCGCGTTGGCGCTGGCCGGGGGTGTCGGGCGGGCGGTGTGGCAGGGGCATGCGATCTTTCCGGGCGGTGTGGCCGGCTGGGCGTTCGCGGTGCTCACCGGCTGTGTGGTGGCGCATCTGGTCACCATGAGCCGGGACCGCTGGTGGGGCGGCACGGGTTCGGGTCCCGCGCTGACCCTCGCGATCCTGCTGCTGCACGGCTGGGTGCCCGCGCTGCTGGTCAGCCTCGCCGTCGTCGTCCTGGTCGGTGCGGCGCGGCGGACCAAGTGGCGGCAGGCGTTCGTGCACGGCGCCATCGACATCCTCGGCATCGGCGTCGCCGGTCTCGCTCTCACGCTGTGCGGGGTGCACCCCTCGGTGGAGTTCCCATGGCGGCCGGACGACTGGCCGCTGTGGGCCGCGGTGGAGATCCCTCTGGTGGCTGCCGTGTATTTGCTGGTCACGCGGGCACTCCAGTGGTTCTGTTTCGCGCCGCGCACCCGCGGGCTGCCGTCGGCGCTGCGTACCGGACTGGTACGGCAGGGGCTCGTCGCCGTCGCGCTGCTGGGCATCGCGCCGCTCATCGTCGTGGTGGCCGTCCACAAGCCGCCGCTGCTCCCGCTGTTCGCCGTTCCGCTGATCGCGCTCGACTCCACGCTGCGGATCGCCCGGGCCCGCGCCGAGGAGCAGCTGCGCGACCCGCTGACCGGGCTGCCCAACCGGCTGTGGCTGCTGGAGCGTGCCTGGGCCGCGCTGGACGAGGCCGAACGCACCTCGGCGCGCTCCGCGCTGGTCCTCATCGACCTGGACCGGTTCCGTTCCGTCAACGACACCCTCGGCCATCTCGCGGGCGACCGGCTGCTGTTGCAGATCGCCGAACGGCTGCGTGCCGCGCTGCCGCGCGGTGCCGAGGCGGCCCGGCTCGGCGGGGACGAGTTCGCCGTGCTGCTGCCCGTCGCCGACTCCACCACCAGCGCCCAGCGCATCGCGCGCAGCCTGGTCTCCGCGCTCAGCTCCCCCCTCGACCTGGACGGGCTGACGCTGGTGCTGGAGGCCAGCGCCGGTGTCGCCGTCTTCCCCGAACACGCCACCGAGGCCGAGGGACTGCTGCGCCGCGCCGATGTGGCGATGTACGAGGCCAAGCGCGACCGCACGGCCGTCGAGGTCTACGAGGCCACCCGGGACGGCAACACCCCCGACCGGCTCGGCCTCCTCGCCGATCTGCGGCGCGCGCTGGACGCCTGCGAGGTCGAACTGCACTACCAGCCGAAGGTCGGCTTCGACGGCACCGTCTCCGGGCTCGAAGCGCTGGTGCGGTGGGCGCACCCCGAGCGGGGCCGGGTGCCCCCGGACGAGTTCATCGCCATCGCCGAGACCTCCGGGCTGATGCCCCGGCTGACGGAGTACGTGCTGGAGACGGCACTCGCCCAGGTGGCGACCTGGCGCTCGGGCGGGCTGACGGTGCCGGTCGCCGTCAACGTCTCGCCGCGCGACGTCCACTCGCCGGGCTTCGCGGGCGCTGTCGCCGCCCGGCTCGCCCGGCACGGGGTGCCGCCGGGCGCGCTCCAGTTGGAGATCACCGAGCATGTGCTGCTGGAGGACCCGCAGCAGGCCGCCGACACCCTGGCGGGGCTGACCGGGCACGGCGTGAAGATGTCGCTGGACGACTTCGGGACGGGCTACTCCTCGCTGGTCCATCTACGGCGGCTGCCGGTGAGCGAGCTGAAGATCGACCGCTCGTTCGTGGCGCGGCTCGCGGTGGACACCGAGGACGCGGAGATCGTGCGATGCACCGTCGATCTGGCGCACTCGCTGGGGTTGCTGGTCGTCGCGGAGGGCGTCGAGGACGACGAGACATGGGAACGGCTGCGGGATCTCGGATGCGACGCGGTCCAGGGCTGGCTGGTAGCCGCCGCCATGCCGCCAGGCGAAACCACCGCCTGGCTGCGGGCCAGGGAGGTCCCGGCATCCCATTCCGTGCCGTCCCCGCCTGCGCGGACCCCGTAACGCCCGGGCGCCCCGTCAGGGGCGCGGGGAACTGCGCGACAAGCCAGCACGGACCCGCAGCCTGCGGGCGGCGGCAAGGGGCAGCCCCTTGTCAGCACCCGCGAGGGGCTGCACTCAGTGGCCCTCCTCGGCGAGCTGGTACAGCAACTCATATGCAACGGGCACCAATGGGCAGCGACGGCCCCTGGCGGTAGCCACCGCCGCGAGCCCGGTACCGGACGCCGGGTGGTAGCCGCAGAACGCCTGCTGCCCGAAGGTCGCCCCGGCGTGAAAGAGCAGCGGCCCGCCCGGCGCGGGGTGCTGGAACCAGGTCAGGGTGTGCGTCTCACCACGCCGGCCGCCCCGGTGCAGCTGCGGCACCTGCACTTCCTTCAGCGGCCCGCTCAGTGAGCTGCCCGCAGGGTTCAGCAGCGCCTCCAGATAGCTGAGCATGTCGTGCGGAGTGGCCCGTACGGCTCCCGCTGCGCAGAACGCGCCCATGTCGGTGGCGGGCACCGGGGTGCGCCCGTCCGCCCGGTACCCGACGGCGTCCGCACCCTCGGGACCCGGCCCCAGCGTGGTGCCGGTCAGCCCCAGCGGCCGCAGCACCCTGGTGCCCAGCAGCGCCGGGTACGCGACGGCGGCCGCCCGGGCCAGCGCGGGGCCCAGCAGCGCCGCTCCGAAGTTGGAGTAGGCCCAGCGCCTTCCCGCGGGGTGCAGCGGCCGGGTGGCGGCGAAGGCGTTCAGCAGGCGTTCGGTGTCGTAGCGGGCGTAGCCGCTCCGGTACGGGCGCAGCAGCGCGCCCGGAACCAGGGCGTACGGAAGCCGGGGCAGCCCCGCGGTGTGCGTGGCCAGATGGCGCAGCGTGATGCTGTGGGAGGCGCGATGCGGCAGCCGCAGCGTGGGCGGCAGATGGGCGGCCAGCCGGTCGTCCTGGGTCAGCACCCCCTCGGCGGCCAGGGTGGCCAGGAGCAACACGGTGTACGTCTTGGTCAGCGAGCCGAGTTCGTAGCGCAACGCCTCCCGGGGGGTGGCCGGCTCCGGCCCCCGGCCGCCGGTCACCACGGTCCGCTTTCCGCGCCGGGTGACGGCGAGTACCACGTCGGGCGCGTCGAGTCGGGCCGCCTCCAGGACGAGCCGGTCCCGTAGCGCGGGCTGGGAGCCGTACGTCAGCGCGGCCTGGGAGCTGCACGTCTTCGTCTTCATGCGCCGCCTGCCGACAAGGAGCGGGAGGTGGCCATCGCGGACGCGAACGCGGCGACCAGCGTGGGGTGGTGCACGATGTCGAAGACGTCGGATGGATCGCCCTCCGGCATCCGGCCGCACAACGGCATCGCTCCCGTCGCGGACTGCGCCGCCGCGTACTGCTCCCACAGCTGTCCGTCCAGCGTGGGGTGGGGCAGACAGGCGTCGACGATGAGGAGTTCGCCCAGCAGGTCCCAGTGTTCGAGTTCCGCCCAGTCCATCGCCCAGGCGGGCAGATACAGCTGGAGGTAGTCGGCGAGCGGCGCCGGGATACGGCTGGGGTCCTCGCCCCAGTTGGTGAGGTGGAAGACGGTGTGAGTGATGTCGTAGGCGATGTGCAGGTGCACCGTCCACGGTTCCGGACGCCGGCCGAGCCAGGTGGCCGCGGTCGCCTCGGCGAAGTCACCGCTGGGTGTCAGCCCCATCCTGCGCTCCGCGTTGAGGACGCCCAGCCGACGGCACGGTTGCATTTCCAGCGCCTGCCAGGTGACGGTGCGCCGGGGGGCGGCCAGGGCGGTCTCCAGGCCGGGGTGCCGGTAGTCCAGTTCGTGGAAGATCGCGTACATCTCCAGCGCCACCGGGGAGAACGGCTCGTTGTGCTGGTGCGAGGCCAGCACGTTTCCGCCGTCCAGCAGCTCCCGCCAGGCGAAGTCCAGCAGAGATCCGGCCCGCGCTCGCTGTCGGCTGCCCACCACGCCCTCGCGGAAGAGCATCCGCATATTGATCGCCAGCTCGCCGATCGGCTTGAGGCGTTCCAACAGCGCGTCGCCCCGCGCCATGTCCGTCTCGGTCAGCCGGAAGTAGTCACGGTGGGAGTCGAGCCAGGCCAGCGCGCGGTCGCCGACACTGTGCAGCAGCGCAGGGGGAGCGGGAGCGGGAGTGAGCACGGTCATCGGGGGGCCTCGCTGTCCGGGATCGGGGTCGCGGTCCTGTCCGGGATCGGGGTCGCGGTCCGCGCCAGGGTGGCGGCGAACGCCAGCACGAGGGTCGAGTGGTAGCAGGCGAGGAAGACATCGCCGGCGCCGGGCTCAGGCGGGGATCCCTGCTCGGGGAGGGCGCCGTCCGCCGTTCTGGCGTCGGCCAGCCGTTGCCAGGCCACCGGGTCGAACGGCGCGTCCGGCAGGCAGGCCGTCACCGCCAGCAACTCGCCCACCAGGTCCCACAGCTGCTCGTCCAGCCAGCTCTCCACCCAGGCGGGCAGCCACAGCCGCAGATACTCCGCCGACGCGGGGGAGAGCCGGGTACGGTCGCGGCCCCAGTCGGTGAGGTGGAAGACATCGTGGGTGAGGCCGTAGGCCGTTCTGCACTCCAGCAGCCAGGGCTCCGGCAGCCGGCCGAGACCGGTGTGGGCCAGCACCGCGCCGAAGTCGGCGTGCTGCGGCAGCCCGATCCGTGCCTCGGCGTTGAGCACGGACAGTGTCCGGGTGTGGTCATCGCGCGCCAGCCGCCAGCCGCGCAGCGCGGTGGTGGTCCGCAGCAGGTCGTCCACCACGGCGTTGCGGAGCCCGGCCCGGGCGAAGACGCCGTACACCTCCACCGGGTAGGCGGCCTGCGGCTCCCCCCGGACGAGCTCGGCGAACAGATCGCCGTCGCGCGTCTCGTTCCAGGCATGGGAGAACAGCCGCCCCGCTCGGGCGCGTACGTCGGGCACTGGGTGGCAGGCCGCGATGAGCGCCGTCAGCTCGGCGAGTTCACCGAGCGGTTTGATGGTCAGGTTCGGGTCGGCGGTGGTGGTCACGTCCGGCGGCAGGCGGAAGCGGTCGCGGTTGCGCTCCGCCCAGCCCAGGGCCTCGCCCGCGAGCGCGTCCAGCAGTTCGGCACCGGGTTCCCGGTGCCGCTCGGGGGCCGCCGCGCGCGCGGTGGTCACCGGCCCCGCCCGAAGAAGCGCTGGGCGGCGGTGACATGGACGGCGACCCGGGGGTCGTCGCTCATCTGCCGTACGAAGTGCAGCCCGCTGTCCAGCCCGAGGGTGGGCGGCGTCTGCGGCAGCCGGGCCAGCCACCGGCCCAGTCCGGCCGACTGCTGCCAGTCGCGGCGGCGCACCGCGCGGACGAAGCCGCGGGCCAGGTCCTCGGTGCGGCGGGCCAGCCGGTCGGTGAGTTCCGGGGCGAGCCCGGGCAGCGCCAGCGACGCCAGCTGGGACACCCGGTGGGACAGCCGGGGCCATGGGTCGTCGGCGAGCCAGTCGTCCCCCGGCTCCGGCGGATCCGGCAGCTGTGCGGCGTGCGCGGCCAGGAACGCGCGGGAGGCTTCCACCAGCCCGTGGTAGCTCCATGCCGAAACGGCCGAGGTCTCACCTGTGGGCGGGAAGGCGGTGAGCGCCTCCCGCACCATTGCCGCATCCGCGCTGCCCGCACCGTCAGCGCCGGGGTGACCGTCCAGCGCGTACGGGGCGAGGGCGTCGGCGCCCAGCACCCGGACCGCGGCGGGGGAGAGCGCGTCGTCCTGCCGCAGGATCCGCGAGAGCGCATAGGGATCGCCCTCACCGCGGAGGGCGAGGGCGATCTCGGATGCGGCATCAGCGATGACCGCGCTCAAGGCGGCTGCTCCCTGTGCCTGTTCCGTCAAGGCGGGCCCCTTACTTGGTGTCCGTCTTAGGACGGGGAGTGGGGGGCGAGGCGAGCAGCAGAGCGAGCAGCAGCGCCGCGCCCGCGCACTCGCGGGAGTCGCGGAAGACGCCGTCCGGCTCGGGGGCGCTCATCAGGTCTTCCACCTCGGCGGCCAGCGCCGCGGTGTCGGGCGGGGCAGTGCGATCCATAGGCATAAGATCACTCCTTTTCCTCTCGGGGACAGCCTCCATCGTGAGCCTCTACCCATAAGTGCGCAATTCGGGCAAATCACCATGAATCCCCGAGTCTCTGACCAGCGACGACGCTCCCGCCCCCGGCGCAAACGGCGGCGTCCGCGCGGACCAGGGGACCGGGGCGCGAAAGCCCGTCCCGGGCAGTCGGGGGCGACCCATAGGATTGGGGCGGACCATTCGACACTCACCCCAGAGGACCGCTGCATGCCTGGCATCTCGCGCGAGGAGGTCGCCCACCTCGCGAAGCTGGCGCGCCTGGAGCTGAAGGACGAAGAGCTCGACCACTTCGCCGGACAGCTCGACGACATCATCGGCGCGGTAGCCGCCGTCTCCGATGTCGCCGACGAGGACGTACCGCCGACCTCCCACCCGCTCCCGCTCACCAACGTCATGCGACCGGACGAGGTCCGTGAGTCGCTGACCCCGCAGCAGGCGCTGTCCGGCGCCCCGGCGCAGGAGCAGCAGCGTTTCAAGGTGCCGCAGATCCTGGGGGAGGAGTGACCGGGATGGCCGGGGAACTGATCAAGCTGACCGCCGCCGAGCTGGCGGCGAAGATCGCGAGTGGTGAGGTCACCGCCGTCGAGGCGACCGAGGCGCACCTGGCCCGGATCGAGGCCGTGGACGAGAAGATCAACGCCTTCCTCCACGTGGACCGCGAGGGCGCGCTCGCGCAGGCCCGCGAGGTCGACGCCAAGCGCGAGCGCGGCGAGAAGCTGGGCCCGCTGGCGGGCGTCCCGCTGGCGCTGAAGGACCTGTTCACCACCGAGGGCGTGCCGACCACCGCCGGGTCGAAGATCCTGGAGGGCTGGATCCCGCCGTACGACGCGACGGTCACCAAGCGCCTCAAGGACGCCGATGTCGTCATCCTCGGCAAGACCAACATGGACGAGTTCGCCATGGGGTCCTCCACCGAGAACAGCGCGTACGGGCCGACGGCCAACCCCTGGGACCTCACCCGGATTCCGGGCGGTTCCGGCGGTGGCTCCGCCGCCTCGCTCGCCGCGCACATGGCGCCGCTGGCGATCGGTACGGACACCGGCGGCTCGATCCGCCAGCCCGCCGCCGTGACCGGCACCGTCGGGGTGAAGCCCACCTACGGCGGGGTCTCCAGGTACGGCATGATCGCGTTCTCCTCGTCGCTGGACCAGGGCGGCCCCTGTGCCCGTACGGTGCTGGACACCGCGCTGCTGCACAGCGTCATCGCCGGTCACGACGAGCGGGACTCGACGTCCATCGCGCAGCCGGTCCCCGACATCGTGGCGGCTGCCCGCAACGGCACGGCGAAGGGCATGCGCGTCGGCGTCGTCCAGCAGTTCCGCGGCGAGGGCTTCCAGGCCGGGGTGATGCAGCGCTTCGACGAGTCGGTCGAGCTGCTGCGCGAGCTGGGCGCCGAGATCGTGGAGCTGTCCTGCCCCTCGTTCAGCAAGGGGCTGGCGGCCTACTACCTGATCGCCCCCTCCGAGTGCTCCTCGAACCTGGCCCGCTTCGACGCCATGCGCTACGGCATGCGGACCGGCGACGACGGCACCCACTCCGCGGAGGAGGTCACGGCGCTCACCCGCGAGGCCGGCTTCGGCCCCGAGGTCAAGCGCCGCGTCATCCTGGGCACCTACGCGCTCAGCTCCGGCTACTACGACGCCTACTACGGCTCGGCGCAGAAGGTCCGTACGCTGATCACCCGGGACTTCGAGAAGGCGTTCGAACAGGTGGATGTGGTGATCTCGCCGACCACGCCCACCACCGCTTTCCCGATCGGCGAGCGCGTCGACGACCCGATGGCGATGTACCTCGCCGACCTGTGCACCATCCCGTCCAACCTGGCGGGCAACTCCGCCATGTCGATCCCGTGCGGACTCGCGCCGGAGGACGGGCTTCCGGTGGGGTTGCAGATCATCGCCCCCGCCATGGCCGATGACAGGCTCTACCGTGTCGGTGCGGCTCTGGAGGCCGCCTTCCAGGCACGTTGGGGTCACCCGCTGCTAGAGGAGGCACCGTCGCTGTGAGTTCGAAGCTGCAAAAGGCCAAGGGGTTCAAGAAGTCCAGGGCCGGGCTCTACTTCTCGATCGCCGGTTCGCTCATCAGTGTCCCCGGCACCGTCAAGCGCGCCAAGGAGGCCAGGAAGGAAGGGGACACGCTGCAGCTGATCGATGTGGCGGTCTCCGCGGCGGGCATCGTCACAGGTGTGGTGCTGCTCGTACGCGAGCTGCGGCGCCTGGACAGCGACGACATCCTCGCCGACTGACGCGGGCCAAGGGGTAGAAAGGTAAGTTTTCCGTGACCGTCACCGAACTGGTGTCGTACGACGAGGCGCTGGCCTCCTACGACCCCGTGATGGGCCTCGAGGTCCACGTCGAGCTCGGTACCAGGACCAAGATGTTCTGCGGCTGCTCGACCGAGCTGGGCGCCGAGGCCAACAGCCAGGTCTGCCCGACCTGTCTGGGCCTGCCCGGCGCGCTGCCCGTCGTCAACAAGGTGGGCGTGGAGTCCGCCATCCGTATCGGCCTCGCGCTGAACTGCCAGATCGCCGACTGGTGCCGCTTCGCCCGGAAGAACTACTTCTATCCGGACATGCCGAAGAACTTCCAGACCTCACAGTACGACGAGCCGATCGCCTTCGACGGCTATCTGGACGTCCAGCTGGAGGACGGCGAGATCTTCCGCGTCGAGATCGAGCGCGCCCACATGGAGGAGGACACCGGCAAGTCCACCCACGTGGGCGGGGCGACCGGCCGTATCCACGGCGCCTCGCACTCGCTGCTCGACTACAACCGGGCCGGCATCCCGCTCATCGAGATCGTCACCAAGCCCATTGTGGGCGCGGGCGAGCGGGCCCCCGAGGTCGCCAAGGCGTACGTCGCCGAACTGCGCGAGCTCATCAAGGCGCTCGGCGTCTCCGAGGCCCGGATGGAGATGGGCCAGATGCGCTGCGACGTCAACCTCTCGCTGCGCCCCAAGGGCACCGAGAAGTTCGGCATCCGCAGCGAGACGAAGAACGTCAACTCGCTGCGCAGCGTCGAGCGTGCGGCGCGGTTCGAGATCCAGCGGCATGCCGCCGTGCTCTCGTCCGGCGGCACGATCATCCAGGAGACCCGGCACTTCCACGAGGACGACGGGTCCACCACCTCGGGCCGGGTCAAGGAGGAGGCGGAGGATTACCGCTACTTCCCCGAGCCCGACCTGGTGCCGGTCGCACCTTCCCGGGAGTGGGTCGAGGAGCTGCGCGGCACGCTGCCCGAGCTGCCCCGGGTGCGGCGGATGCGGCTGCGTGAGGAGTGGGGCATCTCCGAGCACGAGATGCAGTCGGTGCTCAACGCGGGCGCCGTCGACCCGATCGTCGCGACCGTGGACGCGGGTGCCCCCGCCGACCAGGCCCGCAAGTGGTGGATGGGCGAGCTGGCCCGCCGCGCCAACGAGGACGGCGTCGAGCTGACCGCGCTGCCCATCACCCCCGAGCAGATCGCCCGGATCTGCGCGCTGGTCGCCGAGGGCTCGCTGAACGACAAGCTCGCCCGGCAGACCATCGAGGGCGTACTGGCCGGCGAGGGCGGCCCGGACGAGGTCGTCGAGAAGCGCGGCCTCAAGATCGTCTCCGATGAGGGCGCGCTGGGCACGGCCGTCGACGAGGCCATCGCCGGCAACCCGGACATCGCCGAGAAGGTACGCGGCGGCAAGATCCAGGCCGCCGGCGCCCTGGTCGGCGCCGTCATGAAGGCCACCCGTGGTCAGGCGGACGCGGCCCGCGCCCGCCAGATGATCCTGGAGAAGCTGGGCGTGGAGGGCTGACGCTCCCTTTTCGAGGGAGCGATTCGACGGATAGCACACGCTGTGTGGGGTCGTCCGGCTTCGGCCGGGCGGCCCCGCTTTCTGTCGGTGGTCAGCCTTCCTGTCGGCGGTCAGCGTGCGGTCACGCCGAGGCTGAGGCTCGCGGGGACGGCGGCACAGGTGTCCTGTACGGCGCTGACCAGCCCTGCCGCGTCCGGCTCGGCGGGGTCGGCGACCCACTGGTCCAGGGCCTGGTGGAAGGCGGCAACGAGGATGTCGACGGCCAGCCGGAGCAGCAGCCCCTCCTGCGCGTTCCGGCCGCCATCGAGCTCGAACCTGCGCCTGACCAGATCGACGGCGGCGGCGCTGGTGCGGTCGCAGAACGCGAGCCCGTGCGCGTCGATGGAGGGTGCGTGCTCGGCCAGCCGGCGGCTGCGGCGGACGCGTCGCGCCCAGTCGCCGTCGGCCGCCGCCATCCGTTCGATGGTGGCCAGCAGGGTGTCGCGGAGCAGCGCGAAGGCCGAGCGGTCGCCGGATGCGGCCGGGTCGGCGGTCTCCAGTTCCGTCAGGAAAGACGTCCACATGTCGTGGGTCGGCGCCAGCGCCACGTCCTCCTTGCTGCCGAAGGTGCGGAAGAAGGTGCGCTTGGAGACCTCCACGGTCTCGCAGAGCGCGTCGAGCGTGACACGGTCGAAGCCGTGCTCGGTGAACTGTTCCAGCGCGGTGTCGATGAGCGCCTGCCGCGTACGGAGCTTCTTGCGCTCCCGCAGGCCCAAGGGCCTGCCGTTCTGCTCGTGTTCCTTCCCGGTGGCCTTCATGGCGGAAGTGTAGCCCGATAAGCGAACGCCTCTTGATGGCTTGTGCCACTCAGTGGCACTATTGCCGTGCGGCGGCCGCGCACTCTGCGCGACCGCGTCCCACCGGAGGTACACCTGCCATGCGAGCCCTGCTTGTCGACCCGACCGCCCCCGCCGGCCTCCGCCTCGGCGAGGCGCCCGAACCCGCCCCCGCCGCGCACCAGGCGCTGGTCCGGGTGACGGCGACCTCCCTCAACTTCGGGGAGGTCAAGTTCGGCCCCGGCCTCGCCGAGGAGGGCGCCGTGCTCGGCTGGGACGCCGCGGGAACCGTCGAACGTGCTGCCGCCGACGGCTCCGGGCCCGCAGCCGGCACCCCTGTGGTCACCCTCGGCGCCGACGGCGGGTGGGCGGAACTCCGCGCCGTCGACACCGACCTGCTCGGCACCGCTCCCGACGGCGCCGACCTGGGCGCCCTCAGCACCGTCCCGGTCGCGGGCGCCAGCGCCCTGCGCGCACTGCACCGCACCGGCCCGCTGCTCGGCAGGCGGATCATGGTGACCGGCGCGACCGGCGGAGTCGGCCGGTACGCGGTCCAGCTGGCGCGGCTGGGCGGGGCCCGCGTGGTGGCCGTCACCGGCGACCCGGCGGCGCACGGCGATGCGCTGCGCGCCCTCGGCGCACGGGAAGTGGTGGCCCGGCCCTCCGAGGCTGCCGCACCGGTGGACGGAGTCGTGGACATGATCGGCGGCTGGCAACTGGTCGAGGCGTACGAACAGCTGGCTGCGGGCGGCACCCTGGTCTCCGTCGGCCACTCGGGCGGCGACGACGAACACTTCCCGCACGGTGTCCTGTACGGGGACCAGGGCCGGCACGACCGGTCCTTCGTCAGCTTCCATCTGCTGGGGTCCCGCGACCGTCTCGCCACCGACCTCGGCTGGCTCGCGGAACAGGTCGCGAACGGCACCCTCGACCCGGGGACCACCTGGCGCGGCCCGCTGGAGAAGTCCGCCGAAGCCGTCGAACTGCTCCTGGGCCGGCGCCTGCACGGCAAGGCGGTGCTGGACATCGGCTGAGTTGGCGGGGCAGCCGTACGTACACGCCGCCCGCACACGGCGCTGGCCCGCACACGGCGCTGGCCCGCACGCGGCGTCGGCCCGTACACGGCGCCCGCCCGTACACGGCAGGCGGGCGCACATGGCAGGCGGCCGCCCCGGCTCACCCCCCGGCGTGCTCGGCGGCGAAGGCCACCATCTCCGGTAGCACCTCCGCGAGGGGGCCGGGGTCCGTGCCGTCCAGGTGCCGGTACTCCGTACCGATGGTCACCACCAGCCGCTCCACCAGCCCGAGTTCGGGCCAGCGGCCCTCCCGTGCGATGGTGCGCGCGGCTTCCACGGCGGGCACCCCGCGTGCGTGCAAGGTGTGCGCGCGGTCCCGCAGGTGGCCGAGGTACTCGATATGGGCGCGCAGCCCCTCCCGGCCGAGCACGGGCCCGTGACCGGGGACGATGGTGTCGGCCCCGGTGGCCAGCACCGCCTCGCACGCCCCGATGATGTTCTCCAGCGGCCCCGCCCAGTGCACCGCATGGTCGCCGGGCTGCTCCGGCGTCGAGCCGAAGACGATGTCGCCGGTGAACACGGTGCCGTGGTCGGGCAGATGAACGATCAGATCGCCTGTCGTATGCGCGGACGGCAGGCTGGTCAGCAGCACGGGATGACCGCCCACGGTCAGCTCCAGCTCGCCCTCGAAGACGGTCGAGGGCGCCACGACCTGAGTGCGCGACCAGTCGAAGTGGCCGAAGTGCTCGGCGAGATAACCGCCGACCGCCGACCCGCTGCCCGCCGCCTCGATCAGCTGCCGCAGCTGCTGCGGGCTGGGCTCCAGGTCGATGTGGTTCCGCGCCTCGCGGGTGGCTATCACTTCGGCGTCCGGCAGCACGTCGGCGCCCCACAGATGGTCACCGTTGGCATGGGTGACCGCAATCCGCGTTATCCCGCCGTCGCCCAGCACCTCGCGCGAGGCCGCCAGAAACGCCTCGGCCAGTGGCCGGTCATACGGCGTGTCGATCCACAGCCCTCCCTCCGGCCCCGCCAGCAACCCGCAGTTGGCGAGCCCCCAGCCTCTGCGGGGCGGGTTCCACAGGTGCAGGCCGTCGCCGAGCGTACGAAGGGAGGAGGGCGCAAGCGTCATACGTTCGAGTATGCGGTCCGGATGTAACCGAGAAACTGGGCCCATGCCTCGCGCGGGAAGCAGAGCGAGGGCTGGTCGGGCTGCTGCGCCCGTTGCTTGGTGTCCCGCACGGGGACGGTGTGCGGGAGGTTGGTGGCGATCTCCAGGCAGTCGCCGTGAGCGCCGCTGAAGCTACTGGTGCGCCAGGCCGGATACGGGTCGGGGGAGAGGCGTCTCATGGCTTCGTCTTCGTTCCTATCCGTTCGATCATCGCCACTGATTCTGTAGGCGGGAGGGCCGTCATCCGCGCGTCGTCGAAGAGTTGCTGGAAACGGACGACGTCCGCCTCCCGCTCGATCCATGTGTTGCCGGTCGCCGTCTCTGTCAGCACCAAGTCGAGGGCCGCTGGCTGGGGAAATCCGAGCAGCACATACGGCCCGAGCATACTTGCGTGTGCTCCGCTGGAGAACGGGAGAACCTGGATGGTGACGTTGGGGCGGTCGGCGAGTGCTACAAGAGCGTTGAGCTGGTCGGCCATTACCTCGGGCCCGCCCACCTGTTGATGCAATACGCCTTCAGTGAGGACCGCCCAGAACTGCATGGGATCGTCTCCGACGAGTCGCTCCTGCCGGTGCAGCCGAACCTGCACCACCTGCTCGATCTCCTCGGGCGTATCCCAGCCTCGGGAAGCGACCGCGACTGCGCGGGCGTACTCCGCAGTTTGCAGCAGGCCCGGGACTGCCTGCACTTGGAAGGTCCTGATCCGGGAGCAGATCGTCTCCATTTCGATTTGGTCCCGGTAGGCATCGCTCAGTACCGAGTTGTACTGGTGCCACCAACCGTCGCGGCGCCGCCGGTTGGCCCGCCGCGTGAGAGCGGTGAGCCGTTCCCGCGCTGTCGCGTCCTCGATGCCGTAGGCCGCGATGAGAGCGTTGAGGTCTGGCAGGCGGAGAGGGACGTGCCCGTTCTCCAAGCGGCTGATCTTGCCCTTGGTGCAGTCGAGAACCTTGGCCGCGTCAGCAGTCGTGAGAAGTGCGGCTTCGCGGAAGCGGCGTAGCTCGTCGCCGAGTTGGCGGCCCAGCACGGTTGATGGCTTCACAGGTGGCATACCTGCCTCCTTACCAGAGCACGGGCGGAGGAGTCCCGAGTTTCCCTCAAAGAGTGAATCGTGCGGCGAATCATCGATTCAACGTTGCACCATTCGATGATGCGCCGCCAAGCTGCAATCAGACGGTGCAACTTCCCCCGAGCAGCGGGGAATTCGGACGACCTCAACGTCAGGGAGCCGCAAATGGCTGACGCAGACCACACCACCGACACCTACGAGCTGAGTTTCCGCGTTCCCCGCGCGCGGCGGAGCGTGCCCCGGGCGCGGGCGATGGTGCGAGCTGTCCTCGGCACCTGGGGTGTGGCCCAGGACACGGCTGGGGACGCCGAACTGGTGCTGTCCGAGCTGGTCACCAACGCCGTGGCGGCGCGGCCCCGCATGATCGCCAGGTCGGCATCCGTGTCGTACGGCAACACGACGGCGGGCTCCGCCTGGAGGCCAGCGACACCAATGCCGCCGAGCCGCAGCGGCGCGACCCCGCGCCTGGGGACGAGGGCGGCTACGGGCTGCTGCTCGTCGACGCGCTCGCCCACCGCTGGGGCGCCGAGCGCCGTGCCTGCGGCATCGGCAAGACAGTGTGGGCCCAGCTTCCGGACCCGGCCATCGATGCGGCGTCCGAGCAGCGAAGCGCCCCCGCGCTCACGGTACGGCCCGGCCAGCGCATCCACGCCCATGGTGCCCGGCGCACAGTCCGCACCGTACGCAGCGAGCCGTACGCCACCAGGGGGCTCGCCCTCGTGCTCGGCCTGGACGAGGGCCCGGTGCTACGCGTACCGGCGGTCGCGGACATCCAGGTGCAGCGGAGCGGCCCGGACTGTGGAAGCGGCGGGCGCGGCTAGTGTGGCTGTCACGGGCACGGCCGTAGGTCGGTACGTCGGAGGGTGGAGAGATGATCACGCAGATCCGAGTGGACGGCTTCAAGTCGTTCGTCGGTTTTCAGCTCGATGTGCCGCCGTCGCTGATCATGCTGGGGCCGAACGGCGCCGGGAAATCGAACCTCTTCGATGCGTTGCGGCTGGTCGCCGGTACCGTGCTGGACGGGTTCACGGAGACCATCTCGAATGATCCGCGGCTCTCGCCGAAGGGCTTGTTCCATCGGGGAGGCGCCGAAGGCCGGGCGCGGAGTGACACTTTCACGATCGAAGTGGGGATGGTGGTTCCCAGCGTCGACGGACCCCTGCCGCTGCGGCTGCGCTTGACAGTGGAGCGCGAGGAGCGGGGGCCGGGACAGCCCAGTGGCTTCTCGCTCTCACGCAGGAAGAACGCCGTCTGGGTGAGCAGCCTCCAGTCGACCGACTGGGTGCGTGATGTCGGGCTGGGTGGCGATGTGCTGTCCGCCATGCGAGAGGCCAGAGAGCGGTTCCTGACACGGACCGGCACCGAGGTCACTCCTCTTGGGCCCGGATTCATCCCCGGCCTGACGACCGAGGCAGGGGGTGGAGCCCTCGGCCATTCCCCGGAATCTCAGGGAACGCGGGAAATACTCCGCCTACTGGCCAACGAATGCCGCGGCTGGACACCACTTCAGCTGCGCCCCGAGATCATGCGGCAACTGTCGCCCGCCGGCCCCGAGGCTCCGCTGGGGCCGCACGGGGACCATCTCGCGCTGGCCCTCGCGCGGCTGGAGCGCGGCGATCCGGCCGTCTGGCGGCGGTTCGTCGCCGACTGCGCAGGGCTGGTCGAGGGACTGAGCGATGTACGGCCGTACTTGATCGAACGGCGCGACGAGTTCGACTTCGAGGTCGAGTTCGAGCACACCGGATGGATGGTCCCCTCGCTGCTGTCCGACGGCACGCTGCGGATGCTCGGGCTGCTGGCTGCAAGTGTCGATCCGTTGCGGCCCGGCACGCTGTGTGTCGAGGAATTGGAGAACGGGATGCACCCCGCGCATGTGGCCGACCTGGTGCGCCGCCTGCGACGTAGAGCTGGTGTCCCTGCGGATCGGCGTGACGAGCCGTACCGGCAGTTGATCGCCACCACACACTCGCCCGCCCTGCTGGCCGCGCTGCGTACGGACTTCAGTGGCAGCCTCGTCTTCCTGGAGCAGGTGCATCGGACGAATCCAGAGGACCGTACCGTCTCCCGCGTGACGCGAGCACTGCCCCTGCGGGCCGGGGACGACGTGCCGGAAGAGTCCGTCTCTCCGGACCAGGTTGCGCGCATGCTGCGCCGACTGGGGCAGGAGGCGGCGTGAAGGAGCTTCCGCTTCGACCGGGGCTGCTGGTTGAGGGCAACAGCGACAGCCGGTATCTGGAAGCGCTGATCCGTAAACAACTGGATGTGCTCGTCGAGCGCTCGGACAGACATGTCGAGGTCTACCCTTGCGACACTTCGCCGGATGGGTGGACCAATAAGCCCGCGGCTGACGTGCTCGCCGAAGCGAAGTCGCTCGCTCGCGACTGCGACTTACTCTTCGTCCACTGCGACGGAGATGCGGCTGACAAAGCGTACGGCTACGTCGCTCGGCTGAAGGAATGGGCTGAGGCCGAGAAGCGCGCGGGACAGGCTGTGGCGCTTGTGCCGGTTCTGATGACGGAGTCATGGATGCTCGCCGACAAGGCCGCGCTCGCAGCCGTCGTCCCCGGCCTGGACATCAGGAGCTACCCCTACACCACGCCCGCCGAAGTGGAGAAGCGGGTGACGCCTCCAGGTAAGGCAGGGAAGGGCAAAGGCAAGGCGAAGCTGGGCCCCAAGCAAGTGTGGGACCAGCTTCTGGGCCGCGACGCACACAGCGTGCTGCAAGACGACGCCGACATCCTTGTCCAGCACACCGACCTCGACGTGCTGGACAAGGTGCCGTCCTACCGGGCGTGGCGGGAGGCCACCGAAGAGGCGCTCCGACCCCGGTATCTGTGACCGGCGCCAGGCGGGGGCAGCCCGTCAGTTGGTGAAGACGTTGCCCTGGTTCTGGCCCCGGGCGCCCTGGGGGCCCATGCCGTACTGGGCGCGTACGCCGCCGCCGATCTGGGCGTTCTGCGGCGGGAGCAGCTCGCTCGGCTGGACAAGGGCGTACCCCTGGCCCATGAAGGAGAGCTCCCAGCCCTCGCCGGTGTTGCCGCGGCGGCGCCAGACGCCCTGGGAGGAGGTCTGGGCCTGCATCTGGACGCGCAGCCCGCTGGACCAGGCGACGACGGCGTCCGAGTCGGCGTTGACGTAGGTGTCCGGGGTGACGTTCAGCAGCAGCGGCTGGCCCGAGGTCATCAGTGCGACCTTGCCCTGCCCGGTGATGTTGAGGTTGTACGCACCGGTGCCGGAGATCCCGAACTGGCTGTCCACCGAGATGATCTCGTGGTGCAGGGTGGAGTCCATCGCCAGGACGTAGGAGGCGTCGACCGTCAGGCCGTCGCGTTCGACGTCCACCACATGCACATACTGCGCCAGGTTGGCGAGGAACACCGTCCCCTGGCCCGAGCAGCGCATCAGGGGCAGCTGCTCACGGGCCGGGCCGCGGCGCCGGCTCTGGCCCTGGTACTCGGCGTCGAACTCCAGCAGTCCCTGATAGGCGACCATGGCGCCCTTGCGGGCCAGCACATCGTCGTGCCCGGTCAACTGCACCCGCAGCAGCTGCGGGTTCTGCACCGCGTAGCGGTCCTCCGTTGCGACCTCGGCGTATCCGAAGAGCGAACTCTGCACGGCTGTTCTCCTTCCCCCGTCAGCCCCGGACCCGGATGCGGTCCGTGCTGTCCTCGCTCGGCTGGACGACCACGAAGCCCTGTCCGGAGAAGGCGATCTGATACGCCTCGCCGCTGCCCCGGCCGATCAGCGCACCGGCCTTCATGGTCCGCTTGCTCTTCATCTTCAGGCCGCTGGACCAGGCCACCAGCGCGTCCGGGTCGACATACGTCTCGTCCTCGCCGCGCCCGCAGTCCACGACCACGGGAACGCCGCGCGAGGTCAGCGCGACCCAGCCGGTGCCGCGTACGCCGACGTTGAACAGCCCCTGGCCCGCGAACTTGGCGAGCCCCTTGACCCGTTCGACGCCCCACTGGAGGTGCGCGTCGAAGGCGAGCAGATTGGTGCCGTTGACCGACAGCGACTCCTCGTTGAGGTTGACGCACACCACGTCGGCGCCGTAGTCGGCCAGATAGAGCAGGCCGTCGCCGCGGCAGAGCATCAGCGGGTTCTTCTCGCCGGTCAGCCACTGGGAGGCCATCTGACGGACGGCCGGCGGGTTGGCCTCGTACTGCACGAAGCCCTCGTAGGCGACCATCGAGCCGGGCCGCGCGAACAGGTCCTGACCCGACTGCATGGCCACCTTGACCATGTGTGACCCGTGGTTCTCCATGCGGGCTGCCACGGGAGCGGGCGCGAAGCCCGCGAGTGCTGCTGGCTGGTTCATGACGGGCTCCCCCTAGACCTCGTACGGCTGGACGACGATGAAGTTGCCTGGCGCGCCCCGGAACTGGAGGTTCACGGTCTCCCCGCTGTGTCCGGGATAGGCGTTGCGGTGCAGCCGGACCTGGCTGGAGACGACGACCTGCGCCGCCGCCGACCAGGCGACCACGGCCTGCGCGTCGGCGAACGTCGTGGGCGTGACGGGGAGCACGACCGGCGTGCCCTGCGTCTTGACGATGACGGTGCCGGTGCCCGTGAACTGCATGGTGAACAGCGCGCCGCCGGGAATGCCGTGGCCCTCGATCCGGCGCACCTCGTGCTGCAGCGACTCGTCGAACGCGAGCACGTTCTCGGCCGAGACGCAGAGCGCGTCCCCCTGCAGCTCCACCGGGTGGACGTGGGCCGCGTTCTCCGCGAAGAACACCTGGCCGCGGCCGCTGCACCGCATCAGCTGCATTTCCTGGCCGGTGGCGTTACCGACCACCCGCCCGGCGAACCCGGCGCCCTTGTAGGAGAAGTCGACCTTCCCCTGGTAGAGCACCATGCTGCCCTGCTTGGCGAGCACCGGCTGGCCGTCGATGCCGATGTCCGCGCGGACGAGGGTCGGGTTCTGCAACGTCCAGCGCTGGCCGGTCGGCACCTCGTGGAACTTCTGGAGCACCGCGCCCATGCCTGCCGCAGGCCCCTGCGGGATCTGCGGTGCCTGCGGGGCGCCGTAGCCGCCGGGCTGCTGCTGGGCGAACGGGTTGGACAGCTGCTGACCGGGCGGCCCGGGCGGTCCCGGCGGTCCGGGCTGCTGAGGCTGAGGCGGCTGGTGCTGCTGCTGGAACTGCTGGGGCGGCTGCGGAGCTTGGGGGGCTTGCGGAGCCGGTGGGGCTTGCGGAGCCGGCTGCGGCGGGGGAACTTGGCCGCCGTACTGCGGCTGTACGGGGGCGGCCATGGTGGGTGCACCGTGGACGTCCGGCGTCGTCGGCTGCGGCTGCTGCGCCACCTGCGGCTGCGGGGCGGGGGCCGGGGCCGGAGCGGGTGGCGGAGCCGGAGCGGGGGCCGGTGCCTGCGGCGTCTGCTGCTGCGGCGCGGGCGCCGCCGGAGGGGCGAACCCGGGCGCCGGCTGCTGCGGCGCCGCACCCCCTCCCGGCGGTGCGAAGCCGGGCACCGCCCCGCCCGCGGGCGCGGCCTGCTGGGGCTCGGGCTCCTGCTCCTCCAGCACCTCGCCGCCGAAGTTCTTCAGCAGCGCGTCCAGACCACCGTCGAAACCCTGGCCGATCGCGGCGAACCGCCAGATGTCGTTCTTCCGGTAGATGTCGCCCAGCATCACGGCGCGCTCGGTGCTGAACTCCGAGCCGTCGAAGGGGTATCGGGCGACTTCCTCGCCGCCCGCCACGATCCGGATGTAACCGGGGCCGACCTGCGACATCTGCCCGGCGCCGTCCAGCGTCGCCGTGAACGACAGCCGCTGGACCTGCGGGGGAATCCGGTCCAGCGTCACCCGGAAGGACTCGGTGTCCCCGGCCTGCGCCCCGAGGAGCTGGAGGGATTCCTCCGGCGACTTGGGCTGGTTGAAGAAGATGAAGTAGCGGTCGTCGGAGAGCTGATCCTGACCGTCCAGCCCGAAGCAGCTGATGTCGAAAGAGAGTCCCGCTCCGGCGATCTGCACACCCACGTACAGATCCGTGCCCGCCGTCAGATCACTGATCTTGGCCTTGTGGCCGCGTTGCAATTCCCTGGGCATACGTAACGACCGTCCCCCATCCCGTGTGGTGCCTGTCTCCAGCCATCCGGCCTGCGTTCGGCCGCCCAACCGACGCCGTGCGTCCGCCGGACAGCTCCCACAGCCTATGGGTACCTGCGACGCCGGTACCAGGCGCGTTCCCCGACATCGCTCCGCGACAGGCCCGCGACGGCCCGCCACATCCGATTGCGGGGATAAGGGACCGGTTACGCCGTAAAGGCCCGACTACAGGGGGATACGCGGGGCCATGGGCATTGTGGGTATCGCCACAAAGGGCGCAATCGATCTTTTCGGGATGGCACTCTGCACAGAACGCGGTCCTTGAGGCGAGGTGCTCGATTGCCTCGGACCCCTCCTCCCGGCCCTCGCCGGGAGACCCCCAGCTGCGGCGGACAGGGGACGCCGCGCCCCCCATGCCCGTACGACCCCCGGGAGCAGGCGACGCCCGTGACCGCTCTTGCCCGCTGGTGCCTGAAGCGCCGCCTCATAGTCCTGCTGCTCTGGCTCGTGACACTCGTCGGTGCCGTGACGGCCTCGTCACTCCTCGGCAGTTCCTACTCCGACGACTACGGCGCCCAGGGCACCGAGTCGGGCCAGGCGGCACAGCGCCTGGAGACCGCCTTCCCGGACCGGACCGGTGGCAGCGACACGATCGTGTGGCAGACGGACACGGGGAGTGTGCGCGCCGAAGCCGTGCAGCAGCGGATGACCGAAACGCTGCAAGAGGTCGGGCAACTGCCCGGCGTCGCCACCGTCCAGTCCCCCTACGTCCCCCAGGGCGAGGGACAGATCAGCCAGGACGGTCATACCGCCTACGCCGACCTCACCTTCACCAAGCCCACCGACGAGCTCGGTGAGAAGAAGGTGCAGCGTGTCGTCGACACCATCCAGGACGCTTCCGACGAACGCCTCGGCCTCCAGGTGGAGGCGGGCGGTTCGGGTGTGGCGGTCGCCGAGGCCCCCAAGGCACATCTCGCCGAGGTCATCGGGCTGGCGGCAGCGGCCGTCGTGCTCTTCCTCGCCTTCGGCTCACTCGCCGCGACGGCGCTACCACTGATCAACGCAGTCGTCGCCGTCGGCACCGCGGCAGCCGGTATCGGACTGCTCAGCAAGGTGATGATGGTCGCCGACTTCGCGCCCATGCTGGGCATGCTCATCGGGCTGGGCGTCGGCATCGACTACGCGCTGTTCATCGTCACCCGGCACCGACGAGGACTGCGGGCCGGGCTGCCGGTGGCCGAGGCCGCACGCCGCGCGGTGACGGTCTCCGGACGGGCTGTCGTCTTCGCGGGCGCCACCGTGTGCATCGCGCTGCTGGGCATGTTCGTCCTACGGCTCGACTTCCTCAACGGAGTCGCGATAGCCGCCTCCCTGACCGTCCTGCTCAGCGTCGCCGCCTCCATCACGCTGCTGCCCGCCATGCTCGGCTACATCGGGATGCGCGCGCTCAGCCGCCGCGAGCGACGGCAGCTCACCGAGCACGGTCCGCGCCCCGACCGGCCCACGGGCTTCGCCATGCGCTGGTCGGCCTTCGTCGAGCGGCACCCCAGGCTGCTGGGCGTGGTCGCCGCTGCCCTGATGGCCGTGCTGGCGCTGCCCGCGCTCGGGCTGCACCTGGGCACCTCGGATCAGGGCAACGATCCGTCCGCCAGCACCACCCGCCAGGCGTACGACATGCTCGCGGCCGGTTTCGGCCCGGGCACCAACGGTCCGCTGACGCTGGTCGGCGAGCTGGACGGGGCCGGCGACAAGCTCGCCTTCGATCACCTGCGGGACGAGATCCGCGACACCCCGGGTGTCGCCCAGGTCAGCGGCCCGGAGTTCAACGGCAGCGGCGACACCGGCGTGATCACCGTGGTGCCGGACAGCTCCCCGCAGTCGGAGTCCACATCCGAACTGGTGGACCGGCTGCGCGGGGACGTGCTGCCGGAGGCCGAGGACGGCTCGTCGATGGAGGTACTGGTCGGCGGCACGACCGCAGGTCACGACGACTTCGCCGACATCATCATCGGCAAGCTGCCGATGTTCGCCGGCGTGGTCATCGGGCTCGGCTGTCTGCTGCTCCTGCTGGCGTTCCGCAGCATCGGCATCCCCCTCAAGGCCGCCGTCATGAACATCGCGGCCGTCGCCTCGGCCTTCGGCATCGTGGTCGCCGTCTTCCAGTGGGGCTGGGGCAGCGAACTGCTCGGCCTGGGCAGCGCGGGCCCCATCGAACCGTTCCTGCCCGTCATCATGATCTCGGTGCTGTTCGGGCTGTCCATGGACTACCAGGTCTTCCTCGTCAGCCGGATGTACGAGGAATGGCGGCTGACCGGCGACAACAGACGCGCCGTGCGGGTGGGGCTCTCGGAGACCAGCAAGGTGATCAACTCCGCGGCCGTGATCATGATTTCCGTCTTCGGCGGCTTCGTGCTCAGCGGTGACCGGCTCATCGCCATGTTCGGCATCGCGCTGGCAGCCGCCGTCGCCCTGGACGCGTTCGTCCTGCGTACGCTGCTGGTGCCCGCGCTGATGCACATGCTGGGCGGCGCCAACTGGTGGCTGCCCAAGTGGCTGGACCGCCGGCTGCCACGGCTGAGCATCGAACCGGACACCAGCGCGGAGGACAGCGCATACGGTGCCGACGACCCCGCCGACGCCGAGGCCCCGGCAGGCGCGCACGTACCGCTGGTGGGCCAGCGCGCCGGGTCTCTCATAGGTCTCTCAGAAACCGCACCTACGGTGGCCGCCCATGGCTACCGAAAGCACGAAGACCACGCAGACCGGGACTGAGAAGTCCTCCGCCGACGAGCCGACCGACGAGGCGGTCACAGCGAAGGGGAAGCCCGACGAGAGGGCCGACGGGAAGGCCGGTGAGCCGACCAAGGACGCGGCCGCGGTGAACGTCGGCAAGGAGCGGGAGGACGCCGTCGGTGACCCCGACGACATCGACGACGCCGATTTCGACCTTCCGGACGACTCGACGGAGCGGCGCAGCGACTGGATGGGCGGTGCCCTCGCCGTCGTCAGCGCCGGTCTCGGCCTCGCCGCGCTGACCGGCACCTCCCTCAGCGGGATGCTGCGCGAGCGCAAGAGCCTCCTCGGCCAGATCGAGAGCGGCGCACAGGGATCGGGCGGCTCGGCGGCCGACCAGGTCAACGCCGTCTACGGCGCGCCGTGGCACGCGGAAGCCGTCGTCAACGGCATCTTCGCCCTGCTCGCTGTCGCGGTGGGCGGCCTCCTCCTGGCGACGCTCAGCGGCCGGCCCGAGGCCCGCGGCTGGGTCAAGGCCGTCTCGCTGGGCGGAGTGGTGCTCGGCGCGATCGGTCTCGTCGTCGCCGGCGGCATGTACTTCGACCTGTTCGCGGCCCAGCCCGAGGTGCCCTCGACGCCTACGCCGCCCGGTCAGTAACCGGAACCTACGCACTCGGTCCGGTGGCCTAGGGCCCGCCGTACGCCGCACTAAGGCCCTCAGGCCCCCAGGACCGGGCAGTTGCCCGATGTGCCGCGGCCACCTCAGGAAGCAGTGTGGGAGCACACACCCGCACCACTCCCCGAGGGGGCCACCGCCATGCTGTACGACCTCAGCCACAGCCAACACCAGCTCCGGATGGACGACCTGCGCCGTGAGGCCGAGCACGAGCGGCTGGTCCGCGCTGCCAAGGCCGCCCGCCGGGAGCACGAGGGTGTGCGGCGCACCGCACGCTCCTGGTTCGGCCGCAGAGACCGGAACAGGGACGACGACGAGCCGGTGTGGGTCCGGGCCGCGTGACCGTCCGCACCGACGACAGGGCAGCCGCGGATAAGGCAGGTGCCCTATGCCGGTGCCGGATGCGATGCTGAGCCACGTGCCCCTGCAAACCACTGTCAGCCCCGTGTTCGTCGGCCGCACCGCCGAACTGGCCGCACTCACCGAGGCCCTCGCAGCCGCCGGTACGGGCGCGCCCCAGGCGCTGCTCCTGGGCGGCGAGGCGGGCGTGGGCAAGACCCGGCTCCTGGAGGAGTTCCTGGAGCGGGCCCGCGCGGCGGGCGGTGTCACCACCCTCGGCGGCTGTCTCGAACTGGGTGCGGACGGCCTCCCCTTCGCGCCCTTCACCACGGCGCTGCGCGGCCTGCGCAGCGCCGTGCCGCCCGCTGCCCTCGCAGCCGCCGCCGAGGGCCGCGAAGCCGAACTGGCCCGGCTGCTCCCCGACCTGGCGGTGCCAGGGCCGGCGGCGCCGCAGCGTGAGGAGTACGACGACGGCGCCGACGGCGGACGCGCCCGGCTCTTCGAGGCGACGGCGCAGCTGCTGGAGCGGCTGGCCGCCGACCGTACCCTCGTCGTCGCCCTCGAAGACCTCCAGTGGGCCGACCGCTCCACCCGCGAACTGCTCGGCTACCTCTTCCGTTCCGTACGCGCCTGCCGGCTCGTGCTGCTGGCCACCTACCGCACGGACGACATCCACCGCCGGCACCCGCTGCGCCCCTTCCTCGCCGAGCAGGACCGGCTGCGTACCGTCCTCCATCTGGAGCTGCCGCGGCTGACCCGGGCCGAGGTACGCGACCAGATCACCGGCATCAACGGCACCGAGCCCGCGAGTGAACTGGCCGAGGAGGTCTTCCGCCGCTCCGAGGGCATCCCCTTCTTCGTCGAGGAGCTGACCGCCACCGAGGCCGCCTGCGCCATCAGCGACTCGCTGCGCGATCTGCTGCTCGTCCGGGTCGAAGCGCTGCCCGAGCCGGCGCAGCGCGTGGTGCGGCTCGCCGCGGGCGGCGGTTCCGCCGTCGAGCACCGCCTGCTGGCCGCCGTCGCCGGGCTGGACGAGGACGCGCTGCTGGAAGCCCTGCGCTCGGCGGTCGGCGCCAATGTGCTGCGCCCCACCGAGGACGGCTCGGGCTACCACTTCCGGCACGCCCTGCTGCGCGAGGCCGTCCGCGAGGACCTGCTCCCCGGTGAGCTGGCCCAGGTCAGCCGCCGCTACGCGGAAGCACTGGAGGCGGAGCCTTCGCTGGTGCGGGCCGAGGAGCGGCTGGCGCGCCTGGCGCACTACTGGCACCGCAGCCGGGACGCGGCCAAGGCGCTGCCCGCGGCACTCTCCGCATCCGTCGAGGCCCGGCACCGGCACGCGTACGCGGAGGAGCACCAACTCCTGGAGCGCGTCATCGAGTTGTGGGACGAGGTGCCCGCGGAGGCCAGGGCCGAACTGCCGGCCCTGCGGAACCCGCGCACCTTCCCCGCCGCTGACCGCCCGGGTGGCGCCCGCGCGCACTGTCTCTCCCGGCCGCCGCACTTCGTCGAGGTCCTCGCCGAGGCCGTCGTCGCCGCCCGGATCAGCGGCGACGTGGCCCGCGCCAAGGTGCTCACCCGCCGCGCGCTGGCCCGGCTGGACGAGGCCGAGGACCCGCTCACCTGCGCCTGGTTCCAGCTGCGGATGGGGATGCTGGTGGAGGACATCGGCAAGGGCGACGGCTGGACGCAGATCGCCAAGGCGCAGGAGCTGGTCCGCGGACTGCCGCCGTCCGCCGTGCACGCGGAGGTGCTCGCCGGCGCCGCCGGCTGGGGCATGGTGCACCGCCCGGGGCGGGAGGCGCTGGCGACGGCCGTCCGTGCGGTCGAGCTGGCCCGGGTAGTGGGAGCGACCGCCATCGAGCTGGAGGCCAGGGTCACCCTGGGCACCCTGCTCGCCGGCTCCGGCCGACTGGAGGAAGGCCTGACCGAGCTGGCCCGGGCGCGGGACGAGGCGGACGAGGCGGGGTTCACCTCCGTGCTGACCTGCGCCGCCATCAACATCGCCGGCGAGCTGGAAGCGGTGGGCCGCTCGGCGCAGGCCGCCGAAGAAGCCGCCCGCGCGGTCCACGTCGCCCGCAGGCGCGGTCGCCCCAACTCCTATGCCGGAGCCCTCGCTGGGCAGGCCGAGGCGCTGCTGTCGACGGGGGAGTGGGAGCGCGCGGCCGAACTCCTCGACCGGGCCGGAGCCGCGGCGCGCGTCGCCGATGTACGCGCCTGGGTCGCGCTGCTCCGCGCCCGGCTGGCCCGCGACCGGGGCGACCTGCCCGGACTGGCGAACGCCGTCGAGGAAGCGGTGGCCACCATGGGCTCCTCCCCGGCCAACGAGCCGCAGAAGGTGGTGGCGCTGCGGTACTTCACCATGACGCTGGCCGCCGAGCGCGGCGAGATGGCGAAGGCCCGCACCGAGCTGGCCGCCGCGCTGGCGGAGGGCTTCCCGCCGGGCGCCCACCCGTACGCCTGGGCGCTGTTGTGCGCCGCCGCGGCCTACGAGGCGGAGCTGCGCGGACTGCCGGACGCCGAGCGGGACCGGGCCCGGGTGCTGGCCGACCTGCGCAACGCGGCCCACGGGCTGCCCCGGCCCGCGCCGGTGTGGGAGGGCCACGCGCTGCTGCTGGAGGCCGAGTTGCAGCGGGCGGCGGGGCGGAGCGAGCCGCAGCTGTGGGAGGCGGCGGCGCTGGCACTGGAACCGGTGGGCCGGCCCTGTCCGCTGGCCCGCGCCCGGCTGCGCTGGGCCGAGGCGCTGCTGGAGGGCGGCGGCGCACGACGCGACTCCCGGCTGCCCCAGGAGCTGCTGCGGCAGGCCCACTCCACCGCCGTACGACTGGGTGCGGCGCCGCTGCGGGCCGAGGCCGAGCAGCTCGCGCTCCGTGCGCGGATCGCCCTCGACGGCGAGCAGGGTGAGGGCGGCGGGACCGGCGCCGAGCACGCCCCGGCACCGGCGGCACCCGCGCCACCCGCCGACCCGGCCGAGTCGTTCGGGCTCACCCGGCGTGAGCGTGCCGTACTGGAACTGGTCGCCGAGGGCCGCAGCAACCGGCAGATAGCCGAACGGCTGTACATCGCCCCGAAGACGGCGAGCGTGCACGTCTCCAACATCCTCGCCAAGCTGGGCGTCGCGACGCGCGGCGAGGCGGCCGCGATGGCATTCCGGCTGCGACTGGTCGGCCCGAACGCCCTCAGCCCCGCGGCGACGCCGGCCGCGCCGGAGTCCGCGGCGCCGTCCGGGGCGGCTACGCGGCCTGCGACGGATCCGGTGCCGGATCCGTCGGTGCCGGGGCGGTCCCCGGCGGCTCGGCGGTCCGCGGCTCCGCTGCCGCCGACCGATCCGGGCCAGGTGCCGTCCCCGAAGCCGCAGGTTCCGGCTCCGACTCCGGGACGGCCCGTTGCCCGGGTGGACGGATGAGCACCTGGCCCGAGGACAGATCGATCGGCCCCTTGCCGGGGTCGGTGCTGCCTTCCTGGACCCGGGTGTGCTCCAGCCGCCGCTGCTCGTCGTCCGTGTGTTTCCGGCTCGGCGAGAACAGCTCCTCTATCAGGTTGAACATCTGACCATCCTCAGCGCACCTTGAGTCGCAGGATGCGGTCGTCCCCCTTCTCCGGTGAGCCACGCCCGTCGGTCTCGCTCGTGACCAGCCAGAGTCCGTCACCACCACCGGTGCCGTGGTCGGCGACGACCGTCCGGAGCCGTCCGTACTTCTCCTCCAGGAACGCCTGAGGGGTGGCCGCGGGTTCCGCGCCCTTGAGCGGGATGCGCCACAGCCGCTCGCCGCGCAGCCCCGCCATCCACACCGAACCCTTGACGACGGCCAGCCCGCTGGGGGACGCCTCGGCGGTGCGCCACTGCTCGACGGGGTTCTTGAAGCGCTTGTCGCTGCTTCGGCCCTCGGCGTCCGGCCAGCCGTAGTTCTTGCCCGGTTCGATCAGATTGAGCTCGTCCCAGGTGTCCTGCCCGAACTCGGAGGCCCACAGCCGCTTGTCCCGGTCCCAGTCCAGGCCCTGCACATTGCGGTGCCCCCAGCTGTAGACGACCGAGTCCGGCTCCGGGTTGCCGTGCCCGGCCGGCTCACCCTCGGGCGTCATCCGCAGGATCTTGCCGCCGAGCGACTTCTTGTCCTGCGCCAGATCGCCGTCGCCGGACTCGCCGGTCCCGGCGTAGAGCATCTTGTCGGGGCCGAACGCGATCCGCCCGCCGTTGTGGAGCAGGCCCTTGGGGATGCCCTTGAGGATGGTGTCCGGCGCGCCCAGCTGGTCGCCGGGGTCCTTCTTGTCGTCGTAGACCATCCGCACGATGCGGTTGTCGGACGCGGAGGTGAAGTACGCGTACACCATCTTCCCGGCCTGCGCCCCGTCCGGCGGAACGGCCAGCCCCATCAGCCCGCCCTCGCCGCCGGGTTCCACCCCCGGCACGGTGCCGACCTCGGTCTTCTTGCCGCTGTCGGCGTCGATACGGAGGATCTTTCCGGTGTCCCGCGAGGAGACCAGCAGATCGCCGCCGGGCAACGGCGCCAGCCCCCATGGGGACTTGAGGCCGGTCGTGAGGGTCTTGACCACCTTCACGGATCCCTTGGCCGGTGCACCCTTCGGCGCCGAGGTGGCGGGCGAACTTCCCCCCTCACGCGAGGGCCCGGCCTTCGAGCCGTCGCCGTCCCCGCCGGAACACCCCGCGCTCAGCGCCAGCGCGCAGGCCACTCCGATGCTCAAACCTGTCGTACGTCGCACCTTGTGGCTCCCTCATCCCCTGGAAAGCGGCTCCCTCACAGGGGACCACATTGCCCCCCACTCCCGCCCGGAGACGCGAGTTGCACCCTGCCGGGAGGGCCGGGAGGGGGTGCCCGCTGCCCGCTGTCCGCGATCTGCGGGTCGGCTGTGGTTTCTCGCGCAGTTCCCCGCGCCCCTTACGGGGCGCACGCGCTAGTCCCACGAACCCCGCGCCGTGGGAAGGGCGGCGATTTCCGCGAGGTCCTCCGCGGTGAGCACCAGGCTGGCCGCGCGGGCGTTCTCCGCGACCCAGTGGGCCTTCTTCGTGCCGGGAACGGGGATCACATGGCGGCCCTGGGCGAGGACCCAGGCGAGGGCGATCTGCGCGGGGGTGGCGTTGCCATGGCGGCGGGCCACCCGGCGCAGGCCGGCGACGATGGGCTGGTTGGCGGCCATCATCTCCGCGGTGAAGCGGGGATGCCGTGCGCGTACGTCGTCGGGCTCGAAGCCGCCCCCGGTGGTGAGCGCCCCGGTCAAATAGCCGTTGCCCAGCGGCATCGCGGCCAGGAACCCGATGCCGCGCTCCTCGCACCAGGGCAGCAGGGTCTCCAGCGCCTCCCGCGACCACACCGACAGCTCGGCCTGCACACCGCTGACCGGGAACACCTGCTGGACGCGTTCGAGCTGCCGTATGGTCCCGTCGTGGATCCCGGCGCCCGCCCGCCGGTCCGCGCGGGCGCCGACGGCACAGAAGCCCAGCGCGCGTACCTTGCCCGCTGTCACGAGCTCGGCCATCGCACCCCAGGTCTCCTCGATCGGTACCTCGGGGTCGGCACGGTGCAGCTGGTAGAGGTCGATCACATCGGTCTGCAGCCTGCGCAGCGAGGCGTCGCAGGCGCGTCTGACGTAACTGGGACGGCCGTTGGCGACGATGTGCTGCTCGCCCACCAGCAGCCCGCACTTGGTGGAGACGAACGCTTCGCAGCGCCGCTCCTTCATCGCGCGTCCGATCAGCAGCTCGTTGGTGAAGGGGCCGTACATGTCGGCGGTGTCCAGCAACGACATCCCCGCGTCCAGCGCGGTGTGCACCGCGCGCAGGGAGCTCTCACCGTGCTGCTCGGAGGTGGAGTAGGCCCAGCTCATCGGCATACAGCCGAGGCCCACGGCGCCTACGCCGAGAGCTGCCGCACCAATTGTCCTGCGCTCCACCTGGTTCCCGCTCCCTCCGAACGGCCCCCAACGTAACGGTTGCCCCCGGTGCCACACACGTTCGTTCCGACCCCACCGGCCACTTTGCCTGGCGGAGCCCCCGACTAGTCTCTCCCCATGGCTGATGCGACGGAGATCTGGCTCGCGCTCCCGCCCGAGAGCGTCGAGGGCCTGCCGGACACCCTGACGTACCGCTACTGGGCTGGAGAGCAGGAGTTCCCCGCGGACCCGGCCGACTGTGCCTTCTACGTCGTTCCCTATTACGTGGGTGCCGAGATTGCCGTACGGCCGCTCGCGCGAATGACGGGCGTCAGGGTCGTCCAGACCCTCACCGCGGGGATCGACCACATCGCTTCCGCCATCCCACGCCTCCCCACCGGAACGCGGGTGTGCAACGCCCGCGGCGTGCACGACGCGAGCACCGCGGAGCTCGCCCTGGCGCTGACCCTCGGCTCCCTGCGTGACCTGCCCGGATCCGTCCGTGCGCAGGACCGCGGCGAGTGGCTGCCGGACTTCCGTCCCGCGCTCGCGGACCGCACGGTACTGATCGTCGGATACGGCGCGGTGGGCGAGGCGATAGAGAAGCGACTGCTGCCCTTCGAGGTGGCCGCCGTACACCGTGTCGCCCGCTCGGCGCGGAACGCTCCGCTGGGTCCGGTCAGACCGCTGAGCGAGATCGGGGAACTCCTCCCGCAGGCGGATGTCGTGATATTGGCGACCCCGCTGACCGATCAGACCCGCGGCTTGGTGGACGCGGACTTCCTCGCCCGGATGAAGGACGGCGCGCTGCTGGTCAACGTCGCACGGGGGGCCGTGGTCGACACCGAGGCGCTGCTGGCCGAGACCGGCACCCCCGCCTCGGCGCTCGGCGCGGAGGACGGCGTTCCGGGGCGGCTGCGGGCAGCACTGGATGTGACCGATCCGGAACCCCTGCCCAAGGATCATCCCCTGTGGCGGACGCCGGGTGTCCTGATCACTCCGCACCTCGGAGGGATCACTTCCGCGTTCCGTCCCCGTGCCAGCAGACTGCTCGGCGCGCAGCTGAGGCGCTGGGCGGCCGGTGAGGAGCTGGAGAACACGGTGGCCGTGACGTAGTTCCCGTAAACACCCCGAGGCCGTCACAGACCACGCTACGGATCCGTACGACTGCACCCTGTACCGAGCCTCCCTCTTATGGTTACGGTCTGTATCGGGACTATGTCCCTGAGTGACGAACCTGGTGTATCGTCCCGATCGGGGGGCGAAACCCGGACACGAGGGGGGCGACGGGCGAATGCACGATCAACGGACGAACTGCCGCGCGGGACGCAAGGACAGCGCCCGCGGACATCCCAACTGCCAAGCACAACACCCGCGTTGCGGCGTATCGCCGTACGCGTCCCGTAACGGCCGGGCCGGCTCGGTCAAGTGGCCCCCGTCTCCACGGGTGGCGCGATGACTACCCATGAAGCGGCCCCCAGGCGGGGCCCGTACTGGAGCAGCGCGCCCACCACCCGCCCCACCGGCGCGACCAGGGACGAGACGACGCGGCACGCGCCGCACCCGAGGCAGACCCGGCACAACAGGCCGACGCAGCCGTTGCGGGCGATCCGCCCGACCCGGCCGGCGTTGCCGGCACGGTCGACATCGTCGGAGCCGTGCGGAGGAGGCTCCGGCGCCGGTGGACGCGTCGGTCTGCTGCCGCAGCTGGCGCTCATCGTGGTCTGCGCGGTCTACGCCGTGGGCGCCGCCTTCGGCTGGGGCTCGGAAACCGTCGCCGTGTTCATGGGCGACTTCGGTCTCAGCGCCGCCGCCCTGCTGGCCGGCTGCTCATGCCTGTGGTACGCGCACACCCAGCGCCGGGAGGCCGCGCAGGCCGCCGCGAGCCGGCCGACGCCGACGCGCGCCCGGATGGAGGCCAGCCGCCCGGCCTGGGTGCTCTTCGGGGTCTCCTCACTGATGGCGGGACTCGGCAACGCGGTATGGGGCTGGTACGAACTGGTACTCGGCCAGCAGGTGCCGCGCCCCTCCCTCGCCGACTTCTGTTTCCTGCTGTTCGCGCCGCCCGCCATCGTGGGGCTGCTGGTGCTGGCCAAGCGCCCGGTGACCCGGGCCGGATGGGTGTGCCTCGGCCTCGACGCCTGGCTCATCGGCGGCTCGCTGCTGACCCTCTCCTGGTCGCTCGCGCTGGCCCACACGTCCTACTGGGCGGGCGACTCGGTGGCCAGGGCGGCCCTCAACCTGGCGTATCCACTGCTGGACATCGTGCTCGTCAGCATGGTGCTGGCACTGCACTTCAGGCGCTCCTCTGCGCACCGCAGCGCCATCAACACGGCGATCGGGGCGCTCGCCCTCACGGTGCTGTGCGACGCGCTGTTCACCTCGCCGATGCTGCGTGAGCACTACGCCTCCGGGCAGCTGCTGGACGCCGGGTGGTTCGCCGGCTCGCTGCTCCTCGCCTACGCGCCGTGGGTGGGCAGGAGCGGTAAGAACAACAAGAACGGCGACAGTGACAAGAGGGGCAAGGTGGAGGAGGTTCCGCCGCAGCCGCTGGCCGCCACGGACCGGGAGGCCGAGGCGCGGGCCACCCACCCCAGCCGCCCCATCTCCGGCTCGCTGAGCGCGCTGACGCCGTATCTGGCGGCCGCCGTGTGCACGCTGGGGATCCTCTACAACTCGGTGGACGGCCACGACATCGACCGTGTCGTCCTCTATACCGGCTGCACCGTCGTCCTCGCGCTGGTGCTGCGCCAGGGCATCATGCTGCTGGACAACATCACGCTGACGCGGGAGCTGGCACAGAAGGAGAACCACTTCCGTTCCCTGGTACAGGGCTCCAGCGACGTGATCATGATCACCGCGGCCACCGGCATGCTCCGTTACGTCTCACCGGCGGCGGCCGGGGTCTACGGGCGGGACGCCGAGGACATGGTGGGCTGTGAACTCTCCTCCCTCGTCCACCCCGAGGACCTGGGACAGGTCAACCACGAGCTGCGCCGCTTCCTGGCCACCTCGGCGGACCAGGAGTCCAGCACCCGCATCGAGTGCCGCTTCCGGCACGGCGACGGGCACTGGCTCAACGTCGAGTCCACGGTCAACCGCTACCAGGGCGGGCTGATCTTCAACAGCCGGGACGTCACCGAAAGGGTGAGACTCCAGGCACAGTTGCAGCACAACGCCTCGCACGACGCGCTCACCGATCTGCCCAACCGCGCGCTGTTCACCGAGCGGGTCCGGCAGGCCATCGGCGGCCGCCGTGGCGGCGACTGCGGCACGGCCGTGCTCTTCATCGACCTGGACGGCTTCAAGGCGGTCAACGACACCGTCGGCCACCAGGCGGGCGACGAGCTGCTGGTGCAGGCGGCGCGGCGGCTGCACGACTCCGTACGCTCCGGCGACACCGCGGCGCGACTGGGCGGCGACGAGTTCGCCGTACTGATCCGGGGCGACGGCGAGCCGGGCCGGATGCCGGATGCCGAGCGCGAGCTGCGCATCCACGACATCGCCGACCGGCTGCGGATCACCCTCTCCGACCCGTACCGCGTCGAGGGCACGGAGGTGCGGGTCGCAGCCTCCATCGGAATCGCCTTCGCCGAGCCCGGCATCACACCCAGCTCCCTGATGCGCAACGCGGACCTGGCGATGTACCGCGCCAAGCAGGCGGGCAAGGGCCGGGTGGAGCTGTACGCGCCGCAGATGCAGGCCGAGGTGGTCAAGCGCGCCGAGCTGGCTGCGCGGCTGCGCAGCGCGCTGCACGACGGCGAGTTCGCGCTGCTGCACCAGCCGATCGTCGAGCTGGCCAGCGGCAAGATCACCGCCATCGCCGCCGAGGCGCGCTGGCGTTCGGCCCAGGGCATCCTGTTCACCCCCGCGGAGTTCCTGCGTACCGAGGGCGCCTCGGCGCGGGAGGCGCGCGGGGCAGGCGGCGAGCGCGCCGCCGAGGTGAGCCGCTGGCTGCTGGAGGAGGCGGTCCAGCAGGCAGCCGCCCGCCAGCGCGCGGGATACGGCGCACCGGTGACCGTACGGCTGCCCGCGCGGCGGCTGACCGAGCCGGGCATGGAGCCGCACTCGATCGGTGCCCTGCTGGCCCGGCACGGTCTGGCGGCGGCGCCGGGCCCCACCGGCGGCACCGCGCTGGGTGCCCCCGCGGCCAATGCCGGGGTGCCGGGCGCTCCGGGCGCGCTGATCCTGGAGCTGTCGGACAGCGACCCGCGGATCCCGCTGGACGAGTTGGAGCGGCGGCTGACGGCGCTGCGCCGGCTCGGGGTGCTGATCTCGCTGGACGGCTTCGGCAGCGGCTACGCGGCGATCTCGGCGCTGCGCAGGCTCCCGGTGGACATCCTGCGGCTGGACCGCGGGCTGACGGACGGGATCCTGGAGTCCACCCGGCAGCGCAAGATCACCGCCGGGCTGCTGCGGATCGCCGGGGACCTGGGCCTGACCACCGTCGCGGAGGGCGTCGACCTGCCGGAGCAGGCCACGCTGCTGCGTGAGATGGGATGCACGCACGGTCAGGGTGCGGTCTTCTCCGGGCCGCTGGACGAGCACCGGCTGCGTACGGCGCTCGCCCGCGGGGTCTACGCGGTGCCCGAATCCACCCGCAGCGGTGGGGCCTCCGGGTACGGCGAGGAGCACCCGGAGGGCCGGGACGCGGCCGTGGCCGTCGCGGCGGGGGTGCCCGCGGCGCGGAGTGCGGGCTCGCTGGCCGTACGGCAGGAGGGCGTGGACCCGCTGACGCATTCGTCAGCGTCGCCCAAATGCTGAGACGGCTGTCCCACACACTTGACACTTGGGGCTTGACGGGGAGAAGGTCAGTGCCATGCGCACCCGAATTCTCGTACTTGGACAGCGCGTCGGCTGACCGCGGGACCCATCCATCCCGCGTCCACCAGCGGCGCGCTCCCCTCGCTTGCCTCACGGCACGGGGGGTTTTTTGTTGCACCAGCACCTGGGCACGAACCAGCGGTAGCCCGAAAAACCCGCCCAAAACGAGCGTCAATCCCCACCACGAGCGTCAACCCTCACTCTCCGAGAAGAGATAAGCCGATGACCGAACAGGCCACCGGGGCCCCGAAACCGCAGCCGCGGGCCCGCAACAGCGGACAGCCCAATTCCGTTCAGGCCCAGGCCGCCCTCCGCATCACGGGCGCCCAGTCCCTCATCCGTGCTCTCGAGGAAGTCGGCGCCGACACCGTATTCGGCATTCCCGGTGGCGCCATCCTGCCCGCCTACGACCCGATGATGGACTCCTCGCGGGTCCAGCACATCCTGGTCCGTCACGAGCAGGGTGCGGGACACGCGGCCACCGGCTACGCGCAGGCCACCGGCAAGGTCGGCGTCTGCATGGCCACCTCGGGCCCCGGCGCCACCAATCTGGTCACCCCGCTCGCCGACGCACATATGGACTCCGTGCCGCTGGTCGCCATCACCGGTCAGGTCGCCTCGGGTGCGATCGGCACGGACGCCTTCCAGGAGGCCGACATCTGCGGCATCTCGATGCCGGTCACCAAGCACAACTTCCTGGTCAGGGACCCCGACGAGATCCCCCGGGTGATCGCCGAGGCGTTCCACATCGCCTCCACCGGGCGCCCCGGCCCGGTGCTGGTCGACATCGCCAAGGACGCGCTCCAGGGCGAGACCACCTTCCAGTGGCCGCCCACCACCGAGCTGCCCGGCTACCGCCCGGTGACCAAGCCGCACGGCAAGCAGATCCGCGAGGCCGCCAAGCTGCTCGCCGAGGCCCAGCGTCCCGTGCTCTACGTCGGCGGCGGCGTCCTGAAGGCGGGCGCCACGGCCGAGCTGAAGGTGCTCGCCGAGCTGACCGGCGCCCCGGTGACCACCACCCTGATGGGCATTGGCGCCTTCCCCGACAGCCACCCGCAGCACCTGGGGATGCCCGGCATGCACGGCACCGTCGCCGCCGTCACCGCGCTGCAGAAGGCCGACCTGATCGTCGCGCTCGGCGCCCGCTTCGACGACCGCGTCACCGGCAAGCTCGACTCCTTCGCGCCGTACGCCAAGATCGTGCACGCCGACATCGACCCCGCCGAGATCGGCAAGAACCGGGCGGCTGATGTGCCGATCGTCGGCGACGCCCGCGAGGTGCTGGCCGACCTCGTCGTCGCCCTCCAGGCCGAGGCGGCCGAGCACCCCGGTGCGCCGGGCGACCGCTACGCCGAGTGGTGGACGATGCTCAACCGCTGGCGGGAGACCTACCCGCTCGGCTACGACCTGCCCGAGGACGGCTCGCTGGCCCCGCAGCAGGTCATCCAGCGCATCGGCGAGCTGGCCCCGGAGGGCACGATCTTCGCCGCCGGCGTCGGCCAGCACCAGATGTGGGCGGCGCACTACGTCACCTACGACCAGCCCGCCACCTGGCTCAACTCCGGCGGCCTGGGCACCATGGGCTACGCCGTCCCCGCGGCCCTCGGCGCCAAGGTCGGCATGCCCGACCGCGCGGTGTGGGCCATCGACGGCGACGGCTGCTTCCAGATGACCAACCAGGAGCTGGTCACCGCCGCACTCAACGGCGCACCCATCAAGGTGGCCATCATCAACAACGGCGCCCTGGGCATGGTCCGCCAGTGGCAGACCCTCTTCTACAACCAGCGCTACTCCAACACCGTTCTGCACAACGGCGAGGAGGGCGAGCCGAGCCGCGGCACCCGCGTCCCCGACTTCGTCAAGCTCGCCGAGGCCATGGGCTGCGTCGGCATCCGCTGCGAGGACCCCGCGCAGCTCGACGCGGTCATCGAGAAGGCCAACTCCATCAACGACCGGCCCGTCGTCGTCGACTTCATCGTCCACGAGGACGCCATGGTCTGGCCGATGGTGGCGGCCGGCACCTCCAACGACGAGGTCATGGCGGCCCGTGGCGTCCGCCCCGACTTCGGCGACAGCGAAGACTGAGACGACTGCGCAGAACGGAAGACAGACAGATGTCAAAGCACACGCTCTCCGTGCTGGTGGAGAACACCCCCGGCATCCTGGCCAGGATCGCCTCGCTCTTCTCCCGTCGCGGCTTCAACATCGACTCGCTCGCCGTCGGCGTCACCGAGCACCCCGACATCTCGCGTATCACCATCGTGGTGAACGTCGAGGACCTGCCGCTGGAGCAGGTCACCAAGCAGCTCAACAAGCTGGTCAACGTCCTCAAGATCGTTGAACTGGAGCCCTCCTCCGCGGTGCAGCGGGAACTCGTCCTCGTCAAGGTCCGTGCCGAGGGCGAGACCCGCTCCCAGATCGTGGAGATCGTCCAGCTCTTCCGCGCCAAGACGGTCGACGTCTCACCCGAGGCCGTCACCATCGAGGCCACCGGCAGCGCCGACAAGCTGGAGGCGATGCTGAGGATGCTGGAGCCGTACGGCATCAAGGAACTGGTGCAGTCCGGCACCATCGCCATAGGGCGCGGCGCCCGCTCCATCACCGACCGGAGCCTCAGGGCACTGGAGCGCTCTGCTTGATCGTCCGCCCCGGACACACCCCGTCCGCCCGGCCACGTAGGTTGGGCGCACACCAAACCTGAGTACAAGGAGAAACACCCCGTGGCCGAGCTGTTCTACGACGACGACGCCGATCTGTCCATCATCCAGGGCCGCAAGGTCGCGGTCCTCGGATACGGCAGCCAGGGCCACGCCCACGCGCTGTCGCTGCGTGACTCGGGCGTCGACGTCCGGGTCGGCCTGCACGAGGGCTCGAAGTCCCGGGCCAAGGCCGAGGAGCAGGGCCTGCGGGTGACCACGCCCGCCGAGGCGGTCCAGGAAGCGGACGTGATCATGGTCCTGGTTCCGGACCCGGTCCAGGCCAAGGTCTACGAGGAGTCCATCGCCCCCCATCTCAAGGACGGCGACGCCCTCTTCTTCGGCCACGGCCTGAACATCCGCTACGGCTTCATCAAGCCCCCGGCCTCCGTCGACGTTTGCATGGTCGCCCCCAAGGGTCCGGGCCACCTGGTCCGCCGCCAGTACGAGGAGGGGCGCGGCGTGCCGTGCATCGCGGCCGTCGAGCAGGACGCGAGCGGCAACGCGTTCGCGCTGGCGCTGTCGTACGCCAAGGCGATCGGCGGCACCCGGGCCGGCGTCATCAAGACCACCTTCACCGAGGAGACCGAGACCGACCTGTTCGGTGAGCAGGCCGTGCTGTGCGGTGGTACGGCCGCGCTGGTCAAGGCGGGCTTCGACACCCTGGTCGAGGCCGGCTACCAGCCGGAGATCGCGTACTTCGAGTGCCTCCACGAGCTGAAGCTGATCGTGGACCTCATGTACGAGGGCGGTCTGGAGAAGATGCGCTGGTCCGTCTCCGAGACCGCCGAGTGGGGCGACTACGTCTCGGGTCCGCGTGTGATCAACGAGCAGACGCGGGCCGAGATGAAGAAGATCCTCGGCGAGATCCAGGACGGCTCCTTCGCCAACAACTGGATGGCCGAGTACAACGCGGGCCTGCCCAAGTACAACGAGTACAAGAAGGCCGACGAGGACAGCCTGCTGGCCAACACGGGCAAGAAGCTGCGCGGGCTGATGAGCTGGGTCGACGAGGAGAAGTAACCCCTCACCCCTGGTTGTGGGCAATCGGTCCGCCCGAGGCGCGGAACGATTGCCCACAGCCTTGAGCTCCCGCCGATAGACTGCTGAGCCACAGGCTCACAGCGTCGTGCGTCTGCCCCCCTCCCGCCCCTCCCCCCAAGACTCCCTCCGGGAGGGATCCCGCCCCACAGGGAACCCGCAGGGAAACGCGCCGTCCCAAGAATTTGGAGACCACGTGAGCAAGCCCGTAGTACTCATCGCCGAAGAGCTGTCGCCCGCGACCGTCGAAGCGCTGGGGCCGGATTTCGAGATCCGGCACTGTGACGGTGCCAACCGCGACGAACTCCTCCCCGCTCTCGCCGATGTGGACGCCGTCCTCGTCCGCTCCGCCACCAAGATCGACGCCGAGGCCGTGGCCGCGGCGCACAAGCTCAAGGTGGTCGCCCGCGCCGGCGTCGGGCTCGACAACGTGGACGTACCGGCCGCCACCAAGGCCGGCGTGATGGTGGTCAATGCTCCGACCTCCAACATCGTCACCGCCGCCGAGCTGGCCTGCGGGCTGCTCATCGCGACCGCCCGCAACATCCCGCAGGCCAACGCCGCGCTCAAGAACGGCGAGTGGAAGCGCAGCAAGTACACCGGCGTCGAGCTGAGCGAGAAGACGCTCGGCGTCGTCGGCCTCGGCCGGATCGGGGTGCTGGTCGCGCAGCGGATGTCGGCGTTCGGGATGAAGGTCGTCGCCTACGACCCGTTCGTGCAGCCCGCGCGGGCCGCGCAGATGGGCGTCAAACTGCTCTCGCTGGACGAGCTGCTCCAGGTCGCGGACTTCATCACCGTCCACCTGCCCAAGACCCCCGAGACCCTCGGTCTCATCGGTGACGAGGCGCTGCACAAGGTCAAGCCCAATGTGCGTCTCGTCAACGCGGCGCGTGGCGGCATCGTGGACGAGGAGGCGCTGGCGGCGGCGCTGAAGGAGGGCCGCGTGGCGGGCGCGGGCCTGGACGTGTACGCCTCCGAGCCGTGCACCGACTCCCCGCTGTTCGCCTTCGACCAGGTCGTGTGCACCCCGCACTTGGGCGCCTCCACCGGTGAGGCGCAGGAGAAGGCGGGTATCGCGGTCGCCAAGTCGGTGCGGCTGGCGCTGGCGGGCGAGCTGGTGCCGGACGCGGTCAATGTGCAGGGCGGGGTCATCGCCGAGGACGTACGCCCGGCGCTGCCGCTCGCCGAGAAGCTGGGCCGGATCTTCACCGCGCTGGCCGGCGAGGTCGCCGTCCGGCTGGATGTCGAGGTGTACGGCGAGATCACCCAGCACGACGTCAAGGTGCTGGAACTCTCCGCGCTCAAGGGCGTGTTCGAGGACGTGGTGGACGAGACGGTCTCCTACGTCAACGCGCCGCTGTTCGCGCAGGAGCGCGGTGTCGAGGTGCGGCTGACCACCTCCAGCGAGTCCGCCGAGCACCGTAACGTGGTGACCGTACGCGGCACCCTCGCCAACGGCGAGGAGGTCTCCGCGTCCGGCACGCTGTCCGGGCCCAAGCACCTCCAGAAGATCGTCGCCATCAACGAGCACGGTGTGGACCTCGCGGTCGCCGAGCACATGGCGTTCCTGCGCTACAGCGACCGGCCCGGCGTCGTCGGCACCGTCGGCCGCATCCTGGGCGAGTCGGGCATCAACATCGCCGGCATGCAGGTCTCCCGTGCGGAGGAGGGCGGCGAGGCGCTGGTCGCGCTGACGGTGGACGACACCATCGGCGCCTCGGTTCTGTCCGAGATCGCCGAAGAGATCGGCGCCACGCATGCTCGGGCTGTCAATTTGACGGAGTGACGCATCGGAGAGGGCCGCGCGTAGTGGGCGGCCCTCTCCGTTGTTCCGGTGAGGGGTGCCCCTGCCCGCCGTTTGCGGGCTGCGGGTTGCGTTGTGGTTGCTCGCGCAGTTCCCCGCGCCCCTGACGGGGCGCGGTCCCCTTTCTGCGCTTGGGCAGTCTGCGCCAGGGGCGCAGGGTGGGCAAGCGCAGCACCCCGATGCCGGGTACGCAAGCGTCGGCGCGGCGTAATACGTCGCGCCGTCCTGCACAGCCCGCTGGTGGAGCGCTGTACTCCGTTGGGCGCGGAGCTGCGCGGACTGGCGGGTTCCTTTCTTTCGCGCGACGTCCATCGCACCTACGCGCGCTTCGCGCAGGCGCAGTTGGCCAGGGCCGAGAACCGTCGGCGACGGAGTGGTGAGGTCCGCTGGAAGCAGATGATGCACCTGATCCGACTGCTGCTCGACGGAGCGGCGCTGCTACGGACCGGCACCCTCACCCTCGATGCGGGCGAGTACCGCGAGCGCCTGCTGGCCGTACGGCACGGCGAGCGGAGCTGGGAGGAGACCGTCGGCTGGGCGGAGCAGCTGACGCGGCGCCTCGACGACGCCCTCGCCACCAGCCCTCTCCCGGCCGAGCCCGATCGCGCCCGCGTCGAGGACTGGCTGATATCCGTACGCCGCCGCTGCCTGAGCGAGGAAGGAGCCCACAGGACATGACCGCCTCCGCAGCCCCCCTCGCCGCGGCCGGACTGCCCGACCTGGCGCCGCTGCTCACGGACCATCCGCACGTGCTGCTGTTCGCCACCGTCTCCGGTGCGCATCTGTACGGCTTCCCTTCCCGTGACTCGGATGTCGACCTGCGCGGTGTGCATCTGCTGCCCGTAAGCGCGCTGCTCGGGCTGGACAGGCCGGCGGAGACGCACGCGCGCACCTGGGACCACGACGGGCTGGAGAGCGACCTGGTCACGCACGACCTGGCCAAGTTCGCGAGACTGCTGCTGCGGCCCAACGGATATGTGCTGGAGCAGCTGCTGTCCCCACTGGTCGTCCATTCCTCGCCGACCCATGCCGAACTGGCCGACCTCGCACCCGGATTGCTCACCCGGCACCACGCCCGCCACTACCGGGGCTTCGCCCGGACGCAGCTGCGGCTGTTCGAGAGAACCGGCCAACTGAAGCCGCTGCTGTACACGTTCCGGGTACTGCTGACGGGCATCCATCTGATGCGCGCCCAAGAGGTGCTCGCTCATCTGCCGTCGCTGACCCAGGCCGTCGGCGAGGCGCCCGGATACCTCCCCGATCTGGTCGCCGCCAAGGAGACGGCCGAACACGGCCTGCTCAGCCAGGCGGACGGCGCCCCGGGCGCGGAACGGCTGGCCGCCGATGTCGCGGCCCTGCACGCCGTGCTGGACCGGGCGGAGTTGGAGACCGCGCTACCGGAGAGGCCCACCGTCCGCGCACAGGTGGAGGAGCTGGTCGTCGGGGCGCGGGTGGCGCTGCTGCCGCCGTAGCGGCGGGGTGCGGTGTCTGCCGCGTCCAGTCCTGAACTACCGCTGCTCACAGGCGGGCTGCCCTCAACTACCGCTACTTACAGGCGGGCTGCCTTGAGGGACATGTGGAGGAGGAGGCGGTGTTCGCCGTTGTCCAGGTCGAGGGCGGTGAGGCGTTCGATGCGGGAGAGGCGGTAGTAGAGGGTCTGGCGGTGGATGCCGAGGGCGGCGGCGGCGCGGCCGGCCTGGCCGGCGCAGTCGAGGAAGACCTCTGCTGTGCGGGCCAGTTCTTGGTGGGCGGGCCGGAGCAGTTCCCGTACCGCGGGGTCCGGCGCGGAGCCGGGGGCGAGGGGGATGCCGGTGAGCAACCGGTAGGGGCCGATGGTGTCCCACTCGGCGAGGGCGCTGGGCGGTGACTCGGCGGCTGCGGCCCGGGCGGCGGCGCGGGCCTCGTGCCAGGCGGCGGGGAGTTCGGCCAGTCCGGAACGCGGGCTGCTCAGCCCCGCTGTGGGGCCGGGAGCCTGGGCGGCCGACTCGACCCGGCCCGGCGTGCGCAGCAGGCGGTCGGCCACCGCGCGGGCCGCCTCCAAACCGTGCGGCGTACGCAGCCGTACGAGCGCGGCCAGCGCTCCGTCCCGTACACACTGTGCCATCAGCCGGGGGAGTGCGGCAGGAAGCGGGGCGCGGCCGGCTCCCGGGACACTCTCCTCCGGCCACGGCGCCACCGCCACCAGCACCAGCGGCCCGGACGCCGCCTCGCCCAGCGCCGCACCCAGTCCGGCGACCGCCTCGTCCCGCACGGCCCCGCCGCGCTCGGCCAGTGCGGAGTACAGCAGCTCCCCGGTCCGCTCCTCCGTGCGGGAGTCCGCCGCCAGCTGGGCGCCGGTACGGTCGGCGACCGCCATCGCGGCGGCCAGCCGGGGGTCGGTCAGCTCCAGCGTGCCGTCGTCCAGCAGCCAGATGTAGCCGTAGACCACCCCGCGATCGCGCACGGGCAGACAGATCCGGCCGTGCACTACGCCGGCGGACGGGTCGGGATCGATGCGTACGGGGCCGCTCGCCCGCGCGATGCCGAAGCTCTCGAAGAAGGCGCGCACTGCCGGGGTGGAGCGCCGCTGGAGGATGGTGCGGGTGCGAACCGAGTCCAGCGCGGGTCCTGCGGCCGGCTCCCCGTCGTCACCGTCGGCGCCGCCTTCGTGCGCCCCGAAGGCGATCAGCGAGAAATCCCGGCCCTCCAGCGTGGCCGGGGTGCCCAGCAACTGGGAGACCTCGTCGATCAGCGCCTGGTAGTCCTCGCGCATACCGTGGGCCTCCTCGTGACGTGTACCGGTACCTTCACCCATTCTCATACAGCTGTCTGAGAGCCGGACCACGGACGCGTGACACCTGTCGATGGTCCGGGAGACGGAGCGATCCTTAACTTCGTGGTGGCTCCCGCGCCACATCTTCGCTGTGCCCGCGTCACCGAGCCGCCCACAAGAACAACTCGTGGAGGTGCCCCGTGCTGGGACCCGTGCTCCTCGCCGCCGCGCGCAGCGACAGCATCCGCCGCCTCGTAGCGGCCGCCCCGGTGACCCGCCCGATGGTGGACCGGTTCGTGGCGGGCGAGCAGCTCGACCAGTGTCTGACCTCCGTCACGGCGCTGGCCCAGCGCGGTATGCAGGTCACCGTCGACCACCTCGGCGAGGACATCACCGACCGGTCGGAAGCCCTCCGCAACCGCGACGCCTACCTCGCGCTGACCGACGCCCTGGCCGGTGCCGGGCTCGCGGAGCACGCCGAGATGTCGGTCAAGCTCTCCGCCTTCGGGCAGGCCCTGCCGGGCGGGCACGACCTGGCCTACGCGAACGTGCTGCCCGTCGTCGAGGCCGCCACCGCCGCCGGTACCACCGTCACCCTCGACATGGAGGACCACACCACGGTCGACTCCACGCTCGCCATCCTCGGCCAGTTGCGCGAGCGCTTCCCCGGCACCGGCGCCGTCCTCCAGTCCTACCTCTTCCGTACGGAGAAGGACTGTTACGCGCTGGCCGGCGAGGGCTCCCGCGTCCGGCTGGTCAAGGGCGCCTACAACGAGCCCCCCGAGGTCGCTTACCAGGACAAACGCGAGGTCGACCGGGCGTATGTGCGCTGCCTGAAGATCCTCATGGCCGGCGAGGGCTACCCGATGGTGGGCTCCCACGACCCCCGCATGGTGGCCATCGCCCAGAACCTGGCCGAGCGTTACGGTCGAAAGCGGGACGAGTACGAGTTCCAGATGCTCTACGGCATCCGCGCAGCCGAGCAGGAGCGACTGGTCGCGGAGGGTCATCGCATGCGGGTGTATGTCCCGTACGGCACCGACTGGTACGGCTACTTCATGCGACGCCTCGCGGAGCGCCCGGCGAACATGGCTTTCTTCCTGCGCTCACTCGTCACCCGTAGTTGAGACACCGGCCCAGACAGACCGCCCACCCCGACACAAGGAGCAACCGTGGACGCCGTGACCCAGGTCCCCGCCCCGTACAACGAGCCGGTGCACACCTACGCACCCGGCAGCCCCGAGCGTGCGCGCCTGGAGGCCAAGCTCAAGGAGCTGGCCGACAACCCCCGTGAGCTGCCGATGACGATCAACGGCGTCAAGCGCATGGGCGGCGGCGAGCGCGTCGACGTCGTACAGCCGCACAACCACCGGAAGGTCCTCGGCACCTACGCGACCGCCACCCGGCAGGACGCGCAGGACGCCATCGACGCGGCGCTCGCCGCGGCACCGGCCTGGCGGGCGATGTCCTTCGACGACCGTGCCGCGATCATCCTCAAGGCCGCCGAGCTGCTGTCCGGCCCCTGGCGCGAGACGATCGCCGCGTCCACCATGCTCGGCCAGTCCAAGACGGCCCAGCAGGCCGAGATCGACGCGCCCTGCGAGCTGATCGACTTCTGGCGCTTCAACGTGCACTTCGCGCGTGAGCTGATGACCGAGCAGCCGCTGATCCAGCCCAACGGGATCTGGAACCGCATGGACCACCGCCCGCTGGAGGGCTTCGTCTACGCGATCACGCCGTTCAACTTCACCGCCATCGCGGGGAACCTGCCCACCGCTCCGGCCCTGATGGGCAACGTCGTGGTCTGGAAGCCGTCCCCGACGCAGACCCACTCGGCCGTGCTGCTGATGGAGCTGCTGGAGGAGGCCGGGCTGCCCAAGGGCGTCATCAACCTGGTGACCGGTGACGGCAAGGAGGTCTCCGAGGTCGCCATCCCGCACCCGGACCTGGCCGGTATCCACTTCACCGGCTCGACCGCCACCTTCCAGCACCTGTGGAAGAGCGTCGGCGAGAACATCTCCAGCTACAAGTCCTACCCGCGCATCGTCGGTGAGACCGGCGGCAAGGACTTCATCGTCGCCCACTCCTCGGCCGACCAGGCCGTGCTCAAGACCGCCATCACCCGCGGCGCCTTCGAGTACCAGGGCCAGAAGTGCTCCGCCGCCTCCCGCGCCTATCTGCCCCGCTCCATCTGGGAGAGCGGCTTCAAGGACGCGCTGGCCACCGAGGTGCAGGGGCTGGCCATGGGCGATGTGACGGACCTGTCCAACTTCATCGGCGCCGTCATCGACGACCGGGCCTTCGCCAAGAACAAGGCCGCCATCGAGCGCGCCAAGGCCGACCCGGCCTGCGAGATCCTGGTGGGCGGCACATACGACGACAGCGTCGGCTACTTCGTCTCGCCCACCGTCATCGTCTGCTCCGACCCGGAGAACGAGGTCTTCAAGACCGAGTACTTCGGCCCGATCATCGCGATCCACGTCTACGAGGACGAGAACTGGGACGCGATGCTGGACCAGATGGAGTCGGCTTCCGCGTACGCGCTGACCGGTGCCGTGCTCGCCAAGGACCGGGCGGTCCTGGCCGAGGCCTCCGAGAAGCTGCGGTTCGCCGCGGGCAACTTCTACCTCAACGACCGGCCCACCGGGTCGATCGTCGGCCAGCAGCCGTTCGGCGGCGCCCGGGCCTCGGGCACGAACGACAAGGCCGGCTCGAAGTTCAACCTGATCCGCTGGTCCTCGCCGCGCGCGATCAAGGAGACCCAGGTCGCGCCGACCGACTACCGGTACCCGCACATGGGCTGATTCCCCCGTGGCCCCTGTGCGATGAGGGCCCGGCCTCCTTCCCCGTCTCTACGGAGGGGGGCCGGGCCCGTCCCTTTGTGCAGCTCCGATGTGGGTCTCGTCTCAGATAGTAGGAAGGCCAACTATTTGGCGAGACATCACGGCCGTCGGCTCTTATCTTTGTAGGAAGCCGATCGTCTCGCTCGACCGAGCGCTTCGTGGATGCGACGCCCGTGCGTCTCAGGCAGGTGATCCCTGCCGCACCGGTTGTCCCCGCGCCTTTGGCTGTCTGGCAGATCTCTCCTTGCGTCCTATGTCGTGCAGAAGGAGTTGCATTCCTATGGCCACGCCCACAGCCACCCACGTTCCCGCCTCCCGCGTCCGCCGCTCCCGTGCCGCGGCCCGCCTCCGCGAGGAGGACCGCCGCAAGGCGGCAGAAGCCCTCCAGCGCGCCTTCGACCGCCGCTGACCCGGGCCCGGCGGGCTAAGCCCGCCGGTACCCGCGAGATCAGCGACGGCGCTGCACGGTGAAGTGGTCGATGCGGTTGCCCGACCGGGCCAGGGCCGTCACCTCGAGTGATGGCCGGTGTCCTGGCCGGGACTCCACCGCGAGGAACGAGAATCCCGTGTAGCGGATCCGGGACCAGTCCACCTGCCCCCGGTCGGAGTCCCGGTCCTTGGTCCAGCGGATCCCCGGGACGCTGTCCCTCTCGTCGAGGTGACCCTCGTAGCTGTCCGGCGCCGAGAAGTCGTACAGCTCCCTCCCGCCCCCGCCGGCGGTGACGTACACGGTGCCGTCCCGTACCGGATCGGTAGCGTCCCCCACCCGCACCGCGCGCGTGGGCGCACCGTCCCGTACCGGATCGGTGCGCTCGTACACATGGTTGTGCCCGTTGATCACGAGATCGACGTGGTGCTGCTCGAACAGCGCCACCCACGCGTCCTGCACCCCGCCGTCCGAGCCGTGTGTAGCGGTCGAGTACGCGCAGTGGTGGAAGAAGACGACGACGAAGTCGAGGCGCCGCGCGGCGCGCATCCGCTTCAGTGTCCGCTCCAGCCACCGCGTCTGCGCCCCGTCGGTGTAGCCGCGGTTGGCCGGGATCTCGTAGGAGACGTCGTTGGCGTCGAGGGCGATCACCCCGACGTTCCCGTACTCGAACGCGTAGACGCCGGGCGCCCGGCGCGGGTCCGGGCCGTTGTCGGGGAGGGACCAGCGGGCGGCCTGGCCGCCGTAGCCGTCGGGGGAGTACCAGGCCTCCATGTCGTGGTTGCCGGTGGTCACCATCCACGGCACGCGGGAGGCGACCGGCTCGGTCTGGGCGAGGAACTGGTCCCATACGCGGGCGTCGTAGGTGTCGGACTTCTTGCCGTGCCCGGTGTCGTCGGCGTAGCAGATGTCTCCCGCGTGCAGATGGAAGGCCGGGTTCTGGCCGAGCAGCAGCTGGTTGTTGGCGAGTGCCTCGGCACTGACACCCTGGTCGCCGAAGGCGGTGAAGACGAACGGCTGCTCGCTGCCGGACGGTGCGGTGGTGAACGAGCCCACGGTGCCCAGGCGTTCGGCCGAGGCGGGGTCGAAGCCGTCATGGCCGACGCCGTAGTAGTACGTCGTGCCGGGCGTCAGCCCGTCCAGACCGACGTGCAGATAGAGCTGTTCGACGTCGGGCAGATGGCGGCCGAGTGACGTGGTGTGCAGCGGGCGGACCTCCGCCGCCACCTTCCGGCCCAGCTCCCACGGCTTGGGCCCGATGCGCAGATACGGGCGCCGGACGGCGAACGGAACCTGCCAGGAGACCCGCATCTGGGTTCTGGGGTCCGCGCCGAACGCCAGATGGCGGCCGAACGGTGCCACCAGCTTGCCGTCCACGGCTGCCCGGGGCGGCACCGGTGCGGGGGCGCCGCGGGTGCCGCCCTCGAGGGCGGCGTCCGAGCCGATGACCAGCCCTCCCGCCCCGGCGGCGGCTGCGGCCATCAGCCCGCCGCCGCGCAGTACGCCGCGCCGGGTGGGGCCACCGGATCCGGTGGCGGGGCGGACTTTCCGGGTCAGCTTTTCGCGCAGATAGGCGTGCTGCTCGGCCATGCTCATGCGCTCGGCGAGCCGGGCCGGGATTCCAAGGTCGGGCAGATCGTTCGCGGCCATGGGAACCAAGGTCTCAACGGGCGCCAACTGACGGAAGACAGCGGCGGATACGCGCCGTGAACGGCATGCGTCGTCCGTCATACGGACAGGCTTATGTCACCACCTGGGACGGGGAGTAGTGTCTGCGCATGGCTTCAGGAACGGCATCCCGCACGGACCGCACCATCGACCTGGCAGTGATTTCCGGCGACGGAATCGGCCCGGAGGTCGTCGCACAGGGCCTCAAGGTCCTCACCGCCGTCCTCCCGCAGGACGTCAAGCTGGAGACGCACGAGTACGATCTCGGCGCCAAACGCTGGCACGCCACGGGGGAGACCCTCACCGACGACGAGCTGGAGCGGCTCAAGGCGCACGACGCGATCCTGCTCGGCGCCATCGGTGACCCCGGCGTCCCCTCCGGCGTACTGGAGCGCGGCCTGCTGCTGAAGCTTCGCTTCGCCTTCGACCACTTCGTCAACCTGCGCCCCTCCAAGCTCTTCCCGAACACCACCTCGCCGCTGGCGGGCCGTCCGGAGATCGACTTCGTCGTCGTCCGCGAGGGGACCGAGGGGCCGTACGTCGGCAACGGCGGGACGATCCGCAAGGGCACCCCGCAGGAGGTCGCCAACGAGGTCAGCGTCAACACCGCGTTCGGTGTGGAGCGGGTCGTACGCGACGCGTACGCGCGGGCGCAGGCGCGGCCGCGGAAGAAGCTGACGCTGGTGCACAAGAACAATGTGCTGGTGCACGCCGGTCATCTGTGGAAGGACACCTTCGACCGGGTCGGGCGCGAGTTCCCCGAGGTGACCACCGACTATCTGCATGTGGACGCGGCCACCATCTTCCTGGTGACCGACCCCGCGCGGTTCGATGTGATCGTCACCGACAACCTCTTCGGCGACATCATCACCGACCTCGCCGCCGCGGTCAGCGGTGGGATCGGGCTCGCCGCCTCCGGGAACATCAACCCCACGCGGGAGTTCCCCTCCATGTTCGAGCCGGTGCACGGCTCAGCCCCCGACATCGCCGGCACCGGCAAGGCCGACCCGACGGCCACCGTGCTGTCCGTCGCCCTGCTGCTGCGGCACCTCGGCTACGAGGCCGAGGCCGCCCGCATCGAGGAGGCCGTCACCACGGATCTCGCCGAGCGCGGCGCCGGATCGACGCGGAGCACCGACGAGATCGGCGACGCCCTGGCGGCCCGCGTCGCAGGCTGAGCCGTTTGCGGGCCCCTGTCCGGCTCCCGGGGCGGGAACAGGGGCTCGCACCCGCGTCCGGTGGCGGTTGACCCGCGCGCGATAATCGGGGTGTGCCGCCCTAAGAGGGGGTGCCCCGAAAGAGTTAAGGACCGCGGACATGACGACGCCCCGTATCGCATTCGACTTGAAGCCCGCCGCTCAACCCCTCGGTGCCGCCGAGCGTGAAGCGGTACTGGCTGACCCGGGTTTCGGGCGGTACTTCACCGATCACATGGTCACCATCCAGTGGACCGAGGGCCGTGGCTGGCACGACGCGCAGTTGCAGCCGTATGCCCCGCTCCAGCTGGACCCGGCGAACATGACGCTGCACTACGCGCAGTCGATCTTCGAGGGGCTGAAGGCCTACCGGCAGCCCGACGGCTCGGTGAAGGTGTTCCGGCCGGACGCCAACGCGCGCCGCTTCCAGCGCAGCGCCCGCCGGCTGGCCATGCCCGAGCTGCCGGTGGAGACGTTCATCGAGGCGTGCGATCTGCTGGTCACGCAGGACAAGGCGTGGGTGCCCGGCGAGGGCGAGGCGTCGCTGTATCTGCGTCCTTTCATGTTCGCCACCGAGGTCGGGCTGGGCGTCAGGCCGGCGAACCAGTACACGTTCATGGTGATCGCGTCCCCCGCGGCCTCGTACTTCCCGGGTGGCGTCAAGCCGGTCTCGGTGTGGCTGTCCGAGGAGTATGTGCGCGCGGCTCCTGGCGGTACCGGCGAGGCCAAGTGCGCGGGCAACTACGCCGCCTCGCTCATGGCCCAGGCCGAGGCCGCCGAGCAGGGCTGTGACCAGGTCGTCTGGCTGGACGCCGTGGAGCGCCGCTACATCGAGGAGATGGGCGGAATGAACCTCTACTTCGTCCACGGCACCGGGCAGGACGCGCGGATCGTCACCCCTGAGCTGACCGGCACGCTGCTTCCGGGCATCACCCGTGACTCGCTGCTGCGGATAGCCGCCGACCTGGGCTACGAGACGGGCGAGACGCGGATCACCACCGACGAGTGGCGGGCGGGCAACGCCGACGGCTCGATCAGCGAGGTCTTCGCCTGCGGGACCGCCGCGGTGATCACACCGGTCGGCGAGGTCAAGTCGGCGCGCGGTCAGTGGAAGGTCGGCGACGGCGGCGCGGGGGAGATCACCCTGAAGCTCCGCGAGGCGCTGCTGGCGATCCAGACCGGCCAGGCGGAGGACAAGCACGGCTGGATGCACACGGTCGGTTCCTGAGCGGGTACGGCCTCACGGACATCGTGGGGCTTGTCACGGTAAGACCGGAACCGATTCGACGTACATGTACCTGACATGTAGCGGTCGGGCTTCCGTACCTGAAGGGCCTTTCGGCAGCGCTGTCATGACGGTGTCATCGACTGCCTCGCGGGAGGGCCGAGATCCACGATGCCTCGTCATGAGACGACACAGCAGGATCAGGAGAGTCAGCAGGAGATCAGACAAGCGGCGGCGGCATTGGGCCGTCGCCGCTTGTTGACTGTCACGGGCGCCGCGGCGGTGCTCGCCTTCACCACCAATCTCCCGGGCAGCGCCCAGGCCGCGGAGGCGGACGCGCGCACAGCCGTCAGCGCCGATCCGTTCACCCTGGGCGTCGCCTCCGGTGACCCGCTGCCCGGCTCCGTCGTGCTGTGGACCCGGCTCGCGCCCAAGCCGTACGAGCCCGGCAGCGGCATGCCCAAGGCGCGGGTCGAGGTCCAGTGGGAGTTGGCCCACGACCAGCGCTTCCGCCGTATCGCGCGCCGGGGCACCACCATCGCGCACCCCGAGCTGAACCACGCGGTGCATGTGGAGGCCCAGGGTCTGGGTGCCGACCGCGTGTACTACTACCGCTTCCGGGTGGGCAAGTGGCTCAGCCCCGTGGGCCGTACGCGTACGGCGCCCGCGCCCGGTGCCGACCTCAACGAGCTGCGGCTGGCCGCCGTCTCCTGCCAGGCGTACCACGACGGCTACTACACGGCGCACCGCCACCTCGCCGATGAGGACGTCGATCTGGTCTTCCACCTCGGCGACTATCTGTACGAGTACGCCGTCGACGCGCACGGCGGCGCCCGCGCCTACACCGACCGCGCGCTGCCGGACGTCTTCAACCGGGAGACGGTCTCGCTGGACGACTACCGGCTGCGGTACGCGCTCTACAAGTCGGACCCCGACCTGATGGCCGCCCACGCCGCGCACCCGTTCCTCGTCACCTGGGACGACCATGAGACGGAGAACAACTACGCGGACGACGTCCCGGAGGACGGGGGCGCCGCGCAGGACTTCCTGGTACGCCGGGCCGCCGCCTACCGCGCGTACTGGGAGAATCTGCCGCTGCGCAGGCCCCAGCGGCCCAAGGGCCCGGACATGCAGCTCTACCGCCGGGTGCGGTTCGGCAAGCTCGCCCAGTTCGACATCCTCGACACCCGCCAGTACCGCTCCGACCAGGCGTACGGCGACGGCTGGCAGCGGCCGGGCCCCGAGTCCACGGATCCCTCCCGCACCATGATCGGCGCGACGCAGGAGCGCTGGCTGCTCGACGGGTGGCGGGCCTCGGACACCGTGTGGAACGTCGTCCCGCAGCAGGTCACCTTCTCCGAGCGGCGCAGCGACAACACCGACGCCTACAAGGTCAGCATGGACGCCTGGGACGGTGCACCGGCCTCCCGCGAGCGGCTGCTGGCGGGCGCCGAGGCCGCCGGGATCGCGAACCTGATGGTGCTCACCGGAGATGTGCACCGGGCGTACGCGTACGACATCAAGCGCGACTTCGGCGACCAGCAGTCCCGCACCATGGGCACCGAGATCGTGGCCACCTCCATCACCAGCGGCAAGGACGGTGTGGACAGGGTCGCGAACTGGAACAGCTATATGGGCGCCAACCCGCATCTGAAGTTCTACAACGGCCACCGCGGCTATGTGACCGTGCGGCTCGACAAACAGCAGGGCCGCGCGGACTTCCGTACGGTCGCCGTCGTCACCAAGCCCGGCGGGTCCATCGGCACCGCCGCGTCCTTCGTCACCGAGGTCGGCAAGCAGGGGCTGCGTCAGGTGTGAGCGGTGCCCGACCCGCGGCCCGGTTGAGCGGTGGCTTTTCGCATCGTGAGACAGGAGAGGGCACGGGGGTGGTTGTGTGCAAGACTCCCTCCGTGCCCTCGTTCGTCATGATTATTGGCAGCAGGCGCGCCGGTCCGCAGTGACCGACTGCCGTGGCAGACCCCGTGCGGCAGCGGACACCGTGCCCCAGACCCGCGCGCAGACCTCTCGCATCCGCGAGGGGTTTTTTCGTTTTCCGGCCCACCCGGCCGGAGATCGAGGCGCGAGGGATGATGGGGGCAAGTGGAGCGCTTCCTTCCGCAACCACTGAACCCAGCAGGAGCCATCAGCCATGACCCCCGACGACAGTTTCCATGTCTTCGACACCACCCTGCGTGACGGCGCACAGCGCGAGGGCATCAACCTGACCGTCGCCGACAAGCTGACCATCGCCCGTCACCTGGACGAATACGGTGTCGGCTTCATCGAGGGCGGCTGGCCCGGCGCCAACCCGCGCGACACCGAGTTCTTCACCCGCGCCCCGAAAGAGATCGACTTCCAGCACGCCCAGCTCGTCGCGTTCGGCTCCACCCGCAGGGCGGGGGTACCCGCGCAGATCGACCCGCAGGTCAAGGCGCTGCTCGACTCGAAGGCACCGGTTGTCACGCTGGTCGCCAAGGCGCACGACCGGCATGTGGAGCTGGCCCTGCGCACCACGCTGGAGGAGAACCTGTCGATGATCTCCGAGACGGTCGGCTATCTGCGCGAGCACGGCCGCCGGGTCTTCGTCGACTGCGAGCACTTCTTCGACGGCTACCAGGCCAACCCCGACTACGCCAAGCAGGTCGTACGCACCGCGCACGAGGCGGGCGCCGACGTGGTGGTGCTCTGCGACACCAACGGCGGCATGATCCCCGCGCAGATCCAGGCCCTCGTACGTACCGTCGCCGCCGACACCGGGGCCAGGCTCGGCATCCACGCACAGGACGACACCGGCTGCGCCGTCGCCAACACGCTGGCCGCCGTGGACGGTGGCGCCACTCATGTGCAGTGCACCGCCAACGGCTACGGCGAGCGCGTCGGCAACGCCAACCTCTTCCCGGTCGTCGCCGCGCTGGAGCTCAAGTACGGCAAGCGCGTACTGCCCGAGGGCGCGCTGGCCGAGACCACCCGTATCTCGCACGCCATCGCCGAGGTCGTCAATCTGACCCCGTCCACCCACCAGCCCTACGTCGGCACCTCGGCGTTCGCCCACAAGGGCGGGCTGCACGCCTCCGCGATCAAGATCGACCCGGACCTCTACCAGCACATCGACCCCGAACTCGTCGGCAACACCATGCGGATGCTCGTCTCCGACATGGCAGGACGCGCCTCCGTCGAGCTCAAGGGCAAGGAGCTGGGCTACGACCTGAGCGGCGACCGCGAACTGGTCGGCCGGGTGGTCGAGCGCGTCAAGGAGCAGGAGCTCAAGGGCTATACGTACGAGGCCGCCGACGCCTCCTTCGAACTGCTGCTCCGCGACGAGGTGCACGGCGGAGCGGCAGGGACCGCGCCCCGGTTCTTCCGCGCGGAGTCCTGGCGCGCCATCGTCGAGCAGCGGCCGGACGGGATGCAGGTCAACGAGGCGACGGTGAAGCTGTGGGCCAAGGGCGAGCGCATCGTCGTCACCGGCGAGGGCAACGGTCCGGTCGACGCGCTGGACCGGGCGCTGCGGGCGGGGCTGGAACGCATCCACCCCGAGCTGGCCCGGCTGAACCTGGTCGACTACAAGGTCCGCATCCTGGAGGGCGCGCACGGAACGTCGTCCACGACGCGGGTGCTGTTGTCGATGAGTGACGGCAGTGGGGAGTGGACGACGGTCGGGGTGGGGGACAACGTGATCGCCGCCTCTTGGCAGGCCCTGGACGACGGCTATACGTACGGGCTGCTGCGGGCGGGGGTCGAGGCCCACGATTGAGGGCTCGTCGCTGCTGGTGAGGGGGTGCCCCTGGCTGCCGTCCGCAGGCTGCGGCTTTCTTCGTGGCTGATCGCGCAGTTCCCCGCGCCCCTGACGGGGCGCGGCTAGCTGCTGCCCGGTGTGAGGGACTCGTCGAAGTGGTCGCGTACGTGGCCCAGGACCTGCGCTCTGTCCACCCCGGGCAGGCCCACCACCAGGTGGGTGCCGAAGCCGTCGAGGAGGGCGCGGGTGCGGGTGGCGAACCGGTCGGCGTCGACCGTCGCGAACTCGCCCCGGGCCATGCCCTCGACCAGCAGCGCCACCAGGTCCCGGTGCCAGCTCAGCTCCAGTTCCAGCTGGCGGGCGCGCACCTCGTCGTCGCCGGACTGCGAACGGTTCCACACCTCCAGCCACAGCGCCCAGTGCGGATCCCGGTGACCGTCCGGCAGATAGAGCTCCACCAGCGCGTCCAGCCGCTCGCGGGCCGGTATCCGGCGGGCCAGCGCGGCACGCCGCTCGGCGCCCAGCTGCTCCTCGCTCCACTGGAGGGTCTGCAACAGCAGCTCGTCCTTGGTCTTGAAGTAGTAGACGAGATGGCCGCTGCTCATGCCGACCTCGCGGCCGAGCGCGGCCATCGTCAGCCGGTCCAGGCCGCGTTCGGCGATCATCTCCATGGCGGTGGCCAGCAGCCGCTCCCTGGGCTGCGCCGCGCGTCGGCGACCACCATTGGAGCCCGCACGCCTTGGGCGCTCACGCTTCTCCGCCTCTGTGGCCACCGCCGCGTCCTTCCGTCAATTCTGCGCCGTTCAGCCTAACGGGGCGCCGCTCAAACCCGGGGCTGCTGCTGCGTGATGCAGTGGATGCCGCCCCCGGCGGCGAACACCGTACGCGCGTCCACCAGCGTGACCGTGCGCTTCGGGAAGAGCCGGCGGAAGATGCCCGCCGCGTGCTCGTCGCGCGGGTCGCCGAAACCGCACAGCACCACACCGCCGTTGCACAGATAGTGGTTGACGTACGAGTAGTCGACGGGCTCGCCGTCCGCGGTGTGGGTCACCGTCGGCGCGGGCAGTTCGACGACCTCCAGCTGCCTGCCCCGTGCGTCGGTGGCCGCACGCAGCAGCTTGACCGTCTCCTTGCACAGGTCGTGGTCCGGATGCGCGGGGTCGGGCTGGGTGTGCGCGACGACCACGCCGGGCGCGGCGAACGCGGCCACAAGGTCGACATGGCCGCGGGTGCCGTACGTGCCGTAGTCGGCGGTCAGTCCGCGCGGCAGCCAGATCGCCTTGCGGGTGCCGAGCTGCGCGTGCACCTCGGCCTCGACCTCCTCGTGCGTCCAGCCGGGGTTGCGCTCGGGGCCCAGTTGCACGGTCTCGGTCAGCAGCACCGTGCCCTCGCCGTCCACATGGATACCGCCGCCCTCGTTGACCAGCCGCGAGGAGTGCACGGCAGCGCCCGCCTGCCCGGCGACGAACGCGCCGATCAGCTTGTCCCGCTCCCAGCGCGCCCAGGGCTGGGCGCCCCAGCCGTTGAACGTCCAGTCCACGGCGGCCAGCCTGCCGCCCTCGGTGACGAAGGTGGGGCCGATGTCACGCATCCACGCGTCGTCCAGCGGCTGCCCGACCACCTCGATCTCGGGACCGAGCGCCCTGCGTGCCTCCAGCACGTCGTCCGGGCCGGCCACCACGGTGACCGGCTCGAAGCGGCGTACGGCGCGGGCGACCGACGCCCACACGGTCCGCGCCTCGGCCAGCACCTCCGCGTCCTCGAACGTCGGATTGGAGCCGGGCCAGGCCATCCAGGTGCGCTCGTGCGGTGCCCACTCGGGCGGCATGTGCGGGGCGGCGGCGGGCGTGCGGTTGCTCATGGGAGGGCGATTCCTTGGGTGTTCGGGGGGCGTTCGCGGGTGTTCGGGGTGTCAGAGGAAGTAGAGGCGGTTGAGTGAGACGCTCTCGGCCGGGTCGGAGCGCAGCGGCTCGCCGTCCAGCGTCACCAGGCCGGTGCGCTGGTCGACCTCCACCGCGCCCAGCCGCGCGTTGTGCACCAGGTCGGCCGGGCCGATCCCGCGGGTGCCGCGGACGGCCACCCGGCGGCGCCGCGTCGGCAGCGTGTCGCCGCCCCGCTCGACGGCGGCCTGCGACACGAAGGCGACGGACAGCTCGGCGGGTGCCCCGCCGTGGGCGCCGAACAGCGGGCCCAGCACCAGGGGTTCGCTGGTGTCGGTCGCGGCGTTCGGGTCGCCGGTGACGCCCCAGGCGGGGAAACCGGACTTGAGGACCAGCTGCGGCTTGGCGCCGAAGTAGGCGGGGTGCCACAGCACGATGTCGGCCAGCTTGCCCGGCTCCAGCGAGCCGATCTCGTGTGAGAGTCCGTGCGCGAGGGCCGGGTTGAGGGTGAGCTTGGCGATGTAGCGCAGCACGCGCGCGTTGTCGTCCGCGCCGGCGCCCGGGAGCTGCGCCGCGTCCTCCAGTTCACCCCGCTCCGCCTTGAGCTTGGCCGCCATCTGGAACGTACGCCGCACCGTCTCGCCCGCGCGGCCCATGCCCTGCGCGTCGGAGGAAGTGATGCCGATGGCGCCCAGGTCGTGCAGTACGTCCTCGGCGCCCATGGTGCCCGCGCGGATCCGGTCGCGGGCCATGGCCGCGTCGCCCGGCAGGTCCGTCTTGAGGTCGTGCACCGAGACGATCATCCCGTAGTGCTCGGCGACGGCGTCCCGGCCGAACGGCAGCGTGGGGTTGGTGGACGAGCCGATGACGTTGCGCACGCCCGCCATCCGCAGCACATTGGGCACATGGCCGCCACCGCAGCCCTCGATGTGGAAGGCGTGGATGGTGCGGCCCTCCAGCACCGCGAGGGTGTCCTCGACGGCCAGCGCCTCGTTCAGCCCGTCGCTGTGCAGCGCGACCTGTACGTCGTACTCCTCGGCCACCCGCAGCGCGGTGTCCAGCGCCCGGTGGTGCGCGCCCATGTCCTCGTGCACCTTGAAACCGCAGGCACCGCCCTCGGCGAGGGCCTCCACCAGTGGCGCGGGGTGCGAGGAGGAGCCGCGGCCCAGGAATCCGATGTTGACCGGCCAGGCGTCGAACGCGGAGAACGCGTGCCCCAGCGCCCAGGGCGAGTTGACGCCCACGCCCCACACGGGCCCGAACTCCTGGCCGATGATGGTGGTGACCCCGGAGGAGAGCGACGCCTCCATGATGCGCGGGGACAGCAGATGGACATGGGTGTCCACGGCGCCCGCGGTGGCGATCAGCCCCTCGCCGGAGACGATCGAGGTGCCCGTGCCGACGACGACGTCCACGCCGTCGACGGTGTCGGGGTTGCCGGCCCGGCCGATCGCGTGGATCCGGCCCTCGCGGATACCGACGGACACCTTGCGGATGCCCTGCACGGCGTCGATGACCAGCACATTGCTGATCACCACGTCGCAGGTCTCGCGGACGGCTGCCGCCTTCAGATGCAGCCCGTCGCGGGCCGTCTTGCCGAATCCGGCCAGGAACTCGTTCCCCGGCTGCTGGGAGTCGGACTCCACGCGGACGACGAGCCCGGTGTCGCCGAGCCGCACCCGGTCACCGGCACGCGGTCCGTGTACGGCTGCGTATTCGCGCGCGTCCACGCTCATGACTGACCCTCCTCCTCGGTGACGGTGGGCTCGGCGCCCAGATATCCGCAGGCCGCGGCACGCCGCAACGCCTCGGCGCGGGCTCCGGGCGCGTCCAGCGGACCGTCCACCAGGCCGGCGAAGCCGATGGCCACCCGGTCGCCGCCGAGCGGGACGAGGCCCACCTCGGCGGTGCCGCCGGGATCGAAGCGCACCGAGGAGCCCGCGGGTACGGCAAGCCGCATCCCGTAGGCGGCGGCCCGGTCGAAGTCCAGCCGGGGGTTGGCCTCGAAGAAGTGGAAGTGCGAGGTGACGCTGACCGGCACGTCGGCGGTGTTGCGGACGGTCAGCGTCAGGGCGGGCGGCTGCGGCGCGTACGCCTGATCCGTGCCGTCCCCCGGCGCGGCCGGCAGCACGGCGCCGGGAGCCTGCTCGGGTGCGGCGGCCGTCCGGATGGGGGAGGGGATCACCGCGAGCCGGGAGCCGTCGTCGAAGACGGCCTCCACCTGGATCTCGGTCAGCACCTCGGCCACGCCGGGCAGTACGTCGTCGGGGCCCAGCACCGCGCGGCCCGCCTCGATGGCCTCGGCGAGCCGCAGCCCGTCGCGGGCGGCCTCACAGACGGTGTCGGCGATGAGCGCCGTGGCCTCCGGCACATTGAGCCGCAGCCCTCTGGCCCGTCTGGCTCGCGCCAGCTCGGCCGTGCCGAAGATCAGCAGGCGGTCCCGCTCGGTCGGACCCAGCCGCACGTCTCCCACCTTCCGATAGCGATGAATGGGGCGGTGTATGCCCGGCCAGCATTTAGAGCAACGCTCAAATAGTCAAGTCTTCGCATCACACCATTGACCCTGCTGCTACTCATGCATCAGATTGAGCGCTGCTCAAAGAAATGCCGGCCCCACCCCGACAGGGAGCACCATGCAGATCGAGCAGCACGGCGTCGACGTGATTCCCGAAGCGGAGCGCACCGGGCGCCCGCGGGACATCGTCAGCTTTCTCATCGGATCGAACCTGGCACTCGGCGTCGTCATCTTCGGCTGGCTGCCGGTCTCCTTCGGGCTGGGCTTCTGGCCCGCCGTCTCCTCACTCCTCGTAGGCACCCTGATCGGCACGGTGCTGGTCGCCCCGCTCGCGCTGGTGTCGCTGCGCACCGCGACCAACCTCTCGACCAGCAGCGGCGCCCAGTTCGGCGTCCGCGGCAGACTGCTGGGCTCGGCGATCGGGCTGCTGCTCTCGCTCGGCTACACCGCGCTCACCCTGTGGGTCGGCGGAGACGCGATGGTCGGCTCGCTCTCCAGGCTCTTCGGGATGCCCGACTCGGCCGCCGGATACGCGCTGGTCTACGCCGTACTCGCGGTATGCACCGCCGTGTGCGCCGTATACGGCTACAAGCTGCTGCTCCGGCTGAGCCGGGTGCTGGCCATAGGGATGACCGCGCTGCTGGTCGTGGGCATGTTCGCGTACGCGCCGCACTTCACCACCCAGGCGCCGCCCGGGACCGAGTACCTGCTCGGCGACTTCTGGACGACCTGGCTGCTGTCCGTCGTCGCGGCCGGGCTCAGCGGACCGATCGCCTTCATCACCCTGCTGGGCGACTACACCCGCTATATGTCGCCCGAGCGGTACTCCTCGCGCCGCGTCTACCTCGCCACCTGTCTCGGCCTGGTCGCCGGACTGCTGATCCCGCAGCTCTTCGGCACCTTCACCGCGGTCGCCGTCGAAGCCGCCACGGACTACGCGGGGCCGCTGGTCGAGCAGGCGCCGTTCTGGTTCCTGGTGCCGCTGCTGCTGGCCGCCTCGTTCGGCTCGATCGGCAACGCGGGGCTGATGCTCTACTCGATGGGGCTCGACCTGGACGCCATCGTTCCGCGTACGACCCGCACCAGGGCCACCTACACCGTGGCGGCCCTGTCCACCGCTCTCGTCTACCTCGGCCACTTCGTGTGGGACGCGCAGGACGCGATGACGGCCTTCGTACTGCTGCTGACCGCCGTGGGCGCCCCCTGGGCCGTGATCGTGCTGATCGGGCACGCGCGCTGCCGGGGCGGCTACGACGCCGAGGCGCTGCAGGTCCTCAACCGCCGCTCGATCGGCGGCCGTTACTGGTACACCGCAGGCTGGAACCTCCGCGCCACGGTGGCCTGGGCCATCGGCTCCTGCGTCGGACTGCTGGCCGTCGACACCCCTCTCTACACCGGCCCTCTCGTCCCGAGACTGGGCGGCTTCGACCTCAGCTTCCTGCTCTCGTCCGCCGTCACGGGCATCGCTTTCCTCATCGTCACGGCAGGGGCCCGGGCCTCCGCGCCGGCCGAGTCACCCGCTGCCGCCGCACCCCTCCCGTCCGGCGCGGCCACCGGTCACGACGCACAGGGCCTGGGGGCCGTCCGGCAGCCCTGAACGGCGCGCCACTGCCGGGCGCACCCACTACGGTGGGCAGCCACCGCGCCCGCCGAACCCGAGGCACCTCCGGGAGGGGGCTGTGGAAATCCCACAGCCCCCTCCCGGTGTAATGAGAGGGTTCCGCCTCCAGTGGCTGTCTGCCTCGGCGGTTCTGTCCAGCGCTGCCATGAATCGGCCGCGGAGACTGTACGAATCCGACGACGGTGATCGGCGCCGCAGTTTCGTAGGGTCTATACATGACCGATCTGTCCCAGCCGTCGCCCCAGACCGAGCAGGCCGACCAGAACGAACCTGGGGCGCCTGGCTCGCCCGGCTCCGTACCGGCGCAGGACACCCGCGGACGCGTGGCCGAGCTGCACGCCATCCGTGCGCAGGCCTACCAGGGGCCCAGCGAGCGGGCGACCGAGGCCCAGCACGCCAAGGGCAAGCTGACCGCCCGCGAGCGGATCGACCTGCTCCTGGACGAGGGCAGCTTCCGCGAGATCGAGCCGCTGCGCCGGCACCGCGCCACCGGCTTCGGGCTGGAGGAGAAGAAGCCCTACACCGACGGTGTGATCACCGGCTGGGGCACCGTGCACGGCCGGACGGTCTTCGTCTACGCGCACGACTTCCGGATCTTCGGCGGAGCGCTCGGCGAGGCCCACGCCACCAAGATCCACAAGCTGATGGACAAGGCGATCGCGGCGGGTGCGCCGCTGGTCTCCCTCAACGACGGCGCCGGCGCCCGTATCCAGGAGGGCGTCGCGGCGCTGGCCGGCTACGGCGGCATCTTCCAGCGCAACACCAAGGCGTCCGGTGTCATCCCCCAGATCAGCGTGATGCTCGGCCCCTGCGCCGGCGGCGCGGCCTACAGCCCGGCGCTGACCGACTTCGTCTTCATGGTCCGCGACACCTCGCAGATGTTCATCACCGGACCCGACGTGGTCCAGGCGGTGACCGGCGCCGAGGTCAGCCAGGACGGCCTGGGCGGCGCCGATGTGCACGCGGCCACCTCCGGAGTGGCGCACTTCGCCTACGACGACGAGGAGACCTGCCTGGAGGAGGTCCGCTACCTCCTCTCCCTGCTGCCGCAGAACAACCGCGAGAACCCGCCCGCCGAGCCCACCGCCGACCCGGCCGACCGGCGCGGTGAAGCCCTGCTGGACCTGGTGCCGGCCGACGGCAACCGGCCGTACGACATGCGCAAGGTCATCGAGGAGCTCGTCGACGACGGCGACTTCCTCGAGGTGCACGAGCGCTGGGCGACCAACATCATCTGTGCCCTGGCACGGATGGACGGCGAGGTCGTGGGCATCGTGGCCAACCAGCCGCAGTCGCTCGCCGGGGTGCTGGACATCGAGGCCAGCGAGAAGGCCGCCCGCTTCGTGCAGATGTGCGACGCTTTCAACATCCCGATCCTCACGCTGCTGGACGTGCCGGGCTTCCTCCCCGGCGTCGACCAGGAGCACGGCGGCATCATCCGGCACGGCGCCAAGCTGCTGTACGCCTACTGCAACGCCACCGTGCCGCGGATCTCCGTCGTACTGCGCAAGGCGTACGGCGGCGCGTACATCGTCATGGACAGCCAGTCCATCGGCGCCGACCTGACCTTCGCCTGGCCCACCAACGAGATCGCGGTGATGGGTGCCGAGGGCGCCGCCAACGTCATCTTCCGTAAGCAGATCGCGGCTGCCGACGACCCCGAGGCCATGCGCGTCCGCATGGTCAAGGAGTACAAGGCCGAGCTGATGCACCCCTACTACGCCGCCGAGCGCGGCCTGGTGGACGACGTCATCGACCCGGTGGAGACCCGCGAGGTCCTCATCCGGTCCCTCGCGATGCTGCGCAGCAAGCACGCCGACCTGCCGTCGCGCAAGCACGGCAATCCCCCGCAGTGATGGGAGCACAGATGTACGAGACCCCTGAGGAGCCTGGCAGTACGGGCTCGCAGAGCGACGCCGAGGCGAACAGCGTGGTGCGCGTGGAGAAGGGCCGGGCGAACGCGGAGGAGCTGGCCGCGGTCACCGCGCTGCTCCTCGCCCGCGCCGCCGCCACCACCCGCGCCGGGCGCACGCAGACCTCCGCGCGCCGTCGGCGCCCGACCAAGGCGGGGTGGCGCCGGCTGGAGCGCCAGCACGGCTTCCGCGCCCCGCACAGCTGGCAGGGCTGAGGTCCCGACGCGGGGCCGAGAGGCCGCCGGAGGCACAGCGAACGACAGAGGCGCGTGCCGGAACCCCGTTCACGGGGTTCCGGCACGCGCCTCTGGGTGTTTCGCGCTGCTGCCTCGAAGAATGCGCGCTGTTGCCTCGAAGGAGCAAGGCCCCTCGAAGGAGCAGGGCTCGAAGGGCGCGAACTCAGCTCGCCGGGGCGTCCACCAGTACGGTGCGCCGGGGGTTGGCGGTCCGCTCCGGCAGGGCGTCGGTCTCCTCCGCCTCGTGAGCGGCAACCGTTGCGGTTGTGAGCTCGTCCGCGTCCGTGAGATGTGCCAGGGTGGTGCGCCGCGGGTTGGCTATGTTCCGCATGGTCAGCGTGGAGTTCACTGGTGCCCTTACCTCGCTCGGCTTGTCATTGCAACGACAGATGTAAACGCCGAGAGTAGGCGCGCTATTCCCCGCAGCAACGTGATCTAGGCAACGCCTGGCATGTGAGTTTCCTCACGAGGCCGTTACCAAAACCGACATAAGGAATCGTTGAATCCGGCAGCGTAATCGGACACAGCGGACCAAGGGGGTAATACGCGCGCAGTGCCGGGTACTTGGGTACGGCACGCGTCGGCTTGCCCCGGGGCGGCCAATCCGTAAAAATCCGGCATTCCGTAGCGGGATTTCGACTGAGGGTGAGTAATTGCCTGCGTACGGTTACCGACACCCAAGGGTTATCCACAGCCCTTGTTGGAGATCCGGCACTGTGCTGGAATTCCACGGACCGCCGCAGGACGAAACAGACCGGAGCGCGTCGGCGCACACAGAGCGGCGCCGCGTGACGGTGATGAGGGGACGCGCCGGTCATCACGACCGCCATGGGGGCCTCGGACCCCCACGACTCGATACCGTCCCGCCGTCGCGAGCGGGGGGACGCCTGGTCCAGAGGTTGCGACGCTAGTGCAGGGACGTTTCAAGAGGGATGGCAGCGCTGAGGGAGCCCCGGAGGCGCAAGGCTCGGCCGACGGTTCCCAGCCCCAGCGTGCCCAGGACGGCGGGCCCGCGGGTGGTGAGCAGGGCACGCCCTCCGGCAAGCAGGTGAGCACCGGGAAGGGTGCCGGGAAGGGCAAGGGCAACAAGCAGGGCAAGGCCGGCAAGGCCGCCAAGGGCGACGCCGCGGCCAAGGGCAAGGACTCGTCCGAGGGCCCCGATCTCGGGCCCCGCGTAGCCCTGCGCAACTGGCGCATCAGCACCCGCCTCGTCTCCCTCCTGGCCCTCCCCGTCATCGCCGCCACCACGCTCGGCGGCATGCGGATCTCCAGCTCGCTCCAGAACGTCGACCAGCTCGACAACATGAAGCTCCTCACCGAGATGACGGAGCAGGCCACCAACCTGGCAGCGGCACTTCAGGACGAGCGGGACAAGTCGGCCGGCCCGCTGGTGAGCACGGGCAACGAGAAGGACGACCTCGTCGTCGCGCCCCGCGAGCGCACCGACAAGGCGTTCAAGTCCTTCCAGGAAGCCACCGGCGACATCGACGGCAGCGACAAGGTGATGGCCGGCGTCCAGTCCACCGTCGTGGACATCGTCCGTCAGCTCGGCGCGGTCAACTCGATCCGCGAACGCGCCTACGAGAACCCGGACAACGTCTCCCAGACGGTCAACGCCTACAACCAGCTCATCGAGTCCCTGCTCTCCCTCTCGCAGGACATGGCGCAGGCGACCAGCAACTCGGAGATGATCCGCAGCACCCGCGCGCTGGCCGCGTTCTCCAGCGCCAAGGAGTACGCCTCCATGCAGCGCGCGATCATCTCCGCGGGCCTGGCTCACCAGCCCAACCCCAAGCTGTCCGAGAACGACCGGCTCTACGCCAGGACCGCCACCGACAGTGAGGGCGCGGAGCTCGACAGCTTCAGCCAGATCTACGGAGACACGGCCGCCGAGACCCTCCTCAAGCCGATCAGCGGCGGCGACGTCAACGTCCGGCTGGCCGACAACTACCGCGAACGGATGCTGCACAGCCCGGACGCGATCAGAAAGCAGAAGCGCACCTTCGTCGACTGGATGGACCAGGACGCCTCCAAGATCGACAGCATGGAGAAGATCGAGCGCACGCTGCTGGAGAAGATGGAGCAGCAGGCGCGCGAGCTGCGCTCCGAGGCCCAGCGCGAGGCGCTGATCAGCGGTGCGGCCATTCTGCTCGTGCTCGGTATCTCGCTGGTCGGCGCGTTCGTCGTGGCACGCTCCATGGTCCGCTCGCTGCGCCGCCTCCAGGACACCGCCCAGGAAGTCGCCCGCAAGCGGCTGCCCGAGCTGGTCAAGCAGATGTCCGAGGCCGAGCCGCAGGACGTGGACACCTCCGTGGAGTCCGTCGGCGTGCACAGCCGGGACGAGATCGGCAAGGTGGCCGCGGCATTCGACGACGTCCACCGCGAGGCCGTCCGCCTCGCCGGTGAGCAGGCGCTGCTGCGAGGGAACGTCAACGCGATGTTCACCAACCTCTCGCGCCGCAGCCAGGGCCTGATCCAGCGTCAGCTCTCGCTCATCTCCGAACTGGAGTCCCGCGAGGCCGACCCGGACCAGCTCTCCTCGCTCTTCAAGCTCGACCACCTCGCCACCCGCATGCGCCGCAACGGCGAGAACCTGCTGGTTCTCGCCGGTGAGGAGCCCGGCCGCCGCTGGACGCGCCCCGTTCCGCTGGTCGACGTCCTCCGCGCCGCCGCCTCCGAGGTGGAGCAGTACGAACGCATCGAGCTCAACTCGGTGCCGGCCACCGAGGTCGCGGGCCGCGTCGTCAACGACCTCGTCCACCTGCTCGCCGAGCTGCTGGAGAACGCCACGTCGTTCTCCTCCCCGCAGACCAAGGTCAAGGTCACCGGCCACGCACTGCCCGACGGGCGCGTGCTCATCGAGATCCACGACACTGGCATCGGGCTGTCGCCCGAAGACCTGTCCGCGATCAACGAGCGGCTGGCCAACCCGCCGACGGTGGACGTCTCCGTCTCCCGCCGCATGGGCCTGTTCGTGGTCGGCCGGCTCTCCCTGCGGCACGGCATCCGCATCCAGCTGCGCCCCTCCGACTCCGGTGGCACGACCGCGCTGGTCATGCTCCCCGTCGACGTCGCACAGGGCGGCTCCCAGGGCGCGAAGGCCCGGCCCGGCGCCGGCGCGCCCGGCGGCCAGGCGGGTCCGCCGCCCCCGCAGGCCCGGGGCGGCAGCAAGGGCGGCAACCTCGCGGCGGCGCTCCAGCGCGGCCCGCAGGGCGGCGCACCGGGCCAGACCGCCGGCGCGGGTGCCGGTCTCGGCGCGGGCGAGTCCTCCCGCATGGGCGCGCTGCCCGCGCGCGGCCAGGACACGGGCGGTGGCCGCCCCGCGCTGCCCGCCCGTGATGGCAGCCGCCCCCAGCCCGGCTCCGGCGGCAGCACCGTCAACTTCTTCGGCGCACCGCCCAACCCGGCCCGCCCGGGTCAGGCCCCGGCCGGCCCGAGCGGCGCCGGCAGCAACCCGCCGGCGCCCAACCGCGGCCAGGGTGAACTCCCCGGCGCCCCCTCGGCCCCGCGCCCCCAGCCGTCCACCGGCACGGGCCAGTTCGCCCTGCCGCAGTCGGGCAGCCCCGCCGATACGGGGGAGTACGCGCAGCCGGGTTCGCCGTCGGAGGGTCCTGGCAGCACCAGCGAGATACCGCGGATCACCCCGGACGGCCCTGTCGACACCGGCCAGTACACCCGCCCGGGTCCGGCGCCGGAGGGCCCGGGCAGCACGGGTCAGTTCCCACAGATCGGGCAGGGCGGCCCTGCCGATACGGGGCAATTCGCGCAGCCGGGTTCCCAGGTCGGCCCCTCGGCCACGGGTGAGTACGCGCAGCCGGGTTCGCCGTCGGAGGGTCCTGGCAGCACCAGCGAGATACCGCGGATCACTCCCGACGGCCCCGCCGACACCGGCCAGTACGCGCAGCCCGGCAGCCCCGACGGGCCCGGCCACACCGGGCAGTTCGCCCGCCCGCAGGCGGGCGGCGGCGCCGGGGACACCGCCCAGTTCGCGCGGCCCGACTTCGGTGGCTCCGCACCGGCCCGCCCCTCGGACGGTGAGAGCCGCCCGAGTTGGGCCCGGCCCGAGCAGGGCCCTGGCGACGAGGACACCCCGCGCGGCCATGACGAGCCCGAGGGCACCGGCGAGTACACCCGCCCCGGATACCCGGGCACCGACGGTCAGGACGCTTCCCGCACCCAGCAGGGCGTGGATCCGGCCGAGGGCATACCGTCCGGCCCGCCGGCCCCCGCGGACGCTCCGACGCCGATATTCGCGTCCATGGAGTCCAACTGGTTCCGCGGTCCTGGCGAGTCCGCGCCCGGCCAGTCCCCGGCGCAGCCGCACTCGGCCCGGCCGGAGCAGGCGCCCGAGGCCGCCCCGGGGAACACCGGCGCCGGAACGGGCACCGCCGAAGGCCCCGGCGGCCAGCAGGCCCAGGCGCCCACCCCGCGCCCGGGGCAGCCCGCCTCGGCCGTACCGCCACTGCCCCAGCGTCAGGCGGCGCAGGCGCAGAGCGGCACCGCAAGCACCGCGGGCACGAGCCAGGGTGCTGCGGCACCGGACGCAGGCTGGGGCGCCTCGCCCAACGACGAGCGCTGGCGCCGCGCCGAACAGCTTCGCCAGCCCGCAGCCGGCGGAGTGACCACTTCCGGTCTGCCGCGCCGGGTGCCCCGCGCCAACCTGGTCGCGGGCACCGCGCAGCAACAGCAGCCTTCCGCACAGTCCGGTCCCCAGGTCTCCCGCGCGCCCGACGACGTGCGTGGCCGGCTGACCAATCTCCGCCGCGGTATCCAGCAGGGCCGACAGGCCGGTACGGACAACCGCGGCGCAGGTCCCACCTATCAGCAGGAGCGTTAGTTGAGTCCGATGAGCCAGGCTGCGCAGAATCTGAACTGGTTGATCACCAACTTCGTGGAGAACACCCCCGGGGTGTCGCACACGGTGGTGGTCTCCGCCGACGGCCTGCTTCTGGCCATGTCGGAGGGCTTCCCACGGGACCGCGCCGATCAGCTGGCGGCGGTTGCCTCGGGGCTCACCTCGCTGACCGCGGGCGCCTCCCGCATATTCGAGGGCGGGGGCGTCAATCAGACGGTTGTGGAGATGGAGAGGGGTTTCCTCTTCATCATGTCCATCTCCGACGGCTCCTCGCTGGCCGTACTCGCACACCCCGAAGCGGACATCGGGCTCATCGGCTACGAGATGGCGCTCCTGGTGGACCGTGCAGGAAGCGTACTCACTCCCGACGTACGCGCGGAACTCCAGGGAAGCATTCTCAACTGATCATCACGCTCCCCCCACCTGAGCACCACAGTCCGTTCGCCGACCCCATGCCTCGCTCGGAGGAGCCATGACCCCGCCGCCCGCTTCGCACGATCCGTACGGTGTGCACAACTCCCATTCCCCGTACGGCGTCGAGGGCGACCAGCCACTGGTGCGTCCGTATGCCATGACGGGCGGCCGCACCCGGCCGCGCTACCAGCTCGCCATCGAGGCCCTGGTGAGCAGCAACGCGGACCCGATGCAGCTGCAGGGGCTGCTGCCGGAGCACCAGCGGATCTGCCACCTGTGCCGGGAGGTCAAATCGGTCGCGGAGATCTCCGCGCTGCTCGCCATCCCGCTGGGGGTGGCCCGCATTCTCGTCGCCGACCTCGCCGAGGCCGGGATGGTGGCCATCCACCAGCCGGGCAGCGCCTCGGACCCGGGCGGCGCCCCCGACGTGACGTTGCTGGAAAGGGTGCTCAGTGGACTTCGTAAGCTCTAGCCCGCAGATGGACCCCGCCGGGCGTCATCCGGCCCCGCCGGTGGGGCCGATGGGCTCCATGGGACAGGCCGGCCAGCAGGGCTACGGAATGCCCGCGCCGGCCCGTTCGACGACCTCCGCGAAGATCGTGGTGGCCGGCGGATTCGGCGTGGGCAAGACGACCTTCGTCGGTGCGGTCTCGGAGATCAACCCGCTGCGCACCGAGGCCGTGATGACCTCCGCTTCGGCAGGTATCGACGATCTGACCCACACTGCGGGCAAGACCACCACGACCGTCGCCATGGACTTCGGCCGGATCACGCTCGACGACGATTTGATCCTGTATCTGTTCGGTACGCCGGGTCAGGACCGTTTCTGGTTCATGTGGGACGACCTGGTGCGCGGTGCTATCGGTGCGGTTGTCTTGGTGGACACGCGCCGGCTGGCGGACTGCTTCCCGGCGGTGGATTACTTCGAGAACAGCGGACTGCCGTTCGTCATCGCCCTCAACGGTTTCGACGGACACCAGCCCTACTCCCCGGAAGAGGTCCGCGAAGCCCTCCAGATCGGCCCCGACACCCCCATCATCACCACGGACGCCCGACAGCGGGCCGAGGCCAAGAGCGGGCTGATCACCCTGGTGGAACACGCGCTGCTGGCCCGCCTCAAGTAGCGCGCCGGAAGGCCGGTCCGGCCGGCGGCGGCGCAGCCATGCGAGCCCCGCGGTGCGGCCATCGGACAGCCGCGGCACAGCGCGGGACGCCCGCCCCGGGGAGGCTGTGTTTTTCGCCATGCGCGGGAACCATCACGGCCTCACGTTCATAACGTTTCGACAGAGAATTACGTCTGTGTGAACACGCGGGGCGCGCGGAACGTCTCACTCTGCGTACGAATCCCGGGCTATTTGCCGCCGCATCGGCCCCAATGCCCGTTTTTCCATGCACCGGTTTCCTCGTCTTTCCTCGCCCTCCGTAATGCGCCAACTGTTTGGAGGGAGCGGTCGTGACGTGCTGGAATTCCCTGAACTCAGCAGTAGCGCAGGCGCAAGCTGTCAGGGGGCGCCGCGCACCGAGAGGTGAGAAGTCGAGTGAGGCGAACGACCAGGGGTACGTCGGGACCGGCACGAGAGGGTTCCGCACAGCAGGGCTCTGCGGAGTCGAGGGGTAACTTCACCCCTCCGCAGCGTCCTGCCATGCCGCGCGGCCCGCATGCCTCGGCTCCCCAGCCGCCGCCCGCGGCCGGCAGCAGCAGCCGGTGGTCGGCGCGCAACTGGCGCGTGCCCACCCGGCTGAACGCGATCCTGCTCATACCCGTGCTCGTCGCCCTCGTCTTCGGCGGCTTCAAGGTCGAGTCCGACGTCTCCGCCTGGCAGGACGCCAAGGAAGCCCAGCGTACGGCCGAACTGGTCGAGGCGGCAGCGAATTACGGCAACGCCCTCATCGACGAGCGCGACCGCACCGCCGAGCCGCTTCTGAAGGGCCAGCGGAACGACCCCGCGGTACGCAAGGCGCGAGCCGCGACTGACCAGGCCGCCAAGGAGTTCAAGAGCGCCGCCACCCACCTCCCGGACAATCCGGGCCTCAAGCGCCGGCTGGCCGCGTTCGAGAAGGTCGAGCCCCGGCTGCCGGTGCTGCGCGAGTCCGCGTACACCAAGGACCTGCCCGGCGTGAAGACCGAAGAAGGCTACGTCACCATCCAGCACCCGCTGATGGAGTTCGCCAACGAACTCGGGCTGGGCACCGGCAACATCACCTCCTACGGCCGTACCGTCTACGCCATCTCGCTGGCCAAGGCCGCCGTGTCCCTCCAGCGGTCGCTGGGCACCCATCTGATGGTCAAGCCCGGCCCCGCCCGCAAGGACAAGGAGGCCCAGCTCACCGCGCTGGCCTCGTACCACTACCTGGAGCGCATCGCGCTGGCCGAGTACACCTCCGGCGGCCGCCCCTCGGACGTACGGCTGCTCAAGCAGGAGGCGGCCAAGGCCAAGGAGGCGGGCCGCCGGCAGACCCAGGCGGCGAAGGAGCACGCGGCGGCGAAGGGCAAGAAGTTCGTCGCGCCACCCTCCATGGCCAAGATGGTGGCCGCCATCGGCTCCGGCGCCGGCCCCCGCGAGCTGCGCGCCAAGGGCATCACCACCGAGAGCTACTTCGCCACCGCCACCGGCACCTTCGACGCCTACCGTGCGGTCGAGGCGAAGCTGGCCAGGAACGCGGTGCAGGAGACCGAGCAGATCGCCTCCGACGCCCGCAGGAACGCGCTGGTCAACTCGGCGATCGTACTGGTCGCGCTGCTGCTCGCGTTCGTCATCGCGGGCCGGATGGCGCGCTCGATGAGCCGCAGCATGCGCTCGCTGCGCACCGCCGCCTTCGACGTGGCCCAGCAGCGGCTGCCGATGCTGGTCGACCAGCTCTCGCGGACCGAGCCGGGCCGCGTGGACACCCGCGTCCAGCCCATCCCGATCACCAGCAGCGACGAGATCGGCGAGGTCGCCCGCGCCTTCGACCAGGTGCACCGCGAGGCCGTACGGCTCGCCGCCGAGCAGGCGCTGCTGCGGGGCAACGTCAACGCGATCTTCACCAACCTCTCCCGCCGCAACCAGGGGCTCATCGAGCGCCAGCTGGAGCTGGTGACGGAGATGGAGAACAGCGAGGCGGACCCGGACCAGCTGGAGAAGCTGTTCCGGATGGACCACCTCGCCACCCGGATGCGCCGCAACGGCGAGAACCTGCTGGTCCTCGCCGGTGAGGAGCCGGGCCGCCGGTGGACGGAGCCGGTGCCGCTCGTCGACATCCTGCGCGCCGCCTCCTCGGAGGTGGAGCACTACGAGCGCATCGAGGTCAGCGGCATCCCCGAGACGGAGATCCACGGACAGGTCGTCAACGACCTCGTGCATCTGCTCGCCGAGCTGTTGGAGAACGCGGCGTCGTTCTCCTCGCCGCAGAGCAAGGTGCGGGTCACCGCGACCCGGCTGCCGGACGGCCGGATGATGATCGAGATCCATGACAAGGGCATCGGTCTGACCGCCGAGGATTTCGCGGACATCAACCACAAGCTGGCCAACCCGCCGACGGTGGACGCCGCCGTCTCCCAGCGCATGGGCCTGTTCGTGGTGGGCCGGCTGGCCGACCGGCACGGCATCCGCGTCCAGCTGCGCCCCTCCGGAGAGCAGGCGGGCACCACCTCGCTGGTGATGCTGCCCGACGCGATCACGCACGGCGGGGGAGGGGAGGAGAGCCCCGAGGAGGACTTCACCGTCTCCCGGATCGTCCCCGAGCAGCCGCGGGGGCAGAGCGCGCTGGATTCCCGCTCGGCCGCCGAACTCGGCTTCGACGACTCGCGTTACGGCTCCGGCGACGAGCCGCCCTCGCCGCTCGGCTCCGTGAGCCGCACCCGGTTCCGCGAGGAGCGCCGTGCGGCACTGGAGGCACCACCGTCCCAGCAGCCGCAGGAGCAGCAACCCCCGCAGGTCGAACAGCCACAGGCCCCTCAGGAGCCACGGCAGGACGCCTACCCGCAGGGACAGCAGCCGTACGACACCGCGCAGGGACAGCCGTACGACGCGTACGGGCAAGGCGATCCGTATCAGCGGCAGGATGACCCGTACCAGCAGCAGGGCGACCCGTATCAGCCCGGGTACGAGCAGACCGGGGAGATCGCCGCGCAGCAGTACACCGGCGGCTACGAGGGATACGGCCAGGGCTATGGACAGCCCTATGGCAGCCCCGCCACGCAGCATCCCCACGAGACCTCCACAGCGGGCAGCGGACCGTACGAACAGCAGCGGCCCCAGCCCCAACAGCCCGCGCACGAGGGCCAGTACACGTCGCAGCAGCCAGAAGCGGAATCCGCTTCCGGCGTTCCCCAGGGGGAGGCTGAGCGTGTAGGTTTCGACCGTCCGGGTTCCCTCCCGAACAGCTACCGCACCACCACCGAAGCGGGCCTCCCGCGACGTGACCCGGTGCGACAGCCGCAGGACGGGGAGCCGGAAACGCACCACCAGGCCCCCGTCCAGGGTTGGGAAGCCCCGGCCGAGGAGTCCGCGGGGCAGCCGTCGCAGGAGGAAACCGGAACCCACCGGTGGAGCGAGAACGACGAACGCTGGAACAGGGCGGGGCAGTTGCGTGCCCCGCAGTCCGGCGGCGTCACCTCCTCCGGACTGCCGCGCCGGGTGCCCAGGGCCAATCTGGTCGCGGGTGCCGCGGAGGAGAGCTCGGGGGGCGGCCCCTCGGTCTCCCGCGCGCCCGAGGACGTACGCGGCAGACTGAGCAATCTGCACCGCGGCGTACGCCAGGGGCGCACGGCGGGCGACGGCAACCAGAATGACCGACAGGGCTTCGGCCCCGGCAGCACCTACGATCAGGAGCGTTAGTGTGAGCCCGATGAGCCAGGCGGCGCAGAACCTGAACTGGTTGATCACCAACTTCGTGGAGAACACCCCCGGGGTGTCCCACACGGTGGTGGTCTCCGCCGACGGACTCCTGCTCGCGATGTCCGAGGGCTTCCCGCGCGACCGCGCCGACCAGCTGGCGGCGGTTGCCTCGGGGCTCACCTCGCTGACCGCGGGCGCGTCCCGGATCTTCGAGGGCGGTGGGGTCAATCAGACGGTTGTGGAGATGGAGCGGGGATTCCTCTTCATCATGTCCATCTCCGACGGATCCTCACTGGCCGTCCTCGCCCACCCCGAGGCCGACATCGGTCTGGTGGGGTACGAGATGGCACTGCTGGTCGACCGTGCCGGAGGGGTCCTCACCCCGGATCTGCGAGCGGAGCTTCAGGGCAGTCTTCTCAACTAGGGCACAACTGTCCCTTGGCAGTGCGCATCGCGGCTGGGCGCCATAAGGTGCCGGGAGCGCAACGGCCGTATGTCCGTGAGTCGGAGGAGGAAACGTGGCAACGCCCCCAGGAGGTCCGTCGTCGTACGGCAGTGGTCGTTCCGACCAGCCTCAGGACGTCCAGTCGGCCGCGGCCCCGGGCGGGGACGCGCCCTTCCTGAACCGTTTCAACTTCCCCTCGGCGCCGAGTGAGTACGTCCAGCGCTCGGCCGGCCAGCAGCAGCCCCAGCCGCAGCAGCCCGGCCGCCCGCAGCACGGGGCGCCGCAGCAGCACGGAGGGCAGCCGCCGTACCAGCCGCGGCATGGAGGGCAGCCCCAGCACGGCGCGCAGCCCCCGCAGCGGCAGCCGCAACAGCAGCAGAACCCGCAGACCCGCATCCAGCCGGTGCAGCCCGCGCCCGGTGACAGGACGGCCGGCACCCAGCGCGCCGCCGACCAGCCACCGCCGCCGCAGCAGCCGCTGGTGCGTCCGTACGCGATGACGGGTGGCCGGACCCGTCCCCGCTACCAGCTCGCCATCGAGGCGCTGGTGCACACCACGGCGGAGGTCTCGCAGCTCCAGGGCCAGCTCCCGGAGCACCAGCGGATCTGCCGCCTGTGCTACGAGATCAAGTCGGTCGCCGAGATCTCGGCCCTTCTGACCATCCCGCTCGGCGTCGCCCGGATCCTCGTCGCCGACCTGGCCGAGGCCGGACTTGTCGCCATCCACCAGCCGGGCGGTGACGAGACCACCGCCGACGGTCAACCAGACGTGACATTGCTCGAAAGGGTGCTCAGTGGACTTCGGAAGCTCTAGCGCCGGGCCCGTCGGGGGTACGACAGCCCGTTCGACGACCTCCGCGAAGATCGTGGTGGCCGGCGGATTCGGCGTGGGCAAGACGACCTTCGTCGGTGCGGTCTCGGAGATCAACCCGCTGCGCACCGAGGCCGTGATGACCTCCGCCTCGGCAGGTATCGACGATCTGACCCACACGGCGGACAAGACGACCACCACGGTCGCCATGGACTTCGGTCGCATCACCCTGGACCAGGACCTGATCCTGTATCTGTTCGGTACGCCGGGTCAGGACCGGTTCTGGTTCATGTGGGACGACCTGGTGCGTGGCGCGATCGGTGCGGTGGTGCTGGTGGACACGCGCCGGCTGGCGGACTGCTTCCCGGCGGTGGACTACTTCGAGAACAGCGGACTGCCGTTCGTCATCGCCCTCAACGGGTTCGACGGGCACCAGCCCTACTCCCCGGAAGAGGTCCGCGAAGCCCTCCAGATCGGCCCCGACGCCCCCATCATCACCACGGACGCCCGGCACCGCGCGGACGCCAAGAGCGCGCTGATCACTCTCGTCGAGCACGCCTTGATGGCACGCCTGCGCTGACACCGGCGTCCGGCAACGGCAAGGGCGGGGCAGGGGCGGGAACAACCCACCCCCGCCCCCCGCGGTGAGTGGAATACGCTGGGCCCCGGCCCAGTAACCCCGCACCGAAGGACCCCCGTGCGCATCGCAAGATTCTCCCTGGACGGAACCGTAGGTTTCGGCGTCGTCGAGGGCGAGCCCTCAACCCCCGAGGGCCCCGTCCTCGACATCATCAAGGGCCACCCCTTCGCAGAGTTCGAGCGCACGGGCCAGAAGCTCCCCATGAGCAAGGTCCGTATCCTGCCGCCCACCCTCCCCAACAAGGTGGTGGCGATCGGCAGGAACTACGCCGAGCACGCCAAGGAACTCGGCAACGAGGTCCCCGAGATCCCGGTCACCTTCCTCAAGCCGTCCACCTCGGTGATCGGGCCGAACGACCCGATCGGCTACCCGTCCTTCTCCAACGAACTGCACCACGAGGCGGAGCTGGCCGTGGTCATCGGCCGGCTGTGCAAGGACGTGCCGCGCGAACGCGCCAAGGACGTCATCCTCGGCTACACCTGCGCCAACGACATCACCGCGCGTGATGTGCAGCGTACGGAGAAGCAGTGGGCCCGCGCCAAGGGCTTCGACGGCTCCTGCCCGCTGGGGCCCTGGACGGAGACCGAGCTGGACCCGGCGGACGTCGGCATCATGTGCACGGTCAACGGCGAACAGCGCCAGCTGGGGCGCACCAGCGAGATGATCCGGCCCATCGAGGACCTGATCGTCCACATCACCCAGGCCATGACCCTGCTGCCCGGCGACGTCATCCTCACCGGCACCCCTGCGGGCGTCGGCCCGCTCAACGTCGGCGACGAGGTCGCCGTCACCATCGAAGGAATCGGCACTCTCACCAATAAGGTGATCAAGCGTGACTACTGAGTTCTCCGGAGGGGGAGGGACCGCGGGCACGGACGTCCGCGTACGTTTCTGTCCCTCCCCGACCGGTAACCCCCATGTGGGTCTGGTCCGTACCGCCCTGTTCAACTGGGCGTACGCCCGGCACACCGGCGGCACCCTGGTCTTCCGCATCGAGGACACCGACGCCGCGCGCGACTCGGAGGAGTCGTACGAGCAGCTGCTGGACGCGATGCGCTGGCTCGGCCTCGACTGGGACGAGGGCCCCGCTGTGTCTGATGGCGACTTCGTCGCGGGGGGCGGCCCGCACGCCCCCTACCGGCAGTCCCAGCGTATGGACAAGTACGCGGACGTCGCGCGCAAGCTGCTGGACGGCGGCTACGCCTACCCCTGCTACTGCACAGCGGAGGAGCTGGAACAGCGCCGCGAGCAGGCCCGCAAGGAGGGCCGTCCCTCCGGTTACGACGGCCGCTGCCGCGAGCTGACCGGCGAGCAGATCGCCGCGTACGAGGCCGAGGGCCGCAGCCATGTCGTCCGCTTCCGGATGCCGGACGAGCCGATCACCTTCACCGACCTGGTCCGGGGCGAGATCACCTTCCAGCCGGAGAACGTCACCGACTACGGCATTCTGCGCACCAACGGGGCTCCGCTGTACACGCTGGTCAACCCGGTCGACGACGCGCTGATGGACATCACGCACGTGCTGCGCGGCGAGGACCTGCTCTCCTCCACCCCGCGTCAGATCGCGCTGTACAAGGCGCTGATGGAGCTGGGCATCGCCAACCGCGTCCCGGAGTTCGGTCATCTGCCCTACGTCATGGGCGAGGGCAACAAGAAGCTCTCCAAGCGCGATCCGCAGTCCTCCCTCAACCTCTACCGCGAGCGCGGCTTCCTCCCCGAGGGCCTGCTCAACTACCTCTCCCTGCTCGGCTGGTCCCTCGCCGAGGACCGCGACATCTTCTCCGTCGACGAGATGGTCGCCGCCTTCGACATTCACGAGGTCAACTCCAACCCGGCACGCTTCGATCTGAAGAAGTGCGAGGCCATCAACGCCACGCATCTGCGGGAGATGCCGCTGAAGGACTTCATCGCCGCCTGCGAGCCGTGGCTGAAGGCCCCCTACGCCCCCTGGGACGAGTCGAACTTCTCCCAGCAGGCGTTCGAGGAGCTGGCCCCGCTGGCCCAGACCCGTCTGACGGTCCTCTCCGACATCACCGACAACGTCGACTTCCTCTTCCTGGACCGGCCGGTGGAGGACGAGAAGTCCTGGCAGAAGGCGATGAAGGAGGGCTCGGACGCCCTTCTCCGCACGGCCCGCGCCAAGCTGGAGACGGCCGACTGGACCTCCCCCGAGGCGCTCAAGGAGGCCGTACTGGCCGCCGGCGAGGAGCACGGCCTGAAGCTGGGCAAGGCCCAGGCGCCGGTCCGCGTCGCCGTCACAGGCCGCACCGTCGGCCTGCCCCTCTTCGAGTCCCTCCAGGTCCTCGGCAGGGACCGCACCCTGGAGCGCATCGATACGGCCCTGGCCAAGCTCGGTTCGTAGCCGCCGAGGTGGGGACGGTGCCCCGGAACGGGCCCCTGGAACTCGTTTTGGAGCACCGTCCGCCATCGGGTAATGTTCTTCCTGTCGCCGAACGGGGCGGCCCGCAAAGGGCCGGAGCCGGAGGCGGCCATCCAAACAAAATCCCCACAGGGGGTTGCGTTTCGGTGGGCTATGGTGTAATTGGCAGCACGACTGATTCTGGTTCAGTTAGTCTAGGTTCGAGTCCTGGTAGCCCAGCAAGATCCGTAGTTGATAAGCGCTGTCTGTTCAGCAGTGTTCACGTTCTGCGAGATCGAGCCCCCGTTGTGTAGCGGCCTAGCACGCCGCCCTCTCAAGGCGGTAGCGCCGGTTCGAATCCGGTCGGGGGTACGGATTCCGTCCGCAAGGCCGGGATCGCAGCAGGGCCCCCGTTGTGTAGCGGCCTAGCACGCCGCCCTCTCAAGGCGGTAGCGCCGGTTCGAATCCGGTCGGGGGTACTCGATCAAGAAGGCCCCGCACCTCAGGTGCGGGGCCTTCGTCGTGCGCGCTCACGGGCAGGCTCCGGACCCTCGCAAGGGTCGTCCGGAGCCTGCCCGTGAGGAGCCTGCCCGTGAGACGGGAGCCCTCAGCCTGGGCGGCGGAGCGATTCGCTGAGGCGGGCAGCGGCGTCGACGATGGCCTGCGCGTGCATACGGCCGGGGTGGCGGGTCAGGCGCTCGATGGGGCCTGAGACGGACACGGCAGCCACCACGCGGTTCGAGGGGCCGCGTACGGGCGCGGAGACGGACGCGACGCCCGGCTCGCGCTCGCCGATCGACTGGGCCCAGCCGCGGCGTCGTACGCCGGAGAGCGCGGTGGCGGTGAACCGGGCGCCCTGGAGGCCGCGGTGCAGCCGCTCGGGCTCCTCCCAGGCCATCAGGATCTGCGCGGCGGAACCCGCCTTCATGGGCAACGTGGAGCCGACCGGCACGGTGTCGCGCAGGCCGGAGAGGCGTTCGGCGGCGGCGACACAGATGCGCATATCGCCCTGGCGCCGGTAGAGCTGGGCGCTCTCGCCGGTCACATCGCGTAGGTGGGTGAGCACCGGGCCCGCCGCCGCGAGCAGCCGGTCCTCGCCCGCCGCCGCGGCCAGCTCGCCCAGCCGCGGGCCGAGGATGAAACGGCCCTGCATGTCGCGGGCCACCATGCGGTGGTGCTCGAGAGCCACCGCGAGCCGGTGCGCCGTGGGGCGCGCGAGACCGGTCGCTGAGACCAGCCCGGCGAGGGTGGCCGGACCGGACTCCAGAGCGCTCAGTACCAGAGCTGCCTTGTCGAGAACGCCGACGCCGCTAGAGTTGTCCATGCGTCGATACTCACGTCTCAGAGTGTGAAACGCAAGTTCAATTTTCCCGGCGACCCGCCAACCTTGAGGGACGACCGCCGCTTCTGGGGGACCCCTGGCCGAAGGCCGGGGGGAGGTGGAACTGATCTCGACATGTGGCCGGCGGCGCTGCCGGCCGGAGGGAAAGCGATGGGACGCACACTCGCGGAGAAAGTCTGGGACGACCATGTCGTCAGGCGCGCGGAAGGCGAGCCGGACCTTCTCTTCATCGATCTCCACCTGCTGCACGAGGTGACCAGCCCGCAGGCCTTCGACGGACTCCGTAAGGCGGGCCGTGCCGTGCGGCGTACGGATCTGACCATCGCGACCGAGGACCACAACACCCCCACCCTCGACATCGACAAGCCGATCGCCGACCCGGTCTCCCGCACCCAGTTGGAGACACTGCGCAAGAACTGTGCGGATTTCGGGGTGCGGCTGCACCCGCTGGGCGACGTCGAACAGGGCGTCGTACACGTCGTGGGGCCGCAGCTGGGGCTGACCCAGCCCGGGATGACGGTGGTCTGCGGTGACAGCCACACCTCCACCCACGGCGCGTTCGGCGCGCTGGCCTTCGGTATCGGCACCTCCCAGGTGGAGCACGTACTGGCCACCCAGACGCTGCCGATGGCGCCGTTCAAGACCATGGCGGTCACCGTGAACGGTGAGCTGCCCGAGGACGTCACCGCCAAGGACCTGATCCTCGCCATCATCACCAAGATCGGCACCGGCGGTGGTCAGGGCTATGTGATCGAGTACCGCGGCGAGGCCATCGAGAAGCTGTCGATGGAAGCGCGGATGACGATCTGCAACATGTCCATCGAGGCGGGCGCCAGGGCCGGGATGATCGCCCCGGACGAGACCACCTTCGCCTACGTCGAGGGCCGCGAGCACGCCCCCAAGGGCGCGGACTGGGACGAGGCCGTCGCCTACTGGAAGACGCTGCGCACCGACGAGGACGCGGTCTTCGACCACGAGGTCGTCATCGAGGCCGCCGAGCTGGCGCCGTTCGTCACCTGGGGCACCAACCCCGGCCAGGGCGCTCCGCTGTCGCACTCGGTGCCCGACCCGGCCTCCTTCCAGGACGCCAGCGAGCGGTACGCGGCCGAGAAGGCCCTGGACTACATGGGGCTGAGGGCGGGTCAGCCGCTGCGCGAGGTCGCCGTCGACACCGTCTTCGTCGGCTCGTGCACCAACGGCCGTATCGAGGACCTGCGTTCGGCCGCCTCGGTGCTGGAGGGCCGCAAGGTCGCCGACAGCGTGCGGATGCTGGTCGTTCCCGGCTCCGTACGGGTGTCGCTGCAAGCCGTCGAGGAAGGGCTGGACAAGGTGTTCACGGCGGCGGGCGCCGAATGGCGGCACGCCGGCTGTTCGATGTGCCTGGGCATGAACCCCGACCAGCTCCAGCCGGGTGAGCGCGCCGCCTCCACCTCGAACCGCAACTTCGAGGGCAGGCAGGGCAAGGGAGGCCGTACCCATCTGGTCTCGCCGCAGGTGGCGGCGGCGACCGCGGTACTGGGCCACCTGGCCTCGCCGGCCGATCTGGCGGACGTACGCGAACCGGCCGCGGTCTGACGGGCCGAGGAAGCTGAAGGGATAGGGAAGACATGGAAGCCTTCACCACACACACCGGCCGGGCCGTTCCGCTGCGCCGCAGCAACGTCGACACCGACCAGATCATCCCGGCCCACTGGCTCAAGAAGGTCACCCGCGACGGCTTCGAGGACGGCCTGTTCGAGGCGTGGCGCAAGGACCCGGAGTTTGTGCTCAACCAGCCTGCCCACCAGGGCGCGACCGTGCTGGTCGCGGGCCCGGACTTCGGTACCGGTTCGTCGCGTGAGCACGCCGTCTGGGCGCTGCAGAACTACGGCTTCAAGGCCGTCATCTCCTCGCGGTTCGCCGACATCTTCCGCGGCAACTCGCTGAAGAACGGCCTGCTCACGGTGGTGCTGCCGCAGGAGACCGTGGACGCGCTCTGGCAGCTGACGGAGGCCGACCCGACCGCCGAGGTGACCGTGGACCTGGTACGGCGCAAGGTGGTGGCGCCTGGTATCGACGCGGACTTTGAGCTGGACGAGAACGCCCGTTGGCGGCTGCTGGAAGGGCTGGACGACATCAGCCTCACCCTGAAGAACGAGGACGCCATCGCGGACTTCGAGAAGTCCAGGGCCTCCTTCAAACCGCGCACGCTCACCGCCTGAGAGGCTGAGTACCCCTCAAAACGTCGCGCCACCGCGCCCCCACCGCACTCCGGTGGGGGCGCGGTGCTGTGTGCGGTACGTGTGGGCAGTGCGGCTGTATGCGGCACGTATGTGCACACGCGTGCGCTGGCGAATGACGTGAATTAGTCTTGACGCCGGCTCCTGTCGCACTGAGGCACAGTGCTGTTCGCGACTCGCCCGCACGACTCGCCGCGAGGTGTCAACAAAGGCTCTGCCCAGCGGAGTTGGCGGCTACACCTCGCACGTCCCCGCCCTACGCTGACCCGCTGGAAGCGACAACTCACCCCAGATGGCACAATCACCGCATGGAACGCGACGGTCAACTGGAGCTCTACGACCGACTCGCCGCCCGACTGAAGGAAGCGCACTCCCGGGTGCGCTCCCCGCAAATTCCGCAGAGCGCACGGGTGCCGCTGGCCCGGAAGCTGCTCGTCATCACCGCGGCTTCCAAACACGATCTCGCCGACGCCGAACGGCGTCTGGAGCGCCTGATGGCCGACGTCGACGAGGGGCGATTCAGCGCCGGGCAACGGGACGTGTGCGCGGACGGAACTCCGTGACGGGCGAGTTCGTTGCGGCACAAGGGTGATTCGCCCGTTTCGTGTTTGATTTGCGGTATATATCTGCCTAACGTGCGAAAAAGCTGAACACATTCGTTCCGGCAATGTCTCCGAAGGGGAAGACGTGAACAAGGCGCAGCTCGTTGAAGCTATCCAAGATGACCTCGGTGGACGCCAGCAGGCCGCGGATGCGGTCGATGTAGTCCTGGACGCGATCGTTCGTGCGGTCGTCGCCGGTGAGCGTGTTTCGGTCACCGGCTTCGGCTCTTTCGAGAAGGTCGACCGACCGGCCCGTTACGCTCGCAACCCGCAGACCGGTGAGCGGGTGCGGGTGAAGAAGACCTCCGTACCGCGCTTCCGCGCCGGTGCGGGCTTCAAGGACCTGGTGAGCGGAGCGAAGAAGCTCCCCAAGAACGATGTCGCGGTCAAGAAGGCCCCCAAGGGCAGCCTCTCCGGCGGTACGGCCACCAAGAAGGCCACGGCCAAGAAGGCAGGCGCGAAGAAGACCACGGCGAAGAAGGCCGCACCCGCGAAGAAGACGACGGCGAAGAAGGCGGCGCCCGCGAAGAAGGCGGCGGCGAAGAAGGCTCCGGCGAAGACCACCGCCGCCAAGAAGACCACCGCCAAGAAGGCCCCGGCCAAGACCACGGCCAAGAAGGCACCGGCCCGCAAGAGCACCGCCAAGAAGGCGCCCGCGCGGAAGACCGCGGCCCGCAAGACCACCGCCAAGAAGACCACCTCGCGGAGGCGGTGAGCCGGAGATCTCGGTATCCCGCACTTCAGCGGGTGAAACGATCCCTCCCACCACTGGCGGCAGTACGCCGGCACTGGCGGGCACGGGAACACACGCGGCCACGGGCCGCAACGCCAGCGCCGGGCCGGGCTCCCTCGGGGGAGCCCGGCCCGCGGCGTGTTCGCCGCCGTCGCGGCGGCACAGAAGCCGGGGGCTCCGCCCTTACAGGGTCTGGAGGGTCACCAGGGTGATGCGGCGGGTCTCGGCTTCGCCTTCGAGTTCGATACGGACCCGTTGGCCGGGGCGGAGCAGGCGGAGGCCGCCCGCGTCGAAGGCGGGAGCCTCGAAGGGCAGCGGGGTGCCGTCGTCCAGCAGCACGCTGCCGGACCGGGACTCCGGGTCGTAGGTGTATGCCGTGGCCTGCATAGCGGCAGCCTAGCGGCCCGGTTCCGGTACTGGCCCGGCGAGCAGTGCCGAGGTGAAATCGCCGACGCCCAGCGCGAGTGCCGCTCGCAGATCCTCGGGCGTATCCACGTCCTGCCGCACGCTGGGAACTCCCGGCAGCGCCAGTTCCACCGCGCCGGAGGCCCGGTGCCGGATCCGGGAGGGGCCGCCGAAAGCGGGGGAAAGCTCAGCCTGCGGGAGGGCTGTCAGCACAGTTGTGCCGATTTCCGCGGCGTCGGGAAGAAAAGCACGGGAAAATCCGGAAGCCGCATTCAGTACCCGTTCCAATTCCGCGGGCCGCAGCGCCGGCAGATCCGCGTTGAGGGCGGCGACAGCCGCGGCGGGATCCGCGGCGCGCGCCGTCGCGGCCCCGTGCGCGAGCGCCGCGTTCAGCCCGTCGCCCGGCAGATCGGGCACCGGGCGCGCGCCCAGCGTGCGCAGTTCACCGGCGGCCAGCGGATCGTCCGTGACAACCACCACATCGCGCACTGCCGGGCAGTCGAGCGCCGCACTCACGGTGTCCTGGGCGAACGCCAGCGCCAGCTCGGGCAGGGGAGGGCCCGTGGCGGCGCCGGCAAGCCGGCTCTTGGCCCGGGAGAGAGGCTTCAGCGGCACCACAAGAGTCCACGTCACGGGCGTCACATGTGGCTTCATCGGCCCCATTCTCGCCTGCTCCCCGAGCGGTGCGACGGGGGTGGGGTTACCGTGTGCCCCACAGTCGAGCACGGACAGTGTGCTCGACAGCGAGGCAGTCCGCGGCGACACTTGTGCGGTTGTCGATTTGCCCCCAGAGGAAGGGCCCCACAAGGAGCCCCCTAAGGAGATGGTGTCCGGGTGTCCCGCCAAACCGTGTCCGCCCCGGGAGCAACCCCGAGAGCACCGGCCGGAAAAGCCGAGCCGAAGGGGGCGCGCAATGCCGGGGAGTGACGGTAAACGCAGGAAGATCGGCTTCTGGTACCGCCTCGCGGCGTTCCTGCTGAAACCCCCGCTCATCCTGTTCTTCAAGCGGGACTGGCGCGGAATGGAGCACATTCCGCACGACGGCGGCTTTATCACCGTCGTCAACCACAACTCGTATCTCGACCCGCTCTCCTACGCCCACTTCCAGTACAACACCGGCCGGGTCCCGCGGTTCCTGGCCAAGGTGGGGCTGTTCAAGGGCGGCTTCCTGGGCGCCGCGATGCGCGGCACCGGGCAGATCCCCGTCTATCGCGAGTCCACCGACGCGGTGGGCGCCTTCCGGGCCGCCGTGGAGGCCATCGAGAAGGGCGAGTGCGTCGCCTTCTACCCGGAGGGCACCCTCACCCGCGACCCGGAGATGTGGCCGATGACCGGCAAGACCGGCGCTGCCCGGGTCGCGCTGCTGACCAGGGCGCCCGTCATCCCCGTCGCCCAGTGGGGCGCCAACCTCGCGATGCCGCCGTACGCCAAGGAGAAGAAGCTGCGGCTCTTCCCGCGCAAGACCCTCACCGTGCAGGCGGGCCCGCCCATCGACCTGTCCGCGTTCTACGACCGGGAGCCCACCGCCGAGGTGCTCCGCGAGGTCACCGACGTCATGATGGATGCCGTCACCGAGCAGCTCGCCGCCATCCGCGGCGAGCCCGCGCCCGCCGAGCGGTACGACATGCGCAAGGCGGCGGTCCGCAGGCGCGAGCAGCGGGCCACCCGGGAGCAGTCGCCCGAGGTGCGCGAGGTGACAGGACAGCACGAGCCGGCCGGTCAGGCACCGGCCACGGCCGAGGCGGCAGAGGGAGAGAAGAACGCGTGAGCCGGCAGGACGGGCGGCAGCAGGAACACCGGAGGAAGGCCGCCGTGTTCGGCACCGGCTCCTGGGGCACCGCCTTCGCGATGGTGCTCGCCGACGCAGGGGTGGACGTGACCCTGTGGGGCCGTCGGGCCGAGGTCGTCGAGGCGATCAACACCACGTGCCGCAACCCCGGATACCACCCCGACACCGAACTCCCCGCCGCGGTGCGGGCCACCACAGAACCCGCCGACGCGGCCCGGGACGCGGAGTTCACCGTGCTCTCCGTCCCCTCCCAGACGCTGCGCGCCAACCTGGAGTCGTGGCGTGGGCTGCTGCACCCCGGCACGGTGCTCGTCTCCCTGATGAAGGGCATCGAACTCGGCACCGCCAAGCGGATGAGCGAGGTCATCCAGGAGGTCGCCGGGGTCCCAGCCGAGCGCGTCGCCGTACTGACCGGGCCCAATCTGGCCCGTGAGATCGCCGCCCGGCAGCCCGCCGCCGCCGTCGCCGCGTGCGTGGACGAGGAGGCGGCACGCGCCGTGCAGAGCGCCTGCCACACCCCGTACTTCCGGCCCTACACCAGCACCGACGTGGTCGGCTGCGAGCTGGGCGGCGCGGTCAAGAACGTCATCGCGCTGGCCGTGGGCATCGCCGACGGGATGGGCCTGGGCGACAACTCCAAGGCGTCACTGATCACCCGCGGGCTGGCCGAGACCACCCGGCTCGGCCTCGCCATGGGCGCGGAGGCGCACACCTTCGCCGGGCTGGCCGGTATGGGCGACCTGGTGGCCACCTGCTCCTCGCCGCTGTCCCGCAACCACACCTTCGGCACCAACCTCGGCCGGGGCATGACCCTCCAGGAGACGATCGCGGTCACCGAGCAGACCGCGGAGGGCGTCAAGTCCTGCCAGTCCGTGCTGGACCTGGCGCGGCGGCACGGGGTGGAGATGCCGATCACCGAGACCGTCGTGGAGATCGTCCACGAGGGCAAGCCGCCGCTGGTGGCGCTCAAGGAGCTGATGTCCCGCAGTGCCAAGCCCGAACGGGCCTGAGCGCACGGCGGAGCGGCTGTTGAGCTGCCCGGTACGGCACCTCGGCGCCACGGGGGCGTCCGCGTCGGCAGCGCGGCTACGACGCGGTAAAGTCCCAGCGATATGAGCAGCCAGAGCCCCGCCCCCAAGCCCCGAGTCGCCGTCGTCTTCGGCGGACGCAACTCAGAGCACCAGATCTCGGTCCTGACGGCCGGCGCGGTGCTCGGCGCCATCGACCGCGACAAGTACGAGGTGCTGCCGATCGGTATCACCGCGGACGGCCGCTGGGCGCTGGCGGCCGACGACCCGGCCCGGATGGCCATCGAGGACCGCAAGCTGCCCACGGTGGAGCAGCTGTCCGAGTCCGACACCGGCGGGGTGCAGCTGCCCGTCTCACCCGGCAGCCGCGAGGTCGTGCACACCGAGCCCGGGCAGATGCCCAAGGTGCTGGGCGAGATCGACGTCGTCTTTCCCGTACTGCACGGCCCGTACGGCGAGGACGGCACCCTCCAGGGGATGCTGGAGCTGGCGGGGATCCCCTACGTCGGCTCGGGCGTGCTGTCCTCGGCCGTCGGCATGGACAAGGAGTACATGAAGCGGATCTTCGTCTCCTTCGGACTGCCGGTCGGCCCGTACGTCACCGTCAGGCCGCGTGAGTGGGAGGTGGATCCCGCGGCGGCGCGCAAGAAGATCGTCGACTTCGCCTCCGAGCAGGGTTGGCCGGTCTTCATCAAGCCGGCCCGGGCCGGCTCGTCCATGGGCATCACCAAGGTGGACGGCCTGGGCGGGCTGGACGAGGCGGTCGAGGTGGCCCGGCGGCACGACCCGAAGATCATCGTCGAGTCGCTGCTGCGCGGCCGTGAGATCGAGTGCGGCGTCCTGGAGTTCGAGGACGGACCGCGTGCCAGTGTGCCCGCCGAGATCCCGCCGGTCAGCGACCACGACTTCTACGACTTCGAGGCGAAGTACATCGACTCCGCCTCCGGTATCGTGCCCGCCTCGCTGACCGAGGAGGAGACGGCACGGGTGCGGGAGCTGGCCGTACGGGCCTTCGAGGCGGCCTCCTGCGAGGGGCTGGTGCGGGCCGACTTCTTCCTGTGCGAGAACGGCGAGTTCGTGATCAACGAGATCAACACGATGCCGGGCTTCACGCCCATCTCGATGTATCCGCGCATGTGGCAGGAGACCGGCGTCAGCTACCCCGAACTGGTAGACCGCCTCATCCAGTCGGCCCTGAACCGCCCGACGGGCCTGCGGTAGGCAATCGGCCGGGGGCTTCGCCCCCGAGCCCCCCCCGTGACGGTCAGTCCTCTTTCCGTTTGGGCACCGTGTGCTTGACCGCGTCGCTCAGGTCCGTGAGGGCTTCGACCTCGGGTTTGTAGTCGTCGGGTACGGTCAACTCGACGTAGGCGGCCCGGTGGGTGGTCGTGAAGCGGTAGCCGTCGTCCTGCTTCTCCATCAGCCAGGACACCCCGTTCACCTCCGCCGCGTCGGCGGTGGGGTTGTACTCTTCGTTGCCGGGGGTCAGCTTGGCGGGTTCGCGCACGCCGCAGCGCAGCTCGATGGCCGGGTCCCCCCAGACGGCGGTGTAGTCGGAGACGGGGTCGGCCTCGCCGCGCTGTCGGCCGTCGACCCGCTTCGGCAGCGCGTCGTGCAGCGCGCGGCACAGCTTCGCGGTCCGGCCGGAAGGGCTGGGCGGCGTAGGGCCCGCGTCGCCGATGCCGGAGCAACCCGCCGTGACCAGGGGGACCAGGACGACCAGTGCGCCCACCGCGGAAGCGGGGACGGCGGAGACGGAACGAGGGGAAGCAGCCCGGCGTCGAATGCTCACCGGGCGAGCATACGGGGGGCTAGAGATGGACGATGGGGCAGGTCAGAGTGCGGGTGATGCCGTCCACTTGCTGGACTTTGGCGACCACCATGCGGCCGAGGTCGTCCATGGTGTCGGCGCGGGCGCGCACGATCACATCGTACGGACCCGTTACATCCTCGGCCTGGATCACGCCGGGGATCTTGGAGACGATCTCTGCGACGGTCGAAGCCTTGCCAACTTCGGTCTGAATCAAGACGTACGCCTGTACCACGGAACCTCCACGGGGGCGACGAGGATCATGCAGGGCGAGAGAGAAACGCCACCGTACCGCGTCCCCCCTGCCGCCGGGAGCCCACCGGGCCGCCCTCGTGGCGGTCGGACGGGCCGGGCCGCCGACAGCCGGCCGGACGTCCACGGCGGGTGGACGACGCGCCGGACAGACCAGCACCACGGGCGTACGGACACGCACTACGGGCTCGTGGACGACGTACGGGAATGCACGATGAGTGAAGTGAGCGAAGGGGCACAGCAATGCGGGATGTGAACGGCGGTACCGCGTCCGAGCCTGCACAGCCCGCGGCGGAGGCCCCCTACGGCTCCGCGCGGGGGCTGACGAAGGGCACCGTCGGGGAGCTGGGGGAGTTCGGCCTCATCAGGGAGCTGACCGCCCGGCTGACCACCACCCCGGCCGTCCGGATCGGCCCGGGGGACGACGCCGCGGTGGTGGCGGCCCCGGACCGGCGGGTCGTGGCCAGCACCGACATCCTCATCGAGGGACGGCACTTCCGGCGCGACTGGTCGACGGCGTACGACGTGGGCCGCAAGGCCGCGGCCCAGAACCTCGCCGACATCGCCGCCATGGGCGCCGTCCCCACCGCGCTGCTGCTCGGTCTGATCGTCCCCGCCGACCTCCCCGCGAACTGGCCGACCGAACTGATGGACGGCATCAGGGACGAGGCGCAGGTCGCCGCCTCCGCCGTGGTCGGCGGCGATGTGGTGCGCGGCGACAGCATCGCCGTCTCCATCACGGCACTGGGCGATCTGCGCAACCGCGAGCCGGTCACCCGCTCCGGGGCCAAGGCCGGCGACGTCGTGGCCGTCACCGGATGGCTGGGCTGGTCGGCCGCCGGGCACGCGGTGCTCTCCCGCGGCTTCCGCTCGCCCCGCGCCTTCGTGGAGGCGCACCGCCGCCCCGAGCCGCCGTACCACGCCGGGCCCGCGGCCGCCGGGCTGGGCGCCACGGCGATGACCGACGTCAGTGACGGGCTGGTGGCCGACCTGGGGCACATCGCCGAGGCCAGCAAGGTGCGGATCGACATCCGCTCGGCCGACCTCGACATCCCCGCGCAGATGGCCGACATCGGGCAGGCCGTCGGCGTCGACCCGCTCCAGTGGGTGCTCACCGGGGGAGAGGACCACGCGATCGTCGCCACCTTCCCGCGTGACCAGAAGCTCCCGGCGCGCTGGCGCGTCATCGGCGAGGTGCAGGGCGCCTCCGCGCGGCCGCGCGTCACCGTGGACGGAGCCCCCTGGGCGAAGGCGGGCGGCTGGGACCACTTCTCCGACGACGCGGAGCGCTGAGTACCGTCGTCACCATGGACGATGTGAACTCCCGTGTCGGCGGGCCGCCGCGCGTGCTGACCGTCGCCGGGTCCGACTCCGGCGGCGGCGCAGGCATCCAGGCCGACCTGAAGACGATGCTGGCGCTCGGCGCCCACGGCATGAGCGTGATCGCAGCCGTCACCGCGCAGAACTCCCTCGGCGTGCAGGGCTATTGGGAGCTTCCGGTGGAGGCCGTACGCGCGCAGTACCGCAGCGTCGTGGACGACATCGGGGTGCAGGCCGTCAAGACCGGGATGCTCGCCTCGGCGGCGCTCGTGGAGACCGTCGCCGAACTGCTGGCCGGGACCGGGGCGCCGGTGGTCGTCGACCCGGTGGGGGTCTCCAAGCACGGGGACGCGCTGCTGGCGGACGACGCCGTGGACTCGGTACGCGGCAAGCTGCTGCCCGTCGCCACCGTCGTCACCCCGAACCTGGACGAGGTCGCACAGCTGACGGGCGTCCGGGTCACCGACGAGACGGGGCTGCGCGAGGCCGCGGCCGCCGTGCTGGCCCACGGGCCGCGCTGGGCGCTGATCAAGGGCGGGCACCTGCCCGGCGAAGCCGTCGACCTGCTCACCGACGGCACCGAGGAGCACTGGCTGCGCGCCCCGCGGCACGACAACCGGCACACCCACGGCACGGGCTGCACACTGGCCAGTGCCCTCGCCTCGTACCTGGCCAAGGGGCTGCCGGTGCCGGAGGCCGCGCGGGCAGCCAAGGAGTACACGACGGGCGCCATCGCGGCAGGCTTCCCGCTGGGTGCGGGGCTGGGTCCCGTGGACCATGGGTGGCGGTTGGCCGAGCGGGGCTGAGCGGCCGGGGCGCCCGCGTCGGGGACCGTCCCAGGGCCATGGCCCCGGCGGAGGCGCGTGCGGGGACGCCTTGCGGCACCCGTGGTAGGCACCTCACAAAGCACCTCAGGAGACACAAAAACCGGCCCGCACAAGCGGGCCGGTTCTGCGTTCGGCTCGGCGTGAGCCGCGCTGCGTTACGTCGAGGACGTCAGCGCGACACCTTGCCGGCCTTGATGCACGAGGTGCAGGCGTTGAGGCGCTTCGGCGTCCCGCCGACCACGGCACGCACGCGCTGGATGTTCGGGTTCCAGCGACGGCGGGTGCGGCGGTGCGAGTGGGAGATGTTGTTGCCGAACTCCGGCCCCTTGCCGCAGACGTCGCAGTTCGCAGCCACGGGTCACTCCAAAGACTTCAGATGCACGTACGGTGAATCCCGGCGACGCAGGACCAGATGACCGGCTGTGCCAGGGGGATTGTCACCTACCGGACCGAAACATCCGGAACAGGCAACCGGAGCAGCATACAACGGACGGTCTCGAACAGCGAAACCAAGGCCCTCGTCCCGGCCCCGACCTGGGCTTCCGCCCTGTCCCCCACTAGCCTGCCCGCAACGCCGCCACCCGGCTTCCCCCAGCCTTCGGCCGGGAGGTACCCGGGAGGTACCCGGTCCCCTGGAGGCCGATACCCGGAGGAGGTCCCGCAGTGCCGCTACCGCTCGACACCGCCGCGGTCGGCCGCTGGTGCGCCCTCGGCCGGGAGTCGCTGCGTGCCCACTGTGCACGCATGGACGCCATCAACGTCTTCCCGGTCGCGGACGGTGACACCGGCACCAATCTGTGCCTCACCTTCGAGGCGGCCGTCGCCGCCCTCCCGGCCCGGGAGTCTCAGGCCACGGCCGGGGAGGCGCTGCGTGCGATGGCACGGGCCGCGCTGCTGGGCGCCAGGGGCAATTCGGGCACCATCCTGGCGGAGTATCTGCGCGGCATGGCACAGGGCCTCGCGGAGGAGAGCGGCGAGCCTGGAGAGGCGCTGCCGCGCGCCCTGAGGTGCGGGGCGCGCGCCGCGTACGCGGCTGTCGCCCACCCCGTGGAGGGCACGATGCTGACGGTGGCCGCGGCTGCCGCCGACGCCGCCGAGGCGGGGGAGGACCTCGCGATGGCGGCCCGCGAGGCGCTGGCCGCCACCCCCGGGCGGCTGGCGGCGCTGGCCCGCGCGGGTGTGGTGGACGCGGGTGGGCTGGGCCTGACCGCGCTGCTGACCTCGCTGTGGGCGGCGCTGGGCGAGCACGTACCGGCCGAGCCGGCGGCCGATACCGCCGAGCCGGTCCCCGCCGCGTGCCCCGTGGCGGGCCCGGTCGTGGTCGCGCCGCCCGCCGACGGCTCGGCGCAGGCTCCCTTCCGCCCCGAGTTCGAGGTGATGTACCTCCTGGAGTCCGACGACCCGAAGTCCGTCGGCGCGCTCCGCACCCGGCTCGACCCGCTCGGCGACTCCCTGGTCATCGGCGGCGGCGAGGGGCTGTGGAGCGTGCACGTCCACGTCGCGGACGCCGGGGCCGCCGTGGAGGCGGGGCTGGCGGCGGGGCGCCCGTATCGCATCCGCATCACCCACCTGCCGACGGCCGAGGGCGGTACCGGGGACGGTGCGGCAGCGGGTGCACAGGGCGGCGAGCGAGGTGACGCGGTGGAACCGGCGCCGCAGTCGGCCGGAGGGCGCGCCGTCGTCGCCGTCGTACCGGGCGAGGGGCTGGCCGCGCTCTGCCGGCAGGCGGGTGCCGGTGTGCTGCCCGCCGCCGACGCCGCCCAACAGGACGCGCTGGTGGCGGCGGTGCGGGCGACGGGCGCCGCCGAGGTGGCGCTGCTGCCCAACGAGACCGGACTGCACGCCGTGGCGGCGCGGGCGGCGGACATCGCGCGGGCGGCAGGCGTCAGGTGTGCCGTCATCCCGACCCGCGCCGCCGTCCAGGGACTCGCGGCGCTCGCCGTGCACGAGCCCGGCCGCCGCTTCGACGAGGACGTCGTCACCATGACCTCGGCCGCCGGGGCGACCCGGTACGGCGAAGTGACCGTCGCGGAGCGGCAGTCGTGGACGACGGCGGGCGTCTGCCAGGCCGGGGACGTGCTCGGGCTCATCGAGGGTGATGTGGCGCTGATCGGCACCGAGACCGTGCCCGTTGCGCGGGATGTGCTGGCACGGATGCTGGCGGCCGGGGGTGAGCTGGTCACCCTTGTCCTCGGCGCGGAGGTCCCCGAGGGGCTCGCGGCTGAGCTGGAGCACTATGTGCGCACCAGTCATCTCGCCGTCGACACGGTCGTCTATGAGGGGCGCCAGCTGGAGGCACAGTTGCTCATCGGCGTCGAATGACCTCCGCCGCCCCGTACGGCGCAGCAGGCACGCCGAACCGCTCTCCTGGCGAGTGACACGGGCGCTGTCACAGCCGTCCGGCAGGATGGAACCGTGCCCTCGACTGAAACCACGCGAAGCGAACCCCTCCAGGAGCCGCTGAAGGCGCTGCTCGGCGGAAACACCGCGAAGGTGATGTCCGAGCACCTCGGGCTGCGCACGGTAGGCGACCTGCTGCACCACTACCCGCGCCGGTACGCGGAGCGCGGCGAGCTGACCCGGCTGTCCGAGCTGCCGCTGGACGAGCACGTCACCGTCGTCGCCCGGGTTCACGACGCGCGCGTGCACAAGTTCAACCACGGCAGGGGCCAGCGCCTGGAGGTCACGCTGACGGACGGCAGCGGACGGCTCCAGCTCGTCTTCTTCGGCCGCTCCGTCCACTACCACCAGCGGCAGTTGCTGCCCGGCAAGCGCGGCATGTTCGCCGGCAAGGTGGGGGTCTTCAACCGCAAACTCCAGCTCTCCCACCCGGACTACAAACTCCTGGACGAGGACAGCGATCAGGAGACCGTGGAGCAGTTCGCCAGGGCCCTGCTGCCGCTGTATCCGGCGTGCAAGCAGCTCTCTTCCTGGAGCATCGAGCAGTCCGTCGGCATGCTGCTCAGCGCCCTGGAGGCCACCAGCTGGCGCGGGCTGACCGATCCGCTGCCGGACGCGTTGCGCGAGCAGCGCGGACTCATCCCGCTCCCCGAGGCGTTCGAGAAGATCCACCGGCCGGGCAGCAGGGCGGACATCGCCGAGGCCCGCTCCCGGCTCAAGTGGGACGAGGCGTTCGTCCTCCAGGTCGCCCTCGCCAGGCGGCGCGCCAAGGAGACCGAACTGCCCGCCGTACCGCGCAGGCCGACGCCCGGCGGGCTGCTGGACGCGTTCGACGAACGGCTGCCGTTCACCCTCACCGACGGGCAGCGCGAGGTGAGCCGGGAGATCTTCGCGGACCTGGCCACCGAGCACCCCATGCACCGGCTGCTCCAGGGCGAGGTCGGCTCCGGCAAGACGCTGGTGGCACTGCGGGCCATGCTCGCCACCGTCGACGCGGGCGGCCAGGCGGCGATGCTCGCGCCCACCGAGGTGCTGGCCCAGCAGCACCACAGGTCCATCACGGAGATGATGGGCGAGCTGGCAGAAGGCGGGATGCTGGGCGGTGCCGAGCAGGGCACCAAGGTGGTGCTGCTGACCGGTTCGATGGGCGCAGCGGCCCGGCGCCAGGCACTGCTGGACCTGGTGACCGGCGAGGCGGGCATCGTCGTCGGCACCCACGCGCTGATCGAGGACAAGGTCACCTTCCACGACCTGGGCCTGGTCGTGGTGGACGAGCAGCACCGCTTCGGCGTCGAACAGCGCGACGCCCTCCGCTCCAAGGGCAAGCAGCCGCCGCATCTGCTGGTGATGACGGCGACGCCCATCCCCAGGACCGTCGCCATGACGGTCTTCGGCGATCTGGAGACGTCCGTACTTGACCAACTCCCCGCCGGGCGCTCCCCGATCGCCACCCATGTGGTGCCGGTGAAGGACAAGCCGCACTTCCTCACGCGCGCGTGGGAGCGGGTCCGCGAGGAGACGGAGGCGGGCCATCAGACGTACGTCGTCTGCCCGCGGATCGGCGACGACGAGGACCCGAAGGCGGCGAAGGGCGCGGGCCCGCAGCGGTCCGCGTACGACGGGGAAGAGCCGGACGGCTTCCCGGTGGACGAGCAGGGCGAGCCGGACGAGGGCGCCGACAGCGAGGAGAAGCGCCCGCCGCTGGCCGTCCTCGACATCGCCGGTCAACTCGCCTCCGGGCCCCTCGCCGGGCTCCGGGTGGCGGCCCTGCACGGGCGGATGCAGCCCGAGGCGAAGGACGAGGTGATGCGGGAGTTCGCCGCGGGCGAGATCGACGTACTGGTGGCCACCACGGTCATCGAGGTCGGCGTGAACGTGCCCAACGCGACCGGCATGGTGATCATGGACGCCGACCGCTTCGGCGTCTCGCAGCTGCACCAGCTGCGGGGCCGCGTCGGCCGGGGCTCGGCACCGGGTCTGTGTCTGCTGGTGACGGACATGCCGCAGGAGAGCCCCGCGCGGGCCCGCCTGGAGGCCGTGGCCGCCACGCTCGACGGCTTCGAGCTGTCCCGTATCGACCTCGAACAGCGCCGCGAGGGAGACGTTCTGGGCCAGGCCCAGTCCGGTGTGCGCTCCTCGCTGCGGATGCTCGCCGTCATCGACGACGAGGAGATCATCGCCGAGGCCCGCGACGAGGCCACGGCTCTGGTCGCCGCCGACCCGGACCTGGAGCACCATCCCGAACTGCGCACAGCGCTGGACGCTCTCCTGGACGAGGAACGGGAGGAGTACCTCGACAAGGGCTGACGGGAGCCCACGCCGACCCCGCCGTCGCATGGGATCCTGATCCCGAGCCCCGAGCATCCACCCCACACAGAGGATCCGCACCCATGACCCGCGTCATCGCCGGAGCCGCCGGCGGGCGGCGGCTGGCCGTTCCGCCGGGCACCGGTACCCGCCCCACCTCCGACCGGGCCCGCGAGGGTCTGTTCTCCAGCTGGGATTCCCAGCTTGGGGGCGCGGCCGGCTGGCAGGGCCTGCGCGTGCTGGACCTGTACGCCGGCTCCGGTGCCGTCGGCCTGGAGGCGCTGTCGAGGGGCGCCGCGCACGCGCTGCTCGTCGAGACGGACCCGCGTGCCGTGCGCACCATCAAGGAGAACGTGCGGACGGTCGGCCTGCCCGGCGCCGAGGTGCGGTCCGGCAAGGCGACGCAGATCCTCGCGGGGGACCCGCCTGAGCACCCGTTCGACCTGGTCTTCCTCGACCCCCCGTACGCCGTCACCGACGACGAGCTGCGCGAGACACTGCTCACACTCCGCGCCAGGGCCTGGCTGGCACCCGGTGCCTTGGCCACCGTGGAGCGCAGCACCAGGGGCGGTGATTTCCGCTGGCCGGAGGGTTTCGAGGGGCTCAGGTCCCGTCGCTACGGCGAGGGAACGCTTTGGTACGGTCGCGCCGCCGCGCGGGAAGTTACTCCCGCGTCATGCTGAGATCACATGAGGCGGGGCCGCGTGCCCGCCGTGAGGAGAGCGAGGAAGTGCCAGTGCGCCGCGCAGTCTGTCCGGGGTCCTTCGACCCCATCACCAATGGCCACCTCGACATCATCGACCGCGCCTCCCGGCTGTACGACACGGTGCACGTCGCCGTGATGATCAACAAGTCCAAGAAGGGCCTCTTCACGGTCGACGAGCGCATCGACCTGATCCGGCAGGTCACCGAGGGACTGGGCAACGTCAAGGTGGAGGCGTTCCACGGGCTGCTGGTCGACTTCTGCAAGGAGCGCGACATCCCGGCCATCGTCAAAGGACTGCGCGCGGTCAGCGACTTCGACTACGAGTTGCAGATGGCACAGATGAACAACGGCCTCTCCGGCGTCGAGACGCTCTTCGTCCCCACCAACCCCACCTACAGCTTCCTCTCCTCCAGCCTCGTCAAGGAGGTCGCCACCTGGGGCGGCGACGTCTCCCATCTGGTGCCCGAGGCCGTCAACCGCGCGCTGACCGAACGGCTCACCAAGCCCTGACCTGCCCGCGAGCCGTCCGCTTGGGGGAAGGAGTAACGGGCCCGCGCTCACTGGCCGTACAGTCACAGTCGTGGACGTACAGCAGAAACTCGACGAGATCGTGGCGACCGTCGACAGCGCGCGCTCGATGCCCATGTCGGCCTCCTGCGTGGTCAACCGGGCCGAACTGCTCGGCATGCTCGAGGAAGTGCGCCAGGCGCTGCCCGGCTCGCTCGCCGAGGCGCGCGAGGTGATCGGCGGCCGCGAGCAGGTCGTGGCCGAGGCCCACCAGGAGGCGCAGCGCATCATCGAGGCGGCCCAGGCCGAGCGCGCCTCGCTGGTGTCCGGCACCGAAGTGGCCCGGCGTGCCCAGGAGGAGGCCGACCGCATCCTCGCCGAGGCCCACCAGGAGGCGGGCCGGACCCGGGCCGAGGCGGACGACTACGTCGACAGCAAGCTGGCCAACTTCGAAGCGGTGCTCTCCAAGACCATCGGCTCCATCGAGCGCGGCCGCGAGAAGCTGCTGGGCAGCGGACCCGGTGCCGAGGAGTGGCACGACGAGTACGCCCACGACGCACCGGACCGCACCGGCGACCCGCGCGAGCTCCAGCGGCGCGCCGACAGCTATGTCGAGGCCCGGCTCGGCTCCGTCTCCGCGGTGCTCGCCAAGACGCTGGAGGCCGTGGGGCGCGGCCGTCTCAAGCTGCGCGGCCACGAGCCCGCCGACGAGCTGGCGGCCCATATGGCAGCGCAGGACGGCGCCCAGAGCTTCAACGGGCACACCAGCGACGCGGACTACCTCGCCGGGCTGGCACATACCGAGCCGGCCGCCCAGGCACCGCACGGCGAGCAACTGCCCCAGCCGCCCGCCCAGCCGCCGCAGCCCCCGCACATCCCCCCGCAGCCAGCGGCCCAGCCGGTCGCCGCCGACCCCTACTACGGGCAGCAGCAGATGCCGTACGACGGCGGTCAGCAGCAGCACGACCCGTACGCGTACGCGCAGCAGCAGGCGCCGCAGGAGGCGTACTACGCGCCGCAACAGCAGCACGATCCGTACGGCTACGGGCAGCAGCAGGACGGCTACTACCAGCAGCAGCACTACCAGGCCCAGCAGCCGCAGCAGCAGCCGCAGCTGGACGAGACCAGCCTCTTCGACACGAGCATGATCGACATCGACCAGCTCAGGGCGTACGAGCAGCGGCACGGCCAGGGCGGCTGACGCCCGGCGCTCAGCGGGGCCCGCAGCGTGGCGTGACCCCGGGCGCGGATTGGGTCATGGGGGAGCCGTCAAGTATCCTGTCTCTTCGGTCGTGAGTACGTTCGCGGCCCCAGCCCCACCCGTAGAAAGCAGGAAGCCCTGAAAGCCCCCCTCGACCACCGTGCTCCTCTCGTGTTCGACACACGCGAGCTGGGGCGGCGTCCTGGTGCGATGAAGCGGCTCTCCCGCGAGGTGGAGTCCCCCGGTGACCTCGGTGTCGAGTTCATCAAGGTTCCCGACGGGGCGACGATCGAGCTGGACCTCCGCCTGGAGTCGGTCATGGAAGGGGTGCTCGTCACGGGCACCGCCCGTGCACCGCTGACAGGGGAGTGCGTAAGGTGTCTGGAGCCGCTCGACCAGCGAGTCGAAGCGGACTTCCAGGAGATGTTCTCCTACCCCGAAGCCGACGACCGGGGCCGCCCTGTGGCGGAACCCGGCGAGGACGAGGAGGACGAGGACACGCTCTTCCTCGAGGGCGACCTGTTCGACCTCGAACCCGTGCTGCGGGACGCGGTGGTGCTCGCACTGCCGCTGCAGCCGGTGTGCCGCGAGGACTGCCCCGGCCTGTGCCCCGACTGCGGGGCCCGGCTGGCGGACGATCCTGATCACGCACACGAAGACGCCGTCGACATCAGGTGGGCGGCACTGCAGGGACTCGCCGAGACCATGCCGGACGGCGAGAAGGACAACGAGCCCCGCACCGACGGGGATGACTCACAGGAGAAGTAGCCGTGGCTGTTCCGAAGCGGAAGATGTCGCGCAGCAACACGCGCCACCGCCGGTCGCAGTGGAAGGCTGCGGTCCCCACCCTGGTGAAGTGCGAGCGCTGCCGCGAGCCCAAGCAGCAGCACATCGCGTGCCCGAGCTGCGGCACCTACAACAAGCGCCAGGTCCTCGAGGTCTGATCGGCGGGTGACAGGCTCCATGTCCAACGCCGGCACTCCTCAGAGCCCCGCCCCCGGGAAGGGAGGGGATTCTGCGGAACTGGTGGACGCGGCCTCGTCCCACGCGATTCTGGAAGGGCGGCTCGGTTACCGACTGGAGTCCGCCCTTCTGGTGCGCGCGCTGACGCACCGCAGTTACGCGTACGAGAACGGCGGGCTGCCCACCAACGAGCGCCTGGAGTTCCTCGGCGACTCCGTCCTCGGGCTCGTCGTCACCGACACCCTCTACCGCATGCACCCGGACCTTCCGGAGGGCCAGCTCGCCAAGCTGCGGGCCGCGGTGGTCAACTCGCGCGCCCTCGCGGGGGTCGCGCGCGGTCTCGACCTGGGTGCTTTCATCCGCCTCGGCAGGGGTGAGGAGGGCACCGGCGGCCGGGACAAGGCGTCGATCCTCGCGGACACGCTGGAGGCGGTCATCGGCGCCGTCTACCTCGACCAGGGGCTGGAGGCGGCCTCCGAACTGGTGCACCGCCTGTTCGACCCGCTCATCGAGCGCTCCTCCAACCTCGGCGCGGGTCTCGACTGGAAGACCAGCCTCCAGGAGCTGACGGCCGCCGAGGGACTCGGTGTCCCGGAGTACCTGGTCTCGGAGACGGGCCCCGACCACGAGAAGACCTTCACGGCTGCTGCCCGCGTCGGTGGTGTCGCGTACGGCACCGGCACAGGACGCAGCAAGAAGGAGGCGGAGCAGCAGGCCGCCGAGGCCGCCTGGCGCGCCATCTCGGCCCGCGCCGAGGCCGCAGCGGCCGACGCGGCGGCAGGCGCCGGGTCGGCTGGGAAGAGCGCCGCGGCGGCTGGGAAGGGCGCCGCTGCACCGTCCGTCGCGGACGCCCAGCGGAGCGAGCCCACCGAGCCGTCGGAGGGCACCGCGGCTTCCCGCTGACCTGCTGACCTGCTGACCGCACCGGCCGCCCCCTCCCGGGGGCGGCCGTGGTGTTACCCGCCCGCGAGTGCGGGCCTACTCCCGAGGAGTCCCGTGCCCGAGCTGCCGGAAGTCGAGGTCGTCCGCCGCGGTCTGGAACGCTGGGCCAGCGGCCGGACCGTCGCTGCCGCCGAAGTGCTCCACCCGCGTGCGGTCCGCCGCCACACGGCCGGGCCGCTGGACTTCGCCGCGCGGCTGGCGGGCGCGCGGATCGGGCCGGCCAGGCGCCGCGGCAAATATCTGTGGCTGCCCGTCGAGGACGGCTCCCACGCCGTCCTCGCCCACCTCGGTATGAGCGGCCAGCTCCTCATCCAGCCGCCGGGCACCCCCGACGAGCGGCATCTGCGGATCCGGTTCACCTTTCAGGACGCGGACGGCGGCGAGCTGCGCTTCGTCGACCAGCGCACCTTCGGCGGGCTTTCGCTCCATCCGGCCGCCGAGGACGGGCTGCCCGACGTCATCGCGCACATCGCCCGCGACCCGCTCGACCCCGCCTTCGACGAGCCGGCCTTCCACGCCGCCCTGCGCCGCCGCCGTACGACGATCAAGCGCGCCCTGCTGGACCAGTCGCTGATCAGCGGCGTCGGCAACATCTACGCCGACGAGGCGCTATGGCGCTCCCGGCTGCACTACGACCGCCCCACGGCCACCCTGACCCGGACGCAGACCGCCGAGCTGATCGGCCACGTCCGGGACGTGATGACAGCCGCACTGGCCCAGGGCGGCACCAGCTTCGACAGCCTCTATGTGAACGTCAACGGCGAGTCCGGCTACTTCGAACGCTCACTGGACGCCTACGGCCGCGAGGACGAACCCTGCCGCCGCTGCGGCACCCCGATGCGCCGCCGCGCCTGGATGAACCGCTCCAGCTACTTCTGCCCCCGCTGCCAACGCGCCCCGCGCCCGGCACGCGCCCCGTCAGGGGCGCGGGGAACAGCGCGACAAGCCAGGACATAGCCGCAGTCGGCGGGCGACGGGCAGGGTCACCCCGTGACCGGAACAACGTGGAGGGCCGGTCAAGATCCGCCGGGGCGCCGACACGCTCTCCGGCGCGGAGCACCGTCGTGCCAGGGCGACCGCCACTGCCCCCGCCGCGACCGCGAAATACGCGTGCACGCCCGCGGCCGAGTTCTCCTCCGTCCCGTCGACGACCACAGCCGTCGACGTCAGCACGGCCGCACCCACCGCTTGAAGCCGGACGTCACGATTGCTCCCGCCGTAAAGCCCAGCAGTGCGGCGAACACGGCGGCGGCGTAGAGGTGGGAGACCGACAGATACATCCCGATGGTCGCCACCGGGCCGATCGCCACCCCGCCGGCGAGTCCGTACCCCAGCTGCTCGTTCGGTGCGACCTCGGCGATGAGACTGATGAGCTGGAGCATGCTCTGGCACGCACCGGTCGACAGGACGACCACAAGCAGCATGAGCAAGGGTCTGCTGAGATTTCCTGATGTCGACCACGGGTTCGAGAAAGGGCGAGCGGGCCTTTGGCGAACCAGCCGAACTCCGGCCCGAGGCTGACATAGCTGAGCACTGCCGCCAGCCCCGCGCCGAGCAGCACGCCCGGCGATATCGAACCTGCCCCCGTCCTGACTGGGGACTCGGAATGATGCGCCCGAGTCACGATGGCCACGACGGTCATCGCGATCCGCACCGCGCACATCTGCCGGATGAGGGTGACCGTGAGGAAGACGGCAGCCACGGCCGTCTCCCTGCAACAGGCGCCCGGCGATGAACACCCAGATGCTGGGCGCTACCAGACACACGAGGGCGCCCGCGCAGGCGATGAGCAACGTCATCACCAGCACTCTGCGCTTCCCGTACATGTCGGCGCTCTTGCCGAGCAGCGGCACCCACATCGCTCCCGCCAGCATCGCGCTCGCGTTGAGCCATGCCGCCTGATCGGTGTCGAAGTGGTCGAGCATCTACGGAAGGACGAGAAGTGGCGTCATGATGACCGTGTCCACCATGACGTTGGCGAGAATCAGAACGGCCACCCGGCGGACGAGCCGCCCGCTCCATCTCGTGTGCTGTTCGCCGCTCGACGAACCGGCGTTACTCATGAGGCCGGATCTCCGGCGGGTCCCCTACGCCTGTCCGATCCGGTTGCCCGCCCGGCCGGAATCGGGCCAAGTGGTCGATGACGCCCGCCTCTTGGCCGACCCGGAGGCGGGCGGCGACGTACCCGTCGGGCCTGGTCAGGACGAGCTCGCCCGGGCGCGGCCGGAAGACGCGCCGGAATTCGTCCTTGGCGTCGACGATGCCACTGCCCGCAGCCGACCCGATGCGGTGTACGTGCATGGGGACCGGTGCGGCGCCGTCGAGGGCGACCGGTTCGGTGCGTTCGTAGGCGAGCAGAGACCAGTGCGGCCCCCGCAACAGGTCGAAGAGGTCCCCGGTGAACCCAGGGCGCTCCAACCCGCCGACGTTGGGCGCCCGGTCGCCGGCCTTGGGGCCCGGCGCGCTGTCCTGGGAGTCGCGACAGGTGAGCGGACCGGTCCGGTAGCGGATACCCAGCCCGGTGGTCGTCGACCCGTCGGCGATGCCGGCGAGTGCCGAGCTCAGCCCGTCCTCGCTGCCGCGGGCCACCTGCTCCATGGCTCTGCTCATCGTGTCCGAGCTGAGCGCCAGGACGGTACGGGCGACGGGGATGCGCTCGGCGCCGTCGATGACGCTGCCGAGTTTCCCGCCGAGGTTGTAGGCGTCCTGGATCCCGGTGTTCATGCAGGATCGGGCTCTGGAACTGCCACAGGTCGCTGTCGGGGAGCGGGGTGAGGCCGAGCATGCCGTGTTCGGACGGCCAGATGTGCATATTGCCGCGGTCGAGGTCCGGCCCGGTGACATCACCGAGGTACCAGCGCTGCTGCTCGTAGGCCCGGCCGACCAGTGGCAGCCCGACGAGCCTGCGGATGTTGCTCCTGCCGCCGTCCGCCGCCACGACATAGCGGGCGCGGACGGTCTGTTCGCCGTGCGGCGTACGCAGAACGGCGGTGATACCGGCGTCGTCCTGTACGAGGCCGACCGCTTCGGCCCCGAACTCCACCTGCCCGCCAAGTTCTCCGAACCGTTGCCGCAGCGCGTGCTCGACGTGGAACTGGCCGATCCATAGGGCGTCGGGGTACGGCGTGTGGAACGACTCCCCCGCCCAGACCGAGAGCGGGGACCGGTCCACCAGAACGCCGGTCGGTTCGTGGAACCTCACGGGAAGCCCGGCGACGCCTCGCCGCCGTACGTGGTCAACGGCGCCCAGATTGTCGAGCACTTCGAGGCACCGGGACTGGGTGGTCTTGGCCTCGGACGCGCGATTCGGCACCGCGTCCCGCTGACGATGCGGTGGCCGACCCCGCGACGGGCGAGATCGCAGGCAGGGACAGCCCGGTGGGCCCGGCTCCGACGACGAGCACATCGGTGCGGCACGTGTCAGTCATGGAGGGTCCTTCCAGGGACTGGTGCAAGGAATTGGCGCGGCGGGCTCAGCACGGACGGGACGTGACCTGGCGTACCGACCGGTCGGCCGGTCCTCAGACGTCCCGGAAGCGGAGCACGGCCACGACCAGGGCTCCGACACCCAGGAGCCGGTTCATCCCCAACGAGAACTCGCCCACCCGGCGAGTGGCCGCGTCCGTCAGCCCCGTAGGAGACAGCTCGAAGGCAGCGGTCCGAGGACAAGCGAACGGCCATCCTGAACGCGGCCGAGGCGCTGTTCGTCTCCGAGGGGTACGAGCTCACCAGCGTCGACGCCATCGCGGCCCGCGCCGGGTGTCCAAACGCACGGTCTACGATCACTTCGGCGACAAGCGGACCCTCTTCCAGAGCGTCCTCGTGCGCGTCAACGACGCCTTGGCGGTCACCGTGCGCACAGCGCTCGACGAGAGCTCACAGAAGGAAGCGATCTGCGCGACGCGCTGATGGCCTTCGCCTCACGGGTGGCGACGGAGACCTTTCCGTCGCCCGACTACGTGACCTTCCGGCAGCTGACGGCGCAGGGGCGCTCGGCGCCACGGCTGCCGGAGACGGCGCGTGAGCGTCCCGAACGGATGCTGGAGGAGCGGTTTGCGAAGCTCGTGGCGGACGGCGAGATCCGCGCGGCCGATCCGCACCGCGCCGTACAGCACTTCACCGCACTGACCATGCTCCTCGCTCTGGACGCACTCAAGGCGGGCCCGGCGGGCGCGGTGGGGGAGTAGGAGATCCTCGCGATCATCGCCGGCGGGGTCGACGCCTTCCTCCGCGCCTACCGCTGACCCCGTGCGCATCCCACCGGCCGCTACGGGGCATGGCAGCGGAAAGGGGCCGGGCAACCCCGCGGCGGCGCCGCATCCGCTGACGCCGCCTTGCTCCGCCGGGCACGAATCAAACTGCCCGGCGGCCGGTTCAGAAGCCGAAGTCCTGGGTCCACCAGGGACCGCCCTCGGCGAAGTGCGCGCCGACGCCGAGCGTCCGGTAGTCGCAGTTGAGGATGTTGGCCCGGTGGCCGGGGCTGTGCATCCAGGAATCCATCACGGAGCGGGCGTTGGCCTGGCCGCGCGCTATGTTCTCGCCGCCCAGATCGCTTATGCCCGCGGCCTCGGCGCGGTCCCAGGGGCTCTTGCCGTCGGGCGAGGTGTGCGAGAAGAACCCGCGCCGCGCCATGTCCTCGCTGTACTCCCCGGCCAGCGAGGCGAGCCGGGTATCCGCCTTGAGCGGCCGGCAGCCCGCCTTGGCCCGCTCCTGGTTGACCAGGGCGAGGACCTCGCTCTCGGCGGCGGACTCCTGGTCGGCCGCCGCGGTACTGCCGCCGCCCGGCTGCGGCCTGGGGTCCTCGTCGGAGCGGGAGCCCCGCTCCTTGTCCTGGGCCGGCTCGGGGGTCTTCGACGGCCGGGCCGAGGGAGTGGCCTCCGGTTTCTCGGCGGGGCGCGAACTCTCCCGGGAGGGCGTCGGGCGAGGGCTCTCGCTGGTCTCGGCACCCCCTCCGGGAGCCTCGGTGGCGGTCCGGTCGGAGGGGGTGCCGGATATCGGCGGGGACGCGGGATCGCCGGTGCCGTCGGCCTGCACCCGGCTGTCCCGCGGTCCGCCGAGTCCGCCGGGCGCGGGCACCAGCCCGGAGGCGACGGCGACGGTGCCCATCGCGAGTGCGGCGGAGGCTCCCAGCAGCCCGGTCCGTACGGGAGTCGCGGCGCGTCTGCGGCGCCTGCCTCCGTGGTGCCGGGGCGCGGCCTGCCGGACGGAGGGCTCCGGCGGGGCTGGAGTGGGGGTAGCGCGTCGATGGCGGCCCATCTGTGCTGTCCTCACATTGCTCGGCGATACGGCGTCACGGTTCCGTCCCTCTTCACCCGCGGGTGTGAGCGGGGTGTGAAGAGAGTTGCCGGGCAATGTACGGCATCCCCACGGGGCCTGATGTGTCCACTCGGGAATTGTCCGGATAGCGTGCACCCCATGGCTGCCATCAACCCGACCGACAATACGGACGGAATTCCGCGCGAACAGCTGGCTGCGCAACTGGGTGAACAGGTGCCCGAGCAGCCCGTCGCGCCTCGGCCCGGGGAGCCCGCACGGCTGACGGCCTGGGTCCGTGGCGAGGTGCAGGGGGTCGGCTTCCGCTGGTTCACCCGTGCGGCGGCGCTCCGGATCGGACGGCTCGTCGGCTTCGCGCTCAACCTTGGTGACGGCCGCGTCCAGATCGTTGCGGAGGGCACCCGTGCCGACTGCGAGCAGCTGCTGGAGTGGCTGCGGAGCGGGGACACGCCCGGGCGCGTGGACGGCGTCACCGAGATCTGGGACACACCACGAGGCGGGTATCGCGGCTTCGCGATCCGGTGATCCACAACGGTTGCCATTCGCGCCGTACCGTGCAAAGCTGCCGCAACGAGTGAGCACCGTGGATCTTTCACCAGGCCCCCGCGGGCAGCCGTCTCCGGCGCCGGACGCCGTCGAGTCAAGGCAGACGCGGGGGCGCGACGTGTGATCGTGTTGACCGTCAAACCATTTGGTGAGATCCTGAAACCCCGCGCACCTGAGCTGTTTGATCCAGAGAACCTTTAGCAAAAGTCCAGAGCAGACCCTCAACGGTGCGAATCCCTCACGACCCACCCACCTACGGTCGGTCACTCAGTGTGGAGGACCATCCATCATGGCAAAGGCGCTTCTCGGTCACGTCGGCGGCTACGACCCCCGAGTGCTCGCCGAGATGCGACGGCTGCAGCAGCGTGTCCAGGACCTGGAATCCGAACTCGTACGGATGCAGGCCGAGAACGACGCTCTGTCCGCCGCCGCTCGGCACCGCGACTCGGTGTTCGAAGACATCGATGTGAAGACGGCCGAGCCTGCGCTGACCTGATCCACGCCCGCCGGGCAGGACGGGCTGAGCAGGACAGCCGTACTCAGAAATCTCAAGGGACGCTTCGGCGTCCCTTAGTTTTTGCCTGCTTTCGTCCGCTGGTGTGCGTCGTCCGCTGCTTCATCCGCCGTGTGAGGTGCGGGTGTGGGGAGGCGTGCTCATCATGGCGTGTTTCGTTACGTCTGATCTGCCCTCGCCCCCTCCCGGTGAAACCCCTGGGCGAAACCCTTCCCGTCGCTTCGGGGCCGTCGGCGCGACATCGCCCGGCCAACCTCGGTAGGGTCCGGACGCGTGCACCTCAAGAGCCTGACACTGCGGGGATTCAAGTCCTTCGCCTCCGCCACGACGCTGCGCTTCGAGCCCGGCATCACCTGCGTCGTCGGCCCCAACGGCTCCGGCAAGTCCAACGTGGTCGACGCCCTCTCCTGGGTGATGGGCGAGCAGGGCGCCAAGTCGCTGCGCGGCGGCAAGATGGAGGACGTCATCTTCGCCGGGACCACGGGGCGCCCGCCGCTGGGCCGGGCCGAGGTCTCGCTGACCATCGACAACGCCGACGGCGCGCTGCCCATCGAGTACTCCGAAGTCACCATCACCCGGATCATGTTCCGCAACGGCGGCAGCGAGTACCAGATCAACGGCGACACCTGCCGGCTGCTCGACATCCAGGAGCTGCTCTCCGACTCCGGCATCGGCCGCGAGATGCATGTGATCGTCGGCCAGGGTCAGCTCGACGGTGTGCTGCACGCCGATCCGACCGGGCGCCGCGCCTTCATCGAGGAGGCGGCGGGTGTCCTCAAGCACCGTAAGCGCAAGGAGAAGGCGCTGCGGAAGCTGGACGCCATGCAGGCGAACCTGGCCCGTGTCCAGGACCTCACCGACGAGCTGCGCCGGCAGCTCAAGCCGCTCGGAAGGCAGGCGGCCGTCGCCCGGAAGGCGCAGGTCATCCAGGCGGATCTGCGTGACGCGCGGCTGCGGTTGCTCGCCGACGACCTCGTCTCGCTGCGCGAGGCCCTGCGTACCGAGGTGGCCGACGAGGCCGAGCTCAAGCAGCGCAAGCAGGCCGCGGAGGCCGAGCTGAAGGAGGCGCTGCGCCGCGAGGCCGATCTGGAACAGCAGGTCCGCACCCTGGCGCCCCGGCTGGAGCGGGCCCAGCAGACCTGGTACGAGCTCTCTCAGCTGGCCGAACGCGTACGCGGCACCATCGGTCTGGCCGATCAGCGCGTTCAGCACGCGGCGGCACCCCAGCCCGAGGAACGCCGGGGGCGCGACCCGGAGGAGATGGAGCGCGAGGCAGCCCGTATCCGGGAGCAGGAGGCGGAACTGGAGGCGGCGCTGGAGGCTGCCACCACGGCGCTGGACGAGACGGTCGCGCACCGCGCCGAGTTGGAGCGCAGGCTGGAGCAGGAGGAGCGCCGACTGCGTGACGAGGCGCGGGCACTCGCCGACCGCCGCGAGGGCCTCGAACGGCTGCGCGGTAAGGCGGGGGCCGCGCGCAGCCGCGTCGCCTCGGCACAGTCCGAGATCGACCGGCTCGCCACCGCGCGGGACGACGCCCTGCAACGGGCCAAGGAGGCCCAGCAGGAGTACGAGGCCCTGCGCGGTGAGGCCGACGGCCTGGACGAGGGCGACGAGCAGCTGGCCGACCGTCATGAGCAGGCCAAGCGTCAACTCGCGGACGCCGAGGCCGCCTTCAGCGCGGCCCGCGACGCGCTCACCGAAGCCGAACGTGAACGCGCCGCCACCTCAGCCCGCCACGACACCCTCGCACTCAATCTCCGCCGTAAGGACGGCACTGCCGCGTTGCTCGCCGCCAAGGACCGTCTCGGCGGCCTCCTCGGTCCCGCCGCGGAACTCCTGACGGTGACCCCGGGTCACGAGTTGCCGATAGCGGCCGCGCTGGGCTCGGCGGCCGACGCGGTGGCGGTGACGGACGTATCGACGGCTGCTGAAGCGCTGCGCTTGCTGCGCAAGGAGGACGGCGGCCGGGCAACGCTGCTGGTGGCGAACGAGCACGAGAGGGCGGGCGGGCCCGGGCCCGCCGCTGGCAATGGCGCCGCCTTCTCACAGGGCACCCCGGCGGTCTCGCTGGTCACGGCGCCGGAAGCACTCCGCCCCACGATCGAGTACCTGCTCGGAAGCACGGTGGTGGTCGACACCTTGGAGACGGCGGAGGCGGTCATCCGAGCGCATCCGGACCTCACCGCGGTCACGGCCGAAGGCGACACCCTCTCAGCCCACCGGGCCGGCGGCGGCTCGGAGGGAGCTCCTTCCCTCCTCGAAGCCCAGGCGGCGGTGGACGAGGCGGCAGCCCGGCTGACGGAGCTGGAGACCCGCTGCGAGCACCTCAGGGAGGAGCAGGCCCAGGCCAAGGAAGCTCGCCGCATGGCGGCGGGCGAGGTCGAGGACCTGGCCCGGCAGCGCAGCAGTGCCGAGCGCGAGAAGTCCCGTATCGCGGGCAAAGTGGGCACCCTCGCCGGTCAGGCGAGGGCCGCGCAGGGGGAGGCGGAACGTGCCGCCTCCGCGGTCGCCAAGGCGGAGGAGGCTCTCGCGAGGGCCCGCCAGGAGGCCGACGAGCTGGCCGAGAGCCTCGCCGCCGCCGAGGAGGCACAGGAGGCGGAGGGCGGGGCCGACCCCGACACCTCCGTCCGTGACCGTCTGGCCGCCGACGGCGCCAACGCGCGGCAGACCGAGATGGAGGCCCGCCTCCAGGTCCGTACGCACGAGGAGCGGGTCAAGGCGATCGCCGGCCGCGCGGACGCCCTCGACCGGGGAGCCCGCGCCGAGCGGGAGGCCCGGGCCCGGGCCGAGGAGCGTCGGGCGCGGCTGCGTCATGAGGCGGAGGTCGCGCAGGCCGTCGCGGACGGTTCCCGGCAGCTGCTCGCCTATGTCGAGGCGTCGCTGGAGCGGGCCCGCGAGGAGCGGGAGGGCATCGAGCGGGCCAAGGCCGAGCGCGAGCAGGCGCTGGCCGACGAGCGCAGCCAGGGCCGGGTGCTCAAGGACGAGTTGGACAAGCTGACCGACTCGGTGCACCGGGGCGAAGTGCTCGGCGCGGAGAAGCGGATGCGCATCGAGCAGCTGGAGACGAAGGCCCTGGAGGAGCTGGGTGTCGAGCCGGCGGGGCTGGTCCGCGACTACGGACCGGACCAGTTGGTGCCGCCGTCCCCGCCCGCCGACGGCGAGGAGCTGCCCGAGGACCCGGAGCACCCGCGCAACAAGCCGGTGCCGTTCGTCCGGGCCGAGCAGGAGAAGCGGCTCAAAGCGGCCGAGCGTGCCTACCAGAAGCTGGGGAAGATCAATCCGCTGGCGCTGGAGGAGTTCGCGGCGCTGGAGGAGCGGCACCAGTTCCTCAGCGAGCAGCTGGAGGACCTGAAGAAGACGCGGGCCGACCTGTTGCAGGTCGTCAAGGAGGTGGACGAGCGCGTCGAGCAGGTCTTCACGGAGGCCTATCACGACACCGCCCGCGAGTTCGAGGGCGTCTTCTCACGGCTCTTCCCGGGCGGCGAGGGGCGGCTGGTGCTCACCGACCCCGACGACATGCTCACGACGGGTGTCGATGTGGAGGCGCGGCCGCCGGGCAAGAAGGTCAAGCGGCTCTCGCTGCTCTCCGGCGGTGAGCGGTCACTGACGGCGGTGGCGCTGCTGGTGTCGATCTTCAAGGCGCGGCCCAGCCCGTTCTATGTGATGGACGAGGTCGAGGCGGCGCTGGACGACACCAACCTCCAGCGGCTCATCCGGATCATGGAGGAGCTCAAGGACAGCTCCCAGCTGATCGTGATCACGCATCAGAAGCGCACGATGGAGGTCGCCGACGCGCTCTACGGCGTCTCGATGCAGGGCGACGGTGTCTCCAAGGTGATCAGCCAGCGGCTCTCCTGAAGCTCCGGGGAACGATCCGGAAACGGCTGCTTCACTTCAGAAGTCGAACGGTGATCGTTGAGTGTGTGCTCTGGGTCGCAGTTCCTGACCTATTGACTTCATGAATTGAAGATTTACAGTCTGAGAAGCCGCCGTTACGTCTGAGGCCAGCGCGCTTCCCCCGTGCAGGCCTGTCTTCGACCTTTAGACGGTGGTGTCCCCACCCGGCACTGTCGCCGGGGTACCTCAGGAGAAGATCGTGACCAGCACAGCGCAGGACGCGCCGCAGACGCCGCAGCCGCGGCCAGGAACCGGAGCGCACACCGCCCCGCTCGGCCGTGTCGTCTTCATCACCGCCGCAGCCGCCATGGGCGGCTTTCTCTTCGGCTACGACAGCTCAGTGATCAACGGAGCGGTGGAGGCGATCCGCGGCCGCTTCGACGTCGGTTCCGCCATGCTGGCGCAGGTCATCGCCGCCGCCCTGATCGGCAGCGCGATCGGTGCCGCCATCGCCGGGCGGATAGCCGACCGGATAGGCCGGATCCAGGTCATGCGGCTGGCCGCCGTCCTCTTCATCGTCAGCGCCGTCGGCTCGGCCCTGCCGTTCGCCCTGTGGGACCTGGCGATGTGGCGGGTGCTGGGCGGTATTGCCATCGGTATGGCCTCCGTCATCGGCCCGGCCTATATCGCCGAGGTCTCGCCGCCCGCCTACCGGGGCAGGCTCGCCTCCTTCCAGCAGGGCGCGATCGTCCTCGGCATCGCCGTCTCGCAGCTGGTCAACTGGGCCATCCTCAACCTCGCCGACGGCGACCAGCGCGGCACCCTCGCCGGTCTTGAAGCCTGGCAGTGGATGCTCGGCATCATGGTGATCCCCGCGGTCGGTTACTTGCTGCTCTCCTTCGTCATCCCCGAGTCCCCGCGCTTCCTGATCTCGGTCGGCCGCCAGGACAAGGCCCGTGAGGTGCTGGCCGGTGTCGAGGGTGAGCACGAGCGCCTCGACGCGCGCATCGGCGAGATCGAGACGGCCATGCGCAGCGAGCACAAGTCCACCTTCCGGGACCTGCTCGGCGGGCGCTTCGGCCTGCTGCCCATCGTCTGGGTCGGCATCGGCCTGTCCGTCTTCCAGCAGCTCGTCGGCATCAACGTCGTCTTCTACTACTCCTCGACGCTGTGGCAGTCGGTCGGCATCAACCCCGAGAGCTCGTTCTTCTACTCCTTCACGACCTCGATCGTGAACATCATCGGCACCGTCATCGCCATGATCTTCGTCGACCGGATCGGCCGGAAGCCGCTGGCGCTGATCGGCTCGGTCGGTATGACCCTCTCGCTGGCCATGGTCGCCTGGGCGTTCTCGGCCAAGACCGGCTCCGGCGACAAGGTCTCGCTGCCGGACACCCAGGGTGTCGTCGCGCTGGTCGGGGCGCACACCTTCACGCTGTTCTTCGCCCTCTCCTGGGGTGTGGTCGTCTGGGTGCTGCTCGGCGAGATCTTCCCGAGCAAGATCCGCGCCGCCGCGCTCGGTGTCGCCGCCTCCGCACAGTGGGTCGCCAACTGGGCCATCACGGCCAGCTTCCCGAGCCTGTCGGAGTGGAACCTGTCCGCGACGTATGTCGGGTACACGTTCTTCGCCCTGCTCTCGATTCCGTTCATCCTCAAGTGGGTGCCGGAGCCGAAGGGCAAGGCGTTGGAGGAGATGGGCTAGCCCCCCCCCGCCGCCCACTCCTCGTACGGCGCTGCCCCGGCTCCCTCGCCAGGAAGCCGGGGCAGCGGGCTTTCCGCGTACAGCCGCCCGGGCGGGGCGCTCAGTCCTCGATCTCCTTCAGCCGCGGGATGACTTCTTCAGCCAGCAGCCGCAGCGAGCGCCGGCCCTCCTCCACCGGCATCCCTCCGCACAGCGGGTGCAGCAGTATCTGCCGTGCCCCCTCGGGCTGCCGGGCCACCATCGCCAGGCACTCGTCCGGGGTGACGAAGCGGTAGACGCCCTCCGCGCGCAGTTCCGCAACCGTGGAGGCCTCCGCCCGCATCACCGAGTGCACATCCGACGTCTGCCAGGAGGCGTACTGCCGTGCCTCGTACAGGAAGTGCTCACCCAGCTCGGCCCACGCCCGGTCCGGGTCGTCGGTCAGATGTACGGCAGGCAGTTCCGCCGGCGGCATCAGGCACAGCGGGGTGCTGCCCGCCGCCGCGCAGCGCTCCTCGTAGTAGCGCGCCAGTTCCGGCAGATGCGCGGGGAGGAAGAGCGGCAGCCCCAGCCGTGCGGCGCGGCGCGCGGCGGGACGCGAGCTGCCGCCGACGAACAGCGGCGGATGCGGGCTGCTGTACGGGCGCGGGGTGACGCGCACCGTGCGGCCCCGGTAGCTGAACGGCTCGCCTCTCCACGCGGCCAGCAGGGTCTCCAGCACCTCGTCCTGCAGGGCGCCGCGTTTGGCGAAGTCCAGCCCCAGGGCCGCGTACTCCTCCGGGCGGTAGCCGATCCCCGCCACCGTGACCAGCCGGCCGCCACTGACCAGGTCGAGCACGGCGATGTCCTCGGCCAGCCGCAGCGGGTCGTACAGCGGCGCCAGGACCGCGCAAGCCGTCACCAGCGTGCTGCGCGTACGCCCCAGAAGGGCGCCGGCGAGGGCGAGCGGCGCGGGCAGCCAGCCGTCGGGGGAGCCGTGGTGCTCCTCGACGATGAGCGAGGTCACACCGTGCTCGTCGGCGTACCCCGCCATCTCCAGCGCGGCCCGGTAGCGGTCCACGGGGCGCTCGGCCGAATCCCCGGCGCCCGGCGGCTGTTCGGGCTGGACGAGGTTGAAGCGGACACTTGTCGTCACGGTCACGGGGACCCCCACCGGAAGACGGCATCTGCGGGTGCTGGACCGTAGTGGAGCGCGCGCGAAGAGGGAATGGCCGCGAAGCGTTGACGGTGGTCGATACTGGAGCCGCTATGGAAATCGTCATCCTTGTAGTAGTCATCGCTGTGATCGCGCTCGTCGCGATCAGCGGGCTGGTGGTCAGCGGCCGCAGGAAGAAGGCTGCCGAGACCAGGCCCGAAACCCCCGAGAGCACTACCGAAGCCCCCACCCGTACCGCCGAACCGAAGGTCGGAGAGGAGGCGGAGGCCCCGCCCGAAGGCGCCCGCCGCACCATCGAGGAGGTCGGCCTTCCCGAGGCCGAGGAGGCGGAGGCGCCCGCCACCGCGGCGGCTGCCACGGCTCCGCCCGAGGTGGAGACCCCGGCACCGACCGCGGGCCGCCTGGTGCGGCTGCGCGACCGGCTCTCCCGCTCCCAGAACTCCCTCGGCAAGGGCCTGCTGACCCTGCTGTCCCGGGAACACCTGGACGAGGAGACCTGGGAGGAGGTCGAGGACACCCTGCTGACCGCCGACGTCGGCGTCGGCCCCACCCAGGAGCTGGTCGAGCAGTTGCGGGAGCGCGTCAAGGTGCTCGGCACCCGCACCCCCGAGGAGCTGCGCGGTCTGCTGCGCGAAGAGCTGCTCAAGCTGGTCGGTACCGATCTGGACCGCACGGTGCACACCGACACCAAGGGCGCCGTGGACCGGCCCGGCGTGGTGCTCGTCGTCGGCGTCAACGGCACCGGCAAGACCACCACCACCGGAAAGCTCGCCCGGGTGCTGGTGGCGGACGGCAAGTCGGTGGTGCTCGGTGCGGCCGACACCTTCCGCGCCGCCGCCGCCGATCAGCTGGAGACCTGGGGCACGCGCGTGGGCGCCCGTACGGTGCGCGGCCCGGAGGGCGGCGACCCCGCCTCGGTCGCGTTCGACGCGGTCAAGCAGGGCACCGAGGCCAGTGCCGACGTGGTGCTGATCGACACGGCGGGCCGGCTGCACACCAAGACCGGACTCATGGACGAGCTGGGCAAGGTCAAGCGCGTCGTGGAGAAGCAGGGCCCGGTGGACGAGGTGCTGCTGGTGCTGGACGCCACGACGGGGCAGAACGGGCTGGTGCAGGCCCGGGTGTTCGCCGAGGTCGTGGACATCACCGGCATCGTGCTGACCAAGCTGGACGGCACGGCCAAGGGCGGCATCGTCGTCGCCGTGCAGCGCGAACTGGGCGTTCCGGTCAAGCTTGTCGGCCTGGGCGAGGGCGCGGACGATCTGGCGCCGTTCGAGCCGGAAGCGTTCGTGGATGCCCTGGTCCAGGAGAGCTGAGGCCCCACGCTGTCACCGCCGCGGCAACGGGTGTGGGGGCCCCGCCCCCACACCCCGCGCAGCCGCGGGCTACCGCACAGCGGCGCCCCCGCCCGCCGTGCGCGGCCGCACAACGGCTGACCGGTGGCACACATACGCCAAGGTGCCCAGCAGCAGCCTGGCCTGCGGGGGGCGGCCCGCTCCCTCCAGGGTCGGGGGGCGCAGCCAGCGCACGGGGCCGAGACCGGCCAGGTCCGAGGGGGGCGCCGTGATGTGCTCGCCCTCACCGCGGCCGCGCAGATCGAGGTCGGCGTCGTCCCAGCCCATCCGGTAGAGCAGCTCCGGAAGTTCGGCGGCCGCACCGGGGGCGACCAGGAACCAGGCCCTGCCGTGCGGGGTCGCCGCGACAGGCCCCAGCGGCACCCCCATGCGCTCCAGCCGCACCAGTGCGCACTGACCGGCGCTCTCGGAGACCTCGATCACGTCGAAGGCGCGGCCCGTCGGCAGCAGCATGGCGGCGCCGGGGACCGCGGCCCAGGCGCGGGACGCCTCGTCCAGGGTGGCGCCCGCCGGCACTTCGAGTGAGGCGTCGAGCGGATGGTCGCCGGGGGAGGGGCAGGCACTCGCGCCGCAGGAGCAGCCGACGCGGCCGCCGGAGCGGGTGGCGCGGGCACCGGGGACCACGTCCCAGCCCCACAGGCTCGTGTACTCAGCGACGGTGGTGCACACCTGGGCGCGTTCGCGCCTTCGTGCTCCGGGCCGCAGCTCGCGGATCTCGCGGATGCCGCTGAGACCGCTGATGGCGCCGATCGTGAAGCCCATGCTCACTCCAACGGGTCCCGAATGCTTATGGTTACGACGATGTTGCACACAGTAACGATCGGACTCCTGGGCGAGGACGGGAAGGGCAGGGGCGGGGGATGCCTCTCCGTGGGGTTGTTTCCCAGGTGTCAAGTCAAGCGCGTCCGGGCGCTCCGGGGTTCATCCGAAGGGGTGGCGAATGGTGGCGATTCTGCAATTACGCTCGCCTCGGTCGTGATCGTAGGATTACTTTCGGTACACACAGTGGACAGAGCGTGGCGGCGGACTATGCCGGAGGCATGGCGGGGTCGAGGGTGCGGCGGGCGCGCGGGGGAGCGCGGACCCACCTGGCCCCTGAACGCGTCGCCGAGCCGGGATGGGGGCGTTACCAGTGGCTGAGCGAGGCCAGGCGAGCAAGAGCCCGAACGAGCGGCTGGGCTCGTGGTTCATGCGCAGTGGCTGGTCCAAGGGCGAACTTGCCCGCCAGGTGAACCGCCGGGCACGGCAACTGGGCGCTCACCACATCAGTACCGACACCTCCCGGGTACGCCGCTGGCTGGACGGCGAACAGCCCCGCGAGCCCATCCCCCGGATCCTCTCCGAACTTTTCTCCGAGCGCTTCGGCTGCGTCGTCGCGGTCGAGGACCTCGGGCTGCGCCCCGCCCGGCAGTCCCCTGCGGCCTCCGGCGTGGACCTCCCCTGGGCCGGTCCGCAGACCGTGGCGATGATCAGCGACTTCACGCGCAGCGACCTGATGCTCGGCCGCCGGGGCTTTCTGGGCACGTCACTGAGCGTGTCCGCGGGCCCCGCGCTGATCGAGCCCATGCAGCGCTGGCTGGTCCCGGGCACCGGCACCGAGGCAGCGCTGCCAGGCGAGCAGCCGGTCTCCCCGGCCGACCCCACAGTCCCGGCGCCCCGTGAAGCGCTGCGCGGCGGGACCGTGGCCGGTGCCGGGTATGGGTCAGCGCCGCGGCAGGCCGCCGGTGACGAGAGCTTCGGGAGCGGGGGTGGCGGGCTGCGCCGCGGGCCGCGGCTGTCCGCGCCGGAGCTGGAGCTGCTGGAGCGGACGACGGAGATGTTCCGCACCTGGGACGCGCAGTGCGGGGGAGGGCTGCGCCGTAAGGCCATCGTCGGACAGCTCCACGAGGTCACCGACCTGTTGCAGGAGCGGCACCCCGAGCCCGTCCGCCGCCGTCTCTTCCGCGTCACCGCCGAGCTGTCCGAGCTGGCGGGCTGGATGAGCTACGACATCGGCCTCCAGCCCACCGCGCAGAAGTACTTCGTGCTGGCGCTGCACGCCGCCAAGGAGGCGGGCGACCGGCCCCTCGGTTCGTACGTGCTCAGCAAGATGGGCCGCCAGATGATCCACCTCGGGCGGCCCGAGGACGCGCTGGAGCTCGTCCATCTCGCGCAGTACGGCAGCAGGGAGGGCGCCACGCCCCGCACCCAGGCCATGCTCTACGCCATGGAGGCCCGCGCCTACGCCAACATGGGGCAGCCCGGCAAATGCAAGCGTGCGGTGCGGATGGCGGAGGAAACGTTCGCCGACATCGACCGCTCGGACGCGGACCCCGACTGGATCCAGTTCTTCTCCGAGGCCGAATTGTGCGCCGAGAACGCGCACTCCTACCGCGACCTGGCCTACTCCTCCGGCCGCAGCCCGACCTACGCCTCATTGGCGCGGCCCGCGATGGAGCGCGCCGTCGAACTGTTCGCCAAGGAGGCCCGCGAGGCCGAGGGCGGCGGCCATCAGCGCTCCTACGCGCTCAACCTGATCGGCATGGCCAGCGTGCACCTGCTCCAACGGGAGCCCGAGGGGTGCGTGGCGCGGGCGAGCGAGGCCCTGGGCGTCGCCAAGCGGCTGCGCTCGGAGCGGGTCAACAACCGGCTGCGGCGTACCACGGCCGGAGCGGTCCGCGAATTCGGCGAGCTCGCGGACGTGGTGCACCTGAGCGAGCGGCTCCGGGTTGAGCTGGCCGACAGCGAGGTCGCGGCGGGCTGAGCCCAGTCCTGGCGTGTTCCGGCGCCGCGACGACGCCGGACCCCGCCGGCCGGCGCCCTTGGCCGGGTGCCCGTTGGGGTGTCCGTAAGCGTGCCTGTTGCGGGTGTCCGTAAGCGGCGCAGCGTACGCGCGTTCCCGCGTGGAAGGTCGCGCTTCATCTCCTCGTAACACCGGCGGGCCGGTTTTCACGGCCTTGAAACACCGAGGGGCGACGGCGGAAACCGGGCTTCGGAAACCTGGCAGACAACCCGCCCCCCTCCCCAGCCTTTCGGCTGGGAGACGCCCCCACCGGCCCGCCGGGTCGCGAACCCCGAGGAGACGTCCACATTGAACGGCGCGGATACCACTTTTGTCTTGGTCAGCGCGTTTCTCGTGATGGTGATGACGCCTGGCCTCGCCTTCTTCTACGGCGGCATGGTCCGGGTGAAAAGCGCCCTGAACATGCTGATGATGTCCTTCATCTCGCTGGCGATCGTCAGCGTCCTGTGGGTGCTCTACGGGTACTCCCTGGCGTTTGGCCCTGACACCGGTGGGGTCATCGGAAACCTGGACTTCATCGGCCTCAAGGGCATCTCGCCCGAATCCCTCACCGAGAAGGGCGGCATCCCGGTCTTCGCGTTCATCCTCTTCCAGATGATGTTCGCGATCATCACGCCCGCGCTGATGAGCGGCGCCCTGGCCGACCGTGTGAAGTTCAGCGCCTGGGCCGTGTTCCTCACGCTGTGGGTGACCGTCGTCTACTTCCCCGTCGCGCACTGGGTGTGGGCCGAGGGCGGCTGGCTCTTCGAGCTGGAGGTCATCGACTTCGCGGGCGGTACCGCCGTCCACATCAACGCGGGTATCGGCGCACTGGCCGCCGTCCTCGTCGTCGGCAAGCGCATCGGCTTCAAGAAGGAGCCCATGCGGCCGCACAGCCTGCCGCTGGTCATGCTCGGCGCCGCGCTGCTGTGGTTCGGCTGGTTCGGCTTCAACGCCGGCTCGGCGCTCGCCGCCGACGGCACCGCCGCCAACATGGCGCTCAACACCCAGCTCGCGACCGGCGCCGCCATGCTGGGCTGGCTGATCTACGAGCGGGTGAAGCACGGCGCGTTCACCACGCTGGGCGCCGCCTCCGGCGCTGTTGCCGGACTGGTGGCGATCACCCCCTCCGGTGCCGCGGTCAACGCCATGGGCGCGCTGCTCATCGGTGTCGTCGCGGGCGGGGTCTGCTCGTGGGCGGTCAGCCTCAAGTACAAGCTCGGCTTCGACGACTCGCTGGACGTGGTCGGCGTGCACCTGGTCGGCGGCGTCATCGGCACCCTGCTGGTCGGCTTCCTGGCCGTGGACGGTGTGGGCGGTCTGACCCAGTTCGGCAAGCAGGCGCTCGGTGCCTTCTCGGTGATGGCGTTCTCCTTCGTGGTCTCCTGGCTGCTGGCCAAGCTGGTACAGGCCACGATCGGCTTCCGCGCCGACCCGGACGACGAGACGGCCGGTGTCGACCAGGCGTTCCACGCGGAGACGGCGTACGACTTCAGCGCCGTCGGCGGCTCCTCGGTGCGCGACCGGGGCGGGCCGGCCGTACCCGGAGCGGCGCACGGTGAGAGCGTGACCGCGACCGGCAGTGACCGTCACGACAGCAAGGTGGACGCATGAAGCTCATCACCGCGGTGATCAAGCCGTACCAGCTCGACGAGGTGAAGGAGGCGCTGCGGGCCTTCGGCGTCCAGGGCCTCACCGTCACCGAGGCCAGCGGCTACGGGCGGCAGCGCGGCCACACCGAGGTCTACCGGGGCGCCGAGTACACCGTCGACCTCGTCCCCAAGGTGCGCATCGAGGTGCTGGCCGAGGACGAGGACGCCGAACAGCTCCTGGAGATCGTCGTCAAGGCCGCACGCACCGGCAAGATCGGTGACGGAAAGGTGTGGGTGGTGCCCGTCGAGACCGCCGTCCGGGTACGGACGGGCGAGCGGGGACCGGACGCGCTGTGAGGGACGCGGCGGGGGCCCGGACAGTGGCGGCGGCGCGCGGAGCGGATGGCCCCGGGGCGTTCGCGGAGGACGGCTCGGGCGCGGACCGGCTCGCGGGGGGCGGTCCGGGCCCCGGCCGCGACGGCGAGAGCCACGCCGAGGGTTACGCGGCGGCCCGGGTGCGGCTGCTGCAGGGCACCGAGCTGTCCGGCCCGGACCGCCGCCGCGCCCTGAGCCGGCTGACCGACCAGTGGCTCGCCGGGCTCTTCGCCGCGCACGCGCCCGCCGGGACCGCGCTGGTGGCCGTCGGCGGATACGGGCACGGGGAGCTCTCCCCGCGGAGCGATCTCGATCTGCTCCTGCTGCACGACGGCAGCACCGAAGCCGGCGCCCTCGCCGCCCTCGCCGACCGCCTCTGGTACCCCGTCTGGGACCTCGGGCTTGCCCTCGACCACTCCGTGCGCACCCTGGCCGAGGCCCGCGCGGCCGCCCAGGACGACCTCAAGGTGCAGCTCGGGCTGCTGGAGGCCCGGCATGTGGCCGGGGACCAGAACCTGACGGCCGAACTGCGCACCGCGGCGCTCGCCCGGTGGCGTGCCGAGGCCCACACCCGCCTCCCCGAATTGCGCGAGTACGCCACCGAACGAGCCCGGCGGCACGGCGAGTTGCGGTTTCTGCTGGAACCCGACTTGAAAGAGGCCCGCGGCGGCCTGCGGGACCTGACCGCGCTGCGCGCCGTGGCCGCCTCCTGGCTGGCCGACGCCCCGCGCGAGGGACTCCAGGAGGCGCGGGACACCCTCCTCGATGTCCGCGACGCACTGCACCTGACCACCGGCCGCGCCACCGACCGGCTGGCGCTCCAGGACCAGGGCCAGGTCGCGGAGGCGCTCGGTCTGCTGGACTCCGACACCCTGCTGCGCCGCGTCTACGAGGCCGCGGGTGCCGTCGGTTACGCCAGCGATGTGACCTGGCGCGAGGTGGAGCGGGTGCTGCGGTCCCGCTCCGGCGCACCCCGCGGCGCCCGGCTGCGCGGGCTGCTGGGCGGCAGGCGCTCTCCCGCACGTGGGGGCGCGCCCGCGCAGGAGCGGACCCCGCTGGCCGAGGGCGTCGTCGAGCACGAGGGGGAGGCGGCGCTGGCGCTGCACGCCCGCCCGGACCGCGATCCCGTACTGCCGCTGCGCGCCGCTGCCGCCGCGGCCCAGGCCGGGCTCCCGCTGGCGCTTCCCGCCGTACGCAAGCTGTCCCGTACCGCTCCGGACCTGCCCGTGCCCTGGCCCGCCGAGGCGCGGGAGGAGTTCGTCACCCTGCTCGGCGCGGGGGAGGCGACCGTCCCGGTGTGGGAGGCCCTGGACGCGGCGGGGATGATCGCCCGGCTGCTGCCCGACTGGGAGCGGGTGCGCTGCCGCCCCCAGCGCAACCCCGTGCACCGCTACACCGTCGACCGGCACCTGGTGGAGACCGCCGTACGGGCCTCCGCGCTCACCCGGCGGGTGCACCGCCCCGATCTGCTGCTGACCGGTGCGCTGCTGCACGACATCGGCAAGGGCTGGCCCGGCGACCACTCGGTGACCGGCGAGACCATCGCCCGTGACCTGGCGGCCCGTATCGGCTTCGACGCCGCAGACACCAGGACACTGGCCACCCTCGTACGCCACCATCTGCTGCTCGTCGAGACGGCGACGCGGCGGAACCTGGACGACCCGGCCACCGTCAGGGCCGTCGCCGAGGCGGTGGGTTCCCCCGGAACGCTGGAACTGCTGCACGCTCTGACGGAGGCGGACGCGCTGGCCACCGGACCGGCCGCCTGGTCGTCCTGGCGCGCGACGCTGGTGGCCGACCTGGTGTCCCGGGTGGCCGCCGTACTGGCCGGTGAGCCCGCGGCTGAGCAGACCGACAGTGGCGAGCTGACGGCAGAGGGCGAACGCCTGGCGATGGAGGCGTGGCGCACGGGCGGCCCCGTGCTGGCGCTGCGCACCCAGAAGGCGGGCCACCAGGAGACGGCCACGGCGCCGGACGGTGAGCAGGGCCCCGAGCCCATCGGCGTCGAGCTCTCCGTGGCCCTGCCCGAGCAGCCAGGTGTCCTCCCGGCGGTCGCCGGAGTGCTGGCCCTGCACAAGCTGACTGTCCGGGCCGCGGATCTGCGCCTGGTGGAACTGCCCGCAGCAGTGACGCAGAGCGGTGCAGCAGTGGCGGGTGACGTCGCAGCAGCAGTGCCGGAAAACGGCGCGGCAGTGCCGGGGAACGTCGCAGCAGTGCCGGAAAACAACGCCGCGGCCGGTGAGACCCCTCGCGTGCTGCTGCTCACCTGGCGGGTGGCCGCACAGTACGGCTCTCTCCCGCAGGCGGCGCGGCTGCGGGAGGACGTCGTACGCGCCCTCGACGGCTCACTGGGCCTCACCGCCCGGCTGGCCGAGCGCGAGGCCGCCTACCGGCCGCGCCGTACCGGGGTCCAGCCACCGCCGCCGCGCGCCACCGTCGCCCCCGGCGACTCCGCGGCGGCCACCGTCATCGAGGTACGCGCCCAGGACGCCCCCGGTCTGCTGCACCGCATCGGCCGGGCCCTGGAGGAGGCAGGGGTACGCGTCAGCAGCGCCCATGTGAGCACCCTCGGCGCGAACGCCGTCGACGCCTTCTATGTGACGGACGCCGCCGGAGCGCCCCTCTCGGACGTGGCGGCGGCCAGGCTCGCCCAGCGGCTCGAGGCCGAGCTGCGCTAGCCCCTGGGGCTACTGCGATCCGGACGGGCGGGGAAGCCCCGCCCGCGAGGCGGCTACCCTTGGCAGAGATTGACTCCGCCACCGACCCGAGGACCGACGAGCGCTGTGTTCGATACCCTTTCCGACCGCCTGAGTGCGACGTTCAAGAACCTCCGGGGCAAAGGGCGCCTCAGCGAGGCGGACATCGACGCCACCGCGCGCGAGATCCGTATCGCCCTGCTCGAGGCGGACGTCGCGCTCACCGTGGTGCGCGCCTTCATCAAGCAGGTCAAGGAGCGCGCTCTGGGGGCCGAGGTCTCCCAGGCGCTGAATCCGGCCCAGCAGGTCATCAAGATCGTCAACGAGGAACTGATCGGCATCCTCGGCGGCGAGACGCGGCGTCTGAGGTTCGCCAAGAACCCGCCGACCGTCATCATGCTCGCCGGTCTCCAGGGCGCGGGTAAGACGACCCTGGCGGGCAAGCTGGGCCGCTGGCTCCAGCAGCAGGGGCACACCCCGATGCTCGTCGCGGCCGACCTCCAGCGTCCGAACGCGGTCAACCAGCTGTCGGTGGTCGCCGAGCGCGCGGGCGTGGCCGTCTTCGCGCCGGAGCCGGGCAACGGGGTCGGAGACCCGGTCAAGGTCGCCAAGGACTCGATCAGCTACGCGCGCGACAAGCAGCACGACGTGGTCATCGTCGACACCGCGGGCCGCCTCGGCATCGACCAGGAGCTGATGCAGCAGGCCGCCGACATCCGCGACGCGGTCAGCCCGGACGAGGTCCTCTTCGTCGTCGACGCCATGATCGGCCAGGACGCGGTCACCACTGCGGAGGCCTTCCAGGAGGGCGTCGGCTTCGACGGTGTCGTGCTCTCCAAGCTCGACGGCGACGCGCGCGGTGGTGCGGCCCTCTCGGTCGCGCAGGTCACCGGCAAGCAGATCATGTTCGCCTCCAACGGCGAGAAGCTGGACGACTTCGACGCCTTCCACCCCGACCGGATGGCCTCGCGCATCCTCGGGATGGGCGACATGCTCACGCTGATCGAGAAGGCGGAGCAGACCTTCAGCCAGCAAGAGGCCGAGAAGATGGCCGCCAAGCTGGCGAAGGGGCCCAAGGAGTTCACGCTCGACGACTTCCTGGCCCAGATGGAGCAGGTCCGCAAGATGGGCTCGCTCTCCAAGCTGCTCGGCATGATGCCGGGCATGGGCCAGATGAAGGACCAGATCAACAACCTGGACGAGCGCGAGGTCGACCGCACCGCCGCCATCATCAAGTCCATGACCCCGGCGGAGCGCGCCGAGCCGACGATCATCAACGGCTCGCGGCGGGCCCGTATCGCCCGCGGTTCCGGGGTGGACGTCAGCGCGGTGAAGAACCTGGTGGAGCGCTTCTTCGAGGCCCGCAAGATGATGTCCCGGATGGCCCAGGGCGGCGGCATGCCCGGGATGCCCGGCATGCCGGGGCTGCCCGGTGGGGGCGGGGGCAAGAAGAAGGGCAAGCAGAAGAAGGCCAAGGGCAAGCGCCAGTCGGGCAACCCGATGAAGCGCAAGCAGGAGGAGGAGGCCGCGGCGGCACGCCGGGCCCAGGGGGGCTCCCTCGGCATCCCGGGCCCAGGTCAGGACCCGGGCGACTTCGAACTCCCCCAGGAGTTCAAGGACATCCTGCCCCCGAAGTGAGCGTGCCGCGGCAAAGGCGGATGATGTCGTCCATGCGCGTATACATCCGCCCTCCGCAGCCCGCTGACGAGCAGCTCTACAGCGAGGCGGTCGTCCGCTCGGCAGATCATCTCCGCCCGTGGAACCCTGTCGAGCCGGACGGCCTGCCCGATCTGCTCCGCCGCCAAGGGCCCGCGCTGCGCACCTTCCTCATCTTCGACCGCGAGGACGAGGGACTGGTCGGGCGGGTGAACGTGGCCAACATCGTCCGGGCCCGCTTCCGCAACGGCTCGCTGGGTTACGACAGTTACGTCCCCTACGCCGGCACCGGACGGATGACCGAGGGGCTGCGGCTGGTCGTCGACCGCTGCTTCCAGCCGGGTCCCGACGGACTCGGCCTGCACCGGCTGGAGATCAACGTCCAGCCGGAGAACGAGCGCTCCCTGGCGATGGCCAAGCGGCTCGGCTTCCGGCACGAGGGCTTCTCCCCCCGGATGCTCTACATCAACGACGCCTGGCGCGACCACGAGCGCTTCGCGCTGACCGTCGAGGAGTGGCCGGGTCTGGGCTGACCGGCCGCCTCAGGTACGCGCGACGACGTAGCGGAACAGGTTCGGCATCCACACCGTGCCGTCGGCGCGCAGATGGGGGTGGAGCGCCTCCACGAGTTCCTTGAGCACCTGGTCCTGGTCGGTCGCACGGACCGCACTGTCGTACAGGCCGGTCGACAGCAGTCCGCGTACGGCGCTGAGCATGTCGGCGTAGCCGAACGGGCACGCCACCCGGCCGGACCCCTCCAGCCGCAGCCCGCCGCGCACCGCCAGCTCTTCCAGGTCGTCCCTGCCGCACCAGTCGGCACCCGCCCGGCCGGGTTCGGCCAGCCGGCTCGCCACCCGGAGCGCGGGCGCCACCGCGCACCGCTCCTCCGGGCCCCAGCCGGCCAGTACGACGGCGACGCCGCGGCCCAGCGTCGCCCGCAGCCGTAAGAGCTCGTCCCGCCCCGGCAGCGCGCCGAACGCCGTCACCAGGGTGGGCCGCTCGCCGTTGGCGACCGCCTCCATGGCGGTGCCGTGGGTGAGCCGGGCGTCCCAGGGGAGTGGCTGGGCCCCGCCGGAGCCCAACAGTCGCTGTTCGGCGAGTTCGAGGCGGGCCGTGTCCGTGTCCGTGCCGTGTACGCCGGCGCCCCGGCCCGCCGCCAGCAGCAGCGCGAGGCCCGTACCGCAGCCGAGGCCGAGCACCCGTGTGCCGGGCCCGGTCTCCATCCGTTCGTACACCGCTTCATAGAGCGGAACCAGCATCCGTTCCTGGATCTCGGCCCAATCCCGCACCCGGTCCGCGCTGTCGGCTGCGGGAAGGCGGGTTCGGTGCTGGTGGTGTACGAGCGTGGGTGTCATCGCAACGCCCCAATCCGAAGATCCGTCCGGCTAGTTGGCCCCCGTTTGGTCCCCCGAGTGGTGCCCTGTGCCCCGTATGCCAGGGAACTGCGTATCCTCCCGGGAGTCCAGGGGGTGCGCCGGGTTGTCTTCCACGCCCCCTGTGTGCGCCCCTCAACGCCCGTGCGCCGTACCGCCCCACCGAGCAGACAGCGGCCCAGAACGTCTACTGCGCCTCCTGACGTACGGCACGTAACGGCCCGTACGCCGGGGTGAGGGGTGCACAGGAATCGTCCGTACCATCGGTAGGCGCCGGGGCAGGCGAGAGGGTCGGGGAGGGCGTGCGGGGGAGCGGGTGCGCGTCAGGTGATACGTCCCGGCTTGGGGTGGCTGTTGCGGCTTGAGCGCACATCTGCGGACCCGCACCCATCTCCCCACGCATCACCGAGAACTGACCGGTACGTGCAAAATATTTGCGATGCCCCGTAAGTCGGAACACCAGGGCACCTCTGCTCGTTGGGAACGACGTGAGCACGACACCACCAGTTCTCGCCGCCGAGCTGGCAGCCGCCTGGGCCGACATTCAACGGCACCACCCCGAGCTGCCGGATCTGGCCGCGCCCGAATCACTCATCGGAGAGTCCTCGTCCGCTTGCGGAACCGGGCTCTCGTTCGAACGGCTGCTCCACGAGGCAGTCCACGGCATCGCCGCGGCCCGCGGCATCCGGGACACCTCACGAGCCGGCCGCTACCACAACCGCCGCTTCCTGGCGATCGCCGAGGAGCTGGGCCTTGATCACCCCGAGGAGCCGCATCCCAGCAGCGGCTTCTCCCTCGTGGTGCTCACGCCCGAGACCAGACGGCGGTACCGCCCCACGGTCGAGCGCCTCCAGCGGGCGCTGAAAGCGTACAGCGCGGCCACCGAGACCGACACCGGCCGCAGCTTCCGCGGCCCCGCCGCACGGCACGGGTCGTCCGGAGGCGGTGTCCGCGTCAAGGCCGTCTGCGACTGCGGGCGCAACGTCCGTGTCGTCCCCTCCGTGCTGGCCCAGGCCCCCATCATGTGCGGGGCCTGCGGCAAGCAGTTCCGTATCCCGGTCGAGTCGGCGGCTGCGCCGGCGGCGGCGGAGCCGATGGCTGTCGGCTGACGCCTCCGCGGGTCGGCGGACGCGTGTGCGGGGTGCGTGGCGAGGGACCGCGCGCCCCGGGGCCGCGTCCCATGGGGCCGGCGGCCCGTGGCCAGGGCCGGGGCGGTTTCGGTCGGGCCCGTGCGGTGTGGCATCATGGTCGGCTGAACTCGGCAGCCGCAAAGGACCCCTCTCTCCTCCGGCTGACGCGTCCATCGGACACCCGGCGCTACAACCCCACGTGGCAAGTCCGCCGTGTCCACCCACGTCAAGACCAGGAGACACCACACCAGTGGCAGTCAAGATCAAGCTGAAGCGTCTGGGCAAGATCCGTTCGCCTCACTACCGCATCATCGTCGCCGACTCCCGCACCCGCCGTGACGGCCGGGCCATCGAGGAGATCGGTCTCTACCACCCGGTGCAGAACCCCTCGCGCATCGAGGTCGACTCGGAGCGTGTGCAGTACTGGCTCAGCGTCGGCGCCCAGCCGACCGAGCCGGTCGAGGCCATCCTCAAGGTCACCGGCGACTGGCAGAAGTTCAAGGGTCTGCCCGCCCCGGAGCCCATGAAGGTCGCCGAGCCGAAGGCCGACAAGCGCGCCCTCTTCGAGGCCGCCGCCAAGGAGTCCGCCGACGAGCCGAAGGGTGAGGCCATCACCCCCAAGGCCAAGAAGGCTGACAAGGCCGACAAGAAGGCGGACGAGGCCGACGCTTCGGCCGCCACCGAGTCGACCGAGGCCTGAGGATGCTCGAGGAGGCCCTCGAGCACCTCGTGAAGGGCATCGTCGACCACCCCGACGAGGTGCAGATCGCTTCCCGCAACCTCCGTCGCGGGCGCGTGCTCGAGGTCCGGGTGCACCCCGACGACCTCGGCAAGGTGATCGGCCGTAACGGCCGCACCGCGCGTGCGCTGCGCACCGTCGTGGGAGCGCTCGGCGGCCGGGGCGTCCGCGTCGACCTCGTCGACGTGGACCAGGTCCGCTGAAGCGCAGCATGCAGCACCGGCACGGGCCGGGGACGGTAGTCAAGCCGTCCCCGGCCCGTTGTCGCGCCCGCACCCGACCGACATCACCGACATCCACCGAGCACGGAACCGAGCACGGAGAAGCACAGTGCAGCTAGTCGTCGCGCGGATCGGCCGCGCCCACGGCATCAAGGGCGAGGTCACGGTCGAGGTCAGGACCGACGAGCCCGAACTGCGGCTCGCCCCCGGCGCCGTGCTGGCCACCGACCCGGCCACCGCCGGGCCGCTCACCATCGCTTCCGGCCGGGTGCACAGCGGGCGGCTGCTGTTGCGCTTCGAGGGCGTCCACGACCGCACCGCCGCCGAGGCCCTGCGCAACACCCTGCTCATCGCCGAGGTCGACCCGGACGAGCGACCCGAGGACCCGGAGGAGTTCTACGACCACCAGCTGGAGGACCTCGAGGTCGTCACGGGCGACGGCACGGTCGTCGGCCGGATCGAGAGCGTCGCCCACCTGCCGGCGCAGGACCTGCTCGTCGTACGGCGCGAGGACGGCGGTGAGGTGCTGATCCCGTTCGTCCACGAGATCGTCCCGGAGATCGATCTGACGGCTCAGCGGGCCGTCATCGACCCGCCACCCGGGCTGCTCGGCGAGGAGACCGGGGACCTCGGGGATACGAGGGAGACCGAGGGGTCCGGCGGGGCTGAGGGGTCCGGCGGGGCTGACGGGGACGAAGGCCCCGGTCAGGGGAGCTCGCGGTGAGGCTCGACGTCGTCACGATCTTTCCCGAGTACCTGGAGCCGCTGAACGTCTCGCTGGTCGGCAAGGCCCGCGCGCGCGGCGTACTCGACGTCCGCGTCCACGACCTCCGGAACTGGACGTACGACCGGCACCACACCGTCGACGACACCCCCTACGGCGGCGGTCCCGGCATGGTCATGAAGCCCGAGCCCTGGGGCGAGGCGCTGGACGAGGTCCTGGCTTCCGGCGAACCCGGTCAGGGCCGGCCCGTGCTCGTCGTCCCCACGCCCAGCGGCCGGCCCTTCACCCAGGAGCTGGCCGTCGAGCTGGCGGAGAAGCCGTGGCTGGTGTTCACTCCGGCCCGCTACGAGGGCATCGACCGCCGCGTCATCGAGGAGTACGCGGACCGGCTCGACGTACGCGAGGTCTCCATCGGCGACTACGTGCTCGCCGGGGGCGAGGCGCCCGTCCTCGTCATGGTGGAGGCCGTCGCCCGGCTGCTGCCCGGTGTACTCGGCAACGCCGCCTCCCACCAGGACGACTCGTTCGCGCCCGGCAGCATGGCGAACCTGCTGGAGGGGCCCGTCTACACCAAGCCGCCCGAGTGGCGCGGCCGGGGCATCCCGGAAGTGCTGCTGAGCGGTCACCACGGCAGGATCGCCCGCTGGCGCCGCGACCAGGCGTTCGCCCGGACGGTGGCCAACCGGCCCGACCTGATCGAACGCTGTGACCCGGACGCCCTCGACAAGCACGACCGCGCCGCCCTGGAGGCGCTGGGCTGGCGCCAGGGCACCGACGGGCACTGGCACCCGGGAGACGGGGAGCAGGACTAGGCGCGTGTCCGGGGCCGCAGTCCGGCGTGGCCTGCGAGGAACAGGCGGCCGATTTGGGCCGGGCGGGGACCCCGTGGAAGAATGGGCCGCTGCCTCACCTCCGGCGCGCGACCCTGCCACAGGGGGACCGACGCCCGCCGAGAGTGGCGGCTCCTGGATCACTACCACGATTCCGTTGATGACCTGTGGCATCAGCGAGGAAAGCAGACGGACATGTCCCACCTTCTCGACAGCGTCGACTCCGCCTCCGTGCGCAAGGACGTACCGGCCTTCCGCCCCGGTGACACGGTCAACGTGCACGTGCGCGTCATCGAGGGCAACCGCTCCCGTGTCCAGCAGTTCAAGGGCGTCTGCATCCGCCGCCAGGGCTCGGGTGTCCGCGAGACCTTCACGGTCCGCAAGGTCAGCTTCAGCGTCGGCGTCGAGCGCACCTTCCCGGTGCACACCCCGATCGTCGAGAAGATCGAGGTCGTGACCCGCGGTGACGTCCGCCGCGCCAAGCTGTACTACCTGCGCGAGCTGCGCGGCAAGGCCGCGAAGATCAAGGAGAAGCGCGAGAGCTGAGCGCGCGTCCTCGGCGTCAGGCGGGCCGGTTAGGCTTCCGCTCGATGGAGACCGAGGAACAGCACGACGAACCGGAGCGCGACCGTTCTTCCGTTCCCGATCAGGGAAGGAGGAGCAGGTCGCGCTCCGTGCGTCTGGGCCTGTCCGTGGGGTCCGTACTGGCGGTGCTCTTGCTGACGAGCGCGTTCATCGTGCAGCCTTTTCTGATCCCGAGTTCCTCGATGGATCCGACCCTGCGCGTCGGGGACCGGGTGCTGGTGAACAAGCTGGCCTACCGTTTCGATGACGGTCCGCGGCGTGGGGACGTCGTGGTCTTCGACGGCACCGACTCCTTCTCGGGGGAAGCCGATCCCGACGCGAACCCGGTGACGACCGCACTGCACAAGGCCGGCGCGGCGACCGGGCTGGTGCGGCCTTCCGAGACCGACTATGTGAAGCGCGTGATCGGAGTCGGCGGCGACCGGGTGCGCTGCTGCGACAGGCGGGGGAGGATCGAAGTGAACGGCCGGCCCGTGGACGAGGACTATCTGCACCCCGGCAACGCCCCCTCCGCCGTGCCCTTCGACATCCGGGTTCCGGAGGGACGTCTGTGGGTGATGGGTGACTACCGTTCCCGGTCCAGCGACTCCCGCGACCACCTGGGCGACCCCGGCGGCGGCACCGTTCCCGTGGAGCGGGTGATCGGGCGCGCCGACTGGATCGGCTGGCCACTGGGCCGCATCGGAACGGTCCCCGCGGGCGCGGGCGGCGGCCATGGCTGACCCCGGGCACTCCTCAGGGAACTTCGGGTACGGGGATTCGGGGGACGGATACGGATACGGATACGGAGCTCCGGGCGACCCCGGGTATGGGGCTCCCGGCGAGGGCGCGTACAGCCACGACCCCGGCGCCGAGGCGGGTTCCTACGGGGCGTCGTACCCGTATGCGGAGCCGTACGACTATTCGGAGCCGCACTGGCACAACTACCCGCAGCCTCCGGCACCCCAGCAGCCCCTTGCACACGCGCAACCTTCCGCGTATCCGCAACCCCCCGCGCAGCCGCAACCCTCCGCGTATCCGCAGCCTCCCGCACCTCAGCAGCCGTCCGCTTACCCGCACCACGATGTGCCTCCCGGGACCGGTGTGCCCTCCGCGCCTCCTGGCGGTCCGGATGTGCCGGGCCCTCCGGCTGCGGGAGCTGCGGAAGCTGCGGCGGCCGAGGCCGCTGACGCCGCGGCGGAGGAGGCGCCGCTGCGCCGCCCTGGACAGGGGCGGGCGGACCGCAGGCGTGCAGCCAAGCGGATCAAGCGTCGCCGCAGGCTCTCCGCGACCAAGGAGATCCCGATACTCATCGGCGTCGCCCTGCTGATCGCGTGGGTGCTGAAGACCTTTCTCGTGCAGGCGTTCGTGATCCCGTCAGGTTCGATGGAGCAGACCATCCGGATCGGCGACCGGGTGCTGGTGGACAAGCTCACCCCCTGGTTCGGCTCCAAGCCGCAGCGTGGGGACGTGGTCGTATTCGAGGACCCGGGCGGCTGGCTGGAGAACGAGAAGAAGGACACAAAAGACGAGCCGGCCGGGATCAAGCAGGGCAAAGAGTTCCTGACGTTCATCGGACTGCTGCCCTCGGACGACGAGCAGGACCTGATCAAGCGGGTCGTCGCGGTCGGCGGTGACACCGTGCGCTGCTGCGACAAACAAGGTCGCGTCACGGTCAACGGCACGCCGCTGAACGAGCCGTATCTCCATCCGGGCAACAAACCCTCGCGGATCACGTTCAAGGTGACCGTTCCCGTGGGACGCGTGTTCGTGATGGGTGATCACCGGGCCGACTCCGCCGACTCCCGCTACCACCTGAAGGAACCGGACCGGGGAACGATCGGGGAGGACCGGATCGTTGGCAGAGCGATCGTCATCGCCTGGCCGTTCGACCATTGGAGGCGGCTGGAGGAGCCGAAGACCTTTGGCTCGGTGCCCGATCCCGCAGGCGTGGCCGCCCCCACGTCCGTGGACCGGGACAATCGAGTGGCGCAACTCCCGTTCTTCGCGGAACTTCCGCTCGTTATGGGAGTGGTGGGCCTGTACCGACTGCGGCACAGGCGAATGCGCAGCGTGAGGAGTGGATGTGGGGGACTTGGCGGTCGGCACACGGTCCGGTTCCGGGTACCCGGAGGACGAACGTCCTGGTACGGACGGCAGGACGGGCGACGGAGGACCACCGGCCGTGGAAAGAGAGAGTGACAGGGTGACCGCCGAAACTGACGGCACGGCAGCGAGCTCCGGGGCGGGCGGTGACGGCCCGTGGGGTTCGGGGCCGAACCCCGGCCACGAGGTACCGGACTCGGACGGAGGAGCCGAGGACCCTGGTGAGAAGAAGCCGGTGAAGAAGCAGCGCGGGTTCTGGAAGGAACTGCCGATGCTCATCGGCATCGCGCTGATCCTCGCCCTGATCATCAAGACCTTCCTGGTACAGGCGTTCTCCATCCCCTCCGACTCGATGCAGAACACGCTCCAGCGCGGCGACCGGGTGCTCGTCGACAAGCTGACGCCGTGGTTCGGGTCCACCCCGGAGCGCGGCGAGGTCGTCGTCTTCCACGATCCGGGCGGCTGGCTCCCCGAGGCGCACGTGGAGGAGAACTTCATCCAGACGGCGCTGAGCTTCATCGGTCTGATGCCGTCCGCCAACGAGAAGGACCTGATCAAGCGGGTCATCGCGGTCGGCGGGGACACCGTCGAGTGCAAGAAGGGCGGCCAGGTCCGGGTCAACGGCACGGGGCTGGACGAGTCCTCGTACCTCTTCCCCGGCAACACCCCCTGCGACGACAAGCCGTTCGGCCCGGTGAAGGTCCCCAAGGGCAAGCTGTGGGTGATGGGCGACCACCGCCAGGACTCCCTGGACTCCCGCTACCACCAGAACCAGCCCGGTAACGGCTTCGTCCCGGAGAACAAGGTCGTCGGACGGGCCATCGTCAAGGCCTGGCCGATCAACCGCTGGGGCTCGCTGCCGGTGCCGGAGTCCTTCGAGCAGCAGGGCGTGCAGTCGCGTGCGCTGAGTGCCGCACCCGGCGTGCTCGGGCTCGCGGGCGCCGTCCCGCTGGTGCTGTGGCGGCGCAGGCGGCTGCACCTCACGGCGCACCCCGCTCACGCTGCGCAGTCGGCGTCCCGCGCGGGTTCGGCGTCCCGGAGCTCGGCGTCTTCCGAGGGCTGACGGCTTCCTATACCGCCCGGTAGGGTCAGCGCTCTGTGCCGGTACGGACCGGCGAGGCCGCTGCGAAGATCCGGGAGTGCGGAAGTGAGCATGGCAGAACGTACCGACGAGGGCCGCAGCCGGCTGGGCAACCGGCTGTCCTCGGTGGCCGTGGCCCTCGGCTGTGTGCTCTTCCTCGGCGGCTTCGTCTGGGGCGCCGTGCTCTACCAGCCGTACACGGTGCCCACCGACTCCATGGACCCCACCGTCAAGTCCGGCGCCCGGGTACTGGCCGAGCGCGTGGACGGCAACGAGGTGCGGCGCGGCGACGTCGTCGTCTTCCAGGACTCGGTGTGGGGCGCGGTGCCCATGGTCAAGCGGGTCGTGGGGGTCGGCGGCGACAAGGTGGCCTGCTGCGACCGGGACGGACGGCTCACCGTCAACGGGAAGCCCGTCGACGAGCCCTATCTGCGCGGTCACGGCCGCGACGCGCAGGAGCCCTTCGAGTCCACCCATGTCCCCGAGGGCAAGCTCTTCCTGCTGGGGGACAACAGGCAGGCGTCCCTCGACTCCCGGGTGCACCTGAAGGACGCGGACCACGGTGCTGTTCCGCGCTCCGCTGTCCACGGCCGCGTCGACGCCATAGCCTGGCCCACCAGCGCTTTCGGCATGCTGCCTGAGGCGAGCGGGTTCGCCGACATGCCCGGCGGCACCTCCGAGCACGGACCGCTCCCGCTGGCGCTGACCGCCGTGATCGTGGGCGCCGTTCTGGTGCTGGGCGGTGCCGCGTACGGGCCGCTCGCGCGGCGCCGCGCAACTTCGGCCCGACGCCGCCCGGGGTGACGCACAATGGGGGGACGCACGGCTGAAGGGGAACATGCCATGAGCGCCGAGGACCTCGAAAAGTACGAGACCGAGATGGAGCTCAAGCTCTACAGGGAGTACAGAGATGTCGTCGGGCTGTTCAAATATGTGATCGAGACCGATCGGCGTTTCTATCTCACCAATGACTACGAGATGCAGGTCCACTCGGTTCAGGGCGAGGTTTTCTTCGAGGTGTCGATGGCGGACGCCTGGGTCTGGGACATGTACAGGCCGGCCCGGTTCGTCAAGCAGGTACGGGTGCTCACGTTCAAGGACGTGAATATCGAGGAGCTCAACAAGAGCGAGTTGGATCTCCCGGAGGACTCGGGCTTCAAGGGCTGAGCGAAGGCGCCAAGGCGGAGCCGAAGGCTTCAAAGGCTGAGCTGAACCGTTCCGCTGCCCTCCTTGCGGGGGTCGGCTGCTGGGTTCCGTATCGGTGGGCCTTACCCGGGCCCTCTCCGGGGCCGTCACCCGGTCGGGTGGCGGAGTTGTCCACAACCGCCGGGTTCTCCACAGAAAAAGAGCAAGATCCCTGAGCCGCCTCCGGTGCCGCCACAGTCGGTGTCGGAGGTGGTGCCGTATGAGTACCAGCGAAGTGCGGAGCAGCACACGTCCCGGCACGGAGCCGCGGGGCACTGGACACCGGGGCACGGGCCGACGGAGCGCCCGGCCGAGGAATACGGAAGGGCGAAGGCCGCCGGCCCCGGGCTGCGCGAAGGGCGGGCTCGGGCGGTACGGAGAGGACCTGGCGGCGCGGCGGCTGCGCGAAGCGGGCATGGCGATCCTCGAACGGAATTGGCGCTGCGCCGAGGGCGAGATCGACATCATCGCGCGGGACGCGGACGCCGTCGTGATCTGCGAGGTCAAATCACGCAGGGCCACCCCCTTCCAGCACCCCATGGAGAGCCTGCCGCCCGCGAAGACGGCCCGGCTGCGGCGGCTGGCGGCGCGCTGGCTCAGCGAGTGCTGGCTCGCCCGCTACGGACGCCCGCCGACCGGCGGAGTGCGGATCGACCTCGTCGGCATCGTGCTTCCGGACCGCGGTGCGCCCGTGGTGCAGCACGTACGGGGGGTCGGCTGATGGGATTCGCCCGCACGTGCGCGGTCGCACTCGTCGGGGTCGAGGGTGTCCCGGTCGAGGTCCAGGCCGATCTGGAGCCGGGTGTCGCTGCCTTCACCCTCGTCGGACTGCCCGACAAGAGCCTGACGGAGAGCCGGGACCGGGTGCGGGCGGCGGTGGTGAACTCGGGGGTGCCCTGGCCGCAGAAGAAGCTCACCGTCGGTCTCAGCCCGGCCTCGGTGCCCAAGGGCGGCAGCGGCTTCGACATCGCGGTCGCCTGCGCGGTGCTCGCGGCGGCCGAACGTATCGACCCGCGGGAGATCGCCGGGGTGATGATGATCGGCGAACTGGGGCTGGACGGCCGGGTGCTGCCGGTGCGCGGCGTCCTCCCCGCCGTCCTGGCAGCCGCCGACGCGGGGTACCGGCAGGTGGTCGTCCCCGAGCAGACGGCGGCGGAGGCGGCGCTGGTCCCGGATGTCTCCGTGCTCGGAGTACGCAGCTTGCGCCAGCTCATCGCGGTGCTGACCGACGGGCCGGTGCCCGAGGAGCCCGACCGTGGCGACGAGGGCCGGCTGGGCACCGTCCACGCAGGGCTCGCCGGACTGCCCGCTGCGGCACCCGGTCTGACCGGACTGCTGGGTGAGGAGCGCCCGGTCGACCTCGCCGATGTCGCAGGACAGCACCATGCGCGCCGTGCCCTGGAGATCGCCGCGGCCGGACGGCACCACATCTATTTCAAGGGGCCACCCGGCGCGGGGAAGACAATGCTCGCCGAGCGGCTGCCTGGGCTCTTGCCGCCGCTGAGCCGGAAGGAGTCGCTGGAGGTGACGGCTGTGCACTCGGTCGCGGGCGCGCTGCCTCCGGGGCAGCCGCTCGTCGACCGGCCGCCGTACTGCGCGCCCCACCACTCGGCCACCATGGCGGCGCTCGTCGGTGGCGGCTCCGGCCTGCCTCGTCCAGGTGCCGTCTCTCTCGCTCATAACGGCGTGCTTTTTCTGGACGAAGCCGCGGAGTGCGGGGCCCAGGTCCTGGACGCCATGCGGCAACCGCTGGAGTCGGGGTACGTCGTCGTGGCGCGGGCCGCGGGGATGATGCGCATGCCGGCCCGGTTTCTGCTCGTGCTGGCCGCGAACCCGTGTCCGTGCGGGCGGCACGGCAGCGACGGTGGTGGGTGCGAGTGTCGGCCCGCCTCGGTACGCCGTTATCGGGCGCGGTTGTCGGGCCCTCTGCTGGACCGCGTGGACCTCCGCGTCAACGTGGAGCCGCTTGCCCGCTCCGAACTGGCGGCGTTGGACGGCCGGGCGGAGTCCACCGCGGTGGTGGCCGGCCGGGTGCTGGAGGCCAGGGAGCGCGCCGCGGCGCGCTACGCGGACACACCGTGGAAGACCAACAGCGAGGTCCCGGGCCACGTTTTGCGCACCCGTCACCCGGCTCTACCCGGAGCGCTCTCCGACGCCGAGGACGATTTGGAACGCGGTCTGCTGACCGCACGGGGCCTCGACCGGGTGCTGCGGGTTGCCTGGACGGTCGCCGACCTCGCCGGTCACGCCAGGCCCACTCGGGATGACGTCAACTTCGCCCTGGAACTGAGGACCGGCATCCGCCGGGGCGTCCTGGTACCGGAGATCCCGGCATGACGGCCGAGCACGGGCGACCCGCTGCCCCGCTCGCGGGGTCGGAGAAAGGGAGCGTTCCCGGGCGCCGACGCGTTGTGGCGGAACCCCGGGGGCGCGCTGCCGGACGCCCCGCGCCGGCCGCGCAGCGCAAGGGGAAGTCTCGGGCCGGAGGTACGCGGACGGCTGCTCCGGTTCACCGGGAGCCCGCCGAGGCGCCGGGACCCTCGCAACCGGCACGGGCACCAGCATCGGCACATGTACCGGCTCAGGCTCCGGCGCCGGAGCTGGGGCCGACCCCCGCGGAGCCGGGGCAGTTCGAGCCCGAGCGTCTCGCGCGAGCGGCTCTTACCCGGATCGCCGAGCCGGGCGATGAACTCGTCGGGCGGTGGGTCGCCATATACGGGGCGTGCGAGGTGGTGGAGGCGTTGAGTGGGAATGGGCCGTCGCTCACCGGCGCCGGGGAGCGACGGTGGGCGGGTCTGCGGCTACGGGCCACTCGCGCCCGGCCGCACGGGGACCTGACCGCTATTGCCGGGATCGGAGGCCGCTTCGTCTGTCCGGGTGATGCCGAATGGCCGCGCCAGCTCGATGACTTGGGGCATGCCAGACCGTTCGGGCTGTGGGTGCGGGGCGCGCCGTCGCTGCGGGTGTGGGCACTGCGTTCGGTCGCCGTTGTCGGTGCCCGGGCCTGCACCGAATACGGCGCACACTGCGCGACCGTGCTGGGCGCGGGGCTCGCCGAACAGGGCTGGACGGTCGTGTCCGGCGCCGCCTACGGCGTCGACGCCGCCGCCCACAGGGGAGCCCTGGCCGCCCGGGGACCCACGGTCGGTGTGCTGGCGTGCGGAGTCGATGTCGGCTACCCGCCGGGCAACCAGGAGCTGATCCGCGCGCTGGGCGAGCGGGGGTTGCTGGTCGCCGAGCTGCCGCCGGGGGACCATCCGACCCGCAGCAGGTTCGTGCTGCGGAACCGGGTGATCGCCGCCCTCACCCGGGGAACGGTTGTGGTAGAGGCGGCCCTGCGCAGCGGGGCGCTGGTCACAGCCCGCCGTGCCCTCGGGCTTGGCCGGCATCTGATGGGGATGCCGGGCCCGGTCACCTCCGGGCTCTCCCAGGGCGTGCACCAACTACTGCGCGGCGAGGCCACAGTGGTCACCGACGCCGCCGAAGTGATCGAGCAGGTGGGCATGATGGGCGAACTGGCCCCTGAACGGCGCGGACCCGCCGTGCCGCGCGACGCGTTGAGCCCGATAGCGGCGCGAGTACTGGAAGCGCTGCCGGGCCGCGGGGCGAGCGATCCAGCGCGCATCGCATGCTCCGCGGGCGTCCCACCGGGCGAGGCCCTCGCCCGCCTTCACGAGCTGCGGGCGCTCGGCTTCGTCGAACGCGAGGGCGACCGCTGGCAGTTGACCCCGCGCCGCAAGGGGCACTCCATCGGGTGATGAGGCGGTGCTTGACCTGGGGCTATCGGGTGAAAGGCTGAGCTGTGCGCGCTCGCCGGGGCGGCACCGGGGCGGCACAGGCCCGGCAGGGCACCGCGCCCCGGCCCCGTGCCCGGTCATCCGCACCGCGTCTGCTTCCGGCCCTGGCGAGCCACCGCGGAAAGAAGCACGCCAGCGCAGAGGAGAATGAACAATACGTCGCACACTGCGACGTTGCGGTCACGCTACGCTCACATCATCTAGCAACGAGACGCACGATTCCGCACACCGACAGACCACCACTACCCAGCAGAACGGCTCAAGGCGACGTATGCCTCAGCACATCTCCGGGCCCGACCGCACCGCCGCAGCGGCCGCCGCAGCCGCGCGCACCGTGGTCGACGACGACACGCCCAGGACTGCGCCCAGCTCGCTGGATGAACTCTGGCGGTCCTACAAGGCGACGGCGGACAGCAGGCTGCGCGAACAGCTGATCCTGCACTACTCGCCGCTGGTCAAGTACGTCGCGGGCAGGGTGAGTGTCGGGCTGCCGCCCAACGTGGAGCAGGCCGACTTCGTCTCCTCCGGGGTCTTCGGACTCATCGACGCCATCGAGAAGTTCGACCCCTCCCGCTCCATCAAGTTCGAGACATACGCCATCACCCGCATCCGGGGCGCGATGATCGACGAACTGCGGGCGCTGGACTGGATCCCCCGCTCGGTACGGCAGAAGGCCCGCGCGGTGGAGCGCGCCTACGCCACTCTCGAGGCCCGCCTCCGCCGCAGCCCCTCCGAGGCGGAGGTCGCCGAGGAGATGGGCATCGAGACGGAGGAACTGCACGGCGTCTTCAGCCAGTTGTCGCTGGCCAACGTCGTAGCGCTGGAAGAGCTGCTGCACGTCGGCGGCGACGGCGGTGACCGGCTCAGCCTGGTGGACACCCTGGAGGACACCGCCGCCGACAACCCCGTCGAGGTCGCCGAGGACCGCGAACTTCGCCGACTGCTCGCGCGCGCCATCAACACCCTGCCCGAGCGCGAGAAGACCGTCGTGACGCTCTACTACTACGAAGGTCTCACCCTCGCCGAGATCGGCCAGGTGCTCGGCGTCACCGAGAGCAGGGTCAGCCAGATTCACACCAAATCGGTTCTGCAACTCCGCGCGAAGCTCGCCGACGCGGGCCGCTGACCTAGCCGGTCGCCCCGGAGCCGTGCAACTCTCGACCTCCTCTCCGTAAGCTAGTGACGTGCCCAGGATTCGAGCGGCCTCTGTGGCCGAGCACCGGAACATGCAGCGCGCGGCCCTGCTGGACGCCGCCAGGTCGCTGCTGTCCGAGGGTGGTACGGAAGCCCTGACCTTCCCCGCCCTCGCCCAGCGCACCGGCCTCGCGCGCTCTTCCGTCTACGAGTACTTCCGCTCCCGCGCCGCGGTCGTCGAAGAGCTGTGCGCCGTCGACTTCCCGGTGTGGGCCGCCGAGGTCGAGTCCGCCATGCGGGCGGCTGCGACGCCGGACGGCAAGGTCGAGGCGTACGTGCGCAGGCAGCTCGCCCTGGTGGGGGACCGCCGCCACCGCGCCGTCGTCGCGATCTCCGCCGGGGAGCTGGACGCGGGGGCCCGCGAGCGGATCCGCGCCGCACACGGCGGGCTGATCTCCATGGTCGTCGAGGCACTCGGCGAGCTCGGCCACGACCAGCCCCGGCTCGCCGCGATGCTGCTCCAGGGCGTCGTGGACGCGGGCGTGCGCCGTATCGAGCTCGGAGCCGCCGAGGATCCTGAGCAGATTGCCGAAGCCGCTGTCTCCATGGCGCTGAACGGCGTCCGGGGCTGACGGCCGAAGGCTGACCTCCCACTTCGCGGACACCGGCCGTCTCGGGGTCGCCGACGGCTCCGGCCACCCGCGCCGGGCCGCGCAGCCGCCGGTGCGCCCAGACAGCGCCCAGCGCGAGCGCGGACGCCGCCAGCCATCCGCTCGGTCCGCCTCCGGACCGGGGACCGCCCCCGGCCGCAGCCCACGACTCCGCGGTGAGCTCTTCTCTCTCCGTCCGCTCTCCCCTACCGGTGTCGGACCGGCCGGTGTCGGATCCCGGGATCGGCACTCCGCGGACCGGCAGCAGCCGGGAGGGGCCGCCGAGGAGGGCGGCGGGCAGGAGGGAGAGCGGGTCGAGATAGCGCTCTCCGCGCAGCAGCCCCCAGTGCAGGCAGGTGTGCGGACAGTGCCCGCCGCTCAGGACGGTGCCCACCCGCTCGCCGGCCCGCACCCGGTCGCCCTTGCGCACAGAGGGCCGTACCGGTTGATACGTCGTCCGCAAGGGCGGTCGCCCCGTCCCCGCGATCTCGATGGACACCACCCCGCGCCCCGCGACCCGGCCCGCGAAGGACACCCGGCCGTCCGCCACCGCACGCACCGGCCGACCCGGGACGGCCGCGAGGTCGACCCCGCGGTGACCCGCCCCCCACGGCTCGGGCGGCGGATCCCAGCCGCGGGACACCCACGGCCGCCGCGCCCCGTGAGCCCCCTCGACCGGCCAGGCCCGCCCGCCCACGGGGCGCCTGTCGGCGCGGTCCTCGGCGTGACCGCTGGCCGCCCGGTTGTGGTCAGCTCCCGCACCCGCGGGCGTGAGGAGATCATCGGGTGCGGGAGGTTCCATGGCCCAGGCCCTGTCGGGCAGGGCAGCCGCTCCCGTCGGCAACAGGGCGCCCAGCAGCGCCAGCAGCACGGTGACCAGCATCGCCCCGCACCGGGCGACGGCGGGCGCCACCCCGCAGCTGTCGGCGATCCGCAGCGCCCCGCCCCGCAGTGCCCCGCGCCAGAGTGCCCCGCGCCGTGGTGGGCCGTGCCGCCAGGAAGAACGGAGGCCGAAGCTCGCCCCGTCGTCCGGGAGCCTGTGCAGTTCCATGCGGAGAACGGTGGCGCGGTTTGCCGTCCCACGGGGATCTTGGCCAGGATCCGTGGATAACTGCCCGGTTGTGGACAACGCCGTCACCCGTGAGGGGACATAAGGGGCTCGCTGGCCGCCCGCCGAACCCGACCCCGCCGCCTCGGCCCCGGCTGGCCCCGACTCCGCCCCAGCACCTCGTCCCCGACTCCCCGCAGGCCAGCCAGGCTCCGGGCCCCCGCAGGGCACGGTGCCCCTCCCCGGTCCCGTACACTGCTGGTGCGGCCCGGGTGACCGGGCTGACTTCGCACGCTCCGCCACCCTCACCCGGTGGCCGCGCATCTCGGTCCCAGGAACGGTCCCGGTCCCCAGCCGGAGTTCCAGGGCGGCGCGCCAGGGGCGTCAGGCAAGCGGGGGCCGTCCGGCCTCCGCTGACGACAACCGAGTAACTCAAGGAGAACGGCCATGGCCGTCGTCACGATGCGGGAGCTGCTGGAGAGCGGCGTCCACTTCGGGCACCAGACCCGCCGCTGGAACCCGAAGATGAAGCGCTTCATCTTCACCGAGCGCAACGGCATTTACATCATCGACCTGCTCCAGTCGCTGTCGTACATCGACCGCGCCTACGAGTTCGTCAAGGAGACCGTCGCCCACGGCGGCTCCATCATGTTCGTCGGTACCAAGAAGCAGGCCCAGGAGGCCATCGCCGAGCAGGCCACCCGCGTGGGCATGCCCTACGTGAACCAGCGCTGGCTCGGCGGCATGCTGACCAACTTCTCGACGGTCTACAAGCGGCTGCAGCGCCTCAAGGAGCTGGAGCAGATCGACTTCGAGGATGTGGCCGCCTCCGGCCTCACCAAGAAGGAGCTGCTGGTCCTCTCCCGCGAGAAGGCCAAGCTGGAGAAGACCCTCGGCGGTATCCGCGAGATGCAGAAGGTGCCCAGCGCCGTCTGGATCGTGGACACCAAGAAGGAGCACATCGCCGTCGGCGAGGCGCGCAAGCTCAACATCCCGGTGGTCGCGATCCTCGACACCAACTGCGACCCCGACGAGGTCGACTACAAGATCCCGGGCAACGACGACGCGATCCGCTCCGTCACCCTGCTGACCCGCGTGATCGCCGACGCCGTGGCCGAGGGCCTCATCGCCCGTTCGTCGGGCGGCGCCGGTGAGGGCAAGGGCGAGAAGGCCGCCGGTGAGCCGCTGGCCGAGTGGGAGCGCGACCTCCTGGAGGGCGAGAAGGCCGCCGAGAAGCCGGCTGCCGAGGCCGAGAAGCCCGCCGAGGCCGAGGCCCAGCCCGCCGCTGAGGCGCAGCAGCCCGCCGCTGAGCCGCAGGCGGGCGAGGGCGAGCAGGCGGCGGCCCCCGCCGAGCAGGGCTGACCCACGGGCCACGTGGATCACGCGGGCCCCACTGGTTCACGGTGAGACGGCGGGGGCCGGGTGCCCCCGCCGTCCAGCCGTGAGCTGAGCCGGCCCCGCGTGACTCCGATCCAACCTCATCGACTTTCCGAGAAGAGATTCACAGACCATGGCGAACTACACCGCCGCCGACGTCAAGAAGCTCCGGGAGCTGACCGGCGCCGGCATGATGGACTGCAAGAAGGCGCTGGACGAGGCCGAGGGCAACGTCGACAAGGCCGTGGAGATCCTGCGCGTCAAGGGCCAGAAGGGCGTCGCCAAGCGCGAGAGCCGTACGGCCGAGAACGGCGCGGTCATCGCCCGGATCGCCGACGACAGCACCGCCGGTGTGCTGGTCGAGCTCAAGTGCGAGACGGACTTCGTCGCCAAGGGCGAGAAGTTCCTCGCCGTCGCCGAGGCCATCGCCACGCACGTCGAGGCCACTTCCCCGGCCGACATCGACGCGCTGCTCGCCTCCGAGATCGAGTCCGGCAAGACCGTCCAGGCGTACGTCGACGAGGCCAACGCCAGCCTCGGCGAGAAGATCGTGCTGGACCGCTTCGCCCAGTTCTCCGGCGCCTACGTCGGCTCCTACCTGCACCGCACCAGCCCGGACCTGCCTCCGCAGGTCGGCGTGCTGGTCGAGCTGGACGGGGCGAACGAGGAGATCGCCAAGGACGTCGCGCAGCACATCGCCGCCTTCGCGCCGGCGTACCTGACCCGCGAGGACATCCCGGAGGAGACGGTCGCCAACGAGCGCCGTATCGCCGAGGAGACCGCCCGCGAGGAGGGCAAGCCGGAGCAGGCCCTGCCGAAGATCATCGAGGGTCGGGTCAACGGCTTCTTCAAGGAGAACACCCTCCTCGACCAGCCCTTCGCCAAGGACAACAAGAAGTCCGTGCAGAAGGTCCTGGAGGAGGCCGGTGTCTCGCTGAAGCGCTTCGCCCGCTTCCGCGTCGGCGCCTGAGGATCCCGTTCCCGACGCATCCCGCAGGCCGGTTCTGTTCGCTCAGAGGTGGAGTACACCGAGCACCGCGCACAGAACCGGCGCGGGCCCGATAAGGTCGGGCACAGGGCAGTTGTGACGAGGAGGCCATTGCCGCAGAGGGAACCGTGAGGATCCGACGGCAATGGCCTCTTTCGTATGTGCACGAGGAGATCTCCATGACCTGCAATGACACCGGCAAAGACAGTGACAGGCGCCGGCGCTTCCTGCTGAAGCTCTCCGGCGAGGCGTTCGCCGGCGGCGGCGGACTCGGTGTCGACCCCGACGTCGTGCACAAGATGGCCCGGGAGATCGCCTCGGTCGTCCGTGACGGTGCCGAGATGGCCGTCGTCATCGGGGGCGGCAACTTCTTCCGCGGCGCCGAGCTCCAGCAGCGCGGTATGGACCGGGCGCGCTCCGACTACATGGGCATGCTCGGCACCGTGATGAACTGCCTGGCGCTCCAGGACTTCCTGGAGAAGGAGGGCATCGACTCGCGCGTCCAGACCGCCATCACCATGGGCCAGGTCGCGGAGCCGTACATTCCGCTGCGGGCCATCCGGCACCTGGAGAAGGGCCGCGTCGTCATCTTCGGCGCCGGTATGGGCATGCCGTACTTCTCCACCGACACCACCGCGGCCCAGCGCGCCCTGGAGATCAACGCCGAGGTGATGCTGATGGGCAAGAACGGCGTGGACGGTGTCTACGACTCCGACCCGGCGCGCAACCCGGCGGCGGTGAAGTTCGACGCGCTCGAGTACGGCGAGGTCATCACCCGCGACCTCAAGGTCGCCGACATGACCGCGATCACGCTCTGCCGCGACAACAAGCTGCCGATCCTCGTTTTCGAGCTGCTCGCCGAAGGCAATATCGCCCGTGCGGTCAAGGGTGAGAAGATCGGCACTCTGGTGAGCAACCAGGGCACCCGGGTCTGACCGGCTCGCCGACGGCCTCGTGGGCCCGGCAGGCCTGTGTTCGTACGGTGCCGTCGGCAACACCGTGGCGTAGGAACGGCACGGTACGGGGATGGACAACAGCCTGCCGGTCGGACACCGTGCAGGAATCAGGGCATCGCGGGGGCCGGGGCGGCCCGCGGGGCGGCCGTCAGCTCACAGCCCCGGATGAAGCAGTCAGGCTCATTCATCGAACCAGGAGCACGTGGTGATCGAAGAGACCCTCCTCGAAGCCGAGGAAAAGATGGAGAAGGCGGTCGTCGTCGCCAAGGAGGACTTCGCCGCTATCCGCACCGGCCGTGCGCACCCGGCGATGTTCAACAAGATCGTGGCGGAGTACTACGGCACGATGACGCCGATCAACCAGCTCGCGTCGTTCTCCGTCCCGGAGCCCCGGATGGCCGTGGTGACTCCGTTCGACAAGAGCTCGCTGCGCAACATCGAACAGGCCATCCGCGACTCGGATCTGGGCGTCAACCCGTCGAACGACGGCCATATCATCCGGGTGACGTTCCCGGAGCTGACCGAGGAGCGCCGCCGGGAGTACATCAAGGTCGCCAAGAACAAGGGCGAGGACGCCAAGATCTCCATCCGCAGCATCCGGCGCAAGGCCAAGGAGACCATCGACAAGGCCATCAAGGACGGCGAGGTCGGTGAGGACGAGGGCCGCAGGGGCGAGAAGGAGCTCGACGACACCACCGCCAAGTACGTGGCACAGGTGGACGAGCTGCTCAAGCACAAGGAGTCCGAGCTGCTCGAGGTCTGAGCTCACCGTCTCAAGGTCCGAGGTCGAAGGCTGCTATCTGTGAACGACTCATCCTGGGGAGTGCCGCAACCGAACGCGGGATACTGGGGTCCTCCCGACCAGGGCTCCGCCCCTTCGGCGATGCCCCGCCCGGGCGATGGTCAGATGTCCGCTTACGACGTGAGCGTCCCCGTGCACGGTGTGGGCGGCGACGCGTCGCAGACTCGGCCTATGCCCATTGTGTCCGACCCCGGAGGCCCCGGCGGTGCGGGAGACGGCCGCGACGGCCGGCGCCGTCCCGAAGGTCCCGGTTTCACAGATCCCGCCGGTCCTCCCGGTGATCCGCAGTCGCACGGCCGGCAGGGACCGGAGCACACCCCCCGGCAGCCGGCCGCCCCTTCGCCCGCCCCCGCACCGTCGGGGGAGGGCAAGAAGCGTGCGGGGCGGGATCTGCGCGCGGCGATAGGAGTCGGGCTGGGACTCGGCGCGGTCATCCTGGCCGCGCTCTTCTTCTACAAGCCGGCCTTCCTCGGCGTCATCGTGGTGGCGGTCGTGGTCGGGCTGTGGGAGCTGTCCTCCAGGCTGCGGGAGCGCAAGGGCATTCGTGTCCCGCTGGTGCCGCTGGCCCTCGGCGGCGCGGCCATGACCATCGCCGGATATGTACGCGGCGCGGAGGGCGCGTGGGTGGCCATGGCGCTCACGGCCCTCGCCGTCCTCGCGTGGCGGATGACCCAGCCGCCGGCCGACTATCTGCGCGATGTGACAGCAGGGCTCTTCGCCGCCTTCTACGTGCCTTTCCTCGCCACCTTCGTGGCTCTCATGCTGGCCGCGGACGACGGGCCCCGGCGGGTGCTGACGTTTCTGATCCTCACCGTGGTCAGCGACACCGGCGCCTACGCGGTGGGCTGGCGTTTCGGACGGCACAAGCTGGCTCCCCGGATCAGTCCGGGCAAGACCCGCGAGGGTCTGATCGGTGCGGTGTCCTTCGCCATGGTGGCGGGGGCGCTGTGCACCCAGTTCCTGATCGAGGACGGGATCTGGTGGCAGGGCCTGCTGCTGGGCCTGGCGGTCGCGGCCAGCGCCACCCTGGGCGATCTCGGTGAGTCGATGATGAAGCGGGACCTGGGCATCAAGGACATGGGCACCCTGCTGCCCGGCCACGGCGGCATCATGGACCGCCTCGACTCCCTGCTGCCGACGGCACCGGTGGTGTGGCTGCTGTTGGTGATCTTCGTCGGCGCGGGCTGAACCCTCCCGGGAGGGCTCCCACCGGCGAGGGCCGGGGGAGTCCGCGCGTCTGCGACACTGGTACGGCTATGCCTGCACCCGGAGAATTGACGTTCGTCGCCCCGCGCGGCGCGAAGAAGCCGCCCCGGCACCTTGCCGACCTCAGCCCTCAGGAGCGCCGGGAGGCGGTCGCGGAGATCGGGGAGAAGCCCTTCCGTGCCAAGCAGCTCTCGCAGCACTACTTCTCGCGGCTGGCGCACGACCCGCAGCAGTGGACCGACATCCCGGCCGCTGCGCGGGAGAAGCTGGCGGCAGGACTGCTGCCCGAGCTGATGAGTGTGGTGCGGCACATCAGCTGTGACGACGACACCACCCGCAAGACGCTGTGGCGGCTGCACGACGGGACGCTGGTGGAGTCCGTGCTGATGCGGTATCCGGACCGGGTCACCATGTGCATCAGCTCGCAGGCGGGCTGCGGGATGAACTGTCCGTTCTGCGCCACAGGCCAGGCCGGGCTGGACCGGAATCTGTCCACTGCTGAGATCGTCCACCAGATCGTCGACGGCATGCGTGCCCTGCGCGACGGCGAGGTGCCCGGCGGGCCGGCGCGGCTGTCCAACATCGTCTTCATGGGCATGGGCGAGCCGCTGGCCAACTACAAGCGGGTGGTGGGCGCCATCAGGCGGCTGACCGACCCCGAGCCGGACGGCCTGGGGCTGTCGCAGCGCGGCATCACCGTCTCCACCGTGGGCCTCGTGCCCGCGATGCTGCGGTTCGCCGACGAGGGCTTCAAATGCCGGCTGGCGCTCTCCCTGCACGCGCCCGACGACGAACTGCGCGACACTCTCGTACCGGTGAACACCCGCTGGAAGGTGCGCGAGGTGCTGGACGCGGCCTGGGAGTACGCGGCCAAGTCCGGGCGCCGGGTCTCCATCGAGTACGCGCTGATCAGGGACATCAACGACCAGGCATGGCGGGCCGACCTGCTCGGGCGGCTGCTCAAGGGCAAGCGGGTGCACGTCAACCTCATCCCGCTCAACCCGACCCCCGGCTCCAAGTGGACCGCCTCCCGGCCGGAGGACGAGGCCGAGTTCGTACGGACGCTGGAGATGCACGGTGTACCCGTGACCGTACGGGACACCCGGGGTCAGGAGATCGACGGTGCGTGCGGCCAGCTCGCGGCGACCGAGCGCTGACGTCTGGCCGAAGGTGCCTGACTGGTAGTGTTCGAACGGGCCGCCCATGCGGCCCGTGACAACCGAACAGCCGACAGGGGAGCGCTCACAGCGCTGAGAGTGCGGCCGTGCGTCCCGTACGCGCCGCAGACCCTCGAACCTCGCCCGGGTCATGCCGGGTAGGAAGTCGATGCACTGATGAACAAGCACGCGCGGCGCGCTGCCGCCGCAACCACCGCTGTCCTCACCCTCGCACTTCTCGCCACCGCCTGTGGCGGCTCGGGCGGCAGCAAGGACTCCAAGTCCGTCACCCTCGTCACCCACGACTCGTTCGCCGTCTCGAAGTCGGTCCTCAAGGACTTCGAGAAGCAGAGCGGTTACAAGGTCCATGTGCTGCGCGGCGGTGACGCGGGAGCCGCCGTCAACCAGGCCGTGCTCAACAAGGGCAACCCCCAGGGCGACGTCTTCTTCGGAGTCGACAACACCCTCCTCTCGCGCCCCCTCGACAAGGGCGTCTTCGCCCCGTACAAGGCCAAGGGGCTCGACAAGGTGCCCGCTCGGCTCCAGGCCGACCCGGACAAGCACCGGGTCACCCCCGTCGACACCGGCAATGTGTGCGTCAACTACGACCGCAAGTGGTTCGCCGACAAGAAGCTCGACCCGCCGCGCACCATGCAGGACCTCACAAAGCCGCGCTACAAGAACCTGCTGGTGACCGAGGACGCCGCCAGCTCCTCGCCCGGTCTTGCGTTCCTGCTGGCCAGCGTCGCGGAGTCCGGTGAGAACGGCTGGCAGGGCTACTGGAAGAAGCTGCGCGGCAACGGGGTGGAGGTCGCCAACAGCTGGGAGCAGGCGTACTACGACCGCTTCACCGGCTCCCGCGAGGGCAAGGGCGGCGACAAGCCGCTCGTCGTCTCCTACGCCTCCAGCCCGCCTGCTGAGGTCATGGGCGTCAAGAACCCGCCGGCGAAGGCGCCGACCGGTGTCGCCAAGGGCACCTGCTTCCAGCAGACGGAGTACGCCGGGCTGCTCAGCGGCGCCAAGAACACCAAGGGTGGCAAGGCGCTGCTGGACTTCCTGCTCAGCAAGCGGTTCCAGGAGGACCTCCCGCTGAAGATGTTCGTCAGCCCGGCCCGCGAGGACGCCCGGCTGCCGGAGCTGTTCACCAAGTACGGCGAGACCGTCGACGACCCCGCCACCGTCGCGCCGAAGAAGATCGCCGAACACCGTGAGCAGTGGATCAAGACATGGACCTCGCTCGCCGTGAAATAGCCGTCACCCAGGGGCGCGGCAGCGCTGCGCCCCGCCGGGGTGGCGGCAGCTGGGTGCGGCTCGGCCTGATGGCCGGGCCGGTGGCCTTCTTCGCGGTCTTCTTCGGCTACCCGGTGGCCGCCATCGTGGGCCGCGGACTGCGTGAGGGCGGACAGTGGCAGCTGGGCCGGATCGGGCAGGTGCTCACCGATCCCGACATCCTGCAGGTGCTCTGGTTCACCCTCTGGCAGGCCGCGGCCTCGACCGCGCTGACGCTCGCGCTGGCGCTGCCCGGCGCCTATGTGTTCGCACGGCTCGACTTTCCGGGCAAGCGACTGCTGCGCGCGGTGGTGACCGTGCCGTTCGTGCTGCCGACAGTTGTGGTCGGCTCCGCCTTTCTCGCGCTGGCGGGGCGCGGCGGGGTGCTGGACGGGTGGGTCGGGGTACGGCTCGACACCAGCGTGTGGGCGATCCTGCTGGCGCACGTCTTCTTCAACTACGCGGTCGTCGTGCGCACTGTCGGCGGCCTGTGGTCCCAGCTCGATCCGCGTCAGGAGGAGGCCGCGCGGGTACTGGGTGCGGGCCGGTTCGCCGCCTGGCGGCGGGTCACCCTGCCCGCACTCGCGCCGTCCGTGGCAGCAGCCGCGCTGATCGTGTTCCTGTTCACCTTCACCAGCTTCGGCGTCATCCAGGTGCTGGGCGGCCCGCGCTACGCCACGCTGGAGGTGGAGATCTACCGGCAGACGGCCACCCTGCTGGACCTGCCGACAGCGGCGGTGCTGACGCTCACCCAGTTCGCCGCGGTGGCCGCGCTGTTGGCGGTGCACGCCTGGTCGCTGCGCAAGCGGGAGACGGCACTCAGCCTCGTCCCCGCGGAGCACACCGCGCGGCGTCCGACGGGTGCCGGGCAGTGGGCGGTGCTGTGTTCGGTGCTGGGCGTGATGGCGTTGCTGACTGTTCTGCCGCTACTGGTGCTGATCCAGCGGGCTTTCGACGGGCCGGGCGGATACGGGCTCACCAATTTCCGTGCACTGGGGGCGCAACAGCCGGACAGTGCCACGTTTGTCGTCGCGCCTGTGGAGGCCATCGGCAACTCACTGACGTACGCCGCAGTTGCGACCGTCATCGCTCTGGTGGTGGGCGGGCTTGCTGCTGCTGCGCTGACGAGGCGCGCGGGGCGGCTGGTGCGTGGTTTCGACGCACTGCTGATGCTGCCGCTGGGCACCTCTGCCGTCACCGTCGGCTTCGGCTTCCTTGTCGCGCTGGACGAACCGCCGCTCGATCTGCGGTCCAGCTGGATCCTCGTGCCGCTCGCGCAGGCACTGGTGGGCGTGCCTTTTGTCATCCGCACCATGCTGCCCGTACTGCGCGCTGTGGACGTACGGTTGCGCGAGGCCGCTGCTGTGCTGGGTGCCTCGCCACTGCGCGCCTGGCGGGAGGTGGACTTTCCGCTGGTGCGACGGGCGCTGCTGGTGGCCGCCGGGTTCGCCTTCACTGTCTCGCTGGGGGAGTTTGGCGCGACCGTGTTCATCGCCCGCCCCGACACCCCGACCCTGCCGGTCGCGGTGGCCCGGATGCTGGGCCGGGCGGGGGAGTCCAACTACGGCCAGGCAATGGCTCTGAGCACCATCCTGATGCTCGTGTGCGCGGGCGTGCTGCTCGCGCTGGAGCGTGTCCGAACCGACCGCCAGGGGGAGTTGTAGATGCTGCGGCTGGACGGTGTGACCGTACGGTTCGGCGAGCGGACCGCGCTGGAGGCGGTCGACCTGGAGGTCGCCGAGCACGAGACGGTGTGCGTCCTGGGGCCCAGCGGCAGCGGGAAGTCCACCCTGCTGCGCGTCGTCGCCGGGCTGCAACAGGCCGACGCCGGCAGGGTGCTGCTGTCGGAACGGGACCAGACCGGGGTGCCGCCGCACCGGCGGGGCGTCGGCCTGATGTTCCAGGACCATCAGCTCTTCCCCCAGCGCGACGTCGCGGGGAACGTCGCCTTCGGCCCGCGCATGCACGGGATGAGCCGCACCGGGACCGAGCGGCGGGTCGCCGAACTGTTGGAGCTGGTGGGGCTGCCAGGCGCCGGGCGGCGTGCCGTCACCGCGCTGTCCGGCGGTGAGCAGCAGCGCGTCGCCCTGGCCCGCGCACTGGCGCCCGAGCCGAAGCTGCTGATGCTGGACGAACCACTGGGGCAGCTGGACCGCGGACTGCGCGAACGCCTCGTCGTGGAGTTGCGCGATCTCTTCCAGCGACTGGGCACGACAGTGCTCGCCGTCACGCACGACCACGGGGAGGCGTTCGCACTGGCCGACCGGGTCGTGGTCATGGAGGGCGGCCGCATCGCACAGACGGGCACCCCGCTGGAGGTCTGGCAGCGCCCTGCTTCGCCGTTCGTGGCCCGTTTCCTGGGCTTCGACAACATCACCGCGGCCACCGTCCACGGCGACACCGCGGTCACGGCCTGGGGCAAGCTCACCGTCCCGCAAGGCACCCCGCAGGGCACCACCCTGCTGCTCGTACGCCCAGGAGGGGTGCTGCTGCGCTCGCCGGCCGAGGGGCTGCGCTGCACGGTGGAGACCCGGACCTTCCGTGGCGGGGACGCCTCCACGGTCACCGTGCTGCTGCGCCCCCATGAAGGCCCGCCCCTGGAAGCAGCCTGCACACTGCGGGACGCTCCGGAAGTGGGCGCCGAAGTGGGGGCCATCTTCGACGCGCGGGAAGTGGTCGCACTGGGCGGCACGGACGAGGACGAGCCGAGCACCCTCAGCCCGGCCGCAGGACATATCACGGCACAGTGAGGACGATCTTGCCGCGTGCGTGGCCGCCCGCGCTGACCTCATGGGCCGTGGCGATCTCCTTCAGCGGGAACACCGCGTGCAGCGGCACGGTGAGGCGGCCGCGGTCGGCAAGCGCAACAGCCGTCGTCAACCCTGTCCAGCCGGGCGGCTCTTCGCCTCCCGAGTGGGAGAGCCGCACCCCGTGCCGGGCAGCGTCCAGATCGGCGACGGTCACCACGCGGTGCGGATCACCGGCGAGGGCCACCAGTTCGGGGAGGGAGCCTTTGCCCGCCGCGTCCAGCACCACATCGACACCGCGCGGAGCCAGCGGGGCCAGCCGGTCGGCCAGCCCTGGCCCGTAGGTGACCGGTACGACGCCGAGTCCGTCGAGGAAGGCGTGATTGCGTTCGCTCGCGGTACCGATGACAGTGAGGCCGCGCGCCTGGGCCAGCTGCGCGGTGATGGTACCGACGCCTCCGGCGGCACCGTCGATCAGCAGGGTCATGCCCTCGGCGGCACCCAGGGCGTCCAGCACTCGCGTGGCCGTCTCGATGTTGGCCCCGGCGCCGCCGGCTTCCTCGAAGCTCCACGACAGAGGCTTCGGCGCCCAGGCCTCCAGAACCGCGTACCGGGCCGCCGCACCTCCCAGTTCGGCGAACGGGACGACGCCGAAAACGGCGTCCCCCATGGCCGTGCCGGTCACCCCGTCGCCCACCTCGTCGACGATTCCGGCGGCATCCATTCCGGGGATGTGCGGGAATCGCAGGGGGATGAGTTCACGCAGCATCCCCGAGCGCAGATACCAGTCGGCAGGGGTGACACCGGTGGCTCGCACGGCGATCCGGATCCGGCCGGGGCCGGCGTGCGGCTCTTCGGCCTCTTCCAGGGAGAGCACCTCGGGGCCGCCGTAGCGGTGGTACTGCACAGCGAACATCGGACTGGCCTCCGTACGGGGGGAGTTCGGAAAGGGCTCGCAGCTGTCACCGCTGCGGAAGGCTGCCGCCTCAGTCGGGAGCAGCACCTACGACCGACGCTAACCCGCTAAATGGACGGTGCCTTCCACTTGTGGTCAAGTGAGAGACATGCCAGCCCAGTCGTCTCGGAAACCGGCCTCGTCCTCGTCCCGCACCGGCGTCCCGAAGCAGCGGGCGGACGCGCGGCACAACCGGGCCCGCATCCTCAGGGCCGCCCGCGAGGCGTACACCCGCGAGGGGACCGACGTACCCGCCAGCACGATCGCCCGCAGGGCAGGTGTGGGTGCTGCCACTCTCTACCGGCACTTCCCGACCCGCGACTCACTGATCGCGGAAGCGTTCTCCGAGCAACTCGCCCAGTGCGTCGCGGCACTCGACGACGCCCTTCGGGACGACGACCCCTGGCGCGGCTTCTGTTCCGTCCTCACCAAGGTGTGCCGAATGCAGGCTCAGGACCGCGGTTTCAGCGCCGCGTTCCTCTCGCAGTTCCCCGACACGGCCGACTTCCACCGTGAACGTGCCCGCGCCGAGAGGGGTTTGGCCCGGCTCGTGCGGCGCGCCAAGGATTCGGGGCAGCTGCGCGAGGACTTCGACCAGAGCGACGTCACCCTGCTGTTGCTGGCCAACAACGGAGTCGTGGGGCAGCCTCCTGAGGTCGCCATGGCCGCCTCGCGCCGGCTGCTCGCCCACTTTCTCCGCTCCTGCCGGGCGAGGGGCCAGGAAGCTGCGCTGCCGGAGCCTCCCGCGCCGCTGCGGCTTGACGACCTCCACGGCCATGCATACCGGCCGCCACATGGGACCGGCTGAGGGGCCGGCCGCCCCAGGGCGCAGACTGCCCAAGCGCAGCAGGGGGTGCCCCTGTCCGACGCTTGCGGGCTGCGGGTGGGTTGTGGCTGGTCGCGCAGTTCCCCGCGCCCCTTCGGGGCGCGCGCAGCGCCCGGAGCCTCACCGCGGCGGCACCGCCGCGAGCAGCCCCGCGGTCACGGCGAGCGCCGCGAACAGCACCGTGACGACAGCACCCCGCAGCAGCGTCACCGCCCGCCCCAGCCGCCGGGGCGCCCCGATCCGGTCCAGCAGCTCCCTCAGCGGGGCGCGGCCGCGCCGGGTCCTGGCGAGGGCTGCCAGCACGGCGCCGCCCACACAGCACCCGGTCAGCACGGCCGCCAGCCCCACCAGCGGGCCGGGAGCGGGTGTTCCGTCGTCGGCGAGCCGCGCACGGGCGAGGGCCACCAGTGCCGCCGCCACCGCGCTCAGTGCGCCGAGTGGCCGTCCCAGCAGGGGCGCCTCGCGGATCAGTGAGCGCCCCGCCAGCAGCCGTACCAGCCCCGGCCGAACCGAGCCCAGCAGATGCCCGCTCAGTGTCGTCAGGCCGGGACCGGCCAGCACCAGCCCGAACGCGGTGAGCAGCCACCCGGCGGCAAGCGGTGAGGCCGCCAGATCCTCGGCGCGTACCGCCCATCCCTCCGCCGCTCCGGCCCGCGCGGCGTAGGCGGCCAGGAGCAGGCCCCCGGCCGTCAGTGTGGTGCCGCACAGCAGCTCCGCCCAGCGGGAGGCGGCGGTCCAGTCCCGCCGCTCGGTGGCGGTCGCCTCGCCGACCCCGGCCCGTGTCTTGGAGCCCCGTGTCGAAGCCGGGACCGCAGTCGGGGCCAAGGAGTCCTCCGGTCCCGGAGCGCCCGCCCTCGCTCCCCGGGCGGCCGCGAAGGCGGCCAGCAGCGGGACGGCGCTCAGCAGGGTCACAACGGCGGGCGCAGGCAGCGGCTGCCCCGGCAGCGGGAGCCCGGCGGAGGGGCCGGGCAGCGCCAGCCCGTGCGCCGAGTCGTCGGCGCCGCCGATACCGCCGACGCCCCGTACGGTCACCAGCAGTGCCACCGCGCTGCCCGTCACGCTGGGTGCCGCGGTGGTGCGTGCGGCCAGCAGCGGCAGCCGGGCGGGACCCAGTCCGGCAGCGTCCAGCCCGGAGCGGGCCGCGGCCCGGGGCTCGGTACGCCCGAGGGCAGCGGCCAGCTGCGCGGTGACGGCGAGCGGGACCGTGCACCACAGCAGCCGTACCAGGGCAGCCGCCCGGTTGTCGGGGTGGTCCAGGGCGTAGGAGAGCGTCGCGAGCAGCAGCAGGCCGACGCCTGCGGAGGCGCACAGGAGCAGCAGCCGGAGCAGCAGCGCCAGAGGCGGCGCCGCGAGGGTCAGACGGAGAGTGAGCACGCTGCCGCGCCTTCCGGTCCTGCGGACGGTGCGGCCGGGCCGCCGGGGGTGGGAGTGCGTGCTCGCCGCCCGTCGGTGAGTGCGACGATGCGGTCGGCGAGCGCGGCGCCGGTCGCGTCCGCGGTGCGTGCTGCCTGGTCGAGCGTGAAGTCGTGGCTGGCGAGGAGGACGGTGATGCCGTGCGAGCGGGCGGCCGCAGTGAGCGCTCGCAGCACCTGGGCGCGGTCGCCCTGGTGCAGCGGCGCTGTCGGCTCGTCGGCGAAGACCACGTCGGGGGAGTGGACCAGTGCGCGGGCGACGGCGACGCGCTGCCGCTGTGCCTGGCGCAGTACTGCGGGCCGCTTGCCCGCGCAGTCGCCGACATCCAGCCGCTCCAGCCAGGCCCCTGCTGTGCTGCGGGCGGCGCGGTAGCCGCTGCCGTGCAGCAGGAGGGGGAGCGCGGCGTTCTCCCAGACGGTGAGTTCGGGAACGAGACGGGGGCTGCTGTCGATCCAGCCGAAGCGGTGCAGCCGCAGCCGCTCGCGGGCTGCCCGGCCGAGGGTGTGCACGGGGGAGCTGTTGAACCACACCTCGCCCTTTTCCGGCAACAGTTGTCCGGACAGACAGCGCAGCAGTGTGGATTTTCCGCTGCCCCGGGGGCCTGTGACGGCGAGGATCTCGCCTTCCCGGACACCGATCGAGACGCCCTGTAGCGCGGGCGAGCCGTCATAGGCGTAGTGCAGTCCTCGCGCCCAGAGCACGTCGTCCGGCGGGGCGGCCATGGGGCACCTCCACTCAACATCGCGGGCCGTCGTTCCCTCCGGAGGGTGAAACGAGGGGCGGGGGCATCGGTCACTGAACCGATGCCCCCGCCCCTCGTGCGGCCGTGTGGTGCGCTGGCCTGGGCTTCAGGCGTGGAGGCGCACTGCTGCGCTCTCGCCCGAGTGCGGCCTACAGCTTCGTCCAGGCCTCCGTCAGTACGGAGCGCAGGATCTGCTCGGCCTCGTCGAAGACCTTCTGGTCGGAGATCAGCGGCGGGGCGAGCTGGACCACCGGGTCGCCCCGGTCGTCGGCGCGGCAGTAGAGGCCGTTCTCGTACAGCGCCTTGGACAGGAAGCCGTACAGGACCCGCTCGGACTCCTCGTCCGTGAACGTCTCCTTGGTCGCCTTGTCCTTGACGAGTTCGATGCCGTAGAAGAAGCCGTTGCCGCGTACGTCGCCGACGATCGGCAGGTCGTGCAGCTTCTGGAGGGTGCTGAGGAAGTTGCCCTCGTTGTCGAGCACGTGCTGGTTGAGGCCCTCGCGCTCGAAGATGTCGAGGTTGGCCAGGGCGACGGCGGCCGAGACGGGGTGGCCGCCGAAGGTGTAGCCGTGCAGGAAGGTGTTGTCACCCTTGTAGAACGGCTCGGCGACGCGGTCGGAGATGACGGCGGCGCCTATCGGGGAGTAGCCGGACGTCATGCCCTTGGCGCAGGTGATGATGTCGGGCACGTAGCCGAACTTGTCGCAGGCGAAGATCGTGCCCAGCCGGCCGAAGGCGCAGATGACCTCGTCGGAGACGAGCAGCACGTCGTACTGGTCGCAGATCTCGCGGACCCGCTGGAAGTAGCCGGGCGGCGGCGGGAAGCAGCCGCCCGCGTTCTGCACGGGCTCCAGGAAGACCGCGGCGACGGTCTCCGGGCCCTCGAAGAGGATCTGCTGCTCGATCTGGTCGGCGGCCCAGCGGCCGAACGCCTCGGGGTCGTCGCCGTGGATCGGGGCGCGGTAGAAGTTGGTGTTGGGCACCTTGTGCGCGCCGGGGACCAGCGGCTCGAACGGGGCCTTGAGGGCGGGCAGCCCGGTGATGGACAGGGCGCCGTGCGGGGTGCCGTGGTAGGCGACGGCCCGCGAGATGACCTTGTGCTTGAGCGGGTTGCCGGTCAGCTTGTGGTACTGCTTGGCCAGCTTCCACGCGGTCTCGACGGCCTCGCCGCCGCCGGTGGTGAAGAACACCTTGTTCAGATCGCCGGGGGCGTGGTGCGCCAGCCGCTCGGCCAGCTCGACGGCCTTGGGGTGCGCATAGGACCAGATGGGGAAGAAGGCGAGGTCCTGGGCCTGCTTGTTGGCGGCCTCGGCCAGCTCGGCGCGGCCGTGCCCCGCCTGGACGACGAACAGGCCCGCCAGACCGTCGAGGTAGCGCTTGCCGTCGGTGTCGTAGATGTAGACGCCCTCACCGCGGGCGATGGTCGGAACCGGCGCGTGCTGGTACGACGACATGCGGGTGAAGTGCATCCACAGGTGGTCGTTCGCGGTACGGGAGAGGTCCTTGCTCCCCTGGCTGGCGTGACTGTCCTTGCTCACTTTTATCGCGTTCCCCATGTGTAGGTCTGCTTGCGCAGCTTGAGGTAGACGAAGCTCTCCGTCGACCGCACGCCCGGCAGGGTCCGGATGCGCTTGTTGATCAGTTCGAGGAGATGGTCGTCGTCGTGGCACACGATCTCGACCAGCAGATCGAACGAGCCCGCCGCGATCACGACGTAGTCGACCTCGTCGATCTCGGCGAGCGCGTCGGCGACCGGTTCGACGTCCCCGTCGACCGTGACGCCGAGCATCGCCTGGCGCATGAAGCCGACGGTCAGCGGATCGGTCACCGCGACGATCTGCATGACGCCCTGCTCCTGGAGTTTCTGGACGCGCTGGCGTACGGCCGCCTCCGACAGGCCCACGGCCTTGCCGATGGCGGCGTACGGACGCCGTCCGTCCTCTTGGAGCTGTTCGATGATTGCCAGGGACACGGCGTCCAGGGAGGAGGAGCCGGTTGTCTTCTTCGAGTCGCGAGCCACGGTTGCCACTGTGCATGAGACATCCTCCGTCGCGCAACCCTTCAGCGATGTAATCCGCAGCCAATCGGCTCACGAAAAACTGATTCCGTTGTTCGGCGACGTCAGGCGTATCGAAAACGTTGCTCTGCCGGTTAGGGTGGCAGTCTCACCCAATGGACAACGAAGCAGGAGGGGTGCGAAGTGACCACCGAGCTGCGTCGACTGCGCAACTACATCGACGGGGAGTTCAGGGACGCCGCTGACGGCCGGACCACCAAGGTGGTCAACCCGGCGACGGGTGAGGCGTACGCCACGGCACCACTGTCCGGCGCCGCCGACGTCGACGCCGCGATGGCCGCGGCCGAGGCCGCCTTCCCCGCCTGGCGGGACGCCACGCCCGGCACCCGTCAGCAGGCCATTCTCAAGATCGCCGATGCCCTGGAGGCACGCGCCGACGAGCTGCTGGCCGCCGAGTGCGAGAACTGCGGCAAGCCGCTGGAGCTGACCCGGCAGGAAGAGCTGCCGATGATGCTCGACCAGATCCGCTTCTTCGCGGGCGCCGCGCGGATGCTGGACGGCAAGTCGGCCGGCGAGTACATGGAGGGCCTGACCTCCTTCGTACGGCGCGAGCCGATCGGGGTGTGCGCCCAGGTGGCGCCGTGGAACTACCCGGCGATGATGGCCGTGTGGAAGTTCGCCCCCGCACTGGCGGCGGGCAATACCGTCGTGCTCAAGCCGTCGGACACCACGCCGGCCTCCACGGTCTTCATGGCCGAGGTCATGGGCGAGATCCTGCCCAAGGGCGTCTTCAACGTGGTGTGCGGCGACCGGGACACCGGCCGGCTGCTGGTCGAGCACAAGACCCCGGCGATGGCCTCGATCACCGGGTCGGTCCGGGCCGGCATGGAGGTCGCGGCCAGCGGCGCCAAGGACCTCAAGCGCGTCCACCTGGAGCTGGGCGGCAAGGCCCCCTGTGTGGTGTTCGACGACGCGGACATCCCGGCGGCCGTCGAGGGCATCAGGGACGGCGGCTTCTTCAACGCCGGACAGGACTGCACAGCGGCCACCCGGGTGCTCGTCCAGGAGGGCGTCTACGAGGAGTTCGTGCAGGCCCTCGCCAAGGCAGCCGCCGAGGTCAAGACCGGTGACCTGAGCGACGAGGACTGCTTCTACGGCCCGCTGAACAACCCCACTCACCTGGAGAAGGTGGAGGGCTTCATCAACCGCCTCCCGGCACACGCCAAGGTCGAGGCGGGCGGCGAGCGGGTCGGCGACAAGGGCTACTTCTACGCGCCGACCGTCGTCTCCGGGCTCAAGCAGGACGACGAGATCATCCAGAACGAGGTCTTCGGCCCGGTGATCACCGTCCAGAAGTTCACCGACGAGGCCCAGGCGGTCGAGTGGGCCAACGACGTGGAGTACGCGCTCGCGTCGTCGGTGTGGACGACCAACCACGGCACCGCCATGCGGATGTCCAAGGCGCTGGACTTCGGCTGCGTGTGGATCAACACCCACATCCCGCTCGTCGCCGAGATGCCGCACGGCGGCTTCAAGAAGTCCGGCTACGGCAAGGACCTGTCGACGTACGGCCTGGAGGACTACACGCGCGTCAAGCACGTGATGACGGCGCTGTGAGCCGGTCCCCTCGCTGAGAGCGGACACGCATCGGGGCCCGCATCCCACCGGGATGCGGGCCCCGTCGTACGAGTGCGAGCCGTTGACTCAGGACTGGTACGGGTTCTGTGGCTGCTGACCCGCGAAGGGGTTGCCGCTCTGTGCGCCCGGCTGCTGCGGGACGCCGCCCGTGCCCTGCCCCGGCGCCGGCTGCCCGGCCGGGGGCGCGCCCTGGGCCTGGGCCAGCATCTGCTCCGCGTTCTCCTTGGACACCTCGGACTGCGCTCCGCAGAAGGTGCACTGGAGCGAGTGCTTCGCAGGTGCGATCGGGAAGAGCGGAATGAAGAAGAGCGAGAACTTCGTCACGCGCTTACGCAGTGCGTGTGCAGCCGGGTTGCCACAGAAGCCGCAGAGCAGGTTCAGCATGGCCAGCTGCACCAGCTTGCTGCTGGTACCGAAAATGATCATGGCGGTTCCTTCACGAGTGCGTAGACGGCGAGTATGAGCCAATCACTCGTATGTGCCCGCCGAAAGCCACATCATGTAACAGCCCTGCCCCAACCCCGTTCACCGGGCGGCGACTCCAGGGCACTCACCAGTCGGTCGATGTGGTTGGTGGTGATCGCGTCGACGCCCATGGCGGCGAGCCGGCGCATGGTGCGTACCCGGTCGGCCGTCCACGCGGAGACCAGCCTGCCGTCGGCGTGCGCACGGGCGACCAGTTCCGAGGTGAGCAGCCCGAAGCCGTAGTTGAGCCAGCGGGGCCGAAGATCCGCCAGCAGCGTCGGCCGCACCGGGGCCGCGCGGTCCCAGCTGAGCGCCACCTCGGCGTCCGGTTCGGCCGCCCGCACCCGCCGCATCGCCTCCGGGCCGCCGCAGTAGTAGACGCGCTCGGTGGCGTCCGCCGCGCGCACCGCCGCGGCGGTGGCCCGTACCGCCGCCGGGTCGGGCAGGTCGATCAGCGTACGGACCGTACGTGTGACGGCCAGCGCCTCCGTGAGCGAGGGCACACCGTCGGCCAGCTCGGTCAGCCGCTCGTGGGTGAGGCCGGAGACGGCGGCGTCGTGCCGCCACAGCCGCTCCAGTGTGCGGTCGTGCAGCACCACGGGGACCCCGTCCCGGGTGAGCCGTACGTCCAGCTCCACCGCGTCGGCCCCGGCGGCCACGGCGGCGCGGAACGAGGGCAGGGTGTTCTCGCGTGCCACGAAGGGCGCGCCCCGGTGCGCCACCGCGGCCGGCCTGCCGCGCGGGGGGTACGGGGGTGGTGCCGCTGCTGCCTCGTCGGTCACCTGGGACGCTGCCAGGCGGCCAGATAGGTGTCGATCTCCTCGCACAGCCGGGCCTTGCCCGTCTCGTCCAGGAAGGACACCTTCACGGCGTTCCTCGCGAGCGTCGCGATGCCGGGGGCGTCCAGGCCCAGCAGCCGGGCGGCGATGCCGTACTCGGTGTTCAGGTCGGTGCCGAACATCGGCGGATCGTCGCTGTTGACGGTGACCAGGACGCCGGCCTTGACCATCTCGCTGATGGGGTGGCTCTCCAGTGTCTCCACGGCGCGGGTCGCGATGTTCGAGGTGGGGCAGACCTCCAGCGGGATGCCGCGTTCGGCCAGGTGCTCCAGCAGCCGGGGGTCCCGGACGGCGCTGGTGCCGTGGCCGATGCGCTCGGCACGCAGCGAGGTGAGCGCGTCCCAGATCGTCTCCGGGCCCGTGGTCTCGCCCGCGTGCGGGACGCTGTGCAGTCCGGTGGCCAGCGCGCGGTCGAAGTACGGCTTGAACTGCGGCCGTGGGACGCCGATCTCGGGCCCGCCCAGACCGAAGGAGATCAGCCCGTCCGGTGCCATCTCGGTGGCGATCCTGGTGGTCTCCTCCGCCGCCTCGAGACCCGCCTCGCCGGGGATGTCGAACGTCCAGCGCAGCACCACGCCCAGTTCCCGCTCGGCGGCGCGGCGGGCGTCCTCGATGGCCTCCAGGAAGGCGCCGTCCGGAATGCCGCGGCTCACGGAGCTGTAGGGGGTGACGGTCAGTTCCGCGTACCGGATCGACTGCCGCGCCATGTCCCGGGCGATCTCGTACGTGAGCAGACGTACGTCCTCGGCGTCCCTGATCAGGTCCACGACCGACAGATAGACCTGGATGAAGTGCGCGAAGTCGGTGAACGTGAAGTACTCGGCCAGCGCTTCCGGGTCGGCCGGCACCCCCGCCTCGGGGTGGCGTGCGGCGAGCTCGGCAACGATCCGGGGCGAGGCGGAGCCGACGTGGTGCACATGCAGCTCGGCCTTGGGCAGCCCGGCGATGAAGGCGGCCAGGTCGGAAGGAGCGGCCAGGTCGGAAGGATGGGACAAGAGAGACCTCCGGCTGAATTGCGGGTCCGGATCATCGTAGGCGTCCGCCGTCAGGAGCGGTGTCCGAGCTGCGGCATAGCATGAAGGGCAGGGAACGGGAGGAGAGGAGAGGGGACGCGATGGACGAGGGGGCAGGGCATCTGCCGCCTGCCGGAGCGCCCGGGCAGGCGAGCGGGGGGAGTGGTAACGGGCCGGGGGAGGAGAAGCCGCCCCCGATACCGCCCGCGCCGGACGGGCCGGGCCGCTCCTACGGCGCACAGCCCCCGCCCGGGTACGGCCGGCAGGGCGGCCAGTCCGGACAGGGGGCGCAGGGCGGATACGGCGGCGGACCGGCCGGTTACGGGGCAACCGGTGGGTACACGGGCTACAGCGGCCAGGCGGGCTACGGCGGCTATGGGGGTTACGGCGGTTACGGCGCCGGGGCGTACCCACCGAGCGGATACGGGTGGCAGGGGCCGCCCCCGCCGGTCGGCAAGTCCGTGGCTGCCATGGTGGTCGGCATCGCCAGTGTGGTGCTGGTGGTCACCTGCTGGGGCAGCTTCCTGGCGGTCTTCTCCTCCGTCGTCGCGCTGTGCCTGGGGGTCAGCGCCCGGCGCGGAGTGGAGCGGGGAGAGCTGGGCGGCGGCGGACAGGCGACGGCCGGGTTCATCCTCGGCATCGTCGGGCTGGCGCTTTCGGTGATCGTCAGCACGCTGCTTGTCCTCAGCCTGACGGTCTGGTCGGAGGACTCCTCAGGCGGCTCGGACGGGGGCAGCGGTGACTCCTACAACGCGCGGGGCTCGCACACACCGGTGCTGCTGACTCACTGAACGCCTCTTGGGGGCACGACAGTTCGGACAGGGCGGCCTTCCGCGGGATGCGGAAGGCCGCCCTTCGCCATGCTCTTCGGTCGGGCTCCGAGGCCGCCCCGCACGGGGCTCTCCCATCGCGAGGCGAAACCCACGCCGGAGTATCGATTCCGTGGCGTAATCAAAAGATAACTACGGAATCCCTTGTTGGATGGTCGAACGCCTGCCAGGATCAGCTGCCAACAGTGGCCTGGGCCACGGTGCCGCGTCAGCCGGTCCGTGCCCCCGAGCCACCGGAGTACGCCGCACGCAGTAGTGGTCAGGAGTCCCGATGGTCCAGCGCTTCGATGTGTCCGAACGGTTCGCCGCGGGCGCCCAATACGTCGCGGGCAGGCTCGGGCCCGGCACCTCGGGCCGCTCGCACGCGGTCGTGGACCCCGCGACCGGCGGAGAGCTCCACACGTTCGAGCTGGCGAGCGCCTCCGACGTCGACGCCGCTGTCCGCGCGGCCGACGAGGCCCTTCCCGGCTGGGCGGGTGCCACCCCCGCAGAGCGGTCCGAGGCCATGCACCGCTGGGCGGCTCGGCTGACCGAGCTGACGGACGAGTTCGTGTACGCCGAGTCGCTGCAGTGCGGCAAGCCGCTCAAGCTCTCCGCCGAGTTCGACGTCCCCGGCTCCTTCGACAACGTCGCCTTCTTCGCGGGTGCCGCCCGCCACCTCACCGGCGCCGCGGCAGCCGAGTACAGCGGCGAGCACACCTCGGCCGTCCGCCGTGAACCGCTCGGCGTCATCGGCTCCATCGCCCCGTGGAACTACCCGCTCCAGATGGCGGCCTGGAAGATCCTCCCGGCCGTGGCGGCGGGCAACACCATCGTCCTCAAGCCCTCCGAGCTCACCCCGTTCACCTCCCTGATGTTCGCGCAGGCCGCATACGAGGCGGGTATCCCGGCCGGCGTCATCAACATCGTCACGGGAGCGGGCCGGGACGCGGGAGAGGCGCTCGTCGCCCACCCCGGCGTGGCCATGACCTCGTTCACCGGCTCCACCGCCGTCGGCAGGCGCGTCGCCGAGATCGCCACCACCGCGTCCCGGCCCGCCAAGCGCCTCCACCTCGAACTGGGCGGCAAGGCGCCCTTCCTGGTGTTCGACGACGCCGACCTGGAGGCCGCGGCACACGGCGCGGTCGCCGGTGCGCTGATCAACACCGGCCAGGACTGCACCGCGGCGACCCGGGCCTACGTCCAGCGCCCGCTCTACGACGCGTTCGTCTCCGCCGTCGCCGACCTGATGAACGAGGTGCGCGTCGGTGACCCGTTCGCCGAGGGAACGGACCTGGGGCCGCTGATCTCGCACGCGCAGCGCGACCGGGTGGCCGGTTTCGTGGACCGGGCCCGCTCCTACGCCACCGTCGTCACCGGTGGCCGGGCGCCGGGCGGAGAGCTCGCCAAGGGCGCGTACTACCGGCCGACGCTGATCACCGACGCGCCGCAGGACAGTGAGGTCGTCCAGCAGGAGATCTTCGGACCCGTCCTCGTCGTCCTCCCCTTCGACACCGATGACGAGGGCATCGCCCTGGCCAACGACACCCCCTACGGCCTCGCCGCCTCCGCCTGGAGCCGCTCCGTCTTCCGCACCGGACGAGCCGCGCGGGAGCTCCAGGCCGGTTGTGTGTGGCTCAACGACCACATCCCGATCATCAGCGAGATGCCGCACGGCGGCTACAAGGCGTCGGGCTACGGCAAGGACATGTCCGCCTACTCCTTCGAGGAGTACACCCAGATCAAGCACGTCATGTCGGAGACGACCGGCGTCGTGCGCAAGGACTGGCACCGCACGGTCTTCGGCGACCGCTGAGCGCCCGTACGCACGACCCCGCCGTACCCCCGTCCCCTCCTCCGCACAACCCCCACACCCCCCACCCCTTCCCCGTTCTCCTTCCAGGAAGGCGGTCCCCATGGACCTGTACGAAGGACTGCCGGAGCCCGTCGCCAAGGCGTGGGAACGCGGTCTGACCAGTGGCCGCGCCGCGATGTCCCGGCGCAGGCTGCTGCAAGCCGCCTCCCTCGCCGCGGCCGGTTCCACCCTCGCCGCCTGCGGAATCCCGCCCGCGGCAGGCAGCAAGGGCGGCGAGGCCCCTGAGGACACTCCCGACCACTCCCGCAAGGAGAAGGTCCTCAACTTCGCCAACTGGCCGCTCTACATCGACGTCGACGAGAAGAACAAGAAGAAGCGCCCCACCCTCGACCGCTTCGAACGCGAGAGCGGCATCAAGGTCAAGTACGTCGAGGACATCAACGACAACAACGAGTTCTACGGCAAGATCAAGCCGCAGCTCGCAGCAGGCCAGGACACCGGCCGCGACCTGGTGTGCCTGTCCGACTGGATGGCCGGCCGCGTCATCCGGCAGGGCTGGGCGCAGCGCCTGGACCCGGCCAATCTGCCGCACGCCGTCACCAACCTGGAGGACCGCTTCCGCGCAGCGGCGCACGACCCCGGACGGCAGTACAGCTATCCGTGGGCGGGCACGGCCTGCATCGTCGCGTACAACAAGAAGGCCACCAAGGGGAAGAAGGTCACCAGCGTCACACAGCTGCTGGAGGACGAGTCCCTCAAGGGCCGGATATCCATGCTGACGGAGATGACCGACACCATCGGGCTGACCATGCTCGACATGGGCGTCGACTCCGAGCACTTCACCGAGGACGACTTCAACGCCGCGATCGCCCGCATCCAGAAGGCCGTCGACCGCAAACAGCTGCGCCGCTTCAGCGGCAACGACTACATGGACGAGCTCAACTCCGGCGACATCGCCGCCTGTCTGGCCTGGGCCGGTGACGTGGTGCAGCTCCAGCTCGACAACCCAGATGTGGAGTTCGCCGTCCCCGCGCGCGGCTACCTCTTCGGCACGGACGACCTGCTGGTACCCGCCAAGGCCCGGCACCGCGGCAACGCCGAGGCGCTGATCGACTACTACTACCAGCCCAAGGAAGCCGCCGAGCTGGCCGCGTGGGTCAACTACATCTGCCCGGTCTCCGGCGCCAAGGCCGAGATGGAGAAGATCGACAAGGAGCTGGCCGAGGCTCCGCTGATCTTCCCCGACGAGCGCATGATCGCCAAGGGCAAGAACTTCCGGCCGATGAGCGCCAAGGAAGAAGCACGGTACGAGGAGAAGTTCTCCAAGCTCATCGGGGCCTGAGCCGCCCGCGTCCCTGCCCGCCGGGCCTGCTCCCCTCCGCTGTGGGACCAGCCCCGCCTCCCCGAGGACCGGCCATGACCATCACTCTTTCCGGTATAGCCAAGACCTTCGGCGACTTCACCGCCGTCCACCCGCTAGACCTCACCATCCCGGAGGGCTCGTTCTTCGCCCTGCTGGGGGCCTCCGGCTGTGGCAAGACCACCACCCTGCGCATGATCGCGGGGCTGGAGGAACCGACGTCCGGCAGCATCCTGCTGGGCGACGACGACATCACCCATCTCCCGCCCCACAAGCGCCCCGTCAACACCGTCTTCCAGAACTACGCGCTCTTCCCACACCTGGACGTCGCCGAGAACATCGCCTTCGGACTGCGCCGCCGCGGGGTGAAGTCGGTGCGCAAGCAGGTCGAGGAGATGCTCGACCTCGTCCAGCTGGGCGATATGGCCCGCCGCAAACCGCGGCAGCTCTCCGGCGGCCAGCAGCAGCGCGTGGCCCTCGCCCGCGCGCTGATCAACCGCCCCCGGGTGCTCCTCCTCGACGAGCCGCTCGGCGCCCTCGACCTGAAACTGCGCCGCCAGATGCAGCTGGAACTCAAGCGCATCCAGACCGAGGTCGGCATCACCTTCGTGCACGTCACCCACGACCAGGAAGAGGCCATGACCATGGCCGACAGCGTCGCGGTGATGTACGGCGGACGCGTCGAACAACTGGGGGCGCCCGCCGAGCTGTACGAGAACCCCCGCTCGACATTCGTCGCCAACTTCCTTGGCACCTCGAACCTGATCGAGGCGGAGGTGGTCTCCCGCGACGCCGCCGACGCGGACCAGGTGCGCGTCCAGGTGGTGGGCGCCGACGCCACGCTCCGGCTGCCGACCGCCCGCTGCGCCGTCGAGGGCGTCGACGCGGGCACGAAGGTGCTGGTCGGCGTGCGGCCGGAGAAGATCTCCCTCACCCACACCGACGACCCGGACTCCGTCCCCCGGGACGTTCCTGCGGACCGCAACCGGCTCATCGGCCGCATCACGGACGCCAGTTACCTGGGAGTCTCCTGGCAGTACCTCGTCGAGACCCCGGCCGGCACCAGTCTCACCGTCTACGAGCAGAACGTCTCGCGCGACAGCAGGCTCACGCCCGGCTCACACGTCGTACTGCACTGGCGGCCCGCGCACACCTTCGCGCTGGACGCGGCCCAGGACGCGGCGGCCGGCGAGGAGGCCGTATGACTGCCGTAGCACCTCTCTCGTCCTCGGGACCCGCGTCGTCCGACGCCGCTCCCGGCACGGGGCACGACCCCGACGGTGCGGTCACCGACTCCGGTGCCGGACGCACCCGCCGCGGGCTGACCCCCTACTGGCTGCTGCTGCCCGCCGGGCTCTGGCTCGCCGTCTTCTTCGTCGCCCCGCTCTTCTACCAGGCGTCCACCTCCGTGCAGAGCGGCTCGCTGGAGGAGGGCTTCCGCGTCACCTGGCAGTTCTCGAACTACACCGACGCGCTGGGGACCTACGGCGAGCACTTCGTCCGCTCGTTCGGGTACGCGGCCGTCGCGACGGCGCTCTGCCTGCTCATCGGCTATCCGCTCGCCTACATGATCGCCGTACGGGCCGGCCGGTGGCGCAATCTCCTCCTGGTCATGGTGATCGCCCCGTTCTTCACCAGCTTCCTCATCCGCACCCTGGCCTGGAAGACGATCCTCTCCGACGGCGGCCCGGTCGTGGGCGCCCTCAGCGCCCTGCACGTCCTCGACGTCACCAGCTGGCTGGGACTGACCGGCGACGAGCGCGTGCTGGCCACCCCACTCGCGGTGGTCTGCGGACTGACGTACAACTTCCTGCCGTTCATGATCCTGCCGCTCTACAGCTCGCTGGAACGGATCGACACCTCGCTGCTCGAAGCCGCCCGCGACCTGTACGCCAAGCCCGCCACAGCGTTCCGGAAGGTGACCTTCCCGCTCTCGCTGCCCGGCGTGGTGGCCGGCACGCTGCTCACCTTCATCCCGGCGTCCGGCGACTACATCAACGCCCAGCTGCTGGGCTCGCCCAACGAGCAGATGGTCGGCAACGCCATCCAGAAGCAGTTCCTCAACGTCCTCGACTACCCGACGGCGGCGGCGATGTCCTTCATCCTGATGGCACTCATCCTGATCATGGTCAGTGTCTATATGCGCAAGGCCGGAACGGAGGAGCTGGTCTGATGTCCACCACCGCCCAAGCCTCTCCCCGCTCCGGTGCCCGCTCCCCGGCAGCCGCACCGGTGCGCTGGCTGCGCAGGAACGCCGTCGTACTGGTCGGGTGCCTCGCTCTGGCGTATCTGCTGGTCCCCAACCTGGTCGTCCTGCTGTTCTCCTTCAACAAACCCGCCGGCCGCTTCAACTACGCGTGGCGCTCCTTCTCGACCGACGCCTGGACCGACCCCTGCGGCGTCGCCGACATGTGCGGCTCGCTGGGGCTCAGCCTCCGGATCGCGCTGTTCGCCACGCTGCTGGCCACGGTGTTCGGTACGTTCGCGGCCTTCGCGCTGGCCCGCTACCGCTTCCGCGGCAAGAGCACCACCAACGCGCTGATCTTCCTCCCGATGGCCATGCCCGAGGTGGTGATGGGTGCCTCGGTCGGCACCCTCTTCCTCAACACCCGCATCGAGTTCGGCTTTGTGACCATCCTGATCGCGCACGTCATGTTCTGTCTGAGCTTCGTCGTGGTCGCCGTCAAGGCCCGCGTGATGAGCATGGATCCCCGCCTCGAAGAGGCCGCACGCGATCTGTACGCCGGTCCGTTCCAGACGTTCTGGCGTGTGACGCTGCCGCTCGCGGCGCCCGGCATAGCCGCCGGCGCCATGCTCAGCTTCGCCCTGTCGTTCGACGACTTCATCATCACCCAGTTCAACGCGGGTCCCTCGACAGTGACCTTCCCCATGTTCGTCTGGGGCGCGGCGCAGCGCGGGGTGCCGGTGCAGGTCAACGTGATCGGCTCGGCGATGTTCGTGCTGGCGCTCGCCATCGTGCTCGGAGGGCAGATCGCGGCCAATCGCCGCAAGAAGTCGTGAACGCGGGCGGGCCCCCTTCCGCGGCCCGCCGCCGTTCCCTCGTACGTACAACAAGGAGCCGATATCCGTGAGCGATGCCGTGGCTTCCCCAGCTGCCCTCCGCTCTCTCGCCGACGCCCGGCCGACCCCGTACTGGCTGGACGACCCCGACCACCGCCCCGCAGCCCGCCCCGCACTCGTCGGCGACGAACAGTGCGACCTGCTGGTCGTCGGAGGCGGCTACAGCGGACTGTGGACCGCGCTGGTCGCCAAGGAGCGCGACCCCGACCGTGACGTGGTGCTCGTCGAGGCGGAGGAGGTCGGCTGGGCCGCCTCGGGGCGCAACGGCGGCTTCTGCGCCGCCTCGCTCACCCACGGCTTCGGCAACGGCCTCGCCCGCTGGCCGGACGAACTCGAACAGCTGGAGCGGCTGGGGCTGCGCAACCTCGACGCCATCGAGGAAGCCGTCGCCCGCTACGCCATCGACTGCGATTTCGAACGCACCGGTGAGATCGCCGTGGCCACCGAGCCCCACCAGGTCGCCGAACTGGAGGAGTGGGCGCAGGGGGCACGCGCCCGCGGCATGGGGGAGGGGCTGACCCTGCTGGACCGCGACGCGGTGCGGGCCGAGGCCGACTCCCCGACATTCCTGGCCGGACTCTGGGACCGCAACGGCGTGGCCATGGTCAACCCAGCGCGGCTCGCCTGGGGCCTCAAGCGCGCCTGCGAACAGGCCGGCGTCCGCATCTACGAGCACACTCCGGCCACCCGGCTGGGCACCCGCGACGCCGAGGTCGCCGTCGCCACCCCGTACGGCCGGGTGTACGCCCGGCACATCGCCCTCGGCACCAACGCCTTCCCGTCGCTGCTGCGCCGGGTGCGGCACTACATCGCCCCCGTCTACGACTACGCCCTGATGACCGAGCCGCTCAGCGAGGAGCAGCGGGCCGCGATCGGCTGGCACAACCGCCAGGGACTCAGCGACAGCGCCAACCACTTCCACTACTTCCGTATCACCGTCGACAACCGCATCCTGTGGGGCGGTTACGACGTCCTCTACCACTACGGCAGCCGCATCTCCCGCGACTACCACCAGCGTCCCGAGACCTTCGCCAAGCTCGCCCGGCACTTCTTCCGCTGCTTCCCCCAGCTGGAGGGGCTCCGTTTCACCCACACCTGGGGCGGCGTCATCGACACCTGTTCGCGCTTCTCGCCCTTCTTCGGCACCGCCATGGACGGCCGCGTCAGCTACGCGGCCGGCTTCACCGGGCTCGGCGTCGGCGCCTCCCGCTTCGGCGCGGAGGTGATGCTCGACCTGCTCGCGGGCGAACGGACGGAGCGCACCGAACTGGAAATGGTGCGCAAGAAGCCGCTCCCCTTCCCCCCGGAGCCGGTGCGGTGGGCCGGGATCGGCCTCACCCAATGGTCGCTGGCCCGCTCCGACGCCCAGGCGGGACGGCGCAACCTGTGGCTGAAGGCGATGGACAAGGTGGGGATGGGCTTCGACAGCTGACCGGTGGTCATTCGCTGGGCGGTCTCATTTGCTGGGCGGCTGTCGCCCGGCGGGCAGCTGTCGTGCGCCGGGCCTGCGGTGGGCGGTGGCGGTGGCAGCGGCCAGCAGCAGTACGCCGAGGCACCAGCCGGCCGCCACGTCCAACGGCCAGTGGTAACCCCGCCACACCAGGCCGAGCCCGTTGCCGACGACGAGCGCGGCGACGAGCGTCCATACCGACGTCCGGGCAGCGCGCGAGAGCACCGCGTACAACAGGAGCAGCGCGCTGCCGAGTGCTACCGCTGTGGTGGCCGCGTGGCCCGACGGGAAGTAGCCACCGCCGCCCAGCGGGCCGGTGCGGTCCGTCCACGCCTTCAGGCCGACCACCAGCGGCGCCATCAGCCCCATGGCCACCGCGTAACAGAGCACCGGCCACCAGCTGCGGCCCCGCGAGCGCAGCAGCGACAGTGCCATCGCGACGGCGAGCAGCGGCAGGGCCACCGCCATGTTGCCCAGATCCGCCAGCGCCTCGGCGAGGGCCTGCGGCGGCCCCGCACGACGCATGGTCGTACCCAGCTCCTCGTCCCAGCCGATCAGCGCGCCCCGGGCGAGCACCTGCCAGGTGGCCAGTACCAGGACTAGACCGCACAGGCAGCAGGCCCACAGCAGCGGTGCGGAACGGGCTGTGCCGCGGACAGAACCGGTCGTGGACGTGGCCGGCCGCCCGGGAACCGGGGGGACAGTTCCGGGGCGGCCGCGTCGACCGGGTTTCCGCGGGCCCCGGGGGGTGTGGGACAAGCGGCTATCCGATCGGTGAGGAACGTGCGCGAGGGCACGACCGGGCCTGTCTTGGGGAGAGACCGGCTCGGGCCGGGATGCTGGAGGTGGCCCTCCGTACCTCCCGGCGATTGAGGAAACCGTACGGCAGCGGGACAGGGCCCGACAGGCGCATTACGCACCGGACATGGGCCCCGCACACATTCTTCACCGGTACCGCTCCCATGCTGGTCACAGCCCACTTTGCCGGCGCTCGAGCGGGCGTGCGCGCCCTCTGTCGCCGCCCTACGTTACAGGCCCGGGAAACGCGGAAGTGCGGGCGCCGGAACGCCCGCACTTCACTGGGACGGAGCTCGATGGAGCCCGTCGTTCACAGACCGGTGATGGCCTCCTCAAGGACGTCGAGGCCCTCGTTGAGCAGGTCCTCGCCGATGACCAGCGGCGGCAGGAAGCGCACGACGTTGCTGTAGGTGCCGGTCGTCAGGACGAGCAGGCCCTGCTGGTGGCACGCCTTGGCGAGCGCAGCGGTGGCCTCCGGGTTGGGCTCCTTGCCGCCCGGCTTCACCAGCTCGATGGCGAGCATGGCGCCGCGGCCGCGGACGTCGCCGATGATGTCGGACTTCTCGGCCAGCTTCTCCAGCCGCGGCTTCATGATGTCCCCGATGCGCCGGGCCTTGGCCGGCAGGTCGAGCTCGCGCATCGTCTCGATGGAACCGAGCGCCGCGGCGCAGGCCACCGGGTTGCCGCCGTAGGTGCCGCCCAGGCCGCCGCTGTGCGCGGAGTCCATGATGTCGGCCCGGCCGGTGACGGCGGCCAGCGGCAGACCGCCCGCGATGCCCTTCGCGGTGGTGATCAGGTCCGGGACGAGACCCTCGTCCTCACAGGCGAACCACTGGCCAGTACGGCAGAAGCCGGACTGGATCTCGTCCGCGACGAAGACGATTCCGTTGTCCCGCGCGAACTGCTGGATCCGCGGCAGGAAGCCCTTGGCCGGAACGATGAACCCGCCCTCGCCCAGCACCGGTTCGATGATGATGGCCGCGACGTTGTCCGGGCCGATCTGCTTGGTGATCTGGTCGATCGCCTGGGCCGCGGCCTCCTCGGCGCAGTTCTCCGGGCCGGTCAGCCAGCGGTACGGGTAGGCGACCGGAACGCGGTACACCTCGGGCGCGAACGGGCCGAAGCTGTGCTTGTACGGCATGTTCTTGGAGGTGAGCGCCATCGTCAGGTTCGTGCGGCCGTGGTAGCCGTGGTCGAAGACCACGACGGCCTGCCGGCCGGTGTGCGCCCGAGCGATCTTGACGGCGTTCTCCACGGCCTCAGCGCCCGAGTTGAACAGCGCGCTCTTCTTCTCGTGGTCGCCCGGCGTGACCTTGGCCAGCTCCTCACAGACCTGCACATACGGCTCGTAGGGGACGACCATCGCACAGGTGTGGGTGAAGTCGTTCAGCTGCTCCGTCGCCCTGCGTACCACGGCCTCCGCACTGTTGCCGACCGAGGTCACGGCGATGCCGGAGCCGAAGTCGATGAACGAGTTGCCGTCCACGTCCTCCAGGACACCGCCGCCGGCCCGCCGTGCGAAGACCGGCAGCACCGTCCCGATGCCGTTGGCGACCGATGCCTGCTTACGGGTCATCAGCTCCTGCGACTTGGGCCCGGGGACGGCGGTGACGACACGCCGCTCCTGGGGGAGGGCAGGCCCTCCGGACAGTTCCGTCTTTCCGGTCATAGCGCTCTCCTCGGGAGGAACGGGGGTCTGGCACTTCGCAGGCTAGGGGTACCCACGCGACCGACACATGCACCGCTCCGGAGAAGTACGGGGTGCGTGTTGGCCACAGCGGATATAGGGGGCTTGGGGGGAGGGGGTGGGGAGGGTGGGGGAGCGGGAGCAGGAGCGCCGGGCCGTTGCCGAGGACAGGCTGCGGCCGTGGGCCAACTGACGTGGTCGGCCGCTAGATTGGGTGCAGGAGGGTGTCGGCCCGGCAGGGTCGGCGCGTCGGGGCGTCAGGGAGCTGAGGCAGCACATGGACATGGGGCTTCCCCACCGGAAGCAGGGCACCGGCAGCACGCACCACACTGCCCCCATCCCCACCGATCACCCCCCGGAGCCCCCCGCCTCCGCCACGCCGTCCACCCCCTCCGCGCCGCCACCGCCCGCCGCCCCACCCGGCGGAAGCAGCGGCATTCCAGCCCCGCGCGGAGTGGAGGCCGGACCGCCGCCCATGCCGCCCAGCGCTCCCCAGGCCGGCCCCCCGCTGGCCGACTGGCTGCGACTGCCCCGCCCGGACGCCGCTCCCGGTATCTGGCGCTGCGGCTACACACCACGCCCCCCGGAAGACCCGGACCGCACCCCGGCCCGCCAACTCATCAGCGGCGCGCTGATCTCGTTCCTGATGGGGTGGCTGCTGTGGTCGCTGCTGTGGAACGGGTATCTGGGCAGCTATTGGAAGTGGCCCCTGCTTGCGGTCACGCCGGAGTCATGGAGGGAAGGGGAAGGCGACAGGGACCTGTTCCGCTGGGCGACGTCGCTGTACAGCGGCGCACTTCTCCTTGGCCTCGCCATCTTCTTCGGCCGCGTAGGCCGCTGGGACGAGCTCGCCCGCCGCGCCTGGGCCCGCATGACGGGCCAGGGCGGGCGGCAGTCGGGCGGGTTCGTGCCGGACGAGATGGCGGCGGGGCCGGCACAGGCGCCCGCCCCGCCACCCCACCTCGACCCCGTCACATGGCCGGAGCTGCGCTCCGGGGGCGCGAGTGAGGCGGCCGAGCGGCTGGCGGAGGAGTTGCGGGCGGGGCGGATGACGGATGTCGACCACGCCCGTATCGACCGGGCGTGGCAGACCGTGCGGGCCAGGCCGCAGCGGCTGGAGGCGTTCGTCGAGAGCGTGCTCGCGGAAGGCGCCGCGGCGTGCGGGCACCCCTCGGGCGCCCGGGACCTTCCGGTGCGGGCTGCCCGGCATGACTTGTCGCTGCGCCAGGTCCGCATCGGCCGGGCGGCCGACTCCGAGCGCAATCCGCACGAGTACCGGGGCGCGGGCATCGCGCTGGAGCCCTCGCTGCTGGGCACGTCGGCGCTGGCTGTGGGGCCGCCGGGGACGGGCAAGACGAGCAAGCTGGCCCGCCCGGTGGTGGAGTCCCTCTGTCTGCAGGCGCTGGCCGGGCAGGCGGCGGTGATCGCGGTGAGTCCGGCGGGCTCGCACTTCGTGCCCGATGACTCGTTCGACCTCGTCATCCGGCTCGGGCACCCCGCCTCCACCCACGATCTGGATCTCTACGGCGGTACGACCGACCCGGACGAGGCCGCCGGGATGCTCGCCGAGGCGCTGGTGGGTGACCTGGCGGCGACGCTGCCGGGCGGCGACAGCCGGCGTGCCGCGACGTCGCTGGCCCAGCTGATCGGCCCGTTCGCCGCGGTGCACGGCCGTTTCCCGACCGTTCCCGAGCTGCGCGAGCTGCTGGACGGTGCTCCCGGTGCCCTCGACGCGCTGCGGGACGACCTGCGCGCGGACGGGCAGCAGGCCCAGCTCCGGGAGCTCGATGCCTTCGAGCGGCAGTCCGGGCGGGCCGGGGACATCGCCGCGCTGCTGGCGGACCGGATCGCGCTGCTGGACAGGCCCGCTTTCGCCGATTTCTTCCTGCCGGAGGGCAGCCCCAAGGCGGACGGGCGGCGTCCGTTCTCGCTGCGGGCACTCGAACATCCGCTGCGGGTCCGGATCGATCTCCCGGAGCGGGGGCACGCGGAGGCGTCGCGCATTCTGGCCCGGCTGGTTCTGGCCCAGTTCACCGAGTGCGCGGTGGCGCGCGCTGACCAGTCGCTGTTCGCCTGTCTGGTGCTGGACGACGCCGCCCAGACCGTCACCCCGCAGGCGCTGCGCGGTCTCCAGCGGCTGCGCTCGGTGCACGCCGGCGTACTGCTGACACTGCGGGCGCTCGATGATGTGCCCGAGCCGCTCCGCGGTCCGCTGCTGGGCGCGGTGGGCTGCCGGATGGTGTGCGCCGGGGTCACGCCGTGGGACGCCGAACGGTTCGCGGAGGTGTGGGGCACCGAGTGGGTGCAGACCCGTACCGTCACCAACCGGCAGCTGGTCTCGGACGAGCCCGTCACCCGCGTCCTGCACGCGGTGCGGCGGCTGGCGACGGGGAAGCATGTGACGGCCGAGTCGGTGACCGTGCGCAGCGAGCAGCGGGAGCGCTGGTCGGCCTCCGACCTGGCGAATGAGCTGCAGCCCGAGCACGCGGTGCTCTCCGTCACCACGGTGCGTGGGGAACGTACGTCGCCGATCCTGACAAAGCTGGGGGAGTGATCCCCGGCCGGGAGCCGGTGCCGGAAATGTGAGGGACCGAATACCGGCCGACGGCTGTACGGTGAAGTGCGTTATGCCACCGACTCTTGCCACGCTCGTCCAGAACTCCGCGCTCCGCCTCTCCGTGCTCGCGGGGCACCACCGGCTGGACGCCGCCGTGCGCTGGGCGCACGCGAGCGAGCTCGCCGACCCGACTCCCTACATGGACGGCGGGGAGCTCATCCTCTTCACGGGTCTCAAGCTGGACGCGGACGACCCGGCGGCAATGCGCGCCTACGTGGAGAAGCTGGTCGGCAAGGGCGTGATAGGTCTCGGCTTCGCGGCGGGCGTCAACTACGACGGGGTGCCGAAGGCCCTCATCGACGCCTGCCGGGAAGCGGATCTTCCGCTCCTCGAGGTGCCCAGACGAACCCCGTTCATCGCGATCAGCAAGGCGGTCTCCGCTGACATCGCCGCCGAGCAGTACCGCGCGGTGACCGCCGGGTTCGACGCCCAGCGGGAGATGACCCGCGCCGCACTCTCCCGTGAGGGGCCCTCCGCGCTGCTCGCCCGGCTGGCCTCGCAGGTCGACGGGTGGGCCGCGCTGTACGACGCCTCCGGCTCGGTCGTCGCCACGGCTCCGGCTTGGGCGGTGCGCCGTGCGGCCCGTTTCGTCGGTGACGCCGAGCGGCTGCGGGACCGGCCGGCGCCCGCCAGCGCGGTGGTCAGCGAGGCGGACGCCGGGGACGACCGGGTCGAGCTCCAGTCGATCGGCAGCGGCAGACGCGCCAAGGCGGTACTGGCGGTGGGTACGGCAGCGCCGCTCGGTACGGCCGAGCGGTACGCCGTGAACTCGGCCATCGCCCTGCTGACCCTCACCATGGAGCGCTCACGTGCGCTGCAAGAGGCCGAGCAGCGGCTGGGTGCCGCTGTGCTGAAGATGCTGCTCGTCGGCGAGGGCGAGCACGCGCGCGCTGTGGCCGGACAGCTCTACGGAGGGCTGCTGGACGCCCCGATGCGGGTGATCGTCGCCGAACCGGCCTCGGCCGCGGCTGCGCGCTTCGCCCAGGAGGGCATCGCGGCGGCCCATACGGCGCAGGCGGCGCAGCAGTCGGCGGGGGCGCCCTCGGTGCCTGCGGCCGCCACCGTGCGTCCTTCGCCGCAGCCGCCCAGCGGCTACCTCGCCCGTGCCGGCGAGCCGTGCGGGCTGGCCGACCTCGCCGCCACGACCGGTACGCCCACCGCTGTCACGGCCTCGTCCGAGGCGGCGACGACCGCCGTGCCGAAGCAGTCCGTGAAGCCGTCCGCCAAATCGTCGCCGAAGCCGCCCGCTGCGCGGTCCTCGGCAGCGCAGTCGCCGACCGCGAAATCGTCCGCGAAGACCTCCGTGTCGCAGTCGCCCGCCACTGTCACCTCCGTCACGCCCGGCGCCTCGGCGTCGTCCGGAGTGGTGGTCGGCGGCGGTCCGCAGGCCGAAGGCCCCGACACCGGACGGCTGGGCCGAATTGTCTGGCCGCTGGAGGAACTCGCCGACGCGATCGAGACCGCCGCAGCCCGCAATGGCGAGGCGGTGCTCGTGGTGCCCGACGGGGCGCGACTGGTCGTGCTCGCGTCGGATGGCGGTGCCGCGGTGGCCGCGTGCGCGGAGTTCGCCGCGACGTCCTCCGCCGCGCAGCCCGGCCGCCGCCCTGGTGGCGGTGGCGAGGAGGGGCTGGCGATAGGTGTTTCGGCGCCCGTCGGGCTGTCCGCTGCCGCCGTCGCCTTCAAGCAGGCCGACCAGGCGCTGTCCGTCGCCAGGCGGCGCGGGGTGGCCCTCGTGGAGCACGAGGATGTGGCGGCCGGGTCGGTGCTGCCGCTACTGGCCGACGACGCCGTACGGGCCTTCGCCGACGGACTGCTGCGCGCCCTGCGCGAGCACGACGCGAACGGCCGGGGCGATCTGGTGGCCTCGCTGCGGGCCTGGCTCTCCCGGCACGGCCAGTGGGACGCTGCCGCCGCCGAGCTCGGTGTGCACCGTCATACGCTGCGGTACCGCATGCGCAGGGTGGAGGAGATCCTGGGCCGCTCCCTCGACGACCCGGACGTGCGCATGGAGCTCTGGCTGGCCCTGAAGGCCACGAGCTGAGGTCCCGCAGCGTACGGAAAGGGACGTACGAGCCCGGGCAGGGGAGCACCCAGGGGCGAATCACGTCCCGGCTGTACGTACGGGACAAGCCGTACAGCGACAATTCGTAGCACGGCGCCGCGCAACTACTACATCCCGGCAAAGAAGCGGGCGGGCTTCCACGCCCTACCGTGGAGCTGGAACCGAGCCACTCTCCCGCATCCGGAAGGCGATCCGCAGTGACGACAGCGACTTCTCCTCACGCATTCTGGCTCGCCGGCCGTAAGGCCACCGGCGACAGCACGCTCGACGTCACCTCGCCCTGGGACGGCAGGCACGTCGGCACCGTCAGCATTCCCACGTCCGAGCAGGTGGAGGAGGCCGTGGCCGCTGCCGCCGCGGTCGCAGACGAGTTCTCCGCCACCCCCGCGCACGTCCGCGCCGCGGCGCTCGACCACGTCACGCGCCGCCTCGTGGAGCGCACGGAAGAGATCGCCCAGCTGATCTCCGCGGAGAACGGCAAGCCCATGAAGTGGGCGCGCGGTGAGGTCGGCCGCTGCATCTCCGTCTTCCGCTGGGCCGCGGAGGAGGCTCGCCGCTTCAACGGGGGCGAGGCCCAGCGTCTCGACTCGGACGCGGGCGGCACCGGCAGGCTCGCCTTCACCCGCCGCTTCCCCTACGGCCCGGTGCTGGGAATCGCGCCGTTCAACTTCCCCCTCAACCTGTGCGCCCACAAGGTCGCCCCGGCGCTCGCCGTCGGCACCCCGATCATCCTCAAGCCCGCGCCCGCCACTCCGCTGTCCGGGCTGATCCTGGGCGAGCTGCTGGCCGAGACGGAGCTGCCGGCGGGCTCGTGGTCGGTGCTGCCGGTGCCGAACGACCAGATGCCTGGCCTGGTGCAGGACGAGCGGCTGCCGATCATCTCCTTCACCGGTTCGGCGCCGGTCGGCTGGTCCATCCTGGACTCCGCGCCGCGCAAGCGCGTCACCCTGGAGCTGGGTGGCAACGGCGCGGCTGTCGTACTGGCCGACTACGCCTCCGAGGCGGACCTGGACTGGGCGGCGCAGCGCATTGCCACCTTCTCCAACTACCAGGCCGGCCAGTCCTGCATCTCCGTGCAGCGGGTCGTCGCGGACGCCTCGGTCTACGACCGTCTGGTGCCCAAGGTCGTGGCGGCCGTCGAGGCGCTCAACACCGGTGACCCCTCCGACGAGTCCACCGATGTGGGTCCGCTGGTGAGCGAGGACGCGGCGCGCCGTGTCGAGTCCTGGATCGGCGAGGCCGTGGCCGCCGGGGCCAAGGTGCTGACGGGCGGCAAGCGGGACGGTGCGACAGTCGAGCCGACGGTGCTGGAGAACGTGCCCGCGAACACCCAGATCGGCTGCGAGGAGGTCTTCGGGCCCGTCATGTCGTTCGTGAAGGTGAACGGCGAGCATGAGGCGTTCGCAGCTGTCAACGACTCCAAGTACGGCCTGCAAGCAGGTCTGTTCACCCACGACGTGCAGGCTGCCTTCCGTGCGCACCGGGCGCTGGAGGTCGGCGGTGTCGTCGTCGGCGACGTACCGTCCTACCGCGCCGACCAGATGCCCTACGGCGGCGTCAAGGACTCCGGCGTCGGCCGCGAGGGTGTGCGGTTCGCGATGGAGGACTACACCTACGAGCGCGTCATGGTGCTCACCGGCCTCGACCTCTGAGCCTGTTCGCCTCTTCCGGAGGCGCACACTGCTGCCGGGCATCCCGCACAGCGCACAGCTGTCGGGGCGCCCGGCAGCGGCGTTTTTCCGGGCGCCTCCGGGGGCGGCCTGGATTTGTGTACCTACCAGTATGTACAGTACTGCCATGAGCGGTGCTGACACGGCCCACAAACTGATCGAGGCCACCCAGGAACTCCTGTGGGAGCGCGGTTACGTGGGCACGAGCCCCCGTGCCATCCAGCAGCGGGCGGGTGCCGGCCAGGGCAGCATGTACCACCACTTCGGCGGCAAGCCCGATCTGGCGCGGGCCGCGGTGCGCAAGAGCGCCGAGGAGATGCGTACGACAGCCGACGCGGATCTTTCCCGCGCGGGGAGCGCCCGGGATCGGGTACGCGCCTATCTGCGGCGGGAACGCTCGGTGCTGCGCGGCTGCCGGATCGGCGGGCTCGCCCAGGACCCGGATGTGGTCGCGGATCCCGAACTGCGCGCCCCTCTGCGGGAGACCTTCGACTGGCTGCGCGCCCGTCTGACGGGGGTGCTCGAGGAGGGGCGGGCGAACGGCGAGTTCGGACCGGGCTTCGATCCCGCCGGTACGGCCGCCACCATCGTCGCCGTCGTGCAGGGCGGCTATGTGCTCGCCCGCTCGGCCGGGGATCCAGGGCCGTTCCACGAGGCGGTCGACGGCCTGCTGCGGCTGCTGGACGCCCACGCGGCCGAACCCGGCTCCCCCTCGTGACGCGCGGCGACGGGGCAGCGGCCCCTGCCGTGCGCACCGTGGAGGGTGATCTGCCCGGCGCGGAGCTGGGCGTCTGTGACGCCCACGACCATCTGTTCCTGCGCAGCCCCCGGCTGCCTGGCGAAGAACTGTCCGACGCGGACGCCGCCGAGCAGCAGTTGCGGGCGTACGCCGAGCACGGCGGACGCGGCCTCGTGCAGTGGACGCCCTACGGACTGGGCCGCCGTTCCGGAGCACTGGTGGAACTCGCCCGGCGCACCGGAGTACGGCTGGTGGCCGCCACCGGGCTGCACCAGGCACAGCACTACGCCGAGGAGCCGCCGTCCGATCCGGCGGAACTGTTCGTGCAGGAGCTGACCGTCGGCATGCGGGGTGGTGTCTGCGGTGAGTCGCCCCGAGCGGGACTGATCAAGGTCGCGGGTGACTTCCACGGCCTCGGCCCGTACGCACGGCGGTCGATGGCAGCCGCAGCCGAGGCGCACCATGCCACTGGTGCGCCCATCGCCGTACATCTGGAACTGGGCACTGCTGCAACGGACGTACTGGCGTTTCTGTGCGACCAGCGGGAAGTGCCGCCTTCCAGTGTGCTGTTGGGCCATCTGGGGCGCTGCCCGGATGTGCGGATGCAGCGCGAGGCGGCGCGGTCCGGGGCGTGGCTGGTCTTCGACGGGCCCTCGCGCACACACCACGCCACTGACTGTCGCCTCTTCGACAGCCTGGCCGATCTGGTGCAGCAGGGCCATGGAAACCAGGTGCTGCTGGGCGGCGACACGGTCACCGCGACGGCCCGCGCGGAAACCGGGGTGCCGTATGTGACCCGCGTACTGCGGCCGCGCGTCGCCCGAGAGTTGGGCGAGCAGGTGGCCCGGCAGTTCTTCGTGGGCAACCCGGCACGCGCTTTCACCGTCCAATGGAAGAGCTGAGTACGACGGTGGATCCGCAGGGGTGTGACCCGGCGCCGGCCCTGGAAACCACGTCAGCAGACAGCCGGCACAGCAGCACCCGGCAGGGGCCGACAGGGCCCGCGAGCAACGGCGGACGCCGCCCGGACAGTACGACAGAGCCCGCAACAGCCATACGACGGAGCGAGGAACCCATCCGATGTTCGTCTTCGCGCAGTTCAGCGATATCCACCTCGGCCAGGACCGGGGCGACGGCGGCGCCCGCGCCCGTGAGCGCACCGAACGTGTGCTGGCCTACCTCGCCGGTCTGCCCGGCGAACTCGACGCCGTCCTGCTCACCGGGGACATCGCCGATCACGGCGAGGAGGCCGAATACACCCTCGCGGCAAAGCTGTTCGCCGATCACGGGGTGCTTCCGCTCATCTGCCCCGGCAACCACGACGCTCGCGGGCCCTACCGCTCCGTGCTGCTGAACGGTGACGCCTCCGATGTCTCGCCGGTCAACCAGGCGCACCAGTTGCTGGGTGCCACGTTCCTGATGTGCGACTCCAGCGTGCCGGGCAAGGGACACGGCTACCTCGACGACGCCACCCTCACCTGGCTCGACCAGGCACTGGCCGGGGCGCCCGAGGACAAGCCCGCCTTTGTCTGCTTCCACCATCCGCCGGTCGCGCTGCACGGCCAGTACGTCGACCCGATCCGGCAGTTCGGCGAGGAGCGGCTGGCGGAGGTCGTCGGCAGGCACCGCAATGTGGCGGGGCTGGTGTGCGGCCACAGCCACACCCCGGCAGTCACCACTTTCGCGGGGTTGCCGCTGGTCGCGGCGCCCGGCGTGGTCTCCACCCTGAAGATGCCCTGGGAGGGCGAGGAGGGCGGGCCCATCGACTACGAACTGCCGCCGATGGTCGCCTTCCACGTGCACGACGACGAGGGCAGGCTGACGACCCACTTCCGCGTCGTCCCCTGAGCCGTTTCGCCGTCCCGCGCCCCTGTGTGCCGTTCGACAGCACTACAGTGCCTTGAGAACGTGATTCCGGGGGACTCGTGTGCGATCCGCGAGTCCGACGTCCAGGGGGTGTGTATGCGTCTGCGCGAGGAGTGGCAGCGTCGCCGGATGGGCCGCACCCTGACTGTCGTCGTGGCGGCTCTCGCACTGCTGCTGTTGGTCGTCACTGTTGTGCTGATGCTCAGCGGCCACTCATCAGCGGCGACCAGTGCGCCGCGATGAGCGCAGCAGTGGCACGTTGTGAGTGCAGCAGTGCCATGCCATGAGTGCAGCAGTGCCATGCCGTGAGCCGAACAGCGCCACGCCCCGGGGCTGCTTTGCGGCCACGGCTCCCCCTGCCCGTCGCCGGCCCCCCGTCCCCCGGGCGTGGCGCTCTTCGTGACACCTGAAGTTACGCCGTCTCCGCCCGCAGGTCGTCACCGTACGGCGGTAAGTGGAAGCTGTCCTTCTGCGGTAGCGGACCACCCGTGTCGTACCAGAGAGGTAGGCAGCAGGCGCACTACACAGCGCGTCCGGTGGATGAGGCCGCCACCGACGGGTGGCTACCCTGCGACGATGCGGAGCACGACGGTCTGGACCCGACTGCGCGACGGAGCCGAGCGTGTGCCGGCCTGGGCATACGACAGCGCCATCGCGCTCGCCATCACGGCCGTCAGCCTGCTGCTGGGCAACGACCGGGTCCCGGCGGGCTGGTCGGGTCTGGACGGCCTGGGCGTGGCGCTGACCTGCGCGGTGAACCTGCCGCTCGTGGCCCGCAGGCGCATCCCGTTCGCGCTGTCCCTGGGGGTCTTCGCCATATGGACGGTGTATGTCGCGCTCGACTACTGGCCCGTCGTCAACACCCTGGGCCCGCTTCTCGCCCTGTACACCGTCGCGTCCATGCGGCCGCTGCGCGAGGCGGTGCTGTGCGCGGTGCTGCTGGCAGCGGTGTGGAACTTCGCGGGGACGACGGGGCAGGAGAGCTCCTGGGCCACCGTGCTGGGGCAGAGCGTGCTCTACACCTGTGTCATCTGCGGTTTCGGCTACCTGGCGCGCAAGTCGGCGCAGCGCAACGTGGAGCTGGCCCGGCTGACCGGCCAGCTGCGCCGTGAACGGGCGGGCGCCGAGCGGCGTGCCGTCGCCGAGGAGCGGGTCCGGATCGCCCGCGAGCTGCACGACGTGGTGGCACACCACATGTCGGTGATATCGGTGCAGGCGGGACTGGCCGGCTATGTCTTCGACACCGACCCGCAGACCGCGCGCGGCGCGCTCGGCACCATAGCCGACACCTCCGGGGAGGCCCTGGCCGAACTCCGCCGTCTGCTGGCCGTATTGCGGGTCGAGGGCGGCGACCGGCCGGGGGACGACGGCCCGCAGCTCGTCGGGGGCATTGAGGACCAGGCCGAGTTCGGCCCGGCACCCGGGCTCGACCAACTGCCGGACCTGACCGAACGGGTACGCGGCGCCGGCGTCCCCGTACAGTTCACCGTCACCGGCGAGCCCCGCCCGCTCGCGCCCGGCGCTGGACAGTGCGCCTACCGCGTGGTCCAGGAAGCCCTCACCAATGTGCTCAAGCACGCCTACCCCGCCGAAGCGGCCGTCACCGTCGCCTACGAACCCCGGCAGCTGACCGTGACGGTCACCGACGACGGGCGGATGAGCGCGGCCGGCGGGAAAGGGCGCGACAAGGGCGGCGAGAAGGGCCGCGAGCGGAGCACGGGCGGCGCGGACGGCCCGCGCACCCGGGGTCCCGTACCGCAGGGCGGCGGCTCGCCCCCTCCCGGCGGGCACGGCTTGATTGGGATGCGGGAGCGCGCAAGGATCTACGGGGGCCGGCTGGACGCCGGGCCACGGGCGAGCGGTGGATTCGAGGTACGGCTGATCCTCCCCGCCTGACGGCCGGAGGGGGACACACACGGTGACGACCAGGGTGCTCGTCGTCGACGATCAGGTGCTCATCAGGGCAGGCGTCGCCGCTCTGCTGCGTGCCGCACCGGACATGGAGGTCGTCGGCGAGGCGTCCGACGGCGACGAGGCAGTCCAACTCGCCGCCGAGCAGCGGCCCGACGTCATCCTCATGGACATCCGGATGCCCGGCACCAGCGGTATCACCGCGACCGAGCGGATCCTGGCGGCGAGCCCCGACCCCCGCCCCCGCATCCTGGTGCTGACCACCTTCGATCTGGACGAGTACGTGTACGCGGCACTGCGCGCCGGGGCGTGCGGTTTCCTGCTCAAGGACACCGGGCCGCAGCGGCTGCTGGCGGCCATCGCCGCCGTCGCGGAGGGCGACACCCTCTTCTCGCCGAGCGTCACCCGCCGCCTCATCGAGGCCTACGCCCCGCAGCCCGACCCCGCCACTCCGCCGCCCGAGACGCTCGACGTGCTCACCAGCCGGGAGCTGGACGTGCTCCGCCTGGTGGCGGGCGGCCTGTCCAACCTCGAGATCGCCGAGACCCTGGTGATCAGCGAGTCGACCGTCAAGACGCACCTCAACCGCACGATGGCCAAACTGGACATCGGCAGCCGCGCCCAGGCCGTCGTCCTAGCCTACGAAACCGGCCTGGTCACCCCGGGCCGCGGCCGAACAGGGGGCTGCGCCCCGTAACCGGCCAGGGGACGGGCCCCGTACCGGGCAGGGGAGACGCGCCCCGAAGGGGCGCGGGGAACTGCGCGAGCAACCACAAGCCCACCCGCAGCCTGCGTGACCGGGGCAGGCGCACCCCCTACTCAGCACAGGGGACCGGGCAGGGGCACCCCTACTCAGCACAGGTGAGGGGACCACAAGAGGCGCCGGGCAAGCACTGGCAGCGGCGCACGCGGAACCGCGTCTGTGCGCGGCGTCTGGTACGCCCCGCCGGAATCGGGTACATACGACCGAGTAGCACCCGTCGGTAGCCGTCAGTCGGCCGTCACCGTCCCGCACCGCGTATCCGCCTCCACACCGTTTCGAGGTGAGCGAGATGACCGTCTCCGAGCGTGAAGCACGCGAAGTCGCCGAGGCAGCCCGAGAGAAGGACTGGCGCAAGCCCAGTTTCGCCAAAGAGCTGTTCCTCGGCCGCTTCCGCCTCGATCTCATCCACCCGCACCCGGAGCCGTCGGCCGAGGATGTCGCACGCGGCGAGGAATTCCTGGCGAAGTTGCGCGAGTTCGCCGAGGCCAAGATCGACGGCGCGCTGATCGAACGCGACTCCCGCATCCCGGACGAGGTGCTCGCCGGCCTCAAGGAGCTCGGCGCGCTCGGCATGAAGATCAGCACCGAGTACGGCGGCCTCGGCCTCACCCAGGTCTACTACAACAAGGCGCTGGCGCTGGTCAGCTCCGCCAGTCCCGCAGTCGGCGCCCTGCTGTCCGCGCACCAGTCCATCGGCGTACCGCAGCCGGTGAAGCTGTTCGGCAGCCAGGAGCAGAAGGACGCCTTCCTGCCCCGCTGCGCGCGCAGCGACATCTCCGCCTTCCTGCTGACCGAGCCCGATGTCGGCTCCGACCCGGCCAGGCTGGCGACCACGGCCGTGCCGGACGGGGAGGACTACGTACTCGATGGTGTGAAGCTGTGGACCACCAACGGGGTGGTCGCCGATCTCCTGGTCGTCATGGCACGCGTCCCCAAGCCCGGCGCCGACGACCCGCGGCGGGCCGAGGGCCACAAGGGCGGCATCACGGCCTTCATCGTCGAGGCCGACTCCGAGGGCATCACCGTGGAGAACCGGAATGCCTTCATGGGGCTGCGCGGCCTCGAGAACGGCGTCACCCGCTTCCACCGGGTGCGGGTCCCGGCCGCCAACCGTATCGGCCCTGAGGGCGCGGGCCTCAAGATCGCGCTGACCACCCTCAACACCGGCCGGCTCTCGCTGCCCGCCACCTGCGTCGGTTCCGGGAAGTGGTGTCTGAAGATTGCCCGCGAGTGGTCGCAGGCGCGCGTCCAGTGGGGCAAACCGGTCGCGAAGCACGAGGCCGTCGGCAGCAAGATCTCCTTCATCGCGGCGACGACGTTCGCCCTGGAGGCGGTTGTCGATCTGTCCTCCCAGATGGCAGACGAGGACCGCAACGACATCCGTATCGAGGCAGCGCTCGCCAAGCTCTTCGGCAGTGAGATGGCCTGGCAGATGGCGGACGAACTGGTGCAGATCCGGGGCGGCCGCGGTTTCGAGACCGCCGAGTCCCTCGCGGCGCGCGGCGAACGCGGCGTCCCCGCCGAGCAGTTGCTGCGCGATCTGCGGATCAACCGCATCTTCGAGGGCTCGACGGAGATCATGCATCTGCTGATCGCCCGCGAGGCCGTGGACGCGCATCTGTCGGTCGCCGGCGACCTGATCGACCCGGACAAGACTCTCGCCGACAAGCGCAAGGCGGCGGTCGCCGCGGGCACCTTCTACGCCAAGTGGCTGCCCAAACTCGTCGCGGGCCCCGGCCGGCTGCCGCGTACGTACGCCGAGTTCGACAGCCTCGCCGCGCATCTGCGCTACGTCGAGCGCACGGCACGCAAGCTGGCCCGCTCCACCTTCTACGCCATGTCCAGGTGGCAGGGCCGGATGGAGACCAAGCAGGGCTTCCTCGGCCGCATCGTGGACATCGGTGCCGAACTGTTCGCGATGAGCGCCGCCTGCGTACGGGCCGAGAAGCTGCGGCGGGAGGGGACCGACGGGCAGGCCGCACACCAACTGGCCGACGCCTTCTGCCGGCAGTCCCGCATCCGGGTCGAAGAGCTGTTCGGGCGACTGTGGACCAACACCGACGAACTCGACAACAAGGTTGTCCGCGAGCTGCTGGACGGCTCCTATACCTGGTTGGAGGACGGCGTCATCGACCCCTCCATCGAGGGGCCCTGGATCGCCGACGCCACGCCCGGACCCGCCACGAGGGAGAACGTGCACCGCCGCATCCCGTAACCCGCTTCCCGATGCTCCCCTGGCGGCGCACCGGTGCACCCTGCCCATCACCGCTCACCCGCCCTAGAGTTGGGGCGTGAGCGAGAACCCGCGCAACACCGTCGACGGGCAGGTCAGCACCGGTGCGATCGTCCAGGCGGCCAGTATCGGAGCCGTGCACCACCACACGCACGCCGCACCGCAGGAGCCGACCGTGCCGCCGGTGCAACTGCCGGTCGAGGCGGCCTATTTCGAGGACCGGGACGCCGAGCGGGCCAGCGTCGCACAGGCGCTCGGGCAGCGCCGCGGGCGCCCCGGAGTGGTGCGGCCGCTGGTCGTCGCCGTGAGCGGGATCGGCGGCGTCGGCAAGAGCGCACTGGGGCTGCGGCTCGCGCACGAGACATACCGCGAGCGGGGGTGCGGCGCGCTGTACGTCGACCTGGACGACGTACGCCGGGACGGTGCCGTGGCCCCCGCGGACGTACTGGCAGTGCTGCTGCGCGCGCTGGGTGTGCACGAGCCGTGGCTGGCCAAGGACTTCGCGGGGCGCCGCCGTCAGTACGAGGAGCGCACCGCACGCCGCGAACTCGTCGTCGTCCTCGACAACGTCGCCTACGGCAGCGAGGTCGAACCCCTGCTGCCGGTCTCCTCCGAGAGTGTCGCCATCGTCATCAGCCGCAAGCGCCTGGTGGATCTGTCCGGCGCACTGGAGGTGCCGCTGGGCCCGCTGCCCGGCCAGGCGGCGGAAGGACTGCTGCACGCCGTACTGGACGGGACCCGGCCGGCCGGCGGTCCTGGCACGGTGGCCGAGATCGCCCGGATGTGCGGCGGACTGCCCGCTGCGCTGCACGTCGCGGGCCGGTATCTGCGCACCCACCGGCGCAGGCCGCCCGAGCGGCTGGTGGCCGCGCTGCGGACCGAGCTCGACGAGGAGGGCCTGCCCGTGGTCGAAGCCGTCTGGGACGCCGCCTACCGCGAGCTGAGCGCCCCCGCGGCCCGCCTCTACCGGCTGCTCGCCACACACCCGGGGCCGTCCTTCACCGCCGCGTCGGCCACGGCGCTGCTCGGCGCCCCCGACCCGGACACCGCCTACGACGCGCTGGGCGAACTGGAGCACGCCAGCCTGGTCGCCGTCTGGGACCGCGCACGGGAGGACGACAGCGCGGCACGGGACACCAGCGCGACGGAGCGCAACAGTGCCACGGAACGCGGCGGCGCCGACGACTCCGACAGTGCGACAGAACGCCTCCGTATGCACGATCTGCTGCGCGCCCACGCCCAGCGGCGCGCCCGCCGCGACAGTGACCCGGAGGAGGCGGCAGCGGCCCTGCGCCGGGTGGTGCGCTGGTACCGGCGGCAGGCCGAGCGCGCCGACGCCCTGCTCGCCGGCGGCCGGATGCGCTTCGCCACCCCCGTGCCCCCGCTGCCGTACGCGCCTGATGTGCCCTTCGCCGACAAGGCGGACGCGGCCCGCTGGATGCGGGCCGAAGAACCCGCGCTCTACGCGTGCGTGCACCTCGCGCACAACAGCGGCGACGGTGGCGACCCGGAGGGTGACGCCGACGCCTGGGGTCTGTGCGAGCCGATGTGGACGCACTTCATGGACCACCGGCACCACGCCGAGGCCATCGACGCCTTCCGCGCCGGGCTCGCCTCGGCACAGCGCGCGGAGCAGGTGGCGGCACAGGCCCGGATGCGCTGCCAACTGGCCCGCGCCCTGTGGGAGGTGGGCAGGCTGCCGGAAGCCCGCACCATGGTCGACCACGCCGTGCAGGCTGCGGCGATGCTGGAGGGGGAGCCCAAACTGCGCGCCTCCACGCTGGAATTCCGCGGACTGCTGCACTGCGCGGAGGGCGACCTGACGCGCGCGACAGAGCAGTTCATGGCGTCCCGCCGCATCCATGAGGAGATCGGCAACCCCTACGGCGTCCTGCTGCAGAGCTACCTGCTCGGCAAGACCCTCACCGACCAGGGCGAGCCGCAGCGCGCTGTCGAAGCGCTCGAAGGGGCTCACCGGATGGCCCTGGAACAGGACCGCGAGCGGATGACGGGGCTCACCGCCTACGAACTCGCCCGCGCACTGCGCCGGCTGCACACTGCCGCTGACGACGGGCGGGCTGCCGACAACGACCGGGTACGGGCGCTGTACGAGCGCGCACTGGCCAGCGCCCGCATCCGTGGCGCCGACCACGACGAGGCCGCGGCCCTGCACGCACTGGCCGACCTCGCCGCGGCGACGGGGGAACGGGAGACGGCCGAGGCGCACCGCGCCCGGGCCCACGCCATCGAGGCCCGCGCGGGCGGCCTGGTGGAGCACGGCTAACCGGTCAGCCCCTCGACGGGCGCTTCCGCGCCATCCGGTACGGGCTCCAGTACCGCGACCGCATGCTGTCCGCCCACCTCGCACCGCACCCGCTGCCCGCGGGGCACGCCAGTACGCCGCTTGGCGAGCCACATGTGCACCCCGCACAGCACCGCGACCGGATCGACGCCTGCGGAGACGGACTCCAGCCGTACGTCCAGCAGCCCGCCGCCCCGTACCCGCAGCACACACCGGTCCTCCGCCACCACCGCGGCGGCCGTACGGCACCCCGGGTACGCCGCGAGCACGCCCGCGCTCCACTCCGGAACCCCGGCAGTGCTCCGGTCCCAGTGCCGGTACAGCAGCCCGGCGCTCTGCACATGACGCAGCCCCGCCCAGTCCTCCTCGGCCGCCAGATGGTCACCAGGGCGGCCCGAGACCGGCCGCCGCACCACCCGCACGGTGCCCCCGCCCGCGTCACCGTCCGCGTCCAGAACCACGTCACCCTCCACGGCGAAGGCCCACGGCGCGGGTGACCGTCGCACCACCTCGGCCGGCAGCGGCAGCGGCTCCGGTTCGGCGGGCAGCGGAGGCGGGGTGAGGTCCAACAGCTCGTACAGGCGACTGCGCAGCTCCCGCACCGCGCTCCCATGCCCCGCGAACGCGTCCGCCGCCACCGCCAGCACGGTCTCGCACCGGTGCTCCGCCAGCGCCCGGTCGAGCTGGCTCCCGTACGGCAGCTGCTCGTCCAGCTGCGGCGCCGCGTCCAGCAGTCGCGCCATGGGCGTACCGGGCAGCAGCTCCGTCCCGCCGTCGTAGGCGCCCAGCACGGGGAGGCCAAGTGCCGCCGCGTACAGCGCTGTCGAGCCGTGGTCGGTGATGACGCAGTCCGCGGCGACCAGCAGCGCCCCCCACTCCTGGTACGGGCGGGGCAGCAGTACCCCGGCTTTCCGCTCCGGTGTGAGGTCCAGGCTGAGCCCGAACTGCTCCTTGCGCGCGTGCTCGTTCGGGTGCAGCACCAGTGCCGTCTGGTAGGCGTCGTACGGCAGTTCCGTCGCCAGCCGCAGCGGCAGTCCGGGGCGGCGCTCCAGCAGCGACTCCCGGCCCCAGGTGGAGAGGGTCACCACCAGCCTCCGCCGGCCGGTCCCCAGGGCGCGCCGGTAGCGGTCCCGGCGCGGTTGCGACTCCAGCAGCCGGTCCAGTGTCGGATCACCCACGAGGGCGGCGGGCTCGGCCGCCCGTGGCGAATGCGCGGCGAGCCGGTCGAGCTGACCGGGATGGGCCAGAGCGTGCAACTGGGCGAGCGGGGCGCCGTCGGGGCGCAGCAGCTCGTCGGGGTGGAGTCCGTTGGCCGCGTCGTCCTCCGGCTCACCCGGTACGGCAGGCATCCGCTTGCTGAAGCCCGCGCCGTGCGGCAACAGCGTCAGCGGGCCGCGCAGCCGGTGCAGTTCACCGCGCGCGGACGCCGCCAGTATCAGCCCGAACGTCCGCCGGGTGGCCTCCTCCCAGGGCAGGTGCAGCGCCCGCAGCCCCTCGAGCGCGGCGAAGGCGTCTGCGCCGAACTCCGAACCTGGCACCAGCGTGACGTACGGCCGGATCCGCCGGTCGCCCGCGAGGGCAGGGGCGGCGTCGAGGAGCCGGTGCAACGTGGTCGCCGTCCTGACGACGAACAGCACACTCCGGGCTTCCGGCTTCCGGCTCCCGGCTCCCGGCTCCCGGCTCCCGGCCAAATGCTCGATCTTAGTGGGCCCGACGCGATCGTGTATGCCACTTCGCTGACTGGGCTGATCGAATGGCAGCCCGTTCTGATCGCAAGGCGGCATGAGCGTGATCGTACTCGGCATGAAAGACGACATCAGGCGGTGCCCGCGGCATACGGAAACCCCCGCCGCTGCCGCCGGTGTGCCCCCACCGCGCCCCCACCCGCGCGCCCGCTGCCGCGCACACCCGGCCTCGCAACCGGTGCGCTGTCCGGTCGGGTCCGGGGAGCGGACACAATGGGGGCATGACCGACTCCCTCGCTGACCCGCATCTGCGCTACCCCGGCACCGAGCCATCCGGCAACGGCAGTGGCACGGCAGCAGAGCCGCAGGCGGGCGCACCGCGCGACATCGTGATCCTCGGCTCGACCGGTTCGATCGGCACGCAGGCCGTCGACGTCGTGCTGAAGAACCCCGGCCGTTTCCGGGTCACCGCGCTGGCCGCCTCCGGCGGCCGGGTCGAGCTGCTGGCCGAGCAGGCGCACGCGCTGCGGGTGCGCACGGTGGCCGTGGCCCGCGAGGAGACGGTGCCCGCGCTGCGGACGGCGCTGCGGGACGAGTACGGCACGAACGAGCCGCTGCCCGAGGTGCTGGCGGGCCCGGACGCCGCGACGGAACTGGCCGCTTCGCCCTGCCACACGGTGCTCAACGGCATCACCGGCTCGATCGGTCTCGCACCGACCCTGGCCGCGCTGGAGGCGGGCCGGGTGCTGGCGCTGGCCAACAAGGAGTCGCTCATCGTCGGCGGGCCCCTCGTCAAGGCGGTGGCCGAGCCCGGCCAGATCGTGCCCGTCGACTCCGAGCACTCCGCGCTCTTCCAGGCCCTCATGGGCGGCACCCGCGCCGAGGTGCGCAAGCTGCTGGTCACCGCCTCGGGCGGCCCGTTCAGGGGCCGGAGCAGAGCGGAGCTCGCCGATGTGACCCCGCAGCAGGCGATGGCCCATCCCACCTGGGACATGGGCCCGGTCATCACCGTCAACTCGGCCACCCTGGTCAACAAGGGGCTCGAGGTCATCGAGGCGCATCTGCTCTACGACATTCCGTTCGACCGCATCCAGGTGGTGGTCCATCCGCAGTCCGCCGTCCACTCGATGGTGGAGTTCACGGACGGATCGACCCTCGCCCAGTGCGGCCCGCCCGACATGCGGCTGCCGATCGCGCTCGGCCTCGGCTGGCCGGAGCGGGTGCCGGACGCCGGACCGGTCTTCTCCTGGACCGAGGCGATGTCCTGGGACTTCTACCCGCTGGACGAGGAGGCGTTCCCGTCCGTCCCGCTGGCCTGCCGGGTCGGAGCGCTGGGCGGCACGGCCCCCGCCGTCTTCAACGCGGCGAACGAGGAGTGCGTGGAGGCGTTCATGGCCGGAAGGCTGCCGTTCACGGGCATCGTGGATACGGTGGCGGCTGTGGTCGAAGAGCACGGCACACCGGACGGAACCGGGCTGGCCCTTCCCGATGTCCTCGCCGCAGAGACCTGGGCGCGCGCCCGCGCCCGTGAACTGGCGGCACGTACCGCCACAGCAACAGCGGAGGCCCGCGCATGACGACGTTCATGACCATCCTCGGCATAGTCGTCTTCGTCGTCGGCCTGCTGTTCTCCATCGCCTGGCACGAGCTCGGCCATTTCTCGACGGCCAAGATGTTCGGCGTGCGGGTGCCGCAGTTCATGGTGGGTTTCGGCCCCACCCTGTGGTCCAAGCGCAAGGGCGAGACGGAGTACGGCGTCAAGGCGGTGCCGCTCGGCGGCTACATCCGCATGATCGGCATGTTCCCGCCGGCCGACGACGGCACCGTACGGCAGCGCTCCTCCTCGCCGTTCCGCGGCATGATCGAGGACGCCCGCGCTGCCGCGTACGAGGAGCTCCAGCCCGGTGACGAGCACCGGATGCTCTATACGCGCAAGCCGTGGAAGCGCGTCATCGTGATGTTCGCCGGGCCGTTCATGAATCTGGTGCTGGCCGTGGTGATCTTTCTGACGGTGCTGATGACGTTCGGGGTCAACACCCAGACGACCACCGTCTCCACGGTCTCGGAGTGCGTGATCCCCGCCTCGGCGCAGACCGACAAGTGCCCCAAGGACGCCAAGGACTCCCCGGCCAAGGCGGCGGGCCTGAAGCCGGGCGACAAGATCGTCTCCTTCGACGGGCAGCGCGTCGAGGACTGGGGCGCCCTCCAGCAGCACATCCGCGACACCACGGGCCCCGCCACCCTCACCGTCGAGCGGGACGGCGCCCGGCACACGCTGCACGCCAACCTGATCGAGAACAAGGTCGCCAAGTCCGACGGCCGTGGCAGCTACGTCCCCGACGAGTACGTCACGGCCGGCTTCCTCGGCTTCACCCCGGCCAGCGGCATCGTGCAGCAGTCCTTCCCGCAGGCCGTGGACCGGATGGGCGACATGATGGCCAACGGTGTGGAGGCCCTGATCGACCTGCCGGGCAAGGTGCCCGACCTGTGGAACGCGGCCTTCGACGGCGCGGAGCGCAAGCAGGACTCCCCGATGGGCGTGGTGGGCGCCGCCAGGGTGGGCGGCGAGGTCTTCTCGCTCGACATTCCGCCGAGCCAGCGGGTGGCGACCATGCTCTTCCTGGTCGCGGGCTTCAATCTGAGCCTGTTCCTGTTCAACATGCTGCCGCTGCTGCCGCTGGACGGCGGGCACATCGCCGGTGCCCTGTGGGAGTCGCTGCGGCGGAATCTGGCCAAGGTCTTCCGGCGCCCCGACCCCGGCCCCTTCGACGTCGCCAAGCTGATGCCCGTCGCCTATGTGGTGGCCGGAATCTTTCTGTGCTTCACCCTGCTGGTGCTGGTGGCCGACGTGGTGAATCCGGTCAGACTCACCGGCTAGCCGGACCCGTGTTCCAGGCTGTGACGCCCGTGCGATTCCTGCACGGGCGTCACCATTTGCGGCATTCTCCAGTGAACGATGTGCTCCGCGCGAGGCTGGTGCCGTAATCTCGGGGATCTGGAGCCCGTCGAACCCGGGACTTGAACGACACCGTTGGGGTTGCACGCTGATGACAGCGATTTCGCTCGGAATGCCGGACGTTCCGGCCAAGCTCGCCGACCGCAGGGTCAGCCGGAAGATCCAGGTAGGGACGGTCGCGGTCGGTGGGGACGCGCCCGTGTCCGTGCAGTCCATGACCACGACCCGCACCTCGGACATCGGCTCGACGCTGCAGCAGATCGCCGAGCTGACGGCGTCCGGCTGCCAGATCGTCCGTGTGGCATGCCCCACACAGGACGACGCCGACGCGCTCGCCACGATCGCCCGTAAGTCGCAGATCCCGGTGATCGCAGACATCCACTTCCAGCCGAAGTACGTCTTCCAGGCCATCGACGCGGGCTGCGCCGCCGTCCGCGTCAACCCCGGCAACATCAAGCAGTTCGACGACAAGGTCAAGGAGATCGCCACCGCGGCCTCCGCCGCCGGCACCCCCATCCGGATCGGCGTCAACGCGGGCTCGCTGGACAAGCGCCTGCTGGAGAAGTACGGCAAGGCCACGCCCGAGGCGCTGGTCGAGTCGGCGCTGTGGGAGTGCTCGCTCTTCGAGGAGCATGGCTTCCGCGACATCAAGATCTCGGTCAAGCACAACGACCCCGTCGTGATGGTCAACGCCTACCGGCTGCTGGCCCAGCGCTGCGACTACCCGCTGCACCTTGGCGTCACCGAGGCCGGCCCCGCTTTCCAGGGCACCATCAAGTCGGCCGTCGCCTTCGGCGCCCTGCTCAGCGAGGGCATCGGCGACACGATCCGGGTCTCCCTCTCGGCACCGCCCGCCGAGGAGGTCAAGGTCGGCATCCAGATCCTGGAGTCCCTCGGCCTGCGCCAGCGCGGCCTGGAGATCGTCTCCTGCCCCTCCTGCGGCCGCGCCCAGGTGGACGTCTACAAGCTCGCCGACGAGGTCACCGCAGGGCTCGAAGGCATGGACGTCCCGCTGCGCGTCGCCGTCATGGGCTGCGTCGTCAACGGCCCCGGCGAGGCCCGTGAAGCCGACCTGGGTGTCGCCTCGGGCAACGGCAAGGGCCAGATCTTCGTCAAGGGCGAGGTCATCAAGACCGTCCCCGAGTCCAAGATCGTCGAGACCCTCATCGACGAGGCCATGAAGATCGCCGAGCAGATGGAGAAGGAGGGCGTCGCCTCCGGTGAGCCGGTGGTGACAGCGGCGGGCTGATCCGTCGCCCACCCGGCGGGCTGATCCCTCGCCCACGGAACGCCTGCGGAACGCCGCGGAACCGGTCCGCGGTGCTCTCCCCGGACACCGTCCTCCGTCCCTCCGCAGCCACCATCACCTGCGGAAATCCGCGACACTCAGCCGCGGGAACCAGCACCCAAGCAACCGCCGCGCGGCCGGGGACGGCCGCGCGGCGGCGGCGTTCTGTGCGCACAGGTACAGTGCCAGCAGATCGTTCCTTACGCCCACGGGCCGCACGGTGAGGCACCGAGACCGTTGTTGACCACCACCTCCACCAAGGTCGTCGAACCGGCCGAGTTGCAGGACGCGCTCGCCGTTCTGCGCCGGGAGCCGGTCAACAACGCATTCGTCGCCGCCCGGGTGCAGAACTCCGGACTCGATCCCTGGCGCCTCGGCGGCGAGATGTGGGGCTGGTATCTGGACGGCCGGCTGGAGGCCCTCTGCTACAGCGGCGCCAACCTCGTCCCGCTGTGCGCGGGCCCCGAGGCCGTCCGCGCGTTCGCCGAGCGGGCACGCCGCCAGGGCCGCCGCTGCTCGTCCATCGTCGGCCCCGCAGGTCCCACGGCGGCCCTGTGGTCGTATCTGGAGCCGCACTGGGGCCCTGCCCGCGAGGTGCGCCCCAACCAGCCGCTGCTGGTCACCGACCGGGTGCCGTACGACATCGAACCCGACCCGCTCGTCCGGCGGGTGGCCAAGGACGAGATGGATCTCGTACTGCCCGCCTGCGTGGCGATGTTCACCGAGGAGGTCGGCATCTCCCCGCTGGCTGGTGACGGCGGGCTGGTCTACCAGGCGCGGGTCGCCGAGCTCGTCAGCACCGGGCGCTCCTTCGCGCGCATCGAGGACGGCCGCGTCGTCTTCAAGGCCGAGATCGGCGCCGCCACCCCCTACGCCTGCCAGATCCAGGGCGTCTGGGTGGCCCCCGAGCGGCGCGGGGAAGGCCTCTCGAAGGCCGGAATGGCCGCCGTCATCGGCTACGCGCTGCGCGAGGTCTCGCCGCTCGTGAGCCTCTACGTCAACGACTACAACGCCCCAGCGCGCGCCGCCTACCAACGCGTCGGCTTCCAGGAGGTCGGCGCGTTCATGAGCGTGCTGTTCTGAGGCCGTACGGCCCCGGATTGCCGCGCTGCGCCCGCCTCTTCGCGCGGACACGGCCGAGGAAGTAGCCTCCCCGCCATGCCGCACACAGCCGGGGGACAGCTCCCGGACCCCCGGAGAGTGGTCACCGGCCCGCTCGACCTCGCAGCGCGCGTCGACGAGGCGCTCGCCGTCCAGGCTCTCGCCTTCGGGCTGACCGACGAGGAGATCGGCGTACGCAGGCACATCGTCCTGCGCCATATGACCTCGCCGGGTGCGCGGGCGCTGGGCGCCACCACCGAGGAGGACCGCCTCGTCGGCTTCGTCTACGGGATGCCGAACGACCGCTCCCAGTGGTGGTCGACGGTGGTCGAGCCGTATCTGCGCCAGCAGGGCCACGAGGACTGGCTGGACGACACCTTCGTCATCACCGAGCTGCATGTGCACCCCGCCTTCCAGCGCCGCGGCATCGGACGCGAGCTGATCACCCGTCTCACCGACGACGCCACCGAACCCCGCTCCCTCCTCTCCGCCCTCGACACCGACAGCCCGGCCCGCGCCCTGTACCGCCGCCTCGGCTACCGCGACCTGGCCCGCCGAGTGCAGTTCCCCAGCGCGGCGCAGCCGTATGTGGTGATGGGGGCGTGGTTGCCGCTGGCGCGGGGGTGACCGGGAGCGTGGCTACCGCTGCAGTAGCGGTGGCTCTCGTTTCCGTGCTCCGGGTCCGGGCGGTTAGGCTCCGCATCGACGTGTTCCGTCACTCATCGCGAGTACAGCCCCGAGCAGGAGTCCCCATGGCAGCCCGTGTCCAGCGTTTGTCCAGGTCGATGCTGAAGACGCTGCGTGACGACCCGGCCGACGCGGAGACGCTCAGCCACAAGCTGCTGGTCCGCGCCGGATATGTGCGCCGTACCGCCGCGGGGATCTGGACGTGGCTCCCGCTCGGCAAGCAGGTGCTGGAGAACGTCACCCGCGTCGTACGCGAGGAGATGGACGCCATCGGCGGCCAGGAGGTGCTGCTTCCCGCGCTGCTGCCCAAGGAGCCCTACGAGGTGTCCGGCCGCTACGAGGAGTACGGCGACCTGCTCTTCCGGCTCAAGGACCGCAAGGGCGGCGACTACCTCCTCGGCCCCACCCATGAGGAGATCTTCGCGCAGGTCGTCAAGGACCAGTGCACCTCCTACAAGGACCTCCCGGTCACCGTCTACCAGATCCAGACCAAGTACCGGGACGAGGCCCGCCCGCGCTCCGGCATCCTGCGCGGCCGTGAGTTCACGATGAAGGACTCCTACTCCTTCGACGTCTCCGACGAGGGCCTGGCCGAGTCCTACGCCGCGCACCGCGTCGCCTACAAGCGCATCTTCGAGCGGCTCGGCCTGGACTACCGCATCGTCTCGGCCGTCTCCGGCGCCATGGGCGGTTCCGCGTCCGAGGAGTTCCTGGCCCCTGCCGCGGCCGGCGAGGACACCTATGTGCAGTGCCCGCAGTGCGGCTACGCGGCGAACACGGAGGCGGTCTCCGTCACCGTGCCGCCGGCCTCCGTCGAGGGACACGACCCGGTGGAGAAGCTGGACACCCCGGACACCCCCACCATCGAGACGCTGGCCGAGTACCTGGGCGTGCCCGCCTCGGCCACGCTGAAGAACCTGCTGGTGAAGGTGGACGGCGAGATCACCGCGGTCGGCGTGCCCGGCGACCGCGAGGTGGACCTGGGCAAGCTCGGCGAGCAGTTGGCGCCCGCCACGGTCGAGCTGGTCACCGCCGAGGACTTCGAGGGCCGCCAGGACCTGGTCCGCGGTTACGTGGGTCCGCAGGGCGGCATGGCGGGCAAGGCGTTCCGCTACCTCGCCGACCCGCGGGTGGCGCCCGGCACCTCATGGATCACCGGCGCCAACGAGGAGGGCAAGCACGCCCGCAACGTGGTGTGCGGCCGGGACTTCGAGGTCGACCAGTACCTCGACGTCGTCGTGGTCGAGCCCGGCGACCCCTGCCCGAACTGCGGCGCAGGCATCGAGCTGGACCGCGCCATCGAGATCGGTCACATCTTCCAGCTGGGCCGCAAGTACGCCGACGCGTTCGAGCTGGATGTGCTCGGCCAGGACGGCAAGCCGGTCCGCGTCACCATGGGCTCCTACGGCATCGGCGTCTCGCGCGCTGTCGCCGCGCTCGCCGAGCAGCACGCCGACGAGCAGGGCCTGTGCTGGCCCCGCGAGGTGGCGCCCGCCGATGTGCACGTGGTCGCGGCGGGCAAGGCGCAGCAGACCGAGGCCGCGCTGGAGATCGCGGACCGGCTCGGCGAGGCGGGAGTGCGGGTGCTGGTGGACGACCGTACGAGCGTCTCCCCGGGCGTGAAGTTCACCGACGCCGAGCTGATCGGCGTGCCGACGATCCTGATCGCCGGACGGGGCATCAAGGACGGCCGCGTGGAGCTGAAGGACCGGCGTACGGGCGAGCGCGAGGAGCTGCCGATCGACGAGGCGGTCGCGCGGCTCACCCAGGGCTGAACACCCACAGCCTGAAGCCGGTGCGGAGAGGGCCCCTGCGACAGCGGGGGCCCGCAGCCTCACAGCCAGGCCGCGAACTCCAGCAGCATCTCCGCGTCCGCTGTGCTGCCGCCCGCGTACTGCCGGCACGCGGACTCGACCGCGCGGTAGAGGGTCCACTGGCGCACCCGTTCGCGCGGGACGTCCAGTGAGTCGGCGAGCTTGTTGACGCGGCGGCGGGTGGCGGCGGCCGCTCCGGTGGACGCCATCAGGTCGTGCAGCCGGTCCCGTACCAGCCGCGCCAGGTCGTAGGCGGGCTCGCCCACCACAGGGTCGGGTCCTACGGTCAGCCAGTGCGCCCGTTCACCGCGTTCGGAGGCGGCCAGCACGGCGCCCTGTCGGAAGTCCCCGTGCAGCAGCACCGGATCACTCTCCGGAGGTTCGGCCAGCATCGCCTCCCGGGCCTCCAGCGCGGCGGCTACCAGTGGTTCGGCATCCGGCGGCACCGAGGAGCGCATCTGTGCTGCCTCCACGCCGGTGTGCTCGGCGACCGTCTCCAGGCCGTGGCCCGCGGGCGGCGGCACCCATAGGCGCCGCAGCACGGAGACCGCCTCCAGCGTCGCCTTGGCCTCGGGCAGCGACCGCAGCGATACCTCGCACCGCAGCCGCTCCAGCAGCAGCACGCCCTCTTCCGGCGCTGCCCGCAGCACCCGTACGGCGCCGAGCCCGTGCCAGGCGGTCAGCGCCTCGTACTCGCGCGCTGCCCGCACCGGCGCAGGCGCACCGTCGGGGGCGAGCAGCTTGAGTGCGGCAGGCGTACCGTCCGCCTGCCGCACCAGAACCACCACACTGCTGCGCCCGCCCGGTGTCACCACTCGTTCTGCTACCAGCTCCCACTGCTGAAGCCACCGCTCCAGCAGTGCGGAGATTCCGTCCAGCCAGTCCTGCGCCATGGTGGCCGCGGCGGTGCCCTGCTGGGCCGCCAGCGCGCGCAGCAGCCGCTGCGGGGGTTCGAGGGGCAGCACGGAAGCCATTCCGGACGGGCCTTTCGTCAGCACTTCGAAGGAGCGCGTACGGCGTACGCGCCCGGCGGGGTCACAGCGTGCCGGGGGCGCTGGAGCCGTCCGGCGCTCCGGAGGGGGAGGCGGGCGAGTCCCCGGCGCCCAGTTCGGTGAGGCCCGGGAAGGCCACGCCGCTGCCCTTCCACCGCACCGAACGGACGGCGGCCTCACGCAGCGCGTCGGCAGCCGAGCGGCGCCGCGCCCCCTCGCTTGCCCGCACCAGATCCGCGTACACCCCGGCGACCCGGTCCTCCAGCTGGGCCGCGAGCCGTACGGCGGCCTCGCTGTCGGGCACGGCGAAGGGCAGCGCATAGGCGGCGGCGGCCGGCTCGGGCTCGCCGCCCAGCGAGCGGACGGTGCGCCGCAGTGCGTCCCGGCGTGCCCGGTGTGCCGCGAAGCACTCGCGCACCTCGCTCTTGCGGTCCTCGTCGATCCGCCCGCCGACGACCCCGTAGCCGTAGACGGCGGCGTGCTCGGCGCGCAACGCGGCCTGGACGGCGTCCAGTTCCTTCATCCGTCCACCGCCCCCTCGCCGTTTCCGCCGTTCTCCTGGGCCATGCCGTGCTCGCCGTTCTTGCCGTCGCCGCCCGGGCTCTCGTCGCCGTCGGCGCTCTTCTCGTCGTCCGCCTTCTTGCTGTGTTCGTCGAGGAGGTACCCGTGCGCCGACCCGCAGGCGGCCACCGATGCCAGCAGTCTGGCGAACTCGGGTGGCGCGCCGCCCAGTGCCTTTGTCCGTGCGGCGGCCAGCTTCCGCTCCGCCTCGGCCAGTGCGGTGAGTGCCGCCTTTTCCGTCCCGGGGACGGACGCGGTGTCCGGTTTCGGCGGCCGCTCGGAGGGGCTGTCCGGTCCGCCGTCCGGCTGTCCGGAGCGCGTCGGGGCGGGCGAGGCGGACGGCGGCCGGGAGCCCCGCGAAGCGGACGGTGCGGGGGAGGGCGCCCGGGTACCCGACTCGCTGCCGCGCAGCACCCGTACATGGCGGGCGACCTCGTCGCGCAGCGGGCGCAGCCGCGCGGCGAGCGCCGCGTGCACCTCGACCGTGCCCTCGTAACGTGCCAGCAGGTGCTCGCTGTCGCGGGCGGCACTTCTGCGCAGCCTTCGTGTCGCGTCCGCGCGCTCCCCGTCGGCGCTTCCCCGTGTTTCCTCGTCCGAACAGGCCGCGACGAGCGGCAGCCCGAACGCCGCTCCCGTGGCGCCTAGTGCGCCGGTCAGTACCGACCTGCGGCGTGGTCGTGCCGCCGCCGGTGACGGCGTGAGCGACATGTGCACTCCCTGGGTGTGGGCGAACGAACGGCCAGACGGACTGCGGCCTCGCCCGGACTTGTGACCGCAGTAGGGCGCTGGTCACGCCCCGCGAGGGTACCCGGGCTTCTTCCCGCGGCTGCCCGGGGCCACCCCTGCCCGGCAGGTCCGCACCCGGACGCCGGACAGCGGCGCCGCACAGTGAGCCCGGATGGTGACGCCGAACCGGGGCACCCGGCAGCGGTGCCAGGACAGCGCCCTCGCGACGACACAGCTGTATACAGCCGCACACAGCCGTGCGTTCCGCGACCGGGTCGGCGCAGCCCGCCACAGGCGATAGGCTTGGTCGGCGACACGCCCCTGTCACAAGGCCCCCTACAACAGCACACGCGGCCGAGGAGTCACCCGGATGAGCACCACCCAGAGCGAGAGGCTGCGCGGACTGCTGGAACCGCTCGTCAGCAAGAGGGGGTTGGATCTCGAAGAGATCGAGGTGACCCCGGCCGGAAAGCGACGCGTGCTGCGTGTCGTCGTGGACGCTGATGACGGGGTCCAGCTGGACACCTGCGCGGAGCTGAGCCGCGCCTTCTCCGAAGTGCTCGACGAGAGCGACGCGATGGGTGGCGCCCCGTACGTGCTGGAGGTCACCTCCCCGGGGGCCGACCGCCCGCTGACCGAGCAGCGGCACTACCGCCGCGCCGTCGGGCGGCTCATCAAGGCCCAGCTCACCGAGGCGGCCGGCGGCGGCGAGCTGACCGCCCGCATCACCGCCGTCGACGACGAGGGCGTCGACCTGGAGGTGCCCGGGGTCAAGGGGCGCAAGCCCACCGCCCGCAGACTCGCCTTCGACGGGATCGCCAAGGCACGGGTGGAAATCGAATTCAACCGCAAGGCCGCGGAACAGCCGCGGCGCACCTCCGCGGCCGGCGACGCCGAAGCCGCCGGGAACGAGAACGAGGAGGAGGCGTAGCCGTGGACATCGACATGAGTGCCCTGCGCGGGCTGGTCAGGGAGAAGGAGATCTCCCTGGACCTGCTGGTCGAGGCGATCGAGTCGGCCCTCCTCATCGCGTACCACCGCACCGAGGGCAGCCGGCGGGATGCGCGCGTCGAGCTGAACCGGAAGACCGGTCACGTCACGGTGTGGGCCAAGGAGAGCCCCGACGAGCTCGAAGAGGGCGCGGAGCCGCGGGAGTTCGACGACACCCCGACCGGCTTCGGCCGGATCGCCGCGACGACGGCCAAGCAGGTCATCCTGCAACGGCTGCGGGACGCCGAGGAGGAGGTCACCTTCGGCGAGTACGCGGGCCGCGAGGGCGACGTCGTGGCGGGCGTCGTCCAGCAGGGCAAGGACCCCAAGAGCGTGCTGGTGGACATCGGCAAGCTGGAGGCCATTCTGCCGCCGCAGGAGCAGGTCCCCGGCGAGGACTACGCGCACGGCACCCGGCTGCGGACCTATGTCGTCCGCGTCGCCAAGGGTGTGCGCGGTCCTTCGGTGACGCTTTCGCGCACCCACCCCAACCTGGTCAAGAAGCTCTTCGAGCTGGAGGTCCCGGAGATCGCGGACGGCTCGGTGGAGATCTCGGCCATCGCCCGTGAGGCGGGCCATCGCACCAAGATCGCCGTACGGTCCACCCGCTCCGGGCTCAACGCCAAGGGCGCCTGCATCGGCCCGATGGGCGGCAGGGTGCGGAACGTCATGGCGGAGCTGCACGGCGAGAAGATCGACATCGTGGACTGGTCCGAGGACCCGGCCGAGCTGGTCGCCAACGCCCTCTCCCCGGCGCGGGTGAGCAAGGTGGAGATCATCGACCTGGCAGCCCGCTCCGCGCGGGTCACCGTGCCCGACTACCAGCTGTCACTGGCCATCGGCAAGGAAGGCCAGAACGCCCGGCTCGCCGCCCGGCTGACAGGCTGGCGTATCGACATCCGCCCGGACACCGCCGAGGCAGCCGGGGACGGCCAGTCCCAGGGCCGCTCCGCCGAGCAGGGCTGAGCCGTCACAGTACGCGGTCGGAGGTTTACGGCCCGGCCGCGAATGAGTAACGGGGCCCTTACCCCGCACGGGGTTTCGGGGCTTCGGGGAGGTAGACTTAGGCAGTGTCTGGCCGGACGCGTGGTCGGGCGTGCCCTCAGCGGACCTGCGTGGGCTGCCGGGAGCGCGCCGACAAGGATGTTCTGCTGCGAGTGGTGCATATCGGGGGCAGCCTGATCCCCGATCTTCGCGGTAGGCTGCCCGGTCGGGGTGCTTATGTGCACTCCGTTCCGTCCTGTCTCGAGCAGGCCGTCCGTCGCCGGGCATTCAACCGGGCCTTCAGGGGCCCGGGTCCGTTCGACCTCGCAGAGCTGCGGGAGCACGTGGAGCGGAACGCACAGCAAGCACCGTAAGAGAGCCCGTACGGAACCTCCGTGCGGGGAGAGGTACCTCGCGAGTGGGAAGTAGGTCGAGATTGCGATGAGCACTCGATGAGTACGCGATGAGTACGCCCATGCATCAGTAGCGAAGGTCCGGCGGACGATCCCCCGGGCCGTAAGGAGCGAAGTGGCTAAGGTCCGGGTATACGAACTCGCCAAGGAACTTGGAGTGGAGAGCAAGGTCGTCATGGCCAAGCTCCAGGAACTAGGCGAATTCGTCCGTTCGGCGTCCTCGACAATCGAGGCGCCGGTAGTCCGCAAACTGACAGACGCATTCGACGCGGGCTCCGGCGGTGGCGCCAAGAAGTCCGCAGCGAAGCCGGCGGCGCCGAAGAAGGCAGCCGCCAAGCCCGCCGCGCCCAAGCCGGGTGCGAGCGCGCCGAAGCCGGGAGCACCGAAGCCCGGTGCCCCCAAGCCGGGTCCCGAGGCCCCGGTGACCCCTGCCCCGAGCCCTGCACAGGGTGAGTCGGGCGCTGTCGAGACCCCCAGGTCCGGCGCCCCGAAGCCCGGTGCTCCCAAGCCGGGGCCCGCACAGCCCGCAGCGCCCGCGAAGCCGGACTTCCAGGCGCCGCCCGCAGCGCCGGGCGGCCCCAAGCCGAGCCAGGCACCGCGTCCCGGCGGCCAGGCTCCGAAGCCGGGCCAGGCACCCAGGCCGGGCGGCCAGGGCCGTCCGCAGGGCGGTGCCCCCAAGCCGGGTCAGCCCGCCAAGCCGGGTGCGCGTCCCTCCGGGCCGCGTCCGGGCAACAACCCCTTCACCTCCGGTGGCTCCACCGGTATGGCGCGCCCGCAGGCGCCCCGTACCGGCGGTGCCCCCAAGCCGGGCGCTCCGAAGCCTGGTGCTCCCAAGCCGGGCCAGGGTCCGGGCGGCGCCGGTCAGGCGGGTCCCCGTCCGCAGGCTCCGGGTGGCGGCCGTGCCACGCCGGGCAACATGCCCCGTCCGCAGGCCCCGCAGGGCGGCGGTCCGCGTCCGGGTGGCGGCGGCGGTAACCGTCCGAACCCGGGCATGATGCCGCAGCGTCCTGCCGCGGGCCCGCGTCCGGGTCCCGGCCGTGGCGGTCCCGGTGGCGGTGGCGGTGCCCGTCCGGGTGGCGCCGGTCGTCCCGGTGGCGGTGGCGGCGGCTTCGCCGGTCGTCCCGGTGGTGGCGGCGGTGGCCGTCCCGGCGGTGGCGGCGGCGGTGGTTTCGCCGGCCGTCCTGGCGGCGGTGGCCGTCCCGGTTTCGCCGGTCGTCCGGGTGGTCCCGGTGGCCGTGGCGGCACACAGGGCGCGTTCGGCCGTCCCGGCGGTCCGGCCCGTCGTGGCCGCAAGTCGAAGCGGCAGCGGCGCCAGGAGTACGAGCAGATGCAGGCGCCGTCCGTCGGCGGTGTGATGCTGCCGCGCGGCAAGGGCGAGACCGTCCGGCTGTCGCGTGGTGCCTCGCTCACGGACTTCGCGGAGAAGATCAACGCCAACCCGGCGTCGCTGGTCCAGGTGATGTTCAACCTGGGCGAGATGGTCACCGCGACCCAGTCGGTCTCCGACGAGACGCTGCACCTGCTCGGCGACGAGATGAACTACGTCGTCCAGATCGTCAGCCCGGAGGAGGAGGACCGCGAGCTTCTCGAGTCCTTCGACATCGAGTTCGGCGAGGACGAGGGCGGCGAGACGGCGCTCATGCCGCGTCCGCCGGTGGTGACCGTCATGGGTCACGTCGACCACGGTAAGACGAGGCTGCTGGACGCGATCCGGAAGACCAACGTCATCGAGGGCGAGGCCGGCGGCATCACCCAGCACATCGGCGCGTACCAGGCGTCGACCGAGGTGAACGACGAAGAGCGCAAGATCACCTTCATCGACACCCCTGGTCACGAGGCGTTCACCGCCATGCGTGCCCGCGGTGCCAAGTCGACCGACATCGCGATCCTGGTGGTCGCGGCGAACGACGGCGTGATGCCGCAGACCGTCGAGGCGCTCAACCACGCCAAGGCGGCTGACGTGCCGATCGTCGTCGCGGTCAACAAGATCGACGTCGAGGGCGCCGACCCGACCAAGGTCCGCGGCCAGCTGACCGAGTACGGGCTGGTGGCCGAGGAGTACGGCGGCGACACGATGTTCGTCGACATCTCCGCGCGCCAGGGCCTGAACATCGACGAGCTGCTGGAGGCCGTGGTCCTGACCGCGGACGCCTCGCTCGACCTGCGGGCCAACCCCGACCAGGACGCGCAGGGCATCGCGATCGAGGCCCACCTCGACCGCGGCCGCGGCGCCGTGGCGACCGTGCTGGTCCAGCGCGGCACGCTGCGGGTCGGCGACACCATGGTCGTGGGCGACGCCTACGGCCGGGTGCGCGCGATGCTCGACGACAAGGGCGAGAACATCAAGGAAGCGGGTCCCTCGACCCCCGTCCTGGTGCTCGGTCTCACCAATGTCCCGGGCGCCGGCGACAACTTCCTGGTGGTGGACGAGGACCGCACGGCACGGCAGATCGCCGAGAAGCGCGCGGCGCGCGAGCGCAACGCTGCCTTCGCCAAGCGGACCCGCCGCGTCTCCCTGGAGGACCTGGACAAGGTGCTCAAGGCGGGCGAGGTGCAGCAGCTCAACCTCATCATCAAGGGCGACGCGTCCGGTTCGGTCGAGGCCCTGGAGTCCTCGCTGCTCCAGCTCGACGTCGGCGAAGAGGTCGACCTGCGCATCCTGCACCGCGGCGTGGGTGCGGTCACCGAGACCGACATCGACCTGGCGACCGGCTCCGACGCCATCGTCATCGGCTTCAACGTCCGCGCCGAGGGGCGCGCGACGCAGCTGGCCGAGCGCGAGGGCGTGGACGTCCGCTACTACTCGGTGATCTACCAGGTCATCGAGGAGATCGAGGCGGCCCTCAAGGGCATGCTCAAGCCCGAGTACGAAGAGGTCGAGCTGGGTACGGCGGAGATCCGCGAGGTCTTCCGCTCCTCCAAGCTGGGCAACATCGCCGGTGTCATCATCCGCTCCGGCGAGGTGCGCAGGAACACCAAGGCCCGCGTCATCCGGGACGGCAAGGTCGTGGCGGAGAACCTCACCATCGAGGGCCTGCGCCGCTTCAAGGACGATGTCACCGAGATCCGCGAAGGCTTCGAGGGCGGTATCAACCTCGGAAACTTCAACGACATCAAGGTCGACGACGTCATCGCGACGTACGAGATGCGGGAGAAGCCGCGCGGCTGACCCTCATTGAGTACAGCCCGCGCGAAGCGCGGTCCATCAGGGGTGGTGGTCGGGCGACGGGCGGGCCGGGGCCGACCGGCGGAGGATATTTCCGTCGATCGGCCCCGGCCGTTGCGTGTACGGTGCCAGTGACTCCTACGCCCCCAGCCACCGCTGGGCGGCGACCCAAGGCCCCACGGGTGGCATGACCCGCACTGTATGTACGTAGGGACGCTGTCCTTCGATCTGCTTCTCGGCGACGTGCGGTCGCTCAAGGAGAAGCGCTCCGTCGTCCGCCCCATCGTCGCCGAGCTGCAACGCAAGTACGCGGTCAGCGTGGCGGAGACGGGCCAACAGGACCTCTACCGCAGAGTCCACATCGGCCTGGCGGCGGTGTCCGGGGACGCGGGGCACCTCAGCGACGTGCTGGACCGCTGCGAACGGCTGGTCGCCGCGCGTCCTGAGGTGGAACTGCTGTCCGTGCGGCGGCGGTTCCACGGCGACGACGATGAATAGACGCACTGCTGCGACGAACGCAACAGTGACACGAACACAGCAGCGACAGCAGCGCAGCAGTGGCAGAAAAGCAGCAACGCAAAAACGCAGCAGCGCGCGTGAGCGCATGGCGCAGAGCAAGGAGACGGACCAGTGGCCGACAATGCGCGGGCGAAGAGGCTGGCGGACCTCATCCGTGAGGTGGTCGCCGAGAAGCTGCACCGGGGGATCAAGGACCCGCGGCTCGGCACCCATGTGACCGTCACGGACACCAGGGTCACCGGCGACCTGAGGGAAGCAACGGTCTTCTACACCGTCTACGGCGACGAGGAGGACCGCAAGGCCGCCGCCGCGGGTCTGGAGAGTGCCAAGGGCGTGCTCCGCTCCGCCGTGGGCTCGGCAGCCGGTATCAAGCACACGCCGAGCCTGACGTTCGTGGCGGACGCGCTGCCGGAGACGGCCAAGACCATCGACGAGGCGCTGGCCCGGGCCCGCGCCGCCGACGAGGAGGTCCGCAAGGCGTCCTCCGGTGCCGCGTACGCCGGTGAGCCCGACCCGTACCGCAAGCCGGGCGAGTCCGCCGTCGAGGACGCGGATGTCCCGGACGGCGCGGACGCTTCCGACGGCGAGGACGAGAGCGCCTGATTCCGTGGCACGTAAGAGAGACAGCGGCCCCGGCGGGCTGATCATCGTCGACAAGCCCGCCGGGTTCACCTCGCACGACGTCGTGGCCAAGCTGCGCGGTATGGCCCGCACCCGGCGCGTCGGACATGCGGGGACCCTCGATCCGATGGCGACCGGTGTGCTGGTCGTCGGCACCGAGCGGGCCACCAGGCTGCTCGGCCATCTCGCGCTGACGGAGAAGGAGTACGTCGCCACCGTCCGGCTCGGTCAGGAGACCGTGACGGAGGACGCCGAGGGCGAGATCACCGCCTCGCGGGGCGCCAAGGACCTGGAGCGGGAGCGGGTGGACGCCGCCGTGGCCGCGCTGACCGGTGAGATCTCGCAGATCCCGTCGGCCGTCAGCGCCGTCAAGGTGGACGGCAAGCGCGCTTACGCGCGGGTGCGCGAGGGCGAGGTGGTGGAGCTGGCCGCGCGGCCGGTCACCGTCTCCTCGTTCGCGGTGCACGACGTGCGGGAGGAGACGGCCGAGGACGGCACACCGGTCACCGATCTGCTGGTGTCGGTGGTGTGCTCGTCCGGCACCTATGTGCGCGCCCTCGCCCGTGATGTGGGCGCGGCACTGGGCACGGGCGGCCATCTGACCGCACTGCGGCGCACCCGGGTCGGCCCGTACGGGCTGGACGGCGCGCACACACTGGAGCAGTTGCAGCAGTTCGTTGACGCCGAAGAACCGCTGCCCGTCCTGCCGTTGGGCGAGGCGGCGGCCGCCGCGTTCGCCCGCTGGGACGTCGACGAGGAGCAGGCGCGCCGTATCGGGAACGGCGTCCAGCTGCGGATGCCGACGGATGTCGTCGGACCCGGCCCTGTGGCGGTCTTCGGACCCGGCGGGCGGTTCCTCGCGCTGGTGGAGGAGCAGGGCGGCAGGGCGAAGAGCCTCGCTGTCTTCGTGTGAGGGACGTCTGCTGTTCCATGGTTCCAAGGTTCCAAGGGAGGGGCTGGGGCCGTCTTCGTGTGGGTGACGGTCCCGGTGGCGTACGGCTGACTTCCGCGTTTCCCGGCGGGTGACGCACCCGGGATATCCCTGTACGCCGGTGCGTTCACCCGGGTGGCCAGGCGCTCGGGGTGAAGCGCGGGCGCGGGTGGGGGCGCGTTCGGCGCCGGGCCTGTTGCCGCTGATCAACGTCGCTCTACGGTCGACGCGGCGGTGTGGGCCAGCGCGGAGGTTCGAGTGATGTCGGCGGTGTGCGGGAGACCCACGCTGGTGCGCCTCCGCGATCTGGCGGGGCGGCCACGCGGCCTCGGCTTCGTCGCCGACGGCCTCGGCACCGTGGTGACCAGCCACGAAGCGGTGGACGGACTCGGCAGAGCTGTCCTGCACGCGGGAGAGAGCTCGCTCCTCGTGCCGAGCTGCGACATCACGCCACTGCCCGAGTCGAACCTGGCGCTGATCCGCACGGCGGGGCTGCACCTCGACCCACTGGTCATCGGCCGGGACCGCCCCTACCCGGGCACCCGGGCCGTGCTCCTGACCGAGGACGAGGCCCTCCCCGCCACCCTGACCGGTACCGTGCTGGCCACCTACACCTCGACCGCCCGCTATCACGCCTTGGAGCGGGTGCTCCAACTCGAACTTCCGGAGTCCGTCGGCGTTCCGCTGCGGCTGTGCCGGAAGGCTTCGGGTGCGCCCGTGCTGGACGCGGCGACCGGGGCCGTCCTCGGCGTCCTGGGCACCGCACTGCACGCGACGTCCGGGCGGTCCGGGCCGTTCGCGGTACCGCTGTACGCGGCGGGTGTGCCGGCGCCCGACGGTCCGCTGGGCGTACTGCTGCGGCGCAACGGCGCCGCCGCGCCCGGGTTCGGGCCCGATCTGAATCTGGCCGGGGTGCTGCGGCTGGCCGAGGCCTCGGTGGGGCCTGCGGTGGAGCGGTGTGCACATGCGGTCACCCGGCCCGAAGTCGCCGAACACTTCGATTTGTTCGCACACAGCGGGGCCTCTGTCATCGCTCTGGTGGGCGCTCCCGGTTCGGGCCGCACCACCGAGCTCGCGACTGTCGCGGCCCGCCGGGCGCGTGCGACGGCGCCCGCGCCGAGCGTCTGGCTGCGCGGCGCCGAGCTGCGTCCGCAGGACGCGGGGCTCCGGGAAGCGGTCGGGCGTGCGCTGGAAGCGTCTGACCGGGCCGTCGCGGATTCCCGTACGCAGGGCGGCGGCGCTGACCGCCCGGTCGATCCCGATGTGGTCGCGCGCCTCGCGTGCGCTGCCGGGCGGCCGCTGCTCGTCCTGCTGGACGCGCCGGAGGAGATGCCGCCCGACTGTGCGCGCACGCTGCGGCAGTGGACCGTCCGCACGGCGAGCTGGCTGCGGGCCACCGGTGCGCGGCTGGCGGTCGCGTGCCGGCCCGAGTACTGGGAGCGGGCGGCCGCGCTCTTCCCCGACGACATGCTCTACGCGCTCGCCGGGACCAACGGCAGCGTGCGAGTTGGCGATCTGCCGCCCCGGCAGGCAACACGGGCGCAAGCCGCCTACGGCCTGCCGGACGGTGCCCTGGCCCCCGGTGACGCCGGGCACCCGCTGGCGATGCGGATGCTCGCCCAGGTGCGCGCCGCGCAGGGTGCTCTGTGCGGGCGAGAGGTACGGCGGGCGCGGTGCGGGCGGGAGGCGGATCCGGCGGACGGGGTGAACCCGGCGGATGCGGCGGACGGGGCGGGCGAGGCGGCCGAGGCGGAGGAGCCGGGCCCGGAGGAGCCCGCCCCCGCCCGGCACGAGATCTTCTCCGCTTTCCTCGACCTGCTGTGTCTGCGTATCGCCCAGCGCCTCACCTCCCGCAGCCAGGAGGAACGGAACGCTGGATCACCGCGGGCGCGGCGGGCGGCAGGCACAGCGGCCGGTGGCGAAACCGGGGACCTGGGTGCCGTACGGCGTCTCGCTGCCCGCGTCGCCGGACGGCTGCACGAGGCCGCGCGCCGCTGTCTCGGCTCCGGACAGGGCGAGTTGAGCCCCGCAGCGTTCGACGAGCTCTTTCCCTGGTGTGACGGCTGGGCCTCCGCCGTACTGGCAGAGGGCGCGCTGGCCCCGGCGGGCGAGGGCTACAGATTCGTGGACGAGGAGCTCTCGGACTGGCTGCAGGGCAACCATCTCGACCTCGACGTGGCGTTGGACGCACTGGTGCCGCGGAACCGGACCGGAGACGATCCGCTTCCGGTGCCCCGCCATCGCGCCGGACCTGTCGTGCAGGCGCTGCTGCTGTGCGACCGACGCGACGGGGCGGAGATCCTCACCCCGCGGCTACGACGGCTGGTCGACGCCCTGGGCGAGGCACTGGATCACGGCGCGTCGCACAGCGAGACCGGGTGGTGGGCTGTGCACCTGTTGCGCGAGACGCTGCCGCGGATGCCGGACGCGCGCCCGTATACGTACGTGCTGCGTGGCCTGGCCGCGCGGGTGGCGGAGCGGCCGGAAAGCGCCATGCTGCGGGACGCCTTCGGGCCCTGCTTCTGGCGCGGGCTCCCCCTGGAAGCGGCCGAGAAGGCGGAACTGCTGCGACATCTGCTGCCGGCCGACACTCCCGCGGACCGGCCGTGCGAACGGGGCCGCTATCTGGACGTACTCGAGGAACTGCTGACTGCCGAACCCCGCACCGTGCAGCCGTTGTTGTGCGAGTGGTTCAGCGACCTGCGGCCCCTACGGCGACGTACCGATGCGGACAGCCGGACAGTGCCCACTGTTGCCACCGCCGCGCAGGCACTGCTGTACACTCACCGGCACCTCGCCGTGGACCGACTGGCCGACGCCCTCGTGGACGCCGCCCACCCGCGCGCCGACGAACTCCTCGCCGAGCTGCTGCGCGATGAGCTCCCCGCCATGTGCCGAGCTGTCGAACGGTGGGCACACGACACCCGCGCCGACGGGCGCGGGGCGGCCGCTGCCGTCTACGGGGTGCGGGTGGCGCGCCGGGTGGCTGCCGACGCCGACCGCAAACTGCTGCGGTCAGCCGCCCTCGCACTGCTGCACCGCCCCACAGCCCGGGCACTGCACACGGCGGCCCTCGCCATCCTCGTACGCGACCCGCACAGCCGCTCCCGGCATATGACGGCTGCGCTGCGCCGCTTCACCGAGTCCGGCGACGCGGAACTGGTGGCGGCACTGGGCACCGCGGTGGGCACCCACCCTGAGCAGGTGTTCGCCGCCTTCCGGTCGCTGCTCTCCGGGCCGGCCGACCCGGAAGCACAGTCGCAGGCCGTACGGGCGCTCGCACGGCTGCGTATCCCTGCGCTGGCCCGGCCTGCTGCTGCGCTCGTACGCGAGCACGCCGTGCTCCGCCCCTGGCGAGCCCGGGACGACGTCGCCGCCTTTGTGGGACACCGCCTGCGCCACGGCCCGGGTGCCCGCGCTGTGCTGCGTCCCCTGGTGGCGGAGCTGCTGCGCGAACAGGAGCCCGCCTTCCGGGCGCCCCTGGCCCGGGTGCTCGGCGCGGGGGAGGGACCGCTGCGCGATGAACTGCTGGACCTCCTGCCCACCCACGAGCGCGACCCGTCCGTTCGGGAGGCCGCCGTCAGTGACTGGGTGGCGCGGGAGCCGGAGGCGTGCACGGCGGTGGTGGGGCCACGCGCCCGCCGCGTGTACGACATGCTGGACGAACGCGTCTGACGTCGCGGTCGGCGCCAGCCCCGCCGCCCGGCGCCCGGAGGTGGGTCCGTGCGGGCCGGGACGCCGGGGCATGGCACCCTTGGACCGGCGAGACCCGTCATCATCACCATCGGCACAGGCACTGGCGAACTAGGTAGCGACGAGGAGCAGACGTGCAGCGCTGGCGTGGCTTGGAGGACATCCCCGAGGGCTGGGGGCGCAGCGTCGTCACCATCGGCTCGTACGACGGGGTGCACCGGGGGCACCAGCTCATCATCGGCAAGGCGGTGGAGCGCGCCAGGGAGCTCGGTGTCCCCGCCGTCGTCGTCACGTTCGACCCGCATCCCAGCGAGGTCGTCCGGCCGGGCAGTCATCCCCCACTGCTCGCACCGCACCACCGGCGTGCCGAACTCATGGGCGAACTGGGCGTGGACGCCGTTCTCGTACTGCCCTTCACCTCCGAGTTCTCCAAGCTGTCGCCCGCCGACTTCGTGGTGAAGGTCCTTGTCGACAAGCTGCACGCACGCAGCGTCGTCGAAGGTCCCAACTTCCGCTTCGGCCACAAGGCGGCAGGCACCGTCGAGTCCCTCGCCGAGCTGGGGGAGACGTACGACTACGACGTGCTCGTCGTCGATCTGGTCGAGCGGGCGGAGAGCGGCGAGCCGTTCTCCTCCACGATGGCGCGCCGACTGGTGGCCGAGGGCGATGTACGTGGCGCGAGCGAGGTTCTCGGCCGTCCGCACCGTGTCGAGGGCATCGTGGTGCGCGGAGCGCAGCGCGGCCGCGAGCTCGGCTTCCCCACGGCGAACGTCGACACCCTGCCGCACACCGCCGTCCCCGCCGACGGCGTGTACGCGGGCCTGCTGACGGCGGAGGGCGAGGCGATGCCCGCCGCGCTCTCCGTCGGCACGAACCCCCAGTTCAACGGCACCGAGCGCACCGTCGAGGCGCACGTCATCGACCGCTTCGACCTGGATCTGTACGGGCTGCACGTGGCCGTGGACTTCATGGAGTACATCCGCGGGCAGGAGAAGTTCGACACTCTCGACGCGCTGAAGGCCCGGATGGCACAGGACGTCGAGGAGACCCGGCGTCTGGTTGTGCAGACGGAGGGCTGAGCGAGGCCGGCCCGAGCGGTCGGCCCGGCCCCGGCAGACCGGGCGGGCAGCCGAGCAGGAGCACGGCGGAGGGGCGGCGGACACTGTCCGCCGCCCCTCCGGCTGTACGAGCACGTAGGGCCACCGCTACGGATTGTCGGCTGTCCGCTGTCGGCTAGACCGTTGTGCTGCTGTCCTTACTGCTGCCAGCCGCTGCCGGGCTGCGGCTGCCCCGGGTGGCCGGGATGCCCTGGGTGTCCGGGCTGCGCGGGGCCGGGGTACCCGTAGCCGCCGCCCGCTCCGTACGGCGGCTGGGGCTGCTGCTGCGCAGGCGGCGGACTGGCAGCTGCGCCGGGGTGTCCAGGCTGAGCGGCCTGTCCCGGTATGCCGCCCTGGCCGGGCATCGGCGGTGCGAGCTGCGGCGGCGGGTTGCCGTCGGCCGTCCACAGACCCTGCTCCTGCTGGGCCCGTGCGAAGTCCTCGGCGACCATCGCGGACAGGTTGAAGTACGCCTCCCGTGTCCGCGGCCGCATCATGTTCAGATCCAGCTCGGCGCCCGCCGACAGGTGCTCGTCGAACGGGACGGTGATCACGCCACGGCACCGGGTCTCGAAGTGCGCCACGATGTCCTCGACCCGGATCATCTTCCCGACCTCGCGCACCCCGGAGATCACCGTGATGCTGCGCTGCACCAGCTCCGAGTAGCCGTGCGCGGCCAGCCAGTCGAGCGTCGTACTGGCGCTGCTCGCACCGTCAACGGACGGCGTGGAGATGATGATGAGCTGGTCGGCGAGGTCCAGGACGCCGCGCATCGCGGAGTAGAGCAGGCCCGTCCCCGAGTCCGTCAGGATGATCGGGTACTGCCTGCCCAGTACGTCGATCACGCGGCGGTAGTCGTCGTCGTTGAACGTCGTCGAGATCGCCGGGTCGACATCGTTGGCCAGGATCTCCAGCCCGGACGACGCCTGGGAGGTGAACCGGCGGATGTCCATGTAGCTGTTGAGGTACGGGATCGCCGAGACCAGGTCCCGGATGGTGGCGCCGGTCTCGCGCCGCACCCGGCGGCCGAGCGTGCCCGCGTCCGGGTTGGCGTCGATGGCGATCACCTTGTCCTGCCGCTCGCTGGCGAGCGTCGAGCCCAGTGCGGTGGTGGTCGTCGTCTTCCCGACCCCGCCCTTGAGGCTGATGACGGCGATCCGGTAGCAGGACAGCACCGGCGTACGGATCACTTCCAGCTTGCGCTGCCGCTCGGCCTCCTCCTTCTTGGCGCCGAACTTGAAGCGAGAGCTCTTGCCCGACTGGGGACGCGGCTTCTTCTTGTTGTTGATCAGCCGGTCCGAGGACAGCTCAACTGCCGCCGTATAACCCAGCGGTGAGCCCGACTGGTCCACCCGACGCGGGTCCACAGCACCGGGGTGCGGTTGCAACGGCTGCTGTGACTGGGCGGGTGGCTGGTTCTGGGCGGGCTGTTGGGCGTGGGCCGGGGGCTGTTGTGCTTGCGCGGGCTGCTGCGCCTGTGCGGGTGGCTGAGCCTGCGATGGTGTCGGGGCCTGGGGCAGCTGAGCCTGGGGTTGCTGCGGTTGGCCCTGGTACGGGGCAGAGGCGGGTAGCTGTCCCTGCCCGGGGGTCTGGGCCTGTGGGAGCTGCCCCTGTTGCGGCTGCCGCCCCTGCTGGAGGGCGTCGGGCTGGTGTCGGCCGGCGTGCGGTTGCGGGGTGTGTTGGGCGGGGAGCCCGCCCGGGGCAGCCTGCTGCTGTCCGTGCGGGGGCTGCTGTCCGTGCGGCGGCACCGGCTGGTCCCGTCCGGGCTGGTACTGCTGCCCGGGCTGGGCCTGGCCGGGTACTGGGTGACCTGGCTGCTGCTGCGCGGGCGGCATCCCGGCGCCGGCCTGGGGCTGTTGCTGCCCTGCCTGCGGGTAGCCATAGCGGCTCTGCGGCGCCTGCTGGCCGGGCTGCTGTCCCTGCGCCTGCTGCGCCTGCTGTGAGGGCTGTGCCTGTTGCGGAATCTGCGGCGCCTGTGGGGCCTGCGGTGCCTGCTGGTGCTGCGGGTTCTGGTTCTGGCCCTGGCTCTGGCTCTGCGGAGTGTGGGGCTGCTGCGGCGCGTGTGGTGCCGCGGGCAGCGCCTGGGTGGCCGGCGGCTGTGCTGGTGCCTGTCCCTGGTCACGGCTCTCATCGCGGCCCTGCTGCTGTGCCGGGATCCTGCCCTCCCCGGCACCCTGCCCCGGCTCCTGGCCATGCCCCTGAGGGGCCGTACCCGGCCATGCGGCGCCGGACGACGGTGTGGTCGCAGCGGGCTGGAAGTCCGGCGGCAGCGGGGGCAGTTCCTGCCCACTCCCTGCGGTGCTGCCGCTGCCCTCGCTGGCCGCGGCTGCCCACGGGGGCGCGTCCTGCGGCGGAGTGGGGGAGAGGGGATGGGGCGGCACCGCGTCCTGCGGCTCCGCGTCCCGGGGCTCCACCGGCGCCTGCGCGGGCGGAGCCTCGGCGTACCGGCGCTCGCTGGAGGGGGCGTCCAGGCCGAAGTCGTACGTGGCGGGGATCGCATCCCGCGGCTCAGGCGCTTCAGCCGGTCCCGCCGGTTCCGTACGACTGTCCGCGCGATCGCCGTCCTCTGCGTCCGACGCGGCCGGGGCGTCCGCAACCCGTCCAGGAGTCACCCCATCTGCCGGGCGGTCCACCGGCTCGGCCGACGAGCGGTCCGTGTCTCGCTCGTCGTCGCCCTCCTGCTGCGCGTTCGCGGCGGCTGCGTCGCTCTCGCGCTCCTCCTGCGCGGCGTACGCGGCGATCTCGCGGCGCAACGCGGCTGCGGAGAACCGCATGGTGGCGCCGTCCTCGGCACCGCCTGAAACCGGCGGCTCCTCCGGGACGTCCGAGGCCACTGGTGTCATGTCCGAGGCCTCCGGCGCTTCCGATGCTGTCGGTTCCGGCGTCGCCTCCACCGACTCCGGCTCCACGGATTCCGGCTCCGCCGACTCCAGCTTCACCGACTCCCGCTCCGGCCGGGACTCCGACTCGGACTCGGCCACAGACGGCGCTCGCCAGCTCGGCGAGGCGGCACCCTGAGGCGTCTTCTCGTCTCCGCCCCCGCCGACTTCGTACCGGCCGTCTTCGCGTTCGTATCCGCCGTCCTCGTGCCGGTCGTCCGACGGGGCCGCGTCCGCACCGAAGGAGTCGGGTCCGAGGTCGTCGGCCGCGCCGGTCACCGGCTTGCTGTCCGGCTCGCTGTTCAACTCCTCGTACGGCGCGGCGGAAGTTTCCACCTCGGCCGGGGCATTCACGTCCACCGGCGCGTCCACATCGGTCGACGCGGTCGCGAAATCGGTCGACGTGGCCGCGAACTGCTGCTCCCGCTCGTCCCCGTAGCCCCCCGATTCCGGCGCTCCCGCTGCCTCTTCCGTTTCCTCTGCCCGCTGCTCGCTGAACGGCTTCAGCGAGGGGAAGGCGGGCAGGTCGGTCGACGGGGCGTCGCTCTCGGACGATCCGGAGCTACCGGACGACCCGGCGGCTTCAGGGGACTCGTACGCGGGCCGCGGCGGGACGTCCGCCGCCGAGGGGACCGAAGGAGCCGACGGAGCCGGTGAACTCGCCCACCAGTCATCGTTGTTGGTCCGTGCAGCACCGAAGTCCGAACCGGCTGCCGAGTGGCTTTCCTGTCCCGGTCCTGACGTCGGCGCGGGCGCGCTCGCGGGCGGCGCCTCCTGGGGCTCCGGCCTGCTGGCCGCATCCTGCGTGTACCAGGCAGGCGGCGTGTAGTCGATGGTGAACTGGCCCGTCGACTCCGTCTCGCTCTCGGCATCCGCTTCCGCGTCGAGCTGGTCGGAGCCGGGCATGGTCCCGCGGACGCGGATCTCGTCCCGGTCGCTGCTCACAATGCCTCCTGCTGTGGTCATTCACCCCGGTTTGCCGCGCGTCCGCCCACGCGCGTAAGTCCAGCCTAATCATCGCAACTGTCACTCGGGCAGGGCGGTCCTGCGACGGCGGCCGGTTCAGCTCCGGCGACCGGCGTTGCTCCGGTTCCCCAGCCGGCGTCAGTCCAGCCGTCGCGGCGTCCCCAGCAGCCCCGACTCCGCGTCGGTCGGCTGGGTGAGCGCGTACTGCCTCTCCCGCCGGGTGCACCACAGCGTGACACCGTCGCCCAGGGTGGAGAGTGCCTCCACCTCCTGGGGCGGCAGTTGCATGATGCGCCCTATCTGCTGCGCCTCGTCCGGCGAGACCCGCTGGACACCGACCAGTGCCGCGCCGCGCAGCAGCCGGGGAGCGACCGGGCTCAGATACGGCAGCAGCGTCAGCACCGACTGCCACGGCATCGAGGCGACCCGGCCCCGCGGAGGCCGCATTCCGCAGTCCCGGATGACCAGCACCGGACTGCTGACCGTGGGCCCCATCGGCGGCACGCGGCCCACGTCGTAGAGCGTGATGCACTCCTGCCCGGCGCCCGCCGCCTGCACCAGGGTCGTCCACGCCTGGGCCCGGCCTGTCTCCACCGCGACCCGCGTCCCCGTTCCGGCCAGTCGCAGCGCCAGCACCTGGGCCGTCCACAGGCCGCCGATGAGCACCACGTCGTACGACGTCGGATGGTGGAAGCCGATCACCTGCGGACGGCCCTCCGCGTCGTTCCCGACCACCACACCGTCGTCCCCGATGGGCAGCGACAGCGCGCCCAAGTGGTCGGCGGGCACGGCGTGTTCCGTACGCCGCGGGCCCAGCAGCCCCTGTGTGTAGCGGCTCGCCATCAGCGCACACCCCCCAGCGGCAGCGTCGCGAGAGCGCCCGGCAGCTGCTCCCGGTCCAGCCGCACCAGCCCGACCCGCGCCGAGCGTGCGGACCGCTCCAGTTGCCGCCGGGCAGCCGCCAGCTCGTTGTCCGAACGGCCCGTCAGGCGCACATGGCCGCTGACCGTGACCGCGCTACGCCGCGTCGAGCGGCCCAGCGTCAGGCTGAACGTCGTCGTGAGCGTCGGCGCGGAGGTCAGCAGCGCGACCAGGCGCGGCAGCGGCGTCGCTGCGCGCCCCAACTCGGGCCAGCGGCCGATGCCGTACGAACTGTGCCACCGGTCGTCGCACCGCCAGGCGCGCGAGGTCTCGGCAGTGCGCCGCGCGGGAGTGGCGTCCGGCCGGCTCGCCCTGGCCGTGGCCGCCGGGCTCACACAGGCCGAGGTGGCCACCGCGGATATCAGCTCCTGCTCGTTGAGCACCGTCGCCACGAATCCGGCGCCGGTTACCCGGCTGGCCAGATGGTCGGCGGCGCGCACCAGACAGCGCTGTGCGCCCTCCAGTCCGCCCCCGCGGGCCTTGACCGCCTCAGGGCACAGCTCCGGGTCGAACTTCAGCGCCACCCAGGTCAGCCGCAGCGCAGGCGACCCCGTCTGCTCCTGCAGCGGCCCGTAACTGCGCCGTGCCACCGCCTGCTCCGGCAGATGGGGCGCGGGCGCCGGCTGCACGTGCTGCACCACCTGGACGGACTCCAGCGCGATGCCGTCCACATCCAGCGCATCGTGCATCAGCTCCAGCGGCAGGGCCCGTGCCCCGAAAGCCGGGCGCAGCGCGCTGGGCGCTGCCTCTATCCGCACCAGAGCCGTCAGGAACGTACCGTCGCCCAGCATCCCTATGGTGCGCCGCTTCTTGTCGAGGTAGGCGTACGTACGCAGCGCGGGAGCGCACTCCACCAGCGGGAGGAAGCTGGCGTCGACCCGCTCCCCCTCCTCGTCCAGCACCATGGCGGGTGTCAGCGGCTGGGCCGCGGTGCGCCTGCGGGCCCGCAGCGCCAGCAGGGTGCTGAACCAGTCGTGGACCGAGCGCTGGTGCCTGCGCATCACCGCCAGCGTTACCAGCGCGGCGGCGACCACCACGGCGGGCACCAGCATCAGCCGGTCGACGGCGGCCGCGATCAACAGCACCGCGGCGGCCAACTCCAGCAGCACCAGCTGTTGCAACTGGAGCGGCCCCAGACGGCTGGTGCGCGACTCGGTGCGCAGCGTCGTCGAGGCGGGGACCCGGGGCCTGGGCTGGGACGACCGGGCTGCGGGCGCGGCGGCTCCCGGGCGCCGGGACGCACCCGGCCCAGAGCGCCCCGTGGTGCCGGCCGCACCCCGCGCGCGCGTCGCAGATCCCATCCGAGAAGGCCCCCTCATGTCCGAATTCGCCCCACTCGTCGAGGGCGTTGGGCGGGCGATCACGATACCGGAGCGGCACAAGGCGATCCCCAACCGGCATAGTAGGGGCCCGGTCCGACAATCGGCAGCGCTCGCGAGCGTCGCGCGGACCGGTGAGCGGTACCGTTCCGGACCGGCCGGGGCCGTCAGGGCCCGTCAGGACCGGACGGTGCGGGGGACAGCAGGGACTTCAGGGGAGCGTCTTTCACTCATGGCATCACGGCGCGACGAGCTCAATGCCTATACCTTCGCGAAGAAGCGGTTGGTGGCGGCGTTTCTCCAGCCGTCACCGACAGGCACCGAGGAGGGTGCCCCCCGCCCGTTGCGCGGCATTCTGCCCGGCATTGTCGTCGGCGTGCTGATCCTCGTCGGGTTCGGCGCCTGGGGCATGTTCAAGCCGAAGGCTCCCGAAGGCTGGGACACCCCCGAGGAAAAGGTCATCATCGGCTCCGAGTCCACCACCCGCTACGTGGTGCTCAAGACCAACGGCAAGGCCCAGCTCCACCCGGTGCTCAATCTCGCCTCCGCCAAACTGCTGCTCGATCCCGGCAAGGGCGAGGTCATCAAGGTCGACGAGAAGATCCTCGACAAGGGCGACATCCCGCACGGCGCCACCCTCGGCATCCCCTACGCGCCCGACCGGCTCCCCGAGGGCCAGGAGGCGGGCCAGAAGAAGCGCTGGGCGGTCTGCGAGCGGCCCAGCCAGGGCGATCGCGCCGTCCAGAAGGCTGCCTTCGTACTGGCCGATCGCGACAAGGACAAGGTCGAGGGTGAGAACCGGCTGCGCGGCGGTGACCTCGCCTACGTCCAGGGCCCCGACGACCGGCTGTACGTCGTCGACAAGTCCGGCTGGAAGTACCGCCTGGCGGAGGACGAGACACTGCTGCGCGTCCTGGTGGGCGATCGCAAGCCCCAGCGCGTCTCACGGGAATGGCTGGCAACGCTGCACACCGGCCAGCGCATCTCCTTCCCCCAGGTCCCCGGACGGGTCGGCACGGACGCTGGAGTCCCCGGACTCGACCCGAACACCAACCAGGTCGGCACCGTGATCCAGTCGACCTCCGGCAACCACATGCAGCACTACGTCGTTCTGTCCGGCAAGGTCCTGCGGATCACCGACTTCATGGCGCAACTGCTGCTCTCCTCCAAACAGCTGCTGCCGCTGAACCAGGACGGCGAGGCCATCAAGGTCAACGCCAGCGCCTTCTCCCCGTCCGGCTCGTTCGGCTACTCCCTCAAGTGGCCCCGGGAGCGCGGCGGCGTCGTCAACTCCGTCAGCGCCGGCCGCGACGTCGCCTGCAACGTACTGCGCAAGGTCGATGGCAAGAGCGGTGCCACCACGCTCAGCACCTGGGTGGGCGACAAGTTCCCCGAGCAGCTCCCCGCAGGCACTTCCAGCGCCTACGTCACCCCCGGAACCGGCCAGCTCTTCCGCCAGTTCAAGGGCCGCAGCCCCCGCTCCGGCGGCGTCTTCCTGGTGACCGACACCGGGCTGCGCTACGCGATGCAGAACAACACCGACAGCGAGCAGGGCGACTCGGGCATCGGCAGGGACGGCAAGAAGTCCCAGCAGGAGCAGCAGTCCGAGGGACAGAACGCGCAGCGCAGGCTCGGCTACGAGAACGTCAAGCCCGCTCCCATCCCGGCCGAATGGGCCGCGTTCCTGCCGACAGGGCCGCGCCTGTCCACCGGCGACGCGCAACAGCCGCAGGGCTCCTGAGGGGGGTGACGACGATGCGCAGCAGTACGAACACAACGGTGCGCAGCAGTACGAAGGCGACGATGCGCAGCAGTGCGACGGCGACGATGCGCAGCAGTGCGAAGACGGCGCCCAACGGCAGCACGCGGCGCCGCACCACCGGACCGCGTGGTCTGCGCCGCCTGGCGGCGACCGCCGCCGCGACGGCCGTGACCGCCTCCACCCTGACAGTCACCGTCGCCCCGCCCGCCGCCGCGGACGTCAGCACCCAGTGCAGCTTCCCCGCCAAGCCGTACGAGGGCCGCCCGTGGTCGTTGCAGAGGGTCCTCCTCAACGAGCTGTGGAAGGACACCAACCAGGGCGCCGGTGTCCGGGTCGCCGTGATCGACACCGGTGTCGACATCGCGAACAAGCAGCTCACGGACGCCGTCGACGCCAAAGCCGGCAAGAACCTGCTCCCCAAGAAGCCGAAGAAGGACGAGACGGGCGCCGCCACCCCCCGTGGAAAGGCCAACGGCACCACGGACGAAGTCGGCCACGGCACCAAGGTCGCGGGCATCATCGCCGCCCGCCCGGCCGAGAACACCGGCTTCGTCGGGCTCGCGCCCAAGGCGACGATCATCCCGATCAAGCAGAACGACGCCAACGGCAGCGGCACGGCTGCCAGCCTCGCCGACTCCATCGACTACGCGGTGAAAGCCGGCGCGGACATCATCAACATCTCCCAGGACACCGCCGAGGCCCTGAAACCGGACTCCTCGCTCGAACTCGCCGTACAGCGCGCTGTCCAGGAGGACGTCGTCGTCGTCGCCTCCGCCGGCAACGACGGACTGGGCGGCAAGGACAAGAAGACCTACCCCGCCTCCTACCCCGGCGTCCTCGCGGTCGCCTCCTCCGACCGCAACAACGAGCGCGCCCCCTTCTCCCAGGCGGGTGACTTCGTGGACGTGGCAGCCCCCGGCGTCGACATGGTCTCCACCGTCCCCAAGGGCGGCCACTGCATCGACAACGGCACCAGCTTCTCCGCCCCCTACGTGGCGGGCGTCGCGGCACTCCTCCGCGCGAAGCACAACAAGGGCCCCGGCAGGTGGTCCCAGCAGAACATCGTCGCCCAGATCGAGCAGACCGCGGAGCGCTCGATCCCCGGCCACGACCGCCTCGTCGGCTGGGGCGTCGTCGACCCGGTGGCCGCCCTGACCGAGGACGACAAACGCATCGATCGCCCCGTGGCCGAAGAAGGCGTCGAAACAGGCGAAAAACCGACACCGGCCAAACTTCAGCTGGGAGAAACCGAGCAAGAACGGAACGAGAGGCTCGGAACCTACGTCCTTGTGGGAGGCGGCACCCTCGTGGCGGTGGTGGCAGGCACCTCGCTCGTCTACCGCGACTGGCGCCGCCGCAAGCACCCGAAGGCAAGCCGCTGACGGCCTCCCGTCGGGTTCACCGACGGGTCGGTGTCAGTGCCCGTTGGTAGAAAAGAGGTATGTGCCAGCAGGCGTGTCACACGTTACGGTCCTGCTACGAGCAACTGTCAGCAGCCAATTTGCAGTTGGGATCGACCGGGTCCAGCTACTACAGTGACCTGAGCGCTGTTCGACGCGACCACGTCAAGCACCGAGACCGTCGAGCAAGCGCCTGAAGGCGGGGCAGAAGGGGGGAGCCCATGGGGCAGTTGGGGCCGGACGGCAAGGAGACACCACCACCAGTCCTGCCGGCGAAATCGTCGCCGCACTCCAAGGGAGACCTGGAGCGGCGCGTGGAAGCGCTGAAGAAGCTGAAGAAGCGCATCGACGGGGTCATCACGCAGTTGGACGGGTCCCCTGGGGCGAAGCAGAACATTGCCGCCAAACGCCTCACTAGGAATGCTCTCAGCGGCGCGGGTGCCCTCTTCTTCGAAGCCGACGACCTCTTCACCAAATACAACGAGGTGCACGACACCCTCACCACTCTTTCGCAGAATCTCCGGGATCAGATCGACGCGATGAGCATCGCCGTCAAGTTCGCCGACGGAGGCTTCGATGCGGTGGAAGACGAAGAGAAGCGCCGGTTCTGGGAGATCTACAACAAGACGGCGGCCCTCGAAGAGAAGGCGAAGCAGCACGGCAAGGGCCAGCACGGCGACGGGGACAAAGGTCACCACAAGGGTGACGACGAGCCCAAGGGTGGAAAGCCCAAGGGCGACGCTGACAAGACCGGTTTCTGACTGCTTGCTCTCACCCGGGAACAGGAGGATGCATGGGTGGCAAAGGCGACGACAAGAACGAGTCGCTTGACCCGTATTCCGGGAAGGGCTATTCGGCTGACGAGATGCCGAACGACGCCTCCGTCCCGATGGAGTACAACCCTCTCTGGCAGCCGGACCAGAACCCCCTGCTCCCATATTCGGCCGGCGCTCCCCTGTTGCTCGCGCCCAACATCCCCAAGAGCCCTGTCACGCCCTTCGACAGCTACCGACTCAACCAGCTGGTGGATCTGGTCGAGGACTCCGTCCCCCAGGACCTGGAGGACGTCGGGGAAGCTCTGTGGGACGCAGCCCGCGCCATCAAGTCGGCCGAGAGGGAGTTGAAGACTCACTTCGACGAGGCCGAGGCCTCCTGGGAGGGAGAAGCGAAGAAGGCCTTCCATGACTGGGGAAAGGATCTTCGCAAGAACACCCTGAAGCTCAGCGAGTACGCGGCCACGGTCGGTTCGCACCTCAAGGGTGCCGGCATCGGCCTGGCCATGGTCAAGGCCTCGATGCCGAAGCGGGACCCGGGCGACGACAAGGCCGCGCAGAAGGGCGGCAAGGGTCTCCCTCCCCACGTCGCCCCCGACATCGTCGACAAATCCACGCCGGAAGGCCGTAAGCGGGAGAAGCACCGCCAAGAGGCCATCACCCAGATGACCAAGCTGGGCTCCTATTACCAGGTGGCGCTCCAGCACATCCAGACGGCGGAGAAAGACAAGCCGGTGTTCTCCGCGGTCCCGGATGTGGGGATGCCGCCGGCGCCCCAGAGCCCGATCGACCCTTCCAGTGGAGGTGCCGGTCAGGGTGCTGGCCCGGAGTCGGCAGCAGTAGCCCCCCATGCAGTTGGAAGCCCTTCCTCCGGAGGGCCCGCTCACTCGACACCGGCTTATGTGCCCGCCAACGACGGCGCGATCGGCAGGGCCGAGTCCACCCCGAACCCCGCTCTCCCCCCGGACCCTGTCCGTCCGGGCACGTCTGTTGCTACGGACCTCGACAGTGCCCCACCTGCTCCTGTCGTGCAGCCGGTGGACCCTGGCACCCCGCCTCACATGCCTCCGACGGCCCAGCCCGGCCTGCCGCCTGGCGGCCCACCGCCCAGCCCTGGCCCTGTCGTTGTCCCGCCGGGGCCCAGTCGGCTGGTGCCCGGCTCCGGACCACCTCGGCCCGTCGTGCCGCCGCCGACCACGGCTAGCACCGGCCCGCAGCGCCCGTTCGTACCGCCGCCCCCGATGGGGCGTACCGGACCGACGGGGCCGAACGGTCCTGTCGCGCCCCCCGGAAGGCCAGGCCCTGTCGTCGGCCCGGGGGTCCCTGGACCGACAGGCCAGCAAGCCGGTAACAACGCAAACCGCGGACTCGGGCGCCCCGGAATGATGGGCGTTCCCCCAGTCACCACCGGGCCGACCACCGGGGGGCGCGGAACGAACTCCACCGCCCGGGCTGTCCAACGCGGCGGAATTGTGGGCGGTACTCCCAGTCAGCCTGTATCCGGCTCGAAAGCGTCGGGTTCGCGGGTGCCGCGGGGCACGGTCATCGATGGACAGGGCTCGACGGCCGCTCAGCGCCCAACGGGCGCGGTCCCACCGGTCAGTGGTTTGGGCGCAAGAGGAGCAACCGGCACTGGCGGCGGAGAAGGCCCTTCCGGTCGCAAGGCAGTAACCAACCGGGATGGCATCGTCGGGGAGCCTCGCAACGGCGCTTCAGAGCAGGAGCGTGGCTCGGCCGGTTTCATCCCCGGAGGCGGAGGGCTGGTCGTCGGCGGACAGGTTCCCCCTTCCTCTCAGCGCGAGAAGCGCGAGCGTAGGCGTCGCCCGGACTACCTGACGGAAGGCAGGCAGAACGAGTCGGCTGAGCGGCGTGGCAGTGTACCGCCGGTAATCGAGTAATCCAGTGAGAGCGACCATGACGGCAGTTCCTCGAAAGCAACAAACAAAGCGCCGTCTCCTCACCGGATTTGCGGCAGTCGGAGCCTGGACGGCCTGCCTGGTCGGGCTGGCTCCGGCTGCACACGCGGATGGCGTTCAGTCCCAGCAGTGGCATCTGAAGGCCATGCAGGCCGAGAAGGTGTGGAAAGTGAGCACCGGTAAGGGAATCAAGGTGGCTGTCATCGACACCGGGGTCGATCCGTCCACTCAGTCACTCCGAGGCCGCGTGCTTCCAGGGAAGGACGTCTCCGGCGCTCCGGGCGACGAAACGCGGGATGACGTCGGCCATGGGACGACGATGGCCGAACTCATCGCAGGCTCCGGAAAAGACGGAACCCTGAAGGGGCTCGCACCAGGCGCAAAGATCATCCCGATCCGGACCAGTTTGAAAGGCGTGAAAGGCGCCGACATGACGAAGGAGCATCTCGGGGAAGCCATCAAGGCGGCTGCTGACAGCGACGCACGGATCATCAGCATGTCTGTCGGAGGGGCTCCCCATCCTGCCGTCAAGGAGGCGGTGGAGTATGCGGCGAAGAAGGGAAAGCTCCTGTTGGCCGGCACGGGGAATGACGCGAAGAAGGGTAATCGCGTCAACTACCCTGCTGCTTACCCCGATGTCGCGGGCGTAGCGGGTGTCGACAAGAACGGCAAGGTCGCTGACTATTCCACCCACGGCGACCAGACAATCCTTTCCGGTCCGGCAGTAGGTCTTCCCGGATGGTGCGACGGGAAGAAGGAGAGGTACTGCACCAAGGGCGGCACCAGCGCCGCCACCGCCATCGCCTCGGCCTCCGCAGCCCTGATCTGGTCGCATCACCGGGACTGGACGGCGAACCAGGTTCTCCGCGTGCTGATGAAGACGGGAGACCTGGCAGACCGACCCAGCAAGTACGTCGGCTACGGAGCCGTCCGCCCCCGCATCAATCTCCTGGAGAACAAGGGCGATCCCGGCGATCCGGACATCAGTCCGCTCACCGGCGAGCGGACGCTGCACACCAAGTCGAAGTCATCGTCGAAGTCGTCGAGCTCGGACGCCAAGGGCGAGGGCAAAGAAGACTCGAACAAAGAGGCTGCCCCTGGTCAGGCAAAGGTGGCAGACTCGAAGTCCGAGAAGAAGGACGGTGGTTGGCTCCTGCCCGCCACCGGCATCGCGGCAGGAGTCGTCGTCCTCGCCGGGTGTGGCTTCGCTGTCGTACGTATGAGGCGGAACTAGGCAAGTGACGGCGGGCGTCATAGTCGTAGACGAAAGCGGCGATATGACGAAGTTCAGAACTCACGAAGGGGACGAGGGTCATGGCGGACCAGAAACTCGATGATGCGTCACTCCGGAAGAAGGAGGAGTGGCTCGTAGCGAAGATCGGCAACATCAACGGGCAGGTCAAGGGACTTCAGGGTGTCATCGACTCGATCGAGACGCACTGGAGGGGCATTGGTGCTGGTGCCTTCAACGCGAAGCAGACCCAGATCAACAACCACATGGCCTCGCTGAACCGGTTGCTGGCCTACTTCCTCGAGGGTATCGAGGCCGCCCGCAAGGCGTCCGGGCTCAACGAAGACGACATCGCGCAAGCCCTTCGCGGTATCGACGTGGCCGACAACAGCAGCGGATACGGTGTGGGTCCAGGGGGACAGCCCGGCTCCAAGCTCGACATGTACTCGGCTCCACCGTCGAACTGAGGCATAGCTCAAGGGTCTTTCAACCGCTCGTGAGATGAGGCGCCGCGTCGGCGGTTTTCACGGACGGTACAAAATCATCTCAGGGAGGAAGGGTAATGCCGAACCCGAACACGTACGAGGAAGGGCTGAAGGTAAGTTATGCCAGCCTGGATGCTGCGGCTGATGCCATCGACAAGCAGGCGAAGAACCTGAAGGGCGACCTCGACGAGATCGAGCGGGAGGTCAGGGAGATCTCCGCGGTGTGGGAGGGCGAGGCGAAGACTGCCTACCAGGCGACGATGAAGAAGTGGGAAGCGGAGGTCTCCGCTGTTCATCTCAACCTGATGCAGATCGCCCAGGCCGTGCGTCTGAGCAAGGACGGCTACCAGGCGACAGACATGAAGTCTGCCAAGTGGTTCCAGGATCAGGGCAGGATCTGACGCCCAAAATCAGGGTCAGAATCCGTCACACACTGAGGGTGGGTTTCCGCGGAAACCCACCCTCAGTGTTTTCTCAACCGCGCGGACACAGCGCGGAGCGACTATTGCTGCGGTCGGCCCCCATTGTGCGGCATCGGCTCCAGATCGAACTCCCCGTCCCGCGCCCCCAATACAAACGCCTCCCACTCCGCCGCCGTGTACCGCAGCACCACGTCCGGCTCTTTCGAGTTGCGCATGGCGACGGCGCCGCCGGGGAGGTGGGCGATCTCGACGCGTTCGTCCTCGGGGCTGCCGGGGGCGCTCTCCCATACCGCGTCGGAGATGTCCATGGCGTACAGCTCTTCCTTTTCCTGCTGAGTACCCACAGCAGTTCTCCTTTCTCCGGCCTCCGGCTTCGGAGTGTCAGCCTACGTGGACGCGGCGCAACCATGCACCGCGTCCGGTGAGCAGGCCGCTCAGCTCTCGTCCGGCATCCAACCCAACTGCACCAGCGGCGTTCCCCGTTTGCGGGAGACGAAGAAGCCGCGGCCGGGGGGCATGGGCCGGGGGCGGACGTTGCCGAGCAGATCGCCTTCGTTGGGGTCGCCGGAGAGGACGACGCCCTGGGCGCCGAGCTCCTTGATACGGGTCATGAAGGACTCGAACATCGACCGAGAGGCGCCGGCGGAGCTGCGGGCGATGAGGAAGCGGACACCCACATCGCGGGAGAAGGGGAGGTGCTCGGTCAGGACGGCCAGCGGGTTGCCGCTGGAGGTGGCGACCAGCTCGTAGTCGTCGACGACGATGAAGATCTGCGGGCCCGTCCACCAGCTGCGGTCACGCAACTGCTGCGGCGTGACATCGGAGGACGGAGCGCGCCGGTCCATCAGATCGCGGAGCGCGTTCATATGCGTCTCCATCGTGTTGGACATCGGCGCGTACTCCAGCAGATGGCTGTCCGGGATGGCGCCGAGCAGCGAGCGCCGGTAGTCGCCGACGACGATCTTCGCCTCGTCGCCCGAGTACCGCTCGGTGATCTGCTTGACGAGCAGCCGCAGCAGCGCGGTCTTGCCGGACTCGCTCTCACCGAAGACGAGGAAGAACGGGTCGGTCTCGAAGTCGACGAAGACCGGCTCCAGATTGTTCTCGTCGATGGCGAAGGCGACGCCTCGTTCGGGGTGCGCGCCGCCTCCGGGAAGGCGGGCGGCCGGGAGCTCGCGGGGCAGCAGCCGCACCTGCGGCGCGCGGTCGCCGCGCCAGTGGGTGCTGACGGTGTTGCACATCTCGGCGCCGGCGTCGGCGAGTTCGTCGTCGGAGCCGATGCCGTCGATGCGCGGAACGCCGGCCATGAAGTGCAGCGCGTCCATCGTCTGGCCGCGTCCGGGCACGCCCGGCGGGACGTTCGCGGCGACCTTGCGGTTGAACTCGGAGTCCATGGTGTCGCCGAGCCGCAGCTCCAGCCGGTTCATCAGCAGGTCCTTCAGAGCCGCCCGCACCTCCATGTTGCGGGAGGCGGTGATGGCCAGGTGGACGCCGTAGCCCAGACCGCGGGCCGCGATGTCGTTGACGATGTCGCCCAGGCCCTCGTAGTCGTTGCGGAAGTTGCCCCAGCCGTCGATGACGAGGAAGACGTCGCCCCACGGCTGGTCGGTGATCTCACCGCGGGCGCGCCGCCTGCGGTAGGTCGAGATGGAGTCGATGTTGTTGGCGCGGAAGTACTCCTCGCGGCGGTTGAGGATGCCGTAGACCTCGGCGACCGTACGGCGTACCCGTTCGGGATCGAGGCGGGAGGCGATGCCGCCCACATGCGGGAGTCCGGCGATGGACGACATGCCGCCACCACCGAAGTCGAGCCCGTAGAACTGCACTTCCGCAGGGGTGTGGGTGAGAGCGAACGACGAGATCAGGGTCCGCATCAGGGTGGACTTGCCGGACTGCGGGCCGCCGACGACCAGCATGTGGCCGGCGGCGCCGGAGAAGTCCAGGTACAGCGGGTCGCGGCGCTGCTCGAACGGCTTGTCCACCAGTCCGACCGGGACGACCAGCTGCCCTTGCCGCGGGTAGTCGGCGGCGGTCAGGCCGCGGCCCTCCACGGGAGACAGCGGCGGCAGCAACTCGTCCAGCGGCGAGGCGCTGTCCAGCGGGGGCAGCCACACCTGGTGGGCCGGTGTGCCCTGGCCCTCCAGGCGCCGTACGACCACGTCCAGCACGGTGTCGGCGAGTGCGTCGTCGTCGGGGTTGGTGGTGGGCTGTGCGGGGACGGGCGCGGCGTCCGGGTCGGGCTGCTGCACCGGCACCTCGGCGGCGGTGAACAGGACGGGGCGCCGGTTGGGGGCCAGCGGTCCGGCCCGCATGTCGTCGCTGCCCGCGCGGTAGACGCCGGAGACGTAGGCGGCCTTGAAGCGGGTCATCTCGTCGGTGCCGAACTTGAGGTAACCGGAGCCGGGCACCGAGGGCAGGTGGTAGGCGTCGGGGACGCCCAGCGCGGCACGGGACTCGGCGGCGGAGAAAGTCCGCAGACCGACCCGGTAGGAGAGATAGGTCTCCAGGCCGCGCAGCCGGCCTTCCTCCAGCCGCTGCGAGGCCAGCAGCAGATGCACACCCAGCGAGCGGCCGATCCGGCCGATCTGGATGAACATGTCGATGAAGTCGGGCTTGGCGGTGAGCAGCTCGCTGAACTCGTCGATGACCAGGACGAGCGACGGGATGGGGGAGAGCGGGGCGCCGGCGGCGCGGGCCTTCTCGTAGTCGTGGATGTTGGCGTAGTTGCCCGCGTCGCGCAGCATCTCCTGGCGCCGGTTGAGCTCGCCGCGGATCGAGTCGCCCATCCGGTCCACGAGGGTCAGATCGTCCGCGAGGTTGGTGATCACCGCGGCGACGTGCGGCATCTGCGCCATACCGGCGAAGGTCGCACCGCCCTTGAAGTCCGCGAGAACGAAGTTCAGCGTCTCCGAGGAGTGGGTGACCGCCAGGCCCAGCACCAGGGTGCGCAGCAACTCCGACTTACCGGAACCGGTCGCGCCCACGCATAGCCCGTGCGGCCCCATACCGTCCTGCGCGGCCTCCTTGAGGTCGAGCATCACCGGCTGGCCGTCCTCGCCCACACCGATCGGCACCCTGAGCCGCTCGGCCTGCGAGCGCGGCCGCCAGGTGCGGGAGACGTCGACCGCGGCGGCGTCGCCCAGGTTGAGCAGGTCGGTGAACTCCAGCTTGGCCAGCAGCGGTTCGTCACCGTCGTCACCGGAACCGACCCGCAGCGGCGCGAGCTGCCGCGCCACCGCCTCGGCCGCCTCGTAGGAGAGCGTGTCCGGGGTGCCCTCGTAGACCATGCCGGGGCCCGATTCGAGGCGCAGGCTGCGCGGGTTGACGACGACCGACAGGCCGCCGCGTGCCACATCGACGTCGCCGGGGACGATTTCGACGATGGTGACGCCCTGCAAGCCCTCCGGTGCGGCCAGCAGCGAGTTGGGCAGCACAGAGGTGCCGTCCAGCACGACGACTATGTGCGGCTGTTCCATCACCGGGTCGGCGGCGCCGTTGAACCGCGGCCGCCCCTCCAGCCGGGCGGCCAGCAGCTCCTCCAACTCGAGGGTGTTGCCGACGATCAGCCGCCGTGCCCCCGCACCGTCGGCCAGGTCCTTGGCCTGGGCGTGCGGCAGCCACTTGGCCCAGTCCCAGGCGGGGTAGGACTCGCGGGTCGCGGCGACGGCGATGACCAGGTCCTCGGGGGAGTGCATCGCGGCGAGCGAGCACAGCAGGGCGCGGGCCTCGGCGTACACCGAGTCGGGGTCGCCGCTGACGGTCACGTGGTAGAAGGCGCGCAGCGACACGGCCATGGGCAGCCCGTCGATGGTGGCGTGGGTGTTGATGAACTGGTGCATCGCGCCGACCGTCAGCGGCTCCAGCTCGTCGACCGGCGCCGTTTCCGGACTGATCAACGGGGTGGCCAGCTGCTGTACGCCGAGGCCGACGCGGACCTGCCCGAAGTCCTCGTCCGAGGGGCGCCGCTCCCACACCCTGCTGCCCTCGGCCACCAGGGACCACAGTTGGTCGGGCGCGGGGTGCAGATAGAACTGGGCGTCGCGCTGCTTGAGCGCCGTCTTGCGGACCGTGCGCCGGGTCTGTGCCAGGTACTTGAGGTAGTCGCGCCGCGTCTGCGCCATCTCGCCCTGGGTGCCCCGGCGCATCCGGACCACCATGGCGATGACCATGGCGAGCGTCGAGAACAGCATCAGGACACCCATGATCTTCATCATCGGGTGGGAGTTCATACCGGGCATGAGGAAGTACACGCTGGACCCGCCCATGCCGAGCATCGGCAGAACCTGCATCCACATGCCCTCCTGCTGGCCCTTGGGCAGCTCGGGCGGTGGCTCCAGCCGGAGCTCCTCGGCGGGCACATCGGGAGGCAACGCCCTCGGCGGACGCTTGACGACGATCTGGGTCACTCGCGCACCAATTTCCCTTGCGTTCCCTTAAGTTCCCTGTGTCCCTGGTGCGGAAGGGACGTTCGGTACCGTCACCCGTGGCGACGGCCCCTCCTGGACGGTCCCCCTCCGTGGCTGGCGATCCTAGTGGCACAGTGAGTTGACCGGGAGCGGTAGGGTGTCGCGCGCTGCCGCCATGACTGCGGCAGCTGCCCAGCAGGCTCTTCGAGGGGGACACACAGGTGAGTACGACGGCTTCCGCCGCGGCCACCGGATCCGGCGGGCAGCCGGGATCCGGCGGTGCCCGAGGTGCGGCCGGTCCGTCCGGCCGGGCGGCCGGGTCGGCCCTGGACACCGGCTTCAGCCGGGTGACCATCGTCGCGCCCGACAGCCGGATCGACGTCGCGCTCCCGGAGGACATCCCGGTCGCCGATCTGTACCCGGAGATCCTGCGGCTCTCCGGCCAGAGCCCCGCCGAGGGCGCCCCCGTCGGCTATCACCTGGTGCGCCGCGACGGCACGGTGCTGGACAGCTCCCGCTCGTTCGCGGCCCAGCGCATCCTCGACGGCGAGGTGCTCAGCCTGCGCCCGTTCGCCGAGTCGCTGCCGCCCGCCGTCTTCGACGACGTCTCCGACGCGGTGGCCTCCGCCGTCACCCGCGACCGCAGGCTGTGGGGCGACGACATGCTGCGCGCCGCCGGGCTGATCGGCGGCGGTGTGCTGCTGTCGCTGATGGCCGTCGTGCTGTGGTTCTCCGACCCGGCCGGGCACGACATGCACGGACTGGCGGGCATCCTGGCGGGCGTCACCGGTGTGCTGCTGCTGGCGCTGTCCGCCGTACGGGCGCGCGTCTACGACGACCGGCCCACAGCCGTCACGCTCGGACTGGCGGCCATGCCGCATCTGATGGTGGCGGGCAGCGGCCTGCTGCCCCTGGAGGACGGGGTGGGCGTCGGCAGGCTCCAGTTCCTGCTCGGCTGTGTGGCCGTGCTGCTGGGCTCCGCCATCCTGATCGCGCTCACCCCGAACGGGGACGGCCCGTTCGTCGCCGCCGCCTTCACCGCGACCATCGGCACCCTGATCACCTTCATCGCGATCGTGTCCGACCTGCCCCCGGTGGATACGGCCGCCATCTGCGCGCCCGTCGCCGTCGGCCTGCTCGCCTTCCTGCCGGGACTCTCGACCCGCTTCGCGCGGCTGCCCATCGGCTTCGAGGCCACCCGCACCCGGATGAGCGACTACGACGCCGACCCGGACGCCACACCGGAGACCCATGGGCCGATCGACGCCGAACGGATCGCGGCGCAGGCACGGCGCGGCCACGAGCTGCTGGTCGGCCTGGTCGGCGGCTGCGCGGCCGTGGTCGTCGTCTCGGCGGCGGTGCTCAGCTTCTCCGCCTCCGGCTGGGGACAGCTGCTCACCCTCGCGACGGGCATCGCGATGCTGCTGCGCGCCCGCCTCTTCCGCTACACCTCACAGGTCAGCAGCTCCCTGGTCGCCGGTCTCGCGGCACTGCTGCTGCTGGGCGCCGGCCTGGCGGGGGACTTCCCGTCCGGCGGGGACGCGCTGCGCACCGTATGGCTGAGCGCCGCGCTGGCCCTGACCGCGATGCTGGCCGTCGCCATCGGTCTGGCCGTTCCGAACAAGGGCGTGACCCCCTTCTGGGGCCGGTTCCTGGAGATCCTGGAGACATTCGTCCTGCTCACGCTGGTGCCGCTGTGCCTGGCGGTGATGAACGTCTACTCGGCGGCCCGCAGTCTCACCAGCTAGCCACTGATACCCTGTACCAGCCTCCCGAGTATCGAAGACTCCCCTGTGAAGAAGACCAGGGGCGCTCGGCGGCCAGAAACCCGAGGAGTACGAGTGTCGTCTCTCGACGCCGCGACGAAGAAGCAGATCATCTCCGAGTTCGCCACCAAGGAGGGTGACACCGGCTCCCCCGAGGTCCAGGTGGCGCTGCTCTCGCGTCGCATCAGCGACCTGACCGAGCATCTGAAGACCCACAAGCACGACCACCACTCGCGCCGTGGCCTGCTGCTGCTGGTCGGCCAGCGTCGCCGCCTGCTGCAGTACCTCGCCAAGAAGGACATCCAGCGCTTCCGAGCGCTTGTCGAGCGCCTCGGCATCCGCCGCGGCGCGGCGGGCGCCCGCTAGTACGTGACGAAGGGAGCGGTTCCCGGACCCGGGGGCCGCTCCCTTCGCCGTATCGCAGTACGGCCGCTCGCCGTATCGCAGTACGACGCATCTCGCGGAACGTCGAAGCTTTGTAGTCTTGTCACGCGAGACAGAACCGCGAGACAAAGCAGTAAGCACAACCGACAGCAGAGACAAGGAGCGCGCCCGAGACGCCGGTCCTCGGTAGTGGCCCCCGGACCCGTGGAAACCCCGCGGAGGCACCGGGAGCTTCGATCGAAGACCGGCCCGCACCGGGAGCGCTCCTGAGTACACAGTCCGCCGCAGACCGAGCAGCGGACGCAGACGAGGAGATTTTCCTGGTGGAGAACGAGACCCACTACGCCGAGGCCGTCATCGACAACGGCTCCTTCGGCACCCGCACCATCCGCTTCGAGACCGGCCGGCTGGCCAAGCAGGCCGCCGGTTCGGCCGTGGCCTACCTGGACGACGACACCATGGTGCTGTCGGCCACCACCGCCTCGAAGCAGCCCAAGGAACAGCTGGACTTCTTCCCCCTGACGGTCGACGTCGAGGAGCGGATGTACTCGGCCGGCAAGATTCCCGGCTCCTTCTTCCGGCGTGAGGGGCGGCCCTCCGAGGACGCGATCCTCACCTGCCGCCTGATCGACCGGCCGCTGCGCCCCTCCTTCAAGAAGGGCCTGCGCAACGAGATCCAGATCGTCGAGACGATCATGGCGCTCAACCCCGACCACCTCTACGACGTGGTCGCGATCAACGCCGCGTCCTGTTCCACGCAGCTGGCGGGCCTGCCCTTCTCCGGCCCGATCGGTGGCACCCGTGTCGCCCTGATCAACGGCCAGTGGGTTGCTTTCCCGACCCACACCGAGCTGGAGGACGCCGTCTTCGACATGGTCGTCGCCGGCCGCGTGCTGCCCGACGGCGACGTGGCTGTGATGATGGTCGAGGCCGAGGCCACCGAGAAGACCGTCGAGCTGATCAAGGGCGGCGCCGAGGCTCCGACCGAGGAGGTCGTGGCCGCCGGTCTGGAGGCCGCGAAGCCCTTCATCAAGGTGCTGTGCAAGGCGCAGGCCGACCTCGCCGCCAAGGCCGCCAAGCCCACCGGCGAGTTCCCGATCTTCCTGGACTACCAGGACGACGTCCTGGAGGCCCTCACCGAGGCCGTCCGCGACGAGCTCGCCCAGGCGCTGACCATCGCGGGCAAGCAGGAGCGCGAGACCGAGCTGGACCGCGTCAAGGCGCTGGCAGCCGAGAAGCTGCTCCCGCAGTTCGAGGGCCGCGAGAAGGAGATCTCCGCGGCCTACCGGTCGCTGACCAAGACCCTGGTGCGCGAGCGCGTCATCAAGGAGAAGAAGCGCATCGACGGCCGCGGCGTCACGGACATCCGTACGCTGGCCGCCGAGGTCGAGGCCATCCCGCGGGTGCACGGCTCGGCGCTGTTCGAGCGCGGCGAGACCCAGATCCTGGGCGTCACCACGCTGAACATGCTCCGCATGGAGCAGCAGCTGGACACCCTCTCGCCGGTGACCCGCAAGCGCTACATGCACAACTACAACTTCCCGCCCTACTCCACCGGTGAGACGGGCCGCGTCGGCTCGCCCAAGCGCCGCGAGATCGGACACGGCGCGCTGGCCGAGCGCGCACTGGTGCCGGTGCTGCCGACCCGCGAGGAGTTCCCGTACGCGATCCGGCAGGTCTCCGAGGCGCTGGGCTCCAACGGCTCGACGTCCATGGGTTCGGTCTGCGCCTCCACGATGTCGCTGCTGAACGCCGGTGTGCCGCTGAAGGCCCCGGTCGCCGGTATCGCCATGGGTCTGATCTCCCAGGAGATCGAGGGTGAGACGCACTATGTGACGCTGACCGACATCCTCGGCGCCGAGGACGCGTTCGGTGACATGGACTTCAAGGTCGCCGGCACCAAGCAGTTCGTCACCGCGCTCCAGCTCGACACCAAGCTGGACGGCATCCCGGCCTCCGTGCTGGCCGCGGCCCTCAAGCAGGCCCGCGACGCCCGTCTGCACATCCTGGACGTCATGACGGAGGCCATCGACACCCCGGACGAGATGTCCCCGAACGCGCCGCGGATCATCACCGTGAAGATCCCGGTGGACAAGATCGGTGAGGTCATCGGCCCCAAGGGCAAGATGATCAACCAGATCCAGGAGGACACCGGCGCCGACATCACCATCGAGGACGACGGCACCATCTACATCGGTGCCGCCGACGGCCCGGCCGCCGAGGCAGCCCGCGCCACCATCAACGGCATCGCCAACCCGACGATGCCCGAGGTCGGCGAGCGCTACCTGGGCACCGTCGTCAAGACGACCACCTTCGGCGCCTTCGTCTCGCTGCTGCCCGGCAAGGACGGTCTGCTGCACATCTCGCAGATCCGCAAGCTGGCCGGCGGCAAGCGAGTGGAGAACGTCGAGGACGTCGTCGGCGTGGGCCAGAAGGTCCAGGTCGAGATCGCCGAGATCGACCAGCGCGGCAAGCTCTCGCTGATCCCCGTCCTGGACGAGACCGAGTCCGACAGCGGCGAAGCGGCCGAGGCCGGCTCCGACGAGTCCGAGGACGAGACCGCGAAGTGACGCGTACGTTCCGTACGACGGCCCGCCCCGCCATCCCGGCAGGGCGGGCCGTCGCCCGTACCAAGACCCGCACCGAGACGCTGATCGAGGGGAAGAACGGCGCGGGCACCGTCCGCAAGAGCGTGCTCCCCGGCGGGCTCCGGGTGATCACCGAGACCCTGCCGACGGTCCGCTCCGCGACGTTCGGCATCTGGGCGCACGTCGGTTCCCGCGACGAGACGCCCGCGCTGGGCGGCGCCACGCACTATCTGGAGCATCTGCTCTTCAAGGGCACCGAGCGGCGCAGCGCGCTGGAGATCTCCGCGGCGCTGGACGCGGTGGGCGGCGAGATGAACGCGTTCACCACCAAGGAGTTCACCTGCTACTACGCGCGGGTGCTGGACGCCGATCTGCCGCTGGCCATCGACGTCGTCTCCGACATGCTCACCAGCTCCGTCATCGACCCGGCCGAGGTGGAGTCCGAGCGCGGCGTCATCCTCGAAGAGATCGCGATGACGGAGGACGACGCGGGCGACTGCGTCCACGATCTGTTCGCGCACACCATGTTCGGCGACACCCCGCTGGGCCGCCCCGTGCTGGGCACCGTCGACACCGTCAACGCGCTCACCCGCGACCAGGTGGCCCGCTTCTACAAGAAGCACTACGACCCCACCCGGCTGGTGGTCGCAGCCGCCGGAAACCTCTCCCACACCACGGTCGTCAACCAGGTCCGGGCGGCGTTCGAGAGGGCGGGAGCCCTCGACCGGACCGCGGGAGTCGACCCGGTCGGACCCCGCTCGGGCAACCGCGCCCTGCGCACCAGTGGCCGCGTCGACTTCCTCGACCGGCCCACCGAGCAGGCGCATCTGGTGCTCGGCATGCCCGGCGTCTCCCGGCACGACGAGCGCCGCTGGCCGCTCGCGGTTCTCAGCACCGCGCTCGGCGGCGGCATGAGCTCCCGGCTCTTCCAGGAGATCCGCGAGCGGCGCGGCCTGGCCTACAGCACCTACGCCTACACCTCCGGTTACGCCGACTGCGGCCTGTTCGGCGTCTATGTGGGCTGCCGTCCCAGCCAGGTGCCCGACGTGCTCAAGATCTGCCGCGAGGAGCTCGACAGCGTCGCGCGGCACGGACTGAGCGACGACGAGGTTCGCCGCGCCGTCGGCCAGCTCTCCGGCTCCACGGTGCTCGGTCTGGAGGACACCGGAGCGCTGATGCACCGCGTCGGCAAGAGCGAACTCTGCTGGGGCGAGCAGATGTCCACGGACGACATGCTCGCCAAGATCTCCGCGGTCACCCCCGACGACATCCGCGAGGTCGCCCGCGAGGTACTGGACCGGCGCCCCTCGGTGGCTGCCATCGGACGGCTCACCGACCGCCAGACCGCCCATCTGCACGAGGCCGTGGCCTGACGGGCCGACGGCCCCTCCCTCTCACACGTAAGGAACGAGCACAATGAGCAAGCTGCGGGTAGCCGTCCTCGGCGCGAAGGGCCGGATGGGCTCCGAGGCCGTACGGGCCGTCGAGGGCGCCGACGACATGGAACTGGTCGCGGCCCTCGGCAGCGGCGACCCGCTCAGCAAGCTGACCGAGGCGGGCGCTCAGGTCGCCGTCGACCTGACCCGCCCGGACGCCGTCCTGGGCAACCTGGAGTTCTGCCTGGCCAACGGCATCCACGCCGTCGTCGGCACCACCGGCTGGACGGACGAGCGGCTGGCGACCGTACGCGCCCAGCTCGCCGATTCGCCCGGCACCGGTGTGCTCATCGCCCCCAACTTCGGCATCGGCGCCGTGCTGACGATGCGCTTCGCGCAGCAGGCTGCCCGCTTCTTCGAGTCCGTCGAGGTCGTCGAGCTGCACCACCCCGGCAAGGTCGACGCCCCCAGCGGCACCGCCGTCCGTACCGCGCAGCTCATCGCCGAGGCCCGCGAGGCAGCCGAGCTGCCCGCCCAGCCGGACGCCACCAGCACGTCACTGGAGGGCGCCCGCGGCGCCGACGTGGACGGCGTTCCCGTGCACGCCGTACGGCTGCGTGGCCTGGTCGCGCACCAGGAGGTCCTCTTCGGCGACGAGGCCGAGACCCTCACCATCCGCCACGACTCCCTGCACCGCAGCTCGTTCATGCCTGGCGTGCTGCTGGGCGTACGCAAGGTGCCCGGCACCCCGGGCCTCACTTTCGGGCTCGAACACTTCCTCGACCTGGACTGACCGCACCGACGGAGCACAGCAGCATGCGCGCGAAGATCACCTACTTCCTCCTGGCCGCCGTCCTGGTCGTCTACTTCGTCCTGGTCGGCAGCCGGGGTGTGCTGCTGATCGAGCAGGGCACCGCCATCACCGTCACGTTCGGCATCGCCGTACTGGTGCTGCCGTTCATCGGGGCGTGGTTCCTGTGGCACACCACGCGCTTCGCACGCCGTGCAGGACGGCTGGCGCGGCAGCTGGAGGCGGAGGGCGGGCTGCCCGTCGACGACCTCGAACGCACCCCCTCGGGGCGCATCGACCGCGACTCGGCGGACGCGGTCTTCGCCCGTCGCCAGGCCGAGACGGAGCAGAACCCGGACGACTGGCGCTCCTGGTTCCGCCTCGCCGTGGCCTACCACGACGCCCGCGACACCCCCCGCGCCCGCAAGGCCATGCAGCACGCCATCGCGCTGCACCAAGCGGACAGCGCCCCCTCCGGCCACAACTGGGGGAACGCACGGCCGCAGGCCGGGGGCGAACAAGCACGATGAAGAGGGTTCGGCGGCGCTTCGACGGGCTCAGCCGGAACCTTCCGCCGCTTCGGCTGCCCAGCCCTCTATGACGTCGGCCGCGCGGTCGAAAGCCCGCGGCCGGGAGAGGAAGTCGGCGTTGTGGTCGGTGAGCAGCACCCGCTCACTGTCGACCGCCGCCGCCCCGCGCGGGACGAGCGTCAGCGCCTCGCCCTGCACCGTACGGGGCAGCCCCAGCCACCGCACAGGCCGCTGCACCGTACGCAGCGACCCCACCTCGCCCCACTGCAGCGTCGTCGTACGGAACAGCCCTGCCCGGCGCAAACCATGCGAGCTGACCCACACTCCGGCGCGCAGCAGCCGCACCGCGAGGACGATCAGCAGTACGCCGCAGGCCGCGCATATCGCTCCGCTCGGCACGCCGCCGGCCAGGGCGATGACGAGCGCGGAGAAGAGTACGTACGACGCGAGAAGCAGCAGCAGCGCGCCGCCGCCGACCCGCCAGGGGCCCGGGGAGTAGGGGCGCCGCCACAGATCACGGTCGGCCTCGGCGAGAGTCACCGACTGGGCCGCGTGCACGGCGTCCTCGCGGTCGGCTGTCACAAAGGGCAGGGGCACGGCAGGGTCCTCGCTCGCTCACGACAGGGGCTTGGCCCGCGGCTGCACGCCGCAGCGGTGTGAGCGGTGACATTAGCGAGGTGGGTTGGACCCGGCCACCCCCGGGTGCCGTTCCCGGGGGTGGCCCTCAGGGTCAGCGGCCCTCGGCCGCTGCCGGATGCTCGTGCGACGGCGTCTCGTTGTCGCTGAGTGCCGGCAGTCCGATCAGAACCGATCCCACGAGCCCGGCGACGATGGTCAGCCCCACCAGGGCACTGCCCGCGACCTGGCGGAAGCTGCGACGGGCAGGGGGCGGCGGGGTGACATTGCTGCGGAACCGATCTGCCTCGGCTATGAAGGCGAACGGGACTGATTCTCCGCGGCGGGACATGAAGGTGCGCTCCTGCGTGATCGTTCTGGGTTGGTTATGAGGTGAACGTCCGGGTCGGCGGCAGAGTGCCCGCAACCGACGAACGCATGTGAAAAATATCAACCGGGACGAAGAGGTTTGTCACCGGGGTCGCGTTTCTTCGATCTGAGGCTCGTTTGTCCGGTTAAGGACGCGCAAAGCGGACTATTCTCCCTGCCTCTCCCCGCCTCTCCCCGCTACGGTCCGCTGTCGGACCCTCCCCTTAGGCTGGCTCCGCTCTGGCAGACGTACGTGGAAGGACCAGCCGGTGACCGAAACCCCCGCCCCGCCCGCCCCCAGTTTCCGCAGCGATATGACGGTCGAGCTGGTCAAGCACAGCGCGTCCGACACCGATGTGCTCTGGGCGGCCCGGGTCTCCACCGCGGGCGAGCAGTCCCTGGAAGAGCTGAGCAAGGACCCGGAGCGCTCCAAGGGTCTGATCAACTTCCTGATGCGGGACCGTCACGGCAGCCCCTTCGAGCACAACTCGATGACCTTCTTCATCAGCGCCCCGCTCTTCGTCTTCCGGGAGTTCCACCGGCACCGCGTCGGCTGGTCCTACAACGAGGAGTCGGGCCGCTACCGCCGGCTGCAGCCCGTCTTCTATATCCCGGACGCGTCCCGCAAGCTCGTCCAGCAGGGCCGCCCGGGCAAGTACGAGTTCGTGGCGGGCACCCAGGAACAGCACGAGCTGATGAGCCGCTCCATGGCGGACGTCTACCGGAAGGCGTACGAGACGTACGAGGAGATGCTGGCGGCCGGTGTCGCCCGGGAGGTCGCCCGCGCGGTGCTGCCGGTCGGGCTCTACTCCTCGATGTACGCCACCTGCAACGCCCGCTCGCTGATGCACTTCCTCGGGCTGCGCACCCAGCACGAACAGGCCAAGGTGCCCAGCTTCCCGCAGCGCGAGATCGAGATGGTGGGCGAGCTGATGGAGGAGCAGTGGGCCAAGCTGATGCCGCTGACCCACGCGGCGTTCAACGCCAACGGCCGCGTCGCGCCCTGACCGCTACCCGCCGGTCGGCGGGGTGCCAGAGGTGTCCGTATTGCGGCGTTTGAAGAAGTTCATCTAGGGTGATTGTGCGGTCCCGGCACTGCCTGAACCCCCGAGCAGGCAGTGCCGGGGCCCCTCATCACTCGCACCCGGTTCCGGCCCCCACCGCCCTCCCGGCGGTTCCCGTGGCGGATCGGCGCCGCATCAGCAGCCCCGAGGGAGCATCGCGGGGTGCGCTGCGAGTAGCGTGGACCCTATGGCTCCGACCTCCACACCGCAGACGCCCTTCGGGCGGGTCCTGACCGCGATGGTCACGCCGTTCACCGCGGACGGCGCGCTCGACCTCGACGGCGCGCAGCAGCTCGCCGCCCACCTGGTGGACGCCGGCAACGACGGCCTCGTCGTCAACGGCACCACCGGTGAGTCCCCGACCACCACCGATGCGGAGAAAGCCCAGCTCGTCAAGGCGGTCGTGGAGGCCGTGGGAGACCGGGCCCATGTGGTCGCAGGAGCCGGCACCAACGACACGGCGCACAGCCTCGAGCTGGCCCGCGGCGCGGAGAAGGCGGGTGCGCACGGCCTCCTGGCAGTGACGCCGTACTACAGCAAGCCCCCCCAGGAGGGCCTCTACCGGCACTTCACCGCGATCGCCGACGCCACGGAGCTCCCGGTGATGCTCTACGACATCCCGGGCCGCAGCGGTGTCCCCATCAACACCGAGACGATCGTCCGTCTCGCCGAACACCCCCGCATCGTCGCCAACAAGGACGCCAAGGGCGACCTCGGCCGCGCGAGCTGGGCCATCGCCACCAGCGGCCTCGCCTGGTACAGCGGCGACGACATGCTCAACCTTCCGCTGCTGTCCGTCGGCGCCGTCGGTTTCGTCTCCGTGGTCGGTCACGTCGTCACGCCCGAGCTGCGCGCCCTGCTGGAGGCACACCTGAGCGGCGACGTCGCCAAGGCGACCGAGATCCACCAGAAGCTGCTCCCCGTCTTCACCGGCATGTTCCGCACCCAGGGCGTCATCACGACCAAGGCCGCACTCGCCGGCCTGGGCCTCCCGGCCGGGCCGCTGCGCCTTCCGCTGGTCGAGCTGTCCCCCGAGGAGCTGGAGCAGCTCAGGCACGATCTCGCTCACGGCGGGGTACATCTGTAGGTCCCAGACTTCACAACTGCATACCGCCGGACAACGGCAGCAGTGCACAACAGTGCATGAACCTTCGGAACGAGCACGACACGTACGTACGACACGTGCGTCCGCGTGCGCATCATGAATATCGCGCGCCACGTGCCCAGGCGGGTGCGTGGCGCGCGTGGTAAGGAGAGTCTTTTGAGTCATCCGCATCCAGAGCTCGGGCCGCCCCCGAAGCTCCCCGAGGGTGGCCTACGCGTCACCCCGCTGGGCGGGCTCGGTGAGATCGGCCGCAACATGACCGTCTTCGAGTACGGCGGCAGGCTGCTGATCGTCGACTGCGGCGTCCTCTTCCCCGAGGAGGAGCAGCCCGGCATCGACCTGATCCTCCCCGACTTCACCTGTCTGAGGGACCGCCTCGACGACATCGACGGCATCGTCCTCACCCACGGCCATGAGGACCACATCGGCGGCATCCCCTACCTGCTGCGGGAGAAGGCCGACATCCCGCTGATCGGCTCCAAGCTGACCCTCGCCCTGATCGAGGCCAAGCTCCAGGAGCACCGCATCCGGCCCTACACCCTCGAGGTCGAGGAGGGGCACCGCGAGCGCATCGGTCCGTTCGACTGCGAGTTCCTCGCGGTCAACCACTCCATCCCCGATGCCCTCGCCGTCGCCATCCGCACCCCGGCGGGCATGGTCGTGCACACCGGCGACTTCAAGATGGACCAGCTGCCGATGGACGGCCGCCTCACCGACCTGCGTGCCTTCGCCCGCCTCGGTGAAGAGGGCATCGATCTGCTGCTCAGCGACTCGACCAACGCCGAGGTCCCCGGCTTCGTACCGCCCGAGCGCGAGATCTCCTCGGTGCTGCGCCAGGTCTTCTCCAGCGCCCAGAAGCGGATCATCGTGGCCAGCTTCGCCAGCCATGTGCACCGCATCCAGCAGATCCTGGACGCCGCCCACGAACACGGCCGCCGGGTCGCCTTTGTCGGCCGCTCCATGGTCCGCAACATGGGCATCGCCCGCGACCTTGGCTACCTCCGGGTGCCGGCCGGACTCGTCGTCGACGTCAAGACGCTCGACGACCTGCCGGACGACGAGGTCGTGCTGGTCTGCACCGGCTCCCAGGGCGAGCCCATGGCAGCCCTCTCCCGGATGGCCAACCGCGACCACCAGATCCGTATCGTCCAGGGCGACACGGTGATCCTGGCCTCGTCCCTCATCCCGGGCAACGAGAACGCCGTCTACCGCGTGATCAACGGCCTGACCCGCTGGGGCGCCAACGTCGTCCACAAGGGCAACGCCAAGGTCCACGTCTCCGGGCACGCCTCCGCCGGTGAGCTGCTGTACTTCTACAACATCTGCCGGCCCAGGAACCTGATGCCGGTCCACGGCGAATGGCGCCACCTGCGCGCCAACGCCGAGCTTGGCGCGGCGACCGGCGTCCCGCACGACCGCATCGTGATCGCCGAGGACGGCGTCGTCGTCGACCTGGTCGACGGCAAGGCCAAGATCACCGGCAAGGTCCAGGCTGGCTACGTCTACGTCGACGGCCTCTCGGTCGGTGACGTCACCGAGTCCTCCCTCAAGGACCGCCGCATCCTCGGCGACGAGGGCATCATCTCGATCTTCGTCGTGGTCGACAGCACCACCGGCAAGACCGTGGGCGGCCCCCACCTCCAGTCCCGCGGCTCCGGTATCGACGAGGCCGACTTCGCCGCGGTCATCCCGAGGATCGACGAGGCGCTCGCCAAGTCGGCACAGGACGGCGTCGCGGAGACCCACCAGCTCCAGCAGCTGGTGCGCCGCACGGTCGGCAAGTGGGTCTCGGACACCTACCGCCGCCGCCCGATGATCCTCCCAGTGGTCGTCGAGGTCTGACCTCCCGTCAGGGCCCCTGCCAGGGCCCACGGATGAGCGGGGCGCCTCGATTTGCCTCCAGGCGCCCCGCTCCAGTACGTTTACATCTCCACCGCATCGGGAACCCGGGGCCACTACGTCCCGGGAGCGATCGATAGCCAGGAATCCGAAATCAGCTCGGAAACGAGCCGGAAAAAGATTCTGGTAAGGTTGGAAACACCGAAAGGGCAAACGTCCGGAGGAAACCCGAGAGGGAATCCAAAGGAAGCGTCCGTTCCTTGAGAACTCAACAGCGTGCCAAAAGTCAACGCCAGATATGTTGATACCCCGACTCGCCGAAGGCGAGTTGAGGTTCCTTTGAAGAAAATTACAGCGAGGACGCTGTGGACAGTGCCCGACTATTCCTCTGGCTACTGTTCCGCTCTTCCGCGAATGAAGCATTCACGGAGAGTTTGATCCTGGCTCAGGACGAACGCTGGCGGCGTGCTTAACACATGCAAGTCGAACGATGAACCGGCTTCGGTCGGGGATTAGTGGCGAACGGGTGAGTAACACGTGGGCAATCTGCCCTGCACTCTGGGACAAGCCCTGGAAACGGGGTCTAATACCGGATACGACACGGGATCGCATGATCTCCGTGTGGAAAGCTCCGGCGGTGCAGGATGAGCCCGCGGCCTATCAGCTTGTTGGTGGGGTGATGGCCTACCAAGGCGACGACGGGTAGCCGGCCTGAGAGGGCGACCGGCCACACTGGGACTGAGACACGGCCCAGACTCCTACGGGAGGCAGCAGTGGGGAATATTGCACAATGGGCGAAAGCCTGATGCAGCGACGCCGCGTGAGGGATGACGGCCTTCGGGTTGTAAACCTCTTTCAGCAGGGAAGAAGCGCGAGTGACGGTACCTGCAGAAGAAGCACCGGCTAACTACGTGCCAGCAGCCGCGGTAATACGTAGGGTGCGAGCGTTGTCCGGAATTATTGGGCGTAAAGAGCTCGTAGGCGGCTTGTCGCGTCGGATGTGAAAGCCCGGGGCTTAACCCCGGGTCTGCATTCGATACGGGCAGGCTGGAGTTCGGCAGGGGAGATCGGAATTCCTGGTGTAGCGGTGAAATGCGCAGATATCAGGAGGAACACCGGTGGCGAAGGCGGATCTCTGGGCCGATACTGACGCTGAGGAGCGAAAGCGTGGGGAGCGAACAGGATTAGATACCCTGGTAGTCCACGCCGTAAACGTTGGGCACTAGGTGTGGGCCACATTCCACGTGGTCCGTGCCGCAGCTAACGCATTAAGTGCCCCGCCTGGGGAGTACGGCCGCAAGGCTAAAACTCAAAGGAATTGACGGGGGCCCGCACAAGCGGCGGAGCATGTGGCTTAATTCGACGCAACGCGAAGAACCTTACCAAGGCTTGACATACACCGGAAACCTCTGGAGACAGGGGCCCCCTTGTGGTCGGTGTACAGGTGGTGCATGGCTGTCGTCAGCTCGTGTCGTGAGATGTTGGGTTAAGTCCCGCAACGAGCGCAACCCTTGTCCTGTGTTGCCAGCAACTCCTTCGGGAGGTTGGGGACTCACGGGAGACTGCCGGGGTCAACTCGGAGGAAGGTGGGGACGACGTCAAGTCATCATGCCCCTTATGTCTTGGGCTGCACACGTGCTACAATGGCCGGTACAATGAGCTGCGATGCCGTGAGGTGGAGCGAATCTCAAAAAGCCGGTCTCAGTTCGGATTGGGGTCTGCAACTCGACCCCATGAAGTCGGAGTCGCTAGTAATCGCAGATCAGCATTGCTGCGGTGAATACGTTCCCGGGCCTTGTACACACCGCCCGTCACGTCACGAAAGTCGGTAACACCCGAAGCCGGTGGCCCAACCCCCTTGTGGGGAGGGAATCGTCGAAGGTGGGACTGGCGATTGGGACGAAGTCGTAACAAGGTAGCCGTACCGGAAGGTGCGGCTGGATCACCTCCTTTCTAAGGAGCATCTTTGGCCGCTTCGGCGGTCCAGAGGCCCACTACGCGAGCGAACGACTCGCGGTGGGTTGCTCATGGGTGGAACGTTGACTATTCGGCACTCTCGGTTGGTCTTGGGCTAGTACTGCTCTTCGGAGCGTGGAACGCGTAAGGCGGACTGGGGGTGTCGGGCGCGCTGTTGGGTGTCTGAGGGCACGGCCGTTGAAGGTTGTGGCTCTTGGTTGCCGGTCCCAGTGAACTCGCTCTTCGGGGTGGGGTGGTGGGTGGCTGGTTGTTGTTTGAGAACTGCACAGTGGACGCGAGCATCTGTGGCCAAGTTTTTAAGGGCGCACGGTGGATGCCTTGGCACCAGGAACCGATGAAGGACGTGGGAGGCCGCGATAGGCCCCGGGGAGCTGTCAACCGAGCTGTGATCCGGGGGTGTCCGAATGGGGGAACCCGGCAGTCGTCATGGGCTGTCACCTGCCGCTGAATGTATAGGCGGTGTGGAGGGAACGCGGGGAAGTGAAACATCTCAGTACCCGTAGGAAGAGAAAACAACCGTGATTCCGGGAGTAGTGGTGAGCGAAACCGGAGGAGGCTAAACCGTATGTGTGTGAGACCCGGCAGGGGTTGCGCATGCGGGGTTGTGGGATTCCACTTCAGTGGTCTGCCGGCTGCTGGACGAGTAAGAAATTGTCGATGTAGGCGAAGGGCATGCGAAAGGCCCGGCGTAGAGGGTAAGACCCCCGTAGCTGAAATGTTGGCAACTCGTTTGTGGGACTCCCAAGTAGCATGGGGCCCGAGAAATCCTGTGTGAATCTGGCGGGACCACCCGTCAAGCCTAAATATTCCCTGGTGACCGATAGCGGATAGTACCGTGAGGGAATGGTGAAAAGTACCGCGGGAGCGGAGTGAAAGAGTACCTGAAACCGTGTGCCTACAAGCCGTGGGAGCGTCGCGTTGCATGCTTGCATGTAACGTCGTGACTGCGTGCCTTTTGAAGAATGAGCCTGCGAGTTTGCGGCATGTTGCGAGGTTAACCCGTGTGGGGGAGCCGTAGCGAAAGCGAGTCCGAAGAGGGCGTTTGAGTAGCGTGTTCAAGACCCGAAGCGGAGTGATCTAGCCATGGGCAGGGTGAAGCGCGGGTAAGACCGTGTGGAGGCCCGAACCCACCAGGGTTGAAAACCTGGGGGATGACCTGTGGTTAGGGGTGAAAGGCCAATCAAACTCCGTGATAGCTGGTTCTCCCCGAAATGCATTTAGGTGCAGCGTCGTGTGTTTCTTGCCGGAGGTAGAGCACTGGATAGGCGATGGGCCCTACCGGGTTACTGACCTTAGCCAAACTCCGAATGCCGGTAAGTGAGAGCGCGGCAGTGAGACTGTGGGGGATAAGCTCCATGGTCGAGAGGGAAACAGCCCAGAGCATCGACTAAGGCCCCTAAGCGTGTGCTAAGTGGGAAAGGATGTGGAGTCGCAGGGACAACCAGGAGGTTGGCTTAGAAGCAGCCATCCTTGAAAGAGTGCGTAATAGCTCACTGGTCAAGTGATTCCGCGCCGATAATGTAGCGGGGCTCAAGTACACCGCCGAAGTCGTGTCACTCCAGTAATACTCCTAACGGGGGCTGGGGTGGGTAGGGGAGCGTCGTGTGCCGGGTGAAGCAGCCGTGGAAGCGAGTTGTGGATGGTTCACGAGTGAGAATGCAGGCATGAGTAGCGATACATGCGTGAGAAACGTGTGCGCCGATTGACTAAGGGTTCCTGGGTCAAGCTGATCTGCCCAGGGTAAGTCGGGACCTAAGGCGAGGCCGACAGGCGTAGTCGATGGAGAACCGGTTGATATTCCGGTACCCGCTATGCAGCGTCAAACATCGAATCAGGTGATGCTAAGTCCGTGAAGCCGCTCTGGATCCTTCGGGTGAAAGGGTTTTGGTGGAGCCGACGGCCCGAGCTTGTAGTAGGTGAGTGATGGGGTGACGCAGTGAGGTAGTCCAGCCCGGGCGATGGTTGTCCCGGGGTAAGGGTGTAGCCCGTCGGGTAGGGAAATCCGCCTGGCATGAGGGGTGAGACCTGATGCCGAGCCGTTTGTGGTGAAGTGGGTGATCCTGTGCTGTCGAGAAAAGCCTCTAGCGAGTTGTGTGGCGGCCCGTACCCTAAACCGACTCAGGTGGTCTGGTAGAGAATACTGAGGCGTTCGGGTGAACTATGGTTAAGGAACTCGGCAAAATGCCCCCGTAACTTCGGGAGAAGGGGGGCCATTTCTGGTGATCCAACATGCTTGGTGAGCTGGGGGTGGCCGCAGAGACCAGCGAGAAGCGACTGTTTACTAAAAACACAGGTCCGTGCGAAGCCGTAAGGCGATGTATACGGACTGACGCCTGCCCGGTGCTGGAACGTTAAGGGGACCGGTTAGTCAGGATTCGTCCTGGTGAAGCTGAGAACTTAAGCGCCAGTAAACGGCGGTGGTAACTATAACCATCCTAAGGTAGCGAAATTCCTTGTCGGGTAAGTTCCGACCTGCACGAATGGCGTAACGACTTCTTGACTGTCTCAACCATAGGCCCGGTGAAATTGCAGTACGAGTAAAGATGCTCGTTTCGCGCAGCAGGACGGAAAGACCCCGGGACCTTTACTACAGCTTGATATTGGTGTTCGGTTCGGCTTGTGTAGGATAGGTGGGAGACTGTGAAGCGGCCACGCCAGTGGTTGTGGAGTCGTTGTTGAAATACCACTCTGGTCGTGCTGGATGTCTAACCTGGGTCCGTGATCCGGATCGGGGACAGTGTCTGGTGGGTAGTTTAACTGGGGCGGTTGCCTCCTAAAGGGTAACGGAGGCGCCCAAAGGTTCCCTCAGCCTGGTTGGTCATCAGGTGGTGAGTGTAAGTGCACAAGGGAGCTTGACTGTGAGACTGACGGGTCGAGCAGGGACGAAAGTCGGGACTAGTGATCCGGCGGTGGCTTGTGGAAGCGCCGTCGCTCAACGGATAAAAGGTACCCCGGGGATAACAGGCTGATCTTCCCCAAGAGTCCATATCGACGGGATGGTTTGGCACCTCGATGTCGGCTCGTCGCATCCTGGGGCTGGAGTCGGTCCCAAGGGTTGGGCTGTTCGCCCATTAAAGCGGTACGCGAGCTGGGTTTAGAACGTCGTGAGACAGTTCGGTCCCTATCCGCTGCGCGCGTAGGAGTCTTGAGAAGGGCTGTCCCTAGTACGAGAGGACCGGGACGGACGGACCTCTGGTGTGCCAGTTGTTCTGCCAAGGGCATGGCTGGTTGGCTACGTTCGGGAAGGATAACCGCTGAAAGCATCTAAGCGGGAAGCCTGCTTCGAGATGAGGACTCCCACCCCCTTGGAGGGGTTAAGGCTCCCTGGAGATGACGGGGTTGATAGGCCGGATCTGGAAGCCCAGTAATGGGTGGAGGTGACCGGTACTAATAGGCCGAGGGCTTGTCCGTAGATGCTCGCGTCCACTGTGTTGGTTCTGAGACAACAACCCAAAACACACCTGTGTGGTGTGTTGCTGGTTGTGTGTTTCGCCGTGTTTCGGTGGTCATAGCGTGAGGGAAACGCCCGGTTACATTCCGAACCCGGAAGCTAAGCCTTTCAGCGCCGATGGTACTGCATGCGGGAGTGTGTGGGAGAGTAGGACACCGCCGAACGATCTTTACAAGTCGTGGTCCCTGGACGTCAGTCCAGGGACCACGACTTTTTTGTGTCTGGTCACCGGCAGTTCACGTTACGTGGACATGATCCGACCATGGCGACAACACAGTTGAGCGCAGCAGGCGTCGGTGCAGGTGACGAGGTCGTGGTGCCGTCGTTCGGCGGAGCCGACGTCGCGCAGGCCGTGCGGGACCTCGGAGCCCGGCCCGTCTTTGCTGACATCGATGCCGATACCTACTGTCTCGATCCCGCGTCCGCGGCAGGTGTGGTGACCTCGCGGACTGCGGCCATCGTTCCCGTTCACCTCTTCGGTCGCTCCGCGGATATGACCGAACTGCGTGCGCTGGGGGCGGAGCATGCCGTTCCTGTCGTCGAGTGGGAGCAGCTGCCTCGTACGGATGCGATCGACGCGGTGCGGAGGCGCCAGTACGCCACGTACCTGGGGCGTCGGCTCAGGGGCGTCGTCGTGCCGGCGGTCGGGGAGGGGGTCGAGCACGCTTTCACGGCGTATGTCGTGCGGGTGCTCGGGAACGGGCGTCCGGACCGGGATGCCTTTCGGCGGGCGCTGCGGATGAGGGGCGTCGAATGTGACGTTCCTGTGCGGGTGCCGGCCCACCGGTTGCCGGAGTACGCGCAGTACACCGAATACGCGCCTGCTGTGCGGTTGCCCGAGGCGGAGCGGGCTGCCGACGAGTGCCTGTCCTTGCCGTTGAGCGCTGCCATGACGAAGAAGGACCTGCACCGTGTGGTGTCGGCCTGCAACGGGCTTGGTGGGCTGTTGCAGGAGCGCGCCAGCTGAGTGTGATGGGGCGGTCCAGCGCCAGTTCGATCCAGTGCCGTGGATCGGGTAAGATCTCTTCCGCTGACCGCGCCCCAATAGCTCAGTCGGCAGAGCGTCTCCATGGTAAGGAGAAGGTCAACGGTTCGATTCCGTTTTGGGGCTCTTCATAAGCGAGTTGAAGGCCCCCGCCAATTGGCGGGGGCCTTCTTCGTTGGTGCACCGTTGTGGCGTGCCCCGTAGCTTCTACTCCGGGACCCGCATCGCCAGAATGGCCATGTCGTCCGAGGGGGCGTCGCTGGCGAAGCGTTCGACAGCGCGCATGATGCGGGCTGCCACCGCACCGGCGTTGAGTCCCGTGCAGGTGCCGAGGACGTCGGCCAGGCCGTCGTCGCCGAGCATGCGGGTGCCCTCGCGGCGTTCTGTCACGCCGTCCGTCACGCACAGCAGTACGTCGCCCGGGTCGAGGGAGACGGTCTGCTCGTACAGCTCCAGGTCCTCCATGACGCCCAGCAGTGGCTGGGGGTCGGCGGCGGGTTCGACGCTGCCGTCCTGGCGCAGGCGCAGCGGCAGGGGATGGCCCGCGCAGACGACCTTCAGCTCGGCGCTGCCGTCCTCCTGAGGGTGCATCTCGCCGTAGAGGAGGGTGAGGAAGCGGCTGCGCGCCCCCTCGTCGAGGATGGCGGTGTTGAGGCGCTCCAGTACGGCCGGTCCGCCGAGGCCCTCGCGGGCGAGCAGGCGCAGCGCGTGCCGGGCCAGGCCGGTGACGGCGGCGGCCTCGGGGCCCGTACCGCAGACGTCGCCGATGGCGAAGCCGTAGACGCCTTCGCGGATCTCGAAGAGGTCGTAGAAATCGCCGCCGACCTCGTTGCCCTCGCCTGCGGCGCGGTAGATGACCTCGCGCTCGATCCCGCCTGTGATGTCCGGGAGTTCGGGCGGCAGGAGGCTGCGCTGGAGGGACTGGCTGATGGCGGTGCGCTCGGAGTAGAGGCGCGCGTTGTCCAGCGCGAGGGCGGCACGGCGGGAGAGGTCCTCGGCCAGTTCCAGGATCTCCTGGCGGAACCGCTCGTCGGTGGGTTTGCCCAGGGTCAGCATGCCGATGACGCGGTTGCGCGCCACCAAGGGCAGGACGACGGTCTCGCCGCCGACGGCCGCCGCGGTGGCCAGGCTCGTGCCGGCGGAGAGCTGGTGGTCCTCGCCTTCCAGCGAGACGCTGCGCAGCGAGGTGCGCATGGCGGCGGAGTGTGCGGCCTCGGTGGGAGCCGTCCACACGCGGGCTCCGGGCGTGGGCACGGGCTCGGGTGGGTCGACCTTGGCGAGCAGTCCCTTGAGGTTGTCGATGCGGTCCTCGTCCTCGTGCAGTACGTAGGACAGCTTGGGCTCGGAGCCCTGGTCGGCGACGGTGTAGACGGCGCACCAGGTGGCCAGGGTGGGGACCGTCATCTGGGCCATCAGGGCGAGCGTCTGGTCGCGGTCGAGGGTGCCGGCGAGCAGATCGGAGGCTTCGACGAGGAAGGAGAGCGAGCCGCGCCGCAGCCGTTCCAGCTCGGTGAGGCGGGCACGTTCCACGGCGAGGGCGATGCGGTCGGCGGCGAACTGGAGGCGCAGCGCCTCCTCGTTCGTGTACCGGCCCGGTGCCTCGGTGGCGACGCCGAGGGAGCCGGTGAGCCGGCCCTCGACCTTGAGGGGGACGGTGACCACGGAACGCATGCCCGTGCCGTCCAGCAGAGGTACGGCGCCGGGGACGACGGTGAGGTCCTCGTGTACGGACGGCATACGGGCCGAGCCGTACCGGCCGCTGCCGGTCTCCACGGGGACGCGGGCGAAGCGCTGGCGGGCCGAGGGGAGGCCGGTGGAGGCGCGGACCTCCAGCTCCGTCTCGTCGTCGGTGGCCAGCAGCAGATACGCGGAGTCGCCGTCGAGCATGTCCCTGGCACGTTCCACGGTGCGCTGGAGCAGGCCGTCGAGGTCGTCGGGGGCGGGGGAGCCGATGAAGACCTCGAAGGGGTCGGCTGCGGACTGCTCCTGGGAGTCGCCGGCGGTGCCGGTGTTGTCGTGCGAGTGGACGCGGGGCGGGGACTGGAGTACGGCGCGCTCGTGCTCGCGCACCAGCAGGCAGACCGTGGAGGGCTCGCCGTCGCTGTCGCGTACGCGCAGGTGGGAGGCGTAGACGGGGATGGTGCGGCCGTCCGAGCCGCGCATGCCGTAGGAGCCCTCCCAGCGGGAGAGGCGCAGCGCCTCGGCGACGCCGGTGCCGGTGCCGGGGGTGTGCGGCCAGGCGGCGAAGTCGGTGAGCGGCTTGCCGACGACCTGTTCCGCCGGATAGTCGAACAGTTCGGTGGCGTCTTCGTTCCAGGCGCTGATCGAGCCGCTGCGGTCGACCTGGATGACGGCTACCCGGACGCGGGTGTCGGTGACCGGCAGGGCGGTGTCCGGGAGCGCGGGGCCTGCCGTACGGGTACCGACGGGGCGCTCGGGGAGGTCGAGACGGAACCAGACGCGCTTGTCGGCCGCGGTGTAGTCGACGCCCCAGCGGGTGGCCAAGGCCGAGGCCAGCAGCAGTCCGCGGCCTCCCTCGCGGTCGGGGCTGGCGGGCTGCGGATTGACCTCCTGGAGCGGCAGCTCACGCTCCGGGTAGCGGTCGATGACCTCGATGCGGACGCCGTCCTCGTCGCGCAGGCACAGCACCTCCGCGGCGGTTCCGGCGTGCACGACGGCGTTGGTGACCAGTTCGCTGGTCAGTACGACGGCGTCGTCGACGATGTCGGACAGGCCCCAGCCCTGGAGGGTGTCGCGTACGAAGCCGCGCGCGGTGGCGACGGACCGGCCCACCGGTTCGAAGGTGGCGGCGGCTCGTGCGGTGATCACTGGTCTCCCCATGGATGTCCTGTCGGCCAGGCGCACTGGTGTGCGCTGTGCGGTCAGGGCCGTAACGGTCCCTGCCTCGTCGTTCGGGCCTTGTTGTGAGCCCACGGCGTTCGGGGGGATCCCGGTGGGGAATCCCCCGCGCTCGGCGCTCTGCTCTTGCGTCACCGCAGCGCCCCTCCGTCGCCCTTCGTACTCACACCGCTGCCCCCTGCGAAGCCCCTACCCATCCGACCCGGTCGGGCACCCCGCCGACATGGGGGTGAACGGACAGCCGGGTGCCAGGTTACTTACGTATCCACGGCGAGTGGCTGCCGGATGCGGGTGATTTCCCTCCGGGTCCGCGAACGCAGTGCGATATGCCATGCTGCCGAACTGTTATCGCCGGGTTCGGGCAGGGTGAAACACTGGGAAGGCTCGGAGTACAAGGGCCCGGGCAGGAAGGTCGACCCGCAGGAGGGGCAGTGGAGTCTGGCGCAACCGCGCGTAGCGGCAACACGCGCGTGAAGGGCGGACGGTCCCGGAGGAGCGGGACGATCGAGGTGGACGCCGCCGCCGTCAACAAGCTCCTGGCAGGGCTGACGGCGATGCGGGACGGGAATTTCCGCAAGCGGCTCACCGTGACCGGAGAGGGCCCGATGGCCGAGATCGCCGCGGTCTTCAACGAGGTCGCGGACCAGAATCTGCATCTGACGGGCGAGCTGTCCCGGGTGCGGCGTGTGGTGGGACGTGAGGGAAAACTCACAGAGCGGTTGCAGACCGGTACGTGTGAGGGCTCCTGGGCGTCGGCGATCGACGCGGCGAACGCGCTGGTGGACGACCTGGTGTGGCCCGTCTCCGAGGTGGGCAGGGTGCTGTCTGCTGTCGCCGACGGTGACCTGGAGCAGCGCATGGATCTGCGCTCGCGCGGGGCCGAGGGCGGCGGGCATCCGCTGCGCGGGGAGTTCCTGAAGGTCGGCCGCACGGTGAACGGGCTGGTGGACCAGCTTTCGGCGTTCACGGACGAGGTGACCCGGGTCGCCAGCGAGGTGGGCACCGAGGGAAAGCTGGGCGGCCAGGCGCGAGTGCGCGGAATGTCCGGTTCCTGGAAGGATCTGACCGATTCCGTCAACACCATGGCGTCGCGGCTGACGGCCCAGGTGCGGGACATCGCGCTGGTGACGACGGCGGTCGCCAAGGGTGACCTGTCACGCAAGGTGACCGTTCATGTCGCCGGCGAGATGCTGGAGCTGAAGAACACCGTCAACACGATGGTCGACCAGCTCTCCTCCTTCCAGTCCGAGGTCACCCGGGTCGCGCGCGAGGTCGGCACCGAGGGTGAGCTGGGCGGCCAGGCGCGGGTGCAGGGCGTCGCGGGCGTGTGGAAGGACCTGACGGACTCCGTCAACCTGATGGCGGGGAATCTCACCTCCCAGGTGCGGGAGATCGCCCAGGTGACCACGGCGGTGGCCAATGGCGATCTGTCGCAGAAGATCACCGTGAACGCGCGGGGCGAGGTGGCGCAGCTCGCCGAGACGATCAACGCGATGACGGACACGCTGCGTACACTCGCGGACGAGGTCACACGGGCGGCGAGCGAGGTCGGCACCGATGGCGTGCTGGGCGGCCAGGCGGTCGTCCCGGGCGCTGCCGGGATCTGGAAGGATCTGACCGATTCGGTCAACTCCGCCTTCCGTAATCTGACCGCTCAGGTGCGGGACATCGCGCAGGTGACGACGGCGGTGGCGAACGGTGATCTGTCGCAGAAGGTCACCGTGGATGTCTCCGGTGAGATGCAGGAGTTGAAGAACACCGTCAACACGATGGTGGACCAGCTCTCCGCGTTCGGTGCGGAGGTGACCCGCGTCGCCCGGGAGATCGGCGTCGAGGGTGAGCTGGGCGGCCAGGCGGCCGTGCCCGGCGCGGCCGGCACCTGGAAGGATCTGACCGACTCGGTCAACACCGCCTTCCGCAACCTGACGGGCCAGGTGCGCAACATCGCGCAGGTGACGACGGCGGTGGCGAACGGTGATCTGTCGCAGAAGGTCACCGTGGACGTCTCCGGCGAGATGCTTCAGCTGAAGAACACCGTCAACACGATGGTGGACCAGCTGTCGTCCTTCGCCGAGCAGGTGACCCGGATGGCCAGGGATGTGGGCACCGAGGGCCGGCTGGGCGGTCAGGCGCGGGTGGACGGCGTCTCGGGCACCTGGAAGGACCTGACGAACTCCGTCAACTTCATGGCCAACAACCTGACGTCCCAGGTGCGGCAGATCGCTCAGGTGACGACGGCGGTCGCGCGTGGTGATCTGTCGCAGAAGATCGAGGTCGATGCCCGGGGCGAGATCCTGGAGCTGAAGAACACCATCAATACGATGGTCGATCAGCTCTCCGCCTTCGCCGACCAGGTCACGAGAGTGGCCCGGGAGGTCGGTACGGAGGGTCGGCTGGGCGGCCAGGCGCAGGTGCCGGGCGTTGCGGGTGTGTGGCGCGATCTGACCGACTCCGTGAACGGTATGGCGGGCAACCTGACCTCTCAGGTGCGCAACATCTCGCAGGTGGCGACCGCGGTCGCGCGTGGTGATCTGTCGCAGAAGATCGACGTGGACGCGCGGGGCGAGATCCTGGAGCTGAAGACCACGCTGAACACGATGGTGGACCAGCTGTCGTCGTTCGCCGAGGAGGTCACCCGGGTCGCCCGCGAGGTCGGCACGGAGGGCATCCTGGGCGGCCAGGCGGAGGTCAAGGGTGTCTCGGGCACCTGGAAGGACCTCACGCAGTCCGTGAACTTCATGGCGAACAATCTGACCTCGCAGGTCCGCAACATCGCCGAGGTCACCACGGCTGTCGCGCAGGGCGATCTGTCGAAGAAGATCACCGTCGACGCCAAGGGCGAGGTCCTCGCCCTGGTGACGACCGTCAACACCATGGTGGACACGCTCTCGTCGTTCGCCGAGCAGGTGACCCGGGTGGCCCGCGAGGTGGGCACCGAGGGCATTCTCGGCGGGCAGGCCAGGGTGCGTGATGTGTCGGGCATCTGGAAGGACCTCACCGACAACGTCAACATCATGGCCAACAACCTGACCAGCCAGGTGCGCAACATCTCCCAGGTCGCCACGGCGGTCGCGGGCGGTGACCTGACCAAGAAGGTCACCGTCGAGGCCAGTGGCGAGGTGGCGCAGCTCGCGGACACGGTCAACACGATGGTCACCACGCTCTCGTCGTTCGCGGAGCAGGTGACTCGGGTGGCCCGTGAGGTGGGCACCGACGGCGTGCTGGGCGGTCAGGCACGTGTGCAGGGCGTTGCGGGTACGTGGAAGGACCTGACGGAGTCCGTGAACTCCATGGCGTCCAATCTGACCGGCCAGGTGCGGCAGATCGCCATGGTCACCACCGCCATCGCCAAGGGTGATCTGACCAAGAAGATCGACATCGAGGCCAACGGTGAGATCCTCCAGCTGAAGACGACCATCAACACGATGGTCGACCAGCTGTCGTCGTTCGCCGAGCAGGTCACCCGGGTGGCCCGTGAGGTGGGCACCGAGGGCCAGTTGGGCGGTCAGGCGCGGGTGCCGGGTGTTGCCGGTACGTGGAAGGACCTGACCGACTCCGTCAACGAGATGGCGGGCAACCTGACCCGTCAGGTGCGGGCGATTGCCGAGGTCGCCACCGCGGTGACCCGCGGCGATCACAATGTCCGTATCGATGTGGAGGCGGCGGGGGAGATCCTGGAGCTTCAGGGCTACATCAACACGATGATCGCCAATCTGCGGGACACCACTCAGGCCAACCAGGAGCAGGACTGGCTCAAGGGCAACCTGGCGCGGATCTCCGGGCTGATGCAGGGCCGCCGCGACCTGCGGGACGTGGCGGGGCTGATCATGAGCGAGCTGACGCCGGTGGTCTCCGCGCAGCACGGCGCGTTCTTCATCTCGCTGCCCGAGGGCACCCCCGAGGGCGCGGTGGGCGTCGGCGCCGGGCCCGGCGAGGACGGCAAGTACGAGCTGCGGATGCTGGGCAGCTACGGCTACTGCACCGACAGCATGCCCACGTCCTTCCTGCCCGGCGAGTCGCTGATCGGTACGGCGGCGAAGGAGAAGCGCACCATCGAGATGGGCAATGTGCCGCCCGGCTATCTGAAGATCTCCTCGGGCCTGGGTGAGGCGCCGCCCGCACATCTGGTGGTGCTGCCCGTCATCTTCGAGGGCACGGTGCTCGGCGTGATCGAGCTGGCGTCGTTCCAGCCGTTCGGGCAGATCCAGAAGGACTTCCTGAACCAGATCGCCGAAATGATTGCGACGAGCGTCAACACCATCAGCGTCAATATGCGTACCGAGCGGCTGCTGGAACAGTCGCAGGAGCTGACGGCGCAGCTGAAGGAGCGCTCGGCGGAGCTGGAGAACCGGCAGAAGGCCCTCCAGGAGTCCAACGCGGCGCTGGAGGAGAAGGCCGAACAGCTCGCCCAGACCAACAGCGACATCGAGATCAAGAACCGGGAGATCGAGGAGGCGCGGCAGGTTCTGGAGGAGCGTGCCGAGCAGCTGTCGGTCTCGATGCGCTACAAGTCCGAGTTCCTGGCCAACATGTCGCACGAGTTGCGTACGCCGCTCAACTCGCTGCTGATTCTGGCCAAGCTGCTGGCGGACAACGCGGAGAACAACCTCTCGCCCAAGCAGGTCGAGTTCGCGGAGACCATCCATGGCGCGGGCTCGGACCTGTTGCAGCTGATCAACGACATCCTCGATCTGTCGAAGGTCGAGGCGGGCAAGATGGATGTCAGCCCGACGCGGATCGCACTGGTGCAGCTGGTCGACTATGTGGAGGCCACTTTCCGGCCGCTGACGGTGGAGAAGGGGCTGGACTTCTCGGTGAGCGTATCCCCGGAGCTGCCGGCCACGCTGCACACCGACGAGCAGCGGCTCCTGCAGGTGCTGCGCAACTTGCTGTCGAACGCGGTCAAGTTCACCGACAGCGGCGCCGTCGAGCTGGTGATCCGCTCGGCCCGTTCGGATGTGCCCGACGCGATCCGCGAGCAGATGCTGGAGCACGGTTCGCTGCGGGATCCGGACTCGGAGCTGATCGCCTTCTCCGTGACGGACACCGGTATCGGTATCGCGCAGAGCAAGATGCGCGTCATCTTCGAGGCGTTCAAGCAGGCCGACGGCACCACCTCGCGCAAGTACGGCGGAACGGGCCTGGGGCTGTCCATCAGCCGGGAGATCGCGCGGCTGCTGGGCGGTGAGATCTACGCGGTCAGCGAGCCGGGCCGGGGCTCCACCTTCACCCTGTACCTGCCGCTGCACCCGACGGAGCTGCCGCCGCAGGGCTACGGACAGCTCGCCTCCGGCAGCGGCCCGCTGGCCCTCCCCGAGGCGCGGACGGGCGCGGCGGCGGCTCCGGCTGCCGAGTCCGAGGAGGCGGCGCGCCCGGCACCCGGTGAGGGCGCCGAGACGCCCCCCGTAGCGCCCGAGCAGACCGCGGAGGAGGCGGCGCACTCACTGGCCGACCGGCGGCGGCTGCGGGACGCCAGCGGCCAGGCGCAGCCCGAACTGCCCCCGGAGGCCCGGCCGTCGGGCCCGTCGGCCGAGAACGGCGCCGGGGTGGTCAACGGGACGGCCAACGGCGCGGGGCCACGGGGCAACGGGGCTCAGCGGGCGGCCGCGCCCGGCGAGCAGCCGGGCGGGGCACCGGCCGAGACCGCCGAGGCGTCCGGACAGGGAGTGGCCACCCAGGGTGACCAGGAGGCCCCGGCCACCGCGGCCGGCGACACCGGTGATCTGGCCGGCCGGAAGGTGCTCATCGTCGACGACGACATCCGCAACGTCTTCGCGCTCACCAGCGTGCTGGAACAGCACGGCCTGCAAGTGCTCTACGCCGAGAACGGCAGGGAGGGCATCGAGGTGCTCGAGCAGCACGACGACGCGGCCGTGGTGCTGATGGACATCATGATGCCGGAGATGGACGGTTACGCCACGACAGCGGCCATCCGCAAGATGCCGCAGTTCGCCGGGCTGCCGATCATCGCGTTGACCGCCAAGGCGATGAAGGGCGACCGGGAGAAGAGCATCGAGGCCGGTGCTTCCGACTACGTCACCAAGCCGGTGGATACTGATCATCTGTTGGATGTCATGAGGCGGTGGATGGAGGGCGGGTGAATATGACACCGTGTCGATGAGGGCCACATGTTGACTCAGTGTGGTCAAGCGCGTGTGGAAACACGGTAAACCGGGAACCTTTTGGTCCCCTGGGGCGTTTCTGCTACGTGCACAGTGACATCACGGTGACAGGGTGTGGCGGGCCGCAGGGTGCGGCTACCATGACCGGCACAAGGACGGGCGGCGGCGACAGGAAGCCGCTCCCAGGGGCGGCGTCCGAAAGGCTGCCGGGGCGAGGAGGACGGGCCATGGTGCAGAAGGCCAAGATCCTCCTGGTCGATGACCGGCCGGAGAATCTGCTGGCGCTGGAGGCCATTCTCTCCGCGCTCGATCAGACGCTGGTACGGGCATCGTCAGGGGAGGAAGCGCTCAAAGCGCTGCTGACCGACGACTTCGCGGTCATTCTGCTGGATGTCCAGATGCCGGGGATGGACGGCTTCGAGACAGCCGCCCATATCAAGCGCCGCGAGCGCACCCGCGACATCCCGATCATCTTCCTCACGGCCATCAACCACGGCCCGCACCACACCTTCCGCGGCTACGCGGCCGGTGCGGTCGACTACATCTCCAAACCGTTCGATCCCTGGGTGCTGCGGGCGAAGGTCTCGGTCTTCGTCGACCTGTACATGAAGAACGTTCAGCTGCGCGAGCAGGCGTCGCTGCTGCGGCTCCAGTTGGAGGGCAACGGCAGCGGCGAGCGGCGCCCCGGCACTGCCGAGGACGGCGACGAGGCGCAGGGCCTGCTGGTCGAGCTCTCCGCGCGGCTGGCGGCCGTAGAGGAGCAGGCGGAAGCGCTCACCAAGCAGCTGGGCGACTCGGCTGACGCGGCGACAGCTGCGACGGCCGCACATCTGGAGCGCAAACTGGCCGGGTTGCGCAGCGCACTTGACGCGTTGGGTCCCGGCACGGACGGCGATCCCTCGCACCAGGTGTCCTCCCAGAACTGACCCTCCCCGGAACGGAACGGGTCCCTCCGGCGGAACGGAACTGTTCCCTCCGGGTGTTCACCGAGCCCGCTTCCTCCGGGGCCGGCACGTTCTTCCGGAACTCTCACGCTCGTCCCGCAACTGACGCCAGGTCCGGAACCGTGGCCTGGGGCAGGTGTGGTGCCCCGGGCATCCGTGCCTCGGGTGCCTGGCACAGGTAACCTCACACCTATGGCCTCACGTGCGTCGGGAACAGGAAAGGCTGCCAAGAAAGCACCCGCGAAAAAGGCTGCCCCGAAAGCCGCGAAGGCGGCCCCGGCGAAGAAGGCGCCGCCCAAGAAGGCACCCGCCAAGAAGGCCCCGGCCAAGGGCGGCAAGGGCAAGGGGGCGCCGTCGCCCACCAGTGGCGTCCTCAAGGTGCTGAAGGCGTGCTGGCTCGGTCTCGCGCACGCCGTCGGCGCCGTCTTCCGCGGGATAGGACGCAGCGGCAAGGCGCTGGATCCGGCCCACCGCAAGGACGGCCTGGCGCTGCTGCTGCTCGGTATCGCACTGATCGTCGCGGCGGGTACCTGGTCCAACCTCCAGGGCCCGGTGGGCGATCTGGTGGAGATGCTGGTGACCGGGGCGTTCGGCAGGCTGGATCTGCTGGTGCCGATACTGCTCGGCGTCATCTCCGTGCGGCTGATCCGCCACCCGGAGAAGCCCGAGGCCAACGGCCGTATCGTGATCGGGCTTTCGGCGCTGCTCGTCGGTGTGCTGGGGCTGGTCCACATCGGCTGCGGCGCGCCCGGCAGGGGCGAGGGGGACGACGCGCTGCGGGACGCGGGTGGCCTGATCGGCTGGGGTGTCTCCCGGCCGCTGATCGCGGCCATGGGCGAGATGCTGGCCGTGGCGCTGTTGGCGCTCGTCACCGTCTTCGGGCTGCTCGTCGTGACGGCCACGCCGGTGAACGCCATCCCGCAGCGGCTCCGGGCCGCCGGGGTCCGGCTCGGTATCGTCCAGCCGGTGCCCGGCTACGACTACGACGTCGAGCCGGACGAGGAGGAGCCGGCCCCGGCGCGGCGGGCACACACCATGCGCAAGGAGCAGATCGCGCCCGCGCTCGCCGAGAAGGAGGCCCTCGACCGCCGTCGGCGGGCCGGCCGCCAGGGCAGGCGGAGGACCGGGACGCAGGAGCCGCTGCCCGAGGACGGCGTCGTGGTCAGCGGGAGCGCGGGCGAGACCGAGCGGACGCTGGACGCGGTGGATGTGGCCGCCGCTGCCGCCGCCTCGCTGGACGGCGCCGTGGTCAACGGAATCCAGCCCTCGCCGGTGGTGGCCGATCTGACCAGCTCCGTCGCCAAGTCCCGCGGCAGGAAGCGCCGGAGCCAGCACGCGGAGCCCGCGCTACCGGGCGCACGAGGCGAGGAGGGCCAAGTCCAGCATGCTGCTCCCGCCGCCGACGAGGCCACCGAGCGCACCCCGGTACCCGACCTGACCAAGGCGCCGGCGCCGCCGGAACCGGCAGAGCTGCCCCCGCGGGCTGAACAGCTCCAGCTGTCCGGGGACATCACCTACGCGCTGCCGTCGCTCGACCTGCTGGAGCGTGGCGGTCCCGGCCGTTCCCGCAGCGCCGCCAACGACCAGGTGGTGCAGTCGCTGACCACCGTCTTCACCGAGTTCAAGGTGGACGCCGCGGTCACCGGCTTCACCCGCGGCCCGACCGTCACCCGTTACGAGGTCGAACTGGGCCCGGGCGTGAAGGTCGAGAAGATCACCGCGCTGGCCAAGAACATCGCGTACGCCGTCGCCAGTCCCGATGTGCGCATCATCAACCCGATCCCCGGCAAGTCCGCGGTGGGTATCGAGATCCCCAACAGCGACCGCGAGATGGTCAACCTCGGCGATGTACTCCGCTCCGCCGAGGCAGCGGGCGAGGAGCACCCGCTGCTGGTCGGGCTCGGCAAGGATGTCGAGGGCGGCTACGTCTCGGCCAACCTGGCGAAGATGCCGCACATCCTGGTCGCGGGCTCCACCGGCTCGGGCAAGTCCTCCTGCATCAACTGCCTCATCACCTCGGTGATGGCCAGGGCCACGCCGGAGGATGTGCGGATGGTGCTCGTGGACCCCAAGCGGGTCGAGCTGACCGCCTACGAGGGCATCCCGCACCTGATCACGCCGATCATCACCAACCCGAAGAAGGCCGCCGAAGCGCTCCAATGGGTCGTCCGCGAGATGGATCTGCGCTACGACGACCTGGCGGCATTCGGATTCCGCCACATCGACGACTTCAACGACGCCGTGCGCACGGGTCGGGTGCAGGCGCCGGAGGGCAGCGAGCGGGAGCTGACGCCGTACCCGTATCTGCTGGTCATCGTCGACGAGCTGGCGGACCTGATGATGGTGGCTCCGCGTGACGTGGAGGACGCGATCGTCCGGATCACCCAGCTGGCGCGGGCCGCGGGCATCCACCTGGTGCTGGCCACCCAGCGGCCGTCGGTCGACGTCGTCACCGGCCTCATCAAGGCCAACGTCCCCTCCCGGCTCGGTTTCTCCACCTCGTCGCTGGCCGACAGCCGCGTCATCCTCGACCAGGGCGGCGCCGAGAAGCTCATCGGCAAGGGCGACGGGCTGTTCCTGCCGATGGGCGCCAGCAAGCCGATCCGGATGCAGGGCGCCTACGTCAACGAGCGAGAGATCCATGCGGTCGTCGAGCACTGCAAGGCGCAGATGACGCCTGTCTTCCGGGAGGACGTGACCACCGGCCAGAGCAAGAAGAAGGAGATCGACGAAGAGATCGGCGACGACATGGATCTGCTCTGCCAGGCGGCGGAGCTGGTCGTCTCCACCCAGTTCGGCTCCACCTCGATGCTCCAGCGCAAGCTGCGGGTCGGCTTCGCCAAGGCGGGGCGGCTGATGGACCTGATGGAGTCGCGGGGCGTGGTGGGCCCCAGCGAGGGCTCCAAGGCGCGGGACGTGCTGGTCAAGCCCGACGAGCTGGACGGGGTGCTCGCGGCCATCAGGGGCGGCGAGTAGGCCCGCACAGCACTGCCGACACCGGCTGCACGGGCGGCACAGCTCACTCGAAAGGGCGAGCGAGGCAACCGTTTCCGTGGTCTATACGTCAAGTTGAGGGAAGGGACGGCTAAGGCGTCGGCGCACCCGGTTCGTACGGGCGCCAGTCGGCGCGGCTCGGTCATACGTACGCCATACATATGGCGTACAAAGTTGCTCCGCCCGCTTGCCCCACCCTTTTGCCTCGCCCCTAGACTGAACCTCCAGCAGGTGGCTACACGCTCGAAAGGCGCCCCCGTGTCCATCGGCAACTCCCCCGAAGAGGACCGGCCCCCGGTCGGTCGAGCCCTCCAGCAGGCCCGAATCGACGCACGGTTGACCGTGGAAGAGATCAGTACCTCCACGCGGGTGCGAGCCCCGATCGTGCAGGCGATCGAGCAGGACGACTATTCCCGGTGCGGTGGGGACGTGTACGCGCGCGGTCACATCCGCACGCTCGCGCGCGCCGTCGGGCTCGACGGTGACGCCTTGGTCGCGCAGTACGACGAGGAGCACGGCGGCCGCCCCGAGCCGACCGCGCCCGCCACGCTGTTCGAGGCGGAGCGCATCCGCCCCGAGCCGCGCAGGCCCAACTGGACCGCGGCCATGGTCGCCGCCATCGTCGCGGTGATCGGTTTCGTCGGCTTCACCCTGGTCAGCGGTGGCGGCGGGGACTCGGGCAAGCAGGCCGCAGAGGAAGCACCGTCCCCGGCCCCCTCCAAGCCCGCCGACAAGCCGTCCCCCTCCAAGACGAGCGATCCCAAGCCCTCCGAGAGCGCCATCGCAGGGGCACCCGGCGACAAGGTCACCGTGCGGATGACCGCGGAGAAGGGCAACAGTTGGGTCTCCGCGAAGGACCACAACGGGCGGCTGGTCCACGAAGGAGTGCTCAAGGAGGGGCACTCCAAGACCCTCACCGACGACAAGCGGCTCGATCTGGTGCTCGGCAACGCGGGCGGCGTGAAGCTGTACGTCAACGGCAAGCAGGTCAAGCACGCGGGCGAGGTCGGCCAGGTGCAGCGGCTCAGCTACACCCGCGGCGACCCCGAGGCCGGCTGATCCGCCGGTCCCACTGCTGACCTGGTCCGGGCGGCTGACCTGCCCGGGCCGGTGAGCTGGGCGGCCGCAACCTGGCGGCGGGCGGTGCCGACGGGACGAAGTAGGCTGAGCCCATGCCCGAACGCCGTACCGTCGCCCTTGTCACTCTCGGCTGCGCACGTAACGAGGTGGACTCGGAGGAGCTCGCAGGCCGCCTGGCGGCGGATGGCTGGGACCTCGTCGAGGACGCCGCCGAAGCAGATGTCGCCGTCGTCAACACCTGCGGTTTCGTCGAGGCCGCCAAGAAGGACTCCGTCGACGCGCTGCTGGAGGCCAACGACCTCAAGAGCGCGGCCCGTCAGGGCGAGGGCAGAACCCAGGCCGTGGTGGCCGTCGGCTGTATGGCCGAGCGGTACGGCAAGGAGCTCGCCGACGCGCTGCCGGAGGCGGACGGGGTCCTCGGGTTCGACGACTACGCGGATATCTCCGACCGGCTCGGGACGATCCTGAGCGGTGGTGTGCACGCGCCGCACGTCCCGCGCGACCGGCGCAAGCTGCTGCCCGTGAGCCCCGCAGAGCGCCAGGGCGCCGCTGTCGCGCTGCCCGGGCACGGAGCTGTGGAGAAGGCCGGGACGGCGGATTCCCGGGCGGCACAGGGGGCGCAGGAGTCCGCTGAGGCGGCTGAGTCCGCGCCCGCCGACCTGCCCGAGGGGATCGCGCCCGCCTCGGGGCCGCGCGCGCCGCTGCGGCGGCGGCTGGGCAGCAGCCCCGTCGCCTCCGTCAAGCTCGCCTCCGGCTGCGACAGGCGCTGCTCCTTCTGCGCCATTCCCTCCTTCCGCGGCTCCTTCATCTCCCGCCGCCCCGCGGACGTGCTCACCGAGACCCGCTGGCTGGCCGAGCAGGGCGTGCGGGAGATCATGCTCGTCTCGGAGAACAACACCTCCTACGGCAAGGACCTGGGCGACATCCGGCTGCTGGAGACGCTGCTGCCCGAGTTGGCGGCCGTCGACGGCATCGAGCGGGTGCGGGTGAGCTACCTCCAGCCCGCCGAGATGCGGCCAGGGCTGATCGACGTCCTCACCGGCACCGAGAAGGTGGCGCCGTACTTCGATCTGTCCTTTCAGCACTCGGCGCCGGGAGTGCTGCGTGCGATGCGGCGCTTCGGTGACACCGACCGTTTCCTCGGACTGCTGGAGGAGATCCGTAAGCGAGCGCCCCAGGCCGGTGTGCGGTCGAACTTCATCGTCGGCTTCCCCGGCGAGAGCGAGCAGGACCTGGCGGAGCTGGAGCGCTTCTTGACCGCGGCCCGCCTCGACGCGATCGGAGTGTTCGGGTACTCGGACGAGGAGGGTACGGAGGCCGCCGGATACGCGGAGAAGCTGCCCGCCGACGAGGTCGCCGAGCGGCTCGCGCACATCTCGCGGCTTGCCGAGGAGCTGACCGCCCAGCGCGCCGAGGAGCGGGTGGGGGAGACCGTGCGGGTGCTGGTCGAGGCTGTGGACGAGGAAGAGGGTCCCCTCGGGCGCGGTGCGCACCAGGCTCCGGAGACCGACGGCCAGGTGCGGCTGCTGCTGCCGGAGCCGGCCGGTCCTGCGGACGGGGAGCAGGAGCTGACGGTCGGCCGTATGGTCGAGGCGCGGGTGGTCGCGGCCGAAGGCGTGGATCTCGTCGCGGAGCCGCTCGTGGCGGCTGTTGCGGGCCATGGTGCCGTTCCGGCCACGCGCGCCGGTGCCCTCGGCACTGCTGCTGACGGACCTCGCCGGGCCGGCGAGGAGGCGGGCAGATGACCGGAGTGCCGGCCTCCGCGGCACGGCGTGGCACCGTTCCCAAGCCGAAGGCGGTGAGCACCGTACGCCCTGTGAGCCTGTGGAACATCGCGAACATCCTGACCATGGTGCGGCTGCTGCTGGTACCGGGGTTCGTGCTGCTCATGGTGGCGAACGGCGGGCACGATCCGGCCTGGCGCTCGTTCGCCTGGGCCGCCTTCACCGTCGCCATGATCACCGATCTGTTCGACGGGGAGCTGGCCCGCCGGTACAACCTCGTCACCGACTTCGGGAAGATCGCCGACCCCATCGCGGACAAGGCGATCATGGGCGCTGCGCTGATCTGCCTCTCCGCCCTCTCCGACCTGCCCTGGTGGGTCACCGGCGTGATCCTCTTCCGGGAGCTGGGCATCACGCTGCTGCGGTTCTGGGTGATCCGGCACGGAGTGATTCCGGCCAGCCGCGGCGGCAAGCTGAAGACCCTCGCCCAGGGCGTCGCCGTCGGCATGTACGTCCTGGCGCTGACCGGGCCGCTGGCGACGGCCCGGTGGTGGGTGATGGCGGTGGCCGTCCTCCTGACCGTCGTCACCGGCCTCGACTACGTACGGCAGGCCGTGGTGCTGCGCCGGGCGGGGCTGGCGGCCGAGGCAACGGCAGCCGGACCGTCCGCGGCCGCTCCGTCCGCCCCTGGGGATGCGGGGGAGGCTGACGACGACGGCGCAGCGCACGACGGTGGTGGCGGAGAGAACGTAGCTGCGGCGGGGGACGGTAGTAACGCCGAGGACGCGGGGAACGAAGTAGACCCGGGAGGCGAGGGGAACGCAGGGGGTGAACGGTCCTGACGGATGTGGAATCGCGGGCCGGCGGTGTGCTGGCGCTGCTCGCCGGGCGGAGCCAGACGCTCGCCGTCGCGGAGTCGCTGACCGGGGGCTTGATCGCCGCTGAGATCACAGCCGTCCCTGGTGCCTCACGAGCCTTCTGCGGTTCCGTGACGGCATATGCGACCGCGGTCAAGAGGGATGTACTCGGGGTGGACGGGGCACTCCTTGAGGAGCGGGGCGCTGTCGACGCCGAGGTCGCGCTCGCGATGGCGCGGGGCGTACGCACTGCTCTGGGCGCCGACTGGGGCCTCGCGACGACGGGTGTGGCCGGTCCGGAGCCTCAGGACGGGCAGCCGGTCGGAACGGTGTTCGTCGCTGCCGTCGGCCCAACGGCCGAGGCGGTGGTGGAGAAACTGCGGCTCGAAGGCAGCCGGAGCGGCGATCGAGCCGGTGACAGCGGTGAGGAAGCCGGGGAACGTGTGCGTGCCGGGATTCGTACGGAGAGTGTTCGAGGAGCGCTGGAGCTGCTCTACAAGGAACTGATCGAAAATGCTGGAGGGCAGGATAGGGAACAGACCGGGGGGAATGGATGTTTGCAGCCCTGAGTGAACACGACATCGCTCCCCGCACGGCTGCGTGCCAAGGCGGTACGGTGGAGCCTGAAGGAGTCGGGGCCAACTGGCCGTCCCGATACAGGCTGTGGAAGACGCCGCGCGTTGAGAGGGAGGAGCACCGATGATTCTGCTCCGTCGCCTGTTGGGTGACGTGCTGCGTCGGCAGCGCCAACGTCAGGGTCGTACCCTGCGCGAAGTCTCTTCGTCCGCCAGGGTCTCGCTCGGATACCTCTCCGAGGTGGAGCGCGGCCAGAAGGAAGCCTCGTCCGAATTGCTCTCGTCGATCTGTGACGCACTCGATGTGCGGATGTCCGAGCTGATGCGAGAGGTCAGTGACGAGCTGGCGCTCGCGGAGCTCGCCGAGTCCGCGAAGAGCGACGCAGTGCCCGCGCCGATGCGGCCGGTGCTCAACCCGCTGTCCGTCACCTCGGTCACCGGAGTGCCCGAGGAGCGTGTCACGATCAAGGCGCCGACGGAGGCCGTGGACGTGGTCGCCGCCTGACCGCCGTGTGACGTCCTCGGCCGTGCACCTCTGCCGTGCGCGTCGGCCGTGTGACGTCGGTGGCGCGAAGGGCGCATGAGACGAACGACAGACCCCGCTGGAGGAACCCGGCGGGGTCGTCTCGCGTTCGGCGCCGCGGAGTCGCTGGACGTACGCCAGGACGCGGACGCTCCTCAGGCTGCGGACTGCTCGTCGCACTGTGTGACCTACGCTTCGTGGTCGCGCGGTTGCCCGGAGTGCGGGACGATGGCCGTGTTCTCGACTTCGTCGATGGTCTCGCGTCCCTGCCGCGCGCGGCGTTCCCGCCCGGTGCGGACGAGTGCCGTCGCGGGAGGTGGCGGCGTGCCGGGTGTGAGCCCCTTGCTGCTGTGCCGCTGGGTGATCGGCAGCGCCTGTACGGTCGGCTGGTTGTGTGCGATATGGCGGGTGGCCGTAGGGGAAGGCGGCCCGGTGGAAGCTTCGGTGACAGCGGGGGGATGGGGGCTGAGCGTGATACCCGTGCATGTGGCGCGGGGCGGCGCGGGGGAGAGGGGCCGAGGCGGGGAGCGGGTGGCGCCCGGCGGGCTACCACGGCATCGCGACGCCGCCGTTGGGGCGCAGGATCTGCCCCGTTGTGAAGGATGAGGCGTCCGAGACCAGGTGCAGCACCGCGTGGGCGACCTCCTGGGCCTCACCGACCCGCCCCAGCGGCGACATCCTGGCCAGGGCGGCCTCCGCACGCTGCCGGCTCGCCGCGTCGTCCCGTTCCGTCATGGGCGTACGCACCCAGCCGGGTGCCACCGCGTTGACCCGGATGCCGTGCTCGCCGAGCTCGGTGGCGAGGGTTTTTGTCAGCTGGACGACGGCGGCCTTGGCGACGCCGTAGCACAGCAGCCCGGGGGAGCCGGTGTCGATCGCACCGGAGGCCATGGTCACCAGGGCGCCCCGGGTGCCGGTTCCGATCATGCTGCGGGCGGCTTCCTGGCAGGTGTGGAGGACTCCCTTGAAGTTCACGGCGAGTACCCGGTCCAGGTCCGCCTCCTCGGTCTCCAGCACCGTGCTGCGGTGCATGATTCCGGCTATTGCCGCGGCGATGTCCAGGCTGCCGCCCGTGCGCACTGCCGCCGCGACAGCGTTGCTGAGTGCCGCACGGTCGGTCACCTCCAGTGGGTGCGCCCAGGCGTCGCCTCCCGCCTGCTTGATCAGCTCCGTGGTGCGGGCCAGGCCCTTCTCGTCCCGGTCGGCGCAGTGCACGGCCGCGCCCGCCTGGGCGAGCAGTACGGCGGTCGCGCGGCCGATGCCGCTGGCGGCGCCGGTCACCAGGGCGGTGCGGCCGGTCAGGTCGTATGCCGGGAGGCTGCTGTACGCCGGAGGGCTCATGGTGAACGACGCTACGGAGAACCTGACGGAGCGTCAATTGCTCGGTGGCCTGTGGTCGCTGGGCGCCGCGCGGTCGCCGCTGGGTTCACCGGCCGTCGGGGGCTGGCAGTGCGGGCAGTACCAGACCGTGCGGGGGCGGTCCGGCGGTCCGTGGGAACCGGTGCGAATCGGGGTGCCGCAGCGATAACAGGGGCGGTTCTCGCGGCCGTACACCGCCAGATTGCGGTCGGGGCGCGGGCTGTTGGTCGTACGGCGGCGGACGCGGTCCTTGTTCGCCTCCAGCAGCCGCTTGGCCGCGGTGAGCAGACGGGTCGGCAGCGGAGGCGGCAGTGAACCCACCGGGGCCCAGGGCGAGGTGCGGGCGAGGAAGCACAGTTCGGTCGCGTAGACGTTTCCGATGCCCGCCAGGTTGCGCTGGTCCAGCAGCGCCTCGACCAGCGGCCGTGCCGGATCCTGGAGCAACCGCCGCTCGGCTTCGGCCGCGTCCCAGTCGGGTCCGAGCAGATCGGGCCCCAGGTGGCCGACTGCCGTGAACTCCTCCGCAGTGCGCAGCAGTTCCAGCACAGGGAGCTGGATTCCGGCCGCCGTGTGCGAGTCGGTGGCCAGCAGTGCGCGGACCTGGTGTGCCGGTCCGAAGCCGCCGGGAGGGCTGGTCCTGCCGGGCGGGTTGGCCTTCACACGCCAGGAGCCCTCCATACCCAGGTGCGAGTGCACCGTGAGGCCGCCTTCGAGGCGCATCAGCAGGTGTTTGCCGCGCGGAGTGACGTTCAGCAGCGTGCGCCCGGACAGATCGACGGTGGCCAGCCGGGGCACCCGGAAGTCCGTACGGGCCAGCTGGTGCCCGGCCAGTGCGGAGTGCAGGGTGTGCGCCGTACGCCAGACGGTGTCTCCCTCGGGCATCCGACCGTCACTCCTTCAGTGATCTTCCGGCATCCTGACGGCATCGCGGGCCATCACCGGCTCCTTGTGGACATATGCCCATGGTCGCAGGAACCACTGGCCGAACCGGGGACAGCGACGAGAAGTGGGAGACGATCACGGGATACGATCCGGGGCCATGGGGCAGTGGGGATACGAACGACAGCACGACGCGCTCGACGTGGACGGAGAGGCCGAGGCCGAGCAGAGGGATGCGCTGGAGGGGGCGCGGGACTGGGTCGACGACCATGTCGACCGCTGGCAGCCGGTGCTGCCCGAGCTCAACCCCCATATCGAGGGCGCCGTCACCCGCATGCAGTTCCTCGCCGACCATCTGCGGCGGGCGGGAGAGCAGGCCCTGGCGGAGTTCGGGCTGCGCCGGGAGGAGCATGAGGCGCTGCACATGCTCGCCGGACACGGCGGCCGAAGAGACCTCACCCAACTCGCCCTCGACCTGGGAGCGGCCCCCAGCACCTTGTCCGAGCGGCTGGACGTCCTGGAGAAGCGCGGCTTCGTCACCCGTGAGTCCGCCGGCGGCCGGACCACCGCCGAGGGCGAGCAGGGTGAGCGGATTGAACTCACCGATGAGGGGCACGCCACCTGGCTCGCCGCCATAGAGGCGGCCGGCGAGGAAGAGCGCCGCCTGTTCGGCGCCCTCGACTGGCACGAACAGCGTCTTCTGGCCGGTCTCCTCCGCCAGATCATGCTGGCGACCGAGACGTACGACGGGACAGCCGGGACGGACGACCAGGACTGGACGTACGACCAGGGCTGACGGACCCCGTTGCGGGCCGACCCGGTGGGCGGCAGGCGGTAGGGCGCTGCCGCCTGCCGTCTAACCCGCCCGCAGCCGCAGACCACGCGGGGTCGGGTGGAAGCCCGCGGCCTCCAGCGCCGTGCCCAGCGGGGCGGAGAGCGCCGCCGTGCCGTTGACCCGCTCCACCGTGACAGTACCCAGCGCGCCTTGGCGTGCTGCCTGAGCCAGCGCTTCGACGGCGGCCGCCAGCCGGGCGGTGCCGGGCTCGCCGCCGGCTGCGGCGGCCGGCTGAGCCTGGGACTCCCTGGTGGCGCCCTCCGGCGCCTCGGGGTCGTGCGTCCAGGCCAGCAGCGTCTTGCCGCCCCGCTCGACGTACAGCGTCAGCACGCCGTCGACCAGCACCACCAGCGCGCCCGCCTTGCGGCCCGGCTTGTGGGTGGCGCCCGGCGGGGGCGGCGGCCAGGGCAGCGCGGCGCCGTAGGCGTTCGCCGGGTCGGCGGCGGCCAGCACCAGCGCGCGCGGGCCGGTGCGTGCGCCGCCCGGGCGCGAGTCGCCGTACACCCCCGGAGTGCCGTACGCACCCGTGGCTTCGCCCTCCCGTTCGCGGGCAGTACTGACCGCGCGCAGCCTGTCCACGGCGCCGTCCATCGCGAACTGTGCGGCGCCCAAGCCTTCGACCACATAGCCGCGCCGCGCCTGCCCGCTCTCTTCGAAGGCGGACAGCACCCGGTACGCGGCGGAGAAACCGCCCTCCACTCCTTCGGCGGCCACCGCGCCACGGGTCACCACGCCGTGCCGGTCCAGCAGCGTGCGGGCCAACGCGTGCGCCCGGTGGGTGGGTTCGCTCTCCGGCTCGGGCAGCAGCGACCAGCGGCCCGCGACGGTCGGTGGCGCGGAGGCCGGTGCACGGCCCGGCCCTCTCCGTCCGACACCGCTGCCCGCGGCCACCGCGGCAGCGGTGAACGAGCCGTAACGACCGCGTGGGGTTGGCCGCTTGGCGCGGTGTGCCGACGCTCCCGCCGTACGTCCTGAGCCCAGCAGCGCCCGCAGCGGCGCGAGCGTGTCGCCGGTGACCCTCCCCGACCAGACCAGGTCCCACAGTGCCTCGGTGAGTTGCGGATCGGTCGCCTCCGGGTGCGCGGCGCGTGCTCGTTCGGCAATCTGCCGGAAGAACAACCCGTATCCGCCCTCCAGTGCGGAAAGCACCGCCTGGTGCACCGGTGTCAGCTCCAGGGGATGCGGGGGAGGCAGCAACAGCGGGGCGGTGTCGGCCAGATGGAGGGAGATCCAGCCGTCATTGCCCGGCAGCGCCCCCGCGCCCGCCCAGACGATCTCCCCCGAGGCCGTCAGCTCGTCCAGCATGGGCGGGGCGTAGTCGGCGACCCGGCCGGGCAGCACCAGCTTCTCCAGCGCGGACGCGGGAACGGGCGCGCCCTGCAACTGTTCCACCGTGCGCAGCAGTCCCTCGACGCCGCGCAGGCTGTTGGTGCCCACGTGCTGCCACTGCGGCAGAAACGCGGCGAGTGCCTGGGGAGCGACCGGCTCCAGCTCCTGCCGGAGTGCCGCCAGCGAGCGGCGGCGCAGCCTGCGCAGCACGCCGGCGTCACACCACTCCTGGCCGATACCCGAAGGGTGGAACTCCCCCTGCACCAGCCGCCCGCTCGCCGCCAGCCGGTGCAGCGCGCCGTCCGCGACGGCGGTGCCGAGACCGAAGCGGGCCGCGGCGTCGGCGGAGGTGAACGGGCCGTGTGTACGGGCGTAGCGCGCCAGCAGGTCGCCCAGTGGATCGGCGACCGGCTCGGTGAACGCCTCGGGTACGCCGACCGGCAGCGCGGCACCCAGCGCGTCCCGCAGCCGTCCGGCGTCCTCGACCGCGGCCCAGTGCTCCCGGCCCGCGATCCGCACCCGGATGGCCCGGCGGGCCGCCTCCAACTCCGGTGCCCAGCCCGGCTCGGCGCCGCGCTCCGCGAGCTCGTCCGAGGTGAGGGGGCCCAGCAGCCGCAGCAGATCCGCCACACCCTCCACGTCCTTGAGGCGGCGGTCCTCGGTGCGCCACTGGAGCTCCCGCTCCAACTCGTGCAGCACATCGGCGTCCAGCAGCTCCCGCAGCTCCGCCTGGCCCAGCAGCTCCGACAGCAGCCGCGAGTCCAGGGAGAGTGCGGCGGCCCTGCGTTCGGCCAGCGGCGAGTCGCCCTCGTACAAGTACTGCGCGACATAGCCGAACAGCAGGGAGCGGGCGAACGGGGACGGCTCCGGGGTGGTGACCTCGACCACCCGCACCCGGCGGGACTCGATGTCGCCCATCAGCTCCGTCAGGCCCGGCAGGTCGAAGACGTCCTGGAGGCATTCGCGGACCGCCTCCAGGATGATCGGGAACGAGCCGAACTCGCCGGCCACCTGGAGCAGCTGGGAGGCTCGCTGCCGCTGCTGCCACAGCGGGGTGCGCTTTCCCGGGCTACGGCGCGGCAGCAGCAGCGCGCGCGAGGCGCACTCCCGGAACCGGGCCGCGAACAGTGCCGAGCCACCCACCTGGTCGGTGACGGTCTGCTCGATCTCGCCCTTGTCGAAGAGCACGTCGCTCACGCCCAGCGGCGGCTGGTCGGGGTCGGCCGGCAGCTCCTGCTCCGGCGTACGAGGGGAGCGCGGCTCTGCGTCGAACTGCGGGTCGAACAGATCGAGGTCCATCAGCTCGGCGTCCGGCAGGCGCAGCACCAGTCCGTCGTCGGCGTGCATGACCTGGGCGTCCATGCCGTACCGCTCCGTCAGCCGCGCGCCGATGGCCAGCGCCCAGGGGGCGTGCACCTGCGCGCCGAACGGGGAGTGCACCACGATGCGCCAGTCGCCCAATTCGTCGCGGAACCGCTCCACGACGATCGTCCTGTCGTCCGGCACATGACCCGCGGCCTCGCGCTGCTCCCCCAGGTAGGCCAGCAGATTGCTGATCGCCAGCGCGTCCATGCCGGAGGCCGCCAGCCGCTCCTCGGCCTGCTCGCGGGTCAGCGAGCCGATCTCGCGCAGGAAGGCGCCCAGTGCCCGCCCCAGCTCCAGCGGCCTGCCCAGCTGGTCGCCCCGCCAGAACGGCAGCCGCCCCGGCACCCCCGGCGCGGGAGTGACCAGCACCCGGTCGCGGGTGATGTCCTCGATCCGCCATGTCGTCGTCCCCAGGGTGAAGACATCGCCGACCCGGGACTCGTAGACCATCTCCTCGTCCAGCTCCCCGACACGGCCGCCGCCCTTCTTCGGGTCGGCGCCCGCCAGGAACACCCCGAACAGCCCGCGGTCCGGGATGGTGCCGCCGGAGGTGACGGCCAGCCGCTGCGCCCCCGGGCGGCCGGTGACCGTGTTCGCCACCCGGTCCCACACCAGGCGCGGACGCAGCTCAGCGAACGCGTCGGACGGATACCGCCCGGCGAGCATGTCCAGCACCGAGGTGTACGCGGACTCCGGGAGCGCGGCGAAGGGTGCGGCCCGCCGCACCAGAGCCAGCAGTTCGTCCACGTCCCAGGTGTCGACGGCCGTCATGGCGACGATCTGCTGGGCGAGGACGTCCAGCGGGTTGGAGGGGATGCGCAGCGCCTCGATGGCGCCCTCGCGCATCCGCTCGGTGACCACGGCGGACTGCACCAGATCGCCCCGGTACTTCGGGAAGACCACGCCTGCCGAGACCGCGCCCACCTGGTGGCCCGCCCGCCCCACGCGTTGCAGCCCGGAGGCGACCGAGGGTGGCGACTCGACCTGGATCACCAGATCGACGGCGCCCATGTCGATCCCCAGCTCCAGGCTGGAGGTGGCCACCACGGCGGGCAGCCTGCCTGCCTTGAGGTCCTCCTCGACCTGGGAACGCTGCTCCTTGGAGACCGAGCCGTGGTGCGCCCGGGCGATGAGCGCCGGCGCACCCGTGACCGCGCCCGCGTTGCCCATCAGCTCAGCCGGTGAGTGGTCCTCGGGCATGGGCTCGCCCGTGGCGCGCTCGTAAGCGATTTCGTTCAGCCTGTTGCACAGCCGTTCTGCCAGGCGGCGGGAGTTGGCGAAGACGATGGTGGAGCGGTGCTCCTGGATGAGATCGGCGATCCGCTCCTCCACGGAGGGCCAGATCGACGGCTTGCCGCCGCCACCCGGGCCCGCAGCGTCGGGCCCTGCCGCGTCCTGCACGGGGGAACTGCCCAGCTCGCCCATGTCCTCGACAGGCACCACCACCGACAGCTCGAACTGCTTGCCCGAAGGCGGCTGCACGATCGCGGCGTTCCGGCGGGGCGAGAGAAAGCGGGCCACCTCATCCACCGGGCGCACGGTCGCCGACAGCCCGATACGGCGCGCGGGGCGCTCCAGCAGGTGATCCAGCCGCTCCAGGGAGAGCGCCAGATGAGCACCGCGCTTGGTGCCCGCCACCGCGTGCACCTCGTCGACGATGACCGTCTCGACGCCGGATAGCGCGTCACGGGCACCGGAGGTCAGCATCAGGAACAGCGACTCGGGCGTGGTGATCAGGATGTCCGGCGGACGGCGGGCGATCGACCTGCGCTCGGCTGCGGGCGTGTCACCGGAGCGGATCCCGACCTTGATCTCCGGCTCGGGCAGACCCAGCCGTAGTGACTCCTGGCGGATGCCGGTGAGCGGACTGCGGAGATTGCGCTCCACATCGACGGCGAGCGCCTTCAGCGGCGACACGTACAGCACCCGGCAGCGCTTGAGCGGGTCGGCGGGCGGCGGCGTGGCGGCCAGGGCGTCCAGCGAGGCGAGGAAGGCGGCCAGCGTCTTGCCGGATCCGGTCGGCGCCACCACCAGTGCGTCCGACTCCTCGGCCAGCGCACGCCAGGCCCCCTCCTGCGCCCCGGTGGGCTCGCTGAAGGCACCCGTGAACCATGCACGGGTCGCCGGTGAGAAGGCGTCCAGCGCCGATGTCCGACCCATGCTCCCCATCGTGCAGCACGGCACTGACAGCGGCCCGGGTCCGGCGCCGATGCCGATGCGGAGGCCGCGTCCGGCGCCGATGCCGATGCGGACGCCGCGTCCGACGCCGCCGACGCCGGAAGTGGCGGCCCCCGTCGGGCGGGGGACCGGCACCGCGCGGTGCGTCGGCGGGGCGGAGAATGGGGGCATGACGCAGAGGGAGAGCGCGCACTACTGGCAGTCACCGAAGCTGCCAGGTGTCGACCTGCTGCGTGCCCGCTACGTCCGTAAGACCTTCGCGCGGCACACGCACGAGACGTATGTGATTGCCGCGATCACCGAGGGCGTGGAAGCGTTCCACCACGGCGGCAGCGTGCACCGGGTGGGCCCCGGCGGACTGGCACTGATCAACCCCGACACGACGCACACCGGGCACGCCGGTGTACCCGAGGGCTGGCGTTACGAGGTGCTGTATCCGGACGCCTCCCTGGTGGCCCGGATCGCGGCCGAGACCACCACCATCCGGGGCACCCCGGGGTTCACCGCCCCGACGGCTGACGACTCCGTCGCTGCCCGCCAGGTGCAGGCGATACACCGGGCGCTCGAGGAGGGCAACGCACTGGCCGCCGACACTCTCATGCACACGGTGGTCGCCCGGCTGCTGCGACTGCACGGAGGTCCGCTGCCCGAGCGGTCAGTGCGCACAGCAGGCGCTCAGTACGCACTGCGGGCCCGCGCGGTGCTGGAGGAGCGGATGGCGGACCCGCCGTCCCTGGAGAGCCTCGCCGCCGAACTGGGCACCAGCCCCTTCGCGCTGCTGCGCGCCTTCCGCCGGCTGTACGGAATGCCGCCGCACGCCTGGCTGACGGACGCGCGGGTGCACCGGGCACGTGCCCTGCTGGACGCGGGGCTGCCGCTCGCCGAGACCGCCACCGCCGTCGGCTTCACCGATCAGGCCCATCTGACGCGGCACTTCGGGCGGATCATGGGCGTCCCGCCCGGCGCCTACCGCCGCGGCCGTGCAAAAACGTACAAGAATGCGTGGCACCCGGCCTCCTAGCGTGACCGTGTGCCAGAGCAGAGAGAAAACTTCGACCAACCGGAGGCGCCGGACACCGGTCCGGCGCGGAAGACCCTCGTCATACCGCACGCACCCGATGAGGGCGCACCGGAAAGTCCACAGGGCCGCCACGACGACCGCGCAGCCGTACGGGACGGCTGTGCAGTCCTACGGAACGACCGTGCTGTCGTGCGGGACGCGCTGGGTGTGGGGATCGCCGTCGGGCTGTCCGGATTCGCCTTCGGCGTGACCGCCGCCGGTGCCGGTATCTCCCTCGCCCAGACGTGTGCGCTGAGCCTGTTCGTGTTCACCGGAGCCTCGCAGTTCGCCCTCGTCAGCGCGCTGGCCGCCGGTGGCGCCCCGCTGACTGCTGCAGCCGGTGCCTTCTTCCTGGGGTTCCGGAACGCCTTCTACGGGCTGCGGCTGTCGCGGCTTCTGGGGCTGCGCGGCGGTGCCCGGATCGCGGCCGCGCACTGGGTCATCGACGAGACCTCGGCCGTCGCCCTCGCACAGCGCGGGCAGCACGCCGTCCGGCTGGGCTTCACCGTCACCGGGGCGACGCTCTTCGCCCTCTGGAACCTCACCACCCTGCTCGGCGCGCTGGGCGCGGAAGCACTGGGGGACACGGACACCTGGGGCCTGGACGCAGCAGGCCCAGCCGTTTTCCTCGCCCTGCTGGCGCCCATGCTGCGCACTGCTGTCGAGCGGGTGACAGCAGGACTCGCTGTCGTCCTGGGTCTGGGGCTGCTTCCTGTACTGCCCGCTGGTGTGCCGGTCCTGGTGGCCGCACTGGCGGCACCCCTGGTCCTGCTGGTGCACAGCAGAGGGCTGCCGAAGCACCAGGGGGAGCGGGACGAAGAGCGGACGGCGAAGGAGGAGTCGCGGTGAGTGTATGGATCGCCATAGGGGCCACGGCTCTCGGCTGCTATCTGGTGAAGCTGCTCGGCCTCTCGGTGCCCGCAGGCGTGCTGGAGCGGCCGTTGGTCCAGCGGCTGGCCGCGCTGCTGCCAGTGGCACTGCTGGCAGCACTGATCGCTCAGCAGACCTTCGAAGACCAGATGTCCCTGGTGCTCGACGCGAGGGCGGCGGGCCTGGGCGCAGCGGCTGTCGCACTGGTGCTCCGTGCCCCGTTCCTCGTAGTCGTCGCCGCTGCCGTACTGGTCACGGCAGGCGTACGAGCGCTGACCTAGGCGGTGACCGGATCTTGTCCGGCCCTCGGGTTCTCGCCGAGCCGCTCAGAGGCGCCCGTACGCGCGCAGCGTATGGAGGGCCTTCAACGTCACCAGAGGGCGTCCTTCCAGTGCCGTTCCCGGTGCCCATCTGCGCCAGTTGATGTCCCATCCGCCGTCGTCCTGCTGGCGGCCGGCCAGATGGTCGAGTCCGCGTTCCAGCTCCACGTCGGAGAACCAGCGGCGGGCCAGTGAGTCGGGCGTGCGCGCGAAGTCGGTCACATAGTGGTACTCGCCCGGGGCGTACCCGTCGGGGAGGGGGAAGTCGGCTGTGCGGTCCGGGTCCGTCACGGCGAGGCGCTGCTCGCGTACGAGCGTGCCCAGCCGCCCCGCGGCGGCCTCGGCGCGCGGCCGGTCGGGCACGCCGTCGAGGAAGGCGAGCGCTGCCCGTACCTCGTAGGGATGGGTCTTGCCCATCGACTCGATGGTGTTCCAGCAGTAGTCCGTGGCGCGGAACAGCCAGGCGTGCCAGACGCTGTTGCGATGCAGGGTGCCGACCACGGGGCCGGTCGCCAGCAGGTCGCTGGGCGGCGAGTCCGACACCGGGATCCACGGCGCGGCCGGGTAGCCGCGCAGCGAGGGATGCACAGCGGGGAGGGCGCCCTCCGTGGTGGAGACCGCCGTCAGATAGCGGCCGATGCGTTCCACCCGCTGCCCGGCACAGCGACCGATGCTGTCCAGCACCCGCACAGCGGTGGCGGTGTGCAGCGGCTGGCTCACCGGACCGCGCAGGTCGGGCTCCAGCGCGTGACCGTAGCCGCCGTCAGCGTTGCGGTAGGCGTCGAGCGCCGTCTCGACAGTGCTCGGGTCACCGTCCAGGAAGTCGTGCTCGAAACGCCGCTGTTCCAGCACGCGCGCCGTCAGCCAGATGAAATTCTCCGCGCGGGAGAGAACCGATCCACAGGGAGCCATTCTCCGACGGTAGGCCCGCGCGGCCCCCGGGTCACTGCTGTCGGCCGGAGCCAACCCTTCAGGGCGGGATACTGGAGTCATGCGGTTGACGGACTTCTGGCAGCGGATGGCGGAGCACTTCGGCGAGGCGTACGCCGACTCCTTCGCGCACGACCATGTGATGTCCGGTCTCGGCGGCCGGACAGTGCACGAAGCGCTGGCCGCGGGCTGGGACGCGAAGGACGTCTGGCGCGTGGTGTGCGACGTCATGGAGGTCCCGGCGCACAAGAGGTGAGTCGTTTACCGGACGCCGTGTCCCGGAGCGCGAAACTTGCCCGGTGGGTGCACCAGACGACGGCGACCGGGACCGGAACAAGAGGGACGGCGACGGAGAGCGGGACGGTCGCGCCGAGGACGACACCGGGAGGGGCCGTGCGGCCGGGGCGTCGGGTGGCGGTGAGGGCTTGCCGGGTGGGAGCGGGGGACAGCCGAGCGGGAGTGCGGGCGCGCAGAGTGGGCGTGCGCACTCGCCGGGTGGGAGTGCGGACGCGCCGGGTGGGAGTGCGGGCCCGCCGGATGCGCCGCAGGGCCCGCAGCGGGAGGCGCGGTCTGCACGGATGCCCCGGTGGTTGCCGCGTGCCTTTGTGCTCGCCCTGGCCCTCTTCGGTGCCTATCAGATCCTCAGCTGGGCGTTTCTGCGCACTCTTGGACTGCTGCTGAACGTCCTGATCGCGTTCTTTCTGGCACTGGCGATGGAACCCGCCGTCGCCGCTCTGGCCCGGCGCGGAATGCGGCGCGGGCCGGCCACCGCGCTGGTCTCCGTGGTTCTCCTGGCAGCCGCGGCCGGGTTCTTCGTGGCGCTCGGCTCGCTCTTCGCCGAGCAGGTCAGCCGCATCGTGGAGAACCTGCCCCGGTACGTCTCCGAGGTGCTGCGCTGGAGCAACACCCACTTCCACACCGATCTGGACGTCGACAAGCTCCGCTCCAAGGTCATCCACTCCGACTGGGCGCAGAATTTCCTGCGCAGCGGAGCGCAGAACGTGTGGGGCATCTCCGCGACCGTGCTGGGCGGGGTCTTCCAGCTCCTGACGGTGGCCCTGTTCACCTTCTACTTCGCCGCGGAGGGGCCGCGGCTGCGGGTGGCACTGTGCTCCGTACTGCCGCCCGCGCGGCAGGCGGAGGTGCTGCGTGCCTGGGAGATCGCGGTGGTCAAGACGGGGGGCTACATCTTCTCGCGTGCTCTGATGGCGCTGATCTCCGCCGGTGCGCACTACGTCTTGCTGGTGCTGCTCGGGGTGCCCTACGCCGCCGCGCTGGCCGTCTGGGTCGGGGTGGTCTCGCAGTTCGTGCCCACGGTCGGCACCTACATCGGCGGTGCGCTGCCGCTGCTGATCGCGTTCACCGTCGATCCCTGGTCGGCCTTGTGGGTGCTGGTGTTCATCGTGATCTACCAGCAGCTCGAGAACTACATCCTCCAGCCGCGCATCACCGCGCGGACCGTGGACATCCATCCCGCGGTCGCCTTCGGCTCGGTGATCGCCGGGACCTCGCTGATGGGGGTCGTCGGCGCGCTGGTCGCGATCCCCGCCATGGCGACGCTCCAAGGGTTCCTCAGCGCGTATGTGAAGCGCTACGACGTGCCGGACGAGCGGGTCGGAGCAAGTGCGCGGGAGCGGCGGGGCCGGAGTGGACGCGGGCGGTGGTGGCGGCGGGGCCGCAGCTGAACGGGGGCGACTTTCGCGGGGATACGACCTGATTCCGCGGGCCCACGACCTGCGTCCTTCTGCGGGCGCACGGTCCGCACCGCGTCCGCGAGACCGCCTCTCACCTGCGGTTTTCCGAGTTATCCACAGGAAAGCGGGGCGACTTGACGCAAAATTCGAACATCGATTCTTATAGAGGCTCCGGCGAGCACGCCCGCTCAGGCCATGGCCCAGTGAGCGCGGGTCCGGACCGATTGTCAGTGGCAGGCGCTAGCGTCGTTTGACGTGAAGCGATCGACTCAAGCAAACAACCGGGTGGCACCCATGGCAGGAACCGACCGCGAGAAGGCGCTCGACGCCGCGCTCGCGCAGATTGAACGGCAATTCGGCAAGGGCGCCGTGATGCGCATGGGCGAGCGGCCGAACGAGCCGGTCGAGGTCATCCCCACCGGGTCGACCGCCCTTGACGTGGCCCTCGGCGTCGGCGGTCTTCCCCGCGGCCGGGTGGTCGAGGTCTACGGACCGGAGTCCTCCGGTAAGACGACCCTGACCCTGCACGCGGTGGCCAACGCTCAGAAGGCAGGCGGCACGGTCGCCTTCGTGGACGCCGAACACGCGCTGGACCCCGAGTACGCCAAGCGTCTCGGTGTGGACACGGACGCGCTGATCCTCTCCCAGCCGGACAACGGCGAGCAGGCCCTCGAGATCACCGACATGCTGATCCGGTCCGGCGCGCTCGACCTGATCATCATCGACTCGGTCGCGGCGCTGGTGCCCCGGGCCGAGATCGAGGGCGAGATGGGGGACTCCCACGTCGGCCTCCAGGCCCGGCTGATGAGCCAGGCGCTGCGGAAGATCGCCGGTGCGCTCAACCAGTCCAAGACCACCGCGATCTTCATCAACCAGCTCCGCGAGAAGGTCGGCGTGATGTTCGGCTCTCCGGAGACCACCACTGGTGGCCGTGCGCTGAAGTTCTACGCCTCGGTGCGGCTCGACATCCGCCGTATCGAGACGCTGAAGGACGGCACCGACGCTGTCGGCAACCGCACCCGCGTCAAGGTCGTCAAGAACAAGGTCGCGCCGCCCTTCAAGCAGGCCGAGTTCGACATCCTCTACGGCATGGGCATCAGCCGTGAGGGCGGCCTGATCGACATGGGCGTGGAGAACGGCTTCATCCGCAAGTCCGGCGCCTGGTACACGTACGAGGGCGACCAGCTCGGCCAGGGCAAGGAGAACGCCCGCAACTTCCTGCGGGACAACCCCGACCTCGCCAACGAGATCGAGAAGAAGATCAAGGAGAAGCTGGGCATCGGCGTGCAGCCGCAGGAGCCGACGGGCGAGCCGGGCGCGGATGCCGCGGAAAGCACTCCGGTAGCGCCCCCGGCGGCAGACACACCGGACGGCGCGGACGCCGCAGCGGCCAAGACCGTCCCGGCCCCCGCGGCCAAGGCGGCGAAGACGAGCAAGACGTCCAAGGCCGCCGCGGCCAAGAGCTAGCCCGTGACACGGCGCAGCGACTGGCCGGAGTACACCCAGGACCCGCCCCCGCCCCCGGCCTCCGTCCCTCGGGACGACGGCCCGGTGGCGGACATCCAGGACAGCGATGGTCCCGCTTCGTCGAGGGCCGAAGCGGGACCATCGCGTGCGTCGTCCCGGACCCCCGGCCGAGGCCCGGACGGGGGCCGGGGCTCGGGGCGGGACGCCGAGCCGCAGGATCCGGTCGAGCGGGCCAGAGCCATCTGTCTGCGGCTGCTCACCGGCACGCCCAGGACGCGCAGGCAACTCGCCGACGCGCTCCGCAAGCGCGAGGTGCCCGAGGATGCCGCCGAGGAGGTGCTGGCCAGGTTCGAGGACGTCGGCCTGATCGACGACTCCTCGTTCGCCGCCGCCTGGGTGGAGTCCCGCCACCACAGCCGGGGGCTGGCCCGCAGAGCGCTCGCTCGCGAACTGCGGACCAAGGGCGTGGACTCCTTGGTGATCGACGAGGCGGTCGGCCAACTCGACTCCGAGCAGGAGGAGGAGACCGCACGCGCCCTGGTGGCCCGCAAGCTGCGCTCCACCAGAGGGCTCGACAGGGACAAGCGCCTCCGTCGGCTGGCCGGAATGCTGGCTCGTAAGGGCTACTCCGAGGGCCTCGCCCTCCGGGTCGTCCGGCGAGCGCTGGAAGAGGAGGGGGAGGATCCCGAAGTACTGGAAGAGCACTTTCCCGGCCTGTGAGGGGAAGGCCGCCCGGGTGGTTCAGCCCTGGGCCGGGCAGAGTCGGCGGGTCTTGGACTCGTTCTTGAGCTTCGCGTCCACACAGCCGCCGGGCAGCCCGGCATAGGCCTTCTTGCCGAAGTTGGCCGTCACCGTCAGGGTGCCGTCGCCGAACACCGAGCGCTGGACCTGGTGGTCGCCGGTCAGCCGGCGGAAGTCCGTCATCCGTTCGGTGCCGGCAGCCCGGTGCAGGGGCGCGAAGTAGCGCTGCAACTCGGCCATTTCCTTGCCGGTGGAGTCCAGGGTGGCGTCGGTGAGGACGAAGTTGAGCGGGGTGTTGTAGAGCACCGACATCAGCGCGCGGTCGGTCTTCTGCGCCGGGAGCTTGTCGTAGGGCATCTCCCAGCGGTCGGTATTGATCAGCGAGTCATGCAGGGCGGTCTCGTACAGCGGGACCCGGTAGGCGGGGTCGAACATCGACTTCGCCAGCGGCGCCGGAAGCTTGGTTGGCTTGAAGAACGCGCCGGGCGCGCCGGCCGGATAGTAGGTGCCCCACTTCTTCTTGTCCTTCTGGAACGCCCACAGCCCGTCGTTGACCGGGGTCTGCGCACCGTGGTTGAAGGCGAGCACCGGCGCCGACCAGGAGACGGCGGACTCCGAGCCGACGACGAAGCCGTCCTTTCCGCCGAGCGCGCGCATACGCGCCATCCGGTGCGCCCGGTCCTGTTTCTTGGTCATCGGATGGCTCTTGGAGAAGTCGCTGAACAGCTCACCAGCCGCGTCCACGTCCAGGAAGACGCTGTTGGCCCCGTTCTTGGTCATCTTCTTGGCGCGCTTGGCCAGATAGTGCTTCGTGGGCTCCGACTTGGCGAACGCCGCAGAGCTGAGGTAGCAGCCGCGTCCGCGGAAGCCGGTCTTGATCTTGCCCTTCCAGTCGCGTATGCAGTAGTCCGGATAGACCGTGTCTGGCCATTTGGCGACCGGGGTGTCGGCGTTCTTCGGGTCCTGTCCGTTGGCGTAGGTGTCATAGGGGCCGACGAGATAGCCCTGCTTCTTGGCGGCGGCCACCGCCTTCCTGTTCATGGGGCGGTCGTCGGCGTCGTAGCCGAGCCACAGTCGGGTGTTGCCCTGCTTACGCAGTTGCCGTACGGCCTTCGCGCTGCGGGCGCCGCCCCACAGATAGGCGTGTTGGGCACCGAGCAGTTTTTCGACCTCCGGACTTTCGGCGATCTTCTCCTTGAGGGTGCGCAGTTGGCCGTGCTCGCGCAGCCAGCGGTGGTAGTCGGCGGCCGGCGCGACGGGGGAGGCAGAGGTGAGGGAGAAGTTCACGGTGTAGTCGAGGGTCTTCTCGCGGCGGGAGAAGCCGTGCTTGGCGGTCGCGTTCAGCTTTCCCCCGGCCGAGGCGAAGCCCAGCGAGGTGCCGACGCTCTCGGGTACGAGATAGCTGACGCCGTGTCCGCCCGTGGTGTAACCCCACAGCGGCAGGGTGAGAGAGCCCAGCTCGGCCTCGGTGCCCACGAGGCCCGCCTGCTCGGAGTTCCAGAAGGTGTCCTTGGCCGGTACGGACAGCCCTTCGCCCCGCGGCACCTGAAGGGCGGCGTTCTTTCCGGCTGTTCCGGTGCCCTTGCCGGTGACGGGCCAGGCGAGTTTGCCGTCCCGCTGCGAGTGCACCGTCATCCGCAGCCGTCCCCGCTCGCCGGCCGCGGTCACCCGCAGCCCCTTGGCGGGGTACGACCAGGAGGCGCGGGAGCCGTGGACCTCGACGGCGCTCGGTTTGCCCAGCCCTTCGGTGCCGGCCGCGGCGGAGACCGGGACGGTCGCACCGCCGTCGGTGCGGCCCGTGACCCGGAGCGAGGCGGTGTCGACCGTGGTGGTGCCGCCCGCCACCGGGATGTCGACCGCGTCGCCGTGCACGCGGGGTGCCGCGGCGGGGGAGCCCGCACCCGGCCCCGCGAAAGCGGCGTAACCCGCCGAGGCGGTGGTCGCCGTGACTGCGAGCGCCGCCGCGATGCCGAGGGCACGGTTGCGCCGTCGGCGCGCGGCTCCCGCGGTGTCCCTGTGTCCCCGCCGTTGGTGGGTCTGCTGATTGTCCCCGTGCAGGGGGATCTCCGGTTCGTCCATGATCGCCAGCATGGAGAGGGCGGTTAAGAGCGATCTAAGAGCGACCGTGCAGCAACGTACCCCCGCCCGCATGCAGGCGCCCCCGCGCGCAGGCGCACTCCCACCCGCCGACGCACCCCGCCCCCGCGCGCAGGCACGCGCCGCCCCGCGTGCCCCCCGCGCGCAGGCGCACGCCGCCCCCCGCCTAGGCGCACCCCCACGGCAGATGCACCCCCACGCGCAGGCCCCCACCCGCAGACGCACCCCACCCCCGCGCGCAGGCGCACCCCCACGCGCAGATGCACCCCCCGCGGCCAGGCACGCGCCGCCCTCCGCGCAGGCCCCCGCAGACACGCCCCCTCCCCGCCCGCTCAGCCGTGCGCCCCTCCGCGTACCACCTCGGCACACGTGCGCAGCGCGCTGGAGCGCCCCGCGGGGAAGGCGGCGGCGAGGTGGCCGTCGGCGCGGACGGCCAGCACGGTGTGTGCTGCCGCCCCCGGATAGCTCTCGGCGACCAGCAGCGTGGCGCGCAACGGCAACCCGTCGACGGCGGCTGCCAGTTCGGGCATCATGCCCGCTGTCAGCCAGTGCCGGCTGTCCCACACCCCGGTGCCGGGCGCCACCAGCAGCACCAGCAACTCGCCGCCAGGACCACCCAGCCACTCGTGCAGACTGCCGCGCGACCCGTCGGTGGCCGTGACCGGAACGTCGCACACCGGAGCGCCGGGTGCCGTACCGACGGGCACCTCACCGATGCTCCCGCGTGCCGGTGTCAACGGCGTGCGGGTGTACGCGGGTGGCGCGCCCAGCAGGCCCCGCCCCAGGTGACCGTCGGTGAGCAGGCCCAGATGGGCGCGCGCGCCCCCGCCGGGGAGCAGCGCGCGCAGTCCGCCGCCGCGCCGTACGACGGGCAGGGCCTGGTCGACGGCGCGCAGCCGGGCGACCATGGCGCCGCGCCGTTCCGTTTCGTAGCTGTCCAGCAGGGTGTCCGCTGCCGGGCCGTGCCCGTGGTGCCAGGCCAGTGCGAGTTTCCAGGCGAGATTGGCGGCGTCCCGCAGTCCCTCGTCGACGGACTGCACCCCCAGCGCACCGGTCAGATGCGCGGCGTCCCCGGCGAGGAAGGCCCGGTTCACGCGCCAGTGCCGGGCCAGCCGCTGGTGCGCGGTGTGGACACCGGTGTCCACGAGTTCATACGGGCCGATGCCGCTGCCCGCGCCACCGTTCTCGGCCCCGGCCCCCCGGCCGTCCGCTCCGTCGGGCGTGAACCGGGCAGGTGCGGCAGTTGTGGCTGGTCGGGCGGACTTCTCCGCGGACTTCTGCGACTCCTCGGACCAGACGGCGAGCGTGTCCGCCACCCGTTCCAGCATCTCCTCCGGCGTCACCAGGTCGCCGCGCGGCGGCAGCAGCCAGTCCAGCCGCCACAGGCCTCCGGCGAGCGGCCGGGCCGCGACCTCGCCCGGCGTACCACCCGGGTCGCGGTGCAGCAGTGCGCCGCCCACCTCTCCGGGCTCCCATGCGCCCTCGTCGTCGTACTCGCCCTCCTCCCACGGAAGCCGCACCCGCAGCGCGGCGACCGCGTGCCGCTCGACGGCCGTACGACCCGGGAAACGCACCCCGAGCAGTTTGCGGACCATGGAGCGGGCGCCGTCGCAGCCGACGGCGTAACTGCCGCGCCACCAGGTGCCGGAGGAGCCACGGGTGTGCACCGTGACGCCACTCGCGTCCTGTTCCAGCAGGTCGACATGGCTGTCGGTGACGATCCGGGCGAGTTTCTCGTCCGCCAGCGCGCTGCGCAACGTGTGCTCCAGGGCGTGCTGTTCGATGTGCACCGGTGCTTGTTCCGGGGGGATGTCGACCGTGTCGATCTGCTGCGCGCGCCGTTGGGTCCGCCAGGAGCGCCAGCGCAGTCCGGGCAGCGCGGGCAGCACGGCGGCGGTGTCGGGGCGCAGGACGCAGGTGCGCGCCGCGCGGGGCAGCGGGTTGCCGTCGGTGGAGTCCAGGACGAGGGAGGGAACGGCGTGCCGGGCGAGAGCGAGGGAGAGGGCGAGCCCGGCCGGACCCGCCCCGACGACGATCACCGGATCCACAGTGTGGAGACCTCACAGCCCTGGTGGTGCTGACGGGGGCGGGGTTTCTCCGGGGGTGGAGCCTGGTGCGCGATCACGCTGGTATGCAACCCATTGCCTGAGCGGGCGTCAAGTGAGGCCCTGAGATGGCGAGGCGGGTGGCGGTGGTGCCCTGCGGGCAGTCACCGCCACCCGCCTCGATGGGGCAGGGGCCGCGGTCGGCGTGGTGGATGGCCTCAGTTCTTGGGGATCTCGTCCTGGATCTCGTCCCTGGGCTCCCTGGGCGCTGGAGTCGGAGTGAGGTCGGTCCCGCCGGCCGGCGCGATCTCCTTGAGCTCCTTCGCCTCAGCGGGCACGATGCCCGCCTTGGACCGGCGGCCGCGCTTCTCGACGAACTTGGCCAGCCAGGCCAGGGCGAGACACAGCGCGATGTAGATGGCACCGAAGACGATGACCGTCTGGACGGTCGGATAGACGCCGCCCACCGGGGTGTTGTTGGCGATGAGCCGGGCCGAGTACAGCAGCTCCGGGTAGAGGATCATGAAGCCCAGCGAGGTGTCCTTCAGGGTCACCACCAGCTGGCTGATGATCGAGGGCAGCATGGAGCGTACGGCCTGCGGGAACAGCACCGAGGCTGTCACCTGGGTCTTGCGCAGTCCGAGCGCGTATGCCGCCTCGACCTGGCCCTTGGGTACCGCGTTGACACCGGCGCGCAGCACCTCGGCCTGGACACAGCCGTTGTAGATGGTCAGGCCCAGCACGAGCGCCCACATGGGCGTCATCTCGCCGACGATGCCGACCCACAGGGCGAAGATCGTGATCAGCAGCGGGATCGACCGGAACAGGTCGATGAAGACGACGGCCACCCAGCGCACCGGCTTGTGGTCCGACAGCCGTGCCACACACAGCACTACGGCGAAGGCCAGCGAGAAAACACCCGCCAGGGCGAACACCTTCAGTGTGGACAGCAGGGCGTCGAGGATGTTCTCCCGGATGCCCGCGTAGTTGAAGATGTCCCACAGCTCGCCCGCGAACTGCCCCTTGTCGTACAGCCGGTAGCAGACCCAGGCGATCAGGCCGAGGAAGGCCAGACTGCCGACGACGGAGTAGATCAGGTTACGGACGCGAGCCTTCGGGCCTGGCGCGTCGAACAGGACGCTCGCGCTCATCGGGCGACCTCCAGACGGTTCTCCAGCAGCCGGAAGAGGCCGTTGATGGCGTAGGTGATGATCAGGTAGCCGAGGGTGATCCAGATGAAGATCACGGCGATGTCGTAGCCGTCGTTGCTCAGCGTCTTCTGGATGTTGAACAGATCGACGTTGTCGAAGGCGCCGGCAATCGCGGTGTTCTTCGTCAGGGCGATGAATATGCTGCTCAGCGGCGGTACGACCGAGCGCGTGGCCTGGGGGAGCACCACGATCCGCATGGTCTGGGTGAACGTCATGCCGATCGCGCGGGCGGCCTCGGCCTGGCCCATCGGCACGGTGTTGATGCCGGAGCGCACGGCCTCGGCGACGAAGGCGGAGGTGTAGAAGCCGCAGGCGCAGACGGCCAGGATGAAGGAGTTGACGCCGGGGAAGAGCACCTTGGGCACCACGAAGAACGCCACCAGGAAGAGCAGCGTCAGCGGGGTGTTCCGCAGCACCGTCACCCACAGGGTGCCGAATATGCGCAGCGGCGGCACGGGCGAGACGCGGCAGCCCGCGATCACCAGGCCGAGCACGACGGCGAGCAGCGCGCTGACGACCGTCAGCCACAAGGTGCCGAGGAATCCCTCGCGGAACAGCGCCAGGTTGTCGAGAAGTACGTTCATGAATTCTCCGCGAGGAGTCGCGTAGGGGCGGCGGAAAGGGCCGGACCGGGCACGGGGCTGTCACCCGCCGGGTGGGGGGCGACGCCGGAGTGAACGGAGTGCCCGCGGGAGTGGAAGGCGTGCCCGCAACAGCACGCCCCGCCCCGCGCGGCGCTGGCGCCGGGGAGCGGGGCGTGGGGCATCACTTCTCGGTGATCTGGGGCGGCGTCTTGAACTTGGAGCCGGACTTGCCCAGCGTGGCTTCGTACGCCTTCTTGTAGTCGCCGTTGTCCTGGTGCTTCTTGATCGCGTCGGCGACGGCCTTCTGGAGGGCCTTGTCACCCTTCTTCAGCCCGACGCCGTAGGGCTCGTCGGAGAACGGCTTGCCGACGACCTTCAGCTTGCCGGGGTTCTGCGCGGCGTAACCCATCAGGATCGCGTCGTCCGTGGTGACCGCGTCGACCTGGCCGTCGAGGAGCTGCGAGACGCACTCCGAGTACTTGCTCAGCTCGGTGACCTTGGCGCCGTACTTGGGCTCCTTGATGGTCTGGAGCGGGGTCGAGCCGACGATGGAGCAGACCTTCTTGCCCTTGACCGAGTCCGGTCCGGTGACCGCCTTCTCGTCCTTGCGGACGAGCAGCGAGGCGCCGGCGTGGAAGTACGGACCGGCGAAGTCGATCTGCTTCTTGCGTTCGGGGTTGATCGTGTACGTACCGATCATCAGGTCGACGTCGCCCTTGGAGACGGTGGTCTCACGCGCTCCGGAGTCGACCGTCTTCCACTCGATCTGCTTGGGGGAGAAGCCCAGGTCGGCCGCGATCATCTTGGCCATCTCGATGTCGAAGCCGGAGTACTTCTTGGTCGACTGGTCCTGGAAACCGAGGTAGGGCTGGTCGGCCTTGGCGCCGATGATGATCTTCCCGCGCTTCTGAGCCTTCTTCAGGACGGCCGAGTCGATCTTGACGTCCTTGGCGACCGAGTACTTCGGCAGCGCCTTCTCGTCCGTCTGGTCCTTCGGCTTGTCGCCGGCGGACCCCTCCTTGCCACCGCAGGCCGCGGTGGCGGCGAGAGCCAGGACAGCGGCTGCCGCCGCGGCGGTCTTGTGGAACTTCATAGTGAACATCCCTTGCTTGAACAGTCGTTGGCCCAGTTCGCTGGTGCGCCGCCCGTTCGGCGCGCCGTCCCGCCGGGACGGGGCCGTGGGTGCGGGCTCAGTGGTGCAGGCTCAGTGGTGCAGGATCTTCGAGAGGAAGTCCTTGGCACGGTCGCTGCGCGGGTTGCTGAAGAACTGCTCGGGGGCGGCCTCTTCCACGATCCGGCCGTCCGCCATGAAGACCACGCGGTTCGCGGCCGACCGGGCGAAGCCCATCTCGTGCGTGACGACGACCATGGTCATTCCGTCCCGGGCCAGCTGCTGCATGACTTCCAGGACTTCATTGATCATCTCGGGGTCGAGGGCCGAGGTCGGCTCGTCGAAGAGCATCACCTTCGGGTCCATCGCCAGTGCCCGGGCTATCGCGACACGCTGCTGCTGGCCGCCGGAGAGCTGCGCGGGGTACTTGTCGGCCTGGTTGCCGACGCCGACCCGGTCGAGCAGTGTGCGGGCTTTCTCCTCCGCCACCTGCTTGTCCGTCCTGCGGACCTTGATCTGGCCCAGCGTGACGTTCTCCAGCACCGTCTTGTGCGCGAAGAGGTTGAAGGACTGGAAGACCATGCCGACATCGGCACGGAGTTTCGCCAGTTCCTTGCCCTCCGCGGGCAGCGGCTTGCCGTCGATCGTGATGCTGCCCGAGTCCACCGTCTCCAGCCGGTTGATGGTGCGGCACAGCGTGGACTTGCCGGACCCCGAGGGGCCGATGACGACCACGACCTCGCCCGGGGCGATGGTCAGGTCGATGTCCTGGAGGACGTGCAGCGCACCGAAGTGCTTGTTGATGTTGTCCAGCACGACCAGCTTGTCGGTCGCGGACTCGGGACCGCCTGCGTCCTTGGTCACCGATACTTCGCTCATCGACGTGTAGCTCCGTCCTCGTCGGTTGCGAGGACCTTAGTGAGCGGTCGGCGTGACCGTCATTACATCTGAGCTGAAATTGAGCATAACGATCCGGCTGCGGCCCCCCACACTGGGTAAAGAGTGCGATGGGGCTGACAGGCGGCTCCGCGGCCCGCCCGGCTCCCGGTCGGTGACCGGCCAGGACGGTCGCCGTAGCGGCTGGATGACGGTCGTCGTACCGGCTGTATAACGGATGCCCCCGCGATCCCGGAGAACCCTTGACTCACCTGCGCCGATCGGCGTTGATGCACTGTTGGGCCGTTCGCCGGAGGCGGTGGAAAAACAGGAGGGTGTCGGGTGAGACTGCTGCTCGTCGAGGACGACGACCGCGTCGCCGCGGCGCTCTCCGCCGTGCTCGCGCGGCACGGCTTCGAGGTCACCCACGTGCGCAGCGGCGCCGAGGCACTCGACGAATTGCTGGTCGGCGGCCAGGAGGGACCCGGTTTCGCCGTCGTACTGCTCGACCTGGGCCTGCCCGACCAGGACGGCTTCGAGGTGTGCGGCCGCATCCGCCGCACCAGCTCCACCCCGGTGATCATGGTGACCGCCCGTGCCGACGTACGGTCCCGGATACACGGGCTCAACCTGGGCGCGGACGACTATGTCGTCAAGCCCTACGACATGGGGGAGCTCCTGGCCCGCATCCACGCGGTCGGCCGCCGTACGGTCGGCGAGGAGGCCCCCTCGGCCGGTGAGCGGGGGGCCGCCCAGCGCACGGACGGGGCCGGCACGCTCCGGCTGGGCGCCGTGACCATCGAGCTGCCCACCCGGCAGGTGAGCGTGGACGGCGCTGTGGTGCCGCTGACCCGTAAGGAGTTCGACCTGCTGGCGCTGCTGGCCCAGCGTCCCGGAGTCGTCTTCCGGCGCGAGCAGATCATCAGCGAGGTCTGGCGCACCAGCTGGGAGGGGACCGGGCGCACCCTGGAGGTGCACGTCGCCTCGCTCCGCTCCAAGCTGCAGCGGCCCGCGCTCATCGAGACGGTGCGCGGGGTGGGCTACCGCATGGCCGCCCAGGGCGACTGACCGGCCAGGCCGACCGGAACGACGACGTGCGCAGCCGCCTCCTCCCCCTCCTGATCATCCTGCTGGCCGGGATCCTGCTCGCCCTGGGATTCCCGCTGGCGGTGAGCCAGGCACAGGCCGAGCAGCAGCGGGTGGTGGTCGACAGGATCGACGACACCGCGCGCTTCGCCTCGCTCGCCCAGTTCGTCACCTCCACCAGTCAGCCGGACGAACGCCGGGACACCCTCCAGCACGAACTGAACCGCTACCACGATCTCTACGGCATCCGTGCGGGTGTCTTCTACCGCGACGGCCGCACCATGGCCGCCTCTCCTGACGGCTGGCGGGTGCCGGGCGAGAGCCAGGAGGCGGGCAGGAAGGGCCGGCCGGACGGCGCGCGTGCCTTCGCCGAGGCACTGGCCGGGCGCCGCAGCCACGACCCGCCCCAGGTGTGGCCCTGGCAGGGCGACGGCCGGATCGCTGTCGCCTCTCCCGTCATCCGGGACGGTGACGTGGCCGCCGTGGTGCTGACCGACTCGCCCACCGGGCCGATGCGGTCGCGGATCCTGCGCGGATGGCTGGCCATCGCCGTCGGTGAGGGCGCCGCGATGCTGCTGGCCCTTGGGGCCGCGCTGCGCCTCACCGGATGGGTGCTCAAGCCCGTACGGACCCTGGACCGGGCCGCCCACGAGATCGCCACCGGCAAGCTCACCTCCCGCGTCGTCGACTCGGTGGGCCCTCCCGAGCTGCGCAGACTGGCGCACTCCTTCAACGAGATGGCGGGCAATGTGGAGAGCGCGCTGGAGCAGCAGCGCGCATTTGTCGCCGACGCCTCGCACCAGCTGCGCAACCCGCTCTCCGCGCTGCTGCTGCGGATCGAACTGCTCGCACTGGAGCTGCCCGACGGCAACGAGGAGATGGCCTCCGTACGGGCCGAGGGCAAGCGCCTGGCGCGGGTGCTGGACGACCTGCTCGACCTGGCACTGGCCGAACACTCCGACACCGCGCACGTCCAGCTGACGGACGTCGCCGAGATCGCCGCCGAACGCGTCGCCGCCTGGCGGCCCACCGCCGAGCAGAAGGGCGTGGAGCTGACGGTGTCCGGACAGTCGGCCGCCACCGGGTGGGCCGACCCGGTGGCGCTCTCCAGCGCGCTGGACGCCGTTGTGGACAACGCCGTGAAATTCACCCCGGAAGAGGGCTGCGTCACCGTCACGGTGCGCGCGGAGGGCGACAGCGTGACGGTCGAGACGGCGGACGGCGGTCCCGGGCTGACCGACGAGGAACTGGAGCGGGTGGGCGACCGCTTCTGGCGCAGCGGCCGCCACCAGAACGTCTCCGGCTCGGGACTCGGCCTGTCCATCACCCGCGCCCTGCTGGCCGGGGGCGGCGCCGGGCTGTCCTTCGCACACAACGAGCCGCAGGGACTGCGGGTGCTGATCACCGTTCCCCGGAACGCCCCAGACGCAGAGTGAGGATCTGGAAGGGCCGCAGCGTCACCCTGACACCGGCTTCCTCCACGGTGTGGTGCGCCTGCGGGTCGGACAGCGGCCGCTCCAGTAGATCCGTCTCGGTCACCGAGGTGACGGGGAAACCCGGTGCCAGCAGTGCGCTCGCCCGGCCGCCCAGCGACTCGTAGAGGCGTACGACCACATCGCCGCTGCGGTCGTCCGCCAGTTTCACCGTCTCGGCGACGATCTGGTCGCCCTGCTCGCCCTCCAGCGCCACCAGTGGTGTGACGGGGCCGCCGTCGCCGTGGACGGTCCGCTCGGGCAGGTTGATCCAGTGGCCCTCGCGCACCGCGTCCTGGAGGGTCGCGCCCGGCACCAGCCCGTAGCGCATCCGGTGCCTGCCCTGGTCCGTCTCCGGGTCCGGGTAGCGGGGTGCGCGCAGCAGCGAGAGCCGGACCGTGGTGGTCTGGCCGCCGTCCTCGCGGATGTCCCGTGTGACGTCGTGCCCGTACGTCGAGTCGTTGACCAGCGCGGCACCCCAGCCCGGTTCCTCCACGTGCAGCCAGCGGTGCGCGCAGATCTCGAACTTCGCCGCCTCCCAGGAGGTGTTGGTGTGAGTGGGCCGGAAAACGTGCCCGAACTGCGTCTCCGCGGCGGACCTGTCGGCCTTCACATCCAGCGGGAATGCCGCCTTGAGCAGTTTCTCGCTCTCGTGCCAGTCGACTTCGGCCTCCATGAGCAGTGCGGCGCTGCCCGCGCACAGGGTCACCGTCTGCACCACGGTCGACCGGCCGAAGGACCGGGTCGCGCGGACAGTGGCACTGTTTCCGTCGGCCTCGGCGACGGTCAGCTCGTCGGCGTGCGTCAGATCGGTGGCCGTGTGCCGGTAGAACGAGTCGACATCCCAGGCGTCCCAGTGGTTGGGCAGGTCGGGGTGCAACTGGAGGAGGTTGGCCGCCTGCCCCGGTGCCACCGCCTCCCGCCCGGCGCGCTGGTCGTACGCGGAGACGACCAGACCCCGGTCGTCCACCTCCACGCGCAACAGCCCGTTGTCCAGCGTCCAGCCGCCGCGCGCCCGCTCGGCCACGGTGACGGCTCCTTCGCCCTGTGCGGGCCCGTGCGGTCCGTGACCGCCGGCAGTCCGCGCGCCGCCCGCGGGGATGCCGCGGCGGAAGTGCGGGGAGCCGTTGAAGACCAGCTCACGCTCCCCGCGCCCGGCGAGGGCCCGCTGCGCCCCGTCGACGATCCCCGTCAACTCCTCGGCCACGCGCGCGTACGTCTCGCGGGCTTCCCGGTGCACCCAGGCGATGGAGGAGCCCGGCAGGATGTCGTGGAACTGGTGCAGCAGCACCGTCTTCCACAGACGCTCCAGCCGCTCGTACGGATACGCATAACCGCTGCTGCGCACAGCCGCGGTCGCCGCCCACAGTTCGGCCTCGCGCAGCAGTGACTCCGAACGCCGGTTGCCCTGCTTGGTCTTGGCCTGCGAGGTGTACGTCCCCCGGTGCAGCTCCAGATACAGCTCGCCCTGCCACACCGGTGCGCCCGGATACTCCTGCTGCGCCTTCTCGAAGAACGCCGCGGGCTTCTCGACGGTCACCCGCGGCGAACCGTCCAGATCGCGCAGCCGCGCCGCGCGGGCCAGCATCTCGCGGGTCGCGCCGCCCCCGCCGTCGCCGTAGCCGAACGGGACGAGCGAGCGGGAAGCGGCGCCCTTCTCACGGAAGTTGCGCGCCGCGTGGGCCAGCTCCTCGCCGCTGAGCGTCGAGTTGTAGGTGTCGACCGGCGGGAAGTGGGTGAAGACCCTGGTGCCGTCGATGCCCTCCCACCAGAAGGTGTGGTGCGGAAAGGGGTTGGTGCTGCTCCAGGAGATCTTCTGGGTCAGGAACCACCTGGAGCCGGACAGCTTCACCAGCTGCGGCAGGGCCGCCGTGTAGCCGAAGGAGTCGGGTAGCCACACCTCCTGCGTCTCGATCCCGAACTCCTCCAGGAAGAACTTCTTGCCGTACCCGAGCTGACGCGCCATGGCTTCGCCGCCCACCATGTTGGTGTCCGACTCCACCCACATGCCGCCCACAGGAACGAACCGGCCCTCGGCGACCTTCTCCTTGACCCTGGCGTACACCTCGGGCCGGTGTTCCTTGATCCAGGCGAACTGCTGGGCCTGCGACATGGCGAAGACGAACTCCGGACGGTCGTCCATCAGCGCCACCATGTTGGACGCCGTACGCGCCACCTTCCGCACCGTCTCGCGCAGCGGCCACAGCCACGCCGAGTCGATGTGCGCGTGCCCCACCGCGCTGATCCGGTGCGCGGAGGCCCGTGCGGGGGCCGTCAGCGCTGCTGTGAGCCGCTCCCGGGCCCGACCGGCGCTGCCGGGAACGTCGGCCAGGTCCAGGGCGTCCAGCGCCCGCTCCAAGGCGCGCAGCAGCTCCCACCGGCGGGCGTCCTCCAGCGGTAGCTCACGCATCAGCGAGCCCGCCACCTCGAGATCCAGCGCCAGCTCCCACACCTGCGGTTCGAAGACCGCGAGATCCATCCGCGCCAGCCGGTAGAGCGGCGCACTGTCGGCGGTGAGCACATCACCCTGATAGGTCGGCGTCTGCGGCGTGTTGACGACCGGGTTCGAGGCCGCCTCCACGAACAGCTCGATCTCCTCCCCGCCGGCGGCCGGATCCGCCAGCCGCACCCAGGAGTTGCGCGGGTGCAGCCCTTTGACCGCCTCGCCGTCCGCGCGGTAGACCAGCCCCTCGCACTGGAAGCCCGGCATGTCCCGCTCGAAGCCGAGGTCCAGCACGGCCTCCACGGTCCGGCCGGCCCACGCGTGCGGCACCTGTCCGGTCACCCGGAACCAGGTGGTGCCCCAGGCCGGCCCCCAGGCCTCTCCCACGGCGGCCGGCCGGTAGGGCGCCGAGATGCCCTCCACGACCGGTACGGGCTCTCCCGGCGCCTCCCAGCGCTCCACGGTCAGCGGCAGCGCGGAGGTGTGGACAGCGGGCCGTACGCGCTCCTCCAGCACCCGGCGCAGCCGGTCCTCGACGGTGCGGCGGTCGTCATGCATCGATCGGCTCCTTGGTGGGGTCGGGGCCTGGCGTCGGCAGCGACGTTCCGGTCAGGACGATGATTTCCGTCAGGACGATGATCCCGTCAGGGCTTGGCCGAGCGGTAGTAGCGGCGTGCTCCCTCGTGCAGCGGCACCGGGTCTGTGTAGATGGCGGTGCGCAGGTCGACCTTCTGGGCGGCGTGCACCTCACGCCCGATCTGGTCCCTGCTCTTGATGACGGAGCGGGTGATGCCCTCCGTCAGTTCGGCGTCCGTGCGGTCCATGGTCACCAGAATGTTGGCAATGGCCACGGTCTTTACGGACCGGCCGCGCTGCACGGTGGGATAGGCGTCGGGTGCCATCACGGCCGCGCGGTAGTAGCGCATTTCGGGGCGCTGTTCGTGCAGCCGGGGCAGCAGATCGCCGAGTGGCACCAGACGGATGTCCGTCCGTTCCGCCAGCCGCTCGATGGCACCTGTCGGCAGTCCGCCCGACCAGAAGAACGCATCCAGCTTGCCCTTGGACAGCAGCTTGGGCATCGTGTCGATGCCCTTGCGCACCGGGCGCACATCGTGGTCCATGTCCAGCCCCGCGGCCTTCAGCAGCCTCTTGGTCACCAGAGCGACCCCGGAGCGCTTCTCACCGACCCCCACACGCAGCCCTTTGAGGTCCTTGGCGCTGTCGACGGGCGAGTCCCTGGGCACGACCAGGTGCATGTAGTCGTCGTACAGCCGCGCGCACGCCCGGATGTGGGAGGCGCCCTTTCCGCCCTTCTCCTGGTAGGCGGCGAGCGCGTCGGAGGCGGTGATGGTGAAATCCGCCTGCCCGGAGACGATCCGCGACACGTTCTGCACCGAACCCTGGCTGTGCTGGAGCGTGAGATCGACCTGCGGCAGATCCCGGCCCAGCCGCTGCTTGAACAGCGTGCCGTACCGCTCGTACACCCCGGTGCGCACACCGGTGGCGAAGGTGATCTTTCCACTGGGCGAAGAGGAAGGGGATGGCCGCAGCCACCACACCAGCAACCCGCACACCACGAGCACCGCGGTAGCCGCCCACAGGAGGCGTCGCCGACCGGTGCTGAATCCGTCCGGGCGGCGCATCGGACGGGACACCGTTCGCGGACGCAGGCTGGCCATGACAGGCGATACTGCCAGCACCGCGGCCACGAGGGGAGTGGTGGGCGTCACCCGAAGCCCTCACCAGGAGCGGCAGTCCCCGTGCGAACGCGCCGATTCGCGAACTGCAAATTTCACACTGTCGCTTGCTGAGTGGAAGTGCGTGGGGCCATAGTGACGGTCAGACCACGCGCGTCACGGCTCTTCCAGGGCCGGGACCAGCTCGACGGAAGGCGCCTCCACGTGTACGCCGCCCCCGCTCGCAGGGATCCCGCAGCAGCCTCCACGACAGCGTCTGCGTCTCCGGCGTCCGACGGTGCCCCGCACCCGGCAGTGCCGTCCGGACACGCGGAAGACCCCACCTGGCAGCTGCGCTTTCCAGCACGGGAGCAGTACATCGCCCGGGCGCGTGTCGCCCTCACCGCGTGGCTGAAGGAACGGCAGGACCCGGAGATATCCGCAGAGGCGGTGGACGACGCCGTACTGCTGCTCTCCGAGCTGACCACCAACGCCGTCGTGCACACCCGCTGTCTGCCCGACGCCGAGCTCGTCTGCCGCGCCTCCCTCGCCGCCCGGGAGACCCCCACTGCCGCACTGCTGCGCATCGAGGTGCACGACCACGCGGAAGGTGACGACAGGCCGCAGCTGAAGGACAGCGAGGACGCCGACGAGAGCGGCCGGGGCCTGTGCATCGTGGCCGCGCTCGCCGCCGACTGGGGGGTGCGGCCCTCCTCAATCACCGACGGCAACGCGGTATGGGCGACGCTGCGGCTCCCCGGTGAACTCCCCGCCGAGTGACGTGTGTCACAGTGCCCCGGTAGCGGTGCGGGGCACCCGCCCGGACGGCCGGGCCACCCGCGAGAACGCCTACCCTTGTCGCATGAGCAGCAGTGACCGGAGTCAGACAGTGGACGTCAAGGGGACGTACGAGGTGCGCACCTTCGGGTGCCAGATGAACGTCCATGACTCCGAGCGGATGGCGGGCCTGTTGGAGGACGCCGGCTACGTCCGCGCGCCCCAGGGCGCCGACGCCGCTGACGTCGTCGTCTTCAACACCTGTGCCGTACGCGAGAACGCCGACAACCGGCTCTACGGCAACCTCGGCCAGCTCGCGCCCAAGAAGGCCGCACGCCCCGGCATGCAGATCGCGGTCGGCGGCTGTCTGGCCCAGAAGGACCGGGACACCATCGTCAAGAAGGCGCCCTGGGTCGACGTCGTCTTCGGCACCCACAACGTCGGCAAGCTGCCCGTCCTGCTGGAACGCGCCCGCCTTCAGAACGAGGCGCAGGTCGAGATCGCCGAGTCGCTGGAGGCGTTCCCCTCGACCCTGCCCACCCGCCGCGAGAGCGCCTACGCGGCCTGGGTCTCGGTCTCCGTTGGCTGCAACAACACCTGCACCTTCTGCATCGTCCCGCAGCTGCGCGGCAAGGAGAAGGACCGCCGGCCCGGCGACATCCTCGCCGAGATCGAGGCGCTGGTCGACGAGGGCGTCAGCGAGATCACCCTGCTCGGTCAGAACGTCAACGCCTACGGCTCCGACATCGGCGACCGCGAGGCCTTCAGCAAGCTGCTGCGCGCCTGCGGCCGCATCGAAGGACTGGAGCGCGTCCGGTTCACCTCGCCGCACCCCCGCGACTTCACCGACGACGTGATCGCCGCCATGGCCGAGACGCCCAACGTGATGCCGCAGCTGCACATGCCGCTCCAGTCCGGCTCCTCGCGCATCCTCAAGGCGATGCGCCGCTCCTACCGGCAGGAGCGCTTCCTCGGCATCATCGAGAAGGTCCGCGCCGCCATCCCCGAGGCCGCGCTCTCGACCGACATCATCGTCGGCTTCCCCGGCGAGACCGAGGAGGACTTCGCCGAGACGCTGCACGTGGTGCGCGAGGCCCGGTTCGCCCAGGCGTTCACCTTCCAGTACAGCAAGCGCCCCGGTACGCCTGCCGCCGAGATGCCAGGACAGATCCCCAAGGAGGTCGTCCAGGAGCGCTACGAGCGACTGGTCGCCCTCCAGGAGGAGATCTCCTGGGAGGAGAACAAGAAGCAGGTCGGCCGCACGCTGGAGCTGATGGTCGCCGAGGGCGAGGGCCGCAAGGACGACGCCACCCACCGGCTGTCCGGCCGCGCCCCCGACAACCGACTGGTGCACTTCACCCGGCCCGAGCAGCCTGTGCGCCCCGGCGACGTCGTGACCGTCGACATCACCTACGCGGCGCCGCACCACCTGCTCGCCGAGGGCCCCGCCAAGGCCGTACGCCGCACCCGCGCAGGCGACGCCTGGGAGCGCCGCACCACGGCGCCCGAGGAGCAGCAGCAGGGCAAGGGCGTCATGCTCGGCCTGCCCTCTGTCGGCGCCCCGGACCCGCTGCCCGCCGCCACCGGCGGCTGCGGCCTGGGCTGATGCACGGGCCGACCGGCAGGGCGTAGATCGTCGGCCACAACCGTGTCACCTGTTTCAGCCGATCTCGCACGCTCGGGTGAGTCACGGCGCGGGCAGGGTGGGAAGTGGTTCGTACGGCACTTAAGCTGCGCGCCATGCTTGTCGCCGCAGCCGTATGCCCCTGCCCCCCGCTGCTCGTGCCCGAGGTCGCGGGCGGCGCCGCTCCCGAGATGGACGCGGCGCGTGCCGCCTGCTACGACGCCCTCGGCGTACTGGCAGCGGCCCGCCCCGACCAGCTGTATGTGCTCGGCCCCGCCGAACCGTCCGGCCGCGGTCCGCATCCGCAGGGCGCGCGCGGGTCGTTCGCCGGATTCGGCGTCCCCCTCGAAGTGAGCCTCGGCAAGGGCGAGCCCGCCCGGCGCGAGCTGCCCCCGTCGCTCGCTGTCGGCGCGTGGCTGCTGGAGCGCACCGACTGGACCTGCTGCCCGGTCGAAGGGCTGGGCATCGGAGAACCGCTCGCGCGGGCCCGCTGTGCGGAGACGGGCCGCGAGCTGGCGGCGCAGGCGGACCGGGTGGCGCTGCTGGTGATGGGCGACGGCAGCAACTGCCGCACGCTCAAGGCACCCGGCTACTTCGACGAGCGGGCCGCCGCCTTCGACGCGGAGGCGGCCCGTGCGCTGGGTGACGCCGACACTGCCGCACTGCTCGCGCTGGACGAGGAGCTCGCGTACGAGCTGAAGGCCGCCGGCCGCTCTTCCTGGCAGACCCTCGCGGGCGCCGCGCAGGGTGCCGATCTGGCCGGACGGCTGCTGTACGACGAGGCGCCCTACGGCGTCGGCTACATGGTCGCGAACTGGTCGTAACGGGGCGTACTCACCGGCGCACTCACGTCAGGGCGCACGCCGCCACCGGTGTGTGCCGCCACCCGTGTACGCCGTCACGGGCGTACGCACAAGGCAGCGGGGGTGCGGTGCCGATGCGCACCGGACACCCCCGCTGAGCGCCGACGATCTGCCGGAAGCCCGCTGTGCCGGAGATCCGCTCCTGGCGGGCGCCGGCTGTGCGGGCTCAGGACCCGGAGGTACCGCCTCCGCCGCCCGTCGGGCCGGAGCCGCTGCCGCCCCCGCTGGGTCCGGAGCCGGTCTGACCGCTGCCCGAGCCGCCTTCACCGCGGCCTTCGTCGCCGAGCCGCCGCGTCGCGTCCTTGGCCTTCTGGGCACCGGTGTTGATCTTGTCGCTGTACTTGCCCTTGGTCTTGGAATCCGCAAGCTTCGCGGCCTTGTCCACGCCCTGCTGGACCTTGTCGCCGTGCTGGCCGAGCATGCCTTTGATCTTGTCCATGAAGCCCATCGCGGTCCCCTTTCTGCCATGCCGTGCGGGCCTGGCCGCGCGGCCTATTTGCGGGCGTTCTCGCCCGTCTCGCTGTCGGCGGCCTGGTCGGCCGACGGCTGCTTGGGAATGCCGACGTTCGCCTCGACAGTACCGGCACCGCCCGCGTCGGCCGCCTCTGTTGCGTCGGCCGCCGGTGCGGCCTCGTCGGTACCGGCCGCATCGCTCGCGGGTGCCGTGGCTTCGGCCTCGGCGGCCGACGGGCTCTCCCTGGAAGAATCGCCGTCCGGGCTCTGCGCTTCGCCCTGACCCGGCGTTCCGGCATCCGGCCCCGGCTGTACGGACCCGTCGCCCTGCCCGGCGGCGCGCTCCTCCGCTCCGGCTTCCTGCGCTCCGGTTTCCTCCACGGGGGTGGCGTCACGGCTGTCCTGTGTTGACTTGCTGGACGAACGACGGAGAAGCTTCGCAAAAACGCCCATATCTACTCCAGATCCTACTCGTGTGGGCGAAATCCCGCGCCTTGCGGAGCGTCCCATTGCGCCGCCCCGGGGCACCGGTGCGGAAACCGGCTGTCGGAACCTCGCAACGGGCAACGACCCCGCGAGCGTCCCGTCACGTCGCTCGTTCGAGAAGCCACAGGCGGGTTTGCGAGACTTGACCCGTGAATGCCGCAGCCGCCCCCTCGCCCGCCTCGTCGGACTCCCCGCTCTCCGTACCGGTCGTCGCCGTCGTGGGCCCCACAGCGGCCGGCAAATCCGACCTCGGAGTCTTTCTCGCCCGCGAGCTCGGCGGCGAGGTGATCAACGCCGACTCGATGCAGCTCTACCGCGGCATGGACATCGGCACCGCCAAGCTGACCGTCGAGGAGCGGCAGGGCGTACCGCACCACTTGCTCGACATCTGGGACGTCACCGCTGCCGCGAGCGTCGCGGAGTACCAGCGGCTGGCCCGGGCCGAGATCGACCGGCTGCGTGCCCAGGGGCGCATACCCGTGCTGGTCGGCGGCTCCGGACTGTATGTGCGCGGGGCACTGGACGCCATGGAGTTCCCCGGCACCGACCCGCAGGTGCGCGCCCGGCTGGAGGCGGAGCTGGCCGAGCACGGTCCGGGCGTTCTGCACGCACGGCTGGCGACGGCCGATCCGGAGGCCGCCCGCGCCATCCTGCCCAGCAACGGACGCCGCATCGTGCGCGCCCTGGAGGTCATCGAGATCACCGGGCGGCCCTTCACGGCGAATCTGCCCGGCCACGAGGCCGTCTACGACACCGTGCAGATCGGTGTGGACGTGGCCAGGCCCGAACTGGACGACCGGATCGCCCGCCGGGTGGACCGGATGTGGGAGGCCGGGCTGGTGGACGAGGTACGCGAGCTGGAGCGGCACGGGCTGCGGGAGGGGCGCACGGCTTCGCGCGCCCTCGGGTACCAGCAGGTGCTCGCGGCGCTGGCGGGGGAGTGCACGCTCGAGGAGGCGCGCGCGGAGACGATCCGCGCTACCAAGCGTTTCGCGCGCCGTCAGGATTCCTGGTTTCGCCGGGACCCACGGGTGAACTGGCTCAGTGGGGCGTCGGCGGACAGGCGGGAACTGCCTGGTGCTGCGCTGGCGTTGCTCACGAAAGCGGTTACAGCCTGATCACGTGATGGCATCGGGAAGCCCTGCGCAACCGTCCCGTTACCCCCGGCGTGCCATCATCGACCATCGTTGGGTGCCGTGAAGCGGAGTTGGGAGGGCGCGTGGCAATGGAGGCCAGCCCTCGGGACAACTCCTCACCTGCGGATGCCGAGCCACTGTCGGACCGGGAGCCCTTGTCGGACGCCGAGCCGCTGTCGGACCAGGAGCCGTTGTCGGATCCCGAACCGCTGTCGGACGGTGAGCCGCCGGAGGAGTCCGCCGCGGAGGAGCCCGAGCCGGAGCCAGGTCCTCCGGTGGAGCCGCACGAGCTGCGTCCGCAGCGCAAGCTGCGCCTGTGGCAGCTGGCACCCATCGTGGTGCTCGGCGCCCTCGGCTCGCTGATGTTCGCCTTCCCGCTCGCCTTCGAGCCCGGCGGCAGCTCGGGAGCTGTGGTTTCGATGCTCGGACTGCTGCTGTGCGGTTGCGCGGCGGGGTGGGGTGTGATGGCAGCCCGCAGGGTGGGGCACACCTGGCCGGGGCTCCCGGCACGCGGGTCCGGCGGACGTCCGGACTGGCGTGTGGTCCTGATCTACGCCGTCGTGGTCTGCACCGCCGTCGTGCTGGCCGTCTGGCGAGTCGCCAGGCTGCGCTGACCAGTCGGCTGCCTGTACCAGTACCCGCGTACTGCCCGCACCTGGGGGCGCGCATGATCTCCCGTACGATCGACAGCGTGACCAGCGCATCAGGCGTGCCGTTCCTCAAGGGCCACGGCACAGAGAACGACTTCGTGATCATTCCGGACCCGGACGGGCTGCTCGACCTGTCGCCGCAGGCAGTGGCCCGGCTGTGCGACCGGAGGGCGGGCATCGGCGGTGACGGTGTGCTCCGCGTCGTCCGCTCGGCTGCGCACCCTGAGGCGAAGCCCATGGCCGCCGAGGCGGAGTGGTTCATGGACTACCGCAACAGCGACGGCTCCGTCGCCGAGATGTGCGGCAACGGGGCCCGGGTCTTCGCACGCTATCTGGAGCGTGCGGGGCTGGCCGCTCCCGGCGACCTCGCCATCGCGACCCGGGCGGGCGTGCGCAAGGTCCACATCGCCAAGAACGGCGGTGACATCGCCATCGCCATGGGCACGGCCCAGCTGACGGAGCCGGACCACCCGACGGACGGGACCGGGGACAGGATCACCGTCAGCGTCGAGGGGCACACCTGGCCGGTGCGCAAGGTCGGCATGGGCAATCCGCACGCCGTCGCGTTCGTCTCGGACCTGGCGGACGCCGGCCGGCTGCTGGACCCGCCCGAGGTGCGGCCTGCCGCCGCCTACCCGGACGGCGTCAATGTGGAGTTCGTCGTGTCCCGGGGGCCCCGGCATGTCGCGCTGCGCGTGCACGAACGGGGCGCTGGAGAGACCCGCTCCTGCGGCACCGGCGCCTGCGCCGTGATGGTCGCGGCAGCGCGCAGGGACGGCGCCGACCCGCGCAGGGACGGCACCCCGGTGACCTACACCGTGGACGTGCCCGGTGGCCGGCTGGAGATCACCGAGCGGGCCGACGGCGAGATCGAGATGACCGGCCCGGCCGAGATCGTCGCCGAAGGCAACATCGAACCGGGTCTGCTTCCCTGAGCGCCCCGGCATCGCCGCTCCTGTGACGCGCCGCTGACCCGCCGTCGCACGATGGGGTGATCCGCCTCACGCCGGACAGGAGCCGGTCGGCGGCACATGATGGGGTCGGTAGCATCGCACCCCCGGCCCGGGGTGCGCAGGAGCGGGAGGTGCCCATGAGCGCGGTGCGCAGTCTGCGGAAACTCAGCAGAGTGGCACTGCTGGGCGCCACGCCACGGGACTCCCTGCCGGACGCCATCGAGCACGTCGCGAAGGTGCACAGGGCGCACCACCCGGGGGCCGATCTGCGACCGCTGCGCAAGGCCTACATGCTGGCCGAGTCCTCGCACCGGGGACAGATGCGCAAGAGCGGTGAGCCCTACATCACCCACCCCCTCGCGGTCACCCTGCTGCTGGCCCAGCTCGGCGCTGAGACAACCACGTTGACCGCCTCCTTGCTGCACGACACTGTCGAGGACACCGCGGTGACGCTCGAACAGGTACGGCGCGAATTCGGGGACCAGGTCTGCTATCTCGTCGACGGTGTCACCAAGCTGGAGAAGGTCGACTACGGTTCGGCAGCCGAGCCGGAGACGTTCCGCAAGATGCTCGTCGCCACGGGCAACGACGTACGGGTCATGTCGATCAAACTCGCCGACCGGCTGCACAACATGCGCACCCTGGGCGTGATGCGGCGTGAGAAACAGGTCCGCATCGCCAAGGTGACCCGGGACGTGCTGATCCCGCTCGCCGAACGGCTCGGCATCCAGGCGCTCAAGAGCGAACTGGAGGACCTGGTCTTCGCGATCCTCCACCCCGAAGAGCACACCAGGACACGCGAGTTGATCCGCGAGCACAACTCGCATCCCGACCCGCTGACGGGTTTCGCCGCGCAGGTGCGCCGCACACTGCGCGAGGCCGGGATCACCGCGCAGGTGCTCATCCGTCCACGGCACACGGTTTCCGTGCACCGGCTGCGGCTCAAGCGCGGCCAGTTGGGCGACTGCGACTTCGCGCGACTGCTGGTCCTCGTGGACGAGGACGCGGACTGCTATGCGGTGCTGGGGGAGTTGCACACCTGTTTCGCTCCCCTGGTCTCCGAGTTCAAGGACTTCATCGCCGTCCCCAAGTTCAACCTCTACCAGTCGCTGCACACCGCGATCGCCGACGAGCAGGGCAGGGTCGCCGAGGTGCTCGTACGCACCCGCCGGATGCACCAGGTGGCCGAGACCGGTGTCATCGCCCTCGGCGACCCGCACGCTGCGGCGGAGCCGGCTGCCGACGCGGACGGAGGCGCGGCCACCGCTGACGGAGCCGGGGAACGGACCGACCCGACCCGTCCCGGCTGGCTCTCCCGTCTGCTGGAGTGGCAGAGCCACGCGCCCGACCCGAACACCTTCTGGCAGGAGCTGCGCGACGAACTGGCGCAGGACCTGGAAATCACCGTCTACTGCGCCGTCCCGGGAGCGGAGGGCCCCGGCGGCGGCGCGCTGCCGCTGCCTGCCGGCGCGACCTGTGTGGACGCCGCGTACGCCCGGCTGGGGGAGGCGGCTCACCGGTGCATCGGGGCCCGCGTCAACGGCCGGCTGGCGGCGCTCACCACGGTGCTGCGGGACGGGGACGCGCTCCAGCTCTTCCTGGAGTCCAGCCACGGCAGCCCCTCGGGGCCGTCCCCTGAGTGGCTCGACCACGTCCGCACCCCGTCCGCGCGGCTGGCCATCCGCGAGTGGCTCGCCGCGCACAGCCGGCGCGAAACCGACGACCCCAGGAACGAGCGCACCCCAGCCGAGAGCGACCGCCTCCCGGGCCTTGAGGAGGAGCAGCAGGCGGAGCACGCGGAGTACGGGGAGAACATCCCTGTGGTGCCCGGCCACCCCGGCACGCCCGTTCGGCTCGCCCGCTGCTGCACGCCCGTACCGACTGACGCGGTCACCGGGTTCCCGGTGCGGGGCGGTGCCGTCACAGTGCACCGCGACAGTTGCCGGTCGGTGGCCCGGATGGCCTCCGACGGGCGCCTCACCCTGCCGGTGCGCTGGGAGCAGAGCGACGCCGGATGCAGGGTCACCCTCCGGGCCGAGGCGTTCGGGCGGCCGCATCTGCTCGCCGACCTCACCGAGACCATCGCCGCCCAGGGCGCGGCCGTCGTATCGGCCGACGTCGAACCTCCACGCGAACAGCGTGTGCGGCACACCTACACTCTCCAACTCCCCGACGCGGCAGGGCTGCCCGCACTGATGCGCGCCATGCGGCGGGTGCCGGGGGTCTACGACGTCACCCGCGCCGTCCGCCAGGCCGCCGCGAACTGACGGGCTGTCGCACGCGAACTGACAGCTTCGCGCAGGCTGTCCGCTCGGCGGGGCATCGGGCCTTACGAGCATCGGACCGTACAGGCATCGAACCGTACGGGCACCGGACGTACGGGCGGAGGCGCGGTACGTCCCCTTTCGGGTGGACGAGCCCGGACGGCGTCGGCACCGGCAGCAGCCGCTGGTAGCGATGATCCATGGCCTTCTCAGCCCTCGCAGCCTTCACCCGCTCACCCGCCGGACGACGCGGCGCGGTCGCCGGCACGGTCACCGCCACAACCCTCGCCCTGCTCGGCGCCGCGCTCCCCGCACCGAAGGCCGCCGGTATCGGCGACCATCTCTTCCCGCATCTGGGCAACCCCGGCTACGACGTCAGTGCGTACGACATCTCCTTCGACTACAGCGGTGACAACAGCAAGCCGCTCACCGCCCGGACCGTCATCGACGCGCGCGTCACCGCCGGACCCCTGGACCGGTTCAATCTGGACTTCGCGGGCGGTGACGTCCGCTCGGTCGAGGTCAACGGGCAGTCTGCCGAGCACGTCAGGGTGGGAGAGGACCTGGTGGTCACCCCGCGGGCACAGCTGCGGCGCGGTGCCTGGCTGCACATCGAGGTCCGGCACACCAGTGACCCCACCATCAAGAACGGCGGCTGGGTGCGCACCGATGACGGTCTGGCCATGGCCAACCAGGCCGACGCCGCGCACCGGGTGTTCCCCGGCAACGACCACCCGGAGGACAAGGCCATGTTCACCTTCCGGGTGCGGGCGCCGCGTGGGCTGACCGCCGTGGCGGGCGGACTGCCGGCCGGGCGGTCCCGCGCGGGGACGGACACCGTCTGGACGTACCGGATGGGCCACCCGATGGCCACCGAACTGGCACAGGTGTCGATCGGCCGTTCCACTGTTGTGCGCTCGACAGGCCCGCACGGGCTGCCGCTGCGCCACGTCGTGCCCACCAAGCAGCGCGAGGTGCTGGAACCGGCGCTGAACGAGACATCCCGGCAGATCGCCTGGATGGAGCGGCGTGCGGGAGCGTACCCGTTCGAGACCTACGGGCTGCTGGCCGCCGCGGCGCACACCGGCTTCGAGCTGGAGACGCAGACGCTCTCCCTCTTCGAGAGCGAACTGCTCGCCTCCCGAAAGTACCCGGACTGGTACAGAGAGTCGCTGATGATGCATGAGTTGGCGCACCAGTGGTACGGCGACAGCGTCTCCCCGCGCCGTTGGACCGATGTGTGGCTGAACGAGAGCCACGCGACCTGGTACGAGTGGGAGTACGGCGCGGAGCGGGGCGGTTTCCCGGTGGAGAAGCGGGCGCGCGCCGCGTACGAGCAGTCCGACGCCTGGCGCAAGCGCTACGGGCCGCCGGCCGCGCTCCTTCGGCCCCGCAACTCCGGCAAGATCCAGTTGTTCAGCCCCATCGTCTACAACGGCTCCGCTGTCGTGCTCTACGCGCTGCGCGAGCGGATCGGCAAGGAGGCGTTCGGACGGCTGGAGCGCGCCTGGCCGCACCGGTACCGCGACTCCAGCGCCACCACCGCCGACTTCATCTCCCTGGCCAGTGAGATCTCCGGCAAGGACCAGAGCGCGTTCCTGAAGAAGTGGCTCTACGGGAAGACCACCCCGCCCATGCCCGGACATCCGGACTGGTCCCAGCGGCAGCCGGCCAACAGCCCGGCCGGGAGCGGAACAGGGCATACGGGCGAGGGCTCTGCGAGGCCCGTCGCGCAGGATCACCCGTAGTCCTCGCTGCGCCACCACCCGTAGCCCGCCTGTGCCGCTCCCCGGGAAGCCCGGCAAATACGGGTGACGACGTCGCTGCGTCGTGCGACCATCCTTGTGGCCGCGTGGCGCGGCGGCACGGGAGCGGTCCTGAGCGGACCGGCCCGCCGGGGGAATCTTCCCCGCCGCCGGGGCGTTGTGCGGTACACAACCTTTCCTCGACCTTAAGGATCCACTTGACCCACTCCTCTTCCCTTCCACAGAACGGCCAGCGCATCACGACGAACCGCCGAGCCGGCGCCCTGATGGAAGAGGACGTCGCTCTTGGTCACACGTTCGACGAGAACCGTGACGGTGAACAGTTCGACCGCTCCGACCGGGCGGCGCTGCGGCGAGTGGCCGGTCTCTCCACCGAGCTGGAGGACGTCACAGAGGTTGAGTACCGGCAGCTGCGCCTCGAGCGCGTCGTGCTGGTCGGCGTCTGGACCTCCGGCACGGCGGACGACGCCGAGAACTCCCTCGCGGAGCTGGCAGCCCTCGCCGAGACGGCCGGAGCCCTGGTGCTCGACGGCGTCATCCAGCGCCGGGACAAGCCCGACGCGGCCACGTACATCGGCTCCGGCAAGGCCGCCGAGCTGCGGGACATCGTCCTGGAGACCGGCGCCGACACCGTGGTGTGCGACGGTGAGCTGACCCCTGGCCAGCTCATCCACCTCGAGGACGTCGTCAAGGTCAAGGTCGTCGACCGCACGGCCCTGATCCTCGACATCTTCGCGCAGCACGCCAAGTCCCGTGAGGGCAAGGCGCAGGTCGCGCTGGCGCAGATGAACTACATGCTCCCCAGGCTGCGTGGCTGGGGTCAGTCGCTCTCCCGGCAGATGGGTGGCGGTGGCTCCGGTTCGGCCGGTGGCGGCATGGCCACGCGTGGTCCCGGTGAGACCAAGATCGAGACCGACCGGCGGCGGATTCGCGAGAAGATGGCGAAGATGCGCCGGGAGATCGCGGAGATGAAGACCGGCCGTGAGGTGCAGCGGCAGGACCGCAGGCGCAACAAGGTGCCCTCGGTCGCCATCGCCGGCTACACCAACGCGGGCAAGTCCTCGCTCCTCAACCGGCTCACGGGCGCGGGCGTGCTGGTGGAGAACGCGCTGTTCGCCACCCTGGACCCGACCGTGCGCAAGGCCGAGACACCGAGCGGCAGGGGCTACACGCTGGCCGACACCGTCGGCTTCGTCCGGCACCTTCCGCACCACCTCGTGGAGGCGTTCCGCTCCACCATGGAGGAGGTCGGTGACGCCGACCTGATCCTGCACGTGGTGGACGGTGCGCATCCCGCACCTGAGGAGCAGCTCGCCGCAGTGCGCGAGGTCATCCGCGAGGTGGGCGCGGCCGACGTGCCCGAGATCGTGGTGGTCAACAAGGCGGACGCCGCCGATCCGCTCGTACTGCAGCGGCTCCTGCGGGCCGAGAAGCACGCACTGGTCGTCTCCGCCCGCACCGGCCAGGGTGTCGACCAGCTGCGAGAGCTGATCGACAACGAGCTGCCGCGCCCCTCCGTCGAGCTGGAGGTGCTGCTGCCCTACACCGAGGGCAAGCTGGTCTCCCGGGTGCACACCCAGGGCGAGGTGCTCTCCGAGGAGCATCTCGAACAGGGCACGCTGCTCAAGGCACGGGTGCACGAGGAGCTCGCCGCGGAGCTGCGCGCGTTCCAGCCGCTGGCCGCCCGGCCGTAGCCCGGCCGCCCGACAGACAAGGGCAGCAGGGCAGCCGGAAAGGCCGCGTACAACAGCACAGACAAGGGTCCGCCCCCTCCCGGAGACCGGGAGGGGGCGGACCCTTGTTCAGCTCTTCAGCTCTTCAGCTCTTCAATTTGTGCAGCTTTCGGCTTGTTCAGTTGTTCAGCGCGGATGCGGCGTGCCGGTCAGCCCTTGCGGCTGGCGGCGTTGAAGACCTGCTTGGCCGTCGAGCCCAGCTGCGGTCCCGCGAGCCAGGTGGCCGGCTGCGGGCCGATCGAGTTGACGGAGATCAGCTCGGGCTTGCCGCCGGCGCCCTTGATCAGCCAGGCGCCCCCCGAGGAACCGCCCGTCATGGTGCAGCCGATGCGGTACAGCGCGGGCTGCGACGGGTCGATCGTCAGCGCGCCGGGGCGGTCGGTGCACGAGTACATCCTGGCACCGTCGAAGGGCGGCGCGGCCGGGTAGCCGTAGCTGCTGACGCCGCGGATCCGGGACGACGAGGGCGCCTTGAAGTTGACCTTGATGGCGTTGCCGACGGTCTCCTCCAGCGACTTGCCGGACTTGTTCACCGGCTCGACGCGCAGCACCGCGAAGTCCTGCTGGGAGCCGCCGCCCCCGGACTTGGCGCCCTTCTGGATCCAGTAGTTGGTGGTCTGGGCCCACTTCACCCACCACTCGCCGTACGGAGCGACCTCCTGCGGCGGGGAGCTGTTGACCGCCGGCATGGAGCGGCCCTTGTCGTTGAAGGCCGGGATGAAGGTGATGTTCCGCAGCCAGCCGCCGCTCCTGCCGGAGTGGACGCAGTGGCCCGCGGTGGCGACCAGGTTGGACTTGCCCGGGTGGCGCGGGTCCTTGACGACCGTGCCGGAGCAGACCATCGGGCCCTCCGGGGTGTCCATGAAGACCTTGCCGGCCGGAGCCGCGTTCCGGGTGTACGGCGTCTTCACGGACCGCGCCTTGACCGGGCGCGGCTCCGCGGTGTTGGCGGCGCCCGAGGTGCTCTTGACGTTCTTGGGGACCTTCTTCTGGTTGTCCTCGGCCTTCTTCATCCGCCCCAGGTTCCAGTGGCCCTTGATGTAGGGGTTGACGAAGTCCTTGGCCTCACGCACCCACTGGTCCTTGTCCCAGTTCTTCCAGGCGCCGTTCTTCCACTTGTCGAGGTCCTGGAGCGAGGTGGGGAGGTCCTTCGGCAGCTTGTCGGGGATGCCGATCTGGTCCTTGCCGCCGCCGGAGTCCTGCGCGCCTTCCGAGGCGGCGGGCTTGGCGTCGTTCTTCTTGCCGGAGTCGTCGCCCGTGCAGGCGGTGGCGGTGAGCGCCAGCGTCGCGGCGAGCGCCGCTGTGACCAGGACCGGACGCCCGCGTCCGGCGCTGCGTATAAGTGACATGGTTCGAGGTCCCTTTGCCGTGTCGAACGGGAAGCGCGCGTCATGCGCACGGTGTTCAGGCCGCATCGGCGGTCAGCTCTCCCTGCTGATCGCGTCGAAGACGGCCTTGGCCTCCTTGCCGAGGCGGGCGCCGGCCAGCCAGTCGGCGGTGATCGGGCCGATGGAGGTCACCGAGAGCAGTCGGGTGCCCGAGGCGTCGAGCCAGGGGCCGCCGGACGATCCGGCCGTCATGGTGCAGCCGATCCGGTACATGGTGGGCTGTCGCGGGTCGATGGTGAGACGGCTCGGCTTGTCGGAGCAGCGGTACATCCTGGCCCCGTCGAAGGGCGGTGCCGCCGGGTAACCCACAGCGCCGAGGCTCTTGATCGACTTGACCCGCGGAGTGCTGAACGCGGCCTGGACGGCGCCGCCCGCCTTCTCCTCCAGCGAGGCGCTGCTGCTCTTGTCCTCGGGCTGCACCTGTAGCACCGCGAAGTCCTGCTGGGCGCCCTTGCCGCCGCGCTCGGCGCCGTTGTCGATCCAGTGCTTGGTCGTACGGGCGCGCTTGGCCCACCAGATGCCGTCGGGGGCCACGTCACCCTTGGAGGCGTTCGCCAGCTGCTGGTTCGACAGGCCCTTGGGGTTGTAGTCCGGCACGAAGACCACATTGCGGTACCAGCCCTTGCCCGCGCCGCCGTGCACACAGTGGCCTGCGGTGGCGACCAGGTTGGACTTGCCGGGGTGGCGCGGGTCCTTCAGGACCGACCCGGAGCAGACCATCGCGCCCTTCGGGGTGTCCATGAAGACCTTGCCGACGGGCAGCTTGTCCTTGGTGTACGGCGTCTTGACGGCGGCGGCCTTGACCGCCTTCGGGGTCGGGTCGGTGACGCCCTCGTCCTCACCGGTGCCGTCGCTGCCGCCGCTGGGCTTGTCGTCGATGTCCGAGTCGTCGACCTTGCGGTCGTTGCCGTCCGCGTCCTTCATCCGGTCCGGGTTCCACAGGTCACGGATGATCGGGTTGAAGAAGTCCTTGGCCTCCTTCAGCCACTTGTCCCGGTCCCAGTTCTTCCAGGCGCCCTTCTTCCACGCGTCCAGGTCGTCAAGGGAAGTCGGCAGATCCTTCGGGAGGTCGTCAGGGAGTCCAAGGTCCTTCTTGGCGTCCCGGCTCGGCTTCTTCTCCTGGGAGGCAGCCGGGCGGGGCTTGTCGTCCGCCTTGTCGTCCTCCGGGCCGCAGGCTGTAGCGGTGACCGCCAGTACGGCGGCAACCGCTGCCGCGGCCGGCGCCGGGCGGCGCCGCGCGGACCTGGCTATCGATGACATCGCTGAACTCCCCCTGAATGGATCTTGTGCCTGTTGACTTGTCATGCACCTCGCCGGAGCGGGGCGGGCCCCCACTATGCCCGGTGGTGTTCGGGACGGGCACACCAGGGTGTGCGGTTCCCCAGCGCACACGCGGTCGCAGCGCGCCCCCGGATTGCCACGTATTCCGCTCCAAGCGGAGAGGGATCTTCAACGAGCCCGTGATTCGGGGCCGTTCACCTCGTTGGTGCCTCTGGGGGACAGTGGCTCGCTGCCCAGCGCGCCCAGTCGACACCAGCCAAGGAGACCTGAGTGAACGCGCGCTCCGGAGCCGACGAGCCCAAGGACCCGGTCCGTCAAAGGCCAGCTGACCTGATCGAGCCGACGGTCCCGCAGCAGGGGCGCCGTATTGCTCCGCATTACGGCGAATTGCCGGAGCACAGCGCACCGCAGGAGGTCCGCGAGCCCTCGGTGCGCCACGAATCGCCGGGCCGCCCCGAAATGCCGCAGTACCGCGAAGTCCAGCAGCGCTGCGAAGTCCAGCAGCGCCGCGATCCACTGGAGCACCCGGACCCCCGCGTTGCCGCCGACGCCGCGGCGCTGGAGAACCTGCTGCGCTGCTGGGTGCGCGAGACGGCTCCGGCCCGCCCCCAGGACGGGTTGCTGCGTATCCCGCTGCCTGCCAGTGGCACCGCGCTGCTGGTTCCGGTACGGCACTGGTCGCCCGTCGGATGGCACCGGTTCGACCCGCCGTACCTCGAGAGGGCGCCCGAATCCGCCATGCCGCTGCAAGCTGTCGCGGTCGCCGCGCTGATCGGACGCGAGGCCGCACACGCCACCCGGCGCGTCGGCGGGACCAGGCCAGGTGCCGGGCCGGTCGAGGGCGCGAGCGCCGCCGAGAACACCGCACTGGTGGGCCGTGTCGCCGACTCCGTACAGCGCACCGCCCGGTTTCTCGCCGACCGTCGCGAGCACCCCGAACCCCCGCCCGGGACCGACCCGTTCCTGGAGGGCGAGCAGGCGCTGGTCTTCGGCCACCCCCTGCACCCCACGCCCAAGAGCCGGGAGGGGTTCTCCGACGCTGAAGAGCGCACGTACTCGCCCGAACTGCGCGGCAGCTTCCCGTTGCACTGGATGGCCGTCCACCGCTCGGCGCTCGCGGGGGACTCCGCATGGACGGACCGGGGCAGGCCCGTCTCTGCCACCCAACTCGCGCTGCGGCTGAGCGGGCAGGCACTGGTCGGACGCCTACCCGAGGAGTACGTACCCCTGCCCCTGCACCCCTGGCAGGCCAGGGAGGTACGGCACGACACCGCCGTCCGCGCACTGCTGGACAGCGGACTGCTGCACGATCTGGGGCAGACGAGAGAGCACTGGAGCCCGACCTCGTCGGTGCGCACCGTCTTCCGGCCGGACAGCACCGCCATGCTCAAACTGTCCGTCGGGCTGCGCATCACCAACTCCCGCCGCGAGAACCTCCGCAAGGAACTGCTGCGCGGCGTGGAGGTGCACCGACTGCTCCGCGGTGATCTGGGCCGCGCATGGCGGGCGGCCCACCCTGGCTTCGACATCGTGCGCGACCCGGCCTGGCTCGGCGTCGACGTCCCCGGCGAGGGACGGCTGCCCGGCTTCGACACCGTCATCCGGCACAACCCCTTCGGCGCGGGGGAGGACGCCGTCTGCCTCGCGGGTCTGACAGCGCCCGTCCCGCTCGCCCCCGCCCCCGACGCACCCCCGCGCGCCACCTCCGCCCCCACCACACCTGACCCCGGATCGCACAGCCCACCCGGCGCCCTGCGCTCCCGGCTCGACCGTACGGTCCGCGCCCTCGCCCGGCGCACCGGGCGGCAGGTGGGAGCGGTGGCGGCCGAGTGGTTCCTGCGCTATCTGGACGCCGTCGTACGACCCATCCTCTGGCTGGACGCGCACGGGGGCATCGCCCTGGAGGCGCACCAGCAGAACACCCTCGTTCTGCTGGACGAACACGGCTGGCCGCAGGGCGGGCGCTACCGGGACAACCAGGGGTACTACTTCCGCACCTCCCACCGGGAGGCGCTCAGCCGTCGGCTGCCCGGTGCGCAGCTCGGTCTGGAGAGCGACACCTTCGTCGACGACGAGGTCACCGACGAGCGCTTCGCCTACTACCTGGGTATCAACAACGTCCTCGGCCTCATCGGCGCCTTCGGCTCCCAGCAGCTCGCCGACGAGCGACTGCTGCTCGCGGCGTTCCGGCGCTTCCTCCAGAGCGCCGCACGCGAGGAGCCCGCCTCGCCGCTCGCCGCGCTGCTGCTCGACTCTCCCACGCTGCGCTGCAAGGCGAATCTACTCACCCGGCTGCACGGCATGGACGAACTCGTCGGCCCGGTCGACACCCAGTCCGTCTACGTCACCCTCGACAACCCGCTCACCCTCTGACCACCTGGCCCTCGGCCCCTCGCACGAGAGGAGACGTCGTCATGCCGCACCCCCAGCCGGGTTCCGCACCGCCGGCCGGTATCCCCGGCGCGGACCCGGCGGAATCCGGCTCCAGCACCAGCAGCGACGACCCCCTCACAGCCCCCAGCGACACCACCGACGAGGACACTCTCGACCTCGAACTGCCCCCCGCGAGCCGGCCCGCTGTCGCGACCGAGGCGGGCCGGTTCCAGTTGGTGCCCGTCCGCCTCGCCCTCGATCTGCCGTTGATCTCCGCCTGGATGAACGACCCGGCAGTGGCGGCCTTCTGGGAACTGGCCGGCCCCGAACGGGTCACCGAGGCCCATCTGCGCGCCCAACTGGAGGGCGACGGACGCAGCGTCCCCTGTCTCGGGGTGCTCGACGGCGCACCGATGAGCTACTGGGAGCTCTACCGCGCCGACCTCGACCCGCTCGCCCTGCACTTCCGCACCCGGCCGTACGACACCGGCCTGCACCTGCTCATCGGCGGAGCTGCGCACCGGGGGAGAGGGCTCGGCACGCTGCTGCTGCGTACGGTCGCCGATCTCGTGCTGGAACAGCGCCCCCGGTGCACGCGGGTGCTGGCGGAACCGGACGTGCGCAATGTCCCCTCCGTCGCCGCCTTCCTCGGTGCGGGCTTCCGGTTCAGCGCCGAGCTCCAGCTCCCCGGCAAGCGCGCGGCCCTGATGGTGCGGGACCGCGAGCTGCGCCACGCGCTCTGACCCGGCGGCCGCGGCCCCGCGTGCTCCGCGGCCTCCGACATCTGAATCCACGCCTCCCACAAGGAGCAACTCCCGTGTCCCGAACCTCGTCCTCTTCCTCCTCCCGTGACGTAGCACCGCTAGCCGTCCCCGCGGGCCTCGAATCAGGGGCCGACCACTGGAACCGAGCGACCCGGCGGCTGCTCGCCAAGATGATCGGCGAGTTCTCCTACGAGGAGATCCTTCAGCCGCAGCCCGCGCCCGGCGCCGGACCCGGGTGTTACGTCCTCCCCGTCGACGACGACCTCACCGTCCGCTTCCGGGCCCGCCGAGGTGCCTACGGTCACTGGAACGTCGACGCCAACTCGCTGGAGCCCGGACTCGACCCGCTGCGTTTCGTCTCCCGCGCCCGGACCCTGCTGGGGCTCAGCGGTGAGACGGCCGGCCACTACATCCGCGAGCTGACCGCCACGCTCACCGCCGACACCCATCTGCTGGCCTCCGCCCTGCCCGTCGCGGATCTCGCCTCGCTGGGCTACGCCGAGCTGGAGGGGCACATGGCCGGACACCCCTGGCTGGTCGCCAACAAGGGGAGACTCGGCTTCTCCGGTGCCGACGCCGCATGCTGGGCACCCGAGATCCGCACGGCGCGCCCGCTGCCCTGGCTCGCCGTCCACAGGGGGGTCGCGACGTACAACGGCGTGCCCCGGCTGGCCGACGCGGAGCGGCTGTACGCGCGCGAGCTGAGCGACGAGACCATTGCCGCCTTCCACCAGCTGCTGCGCTCGCGCGGAGTGTCCCCGCAGGACTACCTCTGCATGCCCGTGCATCCGTGGCAGTGGGACGAGACAGTCGTGCCGCTGTTCGCCGCCCAGCTGGCCGCGCAGGAGATCATCCCGCTGCACAGTGACGGCGATCTGCGGCTGCCGCAGCAGTCCATCCGTACGTTTCTGAACATCAGCAGGCCCGACCGGCATGCCGTCAAGCTGCCGCTCGCCATTCTCAACACGCTGGTGTGGCGCGGTCTGCCGACCGACCGTACGCTCGCCGCCCCGGCCGTCACCGGCTGGGTGCAGGGGCTGTGCGAGAGGGACGCGTTCCTCTCCGAGGAGTGCCGGGTGATCCTGCTGGGCGAGGTCGCCTCCGTGGCCGTCTCGCACCCGGTGTACGAGCCACTGGAGGACGCGCCCTACCAGTACCGCGAACTGCTCGGCTGTATCTGGCGCGAACCCCTCGTCCCGCTGCTCGGTGCGGACGAGCGGGCCCGTACGCTCGCCTCGCTGATCCACACCGACGCGCACGGCAACTCCCTCACCGCCGAACTGGTGGCGCGCTCCCGACTGGAGCCCCAGGTCTGGCTGAAGCATCTGTTCGCGGCGCTGCTGCCGCCGCTGCTGCACTTCCTCTACCGCTACGGCACCGTCTTCTCGCCGCACGGGGAGAACGCCATCGTCGTCTTCGACGGGCAGGACGTACCGGTCAGGCTGGCCATCAAGGACTTCGTGGACGACGTCAACGTCAGCGCCGAACCGGTGCCCGAGCTCGATTCCATGCCGGAGGACGTACGACGTGTTCTGCTGACCGAACCCCCCACGTTCCTCACCCAGTTCATCCACTCCGCACTCTTCGTCGGCGTCTTCCGCTATCTGGCCCCACTGTGCGAGGCGCAACTCGGCGTGAGCGAGGACGACTTCTGGTCACTCGTCCGAGCCGAGATCGACCGCTACCACGAGCGTTTCCCCGCGCTGAAACCACGCTTCGAAACCTTCGATCTGCTCACCCCGCGCATCGAACGGCTCTGTCTCAACCGCAACCGGCTGCACGCCGACGGCTACCGCGACAGATCCGAGCGCCCGCACGCCGCGGTCCATGGGACGGTGCGCAATCCGCTGTACTGAGGGCGGTATCGCCTTACGGAACGGAAAGCCGAACCGAGCGTGCTCAAATGCTCGCGGAGTGCGCCTGTGCGGGCTGATCCGGTCGTGGCCGGAAGGAACCGTTCGCCGGGGGAAGCAGCGGGGCGGAGTGTCAGTGGTGCCGCGTAAGGTGTCGGGTCTATGAGCAAGCCCGCCCTCACCGAACTCCTCCAGGCCGCCGTCACCGCCGTCGCCGGCACCGAACGCCCAGGTCAGGCCGCGATGGCCGAGGCCGTTGCCGAGGCTGTCGAGACCGGCCGCCACCTCCTCGTCCAGGCGGGCACCGGCACCGGAAAGTCGCTCGGCTATCTGGTTCCCGCGCTCGCCCACGGTGAGCGGGTGGTGGTCGCCACCGCCACGCTCGCCCTCCAGCGCCAGCTGGTCGAGCGCGATCTGCCGCGCACCGTCGAGGCCCTGCATCCACTGCTGCGCCGCCGGCCGGAGTTCGCCATGCTCAAGGGCCGCTCGAACTATCTGTGTCTGCACCGGCTCCACGAAGGCGTCCCGCAGGAAGAGGAGGACGGGCTCTTCGACCCGTTCGAGAGCGCGGCCCCCACCTCGAAGCTCGGCACGGATCTGCTGCGGCTGCGCGACTGGTCCGACGAGACGGAGACGGGCGACCGCGACGACCTCAAGCCGGGCGTCTCCGACCGCGCCTGGGCCCAGGTCTCCGTCTCCTCCCGGGAGTGCCTGGGGGCAAAGAAATGTGCGTACGGCGCCGAGTGCTTCGCGGAGGCCGCCCGGGAGCGCGCCAAGCTGGCCGACGTGATCGTCACCAACCACGCGCTGCTGGCCATCGACGCCATCGAGGGCGCCCCGGTGCTCCCCGGCCATGAGGTGCTCGTCGTCGACGAGGCGCACGAGCTGGTCTCCCGCGTCACCGGAGTCGCCACTGGAGAGCTCACCCCCGGCAGCGTCAACCGTGCCGTGCGCCGCGCCGCCAAGCTGGTGGACGAGAAAGCAGCCGACCAGCTCCAGACCGCCTCCGAAACCTTCGAACGACTGATGGAGCTGGCCCTCCCCGGCCGGCTGGAGAAGGTCCCGGAGGACCTGGAGTACGCCCTGATGGCGCTGCGTGATGCCGCGCGCACCTGCCTGAGTGCGCTGGGCAACACGAGGGACAAATCGGTCCAGGACGAGGACGCGGTCCGCAAGCAGGCCAAAGCCTCGATCGAGAACGTCCATGACGTCGCCGAACGGATCCTGGAGCACTCCGAGTTCGACGTCATCTGGTACGAGCGGCACGAGCGCTACGGAGCCTCGCTGCGGGTGGCGCCGCTGTCGGTGTCCGGCCTGCTGCGGGAGAAGCTCTTCGCCGACCGCTCCGTCATCCTCACCTCCGCCACCCTCAAACTGGGCGGCGACTTCAACGGGGTCGGCGCCTCACTGGGCCTCGCCCCGGAGGGGATCGTCAGTGAAACGGATGGCGAGGAGGCCGAGACGCCGCCCTGGAAGGGCCTGGACGTCGGCTCCCCGTTCGACTACCGCAAACAGGGCATTCTGTATGTAGCCAAACACCTGACTCCTCCCGGCCGTGACGTCCAGCGCAGCGACATGCTGGACGAACTCGCGGAGCTGGTGGAGGCGGCGGGCGGCCGGACGCTGGGGCTCTTCTCCTCCATGCGGGGCGCGCGGGCCGCCGCCGAGGAACTGCGCGGCCGGCTGGGACTGCCGATCCTGCTCCAGGGCGAGGAGACGCTGGGAGAGCTCATCCGGCGGTTCGCGGACGACGCGGAGACCTGTCTGTTCGGCACGCTCTCGCTGTGGCAGGGCGTGGATGTGCCGGGCCCCAACTGCCAGCTGGTGGTGATGGACAGGGTGCCGTTCCCGCGCCCCGACGACCCGCTGATGAGCGCCCGGCAGAAGGCGGTCGAGCAGGCCGGTGGCAACGGCTTCATGGCGGTGGCGGCCACCCATGCGGCGCTGCTGATGGCGCAGGGCGCGGGCCGGCTCGTACGGGCGACGGGGGACCGGGGCGTGGTGGCGGTCCTGGATCCGCGGCTGGAACGGGCCCGGTACGGCAGCTTCCTGCGGGCCTCCATGCCCGACTTCTGGTACACGACCGACCGCAATCAGGTCCGCCGCTCCCTCTCCGCCATCGACGAGGCAGCCAAGCAGGCGTAGTTCGGCCGGTGGGCCGCTCACAACGGCGGGCCGCCGGTTCCGGTGCGGAGGGAACCAGCGGCCCGTAAGCCCTCGGCCCGGATTGTGGGCCGCCCAGCAGTCTGTCGTATGTCGTGCAGAGAGGAGACGAGGGGCTCAGACCCTGCGCAGCACGGCGACGACCTTGCCGAGAATCGTCGCGTCGTCACCCGGGATCGGCTGGTACGAGGAGTTGTGCGGCAGCAGCCACACATGGCCGTCCTCGCGCTTGAAGCGCTTCACGGTGGCCTCGCCGTCGAGCATCGCCGCCACGATGTCGCCGTTCTCCGCGACGGGCTGGCGGCGTACGGTGACCCAGTCGCCGTCGCAGATCGCGGCCTCGATCATCGAGTCACCGATGACCTTGAGGACGAACAGCTCGCCGTCGCCGACCAGTTGGCGCGGCAGCGGGAAGACGTCCTCGACAGACTCCTCGGCGAGGATGGGTCCGCCCGCGGCGATCCGGCCGACCAGCGGCACATAGGAGGCCGACGGCTTCCCCGCGGTGTCGGCGGCGGCCTGGGCGCTGCTCGGGGCGTCCGAGCCGCGTACCTCGTAGGCACGGGGGCGGTGCGGGTCGCGACGCAGGAAACCCTTCCGCTCCAGGGCCATCAGCTGATGCGCCACCGAGGAGGTGCTGGAGAGCCCGACCGCCTGGCCGATCTCCCGCATGGACGGCGGGTAGCCGCGCCGCTGGACCGAATCGCGGATCACCTCGATCACCCGGCGCTGCCGATCGGTGAGTCCAGAACTGTCGGCGCGGATGCCTGGAGGTCGGCCGGGGAGCGAACGCTTCGCTTGTTGGCCTTCCTGAATCTCTGCGTTCATGGCGTCATTCGCGGGCTGAATTTCGTCAATCGGCTGAGCTGCTGCCTGCGCTGCGCGGTTCTGGGAGGTGATGGTGGCGCTGTCTGCGGTCGTGGTCACGTCGTCGGCCCCTCTCGAGAAGTTCTCCCTAGCTGGACAACGGTAGTTGGTTTCGAAAGGTTGCGCCAAACACACGTTCGAGTGAAAATCCGGAGTTCGCCTGACTTCTACAGCTCGATGGGTGTATAGGTCGCGCCGCCTGTCTCACCGGGCGTAGCGGGCCCTTTCGGAATGTGCGGACGCCGCGTATGTCGTGTGTCGCTGTCATGTGCCTCGGGGTGCCTCTGTCATGCGCCTCGAGCGCACCGAACAAACATCGCGTACGTCGTTCCTGAGCGTTTCCTCGCCGCGCTCAGCGTCGCCGTCGCGAGTGTTTCCGAGCCTTGTTTCCCGTCGCCGCCCGTTGCTGTCCGTAATTACATCTGCCGTCGAACTTTTGTCCCGCCGCGTCGCCACTTCGGGTCACCACCGCGCCGCCGCCGCTCCGTCGTCGCGCCACCGCACTGCCCGCGGCAGCTCGCCGCTGTCCCGCACAGTCTGGCAGGCGTGCCCCGGCGGCTGCCCGCCGCCCCGCTTCGCGTAGGCTCGTAGGCCGTGTCGGGGAGCGACACGCGTGGTGGCCGACTTGACCATCGGCTACCAGATCTAGTGGTTTGATGAGCGCGCGCCACCAGAAGTTGTGTCCCCGGGTGCTCACGCTGGGGGATCTTCGCCTATGCTGGTGGCCCGTCGAGGGGCCCCTGTGACGGGGGTGCCACGGCGTGATCTGTCATGCACGGTGAGGGCCCTGTGGGCTCTGGGAGGGTGGAAACGATGCATTGCCCCTTCTGCCGGCATCCCGACAGCCGCGTGGTCGACAGCCGCACGGCCGACGACGGAGCGGCCATCAGACGGCGGCGCCAGTGCCCCCACTGCTCCCGTCGCTTCACGACCGTGGAAAATGCATCACTCACAGTGATCAAGCGCAGCGGCGTCACCGAGCCCTTCAGCCGGGACAAGGTGATCGCCGGTGTCCGCAAGGCGTGCCAGGGGCGCCCCGTCACCGAGGACGCTCTCGCCCAACTCGGACAGCGGGTCGAGGAAGCCGTCCGGGCCACCGGGAGCGCGGAGTTGTCCACGCATGACGTCGGACTCGCCATACTCGGCCCGCTCCAGGACCTCGATCTGGTCGCCTATCTGCGATTCGCCTCGGTCTACAAGGCGTTCGAGTCCCTGGAGGACTTCGAGGCGGCCATAGCCGAACTGCGCGAAGCGCATCCGCGTCACCCCGACCCCGGCTCCGGCCCCGGAGCACAGGGCGGCGAGACCGCCGGTGGCCAGGAGGAGGCCGGTGCCCGGGAGGGGGGCGTCCGGGCCGGTAAGGGCCGGACGGCCGGGGGAGAGGCGCAGGCGTCGTCCGGGGTACCCGCGCCCACCGGCGGTGCCGGGGCCCGGCTGGCGGACACCCCGGGCGAGCAGGCCGACGGGGCCGACGGCGCCCCCGCGGCCGCTGCCGCCGACTGAGCGGCCGGCCCCGCGGTGCGGGGCCCACAGCCGGGGCACGACCTCGGCGCACACAGAGACCTGGCCTGGACACGCACCGTGTCCGGGCCACCAGACAGGCACAGTTCTCGGGGAAGAACCGGGGCATGTTGGGGCGTTATGCCCCACACAGGGAGGCGGAATGACAGAGACGACGAGCGGCCCGGCACGCGGCTCCCGCGCAAAGGGCGGCAAGGCGAACAACGGACTGCGCATCGAGCGCATTCACACGACCCCCGGAGTGCACCCGTACGACGAGGTGAACTGGGAGCGCCGCGACGTCGTCATGACCAACTGGCGCGACGGCTCGATCAACTTCGAGCAGCGTGGCGTCGAATTCCCCGACTTCTGGTCGGTGAACGCGGTCAATATCGTCACGAGCAAGTATTTCCGCGGTGCCGTGGGGACCCCGCAGCGTGAGAACAGCCTCAAGCAGCTGATCGACCGGGTGGTGAAGACCTACCGGGCGGCCGGTGAGCAGCACGGGTACTTCGCCTCCCCCGAGGACGCCGAGATCTTCGAGCACGAGCTCGCCTACGCCGTGCTGCACCAGATCTTCGCCTTCAACTCCCCGGTCTGGTTCAACGTCGGAACCAAGCAGCCCCAGCAGGTCAGCGCCTGCTTCATCCTGTCCGTCGACGACTCGATGGAGTCGATCCTCGACTGGTACAAGGAAGAGGGCATGATCTTCAAGGGCGGCTCCGGGGCCGGCCTGAACCTCTCCCGTATCCGCTCCTCCAAGGAACTCCTCTCCTCGGGCGGCAACGCCTCGGGCCCTGTCTCCTTCATGCGCGGTGCCGACGCCTCCGCAGGCACGATCAAGTCGGGCGGCGCGACCCGCCGCGCCGCCAAGATGGTCGTCCTGGACGTCGACCACCCCGATGTCGAGGCGTTCATCGACACCAAGGTCAAGGAGGAGGAGAAGATCCGCGCCCTGCGCGACGCGGGCTTCGACATGGACCTGGGCGGCGAGGACATCGCCTCGGTCCAGTACCAGAACGCCAACAACTCGGTGCGCGTGAACGACGAGTTCATGAAGGCCGTCGAGTCCGGCTCGAAGTTCGCGCTGCGTGCCCGGATGACCGGTGAGGTCGTCGAGGAGGTGGACGCCAGGAAGCTCTTCCGCAAGATGGCCGAGGCCGCCCACGTCTGCGCCGACCCCGGCATCCAGTACGACGACACCATCAACCACTGGCACACCTCGCCGGAGTCGGGCCGTATCACCGCCTCCAACCCGTGCAGTGAGTACATGCACCTGGACAATTCCTCGTGCAACCTGGCATCGCTGAACCTGATGAAGTTCCTGCGCGACGACGACAGGGGCAACCAGGCCTTCGACGCCGAGCGCTTCGCGAAGGTCACCGAGCTGGTCATCACGGCGATGGACATCTCCATCTGCTTCGCCGACTTCCCGACCGAGAAGATCGGCGAGACCACCCGCGCCTTCCGTCAGCTGGGCATCGGCTACGCCAACCTCGGCGCCCTGCTGATGGCCACCGGCCACGCCTACGACAGCGACGGCGGCCGCGCCCTCGCCGGTGCGATCACCTCCCTGATGACCGGCACCTCCTACAAGCGGTCGGCCGAACTCGCCTCCGTGGTCGGCCCGTACGAGGGGTACGCCCGTAACGCCGAGGCGCACCGCCGGGTCATGAAGCAGCACAGCGACGCCAACGACGCCGCGACCCGGATGGACGACCTCGACACCCCGGTGTGGGCGGCCGCCACCGAGGCGTGGCAGGACGTGCAGCGGCTCGGTAAGAAGAACGGTTTCCGCAATGCGCAGGCATCGGTGCTGGCCCCGACCGGCACCATCGGCCTGATGATGGACTGCGACACCACCGGCGTCGAGCCCGACCTGGCCCTGGTCAAGTTCAAGAAGCTCGTCGGCGGCGGCTCCATGCAGATCGTCAACAACACGGTGCCCAAGGCGCTCAAGCGCCTCGGCTACCAGCCCGAGCAGATCGAGGCGATCGTCGAGCACATCGCCGAGCACGGCAACGTCGTGGACGCGCCCAGCCTCAGGCCCGAGCACTACGAGGTCTTCGACTGCGCCATGGGCGAGCGCTCCATCTCCCCGATGGGCCACGTACGGATGATGGCGGCAGCCCAGCCGTTCCTGTCCGGCGCCATCTCCAAGACGGTCAACATGCCCGCGAGCAGCACCGTCGAGGACGTCGAGGAGATCTACCTCCAGGGCTGGAAGCTCGGCACCAAGGCGCTGGCCGTCTACGTCGAGAACAGCAAGGTCGGCCAGCCGCTGTCGGCGAAGGCCAAGGAGGAGAAGAAGGCGGAGGCGACGGAGCCGGAGAAGGTCGTCGAGTACCGCCCGGTCCGCCGTCGGCTGCCCAAGGGCCGCCCCGGCATCACCACCTCCTTCACGGTGGGCGGCGCCGAGGGCTATATGACGGCCAACTCCTACCCGGACGACGGCCTCGGTGAGGTCTTCCTCAAGATGTCCAAGCAGGGCTCCACCCTGGCGGGCATGATGGACGCCTTCTCCATCGCCGTCTCCGTCGGCCTCCAGTACGGCGTTCCGCTGGAGACCTACGTCTCGAAGTTCACCAACATGCGCTTCGAGCCGGCCGGTATGACGGACGACACCGATGTGCGGATGGCGCAGTCGATCGTCGACTACATCTTCCGCCGCCTGGCGCTGGACTTCCTCCCGTTCGAGACCCGTTCGGCACTCGGCATCCACTCGGCGGCCGAGCGCCAGCGTCACCTGGAGACGGGCTCCTACGAGGCGACGGAGGAGGAGTTCGACGCCGACGCCCTGGCGCAGTCGGCCCCCAAGGCCGAGCAGTCGGTGGCCCCCGCTGAGGAGGCCAAGGACGCCAAGGACGCGCAGCGCACGGCCACCGAGCCGGAGGCCGCGACACCCGCGCCGAGGGAGGCCCACAACTCCACGGAGCTGATGGAGATGCAGCTCGGCCTCAACGCCGACGCACCGCTGTGCTTCTCCTGCGGCACCAAGATGCGCCGCGCGGGCAGCTGCTACCTGTGCGAGGGCTGCGGCTCGACCAGCGGTTGCAGCTGACGGGCCGCGCTGCTGACGGCGCTTGGTGAGAGCCGGCAGCCGCGGGTTCGTACCGCGGGTTGAGGGCTCGTACCGCTGACCGGGGCGGGGACCGACCGAGTGGTCGGTCCCCGCCCCGGACGTTTGTCCGGGGGGAACCGGAGGAGCAGTGGTCGTGCCGGGGGAGACCACGGCCGGGGGGCCGTATCCGAAGGTGACCAGGCGAGGCGCGTCGGAAAGCGGGCACATCAGTACGAGGCACGGGGGTGCCCTCGACCGGGGTAGGGGGTCGCTGAGATGGCCGTACGATAGCGCGGTGCTGGTCAAGTGGATGCGCTGCACCGTCGTCGACCGCCCGGGGTTCGCACGGGCACAGCGGAAATGGGCAGGGCTGCTCGGCGAGCCCGGTTTCCGGGGGCAGGGCGGCGGATGGAGCCGGTCCCGGGAAGGAGTCGTCCACCTCTTCGGCTTCTGGGAGAGCCGCGCCTTCTACGACTCCTTCATGGCACGCTCCCACGACCGGCTGCACGCCGCCCAACTCGGCACATACAAGGAGATGCAGGTCAGGCTCTTCGAATACCGCTTCGACGTGAAGACCGGCTTCCGTCCCGTCTTCGCGGACGCGGACCTGCTGCGCGTGGCCCACTGCCGGGTGCGCCCCGACCGGATCGAGCACTACACGCTGATGCAGGAAAAGGTGTGGAACCCGGCGATGGCCGGTTCCCCCGGGATGCTGCGCGGCGTCTTCGCTCAGGCGAACACGGAGGACGAGTTCCTGGTCCTCTCGATGTGGGACTCCACCGCCGAATACGGAAAGTATCGGGTGGAGCGCGTGGAGCGGTTGGCGTTGCGAGCCCAGACCGGCGCCGACATCACCCACGTCACCGGGGACGTGATCGATCTGGAGCCGTCCTGGACCGTCTGACCTAGGGTGGAGCTCATGGCACGTCCTCGCCGTATCGTCCTGCTCCGCCATGGAGAGTCGGAAGGAAACGCCGACGACAGCATCTACGAGCGCGTGCCTGATCACGCACTGCCACTGACCGAGCGCGGGCTGCGTCAGGCCGAGGAGGCAGGCAAGCGACTCCGCGAGGTCTTCGGCGACGAGCGCGTCTCCGCCTACGTGTCGCCCTACCGTCGCACCCGCGAGACCCTCGCCGCCCTCGCCATTGGCCCCGAGCAGATGCGAGTGCGCGAGGAGCCCAGGCTGCGCGAACAGGACTGGGGGAACTGGCAGGACCGGGAGGACGTACGGCAGCAGAAGAAGTACCGCGACGCATACGGCCACTTCTTCTACCGCTTCGCCCAGGGCGAGTCCGGCGCCGACGTCTACGACCGGGTCGGCGCCTTTCTGGAGAGCCTGTGGCGCAGCTTCGATGCGCCCGACAACCCGCCGAACGTACTGCTGGTCACACACGGGCTCACCATGCGGCTGTTCTGCATGCGCTGGTTCCACTGGACCGTGGAGGAGTTCGAGTGCCTCTCCAACCCACGCAACGGTGAGACCCGCGCCCTCCTCCTCGGCCCCGACGGCCGCTACCACCTCGACCAGCCATTCGAACGCTGGCAGACCCCCCGTCCCTACGGAAGCCGCCGCTAACATCGTCGGAACATGAGCGCTCGATTCCCTGCCTCCGTCCCTGCCCGCGCTGAGCGGGTCTCCCGTGCCCTCGCCAGCCTGCGCGGCCTGGCCGTGGGCGATGCCCTCGGCTCCCAATTCTTCGTCCCCACCAACCTCTCCTCTCTGCGCCGCCGGGAGCTGCCGCCCGGCCACTGGCAGTGGACCGACGACACCGAAATGGCCGCCTCCGTGGTGGCCGTGCTCGCGGCGCACGGTCATATCGACCAGGACGCGCTGGCCGCCTCGTTCGCCGAGCACCACGACTTCGACCGCGGCTACGGCCCCGCGGTGAACCGGATGCTGCGGCTCATCCGCCAGGAGGGCGGCGACTGGCGCCAGTTGGCCGCTTCCCTCTTCGAGGGCCAAGGCTCCTGGGGGAACGGCGGCGCCATGCGGGTGGCCCCGCTCGGCGCCTGGTTCGCCGACGACCCGGAGCGCGCAGCCGACGAAGCCGAACGCTCCGCCGAGGTCACCCACCGACACCCCGAAGCCGTCGCCGGCACCCGCGCTGTCGCCGCAGCCACGGCCCTCGTCGCCGCTACGGAACCCGGCCGCCCCGAGGCCCCCGAGCGCCCGGCCGACTGCCTGGACGACGGCCCGGACGAGGCAGCGGCAGGAGCCCCGGAGGTCGGCGCCGGTACGGTCGACGGCCCCGGCCCCGGTGCGGTTGGAGATCCCGGCGTCGGTACGGTCGGCGGTTCCGGCGACCGCGCACGGAGCGGAGCTGCCGGCGGAAGCGGTGCCACCGGTGGGCGGGGAGGCGGGACCGCGGGCGACCGTCCGGGCCGAGGCCCGGACGAGGCCGATGGCGGGCCGACCGCGCCACTTACCCCCGAGACACTCCTGGCCCGCGTCCAGGAACTCGTCCCCCGCAGCGCCGTACAAGCCGGGCTGCGCCGCGCCGCCGATCTGCTGGACTACGCCGACGTCGGCACTGTCGCGGCGGTCCTCGGCTGCGGCCGTCGCACCAGCACACAGGACACGGTGCCGTTCACGCTCTGGGCCGCCGCCCGGAATCTGGGCGACTACCGCGCGGCCTTCTGGACCACCGCGAGCGCCGGTGGCGACGTGGACACCACCTGCGCCATCGTCGGCGGGATCGTGGCGGCCGCAGGACCCGGTTCGGCTCCACCCGAGGAATGGCAGGAACGCACCGAGCCATTTCCCACCTGGCTCCTCGACGCGGTGCGCTGAGCTACCCCGAGCCGGAAGTCGAGAGAGCGCGCTCCATTTCGCGGACTCTCCGTCACCAATTCACCCCCTTCCGCGATCAACGCTGCCTTGTCCCGACTCATTCACCGTCTTCTGCGGACTCCCCTGAACTCCCCGCCCCCACAGCGGATACGCTAGTTATTGCCATGCCGTACGAGTCTCCAACCCATCGCGTCGAGCGCTCGCTCCGCGCCACCACCGGTGCCAAGATTGTCGCCGGGGTGGATGAGGTCGGCCGTGGAGCCTGGGCGGGACCCGTCACGGTCTGCGCCGCGATCACAGGTCTGCGTCGTCCTCCCGCCGGCCTCACCGATTCCAAACTCATCCCCGAGCCCCGCCGCAGCGAGCTCGCCGAAGAACTGATCAGTTGGGTCACCGCCTACTCTCTCGGTCACTCCACGCCAGACGAGATCGACGAACTCGGCATGACCGCCGCCCTCCGGCTCGCCGCCGTCCGCGCCCTGGATGGCCTGCCCCAACGCCCCGACGCCGTGATCCTGGACGGCAAGCACGACTACCTCGGAGCGCCCTGGCGCGTGCGTACCGTCATCAAGGGCGACCAGTCGTGCGTCGCCGTCGCCGCCGCCTCCGTCATCGCCAAGGTCCGCCGCGATGCCCTGATGGCCGAACTCGCCCCCGAGCACGCAGAGTTCGGATTCGAGGACAACGCCGGATACCCCTCACCGGTGCACAAGGCGGCCCTGGAAAAGATTGGCCCCACCCCGCATCACCGGCTGTCCTGGGCGTTTATGGATGCCCTGACCCGTTGGAAGCACCTCAAGCGCATCCGGAGCGAGCCCACAGAACAGATCGGCCTCTTCTGAACCGGAACTGTTGGACGGCGCCGTCACGAAGTACCGGAACTCCGCCGCGGGAATACCCGCGTAACCCGTACCCGCTGACACGTCTGTTTCCTTCATTTGATAGACAACACCTCATGCCTCTCACTCCCGAGGAGCCACAGATTTACGAGAGCGTCCCGGGCGCCCGCGCATCAGCGGGAGCATCCCGAACTCCGCAGGCATCCCGCACCGCAGCCCCTATTCCCGGCCCTCGCCAAGCATCGCGCCCCACACCACCGCGCGGCGCCGGCAAAGGCCCCAGCACTCCCGGCCGCCCCGGCGGCCCTCGCCAGGCGAATCCGCCGGGCTCGGCCAAGCCCTCCTCTCCGGCCACCACTGCCCGGATCCAGCTGATCGCCGCGACCGACGCGACCGCGGTGGAGGTTGCCGACGAGACCGTCGACAAGCTCCTCGACGAGGGCCGGGCGCCCGGCGAGATCCTGCTCCTGACCACCGGTGGCCAGCACCCCTGGGCGGAGCATGAGCTCTCCTTCGGCGAGGACTCGTACTGGCGCCAACTCGCCGACGCCGAGGACGTCTTCTGCGCCCACGCCTCCGTCGTGACCCGCACCACCCAGCGCCCTGTCGTGCTGCTGGCCGTCAACGGCGGTACCGACCCGGAGGCGGCAGCAGCACTGCCCGCGGCCCTGGACAAGGCCACCGAACAGCTCATCGTCTGCGGCGACCCCGAGCGCGTGCGCGCCCTGCTCTGACCATGCCCTCGCCTAGGCAGGTGCTGGCCGCGACGCGGCGCTGACTCGATGGGGCCGAGCCCGGAGGGCGAGATCCGAGTGGGGGGGCGCCCCGAGCGGAGGCGGTGCGCCGAACGGTGACGGAAGCGCCCGGCACCAGGTCCCCGAGCGGGCTGGAGTCACCTCCTTTGTTGCAACGCCGTGATCACGATGGTCTGTTGGGGTACTGCGGCACTCTCCGGGGGTCAGTTGTGCCGTCCGGTCAGGTCTGGGATGCGAGAACCAGCGGCAGCACCTCCTTGGCGCCGGCTCGGCGGAGCATCCGCGCGGCTACTGCGAGCGTCCAGCCCGTGTCGGTGTAGTCGTCCACCAGCAGGACGGGGCCCTCCAGCATGGGGAGGGACTCGGCCAGCTCCGGCGGCAGCGCCAGCGTCTCGTGGACCGCGCGCAGACGCTGTGCTCCGTTGCTGCGTGCCGCGTTCATCACCCCGAATTCGTCGGCGCACGCCACCGCACCGAGCAACGGGATGCGGCCGATGTCGGCAATCCGCTCAGCGAACGACCGCACCAGTTGTGGGCGGGTGCGGGACTCGACCGCCACGATGCCCGCCGGCCGCTCGGATGCCTCAGGTGCCCCCGAGGCCCAGCCGCCGGGTCCCTTGGCCCAGTCCGAAAGCACGGTCACCGCGCCGTGCAGTACATCGTCCGGGACCGGTCCGTCCCCTCCCTGCGCCGACAGCAGCGGACGCAGCCGGTTCCCCCAGCCGATGTCGGACAGCCGCCCGAGGGCCCGCCCGGGCGACGCCTGCTGCTGCTCGGGGATCCGTCCTTTGAGATCCAGGCCAACGGCCTTCATGCCGGTGGGCCACATCTTCCGGGGCTCGATCCGCACCCCGGGCCTGCGCAGCTCGCCGCGGGCTGCCACGATGAGGGACTCGTCGACCTGTGGACTGAATCTGTTGCCGGCGCAGTTGTCACACCTTCCGCAAGGCGCCGCTTCTTCGTCGTCAAGTTCGCGCCGCAGGTATTCCATCCGGCACTCCGTCGTCTCGGCATAGCCGCGCATCGACCGCTGCTCGGCCTGGCGTTGCCGTTCGACCCACTCGTACCGGTCGGCCTCGTAGTGCCACGGTCGGCCCGTGGCGATCCAGCCGCCCTTGACCCGCTGCACGGCTCCGTCCACATCGAGAACCTTCAGCATCATCTCCAGCCGGGAACGGCGCAGCTCCACACGAGGCTCCAGGGCAGCCAGCGACATCGGGCCGTCCGAGGAGGCCAGCACATCGAGGGTGCGCCGCACCTGCTCCTCCGGGGGGAAGGCCAGCGATGCGAAGTAGCGCCAGATCGCTTCGTCCTCCTGGCCGGGCAGCAGCAGCACTTCCGCATGGTCCACACCGCGGCCCGCCCGGCCGACCTGCTGGTAGTAGGCGATGGGGGAGGAGGGCGAGCCGAGGTGGACGACGAAGCCGAGATCCGGCTTGTCGAAGCCCATGCCCAGCGCCGAGGTCGCTACCAGAGCCTTCACACGGTTGGCGAGGAGATCGGCTTCTGCGGCTTCGCGGTCGGCGTTCTCCGTCTTGCCCGTATAAGAGGTCACCTCGTGTCCGCACTGGCGGAGGAAGGCCGCCACCTCTGTGGCGGCGGCCACGGTGAGGGTGTAGATGATGCCCGAACCCGGCAGGGATTTGAGGTGTTCTCCCAGCCAGGCGAGACGGTGCGGAGCATCGGGCAGCCGCAGGACGTTGAGGCTCAGGCTCTCTCTGTCCAGGGAGCCGCGGAGCACCAGCGCTCGGGCCGAGTCGGCTGGGCCACCGCCGTCCGCCGTGCCTCCGGTGCCGAGCTGGTCGGCCACGTCCGCCGTGACGCGTGCGTTGGCCGTGGCGGTGGTGGCCAGCACCGGAACGCCCGTCGGCAGTTCGGCAAGCATGGTGCGCAACCTCCGGTAGTCCGGGCGGAAGTCGTGCCCCCAGTCGGAAATGCAGTGTGCCTCGTCCACGACGAGCAGGCCCGTGGACGCGGTGAGGCTGGGCAGCACGTGATCGCGGAAATCCGGGTTGTTGAGGCGCTCCGGACTGACCAGCAGCACGTCGACTCTTCCCGCAGCGACCTCCTCTTCGATGGTCCGCCAGTCCTCCGGATTCGCGGAATTGATCGTGCGGGCTTGGATTCCGGCGCGTGCGGCGGCCTCCACCTGGTTGCGCATCAGTGCCAGCAACGGCGAGACGATCACCGTCGGCCCCGACCCGCGCTTGCGCAGGAGAGCGGTCGCCACGAAGTAGACCGCCGACTTGCCCCAGCCGGTGCGCTGCACAACCAGCGCCCTTCTCCGCTCCGCGACCAGCGCCTCGATGGCCCGCCACTGGTCGGCGCGCAGCCTGGCCGTACCATCGCGGTCGCCGACGAGGTCGGCGAGCACCAAGTCGGCCTCTTGCCGCAGCTGTGTGTCACTCATGCGTCCATGCAACCCGATGCTTCCGACATCCGCAGACCCGGCCTGTGGAAAACCCGGAATTAATATGACAAGCACACGAGTCGGGTTCGCTGTGGATAACTGACGACCTCGCATTCCCGATTCGCGCGACCGTCGAGGCATGACACAGCACGACCGCGAACCCCGCGGCAACGAACCGATTCCTCCCCGTTCCCAGGACGCGACCTCCCAGGACCCAACCCCCGCCCCGCAGGCAAGCGTGTCCCTGCGAGATCCCGCCGAACTCGCCGAGGCCCTGCCCTACCTGCTCGGCTTCTATCCGGACGACTCGCTCGTGGTCGTCGCGCTCCACGGCGAGCGTGGACGGTTCGGCGGGCGCCTCAGGATCGGTATCCCCGACGCCGAGAGCGGCTGGCCGGCCTTCGCCCCGCAGATCGCCGAATGCCTGGACTCGAGCTCGCGAGCCCGGGGCGCCCGCCCTGACGGTGCCTTGATCTTCCTTTGCCAGGAGCCGGGGGAAGGCCACACCGGTAGGGACGTCATGCAGCGGCTGCGCCCGTTGGTACAAGAGTTGCGCCGCGCCTGCGGAAACCTGGAGATCCCCGTCTACGAAGCCCTGTGTCTCTCGGACGGCAGGTACTTCTCCTACTGCTGTCCCGATTCACGCTGCTGCCCGCCTGAGGGCGTCCCCTTGGCAGAGGCCAGTACCTCGGCGATGGCCGTCGCGGCCGCGTATGCAGGCGTGCCGATGCACGGCTCACTGCGCGAGATGGAGAGGCGTCTGCTTCCGCTGGGGCCACCGTTCGCCGAGGAACAGACTCGTGTCCTGGACAGCGTGAGCGCGGAGCTCACTCCCCGCATGCTGTCCTCCGAAGGCCGGGAACAGGTGCGGACCGAGACCTTGGCCCTCCTCGGCCGGCTGATGGAGCGCTTCCAGCGGTGCTCTCCTACGGCGGCGACGCAGACCAGCCAGGACGCGCACGACGACGGCCTGCTCAGTCATGACGAAGCCGCCACGGCGATCCTCGGCCTCCAGGACCGGGAGACCCGCGACGAGGCGGCCGAGTGGATGGATGGGGCGGATGTAGCACCGGCCCTCCGGCTCTGGCGGGCACTGGCCCGGCGCTGTGCGGGTCCCTACATCGCATACGCAGCGGCCCTGCTCACACTGGCCGGCTGGGTCGCCTGGTCAGGAGGCGACGTGCCGACAGCGCGGGTGGCGCTCGGCCTCGCTCTGCGGACCGACCCCGACTACCTCTTCGCCCAACTCCTGCACCACGCCTGCAACGAGGGGCTCGACCCCAAACAGGTGCGCCACTGCTTGAGGAATGAATCGGGAACAGAACAGGCCGACGGAGATGGTGAGCAGCCGGGCGGGACAGAGGGCGATGCCGCTGTGTGAGGGTGCGTCCGACGTGCTTCGGCCGATGACGAAGAGGCGCGAGTGGTACCGCGGAACGGACTGTTTATCGTCAAGGAGACGACTATGATCACGCCATGCCCTATGATCCGTCGGCCTTCCCGCCTTTCGCCGTCACCGTCGACCTCGTGGTACTCACCGTGCGCAAGGATGCGCTCTATGCCCTGGTCGTACGTCGCGGGGAGCCGCCGTATCAGGGCCGGTGGGCACTGCCTGGCGGTTTCGTGCGAGGCGACGAGGACTTGGAGGCCGCGGCGGCACGCGAGCTCACCGAGGAGACCGGACTGCGCTCGCAGGCCCTCGAGGACCAGGATGCGGGGGCGCATCTGGAGCAGCTCGCCACCTACGGCGCACCTCAGCGAGATCCCAGGATGCGAGTGGTCAGCGTCGCCTACCTCGTCCTCGCGCCGGACCTGCCCTCGCCCACCGCGGGCGGAGACGCACGTGGTGCCCGATGGGCGCCGACGGACACGCTTCTCGGCGCGGGCGACGGGGCAGGGTGGGAGGCCGAGCAGCAGGTGCCGCTCGCTTTCGACCACGACCAGATCCTGCGGGACGGGGTGGAACGGGCGCGATCCAAGATCGAATATTCCTCGCTCGCCACCGCCTTCTGCCCGCCCGAGTTCACTGTGGGGGAGCTGCGGCGGGTCTACGAAGCAGTGTGGGGCGTGGCGCTCGATCCGCGGAACTTTCACCGTAAGGTCACGGGAACGCCCGGGTTCCTGGTGCCGACCGGTGGAACGACGACCCGTCAGGGCGGTCGGCCGGCCCAGTTGTTCCGTGCTGGAGGGGCCACGCTACTCAATCCGCCCATGCTGCGCCCCGAGGTCTGAGGCCGGAAGGGCAGTCGCGGTTTGACCCTGCTTCCAGGGCGGGGCTGGCCGAGCGGCTACCTGGAAAGTCGGAAATGTCGCGTTATCTTGCAGAGGTGCGTCCGCCACGCGTTCTGCGGGAGAAGCGATGATTCAGGCCATCGGACTGACCAGTGCGGTCCGGCGCAAGCGCCTGCCGCGTGTCGACGACCTCACCTTCGAGGCGCGCTCCGGCCAGGTCACGGTGTTGCTGGGCCCGGCTGGTTCGGGCAAGAGCGAGGCTCTGCGGCTGATGCTGCAACTCGTTCCGGGGCGCGGCGTGGCGCTGTTCCGGGGGCGTCCGGTGCAGCGGATCCCGCATCCTGCTCGGGAGATCGGAGTGCTGCTCGGCGATGTCCCCGGCCACCCGGCCCGGACTGCTCGGGGCCATCTGCGCATGCTGACCGCGGTGGCGGGGGTGCCGATCGAGCGGGCGGACGAGGTCTTGGACGTGGTCGGGCTCAGCGGGTTGGCGGACCAGCGGCTCGGTGACTTCTCGCTCGGGATGGACCGCAGGCTCGGGATGGCGGCGGCGTTGCTGGGAGACCCGCACACGCTGGTGCTGGACGAACCGACTCGTGGGCTGTCGCCGCGAGAGGCCAGCTGGTTGTACGGGTTGCTGCGTGGATACGCGGAGCAGGGCGGACTGGTGCTCCTCACCTCGCGGGACCCGAAGGAGACGGCGCGGCTCGCGGACCGGGTGGTGTCGATCGACCGAGGTCGGCTCGTGGCCGATCAGGAGGCCGCCGACTTCTCCCGGACCAGGCTCCGTCCTCGGGTGGCGGTCAGGACACCGCACGCGGAACGGTTCGCGGCCGTGCTCTCTCAGGAGGCGCGGAGCGCGGAGCGGACGGACAGCGGACGCGGGGCCGTCGAGGTGGTGTGCGAGGGAGGCAGCCGGGTCTCGGTCTACGGGAGCAATTGCGCAGCGGTGGGGGAGTCCGCCTATCGGCACGGGATCCTCGTGCACAGGCTGACGGAGGAGATCGGGGACGCCGGGGACAGCACCCGGCCGGGGCCGCTGGACCGGGCGGACGGAAGACCTCCCCGACGAGACGCGGGGAGCTCGGCGGCTGTTGCCACCGCCGAGAGCACGGGGGAAGAGGCGAAGGGGGCAGGCATGGGGGTCTGTTATGTGGACGATGTGGGTCAGGCGGTGCGCGGGGATTCCGCAGCGCGGGAGGGAGACGGGGACGTCGCAGCGGCCGGGCAGGCCTCCGTTCCTGCTCCCGGCAGCTACAAGCCGGGGAGCGCGACACCGGCGCGGGGCAGCACAGCCGCAGCAGAGGTGGACCCGAAGGCCGGAACCGGCGCAGGCGTCGTTCCCGCCTCCGATGCGGGTGGTGAGCGGGGCGCCGAGGCGGGGCCGGGCGGGGCGGGAGCGCACCCAGCCGTGGAGGGCCGGCCCGCGCAGGGGCAGGAGCCGGGGCCGACGGTCGAAGGCAGCGAGATGCCGGAGGGGGCACTCGTTCCGGTGGGGCACGAGAAATCGGAGACCGTCGCAGGGGGTTCTCCGGGGGGCCCGGGGCGTCGGTCGCAGCGGTCACCGAGCCGGTCTTCGGGTGGGACCGCTCGGTTCGGTGCTGACCAGGCGCCCGAGCCACCAGCTCCGAATCCGTCCCCGGCCTCGGGGGGGTCAGGCCCGGCTTCGGGTCCAGCTGCGGCTCCGGCCGTGGACGCAGGACCGGCAGTGAAAAAGTCGGCCCCCGGGGCCAGCGTCTCCGGTGTTCCTGCTTCGGCCACTGCTGCAACCGGGAACGCCGCTTCCGTCTCGTCGGGGAGGGAGACCAGGAGCAGCGCGGAGGCGACCCAGACCCGTGGCCGCCGGGAGAGGAATGCCGCGACAGGTCGTTTTCGGTTGCGGGGCGCTGCCTCCCTTGTAGGCGTGGGCAGGAGCGAGGGAGCGAAGCGCAAGGCGGGGAGCGGCCTTCCGGAATTGCCTGTGGTGCGCAGGCCGGGGCCGGTGGCGCCGCTCCGATACGAACTGCTGCGGTTGTTCGGTGTGCGGACGCCGTGGGTGCTGATCACGCTGGCACTGGTGTCCGGGCTGGCAATCTCGCTCGTGGTGGCCGGAACGGGCGCGGGAGTCCCGGCCGACGCCGCGACGGGTAGCGCAGCTGGTCTGAAGCTGCTCACCGGGTGGCCGCCGGGGTCGCCGTTCTTCGTGCCGCCAGCGGCGGTCGTGGCGGGGCTGATGGGAGCCATGGCGTTCGGGGAGGAGTTCCGGTACCCGGCGCTCGTACCGGCGCAGGTGCCGGTGCCGCGCAGACTCGGGCTGCTGGTGGCCAAGCTCGTGGTGACGGCTGGGATGGGGGTGGCCCTGTGCCTGGCGACCGTGGTCTGCAACGCGGCGGCACTCACCCTGTTCTACGGAGCGGACAGCCTGGCGCGGTCCTTCCCCGAGCACACGTTTGATTTCGCCAGTCTGACCAGCTTCTCCGTTCCCGGTGGGGCCGGAGCCGGGGCCATGGTGCCCTCGCTGGGGGTGCAGGTGATGGCGGTACTCGCGCTCTGTGTCGGATGTGCCTGGGCAGGGCTGTTGGCCGCCGGAGTGTTCCGGTCGACCGCGCTGGGTGTGGCGGCAGTTGTGGCTGTGCCTGCGCTGGTGGCGCCACTGGTACGGAAGGCGGCGGTCGGTTCCGGGGGCGAGTCGTTGGAGGGGCTGCCGGAGCGCCTGCGCTCGGTGCTGCTCTTTCCCTGGCCTTCGGCGGCGGAGCAGTCCGGTGCCGTGGCGATGGGGGTCGTGTCTCAACCGGTGGGCCGGGCCCTCGCGTTGTCGGTGACCGCCCTGTTCTGTGCCTACGCCCTCACGTCCCTGCGAGGTCGGCCGAGACAGCGGTAACCGGCAGGAGAAGGCGGCGGGCGCGGGCCGCGGACAGTCGTACGACGGGGCGGGATTGGGCTGCCGCGCGCCGGAACCGCCGCAAATCCGCCAGTTGTTCACATGCCGACTGTGCCAATCCGGCACTCAAGGGCGGCAGATGGCTCTGACCACCAATGATGTGGTCCGCTCTTTCCGATAAGGCGTCAATTGTAAGGAAGTCAGCGATCACCCTTTCGTGTGCTTTTCACCAAAGCCCTCAAGACAGTCCTGACCTCGGCCGACACAAGGGTCGTGACTACCCTTGCGCACTCCATGATGACCGCGGCTCGCCCCGTCGACACCGGCCTCGCAGGCCCGGGCGAGCTCGACCGCTACGCATACGCCGAGTCCACGGGAACGGCGCGTACCACAACCAACGCCTCGGCGTGGGAGGGTTCCGAGGCTGAGATGAACCGAGTGGGCCGACGTGCGTCCGGTAGCCGAGGCAGGGGCCTGCACGGCCAACTCGTCCAGCAGCTGGGCCAGATGATCGTCTCGGGGGACCTGGGCGCCGACCGTCCGCTCGTCCCGGAGGAGATCGGCCAGCGCTTCGAGGTCTCGCGTACGGTCGTACGTGAATCCCTGCGCGTCCTCGAGGCCAAGGGGCTCGTGAGCGCGCGCCCCAACGTCGGCACCCGGGTCCGGCCCGTCAGCGACTGGAACCTGCTCGACCCCGACATCATCGAATGGCGGGCCTTCGGCCCTCAGCGGGAGGGGCAGCGACGCGAGCTCTGCGAGCTGCGCTGGGCCATCGAGCCCCTCGCGGCCCGCCTCGCCGCTGGACAGAGCCACGACGACGTACACCAGCGCCTCGGCGACATGGTAGAGATCATGAGCCATGCTCATGCTCAGGGCGACACGCTCACGTTCTCGCGCGCCGACGCCGAGTTCCACGGGCTGATCCTTCAGGCCGCGGGCAACCGGATGCTGGAGCACCTCTCCGGCATCGTATCCTCCGCGCTCCAGGTCTCGGGCGGGCCGACCGCCTGCTGCGAGGCCCCGACGGAGAACGCCGTCGCGCACCATCGGCGGGTCGTCGACGCGCTCGTCGCGGGTGAGGCGGCCGTCGCCGAGGCCGCCATGCGGCAGGTGCTGAGCGGGCACGCCGAGTCGGTGGCCGCCGCGCAGCCCGCGCAGGGCGCACCCGCTCCGGCCGCTTCCGGTCAGCCGGCTCAGGCGACGCAGCCCGCGCAGGCCGCACAGCCGGGAAGCCACGGGGTGCCCGCCGGGGCGGGCCAGCCGGGTCAGCCGGGCGGTGCCGGTGCCGCCGGCGGGGCGGACCATGTGGTTCCCGCCCCTCGCGAGCACTGACCGGCGCGGGCGCGCTCCGGGCAGGTCGGCTTCCGTGTCCGGCCGCCTCGGTGGCGCTCGCCCGGCGGTTCGCGCCCCGGGTGGGTGGCAGGCGCAGCCCCTGGAGGGCGGTGCGGGTCGGTCCTGCCGGGTCGTTGCCCGGCCCCGCGAGACGGGTCGAGGCGGACCGGGCTTGCCGGGGACTCCACGCCCTCGGTCCGGTTCCTGTCAGCGGCTCCGGCTCCGGCTCCGGCTCCGCCCCGGCCCCGGTTCCGGTTCCGGTCCGCGGAAGGTGACCGCAACGTGCGGCCCGACGGGGCCCGCCTCGGGCCGGACTCGTATCAGCGGGTCGGGCTTGCGCCGCAGGTCGGGGCTCCGGGCTGCGGAGGCGGCTTCCGCCTGCGGATGGGCCTCGTGCCAGCGGGGCGGACCCACGCTTTCCGACAACCCGCCGGAGCACGGCCGCGCGGCGCCGGCTTCCGGGCGGACCGGTGACTTCCGGTTCGACCCGTGTCCGCTGGTCGGGCTCGCTCCCGCACGCACGGCTTCAGGCTGTGGGCTCGGCTCCCGCTCGGTCTCGGGGTTCCGGCGATGCGTACGACGGCCGTGCCTCCGCCCTCCGGTGGCACGGCCGTCCGTGTGAGTCGCCTGCGCGCTGTCGGCTGCTCGCCGGAGGTCCCGGCGCAGTCCGGCCAGCGGACCGACGCGCCTGAGTAGGTGTCTAGCTTCGCGCCACGGCCGCGTCCCGCACCTGAGCAGGCGTACCTGAGACCCGCAGCCGAGCCCGCCCCACCGAGCCGTACCGGTGAGCCCCGTACCCAGTCCGCGTATCCGAACCCAGCACCCGAGCTCCTACGCTCAATTCTTGCCCCCGACCCGGTCTCTCGCCCGAGCCACCCCACTCCCACGAGTCAGGGGCCCCGGATCCACCCCGTCCGTTGGCCCCCGCAAGCCGAGCCCACGCCCGCGCCCCGTTCAACGCCCACCCCGGCGCCCCACCCCCGAGTGCTCACCCACACGGGCAGCTGTGCTCACCCACACGGGCACCCGATTAGTCTGGTTATCACCGTGCATGAGCGGGTATGCGGTGTGACTCGGGCCACGTGAATTGGGCGTAACGCTTCCCGTTCCCATGCGATGACTCAAGAGGTGACAGCGGAGGAGGGAATACGGGCGCTCCGTCCGGGGCTCTTGTTCCTACCCGTTATTTCTCCACTGCTCCGCCCGCGCCGTCGGTTCATCCCCACCGGCGGTCCGCCGTTTCCATCGTTCCGAGAGGTTGTTCGTGTCGGCCAGCACATCCCGTACTCTCCCCGCGGAGATCGCCGAATCCGAGTCCGTGATGGCGCTCATCGAGCGGGGGAAGGCTGAGGGGCAGATCGCCGGCGACGACGTACGTCGGGCCTTCGAGGCTGACCAGATTCCGCCAACCCAGTGGAAGAACGTTCTGCGCAGCCTCAACCAGATCCTCGACGAGGAGGGTGTGACGCTGATGGTGAGTGCAGCCGAGGCGCCCAAACGCACCCGTAAGAGCGTCGCAGCGAAGACCCAGGCCAAGCGCACCGCCACCAAGACGGTCGCCGCCAAGACCACCCAGGCCAAGAAGGCCACCCCAGCGAGCGCGGCTCCCGCTGCCCCGGCCGCCCCCTCCGCTCCCGTCGCGGGTGCAGCCGCGGGGCAGGAGGCCGCCGGGGAGGAGGCTGCGCCGAAGCCCGCGAAGAAGGCCGCGGCCAAGAAGACCACGGCGAAGAAGACCGCAACCAAGAAGACGGCGGCGGCGCCCAAGAAGACAGCAGCCAAGAAGTCCGTCGTCGACGAACTCCTCGAGGGTGAAGAGGAGCTGGTGGAGGACATCGCCGCCAAGCCCTCGGGCAAGCCCGGTCCCGAGGACGGCCCCGGACCCGAGGTCAAGAACGAGAACGAGGGCTTCGTCATCTCCGACGATGACGAGGACGACGCGCCGGCGCAGCAGGTCGCCGCCGCGGGGGCGACGGCCGACCCGGTCAAGGACTACCTCAAGCAGATCGGCAAGGTGCCGCTCCTCAACGCGGAGCAGGAGGTCGAGCTCGCCAAGCGGATCGAGGCCGGTCTCTTCGCCGAGGACAAGCTTGCCGCCGAGGAGAAGCTGGCCCCCAAGCTCCAGCGAGAGCTGGAGATCATCGCCGAGGACGGGCGCCGCGCCAAGAACCACCTGCTGGAAGCTAACCTCCGACTCGTGGTCTCGCTGGCCAAGCGCTACACGGGCCGCGGCATGCTCTTCCTGGACCTGATCCAGGAGGGGAACCTCGGTCTGATCCGTGCGGTCGAGAAGTTCGACTACACGAAGGGCTACAAGTTCTCGACGTACGCGACGTGGTGGATCCGCCAGGCCATCACCCGCGCCATGGCCGACCAGGCCCGCACCATCCGGATCCCGGTGCACATGGTCGAGGTCATCAACAAGCTCGCCCGTGTGCAGCGCCAGATGCTCCAGGACCTGGGCCGCGAGCCCACACCGGAGGAGCTGGCGAAGGAGCTGGACATGACGCCCGAGAAGGTCGTCGAGGTCCAGAAGTACGGTCGCGAGCCGATCTCGCTGCACACTCCGCTGGGTGAGGACGGCGACAGCGAATTCGGTGATCTGATCGAGGACTCCGAGGCGGTCGTCCCGGCGGACGCGGTCAGCTTCACGCTCCTCCAGGAGCAGCTGCACTCCGTGCTCGACACGCTCAGCGAGCGCGAGGCGGGCGTCGTCTCGATGCGTTTCGGTCTGACCGACGGCCAGCCCAAGACGCTCGACGAGATCGGCAAGGTCTACGGCGTGACGCGTGAGCGCATCCGTCAGATCGAGTCGAAGACGATGTCCAAGCTCCGTCACCCCTCCCGCTCGCAGGTTCTGCGGGACTACCTGGACTGACAGGCACGGCGTACAGACAACGGCACAGCGCAGACGCACGCGGAGGCCGGTGAACCCCGAACCAGGGGTTCACCGGCCTCCGCGTTGCTGTGCGTGTGGCTGGGCGGGGCGTTGCCGGCAGTGGCTGGTCCCGCGCAAGGCGCCCCGGGGCCCCGTATACGGCCCGATATCCGTACGCGTCATCGAGCATCCGGCGCACATCCCGGGTGGCCCGGGATGCGACTCGCGTGGAGGCGGAACACCCTGGGTAGTCACACAGTTCCGTACGGTCAGGAGGTCGGTCTCATGCGATCGATGCGCTGTAAGCGAACACGCGCCAGCCGAACCCCGGTGCCCCCAGGAAATCGTCTCCTCAGCCTGGGGGCGGCGCTGATAGCGGCGTTCCTCGCGCAGGCGGTCCCGCAGGCCGCGGCGCAGAGCGCCGCGCACAGCAGGGGCTCCGACCGTGTCGTCATCGGCGGCGCGCCGGTGAACGCCGAGGCGCATCCGTGGGTGGTCGCGCTCTCCAGCCGTGACCGGTTCGGCCCGCAGCGTTCGGGCCAGTTCTGCGGGGGTGCCGTCGTCGGCCCGCGTACGGCGATCACGGCTGCGCACTGCCTCACCCGGGAGGTGCTGGGTGCCGATCCTTCCCAGGTCAGCGACCTGCGCGTGATCACGGGACGGGGGGATCTGACGACCACGGCGGGCAAGGAGATCGCGGTCGAGTCGTCGAAGGTCAACCCGGACTACGACCCCAGGAGCAACAGGGGTGACATCGCCGTACTGCGGCTGGCGTCCCCCGTGCCGCGGGAGTCCGTCATTCCGATGGCCCAGCAGGGCGACCCGGCTTACCAGGCGGGCACTCCGGCCTCGGTCTACGGCTGGGGCGACACCACGGGGCGCGGGGACTATGCGAACACGCTGCACGCCGCGCGGGTGAATGTGCTGCCGGACACGGACTGCCGGCGTGCCTACCCCGGCTCGGCGAACGGCACCTACGACTCGGGCACCATGATGTGCGCGGGGACGAAGCAGGGCGGCAGGGACGCCTGTCAGGGGGACAGCGGCGGCCCACTGGTCGCCCAGGGCAAGCTCGTGGGCCTGGCCTCATGGGGCGTCGGCTGCGGCGAGTCGGGCAGGCCGGGCGTCTATACGCGGCTCTCCGCGGTCGGATCCGTAATCCACGCCTAGGACGGCGTGGTCGAACGCGGAGGGACCTGAGAGGGGCGTGGAGCGCGCCCTGAGGGGTCTGGGGTCCGGTGGGGCGCGCCGGGGGCGCGAGCCCGGTCCGGGCAAGACGCCGGGCGGCCTGGGCAGGACGCCGGACGGGTCCCGGTAAGACGCCGAACGGTCTGGGTGAGACGCCGGACGGTCCGGGCAAGGCGCCGGAAATGACGAGGGCGGACGGTCCTCCCGGGAGTCGGGGGGACCGTCCGCCGGTTCCGGCCTGTGCCGGGATAGCTCGTCGGACGTGGACGCGAAGGCGTCGAATCAGCAGGTCATCGTTCGTCTTCGGTGGCGGGAGTCGCGGTGAGCTTCTCCGTCTCGTCCTGTATCTCCGCGGCGATCTTCTTGAGTTCCGGCTCGAACTTGCGGCCATGGTGGGCGCAGAACAGCAGCTCTCCGCCGCTTGTAAGGACAACGCGCAGGTACGCCTGTGCGTTGCACCGGTCACAGCGGTCTGCTGCCGTCAGCGGAGTCGCGGGGGTCAGAACTGTAGTCACGTCGCCTCTTCTCTAGCTCGACGAGCTGTCGTACCAGGGTCAACATCCAACCAGGCCGAAAACGTTCCCGCACTGGCCTTCATTCCCGGACTTTTTTGGCCGGGAGGCCGGATTGTTGCCGGGTGGCGGCGAATGGGCCGTATTGCAGGGGTTGGGAGCTTTCCGTCGGTAACCGTCGGTGTGGTCCGTCGGTGTGTTCGGTCTGTTGTTGAATCTGTGACGGTGGGTGGTGGCGGGTCCTGCCAGTGGCGCTGACAGGTCCTCGTCGTGCCGTTGTGTTGTCGTCCGACTCCGGGCCGTTCCAACCCTTCGTTGTGGAGGACGTGCCCGGAGCCTAAATGGTTCATGCCTGGATGGGAACGTGATGTGTGCGGCACCAGGATCCGTTATCGAACAGAATATCGAAGGTGAGCTAGCATGGCAGTTCTCCTGATCCGTCTCCTGGGTCGCACACGTCCGTCTCCTGGGTCGCGCGCCACGTGCCGTCCTGGGCCTCGGTACCCTCTGACGCGGCAACCCAGCCGTCTCAAGCAGAATTCAGCGAGGAGCGAACCGCGTGACCGCCGATATGTCCGTGCCGTCCACCGCACTGCTGACCGGGGCAGACCGCGAGGGCGGTTCCAATTACACCGCGCGGCATCTGCTTGTCCTGGAAGGGCTGGAGGCTGTCCGCAAGCGGCCGGGCATGTACATCGGCTCGACCGACAGTCGCGGGTTGATGCACTGCCTCTGGGAGATTATCGACAACTCGGTTGACGAAGCCCTGGGCGGGTACTGCGACCGGATCGAGGTCACCCTCCATGAGGACGGCTCGGTCGAGGTCGGCGACAACGGCCGGGGCATTCCTGTCGACGTGGAGCCCAAGACGGGGCTCTCCGGTGTCGAGGTCGTGATGACCAAGCTGCACGCCGGCGGCAAGTTCGGCGGCGGCGCCTACGCGGCCTCCGGTGGTCTTCACGGTGTGGGTGCCTCTGTCGTCAACGCGCTCTCCTCCCGGCTGGACGTCGAGGTCGACCTCCACAGCAGGACCCACAGCATCAGCTTCCGCCGCGGTGTGCCCGGCATCTTCACCGAGTCCGGCCCCGACGCGCCGTTCGACCCCTCCAGCGGGCTGCTCAAGGGGAAGAAGATCCCCAAGAACCGATCGGGCACCCGGGTGCGCTACTGGGCGGACCGGCAGATCTTCCTGAAGGACGCCAAGCTCTCCCTGGAGACGCTGCACGCGCGTGCCCGCCAGACCGCGTTCCTGGTGCCCGGGCTGACGATCGTCGTACGGGACGAGCGTGGGCTGGAGGACGAGGGGGTGGTCGAGGAGACGTTCCACTACGACGGCGGCATCAGCGAGTTCTGCGAGTACCTCGCACAGGACAAGGCAGTCTGTGACGTACTGCGGCTCCAGGGGCAGGGCACGTTCAAGGAGACCGTGCCGGTGCTGGACGACCGTGGTCACATGATCCCCACCGAGGTGCAGCGCGAGCTGGGTGTGGACATCGCGCTGCGTTGGGGCACCGGCTACGACACGACGCTCAAGTCGTTCGTGAACATCATCGCCACCCCCAAGGGCGGCACCCATGTCGCGGGTTTCGAGCGTTCGGTCACCAAGACGGTCAACGAGGCGCTGCGTACGCACCGGTTGCTGAAGGTCGCCGACGACGACGTCGTCAAGGACGACGCCCTTGAGGGGCTGACCGCCGTGGTGACGGTGCGGCTGGCCGAGCCGCAGTTCGAGGGGCAGACCAAGGAGGTACTGGGCACCTCGGCGGCCTCGCGTATCGTCGCGCAGGTCGTCGCCAAGGAGCTGAAGGCGTTCCTGACGTCCTCCAAGCGGGACGCCAAGGCGCAGGCCCGGGCCGTACTGGAGAAGGTCGCCGCCGCGGCTCGTACGCGTATTGCCGCGCGGCAGCACAAGGAGGCGCAGCGCAGGAAGACGGCGCTGGAGTCCTCCGCGCTGCCCGCCAAGCTGGCCGACTGCCGTGCCGACGACATCGACCGCACCGAACTGTTCATCGTGGAGGGCGACTCCGCGCTCGGCACTGCCAAGGTGGCGCGGAACTCTGAGTTCCAGGCGCTGCTGCCGATCCGCGGCAAGATCCTCAACGTCCAGAAGTCGTCCGTCTCGGACATGCTGAAGAACGCCGAGTGCGGGGCCATCATCCAGGTCATAGGAGCCGGGTCCGGGCGGACCTTCGACATCGACCAGGCTCGCTACGGCAAGGTCATCTTCCTTGCCGACGCGGACGTGGACGGGGCCCATATCCGCTGTCTGCTGCTGACGCTCTTCCAGCGCTATATGCGGCCGATGGTGGAGGAGGGGCGCGTCTTCTCGGCCGTACCACCGCTGCACCGGATCGAGTTGATCAACCCGAAGAAGGGGCAGGACAAGTACCTGTACACCTACTCGGACAACGAACTGCGCCAGACGCTGCTGGAGCTGGAGAGCAAGAAGGTCCGCTACAAGGAGTCCATCCAGCGCTACAAGGGTCTGGGTGAGATGGACGCCGATCAGCTGGCCGAGACCACCATGGACCCGCGGCACCGCACTCTGCGCCGTATCAACATCAGCGACCTGGAGGCGGCAGAGCAGGCTTTCGACCTGCTGATGGGCAGCGAGGTGGCGCCGCGCAGGGAGTTCATCAGCTCCTCCGCCGCGACGTTGGACCGCTCGCGCATCGACGTCTGAGCGACGGGGACGTTTCAACGGTTGCGGACTTCTCAGTAACTGCCGACGTCGGTTGTCCAAGTGACAGCCGACGTCGGTTCGTTTGAGCGACCGTCGAGGTCGGATCGTCCGACCGACCGTCGATGTCGGATCGTTCGGGTGGCCGTCGACGTCTGATCGTCTGACGGCCATGAGCGTCTGGTCGACGTCCGGTGAGACCCATCCTTTCGCCCGGTGACCGGGCTGTCACCTGAAGGGGTGAAGGGGCGGGATTGTGCTGAATGTGATCTGGGGCCTGCGCGCATCCTGAGGCATGCGCATCGACGATCCCTGGTACGACGCCCTGGCCACGGGCGACCCCGAGCCCAACAGCGCCCCTCCCGGCCCGCCGCCGCCCCGGCAGCGGCAGACGAGCTCGCCCGATGCGCGCGAGGTGTATCTGGCCGTACAGCACAGCACTGCCTTTCAGCAGGTCCGTCGCCGGTACCGGCGCTTCGTGCTGCCCGTCAGCGCGGCGTTCCTGCTGTGGTATCTCGGCTATCTGGTGCTGGCTGTCAGCGCGCCGGGGCTGATGGCCAGACCCGTGGCCGGTGTGCTGAACGTCGGCATGGCCGCGGGGCTCGCGCAGTTCGCCACCGCGTTCCTGCTGACGTGGCTGTACGCGCGCCACGCCCGGCTGCGCAGGGACCGGCTCGCCCTCGAAATCCGCTGGGAGACCCAGGAGATGACCCGTGGGGCCGGGTCCGCGCCGGTCGGGGAGGGCGTGCGGTGAGCGGCGGTCATCAGTTGCTGACCCTGCTGCTGTTCAGCGCCGTGGTCGTTGCCACGATGGCCATCACGAGCTGGGCGGGCAGCAGACGGCAGGGCTCACCGGAGGAGTTCTACGCGGGTGGCAGGCTCTTCACCCCGATGGAGAATGGTTTCGCCATCGCCGGTGACTATCTGTCCGCAGCTTCCTTCCTCGGAGCAGCCGGTCTGATCGCGCTCTACGGCTACGACGGAATGCTCTACTCCGTGGGATTCCTGGTGGCGTGGCTTCTCGTCCTGCTGCTCGTCGCCGAACTGGTCCGCAACTGCGGGCGCTTCACCCTCGCCGACGTCGTTGCCGCACGGGTGCGCGAGCGGCCGGTGCGGATTGCGCTGGGGTGTTCGTCGGTGACGGTCTCGGTGCTGTATCTGGTGGCGCAGATGGTCGGCGCGGGCAGCCTGGTGGCGCTGCTGCTGGGCGGCCACGGGGGAGCGGCGTACACCTGGACGGTGTCGGGGGTGGGCGCGCTGATGGTGTTCTACGTCGTCTGCGGCGGGATGCGGGCGACCACGTGGATCCAGATCGTCAAGGCGGTTCTGCTGATGGGCGGCGCGCTGGCGCTCAGCGTGCTGGTGCTGCTGCGTTTCGGTGGCGATCTGTCCGCACTGCTGACCAGCGCGGCCGAACGCAGCGGCCACGGTAAGGACTTCCTCGCCCCCGGCTTGCGCCACGGCGGCGCCGGCTGGACCTCGCGGCTCGACTTCCTCAGCCTCGGCCTGGCGCTGGTGCTCGGTACGGCAGGGCTGCCGCACATCCTGGCGCGCTTCTACACCGTGCCCACCGCGCGTGCCGCCCGTCGCTCGGTTGTGTGGGCGGTCGGGCTCATCGGGAGCTTCTATCTGCTGACCATCGTCCTCGGCACCGGCGCGGCTGCGCTGGTGGGCAGCGACGCGGTGCGCCGGTCGAACGCTGCCGGGAACACCGCTGTGCCGCTGCTGGCGGCCGAGTTGGGCGGTGGCGCGGATTCCACCGGGGGAGGCGCCCTGGTGGCTCTGGTCGCAGCGGTCACCTTCGCCACCATCCTGGCCGTGGTCGCGGGCGTCACCCTCGCCGCCTCGGTCGCGGTGGCACACGATCTGTACGCGTCGCTGACCCGGGGCAAGCGGCCCGAGGAGTGGCGGCGTTCCGGCGTATGGGAGCGCCCTGGCCGGTGGGAGCCGCCCCGGGAGCAGGGCCGGGTGAACGAGGTCGCCGTCGCACGTGTGGCCGCTGTCCTCATCGGGGCCGTCGCCGTCGGGTTGAGCCTGCTCGCACAGCAGTTGAACGTGGTGTTCCTGGTGGGTCTGGCCTTCGCCGTGGCCGCCTCGGCCAATTTGCCGGTGCTGCTGTACGCCCTCTTCTGGCGGCGCTTCACCACGCGGGGCGCCCTCTGGTCCGTATACGGCGGGCTGGTGCCCGCGGTGGCGCTGGTGGCGCTCTCGCCGGTCGTCTCGGGCGGTCCGCAGGCGCTGTTCCCCGGCCGGGACTTCGCGTACTTCCCGCTGGAGAACCCCGGGATCGTCTCCATCCCGCTGGGCTTCCTCGCGGGCTGGCTGGGCACGCTCCTGTCCTGTGGCGGTCCCGACGCGGCCGGGCACGCCGAGACGGAGGTGCGCTCCCTCACGGGCGCGGGCGCGGTCTGAAACGCGGACCGGTGGGCACCTCACGGGCGCTGCGTGACATCCGCGGGGCCGCGTTCCGGGTGGAGGGCTTCGGGGAGGACGACGGTGAACTCCGCGCCGCCGTCCGGGCCCCGGCCCACCCGTGCGGTGCCACCATGGCGCTCCGCGAGCCGCCGTACCAGCGCCAGGCCGAGCCCGCGGCGGCCGTGTGCCGGCGGTTCCTTGGTGGACCAGCCCTCGGTGAAGACGGCTTCATGGTGCTCGGGCGGGATACCGGGGCCGCTGTCGCTCACTCGCAAGGTGAGCCCGGTCGGCGCTGGGCCGGTGCCGGGGACGAGCGCGACCGTCACCCGGGCACCGGGCGAACCGGCTGCCGCGTCAAGGGCGTTGTCGACCAGGTTGCCCAGCACGGTGGCCAGCTCCGGCGGGTCCACCAGGCAGTCGGGCAGCAGCGTGCCCGGTGCGATGCGCAGGGCGACGGAACGCTCGGCGGCCACCGTGGCCTTGCCGACCAGCAGCGCGGCGAGCATCGGATCGTGGATGTGCTCGGAGACCTGCTCGGCCGTTGCCCGGTGTGCCCCGACGGCCTCGCTCAGATAGTCCACCGCGTCCTCGACCATGCCCAGTTGCAGCAGACCGAGCAGGATATGCATCCGGTTGGCGTGTTCGTGGTCCTGCGCGCGCAGGGCGTCGATCAGCCCCTGGGAGCCGTCGAGTTCCCGGCCGAGGCGCTCCAGTTCGGTTCTGTCGCGCAGGGTGGCGACGGCGCCGCCGTCCTCGGTGGGCATCCGGTTGGCGACCAGTACCCGCCCGCCGCTGACGGACAGCAGATCGGACCCCGGCACCTCGCCCGCCAGCACCTTGGCCGTACGCCCGGGGCCCAGTGCCTCCTGCGGGGACAGCCCGATGTGCTGCTTGTCCAGGTCGAGCAGCCGCTGCGCCTCGTCGTTCACCAGCCGGATCCGTCCCGCGGTGTCCAGTGCGACGACGCCCTCCCGGATGCCGTGCAGTACCGCCTCCCGTTCGGCCAGCAGTGCGGTGATGTCGGAGAACGCCAGGTCGTGGGTGCGTTTCTGGAGCCTGCGGAAGACGAGCAGCGCGGCGAGCGCGCCCACCCCGAGCGCGGCGCCCGCGTACGCCAGCAGCCCTGGAACGGCCCGGGTGAAGCGGTCGCGCACGCTGTCGTAGGCGATGCCGACCGAGACGGCTCCGACGACCTTCCCCGCCTCGTCCCGCAACGGCACCTTGCCGCGTGCCGATCTGCCCAGGGTGCCCTCGTCGATGTGGTGCACCTCCCGGCCGGCCAGTGCGGGCCCCGGGTCGGTGGAGACCCGGTGGCCGATGCGGTCGGGCTCCGCGTGCGACCAGCGGATGCCGCGGGTGTCCAGCACCACGATGTAGCTGGCGCCGGTGGCGTGCCGGATGCGCTCGGCGAGGTGCTGGACGGGCCCGTTCCGGGTGGGCCCCGCGCCGTCGGTGAGCAGGTCGTCCAGGCCGGGTTCAGCCGCTGTCGCCTGGGCGATGGCCAGTGCGCGACGGGACGCCTGGTCGTCGAGCTGCTCGCTGAACGGCGCCAGGAACAGCCCGGTGGCCACGGCGGTCACCCCGGTGACGACCGCCAGCAGCATCAGCAGCACCTGGGACGACACGCGCTGTGGCCAGCCGGGGGTACGCGGTTGCCGGGGCCGGCGGCGAGGGCGTATGCGAAGCCGGCGTCGTACGGATACGCCTCGGGCCGAGGCCATGCCGGAGAGGGACACGGGCAACCTCACGGCGGGAGGGAACGGGCTGCGGGCCGATCCCCCGGACGGGGGGACGTAGCCGGACGGTATCCACCCGGCTCCCCGGACGCACCAGGCCGGACGCCGCCCGTATCTCCGGTGCGGCAGGGCGGCAGCTCCCGCCGCGGCCTCAGGCCGGGTCGGCGGCAGGCAGCTCCGCGATCCGTACGACATCCATCCGCACCTGGGCGACCGGGGCGGCACCGCAGCTCGCGGATACGGGAGGCCCGTCGGTGGACTCGGCGAGGGTGACCCGCCAGCGGCGCCCATCCATATGCGCGACGGTCACGCTCCAGCGCCCGCCTTCCGGCCTCGCCCGCACGGCCCCCACGGCGCGCACGGTCCGGACGGTCAGCGCGTGCGTGCGGGTCTCGCCCGTGCGCTCCCGTACGGCCAGGTCGGCCGCCTGCCCTGGGCGGTCCCAGGCCGAGCGGCCACGGCAGCCGTCCGTCAGCACGTGGCCGTCCCGTACGGCGTCCAGTACGCCCTTCACGGCGGGGGCGCCGAGCCGTCCGTACGCGTAGCCGTAGGGCAGCACCAGCAAGGTGGGTGCGAAGCGGTGGCCGCCAATGTGGGTGATCTCCCAGACGTTCGCCCCGCCGGACGCTTCGAGTTCGGCCGCCAGTGGCCTGCCGAGCAGCGCGCAGCAGCGGTCCCTTTTCCCGTTGGTGCACACCAGCGCGAGCGGGTCACCCTCGTACGGCCGCCAGCCGGGACCGAGCGCCGGAGCGCCATCGAGCGCCGCGAAATCCAGCTCCCGCAGCGCTCCCAGACCGTTGCCCGGTAGCACCGCCGTACGGACCCAGGAGTCGCCCGGGACCGTACGCGCGAGGAAGACCTGGTGCTGTGCGGTCGGGGGGCTGTCCGCGTGCCGTCCGGGGCGCCGGATCAGCGCGACCCGGCCACCGTGCGCGGCTGCCGCGGCATCGAGGGCCTGCCCTAGCTCCGGGTCGAGACGGCTCTCGGTCAGCGCCTTGTTGCCCCACGGGCCCGGCTGCTCGATCAGCAACCAGGTACGGGCTGTCGCCGCCGTCCCCGCGAGGGGCTCGGCCAAGGCCTGGGAGGCCGTCGCACACGTGCTCACACAGGTGAGCCTAACCTGGGTGACCATGCCCGGCGCGGGCACGCTGCCGCGCGTCGCCGCCGGCGGTCAGCCCTGAGCGGGGAACCGGAAGGCCTCCTTCGGTACGATCGGCAGCCGTTCCGCGGCCGCGGGAACCGCCGGCCGCAGGAGCTTCAGGAGCTGCAGGGGCGGACGAGGCAGGAGGGGCGGAACGCGTGCGCGATGCGGAGGTCGGTGCCCGACGGGGCGCGGTGGGCGACCGGATCCCGGTCGTCGTACTGGCCGGGTTCCTCGGCTCAGGGAAGACCACCCTCCTCAACCATCTGCTGCGCCGCGCCAGAGGCACCCGCATCGGTGCGATCGTCAACGATTTCGGCAGCATCGAGATCGACGCCATGGCGGTGTCCGGCCAGGTGGACTCGATGGTCTCCATCGGGGACGGCTGCCTGTGCTGTGCCGTGGACACCAGCGACATGGACGAGGTGCTGGACGTCCTCGCGCGCCCCGCGGCCGGTATGGATGTCATCGTGATCGAGGCCAGCGGGGTGGCCGAGCCGGAGACGCTGATCCGGATGGTGCTGGCCAGCCGCAGCCCGTACATCGTCTACGGCGGGCTGGTGGAGGTCGTCGACGCGGCGGAGTTCGAGGCCGTACGCGCGCGCCATCCCGAACTCGAGCGCCATGTGGGCGCGGCCGACCTGCTCGTCCTCAACAAGGCCGACCGTGTGACCGACGAGCGCCGTGCGGCGCTCCATGCGGAGCTGCACCGGCTCAGCCCCGGAACGCCTGTGGTCCCCGCCTCGTTCGGCCGGGTCGATCCGGCGCTGCTGTTCGACCGCGTACAGCGCGAACGGCCACCCGTCGAACAGCTCTCGTTCGACTCGCTGCTGTACGGCGACGGAGACAGCGATGGCGGTGAGCACGAGCACGGGTGCGGCGGGGAGGGGTGCCACGTGGAGCACCTGCATGCCGCCTACGAATCGGTGGAGTTCGCCTCGGACAGCCCGCTGGACCCCCGCCGCTTCCTGGAGTTCCTGGATGCCAGGCCCGAGGGGCTGTACCGGATCAAGGGCTATGTGGACTTCGGCGCGGCCGATCCAGACAACCTGTACGAGGTGCATGCCGTGGGCGGCTTCCTCCGGTTCGCACCGGAACGGCGGGCCCGCTCCGAGGCACGGCGTACGGAGCTGGTGCTGATCGGCGCCGGGGTCGACGGCGCGGCGCTGCGCGACGGGCTCCATGCGTGCGCCATCGGTCCCGAGGGCCCGGACGAGCACGCGCTGTGGGGAGTGCTCCGGTATGTGGACGGCTCCCCCGACGATGAGCCGGACGCGCTGGTTGGGCCTGAGGACGAGCTGGACGCGCTGGTCGAGGACACCGACGAAGCCGTCGACGAGGCGGACGACGCCTACCCCAGCCCCTCGCCGCTGTAAGGCTCGACTCGCCGTTGTAAGGCTCGACGCCGCTGCGGGCTCGACGCCGCGGCGGGAGGGTGCTGGGGCCAGCCCCCCAGCACCCCCGGCCACTACACCGGCCCGGCCACCGCCGCGACCTGCTTCTTCAGCGGCAGACCCGAACCGTCCCTGCGGGGATCGGGTTCGGGCAGCTCGGCGGGGGCGCCGGTCTTGGTCGCCGCCAGAGCGGGCGTGGCGCCGGCCCAGGCCAGCCGCAGCCGGTCCTCTCCCTTGAGGAAGCGCTGGCAGCGCACACCGCCCGTCGCGCGCCCCTTGCGGGGGTACTGGTCGAACGGGGTGAGCTTGGCCGTGCTCAGTGAGTCGTCGAGGGTGCCCTCGGAGCCGGCTGCCGTGAACACGGCCGCCTCGGCGCCCGGGTCGACGGCGCCGAAGAAGATCACCTTCGCGTCCTGGGCCAGCTTGACGCCCGCCACGCCGCCCGCGGGGCGGCCCTGCGGGCGTACCTGACCCGCCTGGAAGCGCAGCAGTTGCGCGTCGTCGGTGATGAAGACCAGGTCCTCCTCGCCGGTGCGCAGCTCGGCTCCGCCGACGATGCGGTCACCCTCCTTGAGGGTGATGACCTCCAACTCCCCCCGGTTCGCCGGATAGTCGGGCACCACGCGTTTGACGACGCCCTGTTCGGTGCCGATCGCCAGGCCCGGCGAGGACTCGTCCAGCGTGGTGAGACAGACCAGCGTCTCGTCGCCCTCCAGCGTGAGGAACTCCGAAATCTGCGCGCCGCCCGCCAGATTGGGCGAGGTGGCCGTCTCGGGCAGCTGCGGCAGGTCGACCACTTGCAGTCGCAGCAGCCGGCCGGACGAGGTCACAGCGCCGACCTCGCCGCGTGTGGTGGCTGGTACGGCGGAGACGATCACGTCGTGCTTGACGCGCTTGGCGGACTCGCCGAACTCCATGCCGCCGTTGGCCGTACGGGCCAGCAGACCGGTCGAGGAGAGCAGCACCCGGCACGGGTCGTCGGCGACCTCCAGCGGCACTGCGGCAACCGGAACCTCGGCGGAGTCCAGCAACTCGGTGCGGCGCGGGGTGCCGTACTTCTTGGAGACGGCGGACAGTTCGGAGGAAACCAGCTTGCGCAGCTCCGCGTCCGACTCCAGGATCCGGGTCAGCTGCTCGATCTCGCCCTTGAGCCGGTCCCGCTCGTCCTCCAGCTCGATGCGGTCGAACTTGGTGAGCCGGCGCAGCGGGGTGTCGAGGATGTACTGGGTCTGGATATCGCTGAGGTCGAAACGCGCGATGAGGGACGCCTTGGCCTCCGCGGCGTTCTCACTCGACCGGATGATTCTGATGACCTCGTCGATGTCGACGAGCGCCACCAGCAGGCCCTCCACCAGATGCAGCCGGTCGCGCCGCTTGCCGCGCCGGAACTCGCTGCGCCGCCGCACCACGTCGAACCGGTGGTCGACGTAGACCTCCAGCAGCTCCTTGAGGCCGAGGGTGAGCGGCTGGCCGTCCACCAGCGCGACGTTGTTGATGCCGAAGGACTCCTCCATCGGCGTCAGCTTGTACAGCTGGGACAGCACGGCCTCCGGGTTGAAGCCGTTCTTGACCTCGATGACCAGACGCAGCCCGTGCTCGCGGTCGGTGAGGTCCTTGACGTCCGCGATGCCCTGGAGCTTCTTCGCGTTGACCAGGTCCTTGATCTTGGAGATGACCTTCTCGGGGCCGACGGCGAACGGCAGCTCGGTGACCACAAGACCCTTGCGCCGCGCCGTGACCTGCTCGATCGACACGGTGGCACGGATCTTGAAGGTGCCGCGCCCGGAGACGTAGGCGTCCTTGATGCCCTCCCGGCCGACGATCTTGCCGCCGGTCGGCAGGTCGGGGCCCGGGATGAAGCCCATCAGGGTCTCAAGGTCCGCACCCGGGTGCTTGATCAGATGCCGGGCCGCCGAGATGACCTCGGTCAGGTTGTGCGGCGGCATGTTCGTCGCCATGCCGACCGCGATCCCCGAGGAGCCGTTCACCAGCAGGTTGGGGTAGGCGGCGGGCAGTGTGACGGGCTCCTGCTCGCTGCCGTCGTAGTTGGCGCCGAAGTCGACCGTCTCCTCGTCGATCGACTCGACCATCAACCCGGCGGCAGGCGCGGAGCGGCACTCGGTGTAGCGCATCGCCGCGGGCGGGTCGTCGTTGCCCAGCGAGCCGAAGTTGCCGTGGCCGTCCACCAACGGCAGCCGCATGGAGAAGTCCTGCGCCATGCGCACCAGCGCGTCATAGATGGGCGAGTCACCGTGCGGGTGCAGCTTTCCCATCACCTCGCCCACCACGCGGGCGCACTTCACATACGACCTGTCGGGGCGCAGGCCCATCTCGTGCATCTGGTACAGGATCCGGCGCTGTACGGGCTTCATCCCGTCGCGGGCGTCGGGCAGCGCGCGCGAGTAGATGACCGAATACGCATACTCCAGATAGGAGCCCTGCATCTCGTCGACGACGTCGATGTCGACGATGCGCTCCTCGAAGTCCTCTCCCGGCTCCGGTGCCGGTGTACGGCTTTTACTGCGGCGGGCCATCGCGGCTGCGGCTCCTTCGCTGCTTCGTGCTGTCGCTCTTGTGCTCTCGGGTCGTGCTCTCGGAGGTCGTGCTCTCGGACCGACATGCTCTCGGTCGACCATTGTGGACCGCCGCACTGACAGGGCGGTCGCTCGGTAGACCGTACGGGAACTTCGCACCTTGTCGGCGTGGTTGCATACAGTGACAGGGCCGCCGGTCGCGTGAGGCGCCAGGCGGTCGGCAGTTCCCGGCGCCAGGCCGGGATACCCCCGCGAGCGAAGGGACTCCACGCCCATGGGTCACACGGCCACGCCCCCGCCGGCCACCGGTGGGCTGACAGCGACGGAGCACCGGCTGGCCAACGGCCTGCGGGTGGTGCTCTCCGAGGATCATCTGACCCCCGTCGCCGCTGTCTGCCTCTGGTACGACGTCGGTTCCCGTCACGAGGCGAAGGGCCGCACCGGCCTGGCCCACCTCTTCGAGCACCTGATGTTCCAGGGCTCGGCCCAGGTCAAGGGCAACGGGCACTTCGAGCTGGTGCAGGGCGCCGGCGGCTCGCTGAACGGCACCACCAGCTTCGAGCGCACCAACTACTTCGAGACCATGCCGGCCCACGAGCTGGAGCTCGCCCTGTGGCTGGAAGCAGACCGGATGGGCTCGCTGCTGGCCGCGCTGGACGAGGAGTCCATGGAGAACCAGCGTGACGTGGTCAAGAACGAGCGTCGCCAGCGCTACGACAACGTGCCCTACGGCACCGCCTTCGAGCGGATGACCGCCATGGTCTTCCCCGAGGGCCACCCTTACCACCACACCCCGATCGGCTCCATGGAAGACCTGGACGCGGCCTCCCTCCAGGACGCGCAGGAGTTCTTCCGTACGTACTACGCGCCCAACAACGCCGTGCTGTCCGTCGTCGGCGACATCGACCCGGAGCAGACACTCGCCTGGATCGAGAAGTACTTCGGCTCCATCCCGGGGCACGACGGCAAGCGCCCCCCGCGGGACGGCGTGCTGCCCGAGCTCATGGGTGAGGAGAAGCGCGAGGTCGTCGAGGAGGACGTGCCCTCCCGCGCGCTGATGAACGGCTACCGCCTGCCGCACGACGGCACCCGCGAGGCGGACGCAGCTGACCTGGCGCTGACCGCGCTCGGCGGCGGCGAGTCCTCCCGCCTCTACACCCGGCTGGTGCGGCACGACCGCACCGCGGTGGCAGCCGGTTTCGGCCTGCTCCGGCTGGCCGGCGCCCCCTCGCTGGGCTGGCTGGACATCAAGGCGTCCAGCGGCGCGGAGATCGCCGACATCCAGGCGGCGGTCGACGAGGAGCTGCGCCGCTTCGCGGAGGAGGGGCCCGGCGAGGAGGAGATGGAGCGGGCCCAGGCGCAGTTGGAGCGCGAGTGGCTGGACCGGCTGGCCACGGTCGGCGGCCGTGCCGACGAACTGTGCCGGTACGCGGTCCTCTTCGGCGACCCGCAGCTGGCGCTCACAGCGGTGCGGCGGGTGCTGGAGGTGACCCGCGAGGAGGTGCGGGAGGTGGCGGCCCAGCGGCTGCGCGCCGACAACCGCGCCGTGCTCGTGTACGAACCGCTGGCGGACGAGGACGAGCCGGCGAACGAGGACGAGGAGACCGGGCAGTGAGCGAGACACCGGCGAGCACGAGCCAGAGCCCCGCGGCAGTGGCGGGCACCAGCCCCGCGGGCATCGCGGAGACAGCAGGGAAGAGCATGGAGTTCCACCCCCAGCCGCCCAGCGGCACCCCCAAGCCGTGGGCCTTCCCCACCCCCGAGCGCGGCACGCTGCCCAACGGGCTGACGGTGCTGCGCTGCCACCGCCCGGGGCAGGAGGTCGTCGCCGTCGAGGTGACCCTGATGGCGCCGCTGGACGCGGAGCCCGAGGGGCTGGACGGGGTCGCCACCATCATGGCCCGCGCGCTGAGCGAGGGCACGGACAAGCACACGGCCGAGGAGTTCGCCGCCGAGCTGGAGCGGTGCGGCGCCACGCTCGACTCGAACGCCGACCACCCCGGTGTGCGGGTCTCGCTGGAGGTGCCGGTGTCCCGGCTGCCCAAGGCGCTGGGCCTGCTCGCCGACGCGCTGCGCGCACCGGCGTTCCCCGACAGCGAGGTCGAACGGCTCGTCGCCAACCGGCTCGACGAGATCCCGCACGAGCTGGCCAACCCGGCCCGCCGCGCCGCCAAGGAACTCTCCCGCGAACTCTTCCCCGCCGCGTCGCGGATGTCGCGGCCCCGGCAGGGCACCGAGGAGACGGTGCGGGGCATCGACGCGGCTGCCGTACGCGCCTTCTACGAGGCCCATGTGCACCCGGCGACGGCCACCGTCGTCGTGGTCGGCGATCTGGAGGGCGTCGATCTGGACGCGGCGCTCGCCGAGACCCTCGGCAGCTGGACGGGAGCCGCGGCCGCGCCCCGCCCGATGTCACCGATCACCGCGGACGACTCGGGCCGGGTCGTCATCGTGGACCGGCCCGGAGCGGTGCAGACGCAGCTGCTGATCGGCCGCGTCGGCCCCGACCGGCACGACCGGGTGTGGCCCGCGCAGCTGTTGGGCGTCTACTGCCTGGGCGGCACCCTCACCTCCCGGCTGGACCGGGTGCTGCGCGAGGAGAAGGGCTACACCTACGGCGTACGCGCGTTCGGGCAGGTGCTGCGCTCCGCCGAGGACGGCACCGGAGCCGCGCTGCTGGCCATCAGCGGCTCGGTGGCCACCGATGTGACGGGGCCCGCGCTGGACGATCTGTGGCAGGTGCTGCGGAAGCTGGCCGCCGAGGGCCTGACCGACGAGGAACGGGACGTGGCGGTACGGAACCTGGTGGGTGTCGCGCCGCTGCGCTACGAGACGGCAGCGGCCGTCGCGGGGACGCTGGCCGACCAGGTCGAGCAGTATCTGCCGGACGACTACCAGGCCAGGCTCTACGCCCAACTCGCCGAGACGGGCACGGTGGAGGCCACGGCGGCGGCGGTCAGCTCGCTGCCCGCCGACCGGCTGGTGACGGTGCTGGTCGGCGACGCCTCGCAGATCGCCGATCCGGTAAGGGAGTTGGGGATCGGCGACGTCAAGGTGGTCTCCGGTTCGTAGAGCCCGCGGGCGGGGCGCGAACGGCAGTAGGAAGTGGGGCCCGGGAGGAGGAATCACTCCTTCCGGGCCCCTCTCAATGTCCGTTTCTGTCGCGATTGCTGATGAGTTGGAGTGTGGCGTACGTGACAAACCCAGGGATTCGTTTGCCGCTCGGAGTTGGGCCCGATTAGCGTCGTTGCCGCTGTCCGTCAGAAGTGACCGCACCCGCGGCCGACGGACAGCGATCGCCGAATCCCCGAGGCGCACCTGCCGAGGGGGACCGGGGACCCAGGTCCCATTGGGGTGAATCGGACGGCCTCGCAAGAGGCGGCCCGTAGGAGACCTTCCTGCTCCGAACCCGTCAGCTAACCCGGTAGGCGAGAAGGAAGGAAAGGAGTACGCCTCCGTATGGCGTTCACCCGTGCCACTGGCAAGCACAGGCGTCCGAGCAAGGCCCGCAGGGCCGCAGGGGGAGCGGCAGGCATAGCCGGCCTCGCCACCGTGGGCGTCGTCGGGTCCATCGCCTCCCCCGCCTTCGCCGCGAGCGGCGGCCAGAACAACGCCCCCGTCAAGCACAACGCCAAGGTGAGCGAGGCCGTCGCCGGCCCGATCTCCGAGACGCTGGACCAGCAGGCATACGAGCAGGCCCTCCAGGCCGAGCAGACCCATGCCGAGACCGAGGCCAAGGAGGAGGCCGCCAAGGCGAAGGCGGAGGCCAAGCGGAAGGCCGACGAGGCCAAGCGCAAGGCGGCCGCCGAGAAGGCCGAGAAGGAGCGCGCGGCGAAGGAGAGGGCCGCCCGCGAAGCCAAGCGGGCGAAGCTCAACGCCTATGTGGCGCCCGTCGAGGGCTCCTACGTCTCCACCGGTTACCAGCAGGGCGGCGGCATGTGGTCGTCCGGCAGCCACACCGGCGTCGACTTCCACGCGGGCATGAACACCCCGGTCCAGTCCGTGGCCGCCGGCGAGGTCGTGGAGGCCGGCAACGGCGGTGCCTACGGCAACAACATCGTCATCAAGCACAAGGACGGCACGTACACGCAGTACGGCCACCTCAACTCGATCGGTGTCTCGGTCGGCCAGCAGGTGAAGCCGGGCCAGCAGATCGGCCTCTCCGGCTCCACCGGCAACTCCTCGGGCCCCCACCTGCACTTCGAGGCGCGTAGCTCCGCCGAGTACGGCTCGGACATCGACCCGGTCGCCTACCTCCGCGACCACGGCGTGAAGCTCTGACCGGACGTCGCGGCTGAGCCCGTCGCGGAGACCGCCCCCGGCCTGGGGAGCACGAGGGGGGCGCTGCACCGCCAGGTGCAGCGCCCCCCTCGTAATTGTCCGCCGCGACGGCGAGCAACCACCGACCACAGGGTCCGGCGGTATCCGCGACGGCCTAAGCCCTCACGTTCGGTCAGACCGTTTCGGGCAGCTCCTCCAGGCCCTCGGAGACGAGCTTGGCCAGCCGGTCGAGGGCCTGCTCGGCGCCGTCCGCCTCGGAGGCGAGGACGATCTCCTCGCCTCCCTCGGCCCCGAGGCCGAGCACACCGAGCATGGAGGCCGCGTTGACGGGATTGCCCTCGCCCTTGCGGACGGTGACCGGGACCCCGGCTGCCGAGGCGGCACGGACGAAGATGGAGGCGGGGCGGGCGTGCAGCCCCTCGGCCCAGCCGACGGTGACGCGGCGCTCAACCATGGTGTTGCCCTTCGGGTCGTCGAGATTGTTCTTGTCCGTGACAATACGACGCACCTCCGAGCCCCTCAGCACGCGCCCTCCCTCCGCCGTACGCTGGCCCCATGCCGAGCCCCGAGGAGCGCGCCTATCCGGCCCACTGGGAAGCGGACATCGTGCTGCGCGACGGCGGTACGGCCCGGGTCCGGCCGATCACCCCCGACGACGCGGAGCGGCTGGTCAGCTTCTACGAGCAGGTGTCCGACGAGTCGAAGTACTACCGCTTCTTCGCGCCCTACCCCCGGCTGTCCGACCGCGATGTGCGCCGCTTCACGCACCACGACTACGTCGACCGTGTCGGCCTGGCGGCGACCATCGGTGGCGAGTTCATCGCGACCGTCCGCTACGACCGCATCGACCACCTCGGCCGCCCCGCCAGTGAGCCCGCCGACGAGGCCGAGGTCGCCTTCCTGGTCCGCGACGACCAGCAGGGCAGGGGAGTGGCCTCCGCGCTCCTCGAACACATCGGTGCCGTGGCCAGGGAGCGCGGCATCCGCCGCTTCGCCGCCGAGGTGCTTCCCGCCAACACCAAGATGATCAAGGTGTTCACGGATGCCGGATACTCCCAGAAGCGCAGCTTCGAGGACGGCTCCGTGCACCTCACCCTCGACCTGGAGCCCACCGAGCGCTCGCTGGCCGTCATGCGGGCCCGGGAACAGCGTGCCGAGGCCCGCTCCGTCGCCCGCCTGCTGGCCCCCGGCTCCGTCGCCGTCGTCGGCGCCAGCCGCAGCCCCGGCGGCGCCGGGCGTGCCGTACTGGGCAGCCTGCGCACCGCGGGTTTCCCGGGGCCGCTCTACGCCGTCAACCACGCGCTGGACCCCGCTGCGTCGCCGACCCTGGCCGGGGTGCCCGGGTACCGGTCGGTGCGGGAGATCCCGGAGCGCGTCGATCTGGCCGTGCTCGCCGTCCCCGCCGACCAGCTGCACGCCGTCGTCGGCGACTGCGGTGAGGGGGCCGTGCGGGGCCTGGTCGTCCTCTCCGAGGGGGTCGGCCGGGACGAGCAGCGCGAACTGGTCCGCCTCGCCCGGTCCTACGGCATGCGGCTGATCGGTCCCGGAGCCCTCGGCCTGATCAACACCGGCGAGGACGTACGGCTCAACACCACCCCCTCGCTGCGGATGCCCGCGCGCGGCAGAATCGGCGTCTTCACTCAGTCCGGCGCCATCGGCATCGCCCTGCTCGACGGGCTCGACCGGCGCGGCATCGGCCCCTCCTCCTTCGTCTCCGCGGGCAATCGCGCCGACGTCTCAGGGAACGACCTGCTCCAGCACTGGGACGAGGACGCGGCGACCGACGTCGTGCTGATGTACCTGGAGTCCATCGGCAACCCGCGCAAATTCACCCGGCTCGCCCGGCGTACCGCGGCCCGCAAGCCGGTGGTCGTCGTCAAGGGCGCCCGGCAGCGCGGCAGCGCACCCCCACCGGGCCACGCCGCGCCGGCGGCCCGCACCCCCGACGCCACCGTCTACGCGCTGCTGCGCCAGGCGGGCGTACTGATGGTGGACACCTTCACCGAGCTGCTGGACACCGGCGTACTCCTGTCCGAACAGCCGCCACCCGCGGGCCCGCACGTCGGCATCCTCGGCAACACCGACGCGATGAGCCTGTTGACCTACGACGCCTGCCTCACCGACGGACTGCGCCCCCGCCCCGTCGTGGCACTGCCCAGCTCGGCCGGGCCCGGCGACTTCGGCAGGGCGCTGCGGGAGGCGCTCACCGACGCGGCCACCGACGCCGTGCTGGTCACCGTCATCCCCTCCGTCCCAGCGGAGCTGCCGGGCGGCACCGGCACGGCCGGGGCCGAGACCCCGCCCGACGGCCATGTCGAGGCCCTCGCCGACGCACTGCGGGAAGCGGTCGAGGCCGTCGCCGCCGCCGAGGGCGGTCCGCGCAAGCCCGTGGCGGTCGTCCACCTGGCGATGGAGGGCTTGCAGAAGGCGCTCGCCAGGCGCGGGCTGCCGTCCTACCCGACGCCCGAGCGGGCCGCCCGGGCCCTGGCCGAGGCGGTGCGCTACGCCCGGTGGCGCGCGGAAGCCGGAGAGCCGGGCAAGGTGCCCGACCTCGACGTCGACGAGTCCGCCGCAGCCGAGCTGCTGGCCCACGCGACCCCTGCCACCCCGAGCGCGGCCGGGCCCTCACCGATGAGGAGGCGGCCCGGCTGCTGCACAGCTACGGGATCGCCGTCCAGCCCACGCTGCCCGCCCCCGACGCCGACTCGGCGGTCGAGGCGGCCCGCACCCTCGGCTTCCCCGTCGCGCTCAAGACCACGGCGCCCCATCTGCGGCACCGCGCCGACCTGGGCGGGGTGCGGCTGGACATCGCGGGCGAGGCGGGGCTGCGCCGCGCCTACGGGGAGCTGACCGAAGCGCTCGGTGCCCCTGAGGAGCTGCGCCCTGTCGTGCAGGCGATGGCTCCGCGCGGCGTGGGCACGGTCGTGCGGGGCACGCTCGACCCGGCCATCGGCGCCGTCCTGTCCTTCGGTCTCGCGGGCCCGCCCTCCGAACTGCTGGGTGATACGGCACACCGGCTGGTGCCCGTCACCGACAAGGAGGCCGCCGGGCTGGTCAGGGCGATCCGCTCGGCGCCGCTGCTGTTCGGCTGGCGCGGGGCCGAGCCCTCGGACACCGCGGCGCTGGAAGAGGTGCTGCTGCGGGTCTCGCTGCTGATGGACGATCACCCGCAGGTGGTCGCCGTCGAGCTCGACCCGGTGGTGGTGGCACCCCGGGGTGTGACAGTGCTGAGCGCCGCCGTCCGGGTCGCGGACCCCGGATACCGCCCCGACCTGGGCGCCCGTAGGCTCCCGGCGTACTGACGGAGCACCGGGGGCGTACCAGGGGGAGCGGGCCGGGGCTGTGCCGCCGTACGGCCCTTAGGATGGCTGTCATGGCGAAGACCGGTACGACGACGCAGGGTCTGCGTGAGGCGATCGAGCGCAGCGGCTACTACCCGGCCCTCGTAGCCGAGGCTGTCGAGGCAGCGGTGGGTGGGGAGCCGGTGGCTTCGTACCTCGTGCATCAAGAGACGACGTTCGACTCCAACGAGGTCCGTCGCCACGTCACGGTCCTGGTGCTCACCCGCACCCGCTTCCTCGTCAGCCACACCGACGAGCAGGCGGCGGACGGCACCTCGCCCTCCCCGTACGCCACCACGTCCACCGAGTCGGTGAAGCTGGAGCGGATTTCCTCGGTCGTGCTCTCCCGGGTGGTGGCCAACCCGGAGTCCTACACTCCCGGCACCCTGCCCCGCGAGGTCGTCCTCACCATCGGCTGGGGCGCCGTCTCCCGCCTCGACATCGAGCCCGCCACCTGCGGAGACCCCAACTGCGAGGCGGACCACGGCTATACGGGCTCCGCCACCGCAGACGATCTCTCGCTGCGGGTCAGCGAGGCCGGTGACGGCCCGGACACCGTCCGTCAGACCCTCGCCTTCGCGCAGGCGCTGTCCGAGGCCACCGCCGGCACCCGGGTCGGACCCTCGCAGTGACCGCTGAGAACATCCCGCACCCGCTGCAGACCGCCCCGCACGACGGGGCTGTGCTGGACGCACCGCTCGACCCGCGCACCGCACCCGTTCCGCGCTACGGCTCCGGCTCCCTGGCCGATCTGCTGCCCTCCCTCGCCGCCGGACTCGGCGTCCCCGGCATGCGGACCGGGCTGGTCCTCCCGCCCGCCGACCGCGTCTGCGTCTTCCTGGTGGACGGCATGGGCTGGGAAGCGCTCAAGGCCCACCCCGACGAGGCGCCGTTCCTCACGTCGCTGCTACCGAGCTCCACCGCCGGCACGGGCGAGCCGATCACCTCCGGCTTCCCCTCCACCACGGCCACCTCGCTGGCTTCCGTCGGCACCGGCCGCGTCCCGGGCGAGCACGGACTGCCCGGCTACACCGCGCTGGACCCGGCCACCGGCCGGCTGATGAACCAGCTGCGCTGGCAGCCCTGGACCGAGCCGCACGTGTGGCAGCCGTACCCCACCGTCTTCCAGCAGGCCGAGGCCGCCGGAGTGGCCACCTGCCAGGTGACGGCACCGCACTTCGAACACACCCCGCTCACCAAGATCGCTCTGTCCGGCGGCACCTTCCTCGGCCGGCTCTCCGCCGAGGACCGTATGGACCTCGCGGCCGAACGCCTCGCCGCCGCGGGCCGCGCCCTCGTGTACACGTACTACGCGGAGCTGGACGGCAACGGCCACCGCTACGGCATGGACTCGGACGCCTGGCGCGGCCAGCTGATGTACGTCGACCGGCTCGCACAGCGCCTGGCCGAGCAGCTGCCGCCGCGCTCCGCGCTCTACATCACCGCGGACCACGGCATGGTCGACATCCCCGAAAACCCCGAGGCCCGGATCGACTTCGACGAGGACTGGGAGCTGAGCGCCGGCGTCGCCCAGCTGGGCGGCGAGGGCCGGATGCGGCACGTCTACGCGGTTCCCGGCGCGACGGGCGACGTGCACGCCGTCTGGCGCGAGGTGCTGGCCGAGCAGGCGTGGGTGGCGACCCGCGAAGAGGCCGTCGATCTGGGCTGGTTCGGCCCGGGCGTGGAGCCGCGGGTACGCGGCAGGCTCGGTGACGTGATCGCCGCGATGCGCGACGACATCGCCGTCGTGGCCACCCGGCGCGAGCCCAAGGAGTCCGAACTGATCGGGATGCACGGTTCGGCGACCGCGGCCGAACAGCTCGTTCCGCTGCTGGAGGTCCGCACCTGACGCTCCGCGTCCACGTCCCGTACGCGCGCCCCGGCGTTCCGTACGCGCTCCCCAACCCGAGGAACCGCACCGAGAAAGGCCCGAACCTCCCATGCCAGAGCTGGTGTTCTTCTCCGGAACGATGGACTGCGGAAAGAGCACGCTGGCGCTCCAGATCGAGCACAACCGCTCGGCGCGCGGTCTCCAGGGGATGATCTTCACCCGGGACGACCGCGCGGGTGCCGGCAAGCTCTCCTCCCGGCTCGGCCTGGTCGCCGAGGCCGTCGAAGTGGCCGAGGACCTCAACTTCCAGCAGCACCTGGTACGCCATCTGACCGCCGGGGGCCGCACCGACTACGTGATCGTGGACGAGGCGCAGTTCCTGGCGCCCGAGCAGGTCGAGCAGCTCGCCCGCGTCGTGGACGACCTGGGCATCGACGTCTACGCGTTCGGCATCGCCACCGACTTCCGTACCCGCCTCTTCCCCGGTTCCCAGCGGCTGATGGAGCTGGCCGACCGGCTGGAGACCCTCCAGGTCGAGGCGCTGTGCTGGTGCGGTGCCCGTGCCACCCACAACGCGCGCACCGTCGGCGGCCGGATGGTGGTCGAAGGCGCGCAGGTGGTCGTGGGGGACGTCGGCGAACCCAGCGGCCAGGTCGGCTACGAAGTGCTGTGCAGGCGCCACCACCGCAGGCGGCTCACAGCGGCCTCGGCGGGCGCCGGCGCGCTCTCGCCCGATGTTCTCCCGGTGGACGAACCCACCACGGCGCCGAAGGTGCCGCCGCGGCGCGGACTCAGCGATCCGCTGCGACGGGCCGAATCACACTGAAGTGCGCACTTTCCGGGTCCGCGAGCGTCACCAGCCGCCCGTACGGTGAGTCGTCGGGGCCGCGCACCACCAGGCCCCCCAGCTCCTCGGCGCGGCGCGCCATCCCGTCCGGGTCCTCCACCGCGAAGTACGTACGCCAGTGCGGCCCCCGGTCGCGCGGCAGCGCGTCTCCGACGCCGTGGATTCCGGCCACCGGTTCGCCGTCGACGCAGAGTGTCAGATAGTCGAAGCCGGGCGCCTCGATGCTCTCCGCGTCGTAACCGAACACCGCCTGGTAGAACTTGACCACCGTGCTCGCCTCCCGGGTGACGAGCTCGAACCAGACCGGAGCCCCCAACATCCCCCGCGGCGCCGTCCCCAGGGCCGGAAGGTGCATGTCCTGCCACAGTCCGAACGGTGCACCGTGCGGATCGGCGACGATGGCCATCCGCCCGGCCGACTCCGCGTCCAGCGGACCCACCGCGACCGTGCCGCCGTACGAACGGACGGCGGACGCCGTCTCGTCGGCGTCGTCGGTCGCCAGATACGGCAGCCACGCGGTCGGCAACTGCCTGCCGCTCGCCTTCTTCCCCAGCCCCGCCACCTCGTGTCCACCCGCGACCGCGCGCACATACGGGCCCAGCTGCTGGGGCCCGGCACGGAACTCCCAGCCGAACAGGCCCTGGTAGAACTCCTTGCCGACATCCAGCCCGTGCACCATCAGACTCGCCCATGCGGGCGCGCCAGGCGTGTGCCGTAGCCGAGTCGCTGCCTCGGTCATCTGCTTCGCTCCTTGACCATCATCGATGCGGTCGTGCGGGTGGAAGTGCCCCGGCGTCCTTGCCGCGACTCCATGACTACTCGCCAGTGCAGATGCTGTCACCACCTGTCGTGCCGCGCTCCCCGGCCGCGCCGCTTTTTGCCGCTTCCAGACGGAGAATCCCCGATCCGTGTGCCGTCACAGGACCGCGGGGTCGGCGAGCGGAAGGCTGCGCGAAGATGGCGCCATGACAGCCATCATCTCCGTACCGGCGCTCGCGAGCGACCTCGCAGCCGGAGCCGCACCCGTGCTGCTCGACGTGCGCTACAAGCCGGGCGACCCCCCGGGCCTGCCCGCGTACCAGAAGGGCCACCTGCCCGGCGCCGTCTACATCGATCTGGAGAGCGAGCTCGCCGCACCCCCCGGGGAGGGCACCGGCCGCCACCCGCTGCCCGGGCTGGACATCTTCGGCGCGGCCATGCGCCGTGCGGGTGTGTCCGCTGACCGGCCCGTCGTCGTCTACGACGCGGGCGGCCTCGGCGGCGGCTGGGCCGCGGCCCGCTGCTGGTGGCTGCTCCGCTGGGCGGGCCATCCCGATGTCCGGGTGCTGGACGGCGGCCTGGAGGCGTGGCAGAGCTACCGCGATCCGGAAGGCGGGGGAGCGCTGCCGGTCAGCACCGAGACCCCCGATCCGGTGCCCGGCGACTTCACCCCCTCGCCGGGCGGACTTCCCACCCTGGACGCGGACGAGGCCGCCGCACTGGCCCGGCGCGGGGTGCTGCTGGACGCGCGCGCCGCGGAGCGCTACCGGGGTGAGGTCGAGCCCATCGACCCGGTCGCCGGGCACATTCCGGGCGCCGTCTCCGCGCCCACCACGGAGAACCTCACCGACGCAGGCACCTTCCGCTCCGCGAGTGCCCTCGCGGAGCGGTTCGAGGCCCTCGGCGTCGGCCCCGACACCGAGGTCGGTGTCTACTGCGGTTCCGGCGTCTCCGCCGCCCAGGAGGTGCTCGCCCTCCACCTCGCCGGCCTCGACGCGGCCCTCTACGTCGGCTCCTGGAGCGAGTGGACCGCCGACCCCGGCCGCCCGGTGGCCACCGGCCCCGAACGCGGCTGAACCCGTCCCCGCGAGGGGGAGCGCGAGGGGGCGAACGGACCGGCAGGTCCATTCGCCCCCTCACAAAAGTCCGCCGCGACAGCGCCGGCCCTCACGCTCGGCTGCTCGGCTACTCCTTCTTACGGCGGGTGCCGAAGACGATCTCGTCCCAGCTGGGCACGGCGGCGCGCCGCCCCGGGCGGACGCCGTCGGCCTCGGCCTGCCGGTCCGTGTTGCCCTTGAGCCGGTCCCGATGGGCGCCCACCGACCGCGGCATCAGCACATCGGCGTACGCCGATCCGGCACTCGCGGCGGGGGCGGGCGGCTCCACGGCCTCCTGCTCCTCCTCGCGCTCCCGCTCGCTTTCGGCAGTCTCGGCCGCCGCCGTCTCGGCGGAGGCGGCCGTCTCACCGTCCTCGTCCGCGACGGAGGGCTTCGGCTCGGGCACGACCAGGTCGCCCCGGAAGCTGGGCACCGCCTCCAGCAGGCTGGTCAGCGAGTCGGGGGTGCCGCTGCCGTCCTCGGCACCGGGCGGCGGCTGGTCGTCCTCGTCGCCCGGCGCGGGCGCCGGCCCGGCGGGCTCCAACTCGTGCCGGCCGGAGCCGGAGCGCTCGCTCCGGTCCGTACGCTCCCGCGGCAGCCGGGCGATCCGGGGCACGAACGGGAAGCTGGGCTCCGGGGTGTCGTCGGTCTCGCCGATGAGCGCCCTGGCCTCGTCGTCCACCGCCTGCACCAGTCGGCGCGGCGGGTCGTAGGTCCAGGTCGCCGAGTGCGGCTGGGCCGCGACGCGGTAGGCGAGCAGCACTTCCCAGGTGCCGTCGTCGCGTCGCCAGGAGTCCCAGTGCACGGAGTCCTTGTCGGCGCCGCGCAGCAGCAGCCGCTCGGCGACGGCCTCACCGAGCTGCGGCCCGACGTTCTCGCCGGGGCGGCGTACGGGAGTCTTGCGGGCGCGCTCGGCCATGAACGCGCGCTCGGCGAGCACGGGGCCCTCGAAGCGGCGTACCCGGTCGACGGGGATGCCCGCGAGTGACGCGACCTCCTCAGCGGAGGCACCGGCTCGTATCCGGGCCTGGATGTCGCGAGGCCGCAGGTGGCTCTCCACCTCGATCTCGATCTGGCCCAGCCGCGCCCGGTCGTTCCGGACGGCGGCGCGCAGCCGCTCGTCGATCGGAAGCGTGTATTCCGTGCTGTCGGCAGCTTTGAGCACCAGTCGTGTGCCGTCGTTGCTGACGGCCACGACACGCAGTTCGGGCATGGGGACCTCCCGGGTGGTGCCTGCCGACGTCACGTGCGTCGCTGCTCCCGCTAGACGAGTGTGGCCTGCCCGGGTGCAGCCTGCCACAACCTTGCCGACTTCCTCGGGGTCCGAGGCTGTTTCCAGATCGTTGTTCGAATCCTATGGAACTGCCCAGAACCGCCGCTATGGCACGGTTACCTCCTCACAACGCACAGTGACCGAGGTGGTCACCGTGTGCAGCCAGCGCCGGGTCAGAACCGAGACCAGGGCTCGTCACACTACTCCATTAGGGCCACCCGGGTGGACCGCCGCGCCACCGAAGTTGCTCCGGAGTAAGGGAGTTGACGCCCCAAGAGTCCATTTGGCCTGGATACGGGGGTGGGAAGCGTCACAGAACCACCCTAAATGGAACCTTTGCCTTCCCTCGAAAGTCCCCTATTCGTGCACAGTGGTTGGAGTGTGCGATCAAGGGCGGTAGATGGACAAGAGCGACAAGCGATCGATATCCAGCAATGAATCCGAAAAGCAGGAAGAGAGCAAGAGTGCCAAGAAGCCGGATCTGAGCGTGGCCCAGGTGCTGGGCAGCGCGGTCGCCGCGGTGATCGCCGCGTTCGCGGCAGGGCAGCTCGGGGTGTACGGCACCTTCCTCGGCGCCGGTGTCGTGAGCCTCGTCGCCACCAGCGGCGGTCCGATCTTCCAGCACTTCTTCAGCAAGACCGGCGAGCAGCTCAAGGAAGTCACCGTTCCGCCCAAGGCGCGGCAGGCCCCGGTGCGGGACCCCGCCGCGGGCTGGAAGGACGACGACGGCCGGCACACCGGCCAGGCCGTCCACAACGCCGAGGCGCTGCACGGCAACCGAGCCGCTGCCACCCAACTGCTTCCCACCACCTCATGGGGCAGGGAGACCGAGAACGGCACGCAAGGCAGCTCCGAAGGCGCGGATGCCACCCAGGTGCTGCGTACCTCGGGCGCCACCCAGGCGCTGCGGAGCGAAGACGCGACGCGGATGCTGCGCCGCGACGACGCGACCCGGGTGCTGGGCACCGTCAAGCGGCCCGCGGGCGCGCCCGGCGCCGAGGAACGTGCCGGGGCACGAGCCGAGGAACCGCCGGGGAACGGGGAGTTCACCGAGGCCACCACTCATGGCACCAAGTGGCGCGGCTGGCGGCGCACGCTGCTGCCCGCCGTCGTGGTGTTCGTGATCGCGATCGGCGGCGTCACGCTGTACGAGGCGATCTCGGGCCACAGCGTGTCCGGCGGGAAGGGCACCTCCATCAGCGGCGTCTTCCGGCCGGGCCACGGTTCCTCCACCGGCGGCTCGCCTGACGCGCCTCCCGCCACCCCGGATCCGGACACCTCGGAGAACGGCGGCAGCCCGACCCCCACTCCGGAGGGCTCCCAGCAGTCCACCGATCCGAGTGACCGGAACAGCGGCGAGAGCGGCCGGACCGACTCCGGCGACAACGGAGGCAAGACGACGCCGACGCCCGCCCCGTCCCGCTCCCAGTCGAGCGGAACGGGCGACACCGGCAGCGGTGACACCGACACCGGGGACACCAGCGGCTCGGACAGCCAGCAGGGCGGCCAGGACGGGACCGGCTCGGGGGAGACCGGTGGCGCGGGCAGCGGCTCCCAGCTCCCACAGGGGCAGCAGCCCGGGCTCAGCTCGCAGGGCTAGCCCGCTTCCGGAGCCGTACCGCCGGGGCCGTGCCGCCAGGCCGTATCGCCGGGCCGTGCCGTGCATCCGAGCGGGTGCGCGGCACGGCCCGTGCGCGGTCAGTCGCCCAGTACGCGCCGCAGATAGTCGTTGCCGAAGACCCGGTCCGGGTCCAGGCGGTCGCGCAGTGCCGTGAACTCACCGAACCGCGGATACACCCCCGCGAGGTACTCCGCGTCCCTGCTGTGCAGCTTCCCCCAGTGCGGGCGCCCGGCGTGCGCCGTCATGATCCGCTCGACCGCGCTGAAGTAGGCCTCGTGGGGCGTGCCCCGGTACAGGTGCACCGCCACGTACGCCGTCTCACGACCGCTCGCCGTCGACAGCGGTATGTCGTCCGCGGGCGCCGTGCGCACCTCGACGGGGAAGCTCACCCGGAAGTTGGACCGCTCCACCAGCGTCTTCAGCTCCCGCAGCGCCTCCACCAGCGCGGCCCGCGGTATCGCGTACTCCATCTCCACGAAGCGCACCCTGCGCGGGCTGGTGAAGACCTTGTACGGGATGTCGGTGTAGCTGCGTGCCGACAGGGCGCGGCTGGAGATACGGGCGACGCCCGGAACGGCGCCGGGTACGGCCTTGCCGAGCGCACAGGCGGCCTGGAAGACGCCGTTGGACAGCAACTCGTCGTCGACCCAGCCGCGCACCCGGGGGAGCGGTGCCGCGGGGCCCGCGCTGCGGTTGTTGCGCTTGGTGTTGCAGCTGTTGGTGTGCGGAAACCAGTAGAACTCGAAGTGTTCGTTCTCGGCCACCAGTTGATCGAATTCATCGACGACCCGGTCGAAGGGCATCGGCTCCTCGCGGGCCGTCAGCAGAAACTCCGGCTCCACCGCGAAGGTGATCTCGGTGACTATGCCCAGCGCCCCGAGTCCGAGCCGGGCCGCCGCGAAGAGCGCCCGCTCCTCCTCCGTACCCTCCGCCGAGCAGCGCCGCACGGAGCCGTCGGCCAGTACCAGCTCCAGCTCCCGGATCTGTGCGGCCACCGAGGCCGAGTCGCGGCCGGTGCCGTGGGTACCGGTGCTCACGGCGCCGGAGACGGTCTGCTCCATGATGTCGCCCATGTTCGTCAGCGACAGGCCCCGCGCCGCCAGCGCGACGTTCAGCTCCTTCAGCGGGGTGCCCGCCGCGACGGTGACCGTGCCCGCGGCCCGGTCCACGGCGCGTATTCCGGTCAGCCGTTCGGGGCGTATCAGCACCCCGTCCGTGACAGCGGCGGCCGTGAACGAGTGACCGGTGCCCGCGGCCTTCACCCGCAGTCCGTCGGCGGCCGCGCGGCGCACCACCTCGGCGAGGGCCTCCGTGGTGGAGGGCGAGACCGTGCGCTGCGGCGCGGCGGTCACATTGCCCGCCCAGTTGCGCCATGTCGCCGCCCGGCTGTTCGTCGTCGACCGCATGCCGCCTGACCGCACGCTCATCCGTGACCGTCCCCTCTCGCCGCGGCGCCGGCCGAGGGCTCGCCCTGCGGTGGCCGAGGTGTGGCATCACGGCCGCCGGCGCCCCCCGCTCCAGCGGACCCCCACCAGTTGGAGAGGGATCATACTCACGGGTGTCACCCGGAGACCCCAGAGTTCGCGCCGAGGGCGGCGACTGCTCGGGAGCACCGGATGGCAGGATCGAGACATGTCCGATGTGCTGCCCACCGAGCCTCCCGGCCCCGGCCCCGGCTCCTCTCCGGCCCCCTACGACGCGCTCCTGCTGCTCTCCTTCGGCGGCCCCGAAGGGATGGACGACGTCGTCCCGTTCCTCCAGAACGTCACCCGGGGACGAGGTATCCCCACCGAACGGCTCGAAGAGGTGGGCCGGCACTACTACCTCTTCGACGGGGTCAGCCCGATCAACGAGCAGAACCGGACGCTGCTGGACCGGCTCCGCGAGGACTTCGCCGCACACGGCCTCGATCTGCCCGTCTACTGGGGCAACCGCAACTGGACGCCCTACCTCACCGACACCCTGCGCGAGATGGCCCGCGACGGACACCAGCGGGTGCTCGTACTGGCCACCAGCGCGTACGCGTCGTACTCGGGCTGCCGTCAGTACCGCGAGAACCTCGCCGAGTCGCTGGCGACGCTGCGCGAGGAGGGGCTGCGTCCGCCGAGAGTGGACAAGCTGCGGCACTACTTCAACCATCCAGGCTTCATCGAGCCGGTGGTCGACGGCGTACTCGACTGCCTGAAGGACCTGCCCGCCGAGGTACGCGCCGGCGCCCACCTCGCTTTCACCACCCACTCCATCCCCACCGCCGCCGCCGACACCTCCGGCCCCGTCGAGGTACACGGCAACGGTGGCGCATACGTGGCACAGCACCGCGACGTCGCCGCGCTGATCACCGAGGCGGTCCGGGAGCGCACCGGTACGCAGCACCCCTGGAGCCTCGTCTACCAGTCGCGCAGCGGCCCTCCTTCGGTGCCCTGGCTGGAGCCGGACATCTGCGACCACCTGGAGGAGCTGCACGGGAAGGGGGTGCCAGGTGTGGTGCTGGTGCCGGTCGGCTTCGTCTCGGACCATATGGAGGTCCGCTACGACCTGGACACCGAAGCCATGGCCAAGGCGTCCGAGTTGGGCCTGCCCGCGCGCCGCTCGCCCACCGTCGGCGCCGATCCGCGGTTCGCCGCCGCCGTACGGGAACTGGTGCTGGAGCGGGCCGCCACCGAGCGGGGCGAGGCACCCACCCGGTGTGCGCTGGGCGCGCTGGGCCCGAGCCACGACGTGTGCCCGGTCGGCTGCTGCCCGGCGCGAACCCCGAAACCGGCCGCCGCCGGCGCCGACGCGCCCGCCCTCTGAGGCCGTGCGCGCCTCGGCGGCCCCCGCCCCTTGCGGGCATCCACCCTGCGACATACGTACGACTGGAGCAGCGACAAAGTGACTGACACCCCGCAGTCCGCACCCGAGCGTGCCGACGACGCGCTCAAGGCCGAACTGCTCACCCTCGCCCAGGAGGCAGCGGTCCGCGCGGGCGCCCTCCTGCGCGACGGCCGCCCCGCCGACCTGGGCGTCGCCGCGACCAAGACCAGCCCCATCGACGTCGTCACCGAGATGGACCTGGCCTCCGAGAAGCTGATCACCGGCTTTCTGACCGAGCACCGCCCGCACGACGGCTTCCTCGGCGAAGAGGGCGCCAGCAGCGACGGCACCTCCGGCGTCCGCTGGGTGATCGACCCGGTGGACGGCACCGTCAACTATCTGTACGGACGCCCCGACTGGGCCGTCTCCATCGCCGCCGAGTACCACGGTGAGCGCGTCGTGGGCGTGGTGGCGGCACCGGTACGCGGGGAGACCTGGCACGCGGTCAGCGGGCAGGGCGCCTATCTGGACGGGCACCGGCTGCGCTGCCGCCCGTCGCCGCCGCTGGACCAGGCACTGATCGGCACCGGCTTCGGCTACATCACCGAGCGGCGGGTGGCCCAGGCGGCCGTCGCCCAGGAACTCCTGCCGCGGGTGCGCGACATCCGCCGTGGCGGGTCGGCCGCCATCGACCTGTGCGAGGTCGGCACCGGACGGCTCGACGGCTTCTACGAGCGCGGCCTCAACCCCTGGGACCTCGCCGCGGGGGAGCTCGTCGCCCGTGAGGCCGGCGCGCTGACGGGCGGCCGCCTGGGCCGCCCCGCCGACGGTGACCTCACCATTGCCGCCTCCCCGGGCGTCTTCGAGGTCCTCCAGCCGCTGCTGGAGAGGGTGGGCGCCTGGCACGACTAGCCGGCGAGCGGGCGCCCCGGCGACCCGGCGACCCGGCGACAAAAAGGTGCGGCCCCCGGAGAGGGGGCCGCACCATTGATGAGAGTGAAGTGCGCCGTCAGGCGACCTGTACGCCGTGTTCGGCAGCGAGGCGGTGGAGGTCTTCCAGTTCCGACTGCTCGACGTCCACGAGGAAGTCGTCGCCCGATTCACGTGCGCGGTGCAGGTCGGACTCGGTGGTCCGTATACGCTGCAAGATGCCTGCGGTGAATGCGTCCATGGTGTGCCCCCTCGTCGCGGGTCGGTGGCACGGGGAGTGCCGAGGGTTTGTGGTGCTTCCCCGATCACGGCGTGGTCCCCGGGCTTGCGTCAGCGGTGCGTCGTGGCACGCTGCGCACAGGGCGTGATCGCGGTTGGTTCTCAGGTACTCCCCAACCGGAACCTCAGAGAAACCTCAAACGCTCTGAAAAAGTGCCAGGGTCCCGTGCGGGAGTCCGTCCCCAGTCTCTCACCTCGGCTCTTACCGCCGATTTACCGGGGTCCGAGGCACGATGGAGAGCACGATCCCCCTTTGTGTCCAGGGATCCTCATCCGTATCCAGGGAAGGACAGCGCCGTGCGCGTACTCGTCGTCGAGGACGAGCAGTTGCTCGCCGATGCCGTGGCGACGGGCCTCCGCAGAGAGGCCATGGCCGTCGATGTGGTCTACGACGGTGCGGCAGCGCTGGAGCGCATCGACATCAACGACTACGACGTCGTCGTGCTCGACCGCGACCTGCCGGTGGTGCACGGCGACGACGTCTGCCGTCGGATCGTCGAGCTCGGCCTGCCCACCCGGGTGCTGATGCTCACCGCCTCCGGGGACGTCAGCGACCGGGTGGAGGGCCTGGAGCTGGGCGCCGACGACTATCTGCCCAAGCCCTTCGCCTTCTCCGAGCTGACGGCCCGGGTGCGCGCGCTGGGCCGGCGTACGACCACTGCCCTGCCGCCCGTGCTGGAGCGTGCCGGGATCCGGCTGGACCCGGGCCGCCGCGAGGTCTTCCGGGACGGCCGGGAGATCCAGCTGGCGCCCAAGGAGTTCGCCGTGCTGGAGGTGCTGATGCGCGGGGAGGGCACCGTCGTCTCCGCCGAGCAGCTGCTGGAGAAGGCGTGGGACGAGAACACCGACCCGTTCACCAATGTGGTGCGGGTGACGGTGATGACACTGCGCCGCAAGCTTGGTGAGCCGCCGGTGATCGTCACCGTGCCCGGCGCGGGGTACCGGATCTGACGTCGATGGCTTCCTCCACCTCCCCCACCGGGGCCGGCCCGGGCGCCGGCAGCAGCGCGGGCAACGGCCCGAGCAGCAGCCGAGGCGGCGCCAACGGCGGCCAGATGCCCCCCGCGCCGCCCAAGCCGAACTGGGACCCGCGCGAGACGCCCCGCTCCTCACCCTGGCTGCGGCCCACCATCCGGATAAGGCTCACGCTGCTGTACGGCGGCATGTTCCTGATCGCGGGCATGCTGCTGCTGACGATCATCTATCTGCTGGCCGCGCAGGCCCTGGACGACGCCAGCCAGCTGCCGTTCCGCATCCTCAACGGGAACGCCCAGCCCACCTCGGACCGCTGTCCTGGGCTGACCGGGACGCTGCCCAGCGATGTGTTCATGCAGCGGCTGTCGGCGTGTGCGGAGGCGCAGCGCAGGATGGCGCTGGACGGGCTGCTGCGCCGCTCCCTGCTGGCACTGCTCGGACTGGCGGTGGCCGCGTTCGCCTTCGGCTATGTGATGGCGGGCCGCGTGCTGTCGCCGCTGGGCCGCATCACCCGCACCGCGCGCCAGGTGGCCGGTTCCGATCTGCACAAGCGGATCGAGCTGGAGGGCCCGGACGACGAGCTGAAGGAGCTGTCGGACACCTTCGACGAGATGCTGGACCGCCTGGAGCGTGCCTTCACAGCGCAGCAGCGCTTCGTGGGCAACGCCTCGCACGAGCTGCGCACCCCGCTGGCGATCAACCGCACGCTGCTCGAGGTGCAGCTCGCCGACCCGGACGCCTCGCCGGAGCTCCAGCAGCTGGCCAAGACCCTGCTGGCCACCAACGAGCGCAGCGAGCAGCTCGTGGAGGGTCTGCTGCTGCTCGCCCGGAGCGAGAACGAGCTGGTGGACCGCAAGCCGGTGGACCTGGCCGAGGTGGCCTCGCAGGCCGTCGAGCAGTCGCGTGGCGAGGCCGAAACCAAGGGTGTCGAGTTGCGCGGAGTACGCCAGCCCACATATGTGCAGGGCAACGGGGTACTCCTGGAGCGCGTCGCACTGAACCTGGTGCAGAATGCCGTGCGCTACAACCTGCGTGAGGGTGGATGGGTCTCGGTGAGTACGGAGGCCCAGCCGGGGCAGGCGGTGCTGGTCGTGGAGAACACCGGGCCCGTCGTCCCTGCCTACGAAGTGGACAACCTCTTCGAGCCGTTCCGGCGTCTGCGCACGGAGCGGACGGGCAGTGACAAGGGAGTCGGGCTCGGGTTGTCGATCGTGCGCTCGGTGGCGCGGGCGCACGGCGGCGCGGTCTCCGCCGTGCCGCGCGAGGACGGCGGCCTGGTGATGCGGGTGACGCTGCCGCTGTGAGAGCCACAGCGGTCGGCGGCCCCGGCGATGTGACAGACGTGGGAGGTGACGAAAAGTGACCAGAAATGGCTCGACGTAGCCGGGATGCCGTTCGCTATATGCGGAATTGACGGCCTTCTCGCCGGTTACGGCCGGGCTGTGATCGATCACACACGCGATTCTTCAGGTGGGGGCACAGCGTGGCGGTCAGGTGGGAAGAAATCCCGGAAACGCCAGGTTTCCGCAGGTGGAAATCGTGGGCAGTACCGGGGATGGCGTGTGCGGAGCGCTACCGGGGACCGTTTATGGTCCTCCTCGACAACCGACATGATCACCTCTTCAGGGGTCCGGTTGGGTGTCGATTGAGTAACAGACCTTGATGTGAGGCAAAATCTCCGCCTCAGGCCGGGCACAAGTCCGGCCTCTCACGCGTTACGTGCGCTGGAGACACCACAGACACCCAGAGGGGGAGAGCGACAATGGCTACGGATTACGACACTCCACGCAAGACCGACGACGACGTCAACGAAGACAGCATCGAGGAGCTGAAGGCCCGGCGGAACGACAAGTCCGCGTCCAATGTCGACGTGGACGAGTTCGAGCAGGCCGAGGGCCTCGAGCTGCCCGGCGCCGATCTCTCCAACGAAGAGCTGTCCGTGCGGGTGCTGCCCCGCCAGGCGGACGAGTTCACCTGCATGAGCTGCTTCCTGGTGCACCACCGCTCCCAGCTCGCAGCGGAGAAGAACGGTCAGCCGATCTGCCGCGACTGCGCGGCCTGAGAACGGTCCGACTGCGTGGCGGTCGAAGGCGCACGTGACGACGGGCGAGGCCCTCATGACCGGTCGGCCTCGCTCGTCCGGTACGAGGGCGGACTCATGCCGTACGAAAGCGGCCCAGAGCCGTACGAGGGCGGTGCCGCACCGTCCGCACTGCCCGGGAGCGGCCCGCACGAGCCCGGGAGCGACCAGCGCGGCAAGGGCTTGTGGCGCACACGGGGGCGCCGCGCCCAGGCCTTTCTGCGCACAGTCACCGAGCGCATCATCGAGACCGCGCCGCGCGTGCCGGTGCGGGATCTGGAGACCCTCCGCACACAGTTCCCGGGGCTGAGCACCGAGGAGCTGGCGGACAAGCTGGTCGCCGGAGCCACCAAGGGCTCGGCGGCCGTGGGGGCCGGCGTCGGCGCGGCGGCCATGCTGCCGGTGCCACCCGCGATGCCCGCCGAGCTGGCGGCCGAGATCGTCGGTGTCGCCGCTGTCGAGCTGAAACTGATCGCCGAGCTGCACGAGGTCTACGGCCGCCGCGCGCCCGGCAACGCCCGCGAACGGGCCACCGCCTACCTGGGGGCCTGGGCCTCCGAGCGGGGCATAGAGCTCACCCGGCCCGCCACCCTGAGCGTGGCCATGGGAGGGGAACTCCGCAGCCGGCTGCGGCAGCAGATCATGAAGCGCACGCTGCGCAATCTGCCGAACCTCACACCGTTCCTGATCGGCGCCGCGGTCGGCGCCTTCACCAACCGCCAGGACACCGCGAAGCTCGCCGAACGCATCCGCGCCGATCTGCGCGGCACAGCGGACGAACTGCCCGGCACCTCGCATCAGCTGCCCGGCGCCTGAGCTACGAAGCGGACGTCTCCCGGGCCGCGCGCAGCGCCGCCGCCAGTTCCTCCGGGTGCCGGGTGGAGACGTACACGTACGGCGTCGGGTCCTCGGGGTCGGTCACCTCGATCCGCACCGCAGTGGGGATGTAGCCGCGCAGCACCATGTGCGCACGGGTGTCCGCCTTGTAGGTACGCCAGGCGCGCGCCTCCTCGGCATCCAGCGGCTCGGCCTCGCCCAGCGCCGACACCGGGATCCGGGCGTCGCCGGCGACCAGCGAGTCGGCTACCACACGCACCCGCACACTGCCGTACGTGCTCACGCACACGGCCGCCAGCGCGGCGCCGGCCACCAGCCCGCACAGCAGCGGCAGCGGGCCGAAGGGGAACAGCACCAGTGCGCAGGCCACCCCGATGCCGGCGGCGATCAGCCACCAGGAACGGGGAGCTGTCAGACGTTCGTCGTAGGGCGGGGCCGCGGGAACCATGTGTCCAGCTTGGCACGGCGCCATCGGCCGCTCGTACGACGGTAAGGTCTGCACCCGTGAGTGCAGTCGATCCACCCAAGACCTCCCTGGTGCCGCCGCCCGACGCCGTCCCGCCGGTACGCCACCCCGAGGCCCCCGCGCCCGGCGAGCCGCTGGGCGCCCATTACGACATGTGCTTCGGTTGCGGCGGAGGACAGCCGCACGGGCTGCACTTGGTCGCGCGGGCCGGGGAAGGTGTCAGCGTCACCGCCGAGTTCACCGTCAGGCCCGCCCACCAGGGCGCTCCCGGACTCGCCCACGGCGGACTGCTGACCAGCGCGCTGGACGAGACGCTGGGCTCGCTCAGCTGGCTGATGCATGTGATCGCCGTGACGGGGCGGCTGGAGACCGACTTCCTGCGGCCCGTGCCCGTGGACGCGCTGCTGCACCTGGAGGCCCACGCCACCGCCGTGCACGGGCGCAAGATCTACGCCACGGCAACCGGCAGGATCGGCGGCCCCGACGGGCCGGTGGCGGTGCGCGCCGACGCCGTCTTCATAGAGGTGAAGGTCGAGCACTTCATCGACAACGGCCGCCAGGAGGAGATCCAGGCGGCCATGGCGGACCCCGACCAGATCAGGCGCGCACGTGCCTTCGAGGTGAACCCATGAGCGACAGCGTCGAGATCCTGCTGCGGCGTACGGACCCGGAGGTGCCGGTCCCCTCCTACCAGCACCCCGGGGACGCCGGGTGCGATCTGGTGACCACCGAGAGTGTGGAGTTGGCACCCGGAGAACGGGCCGTACTGCCGACCGGTATCTCCCTCGCCCTGCCCGACGGCTACGCCGCGTTCGTCCACCCGCGTTCGGGCCTCGCGGCCCGCTGCGGCGTCTCGCTGGTGAATGCACCGGGAACGGTGGATGCCGGGTACCGTGGTGAGATCAAGGTGATTGTGGCCAATCTGGATCCGCGCGAGGCTGTGCGGTTCGAGCGGTTCGACCGTATCGCCCAACTCGTCGTCCAGCAGGTGGAGAAGGTGCGTTTCCGCGAGGTTGAGGAGCTGCCCGGCTCGGTACGTGCCACGGGCGGGTTCGGCTCCACGGGTGGCCACGCGGCAGGCCGCCCGGACCGGCAGCCGGCCTCTGCCGACGAGCCGGGTGTCGCCCGGCAGACAGCCGCACAGCAGAAGGATTACGTTGCGGTCGGTGCCGATCGAGCTTCCGACCTGAGAGGACAGTGACGTGTTCGGACGTCGTCGCAAGAAGAGCGAAAAGCCTGAGGGCACCTCGGACGAGTTCGAGACGGAACAGGACGGCCAGGACGAGCCGCAGGACGGCGTGGAAGCCGAAGCCGACAGCGCCGAGACCCGTATCAAGCTGCCCCCGGCGCCCCGCCCGGACGGCCCCTGGGACATCGAAGAGGTCACCGAGCCCAGCTCCGGCCGGGTCGACCTCGGCGGTCTCTTCGTACCCGGCGTCGAGGGCATGGAGCTGCGGGTCGAGGTCGCCGGTGACGCGATCGTCGCGGCGACCGTCGTACTCCAGGACAGCGCCGTCCAGCTCCAGGCGTTCGCCGCGCCCAAGCGCGAGGGCATCTGGGACGAGGTGCGCGAGGAGATCGCCTCCGGGATCACCCAGCAGGGCGGCGTCATCGACGAGGTCGACGGTCCGCTGGGCTGGGAGCTGCGGGCTCAGGTGCCGGTGCAGCTGCCCGACGGTACGGGCGGCGTGCAGGTCGTACGGTTCGTCGGTGTCGACGGCCCGCGGTGGTTCCTGCGCGGTGTGATCTCCGGCCAGGGCGCGGTGCAGCCGCAGGCGGCCGGGGTGCTGGAGCAGATCTTCCGGGACACGGTCGTGGTGCGCGGCGACGGGCCGATGGCACCGCGCGACCCGATCGTCCTGAAGCTGCCGGAGGACGCGCAGATGGTGCCGGACGGCGTGCAGCAGGAGACGGTCGAGGAGGGTTCCCGCTTCGCGGGCGGCCTGGACAAGCTGCAGCGCGGACCGGAGATCACCGAGGTTCGCTGACACACGTGCCGAGTAGGCCGGGCCCCGCCGGGGCCCGGCCTTCGTGCGTACCGGCTTCCCCGTGGGCGCACCGTGGGGGCATGGTGTCCGCTGGGAGGGCCGGAATCCGGCCGGTGGCCGTGATCCATACGGAACCCTGACGGCCTGCGAGGTCCTCGTCTGCGGGTTCGGGTGGGGAAGCGGTGACAATGGGGGCATGTCGTCTGGAGAGCGGTCGCGGCGGGGCCGGCTGCGGGTCTTCCTCGGCGCTGCACCCGGAGTCGGCAAGACGTACGCCGTACTGTCCGAGGCGCACCGCCGGGTGGAGCGTGGCACCGACCTGGTGGTCGGTTTCGTGGAGCACCACGACCGGCCGCGAACCGAGGTGCTGCTGCACGGGCTGGAGCAGGTGCCGCGCCGCGAGATCACCTACCGTGGTGCGCTGCTCACCGAGATGGACACGGACGCGGTGCTGGCGCGCCGCCCGGCCGTGGCCGTCGTGGACGAACTGGCGCACACCAACGTGCCGGGCTCCCGGAACGAGAAGCGCTGGCAGGACGTCGAGGAGCTGCTGGCAGCGGGGATCGACGTCGTCTCCACGGTCAACATCCAGCACCTGGAGTCGCTCGGTGACGTGGTGGAGTCGATCACCGGCGTACGGCAGCGGGAGACCGTGCCGGACGAGGTGGTGCGGCGCGCCGACCAGATCGAGCTGGTCGACATGTCGCCTCAGGCGCTGCGCCGCCGGATGGCGCACGGCAACATCTACGCGCCGGACAAGGTCGACGCCGCGCTCTCCAACTACTTCCGGCCCGGCAATCTGACGGCGCTGCGCGAGCTGGCACTGCTGTGGACGGCCGACCGGGTCGACGAGTACCTCCAGCAGTACCGCTCCGAGCACCGGATACGTTCCACCTGGCAGGCCCGCGAACGCATCGTCGTCGGCCTCACCGGCGGGCCCGAGGGCCGCACCCTCATCCGCCGCGCTTCCCGGATGGCGGCCAAGGGCTCGGGCAGCGAGATCCTGGCCGTCCACATCTCCCGCGCCGACGGCCTCACCTCCGGGTCACCCCAGGAGCTGGCCGTCCAGCGCACCCTCGTGGAGGACCTGGGCGGCACCTACCACCACGTCCTCGGGGACGACATCCCGCAGTCCCTGCTGGAGTTCGCGCGGGGCGTCAACGCGACCCAGATCGTGCTCGGTTCCTCGCGCCGCAAGGCGTGGCAGTACGTCTTCGGTCCGGGGGTCGGCGCCACCGTCGCGCGGGACTCGGGCCCGGACCTGGACGTGCACATCGTCACCCACGACGAAGTCGCCAAGGGGCGCGGGCTGCCCGGGGCGCGGGCGGCGCGTCTTGGCACGACGCGGGTCGTCGCCGGATGGCTGACCGCGTTCGGCGCACCGGCGCTGCTGACGTTCCTGATGCTCGCCTTCGACCCGGGCATCGGCTTCGCCAACGACGTACTGCTCTTCCTGGTGCTCACCGTCGCCGCCGGGCTGGTGGGCGGGCTGCTGCCCGCGCTGGCCTCGGCCGCGGTGTGCTCGGCGCTGCTCAACTACTTCTTCACCGAACCCGTCCGCACCTGGACCATCAGCGACCCCCGCAACGTCGTCTCGCTCGCCGTGTTCTTCGGCGTCGCTGTCGCCGTCGCCTCCGTGGTGGACCTGGCGGCCCGGCGCACCCAGCAGGCGGCCAGGCTGCGCGCCGAGTCGGAGATCCTCTCGGCCCTGGCGGGCAGCGTGCTGCGCGGCGAGGCACAGCACGGCAGCGGCAGCCCCGGACCCGGGCCCCTGGACGCGCTGCTGGAGCTGGTGCGGGAGACCTTCGCCATGGACAGCGTCGCGCTGCTGGAGCGGGCCGACGAGCGGGCCGCCTGGACCTGTGTGGGCAGCGCCGGCAGCACCGAGTCCGGCAAGCGCCCGGCCGCCCCCGAGGACGGTGAGACGGACATGCCCGTCGGGGACAACATGATGCTGGTGCTCTCCGGGCGGGTGCTGCCCGCCGAGGACCGCAGGGTGCTGGCCGCCTTCGCCGCACAGGCCGCCGGGGTGCTGGACCGGCAGCGCCTGCTGGGCGAGGCCGAGCAGGCACGCGAACTGGCCGAGGGCAACCGCATCCGCACCGCCCTGCTGGCCGCCGTCTCGCACGATCTGCGCACCCCGCTGGCCGCCATCAAGGCGTCCGTCTCCTCGCTGCGCTCCGACGACGTGGAGTGGTCGGCGGAGGACGAGGCGGAGCTGCTGGGCGCCATCGAGGAAGGCGCGGACAAACTCGACAACCTCGTCGGCAATCTGCTCGACATGTCCCGGCTCCAGACCGGCACCGTCAAGCCCCACATCAAGGACATAAGCCTGGAGGAGGTCGTGCCCAAGGCGCTCGGCGGAGTGCCCGAGGGCAGCGTCCGGCTGGCCGTCGCCGAGGCGCTGCCGCTGGTCGCGGTCGACCCCGGGCTGCTGGAGCGCACCGTCGCCAATCTGGTGGAGAACGCGGTCAAGTACAGCCCCGAGGGCAAGAAGGTACTGGTGAAGGCGAGTGCGCTGGCCGACCGGGTGGAGGTCAGGGTCACCGACCGCGGACCCGGGGTGCCCGACAGCGACAAGGACCGCATCTTCGAGCCCTTCCAGCGGTACGGCGACGCCCCTGGCGGTGCCGGTGTCGGGCTGGGCCTCGCCGTCGCCCGCGGCTTCGCCGAGGCGATGGGCGGCACCCTGGAGGCCGAGGACACCCCGGGCGGCGGGATGACCATGGTGCTCACCCTGCGTGCGGCGCACGGGCGCGGGCCCGTACGCCACCGGCCGCCCGAACGGACCGGCGCACCGCTGCAGCCCCAGCCGCAACCGCAGCGCTCCGGCGCCTGAGCGGCCACAACCGAATCGAGAGGAAGCAAGCATGCACCGGGTGCTCGTGGTCGACGACGAACCGCAGATCGTCCGCGCCCTCGTGATCAATCTCAAGGCCCGCAAGTACGAGGTGGACGCCGCGCACGACGGCGCGACCGCGCTGCGCATGGCCGCCGACCGGCACCCCGACGCCGTCGTCCTGGACCTGGGCCTGCCCGACATGGACGGCGTCGACGTCATCCGCGGTATCCGCGGCTGGACCCGGGTGCCGATCCTCGTGCTCTCCGCACGGCAGACCTCGGACGAGAAGGTGGAGGCCCTGGACGCCGGGGCCGACGACTACGTCACCAAGCCGTTCGGCATGGACGAGCTGCTGGCCCGGCTGCGCGCCGCCGTGCGGCGTGCCGAGCCGCCGGCCGGGATGCCGGACGGCGCCGGCGTCATCGAGACCGAGACCTTCACCGTGGACCTGGCCGCGAAGAAGGTGCGCCGCGACGGCGGAGACGTGCGGCTCACCCCCACCGAGTGGCACCTGCTGGAGGTGCTGGTCCGCAGCCCCGGCCGGCTGGTGAGTCAGAAGCAGCTGCTGAAGGAGGTCTGGGGCCCCTCGTACGGCACCGAGACCAACTACCTCCGCGTCTACATGGCCCAGCTCCGCCGCAAACTGGAAGCCGACCCCTCGCATCCCCGGCACTTCGTGACGGAAGCGGGGATGGGATATCGGTTCGAGAAGTGACCTGGCTCCGGCCGGGGGCCCGGGGGTTGTCCCCCGGGTGGACACAGCGTGACGGAAGCGGGGATGGGGTATCGGTTCGAGAAGTGACGGCTCCGGGCGGGGCTCTTCCGGGTGGGGGACCGAGGTGCGACGGCCGGAGGCAACGGGGTGGCGTCCGGCGGTACCCTGGCGGTTATGACTGGCGCCACCCGAGAACAGCGGGGCACGGGAAGCGGGCGGTTCCGACGGTTCCTGGAACGGCTCTCCTCCTCCGAAGAGGACCTGCGCTCGGCCGAGCTGCGCGAGGAAGCCGAGGACACGGGCTGTGCCCGTATCTCCGAATGCGGCGACCGCGAGATGGTGCGGGTAACCGGTACGCTGCGCACCGTGACGCTACGGCCACGTGCCGGGGTCCCCACCCTGGAGGCCGAGCTGTTCGACGGGTCGGCCTCGCTGGACGTCGTCTGGCTGGGCCGCCGCTCCATCGCGGGGATCGAGCCGGGCCGCAAGCTGATCGCCTGGGGACGGATCACCGTCAACCACGGCCGTCCCGTGATGTTCAACCCCAAATACGAGCTGCGACCCCTCGGACAGGAGTAGCGGGTGACCTCTCCCGACAAGCAGACCGAAGCGGAGGCTCCGGACGGGCAGCAGGCCGACGACGCCGGATCGCAGGCCGTGACGGAAGCGGCACTGTTCGAGGCGTTCGGCGGCGTGCGTGGCCTGGTCGAGACGACCGCGCCCGGCCTGGTGTTCATCGCGATGTACACGATGACCCAGGACATCCACCTCCCCGCCATCACCGCGCTGGTGATCTCCGGCGTGCTGGTCGTCTTCCGGCTGCTGCGCAAGGACACCGTCAAGCACGCGTTCAGCGGGATCTTCGGCGTCGGCTTCGGTGTGCTCTTCGCGATGATGACGGGCAACGCCAAGGACTTCTATCTGCCGGGCATGCTCTACACGCTCGGCTTGGCGCTCGCCTACATCGTCACCTCGCTGGCGGGTGTCCCGCTGCTCGGACTGGTGCTCGGGCCGGTGTTCAAGGAGAACCTGTCCTGGCGCAAGCGCAACCCGGGCCGTAAGAAGGCGTACACCAAGGCCAGTTACGCCTGGGGTTTCATCCTGCTCGGCAAGTCGGCCGTGCTCTTCCCGCTCTACTTCTGGGGTGACACCACGCAGTTCGGCTGGGTGACCGTCATTCTGAAGATCCCTCCGTTCCTGCTGGCGGTCTATCTCACCTGGATCTTCCTGGCGAAGGCGCCGCCGCCGATCAACGTCATCGCGGAGATGGAGGCCGAGGAGCGGGCCGCCAAGGCCACCAGCTCCTGAGGCCGTATGTGGTTGCCACGGCAAGCAGCCACGGTGGGGAGTGTCCGGCTGCTCTGTGACGGCCTCGGCCAGTACGCTCGGCGAGCGGACGGAGGCGACGGCATGGATGAGCCCACTCGGGCCGGGCGGCCCGCATACGGACCGACGACGCGCAGGGTGTTGCTGCGTACCGCGCTGGCGGTCGGCACCGGTGGTGCCCTCGCCGCGTGCGGGGCCGGCGGCGACGGCGAGGACGACGCGTCGCCCTTCACGGGACAGCGGCGCAAGGGTGACCACGTACTGGCCGTGAAGGTCGACAACGTGGCGCCGGCCCGCCCGCAGACCGGCCTGGAGCACGCCGACATCGTCTACACCGAGGAGGTCGAGGCGGGCCTCAGCCGGATACTGGCCGTCTTCGCCTCCGACGTCCCCGCCGCTGTCGGCCCCGTCCGCAGTGCGCGCGAGTCCGACATCGAGCTGCTGCGCCAGTTCGGCGAGCCCGCACTGGCGTTCTCGGGCGTACAGGGCAAACTCCTGCCGACCCTGGAAGCATCCCCGCTGCACCTGCTGCCGCCCGGCGAGCTGCCCGACGGCTACAAACGGGACCCGGGCCGCCGCCCTCCGCACAACCTCTACCTGGAGGCACGTCGCGCCGAGCAGGCTGCCGACGACGCCTCGGAGCCCCGCGACATCGGCTTCCGGTTCGGTGCCGCTCCCAAGGGGGGCCGGGCCACGTCCCGGCAGACCGTTCGGTACCCCGCGGCCCGGTTCGGCTTCACCTGGTCCGCGGACCGCCGCCGCTGGCTCGTCGCGATGGACGGTTCCCCGGCCCGCTCGCGCGGCGACGGACGGCTCGCGCCGGCCACCGTCGTGATCCAGTACGTGGACTTGCGCCAGTCCCGCTTCCACGACAGCTCCGGCAGCAACACCCCGTACACCGTGACCGTGGGCTCGGGCGACGCACTGGTGCTGCGGGACGGCAAGGCGTACGAAGCGCGCTGGTCGCGCCCCTCGGCGAACGGGGGCACGACCTTCACCGAAGCGGAGGGTGGGCGCCGACTGCCCTTCGCGCGCGGCCAGGTGTGGGTCGCGCTGGTGAAGAAGGACTGACGGCGCCCGCTGCGCGGACCGTTCAGGGCCGGACCCGGGGCCAGATCCGGCCCCCGTCCCTGGGTCAGACGCGTGTCAGCTCCGGGTCGAGAGCAGCTCCTCCAGCTGTTCCTCGCGCGCGGGCGCGGCGACGAACAGCAGCTCGTCGCCCGCTTCCAGCGCGTCGTCCGGGTCCGGCGTCAGTACCCGGGTGCCGCGGATGATGGTCACCAGCGAGGTGTCCTCGGGCCAGCTCACGTCTCCCACGCGGGTGCCGGCCAGGGTGGACTCCGGCGGCAGCGTCATCTCGACCAGGTTCGCGTCGCCCTGCGAGAAGCGCAGCAGCCGCACCAGGTCGCCGACGCTGACGGCCTCCTCCACCAGCGCCGACATCAGACGCGGTGTCGAGACGGCGACATCCACGCCCCACGACTCGTTGAACAGCCACTCGTTCTTCGGGTTGTTCACCCGGGCCACCACCCGCGGCACCCCGTACTCGGTCTTGGCCAGCAGGGAGACAACCAGGTTGACCTTGTCGTCACCCGTCGCCGCGATCACCACATTGCAGCGCTCCAGCGCCGCCTCGTCGAGCGAGGTGATCTCGCACGCGTCGGCCAGCAGCCACTCCGCCTGCGGCACCCGCTCGACCGAGATGGCCGTCGGCGCCTTGTCGATGAGCAGCACCTCGTGCCCGTTCTCCAACAGCTCGCCCGCGATGGAGCGACCCACGGCGCCCGCCCCGGCAATCGCCACCCTCATGCTGCGTTCCCTTTGTTCGCCTGTTCGCCCATGCTGCTGAGCGCGCGTTCCGTGGTCACGACTCCGGCCCCACAGAGAAGACTTCCTCCACTCGTGCGACCTCGTCGCAGCGCATCATCACATGCACCAGGTCGCCCTCCTGAAGCACCGTCTGGGACGTGGGCAGTATGGCCTCGCCCAGCCGGGTGAGGAAGGCGATACGCACCCCGGCTTCCTCCTGGAGCTTGCTGACGCGCTCGCCGACCCACGCGGGCGAGGTGTGCACCTCGGCGAGCTGGACGGCGCCGCTCGGGTCCCGCCACAGCGGCTCGGAGCCGGACGGCAGCAGCCTGCGCAGCATCTGATCGGCGGTCCAGCGCACGGTGGCCACCGTGGGGATGCCCAGCCGCTGGTAGACCTCCGCGCGCCGGGGGTCGTAGATCCGCGCCGCCACATGCTGTGTGCCGAACATCTCACGTGCCACCCGGGCCGCGATGATGTTCGAGTTGTCACCGCTGCTGACCGCGGCGAACGCGCCCGCCTCCTCTATGCCGGCCTCGCGCAGGGTGTCCTGGTCGAAGCCGATGCCTGTGACCCGGCGGCCGCCGAAGCCCGAGCCGAGGCGCCGGAATGCGGTGGGGTCCCGGTCGATGACCGCGACCGTATGGCCCTGTCGCTCCAGGGTCTGCGCGAGTTCCGCTCCTACTCGTCCGCAGCCCATGATCACAATGTGCAACGCCCGTCCCTTCGTCCCGTACAGCGGGCCGTCTCAGCATCGCACGACTGACCGCATACGATCCTCTGCGTGTCCAGGATGACCGACGTACCGAAACGCCTCCTCCTCGGGAGGGCTCTGCGCAGCGACAGACTCAGCGAGACGCTGCTCCCCAAGCGCGTCGCCCTTCCCGTCTTCGCCTCGGACCCGCTGTCCTCGGTCGCTTACGCGCCGGGCGAGGTACTGCTGGTCCTCTCGGTGGCAGGGGTCTCCGCCTACCACTTCAGCCCGTGGATCGCCGTCGCGGTCGTCGTGCTGATGTTCACCGTGGTGGCCTCCTACCGGCAGAACGTGCGGGCCTACCCGAGCGGCGGCGGCGACTACGAGGTCGCGACCACCAACCTGGGCCGCAGAGCGGGTCTCACCGTCGCCAGCGCACTGCTGGTCGACTATGTGCTGACCGTGGCCGTCTCGATCTCCTCGGGGGTGGAGAACCTCGGCTCGGCCATCCCGTTCGTGGTCGAACACAAGGTGCTCTGCGCGTCCGCCGTGATCGTGCTGCTGACGCTGATGAACCTGCGAGGCGTCCGCGAGTCCGGCAAGCTCTTCGCCATTCCCACGTACTGCTTCGTCGTCGGCGTCTTCGGGATGATCGTCTGGGGGCTGGTGCGGGCGGTCATCCTCGGCGACGAGATGCGGGCACCCACCGCGGACTACGAGATCCACAGCGAGCAGACCGGGCTCGCCGGGTTCGCGCTGGCGTTCCTGCTGCTGCGCGCGTTCTCCTCCGGCTGTGCCGCGCTGACCGGAGTCGAGGCGATCAGCAACGGTGTGCCCGCCTTCCGCAAGCCCAAGTCGAGGAACGCCGCCACCACGCTGGCCATGATGGGCGTGCTGGCCGTCACCATGTTCTGCGGCATCATCGCGTTCGCCCTGGTCACCGATGTGAAGATGGCCGAGAACCCGGCCAAGGACCTGCTGATCGACGGACAGCCGGCAGGGGAGGGATACACCCAGAACCCGGTCATCTCCCAGGTGGCGGCGGCCGTATTCGGCGACGGGACCCTCCCGTTCATCTTCCTGGCGGCGGCCACGGCGCTGGTGCTGTTCCTGGCGGCCAACACGGCCTACAACGGCTTCCCGCTGCTGGGTTCGATCCTGGCGCAGGACCGCTATCTGCCCCGTCAGCTGCACACCCGCGGCGACCGGCTGGCCTTCTCGAACGGGATCGTGCTGCTGGCAGGGGCCGCCGCGATACTCGTGGTGGTCTACGGAGCCGATTCCACCCGTCTGATCCAGCTCTACATCGTGGGCGTGTTCGTCTCGTTCACACTCAGCCAGACCGGCATGGTCCGGCACTGGAACCGGCTGCTGACCACCGAGACCGACCGGGCGCGCCGCCGCCACATGTACCGCTCGCGCGCCATCAACACCTTCGGGGCCTTCTTCACCGGGCTGGTGCTCGTGGTGGTACTGGTGACGAAGTTCACCCACGGGGCCTGGGTGTCCCTGGTGGGCATGGCCCTCTTCTACGCCCTGATGACCGGCATCCGCCGGCACTACGACGGGGTCGCCGAGGAACTGGCGACCGAGGACGCGGGCGAGGCGAAGCTGCGCCCCTCGCGGGTGCACTCCTTCGTTCTCGTATCGAAGATCCACAAGCCGACGCTGCGGGCCCTGCGGTACGCCAAACTGCTGCGCTCCGACACGCTGGAGGCCGTCACCGTCAACGTGGACCAGGCCGAGACGGAACAGCTGCGCAGGGACTGGGACGAGAGCGGTATCGACATTCCGCTCACCATCCTCGACTCGCCCTACCGGGAGATCTCGCGCCCCGTCATCGACTATGTGAAGCGGCTGCGCAAGGAGCAGCCCCGCGATGTGGTGAGCGTCTTCATCCCTGAGTACGTCGTCGGCCACTGGTACGAGCATCTGCTGCACAACCAGAGCGCGCTGCGGCTCAAGGGACGGCTGCTGTTCACACCCGGCGTCATGGTGACATCGGTGCCCTACCAGCTGGAGTCCTCCGAGGTCGCCAAGAAGCGGGCCAGGCGGCGCGAGCAGTGGAACGCGCCGGGCTCCGTCCGCCGCGGCCCTGTCATCCAGCCGCGCAAGTCACAGAAGGACGGCAAGGACGGCAGAGCCGCCAAGGGCGCGAAGGGCGCCAAGAACTCCGGGGACGGTCCGGGAGCGGCGGGCAGCGTGACCCGGCAGCGCGGGAAGTAGCCGGGAAGTAGACTCGGCGGCTGCGGCCCAGGACGCTCCCCGTCACACCCGGCCGGCCGGGGCCCGGCGTCCCGCCGCACGGCGCACCCGTTCCACCTCTCCCACTTTTGGAGTCACTGCCTGATGCCCGAAGCCAGCGCGTCCGAAGAGCTCGCTCCCTCCCTGGTAGGGGAGGAGTACGAGGTCGAGGTCGGCCCGGTGGCGCACGGCGGCCACTGTGTCGCGCGTACGGAGAGCGGCCAGGTGCTCTTCGTGCGGCACACGCTGCCCGGCGAGCGGGTGGTCGCACGGGTGACCGAGGGGCGGGCCGACTCCAGGTTCCTGCGGGCCGACGCGATCGAGGTGCGGGAGCCCGCGAAGGACCGTATCGAGGCGCCTTGCCCCTTCTCCGGGCCAGGGCGCTGCGGCGGCTGCGACTGGCAGCACGTCAAGCCCGGCGCCCAGCGCCGCCTCAAGGCCGAGGTGCTCACCGAACAGCTCCAGCGGCTGGCCGGGCTGACCCCCGAGGACGTCTCCTGGGACGGCACCGTCGAGCCCGCGCCCGGCGACAAGGTCGCCCCCGGCGAGGTCCCCGCCTGGCGCACCAGGGTGCACTACACCGTCGACGCCGACGGCCACCCCGGACTGCTCAAGCACCGCTCGCACGAGGTGCAGCGCATCGACCACTGCTTGATCGCCGCGCCCGGCGTCGAGGAACTGGGCATCGAGGACCGCGAGTGGCCGCAGATCGCAGCCATCGACGCCATCGCCGCGACCGGCTCCACCGACCGGCAGGTCATCCTCACCCCCCGCCCCGGCGGCCGGCTCCCGCTGGTGGAGCTGAACCGGGAGGTCTCCGTCCTCCGGGTCGGCGAGAAGGACCGCGCCGTACACCGCGTACACGGCCGCGACTTCGTGCGCGAGCGCGCGGACGGCCGCACCTGGCGGGTCGGCGAGGGCGGCTTCTGGCAGGTCCACCCCCGCGCCGCCGAGGTCCTGGTGGACGCCGTGATGCGGGGCCTGACCCCGCGCAAGGGCGAGACGGCGCTCGATCTGTACTGCGGCGTCGGTCTGTTCGCCGGCGCGCTCGCCGACCGCATCGGCGAGAAGGGCGCGGTGCTTGGCATCGAGGCGGGCAAGCGGGCCGTGGCCGACGCCCGCAAGAACCTCGAGGAATTCCCGCGCGTACGTATCGAACACGGCAGGGTCGAGAAGGTGCTGCCCCGCACCGGCATCACCGAGGCCGACCTGGTCGTCCTCGACCCGCCCCGCACCGGCGCCGGCAAGCAACTCGTCAACCACGTCGCCACCCTGGGCCCCCGCCGCATCGCCTACGTCGCCTGCGACCCCGCCGCCCTCGCCCGCGACCTCGCCTACTTCGCCACCGCCGGCTACCGCCCCCGCTTCCTCCGCGCCTTCGACCTCTTCCCGATGACGCACCACATGGAGTGCGTGGCGATTCTGGAGCCGGTGAAGAAGGGGGCCTGACCTGCGGTTTTGCGGTGTTCGCTAGCTAAGCCATACGTTTCCACTCGTCCAACAGGTGAACGGTGGTGATCGTCTGCAAAGGTCGTCTGACCTGCAGATTCGGGCCAATGTAGCGACAGCAGTGCAAGCCGTGTCCGTGCGTTTCTCGGGGGCTGTTGACGCTCGCATGACGCTCGTTCTGAAGCTCCGTCACATCGGCAGCCCGTATCCGACACAGCTGTGCGGCGTCCTATTCCACTACCTGAAGAAGGCTGGTACACCGCGGCTGGAAGCCTGACTTGATGCCGAGGAGCAGTTCGCTGTTCTTCTAAGGGCTGAGGTCGTGGGGCCCACTGCCTGTTTGGGATCATGCCCGGAGAGCTCGACATCATGGTCAAGGTGCTTGACCGCCTGGTGGCACGGCGGAGCTTGCGGGCTGTTCCGGCACAGCGTGTGTCACGACGTTGAGGACTTCCATCACAAGCGCTTCATCTACCAGCGCGTGCGATGGCGATGCGACCCCATAGAAATGTCAGTCGGGGAAGTCGAGGCTCTCCTGATCAGGTCCAGGGGTGCGCCGGGACTTGCGCGGTGGCCTCGGCTCCTTGATCGCGTAGGCAGGCACGGGCAAGATACCCCCGCCCCGGAGGTCGTCGGTGGTGATGAGCGGGCCGCTGCTCACGGCGTCCAAGAGCCGGGCCTGTCCGGGTTCGAGGGCCACGAGCAGCCCGAGTGCGTTGATGAGGTCCAGAAGGTCGATGGTCCACCGGGAAGGCCAGGTTGGAGGCAGGATGTCGTTCAACGGGGTCTGCCACTCCACGTCCGGGTTGCGTTTGCGGAAGCTGAACCACTTGCGGATCACCTGTACCCCGCCGATCCGGTAGTCCCAGACCTCCGGCGCCACTGGACGTATGCAGCCGGTGCCCACAGTGAGGGTTCGTGTGGGTGCGTCGTAGGAGATGTTCTCCGGGATCCCGTCGTCCTCTCCGATCGGGACGACGGGTTCCGGTCGCTCCTCTGGGGGAAGCCTCGGGGCCGATCCAGGCGGACGGCCATGGCGGTGAGAGGCGAAGCGCTGGCCGTACGTGTGGATCCACACCGTGCGTCTGCCTACTTCCACCATCTCCGCCCACAGGGCCGGGTCGCGTGTCAGGGGGATACGGGCTCCACGCTCGGCGAGGTTTGCGGAGAAGCGTTGCGTGTAGCCGCTGTGGCCGGCCGTTCCCGCGATGTACGCAAAGAGGTCTTCGGCGGTGATCGTCACTCCGTGCACTTTGGTAAGCAGCTGCAGCAGGCCGGGGGTCACGTTCGGTTCTGCCTGGTGAGGGTGGCGGTAGAGGGGGGCGACGCGACCCCCTTCGGTGCCTTTGAAGTGATGGATGTCGGGCAGAAGGGCGGTGAAGCTCACCGCTGGCCCCGGACGGCCTGATTCCGTGTGGAGTTCGGACAGGTAGATCTGACGCTGGTCGTTGTGGGCGAACCACAGGGCTGGCCGGGGCCGGTCGATCACTCTCCGATCCGCGATGACGTATTGCCGGTCGAAGGTCATCCGTCCGTACTGGAGGACGACCGGAACCGTCTCCTTCTCTGCGGCGAGACTGCCCGTCTCCTGCTGGCCGGGCAGGGGTGGCTCCAGCTTGTCTGGACGGCGGTCTCCGGTGCTCTTCATCAGCGCCGCTTTGGCGTCTTTCGGCGCCTGGATGAGCCTGCGCCAGCGCCTCTCCAGAACATCCCGGCTGGGTGAGACGGGCCAGTTGCGGTTGTTCTTGTTGCCGGAGCTCGTCCAGGGCAGCAAAGCGTCCACTGGTGGCATGGCTGACCACTCGGAGTTGGGGGTGATGTGAAAAGGCGTGGTCCATTGTGTGGGGCAGAGCTGCCAGGAAGTCCCGTTCCGGTGGCCCTCGACGCTGAGCCCGTCCAGCCAGTCGAACTTCTCCTCGCGTGTGCCCGCGGGGACGTCGAGTCGCCACACCCGGGCTGGGTTCCTAGTGTCCGGCGCACCCCGGCGGACGAAGACGGCGATACAGACTTCGCGCTTAACTCCTTGGAAGACGCGGGTGCGTGTGTCGGAGTAGGGGCCTTCAGGGGAGAGACCGATGATCCAGCCCTCGTCGGCGGCCTCACGCAGGTAGTGGCGCATGCCGGCCGCGCCCTCGCTGTCCAGGTACCCAGAGTTGGTGATGAGGGCGACGATCCCGCTGGGGGCCTTCGGTGCTCCCGAGGCAGTCATCTGGTCGAAGACCTTCCAGGTGGACCACGCCCAGAAGTAGACGTAGAGGTTGTCGAGGGCATACCCGATGCGCCCGTTGTCCTCGGGGTGGAAGCGGGCGAGGATCGGGCCGTGGTCGTTCGGGTTGCCCTCGGTGACCCAGCGTCCGACGCCTGACTGCCTCGCGCCTCGAAGGTAAGGCGGATTCCCGATGACCACCATGACCTTCTCGTCTGCCTTGATCCTGTTCGCCATACGGCGATGGCGGGCGATCGCCTCGTACATGAAGCCCAAGTGGTGCTCGACGGCGGGATCGTCGAGTGTGTCGGCCACCAATAGCCTCGGCGGGCGGCGCATGACATCGGTGTCGTGGGACTGGAAGGCGTGATGCACACGGAGTTCGGCGACCGAGTACGGCCCAGTCTGTTTCTCCAATCCGACCAGTCGGCCAGAGAGTTCTCGGAGAAGTCCGGACTTGAGCGTTTTGCCGTACTTCAGCGACAGCGACTTGGCGGCGTGGTCGATGATGTTGATGAGGAAAGTCCCGGTGCCCATGGCCGGATCGACCACGGTGACGTCCTCACTTCCGTACCCGTCCGCTTGGCCGAGCCGGTCACGCAGTACCTCGTCGGTGAATCCGACCATGAAGCGGACGACCTCGCCAGGTGTGTAGTACGTCCCCGTCCGCCGTCGCAGTTCCGGGTCGTAGGCGTTCAGAAAGCCCTCGTACAGGTGGAGGTAGGCGTCTCCGGTCTCGTCTTTGAACATCTGGGGGTCGATGGCCGATATGACGTCGATCAGAGGGTCGGTGATCCCTCGCAGGTCGGTGAGGGCATCGTCCGTCAGCACCGCCAGCGCCTTGCCCATCAAGGAGTGCCGTTTGCCTAATCGGATCGCGACATCGGGGAGGGAGAGCCGGTCGAGATCGATGCGCTCAAGGCGCGCCAGCAGAATGGCGAAGGTCAGTGTCTGGCTGTATTGGTCCGCGAACTCCTCCGGGCGGGCGTCGGGAAAGAGTAGGTCCTTCCAGTTGCCTGCCAGGATCGAGAATGCGGCGTCGGCCTCGCCGTGCTCCTCGCGGGTAAGACGTTCGGTGACCTCGTCGCGCAGCAGGGCGCAGATTCCCGCGATGCGCCTGACCAGTTCGTCGATGCTGCTATGGACGATGGGCGTCGGCAGGAAGAAGTGCGTGAGGGCGCGTTCGAACCCGGTGTCCGGGGTGACGAGTTGCCGGTGGCCGGATTCCAGGTCTCCGACCAGGATTCCGGTCGGGCCGACCCGCACGCCGAAACGGTAGACCGCCCACTGGTATCCGTCGGTGTACAGGACGTTGTGGAGGGCCTTGATCTTCTCCCACTGCTTCCGGTCGTGGGATTTCACGGACCACTTCTCCGGATCGGCCCCCGCGCCCGGCTGCTTCAGCTCGACGTGACCTATGGTCCTGCCGCCGCAGGCGATGGCGAAATCGGGCCGGATCCCGAGTCCTTTGACGCGGCTCTGACCGTGGGCGATCAGCTTGAGGCGTTGCCGGGATCCCATACCGCGCAGCAGTTGCTCCACCGGCGCGGTGAGACTGTCCTCCCTACTGCTGACCGCCCCTGCGGGACCTTGTAGCTTGGCCCTGACCTCCTCGCCGAACCGGGCTACGAGGTCCGCGACCGATCTGGTCGTGTCCTTCCCCGCCTGGACGTCCTCTCTCGCCATCGGCCCCCCCAAGGTTGTGCCCACGCCGACGATCAGACCCAATTAAGAATGCCCATGGCATGCCAAGCGTCAAACGCCAGCAGATGTAGGTTGATTAGCGGCATCTACGGAAAACTCAGCGTACGGAAGAGACCGGAATGCGTGGCAGGAGTGCGTCTCGTACAGCGCGTCAGAGCACGGGCACAGTCGATCGGGGGGGGCAGTGCGTGTGCGAACCTGCAGGCGGCCGCATATGGAGCACGGTGTCGGTGAGGGTGACGGGGGCGGATCGCTGATCTCCGCCGCCCTCGGTGCAACTTCGCCATCGGCCCCCTCGGTGACCGGGCGGCGAATGGAGTCGCGAGGGTGACGAACGCGAGGCACTGTGAACCTGGCTGGCCGACTACGACACTGTGCGGACGCCGTCGATACTCTTGGACTGGGTCCGGGCAGGCGAGCCAGCGGTAGCGGGGTTGTCGGGGCGAGTTTGAGAACCCGGCACGCGACCGTGGCGGGCAATCCCTCCGATTCGTCATCGATGGCCGTGCGGCACATCCACTTCGATGACGCGACGGGGGTGTATGCCGAGCTCGACCGCGGTCTGCTTGGCCTGATGTCGGGCCTGGACCAGGACGATGGCACGCGCTCGGCACTCCGGTAGGCAGGGACGATATCCGGGCCTTGGGGTCGGCGCCGAATACTCCTCACCGTGCTGCCTCTCGCGGCACCTAGACTCTCACTGTGGTAGGAGAGGACGCTCACTTCAAGGGCATCTCGGGGGCGAAGAGAGCCAAGCTTTACCTTGAGGGCACCATGCGGATCTCGGGTGCCTTCGCGAACACGGACTCGGGCGCCTGGGTGAGAAAGCTGACGCTTGCCTGGCCGGAGGGCGGTCAGACCTCCTCTTTCGACCTGGGCGGGTCGATGCGGGGTGCTCCATACCATGGCGACCAGTTCTGCGCGGAGGTCAAGCACTATCAGGGACCAAAGGATCTCGAAGCCCTGCCGCCCAGTGGCGTACCGGTGAGGTACAACTTCTCCACCCGGACCGCCTCGGTGAAACTGCCTCGCGGAAGTGCCCCTCTGCTGGAACTCATGAACACGTCCATTCGACTCTTCACATATTTGTCCCGCGCGGAGGAGGAACGCCTTGTCGAGATGATTCCACCAGGCGGACCCACCCTGCATGCCGGAATCGGCTACGACATGCCAGGCAGAGAGTCACCCGCCGACTGACGCGGGGCGGAATTCCTAGTCTCCATTCCGATTCGCCCGTCCTTCGCCCACCGTCCGCCAGGAGGGCCAGTGCTCGGCCTTCCCCGGCCCGTTGGTTCGCGCGCGTCGTCACTGAGCATTGCCAGCGTGGCCACTGATCGGGTGACGCCGGTGAGGGCCGCTCCATGCCGCTGGGGGAAGGCACGCGGAGTCGCCCCCGTCGGTAGGAGTCTTTTTGCTCTATCCTGCCGCGCTCGGCCTGCCTCATGTCCTGGCCGAGCGGGTCACCAGATTGAGCCTGGCAACGGCCGGTGTGAGGACTAGTGCCATGCCTTGCAGTAGCCCCGTAGGGCGCATCTCTCCATCGTCATGACGCCCATGTACCCTTCGTGCTCCTGACAGCCCCACAGCTAAGCGCAAAATAGGCTCTGACCTGTTGTTTTCCTCGTCCGCGCCTAAGGTGACACGTTTCTGATGCCCCATCACATGGAGTGCGTGGCGATTCTGGATCCGGTGGAAAGGGCCGCTGACCTGGACCGCCTGACTTTGCCGCGCTCCCTTCTCGCCGCAGCGGTGAGAAATCTCTGGGGTCATGTTCGGCGGTGCCGTTGTGGCGGGAAGCCGCCGTTGGGCTGGTGCTGAGTTCCGTGTGCGGCTGGGTTGTGGCTGGTCGCGCAGTTCGCCGCGGCCCTTCGGGGCGTGCGTCTTCGGGGCGTGCGTCCCCTCACGGGCGTGAGGGGAAGACCCAGGCGCGGAAGAGGGTGAAGCGGAGCACCGTGGCGGCGAGGTTGGCGGAGATGAGGACGGCTAGTTCTGCGGTGTGGGGGGCGTTGGGGGTGGCGGTGTGGAGGGCGGATAGGGAGCCGCTGGTCAGGGTCAGGCCGATGGCGAAGACTAGAAGGCCCTGGGCCTGGTGGCGTACCGCGCGTTCGCGGCCGCGGATGCCGAAGGTCAGTCGTCGGTTCGCGGCGGTGTTTCCGAGCGCGGACAGCAGGAGGGCCAGCGCGTTCGCGGCCTGTGCGCCCATGCCGTGCCGCAGTAGCGAGTAGAGGGCCAGGTACAGCAGCGTGCTCAGCGCGCCGACCAGGCAGAAGCCGATGAGCTGGCGGGGCAGACCGCCTGGTATGTCGTCGAGGTGACGGTCCCGTGGGTCGTCGCCGAACGGGCGGCGCAGCCGGTCGAGCGGTAGCGCGCCGCTCGCCAGTGCCCGGCCGACCCGCCAGACGCCCTTGAGGTCGTCGGTCACCGTACGCACGATGTCAACCCGCGAATCCGGGTCGTCCACCCAGTCCACCGGCACTTCGTGGATCCGCAGCCCGGCCCGCTCCGCCAGGACCAGCAACTCGGTGTCGAAGAACCAGCCGTTGTCCTGCACCAGGGGTAGCAGCCGGTCGGCGACCTCACCTCGTACGGCCTTGAAGCCGCACTGCGCGTCGGAGAACCGCGCGGCCAGTGAGCCGCGCAGCAGCAGGTTGTAGCCGCGCGAGAGGACCTCGCGTTTCGGTCCGCGTACGACGCGCGAGCCGGAGGCCAGCCGGGTGCCGGTGGCCACGTCCGAGTGCCCGGAGATCAGCGGCGCGACCAGCGGCAGTACCGCGTTGAGGTCGGTGGACAGATCCACGTCCATGTAGGCGCGTACGGGCGCGTCGGAGGCTGCCCATACGGTGCGCAGTGCGCGACCGCGGCCCTTCTCCTCCAGTCGCACCAGCGATACGGAGTCCAACTCCTCGGCCAGTTCGCGGGCTACCTGTTCGGTGCGGTCGCGGCTGGCGTTGTCCGCGATGGTGATGCGGAAGCCGTAGGGAAAGTGGCTGCCCAGGAAGGTGTGCAGCCGGCGGACGCAGGGCCCGAGGGCGGCTTCCTCGTTGTAGACGGGCACCACCACGTCCAGCACGGTGGTGCCCGCACGGGACGGCAGGTGGCGGCGGGCCGGGAGGGCGGCCCCGCATCCGGCGGGATCGGTCAGATCGGTCAGATCGTTCTCGGTCTCGGTCTGTGTGCTCATGCCGCCGACCGTGGCGCGCGGGCCTGTCAGCCCCGTGTGGTCAGGCTGTGAGCCACCTGTGAGGTGCCGGAGCCAGCTGAACTCGCAGGCGGGCCGGTGCCGGATCCGGCTGAACTCGCAGGCAGGCGCACGGTGAAGACGGTGTGTCCGGGGCGGCTCGCGACCTCGGCCTCCCCCTCGTGGGCAGCCACCACGGCGGCCACGATCGCCAGCCCGAGCCCGGTGCTGCCGTGCTGCCGGGAGCGTGCGGCGTCGCCCCGCGCGAAACGTTCGAAGACCCGTCCCTGGACGTCCGCGGGGATGCCGGGTCCGTCGTCCACGACCTCCACTCTCACCTCGTCGCCGTCCAGCGCCAGTTGGGCGTTGACCGTTGTCCCCGGCGGGGTGTGCGTACGGGCGTTCGCCAGCAGGTTGGCCAGCACCTGCCGCAGCCGCCCCTCGTCGCCCGTCACCAGCAGCGGCGAGGAAGGCAGCTCCAGGCGCCACACATGGTCGGGCCCGGCCACCCGGGCATCGCTCACCGCGTCCACCACCAGCGCTGACATGTCCACCGGGCGCCGCTCCAACGGACGCCCCGCGTCGAGCCGCGCCAGCAGCAGCAGGTCCTCCACCAGCGCGGTCATGCGTACGGCCTCGGACTCGATCCGTTCGAGTGCGTAGCCGCCCCGCTCGAAGAGCTTGGAGGTTCCAGCCGGGCCCGCGTCAGCACCGGCTTGTCCGCGGCGCGACAGCTCCGCGTAGCCGCGGATCGAGGCCAGCGGGGTACGCAACTCGTGGCTGGCGTCCGCGATGAACCGACGCAGCCGCTGCTCACTGTCGTGCCGCGCGGCCAGGGCCGAGCCGACGTGCCCGAGCATCCGGTTGAGCGCAGCGCCGACCTGTCCGACTTCCGTCTCCGGGTCGGTGTCCCGCACCGGTACCCGTTCGCGCAGCCGTACCTCACCGCTGTGCAGCGGGAGTTCGGAGACGCGGGTGGCGGTGTGCGCCATCCGCCGCAGCGGCCGCAGCGCGACCCGTACGGAGGCCGCTCCGGCGATCCCCGCGCCCAGCAGCCCGGCCCCGGCCACACACACCTCGACCAGGACGAGGGTGCTGATCGTGTCGTCGACCGCCGCGGTCGGCAGCCCGACCAGCAGCGTGCCGTCCGCGACGGGTACCGAGGTCACCCGGTAGCTGCCCACTTGCGGCAGCTCGGCGGTGTGCGGCTGACCGTCCCGCGGCACCGAGGCGAGTGCCGCGGACTGTTGGTCTGTCAGGGGTTTGATACCGACCCCGGGCCGGTCGTCGGCCGGTTTCTGCTGCACGCTGCGGGCGGCGGAGTCGAACGAGCCGCCGTCAGCCCTGTCGTCCTCCGAACTCCTGGCGAAGGCGCCGATGGTGCCCACCGGTTGCCCGCCCACGCCGAGGAACCGCAGCTTCTCCAGCCCGGGTGGCCGCGGATGTCCGGGCGGGCCCGGACCCGCGGCGCGGAAGGTGACGTCCTTCAGCTGGCTGTCGAGCTGCTGGTACAGATGTGTGTGCAGGGCGATTGTCGTGACCGTCCCGATCACCGCGGCCACCACCGCGATCATCGCGACAGCCGAGAACACCAACCGGGCCCGCAGCGAACGCCGCATCCGCAGTGAACGGCCCATCCGCAGCGAACGCCCCATCGCCAGCGGACGCCGCATCCCCAGCGAACGCCGCATCCGCAGCCGGCCACGCAGCCAGGCGAAGAGGCCGGACATCTCCGCCTCCCTCACTCCGCGGCAGGCTTGAGCAGATAGCCGGCGCCACGCCGCGTGTGGATCATCGGAGCCCGCCCCGCGTCGATCTTCCGCCGCAGATACGAGATGTACAGCTCCACGACGTTGCCCTGGCCGCCGAAGTCGTACGACCAGACCCGGTCCAGGATCTGCGCCTTGCTCAGCACCCGCCGCGGATTGCGCATCAGATAGCGCAGCAGCTCGAACTCGGTGGCGGTCAGATGGATCTCCGTACCGGCCCGCGTCACCTCATGGGTGTCCTCGTCCAGGGTCAGGTCACCGACCACCAGCTGCGACGACGGCTGCCCGGCGGCGGTGGCACCTGCGCGCCGCAGCAGTCCGCGCAGCCGGGCGATCACTTCCTCCAGGCTGAACGGCTTGGTCACATAGTCGTCGCCGCCCGCCGTCAGCCCGGCGATACGGTCCTCAACCGCGTCCCGCGCGGTCAGGAACAGCACCGGAATCCCCGGGCTCACCGCGTGCAGCCGTCGGAGCACGGTGAATCCGTCGGCGTCCGGCAGCATCACATCCAGCACGACCGCGTCCGGCCGCCAGTCCCGCGCGGTACGCACCGCCGCCTCACCACCGGCCTCCGCGCGCACCTGCCAGCCCTCGTACCGCAGGGCCATCGACAGCAGTTCCGTGAGCGACGGCTCGTCGTCCACCACGAGGATCCGCACCGCGCTGCCGTCGGCCCGCCGCAACGGCTCCTGCCCCAGCCCCCCGGCACGTACCGCGGACACCGCCTTCTCGTCCATGCGCGCCAGCCTGCACGCCGAACCTGAGAGGGAGCTGTGAAACAGCTGGGGGCCGGCTGAGAACCGTGGCCCCAGGTGAGAGGTGCGTCAGTCCTTCTGCTGCGCGCCGGGGCGAGCCTGTGCGCCGGGGCGGGCGCCGGGCTCCAGCGCGTGGTACTCGTGCGCCAGCAGGGAGTCCATCGCCGTGCTCAGCTGGGTCACGAAGTCCTGGAACTCCTGGAGTTGGGCGGTGGTGTACCTGGACATCTCCGTCTGCATCCGTTCGGTGTAGAGGCCGAAGAACTTCATCGCCTGCGGCCTGACCTCCGGGCTGCTGCGCAGAGTGACGATCCGGCGGTCGGAGTGCTCCCGTTTGCGTACCACGTGTCCTGCCTTCTCCAGACGGTTCAGCAGTGCTGTCGTCGCGCCGGAGGAGAGGCCGATCCGCTCGCTCAGCCGGGCGGGGGAGAGCGGTGTTCCCTGGTCCTCCGCGTACAGGATCTCCGCCAACGCCGCCGCGTCCGTGGAGTGCAGGCCCAGCCAGGTGGCGAACCGCCGGGTGAACTCGGCGTAGTTCGCGCCGAAGGTCCGCAGCGCTTCGACGACACGGTAGGGCGTGTCCGCCGCTACGGGCTCTTCGGTTGCCTTGATCACTTCCGATGCCTTCGTCGCGTCCATCGCTTCCATCGCTCGACTCCGCTTCCTGTCCGGTCCGGCTCATCCTGCGTTGACAATGGTACGGCCATGAAATAACTTCACGGCGGAATTGCTTCACCATGGAGGAACCGTTGTCCGGTACCGCAGCAGCCCCACCCACCACCCGCCAATGGCTCGGCCTGATCGCCGTGTCCTTGGGCGTCGCCCTGATCGTGGTGGACCTCACGATCGTCAATGTGATCCTGGCGCCGATCATCGAGGACCTGAAGATCGACTCCGCCGGGGCCCAGTGGATCCAGGAGTCCTACGCGATCTCCTTCGCCGCGCTCCTTCTGCTCACCGGCCGGCTGTCCGACGTCTTCGGGGCACGCAAGGTCTTCCTCGTCGGCCTGACGATGTTCGCGCTGACCAGCCTGCTGGCAGCAGCCGCGCCGGACGGCGGCGTGCTGATCCTCGCCCGCTTCCTCCAGGGGGTGGCGGCCGCGGCGATCCTGCCCACCTCCCTCGCCCTGGTGAACGCCACCTTCACCGGCCGGGCCCGCGGACAGGCCTTCGCCGTCTGGGGTTCCACCATCGGCGCGGCCGCCGCGCTGGGACCGCTGCTCGGCGGCCGGCTGGCGGACCTCTCCTGGCGCTGGGCCTTCGGCATCAACCTCCAGCTCGCCGCCCTGATCGTCGTGGGTGCCCTCCGCTACTTCGACGCCTCGCCCAGGTCGCGGACCCGTGTCGACGGGATCGGCGGCGCGCTGTCGGCCCTGGGCCTCGGCCTGCTCTCGTTCGCCCTGATCGAGGGGCGCACCTATGGCTGGCTGGAGACGATCGAGCCGCTCGACATTGGCGCGTTCACCTGGAGTGCGAGCCCGTCACCGGTCTTCGCGGCCCTCGTCGTGGCGACCGCGGCCCTGGTGCTGTTCTGGCTCAGGCAGGCGGCGCTGGGGAAGGCGGAGAGGGAGCCGCTGATGGACGTGCGGCTGTTCTCCCTCCGCTCCTTCCGCAACGGGAACTTCGTGACCCTGCTGGTCGGCGTCGGCGAGTTCGGCATCATCGCTGTGCTGCCGCTCTGGTTGCAGTTCGCCCTCGGCTACAGCGCGTTCGAGGCGGGCCTGGCCCTGGTCGCCCTCGCGGCGGGCAGCTTCTTCGCCAGCGGCGCCGGGTTCTCGATGGCCGCTTCCGTACCGGCCATCCAGCAGGTACGCATGGGCCTGGTGCTGGAGTCGGCCGGTCTGGTGCTGCTGGGGGTCATCGCCTCGACGGACACCGCCTGGTGGCTCATCACCTGCGCGCTGTTCCTCTACGGCGTCGGCGTCGGATTCGCGACCGCCCAGGTCACCAATATCGTGCTCGCGGACGTACCGGCACTCAGCGCCGGACAGGCATCCGGCATCCAAAGCGCCGCCCGCGAACTGGGATCCGCACTCGGTATCGCCGTTCTCACCACCCTGTTCTTCACCACCCTGGCCACCGACCTCGAAGACCGCCTCGCCGGTCTCGGCCTGGCCGGCCGCGACGCCGGGCAACTGCGCAACACGGTCACCGAGAGCGCCGGCTCGGCCATACCCTCGCTCGCCGACGACCCCCGGACCGCCCCCGTTGCCGACGCCGCCCGCGCCGCCATGGCACGGGGCCTGGAGTTGGCGAGCTACACCTGCGCGGCCCTCCTCGTACTGGCGCTCGCGGCAACGCTCTTCGTCCAGCGGGGCAAGGCGGGCACGCCGGGCGAGGCGGGCGCGCCGGGCACGTCCGAGGGCCCCCTCGCCCCGACTGCCGAACCGGTGTCCGGCGGAGGGGCGGGAGAGCACTGAGCACGCGCCGGGCCTCGGCGCCGGCGGTCGCCGCCCGCGGGGCGCCCTGCGCCGGAGAGGCGAGGGCGCCGAGCGGCCCCGCGGCGGCGGCCGCTACGAACCTGGCACGCGTTGCCAACCCGGCCACGAGCGTCCCCCTCCAGCCGGTACGCCGCTGATCTCCAAGCCCCGCCAGCTCCGTAAGTTCACCTCCGCGACGCGGGCACTCAGCAACTCGGCGTGGGTGAGGAGCCGGACGCGGTCGGGGTCCGCGTCCCACTCCCGCCCGCCGGCCAGCGGCCGCAGCCGAAGGCAGGCCGCCTCCCGCCCCGTCACAATGCCGACCCGGTCGCGCTCCGGATCCCGTACGGCCGAGCCGACGACCGGCTGCACGGGCCCGGCGCCGGTCGGTGCCTGCGGCTGAGGGCCGCCGTCCATCACCGGTCGGCACCGCGTGTGATTACGGCCGCCAGCGCGAAGGCGACGGAGGCGGAACAGACACCGAGGTGTACGAGGGCATATCGAGCGGCCCGCGCGGAGTCGGAATCGTGCTCGCCGTCGCCGCCCTCCATCGCGTCACGCCACGGGGTGCGTACGTCCATCGCGGGCAGCTGGATGCCCGCGCGGGTCAGTGCGTCGGCGAGCGCGTCGCGGGCCGCCACCGCCTCGCGGATCTTCGCGGCCCCGGCAGCCGTCCTGCCCTCCGTCCAGCCCCGGACCTCGTTCCGTCGCGCGTCGTCGTCCAGGTTCGGGTGCTGCTGGCTCGTCATGGGGCAACTCCTCAGCTTTTAGCTCTGTTTATTGTGAGATTTCGCTGCCCGGAGCGCATCCGGTGGACTACCGTGCGTGAGGGCCGCATGACGAGAATGCGGCTTGGCTGAGCTGCGCACACCGCTGACCGGTTGTGCTTCCCCGGCAGAGCAGCGCATGTTCCACACCTTCCACGGAGGCACCATGCCGACGAGGCGAGCGGTCACCGGCCGCAGCCGCGAACCACGCGCCCGGTTCGCGGAGGAACTGCGTCACCTACGGGCGCAGCGAGGGGAGAGTCTGCGCCAGCTCGGCGAACGGCTGGGCTGGGACTGGTCCCTGTTCGGAAAGATGGAGAGCGGAGAGACGCTGGGCGGGCCCGAGGTCGTCGAAGCCCTCGACCAGCACTACGGCACACCTGGATTGTTGCTGGCCCTCTGGGAGCTGGCCATCAACGACCAGACCCAGTTCCGCGAGCGCTACCGCCGCTACATGGAGCTGGAAGCCAAGGCCACCAGCCTGTGGCACTTCGCGGTCAGCGTCCTGCCGGGATTGCTCCAGACCCCGGGGTACGCGAGGGAAGTGCTCGCGGCTGGCGGGCTGAAGGGGATGGAGCTCGAACAACAAGTGCAGGCCCGCATGGGTCGCCGCTCCCTGCTTGAAGGCGACGATGCGCCACCGTTCCGGACCATCCTCTCGGAGGCGGTGCTGCGGACCCCGTTGCGGGATGCGGGGGAGTGGCGGGAGCAACTGGAATATTTGGGGGAGATGGCGGACCGGGGCAATGTGACAGTGCAGGTGCTGCCGTTTCGGGCGGGCTTCCATGGTTTGACCGGTGTCGCGACGATGCTTCTTCGTTTGCGCGAGGGACGTACGGTGGCTTACACGGAGACCGGCTACCGAGGCGAGCTCATCGAGGAAACCGCGCCTGTTGAGCGGCTCCAACTCGCGTACGATGCAGTACGCGACCTGGCGATGTCCCCAAACGAGTCGCGGAAGTTCGTTCTGCGCATGCTGGAGGAAGCACCGTGCGATCCCTCGACCTGAGCGCCGCAAGCTGGCGCAAGAGCAGCTACAGCAATCAGGACGGTGGCGAGTGTGTCGAGGTCTCCGACGACTTCGCCACCGTCATCCCGGTCCGTGACAGCAAGAACCCGCACGGTCCTGTGCTCACGTTCGCGGCGGACGGCTGGTCGGCGTTCGTGACTGCCGTCAAGGATGGCGACCTGCGCGCCTGACACACACAGCAAGCTCAACGAACCGGCCCCCGCGACCAGTTGACTGGCGCGGGGGCCGATTCTGTGCGCCGTTCCATCGCTCTCCGTACAGGCGTACGGTGACGAACATCTGGCGAACCGGAGAGGAGCGTGTCCGTGCGATCCCTCGACTCCAGCGCCCTTGCCTGGCGCAAGAGCAGCTACAGCAACCCGGATGGCGGTGCGTGCGTCGAAGTAGCGGCGCAGAGCTGGCGTAAGAGCAGCTACAGCAATCAGGATGGCGGCGCATGCGTCGAAGTCGCGGCCAGGAACTGGCGGAAGAGCAGCTACAGCAATTCGGACGGCGGCGAGTGTGTCGAGGTCTCCGACGACTTCGCCACCGTCATCCCGGTCCGTGACAGCAAGAACCCGCACGGCCCCGTGCTCACGTTCGCGGCGGACGGTTGGTCGTCCTTCGTGTCGGCCATCAAGGACGGCGCACTGCGCGCCTGACCCGCAGCGGGGCAGGGCTGCGTATTGAAGTGGCTGGTTCGGGTTGCGAGGATCGCGGTATGGCCCCTCTTCCTCAGCCCGATATCGACTCGTCGTTGGTCCTGCGTACCGACTTCGGTGACGACTCGGCGTGGGAGGGGCTGGCGGCGGCCGTCGAAGGGGATGGCGGCGCGACCTGCGTCAGTGACCGCGCGTATGCGGGGGTCAGCGTCCAGGCCCTGGTCGAGGCGGATGCCGCGGCCGACGACGAGGAAGCGCTGACCTACGTGTTTCTCGCCGACTCGACTGCCATGGCGGATGACGAACAGCGGCTGCTCGCGGTCGATTTGTACGAGGAGCCCGGTCGCACGTTCCGGGTGCCGCCCCGATGGTTCGCCAGTGTCTCCGCGAACCTGGCCCTCGCGAACATGGACTTCGCCGAGTACGCCGACGCCGCGGACGAGTCCGGCACTTTTCGGGGCTTCTGAGGGCGTGAGCGCCAAGGCACCGGCCCGGGCGCCCAGCCGCGTTCACCGATGAGCGGCCAGCACTGCCGCCAGGCCCTCTCGCAGGTCTTTGACGAAATACTCGGGAACCTCCAGCGACGGGAAATGTCCCCCGTTTTCAGCCGTCCTCCATCGGACGATCTGTCGGTATCGCTCCTGTGCCCAGGGGCGCGGGCACTTCTCGATGTCGCGGGGATACATGGTGATTGCTGACGGGACCTCGACTCGGAGTTCGGGGTCCAGCGCGTTGACGCCGCCGTGGCTTTCGTAGTAGATGCGGGCCGCCGATGCGCCGGTACGTGTCAGCCAATACAGGGTGACGTCGTCGAGAAGGCGGTCTATGGAAATCGTCTCGAACGGGCTGTCTTCGGTGTCCGTCCACTCGGCAAATTTGTCGAGGATCCAGGCCAGAAGGCCGACCGGTGAGTCGACGAGCGAGTAGCCGATGGTCTGCGGTCGGGTCGCCTGCTGCTTCGCGTACGCCGCGCGGAGGCGCCAGAAATCGTGGGTTTCCTCGGTCCACTTGCGCTCGACCGCCGTCAGTCCATCCGTTGCCAACCCGGGTGGTGCCTGCGCGAGCGTTGTGTGGATGCCGAGAACCTGCGCCGGAAACCTGCCGGCGAGGACGGTGGTGATCACACCGCCCCAGTCGCCGCCATGGGCTGCGAATTTGCTGTAGCCGAGCCTTCCCATCAGTTCCACCCATGCGGCCGCGATCTTTCCGGCTCCCCACCCGGTGGTGGTCGGCTTGTCGCTGTAACCAAAGCCTGGCAGCGACGGGACCACGACGTGGAACGCCGGCGTGTCCGCATCTTTCGGATCCGCCAGTTCGTCTACTACATCGACGAACTCGGCAATGCTGCCTGGCCAGCCGTGCGTCAAGATCAGAGGAGTGGCATCCGCGCGCGCGGATCGGCGGTGCAGGAAGTGGATCCCCAGACCATCAATGGTCGTGCGGAACTGGCCGACTTGGTTGAGCCGCTCCTCGAATGACCGCCAGTTGTACCCGGTGCGCCAGTAGTTCACGACGTCTACGAGGTCGGTGAGCGGAACGCCCTGTTCCCATCGGCGAGGGTCGGGCGCGGCGCGATGGACCGTCTCGGCCTCCGGCAGCCGCGCCGCGGCCAGCCGCGCGCGCAGATCTTCGAGGTCGGCGTCGGTTGCGTGGGCTTCGAATGCTTGCACGTCGCTGGTCGGACGGGGCATGAGACCTCCTGGCCATCGCGGAACCGGCTACGACCCATCGCGAACCGGCTAAGACGGTTCTACTATGCCTTCATGTCTGCGCGCAACCAGCTATGGTGGTTCCATGCGTACTGGGTTCCCTGACTTCCGCCTCGGCACCGTGCTGGCGACCAGCTTCACGGGGACGCTCTCGGAGCGTCACGGCGACGCCGTGGAGCGCATCCCCACGCCGCAGCGACTCGTCGACTGGCTGGCGGTGTACGGCCTGGCGGTGGACTCCTGCACCACTGCGCAGCTCGAACGGGCCCGGGAGCTGAGGGAGTCGATCCACGCCGCCGCGACAGCAGCCGCGGTCCAGGACGCTCTCCCTGCGTCTGCTGTCCAAGTCATCAATGACTGCAGCGCTCAGGGCCGGGCCGCGGCGATCTTGACGCCCGAGGGTAAGCGGCGATGGCGGCTCAGCTCGGCTTCCTGCGTGGAGGATGCCCTCAGCGTGATCGCCGCCGACGCGATCAGCATCATCGCAGGCGAACGCGACGGAAAATTGGCCTTGTGCGCATCGCCCACCTGCCGAGCCGCCTTCTTCGACACCAGCCGAAGTCGCACCCGCAGATGGTGCGACATGAACACGTGCGGGAATCGTCAGAAGAAAGCGCGCTTCAACGCCAACCAGCGCAAAAATGCCAGATCAGCGGAGTGATTGTTACCCCGGTGCATCGAGGTGGCCCCATGCCCGCGACACATCTGTCCCGTTGGGTGCACCCCAACGGCACCCCTAAGAGCCATCACCAACCCAGCTGCGCATCAGCTCACGCAGTTGCTCATCGATCAGTGCGCCATCGTGCACCGCAGTAATCACCACGCACCAACAATTGACCGCACGAGAAATTGATGCCGGGCGGGGTGCGGAAGGGAAGCTGGCGAAGCTGTCTACCCGCACCAGGCCGGCAGGGACTCGCGGTGGCTCCCTCAGTAGCGTTTCCATGGCTCTGTGGGCGGCGCTCGGGGAGAGTCCGATGGCGAGTTGAGTTTGGTCGAATAGGCTGAGGCAGTTGGTGCTGCTCTTGGGTTCTTCAAGCTCCTGGTAAGCCACTTCGAATTCGAGAGGGCCGGGCTCTCCGGGCGTGTAGGAGCCACCAATCAGCAGTGACTCGATGACGCCCTCGGCACCCGTCCTCCTGACTTCCGTCAGCCATTGAACGCTTGCCGTGGACGGAGCGGTCGCAGCATCTGCTGGTCCACTCTCCCGGAGTGACTGAGAGGGTTCGAGCCGAGCCCTCTCGTCGTACTTCTTCACTGCGACTTCGAAATCGCCGATGTGCACCGTCAGTACATTCTGCTTGCGTTTCCACGCGAGAACTGCCAGGGGAGCACGCAGATCGCTCTCGACCACGACGAGACACTCCCAGCCCGGTGTCTGCGCAACGAAGAACGACACCTGTCGTCGGCCAACTCCCCGCAAAGCACTAAGAAAACGATCGGCATCAAGGGTCTGGCCCGCGACGTCCTGGAGCCCCTGAAGCTTGGCTTCATAGATCCCAGCAAGGTAGTTCGCCTCAGCTTCGGAGACCGGAATCATGTCGCTGCCCGCACTGAGCGCCTCAGTTGCAATACCAGCCGACTCCCAGCCGGCTTCAGCCAGTTGCGTGCACAGCTGCAAGGCGTCGTTGCGAAGCAGACTTCGACTTGATCGGGTCGCCACTGGCGATCTCCCTCCTTCCTCGCTCACGGCGGTGGGACATGCCACACGGTTGCCCCGGTAGCCGATCCCTCGACCAAATGCTCACTGACCTCGAAGACGTCATCAAGGTAGAGCCAGGTGGGATGGAGGGGTTGTCCAAGGGGAAGCGAGTGCTGGAGGACGACTCCTCCGAGGTCACTACGGCCTTCAGCTGCTCCCCGCGCATATCTCATCGCTGTTTCTGGATTGGTGTCCCAGGACGTGTACTCACTTCGAGTATTACCGCGGTGATGCTCGACAATGTCCGCGGGTCCGCCACGGGGGTGTGCTGTGCCATTGAGAGCGTCCGCGTAGCCTGGATGCTCTGTCGATACTCCGCGATAAATATAGCGAACTCCGGGGTCTTGGGTTATGTCACTTGCCGAGTTCGCCACTCTTCCGGACGGATAGTCCGGTGCAAGGCCATACGGGTCGGCCCAGATGTGCGGGTTGTCGACGTAAGTATCAGGGTTGGGCGCCGGGGCGAGCCCCAGGGGGTCGGAGGTGGTGTACCGGGCGGTGGCGGGATCGTAATACCGGTGGAGGTTGTAGTGCAGGCCGGTTTCGGGATCGTGGTATTGGCCGGGAAAGCGCAGCGGTGTGGATGCGATGCTGGAGCGGTGAGTCGCAGTGTTGCCCCACAGGGTGATTCGGGTGCGCCAGGCTATCTCGCCCTCGGGTGTGATCAGTTCGCGTGGCGTGCCGACGAGGTCGGTGACGATGGCGTAGAAGCGGGCGTCTATCTCCGACTGAGTAGCGCTGTCGAGCAGCCGCTCGGTCTGCGACAGAGGACTCAGGCCGTCGTGTTCCCAGGTGGTGGCCACCGGTTGCGGCATTTCACCGCCGGTGGCGGTCTGTTCGATGAGAAGAGGGCCGTCCCAGGTGAATTCCACCCGCTCCGCCGGAGTTTCACCGTCCGCCGTCAGCCGTTCCTTTGCGATGCGGCGGCCCAGCGGATCGTAGCGGTATCGCCACCGGGTGCCGTCCGGGGTCGTGACCTCGGTCAGGTGGTCTTCCGCGTCGTGGGCGAAGTGCCAGGTGTCCGGAAGCTTGGACAGGTGCTTGTGCCGGCGCATGACCAGGCGGCCCGCCTGGTCATGCTCGTAACGCACGGCACCGGCGCGCTGGAGGCGCATGCCGGTATATCCACGTTCGCCCTCCAACTCCGGCGGGAACGGTTGCGGCCAGTGAGCCGAGGCCTGGTTGCCGAGTTCGTCGTACGCGTACGACTCGGTCCAGCCGCGCGCCGAGACTTGTGTAACCCGCCCCACCGGGTCGAGGTCGAAGCGGTACGAGCCGTTGAGGTGATCGTCCAGGCCGGTGAGGTAGCCGTCCTCGCGGTAGTGGTAGCGGCGCTGCTGCAACAGCCGGGCTTCAGGGCCGGCGGTCAGCGTCTGAGCCGACAGTCGGCCTGACGCGTCCCGCTCCGCCGAGATCGTCAGCGTGTCGCCGATGCGGCGGGAGGTTTCGCGACCCGCCTCGTCCCGGGTGAAGGTCAGGCGGTGGCCGCCCGTGGTCAGGTCGCTGCGGTTGCCCGCCGCGTCGTAGCCGTAGGTGGTCACTGCCCCGGTCGGCGTCACCCGGCGGGTGCGACGGCCCAGCGCGTCGTAGGTGAAGGTGGTGACCCGGCCGTTGACCATCTCGGCCTTGATACGGCCGAGTTTGTCGCGCTGGTAGATCAGCTCGGCATCCGGGCCGGTCGCCGACAGCAGCCGTCCGGCCGGGTCGTAGTCGAAGCGGGTGAGCCGGCCGGCGGCGTCCTTGGACGTCACCCGGCCGAGCTCGTCCCGCTCGAAAGCGATCACCTCGCCCAGCGGCGTCCTCCGCTCGGCCAGCCGGCCCGCCGCATCCAGCCGGTAGGCCACTTCGCGGCCGTCGAAGTCCGACTCCGCCACCAGCCGCCCAGCTGCGTCGTAGACGTAGTCCCACGTGAGCCCGGTCGGGCCGGTGACCTGGGTCAGCCGCAGCTCGCGGTCGTGGTCGAACTCGTAGCGGGTGCCATCGGGCTCGATACGGGCGGCGATCAGGTCGAAGTGGGTGTATTCGTAGCGGGTCACCGCGCCGGTCGCGTCCGTCTGCGTGAGGCAGTTGCCTTCGCCGTCGTACGTCCAGGAGGTGGTGGCCCCGTCCGGTGCGATGCGCCGGGCGAGTTTGCCTTCGGGTGTCCATTCCAGACGGGTGGTCGCACCCGAGGGATCCGTTGTGGCCACCACCCGGCCGAAGGCGTCGCGCTCATAGCAGGTCACCCCGCCCAGCGGGTCGGTGATCTCGACCGGCAGCCCTGCGGCGTTGCAGCGCACCGTCGTGGTGTTTCCCAAGCCGTCGGTCTTCGACGCCAGATGGCCCGCAGCGTCGTAGCCGTAGCTGGTGGTACGGCCTGCCGGATCGGTCACGGTGGTGCACAGGCCCCGGTCGTCGAATTCCCGCCGCCAGCGGGCGCCGTCGGCCGCGACGAACTCGACAGGCAGGCCGAGCTCGTTGTACGCGACGCGTGTCTGTCGTCCATCGGGCCGCGTCACTGCAACGCATCGGCCCAGCTCGTCGTAGGTGTAGCGGGTCGTCCGCCCCAGCGGGTCGACGATCGCCGTGATCTGCTGGCCGTCGCCGTATTCAGTGCGGGTGGTGTGGCCCAGGGGGTCGATGATGGCGGCGATCCGGGCGGAGTCGTTGACCAGGTGGCGGGTGACGTGGCCGTCCGCGGTGGTCAGCGTCGTGACCTTGTGGCCGGTGGCCTGATCGATCTCGTCGTAGGACAGGCGGAGTTGGAAGTGCCCGCCGGCACCGCCTTCGGCGATGACCCGGCCCTGGTCGTCGTAGATGTAGTCGAAGCGGCTGTTGTTGGTGTCCGTCCAGGAGATGACGCGGTTTTCGTCGTCGTACTCGAAGTGGAGGGGGCGGCCGGAGGAGTTGGTGACAGCGGTGAGGTTGCCGTCGGTGTAGGTGTAGCGCATGACCGTCTGGTCGGTATGTGCTCCACGTGTTCCATGTGCTCCGGCGAGGGTCAGCGCGGTGATGCGGTTGTTCTCGACGGTCAGCTGCACCACGTAGCCGCCGCTGTGGACGATGCGGGTGGGGGCGCCGGTGTGCTGGTCGTATTCGAAGGTGATGCTGTGGCCGTTGCGGTCGGTGATCTGTTCGAGCCGGGCGGTCCCGTTCCCGGAGGCGCCGCTGTGCGGGGGAGCGAAGTGCCGCTCCCGTCCTGTGTCCGGCTCGGTCAGCGTGTAGCCGCCGTCGGGCGTGCGCTCCAGCGGCATACGGGCCGAGCCCGCCGTCGGCAGGGTGGGGACACCGGGCGCGGGGTGCGGATACGACAACAGGCGGCCGTCCTCGGCGACGAAGACGACGCCCTCCGGGTCGATCTCCAGCCGCTGGTCCACCGTCGAGGCCCAGGTCGGCCCGAACCAGCGGCCCAGCCGGTAGCCGGACTCGACGCGGCGGGTGAACGTCAGCGGCAGGCAGCCGGGCAGGGACAGATCGGTCTGCGGGAGGTACATCCTGCCCGTGGCGAGGTCGACCGGGTCGGTCCTGCCGGACGGGATTTCGTCACCTCGCCGGGCGGCCTGGCCCGGGCCCCTCTCGGCCAGTGTGTTGCGGGCGTCGGCGGCTTCCTTTGCGAGTTTGCCAGCGCGGCCGGCTTTGGTTGCCATGCCGAGGCCTTTGGTGCCGAGGAGTTCGGGCAGGAGGCGGCCGATCCCTTCTGAGGGGTCCTTCTTGAAGGTCTCCCACATCTGTTTGCCGGTGCCGACGGGATCGTTGGCGACGCGGACGAGACCGGTGACGGTGGAGTTGAGGTTGGTGACGTACTCGGCGGGGTGGGTGATGTTGTACGGGTCGAGCGGGTTGACGCCCCTCACAAAATTGTTGAGCCCGGCCAGCCCTTTGACCACGCCGCCGCCGAGGTGGGTGGCATCCAGCTGGAGCCCCTGGAGGCCGTCGCCGGCCTGGTCCCAGTAGTCCGGCTTGGGCGGAGCGGCATCGCGCGCTGCCTTGACGGCCGTCTGGGCGATACCGGCGGCCGTATTCCGCTGGGTGCGGGCGCGGGAGAGCTGTTCTTCGGCTTCGTCTTTCTTGTCGTCCTTGTATTTGGCCACCGCCTCGCGGGCCTGGGACTGGGCGCGTTCGACGGTGTGGGCGAAGTCCTCCAGCGCCCCGGCAGCCTTCTCACAGGCATCGGCGGCCTTGGTCCACTTGGCCGGCTCCAGGCCGACCTTCTCCCAGAACGCGTCCGCCGCCTTCCCCTTCAACGTCCCCTTGGGCAGCTTCTTCAGACCGTTGGCGACGTTGTCGAACGCCGTCTGGAAGTCCTTCAGATGCTTCGCCGTGGAGCGGATCTTGCTCGGACTGCCGAAGATCAGCTTGCTCGGGTCGTCGGTCTCATCCAGCTGGAACTCGGCCGTCTCGGCGCCCATGGCGTTGGCCGCCGAGCGGGACTTGTCGCGGACCCAGTCCCCGCCGCTCTCCCAGCCGACATCGTCCATCCGGTCGGCGGTCCAGTTCCCGCCGCCCTCGACCAGGTCGCCCGCGCCCTCGACCAGGTCCTCGCCCTTGTCCTCGATGGAGTCGGGTACGAAATCCCGCCAGCCCATCAGCCCTCACCGCCCTGTTGTTGGGTGGCTGCGCGTTCTTCAGGGGAGGGGCCGAAGGCGCGGTCGCGTCCGGCCTCGATCTGCTCGTCGCTCAGGCCGGTGGCGTCCTGGGCCATGTCCATGTACATGCCGCCGCGGCCCTTGGTGGTCAGCTCCCGGCCGGTGTCCTGCCAGTCCTGTTTGATGTCCTGGCCCGCCTGCTGCCAGGACTCCCCGCTCCAGTCCGGCGCATCCGGCATCAGAATGCCGCCGTAGCCCTGCTTGGCGACCTCCTCCTCGGTCGCGTGCGGGTTACCGGTGTAGGAGACGGAGTTGAGGGCGACCTTGAGGGTTCCTGCCCGGTACTGGTCCTCCTCGTGCGCCATCCCCGCCGACAGCCCCAGCCGCTCCGCCAGCCCGTTGGCGTTCTGCACCAGGGCACGTACGCCCCACTCCCACTTCTCGCAGAAGTCCTCGAAATCCGTCGCCAGCCCGGGATGCCCCATCTCCATCCCGGACAGCGACAGCTCCCCGAAACCCGCACCCTGCAACGAGGACGTCGCCGAGCTGCCGGACTGCTTCAGTTCATCGATGGCCCCCTTGAGCCCCTTCTCGATCAGGTTGAGGGACTCTTTGTTCCACTGGACGCCGTCGCCCTTGTCGTCACCCATCAGGCGCCCTCCCCGCTACCGGCGCCGACGGCCACCTCATCCGGCACGATCCCCGGCACAGGCGGAAAGAGCATGGAGCCGTCCTCATCCGCGATGTCGACGGCCACACCCGTCGGCCCATCGAGTGCGGGGATGACGACATCCAGCAGCCGGGCACCCAGCACCGACACGTACTCCCACTGCTCACCCGGCGCACCGCCGCCCCCAAGCGCGAACCGCGCCAGCGCCCCCTCATCCGTGAACGCGAGAATCCAGCGCACCCCACCGAAACTCCGCGCCAGTAACCGATCACCGCCCACCCGCGGCACCAGCACCACAGCCCGCCGGAACTCACCCAGCAACGCACCGGGATCCCCGACCCCGGCACGCATCGCAGCGATCTCTTCTGGAAGCTCCATCTCGGTCCCCCGGCCGCACGAGCAAACCCCGGCACCATAGAACGACACGTCACCGGACCGATAGACAGCTGCGCGAACCCGCTGCAACGCGGCTTTCGTGGACCAGACGAGTAACTATGTCTCGCCGCCTCTCGACGCAGGCCCAGCTTGCTCTTCGGCCGGACGCACCCAAGATTCATCCGTGCAGCCTGGAAAACCATGTCAAGGAGCTGCTGCATGGTGCGCTGTCGTCGGTGGATGCCGTACGGGTGCTGTTGTGAAGGCTGGTCTCGATGCGGCTGGCATATGCGGCGGCGGCGCACGGTGCCATGGAGGTGCCGTCGCCCTTTCTTTTATGTCCCCCGAAGAAGACATGCGGAATTCATTCCGCCGTTGATATCCACCGCGAATTGCTTGAAGGTGGCGGGCTCGCCGGACCCGCCACGCGTACTCGGGATGTGCCACCCCCGGGAAGGTGCGCGGCGCGCAGAACTCAGGCAGCGGCCGCGGTGACAGGGCCCTGGAGCTGGGCCAGGAAGACGTGCTCACCGTCCTGGTGGCCGGTGACATGGACAGTGAGCTTGCCGGCCTGCTGGACCGTGAGCAGATGGGCCTCGATCCAGCAGGGGCTGTCGAACTCCGCGTACCGGCAGAAGTCGGTGGACATGGAGGTCGGGGCCAGGGTGTAGCCGGGGGCGAGGAGGGCGCGGGCCGCCTGGCGGGCGGCTTCCATCAGCACCATGCCGGGCACGTGGTCCCCGCCGTGGTCGAAGAGAATGGGGTGGTCGGGGTCGGGTGAGAGCAGCCAGCGGCCGGGCTTGTCGGTCGATCTGAGCACCACGTCCACGCTGCGGGTCCGGCCGAACTCGGCCGGGTCGCCCGTGTCCTGGTCGCCGCGTACCGTCCCGCGTCTGCCCTGCGTCGGCACCCGGTCCGGTGTGGCGACCGGCTCCCGGCCGCCGCGCAGCCGGCGGTAGGTGGCCTCCGAGACGCAGGTGAACCGTCCGCCGCCGTGCGCCACGGACTCGCCGTCGCGCCAGATGGTGATGTCCATCCCGAAGTCGGAGAGCCTTTTCCCCTTCCACACCGGATCGGTGCACACCGCGGTCAGGGTCAGATCACTGGGGTGATCGCCGATCAGCAGTCGATCGTGGTCGGTGGTGAAGGACAGGTCCCACATCACGAAGTGATGCCCGAGTGGAACATTGAATTCCGAGTGGGCGAGATACAGACCCACCTGCCGCATGGTTTCCGCGGCTTGCAGCGGATCATGGCGACGGCCGTCCGGGCTGGTGAAGAACGTATGCGCCCGGGGCCATTGGCCCGTCAACGAAAAGCGGTTCTCGCCGATCTTCTGGCAGCTGGTCAGAAAGACTTCGGCGAGTGAAGCACGGTGCACATATTCCCTGGGCACCGTGGTGGTCAGTCGTGGGAGGCGGAGTTGGTCGTCATCACCTCCCGGTCCCGGAGGGGCGTTGGTATGGCGATCTTCCTGTCGAGCCTCTAGCAAGGTCACAAGACCTCTCCCCCATGAGATGGCTGGAAGCGCTTGAGCCCCGTAAGATACGTCCCCGCCGGTTTTCTTTACAAGACCAAAACGAAAAGCTTGCCTATCACCGCAGCTCAGACCATGATCCGCGATCAACTGGGGATTCTGGTGGGTTGAGTAAACCGAATACCCGGTTTATTGTCCTGGCCGTGGCTCGCTCCCAGTGCACCCTCACCATCGACGCCTCGGGCCGTGATCTGCACAAAGACGCCGCCCGTTTCCGCAACCAGGGCCCTGTCGCCCGGGTACTCCTGCCGGGAGACATCCAGGGCTGGGTCGTCACCGATCTCGGTCTGATCAAGCAGTTGCTCCTCGATCCCCGTATCTCCAAGGACGCGCACCGCCACTGGCCCGCCTGGGCCGGCGGCCAGGTGGACGAGTCCTGGCCGATGTCCATGTGGGTGTCGGTACGGAACATGCTCACTGCGTACGGGGCCGAACACGCCCGCCTGCGCAGGCTCGTGGCCGGGGCGTTCACCGCGCGGCGTACCGCCGCGCTGCGTCCGGTCGTGACCACCGCCGTCGGTCAACTGCTCGATGGACTGGCGGAAAAGTCCGGTCAAGTGCTCGACTTACGCCAGGAGTTCGCCTGCCAGGTGCCCGCCCGGGTGATCAGCGCCCTGCTCGGGCTGCCCGAGTCCGTGCACGACGATCTGCTCCGCGTGGTCGGCACGCTGTTCCGGACCACGGCCACCCAGGAGGAGGCGCAGGCCAACCAGCGCGAGCTGTATGGGCTGCTGACCGAACTCATCGCCGAGAAACGGGCGTCCCCTGGCGCGGATCTCACCAGCGATCTGATCGCGGCCCGGGACTCGGAGGACGGTGCGGGGCTGAGCGAGAAGGAACTCCTCGACACGCTGCTGCTGGTGATCGGTGCCGGGCTGGAGACCACGGTGAACCTCATCGACCACGCGACACACGCCCTGCTCAGCCACCCCGGGCAACTGACGCTGGTGCGCGACGGGTCGGCGACCTGGAGCGACGTCATCGACGAGACGCTGCGCCAGCAGGCCGTGGTGGCGAACATCCCGTTCCGGTTCGCCACGGAGGACATCACCCTCGACGGAGTGTTCTTCCCGGCGGGTGACCCGATCCTGCTCTCCCTGGCCGCCGCCGGACGTGACCCGAGGGTGCACGGCCCGGACGCGGACGGCTTCGACGTGACGCGAGCCACCCGCCGCGACCACATCCCCTTCGGCCACGGCGTCCACCACTGCCCCGGCCGGCCGCTGGCCCGGATGGAGGCGACGATCGCGCTGGAGGAACTCTTCCGTCGCTTCCCCGACCTGGCGCTCGCCGTACCCGCTGACGAGGTGCCGCCGCTGGAGTCCTTCATCAGCTGCGGCCACGCCGAACTCCCGGTACGGCTGGGCCGCGAGAGCCAAGCGGGCTCCGACGCGTGTGCGACTCCCGGCATGAGAGGTTCGTGAGCTCCCGTCATGACCACGACGTCCCACCCGCTGCGCCAGCTGCGACTTGTCGCGCTCAACATCGACGGTGTCCTGCTCAACGACACCTTCAGCCCGGTCATCCACCGGTTCCTCACCTCCCGGGGGGTCCGCTACACCGCCGAACTGGAGCGGGCGCTGTTCTCCCAGCCGCAACTCGCCGCCGCACGCGCCTCCGGCCTCGACGGGTCGCCCGAGGAACTGGTGAAGGAGTACTTCCGGGAGCGGGAGGAGTATCTCGCCGCCCACCCGGTGCGGTTGCTGGACGGTACGGAGGAACTGCTGGCCCGCCTGGACCGGATGCGGGAACAGCAGGACGGCCGGCTCCGGCTGGTCTGCTACGGCGGACTGGAGCGGCACCATTTCGACCGCCATATGGGCGCGCTGACCCGGTACTTCGACGAACCGGGCTATGTGTGCACCAACGACTTCCGCCCCGGTATCGCGGAGATCACCGGCGACATCTGCGGAGTCCGGCCGGACGAGGCGCTGTTCGTCGACGACGTGGCACGTGTGGCGGAGGCGGCCCGGGAGCTGGGCGTGGCCTTCATCGGCCTGCCTTCGTCGTACGAGCACAGCTACCAGCGGGAGCTCATGCGGGAGGCGGGCGTACGCCATCTTGTGAGCTCGCCGGGGGAGATCGACGGGGCGCTGCTGCGGGCCGTGGACGAGGAGGCCGCGGCGGGCACGGTGTGGCAGCACACTCCGTCGTAGCTCCGTCCGTCCGCCCGTCGTAGCTCCGGTCACCCGGTCGTAGCTTTCCGTACCCCGAAGGGTGGCGAGTACGATACGTGCTGGACGGTTTCTTTTCGCTGCCTCGTCGTAGCGCCGACACCCGTGGGAGGGTCGATTGGCCCGGCAAGAACGAGCGGTCAGAACACGCCGCGCCGTGCTGGAGGCGGCGGCCGAAGTGTTCGCCGAGCACGGGTACGCGGCCGCGACGGTCGCCGACATCCTCGCCCGCGCAGGTGTCACCAAGGGCGCCCTGTATTTCCACTTCGACTCCAAGGAAGCCCTCGCCAGGGGCGTGCTGGAGGAACAGGCGGCGCACTATCTGCTGCCGCAGGAGCTGAAGCTCCAGGAGTGGGTGGACTCCGGACTGACGCTGGCGCACCGGCTGCCACAGGACGCGATGCTCCGCGCCGGAGCCCGGCTGTCGACGGATCTGCGCGGCCTGGAGGAGTACGGCACCGCCTTCCCGCTGTGGACGCAGTTCTCGGCTACGGTGCTGATAGAGGCCCAGCGCCGGGGTGAGGTGCTGCCGCATGTCGACCCGAAGGAGACCGCGGAGCTGATGGTCAGCGCCTTCCACGGCGTTCAGCTCTACTCGCAGGTCACCACGGGCTGGGCGGATGTGGAGCAGCGCGTCTGTGTGCTGTTCCGGCACGTCCTGCCGACGATCGCGGCGCCGGCACTCCTCTCCCGTATCGACATCACGCCGGATCGCGGGGCCCGGGTGGTCGCCGAGGCCAAGCGCATGCAGGCTCCGCCGCTCACGGTGAGTTGAGAAGGGCCGGCGGATCTTGACCGGCCCTCTCCGTTGTTCCGGTCGGGGGTGCCCCTGACCGCCGGCCGCAGGTGCGGGTGGTTTGTGGTTGCTCGCGCAGTTCCCCGCGCCCCTTCGGGGCGCGGTTCACAGATGGGAGCCGCCGGAGGCGTCCAGGCACTGGCCTGTGATCCAGCGCGCGTCGTCCGAGGCGAGGAACGCGACGATGTCGGCAACGTCGTCGGGCAACCCCATGCGGCCCAGTGCCGCATGGGCGGCGTGCGCCGCCTCCGCCTCGGCCGTGGCCCAGCGCCGAGTGTTCATGTCCGTCTTGACGAAGCCGGGAGCCACCGCGTTGACGGTGATGCCCCGCTCGCCCAGCTCCTTGGCCAGCGCGCGGGTCATGACCTCGAGCGCGCCCTTGGCCATCGAGTAGGCGAGCGACTGCGGGAAGGCCACCCGGGTTGCCGCCGAGCTGATGTTGATGATCCGCCCGCCGTCCACCATCCGACGCAGACCGTGCTGGACCAGGAAGAGCGGCGCCTTGGCGTGCAGCTCCAGCAGCCGGTCCACGTCCCCGGGCGTCACCTCGTAGATCGAACCGGGCACGCTGATTCCGGCGTTGTTGACCAGGATGTCCAGCCGCGCCGGCGCGCCCAGTTGGGCCAGGGCCGCGTCGAAACGCTCGTACAGTGCGGGCACCGCGGCGTCGTCGCTACCGAGCTCGGTACGCAGCGGCAGCGCTTGCCCGCCGTCCTTGACGATGCGCTCGACCGTCTCGCGCGCGGCCTCCTCGTTGCCCGCGTAGTGGACGACGACGAGTGCGCCGTCCGCCGCCAGCCGTCTCGCTGTTGCGCGTCCGATGCCCCGGCCCGCGCCGGTGACCAGCGCCGTTCTTCCGGAGAGAGTGCCCTTGCCGTGGTGCGGCCGTTCGTCCTGCCCGTCCGTGGCCATGTCGCCCCCGTTCTTCCGCTGTGTCCGACTGTCCACATCCTGACCATCGTGCGGGTTTTCGGCACGCTGCGGGGGGAGTTCGTAGGGGAGGCGACAGCAAAGGCAGGGTGCGCTCCCGCTCAGTCCTTGGTGCTGCCCGGGTAGCGGTGCTCGTCGGCCCCGGTGGGCTGGGATCCGCCGACGACGAGTGTCTCGCGTATCGACTCCTCGGCGAGCCGGGGCAGCAGCAGTGTCCAGAACCGGGTCACCGTGTGGTGGGAGAGCCACCGGTTGTCCTGCCCGCTGAGGGTCTCGAACCCCATGGTGGCCGCGACCACCGTGGCGGCGGCATCCCGGGCCGTCACGTCCGGCACCAGCGCCCCTTCCGCGTCGGCCTGCGCGAGAACGTCCTCCACCCAGCGCTGCCAGCTCTCCCGGAGCGTCTCGTCGCCCCGCGTCTTCTGCTGGGCGTGGCACAGCTCGAAACCGGCGCGCAGTACCGCGTCGTTGCCCAGCCCCCGGCACAGCGCGTGCGTGGCGTCGATGAGGCACTGCAACGGATGTGCGGTCCGGCGTGCGGTGATCCGGCGCAGCCGCTGGGCCGCGGCCTCCCATACGGCATCGGCCAGTGCCGCCTTGTTGGAGAAGTGGAAGTGGAGCGCTCCGTTGCTCACCCCGGCACGTGCGCTGATCGTGGTCAGTGACGCCACCTCGAAGCCGTCGCGGTCGAACAGCTCCGCGGCGGACTCGATCAAGGCGTTACGCGTGCGTACCGCACGTTCCTGTCTGGCCATCACCGGCGCTCCGTCAGTACGAGTGGCAGGGCGGTGTCCAGGCCGCCGGTGAACGGGCCGCCATGGACATGAAGTTGATAATAAACCGCGTGAACGGTTTCTAACAGGTCGAGGGTGTGGGTGCCCAACAGCCCACGACTGAAGGCAGGTTGCCACTCCGGGTAGGTGAATGGCCACCCAGGGGAGCGGTTATTGGCCGCTACGTGAACGCACCGTGAGGGGCGGGTGCCTTCGGCTGCCCCCGGCGCCCTTTCGAACACCTTTCGGGATACCTAAAAACAAACCCGCCGCTTGGTATGTTTTTGACAGTCCGCAGAAACGAGGGGAGCCGTAACGTGGACGTGCAGCAGTGGAACGACTTCTGCCTGGTGGGGAACGACTTCCGCCTGGCGACGGCGCACGAGGGCGACACCGGCGCGATGAGCGGAGCTCATGCGGCAGTCCGTACCCGGACCAGAGGGCTCCGCTCGTGAGCCGGCGATCGGCGATCGCGGCGCGGCGCGACAGGGAACCGGACGAACGGCCTGTCGGCCCGCTGGCCGCAGTCGCCCTCGATGAGCTGCTGGCCTCCGACTCCCCCCGTCTCAACGGCGAGGACACCGCGCACATCAGAGCGCTGGCCGCACTGGAAGCCCCGTTGCCGCCGATCCTGGTGCACCGCGGGACCATGCGCATCATCGACGGTATGCACCGGATGCGCGCGGCCCGGCTGCGTGGCGAGAACCGGATCCAGGTGGAGTTCTTCGAGGGTGGCGAGGACGAAGTGTTCGCGCTGTCCGTGAAGCTCAACATCACCCACGGGCTGCCGCTCTCCCAGGCCGACCGCAAGGCCGCGGCGAAGCGCATCATCGAGGCCCACCCGTACTGGTCGGACCGGCGGATCGCCGCCAACGCGGGGCTCGCCGCGAGCACCGTCGCAACCATCAGACGCCGTTCAACCGGCCGGAACGCACAGTTGAACGTCCGCGTCGGCCGCGACGGACGGGTCCGGCCCCTCCACGCGACCGAGGGGCGGCTGCGGGCCAGCAAGATACTGGCCGCCAACCCCGAAGCATCCCTGCGGCAGATCGCGGAGGAGGCCGGGATCGCAACGGCCACCGCCAAGGACGTACGTGACCGGATACGGCAGGGACAGGACCCGGTCCCGCCCCGGCTCCAGGCCGCGGCACTCGCGCGTCGCGGAGCGGTGGCGTCCGTGACCGCCGACCAGGGCGGGAGCGCCGGAACGACGGCGGGTGCGGGAGCCGGGGCCGCCGCGGGTACGGGCACAGCCACGGGGTCGGCTCCCAGGCTCGGCCTCGGGCCGGGCGCGGGCGCTGTCGCCGATGCGATGGCCCGGCTCGGTGCCGGAGTTGCTGCTCCCCGTACGTCTCCCGCGGCCCTGGACGCCGTACTGGCCAACATGCGCCGGGACCCCGCCCTGCGTACGGACGCCGGGCGGCTGCTGCTGCAACTGCTCAGCGCACACGCCATCGGTGACGAGGTGACATGGCAGCGGCTGGCGCGCAGCGTTCCGGTACACCGCGCGGAGACCCTGGCACAGGCAGCACGCCGGTGCGCCGACCACTGGTTGCGCTTCGCCAAGTGGGTCGAGACGAGGAGCCCGTGACCACCTCGAACAGGGGCGGTGTCCACCTCGGACGGGAGGCGGTGACCACACCGGAGGGGAGCCCGTGACTACGCGAGCGGCAGCCGGCGGCCCTCACGGGCGGATCCGGCCGGCTCTCGTCCGTGACCACGGGGAGCGGCAGTCGGTGGCCCCCACGGGCGGATCCGGTCGGCCGGCGCTGTGCGGCCGTGGCCCGGCCCACGTATCCCCTGGCCGGATATCACTCCGGTAAGTGCGGCCAATTGCGGCGCGGTGATTGACAGATTCCGTAAAGAATTCCGCGCGCCCGTCACCTCCGGCGTTGCCGCAATTCCCGGTGCACTGCCCGCTGTTCAACCCGGAGAACGGCAGTACAACTGGTGGCCCCGGGCCTTGCGTCGTTACGCTCGATTTCCGTCGAGGGCGGCTGCGAAATTCTCCGGAGGCGGCGACCCGGCTCGATCACTGACCGATCCCTTCACTAAGGATGTGCGTGCCTTGTTCGTTCCCGAGCAGTACCGTGAGCCGGACGGCTCATGGATGGTCGATTTGATCCGGCGGAATCCGCTGGCGCTGCTGTCGGCCAACGGGCCCGCGGACGGCCCTCCGTACGCCACTCATCTGCCCGCACTCGCCGACCCGGAGTGGGAGGGCGAGTGGGGCCAGGACCTGTCCGGCGGGCGCCTGATCGGCCATATGAACAGGGCCAACCCGCACTGGGAAGCGCTGCGTTCCGGAGCCAGGGTCGTGCTCGTCTTCACCGGGCCGCACGCCTACGTCTCACCCACCCTGTACGGGACCACGCCGGCCGCGCCGACCTGGGACTTCACCTCCGTGCATGTCCAGGGCGTGCTGCGGAAGATCGAGCCCGCGGAGGCGGGCGCGCGGACCCTGGAGGTGTGCAAGGCGACGGTGCGGGCCCTGGAGGGGGAGTTCGGCGCCGGCTGGGACATGACCGAGTCGGTCGACTACTTCCGCCGGATCGTGCCCGCCGTGGGCGCCTTCGGCATCGAAGTGCTCCGCGCCGACGGCATGTTCAAGCTCAGCCAGGAGCAGCGGCCCGACATCCGGGAGCGGGTCCGGCGGGACTTCGCGGAGCGCGACTCGACCCGGCACCGCGAGACAGCAGCGCTGATGAGCCGGCTCGCTTCGGCCGGCGCCTGCCCCGTACCACAGGGAAACGGCCACAAGGTCAGGGAAAACGGCCGAGTGGCCGAGGAAAACGACCACGCGGCGGAGGCCGCGGCGGCGGACGGTATGCACTGACGGCACGAACAGCACACCAACGGTTCTCAATACCTCAGGACGGGGAGACCTTTCATGAAGCAACACGACGATTACGCGGTCGTGGGCGTCGGATTCGGGCCGTCAAATCTGTCCCTCGCCGTGGCGCTGGACGAGCACAACAAGGCCGGCGGAAATCACCTCTCCGCCACATTCGTCGAGCGTCAGCCCGCGTTCGGATGGCATCGCAACATGCTGCTCCCGTCGGCGAAGATGCAGGTCTCCTTTCTCAAGGACCTGGCCACGTTCCGCAATCCGACCTCCCGGCACAGCTTCGTCTCCTATCTGCACGAGGCGGGGCGACTGGCGCAGTTCGTGAACAACCAGGACTTCTTCCCGACGCGGCAGGAGTTCCACGACTATCTGGAGTGGGCCGGTTCCCACTTCGCGGACCGCGTCCGCTACAACGCCGAGGTGACGGCCTTCCGGCTGCCCCCGCGCCGGCGTGGTGGGCCGGCGGACACGGTGCAGGTGGAGGTGCGTGACAAGGGCGAGGGTGGTGGCGCACGGCTGCTCAGCGGTCGCAACGTCGTCGTCTCCACCGGCCTGGTGCCCAAGATGCCGCCGGGCATCGACCGGGACGAACGCGTCTGGCACAGCTCAGAGTTCCTGGGCCGGTTCCGTACGGTGGACCCGGTGACCGTCCGCCGGGTCGCGGTGGTCGGCGGCGGACAGAGCGCGGCGGAGATCGTCCGGTACGTCTACGACGAGCTGCCGCATGCGGAGGTCTCGGCGGTGCTGCCGTCGTACGGCTACGCGATCGCGGACGACACCCCGTTCGCCAACCAGATCTTCGACGCCGACGCAGTGGACGACTACTACCACGGCAGCGACCGCGCGCGGGACGCCTTCTGGCGCTACCACCGCAACACCAACTACGGCGTCGCGGACACCGACACCATCAAGGACCTCTACCAGCGCGTCTACGCCGACGAGGTGGCCGGCAACACGCGGCTGTCCTTCCGCAACCTCTCCAGGATCGACGCCGTCAAGCAGATCGGCGACGAGGTGCGGGCCACCGTCTTCTCGGCGCGCAGCGGTGAGACGTACGAGCTCGATGTGGACGTGCTGATCTTCGCCACCGGTTACGACCCGATGGACCCCGCGGACTTCCTCGGCGATCTGGCGGAGCACTGTCTGCGCGACGACAGCGGCAGGCTCCGCGTCGGCCGGGACTACCGCGTCCTGACCAGCCCCGAGGTGACCGCCGGAATCTATCTGCAGGGCGGCACCGAGCACACCCACGGGCTGGCGTCCTCGCTGCTGTCCAACATCGCCATCCGCAGCGGCGAGATCGTCGACTCCATCGCCGCGCGTCGGCCTGTGGTACAGCGCAGCGCCGCCTGACGCTCCAGCGGCCTGGGGGCACCTCCCGGCCGGAGGCTGGGGGACTCCCCTGACGCGGGGCCCGGCAGTGGCCTGTACGGCCGCTGCGGGGCCCCGTTGTCGTGTCCGGGCCCGGGTACGGGGGCCGGGGGCTGGTTGGCCTGACGTATCCGCCCGCGCCTGCCAGGCGTACGCGGCGCACGGCGCACAGCAGCTCCGCACAGGCCGTGTGGGCCGCGCGAGCGGTGCGGGGCCGTGCGGGCCGCGTCTCGCCGTGCGAGCCGCGCAAGCCGCGTCGAGTCGTGCGAGCCAGCCCGAGCCGCGCAAGCCGTGCGGGGCCTCGCTGAGCCGTGCGAGCCGCGAGAACTGTGGGGCCGATGTGAGCAGTTGAAAACCCGCGCGTCGGTTTGTTCTGCGCTTCGTGCGGGGCCTCGTCAAGTGCTCGAAGCGGGGCAGGGTGATCCAGTGCGGTGGCGGACGGCTCTGCGAGTTGTCTTTCCTTAGTGCGGCCGGGAGATCAATTGGATCTCTGATATATGGCTTAAGCTGCGCATTCTTTGATCGTTTACGCTCGCCCCCGGTATCCCGCGCATCGATTCCGCATGGCGGCGGCGCGTCCGGGCCTTGATCCAGGGGCAGTTGAGCGAGCGGCGAGTGGCGTCCTCTTGGTGTCAGGGGCTCGGAAACAAACCCGACCACTGGTATGTTTCTTTTCAAGCGCCAGGGCCCCAGGCCCACGCGCTGCCCCGCGCTGTTTTCAGCGGACCGTGGGCACAACGGGGAGGAGATGGTCTGCCGTGAACGTTCTTGCTTCCTGCGCCGGAACAGGCGCCCATGAACGGCGCTGCCCCGCGTAGCAGGGCCTTCCGTTTCAGGTACCGAGACCCGCAGCCGCAGCATTCTCCAAGCGAGCCCCGGGTTTTCCGCACGCCTGCGTATTCAGGAGCTGCACCACAAGTCTGCCCTGATGAACCCGAGCTGCTATGAAATTCGGAGTGCACATGACCTCGCAAGTGGCGAACCGGCACAACACAGCGAGCACAGCGAACAAAGCAATGAACAAGGAGGTGCAGCTGCTGAGATGGCCCGTGCAGCGGGAACTCCGCGAGGAATGCCGAAAACGCGGCGTGCCCCGCATTCTCGTCGTAGAAGCTGGCCTGGAGGCCCCCGTCTGCGAGGACATCTACGAGGACTGGGTGCGCGCCCCCGTCACCTCGCCGGACCTGAAGGCACGCGCTGACGCGCTCGCCCAGCGCTACTACCGCAACCGCTCGCCGCAACTGGACGAGAACGGTGTGCTGTGGTTCGCCTCCCGCTCCGTGACGCTCTCCCCGAAGCAGGCCGAACTGCTGGTGCTGCTGGTGGCCAGGTTCGGCAAGGTCGTCCCCAGAGAGGCGCTGCGCTTCCAACTCGGCCAGGACGAGGGCCCGATGACCCGCAACGCCCTGGACCTGCACATGATGCGCATTCGGCACCGGATCAGCGCCATCGGCCTGACCGTGCGAACCGTCTGGGGCCGGGGCTACGTCCTGGACGCCCACCCCCAGCTGGCGTCGTGAGCACCCCGATGACGAAGCCGCCCGGCACACCCCGCATCCCGGACTGTCCGCTGGCCAGGGCCGCCGGTTTCATCGGCGACTGGTCCACCCTCGAACTGCTCCATGAGGTGTTCGACGGGCATACGCACGTCGAGGAGATCCGCGGCAACCTGCGCACCGACGCCGACGTGCTCGCCGCCCGGCTCGACGCACTCGTCGCCCGTGGCGTGCTGAAACGTCCCGCCGGGCGGCGGGACCACTACGAGCCCACCCCGCTCGGCCACTCCCTGCGGCCCGTGCTGCTGACCCTGGCGGCCTGGGGCAACCGTGAACTGGCGGCAGCGGAACGGGGCATGATCCTGGTCGACACCCGCACCGGCGAGGAGGTCGAACCGGTCGTGGTCGACCGGGCGACGGGTCGGCGCGTCGACACCGAGGCGTACGCCTTCGCACCCGGCCCCGCCGCGAGCGGGGCGATGCGCGCCCGCTTCGGCAGGCGGAGCGACTGAGTCCGAACGTCGTCTTGCGGCCGTCGGCCATTCCGCCGGGATCGCCGCGATCGCCGTACCGCCGGAATTTCCGCCTCTCCCAGCTTCCGGCCGGGAGGTATCCCCGGCTGCTCGCCGTCGCGGCGGGCTCGTTCTGGGAGCTTCACCGGGCCCGCTGCGACGGAGCCTGTCGGTGGCTTCGGCCCAAGGCCCTGATTCTCGCTTTCCGGTCTCTGTCGTAGCCGTTCGGCAGCTCGGGTGGCGGCGGGAGACTGGGCGAACTGCGCGCTATTCGAGTCTTTCCTGCGAGAGGAATGGTTGTCGTGAATTCTCTGGGCCTTTCGTCGGCGCAGCAAGGAATGTGGCTGGCTCAGAAACTCGCCCCCGGAGCTTCCAACAATGTGGCGGCGCTCTGGCAGCTGGAGGGCGGTATCGACACCTCGGTCATGGGCGCCACGTTCGACAGGGTCTTCGGCGAGGTCGGCACCCTGCTCGTCAACTTCCACGAGGACGAGCAGGGCCGGGTACGGCAGACCGTCCGCGACGGGCTGGGGGAGTGGGAGCCCACCTTCGCCGACGTCAGCGGTGAGGCGAACCCGGAAGCCGCGGCGCACGCGCTGGTGTCCGAGCTGGTCGGCCGCCCCTTCGACCTCTCCCGGGATGCGCTCTTCCGCGCCGGGGCCGTGAGGGTCGGCTCCCGCACGATGGTCTTCCTGATCTTCCATCACATCGTGACCGACGCCTTCGGCCTGATCACCCTCATCTCGCAGCGGCTCGGCCAGGTCTACACCGCGCTGCTGCGCGACGAGCCGGTGCCGGACTGGCAGGTCTCCTCGGCGCAGCGCGTCCACGAAAAAGACGTCGCCTACCGGGAGTCGGCACGGTTCGCCAAGGACGCCGCGTTCTGGCGCGACTATCTGGCCGAGGCACCCGACCCGGTACGCCTGCCCGGCACCGGAGACCGGACGGGCACCGGGACCGGCACCAGCCCTGACGTCCGGGCCGGCACCGGCGACCGGCCGGCCGGGGACGAGCCGGGAGCCGCGGACGGCCCGGTGAACTGGGGCCGGGTCTCCCGCTCGCTCGGCATGGTGAACCACACCGTGACCGTCCCCCGCGCCGAGGCCGACGCGCTGGAGCGCGCCGCCGAGGCCGCGGACATGACCATGCCGAGCCTGCTCACCTCGACCGCCGCCGTTTTCTTCCGCCACACCTGCGACCTGGCTGAGCTCCTCTTCTCCGTGACGGTCAACCACCGCTTCGGCGCCGAGAAGACCACCCCCGGACTGATGTCGAACGTGCTGCCGCTGCGCGTGGACGTCCCCATGACGGCGCGGCTGGCCGAGGTGTCCGCCGCCGTCGCCGCCGCGAAGAGCACCGTCTTCCGGCATGCGGCCCACCAGGTCTCCGAGATCCAGAGCGGCACCGGAATGACCGGCACCAACCGCAGCCCCTTCGGGGTCATCCTCAACGTCATCCCCTTTGTCCAGGCGGTCGACTTCGCGGGCTGCCGGGCCCACTTCGTCGGCGGGTCCTTCGGCATCGTCGACGAGCTGATGATCTCGACGTACCAGGACGGCCGCGCCGACAGCGACCTCTACATCCGCTTCGACGCCCCCGCAGCCCTCTACAGCCCCACCGAACTCGCCGGGCTCGTCGAACGCTTCGTCGACTACCTCCGCGCCGTCGCTGCCGACCCGCAGCGACGCGTCGGCAGCCTCGACGTCCTCGCCCCCGCCGAACGTGACCGACTGCTGCACGACTTCAACTCCGCCACGGCCCCCGTCCCGCACACCACCATCCCCGAACTGTTCGAGCAGCACGCCGAGCGCACCCCCGACGCCGTAGCCGTCGTCTTCGACGGCGTCCCGCACACCTACCGGGACGTCAACACACGCGCCAACCGGCTCGCCCACCAGCTCATCCGGCGAGGCATCGGCCCCGAGGACCTGGTGGCCGTGGCACTGCCGCGCTCCGCCGAGCTCGTCATCGCGCTGCTCGCCGTCCTCAAGTCCGGCGCCGGCTATCTGCCCGTCGACCCCGAACACTCCAGTGGCCGCCTGGCGTTCGTCCTCGCCGACGGCGCCCCGCAGCTCGTCGTCACCGACGAGGCCACCCGCGCACTGCTGCCCGACTCCGACACCCCGCCCATCCCGCACCTGGACCTGACCGCCGTCGAAGCGGCGACCGACGGCCGCGACGACAACCCCCGCAACGCCGACCGGGTACGTCCGCTCCACCCGTCCAACACGGCGTACGTCATCTACACCTCAGGGTCCACCGGCACGCCAAAGGGCGTCACCATCCCGCACCGCAACGTCGTCTCACTGCTCACCGGAACCGACGAGTGGTGCCGTTTCGGGCCCGACGACGTGTGGTCCATGTGTCACTCGCAGGCGTTCGACTTCTCCGTATGGGAGCTGTGGGGCCCGCTGACCACCGGCGGCCGGGTGGTGGTCGTCCCCTGGGATGTGGTCCGGTCACCGGAGGCGCTGTGGCAGCTTCTGATGGACGAGCGCGTCACCGTCCTCAACCAGACACCCACCGCGTTCTACGAGCTGTCGGCCTCCCACGACCCCGGCCGGCGCACCGAGGCCGCGCTGCGCATGGTGGTCTTCGGCGGCGAGGCCCTCGACCCCTCCCGGCTGCACGGCTGGTACCCGCGGGACTTCGCACAGGCCCCAGCGCTGGTCAATATGTTCGGCATCACCGAGACGACGGTGCACGTCACCCATCTGACGCTGACCGGTCCCCCCGACGAGCCCGGCGCGAGCCCCATCGGCGCCCCGATCGGCAACTGGCGCGTCTACGTACTCGGCCCCGGCCTCAACCCCGTGCCTCGCGGAGTGGTCGGTGAGCTGTACGTCGCGGGTGACGGTGTGGCCCGCGGCTACCACGGACGCGCCGGGCTGTCCGCCGAGCGCTTCGTCGCCGACCCGTTCGGACCCGCCGGTACCCGTATGTACCGCACCGGCGACCTGGCCTGCTGGAACAGCGCGGGCGAGCTTGAGTACCGGGGCCGCGCCGACCACCAGGTCAAGATCCGCGGCTTCCGTATCGAACCCGGCGAGATCGAGGCCGTGGTCGCCGCACACCCCGGCATCGCCCAGGCCGCCGTCCTCCCCCGGCAGGTCCCGGGCGCGGGCGGCGGAAAGCAGCTCGTCGCCTATGTCGTTCCCGTCGGAGCCGAGAGCGGCACCGAGGGCATGGGCGACATCGACCTCAACGCCGGTGCTTCCGTCGCCGAGCTGCGCGGATATGTCATGGACCGGCTGCCGGAGTACATGGTGCCGTCAGCGTTCGTCGTCCTCGACCGGCTGCCCATGACCGCCAACGGAAAGCTGGACCGCCGCGCCCTGCCGGAGCCGGAGTTCTCGGGCGGTGAGTACCGGGCGCCGGGTGATCCGGTTGAGGCGGCTTTGGCAGGCGTGTTTGCCGAGGTGCTGGGGTTGGAGCGGGTCGGTGTCGACGACGATTTCTTCGCGGTCGGCGGTGACAGCATTCGTTCGATTCAGGTGGTGTCGCGGGCGCGTGCGGTGGGTGTGGAGGTCTCGCCGCGGCAGGTGTTCGAGTGCCGGACCGTCGCGGAGCTGGCCGAGGCGGCGCGGGTGGGTGAGGGTGGGGGCGGCAGTACGGCCCTCGCCGAACTGGAGGGCGGCGGCGTCGGCCCGATGCCGGAGTTGCCGGTCGCCACCCATGTACGCGAACTCGGCCCCGGATATGAGCGGTTCGCGCAGTGGTTGGCGTTCGAACTCCCCGCAGGCATCGACCGCCCCGGCCTCGCCGCCACCCTCGAGGCCGTACTGGACCACCACGACATGCTGCGCGCCCGGCTGACGTACGGGCAGGACGGCGAGGCGTCGGACGGCGTTCCGGCGCTGGATGTCCTCCCGCCGGGAAGCGTGCAGGCCGACACCTTGATCGAGCACGTCAGGTGCGACGGCTCCTGGGACGCGGACTTCTGGGAGCACCGAGTACCGCCGCTGGTCGAGGACGCGGTACGGCGGCTGGATCCGGCCGCGGGTGTGATGCTCCGGCTGGTGTGGTTCGAGCCGGATGATGCGGCTGCGGCGGGCCGGTTGCTGGTGGTGGCTCATCACCTGGTGGTCGATGGTGTGTCGTGGCGGGTGCTGGGTCCGGATCTGGCTGCCGCCTGGGAGCGGGTGCGGGAGGGCCGGACTCCTGTATTGGAGCCGGTGGGGACCTCGGTGCGGCGTTGGGCGCATGCGCTGAAGGAGGAGTCGGCGCGTCCGGAGCGGGTGGCGGAGCTGCCGTTCTGGGAGGGCGTGCTGGAGGGCCCGGATCCGGTGGTGGGTTCACGGGAGTTGGAGCCGTCGGTGGATGTGACGTCCACGGTTGAGACGGTGCGCGCTCAGCTGCCGGTGGATGTGACGGCGTCGGTGCTGGGCGCTGTGCCTGCGGCGTTTCGTGGTGGTGTGAACGATGTGCTGTTGGCGGGGTTGTCGTTGGCGGTGGCGCGGTGGCGGGAGCGGCGCGGCATCGAGGCGTCGTCCTCGTTGTTGCTGCGGCTGGAGGGGCATGGCCGTGAGGAAGAGGTCGTGCCTGGGGCGGATCTGTCGCGGACGGTGGGCTGGTTCACCAGCATGTATCCGGTGCGGCTGGATCTTGCCGGGGTGGATGTCGGTGAGGCGTTTGCCGGGGGTGTGGCTGCCGGGCGTGCGGTGAAGGCGGTCAAGGAGCAGCTGCTGGCGGTCCCGGACAAGGGGATCGGCTTCGGAATGCTGCGGTATTTGAACGACGGGACGCGGGCGGTGCTTGCGGGTCGTTCGACCGGGCAGATCGGTTTCAATTATCTGGGCCGTTTCTCCGGCACCGATATGCCCGAGCATCTGCGTGGCCTCGGTTTCCATCCCGCACCCGAAGCCGGCGAACTCACCGCCGTGCCTGCCCCCGAGATGCCCGCCATGGTGGCGCTCGACGTCAATTCCGTCGTCACCGACAACGGCCGCGGCGAACAGCTGACGACCCTCTTCTCCTTCCCGTCCGGGCTATTGGCTGCGGATGAGGTGGAGGAGTTGGCGGGGTTGTGGGTGGAGGCGCTGACGGGTCTTGCCCGGCACGTCACCGAGGCCCCGGACGCGGGTGGTCTGACGCCCTCGGATGTGCCGTTGGTGGGTGTGTCGCAGGGTGAGATCGAGGCGTGGGAGGCCCAGTACGCCGGGTTGGTGGATATCTGGCCGCAGTCGACGTTGCAGGCTGGGTTGTTGTTCCACAGCAAGCTGGTGGATTCCGCTGGCGGTGCGGGTTTTGACGCGTATCAGATGCAGTTGGTGTTCCATCTGGCCGGGCGTGTGGATGCGGAGCGGATGAGGGTTGCCGGTCAGGCGCTGTTGGACCGGTATGCGAATCTGCGCACGGCTTTTGTGGAGGATGCGCGGGGCAATCCGGTGCAGTTGGTCGTCGAGGGTGTTGAGCTGCCGTGGGAGTTCGTGGACTTCACCGGTCTGCCGGAGGCGGAGCGTGCCGAGTCCTTCGAGCGGTTCCTGACAGCGGACCATGGTCGGCATTTCGATCCGGGGTGTCCGCCGATGGTGCGGATGTCGTTGGTGGCGTTGGAGGCGGAGCGGTTCGAGCTGGTGTTGACGGCGCATCATGCGCTGTTCGACGGCTGGTCGCTTCCGGTGCTGTTCAAGGACCTGCTGCGGCTGTACGCCGCACACGGTGACGCCTCCGGTCTGCCGCGCGTGCGGGGCTATCGGGACTTCCTGGCCTGGCTGGAGCGACAGGACCGGGAAGAGACCGTCCGGGCATGGGCTGCCGAACTCGACGGCATCGAAGAACCCACCCTCCTCGCCCCCGAGAGCGCAGGAAGCGAGAGTGAGAGTGCGGGTGAGGCGGTGGGCATCGGTCAGGCCGATGTTCCGCTCACGCCGCAGGAGGCACGGGCGCTCACTCGTCGTGCGGCGGAGTTGGGTGTCACCGTCAACACGCTGGTGCAGGGCACCTGGGCGGTGCTGCTCGGCCAGCTCACGGGGCGGCAGGATGTGGTGTTCGGTGCCACGGTCTCCGGGCGTCCCCCGTCGCTGCCGGACGTGGACTCCATGGTCGGCCTGTTCATCAACACCCTGCCCGTCCGGGTGCGCTACGACGCGGGCGACACCCTCGCCGACGTACTCCAGCGCACCCAGGAACACCAGGCAGGACTCCTCGACCACCACTATCTGGGCCTGGCCGAGATCCAGCAGAGCACGGGCCTGTCCAGCCTCTTCGACACGCTCGTCGTCTTCGAGTCCTACCCCATCGACCGCGCCGGACTGAACGACGCCAACACGGAAGCCGGCATCTCCATCAGCGGCGTCCGCCCGATGACGACCACCCATTACCCGCTCACCCTCCTGGCCACGGCCGACCCCCACCTGCGCCTGACGTTCCAGTACCAGCAGCACCTCCTCGACCAGGCCGCCGTGGAGTCACTCGGCGCCCGTCTGGTGCAGGTGCTGCGAGCCCTGGTGACGGATCCGTCGTTGCGGGTGGGTGCGGTGGATGTGTTGTCGGTGGAGGAGCGTGCGTGGCTGGCTGAGCGTCATGCGCCGTCGGCTGGTCATGTCGAGCCTGGTGTGTCGTTGGTGGGGTTGTTCGAGGAGTGGGTTGGGCGGTCGCCGGGTGCGGTGGCTGTGGTGTGTGGGGGTTCGCGGTTGTCGTTCGGGGAGGTGAATGCGCGGGCGAATCGGCTGGCTCGGGTGCTGGCCGGTCGTGGTGTGGGCGCTGGTGATGTGGTGGCGTTGGCGGTGTCGCGTACCGCTGATCTGCCGGTGGCGTTGCTGGGGGTGTTGAAGTCGGGGGCGGCGTATGTGCCGATCGACCCGGCGTATCCCAGCGGCCGGCTTGCGCAGATTCTCCGGGAGGCGGACCCGGCACTGATCCTCACCGACAGCGAAGCCTCTGGCGTACTGCCGGAGACGACGCAGTCCGCGACGACAGCCCCCCGCCTGCTGCTGGATCGCGGTGCGGTCTTCGAGGAGGGGGACGGCTCCGATCTGAGCGATGCGGAGCGCAGGGGTGCGGTGTCGGCGGGGGATCTGGCGTATGTGATGTTCACGTCGGGGTCGACGGGTGTGCCCAAGGGTGTGGGTATCACGCAGGGCAATGTGGCGGTGTGTCTGCCGGGTCTGGTCGAGGCTGTGGGTGGGAGTGGTGTGCCATGGCGGATGTTGGCGGGTACGTCGGTGAACTTCGATGTGTCGGTGTTCGAGCTGTTCGCCACATGGTCGACCGGGGGTTCGGTCGAGGTCGTGCGGGATGTGCTGGCGTTGGCCGAGCGGGAGCGCTGGGATGTGGACGTCATCAGCACGGTGCCCTCAGCCTTCGCCGAACTTCTCGACCAGGTGGCACAGCGGATCACCCCGCGCAGTCTGGTGTTCGCCGGGGAGCCGCTGCCCGACACACTGCTGCGCCGGGTACGCGCGGCCTTCCCCGGCGTTCGCATCGTCAACGCCTACGGCCAGAGCGAGTCGTTCTACGCCACCACCTGGACCGCTGTCGAGGAAGCTGATCTGCCCGCCACCCCGGCAGCTCCGCTGGGCCGCCCGCTGAGCGGGGTGCGTACCTATGTGCTTGGTGCGGGGTTGGTGCCGGTTCCGCCGGGTGTGGTGGGGGAGTTGTATGTGGCGGGTGCGGGGATTGGCCGGGGCTACCACGGCCGGCCCGCACTGACAGCCGAGCGGTTTGTCGCGGATCCGTTGGGTCCGGCTGGTGCGCGGATGTACCGCACGGGCGACCTGGCCCGGTGGAACGCGGACGGTGAGCTGGAGTACGTGGGTCGGGCCGATACGCAGGTCAAGATCCGTGGTTTCCGTATCGAGCCTGCCGAGACCGAGGCGGCGCTGCTCGCCCACCCGGGCGTGGCGCAGGCAGCGGTCATCGCCCGGGACCTGCCCGGCAGCCCCAACGGCGGCAAGCAACTCGTCGCCTACGTCGTACCCACGCAACCGTCCGCGCCGGACTCCGACGCCGACACCCTCGGCCCCGGCGCTCTCCGGTCCTGGGCAGCGCAGCGTCTGCCGGAGTTCATGGTGCCGTCGGCGTTCGTCACCCTCGACCGGCTGCCACTCGCGCCCAACGGAAAGCTGGACCGCAAGGCGTTGCCCGAGCCGGAGTTCTCCGGGGAGACGTATCGCGCCCCGCGCACGCCCGGCGAGGAGCAGCTGGCGACGCTGTTCGCCGAGGTTCTCGGCCTGGAGAAGGTCGGGATCGACGACAACTTCTTCCACCTCGGCGGCCATTCACTGCGCGCCACCCGGCTCGTCAGCCTCATCCGCACGGCCCTCGGTACGGACATCCCGATCCGTGCCGTCTTTCAGCACCCGACCATCGCCGAACTCGCTCGCAGGCTGGAGGACTCGGCGGCTACCGGCCGCCCCCGACCCCGTCCTCGTCTGCGCCGGATGACTCAGGAGTAGCCCGCATGATCCCCTTGTCGTTTGCTCAGCGTCGGCTGTGGTTCATTCACCGCTTCGATGGCCCGTCGGCCACCTACAACATCCCCCTCGTCCTACGGCTGACCGGGGACCTCGACACCGAGGCGCTGCGGGCCGCCGTGCGGGACGTGGTGATACGGCACGAGAGCCTGCGCACCCTGATCGCCGAGGACCCCGACGGGGTGCCGTACCAGCAGGTCGTACCGGTCGAGGAGCTGGTCTTCGAGGTGCCGGTCGTCGAGGTGACGCCGGACGGGGCGGGGGCCGCCGTGGCGGAGGCAGCCGCGCACGCCTTCGACCTGGGCGCGGAGATCCCCTTCCGCGCCCGGCTCTTCCGTAGCGCCCCCGATGTGCACACCCTCGCGCTGGTGCTGCACCACATAGCGGGCGACGGCGAGTCGGCGGGGCCGCTGGCCAGGGACATCTCGGCCGCGTACGCCGTACGACGAGAAGGCACGGGCGGCGCGGGTGGTGCGGTCTGCGCTGGCGGTGGCCCGTGTGAGCCGGACTGGCCGGAACTGCCCGTCCGGTACATCGACTACACCCTCTGGCAGCAGGAACTGCTCGGCGACGAGGACGACCCCGACAGCCTGCTGGCGCAGCAGTTCGCGTACTGGCGGGACGAGCTGGCCGACGTACCGCAGCCGATGCCGCTGCCCACCGACCGGCCCCGCCCGCCGGTCGCCGGCTACCACGGTGACACGGTGACGTTCACGCTCGACGCGGAGCTGTGCGCCACCGTCGAGAAGCTGGCCCGCGAGCGGAACGCCACCATGCCGATGGTGCTGCAGGCGGCGCTCGCCGTTCTCCTCGGGCAGCTCGGCAGCGGTGACGACATCACCATGGGCTCACCGATCGCAGGGCGTACCGATGAAGCCCTGGCCGACATGGTCGGCTTCTTCCTCAACACCTGGGTGCTCCGCATCGATCTGACCGGCAACCCCACGTTCGACCAGGTGCTCGACCGGGTTCGGGACAAGGCGCTGACCGCCTACGACAACCAGGACGCGCCCTTCGAACGCCTGGTGGAGCTGCTCAACCCGGACCGCTCGACCGCGTACCACCCGCTCTTCCAGGTGATGTTCGCCTGGCAGAAGGAGTGGCCCTCCTTCGCGCTGCCCGGCCTGGAGGTGTCGCTGGAGCAGGTGGGCACCGCCACGGCCAAGTTCGACCTGTCCTTCAACCTCTCCGAGCTCACCGCCGCCGAGGACGGCGCCCGCACGGTGCACGGCACCGTCGAATACGCCACCGACCTGTTCGAACGCACCACAGCCCAGGCACTTGCCGAACGGTACGTACGCGTACTGCGCCAGCTCGTCACCCGGCCCGGCCGGCCGCTGAGCACGCTGCGCGTCCTCGACCCGGACGAGGAGCGCGCGGTGCTGGAGTTTGGTGGTGGTGAGTGTCGGGTGTTGCGGGATGGTTCGTTGGCGGGTGGTTTTGAGGAGCAGGTGGGGCGGACGCCGGGTGGGACGGCGTTGGTGTTCGAGGGTGTGGAGGTGTCGTATGAGGAGTTGAATGCGCGGGCGAATCGGTTGGCGCATTGGTTGTTGGAGCGGGGTGCTGGGGCGGAGTCGTTTGTCGGGGTGCGGTTGCCGCGTTCGGTTGATTTGTTGGTGGCGTTGTTGGGGGTGTTGAAGTCGGGGTCGGCGTATGTGCCGATTGAGGTGGATCAGCCGGTGGAGCGGGTGGAGTACATCGTTGCTGATGCGTCTCCGGTGTTGGTGTTGGAGGAGTTGCCGGATACGTCGGGGTATTCGGAGGCGGATCCGGGTGTGGAGGTGTTGCCGGATCATGCGGCGTATGCGATTTATACGTCGGGGTCTACTGGTGGTCCTAAGGGTGTGGTGGTGTCCAATCGGTCGATTATGAATCGGTTGGAGTGGGGTCATGGTGAGTATGGGCTGGATGCTTCGCATCGGATGGTGTTGAAGACGTCTGTTGGTTTTGATGTGTCGGTTCCGGAGATTTTCTGGCCGTTGTTGGTGGGTGCGACGTTGGTGATCGCGCGGCCGGATGGTCATCGTGATCCGGCGTATCTGGCCCGGCTGATCCAGGAACAGCAGATCACCGAGATCAACTTCGCCCCCTCCATGCTGGCGGCATTTCTGGCGGAGCCCCAGGCCGCCGAGTGCACCGGTCTCCGCCGGGTGGAGGCGGCAGGCGAAGGTCTGCCGGTGGAGCTGGCGAACAACTTCCTGCGGGTATTGCCTGGCGTCGAGTTGCACAATTTGTATGGTCCGACGGAGGCGGCGGTGGAGGTGTCGCATTGGCGGCATCGGGAGGAGCCGGGTGCCAGTAGTGTGCCGATCGGCAGGCCGGTGTGGAATACGCGGCTGTATGTGCTGGATTCCGCGCTGCGTCCGGTGCCGGCGGGTGTGCCGGGTGAGTTGTATCTGGCTGGTGTGCAGTTGGCGCGCGGCTATTTGGGGCGGCATGGTCTGACGGCTGAGCGGTTTGTGGCTGATCCGTTCGGGCCGCCCGGGGCACGGATGTACCGCAGTGGCGACCTGGTCACCTGGCGAGCGGACGGGGCGATCGACTACATCGGGCGCGCCGACTTCCAGGTCAAGGTGCGTGGATTCCGTATCGAACCCGGCGAGATCGAGGCCGCACTGCTGGCGCACCCTGGCGTCGCACAGGCCATTGTCGTCGCCCGCCAGGCCCGAGGTGAGGGCGGCGGGAAACAGCTCGTCGCGTATGTCGTCCCGGCGACGACGGACACCGCGGAGGCTATAGACCCCGCAGGCAGCGAGCGTGTTGCCTCCGCGACCCCCGCTGAGCTGCGGGCTTTCCTGTCCGGGCGGCTGCCGGAATATATGGTGCCGGCGGCATTCGTCGTCATGGACGAACTGCCGGTCAACGCCAGCGGCAAAGTCGACCGCAAGGCGCTGCCCGAGCCGGAATTCTCAGGCGGTGAGTACCGGGCTCCCGGCAATCCGGTCGAGGCGGCTTTGGCAGGCGTGTTTGCCGAGGTGCTGGGGTTGGAGCGGGTTGGTGTCGATGACGATTTCTTCGCGGTCGGCGGTGACAGCATTCGTTCGATTCAGGTGGTGTCGCGGGCGCGTGCGGTGGGTGTGGAGGTCTCGCCGCGGCAGGTGTTCGAGTGCCGGACTGTCGCGGAGCTGGCTGAGGCGGCGCGGGTGGGTGAGGGTGGGGGCGGCGGTCCGGCCCTCGCCGAACTGGAAGGCGGCGGCGTCGGCACCGTCCCCCTGCTGCCCGCGGCCCGCTATCTGAAAGAGCTGGGCGGCAACTCCGACCGCTTCGCCCAATGGCTCGCCCTGGAACTCCCGCCGGGCATCGACCGCGAGGGGCTCGTGGCGACGGTGCGGGCTGTGGTCGACCATCACGATGTGCTGCGGTCCCGGCTGGTGGACGGGGTGGAGGGCGCGGATGGCGTAGACGGTGCCGACGGCCCGGGCGAGGGTCCTGTGCTGGAGGTGGCTGCGCCGGGCAGTGTGGATGTGGACGGGCTGCTCCGTCGCGTCCCGTGTGCCGGTGGGCTCGACACGGCGGCGTGGGGGCGGCTGCTGTCCGCCGAGCTGGATGGGGCCTTGGCCGGGCTGGATCCGGCTGCCGGTGTGATGCTCCGGCTGGTGTGGTTCGAGCCGGATGATGGCGACGCGGCGGGCCGGTTGCTGGTGGTCGCGCATCACCTGGTGGTCGATGGTGTGTCGTGGCGGGTGCTGGGTCCGGATCTGGCTGCTGCGTGGGAGCGGGTGCGGGAGGGCGAGCGCCCTGATCTCGCGCCGGTTGCCACTTCGGTGCGGCGTTGGGCGCATGCCTTGGTGGAGGAGGCCCACCGTCCGGAACGGGTGGCTGAGCTGCCGTTCTGGGAGGGCGTGCTGGAGGGCCCGGATCCGCTGCTGGGTGCCCGGGAGTTGGACCGGGGCGTCGATGTGACCTCCACTGTGGCGACCGTGCGGGTGCGGGTGCCGGTGGATGTGACGGCGTCGGTGCTGGGTGCTGTGCCTGCGGCGTTTCGTGGTGGTGTGAACGATGTGCTGCTGGCGGGGTTGTCGTTGGCGGTGGCGCGGTGGCGGGAGCGGCGTGGTGTTGAGGCGTCGTCTTCGTTGTTGCTGCGGCTTGAGGGGCATGGCCGTGAGGAAGAGGTCGTGCCCGGGGCGGATCTGTCGCGGACGGTGGGCTGGTTCACCAGCATGTATCCGGTGCGGCTGGATCTTGCCGGGGTGGATGTCGGTGAGGCGTTTGCCGGGGGTGTGGCTGCCGGGCGTGCGGTGAAGGCGGTCAAGGAGCAGTTGCTGGCGGTCCCGGACAAGGGCATCGGCTTCGGCCTGCTGCGGTATTTGAACGACGGGACGCGGGCGGTGCTTGCGGGTCGTTCGACCGGGCAGATCGGCTTCAATTATCTGGGCCGTTTCTCCGGTACCGATATGCCCGAGCATCTGCGTGGCCTCGGTTTCCATCCCGCACCCGAAGCCGGCGAACTAACCGCCGCCCCGGACTCCGACATGCCCGTCATGGCTGCCCTGGACATCAACTCCCTCGTCACCGACAGCGGTGACGGTGAAGAACTCACCGCCCAGTTCGCCTTCGCCACAGGTGTGTTCTCGCACGCCGAGGTGGAGGAATTGGCGGGGTTGTGGGTGGAGGCGCTGTCGGGTCTTGCCCGGCATGTCACCGAGGCCCCGGACGCGGGTGGTCTGACGCCTTCGGATGTGCCGTTGGTGGGTGTGTCGCAGGGTGAGATCGAGCAGTGGGAGGCCCAGTACGACGGGTTGGTGGATATCTGGCCGCAGTCGACGTTGCAGGCCGGGTTGTTGTTCCACAGCAAGCTGGTGGATTCCGCCGGTGGTGCGGGATTCGATGCGTATCAGATGCAGTTGGTCTTCCATCTGGCTGGCCGTGTGGATGCGGAGCGGATGCGTGTTGCGGGCCAGGCGTTGCTGGACCGGTATGCGAATCTGCGGACGGCTTTTGTGGAGGATGCGCGGGGCAATCCGGTGCAGTTGGTCGTCGAGGGTGTTGAGCTGCCGTGGGAGTTCGTGGACCTCACAACCGTTCCGGACCAGGCACGAACCGAGCAGTTCGAGCGGTTCCTGACCACTGACCATGGTCGGCATTTCGACCCAGAGCGTCCGCCGATGGTGCGGATGTCATTGGTGGCGTTGGAGGCGGAGCGGTTCGAGCTGGTGTTGACGGCGCATCATGCGCTGTTCGACGGCTGGTCGCTTCCCGTGCTGTTCAAGGACCTGCTGCGGCTGTACGCCGCACACGGTGACGCCTCTGGTCTGCCGCGGGTGCGGGGGTATCGGGACTTTCTGGCCTGGCTGGAGCGGCAGGACCGGGAGGAGACCGTCCAGGCATGGGCTGCCGAACTCGACGGCGTCGAAGAGCCCACCCTCCTCGCACCGCGTACCGTTTCGCATGCCGGGGCCACCGGTATCGGGACCGTGGGCGTCGACGTGTCGGACGAGACCTCCCGCCTGCTGACGCGTCGTGCGGCGGAGTTGGGTGTCACCGTCAACACACTGGTGCAGGGCACCTGGGCGGTGCTGCTCGGCCAGCTCACCGGGCGGCAGGATGTGGTGTTCGGTGCCACGGTCTCCGGGCGTCCCCCGTCGCTGCCGGACGTGGACTCCATGGTCGGCCTGTTCATCAATACCCTGCCCGTCCGGGTGACTTACGAGGCAGGCGACACCCTCGCCGACGTACTCCAGCGCACCCAGGAACACCAGGCTGGACTCCTGGACCACCACTATCTGGGCTTGGCGGAGATCCAGCAGAGCACGGGCCTGTCCAGCCTCTTCGACACGCTCGTCGTCTTCGAGTCCTACCCCATCGACCGCGCCGGACTGGACGACGCCAATGCCGAGGCGGGAGTGCGGCTGGCCGGGCTGCGGCACTTCTCCGGCACCCACTATCCGCTGATGGTGATGGCCGAGGCCGATCCGCACCCCAACCTGTCCCTCCAGTACCAGGAACACATCTTCGACCAGGCGACGATCGCGGAGATGGCAGCCCGCTTCGGCCGCGTACTGGAGCAACTGGCCGCGGACCCGCAACTCACCATCGGCGACGTGGACATCCTCGCGCCGGCCGAACGTCACCGCCTGTTGGAGTTTGGTGGTGGTGAGTGTCGGGTGTTGCGGGATGGTTCGTTGGCGGGTGGTTTTGAGGAGCAGGTGGGGCGGACGCCGGGTGGGACGGCGTTGGTGTTCGAGGGTGTGGGGGTTTCGTATGGGGAGTTGAATGCGCGGGCGAATCGGTTGGCGCATTGGTTGTTGGAGCGGGGTGCCGGGGCGGAGTCGTTTGTCGGGGTGCGGTTGCCGCGGTCGGTTGATTTGTTGGTGGCGTTGTTGGGGGTGTTGAAGTCGGGGTCGGCGTATGTGCCGATTGAGGTGGATCAGCCGGTGGAGCGGGTGGAGTACATCGTTGCTGATGCGTCTCCGGTGTTGGTGCTGGAGGAGTTGCCGGATACGTCGGGGTATTCGGAGGGGGATCCAGGTGTGGAGGTGTTGCCGGATCATGCGGCGTATGCGATTTATACGTCGGGGTCTACTGGTGGTCCTAAGGGTGTGGTGGTGTCCAATCGGTCGATTATGAATCGGTTGGAGTGGGGTCATGGTGAGTATGGGCTGGATGCTTCGCATCGGGTGATGTTGAAGACGTCTGTGGGTTTTGATGTGTCGGTTCCGGAGATTTTCTGGCCGTTGTTGGTGGGTGCGACGTTGGTGATCGCGCGGCCGGATGGTCATCGTGATCCGGCGTATCTGGCCCGGCTGATCCAGGAACAGCAGATCACCGAGATCAACTTCGCCCCCTCCATGCTGGCCGCGTTCCTCGCCGAACCGGCCGCGGCAAATTGCACGAGCCTGCGCCGTGTTGAAGCGGCCGGAGAAGCAATTCCCGTCGAACTCGCCAATCAGTTCCTGCGGGTGTTGCCTGGCGTCGAGTTGCACAATTTGTATGGGCCGACGGAGGCGGCGGTGGAGGTGTCGCATTGGCGGCATCGGGAGGAGCCGGGTGCCAGTAGTGTGCCGATTGGCAGGCCGGTGTGGAATACGCGGCTGTATGTGCTGGATTCCGCGCTGCGTCCGGTGCCGGCGGGTGTGCCGGGTGAGTTGTATCTGGCTGGTGTGCAGTTGGCGCGGGGTTATTTGGGGCGGCATGGTCTGACGGCTGAGCGGTTTGTGGCTGATCCGTTCGGGCCGCCCGGGGCACGGATGTATCGCAGTGGCGACCTGGTCACCTGGCGGGCGGATGGGGCGATCGACTACATCGGGCGCGCCGACTTCCAGGTCAAGGTGCGGGGATTCCGTATCGAACCCGGCGAGATCGAAGCCGCACTGCTGGCGCACCCCGGCGTCGCACAGGCCACCGTCGTCGCCCGCCAGGCCCCCGGCGCGGGGGACGGGAAACAGCTCGTCGCCTACCTCGTTCCCAGCGGCAGCGGCAGCGGCAGCGGCAGCGGCAGCGGCAGCGGCAACGCTGGCTCTCCCGGGCCGCCGGCTCCCGCCCAGCTCTCCGTGGCCGAAGTGCGCGCATTCCTCTCCGGACGACTCCCGGAGTACATGGTCCCGGCCGCATTCGTCGTCATGGACGAACTCCCCGTCAACGCCAGCGGCAAGGTCGACCGCAAGGCGCTGCCCGAGCCCGAGTTCGGGGGTGGCGAGTACCGGGCGCCGCGCAATGCCACGGAGGAGACCCTGGCCGGGATCTTCGCCGAGGTGCTGGGGCTGGAGCGGATCGGCATCGACGACAACTTCTTCGACGTGGGCGGCCACTCCCTGCGCGCCACCCGGCTGATCGGTCTCGTCCGCAGCGCGTTCGGTGCGGAGATCCCCATCCGGCTCGTCTTCGAGTCGCCGACCGTGGCAGAACTGGCCGTCCATCTCACGAGCGGATCGCCGACGCGCGCGCCGCTGCGGCGCGCCACCGAGCGACCCGAACGGGTACCGCTCTCCTACGCACAGCGCCGCCTGTGGTTCATCCACCGGTTCGAGGGCCCCTCGGCGACGTACAACATCCCGCTCGCCCTACGGCTGACCGGACGGCTGGACATCGAGGCGCTGCGGGCCGCGTTCCGCGACGTCGTCCAGCGGCACGAGACCTTGCGCACCCTGATCGAGGAGGACGCCGAAGGGACGCCGTTCCAGCGTGTCGTCCCCGTCGACGAGCTGTCCCTGGACGTTCCGCTGACGGTCGTCACCCCTGATGAGGAGCCAGCGGCCGTCGAGGCGGCACTCACCCATCCGTTCGACCTCTCCTCGGAGCTGCCCGTGCGGGCCTCCGTGCTGCGCCGCGCCGGCACGGACCAGTACGTCCTCGTGCTGCTGCTGCACCACTTCGCGGGTGACGGCGAGTCCACAGCACCGCTGGCCAGGGACCTCTCCACGGCCTATACGGCACGCCTCGCGGGACACGCCCCCGACTGGGCGGAACTCCCCGTGCAGTACGTGGACTACACGCTGTGGCAGCAGGAGCTGCTGGGCGAGGAGGACGATCCCGACAGCCTGCTCGCGCAGCAGCTGGCGTACTGGCGCGACGAGCTGGCCGAAGTACCGCAGCCCATGCCGCTGCCCACCGACCGGCCGCGTCCGCCCGTCGCGAGCCGCCGCGGCGGCGCCCTGGCCCTGCGGCTCGACGCACGGCTGTTGACAGCCGTCGAGGAGCTGGCCCGGGAGCGCGGGGTGACCGTGCCCATGGTGTTGCAGTCGGCGCTCGCGGTACTGCTCGGCCGGATGGGCAGCGGCGACGACATCACCCTCGGCTCGCCCATCGCGGGCCGTACGGACGAGGGCCTCGCCGACCTCATCGGCTTCTTCGTCAACACCTGGGTGCTGCGCGTCGACCTGTCGGGCAACCCCACGTTCGAGGACGTACTGGACCAGGTACGCGACCGCGCACTGGCCGCGTACGACCATCAGGACGCACCCTTCGAACGCCTGGTGGAGCTGCTCAACCCGGACCGCTCGACCGCGTACCACCCGCTCTTCCAGGTGATGTTCGCCTGGCAGAACTTCAACCGCAGTGACGTCCGGCTGCCCGGCCTGGACGTGGCCTTCCAGCCGCACACCACCCGGACCGCGAAGTTCGACTTGTTCTTCAACCTCGCCGACCTGCCCGGTCCCGAGGGGCGGGAAGTGCACGGCATCGTCGAGTACGCCACCGATCTGTTCGACCACAGCACTGTCGAAACCCTCGTCGCGCGCTTCGTACGGGCGCTGGAGGTGTTGATCGCGGACCCGTTGTCGCGGGTGGGTGCGGTGGATGTGTTGTCGGTGGGGGAGCGTGCGTGGCTGGCTGAGCGTCATGCGCCGTCGGCTGGTGGTGATGGGTCTGGTGTGTCGTTGGTGGGGTTGTTCGAGGAGTGGGTTGGGCGGTCGCCGGGTGCGGTGGCTGTGGTGTGTGGGGGTTCGCGGTTGTCGTTCGGGGAGGTGAATGCGCGGGCGAATCGGTTGGCGCGGGTGTTGGCCGGTCGTGGTGTGGGTGCTGGTGATGTGGTGGCGTTGGCGGTGTCGCGGGCTGTTGATCTGCCGGTGGCGTTGTTGGGGGTGTTGAAGTCGGGGGCGGCGTATGTGCCGATCGATCCGGCGTATCCCAGCGGTCGGCTGGCGCAGATTCTCCGTGAGGCGGATCCGGCATTGATCCTCACCGACAGCGAGGCGGCTGGTGTGCTGCCGGACTCTGGCGCGGAGCGGTTGTACGTGGATCGCGGTGCGGTTTTCGAGGAGGGGGATGGCTCCGATCTGAGTGATGCGGAGCGCAGGTATCCGGTGTCGGCGGGGGGTCTGGCGTATGTGATGTTCACGTCCGGGTCGACGGGTGTGCCCAAGGGTGTGGGTATCACGCAGGGCAATGTGGCGGTGTGTCTGCCCGGTCTGGTCGATGCGGTGGGTGGGGGTGTGCCGTGGCGGATGTTGGCGGGTACGTCGGTGAACTTCGATGTGTCGGTGTTCGAGTTGTTCGCCACGTGGTCGACGGGTGGTTCGGTCGAGGTGGTGCGGGATGTGCTGGCGTTGGCCGAGCGGGAGCGCTGGGATGTGGACGTCATCAGCACGGTGCCCTCAGCCTTCGCCGAACTCCTCGACCAGGTCGCTGAGAAGACGCAGGTCAGGGCAGTGGTGTTCGCAGGCGAACCACTTCCTGCCGCCCTCGTCGAACGTGCTCGGGCCGCGCTGCCCGGCGTACGTATCGTCAATGCCTACGGCCAGAGCGAGTCGTACTACGCCACTGCCTACGCCCTGTCTCCCGACCGGGAACTGCCGTCCTCCGGCAGCGCGCCCATCGGGACCCCGCTGGACGGTGTGCGTACCTATGTGCTTGGTGCGGGGTTGGTGCCGGTTCCGCCGGGTGTGGTGGGGGAGTTGTATGTGGCGGGTGCGGGGATTGGCCGGGGCTACCACGGCCGGCCGGGGCTGACGGCTGAGCGGTTTGTTGCGGATCCGTTGGGTGCGGCTGGTGCGCGGATGTACCGCACGGGCGATCTGGCCCGCTGGAACGCGGACGGTGAGCTGGAGTACGTGGGTCGGGCCGATACGCAGGTCAAGATCCGTGGTTTCCGTATCGAGCCTGCCGAGACCGAGGCGGCGCTGCTCGCCCACCCGGGCGTGGCGCAGGCAGCGGTCATCGCCCGCGACCTGCCCGGCAGCACCAACGGCGGCAAACAACTCGTCGCCTACGTGGTGCCTGTGACAGCCGAAACCACTGACCGGGACGAAACCGATGACCGGGACGACAGCAGCGCCGAGAACGGTGGCGGCAGCAGCGGCAGCGACACTCCCGCCGACATCGACATCAACGCCGGGCTGTCCCCGTCCCAGCTGCGGTCGTTCCTCTCCACGCGCCTGCCCGAGTACATGGTGCCCGGAGCCCTCATGGTCCTGGACCGGCTGCCACTCGCGCCCAACGGAAAGCTGGACCGCAAGGCGCTGCCCGAGCCGGAGTTCTCGGGCGGCGAGTACCGGGCGCCGGGCAATCCGGTGGAGGTCGCCTTGGCGGGTGTGTTCGCCGAGGTACTGGGGGTGGAGCGGGTCGGTGTCGACGACGACTTCTTCGCGGTCGGCGGCGACAGCATCCGTTCCATCCAGGTCGTCTCGCGGGCCCGCGCAGCCGGCGTGGAGGTGACCCCTCGGCAGGTCTTCGAGGCCCGCACCGTCGCAGCACTCGCCGAGGTCGCCCAGGCCGCCGACGGCACCGGGAAGCCGGTGCTCGCCGAGCTCGACGGAGGTGGCGTCGGCGGCGCGCCCCTGCTGCCCATCGCCGACTTCGTACGGGAGTCGTCCACCAGCTCCGCCTTCGACCACTTCGCCCAGTGGATGGCGTTCACGCTGCCTGCCGGGATCGACCGCGAGGGGCTTGTGGCGACGGTGCGCGCTGTGGTGGACCACCACGATGTGCTGCGGTCCCGGCTGGTGGACGGGGTGGACGGGGTGGACGGCGTAGACGGCGCGGGCGAGGGGCCTGTGCTGGAGGTCGCTGCGCCGGGCAGCGTGGATGTGGACGCGCTGCTCCGTCGGATCCCGTGTGCTGGTGGGCACGACGCGGCGTCATGGGCGCGGATGCTCTCGGCCGAACTGGACTCGGCTCTGCTGCGCCTCGACCCGGCCGCGGGTGTGATGCTCCAACTGGTGTGGTTCGAGCCGGATGACGCCGACGCGGCGGGCCGGTTGCTGGTGGTTGCCCATCACCTGGTGGTGGACGGTGTGTCGTGGCGGGTGCTGGGTCCGGATCTCGCTGCGGCGTGGGAGCGGGTGCGGGAGGGCGAGAGCCCTGACCTCCCGCCCGTCGCTACTTCCGCACGGCGCTGGGCCCACGCCCTGGTGGAGGAAGCGCGCCATCCCGACCGAGTTGCCGAACTGCCCTTCTGGGAGGGCGTGCTGGAGGGCCCCGATCCGCTGCTGGGTGCCCGGGAGTTGGACCGAGCCGTCGATGTGACCTCCACCGTGGAGACCGTACGGGTGCGGGTACCGGTGGATGTGACGGCATCCGTGCTGGGCGCTGTGCCTGCGGCGTTCCGTGGTGGTGTGAACGATGTGCTGCTGGCGGGGTTGTCGTTGGCGGTGGCGCGGTGGCGGGAGCGGCGTGGTGTTGAGGCGTCGTCTTCGTTGTTGCTGCGGCTGGAGGGGCACGGCCGTGAGGAAGAGGTCGTGCCCGGGGCGGATCTGTCCCGCACGGTGGGCTGGTTCACCAGCATGTATCCGGTGCGGCTCGACCTCGCCGGAGTGGATGTCGGTGAGGCCCTGGTCGGCGGTACGGCTGCCGGGCGGGCCGTGAAGGCGGTCAAGGAGCAGTTGCTGGCGGTCCCGGACAAGGGCATCGGCTTCGGTCTGCTGCGCCACCTCAACGCAGAGACGCGTACGCGACTGGCGGACCGCCCCACTGGGCAGATCGGCTTCAACTACCTGGGCCGTTTCTCCGGCACCGATATGCCCGAGCATCTGCGCGGCCTCGGCTTCGGCCCAGCCCCGGAGACCGGCGAACTCGCCCCGTCCCCCGGTACAGAACTACCCGTGCTGTCCACCCTGGACGTGAGCGCCGTCGTCATGGACGGCGCCGAGGGCCCACAGCTGGGTACGGCGTTCTCCTTCCCGTCCGGGCTATTGGCCGCGGATGAGGTGGAGGAGTTGGCGGGGTTGTGGGTGGAGGCGTTGTCGGGTCTTGCCCGGCATGTCACCGAGGCCCCGGAAACAGGTCGTCTGACGCCCTCCGATGTGCCGTTGGTGGGTGTGTCGCAGGGTGAGATCGAGGTGTGGGAGGCCCAGTACGAACGGCTGGTGGATATCTGGCCGCAGTCGACGTTGCAGGCCGGGTTGTTGTTCCACAGCAAGCTGGTGGATTCCGCCGGCGGTGCGGGATTCGATGCGTATCAGATGCAGTTGGTCTTCCATCTGGCCGGACGTGTGGATGCGGAGCGGATGCGTGTTGCCGGTCAGGCGCTGCTGGACCGGTATGCGAATCTGCGCACGGCTTTCGTGGAGGACGCGCGGGGCAATCCGGTGCAGCTGGTGATCGAAGGGGTCGAGCTGCCGTGGGAGTTCGTGGACCTCACGGCCGTTCCGGACCAGGAACGTACGGAGCAGTTCGAGCGCTTCCTCACAGCTGACCATGGTCGGCATTTCGATCCGGAGTGTCCGCCGATGGTGCGGATGTCGTTGGTGGCGTTGGAGGCCGAGCGGTTCGAGTTGGTGTTGACGGCGCATCATGCGCTGTTCGACGGCTGGTCGCTTCCGGTGCTGTTCAAGGATCTGCTGCGGCTGTACGCCGCGCACGGTGACGCGTCCGGGCTGCCGCGGGTGCGGGGGTATCGGGACTTTCTGGCCTGGCTGGAGCGGCAGGATCGGGAGGAGACCGTCCAGGCGTGGGCTGCCGAACTCGACGGCGTCGAAGAACCCACCCTCCTCGCACCCGGGAATGCGGGAAGCGAGAGTGAGGGTGCGGGTGAGGCGGTGGGCATCGGTCAGGCCGATGTCCCGCTGGCACCGGAGGAGGCACGGGCGCTCACTCGTCGTGCGGCGGAGTTGGGTGTCACCGTCAACACGCTGGTGCAGGGCACCTGGGCGGTGCTGCTCGGCCAGCTCACCGGGCGGCAGGATGTGGTGTTCGGTGCCACGGTCTCCGGACGTCCCCCGTCGCTGCCGGACGTGGACTCCATGGTGGGCCTGTTCATCAACACCCTGCCGGTCCGCGTGCGTTACGACGCGGGCGACACCCTCGCCGACGTACTCCAGCGCACCCAGGAACACCAAGCCGGACTCCTCGACCACCACTACTGTCCCCTGACCGACATCCAGCAGAGCACCGGACTGGCCAACCTCTTCGACACGCTGATCGTCTTCGAGTCGTATCCCGTCGACCGGGTGGGCCTCGACGACGCCAACGCGGCGGCAGGGGTGCGCCTCACCGGGCTGCGTCCGTTCTCGGGCACCCACTACCCGGTGATGCTGATGGCCGGCGCGGACCCGCATCCCACCCTCTCCCTCCAGTACCAGCGGCACCTCTTCGAGCGGGACACCATCGAAACGGTGGCCGCCCGCTTCGGCCGCGTACTGACGCGGTTGGCGCAGGACCCGCACACCCGGGTCGGCGCCGTCGACATCCTGGAGCCGGGCGAGCGGGAGAAGGTCCTGCACGGCCTCAACGACACTGCGGAGCAGGTCCCGGACCGCACCGTCGCGGAGCTGTTCGAAGAGCAGGCGCGGCGTGCCCCGGACGCTCCCGCCGTGGTCCGCGACGGCGTGACGCTGACATACGGCGAGGTCAACGCACGGGCCAACCGGCTCGCGCGGCACCTGGTGCGGCAGGGAGTGGGGCCCGACACGGTGGTGGCGGTTGTGCTGCCGCGGGTGCCGGACCTTCCGGTCGCGCTCCTCGGCGTCCTCAAGACGGGGGCTGCCTATGTGCCGATCGACCCGGCCTACCCCAGCAGCCGGCTCACGCACATCCTCCGCGACGCGGACCCGGCACTGATCCTCACGGACAGCGAGGCAGCCACCGTGCTGCCGGAAGCGCCGGAGACGGCGGAGACGCCGGGATCGCCGGATACACCGGGGGCCGGGGCGACAGCTGTGCCCCGCCTGCTGCTGGACCGCAGCGCGGTCCTCGAAGAGGGGAGCACCACCGGCGCGGCCGACGGCGACCTCACGGACAGCGACCGTATCCGCCCGCTGAGGACCGGCCATCCGGCGTACCTCGTCTATACGTCGGGCTCCACCGGGCTGCCAAAGGGCGTGGGTATCACGCACCGGAACCTGGTCAATGGGCTGGCGGCGCTGGTGCGTTCGGTGGGGCTGCCCACCGGCTGGCGCATGCTGGCCAGTACGTCCATCGGTTTCGATGTGGCTGCCTTCGAGCTGTTCGCGCCGCTCACCACGGGTGGAAGTGTCGAACTCATCCGGGACGTACTGGCGTTGAGCGAGCGGGAGCACTGGGACGTGGACGTCATCAGCTCCGTACCGTCCGCGTTCGCCGAACTCCTCGACCAGCTCGCCTGCCGGGTGTCGGTCAAGAGCCTGGTCTTCGCGGGCGAGGCGCTCACCACGCCGTTGGTGGAGCGGCTGCGGGAGGCCTGGCCCGACGTGCGGATCGTCAACGGGTACGGCCCCAGCGAGACGTTCTACGTCACCACGCACGAGATGCCGGCGGGCACCCCGCTGGGCCCGGTCGTCCCGATCGGCAGGCCGATGCACAACCTCCGTGCCTATGTGCTGGGTCCCGGTCTCGCGCCGGTGCCGCAGGGGGTCGTCGGCGAGCTGTACATGGCGGGCACCGGGGTGGGCTGCGGCTACCGCAACCGTCCCGGTCCGACCGCCGAGCGGTTCCTCGCCGACCCGTTCGGCCCCCCTGGTACGCGGATGTACCGCACGGGCGATCTGGCCCGGTGGAACGCCGACGGTGAGCTGGAGTACATCGGGCGTGCCGACACCCAGGTCAAGATCCGAGGCTTCCGCATCGAACCGGGGGAGGTGGAAGCGGCCGTGGCGGCCCACGCCGGCGTCGCACAGGCCGCCGTCGTCGCCCGTGACACGCCCGGCGGCGGCCCCCAGCTCGTCGCCTACGTCGTACCGGCTGTTCCCGAGTTGTCCGTCGCCGAACTGCGGGGCTTCGTCGCGCAGCGGCTGCCCGAGTACATGGTGCCTGCCGCCTTCGTCGTGCTGGACAGCTTCCCGCTGTCCCCGAACGGCAAGCTGGACCGCAGGGCGCTGCCCGCCCCCGAGTTCGGCGGCGTCGGCTACCGCGCGCCCCGTACCCCGCAGGAGGCGGCGCTGGCCGCGCTGTTCGGTGAGGTGCTGGGGGTGGAGAAGGTCGGCATCGACGACAGCTTCTTCGAGCTGGGCGGACACTCCCTGCGCGCCACCCGGCTGCTCAGCCGGATCCGCACCGAGCTCGGCGTGAGTCTCCCGATCCGCTCGATCTTCAAGAACCCCACGGTCGCCCGGCTCGCCACCGTGTTCGCCACCGCGCAGACGCCGGAGAGCGCGACGGCGTACACCGACCCGTTCGGGGTGGTGCTGACCCTCAGGGGCGAGGGCGGCGAGAAGCCGTTGTGGTGGATCCATCCGGGCGGCGGACTCGCCTGGTGCTACCTGGAGTTCACCGACCATCTGCCCCAGGACCGGCCGGTGTACGGGATCCAGGCCCGCGGCTTCGACGGTTCCGCGGTACCGGCCTCGGCCGAGGAGATGGTCGGCGACTACGTCGAACAGATCCGCGCCGTCCAGCCGGAGGGGCCCTACCATCTGCTGGGCTGGTCTCTCGGCGGCACCCTCGCCCAGGCCATGGCCGCCGAACTGCGCAGGCAGGGGCACGAGGTGGCGCTGCTCGCCCTGCTGGACTGTGTGACGAGCGACTACTTCGCCCGCAACGGTGCGGCCGACGAGGCGTACATCCGGGACTTCCTCGCCGACCGGGTCAGCCATATCACCGGGGAGGACGACGACTCCTTCCTCGATGTGGCCGCCCGGCTGCTGGTCGACCATGTGGCGCTGGTGGCGGAGTACGACTCGCCTCCCTTCGACGGCGACGCGCTGTTCTTCAACGCGACACGCAACCCGGACGACTCGTACGCGCCCCAGTGGCGGCGGCTGCTCAGCGGCACCGTCCACGAGTACGACATCGACTGCGCTCACCAGGACATGTACCACCCGGGCCCGGCGGCCGAGATCGGCCGGATCGTCAGCTCCGCGCTCGGCCGGGAGAGCTCCGGCACCGACCGCTGACCTCCGACTGCCCAAATCCGGCCAGTGGACCGGAGCGGCGCCCGGCCGAGCACTCGGCCGGGCGCCGCGGCCCCCTTCGTCAATCTGTCGAGCCCGCCCACCACGCGGCGGCGGCTGACGACACTCCAACCAGTACCGAACAACCAGTACCGAGCACCAAGTACCGAACGACCGGCGCCGGGCAGCCGGCACCGGGCCATACATACCGACCGGACAGTACCGACGAGCAGACCTGCCCACCACGAGCACCGAGGAGCAGCCGTGAGCACCAATCCGTTCGACAACGAGGAAGGCACCTTCTACGTCCTCGTCAACGACGAGGAACAGCACTCGCTGTGGCCCACGTTCGCGGAGGTGCCCGCCGGCTGGCGGGTCGTCTTCGGGGAGGACGAGCGCGCCAAGTGCCTGGAGTACATCGAGGAGCACTGGAGCGATCTGCGTCCCAAGAGCCTCCGGGAAGCGATGGCCGGCTGATGAGCCTCAAAATCGTCGCCGACCGGGGAGCCTGCATCGGGTCGGGCCTGTGCGCGCTCAACGCACCCGAGATCTTCGACCAGCACGACGAGGACGGCACCGTGCACGTCCTCGTCGAGCAACCGCCCGCCGACCAGCACGCCCTCGTCGACCAGGCGATACAGAGCTGTCCCGCGCACGCGCTCGACACCGTCGAGCAGCCCGTCACGTGAAGGAGCCCGCCATGACCGGCACATGCCCGGCGTCGATCTCGTACCCCATCACGGCGCCCCGACCCAACGCGGCCGATCCGCCCGCGATCCTGCGCGAGCTGCGGGACGAGGATCCGCTGCGGCCGATGACCTTCGCGGAGGGCCGCCAGGGCTGGCTCGCCACCGGCTACTCCGCCGTACGCACCGTCCTGGCCGATCCCCGGTTCAGCGCCAAGCAGGAACTGATGGTCCTGCCGGTCGACGCGCCGGGCGCCACCAAGGGTGTGCCGGCGGAGCCCGGCGCCTTCATCCGGATGGACCCGCCCGAGCACACCCGCTACCGCAGCAAGCTCATCGCCGAGTTCACCGTCCGCCGGATGAATCAGCTGGAGCCGCGGATCGCCAAGGTCACCCACGAGGCGCTGGACGCGATGGAGGTCGCGGGCCCGCCCGTCGACCTCATCCAGGCGTTCGCGCTGCCCATCCCCTCCCTGGTGATGTGCGACCTGTTCGGCATCCCCGCGGAGAACCGGGCCGACTTCGAGCGGGCGATGGCGATCACCGACAGCTTCGAGTCGACCCGCGAGGAGGTGCAGAACGCCTTCGCCACGATGCTCGGCTACTTCCCGCCGCTCATCGAGAGCAAGCGCAAGAACCCCACGGACGATCTCTTCAGCGGCATCGCCAACGACAGCGACTTCACCGTCGAGGAGCTGACCAACATCGGTCTGACGCTGTTCGCGGGCGGCTTCGAGAGCACCACCCACATGATCGGCCTGGGCGTGTACTCGCTGCTGACCAACCCCCCGCAGGCCGACGCGCTGCGCAAGGACCCGAAACTGGTGGACGGCGCGGTGGAGGAGCTGCTGCGCTATCTGAGCATCGTGCACCGCGGGCCGATCCGGGTGGCCCTGGAGGACGTGGAGGTCGAGGGCCGGCTCATCGAGAAGGGCCAGCCGGTCATGATGTCCTTCCCCGCGGCCAACCGCGACCCCGACAAGTACGAGGACCCCGAGAGCCTGGACGTGACGCGGTCCGCGCGCGGCCACCTCGCCTTCGGGCACGGTGTGCACCAGTGCATCGGCCAGCAGCTCGCCCGGGTGGAGATGCGCATCGCGTTCGCCGCGCTCTTCGAGCGCTTCCCCACGCTGCGCCTCGACATCGCGCCCGAGGACGTGGCCATGAAGGACCAGCTGTTCTCCACCATCCACGGCCTCCAGAAGCTGCCCGTGGCCTGGTGAAGGCGCTCCTCGCGAGCAGCGAGAGGGGGTGGCGGAGGCTCGGCCTCCGCCACCCCCTTCGGGTGTGCCCGACGGTTCACCCGCGGGTCACAGCCGGACCGGCAGACTCAGCAACTGGTAGGCGCCCGGCATCTGCTGCCTGCGCAGCGTCTCCCGCGGCGCCGCCAGTGCCAGGCCCTGCTCCTTGACGATCAGACGGTCGAAGACGACCTCGCCGGTCATCTTGGCCAGTGCCGCGCCCAGGCAGTAGTGCGGCCCGTGCCCGAAGGCCACATGGCCGTCGCCGGGACCCGTCTCCCGCCGCAGATCGATCCGCTCCGGCTCCGGGAACCTGCGCGGATCCCCGTTGGCAGCGGCCAGCGCCGCCATCACGGCCTCGCCCTGCCGCACCCGTACGCCGGCGATCTCCACGTCCTCGGTCGCGTACATCGGTGCGACCAGGTGCACGGAGCCGCCCACCCGCAGCATCTCCCGTACCGCGTTGGGCACCAGCTCCGGGTCGGCGCGCAGCAGTTCGAGCTGGTCGGGGTTGTCCAGGAAGGCGAGCACCGCGTTGGCGACGAAGTGCGCCGTGGGGTTGTGCCCGGCGTGGATGAGCAGCAGCACCATGTTCACCATCTCGGTGTCGGTGAGCCGCCCGCCGTCGTCGTCGCTGGTCCTGATCATCCGCGAGATCATGTCGTCACCGGGCTCGGCCCTGCGCCGCGCGATGAGCGCCTTGGTGTACTCGACCATCTCCGGGACGCAGGTGACGAGCAGCGACGGGTCGCCGACGTTGAAATCGTGGATCCACCGGTGGAACCGCGGCCAGTCGCTCTCCTCGACTCCTATCAGGTCGCAGACCACGTTCCCGGCCAGCGGGAAGGCCACGTCCTCGATCAGGTCGAAGCGCTCCCGGCCTGCGACGTTCTCCAGAATGTTGTCCAGTATCCGGGCGACCCGCTCCCGGCGTTCGCTGACCCGGCGGACGGTGAAGGACGGGGTGACCAGGGTGCGCAGCCTGGCGTGGTTCTTGCCGTCCATGATGACCATGCCTTCGAAGTAGTCGCGGTACTCCTCGGGCAGACCGTAGGTCTCGATCATCTGGTCGGTGATGCTCGGGCCTTCCATACCGGGAACGCTGCGGCGGTCCCGCACCAGGCGTGGATCGTTGAGCACGGCCTTGACGTCCTCGTGCCGGGTGACGAGCCAGATGACCGCGTCGACGCCGGGATAGACGATGGGGGAGACCGGCTCCTGTTCCCGCAGCTCCCCGTACCGGCCGAAGGGGTCCTCCACCAGGGAGGGGTCCATGATGTCAAACTTCGTGGTGGACATGAGCGCCCTTTCCGTATCAGACGACTCTGCTTCCGGGCTGTGCACGCCAGGTGGAGGTCAGCGGACCGCGGCCTTGGTGTTGTAGAGACGTTTGGACCAGAGGTAACCGACCAGCGCGATACCGGCGCACCAGGCGACGGACTGCCAGGCGCTGGAGCCGATCTCGCCGCCCAGTAGCAGTCCGCGCATGGTCTCGGTGACCGGGGTGAAGGGCTGGTACTCGGCGATCCAGCGCACCCCGGTCGGCATCGAGTCGGTGGGCACGAACGCGCTGGAGAGGAACGGCAGGAACTGCAACGGCATCGTCGCGGTGTTGGCGCCGGCCGGGTTCTTGGTGAGCAGCCCGAAGGCGACGACCAGCCAGGTGAGCGCGAACGTCAGCATCGCGAAGACCCCGACGGCCGCGGCCCATTCGACGGCGGTGGCGTTCGGGTCGAAGCCCATCAGGAACGCCACGCCGGTGACCAGCACCACGCTGATCAGGGCACGGACGACGCTGCCGATGACCTGCCCGGTCAGCACCGAGGAGCGGGCGATCGCCATGGTGCGGAACCGGTCGACGATGCCCTCGGTCATGTCGAGGCAGATGGAGACCGCCGTCGAACCCGAGCCGAAAGCACCGGTCATCAGGATGATGCCGGGCGCGACGTAGTCGATGTAGTCGCCGCTGCCGCCGGACATCACGCCCTCGCCGAGGGACTTGCCGAACAGCCCCACGAACATCAGCAGCATGACCACCGGCATACCGATGGAGGCGATCAGGAAGGACGGATTGCGCATGGTGTGCCGCAGATCGCGGCGGAGCATGGTGCTGGAGTCTCTCAGGGTCATCGTCATGGCGCTCATCGCACGGTCTCCTTCTGCGGAGCGGGGCGGCTGGTCAGGGTCAGGAAGACGTCGTCGAGGTCGGGGGTGTGCACGGTCACGGCGGCCACCTCGACGGAGCGCACCTCCAGGTCGTCGAGCACACTCTTGAGAGCGCGGACACTGCCGTCGGTGGGCACCTTGAGAGCCAGCGCCTCGTCGTCCCTGACGCCCTGCCCGAGCGCGGCGTACGCCTGGTCGAGCCAGTAACGGTCGGCGAACTGGAGCCGGATGTGCCCGCCCGCCACCAGCCGCTTCAGCTCGTCGGCTGTGCCTTCGGCGACGAGCTTCCCCTGGTCCAGCACGGCGATACGGTCGGCGAGTTCATCGGCCTCCTCCAGATACTGGGTCGTCAGGAAGAGGGTGACGCCCTCCTCGCTCACCAGCCGCTGGATGGTCTCCCACATCGTGCGGCGGCTGCGCGGGTCCAGGCCCGTGGTGGGCTCGTCCAGGAACAGGATGCGCGGCCGGCCGACCAGGCCCATCGCCAGGTCGAGACGGCGCCGCATACCACCGGAGTAGAAGGCGGGCAGCTTTCCGGCCGCCTCCACCAGATCGAACTGCTCCAGCAACTCCCGGGCGCGCTGCTTGCCCTGGCGGCGGCTCAGATGGCACAGGTCGCCCATCAGGCGCAGGTTCTCCTCGCCGGTGAGCATGTTGTCCACCGCGGAGAACTGGCCGGTCACCCCGATCGTGGCGCGCACCGCGTTCGGCTGGCGGGCCACGTCGTGCCCGGCGATGGTGAGGGTGCCGCCGTCGAAGGGGACCAGCGTGGAGAGGATCTGCACGGTCGTCGTCTTGCCTGCTCCGTTGGAGCCCAGCAGGGAGAAGATCGAGCCGGCCGGAACGTGCAGATCGATACCGTCGAGGACGACCTTGGAGCCGAACGCTTTACGCAGTCCGGCCACGGAGATCGCGGCTTCGGATGGGGGCATGGTGGTCTCTCTCTCGTGTAGTGGCTTGATGCGGTACCTGTCGGGGTGCGCTGGGCGCGGTGCCCGCGCGGGCGCGTAGGTGACCCGGCATGGAAGCGGCGGCTCAGCAGGGCCGGTTCAGGAGCGGTGGATCACGATGTCGCCGGAGAGCGACCTGGCCTCCACCTTCACGGTCTCCTCGCCCTGCTCGGGTCCGTCCGTGGTGGCCAGCGCGTTGTGCACGCTGCCGGTCTGCGAGTGCAGGTCCAGCCACGCCGGGACGCTGTCGCGGATGCCGATCTTCAGCTGCCCGGTGGAGGTCTCAGCGGCGACCGAGCCGCGCGCCACCTCGCCGAGCACGATGTTTCCGGTGACGGCCTTGGCCTGGACGTCGGCGTGTGCCACGGCCAGTGCGATGTCGCCGCTGGCCGCGTTCAGCCGCAGCTCGCCGGTGACGTTGCCGACGCGCAGATCCCCGGAGGAGCTCTTGACGCAGCCGGAGCCGTCGATCTCGTGGATGTGCACGTCGCCCGAGCCGAGTTCGACGTCGATCCGGCCGGTCACCCGGTTGACGGTGACATCGCCGCTGGCCGTGTCCAGATCGAGCGGCCCGGTCACATCCAGATCGATGTCGCCAGAGGCGCTGCGGCACCGGAGCTCGCCCAGCCGGCCCTTGCTGCGCAGATCCAGGGACGAGCTGCGGATCTCCAGGTCGGAGCCGTCGGGCAGTTCGACGACGATGTCGAGCATGCCGCTCTGGCTGCCGCGCTGCCTGGGTGCCTTGACCTTCAGCTTGCCGTTCGCGTATTCGACCCTGGTCTGTTCCACGGCCTGGACGTCGCTCTTCTTCTCCGGGTCGCTGGGCTGTACCTCCACGGAGGTCTCGCCGCGCCCCGTGGTCAGCAGGCGGAGCGTGCCGGCGGGCAGGTGGACGGCGGCCGAGATCGGCTCGGGTGTCTCGTAGCTGGGCATGGGGGTTCCCGTTCGTCTCTGGTCGTGGGCGGTGCGGTGCGTGGCCGGGGCTAGCGCACCCAGCCGGTGAAGCGCTGATTGACGCGTCGCCCCCGCGGCTGGGCGCGGGTGAGTTCGTCCTGCGCCACGGCCCCTGCGACCGCCCGCACCAGCCAGGCGTTGATGGAGAGGCCACCGTGCCCGGCGGCCTGGTCCACCCGGGACTTGAGGCTGTTGGGCAGTCGCAGGGTGATGCGGGACGTACCGCTGTCGTCGGCCTCCGGTGCCGGCGGCCACGAGGAAGCCACTGGCACCGGAGGCAGCTTGATGGCGCCGACGGCATCATGGATGGCGCCGTCGGTTGCCGGTGTGCCCGTGGCTTGCGCCACGAAGAACTCCGGATCGCGTCCGCGCAGTCGCACCCCGACGGATCCAGGGTGCAGCTCCCGGCTGATCTCCTCAGCGGCGGTGGTCAGCGCGTCCAGCAGGGCCAGCCGTGCCGCCGACTCCAGTGGCGCGACGAGCCGTTCGGCAAGGGCTGCCGGCTCCTCGGCGCCCGTCCCCGCCACGGCGATGAGCTCGCGCCGGAGACTGTCGACGTACGGCGTGATGTCCATGACGCCACTATGGCGTCATCGTGGTGTCACGTCAAGCTGAATGGTGTCATCCCAGGTCGGGAGTGGTGTCATGGTGACGTCACCCGTGTTGCGCGAGTCGGCTGGTGCGGCGTGAGGCGCCGCCGGTGACGCTCGACGGCGCGCCGTTTCCGGCCCCAGGTGCGGCGAACGTACCGTTCCGCGCGCCGGCCCACCTCGCTGTTGTCCGCTCTCTTTCAGCCCGGTGCGCAACGCGGCGCACAACCGGGTGCGAAGCCCCGCGTGGTCCCGTACCCGAGCCCGTTCCCCCTGCTTTCGCGGTCCTTCGGAACTTTCCGGGATCTTTTCGCGCGCCGGATGCGCGCCGGGTCCGGTGCAAGAGTTCCAGGCGAAACAGATGTCCGTTCGCCGGTGCGTTTCGGCTCCCCACAGAAGCGAGGAACAATGGTCAAGAATGTGGTCATCGTCGGTGGCGGAACAGCGGGTTGGATGACGGCGTCCTATCTGCGTGCGGCTTTCGAGGACCGCATCTCCGTGACGCTCGTCGAGTCCAAGAATGTGCCGACGATCGGCGTCGGCGAGGCGACGTTCAGCACTGTCCGCCACTTCTTCGCCTATCTCGGGCTGGACGAACGCGAGTGGATGCCCGAGTGCCAGGCCACCTACAAGCTGGCGATCCGGTTCGAGAACTGGCGCAAGCCGGGCAGCCACTTCTACCACCCCTTCGAGCGGCCCCGCGTCGTCGAGGGCGTATCGCTGGCCGACTGGTGGCTCCACAAACGCCCCAGCGACCGCTTCGACCTGGACACCTCGGTGATCGCCGCGCTCTGCGACGCCAAGAGCTCGCCGCGCAGCCTTGGCGGTGCCCTCCTCGCGCGTGACGTACTGGAGGGCGGCGCGCAGGAGCCCACCGGCCGCTCCACCCTGACCGAGCAGAACACCCAGTTCCCGTACGCCTACCACTTCGACGCCGCGATGCTCGCCCAGTACCTCACCAAGTGGGCCACACAGCGGGGCGTGCGGCACGTCCTCGACGATGTGAAGGACATCCACGTCGACGAACGCGGCTGGATCACCAACGTGCTGACCAAGGAGCACGGTGAGATCGCCGGCGACCTCTTCATCGACTGCACAGGCTTCCGCGGGATGCTGCTCAACAAGACCCTCGGCGTGCCGTTCCAGTCGTACCAGGACACCCTCCCCAACGACAGCGCCGTCGCGCTGCGCGTCCCCGCCGACATGGCGACGCGCGGCATCAGCCCGTACACCACCGCCACCGCGCAGGACGCCGGCTGGATCTGGACCATTCCGCTGTTCGGCCGCATCGGCACCGGCTATGTCTACGCCCGCGACTACTGCTCCCCCGAGGAGGCCGAGCGCACGCTGCGCTCCCATGTGGGCCCGGCGGCCGAGGGCCTGGAGGCCAACCACATCCGGATGCGCATCGGCCGCAGTGAACGGTCGTGGGTGAACAACTGCGTCGCCATCGGTCTGTCCAGCGGTTTCGTGGAGCCGCTCGAATCGACCGGCATCTTCTTCATCCAGAACGCCGTCGAGCAGCTGACCAAGCACTTCCCCGGCGGCCGGAACGACGACGGGCTGCGCGCCTCCTACAACCGGCAGGTCGCCGGGGTGATGGACGGCGTACGGGAGTTCCTCGTCCTGCACTACTACGCGGCCAAGCGCGCCGACAACCAGTACTGGAAGGACACCAAGAACCGGCCGATGCCCGACAGCCTGGCCGAGCGCATCGAGCAGTGGAAGGTGAAGCTGCCCGACAGCAACACCGTCTTCCCCCGCTACCACGGGTTCGAGCCGTACTCGTACACGGCCATGCTGCTCGGCCTCGGCGGCATCGAGACCGCACCCTCCCCGTCGCTGGCCCTGCTGGACGACACCGCCGCGGACGCCGAGTTCGCCCTCGTCAAGGCTCAGGCCGAGGCGGAGGTGCGCAGGCTGCCCAGCCAGTACGAGTACTTCGCGCACCTGAAGCGACTGAGCCCGCAGGAGCGGCTGGCGCCACTGGCGGCCTGACCCGGCGACAGCCCCGGGCCGCCGGCCCCCGGCCGCACCTCCCGGGGGACGGCAATCCCCGGGCCGCGGGCCCCGGCCGCACATCCCGGGGACGGCAGCCCCGGGCCCGCGGGTCCCGGCGCACGGCCGGGGCCCGCGACCCGTACCCCTCGGAGAATCCGCCCCCTGACTCCCCGCCACGGCCCCGCGTGGCCCGACCGAAGGTGAAGGGTTGACGATGTCGGAGCGCGTGCTCAACACCGCCGGGCCGGCGCTTCCCGCCGTCCCGGCGGCGGATCCGGCGGCATTCCGCTCGCTGATGGCCGCCCACCCCGCCGGGGTGGCCGTGGTGACGGCGACGGATCTGGACGGCAGCCCCTGGGGCATGACGTGTTCGTCCGTCTCCAGCGTCGCGCTCGACCCGCCGACGCTGCTGGTGTGTCTGCGCCGCGCCAGCCCCACCCTGGACGCGGTGCTGCGCTCGGGGACGTTCGCGGTGAACCTGCTGCACGACGGCGCACGCGCCGCCGCCGACCTGTTCGCCTCCGGCGACCCCGACCGGTTCGACCGCGTCGTTTGGCGTTTGGGCGCCGGGAGTTCGGGGCCTCATCTGACCGACAGCGCGCACTCCGTGGCCGACTGCCGGGTGTCGGGCACCGTCGGCGTGGGCGATCACACCGTGATCTTCGGCGAGGTGCAGCACATCGAGGGACCGCACGAGGAAACGCCCAGGCCGCTCCTCTACGGGCTGCGGCAGTACTGGTCCCTGCAATCCGCTGTGGTCGGGGACGACGGGGCCGGTCGTGCGCGGCGCCGCTGAGCATCGGCCGGCACCCCACCGCCGACCGACGGGAAGTTGCCTGTGACCGAGACACAACTCGCCGTCCTGCTGGCCGATGTGGCACTGGTCCTCGTCGTGGCCCGGACGCTGGGGGCGCTGGCCAGACGGCTGGGCCAACCCGCCGTCATCGGGGAGATCCTCGGGGGCATTCTGCTGGGACCCAGCCTGTTCGGCGGGGCACTGGCCACGACGCTCTTCCCCGCGGACGTCCGGCCCCACCTCACCACCCTCGCGGATCTGGGGCTGGTGCTGTTCATGTTCCTCGTCGGCCTCGAGTTCGACTTCGGACGGCTGCGCGGCTCCGGACGGATCGCGGGCGCCACCGCGCTGGGCTCCACCCTGCTGCCCTTCGCGCTGGGCCTCGCGCTCAGTGTCCATCTGCTGCGTACGCACAAGCCCGAACACGCCGGGAACCAGGTGGGCTTCGCGCTGTTCGTGGGCATCGCCGTCTCCGTCACCGCGTTCCCGGTCCTGGCCCGGATCATCAGCGACCGCGGTATGCAGGGTTCCCGCACCGCCGCGCTCGCCCTGTCGGCCGCCGCGGTCTGCGACCTGGCCGCCTGGAGCGCGCTCGCCGCCGTGCAGAGCCTGGCGGACGGGGGTCAGCACTGGCAGGTGGTGCTTGTGGTGCCGTACACCGTTGTGCTGATCGGGGTGGGCCGTCCGCTGCTGCGGCGGCTGCTCGCTCGCGCGCGGCCCGGCAGCCCGCTGCCGGGGAGCGTGCTGACGGTGGCGTTCGTCGGTGTGCTGGTCTCGGCCGCCTTCACCCAGCTGATCGGCCTGCACTTCGTGATCGGCGCCTTCCTGTTCGGCCTCGTCATGCCGCGGCCCGAGCAACCGGCCACCCGCGCCGCGATGTTGGAGCGCACCCACGGAATGGCCGCGCTGCTGCTGCCGGTCTACTTCGTCGTCGCCGGGCTGAAAGTTGACCTCGCCCGGTTGGACACCTCGGATCTCGTGGACCTCGCCCTGGTCCTGCTGGTGGCGGTCACCGGGAAGTTCGCGGGCACCTGGCTCGCGGCCCGCTCCCAGGGGCTGCCGTCCCGCGAGTCGGCGGTGCTGGCCACGCTGATGAACACCCGTGGCCTGACCGAACTCATCGCGCTCGGCGTCGGTTTGCAGGCCGGCCTGATCGACGAGCGGCTCTACGCGGTCTTCGTCGTCATGGCGATCGTCACCACGGCCATGGCCGGCCCGCTGCTGCGCCGGCTGCTGGGCCCTGGCGACCCCGGACCGTCGGCCGAACCGCCGGCCACGGGCACGACAGCCACCGCCGCTACGACCACTACCGCGACGGCCACCGCCACGACGGCCGCCGCCGTGAACCGGGTCGGGACCGCGGACCGACAGGCGGGCACCGGCACCGGCACGGGCACCGGCACCGGAAAGTCACTCGGCCGTCCCTGAGCCGGAGCAGCCGCAACAGCAACAACGACGGCGGGGGGCCGCGACAACGAGGAGGGGGCGCCGGACCGTGGTCCGGCGCCCCCTCCCGTAGCCCGTTGCCCGCGCCGCCGGCTCAGGCCGCGGCAGGCCCGGTCAGCCGGGCACGCAGCTCCGCCTTGTCGACCTTGCCGACGGGGGTGCGGGGCAGCTCGTCGACGACGATCAGCTTGTCGGGGATCTTGTACGTGGCGAGCCCGCACTCCCGCAGATGCGCTTTGACGGCCGCCGGTGAGACCTCCTCGCGCACCAGCACGAACGCGTGGCTGCGCTCACCCAGCCGCTGGTCGGGCACTCCGACCAGCGCGGCGTCCCGGATCGCCGGGTGGGCCAGCAGATACTCCTCGACCTCCTCGGCCGGGATCTTCTCGCCGCTGCGGTTGATGATGTCCTTGATCCGGCCGACCAGCACCAGATTGCCGTCCGGCCGAAGCCGGGCCAGATCACCGGTGCGGAAGAAGCCGTCGGCGGTGAACGCCTCCGCGTTCTTCTCCGCAGCCCGGTAGTAGCCGCGGATCGTGTACGGGCCGCGGGTCTGCAGCTCTCCCTCCTCGCCCACCGGGAGCGTCCGCCCCTCGGCGTCGGCGATCCGCACCTCGTCGTGCGGACTCAGCGCCCGGCCCTCGGAGTTGACGACGGCCTCGTACGGATCGTCCAGCCGGGTGTGGGTCAGCAGCCCCTCGCCGATGCCGTACCACTGGCTGAGCCGGCACTCCAGCAGCTTGATGGCCTGCTCGGCCTGGGTCGGGTCCACCTTGGAACTGCCCACCTGCAGCGTGACGCCGGACAGGTCGGCGCCGGACTTCTGCGCCGTGTCCATCCAGAGCCGCAGCACCGGCGGCACCACGGTGCTCAGCGTGACGCCCTCCCGGCCGACCAGATCGAACACCTCCGACGGGCGCACGCTCGTCGTCAGCACGGCCCGGCCGCCCACCAGCAACGTGCCCAGGACGCCGGGGCAGCCGAGCGCGGCGTTGTGCGCGGCCGGATTGACCGCGAGGTACACCGTGTGCCCGCCCGCCCGCACGGCTTCAGCGGTGGCCCGCATCTGGTACGCGTAGTCGTCGTGGGTGCGCGGGATCAGCTTCGGCAGCCCCGTGGTGCCGCCGGAGAGCAGGAACATCGCGGGCTCGGCGGGGTCCACGTACGGGAAGTCGCGGTTGCCGGAGCCGATGGCGTCCAGCGCGGTGAACTCCGCGGCGTCCCCCGCGACGAACACCTCGCGCAGCGCGGCCTGTTCGGCGCTCACCTCCCGTGCGAGCTCCCGGTAGTCGAAGCCCGCCGACCGGTCCACGACCACATAGGCGACGGCCTGCGAGTGCCGCGCCAGATGGCTGATCTCGTTCCGCCGGTGGCCGGGCAGGGCCAGCACCGGGATCGCGCCGATCCGGAAGAGCGCGTACATCACCACGACGAATTCCGTGATGTTGGGCAGCTGGACGACGACGCGGTCCAGCGGGCCGATGCCCCGGTCCAGGAACCCGCCCGCCAGCGCGTCGCCCCTGGCCGACAGCTGCGCGTACGTCAGGCGCTCCTGGCCGCACACCACCGCGACGCGGTCGCCGTGCTGTTCGCACGCCTCGTGCAGCAGGTCACCGAGCGGTCTGCCCTGCCAGTAGCCCTCGCGCCGATAACGCGCGGCGAGATCTTCTGGCCAGGGGATGCATCCTTCAAGCATGGTGGCCTTTCCCGTTGGCAGTTGTAAGACATGTTGCGGCTCTCTGTGGGAGAGTTGTTGAAAAAGCAGCGTCGCGCGCCCGGGACGAGCAAAAGGGCGGCTCGACAGATCGGGGAAAGACGCTGCCGGGCAACGAGCTGTCCGCTCTCTTTCGCACGCCACAAGGCCGATGGAACCGACTCGTAACGTGGCGCGTATTGAGCCGCTTATCGGGCGACGGGGAAGGACGAGTGGAACGTTGAAAACTGTTCCGGAAGCATTCGAATCCATCGTTGTGCGGGCGGGTGACGCGCCGGCGGTCGTTTTCGGCGATCAGACGCTCGGTTACGGAGAACTCAACGCACGGGCCAACCGGCTCGCACGCGCACTGATCGGCAAAGGCGTCGGTCCGGACGCGCTCGTGGCCGTCGCCGTGCCGCGCTCGCCCGAACTCGTCGTCGTCCTGCTCGCCGTGCTCAAGGCCGGCGGCGCCTATCTGCCGCTCGACCCGGAGTACCCGGCCGACCGGCTCACCCACATGCTCACCGACGCCCGGCCGGTGCTCGCCGTCCGCACCGCGGACACCGCGCTGCCCGAGGGCACCGACGTGCCCGAAGTCGTCGTGGACGAGCCCGGGTTCGCCGCGGCGTGCGAACTGCTGCCCGAGGGCGATGTGGCCCAGGACGAGCGGCCGGCCCGGCTGCTCCCGCAGCACCTCATGTACGTCATCTACACCTCAGGCTCGACCGGCGTGCCCAAGGGCGTGGCCGTCTCGCACACCGGGGTCTCGGACATGATCGCCACCCAGGCGTCGCTGTTCGGGGTGCGGCCAGGGGAGCGCGTCATCCAGTGGGCCTCGATGAGCTTCGACGCGGGCTTCTACGACGTGGCCCTCGCACTGCTGCACGGTGCCACGCTGGTGCTGGCACCCCGGGAGGAGCTGCTGCCGGGGGAGCCGCTGCGCGAGACGCTGCTCAAGCACGACATCACCCATGCCGTGCTGCCCCCGGTCGCGCTGAGCGTGACCGACGGGTCCGGACTGCTCCAGGGCGGCACCATCATGTCCACCGGCGACGCCTGCACCCCGGCACTGGTGCGCGAGTGGTCGCAGGGGCGGCGGATGTTCAACGGCTACGGGCCCACCGAGGTGACCGTCGGCGCCTCCATCGGCGGCCCGGTCACCGACGCGCTCGACGTCAGCATCGGCACCCCCTGGGTCGGCGGCCGGGTGTACGTATTGGACGACCGGCTGTGCCCCGCGGCGGAAGGCGAGGAGGGCGAGCTGTATCTGGCGGGCAGCGGACTGGCGCGCGGCTATCTGAACCGCCCCGGCGTCACGGCGAGCCGGTTCGTCGCGGACCCCTTCGGCCCGCCCGGCTCCCTGATGTACCGCTCAGGCGACCGCGGTCTGCGGCGTGCCGACGGCGAGCTGTACTTCGCCGGGCGTGCCGACGACCAGGTCAAGGTGCGGGGGTTCCGCGTGGAGCTGGGGGAGGTGGAGGCGCGGCTGGCCGGCCATCCGGCGGTGGATGTCGCGGTGGCCGTGGTGGCGGGCGGGCTCGCCGACGCGCGCATCGTCGGCTACGTCACGACCCGCGACGGAGCCGAGGTCACCGAGGCCGAACTGCGCGCCCACGTCGCCCGCTCGCTGCCCGGCCACATGGTGCCCGCACGGGTGACGGTCCTGGCCGAGTTCCCGACCACCCCCAACGGCAAGGCCGACCGGGAGCGGCTGCGCGCGGAGGCGACGGCAGCACTGCAGGCCGAGCCGGCCGGGTCCGCCGAGCCCGGACCGGCACCCGCCGAGGCGACCTCCTTCGAGGAGGCCCTGTGCAGCATGGTCACCGAGATCCTGGCCCGCCCGTCGGTGACCCCGCAGGACAACTTCTTCGAACTGGGCGGCCAGTCCGTCCTCGCCGTCCAGCTGGGCAGCCGGATCCGCAAGGAACTGCGGGTCAACATCCCCATGCGTACCGTCCTGGAGGCCGCCACGCTGGGCCATCTGGCGCGCAGCCTGGAGGAGGCGAAGGCGGCCGCACGCTGACATAGCAGAGCCGCGGCAACGCCGCCGCACCGGAGAGGGGCCCGTGCACAGCACGGGCCCCTCTCCTGCGCCTCGCTCAGCGCATTCCCCAGCGCATCCCTCAGCGCGGCGCGAACCGCATCAGCGCGGCGTGAACCGCATCGGCAGACTGCTGTAGCCGAAAAGGAAGTTGGAGTAGATCCGCACCGGCTCACCCGCCGGCTCCAGGTCGCGCACGTGCGCCACCAGCGCCTCAAGCAGGCCGCGCAGCTCCGCCCGGCCCAGATAGGCGCCCACGCAGTAGTGCGGCCCGTGGCCGAAGGAGATGTGCCGGTTCGGATGCCGGGCGGGGTCGAAGGTGTGAGGCGCCTCGAAGACGGTCTCGTCGTTGTTGGCCGAGGTGTTCCACAGCGACACGATGTCGCCCGCCCGTACCCGCTTGCCGCCGAGCTCCAGATCGCGGGTGGCGGTGCGGGCGAAGTGCATGGCGGGCGTCGCCCAGCGCAGCACCTCCTCGACGGCGCTCGCCACCTTCACCTCGCCCGACTGGAGGGCCCGCCACCGCTCCTCGTTCCGGGAGAACGCCAGCACCGCGGTGATGGCCGACATCCGCGACGACTCGTCACCGCCGAGAATCAGGCTGTAGCAGTTGAGGGCCACCTCCTCCAGCGTCAGCTGACGGCCCTCAACCTCCGCGCGGGCGATCATGCTGATCACGTCGTCGCCGGGCTGCTCCAGCCGTTCCTGCGCGAGCCCCATGAAGTACAGGACGATCTCGTTACGGGCGCTGACCGAGTCCAGCTCCTCGCCCTCGGGCTCCTCGGACGAGAGGGCGCGCTTGTTCCACTCCAACAGGTCCTTGCGGTCGCCGTCGGGGATGGAGAGCAGATCGCAGATGGTGTGCATCGGGATCTGCTCGGCCAGTTCGGTCGCGAAGTCGAACGGCCCCAGCTCGGTGACCGACCGTACGAGATGCGCGGTGCGCTCGGCGACCTTCGTGGCCACGTCCCGCAGCACCCGCGGGGAGAAGGCCCGCAGCATCACGTTGCGCAGCTCCCGGTGCCGGGGGCGGTCGGTGACGGCGAGCATCTTGCCGCCCGCGGAGTCCTCGCCGTTCAGCAGGACGTCCAGGACGGTGCCGCGCCCCGAGCACAGCGACTCCGCGTCGTTGTAGGCGGCCTGCACATCCGCGTGCCCGGCGACCACCCAGAACCCGGGCTGTCCGGGCGCGGGGGACTCGTGCCAGTAGACCGGCTCCTGCTCGCGGACCGTCCGCCAGAACGCGTACGGGTCGTGCCGTACGAATGTCGCGGGGTCGGTGAGATCGAGGGAGTGGATCTTTTCGACGGGCGGGCTCATCCGGGTCTCCTAGCCAACTCGGGGAATAGCGCAGCGAACGCACACCTCCCGCCAGGGGAGAGAAAGAGCGTCACACCCGGATGCGGCCCGGCCACATGTCTCTTGCCGAGCTCTTTCAGAAGAACGGCCTTGTTGAACGAGACGCGAAAGATTGACAGGCCCCGCGCAATTGCCGTGGGACGGTGAGGCCGTTGGGAAACCCGTGGGCTCGGAAACAATGGGGATCAGACATGGGCGGAAGTCGCCAACCCGGCTGGATACGGCCGTTGAACAATGTAGGGAACCCGGCATCGCGCGTGGTGTGCCTGCCGCATTCCGGTGGATCGGCGGGGAGTTACAGCGCCTGGGTGTCGGCGATGCCCCCGGACGTACAGCTGCTGGCCGTGCAGTATCCGGGGCGGGGCGACCGGCTCTCCCAGCCGCCCGTCGGCAGTATCGCCGAGATGAGCGCGGCCGTCGCCGCCGAGCTGCTCAGGTTCGAGCCCGTGCCCTACGCCCTGTTCGGGCACAGTCTTGGTGCCCTCGTCGCGTACGAGACGGCGCTGACGATGCGCGACAGCGGCTTTCCGCCCGGCCATCTGTTCGTCTCCGGCTCAGCGGCGCCGGGGCAGGAGCGCAGCGGGCTCACCCATCTGGCCGGGGACGAGGAGCTGTGGACCTCCGTGTGCGAACTGGGCGGTATCGACCCGGCGATCGCCGAGAACGCCGAGATGCGCAAGCTGCTGCTGCCCGCGCTGCGCTCCGACGTACGGGCCAGCGAGACCTACCGGCCCGCATCGTCCGCCGAGCCGCTGCCGTGCCCGCTGCGCTGCTACTACAGCCCCGAGGACCCGCTCACCCAGAACGCCGACATGACTGCCTGGGCGGCCAGGACCACGGCACGGTTCACCACCCGCCGGCGCCCCGGCGGCCACTTCCATCTGTGGCTGGACACCGACGAACTGGTGGGCGACATCCTCGGCGTCATGCCGCGACGCGAGACGCTGACCGCATGAGCGTCGAGGGGCTCTCCGTCCTCGTCACCGGCGCCGGCACCGGCATCGGACGGAGCATCGCGCTGTGCGCGGCCCGCGAGGGCGCCTTCGTCACCGCTGTGGGACGGCGCGCCGAACCGCTGCGGGAGGTCGCCGACAAGTCGCCGGAGACGATCGAGGCGGTGCCGGCGGATGTGACGGCGGACGGTGCGCCGGAGCGGATCGTCGCCGCCGCGCTGGCACGCTTCGGCCGGCTGGACGCCGTCGTCAACAACGCCGGGCTGGCCCGCTTCGGACGGCTCGCCGACACCGGCCTCGACGAGTTGGACGCCATGCTGGCCGTCAACGTCCGCGCCCCCGCAGCGCTGATCCGCGCCGCGCTGCCGCATCTGGAGCCGGGCCGGGGCTCCGTCGTCAACGTCACCTCTGTCGCCGGGACGCTCGCCATGCCGGGCCGTGCCTACTACGGAGCAGGCAAGGCGGCGCTCAACAGTCTGACCCGCTCCCTGGCCCGTGAACTCGCGCCCGCGGTACGGGTCAACGCCGTCCTGCCGGGCCCGGTGGACACCCCCCTGTGGCACGGCGCCGGAATGACCGAGGACGAACAGCAGTCGCTGCGCGCCGGACTGCTGGCGGACACCCCCATGGGCCGGTTCGGCGAGGGCGATGAAATCGCCGGCTGGGTGTGCCGTCTGATCGATCCCGAGCAGTCCGGGTGGGTGACCGGAGCCCTGATCCCGGTCGACGGCGGCCGCACCGCATAACCGCGACAACCACTCCTGGCCGAGCCGCGACAGCTACGACAGCCACGACAAGACTCCCGAACAGACCGCCTACCAGACACGCGAGGTGGCACGTGACCGTGCAAACAGCGGGGACCGAACAGCTGAGCCGTGCACCGATGGCCACGACGATCCCGTCGTCGTGCCTCCAGGACATCTACCGAGCGGCCGAGGCGAAGGAGCACGCCGACAGCACCTCGGAAACCCCCGGCAACGGGGTCGTCAAACTGCACGTCGGTGACCCCTACTTCGACCCTCCGGAGGAGGTCGCCGAGGCGTTCACCGAGGCCGTGCGGCGGGGGGAGACCAAGTACTCGGGCGTGGAGGGCCTGCCCGCGCTGCGCGAGGCCCTGGTCGAGAAGCTGCGCACCGACAACGGCCTGGACACCGAGGTCTCCCGGGTACTCGTCTCACCCGGCTCCTGCCAGGGGCTGGCCGCGCTGCTCCAGTCGCTGGCCGCGCCCGGTGCCGAGATACTGCTGCCCGAGCTGCACTGGCCGGTCCATCTCCAGCAGAGCCTGCTGGCCGGACTGCGCCCGGTCTTCTACCCGCTGGGCCCCGACTTCCTGCCCGACCCGGAGGCGCTGGCCGCCGCTGCGGGCCCGCGCACCCGGATCCTGCTGCTCAACTCGCCCGCCAACCCCACCGGCGCGGTGATGGACGCGGCACTCACCCGGACCCTGCTCGACCTGGCGCGCGCCAACAGCTGGCAGGTCATCAGCGACGAGGCGTACGAGCACTATGTCTTCGACGGCGAACATCTGTCGGTCGCGTCGCTGGAGCGGGACGTCCCGGTTGCCGAGCGCATCGTGCACAGCACCTTCAGTTTCTCCAAGAGCGTCGCCATGACCGGCTACCGGCTCGGTTACGTCGCCGCTGCCACCGAGGAGGCCGCCGACGCGCTCAAGGTCGTCCAGGAGGCCAGCATCATCGGGACCTCCACCCCGGCCCAGTACGCGGGCATCGCCGCGATCCGGTCCCGGGCCGGCATCGCCGAGCTCAACCGCAAGCGGGTGCGCGCCAACCGGGACGCGGTGCTGCCCCAGCTCGTCGAGGAGGGGCTGCTGAGCCGGCTGCCCGCCGGGGGCTGGTACGCGCTGGCCGACATCGGCCGCACCGGCATGGACGCGGAGACCTTCGCCACCCGGCTGCTGGACGCCACCGGGGTGGCGGTGGTGGCGGGCAACGGATTCGCCTGGCACCCCAGGCTGGACGGTACGGGCAGCATCGAGTCTTCCCGCTACGCGCCGTGGGCGCGGCATCTGATCCGTATCGCGTTCTGTGTGGAGCCGGAGGCCCTCGACCGGGGCGTCCGGCTCTTTCTCGACTTCGTCCGCGACCACGCAGTGGAGTGACCCCATGACCACGCTGACCTACCGGGACTATCTGCGCATCGACAACCTGCTCTCGATCCAGGTTCCGCGCACTCCCGACACGGCGCGCACGGAAGTCGTTCTGGCCGAGCACTTCTTCATCGTCGCGCATCAGACCTGCGAGCTGTGGCTCAAGCAGATCATCGCCGACCTCGGCGCCGCCGCCGAGGCGCTGTCCCCCGAACCGGCGCCGGGCGAGGGCGGATTGGAGACCGGGGACGCGGAACTGAGCGCCGAGTTCCTGGAGCGCGCCAGCGATCTGCTGTTCGTGCTGCACGCGCAACTCGTAGCGCTGGAGAAGCTGCCGCTGCGGCTGTTCGCGGAGTTCCGCCCCTATCTGGACACCGCGAGCGGCGCCGAGTCGGCGCAGTTCAAGGCCCTCAGCCAGTTGCTCGGGAACGACATCGACCCCGGGAGGCTGTACGAGGCGTTCCGTACGGCGACCGAGAGCGCGGGCACCTCCGTGGCCGAGGTGTGCCGTCTCGGGTCGCGCGCTGGTGTCTTCCACCGGATCGCGGAGCTGCTGCTGGACATCGGCAACGGCTACTGGCGATGGAAGGTCGCACATCTGGGTCTGATGTCGCGGTCGCTCGGCCAGCAGGCCGGTACCGGCGGTTCGAGTGGCGCCATGTATCTGGCCGGGCGGCTCACCATGCCCTTCGGTGAGCTGCGTCGGCTGCGTGGCGAGGTGCACGACGAGTTCGCCGCCAACTTCCAGGCGCAGAACGCGGCTTGACGCCAGCGGATACACAGGTCGGGCCGGGGCGGGAGCGCCCCGGCCCGACCGTTTTCTTTCAGCGCCCTGTCCCTTCCACCGACCGGATTCCGGCTGCGGCACCAGCGATGACGAGGCAAAACCGCTGTAGCGGTTTGATAATGGCACCACCATGGTGCCAAGTAGGGCCATCCCGCGCTACATTGGCGTCATCGTCCCTGCCCGTACCGAGCCGACAGGAGTGCCTGACCGTGGCTACCCTCCTCTACAAACTGGGCCGACTGGCCTTCCGCCGACGGGGGTTGATGACGCTCCTGTGGGTGCTGATCCTCGGCGGCGCCGGCTTCGCCGCCTCCAGCGCACCGACTCCGCCCGTCGACACCTTCTCCATGCCGGGAACCGAATCCCAGCGGGCCTTCGACGTGCTGGAGAAGAAGTTCCCCGACGCCCAGGCCGAGGGAGCCACCGCACGGGTCGTGCTGCGTGCTACCGACGGGAAGAAGATCACCCAAGGCGCACAGCGTGAGACGGTCGACGAACTCGTCAAGGACCTCTCCGACGCGCCCCAGGTGGTCGGCGTCTCCAACCCGTTCCAGGCACACGCCGTCAGCAAGGACCGGACCACCGCGTACGCGGTCGCGACCTACAAGGTGCCCGGCACCAAGGTGTCCGACAAGGCGCACGAGGCACTCACCGACGCGACCGAACGGGCCCGCGACAGCGGTCTGACGGTCGAGACGGGCGGCGACGCGGTGGAGATCGAGTCCACCATGGGCGGCGCAGCCGAAGGCGTCGGCATCCTGGTCTCCGCGCTCGTCCTCTTCCTCACCTTCGGCTCGCTGATCGCCGCGGGCATGCCGCTGCTGACCGCCGTGATCGGCGTCGGAATCGGCATTTCCGCCATCACCGCGCTGGGCAGCACCCTCGGACTGTCCTCGACCACCACGACGCTGGCCATGATGATCGGCCTGGCCGTCGGAATCGACTACGCGCTCTTCATCGTCTCCCGCTACCGAGCGGAGGTCATGGAGGGCCGCGAGCGCCAGGACGCGGCAGGCCGCGCCGTCGGCACGGCGGGATCCGCCGTGGTCTTCGCGGGCCTCACCGTCATCGTCGCCCTCGCCGGGCTGTCGGTCGTCAACATCCCGCTGCTCACCAAGATGGGCCTCACGGCCGCCGGCACCGTCGCGATCGCCGTCCTCATCGCCGTCACGCTCGTGCCGGCCCTCCTCGGCTTCGCCCCCGTCAGGGTGCTGCGCCGCAGGGACCGCAAGCAGTTCTCCGGCAAGCCGCTCTCGGCCCGCCAGCAGCGCAAGGCGGCGAAGCTGGCCGCCAAGCAGAAGCCCAACGCCGGTGCCCGCTGGGCCGGTTACGTACTGCGCCACCCCGTGGCCGTACTGCTCGTGGGCATCGTGGGGCTCGGCACGGTCGCCGTACCGGCGGCAAGCCTCCAGCTCGGCCTCCCCGGCGAGGGCACCATGGCGCCCGACACCACGCAGCGCAAGGCGTACGACATGCTCTCGGACTCCTTCGGACCCGGTTTCAACGGGCCGCTGATGGTGACCGTCGAGCACGCCGACGCCAAGGCGGCCGCCGGAAAGGTACGCACGCAGTTCACCGGTGAGAAGGGCGTCGAGTCGGTCAGCCCGGCCACCGCCAACAAGAGCGGCGACACCGCCATCATCAACGTCATCCCGTCCACCGGGCCCACCTCCGACAAGACCGAGGAACTGGTCAGAGCGCTCCGCGGCGACGCGGACCGGCTGCAGGCCGAAACCGACGCCGAGATCCTGGTGACCGGCCAGACAGCGCTGTTCATCGACTACTCCAAGACGCTCGACGACGCGCTGCTGCCCTACCTCGGAATCGTCGTCGGACTGGCGTTCCTGCTGCTGATGCTGGTCTTCCGCTCAGTACTCGTCCCGCTCAAGGCGGCGCTCGGCTTCCTGCTCTCGGTGACCGCCGCGCTCGGTGCCGTCGTCGCGGTCTTCCAGTGGGGCTGGCTGGCCGATCTGTTCGGCGTCGACCAACCCGGGCCGATCATGAGCAATATGCCGATCTTCATGATCGGCGTGGTCTTCGGTCTGGCCATGGACTACGAGGTGTTCCTCGTGACCCGGATGCGTGAGGCGTACGTGCAGGGGGCGGCCACCGACGAGGCGGTGGTGACGGGCTTCCGGCACGGAGGCCGGGTCGTCGCCGCCGCGGCGCTGATCATGACCAGCGTCTTCTCCGGCTTCATCATGGAGCAGGACGACATGATCAAGCTGATCGGCTTCAGCCTGGCCGTCGCCGTCCTCTTCGACGCGTTCGTCGTCCGCATGGCAATCGTCCCCGCGCTCTTCGCCCTGCTGGGCAAGTCCGCCTGGTGGCTCCCCAAGTGGCTGGGCGTACTGCTGCCCAACATGGACGTCGAGGGCGAGAAACTCCACGCACCCGCGCCCGAGGCAACGGCCCCACCCCGGCAACGGGAACACGCGTCGCAGCCTCGCTGACCTGACACGACAAGGCCCTCACGACCCGAAGGTCGTGAGGGCCTTGGTGCGGGTGGCCTCAGCGAGGGGCCGGGTTGTCGAGGGTGAGGGCGGTGCACCGTACGCCGCCTCCGCCCTTGCGGAGTTCGGTGGTGTCCAGCTCCACCACGGTCAGGCCGCGCTCGCGCAGGGTTGCCGCCAGTCGGGGGGCGCCCTGGGTCATCGTCACCGTTGTGCCGTCGCTGACGAGGTTGAGCGCGAACGCGCGGGCATCGGCGGCGTCCACCTCGATGAGCTCCAGGCCCAGCTCGCGCAGCCGGCTCCGGCTCCCGGCCTCCAGCGCCTCGGGGTGATAGGCGAGGGTGCGCTCGTCGATGACGGCGACGGCCAGATCCAGGTCGTACCACTCCTCGCCGGCGGTCCGCAGCAGGACCGTCTCATGGCCGAACAGCTCGGCGAGGAAGCCATGCATCCGCTCGTCCGTGCGCTGCCCGTACCCGGCCAGCAGAAAGCGGCCGCAAGCCAGCGCGTCGCCCTGCCCGCTGAACGCGTACGGCGCGTCGAATACCTCGAACTCGTTCTCCTTGAGCCAGGAGCGGAAGTACCGGATCTCCTCCAGCCGGGCGGCCGGCGGATCGCCCAGAACCGCGCGCCCGTCGCAGACGAACGCCCCGTTGGCCGTGTAGACCATGTCCGGGCACTCGGGGGCCGACTCCATGGCCCGTACGGTGCGTCCGGCCGCCCGGTGCGCCGCGGCTATCGCCTCGTGCTCGGCGACGGCGGCCTCGGTATCGGGCTGACAACTGCGGTCCATGTAGGGGTTGATCTCGTAGCTGATGCGGAAATGCACGGCGTCGGACATCAGCAGATCGCGATTCATAGAGAGTCTCCAGAAGTCGGGAAGCGGACCGTGATGCGGAACAACGACAGCGGGAGACGTCAGCGAATGTGCGGCGAACTGAGCTCGCGTGTGTGTGCAGAAAGGCGTGCGGGAAACGAATTCCGGGCCGCCGAGAACCCCGCCGGTCAGTTGTGTACAAACTGCACGATGGCAGAGCACAGGGCCGCCGCTGAGCAGCCGCAAAAGAAAGCTGCCAGCTTTCGCGGGGCGGGCGGGGTGCGAATTCTCGGTGCCGTGAGAAGTCGTTGCGCGTGCCGTGTGGAGTCGTTGCGCCACAACGGCGGCACCATGGCGCACAGCGGCTGGGCGCGACAGCCGGCAGCCGACCCGACCGATGCGGACGGTGGCCGAAACAGGGCCTTCCGCCAGGCGGGACGACGAGCGATACCGCGTGCCCATACCGCGTTGACCAGCGGTTTTCCTTGCGGAGGGCGAGGTGCGGGCAGCCGGTGGACCGGGTGCCGGGATCCGGTTGTGCCATAATGCAGCCATGGAAATGCGGCCGTATGTAGACGAACTCTGCGACGAGTTCCTGGCTGCCGCCGCCGGTGGTGGGGAGGAGGCCCGGGCGCTCGCCGAGCGGCTCGTCGGGCCGCTCGAGTCGGCCACCCGGCTCACTCTGCTGAAGGCGCTCTCGGCGGCTGCCGACGAGATCACCCGTGACCTCGCGCCCGGCTCCGTCGACGTACGGCTGCGCGGGCTCGACCCCAACTTCGTCGTCACCCCGCCCCCCGCCGACGAGTCGTACGGCGACGAGGGCGACGGCGGCTACGAACTCGTGGCGGACAGCGCCCCGGTTCCGCGCCCCGCCGAGACCGCGGGCGGCGAAGCCGGCGGCGGCACCGCGCGCATCAACTTCCGCCCCCCGGAGCACCTCAAGGTCCTCATCGACGAGGCCGCAGGCAAGCAGGGGCTCTCGGTCAACGCCTGGCTGGTCCGTGCCTGCAACGCCGTGCTGGCGTCCGAGAGCCGTCGCACCGAAAGGCGCGCCCCCCGAGGGGAGCAGCGCTACTCCGGCTGGGTCCGCTGACCCGACAAGGACACTCACCGCGTCACAGCGCCGCGCGTGCGGATGCGCTGTGCCCCCTCAGGAGAGTAGGGCCATGCCCGCGTACGACACCCCTGAACCGATCTCCGTCACGCTCGAACTGCCCGTCGGCGATGTACGGATCATCGCGAGCGACCGTACCGACACCGTCGTCACGGTGGTGCCGAGCGACCCGGACAGGGAATCCGACGTGAAGGCGGCCGAGCGGGTGCGCGTCGAATACTCGGGTGGCAGGCTGCTGATCAAGGGAGCCAAGCAGTACCGGCCGTTCGGCGAGAGCGGTTCGAGTGATGTGCGTGTCGAGCTCCCCGCCGGCTCGCAGTTGCGCGGCGCCGTGACCGCGGCCGCGCTGCGCTGCGAAGGGCGGCTCGGCACCTGCCGGTTCAAGTCGGGCCTCGGCGACATCGAGTTGGAGGAGACCGACGCGCTGGACTTGGACGCCCGCAGCGGCAACGTCACCGTGGGCCGGGTCAACGGGCATGCGGAGGTCGTCCTGGTCAGCGGCAGGACAAGGCTGGCCGAGGTCGACGGCTCCTCGGTGATCAAGAACACCAACGGGGACATCCGGATCGGTCTCGCCCGCGACGACGCCTGGCTGACCTGCGCCAACGGCGCCATCTCCGTCGACCGGGCGCTCGGCTCCGTGGCCGCCAAGTCCGCCAACGGCACCATCAGGGTGGGCGAGGTGGTGCGCGGCTCCATCAGCGTCGAGACCGGCGTCGGTGAGCTGGAGATCGGTATCCGCGAGGGCACCGCCGCGCGGCTCGACCTGCGCACCCGGCGCGGCTCCGTCCGCAACTCCCTCCCCTCGGCCCAGGGTCCGCAGTCCGCCGACGAAACCGCCGAGGTACGCGCACGTACGTCGATGGGGGACATCGTGATCCGCCGGGCGTGAGGGCTGTAGTCGAGGACTGGCGCCATCGAGCGCAACGTCCCGCTGCGGGCCCCTTTTCCAGCGTTTTCTATCGCCCCTTCACATCGCGCCGACCGCTTCCTGCGCGGCGTTCTTTCCTCGTGGCACCGCCTCTGACCAGGGATTTCCCCGCCGCCTGACAGGTATGGCTTCACGAGGAGCCATAATTGTGCCATGATGGCGCCGTACCGATGAGCTGCGGCCCTGCGGGTGATCGCCCCCCGTCGTTCACCCGTGGGGTCGCTTGCGGCTCGGCTGTGCGGCCGGCTGCGCGGCGGCTCCGGGAACCTCCTTGCCGGACGGTGCCCGGGGCCGCTGTTCCGGTCTGCGGCGCCCGTCCTTCGCCACCGGGCGCCGTCCGCCGCCGCCCCGCGCCTGAGACGTCCCCTGGCTCCCGGCCGCACCGTTGACCCAAGGAGTTCGGTCATGAGTGACCCGGCGCCCACGTACGCGGATCAGCCGCCGACCGCGAGCGAAGGCGCCGGAACAGCAAGAGTGCCGCTCGGCGCCTGGCTCAGCCTGCTCGCCGTGACACTCGGAATCACTGCGGTGCAGATCGACAGTACGGCCGTCGCAGTGGCGAACCCCGCGATCGCCACCGACCTGGCCGCCACCCCCGAGCAGATCCGCTGGGTGACCACCGGATATCTGCTGGCACTGTCGGCCCTGCTCGTTCCGGCCGGCACGGTGGCCGACAGGATCGGCCGCAAGAAGGCCTTCCTCATCGGGGCCTGCGGACTCTCTCTCGCCTCGCTGCTGTGCGGCATGTCCGGCTCGGTGGAGATGCTGATCGGCGCCCGTATCGCGCAGGCGGTCTTCGCATCGCTGCTCGGCGCCGCCGGGCTGGCCGTACTCAAGGAGACCTTCCCACCGCGCCGACTCCCCGCCGTGCTCGGCGTCTTCGGCGCCGTCACCGCCGTCGCCATAGCGGGTGGCCCGCTGCTCGGCGGTGTGCTCGTGGAGTACGCGAGCTGGTCCTGGGTCTTCTATCTCAATCTGCCGCTCGGCATCCTCGGCGCGCTGCTCGGCGGCACAGCCGCCAAGGAGTCCGCGCGGCAGCGCCCCGGGCCCCTCGATCTTCTCGGCGCGCTCACGCTCACCGCGGCGATGGTCAGCACGGTGTGGGGCATCACCGGTGCGCAGGACGGTGGTTGGAGCTCCGGGAGGACGCTCGGATCTGTCTCGGTCGGTGTCGTACTGCTCGCCGTCTTCGTCCTGATCGAGGCCAGGAGCGAGCACGCCATGGTCGCCCCCGGTCGGTGCAAGGACCGCTCTGTCCCGGTCGGTCTGCTGCTGACGCTCGTGACGACGTTCGTCTTCTTCGCGGTCGTCTTCCATCTGACGTACTACTTCCAGAGCGTCCAGGGGAAGAGCGCTCTCACCGCGGCGGTCGGGCTGCTGCCGCTGACCGCTGCCGTCGCCCTCGCCGCGCCGCTCGCCGGCTGGGTGATGGAACAGCTCGGCCTGAAGGGCACGCTGATCCTGGGTCCGGTGCTGTTCCTCGGTGCCCTGGTTCTCTTCCTGCGGATCGACGCGGACACCTGCGGGTGGCAGCTGGCCACGCCGCTGGTACTCACCGGGCTCGGTGCGGGCTTTCTGCTGGTGGCCGCCGTACGGACGATCGTCGGCAACGCCCCGGTGGCGCGGGCCGGTGTCGCTTCCGGCATACAGCAGTCCATGCAGCAACTGGGCGGCACCCTTGGCGTCGCACTGTTCGGCAGCCTGCTCGGCTCGTCGGTGAACGCGAACTTCCCCGCCGCGCTCCGCGCCGAGCTCGACGGTCAGGGCCGCGCCGCTGCCGCGCTCGCCGGCAACGACAGCGTCCGCGAGTCCGTCGCCCTCGGCTTCCCGTTCTCGGCCAGGGACACCGTCGAGGAGCAACTCTCCACCGTCGCACGGCAGAAGGGCGACGCCATGAGCACCGACCGGCTCGACCACCTGGCCGACACGGTGACCCGGGTGGCACACCACACCTTCATCGACGGCATGCATCTGGTCTTCACCGTCTCAGCAGTCACCGCGGTCCTCGCGGGCCTGCTCGCCCTGCTGGTCCGCGACACCGAGCCGCAGCGTGAGCAGCCGGCCGCGGCGCCGGGGAACACTTCGCGGATCTCGTAGCGCGGGACCCGGGCGACGGCCTGGCCCACGGCGGCGGCGTGCGTTCAGCTCCCCGGAGGGTGGTCCGCTCCGCGTGCTGCCGCCATCGCCGTCACCCGGTGCCGTACGGCGTACCAGCCCGCCCACAGCGCGGCCGCGATCAGCGGCAGGCACGCCACCGTCCAGCTGCCGATGTCCCCGTCGGAGGCCATCAGCACCACGACGAGCAGCAGGAAGGCGAGCGTCAGATACGAGGTGAACGGTGCGCCCGGAAGGTGGAAGCCGCCGTCCGGGATCCGGCCCTGCCGCACCCGGCGGCGCAGCGCGAGCTGGCACAGCACGATCATCGCCCAGGTGCCGATCATCGTGATGGCGGAGAAGTTCAGGACGATGGAGAACGCACGCTCGGGAACGACGTAGTTGAGGGCGATGCCGAGCAGATAGCAGGCCGCGGTGAGCAGGATGCCGCCGAACGGTACCTGACGGCGGTTCATCTTCGTCGTGAAGTGCGGAGCCGATCCGGCGAGCCCCATGGAGCGAAGGGTGCGCCCTGTCGAGTACAGCCCGGAGTTGCAGCTGGAGAGCGCGGCGGTCAGCACCACGAAGTTCATGATCTGGTCGGCGCCGGGGACGCCGATGCGGCTCATCAGGGTCACGAAAGGCGACTCGTCACCGCTGTAGGCGCTCCAGGGCAGCAGCAGGACGAGCAGCAGTACGGAGCCCACATAGAAGACGACGATGCGCCAGGAGACCGAGTTGATGGCCTTCGGGATGACCGTGCGGGGGTTCTTCGTCTCGCCCGCCGTGATGCCGACCATCTCGATCGCCGCGTACGAGAAGACCACGCCCTGGACGACCACCAGAGCCGCCACGAATCCGTGCGGCAGCATCCCGCCGTGCTCGGTGATCAGTTGCGGCCCGCCCGGATGGCCCTGCACGGGATGGCGGACGGCCAGCAGCCAGCAGCCCACGGCCAGGAACGCGATGATCGCGGCGACCTTGATGAGCGCGAACCAGAACTCGAACTCACCGAACCAGCGCACCGAGATCAGGTTCGCGCCCAGCACCACCAGCAGGGCGAACAGGGCCAGCGTCCACTGCGGGACGGCACGCAGGGCGCTCCAGTAGTGCAGATAGACGGCCACCGCGGTGATCTCCGCGATGCCGCTGCAGATCCAGTGCAGGAAGTACACCCACCCCGCGACAAAGGCGGCCTTCTCGCCGCCGAGCAGCTCCCGTGAGTACGAGACGAACGAGCCGGACGTCGGCCGGTGCATCACCAACTGGCCCATGGCGCGGGCGATGAAGAAGGCGAACAGGCCCGTCACCGCGAACACGACGACCAGGGAGGGCCCAGCGGAGTGCAGCCGTTCGCCCGCACCGAGGAACAGACCGGTGCCGATCGCGCCGCCCACAGCGATCATTTGGACCTGTCTGTTGCGCAGGCCCGACGCATAGCCGTCCTCGCGCACCAGAGGCCCTTCGGCGGGTGCGGGGTGTACGGGGGACTCGGTGGTCACCCCGTCCCCGCGGGTGTCGGCTCCGTGCGCCATGCGTTGGTCGTCTCCGTGGATCGGGGCACACCGAAGCCCCGGCACGCCGGTGGGCGCACTGGGGTGTGGGTGTGCCTGATGGACAGGTCAGTAGTGGGTGGCTCCGGCAGTCAGCGCACCGCTCTGTGCGGCGCCACTGTCCGCCAGTACCTCCTCGATCCGCTGCGCGGGCCGCACCAGTGAGAAGCGGGTGCGCCCGTCAGCGGTGCGCCAGAAGCCGTGTACCGCGGGCCTGGGCAGGCTGTTGTACTGGAAGGGCGTGGAGAAGTAGTAGGCGCCCGTGTCCCACAGGGCCACCACATTGCCGGGTGCCAGCTCGGGCAGTGGCCGCTCGCGGGCCACCAGGTCCCCGGCGAAGCAGCACGGTCCCGCCACGTCCTGCACCACCTCCGGCGTGCTCTTGGGCGCGCCCTTCGCGTCGAAGGCACCCACCCGCAGCGGCCACGACTCGGGCGCGAACGCGGTACGGGTCGCCACGTGCGCTCCCGCGTGGGTGACGGCGATACGCCGGCCGCCCGCGGACTTGGTGTACTCCACCACGGCCGCGATGAAGCCCTGTTTGGCCAGCAGCGACCGGCCGAACTCGGTGACGACGGTGTACCGCCCGTCGAACAGCCCCGGCACGGTACGGCGCAGCAGTTGGGCGTACGCGTCGAAGGACGGCTCGGTCTCGTCGCCGGCGAAGTTCACCGGCAGGCCGCCGCCGATGTCGAGGGTGTCGATCTGCTGTCGGCCCGCCGCACGGTTGATCCGTTCGGCCAGCTCGAAGACGACCCGTACCGACTCGGCCATCAGCTGCAGCGGTACACCCTGCGAGCCGGTGTGGGTGTGCAGCCGGGTCAGCCAGGGACGGGCCAGACAGTTGTCGACGACCCACTGTTCGACGCCCTCGTCGCGCAGTGCGATCCCGAACTTCGAGGTGGCGGTCGCGGTGCTCATCGCGTCGATGGCGCCGGTGCCCACCTGTGGGTTGATCCGCAGGCCGAGCGGTGCGCCAGGACCCTGCCCCGCGGCGGCGCGCTCGGCGACCAGCGCGTCGAGACGGGCCAGCTCCTGCGGGTTGTCGGCGTTGACGGCGACGCCGGTCTCCAGCGCGTCGCGCAGTTCGGCCACGGTCTTGGCGGGGGAGTCGAAGACGGTCCGCGCTGCCGGGACACCCGCCGCGCGGGCGAGCGCCAGTTCACCGGGGCTCGCCACCTCGCAGCCGATCCCCTCGGCGGCCAGCAGCTCCAGTACGGGCACCAGTGCGCCCGCCTTGACGGCGAAGGTGTGCAGCACGGGGGAGGGGCCGGCGAACGCGGCGTGCAGCTGCCGGGCGGTCTCCCGGATGCCCTGCACGTCCAGCAGGGCGACGACCGGGGCCTCGGGGCCGAGCAGCCCTTCGCGGACCGCTGCGACGATCGCGTCCCTACTGCGTGCCACAGCGTCCAGCACCACGTGCGGCTCCCTTCTCGTGCGGCGGTCCGGCGGAAACGGGACCTGTAGAACCCGTCCACTCTGCGCTGTGGGCTGGTGCCCTGTCTGCGGTGGATGGGCCGAACCTGCGGCCGATGGGATGGGGCCCGGCACAACAGGCCGGTGGTGTACGGGCCGGTGTTGTCCTGTCGCACCACACCGTAGGCGGGACAGTGGTGCGACAGGACAACACCGGCGGGCGGGTCACACGGCCGGCCTGCCGGGATGTGGTCCTGCCGGGTAGGCGCCCGCAGCACGCAGCCCCAGCTCCGCCAGCAGGCGCACGTCCGGGTCGTCGAGGTCGAGCCCGAAGTGGCTGCGCAGTCTGCGCAGCCGGTAGCGCAGGGTGTTGGGGTGGACGCCCAGCTGCCGCGCGGTGCCCGCCACGTCCCCGAACCGGCTGAGATAGGCGGCCAGGGTCTGTGCCAGGTCGGTGCGGTGCTGCTCGTCGTGCGCCAGTAGTTCCCGCACCGGCCCGTCCACCTGTGGTGTCAGCTCGGCCACCGCCCGTACCGCCCGCAGCGCGTCCAGCGCCGCCCGTACGTCCGTCTCGTCGGCGACCTCCGGCGGTCCAGCGCCCGCGTCCCGGCCGTCCCCGTACGACCGCTCACGCAGCACCTGGAGGACGAGGTGGGCGGCCGTACGCGACTGTGGTGCCTGTGCCGGTCCCGGCCGGGGTGCGCCGATCGCCACCAGCGGGTGGGCGCCTGCCTCGTGCACCGCGGCCGCCAGCTGGAGCGCCAGCCTCCGGGCGTGCACCGGTGCCGCGGTCAGCTCCTCGTCCGGGAGGGGCAGCAGTACGTCCAGCCGGTCGTCGACGCGCAGCGTGTACCCGGCCGGCTGGTGTGCGGTCACCTGGAGCGCGGCCAGCCGCAGCGCCCTGTCGCGGGCCGCTCCGGCGTCACGGTCGGCCGGTGCGCTCCCGCCGGTGGTGACGGACAGGACGACGCAGGGCGTGTCAGGGGTGAACCCGAGCGTCGCGGCGGCGGCGCGCGTCTCCCCGGTGCCGTCCAGCAGCGCCCGCACCGCCCGTCTGCGGCGGGCGGAGCCGTTCTGGGTGCGCAGCCGGTGGTGCAGCAGATGCGGGGCTGCCGTACGAGCCGCCTCCCGCAGCGCCTGCCGGGCCTCGGGCCGCAGCGGGCTGCCGTCGGCCGCCGCCCAGATCGAGCCGAGCACCTCGTCGCCCGCTCGCACCGCGATCGCCAGCCGCTCGGAGAACCGTTCCTCGGCGGGACGGTGCACCACATCGTCCGTCGACCACAGGGTCCGCAGAAATCCGCTGGCGGCCAGCTCGGCCAGCCGCCATCTGGGCACCTGCTGGCCGAGGATCGTCTGCCTGCGCAGCGGGTCGGCGCCGTGCTCTGTGGGGGAGAAGGCCAGCACCCGCGAGTCCGGGTCCTCGATCGTGATGGCCCCGCCGACCAGTTCGGAGAAGGCCCGCGCCAGCGCGGACAGGTCGCCCAGCGGCACATCGGTGGGCGATTCGCCGCCCAGCGGTCCGCCGCCGTGGGCGAGCCCCGTACGCAGCATGCCGATCAGCTCGGTCCACTCGATCCACGGCGCTCTGGTCAGCAGCGCCGTGGAGGTCTCCTCGGCGACCTCCAGCAGCCGCCGGGTCGGTCCGCTCGCCCCGCGCCGTACGACGACGGCCACGGCGCCCGCCCGCGCGGCGGACCGCAGCACCAGCGGGGCGACGTCGGAGGAGTCGTCCACCCCGGCCGCGAGAAGCACCTGCCCGTGCGCGGCGAAGATCTCCCCCGCGTCGAACACCCCCACCCCGCGCACCGGGACGCCGGTACCGCGCGGCGCCTTCACCAGCTCCAGCGCCTCGCCCGCGCCGGTCGCCAGCAGGCTCGCCAGGGTGGGCGATGCCGGTGGCACCGGGGAGCCGGCGGGGGCCGGGGACCCCTGGGGCGCCCGGTGCGGCTCGTGCGCCGCGGGGGCGTGCGGGTCGTGCGGCGGGGTGAAGCCAGACATGACTCAAGTGTGGCCCAGCAGCCGCGAGCGGCCAGGCGGCGGTCCGGGGGCACGGGTGAGCCGGAGCGGTGTCACAGTGGCTCGTCCCACTGGTCGAGGAGACCGGCGGTGTCCTGCTCGCCGCCGGTCGCCTCGTACAGGTTCTGCTCGGTCCACATCACCTTGCCGTGCGGCGTGTAGCGGGTCCCCCAGCGCTCGGCGAGCTGCGCGACGAGGAAGAGACCGCGCCCGCCCTCCTCGGTGGCGGCGGCGCGGCGCAGATGGGGCGAGGTGCTGCTGCCGTCGGAGACCTCGCAGGTGAGGCAGGACTGGTACAGCAGCCGGACCCGGATGGGCTCGCTGCCGTAGCGGATGGCGTTGGTGACCAGCTCGCTGAGGATGAGCTCGGAGGTGAAGGACATCTCCTCCAGCCCCCACTCGGCCAGCTTCCGGGAGACCCGGGCACGCATCGGGGCGACGGCGCCGGAGTCGGCGGGCACGTCCCACTGTGCGACCCGCTCGGGGTCGAGCACCCGGGCGCGGGCCACCAGCAGGGCGACGTCATCGCTGGGTTCGGTGGGCAGCAGTGCGTCGAGAACCGCCCGGCAGGTGTCCTCAGGGCGTCTGCCGGGGTGCCCGGTCAGTGCCTCGTGCAGCAGGGCGAGACCGTCGTCGATGTCGCGTTCGCGGTCCTCCACGAGACCGTCCGTGAACAGTACGAGCTGACTGTCGGGGTGCAGCCGCAGCTCGGCCGTCTCGAACGGTGCGCCGCCCAGTCCGAGCGGCAGCCCGACGGGCACGTCCGGGTACTGCACAGTGCCGTCCGGCAGCACCAGTGCGGGCCCCGGGTGGCCTGCCCTGGCGATGGTGCAGCGGCCGGAGACGGCGTCGTAGATGGCGTACAGACAGGTGGCTCCGGTGACTGTCGCGCCGTTGCCCTCGGCCGCCTGGTCCTGGTCGATCCTGTCGACCAGTTCGTCCAGGTGCGCCAGCAGCTCTTCGGGGGCCAGGTCCAGGGAGGAGAAATTGAGCACTGCTGTGCGCAGTCGGCCCATCGTCGCCGCCGCATGCAGCCCGTGGCCCACCACGTCGCCCACCACCAGCGCCACCCGTGCGCCGGGCAGCGGGATGACGTCGAACCAGTCGCCGCCCACCCCGGCCCTGGTGGGCCGGTAGCGTGACGCCACCTCCAGGGCGTCCTGTTCGGGCAGACCGCGTGGCAGCAGACTGCGCTGGAGGGTGACCGCCATCGCGTTCTCACGGGTGTAGCGGCGGGCGTTGTCGATGCTGACCGCGGCGCGTGCCGTCAGCTCCTCGGCGAAGGCCAGATCCTCCTCGCCGAAGGGCTCGCTCTGGTCGGTGCGCCAGAAGTCGACGGTGCCCAGCACCACACCGCGGGCCCGCAGCGGGGTGCTGATCAGTGAGCGGATGCCGTACTCCAGAGCCCGCCGGCCGTGTGCGGGATACTGCGCCAGCCAGTCGTGCGCCTCGCGCAGATCGGGGTGCAGGAGTGCCTGCCCGCTGTCCACCACCTCCGCCTCGCCCGGCATGGTCTCGACAGTGCGGACGACCTCGCCGACAGGGAGGAGGGGCGCGTCGTCGCGGACGCCGCTCACCGCGATACGGCGCAGTTCGGTGCGCGCGGCTGTCGGCTCCTCACCGCGCAGTACGGGGTCCAGCAGTTCCACAGTGGCGAATTCGGCGAACCGGGGCACGGCCACCTCGGTCAGTTCCTCGGCTGTACGCACCACGTCGAGCGTGGTGCCGACCCGCACCCCGGCCTCGTACAGCAGACGCAGCCGCTCCCGTGCGCCCTCCGCGCGGCCCTCCAGGGCGTGCAGTTCGGTGGTGTCCCGCAGGGTGGCCACCCGGCCCGGCGCGCCCTCCTCGCCGCGGGTGGTGCGGACGTTGACAGCCAGCAGCCTGCCCTTGGCCAGATGCACCTCGTCCGTTGCGGTGCGGCCCGACGCCAGCAGCCCCGCCATGCCCACGCCCAGGCCCACCTGGTCGACGTATCGTCCCTCCGCGTCCTCGGGCAGCTCCAGCAGCCGCCGGGCCTCGTTGTTGACGAGCACCAGCCGTCCTGTGTCGTCGAGGATGAGCACGCCCTCCCGGACGGCGTGCAGCACCGCGTCATGGTGCTCGTACATGCGGGTCATCTCTTCCGGCCCCAGGCCGTGGGTCTGGCGCCGCAGTCGCCTGCTCACCAGTGCGGAGCTGCCCGAGGCGAGGGCGAGTGCGCCGGCGGCCGACATGAGCAGGACGGGCAGTTGCTTCTTCACCCCCTCGTTCACCCGCGACACCGTGACCCCCGTGGAGACCAGCCCGGCGAGGGTGCCGTCGTGCCGGACGACGGGGACGGCGGAGTTCACCGTCAGACCCGGTGCCGCCTGGAGAGTCTCGGTGGTGGAGCGGCCCTCGCGGGCCTCCCGGACGGCCTCCTTGTACGGCCCGTCGACGCGCTTGCCGATCAGGCCGGGTTCCGGCGCCGTGACCCTGATCCCGTTCGGCTTCCAGACGACGACATAGGAGATGTCGGTCCTCTTCCGCAGCGCCTCCGCACGTGGCTGGAGCTTCGCGGTCGGGTCGCGCACGTCCAGGTTCTTCACCACATCAGGTGACTGTGCGAAGGCCGTGGCCACGGCGAGGGCTTCCTTGCGGGCCTGGCGGGTGCTTTCCCACCGGGCGTGCAGGACGAAGGCCACCACCACGGCGATCATGAGCAGCACGATGACCGCCACCTGGAGGACGAATACCTCTCCGGCGACGGTGCGGGGGGCGAAGGGGAGCCGGAAGCGGCGCGCGCGGGGCGGCAGTTCCTCGACGTCCGGGGACCCGTCGGGAGGCGGGGCGCTCCCGGCGCCCGGGCCCTGGCGGGAGCGCGCGGATGCGGGCGGCACTCGGCGGTGCCGTTCACGCCGAGCCGACAGGCGCCCGAAGAGTCCGCGCATGAACCTTTTCTAGCAGTTCCCGGTATGGCGAGCCTCCGCCGACTCGTGCGGCCGCGCACCCGGAGAAGGGGTTCGCGGCCGGAGAAAGAGGGCTTGGCGGCCGGCGGAAAGGGGCTTGTCAAGAATCCAGGATTCTGTTTACTGTTCCCTCGTGAATGGTTACGACGAGCGATTCCTGACCCGCAACGGCCTGGCGGCCCGTCAGCTCGCGCTCCTCCTGCTGGAGTACGAGCCGGAGACGCGGCTGCCCCGGGTGCGGGACTTCGCCGAGGAGTTGGGGTGCGGCAACGGCACGGTGCAGGCCGCGCTGCGGCTGCTCGAGGAGGCCGGCGCGATCCAGACCGCCGCGCGCGGCCATCTGGGCACCTTCCTCGTCAGCTCGGACCGCTCGGTCCTGTGGCGGCTCTCCGGGCTGGGCACGCTGCTCGCCGCGATGCCATTGCCCTACTCCCGCCGCTACGAGGGCCTGGCCACCGGTCTGCGCGCCGCGTTCGACGATGCCGGGACGCCGTTCGCCATCACCTTCATGCGCGGCGCGGGCAGCCGGGCCACGGCGCTGCTGGAGGGCAAGGCCGATCTGGTCGTCCTCTCCCGCTTCGCCGCCGACCGGTTGATCGAGGAGTATCCGGAGGACCTGTCGCTGGTGGTCGATCTCGGTCCCACCACCTACGTCGGGGCCCACGGGGTGCTGCTGCGCGAAGGCGGCTCGCTGGAGGCGCCGGGGCTGCGCGTCGCGGTCGACCACGCCTCGGAGGACCAGCGGATGCTCGCCGAGCGGGCGTTCGCGGAGCGGGACGACGTCGAGTGGATCGAGTGCTCGTACATGCAGCTGCCCGATCTGCTGGCGCAGAACAAGGCGGACGCCACCGTCTGGAACCTGGACGAGGTGCAGGGCCGGATCGACGCGGGCTTCGATGTGCTGCCGCTCGGTGACGAGATAACGCGAGATCTGTCCCTGCGGAACTCCAGCGCGGCGGTCATCGGCAGAGCCGAGAGCGTGGCCGCCCTGCACGCCATACGGGACGCCATCGACCCCGATCGGGTGACGGAGCTTCAGTCCGAAGTCGTACGAGGAGACCGGATGCCCTCGTACTGACCGACGCCGGCCCCGCCGTCCCCCAGGGCCCCGCGCACGGCCCGAATGGCCGGGCTCGGGCCGTGAGAATCCAGAATCCCGATTTCTGTCGCCCATCGAGGAGGATGGCGTGGACGACCAGCTCGCACTCCGTATCCAGCTCTTCCGCGAGGGCGGCCAAGTCCGGCCCGAAGTGGTCGACTTCGTCACAGCCGAGCTGTCCACGCTCGCCGACGAAGGTGCCCCGGTCACCGAGGAGACGGCGGGCATGCTGACGAGCCATCTGATGATGGCCCTCACCCGGCTGCTCGACGGCGAGTCCATAGAGAAGTTCCAGACCGACGAGCAGATCGCCGCGGAGCTGGCCGGTCATCCGGCGGCCGTCGAGCGCGCCCGCCGTGCCGCGGCCCGCGCCGAGGCGGAGCTCGGCGCCACGCTGCCCGACTCCGAGATCAATTTCCTGGCCCTGCATCTGGCCCTGCTCGCCCAGCGCGTGTCCGGCTGACCCTGCGGACGCCCGACGCCCCCCGACGCCACCCACTCACCGCCCCCCACTCCCGCCCCGGCACACCGGCCCGGCCGCCAACCACCGGGCCCCGCAGCACAGATGAGAGGCACCAGCCATGACGAAGATCCTCACCGGCGGAGTCGGCAAGAGCGAGGTCGCGAACGCCGTCAAGGCGCTCGGTCTCGACGGCGTCGAGGTCGCGGTCTCCAGCGACATGGACGCGGCGATGAAGCTCCGCTCCGGCCAGGCCGACTACTTCCTCGGCACCTGCCACACCGGCGCCGGCGCCTCCCTCGGCGTCCTCGTCGGCCTCATGGGGCAGCCCGCCTGCCACACCTTCGGCCGCTCGGTGCCCACCGAGGACGAGGTCGCCGCGCTGCTCGCCGACGGCAAGAAGGTCTTCGGCTTCTCCATGGACCAGATCGACACCATCGCCCCCCTGCTCGCCCGCGCCGTCGCCGCGCGTGCCTGACCGGGTTCCGGCACACATCCCGGGCGTGAAGGAGCGACCCCCATGAGTACCGTGAGCACCGCCGGCAACCAACTGGCCGCGACCGCCGCACTGGATTTCTCGCTGCCCCAGCAGCTGACCGTGATCCTCCTGTGCGCGCTGACCGCGTTCATCTCGCACATGGCGCTGGCCGTCTTCAACGACGGAGTGCGCCCGTTCATGCTGGACTTCATCCACGGGCGGACCACCCGCTCGGCCACCACGGCGGTCTCCTTCGGACTGTCCGCCGGTTTCATCTTCGGACTCGGCGCACCGATGGCGCTCTCCTCCGGCGTCCTCAACCCCTGGCTGCTCTTCCTGCCCACCGACATCCTGGGCCTGCTGGCGCCGAAGAAGTGGCTCGCGCCGCTGCTGGGCGCGGGCTGGGGCGCGGTGGTCGTCTTCGGTCTCAACGGTGCCAACGAGGTGGCACATGACCTGCCCGTCGACTTCCTGACGGCCATGCAGCAGATGTCGACGCCCATCCTCTTCCTGTTCACGCTGTTCCCGGTGCTGGCCATCACCAAGCAGTTCGGGCGCGCCTGGGGCGCGGTGGCGGGCGTCGTCGAACTCGCCCTCGTCGTCATGACGATGAAGCTGTGGCCCGACATGTTCGCGGGAGCCCTGGCCATGGCCGTCGGGGTGCTGCTGCTGATCGGTCTCGCCGTACGCCGCGACCTGGTGCAGCGCAAGGCGGACCGCGAGGCGGAGGCCGTGTCTCAGGCCGCTGCCCAGGATCCGTCCGGGGACGATCCGATGGCCTCGCTCTTCAGCACCAGCGCCGCCCGGCTGCGCCGCCATCTGCCGCTGTTCATGGTGCTCGGCGCGGGAATCTGCATGCTCGCGCAGATGCACATATTCGGCGGCGGTGAAGCCACCAGCTTTCTGATAGCCAAGGACCATATCTCCGAGGCCGCGCAGGTCGACTTCTACCGTTTCTTCGGCTTCCTCCCGCTGATCGCGACGACGGCGCTCGCCTCGGGCGCCTACGGCATCGTCGGCTTCACGGTCGTCTACCCGATCGGCTATCTGCTGCCGAACCCGGTGCTGGCGGCAGTGGTCGGAGCGGCCGTTTTCGCCCTTGAGGTCCTGGCGCTGTCCTCCATCGGCAAGCTCCTCGGCAAACTGCCCAGCGTCCGCGACTCGTCCGAACACCTGCGCAACGCCATCTCCGAGAGCCTCCTCCTGGCCATCCTCTTCGGCTCGCTGATGGCGGCCAACGCGATGGGCGCCGGGCTCGGCATCCTCGTCGTGGGCGGGCTCTATCTGCTCAACGAGGCGATGGGACGCCCCGTCGTCCGGATGGCGGCGGCACCCGCCGCCGTGCTCGTCGGTGGCGTCCTGCTCAACGTCCTCTACTGGCTCGATCTGTTCACCCCCGTCAAGGGCTGAGCCCGCCAGGTTCGGTCCCCGGTCAAGGGCTGAGCCCGCCAGGGTCGGTCCCTGCCCATCAGGTTGAGGCCGCGCTGCCACCTGCCACCAGGAAGGCCCACCATGAGAAGGCCCACCATGAGTTGGAGCACCCCCCACGGCACCACCCCCCATGGCGCCGAGCCGCTGCTGCACACCGTCGCGGGACCGCTGTCGGCCACGGCCGTGAGCGGGCCCGCCCTCGCTCATGAGCATCTGGTCCTCGACCTGGACCTCAAGGGCGACGGCGCCGCCGTCCTCGACGCGCGGCGGCACGGTCCGGCGGTCAGCAGGGAACTGTCCGAGCTGCGCGAGGAGTTCGGGCTCTCCTTGGTCATCGAGCTGACCTGCCGGGGCATGGGCCGCGATCCGCTCACGCTCGCCAGGATCGCGGAGGAGAGCGGGGTCGCCGTCGTCGCCGCGAGCGGGTGGTACTACGAGCCGTTCCACCCGGCGGCGGACCTTGCGGGCGCCACCGTCGACCGGCTCGCCGCCACCCTGGAGCGGGAGATCCGCGAAGGGCTCGCCGGCCCCGACGGGGCGCCGACCGGGTTCCGCCCCGGTGTGCTCGGCGAGGTGGGCAGCCACGGGGAGGTGCCCAGCGAGCCGGAGTCCCGCGTGCTGCGGGCCGCGGCGCGCGCGGCCCTCGCCACCGGGCTGTCCGTGGCCACCCACGCCCAGCTCGGCCACGGCGGGCTCGCCCAGCTCGATCTGCTGACCGGCGCGGGCCTGGCCCCGCACCGGATCTGCGTCGGGCACCAGGACCTCCTCACCGCTCCGGCCGTGCACCGGCGGCTCGCCGAGGCGGGCGCGTACGTCGCGTTCGACACCGTCGGCAAGGAGAGTTACCAGAGCGACGACGTACGACTGCGGCTGCTCCTCGCGCTGCTGGAGGCCGGGCACGCCGACCGGGCGCTGCTCAGCTGCGACATCTCCCGGCACGGCTATCTGCGCACCGAGGGCGGCCAGGGCTACGGCCATCTGTTCCGCTCCTTCCTCCCCGCCGCCCGTGCCGCGGGTGTGGACGAGGACCTGATCGATCTGATGACCCGGCGCAATCCGCTGCGCTTCCTGACCGGCGCGAGTCTGGAGGAGATCTGAGATGGCAGCAGCCACCCCGCCGACACCGTCGCGGCCGGCCGGCTCCCGTCCGGTGCCCCCGCCGCTGCCCCGTACGTTCCCGCTGGCCACCGTCCCCGTGGAGGAGGCGGTCACCCGGCAGTTCCGGCTGCTGGAAGCCACCGCCGCGCACTTCGCCGGGCAGGAGCTGTTCGCCGCCGACGCCGGTGTGGTGCCCGGGCTGGGGCGGCCGCGGACCACCGCCCGGGTCGAGGCGGTGCTGGCCGAGTACTTCGGTGCGGAGGCCGCGGCGCTCGTGCAGGGCGCCGGCACGGGCGCGATCCGCGCCGCGCTGAGTGCCGCCGTCGGGCCGGGCGAGCCGCTGCTCATCCACGGGGCGCCCGTCTACCGCACCACCGCGGTCACCCTGCGCGGGCTGGGCGTCGAAACGGTGGAGGCCGACTTCAACGACCCCGAGGCACTGCGGGCCGCGCTCGCCTCCGGCCGCTTCCGGTGGGCGTATGTGCAGCACAGCCGGCAGCGACTCGCCGACTCCTACGATCCCGCCGAGGTTGTGGCCGCCTGCCGGCAGGCCGGCGTCCGTACGCTCGTCGACGACAACTACGCCGTCTTCCGGGTGCCCGCCTCCGGGGTCGAACTGGGCGCGGACGCCTCCTGCTTCTCGCTGTTCAAACTGCACGGCCCGGAAGGCGTCGGCGCCGTTGTCGGCGCTGCCGACCTGATCGCCCGCGTACATGCCGACAACTACTCGGGCGGCGGCCAGGTCCAGGGCCACCAGGCGCTCGACGCGCTGCGTGCCCTCACCCATGTCCCGGTGATGTGGGCCGTCCAGTCCCGCGTCGGCACCGAGGTCGCCGAGCGCCTCGCCGCCGGTGAGGTGCCCGGAGTCGCGGATGTACGCATCGCCAACGCGCAGGACAGATGCCTGCTCGTCCAGTTGGACACACCGGTCGCCGCTCAACTCCCCGATGTGGCGGCCCGGTTCGGTGCGGCACCGTATCCGGTGGGCTCCAACTCCCGCTACGAGATCGCGCCCCTCTTCTACCGCATGTCCAGCTCCGCCCTGGACGACGCACCGCAGCTCACTGACTGGGTGATCCGCATCAACCCGATGCGAGCGGGCGCCGACCTCGTCCTCGAAATCCTGCACCGCTCCCTTGCCACACTGGCCGACCAGCCTGCCACCGGCGGCCAGGCCTCGGCTGGCCATCGCACGGGGATACAACCCGCAGTCGACCAGGCCGCCGGCGAACGGTCCGGAGCCGGGCAGCCCGCCGCCGCGCAGACCGAGGCTGGCCATCGCACCGCCGCCCAACCCGCAGCCGGCCAGGCCACCGTCGCCCAACCCGCCGCCGGGCAACCGGCCGACGAAGCACCCCACAACGCACCACCGGAAGCACCGCACAAAGCCCCACCGCACGAAGCAAAGAAGCACCGCACTAAGGACTGACGTGTTCCTCGACAGCCTCCTCGCCCGCAATCCGGGGCTCGCCGATACCGCGGCGGACCTTCATCGGCGTGGCGAGATCCCACCCGACACCTACGTCATGGACCTGGACGCCGTCGCGGAGAACGCCGCCCTCCTCGCGGGCGAGGCCGAACGGCTCGGTCTGTCGCTGTGGTTCGTCGTCAAGCAGTTCGGCCGCAATCCGGAGCTGATCCGCGCCGTGGCCCGCGCCATCCCCTCCTTCGCCGCCATCGACCCCGCCGAGGCCCGTACGCTGCGCGCGGCGGGGGCCCGGGCCGGAAACCTCGGCCACCTCGTACAGATCCCGCATCGGGTGCTGCCCGAGATGCTCGGCTGGCGGCCGGAGGCCGTCACGGTCTTCGATCTGGCCAACGCACGTGCCGTCTCGGCGGCGGCCCAGCGGCTCGGCTTCGTCCAGGACGTACTGGTGCGGCTGGAGGGCCCGGACGGCTCGGTCTACCCGGGGCAGGAAGGCGGCGTCCCGCTGTCCGCGCTGGACGCGTTCGCCGAGGAGGCGGAGCGGCTGCCGGGTATCAGGATCGCGGGCGTCACCGCGTTCCCCTGCGTGCTGTGCGATCCGAAGACCGGCGCCCCGACCCCCACGCCCTCCTTCGACCTCGCCCTCAAGGCCCGCGAACTGCTCGCCGCACGCGGACATCAGGACCTCAAGCTCAGCGCCCCCAGCGCCACCTCCATGGCCAGCCTGCCGCTGCTCGCCCGGCTCGGTGCCACCCACGGCGAGCCCGGCCATGCCCTGACCGGCACCACTCCGCTGCACGCGCTCGACGCCGACCAGCCCGAGCGGCCCGCGTATGTGTACGTGACGGAGGTGGCGCACACGCTGGCCGACGGCCGCCCGGCGGTGTTCGGCGGCGGGTTCTACCCCCGCGCCCACATCACCTCCGCGCTGTTGCCCCGCACCGGCCGCCGCCTGCCCGTGCAGGGCGCGCCCGCGCAGAACATCGACTACTACCGGCTGCTGGCCGCGCCCGAGACGGACGGCCAGGTGCGGGTCGGTGACACGGCACTGCTGGCGTTCCGTACGCAGGTCTTCGTGACCCGCTCCACGGTCGCGGTGGTGGCCGGCCTCTCGTCCGGAACACCACGGCTGACCGGCCTGTACGACGCACAGGGGAGGGCGCTGTGACAGCGGACGCGTACGAGGTGGCTGGGGGAGCGTGCGACGGGGTGCGCACCGTCATCGCCGTCGTCGACTACGACGCAGACGGGAGGGCGCTGTGACAGCAGATACGTACGAGGTGGCCGGGGAAGCGTGCGACGGGGCGCGCACCGTAATCGTCGTCGTCGGCCACGACGCACACGGGAGGGCGCTGTGACAGCGGATGCGTATGAGGTGGCCGGGGGAGCGTGCGACGGGGCGCGTACCGTCATCGTCGTCGTCGACGGGTTCGGCATCGGTGCCATGCCGGACGCCGGGGCGCTGCGCCCCGGCGACGCTGCCGCCGACACCTGCGGCCATGTGCTCGACCACGCCCGCGAGGCGCTCGGACGGCCGTTGCGGCTGCCCATGTTCGGGGCGCTGGGCCTCGGTCTGGTCCACCCGCACCCCGACCTCGCCCGCGGCACCCGGTTGCCGGTCGCGGCGGGGCGGGCCGCGCTCGGCTACCCCGGCGCCGACACGTTCGCGGGTCACCAGACGATGATGGGCGCGGACTTCAGCCAGGTGACCGTCGCCCGCCTCGGCGACCACCTGGAGGAGGTCGGCGGGGCGCTGCGGGCGGCGGGCCACCGGGTCGAACTCCTCGACAGCAGACCGCTGCTGCTGGTCGACGGCAGCGTGCTGGTGCACGACAACCTCGAGGCGGACCCGGGCATCAACTGGAACGCCTCGGCTCGGCTGGACGACCTCGGCTTCGACGGCATCCTCGGCGTCGCCCGTACGGTACGCGCGGTGGCGCCGGTCGCCCGGGTCATCGCGGTCGGCGGCCACGCGGACGGCCCACTGCGCGGGTTCGTCCGCGACGGCGACGACGGAACGGTGGGCCTGGACACCCCGGCGAGCGGCTTCTACCGCAACGGTGGCCTCCGGGTGCAGCACCTGGGCGCGGAGCTGGACCACACCCGTCAGCTTCCCGAACTGGCGGCGCGGGCCGGGATCCCGGTGACGCTCGTCGGCAAGGCCGCCGACATCCTGGCGTGCGAGACAGCCGTCCGCCGCCCGGCGGTGCCCACCGCCGACGTCCTCGCCCACACCGTGGAGGCGGTCCGCGCGCCTGGCGAGGCGCTGGTCGTCGCCAATGTGCAGGAGAGCGATCTGGCGGGCCATCAGCGGGATCCGGAGCGGTACGCACGCATCCTGGAGCAGGTCGACGCCGGCCTGGCCGCGCTGGTCGCGCTGCTGGACCGGCCCGGCGACCGCCTGGTCGTCACCGGGGACCACGGCAACGATCCGACGATCGGGCACGCCTATCACACCCGCGAGTACGTGCCGGTGCTCATCCACCGTCCCGGCGTACCCGGGGTGGAGCTGCTGCCGGACGCCGACAGCCTGGCCGACGTGGGGGCCACGGCAGCAGCGGCACTGGGGCTCGACCCCGCGGACCTCGCCAGCGGGAGGCGGATACCGGAGCGCGCGGCGGCCTGAGCGATCATGGGTGCGCAGCCTCGGAGTCTCCGGGCCTCGTGGGAACCGCCGGCACCGCCGGCACCGCCGGCACCGCCGGCACCGCCGGCACCGCCGGCACCGCCGGCACCGCCGGCACCGCCGGCACCGCCGGAACCGTCGGCCGCACCGCCGCCAAGGAAAGGACCGCGAACGTCGTGCGCACAGTGAACCTTCCCTCCGGTACGCCCGTCCCCGCCCTCGGCCAGGGCACCTGGCACATGGGCGACGACCCCTCCCGGCGCGCCCAGGAGCTGGACGCCCTGCGTACCGGCATCGACCTGGGCATGACGCTGATCGACACGGCGGAGATGTACGGCAGCGGCGCCGCCGAGGAGTTGGTCGGCGAGGCCGTCAAGGGGCGCAGGGAGGAAGTGTTCCTCGTCAGCAAGGTGCTGCCGTCCCACGCCGACCGGCGCGGCACCGTCGAAGCCTGCCGTGCCAGCCTGCGCCGCCTGGGCACCGACCGTATCGACCTGTATCTGCTGCACTGGCGCGGCGGCGTCCCGCTGGCGGAGACCGTCGAGGCGCTGGAAGGGCTGGTCCGCGAGGGCGACATCCGCTTCTGGGGGGTGAGCAACCTCGACACCGACGACCTCGCCGATCTGCCCGAGGGGGCGGTGCCCGCCACCGACCAGATCCTCTACAACCTCACCCGGCGCGGCCCCGAGTTCGATCTGCTGCCCCGCTGCCGAGAGTTGTCGGTGCCCCTGATGGCGTACTCGCCCGTTGAGCAGGGCCGGCTGCTGGACCACCCCGCGCTGCGCACGGTCGCCGACGCACACGGTGCCACCCCCGCGCAGGTGGCGCTGGCCTGGGTGCTGCGGCACGACGATGTCATCGCGATCCCCAAGGCATCCTCACGCGGTCACGTCGAGGAGAACCGGGCGGCAGCCGAGCTGCGCCTCACCGAGGAGGACCTCGCCGCGCTGGACGAGGCGTTCCCGCCGCCGACCCGCAAGCGGCCGCTGGAGCTCCTCTGACGGGTCGTACGACGCGAGCCCGCGACAAGCCGCGCGCCGCCCGCGCCGCTCGGGTCGCCGTAATTCGCTGGCCAAGGCCGGTGCGCTGCGGCGACCCTGGGCGCCGTGTCAGAGCAACCCAAGTACGAGATACGCGCCGCGCATACGGCGTCCACAGTCACCGTCTACCAGGCGTACGCGCCGCGACTCGGCCTGCCCGCCGTCCGCGACGGGCGGTTCCCCGCGGCCTGGAAGCGGGATCGGATGACTTGGATCAAGCCGTCCTTCCTGTGGATGATGTACCGCTGCGGGTGGGCCACCAAGCCGGACCAGGAGACCGTCCTCGCCGTCGAGATCACCCGCGAGGGCTTCGAGTGGGCGCTGCGCCATGCCTGCCTGTCGCACTACGACGCCGCCCGGCACGCCGATCAGGCTGCGTGGAAGCGGCAGTTGCGGCAGTCGCCGGCCCGGGTCCAGTGGGACCCCGAACGCGACCTGCACTTGCGCCCGCTGCCGTACCGCTCCCTCCAGCTCGGCCTGGCGGGCGAGGCGGCGCGCCGGTACGCCGACGAGTGGACGGTCTCCCTCACCGACGTCACCCCGCTCGCCCATCAGATACACGCCGCCGTACGGGACGGTGACCTGGACGCGGCCCACGCCCTGCTGCCCGCCGAACCGCCCTACCCGGCAGGCCCCGACCTCATCGGCCACCTGGCCGCCTGAGCGCAGGGGGACGGGGTCTGCGCCCCGTCAGGGGCGCGGGGAACTGCGCGAGCAACCACAGCGCACCCGCAGCCCGCAAGCGCCAGCAGGGGCACCCCCTCCGGAACAACGGCGAGGGGCCTACCCCTGCCGCTGTCCCGTACGCCCTCCCGCAGGGAAGGAGCGAGGCCCCCGCCCCTGCGGGGCCAGCACCTCGACCATCTCGGCGAGATCATCACAAGCGGCGGCGATCCTCCGATGCGTATTCCGCTTCTCGGCGGTGACAGCGGCCAGCAACAGCGTCGTCAGCGCAGCGGTCCCGTTGAGCGCCTGCAGCGTGATCATGTCCGTGATCAGATCCTGCCGCGCGAACACCCCGCTCCGCTCGGTGGCGGCCCCGGTCGCGGCGACCGCGAGGATGGTCGTACTCACCGCGCACCCCAGCAGTTGGAACCGCAGCGCCGCCCACACCAGCAGCGGAAAGACCAGGAATAGCAGATCGATCGGGGACCGGGTCACCAGGATGGCCAGCGTGGTGGTCGCCGCGCCCAGCCCCAGCGCCTCGGCGGCCTGCATCCAGCTGCGCGGCCGGCCCAGCTTGGGCAGGGACAGCAGCAGCGGCGTGACGACCAGTACGCCGACCGCGTCACCGGCCCACCACGCCGACCAGACCGGCCAGAAGTCGTGCGGCCCGAGGTGGTCGCCCGCGACCAGCATCAGGCAGCCCATGGTCGCGCTCACCAGCATGCCGAGGAACGCTCCGAGGAAGACCAGGCTCACCCCGTCCCGGAGCCGGTCGACCTGCTCACGGAACCCCACGCGGTGCAGCAGAAAGCACGCGACGAGGGGCGCGAGGGTGCTGCCCGCCACGGATCCCGCCGCCGTCCAGCTCAGCGGCCCCATGTTCAGCAGCACCAGCAGGGAACCGAGCGCCACCCCGGGCCATACCCGCAGCCCGAAGTAGAGCAGTCCGGCGACGGCGATACCGGTCGGCGGCCAGAACGGGGTGACGACCGCGCCCTCGACCGTCACCTTCCACACCAGGCCGAGCCGCCCGCCCGCGTAGTAGCACAGGGCGAGAACGACGAGGCGCAGCACGTACGCAGCGAACAGACGCCCTCTGGCGCTGCCGGGCAGTGGCCCGGCCGGGGGAGGGGAGGGCTCCAGTGTCCGGTCCGCCGGCGTCTCGCTGGGTGGTGCCACATCGTTCATCAGACAACGCCGGACGCCGCGTCGGAGGTCTGACACGCCTCCGGCCCGTCATAGCTGAGCACCAGGACGGCCGCGTCGTCGGTGTGGCCGGTCTGCTCCGCCACTTCCATGACGCGGTCCGCGAGCACTTCGGGGTCCTCGCGGACGCCGTCCCGCAGCACCCGCGCCACCTGGGCCAGCCCCTCCTCCAGCGGGAACCGCGGCCCCTCCACGACCCCGTCGGTCAGCAGCGCCAGCGCGCCGGGCAGGGTGAATCGGTACTCGGTGACGGTGTACGTCTGGCCCTCCATGACGGCCAGCGGCAGGCCGATCTCCTCCGGAGGGTGGTCGACGACTCCGCACACCCCGTCGGCCCGTGCCCATACGGCGCCGGTGTGCCCGGCACGTGCGGTGTGCACGCTCCAGGTGTACGGGTCGAAGCGCAGGAAGACGCAGGTGGCGAAGAGCGGATTGTCGGTCGCCGCGAGCAGCTCGTTGGCGGTGTGCAGGATCTCGCCCGGGTCAGTGGTGCCCATGGCGGCCACCGCGCGCAGCGCGATCCGCACCTGGCCCATATACGCGGCGGCTTCCACGTCGTGCCCCTGCACATCGCCCACGGAGAAGCCGAGCGTTCCGTCGGAGAGCCGGAACCCGTCGTACCAGTCGCCCCCGATGTCCAGGCCGTTGCGTGCCGGCGCGTAGCGGGCCGCGACGCGCAGCCCCGGCGCGGTCGGCAGGGTGGAGGGCAGCATTCCGCGTTGCAGGGCCTCGGCCAGTTCGACCCGGGCGCGCTGGACCTCGACCTCCTCCCGGACCCTGGCGGTGAGCCGTCCGAGCTGCGAGAGCAGATCGTCGGCGCTCGCCGGCCGCGCATGACGGTGCCGACCACCCATGCCCCGAGCCTAGCCCCGGCCCCGCACACCCGCCCGGCGAGCGCGTACGAACGGATACGAGCGGAAAGGGGCACTGCGACGCCTATGGAGCTGCGACGGCTGCGGAGCTGCGACGCCTACGGAGACGAACGGCCGCGGGCGCGTACGGCACGTCAGCTCGCCGCGGACACGCCCCCGTCCGCGCTCCCGCTCCGGCCGGTGCACAGCGCCGCCACCGACAGCGCGCCCCAGCCGACCGAGACGGCCACCGCCTTGGCGCGGGCCCTACGGGGGAGCGTGACGCCCAGCAGCACCGCGTCGCCCAGGTCCGCCGCGATCCGCAGCCAGGCCGCGGTCGTCAGCGCCGGGCCTTCCGGGGCAAGGACGAGGGCGAGTCCACAGGCCGCGTCCCGCCAGGCCAGCGGGCGCAGCGAGGTGCGGGTGGCCGCGGCGGTCCGGCCGTTCTCGTCCACCAGTCCGGAGGGCTTCGCCAGCAGTTGGGGCCAGGCCGCGACGGCGGCTCCATAGCCGGCCGTCGCCGCACCCACGGCTCGCAGCAGTCCCACACGCATCGCACTCTCCGCTCGTCCGGTCCCCGGTGGTGCTGTCGGGGAACCGTACCGAGATCCGGGCTCAGTGCCCCGAAGGGGCGCGGGGAACTGCGCGGTCAACCACAAACCACCCGCAGCCCGCCCACTCCAGGCAGCGGCACCCACTTACCGGACCAATGGAGGGGCCCCCGCCAAGGCCCCGGCACCAGCATCGCCCCCGGCATCGGCATCGGCGTCGCCCCCTGCAAGGGCCAGCCGCGACCGCCGCCGCCCGTACACCGAGTACACCAGTGCCCCGATCACCAGAAAGACCCCGAACTGGATCCAGGTCACCAACGGCAGACCGCACATCAGATACAGGCAGAAGGCCACTCCCAGCAGCGGCGCCACCGGGTAGAACGGCACCCGGAACCTGCGCTGGAGCCCGGGATGCGACCGCCGCAGGGCGATAACGCAGACGTTCACCACGGCCATGACCGCCAGCGTGCCGATCACCGTCATGTCCAGCACCACGTCCAGCGGCACCACGGCGGCCGGGACGGCGAAGACAACGGCGACGATCCAGGTGTTGGCGACCGGCGTCGAGGTCTTCGGCGAGATCCGCTCGAACACCCGTGGCACCAGCCCGTCCCGGGACATCGACATCAGGATCCGCGTCTGGCCGTACATCACCGCCAGCACCACCGAGGCGATGGCCACCACGGCGCCCAGCGCGATCACGGTCGAGCCGAAGGCCGAGCCGGTGGCGTGGTCGACGATCAGCGAGAGCGCGGCGGGCTTGCCGCCGACCTGCTCCCAGGGCATGGCGCCGATCGCCGCCACCGACACCAGGCAGTAGAGCAGCGCCACGCAGCCGATGGTCACCAGGATGGCCAGCGGAATGTTCCTGCGCGGGTTCTTGACCTCCTCACCAGCGGTGGAGATCGCGTCGAAGCCGATGAAGGAGAAGAAGGCCAGCGAGGCGCCGGCGCCGATGCCACCGATGCCCTCGGGTGCGAAGGGCGACAGATGCCCCGCGTCGTAGGCGGTGAAGGCGACGGCACAGAACAGCACCAGGATCCCGACCTTGATCACCGCCATCACGGCCGTGGCCCGCGCGCTCTCCCGCACCCCGCGCACCAGCAGCACCGCGGCGAGCAGCATCACGATCACGGCGGGCACATTGACGACGCCGCCGTGCCCCGGCGCCTCGGCGAGGGCGGCCGGGATACGCAGGCCGACGGTGTTCTCCAGCAGCTCGTTGAGGTACTGCCCCCACCCGATGGCGACCGCGGAGACGGAGACCCCGTACTCCAGCAGCAGGCACCAGCCCACCAGGAACGCCGCGCGCTCCCCGAGGGAGGCGTAGGTGTAGGAGTACGAGCTGCCCGAGACCGGGATGGCGCCGCCCAGCTCCGCGAAGGAGAAGGCGGTGAACACGCAGGTCACCGCGGCCAGGAGGAACGAGATCAGTACGGCGGGTCCGGCCTCCGCAACGGTGTCGGACAGGCCGACGAAGATGCCGGTGCCGACGATCGCGCCGATGCCGAAGCACACCAGCTGGAACGGGCCGAGAGTGCGCTTGAGGCCGTGTCCCTCCAGATCGGCGCCGGATTCGGCGACCAGCAGATCGGGGGACTTCAGACGCAGGCCGGTGCGGGGCATGGGACTTCCAGGGCGGTGCTGGGTGTGCACGGGGTGGTGTGCACACGCGGACGTGCACAAGGGAAGGGCCCGGGCGGTGGCCCGGACCCTTCGAGGCTGGATCCCATCGTAACGGCCGAGAATGCATGATCCCGCGTCTCAACGTATGACTATGCACACACGCTGACGGTGCACACACCGGCGTACGGCCTCAGTCCAGGGGTGCCCCCAGCGTCGCCACGAGCACGGCCTTGATCGTGTGCAGCCGGTTCTCTGCCTCGTCGAAGACGACCGAGTGCTCCGACTCGAACACCTCGTCGGTGACCTCCAGCGAGGTCAGCCCGTGCTGCTCGTGGATCTCCCTGCCCACCGCCGTGCCCAGGTCGTGGAAGGCGGGCAGGCAGTGCAGAAAGCGCACTTGTGGGTTCCGGGTGGCCCGCAGCACGTCCATGGTCACCGCGTACGGCCGCAGCAGCGCGATCCGCTCGGCCCAGACCTCCTTGGGTTCGCCCATCGAGACCCATACGTCGGTGGCCAGGAAGTCCGCGTCACGCACGCCCTCCGCCACGTCCTCGGTCAGCGTGATCCGCGCCCCGGTCTGCTCGGCCAGCTGCCGTGCCCGGGCGGTCACCGACTCCTCGGGCCACAGCGAGCGCGGTGCCACGATGCGTACGTCCATGCCCAGCAGCGCGCCCGTGACCAGGTAGGAGTTGCCCATGTTGTTGCGCGCGTCGCCCAGATACGCGTACGAGAGCTCGCCCGGCGCCCGGCCAGGGGCGCCCGGAGCGTGCTCGATCATGGTGAGAACGTCGGCGAGCATCTGGGTGGGGTGCCACTCGTCGGTCAGCCCGTTGTAGACGGGCACTCCGGCGTACGCGGCCAACTCCTCGACGATCTCCTGTCCGCTGCCGCGGTACTGGATCCCGTCGAACATCCGGCCGAGCACCCGCGCGGTGTCCTTCACGGACTCCTTCACACCCAGGTGCGAGCCGGCCGGGTCGAGGTAGGTGGTGTGCGCGCCCTGGTCGGCGGCGGCGACCTCGAACGCGCAGCGCGTACGGGTGGAGGACTTCTCGAAGAGCAGCGCGATGTTGCGCCCGCGCAGCCGCGGGCGCTCGGTGCCCGCCCGCTTCTCGGCCTTCAGTTCCGCCGCGAGGGAGACCAGACCGCGGAACTCGTCCGGCGTGAAGTCCAGCTCCTTGAGGAAGTGGCGGCCTGTGAGGTCTGCTGCCATGAGGGCTCCTAGCTCGCGCTTGACGGATGAGTCCGCAATTATATACGGCTAACCGAATGCCTATGCGACCGGATCGCGCTCCACCGGGCAGCTCATACAGCGCGGCCCCCCGCGCCCCCGCCCCAGCTCGCCGCCCGGAATCTCAACCACCTCGATGCCCTGCCGCCGCAGATGGGTGTTGGTCGTCACGTTCCGGTCGTAGGCCAGGACGACCCCGGGCTCGACGGCCAGCACGTTGCACCCGTCGTCCCACTGCTCCCGTTCCGCCGAGCGCACATCCTGGGTCGGCGTCAGCACCCGGATCCGGTCCAGCCCGAGCGCGGCGGCGATGGCGCGGTGCATATGTTCGGGGGCGTGGTCGGAGACCTTCAGCTCCGTGCCGCCCGAGCCCGGCTCGATCGTGTACGAGCGGAGCATGCCCAGCCCCTCGTACTGAGTGAAGGTCTCCCCGTCGACCATCGTCATGACCGTGTCCAGGTGCATGAACGCGCGGCGCTTGGGCATGTCCAGCGCCACGATCGAGTGCGCCGACCCTTGTTCGAACAGCCCGTGGGCCAGCGTCTCCACGGCCTGCGGTGTGGTCCGTTCGCTCATCCCGACCAGCACCGCGCCGTTGCCCAGGACCAGCACGTCGCCGCCCTCGATCGTGGCGGGGTACGCCGACTGGCCGCCCGCCCAGGTGTGGAAGCCGCCGCCGGCTCCGCCCGCGCCCGCTCCGGGGCCGGCGAACAGCGGATGGTGCCGGTAGATCGCTTCGAAATGGACGGTCTCGCGCTGCCGCGCCGGCCACCGCATCGCGGTGATGCACACCCCGTCGTAGACCCAGGCGGAGGTGTCACGGGTGAAGATGTGGTTCGGCAGCGGGGCGAGCAGGAAGTCGTCCCGCTCCATCACATGGAAGCGCACGGAGGCCGGTTCGGCGCAGCGGTCCAGATACTCCCGCTTGGTCATGCCCCCGATCAGCGCCTCGGCCAGCTCCGCCGTCGGCAGCCGGTCGAAGGAGTCCCGCAGATGGTCGGTGGCCAGCAGGCCGTACTCCTTCTCGTCGAAGACCCGGTCCAGGACGAGAGCGCGGGCCGCCGGCACCTCCAGCACCTCCGCCAGCAGCTCGCCGAACAGATGGACCTCGACGCCGAGTTCGCGCAGCGTGCCCGCGAACGCGTCGTGCTCCTCGACGGCCCGGCGCACCCACAGCACATCGTCGAACAGGAGGTCGTTCTTGTTGGTGGGGGTGAGCCTCTTCAGTTCGAGCCCCGGCCGGTGCACGATGACGCGGCGCAGCCGCCCGGTTTCGGAGTCGACACGGAATCCCATGTATTCATCCTCGCGGAGCACCGGTCGCTTCGCGAGATGCCCGCGTTTCCGGGGAGGGGCCCCGTACTCACTCGGTCCGGCGCAGTACGTCCCCTATCGCGGCGATGTCCTCCGGGCCCACCCGGCAGCAGCCGCCGACCAGCCGGGCCCCCCGCGCCACCCACTCCGCGGCGAGCGGCGCCGCGAACGAGGGCGCGCCCGTCCAGACCGCGCGCCCGGCGTCCCAGCCCTCGCCACTGTTCGGGTAGGCGACGAGCGGTACCCCGGGGCACGCGTTCGCGGCCACCTCCAGCGCCGCGGTGACCTCGTCCGCCGCACAGCAGTTGACGCCGACCGCGAGCACCTGCGGGTTCCCAGCGGCGACGGCGAAGGCGTCCGCCAGCGGCTGCCCCGCCCTGGTCTCCCCGCCCGCCACCGTGTAACTCAGCCACACCGGCACCCCGCAGCCGTCCGCGGCCCGCAGCAGTGCCTCGGCCTCCACCACGTCCGGCACCGTCTCCAGCGCGAGCACATCCGGCTCCGCCGCGACCAGCGCCTCGATCCGCGGCCGGTGGAAGGCGACCAGCTCCTCGACGGTCACCCCGTACCGGCCCCGGTACTCGCTGCCGTCGGCGAGCACGGCACCGTACGGGCCGACCGACGCCGCGACCCACACGGTCTCGTCCGGCACACCGCGCGCCGCCGCCCGGGCCAGCTCCACGCTGCGCCGGAACAGCGCCGCGGCCTCGGCCCGCGTCGCCCCGCGCCGCCCGAAGCCCTCGAAGGAGGCCTGATAGCTGGCGGTGATCAGCACCCGGGCTCCGGCACGTACGTACGCGGCGTGCGCGGCCTCGATCTCCTGCGGTGCGGCGCCCAGCAGCCGGGCCGACCACAGCTCGTCGCTGAGATCGTTGCCCTGCGCCTCCAACTGGTTGGAGAGCCCACCGTCCAGCAGCACGGGACCGGGAGCACCTCCCGGCCGGAGGCTGGGGGAGAGCGCCCGGGCGAGCGGGAGCGCGGCGTCGCGGGTCACGACAGCTTGGCCTTCACCTGGTCGGCGATCAGCGCCAGGTGGTCCAGGTCGCTCAGATCGAGGATCTGGAGATAGATACGGGAGCTGCCCAGCTCGCCGTAGCGGCCGATCTTGTCGACGACCTCCTCGGGCGTGCCCGCCAGGCCGTTCTCCTTCAGCTCGGCAACCTCACGCCCGATGGCCGCCGCCCGCCGGGCCACCTCGGCGTCGTCCTTGCCGACGCAGGCCACCAGCGCGTTCGAGTACACCAGCTCCGAGGCGCTGCGGCCATGCTCCTCGGCGGCGGCCCGTACCCGGTCGAACTGGCGCTCGCTGTCGGCGAGCGAGCCGAACGGCACATTGAACTCGTCCGCGTACCGGGCCGCGAGACGCGGCGTGCGCTTGGCGCCGAAACCGCCGACGACGACCGGGATACGCTCCTGGTGCGGCTTGGGCAGCGCGGGGCAGTCCTTGAGCTGGTAGTAGGTGCCCTCGTAGTCGAACTTCTCGCCGACCGGCGTCTCCCACAGCCCGGTGATGATCGCCAGCTGCTCCTCCAGCCGGCCGAACTTCTCCTTGGGGAACGGGATGCCGTAGGCGGTGTGCTCGGCCTCGTACCAGCCGGAGCCCAGACCGAAGTCGACCCGTCCGCCGGACATCGCGTCCACCTGCGCGACCTGGATCGCCAGCGTCCCAGGCAGCCGGAAGGTCCCCGCGGTCATCAGGGTGCCCAGCCGGATCCGGCTCGTCTCGCGGGCCAGCCCGGCCAGGGTGATCCAGGCGTCGGTGGGGCCGGGCAGTCCGTCGGAGTCGCCCATGACCAGATAGTGGTCCGAGCGGTAGAAGGCGTCGAAGCCGAGATCCTCGGTGGCCTTCGCCACCTTCAGAAGGGTGTCGTAGTCGGCCCCCTGCTGGGGCTCGGTGAAGATTCGCAGTCGCATGCACCCCATCTTGCCGCGAACGTTTCGCGGCCAACGTCCGGGCCGCCACCGTCGCCCTTGCCGCCGGACCCGCCTGCCCCAGCCGGGCCCCTCAATCCGCGCGCAGCAAACGGCGCAGGCTCGTGTGGAGGAGCTCCCTCGCTTGCTGGTCGGTGAGGTGGCCGGCTTCCGTCTCGGTGGTGGCGGCATGGGCCAGGGCGATGGTGGCGGTGACCAGCCATTCGGTGGGCAGCCGGTCGTCGAACTCGCCGTCCGCTTGGCCGCGCTGGATGACGCGCTCCAGCAACTCGGCGACGGGGACATGGCGCTCCGCGTCCTCGCGGACGCTCGCGGGCAGTGCGCCGAGCCGCCGGACGAGGGCCGGGTACTCGCCGGCGACCTGCGCACTGGCATCGAGCAGCCGCAGCAGCGCCTCCGCCGCCGGCCCGGAGTCCGGGTCCGCGGCAGCCATGGCGGCGACGGCCCGCTCGGTGAGCCGGTCGAGGACGGCGGTCAGCAGTTGCTCGCGGGAGGGGAAGTGGGCGTAGACGGTCTGCCGGGTCACACCTGCCGCGCTGGCGACGGCTTCGACGCTGGCCTCGGGGCGCTCGTTCAGCAGCCGGATCGCGGCGTCGAGGATCGACGCCCTGCTGCGGCGGGCGTCGGCACGGCGGTTGCGGGCCTGGGGGCGGACGGGTGAGGGAGTCATCTCTTACATCTTGTCAGAGTTGCCGATGGCTCATATCGTGCAACTCTTACAGCCTGTCAAACTTCCACCGGAAGCCGAGGCCTCATGAGCCCCTTCGACAGCACCGATCCGCAGCGCTTCATCGCCGACTTCCTCACGGGATTCCACGGCGAGCTCCTGCACAGCGACGAGGACGCCGGGGTCATCGTCGACCGCTATCACACCCCGGACATCGTCCAGATCGCCGACGGCCACCGGATGGACCGTCAGAAACTCATCGAGCACACCCGGCCGGTCCGCAAGCGCCGGCCCGAGCTCCGGGTGACGGTCCAGGAGGCGCTCGCAGCCGACGACCGGCTCGCCGCCCGGTACACGATGCACGTACGGGATCCGAAGCGGGAACTGGTCATCGAAGTCTGCTTCTTCGGCCGGTTCGCCCCCGACGGGCGCCTGCGGCAAGCCCAGATGCTGACCCGTACCGTCCCGTCGGAAACCGAGGCCGCCGCCTGAGCGCTCATGGAGCCGCGGCCATACGGTCCCGCGGCATGACCTCCGGCCATTGCGCGGGCGCCGTCACCGAGTAGCCGCCCGCCGTAGGGGGTCCGGCGGCAGGACGCCCCCGGCCTGCTCATGCCAGGCTGCCGCGTTCGCGCATGGACAGTGTGCGCAGGATCGAGGCGATCCGGTCGCCGGACTCGTCGGCGGCGTCGATGGCTTCCATGCACTGCCAGTACAGCGCCTCGTCCTCCGCCGTGACGGCGACGCCCACCAGGGCGACCCCCGCCTCGCCCAGGAGGGCGCCCAAGTCGTCCAGCGTGCGCCGGGGATCCTCTATCTCGGAGAGCTGCGCGGCCCGCACGGCGCCCGCACGCAGCGCCGGGTTCCTGGATCCGTTGGCTCTGCCGCCCACCTCGCTCAGCCCCAGCGCCTCCGACCGCACGGCCGGAGGACCGCTGACCGCGAGATGGCTGCCCACCGCCGCGGCGAGCGCCTGGGCCTGCCATGCCTCGGCAAGAATGTCGGACACGTCCGCGCTGAGCGCGAGGGCCTGGCGCGTGGCGGCGATGAGCCGTACAGCATCCATCTGCCTACCCCTCACTGGTCGTTACCCAGCGTGACTGTGAATGGTCAGCTCCGCCAGGAGGTTTCGGAAATCCGTGGATAAAAGGCTCGTGTGAATAAGTTCGTCACTCCATAGAGTGACCGGTTCCGGGCTTCGGGAAACGCGTTTCGTTCCTCTCGATCTTTGCTTCCAACGCCGCGAGGGGGTCGACACCCACCACATGAGCGAACTGGAGGAGGTATGCAAGGACATCGGCGACTTCGTCCTCGACCCGCGCGGCCGACTCCGGGTCCGCCATCACCCGGGCCGACTGCTCCGGCGTCAACCACTGGAAGATCTCCACCAGTTCGGCCGCCTCCACGCTCAGCGCCGCGGCCAGGTTCTTGGGGGTGTGGTACTGCCCCCAGTCCCGTGCCTCCGCGAACCGCGCGAGCCGGCGCTGGAGCCCCGCGACCGTACGGGGGTTCTTGTCGTCTGTGTCGTCGTGCTGCTCGTTCACCTCGCAAGGTCTATCAGGGTCACTCCCTCCGTCCGCGCAGCCGCCCGCGCCAGCGCACCACCGGCCGGACCGGTCGCCAGCAGCCGTACGTGGCCCCGCTGCGCCATCCGGCCCGCCAGCGTCAGCAGTTGACCCGTCTGCCGTCCGTCCAGTGCCTGGTCCAGGCCGTCCGCCAGTACCGTCAGCGCCTGCCGTGCCGCCGGGACCTCGTGCACCGTGTCAACCGACAGCACCCCCGGGCCGGTTAGCAGGACCAGCGCCAGCGCCGCGAACCGCAACTCGCCCCCGCCCAGCCACTCCAGCGGGGTGGCGGGCAGCGCTTCGCCCCGCTCCAGTACGCCGCGCACCAGGCTGTTTCCGGTCATTCCGGCCAGTGCGCCGCTCCCGGCGGGCTCGGCCCGCAGCTCCGTGACCGGCCCCGCGCAGCCCTCCCGGACCACGGCCAGCAGCGCGGCATGCCGGGTGGCGCACTCGGCGCGCGTACGACGCAGCACATCGGCGAGGTTGGCGCAGTCACCGCGCAGCCTCCCGTCCTGCGCCGCGACGGGCTCGCGCATCCGCGCGGGCACCGGATCGCAGGGGAACACCGAACGCAGGGCGACCACGACCTGCTCGGCGGCCTCCAGCAGTGTGCGGTCCTCCGTGGTCGTCCCCGCCATCCGCAGGGGCAGCAGCGGGAGGGCCAGCCGGTCGTCGGGGAAGGGCTTGCGCAGTGCCCGGCTTGCGCCCGCCACATGACGGGTGGCGGTAACGGAGCGCCGTGCGGGATCCAGCAATGCCGTGGCCAGCAGAGTCTCCCCGGGCTCGCGGGACAACCGCTCACCGACGACCCGTAGTTCGGGTTCAGCCTGTACGGCGACGTCGAAGCGCAGGTGCCCTGCCGGCCCCCTCACGGCGCAGCCGAGCCGGAAGCCGCGCCGCCCCTGCCGGTCGGCTCTGGCGCTCTGCGGGACGTAGGGGGAGGGGCCCTCGGGTGCGGCGGTCCGCAGGCGGAACACCTCGCCGAGCGGGTTGCCCTGGCCGAGCCTCGCCAGCGCTTCGTACGCCTCCAGGACGGTCGACTTGCCACTGCCGCTCGGCCCCGTCACCACCGTGACGGGGCCGAGCGGGATGGTGCGGGCGCGCAGTGAGCGGAAGGCGGACACGTGCAGCGCGCTGACGGCGGTGGTCCGGACGGCTTGTCCGGGGCCGTCGAGTGTGACTGTGGGGCCGGCCGGAGTGGCTGCTCCGCCCGCGTGCTGTAACGCTCCCATGCCGGTGACCGTACGCACGCCTCGCAGCGGCGAACCGTTCCCGCATGGGCGTGCTCCCCCGATCGGATGACGAGCCGACTGTCGGGCAGTTGGGGCGGGAATCGCTGCCGGCCGCTCTTCTCCGTATCGGCTCTCTGTATCGCGCGATCGTGACGGCAGTCATATACGGGTGATACTTTCGCTGGGTGGCGGCCCGCCCCGTGGACGGTTTGCGGCGGGCGGTCTGCGGTTTGCCGACGGAGCGAGCGACGGAGGCTGCGGGATGAGCCCGTTCACCGGATCAGCGCAGCGCACCGAGGAGTGGCGGCATCTGCGGGTCGCCGAGGAGGACGGGGTCACCAGCGTCACGCTCGCGCGGCCCGCGAAGTTGAACGCGCTGACCTTCGAGGCGTACGCCGACCTGCGCGATCTGCTCGCCGAACTGTCGCACCGCGGCCGTACCCGCGCGCTGGTGCTGGCGGGGGAGGGGCGCGGCTTCTGCTCGGGCGGCGACGTGGACGAGATCATCGGCGCCACCCTGGGCATGGACACCGCCCGGCTGCTGGACTTCAACCGGATGACCGGGCAGGTCGTACGCGCCCTGCGCGAGGCACCGTTCCCCGTGGTGGCCGCCGTGCACGGAGCGGCGGCGGGCGCCGGCGCGGTGCTGGCGCTGGCCGCGGACTTCCGGGTGGCCGACCCCACCGCCCGGTTCACCTTCCTGTTCACCAAGGTCGGGCTGTCCGGCGGCGACATGGGCGCCGCCTATCTGCTGCCCCGCGTCGTCGGCCTCGGCCACGCCACCCGCATCCTGATGCTGGGCGAGCCCGTCCGGGCGCCCGAGGCCGAACGCATCGGACTTCTCAGCCAGTTGGTGGAGGAGGGCGGAACCGCGCAGGCCGCGCAGGCCCTCGCCCGGCGGCTCGCCGACGGCCCGGCGCTCGCCCACGCGCAGACCAAGGCGCTGCTCACCGCCGAGCTGGACCTCCCGCTGTCCGGCGCGGTGGAACTGGACGCCGCCACCCAGGCGCTGCTGATGCACGGCGAGGACTACAAGGAGTTCCACGCCGCCTTCACCGAGAAGCGGCCGCCCACCTGGCGGGGCCGGTGAGGCAGCCGTGACGGGCGTGACTCCTGCGGCCCGTCCGCTGCGCGTCGCGGTCATCGGCGGCGGACCCGGCGGGCTGTACGCCGCGGTGCTGCTCAAGCGGCTCGACCCGGCGCGGGAGGTCACCGTCTACGAACGTGACGCGCCCGGCGACACGTTCGGCTTCGGCGTCGTGCTGTCCGACGAGACTGTTGGCGGTATCGAGAACGCCGATCCCGACGTCTTCGCCGCCCTCGGCACGCACATGGTGCGGTGGGACGCGATCGAGGTCGTCCGCGGCGGCCGCACCCTCACCTCCACCGGTCACGGCTTCGCAGCGCTCGGCCGGCGCACACTGCTGTCGGTGCTGTACGCGCGGTGCCGCGAGCTCGGCGTCGCGCTGCGCTTCCGTACCGAGGCGCCCCCGGCGGCTGAACTGGCGCTGCACCACGATCTGGTGATCGCCGCGGACGGGGTGCACAGCGCCACCCGCACCGCGCACGCCGATGTCTTCCGGCCCACCCTCACCACCCACCGCTGCCGCTACATCTGGCTCGCCGCCGACTTCGCGCTCGACGCCTTCCGCTTCGAGATCGCCGAAACCCCGCACGGCCTCCTCCAACTGCACGCCTACCCCTATGCCCGCCCGTCACCCGACCACCACCCCTCATCGAGGCCCTTCGGGCCGCAGTTTTCGACCGGTGCCTCCACCACCGTCGTCGAGGCCCGCGAAGAGGTGTGGCGGGCCGCGGGGCTGGACCGGCTGGACGACCGGGCACTGGCCGAGCGGTGCGCCGAACTGTTCCCCGTGACGCTGGGCGGGCGGACCCTGCGGGGCAACCGCTCGCAGTGGACGGCGTTCCGCACCGTCGTCAACGAGCGCTGGTCGCACGAGAACATCGTGCTGCTGGGAGACGCCGCGCACACCGCGCACTTCTCCATCGGCTCGGGCACCAAGCTCGCCGTCGAGGACGCCCTGGCGCTCGCCGCCTGCCTGCGCGAGCAGCCCGATCCGGCCGCCGCGCTTGCCGCGTACGAGGCCGAGCGCAAGCCCGTCGTACGGTCCACCCAGCGTGCCGCGCACGCCAGCCTGACCTGGTTCGAGGAGCTGGCCGGCTACACCGGGCAGCCGCCGTACCGGTTCGCCTTCAACCTGCTCACCCGCAGCCGCCGCGTCACCCACGCCAATCTGCGGCTGCGCGACGCCGCGTTCGTCGCGGCGACGGAACGGGAGGCGGGGATACGCGCCGGCACCCCGCCCATGTTCACCCCGTTCCAACTGCGCCGGCTGAGACTGCGCAACCGGGTCGTCGTCTCCCCGATGGACATGTACAAGTCCGAGCACGGCGTGCCCGGCGACTTCCACCTCGTCCACCTGGGCGCGCGGGCGCTGGGCGGGGCCGGGCTGACCATGACCGAGATGGTGTGCGTCTCCGAGCGGGGCCGCATCACACCGGGGTGTGCGGGACTGTGGAACGACGAGCAGGAAGCGGCCTGGCGGCGCGTCACCGACTTCGTGCACCAGCAGTCGCCGACCGCCGCGCTCGGGCTCCAACTCGGGCACTCCGGGCGCAAGGGCTCCACCCGGCTCATGTGGGAGGGCATCGACGAGCCGCTTCCCGAGGGCAACTGGCCGCTGGTCGCCGCCTCCCCGCTGCCCTACCGCCCCGGCGTCAGCCAGACCCCGCAGGAGCTGACGCCCGCCCAAATGGCCGCGATACGGGACGGGTTCACCGCCGCCGCCCGCCGGGGCGCCCGTGCGGGCTTCGACCTGCTGGAGCTGCACTGCGCGCACGGCTATCTGCTCTCCGGCTTCCTCTCCCCGCTGACCAACCAGCGCACCGACGGCTACGGCGGCTCGCTGTCCGCACGGCTGCGCTATCCGTTGGAGGTGTTCGACGCGGTGCGCGAGGTGTGGCCCGCCGAACGCCCCATGACCGTACGGATATCCGCCACCGACTGGGCCCCGGGCGGCACCACAGGGGACGACGCGGTGCGGATCGCCGCGGCCTTCGCCGAGCACGGCGCGGACGCGATCGACGTCTCCACCGGACAGGTCGTCGCCCATGAACGCCCGGACTTCGGCCGCTCGTACCAGACCCCGTACGCGGACCGTATCCGCAATCTGCTGGGCGTCCCCGTCATCGCCGTCGGCGCCGTCTCGTCCTGGGACGACGTCAACTCGCTCGTGCTGGCGGGCCGCGCCGATCTGTGCGCGCTGGCCCGGCCGCATCTGTACGACCCGCACTGGACGCTGCACGCGGCGGCCGAGCAGGAGTACGAGGGGCCGGGCGCGCCGTGGCCCGAGCCGTACCAGGCGGGCAGTCGCAGGCCCCCCACCGGTCGGACCGATGCCCCGAAGCCCCGGCTGGCACTCTGACACCGTGACACATACCGTATGGTATGTAGTGATCCCCAGGTCGTGGGGCCCGGCGCGGGTCTAGGCTGAGCGGTCTCGTTCGCGATCCCCGGCCTCCGGGTGGAAGGCTCCCCGGGGGGCGAACGGGCGAGCCAGCGCGGACACCGCCGAGAGCCGGAAAGGGGATCAATGTGCCCGCTCTGAACCAGGCCGAACTGGTGCTGGTCCACAGTCCGCTGACCGGAGACCTCGTCTGGCAGCCGGTCGCCGACGCGCTGCGCGCACGAGGCCGCACGGTCAGCGTTCCCTCCCTCACCGGTGTCTTCGACGGCGAAGGCCCGTACTACCCGAAGCTGCTGGACGCCGCCGCCGGCCGGCCGGCCGCGCCCTCCGACGAAGCCACCGCCCTTCCGGTCGTGCTGGTGGGCCACAGCGGCGCCGGCCCGCTGCTGCCCGCGCTCCGCGAGCGCCTCACCCGGGGGCAGCATTCGCCGCGCACTGTCGTCGGCACGGTCTACGCGGACGCGCAGTGGCCGCACCCCGGGCAGAGCTGGCTGGCGGCGGCCCCACCCCAGCTCGCCGAGCAGCTGCGCGAACTGGCCCAGGACGGTGCGCTGCCGCCCTGGGACGCCTGGTTTCCCGAGCAGGTACTGATCGAGGAGCTGCCCGACCCGGCGCTGCGCGAGCGGTTCCGCGCGGGCATCCCACGACTGCCCCTCGCCTACTTCGAGGAGCCTGCGCCGGACGCAGCGCTGGACCCGGACCATGCCAGGACGGCCTATCTGCGGCTGAGCCCCGGCTACGAGGAGACCGCGATACGTGCCGAGGCCATCGGCCACCGCGTGCTGCGGCGCACCTCGCACCATCTGAGCCCGCTCACCGACCCGGAGTCCACCGCGGACGCGCTGGAGAAACTGGCCCTGCGCTTCACCGGACGCTCCGACTGACGGGCCCGGGCCGCCGCCGTACGGTGGAGATATGTACGCACGGAGGCGGCGGCGCTATTTCACGCTGATGGCCATCTGCCTGGTGCTGTTCATCAGCGCTTGGGCGTTCGTGCGGCTGTGGTCGGTCCCCGCCGCCATCGGGATGTGCGTCGTCGCCATGGTCCTCCCGCCCCTCGCCGTGATCGTCGGCAACCGCCGGGAACCCGACGACCACTGGTGGGACGAACCACCACCCCCATCGGACCGGCACAGCAGCTGAGGGGGACGCACCCCGAAGGGGCGCGGGGAACGGCGCGACCAGCCACAACGGACGGGCAGCCCGCGAGCGACGGCCAGGGGCACCCCCTCACCGGAATACCGGAGGGTGGGGCACCCCCTCAGCGAGGGAGCCCCTCCCCGTACACCTCGCGTACATACGCGTACCCCGCGTCACGCAACATCTCGTGCAGCGCAAAGAACACCTCCGCCGAGCGCTGCCCCGGCCACCGCCGGGGCAGCAACGCCGACGGCAACCCCGGATCCGCATACGGCAGCCGCCGCCAGGCATCCAGCGCGAACAGATAGTCGCGATACGCCGCCTGCGCGGGCACCCTGCTCCGCCGCGACCAGCGGCGCAGAACCGGCTCGTGCTCCGCGAGGAAGGCCCGGTGGCCCTCCGCGACGGACTCCAGATCCCACCAGCGCGCCACGGCCTCCGCGGTCGGGGTGAAACCGGTGTGACTGCCGAGGAACAGATCGACGTACGGCGCCAGTTCCAGCCGGTCGAGCGCGTGCCGCGTCTCCTCCTCCAGATGCGAGGGCGCGATCCACACCCCAGGTGCGGCGTTGCCGAATCCGAGCCGGGCCAGCCGGGAGCGCAGCACATGCCGCCGGTCGCGTTCGCTCTCCGGAACGGAGAAGACGGCGAGCAGCCAGTTGCCGTCCGGCTCGGGGCGGCTGTAGATGCGGCGGTCGCCGTCGGCGAGGAGCTGCGCGGCATCCGGTGAGGGGCGGTACCCGGCCGACTTGCTGCCCGGCTTGTCCGCCGTCAGCAGCCCGCGCCGCTTGAGCCGGGACACCGCCGAGCGGACCGACGGCGCGTCGACGCCCATGGTGCCGAGCAGCCGGATGAGCACGGCGACCGGCACGGTGCCTGCCACGCTGCCCTCGCTCTCCAGCTCGCGCCCGTAGGCGCCGTAGAAGGTGAGGATGAGGGAGCCGGGCGAGGGCTTGCGGAGCTGGGGTGCTCCTGGGGGCTGGGCGGCTCCGGGGGCCGGTGCGGCCTCGCCGAGCTGCGGAAACACGTTCTGAACCACGCTGCAACTCTAGGGCTGCTGCCCGCTCGCCCCGCCGCCCGGCTCCCGCTCCGGCCGCTGCTCCCGCAGCCGGTAGCGCTGGAGCTTCCCGGTGGGCGTACGCGGCAGCGCGGTGGTGAAGACGAACCGGCGCGGGCACTTGTACGGGGCCAGTTCCGCCTTGGCGAACCGTCGCAGCCGCTCGGCCGTACCGCTGTCGGACGGCACACCGGGGGCGGGAACCACATGCGCGACCACCAACTGCCCCCGGTGCTCGTCGGGAGCGCCCACTACGGCGACCTCGCACACGTCCGGGTGACGCAGCAGCACCTCCTCGACCTCGGGTCCCGAGATGTTGTAGCCGGCCGAGATGATCATGTCGTCGGCGCGTGCGACGAAGCGGAAGTAGCCCTCCGTGTCGCGTACATAGGTGTCGCCGGTGAGGTTCCACCCGTCGCGTACGTAGCTGCGTTGCCGCTCGTCGGCCAGATAGCGGCAGCCGACCGGGCCGCGCACGGCCAGCAGCCCCGGGGTGCCGTCCGGCACCGGCACCAGCGCCCCCTCCGCGTCCTGGGTGACGATTCGCGCCCGGTAGCCGGGGACCGGAACTCCGGTACGGCCGGGCCGGATCGCCTCGTCGGCGGCGGAGATGAAGATGTGCAGCAGCTCGGTGGCGCCGATCCCGTCGATGATCCGCAGCCCCGTACGCGCGTACCAGGACTCCCAGGTGGCGGCGGGCAGATGCTCGCCGGCCGAGACACAGCGGCGCAGCGACGACAGATCGTACGGGGCGGGGCCGGGGTTCCCCAGCAGGGCCAGCATCGCCCGGTAGGCGGTCGGCGCCGTGAACAGCACCGAGACCCGGTGCGCCGCGATCGCCTCCAACGTCCCGGCCGCGCCGCTCCACTGCTCCAGAAGCGCCGAGGCACCCACCCGCAGCGGGAACACCACCAGCCCGCCCAGCCCGAAGGTGAAGCCCAGCGCCGGAGTGCCCGCGAACACGTCGTCGGCGTGCGGACGCAGCACCCTCGCGGCGAACGTGTCCGCGATGGCCAGCACATCCCGGTGGAAGTGGGCACAGCCCTTGGGCTTGCCTGTGGTGCCGGAGGTGAAGGCGATCAGTGCCACATCATCTGCCGCCGTGGCGACCGCCTCGAACCGGTCCGGCTTGGTGGCGGCCAGCCGCAGTATGTCGTCCTGGTCTCCTCCGGCCTCCGGCCGGGTGTGGGTGGCCCCGGAGGTGACCTGTGGTCCGCCCCCGACGTCGAACAGCCCGGTGCGCAGGCCAGGTATCGCTGCCCTGGCCAGCTCGTCGGCCGCCCGCGCGTCGCACAGCGCGTGGGAGATCCGGGCCAGTCGGCAGATGGTGGCCAGCTCGCCCGCCCGGTGCGCCGCGAGCACCGTCACCGCCACGGCGCCCGCCTTCATCACCGCCAGCCAGCAGGCGGCCAGCTCAGGACTGGTCGGCCCACGCAGCAGCACCCGGTTGCCCGGCACCACACCCATCTCGTCGGTCAGTACGTGCGCCAGCCGGTCGACGGTGCTTCGCAGTTCGCCGTACGACCAGGTGCGCCGTGGCGCGGGGGCCGCGGGTCGCTCCCCGTCGGGCGTCTCCCGTCCGGGTGCGGTCAGCCCGCCGGAGTGGAAGACGGGCCGGTCGGCGCCCAGCCGCTCGATGGTCCGGTCCAGCAGTTCGGCGCCGCAGTTGAGGTGCGCGGGATAGTCCAGTGCCGGGTCGTCCAGCAGCAGCACCGGCCACTGGTCCGGCGGCGGCAGATGGTCCCGTGCGAAGGTGTCGACGTGCGCGGACGGAGTCGGAATCATGACCGGTCTACCCCCTCGCGGGCGGCCTTCCGAACGCCGGCCGGCAGGCGCTGGGCTGCCGGCGATGTGGTGCGGCGAGTGGCGTAGAGCGTAACGCCTTGGTGACGGCAGTCAACAGTACGCGATAGACAAGAGGGTGGCGGTCCGCGTGTGTGGGCCGCACCGGGCCACGGCCGAGGGGAGCCGCCATGACCACCACCCCGCCACCGACGTCCTCGTTCGCGCTCACTCCCGAACAGCGCGCGTGGTGCGCCCGGCTGCGTGCGCTGGGCGCCGAACGGCTCGCACCGATGGCCGCAGGGGGCGAGGCGGGACGGGTCGACCGGCCACTGCTCCGCGAGCTCGGCGAACTCGGGCTGCTGGCCCGGGTGGTGCCCGGCGCGGCACCGTGGCGCCGCGTCAGCGCGCTCGATCTGTGCCTGCTGCGCGAGTCGCTCGCCTACTCCTGCCCGGAGGCCGAGACCGCCCTCGCCCTCCAGGGACTCGGCGCCGGGCCCGTCGCCGACGCCGGGACGGACACGCAACGGGCCCGCTGGTTGCCGGACGTGGCCGCGGGGCGGGCCGTGCCGGCTTTCGCGCTGAGCGAGCCGGACGCGGGCAGCGACGCCGCCGCGCTGAAGCTCCGGGCCGAACCGGACGGCGGCAGCGGCAGCCCGGACGGCTGGCGGCTGACCGGTACCAAGACGTGGATCTCCAACGCGCCCTGGGCCGACTTCTACACCGTCTTCGCCCGCACCGGTGAGGCACCCGGCTCCCGCGGAGTGACCGCGTTCCTCATTCCCGCCGACCGTCCCGGGCTGACCGGCGAGCCGCTCGACATGCTCGCGCCGCACGCGCTCGGCACCCTCGCCTTCGACGGTGTGCCCGTCACCCGGGCTGATCTCCTCGGCGAGCCGGGCGGCGGCTTCCGGGTGGCCATGCGCACCCTCAACCTCTTCCGGCCCAGCGTGGGCGCTTTCGCCGTCGGCATGGCACAGGCCGCACTGGACGCCTCGCTCACGCACGCCGATCAGCGGCCCGCGTTCGGCGGCGTCCTGCGCGATCTGCAGTCCGTCGCACACCAGTTGGCGGAAATGGCGACCCGCACGGAGGCGGCGCGGCTGCTGGTGTACGCGGCGGCGTGCGCGTACGACAGTGGTGGCGGGGCCGGTGAGGGGGCTCGGGGCGGCGACGGGTCCCGGGGCGGCGATGGGGCTCGGGGCGGCAGCGACGGGGCCGGCGGCGGCGATGTGGTGCGGCGTGCCGCCATGGCCAAGCTGCTGGCGACCGAGACCGCGCAGTACGTCGTCGACGCCGCCGTCCAGATCCACGGAGCCGCCGCCCTCCAGCGCGGCCACCTCCTCGAACGCCTCTACCGCGAGGTGCGGGCACCCCGTATCTACGAGGGCGCCAGCGAGGTGCAGCGCTCCCTGATCGCCAAGGAGCTGTACCGGGAGCCGCACTCATGAGCACGAGTCCCGAACCCCCCGCGGAGAGCGCCCTGCGCCGGGTCAACCCCGCCCACCTCTCCCCGCCGCGCGGCTTCTCGCACGCGGTGACGGCCACCGGCTCCCGGCTGGTCTTCCTCGCGGGCCAGACGGCACTGGACAGCGTCGGCCGGATCGCCGCCCACACCCTCCCCGGCCAGTTCCGCACGGCCCTCACCAACCTGCTGACCGCCCTCGCCGAGTGCGGCGGTGACCCGTCCCAACTGGCCCGGGTCACCGTCTATACGACCGACGTGCGTGGCTACCGCGCACATGCGCCGGAACTCGGCCGCATTTGGCGTGAGTTGGCGGGGAGGGACTACCCCGCGATGGCGGTCGTGGGAGCCGTCCGTCTCTGGGACGAGGCAGCCATGGTCGAGCTGGACGGCATCGCGGTGCTGCCGTAGCTGTCCGGGGAGCACGCGCCCCGTCAGGGGCGCGGGGAACTGCGCGACAAGCCACAACGCAAGCCGCAGCCCCCGGACGACGGCCAGGGGCACCCCCTCAGCGCTCGCGACGTCTCCGGCGGCACCTCGCGCAGGGGCGCCAACAAGGGCGGCGCGGCGTACCTTTGATGTTGGCGCGGCGAGTCGAGGAGGCAGCGTGCGGATTGTCGTCGTAGGCGCCGGAATCGTCGGCGCCGCCGCGGCGTACGAACTGGTGCGTGCGGGTGCCGAGGCCATCCTGGTCGACGCCGCGCACGAGGGCCGCGCCACCGCTGCCGGCGCGGGCATCATCTGCCCCTGGTCCGGGGCGACAGCCCACCCGCTCGCCGCCGCCGGCGCCGGGCACTACCCGGAACTGCTGGCGGCCCTCGCCGAGGACGGTGCGCACGAGGTCGGCTACCGCAAGGTGGGCGCCCTCCTGCTGCTCCCGCCGGACGAGGCGAGCGCCGAGCAGCTGAAGGCCCGGGTGACAGCGCGTGCCGCGGCCGATCCGCACGCGGGCCGGGTCACCACCGTCGACGCTGCCGAGGCCCGGCGGCTGTTCCCGGCCCTCGGCAACGGGAGCGGCGGCTTCCAGGGCACGGCCCTGCACCTGGCCGGAGCCGCCCGGCTGGACGGCCGCCGGATGCGCGCGGCCCTCGTCGCGGCAGCCGAACGGCGCGGGCTGCGCACGGTCGGCGGTACGGCGAGCATCGAGGCCCGCGGCGGCCGGGTGCGCGGTGTGCGGGTGGCCGGCGAACTGATCGGGGCCGATGCCGTGGTGGCCGCGGCCGGCGCCTGGTCGCCGGGGCTGCTCGGACCTGCCGGGGTGCGCCTCGATGTCGTACCGCAGCGCGGCCAGATCGTGCACCTGCGGCTGCCCGGCTCCGACACCGCGCACTGGCCGGTCGTCCTCCCGGGCACCGGCCACTATCTGCTCACCTTCGACGACTCCCGCGTCGTCGTCGGCGCCACCCGCGAGCAGGGCAGCGGCTTCGACCACCGGGTGACGGCGGCCGGCCTCGCCGAAGTCCTGGACCACGCCCTCGCGGTGGCACCCGGCCTCGCTTCGGCCACTCATCTGGAGACCAGGGTCGGCTTCCGCCCGGTGAGCCCGCACGGCCGGCCGCTGCTGGGCACCGTCCCCGCCCTCGAGGGCCTGGTCGTCGCGAACGGGCTCGGTGCCGAAGGCCTGACGGCCGGTCCGTACGCGGGAGCGGTCGCCGCCCGCCTCGCCCTCGGCCGCGAGCCGGGGCTCGACCTGACGCCGTACGACCCTTCCCTGGCCCCCGGCCCGGAAGGCCCGGAAATGCCCTCGGCACCGCCCGGGCCTTGAGGCGGCCGCCGGTCACCCCCTTGGTCGCCGTCCTGTGGCGCCGCGATCACCTGCGGGAGACGGTGGGAGCACCGGTGTTCCGGATCCCCCACCCGCGAGGAGAACGCACGATGCGCATGCTGCTGAAGGCCAGGCTGGACACGGACAAGGGCAACGAGCTGATCGAGAGCGGCCGGATGGGGGATGTACTCAACTCCATCATCCAGCAACTTCAGCCCGAGGCCGCGTACTTCCACCCCGAGCGGGGACGCCGGTGCTGTCTGCTGGTCTTCGACCTGGCGGACCCGTCGCAGATCCCGCCCACGGCCGAACCGTTCTTCACCCAGATGGGCGCCGAGCTGGAGATGACGCCCGTGATGAACCTGGAGGACGTCCAGCGCGGCATGGCCGCCCTCAAGGGCTGAAAGGGCTGACGCGGAGGATCGTGTCGGCGCGCTCCGCCCCTGCTGCAGGGGAGGAGCGCGCCGGTGTGCCCGGGTGATGAATGTCTGCGGTCAGATGTCCCGGAACGTCTCGATCTGGGCGCCGACTTCGTTGAGGCGCTCGGCGAGATCCTCGTAGCCGCGGTTGATGACGTAAACGTTCCGCAGTACGGAGGTGCCCTCCGCCGCGAGCATGGCCAGCAGCACCACGACGGCCGGGCGCAGCGCCGGAGGGCACATCATCTCGGCGGCCCGCCAGCGCGTGGGGCCCTCGACGAGTACCCGGTGCGGGTCGAGCAGCTGGAGCCTGCCGCCGAGCCGGTTGAGGTCGGTGAGGTAGATGGCGCGGTTGTCGTAGACCCAGTCGTGGATGAGGGTCTTGCCCTGCGCCGAGGCGGCGATCGCGGCGAAGAACGGGACGTTGTCGATGTTCAGGCCGGGGAACGGCATCGGGTGGATCTTGTCGATGGGCGCCTCCAGCTTGGAGGGCCGCACAGTCAGATCCGTCAGCCGGGTGCGCCCGTTGTCGGCCGCGTACTCCGCGCTGCGGTCGAAGTCGAGGCCCATCTCCTCCAGCACCGCCAGCTCGATCTCCATGAACTCGGCCGGCACCCGGCGCACCGTCAGCTCCGACTCGGTGACGACAGCGGCGGCGACCAGGCTCATCGCCTCGACCGGGTCCTCGGAGGGCGAGTAGTCCACGTCCGTGTCGATGACGGGCACGCCGTGCACCGTCAGCGTCGTCGAGCCGATGCCCTCGACCCGTACGCCCAGCTGCTCCAGGAAGAAGCACAGGTCCTGGACCATGTAGTTGGACGAGGCGTTGCGGATGACCGTGACACCGTCGTGCCGGGCGGCGGCCAGCAGCGCGTTCTCGGTGACGGTGTCCCCGCGCTCGGTCAGCACGATCGGCCGCTTGGGGGCGACGCCCGTCTCCACCTCGGCGTGGTAGATGCCCTCGGTCGCGGTGACCGCCAGGCCGAAGTGGCGCAGCGCGCTCATATGCGGTTCGACCGTGCGGGTGCCCAGGTCGCAGCCGCCCGCGTACGGGATGCGGAAGCGCTCCATCCGGTGCAGCAGCGGGCCGAGGAACATGATGATGCTCCGAGTCCGGCGTGCCGCCTCCTCGTCGATGGAGTCCAGATCCAGTTCGGCGGGCGGCACGATCTCCAGGTCGGCGCCGCCGTTGATCCACCGGGTGCGTACCCCGATGGAGGAGAGGACCTCCAGGATCCGGTAGACCTCCTCGATGCGGGCGACCCGACGCAGCACGGTACGGCCGGAGTTGAGCAGCGAGGCGCACAGCAGTGCCACGCACGCGTTCTTGCTCGTCTTGACGTCGATGCTGCCGGACAGCTGCCGACCGCCCACCACGCGCAGGTGCATCGGGCCCGAGTAGCCCAGCGACACGATCTCGCTGTCCAACGCCTCGGAGATACGGGCAATCATCTCAAGGCTGATGTTCTGGTTCCCGCGCTCGATCCTGTTGACGGCGCTCTGGCTGGTTCCGAGCGCTTCCGCGAGTTGGGACTGCGTCCAGCCCCGGTGCTGACGGGCATCGCGGATCAACTGGCCGATACGTGCGAGGTAGTCGTCGGTCATGGAGAAAACCGTATCTCAGATTTGAGATAGTCACGCACTCGGGGGTCCTGAGGCGCGTGTGACCCCTGAGCAACCGCCCGAATGCCCCAGTCAACTTGCGCACACGCCGGATCCGGGGCAGCGGGCGTACGGGCCGCCCGGCGCCCGGCGCGCGGAGCCCGCAGCGACGCGTACCAACCGGTCGGTGTCGGCACACCCCCGCGCACCCCGCCAGCCGGCGTCGGCACACCCGCGTACCCGCCAGCCGCCGTCGCCACACCCCCACGTCCCGGCGGCACGCATCCGCGCGTACCCCGCCGCCCGGCGTCGGCGCACCCGCGTGCCCGCCGCCCGCCGTCGGCGCACCCCCACGCCCCGGCGGCCCGCATCCGCGCACACGCGCGTACCCCGGCGTGCCGTGTCGGCGCACCGCGCATCGGGCACCCGGGGGCAGCGCATGACCGCCGGGCGGTCGTGTACTAGAGTTATCTCGACATCGAGATAACTGGCGACGGCATACGTCGCGGTCGCTGTCGCAGGGCGAGAACGGGTTGGTAAGGATTGGTAAGGCTTACCTAACTTGATTGTCCCGCTCACCATAGCGCACCGGCGGCCGATGCACTCAAGGCACTGAAGGAGACTGTCGTGTCGGCGAACAGCTTCGACGCCCGCAGCACGCTGCAGGTGGGCGACGAGTCGTACGAAATCTTCAAGCTGGACAAAGTAGAGGGTTCCGCCCGGCTCCCGTACAGCCTGAAGGTCCTGCTGGAGAATCTGCTCCGCACCGAAGACGGCGCGAACATCACCGCCGACCACATCCGCGCGCTCGGCAACTGGGATCCCAACGCGAAGCCGAGCGAGGAGATCCAGTTCACCCCGGCCCGGGTGATCATGCAGGACTTCACCGGCGTGCCCTGCGTCGTGGACCTGGCGACCATGCGTGAGGCCGTCAAGGAGCTGGGCGGCGACGCCGACCGCATCAACCCGCTCGCCCCGGCCGAGCTGGTCATCGACCACTCCGTCATCGCCGACACCTTCGGCACCTCGGACGCGTTCAAGAAGAACGTCGAGCTGGAGTACGGCCGCAACCGCGAGCGCTACCAGTTCCTGCGCTGGGGCCAGACCGCCTTCGACGAGTTCAAGGTCGTCCCGCCCGGCACCGGCATCGTGCACCAGGTCAACATCGAGCACCTGGCCCGTACCGTCATGGTCCGGAACGGGCAGGCCTACCCCGACACCCTGGTCGGCACCGACTCGCACACCACCATGGTCAACGGCCTCGGCGTCCTGGGCTGGGGCGTCGGCGGCATCGAGGCGGAGGCCGCGATGCTGGGCCAGCCCGTCTCGATGCTCATCCCGCGGGTCGTCGGCTTCAAGCTCACCGGCGAACTGCCCACCGGCACCACCGCCACCGACCTGGTGCTCACCATCACCGAGATGCTGCGCAAGCATGGCGTCGTCGGCAAGTTCGTGGAGTTCTACGGTGAGGGCGTCGGCGCCGTGCCGCTGGCCAACCGCGCCACGATCGGCAACATGTCGCCGGAGTTCGGCTCCACCGCGGCGATCTTCCCGATCGATGAGGAGACCATCAACTACCTCAAGCTGACCGGCCGCAGCGCCGAGCAGCTCGCGCTGGTCGAGTCGTACGCCAAGGAACAGGGCCTGTGGCACGACCCGGCCCAGGAGCCCGAGTACAGCGAGTACCTGGAGCTGGACCTGGCCACCGTCGTCCCCTCGATCGCCGGTCCGAAGCGCCCGCAGGACCGCATCGCGCTCGCCGACGCCGCGCACAAGTTCGGCGAGGACGTCGTCAACTACGTCTCCGAGGCCGACACCGACGAGGCGGGCAAGGAGTCCTTCCCGGCCTCCGACGCACCGGCCGTCTCCAACGGCGTGCCCAGCAAGCCGGTCCAGGTCACAGGGCCTGACGGTGCTACCTACGAGATCGACCACGGTGCCGTCGCCGTCGCCGCCATCACCTCCTGCACCAACACCTCCAACCCGTACGTCATGGTCGGCGCCGCGCTGCTGGCCAAGAAGGCGGTGGAGAAGGGCCTGACCCGCAAGCCCTGGGTCAAGACCACCCTGGCCCCCGGCTCCCAGGTCGTCATGGACTACTACGACCGGGCAGGGCTCACCCCCTACCTGGACAAGCTGGGCTTCAACCTCGTCGGCTACGGCTGCACCACCTGCATCGGCAACTCCGGGCCGCTGCCGGAGGAGGTCTCCAAGGCCGTCAACGACAACGACCTGGCCGTCGTCTCCGTGCTGTCCGGCAACCGCAACTTCGAGGGCCGGATCAACCCGGACGTCAAGATGAACTACCTGGCGTCCCCGCCGCTGGTGGTCGCCTACGCCCTCGCCGGCTCGATGAAGGTCGACATCACCACCGACGCGCTCGGCACCGACCAGGACGGCAACCCGGTCCACCTGTCCGACCTGTGGCCGTCCGAGCAGGAGATCGAAGAGGTCGTCGCCTCCTGCATCGGCCAGGAGATGTTCACCAAGGACTACGCCGACGTCTTCGCCGGTGACGCCCAGTGGCAGGCGCTGCCGGTTCCCACCGGCAACACCTTCGAGTGGGACCCGCGGTCCACCTACGTGCGCAAGCCCCCGTACTTCGAGGGGATGGGCATGGACCCGGCCCCGGTCGAGGACATCTCCGGCGCCCGCGTACTGGCCAAGCTGGGCGACTCGGTCACCACCGACCACATCTCCCCGGCCGGTGCGATCAAGGCCGACACCCCGGCCGGCAAGTACCTGACCGAGCACGGTGTCGAGCGCCGCGACTTCAACAGCTACGGCTCCCGCCGCGGCAACCACGAGGTCATGATCCGCGGCACCTTCGCCAACATCCGGCTGCGCAACCAGATCGCGCCGGGCACCGAGGGCGGCTTCACCCGGGACTTCACCCAGGAAGGCGGCCCGGTCTCCTTCATCTACGACGCCTCGCAGAACTACCAGGCGCAGGGCACCCCGCTGGTCATCCTCGCGGGCAAGGAGTACGGCTCCGGCTCCTCCCGCGACTGGGCGGCCAAGGGCACCGCGCTGCTGGGCGTGCGCGCCGTCATCGCCGAGTCGTACGAGCGCATCCACCGCTCGAACCTGATCGGCATGGGCGTCCTCCCGCTCCAGTTCCCGGAGGGCGCCTCGGCCGACTCCCTGGGGCTGACCGGCGAGGAGGCCTTCACCATCACCGGCATCACCGCACTGAACGACGGTGACACCCCGGCCACGGTGAAGGTCAGCACCGACAGCGGCGTTGAGTTCGACGCGGTCGTCCGCATCGACACCCCCGGCGAGGCCGACTACTACCGCAACGGCGGCATCCTCCAGTACGTCCTGCGCTCGCTCATCCGCGACTGACACCTGGCGCCACCGCTCACACCACGACGGGCCGCACCCCGCAAGGGGCGCGGCCCGTCGTTCCGTCTACTTTGGGGCCTGACACGGAAGCTGCTTCTTCACCGCCTCGGAGAAGGGAACGATAAAGCGCTTCATGGCCTTCTTGCTCTCTTCCGGGTCTTCGGGCTCGTGCCGCGCTTCGACCTCGATCAGGTAGGTGTCGGCCGGTACCGTCTTGTGCTTCTCGCCGGGGGGAGTCCGCGTGCCGAGGCGCGCCTTCGGGTTGAGACACGGGAAATGAGATGCTGCTGCCCTTTCCCCGACGATGTGCTTCCCACCTTTGAGGCGAGTGGGGTCGTTGATATCGTAGCCGCGAATCTTCAAGTCCTTCCGCAGCACCCACGACCCGCTGATCTCCAACTCCTCTTCGCCGTCCACGCTCAATCTGCAGTCGAGGCCGACCTTATCTGTTGGACCTGGCGAGTCCTTCTCGCTGACCTCCTTTCCGCCTGGCAGGAAGGGCTCGACCTTCTCCGGATCCACCTTTGTGCCGCATAGACTGCTGGGCACCTGGTATTCCCGCTCCGGTTCACCGCACCCGGACACGAGCGCCAGAGCCAGCAGAGCAGCGGTGGCTATCTTCAGTGAGCTCGCCGCTTCAGTCCGAAGAGCGTCGCGCCTTATTATCGAAGGCATTTTCCCTGATCTTTTCACCGTGGTCGTATCCTTCGGTAACGTCTCGCGCAATGCCCCTGCTGAAGGTTGCCTGATCCACTCCTGGTGGATATCCCGCTTCTCGTACAGCCTGCTGGCCCCACCGCTCTGCCTCTTGCCGTGTATCGAAGGACACGGCTGCCCCGCTGGCCGCATCCTGTTCCAAAGTGTTCTTCTTGTGGCTTTCCACCACGGAGTCGACTACTCCTTCCGTGGCACCGGTGATCACCTCGCCGACGACAGGGAATCTTTCGGCCGCTGCTCCCAGCGGCACGCCGATAGCTTGTTTAGCCCATTCCCCGCGCTTTTCAACCGCTTCGTTGAACTCCTTTTCGGTCGCCTCCCCATCGACCTGAATAGCGTCGTGTCGAGCCGAGCCGAGTATTCCTTCGAGGGTGCCACCGTTGTAGGCGATTCCTCGGATGTTCGCGGCTGATTGCCCGTCGAACTTGTCGGGGTGGTGCACCACTTCGCGCATCAGCTCAGCCTGGTATCTCTGTGCGCCCAAGGTGGCTTCTGCGTGTCCTTCAGGGTGACGTCCGACAGCATCAAGAAAACGAGCGGTGGCTTCTTGCTTCAGGGGAACCGAATGTTCAACCAGGAACAGTCCCTCGTTGCTCCGTTTGCTTCCTGCTGCCATCGCCTGATTGATCTCGGGCATGTATTCTGCCGAGATTTTACCCATGCTGTCGCTGATGTCTCGGGAAACGAAATCGTGGTTATCATCCACGGCCTCGGTAATCCTGCGCACGATGTCTGCCCGCGCTGGTGTATGTTCCGGTGCGGCCTGCCCGGGGCGGTCGTACGGAGTGCCGATGGTGGCGGACTCAAGCGCATGTCCCAGGGCGTCCTTGCCGCCCAGCACCCGTTCACCTCGGACAGGGGAGGCACCGTCATTGTTCCAGTGGTAATCCTTGCTGGTCAGCTCACTCAGGTAGCTGTAGTCGATGGTTTTCCCCGGGTCGATCTTCCCGTTTTCGTCGTAACCATCGACTGGCTCATCGCTGGGGTCCTTCGAGAAGAACGCCTCGGAAGCCTCAGGGCTGTGCCCAAGTGCTTCCAACACGCTGGTCACGGGATCGTATCCGGAGTTCTTCTTCCCGTTCGGGTCGAGCCCGAACTGCATGTCGGGGCCGGAAGGGCTGTTCCAGTAGCCCTTGGGGTGGTCGTGCTGAAGTTGCACCACGTGCTCGGCGATGGGGGTGAGGAACTTCTTGTCGTAGTTTCCGTAACGAAGGATTCCTCCGAGGAGCTGATAGCCCTTGGGTTTGAAGCTGAGCCCGTCGATGTGGATGTCCTTCGCGCCGAGACGTCGGAACTCAGGCCCCCAGTTCAGATAACCCTTGTGGTCGGGGTCCGTCGCAGTGGCGAGAGTCGGTCCCAGGTACCGCTGGAGGTCCTGTACGGCGTTGAGGCGGGACTTCCCTGGATCCCCCGTGCCGTCGATGGACATTCTGGCGTAGTATTCGAGCGTCTCCTTCGGGCCCCCGAGTCCCTTGAAAAAGGTGTGACTGAAGGTCGGGTTGTCCTTGTTGTATTTAAGGAGCTCCGCCAGTTCGCGGATCTCCTTGTTGCTCGCCTCGGTACCCTTCTTGGCAATGGTCAAAGCCTGCTTGGCCTTGTATTTGTCGATCGGTCCGTTCTTCGCGAAGTTGTGGGGATCGTTGCCGTGGATCTGGGCGAGAATGCCCGCTGTGTAGGAGTCCCGGCTGTCTGCCCGAGCGACCAGGTCCGCCAGTTCTTCCCCGAGAATCTTGAGCTCCTTGCGTCTCTCCTCCGAGACAACCTCGTTCTGGTGGCCGGGCTGTGGCGGATACTTGCAGAGAATCTGCCCATCCTTGCCATCCGAGATCTCAATGCCCTTGCGTCGCGCGGCATCGACTTTTGTCTGCAACTCGTCCTGGACGGACTTCAGTGCGTCGTATGCGGCGCTCAACTCCTTGTGGAGGTCCCTGGCTTGGGTGTGGGCGTCTGTGACCTCATCCGCGATTGCCTTGACAAAGGGGCGAGTCACATCCGCGTTCACGCCGGCCCATCGGGCCTTGTTCGCCTTCTTGAGCATGCCACTGTGTGCTTCGGTGGCCGCGTCGTCCAGCTTGCCGACCATGGTGTCCCATTGGGCGATCGCCGACTTCAAGGGACCGAGGTCGACCTGGTAGACGCTCCGCCAGGTGAGTCGAGCCATGGTGATCCCTTACTTGATCCATTTGTAGATCGCCGAGGTGGAAGTCGGTTTCCCGTCTGGTGACTTCATGGAGGCGGCGATATCCGCGTCCTCCCTGGCGTGCGTCGCCTTGGTGTAATCCAGGTGGTTGGAGATGCGCGCGCAGCCCTGTTGCAGTGTCCTGCGCTGCGTGTCCCACATTTTCACCACCGTGCGCAGTGCCTTCCCCATCCGGAAGTCATGCTGGTCGAGTTCTCGCGCAGCTCGGTCAGTGGTGCTGTGACCAGAGCCGTCGAGCCCCTTGCCGTCAATGTCGGCGCACTTCTGGAGCTGGCGGTGCAGTTTGTAGGCGTCTTTACCCACGTCCCCCAGGTCGTCCTGGTGAACAGTGAGACCTGGGGTGTAGTTGCCATCCGGGGACTGTCGGTTCTCCGCGTTGTAGCCGTTGAGTCTCATGTGGGGAGAGGACTCCCTCTGGGCTCCGGACTTGAGACCCGCCCACTCCTCATCGAACGTCATTCGCCCCCCTGGTGCTCTGTGTCGGTTGTCGGTCAGCGGCAGTGGCTCGGCGGCGACCGCTCACCCTTTGTCATCCCCCGAGCAACGGATTGTAGGGGGTGCATGACCCGGTGAGGCGGGAGATCCACCGAAGGCTCCAGGGACGCACGCAAGTAGAGCGCGAGCATTCCGCACATCCTGTGGTCTCCAGGCGACGAGGTGCTCCGACGAGCAGGAACGAGCCGTACCGGAGGCTCAAGTCCCCTGACCGCGCAGTACGTACCTTGCCCGACACAGTGTCTGTCGCGCCTGAATGGTCAGTCCCTCCCCAGCAGTTCGAGCTCCGCGAGCCGACCTCCCGGTTTCGTCGGGACCAGGCGGTAGCTGGGGTAGCGGCCGGGGTGGGGGAGGGCGAAGACGCGGGTCTGTTTGTCCCAGCGGAAGGTCTCATCCGTGCGCCGGTCCAGCGTGTGCCAGCGCTTGCCGTCGCGGGAGCCCTCCAGCCGCCAGCTGCCGGGCGCCGTGCCCCGGTCCTCGGAGGTGAGGGTGTACGAGGTGACGCGGGTGCCCTTGCGCACGGTGACCGGGGCGTCGGTGAGCTCGGCGGCCGTGCCGGAGGTGTCGTCCAGCAGTGGGGAGTCACCGGGCTCGGTGACATCACCCTGGGGTGCGGGCACCTTGCCGTCCTTGGTCAGGGACGACGGCGCCGCGCCGCGGCCGGAGCCCCATTTCGACGGCTTCGGGCCCATGGCGAACTCCAGCGTGCCGCCGTCCGCCAGCAGTTCGTGCGGCAGCGCGGTGGAGTGCCACCGCTTGCCGTCGACCTTCAGCCCCTGGACGTAGACATTCTTGGCGCTGTTCTTCGGCGCCCTGATCACCAGATCACGGCCGCCCTCCAGATGGACGGTGGCCTTGGTGAACAGCGGGGAGCCGACCGCGTATTCGGGGGAGCCCATCACCAGCGGATAGAAGCCCAGCGCGCTGAAGACGTACCAGGCCGACATCTCCCCGTTGTCCTCGTCGCCCGGATAGCCCTGGCCGATCTCGCCGCCGACGTAGAGCCGGGAGAGTGCCTCGCGGACGGTGGCCTGCGTCTTCCACGGCTGCCCGGCCGCGTCGTACAGGTACGCGATGTGGTGCGAGGGCTGGTTGCTGTGCCCGTACATGCCCATCCGCACGTCGCGGGCCTCGGTCATCTCGTGGATGACGCTGCCGTAGCTGCCCGCGTACTTCTCCTCGCCCGTCTCCGGAGTGGCGAAGTAGCGGTCCAGTTTCTTGCCGAGGGAAGGGCGGCCGCCGTAGAGGTTGGCCAGGCCGCGGGTGTCCTGGGGCGCGGTGAAGGCGAAGTTCCAGCCGTTCGTCTCGGTGTAGTCGTAGCCCCACACCCGCGGGTCGTACGCACCGGGCGGCAGCCGCCAGGAGCCGTCGGCGGTACGGCCCTGGAAGAAGCCGGTCTTCTTGTCGAAGAGGTGGACGTAGTTCCGGGCGCGCTGGCGGAAGTAGCCGGACTCCTCCATGTACCGCTTCTTTCCGGTCTTCTCGTACAGCGCCTTGCCCATGTTCGCGATGCCGAAGTCGTTGAGGTAGCCCTCCAGCGCCCAGGACATGCCCTCCTTGGTGTCGGTGCTGGTGTAGCCGAGGAAGGGGGAGGTGGTCATGCCCTTGCGGCCAACGCCCGGGTCGGGCGGCGCGACGGTGGCGTTCTTGACGGCGGCGTCGTAGGCGGCTTCCGCGTCCAGGTCGACGCCTTTGAGGTACGCGTCCGCGAAGGCGACATCGGAGGAGGTGCCGGTCATCAGATCGGCGTAGCCGGGCGAGGACCAGCGCGAGATCCAGCCGCCGTCCTTGTACTGCTGCACGAAGCCGTCGGCCATCTTCCCCGCCTGCTTCGGTGACAGCAGCGCATATGCGGGCCAGGTGGTCCGGTAGGTGTCCCAGAAGCCGTTGTTGACGTACACCTCGCCGTCGACGATCTTCGACCCGGTCTCGGTGGGGGTATCGGGCTTCTCGGCGGGCGAGAAGGGGCTGGCGTACCGGGTCCGCCCGCCGGCCTTCTCGTGGCCCGCGTTGGGATAGAGGTAGAGCCGGTAGAGGTTGGAGTAGAGCGTGGTGAGCTGGTCGGAGGTGGCGCCCTCGACCTCGATGACGTCCAGCAGCTCGTCCCACCGCGTCTGCGCCCGCTGCTTCACCTGCGCGAAGGAGCGGTCGGCCGGGATCTCGGCGCGCAGATTGGCCTTCGCCTGGTCGACGCTGATCAGTGAGGTGGCAATCCGCATGGTGACGGTGCGGTCGCTGCCGGGGGCGAAGCGCAGATAGCCGGCGGCGTCCTTGCTGCCGCCGCCCGACAGCTTGCTGCCGCCGGTGACGGGTGCGTCGAACTCGGCGTGCACGAACATCCGGCTCGCGCCGGTCGATAGTTTGCTCTTCACCTCGGACCAGCCGCTGACCACGCCCTTGTCGGTGTCGAGTGTGAGCCCGGCGTTGTCGTCGACGTTGTCGAAGAGCAGGGCGGCGTTCTTGCCGGGGAAGGTGAAGCGCATCATCGCGGCGTGGTCGGTCGGAGTGATCTCGGCGCGCAGCCGGTTCTCGAACGTGACGCCGTAATAGTGCGGCCTGGCCGTCTCGTTGGAGTGCCGGAAGGGCAGGGCACGGGCGGTACGGGAAGCGTCCGGGGCGCCCTTCGCGGCCGACGGCATGACCTGGAACGTCTGCCGGTCGCCCATCCACGGGCTGGGCTGGTGGGCGGCGCTGAAGGCTTGCAGCGTCGGCAGGTTCTCGGCGTTGTTCTTCCGCGCGTACTCGTACAGCCAGTCCTTGGCGCCCGCATCGGTCACCGGCGTCCAGAAGTTGAAGCCGTGCGGCAACGCCGTGGCGGGAAAGTTGTTGCCGCGCGAGAAGCTGCCGCTGGAGTTGGTGCCCCGGGTGGTGACGACGTGGTCGGAGAGGTGCGCCTTGGCCTTGGACGGCTTGTCGGGGGCGATACGTACATCGTCCAGCCAGCCGTCGAAGGGGCGGGCGCCGCTCGCCGGGCCGGTGTGCGCGTCGTAGCCGAGCAGGACGCGGTCGACGGTCCGGCCCTCGGCGACGCGGCCGATCGCGGCCTGGACGTTGTTCCACTGGTTGACGTACAGCGTCTTGGCGGCACCCTGCGCGGCCGGGGTGAGCCGTGTGCCGTGCTGGTCGGTGGCGCGCAGTTCGCTGAGGTAACTGCCGTCGGTGAAGGCGAGGTCGACGGCGACGTGAGTGGCGGCGTACGAACGGTCGTCGCCGGTCATCCCGGGGAAGAGCCGGTAGGAGAGCACGGTGTCGCGGGTGACGGTCACATCGACGTCGAAGACCTTGTTGTACGCGTATCCGCGGCCCGGCGCGGTGTGTTCGCCCGCGTAGCGCAGCGCGTGGGTGCCGGTGAAGCCCGCGCGGGTCTTGGCGGTCGGGGACGACTCGGGCCCGGTGCCGGTGCGAGTGGCCAGCCCCGGCCTGCCGTCGGCGGTGACCCCGTCGGCGCGGGGCCTGCCGTCCGGTCCGGTCTCCACGGTGTCGCTCCAGTCGGGCGGTGGCGTGTCCGGCTCGAACGACGAGGCGAACCGGGTGGACCGCGGGCCCGAGCCGGGGTCGGGCGCCGCCGCGGCGTTGCCGGCCTGCACCGTGGAGGTGACGAGCAGCGCCAGGATCGCTGTGAGCGCGGACCGCCGGGCATGGTGACCGAACCGGGGCAGCGGGTTGCGGCGCACGCGGACCTCTCAACAGGGTCGACAACGTTGTCAGATTGTGATTTGCAGCGACAAGTAACGTACGTATGCCCCCTGGTGTCAAGTGAGTTGGAGATTTCCGAAGAAGGGGAAATCGGCACAGGTCTCAACTCGGGAAAGATGGCGGTCCGGACCGTTCTCGATCTTGCCCAGGTGGCGAAGAGTGGACTATACCTGTCCGCACCTTGAACGGTACCCGCGCGCGGGCGCCGTATCACTGGCGCACCATCCGCAAGATCCGCACCACCCAGCTTCAACTGACCCGCGGTGTCGGGCCCTTCGCCGGTGGCGAGTTGACGGGAGACCGGTACACCGCCTGAGTCCTGGAGAAGGCGAGGACTTGAGCATGGGAACCAACAGCGTCAACCGTCGCGATGTCGTCAAGGTCACCGCGGCCGGACTTCTCGCCGTGCCGGCCCTCGGCTCGCTGACGTCCTGCGCCACGGGCGGCGGTGACGACAACAAGGCCGAAAAAGGCAAGAAGTCGGCCAAGAATCCGCTCTCCGTCAAAGAGGACGCCGCTCTCGCGACGTATATCTTCAACGGCGGATACGACGACAAGTACGCGCGCTTCGTCAGCGACATGTACGAGAAGAAGTACCCCAAGGCGAAGGTCAACCAGAAAAAGACCGAGAAGATAGCCACTCAGACGCAGCCGCGGCTGGTGAAGGGCGACCCGCCGGACGTCATCAACAACTCCGGCGCCGACGACATGAACATCGCCAAGCTCGTCAAGAACAAACAGGTCACCGATGTGACCGAGCTGTTGGACGCGCCGAGCTGGGACGACCCGGACGTCAAGGTGCGCGACACCCTCGTCCCCGGCGTGGTCGAGATGGGGCAGTTCGGCAGCGACGCCTGCTACCAGCTCAACATCGCGCAGACCGTATACGGCGTCTGGTATTCGAGCAGAATGCTCCGCGAGGAGCTGGAGGTCGCCTACCCGACGACCTGGGACGAGATGCTCGACGTCTGCAAGAAGGCGAAGAAGAAGGGCATCCACGGCTGGACGTACGCGGGCGGCCACCCGCGCTACATGTTCTTCAGCATGTACGCGATGTTCGGCCAGGTCGGCGGCCGGAAGCAGCTCGAGGCCATGGACTATCTGGAGCCGAACGCCTGGAAGAGCGACGCGGTCAAGGCGGTGTTCGAGGCGTACGAGGAACTGCTGGCCAAGAAGTACGTACTGCTCGGATTCGACGGCGAGAAGGGCCATATCGAGTCGCAGACCGCCTGGACCAAGGGCAAGGCCGTCTTCATCCCCAACGGCTCCTGGGTGGAGAACGAGGCGAAGGACACCACGCCGAAGAACTTCGAGATGGCCGTCGGCGCCACGCCCTCGCTGGACAAGGGCGACGCCATGCCGTTCGGCACCCTCTACGCGCCGCCCGGCGAGCCCTTCATCATCCCGGAGAAGGCCACCAACCGGCAGGGCGGCCTGGAGTGGATGCGGATGATGTACAGCAAGAAGGCCGCGCGGAACTTCTTCCGTGAGGTCTCCTCCATGCCCGCCGTCAAGGGCGCCATCGACGGAATGCAGCTGCCGCCGGGAGTGGAGAGCTCGCAGCAGGCCGTCAAAGCCGCGGGCAAGAACGTCGTCATTCCGTTCTTCAAGGAATGGTATTCGGAGCTCTTCGACGACGATTTCAACAGCGTCGCGGGCAAGTTCATGATGGGCGAGATGTCGGTCAAGCAGGCCATGGACACCATGCAGAAGGCCGCCGACCGGGTGGCCAAGGACCCCGACGTCGACAAGATCAAGAAAGCCTGACCTTCAGCGGCAGCGGCAGCCCCGGGCCGGGAGACCGTCCGGCCCGGGGCGGGGGAGAGCGGAGCGGCGTGACGACAGACATACGGCCGGCCAGGAGCGGGCCCACGACACAGCGAATGGTCCCGTGGCGCAAACTGCCGCTGGGTCACAAACTGGCCTTCATCGCGGCGGTTCTGCTGCCGCCGCGATTCACCCCGGACCGCGTCCGCTACGACCGCAGATACCGCACGCTGGACAAATACCGTTTCATCGTCGGCTTTCTCGTGCTGCCGCTGGCCTTCTACGCGGTCTTCGTCATCTCCCCGTTCCTCCAGGCGATCTACTACTCGTTCACGGACTGGGCGGGCGGCGCCTCGGCGAACTTCGTCGGCGGCGACAACTACGTGAAGATGTGGAACGACCAGAAGTTCTGGGACTCCCTCGAAAGCAGTCTGCTGCTGATGGTGATCGTGCCACTGATCACCCTCGCACTCGGCATCTTCTTCGCCTACATGATCACCGCGGGTGGACGGCACCGCAGGGGAGAGGCCATCTCGGGGGTCTTCGGCTCCTCGTTCTACAAGGTCGTCTACTTCTTCCCGCAGGTGCTCTCCATCGCGCTGATCGCGGTCGTCTGGCAGCAGGTCTACAGCTCGCGCAGCGGTCTGCTGAACGGGGCGCTGGGTGCCGTGGGGCTGGACGGTCTCGAACAGCGCTGGCTGGGCGGCGACTACAAGCTGGCGCTGTTCGCCACGATGGCGGTGATCGCCTGGAGCTTCGTCGGCTTCTACGTGGTGCTGTTCTCGGCGGCGATGGGCGCCATCCCCAGGGACATCTACGAGGCGGCGCTGCTGGACGGCGCGGGGCGCGTCTCCACGTTCTTCCGGGTCACGCTGCCGCTGATCTGGGACACCGTGCGCACCGGCTGGATCTATATGGGCATCCAGGCCCTGGACGCCTTCGCCGTCGTGCTGATCATGGTGCCCAAGCACGCGCTGAAGGTCACCCCCGTCTACCTCTATGAGCGGTTCCGGGAAGGCCAGTTCGGCTACGCCACGGCCATCGGCGTGGTGCTCCTCGCACTGAGCATGATCTTCACGCTGATCGTGATGAGGATCGGGCGCCGTGACCAGATCGAGTACTGAGAAGCGGGAAGCGAAGCGATGAGTGCCGAACCGATGCCCACCGACGCCGCCACCGGCCAGCCGGCTGCCTCCACCGCGTCCCAGTCCGCGTCCGAGCCGCCCGCCGGCGGCCGGGCCACTCCGGACAAGCCCGGGACCAAGGGCCCCTGGCGCAGGGAGAGCGGCGCGCTGAATGTCTTCTCGCACGCCTTCCTGATCGCCTGGGTCGTCATGGCGGCCGGTCCGCTGGTCTGGGTGGCGCTGACGGCCTTTCGGCCCACGGCGGACTTCCTCAACGACCCGATGGGCCTGCCCAGCTCGATCCACTGGCAGAACTTCGCCAACGCCTGGACCGAGGCGAAGATCGGCCGGTACGCGTTCAACTCGCTGATCATCCTCGCGGGCTCGCTGACCGGCACCATGCTGCTGGGCTCGATGGCCGCGTACGTGATTGCCCGGTTCACCTTCCCCGGCAACAGGTTCATCTTCCTGCTGTTCGCGGGCGGCATGATGTTCCCGGTGATCCTGGCGCTGATCCCGCTGTTCACGATCATGGACAACATGTCCCTGCTGGACACCCGCCCGGGCCTGATCATCGCCTACATCGCCTACTCGCTGCCGTTCACCACCTTCTTCCTCACCTCCTTCTTCCGGACCCTGCCCAGCGGGGTCCAGGAGGCGGCGATGATCGACGGCGCCTCGCACACCCGGACGTTCTTCCAGGTCATGCTGCCGATGGCCAAGCCGGGGCTGGTGAGCATCGGGATCTTCAACTTCCTCGGCCAGTGGAACCAGTACCTGCTGCCGCTGCTGCTCAACAACGAGGACGAGAACAACTACGTCCTGCCCCAGGGACTGGCCGCGTTGACGGTTTCCCAGGGCTATGCGGGAGACTGGGGCGCCCTGTTCGCGGGGCTGACCATCGCCATGGTCCCGGTGCTGGTGGTCTACGCCGTCTTCCAGCGTCAGGTACAGGCCGGACTGACTGCCGGTGCGCTCAAGTAGGCCGCCCCGAACCGGCCGGTCGGGACAGTGATTTCAGGTTGGCCACGAAAGTGGCCTAGACCTGTGCGGCGGAATATGCCGTGAGTAGTCTCTGCGCCGTAGCGGCACGGGGATCACCTCGCCAGGCAGTCGGGGCTCTCCTCGCCCGACGTTGCCTGGGGGATCCGGGTCGCGCCCGGAGTGACGTACCACCTGCGAGCAAGTCGACACCGATGTCGAAGGGTTGAGCAACATGAACAAGAGAGCAGTCGCGGCCGGTGCCGCAGTGCTCGCCATGGCACTGAGCGTCACAGCCTGTGGCGGTGACAGCGGTGGCTCCGGGGACAAGAACACCATCAAACTCGTGGCCGCCGACTACGGCGACAAGAAGTCCAACGCCTCCAAGATCTACTGGGACTCGGTCGCCAAGGACTTCGAGAAGAAGCACAAGGACGTCAAGGTCGACGTCCAGGTCATCAACTGGAACGACATCGACAAGCAGGTCAAGACGATGATCCAGAGCGGAAACGTTCCGGACCTGCTCCAGACCGGTGGCTACGCGGACAAGGTCGCCGACGACCTGCTCTACAAGGCCGACGACGTACTCTCGCCCAAGACGAAGAAGAACCTCATCCCGTCGTTCGCCAAGGCCGGCGAGGTGGACGGCACCCAGTACGGCATCCCGTGGGTCTCCTCCTCCAGGGTGCTCTTCTACAACAAGAAGGTCTTCAAGGAGGCGGGCATCAAGAACCCGCCGAAGACCTGGGACGAGCTGTCCGACGCGGCGAAGAAGATAAAGAGCTCGAAGGCCGCCGACACCCCCTACGCACTGCCCCTCGGCCCCGAAGAGGCGCAGGGCGAGACGATGATGTGGGAGCTGGGCAACGGCGGCGGCTACACCGACAACAGCGGCAAGTACACGATCAACAGCAAGAAGAACGTCGAGACCTTCGAGTGGCTCCAGGACAACCTGGTCAAGCCCGGGCTGACCTACTCCAACCCGGCCACCACCGACCGTAAGACCGCCTTCGCGGACTTCGCCGCCGGCAAGGTCGGCATGCTCAACGGCCACCCGAGCCTGGTCCAGATGGCCAAGCAGGGCAAGGTCGACTACGGCGTCACCGCCATCCCCGGCAAGGAGGGGCCGCTGAAGTCCACGCTCGGCGTCGCCGACTGGATGATGGCCTTCAAGGACGGCGGCAAGCAGAAGCAGATCAAGACCTTCCTCGACTTCGTGTACTCGAAGAAGATGCTGAAGTTCGACGAGATGTACAACTTCCCGCCGGTCACCCAGGACGCGCTCAAGACGATGCAGTCCAACGGGAAGCACGAGGACCTGAAGCCCTTCTTCGACGAGCTGGAGAACGCGAAGTTCTACCCGCTGGGCGACCCGTCCTGGGACGTCGTCTCCGCCGAGATCAAGAAGACCGGCGGCAAGGCGGCCAAGGAGGACCCGAAGAAGGTCCTCGGCGACCTCCAGAAGAAGGCGGAAGAGGCCGCGGCCAACAAGTAAGAGCCGAACGTATTGGTTGCGGCCCGTCCCTGATTCCGCCGGACCCTCGCCGTCGTGGCGCGCCGCCGTTGCGGCGGGAATGGTTCGGGGGCAAGGCCCCCGAGACCCCCGCCGCGCCGCTGCGGCGGGGTCTGGGGCGGAGCCTCCAGGTGCTTTCCCGCCGCAACGGCGGGACACCAGGACGGCGAGGGTTCGGCGGTTGAAACGACGGGCCCAACCACAACGTTCGGTCACTCCGTCGAAAGACGCATGCAAGGAGACCCCGTGTCATTGAAGGCCCCGCCGGTTCGCCGCACTCGCGGTGGGCCGGCCCGGCTCGGCCCGCTTCCCTGGATCGCTCCAGTCGTCCTGCTCATTCTCGCTGTCGTCGTCTGGCCCGTCATCGAGCTGATCAGGACCTCGTTCCTGAACATCAGCATCGCGGGGATCGTGCGGGGCTCGGCCGGCACCGACAAGTACAAGAAGCTCTTCGACGAGACCGACTTCGGGCACGTCATCCTCTGGACCGCGCTGTGGACCGTCGTGGTCGTCGGCGTCACGATGATCGTCTCGCTGGCCCTGGCCCAACTGTTCAACCAGAACTTCCCCGGCCGCCGGATCACCCGCTGGGCGCTGATCGCCCCCTGGGCCGCGTCGGTCCTGATGACCGCCATCGGCTTCAAGTGGATGCTCAACCAGACGGCCGGCGTCCTCAACACCGTGCTGATCGACCTCGGCGTCATCGACAAGTCCAAGGACTGGCTCGGCTCGGCCGGCACCGCCTGGCCGTGGATGATGTTCGTGGCGGTCTTCGTCTCGCTGCCCTTCACCACCTACACCCTGCTGGCCGGGCTCCAGACCATCCCGGCGGATGTCTACGAGGCCGCGCGGATCGACGGCGCGAGCTCCTGGCAGACCTACCGCAGCATCACGCTGCCGCTGCTGCGGCCCGCCTTCCTCGTCGGTGTGGTCATCAACCTGATCAACGTCTTCAACTCGTTCCCGATCATCTGGGCGATGACGCAGGGCGGCCCGGGCAGCGACACCGCGACGACCACGGTGTTCATGTACAAGCTCAAGGAGACGGACATCGGCGAGTCCGCGGCGATGTCGGTGGTCAACTTCGTGATGGTCGTCGTGCTCGTGCTGATCTTCCTGAAGGTCAGCCGGTGGAACGAGGAGGACTGATGGCGACCGCAACACAGACCGCCGGATCCGGCCCCGTCAAGGAGGGGCCCACCCGTCCCGCCAAGCGCGCCGTACGAAAGCCCAAGCGCACCTTCCGGCCGCGCACGCTGGTGATCACCGCCGTCGCCTGGCTGCTCGCGGCGCTCTTCCTCGCGCCGTATCTGGAGATGATCGTCACGGCGCTGCGGCCCGCCGACGAGCTGCGCGACCGCACCTATCTGCCGGACAAGCTGCACTGGTCCAACTTCATCGACGTCTGGAAGGAGTCCTCGCTCGGGGACAACCTCCAGGTGACGCTGCTGATCTCGGGCGGTGCCACGGTGCTGGTGCTGCTCGTCTCGCTCCCTGCCGCGTACTACACGGCTCGGATGCGGTTCAAGGGACGCAAGTGGTTCCTGCTGCTGGTGCTGGTCACCCAGATGTTCCAGCCGACGGCGCTGCTGGTGGGCCTCTACCGGGAGTTCCACCAGCTGGAGATGCTCAACTCGGTCTGGACGCTGATCCTCACCAACGCCGCGTTCAACCTCGCCTTCGCCGTCTGGATCCTGACCGCCTACATCGGGTCGATCCCGGCCGAGCTGGAGGAGGCGGCGATGGTGGACGGCACCAGCCGCTTCGGGGCGATGATCAAGGTGACGCTGCCGCTGGCGCTGCCCGGCGTCGTCACCGCGGTGATCTTCACCTTCATCTCGTCCTGGAACGAGTTCGTGATGGGGCTGACGCTCTCGACCGAGCCGGACAAGCAGCCGCTGACGGTCGGGATCAACAACTTCATCGGCGCCTACACGGTGCAGTGGAACTACCTCTTCGCCGCGTCGGTCGTCGCGATCGTGCCGGTGATCGTTCTGTTCGCCTTCATCGAGCGCCACGTGGTCTCCGGACTGACGGCGGGCTCCGTCAAGTGATGTGAACGGTGCGCCGTTACGGGTCCCCGGCCGTGGCCGGGGACCCAGCGCGTTCGCCCTGCTCCGCTCCGTATGATGTGCCACAAATGAGCACCAGTCGGTCCCAGCCGAGCTCAAAGGGCTTGACGGGAAGATCCGCCGGGGCTCTGCTTAGGGTTCAGATGTTGGAGACAAACGGGGAGTGAACAGTGGTGGAGACTCCGGGGTCGCAGTCCTCGCTGCACCGGGCGAACCTCGAGCGCGTCGTGCGGGCCGTCCGCATGGCCGGATCGCTCACCCAGGCCGAGATCGCCCGCACCACCGGGCTGTCCGCCGCGACCGTCTCCAACATCGTCCGTGAGCTCAAGGACGCCGGGACCGTGGAGGTCACCCCCACCTCCTCCGGCGGTCGCCGGGCCCGCGCCGTCTCGCTGAGCGCCGACGCCGGGATCGTCGTCGGCGTCGATTTCGGCCACTCCCACCTGCGCGTCGCCGTCGGCAACCTGGCGCACGCGGTGCTGGCCGAGGACGCCGAGCCCATCGATGTGGACGCCTCGGCGGAGCAGGGCTTCGACCGCGCCGAGCAGCTGGTACGGCGGCTGGTCGGGGAGAGCGGCATCAGCCCGGCGAAGGTCATCGGTATCGGTCTGGGCGTACCGGGCCCGATCGACATGGAGACCGGCGTGCTCGGCTCCACCGCGATCCTGCCGGGCTGGGTGGGCACCAATCCGCGCGACGAGCTGACCGCCAGGATGGGCGTCCCGGTCTACGTGGACAACGACGCCAACCTCGGCGCCCTCGGCGAACAGGTCTGGGGAGCGGGCCACGGCGCCCGCGATCTCGCGTACATCAAGGTCGCCAGCGGCGTCGGCGCCGGCCTGGTGATCAACGGCCAGATCTACCGCGGCCCGGGCGGCACCGCGGGGGAGATCGGCCACATCACGCTGGACGAGTCGGGCCCGGTCTGCCGCTGCGGCAACCGCGGCTGCCTGGAGACGTTCACCGCGGCCCGTTACGTGCTGCCGCTGCTGCACTCCAGCCACGGCACGGATCTGACCATGGCCCGGGTGGTGCGGCTGGCGGGCGAGGGTGACCCGGGCTGCCGGCGGGTCATCGCCGACATCGGGCGGCACATCGGCAGCGGTGTCGCCAGCCTGTGCAACCTCCTCAACCCCTCGCGGGTCGTCCTCGGCGGTGACCTCGCCGAGGCCGGTGACCTGGTGCTGGGTCCCGTGCGGGACTCGGTGGCGCGGTACGCCATCCCCAGCGCGGCCCGCCAGCTGAAGGTGCTGCCCGGTGAACTCGACAGCCGCGCCGAGGTGTTGGGGGCTCTCGCGCTGGTCCTCAACGAGATGGGCGACACGACGCTGGTCGACGCCGCCGCGTCGGCTGTCGCCTGAGGCCGCCGCCTGAGAGGGTTCGCCGCCTGAGAGGGCTCGCCGCGATGACGGGTGGCCGTCTCGGTGGGCGGTGGCCCGCCGTTGCGCGCGCGGGCAGTTGTCCGGGTGCCACGCCGTCGTGGCTGATCGCGCCGTTCCCCGCGCCCCTTCGGGGCGCTTATGGCTTTCCGTCTTCAACGGATGGCATCGTTGTCATCTCGTTAAGGATTTGCTTATTGACCGCTGAGTCAGTGGCGAGTTGACTTCCCGCTACCTCGGCCGCAACGCCGCGGCCCCATCAGGGAGGTCTCTCAATGCACGCAGCGCTGCGCGGCATCGTCCTCGGCACCGTCACACTCTCGCTCGCCCTCACCACGGCCGCCTGTGGCAGTGCCGACCAGGCGGACGGCAAGGACAGCGGCAAGTCCAAGAAAGGACCGCTGACCATCGGGCTGCTGCTGCCCGAGAACCAGACGGCGCGCTACGAGCGCTTCGACAGGCCGCTGATGGAGAAGAAGATCAAGGAACTGGCGGGCAAGGACACCAAGATCCTCTACGCCAACGCCAAGCAGGACGCCAACGTCCAGCAGCAGCAGGTCGACACGATGATCGCCAAGAAGGTCGATGCGCTGATCCTCGACGCGGTGGACGCGAAGTCCGTCTCCTCCTCGGTCAAGAAGGCCGACGACAGGGACATCCCCGTCGTCGCCTACGACCGCCTCGCCGAGGGCCCCATCAAGGCGTACACCTCGGTCGACAACCCGCGGGTCGGCAGGATCCAGGCCAAGTCCCTCCTCGACGAGATGGGCGACAAGGCCGACAAGGGCAAGATCGTCATGATGAACGGCTCCGTCACCGACCCCAACGCCAAGATGTACAAGGACGGCGCCCACTCCGTCCTCGACGGCAAGGTGAAGGTCGGCAAGGAGTACGACACCAAGGAGTGGAAGCCGGAGAACGCCAACGAGAACATGAAGGGCGCCATCTCCTCGATCGGCAAGAAGAACCTCGTCGGCGTCTACTCCGCCAACGACGGCATGGCGGGCGGCATCATCACCGCGCTCAAGCGGGCCGGCTTCGACAAGTCCGAGCTGCCCCCGGTCACCGGCCAGGACGCCGAACTCAACGCCGTGCAGCGGATCCTGGCGGGCGAGCAGTTCATGAGCGTCTACAAGCCGTACGTCCCCGAGACCTCGGCCGCCGCCGCGTTCGCCGTCGCGCTGGCCCGCGGTGAGTCGGTGGACAAGGTCGCCACCTCGAAGACCGACAGCGAGTCCGCCAAGGACATCCCGACGAAGATCGTCACGCCGCTGCCGCTGGTCAAGGAGGACATCAAGAAGTACGTCGGCAAGTCCGGCTTCTTCACGGCCAAGGAGATCTGCACCGCCAAGTTCAAGAAGGCATGCGCCGAGGCGGGCATCAAGTAATCCCGTCGAGCGGCCCGCACACCCCACCGTTCCGGCGGCCCGCGGGTGTGACGGCCCAGGGGCATAAGGAGTGATTCACGTGTCCGCTACGCCCGTGCTGGCGTTGCGCGGAATCTCCAAGCGGTTCGGCGCCGTCCAGGCGCTCACGGACGTCGAGCTGGAGATCCACCCCGGCGAGGTCGTCGCGCTCGTCGGCGACAACGGTGCAGGAAAGTCCACCCTGGTCAAGGCCATCGCGGGCGTCGGCCCGGCAGACGAGGGCACCATCGAATGGGACGGCCGGCCCGTCCGTATCGACCGGCCGCACGACGCCCAGCAGCTGGGCATCGCGACCGTCTACCAGGACCTCGCGCTGTGCGACAACCTCGACGTCGTCGGCAATCTGTTCCTCGGCAACGAGATCAAGACGCGCACCGTACTGAACGAGGTGGAGATGGAGCGCCGCGCCCGCGAGCTGCTGGCCACCCTCTCCATCCGGATCCCCAGCGTCCGCGTCCCCGTCGCCTCGCTCTCCGGCGGGCAGCGGCAGACCGTCGCGATCGCCCGCTCGCTGCTCGGCGAGCCCCGCGTCGTCATCCTGGACGAGCCCACCGCGGCACTCGGCGTCGAGCAGACCGCGCAGGTCCTCGACCTGGTGGAGCGGCTCAGGGAGCGGGACTTGGGAGTGCTGCTGATCAGCCACAACATGGCCGACGTGCGGGCCGTCAGCGACCGGGTCGCGGTGCTGCGCCTCGGCCGCAACAACGGCACCTTCACGGTGAGCGAGACCACGCAGGAGGAGATCGTCTCGGCGATCACCGGAGCGAGTGACAACGTCGTCACCCGCCGAAACGCCCGTACCAGCGCGCGCACGACGGAGGTGCAGAAGTGACCACCGGCACCCCCACAGACGGCACGCCGGCCGACGGCACGCCCACCGACGGCACCGCGGCCGACGGTGCTTCCGTGAATATCACCAAGGACCCGAGCGGGCCGGTCGAGCACGAGGCGGCCGGGAACGGGACGGCGGCCCCGGACGCTCCCGTCGCGACCGTCGACCCACGGCTGCTGGTGCGCCAGCAGGGCTTCGCCGGTTATCTGCAGGACATGCTGCGCCGGCTGCGCACCGGTGAGCTGGGCTCCCTCCCGGTCATCGTCGGTCTGCTGGTCATCGGCGCGGTCTTCCAGATCCAGGACTCGGCGTTTCTCAGTTCGAACAACCTCAGCGACCTGTTCGTGCAGAGTGCGGGCACCGGGCTGATCGCCGTCGGTATCGTCTTCGTCCTGATCCTCGGCGAGATCGATCTGTCGGTCGGCTCGGTCAGCGGTATGTCGGCCGCTGTGCTGGCCGTCCTCAACATCAACCAGGGCATGAACGAGGTGCTGGCGGTCCTGCTGGCCGTCCTCACCGGTATGGCGGCCGGTGCCGTGCACGGCTTCTTCTTCGCCAGGATCGGCGTCCCCGCTTTCGTGGTCACCCTGGCGGGTCTGCTGGGCTGGAACGGCCTGATGCTGCAGATCCTCGGCCCCAGCGGCACCATCAACCTCGACGACGACGGGCTGGTGGCGCATCTCACCGGCTACTACTTCTCCGACAAGGCGGCGGCCATGGGCCTGGCCACCGTCTGCGTACTGGCCTTCCTCGGCTTCTCCCTGCTGGACCAGCGCCGGCGCAAGGCGGCGGACGTCCCCAGCCGCCCGCTGAGCGAGATCCTGCTGCGTACGGCGGTGCTGGCGATCCCCGCTTTCGCTGCCGCCGCCGTCTTCAACTCCTACAAGGGGCTGCCGCTGGCGGTGGTGATCTTCCTGGGCGTGGTCGTCCTCGGCGACTTCGTACTGCGGCGCACCAGCTACGGCCGCCAGGTCTTCGCCGTGGGCGGGAGCAGCGAGGCCGCCGCGCGGGCCGGCATCAATGTGCCCATGGTGCGGATCACCGTCTACGCCATCGCCGGGACGATGGCGGCGGTCGGCGGACTGTTCTTCGCGTCACAGATCAACGCGGCCAACCAGTCCTCCGGCGCGGGCAGCCTGCTGATGAACTGCATCGCGGCGGCCGTCATCGGCGGCACCAGCCTCTTCGGCGGCCGCGGAAAGACCTGGTCGGCGCTGCTCGGCGCGCTGGTCATCCAGTCGATCAACTCCGGCATGGCCCTGCTGGGCACCGGTTCGGCCCTCCGCGACATGATCACCGGCGCGGTGCTGCTGGCCGCGGTAGTGATCGACTCGGTCTCCCGTCGGACCCAGAAAACCGCTGGTCGGGCCTAGTACGCGGGACAGCCGGGTGCGCAGCCGCACCAATGCGCACGGGTCGGTCCAGGCGCCATGGCGGAGAGCGCCGGGACGCCTGGACCGACATCCGGAACACCGGGACAGAATAGCCGGCCTTTGCCTGCGCCCTGGCTAACGCCTGCCCTGCTTCTGCTCCCGGGCGAGTTCGGCCTGCTCGGACTTCTCCTTCGGTTCGTGCAGCCGCTCGTAGGCCTCCTTCCACGCCGGGTCGGGCTTCTCCTTCTCCGACTTCTCCGACTTCGCGGGAGCGTCGCTCGCGACCGAGGGCGGGCCGGCGGCCTGGGCCTGTGTGCCGGCCATGACCATCGTGAGAGGGGCGGCCACCAGGGCCGCGGCGGCGAGGAGCCGCTTGGGACGGTTCGGCATAGAGCCTCCGGTGAGTGAGAAGGGGGCATAACGGTCACAAGCCATGCCCGTTATGCGAGGATTGGCACAAAAATCGGAGCACGGCTGTCACAAGTCCGCAATTCCGCTGTCCTCTCCCTGGCCGCCCGCTGAACCGGCAGAGCCGCCCGCCGCCGCCCTGTCGCCCCGCCTTCCCCGCTCCGGGACGCCTCCGCGGCTTACGCCGCCGAACGGGTGTCATAGCCCCGCGTCACCTGCGCTTTCGCGCCGCTGTACGCAACCTCGGCCGAACCACGAGGGGCGCCCCGTGCACTCTTGGCGGGGTGCCCCTCGCGCGTGGCCGCCGCCGGGCAGGGCGCGGCATTCGTGTGAGTGAGATGGCACCGTCCGGTGAATCCGGGTGGGGGCGGAACATTAGACTCTGAGGGCACTACCCGGCCGCAGGTTGGGGGAAGATCGGCACGATCCGACAACGACGGCTCGACAGCGTTCGATCACGCTTGACGCAAGGAGGTACGGGTGGCGTTGCTGACCCGCATCAGGGGACCACGCGATCTGGACCGGCTCACCCCGGAGCAGCTGGAGAGGCTGGCCGAGGAGATCCGCACCTTCCTGGTCGAAGCGGTCTCCAAGACCGGTGGCCATCTGGGTCCGAACCTCGGTGTGGTCGAGCTGACCATTGCTCTGCACCGGGTTTTCGATTCGCCTGCCGACCGCATTCTGTGGGACACCGGGCATCAGTCGTATGTGCACAAGCTGCTGACCGGGCGGCAGGACTTCTCCAAGCTGCGGGCCAAGGGCGGCCTGTCGGGGTATCCGTCGCGGGCTGAGTCGGCGCATGACGTGATCGAGAATTCGCATGCGTCGACGGTGCTGGGCTGGGCGGATGGTCTGGCGAAGGCGAACGAGGTGCGGGGGCGGGATGATCATGTGGTGGCGGTCATCGGTGATGGTGCGCTGACGGGTGGGATGGCCTGGGAGGCGCTGAACAATATCGCGGCGGCCAAGGACCGGCCGCTGGTGATCGTCGTCAACGACAACGAGCGGTCGTACTCGCCGACCATCGGCGGTCTGGCCAACCACCTCGCCACGCTGCGCACCACCGACGGCTATGAGCGCTTCCTCGCCCGGGGCAAGGATGTGCTGAACCGGACTCCGGTGGTGGGCAAGCCGTTGTACGAGACGCTGCACGGTGCGAAGAAGGGGTTGAAGGACTTCATCGCGCCGCAGGGGATGTTCGAGGATCTGGGGCTGAAGTACGTCGGTCCGATCGATGGGCATGATGTTGCCGCGGTGGAGTCCGCGTTGCAGCGCGCCAAGCGGTTCGGTGGTCCGGTGCTGGTGCACTGTCTGACGGAGAAGGGCCGCGGTTATCAGCCCGCCCGCCAGGACGAAGCCGACCAGTTCCACGCCGTCGGCGTCATCCACCCCGACACCGGACTGCCCGTCAAATCCTCCGGCGCCGACTGGACTTCCGTCTTCAGCGACGAGATGGTCAAGCTCGGCCGCGAACGGAAGGACATCGTCGCCATCACGGCGGCCATGATGCGCCCCGTCGGACTGCACGCCTTCGCGCAGGAGTTCCCCGAGCGGGTCTACGACGTGGGCATCGCCGAGCAGCACGGGGCGGTCTCCGCCGCCGGGCTCGCCACCGGCGGCCTGCATCCCGTCTTCGCGGTCTACGCCACCTTCCTCAACCGCGCCTTCGACCAACTGCTGATGGACGTGGCACTGCACAAGTGCGGCGTCACCTTCGTGCTGGACCGGGCCGGCGTCACCGGCTCGGACGGCGCCTCGCACAACGGCATGTGGGACATGTCCATCCTCCAGTGCGTGCCCGGGCTGCGGCTGGCCGCGCCCCGCGACGCCGACCAGGTACGCGCTCAGCTGCGCGAGGCCGTCGAGGTGGACGACGCGCCGACAGTGGTGCGCTACTCCAAGGGCGCCGTCGGCCCGGCCGTCCCCGCGGTGCGCCGGGTGGGCGGCATGGACGTCCTGCGGGAGCCCGCCGACGGGGCCGCCGATGTGCTGGTGGTCTCGGTCGGCGCCCTTGCCCCGATGTGCCTGGAGATCGCCGACCTGCTCGACAAGCAGGGGATCACCGCCACGGTGGTGGACCCGCGCTGGGTCAAGCCGGTCGACGAGTCGCTGCCGCCGCTGGCCGAGCAGCACCGGGTCGTCGTCACCGTCGAGGACAACAGCCGCGCGGGAGGGGTCGGCTCCGCCGTGGCGCAGGCGCTGCGGGACGCGGGGGTCGACGTTCCGCTGCGGGACTTCGGCATCCCCGAGCGGTTCCTGGACCACGGGTCCCGCAAGGAGATCATGACGGAGATCGGTCTCACCGCGCCCGATATCGCCCGTCAGGTGACGGGACTCGTCGCCAAGCTGGACGGGCGCTTCGACGCGGAGCGGGCCGAGGTGGCCCGCGACTAGCCGCTTTGCGGGGTGCCCCCTTCGTCCCTGTGCCGGGGAGGGGGTGCCCCTGTCCGTCGTCCGGGGGCTGCGGGGCGCGTTGTTGGTCGCTCGCGCAGTTCCCCGCGCCCCTGACGGGGCGCGTTTCCCCTCGCTGCGAGCCCCCGTGCCGGGTGCCGCTAAATTGGGGGGATGCCGTTGTCCCCTGTCGCGGAGCACCACACCACCGCTGCCAGCGCGAAGGTGGCGAACTGGACGCGGCTTGTCACTGTCCTCGTCGCCCTCACCGTCCTCACCCGTCTCCCGTCCTTCGCGCGTACGCCGTGGAACCCCGACGAGGGCTTTCTGGCGACCCAGGCGCGGCAACTGGCCGATGGGGGAGTGCTCTACGACACCGTTGTGGACCGGAAGCCTCCGTTCGTGCCGCTGCTGTACCGGGGCGCCTTCGCGGTGTTCGGTGACGACTCGCTGTGGCCGCTGCGGGTCGCGGCCGTCCTCGCCGTCGTGGTGGGTGCGGTGCTGGCCGCCTCGCTGGCGGCCCGGCGCTGGGGTGAGCGGGCGGCATGGACGGGCGGTATCTGCTACGTCTTTCTGACGGTCGGTCTGAAGCCGGAGGACACCCAGGCGGCGACGTTCGAGGTCTTCATGCTGCCGTGGACCGTCGCGGCGGTCTGGTACGCGGAGCGGGCCCGCTGGCTCGGCGCCGGACTGGCGGTGGCCGGAGCAGTGCTCTCGAAACAGACCGGTGGTGCCGTGCTGTTGCCCGTGCTGGCGCTGCTGTGGCAGGCCCGCGCGGGCTGGGGGGCCTTCTTCCGGGTCGGTGCCGGAGCAGCGCTCCCGGTGGTGAGCGCTGCTCTCGCTTTCGATCCGGGCCGCTTCCTGTACTGGATCGCCACCGGCTCCGGTTCGTACCTCTCCGCCGACGGAGCCGGGCTCAAGCCGCTGTTGCGCGCGCTCGCGGGGACGGGACTGCTGACGCTCGCCGCCCTCCCGCTCGTCGTGGCCCTCGTCCGCGCCGTCCGCTCCCGGGCAGCCGCGGGGCCCGCCGCCCGTGCCCCGCTCCACGGCACCGCCGACCTGTGGATCTGGCTCGCCGCCTCGCTCGGCGCCGCCACGGTCGGCTTCCAGTTCTTCGGGCACTACTTCCTCCAACTCGTCCCGCCCCTCGCGCTGCTGGGTGCCGCGGCGCTGCACGAGCTCACCGTCCGCGCCGCCACCGTGGCGCTCGCCGCCACCGCGTTCCTGGCGTGTGTGTTCGTCGGCTGGGGCTTCACCGACAGCCGTGCCGAGGTCGACCACGCGCGCCGGCTGGCCGACACCGTGCGCTCCTACACCGACCACAAGGACCGGGTGCTGCTGTGGGGCATGCACCCGGAGGGGTACTGGCTGGCCAAGCGCTCTCCCGCGTCGCGCTATCTGACCGCCGGGTTCCTCACCAACTTCAGCGGCGGCCGGGGCGAGGCCCGGGTGGGGGAGCGGTACGCGATGGAGGGCGCCTGGCCGCACTTCGAACGGGAACTGCGCCGGCGCCCGCCGGAGCTGATCGTCGACGACTCGCGCGGCAAGCGGTACGGCGTCCAGCAGATCCCCACGCTGCGCCGGCACCTCGCCCGCCACTACGAGAAGGTGGCCACCATCGACGGCTCGTCGTTCTACCTGCGCACTCGCCCGGAGATCCGCTCCTCCTCGCGGGCGAGCGGGGTTTCACAGCCCCGCTGACCGGGCGCCTCCGGCGGTCTGTTTCTCAGTTGTTGCCGACTGCTGCCCACTGTCCAGTTCCCGCTCTCCCGTTGATCGTCTGCTGTTTCCCTGCGGAAGTTAGGTTCGCCGCCCCGCGTGCGTCAGGCCGTCGCACGCGGAGACATCCGCACGACGCAGGGAACGGGAGGACAGCTTGTCGTTCGAGCAGGAGTGGGCCGGACTGAAGGCCGCGTACGCGCCCGAGGGGACGGCTCACATGCGCCTCGCCGGGACCGGCGCACACGGGGGCGTCACCGGTGGCGGCGGCGCAGCGAACGGGAAGAAGCGGCTCAATGTGACGGCCCCCGTGCTGCGGGGGCGCGCGGGCCGCGCCGAGACCGTACGGGGCCAGTTCCTCAAGGCGGACGACGAGGTCATGCGCGAGACCGGACAGATCACCGGCACCCTCAAGGGCTTCCGTGCGGATGCCGCGATCGCCACCTTCCAGGAGCGCTGGCGCGACCAGATGTCCTACGTCAAGCAGCAGTTCACCGGCACGTCGTCCGCGCTGCGCACCGCGGCGGGCGCGTTCACCAGCGAGGACCACCGGCGCAAGGCAGAGATCGACGCGGTGGCGGGCGGCAAGGACAGCCACGGCAACGGCACGCAAGGCGGCCACCAGCCGGGCACGAAGGACGGCAGCCACGCCCCGGGCGGGGGCAACCGCTGATGACCGACCAGCTCAGCTACACCGACGTACGGCACGCGGACCTCACCCCGCTGGACGAGGCCGTGGGCAAGTGGAAGAACGCGCCCGGCAAGTTCCAGCAGGTGGCCACCAATTTCAACACCGAGGTCGTCAAGGGCCTGGCCAACTCCGACTGGGAGGGCGAGACCGCCGAGGCGGCATGGCGCAAGTTCCGCGGCGTCAAGGCCCAACTGCTGGCAGCGCAGGAGGAGTCCCGGCGGGTGTACACGGTCCTCTCCCAGGCGCTGGCGAGGTTCCGTGCCGCGCAGAAGGAGCTCAAGGCCATCGAGGACGAGCTCCAGGGTCACAAGCACCTCAAGCTCAACAAGCAGGACGGCTCGGTCGCCCTTGAGCTCACCGCAGCGGAGGAGAAGCACCGCACCGCGTACACGAAGTCCTACAGCGAGGCCATCGCCGGATACCGGGACCGCACCCGCGCCGCCCTCAAGAATGCCGACCAGGCCGACCGGGATCTCGCCCAGGCGCTGACCGCGGACGTCAACGGCACCGAACGCGGCTTCAACGACCATGCGTACAACAGCCTCAAGGCCGCCCGGGAGCACGCTGCCCGGGACCTCAAGGAAGCCCTGCATCTGGCGAAGACCGAGAACGGCAAGATGTCGTCCGACCAGCTGGCGCGGCTCACCACGCTGATCAGCCGGCACAGCCAGGACTCGCAGTTCGCCGAGCAGTTCGCCACCAGGCTCGGCGCCGAGCGGACGCTGAAGCTCTGGTACAACGCCACCCACCCGCACAACCTCGACCACCCCGACACCAAGATCGACGACAAGGCGTGGCTGAAGTCGGCCAGGACGCTCCAGGAGTCACTGAGCACCACACTGGCCACCGCCACGAACGTCCACACCCCGGGCATGCGGCAGTGGCAGCACGACATGATAGTGCTGGGCGACAAGCGCCTGGAGAGCAGCGGCGGTACGACGCATCCGTACGGCTTCCAGCTGATGAGCAACCTGATGCACTCGGGTACGTACGACAGCCGCTTTCTGAACCGTTACGGCGACCGGCTCGTCGACTGGGACAAGAAGCTCAACACCCGGGACAACTACGCCTATTGGGCCAACAGCGCCGACACCGACAACCTCAATCCGCGTGGCGGGCCCGGGGACACCGGCCACGACGCGATGGTCGGCTTTCTGGAGGCCCTGGGCCACAATTCCGGCGCCGCCACCGAGTTCTTCGGCCAGCCCGCCGATGTCAACGGCGTCGTGGACCGGGACTCCGAACTCAACGACCGCTTGGAGTATCTGACCAAGGACCGCAACTGGATCTTCGACGGCAACACCCAGGCGGGTCCGCGGCAGTTGCCGGGGCATGAGGCGCTCGGCCACGCGCTCACCGCGGCCACCACGGGCTACTCCTGGGACGACCCGCAGTTGACCGGGAAGAACCCCGAACTCTTCGAGCACGGCGGCGACCGGCGCACCGCCGCCACCGCCGACGTCATGGAACAGGTCGTCCATGTCTACGGCGGCGCTGACGGGCCCAAGCTGCTGCGCGACCAGCCGGCCATCGCGGGGAGTCTGGGCGCGATGGGCGGCGCCTACGTGGACGACATCAACCGAGCCGTCTCCGGCGTGGGCGACTCGTTGCACAGCGACGGAGCCTTCCCGCCCGGCTACCGGGGCGCCGCGTCGCTCAGCCGCGACCAGGCCGTGGACTTCCTCAGTGTCCTGGGCCAGAACGAGACCTCGCACGGCATCATGAACCAGGCCGAACACCTCTACACCCTCGACCGGTTGGCGCAGCAGCCGCCTTCCGAGAGCGACGAGAACTGGGCCACGGGGCGGCGGGTGCTGCTGACGGAGGCCGAAGCACGGGGAACGCTGGACCATTCGCGGGTCCAGCAGATCGAGGCGCAGTACGCTGCCGACAGCGCCGCCGCCAAGCAGGCCTACCGCGATTCCGGCTCCTGGACCCGTGTCGGTATGAGCTCAGCGGCACCCGCTTTGACGAACGGGGTGCTCAATCTCGTGAGCAAGAGCGGGCCCTGGGGCGTGGTGATTCCCATCGTCTCGGGCGGTGGCCTGGAATTCGCGAAGCTCTTCCACAACGATGTGGTTTTCGGCGGGCCCCATCTTCCTGATCCGCCGGAGAACAAGGATCAGTTCTTCGCCCGCGGTGAGCAGGATCTCGGGGGTACTGCGGAGAAATACCTGGAGAAGTACGGGAAGGGGCCTGATGTAACCGGCGATCTCGCCGACGACATCAAGTCCAAGTACCTGGCCATCGGCCCGCAGGGCAACGCCTTCGAAGGCCGCGAGCCCGCTACGAAGTGAAAAAGCCGCCGCCCTTCCCCGATGAATCGGGGCCCCTGAAGACCGGGGCCCCGGACCAGGACCGGGGAAGGGCAGCGGCTACCGCATCATTCCGGAATGCTGGCGAGCCCGGGAGCCAGGAAGCGGCGGCCGGTGACGCGCTCGCTGACACCCTCGCGGTCGAGATAGGGCGTCACACCGCCGAGGTGGAACGGCCACCCCGCACCGGTGATCAGGCACAGGTCGATGTCCTGGGCCTCGGCCACCACACCCTCGTCCAGCATCAGCCGGATCTCCTCGGCGATGGCGTTCAGCGCCCGCTCCCGCACCTGCTCCTCCGTCAGGGAGACATCCCCGAACTGGAAGAGGGCGGCGACCTCCGGGTCCAGCTCCTGTGTGCCCGGCACGTAGAGGTTCCGCTTGCCGGCCTCGACGACCCGCCCCAGATTCTCCGAGACGGCGAACCGGTCCGGGAAGGCGTCGTGCAGCGTGCCCGCGACGTGGTGGGCGACGGCCGGGCCCACCAGCTCCAGCAGCTGGATCGGCGACATGGGCAGCCCCAGCGGCGCCAGCGCCCGGTCGGCGACCTCGACCGGCGTGCCCTCGTCGATGGAGCGCAGCACCTCGCCGAGGAACCGGGTCAACACCCGGTTGACGACGAACGCCGGGGCGTCCTTGACGAGTACGGCCGTCTTCTTCAGCTTCTTGGCGACACCGAAGGCGGTGGCCAGCGCGGCGTCGTCGGTCTTCTCGCCCCGCACGATCTCCAGCAGCGGGAGAATGGCGACCGGGTTGAAGAAGTGGAAGCCCACGACCCGCTCGGGGTGCTTGAGCTGGGAGGCCATCTCGCTGACGGACAGCGAGGAGGTGTTGGTCGCCAGGATGGCGTGCTCCGGCACGGCAGCCTCGACCTCGGCGAACACCTGCTGCTTGACGCCCATCTCCTCGAAGACGGCCTCGATGACGAAGTCGGCGTCGGCGAACGCGGTGGCCTTGTCGAGGGAGCCGGTCACCAGGGCCTTGAGCCGGTTGGCCTTGTCCTGGTTGACCCGGCCCTTGAGCAGCAGCTTGTCGATCTCCTCATGGCAGTAGGCCACGCCCTTGTCGACCCGCTCCTGGTCGATGTCGGTCAGCACGACCGGCACCTCCAGGCGGCGGGCGAACAGCAGCCCGAGCTGCGAGGCCATCAGACCGGCGCCCACGACGCCGACCTTGGTGACCGGGCGCGCCAGATCCTTGGACGGGGCGCCGGCCGGGCGCTTGGCGCGCTTCTGCACCAGGTTGAAGGCGTAGATGCCGCTGCGCAGTTCACCGCCCATGATCAGGTCGGCGAGCGCCTGCGTCTCGGCCTCGAAGCCCTTGCGCAGGTCGCCGTTCTTGGCGGCGGCGATGATGTCCAGGGCGCGGTAGGCAGCCGGGGCCGCGCCGTGCACCTTGCTGTCGGCGATCTGCCGGCCGCGCTCGACGGCCGCGTCCCACGCCTCGCCGCGGTCGATCTCGGGGCGTACGACCTCGATCTCGCCCTTGAGGACGCCCGCGGTCCAGCGCAGCGACTCCTCCAGGAAGTCGGCGCCCTCGAACAGGGCGTCGGCGATGCCCAGTTCGTGGACCTGCTTGCCCTTGAGCTGGCGGTTCTGGTTGAGCGAGTTCTCGATGATGACGCTGACCGCACGGTCGGCGCCGATCAGGTTCGGCAGCAGCGCGCAGCCGCCCCAGCCGGGAACGAGGCCGAGGAAGACCTCGGGCAGCGAGAAGGCGGGCAGCGCGGCGGAGACGGTGCGGTAGGTGCAGTGCAGCCCCACCTCGACGCCGCCGCCCATCGCCGCGCCGTTGTAGTACGCGAACGTCGGCACGGCCAGATTGGCCAGCCGGACGAAGACGTCGTGGCCGCCCTTGCCGATGGCGACCGCGTCCTCGTGCCGCTTCAGCAGCTCGACGCCCTTGAGGTCGGCGCCGACGGCGAAGATGAACGGCTTGCCGGTGAGGCCGACACCCTTGATCTCGCCGTCCGCTGCCTCCTTCTCCACCTGGTCGATGGCGGCGTTCAGATTGGCCAGCGACTGCGGCCCGAAGGTGGTGGGCTTGGTGTGGTCCAGCCCGTTGTCCAGCGTGATGAGGGCGAACCTGCCCGCACCGTACGGCAGGTCGAGGTGGCGTACGTGCGCCTGGGTGACGACCTCGTCCGGGAACAGTTCGGCCGCACCCTTCAGCAGCTCAGCGGTGCTCATTGTTACTTGCCCTCCCAGTGGGGGTTCTCCCAGATGACGGTCCCGCCCATGCCGAAACCGACGCACATGGTGGTCAGGCCGTAGCGGACATGCGGCTGCTCCTCGAACTGGCGGGCGAGCTGGGTCATCAGCCGTACGCCGGAGGAGGCCAGCGGGTGGCCGAAGGCGATGGCACCGCCGTACTGGTTGACGCGCGGGTCGTCGTCGGCGATGCCGTAGTGGTCCAGCAGCGCGAGCACCTGGACGGCGAACGCCTCATTGATCTCGAACAGACCGATGTCGTCGATCGACAGACCGGCCTTGGCCAGCGCCTTCTCGGTGGCCGGAACCGGACCGACGCCCATCACCTCGGGCTCCACACCGGCGAACGCGTACGACACCAGCCGCATCTTCACCGGCAGCCCGAGCTCCTGCGCCACGTCCTCGGCGGCGATCAGGGAGGCGGTGGCGCCGTCGTTCAGCCCGGCGGAGTTGCCCGGCGTGACGCGGCCGTGCGCGCGGAACGGCGTCTTGAGACCGGCCAGCCCTTCCAGCGTGGTGCCGGGCCGCATCGGCTCATCGGCGGTGGCCAGGCCCCAGCCGGTCTCCCCGGCCTCGGGCGAGGTACGGCGAATGGAGATCGGCACCAGATCCGGCTGGATCTTTTCGTTGGCGTACGCCTTGGCCGCCTTCTCCTGGCTGCGCACCGCGAAGGCGTCGGCGCGCTCCTTGGTCAGGTGCGGGAAGCGGTCGTGCAGGTTCTCGGCGGTCATGCCCATGAACATCGCCGACTCGTCGACCAGCTTCTCCGAGACGAAGCGCGGATTGGGGTCCACACCCTCGCCCATTGGGTGCCGACCCATGTGCTCGACACCGCCGGCGACGACGATGTCGTAGGCGCCGAAGGCGATCGAGCCGGAGGTCGTGGTGACAGCCGTCATCGCGCCGGCGCACATCCGGTCGATGGAGTAGCCGGGGACGGTCTGCGGCAGCCCCGCGAGGATCCCGGCGGTGCGGCCCAGGGTCAGCCCCTGGTCACCGATCTGGGTGGTCGCCGCGACGGCGACCTCGTCGATGCGCTCCGGAGGCAGGTCGGGGTTGCGGCGCAGCAGCTCACGGATGCACTTGACGACCAGGTCGTCGGCGCGGGTCTCGTGGTAGATGCCCTTGGGGCCCGCCTTGCCGAACGGTGTGCGAACGCCGTCGACGAAGACGACGTCCCTTGCGGTACGAGGCACGTTGGCTCTCCTCCAGGTGCGGCCAGGGGTCGGTCGCCCCCCATGCTACTTACCGGTAACCACCTGGCAAGGGGCGACCTGACCGAGGGGCACACGTCACACCCAGGTGCCGGGGCCCGTCACGCGGAAGCGGTCAGCGCGGCCCGCAGCAGCTCCGCCGTCTGCGCGATCTGCCACTCCCGCGCCCCCAGCGCCCGCAGCGCGCCGGAGACCGACTCCACGGACACCTCGGCGGGCGGCTCCCAGCACAGCCGCCGCACCGTGTCCGGCGTCAGCAGGTTCTCCTGCGGCAGGTTCAGCTCCTCCGCGTGCTGGGTGACAGCGGCCCTGGCTGCCGTCAGCCGTGCGGCGGCGGCCGGATCCTTGTCGGCCCAGGAACGGGGCGGCGGCGGACCGTTGGTGGCCTGCGCCTGCTGCGGCAGCTCCTCCTCCGGCAGCGCACGGGCCCGCTCGACGGCGGCCTGCCACTGGTCGAGCTGCTTGCGGCCCACCCGCTGGCCGAAGCCGGGCAGCGCGGCCAGCGCCCGGGCGTTCGCCGGCATGGCCAGCGCGGCCTCCACGATCGCCGCGTCGGACAGCACCTTGCCCGGCGAGACGTCCCGCTTGCGCGCCACCGCGTCCCGCGCCTGCCACAGCTCCCGTACGACGGCCATCTGCCGGCGCCGCCGCACCTTGTGCATGCCCGAGGTACGCCGCCAGGGGTCCTTGCGCGGTGCCGGGGCCGGAGCGGCGGCGACGGCCGCGAACTCCTCCTGAGCCCACTCCAGCTTCCCCTGCCGGGACAGCTCCTGCTCCAACGCGTCCCGCAGATCCACCAGCAGCTCCACGTCCAGCGCCGCGTACCGCAGCCAGGGCTCGGGCAGCGGACGGGTGGACCAGTCGACCGCGGAGTGGCCCTTCTCCAGGGCGTATCCGAGCACGTTCTCCACCATCGCGCCCAGACCGACCCGGGCGAATCCGGCGAGCCGCCCGGCCAGCTCGGTGTCGAAGAGCCGCGTGGGCCGCATACCTATTTCCCGCAGACAGGGCAGATCCTGGCTGGCGGCGTGCAGTACCCACTCGGTGCCGGCCAGCGCCGCGTCCAGGCCCGACAGGTCGGGGCAGGCGACCGGATCGATCAGCGCGGTGCCGGCTCCATCGCGGCGCAGTTGAACCAGATAGGCCCGCTGTCCGTACCGGTACCCCGACGCGCGCTCGGCGTCGACTGCCACCGGGCCGCTGCCCGCGGCGAAGGCGTCGGTCACCTGTGCCAGCTCCCCGGCCGTCACCGTGACGGGCGGGATCCCCTCGCGTGGTTCCAGGAGGGGGACCGGCGCCGGGGCGGAGTCCTGGAGGTGGGCCTGAGCTGCGGATGCTGATGCGGTCTCTTGGGCGTCGGTCACCAGTCAAGGGTATCCGCGCGCACCCAATGGCGAGCGCCCGCCGACGGAACGTTACGTCGGCGGGCGCCCGGAAAGCGGAAGGGTGGGGGGAGGACGGAGGAGTACCGGAGAGTAGGGGGCCGGGGTCAGTGGATGATGCCCGTCCGCAGAGCGACGGCGACCATGCCCGCGCGGTCGCCGGTGCCCAGCTTCCGGGCGATCCGGGCGAGGTGGCTCTTGACGGTGAGCGCCGAGAGGCCCATGGACACGCCGATGGCCTTGTTCGACTGGCCCTCGGCGACCAGCCGCAGCACCTCGACCTCGCGGCCCGACAGCTCCCGGTAGCCGCCCGGGTGCCCAGGACCGCCGGGGCCGCCGCCCGGCCTGCGGTGCATACGCGCGGCAGCCGCCGCGCCGATGGGTGCGGCACCGTGCCGGGTGGGCAGCGGGCCGCCCAGGTTGGTGCGGGTGCCGGTGACGACATAGCCCTTGACGCCGCCGGCCAGCGCGTTGCGTACGGCGCCGATGTCGTCGGCGGCGGACAGCGCCAGGCCGTTGGGCCAGCCCGCCGCTCTGGTCTCGGACAGCAGGCTGAGCCCGGAGCCGTCGGGCAGGTGGACGTCGGCCACGCAGATGTCGCGTGGGTTGCCGATTCGGGGGCGGGCCTCCGCGATGGACGACGCCTCGATCACGTCCCGCACGCCGAGAGCCCACAGATGGCGGGTCACGGTGGAACGGACGCGGGGGTCGGCCACGACGACCATGGCCGTCGGCTTGTTCGGGCGGTAGGCGACCAGGCTTGTGGGGTGCTCAAGGAGAACAGACACCGGGCCTCCTGAGGGGAGTGGCTGTGGGGGACGGAACCGAACGAGTCGGGTATTCCGCGTGAAGGGTCACAGACTCCTTCGGCACCTTCTCCACACCTCTTTAGAGAAAGATCACGAATTAGTGACCTGAATTTCCACAATCCGGTTTCCCCCGGTCATTTTCCGCAGCCGGAAAGATTCCTTTGTCTACACAGAGACCGTTGTCCGCACAGCCCTGGGCCGATGAGTGGAATTGCGCGGCGTCTTTGTAGACAAAACGCCGCACCCGGCGGGAGTGGCTCCCGCCGGGTGCGGCACTGAGGGGGTATGGGGGGTGAAGGGCTAGCGCGGTCCCCTGCGCTGGGGGAGCTGGACGACCGAGGAGCTCTCACCCGTCTCCGGGGGCAACCCGGCGCACTGGCAGAGGAGTTCGCACCAGGCGGTCAGATGCGCGGCCGCGTCCGGGGTGGCGCCCTCGGGGGTCCAGCTCGCCCGGATCTCCAGCACCTCCTCCGTGGTGCGCTCCGCCAGCCCGCCGAAAAAGGCCGAACTCGACCGCGTCACCGTCCCGCTGGGCTCCCCGTATCCGGCACCGCGCGCTTCCAGGGCGCCCGTCAGCCAGGTCCACGTCACCTCGGGCAGCAGCGGGTCACCGGCGATCTCCGGCTCCAGCTCGGCCCGGCCCAGCGTGACGACACGGAAGGTGCCCTGCCAGGACTCCTGGCCCTGCGGGTCGTGCAGCAGCACGAACCGGCCGTCGGCCAGCTCGGTGTCCGCGTCGTCCGGCTCCGTCACCGTCGCCTCCAGCGCGAAGGAGTACGGCGCCAGCCGCTTGGGCGCCGGGAGGGGGGAGAGCCGGACCTCGGGGCGCGGGCGGGTCTCGCTCAGCGCCGCGACAGCCGCCCGGAAAGGCGGCGGAGAGGAGTCCCCGCCCCCGCCGCCGGAGCCTCCCGTCCCGCTGGTTTCTTCCACTCCGCCGGAGCCTCCCGCCTTCGCCGCCCGAGCCGCAGTCATGGGCCGAAGAGTAGGCGGACGGCGGGCTTCAGGCTGGTAGGGACACCCCATTAGGCCATGGGAGACTTCGGGTGTGAGTGGAAACGACCGCCCAGAGGGCCAGCCGACGCAGCCAGCGAACGCCGCAGCGGGTGCTGCGGCGGATTCAGCGTTTCTCCGCGCGTGCCGCCGCGAACCGGTGCCGCACACGCCGGTGTGGTTCATGCGGCAGGCCGGCCGCTCGCTGCCCGAGTACCGCAAGGTGCGCGAGGGCATCGCGATGCTGGACTCGTGTATGCGGCCCGATCTCGTCGCCGAGATCACCCTGCAGCCGGTGCGCCGGCACAAGGTGGACGCCGCGATCTACTTCAGCGACATCGTCGTCCCCCTCAAGGCCATCGGCGTCGACCTGGACATCAAGCCCGGTGTCGGCCCCGTCGTGGAGAAGCCGATCCGCACCCGCGCCGACCTGGAGCGGCTGCGGCCCCTGGAGCCCGAGGACGTCTCGTATGTGACCGAGGCCGTCGGCATCCTCACCCGCGAGCTCGGCGCCACTCCGCTCATCGGCTTCGCCGGCGCGCCCTTCACGCTGGCCAGCTATCTGGTCGAGGGCGGCCCCTCGAAGAACCACGAGCGCACCAAGGCGCTGATGTACGGCGACCCCGAACTGTGGGCCGAACTGCTGGACCGGCTCGCGGACATCACCGCCGCCTTCCTGAAGGTCCAGATCGAGGCGGGCGCCGGCGCGGTGCAGCTCTTCGACTCCTGGGTGGGCGCGCTCGCCCCCGAGGACTACCGGCACAGCGTGCTGCCCGCCTCCACGAAGGTGTTCCAGGCCGTCGCGGGGTACGGGGTGCCCCGCATCCACTTCGGCGTCGGCACGGGTGAGTTGCTCGGCCTCATGGGTGAGGCCGGCGCTGATGTCGTCGGTGCCGACTGGCGGGTGCCGGTGGACGAGGCCGCCCGGCGCGTCGGCCCCGGCAAGGCGATCCAGGGCAACCTCGACCCGGCCGTCCTCTTCGCCCCCCGCGACGCGGTGCAGCACCACGCCGCCCGCATCCTGGATGCCGCGCGCGGGTTGGAGGGCCACATCTTCAACCTCGGCCACGGCGTCCTCCCGGAGACCGACCCGCATGCGCTGACGGACCTGGTCGCGTACGTCCATGAGGAGAGCCGCCGCTGAGGTTGCGGCCGTCGCCCACGCTGCCGGACTCTCACCGTCGTGGTTGCGCGCCGTACCGGCGGAGAATGGGTGGGGGCTCCGCCCCCACACCCCGCTGCAGGGCGCAGGGTGGGCAAGCGCAGCACCGGCCACCGGGCCGCAGACGACGGCGGCGGTCAGCCCTCCCTGACCGCCGCGGCGGCTTTGCGGGCGGCGATCAGGACCGGGTCCCAGACGGGGCTGAACGGTGGGGCGTAGCCCAGATCGAGGGCGGTCATCTGCTCCACCGTCATAGCCGCGTGCAACGCAACCGCGGCGATGTCGACGCGTTTGCCGGCGTTCTCGCGGCCGACGATCTGGACGCCGAGCAGCCGTCCCGAGCGGTGTTCGGCGATCATCTTGACGTGGATCGGCCGGGTACCGGGGTAGTAGCCGGCCCGGGTGGTGGACTCGATCACCACGCTGGCGAAGCGGAGCCCGACGGCGGCGGCCTGCGCCTCCAGCAGTCCCGTCCTGGCGATCTCCAGATCGCAGACCTTGCTGACGGCCGTGCCCACCACGCCGGGGAAGGTGGCGTAGCCGCCGCCGATGTTGGCGCCGATGATCTGGCCGTGCTTGTTGGCGTGCGTGCCCAGCGGCACGTGCTGGGCGCGCCCCGAGACGAGGTTGAGCACCTCCACGCAGTCGCCGCCCGCCCAGATGTTCTGCCGGCCGCGGACCCGCATCGCCAGATCCGTCAGCAGCCCCCCGGACTCGCCCAGCGGCAGCCCCGCCTCGCGGGCCAGCTCGGTAGCGGGCTTCACGCCGAGGCCCAGTACGACCACGTCGGCCGGGTACTCGGCGTCCTCGGTCGCGACTGCGCGGGCCCGCCCCCGCGCGTCGGTGAGGACCTCGGTGACGGCGGCGCCCAGCACCGTCTCGATGCCCATGGAACACATCGCCTCGTGCACGAGCTTGCCCATGTCCGGGTCGAGGGTGGACATCGGCTGTTCGGCCTTCTCCAGCACCGTCACCGCGTAGCCGCGCCGGACGAACGCCTCGGCCATCTCCACGCCGATGTAGCCCGCGCCGACGACGACCGCCCGGCGCCGCGCCGCACCGTCCCCAGTCGTACTCCCGGGCTCCACCCTCTGCTCCAACGCGTCCAGCAGCTGCTGGCCGTCGTCCAGCGTCTGCACCCCGTACACGCCCTCGGCGTCGATGCCGGGCAGCGGCGGGCGCACCGGGACCGCGCCGGTGGCCAGCACCAGCTGGTCGTACCCCACCCAGCGCTCGGTGCCCTCCTCGCGCACGCGCACCCGCTGCCCGTCCACGTCCAGCTCGACAGCCTCGGTACGCATCCGCAGGTCGATTCCGCGCGAGCGGTGCTCCTCGGGGGAGCGGGCGATCAGCTTGTCGCGCTCGGCGACGTCACCGGCCACCCAGTACGGGATGCCGCAGGCGGAGTACGAGGAGAAGCCGCCCCGTTCGAAGGCCACGATCTCCAGCTCGTCAGGGCTCTTGAGCCTGCGTGCCTGCGCCGCGGCCGACATCCCCGTCGCATCGCCACCGATGACCACCATCCGCTCCGCTGCCGCCATCGCGGACGCTCCCTTCACCGTTCGGGCCGTGCTGCCCACCGGACGGGCTGCCACTGACAGGGCCCACGCTATGCGCCGGGTACCGTTCTGCGAGACTTGCCCACATGCACGTACTTGTCATCGGGGGCGGTATCTCCGGGCTGGCCGCCGCGCACCAACTGCTGGCGTCCGGTGCGCGAGTGACCGTGCTGGAGGCATCTTCCCGGCTCGGCGGCAAGCTGCGTGCCGGAAGCATCGCCGGTACGGCCGCCGTCGACCTGGGCGCCGAGTCCATGCTGGCCCGCCGCCCCGAGGCCGTGGAGCTGGCGCGCGCCGTCGGGCTCGGCGAACAGCTGGAGCCGCCCTCCATGGCCGGGGGCGCCATCTGGACGCGCGGCGCCGTACGGCCCATGCCCAAGGGCCATCTGATGGGCGTCCCCGGCGACCCGGCCGCGCTCGGCGGGGTGCTCTCGCCCGAAGGGCTCGCCCGGATCGCCGAGGACGGACGGCTGCCGCGTACCGAGGTCGGCGACGATGTGGCCGTGGGCGAGTACGTCGCCCAGCGGCTCGGCCGCGAGGTCGTCGACCGGCTGGTGGAGCCGCTGCTCGGCGGGGTCTACGCCGGTGACGCGTACCGGATCTCGATGCGCGCCGCCGTACCGCAGCTGTACGAGGCAGCGCGCGGCGAGCGCTCCCTGCTGGCCGCGGTGCGCGCCGTACAGGACCGTGCCGCCGCCGCGCCCGCGCCGCACGGGCCTGTCTTCATGGGCATCGAGGGCGGCGTCGGGCGGCTGCCCCGGGCCGTGGCCGACGCGTGCGCCGACAAGGGCGCCGACATCCGGCTGAGCACGCCGGTGCGCGAACTGCGCCGTGCGCCCTCCGACGGCGGGTCCGGCTGGCTCGCCGTCACCGAGCACGAGGCGCTGAGCGCCGACGCCGTCGTACTCGCCACCCCCGCACCGGCCGCCGCCCGGCTGCTGGCCCCGCACACCCGCGCCGCCGCCACGGTGCTCGACGAGGTCGAGTACGCCTCGATGGCGCTGGTCACCCTGGCCTTCCGCAGGTCGGAGGCGGACCGTATCCCGGACGGCAGCGGCTTCCTGGTGCCCCCCGTGGACGGCCGCGCCATCAAGGCCGCCACCTTCTCCGCGCACAAGTGGAGCTGGGTCGCGGCGCAGGACCCCTCGCTGTTCGTGCTGCGCACCTCGCTGGGCCGGTACGGCGAGGAGCGGGTGCTCGAGCGGGACGACGCCGAACTGGTGGAGCTGTCGCTGCGCGATCTGCGCGCCGCCACCGGGCTGGACGCGCGCCCCGTGGACACTCTCGTCTCCCGCTGGGACGGCGGTCTGCCGCAGTACCCGGTCGGACACCTCCAGCGCGTCGCCGCCGTCCGGGCAGCCACGGACGCGCTGCCGGGACTCGCGGTGGCCGGCGCCGTCTACGAGGGCGTGGGCATCCCGGCCTGCGTTGCCAGTGGACAGCGCGCGGCCCGGCACGTACTGGAATCAGCTGAGTCGGTCAACGAGAACGGTGAGAAGACACGCCATGAGTGAGGCACCGCAGAAGTCCCCCAACGCGGGCAAGAAGGCCAAGGACCTCAACGAGGTCATCCGCTACACCCTCTGGTCGGTCTTCCGGCTGCGCGAGGTGCTCCCCGAGGACCGCGCCGGATACGCGGACGAGGTGGAGGAGCTGTTCGCCCAGCTCGCCGCCAAGGACGTGGTCGTCCGCGGTACGTACGACGTCTCCGGGCTGCGGGCCGACGCCGACCTGATGATCTGGTGGCACTCGGAGGACTCCGACGCCCTCCAGGACGCCTACAACCGCTTCCGCCGCACCAGGCTGGGCCGCACGCTGGAGCCCGTCTGGTCGAACATGGCGCTGCACCGCCCCGCCGAGTTCAACAAGTCGCACATCCCGGCGTTCCTCGCCGACGAGGAGCCGCGCGCCTATGTGAGCGTCTACCCCTTCGTGCGCTCCTACGAGTGGTACCTGCTGCCCGACGAGGACCGCCGCCGGATGCTCGCCGACCACGGCAAGATGGCCCGCGGCTTCCCCGACGTACGCGCCAACACCGTGCCCGCCTTCTCGCTGGGCGACTACGAGTGGATCCTCGCCTTCGAGGCCGACGAGCTGTACCGCATCGTCGACCTGATGCGGCATCTGCGGGGCTCCGAGGCGCGGCTCCACGTCCGTGAGGAAGTGCCCTTCTACACGGGCCGCCGCAAGCCGCTGGGCGAGCTGGTCGCGGGTCTGGCCTAGCCCCTCAGCGGGTCGCCCGGGTGTTGGAGACCGGCAGCGCCGGCTGCCGGGCTCCCGGCTTCGGCTCGGGCCGGGCACCGCACTCCGCGCGGGCGCCCGGCGTCTTGCCCTCCAGGAGGTACCGCTCGATATGTGCGTCCGCGCACGGGTTGCCGCCGCTCACCCCGTGGTTGCCCGCACCGCGCTCGGTCACGAGTGAGGAGCCCGCCAGCCGGCGCTGGGTCTCCACAGCTCCCTCGTACGGGGTGGCCGCGTCCCGGGTCGCGGCCACCAGCAGCACGGGCGGCAGCCGGCCGAACTCGGCGCGGACGTCCATCGGCGTGCCCGGCTGCGTCTTCCAGTAGGCGCACGGCAGATTCATCCAGGCGTTGTCCCAGGTGTTGAACGGCGCCACCGCCGCCGTGGCGGTGTTGTCCCGGTCCCAGCGGGCCCAGTCCCGCGGCCAGGGCGCGTCCTGGCACTGGATCGCGTTGTAGACGGCGTTGCCGTTCTCCTCGCTCTTCGCCGCCTTCATATCCGGCGCCGCCGCCTTCACCAGCGCCCTCGGGTCGCCCTTGCGGAAGTCCGAGAGAGCCCGCGCGTACGGCGCCCAGGTGGCGTCCGCGTACCCGGTCTTCAGGAACGTGGCCACCAGTTCCTTGGAACCGACCGTCCCGCCCGCGGGCGTACGGTCCACGGCGGCGCGCACCGCGTCGAAGGACGCCTGCACCTGCTCGGCGGTACGCCCCAGCCGGTAGGTGTCGTCGTGCCGGGCGACCCAGGTCTTCCAGTCCCCCCAGCGCCGCTCGAAGGTCCGGTTCTGATGGAGGTTGGCCTGGTACCAGACGTTGTCGGGGGAGGGGTCGACGATGCTGTCCAGCACGAGGCGGCGGACGTGTCCGGGGAAGAGCGTCGCGTAGACCGAGCCGATGTACGTGCCGTAGGAGACGCCGAAGTAGGTGAGCTTGCGCTGCCCCAGAGCGGCGCGCAGCACATCCAGGTCGCGGGCGTTGTTCGGCGTCGTGTAGTGCGGCAGCCGGTCGGGCTGCGCCCTGGCGCAGCCGGCGGCGTAGGCGGCGGCCTTCCGGTTCATGGCCTGCTTGAACGCCCAAGTGGGCTGCCGGGGAGAGGAGTTGGGCCCCTTGAGGAACTGCTGCGGGTCCTGGCAGGAGAGCGGTCCTGAGCGGCCGACGCCGCGCGGCGCGTAGCCGATGAAGTCGTAGCGGGCGTTGAGGCGCTTCCACAGGCCGCCGAGCTTCGGGTAGAGGGCGAAGCTCATTCCGTTGCCGCCCGGCCCTCCCGGGTTGTAGACGAGCGGCCCCAGGTGCTCCCCGGATGTGCCCGTGGCCCGGGCCCTGCTGACGGTGAGGGGGATCTGCTCGCCGTCCGGCCGCGAGTAGTCCACCGGGACCCGGACGGTGCCGCACTCGACGGAACCGGGCAGCCGGTCGGCGGCGGGGCAGGGCTGCCAGCGGATGCCCTCGTCCGCGGCGTCCTCGGCCGCGACCCGGACGCCGACCGCTTCCGGCACGCTGCGCGCGGCAGCGGGAGCTGTATCAGAGGTGGCCGAGGCCGCCGCCGAGGCGGACAGCAGAGTGAGGGTCAGGGCACCGACTGTGGAGGGGATCGCTGCTGCGCGCACTGAGGCTCCCGCTGTGTGTCGCTGTCGCTCCGTCAGCCGTGCCCCGGGGCACCGCCGCTCATATTGGATGCTCAGCGGCTCATACGCAGATGTAAAGCATCCACTCGCGGTGTCGCGGAACACCCCTCGGATGGGCCGAGCGCCTGCCCCGGCTGCCGCGGGCTCAGCGCGGGCCCGGTCCGGTGCGGTGCTTGTACCAGCGCTTCAGTTCCCGGCGCGGGCGGCGGGGGAGCCGGGCCTCCTTCAGCACGTACGCCGCGAAGTTCAGCGCGTCCCAGCGGTAGTTGGCGTCCATGGGGCGCCCCGTCGCGTACGCGGCGAACAGGTTGCGGTACTCCGGCTCGCCGAGGAGCTGCGGCAGCTCCGGCGCCACCTTGGCGACGATGTCGGCGCGCTTGGCCCGCAGTGCCCTCGCCTGGATCTCCAGCCTGTCCCGGTCGAAGCCGGGCGGCGCGGGTCCGTCGGCGACCAGCGCCGACAGCAGCGCCGCCTGTGCCCGGCCCAGTCGGGCCCGCGCGTCATCGGACACCTGCGGCCTCCTCACCGGCGGCGTGGACCACGGCGCTGATCCGGTCCAGTTCCCCGGCCAGCTCGGCCACCGGCGGGAAGTTCTCGTCCCGCTCCAGCAGCACCCCGGGCGGCACCGTCCTGGCGCACAGCTCGGCCAGCACGTCCAGCACCGGCTGGGTCACCGGATGCCCGTGGCTGTCGTGCCAGACGCCACCGCGTTCGACGCCGCCCGCCACATGGACGTACGCGAGCGCCTCCAGCGGCAGCCGCTCCAGTGCGGCCACCGGGTCCTCGCCGCGGTTCACCCGGTTGGTGTGCAGATTGGCGACGTCGATCAGCAGACCCACGCCGGTGCGCTCGACCAGCTCGGCGAGGAACTCGCCCTCGCTCAGCTCCTCGTCCGGCCAGCTGATGAGCGCCGCGATGTTCTCCACCGCCAGCGGCACCGGCAGCGCCTCCTGCGCGATGCGGATGTTCTCGCACAGCACGTCCAGCGCGTCCCGGGTACGGGGCACCGGCAGCAGATGACCGGCCTCCATCCGGGGCACCCCGGTGCCCTCGCCGCCGGCCCTGACGAACGCGATGTGCTCGGTCACCAGCGGAGCGCCCAGCGCCTCGGCGCACTCCGCGAGCGCAGCGAGCCGCCCGGGGTCGGGGCGCTCGGCACCCCCGAGGCCGAGCGCCACCCCGTGCGGCACCACCACCGTGCCGCGCTCCCGCAGCCGCAGCAGCGACTCGGGCAGATGGCCGGGGCAGAGGTTCTCCGCGACCGCCTCCACCCAGTCGATGCCCGGCAGTGCCTCGATGCCGTCCGCGATCTCCGGCCGCCAGCCGATCCCGGTGCCCAGTCTCTCCATGCCTCGCTCCTCCCCCGTGGCCGCGCTCTCCGGGGCCGCGCCCCCCGTGGCCGCGGCCCCGTTGCTGCAAGAGCACTCCTGCTCCCTCGGCGCGGGTTCATGCCCGGCACCCGGCAGCTCAGAGCTGAACTTGAGCTTCAGTGGCTCGGCGGGGCGCCGTGGGGCGCCGAGACCTCGACGAACTCCGCGCGTTTGCGCTCCGTCAGCCGCAGTATCGGCACGGCCTTGTTGCGGGGGTTGCCGTTGTTGAGGAACGAGAGGAAGCCGCTGCCGCCGGGGACGCTGTCGTCGAGGTTCATCTTGTGGAACATCCGGCCGACCGACTCCCCGGTCACCTCGCCGCCCCACTGCGCGGCCATACTCACCCCGCGGGCCGCCGTCAGGACGGCGTCGTGGGACATGATGGCCTGCCCGTCGTCGCGGGCGTCGCGGGGGAACCAGCGGTCCAGCTCGCCCCCTTCGCGGAACTTGCGGGCCGTGGCGGCGGAGACGGCGCGTTTACCCGCCTCGCCGCTCTGCCACATGTCGGGATGCGCGAGCCCGGTGTACAGCACCTCGACGCCGGTGCGGTGCGCCCGCTCCAGCTCGTGCGCGGTCAGGTTCGTGGTGTCGTCGCCGGTGACGACGTGGAACTCCTGGTCGGTGCAGGTGCGGTTGGCGAGCGAGTCCAGGAAGTGGGTGAGATGTCTGCCCCGCCCGGCGAAGAAGACCACCTCGGGCTTCTGCCGGCACAACTGGCTCGTCATATGCCGCAGTTCGTTCTCCCAGCCGGTACGTGCCGACGAGTCGAACGTCAGCTCCTCGTCCGCGACGATCCGGTGCTTGCCCTTCTTGTCGGGGAACGCCTTCTCGAAGGCCGGCCCCAGCGTGTTCGCGTAGTGGTTGGTGCGGGCGATGTCCTGCACGATGACCGCCGTACGGAACTTCTGGCGCCGTAGATATCCGGCCGCGGCCCGGGCCTCGTCGGTGTTGGTCGGTGCCACGCGGACGAATCCGTCGATGTCGCGGAAGTTCGTCGCGGACATCGTGCTGGCTGCCATCGCGATCCGGCGCTTCTCCAGCGCGCGCAGGGTGCGAAGGTTGTTCGCCGTGCTCGGCCCCAGACCGGCGACGGCCACCAGCCGGTCCGGTGCCTCGGTGCGCTCCGCGAGCCGGTCGACGACGTGCTGCCAGTGTGCGGAGGAGCTGCCGGGGTTGGCGATCAGCAGCCGTATCTTGGGGGAGCCGCGCAGATCGCCGGTGTTGTGCCGGCGCTGTGCCAGATAGGCGCCCTCCAGCTCGTGCCGTACCGACTCGTCGGAGTTGCTGTCGTCGTCCGTGAGGGTGAACGTCGTCAGATAGGCGACGGAGACATAGCGCTCCTCCTCCTTGGCCACCCGGTCGTTCTCCGCCTTGATCCGCTCGGTGACTGACCGCAGATGCGGCGCGAAGACGTGGCTGCCGTCCGTGACACCGACACACTCCCGCTTCCCCGGCCGCCTCTCCACGTCGGCCTTGACGACCCCGTCGGCGCAGCGCGCATTCCGTTCGCTGACCCACTGGTAGGTGAGTGGTACCGCCACCCCCAGCACGGCCAGCGCCACCACGACGGCGAGTACGCGCTTGACGATATGCAGCGGCCAGGTGATCCGGAACATGCCTTCACCCTTCCTCGGCCCACGTCTGGGGGTGGATCCAACTGCGGTAGCGCTCGGCCTCATTGAGCAGGTGCAGGCTCTCCCCGCGCGGATGCTCCTGGGACAGCCGCTCGAACCGGGCGGCCAGCGCAGGGCCGAGCCTCATCTCCGGGTCGACCAGCGGGTCCTTCCACAGCCAGCGGGCCACCAGCAACCCGCGTACGGCCGCCTCCAGCGGGGCCCCGGTTGCCGAGGAGGAGTGTGTGAGGGGGCCGAGGAGGTCGCGGTAGACCTTGTCCTTGGGCACCCTGTTGGGTGCGGACGAGACGGTGTTGAGCTCCGCCACCCAGCGCGATGTGTCCACCGCCTCCAGGCGCCGGGCCAGGAAGTCGGTGACCTCGTCGATCTCGTGCAGGGCCAGCCGGTGGTACATCGCGCGCACCGGCTGTCCCTCGGCGGTGTAGTGGTCGCTCAACCGCTGGTGTGCCGCCGCCCAGTCGGCGGGCCGCTCGGCGAGCCGCCACAGCAGCAGCCGCCGGGGCCACGGGTGGAGCACCGGACGGTCGCCGGGGCGGCCGTGGGCGAGCAGGAACCCGGTGTGGGCCTTGGTGAACAGCGAGCCGGAGGCCTCGGCGCCGCGTGCCGGGCCCGAGCCCTCGCCGAACACCTGGCAGCCGACGGAGAGATCAGGAGTTGCCGCGCATCTCTCCAGCGTCGCCCGCTCCGTCTCGTCGAAGCCGTCGAGCAGCGGGCCCAGCGCCGCGTCCACCAGCGGAACGCCCACCTCGCCGGGGGCCGGGGGCGGCGCCGGCGTGGGCCGCGGGCCGCCCGGCCCGGCGCCGTACCGTCCCGGTCCGCCGGGCCGGGGTGGGCCGGGCACCGTGCGCTGCGGTGGTGTCCGGGCGGGCAACGTCCTTACGGGGACCGTACGTTCGGGCAGTCGGCGCAGCCACGCCGCCCGCTCGTGGCCGCCGCTCGCGGGGAGGTCCGCCTGGTCCAGCAGCGTCAGCACCTGCTGTACGGCACGCGGCAGCCCGCAGGTGAGCCGGTGCACGAACGGGGCCAGCGCCGGGTCGCGCTGCGGCCGGTCCGACAGCCTCGTCCGTACCTCGTCCAGCGTCAGGTCCCGCAGCCGCAGCGGATACCAGTGCGCCCCGCTCCCCGGCGGCCTGCGCTCGCGCCAGTCGGAGAGCCCCGCGTGGTCCGGCGGTTGGACCGTCCAGCCCCACGGTTCCCCGGAGGGCGGGCCCCAGCCCGGCAGCCATTTGTTGGTGCTGGCGACGACGGTGAGCGGATCACCCGCTGCCGACTCCGGCAGGCCCGCGCCACGGGCCGCCGCCCAGGTGTCCTCGCGGGTGGCCAGCAGCAGTTGCAGGAAGCGGCGGCCGTGCTCCGTATGGCATCCGTCGAGCAGCAGCAGATACGAGCACGGCGCGAACGACAGCTCCGCGTTCCGCCGCAGGTCCTCCAGGAACGCCGCGAACAGGATCAGGTCCAGCTTCTCGGTGTCCTCGGCGGAGCCCCGGCGCCAGTGGTTGAGCTCGACCACCGCGTCCCACGGGTTCGAGCCGCCGGTCAGCCGGTGGCCCGCGTACCAGCGGGCGCTCTCGGCGAACCGGTGCCGCGACAGCAGCCCGGACACCATACGGGCACCGTCGCGTGCCGCCCCCATCACCATGTCCTCGAACACCGCGGGGATACCGGCCGGCAGGCCGAGCGCCGACCCGCCCACCTGGAGGAAGCCGGACAGATAGTCGCCGTAGTTGTCGAACGTACGGTCCTCGAAGCGGCCGACGCGGCGGTGGAGTTGGCGCCGCTGGTCGCGCAGCGGCACCGTGCCGAGGTCCCCGATGTCGCTGTCGGACACCAGCAGGCCCAGCGTGAGCCGCGGGAAGCGGGAGACCCGGTAGCGGGCCAGCTTCCGCTCCAGCTGCCGGGCGATCAGACCCAGTGCGTACCGGGGGCGCAGCGGCTGCTCGGAGCCGAAGTTGAGGTAGGCGAACGGGGCCTGGTCCGTGCCGAACCGGGCCATCAGCGCTCCGTGTGCCTCGCTCGCACCGGAGCCGCGGGGGCCCAGCAGCACGATCACGGGGCGCTCCGCCTCCGGCGGCAGCGCCAGGCATTCGCCGACCAGCCCCACCAGCCCGGCGGGGCCCGTTGGGATGGTTGACCCCGCGCCCCCCTGATACGCCTGCGTCATTTCTCGCACCCCCCGATGCGTCCTGTGATGAGGATGCCACTTTCCGTGGCGGAGTGGCAGGGGGTGCCCCTGGGCGTCGTCTGCTGGCTGCGGGGTGCGTTGTGGTTGGGCGCGCAGTTCCCCGCGCCCCTCCGGGGCGCGGCTACCTCGTACCCGGGTGCTCCGCGACCACCGTGCAGGAGCCAGGGGCGATCTCGGTGAAACCCGCGTCGCGGACCACGGGGAGGCCGCTGGTGGTCAGCTCGGCCCAGTGCGCCGCGTGGTGGGCCGGGCGCACGGCGAGGGGGAAGCCCGCATGGTGCCAGGCCGTCCGGGCGGTGGTGTCCAGCTGCCACCAGGCCAGTTGCGCGGCGTGTCCGGCCTGCGCCATCGCCTTGCCCGCCGACATCTCCACTTCGGGGTTCAGCCACAGCACGGGCGTGCCGGCGGCGGGTGCGGCCGGCGGCTGAGGGTCGTCCAGCTCCGTGCCCGAAACCTGGAGCCGTGCCAGCTCCTTGGGCCAGCCGTCCAACGGCACCGGCGGAAAGACCCGCACCTCGGCCGTACGACCGGCCACGGTGATCCCCTCCAGCGCCTCCGTACGCCGCCACTCCGCGCCCCGCGCCCGCCGTACGACCTTGCGGATCTGGCGCTCCTCCCACAGCCGCACCCGCTTGTGCCACTCGCCGGTCTCCTCGGCCGTGCGCGGGTCGGACAGCAGCGTGAGCACCGCGCGGGCGGCCGTCTCCAGCGCGTCCGTACGGGCCGGCGGTGCGGCGCGCTCGATACGGACGACGAGGGGCAGGACGAAGCGCTCGGGTTCGGCGGGGTGCGGTGCTGCGGAGTCTGGAACGGTCACCTGTTCAGTCTGCCAGCGGCCGGTGCCACTCCTATGATCTGGGCCATGAGGCTGGAGGGCGTGGGACGGCGCTACCGGACGGGCGGGCCCTGGGTGCTGCGCGGGGTGGACCTCGAGGTGCCGGCGGGCACCCTGGTGCGGGTGGAGGGCGGCAACGGGAGCGGCAAGTCCACGCTGCTGCGGCTGGTCGCGGGGATCGACGCGCCCAGCGCGGGCCGGGTCCGCGGGCGCCCCCGTACGCGCGGCTACGTCCCCGAACGCTTCCCCGCCGCACTGCCGTTGACAGCTCTCGGCTACCTCACCCACCTGGGCCGCGTCCGCGGGCTGAGCACTCGCACGGCCGCCCGGGAGGGCGCCGCCTGGCTGGAGCGGTTCGGTGCCCGACAGTACGCCGACACCAGGATGCGGGAGCTGTCCAAGGGCAGCGCCCAGAAGGTCGCCGTCGCGCAGGCCCTCGTCGGCCGCCCCGATCTGCTGGTGCTCGACGAGGCATGGACCGGTCTCGACCAGCCCGCGCGCGAGGTCCTCGACAGCGTGGTGCGGGAACGGGTGGCCGAGGGCGGCGCCGTGGCGTTCGTCGACCACGACCCGGCACGGCTCGCCGGGGCCCCGGACCTCACCGCGCGGGTCGCGGCCGACGGCCGGGTCGCGGTCGCCGGGCCGGGGCGAGGTGTGCGGCGGCCTCCGATGACGCGCATCGAAGCGCTGGGGGCGCCCGGCGCCGGGGTGCCCGACGGCTTGCCGGGCAGCGCGCGGTGCCGGCTCGCGCCGGAGGGCCGGCTGTTGCTGACGCTGCCCAGCGCGGCTTCCGATACGGCGCTGCGGGTGCTGTTGGCCGCCCGGCCCGGCTGGCACGTGAGCTCCGTACAGCCGCTGGGACCGCTCGGGGAGGGGAACTCCGTATGAGGGCGACGCTCGCGCTCACCCGCTATCAACTCGCCCTGCTGGCACGCTCCCAGCGGTGGCTGGCGCCGCTGCTGCTGTACGCCGGGCTGCTGGCCGTCGGCGTACGGCCGGGCCAGCCGCTGCTGGACTCGCTCGGCCTGGCCGCCGCCGCACTGCTGCCCGCCGCCGCCTGGCTGGTGCGCAGCTGTGTGACGGCCGAGCCCGCCGCGGCCCGGCAGTGCGCGGCTGCTGCTGCCGGGGCCTGGCGGGTGCACCTCGCGGGTGTCGCCGCCGGGGGAGTGGCGGCACTGCTGTTCGGGTGTGCGGGGGTGGGGGTGGTGGCCGGGATGAGTGCCCCGCGGAGTACCGACGGGACCGCCACCGTGCCGCTGCTGCCCGCGGTGGGCGCGGGGCTGTGCGGGGTGCTGGCGTGCGTGCTGACGGGGGCCGCCGTGGGGGCCCTGGGCAACCGGCCGTTGATCCGGTCCCGTGGGTACGCGGTGAGCGCCACGCTGCTGGGGAGCGTCGCCGCCCTGGCGCTGGGGGCCTCGCCGGCCAACGCCGCGGTACGCGGATTGGTCCGCGGCTCCAGCCAGGGAGAGGTCCAGGTCCCGTGGCTCGCGCTGCTCGCCGCGGTCGCTGTTGCGACCCTCGCCGCGGTTGCGGCGTGCGCCGTGGCTACCCGCCGCGAGTGAGGCCCCCTTTTCCCGCCGCAGCGGCGAGCGACCACCGGAGTCGTGTCCGGCGGTGCCGGGCCGGTGGAAGCCCGCCGCTGTGGTCGGTGGAGTTGGCCGGGTGCGCGGTGCGTTGTGGCTGGTGGGGGCACCTCCCGGCCGGAGGCTGGGGGAGCAGTTCCCCGCGCCCCTAGCGGGGCGCAGCCCTCAGTGTTTCCAGGGCCCCGTAACCGCGAACGTCGTGCCCGGCTTGTAGCAGTTGACGTACATGGTGCGGGCGTCGGGGGAGAAGGTGACGCCCGCGAACTCGCCCCACTCCGGCTCCTCGGGGGTGCCGATGTTCTGGGCGCCCCGTGCCATCGGGTAGACCTTGCCCTGCCGGGTGAGGCCGAAGACGTGCTGCGCGCCCTCGCCGTCCTCGCACACCATCAGACCGCCGCTGGGGGCGAGGCAGATGTTGTCCGGTTCCTCGCCGGGCAGCTGCACATCGGTGTCCGGCCCGAACACGATGACGAGTGTGAGGCGGCGGCGCCGCGGGTCGTAGCGCCAGATCTGCCCGAAGTGGTCCCCCTTCGAGCCCTCCTCGCTGCGCGCGTAGCTGGACACGAAGTAGACGCTGGAGCCGCCCCAGTAGCAGCCCTCCAGCTTCTGCGCGTGGGTGATGCCGCCCTTGCCGAAGTCCTGGAACCGGATGGGCGTTTCCTTGGCGAGCGGATCGGGGACCTCGACCCATTCGATGCCGTCGAAGGAGGTGCCCGTCTCGGTGACGGCGGAGAGGTCCGGCACGCCCGGCACCCGCATGGCCTCCAGCTTGCCGCCCGCGTGCAGCGAACCGTGACCGCCCTTGGGCTTCTTGGGCAGGAAGCGGTAGAAGAGGCCGAAGGGCCTTTCGAACGCGTCCTCGGTCTCGTACACGACGCCCGTGCCCGGATCGAAGGCGACGGCCTCGTGCTGGAAGCGGCCCATGGCCTTCAGCGGTTCGACGGAGGTGGGGCGGCGGGGGTCGAAGCCGACTTCGAAGATGAAGCCGTGGTCCTTGGTGTAGCCCTCCTCGCCGGCCTTGAACTCCGTCTCCTCGCAGGTCAGCCAGGTGCCCCAGAGGCTCGGCCCGCCCGCGCAGTTGGTGGAGGTGCCCGCGATGCCGACGCGTTCGGTCCGTACGTCGTTGTCGCCGTCCACCTCGAGGACGGTGCAGCCGCCCTTGGCGGCGGGGTCGTAGGTCAGGCCCTCGACGGTGGGGACGGGCACCCGCGCGTCCATCCGGTTCTCATGGTTGCGGACCAGCCAGGTGCGCCCGCGGCGGGACCCGGCGAAGGCGGCCATGCCGTCGCAGTTGCTGGGCACTTTGCCCTCGCCGGAGCGGAGAGGGTCGCCCTCGCGGGAGAGCACCTTGTAGCGGAAGCCCTTGGGCAGGTCGAGCAGCCCGTCGGGGTCGCGGACGAGCGGACCGTAGCCCGCGCGGCCGCCGGTGGCCTGGGCGGCGGCGGTCCCAGTGAACAATTCCGAGAGCGCGCCGCTGAAGGCGACTGTGGCCCCAACCGCTCCGGATCTGGCCAGCACTTGGCGTCTGGTCGTGGACATCGGACACTCTCCCTGTTGGCGGACAGGTGACCAAGTGTGTGTACCACGGGTATCAGTGTGCGCACACTGCTCAGGACGCAACCGGCGCAAAGGCCGGGGTGGTCACCGGCGCAAACCCGATCATGTCACCGGCGGCTCCGGATCAGCTGGTGACCAGTTCGCCACCGTCGCGCGCGAGCGCGGTCAGCCGGGAGATCGCCCGAAAGTACTTCTTGCGGTAGCCGCCCTGGAGCATGTCCTCGCTGAACAGCTTGTCGAAGGGCACTCCCGAGGCCAGTACCGGCACCTCGCGGTCGTAGAGCCGGTCGGCGAGCACCACCAGGCGCAGCGCCGTCGACTGGTCGGGTACCGGGGCCAGGCCGGTCAGACACACCGCCTGTACGCCCCTGACCAGTGCGCCGTAGCGGCTGGGGTGGACGCGGGAGAGGTGGTCCAGCAGCGCGGGGAAGTCGTCCAGCGAGGCGCCGGGTATCCGGTGCGCGGCGCGGCTGACCTCCGCGTCGGCGTACGGCTCGGGCGCCTCGGGCAGCCCGCGGTGGCGGTAGTCCTCGCCGTCGATGCGCAGGGTGCGGAAGTGCGCGGACAGACCCTGGATCTCCCGCAGGAAGTCGGCGGCGGCGAATCGCCCCTCGCCCAGCTTCCCCGGCAGTGTGTTCGAGGTCGCCGCCAGCGCCACGCCGTTCTCCACCAGCCTGGCCAGCAGGCTGGAGACGAGCACCGTGTCACCCGGATCGTCCAGCTCGAACTCGTCGATGCACAGCAGCTGGTGGCTGCTGAGGGTCTGCACCGTCTGCTGGAAGCCCAGAGCTCCCACGAGGTTGGTCAGCTCGACGAAGGTGCCGAACGCCTTGCGCTCCGGCGCCGCGGGCGCCGCGTGCCACAGGGAGGCGAGCAGATGTGTCTTGCCGACGCCGTAGCCGCCGTCCAGATACACCCCGCGCGGCCCGGCGGAAGACCCCCGCGACTGCTTCGGTACGCGGCGGAACCAGCGCTTCGGTCCGCCGTCGGTTCGCGCAGCGCCGCCGAGGCTGTCCGCGAACGTGCTGAGCACGCCTACCGCCTCGGTCTGGCTCGGCTGCGCGGGGTCGGGTATGTAGGTGCCGAAGCGCACGCCGTCGAAGCGCGGAGGCGGCACCATCTCGGCCACCAGCTGGTCGGCCGGTACGTGCGGCTCGCGCGCGGTGAGGGCGACGGGAGCGTCGTCGGGCCCGCTGGTCGCGTCGGAGCCGGCCTCGGATATCTGCGCTTCGGTCGTTGACACGATTGTCATGCTAGTCGGCCAACGCCCGCGGGCGTGCGGCCCGCCGGGCGTGCGCCGTGCCACACTGCGCGCATGCGACGCCTGTTCCCTCCGAATACACCCCCCGTATCAGCGCCGGGCGCCCCAGCATCCGCCCCGAGCGCCCCGGCTTCCACATCGAGCGCCCCGAGCGCCCCGGCGCCGGACAGGCCGGCCCCGGAGTGGAGCATCGAGGAGATCGCCGACGAGTACGCCTACCCGCCGGTGGGCGAGGGGGCCGGCGTGGCCGATCGCTGGCTGCGCGGCAACATGGTGGCCTCACTGGACGGCGCCATCCACCACGGCGGCCGCTCCCAGCCGCTCTCCTCGAAGGCCGACATGTGGATCTTCGGGGTGCTGCGGGCGCTCGCCGACGTGGTGGTCGTCGGCGCCAGGACCGTACGCCAGGAGGGCTACCGGCCCGCCAAGCGGCGCAGCGGCTTCGCCGACCGCCGGGCCGCCGCCGGGCAGTCGCCGGTCCCGGCCATCGCCGTGGTCAGCGCCAGCCTGGAGCTGGACTTCTCGGCGCCGCTGTTCACCCAGCCCGTCGTACCCACCCTGCTGCTCACCGGGAGCGGTGCCCCAGCGGACCGGGTGGCGCAGGCGAGGGAGGCCGGCGCCGAGGTGATCTTCGCAGGTGAGGGCGGGGCTGCGGACCCGTCGCGGGTGCCCGGACTGCTGGCCGAGCGGGGGCTGCGGCGGCAGCTGACCGAGGGCGGTCCCACTTTGCTTGGGGAATTCGCCGACGCGGGGGTACTCGACGAGCTGTGTCTGTCCATCTCCCCCCGGATCGTCGCCGGCTCGGCGCCGCGGATCACCAACGGGCCCGTGCTGCCCGATCCCGACGAGTTCACGCTCGAGGGAGTACTGGAAGAGGAGGGGTTCCTCTTCACGCGTTACCGTCGGTTGCGAACCATCACGGAATGAGACGTTCCGCTTATCTTTCGCTGGGCAGACTGACAACCGCAGGACCCGCGGGATCACCGCAGCAGGGTTTCTTGCCGACCGTTCGACCGGAGAAAGGGCGCCCGTCGTGATCACGACAGTGCTGATGATCGAGAAGCCGCTGGTGTCCGCCGACGCGGAGATGGTGACGACACTGCACGGTGAGGAGCCCGTCTCCTTCGTCGTCCTCATGCAGCCGCGTGGCGATCAGGACCGGCTGCTGCGAGCGCTGGACGATGTGGCGCTCGGCGAACTGGACCAAGTGGTGCGCGAGGCCGAGGAGCCCGAGGGCGGCGAGGCGGTCGGCCCCGCGGAGCAGGCCCTGGAGCTCTCCCTGAAGCGCCTCAGAGACGCCGGCTGCGAGGCCGTCGGCCAGATCATCGAGCAGCACCCCCTCGACGTCCTGAAGTCGGTCGCGGAACAGACCCGCGCCGACGAGGTCATCGTCCTGACCGCCCCCCACCTGGTCGAGGAGTTCTTCCACCGGGACTGGGCCTCCCGGGCGCGGCACAAGGTGGGGGTTCCGGTGCTGAAGCTGTTCGCACACAACGAGTAGGGAGGGGCGGCCTCTCGCGGCCGGGGGCCGCTGTCCCGGGGGATGCGGTCTGCCGGGGGGTGCACCGCATAGGCTTGCGGCGTCCCGTCACGCCGAGCCAGCAGGAGAAGTCCGCATGACCGCTGCCGCCACTCCCTCCCTCCCCTCCGCCATGGAGCGGCCGCACTTCGTCGGGATCGGTGGCGCGGGGATGTCCGGCATCGCGAAGATCCTGGCGGTGCGCGGCGCCCGGGTCGCGGGCAGCGACGCCCGGGAGTCGGCGACGGCCGACGCGCTGCGCGGTTTCGGCGTGACCGTCCACATCGGTCACGCCACCGCGCACCTGGCCCCCGACGCGACCGTGGTGGTCGTCTCCAGCGCCATCCGGGACGACAACCCGGAGCTCGTCGAGGCGAACCGGCGCGGCCTGCCGGTGCTGCACCGGGCCGATGCGCTGGCCGCGCTGATGGAGGGGCTGCGGCCGCTGGCCGTCGCCGGTACGCACGGCAAGACGACGACCACCTCGATGCTCGCCGTCAGCCTGGCCGACCTGGGCCTGGACCCCTCGTACGCGATCGGCGGCGACCTGGAGGGCCCTGGCTCCAACGCCCACCAGGGCACGGGGGAGATCTTCGTCGCGGAGGCGGACGAAAGCGACCGGAGCTTCCACAAGTACGCGCCCGAGGTCGCCATCGTTCTCAACGTGGAGCTCGACCACCACGCCAACTACGCGTCCATGGAAGAGATCTACGAGTCCTTCGAGACGTTCGTCGGCCGCATCGTGGACGGCGGCACCCTGGTGATCTCCGCCGACCATGAGGGCGCGCGGGAGCTGACCCGCAGGCTGCGCAGCGCCCCGCGCGACCGTGCGCTCACCATCCGTACGTACGGGCTGGCCGAGGACGCCGACGTACGGGTTCGCAAGATCGCTCCGAAGGGGCTGACCAGCGAGGTCACCGTCGCGTTCGACGGTGCGGAGCTGACCTTCGACGTCTCGGTGCCCGGCAGCCACTACGCACTCAACGCGGTGGCGGCGCTCACCGCGGGTGCGGCGCTGGGGGTGCCGGCCGTGGAGCTGGGGCGCGGGCTCGGCTCGTACACCGGCGTCAAGCGCCGCCTCCAGCTCAAGGGGCTGACCCGGGGCGTGCAGGTGATCGACTCCTACGCCCACCACCCCACCGAGATGACCGCCGACCTGGAGGCCATCAGGGGCGGCGCGGAGGACGGCCGGGTGCTGGTGGTCTTCCAGCCGCACCTCTTCAGCCGTACCCAGGAGCTGGGCAAGGAGATGGGGGAGGCCCTGGCGCTGGCCGACGGCTCGGTCGTACTGCCGATCTACCCGGCCCGCGAGGACCCGATCCCCGGCGTGACCAGCGCACTGATCACGGACGCCGCGCAGGCGGCAGGTGCTGCCGTACGCGCCATGGACACGCCCGCCGAGGCCGTGGAGGCGATCGTGGGAATGGCGGAGCCCGGCGATCTCGTTCTCACCATGGGCGCGGGTGACGTCACGGAACTGGGGCCCAGGATCCTCGCCCGGCTCGCGGAGTGACCGGCGGCCCCGTACCGCCCGCACCAACCGCCCGTATCCGAACCAGCGCTCGAAGAGCCCAGGAGCCGAGAGTGCTCGACGAGCCGAGGAGCCGAGGAGCCGAGGAGCCGAGATGGCCTACGAGATCGACAAGCCCGAGGAGCAGTGGCGCGCGGAGCTGACGCCCGAGGAGTACCACGTGCTGCGCGAGGCCGGTACGGAGCGCCCGTTCACCGGTGAGTACACCGACACGGAGACCACCGGCGTCTACGAGTGCCGGGCCTGCGGCGCCGAACTGTTCCGCTCCGACACCAAGTTCGCCTCCCACTGCGGCTGGCCCAGCTTCTACGACCCGGCCGACTCGGCCGCCGTCGAGCTGCTGACCGACCGCTCGATGGGCATGGTCCGCACCGAGGTCCGCTGCGCCCGCTGCGGCTCCCACCTCGGTCACGTCTTCGAGGGCGAGGGCTACCCCACCCCGACCGACCAGCGGTACTGCATCAACTCGGTCTCGCTGCGGTTGGTGCCGGCGGAGTGACGGAGGGGTGACGCGAGCCCCGGAATCGACCAACAGGTTCAGGGCGCCTGCACATCGCCGCAGTGGTGCTGCTCGGCGGACTGGAGGTCGCCGTCACGGCGGCGGCGAAGTCCCGGCGCTGCTCGCCGGACAGCGCTTTCCCGCCCGAACCGCGGTCCAGGCGGGCGGTGACCAGCAGGTCGGCTGCGGCGGGCGATCTGCGGTGTGAGGCGGCGGGTGCGGGCTGTCGGCGGGGACGAACTGGTCCTGAACCTATGTACGATGCCGCGCTGTGACGATAGGAACCCATGGGGCGACGCCGTACGGTGGCCCACCGCCTCCATCGATGATCCCGGCCAAGGACGTGCGGCCTCGGCGTATCTGGTACCTGGTTGCCGCGTTGCTGGCGCTTGCGCTGGCAGGTAGCGGGGCCGCCGTCCTGGTGGTGACGGTGAAGGACGCGGTCAGCTCGGTCGACACCGCGCGAAGCTTCCCCGGCGGCGGCTCGCAGACGTTCAGCCTCACCGAAGGGGAGACCAAGGCGATCTTCGTCTCCCAGTCCGGGAAGGGCCAGGTCAACTGCAGGATCCCGGAGATGCGGTCCGGGTCCATGACCCGGCCGGACAGCACCTTCCGGGTCACGGCTGGGTCCCGCACCTGGGAGCGTGTCTTCGAGGTGAAGCCAGGCAGCAGCGGCGACTACTCGCTCACCTGTACCTCGGAGCGCCAAGCCCAGTTCGCGATGGGGGACAAGCCGCGTGTGGGAGCCACTGTGGGCGTCACCTTCGCAGCGTTCGCCCTCTTCTTCGCCGCGCTGGCCGCAGCCGTGACCATCAGCGCCGTCACCGCCATCCGCCGCAGCAGCCACCGCCGCCAACTCGCTGCCGCGTTGGCGCCATCACCGCAATGGGGCCAACCCGCTTTCGGCCCGCCCCCAGGGCCGCCGCCCGGCCCGCTGGCGTGAAGCGTGTTGCGGAGGGCGTGATCTGGTTGGTCGACCCGGCTTCACGATGTTCGGGGTTATTGGGGGTGGGCTGGTACTCCAGTCGTAGATCGTGATCTTCACGTCTGATTCGCGGCTTGTCGTCGGTAATCGCTGGCCAGGGCATTCGTGCGGAGCTTCCCCGCGCGGGTGGTGAGTTCATGTGAGCGGGCGATGGCTGGCACGTGGCCGACCTGGGGTTGTTCCAGCGCGGAGCGCAGGTTTGGGTTGCCGCCGTGACCTCGTCTGCCGCGACCCAGTCGGCGCGGTGCCCGTCATCGGGGAATCGGTCGATCATGCGGGCGGCCGGCTCCGGCTTGGTCGCGAAGACGGTGTCCTTGTCCCAGCCTGCGGCCCGGCAGCGATCTGGGTCGCGCGTCCAGGAGTGCGGGATGTGCACCTCCCGGTTCACCGCCGCGTGCCCGTGCAGTCCCGCGTGGACGAGGTGGGCAGCGACTTGCGCGTTTTCGGTCCTCCTGGTGGTGCCGGTGCGTTGGCGTTGGACGCCGACGGTGTGCGTGCCCTTCTTCACGTCTCCGGTCTCGTCGCTCACCAGCACTGCACCCTCGTCGTGCAGATGCTCCAGCAGCTTTGCGTGGCAGCTCCGGCAGCATCCCCAGCCTCAGATCCCGTACCCGGCGCCGGGGTTCGACCCCGGCTAACCGGCTGGCTGTCCGGCTCATCAGGCCCTCGAACGCTTCCTGCCAGCGGGCAGGGTCTCGGCTGTGGCCTGCGGTCACCGCAAGATCGTCAGCCTTCACACACCGATGAGCAGCGATGGCCGCAGCCTTCCCGTAGCCGATCTACGAGCAAGATCAAGGTCTATGGCTGGAGGTCGTGCTGGTACCAAGTGCCTGACTTGCCGCCGAGATCGGCCGGGGTGGCAGGGCCGACCGGGACGAATCCGGCCTTGGCCAAGACTTTCCGGGACGCGGCGTTGTCGTGGGAGGTGGCTGCCCGCAGTGTGCGTAGGCCGTGCCTCGCGGTCGCAATCCGGCACAGCTCCCGGACGGTTGCGGTCGCCACGCCGCGGCCGGTGACCTGCTCCGCGACCCGGTAGCCGAGTCTGGCAGTGCCGTCCTCCAAGTCGTACAGGTTGAACCTGCCGAGCACCGAGCCGTCCTCGGCGACGAGCACGTAGAAGGCGCAGATGCCGGCCTCCTGCTCGGCCAGCGAAGCGTTGTACCGGTCGGTGAACTTGTCGAAGAAGTCGTCGCCGCGGTCGGAGATCGAGGCAGCGAAGTAGGTGCGGTTCACCAGCTCGAAGGCCAGAACCGCCGGGGCGTGGCCGGCATGCAGCCGCTTCAGCTCAGGCATCGCGCGACTCTAACCCGCTCGCGCGCTGACGCCACCTGAGTTTCTGCCAGTGGCAGACAGCCCCGAGACCAGGGCACATAACGATCTATGGCTGGAGTACTAGTTGTGCCAAGTGCGGCGGTTTGGGTGGCGTAATGCATCGGTGCTGGACAGCCATACGTTCGCTGGATAGTTGCTGATTCGGCCTGACGTCCGTCAGCGGCATTCGGTATTCGGCATTCAGGGGCAGGAAACTCCGATCCGCTCTTCGAAACCTGCTGGTCTTTATGGCCCGTTTCAGTTCGAGTTCGGCGGAGGAATAGAGGCCGTGCCGACGACGGAGTAGGGGTTCTCAGATAGGTTCGTCGCCCTCCAGGAGGGCCAGGTCGGATTTGACGAGGGTTGTGGTCACGAGGAGTTCGGTGATCAGGTTGTGGTTGAGTGCGTTGCCGACGGGCTGGGGGATTTCGTCTTCCATCAGTCCGGGCACCGTGCAGCTGAGCCTTGTCCGTACGCAGGCGACGACGCGTGCCGCCCGCTTCCCGGTCCATGATTCCGCCGGGCGCAGATCCGTCAGTTCGGCCGCGACTTCGGCCCAGGTGAGCGGCTGCGGTTGGGGGTCGTTGCGCAGATAGCGCTGGGCGAGGCAGACCAGGACCAGCTTCTCGGTCGCGGTCAGATCCCACACCTCGCCGTCGTGCGTGGCGGCCTCGCGCACACCGTCGTCCCCCGCGCCGGGCGTCGGTGTGGCGATACGTACCTCCAGCAGGTGCTCCCGTTTGGGGCCGACGATGAACAGTGGGGTGAATCCGGACGGGAGCTCGACCCGGTCGCCACCCAGCACCAGGCGGGCGCCCGGGAGCCGGATGGGTAGCCGCCCGGTGTTGTTCAGCACCCATCGCGAGTGCTCGCGCGTGATGTAGCCGTGCCTGCGGCTGACGCGCGGGTCGTCCGGCGCGACACAGACATGCACTTCGGGTTCGTTGCGGCCGAACACGAGGGGGAACGCGGCGTCAGGGGCCATGCTTATACCGCCGTTGACGCCCATGACGAACAGCGTGCCGGGCTGCGCGGGCGGAATGCCGCGAGACAGGCTTCCGTAATCCTTCGGCAGCAGGTTGACCTTGCTCGGTGGCCGTGGCGGCGACAGCGTCATCGGCTCTGCCTCCCCGTACAAGACGCTCGAAAGCACGCCGGCCGCTTCGTGATGTGCGGGGTCCCGGCGCGGGCCGTTCCCGTTCCGCTGAACTGACATGACCATAGCTCCAAGCGTCCGAACGAACTCCTACCACGAATGGCCCGCTGCCGCCCCGGGGGACAGGGCGGCAGCGGGACGGCGGATTACGGCGCGGGCGCCGGTGCGGGTTCCGGTGCGGGCTCGGGCGCGGGTTCCGGAGCGGGTTCCGGTTCCGGTGCGGGTTCCGGTGCGGGTTCCGGCTCGGGTTCGGGCGCGGGCTCGGGCTCCGGTGCGGGTTCCGGCTCGGGTTCGGGCGCGGGCTCGGGCTCCGGCTCGGGCTCCGGTGCGGGCTCCGCCTCCGGCTCCGGTGCAGGCTCCGGCTCGGATTCTGCCTCGGGCTCAGGAGCGGGCTCCGGCGCAGGTTCGGGCTCCGCCTCGGGTGCGGGCTCGGGTTCCGGTTCCGGCTCGGGGGCGGGCTCCGGCGCAGGTTCCGGCTCCGGTGCCTGTTCCGCCTCGGGCTCGGGGGCGGGCTCTGGTGCGTGTTCCGCTTCCGGCTCGGGCGCAGGCTCAGGCGCGGGTTCCGGCGCTGACTCCCCTTCCGGTTCGGGAGCGGGCTCCGGCGCAGGTGCGGGCTCCGGCTCGGGTGCCGGGGGTGCGGGAGCTTCTCCTTCCGGTGCGGGCGGAGCTTCGCCCTCGGGCGGTGCCGGGGCTTCTCCTTCGGGTGCGGGCGGAGCCTCACCTTCAGGCGGTGCCGGCGCTTCACCCTCGGGTGCGGGCGGAGCCTCACCCTCAGGCGGTGCCGGGGCTTCGCCTTCAGGTGCGGGCGGTGCCGGGGCTTCACCTTCCGGCGCGGGCGGAGTTTCGCCCTCGGGGGGTGCCGGAGCTTCGCCCTCAGGTGCGGGCGGTGCCGGGGCTTCACCCTCGGGTGCGGGCGGTGCCGGGGCTTCTCCCTCGGGCGCAGGCGGAGCGGGCGCTTCACCTTCCGGCGCGGGCGGAGCCTGACCCTCAGGCGGTGCCGGAGCTTCACCCTCAGGTGCGGGCGGAGCCGGAGCTTCTCCCTCGGGTGCGGGCGGAGCCGGAACTGCCCCTGCAGGTGCCGCGGGCGGAATCTCACTCTCGGGCGGTGCCGGAACTGCGCCTTCCGGCGCGGGTGGAGCCTGACCCTCGGGCGGTGCCGGAACTGCGCCTTCGGGTGCGGGCGGAGCCTGACCCTCAGGCGGTGCCGGAGCCTCACCCTCAGGTGCGGGCGGAGCGGGGGCCTCGCCTTCAGGTGCGGGCGGAGCCGGGGCCGCACCCTCGGGCGTCGGCGGCACGGGTGTAGTCGGCAGGGCAGGGGTCTCACCTGCAGGTGCCGGGGGTGCCGCCGGAGCAGGAGGCTGGCCCTCGGGCGCAGGCGGACCTGGAGGTGCCGGAGTCTCACCCGCAGGCGCAGGCGCAGGCGCAGGCGCAGGCGCAGGCGCAGGGGTCGGGGCGGGGGCCGGGGCAGGCGCCGGGGCCTCACTCCCAGGCGGCGGGGCAGGAGCCTCCGGAGCCGGAGCCGGAGCCACCGGTGCCCCTGGCGCCGGAGCCGCTCCAGGCGGCGGCGGTGCCTGAGTCGCCGCCCGCGCCGCCTCCGCACGCTCCTCCTCGGCACGTGCCAGGTCCGAAGGTGACGAGCCAGGACCAGGCGGTGCCGGCTGTGGCGCCAGCTCCGAGATGGTGCCCAACGGCATATTGGGAAATATGCCGTTGTTGATCGGTCCGGGGATATACGGGGCTGGGCCGTTCCCTTGGCCGGGTGGTTTGGTGACGCCCGCGGAGACTTCGCCCCGAGTGGGTTGGAACGCCGGGTTGAGCGGGTCCTGCGACGGGTCCGGCGGAATCCCGCCGTCCATGTCACGTATGGCCCTCTTGTACTCGGGCGAAGCGTGCTCGTTGAAGTAAGCACTCGCGTTCCACAGGGCGCCCAGGGCACCGGTTGCGGGTGGAATCCGCTTGAGGATCCCCTTTGGTTCGTCCTTTGCGCCATCTTCGCCCTCTGGTTCGGGAAGCGGGCGGACCTTATCCGGGTCCCGGTAACCCTCAACGGCATCCACGGCCTGATCAGGCATCATGAAGGCGGTGTAGCCGCCGTCGAACGTGCGCCCCAAGAAGTCGCCCCAATTCCACTCGGGACCGGGAGCGGGCTCGTCCGCGAGGTCCTTGTCAGGCGTCCCCCCACGCTCTGGTGCCGCAGGGGCTGGGGGTTCGCCCTGTGCGGGCGGGGCGGGAGCCGCAGCCGGTGGTCCGGATTGGTCGCCCTCCGGGGCCGGTGCCCCGGGTTCGGGGGCCGGCGGCGGCACGGCCTCCGTTCGGCCGTACAACTGGTCGTACGGCGATTCCGCCTTGTCGTCGGCCCATTCCCCGGAAATGAAGTCGGACAGAGGTGAATCGGAAGGGCGCAATCCCGGACCCTGGCGGGTATCCGGGTTTCCGGCTTGCGGGCCCGCCGTGGACGGCTCCGGCTCCTGCGGCGGAGGGGGCGGCGCGGGCTCGTCCGAGCCTTCCGGGGGTGTCGTGGGCTGCGGAGGCGTCGTCTCATTGATGTGTTGCTGCTGTTGCTGATGGTCCCGCGCGGTCGCGGCGTGTGCCTGGCCCGGCTGCAGGCCCGCCGGCAGCAGCCAGGCACCGACCCCGAGCGCCCCGGTCACCACTGCCGTACGAACCAATTGGCGGTCCCACAGCGGCTTCTCATTCCGCTCCGACCGCGACAGCGAGAACACCGACCGCGCCGCCTTCGCCGGCTCACCGGGCTCACCGGGCTTCTCGGCACCGACCGTGCCGGACACCACGGCGTCCGTCAGCTGACCCACCGTGGCCACCGGTACCTCGATCACCGCACCGCCGCGCTGATACGAGCGCCTCGTGTCCCCGGGCTGCACCGCCATGTACGTGACACCCCCGACGCCGGCCAGTTCCCCGACGTCGACGATCAGCACCACGGCTTCGGACAGCTGCACACCGGTGTGCTGCCGATCCCACCAGGTCCGCAGCCGCCACGCGGCCTCCGGTGCGGCGAACTGGTCCTCGTACATCGGCGGTACGAGCACCGGCGCATCGGCGCCGGCCTCGGTCAGCCGCGATTTCAGTCCCACCGCGACGGAGTTGGCCAGTTGAAAGTTTCTGACCAGCACCAGAAAGGCGTGATCCGGGTGCTGCTGCTCCGGCGCACCGGAATGATCCGGAACTCTCCGACGATGCATACGTGGCCCCTCTTCACGGCTGGACGAGGCGAGCCGGCCCGTGCGCCTCTGGACGTGGCCCGACAAGTCCTGGTCTCTTGGTGCGGTGACGTTAGGGGACGCCGCGCGGGACCGGTCCCAACCCGCTGGTAACCGATGAGCCGCGCCCCTGACGGGGCGCAGCCCCCATCGCGGGACACGCCGCTAGCGCAGCCCCGCCGCCGACTCCGGCGGCAGCCACAACGCACTGTCCGTGACCCGCGTCTCCGGGTCCCATGCGGCGAGCAGGGTCGGCTGCACCGCGGGCAGCGGGACCCGCGCCGTACGGTCCGCGGACAGGTTTACCGCGACGTACAGCGGGCCGTTCCGCAGCAGCAGCCATCGGTCGTCGTCGCCATCCGCGTAGCGGACGTCGGCCTCGCCCAGTGGCAGGTGGGACAGCACAGGATGCGAGCGGCGTACTCCGAGCAGCGTGCGGTGCCAGTCGAGGAGTCGGGCGTGCGGCTCCCCGGAGGGCTCGTTCCAGTCCAGGCACGAGCGGCGACGGGTGGCCGGATCCTGCGGGTCGGGGATGTCTTCCGCGTCCCACCCATGGCGAGCGAACTCCCGTCGCCGCCCCTGCCGTACGGCCTCGGCCAGCGCAGCGTCCTGGTGGTCGGTGAAGTACTGCCAGGGGGTGCGGGCGCCCCATTCCTCGCCCATGAACAGCATCGGCGTTCCGGGCGCGAGCAGCACCAACGCGGCGGCGCAGGCCAGCAGTCCGGGCGAGGCGAGCGCGGACAGCCGGTCGCCCAGCGCGCGGTTGCCGATCTGGTCGTGGGTCTGCCCGTAAGCCAGGAAACGGTGTGCCGGGGTCTCGGCGGCGCCGGGGCGGCGTACGGGCCGGCCGTGGCTGCGGCCGCGGAAGCTGGAGTACGTACCGTCGTGGAAGAACGCGCCGGTCAGCGTCTTGGCGAGGGCGGCGAGCGGGTCGTGGGCGAAGTCGGCGTAGTAGCCGTGTGCTTCGCCGGTGAGCGCGGTGTGCAGGGCGTGGTGGAAGTCGTCGTTCCACTGGGCGTGCACGCCGTGGCCGTTGGCGCTGCGCGGGGCTGTGGTGCGGGGGTCGTTCAGATCGGACTCGGCGATCAGGAACAGCGGGCGTCCGGTGTGGGCTGCGAGGGTGTCGACGGCTTCGGACAGCTGGGCGAGGAAGTGTTCGGCGCGGGTGTCGGCCAGCGCGTGGACGGCGTCCAGCCGCAGCCCGTCGAGGTGGTAGTCGCGCAGAAAGGCCAGCGCGCTGCCGATGAGATGGGCACGTACCTCGTCCGAGCCGGGCGCGTCCAGATTGACGGCCGAACCCCAGGGGGTCTGATGGCGGTCGGTGAAGTACGGTCCGAACGCGGGCAGCTGATTTCCGGCCGGGCCCAGATGGTTGTGGACGACATCGAGGACGACGCCGAGCCCGTGCCCGTGTGCGGCGTCCACGAACGCCTTCAGTCCGTCCGGCCCGCCGTAGGGCTCGTGCACGGCCCACAGCGCCACACCGTCGTAGCCCCAGCCGTGGGTGCCGGGGAACGGGCAGACGGGCATCAGCTCGATATGGCTGATCCCCAACTCGGCCAGGTGGCCGAGTTGTTCGGCGGCGGCCTCGAAGGTGCCCTCCGGTGTGAAGGTGCCGATGTGCAGTTCGTAGAGGACGGCTCCGGGCAGCGGCAGCCCCCGCCACGGGTGCCGCCAGGTGTAGGCGTCGTGGTCGACGACGGCGCTCAGCCCCTCGGGTCCGTCGGGCTGGCGGCGCGACCGTGGATCCGGCAGCACGGGACCGCCGTCGAGGGCGAAGCCGTAGCGGGTGCCGGCGCCTGCCGGTGCCTCCGCCTGCCACCAGCCCCGGTGGGTGGGCGAGGGGGTCATCGGAATGCCCGGGGCGGGCGGCAGTTGCAGGGTGACGGTTCGCGCGGTCGGAGCCCATACGTCGAACAGCATGCGGTCCATTGTTGCCCGGCGCCCGGCGGCCTGTCGTCGGCCGGGCGCCCTAACGTGCCGCCGCCTCAGGCGTGTTGGTGCAGGCCGCGTCCCGCCAGTGTCAGGAAGGTCTCGCCCACGGCCTCGCTCAGCGTCGGGTGGGCGTGGATGTGCTGGGCGATGTCGGCGGGCGAGGCGTCCCAGGCCACGGCCAGCTGGGACTCGCTGATCATCTCGGAGACGTGCGGGCCCACCAGGTGGACGCCCAGCACCCGGCCGTCCGGACCCGGCTCGGCGACGACCTTCACCATGCCGCCCTGGCCGTGCACCATGCCCTTGGCCGTGGCGGTCAGCGGCAGCACGTTGCTGACCACCTCGAACCCGGCGTCCCTGGCCGCCGCCTCGCCCAGTCCAACGGAGGCCGTCTGCGGACTGGAGTACGTCACCCGAGGCACGGCGGCGTAGTCCACCGGGCGGGGCCGGAGTCCGGCCAGCGTCTCGGCGACCACCAGCCCCTCAGCGAAGGAGGCGTGCGCCAGCCCGAGGGAGGGCGGCGGAAGCAGATCGCCGACGACGAACACGCCGGGTACGGCCGTCTCCAGCGTGGCCCAGTCGGCGGGCGGCACGAAGCCGCGCTCGTCCGTGGCCAGTCCGGCGGCGGCCAGGTTCAGCCCGTCGGTGACCGGAACGCGGCCCACCGCGACCAGCAGCCGCTCCGCCGCGATCACCGTCTCGCCCCCGCGCGCCGGCTGCACCCGCGCTTCGATGCCCGCACCGGACTGCTCCGTGCCGGTCCGGACACCCGCACCGGACTGCCCCGTGCCGGTCCGGATTCCCGTGCCGGACTGCCCCGCGCTGGTCCGATGCGTCCCCGTACGGCGTGCGTCCGTCAGCCGGGCGCCCGTCAGCACCGTGATGCCGCGCTTCTTCAACGCGCGGGTCAGATGGCGGCTGACGTCCTCGTCCTCCAGCGGAAGCAGCCGCTCCGCCGCCTCCACCAGCGTGACCTCGGCGCCCATGGAACGGTGGAACGAGGCGTACTCGACGCCGATCGCGCCGCCGCCCAGCACCAGCACGCTGCTCGGCAGACCCGGCGCGAACAGCGCGTCGTCGCTGGTGACGATGTGCTCGCCGGTCGGCTCCAGACCCGGCAGCGTCCGCGGCCTGGACCCGGTCGCCAGCACGAGGCCGCGCCGTGCCGTCCACCGGCCGCCGCCGGCACCGGGGACGTCGACCTGGACGGTGCGCGGGCCCGCCAGCGTGGCGGTGCCCCGTACGACCGTCACGCCCGCTGCCGAGAGCTGGCCCTCCACTCCCTTGTGGTTCCGCGAGACGATGTCGTCGCGGGTGGCGACCAGCGCGCTCCAGTCGACGCTGTCCAGCGTCGCCTTGACCCCCCACCGCTCCCGCGCCTCCGCCACCCCGTCGACCAGCTCCGCGGCGTGCAGCATCGCCTTGCTGGGCACACAGCCCCGGTGCAGACAGGTGCCCCCGACCAGATCGCGCTCGACGAGGGTGACGCCGAGCCCTAGGTGTGCGGCGCGAAGTGCCGTGCTGTAGCCGCCCGTTCCGCCGCCGATGACGATCACATCTGTGGTGTTCCCGCTCATGACCTCAGCCTCCGCCCGGTGTGAGGATGAGTCCAACGCAATGCTTCTATGGTTGCGATGAAGAACGTTCATGGCTTCTGCCCTGGGGCGGCGGGGGGCCGAGGGAAGTGGGTCCTGTGAGTCTGCGGCAGATGGAATATTTCGTCATGGTCGTCGAGGAGACGTCGTTCACTCGGGCCGCCGAGGCGTTGCACGTAACGCAGTCGGCGCTTTCGCACCAGATCAAGGCGCTGGAGCGCGAGGTCGGGGGGCCGCTGCTGGAGCGACTGCCGCGCGGGGTACGGCTGACGCCGATGGGCCGGGCCTTTCTGCCGGACGCCGAACTCGCCGTACGCAGCGCCCGCCAGGCACGCCGCGCGGCGCGGGCGGCGGCCGGTGCCGGTGGCGGCGAGCTGGAGATCGCCACCGTGCACGGACTCGCGGTCGGCGTACTGACGGAGGCCGTCGCCCGGATGCGGCGGCTCCACCCCGCGGTGGCGCTACGGCTGCACGAGTACGTGACCGAGGAGGAACTCCGTGAACGGATGGCCCGGGGCATCGCCGACGTCGGGGTCGGCTTCCGGCTCGACGACTGGCCGGGCCCCTCCTGGCAGATCGGCGAGGAGAAGGTCGTCCTCGTCGTCCCGCCCGACGACCCGCTGTGCGTGCGGGCGGGCGCGGACGGCGAGCCCGTGAAGCTTGAGGAACTCGCCGACCGCGGATGGGTGCGGTGCGGGATGGAGCCGTGGATCGAAGGGCAGCAGTTCCTCGACCGCGTCTGCGGGCAGGCCGGGTTCACCCCGCGAACGGCCGTGCGCGTGGAGCACCCGACGACGGCCGCCCGCATGGCAGCCGCCGGTGCGGGGATCTGTCTGATCTCGGCGTACCTCGCCCCCGATTTCGTGCCCTCGGGCCAACTGGTCGACGTCGGCCCGCCCTGGCACCGCCCGCTGACCGCCTTTTGCCGCTCCCAGCCGACGGGGGCGGCGGAGGCCTTTATCCGGCTGCTGAGTGAGGGAAGTCGCAGCTGTTCCGGGTAGGGGGTGCCCCTGCCCGCCGTCCGCGGGCTGCCGGTACGTTCTGGTTGCTCGCGCAGTTCCCCGCGCCCCTTCGGGGCGCGGTCTCGTCCCCCTGCGCTGCGCTTGGGCAGTTGCGCCAGGGGCGCAGGGTGGGCAAGCGCAGCCCCCGGAGACGCCCTAAGAACTCCTAACGGAATGACTTCAGGCGTAAAGTAGGCTCCCGCCATGACGCTCGCGTACTGGGAACGGCACCGCTTCGACGACCCGGCGGTGGCGGCCAACCGGGACGAACTGCTCAAGTCGGCGGACGAGAACCCGGACCCGTACGCCGCCTTCCTCAGCCTGCTGCGCTCCGGGCGGCGGGACGCGGTGTGCACGGCGCTGGAGTACTTCCACTACGAGAACCGGCAAGCCCGGTGGGGTTTCGGCAACCCACTGGACGAGTACGCCGCGGAGGTGCTGGACCGCGCCAGGTGGGTGCTGCGCGGGACGCCGCTGCCGGAAGCGCGAGGGCAGGACCGGGCCAGCGCGCTGTGGGCGATCCAGAACCACGCCGAGGCTGCGGACGCCCCACTGATCACTGCTGCGCTGCGCGCCGTGGACGGCGACACTGTCGACGATGGCGCCGTGTCCGCCGCCGGGCAGTGCCTCTACGCCTGCGATGTTCCTGAGGACCCAGAACTTGTCGCCCAGCTCGGCGCGATGGCCCTTGACGACGACCGCCCTCTGCGAGTCCGCGTGGCGTGCGCAAGGGCGCTGGCCTCGGCGGAGTCTGAACAGGCCGCCGAACTCGCGGTGCGGATGACCGACTCCTCGGAACTCAAGCTCCAGATGGCTGGCGCCCTTGTCCTCACCGCCCACCTCGACACGCATCGCCCCCTCCTCGAACGCCTGGTGGCCACCTGGCCCCCCAACACTCCCGAGGCAGACGACATCCGGGACGCCTTGGAGGAGGACGAGGATGACGCGGGACGTGCTCATAGAACTTCCGACGAAATGATCTCCGAGGTGGTTGGATCACTCCGGGACCGGTGATCTGGGGGTGCGGGGTGGCTCGGCCGAAGCCGTGGGAAGTCGATGATGCGTTGTGGGCGGTGGTCGATCCGCTACTTCCGAAGGTGGAGCGTCGGCCCCGGAACCCGGGGCGCAAGCGGCATCCTGACCGGCTGGTGTTCCAGGGCATCCTGTTCGTGCTGCACACTGGGGTCGCCTGGGAGCACCTCCCGCAGGAACTCGGTTTCGGTTCGGGCATGACCTGTTGGCGCCGACTGGCCGAGTGGACCGAGGCCGGGGTCTGGTGTCGGCTGCATGAGGTCCTCCTGGCCAAGCTGCGCAGTGTGGACGCCCTGGACTTCTCCCGGGCCGCGGTCGACGGCTCTCACATTCGGGCGTTAAAGGGGGCTCCAGGACCGGACGAAGCCCCGTTGACCGGGGCAGGACGGGCAGCAAACACCACCTGATCACCGACGCCACCGGCATCCCGCTCGCCGCCACTCTGACCGGCGGCAACCGCAACGACGTCACCCAGCTGATCCCACTGCTCGAGGCGGTTCCGCCTGTGCGGGGCAAGCGTGGCCGGCCCCGGCGCCGCCCGGACGTGGTGCTGGGTGACCGTGGCTACGACCACGACAAGTACCGTCGGCTGGTCCGGGATCTCTGCGTGAGGCCTTTGATCGCCCGCCGAGGCACCGAGCACGGCTCCGGGCTAGGCACCCAACGCTGGGTTGTGGAGCGCGCGTTCGCTCACCTGCACTGGTTCCGCCGCTTGCGGATCCGCTGGGAGGTACGCGACGACATCCACGAGGCCTTCCTCACCCTCGGATGCGCAATCATCTGCTGGCGACGCCTGAAGTCATTCCGTTAGGAGTTCTAAGCGTCCTCCCGGATGAGCAGCGCCACCGGTGCGCTCCCGAACAACCGGGAGAGGGGGACGGTACCCGTCAGCTTCCGCGCGGGACCACCCCAGGCGGGGTGCCAGTCACCCGGCGGCAACGTCAGCCGCGTGTCGCCCCAGCCGCCGCGCCGCTGCAGGCGCAGGGACAGCCGGGTGACCGCCGTCAGTACGGCACCCGTACGCACGAAGGCGACGCAGTGCTCCGCCATCTCGCCCTCCGCCAGGAGTGGTTCGTAAGTTGCCGCCTCCAGGAACAGCTCGGGCCGCCGGCGGCGTAAGCCCAGCACGGTGGAGGTCAGTCGCGACTTCTCCGTGTCGAGAGCGCTGCCGCTCCCGGCAAAGGTCGCCGGGGCCCGGTTGTCGGGGTCCACCAGCGCACGGTAGGTGTGCTCGGTGCCCTGGTAGAGCTCGGGTACGCCGGGCATGGTGAGCTGGAGCAGCGCGGCACCCAGCACATTGGCGCGTACGTACGGGGCGAGCTCCGCCGCGAAGCCGGCCAGCGCACGCGCGCCCGCGCTGTCCCGCTGGGCGGTGACGAAGTGCTCGACAGCCGCTTCGTACTCCGCGTCACCCTCCGTCCAGGTGGTCCGCAGCCCCGCTTCGCGTACGGCTTTCAGCAGTGCGGGCACCAGTCGTTCGGGCGGCGGGGGGAACGTACCGAGGGCGAGGGCTGTCTGCCAGTACACCCACGCCGTATGGCGGTCGGGCGCCCCGGAGACGTCGGTCTGTGCCAGCAGCTCCGCCCACCGCTGCGGGCACTCGCTCAGTACGGCCGGCGCGGCGCGGGCGTCGCTGCTGCGCTTGGTGTCGTGCGTGGACAGCACGGTGCCGGAGAGGGGCCGGTCCCGCTGCATACGTGCGCAGTACGCGTGGAAGTCCTCGGGCCGCACTGCCGGGCGCCCCGGTTCGCCGCCCACCTCGCACGCCGACAGCAGCGGCACGTAACGGTAGAAGGCCGCGTCCTCCACCGACTTGGCACGCAGCGCGGAGGACAACTGCGCGAACCGTACGGGAAAACGGGCACTGTGGGCACCGGGGTCCTCCGGGGTGTCCCCCAGGGCGAGCCGCAGCACGGCGTCCACCGCCGCGGCTTCCTCCGGCAGCCGGAACGCCGCACGGGCGCCCTGTGCGGCACGTTCCAACAGTGCGGCGTCCCGCGGGTCGGGCGGTAGGCCCTGAGCGGTGTACGGGCGGTACACCGGCAGCCGCACCAGCAGCTCGCACAAGGCGGTCCGCAGCGCCCACGGCGCGTGGTCGCGCAGCGACAGATCGGGCGAGGCGGCGCAGGCCCGTACGGCGGTACGGGTCAACCGCTCGGTCTCGGCCGCCAGATCGTGCGTCAGCACCCGGTGGGCGGCGCGCAGCCGGGTCGGCTCCCACTCGCCACCCAGGTCGGCCTGTGCTCCGGTGAACGTCCGGTAGCAGGCTTCGAGTTCACCATGCCCCTGGGGGTCGACGAAGAGGCCGTCCAGCTGCCGCAGCGCGTCGTATCCCGTTGTGCCCGCCACCGGCCAGCTACGGGGCAGTGGTTCGCCGTCGGCGAGGATCTTCTCCACGACCGTCCAGCAGCCCCCGCTCTCCTCGTGCAGCTGCCGCAGATAGCCGCCCGGGTCGGCCAGCCCGTCCGGATGGTCGACGCGCAGCCCGTCGGCCACCCCCTCGCGCAGCAGCTGGAGCACCTTGCGGTGGGTCGCCGCGAACACCTCCGGGACCTCGACGCGCACTCCGATGAGACCCGAAATGGTGAAGAACCGCCGGTAGTTGAGCTCGCTCCTGCCCAGCCGCCACCACGCCAGACGGTAGTGCTGCGCCGCGCACAGTTCCGGCAGCGGCAGCCCCTCCGTTCCCTCGCGCAGCGGCAGCACATGCGCGTGGTAGCGCAGGGTGCCGTCCTCGACCCGCAGCTGCGGCAGCGCTTCGTGCAGCCGTTCCCCGAGCACCGGCAGCAGCACCCGGCCGTCGCCCGCAGCCCAGTCGATGTCGAACCAGCGCGCCCAGGGCGAGCCGGGCCCCTCCCGCAGCGTCTCCCACAGCGGACGGTTCAGCCGCAGATCGTCGGGGACGGCCATATGGTTCGGCACGATGTCCAGGACCAGCCCCAAGCCGTGCGCGCGGGCGGTCGCCGACAGGGCCCGCAGTCCGCGCTCGCCGCCCAACTCCTCCCGCACCGTGCCGTGATCGGTCACGTCATAGCCGTGGGTGGAGCCCGGCACGGCCGTCAGCACGGGGGAGAGGTGCAGATGCGAGACGCCGAGCGCCGCCAGGCGGGGGACGGCGCGCTCGGCGGCGGCGAACGGGAAGTCCGGCTGGAGCTGGAGGCGATACGTCGAGGTCGGCACGGCGGTGGCGGGAGCTGTGCGGGGTGCGGCTGCGGGTGGGACGCCCTCACGTGTCATACGAACGCACGTACCCCTGCCGGGGCCATTTCGTGCGTCCTGTCAGCTTCACCTCACACCGGGCGTTGCAGCACCGCCATGCTGCGGGACTCCAACGGAAGGCGCGCACCGGCGGCGATTTTCGGGCCGCCTCCCTGCCGGTAGGTCTCCTCCTGCGCTGTGTCGACGATCAGTTCCCACTCCCTCCCGTGATTGACGGGGATCACGAAGTCCAGCGGCTCGTGATGGGCGTTGAACAGCAGCAGGAACGAGTCGTCCGTGATGCGTTCCCCGCGCTCGCCGGGCTCGGAGATGGCGTTGCCGTTGAGGAAGACGGTCAGCGAGCGGGTGTGCGCGGACTGCCAGTCGGTCTGGGTCATCTCGGCGCCCTGCGGAGTGAACCAGGCGATGTCGGAGAGCTCGTCGTGGGTGCCCTCCATGGGCCGCCCGTGGAAGAACCGGCGGCGGCGGAAGACGGGATGGTCGCGCCGGAGCCACACCATGGCGCGTACGAAGTCGCACAGCGCCTGATCGGGAGCGCCGGGCCCGTCGACGGGGCCGTCGTCGCCGGGCCACCGCAGCCAGGCGAGCGGCCCGTCCTGGCAGTACGCGTTGTTGTTGCCCTGCTGGGTGCGGCCGAACTCGTCGCCGTGGCTGAGCATCGGCACGCCCTGCGACAGCATCAGCGTGGCGATGAGGTTGCGCTTCTGCCGACGCCGTAGTGCCACCACCGCGGCGTCGTCGGTGGGGCCCTCGACACCGCAGTTCCACGACCTGTTGTAGCTCTCGCCGTCCCGGTTGCCCTCGCCGTTGGCCTCGTTGTGTTTCTCGTTGTAGGAGACGAGGTCGTGGAGGGTGAAGCCGTCGTGGCAGGTGACGAAGTTTATGGAGGCCAGCGGGCGGCGTCCGTCGTCCTGGTAGAGGTCGGAGGACCCGGTGAGCCGGAACCCGAACTCGGCCATCGCGCGCGGCTCGCCCCGCCACAGGTCCCGTACGGTGTCGCGGTACCGCCCGTTCCACTCCGTCCACAGCGGGGGGAAGTTGCCGACCTGGTAGCCGCCCTCGCCCAGGTCCCACGGTTCGGCGATCAGCTTCACCTGGCTGACGACGGGGTCCTGCTGCACCAGGTCGAAGAAGGACGAGAGCCGGTCGACCTCGTGGAACTGCCGCGCCAGCGTGGCGGCCAGGTCGAAGCGGAAGCCGTCCACATGCATGTCGAGCACCCAATAGCGCAGCGAGTCCATGATGAGCTGGAGCACGTGGGGGCTGCGCATCAGGAGTGAATTCCCCGTGCCGGTCGTGTCCATGTAGTAGCGCGGGTCGTCCGCGAGGCGGTAGTACGAGGCGTTGTCCAGTCCCCGGAAGGAGAGCGTGGGGCCGAGGTGGTTGCCTTCCGCCGTGTGGTTGTAGACGACGTCGAGGATGACCTCGATGCCCGCCTCGTGCAGGGCCCGCACGGCATGCTTGAACTCCTGCACCTGCTGGCCGCGTTCGCCCCAGGAGGCGTAGGTGTTGTGCGGCGCGAAGAACCCGATGGTGTTGTAGCCCCAGTAGTTGGTCATTCCCGCCTCCGCCAGCCTGTGGTCGGTGACCGACTGGTGCACCGGCATCAGCTCCAGCGCGGTGACACCCAGCTCGGTCAGATGGGCGATGACCGCGGGGTGCGCCAGCGCCGCGTAGGTGCCGCGCAGCTCCTCCGGCAGCTCGGGGTGGCGCATGGTGAGGCCCTTGACATGCGCCTCGTAGAGCACCGTGCGGTGGTAGTCGGTGCGCGGCGGACGGTCGTCGCCCCAGTCGAAGTAGGGGTTGATCACCACGGAGGTCATGGTGTGCGGGGCCGAGTCGAGGTCGTTGCGCCGCTCCGGGTCGTCGAAGTGGTAGCCGAAGACGGCCTCGTTCCAGTCCACGGAGCCGCTGATGGCCTTCGCGTACGGATCCAGCAGCAGCTTGGCGCTGTTGCAGCGCCGGCCGCGCTCCGGGGCGTACGGGCCGTGCGCGCGGAAGCCGTAGCGCTGGCCCGGCAGTACGCCCGGCAGATAGGCGTGGCGGACGAAGCCGTCCGACTCGCGCAGCTCGACAGCCGTCTCCGAGCCGTCCTCGTGCAGCAAGCACACCTCTACGCGCTCCGCCGCCTCGGAGAAGACGGCGAAGTTGGTGCCCGCGCCGTCGTAGTAGGCGCCCAAGGGGTACGCGTGTCCCGGCCAGACCTGCATAGGAGTGTCTCTTCCCCATCGACGTGTCGGTACGGCACCGCGGCGGGCGCGGTGGTCCCCGTCGTCATCTTCCCCCGTCCGCGCTTGCGGGCACCGGAAGTTGGCAGGGGTTCCGGATGCACCCCTCGGACGGCCGCAGTAGTCTTCCTTGATCGAACAGCGGGGGCCGGCACGGGGAGTGGAAGGCGGTGCACAGTTGGGTGCGGGAGGGCTTGAACTCCCCCCAGGCGACGGCGGCGAGGGGCCGGACGGCGGCGGCACCGCCGGAGAGGCCGGAACGGCGGACGATCCGACAGGCGGGCTCGGCGTGGGGGGACCACCCGGCCGCAGACTCGGGGAGGCCGGGCACCACCCCGGTGCGGTGCCGCTGGCCCGCCCCATGGAGATCGGCGCGGACGTGGGCTGGGGCGAGGACGACTGGGCCGAGGTGCGCACCAGGGCACAGCGCGCCGGGCGCGCGTACGTCTGGCTGAACCTGGTCGAACAGCGGATGCGGGCCGTCGTCGCGGCCGTACTGCGGCCGATCTACGAACCGGTGCACGGCGAGGAGTGGGTGATCGCCGCTGCCGGGCCCGCCGGGCAGGAGTGGGTGCAGCGGGCCGTGGCCGTACGCGAGGTCAGCCGCCGCAAGGGGTATCTCCTCGACCCCGCCGACGACACCCTCATCTCCTTTCTGACGCTGCCGCAGCTGCGCGAGCTCATGGTGCAGCACTGGCCGTGCTTCGAGCCGTACTTCGACGACCGCCGCGAGGTGGAACTGGCGCTGGACGAGCTGGAGGTGGCCCGCAGCGCCGTGGCGCGCAACCGTGCGCTGTCCGAGACGGTGCTCGCGCAGGCCGAGCGGATGTGCCGACGGCTGCTGGAGGTGCTGGGCGCGGCACCAGAGGGGGTGGCCGCGGCCGGGCGGCTGCCGGTCGACGCCGTCGAGGAGCTGGTCGGGGACCGGTTCGCCGATGTGGTCGGTGTGCACGCCGACCGCGTACGGCTCCAGCGGCAGCTTCCCGCGGAGGATCTGTTCGGCGGGGCGCGGCGGCTGGACGCCCTGGGGATCGGGCTCAATCTGCTGGTGCAGAACTACAGCGGCCGGCGTCTGGTGCGGCTCGCGGAGGCGGGCTGCCGGGTGCGGCTGCTGTTCCTGAACCCGGCCAGCAGCGCGGTCAAGCGGCGGGAGCGCGAGCTGGGGCTGAAGAAGGGCGAGCTGGCCCGCTCGGTGGAGACCAACATCCTCCATATGCGGCGGGTGCGCTCGCGGCTGCGGGACCAGGCGGCCTTCGAGATCCACGTCTTCGACGAGATCCCGCGGTTCACCGCGTACATGGTCGACGGGGACGGGCCGGACGGGCTCGCCGTCGTCCAGTCGTATCTGCGCGGTGCGCGGGGGATGGAGACGCCCGTCTTCGTGCTGCGCGGCCCCGGCCGAACGGTGTCGTCGGTGCCGTCGGCGGTCCGCGACGAGGGGGAGGGAGCGCTCTTTCCGGTGTACCGGGAGGAGTTCGAGGCGTTCTGGGCGGACTCGCGGCCGGTGTCATAACTGCCCGGCCGGGCCCGTCACCGCATTGTGTCGCGTCTGTCACAGTCCCCCAAGTCCCTTGAGCCACACCGTGCAATCCGACAGGGTTTCGAACGATCCACATCTGGATCGCTCGACCGCACACCTCGGAGGACTTCCTCGGCATGGCACAACACGGGGCACGCCACACCAAACGCCGGATATCTCTCGCAATCGGCGCCGCAATCGCAGTCGCGGGAGGAGCCACACTGCTGACCCTCCCGGCGGGCGCCTCGCCCGCCGAGGGCACCGTCCTCGGCGCCGGCGCGAAGGGCGCGGTCAAGGGCGACTACATCGTGCTGCTCAAGGGCGCCCCCGCCAAGGGCACCGGCGTCCGGGCCGCCACCGAGGCCAAGAGCCTCACCGAGGAGTACGGCGGCAAGGTCGAGCACACCTACCACTCCGCGCTCAACGGCTACTCCGCCAAGGGGCTCAGCGCCCAGGAGGCCCGGCGGCTGGCGGCGGACGACAAGGTGGCGAAGGTCGTCCAGGCCCGCGAGATCCGCGCGCACGCCACCCAGAGCAGGCCGCCCTCCTGGGGCCAGGACCGAGTGGACCAGGCGTCGAAGTCGCTCAACAAGAAGTACTCCTACCCCAACAGCGCCGGCGCGGGTGTGACGGCGTACGTCATCGACAGCGGGGTGCGGGTCAGCCACAAGGACTTCGGGGGCCGCGCCGTCAACGGCAAGGACATCGTGGACGGCGACAGCGTCGCGCAGGACGGCGCCAACCACGGCACGCATGTCTCCGGCACCATCGCGGGCACCAAGTACGGCATCGCCAAAAAGGCCAAGGTCGTCGCCGTGCGCATCCTCGGCAACGACAACAGCGGCACCACGGCCGACGCCGTCGCGGGCATCGACTGGATGATCAAGCACCACAAGGCCAAGGGCGGCCCCGCCGTGGCCAATATGAGCGTCGGCGGCTTCAAGGACTACGCGCTGGACGAGGCCGTCAAGCGGGCCATCGCCGCCAACATCACCTGCGTCGTCTCGGCGGGCAACGAGAGCGGCAACGCCTCCGCCGCCTCCCCGGCCCGGGTGACCCAGGCCATCACCGTCGCGGCGAGCGACCAGCGGGACCGGCGGGCGAGCTTCTCCAACTACGGGAAGGCCGTGGACCTGTACGCGCCCGGCAAGGACATCGTCTCGGCCAGCAACAAGAGCAACACCGCCTGGTGGACCATGTGGGGCACCTCCATGGCAGCCCCGCACGTCTCCGGCGCCGCCGCGCTCTATCTGAGCACGCACAAGACGGCCACCCCGGCGCAGGTCGCCAAGGCGCTGACCGCCGGTGCCACCAAGGGCGTCATCGCCAACCCGGGCACCGGTACGCCCAACAAGCTGCTGCGCGTCCCCAGGTAACAACCCGCCCGGCCCTGACAGTGCTCAGGGCCGGGCGCACATCCCCACCACCCACCAGGAGAGGCACCCCCGCCCATGGCAACCCACGTGGCCCGTAACAACAAACGCCGGATAGCCCTCGCGATCGGCGCGGCAGTCGCCGTCGCGGGTGGCGCGACGCTCCTCACCCTCCCGGCGGGCGCCGCACCGGCCGAGGGCACCGTCATCGGCGCCGGCTCCGACGACGCCGTCAAGGGCAGCTACATCGTCCTCCTCAAGGACGGCAGCAGCGCCTCGGTCAGCGCTGACAGTGCCGGAAAGGACCTCGCCGAGGAGTACGGCGGCGAGGTCAGCCGCACCTACAAGTCGGCCGTCAACGGCTTCAACGCCACCGGCATGTCCGCCGAGGAAGCCCGCAGGATGGCCGCCGACGACCAGGTCGCGCAGGTCTACCAGAACCAGCGGATCTCCACCACCGGCACCCAGACCAACCCGCCCAACTGGGGCCTGGACCGGATCGACCAGAAGTCGAGCAAGCTGAACCGGAAGTACACCTACCCGGCCGGCGCGGGCGCGGGCGTGACGGCGTACGTCATCGACACCGGCGTGCGCATCAGCCACGACGACTTCGGCGGCCGGGCCTCCTACGGCTACGACGCGGTCGACAAGGACAAGACGGCGCAGGACGGCCACGGCCACGGCACGCATGTCGCGGGCACCATCGCGGGCACCAAGTACGGCGTCGCCAAGAAGGCGAAGGTCGTGGCCGTGCGGGTGCTGGACAACAAGGGCTCCGGCACCACCGCGCTCGCTGTCGCGGGCGTCGACTGGGTCACCAAGCACCACAAGGGCCCCTCGGTCGCCAATATGAGCCTCGGCGGCAACAAGGACGCCGCGCTGGACGCCGCCGTGAAGCGGTCCATCGCCTCGGGCGTCAGCTACGCCGTCTCGGCCGGCAACGAGAGCGCCGACGCCGGCAATGCCTCACCGGCGCGGGTCCCTGACGCGCTCACCGTCGCCGCGTCCGACCGCAAGGACCGGCAGGCGGCCTTCTCCAACTACGGCAAGCGCGTGGACCTGTACGCGCCCGGGGTGGACATCGTCTCGGCCGGCAACAAGAGCGACCACGGCATCGCCACGATGTCCGGCACCTCCATGGCCTCCCCGCATGTCGCCGGTGCTGCGGCCGTCTATCTGAGCGGCCACAAGACCGCCAAGCCGGCCCAGGTGGCCGCCGCGCTCACCAAGGGTGCCACCGCGGGCGTGATCGCCAACCCGACCAAGGGGACGCCGAACAAGCTCCTCCGTGTGGTCAAGTGACGCTCATTCACGGTCATTTCTGACCCTCATCCGTGCGTAACCCCGGATTTCCGGGTAAGCGCACCACCAAGCCCGCCGTGCCCTCCCCCCACGGGGCACGGCGGGCCTTTTCGTGTCCGGGGAAGCCCGTCGGCCGTGTGCGGTGCGGCCCGTCGGCTCTGTTCCGTGCGGCCCGTCGGGCCCCCGGCACAGTCCTGGACACGCTTCCCTGGACGCGCTTCACACGGGCTTAACAATCCAGCCGTTGACGCCACCAAGATCCGGCTGGCAAGCTCCCATACCGTGAGCCAGTACCGGAATCTCGTCGCGCGCCTGCACGTCGATCTGCGACGTCACGCCAGCGCCCTCTGTGCCCCCGGCCGCGCCTGACGCGCGCCCCACAGCTCACCTTTTCCACTCCGCGGCAGCAGCAGCCCCGCATTTCCCCCGCGCCTTGACGTCTTGAAGCCCTGAGGCTTCCAGCCCTCGTACGGCACGGCCGGGCGCGCCCGCGGAATCCCCGGGTCCGACCTGTCCACACTGCGTCGCGCCCGGGCCGTGCAACGGAAGGCACCCGTGCGTCCTCGTCATTTCCGCAGGCGGGAATTCCTCGCCCTCACCGGCCTGACCACACTCGCGGCCACCACCGCAGTCGGCTGCGGCCGGGCCTCCGGCAGAGAAGGGGTCCCGGCCGACACCATCCGCCACCAGGGCTGGGCCGGTACCGTCACCCCGGCCGAGCTCGCCGCAGACCTCGGCTATCTGGACGGCCTCAGCCTCAAATGGGTCGGCAACACCACCAGCGGCCCGCAGGACATCCAGGCAGCCGCCGCCGGGGACACCGACTTCGGCGGCGCCTTCAACGGCGCCGTCGTCAAGATGGCCGCGGCCAAGGCGCCGGTGAAGGCGGTCATCAGCTACTACGGCGTCGACAAGGAGCGCTTCAGCGGCTTCTACGTACGCGAGAACAGCCCCCTGCGCACCGCAAGGGACCTGATCGGCAAGCGAGTGGCGATGAACACCCTCGGCGCACACGCCGAGGCGGTGCTCGACACCTACCTCCAGCGCGAGGGGCTCAGCCCCGAGGAGGCCGACCAGGTCGAACGGATCGCCCTGCCGCCCGTCAACACCGAGCAGTCGCTGCGCCAGGGGCACATCGATGTCGCCGTCCTCGGCGACATCCTTCGCGACAAGGCCCTGGAACACGGCGGCATCCGCGCTCTCACCGACGACCACCGCCTGCTCGGCACCTTCAGCGCGGGCACCTATGTGATGGCCGAGCGCTATCTGGAGCAGCACCCGCGCGAGGCCCGCGCCTTCGTCACCGGGGTCGGACGCGCGCTGGACTGGTCGCGGCGCACCCCGCGCGAGGAGGTCGTCGACCGCATGGTGCGCGTCGTGCGGCGCCGCAACCGCAGCGAGGACACCGCACCGCTGCGCTACTGGCGCTCGTACGGGGTGGCCGATCCGACGGGCCGCATCGCGCCGGACGAACTGTCCGTGTGGGCGCGCTGGCTGGAGCGGCGCGGCGATATCAAGGCCGACCGCGTGCACCTGCCCGACGTCTACACGAACCGTTTCAACAAGGCCCACGCCGACGCCCCCAAGCCCGCCCGCGACCGCTCCGGGAGCTGACCATGACGACGACCGCGCCCGAAATACCCACGATCCGCTTCGAGAACGTCGGCAAGACCTTCCCCGTCCGCGCCGCACGCGGTGCAACGGGCAGCTTCACCGCACTCCAGGACATCACTCTGGACATCGCGCCGGGCGAGTTCAGCGTCCTCGTCGGCCCCAGCGGCTGCGGAAAGTCCACCCTCCTCGACCTGCTGGGCGGCCTCACCCGGCCCACCACGGGCCGCGTCCTGCTCGACGGGAAGCCCGTCACAGGGCCCGGCCGCGACCGGGGCACCGTCTTCCAGCAGTACGCGCTGCTGCCATGGCGTACCGCGCGCGGCAACGTCGAGTTCGGCCTGGAAGCAGCCGGGGTGCCGCGCCGCGAACGGGCCGCGCGGGCAGCCGAGTTCCTCTCCCTCGTCGGCCTGGACGGCTTCGCCGACCGGCACCCGCACGAACTGTCGGGCGGTATGCGCCAGCGCGTCGCCATCGCCCGCAGCCTCGCCTACGACCCCGACGTGCTGCTCATGGACGAGCCGTTCGGGGCGCTCGACGCGCAGACCCGGGAGTCCCTGCAGGACGAGCTGCTGCGCATCTGGCAGCGCACCGGCAAGACCGTCGTGTTCATCACCCACAGCATCGACGAGGCCGTGCTGCTCGGCCGGCGCGTCACCGTACTGACCTCCCGGCCCGGCCGGGTCAAGGAGAGCGTGCCCATCGACCTCGGTTCCCGCACCGGGGCCGACGACCCGCGCTCCAGCCCCGAGTTCGCCGGCTACCGGCACCGCGTCTGGGAACTGCTGCACGACGAGGTCAGCCGTGCGCAGGAGCTGGAGCGGGCGGAGCTGGAGTGGAAGGAGGCCGCCGCATGAGTGCCACCCTCACCACCCCAGCCGGCACCGCCCCCGACTCCGCCGCGGCACCGGCAGCACCGCCCGGCCAGCCGCCCGGGGAGCCGGTGTGGCGCCGCGCGCTGGGCCTCGGACGGGCAGCACTGACCCGTACGGCGGCGATCCTGGTGCTGCTCGCCCTGTGGGAGATCGCGCCCCGGGTGGGCCTCGCCGACCGGGTGTTCCTGCCGCCGTTCTCCGAGGTCGCCGCCGCCTGGTGGGAACTGCTGGCCGACGGACAGCTGCTGGACGACGCGCGGGCCAGCCTGGTGCGCTCGCTGACCGGGTTCGGGCTCGCCGTCGCGCTCGCCGTACCGCTGGGGCTGCTCATCGGCTGGTACAAGCCCGTCGCCGACCTCCTCGGGCCCGTGCTGGAAGTCTTCCGCAACACCGCGGCGCTCGCGCTGCTGCCCGTCTTCGTGCTGCTGCTCGGCATCGGGGAGACGTCGAAGATCTCGATCGTCCTCTACGCGTGCACCTGGCCGGTGCTGCTCAACACCATCAGCGCCGTCCGGACCGTCGACCCCACGCTGCTCAAGCTCGCCCGCAGTGTGGACCTGCCGCCCTGGCAGCTGTTCCAAAAGGTGATCCTGCCCGCCTCCGTACCCGCCGTCTTCACCGGGATCCGGCTCGCCGGCGGCGTCGCCGTCCTGGTGCTCGTCGCCGCCGAGATGGTGGGCGCCAAGGCCGGGCTCGGCTTCCTCATCAACAACTCGCAGTTCAACTTCGCCATCCCGCAGATGTACGCCGGCATCCTCACCGTCTCGGCGCTCGGCGTGGCCTTCAACCAGCTCCTCGTCGCCCTGGAGCGCCGCTTCACCTCCTGGCGCACCACTGCCTGACCCACCCCTGATGAAAGGAACACCACCATGACCAGCTTCGACATCCGTCGCGTCGGCGGCCGCATCGGCGCGGAGATCCTCGGCGTCGACCTGTCCGAGCAGCTCGACCCCCGCCTCGTCGACGAGCTCAACGACGCGCTCCTCACCCACAAGGCGCTCTTCTTCCGCGACCAGAATCTCGACGACTCCGATCAGTTGCGCTTCGCCGGGCTGTTCGGCGAGCTGACCCGCGCCCATCCAACGGTGCCGTCCGTCGAGGGGCAGCCGGACATCCTGCCCGTCGACGGCGACGAAGGCGTACGCGCCAACCACTGGCACACCGACGTCACCTTCGTCCGCACCCCGCCCAAGGCCAGCACCCTGCGCAGCCTCGTCGTACCGCCCTACGGCGGCAACACGCTGATCGCCAACACGGCCGCCGCGTACGCCGATCTGCCCCAGCCGCTGCGCGAGCTGGCCGACCGGCTGCGGGCCGTGCACACCAACGACTACGACTACGCCGAGCCTAAGAACCAGGCCGCGGCCGAGCGGCGCAAGGTGTTCACCTCGCGCCGCTGGCAGACCGAGCACCCGGTCGTCCGCGTCCACCCCGAGACCGGCGAACGTGTCCTGTTCATCGGCGGGTTCGCCCAGCGCATCGTCGGGCTGAACGCCGACGAGTCGCGCGATCTGCTCCGCATCCTCCAGGCGTATGTGACCCGCCCGGAGAACATCGTGCGGTGGACGTGGGCGCCGGGCGATCTGGTGCTGTTCGACAACCGCACCACCCAGCACTACGCCCCCGACGACTACGGCGACCTGCCCCGGCGCCTGCACCGGGTGACCGTCGCGGGTGACGTTCCCGTGGGCATCGACGGCGAGCCCAGCAGCGTCGTCGAGGGCGACGACGCCGGCCACTACACCCCGGCGGCGGTCGCCTGATGAGTACCTCGACCGACGCCCTCGCCCTCTCCGGCCACCTCCCCGACACCGCGGAGACCCCGCCGCGCGTCCTGCGGCTGCCCGTCACCGCCGGGCCAGCGGGGGAGGGGGTGCACATCGACCGCGAGCGGCGCACCGTCCATGTCGACGGTGCCGAAGTGGAGCTCACCTACCTGGAGTTCGAGCTGCTGGCCCACTTCGCGGAGCACCCGCAGCGGGTGCACACGCGGGAACGGCTCGTCGCCACAGTGTGGGGGTACGGCCACCACATCGGTGACGGGCGCACCGTGGATGTCCACGTCGCGCGGTTGCGGCGCAAGCTGGGGGCGCGACATCGCGGACGGATCGTGACGGTTCGCCGCGTCGGCTACAAGTACGTCCCCTAGGGCCGGCTGAGTTGGGGGTGCCCCCTGCGGAGGGGGTGCCCCTGTCTGCCGTCCGCAGGCTGCGGGTTGCGTTGTGGCTGGGCGCGCAGTTCCCCGCGCCCCTTCGGTGCGCCAGCCGGTGCGGCCTCAGGCCGCCGCCCGTCGGGCCGGGTCCCTCATCCAACCTCCGGCCGGGAAAGCGTACGCGGCGGCGGTGTAGCGCTCCAGCACTACGCGGGCCACCTCGGGGGCCGGGCCCAGGACCGGGGCCAGTACGTCGGCGCCGGCCTCGTGGGCTCCGGCCGCGATGCGGTCGGGGAGCCGGCCGGGGGCCAGCACGTACGGGGCGACGGCCACCCGGCGGGCACCGGCGGCGCGCAGGGCCCGTACGGCGTCCGCCGTACGGGGCGGGGCAGCGGAGGCGAACGCAGGCCGCACGGCACACCAACCGGTGGTACGCCGCCACTCCCGCGCGATATCAGCGATCACTGCGCTCGCCTCCGGGTCCGAGGAACCGGCGGCCGCCAGGACGACGCCGGTCGAGGGCGCGTCGCCGGGAGCCAGCCCGGCGCCGCGCAGCCGCCGCTGAAGTGCGGCGGTCAGCAAGGGATGCGGGCCCAGCACGTGGGCCTGCCGGACGGTCAGGTCCGGCAGCGCCGACGTCGCCTCGGCCAGCACACCCGGGATGTCGGTCTTCGCGTGGAAGGCCCGGGTGAGCAGCAGCGGGACGGCGACGACCTCGCGTGCCCCGGCCGCGCACAGCCGTTCCAGCGCCCCGTGCACCGAGGGCGCGTCGAAGTCCAGATAGCCCGCCGCCACCCGGACACCCGGCAGCAGTCGCCGTACCCGGGTGGTGAGGGCTGTGACCGTCGCGGCATGCCGGGGGTCCCTGCTGCCGTGCGCGACGAGCAGCAGGGCCGGGGCGGAATCGGGCAGTGTGCCGGGCATCAGCGCAGCAGCCCCCGGTGCCGCAGCACACGCCGCTCGACGGGCGCGAAGATGAGCAGTTCGATGCCGATGCCCACCAGCAGGATGAGCAGGATCGCTCCGAGCACCAGCGGCATGTCCTGGTAGGAGCGCCCCGTCTCCAGCAGCTGGCCCAGACCGGCGCCGAGCTCGGGGGAGGTCGCGATGAGTTCGGCCGCCATCAGGGACCGCCAGGAGAACGCCCAGCCCTGCTTGAGCCCCGCGATATAGCCCGGCAGCGCGGCGGGCAGCAGAACGTGCCGGACGCCGCTCAGCCCCGTCGCGCCGATCACCTTTCCGGCGCGCAGATGCAGCGGGTCGATCCGGTCGACGCCCGCGACCAGCCCGTTGGCGATCGAGGGGACGGCGCCGAGCAGCACCACGGCGTAGATCGTCGCGTCCGTCAGCCCGAACCAGATGATCGCCGCGGGCACCCAGGCCACCGACGGCAGCGACTGCAGCCCCGACAGGATCGGGCCGATCGCGGCCCGCACCGGCCGCACCCGCGCCACCAGCAGCCCCAGCGGCGTACCGATCAGCAGCGCAACGACAAAGCCCAGCGCACCACGCGACACGCTCTGCCAGATGATGCTGAGGATCGTGCCCTTGTACCACTCCTCGGCCAGCGCGTCCCACACCATCAGCGGGCTCGGCAGCTGGTAGTCCGGCTTCAGGTTCAGCGCGAAGGCGGCCTGCCACAGCCCGAGTACGAGGACGACGGCGATCAGCGGCGGCAGCGCCTTGCGGCGCAGCAGCACCGGGAGGGGTGTGCGGTCCGAGGTACGGGTGTCGAGCGCGTCGAGGCCCGCCTCCAGACCGGCGAGGTCGCCCGGGTCGGTCTTCCGGTCGGCGACGGCGGCTGTGGTGGTCGTGGTGGCTGTGGCGTCCTTCGCCACCAGCTCGTCCTCGGTCTTCGGCTGTGTCTCAGTGCTGGCCATGGCGGCGGATCTCCCCCCGGAGCTGTTCGGTGATCTCGACGGACAGCCCGGCCACGTCCGCGTCCTCGATCCGGCGCGGATGCGGGATGCCGACCTCCCACTCCCGGGCGATCCGCCCGGGCCTGGAGGACAGCAGCACCACGCGCTCGGCCAGGCGTACGGCCTCCCGGACGTTGTGCGTGACGAACAGGACGGCGACGTTCGTCTCCGTCCAGATGCGGGTCAGCTCCTCGTGCAGGACATCCCGGGTGATGGCGTCGAGCGCGGCGAACGGCTCGTCCATCAGCAGCAGTTGACTGTCCTGCGCCAGCGCGCGGGCCAGCGCGACCCGCTGCCGCATGCCGCCGGACAACTCGTGCACCCGCTTGCGGTACGCGCCCTTGAGCCGTACCAGCTCCAGCAGGCGCTCGGCCTCCGTCGGGCGCTCCGCCTTGGGCATGCCGCGCATCTTGAGGGCCAGCTCGATGTTCTTGCCCGCCGTCAGCCAGGGGAACAGCGCATGCTCCTGGAACATCAGCGCCGGGCGGCCACCGGGCACCTCGATGGTGCCGTCGGTGGGCGAGTCGAGACCCGCTACGAGGTTGAGCAGCGTGCTCTTGCCGCAGCCCGAGGCGCCGAGCAGGGTGACGAACTCGCCTTCGGCGACGTCGATGCTGATGTCGTCCAGCACCTGCTGCCGGCCGAACGTCTTGGAGACGTTCGCGATGCGGGCCGCGGTACGTGCTGTCGTGGTCGCGGTCACTGGTTCACCTCCTGCGAGGGTCGTGAGCGGTTCACTTCCGGCCCAGTCCGGCGTCGGACACGGCGGGGCGGCCCTCGCTCTTGAGGACCCGGTTGAGCGGGGTCAGGTCGTAGATCCCGGCGAGGCGGGGCTTCTTCAACAGCCCCACGGAGGCCGCGTGGTCGGCCTGCTTCCGCAGCGTCGAGGCCAGGGGATCGTCCGTCACCTCGATCTGGGCGAACGCCGCGTTCAGCACCTTCTGGGGCAGGGGCTTGCCCGCGTCCCGCTGGAGCGCCTCGTTGATGTGCTGCTTCGCCTGGCCGGGGTGCGACCGGATCCATGCGTTGGTCTTCACCGACCCCCGCAGCACCGCCTCGACGGCGTCGGGGTGCTTCTTGAGGAAGTCCTGCCGCACCACCAGGTTGGTGGTGACGAACTTTCCGTCCTTCCACAGCTTCTTCTCGTTCAGCAGGACCTTGCCGCCCTTGCCGGCGAGGTTGGACGCCGTCGGCTCCGGCACCCAGGCGCCGTCGATGCCGCCCTGCTGGAAGGTGGTGGGGATCTCCTTGTTGTCCTGCCGCAGCACCGAGGTGGCGCCCTTGCCGGTCTCGGGCGCGACCTTGAGGCCCTTGCCCTTGAGGTAGTGGAGCAGGGCGACGTCCTGGGTGTTGCCCAGCTGCGGAGTGGCGATGCGCTTGCCCTTGAGATCGTCGAGGGACTTGACCTTCTTCGGGTTCACGACCAGGGAGGCACCGCCCGAGGTGGCGCCCGCGACGATCCGCAGGTTCTTCCCGCCGGACTTGAGGTAGCCGTTGATGGCGGGGGAGGGGCCCACCCAGGTCATGTCCACGGCCTTGGCGTTGAGCGCTTCGATCGCGGACGGGCCCGCGTTGAAGACCTGCGTCCTGACCTTCGTACCGCCCAGCTCCTGGGGGATCTGGCCGCCCGAGCGCAGCCCGACGAGGGGGGTGGCGTGGGTGACGTTGGGGAAGTAGCCGACCTTCACCTCGTCGAGGCCGTCGACCTTCTTGCCGCCCGCCGCCTTCGGGTCGCCGCTCTCGACGGCCTTGGACCCGTAGCCGCAGCCGGCGGCGGCCAGCAGCAGCGGTACGAACACAAGGGAGCCGAGAACGGTACGGGAGCGGGCGGACGCTGGGATACGGGGCACGGAGAGGTCCTCTCGGAAGGGAAGGGGAACGCGGACGGGGACAGCGCGTACGGACGCACGCTCGTCACCGCCGGCATCGCCCCACTCCGCCCTGGCCGCTGCCGCGTGCGCCGCTGCCGATGCGGCCACCGGTCTGGTCGAAGGTCGAGAAGACCTCTCCTGGGATGCCCATGGGTCTAGAAGTCCCAGCCGTCGTCGTCGGACACCTCGGCGGTGGGCACCTCGGCACCGGCGAACGCCTCGCCTGCCATACCGGCCGTCAGGGTGCTGCCGTCGGCCGGGTCGATCAGCAGGAAGGAGCCGGTGCGCCGCGAGCTCGCGTACGGGTCGACGGGCAGCGGCTCGGCGGTGCGCAGGACGACGCGGCCGATGTCGTTGGCGGCCAGCTCGCCGGGCGCCGGGTGGTGCGAGAGGTCGGCCAGGGTCAGCCGGGAGGGGATCTCCTTGACGATGGCCTTGACGGTACGGGTGGTGTGCTTGAGCAGCACCCGGTCGCCGGGCTTGAGCGGCCGGTCGTGCAGATGGCAGACCGTCGCGGTCAGGTCCTGGCTGGGCCGTACCGAGGCGTCGGCGGGCGCGATCAGATCGCCGCGCGAGATGTCCAGGTCGTCGGCGAGCCGTACGGTGATCGACTGCGGCGCCCAGGCCACGTCCACGGACTGGCCGAGCGCGTCGATCGCCTCGACGGTGCTGGAGCGGCCGGACGGGTGGACGGTGACGCGGTCGCCCACGCGCAGCACGCCGGACGCCAACTGGCCCGCGTAACCACGGTAGTCGGGGTGTTCGGGGGTCTGCGGCCGGATGACGTACTGGACGGGGAAGCGGGCCGGGTCGTCGGTCGGGTCGTGGGTGACCGGAACCGTCTCCAGGTGTTCCAGGACGGTCGGCCCGCTGTACCAGTCCATGTGCGCGGAGGGGGTGACCACATTGTCGCCCTCCAGGGCGGAGATCGGGATGGCGGTCACCTCGGGCACGCCCAGCGAGGTGGCGTAGCCGGAGAACTCGTCCGCGATCGCGGCGAAGACGTCCTCGGCGTAGTCCACCAGGTCCATCTTGTTGACGGCCAGCACCACGTGCGGGACGCGCAGCAGCGCGGCGACGGCGGCGTGCCGGCGGGTCTGCTCGACGACGCCGTTGCGGGCGTCCACCAGGACGACGGCCAGCTCCGCCGTGGAGGCGCCGGTGACCATGTTGCGGGTGTACTGCACATGCCCCGGCGTGTCCGCCAGGATGAACCGCCGCCTGGGCGTGGCGAAGTAGCGGTATGCCACATCGATGGTGATGCCCTGCTCGCGCTCCGCGCGCAGGCCGTCGGTGAGCAGCGCCAGGTCGGGCGCCTCCTGGCCGCGTGCCTGTGAGGCCCGCGAAACGGCTTCGAGCTGGTCGGTCAGTACCGACTTGGAGTCGTGCAGCAGTCGGCCCACCAGGGTGGACTTGCCGTCGTCGACGCTTCCGGCGGTGGCGAACCGCAGCAGTGAGGTGGCCGCCAGCGCTTCGGTTGTCTCGGCTGTCGTGCTCATCTCTAGAAGTAGCCTTCCCGCTTGCGGTCTTCCATCGCGGCCTCGGAGAGCTTGTCGTCGGCCCGGGTGGCGCCGCGTTCGGTCAGCCGGGAGGCCGCGATCTCCGCGATCACCTTCTCCACGGTGTCCGCGTCCGAGTCCACGGCGCCGGTGCAGGACATGTCGCCGACGGTGCGGTAGCGCACCAGACGGGACTCCACCCGCTCACCGTCCTTGGGGCCGCCCCACTCGCCGGGGGCCAGCCACATGCCGGAGCGGGAGAAGACCTCCCGCTGGTGCGCGTAGTAGATCGAGGGGAGTTCGATCTTCTCCCGCGCGATGTACTGCCACACGTCCAGCTCGGTCCAGTTCGACAGCGGGAAGACCCGCACATGCTCGCCGGGTGCGTGCCGCCCGTTGTAGAGCTGCCACAGCTCGGGGCGCTGCCGGCGCGGGTCCCAGCCGCCGAACTCGTCCCGTAGCGAGAACACCCGCTCCTTGGCCCGCGCCTTCTCCTCGTCCCGGCGGCCGCCGCCGAACACCGCGTCGAACCGGTGCTCGTTGATGGCCTCCAGCAGCGGCAGCGTCTGCAACGGGTTGCGGGTGCCGTCGGGGCGCTCGCGGAGCGTGCCGTTGTCGATGTACTGCTGCACCGAGGCCACATACAGCCGCAGCCCGTGCTCGGCCACCGTCTCGTCCCGGTACCGCAGCACCTCGGGGAAGTTGTGCCCGGTGTCCACGTGCAGCAGCCCGAAGGGCAGCGGCGCCGGGGCGAACGCCTTCAGCGCCAGATGCAGCATCACGATGGAGTCCTTGCCGCCGGAGAAGAGGATCACCGGGCGCTCGAACTCTCCCGCGACCTCGCGGAAGATGTGCACCGCCTCCGACTCCAGCGCGTCCAGATGCGTCAGCGCGAACGGGTTGTCGGTCTCCTCCGGTGCGGTCACCGCCGTGGTCATAGCAGTCCCCTCTCCTTCAGCAAGGTGTGCAGCGCCGCGGCGGATTCGGCCACGTCACGCCCGTGGGTCTGGAGCCGCAGATCCGGGTCGGCCGGCTCCTCGTACGGGTCGTCGACACCCGTCAGTCCCGTCAGTTCGCCTGCGGCCTGCTTCGCGTACAGGCCCTTCACGTCCCGCTGCGAGCACACCTCGACCGGCGTCGCCACATGCACCTCCAGATAGGGGGTGCCCTCGGCCATGTGGCGCTTGCGGACCGCCTCGCGGCTGTCGGCGTACGGCGCGATGACCGGCACCAGCACGATCACACCGTGCGAGGCCAGCAGTTCGGAGACGAAGCCGATGCGCCGCACATTGGTGTCGCGGTCGGTACGGGAGAAACCGAGGCCGGCCGAGAGGAAGGTACGGATCTCGTCCCCGTCCAGCACCTCGGTACGGTGCCCCTCGCCGCGCAGCTGCTCGGCGAGCGCCGTGGCGATCGTCGTCTTGCCCGCGCTCGGCAGGCCGGTCAGCCATACGGTGGCGCCGCGTGCCCCGCTCATCGGTCTCCCCTACTCGTCCGTTTCGATCGATTTACCCCGGTTGTCACAGGTGTAGCCCGCACTCGGTCTTGCCGCTGCCGGCCCAGCGCCCGGCGCGTACGTCCTCACCCGCCAGTACTCGGCGGGTGCAGGGCGCGCAGCCGATGGAGGCGTAGCCGTCGGACAGCAGCGGGTTGGTCAGCACGCCGTGCTCGGAGATGTAGTCCTCCACGTCCTGCTGGGTCCAGCGGGCGATGGGGGAGACCTTGACCTTCTGCCGCTTCTCGTCCCAGCCGACCACCGGGGTGTTCGCCCGGGTCGGGGACTCCTCGCGGCGCAGCCCGGTGGCCCATGCGTCGTACTCGCGCAGCCCCTCCTCGAGCGGCTGCACCTTGCGCAGCGCGCAGCACAGATCGGGGTCGCGGTCGTGCAGCTTGGGGCCGTACTGGGCGTCCTGCTGGGCGACCGTCTGGCGGGGCGTGAGGGTGATGACCTCCACGTCCAGCACGGCCTCGACGGCGTCCCGGGTGCCGATGGTCTCCGGGAAGTGGTAGCCGGTGTCGAGGAAGACCACGCGGACGCCGGGGAAGACCCGGGAGGCCAGATGCGCGACCACGGCGTCCTCCATGGAGGAGGTGACGCAGAACCGGTGCCCGAACGTCTCGGCGGCCCAGCGCAGTACGTCGAGCGCGTCGGCCTCCTCGAAGTCCCGCCCCGCCTGCTCGGCCAGTGACCTCAGCTCTTCGGGAGAGCGCTGCTCCGTTATGTGTGCGGTGCTCATGAGGTGGGGTCCTCTCCGTCGGAGTGTGCCGCCCGCAGCCCGGAGGCCAGCAGCCCGAGGAACTTCAGCCGGAACGCCCGGTTGCAGGCGACGCACTCCCACGCCGCCCCCTGCCCCGGAGGCGTCCCTTCCTCACTGGGGCGCAGATCCTCGTCACCGCAGTACGGGCAGTAGAACGGCGCGGCACGCTCACTCACTTGAGATCACTCTCCGCGGCCCTGGCTGCCCACTGGGCGAACCGTTCGCCGTCCTCGCGCTGGGCCTGGAAGGCGCGCAGCACACGTTCGATGTAGTCGGGAAGCTCTTTGGCGGTCACCTTCAGCCCGCGTACCTTGCGGCCGAAGCCGGGCTCCATGCCCAGCGAGCCGCCCAGATGCACCTGGAAGCCCTCGACCTGGTTGCCGTCGGCGTCGGTGACCAGCTGGCCCTTGAGCCCGATGTCCGCGACCTGGATGCGGGCGCAGGAGTTGGGGCAGCCGTTGAGGTTGATGGTGACGGGCTGGTCGAAGCCGGGGAGCCTGCGCTCCAGTTCGTCGATCAGCCAGGAGCCGCGGCCCTTGGTCTCCACGATGGCCAGCTTGCAGAACTCGATGCCCGTGCACGCCATCGTCCCGCGCCGGAAGACGGAGGGCCTGGTCGTCAGATCGAGCGCCTCCAGGCCCTCGGTCAGCGACTCCACCTGGTCCTGCTCGACGTCGAGCACCAGCATCTTCTGCTCGACGGTGGTGCGTACGCGCCCCGATCCATGGGCCTCCGCCAAGTCGGCGATCTTGCTGAGCGTCGCGCCGTCGACCCGGCCCACCCGCGGCGCGAAGCCCACGTAGTAGCGGCCGTCCTTCTGCTCGTGCACACCGATGTGGTCGCGCCACTGCCGGGCCGGCTGCTGGGGCGCAGGGCCGTCGATCAGCTTCCGATGGAGGTACTCGTCCTCCAGCACCTGCCGGAACTTCTCCGGGCCCCAGTCGGCGACGAGGAACTTCAGCCGGGCGCGGGTGCGCAGCCGCCGGTAGCCGTAGTCACGGAAGATGCCGGTGACGCCCTCGTGGACGTCGGCGACCTCCTCCAGCGGCACCCAGGCGCCCAGCCGCACCCCCAGCTTCGGGTTGGTGGACAGCGCGCCGCCCACCCATACGTCGAAGCCGGGACCGTGCTCGGGGTGCTCCACGCCGACGAACGCCACGTCGTTGATCTCGTGGGCGACGTCCAGCAGCGGTGAGCCGGAGACGGCCGTCTTGAACTTGCGGGGCAGGTTGGAGTACGCGGGGTTGCCGACGACGCGGCGGTTGATCTCCTCGATGGCGGGGGTGCCGTCGATGATCTCGTCCGCCGCGATACCCGCCACCGGCGAGCCGAGGATGACCCTCGGGGTGTCGCCGCAGGCTTCGGTGGTGGACAGCCCCACGCCCTCCAGCCGCCGCCAGATCTCCGGCATGTCCTCGATGCGGATCCAGTGGAACTGCACGTTCTGCCGGTCGGTGATGTCGGCGGTGCCGCGGGCGAACTCCTGGGAGATGTCCCCGATGACCCGCAGCTGCTCGGTGGTCAGCCGGCCGCCGTCGATGCGGACGCGGAGCATGAAGTACTCGTCGTCCAGCTCCTCCGGCTCCAGCACCGCGGTCTTGCCGCCGCTGATGCCGGGCTTGCGCTGGGTGTACAGGCCCCACCAGCGCATCCGGCCGCGCAGATCGGCACCGTCGATGGACTCGAACCCGCGCTGGGCGTAGATCGTCTCAATGCGTGTCCGAACGTTGAGACCGTCGTCGTCCTTCTTGGTCTGCTCGTTGCCGTTGAGCGGCGTGAAGTGACCAGCGGCCCACTGCCCTTCGCCGCGGTGGCGTCCCGCCTTGCGGCGGGCGGGGGCTGCGGGGCGCTCGGAGGTGTCGGCCATGGCGGAGATCCTTCGGGCAGGGGGCGCGGGCACGCGTGGGACGAGTGCGGTCGGGACGCGCCGGGCGGTCCGGCCACGTGGAGCGGCTGGGGTGCCCGTACGCAGGGGTTTCGGCGCCGGTTCCGGTGGCTCGCCCGCGACGGTGAGGGCGGTGGCCGCGGCTCGGCGGGGCTGGGTCGGCGTCGGAGGACGTCAGGAGGGGGTGTCAGAACGGCGGTGCTGTGACTGTCAGCTCGCCGGACAGATGGCGCTGGACACGCGAACGAGGTCGACGTGACGTCGACTCACCAAGGCGATTCCAGCGCGAGACATGACGGAAGCGTCGCACGGGCGTCGGATGTCAGTCCACTGCCATCCATATTGCGGACAATTGTTGCTCGCATCGTGGGACGGCATGGTGGGAGGGCCCGCCGGGGAGTGAGCCAGGTCACTGCTTCCGGAGCACATGCATATCGCCGGAGTCCGGGTCGCCCCGGAACTGGTACAGCTTCGGGCGGTCCACCGTACCGAGCACCCACCACTCCTCGCTCGCCGAGCAGCCGTCGATGGAGATCCGGATCACTTGGTCGCGAGGGTCGGGGGCGCGCTCCAGGGACCAGGTGCCGCTGCCGCCGCAGACCTTCTCCTCCTCCTCGGCCGCATCCGCTTCCCCAACGATCTCGTCGCCGCGGAGGGAGAGCCCAAAAGCCAGTGCGCGGCCGTCGGGGGTCAGTCTCAGCAGGCCGCCCGCGTCGTCCGACCAGTTGCCGTAGAGGTTCCGGGAGTCCAGCCGCGGTGGGGAGTAGGGCGTGACCAGCCCGACCGCGTACACCCCGTATCCGAGCGCGAGCGTGAGACCGAAGACCAGCGCTCCCGCCCCGAAGGTGCGGCCCAGTGCCCGCCAGGCGCTCATGGTGCGCACCCGGCGGCGGGCCGCCCGGCCCGCAAGCGCCGCGCTGCCGAGCAGACAGCCGCCGACCAGAACGGCCACCACAGCGCCCGTCGTCCCCGCAATCAGCCCGCCGAGGAGGCCGAACGGCACGGCCGCGATACCGGTCGCGATCAGCAGGATCCACGGCCAGGACTCGCGGCCCACCACCTCCGCGACGGCCAGCGACGGCAGCGCGAAGCACACCGTGATCAGCAGGCACACCAGGACGAACGGCGGCAGCGCGAAGACGAGCAGCGGGCTGAGATAGAGGCCGCCCGGGTTCTCCATCGCGTACGCCACGTAGGAGTACACGGCCCACAGCACCATGAACCCGCACATCAGCGTGGCCGTGCCGACCAGCACCGAGCGCCCGTAGCCGCGCTCCTTCGGTGTGCTCCCCCGCATGCTCACTTCTCAGGCTCCGTCTTCCCCGGCTCGGTCTTCTCAGGCTCCCGGCCAGGGGCCCGGCTGCTGGACGACCGGCTCCGGCTTCGTCTCCTCGCGGTAGACGCGGAAGCCGCGCCGCTCGTAGTTGGCGCGGGCATGGGCGCCGTCCAGGGAGCAGGTGTGCAGCCACACCCGCGAGGTCGCCGGGAGGCCCGGCCGGCGGTCGGCGAGGTCCCAGGCGCGTGCGGTGCCGTAGCTGAGCAGATGGCCGCCGATGCCGCGACCGCGGAAGGCGGGGAGCAGCCCGAAGTAGCTGATCTCCACCTCGCCCGGCTTGCTCGCACCGTCGAGTTCGATGAACCCGGCGGGCGTGCCCCGCTCGTACGCCACCCATGTCTCGATGCCCGGACGCTCCAGGAAGCGCTGCCACTGGTCGTACGTCCACGGCAGCCGGTCCACCCAGGTGTTGTCGGCGCCGACCGAGGCGTACAGGAACCGGCTGAACTCCGGGCTGGGCACCTCGGCCCGCTCGACGCCGACCCCGGCCCCGTCAGCGGGCTGCCGCGCGGGCACCAGCTCTGTGGCCGAGGTCTGCTCCAGATACCAGGTGGTGACGTCCACGGTCGCGCTCATGGGGACAGCCAATCACGGCGCTCACACGCCCGGTGGGGCCCCCTCAGCGGAGCATCCGCAGCCCTCTGACCCGGTTGATCGCCGCGGCGGTCTCGAAGCGACGGGGCACGGCGAAATCCTCGTCCCGAATGCTGAGAAGCGGGCCCGTGGCGCCGTCCGCCAGCAGCTCGTCCAACTGATCCAGCGCTTCCGCCAACGTGCGCTGCCCGTCCAGCAGTCCGCGCCGCACCATCAGCTCGAGCGCCAGGCCGATACCGGTGACCTGGCGCGGGTCGGCGATCTGCTCGACGGCGCGCAGGTCCACCTCGTGGTCGCCGAAGGAGAGCACGTCCTCGCCCCGCGCCCGGATCCGGGGGCGCCCGCGCACCTCGGCGTCCAGCGACGAGGGGTCGGGCACCCGCGCCACGACACCGGGGAACGACTCCGCCTCGGCATGCCGCCCGGTGGGCACCGCCGCGATCTCGTGCGCCCGTGCGGTCACATCGGAGGGGCGGTAGGCGTCCATCATCACGACGCGGTCCGCGACCTCGAGATAGTCCCCGGAGCCGCCCATCACCAGCACCGTCGAGACACCGTGGTCGCGGTGGAGCGAGCGGATGGTGTCCACCAGCGGCGTCAGCGGCTCACGGTCCTTGGCGACCAGCGACTGCATCCGCGCGTCCCGGATCATCAGGTTCGTCGCCGCGGTGTCCTCGTCGATCAGCAGCACCCGCGCGCCCGCCTCCACGGCCTCGCACAGCGACGCGGCCTGCGAGGTGGACCCGGAGGCGTTCTGCGTCGAGAAGTCGGAGGTGTCCGAACCGTCCGGCAGATGGTCGACGAACGCGTGCACATCCACCCGCTCGACACGGCGGCCGTCCTCGGCCCGCAGCTTCACCGTCTCGCTCCGTGAGACGACCAACTCGCGCCCGTCGCCCGGCACATGGTCCCAGATGCCGGTCTCCAGCGCCCGCAGCAGCGTCGACTTGCCGTGGAAGCCCCCGCCGACCACCAGGTTCACGCCCTCCGGCACCCCCATGCCGGTCACCGCGCCCGCGTGCGGCAACTCGACCGTCACCCGCAGCTCCTGCGGCGAGGTGAACGGCACCACGCCGCCGCCCGTGGCCGGCCGGTCGTCCACCCCGCTGCGGCGCGGCAGCACCGCGCCGTCGGCGACGAACCCCACCAGGCCGAGCCCGTCCAGCGCGTCCCGCAGCGCCACCGAGTCCTCGACCGTCTCCACGAACTGCCGGACGGCGTCCGCGTCCAACGCGCCGTAGCACAGCGCCCGTTCGACCACCCGCGGCAGCACCTGGCACAACAGCCGCTCCGCCTCCCGCCCGTCGATCCGCCGCCCGTGCCCCGGCAGCGCGGCACCCAGCCGCAGCGTCACCGAGCCGTCCTCGCCGCTGACGGTGCACGAACTGCGCTCCAGCACCTCCTGGCCGCCCGCGTCCACCCGCAGCGCCTTCTCGCCGCGCACGGCACGCGCGGCCTGCCGCGCCAGGTAGGAGGAGAGCGCGCGCCGCCGGGTGGCGGTCCGCCACAACTCGGGCGGCAGCGCGGCGAGCCGCCCCGGCACATGGAGGGCGACCCGGGCGGGTGGCGCGTACGGGTCCGACTGTCCGCGCACCAGCTCCAGCAGCTCCCCGCCGGGCATCTCCCAGCGCCCGACCAGGCTCTTGTACCGCCCGTACTGCGCGCCCTCCAACGACCGCAGCTCGGCTGCCAGTCCGGTGCGGGGAGCGCGCGGCCGGTGCTCGTCGTACGCCGAGCGGCCGGGGTGCTCGCGCGGCGGGCCGCCGTGTCCGCGCGGCCGGTGCCCGCCGCGCGGACCGCCGTAACCACCGCGTCCGTAGGGCCGCCCACCGCCGCGCCGCTGTCCGCCGGCTCCTGAGGACTGCTCCCGCACGCCGCTCGCCTGCCTTCCTGTTGTCGTTCCGGTGTTGCGCGGAAACCGACGATACGGGGCTGATCCGGCCGCCCCGAAACGCCGCCCCCCGGTTCCGGCCGCCGTGGCACGGGCCGGGAACGCGTCCGGGAGCCGCCCGGACAGCGGGTCCCCAGATGGGGTCAAATTCCAGCACACAACGCCTTCTTGTGGAAAACGCCCATATTCTCTCCTTCCGTAGGTTCGTCGCGGTGGCCGGACCTCCGCGGGCCCGGCCGTCGCCCGGCAGCCGGACCGCGCCCGGCAGAGCACCGGTGCGACCGCGAGAGAGGGGGCACCATGTCCGCGCTGCGCTGGGCCGCCGCCCTCGGCAACGCCGACTGGCATCTCGCAGCGCCGCTGCTGGCGGCGCTCGCCACGGCCTGGCACACGGACATCGGCACCGTCACCACAGGGCTCGCCGCCTACTCCCTCGGCCAGGGGCTCGCCCTGCCGGTGTGGGGATGGCTGGCCGACCGGTACGGACCCGGCCGCACCCTGCGCACCGGACTGCTCGTGGCAGCGGCCGCGTCCGTCGGCTCGGCCCTGTGCCCGGGCCCGGCATGGTGGATCGCGCTGCGCACCGCCGCCGGCGCGGGCTTCGCCACCGTCACCCCCTCGGTCTCCCTGTACTACGAGTCGCTGAACCCCGCGCAGGCCAGACAGCGCGCGTTCGCCACCCTCACCACCGTGACGGCGGCGAGCGCGATTGCCTCCCCCGTCCTCGCCGACACCGTGCTGCGCTGCGGTTCCTGGCGGCCCGCGTTCGCCGTCATCGCCGTACTGACCGCGGTCACGGTCTGCCGGATCCACGCGGCCACCCGGCCACGGACCGCCCCCGCCGAGCGGGCCAGGACATACGAGAAGTGCCCGGAAGCGGCGACCGGGCGCTCCTCCCTCGCCTACGGGACCGTGCTCGGCCTCGGCGCCGCCGAAGGCGCGGTCATGCTGGGGCTGCCGGCGCTGCTGGCCCCCGCACTGGCCACCGCGGGCGGACAGGCGTCGACCTCCGCCGTGCTGGTCGCCTACGCCGCAGGCGTGCTCGGCAGCACGCTGGTGCTGCGCCGGCACGCACGGGTGTGGGGCCCCGGGCGGCTGCTCGCCATCGGCGGTTCGATGGGTGTGGCGGGCGCGCTGCTCGCCGCGCTCGTGCCCGGCACAGCCGTGCTGATGCTGTGCGCCGTACTGCTGGGCACGGGCTGGAGCTACCTCCACACCACCTTGCAGACCTGGCTTCCCCGGCTGCTGCCCGCCCCGGCCCGGGCCCGCGCCGCCTCGCTCTTCTCGGCCTCCGCCATACTGGCCAGCTCCGCGACGGTGGCGCTGACCACCTCCCTCCTCCAGGACGGCCGGCACGCCACGGTCTTCGCCACCGGCGGAGCCCTGTGCGCCGCACTCACCTGCTGGACCGTGCTCGTGGCCCGCCGCTGGACGTGAGCCCGCGCCGGCCCACGTACGTCCGCCGACGCAGGCCCGCCCACGCACGCCAGCCCATGTACGCCCGCTCCCGGACGCGCTCAGCCCGGGTCGCCGCCTTCCGGCAGCGGTGCCCCGGTGGGCATCCCGGCGGCGACATACGCGTCGTAGCGGGCCCGCCAGTCGGTGGCCGTGGCGTCGTGCGGGCCGGAGGGGGTGCCGCCGGAGAGGAGCTTCGCCAGCTCGTCGAGGCACACGTCCCAGCCCGCCGCGTTGCGGGCGGCCGCCGTTCGGTCCTCCAGCACGTCCGTGAGGGCGAGCAGGCAGCCCTCGCCGCGCCGGCCGAGCTCGAACAGCAGCTCGTCGTCGCCCCAGGTGTAACCGAGCCGGCGCGGCGGGTCGTACTCCAGGACCGTGCCCGAGGAGTCCTCCGCGTACGGGTCGCCCGCGAAGTCGACGCGCCCGCCCACCATCGGCTCGATGTGCACGGTGGGCGAGGGGAACCAGGCCGCCATCCGGTCCGGCTCCGTCAGCGCCCGCCACACCTCCTCCGGGCTCACGGCGAACGGGCGCTCCAGCCGTACCGCGGGCAGTCCGTCCCGCTCCACGAAGATTCCCAGCTCCATGTCCATGTCCCGTCATGCCCTTCGCCTGGGCGGCTGTACTGGTCGCCTGGGCGGCAGTACTGGTCGTCTGGGCGGCTGTACTGGCGGCCGTCCAGGCGAGTCTCCCGCCGCGCCTCGGCACCCGCCGCCGGGGCGGGTCCGTACGGGGGAGCCCGGCCGGATCTCCGGAACCGCCCGTGCCCCGCCGACGCGCGGGCTAGGCTCCGCGCGTGAACGACACCTGGGAATCGGATGCGCCGGGGGTGCTGCGCCTGCCGTCCGGCCGACTCGTCCGCGGCCGCGGGCTGCGCCATGCCCTGCCGGCCGGCCCCGAACCGCAGTTCGGCCTCTATCTGCTGGGCCGCCGGCCGTCCCCGGTCGACTGGGAGTCCCGCTGGCTGCGCTGGCCCGACTTCCGGCTGCCCAGCGACCGCGCCGAGGCCCGCCAGGCACTGCACCAGGTGTGGGAACGCGCCGTCGCCGAGCGGGTGGAGGTCGCCTGCGGCGGTGGCCAGGGCCGTACGGGTACGGCCCTGGCCTGCCTCGCAGTCCTCGACGGAGTCCCGCCCGACGAGGCCGTCGACTACGTCCGTACGCATTATTCGCGGCGCGCGGTGGAGACGCCGTGGCAGCGCCGGTACGTATTGCGTTTCCGCCAGCGGTAGGGGGTGCCCCTGCCTGTCGCTTGCGGGCTGCGGGTTGCGTTGTGGTTGCGCGCGCAGTTCCCCGCGCCCCTTCGGGGCGCGCCCCCCCTGCTGCGCTTGGGCAGTCTGCTCCCCCAGACTCCGTCCGGGAGGTGCCCCCAGGGCGCAGGGTGGGCAAGCGCAGCACCCCATGCCGGGTACGCGGAAATGAGGGTGCCGGACATGGCTAGGGCGCCGCGTCATCGCCCTCCGCGGCACGCCGAGCCGCATCAACGCGTGCCGTAAGCCCCGCATGGTGGGCGCCGGGCCAATACAGGCGCCCACAAACGGTGCAGCGGGTGAACGTGTCATACGTGCGGCGGGTGCCGGGCGGCAACTGGTCGGCGATCTCTTCCTTGGCGACGGCCACCAACGTCCCGTTGCACGCCGGGCAGCGCGTCCAGGGGGCCAGCGGCGGGTCGAACCGGGCCAGCACATCGGTGATTTGGTCGTCGGGGCGACTGCCCCGTACATAGGCGCCCAGCCACAGGGTCCGCCTGCGCAGCAGGCCACGGTCCTGGGTCAGCAGAATGCGCCGCTCCTCGTTGGCCTGCCGCACCAGCTCCGGGTCGTGGGCGTCGTTGCGGTAGGCGGTGTCCACACCGAGCAGCCTCAACCGCCGGGCCAGCGCGCCCAGATGGACGTCGAGCACGAACCGCAGCGGCGAGGGCGCATCCGGCGGCAGCGGCTGCGGACGAGGCACCGGGGTCAGCGCGATACGGGCACCGTCCGGCGGGCGGTAGGAGTCGGGGACAGCCGTGCCGTCGGCCCGCAGCCCGGCCACTTCCGTCAGCGGCACCCCCAGTGACTGCACGACATGGCCGAGCGAGGACGTCCCGTCGTACGGGCAGGGCACCCCCTCCGGGTCCTCGGCGGCCCTGCGGCGCAGCCGTGCGGGGAGGAAGAAGCGCAGCTCGTCCGGCACCCGCACGCGCAGTTCGGGGTCCGCCGTCGCCCGCTCCTCAGGTCCGCTCACCGCCGGTGCTCCGCTTCCGTCACCCGCCCTCGCCCGGTGACATGGCGGTCGTGCGCACCTCGAACGATGAGTGCCCCTGCGGCTCCTGCTCGGTCACCTGCACGTTGTCGACGACCGCTGCCGGAGGCCCTTCGTGTGCCCACTCCACCAGCGCGTCGACGGCATCCGCCTCGCCCTCGAAGAGCGCCTCCACGCTGCCGTCGGGCAGATTGCGCACCCATCCGTGCACGCCGTGCGCAACGGCTGTCCGGCGGCAGGTGTCCCGGAAGAAGACCCCCTGCACCTGTCCCGTCACGATCACGCGCTTGGACGTCGCAGCCATCGGTTCCCCTCAGCCGTCCCGTGGTCGGTCCCTCGGCCCCGTTCCTGGTCGCGTTCCATGGTCGCGCGAACGCCGTCGTACGGCACCCTCGGCCCGCGGAATCCCCGGCTCGACGCGGATCGGATCGCCGGCCCGGATCGGGTTGCCTGGCCGGATCGGATCCCCGGCTCGGTCCGGATTGGGTCGCCTGCCCGGATCGGATCCCCGGGTCGGCCCCTCCGCCGCGCTCGGGTCACCGGCTGCGCTGTCGGGCCCGGCGGGCCGGGGCGGGGGTGGGGGAGGGGCTGCTGAGGTGGCCGGTCGCCAGGTGGTCGAGGAGCCGCAGGAAGGTCTCCCGGTCGCCGTCCGGCAGCGCGCCGAGCGCCCGTTCGTGCACCTCGTCCACGATCCGCCGGCTGCGCTCCGCCGTCCGCGCGCCCTCCTCGGTGACCGCGATGATCCGTGCCCGGCGGTCGGTGCTGGAGGGGCGGCGCTCGGCGAGCCCGGCCTTCTCCAGGGCGTCGACGGTGACCACCATCGTGGTCTTGTCCATGTCGCCGATCTCGGCGAGTTCGCTCTGGGTGCACTCCCGTTCCAGCGCGTGCACCAGTACGCAGTGCATACGTGCCGTCAGCCCGATCTCGGCGAGCGCTGCGGCCATCTGGGTGCGCAGCACATGGCTGGTGTGGTCCAGCAGGTAGGAGAGGTCCGGCTGGGTGCGGGCCGGCGGATTCATGGCGGTCATGGGCTCAGCTTACCGAGAAACTGGTTCCGAACGGTATCGTCTTCAAGAGTATCGTCTGCAACGAAACTATCTGCTACGGTCTCGCTATCCCTGCTGGAGCTGCTGGAGGGGGCGTCGCCCCATCCGCTCCGCCACATCGCCGTGCGCCCAGAGAGGCCGACATGCCCGTCATTTCCGCAAGGCCCGCAACCTCAGCGAAGCCCGCACCCGCCGTCCGACGTCCCCGCGGCCTCGCCCTCGGCGTCATCGCCGCCGGAACGCTGATGATCGTCCTCGACGGATCCATCGTCACCGTGGCGATGCCGGCCATTCAGCGCGACCTCAACTTCAGCTCCGCGCAGCTGAGTTGGATCGTCAACGCCTATCTCATCGCCTTCGGGAGCCTGCTGCTGCTCGCCGGCCGGCTCGGTGACCTGGTCGGCCGCAAGACGATGTTCCTTGCCGGTACCGGTGTCTTCACCGCCGCCTCGCTGCTGGCCGGGCTCGCCACCACCCCCGCCGTGCTGATCGCCGCGCGCTTCCTGCAAGGCGTCGGCAGCGCCATGGCGGCGGCCGTGGGGCTCGGCATCCTCGTCACGCTGTACCCCGGACGCCGGGAGAGAGCCCGCGCCATAGCCGTGTTCAGTTTCACCGGCGCCGCCGGTGCCTCCATCGGCCAGGTCCTCGGCGGAGTTCTGACCGACCTGCTCACCTGGCACTGGATCTTCTTCATCAACCTGCCCATCGGTGCCGCCGTCATCGCCCTCGCCCTGCCGGCGTTGCCGTCCGACAACGGGCTCGGGCTGCGTGCCGGGGCCGACGCCTGGGGCGCGCTGCTGATCACCGTGGGCCTGATGGCGGGCATCTACGGCGTGATCAACACCACCACACACGGGTGGAGTTCACCGCACACCCTCCTCCCCACGCTCCTCGGCGCCGCCCTCATCGCCGGATTCTTCGTCCGCCAGTCCCGGGCCCGTACGCCGCTGATGCCGCTGCGGATCCTGCGCGTGCGTACGGTCGCGGTGGCGAACATCGTCCAGATGCTGATGGTGGCGGCGCTGTACTCCTTCCAGGTGCTGGTCGCCCTCTACCTCCAGGGTGTGCTCGGCTACAGCGCCGCGCGCACCGGCATCGCGATGCTGCCGGCCGCCCTCGTCATCGGCCTGGTGTCGCTCGGCGTCTCGGCGCGGCTGATCGCGCGGTACGGGGAACGAGCCGTGCTGCTGACCGGACTTGGCCTGCTGATCGGAGTGCTCGGCCTGCTCGTCCGGCTGCCCGAGCGCGCGCACTACGCCACCGACCTGCTGCCCGTGATGCTGCTCGCGGCAGGCTTCGGTCTCGCACTCCCGGCCCTCACCGCGCTGGGCATGTCCGGCGCGGACGAACGGGACGCGGGGCTGGCCTCAGGGCTGTTCAACACCACGCAGCAGATCGGGATGGCTCTCGGCGTGGCCACGCTGTCCACCCTGGCAGCCGCCCGCACCCGCGCGCTGACCGCCTCGGGCAGCCCCCGCACCGCGGCCCTGACCGGCGGCTACCAGGTGGCCTTCGCCGCCGGAACCGGACTGCTCGTCGTGGCGCTCGCCGTCGCGTTCCTGGCGCTCCGCAAGCCGGGCACCACGGCGGAGACGGCCACCGCACAGGCCAACGCACCGGCAACCGCACCGTCCACCGCCGCGAAGCAGCCCGTCGGCTGACTCCCGTACCTCCGCACCGTCCATCACCCCAGAAGGGAACCCCCTATGTCCGGCCCGGCTCCGCGCCCGCTCACCGAGAACGAACTCCACCGACTCCTCGCCGAGCAGCAGTTCGGGGTGCTGGCGAGCGTCCGCAAGAGCGGTCACCCGCACCTGACCACGGTTCTGTACCGATGGGACGAGACAGCACGCGTTCTGCGGATCTCCTCGACACGGGACCGCCTCAAACCCCGCCACCTCCGCGCCGACCCGCACGCGGCCCTGCATGTGAGCCCGGATGTGTGGACCTTCGCCGTCGCCGAGGGCGAAGCGGAGGTCTCCGAACCCACCACCGTCCCCGGCGACGCGGTCGGCCGGGAACTCGCCACCATGGCCGGCGGATTCGCCTCCGCGAAGGACGAGGAGGCGTTCCTGGCCGAGGCGGTGGCGGAACAGCGCGTCGTCATCCGCCTCCAGGTGTCCCGGCTGTACGGCACGTCGCTCGACATCGGTGAGGCCGGCTGACCGCGCACCAGGGCCCTTCGGCGTGCGGCTCGGGAACCCGTCCCGGCCACACGCCGAAGTCGGCTCAGGACGGTTTCAGGAGATCGGCGAGCGAGCCCCGGCTGCGCTGGAGGGCGTCGATCCGCTCGTCCATCGAGGCCAGCTCCCCGTTCAGGATGGCGTGCAGTTCCTCGCACCAGTGGATGACCGGCTGCTCGCCCCGGGCGCACGGCAGCACCGTACGGATCACCTCCGTGGACAGGCCGGCCCGCAGCAGGGCACGGATCTGCGCCACGGTGACCAGCGCGTCCTCGCCGTAGTCGCGGTAACCATTCGGTCCGCGCCCTGCCGCCAGCAGCCCCTGTGCCTCGTAGTAGCGCAGCATCCGGGAACTGACCCCCGTACGCCGGGACAACTCCCCGATCAGCATGTGCCCTGCCCCTGTCCGTGTCGACGTTGTTGACCTTCGCATCGGTGTCAGGGCTTAACGTCCCGGCATGAGCGAACATTCCACGCCCGCCCTGAACGGGCGGCCTCAGACGACCCCGTACGTGGTGCAGCGGGACGGCCGCACGGCCACCGCCGAAGAGCTGGCCCCGCTCGCTTTCGCGGGCTACGCGCACTTCACCGCCATGCAGGTGCGGGACGGCCGGGTGAGGGGCCTCGACCTGCATCTGGAGCGGCTCAGGTCCGCCTCCCTGGAGCTGTTCGGCCGGGCGCTGCCCGACGACCGGGTGCGATCGTATCTGCGGACGGCGCTGAAGGACGGCCCGGCCGACGTTTCACTGACCGCCGTCGTGTACTCGACGGCGGGTGAGTTCACCGTCGCACCGCCCGACGCGGAACTCTCCGTCCTGGTACGTACCGGACCCGCCTCGTCCGGACCTGAGGGGCCGCTGTCACTGGACACGGTCACGTATGAGCGGCCCCTCCCGGGAGTGAAGCACGTCGGCGAGGTGGGCAAGACCTACTTTCTGCGGCAGGCCCGGGAGCAGGGCTTCGACGACGCCGCGTTCGTCGATCTGCGGGGCCGGCTCAGCGAGGGGACGATCTGGAACCTGGCCTTCTGGGACGGCGAAGCCGTGGTGTGGCCCACCGCCGACATGCTGGCCGGAACCATGATGAACACCGTCCGCCGCCAACTGGACCGCCTCGGCGTCCCCCAGCACGACCGGGAGATCACCCCCGCCGACCTGCCGGCCCTCGCCGGAGCGGTGGTCCTGAACTCCTGGACACCGGGCATCCCGGTGCACCGCATCGGCTCCGTACCGCTGCCACCGGCCCCGCACTTCCTGGACCTGCTGCACCGGGCGCACGAAGCCGAACCGCCTGTCGCTCCGTAGGAGGGTCCTTCTGGGGCTTCACCGACCCGGACCTGTAGGGCTCAGTGCACGGAGCTCCCCCGTCGTCCGCGCACTGTGCGCAGGCCCAGCGCACAGACGCCGCACAGCGCGCCCCATGCGGTATTGACCGCGAAGGCCGGGACGATGGCCTGCGGATGGGCGAGCGGACCGTCCAACTCCCCGTCGAGCAGCGGCGAGAGCACCCCGCTGAGCACGGTGCTGCCGAGCGCGTAGGCGAGCCCGGCGGCAATGAGGGTCGGCAGGGGTTCGCGCACCCGGGTCAGGGCGCCGACGCAGACCCACACCACGGAGATGGCCGCCGTGAGGATCAGCGGGGTGGCCGGTTTGCCGAGGCTGTCGCTCAGGCCGGTGATCGAGAACAGCGGCCTGATCAGCGCCACAGCTGCCAGCCCGATCACCACGGGCCAGTCCGGACGCCGGAGCAGGGTCGGGGCCGCGCGGTTGTGCTCGTACGTGTTCATGCCGACGAGAATCGCTGCCGACGCGGCCCCCAGGCGTCGGCCCAGAGCGGGCAGCACTCCTGCACCCGGAGTTGTGGCAGCGGCGCGGAGTTGTACCTCCGTGGTTGCGGGGCGGCTGCGCAAGTGCCGCCCTCCGGCCGACCGGGCAGGCCACCGCGGCTGTCTAGGCTGGTCGCATGGCAGCTGACACCATGCGCCGGTTGCGCCGGGAGCCGTACGGCGGTGCGGCGGAGCTGCTGCCGGCCTGCGGTGTGCTGCTGCTGGTGGCCGTGTGGACCGCGGCGTCCCTGCTGCTCAACCCGGCGGATCCCTCGCCCGTGACGGTCCTCGGCTGGCTGCTGAACGCGGCCGCGTGCGGGGCGCTGTACGTACGGCGCAGGTACCCGGTGGCAGTGCCGGTCTTCGTGCTGGCCGCCACCGCCACGTACTACGTCACCAGCGAGTACGACGGCCCTCTGGTGCTCGCCCTGGTCCTCGCGCTCCACTTCCTGGCCGCGGAGGGCCGGTTGCAGGCGGCGCTCGCCATCGCCGCGGTCGCCGTCATCGGCGTGGGCATCGGGACGCTGGCCGGGAACGAGGACACCAACATCGTCAGCGTCTTCATGCTCACCGGCTGGCTGGTCGCGGTGGTGGCGCTCGGCACCATGCGGCACAGACGGTTCGCGTACGCGGAGGAGGAGGCGCGGCTGCGGGCCACCGAGGAGCGGCTGCGGATCGCCCGTGAGCTGCACGATGTCATCGGGCACCGGATCTCGCTGATCAATGTGCAGTCGGGCGCCTCGCTGCACCGGCTGAAGAAGCATCCCGAGGAGGCCGAGGAGGCCCTGGCCGCGATCAAGGAGAACAGCCGGGAGGCACTGCGCGAACTGCGCGCCACGCTCGGGGTGCTGCGCCAGGTCGACGAGGCGGCGCCGACGCGTCCCGCGCCGGGGCTCGCCCGCCTCGGCGAGCTGGTGGCCGCGGCCAGGCCCGCGGGCTTCGAGGTGCGGGTGCACAGCCGGGGACGGGCACGGGAGCTGCCCGCGGCGGTCGATCTCGCGGCGTTCCGGATCGTGCAGGAGTCGCTGACCAATGTGACCCGGCACGCGCGCGGGGTCACGGCGGTCGAGGTGCGGCTCGATTTCGGGGAGCGGGAGCTTTCGCTGGCGATCGAGGACGACGGCGGACCGGCGAGTGCGGCGCACCGGAAGACCGCACGTCACAGCACAGCCGGAAGCGGCATCGAGGGCATGCGGGAGCGGGCGGCTATGCTCGGTGGCGAACTGTCCGCGGGCCAGGGGCCGCGCGGTGGATTCGCCGTCAACGCCCGCCTTCCGTACGTGAGCTGACGGCCGCCTCTCACCGGCCGGGGCACGTGACGATCGGAGCCGATCCCTCATGATCGAGGTCCTGCTGGCCGACGACCAGCGCCTGGTGCGTGCCGGATTCCGCTCGATCCTCGAGGACGAGGACGACATCACCGTCGTCGGCGAGGTCGGCGACGGGGACGACGCGGTGGCCGCCTGCCGGGAACTGCGGCCCGACGTCGTCCTGATGGACATCCGTATGCCCGGTGTGGACGGTCTGGAGGCGTCCCGCGGTATCGCCGCCGACCCGCGGCTCGCCGAGGTGCGGGTCGTCATCCTGACCACCTTCGACCTGGACGACTACATCTACGGGGCGCTGCGGGCAGGCGCCACCGGCTTCCTGGTCAAGGACACCGAACCCGAGGAACTGGTGCACGCGGTACGGGTGGCTGCCCGCGGCGATGCGCTGATCAGCCCCTCCGTCACCCGGCGGCTGATCGCCGAGTTCGCCGGCCGCGTCAAGGCACCCGAACCGAGCCCTCGGCTGAACGCACTCACGGAGCGGGAGCGCGAGGTGATGACACTGGTCGCGGCCGGGCTGACCAACGACGAGATCGCCGCACGGCTGGTACTGAGCCCGGCCACCGCCAAGACCCATGTCAGCCGCATCATGTCCAAGCTGGACGTACGCGACCGTTCCCAACTGGTCGTGCTGGCCTACGAGTCCGGAATGGTCAGCCCCGGCTGGCTGGCGGGCTGACCCGCCGCCCGCGGCGATCCTCGCCCCGCAACCCTCGGGGTACGCGCTCGCGCAGCCCGCAACCGCTGGGGTAGCGCGGATACCGGCCGGCGGCCGATGCCGGCGGCCGAACCGGCCCCGCACGCTGCTGCCATGAGTACACCGTCCGTACGCGACAAGGCCCCGGCCTCGCTGGTGGGCCTACTGGTCGGCGGAGCCGCCGGCTTTCTGTTGACCGAGACCGTGGCAGCGCTGTTCGCCTTCGCCTTCGACCGCACTCCTGAGGCGGATGGCAACGGCACGCTGCCGGCCGCCTTCATCGCGGTGCCGATCCTGTGTGCCCTCGTCGGCGCGGTGAGCGGCGCGCGCTGGTCCGGCCGCTCGCCGCACCGGAACAGGGGCTGGTGAGCATGTCCGTCCCGCGCGGCACACCCGCGACCGAAACCTCCGCCCCGTCCGCCGACGCCTCGGCCCCGAGCATCTTCAGTCGGCTCGCCGCCTGGTCCCAGCGCCACCGTTGGGGCGCGGTGCTGCTGTGGGTGTTCGTACTGGCCGCGATCACGGTCGGCTCCCAGGCGGCCGGCAGCAACTACCGCAACGACTTCACCCTGCCCGGCACCGACTCCCAGGCCGCGACGGATTTGCTGCGGCAGCACGGCTCGGCGCAGGCCGGGGACAGCGTCCAGATCGTCCTCCAGGAACCGCGGGGCATCGCCGAGCGGCGGCCGACCGTGGAGCGGATGCTCGACCGGGTACGCGGCCTGCCCGGCGTCGCCGAGGTGCGCGGCCCCTACGCGGACGCCTCGGCCGTCTCCGAGGACGGCACCATCGGCTATGCCACGGTGACGCTCGACGACAAGGCGCAGAACGTGCCCAAGGCCGACGTCACCAGGATCATCGACACCGCACGGTCAGCGGCCGGGAACGGCCTTCGGATCGAACTCGGCGGCGAGGCCGTACGCGGCGCCGAGGAGGAAGGGGGCGGCTCCGCGGAAGGCGCGGGCATGCTCGCCGCGCTCGTCGTCCTCGTACTGCTCTTCGGCTCACTGGTGGCGGCCGCGCTGCCGCTGGTCACCGCGCTGTTCGCGGTGGGCGGTGCGATCGGGCTGATCGCGGTGGCCTCCCATGTGTTCACCGTCGCCGACTTCACCCCGCCGATCATGATGCTGGTCGGGCTAGGGGTGGGGGGCGACTACGCGCTGCTGATCTTCTACCGCTTCCGGCACGAACTCACCCGCGGTGCGGACCCCAAGAGCGCGGGCCGGCTCGCCGTGGACGCCGCGGGCCGTACGGTCTTCTTCGCCGGCTGCACCGTGATCATCGCCCTGCTCGGCCTGGTGGCACTAGGTCTCGGCTCACTGCAGGGCGTCGCCCTGGCGGTGGCGCTGACGGTGCTCGCCACCATGGCGGCCTCGCTGATCCTGCTGCCCGCGCTGATGGCCCTGTTCGGCTCGCGGATCCAGCGGCATGTGCTCAAGCGGGCCGCGAAGGCCGCGGCCAAGGGCAGGGAAGAGGGCGCGCGATGGCGGCAGTTGGCGGCCGCAGTGCAGCGCCGTCCGCTGCCCGCGCTGCTCGCCGGTGTCATCGCTCTCCTCGCGCTGTCCGCACCGGCGCTCGGGATGCGCCTCGGCTTCGCGGACGCGGGCAACGACGCGCCGAGTACGACCAGCCGGCAGGCCTACGACCTGCTCGCGGAAGGCTTCGGACCGGGCTTCAACGGTCCGCTGATCGTCGTCGTGGACGGCGACCGCGCGGCGAGCCAGGCCGCGCGGGCCGCCCTCGCGAAGGCCGACGGCGTCGCCGCGACCAGCCCGGCGCTGCCCTCGAAGGACGGCAAAGCGGCGACGGTCGTCGTCTTTCCCGAGACCGCCCCGCAGGACGAGGGCACCACCGATCTCGTGCACCGGCTCCGGGAGGAGGTGCTGCCACCGGTGGAACGGGACACCGGTGCCGAGCTGCTGGTCGGCGGAGCCACCGCTGCCACCCAGGACTTCGCCGACAGCGTCACCCAGCGGATGCCGCTCTTCGTGGCGATCGTCGTCGGAATGTCGTCGCTGCTGCTCCTGGTGGTCTTCCGCTCGGTCCTGATCCCGCTCAAGGCGGCCCTGCTGAACCTGCTGAGCATCTCCGCGGCGCTGGGCGTGGTCACACCGGTCTTCCAGGAAGGCTGGTTCGGGGTGCAGCCGGGGCCCGTCGAGGCATTCATCCCCGTGATGATCTTCGCGATCGTCTTCGGGCTCTCCATGGACTACGAGGTGTTCCTGATCTCCCGGATCCACGAGGAGTGGGTGCGTACGAAGGACCACGGCCACGCCGTCCGTGAGGGGCTGGCCGCGACCGGCTCGGTGATCACCGCGGCCGCGGCCATCATGATCGTGGTGTTCGCCGCCTTCGTCCTCAGCCCCAGCCGGATGCTCCAGCAGTTCGGCCTGGGACTCGCGGTGGCGATCCTGCTGGACGCACTGGTCATCCGATGCATGATCGTGCCCGCCGCGATACAGCTGCTCGGCCACCGCGCCTGGTGGCTCCCGGCGCGGCTCGCCGCACGGCTGCCGAAGGTTGCACTGGAGCGTGCCGAGGGCCGATGACACCAGCCGCGGGCGGGGCGCCCCCCACGAGAGCTGGAGCACCCGCCCGCATCGGCCACGGAGCCGAACAGGCTCAGGCGGCGGCGTGGAACTTCAGGAGGCGGTGGCGTGGAACCGGTCGCGGGTCAGCCGGTGGACGACGGAGGCGCGCAGCGGGCCGGGCGGGACGGTGGGGTCGTCGAAGTCGTCGGCGGGGTCGTGGGTCATGCCCAGGCGGCGCATGACCGCCTGGGAGCGGAGATTGGTGGCCGTCGTGATCGCCACGATCTCCTGGAGGCCGAGCGAGTCGAAGCCGAACTCCAGCACCGCCCGTCCCGCCTCGGTCGCGTAGCCGTGGCCCCAGGCGGTACGGGCCAGCCGCCAGCCCGCCTCCACGCCCTCGACCGGAAGTTCCTCCTCCACCGGGTCCAGCCCGGCGAACCCGATGAACTCCCCGGTGGCGCGCACCTCGGCCGCCCACCACCCCCAGCCGCGCCGCTTCAGGTCCGCCTGGAAGCGGGCCACGGACGCGTCGCTCTCCTCCCGGCTGAGGAGACCGGGAAAGTGTTCGCGGACCTCCGGGTCGGCGTTCATCTCGGCCCACGGGGCGAGATCGCTCTCCCGCCAGTCGCGGAGCAGCAGTCGTTCGGTTCGCAGCTGTGTCGTCACGTCGCGAAGCTAACGGCCCACGGTACGGACCGCGACGGAATTACGCGGGCCGGCCAGGTCAGCCGCTCAGGCGGGCCCGCAACTCCTCGATGTCGGCCAGGAACCAGGTCTGCCGACCACGGTTGCACTCCCGTACGAAGTCGCGGAGCGCCGAACTGGCTTCGAGATGCCGGGAGATGTCGCCGACGATCGCGAGACGGAGCCGGTATTGGACGAACTTCTGGATGATGTCCCCCGCGAGGCGCGTCCGCAGCCGGAAGAACGCCTCGTCCAGCTGTGCCACCGGGATCACCGCCCACTCAGCACCCTGGTACCCGGCGTTACCGATGACGTCCATGGCATCCCTCTCACTGCCGATGGTCTCGCCCTCGGCGTCCCAAATGAGGACGGGAATGTCGCTGATCGTCTCCAGGCTGCTCATGGTCGCCAGGCTAGAGCGATTCACGGGGAACGGCGACGGGATTCCTGTGGGGCCTCCTGGCTTGATGGCCGCCGCCCGCCCAACTCCCGGTCGTGGACCACGATGGCGGCGTACCGGCCGGTCGGTTGGGCCATGTGGCACACAGCGTTCACCGTTGCCTGGAGGAACCGCCTGGGGGAACCGTAAGTCCGCTGCTGTGTCCTGGGCTTTCTGATGCCGGAATGCTCAGACAGCGAAGGCGCAGTCATCCGAGCGGTAGGGGTCACAGCCGAGGCAGCGGAGGGTCCGGCAGCCGCGGCAGCGCGTGAGCAGCTGGCCGCAGTGGCACGCGGGGGCGCTCGTATCAGTGGATTCTCTGTCCGTCGCAGGTAGGTGGCGGACATCGATCGGGGTCGGCTCGGGGCGCCTGCTCAGGGCGCTCATGAAAACAGCTCCCATCGGAATGCGAGGAAGGTCGGGTGGCGTGGGAAGACGGTGCTCCGCATGCGGTGCTCGGCATGCGGTGACCGGTCCGGTCGATCAGCTGAGCAGCCAGGAGTGGAATACGGCCGCCCTGGCCCGCCTCGCTGCTCCGGACATCGCGTCTGCGTCTCCGGGGATACCGGCGTGCGCATGAGAGCGCGAGCAGCGCGGACGGGAACCTCCCCTTCGTCCGTGGAGGGCCGGGCCGGCCGGCGGAGAAGCCGGGGGTCACCCGGCGGGAAATCCCGCGTCCCCCGAACGTAGGGCGGCCGCCTCCCTCGCACTATGTACAGATGCCACACCTCTGACGCCCTGGGTTGGACAGATGCTCAAGCCGTCTGCAGACGGCCTCCCGGATGCGAGAGCGGCCGTGGCCTGGAAGCCGCCTTTCCGGTGGCCGCTCAGGTGGTGATCTCTGCGTACATCGCCCTGAGTTCGCGTGTCGCGGCCTGCAGATCCCGCAGGTCGGGGTAGGTGAGGGCGTCCTCCCAGGAGATGTACACCTGGTCCGATCGAGTCCAGGCGAGAAGGTCGATGATCTGCGTGAACGTCGACGGAGCGAACGCCGGAATCAGGTCCTCGTCATCTTCCGACTGGTCGTCCGTACGCAGCTTCCGCCCCGCCAGCAGGCGCAGCCAGGCCGCCGCCGCGTAGGCCGACTGGGATATCACATGCAAGTCCGGGTCCTGGTCCTCGGAATAGACCAGCCCCATCGCGGTCAGATGCTCATGGATCGCATCGGCGTCCACCGACTCCCCAGCCGCGGCTCTGCGCAGCCCCCGCACCGCTTCCGGGTTCGACAGCACAGGCTCATCGCTGAACTCCATGTCCTCACCCTCGACGCGACCGAGCAAGGGCGCGAGCAGGCGGTAGAGACAACTGACTTGCTCATGCGGGCCGAGGCTCCCGCCGAACTCATCGAGGGCCTGTAGCAGTTCGGAGTACTCCGTATCAGTTTCCGTCACGCGCACATGCTTAGCGCATGGCACTGACAGCTCCAGTCCTGCGGCGTCATGCCCCGACCGCCCGTCGTGCACCGCCGCGATGAAGTGCGCCCACTGCGATGCCGGGGAGGCGAGTACGGGTCCGGTGGGCGCCGTCTTGCTGTCGCGGACCGGGATGATGCCGACCGCTGCGCTTGCGCCGACCTCCACGCATGAGAGTCAGGCTGTCCGGCCCAGGCGCCATGGCTTGCCGTGATGTGAGACTTGAAGCATGGACATGGGCCGTGAGTCGCGGTGGGAAAAGGACGCAATGACAGTGGAGATCGTCTTCGCCCTGGTGACTGCCGTCGCGCTGGGTGCTGCGGTCTTCGCCCCCGCTCTGACTCTCGCACTGGCCTTTGACCTCTCCGGTTCAGTGAGGAAGGCCGTGTTGGTGGGCGGTGCATTGCTCGGAGCGACGGCTGGAATATGGCGTCTGGTACGGGTGCTGCGTCGATTCGACGAGCAACGCCGAATGGGCCACTGACTGCGGGACTTCTCCTGCGACGACCCACCGCAGGTTCACCGAGTGGACGAAGGCCAGGGTTGGGCCAAGCTCCACCGCTCGGTCCTCGACGGACTCGGCTCCCGAGGCGACCTGGACTGGTCGAGCTGCGCGATCGACTTGGTGAACGTGCGGGCCTCCAAAGGGGGACCTGACGGGTCCGCATCCCGTCAACCGGGGCAAGTACGGCTCGAAGATCCATCTGATCACCGAGCGGACCGGTCTGCCCCTGTCCGTCGGCGTTTCCGGTGCCAACGTTCACGACAGCCTGGCCCTGGTCCCGCTCGGGAAGGGCATACCGGCCAGTCGGTCACCCGCGGAGGCCCCCGCCGACGCAAGCCTGGCAACCTTCACGGTCGGCTGTTCCTGCGAGGCGATCGCCGACACAACTTGCTCGGCCACCACGATCCGCAGCCGCCGCGACGAGTGGATACAACTGGGCGTCTTCGCCCGGCTCAAGCAGATCGCGCCGGCCTCCTACGACCGGATCGTCGGCCTCGTCCTCGACAAGATCGCCGTGGACGGCTCCATCACCAAGGCGCCCGGAGGCGGCGCGGTGGCCGGGCGTTCCCCGGTCGACCGCGGCAAACAGGGCGTGAAACGCTCGGGCATGACGGACGGATACGGCATTCCCCTGGGCTGTGTCCTGGTCGGCGCCAACCGCCACGACGCCCCCCGCTGCTCGCCCCGGCCCTGGACCGCCTGAACGCCCCCGGGCCGTCACCCGACGACATCACCGTGCACCTGGACGCCGACCACGACTCGGACACCACCCGCACTCTGCTCAGCGAACGCGGCCTCCAGGGCCGCATCGCGCACAAAGGCGAGAAGGCACCACGCCCGAGCCGCCGACCGTGGTCACCACCCATCCGCGCCACCTGTGACTTGTGATTGTTCGAGATATTGCAGGTCAGCAGGCAAACATGGCGCAAAGCCCCAGAACCGCCCGGCCCTGCCGATGTCAGTGCTCGGTGGCAAGGTGGCGGAATGATCCGCCAGTTGACTGTGCAACCTGCTTCCGCCACAGGCTCCCGTGTCACCGTCGAAGAGATGGCCGGCCTTCTGAAGGAGGCCGGGCTCAGTGAGGGGCCGGTTGCCGCTTAGTCCACAGCTTCCGTTCATATCGTCGTGGACGATGACGGAACGACGGGCCGGATTCAGGTCGAGTTCGGAGATATCCGGGACCCGGCACTGCGCTCCATCCACGTACTGGCCGCCCGTCTCGGTTGGGAGATCGTCGATTCACAGGCGAACTGGCACTTTGGAATTGCCGGGACGCTTCCGCCTGAGTTGCGCTTCGGCCTGCTCGCCGTCGCCCGCCGTAGGAAGTGGTGGGTGGCGCAGACGGACATGCCCGGCTCTGTGCGGTCACTCTCCATGGCCGACGACGGCACCTGCGCGATCGGCTACGCGCCCCACGCGATGCGCCGAATGGCGAGTTCGAGGTGCAGCTGCGCTCCGGGGCCGACCTGAACACTGTGCTGCTGCGCTGTCCAGGAGTCCGTGACCCGGCGCTCTCCCGCGACGGAAGGTGGCTTGCCGCGAATCAGGTGTGGCCGCATGGGATCGTGCAGGTGATGGCCGTGTCAGAGGAGTGGGCCAGCTGCGAGTGGCCGCTTGGGCGCCTGTTCGCGTGGCGACCGTCGAGTGACAGTCACCGGCCGGAACTCGTCTCGCTCACGCGCCACCCCTTCGACCAGGAACGGACCCCTGACGGTCCGGACGTTCCAGTGGAAGCCCGGGATCAACTGCTGGCTCTCGAAGGAGAGGCGGATCCCAGCTTGGTGGCCGCCTTGCTGCCCAACGAGGGTACTCGCGTGGTGGTCGCCGATGTTCGAGGCGAGAGGGTGTCGGCGCTGGTCAAGGACCGCAGACTGCACGACATGGTCTATGTCGGCGCCCAACTCGCCGTCTCCGGCGACGGTGAAACCGCCGTGGCCTGTGCGGGCAGTCACGCCATGGGCTTCTCCCTCACCACCGGTGAGGTGCGGTGGGTCACGCCGCCGTCCTCCGAGGCGAACTGGGACTTCCATACGCACTGGCGGGCTGCCGTAGCCAGTCCGTGCGGGCGCCTGACAGCGGCCTGCGGTGGCGAGTTCTCCTCCGAAACATTGGGTCTGGTCCTGATCGACGCGGTCACCGGCCGGCTTCTGCTCGCTCTGAACAGCACAGCGCTGGGCTCCTCGGCGACTCCATCAGCTCTGTGCTTCCACCCGTCCGGCTGGCTGGCCGTGGGCTTCACCGACGGCAAGGTCACCCACCTGACTCCGTCAGGCTCCGCGACCTCCCCGTACCGGGCGCTCTCCGGCGCTGTCCATGGAATGGCCTTCTCCCCGGACGGCTCGACCCTGTTCGTGGGAGGTTCCGACAAGCGGGGGATACGCGCTGTGGAACTGAGCCCCACGGAACGACAGCCGGTGTGAGGTCAGCTCTGCGTCCGCGAAGGACGATCACTACGCTGCACGAGTGCTCTCATACGACGAGTTGACCTCATCGGAGCGTGAGTTGTGGGACGGGTTCCCCGAGGGGCGCCGCGTGGACCTGCGCATGGGGGTGCCCGAGGACGATCGTGTCGCCGAGGGTGGGCGCTGGGGTCCTGAGCGGACGGTGCGGGCGGCGGTGATCGTGGCGCTCCTGCTGGGCGCGAACACCGCGCAGCCGGGCGCCGTGGCGTGTCTGCGGCTCGCCGGGGCGCGGATATCCGGGCGCCTCAACCTGGCCGGCGCGCAGATCGCTTACGCCCTCTGGCTGGAGGACTGCTGGTTCGAGGAGTCGGTGGACCTGCTCGGGGCGTCGACCCGAACGGTCGTGATCACGGGCAGTCACGTCCCGGGCATCGAAGCCTATTCGGCCTGTATCGAGGGAACCCTCGACCTGCGGCGCTCGGTGGTGGAATGCCTCGCGTCCTCGCCCTTCAACCATGTGCGTACCGCCCTGTCGCTGAGCGACGCCCGGGTGACCGGCGGCATGCTCCTCAACGGGGCTGAGATCAGCGCGCCCGGAGGATGGGCCGTGGCCGCCGGCGGCCTGGTCATGGAAGGAGGCGTGACCTGCAGGCGCGGGTTTGTCGTGCGAGGCGAAGTACGGCTGCTGGGGGCGCAGTTGCCGGGCGGACTGTTCATGAAGGGGGCACAGCTGGTGAGCCCCGGCCCACGCGGGACGGCCCTCGCCCTGGACAACGCCGCAGCCTCGACGCTCGACTTCTCCGACGGATTCACCGCGAACGGGACCGTACGCCTGCGGGGCGCCCGGATTTCGGACAACGTGACCTTTGAGGGAGCCGTCCTCAACGGCCCGCCCGACGACACCAGCCCGTCTTTGGCCGCCCCTTTGATGCAGGCCGTCGACTTCGACTTCACCCTCGCCCAGCCTCCGTCCGGCAGCGTGGACCTGCGGGGCGCACAGGTGTCCAACCTCCATGACAGCGAGCACAGCTGGCCGGACGTGGTGGAGCTGGACGGCTTCGTCTACGGCTCCATCAAGGTGGACAGGGGCGGGGAGCGCCGGGAGGCAGTGGGGGGGCGGGACTCTGTTGCAGGACGGGTGGCGTGGATACGACGCAGCCCCGGCTACAACCCGCAGCCGTACGAGCAGTTGGCGAGCTGGTACCGGAAGGCCGGCCACGACGACGACGCCCGCCGCGTTCTCCTGGCCAAACAGCGCCACCGGCGTCAGACTCTGCCCCGGGCCGCGCGCGGGTGGGGGCACCTGCTCGATGCGACTGTCGGCTACGGCTACCGCCCCTGGCTGGCCGGCGTCTGGCTCCTCGCACTGACCCTGCTGGGCACGCTGTCCTTCGGCGCTCACTCTCCCAGCCCGGTCAAACAGGGCGAAGGCGCCCCGTTCCAGCCCCTCGTCTACACACTCGACCTCCTGATCCCCATCGGCGGCCTGGGCCAGCGCACAGCCTGGTACTGGCCCAACGACAGCCTCCAGTGGCTGGCCTACCTGCTGATCGCCTTCGGCTGGGTGCTGACAACCGCCGTCATCGCGGGCGTCACCCGCGCCCTGCAGAAAAACTAGCCGCCGACAGCTGCGCTTGCGCCGACCTCTACTCACTCGCCGCCGCTGCCGTTGCAGTAGCTGCTCTTTCGCCAGTGTGCGGTGCTGAGGTCGGGTCGGCTGCCGATCATCTCGGGCTCCTCTGGCTGTGTGGTGTCAGGTGTTCAAGTCTCCGTTGTGCAGAGCGGTGATGAAGTGGGCCCACTGGTGCGCGGGGAAGGTGAGCATTTGGCCGGTGGGGGCGGTCTTTGTGTCGTGGACCGGGACGATGCCGTCGGGGGCGTTGGCGGCGACCTCTACGCAGTCGCCGCCGTCGCCGTTGCTGTAGCTGCTCTTAATCCAGGAGTAGTTGTTCGAGCCAGGCTGGTTGTTTGTCATTTCGGTGGTCCTCCGCCGCTTGCTGAACCATTGCCAGGGAAGCCGACGGGGACATCGCCGTAGCCCTGACCAGATCGTAGGCCCGAGAGTACTTCTTGACGATCGCTGGCTCGTCGATGGTGTGTCCGCTGTAAGACGACTCGGTGTAGGCCAACGGTGGGGCATCAGCGAAGGTCATGACCTTGGCGGTGCCCTGCATCAGAGGATGGACGCCAGCATTCCACGGGATGATCTGTGGAACGACTTGCCGCCGCTGAGCCAGCACCGCGATGTGATCGAGTTGCTCAGCCATAGCTTCCCCCGGAATGATCCGCTGCCGCAGCACGGACTCATGCATGATGATCCAGACCATGGGCCTCCGGTCTCTGCTGAAGAGTTCAGCCCGCTCCAAGCGACCGTCAACTTTCGACTTCACCTCCTCCGGTGCTTCGAAGGGATGAGTAGCTTGAACGACAGCCCGGATGTACGCCTCGGTTTGAACGAGACCCGGAATCAGCGTGGGACACCATTCTTCGATGCTGTCCGCATTGGCTTCCGTCTCCAGGACCCTCTCGAAGTAGGCGGCGTGCCCCCTCCGCCGCGCCTTCCGCACATCCTCGCACCGCCGACTGAAGAACCCATCCGTCCCCAGCACTCGATCCACGTGCTCCGCGAGATCAGGCGGCATTCGTCGCTCCCCTCGCTCGATCTCGCTCAGGTGGCTGGCGCTGTAGAAGCTGCCCTCTGCCAACTGCGGTTGGGTCAGCCCTGCTTGCTCGCGCTTCCAGCGGAGCTCCTTCCCGTAGAAGGTGGGCACGCCTGCTGATCCGTCGATGTCCTTGGGTCCTGGCACGGTTCACCGCCGAGAGGTTGATGGCTGTTTTCGTTCGGGTGGGGCCATTCCCGGAGGGTCCGCAATTGGTCGTAGCTGATGGGCAGTTCGCTTGCGGGAGCCCGATGAGCTGCAACGTTACCCGCGCTCGGGCCATTGTGTGAGGGCTTCGTCACACAGTGCTCAGGAAGGGTGCGACAAATGAACGAATGTGCGTACGGACGAGCGAAAAGCGTCGAGGAATGTATCGCCGAACTCGGCACGGCCCTCCGCGCCCACGGGATCACTCTGCCCTCCCTCGGAGTCGACCCGGTGACCTACGCCGGGTCGCAGCCGTACACGCTTGTCGCGCTCGGCAATTGCAACGTCGACACCGCCCGCGCACTCGCCGCCGTACTGCGGACTGCGGCGGAGGAGGGGCGGGCCGACGGGTGAAGACCCAGACATGGCGGGTCGCCACCACGCCGCAACGGCCCGCGCTCTCCCTCGCGTTGCTGGCACGGGCCACCGACATCGGTGCCGTACGTCACGAGGTGTCCGCGCACTGCACACGGTGGGGCGCGCCGCAGGCAGCCGCCGACGTGGCGGCGCTCTGCGTCAGTGAACTGCTCACCAACGTCGTCGTGCATGTGGGGGAGGGGGTCCCGCGACCGTACGGGTCGCCTGGTGCGGCGGCAGCCACCTGCGGCTCGGCGTCACCGATCCCGACCCGCGCCCCCTCCCCGTTCACCTCGCCGCCGCTCCGGACGCCGAGTCGGGCAGAGGGCTCGCCCTCGTTGACGCGCTCGCACTGCGGTGGGGCGTGGAGCAGGGCGCGTACGCGAAGACGGTGTGGTGCGAGCTGCCCACCACGGACACGCGGTAGACAGTGTCTACTCATCACTGGTAGACACTGTCTATGAGTGAACCGAACACGGAAGCCGGCCTCCGCGAACGGCTCGTCCGCGCAGGCGTCGAGCTGGTCGCGAGGGAAGGCGCCCGGGGGGTCTCCCTCCGGGAGATCGCCCGGCAGGCGGGGGTGTCCCACGGGGCGCCCCGCCGGTACTTCCCCACCCATCTGTCGCTGCTCTCCGCCATCGCCCGCGAGGGATTCGGGCAGCTGGCGGCCGAGGCAGGACGCGCGCTTGCCGAACGGGAAGCAGAGGGCCCGCGTGCCCAGCTCACCGCGCTGGCCCGCGCCTATCTGGCCTTTGCCCGTGACCACCGGGGGATGTACGAGCTGATGTTCCGCCACGACCTGCTGGAGAGCGGCGTGTTGGGGCTGCGTGAGACGAGCCTGCCGCTCTTCGACGTCCTGGTCGATCTCGTCGCACGCGCCCGCCGGGAGGACACCGAGGCGCCGAAGGAAGGCCACCGCGCCCAGGCCGGCGCGCTCTGGGCCGCCCTGCACGGCATCGCCCAACTCGGCGCCTGGCGCAGCCTCCAGCTGGCCACCGGCGCCGAGGCGGACGACGTACTGCGTGCGACGCTGGACGCCCACCTCGGGCCGGAGGCCGCGTGAGTACGCCCACTGGAGCGGGCATACGCGCGCTGACTCTCGCCGCCAGTGTCACCGGTGCTGCGGTCGTGGCGCTGGACGGCACCGTGCTCGTCGTCGTACAGCCGAGCCTCCAGCGGGAGTTCGGGGCCACGTTCGCGCAGGTGCAGTGGACGAGTACCGGGTATCTCATCGCGGTCGCGAGCCTGCTGGTCTTCGCGGGGCGGCTGGGCGACCGGTACGGGCACCAACGGGTGTTCGCGCTCGGGATGCTGGGCTTCGGCGCGGCCTCGGCCGGGGTCGGGCTGGCGGACGGCATCGGCTGGGTCATCGGGCTCCGTGTCGTACAGGGCGTTTTCGGGGCGCTACTGCAACCCGCCACGCTGGGCATGCTCCGCGCCGCGTTCCCACCCGAACGGCTCGGTATGCCGATCGCGGTACGGACGAGCGTGATCGGGCTGGCCGCTGCCATGGGGCCGGTGCTCGGCGGGATGCTCACTGCCGAACTGGGCTGGCGGGCGGTGTTCTTCCTCAACGTCCCTGCGGCACTGGCCGTGGGGCTCCCAGTGCTGGTGGCAGGGCGGAAGCCGCCCACGGCCCCGTCGTCCGGCGCCCTCGATCTGCCGGGGGCCTGCCTGCTCGCCGTCGCACTGCTGTGCCTGGTGCACACTCTCGTGTCCGTACCGGACGCCGGCTGGACGGCGGTGAATGGGCTCGCGGCAGCCGTCAGCGTCGCGGCAGCGGCTGCATTCCTGCGTCATGAACGCCGCGCCGTCCACCCCTTGGTGCCTGGCGCACTGTTGCGTACGCCGGGCATCGCCCCGGCGCTGGCGCTGCTGCTGGTGGCGTCCGCGGCGCTGCACGGAACGCTGTTCGTCGGCACGTACTTCCTCCAGGACGTGGTCGGACTCGACCCCTTCGAGTGCGGGATACGCACACTGCCGCTCGCCGCCACAATGGTGCTGGGTGCACCGCTGTGTGCCGTACTGCTGCGGCGGTACGGTCCGCGCCGTACAGCGGGGGCGGGGGCGGCGGTGCTGGCGGCCGGGATGGCGCTGCTGTCCCGGGCCGGTGCCGACGTGGGCGCGGGCGAGGTGGGTGTGGCGTTCGCCGCGCTGGGCGCCGGGTTCGCCGCCGTGATGGTCACCGCCACGTCCGTCGTCGTACGGCAGGCGCCGGCCGGGCACGCCGGGGTGGCGGGCGGACTGAAGCAGACAGCGATGAATGTGGGCCCCACGCTGGGTGTCGCGGCGGCCACCACCCTGATGTCCCTCTGGTCTCCTGCCCGGCTGTCCGCTGACGCCGGTTTCCTGGCGGCGATGGGCCCGACGCTGACGGTGCTCGCGCTCACGGCGGCCACCGGCCTTTTGCTTGCCGTCCGACTGGGCGACCCCGGTCCGCGACAAAGAAGTTACCCACGAGTTGACAGTGTTTCTCACCGCGCCCAGTCTTAGCTGCGCCGTGTACATGCCACCTTCCGCAGGGGTGGTGTCTGTACAAGACACATGAGGAGAAACGCATGGGAACTCAGGGGGAAAGCACCGGCGTCAGCAGGCGGACGGTGCTCGCGGGCGTCGGCGGGGCGGGGGCGGCCGCCGTGCTCGGCGGGGGTGCGGTGGCGCAGTCGGCGAGCGCCGCCGACGGCGGGGCCGACAAGCTGCCGATACCCGACAAGGCCGAACTGACCGTGCTGCTGACCGGCGACGCGGGCACCGGCGAGGACGGCCAGTGGAAGGTCGCCGACGCCGCACGGGCGGTGTGCGCGCGGCGCGGCGTGGATCTGGCGATCGGACTCGGCGACAACATCTACGAGAACGGGCCCGAGAGCGACACGGACGACGAGTTCCAGTCCAAGTTCGAACGCCCCAACACCGGCATCGACGTCCCCTGGCTGATGGTGCTCGGCAACCACGACACCAGCGGCATCATCCCGGGCAGCGGTGGCCGGCCCTCACGCGGCGACCACGAGGTGGCGTACCACGCGCACTCGGCCCGCTGGTACATGCCGAGCCGCTACTACTCCGTGGCCGTACCCGGTGGCGCCGCCGAGCCGGTGGCCGAGTTCTTCGCGCTCGACACCACGCCGCTGTCCTCCTATGTGCTCCAGACCGACCCCGAGTACTACTGGGACGGGCCCTTCGCCCGCGAGCAGCGCGCCTGGCTGGAGAAGTCGCTGGCCGCCTCCCGCGCCCGCTGGAAGTTCGTCTTCGCGCACCACCCGCTCCGCAACAACGGCACCCACCGCAACGCGGGCGAGTACGAGGGCATCAGCTGCGGCGACTACCTCAGCGGCAAGCACGTCAAGAAGCTGTACGAAGAAGTCGTCGTCGGCAAGGCGGAGTTCCTGCTGGGCGGACACGACCACACCCTCCAGATCCTGGACACCGCCGCCGACTACCGGGGCACCCAGCAGATCGTGTGCGGCGCCGCGGCCAAGACCAAGGGCCGCGCGGACGAGCCGAGCAACAAGGCGTTCTGGGAGGCGTACGACACGCTCGGCTTCATGCTGCTCACCATCAACGCACAGCAGGTCGTCGTGGACGCCTACACCGTCGACTCCGGCACGGGCGAGCACACTCACGCCTATCGGCACACCCGCACCGACCGGCTGCCCGCCCGCGCCGCAGCCGTCTCGTAAGCGGGCGTAGCCGTCACAGGAGCCGCGCCGGGCCGACCTCCCGTACGTGCACCAGGGCGTCGAACCAGTCCGACAGACCACCGCCGGACAGATGGTGCGCGGGGTCCTCGGCCGGGTCGTAGGCGGGCCCGAGCGGATCCACTCGATTCACGCACGGTGATCAGTTCGGCATAGATTGGCCCGATGGCGGAGGGGATACGCACCAGGACCAGCGCGGGGGACCGGCAGGAGACGGCCGCGGCCAAGCCGGGGCTCGCCAGATCGTCGCTGCTCATGGCGGCCGGGACAGTGGCGTCGCGGGCCACCGGGCTCATCCGGCAGGTGCTCCAGGCGGCGGCGCTCGGCACCGGGTTGCTGGCCAGCACGTACAACACCGCCAACACCGTGCCCACCAGCCTCTACACCCTCCTGATCGGCGGTGCCCTCAACGCGGTCCTGGTGCCGCAGCTCGTCCGGGCACGCGCCACGCACGCCGACGGCGGCAGGGCGTACGAGCAGCGGCTGGTGACGCTCGTCGTCACCGTGCTCGCGCTCGGCACCGTCCTCGCCGTCTGGGCCGCGCCGCAGATCGTCGGCCTCTATATGCGGGACACCCCCGCACAGCACGAGGCGTTCGAGCTCACCGTCGTCTTCGCCCGCTTCCTGTTGCCGCAGATCTTCTTCTACGGGCTGTTCGGAATGCTCGGCCAGGTGCTGAACGCCCGCGAGAAGTTCGGCGCCATGATGTGGACTCCCATCCTCAACAACGCCGTACTGATCGCGATGTTCGGTGTCTACCTCGGGATGATGACCGTCCCCGAGCAGGTCGCGGACATCACCGACAGCCAGGTGCGGCTGCTGGGGCTGGGCACCACCGCGGGCATCGCGCTGCAAGCACTCGCGCTGATCCCGTTCGCCCGTGCCGCCGGCTTCCGCTTCCGGCCGCGGTTCGACTGGCGCGGCACCGGACTGGGAAGCAGCGCGCACGCCGCCAAGTGGACGCTGCTGTTCGTGCTGGCCAACCAGGTCGCGCTCACCGTCGTCACCAACTACGCCAACGCCGCCGACCAGGAACTCCCGGACGCGGGCGCCGGATACTCCGCGTACACCTACGCGCAGACCATCTGGATGCTGCCGCAGTCCATCGTCACCGTCTCGCTGGTCACCGCGCTGCTGCCGCGGATGAGCCGGGCGGTGGCCGAGGGGCGCCCCGCGGACCTGCGCGCCGATCTGACCCGCGCGCTGCGCCTCACCGGCGCCGTCATCGTCCCGACAGCCTTCCTCTTCCTCGCGCTCGGTCCGCAGATCGCCGTGCTGCTGTTCGCGCACGGCGCCGCGGACGCCGCGTCGGCCCAGCCACTGGGACAGATGCTCCAGGCGTTCGGGCTCGGGCTGATCCCGTTCTCGGCGCAGTACCTGCTGCTGCGGGGTTTCTACGCCCTCGAGGACACGCGGACCCCGTTCTTCATGGCCGCGTTCATCGCCGCGGTGAACATTGCATTGGCCAGCTGCTGCCATGTGTTGCTGCCCGCGCGCTGGGCTGTGACCGGCATGGCGGCCGGCTATTCGCTCTCCTACATGGCGGGGTTCGCCCTCACCGCCTGGCTGCTGCGCCGCCGGTTGGCTGCGCCGCTCGACACCGGGGGGCGCCTGCCGGCGGTGTACGGGCGGCTGTTCCTCGCCGCGGCCGTTGCGGCGGGGCTCGCATGGGGGGCGGGCGATGTTGTACGGCGCTCGATGGGAGGGGGCGCCGTCAGTGCGGGGGCGGGGCTGGGGGCGGGTGTACTGGTGCTTTTTGTCGGCTATGTGCTTCTGGGGCTGCTGTTGCGGGTCCCGGAGTTGCGGTCGTTGCCGGGGCGGCTGCGGCGCTCTTCCCGCTGAGAGGTCGCGCCCCGAAGGGGCGCGGGGAACTGCGCGACCAGCCACAACGCACCCGAAGACGGACAATTCGCCCAACCCCTACGGCGGCGCCCCGCCGTACTGTAGTGCCCGTCAGAGCTGGACCCGCGTCGAGGCGGAAGAGCGAAAGGGCCGAGATGACCGCTGAACACCCCATTGCCGTGCTGGGCGAGTGCGTCGCGGACGCCTTCGTGGCGCCGCCGCGCGGCGAGGCGGCCGCGCCGCTCACGCTGGACGTCTTTCCGGGCGGCGGTCCCGCCAACACGGCCGTGGCGCTGGCACGGCTGGGCACGCCGACCCAGTTCCTGGGTCGGCTCTCGCACGACGTGTTCGGTCGGCTGTTCGCCGCCCGCCTCGCGGATTCCAGCGTCGACCTGGGCCGTACGGTGCGTGCGGCCGAGCCCAGCACCCTGGCCGTGGCGGACGTGGCCGAGGACGGGAGCGCCGACTACGCCTTCCACGCCCAGCAGACCGCCGACTGGCAGTGGACCGACGACGAACTGGCCACCGCCACCGCCGGGCCTCTGACCTGCCTGCACACCGGATCGCTCGCCCTGGTCCAGCAGCCGGGCGGCCCGGCCGTCGAACGACTGCTGGCGACAGTACGGGACCGCGCCACCGTCTCCCTCGACCCCAACGTCCGGCCGCTGCTGGTCGATCCGGCCGTCTACCGCGAAGCGCTGCCCCGCTGGTGCGCGCTGGCCGACATACTGCGGCTCTCCGACGACGATCTGGCCCAGCTGCGCCCCGGCGCCACCCCCGAGGACGCCGCCGACGCCTTCCATGCGGACGGCGTCCCGCTGGTCGTGGTCACCCTGGGCGCGGACGGCGTGCTGGCCTCGCTCGACGGCGACCGCGTCCACGTACCGACGCCGCCCACCCAGGTCGTGGACACCGTCGGTGCGGGCGACTCCTTCATGGCGGGCTTCCTCCACGCCCTCCGCACGGCCGGAGCGCTCGGCGGCAGACTCGACGGCCTCACCCGGCAACAGGTCACCGAGGCCCTGGAGTTCGGCGTTCGGGTGGCCGCCGCCGTTGTCTCCGTACGCGGGGCGAATCCGCCCTGGGCGAAGGATTTGGAGGCCGCCGCGGAGTAGGGGGCCCGCCCTGGGTGGCTGGGTACGGGGTGCCCCTGTCCCATGTCCGCAGGGTGCGGGTGCGTCCTGGCTTGTCGCGCAGTTCCCCGCGCCCCTGACGGGGCGCGGTCCCTCCTTACGCCACCGGCAGGGCCCTCTCCACGATGGCCTCCAGATCCAGGCCGGAGGGCAGCGTGCCGAAGGCTGCGCCCCAGTCGCCGCCCAGTCGCGAAGCGCAGAACGCGTCGGAGACGGCGGTCGGCGCGAAGCGCACCAGCAGCGAGCCCTGGAGGACCAGCGCCATCCGCTCCACCAGCCGCCGCGCCCGGGACTCGATGCCGTCCAGGTCCGCCAGCTGGGAGAACACATCCTTGGTCGCGGCGTCCAACCGGTGATCGGCTCCGTGCGCCTGCCCGATCTCCGTCAGGAACGCGTTCAGCGACTCGGGGGAGCGCTGGAGCGCCCGCAGTACGTCGAGCGCCTGGACGTTCCCCGAGCCCTCCCACAGCGAGTTGAGCGGCGACTCGCGCAGCAGCCGCGGCATCGGCGACTCCTCCACATAGCCGTTGCCGCCCAGGCACTCCAGCGCCTCGCCCGCCAGCGGCACCCCGCGCTTGGTCACCCAGTACTTCGCCGTCGGCAGCGCCAGCCGCAGGAACGCGCGGTCCGCCGCCGCCTGTTCGCCCTCGCCCGCCGCGCTGTCGTACGCCGCGGCCAGCCGCAGGGTCAGCGTGGTGGCCGCCTCCGACTCCAGCGCCATGTCGGCGAGAACGTTGCGCATCAGCGGCTGCTCGATCAGCCGCTTGCCGAACGCCGAGCGGTGCGCGGTGTGGTGTGTGGCCTGTGCCACGGCCTGCCGCATCAGCGCCGCCGAGCCCGTCACACAGTCCAGCCGGGTGGCCGCCACCATCTCGATGATGGTCGCCACCCCCCGGCCCTCCTCGCCCACCCTGCGCGCCCAGGTGGTGCCGTCGAACTCCACCTCGCTGGAGGCGTTGGAGCGGTTGCCCAGCTTGTCCTTGAGCCGCTGGATACGGAACGTGTTACGCGTACCGTCCGGCAGCACCCGGGGCACCAGGAAACAGGTGAGCCCCCCGGGCGCCTGCGCCAGCACCAGGAAGACGTCCGACATCGGCGCCGAGCAGAACCACTTGTGGCCGAGGAGCGTGTACTCCCCCTCGCCGGCGCCCTCGCCCGTCAGCGGGACGGCCTCGGTGGTGTTGGCGCGGACATCGCTGCCGCCCTGCTTCTCCGTCATGCCCATCCCGGCGATCGCCCCCAGCTTGGCGCCCGCCGGCCGGTCCAGGCCGTAGTCGTAGGTGTGCGAGCTCAGCCGCGGCTCCCACTCGGCGGCCAGCTCCGGCTCCTTGCGCAGCGCGGGCACGGCCGCGTGCGACATCGAGACCGGGCAGCTGTGCCCCGCCTCCACCTGCGACCACACGTAGAAGCCCGCGGTACGCCGCAGCTGTCCGTCGGGGCGCGACCAGGCGTCCGTCAGCCCCGCGGCCACCGCGTGCTCCATCAGCCGGTGCCAGGCGGGGTGGAAGTCGACCTCGTCGATCCGGTGCCCGTACCGGTCGTGCGTACGCAGCACCGGCGGGTAGTCGTTGGCCTGCCTGCCCCACTCCTGCGCCTGGGCGGAGCCCGCCACTTTGCCCAGCGCGGCCAGCTCGGCGCGGGCCTCCCCGGCGCGCTCGGGGGCGATGTGCCGGGCCACGCCTTCGGCCAGTGCGGGGTCGGCGGAGAAGACGTCGTAGTCGACCAGCGGCGGAGCCTGGTTGGTCACGGTGTGTGTCGAGGGTGGCATACAGATACGTTAAAGAGGTGCGTGCAGTCGAGGAAACCCCTGAGCAGACCGCCGGACGGGCCCCCCGGTGGGCTCCCCGGCGGTCCCACAGCCAGTTCCGCAGGGCGCGGGTGAAGTATCGCGATGTCCCCAAAAGGAGGATGGCGTGGCTGCTGCTCAAGGACACCGTCAACTCGTGCATGGAGTACCGCGTGCTCGGTCTGGCGGCCGAGGCGGCGTTCTTCACGCTGATCTCCATCCCCCCGCTGCTGCTCGGCGTGATCGGCCTGCTGGGTTATCTGGACTGGATCGGCGCCGACACGATCGAGATGATCCGGCGCAACTTCCTGGACGCCTCCGCCACCGTGCTGTCCGACCGGGGCGTCGAGCAGATCGCCCGGCCGCTCATCGACGATGTGATCAGGGGCGGCGGCCCCGATGTGATCTCGCTCGGTTTCGCGCTGGCACTGTGGTCCGGCTCACGCGCCGTGAACGTCTTCATCGACACCATCACCGTGATGTACGGGCTGGACGGGCGGCGCGGCATCGTCAAGACCCGGCTGCTGGCCTTCTTCCTCTACCTCGTGGCGCTGGTGATCGGCGCGGTGGCGCTGCCGCTGATGGTGGCAGGGCCTGACGCGGTGCTGCGGCTGGTGCCGCAGGCGCAATGGGTGGTCAGCGTCTTCTACTGGCCTGTCGTGCTGCTGCTGTCCATCGTCTTCCTGACCACGCTGTACCACGTCTCCGTACCGGTGCGGTCACCCTGGCGGGAGGACATCCCCGGCGCACTGGTGGCGCTCGTGATGTGGGTGCTCGGCAGCTTCCTGCTGCGGCTGTATCTGACGAACACCGTGGAGGGCCCCACCATCTACGGCTCGCTCGCCGCACCCGTCGCCGTGCTGCTGTGGATCGGCGTGTCGGCGTTCGCCGTGCTGGTGGGCGCCGCCGTGAACGCCGCCATCGACCATGTGTGGCCCTCGGTGGCCACGGCCGCCGCGCGGCGCGCCAATGAGCGGCGCCGCGAGGAGGCGGCGGCCGAGGTCGTCGCCGCCGTCGCCGCGCGGCGCCGCCGCATGACGGAGGACGAGGACGCCGACGCCTTCGACCTGGACGCCCCCGCGGAGTTCCCCGAGCGCTGGACCAAGTTCCTGCCGCCGTCGGATGTCCGGGGCCGCCTGCTGCGGCCCCGCGGACACGAGAGGGACGGCGCCGACGACTCCCGCCGCGACTGACCCCTCCCATAGCCGGGTTCTTTTCCCGCCGCGGCCGACGATGCCGCCCGCGAAAATCGATGGCGGCGCGGCACCCCGCAGGGGTACGGTCCAGGCGATCCGCACGGCGGCAAAGAGCCCGCCGTGCCCCGCGACAAGAACGCAAGAACGGAGGTGTGACCGATGGCTGTCTCCGCGCCGGGCGCTGCCCACATCCAGTCCGTCACATCCACCTCCGTGGCCACCGGCTGACCATCTCCCTTTCCGTGCCGGGGCCACCCTTGTGAAGGGTCAACCCCTTGTCGCAGAGCACTTCGCACACATACGACCAGTCGGCGCTGGCCGCGTACGGCTGGGACGCCGACTGGCAGGCCGAGTACGACCGGGTGCTCGCCGACCCGGCCACCGCGGGTCCCGACCCGCTGCCCGGCAGGGTGGTGCGTGTCGACCGGGGCCAGTGCGATCTGGTCACCCCGGTGGGCACCCTCCGCGCCGACACCGAGTTCGTCGTCCCGCGCGACCCCATGCGGGTCGTGTGCACCGGCGACTGGGCCGTCGTCGACGCGGATGGCGCCCCGCCGTACGTACGGACGCTGCTGCCGCGCCGTACCGCCTTCGTCCGCTCCACCTCCTCCAAGCGCTCGGAGGGGCAGGTCCTCGCCGCCAACGTGGACCACGCGTTGATCGCGATCTCCCTCGGAGCGGAGCTGGATCTGGGCCGTATCGAGCGGTTCATCTCCCTGGCGTGGAGCAGCGGGGCCCAGCCGCTGCTCGTCCTCACCAAAATGGACCTCGTACCCGACGAGGCCACCGTCGCGCATCTGGTCGCGGACGCGGAGACCACGGCGCCCGGCGTCCAGGTGCTGCCCGTCAGCGCGGAGACGGGCGAGGGCATCGACATCCTCGCCGCCGTCCTCGCGGGCGGAACCACGGCGCTGCTCGGCCAGTCCGGCGCGGGCAAGTCCACGCTGGCCAACGCGGTGCTGGGACAGCGGACGCAGACGGTGCGGGCCGTCCGCGACCGGGACGGCAAAGGGCGGCACACCACGACCACCCGCAACCTGCTGCCCCTGCCCGCGGCGACCGGCGGCGGCGTCCTCATCGACACCCCGGGGCTGCGGGGCGTCGGCCTGTGGGACGCCGAGGGCGGGCTCGGCCAGGCGTTCTCCGAGATCGAGGAGTTCGCGGCCGACTGCCGGTTCCAGGACTGTGCCCACCAGTACGAGCCCGGCTGCGCGGTCCTGGCCGCCGTCGAGAGCGGCGCTCTGCCCGAACGGCGGCTGGAGAGCTACCGCAAGCTGCTGCGCGAGAACGCCCGTCTGGCAGCCCGTACGGATGCGCGGCTGCGCGCGGAGCAGCGCAGGGTGTTCAAGCAGCGGCAGGCGCTGGGCCGGCACATGATGGAGCGCAAACGCGGGCCGCGCCGCTAGGGATTGCCGCGCGGACTTGGTGCCCCCTCCCGTTGTTTCCGGTGAGGGGGTGCCCCTGCCCGTCTTCCGCGGGCTGCGGGTTGGTTGTGGCTTGTCGCGCAGTTCCCCGCGCCCCTTACGGGGCGCGGTCCCGTTCCCCTGCGCTGCGCTTGGGCAGTCTGCGCCAGGGGCGCAGGGTGGGCAAGCGCAGACTCCATGCGGGGCACGCAAGATCCGTCGGCACCGTTGACGAGGGCGCGTTCGCCCCGCGCCCGTTTTCGTGAGGGCTCGGCGCCCACCCGGTGGCAGCTCGCTTTCGCAGCCGCCGACGGGGAGGGCGAACGCCATGCTGTGGTGGCGGAGTTCACCTGGGGACTGTTGCAACGGCTCCCCGAGGGGCCGGGGGCACCGTAGGCTGGCCCGTATGAAGCGACATTGACGCTCACGGAGCACTGAAAACCACACAGCGCGGGCACGGCTCGCGCGGACGTTGTGCGCCTACACGTTCCTCCGCGATCTCGTCCTGCTGTACCCGGTCTACGCGCTGCTGTTCGCCGAGCACGGGCTGAGCCCGGCGGAGATCTCCTCCCTGTTCGTCATCTGGTCGGTGACGGCGTTCGCCTTGGAGATTCCCTCCGGACTGTGGGCCGATCTCTTCTCCCGCCGTCTGCTGCTGGTGTGCGCGCCGTTGCTGAGTGCGATGGGCTTCGCCCTGTGGACGTTCGTGCCGTCCTACCCGGCCTTCGCCGCCGGGTTCGTGCTGTGGGGAGCGGACTCCGCGCTGCGGTCGGGCACTTGGCAGGCCCTCACATATGAGCAGCTGGCACGGTGCGGGCAGGCGGAGGCGTATCCGGCACTCGTGGGACGGGCACATGCGATGGGCACCTCGGCCGCGCTGCTGGCCGACGTCCTGGCCGCCCCGGTGCTCGCGGCCGCCGGATACTGGGCGGTCGGTATGGCGAGTGTGGCGGCGTGCGTGGTGACCGCGCTGACAGCCCTCACCTTCCCGTCCCGTCGTACGTCCCAGGGCACCGCCGCTGTTCCGGCCGACGGCCACCCGGAGCCGGCCCCCACGCTCCGTACCGTCGCCGCGAGCGCCCTGGCACAGGCGCGCGGTTCACCCGGTGTGGCCCGCGCGGTGGTGCTGACCGCGGTGGTCACCGGGGTCACGGCGCTGGACGAGTATGTGCCATTGCTCGCGCAGGCGACCGGAGCGGCACCGGTGATGCTGCCGCTGCTGGTGGGGCTCGTCTCCGCGGGAGCCGTGGCCGGGGGCTGGCTGGCCGGGCGGGGGGAGCGGTGGGCGGCACCGGTGCTGGCGGCGGGCGCGCTCCTGCTGACGGCAGCGTCCTGTGCGGCAGCGGTGCGCGTCCCGGCGGGGTTCCTCCCGCTGGCAGCCGCGTTCGCCGCGTTCTACTGGGCCGTGGCCCACACCGAGGCCCGCCTCCAAGAACGCGTCGACGACTCCGCCCGTGCGACCGTCACCTCGGTGGCGGGCTTCGGTTCCGAGGTCGTCGCCGTCGCCGTCTACAGCGGCTATGCGGCGGGCTCGGCAGCCGGCGCGGGACCCGCTCCGCTCTTCGCCTGCGCCGCCGTACCGTTCCTGTGCGCCGCGTACGCGCTGCGCCGCGGGAGCGCCCGGCCGACGGCCATGTCCGAATCCCGCTAGCTCTCGGCTGGGCAGCCTCCCACACTGGGAGACGTGACGACAGAAGACAGCAGGTATGAGGCCGTACGCAGCAGGGATGCCCGGTTCGACGGGGTGTTCTTCCTGGGTGTGCGCACCACCGGCATCTACTGCCGGCCGAGCTGCCCGGCGGTGACCCCGAAACGGGAGAACGTCCGCTTCTACCCCACCGCTGCGGCGGCCCAGGCCGCCGGGTTCCGCGCCTGCCGCAGGTGCCGACCGGACGCGGTGCCCGGCTCGGCGGAGTGGAACGTACGGGCCGACCTGGTGGGCCGCGCGATGCGGATGATCTCCGACGGGGTGGTGGACCGTGAGGGCGTCGCGGGCCTGGCCCAGCGGCTCGGCTACAGCCCCCGCCAGGTGCAGCGCCAGCTCACCGCCGAGCTCGGCGCGGGACCCGTGGCGCTCGCGCGGGCCCAGCGGGCGCACACCGCGCGGGTGCTGCTCCAGACGACACCGCTGCCCGTCACCCAGGTCGCGTTCGCGGCGGGCTTCGCGAGTGTGCGGCAGTTCAACGACACGGTCCGCGAGATCTACGCCCGTACACCGAGCGAGCTGCGCGCCGCCTCCGCGCGGGGCGGGCACGGGCCCGCGGGCCGCCCGGAGGTGCGGGAGGCCGTCGCACATGGCGGCGGGGCCGTCGCCGGGGTGCCGCTGCGGCTGGCGTACCGGGGCGGGTACGCCACCGAGCAGGTCTTCGGCTTCCTGGAGCGCCGCGTCGTACCGGGCGTCGAGGAGGTGCTGGGCACGCCCGGCAGCCGCACCTACCGGCGCACCCTGAACCTCCCCTACGGCACCGGCATCGCCGAGGTCGACGAGTGCCCGGCGCGCAGCGGCAAGGGCTGGCTGGAATGCCGGCTGCACCTGGGCGATCTGCGCGATCTGACGACCGCCGTACAGCGCGTGCGGCGCCTCTTCGACCTGGACGCCGACCCGTACGCGGTCGTCGAGCGGCTCGGCGACGACGACGGGGCGCTGGGGCAGCTGGTCGCCCGCACGTCAGGACTGCGCTCACCCGGCGCCGCCGACGCGCACGAGCTGGCGATCCGCGCGGTGCTCGGCCAGCAGGTCACCGTCGGCGCCGCGCGCACGCTGGGCGGCAGGCTCGTCGCGGCCTACGGCAAACCGCTGGCGGCGCCGGACGGCTCGCTCACCCATCTGTTCCCGGACGCGGACGTGCTCGCCGACGCGCCCCTGGGCGAGCTGGGTATGCCCGAGACCCGCCGCCGCACCATCCGCACCGTCGCCGCGGCGCTCGCGGACGGCACCGTCGTGCTCGACCCGGGCGCCGACCGTGCGGAGACGGAACGCGCTCTGCTGGCACTGCCCGGGGTGGGCCCGTGGACGGCGGGCTATATGCGGATGCGAGCCCTGGGCGATCCGGACGTCTTCCTGCCCGGCGACGCGGGTGTCCGGCACGGGCTGGCGCTGATCGGTGCGAGTGCCGCGGAAGCCGAACAGTGGCGCCCCTGGCGGTCCTACGCGCTGCACCACCTGTGGTACGCGACGGGCCTCACTCCTCCTCCAGCCCCCAACTGTGCACCCAGCGCGGGTGAATGACGATCAGCTCCTCGCTGAAGTGCGGGCCCAGATCGTGCGGTCCCTCACGCAGCTCGGCGACACCCCGGATCTCCACGCCGCGCACCCGCCACGGCTGGAAACTGACGATGTCGTCCACGACGAGGGCGAGCCGGGGCTGGGCACGCAGGTTGCGCCACTTCTTCGTCGTACCGAGTGCGTAGCCGCCCACCACGATGGTGCCGTCGTCCTGCGGGAAGAAGCCGACGGGGTTGTTCTGCGGCTGGCCCTTGGGGTCCACCGTCGCCAGTCGCCCCAGCCGCTGGGACGCCAGGAACTCGCGCTCGGCAGCGGTGAACTCCTTGTCGCCCGGGTCGGCCGCGGCGGCGCCGGAAGCAGCTGTCACATGAGTCATGTCAGACAGCGTCACACGCCCCACTCGGCACCGCATCGGATCCTGGTCGGTCCCCACCCCCGACTCGCGGCCTAGGACCACCGTCCGGTGCCGGATCCCGCGTACGCCCTTCCCGCCCGTTCCCTGCGCGGGACAATGAGCGCATGAGTGGACAGGGGGCACAGGACGGAGACCCGCACGGCGACCAACACCGCGACTGGTGGGCCCAGTTGTACGACCCCCATGCGCCCGACACCGGCCGGGCCGGCGCCCGGGACACGCTCGACGAGCGCTACCGCTCGGTGACGCGCACCCTGACCGACACCCGCGCCCCCGAGCCCGCCGCTGCCGAGCCCATGCCCACACCCGGCCGCGAACCCGCGCCCGGCATCCTGCCCGTGGCCGACCCGGGCTCGCTGGGGGAGTTGGTGCCGGACACGGTGGTGGAGGGGACGCGGTACGGTCGCGCCGCGCTGCGGGCGGTGTCCGTACGCGGGGAGCGGGCGCGACGGGCGGGGGAGTTGCGGACGGATGCGCTGCTGGCCGTACGGATCGGGGCAGGAGAGGAGGGGCTGGTGCTGGTCGCCGTCGCGGCAGGTGCCCGGTCGGGTCCCGGCGGACACCGGGCCGCGCGCGAGGCGTGTCACTCGATCGGGGCTGCCATCGGCCGCAGCAGCGCGCGGCTGGCGGACGACATCCGTACGGGCCGCAACAGCGCGCTCCAGCCCGGTCTGCACCGGCTGACGGACCGCACGTTCGGCAGACTGCGCGCCCAGGCCGCGGCGCTGGGCCTGGCCCCCGAGCAGTACACCGCCGACCTGAGGTGTCTGTTGCTGCCCGCCGACCCGGACTGCCGTACCCGGGTGTTCTTCGGCGCCGGCGGGGGCGGGCTCCTCCGGCTGCGGGACGGTGCCTGGCAGGACATCGAGCCACCGGCCACCATGTCGCCCGCGCCGGAGGCACGTTCGGTGATCGACCGCGATCCGGCAGCGGGCGCGGCCGCTGCTCGGGACGGCTTCACCCCGGCTGAGCCGCCCGAGCCGGCCCGTACGGAGCCGTTCCGCTTCCGCTCCTGCGCCGCGCGGCCCGGCGAAGTGCTGCTGATGTGCAGCCCCGGCCTGGCCGAACCGCTGCACGCCGAGCCGCCCTTCGCGGACCGGCTCGCCGCTCGCTGGGGGAACCCGGAGGCGGAGCCGCCCGGGCTCGCGGCGTACCTCGCCGACCTCCAGCACGCCGTCGAGGGGTGCGAGGGTGACCGGACGGCGGTCACCGTGTGGGAGCGCTGACCGGCGGGGTCACGCTCCCTGCGCGCGGGTGGCCCGTACTGCGTCGAGGTACTCGGCGATGGCGTCCCGGTTGCGGGTCAGGCACTCCACGCGTGCCGTCATCCGCTCCAGTTGGTCTTCCAGGGTGGCGAGCATTTCGGGGGTGGCGTCCCGGAAATGGATCACCCGGGGCTTGTCGAGGCAGGGCAGGATCTGTTTGATGATCCGGGTGGGCAGCCCCGCGTCGAGCAGTCCCCGGATCTGGAGCACGCGGTCGACGAACCGTTCGTCGTAGTCGCGGTAGCCGTTCGGGCAGCGGTCGGCGGCGATGAGCCCCTGCTCCTCGTAGTAGCGCAGCAGCCGCCGAGGCGTTCCGGTACGTTCCGAGAGCTCCCCGATCCGCATGTGGCCGCCCTCACCTCCGCTCGACCCGTTCCGGCTTGACGTTCACATCAATGTGAGGGTTCGAGCATACCCGTCATGCGAACCGACACCGCGCGCACGGCGCGCTCCAAGCCCGGCTCCACGCCCGCACCTTCCGCCGCCTCCCCCGGGACCGGGCCAGGCGAGCGGCGCGGACTTCCGCTCGCCGCCCTGCTGGCGCTGGCCACAGCCGTCTTCATCACCAGCCTCACCGAGACGCTGCCCGCGGGGCTGCTGCCCGCGATGAGCGGCGACCTCGGCGTCAGCGAGTCCGCCATGGGCCAGACGGTCACCATCTACGCCATCGGCACGGCCCTCACGGCCATCCCGCTGACCGCGTTCACCGCCGGATGGCGGCGCAAACGGCTGCTGTTGACGGCGATGGCGGGCTTCGCCGCGGCGAACACCGTCACGGCCGTCTCCACCGACTACACGCTCACCATGGCCGCACGCTTCGTCGCGGGGGTGGCCGCCGGGCTCGCCTGGGCGCTGCTGGCCGGATACGCGCGCCGTCTGGTGGCCCCGCACCTGGGCGGCCGGGCCATCGCGATCGCCATGGCGGGCATTCCGGTGGCGCTCTCGCTGGGCGTCCCGGCCGGTACCTTCCTGGGCCAGACGCTCGGCTGGCGGATCGCCTTCTGGACCATGACGGCGCTCACCGTCGTACTGCTGGCCTGGATCACGGCTGCCGTCCCCGACCACCCCGGGCAGCGGCCCGAGGCGCGTACGCCCATGCTGTGCGTCCTGCGCATACCCGGTGTGGCACCCGTGCTGACCGTCACGCTCGGCTACGTACTGGCTCACACGGTGCTCTACACCTACATCGCCGCGTTCCTCGGCCACGCGGGACTGGGCGGTTCGGTCGACCGGGTCCTGCTGGTCTTCGGAGCCGCGTCCCTGGTGAGCATCTGGTTCGTCGGCGCGCACATCGGCCGCAGGCTGCGTGCCCTGACGCTCGGAGGCGTGCTCCTGGTCGCCGTCGCGGCGGCGGTACTCGCGGTGGCGGCCGACAGCACGCCGCTCGTCTACGGAGCGGTCACCCTGTGGGGGCTCGGCTGGGGAGGGGCGCCGACGCTGCTCCAGACGGCCGTCGGGGAGGCGGGCGGTGAGTCGGCGGACGCCGCGCAGGCGATGCTCGTCACGCTGTGGAACGCCGCCATGGCTGGTGGCGGCGTCGTCGGCGGGGTACTGCTGGACGCCCTGGGTGCGGAGGCGTTCCCGTGGAGCGTGCTGGTGCTGATGCTGCCGGTGCTGGCCTTGGTACTCGCGGCCCGGTCGCACGCCTTCCCCGCCACCCGGCGCACTGCCGCTGCCGGTTGAGACCGCAACGCGTGAACTGCCTTAGACAGCCGGTGCGGTACGGGGCGCCATGACACGCGCCCTCGTACCGCACCGGTCAGCTGTCAGCCGTGCAGCCGTCAGATGTCAGCCATGCAGCCGTCAGCCCTCAACCGAACTGCCGCTCGATCTCGGCCAGTTTCTCCTCCAGGCTGTCGAGTCGCGGACTGGCGGCGTTCTTCTCGCTGCCGCCGTCCCGGCCGAGGTCACTGCGGCCGACAGCGCTGTCGTCACCGACGGCCTGCAACGCGGGCCTGCCGCGCGGTACGGACGAACTGCTCACCGCGGGCAGCTCGCCGCCGTGTTCGCCCGCGGTGACCGGAGCGGCGGGCGGGGACGTCGTGGGCGGGCCGAGCTCGACCTCCACATGGGTCCCAGGGCCGCCGCGGCCCATGTTCCAGCGCCGGTGCTGCCGGTTGATGGCCTTGACCCGGGCCCGGTCGAGGCGCTCCTGGTCCTTGCGGCGCAGCCGTTCCTGCTCGCGCTGCCGCCGGTCGTCGCGCACCTCGTCGACGGCCTCGTCCAGCGTCCGTACGCCCTCCAGCAGCATCAGCGACCACGCCCCGAACGTCTCGCGGGGCGCCCGCAGCCAGCGGACGATACGGATCTGCGGCAGCGGGCGGGGCACCAGGCCCTGGTCCCGCAGCGCCGCCCGGCGGGTCTGCTTGAGTGCCCGGTCGAACAGGATCGCCGCCGAGAGCGACATCCCGGCGAAGAACTGCGGCGCTCCGTCGTGCTCCGCGCCGCGTGGCGCGTGCACCCAGTTGAACCACGCCGCGGCCCCCGCGAAGATCCACACCAGCAGCCGCGACCCCAGCGAGGCGTCGCCGTGGCTGGCCTCGCGTACGGCGATCACGGCGGAGAACATCGCGGCGCCGTCCAGCCCGAACGGGACCAGATACTCCCAGCCGCCGCTCAGTCCCAGGTTCTGCCTGCCGAAGCCGACCAGCCCGTGGAAGGAGAGGGCGGCGGCCACGCCGGCGCAGCAGAAGAGCAGCAGATACGCGGCTGTCGCGTACAGGGTCTCTTTCCGGCGCCGCCGCTCCTCCATGCGCTCCCAGGAGTCGGGCTGTCCCAGCGTGGTGGCTGCGGCGTCGCCCTCGGCGGAAGAGCTGTGGCGGCGCGAACGCGCCATCACCAGCACCGCGGTCAGAGTGCCGACGAGCAGCACGGCGCTCGGCAGCACCCAGTTCAGCGATATGTCGGTCAGTCTCATCGGCTGTGCCCCTTGCCGCGCGGTACCGCGGGGCGCGCACGTCGCGGACGCCGCGTACGGGCCCGTACGTACGCGAGGCGGTGCCGCGCTCGCGCTCTGGCTTGCTTCGTGTTGACGAGCATCCTTACGGCAGTGCGGCACCCATCCGAGGGGTTTCAAGGGAAGAGAACGCTAAAAGGGGGCACCGGTGTCCGACAGGGGCAGAAGGGGTCGAACTTACTGGCGGACAGCAGCCATTCGCTCGATACGTTCCGCGTCACACGTTCGGGGACAGGTGACGCAGGTGTCCTCGGGGCGGAGGGTGTAGAAGAAGCAGCAGCTCGCCCGGTCGCGGGTGGTGAGCGCCGAACCGTCGGGCGCCGTCAGCCGGCGGAAACGAGCCCCCTGGGCGAAGGGTTCGAGTGAGCCGGGGAGCAACAGTTCGGCCTCCGCCATCGCGCGCGGCTCCTCGCCCAGCAGATGGCCCAGATACCAGAGTCCTTCGGTGATCTCGTCGGTCGCCATCCCCCACAGCGCCCGGGAACCGCGCCGCAGTCGTGGCCTGAACCCCTCCAGTACGGGCGCGAGATGGGCGGCGACCGCGTCCCGGACCTCGGCGCGCAGGGCCTCCTCGTCGGGCACCACACGCGCGCCCGGCGCGGCCGCCGCCGGGTCGTCCGGCAGGCACGCGAACTCCTCGATACGGACCGCCAGCCGCCCCGACGAACGCTGGAAGGCCACCGCCTCCACGGGCAGCCGTGGCACGCGCCGCTGGAGGAACCAGGGGATGGTGACCAGCAGGCAGACGGGCCAGGCGTAACGGTGCAGTCCGAAGCCGGCGACGACATCCGGTCGGCCCTGCTGTCCGTAGTCCCGCAGGATCTGCTCCTCGTCCCAGGCGAGGAACGCGTCGAGCGCGTCGCCGCCGGCCGCGAGAGCGCTCGCGCGCACCCAGCCGGGGCCCTCGGGAAGGGGTTCACAAGCCGTGGTCTCGGTCACACCCAGCGCGGGGAACACCTCGGTCAGCCGCGCGTACGCCGCATGGAAAGGGGAGACGTCAGAGGCTACGGAAGCGAGGGTGGGCACGGCCATGAGGACCACCGAATCGACGATCGTTAGCAGGTAAGCCTTACCTTAGCTGATTGTGTCCGAGGTTTGATCTCGTGTCGCGTCCGCCTAGGGTGCACGGCAGCCTGCACTGGCGAAGACATGTACGGAGAGTGCTGGGGGCCCTATGGAGCAGAGTCGAGCGGAGTCGCGTACGGCGCCGACCGGCGTTCCGCCGACCGCCGTCCCGGCAGTGGGCCCCTCCGTGCCGTCCGCGCGCGGCGCCAGGAAGCGGGCGGAAGCGGCCGTCCGCGGTGAGCACACCCACAGCGAGCCCCCGGCCCCCAAGGTCGTCCCGCAGCGCCACTGCGTACGGGACCAGATCCTCGAAGCCCTCCGTGCCGCGCTGCTCTCCGGTGAACTCGCGCCGGGCGAGGTCTACTCCGCGCCCGCGCTCGCGGAACGCTTCGGCGTCTCGCCGACCCCCGTACGGGAGGCCATGCAACTGCTGGTGAGCGAGGGCGCCGTCGAGACGGTGCCCAACAGGGGCTTCCGGGTGGCCCGGCACAGCCCCCGAGACCTGGCCGAACTCACCGAGGTCCGGGCCCTGCTGGAGGTACCGGCCGTGCTGGCCCTCGCCCGTACCCAGCCCGCCGAACAGTGGGCTCAGCTGCGGCCGCTCGCCGACGACACCTGGCAGGCGGCAGCGTGCGGGGACCACACCGCCTACGCCGAGACCGACCGCGCCTTCCACCGCGCGCTGCTGGAGCTGACCGGCAACCGGCAGCTCGTCACGGTCGCCGAGGACGTACAGCGCCGCGCACACCTGTCGGCTCTCCGTGCGTCACCCGCACCCCGCACCACCGATCTGCTCGCCGAGGCGGCCGACCATCTCGCCCTGCTGGACGCGTTGACGGCCCAGGACTTCCCCGCCGTCGAACGGCTGGTCCGCGGGCACTTCTGAACCGGCTTTGGTGCCGCTGCTTATCGGTGGCCGTGTCGGTGGCAGTCGGCACTCCCGCGGCGGGCAGCCCGGGTCAGGCCTCGCCGGGTGTCGCGGCGCCGCCATCGGGACCGTCGCCGCTCGCCGCCCCGCCGGGCAGCCGGCCGGCGAGCCAGGTGGGGACGCCGCCCAGCAGCCGGAACAGCCGTCCGGCCTCCTCGCGCAGCCGGGTGGCCTCCGGCTCCGGCTGTACGTCGGCGAGCGAGGCCAGGGCGGGTGCCATACCGACGAGAAAGCCCAGTTCCTCGCGCAGCCGCAGCGACTCGGCGAACCCATGGCGGGCTTCGGCCAGTTCTCCCTCGCGCGCCGCGAGTCCCGCCAGGTGCCGCCACGTCGAGGAGCACAGCAGCAGGTCCCCGCGTGCGGTCGCGCCCGCGTGCGCCCTGCGGTACGCGGCGCGCGCCGACTCCGGGGTGTCGCTCAGGTTCTCGGCCAGCAGTCCGCGCCGGAAGTCCAGCAGGGCGCGGCCCGGGGCGTTGGGCTCCAGCAGCGCCGCGGCCCGGCCGAGCGCGGCCCGCGCCTCGTCGGTCCGGTCGCGTACGCCCAGCACGGTGGCCGCGTAGGCGAGTTGACCGCGCTCACAGGCCGCAGCGCCGCGATCGTCGTCCACCTGGGCGACCGCCTCGGCGACACGCAGCGCGTCCTCCGCCGCCGCCCAGCCGTCGGCCGTGTACATGCACCGCTCGACGAACAGCGCGGCCCGGCCCACGGCCGCCTGCGGATATGCGTCGGCGTACGGATCCAGCAGCGCTGCCGCGTCCTCCCAGCAGCCGCGTGACCGCAGCCGCCATACGGCCCGGCCCAGCGGGCTGTCGGGGTCCATCGCCGGGGGTCGGCCCTCGCGCTCCAAGGGGCCTTCGGGGCCTGTGTGGCCCGTGGGGCCTTTGGGATCCAGCTGTTCCGAACGTGACATGGCGGTGTCCGCCACAGTGCCCTCCCCAAGCGCGCCGTCGAGCCGGATGTGATCGCATCACAGCACGGGTTGAGCCGCCGGGCCAAGAGGCTGGTGTGAATCAGTTCACAAAGTTTTACCGGGGACGGCCTCCTGCCAAGGCGAGCGGGTCGGCCCCAACTGCCGCCCACGGCCTCGCCGTCGGGGCGGACGGGCTGTCCGCACGGCGGCGGGACAGCTGGTGGGGTAGAGCTGGCTCTACCCCTCTGGCACTACCCGAAGTCGGTATCTGGCTGTAGTGATCTTGGCCGTGATCAGCGGTTCGCTGGAGAGGTGAACAGGACCGCCGCACGTCGCACCCCATACGCCGCCCCCGCCCTCTGGACCGTCTGCGCCGTCTTCGCCGCCCTCACCGCGGCCGTGACCTCGCTCCCGCCGCACCGCGTGTGGGGCGTGTTCGCGGCGGGCGGCTACGCGGCGCTGGCCCTGGCGTCGGCAATGGCCGCTCGGCGCACCGCGCCTGCCGCTTCCACAGCGCAGGCTGCGGCATGCCGGGCCGGCCCGCCGCGACGCGGCCCGACGCCGCTGCTGACCGGCGGACTTCCGCTCCTCGGCTGCGCGTCGGCGGCTGTGGCGCCGCTGCTCGTGCTCGCGTTCACAGGCGGTGCCCAGGAAGAGGTGCACGTCGTCCACCGCGCGGGCGCCCGCCTGCTGACAGGCGGCACCCCCTACCTGAGCCCCGACCAACTGGTCGGCGCCGACTACACCGCCTACAACCCGTATCTGCCCGGCATGGCGCTCTTCGGCGTGCCGCACCGGCTCGTGGGGCTGGACGCCAGATTCGGCTTCGCCGCCGTCTTCCTCGTCACCCTCGCCCTCAGCCTCCGGATCGCCACGAGCCGGTCGATCGGTCACCGCACGGCGGTGCTGACGGCTTCACCCCTGATCGCGCTGCCCATGGCGGTCGGCGGGGACGACCTGCCGGTGCTCGGCCTCGTCTGCCTCGGTCTGGCGCTGGCCGGGCGCCGAGGGGACGGAGCAGCGGGCTGGGCGGGGCTCGTCCTCGGCGCGGCGTGCACGCTCAAGGCGACGGCGTGGCCCGCGCTGCCGGTCGCCGCGGCGCTCCTCGCCGTACGCGCGGGTCGCCCCGCGGTGCTGCGGCTCGCCGGTGGTGCCGCGCCCGTACTGGCGGCCGGGCTTGTGCTGCCCGCGCTGGTCGACGGTGCGGGCCTGACGGCCAACGCGATCCGCTATCCGCTCGGCCTCGCGGAAGCCGCGTCCCCGGCAGCCGCCCCGCTGCCGGGCAGGCTGCTCGCCACCCTGGGCCCCGCCGGGCACCTCTGCGCCGTCGCGGGACTGGTGCTGGCCGCCCTGCTGATAGCCGGCTCGCTGCTGCTGCGGCCACCCAGGGACGCGAGTGCTGCGGCGCTCCGGCTCGCGCTGGGCCTGCTGGTGGCGATGGCGCTGCTGCCCGCTTCCCGCTTCGGCTACGCCGTCTACCCCGCCGTACTCGCCCTGTGGGCGCACTGGAGGACCTTCGATGCCCGACGACCCGAACCCGCTCAGCCCCGACAACGGCCCGTCGCCGGACGCCTGCTCCGCCTCCCGGGCGGACCCGCAGCCGCAGCAGGCCGGGCCGCCGCACACCCGGCCGGCCACGCGGCCGGGCCGACGGGCGGTCGGCTCGCCGCCGCAGCCGCGTCCGCAGCCACCAGCCCGCCCGGGACCCCGCGCCGCACCGGGATCCCGCGCCACACCTGGGCCCGGTTCGCCCTCCGGGCCGGACGCCTCATGGGATCGGGACGACACCTCATGGGAGCGGGACAACGCCTCGCGGGGTCGGGACGACGCCTCACGGGGTCGGGACGACGCCTCATGGGATCGGGACAACAAGGGCCGGAGCCGGAATGGGAACCGGGGGCGGGGCCGCACGCTGATCGTGACGAACGACTATCCCCCGCGCAGGGGCGGGATCGAGACGTTCGTCCACGAAATCGCGCGCCGGTTCCCACCCGATGAGGTGGTCGTCTACACGTCGGCCCAGCCCGGCTCGGACGCCTTCGACGCCGCCCAGCCGTTTCCCGTCATCCGGGACCGGGCCCGCACGCTGTTGCCGACGCGGCGTACGGCGGAGACGGCCCGGGCGCTGGCCTTCCGCTACGGGTGCGACCGGGTGTGGTTCGGCGCGGCGGCCCCGCTCGGGCTGCTCGCGGGACGGCTCGGACTGCCCTCGGTCGCCACGACACACGGGCACGAGATGTGGTGGGCCGCGCTCCCGGGCACGCGATGGGTGCTGCGCCGGATCGGCGCAACCGTCGGCACGGTCACCCACCTCACCGCGCATTCCCGGGCCCGCATGGCACGCGCCCTCGGCCCCCGTGCCCGTACGGCCCGCCTGGTGCCCGGCGTTGACGCGGCGCTGTTCCGTCCGGGCGGCCAGGAGCAGGCGGCGGAGTTGCGGCGCCAACTCGGCCTGGGGCAGGGGCCGTTGATCCTCAGCGTCTCGCGGCTCGTACGCCGCAAGGGGCAGGGCACCCTGATCCGCGCCATGCCCCGCGTGCGGGCCGTCGTGCCGGGGGCGACGCTGCTGATCGTCGGCTCCGGACCGTACGAGCGGGCGCTGCGCCGGTTGGCGCGGCGGCTGCCGGGGCTGCCGGAAGGCGCGGTCGTCTTCGCGGGCTCCCGGGCGCACGGCGAACTGCCGCCCTACTACGCGGCAGCCGACGTGTTCGCCATGCCCTGCCGCACCCGGCGCCTCGGACTGGAGGCCGAGGGCCTGGGCATCGTCTGTCTTGAGGCCGCTGCTGCCGGACTGCCGGTGCTCGTGGGGGAGTCGGGCGGCGCGCCGGAGACCGTCAGGGACGGGGAGACCGGCCATGTGGTCGACGGGCGCGACGTGCACGCCGTCGCCCAGCGCCTTACGGAGCTGCTCAACGCTCCGCGGACGGCCGCCGCGATGGGTGCGGAAGGCCGCGCCTGGGCCGAGGCGGAGTGGAGCTGGGACGCCTCGGCCCGTCAGCTGCGCGGCCTGCTGTCCCATACGGTCGACACGTGGTGAGCAGCGACATGACAGCGGCGGAGCCCCCGGCGGATGGGGCTGGGACGGTGATCGAGTACGGGCCCGAGCCTGGCGGTAGTGGCAGGCGCAGCGGCAGCGGCGCGTCGCCCGGTGGCGGGAACGGGGACGGGGACGGTGCCGGTGCGGATGTCGATGCCGACAACGGCGCCGAGGTCGACGTCGATGCCAGCGACGGTGCCGCTGTCGCTGCTGGCGGCGGTCTCGGTGTCGGCAACGGTGCCGCTACAGGCGCCGGCGACGGTCTCGGTGTCGGCAAGGGTGCCGGTGCCGATGCCGATGTGGGCGACGGTGCCGCTGTCGGCCACGGCGCCGATGCTGGCGCCGATGCCGACGACAGCGCCGATATCGGCGACGCTGCCGTCCCCGGGGGAAGCCGGTTGTTCGTCGAGGAGGGCAAGAAGGCTGCCGCCATCGGAGGCGTGTGGCAGGCGTTGGCGGGTGGGCCCGGGGGGTTCCTGGGGTCGTTGTGGCCGCTGCGTGCGCTGGGCTATCTGTTGGCGGGCGGAGTGCTGGGGCTCGGCTGGCTCTTTCTCGCCGTGGGGCTGGTGGTGGTGGGGATTCTGCTGCTGCCCACCGGTATCGGGGTGGTCGCCCTGCTGTGCGTACCGGTGTCCGCCGCCGGGCTCGCCGGGCTGGAGCGGCGGCGGTTGCGTTGGCTGGACCCGCGGGACGCGCCGTCGCCGCACGAGGAACCGTCCGACGCGGTGTCCGATGAGGAGGGCGGCAACGCCGCGCGGCGCGCGCTGCGCAGACTGTGGCGGCGCACCAAGTCGCCCGCCACCTGGGTGGAGTTCGGCTTCGCGGTGCCCAACGCGGTGCTGTCGCTGCTGGATCTGCTGGTGGTGCTGGTGGGGCTCGGCCTGGTCGCCAGCCAGCCGTTCGCCCTGTTCACCGTGTTGGGCGGGGACCAGGTGATGTACGGGGAGGGCATCGTGCTGACGGAGCCCGGCCAGGTGGCGCCGTGGCTCCTGCTGACGCCGGTCCTCGCCGCGCTCGCCTGCTATCTGTTCGCGGGGCTGGCCGGAATGCGGGCGGCGCTCGCCCGTGCCGTACTGGTGGGGCCGCGCCGGGAGAAGGAGTTGGACGCGCGGCTGACGGAGGTGACGGCGTCCCGCGCCCGGCTGGCCGACGCGTTCGAGGTGGAGCGCCGCCGTATCGAGCGCGATCTGCACGACGGCGCGCAGCAGCGGCTGACCGGCCTGATCATGACGTTGGGCCTCGCCAAGCTGGATGCCGACCCGGCGCTCGTCGCCAAGGCGCAGGAGGAGGCGCGCGCCGTACTGGCCGAGCTGCGGGACCTCGTACGCGGCATACATCCCTCCGTGCTCACCGACCGGGGCCTGGGCGCGGCGGTCGAGGCGCTGGCCGAGCGCTCGCCGATACCCGTACGGGTGGAGTCGCGGCTCGGTTCCCGGCGCCCTGCCGAGGCGCTGGAGGTCGCCGCGTACTTCGCCGTCACCGAGGCGCTGACCAACGTGGCCAAGCACAGCGGGGCTTCGCACGCGACAGTGTCGATAACGGGCGGGCAGGCGCTGACGGTCGAGGTCCGCGACGACGGCAGGGGCGGCGCCGATCCGGATCGGGGTACGGGCCTGACGGGGCTCGCGGACCGGCTCGCGGTGCACGGCGGAAGGCTGCGCCTCTCCAGCCCGCCGGGCGGTCCTACGGTGCTGCGGATGGAGCTGCCGTGGACTCAGGTGCAGGATGTGCGGGGTGTGCAGGACACGCGGGGGACGATGTGAGGGCGAGGGGCGGGGGAAACGCGTATGCGACTGGTGATCGCCGAGGATTCCGTACTGCTGCGTGAGGGGCTGAGCCAGATTCTCGCGCGCTTCGGCCATGAGGTGTGCGCGGGCGTCGGCGACGCACCGGCGCTGCTGGAGGCCGTGGCCGAGCACGCGCCGGACTGCGTGGTCACGGATGTGCGGATGCCGCCCGGGCTGCGGGACGAGGGACTGCGGGCCGCCCTCGAACTGCGCACCGAGCGCCCCGCGTTGCCGGTACTGGTGCTGTCGCAGTACGTCGAGAACTCCTACGCCGCCGATCTGCTGGCCACCGGCGACGGCGTCGGATATCTGCTCAAGGACCGGGTCGGCGAGATCACCGAGTTCATCGAGGCGCTGGAGCGGGTGGCCGCGGGCGGCACCGCTGTCGACCCGGAGGTGGTCCGCCGCCTGCTGGCCCCGGACCGCGAACCTGCCGAGCTGCGGCGGCTGACGGCCCGCGAGCGGGAGGTGCTGGCCGCCATGGCGGAGGGGCGGTCCAACGGTGGTATCGCCCGCGCGCTGGTGATCAGTGAGGCCGCGGTCGTCAAACACGTTCGGTCCATCCTCACCAAGCTGGATCTGCCGCCTGCGCCTGATGACCATCGCAGGGTGCTTGCCGTCCTCGCGTATTTGCGCCGCCCCAGGGCCTTTCGGTGAGGGGGTGCCCCTGCTCGACGCTTGCGGACTGCGGGTGGGTTGTGGCTTGTCGCGCCGTTCCCCGCGCCCCTTACGGGGCGCTCGGGTACCCCCTCAACTCATCCGCAGCGCCAGGAAGAAGTCCAGCTTGTCCTCCAGGCGGGACAGGTCGCGGCCGGTGAGCTGTTCGATCCGGCTGACGCGGTAGCGCAGCGTGTTGACGTGCAGGTGGAGGCGGCCGGCGCAGCGGGTCCAGGAGCCGTCAGAGGAGAGGAACGCCTCCAGGGTGGGCACCAGTTCGGCGCGGTGCTTGCGGTCGTACTCGCGCAGCGGGTCCAGCAGCCGGGCGGTGAAGGCGCGGCGGACGTCGTCGGGAACGAACGGCAGCAGCAGCACATGCGAGGCCAGCTCCTCGTGCCCGGCGGCGCGGACCGCGCCCGGGCGCGCGGCGGCGACCCGGCGCGCGTGCCGGGCCTCCTCCAGGGCGCCCCGCAGCCCCTCGGCGGAGTGCACGGCGGCGCTCACACCGATCGTCAGCCGTCCGTCGTCCGCGAGGGCGCGCCCCAGCGGCTCGCTGACCTCGGCCAGCAGCGAGTCGGCGTGCAGCCCTTCCCCGCCGCGTGCCCCGGCGAGCCCGGCGGGCTCGTGCTCCTCACCGGCCGGTGCCGTACGCGCGGCCTGCTCGGCTCCGCCCTCGGGACGCTCGGCAGCTTCGGCGGCCTCGGGGCTCTCCGGCCACTCCCCGGTCAGCGGCACCAGGGCGACCGCCTCACCGTCCACATGGGCCACAGCGAGCCGGTCCGAGCCGTCCGGACCCGTCGTACGCGGGTCGACCAGCAGCTCTTCCAGCAGGGACTGGGCAATCGCCCCGCCGTCGAGGGCACGGGCCGGGTCGGGCTCGTCCCAGTCGACGCGGGCCACGATCACCTGCCAGGCGGGCGCCGTGCCCTGCCCCGGGAGCAGTACGGGGGCCGCCACCCGCAGCCGGGCGGCGATCTCCGAGGGCGGCGCACCGGTCTGCACCAGCTCCAGCACCTCCTGCGCCAGCCTGCGCCGCACCATGCGGGCGGCGTCGCGTCTGTCGCGTTCGACGGCGATGAGCTGGGTGACGCCGTGCAGCAGGTCGAGGCGTTCGGCGGGCCAGTCGCCGGTGTCGGCCGCCACGGCCAGCAGCCAGTCGGACAGGACGGTACGTCGCGGGTCGCCCGCGCCGCGGGTGACGGCGAAGAGGGAGTAGGCCGTGCCTTCGTCGGCCGTCCGGTGCGGGCTGCGCCGCCCGCTGCGGACAGCTGCCATATGGGCGCCGGCCAGCCGGGCGGCGGTGGCGTGCGGCAGCGTCGGTCCCTCGCTGGGCCCGGCGATCTGGCGGCCGGTGGGGGAGAGCACCCAGGCGGCCAGGTCCAGGTCGGAGCCGAGCAGGTCGAGCACCACGTCGGGGCCGCCGCCCGCGGGCCCCGAGGACATCAGCCGCCGGTGCCGGTCCACCACGGCGGCCAGGTCGCCGGCGCGCTCGGTGGAGACCTGGCGGACCACATGCTCGGTGATGGTGGCGAAGGCGACGGACTCGGCGACGGCGAACAGCGGCAGCCGGTGCCGTGCGCAGGCGTCGACCAAGTCCTGGGGGACGGTGCCGAGCTCCGCCTCACCGGCGGCCAGCCCGGCGACCCCCGCGCCGGCCAGGATCTGCACGAACGACTCGGAGTCCTCGGGGGCGTGCCGCCACGCCAGGCCCGTCAGCACCAGCTCGCCGCCGGACAGATAGCGGCTGGGGTCGCGCAGGTCGGTGGTCATGACGCCGCGCACCGTACGGTCCAGCTCGTCCTCGCCGCCGAGGAGGCTCAGGCCCAGCGAGTCGTTCTCCAGGAGCGCGCGCAGCCGCATCGTCTCGTCGCCTGCCGTTCGTTTGTCGTGATCGTGCGAAGGGTTCGGGTCCGGATGAGTGGGTGATGTGAAGAGGCGTGGCCATGTCACAGCGGGTGACCGGGGCATTGCCGCAGCGGAGTGACCGGGAAGAAACCGTGAGGTTAATGGTTCCCGGCCTTCGTTTGAATCTACAAGACCGGGTGGCCGACCAGCCAAACGCTTCATGTTTTCGGTGACTGCACCGGGGCGGGTACCTGTCGGTGTACTGACCGCATCCCCTCGACCACCTCCCACCTCCCATCGCACCACTCCAGATCGCAGTCCGTGTCACCACCCCCCTTCAGCACCTCTATCAGCACCCCCCGATCCAGTACACCGAGAAGAGACACCATGGAGTTCCTGCGCCCGGCCAGTTGGGAGGAGGCGCTCGCCGCGAAGGCGGAGCACCCCTCAGCCGTGCCCATCGCGGGCGGCACCGATGTCATGGTCGAGATCAACTTCGATCACCGCCGCCCCACCCATCTCATGGATCTGAACCGGGTCCGTGAGCTGCACGAGTGGGAGGTCGGCGACGAGACCGTCCGGCTCGGCGCCTCCGTGCCCTACTCGAAGATCATCGACGAGCTCGCCCACGAGCTGCCGGGCCTCGCACTGGCTTCGCACACCGTCGGCTCCCCGCAGATCCGCAACCGGGGCAGCGTCGGCGGCAACCTCGGCGCCGCCTCCCCCGCAGGGGACTCGCACCCCGCGCTGCTCGCAGCGGGTGCCGAGGTCGAGGCCGAGTCGGTGCGGGGCACCCGGTTCATCCCCGTCGAGGAGTTCTACACCGGCGTGAAGCGCAACGCCCTCGCCGAGGACGAGCTGATCAGATCCGTCCACATCAAGAAGGCCGACGGGCCCCAGCAGTTCTCGAAGGTCGGCACCCGCAACGCCATGGTCATCGCCGTATGCGCCTTCGGCATCGCGCTGCACCCCGAGACCCGCACCGTCAAGACCGGCATCGGCTCCGCCGCGCCGACCCCGCTGCGGGCCCGCGCCGCCGAGGACTTCCTGAACGCGGCGCTGGAGGAGGGCGGCCTCTGGGACAACGGCAGGACCATCCCGCCGTCCGTGGCCCGCGAGTTCGCCGACCTCTGCTCCGGCGCCTGCAACCCGATCGACGACGTGCGCGGCAGCGCCGCCTACCGCCGCCGCGCGGTGGGCGTCATGGCCCGCCGCACGCTGGGCTGGACCTGGGAGAGCTACCGCGCCACCGGGAACGGCCGCACCACCGAAGGAGGCGCCCAATGCGCGTGACATTCACCGTCAACGGACGGCGGCACGAGGCCGACGACGTGTGGGAGGGCGAGTCCCTGCTGTACGTGCTGCGCGAGCGGATGGGGCTGCCCGGCTCCAAGAACGCCTGTGAACAGGGCGAATGCGGCTCCTGTACGGTCCGCCTGGACGGCGAGCCGGTCTGTGCCTGTCTGGTGGCCGCCGGCCAGGCCGAGGGCCGCGAGGTCGTCACCGTGGAGGGGCTCGCCGAGTACGCGCGGGACCGGGACGGCTCCGAGCAGACCGGGGACCTGGCCCCTGTCCAGCAGGCGTTCATCGACGCCGGCGCCGTGCAGTGCGGCTTCTGCACCCCGGGCCTGCTGGTCGCCGCCGACGAGCTGATCGAGCGCAACCCGCAGCCCTCCGACGCGGACATCCGGGAGGCGCTCTCGGGCAATCTGTGCCGCTGTACCGGCTACGAGAAGATCATGGACGCCGTCCGACTCGCCGCCGCTCGCGCCGACGACAGTGCGCAGGAGGTGGTCTGAGGTGGCCCCCGCGACGGGGCAGCCCACCGGCACCCCCACCAAGCTGGACCAGGGAGTCGGCACCAAGGCCGGGGTCGGTGACTCCCCGCTGCGGCCCGACGGCACCCTGAAGGTGACCGGCGAGTTCGCCTACTCCTCGGACATGTGGCACGAGGACATGCTGTGGGGCTGCACCCTGCGCAGCCCGCACGCGCATGCCGAGATCGTCTCCATCGACATCAGCGAGGCGCTCAAGCAGGCGGGTGTGCACGCCGTGCTCACCTACGAGGACCTCCCGACCGAGGTGAAGAACTACGGCCTGGAGATCCAGGACACCCCCGTCCTCGCCCACGGCCGGGTCCGCCACCACGGCGAGCCGGTCGCGCTGGTGGCGGCCGACCACCCGGAGACGGCACGCCGCGCCGCCGCCAAGATCAAGGTCGAGTACCGGGAGCTGCCGGTCGTCCACGACGAGGCCTCCGCGGTGGCCGAGGACGCTCCGCTGCTCCACCCGGGCCGCGACGACCACCACGCCGGGCACGTCCCGCACCCCAACATCGTGCACCGCCAGCCGATCGTGCGCGGTGACGCGAAGGCCGCGGCCGAGCGTGCCGACGTGATCGTCACCGGCGAGTACGAGGTCGGCATGCAGGACCAGGCGTTCCTCGGCCCAGAGTCCGGACTGGCCGTGCCCGCCGAGGACGGCGGTGTGGACCTCTACATCGCCACCCAGTGGCTGCACTCGGACCTGCGGCAGATCGCCCCCGTCCTCGGGCTGCCCGAGGAGAAGGTACGGATGACGCTCTCCGGCGTCGGCGGAGCCTTCGGCGGCCGCGAGGACCTGTCCATGCAGATCCACGCCTGCCTGCTGGCGCTGGTCACCGGCAAGCCCGTCAAGATCGTCTACAACCGCTTCGAATCGTTCTTCGGGCATGTGCACCGGCACCCGGCGAAGCTGTGGTACGAGCACGGCGCCACCCGCGACGGCAAGCTCACCCATATGAAGTGCCGCATCGTGCTGGACGGCGGCGCGTACGCCTCGGCGTCCCCTGCGGTGGTCGGCAACGCGGCCTCGCTCAGCGTCGGCCCGTACGTCGTCGACGACGTCGAGATCGAGGCGGTGGCGCTCTACACCAACAACCCGCCCTGCGGCGCGATGCGCGGCTTCGGCGCGGTCCAGGCGTGCTTCGCGTACGAGGCGCAGATGGACAAGCTCGCCGCCGAACTGGGCATGGACCCGGTCGAGTTGCGGCAGCGCAACGCCATGTCCCAGGGCACGCTGCTGCCCACGGGGCAGGCGGTGGACTCCCCGGCGCCGGTTGCCGAGCTGCTGCGCCGGGTCAAGGCCATGCCGATGCCGATGGAGGCGCAGTGGGAGACCGTCGGCGGTGAGCCCGATGTACGGGCGCTGCCCGGCGGACTGTCCAACACCACGCACGGCGAGGGCGTCGTACGAGGTGTCGGCTACGCCGTCGGCATCAAGAACGTCGGCTTCTCCGAGGGCTTCGACGACTACTCCACGGCGCGGGTGCGGCTGGAGGTCGTCGGCGGCGAACCGGTGGCGCTGGTGCACACGGCGATGGCCGAGGTGGGCCAGGGCGGTATCACCGTGCACGCCCAGATCGCCCGCACCGAGCTGGGCGTCACCCAGGTGACGATCCACCCCGCCGACACCCAGGTCGGCTCGGCCGGCTCCACCTCCGCCTCCCGGCAGACGTATGTGACCGGCGGCGCCGTGAAGCATGTCTGCGAACTGGTCCGCGAGAAGGTGCTGGAGCGCGGCCGGGAACGGTTCGGCACCTACCACCCCGCGTGGGCGACGGCCGAACTGCTGCTGGAGGGCGGCAAGGTCGTCACCGATGGCGGCGAGGTGCTGGCCTCGCTGGTCGATGTGCTCGGTGACGAGCCCGTCGAGGCCGAGGACGAGTGGCGGCACCGGCCGACCGAGGCCTTCGACCTGAAGACCGGACAGGGCTTCGGCCACGTCCAGTACTCCTTCGCCGCGCACCGCGCGGTAGTTGAGGTCGACACCGAGCTCGGCCTGGTCAAGGTCATCGAACTGGCTTGCGCACAGGATGTGGGCAAGGCGATGAACCCGCAGGCCGTGGTGGGCCAGATCCAGGGCGGCACCACGCAGGGGCTCGGTCTCGCCGTGATGGAGGAGATCGTGGTCGACCCCAAGGCCAAGGTCCGCAACCCCTCCTTCACGGACTATCTGATCCCCACGATTCTGGACACGCCGACCATCCCGGTCGACGTGCTGGAGCTCGCCGACGAGCACGCCCCGTACGGATTGCGGGGCGCCGGTGAGGCACCGACTCTCTCGTCGACGCCCGCCGTCATGGCGGCCGTCCGGGCCGCCACCGGGCGCGCGTTGCCGCGGGTTCCGGTGCGACCGGAGCACATCGTCGACGTGTGAGATTTCCCCGACCCCGCCCTCCCCGAGACCGGGGGCTCCGGCCCCCGGACCCCCCACCAGGGGCCCCCACCCCCTGGACCCCCGTTGCCCGCCCGTTCGCCCCGTTCCAGGGCGCCCGTGCGGGGATGAGAAACGGGCCGGGGCGGGGCCGGGGGAAAGGCAAGACGCGGGCCGTCCCCCGGGTCGTGCTTCCCAAATCCTCGGCGTCTGCCGGGGTGCCCCTATGAACCTTGGGAGTCAGCACAATGACCCAGTCCAAAGTAGGGCCGACGACGACGCCGGAGGATGCGGGTCCTGGGTCCCGTATCCCCGCGGGTCGCTCGTGGCTCGACAGGTACTTCCACATCTCCGAGAGAGGGTCGACCTACGGCCAGGAGATACGTGGCGGTGTCACCACCTTCATGGCGATGGCGTACATCGTCCTGCTCAACCCCGTCATCCTCTCCGTGCCCGACGCCGCCGGGCACAAGCTGGACGGCGGGCAGGTCACCACGGCGACGGCGCTGGCCGCCGCGGTGACCACCCTGGTGATGGGCTTCATCGGCAACGTGCCGCTGGCCCTGGCGGCGGGACTGAGCGTCTCGGCCGTGATGTCGTTCCAGGTCGTCCCCGAGATGACCTGGGGCAACGCCTGGGCGATGTGTCTCATCTACGGCGCCGTGATCATCCTGCTGGTGGTCACCGGGCTCCGCGAGCTCATCATGAACGCGATCCCGCTGGCGCTGAAACACGCGATCACCATGGGCATCGGGCTGTTCGTCTGCCTGATCGGGCTGGTCCAGGCCGGCTTCGTCACCTCGATGGCCGGGCCCGGCGGCGTTCCGGGTGCCAAGCCCATCCAGCTCGGCACCGCGGACATGCTCACCGGCTGGCCGGTGCTGTGCTTCGCCGTCACCGTGCTGCTGATCTTCGCGCTCCAGGTACGCAAGGTGCCCGGCGCGATCCTCATCGGCATCGTCGGCGGCACCGTCCTGGCCGCGCTGGTGCACCAGTTCGCCGGTCTCGACAAGAAGGACTGGGGCGGCAGGAACGCCCCGGAGATCACCGGCTCGGTGGTCAGCTCGCCCGACTTCGGGCTGCTGGGCACCGTCTCGTTCAACGGACTGGGTGACGTCGGCGGCATCACCATCGGCGTCATCGTCTTCACCCTCGTCCTGGCCGGGTTCTTCGACGCCATCGGCACCATCATCGGCATCGGCCAGCAGGCCGGGCTCGCCGACGCGCAGGGCCGGATGCCGGGGCTGAACAAGGCGCTGACCATCGACGGTGCGGGCGGCGTGGCCGGCGGTCTGGCCGGCGCCTCGGGCCAGACCGTGTTCGTGGAGTCCACGGCGGGCGTCGGCGACGGTGCCCGTACCGGCCTGGCCAGCGTCGTCACCGGCCTCGGCTTCGCACTCTGTCTGTTCTTCACGCCCCTCGCGCAGGTGATCCCTCCGCAGGTGGCGGCCGCGGCGCTCGTCGTCATCGGCTCGATGATGATGACCAACGCCATGCACATCGACTGGACCGACCCGGCCACGTCGATCCCGGTCTTCCTGACCACCGTGCTGATGCCGTTCACGTACTCCATCACGGCCGGTATCGGCGCCGGTGTCATCGCCTACGTTCTGATCAAGGCCGTCCAGGGAAAGTTCCGCGAGCCCGGATGGTTGATGTGGGTACTGGGACTTGTCTTCCTGGCCTACTTCGCGCTGAACCCGATCGAGCAGTGGCTGGGGGTCAAGTAGCCACCTGACGCTGCTCTCCCTGTCAGGCGGGAGCGGGTGCGGTCCCCTGGCCGTTCCCGCTCCCACCTGGTAGTCATCACCGCCGAGGAGACAATCAGATGCTGGACATCGCCGCTGAGCTGCACCGCTGGTGCCAGGAGGGACGGGACTTCGCCGTCGCCACCGTGGTCGGCGTCAGCAACAGCGCCCCGCGACAGGTGGGCGCCGCGCTGGCCGTGGACGCGGACGGCGAGGCCGTCGGCAGCGTGAGCGGCGGCTGCGTCGAGGGCGCCGTCTACGAGCTGTGCCAGGAGGCACTGGAGTCGGGCCACAGCGTCCGCCAGACCTTCGGCTACAGCGACGAGGACGCCTTCGCCGTCGGCCTGACCTGCGGCGGCATCATCGACATCCTGGTGACCCCGGCCCGGGCCGGCTCGGCGGCCCGCGAGGCGTTCGCCGCGGCGGCGGCCGAGGCCACCGAGGGCCGCACGGCCGCGCTCGTACGGATCGTGGCGGGCCCGGACGAACTGCTGGGCGGCGCCCTGTGGCTGGACGCCGACGGACAGCGGCACGGCGCACTGGGCGGAGCGCCCGAGCTGGACGCCACCGCCGTGGCCGAGGGCGGGGCACTGCTGGCCGCGGGCCGCACCGCGACCGTCACCGTCGGCGCCGACGGCAGCATGTGCGGGCAGCCGGTGACCCTGCTGGTGGAATCCAGCGTCCCGCCGCCGCGGATGCTGGTCTTCGGCGCCATCGACTTCGCCGCCGCGCTGGTACGGATCGGCAAGTTCCTCGGCTACCACGTGACGGTGTGCGACGCGCGGCCCGTCTTTGCCACGGCCCGCCGCTTCCCCGAGGCCGACGAGGTCGTCGTCGACTGGCCGCACCGCTATCTCGACTCCCAGGACGTCGACGCCCGTACGGTCGTCTGCGTACTGACCCATGACGCCAAATTCGACGTGCCGCTGCTGGAGCGGGCGCTGCGGCTGCCGGTGGCCTACGTCGGCGCGATGGGCTCGCGCCGCACCCACCGCGACCGGCTGCAGCGGCTCCGCGAGGCGGGCCTGACCTCCCTCGAACTCGCCGCGCTGCGCTCGCCGATCGGCCTCGACCTGGGCGCCCGCACCCCGGAGGAGACGGCGCTGTCCATCGCCGCGGAGATCGTCGCCTCCCGGCACGGCGGCAGCGGGGTGCCGCTCAACGGGGCGCACACCCCCATTCACCACGACAGCGGCCCTGTCACCGCGTCGAGCACGGGCGGCGTGCACAGGGCCGCCGGCTGACCCGGCCCGGCGGGACGCCGCGCGGCCCCGCCCGCACGGTCACCCAGCAAGGCCAGCCCCACGAAGGTGAGCGCGTGCCGCACGGTGTTGCGGCGTCTGCTGCTGGAGACCAGCCCCGCGCCCCGCAGCACCGCGGCGTGCTCGCTCGCGGAGGAGAGGGACACGCCCGCACGCCGCGCCAGTTCACTGGTGCTGCAACCGCCGAGCAGCGACTGGAGCACAGCCGCTCTGGTGTGCCCGAGTAGCCGCGCCAGATGCTCCGGTGACACGTCCTGGCCTTCGGGTCTACGCGCCGGATACACCAGGACGGGCGGCAGCTCGGGGTCCGCGAGCGCGACCGGCGTACGGCGGCAGAAGTAGGAGGGGATGAGCAGCAGCCCACGCCCTTCGAGGTGGATCTCCACCGTGGCCGGGTAGTCGGTCTCCAGCACCGGAGGCCGCCACCGGATGACCGGCTCGAACGTGCGGAGCATCTCCTCGGTGCCGTGCAGCCACTGCGTCCGGCACCGCCCCATGCGGTCGGCCTCCACCTGGGAGACGATCCGCGGCCACCAGGGCTCCAGTGCGAGGTCCCGGTAGTCCCGCAGCGCATCCCCCAGCCTGCCCAGCGCCCGCGCTCCGCCCTCGCCGACGGCACTCGCCCAGTCGCTGAGCGGCGGGGCCGACCGGGCCAGCACGCCGACCTGCGTACGCAGTTGGCTCCGGGGCGTGGCGAGCACCGCCTCCACGCCTTCCTCGAAACCCGCTGCCCCGGCGGCCGGTGTCAGGAAGTCGGGAAAGTACCCCCGTGCGGGCACCAGCGGCAGCAGCCGCCGCAGCGGCTCCGTACTGTCGCGCCACACCTGCCCCCGCCACTCCGACAGGACGGCGTCCGGCCGGGTGTCCCGCAGTCTGTGCAGGCTCAGTACCGATTCCCACAGCGGATCGGGTCCGTCGGCGACCCGGGTGCGGGCCAGATCCCCCGCGGCGAAGTGCAGGCGCAACATATGTCCCCCCGATGTTCCGGATGTGCGTCCAGAGGTGACCTTGCGGGATACCTGACGCGGGGGCAACAACCGGCGGGGAAGTGGGACAAAGGGACAAGAACCCTGCCGCCACCTGCACAGATCCGGCATGCTGGGACGGCTCGGTACGGCGCTGGACGCCCCGGGCGCAGGGGAGGGAGCCATGACGGTGGGCAGGGACGGGGCCGAGTTGGCGGAGTTGCTGGAGGGGCTGAAACAACGCAGCGGACGTAGCTACGCCGCACTCGCGCACCGCACCGGGCTCGGCCGCTCGACGGTGCACCGCTACTGCCTCGGTACGACCGTCCCCCGCACCTTCGGCGCCGTCGAGAAGGTGGCCCGCGTCTGCGGAGCCGACCGTACGGAACTGGACCGGCTCTACCGCGCCTGGTGCCAGGCCGTCGACGCGGAGCGCGGTGGCGCGGCGGGGGACGCGGGAGCGGAGGACGCTGGCGCGAGCGAGCACCCTGGGGAGGTGGACGCTCCGGAACCGCAGGGCGGTCGGGCAGCGGCGGAGGGCTCGGCAGCTGCAGAGCGTTCGGCTCCGGCGGAGGGCTCGGCAGTCGCGGAGCGCTCGGCTCCGCTGGACGGCTCGGCAGCTGCCGAGCGTTCGGCTCCGGTGCCCGGCCCGGCGGCCTCCGGCGCGGCCCGATCCGTCGTGCCGCGTACGTACTTCTGGCTGCGCGTGGTGGCGCTGCTGCTCGGCTTTCTGATCCCCTCCGCCGCCGTCACCGTCCCCTACCGCGACGGAGCGGGCAGCGGAACCCCGAGTAGTTCGCCGGATCCCGGGGTTACCGGCGGCGGACAACAGCAGGACGCCAGGGGGCAGGACGTCAAAGGGCCCGACTGGACCACCGCACCGAAGCGGGTGCCCAGCGCCTTCTACGGCGTCAACCTCAGCTACGACACCGCGGAGATGCCCGGCTTCCGCGTCGGGTCCGTACGGCTGTGGCACTCCGGCACCCGGTGGTCCCAGTTGGAGCCACAGCGCGGCAAGTACCGGTGGCGGACGCTGGACCGGCTGGTCGACGCCGCTGAGCGCAAGCGGCTGCCCGTGCTGCTCACCCTGGGCGGTACCCCGCCCTGGGCGGCGCCGGAGGGCCGCAGATCGCTGTTCGCCGACGCGCGCTCCGCACCTCCCGACAAGCTCGCCGACTGGGACCGGTTCATCAAGGCGCTCGCCACCCGCTACCGCGGCCGGATCGAGGCGTACGAGCTGTGGGACTACCCCAGCCACCGGGGCACATGGAGCGGTTCGGTGGAGACGCTGGCCGGGATGGTCGAGCGCGCCGCGCGGATCATTCGCCGTACCGACCCCGAGGCGCAGCGGATCTGCCCCTCCTTCGGTTCGCTGTGGGAGAAGCGCGGCCGCGACCTGCTGCGGAAGTTCGCACGTACGGGCGCGTACGAGCACTGCGAGGCCGCCGCGCTCAAGCTGCCCCCGCGCAGGGCGGACGGCCCGCCGGAGGAGATGGTGACGCTCGTCAAACGGGTGCAGCGGCTCCTGTACAGCGAGGGCCTGGGCCGTGTCGCCCTGTGGAACACCGGACCCGATATCGACGTCGCCCTCAGGAAGCACCTGGACGTGCGCCGGGCCAACAACTACGCGGTGCGCTTCTACCTCGTGGGCCTCTACCTCAAGGACCAGGCGCTGGAGCGGATGTACTTCTACAGCTGGGGCAGCTCCGAGGTGCCCCTCGTGGTGGAGGTCGCGGGGGGTCCGCCGACGGAGGCGGGGCGGCGCATCGGGCGGTTGCAGGGGTGGCTGAAGGGCGCCCGCATCACCTCGTGCGGGAGCGGCGCCGCGATGGGGCTCGCCGCGGGCGCCTACACCTGCCGCTTCGTACGGAAGGGCAGCGAACTGCACGTCTACTGGACGACGCGGGGCCAGGGCCGGGTCCGGCTGGCCGAGGGCGCCCGGCTGCTGCGCCGGATGGACGGCAGCGAGACCTCCGCGCGCCCGGGCCGTCACCTGGCGATCGGCGAAGAACCCGTGCTGGTCGAACACCGGCCGGAGGACGGCTGATCCGGAGCGGCTCGAACGCCCTGCGCCGCAGGTCTCGCCGCAGTAGCGGCCCGCGTCCGCCGCGGCTCAGAACAGCTTGATGTTCACCAGCAGGGCGCGGTGGTCGGTGCCCCGCAGATCGAGGAACTCGCCGTCCACCGGCAGGAGCGTCTCGCTCAGCAGTATGTGGTCGATCTGCGCGCCCAGCACCGGCGTGGTGCGGGTGGGCCAGGTGGGGGTGCGGGAGTTGCCCAGCATGCGGGCCGCGTCGTGCATACCGGTCTTCAGGATGGCGCGGAAAGCGGCGTGGTCCTGCGAGGAGTTGAAGTCGCCCGCGATCACCGTGGGCAGCTTGCCGCGCGCCGCCGCCACGGCCCGCAGCCGGTCCAGTTCGACCCGCCACGCCGCCGTACTGTCCGGCTTCGGCGGCATCGGATGTGCCACCTGGAGGGCGACCCGCTCGCCGTGCACATCCGCGACGGCCCCGGGCATCGACAGCCGGCCGCGCACCTCGCTGCGGTCGTGCAGCGGATAGATGCTGAGCAGCGCCGAACCCCGCGCGCCCCCGCCGCCGGTGACGATCCGATGCGGATACTCCTCGCGCAGCGCGGGCCCGCGCAGCGCCACCGCGCACCTGGCGTCGCACTCCTGCACCGAGACGATCTGCGGGCGCTCCCTGTGCACCGTCTTCACCAGGTCCGGGGTGGCGGCCCCGTACTTCAGATTGGCCGTCAGCACCCGGAACTGCGCCTTCGCGGGCCTGGCCGCCGTATCGCTGGGCGCGGACGGCCCGTACGGGCGCAGAAACCACCCCGTGCACGCCAGCACCGCCAGCGCCCACAGCAGCACCAGCCACCGGCGGGAGAGGGCGGCGCCCAGCGCCGCGAGCCAGGCCGGGGCGAGAAGCCAGGGCAGGAACGCCAGCAGTTGCGGCACCGGCGTCGGCCCGTCCTCGTCCCCCACCCGGAACGCCAGGGTGACCGTGAGCACGAGCAGGGTCAGTACCGAGAGCGCCGCGATGACGGGATGGCGTGGTCCGCGCCGTCTTCCGTCCGTCGGCACACCGCCGACGGTCGCGTCGTCGTCCCTGTCCTGCCGCGTGCCGGCCCCCGTATACACCTCTCCGATGATGCCGTACCTCCTGTCACTTGCGCGTAAGCCCCCGGCCGGGGGTGGTGCGTGCGCGGGTCGGCGTACACGATGGCTCCCAGCGCCCGCAGCACCCCGCTGAGCAGGAGGAAACATGGTCCCGTCCACGCCCACCGATCAGTTCCGAGCCGCCCGCGACACGCTGCTGCGACACCGGACGGACTACGAGGCCGCACGGGCCGCCTTCAGCTGGCCGCGGCCCGAGCACTTCAACTGGGCGCTGGACTGGTTCGACCACATCGCCGAGGACAACGACCGGCTCGCGCTGCACATCGTGGAGGAGGACGGCACCGAGCAGCGCGTCACCTTCGACCGGATGCGGACCCGCTCCAACCAGGTCGCCAACTGGCTGCGCGGCCGCGGCGTCGCCCCCGGCGACCGGGTCATCGTCATGCTCGGCAACCAGGTCGAGCTGTGGGAGACGCTGCTGGCGCTGATGAAGCTGCGCGCCGTCGTCATCCCCGCGACCCCGCAGCTGGGCCCGCGCGACCTGGCCGACCGCGTCACGCGCGGCGAGGCCCGGCACGTGGTGGTCCGTGCCGAGGACACCGGCAAGTTCGCCGGCTCGGAGGTGCCGGGCGACTACACCCGGATCGCCGTCGGCAGCGGCGGCACCCCCGCGCCGGGCTGGCTGGCCTACGAGGACGCGTACGAGGCGGAGACCGGCTACGACCCGCAGGGAGTCACCCGCGCCGACGACACCCTGCTGCTGTACTTCACCTCCGGTACGACCGCGCTGCCCAAGCTGGTCGAGCACACCCATGTGTCGTATCCCGTCGGGCATCTGGCCACCATGTACTGGATCGGCCTCAAGCCCGGCGACGTCCACCTCAACATCTCCTCGCCCGGCTGGGCCAAGCACGCCTGGTCGAACTTCTTCGCGCCCTGGAACGCCGAGGCGACGATCTTCATCCACAACTACAGCCGGTTCGACGCGGGCCGTCTGATGGCCGAGATGGAACGCGGCGGCGTGACCAGCTTCTGCGCGCCGCCCACGGTCTGGCGCATGCTCATCCAGGCCGACCTCAGCCGGCTGTCCACCGTCCCCCGCGAGGTCGTCGCCGCGGGTGAACCGCTCAACCCCGAGGTCATCGAGCACGTCAGCCGGGTCTGGGGCGTCACCATCCGGGACGGCTTCGGCCAGACCGAGACCGCCGTCCAGGTCGCCAACACCCCGGGCCAGCCCCTCAAGCCCGGCTCCATGGGCCGCCCCACGCCCGGCTTCGACGTCACCCTGGTCGACCCGGTGACAGGGAAGGCCGGCGTCGAGGAGGGCGAGATCTGCCTCGACCTCGCCGCGTCGCCGGTGGGCCTGATGCGCGGCTACCGGGGCGACCCCGAGCGCACCGCGGAGGCGATGGCCGACGGCTACTACCGGACCGGCGACATCGGCTCCCGGGACGCGGACGGCTATCTGACGTACGTCGGGCGGAGCGACGACGTTTTCAAGGCCAGCGACTACAAGATCTCCCCGTTCGAGGTGGAGAGCGTGCTGCTGGAGCACGAGGCGGTGGCGGAGGCCGCCGTGGTCCCGTCGCCGGATCCGGTACGGCTGGCGGTGCCCAAGGCGTACGTGGTCCTGGCGGACGGCTTTCCGGCCGACGGCGAGACCGCCCAACTGCTGTTCGCCCACTGCCGGGAGCGGCTCGCGCCGTACAAGCGGGTGCGGGTGGTGGAGTTCGCGGAGCTGCCCAAGACGATTTCGGGGAAGATCCGTCGTGTGGAGCTCCGCGCTCATGCCGCGGGTGCCTCCGGCTCGGAGTACCGCGACCGGTGAGGGGGTGCCCCTGCCCGTCGCTTGCGGGCTGCGGGTTGCGTTGTGGCTTGTCGCGCAGTTCCCCGCGCCCCTGACGGGGCGCGGTCCCCTGCTGTCATCGCGGCGTACGGATCAAGTGCTCCGCGGCTTCGTTCACCGCCCGCGGCGTGCCCGTCAGGTCGAGGACGAACAGCGGCAGCCGCAACTCGTCGGCGCGGGCGCGCGCCTCCTGTACGTATCCGGCGAGGGCGAAGCACACGGCGATGACCGAGTCGTTGAGGCCGTTGAGCCACACCGTTTCCACGTCCCGCACCCCGACCGGCGAGGTCGACGGGTCGACGTGGGCGACGACGGCGGGGCCCCGCACATCCACCCCGGAGGCGGGCGTCCGCTCGGCGACGCGTATGCCCTCGAAGCCGAGCCACCGCAGGTACTGCGCGGCGGCGAGCTTCGCGTCGTAAGCCGTACGGATGGTGACCGGCCGGAAGGCGGGCCGCGGTACGGGACCGGGCGCCGGAGCAGGGAACTCCGCGGGCGGGCCCTCGGCGGGCGGCGCCGCCGGCACGCCCTTGCGGCCGCGTGCGACGGGCACCCGCAGCGTCGTACCGCAGCCGCAGCCCAACTCGGGCTGCGGCCACTCGTCCTCGCGCCCGCACGCCGGGCACCGTACGGAGATCCAGGAGCCGGCCCAGGTGCGGTGCCGTACCTGGATCGCGGCGGCGGAGGACAGCAGCGGCAGGGCGACCGGTGCGCCGCAGCCGCAGGGGTAGACCGGCGCTGTGTAGCTGTGCTCGCGCCGGCACACGGGGCAGCGCACAAGCACTCTCTCAGCCATCGTTCGGCTCCTGGCACGGTGGTCCGGCGGGCACGGCTGCGGCTGCGCGCCCCGATCTCCCCCAATCGTCGCCGATGGCGCGCGTTTTACGAAGGGGCGCGTGCCAGGCCGCCCCAGGTCGTGGGGAGGATGGTATGGATATGCCCCCGCGCGGGACGGCCACCCCTCATCAATCGGACCGTCCCGCACGGGGGCGCGTGCCGGGCCGACCTCCCAATCGGTCCGGTACGCCGCTCACCGCGGGGTCGCGTGCGCGCCCGCGGAGCAGGGCGTCAGCCCTCCTGCAACTCGCGCACCGCCGCCTCCACACGGCGCCCGTAGTCGGGGTCCGCGGCGCTGAAGTGGGCGATGTTCTTCTCGATGACATCCTCACGGGAGACCTGCGAGAGGCCGCCCGCGATGTTGGCGACCAGCCGGCCCTTCTCCTCCTCGGACATCAGCCGGAAGAGCTCGCCGGCCTGGAAGAAGTCGTCGTCCTTGGCGTGCTGCGGCGCCTCGTGGGTGCCCCAGTAGCCGGTCACCGGGCGTGGCGCGGACAGCGGGACGCCGGTCTCGGCGGGGCCGTCGTAGGAGTTCGGCTCGTAGTTCTTGGCGTACCGGTCGTAGGCGTTGGTGGCCATGAAGCCGTCCCGGCCGTAGTTGTTCGCCCGGGTGGCCTTGGGCGCGTTGACCGGCAGCTGGGTGTGGTTGACGCCCAGCCGGTAGCGGTGCGCGTCGGCGTAGGCGAACAGCCGGCCCTGGAGCATCTTGTCCGGCGAGGGGCCGATGCCCGGCACGAAGTTGTTGGGCGAGAACGCGGACTGCTCGACCTCGGCGAAGACGTTGTCCGGGTTGCGGTCCAGCACCAGGCGGCCCACGCGCTGGAGCGGGTAGTCCTTGTGCGGCCACACCTTGGTCAGGTCGAACGGGTTGAAGCGGTAGTCGGCCGCCTCGTCCGCGGGCATGATCTGCACATACAGCGTCCAGGACGGGAAGACGCCGCGCTCGATGGACTGGAGCAGGTCCGTCTGGTGGCTGTTGGGGTCCTTGCCGGCCAGCTCGGCGCCCTGCTCGCTGGACAGGCAGCGGATGCCCTGGTTCGTCTTGAAGTGGTACTTGACATAGAAGACTTCGCCCTCGGCGTTGGTCCACTGGTAGGTGTGCGAGCCGTAGCCGTTCATGTGCCGGTACGAGGCGGGGATGCCGCGGTCGCCCATCAGCCAGGTGATCTGGTGGGTCGCCTCGGGGGAGTGGGCCCAGAAGTCCCAGACGTTGTCCGGCTCCTGCTTGCCGGTGAACGGGTCGCGCTTCTGCGAGTGGATGAAGTCGGGGAACTTCAGCGGGTCCTTGATGAAGAAGACCGGGGTGTTGTTGCCGACGAGGTCGTAGTTGCCCTCCTCGGTGTAGAACTTGAGCGCGAAGCCGCGCGGGTCACGCGCCGCGTCGGGGCCGCCGAGGTTGTCGGCGACGGTGGAGAACCGGATGAACGTCTCGGTGCGGCGGCCGACCTCGCCGAGGAAGTGGGCGCGGGTGTAGTCGGTGACGTCGTCGGTCACCTCGAAGTAGCCGTAGGCGCCGGAGCCGCGGGCGTGCACCACACGCTCCGGGATCCGCTCCCGGTTGAACCGCGCCAGCTTCTCCAGCAGGTGCTGGTCCTGGAGGAGGAGCGGGCCACCGATGCCGGCGGAGGTGGAGTTCTGGTTGTCGGCGACGGGCGCGCCCGCCTCGGTGGTCAGCGTGGGCTTCGACGACTTCGACATGGACGACCTTCCTGGGGCGTGATTCACGGAAAACAGTTTCCGCATCTTGGAGCGTAAGGACGCCCCACCGGGGCGTCAACAGTTTGTTGAAAGCTTGGTTTCCCCGCGCCCCAAAGGGGCGCGGGGAACTGCGCGAGCAACCCGAACGAGCCCGCAGCCGGCGGACGGCGTGCAGGGGCACCCCCTCAGCCCAGCGGCACCGTCGCCGTCGGCGCGTGCGCAGGCTCCGCGGCCAGCTCCTCGAACTCATTCACAGAAGCGATGTCACTCCCGCTCATCGAGATATTGGTGATCCGCTCCAGGATCGCCTCCACCACGACGGGCACCCGATACTCCGCGGCGAGCTTCTTCGCCTCCTCGAACGCGGGCAGCAACTGGTCCGGCTCGGTGACGCGCAGCGCCTTGCAGCCCAGGCCCTCGGCGACCTTGACGTGGTCGACGCCGTAGCCGCCCAGCTCGGGTGTGTTGATGTTCTCGAACTCCAGGTTGACCTGGAAGTCCATGTCGAAGTTGCGCTGAGCCTGCCGGATCAGGCCGAGGTAGGAGTTGTTGACCAGCACATGCACATAGGGGATGTGGTGCTGGGCGCCGACGGCCAGTTCCTCGATCATGAACTGGAAGTCATAGTCACCCGACAGCGCGACGACGCTTGCTTCCGGGTCCGCTTTGGCGACACCCAGCGCGGCCGGCACGGTCCAGCCCAGCGGGCCGGCCTGCCCGCAGTTGATCCAGTGCCGCGGCCGGTAGACGTGCAGGAACTGCGCGCCCGCGATCTGCGAGAGGCCGATGGTCGACACGTACCGCGTCTCAGGACCGAAGGCCCGGTTCATCTCCTCGTACACCCGCTGCGGCTTGAGCGGCACATTGTCGAAGTGCGTACGGCGCTGCAGCGACCCCTTGCGCTCCCGTGCCGCGGCCGACCACTTCGACAGGTCCTTCAGTTTTCCGGCCTGCGCGCGCTCCTTGGCGACCTCGACGAAGAGGGTCAGCGCCGCGTGCGCGTCCGAGACGATGCTGAAGTCCGGCGGGAAGATCTTGCCGATCTGCGTCGGCTCGATGTCCACGTGGACGAACTTCCGGCCCTCGGTGTAGGTGGACAGCGCGCCGGTGTGCCGGTTGGCCCAGCGGTTGCCGATGCCGAGGACGAAGTCGGACTCCAGGAAGGTGGCGTTGCCGTAGCGGTGCGAGGTCTGGAGGCCGACCATGCCCGCGTGCAGCGGATGGTCGTCACCGATCGCGCCCCAGCCCATCAGCGTGGGCACGACGGGGATGCCGGTCAGTTCGGCGAACTCCACCAGCAGTTCGGAGGCGTCCGCGCTGATGATGCCGCCGCCCGCCACGAGCAGCGGACGGTCGGCGGCCGCCAGCATGTCCATGGCCTTCTCGACCTGCTTGCGGGTCGCGGCCGGCTTGTGCGGGACCAGCGGCTCATACAGGTCCGGGTCGAACTCGATCTCCGTCTGCTGGACATCGACCGGCAGATCGATCAGGACCGGGCCAGGACGTCCCGAACGCATCAGGTGGAACGCCTCCTGGAAGACGCCGGGAACCTGCGCGGCCTCCTTGACGGTGGTGGCCTTCTTGGTGACCGGCTTCGCGATGGAGGCGATGTCGACCGCCTGGAAGTCCTCCTTCTCGATCACGGCGACCGGTGCCTGTCCTGTGATGCACAGGATCGGGGTCGAGTCGCCGATCGCCGAGTAGAGGCCGGTGATCATGTCGGTGCCGGCCGGTCCCGAGGTGCCGATGCACACCCCGATGTTGCCGGGCGCAGTACGGGTGTAGCCCTCGGCCATGTGCGAGGCACCCTCGACGTGGCGGGCGAGCGTGTGCTCGATGCCGCCCGCGGCACGCAGCGCCGCGTAGAACGGGTTGATCGCCGCACCCGGCACGCCGAAAGCGGTGTCCACACCCTCGCGTTTGAGGATCTCAACTGCCGCGCGGGCAGCGGTCATACGAGCCATCGAACTCTCCTGGTTCGGAGCGGGTGGTGTCCGGGCGGCGGCGCCTGGGCGCGACAGGACAGTGTCGACGCCGCCGCCCGGAGTCTGTGGTGAGGGCCGGCCCTCAGCCGGCGTCGGGGTTCTCGCCCGACAGCCGCTTGACGCCGCGCACCAGCGCGGAGTGGTCGAGCCCGCCGTCGCCCTGCGCCCGCAGCGCCTGGACGAGCTGGGCGACCAGCGCACCGGCGGGCACGGCCGCGCCGACCGCGCGGGCGGCGTCGGTCACGATGCCCATGTCCTTGTGGTGCAGGTCGATCTTGAAGCCGGGCTTGTAGTTGCCCGCCAGGATGCTGTCCTTCTTACGGGTCAGCACCGTGGAGCCGGCCAGACCGCCGTTGAGCACCTCCAGGCCCGCCGCCAGGTCGACGCCGGACTTCTGGAGGAAGACCACGGCCTCGGCCACGGCCTGGATGTTGACGGCGACGATCAGCTGGTTGGCGGCCTTCACGGTCTGACCGGAGCCGGCCGGGCCGCACAGCACGATCGTCTTGCCGAGCGCCTCGAAGATCGGCTTGGCCGCGTCGAAGGTCTCCTGCTCGCCGCCGACCATGATGGACAGCACGGCCTCGATCGCGCCGGCCTCGCCGCCCGAGACGGGGGCGTCCAGCGTCTTGATCCCCTTGGCCTTCGCGGCCTCGGCGACCTCGATGGAGGTCTGCGGGGTGATCGAGGACATGTCGATGAGGGTGCCGCCCTCGCGGAGGTTCTCCAGGACACCGCCCTCGTGCAGGACGACCTGCTCCACGTGGGGGGAGGCCGGGACCATCGTGATGACGACGTCGGCGCCCTTGACCGCCTCCGCGACGGAGTTGGCGCCCTTGCCGCCGTCCTTGACGAACTCCTCGACCTTGTCGGTCTCGAGGGTGTACGCCGTGACGTCGTAGCCGGCCTTGAGCAGGTTCCGGGCCATGGGGGCGCCCATGATGCCGAGGCCGATGAAGCCGATCTTGGTGTTGTCGGCGGTGTAAGCCATGCTGTTGCCTTTCGCAGATCAAGTGTTGGGGCCCGAGTCCCCTGATCCCGTCTGTGGCCGGGGCCTGCGCCCCGGTGAGCGGGGGGCCCTCCGGCCCCCGGCAGGTGCTGTTACTTCAGCCAGCCGAAGGCGGCGGCGCTGCCGTTGTCGCCGGGCTTGTACTCCAGGCCGACGAGCCCGTCGTAGCCGGCCTTGTCCAGTCGGCTGAAGAGGTCGGCGAAGTCCAGGGAGCCGGTGCCCGGGGCGCCGCGGCCGGGGTTGTCGGCGATCTGCACATGGCCGGTCCTGCCGGTGTGCTCGTCGATGACGGCTGCCAGGTCCTCGCCGTTCATGGACAGGTGGTAGAGGTCCATCAGGAAGCGGGCGTTGTCCAGGCCGGTGGCCGCGTTCACCGCGTCGACCACCTCCAGCGCCCGGGGAGCGCTGACGATCGGGCACTTGGGCGACTCGGGGGCATTGAGCGCCTCGACGAGCAGTACGGCACCCACCCGGTCGGCCGCCTGCGCTGCCAGCGCGAGGTTCTCCAGGGCGAGTGCGTCCTGCTCGGCCTCCGTGGCGCCGTCGACGCGGTTGCCGTAGAGGGCGTTGAGCGCCTTGCAGCCGACGGACCGCGCGAAGTCGGCGGTCACCGCGATATTGGCGCGGAACTTCTCCGACTCCTCGCCAGGGACGGAGAGGGCGCCGCGGTCGGGCCCCGGCAGCTGACCGGCGTAGAAGTTCAGCCCGGTGAGCTGCACCTGTGCGTCCTCCAGCGCGCTGCGCAGCGCGTCGAGCTCGGAGCGCTCGGGCACGGGCGCGTCGACCCAGGGCCACCACAGCTCGATCTTGTCGAAGCCCGCGGCGGCAGCCGCCGCCGGGCGCTCCAGGAGGGGCAGCTCGGTGAAGAGGATCGAGGCATTGACGGTGAACCGGTCCGAGGAGACCATCGCGACCGCCCTCCCTTCGTCGTTAATTTTCGTATTGTGGAAGTTGTATTCTGCTCATTGGAAGATTGCGCTGCGGAGGGCAGTCCTGTCAAGAGCCGACCGCGCGAGGGCATGCAAAAGCCCCGGGCTCCGTCGTCGTGACGGAGCCCGGGGCTCGCACCTCGGTGCGCGGCGGTACCGGAGACGCCCCGAAGGGGCGCGCGGAACTCTCACCGGCGCAAAGGCGCACAGGGAGGAGCGGACCGAGATCGGCCGGTGCGAGGCAGTGCAGTTGCTCTCCGTCGCCGGGATCCCTACATTCGGCGTCGTCAACTGCCGTGCCCGGAAGGCTGGTTGTCAGGTTGGTTCGGAGGGGAGTATGGAAGGCTCGCGCCGATGCGGTGCGCGCCCGGCGCGTATTCTCCCGGTACCTGTACCGGACCGGTGCACCGGTGCCAGACTGTTGTGACCGCCCAATCACCCTTGGGAGTCGGAATGCCCGCCATGATGCAGCCGTCCGGTGAACCGTTGCGAGGGGCTGCGCAGGAGCCGTCGAACGGCCCCACGGCGCTGCGGATCATTCTGGGCGTCAAGCTGCGCAGGCTTCGCCAGTCGCTCGACATCTCCCGCGAGGACGCGGGCCGGGCCATCCGCGGCTCGCACGCGAAGATCACGCGGCTGGAGCGCGGACAGGTCGGAGCCAAGGAACGCGACCTGCGGGATCTGCTGACGCTCTACGGCATCCACGACACGGTGGAGCGCGAGGAGTTCTTCGACCTGGCCCGGCAGGCCAACTCCCCCGGCTGGTGGTGCCAGTACTCGGATGTGCTCGAGGACTGGTTCGAGCTGCACCTCGGCCTCGAGGACGCGGCGTCGGTGATCAGGACGTACGAGGTCCAGTTCCTGCCCGGGCTGCTCCAGACCGAGGACTACGCGTTCGCCGTCAGCAGGCTCGGCTACCCGACCACCGAGCCGTCCAAGGTCGCCCGGATCGTGGAGCTGCGCATGGCCAGGCAGCGGCTGCTGCACAGGGCGGATCCGCCGCGGCTGTGGGCGATCGTGGACGAGGCGGTGCTCAGGCGGCCCTTCGGCGGTCCCGAGGTGATGCGCGGACAGCTCGAACACCTGCTGAAGATGATCGAGCTGCCGCATGTGACGCTCCAGGTCGCGCCCTTCGAGGTGACGGCCGCCGCGGCCGGCACCCCGGTGACCCTGCTGCGCTTCGCCGACCCGGACCTGCCGGACAAGGTGTATCTGGAGCACCTGACCAACGCCGTCTATCTGGACAAGCCCTCGGACGTCGACCAGTACACGCTGATCATCGACCGGCTGTGCACCGAGGCCCGCCAGCCGACGGAGACGGCGGCCTTCATCGAGGACCTCCTCGCCGAGCTGCGCTGACCTGCGGCGGGTCCCGTCGGTCTCGGTACTGTGGGCGCATGAAGCGATTGCGAGTGGAGTTCACGACCGAGCCCTTCGATCTGGACGAGGCTCCCCGGCACGCGGTCGTGGCCCGGGAGGTCGTGCAGTCGGCGGCACTGGATGCCGTGGACGTCGGCCCGTTCGGCAACACCGCCGAGGGCTCGGCCGACGAGGTGCTGGACGCCGTCGCCGCGCTGCTGCGCAGTTCGCTCGAGGCCGGGGCGACCCGGGTCTCCCTCCAGGTGAACGTGATCGGGGAGGGCGAGGGCTGATGGGCCAGGACGCATACGCCTCGGGGCCCGTGGAAGAGGGCTCCGTCCCCGGGCATCCGTTCGTCGTCGCGATCAAGCCGCTGGTGGACGCGATGGGCGGCGCGATGGTGCCGCCGCACGAGGCGCAGGGGGACGATGTGGTGCTCGCCTGGGAGGGCGAGGACGTGGTGGCCGTACGGCTGCCGCATCTGTCCGACTCCCTCGACCACATCCTCGCGGAGCTGGAACGCCGGCACGGGGTGCCGCTCGCGGAGCTCGACCGTAAGACCAAGCAGTCGGTGGTGCGGATCCTGGAGACGCGGGGGGCGTTCTCCGTCCGGCACGGCGTGGAGACGGTCGCAAGCGCCCTGGGCGTCAGCCGCTTCACGGTTTACAACTATTTGAACCGGGAGAACGGGCGCTCCAGCTGAGGCTTCGCCTTCCCCGGGGCGGGCGCGCGAGGGGGCGGCTGTGCGGGCACGCTACGGGGCGCCTAAACGACTTCCGCATGGTGGGCTTTCTTTTCCAGGATGTTGAAAAGCCTTCAACAAACTGTTGACGTGGTGTGGCCTGAGGACTTAGCTATTCCCAGCCCGAACAGCACCACGGCCACGGAGGTCCCCGTGACTTCGCGCTCGACGCCAGGTCTCACCTGGTTCAACTCCGCAGCGGACGCCGAGGCGCGCGCCGCGCTCCACGAGGTGTGCGCCGCCCGGAGCTGGGGGAGCGCGCTGCTCGCCCGGCGCCCGTACGACAGCGTCGATGCCCTCTTCGCCGCGAGTGACGAGGCCACCGCAGCCCTCACCGACGAAGGGCTGGACGAGGCCATGTCCGGGCACCCGCCCATCGGCCGACCGAAGCCCGGCGACCCGACCTCGGCCCGCGAGCAGCGGGGCATGGCGGGCGCCTCCGAGGAGCTGAAGGCCGAAATGCTCGCACTGAACCTGGCATACCAGGACAAGTTTGGGCATGTCTTTCTCATCTGCGCCACCGGCAGGAGTGCCGAGGAGATGAGGGACGCCGTGCGTCACCGTATCGACAACACACCGCAACAGGAACGGGAGATCGTGCGGCGGGAGCTGGCGAAGATCAACCGCCTCCGGCTCACCCGCCTCGCGGAAGAAGGAGTCCCGGCATGAGCGACGCGACGAGCACTTCGGTGTCCACGCACATCCTGGACACCAGCCGCGGCCGCCCGGCCGCCGGGGTCGGCGTACGGCTGTCCGTACGCCAGGGTGACGAGCAGGCCGCATGGGTCGCGCACGGGACGTCGAAGACCGACGCCGACGGGCGCTGCAAGGACTTTCCGGCCCTGCCGGAAGGCACCACCCACGTACAGCTGTGGTTCGAGACGGAGCCGTACTTCGCCGACGAGCACCCCTCGGACCCGCACAGCGTGGCAGAGCACAGTTCGAATCCGCGCAGCCAGCGCGAAGCCGCGGAACAGCAGGACGCCCCCCGCGTAAGGGACAGCGCACCAGGCAGCTTCTTTCCCGAGGTCACCATCGTCTTCGCGGTGAACCCGGGCGAGCACTACCACGTGCCGCTGCTGCTCAACCCGTTCGGCTACTCCGTGTACCGAGGGAGCTGACACCATGCCCACGATTCTCGGCCAGAACCAGTACGGCAAGGCAGAGAACCGCGTCGTCAAGATCACGCGGGACGGCGACACACACCACATCAAGGACCTGAATGTCTCCGTCGCCCTCAGCGGCGACCTGGACGACGTCCACTACTCCGGGTCCAACGCCCATGTGCTGCCGACCGACACCACGAAGAACACCGTGTTCGCCTTCGCCAAGGAGCACGGCATCGAGTCGGCGGAGGCGTTCGGCGTCCTACTGGCCCGGCACTTCGTGGACAGCTGCGAGCCGATCGGCAGGGCGCGCATCCGGATCGAGGAGTACGCCTGGGAGCGCATCGAGACCTCCGACGCCAACTCCAAGTTCATCGGCGCCGACGAGGTCAAGCACTCCTTCGTACGCAAGGGCCAGGAGACCCGCACCGCACAGATCACCTTCGACGGCGAGAGCGTCGAGGTGCTGTCGGGGCTGAAGGGCCTGACGGTCCTCAACTCCACCAACTCGGAGTTCTGGGGCTACATCAAGGACCGCTACACCACCCTCAAGGAAGACTACGACCGCATCCTGGCCACCGAGGTCAGCTCCGTGTGGCGGCACAACTGGACCGGTGCGGAGGGGGAGCGGACGCCCAACTGGGACAAGTCCTACGCCCAGACGAAGAAGCACATGCTGCACGCCTTCGCGGAGACCTACTCGCTCTCGCTCCAGCAGACGCTGTACCAGATGGGCGCGCGCGTCATCAACAGCCGCCCCGAGATAGACGAGATCCGCTTCTCGATGCCGAACAAGCACCACTTCAAGGTCGACTTGTCGCCGTTCGACATCAAGAACGAGGCCGCCGACGGCGCTGTGTACTACGCGGCCGACCGGCCGTACGGCCTGATCGAGGCCACGGTCCTCCGCGACGGGGCTACCCCTCGCATACCCGTGGACATGACGAACCTCTAGTTCCAGACACCGAGCGAGGACCCCCCATGGCCGACACCGAAGGAACACCAGGCCGCATCGTCATCGAGAAGTGCGCCATCGCGACCGTCGACGCGGAGGACACCGAGTACGCGACCGGCCACCTGGTCATCAACGGAAACCGGATCGAGTCCCTCGGTCCGGGCGACGCACCCGAGGACCTGGAGAACGTCACGCGCCGGATCGACGGCACGGGCCATCTCCTGACCCCCGGCCTGATCAACACCCACCACCACTTCTACCAGTGGATCACCCGGGGCCTGGCGCAGGACGCCAACCTCTTCAACTGGCTCGTCGCCCTCTACCCCACCTGGGCGCGGATCGACGAGGAGATGGTCTACGCCGCGGCCCGCGGCTCCCTCGGGATGATGGCGCGCGGTGGTGTCACCACCGCGATGGACCACCACTACGTCTTCCCGCGCGGCGCCGGCGACCTCCTCGGCGCCGAGATCCGCGCCGCCGCCGAACTGGGCGTCCGCTTCACCGCGGCCCGCGGTTCGATGGACCGCGGGGTGTCGGACGGCGGCCTCCCGCCGGACTTCGCCGTCGAGACCCTGGAGGGCGCTCTCACCGAGACCGAGCGGGCCATCGACACGTACCACGACGCCTCGTTCGGCTCGATGCTGCACATCGCCGCCGCACCGTGCTCGCCGTTCTCGGTCACCACCGAACTGATGCGGGAGGCCGCCGAGTTGGCCCGCCGCAAGGGCGTACGGCTGCACACGCACGGCTCGGAGACGGCGGAGGAGGAGAAGTTCTGCCACGAGCTGTTCGGCATGGGCCCGACCGACTACTTCGAGTCGGTCGGCTGGCTCGGCGAGGACGTGTGGATGGCTCACTGCGTCCATATGACCGACGAGGACATCGCCGCCTTCGCCCGCACCGGGACGGGCGCGGCGCACTGCCCCTCGTCCAACGCGCGGCTGGCGGCCGGTATCGCCCGGGTGCCGGACATGCTCGACGCGGGCGTGCCGGTCGGCCTCGGCGTGGACGGTACGGCGTCCAATGAGTCGGGTGAGCTGCACACCGAGCTGCGCAACGCGCTGCTCATCAACCGCCTCGGCCCGCACCGGGAGGACGCGCTGACCGTGCGCAAGGCCCTGCGGCTGGGCACCTACGGCGGAGCCCAGGTGCTGGGCCGCGCCCAGGAGACGGGCTCGCTGGAGGCGGGCAAGCTCGCCGACGTCGTGCTGTGGAAGCTGGACGGCATCGGGCACTCCTCCATCGCCGACCCGGTCGCCGCGCTCGTGCTGGGCGCCGCGGCCCCGGTCACCCTCTCCCTGGTCAACGGCCGGCCGGTGGTCGAGGACGGCCATCTGCTGCGCGCCGACGAGGACGAGATCGCCCGCGACGCGCGGGACGAGGCGCGCCGCCTCGCGCGGATCGCGGCGGACGCGGGCTGACCCTGGCCGCCAGGCCCCTTGGACACCGGCCGGGAGGGACGGCTCCCGGCCGGTTCGGCCCCACCCCGCTCCGGATTCCTGTCATGTTCCGAACATTTCATGGGCGCACTCATCACATAACTGATCAGCAGCACCACCTTGCACACCGCAACACCTCCGGAAACCGTGTGCCGCACGGCGCCGAAAACGACAGGAGGACCCCGTGGCGAAGACGCCCAGGTTCACCAAGCAAGGAAAGACGGCGGACGCCAGTGGGCGCGAACGGGGCCAGGACGTGCGCGATCCCGCGCAATCCAAGCACCCGGTCGACCAGGGCATGCCGCCGCTGAAGCTGTTCACCACCGGCCTTCAGCATGTGGCCGCGATGTACGCGGGGGTGGTCGCGCCGCCGCTCGTCATCGGCGCCGCCGTGGGCCTCTCGCCGACCGAACTGACGTTCCTGACCGGCGCCAGCCTCTTCATGGCCGGTATCGCCACCCTGCTGCAGACCCTCGGCTTCTGGAAGATCGGCGCCCGGCTGCCGTTCGTCAACGGGGTCACCTTCGCCACCGTCGCGCCCATGCTGGCGATCAACAAATCCGAGGGACCGGCGGACGCGCTGCCGGTCATATTCGGCGCGACGATGGTCGCCGCCGCACTCGGCTTCCTCGTAGCCCCGTTCTTCAGCAAGCTCGTCCGCTTCTTCCCGCCCGTCGTCACCGGCAGCGTCATCACCCTCATCGGTGTCTCGCTGATGCCCGTCGCCTTCAACTGGGCGCAGGGCGGCAACCCGAAGGATCCGCACTACGGCGACTTCGGCAACATCGGCATGGCGGGCGCCACGCTGCTGGTCGTGCTGCTGCTGCGCCGGTTCACCACCGGCTTCCTCAAGCAGATAGCCGTGCTCATCGGCCTCGTCGTCGGCACACTGATCGCGATACCCGTCGGCATCACCGACTTCACCGCGGTGAAGGAGGCCGACATCGTCGGCTTCCCCACCCCCTTCCACTTCGGTGCCCCGCAGTTCGCGATCGCCGCCATCGTCTCCATGTGCGTGGTGATGCTGGTCTCGATGACCGAGTCCACCGCCGACATGCTGGCGCTGGGCGAGGTCGTGGACCGCCCCTCCGGGGAGAAGACCATCGCTGCCGGCCTGCGCGCCGACACCCTCGGCTCCTTCGTCAGCCCCTTCTTCAACGGCTTCATGTGCAGCGCCTTCGCACAGAACATCGGCCTCGTGGCGATGACCCGGATACGCAGCCGCTTCGTGGTCGCCACCGGGGGCGGCATCCTCATCGTCATGGGCCTGTGTCCCATCGCGGCAAGCCTGGTCGCGGCCGTACCGCAGCCGGTGCTGGGCGGGGCCGGGGTCGTGCTGTTCGGCTCCGTCGCCGCCAGCGGTATCCAGACGCTGCTCAAGGCGGACCTCGGCAAGGACAACAACGTCCTCATCGTCGGCACCGCGCTGGCCGTTGGCATCATCCCCATCGCGGCGCCGGACTTCTACCACGCGTTCCCCGAGAGCGCGAAGATCATCCTCGACTCCGGTATCTCCACCGGGTGCGTCACCGCCGTCGTCCTCAACCTCGTCTTCAACCACCTCGGTCGCTCCCGCCGCGACGAGGAAGTGGTCGCCCACCCCATGGAACCCGGCGAGGGCATCCCCCACCAGCGCCTCGCGGCGAGCCCCGCCGCCGACTGAGCGCACACCCACTCCGACGCCGCCTGCCCTCGTCCCTCCCGTATGCGGAGGGGCGAGGGCAGGCGCCGTGGCAGCTCTGGAGAGTGGGGGTCGTCAGCCCTCGATGGCCTGCCAGAAGTGGGCGAGGATCTCGTCCAGGAAGGCGCGCCCCGCGTCGCGCGAGGACGCGGAGGCGGGCTGGCCCCAGCCGAGCGACGCGGCGGTCGTCGACTGGTACGCCGCGTTCAGGGCACGCAGCCCCTCCGCGATGTACTCCCGCGGCAGCGGAACCAGCTCGCAGACGGCTCCGACATGGGCCTGCCACCGCGTCGTAGCGGCCTTCCGCAGCAGCTGCGCCAACTCCTCGTCACGGCCGGTGAACTCGATCAGCGCGGGCACCGGCAGCCGCAGCACCTGAGCCAGCGCCTCGGCCTGCCGGGCGTCCCCGGTCCACTCGCCGGTCTCCTCGACGTGGGCGTACTCCTGAGGCGTCATACCGATCTCACGCGCGACATCGGTGTGCGAGACACCGCGCGCCAGCCGGTACTCGCGCAGCGTCCCGGGGCTGCCCATCAGATCGGCAGCCGAGCACCACAGCGCTCCCGCGAGTGCGGAGAGTTGCTGTTCGTCGGGTGCGGCGATCCCGGCCTCCCACGCCGCGACCGTACGCGCCTCGATGTCCATGCCGTACGCGGCACGCATCCCGTACGCGACGTCTTCGGGCGACAGCCGCAGCCCTTCGCGCAGCCGCCGCGCGGCCACGCCGTCGAACGAACTGCCTGCCTGCCCCCGTGACGTGCCGTAGTGCATCGGGACACCGTAAGGATCCGGACAACCGGCTGCCTACCGTGCGTTCAGCTGAAGCTCAGGCTCGTAGAAACCTCTATCAAAAGGGACACCTCACCGCTGTCGCAGTGCGTCCACCAGCCCCGCCAGACCCTCGTCGCCGTGTCCGTGCGCGACCCGCTCTCTCATGGACGCCATGAAGGGGGCGAGGAGTTCCCCACGTACGCCTTGTTCTTCGGCGGTGGCCTCCAGGGTGGCGTTCCCGGTGGTCATCATGGCGAGGTTGGAGACGACTCCCTCCGTGTAGTCGCCGCTCTCCAGCTGATGTGCCATACCGTCCGCCATGTCGGCCATGGCGCGCAGCCAGTCCGTCAGCATCCCGGCGAACGCCGTGGGCTTCACGTCCTGCTCCGGCCGCATGAGCGCGAAGGCGTGGGTGATCCCGGCGAACATCCCCGTCATGGCGCTCAGCAGCGCCACATCGTGCAGCGCCGCATGCCCGGGATCGGTACCGACGTAGCGGGCGCCCACCGGGACGCCCAGCGTGGCTCGGTGCTGCTCGAACAGTGCGTGGTCGCCGCTGTAGAAGACGTAACCGCCGGCCTCGGGTACGCCGATCATCGGGGGCACGGCCATGATTCCGCCGTCCAGGAAGCGCGCCGAGCGCTGCTGTGCCCAACGGGCGCGCTCCCTGGCCTGGGCGGGAGTGCTGGTGGTGAGGTTGACGATGTCCTTGCCGGCCAGTTCGGCCGCTGCCAGCGCCTCGCCGACGGAGGCGTCGTCGAGCAGGCAGACGACGACGAGATCGGCAGCCGCCACCGCCTCGGCCACGGTCGGCGCGACGTGCGCGCCCTCCGCGACGAGGGGTTCGGCCTTGGCGGGGGTGCGGTTCCAGACGGTGAGGGGGTGCCCGGCGGCGAGCCAGCTGCGGGCCAGCGCCGTGCCCATGTCGCCGAGTCCGAGCAGGGTGAGCGGGGTCGGAGAAGCGTTCTCTGTGGTCATGGGCACCAGGCTCGTACCGTGCCGGACCATGATCAAGTACGCACTGTTTTGTACGTGGTTACCGTAAAGTGAGTGGTCGGCCGGGGGCCTTGACGAGGCGGGGGAGGCAGCCATGACCAGGCGCGGAACGTATGTGTGCGGCATCGACGCCGCGATCGATGTGGTCGGCGGCAAGTGGAAGGTGCTCGTCCTGTGGGCGCTGGCACAGCAGCCGTGCCGCTTCGGCGAACTGCGGCGGGGCATTCCCGGGGTCACCGAGAAGGTGCTCGCCTCGCATCTGCGGGAGTTGGAGGCGGACGGGATCGTCTGCCGGGAGGAGTCGTACGAGGGCGCGGTGCGGCGGGTGACTTATGAGTTGACGCCGCTGGGGGTCTCCCTCAATGAGGCGTTGGAGCCGCTGGGTGCGTGGGGGCGCGAACATCTGCTGAGCTGAGCGGGGTGCATATGTCACAGGCCCGCGCCCCTTCGGTGCGCGTCCCCCTCAGGCGCCGAGCGTCTTCAAGGCATCGTCCGTCAGGCGGTAGACCGTCCACTCGTCCTGAGGGCGGGCGCCCAGCGACTCGTAGAAGGCGATGGAGGGGGCGTTCCAGTTGAGGACCGACCACTCAAGGCGCTCGTAGCCGTGCTCGACGCATAGCCGGGCGAGCTCCGTCAGCAGGGCCTTGCCGTAGCCGCCGCCGCGTGCGGTGGGGCGTACGTACAGGTCTTCCAGATAGATGCCGTGCACACCGCGCCAGGTGGAGAAGTTGAGGAACCACACGGCGAAGCCCACCGGGTTGCCGTCGGCGTCCTCGGCGATGTGCGCGTACGCTGCCGGGTGCTCGCCGAACAGCGCCTCGCGCAACTGTTCCTCGGTCGCCCGGGCCTCCTCCAGCGCCCGCTCGTACTCGGCGAGCTCGCGGATCATGGCGTGGATGACGGGGACGTCGGCGGGGACTGCGCTGCGAATCATGGCCACAGCGTATGCGGAGTGTTCCGGAAGGGCGCGGGGGACCGTGCTGCCCGGTCTTTCGTCATGTGCCCGTTATGCTGCGGTTTGCCCGGTAGCTGACCGAGGAAGGGGCACGCGGCATGCCGACCGAGGCCGAGTCCCGCGAGGCCGAGCAGCAGCGCGGTTTCACCTTCCCGAGCGCGCTCACGGTGCTGGTGATCGTCACCCTGCTCGTCTGGGTGGTGGCGTTCTTCGTCCCCTCCGGCAGCTACGAGCGCGAGGCCGACGGCGCGCCCCGGCAGGGCACCTACCACCGCGAGCCGTCCGGTCTGAGCCTGCTGGAGCGGTTCACCGAGCTGTTCCTCTCCCCGGTCAACGGTCTCTACGGCGTACAGGACAGCCGGACGGGGCAGATCGGCCCCGATCTCGTCGGCGAACTCTACGGCGCCGCCGGGGTGTTCTTCTTCGTACTGGCCATCGGCGCCTTCATCACCGTCGTCTTCGCCACCGGCGCCATGGACCGCGGCATCGGCCGCCTCGCGCACCGGCTGCGCGACCGGGGTGCGCTGCTGATCGTCGGCGTGATGCTGGTCTTCTCGCTGCTGGGCACCGTGGAGGGATTCGCGGAGGAGACGCTGGGCTTCTACGGGCTGATCGTGCCGCTGATGCTCGCGCTGGGGTACGACCGGATGGTGGCGGTCGGCACCATCATCCTGGGCGCCGGGATCGGGGTGCTGTGCTCGACCGTCAACCCCTTCTCGACGGGCGTGGCCTCCTCCGCCGCCGACATCTCGCTCGGCGACGGCATCGCCCTGCGCGCGCTGATGTGGCTGGTGCTGACGGCCGTCACCATCGGCTACGTCGTACGGTACGCGCGCCGTGTGCGGGACCACCCCGAACGCTCACTGTCCGGCTACCTGCCCGGCGACCGGGCACAGGCCACCGTGCGGAACGACGCGGACGAGCCGCCCGAGCTGACCGGGCTGCACAAACTCGTCCTGGTGACGGTCGTCCTCGTCTTCGCCTTCATGATCTTCGCCGTGATCCCCTGGGCGAGCGCGCTGACCGGGGAGGCCGACGCCGCACCGTACGGGTGGGAACTGGGCTGGTCCTTCCCGGAGTTGGGGGCGCTGTTCATCTGCGCGGCGATCCTGGTGGGGCTGCTGGCGCGGATGGGGGAGCAGCGGTTCATCAGCACGTTCGTCCAGGGGGTCGGGGAGTTCGTCTCGCCCGCGCTGGTGATCGTGCTGGCCCGCGGAGTGACGGCGATCATGAACAACGCGAAGGTCACCGACACCCTGCTGCACTCCGTCGAGGGAGCGGTCAGCGGGGTGCCCTCGGCGCTCTTCACCGTGATGATCTTCATCGTCAACCTCCCCCTCGCCTTCCTCATCCCCTCCACCTCCGGGCATGCCACCCTGGCGATGCCGATCCTGGCGCCGCTCGCCGACTTCGCCGGCGTCTCCCGCGCGGTCGTCGTCACCGCCTGGCAGGCGGCCAGCGGCTGGATGAATCTGTGGGTGCCCACCACCGCCGTCATCATGGGCGGCATCTCCCTCGCCAAGGTCGGCTACGACCGGTATCTGCGCTTCGCCGCCCCGCTGTTGGGCCTCCTCGCGCTGTTGATCACCGGCTTTGTGGCGCTGGGCGCGGTACTGACATAGCCGGTGGTCAGGTTTGCCCCGTTCGAACGTGGGCAGCGGAATCCGGATGAGTACGGGGACGCGTGATGTACGGGGACGGGTGAAGGGGGACTCATGCCGGTCACACTGGGTGAGGAAGTGACGTTGCTGGCGCTGGACGACGACTCCGGCGCAGCCAAGGGCCGTGCTGCCGCGGGGTGGGCCGTCGCGGGCGGCATCCTGCTGGACCTCACGCTGGCCGGGCGGGTGGCCGTGGTCGACGACCGGCTCACCGTGACCGACCCCGCGCCGACGGGCGACGCACTGCTGGACGGCCGCCTCGCGAAGATCGCCGAGTGGGCCGAGCGTGACGACAAGAGCAAGGTCGGCGACTGGCTCGCCAAGGACCAGCCCAAGGCGCTCGACGCCGCCGTGGAACGCCTCTGCGAACGGGGCGTCGTCACCGAGCACAAGCGCCGCACGCTCGGTATCTTCACCACCCGCCGCTACCCCGAGGTGGACGGCTCGGCCGAACGCGAGCTACGGCACCGGCTGGAGGACGTCGTCCGCTACGGCGCGGAACCGGACGAGCGCACCACAGGGCTGATCGCCCTGCTGCACGCCGCCCAGCTCCACGAGGTGGCCTTCCCCGGCGTTCCCCGCAAGCAGGTCGCCCCGCGGATGGAGGCCATCGCCGAGGGCCAGTGGGTGACCGAGGACATCCGCGAGGCCATCAAGCACATGGAGGCAGTCCTCGTCGCCGTGATGACGGCCACCACGGTGGCGACAACGGTGGCCACCATGTGAGGCACGTCAGTGCTTCCTGCCCCGCGGCGGCTGCGCGAGGGCTCCCCGCCGGCGGCCGTGCGAGCTTCCCGCCGGCGGCTGCGCGGGGCTTCTCGTAGGCGGTCGCGGGGTGCCCTGCCCTCAGCGCTCGCAGAAGCGGGCTGTTCGCAGGGCGCCGCCCGCGTTCTCGTCGTCCGTGCCCAGGACGCCCTGGCGGGAGTTGGGGAAGCAGGCGAGGGCCTCGATCTTGTGGCTGTTGAACTTCCCGAGCAACTGCGGGTCCTTGGCGAGGTGCAGGGCGACGTGCCCGGACCGGCTGAAGGACACCTTCCCGGCGTTGTAGACGGCCGAGTCGAACGGACCGTCGTCGCCCGGGTCCGAGGCGGCGCTGACCAGCAGGGAGCCGGTTCCGCCGAGCTTCAGATCGGAGGCGTGCCGTACGTCCTGGGACGGGTACGGGACCCGCAGTTCCCGCTTGGTGACGGCGCCGAACGTGGTCCCGCCGTGCTCGTCGGCGAAGACCCGCGCGGCGTAGAGGGTGGCGGGGCGGTCGTCCTGCCCGCGGTCGGCCCAGACCGCGGCGAGCTTGCCGCCCCGGGAAGTCAGCGCGAAGTTCTCGAAGTTGTCGCCCTCACCGATGTCCGGCAGCGTGAATGTGTCCCGCACATGCGCCGTACCGTCGGCCACGTCGAAGCGGTAGCCGACGCCCTCGCTCGCCACGGCGACGTACGAACCGGGATGGCCGGGCACCTTGTCGAGGGCCTCCAGGTCCACCGGCGTGCGACTGCCCCGCCAGTCGAGCGTCCGCACCCGCGCCTTCTCGCCGGGCCGGTGGGTGACCTTGGCCAGCCGGTTCTCACCGGGCTTCTTGTTGTCCCGCACGATCAGCGCGTCGTAGCCGCCGTCGCTGTGCCTGCTGGTGGTCACCAGCCCGCTGACGCCGGAGGTGATGCCGGTCCCGGTGGAGACCCAGCCGTCGGAGGTTGCCGCTTCCGGCGCGGTGGGTGCGCCCGCCTGGGCGGAGGCGGCTACTGCCACCCCGGCGCCGAGAGCGGCGGCTCCGGCGATGCAGGTGCGGATCAGCGACGGGCGGTGCATATGTGTTCCTCTCCGGTGGGGCCGGTGTACGGCTCCTGCCCGCGCCACCTGGTGACGCGGGCAGGAGCGAATCGGCCGGACGCTAGTCGCCAAGAGGAGCCGCTGCAACCGTCATTCAACGTTTTGTCAACATGCGGAACGGGCGGTGACAGCGGGCCCACCGCCCCGTCACCGCCCGCCGATGCACCGTTGGGACTCAGCCGCGCAGGATCTCGTACGCGGGAGTGGTCAGGAAGTCCTCGTACGTCTCGTCGAGGGCCACCCGCAGCAGCAGGTCGTGGGCCTCCTGCCAGCGGCCCGCCGCGAAGGCGTTTTCGCCGATCTCCGCGCGGATCGCGGCGAGTTCGTCCGCCGCGACCTGCCGCGCCAGCTCGGCGGTGACCTGCTGACCGGTGTCCAGCACGACGCCCGCGTTGATCCACTGCCAGATCTGGGAACGGGAGATCTCCGCCGTCGCCGCGTCCTCCATCAGGTTGAAGATGGCCACCGCGCCCAGGCCGCGCAGCCACGCCTCGATGTAGCGGATGCCCACCTGCACGGCGTTCCGCAGGCCCTCGAACGTCGGACGGGCCTCCAGCGAGTCGACGGCGATCAGATCGCCGGCCTTGACGTCGACGTCCTCGCGCAGCCGCTCCTTCTGGTTCGGACGCTCGCCCAATACGGCGTCGAACGAGGCCTTGGCCACCGGCACCAGGTCGGGGTGCGCCACCCAGGAGCCGTCGAAGCCGTCCCGGGCCTCACGGTCCTTGTCGGCCCTGACCTTCTCGAAGGCGACCTCGTTGACCTTCGGGTCCTTGCGGGAGGGGATGAAAGCGGCCATGCCACCGATGGCGTGGGCCCCGCGCTTGTGGCAGGTGCGCACCAGCAGCTCGGTGTACGCGCGCATGAACGGCGCGGTCATCGTCACCGCGTTGCGGTCCGGCAGCACGAAACGCGAGCCCGCGTCGCGGAAGTTCTTGACGATGGAGAAGAGGTAGTCCCAGCGGCCCGCGTTCAGCCCGGCGGCGTGGTCGCGCAGCTCGTAGAGGATCTCCTCCATCTCGTAGGCCGCGGTGATCGTCTCGATCAGTACGGTGGCGCGGACGGTGCCCTGCGGGATGCCGCAGTAGTCCTGCGCGAAGACGAACACCTCGTTCCACAGCCGCGCTTCCAGATGCGACTCGGTCTTGGGCAGATAGAAGTACGGGCCCTTGCCCAGGTCGAGCAGCCGCTGCGCGTTGTGGAAGAAGTAGAGCCCGAAGTCGACCAGCGCGCCGGGCACCGGCTGTCCGTCGCAGACCAGGTGCCGCTCGTCCATGTGCCAGCCGCGCGGCCGGACGACGACCGTGGCCAGCTCCTCGGCGGGACGCAGGGCGTAGCTCTTGCCGCTGCGCTCGTCGGTGAAGTCGATCCGCCGCTCGTAGGCGTCGGTCAGATTGAGCTGGCCGCCGATCACGTTCTCCCACGTGGGCGCCGAGGCGTCCTCGAAGTCGGCGAGCCACACCTTCGCGCCGGAGTTGAGGGCGTTGATCGTCATCTTCCGGTCGGTGGGACCGGTGATCTCGACCCTGCGGTCCAGCAGCGCGGGCGGGCAGTCGGCCACCTTCCAGTCGCCCTCGCGCACGTGTGCGGTCTCCGGGAGGAAGTCCAGCGTGCTGGTACGCGCGATCTCGGCGCGCTTCTCGGCGCGGCGCGCCAGCAGCTCGTCCCGGCGCGGGGTGAACCTGCGGTGCAGCGCGGCGATGAACTCGAGCGCGCCACTGGTCAGCACCTCCTCCTGCCTCTCGGGCCGCTGCCCGGGGTCGACGCCGACGATTTCCAGCGGGGAGGGCGCTGGTGCGGACATGGTGGGTCACTCCTTCGACGAGCGGTGATCTGCGGCCGCCGGGCGATGTGCGGCGCGGGGCGGCACCGGGTGCCGCGTTCCGCGCCGGGCGCGCGGAACGCGGGCATGGGCACCTTCGGGACAGGAAGGTGCTTCTGATCAGTGGAGATTAGTTTCCTCATAGTGGAACTTCAAGAGTTTGTTGACGTCGAGATATCTCTCACGCCGATCCACCCCCGGAACCGGCCCTTCCACTGTCCTCGGGTGCCACCCCACGCAATCGCCATGCCGCCGCGCGTGCTGTACGGATCGGCTACCGCAGGCGGTGCAGATCGTCCGGGGTGTCGATGTCGGCGGGGTCGGCGATGTCCGCGCACTCCACGAGCGTCAACTCGTCCTGCCGCTCGCGCAGATAGTCGCGCGCCCCCGCGTCCGCCTGGGCGCTGCGGGCGACGCCCTCCCAGTGCGCGGCGCCCAGCAGCACCGGATGGCCGCGGCGGCCGTCGTACGTCGCGGCGGCGAGGGTGGACGGGGAACGGTAGGCCACCCGTACTCTGGCCACGGCTTCCGCGCCGATGCCGGGCTGGTCCACCAGGGACACCACAACGGCCTCCGCGCTGGTGACGGCCCGCAGTCCGGTCCGCAGCGAACTCCCCATCCCCTCGGCCCAGTCCGGGTTGTCGACCAGTACGCACCCGGGCAGCCGCGCAGTCTCCCGCACCTGCTCGGCAGCCGCGCCCAGCACGACGTAGACCGGCGCACATCCCCCCTCCCGCAGGATGCGTACCGCGTGCTCCACCAGCGGCCGTTCCGCGTGCCGCAGCAGGGCCTTGGGGTGGCCCCCCAGCCGTCGCCCGCCGCCGGCGGCCAGCAGTAGCCCGGCTACGCGCGGGGCCGTACCGTCCGCACGGCCGTCCGATGTCTGTTCCCTTGGTGGCATACGTTCATGGATATCGCACGTAAGGGGGAGGCCAACCGTCATCCTTGGGGACGATCATCGGAATAGGCACCCTGAAATCTCGCGTTCCGTGTGGCGCCACACGCGTAGAGTGGCGTTTACTGTCGGAATCTCCGACTGGAGCGGTCAACTCCTTGGAGGAAAGCGGTTATCCCGCGCTCCGCGGCGCGGGACATCCCATGTGGGGGGAGAACGTGCGAAGCGAGACTGTGGGGCAACGGCGGACGCCGGCCGCCGGGCACGATACCGGCGCAGACCCGCGCATCGAGGCGCTGAGCCGCGCCGTGCACCGGATGCGGCGCGCGCTGGACGCGCACCCCGCCGAGCTGCATGACCGCCGCGAGGCCGAGCGGGAGCTGGACGCACTCGCCGCGTCGGCCCGCTCCGGGGCACCCGTCGCGGAGGAGCTGCGGCACTCACTGCTGCTGCTCGCGGCCGCCGTCGGCTCGGTGAGCGCCCTCGCACGCCCGCTGGTCGGCGTGCGCGAGGCCGTCGAACTCTTCGGCAGCGGCCCCCGCCCGACGAGTTGATCGCTGCCCGGTACTGTCTGATCGTCTGTGATGTACACGACGATATCGGGGGCAGTTCTTCATGACTGACGGAGCGGCAGCGGACGTGTTCTCACCGCTGGCCGAGGACGATCCGGCGTCGGTTGCCGGGTACCGGCTGGCGGCCCGGTTGGGCGCGGGTGGGATGGGCAAGGTCTACCTTTCCTACACCCCGGGCGGGCGTCCCGTCGCGATCAAGGTGATCCGTCCCGACTTCAGTGAGGATCCGGAGTTCCGGCGCCGTTTCCAGCAGGAGGTGCGGGCTGCCGAGCGGGTGCAGGGCCTCTATACGGCGCCGGTGATCGACGCCGACACCGAGGGCCCGCACCCCTGGCTGGCCACCGCCTATGTCCCCGGCCCCTCGGTCGCCGAGGCGGTGGCCGGGCATGGGCCGCTGCCGGTGTCCACGGTGCTGTTCCTGGTCGCCGGGATCGCCGAGGCACTCCAGGTCATCCACAAGGCGGGCATCGTCCACCGGGACCTGAAGCCCTCCAATGTGCTGCTCGCGGACGACGGGCCGCGCGTCATCGACTTCGGTATCGCCCGCGCCGCCGACGCGACCTCGCTCACCAGCACCGGGGTCAGCATCGGCACCCCCTCGTTCATGGCGCCCGAACAGGCGGAGGGGCAGCGGATCACCGGCGCCACCGACATCTTCGCGCTGGGCCAGATCGCGGCGTATTCCGCGCTGGGCACCCCGGCCTTCGGCGAGGGCACCTCGCACGGCGTGCTCTACCGCATCGTCCACGCCGAGCCCGCGCTGGACGGGATCCCGGACGAGCTGCGGGAGTTGGTCACCCGCTGTCTGGCCAAGAAGCCGGAGGACCGGCCCGGGCTCGACGACATCCTGCGGATGTGCCAGACGGCTTCCGGCGACACACAGCTGCGTCGGCCGGGGGACTGGCTGCCGTCCGCCGTGGCCGCGGACATCTCACACCGCGCGGCGGCACCCGCCCCGGCGCAGTCCCCCACCCAGACCGCTGGGGGACAGGGCGCGACCCGGCCCGCGACCCAGGTCTCGGGGCCTGAGGGCGCCGGAACAGCTCCGCTGACCGCTCAGGTGCCGCCCTCGCCCCAGTCGGCCGGGCCGCAGACCCCGCCCCCGGCGCCGCCGCTCGCCGCCGCGCCCACCATGGCGGCCAGGCCGGTGGGCCCGCAGCACCCCACGCCACCACCCGGCGGCGCATACCGGCCGGTCGGTCACTACCAGCACGGCCCGGCGGGCCCGGCCGGCCCGTACGGACCGGTCCACCCCCGCCCGCTGCCGCCGCGCCGCAGATGGGACCGGGGCAAGACGATCGCGGCCGTCGTGGTGGGCGTGGTCGTGCTTTTCTGGGGCAGCGCCTACCTGGTCGGAAGTGACAAGGACTCCGGCTCCGGCGGCTCCTCGGGCGGCGCCCAGGAGGCGGGTAGGGGCGGGAAGAAGCCGAACCCCAAGCCCGCGGCGTACAAGGGCATCAACCTGCCGGAAGGCTACTTCCTGGCCATGGCCGACAAGCCGCTCAAGCCCCGGAAGCTGGGCAGCGGCGGGGTGTCCTCGGAGCTGACGTACCTCAACACCATGGTGGACGGCGCGACCCTCGGTATCGACGAGCCCAACGGCAAGCTCGTCCTGCTGAACAACTCCCAGCAGGGCTCGCTCAAGACGTGCCGGTCAGAGACCCGTTTCACCGGAGACGTCAAGCTCAGCCAGCTCTCCCCGGGCTCCCAGCTGTGTGTCCGCACCAGCTCGGGACACCTCGCCCTGGTCACCTACCGCGGCCACGCCCCCGAGGGCGACCCCAGCGACCACGTGAAGCTCGACGTCACGGTCTGGCGCAACGCCATCGCCGCCCGCGACGACTAGCGCCCCGCGCCCCGAAGGGGCGCGGGGAACTGCTCCCCTGGGGGCACCTCCCGGCCGGAGGCTGGGGGACTCCGGCCGGGAGGTGCCCCCACCAGCCAGTACAAAGCCGTAGCCCGCGACCGACAGCCAGGGGCAGCCCCGAATCGGAACAACGAAGCCGGCAGGCAAGGCTGAGGGAGCCCCCTACTGGCCCCCCGCGGAGCTGGCGAGAGCCGCCGACAGCTCGGCGGCGACCTCGTGCATCAGCGGGACGAACTTGTCGGTTGCCGCGTCGGTGACACGGCCGGCCGGGCCCGAGATGGAGATCGCGGCGGAGGTGGGGGAGTCGGGCACGGAGACGGCGATGCAGCGCACGCCGATCTCCTGCTCGTTGTCGTCGGTGGCGTACCCGGCCTCGCGGACGCGTGCGAGCGCTTCCAGGAAGCCCTCCGGGGTGGTGATCGTCTTCTCGGTGGCCGCGGGCATCCCGGTCCGGCTGAGCAGCGCGCGGACCTGGTCGTCCGGGGTGTGGGCGAGCAGCACCTTGCCCACACCCGTGGAGTGCGGCAGCACCCGGCGGCCGACCTCGGTGAACATCCGCATCGAGTGCCGGGAGGGCACCTGCGCGACGTAGACGACCTCGTCGCCGTCGAGCAGCGCCATGTTCGCCGTCTCGCCGGTCTCCTCCACCAGCCGGGCCAGGTAGGGGCGGGCCCAGGTCCCCAGCAGCCGGGCGGCGCTCTCCCCGAGCCGGATCAGCCGGGGGCCGAGCGCGTAGCGCCGGTTGGGCTGCTGGCGCACGTAGCCGCAGGAGACCAGGGTGCGCATCAGCCGGTGGATGGTGGGCAGCGGCAGCCCGCTGGCGGCCGAGAGCTCGCTGAGCCCGACCTCGCCCCCGGCGTCGGCCATCCGCTCCAGCAGGTCGAAGGCCCGCTCGAGGGACTGCACCCCGCCGGATGCGGCAGGGGCCGTGGCAGCCTGGGGGGTGGTTGTGTGCTCTGCGGACGGCGGCACGTCGCGTTCCTTTCCTGGCCTGCGGTCAGGCGCATGGTATCGAGGGCGGGGAGCCGGGGGACCGTCTCCCGGGAGTTCGCCCTACTCGTACACGCCCCGGCGCGGACGCCGGTTTCCAGCTGCGTCGTTCTGCTGGATCACACGTCCCGCGAGGCCCTGTGTCGCGCCGATGTTCTTCGGCATGGCGGCCGATCTTCTTCTGTATGGTGAAAGACTAGTTCCATTTTGCGGAGTTCTCCAGGGGTAGACCCTTGACGGGTCCTTCCGGTCGCACGAAGATTCGTGCAACCGAACTTTTCAACAGAACGTTGAAAGGGCTGATGGAGCTGAAGGAGGTCGGTTTGTCCGACGTGCGGCTCGTCCTGCGCTCACGGCGCGTCCTCACCCCCGAGGGAGAGCGTCCGGCAACGGTCACGGTGAACGGCGAAGGCCGGATCGAGGCGGTATCGGCGTACGACGCCGAGGTGCCGCCCGGCGCGGCGCTCGAGGACGTCGGCGAGGACGTGCTGCTACCCGGTCTGGTCGACACCCATGTCCATGTGAACGACCCGGGGCGCACCCAGTGGGAAGGCTTCTGGACGGCCACCCGCGCCGCCGCGGCCGGCGGCATCACCACCATCGTCGACATGCCGCTCAACTCGCTCCCGCCGACCACCACCGCCGACAACCTGCGCATCAAGCGCGAGGTCGCCGGGCCCAAGGCACACGTGGACGTCGGCTTCTGGGGCGGCGCCATCCCCGGGAACGTCGCCGAGCTGCGCCCGCTGCACGAGGCGGGCGTCTTCGGCTTCAAGTGCTTCCTCTCGCCCTCCGGGGTCGACGAGTTCCCCGAGCTCGACCGCGCACAGCTGGCTGCCGCCATGGCGGAGATCGCCTCCTTCGACGGGCTGCTGATCGTGCACGCCGAGGATCCAGGCCGACTCGCCGCCGCCCCGCAGAAGGGCGGCCCCGCCTACGCCGACTTCCTCGCCTCCCGCCCCCGGTCGGCCGAGAACGACGCCATCGCCCTGCTGATCGAGCTCGCCGCCGAGCACGGCACCCGCGTACACGTACTGCACCTCTCCTCCAGCGACGCGCTGCCGCAACTCGCCAAGGCCCGCGCCGAGGGGCTCCGCATCACCGCCGAGACCTGCCCCCACTTCCTCACCCTCACCGCCGAGGAAGTCCCCGACGGTGCCACCGAGTTCAAGTGCTGCCCGCCCATCCGGGAGCAGGAGAACCAGGACGCGCTGTGGCAGGGCCTGGCCGACGGCACCCTCGACTGCGTCGTCTCCGACCACTCGCCCTGCACCACCGACCTCAAGATCCCCGACTTCGGCACCGCATGGGGCGGCATCTCCTCCCTCCAGCTCGGCCTGCCCGCCATCTGGACCGAGGCCCGCCGCCGCGGGCTCGCCCTCACCGACGTCGCCCGGTGGATGTCCGAGGCACCGGCGCGGCTGGCCGGGCTCCAGGGCAAGGGCGCCATCGCGCCGGGCCGCGACGCCGACTTCGCGGTCCTCGCCCCCGAGGAGACCTTCACCGTGGACCCGGCCCGCCTCCACCACCGCAACCAGGTGACCGCCTACGCGGGCAAGACCCTGCACGGCGTCGTCCGCTCCGCCTGGCTGCGCGGCGAACGCGTCGCCGACCACGGAGTTCCCACCGGAAAGACCGGACGGCTCATCGAAAGGAAGACCGCATGACAGCGGCGCAGACCGCAGGCACACCCAGCTACACCGGCGACGCGGAGCCCTACCGGGGCGGCGACACCTACGCCGACTACCGCGCGCCCGAGGCCGGGTTCCCCTTCGCCCACCTTCCCGATCTGGCCGACCGCAGGCTGGGCGCCACTGTCATCGCCGCGAACGACGAGTTCTTCGCCGAGCGGGAGAATCTGCTCAACCCCGAGCGCGCCGAGTTCGACCCGCACGCCTTCCAGCACAAGGGCAAGGTCATGGACGGCTGGGAGACCCGCCGTCGCCGCGGCGCCTCGGGCGAGAGCCCGCATCCGACCGACGACGAGCACGACTGGGCATTGGTCAAGCTCGGCGCCCCCGGTGTGATCCGCGGTCTGGTGGTGGACACCGCGCACTTCCGCGGCAACTACCCGCCGGCCGTCTCCGTCGAGGCCACCTCCGTCCCCGGCGCGCCCTCCCCCGAGGAACTGCTGGCCGACGACGTGAAGTGGACGACCCTCGTTCCCCGTACGCCCGTCGGCGGCCACGCGGCCAACGGCTTCGTCGTCACCGAGGAGCGCCGCTTCACGCATCTGCGGCTGCGCCAGTACCCCGACGGCGGCGTCGCCCGGCTGCGGGTGTACGGCGAAGTGGTGGCCGACCCCGAGTGGCTGGCGGCGCTGGGCACCTTCGATCTGGTGGCGCTGGAGAACGGCGGGCTGGCCGAGGACGCCTCTGACCGCTTCTTCTCGCCGCCGGTCAACAGCATCCTGCCGGGCCGTTCGCAGAAGATGGACGAGGGCTGGGAGACCCGCCGCCGCCGCGACAAAGGGCACGACTGGGTCAGCTACGTACTCGCCGGGCAGGGCCGCATCCGCGCCGTCGAGGTCGACACCGCCTGCTACCGGGGCAACGCCGCCGGCTGGGTGGGCCTGGTGGGCAAGGACGGTGAGACGGGGGAGTGGACCGAACTGCTGCCCCGCACCCGGCTCCAGCCCGACACCATCCACCGCTTCCTGCTGACCGACGCACCGCCAGTCACCCATGTGCGGATGGACATCTTCCCGGATGGCGCGGTTGCCCGGCTGCGCCTGCACGGCTCCCTGACCGAGGAGGGCACCCGCCGACTGCGCGCCCGCCACACCGAGTTGAGTTGACGGCACCGGCTCCGGAGGGGCGGCGCCGCACCCGCTGCCCCTCCGGCTCCCGGCGCTTCCGGCTTATCCGGGCGTGAACGACCGGCAAAATTCCGCGAGTTGGCATTGACATGCCATCTACGCGCGTCACCATAGGGTGGCATGAGATTCCCCCCACGTCTGAGCCGTATCGGTGCCATCGGAGCCCTCGCCGCCGCGATGTTCGTCGGCGGCCCAGCCCTCACCACCGCGCCCGCGGCCGCGGCGCCGGTGGCGCAGTCCGCGGTCGCGGCACCGCAGATCACCGCCGTCGGCGACATCTGCCAGTCGAAGCTGCCGCCGGAAGCCCACGACACCCTCGACCTCATCGAACAGGGCGGCCCCTACCCCTACCCCCAGGACGGCACCGTCTTCGAGAACCGCGAAGGCATCCTGCCGGACCAGCAACAGGGCTACTACCACGAGTACACCGTCAAGACTCCTGGCTCCGACGACCGCGGTGCCCGCCGCATCGTCACCGGCGAGAAGGACCAGGAGGACTACTACACCGCCGACCACTACGAGTCCTTCGACCTGGTCGACTACTCCTGCTGACCACCCCCCACAGTGCGACACACCGGATGTGCTCCGCGGCTCCGCCGCGGAGCACACTCGTGTCTGCCACGCCCGCACGCCGGAAGTTACTTCCTTCGTGCGGTTTCCGCGCGAGGAGAGGTTCTTGTGCCCCGGCCGCGGAGATTCAACGTGCGCCGTGCACCGGCCACTTGAAGGAGCACCTCGTGCTGACGCCCCGGCGAATGACCACCGAGCGACTGCTTCTCCGGCTCCCCGAAGACTCCGATCTCGACCCCCTCGCCGCTCTGTACGGCGACCCCCTCGCGTTGAAGAACATCGGAACCGAGGCCCACTGGAGCCGCGAACAGACTCTCCGCATGCTCCGGGAGTCGTCTGCTGAGTACGAACAGCGGGGCTACGCCATGTACACAGTGGTGCGACGCAGCGACGGCACGGTCCTCGGTCTGTGCGGGCTGTGCCCCGACGAGGACGACCTTCCCGAGATCTCCGGTGTGCTCATCCGCCGCCACTGGGGCCAGGGCTACTGCCGCGAGGCGGCCGCGGCCGTGCTGACCCGGGCGCAGGCGAGCCCCGGCCCTGTGACCCTCACCGGGCACGTGGAAGCCGACCATCCCGCTCTCGAATACGTGGAGAGGACGGTCATGTACGCGCATGGGTTCGTCTTCGAGAAGGAAGCCCCGTTCCCCTACAGCGGCAAGCTCATGCGCTACTACCGCTGGTCGTCGCCGACTGCCGGTCCGGGGACGGAACAGCGGCGGTGACGTCACCCACCCGGGCGGCGTACGTGGCCCGTATTCCGCTCTTCTCCTGATCTCCGTCGCCGCCGCGATGCTCCTGAGCGCCGCCCTGAATCCGCGTCTCCGTGTGGGTACTTGGGGAGGAGATCTAGTGACGTCTCGGTTCGAGGCGACGAAAAAGGAGCCGGAAACGGCAGAAAAACTGGAGCACCACCATGATCAAGAAGCTGATGAGCAAGCTGTACGTCTCCCGCCAGTACGGCGCATACCGTTTGTACTGGCGCTGAGCCCCACCGGCCCACGCCGCCGGCTCCGTACCATCCCGGGCCGGCGGCGTGGGCCTCCGACGCCGGAGCGGAGAGGGCCGTACATGACCTCGAAGCGGCAACCCCCGCAACTATCCAGGAGCGAGGCCGGTCCCAGAGCGTGGCGGCGGGACCGGCTGGGCGTGGCGGCGCGGGCCGCCCAGGAATGCGGGGACGTATGGCAGCTGGCACCCCGGGTGTACGTGGCCGCCACGGCCGGGCCGTGCGAGACGGTGCTCCAGCGGACGACGTACGAGTACGAGACCACTCCGGGGACCTTCCTCCCCACGAAGCGCCCTGACGGGTCCGTGCCGGGCCCCACCGAGCGGGCACACGGCCACGCCGCGCGGATGCGCGCGCTGCGCCCGAAGGCGGTGGCCGCCCGGATCGGCGACATCGCCCCGGACGCCGCGCGCTTCGCCGCCGACTGGCCGGTGGGCCGGGACGTCGACGTACTGCCCCGGGCCCAGTCGGCGCTGGCCGACATCGGCTGCCGCTATCTGTTCTCCACCGACGCCGAGACCCTTCAGGCCGCCGGAGCCCGGCTCGCCGAGGCCCGCGAGGGGATCATCCACTCCTGGCCGCTGCCGCCCTGGGTGCCCACGCCCACGCGCCGCTTCCTGGCCCGGCAACAGGCCGTCTTCGCCGAGGCGTTGCAGGGCGTGATCGACCGGCGCCGGAGCACGGGACGGCTCGGGGAGGATCTGCTGGGGCAGATGCTCCGCCCGTCCTCGCAGTACGGGCTGCTGCCGGACGCCGCGATCATCGACAGCCTCACCGGGCTGATCGTCGCCACCGCGGAGACGCCTACCCGTGCCGTCGGCTGGATCCTGCTCACCCTGGCCCGCCACCCCGAGGTGGCCGGCCGCGTCGCCGCCGAGGCCCACGCCCTGCCCGCCGACCCGCACACGGTGACCGGCGCCCACCTTGACCAACTGCGCTACACCCAGGCACTCGTCCGCGAGGTGCTGCGGCTGTATCCGCCCAACTGGCTGCTGGCCCGCAGGGCCACGCGCCCGACCGAGCTGGGCGGCTACCCCGTCGAGCCCGGCACCATGGTGCTGGTCTGTCCGTACACCGCCCACCGCGACCCGGTCCAGCACCCGGACCCGGGCCGACTGCGCCCCGACCGCTGGCTGGACGCGGCCGGCTCCCTCGGCACCCCCGGCGTCTTCCTGCCGTTCAGCACCGGGCCGCGCGCCTGCGAGGGCACCTCCATGGCGCTGGCCGAGCTGACGCTCATCACCGCCGAGACCGCCCGCCGCTACCACCTGAGCGAGCCGCCCGGGCCAGTGCCCAGCCACCGGATCGCCACTTTCGGTGCCCTCACCCCCGTCGGTCTGCGGCTGCGCGCGACCCCGCGGAGCTGAAAACGGGCAGGTGGCCGTTGTCCCGTAATGGGACGACGGCCGCCGCTTTGCGGGTAACGTTCAGCCCTTACCCCAGGTGTCCCGCCACCCGGGGGGTGGCTTACCCGGCGTAAACGGGTAACGTTCCCCACAGAGAGTGATGCGTGGGCGGTAGATATGGGGAGTTACCGGTGAGAAACGGCCCAGAGGCGGTTACCTGCGGTGAGGCCATGCTGCTGATGCTCGCCGAGCCCGGTCTCCCACTGGAACGCGCGGCGAACTTCCGGCGTTCCGTGGCAGGTGCCGAGTCCAACGTCGCGGCGGGGCTTGCCAGGTTGGGTCACTGGGCGCGCTGGATCGGCCGCGTCGGGGACGACCCGGCGGGGGAGGCCGTGCTGCGGGAGCTCCGCGCCGACGGTGTCGACGTCTCCTGCGCCGAGATGGACCCCGAATCGCCGACCGGCCTTCTGCTCCGCGACAGCCATCCGCACCGCGCCATCGATGTGCAGTATTACCGCACCGGTTCGGCCGCCTCCCTGCTCAGCCCCGCGCAGATCACCCCCGAAGCTCTCGCCGGAGTACGGCTCGTGCACGTCACCGGCATCACCCCGATGCTCTCCGACGACGCCGAGCAGGCCACCCGCGCCCTGATCGAAGGCGCCCGGCAGACAGGCGCCACCGTCTCCTTCGACCCCAACGTCCGCCGCAAACTGGGCACCGACCACGAGTGGATCCGGCGCGTCGGCCCGCTGCTGCGCGAGGCCGACCTCGTGCTCGCGGGGGAGGACGAGATCGAATTGCTGCTGGGCGCGGGCCCCGACGAAGGCGCCAAGGCACTGCTGACCCTCGGCCGCGCCAGCACGGTCGTCATCAAGCACCGCGACCACAGCGCCGTCGCCCACACCGCCGAAGGCCAGTGGCGGCAGCAGCCCTTCGACGTACCCGTCGTCGACCCGGTGGGCGCCGGCGACGCGTTCGCGGCGGGCTGGCTCTCGGCGCGACTGCGCGGACTCGACCACCAGCGGGCGCTCGCCGAGGCCGCCTGCGTGGCGGCACTCGTCATCCAGGCCCCCGGCGACATCGACGGGCTGCCCACGGCCGCGGCGCGCGACCGCGCCCTCGAGGCGTTCACCCGCGGCATCGACCCGGTGCACCGCTGACCGCAACCCGGTACGGCCCGGTACGGCGAGGGCCTAGCCGACATTCCGACAGATCAAGAGAGGCGGCGAACTGCCGTGTATCGCTGGGAGATCACCAGGGCCGCGCTGGAACAGCGCGTCTTCGCCATTGTCCGCGCGGACAGCTACGAGAAGGCCACCGCGACGGCCGACATCCTGCTCGCCGCGGGGCTCACCAGCCTGGAGATCTCGCTGACCACCCCGTACGCGCTGGACGCGATCAGCACGCTGCGCCGCGAGACCGGCGACGACTCGGTGATCGGCGCGGGCACCGTGCTCGACAGTGCCTCGGCGCGGCTCGCCGTCGACGCGGGCGCCCGCTTCCTCGTCTCACCCAACCTCGACGAGGAAGTCATACGCACCGGACACCGCTACGGCGTGCCCGTCTTCCCGGGCGTCGCCACCCCCACCGAAATGGTCCGGGCACTTGAGCTGGGCGCCGACGGGCTCAAGCTCTTCCCCGCCTCGCAGTACGGGCCCGGCTGGCTGCGGAACGTACGGGCCGCGCTGCCGCAGGCACCCGTGCTGCCCACCGGCGGCGTCACCGTCGAGTCGGCGCCCGAGTGGATCGCGGCGGGCGCCGTCGCCTGCGGTATGGGCTCCGCGCTGACCGAGGGCGACGACCGGGAGACGGTCGCTAAGCGGGTCACCGACCTTCTCCAGCGCATCGAGGACGCCGTACCGGCCAAGAGCAGGGGCAGCCGGGGCTGACCGAGAGGGGGCGTCCGGCAGGCCCCTGACTCCCGGGTGCTGGCCGGCCCCGACTCCCGGCTGCCGGCCGGCCCCGACTCCCGGCTGCCGGCCGGCCCCGACTCCCGGCTACTGGCCGAAAAGGCACCGGTGATGTTCCGAACACCGGCTCCTACGCTCGCCGTATGGCTGACCAGAGCGTGCTGGACGTGAGCCCGGGCACCGACGGAATCGTCGATCTCGCCGCGCTGGGCGAGGAGTTCGTCCGCGACCCCTACCCCGTATACGCCGCGCTCCGGGAGCGCGGCCCCGTACACCATGTCCGTACTCCGGAAGGGGCGCTCGCCTGGCTGGTGGTCGGCCACGAGGCGGCGCGCGCTGCTCTCACCGACGAACGCCTCTCCAAGAGATGGCAGAACGCCTCGCCGGATGCCGGCGGCCTGGTGATCGCCCCCGGCACCCACATGCTGATCAGCGACCCGCCGGACCACACCCGGCTGCGCAAGCTGGTCGCCAAGGAGTTCACTCAGCGCCGTATCGCCGCGCTGGAACCGCGGATCCGGGAGCTGACCGCCGGGCTGCTGGACGCCATGCTGGCGAGCCCCGACGGGCGGGCCGACCTGGTGGCGTCGCTGGCCTTCCCGCTCCCGATCGCGGTGATCTGCGAACTGCTGGGCGTACCCGACCTGGAGCGGGACCGCTTCGGCGCCTGGTCCGACCACGTACTGAGCGCCGCGCCGCCGGAGGAGAAACAAGGCTCCGTCCAGGCGCTGGCCAACTATCTGACCCAGCTGCTGGAGCGGCAGCGCGCCCAGCCGGGGGACGACCTGCTGAGCACCCTGATCCGGACCAGCGACGAGGACGGTGACCGGCTGTCCACCAATGAACTCCTCGGCATGGCCTGGCTGTTGCTGATCGCCGGGTACGAGACGACGGTGGGGCTCATCGCCAACGGCACCCTCGCGCTGCTGCGCCACCCCGACCAGCTCGCCGCGCTGCGCGCCGACCCGGCACTGTTGCCGGGAGCCGTCGAGGAGATGCTGCGCTACGACGGTCCGGTCGAGGTGTCCACCTTCCGCTTCACGCTGGAGCCCGTCGAGATCGGCGGCACGCTGATACCCGGGGACGGGCAGCTCGTGCTGCCGGTGCTGGGGGACGCCGACCGCGATCCGGCGCGGTTCCCCGACGGCGACCGCTTCGACATCCGCCGCGAGGCACGCGGCCACCTCGCGTTCGGTCACGGTATCCACTTCTGTCTGGGTGCCCCACTGGCCCGCCTGGAGGTCCGGGTCGCCTTCGAGATGCTGCTGGAACGTACTGCCTCGCTGGAGCTCGACGCCCACCCCGCGACGCTGGAGTGGCGGGAGGGAACGGTGCTGCGTGGAGTGAAGAGCCTGCCGGTGCGGTTCGGGTGAGCCCGCTGGTGATGCGGGGGCGGTAGTGGCTGCCGTAGCCGGTGGTCGGCCGGGTGCCGGGGCCGTCGGCGGACCGGGTGCAGCGGTCGGTAGCAGACCAGGTGCAGGGTGAGGTGTCGGACGGGAAACGTGTTGTGAAGCTCGGCGCGGTGGTCTGGACCGGGCTCGTAGGGTACCGGCATGCGGATCAGTCAGTGCCGGGAAGAAGATCTACAGCTGCTCGACCAGCACATGCCTTCCCGCGGGGCGACCTCGCACCATGTGGCCCGCTACACCCGGCAGCGGGAGGGCCGCGCCACCTTGCTCGTCGCCTGGCGGGACCGGCGCCCGGTCGGAAGCTGTGAAGTTCGCTGGGAGGGATGCGCGGCGCCGGAAGTGCGGGCCGCCCACCCTGGCTGCCCCGAGGTGAACGGGCTCGGGATCTGGCCCGAGACGCTGCGCTCCCAGGGCATCGGCACCGCCCTCATCCAGGAGGCGGAGCGGCTTGCCGCGGGGCGGGGATGCGGGGTCATCGGGCTCGGCGTCGAGAAGAACAATCCGCGCGCCAGCGCGCTGTACACCCGGCTCGGGTATCACGCCTCCGTGCCGTATCTGGACTGCTGGAGTTATGAGGACGGGGCGGGGGTGGCGCATCGGGTGGCCGACGCGTGTGTGTTCATGGTGAAGCCGCTTTAGGGCGTGTCCGGCGGATCTTGTCCGGCTCACCGTTGTTCCGGTGAGGGGGTGCCCCTGCCCGTCGTCCGCGGACTGCGGCTACGTCGTGGCTGGTCGCGCAGTTCCCCGCGCCCCTTGCGGGGCGCGTCTCCCCGCCCCAACCCGAGGGATCAACTGGTCGGGGTCGTCTCCAAGGTGGCGGGGTCCACCGGGGTGCCCGTTGCGCGGGACAGTTCGCAGGCTTCCGCGACCAGGAGGGCCGCGAGGGCTTCCCGGCCGTCGCAGGGGTTGGGGATCTCTCCGCGGAGGGCGCGGACGAAGGCGGCGAGTTCGGCCTCGTAGGCGGGGCCGAAGCGGTCGAGGAAACCGGGCCAGGGCTTGTCCGGGGCCGCGGGAGCGGTCGGCTCCAGTGAGGTGAGGGGCGTACGCGCGTCCAGCCCGACCGCCAACTGGTCCAGCTCACCCGCGAGTTCCATCCGCACGTCGTACCCGGCCCCGTTCACCCGCGTAGCCGTGGCGGTGCACAGGGTGCCGTCGTCCAGGGTGAGCAGCGCGGCCGCGGTGTCCACGTCGCCCGCCTCCGCGAACATGGCGGGTCCCGCGGCGGAGCCGGCCGCGTAGACGGAGACGATCTCGCGCCCGGTCACCCACCGCACCGCGTCGAAGTCGTGTACGAGGCAGTCCCGGTAGAGCCCTCCCGAGTACGGCAGATACTCGGCGGGCGGCGGCGCCGGGTCCGAGGTGAGGGCCCGTACGGTGTGCAGCCGTCCCAGCCGCCCGGCCCGCACGGCTTCCCGTGCCGCGGTGTAACCGGCGTCGAAGCGCCGCATGAAGCCGATCTGCAACAGGGTGTCCGCCGCCTCCACTTCCGCCAGCGCCTCCCTGGTGCCCGCCAGATCGAGGGCGATGGGCTTCTCGCAGAAGGTGGGGAGCCCGCGCCGGGCCGCCGTGCGGATCAGCTCGGCGTGCGAGGCGGTCGCCGAGGCGATGACCACGGCGTGGATGTCCAGCGAGAACAGCTCGGCGACGCTCGGCACCGAGGTGGCATCGAGCGCGGCGGCGACCTCGACGGCGCGCATCGCGTCCGCGTCCGTGACCACCAGCTCGGTCACCTCGGGATGTGCGCTGAGCGTGCGGGCGTGCAGGGTTCCGATCCGGCCGGTGCCGATGAGTCCGATGCGCATGGCCCTACGCTGGCGCGGCGCACTCGGCGCTGTCAACGTTTTGTCTTTTCGTCCTGACAATCGAATGTACGGTTCCCGGTGGCGCGGAAGAGCACTACGCTCCCGTCCGTGGCCAAGAATGATCCGGTGGACCTCCAGCTCAGTGTGGACCGTGCCAGCCCCGTCCCGCTCTACTTCCAGCTCGCCCAGCAGCTGGAGAGCGCCATCGAGCGCGGCAAGCTGGCGCCGGGGAGCCTGCTGGGGAACGAGATCGAACTGGCGGGCCGCCTCGGGCTGTCCCGTCCCACCGTCCGGCAGGCCATCCAGTCCCTGGTCGACAAGGGGCTGTTGGTGCGCCGCCGCGGTATCGGCACACAGGTCGTACACAGCCAGGTCAAGCGGCCCATGGAGCTGAGCAGCCTCTACGACGACCTGGAGGCGGCGGGCCAGCGCCCGGCCACCAGGGTGCTGCGGCAGGTCGTGGAGGAGGCGACGGCCGAGGTCGCCGCGGCGCTGGCGGTGCCGGAGGGCACCGAGGTGCTGCTGGTTGAGCGGCTGCGGCTGGCCCACGGCGAGCCGATGGCCCATATGCGCAACCATCTGCCGGCCGACCTGCTCGCCCCGAAGCAGCGCGAGCTGGAGACCACGGGGCTCTACCGGCTGATGCGCGGGGCCGGGGTGACGCTGCACTCCGCCCGGCAGACCGTCGGCGCGCGGGTCGCGGACGCGGCCGAGGCCGAACTGCTGGGCGAGGTCGAGGGCGCGCCGCTGCTCACCATGCAGCGCACGACGTACGACGACACGGGGCGGGCCGTCGAGTACGGCTCGCATCTCTACCGCGCTTCCCGCTACTCGTTCGACTTCCAGCTTCTGGTGCGTCCTTGAGAGGTGTCCTGATGAGAGAGCCTGGCGACGGTCCCGCGGACAGACCGGTTGACGGTCACCCACCGCGTCGTCACATATCCGGGGCAGGTCGGGCGGGAGCGGACCCGTCGGACGGTTTCCGGCCACTGTGGCGGATACTTGGGCGAAGGTCCAGGGCGATTCCCGACGGCGACCGTATCCGTATCCGTACCGAGCGAGCAGAACAGGTGGCCAGCGTGCACAGGTCCCGGCGAAGGTCCCGTACGTCCCGCAGGTCCATACGCGCGGCCGGGGCCGCGGTGGCGGCGGCGATCGTCGCGGTGGGTGCGCTCGCCGGATGCAGCAGCACCGGCGGCAAGCGGGCCGAGGAGGCGCGCGAGAACGCGGCCTCCGGCAAGGCCAACGTCACCACCCCGCGCTGGAAGATCGCCATGGTCACGCACTCCGGCGACGGCGACACCTACTGGGACATCGTGCAGAGCGGCGCCAAGCAGGCCGCCGCCAAGGACAACATCGAGTTCCTCTACTCGCACGACAAGGAAGCCGGCAAGCAGGCGCAGCTCGTCCAGACGGCGATCGACAAGAAGGTGGACGGCCTGATCGTCACCCTCGCCAAGCCGGACGCCATGAAGAGCGTCGTCAAGAAGGCCGTCAAGGCGGGCATTCCGGTCATCACCATCAACTCCGGCCAGGAGGTCTCGCAGGACTTCGGCGCCCTGACCCATATCGGCCAGGACGAGGTGCTGGCCGGTGAGGCCGTCGGCCGCGAGCTGAACAAGCGGGGCAAGAAGAAGGCCATCTGCCTCGTCCACGAGCAGGGCAACGTCGGCCACGAGCAGCGCTGCGACGGCATCGAGAAGACCTTCGACGGCAAGGTCAAGAACCTGTACGTGGACGGCACCAATATGCCCGGCGTGCAGTCGTCGGTGGAGGCCAAGCTCCAGTCCGACAAGAAGGTCGACGCCGTCGTCACGCTGGGCGCGCCGTTCGCGGCCACCGCCGCGCAGGCCAAGAAGAACGCCGGCAGCAAGGCTGAGATCGACACCTTCGACCTCAACGACAAGGTCGCGGCCGGGCTCAAGGACGGCACGATCGGCTTCTCCGTCGACCAGCAGCCGTATATGCAGGGCTATGAGGCCGTCGACCTGCTCTGGCTCTACCGCTACAACGCCGACATGCTCGGCGGCGGCAAGCCGGTGCTCACCGGCCCGCAGATCCTCACCAAGAAGGACGCCGGCAAACTGGAGGAGCTGACGAAGCGGGGGACCCGATGACCGTCACGACTCAGCCGGGCAACCAGGACAACCAGCCGGGCCGGGGCGGCGAGGACCGGTCCGCGGAGCCGCAGGACTCCGTCCCACAGCCGGAGAAGGTCGACGAGCGGCTGGTGCACAGGCCGCTCCCGGTGCGGCTGCTGCGGCGCCCCGAACTGGGCGCCGTGGTGGGCGCCATCGCGCTGTTCGTCTTCTTCGCGCTGGTCGCCGACAGCTTCCTGCGTCCCACCAGCCTCTCCACGGTCCTGTACTTCTCCTCCACCCTGGGGATCATGGCGGTGCCGGTGGCGCTGCTGATGATCGGTGGGGAGTTCGACCTGTCGACCGGTGTCATGGTGACGTCCTCGGCGCTGGCCTCCTCGATGTTCAGCTACCAGATGACGGCCAACACCTGGGTCGGCGTCGGGGTGTCGCTGCTGGTGACGCTGGCGATCGGCTTCTTCAACGGCTTCATGCTCACCCGTACGAAACTGCCCAGCTTCATCATCACGCTGGGCACCTTCCTGATGCTGACGGGCCTCAACCTCGGCCTCACCAAGCTGATCAGCGGCACCGTCACCACCAAGAGCATCAGTGACATGGAGGGCTTCGACTCGGCCAAGGCCGTCTTCGCCTCCACGCTCACCGTCGGGAGCGTCGACCTCCAGATCACCATCGTGTGGTGGCTGGCGCTGGTGGCCGTGGCGACCTGGATCCTGCTGCGCACCAATATCGGCAACTGGATCTTCGCGGTCGGCGGCGGGGTGGACGCGGCCCGCGCGGTCGGTGTCCCGGTCGCCCGTACGAAGATCGGGCTGTATCTGGGCGTCGCGTTCGCCGCCTGGATCTCCGGCCAGCACCTGCTGTTCAACTACGACACCGTCCAGTCCGGCGAGGGCGTCGGCAACGAACTGATCTACATCGCCGCGGCCGTCATCGGCGGCTGTCTGCTGACCGGCGGCTACGGCTCCGCCGTCGGCGCGGCCGTGGGCGCCCTCATCTTCGGCATGGCCAACAAGGGCATCATCTACGCGCAGTGGGACCCGGACTGGTTCAAGTTCTTCCTCGGCGCGATGCTGCTGCTCGCGACGCTGCTGAACGCATGGATACGGAAGCGGGCGGAGGCGACCCGATGAGCGGGACGAATACGGGGACGAGCGCCGGGACGAGCACCGAGCAGCCGGCGGACGCCGGGGCCCTCGTCGAGCTGAGCGACGTCAGCAAGTTCTACGGCAACATCCGCGCTCTGGAGGGCATCTCCCTCCAGGTGCGCCCCGGCGAGATCACTTGCGTGCTCGGTGACAACGGTGCGGGCAAGTCCACCCTCATCAAGATCATCTCGGGGCTGCACCAGCACGACGGCGGCACCTTCCGCATCCAGGGCGAGGAGACCCGCCTCGCCTCCCCACGCGAGGCGCTGGACCGCGGTATCGCCACCGTCTACCAGGACCTCGCCGTCGTGCCGCTGATGCCCGTGTGGCGGAACTTCTTCCTCGGCTCCGAGCCGACCGTGGGCCGCGGGCCGCTGCGCCGTCTCGACGTACAGCAGATGCGGCGCACCACGCACAGCGAGCTGCTGCGGATGGGGATCGACCTGCGCGACGTCGACCAGCCGATCGGCACGCTCTCGGGCGGTGAGCGGCAGTCCGTCGCCATCGCGCGCGCCGTGCACTTCGGGGCGAAGGTGCTGGTGCTGGACGAGCCGACGGCCGCGCTCGGCGTCAAGCAGAGCGGCGTCGTGCTCAAGTACGTCGCGGCCGCGCGGGACGCCGGGCTGGGTGTCGTACTGATCACCCACAACCCGCACCACGCCTATCTGGTCGGGGACCGGTTCGTGCTGCTCAAGCGGGGCGCGATGGCCGGGGCCTACGAGAAGTCCGAGCTGGAGCTGGAAGAGCTGGTGCGGCAGATGGCAGGCGGCTCGGAGCTGGACGAGCTCAGCCACGAGCTGGAGCGGGGCTGAGGGGCGGGTCGGCGGAGGGCGCAGAGGCGGCTGAGGGATGAGCGGGCAATGAGGGCCGACCCCCAGCGCCTGTGCGCCGGACGACGTACGGTTGATCCCTGGCAGAATCGGGCGCGCCCGTAGGACCCCTCCCAGAGAGACGACCACTCTTGAACGCGGACAGCTTTCAGCGAGCAGACCGGGTCCACCGACGGCGGACGGGCCCCAGCCCCAGCGTCCTGAGGGCCGTCAGCACCCGCGAGCGGCGCTCGCATCTGTCGGCTCCCCGCGTTCCCACGGTGGGCATCGACATCGGCGGCACCAAGGTCATGGCGGGTGTCGTCGATGCCGACGGAACGATTCTGGAGAAGGTCCGCGCCGAGACGCCGGAGAAGTCCAAGAGCCCGAAGGTGGTCGAGGACACCATCGCCGAGCTGGTCCTCGACCTGTCGGACCGGCACGACGTGCACGCCGTCGGCATCGGCGCGGCCGGCTGGATCGACGCGGACCGCTCCCGGGTGCTGTTCGCGCCGCACCTCGCCTGGCGTGACGAACCCCTCAAGGACGCGCTCACCGCCCGGCTGGCCGTCCCGGTGATGGTCGACAACGACGCGAACACCGCGGCCTGGGGCGAGTGGCGGTTCGGTGCGGGGCGCGGCGAGGACCACCTGGTGATGATCACGCTGGGCACCGGAATCGGCGGGGCCATCCTGGAGGACGGCCGGGTCAAGCGCGGCAAGTACGGGGTGGCGGGCGAGTTCGGCCATATGCAGGTGGTGCCCGGCGGTCACCGGTGCCCCTGCGGCAACAGAGGGTGCTGGGAGCAGTACAGCTCGGGGAACGCGCTGGTGCGGGAGGCCCGCGAGCTGGCCGCCGCCGAGTCACCCGTCGCCTACGGCATCATCGACCGCGTCGGCGGCCAGGTCGGCGACATCACGGGCCCGCTCATCACGGAGCTCGCCCGCTCCGGCGACGCCATGTGCACGGAGCTGTTCCACGAGGTCGGCTCCTGGCTGGGGGTCGGCCTGGCCAACCTCGCCGCGGCCCTCGACCCGTCCTGCTTCGTGATCGGCGGTGGGGTCAGCGCGGCCGACGAGCTGCTGATCGACCCCGCCAGAGAGGCGTTCCGGCGCCAGCTGACGGGGCGCGGCTACCGCCCCGAGGCCCGTATCGTGAAGGCACAGCTGGGCCCCGAGGCCGGTATGGTCGGTGCCGCGGACCTCGCCCGGCTGGTCGCCCGCCGCTTCCGGCGGGCCAACCGCCGCCGGCTGGAGCGCTACGAGCGCTACGAGCGGGCGGCGGACAATCTGCGCCGGGCCGTCGGCCAGTGACCAGGGCCGCGACGGCCGCCGTGACGACATCCACACACACCCTCTGAGATGCCCAGCGCCATGCCGCACACGGAAGACAGCCCCCGCCCCCACGAACCCGCCGGGCCCGGTGGCCCCTCCCGGCCGAAAGCCCAGGGAGAGCGCCCCCCGCACCGGCCGCGCCACCGCCTCGCCGTACTGGCGATCGTGGTGCTGCTCATCGCGCTGCCGAGCGGCTATCTGGTGCAGTCCGCGTTCCAGAGCCGTGCCAGCGGCAAGGACAAGGAGCGCGCCGCCGCAGCCACGAGCCTCACCTACGCCCGGCCCCCCAAGGCCAGCCAGCGGATCTACAACGTGCCGGTGCCGGTCTCCGCGACCCGGGTGGCCTTCTACGAGGCGAACGCGTGGCAGAAGAGCACGATGTGGGTGCAGTTCCGCACCAGCCCCGAGCGGCTCAAGGAATTCCTCGGCGACATCGGCACCCGTACCTCCGAGCTGGAGAAGGGCGAGGTCGCCATCAGCGGCAAACAGGCCCGCGAGGTCGGCTGGCGCTTCGACGAGCCCAGGAGCCACTACCGGAGCACCCGGATCGAGCAGCCCAAGAGCAAGCCCGACCTGTGGGTCACCGTGGACACGACGTACAAGAGCAGGCCCCGCGTCTACGTCGTCTCCACCACCGAGTTCTGAGTCCCACACGGTTTCTCCACACCGTCCGCACGACTGCACAAAGCCTGCACCGCGCGGGCGCCCCCGCGCGGTACGGCCCGCACACCGCTCGATAGCGTGAACGCGTGAGTAACGGCCGCCCCACCCCCTCCCTGTCCCGAACGCCTGCCCGAGGTGAAGCACGGTGACCCCCGCCCAGACGCTCCAGCACCGGACCGACGGACCCGACAACGCGCCCGTACTCGTGCTCGGCCCCGCCCTCGGTACCACCTGGCACATGTGGGACCGGCAGATCCCCGAGCTGACCCGCAACTGGCGGGTCCTCCGGTTCGACCTGCCGGGACACGGCGGCTCACCGGCCTACTCCGCCGACTCCGCTGACGCCTTCGCCGAGCGGCTGCTGGCCACCCTCGACCGGCTGGGCGTCGAACGGTTCGGCTACGTGGGCTGCTCCCTCGGCGGCGCCATCGGCATCCAGCTGGCCCTGCGTGCTCCGCAGCGCGTCACCTCGCTCGCGCTGATCTCCTCCTCGCCGCGGTTCGCCACCCCCGACAGCTGGCGGCAGCGCGGGGTCGTCATCCGTACCAACGGGCTCGACCCGATCGCCCGCACCACCCCCGAACGCTGGTTCACGCCCGGCTTCGCCGCCGCGCAGCCCGCCATCGTCGAATGGGCGGTGCAGATGGTCCGCACCACCGACCCCGGCTGCTACATCGCCGCCTGCGAGGCGCTGGCCTCCTTCGACGTACGGGAGTCGCTGGGCCGGATAGGGGTGGGCACCCTGGTCGTCGCCGGCGCCGAGGACGAGGTCACCCCGCCCGCCGAGGCCCGCGCACTGGTCGCCGGCATCCCGGACGCGCGGCTGGCCATCGTGCCCGGCGCCTCGCATCTGACGCCCGTCGAGCAGCCCGGCGCCGTCACCGATCTGCTCATCCGGCACTTCACCACCACCTGGCAGGAGTCGGCCGCCGGCCCCCCGGCCCCGGCCCCCGTGATCAGCCCCGTCCCGCAGCAGGCCTCCGCCGTCGCCGAACTGGAGTCCGGCGAGGGGGCCGCGCTGCGCACCGACGCCTACGAAGCGGGCATGAAGGTGCGCCGCGAAGTGCTCGGCGACGCGCACGTCGACCGCTCCCTGGAGGAGACCGACGACTTCACCGAGGACTTCCAGAACTTCATCACCCGGTACGCCTGGGGCGAGATGTGGACCCGCACCGGCATCGACCGGCGCACCCGCTCGGTGATCACGCTGACCGCGCTGGTGGCCGGCGGCCACTACGACGAGCTGACGTTCCATGTCCGGGCCGCGCTGCGCAACGGGCTGACCCCGGACGAGATCAAGGAAGTGCTGCTCCAGACCGCTGTCTACTGCGGGGTGCCCGCGGCCAACGCGGCCTTCGCCGTCGCCCAGCGCGTGATCCGGGAAGAGACCACTCCGGAGGACCGCAAGCAGGCCGAAGAGGAGAATGAGCCTCATGGGAACTGACGCGAACGACACCCCGCTGAAGCTCACCAAGAAGGGGCACTCCTGCGTCCGCCTGGAGAAGGGCGGCCGCACCCTCGTCATCGACCCCGGCGGCTTCAGCGAGCCGGAGGCCGCGCTGGGCGCGGACGTGCTGCTGGTCACCCACGAGCACCCCGACCACTTCGACGAGCTGCGGCTGCGCGCCGCCATGGAGGCCAACCCCGAGGCCCGGATCTGGACGCTGCGCAGCGTCGCCGAACAGATCTCCGGGGCCTTCCCCGGCCGCGTCCACACCGTCGGGCACGGTGACACCTTCGAGGCGGCGGGCTTCGAGATCGAGGTGCACGGCGAGCTGCACGCGGTCATCCACCCCGACATCCCGCGCATCACCAACATCGGCTTCGTCGTCGACGGACTGGTCTTCCACCCGGGCGACGCCCTCACCATCCCCGAGCGCCCGGTCAAGACGCTGCTGCTGCCGATGCACGCCCCGTGGAACAAGTTCTCCGAGGTCCTCGACTATGTGCGCGCCGTCAGCCCGGCGCAGGTCTACGACATCCACGACGGGCTCCTCAACGACAACGGCCTCGCCGTGCTGAACCGGATGCTGGGCCAGGCCGGTCCCGGAACGGGTGGCGCGGCGCACAACCACCTCCAGCCGGGGGAGCGTGTCGGACTGGCGCGGTAGCCTGCATGCTCCCGGGGGACGACCCCCGTGACCCCCGACGGAGTCTGCATGCGTATTGCCACCTGGAACGTCAACTCGATAACAGCCCGGCTGCCCCGCCTGACACAGTGGCTGGAATCCGCCCAGCCCGACGTGCTCTGCTTGCAGGAGCTGAAGGTGTCCGACGACGCCTTCCCGCAGCAGGAGCTGCGTGCGCTCGGGTACGAGTCGGTCGTCAGCGCGCAGGGCCGCTGGAACGGTGTCGCCGTCCTCTCCCGCGTGGGCATCGAGGACCCTGCCCTCAGCCTGCCGGGCGCGCCCGCCTGGGAGGGCGTCATCGAGGCCCGCGCGGCGGCCGCCACCTGCGGCGGGGTCCGGGTGTGGTCGCTGTATGTGCCCAACGGGCGTGAGGTGGGCCACCCGCACTACGAGTACAAGCTGGAGTGGCTGGCGGCGCTGCGGGACGCCGCGGAGAAGTTCTCCACCGCGGCGATGCCGTTCGCCGCGCTCGGCGACTTCAACATCGCGCCGACCGACCGTGACGTCCACGACATCGCGGAGTTCGCGGGCTCCACCCATGTGACCTCCCGCGAACGGGAGGCGCTGGCCGCGCTGGAGGCCGCCGGGGTGTCGGACGTCTACCCCCGCCCGCTGAAGTACGACGTGCCGTTCACCTACTGGGACTACCGGCAGCTGTGCTTCCCCAAGAACCGGGGCATGCGGATCGATCTCGTCTACGGAAACGAGGCGTTCACCACCGCGGTGTCGGACGCCTACGTCGACCGCGAGGCCCGCAAGGGCAAGGGCGCCTCCGACCACGCCCCGGTGGTCGTGGACCTGGAGCTCTGAGGAAGCCCTCCCGCCCACCTGTCCCTTCCCCAGGGGCAGGTGGGCGGGAGCGGCTCAGCCCGCGAGCTGCCGCAGCTCGATCGACTCGCCCAGGGCCCGCAATCCCGCGTCACCGGGGTGCAGATGGTCCCCTGAGTCGTACTTCGGCAGCATCCGCGCGGGGTGCGCCGGATCCCGCACGACCTTGTCGAAGTCCAGCACGGCGTCGAAGTGTCCGCCGTTCTCCCGTACGAAGGCGTTGATCTTCGTACGCTTCGCATCGACCTCGGCCGTGCAGTCGTGGTAGCCCTCGCACGGTGTGATCGTCGCCGCGAGGACCCGCATCCCGCGCTCCTCGGCCCGTGCGGAGATGGCCTTCATCCCGGCGATGACCGCCTCGGCCGAGGCGCCCCACCGCACATCGTTGATGCCCTCGAAGAGCACCACCGTCCGGGCGTTGGTCTGGGCGAGGACGTCCCGTTCGAGACGGTGCTGGGCGCTGACGCCCGCCGTATCGGTGCTGACGCCGTCGCCGGGGTAGCGGTCGGTGACGATGCGGTTGGCGGAGATGCCGTGGTTGAGGACTCCGAACCGCGGTACGTCGCTCTGCGCCAGCAGCCGGCCGGCCAGCACGTTGGGCCAGCGCCGGTTGGCGTCCGGGGTGGAGTGGTCGCCGTCCGTGATGGAGTCACCGAGTGCGACGACGGAGCCGGGGCCGCCCTTGACGTCGACGCCGGTCAGGAACGGCCACGTCGTCAGGGAGCGGGTGAAGGCGGCACCGTCCGCCTCACCCGTGCGGTCACCACTGCCGCCCTCGCTCAGATACGAGCGCTGCTGCGACTTGCTGTGCACGGGCGCGGCCGGGACCGGGTCCGGCAGATGGATGCTGACCAGCAAATTGGTGTCGGAGGGCACATCGAAGCCGACCGGGTCGCTGACGGCCCGGGCCCCCGCGGGGATGCGGGTTCCGGCCTGCCCCCCGTCGAAGGTCAGCGGCGTCGGGCGCCGGTGCGCCGCTGCGCCGTCCTTCTGCACGGCGATGGAGGCGTGGCCGATCCGCACCGGAGTGCCGGCGAAGGTGTTCTCCAGCCGGATCCGGGCCCGCGGACCCCCGGCGGAGGTGTGCACGACGAGCCGCAGCGTCTGATCCCGCCACTGTCCGGTCCCGGTGTAGCCGCCGGTGCTGGCGGACCAGCTGCCGGTCCAGCCGGTGGTCTCGGGACGTACGGCGATATCGAAGACGTGCAGGTCGGCGTCGGCGCCGGGGTCCCGCGGCAGCGTGACGGAGCTGACGTCGCGGCCGCGTTCGAGCGGCACGGTGACCGCGTACAGCCGCGCCTTCTCGGCCAACTGGTCGCCCTGCCGGGTGTTGAGGTGAGGGAGGGCGACGGCCTTGGTGGCGAGCGGGCCACCGCGCCAGTCGCCCGCGGTGAGGGTGTAGGTGCTGTGGGAGCCGTCCCGGTAGCGCACGGTGCCCGTGCCGCCGGCGGCGTCGCCGGGGCCGTGCGGTGAGGTGGCGGCGACCAGGAAGGAGAGGGCGTTGCCGCGCCCGCCGACCTGCACATGCTGTCCGTCGGCGACCACGTTGTCCGGCCGGCCCGGCGCCCGGTCGGGCCGGCGCAATGGTGCCGCGTCCAGGTCGAGCCGGGTTCCGGGGTCCCAGCCCGCGGCCTTGAGGTCCTGTGCGGAGAGGGAGCGGCCCGCGCCGTCGAAGTCGGCGGCGTCGGGCCTGGCGTCGTCGCTGACGGCGCGGTTGTCGTAGAGCCGTTCCAGGGGGAGCGCCCGCTCGGCGGGGGCGACCGACTGTGCTGTCTGCTGCGTACGGTCCTGCGCGGTGGCGGTCGCCGACAGTGTCGGTGCGACGGATACGGCGGCCACCAGGATGGTGAGGGATCTGATCCAGGTACGTCTGCGCACGTGATGCCCTCTCGATGGACTCCTACAGCGTTGTGTGCACCCCGGATTCCACCGAGGCGGGGTGAAGTTAGGGAGGCCCTGACGCGTCGTCAAGGTGTCCGGCAGCTCAAACCGGGCGGGCTCCTCGCACAGCGCGCCTATGGTGCCCAGGGGCGTGGGAATGCCACGCTGATGACATGGACTTCCCCTTTCTGGACAACTGGCGCAAGCCCCACCCGGATGCCGAAGGGGCGGCGGCCGCATCGACCGATCAGCTGTCGGACGATCCGGGGAGCGCGACGCAGCTCCTCTCCGAATGCGAGCTGCTGCGCGAGCACGCGCGGGCCGCCGGTGTCGAACTCGACGACTCCGTGGAGTCCTTGGCCGCGCTGGACCAACTGCTGCCGCACTGGCGCGAGGACCCCGAGGTCACTCCATGGCTCGGTACCGACGCAGGGCTGTATCTGGGAACCGTGATGGTGCGGGCCGTACCCGGGGCCCGGTGGGTGCTGTGGCCGGACAGACAGCCGGTGGTCCAGCTGCCGTCCGGGCGGGAGGTGGATGTGCTGGAGGAGGGCAGTGCCTGGGCCGAGACGGGCTCGCCTGAACTGTCCCAGGCGTACGCGGAGGTCAGCGAGGACTGACGGGAAGACGCCGCCCGTGCTCACCTTGCCGCGTGCCATCCGTTGCTGCGTGTCATCCCGGTAGTGACCCATTCGGCCCGATAGTTTCCACATCCTATGGAATCGCCGTCTGTGGAATCGCTGCCTACGGAACCGCTGATCGAGCTGCGCGGAGTCAACAAGCACTACGGCACGCTGCACGTCCTCAGGGACATCGACCTCACCGTGGGCCGCGGTGAGGTCGTCGTCGTCATCGGCCCCTCGGGCTCCGGCAAGTCGACGCTGTGCCGCACCATCAACCGGCTGGAGACGATCGGGTCCGGCACCATCACCCTGGCAGGGCAGCCCCTCCCGGCGGAGGGCCGGGAGCTGGCCAGGCTGCGCAGCGAAGTCGGCATGGTCTTCCAGTCCTTCAACCTCTTCGCGCACAAGACCGTGCTGGCCAATGTGGCGCTCGCGCCCATCAAGGTGCGCGGCAAGAAGAAGGAGGAGGCCCACGCGCGGGCCCAGGAGCTGCTGCGCAGGGTCGGTCTCGTCGAGCACGCGCAGAAGTACCCGGCGCAGCTCTCCGGCGGCCAGCAGCAGCGGGTGGCCATCGCGCGTGCCCTGGCCATGGACCCGCAGGCGCTGCTCTTCGACGAGCCGACCTCCGCGCTGGACCCGGAGATGATCAGCGAGGTGCTGGAGGTCATGCAGCAGCTCGCCCGGGAGGGCATGACGATGGTCGTCGTCACCCACGAGATGGGCTTCGCCCGCTCGGCGGCCAACCGTGTGGTGTTCATGGCCGACGGCCGGGTCGTCGAGGACCGCACCCCCGAGGAGTTCTTCACCGCGCCCCGCAGCGAGCGCGCCAAGGACTTCCTCTCCAAGATCCTCAAGCACTGAGAGGGGGCCCGGTCGTGCGTACGCCTGCTCCGTCGAGCCGTCCCACCTCATCGAACGGCACCGTCCCTTCGGGCATCAGGGCCCTGCTGGGCCGTGGCCTGGTCGCCGCGCTCCTGCTGGCCGGCACCGCGTGCGGGGCTTCCGGCAGCCCGCCCGCGCGCGGCCCGCAGCCGGGGAAGCTGCCGCACTACGCGGTCGACAAGGGCTTCTCCCTCCCCTCCTCGCCCACCTGGCAGAGCGCCCACCGGCGCGGAAAGCTGACCGTCGGCGTCAAGGAGGACCAGCCGGGCATGGGCGAGAAGAACCCGGCCACCGGCGAGTACACCGGGTTCGACGTGGAGATCGCCAAGATGATGGCCGCCTCGCTCGGCTTCGACCCGGACAAGCAGATCGTGTACAAGGCCATCGCCTCCGCCAACCGGGAAACCTCCCTGCAGAACGGCCAGATCGACTACTACGTCGGCACCTACACCATCAACCCTGGCCGCAAGAAGCTGGTCGGCTTCGCCGGGCCCTACTACATCGCCGGACAGCGGCTGCTGGTGCGCAAGGACGAGAAGCGGCTGAGGGGGCCGCAGGACATGGCGGGCAGAAAGATCTGCTCGGCCGTCGGATCGACCCCGCTCCAGCGCATCCAGGCGGACTACCCGCGCGCCGAGGCGGTCGCCTACGACAGCTACGCCATCTGCGTCGACAACCTCCTCAACCGCCAGGTCGACGCGGTCACCACGGACGACACCATCCTGCTGGGCTACGCGGCCAAGGACCCCGGACAGCTGAAGGTCGTCGGCAAGGCGTTCTCCGAGGAGCCGTACGGCATCGGCGTGCCCCGCGCGGACCGCGCCCTGGCCGAGGCGCTGGACGACGCGCTCACCGCACGCGAGAAGAACGGCGACTGGAAGCGGGCCTACGACGCCACCCTCGGCCTCTCCGGCCGCCCGGCCCCGAAGCCGCCCCGCGTCGACCCGGCGCTGACGCGCTGAACGAACTGCTGCCGAGCCGACGAGCCGCCGATTTTCCCGAGCTGCCGAGTTGCCGATTTGCCGAGCTGAGAGGAACGCGAACGGCTCCATGGACGTACTGACAGACAACTTCTCCCTCTACACGGAGGGCTTCTGGGGCACCGTACGGCTGACCGTCTACTCCTCCCTGCTGGCGCTCGCGGTGGGCGTGCTGATGGCGGGGTTCCGGGTGGCGCCGGTACGGGCCCTGCGCGTGGTGGGCAGCACATGGGTGACGGTGCTGCGCAACACCCCGCTGGTCCTGCTGTTCTTCGCGATGCTGCTGGGGTTGCCGCGCTTCGGGGTCGCGCTGCCGTTCGAACTTTTCGCGGTGCTGGCGCTGGGCTGCTACACCTCGGCGTTCATCTGCGAGGCGGTGCGCTCGGGCATCAACACCGTGCCGGTCGGCCAGGGGGAGGCCGCGCGCAGCCTGGGGATGACCTTCGGCCAGACGCTGGGCGCGGTGGTGCTGCCGCAGGCGTTCCGCAGCGTCATCGCGCCGATCGGCTCCACCCTGATCGCGCTCGCCAAGAACTCGGCGATCGCCGGCTCCTTCAGCGTCGTCGAACTGCTGAGCACCTACAAGACGCTCAGCGAGAAGGGCTACAGCGTGATCTGGGGCTTCGTATGGATCGCGCTGGGCTATCTGGTCCTGACGCTGGCGATCAGCGCCCTCTTCCACGCGATGGAGCGGCGCTGGGGGGTGGCCCGATGAGCCTCACAACCGTCAGCCCGAAGCGCTCGCCGCGTGCTCCGCAGGGTGCGTCATCGGCGCTCTACGACATCCCGGGACCCAAGGCGCGGGCCCGGCACCTGGCCTACGGAATCGCCGCGAGCCTCGCCCTGCTGGCGCTGGTGGCGTGGGTGATTCATCTCCTTGTCGACACCGGGCAGTTCTCGTACGTCAAATGGCGCCCGTTCGGCTACGTGGGCGTCCAGGAGCTGCTGCTGCGCGGCCTCGGCAACACCCTGAAGGCGTTCGCGCTCGCCGCCGTGCTGGCCCTGGCCCTGGGTGCGGTGCTGGCCGCCGGACGGCTGTCGGAGCACCGGCTGCTGCGGTGGGCCAGCACCCTGGTGGTCGAGTTCTTCCGGGCCATGCCCGTGCTGGTCATGATCTTCTTCGTCTTCGTCGCCCTGGAGGTCCAGCCGCTGCCCGCGCTGGTGACCGGGCTGACCCTCTACAACGGCTCCGTACTCGCCGAGGTCTTCCGCTCCGGCGTGCTCTCCGTCGACCGCGGCCAGCGGGAGGCCGCCTACGCGCTCGGCATGCGAAAGACCCAGGTCATGACGTATGTGCTGGTGCCGCAGGCGGTGCGGGCCATGCTGCCGACGATCATCAGCCAGCTCGTCGTCGCCCTCAAGGACACCTCGCTCGGCTTTCTGATCACCTATGAGGAGTTCCTGCACGCGGGGCGGCTGATCGCCATCAACATGGACTACACGATGCCGTTCATCCCCATCGTGATCGTCATCTCGGCGATCTATATCGGACTGTGCATGCTGCTGTCGTGGTTCGCCAACTGGGTCGCCCGGCGCGAGCGCCGCAACGTCAAGAACGAAGCCGTCTCCGTAGGCCCGGCCGAAGCAGCTCCGACCATGCCGGGCACCCGCATGTGAGAGCGCCGCGCTCACGCCGGGGTGGTCGTCGCCGCGCGGGTCACATCGGCGACGAGCTCCACCACATCGGGCCCGTACGCCTCCGAGTTGACGACCTTCAGCAGCAGGCAGAACTCCCCGTTCCGCCCGTACTGCCGGGCCAGCCGCACATGGTGCCGTACCAGGTAGCGGGTGGCGGCCTGGTTGGTGATGGACCGTTGCCCGCAGATCAGAAAGACCGGGCGCGCTTCGGCCCGGTCCTGGCCGCCGGTCAGCCGCGCCAGCAGCACATGCTCGACGGCCCCCTTCTCCGCCCGGTACCGCTCACCGCCGACGGTGAAGTCGACGGGGCGCTGCCCGTCCGCGATCACCGAGAACCCCGGCAGCAGCGAACCCAGATGCGCGGCCATCCGCCGGTTGGAGGCCGGCCCGCCCAGGCAGAACTCGGTGCGTTCGCCGAACCCCTGCCGCGCGGCGTCGTGCGCGACGACATCAGCCCTGGCTCCGCACTCCTTGATGAGCGCGGACAGTTCCAGCAGCGCGAACACATCGTTCGGGGCCACCGACCATTCGCTGATGCCGGGGTCCTTGGGGACCACCAGCAGGCACGAGGAGTTCTCCGGCATCCCGAAGAACCGCTGCCTGCGGCGGAGTTTGCGGCGCCACAAGGAGGTGCGGGCCAGCCAGCCCGCCGATGCCGTGATCGCGGCGGCGACCAGGCCGAGCACGATCTCCCGCAGGTTCTCGTCCATGCCGCCGCAGCGTAGGCCCTTGCGGGCGGCCCGGTCCGACCGGGTGACCGCACCCCCTGCCGCTGCAGAGTGCTGACGTATCCACGTCCACCGCATTACGCTGCGCGGATCACGCGTTGTCCCGCGTAGCACGCCCGAAGGAGGCACCCGCATGACGCCCTCTCCCGAAAGTTCCCCTCCGACCCCGGAGGACCCGTCTTCGAGCACCGCGGGGAAGAGGGCGGCGGGTTGGCGCCGTAACCCCATCTTCCTCCGCAACGGCGGGTCGTGCGACGGCGGTGGCCGGCGGTCGTTCACCGGCGTGGGCGACGGGGGCGCCATGAGGGGCGCATCCTCTCGGCGGGGCCGCACTGCGCGGAGTGTCATCGCCGTGCTCGGCACCGGGGCAGTGGTGGCGGGACTCATGGGAGCCGTACCGGCAGAAGCGGGCCAGGAGCCCGCGGAGCGGGGGAGCACTCCCGCCAAGTCCCCGGTGGCCACCGGCTACGGCGGCGCCGTCTCCAGTGTGGACGCCGACGCGTCCGCCGCGGGCCTCGAAGTGCTCAAGAAGGGTGGCACAGCCGCCGACGCGGCCGTGGCGACGGCCGCGGCCCTCGGCGTGACCGAGCCGTACTCGGCGGGCGTCGGCGGCGGCGGATACCTCGTGTACTACGACGCGGCCAGCCGCAAGGTGCACACCATCGACGGCCGGGAGACGGCTCCCCGCAGCGCCGACAAGCACCTGTTCACGGAGGACGGCAAACCCATCCCGTTCGCCGAAGCCGTCACCAGCGGCCTCGCCGTTGGCACCCCGGGCACCCCCGCCACCTGGGAGAGAGCCCTCCGCGCCTACGGTAAAAAGTCGCTCGCCGAAAACCTGCGGCCCGCCACCAGGCTGGCCCAGCACGGCTTCACGGTCGATGAGACCTTCCGCAAGCAGACGGCGGAGAACGAGGACCGCTTCCGTGCCTTCCCCGCGACGGTGGACCTGTTCCTGCCGGGCGGCAAGCTGCCCAAGGTCGGCACCACACTCAAGAACCCCGATCTCGCCCGCACATACAAGGAGCTCTCCCGCAAGGGCAGCAAGGCCCTCTACCGCGGCGAGCTGGGCCGCGACGTCGTACGGACGGTGCGCAAACCCCCCGTGGCGAAGGGCAGCGACCGCAAGGTCAGGCCCGGCGACATGACCGTGCGGGACCTGCGCGCGTACAAGACGCTGTCCCAGCAGCCGACCCGCACCAGCTACCGGGGCCTGGACGTATACGGCATGGCGCCCTCGTCCTCCGGCGGCACCACCGTTGCCGAAGCACTCAACATCCTCGAACGCAGCGACCTGGGCTCCCTCAGCAAGAAGGCGTATCTGCACCGCTATCTGGAAGCCAGCCGGATCGCCTTCGCCGACCGGGGCCGCTGGGTGGGTGACCCGGCGCACGAGGACGTGCCGACCGAGGGGCTGACCTCGCAGAAGTTCGCGGACTCCCGCGAGTGCCTGATCGACGACGGCAAGGCCCTGAAGAGCCCGGTGGCGCCCGGCGATCCGCGCGACCCCGAGGAGTGCGACCGCGGCGACGCCGACCAGGCGGCCCCCACTCCCTACGAGGGGCGGGACACCACCCATCTGACCGTCGCCGACAAGTGGGGCAACGTCGCCGCGTACACCCTCACCATCGAGCAGACGGGCGGCAGCGGCATCACCGTCCCCGGCCGCGGTTTCCTGCTCAACAACGAGCTGACCGACTTCTCCTTCGTGCCCGTCACCCCCGGCGTCCACGACCCGAACCTGCCGGGGCCCGCGAAGCGTCCGCGCTCCTCGATGTCGCCGACCGTCGTCCTCCAGCACGGCAAGCCGGTGCTCGCCCTGGGCTCGCCGGGCGGCTCGACGATCATCACGACCGTGCTCCAGACCCTCACCAACCACCTCGACCGAGGGATGCCGCTCCTCGACGCCATCGCCGCGCCCCGCGCCAGCCAGCGCAACGCCGCCCAGACCGAGGCCGAACCGAAGCTGATGAACGACCCGGTGCGGGGCCAACTGGAGGGGCTGGGGCACTCGTTCAAGCAGAACCCGGAGATCGGCGCCGCGACCGGTGTGCAACGGCTGGGAGACGGGCGCTGGCGCGCCGCGGCCGAGCCGGAGCGCCGCGGCGGCGGCTCGGCGATGGTTGTGCGGCCGACGGGAGGCTGACCGCACGCGTGCACCGAGGGCGGTGAGGGGGTGCCCCTCCCCGCCGTCCGCGGGCTGCGGGCGTGTTGTGCCTGGTCGCGCAGTTCCCCGCGTCCCTGACGGGGCGCGGGTTCCTGAATTCCGGCTACGGTCCCGATCCCTGCCCGGCATACTTCGACCGTACGAATTCGGCAGCGAAACTTGCCAGTTCGCCGGTCGAAGCAGCCTCAAGGGGCCGACCGCAGCCGGTCGGCCCCTACCGCCCGTGGTTGCCGCCTGATCACAGGCCGTACGATCGCTCTGCATCAGCTGAGTGACGGCCCATGGCGGCCGAATGGACCGGGGGAGAGGGCATGAAGTCCCTGCGCGCGGACGACCCTGAACGCATCGGCGACTACCGGCTGTTGGGTCGGCTCGGCGAGGGCGGGATGGGCAGCGTGTATCTCGCCCAGTCCCCGCGCGGCCGCACCGTCGCGGTCAAGCTGGTGCGTCGGGAGCTGTCCGAGGACGCCGAGTTCCGGAGCCGCTTCGAGCAGGAGGTCGGCGCCGCGCGCCGGGTCGGCGGCGAGTGGACGGCCCCGGTGCTGGACGCGGACACGGAGGCCGATCCGCCGTGGGTCGCCACCGGCTACATCCCGGGCATCACGCTGTACGAGGCCGTTGCGGGGCGTAAGAAACCGCTGCCCGTACGCACCCTGCGGATCCTGGCCAACCGGCTCGCCCGCGCGCTCGGCACCATCCACGAGGCGGGACTGGTCCACCGCGATGTGAAACCCTCGAACATCCTGGTCACCATCGACGGGCCGCGCGTCATCGACTTCGGTATCGCCCGCGCGCTGGAGACCGTCGCGGACGCCCAACTGACGCGGACCGGCGCCGTGGTCGGCTCGCCCGGCTTCATGTCACCCGAACAGGTACGCGGCGACCGGCTGACCGAGGCCAGCGACATCTTCTCCCTCGGCTCCGTGCTGACCTTCGCCGCGACCGGGCGCGCTCCCTTCGAGCGCACCGGAGTCGCCGGGCATGTGCAGATGTACCGCATCACCCAGGAGGAGCCCGATCTCGACGACGTTCCCGAGGAACTGCGGGATCTGATCGCCGCATGCCTGGCCAAGGACGTCGCGGAGCGGCCGGGGCTGGCGCAGATCCTGGAGCGGACGGCGGACCCGGAGGACGAGCCCGGCCCTGGCGCGTCCGGCTCCGAGGCCGCCGAACCCTGGCTGCCGGGCGGCCTGGTCGCCCAGCTGGGCCGGCACGCGGCGCGGCTGCTGGACGCGGAGGTCCCCGGCGCGCAGGCCGCCGCGGACCGCGCGGCGGAGGCCCCCGCGGTCCCGCCCCGCCCGGGCGCGGAGCCCTCGCTCCCGGGCGCGGAGCACCTGGGCCGGGACGCCGATCCGGAGACCCCGCCGTCGGGGGAGCCGTCCGGGGGCGGGGACGCGGCGTCCGGGGGCGCTGCTTCCGCGTCGGGCCCCGGCGGCGAGGGCCGGACGGCCACGGGAGCCGCGACCCCGCAGGAGGGCGCCGGCACAGCGGAGGCCGGCGAGCCGTCCGGCGCCGCGACAGGCGAGCAGCCGCCGCCCGCCCCCGATGAGGCTCAGATGCACGGCATGGCGACCATCACCGATGCCGCGGCGCAGAGCCCCCCGCCCTCCGGCCCGCCGACGCCCCCGCCAGGACCGTACGGACACCAGGGCCCGCCCGGCCCGCCGCCGGCGTACGCGCTGCACGGTCCGGCCGCGGCGCCGGGCCCCGAACGTCCGCACCGGCGCGGCCTGGTGCTCGGCGCGATCGGCGTCGCGCTGGCACTGGTCGCCGGCGTCGGCACCTTCGTCGCGCTGCAGGTGTACGACAAGAGCGGCGATGACGCCGAACAGCCCGGATCCCGGGCGAAGGCGTCGCCCGGGGCCGAGAGCGGCAAGGCCAAGAAGCCGTCCCCCAAGGACATCAGCAGCCCGGCTCCCGGCGGCGCCCTGCCCAAGGGGTATCTGGGCGCCTGGCAGGGCGGCGTCCAGGACGCCGACGGCTCCACCATCACCCGTCGGTTCGAGATCCGGCAGGGCGAGGAGGGCGAGGTCGTCGCCAGGACCGTCAATCTCCGCGCCGACATGATGTGCGAGGGAGAGGCGACCCTGGTGGCGTTCGACGGGGGCGACGAGGGGCTGCGGATCACCAGCCGGATCACCGACAGCCACCCCGCCGCCAAGCCGTGCTTCCCGTACAAGGAGCAGACGTTGAAGCTCCGCTCCGACGGAACCCTCTCCTGGATCTACCCGGACAGCTCCCTCTCGGCGACGCTCACGAAGGTGGGCGACCCGGCGACTCCGGTGCCCTCGCGGATGGCCGGCAAGTGGAAGGGCCTCAACCCGCAGGGCGAGGAGCGGACCCTCACCCTGCGCCGGGGCCGGGTCGGCACGGCCACGCTTCGGGTGACGGGCGAGTACGCGGGCGACAGCTGCGAGTGGGAGCACACGCTCGGCGGCGCCGACGGGGAGACCCTGCTGTACGGACCCGACAGGGTTGTCGGGTCCGCTTCGGGGCCGAGCTGTACGGAGTCCACGGCGTCGCTGATGATCAGCGCGATCAGCGACGACGAGGTTCGCGTTGCGTCCGTCCGCGAGCCGGGGGGCAACCCGCGCGTATATCGCCGGGCCGGCTCCGAGTAGGGCCTGCCCCTGCTCGTTCTTCGCGGGCTGCGGGTGCTTTGTGCTTGCTCGCGCAGTTCCCCGCGCCCCTGACGGGGCGCTCAGCCCTCATTCGTCGGCACCGTCAGCCGGGAGGGATCCCCCTCTGGCGACGTGAACTCCAGCCGCCCGCCGTCCGGGTTGTACTCCGCGTACAGCGGGTCGACGGTGTCGATGACGACGGCGAGCCGGTGGCCTTTGGGGACGTCGTACGCCGTGGAGAACAGCTCCAGATCCACGGCGAACGGCTTGCCCGGGGTGCGGTTGTGGAAGGTGTGGGGGGCGTGGCTGATGAGTTTGCCGGTGCCGAGGGGGCCGACGTCGTAGAGGTAGGCGTAGTAGGTGCCGCTCGCCTTGTCGCTGGTGACCGTGGTGTGCAGCTTCGGCGTGCCGCGTACCTGGGTGTCCTCCGTATAGCGCTCGGACTGCCACACAGTGGCGCGGGAGCGGGGCAGCAGTGGTACGGAGACGACCGGCGGCAGTTTGAGGAACTGGTCGAGGATGCCGGTGAGGAAGATGGTGCCGCCGTTGGCGCCGGAGTCCTTGCCGGTGGCCAGTTCCTTCGTCCCGTCCAGTGCCACGGTGCGGTTGCCGGAGGGGACGTCCTGCCAGCTCCGGTAGCCCTCGTAGCCGCCGCTTGACCGGGACTTGAGCTGTACGGGGGCTTCGGTGTCGATGCCGTTGTGCTTGCCCTTGAGGTAGCGGTCGAACCACCGGTGCGCGTGCGACCAGGTGTCGTTGGGCAGTCCGAGCAGGCCGGTGGCCTCGGCGGTGGCGTGGTCGCCCGGGCGGAACTCCAGCCGCTTGGGGCCGCGCAGCTTCTCGTAGAAGTCGGCGTACTGGTTGGGCGGGAAGATCGAGTCGTTCCAGGCGTTGCCGAGCATGATGGCGGCGCCGTTGTCGTTGATCTTGTCCAGATAGGTGGTGGGGGAGCGCTTCTTGCCCCACGCGATCATCTCGTCCTCCTTGTCCAGGTTGGAGGAGAGGAAGTTCTTCATGATCTCCCGCAGTTCGGGACTCGGACGCCCGGTGAGCTCGCCCGAGGCGCCGAGCAGCCCGGCTGCCTGGAGGTGCTGGGTGCGGCCGCTGTAGATGGCGCCGATCAGATCGGCCCAGCCGCTGAGCGCGGTGACGGCCTTGATCCGCGGATCGTGCCCGGCAGCGAGCAGGCTGATGCCGGCGCCGTAGGAGACGCCGCCCATGCCGATCCGGTCCTTGTCGGCGGGGGTGTGGGCCAGCGCCCAGTCGATGACGCGGGAGGCGTCGGCGACATCCTTGGGCCCGGCGGTCTCGATGTGGCCGCCGGACTGCCAGAAGCCGCGGGAGTTGTAACTGACCACCACATAGCCGGAGTCGGCGAGCTTCTTGGCCTGGGCGAAATACTCGACCTGCGGGCTGGCCCAGCTGGTGGGCAGCACGATCAGCGGGTACTTGCGGGCCGAGCCCTCCGTCGCGCCCTCGGGGAGGAACACATTGCCCTTGAGGTTGGTGCCGCCGTCACCCTCGATGTCGACGAAGTCGACGCCCGGGGCGGCCGTTGCCGCTGCCTCGGCGGGCTGCGCCGTTGCCGCCGGTACGACGGCGAGACCCGTGGCGGCGAGCGTTCCGGAGAGGAGGACGGCGGCCGTACGAACGTGCCCTGAGGTGGGGGAGGGGCGCATGCGCAGCTCCAGGTGTCGAGGGTGACCCAGGGGTGGGAGTGAAAGTGACTGGAGAGTAAGCGCGTTGGGCTACCCGAGGTAACCCGTCGGTAGGTTACGGACCAGTAAAGAGCCGAGCCGCTCGCCGCCCCGTACGGGTTCTTGTCAGGCGCGCAGAGGGGACTTACGGTCTCAACCTCACGTATATCTACGCGTGTCGAACAGGCTGCCGCCCTCGAGAACATCCTCGTGAAGGAGCTGCTCATGCCCGACCTTGTACGTGCCGCGCTGGTACAGGCGACCTGGACAGGCGACACCGAGTCGATGATCGCCAAGCACGAGGAGTACGCCCGCGAGGCCGCTCGCCGAGGCGCGCGGATCATCGGCTTCCAGGAAGTCTTCAACGCCCCCTACTTCTGCCAGGTCCAGGATCCCGAGCACTACCGCTGGGCCGAGCCGGTCCCGGACGGGCCCACCACCCAGCGGATGCGGCAGCTGGCGCGGGAGACGGGGATGGTCGTCGTCTCGCCGGTCTTCGAGATCGACGGCTCCGGCTTCTACTACAACACCGCCGCCGTCATCGACGCCGACGGCACCGTGCTGGGCACCTACCGCAAACACCACATTCCGCAGGTCAAGGGGTTCTGGGAGAAGTACTACTTCCGCCCGGGGAATCTCGGCTGGCCGGTGTTCGACACCGCCGTCGGCAAGGTCGGCGTCTACATCTGCTACGACCGGCACTTCCCCGAGGGCTGGCGCGCGCTCGGCCTGAACGGCGCGCAGCTCGTCTACAACCCCTCGGCGACCTCGCGCGGTCTGTCCGCGTATCTGTGGCAGCTCGAACAGCCCGCGGCCGCCGTCGCCAACGAGTACTTCATCGCCGCCATCAACCGCGTCGGCACCGAGGACCTGGGCGACAACGACTTCTACGGGACGAGCTACTTCGTCGACCCGCGCGGCCAGTTCGTCGGCGACGTCGCCTCGGACAAGGAGGAGGAACTGCTGGTCCGCGACCTGGACATGGGGATGATCGAGGAAGTCAGGCAGCAGTGGGCCTTCTACCGGGACCGAAGGCCGGACGCCTACGAAGGGCTGGTGCAGCCGTGAGCGCCCGGCCCGATCCCTCGTCCGGCACCAGGACCGACGTCCACCGCGAACTGCACGCCCGCCACCGCGCGGTACTCCCCGACTGGCTGGCCCTCTACTACGCCGAGCCGCTGGAGCTCACACACGGCGAGGGCCGGCACGTCTGGGACGCCGAAGGGCGCCGCTATCTGGACTTCTTCGGCGGCATCCTCACCACCATGACGGCGCACGCGCTGCCGGAGGTCACCAAGGCCGTCGCCGAGCAGGCCGGTCGCGTCCTGCACACCTCCACCCTCTACCTCAACCGCCCCATGGTGGAGCTTGCCGAGCGTATTGCCGCGCTCTCCGGTATCCCCGACGCGCGGGTCTTCTTCACCACATCGGGTACCGAGGCCAACGACGCCGCGCTGCTGCTGGCGACCACCTACCGCCGGTCCAACCAGGTGCTGGCGATGCGCAACAGCTACCACGGCCGCTCCTTCACCACCGTCGGCATCACCGGCAACCGCTCCTGGTCGCCCACCTCCCTCTCCCCGCTCCAGACCCTCTACGTACACGGCGGCGTCCGCAGCCGCGGCCCCTTCGCGCACCTGGACGACGCCGAGTTCATCGACGCCTGCGTCACCGACCTGGCCGACATGCTGGGCCAGGCCCGCGCGGACGTCGCCGCGCTGATCGCCGAACCCGTGCAGGGCGTCGGCGGTTTCACCTCACCGCCCGACGGGCTCTACGCCGCCTTCCGCGAACTCCTCCAGCAGCACGGCATCCTGTGGATCAGCGACGAGGTGCAGACCGGCTGGGGCCGGACCGGCGACCATTTCTGGGGCTGGCAGGCACACGACGCCGCCGGGCCGCCCGACATGCTCACCTTCGCCAAGGGCATCGGCAACGGGATGTCCGTCGGCGGCGTCGTCGCCCGCGCCGAGATCATGAACTGTCTGGACGCCAACTCCATCTCCACCTTCGGCGGCAGCCCCGTCACCATGGCGGCCGCCAACGCCAACCTCGGCTACCTCCTCGAACACGACCTCCAGGGCAACGCGCGCCGCGTCGGCGGCCTGCTGCTGGAGCGGCTGCGCGCGGCAGCGGCCGGGCTCGGCGTCGTCCGCGAGGTACGCGGCCGCGGCCTGATGGCCGGCATCGAACTGGTGCTGCCCGGCACCGAGGAGCCCTCGCCCGAGGCCGCGTCGATCGTGCTGGAGGCGGCACGCGAGGGCGGCGTCCTCATCGGCAAGGGAGGGGGCCACTCCACCGCCGGCGTGCTGCGCATCGCGCCGCCGCTCACACTGACCGTCGCCGAGGCCGAGGAGGGCGCAGCCGTACTGGAGAGCGCCCTGCGTACCGCCGAGTCCGAACTGGCAGGAGGGCAGACCGCATGACCTCGACCCTGATCACGGGCGGACTCGTCGTCACCGCCGCCGACGAGACGGAGGCCGACATCCTCGTCGAGGACGGCCGGATCGCCGCCGTCGCCGCCCGGAACAGCGCCGCCGCCGCGTCGTTCACCGCCGACCGCACCCTGGACGCCACCGGCAGATACGTCGTCCCGGGCGGCGTCGACGCCCACACCCATATGGACTTCCCGTTCGGCGGCACCTTCTCCAGCGACGACTTCGAGACCGGCACCCGCGCCGCCGCCTGGGGCGGTACGACGACCATCGTCGACTTCGCCGTCCAGACCAAGGGCCACGCGCTGCGCGAGGGGCTGGACCAGTGGCACGCCAAGGCGGACGGCCGGTGCGCCGTCGACTACGCCTTCCACATGATCCTCTCCGACGTGAACGACGGCACCCTCAAGGAGATGGACGCCCTGGTCGAGGAGGGCGTGACCTCGTTCAAGATGTTCATGGCCTACCCGGGCGTCTTCTACAGCGACGACGGCCAGATCCTCCGCGCCATGCAGCGCACCGCGGCCAACGGCGGGCTGACGATGATGCACGCCGAGAACGGCATCGCCATCGACGTACTGGTCGAACAGGCCCTCGCCGCAGGCCGTACCGACCCGCGCCACCACGGGGAGGTCCGCAAGGCGCTGCTGGAGGCCGAGGCCACCCACCGGGCCATCCAGCTGGCCCGGGTCGCCGGATCGCCGCTGTATGTCGTACACGTCTCCGCGAGCGAAGCCGTCGAACAGCTCGCCGCAGCACGCGGAATGGACCTGCCCGTCTTCGGCGAGACCTGCCCGCAGTACCTCTATCTGAGCACCGACAACCTCGCCGAACCCGACTTCGGCGGCGCCAAATACGTGTGCAGCACCCCGCTGCGGCCCCGCGAGCACCAGGCAGCGCTGTGGCGGGCGCTGCGCACCGACGACCTCCAGGTCGTCTCCACCGACCACTGCCCCTTCTGCTTCACCGGCCAGAAGGAGCTCGGCAGGGGCGACTTCTCCAAGATCCCCAACGGGATGCCCGGCGTCGAGCACCGGATGGACCTGCTGCACCAAGCCGTTGTCGACGGGCACCTCACCCGACGCCGCTGGATCGACCTCGCCTGCGCCACCCCGGCGCGGATGTTCGGGCTCTACCCGAAGAAGGGCACCCTGGCGCCCGGCGCGGACGCGGACATCGTCATCTACGACCCGCACGCCGAACAGACCCTCTCGGCCGAGACCCACCACATGAACGTCGACTACTCCGCCTACGAGGGCAAACGGATCACCGGACGCGTCGAGACGGTGCTCTCCCGCGGCGAACCGGTCGTGGAACGGGGCAGCTACGCGGGCCGGGCCGGTCACGGCGAGTACGTCCCGCGTGGGATCTGCCAGCTTCTCAACTGACAGCCTCTCAACTGAACGTGGACTTGTAAGGGGTATGCCCATGGACTTCGGACTCGTCGCCCAGACGGATCCACCCGGCGCCGCGACCGTCGCGCTGATGCGGCGCGCCGAGCGCAACGGCTTCCGCTACGGCTGGACGTTCGACTCGCCGGTGCTGTGGCAGGAGCCGTACGTCATCCACAGCCGCATCCTCGCCGAGACCGAACGGCTGGTCGTCGGGCCCATGGTCACCAACCCGGGCACCCGCTCCTGGGAGGTCACCGCGTCCACGTTCGCCACCCTCAACGAGATGTACGGCAACCGCACCGTGTGCGGCATCGGGCGCGGCGACTCGGCGATGCGGGTCGCCGGGCGCCCGCCCACCACCCTCGCCAGGGTGGGGGAGGCCATGCGGGCCGTCCGCGATCTGGCCGAGGGCCGCGAGGCCGTGGTCGACGGCACCCCGCTGCGGCTGCCGTGGGTCCGCGACGGGCGGCTGCCGGTATGGATGGCCGCCTACGGGCCGAAGGCGCTGGCGCTGGCCGGCCGGGAGGCGGACGGCTTCATCCTCCAGCTCGCCGACCCGCTGCTGACCGCGTGGATGGTGGGCGCCGTCCGGGAGGCCGCGGTGCAGGCGGGCCGCGATCCGGCGGAGGTCACCATCTGCGTCGCCGCACCCGCCTATGTGTGCGAGGACACCCCCGCGGCGCTGGCCCACGCCCGCGAGCAGTGCCGCTGGTTCGGCGGCATGGTCGGCAACCATGTCGCGGACCTCGTCGCGCGGTACGGCGAGCACTCCGACGCCGTACCCGCGGCGCTCACCTCGTACATCAAGGAGCGCGCCGGCTACGACTACGCACACCACGGGCGGGCCGGCAACCCCGACACCGCGTTCGTGCCCGACGACATCGTCGACCGGTTCTGTCTGTTGGGTCCCCCGCGGGCCCATGTCGACCGACTCCGCGAGCTCGCCGGGCTCGGCGTGGACCAGTTCGCGCTGTACGCGATGCACGATGCGAGGGAGGACGTCGTCGATGCATACGGAGCCGATGTCATCCCGGTGCTGGATTAGGGGGTGCCCCTGACTGCCGTCCGCGGGCTGCGGGGACGTTGTGGCTTGTCGCGCAGTTCCCCGCGCCCCTTACGGGGCACAGCTTTAGCGCTTGGGAGGTCTGCGCCAGGGGCGCAGGGTGGGCAAGCGCAGCCCCCAATGCGGGGTACGCAGCCCTCGCGGGTCCGGGTGTCACTCCGTCTGCTTCTCGTAGACGAGGGGCTGATAGTCGGGGTGCCGGCGAATGTAGTTCGCGAAGAATGGGCAGATCGGCGCCACCTTGTCGCCCGCCTCCTGCGCCGTCTCCAGGATGTGGTGCGAGAGGGCGCTGCCGACGCCCCGGCCCTCGTACGCGGGCTCGACCTCCGTGTGGGTCACCGCGATCACGCCGGGGGCGCGGAGGTACTGGGTGACGCCCGCGAGGACACCGCCGATCCGTGCCTCGTAGCGGCTCTCCGCGGTGTTGTCGGAGATGTCGAGCTGCTGTCCGTCGGCCATGCTCTCCCTCGCTGTCGCCCGCTGCCGGCTGTCACTCGGTCGCGTCGTGGATCTGTGCCGTGAAGTGCTCGGGCGACACGGCCTGTCCCTGGCCGTCGAGCACGGCGACGGGGCGTCCCCGGAAGACCACCGTCGGGGTGGCCGCAACACCGCTCTCGTCGAAGGCGCGGCTCACATGCGTCACCCAGCTGCGGTGCGCCCTCTCCAGTACGGCTTCGTCGAACGAACGGCGGCGCAGCCCCGGCACGTCGTTGGCCAGCCCGAGCAGCATCCGGTCCTCGGCGAACCCGTCGTGGCCCTCGTGCGGCTGGTTCCGGTAGAGCGTGCGCAGATACGTCAGTAACTGGGACTGCCCCACATCGGCCGCCGCACCCAGCGCTGCCAGCGCGTGGTGCGAGCCCTGCCCGCCCAGCTTGTCGTCCATGAACGTGCCGAAGTGGAAGTGCAGCACGAACTCCCCGTCGTCGGCGAGCTGCTGCATCGTGCCGCCCAGCGCGTTCTCCATCCGGGCGCAGTACGGGCAGCGCATGTCGAGGTAGAGGTCCAGCACGGGCGGTCCCGGCTCCGGCGCCTCCGGGTCGGCCCCGTAGACCACCGTCGTGCCGCCCTTGCCGGTCGTGTTCGCCGGGATCATGCGCCCAGCCTCGCCGCACCGCCCGCGCCCGGCAACGGGGGAGCGCCCATCGGGGTGGCCGCGTCCCACCTTCCGCGAAGTTGACTTGAACCTCACTTCAAGTTGCAGGGTGTGATCACGCGGCGCACCGCCCCCGGTGACGGCCGCGGCCCACAGCAACAACCCGCGCATGAAGGAGCACAGCCGTGATTCTGGTAACCGGAGCGACAGGCAAGGTCGGCGGACAGGTGGCGGCACAGCTCGTGGCGGCGGGAGCCGCCGTACGCGCACTCGTCCGGGACCCGGCGACCGCCGTACTGCCGGACGCCGTGGAAGCCGCGCGCGGCGACCAGGTCGATGTCGTACGCGGAGACCTCGCGGACCCCGCGAGCCTGACCGCGGCGCTTACCGGCGAGGTCGAGGCCGTCTTCCTGGTGTGGCCCCTCGGCGGCCCCACCGGGGCGGCCGAGGTCGTCACCACCCTCGCCGCGCACACCAGCCGTATCGTCTACCTGTCGACCCGTGGCGTGCCGGAGGACGACGAGGCGGAGCTCGCCGAGGACATCCTCGGCACCCACGCGGCCCTGGAGCGGCTGGTCCGCGGCTCCGGCGCCGAGTGGACCCTGCTGCGGCCCGGCGGATTCGCCGGCAACACCCTGCTGTGGGCCCCGCAGGTGCGCGCCGGCGGCCCCGTCCGCACGGCCCACCCCCAGGCGGCCCGCCCGGTTGTGCACGAGGCCGACATCGCCACCGTCGCGGTCCGCGCGCTGCTGACCGACGACCTGCTGGGGGAGGCCCCCGAACTCACCGGCCCCGAACTGCTCACCCAGGCCGAGCAGATCGCCATCGTCTCCGAGGTCCTCGGCCGCCCTCTCGCCGTGGAGAAGCTCTCCCGTTCGGAAGCCCGCGCCGACCTCCTCGCGGGAGGCGTGCCCCCTGCGTACGCCGACGGGATTCTCGACGCCCACGCCGCGATGGAGACCGACCCGGAGACGGTCGTCCCCGGAGGCGCGGAACTGCTGGGCCGCCCGCCGCTTACCTACCGCCAGTGGGTGACGGACCACGTGGCCGACTTCCGGTAACGCGGCAACGTGGCAACGCGACTGCCCTGCCCGAGACTTCGGCCCCGGGACCGCCCCGATCGGGTGAGAAGTCCACGACAGCGGGTGCACCGCGCCGAGCGGTCGCTAGCGTCCATGAAATGACCAACAGCACCAATCCGTTCGATGACGAGACCGCCCGGTTCCTCGTCCTCGTCAACGACGAGAACCAGCACTCCCTGTGGCCCGCTTCCGTCCAGGTGCCCGAAGGCTGGACCGTGGCCCACCCGGAGGACACCCGGCAGGCGTGTCTGGACTACGTCGAGCGTTCGTGGACCGACATGCGTCCTGCCTCGCTGGCCCGCGCCATGGAGGGCCGGTAGCACCGACCCAGGGGCCCGCGGGCAGCGCACACCGAAGCCGGGTGCCGGAGCGATCAGCTCCGGCACCCGGCTTCGGCATTCCCGTGCTCGACCGCCCGATGCGGGGACTTGGCTGCCCGATGCGCCGCTGTCCGATGCGCCGGTTCGGCCGCCGGTCGCGTCAGCTCGGCAGCGCGCGCAGCCAGGTCGGCTGCTGGGCCTCCCGCTCGGCCGGCCGGGGCTGCGCGGGGTCGCCTGCCTGGAGCCGCCACAGATTCGCGTATCTGCCGCCGCGCTGCACCAACTCGGTGTGAGTGCCCCGCTCGGCGACCACACCGCCGCGGTCGAGGACGTAGATGGTGTCGGCGTTGCGGATCGTGGACAGCCGGTGCGCGATCACCACGAGGGTCCGCTCGCGGGCGAAGGCTTCCAGCCCGCGCTGAATGGCCGCCTCCGTCTCGTTGTCGACCGCGGAGGTCGCCTCGTCGAGGATCACGACAGGCGGATCGGCCAGGAACGTACGGGCCAGGGCGATGCGCTGTTTCTGGCCTCCGGAGAGCGCGGCGCCGCGTTCGCCGACCTGGGTCTTGTAACCGTCGGGCAGGGACTCGATGAACGAGTCGGCCCCGGCGGCCCGGGCGGCCGCGGCGACCCGCCGCTCGTCGGCCTCGAAGGTGCCGTAGCGGATGTTCTCCGCGATGGTCCCGTCGAAGATGAACGGCTCCTGGGATACGTAACCGATCGCACCCCGCAGCTCGTGCAGCGGCAACTCGCTCACATCGACACCGTCGAGCAGCACCTGCCCGGCGGTCGGCTGCCGGAAGCGCATCAGGAGTTTGGCGATGGTCGTCTTGCCCGCGCCGGTCGTCCCTACGATTCCGGTGACCTGGCCGGGGGCGATGTGCAGCGACAGATCGCGCAGGGCCGGCGGCCTGCCGGGGTAGGCGAACGTCACCTTCTGCAGGTCGAGTTCTCCGCGGACTCCCTCGGCGGGCAGTTCCCTGCTGCCCTCGGCCGTCTCCCTGGGCAGCTCCAGCAGCCGCTGGACACGCCGGAACGCGTCCGCGGAGCGGCGGTAGTCGTCCGTCATGTCTCCGAGCCGGTTGAGCCGCGACAGAGTCATCGCGGGCAGGTCCAGCAGCGGGGTGAAGCGCTCCAGCGACAGTTCGCCGCGCAGCACGGCCTTGCCGCCCAGCAGAATCGTGCCGGGCAGCGCGGCGAAGGCGCACATCCGCACCAACTGGGCCTGCACGGCGGAGCTGCGGTCGGTGCGGGCGTTGGCTGCGCCGTCCTCCGCGCACAGCTCGGCGACGCGCCGCTCCTCGTACTCCTCGGTGCACGCGGCCTTGACCATCACATTGGCCTGGAGGTTGTCGGTCAGCCTGGCGTGCAGCCGGGAGCCGGTGGCGGCGGACTCCGCGCGGTCGCCGGCCGTGCGCTCGTGGAAGCGGAAGGAGAGCCAGGCGACCAGCGGGATCGGCGCGAACGCGAGCCAGGCCAGCTGCGGGGCCAGCAGCAGGAAGGTGGGGGCGAGCACGGTGAAGCAGGTCGCCAACTGCGCCGACTCGTGCAGGGTGCGTCCGACGAAGTCGCCCAGCTGGCTGATGTCCTCGGTCAGTACCCGCGCGGTCTGGTTGGTCCGTTCCCCCTCCAGGTCGGCTGTCGACAGCCGTTGGACGTGTGCGTATGTGGTCGCCCGCAGATCGCCCTCGATGCGCCGGGCGAGCCTGTTCCAGTTGGCGGTGGCCAGATACGACAGCCCGGTGGATACCACCGCTGTCAGCGCCGTGGCGCCCGCGAGGAGGGGCAGTTGGGTTTCCAGCCCGGCGAATCCCAGTCCTGACAGCCACTCGCTGCCGCCCCCGACGAGGACCGTGATGGTGTAGGAGATGAGCGCGAACAGGCCCAGTTCCATTGCCTGGGCGACCACGGACAGCGCGGTTGCCAGGCCGAACTTACGCCGGTGCGAGCCGATGAGGCGCGTCAGGAAGTGCCCGCGGGAGGGCGTCCGGGAGCTGTCGGAGGCATCGGAGTCGGCGCCGGCTCCGGACTGGTCCGCGCGTCGCCAGGCGCGTCTGACGATGGCCGTCGTCGCCACGGCGACGAGACCGAGGCTCACCCACGGAGCGGACAGCACCTTCAGCACATGCTTCCCGACCCCCAGCGCCAACGTGACCCCCACGCCGGCGCCCGCGACCGCGACGACACCCGCGCCACCGCCGGAAGAGCGCTGCGAGCCGCCGATAGCCGGTCGCGACGCGTCTTCGCCGCGGTCGGCTTCGCGTGACGTGTGCCGGGACGCCGGGTGCGACGTACCGCTGGATGTTCCGCCCGGCGCTCGGCGCGACGTACGGTGCGCTGCGGGGCCGGGGTGGTCCGCGAGCTGTGCGACCACCTGCGCCACCGCCTCACCCAGCAGCCGCGCCGCCTCGCGGGAACTCAGCGCCGCGGGGTCGTGGAACAGCAGCACTCGGCCGGTGACCGGGCTGACCTCCGCCTCGTCCACCCCCGGCGTCGCCTGGAGCGAAGTCTCCAGCAGCCGGGCGAGGTTGGGCCGCCCGCGGACGGCCCTCACCTCCCAGCGCTGCCGGCCGGGAAGGACGGACCGTGGGCGGACCTGGCCGTCGATGAGACGGCTGGAGGGCGGTGCGCTCGTCGCGGGCGGGCCCATCAGGAGTGTCATGTACGGAAATCCACCAGGGGTGCGGAACGGCGCCCGCGGGTTGCCGCCGGATACCGGCATATTTATCGGGCGTTGGCAGTCATGACGGAGCCTAGGGGCGGCTCCGACGACCAGCCAGGCGAGCTCCTGATGGTTCACTCGTCCGGGTAGCCGGTCGGGACGCCGCGAGGGCCGGTTCATACGGGTGGGCGGCTGGATGGCGCTGTCGGCGCGCCGCCGCCGTCGAGTCCCCGCCGCACGCCGGGTTCCCCGCGCCGCACGTCGGTTCCCCGCGCCGCGCTCCCGCGCCGCACGCCGGCTTCCCCGCGCCGCACGTCGTTCATCCCCGTCGCCAACTCCGTTGTGGTGCACGTCGGCGGAGACTACTGTGCGAACGGCCGTGCTTTTACTTCCTCCGCCCGACGCTTTTGCTTTTCTCCGTCCGACCCGACCCGAAGGAGTCACCCGTGCAGGAACAACGCATGGTCGAGCTGGCGCATGCGCTGGCCGTCGCCAAAAGTCGGCAGGACATCCCCGCCGCCCTCCGGCTCTTCCACCCCGAGATGGTGCTGGACACCCCGGCATTCGGCACGACGGCCCGGGGGCGGGCCGAGAACGAGCGGGCGTTGCGGCGGTTCTTCGCCGCCTTCCCGGACTACGAGATCACCTTGGACGGCCACGCGAGCAACGCGGACACGCTGGTGTGCTGGGGGACGGCGCGGCTGACCATGACGGGTGACCGGTTCGGTGTGCGACCCGGCGGCACCCGCGCCGAGTTGCCGGTGTTCATCCGGTTCACCTTCCGGGACGACCTCATCGCGAGTGAGCAGTTCTTCTTCGACCTCGCGACACTGTGCGACGGGTCCGGTGTCTCCACGGACGCGGTCCGCGGCACTCTCTTTCCCGTATCCGCCAAAGGCGAGGTCCGACCCGTACCCGCGAAAGGTGAGGGCCGATGAGAGCGGACGTGCGCGTGAGGGATGTGGGCGACCTTCGCACCTCGCACCTCTTCGACATCGTCGTCGACCTGGACCCCCAGCTGCCCATCGGCAGCGGCCCGTTCGGCAGGCGGGTGCTGTTCGGCGCCGCCGGGGGTACGTTCTCCGGCCCCAGGCTGCGCGGTGAGGTGGTGCCCGGCGGCGGGGACTGGGCGCTGTTCGCCCCGGACGGAACGATGGCCCTGGACGTGCGCCTCACCCTGCGCACCCATGACGGCGCGCTGTTGCACATGACGTACGGCGGTCGCTGGAGCACGCCGCCCGGGCTGCGTGCTGCCATGGCCGATCCCGCCGAGCGGCACCGCGTCGACCCCGCCGACTACTACTTCCGGACCAACCCGCTCTTCGAGACCGGTGCCGAGCAGTACGCCTGGCTCAACGGCATCGTCTGCGTGGGGTCGGGCTACCTCGTGGAAGGAGGGATTGCCTACAAGGTCTCGGAGGTCCTGTAACGGGGCGCCCGGTGCCCGGCCCGGCCCGGGCGGGCGGCGGGGGCTCGACCTTGCCGCTACACCCCTCTCGCTCCGTCGATCCGCTCGCGGAGCAGGTCGGCGTGGCCGTTGTGCCGGGCGTACTCCTCGACCATGTGGACGAGCACCCAGCGCAGGGAGACTTCTCCGCGCCAGGCGTCGACGCCCGAGACATCGAGGTCCGGTGTTTCGGCGACGAACCGCTCGGCGAAGGCCACTTCCTCGCGCCAGACCTGCCATGCCGCCGCAACGGTCTCCTCGTCGGGTGCCGCGCCGTCGAAGTCCCCGTCGGGGTCGGTGGCCGAGGAGAAGCGGGGCGGCGCGTCCTGCCCGGCGAGTACCTGCCGGAACCAGCGGCGTTCCACATCGGCGAGGTGCCTCACCAGCCCGAGCAGGGACAGCGTGGACGGTTCGACCGAGCGCCGGGCCAGTGCCCCGTCCACGCCCGTGCACTTCAGCTCCAACGTCGTGCGCTGGGCCGCCAGGACGCCCGCGAGCAGGGCGCGTTCGTTACCCGTCGTCGGGCCGCTGAACCGGGAGTCCTGCTCGGGGCTGATGAACATCTCGGCTCTTCTGGCCGGTGCGGGTATGTCCGCACCGGGCTCCGCAGTGCTGTTCTGCTCCACGAGACTCTCCCGTTCTGTCGGTGCCTGGGTTGCCGCACCCGATTGCGAGTGGGCAACTGCCCACTTACAGTGGGCGGATGCCCACTGTATCGCCAGGGCCCTCGCGGCCCTCCGAGCCCGAGCCCCATCAACTCCGGCAGATGGCCGAGTCGTTCGGTGCGGATCCCGAACGCTACGACCGCACGCGCCCCCGCTACCCCGACGCCCTGGTGCGCCGCGTCGTCGACGCCGGGCCGGGTCCCGACCTCCTCGATGTCGGCTGCGGCACGGGCATAGCGGCCCGGCAGTTCGCGGCGGCCGGCTGCCGGGTTCTCGGCGTCGAGCCCGACGTACGGCTGGCCGACTTCGCCCGGCGCGGCGGGACCGAGGCAGAGGTGGCGACATTCGAAGCCTGGGATCCGGCAGGCCGGACGTTCGACCTGGTCGTCGCCGGGCAGGCATGGCACTGGGTCGACCCGGTCGCGGGCGCGGCCAAAGCGGCGCAGGTGCTGCGGCCCGGTGGTCTGTTGGCACTGTTCTGGCACGTCTTCCAGCTCCCGGCGGAGGTGGCCGAGGACTTCGCCGCGGTCTACCGACGGGCGATGCCCGACGCGCCGGTGAACCTCCAGCCGACGCGGCAGGGCCTGGACGGCTACCAGGCGCTGCTCACCAAGGCCACCGACGGCATCCGGGAGTCGGCCGGGTTCGGCGAGTCGGAACAGTGGCGCATCGAGTGGGAGCGGAGCTACACCCGCGACGAGTGGCTGGTCCAGCTGCCCACCCACGGCATCCTGACCCGCCTTCCCCCGGCGAAGCTGGCCCAGGTGCTGGAGGGCGTCGGAGCCGTCATCGACGCGCTCGGCGGCAGCTTCACGCTGCCCTACACCACCGTTGCCGTCACCGCACGGAGGACCGGCACCGCCTGACGGGGGCCGATACGGGGGCGGGCGAGACGGGCCGGTGCTACGGCACCCGCGCGGTCCACTCCTCGCTGCTGTACTTGGTGAGGGCCAGCTCCTCGGCGCGCGCCAGCTCCTCCGGGGTCACCCGGCCCTCGGTGAGCCCGTAGCGGGTGCGGAACGAGTCGATCATGCGGTCGATGACCTCGTGACGGGGAAGGCCGGTCTGCCGGCGCAGTGGGTCGACGCGCTTCTTGGCGCTCCTGGTGCCCTTGTCGGACATCTTCTCCTTGCCGATGCGCAGCACGTCCAGCATCTTCTCGGCGTCGATGTTGTAGGACATGGTCACGTGGTGCAGGACGGCCCCCTCGCCACCGGCAACACGTTTCTGGGCGGCACCGGCGATCTTGCCCTCCTTGGAGGCGATGTCGTTCAGGGGCTGGTACCAGGCGTTGATCCCCATGTCGGCGAGGGCGTTCAGCACCCAGTCGTCGAGATAGGCGTAGGAGTCGGCGAACGACAGACCGGAGACGAGGGAGGCGGGGACCGAGAGGGAGTAGGTGATGGTGTTCTCGGCCTCGACGAACATCGCGCCGCCGCCGGAGATCCGGCGTACGACGGTGACCCCGTGCCGTGCCGCGCCGTCGGGATCCACCTCGTTACGGAGCGACTGGAAGCTGCCGATGATGACGGCGGGGGAGTCCCATTCCCAGACGCGCAGCGTCGGTGAGCGGCGTCCTGCGGCGACCTGAGCGGTCAGCACCTCGTCGAGCGCCATGTGCAGGGCGGGCGACTGCGGCGGCTCGTGGATGAGCTGCCAGTCGTAGTCGGTCCACTCGGTGGCCCGGGTCAGCGCCCGGCGCACGCAGACCGCGACGCCCTCGGCCGTGATGCCGTACATCGCGGTGCCTTCGGGGAGCGCTGCCTCGATACGGGCGGTGAGGGCGGCCGTGTCGGTGTCGGAGGGAGCGCCTTCGAGCGCCCGGTCGATGGCGGCGAGCGCCTCGTCGGGTTCGAGGAAGAAGTCGCCCGCTACGCGGACGTTGCGCAGCACGCCGTCCTGGTCGTCCAGATCGACCACCACCAGCTTGCCGCCGGGGTTCTTGTACTCGCCGTGCATGACCGACCGCCTGCCCTCACCTGTCCGTCCCGGCCGGGCCGTGCCTGGCTCCGGCCGGCGTTCAGCCTACGTCGGTGACCAGCCGGCGCGATCGGCGTGAATGGCCGATCAGCAGGAACGTGGACATCACCAGCGTGACGCCCTGGGCCACGACGGTCAGTCTCTTGTCGTCGAACCAGGCCGGCTCGTACATGTTGGGAATCGGCCCCAGCGTCCCCACGTCGACGTACGCGTAGAGCAGCAGCAGCGCCAGCCCGCCGGCGGAGACCAGCCAGGCGAAGGCGTCGGAGACCGTCCGCCACCACACCAGCACCAGCAGCGCCGCCAGTGCCGCCAGCCCCGCCTCGATCCGGAAGAGGTCCCCCTGGCTGATGCCCTCGCTGACCGCGTCGTACTGGTCGGCGATGGTGGCGTGGATGTAGGCGTTCACGCCGAGCCCGCCGGCCGACAAGGCGCGGGCGCCGCCCTGCACGATGCGGTACGCCTGACCGTGGGGTGCGGGGGGAGGGGTGGAGGTGTTCGCGGTCATGGCCTCTCCTGCCGTCCGGGTGTGCGGGACCGGACCTGGTGTCAGTAGCCGCCGTCGGTCTGCTTCGGCTTCTTGGAGGGCTTCTTCTCGCTCTTCTTCCCGCCGGGGATCTTCTTGCCGGACGGGTCGAGGACGAACCATTTGGCGCCGAACTGGTCGAGTGCCTGGCCGTTGGTGTCCCCGGCCTTCTCATCGCCCTGGTAGAGGTAGAGCGGGTGGCCGTTGTAGGTGACTTGCCGGTCGCCGCCCTCCCGCTCGCTGGTCCCCAGCAGATCGCTTTTCGTGCCCGCGCCCGCCTTGGGCTCGGCCTTGCCCTTGACGACGACGGGCGGCCACGCCTCCGCGCAACCGCCTTCACAGGTCGACTTGCTCGACTTGTCGGCCTCGAAGAGATAGAGCGTCCGGCCCGCGCCGTCGACCAGGAACTTCCCCAGGTCGCCGGAGCGCACCTGAACGGTTCCCTCCTTCTTCGTGGTCGAGGGTGAGGGGGACGCACCACCGCCGCCGTCGTCCGAGCAGCCGCTGAGAGCGGTGGCCAACAGCACGGCTGTCGCGGCGCATACGGCTGTCCTGGCGGTCTTCCGCGTGCTGGCCGCTTTCCGCGTGCTGGCGGTCTTCCGCATGAGAGGGCCTCCGGCTCGGCTGTCCCGCAGCCTGGAGAGGGCTGCGGGACCAGAGCACCACGCGCCACGGGGAGCGGCCAGTCGGCGGGGGCCGTCCTGCGTACCCGGCCACCGCCCTGCCCGGCCGGGCTCCATCCGCCGCGCGCCGGGCCCGTGCGAGACCCGGCCCCCGTACGCCGGGTCAGGCCGCGAAGCCGCCGTCCACCGCCAGCAGGGCGCCGGTGACGTACCGTGCGCCGTCGCCGACGAGGTGGGCCACCGAGTCGGCGATCTCCTCCGGTGTCCCGTACCGGCCCAGCATCGTGAGAGCCGCCTGCGCCGCCGCGCTCTCTCCGTCGGCCGGGTTCATATCGGTGTCGATCGGGCCCGGCGAGACCTGGTTGACGGTGATGCCGCGGGACGCCAGTTCCCGGGCCAGCCCCTTGGTCAGCCCGGTGACGGCCGCCTTGCTCATGGCGTACAGCGTCATCCCGGGGAAGGGCACGCGCGCGGACACGCAGCTTCCGATGTTGATGATCCGGCCGCCGTCGGCCATCCGGGAGGCCGCCGCCTGTGCCACGAGATAGGCCCCGCGTACGTTGACCGACAGCACCCGGTCGAGCTCCGCGGCGTCCACCGAGGCGAGCTCGCCCTGGGCACCGGTGCCCGCGTTGTTGACGAGGATGTCCAGCCGTCCGAACTCCTCGGCGGCCCCGTCCACCGCGGCCCGGACCGAGTCCGCGTCGGCCAGCGAGGCTCGCACGGTCCACGCCCGGCCGCCGCGCTCCTTGATCTGCTCGGCCACCTCGCGGGCCGACTCGGCGTTCGACTCGTACGTCAGCGCCACATCGGCGCCGTCCGCCGCCAGCCGCAGGGCGACGGCGGCGCCGATTCCCCTGCTGCCGCCGGTCACGAGGGCGGCTCTGCCGCGGAGGGGCCGCTGGTCGGTGTCACTGCGCATGGTCGCTTCCTGCCCGTTCGTCGTCGTGGTCGTTGTCATGTCGGTCGTCGTTCCGGTTGACATGACTCGATCCTCGGGCGAGGTGTGCCGGGGTGCTGGCGCTATTCGGACGGTACATTTTAGTCGCGTACGATGCACTTGCTGGTACCGTGTAGTGAACTAGCACGGACCACGGGAGCGACACGTACACATGAACACGACCGAGGAGTGGCTGGCCGCCGCGTCCATCGACCCGTCCGTCGGCGCGCTGCGTCCGGACTACCGCGCGCTGCTGATCGTCGCCGAGGGGCTGCGGCCGGGGCCCGGCGACGCCTTCAGCGAGGAACTGCTCGCCGAGGCCGAGGCGAAGGCGTGCGACCCCGAGGAGCACCCGCACGTCGCCGAGTGGCGGGAGGCGTTCCGCGCCTTCGGCGCGAAGCCCAAGCGCACCCGGCCCAGCGTCGATGCGCTGCTGCGCCGTGCCCCTGAAGGGCTGCCGCGCATCGACCGGCTGACGGACATCTACAACGCGGTCTCCGTCGCACACGTCGTCCCGCTCGGCGGCGAGGACCTCGACCACTACACCGGTCCGCTCCGGCTCACCCGCGCCGAGGGCACGGAGCCCTTCGAACTGATGTCGGGCGGCGAGCCGGTGACGGAGAACCCGCGTCCCGGCGAGGTGATCTGGCGCGACGACGAGGGCGTCACCTGCCGCCGCTGGAACTGGCGCCAGTGCGTACGCACCCGGCTGACCACCGAGACCACCCGTGCGGTCTTCATCCTCGACGCCCTCGGCGCCATGGACGACTCCGCACTGGAAGAAGCGGGCCGCGCGCTCACGGACGCCCTGCGCGCCGGCAACCCCGACGCGGCGACGGCCTCCCGCCTGCTGCGGGCCACCTGACCCACGCGCCACCCTGCGACGCGGCCCCACTCTCGCCGCCGCGACGGAGAAAAGTTGCGGCACCGGTAGTCGGAAAGCACCGGTAGTCGGGAAACCGGAGTCGACCTCGCCGAGCCGGCAGGTCCGGCCCCGTGCTTCCATGGTGAGGTGATCGACGACGAGCTGACGACAGCGGTGGAACAGGCGGTCCGCGAGGCGGTGGACGCCCAGGTGATGCCGCGCTGGCGGCAACTGGCCGAGCACGAGGTGGAGACCAAGACCGGCAGCCATGACCTGGTCACCATCGCCGACCAACGTGCCGAACAGCAACTGTCCGAAGCGCTACGTCAGTTGCTGCCCGGCTCCGCCGTCGTCGGCGAGGAGACCGTGCACGCGCACCCGGCCTCGTACGCGGCGCTCTCCGGCCCGGACCCGGTGTGGATCATCGACCCGATCGACGGCACCCGCCAGTTCGTCGCGGGCGACGAGGGCTTCTGCACCATGATCGCCCTGGCCCACCACGGCGAGACACTCGCGGGGTGGATCCTGGCGCCCGCTCTCGGGATGACGGCCATCGCACGGCGCGGCGGCGGGGTGCTGCTCAACGGGGAGCCGCTGCGGGCCGGTTCACCCGATGCGGGCGCGCCGTTGCACGTCGCCGTCTCGCACCCGGACTACACGGACGAGTCCCAGGAACGCGCGCTGCGCGGGCTGCGTACGGAAGGCGTGGACGTACGGCCCACCGGCTCGGCGGGGCTGGAATACCTCGCGATCGCCCAAGGGCGGCTGGACGCCGTCGCCTACACCTGGGAGTCCGCCTGGGACCACGCAGCCGGGCTGCTGATGGTGGCCGAGGCGGGCGGCGCCAGCAGCACCGTGGCCGACGCCCCGTTCCGCCTCGCGGGCGGCAACGCGCTGCCGTTCACCGCCGCGCGTGACGCGGACACGACGCGGCGTATGGTGGGGCTCCTGCGCGACGAGAGTGCCGAGAGCGACGGAAGCCGACCTGCCTGACCAGGGCCGGGCGAGGGGAGCCGCAAGTGCCATCGATCCGGGACGCGGTGATCGTGGGAGCCGGCCCCAACGGGCTGACAGCAGCCGTTGAGCTGGCCCGGCGCGGCTTGGAGGTCGAGCTGTTCGAGGCACGGGACACCATCGGCGGCGGCGCCCGCACCGAGGAACTGACCCTGCCGGGCTTCCGGCACGACCCCTGCTCCGCCGTCCACCCCACCGGCGCCGCATCGCCCGCCTTCCGCTCCATGCCGCTGGACCGCTACGGCCTGGAGTGGCTGCAACCCGAACTCCCGCTGGCACACCCGTTCCCCGACGGCAGCGCCGCCGTGCTGGCCCGTTCGGTCGGTGAGACGGCGGCCTCCCTCGGCCCGCGCGACGCGGGCGCCTACCGTCGTATGGTCGGGCCCTACCTCGGCCGCTGGGAAACCCTGGCCGAGGACTTCTTCGGCTACGGCTCGGCCTTCAACGGCCGCTTCCCCACCGATCCCGTGCAGCTCGTGAGGTTCGGCCTCACCGGGCTCCAGCCGGTCACCTGGACCAGGATCCGGTTCCGCGACGAGAAGGCCAGGGCACTGCTCGCGGGCATGGCGGGGCACGTCATCGCACCCATGAACAACCCGTTCATGACGGCCCCGGCGCTCGTCTTCGCACTCGCCGGGCATGTGGTCGGCTGGCCGGTCCCGCGCGGCGGCTCCCAGGCCATCTCCGACGCACTGGCCGGCTATCTGCGCGCCCTCGGCGGTACGATCCACACCGGCACCGAGGTCAAACGCCTGGACGAACTCCCGCCGGCCCGCGCCTACATCTTCGACACCTCGCCGACCGCCCTCGCCCGCATCGCCGGGCTGGGCAGCGCCTACGACAACGTCCGCTACGGCGCCAGCCTCTTCAAGATCGACTACGCGCTGGACGGGCCCGTCCCCTGGACCTCCCCGCAGGCAGCACGCGCCGGAACGGTGCACGTCGGTCCGACGCTGGACGACATCGACACCGCGATGCGGGACGCCGTCGTACGCGGCCGGGCCCCCGAGCGGCCCTTCCTCATCACCGCACAGCCCAGCCTCGTCGACCCCACCCGCGCCCCCGAGGGCAAACACGTCTTCTGGGCGTACGGCCATCTGCCCAACGGCTGGGAGGGCGATGCCACCGAGGCCGTGGAGCGCCAGATCGAGCGCTTCGCACCCGGCTTCCGGGACCGGGTGCTGGCCCGCGCCACCGCGGGACCGCCGCAGCTCGCCGCGCGGAACGCCAACTATGTCGGCGGCGACATCTCCTGCGGCTCGGCAGCCGGGCTGCGGCTGCTGATCCGGCCCAAGCTCAAGCGCGTCCCCTACGAGACCGCGCACCCGTCCGTCTTCCTGTGCTCCTCCGCGGCCCCGCCGGGACCCGGCGTACACGGTATGGCCGGTCATCACGCCGCGCGGGCCGTGTGGCGGCGGCTGCGGGCCCGGTGACGCAGCTCCCCGTGCGGGGCGTACAGTGCGGCGCGTACGCCCCCTCCGGTCGTGGCCCATGGTCGGGGAAGGCGTCGGAAAGATAGGGTCCCCAAGGCGCGACTGCCTGTTCGAACAACAGAGAGACCCAGGGGCAGAACCATGACTTCGACGGTGCGGACCACACCGGCGCGCGTACTGATCGCCGCGGACAAGTTCAAGGGATCGCTGACGGCCGTCGAGGTCGCAGAGCGTCTCACGGCTGGAATCCGGAAGGCCCGCCCGGAGGTGCACGTCGAGGCCCTGCCGGTGGCCGACGGCGGCGACGGCACGGTCGCGGCGGCCGTCGCCAACGGCTTCGTGCGCCACGAGGTCGAGGTCACCGGACCCCTCGGCGCCCCCGTCACGGCCGCCTTCGCGCTGCGTGAGGGCACCGCCGTCGTGGAGATGGCCGAGGCGTCCGGCCTCCAGCATCTGCCGCCCGGTGTCTTCGTGCCGCTGACCGCCACCACGTACGGCGCCGGCGAACTGCTGCTGGCCGCCGTCGACGCGGGCGCGCACACCATCATCTTCGGCGTCGGCGGCTCGGCCACCACCGACGGCGGCGCAGGCATGCTGGACGCGCTGGGCGCCCGGCTGCTCGACCGGGACGGTGACTCCATCCCGTGGGGCGGCGGCGGACTGCGGGAACTGGTCTCCGCCGACCTGTCCGGCATGGACCCCCGGCTCAAGAACGTCGAGGTCGTCCTCGCCAGCGACGTGGACAACCCGCTGACCGGCCCCAAGGGCGCTGCCGCCGTCTACGGTCCGCAGAAGGGCGCCACCGAGGAGGACGTGAAGCTGCTGGACGGGGCCCTCACCCACTTCGCCGAGGTCCTCGGCGAACAGGAGGCCGCCGCCTCGCCCGGCGCCGGCGCCGCGGGCGGCATCGGCTTCGGCGCCCTCGTCGGCCTCCGGGCCCGGTTCCGCCCCGGCATCGAGATCCTGATGGAGGAGCTCGGCGTCGAGGCCGCGATCGGGAGGGCCTCGCTCGTGATCACCGGAGAGGGCTCTCTGGACGAGCAGACGCTCCATGGGAAGGCCCCCGCGGGCGTCGCGGCTGCTGCGCGCCGCGCCGGGAAGCCTGTGCTCGCCGTTTGCGGCCGCCTCGCCATCGGTCAGCGGGAGCTTGATGCCGCCGGTATCGAGAGGGCCTACGCGCTTACGGATATCGAGTCCGATGTCGAACGGTGCATTGCCGATGCGGGGCCCCTCCTTGAAACCCTCGCCGAACGCCTCGCCGCGGACCGCTTGTAACCGGCTGCGTTGTTGAGGGCTGGGTGGGTGGGGGAGGTGGCGGGCTGAGGGCCCCACCCCGGGGGCCCTTCTCGTGTTGGGGGCGCTGCCCCCAAACCCCCGGTCCTCGCCGGACGGGCGTTGGGGCGGCTCCGCCCCCCAACTGCCCCCCGCTACGGGGGCTCCGCCCCCCTAGGAGCCCCCCCCGACCCAAATTGACCCTCTGGACAATCAGTCCCCCGCGCCTGCTCCAGGACTATTCGCTGCGGGTGGCGCCCATATCTGGGGTGGATGAGAGCGCCCATTGCTCCAACCCCAGATATGGGCGCCACCCGCAGACAAAAGGCAGCAGCCCTGAAGCGGACGGCTCTTACGTCAATGGCTAGGCAGGTTGCGGAAGGGGGGTCCTAGGGGGGCGAAGCCCACCTAGCGGGGGGCCGTTGGGGGGCGGAGCCCCCCGACACGACCTGTCGGCGGCAGCCGAAATACAAAGGGGGCGTGCCCCCACAAGCCAGCCGGCCCGGCGGCAGGCGGGGGAGCCGCCCCCAACCCCCACCCACCCCAGGCCACCACCACCCCCACCCACCCACGCCACCACGAACCCCCACCCACCCCGCACCGCCCCCAACCCCACCCACCCACGCCACCACCAACCCCCTCCCACCCCAAGCCCTCACCCGCCCCCGAGGCACGAAAAAGGGGCCCACCAGCGATGTGGTGGGCCCCTCACGGAAGGGGATCAGCCCTGCGCAGCAGCCCGCGCTTCCCGCCGGTTGTCCCGAAACGCATTCACCCGCCGAGCCGTGGCAAACAAAGGAATCACCGCGCCAAGAACAACCTGCAACGCGCAGCCCGTCTGAAGCAGCAGCTCCCCACCGGGAGCGTCGAAGGCCCAGGAGGCCAGCAACCCCATGCTGAGCACGATCCAGCACAGCATGGCCACCGCCAGCCGTCCCCGCGGCTTCGGGTACTCCACGCGGCTGACCATCAGCCACGCGACGCCGAGAATGCCGAGCGCGGTCGGCACGAAGGGCAGCTCCAGCAGCACGATGGAGATCACGGTGAGCGCACCGAAAGGCCCTGGCATGCCCTGGAACATCCCGTTCCGCATGGGCACGCAGGAGAACCGCGCAAGCCGCAGCACCACCGCCAGCAACACCACGACGGCGGCGACAACCGAGATCCGCTGGTGTGACGCGTCGTTGGCGACCATGCCCCAGACGGCCACGAAGTAGGCGGGCGCCAGCCCGAAGCTGATCAGGTCGGAGAGATTGTCCAGCTCGGCGCCCATCGCCGAGCTGCGCAGCTTGCGCGCGACCAGCCCGTCGAAGAGATCGAAGACGGCGGCCATCAGCATCAGCACCACGGCGGTGGCGGCGCTGTGCCGGGCCATGCCGCCGTCCTCGCTGCCGGTCAGATGCGGAATGAGCACGCCGGTGGTGGTGAAGTACACCGCCATGAAGCCGCAGGTCGCGTTGCCCAGCGTGAGCGTGTCCGCGATCGACAGCCGGGTCGACAGCGGCATCTCGTCGTCGGCGTCGTCCGTGTACTCCGCGTATTCGTCATCGGCGTACTCGGCGTAGCCGGTATCCGCGGACCGCTCCGTTCCGGGAACCCAGGTCGCCTGGGCGTCGGGATCAATCACGGTCAAGGCGAGTCACCCCCGCTGTCGTGGTCTGACCGACCTCCACGGCCGTCTCGACGCCCTTGGGGAGGTAGACGTCCACCCGGGAGCCGAACCTGATCAGCCCGAGGCGCTCGCCCTGCTCGACCTTGGCACCACTGGGCACGTACGGCACGATCCGCCGGGCCACGGCGCCGGCGATCTGGACCATCTCGATATCGCCCAGCTCGGTGTCGAAGTGCCAGACGACGCGCTCGTTGTTCTCGCTCTCCTTGTTGAACGCCGGAACGTAGCCGCCGGGGATGTGCTCGACGGACGTCACCGTGCCCGCGAGGGGTGCCCGGTTGACGTGGACGTTCAGCGGGCTCATGAAGATGGCGACGCGGGTACGGCCGTCCTGCCACGGCATGATGCTCTGCACCACGCCGTCGGCCGGGGAGATCACCCGGCCCTGGCCGATTTCCCGCTCCGGGTCCCGGAAGAACCACAGCATCCCGGCGGCGAGCGCCGTCGCGGGTACGGCGACCAGGGCGGCGCGCTTCGACTTGCGGGCGCGGGCCAGACTGAGAGCCGCCGTCGCGACGGTCGGGGCGAGCCACGGCGAGGCGCCGCGTGCGAGGCGCACACGGGGTGCGCGGGATGCGCCGGAGCCGGGGCCGTCAGCGCCGGACGAGGGGGAGCCGCTGGGTGCTGTGGATGGGCTGTGGGGCATGAATGACCTTCGTAGCGGAGGGAGCCGCGTAGGTGACAGGGGGACGGCGGCTTTCCCGGGATGCTATCGGTTTCTGATGGCAACTGGGCAAGCCAGCGGGCCAGTCAGTGGCCGAAGTCCCGGTTCGGGGTGTGATCTTGAATACCAAGAAAACACCCCGAAAAGGACATTCAGCCCTGGCTTCGGTACTCCTCGAGGAGCCGCCGGCCCACGATCATTTTCTGGATCTCTGCGGTTCCTTCGCCGATCAGTAGCATCGGCGCCTCCCGGTAGAGCCGCTCGATCTCATATTCCTTGCTGAAACCGTACCCGCCGTGGATGCGGAAGGCGTCCTCCACGACCTCCTTGCAGTACTCGGAGGCGAGATATTTCGCCATCCCTGCCTCCAGGTCGTTGCGTTGACCCGAGTCCTTCTTGCGGGCCGCACCCACCATCAGGGCGTGTGCTGCCTCGACCTTCGTGGCCATTTCGGCCAGCTTGAACTGAATGGCCTGATGCCCGGAGATGGGCTTGCCAAACGTGTGACGCTGCTGCGCGTAGTCGATACCGAGCTCGAAAGCACGCTGTGCGACACCGCAACCACGGGCTGCGACATTGACCCGGCCGACCTCGACTCCGTCCATCATCTGGTAAAAGCCGCGACCGGTCGCGCCACCGAGAACCCGGTCGGCCGGGACCCGCAGATCGTCCATGATCAGTTCGGTGGTGTCGACGCCTTTGTAGCCCATTTTGTCTATCTTGCCGGGAATGGTGAGCCCCGGCTTGACCTGGCCGAAACCAGGCTCCTTCTCCACCAGGAACGTCGTCATCGACTTGTGCGGAGCCGTGCCCTCCGGGTGCCCCTCGTCGGTACGGCACAGCACGGCCACCAGCGTGGAGGAGCCTCCGTTGGTCAGCCACATCTTCTGCCCGTTCAGCAGGAAGTCGCCGGAACCGTCGTCGGCACGCACGCCCTTGGACGTGATGGCCGACACATCCGAGCCCAGCCCCGGCTCGGACATCGAGAACGCGCCACGGATCTCGCCCGTGGCCATCTTCGGCAGGAAGTAGTCCTTCTGCTCCTGGGTGCCGTGCTGCTTGAGCATGTACGCCACGATGAAGTGGGTGTTGATGATTCCGGAGACGCTCATCCAGCCGCGGGCGATCTCCTCCACGCACAGTGCGTATGTGAGCAGCGACTCACCGAGCCCGCCGTACTCCTCGGGGATCATCAGGCCGAAGATCCCGAGCTCTTTCAGGCCCTCGACGATCTCGGTGGGGTACTCGTCCTTGTGCTCCAGTTCCGTGGCGACGGGGAGGATCTCCTTGTCGACGAAACTCCGCACCGTCGAGAGGATTTCCCGCTGTATCTCCGTCAGACCCTCGGTCTGTGCCAGCCGGCCCATCACTTACCGCCCTTCGGTGCCGGTTCCCGCAGTTCGGGGCGGCCCGGCTGTTCCCCGCCACGCTCCTTGACGTAGGTCTCCGTCGGCACCATCACCTTGCGCCGGAAGACGCACACCAGGGTGCCGTCCTGCTTGTAGCCCTTGGTCTCGACGTGCACGATCCCGCGGTCGCTCTTCGACTTCGACGGGATCTTGTCCAGCACCGTCGTCTCGCCGTAGATGGTGTCGCCGTGGAAGGTCGGCGCCACGTGCTTGAGCGACTCGATCTCGAGGTTGGCGATGGCCTTTCCCGAGACGTCCGGCACCGACATCCCCAGCAGCAGCGAGTAGATGTAGTTGCCGACCACCACGTTCTTGCCGAAGTCGGTCGTCGACTCGGCGTAGTTGCTGTCCATGTGCAGCGGGTGGTGGTTCATGGTGAGCAGACAGAACAGGTGGTCGTCGTACTCGGTGACCGTCTTTCCCGGCCAGTGCTTGTAGACGTCGCCGACCGTGAATTCCTCATAGGTACGCCCGAACTGCATCGGTCAGTCCTCCGGAGGTGTGAAGGAGGTGGTGCGCTTCATCCCCGCCGCGCGGCCCTTGCCGGAGATGACCAGTGCCATCTTGCGGCTGGCCTCGTCGATCATCTCGTCCCCGAGCATCGCCGAGCCCTTCTTGCCGCCCGCCTCGGAGGTGTAGTACTCGTACGCGTCCAGGATCAGCTCGGCGTGGTCGTAGTCCTCCTGGGAGGGCGAGAAGACCTCGTTGGAGACCTCGACCTGGCCCGGGTGCAGCACCCACTTGCCGTCGAAACCGAGCGCGGCGGCGCGCTGGGCGACCTTCCGGTAGCCCTCCACGTCGCGGATCTGGAGGTAGGGCCCGTCGATGGCCTGGAGGTCGTGGGTACGGGCCGCCATCAGAATCCGCATCAGGATGTAGTGGTAGGCGTCGGCCGGGTAGCCGGGCGGCTGCTCGCCCACCACCAGTGACTTCATATTGATGGACGCCATGAAATCGGCCGGGCCGAAGACGATGGTCTCCATCCGGGGCGAGGCCGCGGCGATCTCGTCGACGTTCACCAGGCCCTTGGCGTTCTCGATCTGCGCCTCGATGCCGATCCGGCCGACCTCCAGACCCACCGTCTTCTCGATCTGGGTCAGCAGCATGTCCAGCGCCTGCACCTGCGCCGCGTCCTGCACCTTCGGCAGCATCACGCAGTCCAGGTTGGCCCCCGCGCCCTCCACGACGGTGACGACGTCGCGGTAGGTCCACTCGGTGGTCCAGTCGTTGACCCGCACGACGCGCGTCTTGCCACTCCAGTCGCCCTCGTTGAGGAACTTCACAATGGTGTGCCGCGCCTCCGGCTTGGCCAGCGGGGCGCAGGCGTCCTCCAGGTCCAGGAAGACCTGGTCGGCGGGGAGGCCCTGCGCCTTCTCCAGAAACCGCGGGTTGCTGCCCGGCACCGCCAGGCAGGAACGCCGCGGACGGAGCGCACGCTGCCGGTTGTCGCTGTTCACGAGGAGACCTCCAGTGGTTCTCGCTGGTCGCGCTCACTGCGCTCGTCGCGCGTTTCGAGCTTGTGCTGTGTCCGGATCTCGTCGACGATACGGCCGATGATTCGGGTGATCCCGAAGTCCTTCGGGGTGAAGACGGCGGCGACCCCCGCCTCGCGCAGCGCCCGCGCGTCCGCCGACGGGATGATCCCGCCCACGATCACGGGGACGTCGGCCGCGCCCGCCTTCCGCATCCGCTCCAGCACGTCGGGCACCAGTTCGGCGTGCGAGCCGGAGAGGATGGACAGGCCCACGCAGTGCACGTCCTCGGCGAGTGCCGCCGAGACGATCTCTTCCGGCGTGAGCCTGATGCCCTGGTAGACCACCTCGAAGCCCGCGTCCCGGGCCCGTACGGCGATCTGTTCGGCGCCGTTGCTGTGGCCGTCGAGCCCCGGCTTGCCCACCAGCAGCCGCAGCTTGCCGACGCCCAGCTCGGCGGCGGTGCGCTCCACGTGCCGGCGGACCGCCGCCAGCTCGGAGCCCTCCTCGGCGCCGACCGCGACCGGGGCCGAACTCACCCCGGTCGGGGCGCGGAACTCGCCGAACACCTCGCGCAGCGCGCCCGCCCACTCCCCGGTGGTGACCCCGGCGCGGGCGCAGTCCAGCGTGGCCTCCATCAGATTGGTGTCGCCGGCCGCCGCCTCCCGCAGCGCCGCGAGGGCCTGCTCGGCGCTGGGGTACAGCCCCGGCTCGCGGGCGCCCTCGCGCCAGAACGGCTCGTCCCGCGTCTGCCGCCAGCGCTTGACGGCCTCCACGGTCGCCGCCTCACCGGCCGGGTCCACGGTCAGGATCGCGGTGTCCAGGTCCGCGGTGAGCGGGCTCGGCTCCGTCGACTCGTAGCAGTTGACGCCGACGATCTTCTCCTCGCCCGACTCGATCCTGGCGCGCCGCTCCGCGTGCGAGGCGACGAGCTGGGATTTGAGGTAGCCGGACTCGACGGCCGCCATCACCCCGCCCATCTCCTCGATCCGCGCCATCTCGGCCAGCGACTCGGTCACCAGCGTGTCCACCTTGGCCTCGATGACATGGGAGCCGGCGAAGATGTCCTCGTACTCCAGCAGATCGCTCTCGTGTGCCAGCACCTGCTGGATACGCAGCGACCACTGCTGGTCCCAGGGGCGGGGCAGGCCCAGCGCCTCGTTCCAGGCGGGCAGCTGCACGGCACGCGCGCGGGCGTCCTTGGAGAGGGTGACGGCCAGCATCTCCAGCACGATGCGCTGCACATTGTTCTCCGGCTGCGCCTCGGTCAGCCCGAGCGAGTTGACCTGCACCCCGTAGCGGAAGCGGCGCTGCTTGGGGTCGGTGATGCCGTAGCGCTCGCTGGTGACGCGCTCCCAGATGCGGGTGAAGGCCCGCATCTTGCACATCTCCTCGACGAAGCGGACGCCCGCGTTCACGAAGAACGAGATCCGCGCCACCACCCGCCCGAACTCCTCGGGCGGCACCTGCCCACTGTCCCGTACGGCGTCCAGCACGGCGATCGCCGTCGCCATCGCGTACGAGATCTCCTGCACCGGCGTGGCCCCGGCCTCCTGCAGGTGGTAGCTGCAGATGTTGACCGGGTTCCATTTGGGCAGGTGGGCGACCGTGTAGGCGATCATGTCGGTGGTCAGCCGCAGCGAGGGCCCCGGCGGGAAGACGTGCGTCCCGCGGGAGAGGTACTCCTTGACGATGTCGTTCTGCGTCGTGCCCTGGAGCTGGGATATGTCGGCGCCCTGCTCCTCCGCGACCACCTGGTAGAGCGCCAGCAGCCACATGGCCGTGGCGTTGATGGTCATGGAGGTGTTCATCTTCTCCAGCGGGATGCCGTCGAAGAGCCTGCGCATGTCCCCCAGATGGGAGACCGGGACCCCGACCCGGCCCACCTCGCCGCGGGCGAGGATGTGGTCGGGGTCGTAGCCGGTCTGGGTGGGCAGGTCGAAGGCGACGGACAGCCCGGTCTGGCCCTTTTCGAGATTGCGCCGGTACAGCTCGTTGGACGCCTCAGCGGTGGAGTGCCCCGCGTACGTCCGCATCAGCCACGGGCGGTCGCGCTTTTTGGGCTCGCTCGCGTCGGATGGCTCCCGTGCATCGGTCATTGCGGGCGCCCTCAGACGTTCCTGAAGCGATTGATCGCGTCGATATGCCGCGCCCGCTTCTCCTCGTCGCGCACGCCCAGGCCCTCCTCGGGGGCCAGCGCGAGGACGCCGACCTTGCCCTGGTGGAGGTTGCGGTGCACGTCATAGGCGGCCTGGCCGGTCTCCTCCAGGGAGTAGCTCTTGGAGAGCGTCGGGTGGATCTTGCCCTTGGCTATCAGCCGGTTGGCCTCCCAGGCCTCGCGGTAGTTGGCGAAGTGCGAGCCGACGATCCGCTTGAGCGACATCCACAGGTAGCGGTTGTCGTAGCTGTGCTCGTAGCCGGAGGTGGAGGCGCAGGTGACGATGGTGCCGCCCTTGCGGGTGACGTAGACGCTCGCGCCGAAGGTCTCGCGCCCCGGGTGCTCGAAGACGATGTCCACGTCCTCGCCGCCGGTCAACTCGCGGATGCGCTTGCCGAAGCGCTTCCACTCCTTGGGGTCCTGGTTGTGCTCGTCCTTCCAGAACCGGTAGCCCTCGGCCTTGCGGTCGATGATGGCCTCGGCGCCCATCCGGCGGCAGATCTCGGCCTTCTCGTCGCTGGAGACGACGCAGATCGGGTTGGCGCCGCCGGCCAGCGCGAACTGGGTGGCGTACGAGCCGAGTCCGCCGCTGGCGCCCCAGATGAGCACGTTGTCGCCCTGCTTCATACCGGCGCCGTTGCGGGAGACCAACTGCCGGTAGGCGGTGGAGTTGACCAGGCCGGGGGCTGCCGCCTCCTCCCAGCTGAGGTGGTCCGGCTTGGGCATCAGCTGGTTGGACTTGACCAGCGCGATCTCGGCGAGTCCGCCGAAGTTGGTCTCGAAGCCCCAGATCCGCTGCTCGGGGTCGAGCATCGTGTCGTTGTGCCCGTCGGCGGACTCCAGTTCGACGGAGAGGCAGTGCGCGACGACCTCGTCGCCCGGCTTCCAGGAGTTGACGCCCACGCCGGTGCGCAGCACGACGCCCGCCAGGTCGGAGCCGATGATGTGGTACGGCAGGTCGTGCCGTTTGGCCAGCGGCGAGAGGCGTCCGTAGCGCTCCAGGAACGCGAAGGTGGACAGCGGCTCGAAGATCGAGGTCCACACGGAGTTGTAGTTGACCGAGGAGGCCATCACGGCCACCAGGGCTTCGCCCGGGCCGAGTTCGGGCACCGGCACCTCATCGAGGTGCAGCGACTTGCGCGGGTCCTTGTCCCGGGTCTCCAGCCCTTCGAACATCCCGGCCTCGTCCTTGTGGACGGTCACGGCGCGGTAGGACTCGGGCAGCGGGAGGGCGGCGAAGTCCTCCGGCGAGGTGTCGGACGCGAGGATCGCGTCGAGGATCTGGTTCACGGTATGCCTCCGGCGAAGCGCGGGCTTTCAAGAACGCTTGAGGGAACGTCGGTTGTGAGGCAGTGCCGTCGGTTCGGCCAGTGCTTGTGCGCGGGTGTGCGCGGGTCGCTTGTGACGCCAAGCGGTCCGGGGCACACGGTTTGGGCCGCGGGGACAGCGCCCGGACTGATGACAAGGTATGACACCCAGTGCCAGGTGACAAGACACCGCGTGCCGTGAATTCTCACATGGCGCGATCTGCTCTCATCTGAGCGATGATCGATCAAAATCAGGCTGCCGCCCAGGTCAGAGCGTGCGGCGGCAGAGCACGGAACGGCCGGTGGTCAGGGCACGTGGTGCGGCGTCGGCTCCTCGCCCCGCCGCAGCCGGCTGCGGCGGCGTCCGTACACCGCGTACAGCACGGCCCCCAGTGCCATCCAGGCACCGAACCGCGCCCACGTCTCCGCCGGAAGGTTGAGCATCAGCCACAGCGAGGTCAGCACCGAGGCGATCGGCAGCGCGGGCACCAGCGGCGTACGGAAGTTGCGCGGCAGATCCGGCCGGATACGCCGCAGAATGATGACGCCCAGCGCCACCACGACGAACGCGAACAGCGTCCCGATGTTTACCAGCTCGGCCAGCTCGGACAGGCTCACGAAGCCCGCGACGACCGCGACGAGGACGCCGAGCAGGACGGTCGAGCGGTACGGCGTACCGAAGCGCGGATGCACCCGGGCGAAGATCGGCGGCAGCAGTCCGTCCCGGCTCATCGCGAAGAACACCCGCGACTGCCCCAGCAGCAGGATCATGCACACGGTGGTCAGCCCGACCGCCGCGCCGAAGCTGATGAGCCCTGCCCAGAACGGTTCGCCGACGGCCTTGAACGCGTCCGCCAGCGGCGCGTCCACGGTGAGCTTCGAGTACTCCCGCATACCGGTGACCACGATCGAGACCGCGACGTACAGCACCGTGCAGATGATCAGCGAGCCGAGGATGCCGCGGGGCATGTCACGCTGCGGGTTGTGGGTCTCCTCGGCGGCCGTGGCCACCACGTCGAAGCCGATGAACGCGAAGAAGACGATCGCGGCGCCGGTGAAGATGCCCATCACACCGAACGTCGTCGGCTCGTACCCGGACATCAGCTGGATCAGCGGTGCCGCCCACCCGGACCCGGAGTCCACGGCGCCCTGCGCGGGCGGGATGAAGGGGTCGTAGTTGTCGGCCGTGATGAAGAAGGCACCGGCGACGATCACCAGCAGCACCACCCCCACCTTGATCGCCACGACGGTGGAGGTGACCCGGGCCGACAGCTTCATGCCGATCACCAGGATCACCGTCAGCAGCAGCACCAGCACACACGCCAGCAGATCGAAGCCGAACCCGGTCTCGTCACTGGTGCCCGAGAGCCACCCCGGCAGATTCCAGCCGATGCTGTCCAGCAGCGAACGCACATACCCCGACCAGCCGACCGCCACCACCGCGCAGCCCAGCGCCAGCTCCAGCACCAGGTCCCAGCCGATGATCCAGGCGGGCAGCTCACCGAGCGAGGCGTACGCGAAGGTGTAGGCGGAGCCGGCCACCGGGACGGTGGAGGCGAACTCGGCGTAGCACAGCGCGGCCAGCGTGCACACCACCCCGGCTGCCGCGAACGAGATGGCCACCGCCGGGCCGGCCGTCGACTTGGCGACCTGGCCGGTCAGCACGAAGATGCCGGTGCCGATGATCACGCCGACGCCGAAGACCGTCAGATCGAGCGCGGAGAGTGATCTGCGCAGCCCGCGCTCGGGGTCGTCGGTGTCGAGGATCGACTCCTCGACGGACTTGGTCCGCAACCACTGCCTGGATCGCTTCGCCTTGTGTCTGGGACCCTTCGCCCCGCCTGGCGCCACCGACACTGCCGCACCTCCACGTCGCCTTCGCGCCATGGTTTCCGCTCACCTGGCCGGGAGCGGGGATACGGGGCGGACGCGCGGGTGCAATTCACCCGACTCCCTCGCCGGGGCCCGGGCCACCAGGCCGGCGGGCAGGGCGCGGGGGCCCGGGGGGGGCTCAGTTCTGGGAGAGCGCGCGTTCGATGGTGGACATGATCTCGCCCAGCGGGGCGTCGGTACGGGCCACGGTCACCAGCACCTCGTCCCGGCGCTCCACCGCCGCCGCGGGCTGCTCCGTGCTCGGGCGGTGCGCCCCGAAGCCGGTGCCGAACGTACGCCGCACGATGGCGAAGGCGTGGTCGAGCTGCGCCATCACATCCCCGGCGGCGCCCGAACGCAGCCAGCGCCGCAGCACATGGTTGTGCGCGGTCACCACCGCCGAGGCCGCCACCTCGGCCAGTAGCGGCTCGTCGTAGCCGCTGACCCCGTCGCGGTGCGCCTCCTCGTCGAAGTGGCCCAGCAGATAGCGGGTGAACAGCCGCTCGTAGCGGGCCACGGAGGCGATCTCCCGCTCCCGCAGCGCCGGTACCTCGCGGGTGAGCTTGTACCGCTCCACGCTGCCCTTCGGCGAGGCGGCGTACATCTTCATGACTTCCTTGATGCCCCGGCACACGGTGTCCAGCGGGTGCTCGTGTGCGGGCGCCGCCTCCAGCACTGCCTGGGCGCGCACGAGGGTGTCGTCGTGGTCCGGGAAGATCGCCTCTTCCTTGGAGCGGAAGTGCCGGAAGAAGGTGCGCCGCGCGACGCCCGCGGCCGCCGCGATCTCATCGACCGTCGTCGCTTCGTAACCCTTCGTGGCGAAGAGCTCCATGGCAGCGGCGGCCAACTCACGGCGCACCCTGAGTCGCTGGGTGGCTGCACCGTTCGCACGCTGGCTGGTCGTACGGGAGTTCTTCTCGGGCTCTGGCATGTGGTGAACGTTACACGCCGTGACGGGTTCGGGGGACGGGCTGTTTGCCGGGCTGCCTGCCGACGGCTCCAACAGCCCGCCCCACCCGATTCCGGCGCCGGTCACCGGCGTGCGTACTCACGGAAGCCGCGCCCCGTCTTCCTGCCCAGACAGCCCGCGGCGACCAGGTGTTCCAGCAGTGGAGCCGGTGCCAGTCCCGGGTCGCGGAACTCCTCGTGCAGCACCCGCTCGATGGCGAGCGAGACGTCCAGGCCCACCACGTCCAGCAGCTCGAAGGGGCCCATCGGATAGCCGCCGCCGAGCTTCATCGCGGCGTCGATGTCGTCCAGCGAGGCGTAGTGCTCCTGGACCATCTTCACGGCGTTGTTCAGATACGGGAAGAGCAGCGCGTTGACGATGAACCCCGCGCGGTCGCCGCAGTCCACCGGGTGCTTGCGGAGCTTCCCGCAGACCTCGCGGACGGTGGCCTGCGCATCCTGGGCCGTCAGCACCGTGGTGACGACCTCCACCAGCTTCATGGCCGGTGCGGGGTTGAAGAAGTGCATGCCGATCACGTCCTGCGGCCTGGAGGTGGCGCGGGCGCAGGCGACCACCGGCAGCGAGGAGGTGGTGGTGGCCAGTACGGCACCCTGCTTGCAGACCGCGTCCAGACGCTCGAACAACTGCCGCTTGACGTCGAGGTCTTCGGCCACCGCCTCGACCACCAGGTCCGCCTCGGCCAGTGCCTCCAGCGACCCGGCCGGGGTGATCAGTGCCAGGGCGGCGTCCCGGTCCCCGGCCGTCATCCGGCCCTTCTTCACCGAGCGCTCCAGCGACCGGGCGACGCGCTCCTTCGCGGTCTGCGCCTTCTGCTCGCTGCGCGCGGTCAGCACCGTCGGGTAGCCGGCCTTGGCGAAGACCTCGGCGATGCCGCCCGCCATCGTCCCCGAACCCACCACGCCCACCGCGGCGACGGTGCGGCCCGCGGCGCGCGGGGCCGCCGGGTCGGGGGTGAGCGCGTCGGGCACGATCTCGGAGCTGCCGGGCGCGGCGTAGGTGTAGAAGCCGCGGCCCGACTTGCGGCCCGTCAGCCCGGCCTCGCTCAGCTGCCGCAGGATCGGCGCGGGCGCGTGCAGCCGCTCGCGCGACTGCTCGTACATCGCCTCCAGTACGGTGCGTGCCGTGTCCACCCCGATCAGATCGAGGAGGGCCAGCGGGCCCATCGGCAGACCGCACCCCAGTTTCATGGCGGAGTCGATGTCCTCACGAGTGGCGTAGCGAGACTCGTACATGGCGGCTGCCTGGTTCAGATATCCGAACAGCAGCCCGTCCGCGACGAATCCAGGACGGTCACCGACCGCGATCGGATCCTTGCCCAGTTCCCGGGCGAGCTCGGTGACGGCGGCGACCGCCTGCGGGGAGGTGAGCACCGAGGAGACGATCTCCACCAGCTTCATGGCCGGGGCCGGATTGAAGAAGTGCAGCCCCAGCACGCGTTCGGGACGGTCGGAGTCGGCGGCCAGCCGTGTCACCGACAGCGCGTTGGTACCGGTCGCCAGAATGGTGTCCGGCTTGACGACGGTGTCCAGCTCCGCGAAGACCTGGCACTTGATGTCGTAGTCCTCCGGCACCACCTCGATGACGAGATCGGCCTCGGCCGCGGCCTCGAGACCGGTGAAGGTACGGAACCGTGCCAGCACGTCCCGGCGCTCGCTCTGTGTCATCCGCTCGCGCTCCACCGAGCGCGCCGTGGAGGACTCCAGTGCGGCAACGGCCTGCCGCGCGGCTGCTTCGTTCGTGTCGATGCCGATGACCTCACGCCCGGCGCGGGCGAGAATATCGGCGATGCCGGTACCCATCGTGCCGAGGCCGACGACGGCGATCGTGCGCAGGGGAGGACGGTCCATCAGGGGACTCCAGAGGGTGTGACACAGACCCCCGTGAAGGGGGCGCGGTTGATGAGGGTGAGGGTTTCGTGCACTACCGGGCGCGCGGGCGTACGCACGCGCAGGGCAGGGGAGTTACCGGTCACGCCCCGCTGCGCGGCCCTGTCCCGGGGCCCGGTCACGAGGCTGTCCTTACGGACCCGGCGCGCCTGTGCGCGTGGTGGGCCCGCTGCCGAACCGACGTCACTCTCGGCGGCTGCGTCACCAAACCGCCTGAGCGGGGATACCGCTCTGATGAGCACCTTAACTCGTGGGTAACCATAAAGCCAGGGGTAGGAACACTTCCACCGCTGTGGAACTCAGCACGTGAGGGGGAGCCGGAGTGGGCGACGCGTTCCGAGCGCTGATCGACCGTGTGCGGCCCGAGGCCGAGCCCGTCGAGTACGCACGTCTGGTCACGCTGGCCAGGCAGCGCAGCACGGAGGCGCGCGACCAGCTCGCCGCCGTGCTCGTGGAGACCGAACGGCCGCTGTGGGCCCGCGAGATCGCGGCTTTCGCACTGGGCAGCGCCGGTGACCGGAGGGCCTTCGAGACCCTCATCTTCATGCTGAACTACCGCGACCCGGTCTGCTGCGCCAGCGCGGCACAGGCACTGGAGCGGCTGCGCGATCCCCGTACGGCCAAGGCGGCAGCGGCCCTGGCCACCAACGAACTGCGCACCGCCTACGCGCTCTATCCCGTCCGGCTCCTGACGGCCCTCCGTGCACCCGAGTCGGTCCCCACCCTCATCAACGTCCTCCAGCGCCTGCTGATCGGCCCCCTGCACTACTGGCCGATCGCCGAGGCGTGCGTCGTCGGCCTCGGCGCCCTCGGCGACAAACGCGCCATCCCGGTCCTGGACGCGGCGGCGGAACACCACCGGCTGTCCCCGTCCGCGAAGGCCGCCCTGGCCCGGATCCCCACCCAGTCCCGCCGCGGCGAAGTCGCGGCGCGCCGGGAAACCGGACAGGAGATGTCGGGTTAGCGCGGCACGCTGGCCGTATGACGACGAAGAGCGTGACCGTGCCGAACGGTGTGAGCTGGGACGAGTTCCGGCAGGCGGAGCCGGGGTTCGCCGAGACGGTCGAGCAGCGGTTCGGGAAGTACACCCACCATGTGCTGGCCACCCTGCGCAAGGACGGATCGCCGCGGCTGACCGGGCTGGAAGCGGACTTCCGGGCGGGGCAGATGTGGCTCGGGATGATGCCGAACTCCCTGAAGGCGCTGGACCTGCGCCGCGACCCGCGCTTCGCGATGTACGCCAACCCCGGCTCGGGGACGGAGATGGACGGGGGAGACGTACGGGTCTCGGGACGCGCGGTCGAGGTGACGGACCCGGACGAGATCGCGAGCTGGGCGGCCGGCGTGCCCGACGGCGAGGCCCCCGAGGTGTTCCATCTCTTCCGGGTCGAGGTGGAAGAGGTGGTGCGGGTCACCATCGAGGGGGAGGAGATCGTCTTCCGTACGTGGCAGCCGGGCAGGCCGCTGCGTACCATCCGGCGCGGCAACGACGACGCACCGCCGCGCGAGGACCCGCCGGTCTGACGGCTACGGGGTCGGCCCGGTCTGCTGACCCGTCTCCTTGGTGCCGGTGTTCTCCCGGGTGCGGGTGCCGGAGCGGCCGATCGTATGGACGAACAGCTCCTTGCGGCCGGGCGCCCCGCGGCGCCCGGGGACGGGCAGCTCGTAGGTGACCGGACGCGCGTGGTCCGCCAGCTGCCGGTCGGCGTTGTAGACGCGGCCGAACTTCCACAGCATGCGGGCGAAGTTCGTCTGGCCGTGGGCCAGATTGCGGCCGAGGATGCGCATGGCGCCGATGGCGGTGCTCAGCCCCAGGTGCTTGCGGTTGATGACGGCCTGGGTGCTGACCAGCTCCCGGTAGAACTGCTCCAGCGGCAGCCGGGTGGGTACGACGGCGTGCTGGATGTCGAAGAGCCGGTAGTCGCGCGTGGTCAGCTGGCGGGCCTCGGTGTGCCAGACCTCCGTGCCCGGATACGGCGTCATGACGGTCAGATGCACGATCTCCGGCACCGCCAGCGCGAACTCGCGTACCAGGCGGAACTGTTCCTCGTCCCACCCCGGGTCGACGATCAGGTTGATCGCCACACTGATGCCCATCCGCCGCGCCGTCTCCAGCGCCTTGAAGTTCTCGTCCGGGCTGATGCGCTTGCGGAACTGGTCGAGCCCTTCGGCATCCAGTGCCTCCATGCCGAGGAACATGTACTTCAGGCCCAGCCGCGTCCAGCGTTCGAAGACCTCCTCGTTGCGCAGCAGCACATCCGCGCGGGTCTCCAGGTAGTACCGCTTGCGGATGTTGCGGCGCTCCAGCTCGGCGGCGATGCCGTGGCCGTGGTCGGGCTTGATGAAGGCGACGTCGTCGACGATGAAGACATTGGGCTCGCGGATGGACGCCATCTCCTCGGCCGCCGCCTCGGGCGCGGCACGCCGGTAGCTGCGGCCGTAGAACGTCCACGCGGAGCAGAAGGAACAGTCCCAGGGGCAGCCGCGGGTGAACTCGATGGAGGCGCAGGGGTCGAGCTCGCCGATGAAGTAGCGGTTGCGGCGGCGCATCAGATCCCGGGCGGGGCGCGGCCGGTCGATACTGTCCAGCATCTTGGGGGCCGGACCGCGCCCGTCCGCCGTCACCACACCGGGCACCGTGTGGGCCGCGTTGTCCCGTACCGCCGCCAGCAGCGGTACGACGACGGTCTCGCCCTCGCCCCGGGCGATCGCGTCGACCGCGCCCTCGGCCTGCTCCAGTACGTGGTCGCCGATGAAGGAGATGCTGTGGCCGCCGAAGAAGACGAAGCACCCGGGCGCCGCCGCCTTGGCGCTGTGGGCGATCTCGAGGGCCTCGGGGATGTTGGCCAGATAATTGAGGGAAACGCCCAGCGCTTCGGGTTGGAAGGAGCGCAGCTCCCGCTCCAGCACCTTCCGGTTGAGAACTTGCAGGTCGACCACGCGCACCTGGTGCCCCGCCTCCCTGGCGGCGGCAGCCACGCGCTCGAGTCCGAGCGGCTCCAGGCGGAGGAAGATTTCCGAATACATCAGCGCGCTCGGGTGGACCAGCAGCAGGCGCATACAGGCGCTCCAGATCTCCAGGGCAAGGCGGTCGGCGTGCGGTCGTGGCCAGGAAACCCTGGCCAGATTTATGCCCCTTCGATGAAAATTATCTGCTAACCGCTCTTACGTCCTGGGACACGCCGGTCCGTGCGCGTATGCCGGACTCACCCCGCAGCGGTCACGGCCAGCGCCTCGATCTCGATGAGCAGTTCCGGCCGTACCAGCCCGGCGACCTGCACGGCGCTGCACGCGGGCAGCCGTTCGGGGTCGAGATACCGGTCGCGAACGGCACGCAGCGCCGGCATCACGGCCAGGTCGGTCACGAAGAAGGTGAACTTCACTACGTCACCGAAGCCGGCACCCGCCTCGTCCAGACACCGCTGGAGGTTGGCGAACACCTGCTCGGCCTGGGCCTTGGCATCGCCCTCGCCGACGACCTTGCCGTCCGCGTCGATGGCCACCTGGCCGGATATCGCGATGAACCTGCCCTCTCCGATGACCAGATGGCTGTAGCCGTTTCCTGGTGCGAGGCCTTCGGGAGTGGCGATGTGAGTGAGTGCTGAGGACATGCGGCGCATGCTGTCAGAGCAGGGTGAGCTGTGTGCAGTGGTTTTCTTCTGCCGCGCTGTCGAGTTCCGCGGCCTCCGCCGGAGGGGCCGCCTCGGCCGGTTCGATCCGGCGCGCGGCCCCGGAGGTCGAGGGGCCCACGCCGTACTCGGCGGCAAGCTCGTGCACCTGTCGTGTGATGCGCCGCTGATACCACTTGGGCGCGTACGCACCGGCCGAGTAGAGCCCTTCGTAGTGCCGTACCAGCTGCGGGTGGTGCTGGTGCAGCCAGCGGAAGTACCACTCCCGTGCGCCGGGCCGCAGATGCAGCGCCAGCGGGGTGACGGACGTGGCTCCCGCGGCGGCGATGGCGCGCACAGTGGTGCGCAGCTGCGCCGGTGAGTCGCCGAGGAAGGGGATCACCGGGGCCATCAGCACCCCGCACGGAATGCCGTGCTGAGTGAGCTGCCGTACGACATCCAGCCGCCGCTGCGGGGCCGGAGTGCCGGGCTCGACGGTGCGCCACAGGTCCTCGTCAGTGAACCCGACCGACACCGAGATTCCGACGTCGGTGATGGCGGCGGCCGAACGCAGCAGGTCCAGGTCGCGCAGGATGAGCGTGCCCTTGGTGAGGATGGAGAACGGGTTCGCGTAGTCGCGCAGGGCGGTCAGAATGCCCGGCATCAACCGGTAGCGGCCCTCAGCCCGCTGATAGCAGTCGACATTCGTGCCCATGGCGATGTGCTGGCCGCGCCAGCGGGGGCTGCTCAGTTCCTTGCGCAGCAGCTCGGGCGCGTTCACCTTCACCACGATCTGGGTGTCGAATCCCTCTCCGGTGTCCAGGTCAAGATAGCTGTGCGTCCGGCGTGCGAAGCAGTAGACGCACGCGTGGGAGCAGCCCCGGTACGGGTTCACGGTCCATTCGAACGGCATCCGCGAGGCACCTGGCACCTTGTTCACCAGTGAGCGGGCCCGCACCTCGTGGAACGTCATCCCGCGGAACTCGGGGGTGTCGAACGTACGACTCGTGACCGCGGAGGTGCCGAAGAGGGCGGGTGCCGCGGTCCGGCTGTGTTCATCGGCGTCCCTCAGCTCGTCCCAGCGCATCTGTGGCCTCCTCGGTGATGGTGTCGCGTCCCTTTGGCGGCACTGTCGCTTCTCTGTTCCCCCAGAGAATAGAACACTCGTTCGCATCGAACGTGTCAAGCCGGATTTGGGGAGCCGACCTGAGGGTGATTGGCTGACCACCCGTCCCATCACAGGCCGTCCAATTCACAGGAGGAGTCATGGCGCAGGTCGAGGCGACCACGCAGCGGGAGATCGCCGCCGGGCCCGATGAGGTGTTCGACGCGCTGGCCGACTACAGCGGGACCCGGGCCGAACTGCTCCCCGCGCACTTCAGCGAGTACGAGGTCCGGGAGGGCGGCGACGGCGAGGGCACCGTTGTGCACTGGAGGCTCCAGGCGACCAGCAAGCGCGTCCGGGACTGCCTGCTCGACGTCACCGAGCCCACCGACGGCGAACTGGTGGAGAAGGACCGCAACTCCTCGATGGTCACCACCTGGCGTGTGACCCCGGGCAGCCAGGAGAAGACGGCCCGGGTCACCGTGACGTCGGTCTGGAACGGCGCGGGCGGCATCGGCGGCTTCTTCGAGAAGACCTTCGCGCCCAAGGGGCTGGCCCGCATCTACGACGAGGTGCTGCAGCGGCTGGCCGCCAAGATGGAACAGGCGGGCTGACCTCCGCCGCTCCCGTGAAGCGGCGCGCCCTCTCACCGGATCGAGTGGTTTCCGGCGGAGGGCGCTGCCGCCCCGGCGATCCCCCTCAGTGGCGAAAACCCCTGTTCGGCAGCCCGACAGACGTCCCCGGCAACCGAATTGAGCCCCACCTGTCCCACGCCGCGCATCCGAACCGTGCTTGAACGCTCTTGTCGTGCAATGCGAGAAATACCCCCCACCAGGCAGCGGCAAGGGGAGTGTGATGGGCGGGACCGGCGGGGCCATCCTCGACAGCAGGGACGACGAGAATCCCGTACCGGGAGCGGGTCTTCACCCCGGCACGGCCGCGCACACTCCGGCCGCCGTCGAGGTCACTCTCGAACTGCCGGGCCAGCGCGATGTTCCCGTAGCAGCCACCCCGGTGCGGGCGCCGGCGCTTGATCCCGCCCAACTGGGCGTGGCCGCGCGGCAGCCCGCGGAGCAGCTGGTGTCCACGCCGGAAGCCCCGGCGCCGGGCCACGGGGCAGGGGTGTCGGCAGCGGTGCACTGGGCGGGATCATCGGCGCTGGCGCACGGGCCGGAAACGGATGCAGTGGTGCGCGGGCCGGAAACATCTGCGCTGGCGCACCGGCCGGAAACGGCTGCACCCGTGCGCGCGCCGGAAACATCTGCACTGGTGCACGGTCCGGAAGCGGCAGCACTCGTGCCCGGGCCGGAAACGGCTGAGATGCCCGTCGCACCCCCAGCACCGCAGCCCGCCACGTCGCACCAGGCGCCGCAGGCACCCCGGGAGCCGCGTCCGGCAGCCAGGACCGCAGCGCAGGTGCTGGACGGCGGCCCGCCCGGGGCCGTCCTCTCTCCGCGCCGCCTCCGGCTCGTTTTCGGGGTGCTGCTGCTGTCCCTGCTGCTGGCGGCGCTCGAACAGACCATTGTCGCCACGGCACTTCCCCGGATCGTCGGCGAACTCGACGGCGTGCGCCAGATGTCCTGGGCCGTCACTTCGTACCTCCTGGCCATGACGATCGGGCTGCCCGTCTACGGAAAGCTCGGCGACCTCTTCGGCCGCAAGGGGCTCTTCCTCTTCGCCATCGGCGTCTTCACCGTCGGCTCGGCGCTCGCCGGCTGGGCCGGATCGATGGAGGAACTGATCGTCCACCGCGCCGTGCAGGGCACCGGCGCCGGGGGGCTGATCGTCGGCGTGCAGGCGATCATCGCCGACGTCGTACCGGCCCGCGAACGCGGGCGCTACATGGGGCTGATCGGCGCCGCGTTCGGACTGGCCTCCGTCGCAGGGCCGCTTCTGGGCGGCTGGTTCACCGACGACCTGTCGTGGCGCTGGTGCTTCTGGTTCAACGTACCGGTGGGTCTGCTCGCCCTGCTGGTCACCTGCTTCGCGCTCAAGCTCCCGCGTACCCGCGTACGCCCCCGGCTCGACATCCTCGGCGCGCTGCTGATGGCCGCGTTCTCCACCTGCCTCGTCCTGCTGACCAGTTGGGGCGGCACCACCTACGCCTGGGGCGACCGCGTCATCCTCGGGCTGGCTGCGGGCGCGCTGGTCAGCGGAGTGCTCTTTCTCGTCGCCGAGCGCTTCGCGCCCGAACCGGTGCTGCCGCTGCGGCTGTTCCGCGACTCCGTCTTCAACGTCACCGGACTGGTGGGCGCCGCCATCGGCGTCGCACTGTTCGGCGCGGCCGGCTATCTGCCGAGCTTCTTGCAGATGGTCGAGGGCGTCAGTGCCACCTCGTCGGGGTTGCTGATGCTGCCGCTGATGTGCGGAGTCGTCGTCTCCTCGCTCCTGGCGGGGCAGCTCATCTCCCGCACCGGGCACTACAAGATCTTCCCCATTCTGGGGTGCGGCCTGTCCGCCGAGGGCATGTGGCTGCTCTCCAAACTGGAAGCGGACACCTCGCGCCAGGTCTTCGGCATCTGGTCCGGCATCCTCGGGCTGGGCATCGGCTTTGTGCTGCCGGTGCTGGTGCTGGCCGTGCAGAACTCGGTGAAACCGACCGACATCGGCGCCGCCACCAGTGCCAACAACTACTTCCGGCAGATCGGCGGCAGCGTCGGCGCCGCCCTCTTCGGCACCCTCCTCGCGCACCGGCTCGCGGACGCCCTCGCCCGTGAACTCCCCCGGGGCGAGGGCGAGGTGCCCGACCCCGACTCGGTCACCCCGCAGATCGTGCGCGCGCTGCCCGCGCCGCTGCGCGACGGCTATATCGAGGCGTACGCGGACGCGATGCCGCGGATCTTCCTCTACCTCGTACCGGTGCTCGTCCTCGGGCTGGCACTGTCCCTCTTCCTCAAGGAGAAACCACTGGTGTCCCAGCACACGCCCGTGCCGTCGGCCCGTACGGCGGAAGCCGAAGCACCCGCAGCGCCCATGCCCGACGCCAACGGCGCGGCACCACACCCCCAGCCGCAGTCCGCGCCGTACGCCCCGGGTGTCCCGGTCTGCGGCAGCGTGCGGCACCACGACGGCAGCGCTGTCCCGCGCGCCGCACTCACCCTCGTCGACAACGCGGGACGGCAGATCGGGCGCGGTGCCACCGGAGACGACGGGCGCTATGCGCTGAGCACCCCGGGTGAGGGCTCGTACGTGCTGATCGCCGCGGCGTGCGGGCACCAGCCGCGCGCGGTCAGCGTCACCGTGGGCGAACGGCCCGTCGATCTCGATGTGGTGCTCGGCGGCGCGGGACGCCTGGCCGGCAACGTGCTGACGGCCGACGGCAACCCCGTCAAGGACGCCATCGTCACGCTCACGGACGTACGCGGCGAGGTCGTCGCCACCACCCGCAGCAGCCGCGAGGGCAGCTACGTCATCACCGAACTCGTCGCCGGCGAGTACACGCTGGCGGCCAGCGCGCCCGTCTACCGCCCGGCCGCGCTGCCCGTCTCGGTGCAGGCGTCCCGTGAGACACGGCAGGACATCGAACTGGCCGGCGGTGCCGTGCTGCGCGGCACCGTACGGGCCACGGGCGGGCGGCCGGTCGAGGACGCCAGGGTGACGCTGCTGGACGCCGCGGGCAATGTCGTCGACACGGCGACGACCGGCGCCGACGGCATCTTCCGCTTCGTCGACCTGGCCTCGGGCGAGTACACGGTGGTGGCCGCCGGCTATCCGCCGGTCGCCACCGTGCTCCAGATCGCCGGTGGTGGGCGCACCGAACGCGACCTGCAACTCGGGCACGAGGACTGACCGACCGGCCCGACCCCCGGACGGCGGGGGACCGCCCGCACCCGGCCCCGGCCGGCGGGGTGGACGGCGCGGTGCACGCGTCGGGAGAGCTCCTGCCCGCCCCCGGGGCACGTCCCCCGTTCGGGCGGCACTTCCCCTACTGCCTTGATCCGGCTCTACGGTGGTGAAGGCCGTGTCCGTCGGGGCGGGGCCGGCCGTCGCCGGAAGAGAGGACTGGTCCAATGGGAAGCGAGCCGGACGCCGACCGAGCGGCCCGGGCGGCGGACCCCCTCGCCCCGGCGGACACCCTCGTCGCCGTACGCGGCTGTCTTCCGGCTGCCGCGGTGGCCGTCGACGCACGCGGCACCGTGGTGCACTGGGGTGCCGGGGCCCGAGTGCTGTTCGGATACCACCGCAGAGACGCCATGGGCGCCCCGGCGGGCGAACTCCTTCCGGTGACGGGCGCGTTGAACGCCTCCGCACGCCCTGGCGACCATCACTGGCTCGACGGCATCGGCGATCTGGCCGGCTCCGGCACGGCCATGGCGGGACGCGCCCGGGTGCCGGTGCCCGGCGGGGAGCGGGCCGATGTGCTGTGGTGGGGCTACCCGCTGGCGGCCCCCGCGCCGTTCCGGCTGCTGGTGCTCGCCACCGGCGCTGCCCGGCTCCAGCGGCAGCGGGCACTGCGCGGCACCCGCGTCGTGCCCGGCTTCGGCCACAACCGCTGGTTCCCCGAGGCGGCCGAGCTGCGCATGCGACTGGCGCGGATGCTGGGCCGGCCGGGGCCGCGGATGCCGCGACGGGCGGAGCGGCGGGCGGCGGCGCTGGTGGCCGCGCGAGTGCGGGAGCTGGGCTGCCCGGTGGTGGAGGTGCACCGCCCGGTCGTCCCGCACGATCCCACGCTCGCGGTGCTGAACGCGCAGGTCAGCGGCGGGTGTGGATAAGTTCCTCACCCGCCGGAGTGAAAACGAATGGTGTGGACCAGTGGAGTTATCCACAGGGCTGTCCTGGCCGTTGGCGACCGCGTACCGTTCCGGACATGAAGATCCTCATCAGCGCCGACATGGAGGGCGCAACGGGAGTCACCTGGCCGGCGGACGTCCTGCCGGGCACTCCGCAATGGGAGCGCTGCAGGTCGCTGTTCACCTCCGATGTGGACGCCGCCGTCAGGGGCTTCTTCGAGGCAGGCGCTGACGAGGTGCTCATCAACGAGGCGCACTGGACCATGCGCAACCTCCTGCTGGAGAAGCTGGACGAGCGCGCCGAGATGATCACCGGCCGGCACAAGTCCCTCTCCATGGTCGAAGGCATCCAGCACGGCGACGTGGACGGCATCGCCTACATCGGCTACCACACCGGCGCCGGTAGCGAAGGCGTCCTCGCGCACACCTACCTCGCCAACTCCCTGACCGGTGTATGGGCCGACGGCTCACGGGCCAGCGAGGGATACCTCAACACGCTGGTGGCCGCCGAGTTCGGCGTGCCGGTGGTACTGGTCACGGGCGACGACCGCACCGTCGAGGACGCCAAGGGCTACGCGCCCGAAGCGCTGGGCGTCGCCGTCAAGGACTACGTCTCCCGGTACGCCGCGGTCTGCCGCCCCCCTGCCCGCACCGCCGCCGAAATCCGGGACGCGGCCCGCCTCGCCGCCCCGCTGGCCGAGCGCCGCACCCCGCCCGAGCCCGAACCGCACACCATCGAGATCGAGTTCGACGCGGAACACCTGGTGGGCGCCGCCACCGTCGTACCCGGCGTCGAGCGCTCGGGCGAACGCCGCGTCGCCTACACCTCGCCCAGCGCCTACGAGACGATCCGGTGCTTCAAGGCCGTGACGACCGTCGTCTCGGCCGCGGTGGAGGAGCAGTATGGCTGAGCCGACAGGACAGGAAGAGGGCACGATGAAGCCTGCACCGCGGCAGGGACACCTCGACGCACAGGTCTTCGAGGAGGTGGTGACGGCCACCTCCGAGCTGATCCGCCTCGACACCACCAACCGGGGCGGCGGGGAGGGCAACGAGCGCCCGGCGGCCGAATACGTCGCCTCCGGACTGGCCGACGCGGGCATCGAGCCCCGGCTGCTGGAGAAGAAGGCCGGACGGACCAACGTGGTCGCCAGGATCGAGGGCAGCGACCCCGGCGCCGGGGCGCTGCTGCTGCACGGCCATCTCGACGTGGTCCCGGCCGAGGCCGCCGACTGGACGGTGCACCCCTTCTCCGGCGAGGTCCGGGACGGCGTCGTATGGGGCCGCGGCGCCATCGACATGAAGAACGCCGACGCCATGGCCCTCTCCCTGGTCCGTGCCTGGGCCCGTGCGGGCGTGCGGCCGCCCCGCGACATCGTCCTCGCCTTCACAGCCGACGAGGAGGACAGCGCGGAGTTCGGCTCCGACTTCCTGGTACGGGAGCACCCGGAGCTGTTCGAGGGCTGCACGGAAGGCATCAGCGAGTCCGGTGCCTTCACCTACCACGCCGGGCCCGGCATGCGGCTCTACCCCGTGGGGGCCGGAGAGCGTGGCACGGCCTGGCTGAAGCTGACCGCGCACGGCAGGGCCGGCCACGGCTCCAAGCCCAACCGCGCCAACGCCGTCAACCGCCTCGCCGCCGCCGTCCACCGCATCGGCGAGCACGAATGGCCGGTGCGGCTCACCCCCACCGTGCGGGCCGCGCTCGCCCGCCTCGCGGAACTGCACGGTCTGCGCCCGCTCGCGGCGGACGCGCAGGACGCCGAGGTGGACGCGCTGCTCGCCCAGCTCGGCCCGGCCGCCGCACTGGTCCAGGCGACTGTGCGCAACAGCGCCAACCCCACCATGCTTGAGGCCGGTTACAAGATCAACGTCATCCCCGGGACGGCTACGGCCCGGGTGGACGGCAGGATGGTTCCCGGCGCCGAGGAGGAGTTCCACGCCACCCTCGACGCACTGACCGGCCCCGATGTGCAGTGGGAGTTCCAGCACCGCGAGATCCCCCTCCAAGCACCGGTCGATTCCCCGCTGTTCGCCGCCATGTGCGAGGCCCTGGAGCACTTCGACCCGGGCGCGCACGCGGTGCCGTACTGCCTCTCGGGCGGCACGGACGCCAAGCAGTTCTCCCGGCTCGGCATCGTGGGCTACGGCTTCACACCGCTCAAGCTGCCCGAAGGCTTCGACTACCAGGCACTGTTCCACGGCGTGGACGAGCGCGTACCGGTAGAGGCCCTGCACTTCGGCATCCGCGCCCTGGACCGTACGCTGCTCGGCGCCTCCGGCAACCCCTCGCCGGACAGCCCGAACGGTACGGCCACCCGCGAGGACCGTTCCTCCGCCGGCCTCCGGCCTGGAGGTGCCCCCGACGACGACACCGCCACCACCCGCGACGCGACCACCCCGTCAGGAGGCTGACCCCCATGTCCGTCCAGGCCCCCTACGGCACCTGGCCCTCACCGATCGACGCCGGCCTCGTCGCCGCGCACGACGGGCGGCCCGAGTTCCTCGGCTCCGTCGGTGAGGAACTGTGGTGGACAGAGCCGCGCCCCGAAGAGGGCGGACGCCGCGCCCTGATGCGGTTCGCAGCGGACGGGCAGCGACCCCCGGTCAGCGTGCTGCCCGCGCCGTGGAACGTGCGCAACCGTGTGATCGAGTACGGCGGCCTGCCCTGGGCGGGTGCACCACGCGCCGAGGGCGGACCCCTGATCGTCTTCACCCACTTCGCCGACCAGCGGCTCTACGCCCTGGAGCCCGACGCTCCGGATGCCGAACCCCGGCCGCTTACGCCGCTGTCGGACGTGGTCGAGAGCGGACTGCGCTGGTGCGATCCGGTGGTGCTGCCCGAGCGCGGTGAAGCATGGTGCGTGCTGGAGGAGTTCACCGGAGAGGGACCCACCGAGGTGCGCAGGGTGCTGGCGGCCGTACCCCTGGACGGCTCCGCGGCCGGGGACCGCGGGCGGGTGCGGGAGCTGACCGGGGACGGCGACCGGTTCCTGACCGGGCCACGGCTCTCCCCCGACGGCCGGCGCCTGGCCTGGCTCGCGTGGGACCACCCGGCGATGCCATGGGACGGCACCCGAGTGATGACCGCGCGAATCTCCGACGACGGCACGCTGGAGGCCCCTCGCGTGATCGCCGGCGGCCCCGAAGAGGCGGTCGCCCAGGTCGAGTTCGGCACCGACGGCGCCCTGCTCATCGCCTCGGACACCAGCGGCTGGTGGAACCTCCAGCGCCTGGAAGTCGAAACCGCCGAGCGGGCCGAGGAAGCGCAACCGGGCCGCGGCCCTACCGTCCCGCGGGTGCCGCTGTGCCCACGTGAGGAGGAATTCGCGGGTGCCGCGTGGAAGATCGGCCAGCGCTGGTTCGCGCCGTTGCCCTGCGGACTGGTGGCCACGCTGCACGGGCAGGGCGCACAGCGGCTCGGCGTGCTCGACCCGGAGACAGGCGAACTGGTCGACGCGGCCGGACCCTGGACCGAGTGGGCGCCCGCACTCGCCGTCATCGACTCCCGCGTCACCGGCATCGCGGCCAGCCCCCGCACCTCCTACGAGATCGTCGAGCTCGACACCCGCACCGGCCACACCGTCGTACTCGCCTCGCACCACGAGGACCATGTCGACCCGGCCTACTATCCCGAGCCGCAGATCCGCACCTTCACCGGACCCGACGGGCGCGACATCCACGCCCATATCTACCCACCGCACCACCCCGACCACGCCGCGCCCGCCGGTGAACTGCCGCCGTACGTGGTGTGGGTGCACGGTGGGCCCACCAGCCGCGCCCCGCTGGTGCTCGATCTGGAGATCGCCTACTTCACCTCGCGCGGCATCGGCGTCGCGGAGGTCAACTACGGCGGCTCCACCGGTTACGGGAGGGAGTACCGCAACCGGCTGCGTCAGCAGTGGGGCGTCGTCGACGTCGAGGACTGCGCGGCAGTGGCTCGCACCCTCGCCCGAGAGGGCACGGCAGACCCGCAACGGCTGGCCATCCGCGGCGGCAGCGCGGGCGGCTGGACCAGCGCCGCCTCGCTCACCTCCACACTCACGGAAGGGCTGTACGCCTGCGGCACCGTCACCTATCCCATCCTCGACCTGACGGGCTGGGCCACGGGCGAGACCCACGACTTCGAGTCGCAGTACCTGGAATCCCTGGTCGGCCCGCTCTCCGAGGTTCCCGGCAGATACCGCGAGCGGTCCCCGCTGCACCGGGCACAGCGGATCACGGTCCCCTTCCTGCTGCTCCAGGGCCTGGACGATGTGATCTGCCCGCCCGTGCAGTGCGAGCGCTTCCTGGAACAGGTCAAGGGCAGAGGCATCCCGCACGCCTACGTCGCCTTCGAAGGGGAGGGGCACGGCTTCCGCAGGGCCGACACGATGGTCCGCGCGGTGGAGGCCGAACTGTCCCTGTACTCCCAGACCTTCGGCCTGAACCGTGAGGACATCCCACGGCTGGAGCTGCGCACATGAGCATCCCGCCGCTCCCCGAAGGAGAGCCCGCACCGACCCTGGCCGACCCGCACCAACTGCTGGAGGGCTACCTCGACTACTACCGCCGCACCCTGCTCCGCAAGGTCGCCGCGCTTCCGGAGGAGGAACTGCGCGCCACGCGCCTCCCCTCGGGATGGACCCCGCTGGAGCTGATCCGCCACCTCCAGTACGTCGAACGGCGCTGGCTCAACTGGGGCTTCATGGCCGAGCAGGTCCCCGACCCGTGGGGCGACCGCGGCACGGGCGATCCGAAGGACCGCTGGCAGGTGCCCGAGGGCATGAGCACCCGGCAGGTGCTCGACGCCTACACAGCGCAGTGCGACAGCTCTCGGCAGGTCACGTCCGCTGCCAAGCTCGACCAACGTGCCTCGGTCGGCGGCCGCTTCGCCACCGAGGCGGAGGCGCCCACCCTTGCCTGGATTCTCTTCCATCTGCTCCAGGAGTACGCGCGCCACGTCGGCCAGCTCGACGTGTGGTGGAACTGGCCGTTGGCGGCACGGGGGAGTAGGGGCGAAAGGTGGGGGCGGTGGATTCGGCAACGTATGGGGGTGGGGCAGGGGTGGTGGAAGACGAGAGGACGAAGGCCAGGTCGGGTCCGGCCAGGTACGGTCCGGCCAGGTCGGGTCTGGCCAGGTCGGGTCTGGCCAGGTCGGGGCGCCGTGGGGGCGTCGTCGGGGTCGTTCTGCTGGCCGCGCTGATCGGGCCGGCCTTGGCCGGATGCGGCGAGTCCGACGAGAACACCGGGACAGGCGGCAAGCCCAAGGCCAACCGTGCCTCCGCATCCGCGTCCGCGTCGAAGAGCCCGTCTCCCGCGGTGACAGCGGCCGATGGGAGCGACCCCGAGGCGTGCGCCGACGGTAACTGCGAGATAGCCGTGTCCGATCCGGTGACGGTCCGCTTCAAGATCCCGGACGGCCCCGCGAAGCTGTCCCTGACCGAGGTCGGCAAGAACCGAGTCGGCTACAAGGTGACCGCGAGCGGAAGCCGAACGAGCGGCGAGGCGAGCGGCAAGGGCAGCGGATGTACAGCCGTCTTCCGCAGCGGCGGCAGCAGCAGTTCGTGCGGCGTGGCGGGGGAGTCGCCGGAAAAGGTGGACAGGGCGGTGGTCCTGCAAGTGGTCGCAGGCGCGGACGGCACCGCGCTCGTTCGGCTGGTCTCGGACTGAGCAGGGATTGGCCGGTGCGTCCGGGCGTCCGGGCGTCCGGGGGGCGCCGGGACGGTGGTGGGGGCGTGAAAGCGACGAAGGGGAGGGCCCAATGCAGTTGGTTTTGAGGCCATCCAGGAAGTCCGCTCCCGTCTGCTGCCGCTCCGGTCCGGCCGAGGCCGGCTCGGCGCGATCAACAAGCCGATGTGGTGGCGGATTCTGCGGATCGGGGCGGCCGCAGCAAGGTCGGGCCCCGGTCGTTGGTCCCACAACCAGACCAGCCAGCAGAAGAAGCGCCGTGGCGCCGGTGGACCCGTGGACCGCAACCCCGCGCTCCCGCCCTAAGGGTGGGGATCAGAGTGGCGCGAGGACCAGAAGAATCTCGTCGCGGTCATCGTCTGCGGCGAGTCGGAGTTCGCCGGGCCACCGGCCGACTTCCTTCCAGCCGAGCCTCCCGTAGAAGTCCTCCAGGCCAACGCCGCTGCGGGCAGCGAGGCGCAGTTGTTCCAGGCCCAGCTCTTCCTTGGCTGCTCTGCGCACTTCCTTCATGAGGGCCCGGCCTGCACCACGCGCGTACAGCGGTGCGGGTCTGCACATGGTGGAGAGTGCCCCTGTGTGCGATGAGCTCGAACCGGTTGCGACGGATGCGAGAGGTGAGCTGCTGGAAGGTGAGCGGGCCCCGGGATCGTGGCACTCACGCATGGGGCCCTTGGTGGAAGACCGGGCTCCATGAACCCTGAGTGCCCCAGTGGCGCCGCCTACAGTCCGGCGACGTCCGCCAGGATGCGGGCTTGGTGTAGGAGGGTGATGGTGTCTTCCAGGTCGTCGTCCTCGTCGGCCGACCAGAGCGCGTACTCGACGTGGCGGGCGACCGACCAGGCGCGGATCCGGGCGGTGTCCTCGCCGAGGGCGTCCGCGAGGAGCGCTGTGCGGTGGCGGAGTAGGCGGTGGGGGTCGGAGTGCTCGAAGGGGTCGTCGACTTGTTCGAGCAGGGGCCATGGGTCGAAGGCGGGGTCGCCGGTCATCGGCTTGGCGTCGATGGCGAGCCAGGGGGCGCGCCGCGCCGACAGCAGATTGCCGGGGTTGAAGTCACCGTGCACCAGCACCTGGCGGCGGGCGGTGCGCGGCAGTTCGCGGAGGAGCTGGGCGGCCAGCCGGTACAGCCCCGTGTCGAGCTCAGGGGGCCACTCGCGGGCGGCCTGTTTCTCGGCGAGGTCGGCCCACTCGGTGGCGGTGTCCGCGACCCGGCCGACGCCGAGCGCCGTTGCCTCGGCCGGGTCCGCCGACCATAGTTCGCGCAGCACGTTCGCCGCCGCGAGCAGCCGCTCGTCGGCCGGGATGTGGTCGGCGTCGCCCAGTTCGGCGCCCGGCTCCAGGCGTTCCAGCAGCAGCGCGTAGAGGTCCGCGTCCTGCTCCAGCACCCGTACGGCACCGCGTCCGTCCCACAGGCGGAGGGCCGCCCCCTCGGTGCGGGCCTCGGGGTGGGGCCAGGTCAGCTTGAGTACGGCTCGCGTACCGTCCGGTCGGTCCGCCGGTGCCACCCAGGAGCAGCTGCCCCCGTGGAACGGCGCGCCCAGGCGCAGCTGCCAGCGCTCGCGCATCTGCTCCACCAGCTGCGGCAGCCCGGCCAGCCAGTCGCGCCCGCTTTCCGTGTGGCTCATCTCGGTGAGCACGGGCAGGTTGGGAGGAAAGAGATCGGTCACGTCACCGTCCCGGACGGTCATCTGCGGCGGCAGTTTTCGAACAGGGCCTCACTACGGTACGGCGCTCCGGCCACTTCTCCGAGTGCTTTTTGTCCGGCCGCGCGGCTTCGGTGCCCGGGCGGCCTGTCTGGCCCCGGACAGGCTGTCTGGCCCCGGGCGGGCTGTCTGGCGCGGCCCCGGCCACCCGGGTGCCGCGCCCGCATGGGGCCGCCCCACCCCCCGGCTCTCCCGGCCCCGAGGAACCATCGAAGGACCGAACGCTCGGCCTCCCCGCCGGTGCATGCATGGGGTCCGCGTGGCAGCGCGGTTCGCACTCGTTCGGGTACGGTCGCGGCATGACGAGCGTCGCACCCGGTATCGGTGATCCCGCCCGTTCTCCCGCCGTCCATGTGCTCCGTGTTTCCGAACACGCCGCAGCGGCCAGGGTTTCCGGTGCTCTCGCGCCGCTCTCGGAGGAGGAGCGGGCGCGTGCTGCGGCGTTCGTACGGGAGGTCGACCGGGAACGTTACGTCGTTGCGCACCTGGCGCTGCGCAGGGAGTTGGGTGCGCTGTTGGACCTGGATCCGGCCGAAGTGCGGTTCGCCCGTGCGGACTGCCCGGTGTGCGGGGACCCGCACGGCAGGCCGATCGTGCCGGGCGATCCGGTGCACTTCTCCCTCTCGCACGCGGGGGACGTGGTGTTGCTGGCGTTCGCCGCCGTGCCGGTGGGGGTGGATGTCGAGGAGCTTCCGGGCGTCGAGTCAGTGCGCGAGACGATGAGCGCGCTGCACCCCCGGGAACGGGCCGAGTTGGCGGCGGTGTCGGACGCCGCGGCGCTGCCCGCCGCCTTCACCCGCTGCTGGACGCGGAAAGAGGCGTATCTGAAGGGGACGGGAGCCGGGCTGGGCGAGGACCCGTCCATCACCTACGTCAGCGCTCTGGACGAGCCCGCCCAGGTGCCCGGCTGGCACCTCACCGACCTTCCGGCCCCCACGGGCTACGCCGCCGCCGGTGCGCTTCGGAAGGGCTCCACCGACACCGCCGGGTGAGCGAACTCCCCGTAAGGCAGCATCAGTTGGCCTGACCCGCGCCCAGAAGACAAACAGAAGTGCGGTTTCCCGCAACAGCCAGGTGCGGGAAACCGCAGTGGGCTGGGAGGCAATCCGCATACCGGCGGTGAGCTGCGGTTTCTAGCTTGGGTGGTGATCGGGGCACCCGCCCCGGTGGCCGACTCGACAGCCCGGAGACTCTATGCACCCCTCGTCCTTGGCCCTGCCGCAGGAACCCGCCGGCGGCATCGCGGGCTGGGCCGCCGATCTCGTCGACACGATGGGCGGTCCGGGAGCCGGACTGGCCATCGCGTTGGAGAACCTCTTCCCGCCGCTGCCGAGTGAGGTGATCCTGCCGCTGGCCGGGTTCGCGGCCGGGCAGGGGGTGATATCGCTGGTCTCGGCGCTGTTCTGGACGACGCTCGGCTCCGTCGTGGGCGCCGTGGTCCTCTACTGGATCGGCAGGCTCTTCGGACGTGACCGTATGCACGCGATCTGGGCGCGGCTGCCGCTGGTGAAGGCCTCGGATCTGGCGCGTACGGAGGAGTGGTTCACGAAGCACGGCACCAAGGCGGTGTTCTTCGGCCGTATGGTGCCGATCTTCCGCAGCCTGGTCTCCGTACCGGCCGGGGTGGAGCGGATGCCGCTGCCCGTGATGATCGTGCTGACCACGCTGGGCAGTCTGATCTGGAACTCCGTCCTGGTGCTGGCCGGTTACTGGCTGGGGGGCCGGTGGCAGATGGTGGAGACCTACGTCGGGATCGTCTCCAAGGCCGTGCTGGGTCTGGTGGCGCTCGCTCTGGTGGGGTACGTGGCCGTGCGGTTGCGCGGTCACAGCCGGGCCAAGCACCGCCGTGCGGGGTGACGGTGTACGCGTCCGAGCGATCTTGTTCCGGTTGTGCGCCCGTACTAGGCTCCGACGCCGTGCAGGGTGCCGATGGAGCGAACGCTGCCGATGGAGCGAGCGCTGCCGCGGCAACCCGGCCGCCCTCATGGCCGTACAGGAGCCTCGGGGTGTTCCTCGGCTGCGCCACGGCGCTGCTCGGTTTCCTGTACTTCGTGCTCGTCGGTTCCGCCCTCGGCCCGTTCCTGCTGTGGCCGTTCACCCGGAGCAGCGCCCTCGGCGTTCTGATGGCGGGAGTGCGCGGGCTGACGGCGCTGGAGCGGACCCGCCGGTCCGTCTTCTTCGGCGACCGCTTCCCGGAGCACTACAAGGCGTCCGACCAGAAGCTGTTGCGCTATCTGGCAGTCCGCAGCTGGACAGGGCTGCTGTGCGCCGTCGTGCTCGGGCTGCTGGGCTTCGGCATCATCCTGGCGGGGCTGGTGGCGGTCAGAACGGTGCAGGGTGCGTTCAGCTGGGATGACTGGCTGACGCAGGCGTTGCTCGGCGGTGTGCTGCTCTTTCTGGACATCCAGGGGCTGCATTCGCTGGCCGTGCTGGACGCGCGTAGCGCCCGCGAGTGTTTCGGCCCGTCCGAGCGGGAGTTGCTGCGGCGGCGTATCGACGAACTGGCCACCAGCCGGGCCGCGGTGGTGCACGCGGTGGACGCCGAACGACGGCGGATCGAGCGGGATCTCCATGACGGGATGCAGCAGCGTCTGGTGGCCCTCGCCATGCTGCTGGGCCGGGCCCGCCGGGGCCGCGATCCCGGGCAGGCGGATGCGCTGCTGCGCCAGGCGCACCAGGAGTCCCAGGACATCGTCACCGAACTGCGTGAAGTGGCCTGGCGGATCTATCCCTCGGCGCTGGACAGCCTGGGGCTGGAGGAGGCGCTGGGCGGGGTCTCGGACCGGTGCGCCATCCCGGTGCGTACCGAGTTCGACGTCGGTGGGCCGGTGCCGCAGCCCGTGGAGACAGCCGCGTACTTCGTGGTGTCGGAGTCGGTGACCAACGCGGCCAAGCACTCCGGCGCCACGGCCGTCTCCGTTCGGGTGGTGCTCCGGGACGCCCGGGACAGCCGCGGCGGCCCTCGGCCGGTGCTCGCCGTGTGCGTCCAGGACGACGGGAAGGGCGGTGCCGATCCCGGCGGCAGCGGGCTGGGCGGGCTGCGCAGCCGGGTGGCCGCGCTCGACGGCACACTGCACATAGACAGCCCTCCAGGGGGACCGACCACCATCACCGCGGAGCTGCCGTGCGCGTGCTGATCGCCGAGGACTCGACGCTGTTGCGGGAGGGGCTGGTGCGGCTGCTCGTGGAGGAGGGGCACGAGGTCCCGGGCGCGTTCGGGGACGCGGATTCGCTGCTGAAGGAGATGGCGGAGCGGCAGCCGGACATCGTCGTCCTCGACATCCGGATGCCGCCCACGCACACCGACGAGGGGCTGCGCGCCGCACTGGAGATCCGCGAACGCTGGCCACAGGTCGGGGTGCTGGTGCTCTCCCAGCACATCGAGCGCAACTACGCGGCACAGCTGCTGGAGTCCGACGCGGAACGGGTGGGGTATCTCCTCAAGGACCGTGTCGCCCAAGTCGAGGAGTTCCTGGACGCGTTGGAGCGCATCCAGGCGGGTGGCGCCGTGATCGATCCGGAGGTGGTGCGGCAGCTGGTCTTCCGTACCACGCACGGAGATCCGCTGGCCCGCCTCACACCCCGGGAGTGCAGCGTGCTGGAGGCCCTGGCACAGGGGCACACCAACACGGCCATCGCGCGGAAGCTGCACATCTCGCTGAGCGCGGTGGAGAAGAACCTGGCCGCCGTCTTCGACAAGCTGGAGCTGTCGCACACGACGGGTTACAGCCGGCGGATCCTGGCGGTACTGAGGTACCTGGAGTCGTAGCGGCGGCAAGGCCCCGGCGATACCGCACAACCGCACGGCGAGGCCAGGCAACGCCGGCACGGCGAGACCCGGCAACGCCCGCACGGAGAGGCCCGGCAACGCCCTCAAAAGGATCTGGCGCGCGGGAAGCGGAGCGTGTTCCATGGTCATCGGGAGTCCCCGGTCAGGCGGCGCCCGTTGACGACGTAGGGAAGAAGCGAGGTTGCCGTGGCCACGACCGTACGACGCAGCACCCGGACCCTGCCCGCCGCGCCGCTCGGCCCCGAGAATCCGCTGCCCGCGCTGCTGTCGCTGGACGAGGCCCACACCCTCGACGAGGCCGAACGCGCCGCGCTGCCAGCTGAGATGGCGCGGCAGGTCGGCTACGCTCCGCTGCGTTCGGTGCTGCCCACCCGTGTTCGCGACGGCTACGGGCGGCAGCGCACCCCCACCCGCCTCGACACGCTCGTGCTGGAGAACGACCAACTGCGGGTGACCGTACTGCCCGGTCTCGGCGGCCGTATCGCCTCGCTCTTCCACAAGCCGACCGCGCGTGAACTCCTCTACGTCAACCCCGTCTTCCAGCCCGCCGACTTCGCGCTCAACGGTGCCTGGTTCTCCGGCGGAATCGAGTGGAACATCGGCGCGACGGGGCATACGACGCTCTCCTGCGCGCCGCTGCACGCTGCGCAGGTGCCCGCGCCGGGCGGTGACGGTGTGATGGTGCGGCTGTGGGAGTGGGAGCGGCTGCGCGACACCCCGTTCCAGGTGGACCTGTGGCTGCCCGAGGACTCCGACTTCCTCTACGTCGGGGTCCGCATCCGCAATCCGCACCACCGCACCGTCCCGGTCTACTGGTGGTCCAACATCGCCGTGCCCGAGGATCCGGGGACGCGCGTGCTCGCCCCCGCTGAGGAGACCTGGTACTTCGCCTACGAGCGCAGGCTGCGCCGGATACCGGTGCCCGAGTGGGAGGGCACCGATCTGACCTACCCGCTGCACAGCCGGTTCCCCGCCGACTACTTCTACGAGGTGCCGAAGGACTCCCGGAAGTGGATCGCCTCGCTGGACGAGAAGGGGCAGGGCCTCGTCCAGACCTCGACGGATCTGCTGCGCGGCCGCAAGCTGTTCGTCTGGGGCGCGGGAGCGGGCGGCAGGCGCTGGCAGCAGTGGCTGACCGAGCCGGGCACGCCCGGTTACGTGGAGATCCAGGCGGGTCTCGCCCGCACCCAGCTGGAACATCTGCCGCTGGAGGCGGGCGGCGAGCTGGCCTGGCTGGAGGCGTACGGGCCGCTGGCCGCCGACCCCGAGACGGTGCACGGCGCGGACTGGGCGGCAGCCCGGGCCCACACCGAGCGGCGGCTGGAGGTGGCGCTGCCGCACGGCGCTGTGGAGGCGGCCTACGCGGCGTGGCGACCGTACGCGGACGCCGAACCGGAGGGCGTGCCGCAGCGCGTAGGGGAGTTGGGCTCCGGGGCGGAGCCCGGGGGAGGGTGGCTGGCGACCGGTTCCGGGTGGGGAGCGCTGGAGGTGGAACGCGGCGGCTTCACACTTCCGGGTACGCCGTTTCCGCTGGAAACGCTCGGCGCCGAGCAGCAGCCGTGGACCGAGTTGCTGCACACCGGGAGCCTGCCCTGCGGCTCGGAAGATGTGCCCCCGGGGCCCACGCTGGTCGCGGCGGAGTGGCGTGAGCTGCTCGAATCCGCCTACGCCGGCGCCGGCCCGAACGCCGACGCGGCCGGCAAGGCGTCCCGGCGCGAGCTGGACTACCACCTGGGGGTGGCGCAATGGCACGCGGGTGACCGCTCGCAGGCGGTACGCAGTTGGGAGCGGTCGCTCGAACAGGGCGCGCGCTGGCCCGCGTTGCGCTGTCTGGCCGTCGCCGACTGGCAGGACGGCAACGGCGCCCGCGCCGCGGACCGCTATCTGGCGGCCGCACGGGACGCGCGGGACCGGCTCGACGCCCGCGACCCCCTCGCAGCCGCGGCGCTCGCCGCCCTCGCGCGGGAGGCGGTCGAGACGCTGCTGGCCGAGGACCGTGCCGAGGACGCCGAGCGCGTGCTGGACGGGCTGCCCGAGGAGCAGCGACAGCGCGGCCGCTGCCAATTGCTATGGGCCCGCGTGCTGTTGGCGAAGGGCGACAGGGAGGGCGCCCGCGCGCTTTTCGACGCCGGTTTCGAGGTCGAGGACCTGCGGGAGGGCGAGGAGGCGCTGAGCGACACCTGGGCGGAGCTGACCGATGAGCCCCTCCCCGCCCGCTACGACTTCCGTATGCGGCCCTAAGCGCTTGCGTACCCCGCATGGGGGCTGCGCTTGCCCACCCTGCGCCCCTGGCGCAGACTGCCCAAGCGCAGCGGGGGGACGCGGACGCGCCCCGTCAGGGGCGCGGGGAACTGCGCGACAAGCCACAACGCTCCCGCAGCCTGCGGGATCGGACAAGGGGCACCCCCTTGCCAGAACAGGGGAGGGGGCGCCGGACACTGCCCGGCGGCTCCTACTCGCCGGCGCCCTGCTTCCGGTCGACGTACTCAAAAACGCTGCCGTCCGGATGACGCGCAACCAGATTGCGGCCGATCGGCGTGGGCTTGGGCCCCGCAATGATCTGCGCCCCCACGGTGTGCAGATCAGCCAGCGCGTCGTCCACGTCCTGCACGGCCAGGGTCGCCTTGACCTTGCTGAGCACGTTCAGATGTTCCTCGGGGCCGCTCATCAGGAAGAAGGGGCCGACGGCGGCAACCTCCACCGGGCCGTTCTGGAAGCGCATCGCCTCCGCGCTTGCCAGTCGTTCGTACACCGGAACGGCGGCGTCCAGATTGTCGACGCAGATACGCAGCGAGGTCCCCAGAATATCCATGGCCCCACCCTAGAGCGGGGCCACGCGCTGCGCCGAACCACGGTCGCCACGTGCGCAGTTGTGAATCTGCCCGGCGGCTTACGCGCGAGGGCTGCCGGGCTTACGCGGGAGGCCCGCCGGAGCTTACGCGCGGCAGAGGATCTCGCCGTGGACAACCATGAACCAGCCGTCCTGCTCGCGGCCCCAGGCCCGCCACGCCTCGGAGATCCGGCGGAGGTCGTCGGGTGTGGCCAGGCCGCTGTCGACGGCGATGGCGGCGTAGTCGGACGCCACCGTGCGGTCCGCCCACAGCCCGCTCCACCACTCCCGCTCGTCAGGTGTGGTGAAGCACCAGGTGCTGTTGCTCGGCGTGACGTCGGTGAAGCCCGCCTCGCGTGCCCACGCGTGCAGCCGCCGTCCGGCGTCCGGGACGCCTCCGTTGGCCTGCGCGACCCGGCGGTAGAGGTCCAGCCAGCTGTCCATGCCGGGAACTTCCGGGTACCAGAACATGCCCCCGTAGTCCGCATCCCGGACCGCCACCACTCCGCCCGGTGCGCACACCCGGCGCATCTCGCGCAGCGCGCCCACCGGGTCGCCCACGTGCTGGAGTGTCTGATGCGCGTGGACGACGTCGAAGGAGCCGTCCGGGAAGGCGAGTGCGTGTACGTCGCCGGTCGTGAACTCGACGTTGGACAGGCCGTGCTCCTCCGCGGTCGCGCGCGCCTGCTCCAGTACGCCCGCCGCCGCGTCCAGGCCGGTGACCGAGCCCTGCGGGACCAGCGCCGCGAGGTCGGCCGTGATGGTGCCGGGGCCGCAGCCGATGTCCAGGACGCGGTGGTCCTCGCGCAGCTGGTCGAGCAGATACGCGGCGGAGTTCGCGGCGGTACGCCACCGGTGCGAGCGCAGGACGGACTCGTGGTGGCCGTGGGTGTACACGGCAGTCTCGTGTGCCATGCATGCACTGTAGCCCGGTGTCTTGCCATGCGAGCAAGAACGTTCCGGAATATGGACAGCCAGGCGGACGGGGGTGCTGATCAGCGCCAGCCGTCCGCGCCCTCCTGGGACCAGGTGTCCGGCGCCGCACGGCTGATGTGGGCGAGCGTCGAGTCCGGCTCGTCCTCCTGCACCAGGTCGCCGATACTGACCATCCCCGCGAGCCTGCCGCCCTCCAGCACCGGCAGCCGGCGCACCGCATGCGTGCGCATCAGCTCCACCGCCGTCCCGATCTCCGTATCGGGGGTGACGGTCACCGGATCCGGCGTACAGGCCGACCGGCAGTTCACACTCAACGGATCCACCCCGTCCGCCACGGCGCGCAGTGTGATGTCCCGGTCGGTCAGCAGCCCGAGCAGCTTGCCGTCCTTGACCACCAGTACGTCACCGATCTCCTGCGCCCGCATCAGCTGCGCGGCCTCCACCAGCGACGCGTCGGGACGCACTGTCGTCGCCGCCGGCGTCATGATGTCCCCCACCGACCGCGCCCTCGGCCGGCCCTCTTCCGGTTCTCTCCGCGTCATCACCCTCGCCCCTCCTCCGCCTCGTTCGTGCCCTGCGGGACAGCACGACGTACCCGTCGAGGCGCCGCCGACACCCTTGCGGGACAAGGGAGTTGAGCGCCGGGACCGGAAAATCACAGTCGACGGATCGCCGTACGCGGGGTTTGCCGTCCGGCACATCGGGCACCCGCACACCTGTGCTTCGGAAAGAAGGCACGTCCGCGGGAGCGACCTGTGTGCCTCGGTCCCCCCGCACATGCCTTCGCTGCCGCGGTGACCGTCAGACGACGCGACCGTTACGGGAGCACAAGCTGATGATGACCGTCCGTACGACACGCTCCAGGCACCCCCACGACGACGCCCCCGACACCACCGCCGAGTTCCGACGCATCGCCGAACTGCCCGAAGGACCCGAGAAGGAAGAGCTCCGCCAGCGTGTGGTGCGCGCCTGGATGCCGATGGCCGGACGGCTGGCCAGGCACTTCCGCAACCGTGGCGAGGCCCTGGAAGACCTCGAACAGGTGGCCGCGCTCGGCCTGGTGAAGGCTGTCGCGCGCTACGACATCTCCCGGGGCTGCGCCTTCGAGAGCTTCGCCGTGCCGACCATCGTCGGCGAGGTCAAACGCCACTTCCGCGACCACATGTGGGGGCTGCACGTGCCCCGCCGTATCCAGGAGCTCCGCAACCGGGTGCGCAACAGTCAGCGGGAACTCAGCCACACCCTCGACGGACGCAGCCCGTCCGTACAGCGCATCGCCGAGCACTGCGGCCTCAGCGAAGAGGACGTACTGCTGGGCATGGAGGCGCTGGAGAGCTACAGCACGCTCTCCCTGGACGCCGAACTCCCCGGCGCGGACGACGGCTACTCCCTCGCCGACACCCTCGGCGACTGCGAACCCGGCTTCGACCAGATCGTCTTCCGCGAGGCCGTCAAGCCGCGGCTCGCACGGCTGCCGGAGCGTGAACGCCACATCCTCTACCTGCGGTTCTTCTGCGACATGACCCAGAGCCGTATCGCCGAACAGCTCGGCATCTCACAGATGCATGTCTCCCGTCTCATCAGCCGGACGTGCCGCCGCATTCACCATGAGGTCGAGGCCGACCGGCGCCTCGAGCGCGAGCCGCAACGCCGAGCGCCGTCCCGCCGCGAGCCGTCCCGCCGAGAGCGGGAGGGCGCACGGCGGGCCGCGGTGCGGCACGAGAGGGTCCGGCACGGGGCGCGCCAGGCCCGCCCCGGATGGCGCGGCCACGCACCCGCCGCCTAGGGAGTGCGTACCCGGGCATGGGTGCTGCGCTTGCCCACCCTGCGCCCCTGGCGCAGACTGCCCAAGCTTCGCAACGGGTTGCGCCCCGTAAGGGGCGCGGGTGCCCGAACCACACGTGTCGCCGCTGCCGGTGTCACCGCCGTCTGCCAAGGTGTACGCAAGAAAGGTTGTCCGATAAGCGGCGGAGGAAGAGACGGATGCGGCGCACGGACCAGGGCGAGGGAGTGGGCGCGGGCCCGCTCGCGGCCCCGTCCGCGCTGGCCGTCCGCGAGGCCGCCGGCGGCTACTGGCACCGGCGCGGTCTGCCCACCGACCCCGCGCAGATCGCCGTAGCGCCCGGCACCCCGCTGCTGCTGCTCGCCGTACTGGCCGCGGCGGGCAGCGGCGCCCCGGCCGCGGGCCCCGCGGCCGGAGAAGAGGGCGAGGACGTCCGGGCGCCCGGCAGCGTGCTGCTCCCGCACCCGTGCGCGTCCTGGTACGGGGAGCAGGCGCGGCTGCTCGGCCGGGCGGTGCACACCGTGCCGGTGCCGGTGGAGTGCGGCGGGATTCCGGACCCGTTCGCGCTGCTGGAGGCCGTACGTAGAACCCGCGAGGCGGGCGAGGTTCCGCAGGTGCTGGTGCTCTCCGTGGCCGACGAGGTCACCGGGACGGCCCCGCCGCCCGAACTGCTGCACGAGGTGTGCGAGGCCGCCGTCGCCGAGGGCCTGCTCATCGTCAGCGACGAGACCTGGCGCGACACCTCGTACGACCCGCACGACACCGTCATCGTCAGCCCGGCCGAAATGCTCACCGAGGCGGGCCGGGCCGACCATGTGGTGGTGCTCGCCGGGCTCGACGCGGCGTTCGAGGCACTGTTCGAGGGCAGACGGGAGGCCGCGCTCCGGCAGCCGGGACCACCGCCCGGGATCGCCCGGTTCCCCGCCACCGGCCGCGGCCAGCTGCTCGGCGAGCGGGTGCACGAGGTGCTGGCCGCGCTCCGCGCCGACCTTCCCAGCCCGGTCGCGGCGGCGGCCGCCGAGGCACTCGGCGAGCCCGCGGAGCTGGTCTCCCGCAGGTACGCCGCGGCGCGGCTGCACGCCGGTCTGGCCGGCGCGCTGCATCGCGCGGTCACGGACGCGGGCGCGGTGTGCCGCCCCGCGCATCTGGGGCGGCACCTGTACGCGGATTTCGACCCGTTCCGGCCCCGCCTCGCCTCCCACGGCATCACCGACGCGCCAGGTCTGGAGGCGGAACTGGTACGGCGGCTGGGCCCGTACGCGGTGGGCGGGCACCGCTTCGGCGACGATCCGCACGAGCTGCGGGTGCGGCTGACCACGGACCTGCTCACCGCCGCCCTGCCGAGGGCCGCCTTCCCGGCGGCCGAACGGGCCCGTGGCGCGGGACACCCGGTGGATGCCGCAGGTCACCCGGTTGCGGAGGGGGCAAGGGCGGCCGCCGAACCGGACCCTGGGGAATTGCCCGGAGTGGCCGAGGCGTTGGCACAGGTGCAGTCGGTGCTGGTCGACCTCACGGATGGGAGTCCTCAGTAGATGACCGAACGGACCGGGCAGCCCTCCGAGCGCTCCCCACTGCCCGAGAAGGCCGCCACCTCGGAAACCGCCGAGGAGGCTTCCATGGCGGCCGAAGCCGTCCCGGCCGGGCCCGCCCCAGGGGCTTCCGCTGACGGAACCGCGCCGCCACCGGCCTCCGGCGGCGCTCCGTCCGAGGACGGGCCCGGCGGCAGGGGTCCCACCGATGTGCTCGTCCAGCCCCCGCCCCCGGCGCTCTCGCCGCCGCGCCCCGTCGGGGCCCGCCGTATCTGGCCGCGCTCGTTCGAGGACCGGCTCACCTCGCCGCTGCCCGGGGTGCGGGCGATGGCCCGGCTGGCGCGGGAGGGGGCCATGCGGCCGATCGGGGAGGCACTCGCCGAGGAGATCCCCAAGCTGCCCTTCGCGCCCGGCCCGATCCCCGACCCGGGTACCGACACCGTCTCCGTCACCTGGGCAGGGCACGCCAGCTGGGTGGTGCGGATCGGCGGTCTGACGGTGCTGACCGACCCGGTCTGGTCCCGGAAGATCCTCGGTACCCCCGCCCGCATCACCCCCGTGGGTGTGGCCTGGCAGGACCTGCCGAAGGTGGACGCCGTCGTCATCTCGCACAACCACTACGACCACCTCGACGCCCCCACCCTGCGCAGACTTCCGCGTTCCACCCCGCTGTTCGTACCGGCGGGGCTCGGCGCCTGGTGCCGCAAGCGCGGCTTCACCACCGTCACCGAGCTGGACTGGTGGGAGGGCGCCGAGCTGCCCGCGGCCGAGGGCAGCTCCGGGGCGGAGACCGGGAGAGGCGCGCGGGTGCGCTTCGACTTCGTGCCGGCCCACCACTGGTCCAAGCGCTCCCTCACCGACACCTGCCGCTCCCTGTGGGGCGGCTGGATACTGACCGACCCGCAGGGGCAGCGGGTGTACTTCGCGGGCGACACCGGATACGGCCACTGGTTCCGCGAGATCGGCCGCCGCTACTCCGGCATCGACCTGGCGCTGATGCCCATCGGCGCCTACGACCCGCGGTGGATGCTGCGCCCCGTGCACACCGACCCCGAGGAAGCCGTGCTCGCCTGCCAGGACGTGGGGGCCCGCCGGATGGCACCCATGCACTGGTCCACCTTCCTGCTGTCGGGAGAGCCGCCGCTGGAGCCGCTCACGCGGGTGAGGGCTGCCTGGCGCAAGGCCGAGCGCCCCCGCGAAGACCTGTGGGACCTCCCGGTGGGGGCCTCCCGCGTACTGGAACCGGCCTAGCTCCGCGGCCTCCGTACCCGGCGCCACACCGAGGGCACGGCGCTCACGACCAGCGTCAGCCCGACCGCCGCGGCGATGCCCTCCCACGGGCGCGGAAAGAGGGAGCCGCCCGCGACGCCGAGAAGCTGGTAGAAGGCGGCCCACGCCAGGCACGCGAGGACATCGCCGCGGGCGAACTCCCGTATCCGCATACGGGCCAGCAGACAGGCGAGCATCACGGGGATGCGCCCCGCGGGTATCAGCCGGGAGACGACCAGCACCGCGACCCCGTGTTCGCGCAGCCGGGCGTCGGCCTGGGCGAGCCGTTCCGGCGCGGCCCGCTCCCGCAGTGCCGTCAGCCAGCGGGAGCCGTTCTTGGAGCCGACCCCGCGCTTGCCCAGCCAGTACAGCCCGAGGTCGCCGAGGAAGGCGGCGAACGAGGCGACACCGAAGACGGTGAGCAGCGCGAACACCGGCAGGCTCTGGTGCAGCGCGACCACGGCGGCGCCGCTGACCAGCGCCCCGGTCGGCACGACGGGCACCAGCGAGCCGAGCACCACCAGCAGGAACAATGAGGGGTAGCCCACTGCCTGCTGGGTGGACTCCGGTGGGCGTACCACCGCCTCGGAGACGGTGTGGGCGACCGCGCCCAGCCCGTCCGGGAGCGCGCCAGTCACCGGTCCGCCCCCAGTCGCACGCTCTCCCCGTGTTCCAGCAGATGCACCGTGACCTGAGGCGCCGGCCGCGCCGCCAGCCGCTTGAACTCGGCGCCGGGCGAGTGGAACTCGTGCGGCCTGACCGCATCCAGACCGACCGGCCAGTATGTACCGAAGTGCACCGGCACCGCGCTGCGCGGCCGCAGCCGCGTCAGCACCTCGGCGGCCCGGCGCGCGTCCAGATGTCCCTCGCCCAGGAAGGGCCCCCAGCCGCCGACCGGCAGCAGCGCGGTGTCCACCTCGCCGACCGCCTCCGCCATCCCGTCGAACAACCCCGTGTCACCCGCGAAGTAGGTGCGCTCCTCGCCCGCGACGACGAACCCCAGCGCGGGCGAGATGTGCCGTCCCACCGGCAGCCGCCGCCCGTCGTGCGCGGCGGGTACGGCCCGTACGGTCACCGGCCCGGCCGACACCTCGTCGCCCGGGACCACCTCGGTCAGCTCCAGCTGCCGCGCCAGCCGCCGCAGCCCCGGTACGGCACGTAGCGCTCCGCGCGGCAGGACGACGTGGGTACCCGGCGCCAGCATGGCCAGCGATCCGAGGTGCAGATGGTCGGCGTGCAGATGGGAGATGAGCACCAGATCGGCGCGGACCGCGTGCGGCGGCGGCAGCGCACCGCGGCGACGGCGCAGATGAGCGAGCCGGCGCACCAGCAGCGGATCCGTCAGCACCGTGACGCCCGAGTCCCGCACAGTGGCAGTGGCATGCCCCCACCACGTCACCTCGACCGACACGTGCGCCTCCTTCTTCCCCGCAGGCACCTATGAGCCTAGGACCCCGCGCCCCGAAGGGGCGCGGGGAACTGCGCGAGAAACCACATCGCACCCGCAGCCTGCGGACGTCAGGCAGGGGCACCCCCTCACCAGCACAGGGAAGGGACGAGCCTGTGCAAAAGTGGAGGTTGTCCCAATTGCCGTGAGGGAGGTGACCGACGCACGTGCGCGTCCCCCGCATACCGTGGCGCCGACTGGGCGCAGCCTCCCTGCGCGTCGGAGCCGTCTGGCTGGTCAGCACCCTCACCATGCTCCTGCTCGCCGGGGTCCTGCCCGATTTCCGGCTCCAGTCCGCCGGAGGCGACAGCGCCACCGTCATCGGCATCACCGCCGCCGCTGGCGCCGGAGCATTCGGTCTGCTGAGCGCCCTCGTGTGGCCGCTGCTGGTGCGCGCCTTCCTGCTGGTGCCCGCGCTGGTCCTCGGGCTGCTCGTCTTCTTCCTCAACGGGTCCCTGCTGTGGCTGGCCCTGTCCTTGATCCCGTACGGCGCGGGCAGCGCCGATCCGTCCATGGCCGTCGTGGTTGCCGCCGCCATGTCGGCGGCGTCCTCGGCGACCAACGCCTTCCTGGCGGTACGCGACGACCGTGCCTACCGCCACCGGCTCGCCCGGATCGCGGGCCGCAGGAGGCGCCGGGAGGGCGGTGGCGCGCTGCCCAGCACGCCGGGCACGGTCTTCCTCCAGCTCGACGGGCTCGGGCACGCGGTGCTCCAAGAGGCGCTTCAGGCACCCGAGGGCGGCGAGCCGCTGATGCCCGCTGTCGCCGCGCTGTACGGGCGCACCCACCGGCTGACGCGCTGGCGCACCGACTGGTCCAGCCAGACCGGCGCCAGCCAGCTCGGCATCCTGCACGGCAGCAACGAGGACGTCCCCGCCTTCCGCTGGTACGAGAAGGAGACCGGCGAGGTCATCGTCAGCAACCGGCCCACCAGCGCCGCCGAGCTGCAGCGCCGCGCCGTCGAGCGCACCGGCGATCTGGGGCTGCTCGCGCAGGACGGTGCCAGCCGCGGCAATCTGTTCACCGGCGGCGCCCGGCAGGTCGCGCTGGTGCTGTCCGTCTCGGCGCGCCGCGGCAAGGAGACCCGCTCCCGCGCCGGGTACTTCGCCTACTTCTCCGACCCCGCCAATGCCACCCGGACCGCGGTCTCGTTCGTCGCCGAAGTGGTCCGTGAGATGGTGCAGTCCACGCGTGCGCTGCTGCGGCGCGAGCGGCCGCGGGTGGGCCGGGGCGGGCTGTACCCGTTCATCCGGGCCTTCGCCACCGTCGTCGAGCGGGACGTGGTGGTGGCCGCCGTGCTCGGCGACATGCTCAGCGGCCGCACCGCCGTCTACGCCGATCTGGTCGGCTACGACGAGGTGGCCCACCACTCCGGGCCGCGCGGCCGGGACACCCGGCAGGTGCTGCGCAGACTGGACCGGTCGGTGCAGCTCATCGCCAAGGTCGCCGAGCGCGCCCCGCGCCCGTACCGGCTCGTGCTCCTCTCGGACCATGGGCAGAGCCCGGGGGAGACGTTCGAGCAGGCGTACGGGCTCACGCTGGAGGACCTGGTACGCGCCGGCAGCGGGCTCCAGGTGCCCCGCCGTGCCGGGCGGACCGCCAGCGGCTCGGAGGCGCGTACGGCGGCGCGTGCCGCGCTGCACCGGCCCGAGGAGTCCGGTCAGGAGGCGCCGCGCAAGCCGCGGCGCGACACCGGGCCCGTCGTACTGGCCTCCGGCAACCTGGCCCTGATCTCCTTCCCCGAGCACCCCGGCCGGCTGACCCGCGAACGGATCGACGAGCTGCGCCCCGCGCTGCTGCCCACGCTGGCCGAACATCCCGGTATCGGGTTCGTCCTGGTGCGCAGCGCCGAGCACGGGCCCGTGGTGCTGGGCGCGGGTGGGTGCGAGCACCGGTTGGAGACCGGCGAGGTGGTGGGGTCCCGCGACCCGCTGGCCCCGTTCGGTCCGGGTGCGGTCGAGGCGGTGCTGCGTACGGCGCGGTTCCCGCACGCCGCTGACATCATGGTCAACTCCGCGCTCGACCCGGAGACGGGTACGGTGCACGCCTTCGAGGAGCAGATCGGCTCGCACGGCGGGCTGGGCGGCGAGCAGAGCCACGCCTTCCTGCTGTCGCCGCTGACGCTGTCGCCGCCGGTGGAGCCGGGGGAGGAGCTGGTCGGCGCGGGGGCCGTGCACCGGGTGCTGCGCCGCTGGCTCGCCGAGGCCGCCGACCCCCATCTGCTGCCGGGCGCCGACCACTTGGCGGCACCCGCCGCCGACCTGCCGATGGCGCCCCACGTGTGACCGGTCACCCCTGCGGCGTGGGCGAGCCCTCGCGGAGCGGGGCGCCGACGTCGCGGAGGTGGCTCAGGGCTTCGCGCCAGGAGGCGAGCAGCCCCGTCTCGTGGTATGGGACACCCAACTCGGCGCAGTAGTCGCGGACGATGGGCCGTGCCTTGCGCAGATGGGGCGTCGGCATGCTGGGGAAGAGGTGGTGCTCGATCTGGTAGTTGAGGCCGCCCAGCGCCAGGTCGGTGAGCAGTCCGCCGCGTACGTTGCGCGAGGTGAGCACCTGGCGGCGCAGGAAGTCGGGCCGCTCGTCGCCCTTGAGGGTCGGCATGCCCTTGTGGTTGGGCGCGAAGATGCTGCCCAGATAGACGCCGAAGACCGCGTGGTGGACGAAGAGCACCGCGAAGGCCATACCGGCCGGCAGCGCCCAGAACAGCACCCCCAGATAGGCGGCGGTGTGCACCAGCAGCAGCGTGGCCTCCAGCCACTTGCGCTTCAGGTGCGGCTGGCGCAGCGCCCGGAAGCTGGAGACGTGCAGATTGAAGCCCTCCAGCGTCAGCAGCGGGAAGAACAGCGCCGCCTGGTGCCGTCCGATGAACCGGGGCAGCCCGCGTGCCTCGGTCGCCTGTTCCCGCGACCAGACGAGGATGTCGGGTGCGACGTCCGGGTCGAGGTCCTCGTGGTTGGGGTTGGCGTGGTGCCGGGTGTGCTTGTTCATCCACCAGCCGTACGACATCCCTATGCACAGGTTGCCGACCGCGCGGCCGAAGAATTCGCTGGCCCGGCGGCCGCGGAAGACCTGCCGGTGCGCCAGGTCATGGGCGACCAGCGCCAGCTGACCGTAGACCACACCCAGGTACGCGGCGACGGCGAGCTGCCACCACGAGGCGCCCACCGCGAAGACCGCCACCCAGCCGGCGGCGAACGCCAGTCCGACGAGGGTGAGGCGTACGGCGTAGTAGAGCGGCCTGCGGGACATCAGCCCGGCCGCCGATATCCGGGCGGAGAGCTGGGAGAAGTCGCTGCCCGGCCGCCCGGCGCCGGAGCCGGGCCGAGCGGTGGGCGAGGGCGCACGGCCGGGGTCCGGGGTGGTCCGCGGCTGCGGCGCGTCGATCGCTGTCGTCATACCTGCGAGCCTTCCGGTCGCGGGCGGCTGCCGACAGCCGCGCAGCATGCCTACCGGGGCGGGGGCTGGCCTCCCCGCCGGGTGTAGCTAGCTACACCCGGCCTCCGGGACATCCCTGAGCGCCGTCTGAGGGAACGGCCCGTAGGGGACGGCCGTGGTACTGACCGGAGGGTCAGTAGTCCTGGTCGGCTCCGCTCGCGCCGAGCGGAGCACCGTGCACCTTCTGGAGGTGCAGCTGCCGGGTGAGCCGCAGGACGGGACGGATCATCAGCTCCACGCTGCCGAACACGAAGCACCACGTACCGGGACCGGCCCACTCCGGCGAGAAGAACATGATGCTGCCGATGAGGAACCAGACGGCGACCAGTACGTCGTTGGCGATGCTGACCGCCTCGTAACGCTGCCGGACGACCAGCTCCTCCTTGCCGATGTGCAGAGTGAGACTGTCTCTCTTGTGGTGATGTGGGGGGTTTTCCGACACAGTCGAGGACGCTAGCGGATCAGCCGCTGTGGTGCAGGGCCTTGGCGGTCGCCGGGTCGGCCGGGAGGAAGGTCTCCACCGCAAGCTCGGAGACGGTCACATCCAGGGGCGTGTTGAAGGTGGCGATGGTGGACAGGAACGAGAGGGTCTGCCCGCCGTGCTCGATGACCATCGGGAGGGCGAAGCGCTGTTCTCCGGTGGCGGGCTGCGCCGGGGCCGTGTCGCCTCCGGGCACCGGGTACGCGGCCACCTCGTCGTGCAGGGCGCGCAGCGCGGGGGAGCGGTACAGGGCCAGTTGCCGGCTCATCTGGTCCAGCAGGTGGCCCCGCCACTCGGCGAGGTTGCGGATGCGGGGCGCCAGGCCCTCGGGGTGAAGGGTGATCCGCATGGCGTTCGAAGGGGGTTCCAGCAGATGCGGGGCCACCCCCTCCAGCAGGGCGGCGATGCCCTGGTTGGCGGCCACCACGGTGTAGCAGCCGTCGAGCACCAACGCCGGGTACGGGTCGTAGGCGGCGACCATCCGCTCCAGCGCGCCGCGTACCTGGCCGAGGGCCGGGTCGTCCAGCGGGGTCGCGGCGAAGGCGGGAGCGAAGCCCGCGGACAGCAGCAGTGTGTTGCGCTCCCGCACCGGAACGTCCAGCGTGGCGGCCAGCTTGAGCACCATCTCTCGGCTGGGCGCGGTGCGGCCGGTCTCGATGAAGCTGATGTGCCGCGCGGAGGAGTCGGCGCGCAGTGCCAGTTCGAGCTGGCTGAGCCCCGCGCGCTCGCGCCACTCGCGCAGCAGCATCCCTATGGTGGGCGCGTCGGTGGGCCCTTCGGTCACAGCGGTCATGGACCAGACGGTAACCGAACCCGCGTGGCACGCTGGGGCCCTGGACCGGACGGTGAGCAGACCGTGCAGCCCCCGAGGAAGGGAAACCCCATGGCGCCCCAGCCGCTGACCCCCGAGGAGACCGAGCAGGCGCTGGCCGGTCTTCCGCACTGGACGACCGACGGCGACAGCGTCTCCCGCTCCTACTCCCTCGCCGGCCACCTCCCGGCCGCCGCGATGGCCATGCACGTTGCCGCGATTCAGGAGGAGCTCAACCACCACTCCGAACTGACGCTGGGCTACAACTCGCTCTCGATCACGGTCAACACCCACAGCGTCGGCGGCCGTATCACGGAGCTGGACATCGCATTGGCCCGGCGGATCGAGGAGATCGCACCGGGCCATGGGGCGAGTTAGGGCGCGCCCCGCGCCCGGAAGGGGCGCGAGGAACGGCGCGACAAGCCACAGCGAACCCGCAGCCCGCAAACGACGGTAAGGGGCACCCCCTCACCGGAAGCTGGTGTCAGTCGCCGAGCCAATTCATCGTGTCCGGGTCAGGGCCGATCCGCGAATCCGTGTTCAGCTCCCCGATCCGCGCCATGTCCTCCCCGCTCAACTCGAAGTCGAAGACGTCGATGTTCTCGCGCACCCGGGACGGGGTGACCGACTTGGGGATCACCACATTGCCCAGCTGAAGGTGCCACCGCAGCACCACCTGGGCGACGGTCTTGCCGTGCCGGCCGGCGATCTCCCGCAGCGCGGGCTCGTCGAGCAGATCGCCGCCCTGGCCGAGCGGCGACCACGCCTCGGTGGCGATGCCGTGGTCGGCGTGGAAGGCACGCGGCACGGACTGCTGGAGCCGGGGGTGCAGCTCGATCTGGTTGACGGCGGGCACGGTGCCGCCCAGCTCGATGACCCGGTTGAGCTGCGTCGGCTGGAAGTTGGAGACGCCGATGGCACGGGCCCGCCCGTCGGCGTAGATCTTCTCGAAGGCGCGCCAGGTGTCCTCGTACTTGTCGACATCCGGCATTGGCCAGTGGATCAGGTACAGATCCACGAAGTCGAGGCCGAGCCGGTCGAGGGAGGCGTCGAAGGCGCGCAGGGTCGTGTCGTACCCCTGCTCGGAGTTCCACAGCTTGGTGGTGACGAACAACTCGTCGCGGGGCAGACCGGCCTCGGCGATGGCGCGGCCCACGCCCTCCTCGTTCGCGTACACCGCCGCCGTGTCGATGCTGCGGTAGCCGGACTCCAGCGCCGTGGTCACCGCCGTCGCGGCCTCGTCGGCCGGCACCTGCCAGACGCCGAAGCCGAGCTGCGGCATCGTGACGCCGTTGTTGAGCGTGGTGGTGGGAACGTTGCTCACGCGATGGGTCCTTACGTTCGATGTTCTGCGTTGCCGGCGATTGTTCTGTTGCCGGCGATTGTTCTCCGGTGTTCGTTCGCCCCCCGGTCAACGATCTGCGCCGGACATCTGTTCCTTGCCGAATGCGAGTTTGTTCAGCTCTGGTACAGAGCCTCTATCTCGGACGCGTACGCCGCCTCGATGGCCCCGCGCCGCAGCTTCAGCGACGGTGTCAGCAGCCCGTCCTCCTCGGTGAAGGGTGCCGCGAGGATACGGAAGGTGCGGATGGACTCGGCCTGGGAGACCTGGGTGTTCGCCGCGACGACCGCCCTGCGCATCTCCGTCTCCAGATCCTCGTCCCGCAGCAGCTCGGCGGGGTCCAGCTCCGGCTTGTTCCGCATGGCGAGCCAGTGCTGCACCGCCTCCTGGTCGAGGGTGAGCAGCGCGGAGACGTAGGGCCGGTCGTTGCCCAGCACAATGCACTGGCCGACCAGCGGGTGCTCACGGACCCGCTCCTCCAGCGGTCCTGGCGAGACGCTCTTGCCGCTCGAGGTGACCAGGATCTCCTTCTTGCGGCCGGTGATCGTCAGATAGCCGTCGTCGTCCAGCGCGCCCAGATCGCCGGTGGCGAACCAGCCGTCGCGCAGCGTGCTCCGGGTGGCGCGCGCGTTGTTCAGATAGCCGGTGAAGACCTGGCCGCCGCGCAACAGGATCTCACCGTCCTCGGCGATCCGCACGGTGGTGCCGGGCACCGGCTGGCCGACGGTGCCGAAGCGGGGGCGCTCGGGCGGGTTGGCGACGGCGGCCGCCGTCGTCTCCGTCAGCCCGTACCCCTCGAAGATCCGCATCCCGGCGCCGTCGAAGAACAGCCCCAGCCGGCGCTCCATCGCCGAGCCGCCCGACATGGCGTACCGGCACTGGCCGCCCATGGCGTCGCGCAGCTTGGCGTAGACGAGCTTGTCGTAGAGCTGGTGCTGCATACGCAGCGAGGCGCCGGGGCCGGGGCCGGTGCCGAACGCCTTGTGCTCGATCGCCTCGGCGTACCGGACCGCCACGTCCACGGCCTTCTGGAACGGGCCGAGCTTGCCCTCGGACTCGGCCTTGCGGCGTGCGCTCTGGAAGATTTTTTCGAACAGGTGTGGCACTGCCTGGACGAAGGTGGGCTGGAACGCCGCCAGATCGGGCAGCAGTGCCCCCGCCGTCATCTGCGGCTGGTGCCCCACCTTCAGGCCGGCCCGCAGTGCCGCGACCTCCACCATCCGGCCGAAGACATGGGCGAGCGGCAGGAAGAGCAGTAGCGAGCCCTGCTCGCCGGGCTTGGCGCTGAAGACCCCGTCGTAGCGGGCGATGATGTTGTCGGTCTCGGCCATGAAGTTGGCGTGCGTGATCACACACCCCTTGGGGCGGCCGGTGGTGCCCGAGGTGTAGATGACGGTGGCGACGGTGTCCGGGGTGAGCGCGAGCCGGTGCCGGTGGACGACCTCGTCCTCCAGGTGCGCGCCCGCGGCCATCAGCTCCTGCACCGCTCCCGCGTCGAGCTGCCACAGCTTCTTCAGCCGCGGCAGCCGGTCCACCACCGAGCCGACGGTCATGGCGTGGTCCTCGTGCTCGACCATGGCGGCCGACACATCGGCGTCGTGCAGCATCCAGCCCACCTGCTCGGCGGAGGAGGTCGGGTAGACGGGGACGGACTGGGCGCCGACCGCCCACAGTGCGAAGTCCAGCAGCGTCCACTCGTAGCGCGTACGCGACATCAGCGCCACGCGGTCACCGAACCGGACGCCCTGGGCCAGCAGTCCCTTCGCGACCGCTACGACCTCGTCCCGGAACCGGGCAGCGGATACGTCCTGCCAGTTGCCGTCCGCGTCCTTACGAGCCAGCAGGGGCAGCTGCGGGGTCCGGTCGGCGTGCCCGAAGACGGCATCGGCCACCCCGCCAACCTGGGGCGCCGTGGCCAGGGCCGGAACGGTGAACTCGCGCAAAGACTCTGCTCCTCGACTGCACAGTGACATGTGCCACCGCGCGAGTGACCGTATCCGATCGGGCAGGTTGATCGGGAGGGGTGTCGATGCAGGTCAGTCGGTCAATTGGGACAGTTCGCCGCCGTGCTCACAGTTGACCTCAAGGTCGTTTCCCGACCCGCCGCGTTTCTGCACGGAACCTTCGCGCCGCGAAGCGGACTGTTTGCGGGACATGCGAGTTACTGGGGGTAGGTGTGACAGAAGGGACACCCCCTTCGCGGCAACCTAGAGTGCCGGAAGCTCCCCGCGCGGGGTCGGGTCGTACGTGCAGGGCGAGAAGGTCCTGCCCTCCAGCGGCCCGGCCCCGGGGCGGGTCTCCGTCCAGGTCAGCGCCACCTCGTCGCCGCCCCGCTCCGCGTCCAGATACCTCCGCGTCTTCTCGTGCGAGAAATCGCGGATGTGCCAGCCGTGGCGGCGCAGATACGTGGCCGCGCGGCGCAGCGCGGGCTTCACCTCCGCCTCGGAGACGTCCGCCACCTGCCAGGCGTGCGTTAGGAAGAACGCGCCCGGAACCGGCTCCTCCAGCCAGTTCTCCAGCCCGTCCGCGTGGCAGTAGGCCGGGCCTACATCGACGCCGGGGCGGGAACGGGTCCACTGCCTGCCCCACCCGTCGGTGTCAGGGCCGCCGAGCCGGAGCGCCCCGGTCACCTCGGCCGAGACGCCCGTGATCCTGCGGGCCACGGTCTCCGGCTCGGCTTCCGGATAGTCCTCCGGGACGGCCCGTGCGATCAGGTACGCCCCGATGACCCCGGCGACCAGGAGAAACGGCGCCGCGAGCAAGGCGACGCAGCCGAATCCGACAGCCCTCGCGCCCCTCGGCCTACGCCGCCGCGCTGCCTGTTCTGTCTCCCCCTGCGCACTCACGCACGGCAGACTACGGCCGGGCCACGCGGCGGGCACATCCGTACGAGGCTCAGCCATACGAAGCCCTCAGTCATATGAAGGCTCAGAGGACTCAGCCGTACGAAGCCCTCACCCGGTGCTCACCGGCAGGGCCAGCCGGTGCGCGCCCGCGTAGATGTTCATCGAAGCGCCGCGCAGGAAGCCGATCAGCGTCAGGCCCGTCTCCTCGGCCAGATCGACGGCGAGCGACGACGGCGCCGAGACGGCGGCCAGCACCGGGATGCCCGCCATCACCGCCTTCTGCGCCAGTTCGAACGAGGCGCGCCCCGAAACCATCAGCAGTGCGTCGCGCAGCGGCAGCGCGCCGTTCTGCGCCGCGCGGCCCACCAGCTTGTCGACGGCGTTGTGGCGGCCCACGTCCTCCCGTACGTCGAGGAGTTCACCCACGGCAGAGAACAGCGCCGCCGCGTGCAGTCCGCCCGTACGGTCGAACACCCGCTGGGCGGCGCGCAGCCGGTCGGGCAGCTGAGCCAGCAGTTCGGTGCTGATGCCGTGCGGCCGGTCGCCGTCGAGCTCCCAGCGCGCCGTGGTGCGGACCGCGTCCAGGCTGGCTTTGCCGCACAGCCCGCACGAGGACGTGGTGTAGACGTTGCGCTCCAGTGCGGCGATGTCGGGCGCCGGGACGTGCGGGGCCAGCTTTACGTCGACGGTGTTGTAGGTGCTGACGCCGTCCTCGTCGCGGGCGCTGTCGCAGTAGACGATCGCGGCGATGTCGTCGGCCGCCGAGCCGATGACGCCCTCGCTGACGAGGAAGCCGGCCGCGAGGGCGAAGTCGTCGCCGGGGGTGCGCATGGTGACCGCCAGCGGCTTCCCGCCGAGCCGGATCTCCAGGGGTTCCTCGGTGACGAGAGTGTCCGGGCGCGTGCTGACGGCGCCGTCCCGGACGCGGATGACGGGGCGTCGTGCGGTGACCCTGCCCATGGGTGCCCTCACCTCCCGGTGGCTTCGACCTTACGGACCTTAAGCGAACCGGTCGCCTGCCGTGAGCCCGGGCTTTGTCCATTCTCGGGAAGAAGTCGAACCAGTTTGCGCAGAACTTCTTCCCAACCCCGGTCGCCACTGCTACGTTCCCCGTGCATTCCCGGACGCGACGCCGACCTATACGGCTGGAGGGGTAGCGGTGAGGCGCATGACTGCACGGCCCGCGAACGCGCATCAGGCGCGGCTGCTCCGCCTGCTGCGTGACGGCGGCCCCCGGTCGCGCGCCGAACTCGGGGACCGTGTCGATCTGTCCCGCTCCAAGCTGGCCGTCGAGGTCGACCGGCTGCTGGAGACGGGACTGGTCGTCGCGGACGGGCTGGCCGCCTCGCGCGGCGGGCGCCGCTCGCACAACATCCGGCTCGCTCCCGGGCTCCGCTTCCTGGGCGTCGACATCGGCGCCACCTCCATCGACGTCGCCGTCACCAACCCCGAACTGGAGATCCTGGGCCACCTCAACCAGCCGATGGACGTCCGCGAGGGCCCGGTCGCGGTCTTCGACCAGGTGCTGGCCATGGTGGCCAAGCTGCGGGACACCGGGGTCGCCGAGGGGTTCGACGGCGCGGGCATCGGGGTACCGGGGCCCGTCCGCTTTCCGGAGGGTGTGCCGGTGGCGCCGCCGATCATGCCGGGCTGGGACGGCTTCCCCGTGCGGGAGGCGCTCAGCCAGGAGCTGGGGTGCCCGGTGATGGTCGACAACGATGTGAATCTGATGGCCATGGGCGAGATGCAGGCCGGAGTCGCCCGCTCGGTGCGGGACTTCTTCTGCGTCAAGATCGGCACCGGCATCGGCTGCGGCATCGTCGTCGGCGGCGAGGTGCACCGCGGTACCACCGGCAGCGCGGGCGACATCGGGCACATCCAGGTCGAGCCCGACGGCCGCCAGTGCGCCTGCGGCAACCGCGGGTGCCTGGAGGCGTACTTCGGCGGCGCCGCGCTGGCGCGGGACGCGGCAGAGGCGGCCAGGGAAGGGCGCTCGCCCGAACTGGCCCGGCTGCTGGAGGAGCACGGCAGGCTCGGTGCCGCCGACATCGCCACTGCGGCCTCCGCCGGGGACGGCGCCTCCCTCGACCTCATCCGCGACGGCGGCGCCCGGGTGGGCCAGGTCATCGCGGGCCTCGTCAGCTTCTTCAACCCCGGCCTGGTGGTCATCGGCGGCGGTGTCACCGGGCTCGGCCACACCCTGCTGGCCAGCATCCGCACCCAGGTCTACCGCCAGTCGCTGCCGCTGGCGACCGGCAACCTACCCATCGTGCTGGGCGAGTTGGGGCAGGTCGCGGGCGTCACCGGCGCCGCCCGGCTCACCAGCGACCACCTGTTCTCACCAGCCTGACAGCACCCAACACGCACCCGGCAGCGCACGTGCACCACCAGCGCCACCAGCATCACCAGCGCCCACAACAACACCGGCGGTCCTGAGCACCACCAGAGGTTGCCGGCACCGCCAGCGGCATCAGCACCACCAGCACCACCAGCACCCGAAGTACTGCCAAGGCCCTGAGCAGCAACGGATCCACCAGCACCACCAGCACCACCGCCCCCACCAGTACGACGCACAGCGCAGCGCCCCGCACCGCTATCGCACAGCGAAACCCGTACGGCCCCCTGGGACGGAGGTCCTGCATGCCCCTGTTGACCATGTCCGGAATCACCAAGACATTCCCCGGTGTCCGTGCGCTCGACGGTGTCGACCTCGATGTCGAGGAGGGCGAGGTGCACTGCCTGCTCGGCCAGAACGGCGCGGGCAAGTCCACCCTCATCAAGGTGCTCGCGGGCGCCCACCAGCCCGACGACGGCGAAATCACCTGGCAGGGCAGGCCGGTGCGGCTGCCCAGCCCCGTCTCCGCGATGCGGCTGGGCATCGCCACCATCTATCAGGAACTCGACCTGGTGGAGCACGTATCGGTGGCCGAGAACGTCTTCCTCGGCCATGAGATCGCCACCCGCGGCATCGTCCGCCCGCGCGAGGCCCGGGCGCGGACAGCGGAACTGCTGGCCCGGCTCGGACACCCCGAGATCGACCCGGCGGCGCTCGTGGGCTCCCTCTCCGCCGCCGGGGCGCAGATCGTGTCCATGGCGCGCGCCCTCTCGCACGACGTACGGCTGATCATCATGGACGAGCCGTCAGCGGCGCTCGACCCCGACGAGGTCGACAATCTCTTCCGTATCGTCGAGAACCTGACCGCGGACGGCGTCGCCGTCGTCTACATCTCGCACCGGCTGGAGGAGATCCGCCGGATCGGCGACCGCGTCTCCGTACTCAAGGACGGCCGCGTCGCAGCGCGTGATCTGCCGGCCCGCACCACGCCCACCAGCGAGCTCGTCGCCCGGATGACGGGCCGGGACGTGCAGTACGCCTTCCCCGAGAAGACCGCCGAGGGCCCGAGGCGTGCCGAGCCGGTGCTGGTCGCCGAAGGGCTGGCGCGGCAGGGCGAGTTCGAGCCGCTCGATCTGGAGCTGCGGCCCGGCGAGATCGTCGGGCTGGCCGGTCTTGTGGGCTCCGGCCGCTCGGAGCTGCTGGAGACGCTGTACGGCGCGCGCCGCCCCACTGCCGGGCGGGTCCTGGTGGACGGGCAGCCGTTGCGGCCGGGCAGCATCCTGGCCGCCGTACGTGCCGGGATCGGGCTGGCGCCCGAGGAACGCAAGTCGCAGGCGCTGCTGATGCTGGAGTCGGTCACCCGCAACGTCTCCGTCTCCTCGCTGCCCCGCTTCTCGCGCGGCGGCTGGCTCGACCGGGCGCGGGAGCGGGCCGAGGCCCGGCGGCACACCCGCGAGTTGGGGCTCAGCCCCGACGACCCCGATCGGCCGGTACGTACCTTCTCCGGCGGCAACCAGCAGAAGGCCGTCCTCGCCCGTTGGTTGCTGCGCGGCTGCCGGGTGCTGCTGCTGGACGAGCCGACGCGGGGTGTCGATGTCGGCGCGCGCGCCGAGTTGTACGCCGTCATCCGGCGGCTAGCCGATTCGGGGGTGTGCGTGCTGCTCGTCTCCAGCGAGCTGCCCGAAGTCCTCGGGCTCGCCGACCGGGTGCTGGTGCTCCGCGAGGGGCGCGTCGTCCATGCGGCTCCCTCCCATGAGCTGGACGAGCACCGCGTGCTCGACCTCGTCATGCAGGCGACTCCCTCGTGAGGGGGCGCCCGCAGACGGCGAACGGCGAGAACGCACGCACCCACCGGCCCTGCTCTCCCAGAGGTGACCTGAAATGAACTCACCAGCCAATGTGGCCGACAAGCAGTCGGCGCCGCCCCCAGCAAACGCGAGCCCCGCAAGACGCCGATTGCCTCTCGACGTGCGGCACCTCTCCCTCATCGGCGTACTGCTCGCGCTGGCAGTCGTCGGCACGATCACCAAGCCCGACGAGTTCCTGGCGGCGGAGAACCTCCGCCTGATCCTCACTCAGGCGTCCGTGATCGGCGTCGTCACCGTCGGCGTCACCTTCGTGATCATCGGCGGCGGCATCGATCTGTCCGTCGGCGCCATCGTCGCGCTCGCCTCCGTGTGGGCGACGACGGTGGCCACCCAGGACTTCGGCCTCGGCGGCATGCTGCTGTGCAGTGTCCTCGTCGGCGTCGGCTGCGGACTGGTCAACGGGCTGCTGATCGCCTACGGGCCGATGGTGCCGTTCATCGCGACCCTCGCCATGCTCGCCTCGGCGCGCGGTCTGGCGTTGCAGATCAGCGACGGCAAGACGCAGGTCGTCGAGGTCGACGCCGTACTGGACCTGGGCGTCAAGGACTCCTACGTACTCGGCGTTCCGCCGATCGTGCTCGTCTTCGCCGTCGTCTGCGTCATCGGGTGGCTGCTGCTCAACCGCACCACGTTCGGACGGCGCACGGTGGCCGTCGGCGGCAACGCGGAAGCCTCCCGGCTGGCGGGCATCGCCGTCAAACGGCAGCGGCTGCTGCTCTATCTGCTCTCCGGGCTGTGCTGCGGTATCGCCGCGTTCATGCTGATCGTCCTCACCGGCTCCGGTCAGAACACCAACGGCAATCTGTACGAACTCGACGCCATCGCCGCGGCGATCATCGGCGGCACGCTGCTCAGCGGCGGTCGCGGCACCATCCTCGGCTCGGTGCTCGGCGTCCTGGTCTTCACCACCATCACCAACCTGTTCGCCCTCAACAACCTCCAGACGGACATCCAGCAGATCGCCAAGGGCGCGATCATCGTCGCGGCCGTCCTGGTACAGAAGGGTCGTTCCTCCTCATGACTGACATCCCACGCGCACCCCGCGCCGCAACCAGCCGCAGAACCATGCTCTTCGGGACCGCGGCAGCGGGCGCTGCCCTGCTCGCCACGGGCTGCACCAGCAACGAGAACAACGACGAGGGCAAGGAGTCGGCGGGCGCCGAAGTCGCCGACTCCAAGCCGGGCAAGAAGGTCACCATCGGCTTCGCGGGCCCGCAGGCCGACCACGGTTGGCTCAACGCCATCACCACCCAGGCCAAGAACCGGGCCAAGAAGTACCAGGACGTCACCCTGGAGGCCACCGAGGGCTCCAACGACAACGCCACCCAGGTCGGCCAGGTCGAGACGCTCATCAACAAGAAGGTCGACGTACTGGTCGTGCTGCCGGCCGACGGCAAGGCGCTCACCCAGGTCGGCCTCAAGGCGATGCGCGCCGGGATACCCGTCGTCAACCTCGACCGGATCTTCTCCTCGCAGCAGGCGTACCGCTGCTGGATCGGTGGCGACAACTACGGCATGGGCCTCAACGCCGGGCACTTCATCGGCGAACGGCTCAAGGACAAGAAGAACGCCAAGGTCGTCGAGCTGGCCGGGATCGACAGTCTGGAACTGACCCGCGAGCGCACCAAGGGCTTCGACGACGCGCTGAAGAACTACCCGAACATCAAGAAGGTCGCCCGGCAGGCCGCCGAGTTCACCGTCGAGTCGGGGCAGAAGAAGATGTCCGAACTCCTCCAGGCGCAGAAGAGTTTCGACGCGCTGTGGAACCACGACGACGACCAGGGTGTGGGCGCCGAACGTGCCATCAAGCAGGCCGGCCGGGACGAGTTCCTGATGGTCGGCGGCGCCGGCTCCAAGCGCGTCATGCAGGCCATCAAGGACGACGACAGCGTCATCAAGGCCACCGTTCTCTACCCGCCCACCATGGCCGCCTCCGCCATCGACCTGGCCCGCGCCCTCGGCCAGGGCAAGGGCATCGCGGGCATGGCCGAGTACGAGATCCCCGCCCAGGTCACCCTCTACTCCGCCGTGGTGACCAAGAAGAACGTCGACGAGTACCTCCCGATCGGCTTCACCTGATGGGCCGCCCCGCACCGCTGACGTAGATCTGGGGCACTTCCCGGCCGAAGGCCGGGGGAGGAATCCGCGAGAGGGAGGACCTCAATGCCGTACGAGAGCACCGCGCCCGCCGTCGCGCCGCCGCTGGGCGTGGGCATGGTCGGCTACGCCTTCATGGGCCAGGCGCACTCGCAGGGCTGGCGCACCGTGGGGCGGGTCTTCGACCTGCCGCTGAGTCCGGCGCTGGCCGCCGTGTGCGGGCGTGACCCGGCGGCCGTACGCGCCGCGGCCGGACGGCTGGGCTGGGCCGCGGCCGAGACCGACTGGCGGGCGCTGATCGCCCGCCCCGACGTGCAGCTCGTCGACATCTGCACCCCCGGCGACAGCCACGCCGAGATCGCCGTCGCCGCGCTGGAGGCCGGCAAGCACGTGCTGTGCGAGAAGCCGCTCGCCAACACCGTGGAGGAGGCGGAGACGATGGCCGCCGCGGCCCGGGCGGCCCGGGCACGCGGCCAGGTGGCCATGGTCGGCTTCAACTACCGCCGTACGCCCGCGCTGGCGCTCGCCCGCCGTATGGTCGCGGACGGCAGACTGGGCGAGCTGCGGCACGTACGGGTCAGCTACCTCCAGGACTGGCTGGTCGACCCCGCCTTCCCGCTCGCCTGGCGGCTCCGCAAGGAAGCCGCGGGCTCGGGGGCGCTCGGCGACCTGGGTGCGCACGCCGTCGACCTCGCCCAGCACCTGGCGGGTTCCCAACTGGCCGGCGTCTCCGCGCAGACGGAGACGTTCGTAACAGAGCGCCCGCTGCGGCACGGTGAGCCGGACGGGGAACTGGGGCAGGTCACGGTGGACGACGCGGCGGTCTTCACCGGCAGGCTCCACTCCGGAGCGCTCGCCTCCTTCGAGGTCACCCGGGTCGCGGCCGGCCGTAAGAACGCGCTGCGCGTGGAGCTGAACGGCACGCTCGGCTCGCTCGCCTTCGATCTGGAGCGGCTCAACGAGTTGCAGTTCCACGACGATACGCAGTCCGCGGAGGAGGCCGGGTTCCGCCGCATCCTCGTCACGGAGCACGAGCACCCTTATCTGGAGGCGTGGTGGCCGCCGGGGCATGGCCTCGGGTACGAGCACACGTTTACGCACCAGGCGCGGGATCTGGTGCAGGCCATTGCGGACGGCACGCAGCCGGCGCCTTCCTTTGATGACGGGTTGCAGGTGCAGTGCGTGCTGGCCGCCGTCGAGGAGAGCGCGGAGAGGGACTGCGTTTATACGCCGGTGCGGGCTGGGGCGTTGCGGTGATTGCCACGTCCTGCCGTTCGCAGGCTGCGGACACGTCGTGGTTGCTCGCGCCCACGCGGCGGAGCCGCAAATAGACACAGCCCCGCGCCCCTGACGGGGCGCGCATCCCGAACATAGGAGGAGCCGTGGCACGTAAGTTCACTCTGTTCACCGGGCAGTGGGCGGATCTGCCGCTGGAGGAGGTCTGTCGGCTGGCCCGTGAGTTCGGCTACGACGGCTTGGAACTCGCCTGCTGGGGCGATCACTTCGAGGTCGACAAAGCGCTGCACGAGCCCGGATATGTGGACGGCAGGCGGCAGCTGCTGGACAAGTACGGGCTGGAGTGCTGGGCCATCTCCAACCATCTGACCGGCCAGGCCGTCTGTGACAGCCCCATCGACGAGCGCCACAAGGCCATCGTCGCCCCGCGCATCTGGGGCGACGGCGACCCCGAAGGCGTGCGCCGACGGGCCGCCGAGGAGATGAAGGACACCGCGCGGGCCGCCGCCGCACTCGGCGTACGTACCGTCATCGGTTTCACCGGTTCCTCCATCTGGCATCTGGTGGCCATGTTCCCGCCGACACCGCCCGAGATGGTCGAGCGCGGTTACGCGGACTTCGCCGAGCGCTGGAACCCCATCCTTGACGTCTTCGACGCGGAGGGCGTGCGGTTCGCGCACGAGGTGCACCCCAGCGAGATCGCGTACGACTACTGGACCACCCAGCGCGCCCTGGAGGCCGTCGAGCACCGCCCCGCCTTCGGCCTCAACTTCGACCCCTCGCACTTCGTGTGGCAGGACCTGGATCCGGTCGGGTTCCTCTACGACTACCGGGACCGCATCTACCACGTCGACTGCAAGGAGGCCCGACGCCGACTGGACGGCCGCAACGGCCGGCTGGGCTCCCACCTTCCCTGGGGCGATCCACGGCGCGGCTGGGACTTCGTCTCCGCCGGGCACGGCGATGTCGCCTGGGAGGACGTCTTCCGGATGCTGCGGGCCATCGGCTACGAGGGGCCCGTCTCCGTCGAGTGGGAGGACGCGGGCATGGACCGGCTGGCCGGGGCCCCGGAGGCGCTGGCGCGGTTGCGGGCCTTCGACTACGACCCGCCCAGCGCCTCGTTCGACGCCGCCTTCGGCAACTGAGGTCTCTGCCCGGCTCTTTGGAGCTCTCACTTTGTCCTGAGTGTGGACAAAATCAAGCGGAGGATTGTCAAAGGGGTTCCCGCCTCAAACAAACGTCGCTACCGTCCTTGAGGCGTACGGACAACAGCGCGGCCCCCCAGCGCAGGCGCAGCGCGCGCACAGCATCAGTCCGGCATCGGCACGGCACCGCAAAACGGCATCCATCCCCGTTACCTCTCAGGAGGAACCGCTGTGCACAAAAGACACCGCAGACTCCGAACCCGCGTAACAGCCCTGGCGAGCGCCCTCCTCATCAGCGGCGCCACCGTGGTGGCGGCCCAGGCGGCGCCCGGCCCCGCAGCCGCCGACAGGCCCGGAAAGCCGCAGGCCGAGACCGAGTTCCAGCAGGTGACCCTCGCCAAGGGCGTCGCGGAGACCGGCGAGCCGATGACGATGGCCGTCCTCCCCGACCGCTCGGTACTGCACACGGCACGCGAAGGCACTCTCCGGCTGACCGACGCCAAGGGCAAGACGAAGATCGCCGGTGAACTCGACGTCTACAGCCACGACGAAGAGGGGCTCCAGGGCGTCGGCGTCGACCCGCACTTCACCAAGAACCGCTTCGTCTACCTCTACTACGCCCCGCCGCTGAACACCCCCGAAGGCGACGCACCGGACACCGGCACGGCGGCGGACTTCAAGAAGTTCGACGGCGTCAACCGGCTCTCCCGGTTCGTGCTCGGCAAGGACGGCACGCTGGACAAGGGGAGCGATAAGAAGATCCTCGACGTGCCCGCCAACCGCGGCACCTGCTGTCACGTCGGCGGTGACATCGCGTTCGACTCCAAGGGCAATCTGCTCCTGTCGACCGGCGACGACTCCAACCCGTTCCAGTCGGACGGCTTCACCCCCATCGACGAGCGCGCGAACCGCAACCCGGCCTTCGACGCGCAGCGTTCGGCGGCCAACACCAACGACCTGCGCGGCAAGATCCTCCGGATCAAGGTCAGGAACGACGGGTCGTACAAGATCCCCGAGGGGAACCTTTTCGCGCCGGGCACCAGGAAGACCCGGCCCGAGATCTACGCGATGGGCTTCCGCAATCCGTTCCGGATGACCGTCGACAAGAAGACCGACATCGTCTACGTCGGCGACTACGGCCCCGACGCGGGCGCCGCCGATCCGAAGCGCGGCCCGTCCGGACAGGTCGAGTTCGCCCGGGTCACCGGACCCGGCAACTACGGCTGGCCGTACTGCACCGGAAAGAACGACGCCTACATCGACTACGACTTCGCCACCGGCGCCTCCGGTGAGAAGTTCGACTGCGCCGCACCCAAGAACACCTCGCCGCGCAACACCGGACTGACCAAGCTGCCCCCGGCCAAGCCCGCCTGGATCCCGTACGACGGCGCGTCCGTACCGGAGTTCGGCGACGGCTCCGAGTCCCCGATGGGCGGCCCCGTCTACCGCTACGACGCCGACTCCGACTCCAAGGCGAAGTTCCCCAAGAGCTACGACGGCGACTTCTTCGCCGGCGAGTTCGGGCGCCGCTGGATCAAGCGCGTCGAGCAGGACAGCAACGGCGGCAATGTGAAGATCAACGACTTCCCGTGGTCCGGCACCCAGGTCATGGACATGGACTTCGGCCCCGACGGCGCGCTGTACGTCCTCGACTACGGCACCGGCTACTTCAACGGCGACGAGAACTCGGCCCTCTACCGCATCGAGAACGCCACCGAGGGCCACAGCCCGGTGGTGAAAGCGAGCAGCGATGTGAGCGACGGACAGGCGCCGCTGAAGATCGCGTTCACGTCCAAGGCGACCGACGAGGACGGCGACGAACTCAAGCTCAGCTGGGACTTCGGGGACGGGACCACCTCCACCGAGGCCAACCCGACCCACACCTACGAGGCGAACGGCACCTACGCCGCGACCGTCACCGCCGAGGACTCCTCAGGCCGTACCGGGTCCGCGAGCGTGCACGTCACCGTCGGCAACACGGCGCCCAAGGTCGATCTGAAACTCCCCGCCGACGGACGGCCGTTCTCCTTCGGCGACGAGATCCCCTTCGAGGTGCAGGTCACCGACCCCGAGGACCCGCAGATCGACTGCTCCCGCGTCGAGGTCACCTACATCCTCGGCCACGACAGCCACGGCCACCCGATGACCTCGGCCAAGGGCTGCAAGGGCACCATCAAGACCCAGGCCGACGGCGAACACGACCCGAACGCCAACATCTTCGGCGTCTTCGACGCCAAGTACACCGACGGCGGCGCCAACGGCCAGCCCCCGCTGACCGGCCACGGTGAGAGCATCCTCCAGCCCAAGCACCGCCAGGCCGAGCACTTCAACAGCTCCGCTGACGGCGTCACCAAGGGCGAGGCGGCCGGCGCCGAGGGCGGCAAGGCCGTGACAGGGGCGAAGAACGGTCAGTGGATCGCGTACGAGCCCTACCAGCCGGGCGACGTCACCAAGCTCACCGCGCGGGTGGCCGGAAAGGCGACCGGTGCCATCGAGGTGCGCGCGGGTGCACCCGACGGTGCGCTCCTCGGCACCGCGAAGGTCTCCGCGACGGACGGCTGGACGGACGTGAGCACCGATATCGCGGGCGCACCCGAGGGCGCCGACAAGCTCTACCTCGTCTTCACTGGAGGCGAGGGGGCGCTCTTCGACCTCGACAGTTTCACCGTCACGACCGGCTGAGGGGAGGAGCCATGACCACCACAGCACACAGTCGCCGCTTCTCTTTTACTGCGGCTGCCGCCGCGCTGCTGGCCGGCGTGTTCGCGGTGCCGAGTCAGGCGGCCCAGCCGAGTCCCGCTGAGGACGAGGCCAGGAGCGTGCTCGTCTTCTCCAAGACCGCCGGGTTCCGGCACGACTCCATCCCCGAAGGCATCGCCGCCGTCCGGCAACTCGGCGCGGAGCACGGCTTCACGGTCGACGCCACGGAGGACGCGGCCACCTTCACCCCGCGGAAGCTGGCGAAGTACGACGCTGTCGTCTTCCTGTTGACGACCGGTGATGTGCTCAACGAGCGGCAGCAGCGGGCCTTCGAGAAGTACATCGGCAAGGGCGGTGGCTACGTGGGCGTGCACGCCGCCGCCGACACCGAGTACGACTGGAAGTGGTACGGCGGGCTGGCCGGTGCCTACTTCGAGTCGCACCCGGCGATCCAGCCCGCCACCATGAAGATCGAGGACCGCGGCCACCCGGCCACCGCCCACCTGGGCGAGAGCTGGAACCGTACCGACGAGTGGTACAACTACCGCTCCAACCCGCGCGAGAAGGCCCATGTCCTGGCCGCACTGGACGAGAGCTCCTACACCGGCGGCACCATGGGCGGGGACCATCCGCTGGCCTGGTGCCAGAAGTACGCGGGCGGCCGGTCCTTCTACACCGGCGCGGGCCACACCAAGGAGTCGTACGCCGACCCCGCCTTCCGGCAGCATCTGCTGGGCGGCATCCGGTACGCGACGGGCGCCGCGCAGGCCGACTGCCGCCCGGAGAACGGGTACACGCCGCTGTACGACGGACACGGTCTGGACGGCTGGAAACAGGCGGGCCCCGGTTCGTTCGAGGAGAGCGCGGACGGCACGCTCACCACGCGGGGCGGCATGGGAATGCTGTGGTACGCGGCGCGCGAGTTCGGCTCGTACTCGCTGAAGCTCGACTGGAAGATGGCGAGCGCGGGCGGGGACGACAACTCCGGTGCCTTCGTGGGCTTCCCCGCCTCCGACGATCCGTGGTCGGCGGTCGAGAAGGGGTACGAGATCCAGATCGACGCCTCCGACGTCGACGAGAAGACCACCGGCTCCGTGTACGGCTTCCAGTCGGCGGACCTCGCAGCGAGGGACGCTGCGCTGAATCCGCCGGGGGAGTGGAACACCTATGAGATCCGGGTCGAGGGTGAACGGCTCCGGGTGTTCCTGAACGGGGTTCTGATCAACGACTACACCAACGCGGATCCGGCGCGGAGTCTTGCGGACGGCTATGTGGGCCTTCAGAACCATGGGGAGGAGGACGAGGTCGCGTTCCGGAACGTGCGGGTGCGCGGGTTGCGCTGATCCCGTCTCCGCGGGTGGGTGGGGGTTCGCGTGGCCTTCACCCACCCACCCACCCACCCACCCGATACTCCGCATCGATCGGTTGTGGGCGGGCGTTCCGCAAGGGGCGGAACGGGCGGGCACAACCGCACCCGCAGTCGCGTACGGCCGCAACTCACCGCGGGCGCGGGGGTCGCACAGGGGAGCCCCCTGTGAGAAACGGGAAGGGGTGGGGCTGGGGCCGGCCCGCCGCAGGCGAACGGGCAACGAGCGGAACCCGCGAAGAGAGGGAGGACATCGTGACCCACCACAACGCAAGCCCCGCCGACGAGGCACCCCGCACAGGGGTATGGCTCATCGGCGCCCGGGGCTCCGTCGCGACGACCACCATCACCGGCGCCGCAGCCCTCGCAGCGCGCCTGCACCCACCCACCGGCATGGTCACCGAAACCGCCCCGTTCGCCCACGCCTCGCTCCCACCGCTCGACTCCCTCGTCTTCGGCGGGCACGACACCGCCTCCTGCCCCCTCCCCAAACGGGCCGAAGCCCTCGCGGAGGCTGGCGTCCTCCCGTACGGCCTCCCCGCAGCGCTCCGCGCGGAGCTCACCGCCGCCGACGCGGCGATCCGCCCCGGCGCCCCGGCCGCGGAGAACGCCGCCGCGGAGGACGAACTGATCGCCAAACTCGCCGCCGACATCGCTGAGTTCACCCGCGCCCACCAGCTCGCCCGCACCGTGGTCGTCAACGTGGCCAGCACCGAGCCGATCCCCTCCGACGCGGCGAACGGCCCGCTCCCGCCCAGCTCCCTGTACGCGGCGGCTGCGCTCCGCGCACGATGCCCGTATGTGAACTTCACACCGTCGGCGGGGCTGCACCACCCCCGCCTGGCCGAGACGGCCCGCACTGCCGGCGTGCCCCACGCGGGGCGGGACGGCAAGACGGGGCAGACCCTCCTCCGCTCCGTACTCGCTCCGATGTTCGCGCAGCGCGCGCTCGCCGTACGGGCCTGGTCCGGCAGCAACCTCCTCGGCGGCGGGGACGGTGCCGCCCTCGCGGACCCGGCCGCGGCGGCGGCCAAGAACGCGGGCAAGGCCCGGGTTCTCGCCGACAATCTCGGCGCGCTTCCCGAGGGGGAGGTGCACATCGACGACGTACCGGCGATGGGCGACTGGAAAACAGCCTGGGACCACATCGCCTTCGACGGATTTCTCGGCGCGCGGATGATCCTCCAGACCATCTGGCAGGGCTGCGACTCGGCCCTCGCCGCGCCTCTCGTGCTCGACCTCGCCCGCCTGTTGGCCCGCGCCGACGAACTGGGCCGCACCGGACCGGTCCCGGGGCTGGGCTTCTACTTCAAGGACCCCGACAACGGCCCCGCCGACCTGCCCGCCCAGTGGCAGGCACTCCTGGAACTGGCCGCCCGCTTCGCCGGGCCCGCCCGATGACGGGCGGTCGCGCCGCGGCCTGGGCGCAGCTGCTGCGGGTCTCGGCGGTGTCGACCGTGCCGGGTGACGCACTGGTGGGCGCTGTGGTGACCGGCCGGGGCCCGGGAAGGGGCACCGCGCTGGCGGCGGGCGCCTCCCTCTGCCTCTACGAGGCCGGCATGGCGCTCAACGACTGGGCCGACCGCGAGGAGGACGCCCGCGAGCGGCCCGAACGCCCCCTGCCCTCCGGCCGTATCAGCCCGTCGGCCGCCCTCGCGGCAGCCACCGGGCTGACGGTGACTGGGCTGGCACTGGCGGCCCGCGCCGGTCGCCTTCCGCTCGCCACCGCCACCGCACTGGCCGGCACCGTGTGGGCGTACGACCTGAAACTCAAACACACCCCGGCCGGCCCCGCAGCCATGGCCGCCGCCCGCTCACTCGACGTACTGCTGGGCGCGACGGCGACAACCGCGCACGGCGCACGGAGCCGCCCCGCGGCCGCGTCGTCCGCTCGCGGTGTCGCGTCGTCCGGCCGCGGTGCCGTTCCGGTGCTGGGCGCGGCGGCGACGGCCGCACACCGCGCACCGGGCCGCCCCGCCTCCGCGTCGTCTGCCAGCGGCGCTGCGTCGTTCGTACGCGCCTTCGCGTCGTTCGTACGCGGCGCTGCGTCGTCTGTCGGCGTCTCCGCCTCGTCCGCCCATGGCGCTACGTCGTCTGCCCGCGGTGCCGTTCCGGTGCTGGGTGCGGCGGCGACGGCCGCACACCGCGCGCCGGGCCGCCCCGCCTCCGCGTCGTCCGCCCGCGGCGCTGCGTCGTCCACCCCCGCCGCCGCGTCGTCCGCCCGGAGCGCCGCGATGTCCGCCCGCGCCGCCGCTCCTGCGCTCAGCGCCGCGGCGCTCATGGGGGCGCACACCCTTGCGGTCACCGCCGTTTCGCGGCGGGAGGCGGAGGGTGGGGCTCCGGGTGTACCGCTGGTGGCGCTGGGGGGTGTGGGGGCGATCGCGGGGTTGCTGGTCCGGCGGCGTACGCCGTTGACGGTGGCCGCGTGCGCCGCGTACGCGGGTACCGCCTCCCGGCCGTTGGTACACGCCGCGCTCAACCCCTCGCCGCCGCTGCTCCAGCGTGCGGTGGGCGGTGGGATCCGCGCCATGATCCCGCTCCAGGCCGCGCTCGCCGCCCGCGCGTCCTCACCTGCGGCCGGTGACGACGCGGCCCGCAACGAGCGGAATCGGGCCGCCGGTTCAGTGTCCGCCCTCGCGCTGCTCGGCCTGCTGCCCGTCGCCCGCCGCCTCTCCCGGAAGGTCAGCCCCACATGACCAAGTCCCCGCCCGCCGCCCTGCTGCGCTACGCCTACGGCACCAACGGACTCGCCGACCTGCGGCTCGACGACGCCCTGGGGTTGCTCGCCGACCTCGGTTACGCGGGTGTCGGGCTGACGCTCGACCATATGCATCTCGACCCTCTCGCCCCCGACCTGGCGGCCCGTACCGCGAGGGTGGGCCGCGCGCTGGAACGGTACGGGCTGACGGTGACCGTCGAGACGGGGGCGCGTTATGTGCTCGACGCCCGCCGCAAACACCACCCCACGCTGCTCGACCCGGACGCGGAGGCCCGCGCGGCGCGGACGGACCTGCTGCTCAAGGCGGTACGCGTCGCAGCCGATCTCGGCGCGCACGCCGTGCACTGCTTCAGCGGACAGCTCCCCTCGGGCACCACGGCGGACATGGGCTGGGCGCGGCTGGCGGACGGTATCGGCTCCGTGCTGGACGCTGCCGCCGCGGCGGACGTACCGGTGGCGATCGAGCCCGAGCCCGGCCATCTGCTGGCGGACCTGGCCGGGTTCCACCGGCTGCGCAGGGCACTCGGCAGCCCGGGACCGCTCGGGCTCACCCTCGACATCGGGCACTGCCAGTGCCTGGAGCCGCAGCCACCGGCCGACTGCGTACGGGCGGCGGCGCCATGGCTGCGGCACGTACAGATCGAGGACATGCGGCGTGGGGTGCACACGCATCTGCCCTTCGGCGAGGGCGACATCGACTTCCCGCCCGTGCTGGGTGCGCTGCGCGAGGTCGGCTACGCCGGGCTGGTCACCGTGGAACTGCCCCGCGACTCGCACGCCGGGCCCGAACGCGCCGCCGCCTCCCTCGACTTCCTGACCACCGCCGAGGCCCGAGCCGCCGCCCCGCAGGAGGACGCCCCATGCTGACCCCGCTCGCCTCCCTCCGCACCGGCCTGGAGCTGCGCCTGAGCGCCGAGGCCCGCGCCTGGCTGCACCGGGCGCTGGCCGAGGCGGCCGACGCGGCGCGGGACCCGGTCCGGGACCCGGCGGCGCCTGGCCAGGACCGGCACGATGCCGCGCCGACCGCGGCCGGACCGCACGATGCCGCGCCGACCGCGGCCGGACCGCACGATGCCGCGCCGACCGCGCCCGGACTGCAAGACGCCGCGCCGGCCGCGCCCGGACTACCCCGCTGGGAGCTGCACTTCATCACGGCGGGCCGCAAGTGCCGCGGGCCGGCCGCGAGCGACACCGCCGCCACGGCCGTGCCCGATCCCGTCGACGCCGCCCGCGTCCTCATCCTGCACGCGGCGGCCCCCGACACCGACACCCTCGCCCGCCTCTACACGCGCGGCACCGCCGACGAGCGACGGGCCGTACTGCTGGCGCTGCCCCATCTGGACCCGTCCCCCGACACGGCGACCGCGCTGGCACTGGTCGAGGACGCGTTACGGACCAACGACACCCGGCTGATCGCCGCCGCGCTGGGCCCGTACGCCGCCGCGCATCTGGACGCCCACCAGTGGCGGCAGGCGGTGCTCAAGTGCCTGTTCACCGGGGTGCCCCTGGCCGTCGTCGCCGGGCTGGAACACCGCGCCGCGGGGGACGACGAGCTGGCCCGGATGCTGGCGGACTACGCGCGCGAGCGCACCGCCGCGGGCCGCCCCGTGCCCGAGGATCTCGGACACGCGCTGCGCCTCGCCCGGTTCGAGGAGACCCGCGAGACACCGTCCCCGGCCGGCCCCCACCGGCCCCAGGAGTCGTAGCCAGCCGCAAGAGCGCCGAGAGCGAGGAGCGTGCCGCCCATGACGACGCCGACCCGTCCGCACAACCGCCGCATCTTCGACCCGCACATCCATATGACGTCCCGCACCACCGACGACTACGCCGCGATGTACGCCGCCGGGGTCCGGGCGCTGGTCGAGCCCTCCTTCTGGCTCGGCCAGCCCCGTACCTCACCCGCGACGTTCTACGACTACTTCGACTCGCTGCTGGGCTGGGAGCCCTACCGCGCCGCCCAGTACGGCATCGCCCACCACTGCACCCTGGCGCTCAACCCGAAAGAGGCCAACGACCCGCGCTGCACGCCCGTGCTGGACGAGCTGCCGCGCTATCTCCTCAAGGACGGGGTCGTCGCGGTTGGCGAGGTCGGCTACGACTCGATGACACCGGCCGAGGACACCGCGCTTGCGGCCCAGCTGCACCTCGCCCTCGAGTACGAGCTGCCGGCTCTCGTGCACACCCCGCACCGTGACAAGGCCGCCGGGCTCGCCCGCACGCTGGACGTCCTCCGGGAGTCGGGGCTGCCGCCCGAGCGGGTGGTGCTCGACCATCTGAACGAGACGACGGTGGGCGCGGCGGCGGACAGCGGCTGCTGGCTGGGGTTCTCCATCTACCCCGACACCAAGATGGACCCCGACCGGATGGTGCGCATCCTGCGGGTGCACGGCACTGACCGGGTGCTGATCAACTCGGCCGCCGACTGGGGCCACAGCGATCCGCTCAAGACCGCGCACGTCGCCGACGCGATGCTCGCCGCGGGCTTCGACGAGGACGACGTCGACCGGGTGCTGTGGCGCAACCCGGTCGCCTTCTACGGCCAGAGCGGACGGCTCACCCTCGACGTCGTACCGCCGGACGCACGCGAACAGCAGCTGTTCCAGGGCAACTCCATTCTGCGCGGCGGAGAGTGAGGAGAGCGCGGCCATGCGATTCCGGCACCCCGACGGCACCACGGTCCACCTCGCCTACTGCACCAACGTCCACGCGGCCGAACAACTGGACGGCGTACTACGGCAGTTGACCGAGTACGCCGAGCCGGTACGCCGCAGACTGCACCGGGACCGGCTCGGCATCGGCCTGTGGCTGGCCCGCGACGCGGCCCGTACGCTCACCGACGACCCGGCGGCGATCCGCCGGCTGCGCTCCGGCCTCGACCGGGCGGGCCTGGAGGTCGTCACCCTCAACGGCTTCCCGTACCAGGGGTTCGGCGACGAACACGTCAAGTACCGCGTCTACCGGCCCGACTGGACCGACGACGCACGCCTGGACCACACCACGGACCTCGCCCGGCTGCTGGCCGCGCTGCTGCCCGACGATGTGACCGAGGGCAGTGTCTCCACGCTGCCGCTCGCCTGGCGCACCGGCTTCGACGCCGAGGCCCGGCACCGTGCCCTGACCAGGCTGCACACCCTCGCCGCACGCCTGGACGCGCTGGAGGAGCTGACCGGCCGCTCCATCCGCGTCGGCCTGGAGCCCGAGCCCGGCTGCACCGTGGAGACCACGGCCGACGCCGTCGCGGCGCTGACCGGCGAGGACGGGCCGCCCGCACACCGGATCGGGGTCTGTGTGGACACCTGCCATCTGGCCACCGCGTTCGAGGACCCGGCCAAGGCGCTGGCGGCGCTGGCCGAGGCGGGGCTGTCCGTCGTCAAGTCCCAGCTGTCCGCCGCGCTGCACGCCGAGCACCCGGAACGGCCCGACGTACGGGAAGCCCTCGGCGAGTTCGCCGAGCCGCGCTTCCTGCACCAGACCCGGGCCCGCACCCCGGACGGCACCCTGCGCGCCACCGACGACCTCGACCGGGCCCTGGCACCCGGAGCGCTGCCCACCACCGGGCCCTGGCGCTCCCACTTCCACGTCCCCCTGCACGCCCCGCTCTCCCCGCCGCTGACGGCCACCACACCGGTGCTCCGCGAGACGCTGACGCACCTGGTCGGCGGGCCGACGCCGCTGACCCGGCACTTGGAGGTGGAGACCTACACCTGGCAGGCCCTCCCGCCGGCGCTGCGCCCCACCACCCGCGCCCAGCTCGCCGACGGGCTCGCCGCCGAGCTGTCCACCGCGCGCGACCTCCTCACCGGTCTCGGCCTCAAGGAGCTGCCGTGAGCGCCCCGTTGCTGGTCATCGACGTGGTCGGGCTGACCCCCGCGCTGCTCTCCCATATGCCGAACCTGCGCGCCCTGGCCCGGGACGGCTCGCAGGCCCCGCTGGGGACGGTCCTCCCCGCGGTCACCTGCGCGGCCCAGTCCACGTTCCTGACCGGCGAACTCCCCTCCGGGCACGGCATCGTCGGCAACGGCTGGTACTTCCGCGAGCTGGGCGACGTACTGCTGTGGCGCCAGCACAACGCGCTGGTCGGCGGCGAGAAGCTGTGGCACGCGGCACGCGCCCGGCAGCCCGGCTACACGGTGGCGAACATCTGCTGGTGGTACGCGATGGGCGCGGATACCGACTGGACGGTCACCCCGCGCCCCATCTACTACGCCGACGGCCGCAAGGAGCCCGACTGCTACACCCGGCCGCCGTCCCTGCACGACGAACTCGTCGCCGAACTGGGCGACTTCCCGCTCTTCACCTTCTGGGGCCCCGGCGCGAACCTCACCTCCTCGCAATGGATCATCGACGCCACCCGCCACATCCTGCGCACCCGCCGGCCCGACCTCGCCCTGGCCTACGTCCCGCACCTCGACTACGACCTCCAGCGCTACGGCCCCGACGACCCCCGCGCCCACCGCGCCGCCGCCGACGTGGACGCGGCGCTCGCCCCGCTGCTCGCCGACGCGCGCGCCGAGGGCCGCACCGTCGTCGCGCTCTCCGAGTACGGCATCACCCGCGTACGCCGGCACGTCGACATCAACCGCGTACTGCGCCGCGCCGGGCTGCTGGAAGTCCACACCCAGGACGGTATGGAGTACCTCGACCCGTGGACCTCCCGCGCCTTCGCCGTCGCCGACCATCAACTCGCCCACGTCTACGTACGCGACCCCGCCGACCTCCCCGCCACCCGGGAGGCGCTGGCCGGGCTGCCGGGCCTGGACCGGCTGCTCGACGAGACGGGGAAGAAGGAGGCGGGCCTGGACCATCCGCGCTCCGGAGAACTGGTCGCCGTCGCCGAACCCGACGCGTGGTTCACCTACTACTACTGGCTGGACGACCGCCGCGCCCCCGACTTCGCACAGCTCGTGGAGATCCACCGCAAGCCCGGCTACGACCCGGTCGAGCTGTTCATGGACCCGAACGACCCCTACGTCAAGCTGCGCGCCGCCGCCGCGCTGGCCCGCAAGAAGACCGGCATGCGCTACCGCATGGCCGTCGTCCCCCTCGACCCGTCCCCGATCCGGGGCAGCCACGGCCGGCTGCCGGACCGCACCGAGGACGGCCCCGTACTCCTCTGCTCCCGCCCCGACGCGCTCGGCCCCCATCGGCCGGGAGCCGGGGACCAGCCCTTCCCCGCCACCGACGTGAAGCGACTGCTTCTCGACCTCGCACTGGGAGAATCTCAATGATCGTGTCAAGCCGTCTGCGTGACCGGTGGAGCGGAGGTGAACAGCCTCTTGTCACGCAGCATCGCCCACAGCACGTCGACCCGGCGCCGGGCCAGCGCGAGCAGCGCCTGGGTGTGCAGCAGCCCTTCAGCGCGCTTTCTGAGGTAGTAGTCCCGGGACGGCCCGGGGCGCATCATCGCGGTCTGGGCGGCCAGGTGGAAGATGTGCCGCAGGCGTCGGTTGTAGCGTTTGGGCCGGTGGTAGTTGCCGGTCCGGCGGCCGGAGTCCCGGGCGACCGGGGCGAGGCCGGCGTGGGAGGCGAGGCGGCCGGTGTCCTTGTAGCCGTCCAGGTCGCCGATGATGGCGATGAACTCGGCGCCCAGGATCGGTCCCATGCCGGGCATGGACTCGATGATCTCGGCGCGGTCGTCGGTGCGGAAGGTCTCGCGGATCTCCCGGTCGTTGTCCTTGATCCGCTCGTCCAGGGTGAGCAGCTGGTGGGCGAGGTCGCAGACCAGCTTCGCCGCCCGCTTCTCCCCGGGCAGGGCGGTCATCTGCGACTGAGCGGCCTCCACGGCCTTGGCGGCGACGTCGGCGGCGCCGCGGACCTTGCGCCGTTCCAGCCAGGTCGTCAGCCGCTTGACGCCGATCCGGCGAAGGGCGGCCGGGGTCTGGTACTCGGTCAGCATGACGACCGGGCCCTTGGCCGCGGAGTAGTCGAAGGCCCGTTCCAGAGCAGGGCAGATGCCGACCAGGAGGTCACGGAGCCGGTTGACCAGTCTCACCCGGTCGGCGATCAGGTCGGCCCGGTGGTTCGTCAGGACCTGGAGCGTGGTGACCAGCTCCGGAGGAGTACTGAGCGGAGCGAAGTCCCGACGTATGCGGGCCTGGTCGGCGATGACACGCGCGTCCTTGGCGTCGGTCTTGCCCTCGCCCTTGTAGGCGCCGGACATCCGGTTGACCGTCCGGCCGGGCACGTGGACGACTTGCTGGCCGTGTGCGATGAGCAGGGCCAGCAACAGGGTCGAGGCCCGGCCGGAGATGTCCACCGCCCACCGCACCTCGCCGGCCCGCTCGCGGGCAGTCCCGATGAGGGCAAGGATCTGGGCCTCATCGTTGATCACCTTCGTCGAGAACAGCGTCTCGCCGTCGCCATCGATGGCCACCGCCCAGTGGTGTCCCTTGCCGGCATCGACGCCGACCCATATCCGCTCACAAGACGTGCTCAAGCCCGTCGCTCCGTTCCACCATGACCAGCATCTTCGTGGCCCGGAGAACACTCCGCCGACAGGTCCCTGACCAGCGATGACCGCAGTTCTCAATCAGTGGTCGGAGCATCCCGGAGGACCGGGCGGCCATTCTCCCTGAGCCATCAACGGCAACGCCTCATCAGCCACACCCGGTCCTCCCGGACCGCCAACATTCTTAGGGAGCGCCTCATGACCAGCAGATCCGCTCGGCCCCAGCACCCGGAACTCGACCGCACGCTGCGCCGCCGCGGCTTCCTCGGCGTCGCGGCAGGCGCCACCGCCGCCGCGCTGCTGGGCGGCGCCACCGAGGCCGCTGCCGCACCGGGCGAAGCCGCCTCGCCGGGCTGCCGCCCGATCGTCCCGCGCGGCAAGCTCGGCATCCAGCTCTACACCGTCCGTGACCAGATCCAGAAGCTCGGCTTCGCCACCGTCTTCAAGGAGCTGGAGCGCTACGGCTACGACGCGGTCGAGTTCGCCGGCTACACCCAGGGCACCGGAGACATCACTCTCCGGCAACTCAAGCGCCTGCTGCGCGACCACGGGCTGCGCGGAATCGGCAGCCACGTCGGCTACTACTCCGCCAACCCCGACGACTACACCTTCGCCACCCAGCTGGAGAAGGTCCTCGACGACGCCGCCGCGCTCGGCGTCCCGCACGTGGGCACGGCGGCCAGCCCGGACCGCTACGGCCGGACCGTCGAAGCGTGGAAGCGCGCCGCGGAGGACTTCAACACCTACGGCGCGGCAGCCCGCGAGCGCGGACTGAAGTTCTACCAGCACAACCACCAGATGGAGTTCGGCTTCGCCGAGGACAAGCCCGACGTACGCCTCTACGACGTGCTGCTCGCCGAAACCGACCCCGAGCTGGTCTATCTGGAGATGGACATCTACTGGGCGTTCGCCGGCAAGCACCGCTTCAGCGTCCGCCCCGACGGCACCCCGGCCCCCTTCGACCCCGTCGACTACGTCCTCGCAGCCCCGCACCGCTACCCCCTCTTCCACGTCAAGGACGGCGAACACGACGAGGCGTCCCCGGACGGCTACCACATGGTCGACGTCGGCGACGGCGACATCGACTACGAGCACTTCATCGGCACCGTGCTGCGGCGGCACCGCGGCCGCCGCACCGACCACCACTGGCTGATGGAACGCGACGACGCCGTCGACCCCAACGCCAACCCCGCCGGCTCCCTCACCTCCGCCCGCCGCTCGGCCGCCTACCTCCGCGGCAAGGGAGGATCCCAGCAAAAGGGATAAAACGCCCAATCCGCCAGGAAATCCAGGTGAGAAGCACTCCCAACCCTTGGTATCGTTACGGCCGTCGCCACGGCACCCACTCGCCGTGGCACGGCCCGGTCCGGGTGGCGGAATGGTAGACGCGCTAGCTTGAGGTGCTAGTGCCCTTTATCGGGCGTGGGGGTTCGAGTCCCCCCTCGGACACATACCCAGTCCCCACGGCTTCCTGAATGCCGTGGGGATTTGCTGTTTGCGGGGCCGGGTGTGATCTCTGCGAAGCGGACGATCTCGGCGACAGCTTCCCGGGACGCTGGCCCGTCGGCTTGTGTCTGACCGGCGGAGAGCACGGCCTTTGCCTGGTCGGCCCTAAATGCGGGCGAAGGCGTCGCCGTCGACAAGCGGTGTATGGGCGATCTCTTTCAAAATGATCCACTTGTCCTGGGTGCTCCGGCTCCGGCGAGCAGATGCTCCACCCGCCGTATCGGCACCGTCGTCCAGGCCGCAAACGCTTCTTGACCTGCGCGTATTCAGGACAGAAAAGGTTCAGTGCTCGCAGAGGGAGAACTCTCGTTCGTAGAGCTGCACGTTGTGTTCATCGACGAAGAACTTGCGCTCCTGCATGAGTTGTTCGCGGTAGCTCTTGGCCTGTTCCAGGGTCATGGTCGAGGTGTCGGACCATGGCTGTTGCGGTGGCACATCGGATGTCGAGACGATCCTTTCCGATGGGTCGACCAGGAAGAATGCGAGGATTTTGCGGTATCCCGGGCGGGTGGGGTCCGTGAGGCGGAATGAGCTGACGCGGTGTTGCAGGATGTTCGGGAACGCCAGGCAGCGGCCGGCTGGGGTCGATGCCGATCCCAGCATCTGGTTCAGTGCGTCTTCGTCCTCCAGACCGTAGACCTCACGCAGACCATTGTCGTCGTTCTGTTCATAGCCTGGGTCGTCGATTGCCGCCCGGAAACTCAGCCGGCTTTCGGTGATGTTGTCGCTGTCCCAGTAGTAGATGCCGGTCGAGACGATCCGCTCGTTCATCATCCCCTCGACATGCCAGGAACCCCCGGGGTACTCGGGTTTCTCCGCGGTGAGATGAATGGTGGCGAGCTTGACGATGACCTGGAGACGACGGCCGCGCAGGTCGACCCGGGCGGAGTCATCGGGCAACTCCGGAGGGGTGAAGACCGGGGCGTCCGGGATGACCGGGCGGCGGTTTTCCCACCAGTCGTCCTGGGCCTGTTCCCATGCATGGAGGGCTTCTTGGTAGGCCTCATCATCGCTGTAGGAAGATTTGTCCGGAAACTCCGGCTCCGAGTCGTACCACCCGTAAGGATCGGCCTCGATCCGCAGAGGTCGCGGATGACGCAGATCGGTGAGCACGTTCTCCAGCAGCGGGCGCATACGCGCGAACAAGTCCGGTAGGACGGAGGCCAGTTCGCGATGGGTCTCGGGGTGGACGTTGTTGACGTACGAACGGAAGGCGACATCGCCGTCGTCACTGACGTCGACGTCCGTGGGCAGCCACTGGAATTTCTCCGAGAATTCGTACCGCGAATAGCGGTCCGTCGGGTTCTGCCAAGCTCGCTCGGGCGCACCGCTCACCTCGCGCACCAGACAGAAAAGTGAGGGATGAACCAGATCCAGCACCTGGCCGTCGGATCCTGGATGCCAGTCCTGTTCTGCTTCGGGGACCTGTTCCAGAACCCGAACCGCCTCACGCAGCCGGGATCTGAGCTCGTCGTCGACCAGCGTGTCCGACTGCCACACACCGTCGACCGCGGACACCTCGGCGCCAGTTTGCTCGTCCCGCAGCGCGGCATAATGCGCGAGTTCGTCAAGCACGTAGCTAACTTGCGCTTCGGTGAGGCCCTGGGCGACCGCTTCTTGCTGCCACCTGGCGACGATGTCGGCGTCGTTCATCTTGTCGAACCACCCCGGCTTCGCCCGAATGTGTGCGCTGCACTGCATCATCTGAAGTTCCCGCAGCGTTCGAGGTGTCGCGAACGATATGGAACGGGAAGCTTCAAAGGGCAGCGGGAAAGCAGACAGGTCAGTCAATTCTCTTGGTCCTCCCAGTCGGTGTGCGGTGGCGGGAAGGATACTTCGGCAGACTGACACCGCAGCCGTGGTCCCTGTCATGACTGGTCCGGGTGTCAGGGCGCCGGCGTAGTCGCTTGTGGCTCTTGCCGGCCGGTTCGAACGGGTCAGAGCCGGCGGGCAGAGTTCCCTCGTCACTTCCGTGCTCCGCAGTGCGGGGCGTTCACTCCGCTGTCCCTACGGTGACGTGCTTTCATCCTCGCCTGGACGCACCGAGACGTCCGGCCCAGTGCTCAGTGCGGTCGAACGGTCGACAGGGACTCCGGTGCGTCGTCCTGGCCCCTTGGTTCGGGCGTGGACTTGCGGGCATCATGACTCGGCGCCGAGAGCCTGAGACTGGCCGGCGGCTCGTCTGGCAGGCCGACGCGGAAGAGGTGAATCTCGTTCTCGACGATGGCCGCCAGCCAGGCGCCGTCGGGTGACCAGGCGAGGGACTGGGCACTGATCCCGGCCTGTGCGGGGTCCTTCGCAGGGCGTCGCATGATGAGCTCACGGTCGGCGACCCGGTAGATGTCGGGTGTGCACTTCCGCTCATCGTTCCAGTCCTCCGTCGCCACGGCCAGATACGAACCGTCCGGGCTCGCCGCCAGCGAGTTCAGCCAGTCGCCCGGCACGGTGATCGCGTCCAGGATCCCGCCGGTGGCCGGCTCGATCACGTGCACCTTCGAGTCGTGGGCTACGAACATCCTGGTCTCGTCCGCGCTGAATGCCACGCCCTGGACCCGGCCGGAGGATTCGTCACCGAGCCGTATCGTGCGATCGGGCGTGCACTGCCCGGAGACGAAGTCCACCCGGCCGCCGTCACCGTACTCGACCCGGAAGCAGCCGGTGCGCGAGCGTACGCGGCCCGGCTGCACCGGGATATCGGTCCAGGTGTCGGCGTCGAGGTCGAAGGCCCACGGACGAAGCTCGTCGTACTCGTCCTCCTTGAGCGTGACCACGTGCTGCCCGGGCACCCACATGATGTCCCGGCCGGCCGAGACAGGTGATACGCGGAGCCGCTCGGACAGGTTGTCCATGTCGTATACGGCCAGTTCGCCGTCCTCGCTGGTGACAGCGAGAAAGCGGCCGTCGTCGGAGAATGCCGGCACCACGATGTGGTCGTAGTCGGACCCGGCGAACGGAGTGAGGACGGCCTCCGGTTCCGTGAGATCCGGTACGTGCGGGGCATCCTCGGCGCGCAGCCTGCGGGTTGGGTCCGGGTAGTACCCGGTCTCCCAGCTCAGGCCGGACCACAGATGCTCCAGCCAGCGTGGGTCGGTGACCTGCACCTGGTAGTCCGCCTGCACGAGACGGCCCTCATCCGGCCAGCCGTCGTCTCGTTGGTGAATGCCCTCTTCTTGGAGGGCACCGATGTGCTCCCAGTCCTCGCCGGACAGGGGATAGTTGCGGACGGCGACGCGTTCGACGCTTTCGACAAACCACCGGGTGTTCAGGGTCAGCCAGCCGTCGTTCTCGAGCTCCCGCCAGGTGAACACATCACCGAGTGCACCGCCGCCGTCGTCCGCGCTCTCCCACAGCAGCGACAGGAAGAAGCCGGGGTCTCCTGGCAGTTCGGCATGCCACCGGCGTTCGACGTTGTAGTCGACGACGAAGATTCGAAATCTCACATGCCGCCGGTCGGGGGCCGGGGCGAGCACTCGCACGCCGTAGAAGGGGTGGATGGACAAAGGCTTTCCTTCGTCTCGAAGCCAGAGGGCGATCAGTGTGCGCCGACGTGCTTCAGGGCTGCAAGGACCACGATCCGAGGACCGTCACCAACGCCCGGTGGCCTTCAGACACCCAGCAGCAGGTTGAGGCCGTGGTGGCTCTCGCTGCGTTCCTGAACGTCCGCCGGGAAGATCTCGCCCACGCCGCCCGCCGGCGGCAGGTGCGGCGACGGATCAGGGAGCGCCGCTTCCTGCGTGAGCAGACAATCCGCTGAGGTGCTGGCGATGGCGGCGCCGACCTCAGAGTGACACGCGGCCTCAGCCGAGCTCCTCGAGCAACTGCCGTTGGCTGTCCAGGAACCCGTCTGCGAAGAGCCGGCGGGGGGAGATGAGTGCGGTGAGTGTGGTCTTGACGTCGGACTGCTCGATGGAGTGCTTGAGCAGTGAATGGGCGGCGTCGGGGTAGTGCTCGACTGTCAAAGTGCCGCCCGCGTCCAGCGTCTTGCGGTAGACACGCTCGGTGTCAGCGGTGTCCACGTGGATGTCATGGCCTGCGGTGATCAGCAGCACCGGTATGCCGCGCAGGGCGCGCAGGTCTTGGGTGGCGTCCGCGGTGTAGTTCTTTGAGATGAAGCGCCAGCGGTCGGCGGTCATGCCGTCCGCGTCGCCCTCCATGGCCTTGACATACTCCTCGAAGGGCGCGTGGCGTTTCAGCAGCCGGCGGGTGGTGTCGCTCCTGGCGATCGCGGCCTTGGTGCGGGCTGTCGATGCCCCGGCTGCGCGCAGCTCGGCGAGGAGGTTGTAGCGGCCCTGCTGGAGCCAGTTGATCGCGGGCGAGACGGCGATGACGAAGCTCACGGGCGTCTTGGCGGCGACCTTCGGCAGCACCCAGCCCGCCTGGCTGGCGCCCCAGAGTCCGATCCGGTCGCCGTCGATGTCCGGGCGGGCGCGCGCCCAGGCGATGGCGGCGGCTGCCTCGTCGGCCCGGTCGTTCATGGACTGGTCGAGCCAGTTGCCGGGTGCGCCGTTGACGCCGGGCTTGTCCCAGGACAGGGAGGCGTACCCGGCCTTGGCGTTCGCTTCCCACATGGGCTTGTAACCGTCGTCGTGGGTGGCGTCGACGGGCCCGTCACCGTGGACGTACACGACCAGGCCGTGGTGCTTGCGGCCGTCCCTGGGCGTGGTGAGTACGCCGTTGAGGGTGTGGCCGCCGTGGCGGATCGAAACCCGCTGCTCGTCCATGTCGTAGGAGTTCTGCCACAGCACCACACCGACAAGACCGGCGGCCACCACCAGGACGCCGACGAGTGACCACACGGCGATGCGGAGCCCGCGCCGCCGCCTGGTTTTGGATTTTGGGCACATGGGATCCGACCGCCTTTGTCCAGGTGTACGCAGCGTCCTCTCGAAACTATCACTGATGGAACGGTCGTGGCGGTCGTGATAGATTTCAGGCTTAGGTTGGTCGCAGTGAGAGGGGGCACGGACCGTGGAACTGGACGAACCGGGCACGGGCAGTGGAACGGTGACAGTGCGGCGGGGCGTGCCTGCTGGAGCCGAGCGGCGGGCGGCCGAGCTGTACTGGGACGCTTTCGGCCGCAAACTCGGCCCCGCGCTGAACCCGTTGGACAAGGCGGTGTCCTTCATCGCTGCCCACCTGAACGCCGATCGCGCGGTGTGCGCGCTCCTGGACGAGCGGCTCGTAGGCCTCGCCGGCTATCAGCTCGGCGGCCGGGCCCTCACCGGAGGATCGGCCTCCGCCGTGCTGCGCGCGTACGGACACCTGCGAGGACTCCACCGACTGCTGCTTCTCGCCCTGTTCGAACGCCATCCGGCGCCCGGGCAACTCGTCATGGACGGCATCGCCGTGGACCGGGACGTACGCGGCCGCGGCGTCGGGAGCCTGCTCATCGAGGAGGTGGCCGCCGTCGCGGCGGAGCAGGACTGCCGGGAGATCAGACTGGACGTGATCGACACCAACCCGCGCGCCAGAGCCCTGTACGAGCGGCGCGGCTTCACGGCCGTACGGACCGAGCAGACCCCTTACCTGCGCAGGCTGCTGGGCTTCGGCGCGGTGACCACCATGCACCGCCCCGTCGCGACCACAGGAGCGAGAGACGCGGCTACACCAGCGAGAGACGCGACTGCGGGAGCGAGAGACGCGACTGCGGGAGCGAGGGAACTGTGAGCGCCGAAGCGGACCACGTCGAGGTCCCCACCCGCATGCTCGTCCACGCCCTGATCCGCGAGGACGACACCGTCAGCGCGGACGAGCTGTACACCATCGCAAACACCCTGGGCATGAGCGACCAGCAGGTACGGCTGTGCATCAAACGCCTCGTGGCCGAAGGCCGGTTCACCCATGAGGGTCGAGGCCGCAAGGCGGAGCTGCGCGCGACCGCGGACACCACGCGTGCCCTCGCCCCCAACGCCGACTTCCTCCGGCACGCATTCCAGCAGGATGCCGGGCTCGCACCCTGGGACGGCAGCTGGCACCTGGCCGCTTTCGCGGTGCCGGAATCGGCGCGCACCGCCCGGGATTCCCTGCGCGAGACACTCGTCCACCTCGGCGGCGCCCCGCTCCAGGGCGGGCTGTATGTCTGCGCCAACGCCTGGGAACCGTACGTCGAAGACGCAGCGCACCGCCTGGGCGCCCACGGTGCGCTCACCCTCCTCACCACGACGGATCTGCGCAGGGGCCATACCAAAGAGCCTGCCGAACTCGCCCGCCAGCTGTGGCCCCTGCAAGAGATCAGCGACCGCTACCACCGCCTCATCCGCATCGCCCAGCCACGCCTCGCCCGGCTCACCGACAGTGCCGGACTCTCCCCATCCGAACTCCTCACCGTCGCAGTCGAGTTGGCCGCCGAACTCACCCGCTCCATCCAGCCCGACCCGTTGCTGCCGCCTCAGCTCCTGCCCCAGCCCTGGCCCGGCACCCAGGCCCGGGAGCTCGTCGCCCGGTGCTGGGCAGCCCTGCTCGAACGAGACCACGGCGAAGCCCGCCCGGCTCTCTTCCGCCTCTACACCGACATCGCCCGGGAAGCAGCAGACCGGGCCACGCGCTGAGACAGAACGGAAGGCGCACATCACGCTGTTGGGCTACGGCGCCGAGAGAGCGGCGATCTCGGTCGGCAGTTCAGCGGACCGCAATCCGGATGAACTGCGCTTGGGTGGGTGCCGCCGCGGAACGGTTGCCCGACGCCTTGCCCCTCCACCTGACTGCGCTCACATGGACGCATTCACGCGGACGCATTCAGATACGTTCACGCAGACGCATTCAGATAGACGCGTGGAACGCGCGTGCCGATGCGCGTGACGATCTCGTACGCGATGGTGTCGGCGGCCCGCGCCCAGTCCTCGGCGGTGGACTCCCCCCGGTCGCCGGGCCCGAACAACATGGCCTCACTGCCCACCGTGGGCTCGTCGCCACCGAGGTCCACCACGAACATGTCCATGGCGACCCGCCCGGCGATCGTCCGCAACTTGCCGTCGACCAGCACCGGGCAGCTGCCCGACGCGTGCCTCGGGATGCCGTCCCCGTAGCCGACCGGCACCAGGCCGAGGGTGGTCTCACCGGGGGTGACGTAGTGATGGCCGTAGCTGACGCCGTGGCCGCCGGGGACGCGCTTGACCAGGGCCAGTACGGCGCTGAACGACATCACCGGGCGCAGCCCGAAGTCCTCCGGGGTGCCCAACTCCGGGCCGGCCGAGACGCCGTACATGGCGATGCCCGTACGGACCATGTCGAAGTGGGTCTCGGGCAGGGTGAGGGTGGCCGCCGAGTTGGCGATGTGCCGCACCTCGGGCCGTACGCCCTGCTCCTCGGCGTACGCCGTCATCTCCCGGAACTGGGCGAGTTGGGCGGCGATGGACGGGTGACCCGGCACGTCGGCGCATGCGAAGTGCGAGAAGAGTCCGACGATCCGGACCAGCCCCTCGGCCTCCGCGCGCAGCGCCGCCGCGACCAGTTCGGCCCAGTCCTCGCCGGGCCCGCAGCCGTTGCGGCCGAGCCCGGTGTCGGCCTTGAGGTGCACGCGCGCGGGGTGTCCGGCCGCCCGGGCGGCCTCGACGACCTCACGCAGGGCCCACATGCCACCCAGCGAGACGTCGATGTCGGCCTCGATCGCCTGCCGCCAGGGCCCGCCCGGCACCCACAGCCAGCACAGGATGCGGCCAGGAAGCCCGGCCGCGCGCAGCTCGAGAGCCTCTTCGGCCGTGGTCGTGCCGAGCCAGCTCGCGCCCGCGGCGAGGGCCTCACTGGCGCACGGCACCGCGCCGTGGCCGTACGCGTCGGACTTGACGACGGCCATCACGGCGGCGCCCTGTGCCCGGGCACGCAGGGCCTGCACATTGGCGCGCAGGGCACTCAGATCGATCTCGGCACGTGCGCGCACGGTGGCGGTCGGCGCGGCAGCTGTCTCACTCATCGCGTCCCCGGTCCCTTGAGTCGGCGTGGAGGATCCGAAAGCGATCGGGTTCGGCCGGATCTCGATCAACGACTTGGACAGGCGCGCCAGCCCATTGCCACACGCTGATGCCTGGTGTGCGGGAGAACTGGATCTGTCCGCGGGTGCCTTCGACCGCGACGCGCGGCCAGAATTCGGCAATACGCGTCCGGTCGGCGCCGTGAGAACGCAGCACTTCGGCGAGGACGGCGATCGTGTCGTAGCCCTCGAAGGCGACGAAGGAGGGGGCTTCGGCCAGCTGTTCACGGAGGGCCGTCTCGACTCGTTCGCCGAGTGGGGTGAGGCGCTCGGGCAGATAGCGCAGGAACGGGATCGCGGCGCCGTCGTCGCTCAGCAAGGTCGCCCACTCGGTGAACTCGGGTTGCCCGGCCGGAGCACCGATCAAGATCTCGGCCAGGCGCTGGTCGTGGCGTACGGCCTTGACGAGCGGCACTGCCGGTTCCGGGTGGCCGACCAGGAGAAGGAGGGCTGTCGCGCCGCTGTCGACGAGTTCGTCGCACATGGCCGCAGGGGTGAGCGCGCTCATGTCGAGTTCGATGACGGTGCCGCCGCGTTCGGCGAGGTAGTCCCGCAGAATGCGGGTCCCCGATGCCCAGTAGACACTCGGCTGGGCTGCTACGGCGATGCGGCTGTAGCCCGCGCTGAGGAGGAAGTCCGCGTAGATCCGCCAGCCGCGGGACTGCGGCGGGCAGAGGCGCGCTATCAATTCCGTCGGCTGTTCGGTGAGCGCGTCGAGAACCGCTGACGAGCACAGGAACGGCAGACCGAGGGCGTCGGCCCGGCCGGCGGCGGCGCGAGCGACGACGCTGTGATACTCGCCCGCCAAGGCGGCCACGCCCAGGCGAGCCAATTCCTCTACGGCTGCCTCAGCCGTGTGCGGATCAGCGGCGGTGTCCCGGACCACCAGCTCGAGTGGTCTTCCGACGATCCCTCCGGCGTCATTGACGTCGCGAACGGCCAGTTCGAGTCCAGAGAGCAGGTGTTGGCCCGCCTCGACCCAGCCGGGCCGCGTCAGCGGAACGAGAGCGCCGATCCGGACGGCTGATCCGTCGGTCTGCTCGGCAGCAGGTGGCGATGGTGGCGTACTCACGTTGGCGTCTCCCGAGCGACGATTCAGTTGCTGTGTGTCCGGATCGCAGAGTGGAAAGACTCGGGAGTACGCGTTCAGCCGGCCCGGTGGAGAGCTCATCCGTCGTCCCTGCTGCTGTGATCAGGCAGCGGAAGCGTAGCCACACAACTTGGAAATACCAAGTGATGGGCCGCCGCGCGATTGTTCCCTTCTCTCCTGACCGGACTTGACGTCACCGACAGCTGCGCAGCCTCCACCTAGGACTTGTCCGGCCGATCACGCGCGGAGCAGTGCCCGCCGACCACGGGTGTGTTCCCGAACTCGCCCCGGGAAAGAGTCACTTCTGCGAGCGCTGCACGAGCTACATCCGCGTCCGCGCGTACGTTTGCAGTGCGTCGCGGACGAACGTGGCCCCCGCGGCGTCGTCGTACATGCCGGCGAAGCGGGGGTCGTCGACGTACATGTCCCCGAGGCCTTTCACCATTTCGATCGAGCGCTCCCGGTCGCCCTCGGCCGTGGGGGTGCCCGGGATCTCGCTCAGCCACTGGACGTGCCGGGCAGCCAGTGACTGAGCGTGTTCCGATGTCGGAGAAACCCCGGCCTTCGCTGCGGCCACCCATGCGGCGACGAGGTCCTCGGCGGCCTGCTTCCAGGCCCGCTGCTGGTCAAGGGACTTGCCGTGCCACCAGTCGTTGCTCACTTGGAACGCGCGCTCGCCCCAGCGTGAGATCACCTCGTCCTTGTAGTGGTCGTTGAACCCCGCCAGCATGACGTCCATCCGCGGTTCAGCGCCCGCCTCAAGGGCTTCGAGTGTGTGACGCACGGACCGGATCTGCCGTTCGATGCGGTCCCGTTCCTCTTCCAGCTCGGCGATATGGGTGCGGAGCCCCTCGCAGGTGTCCACCTCGTCGGCCAGGACCTCGGCGATGGCCGGCAAGCCCATGCCCAGTCGGCGCATCAGCAGGATCCGCTGGAGCCGGGCGACCGCACCCGCGTCGTAGTAGCGGTACCCGTTGGCGCCGATCCGGGACGGGGCCAACAGTCCGACGCGGTCGTAGTGACGCAGGGTGCGGCTGGTGATGCCGGCCCTCGTCGCGAGTTCCTGGATGGTCCACTCCATCGTTCCAGTGTTACCCGCGGCGGAGCGTGGCTGTTACCCGCGGTGGAGCGTGGCGGCGATGACCTCCGAGCTGTCGGCGTGCAGGGCCTGCGCCGCGGTCTGCCCGGTCGCCGCCAGATAGGTGTCGACCAGCCTGTTGCCCGCGGCGTACCCGGCACCCATCGGCAGTCCCACCGGGGTGAGGCCGAAGCGCTCGGCGCTGGGGTCGCCGTGCACCCAGGCAGTGAAGTTCTCCATGCCTGTCACATCGAGCCCGGTGAGTACCTTGCTGAACACCTCGTCGTCGTGCAGGTGCGGCACCCCGATGCGGGTGGGGCCGAGCTCGTCGCCGTAGAGCTGGCGGGCGAAGGCGTCGGCCAGGCCCTCGCCGACGATGTGATCGCCGACCGTTACGGTCATCGGGTCCCATACGACGCCGCCCGGGGCCCAGCGCAGGTTGTGGTGGAGCTCGTGCACGGCGGTGGCCTCCAGCCGCTCCACGTTCTCGGGGAAGGGCCAGAAAGTGATGGCGATGTGGCCCGAGATGCCGCCGAACCCGGTCAATCCTTTGCAGGGACCCATGAAGTGCTCGTCACCCGGATCGCCGAGGACGAATAGCACGGTGATGTCCGGGGCCTCCAGCCCCGGCGTCGCTTCCAGCAGTACGGCGAGAGCGTCGTCGAGCGCGCGTTGCATCCGCTCCCAGGCTCCGGCCGCCGCCAGGGTTTCGAGCGCGTCGAGGCAACGCTCCTCGTCACGGTCGATGGGGAACCCGGACGATTGGAGGTGCAGGGCCACCAGGTCGACCTCGCCGGGGTGGTAGCGGTACATGCCCCTGTTGGCCTCCAGCATCGAACGCAGCAGGTCAACGCGGTCCGCGACCGGGGCCAGCAGGATCCGGCGCATGGCGGAGTAGGTGTCAAGAACGGTTATCGACATGGCCGCGATGCTAGAAGTTGACGTAACGTCAAGGTCAAACCATCGGCGCTCTCCGTCATGCGGGCGGTCCGCCGTCGCGACTGCGTCCGACAAGATCAGCTTGTGGGTCTGACAAGATCAGCTCGTGGCTCGACCTTCGGTGACCTTGAGCAGAATCGAGCTCGCGGACTGGCGAGCTGTCCACTCCTGGGCTTCCCTCGCTCAGGTCTGCCGCTTCCAGGCGTGGGGACCGAACACCGAAGAGCAAACACGCGACTTCGTGGCGGCTGCGGTCGATGCATGGGCGTACTCGCCCCAGGAACGGTTCGCTTATACGGCGCGTGTCGAGGGCGCCGTAGTCGGCATGGGCGAGCTCCACGTCCGGAGCCGAGGGCACCGTCAGGGCGAGATCAGCTATGCCGTGCATCCTCGGGTCTGGGGGCAGGGCGTCGGAACCGCGATCGGGCAGGAACTACTTGCGCGAGGGTTCGAGGATCTCCGGCTCCACCGCATCCATGCCACTTGCGACCCGCGGAACCTCGGGTCGGCACGGGTGCTCGGCAAGCTCGGCATGACATGGGAAGGACGTCATCGTCACACCGCGTTGATACGGGACGGCTGGCGAGACTCCGAAGTGTTCAGCGTCCTTGAAGACGAGTGGCGTGGGGAAGGCGGCCCGGATGTTCACGGGTAGCCAAGGATTGTCCCGTATCTGCTTCACAGCCTGGCTCTCACGGGATAGTCCCGCCCCATAGGGGACTAGGGGACCACATTCAAGAGAGGCCCAAGGGAGACGGCTCCCCACCGCGCCGTCTCCGGATGCTCAGTCGAGACAGAACTCGTTGCCCTCGACGTCCTGCATCACAAGGCACGACTCGTTTTCCTCATCGGCAGGCAGCAGTCGTACGCGTACCGCGCCGAGCGCGACCAATCGTGCGCACTCCGCCTCGAGTGCGGCCAGGCGCTCCTCACCCACGAGTCCGGTGCCGACCCGCACATCAAGATGCAGCCGATTCTTGACGACCTTGCCTTCGGGAACGCGCTGGAAGTACATCCGCGGGCCCACACCTGAGGGATCACTGCATGAGAACCATGAATCCCGCTCCTCAGGCGGCAGCGAGCGATTGAAATCGTCCCAAGTAGCAAACCCCTCCGGTGGCGGCGGTACGACGTACCCCAGCACCTCGCACCAGAAGCGAGCCACGCGCTCAGGTTCTGCGCAGTCGAACGTGACTTGGAACTGCTTGATCGATGACATCGGCGCACCATATCAGGGCGGGTCTGTTGCTCAACTCCTGGTGAGGAGCCGCACGTTGTCGGGATGCTCACCCACTGGAGGATGCCTCAAGAAGACCGGATCGTGATCGCGCTACGAGCTCATAGGAAATGCTTTGAGCGAGGCAGCGCCCCGCTGCTACCGTCCTGGCGGACCGTGAAGTCGTCGTATGGAGGTGAGACCCGTGAACACAGTTACCCATGGGTGCTCCCTCAACCCGTCACGGTCCGGCGGCTGACGTTCGGTGTCGCCAGGAGCGCCTGAGATCGAGGCACTCCTGGAGGGAGACTCCGATGAACGCGAAGCCTTTTACATCTGGCCTGAGCGAGAACGCGGTGCTGATCACGCGCGTCGCTGACAGGCAATGGCATGCGCTGGAGGACGACCTGGTGGTCGGCCGCGGGCATGCGCAGCACCGGCCCGACGGACGCTTGTTCGTCAGCATCGACGCCTGGCACGACGCCACCTTCGACCGGCTCGCCGAGGCGATGCTGGCGGAACTGCCGGCGCCGCTGTACACGCTGGTCGACGAAGCCGACGTCGAGCTGACGGCCGGCTGGCGGCGGGCCGGTTTCACGATCCGGCGCCGCGAGTGGGAGTACGTCGTGCCGACCGACCCGGGGGTCACAGGGCTCGACGAAGTCCTGCCGCCTTCGGGCGTGACGATCGTTCCCGCCGGTCAGGCGGACGAGGGCCTGTTGCGGGCGGTGGACCGCGCGATCCGTGACGAGGTCGAGGCGGCCGTCGGGTGGCAGTCGATGCCCGCGGAAGTGATTCCCCGCCCCGAAGGCGACACCATCGTCGACCCGTCGAAATACGCGGTCGCCGCGGCGCCGGACCGCTACCTGGGTCTGATCCGGGTGGTGACGACGAACCGGCCGCGCATCGGGCTCGTCGCCGTCCGGGCCGACGAGCAGCGCCGCGGCATCGCGCGGGCGCTGCTGGCCCACACGCTGGGGACGCTGCACCGCTCCGGGTCCACCGCGGCCTGGGCCGAAGTCCAAGAGTCCAACCGACCGGCCTCGGCGCTGTTCGAGGGCATCGGCGCCCGGCCGACGAGCAGCAACCTGGAGCTGGTGCGATGACGAACAACAAGAACATCATCGAAGTCGAGGGCAGGGTCGTCGAGTGCCTGCGCAGCGCTATGTTCACCGTGGAGCTGGAGAACGGCCATCGGGTGCTCGCGCACATCAGCGGCAAGATCCGCAAGAACTTCATCAAGATCATGCTGGAGGACCGGGTGCTGGTGGAGCTCCCACCGTACGACCTGACACGCGGCCGGATCGTGTTCCGGTACCGGAACTAGCGGCGGTCGGCACCTTCCGCGGTAGCTGATCCTGGGGCCCCGGTCACGGCGCTTCCGTGCCCGGGGTCCCGATGATGGCTTGCACGGCTCCCCTCCAACGGATGTGCGCCTCGGGCAGCAGCTCCTTGCTTGACCTGGCGCGCTAGGAGCGCGGGTTGCGCGGCATCCGCGGCTTTGCCCACCGCGCAGGGGCCTGGGCCGGGTAGTCGATCAGCACTCGTTGCAGGTCGGGGTCGACTGCTGCGGCTGCGGTCTGTTGAACCGGCGCAGCCGGTGTTTCCCCTCTGAACCTCACTGAAGTCACAGGCCGTCCTTCGATTAGCGGAAGCGCGTGGCCGGTTCAGGCGGCACCGGAAGAGACGGGGCGAGTCCACCTCATCGCGGGGGTCTTGGGTGAGGGGAGTGGCCAGTGATCAGCGGTGCGGTGATGCGGCGACGCGGCGCCTGGGCAGCGGTTCCGGTGTTGTTGTTGGCGTCACTGACGGCCGGGCCCGGTACCGCGGCGGACGGGGTGCCGCCCGCCCAGATCGAGCTGGGCGCCAGCGGACGCATCCAGCTGATCAACAAGAAGCTCGGCGGTGTCGGCGGCGTGACCACTGCAGCGCCGCGGGCACAGCACTTCCGACGGGCCCAAGCTGAATGTCGGCCTGATCAAGCGACGAGGGCAGGACCGTGTCTTCCAACCAGCGCGAGAAGCACTGGAATGCGGACACCTTCGGAGAGGGCATGGCTCCGATCACCGGCATGGTCTTCACCGAGCCGTACGACACCATCACTTACCCCGCACTCGGCTCCCGCCCGGCACGAAGGACGAAGCCTGCGGGAACTACCGCAATCTCGCCCCGCAGTTACGGAGCCAATCGCCAGAAGCTGGAGACCATGTGGAAGAGCGGGCGTATCGGCGCTATCGCTGGCGCCTGGCTCGGCATGGCCTACGCCTGCAGCGACTGGTAATCCCGTTCCCTTCTCTCCACTGCTCCACTACTCCACGGCGCGCGGCCGTGCGTCACGACCCGGGACGAGCCGACCCTCGCTGCGCCGCGCGGCGTCGGCCCTGGCCGCCGCCGGACCGTGCCGGCCATACCGTCCGGTCGGTGTGGAGCATAGGTATTGGCAAGAACCGGCGTCCTGCACCGGCCGAAGCGATCGATCCGGCCGGAGGCGAGTCGCCGAGGACGGACTGAAAAGCCGACGGCTGCCCCACTGGCAAGTGACGGGAGTCAACGATGCCGAACAGGATCAGCCTCTACACGAGCGAGCCGCTGCGGCCCGGGGCGGACATGCCCGTCTTCTACGAGGTGGAGGCAGCGGGCGACCACCGCGTCGCCCTCTACTGCGGCCCCGACGCGGACGCGGCGTGCGTCACCTTCGAGTACGCGCCGGGCCAGGCCCCCGTCGTGTGGTTCTCCGGCCTGCCTACCGACCCCGACGAGGACGACGCCATCTCACCCGGCCCCTACGTCCTCAAGCTCCAAGGGACTGTCCAGCCAGGCCAGCCACGGGCCGACTCGACCTGCGAGAGCGTCACCGACCTGACGCCCGACCCGTACTTCGTGGTCGGCTCCTTCACCACCGGCAACGCGATCACCGGGCAGCCGGTGTGCGTCCCGCTGACCGGACCGCTGAAGTCCTTCGGCCGACCACCCCCAGCGGCGACGACTGGCTGTCCGTCTCGCCCGCCGACGAAGTGACGGGCGTCGCACCGGGCGGAACGGCGGGCCGGTACGGACACATCGTGGTCACCGCCCGCGACGCCGATGACCTCGACGGCCCGGTGGCCACCATCCCCCTGCGGGCCGACACTGATCCGGTGGCCGACCGGCTGCGGGTGGCCACCTGGAACATGTGGTATGACGCCACCCGCGTCCGGAACGGCGACGACAAGGTCATCCGCGCCCTGCTGGAAGAAAACATCGACCTGGTCGCCCTGCAGAGGTCCACCGCTATCAGGAGCCCGGGACCGTCCGACGGCTCGCCGAACGGCTGGGCCTCAGGAGTTGGGCTTTGGTCCGGGGCCGACGTGCCGGTGGCGCCTGGCCGAGTGGCATTCGACCGGCGTGTGGGATGAGCTTCAGCAGGTGTTGCTGGATCGGTTGCGGGCGGCGGATGGCCTGGTTGACTGGCGTCCACCGCAACGACGTCACCCAACTCCTGCCGCTGGTCGATATTCCCCGCCGGTGCGGGGCAAGCGGGCTGGCCCCGGCGCAAGCCCGCGGCGGTGTATGCCGACCGTGGGTACGACCACGACATCTACCGACGGCTCCGCGAGCGGAATGTCACTCCGGAGATCGCGCGTCGTGGTCAGCTGCACGGCTCGGGGCTGGGACGGGTCCGTTAGGTCGCCGAATCCGCGATCGCCCTTCTTCGCGGCCCGCGTCGCTTGCGTGTGCGCTGGGAGTCCCGGGACGACATGCACGACGCGTTTCTCCAGATCGCTCAGTGCGTGCTCCTCGCCCGCAGACTCCCAGCTTCCTGAAAGCACACCCTTAGGCAAGTGGCTTGCTGGGGCGCCCTGCCATGGGGGCGTCGTACCGAGTAGTGCCCCTGCTGTTGGTCCTGCGCGTCGTTCGGCTGATCAGTCGTACGACGAATGCTGATTCTGCTGCTGTTGGTGATAGTCATCTGCTGCCGCCTGCTGTTGGCGAGCCTCTTCCTCCTCCCTCTCCCTCCGGCGGCGAGCCTCCCACCACTCGTCATCCGCCTTCCGACGGCGAGCGACTTCCTCGTTGTTGTCGCCGGACCTGCTGGCCATATCAGCTCCTTCGCGATTGTCATTCCGCGTCAGCTTGCTACGGCCCCGTCCATGAACGCCATACCACCCTGACCATGACACGGCTTATCCGTATGCCACATCCCCCTGCCCGGAGGTTCCCCCATGGCCCACGTTCCGTGCCTGCTCCTCGCCCGCAGACTGCCAGCTTTCTGAAGGCATTCCTTAGGGGAGGGCCGGGTTGACCACGATGGTCGAGCCCGTGCGCGGCGCGTGCCCCAACGGCAAGGACGCACGCTGAACGGCCTGAACGTTCACCGGGGCATCGGGCGGCAACGGCCGGGACCCCGGCCGCGCCCGGGTGAGATTCCCCGGATACGCCCACCCCCCCCGCATGTGCCCGCTCGGACACGCCGGTTGACTCCACGGAAGACATCTGGCACCACCACGGCCGCCCCAGCGCTGACAGCAACCAGGCCACCCCGACGCTTTTCGCTCGCCAGGACCTGGGACCAGAAGACCGGCCCCGGCCCGGAGTCGTTGGTGGCTGGCCGGCAGGTCGTCGGTGACCTGGGCGCCGGAGCCGCCGTCCAGTCCTCGACCTCTACGACCACCGCGCCCCGCCCCCACCGACCCACCGCGAGTTGCTGCCCGTAGTCGTCGCCGTATCGCGCCAGGACACCAGTTGGCGAGGCGACCACAATGCGTCGCTGGTGGTCCAGGACCACATGTGGGCCAATCCAGGCACTGCCGACACGCTGCCGACCACCGCGTACCGCTCCCCGTAAGCATCCGGTGAAGCTTCCGCCGCACCACCAGGCGGAAGGGGCCCTGCGCCGCCCCCTGTCCGGCGAGCCGGACGTGGCTGGATACCGTGTCCGGCTGGAATTCCGCACGTTGGTGGATGCATGAGCAAAATCCATGCGATCCGCCCGCTGGCGGTGCTTGCTACCACGATCGGTGTTCTCAGCGCCGCCGCGCCCGCGAACGCCACCTCGGTTATCGGCTTCGGCAACGCGGCTTTCAACAACGCCTGTGCCAGTCTGGGAGGTTCTCGTTCCGACGGAGCCACGGCGCGGAATGGCGGCTTCATCGGGGGCCTCGGTGTCGCTCTGCCCGCCAGCAGCCCGGCAAGCCAGTGCGGCGATCTCGGCCTTCCTACCGTCCTTCGCGAGGAAGTGGGGGTGGACATGATCTCCGAGGGGACGGGTGGCGAGGCGTAACTGTCCGGGGAGCGCGCCCCCGTCAGGGGCGCGGGGAACTGCGCGACCAGCCACGACGAGCCCGCAGCCCGCGAGCGTCGGGCAGGGGCAACCCCTCACCGGAACAGCCGGCTGCCCCGGCGGCCCTCCGCTGCGCCGCGGATCAACCGTCCGTCTCGTAGACCGTAACCGATACGCCCCGCCGGACCAGCCGTTCCTCCACCAGCGGCTGGACGCGCTCCCAGCGGCCACCGGCCAGTCCGCAGCCGATCCGGGGCATGTGCACCGAGGCGCCCAGCTCCCGCGCCTTGTCGCCGACCAGGCCGAGCGCGGTGTCGATTGCCTCGTAGCGGACCGGTACGCCCTTGCTGCCCCGGCGGATGCCGCGCTGGCCGACCATGTTGGCCACCCATACGTAGCGGTCGACCTGTACGAACTGGACGGCGCCGAGCCCGAAGTCGTTGTGTGCCCGCTCCCGGTGCCAGCGTCGGAAGGCGGCTTCGGGCTCCGGCCAGCGGCGGGAGAGAGCCAGGACAAAGCCCTTGCCCCAGCCGCCCAGGTCGTTGCAGACGTGCGCGATGATCTTCACGCCCTTGCCCTGCGGCGAGGTCGCGTCCCCCCGTACGATCTCCAGCTGCGCCATGCACCGGACACTAGCCCGCCGCACTGACAACGGTTCGGTCCGTCAGCCCCGCGCGCCCATGGCCGACGGCCGGCTGGCACCGTGGTGGTCAAGGGTGGGCAGGCTGCTCGGTCTGCGTTCGCTTGGGGCTGTCGGCGAGTTTGAGCCAGACGACGCCGACGATGATCACAGTGAGCCAGAAGGCCTTGACCGGGGTGAGGGTCTCGCTGAAGAAGACGGGGCCGAGCAGTGCGGCTCCGACGGCGCCGATGCCGGCCCAGACGGCGTAGCCGATGCCTACGTCGATGGTGCGTAGGGCGAGACTCAGGGCGAAGAGCGTCAGCAGGAAGAAGACGACCGCGACGAGCGACCAGGAGAGCACGGTGAAGCCTTGGCTGCCCCCCACGGAGAGGGCGTAGCCGACCTCGAACGCTCCGGCGAGGAGGAGTACGAGCCATGCTCGTGCCCGGTCGCTGTGGGCGGTGACGTTCTTGTGGGCGGTGGCGGTGTCGCTGGACATGTGAGTTTCTTTCTCGTGAACTATTTCGGCGGGCCGGCGTGGTGCGGGGGTGGTGCCCTGAGGCATCACGCTGCTCCGCTGAGTTGGAGGCCGACGACTCCGGTGATGACGGCGGCGATGCCGAGGAGCTTGCGCCAGTCGAGACGCTGGCCGAAGAGAAGGGCGCCGAGGACGACGATCCCGACGCCGGCGACGGAGGTCCAGATCGCGTAGCCGACGCCGACGTCGAAGGTGAGAAGCGCCAGGCTGAGGAGGTAGGTGGCGATGCCGCCGCTGAGCAGTGTGGCAGTGGTCCAGGCAGGCCGGGTGAAGCCCTGGGCCTTGCCGGCGGCGATGGCGACGGTGATCTCGAAGACGACGGCGATGCCGAGGTGGAGCCAGTGCATGGCGGGTATCCTTTTGTCGAGGTGAGACACAAGTTGTCGAGGTGAGTTATCAGTTGAAGTCGGAGCGGTGCAGGTCGAGGTACCGGGTGAAAGGGACCAGCCCTCGCTCCACGGCGAGGTGCCGGGCCGTCGCCGCGAGGGGCAGTTGGCCGGTTTCGTAGCCGGCCCGGTAGTCGAAGCCCCACTCGGCGGCGGTATCGCGATCCACGGCGAAGCAGACGGCGGCGATGCCGTACGAGGCGGCGACGCGGTAGCACAGGGCGCAGGGTTCGCCCGTCGCAAGCAGCGTGACTCCCTCCAGCCTGGAGCGGCCACGGGCCTGGACGGCTTTGCGGATGGCGACGATCTCTGCGTGGGCGGTGGGGTCGCCGGTCTCGCGGACGAGGTTCACGCCGGGGTCGGAAACCCACCCGTCGTCGGCGACGAGCAGTCCGACGAAGGGAATCCCGCCGGACTCGACATGGCGGACGCTGATCTCCACGGCGTCGGCCATCAGGGCCTGGAGCCGGGTCGTGTCCGCGGTCATGCGGCGGACGTTTCGTGCAGGGCTCGGCGGATCACGCCTTCGGTGGCGACGCCTTCGATGCGCCGGGTGCCGATGATGATCGTGGGTACGACGCCGATGTCCATCCGCACCGACTCGGCCAGCGCCTGCCGGTGTCGCTCGGCGTACTCCTGATCGTCGAGGGCTGCGGTGTAGCCGGCCGGGTCGAGCCCGGCCTCCTCGGCCAGCCGGGCCAGGACCACGCGGTCCCCGATGTCGAGGTTCTCGCGGAAGAACGCCGTCATCACACGACGGTGGTAGACATCGGCCCGGTTCTGCTCCAAGGCGTACTGGGCGCCACGGAAGGCCAGCTCGGTGTAGGGCTGCGGCGAGATGGTCGGCAACCGCATCGGCACCTCGTGGCGGCGTGCCATCGGGTACACGGCACGCTGCCAGATGTCGGGCAGGTACGGGTCCTCGGGCCGAAGAGTGGGCGCCGGCCGGGGACGAAGCTCGTGAGCGTGGTGGACGACCTCGACATCGGGCCGGTCGCTGATCGCGCGCTCGATCAGCTCGTCGGCGATCAGGCAGAACGGGCAGACATAGTCCGACCACACATGGATCTGAGCAGTCATGGCGACCTCCGGTTCCACGGGGCACCCCTGGTGGGCGCCGCCCCCGGATCGTGGAACTTCACACCGGTGTCAACTGCAAGAATGGGAGCCGGCGGACAGCCTCAGGAGGTCTCATGCGCATCGGTGAGCTGGCGGATGCGAGTGGCGTCAGCACCCGGTCACTGCGGTACTACGAGGAGCAGGGGCTCATCCGCTCCGAGCGTACGCCCGGCGGATGGCGCGACTTCGACAGCTCCATGATCGAGCGGGTCGTCATGATCCAGCATCTGTTCGCTGCCGGCCTGTGCAGCGCCACCATCAACGAACTGCTCCCATGTCTGGAGGCGCCGCCCGAGGAGCGCACAGGCGTCATGGAACAGTTGCTCGCCCAGGAGATCGAGCGTCTCGAGACCAAGCGACGCGACCTCGACCGCGAACTCGACACCCTCCAGGCGCTCCGCAAGGAAACGGCCTTGTCCGGCGAAGTCCCGTGATCACCGAAACCAGCTCAGCAGCCGCACTCCGTATCCCGACTCACGGGGACAACCTGGACGTCAAGTCGAAGCTCACCCTCATGGGACACGGACACCACTGAGTAGGGCCAAGCGCTCAAATGCCTGCCCGGTCCTGTGATACAGGATCCGTCATGTCCTTCACACATGTGCTGGCGGTCGCCCCGGTGACCGATATCGATGCCGCCGTGACCTGGTACGAACGGTTCTTCGGCAGGCCCGCCGATACGAGGCCGATGGCGGGGCTCGCCGACTGGCACGTCACCTCCTGCGGCTGGGTGCAGGTCTTCCAGTCCCCCGAGCACGCGGGCAGCACTCTCCTCAACCTTGCCGTCGAGGATCTCGACCGGACGCTGCAGGACCTCGCCGAGCGCGGCGTCACGACGGTGGGCGAGATCCAGCCGGGCGCACAGCAGGTGAGGTTCGCCGCGGTGCACGACCCGGACGGCAACCGGATCACGCTGATCGAGAACCCCGTCGCGTAGCGGAGCGCCCGAGCGGGACGAGTTGCACCTGAGTGCGTCGGTTTTCAGGCGACTACTGCGTCGCCCCGCGTACAGGAGTGAGCGGATTCGGGGTACGACCCGTCCAGCGGTGGAGGACGGCGCGTCCCGTCTGCTTGGTGACGCCGTTCTCCTCAACGGTGCCGGATTCCGCGACGTAGTAGCGCCCGTCGCCGACGGAGACCAGGCCGTACTCGCCGGGGCCCTGCCAGCCCCGCACGCCCGTGGTCGGGTCGTACAGGCCCTGCCGCGCGAGGGTCAGCAACTCGCCCTGCTCCGGCTCGGGTTGGCCGCGCACCGGGCCGCGCACGGCGGGCTTCGTACCGTCGACGGTGAAGAGGGAGTAGTTGGGGAAGCCCGGCTTCTTCCCCTCGTACACCGCCATCTGCCAGTTGCGGGAGGCGGCGTCGTACTCCAGGTTCTGTACGCCGTAGGTGGTGTTGCCGGTGTACGCGAAGTACTTGCCGTCTGTGTGCGCCGGGCCGCTGGTGTGCGGCGCCGACTCACTGAGGGGGCGCTCGTACTTCTTCCACCGGCTCACGTCGTACTGCAGCAGGACCTGGTGGTCGTTGTCGGAGCGCGTGGTGTTGGAGTAGACGCCGTAGGCGACGGTCAGCAGGGGGGCGTCGCGCTTGCCGCCGCGTCCGCCGAGGTCCGGCCCGAAAGCGAGGCCGTCGATGCCGCTGCACCCGTAACGATGGTCGCGGGTTTTGGCGGTGTCGCCGTCGAAGACCCCGTTGCCGTCCATGTCGGCGGTGTAGTCCTCGACGACTTCCTTGAGGTAGACCGTCGAGACGATGTCGCTGGTCTGGGCGTCGATGCCCATCCGGTCGATGCGGTCGGCGTCGAAGGCCGCGATGTAGAAGGACTCGGCATCCTTGTACTCCAGGGAGCCGTAGACCCTGCCGTCACGCTCGTTGAAGTCCAGATCACCCAGGTGGCCGGTGAACCCGACGACGGAGCCGACCGGGTTGCCGCGCAGGTCCGTCTTGACCAAGAGGTTGGTGAAGGAGAAGTACATGTATCCGCCCTTGCGGTCCAGGGCCATGCCCTGGACGTGCCCGGCGTCCCACGCCCCGCCGTCAATGACCGCCGGCAACCGTTTCCCTCCACGGACCTTCACCTCCGCGGCGGCGTCAGCAGCCGCGGTCTGCGGTATCAGAACCGACCCCAGCAGCGTGGCCACCAGCGCAGCACCCGCAACCACGGCGGCGCGCCCGCGCCCGGCCCGCCCGGTCGCCCTCTCCTGCATCTTCATCCCGTCCCGCCCTTCCCCAGTTCCTTGAACACCGCCGCCCCCACCCCGTTCCAACAGGGCAGCTGTCCCCGGGACGGGCAGACCACCGATCACTGCAACACCAGCGGTCATTCTGAGGCTCTGCCGTGAACGCGGGGAAGGCTTACGGGTACATGAAGGCGAAGATCGCGTGCGTCGGACGGGGGCATTGCTCTTAGCTGTGGGTCAGGGCTTCTTGCACCCGCCTGTCGATTAGGTGCGTCCAAAGATGCTCGTCGTGGGGCCGGTTGGGCGGGTTCTGGTGGTCTGGTTCATGTCCGGCGGGTGGCGGTGGTCTGCTCGCGGAGGATGTCGTTGTGGCCGGCGTGGCGGGCGAATTCCTGGATCATCAGTAGGTAGATCCATCGCAGGCTGATGGTGCCGAAGACAGGGTGCTGCCGGGTGGCGTCGAGGTCGATGTCCGCGGCGATTGTTCGTGCGCGGTTGCCGGCACGCTCGAATTCGGCGATTACGTCGGCGACCGTTTCGTGGTCGCTGACCACGAAACTGGCCTCGCCCACCATCGCACCGTCGCATTCGGATTCCGGCAGACCTCCCAAGATGTGCTGGAACCACTTCCTTTCCGCGAATGCAGCATGTTTGACCAGCCCGATCGACGTCGTCATGGACGGGACCAGACGTCGGCGGGCCTCAGTTTCAGACAGGCCGCGCACCGTGTCGATCAGTTCGGCCCGAGTGTGGTCCAGCAGATATTCGAGCAGCTTGCGCTCGGGGCCGTCGGTGATACGAGTCGGGTCGTTCATGTCAGGTGTTTCCTTTCGTGGACAGGTAGACGCGTGGGAGCTTTCGTGTTTCCGGCCGAACGGCCGCATGAAGGCGAGGCGATGTCGCACGGCTTTGATGTGGCGGGCTATGACACCGCAGCATCCAGCGAGCCGACCAGCAGGCGGAGTTGGGTGAGTCGAGTCGATCGGTTCGGTGCCGAACGCGAATCGGATGCCGACCGGGATTCCCGCCGAGAGGGGTGTCGGCGACGACGAGACCGGCATCTCTCCGAACTATGCGTCCGGGCTGCCGCAGAGGTCCCGCTAGCCGCAATCTAGCTCGGCAGCCGACATGAGTCCATCCCGGTAACCGGACACAGCGGCCAGGGGGACGCGCCCCGAAGGGGCGCGGGGAACTGCTCCCCCAGCCTCCGGCCGGGAGGTGCCCCCACCAACCACAAGCAACCCGCAGCCCGCAAACGCCGGACAGGGGCACCCCCTCACCGCAACAACGGAAGCCCGGACGGCTAGGCCACCAGCAGAGCCATGTCCCAGTCCATCGTGGTGCCCCCCTCCGCGTACGCGGCAAGCGCGAGGGCCGTACCCGCGGCGCCCTCCAGGAAGGCGGGGACGTCGGTGCCCTGGGGGGCGCTGGTGAGGGAGGCGCGGAAGCCGAAGCGGTACTCGGGACGGAACCGGGACAGCGTGCGGGCTGCCATGTCGTCGACGAGGTCGGTGAGCCGCTTGTCGCCGATGGACTCGTTCAGTACGGCGAACAGATGCATCAGCCCCGCCCAGCCGTGGCACCCGTTGGGGTCATCGATGCCCCAACTCTCCGGATCGGTGGTCAGGAACGGCAGCAGGGAGCGGTGGGCCAGTCCGAGCCACTCGGCACGGTCGAGGGCGAGGCCCGCGAGTTGTACCGCGCGGGAGACGCCCGGGGCGCCGTAACACCAGGACGGGCGCTGGCGCGGCAGTGGGGCGCCCGGTCCGGCCACCCATTGTTCGAGGGTCAGATGCGGAGGCCAGAGTGGTCCGCCGTCGCTCTCGTGCGTCCACTGCTGGAGGAGGTCGACAAGTCGCTCGATGGCCTCGCGCTGCCCGTCGACGACCGCGCCCTGTTGCCAGGCGAGCGAGAGCAGGGCGAGCGGCCCCGCGACGCCGTGCGAGAGCCCGAGGTTGAGGTGCCCGTCGGGCATCTCGACCTCCTGCCCCAGCTTGGGCGCTGCCCACGTCCACCAACGGGGCACCTGATGGCCCCGGTGGGCGATCTCGCCGTGCGCCATGTGTGTCAGGTAGGTCAGGACGAGCCGCAGCTCCTCCTCGCACTGCTCCCGGCGCGCCAGCAGGTAGCGGCCGATGCCGCTCATGCCGCGTACCACCTCGAACTCGCCGTTGGTCGTCGCCGGGGTGTCACGGACTTCCGGAAGCGCACGGTGGATCAGCCGGCGCTGATGCTCGTCGAGCCGATCGAGGGCGGAGCGGTAGCCGCCGGTGGCACGGTAGGCGACGAGGACGGCGAAGGCGACGGCGCCCGGGCCGGTGTAGATGCCACCCGGGGCGTGGGCGGTGGCAGCCGTGGCCCGCATTGCCCGTACCAGGTAGGCGTGCGCTCGCGCGGCGTCGTCGGGGCCGGGGGTGCCGCGCCCTGTGAACGCCAGGGACACTCCCGGATAGCCGCTGGAGAGGGCCAGATCCTGCCAGAGGGGCTCGCGCAGGCTGATGTGCGAGGCGTCGCCCGGAATACGGGTGTCGGCGGCGGTGGCCTCCGGGTCGGCGAGCCGGCCGAAGACCTGCGCGGCCACGTCCCGGGCCTCGTCCGCGTGACGCGGGGCGGTCATCCGGTCTCCTTCCCGTCCTGGATGTGGGCCAGGCGGCCCTGGTGGTCACGGGCGACACCGCGCAGCACGGCGTAGCCGGTGTCCTCGCCGGTTCTGTCGATGCCGAGCAGGCGGTTGTGCTGCATATGCAGCAGCGCCATGACGGCTTCGGCATGCTGTTCCGTACCGGGCGCCCGCCCTCCGTCGGACAGCAGCAGCGCACCGTATTTCCCGGTCTCCGGCGTGCTGCTCCACAGGGCCGCGAGGAGGGCGCCCAGTACGGGGGCCGCGCTCTGCGCCGTACGTCCGGGCACGATCAGCGATGTGGCCTGCTCCTGGTACGTGCGGTAGGCCGCGTGCGCCGGCCCCTTGGGCAGGGCGCGGCTGATCCAGGCCGACCAGTCCCAGCCGCCGAGTGACTCCAGCAGCAGTGCGTGGTTGACGGCCGCGAGCACGGGCGCCGGCAGGGCCAGGGCGCCCCTCGCCCGCATTCTGAGCTGGGCGAGTGCCGACTGGCTGTCCACGCAGAACATCCGCTCCGCGTGGGCGAGTGCTTCGGGCCCGCCGTAGCGGTCGGTTTCCGGCCGGTAGGTGTCGAGGACCATGCCCTTGATCAGCCCTGTCTCCTGCCAGTTCCGGCTCACCGCGGCGAGCCGGGGCAGGACCCTGGTCCGCAGGGCTGCGGCCTCGCCGTGCAGACGGAGACGGATATGGGGTTCGGGATCGCGGTACCGGAGGAAGTGCCAGCTGCGCAGCTCGTCTTCGACCTCGCGTACGAGTGTGGGGAGGGCGGCGTGCAGCAACTCGTCGTGCGTGTCCTGAGCCGCGTAGAACTTGGCGTAGAGCCAGCCCTCACCCGGCAGATGCGCGGCGGTGTGGTCCGTGGGCCGGGGCGCGGGCACCGGGCGGCGCGGTCGGCGGGCGGTCTCCTCGCGCTGACCCGGCGCGGTGGACCGGGCGAACGGGATGACGACTTCGGCGCAGTGTCCGCCGGACCAGCCCAATTCGCGTCCGCCGTCGGTGAGGTCCTCCATGATCGCCAGGGAGCCGCCTGCGCGGACCTCCTGGCGGAACACCTCCCGCCGCCAGGGGTCCGTGAGGTCCACCCGGTACATACGGTCCCACCTGGCGAGGTTCACCTCGTCGGGTACGCGGTAGCGCTCCCGCCACGCCGCGACCGCGCCCTCCCACCCGGATGTGCCGTCCGCCGCCTCGCGCAGGTGCCGGTCGGGGATCCAGCGCCGGGGGAAGATCGTGACGCGGCCGTACGTGATACGGGGGAGGTAGGGCAGCCCCTCAAGTCCGCACCAATTCCAGCCGGTCCACGTTCTGGCCTTGCCGTAGGCGAGTTCCACCAGCAGCCGGGCGACGGGCGGTGCCTCCCTGTCGAGAGCCAGCATGTGCGGTACGACGGGCAGTACCTCGCGTCCGTCACTCGGCAGGGTGAGCCGTAGTCCGGAGGGCCCCGTCGTGACGAGGAGTTGCCGCCAGTCCAGTGTGCCGGGCGCGTTCCGGTCGGCGTACACGCCCACCGGTATCCGGTGCGGCAACAGGCGCGGCACCTGCGCCATGTTGAGGCCCCGCACCGTGTGCGGCCGGTACACCACCTGCGCCGGGACCGTCTCGGCGTCGCCGAGGCCGGCCAGCAGTGACGCCAGTTCGCCTTCCATCCCGACGAGTTCGGCGAATCGCCCGACAGTCGCCCCGGCGACCCAGGAACCCGGATACGCCGGGGACAGGAGCCGGAAGTCGCCGCGGTCGATGGCCTGTTCGCTCTCGGCCAGCAGCTGGAAACACAGTTCCAGCGACCTCGGCGGGGGCACGGCCGTGTCGGCCGTCCGCCAGGCGGCCAGCCTCTCGACGAGGGCGGGGGTGAGCCGGACCTCGTCGTCCCCGCTCAGCAGTGCCTCCTGCACCAGGTCATATGTGAGGAGACGGCGTTCCTTGGGCAGTTGATCCGGTTCCTGAAGCCCTGTGGAGCCGCCGTCGGCACGCTCGCCGTAGCCGGGCGGGAAGCCGATGCCCCGGTGCCGGTCGACAAGTTGGCCCAGTGGGACCACGCCGCCGGTGCCGTACGCCTCCAGGAACCGGTCCCGGTACGTACGCATATGGGCGTGCGTCTGCCAGTGCCCGGAAAGCTCCCACATGGCGGAGGCGTAGCGGGCCGCCTCGTCGGTCACCGACCGCGAGATCCGCACGTCGGCGTCCATCCGCAGATCGACGTGGACGGGCGGCCTGGCAGCGGTGCCCTCGGGGTCGGTCAGCCGCATGAGGCTGCACCACGCCGCACGGCCCTCGCCGGGCTGCGTCTCGGCGTAGGCGGCCAACGCCGCGCGTACGGACGCGAGTTCCGTTGCCGCTTCCGGTACGGGGGTAACCGCTGCCGCGATGCGGTCGTAGAGCGCGTCGTCCAGATCCTGCGGGGTGATGGAGGTCAACAGAAAGCCGTGCCGGACAAGTTGGAACAGCGCGGCGTCCACCTGGTCGGCAGAGAGGCGGGGGAAGGAGGTGGACGCCTGCTCCAGGAGGCCGGCGTAGCCGACGGGCCGCGCCGCCCGCTCGCACACCCAGGCCACCAGGGCGGTGTTGCGGACGGAGGCCTCACTGCTCTTGCCGGGACTGCTCTTGCCGGGGACGACGAGCCGCTCGCCCCGTGTTCGGCACAGATCGCTCAGCACGACGTCGACGCCGTGGCGTACCTCGGGCAGTTCGAGCCAATCGGTGACGCGCCGCGTCAGCCAGTCCGCGTCCAGCCGTACCGTCTTCTCGCCGGGGCCGGACACCCTCACCTGTGTGCTGTCCGCCGCCCGGGCGGGTGCGACACCCGCGAAGAGCCCGAAGGGCGTCGGCCTGGTCTCGGCTCGCAGCGCGTACCGGGAGAGGGCGAGCGCGGTACGGCGCAGCCGCTTGGCCCCGAGGTCGGCCCCCGTGTCGAGCCGGTCGAGGGAGTTGGCGAGGCTGCCGCTGGCGATGTGCAACGCCTCGCGGAGCAGCGGGTCGGCAGCGGCCTCGCGCACCTGCGCGGCGGAGTCGCCGAGCGGACGGCCACCCGGACCGGTGCGGGGAATCGCCGTGATGCGTACGAACAGGGGGTCCTGCGGCGTGAAGTGATCGTCCCGCACGTGCTCCGGCTCCTCTTCGATCCCGAGAACTGGCACGAACCCGCGTGGGGCGGGGCGCCCCGCCCCACGCGGGCGATGGGACGGTTACGCGCAGCAGAGGTTGCAGGGCGACCCGTATGTGCTGGGCGAGGTGTAGCCCCCGGACGCGAACGCGGGGCCCTCGCCCTCGGTCTCCGAGATCTGGATGTCGAGGTCCAGTTCGGCGAGGTCGGTGGTGTCTTCCAGCAGAAGGTCGGTGCTCATGTGACTCCTCCCGTTCAGTGGCTCGCCGACGTCGGGTGGACGCGGGCGAAACATGTGGTCCTGGTCGAACCAGTCGGGAGCATATGCATGGCCAAAGCTGAACAGCGCGTGTCTGTATGGAAGTTGACCGGATTTGGCGTTACCTCACACCGCAACGGAGACGCTTTTCACGGCTATGCCTCCTATGTGGTGCCCGGGTGCTCCGGCGGAAAGATGTGCCTCGTGTGGTGCTGCCCCAACGTCGATTTCACGCCATGATCACGGAGGTTCGGTGGCGTCGCATCGAGGTGGCTGAGGTACGCGGTACGGGTCGCGGATCTCCCGGGCGCAGCGGTCGGCGGATGTGCGAAATGTTTGGGACATGTTGAGAAATCCCGGGATCGGCCTTGCTCTCTCAAGATCACGGTGCATCAATGGGACCGACTTCCGGAAGCTGACTTGCCATCAGTTCGGGGTGCGCACCCACCCCCACCCCCACCCCCACATGAAGGCGGACTTCATGAGACACGGCAGATTCGCAGCAGGTACAGCCCTGGGCATCGGTGCCGCCCTCGCCGGCACTCTCGCGCTGGCACCCAGCGCCTACGCGGTGGAGCCGCAGACCGCCACCATCTCCTTCGACTGCGGAACCTGGGGTTCGGGCGAGGCCACGCTCGAGGCAACCCAGAACGGCACCGCCGCGACCATCACGGTCGCCACCGACGCGGTCACCGCCCCCATCGACCTTGCGGCCGGCTCCGTCTCCTCGACGCTCACCCTGAGCAAGAACGGCACCGACACCGCGGAGTTCACCGGCAGCGCCAACCCGGCCCTCCCGGCCGGCAGCCCCGTCTCCAGCGGCCCGCTCAACGGTACGGTCGCCTCCGGCGACGCTTTGGAGGCCAAGTCGCTGAAGGTCACTGTCCTGGGCGTCACCGCGACCTGCAACGCGACCTCGGCGCAGGCTCCCGGGGCGTTTGTCTTCGACTGAGCGCCGACGTCTTCGACTGAGCGTCGACCAGTCACGCGGCGGCCTCTTGGCGTCCCCCGGCACGTTCCCGGCACCGGGTTTCCGGTGCCGGGTCTCCGGTGCCGGGGCGATGATGCGGCGAAGGGCGTGCCGCCCGATTCCCCGGTCCCGTCCGGCCCCCTCGCTCCACCCGGTGCGCCTGCACGGTCGCCCGCGCCGCTGGCGTCGCCGGTTCGCGTAAATAATCGCTTGCCAGCCGGACCGTTGTTCAGAATCCTGCGCATCGTGACCGACATACCCGAGCGTTGGAGCCAGGCCAGCGTCTACCCCGACATGTGGGCGGACCCCGACAAGGACCCCCGCAACAACGACCAGCCAAGCCCGGACGGTGAGTTGGCGACGCTGCGGGAGTACCTGACGGACTACCGACTGACCCTGCGGATGAAGTGCGAGGGGTTGAACCCTGAGCAACTGGCGCGCCGTTCGGTTCCCCCGTCGACCATGTCCTTGCTGGGTCTGGTCCGCCATCTCGCCGAGGTGGAGCGGGACTGGCGCAACTGGATCGTGCCGGAGGACCCGGCGCCCAGGCTGTACGGCGAAAAGGACGGCGACTTCGAAGGAGCCCGTCCGGAGCAGGAGCTGGTCGACAGCGCCTTCGCCGATCTCGCCCGCGAACAGGCGGCAACCGACGCTGCGTTGGCCGAGTATTCGGATCTGGGCGCGCGTCTGGCTCACGACAACACCTCCATCCGGGAGCTGTGGGTCCACCGGGTCGAGGAGTACGCCCGCCACTGCGGACATGCGGATCTGCTGCGCGAATGCGTTGACGGTCGGGTGGGGCAGTAGGGGTTGCGGGCTGAGCCGTGTCCTGCGGATCTCGCCCCGCTGTGGTGTTCCGATGAGGGGGTGCCTCGGTCTGCCGCTTGCGGGCTGCGGGATTGTTTTGGTTGCTCGCGCAGTTCCCCGCGCCCCTGACGGGGCGCCGCAGCTCCTCATCCCGAGGACGCAAGACCGGCCATCCATCACTCGGCAGGGCCCGGGGCGCTGTCCCGAGTGAATGCCCACAGTGCGAGCGCGAGGCAGCTGAAGGTGGCGCCCAGTATGCATACGGCGCCCCAACCGGCCGCCGTGTAGAGGGAAGTCGCGGTGATGGCGCCGGTGGCGCTGCCGATGGAGTAGAAGACCATGTATCCGCCGATCAGTCGGCTGCCCGCGTCGGGATGGAGTGCGTAGATCAGGGTCTGGTTGGTGACATGGACCGCCTGTACGGCGAGGTCGAGAAGGATCACCCCGACGACCAGTGCCCACAGCGAGCTGCGTGTGAAGGCCAGGGGCAGCCATGAGGCCGCGAGCAGTGCGAGGGCGATGCCGGTGGTCCGCCGGGAGAGTCCGCGATCGTTCAGCCGGCCCGCCACGGACGCGGCCAGGGCGCCGACGACTCCGATCAGCCCCAGCGCCCCGATCGCGCTGTGGGACAGGAAGTACGGGGCCTCGCTGAGCGGCAGCGCGACGCTGCTCCACAGAGTGCTGAAGGCGGCGAAGATCAGCAGGCCGAACAGAGCCCGGAGCCGCAGCAGTCGTTCCCGTGCGAACAGGGTGACTGTGGAGCGCAGGAGCTGCCCGTAGCGCAAGGTCGTCCGCGGAGCGGCACCGTGGCGCGGCAGCACCCGGTGCAGGACCAGGGCGAGCAGCGCGGTGAGCGACGCCGAGGCGAGGTAGACGGAGCGCCAGCCCGCGAGATCGGCCATGAGGCCGGACGCGGTGCGGGCGAGCAGGATCCCGATGACCACGCCGCTGGTGACCAGACCGACGACCCGTCCGCGCCCGGCGGGAGGGGCCAGTGATGCCGCGAAGGCCACCAGCGTCTGCGTGACGACGGCGAGCAGCCCCGTCGCCGCCATGCCCGCGAGCAGGATCGCCGCCGTGTGGGCGGTCGCTGTCACGGCCAGCGCCGTCACCAGGAGCAGCAACTGGGCCACGATGAGCCGTCTGCGGTCGGCCACGTCGCCCAGCGGTACGAGGAAAAAGAGCCCGAGCCCGTATCCGACATGGGTGAGGGTGACCACGCTGCCGACAAGTGCCGGGCTCATGGCGAGGTCGTGGCCCATGGTCACCAGGAGCGGCTGGGAGAAGTAGACGTTGGCCACCGCCGCCCCGCAGGCGACGGCGAACAGTATGACGACACCACGGGACAGGACGAACGCGGGATCTTCCCCGTTCCAGGCCTCGGTCCGTCGCGTCACAGCCTCACCGTTGCCGGGCATCGCACTTCCCCCGTATCTGGTTTCATCTTGCTACCAATGGCGGACGGCGACGGTAGCCTGCGTTGGTAGCATGTTGCAACCAGTACGAGAGAGGGAGTGGCGCCATGGTGACCAGGACGCGCTTCGACGACAGCGAATGCCCCGTCGCCCGGTCGGTGGACGCGATCGGCGACTGGTGGTCCCTGCTGATCGTGCGGGACGCCTTCGACGGAAGCCGGCGCTTCGGGGAGTTCCAGCGCAGCCTCGGAGTGGCGAAGAACATCCTCACCGCGCGGCTGCGCACCCTGGTCGCCGGCGGTGTCCTCGAATCAGTCCCCGCCTCCGACGGCAGCGCCTACCGCGAGTACGTACTGACTCCGAAGGGCGAGGCGCTCTTCCCCGTCATCGTCGCCCTGCGGCAGTGGGGCGAACAGAACTTCTTCGCCCCCGGCGAGCCACACTCCGAGTTGGTAGACCGCCGCCAGGGACACCCCCTCCGCGCACTGGAAGTACGGTCCGCGGACGGACGACGGCTGAACCCCGAAGACACCACCGTCCACAAGGTCTCCACCCAGTGATCTGAGCGGACACCCGGCCCCGACACCGGCTCTGCTGAAACTGACGGAGGCGTAGCCCTCACGAAGGGCGGTCGGCGTCAGTCGCAGGGGTGTTCGGCGCGGCGGCCTCCAGGTCTGCGATGCTTCCCGACATGATCGTCCGTACGTGCTCGGTGATGTGCTCGGCAGGCCAGTTCCACCAGGCCACCGCCAGCAGCCGGTCGATGTCCCGGTCGTTGTAGCGGGTGCGGATGAGGCGGGCCGGATTGCCGCCGACAATGCCGTAGTCGGGTATGTCGCCGGCGACAACGGCGCCGGAGCCGATGATCGCGCCGTTCCCGATGCGTACGCCCGGCAGCACCGTCGTGCCATGGCCGAACCAGACGTCGTGGCCGACAACGGTGTCCCCACGGCTCGGCAGGCCGGTGAGCAGGTCGAAGTGTTCCGACCAGGAGCCACCCATGGTGGGGAAGGGAAAGGTCGAGGGGCCGTCCATCCGGTGGTTGGCGCCGTTCATGATGAACCGCACACCCGTGCCGATCGCGCAGAACTTGCCGATGATCAGCTTCTCCGGCCCGTAGTGGTAGAGCACGTTACGCGTTTCGAACGCGGTCGCATCGTCCGGGTCGTCGTAGTAGGAATACTCCCCGACTTCGATCAGTTGGGACTTCACCAGCGGCTTCAGCAGCACCACCCGCGGCTGCTCGGGCATCGGGTGGAGGACCGTCGGGTCGGCGGGCGCAGGCATGGCGAGCAATTCCTCAGTGGTCGAGTTGTCGGTATAGGCCCATGATCCCGGTACGGAGCGGTCCACGACACGGATTTCCCCCTGGGCGGTCCACCGGCTACGGAGCAAGGCCGGCGCCGCGCCGAGCACCACCGTGCCGAACGCCTTCCTCACCGGTGACTGGGGGAGGAGTTGCGCAGCGGTGCCGTCGAGCTCATCGCGGACCCCGAGCCGGACCGCGAGCCGGACCCCACCCGGACCCCGGGCCGGAGCGGCGTCCCGCACGGGCCAACCCCGGTGTGGGCACACGTGTTTGTTAGACTCGGCGCATGCATCTCTACTTCCTCTGACCGGGCCCGCCGGCTCCGCCCTCATCTGACGTGTGAGGCGCCGGGAGCCGCGATGTCGCCTGCGGCCCGCTCCGTTCTCCTTTGCCGGGGCCCGGCCGCCGTCAGACGGAGGCTCGCTCACACCCTCCTCGCAGCGTTCGTTCGCGCCAGGGGTGACGTGTGCCTTCTTCCGGAGCCCGGAACACCCGGAGGAACAGACCTTGACTGCCCTTACCCTGCCTGCCCGCGCCCGTGCCCAGCTGACCTGCGCCGATGTCCGCGTCGAGCGCGGAGGCCGCACCGTACTCAACGACGTCGAGATGAAGGTCGCGCCCGGATCGCGCTGGGGCGTCGTCGGCGAGAACGGACGCGGTAAGTCCACACTGCTGCACGTACTCGCGGGCACCCTCGCCCCGGACACCGGGAGCGTGCACCGCACCGGCACTCTCGCACTGGCCGAGCAGGAGATGCCGGCCGAGGACGCGCGTACCGTCGGCGACTTCATCGACGAGCATCTCGCCGACGCCCGCGCGGCGCTCGGCGAACTCGATGCCTCCGCCGAAGCCCTCGCCGACGGCCGCCCAGGGGCCGACCGGGCCTACGCCCACGCCCTGGAGGCGGCGCAGGCGCTGGACGCCTGGGACGCCGACCGCCGCGTCGATGTCGCGCTCGCGGGGCTCGGCGCGGTCAGCGACCGCTCCCGCCCGCTCACCACGCTCTCCGTCGGTCAGCGCTACCGCGTCCGGCTGGCCTGTCTGCTGGGAGGCGAGTACGACTTCCTGCTGCTCGACGAGCCGACCAACCATCTCGACCTCGCCGGGCTCGAATTCCTCACCGCGCGGCTGCGGGCCCACTCCGGCGGCGTCGTCGTGGTCAGCCACGACCGCGCGCTGCTGGCCGACGTGGCCACGACCGTCCTCGATCTCGATCCGACGCGGGATGGCCGCCCCGCCGTCCACGGCGGCGGATACGCCGGCTACCGCGAGGGCCGGGAAGCCGAACTCGCCCGCTGGGAAGCGGAGTACGAACAGCAGCAGGCCGAGCACGCCCGGCTCACGCAGGCACTGTCCGAAGCCCAGAACCGCCTCAGCACCGGGTGGCGCCCACCCAAGGGCACCGGCAAGCACCAGCGGGCCACCCGCGCCGGGGCGCTGGTCCGCTCCGTTCGGCGGCGCCAGGACGACCTGGAGCAGCACAAGGTCACCGCGCCTGTGCCGCCCCAGCGGTTCCGCATGCCGGCACTCCCCGCCCGGCCCGGCGTCGTACTGCTGCGCGCGGACCAAGTGACCGTGGACGGCCGATTGCGCCGGCCGGTCAGCCTGGCGCTGCACTCCGGCGACCGGCTGGCCGTCACCGGGCCCAACGGGGCGGGAAAGTCCACACTGCTGTCCGTACTGGCGAACGCGGAAGGGCTGGTCCCGAGCGCGGGCCAGGTGCACCGGGCACGCAACGCGCGGGTGCGGCTCCTCGGACAGGAGTCGCCGCGCGCTTCGCTTCAGCGGGCCCGCCGGCTGTACGAGGCGCATACGGCGCGGCTGGTCAGCACGGGTGCGCTGGCCGCGGACGAGGTGGTCGGGCTCGGGGCGCTGGGCCTGCTGCTCACCCCGCGCGACGCCGACAAGCCCGTCGCCGAGCTGTCCATGGGGCAACAGCGCCGACTGGAACTGGCGTTGGTGCTGGCTGCCCGCCCCCATGTGCTGCTGCTCGACGAGCCGACCAACCACCTGTCGATCACCCTGGTCGACGAACTCACCGAGGCGCTTCAGGCGACCGACGCGGCGGTGGTACTGGCCACGCACGACCGGCAGTTGCGGCGCGACGTCAACTCCTGGCCACGCCTGGACCTGGCGGCTCCCATGAGGGAGGCGACGGTGTACGCGTAGCGAGGGAACGCGGCTTTGGCGACGCTGCGTGGCTCGGCTCCCTCCTGACGCGGCTATTGCTTCTCCCGTGTGCCACGAGCGAGGAGGCCGCCGGCCGCTCCGCGCGGAGCGGCCGGCGGAAGCCGCGTAGGGCGACGACGTAGGCCGGAACGCACCCCCTCGGCGGGGTCGCCGGTCTGTCGTTATCGTGCTGCGGTGACTGGCTCTGCGCAGTGGCCGCTGCTGTTTCTCGATGTCGACGGACCGCTCATTCCCTTTGGCGCGGCACCGGAGCAGTATCCGACCTTCGCGGCGGGCGTCGAGCTGCCCGCTGCTGCCGCGAACCCCCTCGTGACCAGGATCGATCCCGAGCACGGGACCCGGCTGGCTGCCCTGCCGTGCGAGGTGGTCTGGGCCACGACATGGATGGCTGACGCGAACGAGTGCATCGCGCCCCTGCTCGGTCTGCCGGAACTGCCCATGGTCGGCTGGCCCGAGCCGTCCGCCATCGACGACCAGGACGAACGCGACGGACTGCACTGGAAGACCCGCGCTCTCGTCGACTGGGCCGCGGGGCGGCCGTTCGCCTGGGTGGACGACGAGATCACCGACACCGACCGGTCCTGGGTCGCCGCCAACCACCCAGGACACGCCCTGCTCCACCGCGTCGATCCCCGCCTCGGTCTGACCGACGGCGACTACGCGGCCCTGGACTTCTGGCTGCGGCAGTCCTTTTGACACGCGCCGCTCAGCGAACACGTTTCGCCGGTGGCGATAGCCGGTTCCCGGTGTGCAGCCGCAGGCCTACGGTGACCGCATGGACTCACCGATCACGGGCACGGCCGCTGGTGTGCCGTTCACCGCGCTGCCGCCGGCCCATAACGGCGCCGCGCCGCTGATCGTCACCTGGCACATGTTGGACGCGCCGAGGTCGGACGCGGCGTTCGCTGCCGCGTTGCCGATGCACGGGCTGCCCGCGTGGCGGGTGCACCTCGGCATGCCGATGTGCGGGGCACGCATGGTCGACGGCAGCATGGACGCTGGCTTGGAGTTGATGCGCCAGGACGCCCTGATGTCCTTTCTGTACCCGTTCGTTCGGCAGGCGTCCGAGGAGTTTCCGGCCGCGCTGGAGTCGATCCGTGCGCAACTGCCCGTCGATGACGGCCCGATCGGCGTGCTCGGGGGCTCGCTGGGTGGGGCCGTCGCGCTGCGGGTCCTGGCCGACACCGAGATTCCGGTCTTCGCGGGCGCCGTCGTGAACGCCGCCGTTCGGATACGGTCCGTCGTCGACCTGTTCCCGGGCGACTACTCGTATGACGCCGAGTCCGAGAAGGCCGCCGACAGCCTGGACTTCGTCGCCCAAGCGGACACCATCGCCGGTCGTGCGCCGCTGATGGTCGTCAGCGGCGAGCTGGATCACCCCGGGCTGCGGGCCGACGCGTTGGACCTCGTCGACGCACTGGGGGAGCGGTCCGAACTGCTGTCGATCCCCGGGCTGGCACACCCGCTCGCCGACGAGCCCGGCATCGAGCCCGCACCCCAGCTCCCCCTGGCCGGCGAAGTGGACACCGCCCTGACCACCTGGTTCCACCGCCGCCTCGCCGACGCGGGCTAGGTCGTGCTTCGCAGGGGCGGACGCGCCCCGAAGGGGCGCGGGGAACTGCTCCCCTGGGGGTACCTCCCGGCCGGAGGCTGGGGGACTCCGGCCGGGAGGTGCCCCCAAAGCCACAACGCAACCCGCAGCCCGCAAGCGCCGAACAGGGGCACCCCCTCACCGGAACAACAGAGAAAACCGCGTGGTGCTGTCCTGCGCGGCAACATCGGATCGTCGACGCGGGCCGCCCTGCGTGCCGTGGGCGAGCTGACCGGCCGCCGCGCCGTCGCCATGTGCGCGCCGGCCCACCCGGAGGCGCCCCGGCCCACCCGGCTGCGCCGCGGCGTACGCGCCGCCGGGGTGGACGCCGAGGTCCCGGAGGTCGCGGACTTCTCGGCCGAGCCGGCCGAGCCGGCCGGGCCGGGTGTCATCGACGTCCTCGACACCGGTGTGCTCGGCGCCGACCTGCCCGACTGGGGCACCGTCGATGCCCGCGCGGGCCGCGCCGCCGTCGCCGCGATCGAGACCGCCACCCGCGCGGCCCTGGCAGGCGAGGTCACCGGCATCGTCACCGGACCGATCAACAAGGAGGCGATCTGGGAGGCGGGCTCGAAGCACCTCGGGCACACCGAGATGCTCGGCGAGCTGACCGGCGTCACCCGCCAGGACACCATGTTCGTCGTCCCGCAACACGGCCGTTGCCGGACACCACCTGCGGATCTTCTTCACCACCCGGCATGTGGCGCTGCGCAAGGCCCTCGACCAGCTGACCGCCGAGCGAGTACGCCGCTCCATCGACGAGGCGGTCACCGCGCTGCGCGTCTTCGGCACCGACCGGCCCCGCCTCGCCGTGGCCGCGGTCAACCCGCACGGCGGTGAGAACGGTGCCTTCGGCGACGAGGAGATCGAGCACATCGCGCCTGCCTGCGAAACAGCCCGCGCCGACGGGCTGGAGGTGACCGGCCCGGTGCCCGCCGACTCCGTCTTCCACCAGGGCCTCACCGGCCGCTACGACGGAGTGCTCTCGCACTTCCACGACCAGGGCCACATTCCGGCCAAGACCTACGACTTCGACGGCACCATCTCCGTCACCGCGGGCCTGCCGATCCTGCGTACCTCCGTCGACCACGGCACTGCCTTCGACATCGCAGGGACGGGCCGGGCCGACCACGCCACCATGCGCTCCGCCTACCGGGCCGCCGTGGACTACAGCCCGTTCGCCCAGGCCATCCGTGCCACCTATGGGTGAGCCGTCCGCCGTCCGCCCCGGCACCCGGGCCGTGCTGGGGGTGCGATCGTCGGCGATCCGGCGCATCGGCGTGCGCGTCGCACCACACGGAATACGATCTAAGAGGGCGTAGCCGGGTGCTGGGGTGCAGCGCGGTGTTAGGAATAAGTCATGAAGCTGCCTTTCCGCCGCACCCGCACCCGGCCGGAGCGCCCATCTGCCGGCTCCGGAGTGAAGGGGCGTTCGCTGCTGCGCATGCGCAGTGCGGCCGGTCAGGTGTTCCTGCTCCAGGTCGTGCTGGTGCTGCTGCTGGTCGCGGCCGCGGTGACGGCCCAGGTGGTGCAGGCGCAGCGGGACGGCGCGAGCCGGGCCCGGGAGAAGTCGGTCGCGGTGGCCCAGGCGTTCGCGCACGCCCCGGGCGTGGCGGAGGCGATGCAGGGCCCGGATCCGGCGAAGGTGCTGCAGCCGCGTGCCGAGGCGGCCCGTAAGGACGCCGGCGTCGACTTCATCGTGATCATGAACCGGAAGGGGATCCGGTACTCGCAGCCCGACCCGTCGCTGATCGGGAAGAAGTTCGTCGGCACCATCGAGCCTTCGCTCCGCGGCCGCACCACCGTGGAGACGGTCACCGGCCCGCTCACCGGCGGCGACACCGATGTCGTCCAGGCGGTGGTGCCGGTACGGGACTCCGACGGCAAAATCATCGGCATGTCGTCGGCGGGACTCGCCATCCGCAACGTCACCGGCATGATCAACCAGCAGCTTCCGATCATCCTCGGTGCGGGGGCCGCGGCCCTCGTGGCCGTCACCGGCGGGACCGCACTGGTCTCCAGACGACTGCTGCGGCAGACACGCGGCCTGGGGCCGGCGGAGATGACGCGGATGTACGAGCACCACGACGCCGTCCTGCACGCGGTACGGGAGGGCGTGCTCATCCTCGACTCCGACGGACGTCTCGTACTGGCCAACGACGAGGCGCGCCGCCTGCTGGAGCTGCCGCCGGGAACCGAGCGCCAACACGTGAGCGAGCTGGGTCTGGACGAGGGCATGGCACGGCTGCTGGCCTCGGGGAAGGCCGTCACCGACGAGGTGCTGCTGTCCGGGGACCGGCTGCTGGCGGTGAACATCCGCCCCACCTCCCCGCGCGGCGGGGAGCCGGGCAGCGTGGTGACGCTCCGCGACACCACCGAGCTGTCGGCCGTCTCGGGCCGCGCACAGGTGGCGCGGGAACGACTGAAACTGCTGTACGAGTCGGGCGTGCGGATCGGTACGACGCTGGACGTGGCGCGTACGGCCACCGAGCTGGCCACGGTGGCGGTGCCCGGCTTCGCCGACCTGGCAGCGGTCGACCTGCTCGACGAGGTCGTACGCGGCCAGGAGCCCGCTCCGCAGACGCAGCGCCGGGTGCGGCGGATGGCGGTCAGCGACGGGGCGACGGGCCTGCCGCTGTACGAGGTCGGGGAAGCGATCGTGTTCCGGCCGGGTTCGCCCCAGGCGCGGGCGCTCGATGCGGAGCGGGCGGTGCTGGAGCGGGATCTGCACCGGGCGGAGGAGTGGCTGCAGCACGACCCGGACCGGGCGCGGCGGACACTGGAGTTCGGCGTGCACTCGCTGATCACCGTCCCGCTGCGGGCCAGGGGCGTGATCCTGGGTATCGCGCACTTCTGGCGCCGCGGCGACTCGCCGGCCTTCGACGAGGACGATGTGTCCTTCTCCGAGGAGCTGGCGGCGCGGGCCGCGGTGGCCATCGACAACGCCCGCCGTTACACCCGCGAGCACGCGATGGCGGTCACCCTGCAACGCAGTCTGCTGCCCCGCGGACTGCCCGAGCACGCAGCACTGGAGGCCGCCTGGCGCTATGTGCCGGCCGAGGCGGGCGTGGGCGGCGACTGGTTCGACGTCATCCCGCTCTCCGGCGCACGTGTCGCGCTCGTCGTCGGCGACGTGGTCGGGCACGGACTGCACGCGGCCGCGACGATGGGCCGGCTGCGTACCGCCGTACACAACTTCTCCTCCCTCGATCTGCCGCCCGACGAACTGCTCGCCCACCTGGACGAACTGGTCGTCCGCATCGACGACGAGGACAGCCGCGCCGGCCTCGCGACCGGGCGGCAGTACGAGGAGGTGGCCGGGGCGACGTGTCTGTACGCCATCTACGACCCCGTCACCGGCTCCTGCACGCTGGCCCGCGCCGGACACCACTGCCCAGCCGTGGTGTACCCGGACGGCACCGTCGACTACGCGGAGGTACCCGCGTCGCCGCCGCTCGGCCTGGGCGGTCACCCGTTCGAGACCATGGAACTGCAGCTGCCCGAGGGCACGCGCCTCGTGCTGTACACCGACGGCCTGGTCGAGAGCCGGGACCGGGACATCGACACCGGTCTGGACATTCTGCGCGGGGTGCTGGAGGAGACGGCGGACAGCAGCCCGGAGGAGACCGCTCGCGCGGTAGCGGACAACGTCATGCCCGCGCACCCGTCCGACGACGTCGCGCTGCTGGTGGCCGGAACCCGACGGCTCGACCCGGCCCAGGTCGCCGAATGGCAGGTGGAGCCCGACCCCGCGGCCGTGGCGCCGGTACGGGCGGAATGCGCGGCGCGGCTGCGCGAGTGGGGCATGGAGGAGATCGGCCACACCACCGAACTGATCCTCAGTGAGCTGATCACCAACGCCATCCGCTACGGCCGCCCGCCGATCCAGGTCCGCCTCCTGCACGACGAGGGCAGCCTCATCTGCGAGGTCTCGGACGGCAGCGGAACCTCACCGCATCTGCGCCGCGCCTCCACCACGGACGAGGGCGGGCGCGGCCTCTTCCTCGTCGCCCAGTTCGCACAGCGCTGGGGCACCCGCTACATCCCGGGCGGCAAGGTCATCTGGACCGAACAGCATCTGCGCGGCGGCGCCTCCGCCCGCGCCGCCGAGCAACTGCCGGAGGACGCGCTGCTGGACCAGTTCGACGACGGGGCCTGGTGAGCTCCCAGGGCCCTCCTTACGCGTCTTACGGGTCATACGCGTCTCACGGGCCCGAGCGTGAGGCGTGCGCGGCCCGGTCGAGGAGCCGTCGCCACACCCCGTACGCGAGCTCCTCCTCGCCGCGGCGTAGCCCCATGCGGTTGCAGTGCATGTGCAGCAGGCTCAGCACGATGCTGTCGCGGCCCGCCTGGAGTCGGCCTGTCCGCGCCAACTCGGCCATCCGCCGCGTCAGTCGCTCCGCGGCCGGGCGCCAGGAGGCGGCGGCCTCGTCGAGCAGCAGGCGGGTCGGGCCGTCGCCGGTGCGGGCGGTCCACAGGCTCCGCCCGGCAGCCCGGTAGACGCTGCCGCCGGCGTTCTGCGTCGCTGCGACGCGAGCGATGGCGTGCCGCGCCTCTGCCTCGGGGATCAGACAGGCGCACAGCCGGTCGAGGGTGAGAGCGACCAGCGCGACACGGCCGAGGTCCGTGTCCGCGCCCAGGTCCGGCAGCGGGCCAGGGTCCGGCAGGCCGGTCCCGCCGCCGCGAACGTGCCGGAGGAGTTGAACGACGGCCGTGCTGTCCCGCCGGAACCAGTCCTCCGCATCGGCGATGAGTTCCGGACCGCCGTAACGCTCCACCTCGCGCTGGTAGCTCACGAAGGTGTGGTCCGAGATGTGCCCGCCGCGAGCGAGGTCGTAGGTCCAGGCGGTCACATCGCGCAGCACCTCCTGACGCGTGGCCTCGTCGGGCACGAAGAACCGTATGCGCAGGTGGGGGGCCGGATCGGCGTAGCGTACGAAGAACGGCGCTGCCACGCCGTACCGTTCGGACAGCTGCTCCGCGAGGGCGGCCAGGCCCACCCTCAGCAGCGTGTCATGGGCGTCCGGCTCGGCGTAGAGCTTGACGGCCAGCCAGTCGCTGCCGACCCGCTTGATCCGTCCTTCAGGCCCGTCCCGGCCGTCCTGCCCGTCCCATGCGCCGTCGGTGCGGGCGCGAGCCGCGCGTACCCCGACGCGCCGGGCCGGCGGACCCGGGTCCTGACCGGCCCTGACGAGGGGCACCACGACCTCGGAGGCGTACGGCTCACCGGCAGCGTCGCGCAGGAAGCCCTCGTCGGGTGCGGGCAGCACCTCCTCCAGGACGATCCCTTCCTCGCCGGCCCGTGCCAGCGTCTCCCGCAGCTCGCGCAGGCAGGGCGCGCTGGTGAGGTCGAGCAGCAGGGTGTTGTCGTAGCTGACGATGTTGACCAGGCGGGGCACCAGCCATGTCTCGGCCCAGGCGTTGACGGCCTCGGCGAACGCGGCCTGCCCGTCGGCTCCGCTGCCGCCGCCCCGGCCGCCGGGAGGAGCGACGTCGGGTTCGCGCAGCCGCCACTGCGCGCGGCGCAGCACCAGGTTCCCTCGCTCGACGCGGGGCAGGAACGGCATGGTCCCGCTCAGCTCACCCCAGCTGAACGAAGCGATCGACCCCGAGAGCGCGCCGGAGACCTCCAGCAGGAACCGGCACGCGTTCGGCGCTCCCAGCCAGTTGAGCAGCGTGCGCTGGGTGATGTGCAGCCGTCGGCCCAGGGTGCGGCTGCGCAGATAGAGCTTTCCGTCGGCCACGCCGACGAGGACATCGTCCAGGCGGATCACCCGCGACTCGTCCCGGCCGGGCGTGACATTGACCGGCAGCTCCCACGCATGGGCTGTGGGGCGGATCGAGACGTTCACCAGCCGGGCGTCCCCGGGGAGATACGCCAGCTCGGCGCAGACGGCGTCGCCCTGGCGCTGCTCCTCGGCGGCGGCCAGGTCCTGGAGCGAGGCCCGGACATCCGCGTCGAGCAGATCGTGGAACCGGGCGAAGGTCCGGCCGCCCGACGCCACCCCGATGGTGCTGCAGACGGCACGCCAGCCCTCGCCGCCGGAGCTCGGGGCCATCAGTTCGAGGTACAGGTCGAGTACGGGCGGCGGGGGCCGGTCGTCGTCCGGGGCGGCGGAGGCGTCGGCGAGCTCGCCGAGCAGCCGGTCGTCGAGCTGGACGCTCGGCTCCCGCCGTGCGAGGGCCGTCGCCACCAGCCGGGTCAGCGCGGCCTCCCGTGCCGACCGGGCGGCGGGCTCCCTGCCGACGCCGGGCAGGGGGAACTCCCGTGGCGGGGAGCGGTATCCGCGGGGCGGCCCCAGGCCGGTCTCCGCGGACAGCGCCTCCAGCACCGGGATTTCCGACTGGTCGCCGTACCGTTCGCAGAAGGCGTCGGCGTACTCCGTCAGATGCGGCGGGTAGCGGTGCTCCGTACCCACACGGGCCAGCACATGTGCGGCCTCCTCCGCCAGGGCGGCCACCGGTCGGGGGAGCACCAGGGGCGGGTCGACGGCCAGCGCGGCGTCGATCTGGAGGGTGGGCCCGTCGTATCCGCCGAGTGCGGTGGGCATCGGCGCGCTGGCCGTCCTCAGCAGCTCCGACACGGGGAGCTCGCCCCGGTTGAACGCGCCGATCGCGGCCTCCACCTCGTCGATCGCCTGGGCGACTGACGGGTCGGTGACGGGCGGCAGCATCGACCGCAGCAGCACTTCCGGGGAGCTCACCGATGGCGAGGAGGCGTCGGCCGGGTCTGCCCGATCGGTCGGCGGGGTGAGCAGGCGCGGGCGCTCGGCCGTGATGAGGATGTCGCTGTCGAGGAGGCCGCCGAGCAGGGCGGCGATCCGCTCCGCACCGGCGTTCGGATAGGCGTCGGTGAGCAGGGCGGTCAGCCGGCCGAGCGTCGTCGGCGTACGGGTGTGGTCGAGTACGGACCGCACCGGAGCCGTGAGCCGCACGCTGACGGAGCGCCGGCTCCTGGGCGTGCCGTCGGCGTCCGAAGTTGCGTCGGCTGCGTCGCCCTCCCCGTAGCCGTCAGCGGTGGGCAGCCACACCCGGCCGCGGGCCACATGGAGCAGATCGTTGCGCCGTACCCGGACGTCCCCGGAACGCCCGTCGGCGAAGGCGAGCCGCTTGACCAGGTGCATGACCCAGCCCGCGTCGGCGCGGGCCCGGGCGGCTCCCATGGCGGACGGGCCGAGCCGGGTGCGCTGCTGCTCGCCGAACACACCTGTGGCCACGCCCGCGACGAGCCCGAGAGGCGTCGAGCGGAAGCTCATCCGGTTCAGATAGCGGCCCAGGCTGCGCACGGCCCGGCGGCGGTCCTTGCGGGTGAGCCGGTCGAACCGCTCTACGGCGTCCGCCAGATGAGATGTGGCGACCCGTACGGCGTCGGCCACGCCCGGGGTCCACCACAGCTTCAGCAGCTTTTCCGCGTAGTCGTCCTGCCAGGCGTCGGTGTGCCCGGCGTCGCCGTCCGCTACGGACGACAGCGACCTCAGCAGTTCCAGCATCGGGCGAGCGGGCAGGGCGGGCGCCCTCAGCATGAAGAACCCGCATGCCCGGTAGGTGTCGGCGGTCGAGTGGCTCACGTAGCGTTCACGCCCGATTCACGCCCGCACATCGGCCCGGGTCAGGAACAGCACCTCGTCCCACTCGGCCGCCGCGCGCGACACGGTACCGAGCAGGGTGAGCAGGACTCCGGCCGCGCCGTTCAACAGCCCGGCGTGGTGCTCCAGTTCTCCCCGTGCGGGCTGATCGGGGAACAGGTGGGGGTGGTCCGGGTCCGCGTGCGCGCAGACCCGCGCCCGGAGGTCGTCACACATCCGCCGCAGGCCCGGCGCGCTGGTCTGTGCGGCGGCACGGCCGCAGATGGCCAGCAGCCCCGACAGCCCGTGGCACACCGTGGGAGAGAACACGTTCCACTGCTCGACAGGGGTGCGTTCGACACCGGCGAGCGCGGCCGCCGCAAGCTCGGCCGGCTCCGGGTCGCCGCCGGCCGCGGACGCCGACAGCAGGGACACGGCGACGCCGGGTGCGCCGTAGCACCACGCGGCCCGGCCCGGCACCTGCTCGGCGGTGGTGTCGGGGCGCCCGGTGTCCGGGTCGGGCGGCAGAGCGGCGGCCCACGTCGGATGGTCGAGTCCTGGGATACGCCATGCGTCGAGCTGCCGGACGAGGTCACCGATCCGCTGCCGCACCCGGCGGACCCGCGTGTCTCCCCGCTCGTTCCAGCCCGCGATGCCCGTCGTATGGGCTGCGTCGGCGCGGCAGAGCGCCGCGAGGATGCCCGGCGGCCCGTGGGCGAAGCCGAGATTGAACATGCCGTCGGGGAAGTTCTTCAAGTACCACGGAAGCGTGACCGGCTGTCCGTCGGTGCCCGGAGCGGCGGGATAGCGGGAGGGCGCGCAGAACCACCGGGGCCTGCCGCCGTCGTCGCGGGTCAGCTCCAGGAGGTAGTCGACAAGCCGGTCGGTGGCCTCCCGCGCGGCGCCGGTCGCGGGCTCGCCGAGCACGTCAGCGGCCTTGAGCAGCGCGGAAAGCTGGCCGGCCGCGCCATCGATGACGTCGTAGTCGTAGGAGGCGACGCTCTCGGCGGAGAGGGAGAGCTTCAGGGCCAGCGCCTGCCGGCCGAGCTGGTCGGTCATCGTCGCGAGCGCCGGGAGGTAGCGCGGCTCCAGGCGGGCGTACTCGGCCACCACCCAGACGACGCCCGCGGTCCCGCTGTACAGCCCCGCTGCCGCCAACGGCGCGTTGGCACTCGCCTCGGCGGTACGACGTAGCTGGAGCTGGCCCGCCTTCAGACAGCGGTCGTCATCGAACACTTCCGCGGCGTATCGGAGGGCGAGCGCTACGCCTGGTGCGCCCTGCGCCAGATCCACTTGCCCCTCGGCGTCTCCGGCCGACGCCGCCAGCCGCTCGGCCGTGCCACGGGCCAGGCGCAGAGCCTCGTCGTCGCTCACCTTCCGCACGGAACGCGACTCCACGGCGCGGCTCCCCTCCCAGGTCCGTAAGAACTCCCAGGTCCATAAGAAAGCGACCACCCGGAGGGCTCACCCGTCCCACTGATACGGACCGCGACACCCTCCGCGTGGCCTGCCATGAGGCGTGTATGCGGAGTCAGTCGCAGGACGCCCCGGGACACGTCGCCCGCGACGTCCCGGCCCCGCAATTCGGCTCCTGGGTCACCATCCCGGCGGAGACGGCCGGGGTTTCCACGTAACGGACGCGCAGGTCGAGAGAGAATTCGTCGGCGGATTCCCATTCGCTGTTCATGTTGTTTCCCTCCGAGAGGAGCACATGGATTTCCCCGAGGAATCGGCGCTTGGAGATGCCGGATTTATCTCAGGGCGCTCAAGGAACGTAACCGAGCGCCGCGGACAGCGTCAACACACCTGTAACAACGGTCACTTGACGAGCACACGCCCCATTTCTGCCGCGCCCCGTCAGGGGCGCGGGGAACTGCGCGAGCGACCACGACGCACCCGCAGTCTGCGTACATCAGGCAGGGGCACCCCCCTCACACTGGAACGGGAGGGCCGGCCCTCGCGACGAGGCGAGCCCATATTGCGCGGCCTGCGCCTCGAACATGCCCTGATACAGGCCGCCGGAAATGCCCATCAGCTGCTCATGGGTGCCGTGTTCGGCAACGCGCCCATGGCCGAGGACATAGATGTGGTCCGCCGTGGCCGTCGCGGCGAGCCGATGGGTGATCAGCACCACCGCGGTGCCGCTGTCGGCCAGTGTCCGCAGCCGCTCGAACGCCTCGATCTCGGCGTGTGGATCGAGCGCGGAGGTCGGCTCGTCGACGAGGAGGAACGGCGCGTCGCGGTAGCGGCTGCGGGCGTTGCCCAGTTTCTGCCACTGTCCGCCCGAGAGCTGGACGCCGCGTTCGTACCCCTTGAAGACGATGGAGTCCCAGCCGTATGGCAGGCCCTCGACCAGCGCATCCACATCGGCAGCCCGCGCGGCGTCCTTGACCCGGGCCATGTCCCGGGGACGGTCACCGGCACCGATGGCGATGTTCGCGGCAGCTGTCATCTGCCAGTTGGGGAAGTCCTGCGCCAGCAGACCGACGGAGCGGAAGATCTGGTCCCGGTCGGCCTCGGCTGCCTCCACCCGTTCTCCCTCCGGTCCCTCCCACCACACCTTGCCGCTGCTGGGCAGCAGCAGCCCGGCCAGGATCTTGGCCAGCGTGGACTTGCCCGAGCCGTTCGCACCGACGAGTGCGGTCACCTCACCCCGCCGTACGGAGACGTCGACGCCGCGCAGCGAGGGCACCTCGGCGCCCGGGTAGGTGAAGGAGACGTCCCGCACCTGGATCGCCCGTACCGGCGAGGGCAGCGGTTTGCCGGTCTGCGGGATGGCGTGCCGGGCCGCCAGCTCCGTGGCTTCCTCGGTGTCGCTGAGCTGCAGCATCTCCTCGTACATGCGGTTGACCTGCTGGACCAGGGAGGTGAGCCGGGCAGTGGAGTTGCGGATGGCGACGACCGCGGTGCCACCGACGGCCAGCGGGAGACCGCCGCTGGTCAGCAGCCACCACAGCACTCCGTAACAGCCCAAGGACGCCACGCCGGAGAACGCACCGGCGACCAGATCGGTGTGGGCCTGCGCCCGGGCCAGGCGCCGCTGTTCGTTCTCCATCAGCCCCGACATCTCCTCGTACCCGCGCAGCAGCAGCGAGCCGGCCGCGTGGGCCCGGACCTCTCCGGCGGCGTGCGGCATCGTCAGGTACTGCAGCAGCGTGGTGACCGCTCGCCGGTGATCCACCCAGTGCCGCCGTGAGATGTACTCCCGGCGTGCCGAGCGCACTGCTCCCCAGCCCTTGGGCAGGGCGATCGCCAGCAGCATCGGCAGCAGTGCCCAGTGCAGCGAGGCCAGTACGACGGCTGCGGCCACCAGGCCGATCACGACGTTGGCGACGCCTACGGACAGGCCGAGCATGCGCCTTGCCGAGTCGGTGCCGAACTTGCCTGCCTCCAGGTGCCGTTGCACATGCGGCTGCTCGGTTGCCACGACTTCCACCCGTGCGACCGCGCGGTAGTACCGGATGGAGACGGCTCGCTCGACCTGCGGCTCCAACCGCCCGGACATCGCCGTCGACCAGGCCGCGAGCAACGCGGTGCCCACGGAGACGACGGCCAGCATCGCGAGCGCGGGCAGGGACTGCTCCAGCTTGTCGCCGGCCGGACCGTTCGCGAACAGCTCGTTGAGTACGCCGTTGACCGCCACGAGCCCGAACGCCGCCGTCAGCCCCTGGCCGATCTGCGCTGTCACCAGCCCGGCCAGCGCCCGGGGGTCCGCGCCCCATCCGGCCCGCAGCACGACGCCCACCATCCGCGGCAGCGCGGCAGCCAGCTGCCCGAACCGCACACGTGCCAGTGCGCCCTCGTGCTCGACGAACGACTGGTCCCAGCGCAACCGCCCGCCGAACAGCTCCTGTTCCGCTGCTGAGACTCCGTCCACGGCCGCCCTCTCGCGCGGCTGCTCTTCGCCGACCGACGCCGGACCGTCCGCATCGGCCCCTTGCCTCATACCGACTCTCCGGTATGCGGGCACTGGGGCCGGGGGAGCTGCTCGGTTACGTCAACGCCGGGCGCTGGGGCAGGACTTGGGGCCACGGTTTCCTCCGGATGGGCGCCGCTTCGGGCGGAGGATCACCGTACTCACACACCCGGACCGGGGTCAGGGCGGGCGCCGGTCGCCATCCACCGGCGCGCGCGGGGTGCGGCGTGCGCCCCGTGGGCCTGAACCTGCCGGCCTGCCGGAGCCGGCATCCGGGGCCGCAAAAGGTGCGGCCAAAAAGGAAAGGCAAGGAGATCGCTACTCCCTGCCATGCTCAAGGTATAGCGCACTGGGGGGCTTGCGGCAAGGCCCCGGTGGTGCCGCAGACTCACGGACCTGAGCCGGAGCCTGCGGAAATGAGAGTCACGAAATGCATGTGGTGTTGTCGGGGTACGACTCGCGCGGCGGCGTCGAGCCGCTGGTGGGGCTCGCGGTGCGGTTGCGGGAACTGGGCGCGGAGGTGCGGGTGTGCGCGCCGCCGGACGAGGAGTTCGCGGAGCGGCTGGCAGGGGTCGGCGTGCCACTGGTGCCGGTCGGCCGGTCGGTGCGCGCGCTGGCGACCGGGACGAAGCCGCCGTCGCCGGCCGACCTGCCCCGGCGCGCTGCCGAGCTGATCGCCGCGCAGCTCGACGCGCTCCCCGCGGTGGCCGAGGGGTGTGACGCGCTGGTGGCGACCGGCTTGATGCCGGCCGCGGCCGGAGCGCGGTCGGTGGCCGAGAAACTGGGCATCCGCTACGTATACGCGACGTTTCAGCAGCTCACCCTGCCGTCGCCGCACCACCCGCCGATCGCGTATCCGGGTCGGCCGTTCCCACCGGAGGTGACCGACAACCGGGTGCTGTGGGACCTGGACGCCCGGAGCATCGACGAACTCTTCGGCGAGGCGCTCAACGCCGAGCGGGCAGCGATCGGCCTGCCGCCGGTGGACACCGTCCGCGACTACGTCATCGGCGACCGGCCGTGGCTGGCCACGGACCCGGTCCTGGACCCGTGGCAGGAGACCGGAGAGCTCGACGTCGTACAGACCGGCGCGTGGCTCCAGCCCGACGAACGCCCGCTTCCGGACGAGCTGGTGGCGTTCCTGGAGGCCGGCACACCACCCGTGTACGTCGGCTTCGGCAGCGCGGCCATGCGCGGGGCGACGGACGTCGCCCAGGTGGCCGTCGAGGCGGTCCGCGCGCAGGGCCGCCGCGTCCTCGTGGCCCGCGGCTGGGCCGGCCTTGATCTGATCGACGACCGGGACGACTGCTTCGCCGTCGGCGAGGTCAACCATCAGGCACTGTTCGGCCAGGTGGCCGCCGTTGTGCACCACGGCGGCGCGGGCACCACGACGACGGCCGCCCGGGCCGGCGTGCCCCAAGTGGTGCTGCCCCAGGGCGCTGACCAGCCGTACTGGGCCGGGCGAGTGGCCGAGCTGGGCATCGGCGCGGCACATGACGGTCCTACGCCGACGACCGAGTCCGTGTCGGCCGCGCTCACCACGGCACTGGCCCCGGAGACCCACGTACGAGCGAGGGCCGTGGCCGCCACGATGGCCACCGACGGCGCGTCGGTGGCCGCGAAGCTGCTGCTCGACGCGGGCTGAGCCGCAGGGTCCCGCGCACCCGCGGGAACCGTCGAGCCGGGTGCGGAACACCAGCACCGCACACCCGCACACCTCCACGACCTGAACCGACAACGGCACGGGCGGCCCACATCAGTCGGTGTGTTGCTCACCACGCCCACCAGGTTCGTCACGCCAGTACGGACACCTTGCCGCGCGCCATTGCCGCGAGCGATCCCAGAACGGAGCCCATGCCGTGCACCCGCTGACCACCAGCGTGTTTGACCTTCCCGACCACCTTTCCCCCAAGGCGGACCCGACGCTGATCGCCGGTGACGAGCAGCACTTCGCGGCCATCGCCGAGAGCCTGGAGCAGACGATCGCCGAACTGTCCGACAACCTCGATGCCGCACGCAGGGCACCCGGCGGCACCGGCCGGCAGGCGATGGACCGGGACGCCGAGATCCACCGGCTGACCGCTCGGCTGCGCACGCTGCGCCGCTTCGGTCTCGACCTGTGCCTCGGGCGCATGGTCGGCGCGGACGACCCCGAGCCGGTGTACGTCGGACGGCTCGGCCTGACGGACAGCGAGGGACGCCGGCTGCTGGTCGACTGGCGGTCACCCGCGGCCGAGCCGTTCTTCGGAGCCACCCACGCCAATCCGATGGGCCTGGCGAGCCGCCGCAGATACCGCTGGACCCTCACCCACTCTCGGCTCCGCGCTGGTGGGGGGACCCCCGCCCGGATCAGCGACTACTGGGACGAGGTGTTCACCCCGGACGGTCTTGTCGGAGACGAGCTGATCAGGCGCTGCGAAGGGCACGCCGCGCTCGACGACCAGTCCGCGTTCATCGCCAGCCTGGGCAGCAACAGGTCGGAACGGATGCGCGACGTACTCAGCACCATCCAGGCCGACCAGGACGCCATCATCCGCGCGGGATCACGCGGCGCTCTCGTCGTCGACGGCGGCCCGGGTACGGGGAAGACCGTCGTCGCCCTGCACCGCTCCGCCTACCTCCTCCACTCCGACCCCCGTCTGGGTCACCGCCGGGGCGGTGTGCTGTTCGTCGGTCCGCACCGGCCCTATCTGGCGTACGTCGCGGATGTCCTGCCGAGCCTCGGGGAGGAGGGCGTGCAGACCTGCACCCTGTGGGACCTCGTGGCCGAGGGAGCCACGGCAGCGGTCGAGGCCGATCCGGAGGTGGCCCTCCTGAAGTCGTCCGCGGACATGGTGCGGGCGATCGAGAAGGCCGTCAGGTTCTACGAGGAGCCGCCCGCCGAGGGGATGACGGTCACGACCGACTGGGCCGACATCCAGCTGAGCGCCGACGACTGGGCCGAGGCGTTCGACGCGGTGGAACCAGGCACTCCGCACAACGAGGCACGCGAGCAGATCTGGGCGGAGCTGGTCGCGATTCTGCTGGACAAGCTCGGCGGCGATGTCCCGCCCGACCTCTTCCGGCGGTCGCTGCTGCACGACGAGGAGCTGGTCACGACCCTCAACCGGGCATGGCCGCTGCTCGAAGCGGCCGACCTCGTCGGGGACCTGTGGTCGGTACCCGCCTATCTGCGGATGTGCGCTCCCTGGCTCAGCCGCGACGAGGTGCGCAAGCTACAGCGCAAGGAGGCCCCCCAGTCCTGGACGGTGTCCGACCTGCCGCTCTTGGACGCGGCACGGCAGCGGCTCGGCGACCCGGAGGCGGCCCGCCGGAAGCGCCGGCACGCGGCCATCCTCGCCGGCCAGCGCGAGCGCATGGCGCAGGTGGTCGACAACCTGATCGAGGCAGCGGCCGTCTCCGGTGCCGACGGTGACGACGGCGAGGGCCTGGTGACGATGCTGCGCGGCGCGGACGCCCGGAACAGCCTGGTCGACGATGCCGAACTGCCACCCGTCGATCAGGATCTGCTCGCCGGTCCGTTCGCGCACATCGTCGTGGACGAGGCACAGGAACTGACCGACGCGGAGTGGCAGATGCTGCTGCTCCGCTGCCCGTCCCGGAGCTTCACCATCGTCGGGGACCGCGCCCAGGCCAGACACGGGTTCACGGAGTCGTGGCAGGAACGGCTCCGCCGCATCGGCCTCGACCGGATCAACCTGGCTTCGCTGAGCATCAACTACCGGACACCGGAGGAAATCATGGCCGAGGCCGAGCCGGTCATCCGCGCGGTGCTCCCGGACGCCAACGTGCCGACCTCCATCCGCAGCAGTGGCATCCCGGTCGTCCACGGCTCCGTCTCCGACCTGGACTCGACCCTCGACACCTGGCTCGCCACCCACCCCGACGGCACCGCCTGCGTCATCACCACCGGCGCGGACCGTACGTCCCGAACGAAGCCCCGCGTCCGCTCACTGACCCCGGAGCTGTCCAAGGGCCTCGAGTTCGACCTCGTCGTCCTCATAGACCCGGAGGACTTCGGCGAGGGCGTCGAAGGAACTGTCGACCACTATGTCGCCATGACCCGGGCGACCCAACAATTGGTCATCCTCACCAGCTCGTGACCCCGCGCCCCGTCAGGGGCGCGGGGAACTGCGCGACAAGCCACGACGCAAGCCGCAGCCCGCAAGCGTCAGCAAGGGGCACCCCCTACCCGCAACAACGGAGAGGGCACCCTCGTCGGAGGCCGACGGCAAACTACCGCTCAGCCATCCAGCCAGTCGCCGCCCACGGCTGAAGGCACATACCCCTGCGCGTTCCAAAGGAAATGCGGATGCGCGCAGCCGAACATATAGGCCAGCAGGGCCGTGTCCTCCTTCCACGTCGCCGGCCGGTGCAGGGCGTGGAAGAGAGCCGCGCCCACCTCCCCGGAGTCGACCTGGACATCGCGGGCGCCCTCACCGCCCGCCAGCGAAGCGACAACAGCGGCTACGTAGGTGCGGCGCAGTATCTCCCACGCCGTACCGACGTCACCGTGCCATTCCCCGTGCAGGGCCTCGAACGCGGCGAGCTCCCGGTCGAACAGCCGCCACACCTGCGGGTGTTCCGACCGGCAGCGTGCCGACAGCCGGGCCGCGCGTTCGCCGAGACCGCCCACCGTGGGGGTGTGGCCGGTGCGCAGTACGACGCCGTCGGTCAGCAGGCCGGTGCAGGCGTTGGGCTCGATGCCGCACAGCGGGCAGTCGTCCATCGGAGGCAGGCCGTTGGTGATCCCGTCGAACCACAGCGCGTGCCGCCCGGTCAGACCCTCCCAGACGATGGTGGTGTCCATCAGCCAGGTGTTCCACAGCAGGCCGTGGGACTCCGGCATGCACCCGTACTTGATCAGCGCGAGCACACAGGCTCCGTACAGTGCCTTGTCGTGCGTGGACATGGAGCTCAGCCAGAAGTTGCTGCCCTCCCCGGTGACCGCGTCCGCGCGGGCGTCGGTCATGTCATTGAGCACCCGGCACAGCACCAGTGAGGCGAGGTGTTCCTCCTGCCACAGCTCGGAGTCGGGGGAGACGTGCCAGAACAGGCAGTCCATGAGCTGGAGCAGGGTGTAGGCCGGCTTGTCGAGCGGCGTCGACTGGGAGAGCGTGGCGCTGCCCGACACATGCCGTTTCAGCCAGTACTCGTCGACGGACCGCTTGTAGGCGGCGTACAGGCCGCATATCAGGGCCCGCGCACTGTTGGTCGCGCGGTCCTCGGCCAGCCGCTGCTCCACCACCCGCGCGGTGGCGGACACCTCGATCGCCGCCTCGACACGCTTGTACTCGTGGAGCACCAGGATGTCGTCCTCGTGCCGGAACCTGAGGCCGAGATTGCGGTCGGAGTCGTTCATCTTCCGGGTCCACACCCAGCCGCCGGTCAGCACGCTGTCGAGCTCTTTCCGGTAGGGCCACGTCTTGACCGTGAGCGGACGCCCGTCGCTCCTGCGCCAGTCGTAGTCGTCCAGGCTGCGCCTGAGCGGCTTGGGCAGATGAGCACAGAGCGTACATGTGCACGAATCGTCATCGGCGGGGGAGTCCGTGCGCTCAGCCCGCTCGCGCCAGGCGCCTTCCAGCAATGCGCAGGAGAGCCGGCACAGACTGATGCCGGTCTCCATGCCGGGGAATGCCCGCTGTATGACGGACAGGCATTCATCCAGCCTGTGCAGGCGTTCCTTGCCCTGTTCGTCGGGTGCGGGGAATTCCCTGGGCGCGCGGGCCAGTGCTCCTTCCACGGGGAATGTCATGCCGCCGTTGTGCCGAACTTCCCGGCGGGCGGCCGCATTCCGGCGGACAATGCCGGATTGTTCGCGCCGCTTGTAGTCTTCCGTACAACTCCTGACAGCGTTTCTGACCACGTTTGCTAATTCGCTGCTGGTGCCGCTTCGTCCCATCGGTGAGTCCTCCTGCTCGTGGGAACCCTCACGTCGGTGTTGCGGTGCATGTCATGCGCGGTGCGGTGGGGCGTACGGTGCCGAAGCGCGCTCCTCCCCGGCGCCAGGGGCAGTCTCCCCAACAAACGGCGGGCACATCCGAGATGGGCAGATGGCAGATGCCCCGCGCACGTGACCGTTCAAGAGTGAACGAACTCGGTCAAGAAGGCAACACTTTCCGAAAGTGCGGCTCCCCACCCGAGGATTTCGCGCAAGGCTCTGGCGACCGGTCCCGGGCGTCCTCCAGGGCGCCGGCACTCGAACGGAAATCCGAGGTGTATGGCAGAACACGGCATCTTCTGCGAGAGGGTACTTCTCCTCGCTAAGCTCTCCGACTCCCAGCGAGTTGACGCACTCGCGGAGAGCCGCTGCCTGCCGCCACACCATTTCGGGCTCCCGTGAAAGGGAACCGAAAGCAAGCACCAGCAGGCCATTCGGCTGGTGCGTTTCCGACCGCCCCGCAAGAGCAAATTGTTGAGGATCCAGATGGCACAGGACACGACCCCACCCGCGGCCCGGCTGCCCGCTGCCTGGTACGCCTGGTGGTCACTACCCGTAGCGATATGCGTGGTCACGGCCGTGGCGATGGCCGCCGGACTGGCCGAGGCCAGGCCGGGCGTTCTCGTCGCCGGCGCGGTGGCGACGGCGGCCACGGCCGTGTGCGTCGAGCGACTGCTGACCTTGGAACTCCGGGCCCGCCAGACCGCGGAGAAGCACCGGGCCCAGGCAGCGCGGGACAAGGAACAGTGGGAGCAGTGGCTGGCGGCCGTGGAGCAGAAGCACGCCGCCGAAACCTCCGCACTGCGCGAACAGCTCGCCGGGCTGACCGAGCGGCACGAGACGCAACTGCTGCGGCTGGCCGAGGAGTTCCTGCCCAACGCGATCGACGAACTGCGCGCGGGCGAGGCGATGGACGACATGCTGCGCCCGCTCGCCGAGGACCCGGACGTACCGGAGGAGTTCCGCGCCTCGTTCAGGAAGATCCTGCGGACCGCGATGCTCAACATCGAGGAGGAGTACGACCGCAGCACCTCGGCTCGGAACTCGGTGGTGAGCATCGGCAGCCGGATGCAGGTCTACACGAGCAAGATCCGTGACCAGCTGCACGAGATGCAGGGCGTGCACTACGCCATCCCCGCGGTTGCCCGGGACCTGATGCAACTGGACCAGGAGCTCGGTCCCGCCGACTGTCTGGCCGCCAGCATCGTCGTACTGGGCGGCGCCGAGAGGCCCGCCAGGCAGTGGCAGAAGCACCAGCCGCTGATCAGCGTGGTCCGCGGTGGCATGTCACGGATCAAGGAGTACAAGCGCATCCAGCTGCGCCGGCTGCCCCAACTGGGCGTGGACGGCAGCCTGGTCGACCACCTCACGCTGATCCTCGCGCACCTCATGGACAACGCGACGCGGTACTCGCCGCCGGTGGAACAGGTGATCGTGTCCGGCCGCGAGGTGCCCAACGGGCTGGGCATCGAGATCCAGGACTCGGGCACCGGACTCAGGGACGACAAGCGGCGCTACGCGCTGCGGCTGCTGAACGGCGATCCCGTCGGCGCGGGCCCGGGCGACCTGGCGGAGGACGCCCAGATCGGACTGCGCGTCGTGGGCAACCTCGCCCGCAGGTACGGCATCACGGTCACGTTCGACGACTCGCCATGGCTCGGCACTGCCGCAGTCGTGGTGGTGCCGCACAAGTACTTCAAGCCGCTCGACAAGCCCATGTACTCCGAGCCGGCCACGCCGCGGATCCCCCGTCGGCAGACCACCTCCTTCCCGGCCTCGCCCACGCGCCCGCCCGCTGCCACTCCAGCCCCTGCCGCCGCTCCCGCGGCGGCTCCGGAAAGCCTGGACGGTTCCGGGCTTCCGGACAGCTCCGGGCTTCCGGACGACGAGGAGCCGTTCACGGGACCCACCACACCGGGCGGGCTGCCCAAGCGGAGCAAGCAGCCCGACGTACCGCGCCCGCGCCAGGACATGGACTCCGCGCCGGGAGCGGACACCTCGAGCGTGCCGCCCGAGGAGTCGTTCGCCGGACTGGCCGCGTTCGTCTCCAACTGCGGCTCGGCGGACGGGAAAGCCCCGCACGAACCCCTCGACCAGCAACCAGAGAGTGACTAGCCACATGACGCAGCACCAGACCGACTTGAGCTGGGCGCTCCGCGATCTGGCGGAGAGCATCACGGAGATCCGCTTCGCCCTGGTGGCCTCCTCCGACGGAAAGGCCATCACCTCTTATGCCGCGGACCCCGACGACGCCGACCGGTTCGCCGCCGTCGTCGCCGGCCTGCAGTCGCTGGCCCAGCCCGTCGCCGAAAAGTTCCCCAAGCACAACGGCCAGTTGCGGCTCGCCGGGATCGAGGTCGACGGTGGACACCTCTTCGTCGTACGCGCCGGAACCGAGACGTATCTGGGCGTGCTGGCCAGGTCGGGGATCGACCAGGGGGTGCTGGGGCACCAGATGAGGGACTGCGCCCGCAGGATGGGCGACCTCCTCGGCACCGCTCCGCGGCAGGAGCAGCCTGGATGACCGAACCGCAGCCGGGCTCGGGTCCCTCCGGGCTGGAGCGCTACTACGTACTCACCAGTGGCCGCAGCGCGCCCCCCGTGGGAGCGGAGACGCTCGATGTGGCCACCCTCGTCGTCGCCCGCTCCGCACCGGACCCGGGGATTCCGCCCGAGCACGACGCGATCCTCCGGATGTGCCGCGACCCGCTGTCGGTGGCCGAACTGGGCGCGCACCTCGGGCTGCCCTTCAACATTCTCGCGGTCCTGGTGGCCGACCTGCTGAACACAGGCCGTGTGGAAGCCCGCGATCCCATCGCAGGTACGGGCGACAGCGGGCCCGACCTCGCGCTTCTCGAGGAGGTACTCAGTGGACTTCAACGGCTTTGACCAGCCGGCGTTTCCGCAACGGGCGGAAGCGCTGCACTCGGGAAGCCGGTCGGTCAAAGTGATGGTCGCCGGCGGTTTCGGCACGGGGAAGACGACCATGGTCGGCTCGGTCAGCGAAATCGTGCCGCTCACCACTGAGGAAACCCTCACGCAGGCCACCGTCGGCCTTGACGACCTGGTCGGCGTGGCGGACAAGAAGAGCACCACCGTCAGCCTCGACTTCGGCCGGATCAGCCTCAACGAGCAACTGGTGCTGTACCTGTTCGGCACACCCGGGCAGGAGCGGTTCTGGTTCCTGTGGAACGGCCTGTGCAAGGGCGCCCTCGGCGCTGTCGTCCTGGTGGACACCCGGCGGCTGAGGTCCAGCTTCCGGGCCATCGAGGAGATGGAGAGGCTGGGCGTGCCGTTCGTGATCGCCCTCAACGTCTTCCCCGACGCCCGCAGCCATCCCGTCGAGGAGGTGCGGGAGGCCCTGGCCGTCCCACTGCACACGCCGATCGTCACCTGCGACGCACGCGACCGGGTGTCGAGCCGCGATGTGCTGATCGCGCTCATCCGCCACCTCAAGGAACGGTCTGTTTCCGCATTGGAGACCCGATGAACGCCCAGCCCTCCGACAGTCCGCACCTTGACGTACCGAACCGGTCCGGGGGCTGCCCTGTCCGGCACGGCGCCGCCACGACGCGGCTGTACGCGGCGGAGTCCACGGTCGATCCGTACGGAACCTACTCCCGGCTGCGCAAGCAGTACGGGCCGGTGGCGCCCGTCCTGCTGGAGGGCGATGTGCCCGCCTGGCTGGTGCTCGGTTACCGGGAGAACCGGCGGGTGCTGGACAACCCCAGCCAGTTCAGCCGGGATTCGCGCATCTGGGGGGACTGGAGGGAGGGGCGGATCCCGGACACCTCGCCGCTCATTCCGATGCTGGGGTGGCGTCCCGACTGTCTCTCCCAGGACGGGGACGCCCATCAGCGGCTGCGCAGGGCGGTCACCGACAGCATGGAGACGGTCGCCAACCGGGGGATACGCCGGCACGTCGTCCACTTCGCGCACCGGCAGATCGACGACTTCGTGCACACCGGACGCGCCGATCTGGTCCTCCAGTACGCCGAGTATCTGCCGATGCTCGTCCTCACGCGGCTCTTCGGCCTGCCGGAGACCGACGGGAAACACCTGGCGGCGTCCTGCGCCCAGGTGATGAAGGGCGGTGAGGACGCCCTCGTGCACAACGAGCGCATCGGACGGGTGCTCGCCGACCTCACGTCGCACAAACGCGCCGAGCCAGGGCCCGACTTCGCCACCGGACTGATCCAGCACCCTGCCGGCCTGGACGACGACGAGGTGCAGAACCACCTGCGCCTCGTGCTCATCGCGGCGCACACCACCACCAGCAACCTGCTGGCCCGGGTGCTCCAGTCGATCCTCAGCAACAGCTCCTCGCTCGCCGACCTGGTGAGCGGACAGCTGACCACCGCAGCGATCGTCGAGGACATGATGTGGAACTCCGCGCCGCTGTCCGTGCTCCCCGGCCGGTTCGCGACCGCCGACTGCGAACTCGGCGGCCAGCGCCTCAAGGCGGGCGACCTGCTCATCCTCGGCCTGGCCGCGGGCAACCTGGACCCGGAGATCCGTCCGCACACCGGCACCGGGGTCAGCGGCAACCATGCCCACCTGGCGTTCAGCAGCGGCCCCCACGCATGCCCCGGGCAGGCGGTGGGCCAGGCCATCATCGAAACGGCCGTGGAGGTGCTGATCCAGCGCCTCCCCGAGCTTCGACTGACCGTCGACCCCGCCGAGCTCACGGACACGTCCTCCACCTGGGAGACCCGCCTCGACCACCTTCCGGTCAGCTTCACGCCGTAGCCGAGCTGTCCCGACGGGCTGGTGCCCCGGCGCCGCGGCGAGAGGGCTGCCGCCGGGGACGCCGGGGCGCCGCGAGTGGTCCGTCGGGCTACGCCCCGGGCGAAAGCGCTCACGCTCGGCTGTCCGCGCCCCCACAGTGGCGGCCATGCTGAACCGAGTCGCGGTCCTGTCCGACATTCACGGAGTCCTGCCGGCCCTGGAGGCGGTGCTCGCCGAACGAGACGTCATCGCCGCCGATCGCATCGTGCTCACCGGCGACATCGCCGCCGGTCCGCAACCGGTGCAGGTCCTCGACCTGCTGACCGGACTCGGCGACCGCGTCAGCTGGATCAGCGGCAATGCCGACCGCGAACTCGTGGAATACCGCAGGGGTTTGCGCGACACGATCCCTGATCCGATCGCCCCCTGGGCAGCCGAACAGCTCCGCGAGGACCAGCTCGACCATCTCGGATCGTTGCCGCGCTCACTCACACTCTCCGTGCGTGGCCTGGGAAAGGTGCTGTTCTGCCATGCCACCCCGCGTGACGACGAGGAGGTGGTCCTGGTCGACTCCCGTCTCGACCGCTGGAAGGACGTCTTCGACGGACTCGGCACGGACATCCGCACCGTGGTCTGCGGCCACACCCATATGCCGTTCGTCCGCCTCGCCCACGGCCGACTCGTCATCAACCCCGGCAGCGTCGGGATGCCCTACGGAAGAAGCGGAGCCCACTGGGCCGTAGTGGGCCCCGGCGCCGAGCTGCGTACCACGGAGTTCGACGTCGAGGCTGCCGTCAGCAGGGTCGTCCAGCACTCGGCCTACCCCGAAATCGCTGACTGGGCCGACTACTTCCTGCACGCCCGCGCGACCGACGCGGACGCCCTGGAAGCCTTCGCCCCACGGGACGGGCGCACCCACGCACCGTGCCCGTCGCCGTCGCCGTCGCCGTCGCCGTCGCCGTCCTCGGACTCGCGTCCGGCAGAGCGCGGCGAAGCCGCGGACTGAGCTGCTAAGCGCCCTCGTGCGCGAGGGGCGCTGGGGCGTCGCCGGCTTGTTCAGCTACGTTCAGGGCTGCTTCGAGCCGGATCCGCCACCACCGATCGCCGCGCATGATTCGCACGCCGTTCGCCGAGCGGGCGCGTCGGCCGGATCCGCCCGCCGGACCCGCCGACCGGATACCCCGACCCGATACGTCGGCCGGCAACGCCGACCGGATTCCCCGGCCGATCGGACGCCGGTGCCCCTGTCAGCTGTATGCCGACAGGGGCACCGGGTTCGCGCGTACGGAGCTCGTCGCTGACCTGGTCCGGGTCAGCCGACGGGGACCTTCGGGGCGAGGGCGGTGACGTGCAGGCGGCCGTGGTCCACCCAGGTGGGGAGCTTGAGGGTCTTGTGGGTGGTGTTGGCGGGCGGCGTGACCTGGAGGTAGCCGGTGTGCCGGGCGTCGGGGGTGCCGGCGTTGGCGTGGGTCCAGGAGATGACGGCCTCGGCGCTCTTGTTGTTCTTGAGCGTCAGCGTCTTCTTGCCCGGGTCCTTCGCGTACCAGGTGTCGCCCCAGTGCACGGTCGAGCCCAGGGTCCGGTGGCCGGAGTCCTCCAGGCCGAGGCCCGGGTAGCCGCGCAGATTACAGGTGTGGCCGCTGGTGTTCTTCAGCTTGAGGACGACGCCCTCGTGGTTCATCCCGCCCCCGAGCTTCTCCCCGAACGACGCGGTCAGTCCCGAGGTACGGCAGGTGGGCACCGTGGCGGTCGCCTCGCTGCCAAGTGCCTGTGCGGCCCCGGCCCCGGCGAGGCCGAGCCCCGCGGTTGCCGCGACGGCCAGGCTCGCCGCGCCGACGCGCTTGGATATGCGCCCCCGTGCTGTGCTGGTCTTGCGGTACTGGTACTGCGTCATGTCGCTCATTCCCCTCTCAATCGGGCGCTTGCGCCCTTTACGGGAGGTTAGATGCGCTCACCGAGCGAGAAGTTCACGGTAGAACCCACCTGACACTGTGACGCTGCTCACTCCCGCCTCCCGGAGCCCGGCCGCCGGGCGGCGGTCAGCTGTTGCGGGTGGCCGGCGGCTCGTCCGTGCTGCTGGGCCGACGGCCGGCCTTGTCGACGACGGCGTGTTCCAGCTCCGCCGAACTCGACAGCAGTGTCCCCCCGCCTTGGCGTAGCTGGTGTTCTTGGTGAGATAGCTACGGGAGCCGAGGAAGGAGAAGTCCTTCTCGTCGAAGACCCATTCGGTCCTGATGCCGTGCCGCTTGTCGTCCCGGGCGATGCCGAGCCCCGTACGGCCGAGGGCGTCATGGGCCTCCGGCGCCGGAGTGACCCCGGGGATCCGGGCCGCGGCCCGGTAGAGGGCGGCGCCGGTCCTGGGCGGAAGCATGCCGCCGAGCAGGGAGCCGATCTGCTCGAACACCGCCTGGTCGCGGTCCCGTCGGCTCGGCTGTGCGCCCTTGGGCTGCGGGGTTTTGGCGTACAGCTTGTCCAGCAGCTTGTCCGGGTCGGTGGGCAGCGAGCTGAGCCAGCGGTAGGTGGGCCGGTTGATGCCCGCCGGTGTGCCCTCGGTGTCGCCCAACTCCGCGTTGATGGGCAGGGTTTCCCCGTCGACCCGCATGAGGCCGAGCTTGTGCAGCGGCTTCTGCTGCTGCGCGAGCCAGGTCTCGCGCAGCCTCAATGGTCCGACCTCGGCCTTTCCGCTGGTCAGATCCGTTTCCCTGACCTTTTCCCGGGTGTACACGAACTGGTCGTCCCGTACGGAGGGCGGCCGGCGCTTCCCCTCGGCGTCGGAGATCCGCTGGAGCAGGGCCGCCGCGGGCCGCATGTCGGAGGCCGCGCCGTGCTGCGGGTCCTTGGCGGGCCGCCCGTCCCCACCGCTCAGGGCGGTACGCGGCGGCGCACTTCGTTGTCTGTGTCCCTCACACCCGTTCCCTCTCCGCCGGACGGCGGGAGTTCCCGTGGCCCGCGTCACGCACCGCGAAGAGTGTTCCAGGGCCGGCGTCCATCCCCCTCGACGCGCACAGCTGTGCGCGGCAGTGCCCGGTGCCCCTGACCGCCCGGTGCGTACGGCCAGGGGCGTCCGGTGCTCAGGAGGCTGCGAGCTCAGCCTCGACCGGGTTCTTACTCTCCAATGAGTTCCGCCTTTCTCGGGTTCCGATTTCTTGTTCTGCGTTCCTATTCGCATGGCACTGCGGGAACAACGCCGAACGTCCGCCCGGCTTGGCGGACTTCAGCGGAATCCCATTCAGTAACGCGGCGGAGGCGAAAGCAAGAGGGTCGGCCGCTAACCCCCCGAGGGGACGGAACGGGAGCGTCGGGGGCGCATGACCTGGGCAGGGGGCGCACTGCACCACGTGACCGATTCAGAACCATATTTCTCAGACACGCCCGGAGGATGTGAAGAGTCGAACACCGGATAATCGGCGCCTTGCCGCCGATTTCTCTTTGTCGCGGCGGCGCGAGAACTCCGCGGATTTCCTCCGGGTCGCGTACGCGTGTACGCGCGCCGTCAAGCCTCGTCCCGCCCCACTCGGCTTCACGCCGGGCATCCGGGTCAACCGGTGGCGCCGCCGGGTGCTTCTGCGCCGGGTCCGGCTGTGCCGGGCGGGGCCGCGGGTACGGCCCTGGGGCAGGTGCCGGACGAGTTGCGCGGGAGAACGGTTGGATCTGGACGCTGTCGCCGACGAGCTGTACGGACTGCCGCCCGGTGACTTCACCGCCAGCCGCGACGCGCGGGCGCAGGAGGCCAGGGCGGCGGGGGAGCGGGAGCTGGCCGAGCGGATCCGCAGGCTGCGCCGCCCGACGGCGGCGGCCTGGGCCAGCAATCTCCTCGTCCGCGAGGAGCCCGAGGAGGCACGGCTGCTGCTGGAGCTGGGCGAGGCGCTGCGGCAGGCCCACCACGATCTGGACGGCCAACAGCTCCGTGAGCTGTCCGCCAGGCAGCGGCAGATCACCGCGGCCCTCGCCCGGCAGGCCCGCGAGCTGACGGCCCGAGCGGGCCGACGGATCAGCGACGACGCCCAGCGCGAAGTGACCGAGACCCTGCATGCCGCGCTGGCCGACCCCGAGGCCGGCCGCGAATGGGCCGCAGGCCGGCTGGTCAAACCCCTGGCCGCGCCGGTCGGCTTCACCGGCGAGCTCGCGGAAGCCGCCGCGAAGCCCTCGGCACGGGCCCGCCGCCGCACCGACACCCAGCAAGAAGAGCAGCGCCGCAAGGAAAAAGCGCGCGCCGCGCAAGCCGAGCGCGAACTGCGCGCCGCCCAGGCCGAGGCCGACCGCGCCGAGGACCACTACCGGCAGACCGAAGAGAAGGTCACAGAGCTCCGCGAGCAACTACGGCACGCCGAAGCCGAACACCGCACAGCCCGCGACAACCTCCGCCAAGCCAAACGCGCTCTGAAACAGGCCGAAACCCGCGCCCCGTAAGGGGCGCGGGGAACTGCTCCCCTGGGGGCACCTCCCGGCCGGAGGCTGGGGGACTCCGGCCGGGAGGTGCCCCCACCAACCACGACGCACCCGCAGTCGGGCAATCAGCGTCGACTCACGGCGGGTTACCGCAGCAACGGCACCGCCGGTCTCCGTTCCTGTGGTTTCTCGCCGTCGCGGCGGAGAGAGGGGGACGGCGAAGCTGGACCGCAAGCCGACAGAGGCGGGGGACGCGGCGTCACCCGGCACGCCGTGCGGGACGCGGCATCGCCGAGATCCGTACCGGCTCAGCCGGAGTCCTCCTCCCGTTCCCCCTCGGCCTGGGACGGCGTGGTGCGCGGGCAGTCCGGGTGCTCAGCCTTGCGGCGCTCGGCGGGCGACAGGGAACGGGCCTCCGCGAAGCCGTTGTCGCGCTCGCCCTCGGCCTGGGAGGGCATCGGGGTCTGGTCACTCATCGTGTCGCTCCTCTCGCTCGGACCGCACCCCCACATTGCCGGGTACCCACTCCTGGCGAGGGGCTGCCCCTTGCCCGATTCCGCAGGTGGGCAAGCGCAGCCCCCATTGCCGGGTACGCGATCTCAACGGAGCGTGACGGTGAGGGACCGCCCGTACGCATGCCGGGTGCGGAAACTCAGCACCGTGCCACCGGGCGCATGGCCGACCCGCACCCCCGGGTCGGACGAGACAGGCCGCAGCCGACGGCCGCGCAGCAGCAACGTGAGCCGCTCCCGCCGCATGGTGGGGTCGGAGGCCGCAACCGTCACCCGGCCCCCTCCTCTCTCCCGGCGGAGGAGGACCGAGGCGGGGCCGTCCAGGCGGAGCCCTCCGACCGTGTGCCGGCCGCGGGCGAAGGAGTTGACGGCCAGCAGGTCGAGACCGGTGTGCCGCACCGCCTGGAGGCGGGTGGTGTTGGCGAGGACGGCGAGAGGGCTGCTGTCCGCACCGTAGGCCCGCAGCTCCCGCTCACCGGCGTGCGGCACCAGCGCGTAGGCGAAGGACCGCGGCGCGGCGCTCGCCTCCTGCCGGAAGGCGGCGCGGAACACCTGCCGGGTGACGGCGGTGTCCGGGTTCGCGGTCCGGACGATACGGCGGCTGCGGGTGACGGTCTCCAGCTCCACGGTGACCGGGTGGCGGTCCGCGCCGGGGGAGCCGCCGGGGGAGCCGAGGAAGAGATAGCCGACGGCCGTGCCCCGCGTCTCGTCGGCGTACCGCAGCCAGCGCAGCCGTTCGGTGCCGCCGCCCGCCCACCGGCCGCCCGCGGTCCGCTCCCCGCTGATCCGCACGGTGGCGTCCGGGTCGGCGATCCGTGCGTCCACGGTGGTGGTCACCGCGCGGCCGCCCCGGTCACCGACGCCTGCCGCCAGCACCACGATCTCGTCGTCCAGCAGGAACCAGGACTTGGTGGCCGTCGCGTTCCGGTAGACCGTGAAGTCGTCCGGCAGCCGGTCGCGTTCGGCGTAGGCGACATCGTCGGACTGCACCATTCCGGCGGCGCCGTACGTGCCCAGTACGGCGCCGCCGGAGTGGCGGTTGGTGCCGCGCGGGAAGTACACATACGTGTTCTGCGACTCGGACGAGGACGTGAAGTGCAGCGGGTGGTCCGGGTTGTCGTAGTACGGCTTCCCGTACAGCTCGGGCACGGTCTTCCGCCGCTCGTCGGGGGCCGTGACACCGGCGAGCCCATGGGGCGGGACGGTGGTGTAGTAGTCCACACCGAACGCGTTCCGCTGGTCCTCCCCGGCGAGGTAGAGGTAGTAGGCGCCGTCGCCCTGGAACCAGGGCATCAGGTTCTCCCCGTTCATGTACTCGTACTTGCTGATCCGCTCCGAGCTGCGGGCCAGCGCGAAGGCGTGGCCGCGGCGCCGGTGCACCGTCCTGTCCATGGCGTTGAACGCGGTGCAGCGGGCGGCCGGATTGAGGTCGGCGGCCGATACCGCACCGTCCGCCATGATCGCGGCATGGCGGACCACCGTGAGCGGGGAGGCGAAGCGCGCCGGGTCGGGCGGGGTGGCCGAGGCCGCGGCCAGGTGTTTGACGTAGCGCTTCAGCGCCGCGGCCCGCTCCCCTTCCGCGTACGCCGACAGATCGGTGACGGCCTCGGCGACCGCCGCGCTGTCGGCGTATCCGCCGGCAGTACGGGAGACGGCTCGGCCCTTGACGATCTCCATCATCCAGCCCTCGAAGACGACGGGCGCGAAACCGTCCGTCACCCATCGGTGCACCACCGGCACCAGCACCTCGGTGTTGGCGTACCCGGTCCCGTCGAGGAACCCGATCATCTGCACCGCACGGGCCAGCAGTGCCTTTCCGTACGACCCCGTGTACGCGACGGACGAGTGCTGGACGAACGACCCGTCCGCGTAGTGCCCGTCGGTGACGCCGTGGTTCAGGTGGTACGGGTCGATCGTCGCGTAGACGGTGAGCTGGTCCTCCAGCGCCTTGCGGATCCGTGACTCGTCGCCCAGCAGGGCGCCTTGCAGGATCCGGTTGGTGGTGATGTCGGCCAGATTCGCGCCGGTGTGGAACCGCGAGTCCAGGTCGACGTCGCCGTCCTTGCCGTTGCGCAGATACGCGTCCATGGACGCGGTGTAACGGCGGATCAGCTCGGGCCGCTGGTCGGCGACCTCCTCGGCGAGCAGCACCAGGGTGGCCGTGACGCTGGTGGAGATGCCGATCTCCCAGTTGAACCAGTTGCCGTAGTAGCCCTGTGACTGGTCGCCGTAGTAGCGCTCGTGAAGCGTGACGAGCCCGTCGACGACCCGGCGCCGGGTGGCGGCGTCGTTCGGCGGGCCGTCCGACGGGAGGCCCGGGGTACAGGCGGCCAGGGCGATCTCGTACAGTCGCCGGAACGACGCGTTGAGGTTGCTGTCGCTGGTGCCCAGCGGCAGCCCGCGGAACAGTTCGTTCTCCCCCGCGGCGGCCATGTCCGCCAGATGGCTGCGGGCCGCCTCGGCGACCGCCGCCAGCTTGGCCGCGGTCTCGGGCCGCGAGTTGGATTCAGGTGTCCCGGCGAGGACGGCACGGGTGTTGCGGAGCAGTCGCTCGACACCGCCGCCCGCACTGCGCTCGCGGGCCGTGCCCGGCGCGGCGAATGCCTCGGGGGTGGGGATCACCGCTGCCAGCCCGGCAGCGGACAGGAGGGACAGCACATGTCTACGCGTGATCTCCATGGGGCCTCCCGGTGGGAGCCGGACCGACGTGGCGCAGTCAACCAAGCAGTCAAACAGCCGCCGGGGACCCCGACAAGCAGCCGCGCACGCCGGACCGGCGCCACGGGCGCGCCGGCGGCCGATGCCCGCCAGCACCCCCTCCTCGCATACTGGACGGTCGGTACGGCGTACATGCCCCTGCCCCGGCGACGCGGCGGGCGGCCCCTCACGGGCTCCCTGCTGCGCTGAGCGGGTGCGGCTCAGCTCCACCACTGGTCGTAGGCGAGCTTGCCGACGAGGCCGACGACGGTGACGAGCAGTACGACGCGTACGAAGCCGCTGCCGCGCTTGAGTGCCATATGGGCGCCGACGAGGCCGCCCGTCATGTTGAAGAGGGCCATCAGGGCCGCCAGCTTCCACAGCACAGTGCCCTGCCACGTGAACATGGCCAGCGCGCCGATGTTGGTGCAGACGTTGACGACCTTCGTGGTGGCCGATGCGGTGACCATGTCCATGTTGAGGAGGGCCACCAGGGCTATTACCAGAAAGGTTCCGGTGCCCGGGCCGAGCAGTCCGTCGTAGAAGCCGATACCGACTCCCGCCACCCCGAAAACCGCCAGTACCCGCGCCCGGGTCGTCGCCCCGCCGGGCGTCTGCCCGAACTGCGGACGGAGCACGACGAAGGCGGCGACACCGAGCAGCAGCACCATGATGAGCGGCCGCAGTACGGCGCTGTTCACCCCGGCGGCGAGGAACGCCCCGCCCACCGAGGAGAGCGCCGCCACCACGCCCAGCCGGGACGCCAGCCGCACATCCACCGGCGCCTTGCGTACGTACGTCACCGCCGCCGCCGACGTCCCGACGACGCTCACCGCCTTGTTGGTGCCCAGCGCGTACGCCGGAGGCAGATGGGGGAGTCCGATCAGCAGAGCCGGGAGTTGCAGCAGGCCACCGCCGCCGACAACCGCGTCGATCCAGCCGGCCAGTGCGGAGGCGACGCACAGCATCGCCACAGCGGTGAACGATATGTCATACACGGGTGGAGCTTGTCCTCGCCGACTATGCGGCCGTCAGCGCACGGCCAGGGGCTCTCAGCATCGCAGACGATCATTCGACGCAGCCGCGGAGGTCGCGGAACAGCTCGTTCCGGTCGTGTTCAGGCGAAGGGAGTTCGGTCGGGGTTGACAGCCCGGGCTCCGCCCGGCCCGGGAACACGGTAGAGGCCGTTCCCCAAGTCCTCGGAGATGCTGAGCAGTTCCATATGGAGAAGCGCGTCCGGCCAGTTGGTGTCCGACGACCACCGCACTCCGGAAAGCGAGGCGGGAGCGATCCCGATCGCGCCCGTCAGATCGGCGGCCGTCAGGTCGGTGGCGAACAGCTGGGCGCGGGTCAGATCCGCGCCGGTCAGATCGGCGGCGCACAGGACGGCATTGGTCAGGTTGGCGCCCATCAGGCGGGCCCGGCTCAGCTCGGCTCGGACCAGGTAGGCGCCCACCAGATGGGTGCCGACCAGGTTGGCGCCGCCCGCGTCGGCGCGGGCCAGGCTGACGGTGCCCATGTCGGCGGCGGTCAGATCGGCGTCGCGCAGGTAGGCGCCATCCAGGTTGGCGTTGTGCAGCCGGGCGTTGTGCAGGTCGGCGCTGCTCAGATTGACGCCGTCCAGGTCGGCGCCGGTCAGTCCGGCGTCGGTCAGGTCGGCGCGATTCAGATTGGCCCCGGCCATCCGGGCGCCGACCAGGAGGGCGCTGCACAGCCGAGCGCTGTCCAGGTCGGCGCGGCTCAGATCGGCGTGGGTCAGGTCGGCGCTGGTCAGATCGGCGCCGGACAGATTCGCGTCACGCAGGTCCGCGCGGGACAGGTCGGCGCCGACCAGATTGACCTGAGCCAGATCGGCGCCGCGCAGACCGGCGTCGGTCATGTCCGCGTCGAGCATGCCGTACACCGGGCCCGGCAACAGGCCGTTGACGAGGGCGGGGATCTCTGCCGGATCCAGTCGTCGGCCCTGGCTCACCGCTGTATCGATGGCGTCGGTGGCGGTCTTGCGATCGACGGGGTGGGCGTCCGGGCATGCCAGGTAGAGCAGGTCGCGGAGGACCTGGTCGGATGTCCTGTTCTCCACCACGGCTCCAGAGTAGGTCGGTCGGCGGCTCAGCGGCAGCGGGCGCAGACGGGGCAGCGACTGCGGGACTGCGGCAAGGCCACTGCCAGCAGGTCGAGGATGACGGCTTCGGCACGGCGCAGGGCTTGGGCCGGGGGGAAGAGCTCCATGTCCTTGGCCCTGAGGACCTCCCCGACGAGAGAGCTCCAGTGCTCTTCGGCGCGTTTCCAGTCGGCGGCGTGCCACTGGCTCGCGAACTGCTCGACGGTCTTGCGGTCCCTCTCCGGGCCACCGTCGTGGACGTCGTACAGCGAACGCACCGTCAGCGCCGCTCGCTGTCGAACGGGCCGGTCAGCGTACGCAGTTCAGCGAGGATCTCGTCCAGATCGCGGGTACGGTGCCGATTGATCTGCGCCGTGACGATGTAGCCGACCATCCCCCCGATGAAGGCCGGCAGCAGCGCCCACCCCGTCAGCGACAGCGGCCAGGAGCACCACTGGGCGGGCACATCGGCGGGCGAGGTGATACCCAACAGCACGTTGTAGGCGTCCACCCAGCCGTTCGCCACCCCATTCACCACGAACAGCGCACCGCACCCCATCAGCAGCGGAACCGCCCGCAACACCACCCAACGCCGCGTCCGCGACAGCGCATCCCGCGACCCCCACCACAACCGCAGCCGCCCCCGCAACCCCGGCCGCGGCGGAGAAGCGCGAGGTGGGAGGGGAGACGTTGCCACCCGTCGAACTTATCCGACGGTACGGCTACTTCGCAGCGAGTTCGCCCCCGCGGACCTGCGCGATGAAGGCCTGCCAGGCGGGGGCGGGGATGAGGAGTGCGGGGCCGTGGGGGTTTTTGGAGTCGCGGACGGGGAGGGAGGGGCCGGGGTGGTCGACGGCGACCTCCAGGCAGTCGCCGCCGCCTTGGCCGCTGTAGCTGCTCTTGCGCCATGTCGAGACGGGCAAGCTGGTCGCGCGGATCATGAGGCGAGTTCCTTTGCTCTTGCGGCAATCATGTCGAGCGACGCCCGGGGAGGGAGGGCGTCAGCCCTCAGGAGATCATAAGTGTGGCTGTATTCGGAGACTGCGTCCGAGGAAGCGATGACGAAGCCACGAACTCGACCCTCGGTGCAGACCACGTCTGTTCCGTCGTCCATCGTCATGCCGACGAAGGCCCCGTCCATGCTCGCGTGTGCCCCTACGTCGTACGGAACGACCTGCACGATGGTGCGCTGGTCCGCCGCCGCTTCCACGAGTGCCCACAACTGCCGTGCCATGACGGCCGGGCTTCCGACCACTCGTCGCAGCACGTTCTCGTCGAGTACCGCCCACAGCCGTGCGCGATCGTCCCGCTCCAGGATGTGCTGACGGGTCATTCGAGCTGCCACGAGCTCTTCCGCGTTGGCCAGCCTGCCTGCCGCGAAGAGCGCTCGCGCGTACTCCTCGGTCTGCAACAGACCGGGCACCACTTGGTTCTGGAAATTCCAGATCCCCGTGGCGTCCTTCTCCAGCTCTACGAACGGGCGGAACCAGTCCGGGTACGCATGCTCGATCACTACGGGCCACAGGCGGGTGAACATCCCGCCTGTGCCGAGCACTTCGTCACAGCGTTGGGCGAACTCCTCGCTCGGGACGCGGCTCGCGGACTCGATCCGGGAAATGTAGGAGTGGGTGCAGAAGGTGAGGCGGGCCAGCTTGACCTGGCTCATCCCGGCCTCTTCTCTCCTGATCCGCAACTCGGTGCCGAAGTAGGCCAGGGTCGAGACCTTGGGATCGACCTCGAGGGCGTTCTCTGCGGCCATCTTTACTCTCCGCCTCTTGACAAGCTCAGGTGCACAGCGATTGCTCTCCACAAGGCTATGACCGGAGCGCCACTGTGGGGGCACAGAAAGTGAAATCCCCCCTCAGGAAAGGCGCGTTCCATGGCAGAGAGCCGTCACGAGAACCCGACGCTGGCCAAGCTCCGCGATGCGGAGGAGACATGCGAGCGGCTCCGTATCGCACTCGCGGGAGCGGAAATTGTGCTGCCCTCGCTCCGGGTGGACCTCGCCTCCTGTGCGACCACCGGACTGCGCAGCCCACTGCTCGAACTGGGCGGCTGCAATCTCGCGACGGCGGAGAAGCTGGCCAAGGCGCTGGGTGAGCACGCGCGTTGAGCCGTACGACGTGGCGTCCGGGTGAGGTCGTCACCGATCTCGCCCGGCGTACGGCCGGAATCGTGCGCGCCGTACACGCGGACGGGCGGGTGCTGCTCGTACGACCCGGCGGGCCCGCCTGGACGGCTGATCCGCGGGATCTGCGCGCTGCGACCCGCGCCGAGGTCATGTCGGTGAAGGTCGCTACGGCGAATCACCGTTGGGGGCTGTGAGGCCGCGGCTTGTCGACCTTCACGAGTTCGAGTTCGTCCTTCTCGCCCTTGACCGCGACCTCGCGGACGGAGCCGACACCTTTGGCGTAGAACTTGTTCTCCACCAGCTCGGGTTCGAGCGGAGAGTCGTCCTTGGTCTTGAGCACGTCGCGGAAGGTGCCGTAGGGGACCGAAACCCTGGCGTCCGTGCTCAGGACCTCGGCGCGGTCCTCGGCGACGCCCTTGGCGTGTTCCTGGCGGTACTTGTCGCCCGGCTTCGGGTGGGCCTTCATGACGATCCCGGGCCGGGCGCCCTTCCGTCCGGCTTCCCAGGACCCTTCGGTGCTGGTGACCTTGCCGTTCTTGATGGTCTTGGAGTCCTCGCCGAAGTACCAGACGTTGCCCTTGCGGTCCTGGGCGTACCAGTCGTCGGTGACCTCCACGACCTTGCCGCGCTCGGTGGCGGTGTCCCGGACGACGACGGTCCGGACGCCGAGGATCTTCTTGGTCCGGTGCGTCACCTCGACCAGATCTTCCTGCGGGCCGTCCTTGGTCACGCCCTTGTAGTGGAGTTTCGTACCGGGCGCGAGCGGGAGATACGGATTGTCGATCTTCTTGACGAAGTCGGCCGGGTCCACCTTCGCGGGCTTTCCGACGCGTGCGCTTGCGTCGGCGCTGCCGTTGTCCGCGCACGCGCCGGCCGCCAGCGCGGCGAGCAGCGCCATTGACGCTGAGGAAAGCCCGCGAGGGCGTACTGCTACTGCACGGCGCACGGTTCCTCCCGTGGGGCAGTGGTCCGGCTGTTGTGCCGACGCTATGTGCGGTGCGGGAGGGGTGGAGGGTTCACGGTGCCGTTCGGGTGACTGTGCACACTGAGCTCTGCGGGTTTCGTCGTGGCTGGTCGCGCAGTTCCCCGCGCCCCTTCGGGGCGCTCATCGCTTCGGTTCGTAGCCCGCGTAGTCGTTCCAGCCGGACGGCTGGGTCATCAGTTGTTTCCAGGTGGGCCAGGGCTCCTGGGTCTGCTGGCGGACGAGTTCGCCGGGCATGGTGAAGGGCGGCGCCTTGTGGGGCTTGTCGAGGGCCTGGCCGACGATCGTGTCGTAGAGCACGGCAGCGGCATGCAGGCGGGGCAGCACGGTATGGATGCGGTCGGCGTAACCGGCCGGGAGGACGGGCGGGTCCTCCTCGCCGAGGTCCAGTCCGGCGCCGGCCGACACGAGGGCGATCTCGGGCCGCTTGCGCTGGGAGATCTCATAGTGCAGGTGAAGGGCGACGGCATCCCATACGACGTCGATCCGCTCGGCCGACACCCCCTCCTCGCTGAGGAAGCGGGCGGCCAGGTCGGCGCCGTCGATATCGAAGGGCTGATCCCCGTTGCCCTCGGAGCTGAGCCCCGCATCGTGCAGCACGCAGCCCAGGAACAGCAGTTCGTCGTCGTAGTCCTCGTCGGGGCGCAGGCCCTGCTGTTCGCCGAGTGTGCGCCCGTAGAGGTAGGTGCGCAGGCTGTGGTTGAAGATCGCTTCGTCCTCGATTCCCCGGACGTAGCGGAGCGTGTTCAGCGCCACCTCGGTGCGAGGGAACGGCAGCTCTTCGAATGTGTCCATCAGTGTCTTTCCGGGAGGCACGGGTACGGCCGGTCGGCGCTGGGCGGCGTCAGTTGCCCCAGCGTGCGGCCTCGGCACTGGTCTCCATCCAGGTCGTGTGGGGCGGCGTGGACCGCTCCCGCAGCAGTTCGGCGGCGATGGAGTAGTGGGGGGCTTTCTCCGGGCGGCGGCGGGCCTGGGCGACGATCTCGTCGGTGATGGTGGTGGCCATGGACAGCCGTGGATAGGTGGCGTGGATCGCGGCGCCGGTCGCGTCGTCGACGAAGTCCGTGCCCAGCCCGAAGTCCATGGCGGTGCCCCTGTGCACCAGCGCACACAGCGTGCCGCGGCGGTCGGCGATGCCCGGCGAGGTGTGCAGGGCGATGGCCTCCCATACGGCGTCGACATCGGCTGCGGGCAGACCCTGCGCGGTGAGGAACTCCGCGGCCGTGTCCGCGCCGTCCACCTCGAACCGCTGGCGGCGGTCACCGGTCTCGGTCAGGCCGATGTCGTGCAGGAGGCAGGCCAGGAACAGCAGTTCCTCGTCGTACTCCCGGCCCGGGACCGCGCCCCGGTGATCCGCGCACAGCCGCGCGAACAGCGCGCTTCGGATGCTGTGGTTCGCGGTTGCTGCGGACTCCGTCTCGCGCACCAGCGCGAGGGCGCGGCGGGCAACCGGGGTGTCGGGGAGCGGCGGAACGCCGGTGATGATCGCGTCGGTCATGGCTCCATGCTCGGCGGGGACATCCAGGCGCGACAGTGGCAGGATTGCCGCTGTGCGAGAGGAAACTGCCTCGACGAGTCGCAACGGCGCGTGCGGAGATGTTGCGCCGCACCGGGTGGCGGTGCTGGTGCTGGACGGCGTGCTGCCCCTGGACATGGGCATTCCGGCCCAGGTCTTCACCGCGGTGCCGGACGCGCCGTACGAGATGGTGCTGTGCGGGGGCTCGGCGGGTTCGGTGCGGACGGCGGCGGGGTTCGCCGTGACGGTGACGGCGGGGCTGGAGGCGCTGGAGCGCGCGGACACGGTGGTCGTTCCGGGCTACGCGCCGCATCGGCGCGAGGTGCCCGCGGCCGTACTCGAAGCGCTGGCCGAAGCGCGCGCCAGGGGGCGGCGGCTGGTGTCCGTCTGCACCGGTGCGTTCGCGCTGGCCGCCGCCGGTGTTCTGGACGGGTGTACGGCCACCACCCACTGGCTGTTCGCCGATGACCTGGCGGCGCGGTACCCGCGGGTGTCGGTGGACCCGCGGGTGCTGTACGTGGACGAGGGGCAGGTGCTGACCTCGGCCGGCGTCGCGGCCGGCATCGACCTGTGCCTCCATCTGGTACGTCGCGACCTTGGCGCCGCGACCGCCAACGCGGCCGCGCGCACCGTGGTTGCCGCGCCGCACCGCGACGGCGGGCAGGCGCAGTACATCAGGCGCCCGCTGGCCGGCGCGGCGAACGGCAGCACGCTCGCACCCACCCGGGAGTGGGCCCTTGCCCATCTGCACGAGCCGCTGACGGTCCGTCGACTCGCCGCACATGCGCACATGGCGCCCCGCACCTTCGCCCGGCACTTCGTCGCCGAGTCCGGAACCACGCCGCTGCGGTGGCTGCTCGCGGCCCGGCTCGACCGGGCCAGGGAACTCCTGGAGAGCACCGGACTCCCCGTCGACCAGGTGGCCGAACGGTGCGGCCTGGGCAGCCCCTCCAACCTGCGCCTGCACTTTCGGCGTGCCCTGGGTACGTCACCCACCGCCTACCGCGCGTCGTTCGGGGCGCCAGCGCCCTGAACGGCTCGCGTCCGCGCCCGCGCCGCCCCCCACGAGCCGCTAGGCGGTGTCCGGCGGATCCTGCGTTCCCGGCATCGGGGTGCTGCGCTTGCCCACCCTGCGCCCCTGGCGCAGACTGCCCAAGCTTCGCAGCGCAGGGCACCCCCTCAACGATCCGTGCCGAACGAATAGATCGTCGAGGACCGATACGTCCGCCCCGGCCGCAGCACCGTCGACGGAAAGTCCGGCTGATTCGGCGAGTCGGGAAAGTGCTGCGTCTCCAAGCAGAAGCCATCCCCCGCGCGGTAGACCCGGCCGGAGGCCCCCTTGAGCGTGCCGTCGAGGAAGTTGCCGCTGTAGAACTGCACGCCCGGCTCGGTCGTGGCGACCCGCATCATGCGGCCGGACTCCGGCTCGGTCACCGTGATCACCGGGCGCGGCTCCTCGGTGATGCCCTTGTCGAGGACGAAGTTGTGGTCGTACCCCTGGCCGCGCAGGATCTGCGGGTGGCCCTCGCGCAGGTCCTGCCCGATCGGCTTGCCGTGCCGGAAGTCGAACGGCGTCCCGGCGACCCGCGCCAGCGCGCCCGTCGGGATGAGGCCGGCGTCGACGGGCGTGTAGCGGGAGGCGGCGATGCGCAGCGTATGGCTCTCGATGCTGCCGCTGCCCGCGCCGGCGAGGTTGAAGTAGGTGTGGTTGGTGAGGTTGACGACGGTGGCCTTGTCCGTCGTCGCCGTGTAGTCGATGCGCAGCTCGCCGCGCGGCGTGAGGAGGTAGCGGACCCGGGTGCGCAGGGTGCCGGGGTAGCCCATCTCACCGTCGCGGCTGACGTACCGCAGGGTGAGGCCCACGCTCTGGCCCGCGCGGTACGGCTCGACGTCCCACACCCGCTTGTCGAACCCCTTGGTGCCGCCGTGCAGGCTGTGCTTGCCGTCGTTGGCGGGCAGTTGGTACTCCGTCCCGTCCAGGGTGAACTTCGCGCCCGCTATGCGGTTGCCGTAGCGGCCGATCAGGGCGCCGAAGTAGGGGCTGTCCGCCACGTAGTCGTCCAGCGCGTCGAAGCCGAGCGACACGTTTGCCGTTCGCCCCCGCCGGTCGGGGATCTCCAAGGACTGGACGATGCCGCCGTAGGAGAGGACGCGCAGCCGTGTGCCGCCGTTGGCGAGTGTCCACCGGTCGACGCGCTCGCCGTTGTCGAGCGTGCCGAAGTGCTCCCGGACCGGCGGCTGATGGCCGTCGGTGCTGCCGGCGCGGTGGGCCGCTGTCGGTGACGCGGCCCTGGCCGTCGTCGTGGTGGCGGCTGCCGTCGCGAGGCCGGTGGTCGCTGCCAGGAGTGTGCGTCTGCTGGTCGTCATCGGTGCGGGGCTCCTCGACCTGATGGGCGTTCGATATTTCGTTCACCGTTCGATAAAGCGGCACCAGTGAAAGGCCCCGCTCTCGGACTGTCAACACCCCGCGACGCAGTCAATTCGGGATCGGTGCACACTCATTGACCCCGCTGTGGCGGCTCCCTCATCCTCAGCCTTGCGCAATACCGAACTGCATTCGATATCTCGAACAGCTGGGTCGAGGAGGAGCAGATGAAGACCCGCCCCACCGGATCACGCGCACCCGCCAGACCATGGCTGAAGCCACGCCTCCAGCTCGCCGTCGGCGCCCTGCTCGCCTGCACCGTCGGCATCATCCCGGCCGTGGCCTCGGGCGAGCCCGCCGCCAAGGCGACGGACTACACCCTCACGGTCGACGCCGGGCAGCGCGGACCCGGAATCGACAAGTCCATGTACGGCGTCTTCTTCGAGGACATCAACCGCGCCGCCGACGGCGGCCTGTACGCGGAACTCGTCCAGAACCGCTCCTTCGAGTACGACAAGGCGGACAACGAGCAGTACACGCCCATGACGGCATGGACCGCCTCCGAGCCCGGCGCGGCGCAGGTGGTGAACGACGACGCCCGACTGAACGCCCGCAACCGGAACCATCTGCGCGTCGCCCTCCCCGGCGGCGAGAAGGACTTCCGCCTCACCAACGCCGGCTACAACTCCGGCCTGGCCGTACGCAAGGGCGAGCGCTACGACTTCTCCGTATGGGCGCGCACCGACCGCCCCTCCGGCACCCCGCTGACCGTCTCCCTCACCGACGCGAAATCGACGGACGCTCTCGCGAAGCCGCTGCGCCTCACCGCGCGCGGCGACCGCTGGACCAAGTACACCGGCACCCTCACCGCCGACGCGACCAGCAACGACGGCCGGCTGAGCGTCGATGCGGACGGCTCCGGCACGCTGCGGCTGGACGAGGTCTCGCTCTTCCCCCGCAAGACGTTCAAGAACCGGCCGAACGGTATGCGCCCGGACCTCGCACAGCAGATCGCCGACCTCGACCCCGGCTTCCTCCGCTTCCCGGGCGGCTGCCTCGTCAACACCGGCAGCCACCGGGGCTACGAGGCACCCGACTTCGAGCGCCGCCGCTCCTACCAGTGGAAGGACACCGTCGGCCCGGTCGAACAGCGGGCGACCAACGCCAACTTCTGGGGCTACAACCAGTCCTACGGTCTCGGCTACTACGAGTACTTCCAGTTCGCCGAGGACATCGGAGCCATGCCACTGCCCGTCGTCCCCGCGCTGGTCACAGGGTGCGGGCAGAACAAGGCCACCGACGACCCGGCACTGCTGAAGCGCCACATACAGGACACCCTCGATCTGATCGAGTTCGCCAACGGCCCCACGAGCTCCGAATGGGGCGCCAAGCGGGCCGAGATGGGCCACCCGAAGCCGTTCGGCCTCACCCATCTCGGAGTCGGCAACGAGGAGAACCTGCCCGACGAGTTCCACGACCGCTTCAAGGAGTTCCGTAAGGCCATCGAGGCCAAGTACCCGGACATCACGGTCATCAGCAACTCGGGCCCCGACGACTCCGGCCAGACCTTCGACCGGCACTGGGAGCTCAACCGCCAGTCCGGTGTCGACATGGTCGACGAGCACTACTACAACAGCCCTGAGTGGTTCCTGGAGAACAACGAGCGCTACGACAGCTACGACCGAAAGGGCCCCAAGGTCTTCCTCGGCGAGTACGCCTCCCGGGACAACCGCTTCCGCAACGCACTCGCCGAAGCCGCGTTCATGACCGGGCTGGAACGCAACGCCGATGTCGTCAAACTGGCCTCGTACGCGCCGCTGCTGGCCAACGAGGACTACGTGCAGTGGAAGCCCGACATGATCTGGTTCAACAACCACACCTCATGGGGCTCGGCCAACTACGAGACGCAGAAGCTGTTCATGAACAACGTCGGTGACCGCGTCGTGCCCAGCACAGCATCCGGAACCCCGTCGGCCAACGCGCCGATCAGCGGCGGTATCGGACTGTCGACCTGGGCGACCAGCGCCGCGTTCGACGACGTCTCCGTCACCTCCGCCGACGGCGACACCCTGCTGAAGGACGACTTCTCCGGCGCCGACGCGCAGTGGACCCCGGCCGCCAAGCGCGGCTCGTGGAAGATCGAGGACGGCGCCTACGTCCAGTCCGACACGGCCGCCGAGGACACCATGGTCACCGCCGGCGACCCGAAGTGGCACGACTACGACGTACGGGCCAAGGCCACCAAGAAGGCCGGCAAGGAAGGCTTCATGCTCGCCTTCGGCGTCAAGGACACCGGCAACTACTACTGGTGGAACCTCGGCGGCTGGAACAACACCAAGTCCGCGGTGGAGCAGGCCCGAGGCGGCACCCGCGACACGGTGATCGAGGACACCACGAAGATCACCGAGGGGAAGGAGTACGACCTGCGGATCAAGGTCCGCGGCCGCCAGGTCACGCTCTACCTCGACGGCAAGGAGTGGGGCAGCTTCACCGACAAACCCGCCGAGCCGTTCCGCCAGGTCGTCACGTACGACGACAAGCGCGGTGAGCTCGTCGTCAAGGTGGTCAACGCGCAGGACGAGCATGCCCGGACCCGTATCGCGCTCGGCCGCGGCACAACCACAGCCGACACGGCCCGGCTGACCACGCTCGAAGGCCACCCGGACGCGGTCAACACCGCCACGGACCGGCCCATCGAACCCCGCCGCTCCACACTCCGCGGCGTCGGTGATGAGTTCACGCACACGTTCCCGCCGAACTCGGTGACCTTCATGCGGATCAAGGCGAAGGCTCCGGGTTCCTGATCCGCCCGCCCGGCCGCCCGGCCGCCTCCGGAAGTCCGGCCTTCCTGCCCGGACTTCCGGAGGCGCCCCTGGATTTCACACAGCGCGTGTACGAAAGTAGGTGCCTCGAACAGGCCGTACTCTGCGCACAGTTACCAGGAGCCGCCGCACATGAGCCACCAGATGCCCGAGTCGACCGGAGCCAAGGCACACTCGGCCCGGATGTACGACTACTACCTCGGGGGCAAGACCAACTACGGTCCGGACCGCCGGGTTGCGGCGCAGACGATGGCCGCCTTCCCCAATGTGCTGACGGCCGCCCGCGAGAACCGCGAGTTCATGCACCGTGCCGTCCGCTATCTGGCGCGCGAGCAGGGCATCCGGCAGTTCCTGGACATCGGCACGGGCATCCCCAGCGCCCCCAACCTGCACCAGGTCGCGCAACGGGAGGACCCGGCATGCCGGGTCGTCTACGCCGACAACGACCCCATCGTGCTCACCTACGCCCGCGCCCTGATGGGCGGTACGCCGGAGGGCGCAACGGACTACATCGAAGCCGACGTACGCGACCCCAAGCGCATCCTCGACCACGCGCGCGCCACCCTCGACTTCGAGCAGCCCGTCGCGCTCTCCCTCGTCGCCCTGCTGCACTTCATCGGCGACGGCGACGACCCGCAGGGCATCGTCCGCACCCTCGTGGACGAGCTCGCACCGGGCAGCGCCCTGGTCCTCTCCCACGGCACCGACGAACTCGACATCACGCTCCGCAAGGTGGTCGACATCTACGGATCGCAGGGCATCACCGTGCAGTTGCGCGGCACGGACGACGTCCGCGAGTTCTTCACCGCCACCGGCCTCACCCTGATCGAGCCCGGCATCGTGGCCACCTGCGACTGGCACCCCGAAATGGCGGACAGCCAGGACGGGATGCGCCGCCCGCCCGGCTCGATCAGCCCCGAAGATGTCGGCTGCTGGGCCGCGGTGGGTCTCAAGCCGACGGCGTAGGCACCCCCGTCGCCGGGGTTGCAGCAGGTCGACGATGCGCGGGGTTAGAGCAGGTCGACGATGCTCGGCGGGGCGAACAGATGGCGTGCGCGGTGTTCCAGGACGAAGCGCCGGGGGAGGTGCAGCATCTCCGGCGAGGTGCACTTGGCGCACGCCGGGTCCTCGTCGGGGATGTCGTCCGTGTGCTCGGTGGCGAGATGCTCGGCGAGCCGGATCTGACTGGTGAGAACCGTGTCGAACGGATCGCAGTCGAACGCCGGACCGTACTCCTCCCGCGCGGCGTTGGTCACCTCACAGGCGTGCTTCATTGCCTTGTACAGGTCGATGCACTTCTCGCACCCCCACATCCATACGGGAGGGAGCGGCCAGGTGTCAGCGGGGTCGTGGTCGGCGTCGCTGTCGTCCATGCGTTCACGTTAGCGACCCACCTGAGACTGCGTCAGCGCTTTCGCGGTTCCGCTGACTTGCGGGGCGCCGCCGCGGGGGCTTCGCGGGTTGCCCGTGTGCGGATGCGTCGTGGTCGCTGGGGGCACCTCCCGGCCGGAGTCCCCCAGCCTCCGGCCGGGAGGTGCCCCCAGGGGAGCAGTTCCCCGCGCCCCTTCGGGGCGCGTCCCCCCAGCCTTCCGGGGGCCTGGGGGCGGAGCCCCCGGAACCAATTCCCGCCGGAACGGCGAGCAGCCACGACGGCGAGGGTCCGGCGGAATCATCGCGAGCGGCAACCACAACGCTCAATGCTTACGCCCCGGCAAATGCTCGGTGACCTCCGTCAGCTTCTGGCGGAAGCCGCGCGCGGCGATCCCACTGCGCTCGGGGTCGCGAATGCCGGCCTTGACGGCCTTCTTCGCCTGCTCCTTCATGATGTGCGGCGGGATGGGGGCGATCTCGTTGTCGACGACGAACTCCAGCACGACGGGACGGTCGGCGGCCAGCGCCTCCTCCCAGGAGGAGGTGACCTTCTTCGGCTCGTCGCAGCGTATCCCGCGCAGCCCCGCCAGCTCCGCGTACTCGGCGTACGGGAAGTCCGGGATGTACTGCGAGCCCGGGTACTTGGGGTCGCCGCCCATGGCGCGCTGTTCCCAGGTGACCTGGTTGAGGTCCTGGTTGTTGAGGACGCAGAAGATCAGCGGCGGTGAGCCCGCCATCCGGTCCGCGTAACGCTTCACGGTGATCATCTCGTTCATGCCGTTCATCTGGAACGCGCCGTCACCGACGAAGGCGATCACCGGCCGGTCCGGGTAGGCGAAGCGGGCCGCGATCGCGTACGGAACGCCGGGGCCCATGGTGGCCAGGGTGCCGGACAGCGACGCCTGCATACCCTTGCGGAGCTTGATGTGGCGGGCCCACCAGTTGGTGGCCGAGCCCGAGTCCGCGGTGAGGATGGCACCGTCCGGCAGCAGCGAGGACACCTCGTGCGCCACCGCCTGCGGATTGACCTTGCCGTCGAAACTCTGCGCGGCCCGCTTCTCCAGGACGGTGTTCCAGGTGCGGACGTTCTCCTCGATCTGCTTGCGCCAGGAGCGGTCCTCCTTGCGGCGCAGCAGCGGGATCAGCTCCTTGAGCGTCTCCTGGGAGTCGCCGACCAGGTGTGCGTCCATGGGGTAGCGGATGCCGATCATGCGGCCGTCGATGTCGATCTCGACGCCCTTGCACTGGCCCTCGTCGGGCAGCCACTCCGCGTACGGGAAGCTGCTGCCGATCATGAACAGGGTGTCGCAGTTCATGATCATGTCGTCGCTCGCCTTGCTGCCCAGCAGGCCGATCGGACCGGTCACGAACGGCAGATCGTCCGGGACGACCTCGCGGCCCAGCAGCGCCTTGGCGACCCCGGCGCCCAGCAGTTCGGCCACTTCGACGACCTCGGCCTCGGCGTCCGCGGCGCCCTGGCCGATCAGGATGGCGACCTTCTTGCCCTCGTTGAGGATGTCGGCGGCCTTGCGCAGCTCCTCCCTGTTCGGCAGCACCCGCGGCCGGCTCCAGCCGACGCTGGAGTACACCGAGCCGTGGGTCTTGGGCGGGGAGGGCTGGGCCTCCGACTCCTGGATGTCCTCCGGAATGATGACCGTGGCGACGCCGCGCGTCGTCAGCGCCGTCTTGAAGGCGCGGTCGAGCACATGCCGCATCTGGGCCGGGTGCATCACGATCTGACAGAACTCCGATACATCGGAGAAGAGCTGTTCGAGGCCGACTTCCTGCTGGTAATGGGTGCCCTGGGCGAGCCTCTTCTGCTGCCCGACGATCGCCACCACGGGCTGGTGGTCCAGCTTGGCGTCGTAGAGCCCGTTGAGCAGATGAATCGCGCCGGGCCCGGACGTGGCGGCGCAGACCCCGACCTCACCGGTGAACTTGGCGTGGCCGCACGCCATGAACGCCGACATCTCCTCGTGCCGGGACTGGATGAACTCCGGATCGCCCTTGGCGCGGTCGAAGGCACCCAGCATGCCGTTGATGCCGTCGCCGGGGTACCCGAAGACCCGGTGCACGCCCCATTCGCGGAGGCGCTGAAGAACGTAGTCGGCTACTTGCTGCGCCATTGGTACTCCCCATTCACATGGTCGACGCGACGGTCCCGGCCCGAGTCCCACACCGCGGACCCCCGCAAACAAGTCGCTGCTCAGCCGCGCGGGCCGTTTCACCGCTGGTGGGCGAGGTACCCATGACCGCGGCGCGGCCGAAGGCTCTCCGGCAGCCCAGGCGCCAATCGAAGGCGATCACCGAATGTGACTGAAGGCGACCCGCATGGCGAACCCCGACCGCACCCGCAGCCCCCGCGCCTCCCGTACCTCTCGGGCCGAGGAGATCCCCGTCAAGACCGATCCCGCGGTGCCGGGGCCGCCCCGTGCCCGGCAGGTGATCGCCGTCGGGAAACTGGCCAAGGCCCTGCGCCACGCGGTCGGGGGCGAGGTCCGCTTCGACACGGCCACCAAGGCGCTGTACGCCCACGACGCTTCCAACTTCCGCCAGGTGCCGATCGGCGCCGTGGTCCCCAGGACCCTCGATGACGTCGTCGCCACCCACCGGATCTGCCGCGAGTACGGCGCCCCGATCCTCAACCGGGGCGGCGGCACCAGCCTGTCGGGGGAGACCGTCAACTACGCCGTCGTCATCGACCACTCCAAGTACCTCACCCGCATCGGCGAGATCGACCCCGACGAGCGCCACGTCACCGTGGAACCCGGCGTCATCAACGAAGAGCTCAACCGGCACACCGGCGCCTGGAACCTGGTCTTCGGGCCCGACCCGTCCACCCACTCCCGCTGCGTCATCGGCGGCAACATCGGCAACAACTCCTGCGGCACCCACTCCGTGCAGTCCCAGCTGTACGGGCCCGGTCCGCGCACCTCCGACAATGTGCGGGCGCTGGAGGTCGTCACCTACGGCGGCGACCGGTTCTGGGTGGGCGTGGACGAGGAACGGGAGCTGGAGTCGATCATCGCCGCCGGTGGGCCGAAGGGCGAGATCTACGCCAGGCTGCGGGACCTGCGCGACCGGTACGCCGACGCCATCCGCGCCGGCTTCCCCCCGGTGGCCCGGATGCCGCGCCGGGTCTCCGGCTACAACCTGGACGAGCTGCTGCCCGAGAACGGCTTCAACGTCGCCCGCGCCCTGGTCGGCACCGAGTCCACCTGCGCCACCGTCCTCCAGGCGCAGGTGCTGCTCACCCCGGCGCTGCTGGAGCGGACGCTCGTCGTCGTCGAGTACGAACAGCTCACCGCGGCCGCCGCGGATGCGAACATCTGTACCCGCGAATTCCGGCCGATCGGCCTGGAGGCCCTGGACGAGGGGCTCATCCAGGACCAGCGGCTCCAGCATATGAACCTCGCCTCACTGGCCCAGCTGCCCCGGCAGCGCGGCGGCGCCGCCTGGCTGCTTGTCGAGTTCGGCGCGGACACCAAGCAGGAGGCACGTTCGCGGGCCGACCGGTTCGTGACCTGGCTGACCGAGGAGCGGGGCTACGCACCCGACCGGATCACCACCAGCGACGAGGACGAGGAGACCGCCAAGAACCTGTGGGCCGTCCGGGAGGGCGGGGAGGGCGCCACCGCCTTCCCGCCCGACGGCGACCACTGGCCGGGCTGGGAGGACTCCGCCGTACCACCCGACCGGCTGGCCGAGTACGTCACGGCGCTGCGCGGGCTGTACGACAAGCACGGGCTGCGCGGCGCCATGTACGGGCACTTCGCGCAGGGCTGCGTCCACTCCCGGATCAGCTTCGATCTGCGCAGCGCCGAGGGAGTGGCCGACTACCGCGCGTTCATGGCGGAGGCGGCCGACCTCGTCACCTCCTTCGGCGGCTCCCTCTCCGGCGAGCACGGTGACGGCCAGCAGCGCGGCGAGCTGCTGGAGCGGCAGTACGGCAGCGAACTCGTCCAGGCCATGCGGGAGTTCAAACTGATCTGGGACCCGGAAGCCAGGATGAACCCGGGCAAGGTCGTCGACGCCTACCGGCTGGACGAGGACCTGCGGCTCGGAGCCGACTTCAACCCGGCCCGGCCCGCGGTGAAGTTCGCCTACTCCGAGGACAACGGCGACTTCGCCCACGCGAGCCTGCGCTGCGTCGGCATCGGCGCCTGCCGCGTACCCGACGCCGACCAGGGCCAGACCATGTGCCCCAGCTACCAGGTCACCCGCGAGGAGAAGCACACCACCCGCGGCCGGGCCCGGCTGCTGCACGAGATGCTGCGCGGCGAGACCGTCAAGGACGGCTGGCAGTCCAAGGAGGTCGCCGACGCGCTCGATCTGTGCCTGGCCTGCAAGGGCTGCACCAACGACTGCCCCGTCAACGTCGACATGCCCACCTACAAGGCCGAGTTCCTGCACCACCACTACCGGTCGGCCCGCAGGTGGCGGCCCCGCCACGCCTATACGTTCGGCTTCATCGACCAGGCGGCGCGGCTCGCCTCCCGGCTGCCGGAGGCCGCCAATCTGGCCACCCACGCCCCGCTCCTCGGCCGGGCCGCCAAGCTCGTCGCGGGCATCGACCGGCACAGGCCGCTGCCCACCTTCGCGCCGATGACGCTCCAGCGCTGGTTCCGGCAGCGCGGCGGCACCGCCAACCCCGGCGGGCGGCCGGTCGTCCTCTTCCCCGACACGTTCAACAACTACTTCGACACGGACGTCGGCGTCGCCTGTGTGACGGCCGTCGAAGCAGCGGGGTGGTCCGTCATCATGCCCGAGCAGCATGTGTGCTGCGGGCGCCCGCTCTACGACTACGGCTTCCTGGACGCAGCCGAACGCTATCTGCGCCACGTCCTGGACGTATTGCGCCCGCACCTGCGCGCCGGCACACCCGTCGTCGGCATGGAGCCCAGCTGCCTGGCCGTCTTCAAGGACGAGCTGACCAAGCTGCTCCCGCACGACGACGACGCCCGCCGGCTGCGGGCCGGTGCCCACCACTTTGCCGAGTTCTTCGACGCCTACGACATCACCCCGCCCCGCCTGCCCGGGAACGGCGCGGGCCCGGACGGTGCCCTGTTGTGGGGGCACTGCCATCAGCGCGCCACCGGCGGTACGGAAGCCGACCGGAAGCTGCTGGCCAAGCTCGGCCTCCAGACCGAGAACCTGACCGGCGGCTGCTGCGGACTGGCCGGTTCCTGGGGCTTCGAGCAGGGCAAGTACGGCATCTCCATGGACTGCGGCGAACAGGCGCTGCTGCCCGCCGTCCGGGACGCCGCGCCGGGGACGACGGTGGTGGCCAACGGCTTCTCCTGCAAGACGCAGCTCGCCGCCGCGGGCTTCGCCGATGCGCCGGTCGTCCACCTCGCCGAGCTGGTCAGCCGCGCCTACCAGGACCCTCACGATGCGGAGCACACCACCCGGCCCGCACCGACCTGGCCCCGCCGCGCGGTACGCCTCGCGGCCCCCTTCGCCCTGGCCACCGGCGCGGCCCTCGCGGCGGGCCGCACAGCACGGAGCTGAGCGGGTGACCGGGTACGGGTACGGGCTCGCCCGCCCCGGGCCGGTTCACCCGCAGGGGGTCCATGTCGCCCCGAACCGGTTTCCCCACCGGCAAGCGGGCTACCCCTGTCGAGAACAGCCGAGCGCGCGGGTTGCGGCGATCGCATCGACCGCCGAACCCACGCCACTGTGGTTGCTCGCTGCTCCGGCGGAACCAAACGCGGGCCCTCCGCGAGCGCGGGCGACGGGGGCGCAGCCCCCACCACAGCCTCTCCGCGAGCGGGAGGCGGGGGCGCAGCCCCCGTCACCAAGTCCGCCGCGACGGCGAGCAACCACAGCGATCCAGGGTCCGGCGGAAATGTCGACGGGCCAAACCAGAACGTTCGGCCAAAGGGCGGAGGCCATATGCGGTGGCTGACGACGACCGACCACAAGGTGATCGGCAACCTCTACCTCGTCACGTCCTTCTGCTTCTTCCTCGCCGCGGGCGGGATGGCCCTGGTGATGCGGGCCGAGCTGATGCGGCCCGGGATGGAGCTCGTCTCCCGGGAGCAGTACAACCAGCTGTTCACCGTGCACGGCACCATCATGATGCTGCTGTTCGCCACCCCGCTGTTCGCGGGCTTCGCCAACGCGATCATGCCGCTCCAGATCGGCGCGCCCGATGTGGCCTTCCCCCGGCTGAACGCGTTCACCTACTGGGTGTATCTGTTCGGCGGGCTGATGGTGGTCGGCGGGTTTCTGACCCCCAACGGCGCGGCCGACTTCGGCTGGTTCGCGTACGCGCCGCTCAACGGCCCCAAGTACAGCCCCAGTACGGGCGGCGACCTGTGGACCATGGGGCTGGCCGTGGCGGGGCTGAGCACCATCCTCGGCGCCGTCAACTTCATCGCCACCATCATCTGCCTGCGCGCGCCCGGCATGACGATGTTCCGGATGCCGCTGTTCACCTGGAACGTGCTGTTCACCTCGATCCTGGCGCTGTTCGCCTTTCCCGTCCTGTCGGCGGCGCTGCTGGCGCTGGAGGCGGACCGTAAGTTCGGGGCCCATATCTACGACCCGGCCAACGGCGGCGCCGTGCTGTGGCAGCACCTGTTCTGGTTCTTCGGGCACCCGGAGGTCTACATCGTGGCGCTGCCGTTCTTCGGCGTGATCAGCGAGATCCTGCCGGTCTTCAGCCGCAAGCCGCTGTTCGGCTACATCGGGCTGGTCGCCGCGACGGCGAGCATCGCCATGCTCTCCGCGGTCGTCTGGGCGCACCACATGTTCGCCACCGGCGCCGTTCTGCTGCCGTTCTTCTCCCTGATGTCCTTCCTGATCGCCGTGCCGACCGGGGTGAAGTTCTTCAACTGGATCGGCACCCTGTGGAAGGGCTCGCTCAGCTTCGAGACGCCGATGCTGTGGGCGATCGGATTCCTCGTCACGTTCCTGCTCGGCGGGCTCAGCGGCGTCCTGATCGCCTCTCCGCCGCTGGACTTCCACACCACCGACAGCTACTTCATCGTCGCCCATCTGCACTACGTCCTCTTCGGTACGGTCGTCTTCGCCATGTTCGGCGGCTTCTACTTCTGGTGGCCGAAGCTGACGGGCCGGATGCTGGGCGAACGCCTGGGCAAGGTGCACTTCTGGCTGACGCTCGTCGGCTTCCAGCTGACCTTCCTGGTGCAGCACTGGCTCGGCGCCGAGGGGATGCCGCGCCGGTACGCCGACTATCTGCCCGCGGACGGCTTCACGGCGCTCAACACCGTCTCCTCGATCGGCGCGTTCACCCTCGGTGTCTCGACCCTGGTCTTCCTCTACAACGTCTGGTGGACGACGACGCACGCCGAGAAGATCACGGAGCACGACCCATGGGGCTTCGGGCGCTCCCTGGAGTGGGCGACCTCCTGCCCGCCGCCCCGGCACAACTTCGTCGCCCTGCCCCATATCCGCTCCGACTCGCCCGCCTTCTGGCTGCACCACCCCGAGGCCCTGGAGGGAGCCGCGATCGTGGCCCCGGGCGCACCGGAGAGCCCCGGGGTGCGGCCCGTGGGCCCTGACGAGCCGCCCAGCCCGCCGACGCCCGGCATGCAGGACCCCGCGTCGAAGCGGACACCGATGAAGGGGAGCCCCTGATGAAGCTCGAAGCCATTCTCTTCGCGGGCGTCGCGCTCTTCTTCGCCTGCGTCACCGTCCCGTACGCGCTCTACGGCGACGATCCGGCAGGCACCGCCGCCGTGCTGATCGCCACGCTGATGGCTTCGCTCGTCTCGTTCTTCCTGATGGTGCAGTACAAGCGCCGTGGCGTACGGCCCGAGGACCGCAGGGACGGGGAGATCCACGAGCGTGGCGGGCCGCTGGACTTCTTTCCCGCCCGCAGCCCCTATCCGGCGTTGACCGCGCTGGGCGTGGCGACGCTGGGCACCGGCACGGTGCTCGGGCTGTGGCTGGCGCTGATCGGGGTCGGTGTCACCGGCGCCGGAGTGTTCGGGTTCGTTTTCCAGTACGCGCGGACCGACCACTGACCGCACGGTCCTCGCGCTGCTCGGCCCGCAGGCCCGAGACCGCGCTCTGCGCGCGGTCGCGCTGGTGGCCGATGGTCCGCCACTGCCGGGCCGGCGAGTCCTGGTAGTACCAGCGGCTGAGCGCGGCGCGCAGCCGCGCCGCCCGGCTCGCCGCCGCCTCCCCGTCGAGGGGGCGGGGGAAGCGCTGGGCCGCCAGCCGGAACTTCTCACTCTGCGGCAGCGGCTCGTGGTCGGCGCTGAAGGTGCCCTCCACCGACTGCCGTACGTGGCTGGTCTCCTCGCCCTCGATGACGCGTTCGGCGTCCCGTTGCTGCAAGGCCAGGCACAGCCGCTTCGTCAGCAGGAACGCCAGCGGCGGACCCACCACGAGCAGTACGCGGAATGCCCAGGTCAGCCCGTTCAGGGAGACGTCGAAGGTGAAGGCGAGCACATCGTTCCCGCCGGCCAGCAGCAGGATTCCGTAGAAGGTGATCCCGGCGACGCCGAGGGCGGTGCGTACGGGACGGTTCCTGGGCCGGTCGCACACATGCGGAGTCTCGTCCCCGCCGGTGATCCACCGCTCGAAGAACGGATACGCGTACAGGACGAGGAACAGCAGCGCCGGGAGGATGACGGCGGGCACCAGCACGTTCCACATCAGGGTGTGCCCGAACAACGTGGTCTCGAACGGCGGCATCAGCCGCAGCGACCCCTCCAGGAAGCCGACGTACCAGTCCGGCTGAGCGGCTGTCGAGACCTGGCCGGGGCTGTAGGGCCCGTAGTTCCAGACCGGGTTGATCTGCGCCAGCGCGCCCAGCAGCCCCAGCACGCCCGCGACCATGAAGAACAGCCCTGTCGACCGGGCGGCGAACTGCGGCACCATCGCGTGCCCGACCACGTTCCTGTTGGTTCTGCCCGGGCCGCTCCAGTGCGTGTGCTGGAGGACGACCACCAGGATGAGGTGGACCACCACCAGGGCGAGCAGCAGCCCCGGGATCAGCAGGATGTGCAGCGGATAGAGCCGGTCGATGATCTCGTGGCCCGGATACTCGCCGCCGAACGCGAACAGCGTGAGGTACGTGCCCACGACCGGGATCGAGAGCATGATGCCCTCCGCGATGCGCAGCCCCGTGCCCGAGAGCAGGTCGTCGGGGAGCGAGTAGCCGGAGAAGCCCTCGGCGAGCGCCAGGACGAAGAGCGTCAGCCCGATCACCCAGTTGATGTCCCGCGGCTTGCGGAAAGCCCCGGTGAAGAAGATCCGCAGCATGTGCACCCCGATGGCGCTCACGAAGATCAGCGCGGCCCAGTGGTGGATCTGACGGACCAGCAGGCCGCCGCGTACCTCGAAGCTGATCTCCAGCGTCGACGCGTACGCCACCGACATCGGCTGGCCGCGCAGCGGCCGGTAGGCGCCCTGATAGCGGATCTGGGTCATGTCCGCGTCGAAGAACAGGGTCAGATAGACCCCGGTCAGCAGCAGTACGAGGAAGCTGTAGAGAGCCAGCTCCCCGAGCAGGAAGGACCAGTGCTCGGGGAACGCCTTGCGCAGCAGTACCTTCCCGCCCGCGGCGACGGGCAGTCGCTGGTCCGCGGCTTCGAATCCGCGCTCGGCGGCCTTGCGCAGCGCGGCCCGCCGGGCGGCACGGGCCCGTGAGTGTCTCATGCGGTCGCCCTCCTCGAAGACCGCATACCTCAGTGCCCCGCCGCCTCGACGGCAAACGCCTCGGATTGCCGGTTGCCTCGTACGCCCCCGCGACGGCACACCAACGGCGGCGAACGCGCGCCGGAGGGCGGGCCGCGCCCGGGATCAGTCCGCCGAGAGGGCCTCCACCAGCCGTCCCGTCTCCGGGTGCGGCAGGGAGCGGGCGACGTCGGCTACCGCGACCATCCCGACGAGCTGGTCACCGTCGATCACCGGGAGCCGCCGCACCTGATGCCGCGACATGGTCTCCAGCACCTCCTCGGTGCTGTCGTCGGCGCCGATGGTGACGGCCTCGGCCTGGTTGAGGCTGCCGGCCGGGAAGGTCGCCGGATCGCGGCCGGGCCCCAGCACCTTGACCACCAGATCGCGGTCGGTGACGACGCCCTTGAGCTTGTTGTCCTTCCCGCAGATGGGCAGCGCACCGACGCCCAGCTCGGTCATCAGCTCCGCCGCGTCCGCCGCTGTCTGGTCGGTCCGTACGCAGTCGGCGCCGGGGCTCATGATCTCGCGTGCCGTGGTCATCACGACTCCTCACTGCTCGGTGGACTTCGGTCTCTGCTCGATGGACTCCCGCCGGGTCCCCTGCCGCGAGGCACCGAAACAGGCCCGGGACGAGGCACCGGAACAGGCGCGAGGCACCGGAACAGGCACGGAGAGCATCCGAACGGCGGCCGGTGGAGTGGTGCGCGGCGCGGACCGTTTGTCCGCGGCCAGGTGTGGCAACCGGAGCGATATGTCCTCCGAAACGTCGTCCAAGTCGTCCGAATCATCGGCCGCAGCGCCGTCCGAAGCGTCGTCACTCCCCGCGTGGCTCGACAGGCTGGGCACGCTGAGCGCACTCGACCCGGCGATCGGCCCGCTGCAGGCCGCCGTCAAGAAGAGCCCGCTGAGCGGAGTGCGGGACGTGCTGCACGGCACCTGGCTGGGGCACCCGCTGCACCCCGCACTGGTGCAGATCCCCATCGGTGTCTGGACCTCGGCGGGGCTGCTGGACCTGCTGCCGGGTACCCGGCGGGCGAGCCGGGTGCTGATCGGCACCGGGGTGCTCGCCGCGCTCCCCGCGGCCGTGACCGGAGCGACCGACTGGGCGCAGCTGCACAAGCCGCAGCTGCGTACGGGGCTGGTGCACGCGGCGGCCAACGTCGCGGCCCTCGGCCTGTACACGGCGTCACTGGCGGCCCGGCTGCGCGGCCGCGAGTGCCGGGGGCGGCTGCTCGGTTTCAGCGGGCTGGCCGTCGCCGGTGTCGGCGGACTGATCGGTGGTCACCTCGCCTACCGGCAGGCGGTGGGCCCCAACAAGACCGAGCCGGTGCCGCACCTGGTCGAATCCGGCTGGCACCCGGTGGGCAAGGCCGACAGCTTCCCCGTCGGCCAGCCGACGAGCGCCACGCTCGGCGAGGTCCGGCTGCTGGTCTACCGCGAGCCCGCAGGACCGGTACGGGTGCTGGCCGACCGGTGCGCCCACCAGTCGGGCCCGCTGTCCGAGGGCACGGTGGCCGACGGATGTGTGACCTGCCCCTGGCACGGCAGCACCTTCCGGCTCTCGGACGGCTGGAACGTGCATGGCCCCGCCACCGCGCCGCAGCCCAGCTTCGAGGCGCGGGAGCGGGACGGGGTGCTGGAGGTGCGCCTGCCGGACGCCGACTGAGGTGACGGGGCGTCAACTGGCGGCCTCCCGGTACCGGTCCGGCAGGCCTGTGGCATCAGCGGTTACTTCCGATCCCTCCCGTTTCGGGGCTGGACGGCCGGGTTACCCCTGCGGTGGTCCGTCTCTCTTGCTCTTGGAGGTCCCATGGCCGGCCCGGCCCACAAGAATCCGAACGAAGGGGAGCCGTTCGTCCCCGGTCGTCCAGCGCCCGAAGCACCTCCCGTCGAGGAGCCGACCACCCCGCGCGAGCCGCTGCCGCCCAAGCAGGACCAGTCGGGCCCCGAGGTCTACTCCGCCACCGGTGAGCGTGCCGATGTCGATCCGGCGGTATGGGCTCAGACGGGCGGCAGACTCACCACGGCACAGGGCCTGCGGCTGTACGACACGGACCACTCCCTCAAGGCCGGTGAGCGCGGGCCCGTACTGCTCCAGGACCACCATCTCCGGGAGAAGATCACCCACTTCGACCACGAACGGATCCCCGAGCGGGTGGTGCACGCCCGGGGCGCCGCCGCGCACGGCGTCTTCCGCGGCTACGGCACCGCGTCGAAGATCTGCAAGGCGGCCTTCCTCGGCAAGGACGTCGAGACGCCGGTCTTCGTCCGCTTCTCCACCGTGCTCGGCTCCCGCGGCTCCGCCGACACGGTTCGCGACACCCGCGGCTTCGCCACGAAGTTCTACACCTCGCAGGGCACCTTCGACCTCGTCGGGAACAACATCCCGGTCTTCTTCATCCAGGACGCCATCAAGTTCCCCGACGTCATCCACGCCGGCAAGCCGCATCCCGATCGGGAGATCCCGCAGGCGCAGAGCGCGCACGACACCTTCTGGGACTTCGTCTCGCTGCACACCGAGGCCGCCCACCACACCATCTGGAACATGTCCGACCGAGGCATCCCGCGCTCGTTCCGGATGATGGAGGGCTTCGGCGTGCACACCTTCCGGCTGGTCGACGAGCAGGGCGGCACCACGCTGGTGAAGTTCCACTGGAAGCCCAGGCTCGGCGTGCACTCGATGACCTGGGAGGAAGCCCAGATCACCAACGGCATGGACCCGGACTTCCACCGCCGGGACCTGGCGGACGCCATCGAGGCGGGTGCCTTCCCGGAGTGGGAGCTGGGCGTCCAGACGTTCCCCGACACCCCGGAACAGACCTTCCAGGGCGTCGATCTGCTCGACCCGACCAAGATCGTGCCCGAGGAGTGGGCACCGGTGCAGCCCATCGGCCTGCTGACACTCACCGCCAACCCCTCCAACTTCTTCGCCGAGACCGAGCAGGTCGCCTTCCACCCCGGCCACCTGGTGCCGGGCATCGACATCACCGACGACCCGCTGCTGGCCGGCCGGCTCTTCTCGTACATCGACACCCAGATCACCCGGCTGGGCGGTCCCAACTTCGCGCAGCTGCCCATCAACCGGACCCACGCCCCGGTCAACGACATGATCAGGGACGGTATGCACCAGACCGCGGTGCACAGCGGCGTTGCGCCCTACCGCCCCAACTCGCTGGACGGCGGCTGCCCCTTCCTGGCCGGCGCCGGTGAGGGCGCTTACGTGGAGAGCCCGGTCACCGTGCCCCAGGCGGCGAAGGTACGGGCCGCCCCCGCGTCCTTCAGCGACCACACCAGCCACCCGCGGCGCTTCTACCTCAGCCTCAGCCCCGTCGAGCGGGAGCACGTCATCGCCGCGTACACCTTCGAGCTGAGCAAGTGTTACGAGCAGTCCATCAAGGAGCGCCAGCTGCGGGTGCTCGCCGACATCGATCCGGAGCTGTGCGCCGGGGTGGCGGCCGGCCTCGGCCTGCCGGCGCCCGAGCCCTCCGGCCCGCTCGCCGACGTAGAGCCCAGCCCGGCGCTCTCCCAGCTCGGCCGCAGCTGGCCGACCGACGGCCGGGTCATCGGCATCGTCGCCGACGAGAACAGCGACCTGGCGGCGCTGTCCACCCTGCGCTCCACCGTCCACGAAAGCGGCATGGTCCCGCTCGTCATCGCGCCGCACGGTGGTGAACTCGCGGGCGCGGGCGGGCCCGTCGTCGTCCAGCGCACCTTCGCCAACGCCCGCTCCATCGAGTTCGACGCCGTACTGATCGCCGCGGCACCCGGCGTCGGCGCCGACGCCTACGGCGCCCGCGACGCCAAGGCGGGCCTGCACACCGGCAGCGGCGGCATCGACCCCCGTGTCCTGCTGCTGGTCTCCGAGGCGTTCCGGCACGCCAAGGCGCTGGGTGCGTGGGGAGCCGGCGTCGACGTACTCGCGGCGGCGGGATGCCCGCAGGACGCGGCGGGCGTCGTGGTGGCCGACGACCCGCGGTCCGTGTTCTCCCAGGTCACCGAGGTGCTGTCGGAACACCGCGCCTGGGCCAGGTTCCCCGCCGGAGCGTCCGCCGGCTGACCCGGCCGGACTCGGGGCCAACGCCTCCCCGCCCGCCCACCCCGCTCGGAGGCGGTGGGCGGGCCCTGGCGCCGACCGTGATCCGCGAACCGGAGGAGGAAACATGAGCGCAGACGGCAACGGCACCCCGCCGACCGGCGGCCACCCGGCAGACAAGCACCCCAAGCCGGAGTTTCCGCAACAGGAGCAGACCCATCCGGGTGACACCGAAGCCATGCAGCCGCGCCCCGACCACGGCGAGCGCACCTACCGGGGCAGCGGCCGGCTGACCGGCCGGCGCACCCTGATCACCGGCGGCGACTCGGGCATCGGACGCGCCGTCGCCCTCGCCTACGCCCGCGAGGGCGCCGACGTCGCCTTCAGCCATCTGCCGGAGGAGGAGAACGAGGCGCAGGAGACCACACGGCTGGTGGAGGAGGCGGGCCGGCGCGCGGTGGCCGTATCCTGCGACATCCGCCAGGAGGCCGAGTGCCGCCGCCTGGTGGACCGGGCGGCGGGGGAGTTCGGCGGGATCGACGTACTCGTCAACAACGCGGCCTTCCAGATGGCGCAGTCCGGCGGTATCGACGACATCAGCACCGAGCAGTTCGACCGGGTGGTGCGCACCAACCTCTACGGGATGTTCTGGATCACCAAGATGGCGCTCGCCCACATCCCGGAGGGCGGCTGCATCATCAACAGCACCTCGGTACAGGCGTATCAGCCCAAGCCGTATCTGCTCGACTACGCCATGACCAAGGGCGCCATCGTCACCTTCACCCAGGGCCTCGCGCAGAACCTGGCCGAGCGGGGCATCCGCGTCAACGCGGTGGCGCCCGGCCCTGTATGGACGCCGCTGATCCCCTCGACGCTGCCGGACACCTCCGAATTCGGCGCGAAGAGCCTGCTGCAACGGCCCGCGCAGCCCGCCGAGATGGCGCCGGGCTACGTCTTCCTCGCCTCGGAGGACGCCAACTATGTGACGGCGGAGATCCTCAACGCGACAGGCGGCACCCCGCTGCCTTGAGCCTCCGGCCGCTGCCCTGAGCTTCCGGTGAGGTCAGCGGCTCCGGTGAGGTCAGCGGCGAGGTTCCCGCCTGTGCCCCATGTCCTCCCTGCCCGCCTGGTCCTGCCGACCCTGCCCGTCCTGCCGGTCCGTCGGCTCCTGGGCGTCCCGCGTCCGGGAACCGGGGCGGGGACGGGCGCGGCGGCGGTGGCTGGTGTCGCACCAGGGGTAGGTGCGGCTGCGGCGGCAGGTGCACAGGGCCACCGTGAAGCGGTCCGAGGTGAGTGTCCGCCCGTCGTCGAGGCGGACCTCCACGGGGCCCTCCACCAGCATCGGCCCGCCCTGCTCCAGCGTCACGCGCCGTCGGTCGCGGCGCGGCTGGTTCTCCTCAGCGGGTGAGGTCGGCACGGATGACCACCAGTTCCTCGTGTCGTTGTCCGGGAGCGATCAGTTGCTGCTGCTCCAGCCAGTGCGCCCGCTCGCGCAGCACCGGGCCGAAGGGCTGGGTGCGGCGCGCGGTCACCGCCGCCTTCAGCCCCGCCCGGTGCAGCAGGTCCAGGGTGCGCGGGGGGTCGCTCACCGCGGAGTGCACCACGAGCAGGACGCCGTTGTCGGCGAGCAGCCCGGGCGCGGCCTCGCAGATCCGGTCCAGCACCTTGCGCCCGTCCCGCCCGGCGTTCCAGGCGCGGGCCCGGCGTCCGGCATCGCCGCCCGTCCCCATGTGCGGCACATACGGGGGGTTGGCCGTCACGACGTCGAAGCGGCCCCGGGCGGCTGCCATGAAGTCACCGCGGTGTGCCCGTACGGGCAGTCCGCGCAGCCGGGCGTTCCAGGCCGTGGCCAGTGCGGCGCGGGCCGAGAGGTCCACGGCGTGCACCTGGCGGGCTCCCAGCCGCGCACCGGCGAGGGCGACCACGCCGGTGCCGGTGCAGATGTCCAGCATCCGTGCGCCGCGCGGTACGGCCGCGTCGGCCAGCGCTTCGACCAGCAGTTCGGAATCGCCTTGCGGGGCGTACACCCCTGGCGGTCTCAGGAGCCACACGCGTCACCGGGTTCCATGACCGCTGTCCGCTAAACGCCTTTCCTCCCGCATGTCCGGTCGGCGGCGCCGGAGGTTAGGCGGGTGCGCCCGGTGGGGACCCGGTGGCGGCGAGCCGCGGAACAGCTGCCCGCCCGGGAGGAGACGCCATGGGACACGGTGGAACGGTCATCGAGGAACTCACCGCCGACCACCGCGAAGTGGAGGAGCTCTTCGCCAAGATCGAGGCTCTGCCACCCGTCCACGAAAAGCGCAAGCAGTACGCCGACCAGGCCACGATCGCGCTGGTACGGCACTCCGTCGCGGAAGAGGAATACCTCTACCCGGCCGTACGCTCCCACGTGGTCGGCGGGGAGGCCCTCGCGGCCAAGGAGCTGGCGGACAACGAGGGCACCGAGCGGCTGCTGAAGGATCTTGAGGGCCTGGGCGGCGAGGATCCGGCATTCGACCACATCCTGACCAGCCTGATCCAGGAGATCCGCACCCATGTGAGGGACCAGGAGGGCAATCTCTTCCCCCGGCTCGACGAGGCCCTGCCGCAGCCGGTGCTCGCCGAACTCGGTGACAAGGTCCGGCGCGTCAAAAAGCACGCTCCCACCCGTCCGCACCCCGCAAGCCCCCACAAGCCTCCGGCCGTCAAGCTGGTCGCCCCGGGCATCGGCCTCGTGGACCGCACCCGAGACGCGCTCTCCGGCCGCGGCAAGGTCAAGGACTGAGCGCACTCCGCGGACCCGCTCACGCCACACCGACAGTCGCAGAATGGGCAAACCTTAAAAACTGGTGCAAATATGGACGTCGGTGTGTGCGACGGCGCGGTGGCGCCGGTGGCCCGGGAGGCGTGCGAGTGGACGATCCGGCTCAGACCGATCCGGCACGGGCGGAGTGCTGTGCACCGCCTGCTGACGCGTCCGCGAACGGGTGCGTGCACGAGCCGGCGAACGAGACAGCCGACGACTCCGCGTACGAGCCCGCGCACGCGTCCGCGTACGAGTCGGCGAACGAGCCCGCGCACGGGTCCGTGAACGACCCCGCGAACGGGTCCGCGTACGAGCACGCCGACGAGTCCGCGAACGACGCCGCGAACGAGCCCGCAGACGACCCCGTGGACGCGGACTTCGCGCAGCTCCGTGCCGTCGCCGACGCCGTCTGTTACGAGGGCTATCTGCTCTACCCGTACCGCCGCAGCTCGCCGAAGAACCGGGTGCGCTGGCAGTTCGGCGTCCTCGCTCCGCGCGCCTGGGCCGAGGCGAACGGGGCCTGCGGGGCCGGAAGGCCCGGGGTCTCCGGTGCCGCCGAGTCCTGGTACCAGCAGACCGTATGTCTGTTCGAGGCGGCGCCCGAGGCTGTGCTGCGCGTGCGGGTGCGGTACCTCCAGGCGCAGCACAAGAGCGTGCAGCGGCGCACCGGCGGCGACAGCTGGGAGACCGTCGAAGCGCTGGACCTGGACGGCGAGCTGCACCTCTCCTTCGAGGAAGCGGTACCGCGCGAGACGGACATCGAGGTCCCGCTGGCCGATCTGCCGGCGGGGGAGCGTACGTACCCGGTCGGTGCGCCCGGCGGCACGGACACCGCCCCGCTGCCCACCCGGAACGGCACCGCAGCCCGCACCGTGCGCCACCGCGATCCGGTACGCGCCCGCACCACCGTGCACGCCGAACGCCTCGCCGGCCCCGGCGGGCTGCACCGTTTGACCGTTCGTACGGAGAACACCGACGACTCCGTCCCCGCCCACGCACCCCGCGAAGCGGCCCTGCGCGGTGCGCTGCTCGCCACCCATACCCTGCTGGGCGGCGACGGCCTGGAGTTCGTCTCCCTGACCGACCCACCCGCCCATGCACGGGCGTATGTGTCGGGCTGCGACAACCGGCACACCTTCCCCGTGCTGGCCGGGGCCGGGGACGGGCGGCGGACGATGTTCTCCTCGCCGATCCTGCTCGGCGACCATCCGCGGGTCGCGCCGGAGAGCCCCGGCGATCTGCACGATGCCGCCGAGATCGACGAGATCCTCTCGCTGCGCACCCTGCTGCTGACGGACGAGGAGAAGCGGGAGGCGCGGGCCACCGACCCGCGTGCCGCCGCCATCCTCGACCAGGTCGAGAACATGCCACCGGAGGTCTTCGCCCGGCTGCACGGCGCGATCCGGTCCCTGGAACCCGCCGGGCCCGCGCCCCATGACTCCGTACCGGCGCGCCCCGTGCCCTGGTGGCAGGAGGGCGGGGACGAGGGGGTGGCACCGGCGACGGACAGTGTGCTGGTCGACGGTGTCGCGGTGCGGAGCGGCCACCGGGTGCGGCTGTGCCCCAGGGGCCGGGGCGCCGACGCGCACGACATGTTCCTGGTGGACCGCACCGCGCGGGTCGCCGGTGTCTTCCACGACGTGGACGGCGGCGTGCAGGTGGCCGTCACGCTGGACGACGATCCCGCCGCCGAACTGCACGGCTGGTACGGCCGCTTCCACTACTTCCGTCCGGACGAGGTGCGGCCGCTGGCCGGTTGCCACCAGGAGGAGAGGCCCGATGGACGCCATCGACGTGTTGGAGCATGACCACCGGATGGTGGAGCAGCTCTTCCGCGACTACCACGCCGCCGCCTCCGCACGCCAGCGCCGCGCCGTGGTCGAGACCCTGATCAGGGAGCTGTCCAAGCACGCCGCGCTGGAGGAGCTGATGGTCTATCCGCTGGCCAGGAAGGTGCTGCCGGACGGTCAGCAGGACGTCGATGAGCACCTGGCCGAGCACATGGGGGTGAAGAAGACCCTGTTCGCGCTGGACCGGTTGCCGACAGCCGACCGGCACAGCGACACCTACCCGGACGGACACCTCGGCGGGGAGGGCGACCAGCGGGTCCAGGAGCGGACCGACACGCTGATGGCCGAGCTCCAGCGGGAGATCGAGGAGCACGTGGCCGAGGAAGAGGGGCTGATGTTCCCGAAGCTGCGTGCCGCCCTCGACCAGCAGACCCTGGACGAGCTCGGCCGCTCCCTGGAGAAGGCCAAACAGACCGCCCCGACCCGGCCGCATCCGCACGCCCCCGACCAGCCGCCCGCCCTCGCGATGGCGGCGCCGGTGGCCACCGTCTACGACCGTATGCGTGACCGGCTGCAAGGGAGGCCGCGGACATGACCATCGAGAGCGGTACGACACTGGCCGGCGAGCACCCGAGCAGCGCCGACGAACGCAGTGGCTTCGCGGAGGTCGACATCCTGTGGATCTCGGAGGGGATGAGCTGCGACGGCGACACCGTCTCGATGACGGCCTCGGGCCAGCCCGCCGTCGAGGACATCATCCAGGGCCTCGTCCCCGGACTGCCCAGGGTCAACCTCTACAACAAGGTGCTCTCGCCCACCCTCGGCGGCGAGGAGTTCCTGGCCCCGTTCCGGGCCGCGGCCCGCGGCGAGTCGCGGAATCCGTTCATCCTCGTCATCGAGGGTTCCGTCCCCAACCAGAACATCATCGAGGGCGACGGCTACTGGACCTCGTTCGGCAACGACGAGGAGACGGGCGAGCCGCTGCCCCTCAACTGGTGGCTGGACCGGCTGGCGCCGCGCGCCTGGGCGGTCGTCGCGGCCGGCACCTGCGCGGCGTACGGCGGCATCCACGCGATGGCGGGGAACCCCACCGGCTCCATGGGGCTGGCCGACTACCTCGGCTGGGACTTCAAATCGCAGGGTGCGCTGCCGGTCGTCAACGTGCCGGGCTGCCCGATCCAGCCGGAGAACTTCATGGAGACCCTGACCTGGGTGCTGTACCACGCCGCCGGTGCCGCGCCGCCGCCTCCGCTCGACCACATGCTGCGGCCGCAGTGGCTGTTCGGGAAGACCGTGCACGAGGGCTGCGACCGGGCCGCCTACTACGAGCAGGGCGACTTCGCCAAGGACTACAACTCGCCCAAGTGCCAGGTGAAGGTGGGCTGCTGGGGCCCGGTGGTCAACTGCAACGTGCCCAAGCGCGGCTGGATGGCGGGCGTCGGCGGCTGCCCGAACGTGGGCGGCGTCTGCATCGGCTGCACGATGCCAGGCTTCCCCGACGCGTTCATGCCGTTCATGGACGAGCCCACCGGCGGCAGCCTCTCCTCCATCCTGATCCGGCCCTACGGCGCGTTCATCCGGCGGCTGCGCGGCCTCACCAACATCGCCGTGAACCAGGAGCCCAGGTGGCGCCACAACGAGTCGGCGCTGACCAGCGGTTACGACCCCCACTGGCGCCCCTGACCCAGCGGCACCCACGCCGGACCCGGCCCTCGGCACCCCGGGTCCGCCCCCGGCCCATCGACGGCACCGACCAGGTAAGGACTGATATGACGGCAACCGCGGACCGGGCCATGGCGGGGCGTAGGACCCCGCAGGTGGTCGACATGTCCTGGGACCCGATCACCCGGATCATCGGCAACCTCGGCATCTATACGAAGATCGACTTCGCCAACCGCGAGGTGACCGAGTGCCGCAGCACCTCGTCGCTGTTCCGGGGCTACTCGGTGTTCATGAGGGGGAAGGACCCGCGGGACGCCGGCTTCATCACCAGCCGTATCTGCGGCATCTGCGGTGACAACCACACCACCTGCTCCAACTACGCGCAGCAGATGGCCTACGGCGTCAAGCCGCCGCCGCTCGCCGAGCACATCACCAACCTCGGTGAGGCCGCCGAGTACCTGTTCGACCACACCATCTTCCAGGACAACCTGGTCTTCGTGGACTTCTGCGAGGCGATGGTCCGGGCCACCAACCCCGGCGTCCTCGCCAAGGCCGAGCGGACCGAGGCGCCGCACGGCCATGTCCACGGCTACCGCACCATCGCCGACATCATGCGTGCCTTCAACCCGTTCGAAGGCGCCGTCTACAAGGAGGCGTTGCGGGTCAGCCGGATCACCCGGGAGATGTTCTGCCTCATGGAGGGCCGCCATGTGCACCCCTCCACCCTCTATCCGGGCGGAGTGGGCACGATGCCGTCGCCCACCACCTTCACCGACTACCTCTCCCGGCTGATGCGCACCCTCGACTTCGTCAAGAAGTCCGTCAGCATGAACGACGACGTCTTCGACTTCTTCTACGAGGCGCTGCCCGGCTACGAGGAAGTGGGCCGCCGCCGCATCATGCTCGGCTGCTGGGGCGCCTGGCAGAACTACCAGGCGTGCGACTACCGGTACGAGAACATGGGCAGCTGGGGCAAGCAGATGTTCGTCACCCCCGGCGTGATCGTGGACGGCGAACTGGTCACCAACAACCTCGTCGACATCAATCTGGGCATGCGCATCCTGCTGGGCAGCTCCTTCTACGAGGACTGGGTGAACGAGGAGCCGTTCGTCACCCACGACCCGCTCGGCAACCCCGTCGACATGCGCCACCCGTGGAACCAGACGACCGTTCCGGTGCCGCAGAAACGCGACTTCGAGGGCAACTACAGCTGGGTGATGAGCCCGCGCTGGTACGACGCGCAGAGCGGGCAGCACCTCGCGCTGGACACGGGTGGTGGTCCGCTGGCCCGGCTCTGGTCGACGGCGCTGAACGGCCTGGTGGAGACGCCGTACATCAAGGCCACCGGGCACAGCGTGCGGATCTCGCTGCCCAGGAGCGAGCAGCTGCCGGAGATGACCTTCGAGTGGGAGATCCCGAAATGGTCGAACACGATCGAACGTGACCGGGCCCGCCCGTACTTCGTCGCGTATTCGGCGGCCATGGCGCTGGAGTTCGTCGACCGGGCGCTGAGCCTGGTCCGGGCGGGCGACACCAAGATCTTCAGCGACTACGAGCTGCCGGACGAGGCGATCGGCTGCGGCTTCCACGAGGCGGTACGCGGGGTGCTCTCGCACCATCTGGTGATCAAGGACAAGAAGATCGCCAACTACCACCCGTACCCGCCCACCCCCTGGAACGCCAGCCCCCGGGACAGCTACGGCAACCCCGGCCCGTACGAGGACGCCGTACAGGGCCAGCCGATCTTCGAGGAGAACGACCCGGACAACTTCAAGGGCATCGACATCATGCGCACCGTCCGCAGCTTCGACCCCTGCCTGCCCTGCGGTGTCCATATGTACCTCGGCAAGGACAAGGAGCTCCAACAGCTCCACTCCCCGATGTTCGGCGCGGGCGGGGGCGCGGGCGCCGGGACGGGAGCGGGCCATGGCTGATGCTTCCCGGCTGGCGGACGCGGACGTCGAAGAGCGTCTGCTCCGCCTCGACGAACTCCTCGAACGCGTCGAGAAGATGACCGGTCCGACCGCCGATGCCGCCCTGGAGGCCGTACGCGGACTGACGGAGCTGTACGGCGAGGCCCTGGCGCGGATCCGTGACCTCGCCGGTCCCGAACTGACCGGGCGGCTGGCCGACGACCAGCTCGTGGGCCACCTCCTGGTGCTGCACGAACTGCACCCCGAGCCGGTCGGGCGCCGCGTCGCCACCGCCGTCGACCGCATCGCGGAGGTACTGCGCGAGCGCGGCGCCACCGTCGAACTCGTGGGCGTCGACGGGGGAGTGGCCACCGTCCGGCTCACCACGAAGGGGTGCGGAGGCTCCGCGTCCGGCATCGAGGAAGCCGTGCGCGAGGCCGTACTGGCCGCGGCACCAGAACTCACCGAGGTCCGCCGGGTGGCGGACGAGCCGGCCCCGGCTTTCGTACCGCTGGAGTCGCTGCTGCCCACCGCCGCACCGGCCGCGGGGACGGCATGAGCCCCGGCGCCCTCGCCCGCGTGATGCGCCGGGCTGCCGAGCCGCCCCCGGCGGAGGACGCGGAACGCTGCGATCTGTGCGCCGCCCCCGTACCGGCCGACCATCGGCATCTGCTGGAGACCACGGGGGAGCAGGTGCTGTGCGCCTGCCGGCCCTGCTCGCTGCTGTTCGTACGGGAGGCCGCCGGTGCGGGCCGCTACCGGCTGATCCCGCACCGCCGTCGGCGCCTGGCCCCGGTGCCGACCGCGCCGCTGGGCGTCCCGGTCGGGCTCGCGTTCTTCGTGCCGTACGCCGACGGGAGCGTACGCGCCCACTACCCGGGGCCCGCAGGTGCTGCCCGGTGGGAGGTCGACCCCGGGGCGTGGCACGAGACCGTCGAGCGCTGCCCCGAGCTGGCCACCCTGGCGGCCGGTGTCGAGGCGCTGCTCGTCAACACCGTCCAGGGCCGCGAACAGCACTGGATCGTCCCGGTCGACGACTGCTTCCGCATGGTGGCCGTCGTCCGCCGGGAGTGGCGGGGCCTGTCCGGCGGCAGCCGGGTGTGGCCCGCGCTCGACCGGTTCTTCGCCGAACTGACCGAACAGTAAGGAGGACGCCATGGGCCGGATCCGCGTCGGAAAACCGCAGGTGAAGCCGGACACCCCCAATCACGTCCGGGGCATGCACCAGGGCAACAAGGGTCTGTACAACCGCCAGCCGGGCCACCACGAGGACGGCACTGCCGACGCCCGGCGCTCCACGGGCATCCACTGGAAGAAGCACAACGCCATCATGAAGATCATGCCCAGCATTCCGCCAGGCTGAGGAGTTGAGACCTGCCATGCGGCGACACCCCCTCTCACGCAACACCCACCGGCCGGCCCGGCACCGGCACCGGCCCTGCCGGGCCAGACGCGTACTGATCGGCCAGATGACGGCGATCGGCGTACTCGGCCTGGCGATGTTCCTGCGCGAACTCCCGGGCCTGGTACGCGAGATCCGGATCTGGCGCATGGTCGGCTTCCGCTCCGGCTCCCGCCGCCCGAGGTGACCGTCAGCCCCGATCCTGCCGTTCCGCTGCGGGATCCTCGGGGGGCGGATCTCCCGGGGGCGGGTCTTCGGCGGGCGGGGCGCCCGGGGGCGGCCGCTGGAGGAACTCCACGGTGACGGTCTGGAAGCCCTTGAACGTCTCCGTGGTGGCATAGGAGGCGTACGCCTTACGGTCGGCCCAGTTCAGCCACACCCGGTCGGTGAACGGCGCCAGCAGACTGCGGGGCCACAGCCGATGGGCCCGCACCACGCTCACCTCGGCCGCCACCACGAAGATCAGCGCGCCCAGATAGATCCAGCCGAGCAGACCGAGCACGATCCCGAACATCCCGTACGTCGTGCTCGCGCCGCGCAGCACATTGGTGGCGTAGTACCCGCCGGCCCATTGCAGCAGCTGCCATGCGCAGGCACCACCGAGGGACTCGGCCCACAGCCGGCGCAGCGCCACCTGGTGGTGGGTGAGGAAGGTGAAGGTGGCCAGCAGCAGACCGGCGTTTACGGCCACCGCCACCAGGGTGATCGTCGCGCGCAGCCCGGTGCCCAGGTCCGTGCCGAACGCCCGGGACTCCGAGGTGGCGAGCGAGAGCAGCAGCGTCACGGACAACCCGCACGCCACCGTCATCAGGAACAGCATCCCCTTCAGCCGCGACTTGAAGGGATCGTGCCGCTGGTACCGGGGCACCGCCCAGATCTTGTTGAGGCTGTACTGCGCGGCCTGCGCGACTCCCAGGCTGCCGTAGAGACTTCCCGCCACACCGACCGCGAGGGCGATGCCGTTGCTGCGGAACGCGTGGACCCGCCCCCGCAGCTGCTCGCCGAGCACCGGGAACTCGGCGAGCACCGAGTTCAGCAGCCGCCGCTGGAGCTCCGGATTGTCCTCGAGGAAGAACCCGAGCCCGGAGACGAACAGCAGCAGCGCGGGGAAGATCGACAGGAAGGTGTAGTAAGTGAGCAGGGCGATCAGATAGAGGGCCTGGTCGTCGAAGATCTTGTAGACGACGGCGAGGGGCAGACCCGCCCAGCTGTGCCGCTGCTGAAAGGCGTCGATCCGCTGCGCCGTGCCCATGCCCATGGCCCGTCGGACGCCTCCTTGACTGCCCGTGTGCCGATCGACGGCCTACCGCCTGATTGCCGTGCCAGCCGTGTCGGCGGCCGTGCCGGGTCGCCGAGCCGCCGGGGCTGCACCCCGGGCGCGGGCAGCGGCCCTCACCACTCAAGCCAATCCCAGCTCGGCGCGGGCCGCACCCCCTGGGGGCCATCCGGCGGCGGGTGTGCGGGCCGGGGCACGCGCGCGCCGCGGGCCGGGAGCTGGCGTACGGGGCGCGTCACGGGGCGGTGCGCCGCGAGCCTTGAGCGCGATGAGGCGTCGCGGGAGCCGCATACGAGGCGAGGCGTCGCGGGAGCATCGCGGGGGCGCACACGAAGCGGGCGGCGCGGTCGCATCTCAGACCGCTCCGCCCGTCCGTACGCGCGTCGGATCCCGCGCGTCATCTTCTGTTGGCTCTGTTCGTGTCCTGCGTCCGCGCGTCAGGCGCTGGGCGTCATGTCTTCCGTTTGCCCATGATCGCCAACCCCATGACCGCGAGTCCGCAGACGGCTGCCACACCTCCCGCGACCACATTGTTGACCACGATCTGCGCCGTGTCCGGAGCCCCCTTGATCACCCACTGCGAGATGATCACCCAGACTCCGAGCAGCGGCGCGGTCCAGCCCAGCAGATGCGTCCGCTCGTAAGCGGAACCGAATCCGAGGGCGAGCACCGCGAACGCCAGACCGACGATGAGGTTGCTCGTCGTCAGGGCGGTCGAACCGTTGAATCCGACCACCCACGGTGAGATCGCGATGTAGAGACCGGTGAGGAAGGTCAGCCCCTCCACGATCTGTGCGACCGGCGTGGACCCGGCTTTCTCGTACCGAGCACGCATCTCCACCAGGTCGGGGTGGTGCTCCATGGTGGTACCGGGCGTAGGTGCTGCCATGGTCGTCCTCCTTCCTTGGAGCGCCTGCGGCGGAACGGCCAAGACCGCCCACCACCTACCCCGAGTGACCACGAAACGGAATAAATCACCTCATTCGTTGTGATTTACCTCACATTTTTCAAATCGGTCACTGGTGAGTGCTCTGTGTGATCGGTGCGTGCGGAGCGTGACCGAGGGAGTGGTGGGCGGTGCACCATGCCGACCGGCAGTAGCTTCCCCGTGTATGACGGAGGGTGTTGCCGCGGCGGCACCACCGGTCCGCGTAGGAGGCTGTTGACGGCCTGTGACATGAAGGGGTCCAGCGGGGACGTGAAGTGCGTTACCGTGCTGCAAGACGTGTCAATGCCGGAAAACGGGGAGGGTTCCTTATGGGAATGAACGGTGCCGACCTTGCGCGACTGCGGGAGCTGGCGGGGAAGTTCGACGGTGACGCCAACACGCTGTCCGGGCTGATCACCAGCCTGCAGAGCGCCTGCAACGACAGTGGGGGCTACTGGACCGGTGGCAAGGCGCAGCAGTTCCGTACCGAGTGGGAGGGGCTGAAGCCGACGTTCGACAAGTTCGTGGAGACGCTGCGGGAGGCCGGACGTGCCGCCCGGACCAACGCGGACAACATCGACCACGCCACCAACTGATCCACCGCTGACCGATCCAGCACGGACGGGCCGCAGCCACTTCGGCTGCGGCCCGTCCGCGTGTGCGGGCACCATGTGCAGGGGGGCGGCCGGGGGCGTACGAGGGTCGCATCCCGCGTGCGGGATGCGACCCCCGGGGCTCACTCGTCCGTGACGGCCTGCACCGGCATCATGTCGCCGCTGAGCACCAGCAGCCCGCGCCCTGTCACGCCGGAGGCCGTCGCGCGGGGCAGCCGGATGTTGAACAGCTCGCCTTCCGAGTTGTTCTGCGGCGAGAGCAGCAGCCCGCTGCGGGCGCGCCGGGCTTCCTTGACGAAACCGCGGTACTGCGAGGTCAGCGAGTCCGTGGTGCCGGCCGCCACCAGACCGTGGCCGCCGTCCACCCCGCTGCGCACCACCGCTTCCAGCACGGAGTCCAGCGGTGTGTCGTACACCAGCTCGGCGTCGTCGACGACCACCGCGTACCGGCCTCCCTCGGCGGCCCGGTCCAGCAGCGCCTGCAACGGGGCCGCGTCACCCGTCTCCCGTACCACGCCCAGCACCCCCGGTTCGTCCGCCAGTTCGCGCAGTGGCGAGCGCTTCGGGGTGACGACGACGAGGGGCAGGCCCGCGCGCAGCAGTGACCGGGCCGCCGCGCACACCGTAGTGGAGCGGCCCGACTTGGGCGGGCCCGCGATGACGAAGCCGGGACCGTGCTGGCCCAGATCCACGCCGATCGGGGCGAGTTCGTCGCCGCCCACGCCCACCAGCGCCCACAGCGGGGACGGCGGGGTGAACTCCGGGTCCAGCGCCAGGGCCTCGCTCGTCGTGGCGCGCCCCGGGAGGGCGTCCACCCGCATCGGGCGCAGGGCGCGCGGCGGGCGGCCGTGCACCGAGGCGGCCCGCTCGGCGATACGCCGGATGGCACCCACCTGCGCCTGGCCGGAGGGGTCGGCGTCCAGCAGCGCGATCTGACTCTCCAGCACCCCGTCGTCCCCGGGTCGCAGGGCGCGGCCCGGCGGAAGGTGGGAGGGCACGTCCCGGGGCGTCATACCGGCCGTGGTGTAGTCGTTGTGGTCGGCCAGCCGCAGGATGAGCCGGTCGCCGAAGGAGGACGAGACGACGCCCGACAGGCCGCTGCGCCCCGCGGTCATCACCACCCGCAGGCCGACGGAGGGCCCCTCGCGGAACAGCTGGTTCATGGCGTCGATGAGCTTGCCGTAGTCGTACGGCTCGAAGGTGGCGGTGTAGCTCTCCCAGCCGTCGAGCAGCAGCACCAGCCACGGCAGCCGTTCCTCGGGGGAGACGGCGGAGGCGCGCTGTTCGGCGACGCTCGCGGCGCCCGCCCGGGCCAGGATCTGCTGGCGGCGGGCGATCTCGGCCTGGAGCCTGGCCAGCAGCCGGGTGAGCCGGTCGGTCTGGTCCCGGGTGACGACCGCGCCGCAGTGCGGCAGCACGGAGAGCGGCACCAGCGCGTTGGAGCCGCAGTCCACGCCGTACAGATGGACATCGGCCGGGGAGGCGACATCGGCCAGCGAGGCGGCGATGGTCCGCAGCGCCGTCGAACGGCCCGAGCGCGGCCCACCGACCAGCAGCAGATGGTCGCCGTCCACCAGATCCAGGGTCAGCGCCTCGCGGGCCTGCCGCGCCGGTACGTCGGTGACGCCGAACACGGCGGGCGGCACATCGTCGCGGCGGCCGCCCGTCGGGCGGGGCACCTCGGCCACCGTCACCAGGTCGGACAGCGGCTCCAGCCAGGGCCGGTACGGCTCCTCGCACGGCAGCGCGGCTGCGCTCTCCCCGACGGCCTCGACCAGCAGCGCCAGGTCCGTCAGCGGATCGTCGTCCGGGCGGCCCTGCTGCTTGGGCCGGGTGGGCGCGGGCAGGCCCAGATCCTGCCACGCCACCGGCACGGCCCACGGATCGCTGCTGTGCTCGGCGGCCGTCTGCGGCCTGCGCCCGCCGACGCGGCCCGACTGGAACGGCAACAGCGAGGAGGCGCCCAGCCGCACCAGCGCCCGCCCCGGTGTGCTCTTGGAGATGTACGCCGAGTCGGGCGCGTCGATGACGTCCTGGCTCTCGGAGTTGTCGGTCATCCGCAGCGCGATCCGCAGGTTGGTGTTGGCCCGGATCTCGGGCGAGACCACACCGCTGGGCCGCTGGGTGGCGAGGATCAGATGGATGCCCAGGGAGCGGCCCCGCTGGGCGATGTTGACCAGACCGGTGACGAAGTCCGGCAGCTCCCGGGCCATCGAGGCGAACTCGTCGACGACGATCAGCAGCCGGGGCAGCGGCGCCAGGGACGGGTCCCGGCGGGTGGCACGCTCGTACGCCTCGATGTCCTTGGCGCCGACCGGCTCCAGGATCCGCTCGCGGCGGCGTACCTCCGCGTCGAGGGAGACCAGCGCCCGCTTCACCAGATGGGAGTCGAGGTCGGTCACCATGCCGACGGTGTGCGGCAGTTGCTCGCAGCCCTTGAACGCCGCGCCGCCCTTGTAGTCGACCAGTACGAAGTTCATCGCGTCCGGCCGGTTGGTCACCGCCAGCGACGCCACCAGCGTCTGCAGCAGCTCGGACTTACCGGATCCGGTGGTGCCGGCGACCAGCCCGTGCGGCCCGTCCCGTACGAGATCGATGGTGAACGGCCCGTCGAAGGAGGCACCCACCACGGCGGCGGTCGACCGGCCGCCCGCCGCCCAGCGCGCCGTGATCGCGGCGGCCGACGGCGGCTCCAGGCCCAGCAGGTCCAGCAGCCGGCAGGAGTCCGGCAGGGCGCCGGCCTCCTTCTCGCTCACATCGCGGACCGGCGCCATGGCGCGGGCTACGGACTCGCACCAGACGGGTGGCACACAGTCCGGCCGTACGGACTGCACCGGGTTCTCACCGAACTGCGACACCTGCAACAGCCCGAAGTGGTCCTCCTCCACCAGCGCCCGGCACTCCTCGGGCAGCAGCCCGCGGTCCGCGTCCAGACACACCAGGTGGATACCGAAGCGGGGCCCCTCACGCAGCAGCTGGGTCAGCCCGGGCAGCGCGCGCAGCCTGCGGGAGCCGTCGAGGACGACGAGCATGGACGGGCCGCGCCACTGGTCCTCGGCGCCAGGACGCCGTTCGCCCGCGGCCTCCTGGCGTGCGCCGAGCAGTGCCAGCAGTTCGCTGATCCGGCGGGCCACGCTCTCCATCTCGGTGCCCAGCAGCGCCACCGCGCCGTGGCCCTCGCGGCCGCGGGCGTGCGGCAGCCACCGCACCCACTCCCAGCACTCGCGGCCCGACGGATCGGTCAGCACACAGATGCTGAGGTCCGCCGGGCTGTGCAGCACCGACGCCTGCGCGACCAGCCAGCGCCCGACCGCGCGGGGCAGCTCACCGCGGCCCGCCACGCCGAGGATGCCGTGGGTACGCAGCGGAACGCCCACCGGGACGTCCGTCAGCATCCGCGGCTCGGTACGGCGGTGTTCCTGCTGGTTGGGGTCGTTCACCTCCACCTCGGAGGGCAGCGTGCCGGTGCCGACGCGCAGCACGCCGAAGTCGTCGTCCTCCAGCCGCCGTTCCCACAGCCGCTGCCCTGGCCCGGTGGCGACGGCGTACAGCTCGGCCGGGTCCGGGCAGGCCAGCCGGCGCGCCGCCGTCTCCTCGGCCATCGCCTTGCGCGCCTGGAATTCGATGGAGACCTTGTGCTGCTCGTATTCGCGGCGCTTACGGCGGTGGGACCTTCTGCCGTGCCGGCGGTCGTAGAAGTGGTTGGCGACGAGTGTGACCGGGGTCAGCACCGCCATGATCAGATAGATGGCGCTGCCCAGCAGCACCACCATTGCGATGGCAGCCACCAGAGGTGCGAGCGCGACCGCCCACGGCAGCGGCCGGTTCTCCGACTGCGTGGGCCGGGAGGGGAGTTGGAACTTCGTCTTGCGATCGGACGGCTTGATCCGCGGCGGCCGGTTGTAGTCCAGCCCCGTACCGTCCTGCGAGGGCTTGAGCGCGGCGTCGGGGAAGGTGGGCTCGCGCAGCTCGAACAGCGAGTGCCCGGCAGCGATGACGCCGCGCTGCCGCCACATCTTCGGCTGCTCCAGCTGCCGGCCGTCCATCGTGACACTGCTGCCGAAGGCCGGCTTGACGGTCACGGTGCCGTCGACAGCCACATCGATCTCACAGGCCGAGCTGGGCAGCGTGCTGTCCGCCAGCCGTACCCACGCCTCGGGTCCGCTGCCGACGACGGCGACGCCCGGGCCCAGCCGGTACACCCGGCCGGCGTCCGGACCGCCCACCACCCGCACTTCCACGGTGCCCTGCGCCTCAGGGCCCGGGCAGGCGCCGGGCGCTCCCACGGAGACCGTCGCGCCGTCCCGTACGGGGGAGGCGGCCACCGGGATGTCGGGGTCGAGGGCGTAGCCGTTGACGTACAGGGCGGGCGCACCGTTGTCGCCTCCCGCACCGCCGTTGCCACCCGCGGCGAGGTCGCCTCCCGCCCCGATGCCGCCGCCCCCGGCGCCGCCGCCCGGGAGTCCGCTGCCCGGGGCGCTGCCGCCCAGCTGCCGGGCGACCTCCCGCGCGACGGTCCCGACGGCGGCGTCGGGCTCGACATCCACCAGCAGATCCGTACGCCGCCCTCCCGCGGCGTCGGCGGCGGTAAGCCGCAGTTCCATATGAGCTCTCCCCCGGGGTCGGCCGGTGTCCGTTCCGTGTTCCCGTGCACGTCCCAGATTCGTCGGCCATTGCACTGATGTGCTCTGCACTGCGTAGCAATCATGCAACAGCGCGCTCGACCTGGACAGTTCGACCTAAGATCGAAGCTTCGTCCGACGGCTGAAGTTTCGTCCTACCATCGGGACGGGACGACACCATCATCGGCCGCTGTTCGAGAACGAAACAGGGGGGAACATGTCGGCGATGAGACCGGGGGAGACACCGGAGCAGGCACGGGCACGGGCCGGACGCCTGCGGCAGCACGCGGCACAGGCCCGCACCCTCGCCGGTTCGCTGGGCTCCACGCTGAGTTCAGGAGTGTCCAAGGCGACTGCCGAGGGCGTGTGGCAGGGGCCGTACGCCGAACGCATCACAACAGCGCTGCGCAACTACCAGGGCAAGCTGGAGGGCATGGCCAACGGGCTGCGCACCAGCGCGCAGACCTGGGAGAGCCAGGCCGATCTGCTCGAACAAGAGGCCGCCGCGGCCGGTACAGGGGGTCGCTGATGGGACAGTTCCAAGGCCTCGACCCGGCGAAGGTACGGGAGTTGGCCGGGCACCTGGACACGGTGGCCGGCTCGATGGTGCCCATGCACCGGCAGCTGACGCAGATCCTGCAGTCGGCCGCCGACGATGTGGCGCCGCAGAAGGTGAGCACCAGCCCGGAACTCGACCCGGTGCTCATGACCCTCCAGATGCCGGGTGGGGCGCCGCTGCCGTTGCCGCGGACATCGAGCGTGACCGACTTCCCCGTGGAGCTGTTTCCGCATTCCATGTCGGCAGGGGCGCTGGCCGCCGGGCCGATGCCCGGCTCCATCGATCCGTTCCTCCGCCAGACGGCGGCCGACATCCGTACCCGGTGCGACCGGCTGGAACAGGTCGCACGGGCAGCGCCGCTCGGGGCCCAACTGGATGCGGGCGCCCTGCTCGACTCCATGGTCGATCTCAACGCCGTACCGAAACGGGATGCCGGCGAAGACGCGGTCGCCAAGTGGTGGGCCGGTCTGACACCGGCGCAGCGACAGCAGTATCTGTATCTGAAGCCCGAGGTGCTGGAGACCCTCAAGGGACTGCCCGCGGACGTGCTGGAGCAGGCGAAGAGCCTGGCCTACTACAAGGTGGTGCCGTACAAGACCTCCAGCCACGAGAGCGCGGGCAGCGTCAAGCTTCAGCTCGGCATCTTCGAGATCGGTCAGGGCTTCGCCTTCCGCACCGAGCAGATGAGCGACGGCACCTACCGCGTCACGATGATCAACAACGGCCAGGCCGGGGCCAAGATCGAGGCAGGCGATCTGGAGCTGAGCGGCGCCGTCAAGCTGGAGGTCGGCGACACCTGGGTGTTCAAGAACAAGGCGGAGGCCGACCGGCTCCAGACGGACATCCATCAGGCCTTCATGCTGCGTCAGCAGGAAATGGCGCCCGATATGAACCCCATGGGCGTCGCCACGATGGAGCTTCAGAAGATTCTGGGTCGGATCGGCCAGCCACACATCAGGACGGCATCGGTGGGGGCGGAGGGGAGCGTCGAGATCGGCGGGGGGAACGTGACGCCCAACATCAAGATGGGCGACAACATCTCCAAAATCACCAGCACCATCCCAGGACTTCCCCCCTCGGTGACGGAGAGCCGGGAGTTCATCGTGGAGGGGACGTTCACCAAGGGCGAGGGAGTGAAGACCGAATTCGGGACGGTCTTCAACGGCACGATCCAGGTGGTCCGGGACAAGAACAACCCGGACCCCAACACCAACATCACCGCGGTCCGCCTGATCCGCACGGTGGAGGGGAAGCTCAACGGACAGTTCGGCGGCGAGCTGGACGGCAAGGCCGCAGAGGTTTCCGGCTCCTACAAGCTGGGGGCGACCGGCGCAAATGTGGTGACGGTCAACGTGCCGATCGGCGCCGCATCCGACGAACAGGCCGCCGCCCGCAAGTGGTTGCAGGAGCCGCCCGCTTCCGTCCTGCTGAACGCCGGCGTCCCGTCCGGCCCGCCGCCCCCCGACGCGGACCTTTTCACCAAGCTGGCGCACAGCCGGGGGCAGGTCAGCGCCGTCACCTATCAAGGCAGTGCCTCCGAGATCAAGGCGGGTGCGAAGGTGACGATCGAGGGCATCCCCTTCGGGTTCGAGGGCAAAGTGGGAACCAAGGACGACCGCGTCATCGGTCAGCAGTACCTCGGCGCCCCCGACCCGAAAACCGGCCAACGGCAGTTCGTGCCCATCAACTGAGCACCGGAGCCCCGACCGTGTGAGCACCGGAGCCCGGCCGCGCGCCCTCGTCGGCCCGTGCACCGATGCGCTCCCCGTGCCGCGTAGCAATCCGGCAACAGCACGCCTGAGCTGCCCGGTTCGTCTTAGGATCAGTGGGTGCCGCCGAGGCCGCCGGGCCCCGGCGGCGGCCGGGACCGGCGGGTCCGGTGAACCTTCGGAGCCGGGTGACAGGGACGGGGGCGCGATGGGCGAGCACGACTCCGACAAGCAGATGGTGAACAGTCCGCTGTACGCGGATCTGCTGCAGCTGCGGCAGAGCGTCGCCGCCCAGCAGAGCCACATCGCCGCCACCTTGGACCGGGCCGCGTCCGACATGGGCGGCGGCGGGGTCTGGGAGGGGCCGGTGGCCAAGACGTTCGCCACCGAGATCGAGGGCCGCAAGGGCGAAGCGCACAGCCTGGCCCAGGACATCGTGGACGCGGTGGACGCGGTGCTCAAACAGACGCCGAAGCAGGTCACGGCCGCCCAGGCCCGGGCCTACCGCAAGGCAGTGTGAACGGGCTGTTCCGAGCGAGTCGTACGAGGGGGACACGGCGATGAGTACTCCGCCGGCAGGTGGGCCCGGGTCGGGGACGTTCAGCGGCATCGATCCGGGGCGGCTCAAGGGAATGATCGACTCCCTGGTGAACGGCGCCCACGTACTCAAGGGCGTCAACGGCTGGAGCCAGCGGTTCGGCCAGTTCGGCGTGGACACCAGCGGCCTGAACCGGCTGGTGGCCATCGGGAACTGGGTGGATCAGCAACTGCCCGCACTCAAACGCCGCTTCGACCTGGCGCAGGCCATGGAGCGCAACCACCCGGATCCCGGCCGCAAGATGGTGCAGGTGCCGGACAATTTCCTCTCGCTCCAGGACGCCCAGCGCAAGGGCAAGGAACTGGCCGACCGGATGAACCGGATCAACCATGTCGACGGTTCGGGCGCGGAGGAGATGCACCGTATCGCCGGTGATCTGGCCCGCTACCAGGACGACCCCGAGGTGCTGGCCGCCTTCTACGCGAACCTGGGCCCCAACCGGCTCTCCACACTGCCGACGTTCCTGGCCCAGTCGGGCAGCAGGACCGCCCAGGAAGACCTCAAGACCTTCAGCCGCATGCTCGGCACGGCCAGCAGTGCCCAGTTCCTCGCCACCCCCGGCTTCGACAAGGTCACCCAGATGATGCTGCGCCCGTCGGAGTACCCGGGCGACGCCTGGGGCCGGCTCGCGCTGATGCAGTACGGGCACTTCCCGACCGAGTACATCAAGACGGCGGCGAAGAACCTGGGCCTGGACAAGTTCGTCAAGGACCCGGAGGGCCACGACTGGCGCGGCGCCTCGCTGTCGGACGCCGCCAAGTTCGGCCTCAGCGACGACACCCTGGCACTCGCACTCAACCTGCTCGGGAAGGACGGCGTGGCCGCCCGGGATGTGCTGAACGGCATGCACCAGGGCGACTACAAGAAGACGTACGACCTCTTCCTCAACTACGCCAAGTCCTACGGCTCAGGGGACGACGTCGCCGCCGGACTGGGCAAGGCTATCGAGGCCGGGTCCGGGGTGGGGACCGAGCAGCCGGGCCGGCACAGCCTGGCCGCCGCCCAGTTCGCCTTCAACGCCATGACGCACATGGCGGGCAAGGGCAAGGACGGCACCCCGTGGCCGATGAAGACGTCCATGGCGAATCTGGGCGCCTCCTACATCCACGAGCTGGCGACCGGAGCGCGCGGCGCGGATGCCAAGGGCCACCCGTCGAGCATGACCAAGCCCCTCAACTGGACCGACCTGCCCGGCATCACACCGGCCTTCTACCTCAGTCAGGACGACACCAAGAAGTTCCTGACGACGTTCGCCGACAGCCAGCCGGCGACCGACGTGTTCGACCAGGCCGCAGGGCAGTTCAGCGATCAGGCCCTCAGGGGCGCGGCGAAGATCGACGCCGACGCGGTGCGCGGCGGGGGCAAGGATCCGCAGCAGTTCTCCCGCGTCTCCGAGGCGTTCGGCAGCCTGGCCAAGGCCCAGTACGACGCTGAGCTCGCGGCCGGGAAGGACATGGACGCCCAGCAGGCCGCGATGCGAGGCGTCTTCAAGGACATCATGACGCTCGGTCTGGGCGAGATCACGATTGCCAACACGGCCCTCAACTACGGCTGGAAAGGCGTCAAGTTCGCCCTCGGCAAGGGCGTCGGCACCTGGGCGACCGGTGACAACGCGAATCAGCAGCGGGCGACCCAGGAGTATCAGAACTTCGCCGGGATCCAGGAGTACCGCATGATCCAGTACCTCTACAACGCGGGCTACCCGGCGCAGCCTCCGCCGCCGAAGGAACTCCTCAACCAGGACGGCACCCTCAAGTCCCTCGACCAGCTTCAGCGGGAGGCCCAGAACGAGGCGCAGGGCAAGGACCCCAACGCGGTGTTCCGGCAGAAGCTCAAGGCGCTGAGCGACTGGTCGGACTCCACCGCGGCCGCGGACAACGACACGTTCGACCACAAGGCGGGGAACGCGGGACGGAACGCGGGCGGCATCGATCCCGAAGGGTGACCCCGGATCCGCAAGGTGATCCCGGGCACCGCAGGGTGATCACGGCTCCCCAAGGGTGATCCCGGCCGCCGTGCCGGGACTCATCCCACCGGGCCGCGCGACTCGCCCCTGTCACACACCGACTCCGCCGACGCCAGCCCCACGCTGCCGTTGGCGGTCTGAACCAGTGAGGTGACCACGTAGCAGGAGCCGGGCTTCACGGGTGGGGAGGAGAAGACGACGCTCGGCTCGTCCGCGTTGGTGTTCTTCACCTTCACCGTCTCTCCGTCGCGGGACTGTGCGGTGATGGCGTAGCCGTAGACGGGCTGCGGCTTCTTCGGTTTGCTCCAGACGACCTGGACCTGCCGGCCGACCCGGGTGACCTTCACATCCTGGGCCTGGAAGTCCGGGACCTGGCCCTTGGGCAGCGGGTGCGCCGACTTGGCGGGCTTCTTCGGGGGCTTGTCGGCGCGGTCGCGCTCCGCGTCGTTCGCGGCCCGCACCAGGAACAGCGCCACCCCCGCCCCGCCCACCAGCAACAGTGCGCCGCAGGCGGCGAGCACCCGGTTGCGGGTGCGGCGGCGGCGTGCGAGGGCCTCCGGCGAGTCCGGGTCGTCGTCCGTCTCCGGCGGCGGCTGGGTCAGGGCGTCGTCGGCCGGGTCCCAGCCCGGCAGCGGAACCTCAGGTTCGGCCTCCGGCTGCAGATCCGGGACCCGCGCGGCGCAGGAGACCGGCAGCAGCATCCGCAGGATGCGGTGCACCTCCGTCAGCGGCGGCCGCCCCTCCGCGTGCGGAGCCGTCATCCGGTGCAGCAGCGCGTACAGCGGCTCCGGAACATCGCCGCGCGGCGGCCGGGGCAGCCCGCCGGCCAGCACCGCCTCGTACGCGGCGGAGCCACCACGGCGCACCGCCTCCGCCTGCGCGGGCTCACCCGCCAGCAGGGCGTACAGCGTCGCACCCAGCGCGTACACATCCGCGGCGGGCCCGGGGGCCTCCCAGCCGAACAGTTCCCGCGCCGCGTACGCCGGATCGAAGACGGCGCCCAGGGACGGGACGGCCCGCTGGAGTACGCGGCCGAGCGCGTGCCCGGCCAGCAGCGCGCCGCCGTCGGCGTCGAAGAGGATGTTCGCCGGGCGCACATCCAGGTGCAGCACTCCGCGCCGGTGCGAGGAGTGCAGCGCGAGGGCCAGCCGTACGCCGATCACCAGCACGTCCTCGACGGGGAACGGACCGGAGGCGGTCAGCCGGTCCTGCGCCGAGCCGCCCGGGCAGAACTCCTCGACCACGAACAGCTGTTCAGCGCCGGTCGACCCGGCGTCCATGACCGTGACCGCGCACGGATGTCTGGCGGCCGCACCCGCGGCCAGCAGCTCGGAGTGCGCGGCGAGCCGGCGTGCCGCGTCGCCCACCGTCGGCGGCAGCACCTTCACGGCGACCTCCCGGCCGCTCGACACCTCCCGGCACAGGACGACCGTGCCGCGCGGGCCCGCCGCGAGGACGCGCTGGGACTGGTAGCCGTCGGGCAGGACAGGCAGGACGGCGGTCGGCGCGGCGGCGGCCGCTCGGCCGGCCGTACCGGCTTCCTTGGCGGTTCCCCAGCTCGGGGTGGCGTTCACTGGCGTGCTCCTGATCGGCTGTGACGTAGCAACGTGCGGGGCCGCAGCGCCCGTTTGACCCGCTCCCGGCGCGGTACCGTCCGCGCGACGACCTCCTCGATGGCGTCGCAGTGCCGCCAGGCGGCGTCCGCGGTCGCCTCGTCGGGGGTGCGGCCCCCGTAGCCGACCTCGTTCACCAGCCGGGCCAGGGCGGGCAGTTGTTCGCTGCCGCTGCCGCCGATCCGCTCGACACCGAAGGCCGCCACCTCCGTCGCGGTGTGCGCCGCGGTGGCGGGCAGCCCGATCTCGGTGAGCCGGTCGACGATCTGCTGCCACGCTCCCAGTACCCGCTGTCCCGGATCGCGGGCGCCTCGACGCCTACTGCGGGTGCGGTACGGGGCCCAGGCCGCGTAGCCGCAGTACGCCAGGAGCAACAGCAGCACCGCCAGCGGCGCCACCGCCCACGCGGGCAGCCCGGCACCGTCGGCCGGTGCCGCCCGGCGGTCGCGGTCCTTGCTGTCGTCCGGCTGCTGCGGCGGCACGGACGGGCGGGGCTTCTTGGCGAGGTCCCGGTCGGCCTTCTCCCGCTCCTTGGGCTGGCCGGCAGGCGGGACGGACGAGCCGTCCTTCGACGCCTGTCCCGGCGTCGGGTAGAACGGCACCCAGCCGACGCCCTTGAACCGCACCTCCGGCCAGGCCAGCGCGTCGCGCCCGGTCAGCTGCGCGGTGCCGGCCTTGCCGCTGCCCTGCTGACCGGCGCCGTCGGCGCGAAAGCCGACCGCGACCCGCGTCGGCAGCCCCAGCGTGCGCGCCATGACGGCGAACGACGCGGCGAACTGCTCGGGGGTGCCGTGCTTCCCCGTGGTGAGGAAGAACTCCAGGTTGCGGTAGGCGTGCCCGGGAATCGACTTGGGGTCGAAGCGGTAGTGCTCGCGCAGCCAGGCGGCGAGCTTGTGCGCCTGCTCGTACGGGTAGCTGCTGCCGGCCGTCGCGGTCGCCGCCAGCTTCGAGAACGTCTCGATCGCCTTGATCGGCTTGCCCGTGGCGTCGGTACGGGGCAGCGAGGTGTAGGCGGGCCCGTCCGGCACGGCCGCGTACTGGAGCCGCTTCGCGTCGAACACCGGCGCCTGCGAGACAGCGGTGTACGACAGCCCGCGGTTGATCCGGGTGCCGGTGGCGCCGCCCTTCCCGAGGGCGAGCACGCCGCTGGCGGGATCGACGGCGAGCTGTCTCGCCTCCCGGTCGGCCTTGCCCTTGCCCTCGTTGCCGCTGCCCTTTTTGCTCTTGCCGGTGATCTTCACCGACGAGGGCCGGTCCGCCGCGGGCAGCCAGATGCCGGGCAGGTCCTGGATGGTCACCCGCTGCTCCACCCGCTCGCGGCGGCCCGGGTCGGCGCCCAGCTGCGGGGGCACCCGGCCGCCGGAGCGGGCGAGTTCGGCGTCGGAGGTCCACTTCACGCCGTCGTAGTGGTCCAGCACGGCGAGCCGCCAGTTGTGGTCCTTGCCCTCGGTCCGCGCCGTGAACAGCCGCGTCTCCGGGTGCTGGAGCCAGGCGCCCACCTGGTCGAGGGGGCTGGTGGACTGCGGGTGAACGGTGGGCGGGCGTACATCCTCGCGCAGGTCGAGCGGCTCGCGCGAGGACAGGCCCGGCAGCCGCGGCCCGAGCAGCGCCGCCGCCAGCGCCAGCACCGCGACGACGGGCAGGCCGGTGCTCAGCGTCCGTACGGTGCCGCGCCGGGCCGCCCGCGACCGCAGCAGCACCAGCAGCGCCGTACAGGCCACCAGGCCCGTCGCAGGCAGCGTGTTGGAGCCGGGCCCGGAGACGCCCAGCACCAGCGGAAAGCCGAAGGCCAGCACCGGCGGCAGCGCGGGCAGCAGCGGCGACCGGGTACGCAGCGCCAGCTCGACGGCGGCGAGCGAGGCCAGCCACAGCACCGCGTGCGGCAGTACGAGGAAGTCGGGGCCGGTCGGCGCGGGCAGGATCGTGGTGAGGATCGCGTGCGGCGCGTCCAGCAACGCCGACCAGACCTCGCCCACGGCACCGCCCGAGGCGAGACCGCCCGCCGCGTCGTGGAACAGCGTCACGCGCACCGTCACCAGCCACACCACGGCACTCAGCACCAGCGAGGGCCACAGCGGAGCCGAGCGGCCCTTGCGGCCCTGCGTCAGGAACAGCCCGGCCGCGAGGGCCATCGGCACCAGTACGGCGATCAGCAGCACGGGCAGCAGCGGCCCCACCGGGAACACCCGGTGGAAGCCCAGCCCCGAGGCGGCCAGCAGCCCGGCGACGGGCAGCAGCGACCACAGGCGGCGGCGCAGCGACAGCCGGTGCGGCGCGGGCGGCGCCGCAATCACCCGGGCGCCGTCGGGCCCGCCACCGGCCGCTCCGCCGCCCGCACCCGGGACCGTAGGCGCCGGGCCCGGTGCATCAGGGGCGGTCGGGCGCGGCGGCGCCCAGGAGGGGCCGTCGTGGGTGGCGGGACCGGCGGGGCCCACGCCCGGCAGGGCGGTGGCGCGCGGGCTGGAGGCCGGGCTCATCGCACCGCCTCCCAACGCCAGGCGGCCAGCAGGGAGTCGAGCCCTGTCACCCGCAGCTGCGGAACATCGCTGCCCAGGCCGGGCGGCTCATACGGATCGTCCTCGGCCTGCGCCCCGGCCCGCAGCACCACCGTCCTGTCGAACCGGCGGCGCACCCGCTCCAGCGCGCTCAGCCCGGTGACATCCGCCGTACCGGTGATGACGGTGAGGGAGCCGCGGCGGCGCGCCCGCTCCAGATCGTCGAAGGCCCCCGCAGCGGAGGCCCGTTCGGACCGGTGCACCAGCGCGAGCCGGTCCAGCAGCGCCTCCGCGTCGTTGCCGCCCGCGCCGTCCGTACGCAGCACCGGACCGGTCTCGCTCAGCACGTCGACGGGGAAGTTGGAGCGGGCGGCGGCGAACGCGACCGACGCGGCGGCGTCCACGGCCAGTTCGAAGTCGTCCTCGGTGCGGTAGGCGGCGGCCCGGGTGTCCAGCACCACCGTGGTGTGCGGCAGCGAGACGTCCACCAGCTGCTTGACCATCAGCGTTCCGGTGCGGGCCGTGGACCGCCAGTGCACCCGCCGCAGATCGTCACCCAGCACGTACTCGCGCAGCGCGTGGAAGGTCAGCGACCCCTCGTCCGCGGTGTCCGACGTCGGCCCCTCCACATGGTGCGCCGTACCCGAAGGCAGGACGGGCAGCAGACACACCCGGGGCCGCACCAGCAGGGTGTCGGTGCCGCCCTCACCGGGCCCGAAGACCCGCACCCGGCGGGCCAGTCCGAGCGGGTCCGTACGCTCCAGCCGCAGCGGGCCCAGCGCGATCCGGCCGCGCCGCTCGGTGGGCAGCGCGTAGCGCACCGTGTGCTCGGCGCCGGCGGCGAGCGGCGGCACCTGCAGGGTGAGCGGCAACTCGCCGCACCTGTCGGTGATGTCCACTCCGCGCCGGGTGCGGCGCCCGGTGCTGGTGAGCGTGACGGAGCCCTCGGCGCGGTCCCCGCGCGCCACCTTGCGCGGTGTGACCCGGCGGCGCGCCGTCAACTGCGGTGAGCGCCCTGTCCACACGAGGGCCACGCCCACCGCGAGCAGGCAGCCGACCCCGAGGATCGCCGCTTCCTGGTAGCCGAATCCGTACCCGGCCCCCGTGAGTGCCGCGCCGCCGACCAGTGCCCCCCAACCCGTCGGCGACAGCATCAGCCCTGTGCCCCCGCCTGTGGTACCGGAACGGTGGCCAGCGCCTCCGCGATGACGTCGGCGCCGGAGCGGCCGCTCAGCTCGGCCTCCGGGGTGAGGATGAGCCGGTGCGCCAGCACCGGACCCGCCAGCGCCTTGACATCCTCCGGCAGCGCGTACGTACGCCCCTGCGACGCGGCCCGCGCCCGCACCGCGCGCAGCAGTGCCACGGAACCGCGCGGGCTGGCGCCCAGCCGCACCTCGGGCAGCTCGCGGGTGGCCGCGACCACCCGCACCAGGTAGTCGTACAGCTGGGGCGCCACCTGGATCTGCCGGGCGACCTGGATGAACTCGGCGATGTGCTGGCCCGTCGCGATCGTCGGCAACTTCTCGATGCTGGGCTGGGATCCCGCACCCGAGAGCACGGCGACCTCGGAGGCATGGTCCGGGTAGCCCAGGGTGACCTGCATCAGGAACCGGTCGAGCTGCGCCTCGGGCAGCGGATAAGTGCCGCCCATGTCCACCGAGTTCTGGGTGGCGATCACCATGAAGGGCCGGGGCACCGGATGGGTGCTGCCGTCCGCTGTGACCTGCCGCTCCTCCATGACCTCCAGCATCGAGGACTGGGTCTTGGGCGAGGCGCGGTTGATCTCGTCGCCGAGCACGATGTTGGCGAAGACCGGGCCCGGCAGAAACTCGAACGTGCCGGTGTTCTGCCGGTAGATGGTCACCCCGGTGATGTCCGAGGGCAGCAGGTCCGGGGTGAACTGCACCCGGTGCCAGCTGGCTTCCAGCGAGGCGGCCAGACAGCGGGCCAGCGTCGTCTTGCCGGTGCCCGGCACGTCCTCGATGAGCAGATGCCCCTCCGAGAACAGGCACACCAGCGCCAGTTCGACGGTGTCCCGCTTGCCCTTGACGACCCGCTCGATGTTGTCGCCGAGCGCGTGGAAGCACTGGGCGAGCAGCGCGACGGACTCCGCGGAGGCGGGGGCGGCAGGCGCGGCCGGTTGGTGTTGTTCTACTCGCACGGCCAGACCTCCGGGGAGAACTTTCCTTCTTTGTGGTTACTGGTGCCGACCCACAGGTCGCTGATGTAGGCGGGGCCGCCGTCCCACTCGATGCGGTCCCAGACGTCGCTCTTCCACTTGTATGTGTCGTGCTCCTCCGGGCTGCCCTTGACCTGGCAGATCACCTTCAGCTCAGGCGTCTCCCCGGCGGGAATGCTGCCGCGGCGCGTACCGCCCTGAGTGGTGGGCTCGCTGCGGACGCCCACGTCGTCGCCGTCGGCGACGTTGTCGGCGACGCGGATGGTCTTCGTGTTCGACAGATTCACCGGCTGGACGACGCTGCCGCCCGAACCGGCCGCGTTCTTCGCGGCGATCGTGAGGTTGTACGTCTGGAAGTTCTTCAAGTTCCGCAACCGTGCCGCGGTGTTGCGCGGGTTGTTGTCGGTGTCCGGGCCCCCGCCGGTGACGGTGTACGTGGTGCCGTTCCCCGCGTTGGCGGGCGCCTGCCAGGTCAGGTTGATGCCCTTGCCGCCCTGCGGGAAGTCGAACTTGACGTTCTGCGGCTGCCCCGGTGCCACGCACGGCCGGGCGGGTCCTGAGCGGCCCGACTCCTCGGTGTCGCCGCCGGCGAACTCGGCCACCACGGAGAAGGTGTACTGCTGGTCGCAGGAGCCGCCCTTCACCTCGAAGGTGAACGGGCCGCCGGGGCCGACCTTCGCCGGCTGCACCTCGGCACCCGCCGGTGCGCCCTTGAGCCGGTAGCCGGTCGGCTTCACCCCGGAGGAGGGCGCGAAGGAGACGCGGATGGCGCCGGAGGCGGACTCCGCCTGTGGGACGCCGGGCGGCTGCGGCTTCGCCGGCTCGTCCTCGTCCGGCTTCGAGGGAAGGGGCTTCTTCGGCTTCCGTGCGGGCTTGTCCGCGGGGCCGTCCCCGCCCGGCTTGTCCGCCGGCGCGTCGGGGCCCGAGGGCGTGTCGTCCCGACCAGGACCCGAGGGCCCCTCGGGCAGCGGGTTGGGCGCGTTGGGGCCAGGTGCCGGATCGCGGCTGCCGTCGTTGCCCGGCCGGTCGTTCTCCTTCGGCTTCCGGCCGGAGGGCACATCGGTGTCGTACTTGTGCACGCGGTTGACGTGACCGGAGGAGTTGATCACCACGGCGGTCGCGTTGTCCGCGTCGTTGACCCACAGCAGCCCGTCGCGGACGAACAGGCTCAGCTTGCCCGGCTTGCCGGTCACCTTGACCGGCTTGGTGATCGCGGCCGCATCGGTGTCGTACACCTTCAGCGTCCCGTTGCTCTCGTCGGGCACGTACACCTTCGAGCCCAGCACTTGCGGTGTGCCGTACTCGTGGTTCGAGGAGCCCAGGGACGCCGTCAGCAGCGAGCCCGTACGGGTGTTGACCAGCGCCATCCGGCCCGAGTTCTTCGCCAGCACCGGCACCACGTCCCCGGCGGTCGCCGCGGGGACCAGCACCGAATCGGCCGGCGCCTTGGTGATGTTGCTGGGCAGCTTGAAGCGCATCCCGCGCCCCTTGCGGTTGAGCAGGGTGACCGTGCCGCCCTTGGTGTCGGTCACCACCGGGCGGCCGTCGGCGAGGGTCATCACCAGCGTGGCGGGCTTGCCGCTCTTGCCGGCGACCTTGATGCCCGGCGCCTTCTTGCCGTTCGGGAACGGTACGACCGTGCCCTTGCCCGGCACCGGCACCCACAGCGTGCCCTTGCGGTCCGCCACCGCCTTGCCCAACGGCCCCCGGCCCAGATCGACCGGGGCGCCGATCGGTGTCGTACGCACCGGATCGATGCGCTGCACCCGGGCCTTGACCGGGTCGACCAGATACGCGTACCGGCCGCCGGACACCAGTTGGAGCCCCGTCCCATAGCGCGAGGACTGCTCGACGGTCAGCTGGGAGGGGTCGATCCGGACGAGCTTGCCGGTCTTCTCGTCCAGGACCAGCACGGTCTTGCCGTCCTGCGAGATGGAGACCGGGTGGTCGCCCATGCCGGGCAGCTTGACCTTGCCGTCCACGTCCCCGGTGAGGCCGTTGGCGTGCGCGGCCTCACCCGTGCGGGAACTGGTCAGCCACGCACCGACGTCGGCCAGGTCGGGCACCGCGCCCGCCTTGCCCGAGCCCACCACGATGGACGTACCGACCAGCGCGCTCACCGAACACAGCGCGATGTATCCGGTCGTCCGGCGGCGGTTGGGCCGCACGGCCGTCCACGCGGACCTGGCCAGACCCGCACAGCGCGCCTTCAGCGCCGCGAATCCGCGCCCGCCGCCCTCCTGATCCGTTTCCCCAGCCTCGTCGACCAGCCGCCGCGGACGCAGTCCCGGCGTCCGGCTCTCTTCGGAGCTCCCCCGAGCATCCGGCATCGACAGTCCCTCCCCGTCACCCGCATCCACGCCTTGCCCGCGATGCGCCGCCCTTGCAGGTTAACCAACCAACGGCCTCCATGGTCAGCGCCCTTCGCAGGCTGTGACAGGAGTATGACGTCATGGCCATGCTGTCACCGCCGGGCACGCTGCCGCTGCTGATCAACCTGCCCAGACCATTTGAGAACATGGCCGCCATGTGCCCCATCGAACGAGCTTTCTCCGCGCGCGGCAGCGGGAGCGGTGTCGTCATCGAGACGGAGCGGCTGCTGCTGCGTCCGCTGACCCTGGACGACGTGGACTTCTTCGTCGAGTTGCACAGCGATCCCGAGGTCACCCGCTTCGTGCCCACTTTCACCCGGGAGCAGGCCACCGAACGGCTCGCGGAGGTCGAGCGCCAGTGGGCCGCGCGCGGGCACGGGCTGTGTGCCGTCCAGTCCAAGGAGACCGGGGAACTCCTCGGCCGGTGCGGTCTCAACTACTGGCAGGTCTTCGACGAGGTGGAGGCCGCCTGGACGTTCCGGCGGGAGCACTGGGGCCGCGGATACGCCTCCGAGGCGGCGCGGGCCGTCGTGGAATGGGGCTTCGGCCGACTGGACGTGGAGTACCTCACCGCGATGATCGTGCACGGCAACTCCGCGTCCGTGAAGGTCGCCGAGCGGCTGGGCTTCACGCCGGGGCGGGAGGATGTCTTTCTGGGCAAGCCCGTCACCGTCCACATGCTGCACTGCCCCGACCACCGGGCCGGCTCTCGGCCCGGCCACCCGAAAGGATGACGCGAGCGCCCATGGCGGAGACGGGGGAGCGCGGTGAGCCGCTGCTGCGGCTGGCGGGTGTGAGCCGGCAGTACGGGGAGCGGGAGGCCCTCCAGTCGCTGGACCTGGAGGTGTTCCCCGGCGCTTGCACCGCGCTGTTCGGCCACAACGGGTCGGGCAAGTCGACGCTGCTGCGTATCGCCTGCGGACGGGACCTGCCCACCACGGGCAGCGCCCTGTTCGACGGCAGGCCGGTGGACGAGGACGACCCCGAGGTGCGGGCCCGGGTCGCTGTGGCGGGAGACACCGTCGCGTTCTATCCGGACCTCACCGTCCGCGAACACCTCGAACTGATCACCGTGGCCCATGGAGTGGCCGACGCGGACGTGTGGCTCGACCAGGTGCTGGCCGACCGCCGGCTGACCGGTCACGCCGACCAGCTGCCCTCCGCCCTCTCCTCCGGCCAGACGCAGGCACTGCAACTGGCCGCCGCCCTGGTCAGACCCCGCGATCTGCTCGTACTGGACGAGCCGGAGCAGCGGCTCGACCCGGCAGCGCGCACCCGCCTCGCGGAGCTGCTGCGCGGTGAGAAGGCCGACGGCGTCGCGGTGCTCTTGGCCACCCATCAGGCCGAGTTGGTGCATGCCGTCGCGGACCATGTGGTCGTCCTGGAGGACGGCAAGGTGATTGCCGAGGGCGGGCCGGAGGTGCTGGCCGAGCTGGACGCGGCGACCGCTTCCGGCGGGACCGATGGCGCCGCCGGACCTGCCGCGTCCGGTGATTCCCGGTGAGCGGGACAGCGCAGCGGGACGGTACGGAGCTGACCGATCCGCCCGGCGTCGAGCCCGGTGGCGCCGAGTGGACGGATGCCGACGACCGCACTGATGAGACCCTGCGCTGGCTGCACGTCAGGCGCCGGGCCTACCGGAACCAGCGCAACCGCGACCTGGCCGTCACCGGCTACGCCGTGCTGCTGCTCGGTGTCGGCTACGGCAGCACGCTGGGCTACCGCTTCGTCCAGCAGCTCGGGCACCTGGCCGCGCAGGACAGCACCGCCGAGGCGATACGCCGCGCCCTGCCGGCCGTGCTGGTTCTGCTGGCGTGCGGTTTCGCGGTGCTCGCGGCGCGGGACGCGCTGTGGCGCGGCCCGGTGCTGGTGCCGCGCCACGAACTGTCCTGGCTGCTGGCCCAACCGGTGCGTCGGGTACGGGTGTTGCGCCCCGCGTTCCGGCTGGCGGTGGTGCTGATGACGGTCGGCGGCGCACTGTGCGCGGTGGGCGGTGCGGTGCTGCTGCGGCTGACCGGGCTGGCCGAGCTGGGTCCCGCGCTGCTGCTGTGTCTGCCGCCAGGTGTCTGTCTGCCGCTGCTCGCTGCCGCGCTCGCCCTCCAGGTGGAACGCAGCGCATCACTGGCGCGCCGCGTGCGGGAGCTCACGCCGTACGCCGTACTGCTGTTGGCCCTCCTCGCCGGGCAGGCGGCGTGGGCGGCGACAGGCCGTCGGTCGGCACTTCTGGAGACGGCCGAACTGTGGTCGGGGCCGTGGGGCTGGGCCGCGCTGCCGGTGCTGCACGCGGCCGGTGGGCGGGGCGAGGGCTGGCCCGCGGGGCTCGTGCTGCTGTTCGCCGGTACGGCAGCGGCACTCGCGCACGCCTTCCGGGTGGCCGGGACGATCCCCACCCGGCGGCTGCGGGCACGCGCCGCCACCGCGGCGACCGTTGCCTCCGTGCTGTGGTCGGCCGAACTGCGTGCGGCCAAACTCGCGGTCAGCGAAGCCCTCGCCGACGGCGCGCCCGTCATCCGGCGTCGGCTGCCGATGCCGCGCTCGCGCCGGCTCGTCGTCGTATGGCGGGATGCCGTGGCCCTGCTGCGTGCTCCGGGACGTGCGGTGAGCGCGGCCCTGTGGACTGCGGCGGCATCCGGCACGGCGGGGCTCGCGGTGGCGTTGGAGGGGGCGGCCCGGATCGCCGTACTCGCCATGGCGCTGGCCCTCGGCTGGTTCGCGGTGGGCAGGCTCGCGGAGACCGCGCGGCTGGAGGCGGACGACATACGGCGCTCCTCCTGGTCGCCGTTCCGCCTTGCCGCGCTGATGCTTCAGCACACCATCGTGCCCACACTGGTCGGCGTGGCGCTCGCCCTCGCGGCGGCTGTTCCGTTCGCGCTGCAGGGTGGCGGGTGGGCGTTGCTGCTGATGCCGTTGTGCGTCCCGCCGTTCGCCGCCGCCGCGGCGCTGGCGGCGGTGCGCGGCCCCGTGCGGACAGATCTGTTGTCCCTGGGCTTGGTGACTCCGGCGGGCGACGCCAGTGTGTTCGTCTTCGGCTTCTGGTACGCCGCGCCGTTCCTGACTGCGGTCGGCTCGCTGACCGCGGGGCTGGGGCTGAGCGGTGCCCTGGACCCCGGGGCACCGGCGGGGGCGCTGGTGCGGCCGGTGGCGACCGCGCTCGGGCTCACCTCGGCGCTGCTGTTCGCCACGGTGCGCCGGGCGAAGAAGCTGCACCGTCCGGAGGGTTGAGTGGCTGCTCGGCTCAGCTGTCGTCCGGTGTGGGCAGGATCTGACGCAGCAGTCCGCGTGGATGCCCCCGGCGGCGCCACTCCCTGGGGTAGCCGATGGAGACCTCCTCGAACCGGACCCCGTCGTGGTGGGTGGTGCGGGGGATGTGCAGATGGCCGTAGACGGCGACGGCCACGTTGTACCGCGTGTGCCAGTCCGCCGTCAGCTCCGTACCGCACCACTGCGCGAACTCCGGATACCACATCACGTCGGTCGGCTCCCGCAGCAGCGGCCAGTGGCTGACCAGCACGAGCGGAGTGGCCGCATCGAGGGCGTCCAGCCGCTTCTCCGTGGCGGCGACCCGCTCCCTGCACCAGTCGTCGATCGCGGGATGCGGGTCGGGGTGCAGCAGATACTCGTCCGTGCACACGACACCGGAGGCGTGGGCGCGGGCCAGCGACTCCTCCTTGGTGTGCGTCCCGGGCGCCCGGAAGGTGTAGTCGTACAGCTGGAAGACCGGTGCGATCACCACCTCGCCGTCGGGCCCCGTCCAGCGCGGATACGGGTCCTCGGGTGTCAGCACCCCCAACGACCGGCACAGCTCGACCAGTTGCGCGTACCGCTCGGCGCCCCGCAGCTGCACCGGGTCGCCGCGCGGCGTCCACAGCTCATGGTTGCCCGGCGTCCAGATCACGCGGGCGAACCGCTCGGCGAGCAGCCGCAGCGCCCAGGCCACCTCGTCGAAGTGCTCCGCCACGTCCCCCGCGACGATCAGCCAGTCCTCGTCGGAGTGCGGACGCAGCGCCTCGGTCACGGGCTTGTTGGCCGCCATCCCCACGTGCAGGTCGCTGACCGCGAGCAGCCGCCCCTGGCCGGATGTCATGCGGCTCCCCCTCCATGTCCCCCTCGGCGGCACGCCCCCGCGCTTCCACCGTCCCCGTACGCACCGACGATAACGGCCGCCGCTCGTATCCGCAGGAGAGCTGCCGGTACGAACAGCGCGCATGCGGCGCCTTGACCATGTGCGGGGTTCCCGGCTCCTGACGGCCCGTCACTCGGAGTCGGACTGTTCCTCCGCGCGGGGATGCGCCGGTGCGGTGTCGGGGTGTTCCGGCGCCGTGCCGAGCGCCGAGGCGGGGAGCCGCTGGAGGGTGAGGATTGCGAGGTCGTCCTGTTGATAGGGGTGGGTGAAGGCGCGGACGTCGTCGCGCAGCGCGCGGGCCAGCTCCGGGGGAGGGGCCCCCGGAGCGGATCTGGCGCTCTCCACCAGCGCGGTGAGCCGCTCGGCCAGCGGATAGAAGGCGCCGTCCCCGTCCCGGGCCTCGGAGAGCCCGTCGGTGTACAGCAGCAGCGTCGAGTTCGGCGGAAAGCCGAACCCGGCCGCCGAGCGCTCCTCGCCCACCAGTGAGGCCAGCCCCAGTGGCACGCCCGCGTCGCCGAGCTCGACCAGGCACGGCGGCCGGCCGTCCCGTACCAGGAACGGCGGCAGATGGCCGCAGTTGACCGCCTGCGCGGTCCCCCGGTCGAGCGGATCGACCGAGAGGACCAGGGCCGTGATGAACCGCTCGGGCTCACCCGAGTGGCGGGCGTAGGCGTTGTGCCGGACCACGGATGTCTCCAGCGCGTTCACCAGACCGGTCAGCGTCGGCTCCCGGTGGGCCGCCTCGCGGAACCCGCCGAGCACGGCGAAGGCCGCCCCGACCGCCGACAGCCCCTTGCCCTGCACGTCGCCGATCAGCACCCGGGTGCCGTACGGACTGGCGGCGACGTCGTAGATGTCGCCGCCGAACAGTTTGTCCTCCTGCAACGGTTCGAAGACCCCGTCCACCCGCACCTGGGACGTCAGCTCGGGCAGCGGGTGCAGGATGTGCTGCTGGATGACGGCGGCGGTGGAGCGCAGCCGCAGCAGCTCGGTGTCCCGCGCGATGCGCCAGCGCACCCCGAAGACGGCGAGCACCGCGAACAGCAGCGTGAGCACCAGCGTGATGGCGTCGTCGAGGTGGTAGCCGGGCCTGCGCGCGATGGACACCGCGGCACCCGCTGTCGCCCATACGGACGCGGCTTGCGTCTGCCGTACGGTGCCCACGCTCGCCGCGATGGCTGGGAGGAAGATCAGCAGGCCGACCAGCCGCACCTCGGACCCGGCCGCGAGGCTGAGCCCGATCACCAGCAGCGTGAGGCCCAGCCCCCACAGCAGGAACGCCCGGGTGGACAGCGCTTTGGGCTGCGGATGCTCCACGGGCCGCGGCGCCTGGTCGAAGGACTGCTGCGGCGGCTGATTCACGGCCTGTTGCTGCTGCTCCATGGACCGTTCCTAGGGTGCGGTGCGTGCTGTTCGACCCACCATCCTCACCCGGGCACGGGCCGATGCCCGCCGCGACACCGCGAGCCGCGGCGCCGATGACGCCGCGTCGTGGGCTAGGAGTCCATGCCCTCTGGGTCCCGGGGGAAGTGCGGGTTGGCGTCCTTCTGCCAGGAGGTCTCCAGCGGCTCCGGGCTGTGCAGCGGAATGTCCGGGTCCGCGCTGTCGGTGGGAGGCCAGTCGGGACGCTGGTCGGCGGGGAGGGAGCGGAGCGCCTCGCTGACGCTGGAGAAGACGGGCAGCATCTCCGTGCTCCCGGTGAGGGCGAGGACCGCGGCCAGCCGCCGTCCCACGCAGGCGAGCAGCAGACTGCCCTCCCGCCGCTGGAGCAGCCAGCGCAGGGCCAGCAGACAGTTGAGGCCCCGTGAGTCGCAGAAGACCAGGGCCGTCACATCCAGCACCAAGTGGCGGTACCCGGTGGCGACCACGGCGCCGATGCGGTCCAGGTAGAACTCCTCGGAACCACGGTCCAGTTCGCCGCTGAAGCGGATCACCGCGCACTCGTCCTTGACGGTGAGCGGCGTGATGGCCAGACGGTCGTTTTCCCGCGACCTCACTCCGCCTCCGTCCCCCGGCACGGAGCCGGTGCTCTGCGCGTCCGCCCTGATGCGGACCTGCGGTCTTCGAGTATCCCAAACCCGGTGCCGTGAAAGGCGGCCCACGACGCGCCGCCGGTGTCTCCCCCGCACAGTGATCGTACGTCCTGCCGCCCGGCACGGTGACACCTTCCGGGAGCCGTGGCCGGCCCGCCCTCGGCGGCCGGGCCACCGACCTGCGGACGACCGTCCTCCGTTCCCGCGGACGACCAGCTGCCGATCCCGGGGACGGCCGTACGGCAATCGCGGAGACGGCCGTCCGCGGAGATGATCGCCACTGGTCGCGGAATGGTCTGACCTTTCCCGGTCCGTACCATCCGCGGCGAACTATGCATGAAGACGAAAGCCCCGGGTAACTGACCCTGCAACCGTTCGAGCGTTCACACGGGGCACCGTTCAGCGGACGGTGAGGTATTCGCGCAGGTGCGAGACCTCACCGCGAGAGGAAAGACCCCACATTCGCGGGTCGGGCCGTATTCGGCGGTAACAGCCCTGCGGAGACGGGAGACAGGCATGGAACAGGCAGCGGCCATCCGCGACGAGGAGAGTGTTACAGCCGGCACAGCGCAGACGAGCTGTTTGCGTACCAGTTTCCAGGCGCGCAAGCTCACCCGGAATTTCCTGGCCACGGTCTCGCCGCCGCCCTCGTCCGAAGCCGCCGAGACCGTCCTGCTGGTCGTATCCGAGCTGGTCACCAACGCGCTACGGCACGGCAGGGGGATCCGCGACTTCCGGCTCACCGCCAGGCACGACTCCGTCACAGTCGAAGTCGGAGATTCCACCTCGGCGCTTCCCCAGGACCGCAGTCCACGGGATTTTGCCGAAGGAGAAGGCGGCGGGTTCGGCTGGCCCATCGTCTGCCATCTGGCCCGTGACGTCACCATTCGGCCGACCCCTGACCACGGAAAGATCATCTGCGCCGACATTCCGCTGTAGCGGCGCCATAGCGACATCGGTCGAGCGCTGAACTCCCGTATAGGGACCGCCTGTTCTCGCGTCAACGTCGAGAACGAATGGAGCACGCATACAGCCGGTGCATGTGCCACGGGAATCGACTATGTCGGGGACGCGCCCCGAAGGGGCGCGGGGAACGGCGCGACAAGCCACGACGTACCCGCAGCCCGCGGACAACGGGCAGTGGCACCCCCCCACCGCCACAACGGAGACGGCCGAAAATTTCGCGGAGCTCACGCGGCGCGGGAGCCACCAAGCGCTTCGAGCAACTGCTCGCGGCTCATCTTCGAGCGCCCCTTGACCCCCTCCGCGCTGGCACGCCGATACAGCTCATCCTTGCTGAGCTCGGCGAGCCCCGTGTTGCCGCGCCGCGTGCGCGCGGAGCCCTCGGCCTTGGACTGCCGCTTGCCGGAACGACCGGAACGGCCGGAACGGCCAGAACGCGCACGCTCGATACTGCGGTTGAGCGCTTCGCTGAGGTCCACCACGTTGGTCGCCTCGGGCGGGCCCTCCTCCGGGGCGACTTCCTCGCCCTTCGCCTTGGCCTCGACCAGCGCCCGCACCCGCTCCTCGTAGGTGTCGTTGTAGTCCTGCGGCCGGAAGGGGGTGCTCATGCTCTCGATCAGCTGCCGTGCCGTCTTCAGCTCCTTGCTGCCGGACTGCTCGTGGCGCGGCAGCGCGGGCAGCTCCTCGCGGGGGTCGCGCACCTCGTCCGCCCAGTGCAGCGTGTGCAACGTGAGCGCCTCGTCGCCTGCCCGGAGCGCCACCAGGTACTCCTTGCCGTGCATCACGAACGTGGCGATGCCCGTCATCCCCGACTCGGCGAGGGCCGCCCGCAGCAGCTCGTACGGTTTGCCGTACTGGTCACCGCTGGGCGAGAGGTAGTACGCGCGGACGTAGTAGACGGGATCGATCTGTTCCGCGTCCACGAACCCGCTGACGTCGATGACCTGCGACTTGCCCGGGGCGATCTCGGCCAGCTCCTCCCGCTCGACGGTGACGTACTCGCCGTCGGCGATCTCGTACCCCTTGACGATGTCGTCGTACTCGACGCCCTTGCCGGTGCGCTCGTTCACCCGCTTGTTGCGGACCCGGTCGTTGGTGCCGCGCTGCAACTGGCGGAAGTGGGTGGTGTGGTCCTCGGTCGCGGCGTACATCCGCACCGGAACCGTGACCAGCCCGAAGGTGATCACTCCGCTCCAGACCGGACGTGCCATCGCTTCTCCTGCCCCTTCGTGACTACAAGACGTCACCTGCCCCGCCGACCCCGTCGAGCGCGGGCCGCATGCGCTCTCACTCTCGCCCCGCGCGCCCGCACCCGCATCCGGGAGCCGTGCGTACGTGTCCCGGGTTGCACTCCGCGAGCGCCTCACACCTCGTATTTCGCGCGCTCCGCCGCACCCTGCCGACCCTTGCCCGCGCCGTGCCGCCCCCTGCCGCGCCGTGCCGCCCCCTGCGCCCCCGTGTGCTTCGTACCGGCCCCACAGAGCGGGAGTCACAGGGCTGGAGGGAGGGAAAGCCGATTACTGAGAGCGCACCATTCCCACACGCTTCGCGCTGCTCGGCGCGCCTGGGCCGGAGAAAGGAGAAGCCGCTCCGGTGACGACTCACGACCTCTCCGACGTCCCCGCCGCACCCTCCCTGCTGGCGTACGCGCACGAGCGGACCGAACCCGTGCTGAGGGAGGCCGTCGGCGCGCTCCAGCCGGAGCTGCGGCGGGTCTGCGGCTACCACTTCGGCTGGACCCGGCCGGACGGCAGCCCCACCTACGGCGTCACCCCCGGCCCGTATCCGCACGCGGCGCTCGCCCTGCACGCGGCGGGCGCGGGGGAGCCGGAGCGGGACGGCCGGGCGCCGGAGGACTCCACGGCCGCGGCACTGCCGGGGGCCGCGGCCGTGGAGCTGGTCCACAACTGGGCCGCGCTGCACGACGACGTCATGGACGGCGAGGCGCTCCGCCGGGGCCGCTCGGCCGTATGGGCGGTCTACGGAACGGGCTGGGCGGTGCTGGCCGGTGACGCGCTGCTGGGCGCGGCCACCCGCTGCCTGCTGCTGTCCGGCGAACCGGTGGAGGCGGAAGGCCCCGAGGCCGGGCCGGAGGGCGCGGGCCCGGATGGACCGCGCGCCGGGCCGGACGGCACGGAGCCGACCGCGGCCCAGGACCTGTCCGCAGCCGCGCAGGGCCTGGCCGCGACCGGAGCCCCACACGGGGCGGCGACGGGGGAGGGCGAGGAGGCCGCGAGGGCTGAGCGGGCTGCCGTGCTGCGGATGCTGACCCGTACGACGTCCCGGCTGATCAGCGGCCGCTCGGCCGAGCTGGCGCTGCGCCGCCGGGCCCCCGAGGGGATCAGCGTGGAGGAGTACGCGGCGGTCGCGGCGGCGCGCACCAGTTCGCTGCTGGAGTGCGCGCTGGCGGGCGGTGCGCTGCTGGGCGGCGCCGACGAGCGGGTCGTCGAGACGCTGACCCGGGCCGGTCACCATCTGGGCATAGCCGTGCAGGCGGCCCGCGACATCGAGGACCTCTGGTCGGGTACGGGGCTGAGCGGGCGGCCCGTGATGAGCGGTTTACGGGAGGGCGGCCCGAGCCTCCCGCTGATCGCCGCGCTGCGGGCCGGCAACCCGGCCGCCCGCACCCTCGCCCAGTCGCTGGGCGGCGGCCCCGCGTGCCCGCCGCCCCCGGACGAGCTGGCCGACCTCATCGAGAACGCCGGCGGACGCGCCGCCGCGCACGAGATCTCCGCCTGGCAGCTCTCGGAGGCCTACGCCCAGCTGGACAAGGCCGCGCTCCCGCCCGCCTCGCACGCCGCGCTCCGCGCCCTCTTCCGGCACACCGTCACCCGCGCCTGACCCGGCTCGACACCCGGCGCAGTACGACGAAGGCGCCGGCCGCGACCAGCAGATAGAGCGGCACCAGCAGCGGCGCGGCCGGGTCCTGGTGCACGGTGGACCAGCCCGCGTCCCGGCGGTCGCCCTCCAGCACGATGCGGTTGACGGTGAGAAAGGTCAGATGGGTGCCGATCGCCGCCCACAGCGGCGCCTCGCGCAGGGCGGTCCGGGCGGCGACCAGGGTGAGCCCGAAGAGGGTCAGCAGGATCAGATAGTCCACCGGGTGCTGGCCCTCCGGCACCAGACCCACGTGCGTCCCCTGCTCGCCGAGCAGCCGCGCGGTCACCGCCTCCACCACCGTGGAGGTGCCGGGCACCAGCAGGAAGACCGCCGTCGTACCCAGCGCGGTGGCGGTGCCGCCGAAGGCGCCCCGGAGCGAGGTCCAGGTGTAGCCCCGCAGCGTCGTCTCCTCGGGGAGCGCTTCGAGGAGCAGCGCGACGGCGGCATTGGTGACCAGGAACGTGGCCAGGGCCGCAGGGTCGGGGCTGGACCAGCGCAGCAGTCCGGCGGCCGTACCCAGGCCGAACACCGCACAGGCCGCGGCGCCGGTGACGGCCACCCCGGCCAGCAGCGCCCGCAGACTCGCCGCCGGCCCGCCGAACCCCAGCCGCGCGGGCCCGTGGCCACTCCGGCGTACCGCGCCCAGCACCAGGGCGAGGGCCACCGCGCTCACCAGCGCGGCGGGGACCAGCTTGGCGGCCGTTCCGGAGGGGCCGACTCCGAGGGCGCGGGCGAGCGTGGGGCCGGCTCCGGTGCCGATGCCCAGCGCCAGGGCCATGGCCGCGCCGCCGCCCAGCGCCCGGCGCAGCGCCTGTGACCTCCCGCCGGGCTCCGCCCGCTGTTCTCCGCTGTACCGCGCGAGGCGAAGTTCGGTCACAACCAGCTCCTGAAGGGACGTGAATATCGCTGCTGACCTGCCCATTTTCGGCTGCGGCGGGAGCGCGGGGCCTCGTCGTCAGTGAGGATCCGCGAGTACATCGAACGATTGACCGGGTGCATCTTGTGGGCCGTTCGGCCGTAGACGCGGTGTCGCCGCCGGGGAGCGGGGACGAGTCATCGTCCAGTGCGTTTATCGGACTTATATGACTTTCTCGCCACGGAGGAGCTCTGATGAGCACCAGCCACCTCGCCCTCGGCCACGCTCCCCGACCCACCCGAGCCCGCACCCGGCCCCGCATCGCCGTCCGCCGCGCCGCGGCAGGGCTCGCGCTCGCCGCGCTGCTCGGCGGCGTCGCCGGGTGCGCGGAGAACGACAGCAGCTCGCACTCCGGATCCGGCCGGGAAGGCAGCCGGGCCGGACACGGCAAGGGAGAGCAGGCCGCACAGGCTCAACGCCAGGGTGCACGGCGCGGGTTCTCGCTGTTCGCCACCGGCGACCTGCTCGTACACGACTCGATCATCCGGCAGGCGCGCGCGGACGCGGGCGGCTCCGGCTACGAGTTCGGCCGTATGATCGCCGCCGCCAAACCACTGGCGCAGCAGGCCGACCTGGCGATCTGCCACATGGAGACCATCTACGGTCCGGACGGCGGGCCGTTCACCGGCTACCCGCTCTTCCAGACACCGCCGCAGCTCGCCCGCTCCGTCAAGGACGCGGGCTACGACTCCTGTTCGACCGGCTCCAACCACACGCTGGACGACAGCGCCGACGGCGTGACCCGCACCCTCAAAGCGATGGACACCGCGGGTCTCAAGCACGTGGGGTCCGCCCGCTCGGCCCGGGAACGCAGCAGACCCGCGATGCTGCGCGCGGGCGGCGCCAAGGTCGCACAGCTCGCCTACACCTACGGCACCAACGGCATCTCCATCCCCAAGGACAAGCCGTGGCTGGTCAATCTCATCCAGCCCGAGCGCATCATCCGGGACGCCCGTGCGGCGCGCCGCGCGGGCGCCGATGTGGTGGTGGCCAGCCTGCACTGGGGTACCGAGTGGCAGGAGGCCCCCGACGAACTCCAGCGCTCCGTCGCCAAGAAGCTGACCGCCTCGCGCTCGCACGGACGGCGGGACATCGACCTGATCCTCGGCACCCATGCCCACGTCCCGCAGGCGTACGAGAAGGTCAACGGAACCTGGGTCGTCTACGGGATGGGCGACCAGATCGCCGGGAAGATGAACGACCCGCGCGGAAGCATGGGCACCGCGGCCCGCTTCCACTTCGCGCCCCCGAAGGACACGAAGCGCGGCACGGGCGGCAAGGACAGCAAGCGGAGTACGGGTGAATGGTCCGTCGACAAGGCGGAGTTCACCCCGTTCATGATGCAGACCTCGCCCCGCCACACCTTGGTCAACCTGGCCTCGAAGGCGAGCAGGAGCGCGGGTGACGCGGCGCAGGACGAGGCGTACGCGTCCATCCGCAAGGTCGTCTTCAGCCGCGGCGCCCAACGGGACGGGCTGCGCATGGCGCCCTGACTGGGAGGGACGCGCCCCGAAGGGGCGCGGGGAACTGCGCGCGAAACCACGAAGCACCCGCAGCCTGCGAAAACCGGGCAGGGGCACCCCGTGCCCAGCACACGACAGGGGACGAGCAAGCTCCGCCGGGCAAGCCTTAAGCGCGACCCCGTTCCTGGTGCTGGGAAGGGGCTGCCCCTGGCCGATGTCCGCAGGCTCCCGGTGCGTTGTGGCTTGTCGCGCAGTTCCTCGCGCCCCTTACGGGGCGCTCGGCCGGGCGCCTAGGCCCGGCGGCGGCCAGTTCGGGTGACGATGATTGCTCCGGCGACCATTAGCAGTCCGGCGCCTGCGGCCGACAGGCCGATTGTCAGGAGCGTTGTGTCCATCGGTGGGTGCTGGGTGGCCTTTTCTCCGGTCGGGGACGCCAGATGCGACTTGCCCCGATACTCCGCGGGGGCGGCGCCATCGGTGGGGGGCTTGGAGACGGCGCGTACGGCGGCTGCCGCGTTGATCACGCCGTGGCCGACCAGTGGGCTGTAGCCGCCCGGTGGGTGCGCGGCGGTCTTGGTGAGGATGGCGCGGACCTGCGAGGGCTTGAGGTCCTTGTCCTTGCCGAGTATCAGGGCGACCACGCCGGAGGTGAGGGCCGCGGCGGGTGAGGTGCCGTTGACGGGCTCGTAGCCGCCGGTGTTCTTCGCGCTGACGATGCCGACTCCGGGCGCCGCGACTGTGTTGTACGTCCGTACGGTGGAGAACCCGGCGCGGCTGCCGCCCTGCTTGACGGCGGCGACGGCGATCACGCCCGGGTAGCCGGCCGGGTAGGACGAGTCGTTGAAGACGTCGCCGTCGTTGCCCGCCGAGGCCACCACGGTCACGCCCTTGTACGCGGCGTGGGCCAGGGCCTTGGTCTCGTCCTCGTTGAAGCTGGAGCCGAAGGAGTCACCGCCCAGCGACATGGAGATGACGTCGGCGCCGTGGTCGACCGCGTACTCGATGCCCTGGGCGACGGGGCTGGGACCGTTCTTGAACTCGAGATCGTGGTCCTTCTTGTCGTCGATCACCCGCACCGACAGGATGTCGGCCTTCGGGGCGACCTTCAGTACATCCGAGGCCATCGCCGTACCGTGGCCTCCCCAGCGTGGATCGCCGGGCTGGAGGCCGTCCTTGAGGAAGTCCGGGCCGGTGGTCACCTTGCCCGCGAGGGCCGGATGGTCCTTCTCGACGCCACTGTCCAGGACGGCGACCTTGATGCCCTCGCCCTGGGTGGTGCGCTGCGCTGAGGAGAGGCCGAGGGCCCGTGACTCCCAACTGGCGGGGGTGTCGGCCTGGGCGGGGGTCGCGGTCACCGTGCACAGCAGCGAGCTCAGCCCGGCGGCGGCGACCATGGTGCCGATGCGTCGGCGGTTCATGATGTCTTCTCCAACAGCAGGTCGCCCAGGTGCAGGTTCAGATCGTTGGCGAGGGTGCCGGCGGCCTCCCGCCAGGGCATGCGGTCCGACTTCGCGTCGAACTTCGTCCCGCCCCATTCCCCGGGAAGATGGCCCGCCTTGCGGCCGTCGGCGGAACCGGCGGAGGCCGCGATGGCGTAGGGCAGGTTCATGTCGGTGGCCTGCACGCCATCCGAGCCGTTGCGGTCGGCGTCCGTCCAGCGGGCCGCGACGGTTTTGGGGACCCGGAGCGGCTTGACGCCGTGGCTCGCGGTGTCCTTGTCCTTCTCCGCGTCGAAGAAGGGACCCATTCCGTCCTCGGGGTCCTCGACCTCCGGCAGGACGATCAGTGCCACGGTGGCGACGAGGTTGCCCGTCGGGTCGGCGTACGTGGCGCGCAGCACCGCCTTGCAGCCCCGCTTCTTCGCCTCGGCGGCCAGCGCACCGGTCAGCGCGTCGGCGCAGCCGGTCTCCTCGGATATGCCGAGGCGGTGCCACTCGGCGATCTTCGGATCGTCCGCGCCGGACTGCGAGTTGGTCTTCGGCCCGAGCGTCTTGGGGAAGAGTTGGTCCACCCGCTCGTTGCGCCACATGTCGGGTCCGTAGCCGGAGCGGTTGGGGATGTCCTGGTTGGCGTTGGAGACGGTGTGCGCGGTCAGTCCGCCGCCCGCGAGGAGGGCTAGGGCGCCGACGATGCTGAGGAACACGGTGAGGCAGGTGCGGCCGGTGTTTTTCCGCGGCGGGGGCGGTAGCGGCATCCCGCCGCCGGGGATCCCTCCGGGCATTCCGCCCGGTATCCCTCCGGGGGCTCCGCCGGGTGCGCCGTATTGTCCGGGCCCCTGTGGGTGGGGGCCGCCGCCCGGTGGCATCCCTGTCCCCGGCGGGCCCGGTGGCGGACCGGGTGGCATCGCCGGTGGGGGGCCTGGCTGGTAGCCGAACCCCCCGGGGCTGCCGGGGGGTTCGGGTGGGCTCGGGTAGGACATGGCTCCCCTCCTCGGTGTTCGGCACCCCGGTGTGCGGGTGCAGAGCAGCGGGGGGAGAGCTTGTTTAACGCGCGTGCCCCCGCGTTTGCGTAGGAACACTATCGGCCACGAGTGGCGGCTACGCGATTGGTCCCTCGTCTCGGCTGGGTCACAGATTTGCAGGTCAGCCTGTGCGTCGGGTCAGTCGGGGGAGGGGGAGCGCCGTTGGGGTTGCGGCGGTGGCCGGGTGCGGGTGCGTCGTGGTCGCTCGCGCAGTTCCCCGCGCCCCTGTCGGGGCGCGGACCCGCGCCCTCGGGCGCGTCGGCTCAGGCCGGCTGGAGGTCGTCGTCGCGGACCGGCGGTGTCGGGGCGCGCTCGTCCTCCGGGACGGAGATGACCCAGTGCGTCTGCTGGCGCGGGCGCAGGTAGAGGGCCCAGTAGGCGACCGCGACGAGGATGATGCCGCCCGTGATGGTGAGGCTTTCGGTGCTCTGCTGCCACAGCACCCACAGCAGTACCGCCATCAGCAGTGCGGGGAGCACCGGCCACAGCGGCATCCGCCAGGCCGCCCGGTGCTTGAACGCCGTACGGCGTGCCGCGAGGGCGCCCAGCGCGACGAAGACGTACATCCCCGCCACGGCCACCCCGGTGACCTCGCTCAGCATGTCGAGGTCCACGAAGCACAGCAGCGCGCCCGGTACGCCGACCACCAGCGTGGCCACCCAGGGGGAGCCGAAGCGCTTGCCGAGCCGGGAGAAGGCGCGGTTGACCGGGGCGGGCCAGGCGGAGTCGCGGGCCGAGGCGAAGACGACCCGGGAGTTCTGGATGACCATCACGATCGCGGCGTTGATGATCGCCAGCGCGATGCACAGGCTGATGAACGTGCCGACGGCCGAATTGCTCCACTGCTGCACCATGGCCGCGATGTCGCCGCCCGCCAGGGTGTGCAGATCCGGGGCGCCCAGGGTGATGGCGACGACGGGGATGATGACGACGGCGAACCCGATGGCGAGCGTCCACAGCACGGTGCGGGCGACGGTACGGCGCGGGTTCTCCATCTCCTCCGCCAGATACACGGCGGTCGAGAAGCCCTGCAGGATGAACAGCGCGGTGGCGAGCCCGGCGACGATGAGACCGGCCGTGACCGGCGTGGTGTGGCCGCCTCCGCCGTCCATGACGGGGTTCACCAGTACGGAGGCGGAGCGCTGGGTGTGGGTGAAGCCCAGGAAGGCGACGATGGCGGCGCCCACGACCTCCAGGGTGAGGAAGACGCCGGTGATCCAGGCGTTGGCCCGCAGGTCCAGCAGACCCATGGCGGTGGACAGCAGCATCACGGCGGCGGCCGCGAACTGCGGATCGAGGTCGATGATCGGCGCGAGATAGTCGGCGGTGCCCAGAGCGATGATCGGCGGGACGATCATGACGACGATCAGCGACAGGATGAAGACCAGCCAGCCCGCGAGCCTGCCCAGCAGAGTGCCGACCATGGCGTACTCACCGCCCGAGCTGGGGATGAGGGTGCCCAGTTCGGAGTAGGTGCAGGCGACGCCGACACACAACAGTGCGGCGACGGCGATGGTGAGCGCCGCCCCCGTGCCCAGCGTGCTGAACGAATCCGGCACGATCACGAACAGTGACGAGGCCGGGGTCAGACAGGACAGGGTGAGCAGCGTGCCGCCCACGACGCCGATGGAGCGGGTGAGCTTGGGCTTGCCGTTCTCTGCGAGGGTGTCGGTCATGCGGTTCCGTTCGTACTGTGCGTACTGGGCGGGGAGGGGTATCGCCTCCGGTGAGACACCGCGTTGCGGTGGGGGGAGTCAGAGCGGCGGAAGCGCCGTTCCGGTCAGCGCATACAAGCTGTTGGACGATGCACAGTCAAGACCTCTCCGCAACGGATTCCGTCGCTGATGAGGGGTTCGACTTCCTTTCTTGAGGGTCAATGTGCCGTTGCGGAACGGATTTCTATCGAGTGAGGAAATCGCAGCGACGATCTCAGGGTTTTCCGGTCCCCTCACCGTTCGCTCACATCACCAGGCTCATCGTCTGGATCAGCAGCAGGGCGATCACGGAGGCCGCCGAGACGGTTGCCGTCACCGTCTTGAGCGCTCCCCGTGTCGTCTGGCCCAGCAGGGACTGGAGGAGCCAGAAGGTGTTGCTGGTGGCGTGGATGGCGAACAGCGACCCCGCACCTGCCGCGAGGGCCACCAGTACCGGCTGTACATCCAGGCTCGGCGCCACCGGTGCGAGGACGCTCGCCGCGGTGATGGCGGCGGTGATGACCGAACCGATGGCCATGTGCAGAACGGCGGCGATCAGCCAGACGAGCGCGAGCGGCGCCCAGGTACTGGCTGAGACGCAGTCCTTGACCATGTTGCCGAGCCCCACAGCGCCCACCACCGCCGCCAGCGAGCCGCCCACCCCGCGCAGCACCAGGATCTGGCCGCACGTCTGGTAGCCCTGTCTGAACACCTCACTGACCGTGCCGCAGGGCAGCCGGTGTCGCGCGATCAAGGTGAGGCAGACCAGGCCGGTGAGCAGCCCGGCGACCGGGTTGCCGAGGAAGCCGACGACGGGCGCATGCCATCCGGCGCTCTCGCCGACGGCACCGGTCGCCACCATCGCCAGGGCGAGAAGCAGCGGGAACAGCGAGAGCGCCAACGGCGTCGAGCGGGCGCCGTCCCGAGTCGTCGCCGGCTCCGGCACACCCGCTGAGCCGTCGCCCGACGCGTTCCCTGACCTGTCTCCCTGCCCGTCCCCTGCCCCGTCTCCCGGGACGCCCTCTCCCGGGACGCCCTCTCGCGGGGCGCCCTCCGCGCGCCCGTCGCCCGGCGCGGCCCCGTTGCTCTCCGCGCTCGCGCTGTCCGGCGCAGCCCCGCTGTCCGGCGCGCCCCCGTCGCCCCGCGCGCCCCCGCCGCCCTCCGCAGCCCCGCTGTCCGGCGCGCCCCCGTCGCCCTCCGCGCCCCCGTCGCCCGGCGTGGCCCCGCGGCCCTCCGCGCCCCCGCCGTCCGGCGCGGCGCCCGCCGCAGCCTCCGGCACCGGCGCACTCTCATCCCGCTCCGGGTCCCAGAAGCCGCGCCTGACCAGCGCGCTGAACAGCAGCAGGGTCAGCACGATCGTCACGGAGGCCAGCGGCAGGCCGTACAGCATCATGACGCCCAGTGGGATGTCCAGCAGTCCGGCCAGCGCCAGGGTGCCGATGCCCGGCACCGACAGAGCGACACCCACCTCCAGCCCCAGTGCCAGGGCCGCCGCCATCCGCGCCACGCCGCCCAGTCCGATACGGGCGCCCAGCGACCGGGCCAGTGGCGCGGTCACCACCAGCAGTACGTCGGTGAAGATGAACTGGAGCCCGGTGCCCAGCAGTACGGCGAAGGCGTACGGCAGCAGTTTCGGGCCCAGCCTGCGCAGCAGCCACGCCATCAGCTTCTCGATGGCGCCGAGCGCGGACAGCAGTGTGCCCAGCAGGACGCCGAGCACGATGAGCAGGCCCACCTTGGCCATCAGATCGCCGAAGCCCTTGTTGACGATCTCCAGGGTGTGTTCGGCGCCGAGGCCGCAGACGATGCCGAGGTAGACGGCGCTGAGTATCAGCGCGAGCGCGGGGTTGACCTTTGCCTTGAGGATGAGCAGAACCACCGCCGTGACGGTGATGGCCGTATGCACAAGGGGTGCCAGGTTCCCCATCGACTGCCGCTCCTGTCCGGTCTGCGGAAAAGCGTACGAATCCGTTCCGGACCCGTTCGTTGGCAGCCGGGACTCGTCAACGCGGCATATCGCGAGCGGAATCCGTGTCTCACTGCTCTGACATGCCCAGCGGAGGCGAGGCATGTGCCTGTGGGCTAGGCCGCCCCCCGGACGAGGGAAGTGACCCGGAGTGAGGCTCCCGTACAAGGTGGCGGCGTCTCGCGGAGAACATGCGGGTGCCGGGGCCTCTCGCGCCACGTCGGGGCGCGGGTCGGCTCAGTCCGAGGGGGGCAGGCCGAACGCTTCTACGATGCGCCGGGCCGCCAGCGTCGCCGTCAACGTGCCCTCGCGCACCCGATCTTCGAGCAGCGGTGCGAGCCGACGTACTTCCGGGTGCTGTTCGAGACGGCTCAGCAGATCGTCGCGGACCATCGACCACACCCACTCGACCTGCTGGTCCCGCCGCTTGGCGGCCAGTTCACCGGTCGACTCCAGCACGGCGCGGTGCCGCTCCAGCCGCTCCCACACCTCGTCGAGTCCGGCGCCCTCCCGGCCACTGCAGGTGAGGACGGGCGGCGTCCAGGCGGCGTCGGCCGCCCTCATCAGCCGTAGCGCACCGGCGAGTTCGCGGGCGGCCGAGCGGGCGTCGCGCTCGTGCGGGCCGTCGGCCTTGTTGACGGCCAGCACGTCGGCGATCTCCAGCACGCCCTTCTTGATGCCCTGGAGCTGATCGCCGGTGCGGGCCAGGGTCAGCAGCAGGAAGGAGTCGACCATCTGCGCGACGGTCGCCTCCGACTGACCGACGCCCACCGTCTCCACCAGGACGACGTCGTAGCCGGCGGCCTCCATCACGATCATCGTCTCCCGGGTGGCCTTGGCGACGCCGCCCAGCGTCCCCGCGGTGGGGGAGGGGCGGACGAACGCCTCCGGGTTGACCGCGAGCCGTTCCATGCGCGTCTTGTCGCCCAGGATGGAGCCGCCCGTACGGCTGGAGGAGGGGTCGACCGCCAGCACCGCCACCCGGTGTCCGCGCTCGGTCAGCAGGGTGCCCAGCGCGTCGATGAACGTCGACTTGCCGACTCCCGGCACTCCGCTGATCCCCACCCGCCGAGCGCCGCCCGCGTGCGGCAGCAGCGTCGTCAGCAACTGCTGGGCCAGCTCGCGGTGGTCGGCCCGGCGGGACTCCACCAGCGTGATGGCGCGCGCGATGTACGCGCGGGAGCCCTCCAGGACGCCCTTGGCGTAACTGTCGATGTCGATCGCCTTGGGCACGCGCTCAGCCCTCGGTCTCCGGCAGGTCCTCCAGCTGCGCCAGCTCGTCGTGGCCCAGCTCGGCGGCCAGCTTCCGCACCAGGTCGTACGCCGCGTCCGGGATGACCGTCCCCGGCGGGAAGACGGCCGTCGCGCCCGCCTCGTGCAGCGGCTCCACATCGGCCGGCGGGATCACCCCGCCGACGACGATCATGATGTCGTCCCGTCCCGCCGCCGCCAGCTCGTCCCGCAGCGCCGGTACGAGCGTGAGGTGCCCGGCCGCCAGTGAGGAGACGCCCACGATGTGCGCGTCCGCCTCCACGGCCTGCCGCGCCACCTCGGCGGGGGTCTGGAACAGCGGGCCGACATCGACGTCGAAGCCCAGATCGGCGAAGGCGGTCGCGATCACCTTCTGACCCCGGTCGTGCCCGTCCTGCCCCATCTTGGCCACCAGCAGCCGCGGCCTGCGGCCCTCCGCCTCCTCGAAGGCGTCCACCAGCCGACGGGTGCGCGCCAGGGACGACGACACTCCTGCCTCCTCGCGATACACACCGGAGATCGTACGGATCTGCCCCGCGTGCCGTCCGTACACCTTCTCCAAGGCGTCCGAGATCTCCCCGACGGTGGCCATGGCGCGCGCCGCGTCCACCGCCAGCGCCAGCAGGTTGTTCTCCAGGCCGGGCCCGGAGCCCGCCTCGGCGGCCCGGGTGAGCGCGTCCAGCGCGGCACGGCAGGCACCCTCGTCACGCTCGGCACGCAGCCGCCGCAGCTTCTCGATCTGCTGCGCGCGCACCGCGGAGTTGTCGACCTTCAGTACGTCGATCTGCTCGTCGCTCGCCGCCCGGTACTTGTTGACGCCGATCACCGGCTGGCGCCCGGAGTCGATCCGGGCCTGGGTGCGGGCCGCTGCCTCCTCGACGCGGAGCTTGGGGATGCCCGCGTCGATGGCCTTGGCCATTCCGCCCGCCGCCTCGACCTCCTCGATGTGCTGCCAGGCCCGGCGCGCCAGATCGTGGGTGAGCCGCTCGACGTACGCGCTGCCGCCCCACGGGTCGATCACCCGGCAGGTGCCCGACTCCTGCTGGAGCAGCAGCTGGGTGTTGCGCGCGATGCGGGCCGAGAAGTCGGTGGGCAGCGCCAGCGCCTCGTCCAGCGCGTTGGTGTGCAGCGACTGGGTGTGGCCCTGGGTGGCGGCCATCGCCTCGATACACGTACGGGTGACGTTGTTGAACACGTCCTGCGCCGTCAGCGACCAGCCCGACGTCTGCGAATGGGTGCGCAGCGACAGCGACTTGGGGTTCTGCGGATCGAACCGCTTGACCAGCTTCGCCCACAGCAGTCGCGCCGCGCGCAGCTTGGCGACCTCCATGAAGAAGTTCATGCCGATCGCCCAGAAGAACGACAGCCGGGGCGCGAACGCGTCCACGTCCATCCCCGCGTCCAGCCCGGCGCGCAGATACTCCACCCCGTCCGCGAGGGTGTAAGCCAGCTCCAGATCGGCCGTCGCCCCGGCCTCCTGGATGTGGTAGCCGGAGATGGAGATGGAGTTGTAGCGCGGCATCTTCTGCGAGGTGTACGCGAAGATGTCGGAGATGATCCGCATCGAGGGCTGCGGCGGGTAGATATAGGTGTTGCGGACCATGAACTCCTTGAGGATGTCGTTCTGGATGGTCCCCGCCAGCTTCTCCGGCGGCACGCCCTGCTCCTCGGCGGCGACGATGTAGAGCGCCAGCACCGGCAGCACCGCGCCGTTCATCGTCATCGAGACGGTCATCCGGTCCAGCGGAATGCCGTCGAAGAGCTGCCGCATGTCGTACAGCGAGTCGATTGCCACGCCCGCCATGCCGACATCACCCGTCACCCGCGGATGGTCGCTGTCGTAGCCCCGGTGGGTGGGCAGGTCGAACGCGACGGACAGGCCCTTCTGGCCGGCCGCCAGATTGCGCCGGTAGAAGGCGTTGGACTCCTCGGCCGTGGAGAAGCCCGCGTACTGGCGGACCGTCCACGGCTGGTTGACGTACATCGTCGGATACGGGCCGCGCAGATACGGGGCGATGCCCGGGTAGGTGTCCAGGAAGTCGAGCCCGTGCAGATCCTCCTGCGTGTAGAGCGGCTTGACGGTGATGCCCTCGGGTGTGTGCCAGGCCAGATCCGGCACGCTGTGCCCGGAGCGCTCCTTGACGGCCTCGCTCCACTGCTCCGCGGTGCCCTCGGCGGGCTGCTCGGGGTCCAGGCTGACGGCGGTGAAGTCCGGGATGCTCATGCGTCGACCCCCATGCAGTCGAGAAGGGAGGTGAGGAGGGCGACCGCGTCGCCGCCCGCGTGGACGAAGGCGTCGACCCCGGCGCCCTGGAACTCCTCGCGCAGTTCGGCGTCCTTGGGCCTGCCCGCCAGCAGCACCCGCGTGGCGCCTGCCGCCTTGAGCGCGGCGGCGACCCCGGCCGCCTGCTCGGCGTAGAGCGCGTCGCTGGAGCACAGGCAGGCGACGCGGGCACCGCTGTCCTTGAAGGCGTCCGCCGCGCCGGCGGCGTCCACCGTCACCGGATCGTGTACGGGCTCGATTCCCCCGGCGCGGGCGAGGTTGGCGACGAACGACACCCGTGCGGTGTGTGCCGCGGCCGGGCCCAGCGCCGCCACGAACAGCTTGGGACGTTCGCCTGTCGCCGCCAGGTGCGCGTCGGAGCGGGCACGCAGCGCCTCGTACGCGTCATCGCGCCGTACCCGCGGCAGTCCGCCGCCTGGCCGCCGCGGCGCGGGCTCGCGCTCGACGGGACGCTCGTCCAGCAGCGGGAACTCACTGACCCCGGTGACCGGTTCGGTCCTGCGGGCCAGCGCCCTGCTGCGCTCCGCCCAGCTCTCGCGCAGCCGTTCGGCCACCAGCCCGTCGCGCAGCGCCGCCGCCATCCCGCCCGCGCCCTCGATCTCCTGGAACCAGGCCCAGGCAGCACGCGCCAGCTGATCGGAAAGCTCCTCCACATACCAGGAGCCGCCCGCCGGATCGATCACCCCGGCCAGCCGGGACTCCTCCAGCAGGATGGTGGAGGTGTTTCGGGCGATACGCCGGGCGAACGCGTCCGGCAGCCCCAGCGCGTCGTCGAACGGCAGCACCGTCACCGCGTCCGCGCCGCCGACCCCGGCCGCCAGCGTGGCGACCGTCGTACGCAGCATGTTCACCCACGGGTCGCGGCGCGTCATCATCACCGGCGAGGTCACCGCGTGCTGCCGCTGCGCGCCCGCGTGCGCCGGGCCGCCGCACGCCTGCACCACCCGCGACCACAGCCTGCGTGCCGCGCGCAGCGCCGCGATGGTGGTGAACTGGTCGGCGGTCGCCGCGTACCGGAACTCCAGCTGACCGCAGGCCGCCGCCACCGGGAGCCCCGCCTCGGTCATGTCCCGCAGATACGCGACGCCGGTCGCCAGCGCGCACCCCAGCTCCTGCGCGGGCGTACCGCCCGCCTCGTGGTACGGGAGCGTGTCCACCACGTAGGTAAGCAGACCCGGGTGCTCGTGGTCGCACCGCGCCGCCAGTGCGGCGGCCTCCTGCCGCAGCGCGGGGGCCGCGTCGTGTGCGCCCGTACGCGCCGCGTGCCCCAACGGGTCGGCGCCCAGCACGCTTCCGGGCGCCGGCTCGACGCCGTCCGCCAGTTGTCCCCGCAGCCGCAGCAGTTCGGCCGCGGCCTGCCCGAACTCGGCGCCGGCGTCCAGCGCGAGCGGCGCCAGGTCGAGATAGACGCCGTCCAGCGCGCCCGCCAGCTCACCGATGGGCAGCCCGCCCTCGCCCACCGTCAACCACAGCGAGGTGACGCCGTTCTCCAGATCGCCCAGTACGGCCTCGCGAGTCCTCGCGGTGTCGGTACGGGTGTGCCGCTGCCGTACGTCCCAGCCTCGTGCGGCGTTCCCCTCCGGGCGCGCTCCGCGGGTGAAAGGTGCGAACCCGGGAAAACCGCGCGGACCGCCGTCCCCGTTCCGCCTCGTGTACAGAGGGCGTACTTCGATGCTGTCGGCGAGCGTCGTGGTGAGGGCGGACTCGGGCACGGAGGCGTCCGGGACCTTCGCTCCCGTCTTGCGCAGAACACCGGAGACGAGCTGCTGCCACTGCTCGTACGTGGCCTCCGGGAAGTCCTGCGCGAGGGAGAGCCCTTCTTCAGGCGGGACCGTCATGGCCGCAGATTAGGTGAGGTGACCGGCGAGTAGCACCAGCTCATCGGTGTGACCTTGCCCTCTTCTGAGCGGGGTGGTGCCGCGCTGCGCTTGGGCAGTCTGCTCCCCCAGCCTCCGGCCGGGAGGTGCCCCCAGGGCGCAGGGCTGGCAAGCGCAGCCCCCCTCGCCGGGTACCCGGCGTCAGGGCAGCAAGCGCTGTTCCTTGGCGACGGCCACTGCTCCCGCGCGGGTGTCCACGCCGAGCTTGCTGTAGATCCTGCCCAGGTGAGTCTTGACCGTGGCCTCGCTGATGAACAGCGCGCGGGCGATCTCCCGGTTGCCGAGGCCGCGTGCCAGCTGCTGGAGGATGTCGCGTTCACGCTCGGACAGGGCGGGGCGCGGATTCCGCAGCTGGGCCAGCACCCGGTCGGCGACCGGTGCCGAGAGCGCGGTGCGGCCGGACGCCGCGTTGCGGATCGCCGCGAACAGTTCCTCCGGCCGCTCCGCCTTGAGCAGATAGCCGGCGGCCCCCGCCTCGATGGCGCGGCTGATGTCGGCGTCCGTGTCGAACATGGTGAGCACCAGCACGCGTGGGCCGCCGTCCCCTGCCGACAGGTGCCGGGTGGCCGTGACGCCGTCCATACCGTCGCCGAGTTGCAGATCCATCAGCACGATGTCGGGCCGTACGCGGGCGGCCAGTGCCAGTGCCTCCTCGCCGCTGCCCGCCTCGCCCACCACCTCGAAGCCGTCGGTGCTGGACAGCAGCGCGCGCAGCCCGGCACGCACCACGGCATGGTCGTCGCACAGCAGCAGCCGGATCGGCGGGGAGGAGTGCGGCGGGGTCACGAAGTGGCCTCCATCGGTGTGTCGGGAACGTGCTGGGCGAGCGGAACGGACGCCGATACGACGGTGCCCTCGCCCGGCGCGGACTCCACGGTGAGCGCACCGCCCAACTGTGCCGCCCTTGCCCGCATGGCCGGGAGCCCGTGCCCGCGCGCCCGGTCCGCGCCGGAGGCGGAGGCCGACGGGCCGTGCGCGGCGAAACCGCGGCCGTTGTCCGCGATGTCCAGCGAAATCTGGTCGTCCTGGCACGTCAGGGTCAGCGCAGCGTGCGTCGCCGCGGCGTGCTCCCGCACATTGGCCAGCGCGCCCTGGGCGATGCGCAGCAACTGTGCCTCGACCTGCTCCGGCAACGGGCCGGGGCTGCCGTCGAGCCGGAAGTCCACCGTCAGCCCCGCACCGCTCTCACGGTCCGCGAGGGCGTTCAACGCCTCGGCCAGAGAGCTGTCGGCGAGGTCGGCGGGGGCGAGGTCGTGGACGAAACGGCGCGCCTCGGTCAGGCTCCGGGACGTGATCTCGGCGGCGTCCCGCACATATCCCCGGGCCGCGTCCGGGTCCGTCTGCCAGACGCGCTCGGCGGCCTGGAGGAGCATCTGCTGGCTGGACAGGCTCTGCGCGAGGGTGTCGTGGATCTCCGTGGACAGCCGCTGCCGCTCGGCCAGGGTGCCCGCCCGGCGCTCGGTGGCCGTCAGGTCCCTGCGGGTGCGGATCAGGTCGTCGATCAGGATCCGCTGCCGGGCCGCCTGACGTTGCAGATGCACCAGTACGGCGGTGGCGACAGCGGCGATGGCGGGCGGCGCGACCACCATGTTGGGGTTGAGCGTGCCCTGCGACACCCGCACCTGGGAGGCGACGACCAGCGCGGTGAGACCGGCCACGACCGGCACCGCGATCCGGGCCGGCAGCGTGTGCAAGCCGGCGAACAGCAGCGGCATGGCGCACCATGTGGCGCTGGGCGCGAGGGCGAGCAGCACGATCCAGACGGCCGACACCGTGCCCAGCCAGACCAGGTGCCGGGTGGTGGGCCGGTTGCCCGGTCGCGGTGCGGGCGCGAGTACCCGTCCCAGGACGTAGAGCAGACAGAAGAGGGCGAACAGCGTGACGATCCAGGGGGTGCGGTCGTCGCCCCGGTTGTGGGTCAGAAAGCGGACCAGCGAGGAACCCAGCAGCAGGAAGAAGGCGGCGTGCATGACCGCTGGGAGCCATCGCCCGTCCGGATCCGTCCGCTCACCCATGGGGGAATGCCCTTCTGCCCCTGCCTGGCGCTTGTCGACTGCGGGTATGTCGTGGCTTGTCGCGCAGTTCCCCGCGCCCCTTCGGGGCGCGGTCCCATGCCGGGACCGCAGGGTAAGCCGCACCCCGGACCGCATCAACCGATCGGATGACGCCGGCATCCACCGAACCGTCCCCGGACGGTAGCCGGTCAGCCGCGTCCCGCCGCCGCCCGCGCGGCGAAGCTGGCAGCGAGCCCGGAAATCCGAGAAGAAAGTGATCCGCGTGCCTGCCAAGAACGTGACTGTCAACCGTTCCTCCCTGGGGCACCGCGTCAGCTACGCGCTGCGCCACCCCCAGCGGGTCCCCCGCTATCTGATCCGCGCCACCAGGGACGCGTGGCTGCGCTATCGCTGGCCCGACCACATCTCCTACTACCGGGCGGTGATGCGGTCCGACACCCGCGCCGACCCGGACGCGGCGGTCGGCAGCGCCAGCCATGACCGGTGGCTCGCGCTGGGAGCGATGCAGTTCGACTATCTGCTCGACCACGGACTGCGGCCCGAGCACCGGATGCTGGAGATCGGCTGCGGCAATCTGCGGGCGGGGTGGCGGTTCATCCGGCATCTGGAGCCGGGGCACTACTACGGCATCGACATATCCCCCGACATCCTCGCCGCTGCCCAGGACACGATGGTGCGCATGGAGTTGCAGAGAAAGCTCCCCACCCTGACGCCGGTTCGTGATCTGACACTGCGCTTCCTGCCCGACGCCCATTTCGATGTCGTGCACGCACACAGCGTCTTCTCGCACTCCCCGCTCCCGGTCATCGAGGAGTGTCTGGCGAACGTCGGCCGGGTGCTGGCCCCGGGCGGCTGGTTCGACTTCACGTTCGACCGCACTGAGGGTGAGGAACACCAGGTGCTGCGGGAGGACTTCTACTACCGCACCGAGACGCTCATCGCCCTGGCGGAGAAGTACGGCCTGTCCGCCCGTTTCATGGCCGACTGGGAGGAACTCCCGCACGGCCAGTCCAAGATCCGGGTCACCCACGGATCGGACACCGCCGTCACCGGCGGCACCGACGGCACCTGCGAGGAGCCTCAGGAGCTGCGTCCGGCCAGCCGCTGACGTGCCAAGTGGTCCGCCCTGCGGGTCGTTTCGGGCTGGCGGTAGGCGGGGGCCAGCCGCATGGTGAGCGCGGTGGCGTTGTCGAGGCCGATGCCGCTGCCCACGGAGACGAACACCGGCTTGACCCCGTCCTGGGTGCGCAGCGCACGCCCCACCTGCTCGCCGTCGATGGTCAGCGGCGTCCACGCGCCCCGCTCCCGCCCCGGCTCCGCGTAGTCGAAGAGGAACGGCGTCTTGGCGACTCCGAAACAGGGGATGCCGGTCAGCACCCCGAGATGGACGGCGAGTCCGGCGCGCCGGGGGTGTGCGACGCCGTAGCCGTCGCACACGATCACATCGGGCTGCCGCGAAAGCCCCCGCAACGCGGCCGTGACGGAGGGCAGTTCGCGGAACGCCAACAGCCCGGGGACGTAGGGAAAGTCCGTACGTCCCATGTGTACGGACTCCTCCAGCACCGTCAGCGTGGCCGCGTCCAGCACGACGGCGGCGGCCACCAGGTCGCCGCCGTCCGCGTAGGCGACATCGACCCCGGCCACGGTCCGCACCTGGTCGGGCTCGGGCCCGGGCCCGACCAGGTCGGCGGCCTCACGCAGCCGTTCCTGCGCGGCGACTGCCTCCGCCTCGGTGGCGGGCCACTCGTCCGCTACCGGCTCCGCGCCGCCTGTCCCCACACCCATGTCACTCCGCTGTCGCAGCCGTCACTCAGCACACACGACGTCGTGCAGCTCGATCGGGTGGGAGTCTAGATCGACGTAGGCGGTGAAGGTGCTGGTGGTGCCGTCCGCCCAGTACGCGGTAACCGTCGCCCAGCCGAACCCGGCCGACTGTGCGACCGTCACCGGCCCGACCTCGATGTTCTGTGGCGTGTTCTGCGCGCACAGGATGACGTCGTGGTCGGGGTTCTGCGCCTGCTTCTGCTTGAGGAAGTCCGAGACGAAGTGCTTCCGCTGGGAGTCGCTCGGCCCGTGGTCGCCGTAGAACCAGGTGAGGAAGCGGTGGATCTCGGGACCGGTGTGCCGGTGCTTGGCCACCGGCCCGTCCATCTGCGCGGCGGGTTGCGCCGCCGCGGCCTGCGCTGCCGGTGCCGCCTGCGCTGCCGGTGCCGCCTGCGCGGCCGGAGCGGACAGCGCCAGCGCCGCCACTCCGGCGGCACACAGCGCGAGGGCACTACGGGTACGGGTGGTACGGAGCAGGGCGCGGGTGGTGCGGAGCATACGAACACCTCTTTTGTCGGCGCTGTCCCGGATGGGAACCGGTGCCCGCATCGTCCCCCTTCCGGGGTACTCAAGGGAACGGGGATGCTTCAACGCGCCCCACGAATCCCCCCGTTGGATGACGGCGCCCACTGCCCTCGCCGCAGGAGACGCGCGCGCCCCGCACGCGGATGGCATCCATGCCTTCAAGCGTTTCATTGAAGTTAATGGTTGGGAGTTTTCCGAGCGAGCGGACCCAGAATCCGACAGTACGGCGGCAGTAAGCCACTCGCGCACCATCGCGTAACCTTCAAATCCAGCAGAACCACGAGGATCCAGCAGGACCATGGGGGAGGAGCGGAGCATGGCTGCCGGAGCGTCGCGTGCGAAGACCCTGCGCTCCGTGGATCTCGCGCGGGCCGCCGGGATCTCGACGCAGCAGGTGCGCAACTACGAGGAGGCGGGCATCCTGCCGCCCGCCGACCGCACCGCCTCCGGATACCGCGTCTTCACCTCGCGCCACCGCGCCGCACTCCTCACGTACCGCGCCCTGGTCAAGGGCTACGGCACCGGTCCGGCCCAGCGCATGCTGCACGCCCTGCACGCCGGCGACATACCGGCCGTGCTGGCCCTGGTGAACGAGAGCCATGCCGCCCTGCACGAGCAGCGCCGCTCCCTGCAGGCGGCGAGCGAAGCGCTGACGGCGGTCGCCGAGCGGGCGCCCGAGGAGGCGGCGCCGTCCCGCTCCGTACTGCGCATCGGCGAGCTGGCGCACCAGTTGGGGCTGCGGCCCTCCGCGCTGCGCGTGTGGGAGTCGGCCGGGCTGCTGGCTCCGCGCCGCGAACCGGTCACCGGCTACCGCCGTTTCGGCCCCGCCGATATCCGCGACGCCCGCCTCATCGCCCTGCTGCGCCAGAGCCGGTACCCGCTGCTCCAGATCCGCGCCGTCCTGGACGGCCTGCGCCAGTCCGGCAGTACGGCGGAGCTGCGTGCCGCGCTGGCCCGCCGCGAGGAGGAGTTGACGGCACGGACCACAGCCATGCTGGAGGGCTCAGGACTGCTGCACGCGTATCTCCGCGACTACGGCTCCGATCGCCCCGGCCCTCCCGGCAGCCCCGCCCGGGAGGACCGGGGCTGACTCAGCGAGCGGCGGCAGCCCGCGTCCCGTTCCGCAGCAGCGCGGCGCCGAGCGGGGTGAGGGTGTGCAGTACGGATGTGGTGTGCCGGTGGCTGACGATCAGGCCGGCGTCGCGCAGCGCCGTGGCGTGCTGGCTGGCCGAGGACGCGGAGATCCCGGTGGCGCGGGCGAGTTCACCGGTGGTGGCGCCAGCGGTGACCGCGCGCAGGACGGCGGCCCGGTTGCGGCCGAGCAGGGCCGCCAGGGACGCATCGGACCCGGACTCCTCGGGCAGGCCGGTCCGGTGGGGCTCATGGCTGACCGGATGGACCAGGACTGGGTCCAGCGAGCTGTCGCCGAAAGTCACCGGGGTCCCCCAGCAGAAGTACGAGGGGACCAGGAGGAGCCCGCGGCCGTTCAGGTACAGGTCGCGGTCCTTGGGATAGCGGGCGTGCAGGACGGGGCGCTGCCAGCGCAGGCCGGGCCCCAGATTCCGCAGCACCCCCTCGATCCCACCGTCGAGCACGGCGCGTGCGGAAGCGGAGCGTTCGGCTTCGATACGGGCCTGGAGCTGCTCGCCGTACGGGGCGATGACCGTGCCGTAGTAGGCCCGCATCGCCGCTACCAGTTCCTTGCGCACGTCGGTCTCGGCCAGCCGCGGCGCCCATGCGGGTGCCCCGCAGGCGCGGGCGAGGAGGTCCACCTCCTCCAGAACCCGGTGCTCCGGGGTGGCCAGGACGGCCGCCAACCCGGCGTCGAGTCCTTCGGCCGACTCGGGAGGAGTGAGGAAGTCGGGAAAGTAGGAGGCGCGCGGTACCAGCGGTAATAACAGCGTGCGGAGGGTGTGGGTGAGGTGGGCGGTGTGGAGCCGGGCGCGGGCGGTGCGATGCCAGTCGGCGAATGCCCAGCGACCCTGACGGGTCTGGAAGCGGTGCAGGCTCATGCACAGTTCCCACAGCGGATCCGGTCCGGACGCGACGCGGGTTCTGGCCAGGTCGGCATCGGTGAAGTGGATACGGAGCATTCGTTTCCCCCGGTTTTCCTGGGCTTTTCGGGTCGGGCGAAAAAGCCTGGGTCACCATGCTCGCGTCAGCGAGGCTGTCGGAGCAATCAGCGCTGGGAACGCGCCCCACGATTCGCGACGGGCAGCGCGGCATACCCCGCCCAGCCATGAGAGCCACTCGATCGTGAGACAGAGCCGATACCGGCTCGGACGGAGGAATCATGGCTAGCAGGTACCAGGCCGCGGGACGCTTCGCAGCGGCGGTGTGCGCAGTCGGCGCACTCGCCTTCACCGCCCTGCCGGCGAGCGCGCAGCCACAGGGCGCACAGGCAGCGTCCGCCGACAGCCACGGGGCGCTGGCCTCGTACAAGGGGAAGAAGATCGACCTCTCCGAGGGCTGGCAGGGCGCGCAGGCCTGTGCGGTCTTCTCACCCGACGACATCCGCTGCTACAGCACCCACGAAGCGGCCGAAAAGGCCACCGGCTACAACCGGGCCACTGATCCGCTGGCACGCAAGGCCGCGAACGGTTCCGACGTGAACGTCACCGCTTCGCTCCCCTGCGCAAACGACTGGCTGTGCCTGTACCAGTTCGAGGACGGCGAGGGACGACGGCTCCTCTTCTCGGACAACTACTGGATGAACCTCGACCAGTACGACTTCGACAACAGGACCTCGTCGTGGCGGAACAACCAGGGCGACCATGACTGGGCCTACTTGGCCCGGTACAAGGACGGTGGCGGCTGGAACCTCACCCTCCACCCCGAGAGCCAGTCGTCGGCCATGGGCAACGACTACGACAACAAGGCCAGCTCGGTCCAGGGCTGACCCATGAGGCCGGGCCCCGCCCGGGCCAGCTGCGGGCGCCGGGGATTGAGAGGATCGGACGCGTGTGCGCATCCGTTCCCTCCCCGGCGCCCGCGTGCGCGTCCCCGTCCCCCGACGCGTTCACGGGTGAGTTCGAGATCCATCTGACCGTCGACGGCTCCTGCCCCGCCGTACGCTCCGGCGCGCTCGCCGCGCAGGCGGCCGAACAGGGCTGGAAGTACGCGCACATCGTGCTGGACCGGGGCCGCACCCCCGACCAGCCGATGGTCACCCTCGCCGCCGACGGCACGCTCGGTACGGCCAGGTCAGCAGCTCAGGAGGCGGCGGAGGAACTGGCCGCAGCGGGCTGCCCCGTCGTCCGGGTCAAGGTCGAGGCGGCGCCGTGGGCGTGCGGCGTACCGGCCACCGACGGTGAGGGCGCTGCGCTCGGCCCGGCGTACTACTTCGAGCACCATGTGAAGCTGCTGCTGCCATCCGGTGCCGAAACCGCCCGCCTGGCTGAGCTCGTCGTCGGCCACGCCGCTCATCTGTCCCGCAACGCGCGCCGCGTCCGCGCCGATGGGCAGCGCGAGCAGTTCGTCACCCAGCGCTGCCGGAGGGTGGGCAGCGCCACGGCGGGGCGGCGGCTGGACGCGCTCCTCGCCGCGCTGGCCTCCTTCCCGGACGACGACTCCTCGCCCGACGACCCCTCCCCGTACGACCCCTCGCCGTACGACGTCTCCCCGTACGACTCCTCCCCGTACGAAATCCTCTCGGTCGAGCGGGAGTTCGTGGTGTACGACAGTGCGGAGGTGTTGGACGCCGGGTGGATAGCCGAGGCGGAAGGGGTGGGACAGCAATGAACGAGTCCGCGTGGGAGAGGCTCGGCCCCGGCCCCTGGTCCGCCGAGGAAGCCGTGCCGCAGCAGGGGCCGGACGAGCGGACCCGGAACCTTCTGCGATTGCCGCCCACCCTGCGACCCGTGCGCGGGGAAGCCGTCGTACAGCGTGCCATCTTCGATCCGTCGGCGCTCCACTACGCCAACGCGATGCGGCTGGGGAACCCGGAGTTCGCCGACGCGGAGACTGGTGAGCGCTGGTTCGCGGCACGCCGCCGCGCGCTGGATCTGGTCCTGGCGACCGTCGCCGGTTCACCGTGGGCCGAGCACCTGGTGCTGCGGGGGAGCGTGCTGCTGCGCGCCTGGTACGGGGAGGCCGCGCGCGAGCCCGGCGACCTCGACTTCGTGGTGGAGCCGGCGGATTGGCAGCTGGAGGACGAGCGCACCGAGCGGATGCTGGACGAGCTCGCCCACCGCGCCGACCTCCGCTCCCATGAAGCGGACGGCGACGTCCGGCTGGACTCGCGGGGCGCGGTGCGCGACGAGATCTGGACGTACGACCGGGTACCGGGCCGTCGGCTGGTCATCCCATGGTCCGCCGAGGGCGTGCCCGGCGGCACGATCCAGCTCGACTTCGTCTTCAACGAACCGCTCCCGGCGCCTGCCGCCCGCACCGCCGTCCCGCGCCCGGAGGGAGCGGACGGCGACGCGCCGCTGTCCGTACGGGCTGCCACCCGCGAACTCTCCCTCGCCTGGAAGGTGCTGTGGCTGGCCAGCGATGTGCATCCCGAGGCCAAGGACCTCTACGACGCGGTCCTGCTCGCCGAGGACGAGACGGTCTCGCTCCCCTTCGAACTGCTGCGTGACGTCTTCCTCGGGGTGGACTACGGCTACTACGACCGCAATCCGGTGCTCCTCGACCGATTCGCCGACGAGGTGGGCAGCAGCACCGACTGGTCGGAGTTCGCCAAGGAATATCCGCACCTCACCGTGCCCGACCACGACTGGGGGCAACGCCTCGCCCACGCCCTCGCCGCCACCTTCGCGCTGCCCGCGGAATACGGCGCTACCGGCGAGCCCACCTGCTATCTGGAGTCCGTCCGCTGGCTCGCGCCGCTGATCGACGCGTGCCGCGCGACGTACGCCGAGGAGGGGCTGCCCGCCCTGCTGGAGCGGCTGCTCACCGGCTTCGTACCACCGGAGTCCGCACTGGTCGTCACCCGAGAGGTGCTGGGCCGCGCCGAGCACTCCGTGGCGGACGTGCTGCCGCTGCTGTTCGATTTCCGTCTGCGGCACCGCGAGCACCCCTTGCAGCGCGACCGGTGGGAGGAGCAGTGGCTGGCCGAGGCGGCCAGGAGACTGTCCGGGACTGGCGATTGACGCTCACCTGGGGTAAACCCTCTGTGACAGGGGGTGGTTGCCGTGTATGTATACACACAGCGGCGACGGATCTGGCCGGCAGTGGTCTTTCACACGTTGGGGGCCGTCGTCGCGCCCCTTCTCGTCCTCGGCATGGCCTACGGAGGCGCCCGGTACGCGGCCAACGGGTCGCCGGGCAGCAGCGTGTTCATCGGCAACGCGCTGGTCATCGTCGCGTTCATCACCGCGTTCGGCACGGGATTCCTGCTCGATCCGGACCACCCCTTCCAGCCCCTCGTGGCGATCGTGACCAGCGTGCTGCTCGCGCTGAGCGTCATCGGACTCGCCGACGAGGTGAGCAACAACATCCTGCGCACCCGTGGTGAGGCCACGCGGTGCACGGTGCTCGACGTCGACCGGCAGGTGCACACCAGCACTTACACCGACAGCAACGGGGTGACCCACACGACCACCAAGGTCAACTACAAGCACAAGCTCGACTGCGCCGCCGGGCGCCCGGACTCCATGACCCTCGACAAGAAGCGGGCGGAGAAGGGTGAGCGGATCGAGGTGACCTACGATCCGCGGGGTCGGCTCGACCCCAAGCCGACGGCGATGCTCGCCGAGAAGGGTGCCTGGCGCACCGTCGCTTTTGTGCTCCCTCCCGTGGTGATCGGGCTCCGGCTGCTGGTGCTGATCGCCGCCGCGCTTGAGAGGCGCCGCTATGGCCGATGAGGGGGTGCCCCTGTCTGTCTGATGCGGGCTGCGGGTGCGTTGTGGCTTGTCGCGCAGTTCCCCGCGCCCCTTCGGGGCGCGTGCTCCCGTTGGCGCTTGGCCCACCAGGTGAGGGCGGCGATTGAACCGATCGTTGCCGCAGGGAGTATTACTCCGTATGCGGCTACAACTTCGGAGACCCCGCAGCCGGGTGGCGACCGTCGCCGGCGCGGTGCTTGCCCTGTCCCTATCCCTTGCCCCGGCCCTCGTTCCGCCTTCCGCCGTCGCGGCGCCGGCTGCCGTGACGCTGGAAGGGCCGCAGCCCACCCGCTACCTGGCCGAATACCGGAAGGGAAAGGACCAGCCGGAACAGGGCTTCGGGTTCCTGCTGAAGGGGAACGGGCGCACCCAGCAGGTCACCGTACGGATCGACACCGGCCGCCTCTCCGGCGTCGCCGAGGTGAGCGGACTGAGCAAGCACTGCCATCGCGACGACAAGGAGCGGATCGAGTGCTCCTATCGCGCGAAGGAATCCGGTACGGCCGTGCAGCCGTTCGAGCTCAGTACGGCCCGTGGCAGCAAGGTCAGGGACCGGGGGGAGATCACCGTCACCGCGACGGCAGGCCCGGACGCTGCCCCCGTACGGCGCACGACGGACCTCGTCGTCGGCGTGCCCCGCTTCGAGGTCAGTGGGAAGTTCGAGCGGGAGCGCCAGCAGCCCGGCGGCACGGCGCGGCTGCGGCTCAGCGTCCGCGCCTCCGGGCCCGTACGCGCGGAGAACGGCGTCGGCCTCACCCTGGAACCGAAAGACGGCATGCTCCTCTCGCCCCTGAACCGCAACTGCGGCGCCACCGCCGAAACGCACGAGATGACGCTGTGCAAGCTCGAAGGCCGCGCGCCGGACCCCGGCGAGACGGCGACGGTTGACCGGCCGGTCGGTTTCCATGTGCCACGGGACATCCTCTACACCGTCGTCGACTACCAGGCCTACGCCATCGGCGCTCCGGACGACCCGGACCTCAACCCCCGTGGCTCCTACCGCTCCGAGCGGAAACGCTGGAACGACTGGCGCGACGGCAAGCCCGACGCGCCGACGCTGCACCTCCGCCCGGGGAAGGCCGCCGAGCTCGGCCCCTTCCGCAAGCGCTCGCGCCAGACGGTCAAGGTGGACAACCACCTGGATGTGGCGGCCCTCGGCGCGACGGTACGAGGCAAGGAGGGCGAGACCGTCGACGTCCCGATCCGCGTTCGGGAGCGGTGGCCCAACGGCAGCAAGGCGAAGGTGAGCCCCAACTACCTTGAGTACACCTACCGGTTCACCGCGCCGAAGGGCACGACGGTGGTCGGCGTCCCGGAGGACTCCGGCGAACCTATGTGTTCGCTGCGGGACCGCCGCCGCGCCGTCGTCTGCCCCGGCAACATGGATGGCGAGGAGATCCGGCTCCGCATCGACCGCAAGGTCCCCGGTGCGGTGGGTCGCGTCGCGATCCACCACGATGGCGAGTTCCCCGCGCGCGATCCGGAACGCGCCAACGACACCGATACGGTGCCGCTGCGCGTCTCGGGCGTCACCACGGGATTGCGGGCCCGCCGCGCGTTGCCGTGGGCTGTTGGCTCCACGGGGCTGCTGGTTGCGGCTGGCGCCGCGTACTGGTTCCGCCGCCGGGGTGCCACTGGCTGACGTCTGCGGGCTGCGGGCGCGTTGTGGCTTGTCGCGCAGTTCCCCGCGCCCCTTACGGGGCACGTCCGCGCCCCCCTGCTGCGCTTGGGCAGTCTGCTCCCCCAGACTCCGTCCGGGAGGTACCCCCAGGGCGCAGGGTGGGCAAGCGCAGCCCCCTATGCGGAGCACCGCGCCCACACGGTCTTGCCCGGAGTGCGCTGACGCACGCCCCAGCTGGTCGCGAGCGCAGCGACCAGCAGCAGTCCGCGGCCCGACTCCTGGCACAGGCCCGGCTCCGCACTCGGAATCGGCGCAGCCTCGCCCCTGGTGTCCGTCACCTCGATGAGCAAGGCGCCCGGCGACGGAACGCTGAGCGCGAGCTCAAAGTCCCGCCCAGGTACGCGCCCGTGCAACACCGCGTTCGCGGCGAGTTCGGCGACGATCAGCGCCGCGTTCTCGCTGCGCTCGCTGCCGTACGGGAGGCCCCATGCGTCGAACTGATGCAGCGCGAGAAGTCGCGCCAAACGGGCTCCGCGCCGGGTGGCGGAGAACCGCTGTACGAACATACGCTCGGTAGCGGCCGAGCGAGCCGGGGAGAGTGGCTGACGCTGATGCATGCGGTCACGCTGGCGCTCGGCCTCCACCGATGACCAGTTCAGCAACCCCTACGCTGCGCAAGCGTAGGGGTGCGGAGTGTGGACAGTGCGGTCAATGACACGTAACCCTGGGTGAGTTGGGGATGTTCCCCCGCCACAGGGAGGTGGCTCGAATTGCCCGATGAGATCGAGGAAGCCGAGGGCTGCGGCGGGAGGGAGCCCGAACGCTCCGACAGTCTCCGCACGTTCGGCGCCGTTGTGAAGCAGTTGCGTAAACGAGCTGGATTCACGCAGGAAGCCTGGGCCGAGCGGTCGGGGTATTCGCTGAGTACGTGTGCCGGGGTTGAGCAGGGACGGAGGTTTCCGCCGCCTCGCTTCATCGAAGTGGCGGAGATCGAGTTCGATGCGGGTGGCGCATTGCGGGAGGCCGCGAAGCACTTGACGCGGGGCAATGGCATCGCGGCCTGGTTCCGCCAGTGGGCCGAGATGGAGCTCACCGCGCTCAGCCTGTACACCTACGAGTGCCGAGTGATTCCCGGTCTGTTGCAGACCGAGGCGTACGCGCGAGCGGTGATGCGGGATGTGCCGCCGATGCCGTCCCAGGAGCAGGTCGAAGAGCGGTTAGCAGCTCGGTTGGACCGACAGGAGCTGCTTCACAGGCATCAGCCGGTGATGTTCAGCTTCATCATCGAACAGGCCCTCCTGGAACGGCGAACGGGCGGAGAAGAGGTCACGCGGGAACTGCTGGACCACCTCATCGCGTGCGCTGCGCTGCACAACGTGGAGTTGCAGATCATGCCGCTTGTCCAGGTCAAGCATGCGGGCATGGATGGGCCGTTGCAGCTCCTGGAGACGCCGGAGCACCAGTGGTTCGCCTACTCCGAGGGCCAGCAGACGGGCCAGTTGATCTCCGATCCGACAGCGCTCAGCAGGTTGCACATGGTGTATGCAAAACTGCGCTCACAGGCTCTGACCCCAGCAGATTCCCTGAGCCTGCTGAAGCGAATGCGAGGAGCGCTATGAGGAACGACGCCGAGCTGAGCTGGTTCAAGAGCAGCTACAGCGGCTCGCAGGGGGACAGCTGCGTCGAGGTCGCGCTGGACTGGACGAAGAGCAGCTACAGCGGCTCCCAAGGCGATGACTGCGTGGAGGTCGCCTCGCTCCCCGGATGTGTCCACGTCCGCGACTCCAAGGACCCCTCCCTGCCCACCCTCTCCCTCCCACCGACCGCCTGGTCGGTATTCATCGCGAACGCGGCCCGCGACTGAGCGACAGCGCGTTCTGTACGGCCCCAACAGGGGCCGTACAGAACAACGGTGGGCGGCCTACTTGTGGTCGATGAACCAGCGCCCGCACTGCGACTGCTCCCCGTCAGGGTGCACGCAGGCGCGTACCGCGTAGCTGTGTGAACTGTCGCTCTGCAACCACACCGTGTCGGTCGTGGCCTTGTCCTTGACGCCCGCCTCCCACCAGGTCACGTCGTGGTCGCAGGACTTGATGCCGCCGCCCTCGCCGGTCACTTCGACGGTCGAGGGGTACCGCGGCTTGTCACCCATCTTGAAGGGCTTCAGGCTTCGCTGGACCGAGATCGCGTCGCCCCACGCGACGTTCTTCGCGGTGGTGATGGCGTGCCAGTCCGGCGACCTCTCGGTCAGGAGGCTGGTCTTCCGGCCCTTGTGCTTGAAGGTGTCGGTGGTGCCGTAGATGCCGAACAAGAGATCGGCGTCGCAGCCGCGCTCGAATTCCCCCGTTGTGCTGGGAGCCGTCTTGTCGGGTGCGGGCTGAGCGCCGGCCGGTGAGGCGGCCAGGGCGAGCCCGCTGGTGGCAAGTAGCAGCGAGGTGACACTGATCGCCGCTGTGCGCATCTTGAGCATGTGGTTTCCCCCTCGGTTTGCCTTCTGCGGCGCTCATGCTCGTCGCTCCAGATGCGTCAGCTCCAGCACTTTCGGCGCTCCCCGAAACACCCCGAGAGGCCATCACCGGGCAAGGGGGTAACGCTCCAATACCCGCTCCTCCTCGAAGGGCGCCTCCGACAGAAACGCGGCCAGGGCGTCAGTGGTGTCGATGCCCTCCGGGGTACCGGACTCCTCGTTGCCGGCGAGCAGGAAGTACCCGGGCTTGGGGGCGTTCTCCACCTCCCGTACCAGCCCCGCAAGGGTGCCGTCCGCCAGCCGGAAGACGAACGTGTTCCAGGGGCCGAGGTCGTCCCAGGTGATCTCGGGCTCCCCCCAGCGCCGGATCGCCTCCTCCGTGCTCAGGTCGAGATACGCGACTTGCACGTTCCGCCGCAACAGCGAAGCGTCGACGCGCTCCATCGTCATCTCACCTCCGTCCCGTTGTGGAAGGTGCACATGGGACATTCCTGCCGACTCGACCGAAGTGTAGAACTCGGTTCCCGGCCGCAGGTGAGAGCGGTCCGGCTCCCGGATGCAGCTCTCTTGACAGTGCGGACTCCGCGCTGGATTACTGGGCACACCGAATGATCGGTCGGTTCCCGAGGGCGGGAGGTCCCGCAGGTGGGCACCGGCGATACGGGGCCGGGGCCGCGCCGTGCGAGGGACGGGGGCAGGGATGACGGACGAACTGCTGGACGCCGGTGAGCGGTTGAGCGCGGATGAGCTGCGGCATCTCCAGCTCACCCGGCTGCAAGCCACACTTCGGCACGCGTACGAGGACGTGGAGCTGTACCGGAAGAAGTTCGACGCGGCAGGGGTGCGGCCCGAGGACTGCCGGACGTTGGATGACCTGGCCCGGTTCCCCTTCACCACCAAGGCCGATCTGCGCGACACGTACCCGTTCGGCATGTTCGGCGTGCCGATGGAGGACGTACGCCGTATCCACGCCTCCAGCGGATCCACCGGGCGCCCGACAGTCGTCGGGTACACCGAGCGTGACCTCGACACCTGGGCGGAGCTGGTGGCGCGCTGCATCCGCGCGGCAGGTGGCCGGCCGGGGCACAAGGTGCATGTCTCGTACGGGTACGGGCTGTTCACGGGCGGGCTGGGGGCGCATTACGGCGCCGAACGCGCGGGCTGCACCGTCATTCCGGCGTCCGGCGGGATGACGGCCCGGCAGGTGCAGCTCATCCAGGACTTCCGGCCCGAGATCATCATGGTGACGCCGACCTACATGCTCACGCTGCTGGACGAGTTCGAGCGGCAGGGCGTCGACCCGCGGAGCACCTCGCTGCGGGTCGGCATTTTCGGGGCCGAGCCGTGGACGGAGGCGATGCGCCGCGAGATCGAGGAGCGGTTCGCTCTGCACGCGGTGGACATCTACGGGCTGTCGGAGGTGATGGGGCCAGGCGTCGCCCAGGAGTGTGTGGAGACCAAGGACGGGCTCCATCTGTGGGAGGACCACATCTACCCGGAGATCGTCGACCCGCTGGGGGAGGAGCCGTACGCCGCAGGGGAGCGGGGCGAACTGGTGCTGACGACGCTCACCAAGGAGGCGCTGCCCGTCATCCGCTACCGCACCAGGGATCTGACCCGCCTGCTGCCCGGAACGGCACGGCCGACGTTCCGCCGTATCGAGAAGATCACCGGCCGCAGCGACGACATGATCATCCTGCGCGGCGTCAACGTCTTCCCCAGCCAGATCGAGGAGATTGTGCTGGACATCCCCACCGTCGCACCCCACTTCCAGCTCCAGCTCACTCGCCAGGGTCGGCTCGACCACCTAACCGTGCTGGTGGAGGCCCGTCCGGCGGCGACCGGCGCGGAGCGCGAGGCAGCGGCAGCCGCCATCGTCCGCCGTATCAAGGACGGTATCGGCGTGACAGTGGAGGCCCACGTCGTCGATCCGGAGACCATCGAACGCTCGGTGGGGAAGTTCCGCCGCATCCGGGACCTGCGAGGGGAGAGCGCCGCTGCACCGGCGTAGCGGCGCAGGGCCTGCCGTCACCCGGACGTGTCACCTTCCGGGGGCGGCCGGGTGAAAAGTCCGGTTCACTCGGTTCATGAGCGTCATACCTGGCCGCCGCGCCCGTAACCGTCCGCGCCGTCTCGCCCTTCCGGTGCGAGCGCGGCCGCACCGGGTCGGAGTGCGGTACTTCCAGCAGGTGGAGGATGCGCTGTGCCGTGCCGCCGCCCCCGACGGCGTCCCGGAGGACAACGAAAAAGGCGTCCTGGGCTGGGGCACCTCATGGCGGATGCAGGGGTATCTGCTGATGGCCGAGCGAACTGGGGACCCGGGCTACGTCACCCGATTGGCCGACCTTGTCGACAGGGTGCTGGCCGCGCGGGACGACGAGCGGGGCGCGGTCGACCATCGCGGGCGCAGCGAACCGGTGTGGAGCACGGCGCACAAGTTCACCGCCGCGACAGCCGCCGTCCCGGACGAGCGGGGCGTGACCGCGCTGGAGGTGACCGTCTGCCCGCCGCGTGCCCTGCATACGCAGGTGACGGTCCGGCCGGAAGGCGACGGAGACGGCAGCCGGTTCTCCCTCACGGTGACCGGCCCTGGCAGGCCACCGTTCACCGTCAGCGGCCTCAGCCTGGACCCGGCGGACCCGCACCGGGCGGACCGCGCGCTGTACGCGGCGTACGACCAGCGCAGCGCGGTCACCGGGCGGCTGGTCGGGCCGGAGGCGGCGGTGGGGCCCGGCGCGGGGCCGCGGCCCGCTCCGATTGCCGGGTCGGGCCCCCGACGCCGGGTGCGGGCCGGTGAGTACGCCGTACGGCCCGCGAGGGTGGCGCTCGCCGCCCAGACGGGAATGATCACGTATCCGATGGCCGGGCTCATCCGCCTCGCCCGTGAGAAGCGGACCGGCCGCACCGTCCCGACTGCCGTACGCGCCCGCCTGGACGGCTACTTGGACGCCGTCGTACGGGCCGTCCGCGTCCACGACGAGCAGTGGCAGCAGCTGTCCGACGGGCGCGGCTGCTACCGGTGGCTGCCCGACGAACCGGTCTCCTTCGCGGGTGCGGAGCTGCCGACCAACGAGTTCCTGGCGATGGCCCGCACCCTGGTGCACCTCGCGGCGCTGACGGGAGACGCCGAACACGCGGAACGCGCCGCCGCGATGGCCCGCTCCCTGCGCGCCGACCTGGCCGACCGGGAGGGCTGCGCGGTGTGGCCGTACTGGCCCGGCTTCGGCCGCGTCCACAACGGCTGGGCCGCCACCGGCGACCCGGCGACGGACGGCTCCCACTACCGGCCCTCCTATGCGCCGGTCACCGTGCCGGAGGACGTCACCCACGCCCTGATAGACCTGGACTTCCTGCACCTCTACCACCGTCAGCCGCCCGGACTGCTGCCGCCCGTCTTCACCGACGGCGACCTGCGCGCCGTGGCAACCACCTTCACCCGCAACGTCGTCGAGCGTGCGAGCCTGCCCGACGCGCTGCCCGACGCGCAGCGCAGCCGTCCCCGAATGCGGCACGACGTGGGCGGTGACGGGCGGCCCGGCACCGACCGGGAACAGGCCCACGTCGCCGCCTGGCTGCCGCTGCGGGGCTGGTCCCCCGACCGCGACTTCGCGGGTCTGATCGCCGCGATCCATCCGGCTGCCCCGCCGCCCCCGGCGATGGGCGTCGACGCGTACTGCGGGGCGCTGCTGGCGCGTTGGGGCTGAGTCCGCTCAGGCCGGCCCGCGTTGGGGCTGCTGAGCCCGCTCAGGTCGCCGACGGCTTCAGCAGCGCCTTGACCATGCCGTCCTCCTTGCGCTGGAAGGTGCCGTACGCCTGCGGGGCCTTCTCCAGCGGGAGCGAGTGGGTGGCGAAGTGGTCGACGCCCAGCGGGTCCTCGTCGGTCAGCAGCGGGATGATGTCGTCCACCCAGTTGCGCACATTGGCCTGCCCCATGCGCAGCTGGATCTGCTTGTCGAACAGCTTCAGCATCGGCAGCGGATCGACGGCGCCCCCGTAGACGCCGGAGACGGAGACGGTGCCGCCGCGCCGTACGACGTCGAACGCCGCGTTCAGCGCCGTCAGCCGGTCGACGCCGGCGCGCTGCATCATCTTGGCGCCCAGCGACTCCGGCAGCAGACCGACCGCCTGGTGCGCGGCCTTGGCGACCGGCGCGCCGTGCGCTTCCATACCCACCGCGTCGATGGCCGCGTCCGTGCCCCGGCCGTGCGTCAACTCCCGTACGGCGGCGCCGAGATCGTGGTGCTCACGCAGGTCCAGCGTGTGTACGCCGTGCGCACGGGCCCGCTCCAGCCGCTCGGGCACCAGGTCCACGCCGACCACCAGTTCGGCGCCCTGGTGCCGCGCGATCCGACACGCCATGTCGCCGATGGGGCCCAGACCCAGCACGGTGACGCTGCCGCCCCGGGGGATGTCGGCGTAGGCCACCGCCTGCCACGCGGTGGGCAGCACGTCGGACAGATACACGAACCGCTCGTCCGGCGGTCCGTCCGGCACCTTCACCGGCAGATGGTTGCCGAACGGCACGCGCATGAACTCCGCCTGGCCGCCCGGCACTTGGCCGTACATCTTGCTGTAGCCGAACAGCGCGGCGCCGCTGCCGTACTCACGTACCTGCGTGGTCTCGCACTGCGACTGGAGCCCGTCCCGGCACATCCAGCAGGTGCCGCAGCTGACGTTGAACGGCACCACGACCCGGTCCCCGGGGGAGAGCGCCGCGACTTCCGGCCCGACCTCCTCGACCACCCCCATCGGCTCGTGCCCCAGGATGTCGCCCTCGTCGAGGAACGGCCCCAGCACCTCGTACAGGTGCAGGTCCGACCCGCAGATCCCGCTCGTGGTGACCCGCACGATGACATCGTCCGGCTCCGTGATCTCCGGATCCGGCACCGTCTCGACGCTGACGTTCCGCTTCCCTTGATAGGTGAGAGCCCTCATGTGTCCTCCAGGTTCTTTGCGGGCGTCCCCCCGGGCCGCAACCTACGCGCCGGTCTGATTGAGCCGCTTCGCCGCGCGGTCGTTCAGCGCACTGACCGCGGACTGCCAACGCGAGCGCCCCTCCCGACCGGAGTCGTCCGGCTCCGGCATCAGCCGGGACACCAGCTCATTGGTACGGGTCACCAGCGTGGGGGCGACCCCGTACGCCTTCGCCCCCAACTGGGCCGCGGGTGTCAGAACCACCCGCGTCCGGCGCTGCTCCAGCGCCCGGACGATCCGTTCGGCGGCCCGCACGGCGTCCATGGACAGGCCGGGCAGCCCGGCCAGGGTGGCGAACCAGGCGTACTCCTTGCCCTTGTCCCCCGACAGCTCCACCTGGATGTGCGACCCCGTCCGCATCAGGCCCGGATGGACGGCGGTGACGCTGATCCCGTGCTCGGCCTGCTCCGCGTGCAGCCCCTCCGCGAGCGCCGCGATGGCGGACTTCGCGCACGAGTACGGCAGCAGATGCGGCACGGGCAGCAGTCCGCCCACCGAGCCGATCAGCCCCAGCCGTCCGCCCGCGGGGCTCTCCCGCAGCTGCGGCAGCGACTCCATGGCGGTGTACAGCGAACCGAAGAACATCGTCTCCATCGCGCTGCGGAACCCCTCGATGCCCGACTCCTCGGCGGGCCCCACCTGGATGTTGCCGGCGTTGGCAATCACCACGTCGAGGCCCCGCTGGTCCGCCGCGGTGCTCTCCACCAGCTCGTGGACGGCGGCACGGTCGGTCACATCGCACACCCGTCCGGTCACGCTGGTGTCGCGTGCCCTGCGGCGCAGCAGCGCCACGGCGCGGTCCAGCTCCTCCTCGTCCCGCGCCGCGACAGTCACGTCGCAGCGCCGCTCCACGCACTGCCGGGCGAGCAGCAGCCCCAGCCCTCGTGAGCCGCCTGTCACCAGCACCGACAGATCCGAGAGTGCGTCCATGCCCGGTCTCCTTCGGACGGAGGTGTCGGTACCCGGCGGTTCCCCGCATCCGCCGTGTCACACCCCTCGCAGGTCGCGGGACGGTGCGAGTGTGCGAGAGGAAGCGGAGGTACCCGAGGGGGGAGAACGACCAAGGAGCAGAGCACATGCAGATCGGTTACAAGCTCGCCACCGAGCAGTACGGTCCCCAGGAACTGATCCGCCAGGCCATCGCCGCCGAGGCCGCCGGATTCGACTTCGTCGAGATGAGCGACCACTACCACCCGTGGCTGGACGACCAGGGCCACTCCGCCTTCACCTGGAGCGTGCTCGGCGCCATCGCCGCCAAGACGGAGCGGATCCAGCTGGTCACCGGCGTCACCTGCCCCAGCATGCGCTACCACCCGGCCATCGTGGCCCAGGCCGCCGCGACCATGGCGCTCGTCTCCGAGGGCCGCTTCGTCCTCGGCGTCGGCTCCGGGGAACGGCTGAACGAACACGTGACCGGCAGCGGCTGGCCCTCCGTGTCCGAACGGCACGCCAGGTTCCGGGAGGCGCTGGAGATCATCCGGCTGCTGTGGCAGGGCGGCTACCGCTCGTACGAGGGCAAGTACCTCCGCCTCGAGGACGCCCGCGTCTTCGACCTGCCTCCCGAGCCGCCCCTGCTGGCGGTCGCCGCCAGCGGTCCGGCGTCCTGCCGGATCGCCGCCGAGCTCGGTGACGCGCTGTTCGCCACCGAGGAGAAACCCGAGATCGTGCGCGCCTACCGGGAGGCGGGCGGCACAGGGCCCGGCTACGCGGAGGTGCCGATGGCCTGGGCGGAGAGCGAGAGCGAGGGCGCCCAGTCCGCACTCAAGTACTTCCGCTGGGCGCTCACCGGCTGGAAGGTGATGAGCGAACTCCCCAACCCGGTCAACTTCGAGGCCGCCACCGCGCAGGTCCGCGAGGAGGACATCCGGCAGCGCTTCGCCTGCGGCAACGACCCGCGGCGTTTCCTTGAAGTCGCCAGGCCCTTCACGGAAGCCGGCTACGACCGCCTGGTCCTGATGAACGCGGGCCCCGACCCCAGGGGCTTCCTGGACTTCTGCGACGCGGAGCTGATCGGCCGCCTCAAACGGGGGGAATAACCGGTTGCGCGGACCGCGGCGCTGCGCTGGGGTACCGGAGGACCCAACTGACGCCCCCGAAGGGACCCCTCGTGGCGCGAGCCGTGACCCTGATCCGCTCCCAAACCCTCTCCGACGTGGCCGAGTACGCCTACGCGGCCGCCGCACCGCCCGAGGCCCGGCTGATCTTCCTGGCGGGGGCCTGCCCGCTGGACGCCGACGGCACCGTGACCCCCGTCGGCGACTACGCGGGCCAGGCGGCCCAGGCGGTGCGCAACCTGCGCACCGCACTCGGCGAGGCCGGCGCGGACCTCGGCGATCTGATCAGCACCCGCGTCCTGGTGGCCTCCAGCAGCCAGGACGACCTGGTGGCGGCCTGGGAGGTCTACCGCGACGCCATGGGCGCCCACGACGTCCCCAGCACCCTGATGGGAGTCACCGTGCTCGGTTACACCGACCAACTGGTCGAGATCGAGGCGGTCGCCGCCGTACGGGACTGACCGGGGGCTGCTGCGAGGCCCGCCGTCGGCCGCGGCCCGGCGCGCTCAGTCCGGCAGGTGACGCTCAGTCCGGCAGATGGAACGGCACCGTGTTCCAGGGGCTGCTCGGCGCCCGCAGCAGCGCGTGGTGGGCCTCCAGCACCTCCGTGTACCACTCGCCGAACCGCTCCTCGTCGAAGTGCAGACAGCGGCCCATCACATAGGCCGCGGAGAACTCCGACCAGGAGCGGTAGGTGCTCCGTACGCCCGCGCTGACCCGCTCGATCGCGTCGTACATCTCGGCGCGGGTCGCGTAGCGGGCGCCGCGGCCCCAGCGGGCCATCTTGGAGGCCCGGCCCAGATCCCAGGCCGCGATCGTACGGACCACCTCGTCGGGGCCGAGCAGTTCGTCGGCCCGGAACCGCGCCTCGTAGCGCAGGATCTTGCCGACCAGCTCCCGCATGTCCGCGATGAACGTCTCGAACTCCGGCCCGGGCGGCGCGTCGACGACGTGCCGCAGCGTCGCCTCGACGCTGTCCCGCCACTGCCCCGCGTCCACCCGACCGCTGTACTCCCTCTCCAGCGCGTGCCGGGCGCCCAGTACGAAGTCCCAGAACCACGGGCTGATCTCGCACTCCAGCAGCCGCTGCTGGGTCTCCAGCCAGTCCTCGCGGCTGTTCACGCCCCAGCTCTCCGCCAGCCGCTCGACCTCGGCGCTGTAGCCGGCGCCGTGCCAGTCCAGGGTGTTCCACGGATCGCCGTTGCCGTAGCACAGATGCGCTCCGCAGGCGAGGCCGTGCAGCAGCGGGCCCTGTTGCGGGGCCCCGGTACGGCGGGTGACGAGGCGGTCGGTGAGCGCGTGCGGGTCGAACAGCTCCTCGTGCAGGTCCGCCCATACCTCGCGTTCCTCGTCGTCCACCTGGAACATCTCCTGGCAGGGCGTCGCCGCGTTGACGACCAGCACATCCACCTCGGGCGGCAGGATGTCGGCGAGGGTGCCCAGCGTGATGAACTCGAAGACGACGTACGGGTGCGGACGCGGCAGCACACCGTCGGTGTACACCTGCGTGATGGTCCTGGTGACGCCGTCGGTACCGGTGACCTCGCTGGTGAACAGCTCCCGTTCGGCGGGGTTCCGGTTGGCCTGCTCGATCGGGACCGCGTGGTAGAGGCCGTGCTCGGCGAGGGTGCGCAGATAGGTGTAGCTCTCCTCGACCTGGCTCAGCTTGTACAGCCGCCGCTCCAGATCGGCCGGAGCCTCCCAGTGGCCGTCGCCCTCGTGCTCGATGACCGGGAAGATGTCGTCGTGTTCGTCCTGCTCGCCTACCGCGTACACCTTCGCGCCCCGTTCCTGGCCCCGCCGCTCCCGTGCCGAGGCCCCTGACCATGATCGAACGGTCACGCTACCGCTCATGGCGGGGTGCGTGGACGCCGGGGCGGAATCCTCCCTCCCTCCGGGCCCGTTACGCGTTACGCCCAGAGCCGCTGGAGCCCCACCACGTTCAGCAGCGCAAGCTTCTCCGCCGCGTCCGTACCCGGCGCCGCCGTGAACAGAACCACCCGCAGATCGCTGTCGGGCGCGACCAGGACATCGCAGTCCAGCACGACCGGGCCGACCTCCGGATGGTCAATCGTCTTGGTGTCCATGGTGTGCGCACCGACCGCGTGTTCCTCCCACAGCCGCAGGAACGCGGGGCTCAGCTCGGAGAGTTCGGCGACCAGACCGTGCAGTCCGCGGTCGGACGGATAGCGGGCGGTTGCCGCGCGCAGATCCCCCACCGCGGCCGCCTCGAAGCCCGCCGCCTGTTCGGCGCTGTGCCGGATGCGCGTGGGCTGCCCGGTGAAGTGCTGCCACAGGATGTTGCGTTCCCGCCCGCGCAGCGGCGAGGGATCGCCGACCAGCGCGGCGAACAGCGGATTCCACTCCAGTAGCGTCCACGCCGCGTCGTACACGCTCACCGGCGCGCCCGCCAGCTGCTCCAGCAGCCGCCGCACACCGGGCGACAGCTGGGAGGGCATCTGCCCGGTGTCCGGCAGCGCGCGGCCCCCGAGGAGGAAGAGATGGCGCCGCTCGTCCTCCGACAGCCGCAGCGCCCGCGCCAGCGCCGCGAGCACCTGCCCGGACGGCGAGGTGGCCCGGCCCTGCTCCAGCCGTACGACGTAGTCCACCGATATGCCCGCCAGCGCGGCCAGTTCTTCGCGCCGCAGCCCGGCCGCCCTGCGCGCCCGGCCGGTGGGCAGCCCCGAGCCGGCCGGGTCCGCCCGGTCCCGCCACCGCCGCAACGCGCGGCCCAGCTCGCTCATGCGTCCAGTCTGCGGGCCGCCCGGTGCCAGGCAAGAGCTGATCCTGGTACTGCCGTTCCCAGGAAGAATCGGCTACTCCCTGTGCGCGCCGCCCCGCACCAGGGTGGAGCCATGAGCAACACACCGACACCAGCAACAGGGCCGGTCACCTTGATCACCGGCGCCACCAGGGGCCTCGGCCTGGAGACCGCCCGGCAGCTGCATGCCCTGGGGCACACCGTCCACCTCGGCGCCCGCGACCCGGAACGCGGCGAGCGAGCGGCACAGCAGACCGGCGGACACATGCTCCCCCTCGACGTCACCAGCGAGGACTCCGTACGAGCCGCCGCAGAGCTGTTCCGCTCCCGTGAGCAGCACCTGGACGTACTCATCAACAACGCGGGCATCTCCGGACCGCACGCGACCGCGGAGGAGACGACTGCCGACGACATGAGCACGGTCTACGACACCAACGTGTTCGGCGTCGTCCGCACCACCCGCGCCTTCCTCCCACTGCTGCGCGCTTCGCGAGCACCTGTGGTGGTGAACGTCAGCAGCGGGCTGGGCTGCATCAGCGCGGTGGGCGACACCGAGACGCGTGCGGTCGCCGTGCCGGACTGGCTGCCGGCGCTGGGCTACGCCTCGTCGAAGGCGGCCTTGAACATGGTCACGGCCCAGTACGCGCACGCCCTGCCCGGCTTCCGGATCAACGCCGTCGACCCCGGCTACACAGCCACCGACTTCAACGGCCACAGCGGCCGCCGGACGGTCGCGCAGGGCGCTGAGATCATCGTGCGGATGGCCCGTATCGGCCCGGACGGACCGACCGGCGGCTTCTTCGCCGACCATGGACCACTGCCGTGGTGAGCGGCCCGGAGGTGCACAGCGTGACCCGGCTCGAACTCGTCCACGACTTCGTCTGCGCCCGCTCCTACCTCGCCTTCACCCGGCTGCGACGGGCCCTGGAGCGCTATCGCGCGGAGGGCGGAGCGGCCGAACTGGTGTTGCGCCCGTACCAGATCCGGCCGGACGCCCCGGTCGAAGGCGAGCCGGTGTTCGAGGTGCACCGCAGGGAGCGCGGTGAGGAGGTCGCCCGCGCCATCCGCGCGGACCGCAGCCTGGGCGCGGCCGACGGCCTCACCTTCCGGTTCGACCGCGCGGTGTTCACCAACACCCGCGCGGCACACCACCTGACGGCCCAGGCCGCAGCCCAGGGCCGCGCGCTCCCAATGGCCGCCCGCCTCTTCCGCGCCTACTTCTCGGACGGCCTCCACCTCGCCGACCCCGCCGTGCTGGCCACACTGGCAGCCGAGGAGGGCGTACGGCAGGAACCCGATCTCGGCGACCAGTTGGACACCGAGCTGTCCCGCACACGGCTGCTCGGCAGCCAGACGGGCCCGGTCTTCCTCCTCGCAGGGCGCCAAGTCCTGCACGAGGAACCGACGGAGGCCGAACTGCTCAGCTTCCTGAGGGAGGGCGGCGGACGCGCCCCGTAAGGGGCGCGGGGAACTGTGCGACAAGCCACAACGAAACCCGCGGTCCGCAAGCGACCGGCAGAGGCACCCCCTCACCGGACCGACGGAGGGACCGTCTCATATTGGGGGCTGCGAGCGAGGGCCCGCCTGCGGCGGTCGTCCGCGGCCAGCCGGACGACCTCCCGCAGTACGCCCACCCGGCCCCGGGCCAGCAGCCGGCCGACCGCCGCCAGCAGCCGGGGCCGGGTGACGATATCGGTGGGCATGGCCCGGTGGTTGACCATCTCGAAGAGGCTGTCGGCCACGCCCGCGCGGCGCATCCCCCGCAACACCTCCGGCAGGACGGCGGGCAGCGGCGCGAGACTGCCGATGTCGGCCGCGAACCAGTACGGTTCCACGAACTCCGCGTCGCGCCACGCGCCCCACCGGCGCAGCGCCTCGTCCAACTCCGCCGTGTTCCCGCCCAGCTGCCCGGCGAGGGTCTGCGCCAGCTGATCCGCCTGGAGGAAGGCGTCGCCGATACCGCGCCCCGCGGTCGGGTCCTTGAAGTGGCCCGCGTCGCCCACCAGCACCCAGCCGGGGCCGGTCGGTTCGCGGAAGTAGCCCTTCCAGTGGGTCGTCCCGCGCGGCTCGCCGACCAGCCGGGCTCCGGCCAGCGCCTTGGCCACCGGCTCGGAGGCCCGCGCGTACTCCAGCAGGCTGCCCGGCAGCTGGGCCCGGAACTCGCGCAGCCGGGCCGGATCGACCCCCACCTGCACCTGGTAGAGCCCGTCGTCGGTGGGGAGGCCGAGCACCACGCGGTCGGCCCAGCGATGGAAGACGAACGTCGGCTCGCCGATCTCCGCGCCCTCGAAATAGCCCCAGAACAGCGCGAACTGATTGGGCGTCACGTGGTACGAGCGGGCGCCCGCCAGCCGCGCGACGGTGGAGGCGCGGCCGTCGGCGCCCACCACCACCCGGGCCCGCAGCACCCGTTCGCCCCCGGCCTCCTCGCCTCCCGTGGCCGAGGAGACCCGCACCCCCGTCACCCTGCCGTCCTCCGCCCTGACCAGGTCCGTCACCGCGGTACGGGTCAGCAGCCTGGCGCCCGCGTCCTGGGCGGCCCTGGCGAGTACGGGATCGAGCCGGAAGCGGCGTACCGACATCACTCCGCCGGGATCGCCCGTGCGCACCGGCCAGTCGGCCGGCCAGCGCACATCGCCCACGCGTGCGTCGGCCCGCGCGATCAGCGGGGCGCCTGTCGTACGCAGCTCCTCCAGGACGCCGAGCGAGTCGAGGAAGGCCAGCGCGTCGGCCTGGAAGATATGGGTCGAGGGGGTGTCGGAGGGCAGCTCCGCCTTCTCCACCAGGCACACGTCGAGCCCCTGCCGGGCCAGCAGGGCCGCCAGCGGCGCCCCCGCGCATCTGGCCCCGACCACCACCACGTCGTACCGCTCGTCACCGCTGCTCATCGCTGCCCCTCACGCCGTGTCGGGCACGCCTTGGCGGTGTGCTCGGCGGGCCGTAGCCTGACGGTAACCTAGTCACCGCTAGGTTCCCGGATCAGGCTAAACCTAAGGACCGCTAGGTTGTCAACGGACAAGCCCCGCAAGCACATCGGCACGGAGCCGCGCAAGGGCGAGGGCCCAGGGCCTCGCAAGCGTGCGAGCGCTGAGCCGCGTGAACGTGCGGGCGCCGAGCCCCGCAAGCGTGCGAGCGCGGAGCCGCGGAAGCGCGCGAACGTCGAGCCGCGTAACCGCGCGAGCGCGGATCCCCGTAGCCGCCCGAGCGCGGAGCCGCGGAAGCGCATGAGCGCGGAGCAGCGCCGCACCGTCATCGAGGAGGCCGCCACCGAGGTGTTCGCCGCGCACGGCTACCAGCGCGCCTCGATGGAGGAGATCGCCCGCCGCTCCGGCGTCTCGGTACCCGTCGTCTACGACCACTTCTCCTCCAAGCGCCAGCTTCACCGCCGCCTGCTTGAGCGGCACTTCGCCGAACTGAGGCAGCTGTGGCGCGAGCGGCTCCCCGGGCCCGGCCGCCCCGGCGCGCCGGACGAGCTGGGTACCGAGGAGGTGACGCGGGCCTTCGACGCCTGGTTCGGCTACATCGAGACCCACCCGTACGCCTGGCGGATGCTCTTCCGCGACACCACGGGGGACGCCGCGGTGCGCGCCGACCACCAGGCCGTCATCGCCGAGAGCCGCGACGCGCTGCTCCCGTTCTTCGCCCGGCTCGTCGGCATCCCCCTCGGCGCGGGCCCCGGCAAGGCTCCCGACGAGGCCCTCGACGAGGTTCCCGACGAGGAGACGCGGATCGAGGCCGAGCTCGCCTGGGAGGTGTGCCGCAGTGTTCTCCAGGGGCTGGCCCTGTGGTGGCTCGACCGGCCCGAAGTCCCCCGCGAAAGAGTGGTGTCGGCGGCGGTGGACGCCGTATGGACCGGCTTGGAGCGCTCCCGCGTCAGCAGGTCCGGGTACCGTGAGTTCAGCTGATCCGGGCGAAGTTGACGTGGCACGATGGAGCCTGCGTGCAGGTGGTAGCAGGAGGAGGGGGCAGGATGAGCAATCTCAACAAAGGGCTCGGCAAGGTGGAGGTCACCCTCAAGTGGGACCCCAGCCCCATGGGTGAGCCGCCGCACGATCTCGACATCGTGGCCGCCACGTACACCGCGGAAGCCCCCTACGGCGAGCCTGCCTACCTCGTGCACTTCGACAGCCGCTCCCCGGACGGCACCATCACCCTGAACCGGGACAGCAAGACCGGCCAGGGCTTCGGCTCCGACGAGGTGATGACCATCGAACTGGAGCGGCTGGCCGAGAACTACGCACGGGTCGTCGTCGGCGTCGCCATCCAGCAGGGCGAGGGCCACAAGACATTCGACCAGGTGCCCAACACGGCCGTGCGGATCCGCGAGGGTTACGAGGAACTGGCCGCGAACGACTTCTCCGGCGTCGCGCGGTCCACCGCGGCCACCGTCGCGGAGTTCGTCCGCGGCGAGGCGGGGGAGTGGCGCCTCAAGACGGTGCTGCGCGGGTATGACGGGGCCCCCGAAGACTTCGCCGCCCACATGGGCACCCCGGACCAACCCACCACCTGACCCCCCGCACCCTGCGCCGCGCCGCTTTACGGCTGCGCCGCGAACAACCTGCTGCGCTTGGGCAGTCTGCTCCCCCAGCCTCCGGCCGGGAGGTACCCCCAGGGCGCAGGGTGGGCAAGCGCAGCACCGACCACCGGGCCGCAGCCGGCAACGGTCCGCACCCCGCGGCGGGGGCCGACGCATCGTCGCCGGGTGCGGCCCGGTGGGCTGCGCTTGCCAGCCCTGCTCCCCCAAGCTCTTCGAGCAGGGGGTACCCCCACGCGCAGACCTCCCAAGCACAGCCGGGCGCAACCCCCTATGCGCAGCGGGGCGGCGCGCGCCCAAGCGGCAGCAGGGCGCAGCCCTCAAGTGCGGCGGGCGCTACAGTTCCTTGATCCGCACGTTCCGGAACGACACCACGTCAGTGGCCCCGTGGACTTGGAGGCCGAGGTAACCGGAGGCGTAGCGGCGACCATCGGTGCCGGGGTCATCATCGCGGGGCGGCTCGAAGAGCTGGCCACCGTCGTTCTGGAACTCGTTGATCAGCCTGCCGTTGCGGTAGATCTCATAGTGCTGGCCGATCACCCGGATCTCGTAGTCGTTCCAGGTGCCCTTAGGAGTGACGCCCGCGCCCGCCAGGCCGACGCGGTCGAACCCGTAGACGGAGCCGGTCTTGTACATGTCCCCGTCGGGGCGGTCCAGAATCTGCAGCTCGTGGCCGTACTTGATGGCCACCCACTCCGGACGCGACTCCTCCGGATGGTCGTGCACCTCGGGGAACCGGACGAAGACGCCGCTGTTGGCCCTGCCCTCACCCGGCGCGTCGTCGCGGAACTGGAGCTTCAGCGAGAAGTCCGCGTACTTCCGCTTCGGGTACCACAGCATCCCCATGCCGTCGACCTTCGCGTCGCTGGTCATGGTGCCGTCGTCGTTCAGCCCAAACCTGCCGCCGCCGACCTGCTCCCAGTTGGCGAAGGACTCCTTGCTGCCGTCGAACAGATCGCGGTAGCCGGTGTGCTGGCCCGGGGTGCCGATGCCGGAGCTCTTGGCGGCGCGGTTGATGAGCGTCTGCTCGCGGGCGACGATCACTCCCTCCTTGACGAGCTGCGCGGTGACGCCGCGTACGTGCTTGAGGAACAGCGCCTGTGACGTCCACTCCTTCTCGTCCTCGATCAGCTCGTTGACGGTGCAGCGGCGCTTCGTCATCCGGTTGGGTACGCCGGTGTCGACGGTGCCGACGATCACCGTCTCGCGCTCGTCGTACTCCGGACAGTCGGGCGCGGGCACCCCGCCGCCCGCCACGACGCGGAAGGACACCTTCTGCGGCGCGGAGGTGTTCCCCGCCTTGTCGGTGGCCCGGTAGGACACCGCGTGGTGCCCGGCCCGGTCGACGACCAGCGGTCCGGAGTAGGTGACGTACGGCGCGCCGTCCAGCGAGTATTCGATCTTCGCCACGCCGGACTTGTCGTCCGTCGCCGTCACCGTGACCGTGGCCTTGCCGACGAAGTTGCCGTCGGAGTTCTTGCTGCCCTCGGCCTTGCCCTGGGTCGTGGGCGGCGTGGTGTCCACATCGGGCGGTTCGACGACGGTGAAGGTCACCGCCTTCTCCTCCGCCGTGTTCCCCGCCTTGTCCTTGGCCCGGTAGCGGACGGTGTGCGTGCCCGGGTCGGTGACCGTCACCGGTGCGGTGTAGGGCTGGAAGTCACCGCTGCCGAGGGCGTATTCGACGGTGTCGACGCCGGAGTCCGCGTCGGAGGCCGTCACCGTGACCGTCGCGCTGCCCAGATAGTTGCCGGCCTCGTCCTTGTCACCCGCCACCGTGGCGGAGGTCTGCGGCGGGGTGGTGTCCTCACCGGGATCGCCCCCGGTCACCACCAGGGTGCCCTGCATCTGCTGATGCCCCGGGATGGTGCAGTGGTACTTGTAGGTCCCCGGGGTCAGGGTGACCTCCGCCGTGTGCTTGCCGCCCTGCGCATCGTTGGGCGAGGCCAGGATGTTGAGGTCGACGTCCTGGTTGTAGGCCGGGTCGGAGGTGACGAAGGTGAGGGTGTGCGACATGCCGGTGGTGTTGCCGGTGGCCGCGCTGTTCTCGAAGACGATCGTCGCCTTGCCCGCCACCGCGGTCGTCGGCGCGGAGGCGTACTTCGTCATGTCGTCGTCGGCGGTCCAGGTCAGCACCTGCTCCGCCGCCCCGGCCCCGCCCCGCTGGACGTTGGATGCCTGCGCCGGTGCCGTGTCCTTCCCCCACGCCGTGGCGGAGGTGAGGCCGAGCACCATCAGCAGCGCCGCCAGCACGGCCGTCATCAGCCGGCGCCGCTCCCGTCGTTGCCTGCGCTTCCCGCGCTCGCTCGCCCTCATCGGCCCGTCCCCTTCCGCAGCGCCGGTTCGGCCATGTCCGCAGGGCTCGGCGTCGGCTCGCCGCCCTTGTACGTCACCCGCCACAGCGCGGACTTGTCGTCGGAGGTGAAGAACCCGCGCCCGTAGTCGAGGACGTACAGCGCCCCGTCGGGACCGAACTTCCAGTCCATGAGGTTGCGGATACCGCCCTCGCCGTCGGGGACGATCCGATCCAGGCTCTCCGCGTGGGCCGGCAGCGCGCCGACGGTGTCGCCCTCGGGCATCACCAGCGCGTGCCGTGGCTGGTCACCGTCGTAGAAGTCGCCCACGAACCATTTGCCGTCCCAGTAGGAGGGCCACTTCTGCTTCGACGGGAGTTCGGCGTCGTACCGGTAGAGCGGCCCGGTCATCGCCGCCTGGCCGCCGCCCTTGAGCCAGGAGAGGGTGAGCTTCTGCTCGTCCATCTTGTAGCTCGGGACGCCGTTCTCGTCGCGCGGGAAATCGGGACCGCCGCCCTGCGGGGAGTACCAGATGTTGTTGTTCCGGGCCGGCGGGATGTTGACCAGCCCGTCGTTGTTGGGGGACTCGTTCTTCAGGTGATCGCAGTCGTACCAGCCCAGCGGCTTGCTCGGGTCGGGCAGATTGCGGTCGCGGTAGGGCTGCTTGTTGCCCATGCAGTACGGCCAGCCCTGGTTGCCCGCGCTGGTGATCTTGGCGAAGGTGTCGTACTTCGCCGGGCCCCAGGTCGGGCTCGGCGTCTGCGCGTCGGGGCCGACCCAGCCCGCGTACAGGGTGTCGGTCTTCTTGTCGACGGCGATCCGCGCGGGGTTGCGGACGCCCATCACATAGATCTCCCCCCGGGTCTTTCCGCCGCCCTCATCGGTCTCCTCGCCGGTGAAGAGGTTGCCCTTGGGAAGGGTGTAGGTGCCGTCGTCCTCCGGGTGGATGCGCAGGATCTTGCCGTTGAGGTTGTTGGTGTTGCCCGACGTACGGCGCGCGTCGGCGAAGGAGACACCCCTGAATTCCGGCTCCGGGTTGTTGCCGGAGTAACCGTCGCTGAACCGGGAGGAGTTGTTGTCTCCTGTGGCGATGTAGAGGTTGTCCTTGGAGTCCCAGGCCATGCCGCCGCCCGCGTGGCAGCAGCTGTGGATCTGGACCGGCCACTTGAGCAGCACCTTCTCCGACTTCAGGTCGAGCTTGTCGGTCTCCTTGTCCAGCGTGAAGCGGGAGACCCGCCGCTCGGCCATATGTGTCTCGCGGTTGATCTCGCTGTGCGGGGTGTAGTGCAGATAGACCCAGCCGTTCTCGGCGAAGTCCGGGTCCAGCTCGATGCCGAGCAGCCCTTCCTCGTTCTTGACCAGCTCGTCGCCGCCGCCCTTGTTCCCGAAGACGGTGAGCTCGCCCGCGAGGGTGACCTGCTCCGTCTTCGGGTTCCAGATGTGCACCTGGCCCTTGCCCTTGCCGATGTCCGGGTCGTTCCAGTCGGTGACCACCGGCTGGGCGGCGTCCCCGCCGCCGCGGCCGATGTAGAAGACCCGGCCGTCCTTCGCGGTGACCACGCCGTGCGGTTCACCGATCTGGTCGGACTGCCCCGGCTGGTTGGGCTTGGTCAGCCGTTTCGCCTCGTAGTTGGACGAGATCGCCGCCTGGCAGTCGGCACGCGCCAGCCGCGTCGTCCACATCAGCGCACCCCGCAGATGGCCGCGGAAGTCGGTCTCCGCAAAGCTGGAGCGGGTGCCGCCCATGGCGGTGTAGAACGAGCGGCCGCCGTCGTAGTCGCGGCACCAGGAGACCGGATGGTCCCAACTGCCCGCGTCCTGGCCCGGGTCGTAGCTGTTGGTACGGACCCGCGCGACCGTGTGCACCTTTCCTGAGGGGTTCTCCCGCCAGTTGAGCCACTTGTCGGGCCGCTTCCACTCGACGGGCAGCTCCTTGGTCGCCGGGTGCTGCCGGTCGCCGACCTCCACGACGGCACGCTGCACCTTCGCCGGGCTGTGCTCGGCGGGCCGGGTGCCGATCAGCCCGGTGAACCAGTCCGAGTACGGTTCGGCGCGCGCCGCGTCGTGGATGCCGAGGAAGCCGCCGCCCGCCTCCATGAAGCTCTCCAGCCCGGCCTCCTGCTCGGGGTCGAGCACATCACCGTCACCGGTGAGGAAGACGACGGCGTTGAAGCGGCCCAACCGCGGTTTGGTGAAGATCGCCGGATCGTCCGTGGCCTGGATGGTGAAGCGCTCCTGGGCCGGGCCCTGTTGCCCGATCTCCTCGATGGCCTCGATCGCGGCATTGACGGTGGGCGACTCCTCGCCCGTCGCCCCGTGGAAGACCAGGACGCGCACATCCTCGCTGCCCGGCGGGCTCGGCAGTGCCAGCTTGGGCGCGGGTGCCCCCGGCGGCGGCGCCGCGAGCGCGGGCGCACCGAGCAGACCGGCGGCGAGCGCACCGGCCAGGAGCGTGGCAATCCTTCTGCGCCGGGATCTCGCCCGTTTTGGGTGCGCTTGGAGCCGCATGCGTGATCCACCCCTCTTCTGTCACAGAAACGTGGCAGAAGCTAGACCTCTTTCGGCGGTCCGCCAAGGTCTATGACCGCAACTCGACGAACTTTGTCCTGAGTGTGGATAAACCGTGCGGTCGGCGCTACCGTCCCCTCAGCCGACCCCAACTCGCCTCGCACCGCGCACCGTTCAGCACTCCGCCCGCCTCACGTCTACGGGGAGAACGAGAACGATGACCGGACACCCCAGCACCCCGAGCCGCCGCTCCTTCAGCAGAGGTCTGCTGGCCTCCGGCGCCGTCGCGGCGGTCGGCGGCAGCGCACTGACAGCCTCGACCGCGCCGTCCACCGCCGCACCGGCCCGCTCCGGCGCGATACGCCGCGCAGGCAAGGGCGGCGAGACCCGGCGGATCAAGATGTACGCGGAGAAGCTCTCCGACGGGCAGATGGGCTACGGCCTGGAGAAGGGCAAGGCCACCATCCCCGGCCCGCTGATCGAGCTGATCGAAGGCGACACCCTGCACATCGAGTTCGAGAACACCATGGACGTCGCCGCCAGCCTCCACCCGCACGGCGTGGACTACGACATCGCCGGCGACGGCACCAAGATGAACAAGAGCCACGTCGAGCCCGGCGGCAAGCGCACCTACACCTGGCGCACCCACAAGCCCGGCCGCCGCAAGGACGGCACCTGGCGCCCCGGCAGCGCCGGCTACTGGCACTACCACGACCATGTCGTCGGCACCGAACACGGCACCGGAGGCATCCGCAACGGGCTCTACGGGCCCGTCATCGTGCGCCGCGAGGGCGACATCCTGCCCGACGCCGACCGGCAGTTCACCATCGTCTTCAACGACATGACCACCAACAACCTCAAGAAGGGGCCGGACTTCAAGGCGACGGTGGGCGACCGCATCGAGATCATCATGATCACGCACGGTGAGTACTACCACACGTTCCATGTGCACGGTCACCGCTGGGCCGACAACCGCACCGGACTGCTGGAGGGCCCCGAGGACACCAGCCGGATCATCGACAACAAGATCACCGGCCCCGCCGACTCGTTCGGCTTCCAGCTCATCGCGGGGGAGGGCGTGGGAGCGGGTGCGTGGATGTACCACTGCCATGTCCAGAGCCACTCCGACATGGGTATGGCGGGCCTGCTGCTGATCGCCAAGCCCGACGGCACCGTGCCGGGCCACGGGGATCATGGAGGACACGGGGACCACGGCGATGACGGGGGCCACGGTGATCGCGGGGACCACCACTGACCGCTCCGCGTCGAGGCCGCTGAGCTGCGACAACGCACCGTCGCGCCGGGCGTGGTAGGGTGAAGTTGTTGCAGTTTTGGTACCCATACTTATGCGCGCCTGAGCTTTGTGGCTCGGGCGTGTTTTGTCTTCCGGAGCCTTTCTGGAAGGGGTCATTGCGGCGACGCGGAGCGCGCGAGGTGTGCGTTTCCCAGCCACCCTGAAGGAGAAGAAGATGGCATCCGGCACCGTGAAGTGGTTCAACTCGGAAAAGGGCTTCGGGTTCATTGAGCAGGACGGCGGCGGCGCCGACGTCTTCGCCCACTACTCGAACATCGCGGCCCAGGGCTTCCGTGAGCTCCACGAAGGCCAGAAGGTCAACTTCGACGTCACGCAGGGCCAGAAGGGCCCGCAGGCGGAGAACATCACTCCCGCCTGATCGCTTGACGCGTAGTACCAACACTGAGGCCCGCACCGAAAGGTGCGGGCCTCAGTGCCGTTCCCGGGTGCTCCCGGCCGCTGCTGCGGGGCTGTTCCCGGCCGCTGCTGCGGGCCGACCGGCTACGGCAGCATCCACGCCAGCACATGCGACTGCAACAGCACCAGCAGACAGATGGCCAGCAGGAGCAGCACGCTCCAGCCGATGGCCTTACGGAAGAGCACGGCCTCTTTGCCGAGCAGCCCCACAGCGGTAGCCGCGATGGTCAAGTTCTGCGGGCTGATCATTTTGCCGACGACCCCGCCGGAGGTGTTCGCGGCCACCAGCAGCGTCGGGTCCAGCTCCGCCTCGCCGGCCGCGGTCTGCTGAAGGGTGGCGAACAGCGCGTTCGCCGAGGTGTCCGAGCCGGTCACGGCGGTGCCGAGCCAGCCGAGGAGCGGCGAGAGGAAGGCGAACGCCGCACCGGCGCCCGCGATCCAGGTGCCGATAGTGATCGTCTGGCCGGACAGATTCATCACATACGCGAGCGCCAGCACCGAACCCACCGTGAGCAGTGCCCAACGCATCGTAAGTACCGTACGGGCGAACTCCCGCACCGCGTCCCACGTGGGCACCCGGTAGACGGCGGCCACCAGCACCCCGCACAGCAGGAGCAGCGAGCCGGGTGAGGACAGCCACGGGAAGACGTACGTGGTGGTGGACGACTGCTCGCCGGAGGCAGTCAGCACCTCTCCGTCGAGCCCCGGCCACGGCACGGACACATCGCTGTCGGCGAGGAACTCCTTCGCCGGGTCCCACAGCTTGGCGACCGAGAAGACGGCGATGACGACGAGATACGGCACGAAGGCCAGCAGAATCCGGGCCCGGTCCACGGGCCCGTTCCCACCGGCCCAGTCCTCCTCTCCGGGCACCGCGCCGCCGGACGGCCCGGCACCGTCACCCGCCTCCTGGCGCTCCCGCTCCGCCGCCCGCCGCAGGTCCTCCCGTACCCGCTCGCCCTCGGCCGGCCGCCAGACGCGGAGAAACGCGACGACGGCCCCCAGCGCGGCCAGCGAGGCGATGATGTCGGTCAGTTCCACCGAGATGTAGTTGGCGCTCACGAACTGCGCCACCGCGAACACGCCCCCGCACACCAGCGCCGCGGGCCACGTCTGCCGGATGCCCCGCACCCCGTCCACCAGCGCCACCAGCAGCAGCGGTACGAACAGCGCCAGCAGCGGCGTCTGACGGCCGACGTACGCGCCGATGTCCTCGTAGTCGATGCCGGTGAGGGTGCCCGCGGTGATGATCGGCGTCGCGATCGCCCCGAACGCCACCGGCGCGGTGTTGGCGACCAGCACGGTGACGGCGGCCCGTACCGGCGAGAATCCGAGCGCCATCAGCATCACACCGGTGATCGCCACCGGGGCGCCGAACCCGGCCAGCGCCTCCAGCAGCGCGCCGAAGCAGAAGGCGATGATGAGGGCCTGGATCCGCGGATCGTCACTGACGAGGTTGAACGCGCTCCGCAGATCCGCGAACCGGCCGCTGGTGACGGTGAGCTGGTGCACCCACAGCGCGGCCAGCACGATCCACATGATCGGGAACAGCCCGAAAGCCGCCCCCTCCGTCCCCGCGAGCAGCGCCAGGTCCACCGGCATGCCGTAGGCCCACACCGCCACCACCACGGAGGTGCCCAGCGCCGCGAGCCCCGCCCAGTGGGCCTTCAGCCGCAGACCGCCCAGCAGCACGAACAGGGTGAGCAGCGGCAGCGCCCCCACCAGCGAGGAGAGCGCGAGGCTGTCACCCACAGGGGAAAGGTCCGGCCGATACATGTCTCCCCCTCGCCCTCGAACAGGTGCGTCCCGAACACTGCGAAGCGAACTGCCGAAATCTCGAACTGCCCAACTGCCGAACTGATCGTTCCGCAAGGTTGGTTCGAGAACAGCCCGCTGTCCAGAGGTCCGGCATCATGAACACATGGCCCGACGCAAACTCGCCAGAAGCAGACCCGCCGACTCCAGCCGCCGTCCCACCCGCCCGGCTCGCCCCGGACGCCGCCCCGCCCCCGCCGCCTGCCCCTGCGGGAGACCGGCTGTCCACGCCGAGTGCTGTGGCCGCTTCCATCGCGGCGATGCGGTGCCCGGCACCCCGGAGGAGCTGATGCGCTCGCGCTACGCCGCCTTCGCGCTGGGGGAGACGGCGTATCTGCTGCGCACCTGGCATCCGGACACCCGCCCCGCGACCCTGGACCTGGAGGGCAGCCCCCGCTGGACGGGCCTGGAGATCCTCGCCACCTCGGGTGGCAGCGCCTTCCACGACGAGGGAACGGTCACCTTCCGTGCCCACTACCGCGGAGCCGACGGCGAGCCCGGCGTGCAGGAAGAGTGCAGCCGGTTCACACGGGTGGACGGTGTCTGGATGTATGTGGACGGAACGGTGACCTGAGGCGCCGCCCCCTCAGTCCCCCGTGGCGTCCTGCGGATACCAGCGCAGTTCCACGGTGTTGCCGTCCGGGTCCCGCACATAAATCGACTGGGCCGAGCCCCGGGCACCGAAGCGGCTGACCGGTCCCTCCAGCACCTCGAAGGCGCCAGAGTCGATCACCGTCTGCCAGTCGAGCGGCTCGACGACCAGACAGATGTGATCGACGTTCGACTCTCCGCCGGCCTCCGGTCGGGAGGTGCCCCCAGGCGGCCGGTCCAGCAGATCGATGATCGTGGTCGGGCTGACCCGTACCGAGGGGAACGGGACCTCACCGGCCCGCCACTCCTCGACCCGGACCGGCTCCAGACCCAGCGGCCCGCAGTAGAACTCCAGCGCGCGCTCGACGTCCCGCACATTGAGCACGAGATGGTCGAAATCCTTGACTCGCATGAGTGGCCCTCCGACGGCTCAGTCCTCGGAATCTTCCAGTACGCGAAACTCCAGCCCGGCGCGGACCAGCCGCCCGGTCAGCGCCTCGCCCATCGCCACGGAGGTCGTCACCTGGCCCGAGGTGGGCGGCAGATCGTCGTGGGCGAGGCAGAGTGCCCCCTCGGCCAGCATCTTGGCCGACTCGTCGTAGCCGGGATCACCGCCCGCGACCTCGGTCACCACCCGGCGCCCGCCGCCCCGGCCGAGGAAGCGCACCGTGAACCAACTGCGCGCCCGCCGCCGCTCGTCCGGGCCCTCACCGGCGGCCAGCCGCGCGGCGAGGAAGCGCCGCAGGGGCGGCAACTGCGCGGCGGCGAACAGGCCGCCCACGCCCACGATGCCGCCGACCGCCACCGGCAGCCGCCGTACGGCCGCGTAGTGGCGGTAGGTGAAGGCCGGACCGTACCGCTCCAGCGCGGCGGCCGAACGCCCCACGATCTGCGGGTCGATCGTCGGCAGCGGAACGGCCCACAGCCCCAGCTCGTCCTCGCGCCGCACCCCGCCGGTCGGTGTACGGATCCTCCGGTGCGCCGGACGCGGATCGGCGGCGTGCCGGGCCTTGGCCGTGCGGGCCATCCGGTCGGCACGGGAGAAGGCGAGCAGTGCGCTTTCCAACGTGCCGCCGGAGGGCGCCGCGTTGGTGCGGACGAACGCGTCGACGCTCAGCGGCACTCCCTCCGGCAGCCGCTCCACCGTGAAGCGGGCACCCAGATCGTGCGGTACCGAGTCGAAGCCGCAAGCGTGCACGAGTCGCGCGCCGGTCTCCCTGGCGCGGGAGTGGTGCCGCAGATACATCAAGTCCACGAACTCCGGCTCGCCCGCCAGATCGAGATAGTCCGTACCGGCCTCGGCGCACGCGGCCACCAGCCGGGTCCCGTACCGCAGATACGGACCCACGGTGCTGGCCACCACCCGCGAGCGGGCCGCCAGTTCGGCCAGCGAACGGGAATCGTCGGCGTCGGCGGTCACCAGGGGCACATCGGCCGCGTCCGGGTGCGCGGCGGCCAGCCGCTCGCGTACGTCCTTCAACTTCTGCTGACTGCGCCCCGCCAGCGCCCAGCGGCACGTACGGGGCGCGTGTGCGGCCAGATAGCGCGCGGTCAGTTCACCCACGAAGCCGGTCGCCCCGAACAGGACGACATCGAACTCCCGCGAGCCGCGCTCCGCTGTCTCGGTGTCAACCACAGCAACCTCTCCGGGCCGAAGAGCCCTCACCGGCCTTACCGACGGGTAGTACGGGTACGGCCCTCATTTCAGCAGACGCGACAGCCGTCGGTCCGCGAGGGGCTTGCCGCCGGTCTGGCAGGTGGGGCAGTACTCCAGCGTCGAGTCGCGGAAGGAGACCGACCGGACGGTGTCCCCGCACACCGGGCACGGCTCGCCCGCGCGCCCGTGCACCCGCAGCCCGAGCCGTTTACCAGCCTTCAGTTCGGCGGCCGACAGCCCCCGCGCCCGCTCCACCGCGGAGCTGAGGACTTCATGCAGCGCGGTGTAGAGGGTGGTGACCTCCTCGTCCGACAGATCGGCGGCGAGCCGGAACGGCGACATCTTCGCCGCGTGCAGGATCTCGTCCGAATAGGCGTTGCCGATCCCGGAGATCACCGACTGGTCCCGCAACAGCCCCTTGATCTGCTGCCGTCGGGCGTCCAGCACAGCGGCGAACGCCGCACGGTCGAACGCGGGGGAGAGGGGGTCGGGGCCGAGCCGCGCGACACCGGGCACCTCCTCCGGGTCCCGTACGACATGGACCGCGAGCCGCTTCTGGGTGCCCGCCTCGGTCAGATCGAAGCCCTCGGCCGGCTCGCCCGCCAGCTCCAGCCGGAGCGCGAGCGGGCCCTTGCCCGGGCGGGGCGGCTTCGCGGGCAGCGTGTCCTGCCACCGCAGCCACCCCGCCCTGGCGAGATGGACGACCAGATGCAGCCCGTCGTCCCGCTCCCCGCCCAGCGCCAGGTCGAGGAACTTCCCATGCCGTACGACCCCGGTGAAGGCCCGGCCTTCCAACGCGTCCAGCGGCGGGTCGTACGTCTTGAGCACACTGATCGCGACCGGCAGAACCCGCCGGACCGTGCGCCCGGTCAGCCGTTCGGCCAGGAAGCCGCGCAGCGCCTCGACTTCGGGAAGCTCCGGCATGCTGTCTCCTCCCGGACGTACCGGGCCAGGACGCGGGTCGTCAGACCAGCTTGGCCTCATGGGTGATCGGCGTCGCCTTCAACGCCTGGCTGACGGGGCAATTCTGGGCGGCCCCCGCGGCGGCAGCGGCGAACGCGGCCTGGTCGATGCCGGGCACCTCGCCCTCAACGGTCAGATGGATACCGGTGATGCCCGTGCCCGGCTGGAAGTCGACGGCGGCCTTCGTGGTCAGCCTGGTGGGCGGCGTACCCGCGCTGTTGAGGCCGTTGGAGAGCGCCATCGAGAAGCAGCTGGAGTGCGCGGCGGCGATCAGCTCCTCCGGGCTGGTCCGGCCGCCGGGCTCCTCCGCGCGCGACGCCCACGAGACCGGGTACTGGCCGATTCCCGAGGAGTCGAAGGTGACGGTGCCCGACCCCTCCGTCAGATTGCCGTTCCAGACCGTGTGGGCGGTGCGTGTGGTGGCCATGGTGTTTTCTCTCCGTAACGTCGGTGTCAGCAGTCCCGCAAGTCTCGCAGTACCCGATCCTGCGCTCCCGCCACGTCCGCCGCACCTCCTGACGCGCCGGGCGCCCGGATCTCGCGCAACGCGTTCTACAACTTCGGGCCGGACGGCGGCCTGTGCAGGGGTACGGTGTGACGCTCAGCGGGTATCAAAGAGTAATCACCGTCGTGCAGAGAGTGAAAAGAAAGTGGGTGGCGCACAGTTATGATCAAGGGGATCGATGTGTCCTCGTACCAGCCTGAGGACTACAGCACTCGGGGCATCGAGTTCGTCTTCATCAAGGTCACCGAGGGAAAGTCCTACACCAACCCCAAGTGGGTCGAGCAGCGCAAGACCGGCCGCGACGCGGGCCTGGTCACCGGCTTCTACCACTTCGTCAGGTCGGGCAGCATGAAGGCCCAGGCCGACTACTTCCTCTCGAAGATCAACCTCGTCGCGGGCGACATGCTGGCGCTGGACTGGGAGGACCCCAAGGTCAGCAACGACGAGAAGGACGAGTGGATCAAGTACGTGCAGGGGAAGGCCGAGGGTCACAAGGTCCTGCTGTACTGCAACCGTGACTTCTGGCTGAACCGCGACAAGACGTCGTTCGCGGGCGACGGTCTGTGGATCGCGCAGTACAACGGCAAGCCCGGCGAGCCCGACATCAAGCACCGCTGGCGCTTCCACCAGTACACGAGCGACCCGATCGACACCAACCTCGGCGAGTTCGACAGCCGCGAAGCGCTGCGCACCTGGGCGGGCGGCAAAAAGGGCGACTCGAACGAGAAGTGAGGAGGGTGCGGTCTTCGCGGGTGGTGGCCTAGGGTCCCGCCCGACACCGGGGAGGGTTACGCTCCCGGCATGCCGGAAGCCAACTCCCCCTCCTCCTCAGCCCGCGTCCGCACCGAAGACCGCGTCAGCACCGACGCCCGCGACCGTACCGATGACAGTGCTGGTAGCGATAAGAGTGCCGGTACCGACGACACCGGGACCGCAACCGATCGCGAACCGAACCGGTCGTCCCAGCGGTCGGGCGAGCCGAACGAGGCGAATCGCCCGCACGAGCCGGGCGAGTCGGACGAGCCGAGCGAGCCGGGCGATGTGTCCGGGTCCGGGGCCGGGGCCGACAAGCGCTCCGAGATGAACGAGCAGCCCGGGCAGGCGGAGCCTTCCGGCCGGGATGAGCCCTCCGGGCGGGGTGAGCCTTCCGGTTCGCATGGGTCGAACGCGCAGTCCGGGCCGGGTGAGCCGTACGGGGACGAGGACGGGGAGGAGGAGCGGCCCGCGCTCACGCCCCGGCAGGCGCGGCGGATACGCATAGTCCTCTCCGCCGTCGTCATGCTCGCCGTGGCCGTGGCCCTGGTCGTCCGGCTGGAGTCGGCGCCCTCGGTGCTGACCGTCGGCTTCTACGGCATCGCGTTGATCCTCTCGGGTACGGCCATCGCGCTCAGCCGCAGGGGCCGTACCCGAGTGGCGACGGCGGTACTGGCGCTCGGCTTCGTCCTCGTCGTGTTCGGCGAGTGGCTGCTGGGTTTCTCAGGCGGTCCCTGACCCGTCAGATCCACTCGGTGGCGTCGCCGCCCACCGGGCCGGTGACCCGGGCCCAGTCGCGGGGGCTGCCCGCCGCGTTCGGCACGGCGGAGCCCGCCGGACCGAAGCCGACCGGGGAGAGCGCGTACCGCAGCCGTCCCAGCGCGCTGTCCGCCTCGGTCAGCCACGGCGTCTGGTCGAACGGCGGCTCCTTCGCCTCTGCGGCTTCCCGCGGCTCGGCGCCCGCAGTGGCGCGCGGTTCGGCGCCGGGTTCTGCGGCGGGCAGGTCGTGCAGCAGCCAGTGCGCGGTACGGGCCAGTGAGACCCGCACCAGCCGGGAACCGGCCGCGCCGGTGCGCTGTTCGGTGAGCGCCCGGAGCAGTCCGGCGGCCAGCAGATAGCCGGAGCCGTGGTCGAGTGCCTGGGCCGGCAATGCGCCGGGGGCGAGAGCCGGCGAGCTGGTCACCTTGCCTGCTGCGCCCGCCTTGCCCGCCGCCTCCAGGCAGGCGATCCCGGTGGCGGCCTGCACCAGGCTGTCGAAGCCGCGCCGGCGCTGCCACGGCCCGCCGCCGCCCCAGGCGCTGAGCTGGCCCACCACGAGCCCGGGCCGACGGTCCATCAGCGACTCGGGTGCCAGTCCGAACCGGTCCAGCGCGCCGGGCCGGTAGCCGGTCACCACCACATGCGCGGAAGCCAGCAGCTCCTCGAAAGTGGCCTGCCCCGCACGGCTGGACAGGTCGAGCAGCGTGGAGCGCTTGCCCAGGTCCGAGTCCGCGTGCGTGTCCAGGAACTCCGGCCGCTCGGGTGCGTCGATGCGCAGCACGTCCGCGCCGAGCAGCGCGAGCGTACGGGTGGCGACCGGGCCCGCCAGCACCCGGGTGAGGTCCAGAACACGCAGGCCGCGCAGCCCTCCAGGCCCTGGCGGGCCGTCCAGCGGCAGCGTCGGAGCCCCGTCCAGTCTGCTGAGGGCCACCAGCGGGGTGGGGGCGACGGCGGCCCGCTGCGGGTGCGCCGCCCACTCCTCGGGGGTCCGGACGGCAACGGCCAGCCCGCCCTCCGCGTAGACCGTCTCCTCGACGTCCAGCGCCTGACGGCCCGCCAGCTCGGTGGCCACCCGCCCCGCCGCCGCCTCGTCCTCGGCGGGGCCGTGGTCGGGCATGCCGAGAGCCGACAGCAGCCGGGCGCGGTGGTGCGGGTAGTTGGCGTGGGTGCGTACCCAGCCGTCGGCCGTACGCCAGAACCGGGACAGCGGTGCGAACGTCACCGGGGCCCGGCCGTCGATACGTACCAGTCGGCCGCTGTGGAACGCGGTGGCCACCGCGCCGTCGTCCACCCGGACGGGCGGCAGCAGCGCGCTGCGGGCCCGTACGCAGGAGAACTCGGCCGCCGCCAGCGAGCACACCGTCACGGTGGCGGAGGCGAGCTCCAGCACGGGCAGCGCGGAGGGGAGCAGCCCTGGGCGGTGCTCGCGCGAGACCCGGGCCAGCAGCGCCGGATCTCCGCCGAGCGCCGTCCAGGCCTGCGCCGTACCCGGCTGCTGTACGTCGCGTCCTGCGGCGGCCGGGTCCTCGGGGACCCGCGGCCCGTCCGTGCCGGAGGCCGCCGGGCCGGTGTCTCGCGCGGCCCCGCCGGACCGGCCGCCGCCGGGCTCGAATTCGCCCGGTACGAACTCGGTGTCGGACTTCGGGACGCTCGCGGAGTCGCGCGCGGCGAAGTCCCGAGCCTCCCTCGGCTTCCCAGCCCCAGAAAACTGATCCATAGCGCGCATTTTGGCACTCGTGGGCACCGGATCGGGTGACGGCGGGGCTGGTGGGCTCAGGTTGCGGCGGCCGGTTGTCGGCTGCTCGGGGACGAGTCGCTAGGCCCTCTCCGTTTTCCGGTGAGGGGGTGCCCCTGGCTGATGCTTGCGGGCTGCGGGTCCGTTGGGGCTGGTCGCGCAGTTCCCCGCGCCCCTTACGGGGCGCAGCCCCCATTGCCGGGTACCGCCTCTTGGAGTGCGGACAAGGCGCGGGCGATGAGAGGTTGCTGTTCCGAGCCTCTGCGGACGCAGGTCAGGATGCGGCGTATCGGCGCGTGCGGCCCTGACAACGGGACGCGGGTCACCGGCAGACCGGTCGGTACGGGGGCCAGCCGTGGGATCAGGCAGATGCCGAAGCCGTGTGCGACGAGGGAGGCGACCGCCGTCCAGTCGACGGCCGCCTGGGCGACCCGCGGTGTGAACCCGGCCGCCGCGCACGCGGCCAGCAGCAACTGGTGCTGGTCGTTCGGGTCGCCCGCCCGGATCCAGGTCTCCTCGGCGGCGTCGGTCAGCCGCGTGCCGCCCTGACGGCGGGCCTGCCGTGCGAGCCGGTGCCCTTCGGGCACCAGCAGGTCCTGCGGTTCGGTGAGCAGCGGACGCTGGAGGAACTGCCGGTCGTTCGGAGGCGGGCTGTCGGGCGACGGCAGGACGACGGCGATGTCGGCAGCCCCGCTCAGCAGCAGGCCGTAGCGATCCTCCGCGGGATCCTCCGAGACCTCGACCGTTGCCTGGGGCCACTCCTGCCGCAGGCGCGCCGCGGCAGGCGCGACCAGTGTGGCCAGCGCGGTGGAGATCGAGGTGAAGCGCAGCCGTCCCGCACCACCGTGCCGGTGCGCGGCCAGTTCGGCAGCCGTCGCCTCCCATTGGGCGTGCAGCGCGTCGGCGTGCTCCAGCAGCGCCAGCGCGGCAGGGGTGAGCCGCACCCTGCGGCCGACCGGCTCCAGCAGCCGCAGGTCCAACCTCGCGGCGAGCTGGCGCAGTTGCTGGGAGATGGTGGACGGCGTCAGATGCAGCGCCTCGGCTGTGGCGGTGACCGTGCCGCACCGGTGCAGCACCCGGAGCGTCTGGAGACGGGGATCGATCATCTCTCCATCATGTCGTTCTGCCGAACGATCCGGTGCGGAAACTTTCGATGGACTCGTACGGTCTGCGGCGGCGAAGCTGCGAAGCATGACGCACTCGCTCGTTCTTTCGGCGAACGCCGGGGCAGCCCCGGCAGCATCCTCCGTGTCGGACGCGGTTGTCGCGGGGCTGGTGGCCGGATACGCCGTCGCCATCCCGGTCGGGGCGCTCGCCGTGCTGCTGGTGAGCCTGACCGCCCGTACCTCGCTGCGGGTCGGTGCGGCGGGCGCACTCGGCGTGGCGACCGCCGACGGCGCCTACGCCACCGTGGCCGTACTGGGCGGGGCCGCCGTCGCCCACGCCGTCGCACCGATCGCGACCCCGCTGCGCTGGACGGCCTCCGCCGTACTGGTGCTGATGGCCGCCCGCAGTGCCCATACGGCCGTACGGGCACTGCGAGAGACGCGAACGGCCCGGCTCCCGGAACCCCAACCGGCCGCGACCGGCGGCGGGACCGCTGACCGGATCGTCGACGGACCTTCCCGCGGGTCGGACACCCGGTCGTCCGACCGACCGGACGGTCTGCCCGGCGACCGGCTCCACGATCGGCCGTGCAACCCGGCAGGCGAACGGTCGCCCGACCGATCCGACGGTCGGCTCCGCGATCGGCCCTGCGACCAGCCCCGCGGTCTGTCCCGCGATCGGCCCGGCGACCGGCCCCGCAGTCGGTCCGGCGATCGGCTCCGCGACCGGCCCCGCGATCAGCCGTGCGGCCCGGCGGGCGAACGGTCGGGAGACGGTCCGCCCGGCGATCGGCCCGGCGACCGATCCCGCAACCAGCTGTGCGGCCCGGCGGCGACGGAGTCCGCCCGGTCGCTCCTTCCCGGTGACGCGGCGCTGGGTACCCCCTCCCGGGCCTACCTCGGGCTGCTCGGGCTGACCCTGCTCAATCCCTGGGCGATCATCTACTTCTCCGCGCTGACGCTCGGCAACCAGCGACTCGGCGGCACCGATGGGCTCAGCCGCGCGGCCTTCGTCGCCGGGATCGTCTTCGCCTCGGTGACCTGGCAGTTGCTGCTCGCCTCCGGCGGGGCGGCACTTGGCCGCGCCCTCACCGGCCCGCGCGGGCGTGCCGTCACCGGGCTGGCCTCCAGCGCGATCATCGCCGCCCTGGCGGTGGCTCTGGCAGCCGGGGCCGGGCCCTGAGCGCCGCCCCGGTCAGCGGCTGACAGCCGCAGTCGAGCCCCGGCGCTTCAGCACCCCCTTGGCGAGCTTGCCCGTGGGGGTGCGGGGCAGCCGGTCGGTGAACTCCACGGAGCGCGGGACCTTGTATCCGGCGAGGTGCTCCCGTACGTACTCCAGCAGTTCGCGCTCCAGCAGCGGCCCCGCCGCGGGGGCGGCGTCCGGCTCGGGCTGGACGACGGCATGCACCGACTCGCCCATCTCCGCGTCAGGTACGCCGATCACCGCGACGTCGGTGACCTTCGGATGCAGCGTCAGACAGTCCTCGATCTCCTGCGGGTAGATGTTCACTCCGCCGGAGATGATGGTGAAGGCCTTGCGGTCGGTGAGGAAGAGATAGCCGTCCTCGTCGACGTGGCCGATGTCGCCGGTCGTAGTCCACGTCGGATGCCGGGGATGCTGTGCCTCGGCGGTACGCGCGGGGTCGTTGTGGTACGTGAACGGCAGCTCGTCACGGGCGAAGTAGACGGTGCCGGTCGTCCCGACCGGTACCTCGCTGCCGTCGTCCGCGCAGATCCGGACCTCGCCCAGCGGCCCGGACCTGCCGACCGAGCCCGGTTTGCGCAGCCACTCCTGCGGGGTGATGGCGGTGAGCCCATTGCCCTCCGTCGAGGCGTAGTACTCGTACAGCACCGGCCCCCACCACTCCATCATCCGCCGCTTCACCTCGGTGGGGCAGGGCGCGGCGGCGTGGATCGCCACCCGCAGCGAGGACAGGTCGTACCGGCTCCGTACCTCCTCGGGCAGCTTCAGCATGCGGACGAACATCGTCGGCACCCACTGACTGTGCGTGACCCGATTGCGCTCGATCAGCTCCAGAGCCGGCACGGGCTCGAAGCTGTCCATCAGGACGACGGTGCCGCCGGTCGCGGTGACCACAGCGCAGAAACGCAACGGCGCCGCGTGGTAGAGGGGCGCGGGGGAGAGGTAGACGGTCGAGGTGTCGAAGCCGTAGAGCGCGGAGAACAGCGTGACGAGCGGGGAGGGGGCCGCGGTGAGTTCCTCGCCGGAAAGCGGGGGCTGAATGCCCTTGGGCCGCCCTGTGGTGCCGGACGAGTAGAGCATGTCCGCACCCCGGGGCTGGCGCGCGGGCCGCTTGGGCGAGGAGCCGGCCAGCGCCTCCTCGTAGTCGTCGTACGAGTCGTACACCTGCGCCGCGCCCTGTGAATTCCCGTACGCCAGCCGCACGGTGACCCCCTGGATACGTGGCACCAGCGCGGTCGCCAGCTCGGGGAGGGCAGCCGAGACGATCAGTGCCCGGGCCCCGCAGTCCCGCACGATGTAGGCGGCCTCATCAGGCGTCAGATGGCAGTTGACGGCGGTGATGTAGAGGCCCGAACGCAGCGCGGCCCAGTACACCTCCAGGCAGCGCGCATCGTTGTCGGACAGCAGCGCGAGATGGTCGCCGGGGCGCAGTCCCGCCGAGTGCAGCCGGTTCGCCAGCCGTACGGAGCGCTCCTCCAGCTGCCCGTAGGTGAGCACCTCACCGGTGCGCGCCGTGCGGACGGCAGGCTTGTCCGGATCCGCGGACGCGTGGACTCCGGGGTACATGGCTGATGTCCCTCCCACGGTGTTGCTGCTGCAGAGTTGCTGACGGCGTATCAGTGGAAGTGTCACCCTGGCCCCGGCCTTCCGTATATGGCGCGACCGCGCACGAGCCGCCCCATGCGCGGTATGCGGCGCCTCCGCCTGTGGCTGAGCATTTGATTCGGCGAGTTGAGCGGGGGATCGACTTGGAGGCCGAGAGCGGCTTCCGCAGCGGTAGTCGGCACTGGGCCGAGGAGGGAGAACCCCGGCCGAGTATGTCCCGGAGCGGACCACGCTGACCGAGCGGCGGCTCGCCAAGGTGGCCGAGCTGGAGGCTCTGAGGAGCGGGCCTCCCGGACGGTGCGGGAATGGTGCTCGGTAAAGCGTCGGGTAAGTGCCAGTGTTCCGGCGGCCTTGGGTGTTGGGCGGACAGGAGCTGCGGTTTGGCGTGGGCACCGAGCCGGGGTTGCAGGGCGCGGTGCGACAGCTCACTGGAGGGCATGAAATCCGCTCCGGCGCAACTCTCCGGAAGTCATGAAATTCTTCAACTCGCAAATCCGCCGGAGGGCACAGAATTATTCAGCCCGCAAATCCGGCAGAGGGCATAAAGTCCGTTCAGCGGCAACAGTTTTGACGAGAAAATCTGAGCTTGACGGCGTCGTGGAGTGTGCTTATGGTCCAGGTCGTTCAAGTTCCCGCCGATCGATATCCGAAGGTGTTCATGACCGCGCCTCCGACGTTGCCGAAGTCCAGGCAGCAGTTGATTCTTTCCGTTCTCATGTTGTGTTCGCTGCTGATTTGGCTAGAGAACACTGTCCTGAGTACTACGCTGGAAACCCTTGCAGACCCGGTCCATGGACTGGGGGCCAATCCCGGTCAGCTGCAATGGGCGACCGGTTCGTACACTCTGGCCTTCGCCACATTGATGTTCACCGCAGGCGCATTGGGCGATCGGTTCGGTCACCGGACTGTGTTTTCCAGTGGTTTGGTGATCTTCGCCGGGTCCTCGCTGTGGGCGGCGTACGCAAGCGATGCGGACCAGCTGATTGCAGCTCGAGCTGCGATGGGGGTGGGCAGCGCGCTGATCACGCCCGCCAACTTGGCCATCCTCATGTGGACCTTCACCGGCCCCGCGCGGGCTGCCGCGATCGGCATTTTCTCGACGTCGGCCGGTGTCGGAATGGCTGCCGGCCCGGTGCTGGCCGGGTTCCTGCTCGATCACTTCTGGTGGGGCTCGGTCTTTCTGATCAATATCCCGGTCGCGGCATTGGCGTTCGTCGGGCTCGCCGTGCTGGTTCCGAATTTCCGCAGCCCCACGCTGCGGCCACTGGACCCCGCCGGAATGTTGCTGTCGATCAGTGGGCTCGTGGCGTTGGCCTACGGGCTGATCCGGGCGGGGCAGGTGGCTGTGTGGAGTCGTACCGACGTCTGGGCGCCGATCGTTGTCGGTCTGGTCCTGCTGGCCGTTTTCGTACTCGTCGAACTGCGCGTCAAGATGCCCAGCTTTGATCCGCGACTGCTCGCGCAACGCACATTCGGCGGCGGCAATCTGGCGCTCGGATTGCTGCTCTTCGGCGTGGCCGCCATCACCTTCTACAACGCCTTCTATCTGCAAGGCGCGCTCGGATTTTCGCCGATGAAGGCGGGTTTGGCCAATATCCCGACCGCATTCGGCGCGCTCGCGGGAGCGCCCCTTGCCTCCCGCCTGGTTCGCCGCCTGTCGCTACGCCTTGTCTCCGTGCCGGCGCTGACCGTGGCTGCGTTGACCATGGGCGGGTACGGTTTCCTCGGACTCCAGACTCCACTCGTCTGGATCGAGGTCCTGTTGTTGATTCAGGGTCTCTCGATCGGCATGGTGATCGGCCCCGTTACGGCTGCATTGCTCAGCAACCTGCCATTGGAACAGGCCGGTGCGGGATCGGCCGTCACCAACACCGTGCGACAAACCGGCAGCGTGATCGGAATCGCAGTAGGCGGCACGATCATGTCGATCATGTACCGACGTGCGATCGAACCTTCGCTGGAGGGTGTACCGGGTCCGGTGCAGGATCAGGCGCGAGTTTCCGCCGAACAGGCCCGCCACGCCGCCACCGCTGTCCACCGCCCCGCTCTTGCTCAGGCTGCTGATGATGCGTTCGTCCATGCCATGCACGTTGGCGCGGCCTGGATCGCGGTCATCGCACTCCTGGGAGCAGCTGTGCTGCTGATTACCTTGCCTGCTGTCGAAAAGAAGAAGAGTCCGATACCGGAGCCGGACTACGAAGAGGCCCGCAGCTCCGCCTGAGAGTGTGATCTGCCTGAGAGTGTGATGGCAGAGTTGATCTCGAGTCAGGCAGGGACGGCTGCGCAATGCGCTCGGTCACCAGCCAACTCTCTTGTTGCCGGCCCCGCCTGCCGCCCCGACGCCGGCTCCAACTCCCGTGGCCAGGTTCCAACTACCGTGTCCCGCATCCCCGAACCGTCGTCGCCGCCCGCTCCAGTCGCCAACTCGCGCGCGCTCACCACAGCACTCAGTCACACTCCGCCCCTCATGTGCCACGGTGCTCTATGCTCACTGCTGATCGAACACAGACTCGAATTTTGGAGCCATGATGACCATCCGCCGAGTCGTCCCCGACATCACCCCCGAAGACCTCGACAAAAGCCGGGAGTTCTACACCCGGCTGGGCTTCGAGGAGGTCATGAACCTGGGCTGGGTCGTCACCCTGGCCTCCCCCACCAACCCGAACGCACAGGTCATCCTGATGACGAGCGACCAGACGGCGGATGTGCAGCCCGATATGAGCATCGAGGTGGAGGACGTCGACGCCGCCTACGCCGCGATGGTCGAAAGCGGCGCCGAGATCGTCCACGACCTCCGCGACGAGCCATGGGGAGTACGCCGCTTCTTCGCCGTCGACCCCGACGGGCACGTTGTCAACATCGTCAGCCACCGCTAGCCGTGTCCGGCGGCTGTTGCCCTCCTCTCGGGGAGGGGGTGCCCCTGTCCGCCGCGCGCAGACTGCGGGATTGTCGTGGCCGAGCGCGCAGTTCCCCGCGCCCCTTCGGGGCGCCCGGTCAGTCGTCCGGGTCCGGTTCGGCCAGGGTCACGGTCAGGCCCTGGTCCTCGAACTTTCTGCGGGCGGCGTCCGGGAGGGCGCTGTCCGTGAGGAAGGTGTCGAAGAGTTCTGGGCCGCCGATACGGGCGAAGCAGCGGACGCCGACCTTGGAGGAGTCCGTGACGACTACGGCCCGCTCGGCGCGTTCGGCCATCAGCCCGTTGATGCGCCCCTCCGACTCGTCGTACACGGTGGCGCCCTCCTGGGGGTCCATACCGTTGGCGCCGATGAAGGCGATGTCCAGGGTGATCTCGCCCAGCATCAACTCGCTGTAGGGGCCGGTCAGTTCGAACGTCCGGGACTGCGCGACCCCGCCCGTGAGCACCGTTTTGATCTGTGGGCGTACTGCCAGCTCGTAGGCGATGTTCAGCGCGTTGGTGACGATCGTCAGATGCGGCTGCGGACCCGGTTCGGCCAGATCGGGGCGGGTGGTCAGCGCGCGGGCGATCTCCGTGGTCGTCGTACCGCCGCTGAGCCCGACGACGCTGCCGCGGTCCACCATGGCGGCGGCGGCCCGGGCCAGCGACAGCTTCGCTCCCACGTGGTGCCCGCGCTTGTAGCGGATCGGCAGATCGTAGGTCACCGCGCTGAGCACCGCCCCGCCCCGGGTGCGGGTGAGCAACTGCTGCTCGGCCAGTGCGTCCATGTCGCGCCGCATCGTCGCCGCCGAGACCTCCAGCGCGGTGGCCGCTTCCTCGACCTCCACGCTGCCGCGCTCACCCAGCAGTTCGAGCAGAGCGTTCATCCGCTCATGGCGCTTCACCTGACGTCTTCTCCTTCTCCCGCCCCTCGCCCCCGAGCACGTGCAGCAGCCGCGCTGCCTCGCTCCGGACCGCGTCCCGCGCCGGGGCGACGTACTTGCGCGAGTCGATGAGCGCGGGGTCGCCCTCCAGTACCTTACGCACGCCCTGGGTGAAGACCGAGACGAGATGTGTCGATATGTTGATCTTGGTCATGCCCGCCGCCACGGCGGCTCGCAGCTCCGCGTCCGGAACGCCCGAGGAGCCGTGCAGCACCAGCGGCACCGACAGCTTCTCGCGCAGCTGCCCGATCAGCTCCAGGTCCAGCTTCGCCGTGCGCTCCCGCATAGCGTGCGACGAGCCCACCGCGACAGCCAGCGCGTCCACACCCGTGGCCGCGACGAACTCCAGCGCCTCGTCGGGATCGGTGCGCACCCCCGGCGCGTGCACCCCGTCCTTGCCGCCGACCTCGCCCAGCTCCGCCTCGACGAACACATCCCGGTCGTGGCACCAGGAGGTCAGCCGCGCGGTCGTCGCCACGTTCTGGGTGTACGGCAGCGTGGAGGCGTCGATCATCACCGAGCCGACCCCGGCCGCGACGCCCTGCCGAACCAGCTCGGCGTCGGTGACATGGTCCAGGTGCACCGAGACATCGGTCCGCGCGGCCTCGGCCAGGGCGAGGGTGGCACGGGTGATCGGCAGCAGACTGCCGTGGTAGCGCACGCAGTTCTCGCTGATCTGGAGGATGAGCGGGCGGCCGGTGTCGTCGGCCGCGGCGACCAGCGCCTCGGCGGTCTCCAGATGGATGACGTTGAAGGCGGCGGCGCCGATGCCCGCCGCACGGGCGTCGGCGAGGATCGAAGCGGTGGGAACGAGGGGCATCGGGGCTCCTTGAGCAGGAGAGAGAGGGAGCGACAAGGGGGCGGGGCGGCCGCAGAGGGCGGGCAGACGCGGGATACCGGCAGCCGGCTCCCCGGTCAGCCGTCCAGCATCACCGAGCCGGTCAGCCGTCCAGCATCACCGGCCCGGTCAGCCGTCCAGCATCACCGAGCGGGTGAGGCTGCGCGGGTTGTCCGGGTCGAGGCCCCGGACCCGGGCCCGCTCCAGCGCGACGCGGTGGATCAGCACCAGATCGGCCAGCGGGTCACGGGCGTGGCACACGAACCGGGCACCCGTCGCGGCCACTTCGCCCTCAAGTCCCTCCGGTGCCTCGCCGAACTGCCAAGTGACCCGCCCGGGCGCGGCGATGGCTATCGGCCCGTGCCGGTACTCCATGGCGGGGTAGGACTCCGTCCAGCTCTGGGACGCCTCCCGCATCTTCAGCGCCGCCTCGTTGGCCAGGCCGAAGGTCCAGCCGGTGCCGAGGAAGGTGAACTGCTCGGCGTCCAGCCACTCCTGCTCCAGCGGGCAGGCCAGCGCTTCCTCCGCGTCGCTCACCGGGCCCGCCAGGTCCTCGCCCAGGTGTGCGCGCAGCAGTGCGAGGGCCGAGGTGGCGAAACGGGTCTGCACCACGGACTTCTCGTCGGCGAACGGCAGCGCGACCGTCGCGTCCGACAGCGCTGTCGCCGGGGTGTCCGGGTCGCCCAGCACCGTCACGGTGGGGACCCGGCCCCGCACCGCCTCCAGCACCCGCAGCACCTCCGTCGTGGTGCCGGAGCGGGTGATCGCGACCACCGCGTCGTACCCCCTGGTCTCGCCGAGGAAGGCTTCCGAGGCGGCGAACGCGTCCGTCACCCCCAGTCCGGCGCCCTCGCGCAGCGCCGCGTAGGACTGCGCCATGAACCACGAGGTTCCGCAGCCGACCACGGCCACACGTGCGCCCGCCGCCGGGAGGGGGGTGTCACCGGAGCCGATCTTCGCCGCGGCCCGCCATGTCTCCGGCTGGCTGCGCAACTCCTGCTCCATGTATGCGGTCTCGCCCATGCGTGGGACCCCCTCCTGGACCGGAGCCCCTCGGCGCCGGTGCGTAAAGCTGCGTGAAATCTCTGACTTTCACGCAACTTTACGCAGCTCCGCCATGGCTGTCCATCCCACTCCTGGGTGAACGCCGCTCGCTCACCGCGCGACAGTCCGCCGCGTCTCCACCTGGAAGCAGCCGAACTCGACCGCCCGCAGATGCACCACGGCGACCTGCGGATCGCTGTACAGCCGGGCCAGACCCTCCTCCACGGTCGGTGTCCCCTCCCGCTCCCGGTCGAGCAGGAGTCCGCCGAGGATGCGGCCCTCCGTCGAGTAGGCGCGCAGCACGCGCCGGTCGCCGCACATGGTTTCCGGGAAATCGCCCGCGGGGTCGCCGGCCCAGCCGCCGCAGTCGTGCGGGTGGATGAAGACCGGGCCCATCTCGTCGTACGCACCGGGGTCCGCGCCAGTCTCGTGTGCCCAGCGCCGCAGCGGCGCGTACGAGACCAGGGCGAGGGTCTCGCCCGGCTTGCTCCGTTCCATGCAGCAGCGCAGCGGGTTGCCGCCCTCCTCGTCCACCAGCGTGCGCGGCGGGGCGCCCGCGTCGTCCCGGGTGCGCAGCCCGGCCAGCGTCGCTGCCGGGATCGGCCGGATCTCGTAGTCCGCCCGGTGGTTGGTCCTGTGACTCGTCTCGTGACTCATGTCCATGGGACCAGGCTGCGCCTGCGGGGCGGGCGGTTGCTGGCGGCTTTCGGCCGTGGCGTTCGGCAGGCGCTCAACGCGGCCAGCGACTGCCCAGCCCCCGGCTCGCGACCGCCCACGGGAGACCGGGCGGACGCCCCCGGAGAGACCCGCGGGGGCTTGTGGATTGGCGGCGGCCTCCATAGCATCGCTGGTGTTACATCAGTTGTGTCACAGTGCTGGGGGCCCGATGGCAGCAGCGGAAGCACACGCCGGAGCCGCCGCCGGGGGCCCACTGGCCGGGGTACGCGTCGTGGAGCTGGCCGGAATCGGACCGGGTCCGTTCGCCGCCATGACGCTGGCCGACCTCGGCGCCGATGTCGTCCGGGTCGACCGGCCCGGCGGCGGCGCGCTCGCCGTCGCGCCGGAATACGACGTCACCAACCGCAACAAGCGCTCCGTGGTGCTCGACCTCAAGCAGCGGGCCGGAGTTGCCGCCGCCCTCTCACTCGCCGAACGCGCCGATGTGCTCATCGAGGGGTTCAGGCCCGGCGTCGCCGAGCGCCTCGGCGTGGGCCCCGAGGTGTGCCTCGCCCGCAACCCGCGGCTGGTGTACGGCCGGATGACCGGCTGGGGCCAGGACGGCCCGCTGGCCCAGCGGGCCGGGCACGACATCGGCTACATCGCCGTCACCGGAGCCCTCGGCATGACCGGGCCCGCCGAGGGCCCGCCCGTCGCACCCGGCAATCTGCTCGGCGACTACGCGGGCGGCTCCCTCTACCTCGTCATCGGCGTCCTGGCGGCGCTGCACCACGCGCGCGGCCCGCAGGGCGCGGGACAGGTCGTGGACGCGGCGATCGTGGACGGCACCAGCCACCTCACAGCGATGATCCAGGGCCTGCTGGCGGCGGGCAGCTGGCGGGACCGGCGTGCCGCCAACCTGCTGGACGGCGGCTGCCCCTTCTACGGCACCTACGCCACCTCCGACGGCGGTTTTATGGCCGTCGGTGCCCTGGAGCCCGCGTTCTACTCGGAGTTCGTCCGGCTGCTCGGGATCGCCGACGAGGCACCGCCCCGCGAGGACCTCGCCGCGTGGGGGGAGCTGCGGGAGCTGATCGCCGCCCGGTTCGCCTCCCGTACGCGGGCCGAGTGGACGGAGGTCTTCCAGGACACCGACGCCTGTGTCGCCCCCGTCCTCTCCCTGACCGAGGCGCCGTCCCACCCGCAACTGGCGGCGCGCGGCACCTACCTGGAACACAGCGGTATCACCCAGCCCGCGCCCGCGCCCCGGTTCTCCGCGACGCCCACCCGCGTCGCCTCGGGTCCGGCCAGGCCCGGCGCGCACACGGCCGACGTCGCCCGCGACTGGGATGTCCCGGCCCTGACCGCACCCGCCGCAGCGCCCGAAGGAGACCACCCCACCTCATGAAGCAGCAGATGAAGCGGCAGATCTTCACCGAGGACCACGAGGCGTTCCGGCGGACCGTGCGCACCTTCCTGGCCAAGGAGGTGGAGCCGTACTACGCGCAGTGGGAGCAGGACGGCGTCGTCTCCCGTGACGTATGGCGGGCCGCGGGCAGGCAGGGGCTGCTCGGCATCGCGGTGCCCGAGGAGTACGGCGGCGGGGGAGAGCCGGACTTCCGCTACGCGGCCGTGCTCGCCGAGGAGTTCACCCGCGCGGGCGCCCCCGGTCTGGCGATCGGGCTGCACAACGACATCGTCGGCCCCTACCTCACCGGGCTGGCGACCGAGGAGCAGCGGCGCCGCTGGCTGCCCGGGTTCTGCACCGGCGAGACCATCACCGCCATCGCGATGACCGAGCCCGGCGCCGGTTCCGATCTGCAGGGCATCCGCACCACGGCTCAGGACAACGGCGACCACTGGCTGCTGAACGGCTCGAAGACGTTCATCTCCAACGGCATCCTCGCCGACCTGGTCGTCGTCGTGGCCAGAACGACGCCCGAGGGCGGCGCGCACGGGCTGAGCCTGCTCGTCGTCGAGCGCGGCACGGCGGGCTTCGAGCGGGGCCGCAACCTCGACAAGATCGGGCAGAAGGCGCAGGACACCGCAGAGTTGTTCTTCACCGATGTACGCGTGCCCAAGGAGAACCTGCTCGGAGAGCTCAACGGTGCCTTCGGGCATCTGATGACCAATCTGGCGCAGGAGCGGATGGCCATCGCCGTCGCCGGTATCGCCGGAGCCGAGCACCTGCTGGAGCTCACCACCGCGTACGTCAAGGAGCGCACCGCGTTCGGCCGGCCGCTGGCCAAGCTACAGCACATCCGCTTCGAGATCGCCGAACTGGCCACCGAGTGCGCCGTCACCCGCGCCTTCCTGGACCGCTGCATCGAGGAGCACGCCAGGGGCGAGCTGGACGCGGTGCACGCCTCGATGGCCAAGTGGTGGGCCACCGAGTTGCAGAAGCGTGCCGCCGACCGCTGCCTCCAACTGCACGGCGGCTACGGGTACATGACCGAGTACCCGGTCGCCAGGGCGTTCACCGACGGCCGGATCCAGACCATCTACGGCGGGACCACCGAGATCATGAAGGAGATCATCGGGCGGTCGCTGCTGAACTGAACCGTCGCGCCGGCCTCGCCGAACCCCTCCCCGCACCCCGTATCCGTAAGAAAGGCACCCCTCGTGAGCTCAGAAGCGTTCGTGTACGAGGCCATCCGCACCCCGCGCGGGCGCGGCAAGGCCAACGGTGCCCTGCACGGCACCAAGCCCGTCGACCTGGTCGTCGGCCTCATCGACGAGCTGCGCCGCCGGATGCCCGGCCTGGACCCGCAGGCCGTCGACGACATCGTGCTCGGCGTCGTGAGCCCCATCGGCGACCAGGGCTCGGACATCGCCAAGATCGCCGCCATCGCCGCCGGACTGCCCGACACCGTCGCCGGCGTCCAGGAGAACCGCTTCTGTGCCTCCGGTCTGGAAGCGGTCAACATGGCCGCCGCCAAGGTCCGTTCCGGCTGGGAGGACCTCGTGCTGGCGGGCGGCGTGGAGTCCATGTCGCGGGTGAAGATGGGCTCGGACGGCGGCGCCTGGTTCAACGACCCGATGACCAGCTTCGAGACCGGCTTCGTACCCCAGGGCATCGGCGCCGACCTCATCGCCACGCTGGAGGGCTTCAGCCGCCGCGACGTGGACGAGTACGCGGCGCGCTCCCAGGAGCTGGCCGGGCACGCGTGGAAGGAGGGCCGGTTCGAGCGCTCCGTGGTGCCGGTACGGGACCGCAACGGGCTCACCGTCCTCGACCACGACGAGCACATCCGCCCCGGCACCACAGCCGACTCCCTGGCGGGCCTCAAGCCGTCGTTCGCCGCCATCGGGGAGATGGGCGGGTTCGACGCCGTCGCGCTCCAGAAGTACCACTGGGTGGAGAAGATCGACCACGTGCACCACGCGGGCAACTCTTCGGGCATCGTGGACGGTTCGGCGCTCGTCGCCATCGGCAGCGAGGAGGTCGGCCGGCGCTACGGCCTGAAGCCCCGCGCGCGGATCGTCTCCGCCGCCGTCTCCGGCGCCGACCCGACGATCATGCTGACGGGGCCCGCGCCTGCCTGCCGGAAGGCGCTCGCCAAGGCCGGGCTGACGGTGGACGACATCGCCGTCGCGGAGATGAACGAGGCGTTCGCCGCAGTGGTGCTGCGGTTCCAGCGTGATCTGGGGATCCCGCTGGAGAAGATCAATGTCAACGGCGGCGCCATCGCCATGGGGCACCCGCTGGGGGCCACGGGCGCGATGCTGCTCGGTACGTGTATTGATGAGCTGGAGCGGACGGATCAGCGGTATGGGCTGGTTACGCTGTGTGTCGGTGGAGGGATGGGCATCGCGACCGTGATCGAACGGCTCTAGTTGCGGCCGTCGTATGTCCGCCGGACCCTCGCCGCTGTGGCTGAGCGCCGCTGCGGCGGAAATTCGTTTGGAGACCACCATGCCTGAATCCACCACCATCCGCTGGGACCGTGACAGCACCGGGATCGTCACGCTGACCTTCGACGACCCGGACCAGGCCGCCAACACCATGAACGCGGCGTTCCAGACGTCCCTCGCCGCGATCGCCGACCGGCTGGAGGCCGAGCGGGAGAGCGTACGGGGCGTCATCATGACCTCCGCGAAGAAGACGTTCTTCGCCGGCGGAGACCTGCGGCTGCTCATCGAGGCCAGCCCCGAGAACGCGCAGGAGGTCTTCGACTACGGCATGCGCGTCAAGCGCGATCTGCGCCGCATCGAGACCCTCGGCATCCCCGTCGTCGCGGCGCTCAACGGCTCGGCACTCGGCGGCGGGCTGGAGATCGCGCTGGCCTGTCACCACCGGGTCGCGCTCGACGCCGAGGGCTCGAAGATCGGCTGCCCGGAGGCCACGCTGGGCCTGCTGCCCGGGGGCGGCGGTGTCGCCCGAACGGTACGGCTGCTCGGCATCACCGACGCGCTGCTGAACGTACTGCTCCAGGGGCAGCAGTACCACCCGGGCAGGGCCAAGGAGATCGGCCTGGTGCATGAGGTCGTGCAGACGCCGGAGGAGATGCTGGCGGCCGCCCACGCCTTCATCGAGGCGAACCCCACCTCGCAGCAGCCCTGGGACGTCAAGGGGTACAAGATCCCCGGCGGGACGCCCGCGCATCCCAAGTTCGCGGAGAACCTGCCGGCCTTCCCCGCCAACCTCAAGAAGCAGACGGCCGGCGCACCCTACCCGGCGCAGCGCAACATCCTCGCCGCCGCCGTCGAGGGCGCCCAGGTGGACTTCGAGACCGCGCAGGAGATCGAGGCCCGCTACTTCGTGGAGCTGGTCTGCGGCCAGATCTCCACCAACATGATCCAGGCGTTCTTCTTCGACCTCCAGGCCGTCAACGCGGGCCGCAGCAGGCCGGAGGGGATCGCCGAGCGCAAGGTAGCCAAGGTCGCCGTGCTGGGCGCGGGCATGATGGGCGCGGGCATCGCCTACTCCTGTGCGAAGGCGGGGATCGAGGTCGTCCTCAAGGACGTCACCCAGGAGGCGGCCGAGAAGGGCAAGGCGTACTCGGCGGGGCTGCTGGAGAAGGCGCTCTCGCGCGGGCGGACCACCGAGGCCAAGCGGGAAGCCCTGCTGGCGCGGATCACGCCCACCGCCGACCCGCAGGCCGTGGCGGGCTGCGACGCCGTGATCGAGGCGGTGTTCGAGGACCCCGCCCTCAAGCACAAGGTGTTCCAGGAGGTCCAGCACATCGTCGCGCCCGATGCCCTGCTGTGCTCGAACACCTCCACCCTGCCGATCACCTCGCTCGCCGAAGGGGTGGAGCGCCGGGGCGACTTCATCGGGCTGCACTTCTTCTCGCCCGTCGACAAGATGCCGCTGGTAGAGATCATCAAGGGCAAGGAGACCGGCGACGAGGCGCTGGCCCGCGCCTTCGACCTCGTACGGCAGATCCGCAAGACGCCGATCGTGGTCAACGACTCGCGGGGCTTCTTCACCTCGCGCGTCATCGGGCACTTCATCAACGAGGGCGTCGCCCTGCTGGCCGAGGGCGTCGACCCCGCCACCGTGGAGCAGGCAGCCGCGCAGGCCGGATACCCGGCCAAGGTGCTCTCCCTGATGGACGAGCTCACCCTCACCCTGCCGCGCAAGATCCGCGACGAGACACGGCAGGCCCTCCGCGCGGAGGGCAAGGAGCTGCCCGCGCACCCGGCCGACGCCGTACTCGACCGCATGGTGGACGAGTTCGGCCGCACCGGGCGCAGCGGCGGTGCGGGCTTCTACGACTACGACGAGAACGGCAAGCGGGCCGGGCTGTGGCCGGGACTGCGGGAGCACTTCAGGAAGGAGGGGGGTGCAGAGATCCCGCTGAAGGACATGCAGGAGCGGATGCTCTTCTCCGAGGCGCTGGACACCGTCCGGCTCTTCGAAGAGGGCGTGCTCACCACCGTCGCCGACGCCAACATCGGCTCCATCATGGGCATCGGCTTCCCCGCCTGGACGGGCGGCGTGATCCAGTACATCAACGGCTACGAGGGCGGGCTGCCCGGATTCGTGGCCCGCGCCCGCGAGTTGGGCGAGCGCTACGGAGAGCGGTTCGCGGTGCCCGCGCTGCTGGAGGAGAAGGCCGCCAGGGGGGAGACTTTCACCGACTGACCGGTCGGTCTGCCGGCAGCGGACCCCGCGTCACTCCGCCGCGGGGTCCGTGCCCGTCCGCGGGGCGCGCTCCAGCGGGAAGACCGACCGCAGCTCCTCCTTCATCGAGCGCTGGAACGCCGTCACCAGCGCCTGCACCACCATCGGCTGCATATGCGCGGAGAGCGACTTCATCCGCTCCAGCCGCTCCGGGTCCGACTCCACCTCCCGGTACGGGTCCCACACTTCCTGCTTGAACAGCCGGCTCAGCTCCCGCGCCGCCGAGCGGGTGTGCTCCATCATCACCTCGCGCGCCGCCAGGATCGCCCCCTGGGAGATCGGTACGTCCAGCAGCCGCACCCCGAGCTGCACCAGCGCCGGATCCACCCGGAAGACGTCCGGGTCGTCCGTGCGGGCGAGGACGCTCATCGCCTCCAGCCGTTCGAGGTCGTCGTCGGTCAGCTCCCGCCCGACCCGGCCCTCCAGTTGGGCCCGCGTCGTCTCGTCCACCGTGTCCGGCAGCCAGGAGGCGACGACCGCGCGGTGGATCGCCAGGTCGTGGGCGCTGATGTCGTCGGGGAGCCGTTGCAGATAGCGTTCGATGGCCGCCAGCGTCATGCCCTGGTTCTGCAACTCCTCGATGAGCGCCAGCCGGGAGAGGTGCTCGGGGCCGTACCGGCCGACACGGCGGGGGCCGATGGTGGGCGGCGGCAGCAGACCGCGGGTGCTGTAGAAACGGACCGTACGAACGGTCACCCCCGCGCGGGCCGCGAGCTGGTCGACGGTGAGCTGGTCGGTGGGCTCGCCCGCCGCCCCGTCCTGTCGCTCCATCTGCCGCGCCCCTCTCACCGCGGCACCACCGGGGTGCCGTCCGTACCGATCATGTTCAACAGTATTGCTGTCTCACCACTCGTGTGAAACCTTCGGCCCACCTTCACGCGCGGAGGCGCCATGACGACGATCCTGCGACTGCCCAAGGAGCCGTCCGAGCTGACCATCCCGGACCTGCTGCTGCGTAACGTGCAGGACCACGGCGACCTCCCGGCGCTCTCCTGGTACACCGACGACGGAGACGAGGCCGACGGCAAGCGCACCACGCTCACCTGGGCCCGGGCCCGGCACCGGATCGCCGAACTGGCCGCCGGACTCGACGCGCTGGGCGTCACCCCCGGCGAACACGTGCTGCTCATGATGGGCAACCGGCCCGAGCACTGGCTGACCGATCTGGCCCTCGTCCACCTGGGCGCCGTCCCCGTCTCCGTGTACGGCACGGCCGCACCCGACCAGATCGCCCATATCGTGCGGCACTCCCGGGCCTCCCTCGCCGTCGTCGGCGGAGCGGAGGAACGGGCCCGCTGGGAACCGCTGCTGGAGCCGGAGAGGGAGCCGGAGAGGACGGCGCCCGGACGGATCCGGCGGCTCGTGGTGGCCGACGAGGACGCCGTCGGGCCGCACACTGGCTGGCACACCCTGCCGCGCCCGTATGAGCCCGGCACCTTCGAGCAGACCTGGCGCCGGGTGCGCTCCGGTGACCCGGTGACCGTCGTCTACACCTCGGGCACCACAGGTGACCCCAAGGGTGTGGTGATCAGCCACCGGAACGTCGTGCTCAACGGCATCGCGCTCGACGGCATCGCCGAACTGCCCGACCACGCCGACCACATCTGCTATCTGCCGTTCGCCCATATCGCCGAGCGGATGCTGGGCATCTACCTGCCGGTCTTCCGCGCCTCGCACGTCCATCTGTGCGCCGACCCCACGAGGGTCGCCGCGCTCGTCCGTGAGCTGCGCCCCGCGGAGTTCTTCGGGGTGCCGCGTGTCTGGGAGAAGCTGGCCGCCGCCGTCCGCGCCGGGCTGGAGGCGCTGCCGAGCGAGCGCAGGGCCGCCGTGGCCGAGGCGGCGAAGGTGGCCCGCGCCCATGTGCGCTGCCGGGAGCGCGGCACCCCGCCGGGCCCTGAGCTGGCGTCGGCGTACGAGAAGGCCCGGAGCGAGGTCCTCCGGCCGCTGCTCGCACCCGCCGGCTTCGACCGGCTGGTCTGGACGGCCAGCGCCTCGGCGCCCATGCCGCCGGACGTGCTCGACTTCTGGGCCGGCCTCGGCATCGTGATCATGGACGCCTGGGGGCTGACGGAGACGACCGGAGCGCTCACCCTCAACGGCCCCGCCGCCTTCCGGCTCGGTTCCGTAGGGCGTCCGCTGGCGGGCACCGAGATCCGTACGGCCCCGGACGGGGAGATCCTGGTGCGCGGCACCACGCTCTTCGCCGGGTATCTGCGCCCCGACGGCTCGGTCGAGCCCGGCACCGACGCGGACGGCTGGTTCGCCACCGGGGACATCGGCCGGATCGACGAGGACGGCTTCCTGTGGGTGACCGACCGCAAGAAGGAGATGATCGTCACCTCGACGGGGAAGAACATCTCCCCGGCGCTGGTGGAGAACGCGCTCAAGGAGCACCCGCTGATCGGCCAGGCCCTGGTCCACGGGGACGGCCGCTCCTACCTGGTCGCCCTCCTCGTCCTGGACGGCGAGACGGCCCCCGCCTGGGCGGCCCGCAACGGGATCGACGTACCGCCCGGCGAACTGGCGGCGCACCCCGCCGTACGCGCCGAGGTCGACCGTGCGGTGGCCGCCGCCAACGCCCGGCTGAGCGGCGCCGAACAGGTCAGGCGCCACCGGCTGCTGGCGGGGGAGTGGACCCCGGCGACGGGGGAGTTGACGCCCTCGCTGAAGCTGCGCCGGGAGGTCGTACGCGCTCGTTACCGGGAGGTCATCGAGGGGCTATACGAAGATCACGTGTGAGAAACCCCCTGGTGTGAGGTGTATCACCGCGTAGTCGGCCCCTCCGGGGTTAGGTGACGCCTTGGTCCGCAGCCGTGATCACGGCGGCCGCCGACCCGGCAAAGCCCATCCCAGAGTGAGTTGGACCAACTGTGAGCAACGATGTCGTCCAGGACGCCATCCCGTCGCAATCCGGCGGAGGCGACCAGGTCGCACCGCCGCCCCCGCACGGGTCGGCTGCGGACGCCGGTGACGCCGGCTACAGCAAAGACCTCAAAGCACGTCATATCAACATGATCGCCATCGGCGGGGCGATCGGCACCGGGCTCTTCCTGGGAGCGGGCGGACGCCTCGCCTCCGCCGGGCCCGCGCTCGCCATCGCCTACGCCGTCTGCGGTCTCTTCGCGTTCTTCGTCGTCAAGGCGCTCGGTGAGCTGGTGCTGCACCGGCCCTCGTCCGGCTCCTTCGTCTCGTACGCGCGTGAATTCCTCGGTGAGAAGGGCGCCTACGTCGCCGGCTGGATGTACTTCCTCAACTGGTCGACCACCGGCATCGCCGACATCACCGCCATCGCGCTCTACACGCACTACTGGAGCTTCTTCACCGACATCCCGCAGTGGGTGCTCGCGCTGATCGCGCTGGCCGTGGTGCTGGCCATCAACATGATCTCCGTGAAGATCTTCGGTGAGCTGGAGTTCTGGTTCGCCGTGATCAAGGTGGCGGCGCTGGTCGTCTTCATGGTCATCGGCATCGTGCTGCTGGCCACCCAGCACCCCGTCGGCGGGGACACCCCCGGGCTCAGCCAGATCACCGACCACGGCGGCGTTTTCCCCACCGGCCTGATGCCCGTCATCATCGTCATGCAGGGCGTCGTCTTCGCCTACTCCTCCGTCGAGCTGGTGGGCGTGACGGCGGGCGAGACCGCCGAGCCGGAGAAGGTCGTCCCCAAGGCCGTCAACGCGATCATGTGGCGCGTCGGCCTCTTCTACGTCGGCTCCGTGCTGCTGCTGGCGCTGCTGCTGCCGTGGGACAAGTACCAGGACGGGCAGAGCCCGTTCGTGACCGTGCTGTCCAAGCTCGGCGTGGACGGCGCCGGCGACGTGATGAACCTCGTCGTCCTCACGGCCGCCATGTCCAGCCTCAACTCCGGGCTGTACTCGACGGGGCGCATCCTCCGCTCCATGGCGATGGCCGGCACGGCGCCGAAGTTCACCGCGCGGATGAACGGCAGCCAGGTGCCCTACGGAGGCATCCTGCTGACCGCGGCGGTCTGTGTCATCGGCGTCGGGCTCAACTACGTCGTGCCGGGCAAGGCGTTCGAGATCGTGCTGAACATCGCGGCACTCGGCATCGTCAGCACCTGGTGCACCATCATGCTGTGCCACTGGGTGTTCGTACGCCGCGCCAAGGCCGGGCTCGTCGAGCGCCCCTCCTTCCGGCTGCCCGGCTCGCCGGTCACCGAGTGGGTGACCATCGCCTTCCTGATCGGCGTCATCGCCCTGATGTGGAACGACCCCGATGTGGGACGCAAGACGGTGATGCTGGTGCCGCTGATCGCCGCCGCACTCGTGGCCGGCTGGTTCGCCGTCCGTCGGCGCGTCAACGCCCTCGCCGCCGAGGACCAATTGAAGCGGTAACTTTCCACCGCCCCGTCGCCCTCGCCCCTCCGGGGTGGGGGCGGCGGCGTTTGCGTACCCCGCACGGGGCTGCGCTTGCCCACCCTGCGCCCTGGGGGCACCTCCCGGCCGGAGGCTGGGGGAGCAGACTGCCCAAGCTTCGCGGGCAAGCCATCAAGGGGCGCGGGGAACTGCGCGACCAGCCACAACACACCCGCAGACCGCGTACGTCGGGCAGGGGCACCCCCTCATCGGCGTCAGTGCAGCCGCACAGGCAATTCGTACAGCTCGTTCTGCGTGATCGCTGGCTTATTACGCAGCTCCGCGGGGTCGACCGCCAACCCCAGACCGGGAAACCGGTCGAACAGCGCGGGAAGAGCGACCAGCGCCTCCAGCCGGGACAACGGCGCGCCGGGACACACATGCGGCCCGTGTCCGAAGGACAGATGCCGGATGGGCGGCGTACGCGCAACGTCGAAGCGCCCCGCATCTGCCCCGTGCTGCTGCTCGTCCCGTCCGATCGCGCCATAGGCGATGATCACCGCGTCGCCCTGCTTCATGACCGTGCCGCCGACCTCCACGTCCTCCGTCGCGAAGCGAATCAGCACATGGGTGGTCGGCGCGTCCCAGCGCAGCGTCTCCTCGATGGCCGCCTCCCAGCTCACCTCGCCCGACCGGATCAGGGCCAGCTGTCCGGGATGGGTGAGCAGCGCCCGTACCGCGCTGACGATCAGGCTGATCGTCGTCTCGTGCCCGGCGGTGATCAGCACCTGGACGGTGGCGACGATCTCCTCGTCGCTGAGCGAGTCGCCCTCCTCGGCCGCCGCCAGCAGCGCACTGGTCAGATCGTCGCCGGGCGACTCCCTCTTCTGCGCGACGACGGCGCTGAACAGCGACCCCAGCTCCTCGATGATGCCCTGCACCTCTTCGGCCGGGGTGACGCTGCTGAAGAAACCGTCGTACAGCGTGCGCAGCCGCGGGATCTGGGTGGTGTCGATGCCCAGCAGATCGCCGATGACGGCCATCGGCAGCGGGTAGGCGAAGCCGGCCTTCAGATCGACGCGGCCCGCCGCGTCCGCCGATGCCTCCAGACCGTCCAGCAGTTCGTGGGTGATCTCCTCGATACGGGGCCGCATCGCCGCCACCCGGCGCGGGGTGAGCGCCTGCGCGGTCAGTGTGCGCAGCCTGCGGTGCTCGGGGCCGTCGAAGGTGAGCATGCTGGGGCCCGGGTCGGCCAGCCCGATCAGCGGCCAGGTCTGCGGGATCTCCCCGCGCTGGTAGGCGGCCCAGTGGCCGATGTCCTTCACCAGCCGGCTGTCCGTCAGCAGCTTGCGGGCCTCCGCATGGTGGGTGACCGCCCATACCCGTACCCCGCCCGGCAGTTCGACCGGAGCGAGGGGACCCGCGGCACGCAGCCTGGCCCCCTCGCCCGCCAGGTCGCGTACCAGCGGGTCGAGCACGATCACCTCGTCGGCGACACCCTCACGGCCTCGGCCGGAACTGGAACCGGGACTGGAACCGGAGCCCGGACCCGTTCCGGTGACGGGACACGACGTCATCCATGGCCTCCTGCGGTGCTCCTCGGGGTCGGTGTGAAGCGGACCGGAAGCGACGCCAGACCGCGCAGGAACGGCGAAGGACGCCAGACCAGAGCCTGCGCACTGACGGCCAGATCCACGTCGGGCAGCCGGTCCAGCAGGACCTCGATGCCGGTACGCGCGATGCCTTCGGCGATGTCCTGCGCCGGGTACGGGCAGCGGTGTTCGCCGTGCCCGAAGGAGAGGAAGGCGCTGTTCCCGCCGGTGAAGGCCGAACGGTCGGGCCGCACCTGGGGGTCGCCGTTGGCCGCCGCGAAGCTGAGCATCAGCAGGTCGCCCGCCGCGATGTGCCGCCCGGCCAGCTGGGTGTCGCGGGTCGTCCAGCGGCCCGCGATGTTCTGGGTGGGGGTGTCCTCCCACAGCACCTCGTTCATGGCCTCGGCGACGCTGTGCCGGCCGCCGGAGAGAGAGGCGGCGAAGCGGTCGTCGGTGAGCATCAGCCGCAGCGAGTTGCCGATCCAGTCGGCGGTCGGCTGGTGGCCCGCGACGATGTTCACCATCATGTCCTCGACGATCTCCTCGAAGGAGAAGTCGTCCGAGTAGTCGTGGTGCAGCATCCGGGAGGCCACCCCGGCGGCCGGTGCTTCGCGCCGGGACGCGAGCAGGGAGCGCATCGCCGCGTTGACCCGGTCGCGGCCCTCCAACGCGTCGGCCGCGCCGTCGACCAGCGCGTTGATACTGGGCACCAGGGCGGCACCGGCCTCGTCGGAGAAGCCGTAGAGCCGGGCGAGCACCAGTGCGGGCAGCACCTTGGCGTACTCGGCGATCAGATCGGCCGAGCCGCGCCCGCAGACCTCGTCGATCAGCCGGTCGGCGAACCGTTCGGAGTGGTCGCGCAGTTCGAACGGGTCGACGGCGGCCAGCGCGTCGCTGACCAGCGCCGAACGCCGGTGATGCCGCTCACCGACGGTGTAGAGGATCGACGGCTGCTTGCCGACCATCGGCAGCAGCGGCCAGTCCGCCGGAATGTTCGGCCACTGGTTCCACAGCCCCGAGTCGCGGCTGAAGAGCGCCGGATCGGAGGTGATCTGGTGCAGTTCCCGGTAGCCGAGCACCAGCCAGCAGGGCACCTCGCCCGGCAGCACGACCGGGGCGACCGGGCCGTGCTGCTCGTACATCTCGCGGTACAGCCGTGCGCGGTCGTCGTTCTGGAACCGCGGACCCATCAGCGGAACGGCGTCCGGGCTCGGGTGTGCGGGACAGCCGGGCGGTGGTGCGATGGTGCTGTACTGCTGGGTCGGTGTCACGGGGTGTTCTCCCGGGCGGAACGCGCGGTGGACAGGGCGTACAGGTGGTGGACGAGGGCGAGCAGCACGTCCTTGCTGGACTCGCGGGAGCGCGCGTCGCACTCGACGAGCGGGACCTCCCGGGGCAGGTCGAGCGCGTCGCGTACCTGCTCCACGGTGTGATGGGGACCGCCGAAGTCGTTGCACGCGACGATGAACGGGGTCCCGTGCGCCTCCAGCCGGTCGATGGCGTACCAGGAGTCCTCCAGCCGCCGGGTGTCCACCAGGACGACGGCGCCCAGGGTGCCGGAGAAGAGCCGGTCCCACAGGAACCAGAACCGCTCCTGGCCCGGCGCACCGAACAGGTACAGCACCGTCTCGTCGTTGAGGCTGATCCGGCCGAAGTCGAAGGCGATGGTGGTGGTCGTCTTGCCCTGTACGGCCGAGAGGTCGTCGACGCCCTCGCCGGCGCGGGTCATCGTCTCCTCGGTGTTCAGCGGGCGGATATCGCTGACGGCCCGCACCATGGTCGTCTTGCCGACGCCGAAGCCGCCGACGACCACGATCTTCAGTCCCTGGGCCGCGGTGCTGAGCAGTGGCGGGCGGGCTTCGGTGCCGCCGGTCGGCACCGGGTTCGCTTCAGAGGTTGCGGAGTCCAACGAGCACCTGCTTCAGGATGTCGGGATCGGGCAGTGCGTCAGCGGTCTGGGCCCGCCGCGGATGGCGGGCGGTGATCTTTCCCTGCGCGAGCAGATCGCCCAGCAGGATGCGGACGACGCTCACCGGCAGGCCCAGGTCGGCGGCGAGTTCCACGACCGCTGTGGGGAAGCGGCAGATACGGAGGATCGCGGCGTGCTCCGACTGCATGCCACGCACCGGCGCGCTCTCACTGACCACGAGCGTCACCAGGTCGAAGGTCTCGGCTCCGGTCGTGGAACGGCTGCGCCCGCCGGTCACGGTGTACAGCCGGTCCGGGTCCTCGTCCCGGCCCGGCCGGGTCATACTGCTCCGCCTCCGTGGCCGTCGCCCCCGGCCGACTGGCGCGGCGGGGCGCTGAGGTACTCGCTGAGCTGTTCGATCAGCTCGTTCATGTTGTGGCCGATGAGCCCCACGTCGGAGTCCTCCTCGGCGACGACGGCCAGGTGCGCGCCGGCGCCCGCCTCCACGACGAACAGGATGCCGCCGTAGAACTCCGCCATCGCCTGGCGCACCCCGCCGTTGCCGTCGCCGAACTCGACGGAAGCCCCGTGCGACAGGCTCTGGATGCCGGCCGAGATGGCCGCGAGCTGGTCGGCCTGGTCGATGGAGAGCTCCGGGGTACGGCACAGTTTGAGGCCGTCACGGGAGAGCACGAGAGCGTGCCGGGCACCCGGGGTGCGCTCCAGGAGATTCTCCAGCAGCCAGTCGAGCTTGCTGTCAGTGATCATTCGGTGTCGTCCTCCGAGAGGGAAGAGGAGCGGGCGGGGGAGGAGGCGGAAGGCGTGGGGTTCTGACCGGTTTCTTCGGAGTCGGCGCCCTGGACGGCCCGGCGGAAGTCACCGAACCGGGTGCCGGAGGGGCGCTTGCGGGCGGCCGGCGGGGTCCTGCCGTCCGCGGCCGCCTCCTCGGCGTCCCCGGCCCCGCGCTCCGAGCCGGACCGGGTGCGCTCGGTCCGCGACGGGGCGGCCGAGGCCCGGGCGACGGCCGCGAGGGTCTGGCCCCGCCGCCGTTTGGGCAGTCCGCTCTCGCCGTACTCCTGGGGTGGCGGGGCCGCGTTCGCGTAGGCGCCGCTCTCCTGCCGGTCGTGGCCCTGGGCGTCCTGCTGGGCGCCGGCGGCGGGCTCCGGCTGTCGCATGTGGTCGGTCTCCGGACGGGTGTGGTCCGCGGCGGGGCGTCCCTGGTCCGCAGCCGGTCGGATGTGGTCGGCCGGCTGGCGGGACCGGTCCGGGACGGGGCGGGACTGGTCCGGGACGGAACGGTTCTGGGCCACGTCGGGACGGGTCTGGTCCATGCCGGGACGGGTCCTGTCCACGCCGGGACGGTCGGCAGCCGGGCGCGGAGCGCTCTGGGCGGCGCTCAGTGCGGGGCGGGGGCGGGCGGGCTCGGCCACCGGCGGCGGTGCGGGTGCGGGCTCCTCGTGGCGCTGCTCGGTGATCAGCTCGCGCGGGACCCGGACGAGCACGCCCGTGCCGCCGTGCGCGGAGGGCCGGAAGGAGACGGACAGGCCGTGCTTGCGGGCCAGCCGCCCCACCACGGCCAGACCGAGCCGGGTGCCGGACAGCGTGGTCAGGTCGCCGTGGTCGGCGGAGACGGCCTGCTGGGCGCGGCGCAGCGCGACCTCCCCCATCACCAGGCCGCCGTCCTCGACGGTGATGACCACGCCCGCGGCCACCTCCTCGACGTAGACGTGCACTTCGGAGGTGGGCGGGGAGAAGTTCGCCGCGTTGTCCATCAGTTCGGCCAGCAGGTGCATGACGCCCTCGGCCGCGTGGCCTGCGATGGCGACCTCGCTCGTCGAGTGCAGCCGCACCCGCTGGTAGCCGCTGATCCGGCCCATGGCGCCGCGCAGGATGGACTCCATCACGATCGGCTTGGCCCAGCGGCGGCCCGAACGCGCGCCGGTGAGCACCGCGATGGAGTCGGCGATCCGGCCCATCTGGGCGTTCCTGTGGTCCAGCTGCAACAGGTCGCCCAGCACGTCCTCGTCCGCGTGCCGGTGCTCCATCTCGCGCAGGTCGGCGGCCATGCTGGTGGCCAGCGCCTGCACCCGGCCCGCCGCGTTGGCGCACGCCGACATCGCCGCGGCCCGCATGTTCTCGCCCCTGTGCACCTCGCGCGCCAGGGTGACCAGCACCCGGCGCTGTGCCTCGGAGGCCGCCGGGGGCGCCTCGGCCAGCGCGGTCTCCGCGGAGCCGCCCTGCCGCAGCCGGTCGATCACGGCGGGCACGGTCGCGTCGGCGAAGTAGTTGTCGGCGGCGTCCCGTTCGGCCGCCCGGGCGTTGCCGGCGGCCAGCGCGGTACGCAGCGAACGGGCGGTCAGCCGGGCGTGTGCCGCCACCGTGACCGCCACGCACAGCACCAGACCGGCCGCACCGGTGCCCCAGGCAACCCCGGTACGCGCCGACTCGTCAGTGCTGTAGACGGTGATCAGGCAGGCGATGCCCGCGACGGCGACGGAGACCAGCAGCGCGAGCGCCGTACCGACGGCGGTCCCACCACCGGCGGTCGGCTGACCGGCGCCCGTGGTCGCCTGACCGGCGTTAGCTACCGGCTGACCGGTGTTCGCGACCGGCTGGGTGGGGTTTGCGACCGGCTGACCGCCGTTCGTGGCCGACTGTGTGGTGCCTGTGACCGGCTGAGCGGTGCCGACTGCCGGTTGGCCCGCGCCTGCGGCCGGTGGCGGTGATATCTCGGGGGAGGTCATCAATCAGGTCCTAGGGGACGGAACCGGGCAGAGGCGAGAGCTGAGCCGCAGCCCTCCGATCAACGTCGCACCAATATAGGCCAGTTAGTGATCACTGAGCAGCTCAGGGGTGCTCCGGATTGCACAGCATTCCGGGCGCCGCGCCGGAACCGGTCACCGCAGGCATCATGAGGGCCCCGGAGGCATCATGAGAAGAGTGCAGGCAAGCGAACGACAGTGCCCTACGCGCACCGAGCCGGAGCCCCCGCCCCCGGACGGCATCCTGTGGGACGTCGTCGGGGAGGTCCGTCAGCTGCTCATGCTGCCCTCCGCGCTCACCCTCCAGGTGGCCCACCCCGCCGTCGGCGCCGGAGTGGACGAGCACTCCGTCTTCCGTACCGACCCCTGGGGCCGCGGCGAACGCTCGATCCAGAGCTTCCTGCTGTGGGTCTACGGCGGCGAGGAAGGTATCGCCGAGGGGCGCAGGCTGCGTGAGCTGCACAAGAACATCCAGGGCGTGGACGCACACGGTCACCGCTACCACGCGCTCACCCCCGCCTACTACGCGTGGGTGCACGCCACCGGCTTCCCCACCTACCGGCACGCCCAGCGCTACCTCGGCCGCCGCCCCTACACCGACGACGAGGAGCGGCAGCTGTACGCCGAGTGGCTCCAGGTCGGCCGCGTCCTGGGCATCCACGACCGGGACATGCCCCCGACTCGGGAGGAGTTCTGGCCCTACTGGCGCCGGATGCTGGCCGAGGAGATCGAGCCCACCCGGGTCGTCCGTGAACTCACCGAGGTGAACACCGACATTCCCCCGCCGCCTTACGGGCCTCGGGCCGTGCGGTGGGCCCTGCGGACGGTGTGGCCGCTGGTGCTTCCCGGGTTCGCCCGGTTCCGGCGGTTCATGACGGTCGGGCTGATGCCGCCCGACGCGCGGGACGCCTTGGGGCTGTCCTGGACGCCCCGTCAGGAACGCCGGCTGCGCCGCCTCGGCCGTGTCCTCGCCCGCACCCTCCCGCTCCTTCCGGAGCGGCTGCGCTTCCTCCCCTACGCCCGGCGGGCCCGCGCCGCCCGCCGCTGACCCCTCGCGGGGGCGCCCACGGCGTGCGTGGGCGCCCCGAGGCGGCCGTGGCTCAAGGGCCGGTGGCTCAAAGGCGGCGGCTCAGTGGCGGTGGTGGTCCGCGGTGTGGATCCGCTTCCAGGAGCGGGGCTGCTCAGGGGTGCCCTTGGCGGTGAAGGCGGCGGCCTTCGCGGCGGGCTTCGACGGCTGGTACAGCCAGGTGTCGAAGAGCCCGGAAAGCCGCTCGCCGGAGACCTTCTCCGCGTAGGCCACGAAGTCGCCCACCGCGGCGTTGCCGCCCTTGTGCTGCTGCGGCCACCCCTTCAGCACGGCGAAGAAGTCCTTGTCACCGATCTCGTTCCGCAGCGCCTGCAAGGCCATGGCGCCCCGGTCGTAGACCGCGCGGTGGAACTGGTTGTCGGGGCCCGGGTCACCGGGCTTGACCTTCCAGAAGGCGTCGTCGGCCGGGCGCGAGGCGTAGGCGTAGTCGGCCAGTTCCTGCGCGGTGCCCTCGCCCTGGTCCTCCGACCAGAGCCACTGCGCGTACCGCGCGAAGCCCTCGTTGATCCAGATGTCCTTCCAGCCCTTGACGGAGACGCTGTCCCCGTACCACTGGTGCGCCATCTCGTGGACGACGACGGAGGTGTTGGAGCCGTCCGCGAAGTCGTCGGGGCTGTAGAAGGGGCGGGTCTGGGTCTCCAGCGCGTAGGTGGTGTCGGTGTTGGGCACGTAGCCGCCCAGGGCGTCGAAGGGGTAGGCGCCGAAGTAGCCCTCGAGCCACTCGGTGATCTCGGCGGTGCGCTCGACGCTCGCCCGTGCCGCGCCCTCGTGCTGGCCCAGATCCTTGCTGTAGGCGTTGATGACGGGCAGTCCTGAGTCCGTCTTGGACGTCGTCACATCGAACTTGCCGACAGCGAGGGTGGCCAGATAGGTGGCCTGCGGGGCGCGGGAGCGCCAGTTGTAGCGCGTCCAGCCGGCCTGCGAACGCTGCGACTGGAGCGTGCCGTTGCTGAGGGCCTGGGTGCCGTCGGGGACGGCGACGCTGACGTCGTAGCTCGCCTTGTCCGTGGGGTGGTCGTTGCTGGGGAACCACCACCAGGCGGACTCGGGCTCGTTGGCCGCGACCCCGCCGTCCTTGGTGCGCAGCCACGAGGTGAAGCCGTTCACCTCGACCTTGGAGGGGACGCCCTGGTACCGCACCACGACGGTGGCCTTCTCGCCCTTGGCGAGCGGCTCGGCCGGGGTCACCTCCAGCTCGTGCGCGCCCGAGGTGGCGAACCGGGCCTTCTTCCCGTTCACCCGCACCTCGCTGACGTCCAGCGCGAAGTCCAGATTGAAGCGCGACAGGTCCTGCTGGGCAGTGGCCAGCAGGGTGGCGGTGCCCGAAAGCTTGTCCGTCTTCGGCTGATAGGTGAGCCGCAGATCGTAGTGGGAGACGTCGTAGCCGCCGTTCCCGTATGCCGGGTAGTAGGGGTCGCCCACGCCCGGGGCTCCCGGGGTCGGTTCGGCCGCCGAGGCCGGGACCGCGAGCAGCACCGAGGCCGCTGCTATCGCACCCGGGACGATCAGTCTGTGACGCACGAGTCCTCCAACTCTTCTGCGACAGGAGTCACTTCTTCTACGACAGGAGTCACTTCGTCCGAAGCGTATGTACTCACGCGTCACACAGCATGTCCACAGCAATCATCGTCATCCGGCCGTCATCCGGGCGACATACGCCCCCTTCTGCACACGAGTTCGTACGGTTACCTTCCCTCATATGGCGATACGCCCGCGGCCCGGCCGCTCCCGGTGGAAGACCACAGCCCTCACCTCGGCGGCGTTGCTCGTTCCCCTGCTGGCCACCACGTCCGCGCGGGCCGCTCCGGGCTCCGGGCCGGATTCCCCGCCGCCGCGCACCGGTTTCGAGCGCTCGCACGGCGCCCGCTGGACCACGCAGGCCGAGGAACAGCGGTTTCTCCGCACCGTTGACCGGGCCGGCCGCCGCGTCACCCTCGACACCATCGGCCGCACCGAGCAGGGCCGTCCCCTCCAACTCGTCAGCATCGGCGCCCCCACGCCCCCGGACCCGGAGCGGGTGCGCCACGGCAACTCCGTACTGCTGGTCTGCTCCCAGCACGGTGACGAGCCCGCCGGCCGCGAGGCGTGTCTGAGCACCGTGCGGGATCTGGCGTTCACCGAGGACCGCGCCGTCCAGCGCTTTCTGTCCCGTACGACGCTGCTGGTCATCCCGACGGCCAACCCTGACGGCCGGGCCGCGGACACCCGTGGCAACTCCACGGGCACCGACATCAACCGCGACCATCTCGCGCTCAAGACTCCCGAGGCCCGCGCGATGGCGGCCGTCCTCCGCGACCGGCGCCCGGACACCGTCTACGACCTGCACGAATACAGCGCCCACGCGCCGTACTACGTCAAGGACCTGCTCTCCCTGTGGCCCCGCAACCTCAACACCGCGCGGGCCCTCCACCAGGAGTCCACGGCGCTGTCCGAGCAATACGTACGCCCCGCCGCCGAGGACGCGGGCTACAGCACCGGCATCTACGGCATCTGGACCGATCCCGATACCGGCGAGCCCGTCAAACAGGTCGCGGGCGACGGGCAGGAGCGCATTCTCCGCAACACCGTGGGCGTCAAACACTCCGTGGGGCTCCTGGCCGAGACGCGGACCGACCCCCTCACGGACGAGGAAGAACAGGACGAGGCCGCCAACAACCGGCGCCGCGTCGGCTCCCATCTGGCAGCGCTCGCCGGCACGTTCGACTTCGCGGACAGGCATCGCGGCCGTATCGAGGCGGCCACGGAGCGGGCCCGCGCCGAGGGCTTCGCCGATCGCGGACCGGTCTATCTCGACGGCGCGGACAACGACGAGCCCGCCGACGACCAGGTGCTGACCGACCCGCCCTGCGGGTATGCGCTGACCGCCGCGCAGTGGCACGACGTCAGCTCAACGCTCCAGCTGCACGGCGTGCGGGCCGAGCGCCGCGGCGATGGCGCGTTCGTGCCGCTGCGCCAGTCGCAGCGCGCGCTGGTACCGCTGTTGCTGGACGGCCGCGCGAAGTTCGGGCTGACGGCTGGGACGCCGGTGGCGCGGTGCGAGTGAGGGGCTCGGGCCGGTCACCCGGCCCGCGGTGCGAGTGAGGGAGCTCGGCGCCGGTCACCCGGCCGCCGGGCCCGGTGGCCCGACCAGCCGGGCGGCGTCCACCGCGCAGCCCCAGGAGACGGTGACGCCCGCGCCGCCGTGCCCGTAGTTGTGCACGCACAGCGATGTGCCGCCCCGCCCGTCCGGCACCCGCTCCGCCTCCAGCCGGACGCTGGGCCGGAACGGACGCAGGCCCACCCGGTGTTCGAGGACGGTGGCGCCGGCCAGCTCCGGGTGGACGGCGGCGCACCGCCGTAGGATCGCCGCGGCGGTCGCCATGTCCGGCTCGCGCTGCTCGGCGCCGTCCTCCGCCGTACCGCCGAGGACCAGACCGTAGGGCTGCGGCAGGATGTACGTCGTCTCTTCGGCACTGTCATTCGCGGCGACGCACCACTCGTCGATGCCCGGGTTCTCGACGACGAGGAGCTGGCCGCGTACGGCACGCACCGCCGGATCCGGCACCAGTTCGCGAGCGCCGAGTCCGGCGCAGTTCACCACAGTGGGCGCCGCGGCTGCCGCCTCGGTGAGGGAGCGGGCCGCGCGCTGCTCCCAGCGGCCGCCCGCCGCCTCGAACCGGCCCACCAGATAACGGAGATAACTCGGCATATCGACAAGCGGAGCCCTAGGAGGCGTGCCGGTCAGCGCGCTCCACTCCGGCGGCGGGGTACTGCCCGGCATCCGCCCGCGCACCAGCCTCACCCCCGTCGTCGGCGGCTGCTCGGCCAGCCAGGAGAAGTGCCGGAACGAGCGGACCGCCCAGTCGAGAGCCTGCTTCTCCGGCTCGATGCGGTACGGCCAGATGAGCCCGCCCGCCACCGCCGATGTCGTCCCGCCAGGCGGCTCGGGGCTCCACACCCGTACGTCCATCCCGCGTTCCGCGAGAATCACGGCCGTCGTCAACCCGATGACCCCGCCGCCGAGCACCAGGACGCCGCCGCCCGCTCGCTCGTCCCGAGTCTCCGCATCCATGCGGGGACAGTACGGCATCAGGGCGTGTCCGGCGGATCTTGCGTACCCGGCAATGGGGGCTGCGCTTGCCAGCCCTGCTCCCCCAAGCTCTTCGAGCAGGGGGTACCCCCATGGCGCAGACCTCCCAAGCGCAAGAGGTGCGCCCCCGTCACGGGCACCCCCTACCGCCCTCCCTCCAACGCCGTCACCAGCGCCAACGGCGTCGCCGCCGCCCACGCCTGGGGCGAGCACGCGTGCGGGTACGGCACCGGGGCAGGGTGCTCCGCACGGGAGTACCCCGCCAGCACCTCCGGGAGCCGGTACCCGTGGTGCGCGGCGGCGGCCAGCAGCCCCTCCGTGAGACGCGCGGCCTCGGCCCGCAGACTGTAACGGGCCAGGCCCAGCGCGATCAGCGCATTGTCCTGCGGCCAGACGCTGCCGCGATGGTAGGAGAGCGGATGGTACGCACGCTGCCCCGCGGCCAGCGTCCGCACGCCCCAGCCGGAGAAGAAGTCCGGCTCCAGCAGCCGCCGCCCCACCGTCTCGCCCCGGCGCTGCCCCAGGATGCCCGACCACAGCAGATGCCCCGCGTCGGAGGCGAGCGCGTCCATCCGGCGCCCGGTCTCGTCCAGCGCGAGCGGCGGGAAGCCGCGGTCCGGCAGCCAGAAGTCGGCTCCGAACCGCTCCCGCAGCCCGGCCGCAGCCCGCTCCAGCCCGCCGGCGTAGCCGGGGTCGCCCCAGGCGGTGCGGGCGAGTTCGGCGGTCCGGCACAGCGCGTCGTACGCGTACCCCTGCGCCTCGGCGACCATCACGGCGCCGGTCGGCAGGGTGCCGTCGGCCGCGCAGATCGCGCCGGGGGAGTCCTTCCAGTTCTGGTTGGCCAGCCCGCCCTCGTCCGGCCGGTAGGCGAGATAGCCCAGGTCGTCCAGGCCGCCGTGGGCGAACATCCACCGCACGGCGGCGCGCGCCTGCGGCTCCAGACGGCGGGCGAGCTCCATGCCCGCGGCGCCCTGCTGCTCCGCGTAGGCGCCGAGGAGGACGAGGAAGAGCGGGGTGGAGTCGACGGATCCGTAGTAGCGCCCGTACGGCACCTGACCGAAGGCGGCCAGCTCCCCGTTCCGCACCTCATGCACGATCTTCCCCGGCTCGGCCACTCGTTCCGGATCCGCCGTCTCGGCCTGGGTGGCGGCCAGCGCCAGCAGTGTGGCCTCGGCGAGTTCGGGGCGGTAGGGGAGGGCGAAGAAGGAGGTGAGGAGGGAGTCCCGGCCGAACAGCGTGAGGAACCAGGGCACTCCGGCGCCCGGTACCCGCAGCGGCGCACCGTCGGGCCCGGGGACGGTGACGCACAGCCCGGCCAGATCGGCCAGCCCCTGTTCACAGGCGCGGGCCAGCTCCGGCCTTGCGGTACGGCGGCTCGGGCACGGCTCGGCCGCGACGAACTTCTCCCGCGCGGCGGCCAGTTCGGAGCGTATGGCCGCCGGGTCCCGGCCGTCGTACGCGGCACCGGCCTGGCCGGTCTCCGGTGCGCCGTGCGGCAGCGCCGCCGCCCGCAGCCGCAACTCGACCGTGCCGTGCGGCGACGGCTCCAGGAGCCAGCTCAACCGGTGTGCCGTGGCGTCGCCTTCGGCGGTCCCGGCCGCCACGGTTTCGGCGGGAGCGGGGTCGGCGGTCACGACGGTACGGGCGTGCCAGCCGGGACCGCGCCGGTAGTGGAACTCGACTCCGTCCGCGCGGGTGACGGCGCTGCGTGCGGCGTCCGGCCTCGGGTACGCGTGGTGCGGCGAGCGCAGCTCCATCTGGTCGGCGAAGTCGGCGTCCACAGTGAGACTGAGGCGTATTGGAGCCGCGCCCTGGTTGCTGACGACACGTATGCGCTCCGTCAGCACACCGTCCACCACGGCCTGTTCACGGAAGAGGGTGCACGCGGGCGGCTCCTCGCGGCTACCGCGCGGGGTCAGTACGGCAGCGGCCGGTTCGCAGGACTGGTCCGGCTCCGGGGCCGCCACCAGGATCGTCGGAGCGCGGCCGTCGAGCGTCAGCTGCCAGCGGCTCAGATGGCGGGTGTCCCGGCTGAAGAGCCCGTCCGGCGTCGTCGTCCCCGGGGTTCCGGTGATGTCCCCCGAGGGAGCCAGCATCGCGAAGGTGCCGTTGTGCACGAGCAGCCGGTGCTCGGTCGCCGTCATCGGTTCACGGTCCCTTCTCGGGCGCGGGCACGGGCGCGGGCGCCGGGATGCGCGGGGCGCCGGGGGCTGCCGCCGCGTGGGACGTACGGGGAGCGGGCAGCGCGCCGCCGGTGTCCCGGGCGAGCAGGTCCAGGGCGAGCGCCGCCGTCCAGCTGAAGTCGCGGGCACCACGGCCCTGCCCGGTGTACGGGTCGAGGTACTCCGCGAACCGGCTGGCCGCCGCCGCGTGCAGCACCTCGGCGCCCAGCGCGTCGGCCCGTGCCTCCTCGCCGTGCTGCCGAAGTCCGCGCTCCAGCAGCCAGTTGACGTTGAACCAGGCCGGTCCCCGCCAGTACCGGCACCGGTCGAAGGCGGCGCCGCGCAGGTCGTAACTGGGCAGCAGCCGCACGGCCGTGCCCAGCCCGTAGTGCTCGCCCGAGACCGTACGCAGCAGCGTCTCCACGACAGGGCGGGGCAGCTGCGGCGCCACCAGCGGCAGCAGCCCGGCGGCGCTGCGCTCGGCCACCAGCCGCCCGCCGTGCCCGTCCCCCGCCGTGTCGCCGACCGGTTCCGCGCGCAGGTCGCGGCAGAGGAACTGCCCGGCCTCGGGCGACCACAGCCGCTCCACCAGCGCCTCGGTCAGCGCCGCGGCACGCTGCCGGTGGGCGTCCGGGTCGCCGTCCAGCACCTCGGCGATCCGGGCCAGTGCGTACTCGGAGGCGATGAACAGGGCGTTGAACCCCGGGTCTTCCACGGCGAAGGAGTGCGGGGCCGCGGCATCGCGGTAACCGTGGTCGCGGTACTCGGCGGCCAGCCGCACATAGCGCCCGTAGTCCAGGTCGGTCGGCCGGTCGGCCGCCGTCCCGTGCACCAGGTCGGCACGCCGGAACGAGCCGGCGGCCGCGGGCTCGATCCTGGCCAACGGGCCGTCCCAGCAGGGGCTGTTGTCCATCCCCGGCTCCCAGGGGTGCACCACGGCGGCCAGCCCGTGCCCGCCCAAGTCGCGGTGGTCGGCCAGATAGCGGTGCCAGGCCACCAGCCGCGGATACACCCGGGCCAGGAAGCCGCGCCGCGCAGAGGTACCCGGATCGGCGCTGTGCACCAGCCAGGCGGCCAGCGCGTGCACCGGCGGCTGCACCACGCCGGACGTCTCCACGGTGCGCGGCGCACCGGCGGCGGCCCCCGCCGAGGACGAGCGCCAGAAGTCGGGGCTGGGGAAGTACGCGTCGAGCGGCACCGAGCGGTTGAAGACGATGTGCGGCACCCGCCCGTCGCCCCACTGCGCTCCCAGCAGCGTCTCCACCTCCTGCTGGGCCCGTACGGGGGAGAGGTGGCGCAGCCCGATGGCGATGAACGCCGAGTCCCAGCTCCACTGGTGCGGATACAACTCGCGGGACGGCACGGTGGAGCTGCCGGTCCAGTTGCCCAGCAGCACCCGGCAGGCGGCGCGGCGCAGTGCGCGGCGGTCCCGGTCCTCGGGCAGCCGCTGGATGGCGGTCGGGCGGGACGGTGCGGAGGCGGGCACCGGCGTGGTCGCGGTGCCGGCCGGCGCCGGGGGAGGCGTCACCGGGCCACCCCACCGGTGCGGGCGGCCAGGAACGGCGGTATGGACCGTACGGCCTCCGCGGGGTCCAGATCAGGGCTCAGCCGGCACTCGACGGCCAGGTGCCCGTCGTAGCCGGCGCTGTCCAGGGCGCCCAGCCACGCGGACCAGTCCAGGTGCCCGGCGCCCGGCTGGTACCGGTTGGAGTCGCTGACCTGCGCGTGCCCGATGTACGGGGCCGCCGCCAGAATCGCGGCCGGCGGGTCGGCCTCCTCGATGTTCATGTGGTAGCTGTCGATCCCGATCCGTACGGAGTCCAGGCCGACGGTACGGATCAGCTCCGCCGCCTGCTCCAGCCGGTTGACCATGTGGTCCTCGTAGCGGTTCAGCGGCTCCAGGAAGAGGGTTACTCCCTCCGCCCCGGCGTGCTCGCCCAGTGTCGCCAGCCCGTCGAGGAGCACCTCGCGGTCCTCCTCCTCGCTGCGGGGCGGGATGAAGGGCGGCAGCCGGCGCGAGAACATCCCGTACGAGGCGGGGGTCTGCGCCCCCACACCGCCCAGCTCGGCGATGACGGAGAGCTGCGACGTCAGCTGGGCGAGCGCGTCGCGGCGCTGGGCCGCGTCGAACGCCGCGAAGAAGTGCGGCATGTCGACGCAGACCGTCGGCATGATCACGCCGTCCGCCTTGGCCCGGCGCAGTTCGGGCAGCCGGTCGCGGAAGTGGAAGTCGCCCTTGCCGCGCAGCTCGATGCCGTCGTATCCGGCCTCCTGGGCGAACTCCCACTTCTGCTGGAGGGTTTCACCCGGGAGCAGCTGCTCCTGGCAGGCCGTCTTGAACATGGTTCGCCTTTCGCGGTGTCGGTACGGCTGGGCGGGAAGGGTCGAGTCCGCTTCGGTGTCGGGGGCGGGCAGGGGCACGCTCAGAATTCGAGCACCACCTGCAACGCGTCCCCGGGCCGCTCGTCCAGCAGGACGTAGGCCTCGGCCGCATCCGCCACCGGCACCACATGGCTGACCAGCGATGTGACGTCCACCCGCCCCTCGGCGACGAGCCGCAGAAAGGTGCGCTGCAACCGCTCGACGGTCCACCGGCCGAACAGCGCCTGCGGCACACCGCCGATCTGCGAGCAGACCAGCTGGGCCCGGTTGTGGTGGAACTCGTCGCCGAGCCGCAGCCCGGTCCCGTCCCCCTGGTAGAAGCCGGCGGCCACCACTCGCCCGCCGACCGCGACCGACCGCAGCGCCTCGTGCAGCGCGGGGTAGGCGCCGCTGATCTCGATTGCCGCGTCCGCGCCCCGCCCGTCGGTCGCCTCGCGGATCCGCTCCGCGACGGCGTCGGTACGGGCGTTCAGCGTCGCCCCGGCACCGTGGGCGAGCGCCCGCTCCAGCCGTACGTCCAGCGCGTCGACGGCCGTCACGCGGGCCCCGTTGAGCTGGGAGAGCCGGGTGGTCAGCAGGCCGATGACGCCCTGGCCGAAGACGGCGATGTCCTCGCCGAGATGGATATCGGCGCCGAGGACCGCGTTGTAGGCGATGGCGCCGACCCGGGCGAACGCCCCGGCCAGCGGCTCGAGTCCGTCCGGCAGGGTGTGCCCGGCCATCCGCTCGGCGGGCACGATGCCCTCGCTGCGGTGGCCCCAGATGCCCCACACCAGGTCGCCCACGCGGGGGATGTCCGGCGTGTCGGCCAACTCGGGGGAGATCTCGGTGACTTCGCCGACCTCCGAGTAGCCCCAGCCCGCGACCGGGTACGCGATGCCCGCCGCGCCCTCCCGGAAGAGGCGTGCTTCGGAGTCCCAGCTGCGCGTGAGATAGGGGTTCGTGCCCCGGTACGCGGTCAGTTCCGTGCCTGCCGATATGCCGGAATAGCGGGTGCGGACGCGCAAGTGGCCGGGTGGCAGCGGCTCGCTCTCCTGCTCGGCCACCTCGACCGCACGCGGGCCGGTGAACTGGACAACTCGCTCCACAAGGGACTCCGGGCGGCTCGGCTTCGGCGGTTTCGTAGAAGATACATCGGGGTTACGTCTTGTGAACAGACAGAACTGGTGTTGAGATGCGTAACTCACAAGCTGAATTCGGATCGAACCGAAGTCGGAACCGAGGGTGAGGCATGCAGACGTGGACGCGGCGGTCGAAGGTGACCGCGGCCGGGCTCGCGGGGGTGCTCGGGGCGGGTCTCCTCGCCGGCTGCTCCGGGAGCGCCGAAGCAGGTCCGGACAAACCGGACAAAAAACTGACGGTGTGGACGCTGGAGAACCTGCCGGCGCGGATGGCGGCCACCAGGAAGATCATCTCCCGCTACGAGCGGAAGAGCGGGGTCCAGGTCAAGCTCGTCGGCGTCGACGAGGGCCAGCTGCCACAGATGATCATGTCGGCTGCCGCCGCCGGCGACCTTCCCGATGTGATCGGCGCGCTCCCGCTCGGCCAGGTCTGGCAGATGTACGAGAACGACCTGCTCAACACCAAGATCCCGGCCGACATCGTCAAGAAGCTCGGCCCCGGCACCTTCAATGCCAACGCGCTGAAGCTCACCGCCGACGGCCGCACCCGGCTGACTGTCCCCTCCGACGCCTGGCTCCAGCTCCTCGTCTACCGCAAGGACCTGTTCAAGAAGGCCGGCCTCGCCCCGCCAACCAGCTACGCCACCATGACGAAGGCCGCCGAGAAGCTCGACAAGGGGCGGATGGACGGCATCTCGCTGGCCACCGACCCGGGCGACGCCTTCACCCAGCAGAGCTTCGAGAACCTGGCGCTGGCCGACGACTGCCGGCTCATCACCAAGGGCGAGGTGGCACTCGACTCGCCCGCCTGCCGCCGCGCCTTCGCCACCTACCGGACACTCGCCCGCGACCACGGTCCGGTGGGCACCCAGACGGTCGACTCGACCCGCGCCACCTACTTCGCCGGCCGCTCGCCCATGGTGATGTGGTCCTCCTTCCTGTTGGACGAGTTGGCCGGTGAGCGCGCGGACGCCCGACCCAGTTGCGCCCAGTGCAAACGCGATCGGGGGTTCCTCGCCGAGCACAGCGGCATCACCACCGCGCTCAAGGGCCCGGACGCGGCGAAGGCCGGCCAGTTCGGGGAGATCACCTCGTGGACGGTGACCAAGACCGCCGAGACGGCGGCGTCCCGCGGCTTCGTCGAGTACATGATGGGCGCCGGATACCAGGACTGGTTCCGCATGGCCCCCGAGGGCAAGATCCCGGTTCGCGAGGGCACCGCCGACGAGCCGGAGAAATACACCCGGGCATGGCGTGCCAGCAGGCTCGGCGTCGAGGCCACCCACCGCAAGCGGCTCGACGAGATCTACCCGGAGAAGCTGCTGGAGGAGCTGACCGAGGGCATCGGGAAGCTGCGCCGCTGGGGCATCACCGAGGGCGAGGGTGCCCTGGTCGGAGCCACCAACGGCGAGCTGCCGGTCGCCAAGGCCGTCGGCGAGATGACCAGCGGGCAGACGGCGCCGGATGAGGCGGCCCGCGACGTCGACGAGGAAGTCGGCGCACTGCGGAGGTCCCTGCGATGAGCACCACGTCCCCCACGCCGCAGAGTGCCGCGCCCGACAAAACGAAAAAAGGTAGCGAAACAGGCAAAAGGGAGCCGACTCCGGAGTCCGGTGGTCCGCGTCGGCGGCAGCTGACCGGCGCCGCGCGGGAGAACCGCGCCGGGCTCGCCTTCGTCACCCCCACCTTCCTCGTCGTCCTGGTGGTCGTCGTCCTGCCGATCCTCTGGACGGTGCTGCTGGCCTTCCAGCGGGCCCGGCTCGTGGACATCCAGGGCATGAGCCTGCTCGGCAACTGGTCGCTGGACAACTTCACCGGCGTCTTCACCTCGCCCGGGTTCTGGTCCAGCCTGTGGACGACCCTGCTGTACACCATCGGCTCGACCGCCGGCTCCGTACTGCTCGGCCTGATCGCCGCCCTCGCACTGCGCAGACCGTTCCGCGGTCGCGGCCTGCTGCGCGGCTCGATGCTGCTGCCGTACGTGGCGCCCGTGGTGGCCGTCGCCTTCGTATGGCAGATCGCGCTCAGCCCGCAGTTCGGCATCGTCAACGAGTGGGGCGGCAAGCTGCTGGGCTGGGACGATCCGATCGCGTTCCTCTCCACCCGCTCCTGGGACGTCTCCCTGCTCGGGCTGCACTTCGAGGTGCCGCTGGCGCTGCTGACCGTCGTCGCCTTCGAGACCTGGCGCTACTTCCCGTTCGCCTTCCTCTTCCTGCTGGCCCGCCTCCAAGCCGTCCCAGACGTCCTGGAAGAAGCCGCGAAGGTGGACGGCGCCACCCCCACCCAGCGATTCCGCTACGTCCTGCTGCCCCAGCTGATGCCGGTCATCGCGCTGCTGTGCGTACTGCGTTTCATCATGACGTTCAACAAGTTCGACGACATCTACCTGCTCACCGGCGGCGGTTCCGGCACCGACGTGGTGGCCGTACGGGTCTACGACTTCCTCACGGCACGCTTCGACGTGGGAGCCGCGGCGGCCCAGGCGCTGGTGCTCGCCCTCGTCCTGATGGTGCTGCTGGGCGTGTACTTCAAGTTCTTCGCCAAGAAGGTCGAGGAGGAGGCGTGATGAGCGGCATCCGTACGTCGCTGCCGAGCCGTGCGCAGTTCGAGGAGCGGCTCTTCGGAGTGCTCCGGCGAGTGGTGATCGTCTTCCTGGCGCTGATCACCCTGGTGCCCTTCTGCTACATGCTGCTGCTGTCGGTGAAGCCCATCGACGCGCTGCTGCTGAATCCGGGCCAACTGTGGGTGTCTGCCGAGGACTTCACTCTCAGTACGTACGAGGAAGTACTGAAGCCCACCTCCGAGGGCGGCCAGGGCTTTCTGCACATGCTCGCCAACTCCGCGCTGGTCTCCCTCGGCGCGGTGGTGCTGACCCTGCTCGCCGCGATCCCCGGCGCCTACGCGGTCAGCCGGCTGAAGTTCTTCGGCAACCGGCAGGTGAGCGTCCTCTTCCTCGCCGTCTACCTCTTCCCGGCGACGCTGCTGGCCGTACCGCTGTTCGTGATGTTCGCGAAGATGGGGCTCCAGGGCAGCCTGGTCGGGCTCGCCATCGTCTACATCGCGCAGACCGTGCCGGTGTCGATCTACATGATGAAGAACTACTTCGTCACCATCCCCTACTCCATCGAGGAGGCGGCGGCCCTCGACGGCTGCACCCGGCTCCAGACCGTACGCAAGGTGATCCTGCCGCTCGCCGCTCCCTCGGTGATGGCGACCGGGCTCTACGTCTTCATGATCGCCTGGAACGAGTTCCTCTTCGCGCTGCTCTTCCTGGCCGCACAGCCGGAGAAGTGGACGGTCTCACTCGGGCTCCAGCAGCTCGCCAACGGCGTCGAGGTCTCCAAAACGGTGCTGATGGCAGGATCGGTGGTGCTGACCATCCCCGTCGTACTGCTGTTCTTCGCCATGGAACGGCTCCTGACCGAGGGCCTGACCAGCGGCGCGGACAAGAGCTGAGCGGCCCGGAGCCGCCGGCGGACAAGAGCTGAGGAGAGCATGACCGGTACCACCGGCAACCAGTCGAGCGCGGGCCATCTGTTGCAGCTCATCCGGGACGGCCGGGCCACCACCCGCGGTGCACTGCAACAGGCCACCGGACTGTCCAGGTCCACCGTCGGCCACCGCCTCGACCAGCTCTTCGCTGCGGGCTGGCTGCGCGAGGGCGAGGCCACCCCGACGGCGGGCTCCACCGGCGGACGGCCCTCGACGCGCCTGGAGTTCGACGCCGGGCACGCCGTGGTGCTCGCCGCCGACCTCGGCACCCGGCACGCCACCGCGGGCCTGCTCGACCTCGCCGGGAACGTACTGGCCGAACGCTCCGGCGAGCTGGTCATCGGCGACGGACCCGACCGGGTGCTCGACCGGCTCGGCCAGTGGTTCGCAGGGCTGCTCGAGAAGCACGGTACGGACCCCTCGCGGGTCTGCGGCATCGGTCTGTCGGTGCCAGGGCCCGTCGACTTCGACTCAGGACTGGTCATCCAGCCGCCGATCATGCCCGGCTGGGACGGCTACCCGCTGCGCGAGCGGATGCGGGAGGCGTACGCGGCACACGTCCAGGCGGGATCGTCCGTCCCCGTCCTCGTCGACAACGACGCCAACCTCATGGCCTACGCCGAACAGCGCGTCGGCTACCCCGACTGTGCGGCCTTCCTGCTGATCAAGGTCGCCACCGGGATCGGCGCCGGCGTCGTCGTGGACGGGCAGCCGTACCGCGGCATCGACGGCGGCGCGGGCGACATCGGGCACATCCGGCTGCACGACTGCCAGGACGCGCTGTGCATGTGCGGCAACCACGGCTGCCTCGCCGCCGTCGCCAGCGGACGCGCGCTCGCCAACCAGCTCACCGCCGCCGGTGTGCCCACCGCCTCCGGCTCCGGCGTCCGCGACCACCTCGCCGCCGGCCGGCCCGAAGCGGTACGGCTGGCCCGCGAGGCCGGGCGCCGAGTGGGGGAGGTGCTGGTCACCGTCGTCACCCTGCTCAACCCCGGCGTCCTGATGATCGCCGGAGACCTGGCAGGCACCCCGTTCCTGACCGGCGTACGGGAACTGCTGTACCAGCGCGCCATGCCCCGCACCACAGCCCACCTGAACGTCGTCACCTCCCAACTGGGCGAGCGCGCGGGCCTGATCGGTGCCGCCGCGATGGTGGTGGAGGACCGCTACGCCCCCGACCGCGCCGACGCCCGACTGGCCGCCCTGGCGGAATGACTGCCGTAACCCTCGCGTCCGCAGGAGACACCACCATGACCGCACCCTGGCCCGGCCCCCCGATACGCGTCGGCCTCGTCGGTGCCGGGCCGTGGGCCCGCACCATGCACGCCCGGATGCTCGCCGCCGGGCCGGAGACCGAGCTGGCCGCCGTCTGGGCGCGCAGACCGGAAGCCGCGGCACAGGTCGCCACGGAGCACGGCGCTGAGACCGCGGCGTCCTTCGGTGAACTCCTCGACCAATGCGAAGCCGTGGCCTTCGCCGTACCGCCCGCGGTCCAGGCCGAATTGGCGCCCCGCGCCGCACGCGCAGGCCGGGCGGTGCTGCTGGAGAAGCCGCTGGGACCCGATCTGGCGGCCGCCCGCGCCGTCGCCGACGCCGTACAGGAGCACGGCGTCGTCTCCCAACTGGTGCTGACCAAGCGCTACCACCCGGTGACCCGGCACTTCCTCGCCCGCGCCCGCGAGCTGCCGGTCACCGGGGCCCGCTCCTGCTATCTGCACGGCGCGTTCCTCGTCGGCGACCAGGCCACCGCCTGGCGGCTGGAACACGGCGCCCTGCTCGACCTGGGCCCGCATCTGCTCGACCTGCTCGACCTCGCCGTCGGCCCCGTCACCGCCATACGCGGCACCGGAGATCCACGCCGCTGGATCGAGCTGACCTGCGAACACGTCAACGGCGCCGTCAGCCAGGCCACCCTCTCCGGCGCGGTCGCGCTGCCCTGGGCCCGTACCCGGGTGGAGCTGTACGGGCCCGAGGGCGAGCTGGTCTACGACACCGCGGACCTCGACCACGAGGAGTGCTGGCCGGTGCTGCGGCGGGAGTTCGCGACCGCTGTGCGGAGTGGCTCCGCGGGTGAGATTGACGCCCGGCGCGGGTTGCGGCTGCAGGAGTTGCTGGCCCAGGCGATCCGGTAGGAGCTGCGCCCCCGTCAGGGGCGCGGGGAACTGCGCGACAAGCCACAAAGCAACCCGCAGCACGCGACCGACCGACAGGGGCACCCCCTCGCCGGTCTAAGGCTCCACCGGATCCACCTCCCACAACTCCCCCTCCCTCAGCTCCAGCCACCGGGTGATCCCCAACTCCCGCAGGAACGGGACATCGTGGCTGGCCACCAACAGCGCTCCCTCATACCCGGACAGCGCCTCCCGCAGCTGCCGCACGCTGGACATGTCCAAATTGTTCGTCGGCTCATCCAGCATCAGCAACTGAGGGCCGGGCTCGGCCAACATCACCGCGGCGAGGGTGGCCCGAAATCGCTCCCCACCCGAGAGCGTGCCAACAGCCCGCTCGGCCCGCTCGCCACGGAAGAGGAACCGGGCGAGCCGGGAGCGGATCTGCTGATTGGTCGCCTCCGGCGCCAACGCGGCGACGTTCTCGACGACGGACAGCGCGTCATCGAGCACATCCAGCCGCTGGGGCAGATAGCGCAGCGGCACATGGGTGCGCACCTCTCCCGCGGCGGGCGGCAGTTGCCCGGCAATGGTGCGCAGCAACGTGGTCTTGCCCGCGCCGTTCGGGCCGACCAGCGCGATCCGGTCGGGCCCGGCGACACCAAGCGAGGCACACGCGCCGTGCCGCAGCTCCACCTCGTCCAGCTCCAGCACCCGCCGTCCGCGCGGCACCGCGGTGAACGGCAGCTCGACGCGGATCTCGGCGTCGTCCCGTACCCTCTCGGCGGCCTCCTCCAGCCGTTCCTTCGCCTCTTCGAGGCGCTGCTCGTGCAGGATGCGGTGCTTGCCGGCCGACTCCTGCGCCTTGCGCTTGCGCGCGCCCATCAGGATCTTCGGCTCGCTCCCGCTGGCCTGCACCTTCTTGCCGTACTTGGCGCGCCGGGCCAATTTGGTTTGGGCCTCGGCCAGTTCGCGCCGCTGCCGCCGTACGTCCGTCTCGGCCGCGCGCACCATCCGCTCAACGGCCTGCTGTTCGGCGGCGACAGCCTCCTCGTACGCCTTCAGATTGCCGCCGTACCAGGTCACCTCGCCGCCGCGCAGCTCGGCGATCTGGTCGACCAGCGCGAGCAGTTCGCGGTCGTGGCTGACGACGACGAGGACGCCGCTGTAGGAGGCGACCGCGTCGTGGAGCCGTCGCCGGGCCGTCCGGTCGAGGTTGTTGGTGGGTTCGTCCAGCAGCAGCACATCGGGCCTCGCCAGCAGCAGCGCCGCCAGCCGCAGCAGCACCGACTCGCCGCCGGACACCTCGCCGATGGTGCGGTCGAGCCCCACGTGGGCGAGGCCGAGCTGGTCCAGCGTCGCGCGGGCGCGCTCCTCGACGTCCCAGTCGTCGCCGACGGCGGTGAAGTGCTCCTCACTGACATCACCCGCCTCGATGGCGTGCAGCGCGGCACGGGTACGGGCGACGCCCAGCGCCTCGTCCACCCGCAGGGAGGTGTCGAGGGTGAGGCTCTGCGGCAGATAGCCGACCTCGCCCGGGATCTTCACGGTCCCCGCGTCCGGGCGCAGCTCGCCCGCGAGCAGCTTCAACAGGGTCGACTTCCCGCTGCCGTTGAGGCCGATCAGTCCGGTGCGGCCGGGACCGACGGCCAGGTCGAAGTCGGTCAGCACGGGGCTGCCGTCCGGCCAGCTGAAGCTCAGCCGGGAGCAGACGAGAGAGTGGGCAGGGGGAGTGGTCACAGGGGCCTCCTGGTCGCCTCGCGGTGGGGGATGAACAGCGCGGGAGACACCGGGCCCCGGCTAACACAGCCCGGGGGCGGGATTCAGAAGGGAGGAGAGGGGCGAAGAGGCCGGCCGACTCGCTTCCGAGGTCACACACGTGGCACACAGACAGGGCACACGGTGTCTCAGACCTCAGATACGCAACGGCCTCTCCAATCGACGGCAACAGAGCCGTCCGGGACGATACGCCCGCGCTTTTGCCGCCCGCAAGCCTTTTTCCGCGCGTCGCGATGTGCTGTGCTGCGGGCATGGTCCGTACCAGTCAGCCCAGTCCCGGTTCCGGTCCCGGCCCCCTCCCCACGGTCCCGCTGCGGCCGATGAGGGTCCCCGCGCAACAGGCCGAGGACCACGCCAAGTCGTTCTACGAGATCATGTCCCGGCGCCGCACCGTCCGTGACTTCGACTCCCGCCCCGTTCCCGGAGCCGTGCTGGAGTGGGCGGTCCGTACCGCCGCGACCGCGCCCAGTGGGGCACACGTCCAGCCCTGGCGGTTCGTGGTGCTCACCGACCCCGAGCGCAAGCGGCGGTTGCGGGCCGCCGCCGAGGCGGAGGAGCGCGAGTTCTACCGGCGCCGCGCCTCCGCGGAGTGGCTGGCGGCGCTCTCACCGCTCGGCACCGACGAGCACAAGCCGTTCCTGGAGACCGCGCCCGCCGTCATCGTCGTCTTCGAGGTCCACAAGGGCCCGCACACGCCGCGCCCCTACTACACGAAGGAGTCCGTCGGTATCGCGGTCGGTTTCCTGCTCGCCACCCTCCACCAGGCAGGACTGGCCACCCTCACCCACACCCCCAGCCCCATGCGTTTCCTCAACGAGATCTGCGACCGCCCCGCCGAGGAGCGCGGCGCCTACGTCATCCCGGTCGGCTACCCGGCCCCCGGCGCCCGGGTCCCCGATCTCACCCGGAAAGAGCTGGACGAGGTGCTCATCCGCTTGTGAGCACCCCACCGTCGGCGGGGCCCGGACGACCCGGCATACTCCCAGCGCACAACGGCGAACAGCGGGAGCGTGCAATGAAGAGTGCGGTACGGGCGATAGCGGGCATAGCCTGCGCCGGCAGTCTGGTCCTCACGATGGCGGGGTGCGGGGGTAGTTCCGAGAAGGGCTCCGCGGGCGGCGGTTCGGGTGCGGCCGACGGCAACAAGGAAAACTCGCCGGCGGTGGGTGTCGTCAGCCGCGCCCAGGCAGACAAGCTCATCGACCACTACGAAAAGGTCAACAACCGGGCCAACAAGAACTCGGACCCGAAGCTGCTCTCCACCGTCGAAGGCGGAGCCGTCTTCGAGCAGAGCAAGGCCACCTACAAGATGCAGAAGACCTGGTCGGCGAAGGAACGCGCCGACTACCGGAATCCGTTCCGTTACATCGACCGGAAGTTCTACATTCCCCGCAAGGGGACCGCCGACTGGTTCGCGATGGTGGCGCACTCCAAGTCGCCGGGGAAGAAGAAGGGCAAATACCCCGGCATCCTCATCATGGAGAAGCAGAAGAACGGCGACTGGAAAATGGTCGCCGGCAGCTACAGCGAGACCAAGTGGCTGCCCGAGTTCGCCAAGGACGAGGACGGCTTCGTGAAGCCCGTCACCGACACCGGCAAGAAGTCCGGCGCCATGGCACCGGACTCCCTCTCCGACTCCCTGCTGGACCTCTACAAGCCCGGCTCCGCCAAGAACCGCTTCCGCGCCTCGGAATCCACCAAAGCGATCCGCAAGATCCCCAATTCGCAGAACAAGCTGCTGAGCCCGCACGGCGAGGCCGTCTACAGCCGGGGCGAGTCGACCCACGAGAAGACCCACGCGCTGCGCACCAAGGACGGCGGCACGTTCGCCGTCTTCAGCACCGAGGTCCGGGAACACGACCGCGGTACGGAGGTGACGGCCACGATCCACCCGTCCGACTCGATGAAGGTCTACGTCGGCGAGACCTCCGCACCGTCCTTCTTCGTCGACTGGCTGCACGTCTCCAGCGCCTACATCCCCCCGAAGGGCGACCCCAGGCTCCTCGGCACCGAGTACGACATGACCGGTGCTGCCGCGGGCTCCGACCAGAACGGGAAGATGCCGGGCACGGACGCCTGAGGCGTCACCGTTCCGGGCCGCGACTGGGGGTACCTCCCGGCCGAAGGCTGGGGTAGAGGAACCACCGACAAGGGGCCCGGCGGAATGGCGACGGCCGATCCCGTCGACCACTCCGCCGGGCCCTCGCCGTTCTGGCGAGGGTCCGGCGGAAACGGAGTTACCGGCTAGGCCAGCCCGGCTCGGCGGAGGGCCTCCGCCATTTCGCTGTTGGCCGGCGCCGGGGCGGACGCCCCCTGCTGGCCGCGGCGCTTGTTGCCGCCCCCGCCACCCCCGCCGCCCTTGGGCGAGCCCTGGCGCTGCCGTGGGGCGCCCCCTCCCGCGCGCTTGCCGGCGGCGCGGGGCTCCGGTTCGTCGTCCAGCCGCAGCGTCAGCGAGATGCGCTTCCGTGCCTCGTCCACGTCCAGCACCCGCACCTTGACGATGTCGCCGGGCTTGACCACGTCACGGGGGTCCTTCACAAACGTCTTCGACATCGCCGAGACATGCACCAGGCCGTCCTGGTGCACTCCGACATCGACGAACGCGCCGAACGCGGCGACGTTGGTGACCACGCCCTCCAGCACCATCCCCTTGGAGAGGTCGCTGAGCTTCTCGACGCCCTCCTTGAAGCTGGCCGTACGGAACGCGGGCCGCGGGTCACGGCCCGGCTTCTCCAGCTCGCGCAGGATGTCGGTGACCGTGGGCAGACCGAACGAGCCGTTCACGAACTCCTTCGGGTCCAAGGCACGCAGCACCTTCGCGTTGCCGATCAGCGACGGCACATCGGCGCCCGTCTTCGCCACCATGTCGCGTACCACCGGATACGCCTCCGGGTGCACCGCGGAGGCGTCCAGCGGGTCGTCGCCGCCGCGGATACGCAGGAAGCCCGCGCACTGCTCGAACGCCTTGGGGCCGAGCCGCGCCACGTCCTTGAGCTCCTGACGGCTCTTGAAGGGGCCGTTGGCGTCGCGGTGCGCGACGATGTTCTCCGCCAGGACCGAGCCGATGCCCGAGACGCGGGACAGCAGCGGAGCCGAGGCCGTGTTGACGTCCACCCCGACGCCGTTCACACAGTCCTCCACCACGGCGTCCAGCGAGCGCGACAGCTTCACCTCGGACAGGTCGTGCTGGTACTGGCCCACGCCGATGGACTTCGGGTCGATCTTCACCAGTTCGGCCAGCGGGTCCTGGAGCCGCCGGGCGATGGAGACGGCGCCGCGCAGCGAGACATCCAGCTCGGGCAGCTCCTGCGAGGCGTAGGCCGAGGCGGAGTAGACCGAGGCACCCGCCTCGGAGACCATCACCTTGGTCAGCTTCAGCTCCGGCTTGGCGGCGACGAGCTCACCGGCGAGCTTGTCGGTCTCGCGGGAGGCCGTGCCGTTGCCGATCGCGACGAGCTCCACCTTGTGCGCCTCGGCGAGCGCCGCCAGCTTCGCCAGCGACTGGTCCCACTGCTTCTGCGGCGCGTGCGGGTAGATCGTGTCCGTGGCGGCGACCTTGCCCGTCGCGTCGATCACGGCCACCTTCACGCCCGTCCGCAGCCCCGGGTCCAGACCGAGGGTGGCGCGGGTGCCGGCCGGCGCGGCGAGCAGCAGGTCACGCAGGTTGGCCGCGAAGACCCGCACCGCCTCGTCCTCGGCCGCCGTCCGCAGCCGGGTGCGCAGATCGATGCCCAGATGCACCAGGATCCGCGTACGCCACGCCCAGCGCACCGTCTCGGCCAGCCATGCGTCGGCCGGGCGGCCCTCGTCGCGTACCCCGAAGCGGTGCGCGATGGAGCGCTCGTAGGAGCTCGGGCCCTCCTGAGCCGCGTTGCTCTCGCCGGCGGGCTCGGGCTCCATGGTGAGGTCGAGGATCTCCTCCTTCTCACCGCGCAGCATCGCGAGGATCCGGTGCGAGGGCAGCTCGGTGAAGGCCTCGGAGAAGTCGAAGTAGTCGGCGAACTTGGCGCCCTGCTCCTCCTTGCCCTCCCGCACCTTGGCAGCCAGCCGCCCCTGGCCCCACATGCGCTCCCGCAGCTCGCCGATCAGATCGGCGTCCTCGCTGAAGCGCTCGGCCAGGATCGCGCGCGCACCCTCCAGCGCGGCGGCGGCGTCCGCGACACCCTTGTCGGCGTCGACGAACGCGGCAGCCGCGGCGGACGGCTCCACCGTCGGGTCCGCGAGCAGCCCCTCGGCGAGCGGTTCGAGACCGGCCTCGCGGGCGATCTGCGCCTTGGTGCGCCGCTTGGGCTTGTACGGCAGATAGATGTCCTCGAGGCGCGCCTTGGAGTCGGCGGCGCGGATCTGCTCCGCCAGCTCATGGGTGAGCTTGCCCTGCCCGCGTACGGACTCCAGGATCGACTCGCGCCGCTCCTCCAGCTCCCGCAGATAGCGCAGCCGCTCCTCCAGGGAGCGCAGCTGCGCGTCGTCGAGCATCTCGGTCGCTTCCTTGCGGTAGCGCGCGATGAACGGCACGGTCGACCCGCCGTCGAGCAGCTCGACAGCGGCGCGGACCTGCCGCTCGCGTACGCCGAGTTCCTCGGCGATCCTGCCTTCGATGGTCGTCGTCACGATGGTTCGTTCCGCCTTCTCGGTGCTGTGGTCCCCCGGTAGGCATGCATTGTGGCAGGCGGGTCCGACAGCCCCGCGCAGGCGGGCGCGGCGGCGGGCCCCGAGCGCTGCCGGTCCGGCCCTCGCCGGTGGGTCAGCCCTTGCCGAACAGGTCGGCGGGGAACGCGCCGGCCTCGGTCGCCGTCCGCGCGAATCCGCCCGCCAGTTCGGTCAGCCGTGCCACGCCCTCCGCGCCCAGCGTCTCGTAGGGGCGGCTGTCCAGCCGGTCGGTCTCCTCCTCCAGCCGCTTGCGCAGCTCGACGCCCTGCTCGGTCAGCTCCCCGTTGCCGTCCAGCAGTCCGCGCTCGCTCAACCGCTGCTGGGCCGCCGTCCAGTCGCGCTCGTTGTAGCCGCGGGTGTTCATCACCCACTTGGGGTTCATCCCGCGCCCGCTGGCCGTGTGGCTCACCAGGGCCTCCAGCGCGTCGAGTTCGGCGTTCTGGAGAGCCGCTATGTGGCCGTCCCCGCGGTGCTCGCGCAGCAGTGTCGCCGCGTGCCACAGCGCCAGGTGCGGCGACTGGTCGACCGGCGGCACGGGCAGGTCCGCGTTGGCGGAGTGCAGCGGACGCCCGGAGCGGATGCAGCCCTCGGTGGCCCGCAGCGCCAGCCGCGCGGCCTCCGCCATCTCGGCCGAGTAGACGGTCTCTTCGCCCAGCAGACCGCGCAGCGTCGCGTCGACGGCGCGCAGCCGCGCCGCCAGCACGGTCTCCGGCGACGCCGCGTCCCACACCTGGGGGACGAAGCGGGCGACGAGCGCGTGGCTGTAGTTGTAGAAGGTTGCCGTCACCGTGCCCGCGCTCACGGCTCCCAGCGGCGCGGACCGCGAGGCCAGGTTGACCGCGTGCGGGTCGTCGATGCCGTAGGGCGAGAGTTCCTTCCCCAGCGCGGGTGAGAAGTAGAGCGCGGAGTGCAGGGCGTTCAGGGCGTTGTGGCAGCGCCGCCCGGCGCGTTCGGGAAGTGACGTCATGGCCGTACGCTACCGCTGGGTATGTCGCGCCTGAAGGGCGTCCCCCGTCGGACTTTGCGCAGCCGGCAATGGGGGGCGCGCCCCGAAGGGGCGCGGGGAACTGCGCGACACGCCACAGCTCACCCGCAGCCTGCGGGCGACGGACAGGGGCACCCCCTTACCAGCACAGCCGGACGGCAACGCTCAGCCCTGCGGCCAGCGGAACCGCGGAGCGCGCCGCTCCATGAACGCCGCAACCCCCTCGGCGGCCTCACCGGACGCCGCGGCCGCACGCTGCCAATGCTCGACCCGGTCAGGCCCCGTACGCCCGTCCGCGAACTCCTTCGCCGCCGCCTGCGTCAACGCGGAACGCCCCGTCAGGGTCCGCGCGAACTCGGCGACCCTTTTGTCGAGTTCGTCCCCGTGGTGCACCTCGTCCACCAGCCCGGTCCGCAGCGCCCGCCCGGCGTCGATCAGTTCCCCGGAGTAGAGCAGGAACTTTGCGGTGGCCGGACCCACCAGGCGCACCAGACGCTCGGTGGAGGAGGCCGCGTACACGATGCCCAGCTTTGCCGGGGTGATCCCGAAGAGCGCGTCCTGCGCCGCGAACCGCAGATCGCAGGCGGCGGCGAGCTGGCAGCCGCCGCCCACACAGTGCCCGCGCACCACGGCCAACGTGGGCCTGGGAAAGGCGGCCAGCGCCTCCTCCGCCGCCACGGCCAGCGTCTGTTGCTCCCGCGCGGCACTCCCGCCGGGCTCGTCGGAGTCCGGTCCGCTCCGTGCCGCGTCGCGCAGCGCGCCGATGTCCGCGCCCGCACAGAAGGTGCCGTCGGCGCCCGTCAGCACCAGCACCCGTACGCCCGGATCCGCCGCGAGTTCGTCCAGCAGTACGGGCAGCCTGCGCCACATGTCCGGCGTCATCGCGTTCCGCTTGGCGGGATGGTCGATGGTGACGGTCGCGACGCCCTCGTCGAGCGCCGTGCGCAGGATCGGTTCCATGGGCGTGATCGTATCCAGCGCTTACCACGATCTGTCACGGAGCTGACTGTGGCGTAAGTCTTCTGTCAAATGCCATCGATACGTGCCAAGTTGCAGTCAGCCCGCCAGGTCTGCTCCTCGCGGTACCACCATGCAATGCAAGTACATCTGCAAGTACATCCAGGTGCCGGCAGGCACCGAGCAGGAGAGTGGGTGCTCAGATGGAGAGCCGCGGTGGGCAGCTGTCCGGCGTTGTCGACGAGGCTCCACCAGCCGGGGAGAGAGACGCAACCGTGAACGCGGTGCGCGGCGGGGCGGCGACGGGAACGGTGCGTGCGGTCACCGCCGTCCTGCCGCTGCGGGAGCGCACGGAGCGGCAACGGCGGTCCGAACCCAGAACGCTCGGCTGTGGGCACGAGGGCTCGCTGGGGTATGCACACGCCAGTGCGCCGGGACCGGCGCAGGAGGGCGCGTGGCGGTTCACCGCGCGGACGGCCGCCTCCGCCGTGCCCCAGCTGCGGCACGCCGTGCGGGACCTGCTGGAGCGGCAGCCGACGCGCATCCCGGAAGAGATGTTCCAGGGAGCGCTGCTGATCCTTTCGGAGCTGGTCACCAACGCGGTGGAGCACGCGGCGCTGCTCTCGCCCGAGATCGGGGTCGAGGTCTCACTGGGCGGCGGATGGCTCCGGATTGCTGTGGAGGACAGTCATCCCTACCGGCCCAAGGCGCTGGAGGCCGAACCGTTCCGGGAGCACACGGGCGGCCGGGGACTGCTGCTCGTCAAGACCATCACCGGCGAGGCGGGCGGCGTCTGCGACGTGGAGCAGACGAGTACGGGCGGCAAAATCATCTGGGCCGCACTGCCGCTCGGCTGAAGCGCGCACCGGCGCTCGGTTGAAGCGCGCACCGGCGCGGGTCACCAGCCTCCGGCGCCGCCCGTCACCTCGCGTACCGCGGGACGGGCCGCGTCCAGCACAGTCATGAACCAGGTGGAGAACGTGTCGGTCGCGTGCCGCTTCTCCAGCTCGTCCCAGGTCACGAACGCGGTCTCGGAGATCTCCTCCGGGTCGGGCCGCGGCTCGTCGCGCAGCAGCCCCACGAACAGGTGGTTGAACTCCTGCTCGACCAGCCCTGAGGCGGGGTCCGGGTGGTTGTAGCGGACGGTGCCCGCCTCGCGCAGCAGCGAGGGCGCCACTCCCAGCTCCTCCACGACCCGCCGGGTTGCGGCAGCGAACGGCGGCTCGGCCGGATACGGATGGCCGCAGCAGGTGTTGGACCACACTCCCGGCGAGTGGTACTTGCCCAGGGCCCGGCGCTGGAGCAGCAGCCTGCCCTCGGTGTCGAAGAGGAAGACGGAGAAGGCGCGGTGCAGCCGCCCGGGGGCCACATGGGCGGAGAGCTTCTCCGCGGTGCCGATCGTCGTCCCGTCCTCGTCGACCAGTTCGAGCATGATCGGGGCGGCTGAGCTGTTCGCCATGGTGATCCTTCTGGTGGGCCTGTGGGCAGCGTGATCCAGTGTGCCGCAGGCAACGCGATAACTCCGCATTGTGCGGGATTCTGTCTATATCGCTCACATTTGCGCCCATTGCTGTCGATATGCGGCCTCAGCTCGACGGCGTACGTGCCTCCGGGTGCCGCAGCAGCCAGCCTTCCCACGCCGAGGCGACCATCTCCCGCACTCCGAACCGCGGCTCCCAGCCCAGCTCCTTGCGGATCCGGTCGGCCGAGGCCACCACCCGCGCCGGGTCGCCCGGGCGGCGCGGTACCACCAGGGGTGCCGGCTCCCGCTTGCCGGTGATCTCGGCGACGAGCTCGGCCATCTCCCGCACGGAGACGCCCTCACCGGTGCCGACGTTCAGCGTCAGATCGTCCCCCGCGGCTGCCGCCCCCTGCCCGGTGGAGCCGTCGGCCGCCAGCGCCCGTGCCGCCGCGACATGCGCCTCGGCCAGGTCCCGCACATGGATGTAGTCCCGCACGCAGGTGCCGTCCGGGGTCGGGTAGTCGTCCCCGAAGATCCTGGGGGCCTCGCCACGGGTGAGCGCGTCGAAGAACATCGGGACGATGTTGAAGACCCCCGTGTCGGCCAGCTCGGGGTCGGCGGCCCCGGCCACGTTGAAGTAGCGCAGACACGCGGTGGACAGCCCGTGTGCCCGGGCCGTCGCCCGCACCAGCCACTCACCGGCCAGCTTGGTCTCGCCGTACGGGTTCATCGGTACCGTCGGGGTCTGCTCGGTGACCAGATCCACATCCGGCATTCCGTAGACCGCGGCGGAGGAGGAGAAGACGAAGCGGCCCACTCCCGCGTCGACCACGGCGCCCAGCAGCGTGACCAGGCCGTGCACGTTCTCCTCGTAATAGGACAGCGGCTGCTCGACGGACTCGCCGACCTGCTTCTTGGCCGCGAGATGGATCACACCGCCCACGCCGTGCTCGGCGAGCGTGCGGTCCAGCAGCGGGCGGTCCAGCACGGAGCCGCGCACCAGCGGCACCTCGGCGGGCAGCCGCCCGGCCAGCCCGGTGGACAGGTCGTCCAGTGCGACGGCACGCTGGCCGGCAGCCGTCATGGCCCGTGCGACGTGCGCGCCGATGTAGCCCGCGCCGCCTGTGATCAACCACGTCATGTCCCGAACCCTATCGGCCCCGGTTGTGACGTGAGCCCATGATCCACCATGCTGGGGCGCGCGGGCGCTTCCCGGGCAACACCGGGGCGGTGAACGCTCGGTGAAGGCTCCCCTTGGCGATCCGATACTCTCTGCCGACGTGCTGCCGACCCTTCCGGGTGACGGCGCATGCTGCCCGCTGCCTTAGTTGTCCCCCTCTCGCGCGGGTATGCCGGCTTTCAAGGAGTGAGTTCGTTCTGTCGACCGCCATCCTCACCGGTCCGCCGGTTGCCGGGTCGTCACTCGAGGCCGACCTGCGCTCGCTCGGCTTCGAGGTGCGCGTGGCCGCGCAGCCTGCCGAGGTCAGCGCCCACCTCGCCGCCACGGCGGCGAACGAACGGCTCGCCCTGATCGACCCCCGCTTCGTCGGCCACACCCACGCGCTGCGGCTCGCTCTGAAGGATCCCCGCTTCGAGGCGGGCGCCCTGCCGGGTGTGCTCGGCGTCACCCCCGAGGCGCGGCGCGCGCTGCCGCACGAGCTGCCGGGCGGCCCCCAGCAGGCGGCCGACGCCCTGGAGGCGGCCGGCGTCGAGGTGCACCGGCCCGAGCTGGGGACACTCGTGGCGACCGTCCCCGCCGACGAGACGGCACGCAAGGAGGCCGAGGCCGCCGTCGCAGCGGTCGACGACGAGGCGGTACGGCTGCGCTCCGCGGTCAAATCCCGCGACGGCTTCTTCACCACCTTCTGCGTCAGCCCCTACTCGCGCTACATCGCCCGCTGGTGCGCCCGCCGTGGCCTGACTCCCAACCAGGTCACCACGGCCTCGCTGATCACCGCGCTCATCGCCGCCGGCTGCGCCGCGACGGGCGAGCGGTGGGGCTTCGTGACCGCCGGGGTGCTGCTGATCGCCTCGTTCGTGCTGGACGCCACGGACGGCCAGCTCGCCCGCTACGACCTCCAGTACTCCAAGCTCGGCGCCTGGCTGGACGCCACCTTCGACCGGGCCAAGGAGTACTCCTACTACGCGGGCCTGGCGCTCGGTGCCGCCCGCGGCGGCGACGACGTATGGGCACTGGCGCTCGGCGCCATGCTGCTGATGACCGCGCGGCACACCGTCGACTTCTCCTTCAACGAGGCCAGCCACGACGTCGCCGCCAACACCAGCCGCACCGCCGTACTCTCCAGCAGGCTGGACAGCGCGGGCTGGACCGTCTGGGCGCGGCGGATGATAGTGCTGCCCATCGGGGAGCGCTGGGCCCTCATCGCCGTACTGACGGCCGCCACCACGCCGCGTATCACCCTCATCGTGCTGCTCGCCGCCGGCACCCTCGCCGCCTGCTACACCACGGCGGGGCGGCTGCTGCGCTCCATGCACCGCAGGGCCCGCACCGACCGCGCGGCCGAGGGAGTGCGCGCGCTCACCGACAGCGGTCCGCTCGCCGAGCTCGCGGCGCGGCTGCTGCGCCCCGTCCGGCTGCCGCTGCTGGGTGCTCCCGCACTTGCCCTGCTGGGCGGCGCCGTGATCCTCGCCACCGCGTGGGCCGCGCCACTCGGCAGCCTCTGGCCGGTACCGGCCGCAGCGGTCTACGCCCTCTGTGCCGGGGCGGCGCTGGTCCAGCCCCTCAAGGGCCCGCTGGACTGGCTGCTGCCCCCGTTCTTCCGCATCGCGGAATACGGCACGATTCTGGTGCTGGCCGCCCGTGCCGAAACGGACGGCACGCTCCCCGCGGCATTCGGGCTGGTAGCGGCTCTCGCCTACCATCACTACGACACGGTGTACCGCATCCGCGGTGGCACCGGGGCGCCTCCGCACTGGCTGGTGCGGGCGGTCGGGGGGCATGAAGGACGGACCCTGGTGGTCACCGTCGCCGCGGCCCTCTGGCTGGGTGGCGGCGGCCATACGCAAGGCTTCATCTTCGCGCTGACCACGCTTGCCGTGGCCATCGCGGCCGTGGTGCTCGTCGAGAGCATCCGTTTCTGGGTGTCGTCGCAAGCACCCGCAGTACACGACGAAACAGGAGAACCCGCATGATCGGCCTCGTGCTGGCTGCCGGCGCCGGACGGCGTCTGCGCCCCTACACCGACACCCTGCCCAAGGCCCTGGTGCCCGTGGACGGTGAAACCACCGTCCTCGACATCGCCCTGGCCAACTTCGCGCAGGTCGGTCTCACCGATGTCGCGGTCGTCGTGGGCTACCGCAAGGAAGCCGTCTACGAGCGGCAGGCAGAGCTGGAGGCCAGGCATGGCGTCAAGCTCCGCCTGATCGACAACGACAAGGCCGAGGAGTGGAACAACGCCTACTCCCTCTACTGCGCCCGTGAGGTCTTCAAGGAGGGCGTGCTGCTCGCCAACGGCGACACCGTGCACCCCGTCTCCGTGGAGAAGACGCTGCTGGACGCGCGTGGCAACGGCCAGCAGATCATCCTGGCCCTCGACACCGTCAAGGACCTCGCCGACGAGGAGATGAAGGTCGTCGTGGACCCCGACAAGGGCGTCCAGCGCATCACCAAGCTGATGGACCCCGCCGAGGCCACCGGCGAGTACATCGGCCTCACCCTGATCGAGCCGGAGGCCGGCGCCGAGCTGGCCGACGCGCTGAAGGCCACCTTCGAGCGCGACCCGCAGCTCTACTACGAGGACGGCTACCAGGAGCTGGTCAACCGCGGCTTCAAGGTCGACGTCGCCCCCATCGGGGACGTCAAGTGGGTCGAGATCGACAACCACGACGACCTCGCCAAGGGCCGGGAGATCGCATGCCAGTACTGACCCGCCTCATTCCGTCGCCGGTCGTCGTGGACATCAGCCGCGGCGCACTGGACGACCTGGCGGGCCTGTTGGCCGATCAGCGGATCTCCACCAACGGCAAGCTCGCCTTCGCCATCAGCGGCGGCTCAGGTGCCGCGCTGCGCGAGCGGTTCGCGCCGCTGCTGCCCAACGCCTCCTGGTACGAGGTCGGCGGCGGCACCATCGACGACGCGATCAAGCTCGGCGACGCCATGAAGTCCGGCCGCTACGACGCGGTCGTCGGGCTCGGCGGCGGCAAGATCATCGACTGTGCGAAGTACGCGGCGGCGCGGATCGGCCTGCCGTTGGTCGCGGTCGCGACCAACCTCTCGCACGACGGCCTGTGTTCGCCGGTCGCCACCCTCGACAACGACGCGGGCCGCGGCTCCTACGGGGTGCCCAACCCGATCGCCGTCGTCATCGACCTCGACGTCATCCGTGAGGCCCCCGAGCGCTACATCCGCTCCGGCATCGGCGATGTCATCTCCAACATCTCCGCCGTCAAGGACTGGGAGCTGGGGCACGAGGTGCGCGGCGAGGACATCGACGGACTGGCCGCGGCCATGGCGCGGCAGGCCGGCGAGGCGATCCTGCACCACCCGGGCGACGTCAGCGACGACGGCTTCCTCCAGGTGCTCGCCGAGGGCCTGGTGCTGACCGGCATCTCGATGTCGGTCGCCGGGGACAGCCGTCCCGCTTCCGGCGCCTGCCACGAGATCAACCACGCCTTCGACCTGCTCTACCCCAAGCGTGCTGCTCCGCACGGCGAGCAGTGCGGCCTCGGCGCCGCCTTCGCCACCTATCTGCGCGGGGACAAGGACACGGCCAAGCTGATGGTGGAGGTGCTGCGGCGGCACAAGCTGCCGGTGCTGCCCGCCGACATCGGCTTCGACCGGGACGAGTTCGTCGAGGCCGTCGCGTACGCGCCGCAGACCCGCCCCGGGCGGTACACGATCCTGGAACACCTCGACCTGTCCACCGACCAGATCAGGGACGCGTACGCGGACTATGCACAAACCATCGGTAGCTGAACTGCGGCCGGTCGTTCACCCCGCCGGGGTGAAGGACCGGCGGAGCGGTGAGCACTGGGCCGGTCGGCTCTACATGCGCGAGATCTCGCTGCGTGTCGACCGGCACCTGGTGAACACCCGGGTCACCCCCAACCAGCTGACGTACGTGATGACGGTCGCCGGGGTGCTGGCCGCGCCGGCGCTGCTGGTGCCCGGCGTCGGTGGCGCGGTCCTGGGTGTGGTGATGGTCCAGCTCTACCTGCTGCTCGACTGTGTCGACGGCGAGGTGGCCCGCTGGAAGAAGCAGTTCTCGCTGGGCGGGGTGTATCTGGACCGGGTCGGCGCGTACCTGTGCGACGCCGCCGTGCTGGTCGGTTTCGGCCTGCGCGCCGCCGACCTGTGGGGCGGCGGCAGGGTCGACTGGCTGTGGGCCTTCCTCGGCACGCTGGCCGCGCTCGGCGCCATCCTGATCAAGGCGGAGTCCGACCTGGTGGGCGTCGCGCGCCACCAGGGCGGGCTGCCGCCGGTCCAGGAGTCGGCCGCCGAGCCGCGCTCCTCCGGGCTGGCCCTGGCGCGCAAGGCGGCCGCGGCGCTGAAGTTCCACCGGCTGGTCCTGGGCATCGAGGCCTCCCTGCTGATCCTCGTCCTCGCGGTCGTGGACCAGATCCGGGGCGACCTGTTCTTCTCCAGGGTCGGCGTCGTCGTCCTCGCGGCCATCGCCGTGCTCCAGACGCTGCTGCACCTGGTGTCCATCCTCGCCTCGAGCAGGCTGAAGTGACGGGGGGCGGAAGCGATATGCGACTGGGTGCCGTCGTGCTCACCATGGGCAACCGCCCCGAGGAGCTGCGTGCACTGCTGGAGTCGGTCGCCAAGCAGGACGGCGAGGCGATCGAGGTCGTCGTGGTGGGTAACGGCGCGCCGTTGCCCGAGCTGCCGGACGGTGTACGAAAGGTCGAGCTTCCGGAAAATCTCGGCATCCCCGGTGGGCGGAATGTCGGAATAGAGGCATTCGGCCCCTCGGGTGCCGAGGTGGACGCACTGCTCTTTCTGGACGACGACGGGCTGCTGCCCTCGACCGACACCGCCGAGCTGGTGCGCGAGGCGTTCGAGGCCGACCCCCGGCTCGGGATCATCAGCTTCCGTATCGCCGACCCCGAAACGGGCGTCACCCAGCGCCGTCACGTACCCCGGCTGCGGGCCTCCGACCCGATGCGCTCCTCCAAGGTCACCACGTTCCTCGGCGGCGCCAACGCCGTGCGTACCAAGGTGCTGGCCGAAGTCGGCGGCCTGCCCGACGAGTTCTTCTACGCACACGAGGAGACCGACCTGGCTTGGCGTGCCCTCGACGCCGGCTGGGGCATCGAGTACCGCGCCGACATGGTGCTGCACCACCCGACCACCGCCCCCAGCAGGCACGCCGTCTACCACCGGATGGTGGCCCGCAACCGCGTCTGGCTGGCCCGCCGCAACCTTCCCGCGCTGCTCGTCCCCGTCTATCTGGGCGTATGGCTGCTGCTCACCCTCGCCCGGCGCCCCTCCATGCCGGCGCTGCGGGCCTGGCTGGGTGGTTTCAAGGAAGGCTGGACCACGCCGCCGGGGGCCCGCAGACCGATGCGGTGGCGTACGGTATGGCGTCTGACGCGGCTGGGTCGCCCGCCCGTGATCTGACAAGCTCGTGTCTGAGAGCATCAGCCCCGGATTCACTTGCGCAGTGTGAGGACGAAAGTTTCCAACGTGAGCGAGACAACCCAGGACAGCGCCGACAGCTCGGTCGGCGTGCTGCCTCCGCCGTCACCGGACGACCGGCTGACCCCGTCCGAACTCGCGGCCAAATACGGCCTGTCGGTGAGCGGAGCGCGCCCCTCGTTGCCCGACTACGTGCGTCAGCTGTGGGCGCGGCGGCACTTCATTCTCGCCTTCTCCCGGGCGAAGCTGACGGCGCAGTACAGCCAGGCGAAGCTGGGCCAGCTGTGGCAGGTCGCCACGCCGCTGCTGAACGCTGCCGTCTACTACTTCATCTTCGGCCTGCTGCTGGGAGGCCGGGAGGGCACGCCGGGTGGCCAGGAGAACTACGTCCCGTTCCTGATCACCGGAGTGTTCGTCTTCACCTTCACCCAGACGTCGGTGCTCACCGGCGTCCGGGCGATCTCCTCGAACCTCGGACTGGTACGGGCGCTGCACTTCCCACGCGCCGCGCTGCCGATCTCGGTGGCGCTGCAGCAGCTCCAGCAGCTGCTCTACTCGATGATCGTGCTGGTCGTCATCCTGCTCGGGTTCGGCGAGCTGCCGCAGTTCTCCTGGCTGCTGATCCTGCCGACGCTGGCCTTCCAGTTCGTCTTCAATACCGGCCTGGCGCTGATCCTGGCCCGGCTCGGCAGCAAGACACCCGATCTGGCGCAGCTGATGCCGTTCATCACCCGGACGTGGATGTACGCGTCCGGCGTGATGTTCCCCCTCAAGCACATGCTGGAGAACAACGCGCAGGCGCCGAGCTGGGTGGCGGACCTGCTGCAGGCCAACCCCGCCGCCGTCTATATGGACCTGATGCGGTTCGCCTTCATCCAGGAGTACCCCAGCACCCAGCTCCCGCCGCACGTATGGGCGCTCGCCCTGGGCTGGGCAGTGGTCGTGGGCGTCGGCGGATTTGTTTTCTTCTGGAAGGCGGAGGAGCGTTATGGCCGTGGCTGAGCAGACCGAGCAGAGCGGACCTTCCGCCGAGTCCGGCAAGAAGACCGAGGCACAGGCGGAGCAGACTCCTGCCCCCTGGGTGCCCACCGTCATTGCCGAGGACCTGCACATCGTCTACCGGGTCTTCGGTGGCTCCAAGGGCCGGGGCAGCGCCACGGCGGCCCTCAACCGCATCATCCGGCGCAAGCCCGGCGGGGGTATGCGCGAGGTGCACGCGGTGCGCGGCGTCAGCTTCACCGCGTACCGCGGCCAGGCCATCGGCCTGATCGGCTCCAACGGCTCCGGCAAGTCCACGCTGCTCAAGGCCATCGCCGGGCTGCTGCCGGCCGAGAGCGGCAAGGTATACACCGACGGTCAGCCCTCGCTGCTGGGCGTCAACGCGGCCATGATGAACGACCTGACGGGCGAGCGGAACGTCGTCCTCGGCGGCCTGGCGATGGGGATGTCCCGCGAGGAGGTCGCGAGTCGATACCAGGACATCGTCGACTTCTCGGGCATCAACGAGAAGGGTGACTTCATCACCCTGCCGATGCGTACCTACTCCTCCGGTATGGCCGCCCGACTGCGGTTCTCCATCGCCGCGGCGAAGAACCACGACGTCCTCATGATCGACGAGGCCCTGGCCACCGGCGACAAGCGCTTCCAGAAGCGCTCCGAGGCCCGCATCCGTGAGCTGCGCAAGGAAGCCGGCACCGTCTTCCTCGTCAGCCACAACAACAAGTCCATCCGCGACACCTGCGAGCGGGTGCTGTGGCTGGAAAAGGGCAAGCTGCTGCTCGACGGCCCGACGGACGAGGTCCTGAAGGAATACGAGAAGTTCACCAGCAAGTAGCGAGGGGGGCGCCCCGTCAGGGGCGCGAGGAACGGCGCGACCAGCCACGATGCACCCGCAGTCCGCGCGCGTCGGGCAGGGGCAGCCCCCTCCCGGAACAACGGAGGGGGCCGACCAAGAACCGCCGGACACGGCCTCGCGGCAAAGCACCGAAGCGGCCCGCTTCACCAGCATCAGCCGGTGAAGCGGGCCGCTTCAACGTGTGCGTGGCCCCGGGGTCACACCCCGGTACGGGCCCGCTCCCTCTCGCCGGGCTCCCCCTCCCGCGGCTCCCCCTCAGGGCGCTCCGCGACATCGGCGTCAGCCCCCTCGCTCAGCCCTGCCCTCGCGTGCAGCCGGCGCAGCGGCCTCGGCGCGTACCACGCCGTACGGCCCAGCATCCGCATCGCGGCCGGTACCAGCACCCCGCGTACCGCCACCGCGTCGATGAGGATGGCCAGGCCGCTGCCCAGGCCGAACATCTGGATGAAGGAGACCTTGCTGGTGGTGAAGGCGAAGAAGCTGACCGCCAGCAGTCCGGCGGCCATGGTCACGATCCGCCCGGTGCGGGAGAGTCCGCCGGTCACCGACTCGCTGTTGTCGGCCCCGGCGTCGTGCAGCTCCTTGATGCGGCTGGTCACGAAGACCTCGTAGTCCATGGACAGGCCGAAGACGATGCAGAACATCAGCACCGTCATCGAGGTGTCCATCGGCATCGCGGTGAAGCCCAGCAGCGAGGAGAGGTGCCCGTCCTGGAAGACCCACACCATGGCGCCGATCGCGGCGGTCAGGCTGATCGCGTTGAGCACCAGGGCGCGCAGCGGCTGCACGATGCTGCCGGTGAAGAGGAACAGCAGCACGAATGTCGAGCCGACGACCCAGGCCACGGCGGCGGGCAGCTTGTCGGCGATGGCCTTCTTGGCGTCGATCAGCTGGGCGTCCTTGCCGCCGACCAGCGTCTTGCTGCCGTCGGGCCCCGGCAGGTCGCGGATCTCGCGGACCAGGTCCTGTGCCGCGCCCGAGGCGGGGGTCAGGCTGGTGGTGACCGTCAGCCGGTGGGTGCCGTCCTGCTCGAACCCGGCGCTCGCCGCCCCGGGCCCGCGCACCGAGTGCCCCTGCGCGTAGGTACCGGTCGCCGCCTGGACGCGGCTGACGCCCTTCAGCTCGGACAGCTGCGCGGCGTACCGGCCCACGGCCCCGCCGTCCGCCCGCTCCTCGGTGACGACGGAGATGCCTGCCGCGTCGTTGCCCGCGAAGTCGTGCTGGAGCGCTGTGGAGACCTGGCGGCTCTCGGCGCTGTCGGGCAGCACCCGCTCGTCGGGGGTGCCGAAGGTGGCGCCCAGCAGCGGGCTGGCGGCCAGTAGCAGTACGGCCAGCACCGGCAGCGCGGTGAGCGCGGGCCGCCGCATCACGACGCGGGCCAGCTTGCCCCACAGCGGGGCCTCCGGCTTGCGTACCGCGTCCGCCCACGGCAGCCGCCCCTTGTTGACGCGGGGGCCGAGCACGGCCAGCAGCGCCGGGACGACCAGCAGCGCGGAGAGCGCGGCGATGGCCACCACACCGATGCCCGCGTAGGCGAAGGAGCGCAGGAAGTACGGCGGGAACAGCAGCAGCGCGGCGAGCGCGGCCACCACCGTCGAGGCGGAGAACAGCACGGTCCGGCCGGCCGTGCGAACGGTCGTACGGAGCGCCTGGGCCGTGTCGTCACCGGCGCCGAGCCGCTCGCGGAAGCGGCTGACGAGCAGCAGCCCGTAGTCGATCCCGAGCCCGAGGCCCAGCGCCGTGGTGAGGTTGATCGCGAACACGGAGACGTCCGTGATGCTGCCGAGGATGTACAGCTCGGCGAAGGTGCCCAGGATCGCGATGAGCCCGATGGCCAGCGGCAGCAGCGCGGCCACCACGCTGCCGAAGGCGAGGATGAGCAGCACCAGCGTCACGGGTACGGCAATGGCCTCTGCCACCCCGAGGTCCTTGGAGACCTGCGCGTTGACCTGCTCGTTCAGCGCCGCCGCGCCGCCCGCGCGGACCGAGACCGCGCCCCGTTCGCCGCTCCACTTGTCGGTCACCTCGGTGACGCGCTCGGTGTCCTCCTGGTCCATGTGCGCGAGCACCAGCGCCTGGCTGCCGTCGCGTGAGGTGAGGGCCGAGCCGCCCGGCGCCCAGTAGGAGGTCACCTGGGAGACGCCGGGTTCCTTGCGCAGCCCGGCGGTCAGCTCCTGTCCGGCGTGCTTGACGGCCGGGGAGTCGAGGTTGCCGCCCTTGGCGCGGACGAGCAGGACGAGGTTGTCCTCGCCGTGGAACTTCTCGTCGATCAGGGTGGCGGCGCGCGAGGAGGGCGAGTCGGGGTCGTCGAACCCGCCGCCCTGGAGCTTGCTGAAGGCGCCGAAGCCGACGGCGGCCAGGGCCACCACCGCCAGCAAGGAGAGCACGAGCACGCCTCGTGCTCGGCGGTAGGTCAGATTGGCTATGCGATCGAGCACGTCGTATCCCCCGGGAGCGCTATGGATGGGCGGGAGGGACGCCGCATGGATGTTCACGGCGTCAACATGCATCATGTCATGAATGTTATTGCTGTCAACATCGGGCAGGATAGGAGCATGCACCCGAACTCCGAAGCGACAGACAAGGCCACTGGGGAGGCGGCCGCACAGGCCGGGAAAGCGGCACGGAGCCGCGGCAAGGGCCGCTACCACCACGGGGACCTGCGCAACGCGCTGATCCACGCCGCCATCGAGCTGGCCCGCGAGGGCGGCCCCGACGCCGTGGTGCTGCGCGCCGCCGCACGCAAGGTCGGAGTCTCCGCCACCGCCGCCTACCGGCACTTCGACAGCCACAGCGATCTGCTGGGTGCCGTCAAGGACTACGGCCAGCAGCAGTTGGTCGCCTGCATGGAGGCGGGCGGGCGTGAGGTGCACGGTTCGGGCCCGGACGCGACCAGGCGCCGCATGCTGGGCATCGGCCGCGGCTACATCCGGTTCGCCAGGGAGGAGCCCGGCCTCTACTCCACGGCCTTCTGCCGCAAGGCCCTGGGCGGCTTCGGTATCACCGAGGACGGCGCCGTCACGGAAACCGAGGAGTCGCAGGGCTGGGAGGCGCGCTCGTTCGAAATGCTCACCGAGACCCTCGACGAGGCGGTCACCGTCGGCCTGATCACACCCGAGCGCAGACCCGGAGCAGAGCTGAGCGCCTGGGCCATGGTGCACGGCACCGCGATGCTCTTCCTCGACGGACCGCTGGACGTCCTCTCCGAGAAGGAGGCGGGCTACGTCATCGAGCGTGCCCTGCACGACATCGTCGCCGGTCTGACGGCGCCCTGACCGGCGGTCAGCCGGGCGAGGGGTTCTGCCGTTCCGCCTGCTGCGGCAGAAGAGTGGCGGGCCCGTGACGGCGTCGGCGCGGGCCCTCGCGGCGGGTGCGCGGTCCCGTTCCGGCCCGCGGGGCCGGTACCCGGACGGACGTGATCCGGCACTCGGACGAGGGCGCAATCCGCACCGCCCGGCCCGGAAACCGTGACCCGGGCGGACCCCGGTCCAGGGTCGTCACCCCCCGCACACCGGGTTGATGTACGGCGTAAGCTGTTTCGGTGCTGATTCGCGGTAAGTCGGGCGAACTGGGCCCGACCGGCCTGTGCCGCTGGCCGCTTTCGCAGGCCAGTGCGTGCGGCGTGTCCGAAATAGGATCTTCTGGTGCAGCGGTGTAGAAACGGAGATGTGACGGCAATGGCCATGGGCAGCACGTGGTGACCGCGGAGGAGGACGCGCACGCGAGCGCGGTGCTCTCCAAGGCCAAGGCGGAGAACTTCCCGGTGGCGCCCCGCTTCCTCCCCCGCGCGTGGCGGGACGATCTGATGGCCGTCTACGGATTCGCCCGCCTGGTCGACGACATCGGCGACGGTGACCTGGGAGCCTCCGGCCCGGCACACGCCTCCTCCCTCGGTCTGTCACCCGACCAGGCCGACGACCCGCTCGCCATGCTCGACGCGTTCGAGGCCGACGTCCACCGGGTGTTCGAAAACATCTCCTGGGGCGGCTCCCCGTCCCACGGGCCTTCCGATGACCGGTCAGGGCCCGGCCACCCGCTGCTGCGTGCCCTGGTCCCCACCGTTCGCCGCCGGGGGCTGACCCCGGAGCCGTTCCTCGGCCTGATCGAGGCCAACCGGCAGGACCAGAAGGTCCGCCGGTACGCCACCTACGGCGAACTGCTGGCCTACTGCGAGCTGTCGGCCAACCCGGTCGGCCGGCTCGTCCTCGCCATCACCGGCACCATGACGCCGGAGCGGGTACGCCGCTCGGACGCGGTCTGCACCGGGCTCCAGATCATCGAACACCTCCAGGACGTCGCCGAGGACCTGAACCGGGGCCGGATCTACCTGCCGGCCGAGGACATGGCCAGGTTCCGCGTCAGCGAGGCCGACCTCGCGGCGCCGACCGCGAACGCCTCGGTGCGCGCCCTGATCGCGTACGAGACCGAGCGCGCGCTGGGTCTGCTGGACGAGGGCACACCACTGGTGCGCAGCGTCCACGGCAGGCTCCGGCTGCTGCTCGCCGGGTTCACCGGCGGCGGGCGCGCGGCGGCCTCGGCCCTGCGAGCCGCACGGTACGACGTACTGGCGGGAGCTCCCCGGGCCGGCACCGCGAGCGTGCTCCGCGAGTCCTGGGCGAGCCTGCGAGGAGAGGGGTGACCGGGACGGTGGGGAAGATCGAGAAAGCCGCGAGAGCGGACCGGGCCCAGGCCAGGCCCCCGCAGCAGCTCCCCGCACAGGTGACCGCCGCCTACCGCTACTGTGAGGCCGTCACAGGACAGCAGGCACGCAACTTCGCCTACGGCATCCGGCTGCTGCCCGCCCCGAAGCGGCAGGCCATGTCCGCGCTGTACGCGTTCTCCCGGCGGGTGGACGACATCGGCGACGGCGGACTGCCCCGCGAGGCCAAACAGCAGCGGCTGGAGGAGACCCGGGAGCTGCTCACCCGGATCAAGAGCCGCGCGATCTCCTGGGACGACACCGACCCGGTCGCGGTCGCGCTCAGCCACGCCACCGGCCGGTTCCGGATCCCGCTCGACGCGCTGGACGAACTCATCGACGGCGTACTGATGGATGTCCGCGGCGCCACCTACGAGACCTGGGACGACCTGAAGGTGTACTGCCGCTGCGTGGCCGGCGCCATCGGGCGGCTGTCGCTGGGCGTCTTCGGCACCGTGCCCGGCGCACGCGACACCCCCCGCGCCTCCGAGTACGCCGACACCCTTGGGCTGGCGCTCCAACTGACCAATATTCTCCGGGACGTACGGGAAGACGCCGAGGGCGGAAGAACGTATTTGCCCTCGGAGGATCTCGAGAAATTTGGCTGTGCCGCGGGTTTTACCACCGTCACGGTGCCACCCGGCGCCGACTTCACCGGACTGGTCCACTTCGAGGTGCGACGCGCCCGCGCACTGTTCGCCGAGGGCTACCGACTGCTGCCGATGCTCGACCGCCGCTCGGGCGCCTGCGTCGCCGCCATGGCGGGCATCTACCACCGTCTGCTGGACCGCATCGCGGCGGACCCCGCCGCGGTGCTGCGCGGCCGTGTCTCCCTGCCGGGGCACGAGAAGGCGTATGTGGCGGTACGCGGCCTGTCCGGCTTCGACGCACGGCTGGTCTCCCGCCAGACGTCGCGGCGGAGCGCCTGATGCCGCTGCCGACGGGGCGCCGGGCAACCCACCGCTGCGGCGGGGCGTCCCAGCGGGCACGGACCGGACAAGCACCGGACTCAGGGGAGGAGCGTCCATGACGGCGGACGATGCGCGGTCCGGTGAGCGGCCCGGCGCCGCACGGCGCGCCGTGGTCCTCGGCGGCGGACTCGCCGGTACGACGGCCGCCCTGCGGCTGGCCGAGGCGGGCCTGGAGACCACCCTCGTGGAGACCCGGCCCCGGCTGGGCGGGCTCGCCTTCTCCTTCCGGCGCGACTCCGCCGCCGGACCGCTGACCGTGGACAACGGCCAGCACGTCTATCTGCGCTGCTGCACCGCCTACAGCTGGTTCCTGGAGCGGGTGGGCGCCGCCGGGCTCGCCCCGATCCAGGACCGGCTGGACGTGCCGGTGCTCGACGTCGGCACCGGCAGGCCCCGGCTCGGACGGCTGCGCCGCACCGCGCTGCCCGTACCCCTGCATCTGGCCGCGAGCCTCGCCACGTACCCGCACCTCTCGCTCGCCGAGCGGGGTGCGGTGGCCCGTGCGGCGCTCGCCCTCAAGGGGCTCGACCCGGCGGATCCGGCGCTGGACGCCATCGACTTCGGCACCTGGCTGCACCGGCACGGCCAGTCGGCCCGCACCGTCGAGGCCCTGTGGGACCTGGTCGGCACCGCCACCCTCAACGCGCGTGCGCCCCAGGCGTCCATGGGGCTCGCGGCGATGGTCTTCAAGACCGGGCTGCTCTCCGAGCCCGGCGCCGCCGACATCGGCTGGGCACACGTTCCGCTCGGCGACATCCACGACGTCCTCGCCCGCGCGGCGCTGGAGAAGGCCGGCGTGCGCACCCTGCTCCGTACCCGCGCCCGCGCTGTCGAGCCCGCCGAGGGGGGCGGCTGGCGGGTGACGGCCGATCAGGGCGGTAGCGGAGCCGAGGAGCTGAGGGCGGACACGGTCGTGCTCGCCGTACCGCAGCGCGAGGCCCACCGGCTGCTGCCGCCGGGTGCCCTCGCCGACCCCGGGCGGCTGCTGGACATCGGTAACGAGCCGATCCTGAACGTCCATGTCATCTACGACCGCAAGGTGCTGCGCAGACCCTTCTTCGCCGCGCTCGGCACCCCGGTCCAGTGGGTCTTCGACCGCACCACCGCCTCCGGGCTCACCGGCGGCGGCCAGTATCTGGCGCTCTCCCAGTCGGTCGCGCACGAGGAGATCGACCAGCCGGTCGCCGTGCTCCGCGAGCGCTATCTCCCGGAGCTGGAGCGGCTGTTGCCCGCGGCCAGGGGCGCGGGAGTGCGGGACTTCTTCGTCACCCGGGAGCGCACTGCCACCTTCGCCCCCGCGCCCGGCGTCGGCCGGCTGCGCCCTGCGGCGCGCACCCTGGCTCCCGGCGTCTTCCTCGCGGGCGCGTGGACCGCCACCGGCTGGCCCGCGACCATGGAGAGCGCTGTCCGCAGCGGGGTGACGGCCGCGCACGAAGCCCTCGTCGCACTGGGCCGCCCGCATGGGTCGGAACCGGTCCCCGGCATCGAAGGAAGGGCCCATGAGCACCACTGACGCAGAACGTCCGGCCGGCCCAGGCAGCACGGGCGGTACAGCCAGCACCACAGCACCGCACAGAGGAGACCCTGTGACCCCGCCGAACCGACAGCTCGTGAACGAGGACGACGAGGGCGTGAAGGGCGAAGAGGCCGGCCGCAGGGACGTGAGCGCACTGCTGGAGCGTGGCCGTACGCTCTCCACCCCCGTACTGCGCGCGGCCGTCGAACGGCTGGCCCCGCCGATGGACACCGTCGCCGCCTACCACTTCGGCTGGATCGACGCCGAGGGCCGCCCCTCGGACGCAGCGGGCGGCAAGGCGGTGCGGCCCGCGCTGGCGCTGCTGTCCGCCGAGGTGACCGGGGCGCCGCCGGAGACCGGTATCCCCGGTGCGGTCGCCGTGGAGCTGGTGCACAACTTCTCCCTGCTGCACGACGATCTGATGGACGGCGACGAGCAGCGCCGCCACCGTGACACTGTCTGGAAGGTGCACGGGCCGGCCCAGGCGATCCTCGTCGGCGACGCGCTGTTCGCACTCGCCGGCGAGATACTGCTGGAGCTGGGCACGGCGGAGGCCGGGCGCGCCACCCGGCGGCTCACGCTGGCGACCCGCAAGCTCATCGACGGCCAGGCACAGGACATCTCCTACGAACACCGCGATCTGGTGACCGTGGAGGAGTGCCTGGAGATGGAGGGGAACAAGACCGGCGCACTGCTGGCCTGCGCCGCCTCCATCGGTGCGGTGCTCGGCGGTGCCGACGACCGCACGGCGGACGCGCTGGAGGCGTACGGCCATCACCTGGGCCTCGCCTTCCAGGCCATCGACGACCTGCTCGGGATCTGGGGCGACCCCCAGGCAACCGGCAAGCAGACCTGGAGCGATCTGCGGCAGCGCAAGAAGTCGCTCCCGGTCGCCGCCGCACTCGGCTCCGAGGGCCCCGCCGCGGCGCGGCTCGCGAAGCTGATGACGGAGGACGCGAAGAAGAGCCAGGCGGAGTTCGAGGACTTCCACGAGACGGAGTTCGCCGAGCGGGCCGCGCTGATCGAGGAGGCCGGAGGCCGCGAGTGGACCTCGCAGGAGGCCCAGCGTCAGCACACCACGGCACTGGCGGCGCTGGACTCGATCGAGATGCCGGGCCGGGTGCGGGACCGGTTCGCCGCGCTCGCCGACTTCGTCGTCGTACGGCGGGGGTGAGTCGGACTCCCACTCGCGGCTCCGAGCAATCGGACACTTCGGAAGGAGAAGGGATGACAGCCACCACGGACGGACCCGCTGGACCCGGCGTCTCCGGAACGAAGAACAAAGAACGCGATTCTCCCGCCACCGTCCCCACGGGCACCGGCGACATCACCGCCCTGGCTGAGCGGACCGCGGCCCGCGCCGTCGAGCACCTGCTCGCCCGCCAGGACGAGGCCGGCTGGTGGAAGGGCGACCTGGAAACCAACATCACCATGGATGCCGAGGACCTGCTGCTGCGCGAGTTCCTCGGCATCCGCGACGAGCGGACCTTCTCCGCCGCCGCCCGGTTCATCCGCTCCCAGCAGCGCGAGGACGGCGCCTGGGCCACCTTCTACGGCGGACCGGGCGACCTGTCCACCACCGTCGAGGGATACGTCGCCCTCAAACTCGCGGGCGACGACCCCGAGGCCCCCCATATGATGCGCGCCGCGCAGTGGGTGCGCGAACGCGGGGGAGTGGCCCGCAGCAGGGTCTTCACCCGTATCTGGCTCGCCCTGTTCGGCTGGTGGCGCTGGGAGGACCTGCCCGAACTGCCCCCGGAGATCATCTACTTCCCCAAGTGGGTGCCGCTCAACATCTACGACTTCGGCTGCTGGGCCCGGCAGACCATCGTGCCGCTGACCGTCGTCTCCGCCTTCCGGCCCGTCCACCCCGCGCCGTTCCGCCTGGACGAGCTGCACCGCGATCCGGCGCGCCCGCTGCCGCCCACCCCGATGGCGCCTGCCACCAGCTGGGACGGCGCCTTCCAGCGCATGGACCGCGCCCTGCACGCCTACCGCAAGGTGGCCTCCCGCAGGCTGCGCCGCGCGGCGCTGAGGGAAGCCTCGCGCTGGATCATCGAGCGCCAGGAGAACGACGGCTGCTGGGGCGGCATCCAGCCGCCCGCCGTCTACTCGCTGATCGCGCTGCGGCTGCTCGGCTACGACCTCGACCACCCGGTGATGCGGGCCGGTCTGGAGTCGCTGGACCGCTTCGCCGTCTGGCCCGATGAACAGACCAGGATGATCGAGGCGTGCCAGTCCCCGGTCTGGGACACCTGCCTGGCCTCCATCGCGCTGGCCGACGCCGGACTGCCCCGCGATCACCCGGCGCTGGTGAAGGCCGCCGACTGGATGCTGGGCGAGCAGGTCGTACGCCCCGGCGACTGGTCCGTACGCCGCCCCCAGCTGATCCCCGGCGGCTGGGCGTTCGAGTTCCACAACGACAACTACCCCGACACCGACGACACCGCCGAGGTCGCGCTCGCGCTGCGGCGCATCCGGCACCCCGACCCCGAACGGGTCGAGCGGGCCATCAGCCGGGCCGTGCGCTGGAACCTCGGTATGCAGTCCGGCAACGGCGCGTGGGGTGCCTTCGACGTCGACAACACCAGCAAGTTCCCCAACCGGCTGCCGTTCTGCGACTTCGGCGAGGTCATCGACCCGCCGTCGGCCGATGTGACGGCGCACGTGGTGGAGATGCTGGCCGCCGAGGGCAAGCAGCACGACCCGCGCACCCGTAAGGCGATCTCCTGGCTGCTGGCCGAACAGGAGGCCGACGGCTCCTGGTTCGGCCGTTGGGGCGTCAACTACCTCTACGGCACCGGGTCCGTCGTTCCCGCGCTGGTGGCGGCCGGGCTGCCCACCTCGCACCCCGCCATCCGGCGCGCCGTCAGCTGGCTGGAGAGCGTCCAGAACGACGACGGAGGCTGGGGCGAGGACCTGCGCTCCTACATCGACACCGAGTGGATCGCAGCCGGCGCCTCCACCGCCTCCCAGACCGGTTGGGCGCTGATGGCGCTGCTGGCAGCAGGCGAGAAGGACAGCAAGGCCGTCGAACGGGGCATCGGCTGGCTGGCCGAGACCCAGCGCGAGGACGGCTACTGGGACGAGCCGTACTTCACCGGCACCGGCTTCCCCTGGGACTTCTCGATCAACTACCACCTCTACCGGATGGTCTTCCCGCTCACGGCACTGGGCCGCTATCTGCACGGTGACGGGCTGGAGCCGGTTGTGAGGCGGGACGCCTGATGGAGAGCCCGGAAGCCCCGGATCCGCTGCTGCTGACGTGTGCGCTCGGCATCGAGCACCTCGCGCTGCGCCGCGGGTCGGGGCGCCCGGGCCGCCCCGACCCGAACGGGGTAACGAGCCCCGGAAAAGTGCGACTGCTCCGCACCGGCATGGGCGCGCAGGCCGCGCGGCGCGCCATCGGCCGGGCCCTCGCCCAGGAGACCGTGCCCGGCGGCACCGCCGTGCTGGCCACCGGCTTCTGCGCGGGGCTGGTGCCCGGCATGCGGCCGGGTGACCTCGTGGTGGCCGACGAGACCCGCGGCTCCGGGGGCCGCACGCCCTGTATCGGAACCGAACTGCTGGCCACCGCGCTGGCCCGGTACGGCACCGTCCACGTGGGCACGCTCGCGGGCACCGACCATGTGGTGCGGGGCCAGGCCAGGGCCGCACTGCACGAGAGCGGAGCCATCGCCGCCGACATGGAGTCCGCCGCCACCCTCGACGCCGCCGCCGCGGGCACGGCCCGGCGTCCGGTTGCGGCCGTACGGGTGGTGGTGGACGCTCCGGGCCATGAACTGATCCGCATCGGGACTCTGCGGGGTGGAATATCGGCATTCCGCGTCCTTCGCGGTGTCCTGCCCGCATTCCTTGAATGGCACCGATCCCTGCTGCTCCCCTGGAGGTGAGCCAGAAATGGCCATGCCGCTCCGCCAGACGCTCCGTATCGGGACGTATCTCTTTCAGCAGAAGCTTCGCAAGCGGGAGAAGTTCCCCCTCATCGTGGAGCTCGAACCGCTCTTCGCGTGCAATCTCAAATGCGAGGGCTGTGGAAAGATCCAGCACCCGGCCGGGGTGCTCAAGCAGCGGATGCCGGTGGCGCAGGCGGTGGGGGCCGTGCTGGAGTCCGGGGCGCCGATGGTCTCCATCGCGGGCGGCGAGCCGCTGATGCACCCGCAGATCGGGGAAATCGTGCGGCAGCTGGTGGCCCGGCGCAAATACGTTTTTCTTTGCACGAATGCCATGCTGCTCCGTAAGAAGATGGACGAGTTCAAGCCTTCCCCCTATTTCGCGTTCGCCGTGCACATCGACGGCCTCAGGGAACGGCACGACGAATCCGTCGCGAAGGAGGGGGTCTTCGACGAGGCGGTGGCGGCGATGAAGGAGGCCAAGCGCCGCGGCTTCCGCGTCACCACGAACTCCACCTTCTTCAACACCGACACCCCGCAGACCGTCATCGAGGTTCTCAACTACCTCAACGACGAACTGAAGGTGGACGAGATGATGGTCTCGCCCGCCTACGCCTACGAAAAGGCACCCGACCAGGAGCACTTCCTGGGCGTCGAGCAGACCAGGGAGCTGTTCAAGAAGGCGTTCGCCGGGGGCAACAGAGAGCGGTGGCGGCTCAATCACAGCCCGCTCTTCCTCGACTTCCTCGAGGGCAAGGCCGATTTCGACTGCACCGCCTGGGCCATCCCCAACTACTCCCTCTTCGGCTGGCAGCGCCCCTGCTATCTGATGAGCGACGGATATGTGCCCACCTACCGCGAGTTGGTGGAGGAGACCGACTGGGAGAAGTACGGCCGCGGCAAGGACCCCCGCTGCGCCAACTGCATGGCCCACTGCGGATACGAACCGACCGCCGTACTGGCCACCATGGGCTCCCTCAAGGAGTCCCTGCGCGCCGCCCGGGAGACCGCCGGCAGCAAGTCACACTGACAGTTCGCCAGAGCAGGGGGGCCGACCATGTCCTTGCTGGAGTCCATCGACGGGCCGCGCGACCTCGACGCGCTGTCCGAAGCGCAGCTGGAGGAACTCGCCGGGGAAATCCGGGAGTTCCTCGTCCACGCGGTCTCCAAGACCGGTGGCCATCTGGGTCCGAACCTCGGTGTGGTCGAGCTGACCATTGCTCTGCACCGGGTTTTCGATTCGCCTGCCGACCGCATTCTGTGGGACACCGGGCATCAGTCGTATGTGCACAAGCTGCTGACCGGGCGGCAGGACTTCTCCAAGCTGCGGGCCAAGGGCGGCCTGTCGGGCTACCCCTCGCGCGCTGAGTCGGCGCATGACGTGATCGAGAATTCGCATGCGTCGACGGTGCTGGGCTGGGCGGATGGTCTGGCGAAGGCGAACGAGGTGCGGGGGCGGGATGACCATGTGGTGGCGGTCATCGGTGATGGTGCGCTGACGGGTGGGATGGCCTGGGAGGCGCTGAACAATATCGCGGCGGCCAAGGACCGGCCGCTGGTGATCGTGGTCAACGACAACGAGCGGTCGTACTCGCCGACGATCGGCGGTCTGGCCAACCACCTCGCCACGCTGCGCACCACCGACGGCTACGAGCGTTTTCTTGCCCGGGGTAAGGATGTGCTGAACCGGACTCCGGTGGTGGGCAAGCCGTTGTATGAGACGTTGCACGGTGCGAAGAAGGGGTTGAAGGATTTCATCGCGCCGCAGGGGATGTTCGAGGATCTGGGGCTGAAGTATGTCGGTCCGATCGATGGGCATGATGTTGCGGCGGTGGAGTCGGCGTTGCAGCGTGCGAAGCGGTTCGGTGGGCCGGTGCTGGTGCACTGTCTGACGGAGAAGGGCCGTGGTTATCAGCCCGCCCGCCAGGACGAGGCCGACCAGTTCCACACCGTCGGCAAGATCGACCCGGTGACCGGCGAACCCGTCGGGCCGTCCACCGGGCGCTCCTGGACCTCCGTCTTCGGGGAGGAGATGGTCCGCGTCGGAGCCGAGCGGCCCGATGTGGTCGCTGTGACGGCGGCCATGCTGCACCCCGTCGGCTTCGGCGGCTTCGCCGAGGCCTATCCGGACCGGGTCTTCGACGTGGGCATCGCGGAACAGCACGCCACCGTCTCCGCCGCCGGGATGGCGACCGGTGGTCTGCACCCGGTCGTCGCCGTCTACGCCACCTTCCTCGGCCGTGCCTTCGACCAGCTGCTGATGGATGTGGCGCTGCACAGGTGCGGCGTCACCTTCGTGCTGGACCGGGCCGGGATCACCGGACCCGACGGCGCCTCGCACCACGGCATGTGGGACCTGTCCGTCCTCCAGTGCGTGCCCGGACTGCGGATCGCCGCGCCCCGCGACGCCGAGCGGCTGCGCGACGAGCTGCGCGAGGCACTCGACGTCGACGACGCGCCCACCGTGCTGCGGCTGCCCAAGGCCGAGGTGGGCGACCCCATCGAGGCGGTGCGGCGGGTCGGGGGCATGGACGTGCTGTACGAGGACGAGCGCGCTGACGCCCTGCTGGTCGCCGTCGGCGCCATGGTGCCCGTCTGTCTGGAGGCGGCCGCGCTGCTGGCCGAGCGGGGCATCGGCGCCACGGTGGTGGACCCGCGCTGGGTCAAACCCGTCGACCCGGCGCTGGTGCCGCTGGCCGAGCAGTACCGTACCGTCACCGTCGTGGAGGACAACGGGCGTACCGGCGGTGTGGGTTCGGCGGTCGCCGAGGCGCTGCGGGACGCGGGTGCCGAGGTGCCGCTGTGCTCCGTCGGGCTGCCCCAGCGCTTCCTGCCGCACGGCAAGCGTGCCGAACTCCTGGCCGAGCTGGGGCTGTCGCCGGTCGAGATCGCCGCCCGCACGGGCCAGGAGCTGACCCGGGCCGAACAGCGCGAACGGTCCCGGCGCGAGCGCTGGGAACGGGAGGGCGGCCGGCGGGGCGCCGCACGCGTGGGCGCGGCCCGCACGGGTGAGGGGAGTATAAGGTGACCGGCTTCGACCTGACGAAGCTGCTGGCCGAGCGGAGCGGCGAGCGCTACGAGCTGCATATGCGCCATCTCAACCACCAGTTGCCGCGCATGCTGCACACCATCGGCTTCGACAAGGTCTACGAGCGCGCCGAGGGTGCCTACTTCTACGACGCCGAGGGCAATGAATACCTCGACATGCTCGCCGGGTTCGGCGTCATGGGCGTGGGCCGCCACCACCCGGTCGTACGGCAGGCGCTGCACGATGTGCTCGACGCGCAGCTGGCCGACCTCACCCGCTTCGACTGCCAGCCGCTGCCCGGGCTGCTGGCCGAGAAGCTGCTTTCGTACGCGCCCGGGCTCGACCGGGTCTTCTTCGGCAACAGCGGAACGGAGGCCGTGGAGACCGCGCTGAAGTTCGCCCGCTGTGCCACCGGCAGGCCCAGGGTGCTGTACTGCGCACACGCCTTCCACGGGCTGACCACCGGCTCGCTCTCCGTCAACGGCGAGGACGGATTCCGTGACGGCTTCGCGCCCTTGCTGCCCGATACTCCCGTCCCGCTTGGCGATCTGGCCGCGCTGGAGCGGGAGTTGCGCACGAAGGACGTGGCCGCGCTGGTCGTCGAGCCCGTCCAGGGCAAGGGCGTGCACGCGGCTCCGCCCGGCTATCTGCGCGCGGCGCGGGAGCTGTTGCACCGGTACGGGGCGCTGCTGATCGCCGACGAGGTGCAGACGGGGCTGGGCCGCACCGGCGACTTCTTCGCCTACCAGCACGAGAAGGACGTGGATCCCGACCTGGTGTGTGTGGCCAAGTCTCTCTCCGGCGGCTACGTCCCGGTCGGTGCGACGCTCGGCAAGGAGTGGATCTTCAAGAAGGTCTACTCCTCGATGGACCGGGTGCTGGTCCACTCCGCCAGCTTCGGCTCCAACGCGCAGGCCATGGCGGCGGGACTGGCCACCCTCGCCGTCATGGACGACGAACGCCTCACCGAGAACGCCCGCCGCACCGGCGATCTGCTGCGCAGCCGGCTGGAGGCGCTGGTGGACAAGTACGAGCTGCTGCACGAGGTGCGTGGCCGGGGGCTGATGATCGGCATCGAGTTCGGCAAGCCCCGGTCGCTGAAGCTGCGCAGCCGCTGGACGATGCTCCAGGCAGCGCGCAAGGGGTTGTTCGCGCAGATGGTGGTGGTCCCTCTCTTGCAGAAGCACCGCATCCTCACCCAGGTCTCCGGGGACCATCTGGAGGTCATCAAGCTGATCCCCCCGCTGGTGATCGGCGAGGAGGAAGTGGAGCGCTTCGTCGACGCGTTCACCCAGGTCATGGACGATGCGCACAGTGGAGGCGGGCTCATGTGGGACTTCGGGCGCACGTTGGTCCGACAGGCGGTGGCCCATCGCTGAGGGGGGCTGCCCTGTCTGCGCAGGGCAGCCCCGTTCAACGATCAGCTCTGGCGGAGCAGTTCCCTCCGTACCGTGCGGGCCGCGGCCACCAGGTTTTCCAGTGAGGCCCTGGTTTCGGTCCAGCCGCGGGTCTTCAGGCCGCAGTCAGGGTTGACCCAGAGCCGTTCGGCTGGGATGGCCTCCAGGCCCTTGCGGAGGAGTGCCGCCATTTCATCGGCTCCCGGGACCCGCGGTGAGTGGATGTCGTACACGCCGGGACCCGCCTCACGGGGGTAGCCGTGGCCGGCCAGTTCGTCCGCGACCTGCATATGGGAGCGGGCCGCCTCCAGGCTGATGACATCGGCGTCCAGCTCGTCTATCGCGCCGATGATGTCGCCGAACTCCGCGTAGCACATATGGGTGTGGATCTGGGTGTCCGGGCGTACCCCGCTGGTGGTGAGCCGGAACGCGGCGGTCGCCCATGCCAGATATTCGGGCCGGTCGGCGGCGCGCAGCGGCAGCGTCTCGCGCAGCGCCGGCTCGTCGACCTGGATGACGGCGGTGCCCGCGGCCTCCAGCTCGCACACCTCGTCCCGCAGCGCGAGGGCCACCTGGCGTGCCGTCTCGGACACCGGCTGGTCGTCCCGTACGAACGACCAGGCGAGCATGGTCACCGGACCGGTGAGCATGCCCTTGACCGGGCGGGAGGTCAGCGACTGGGCGTACCGCGTCCAGCGGACCGACATCGGGCGCGGGCGTGCGACATCGCCCGCGAGGATCGGCGGGCGCACATAGCGGGTGCCGTACGACTGCACCCAGCCGTGCCGGGTGGCGAGGTAGCCGGTGAGCTGTTCGGCGAAGTACTGCACCATGTCGTTGCGTTCGGGCTCACCGTGCACCAGTACGTCGAGTCCGGCGCGCTCCTGGAAGCCGATCACCTCGCGGATCTCGGCCGCGATCCGCTCCTCGTACCCCGCCTCGTCGATCCGGCCGGCCCGTAGGTCGGCCCGGGCGGTACGCAGCTCGGTCGTCTGCGGGAACGAACCGATGGTGGTGGTCGGCAGCGGCGGCAGACCCAGCCGTGTGCGCTGCGCCGCGGTGCGCTGCCCGTACGGCAGCGGACGGCGGGTGTCCGCGTCGGTGACGGCGGCGGAGCGGGCCCGTACCGCCTTGTCGTGGGTGAGCGGCGAGGCCGTGCGGGAGGTCAGATCGGCACGGTTGGCGGCCAGCTCGGCACTGATGGCGCCGGTCCCCTCGGACAGACCGCGCGCCAGAGTGACGGTCTCCGCTGCCTTCTGCCGCGCGAACGCCAGCCAGCGGGCGACCTGCGGGTCGATATGGCGCTCGGCACGGGCGTCCAGCGGCACATGCAGCAGCGAGCAGGACGTCGCCACATCCACCCGCGCCGCGAGGCCCAGCAGGGTGGCGAGGGTGGCGATGGACCGCTCGTAGTCGTTGATCCACACGTTACGGCCGTCGACCACGCCCGCGACCAGCCGCTTTCCGGTCAGCCCGCCGACGGCGGCGAGCGCGTCCAGATTGCCAGCGGCCCGTCCCGTGAAGTCGAGGGCGAGGCCCTCCACGGGAGCCTTCGCCAGCACGGGCAGTGCCTCGCCGAGCCGGTCGAAGTAGGAGGCGACCAGCAGCCGGGGCCGGTCGGGGAGGGTGCCCAGCGCACGGTACGCCTGTGCCGCCGCCTCCAGCTCGGCAGGCGTACGGTCCTGCACCAGCGCGGGCTCGTCCAGCTGCACCCACTGGGCGCCCGCCGCGCGCAGGTCCGCGAGCACCTCCGCGTAGACGGGCAGCAGCCGCTCCAGCAGCGTCAGCGGCTCGAAATCGGGGGCGACGCCCGGCGCCGGCTTGGCCAGCAGGAGGTAGGTCACGGGTCCGACGAGCACCGGCCTGGCGCCCTTCAGGCCCAGTGCGAGGGCTTCCTTCAGCTCGGCCGTCTGCTTGCTCGCGTCCGCCCGGAAGACGGTGTCAGGTCCGAGCTCGGGCACCAGGTAGTGGTAGTTGGTGTCGAACCACTTGGTCATCTCCAGCGGCGCGGCCTCCTGGGTGCCGCGGGCCATGGCGAAGTACCCGTCCAGCGGGTCCGCCGCGACCGCTGCCCGGTGCCGCTCGGGGACGGCGCCGACCATGACGGTGGTGTCCAGGACGTGGTCGTAGTACGAGAAGTCCCCGGTGGGCACCTCGTGGATGCCCGCCTCCGCCAGCTGCTGCCAGTTGGCGCGGCGCAACTCGGCGGCCGTCGCACGGAGGGCGTCGGCGGTGACGCGGCCCTTCCAGTAGCCCTCGACGGCCTTCTTCAGCTCACGGTTCGGCCCCTGGCGGGGATAGCCGTGCACCGTGGCGCGTACCGGCGCGGGTGGGGGAGTGGTGGCCGGGTTCGCTGCTGTCGCTGTCACGCAACTCTCCTTCGCGAGATGTCTCCAGCGCTCCCGGAAGCACGGGACGAGGACGCGAAGGGGTGGCTGCACGGGCGGACGCGTGGCCGGCGCCGCCGCTGTGCGCTGTGTTCTCCGACCCGCCCTCGAGGTCTCCGGGAGGACCGTACGCGTGTGGACGCGTACGGGCAGCGGGCAGGTCTTCGGACTCGCGGGCGCGCCTGCCGGTCTCCCGGCGGGCACCTACTGGCCGTCGCTTCCCGGACCGTGGGTCCAGTGCGTGTGACGGCGGTCGTTCCCGCTCACCGCTGCGGGGCAGTCCCGGATTCACACCGGGTTCCCTCTTACGACGCCTCCCGCCTGGCCGGCGGGGCGAACCAGCTGCGGGCCCAGCATAGCTGGGAGGCCGTCGCGGGAGGGCTGGCCCGCGTTGCCTGTTTGCGAGGGCGCCCCCCGCTGTGCTTGGGCAGTCTGCGCCAGGGGCGCAGGGTGGGCAAGCGCAGCCACCGGCCACCGGGCCGCACCTGAGGGGCGCCCACTGCGGGGTGCGGGGTGCGGCCGTCGCGCGGGTGCGGCCCGCTTGTGCCCACCCGTCCCGCCCTGGGGGTACCCCCGGCCGGAGGCTGGGGGAGGGACAGATGCCCACAAGCGGAGGGCTCAGGGTTCCAGCAGGCGGGACTGCAACCGGGTGCGGGTGGCCGGGGAGAGTTTTAGGGCCTCCGTCAAGTAGGTGTCCGTGTCGCCCCAGGTTTCGTCGATGGTGGCGAAGGCCGCGTCGAGGTAGGCGGCGCGGGCGTCGAAGAGGGGGGCGAGCAGTTCCAGGACTTCCGGGGACATTCCGGCCCTGGACTTGCTGCTGCGGTAGATCTTGTAGCGCCGGTGCGGCTGGTTGGACTGGAGGTAGTCCTCCTCGATGGCGGCCCGCTCGACGCCGAGCGCCAGCAGCGTGACGGCGATCGACAGGCCCGCCCGGTCCTTGCCCGCCGCGCAGTGCATCAGCGCGGGTACGCTGTCCTCGGCGAGCGCGTGCAGGATGCGGCTGTGCTCGGCCGTACGCTCGCGGATCATGGTGCGGTAGGAGTCGGTCATCCGCTGGGCGGCGAGGCCGTCGCCGAGGATCGCCCGCAGCTGGTCCAGCTCGCCGTCCCGCACCAGCCGCCAGAACTCGGCGCCGTCGGCCGGGTCGGACAGCGGAAGGTTGACGTTGCGGACGCCCGGCAGCTCGATGTCGGGGCCGTCGAGGGCCTGATCCGCGGAGTTGCGGAAGTCGAAGACCGTGTGCAGCCCGAGCTCGCCGAGGAAGGCGGCGTCCTCAGGTGTGGCGTGTGCCAGGTGTCCGCTGCGGAAGAGCACCCCGCGCCGCACCCGGCGCCCGTCCACCGTCGGCAGGCCCCCGACGTCCCGGAAATTCCGTACCCCGGTCAGCACCGTATCGGCGGACTCCACACTCACGCGCGCTCCTAGCATCTGCGACGACCGTCCGTCCGACCATAAGGCATGGATGCCTGAGGCGATCAGCCCTTGGATGCGTGCACCGGATCGTAGCCTTCCGGTGGCTCAGGGTGACGACGGTGCTGGGTGTGATCCGTCCGTACGTCGCGCCGAGCGGTAGCCGTACAGCCACCCTCGCGAGCCCCAAGGCGCAGTGGTTCGGATGTGAACAATTTTCATGAGCTTCGGCGGCGGAACGCCGTGCTCGCGGTAGCCTCCGCGTATCGCCCAACTCCCTGTGCACTGCCGTGTATCTGGCTCATGCCTTACCTACGAGGAGTCTGGATTGAGTCATCTGCATTGGCGTGTGCGCGCTCTTGTGGGCGCGTATGCGGTGTCCGTCTATGGCAACTTTCTCAATCTGATCGCGTTGAGCCTGTTCACCTACGAGGTCACGGGGAGCGGTCTCGGTCTGGGCCTGCTCATGGCGCTGCGGTTGTCCGCGGGGGTGCTGGCGGGGCTGGGAGCCGGGGCTCTGGCGGGCAGGGTGGGGCGCCGAGCCATGATGATCGGCGCGGATCTCGTCCAAGCGGTGGCCATGGTGGTTCTCGCGCTGTGTGCGACGGGGTCGGCTCCCGTGTGGCTGCTGGCTGTCGTCGCGGTGGTGCTCGGTGCCGGGAACACGTTCTTCAACGTCGGACTGCGCAGTGCGGTCCCGGTGATCGTGGGGCAGGAGGCGCGGGTTCGGGCGAACGGGCAATTGGCGACGGCTCGTTCCCTTGCCACCGTGGCGGGTTTCGCTTCGGCCGCCCCGGTCATCGAATTGGCGGGCCACAGTGCCGCGTTCGCCGTGAACGCGGCCAGCTTCCTGGTGTCCGCGGTGGCGTTGTCGCTGCTGCGGCCCCGTATGGAGGAGGACCGGTCGGCTCCGCAGGCCGAGCCGAAGCCGGAAGCCGCTTCCCTGCGGCAGGTGCTGAATGCGGTGCCGGCGCTGCTGCTCGGCATGGTGCTGCTGCGGGGCGTCGACGCGCTCGCCTCTTCGTCCCACAACGTGGCTCTTCCCATGGTGGCCGATGTGGAGTCGCCGGGGGATCCGGCCATGTTCATGACGCAGTTCTGGGCCTCCTGGGCGGTGGGCACTTTCCTGGCCCACCAGTTGCTGAAGCGGCGGCACGCGTCGTGGTCGGAGGGCCGGTGCGGCGCGTACGCCTTCGCGGTGGGCACCTGCGTGATGTCGCTCTCCTTCGTGCTGGCCTTCACCGGTCCGGCGCCCCTCGTACTCGTGGCCGTCGCCGGGCTGGCCGGGCTGGCCGACGGGTTCACGGAGATCGTGTACACCTCACGGCTGCAGGCGGCGCCTGACCGGGAACGCAGCCGGCTGTTCGGACTGTCCGCCGCGGCGGAGACCTCCGGATTCGCCCTCGGCATGGTGGCCGCGGCGGCAGCGCTGGAGGCCTGGCCGGCGCTCGCGGTCGTGGGCCTCTTCCACGGAGTGGCGCTCTGCGGGGCGCTGGCGTTTCTCCTGTTGTCCCTGGCCGCCGCCCGGCGCCGGGTGAGCGAGCAACCGTACGAGCAACCGTATGAACAGCCGTCACACAGTGAAGGAGCGAACATCCATGGCCCGTGCACGGGGACCGGCTCTGTACCGAGGGCCTGAGCTGGAGCTGACCGACGACGATCCGCTGAACGCGGTCAGCGCCCTGCTGCGGGCGGCGGAGCGCTCCGCGGACGCGGGCGTCGTGACCGTCGGGGACGACGGCCGCACGACCGTTCAGAAGTATCCCGAATTGCTCTCCGCGGCACGCCGGTTGCTCACGGGCTTGCGGGAACAGGGGCTGCGTCCCGGCGCCGACATCGTGCTGTGCGGGTTACCGCTGGACGAGTTCTTTCCCGCGTTCTGGGCCTGTGTGCTCGGCGGCGCCAGGCCGGTCGCCATCGCGGAACGGGCAGAGGCGGGCTCCCCGGCCCTGGAACGCCTCGGTCACACCTGTGAGTTGCTCGGCGACCCGCTGGTGGTGACGGACCGCGCGGGCGCGGCCATGGTGGCCGGGGCAGCCGTGTCCGCAAGGGTGGTGGTCGCCGAGGACTGTCTGCGGCACCTGCCCGCGGACGATCTGGTGGAGCCGGACGACTGTGACGTGGCGCTGCTGATGCTCTCCTCGGGCAGCACGGGCGTGCCCAAGGCGGTCCAGCTCACGCATGAAGGGCTGACGGAGTTCGCGGCGAGCAGTCGGCGGATCCTGGACGTGCGGCCCGGCGATACGACCGTGAACTGGCTCCCGGTGGATCACAGTGGGGCGCTGCTGCTCTACCACCTCCTCCAGGTGTTCGTGGGCTGCACCAATGTCCACGCCACGCCCGGCCATGTGCTGGCCGCGCCGCTGCGCTGGCTGGACCTGCTGGAGGAGCACGGAGCGCAGCACGGCTGGGCGCCCGCGTTCGCGTACCGGATGATCGCCGACGCGGTCGGCGAACACCCGGACAGGCAATGGGACCTGGGCCGGATACGGACCCTGGTGTGCGGCGGTGAGCAGATCCCGTTGTCGGTGATGGAACGGTTCCTCGCCGCCACGGGACCGTTCGGCGTGCGGGACGAACACCTCGTGCCCGTCTGGGGCATGGCGGAGACGGTCACGGCCATCACCTACGGCAGGCTCCGCGGTGCGGGCGGCGTGAACCATGTGCGCAAGGACAGCCTCGGCGGGGATCTGGTCCGCGTCGGCGAGGACACCGAGGAACGGGACCGCGTGACCTTCGTCGCCGTCGGAGCCCCCGCACACCGGGCGGAGGTGCGCGTCGTCGACCACAGCGGCGAGCCCCTCCCGGAGGAGCGGATCGGCAGACTCCAGTTACGGTCGGCGGCCCGCGTCACCCCCGGATACGTCAACAATCCCGAGGCGGACCGGGCCGCATTCCCCGCCGAGCCCGACTGGCTCGACACCGGTGACCTGGCCTTCCTCGCCGACGGCCAGGTGACGATCACCGGCAGAAGCAAGGACCTGATCATTCTCAACGGGCACAACGTCTACGGCCACGAGGTCGAGGACGCGGCCGCCGCCGTGCCCGGCGTACGGGCGGGTGAGATTGCCGCCTGTGGAGTGCCCGATCCGGACACCGGCAGTGAGTCGCTCGTCGTGTTCTTCGTCAGCCACGGCGACGCGGAGGCGGACGAGCGCGTCGCCCGGGGCATCAAGGCGGCCGTCTTCAGCAGACTCCGGCTCACCGTCGCACGCGCCGTGCCGACCGCCGCTGCCGAGTTCCCGCGCACCCCGGCGGGAAAGGTACGCCGGGCGGAGCTGCGTGACCGGCTGTTGGCAGGTGCCTTCGACGCAGGCCCGGGCGACGGCACCGATCTGCTGCACGCGGTACGCGAAGAAGCCGCCGCCCTGCTCGGGCATGCGGTGGACACCGGTACCCCGTTCTACGAGTTGGGCATGGACTCCCTGGCGCTCACCCGGCTCCGTGGCCGACTGGAGTCGCGGCTGGCCCGGTCGATACCGCAGTCGGCCTTCTTCGAACACTCCACGGTCGGCGCGCTCGCGGCGTATCTGGGCGCGGCCGAGCCGGAACCATCCCCGCTCCCGTCCCCGCTCCCGGCCTCGGGCTCGGAAGCGCCGGAGCACCGCATCGCGGTTATCGGTATGTCCGCGCGCTTTCCCGGGGCGCCGTCCGTCGCCGCGTTCTGGGCGAACCTCCGCGAAGGCGCCGACAGCGTCAGTGTCTTCCCGCGCGGCAGCGAGCCGGACCATGTCCCCGTCGGCGGTGTCCTGGACGACATCGAGGGCTTCGACGCGGACTTCTTCGGTATCAGCCCCAAGGAGGCGCAGCTCACCGACCCCGCGCACCGGCTCTTCCTCGAATGCTGCCACCAGGCGCTGGAGGAAGGTGGCTACGCGGCCTCGGCGCCCGGCACCCGCATCGGTGTGTTCGCGGGTTCGGGAATGAATCTGTACGACCACCAGGACGTGCCCGGCGCCACCCCGCTCCCGGACGGTGACCCGGCCACCGGCCTGCTGACGGCCATGGGACGGGAACCGGACTTCCTCGCCACCAGGGTCGCCTACCGGCTCAACCTCACCGGGCCCGCCATCGGCGTGCAGACCGCCTGTTCGACCTCCCTGGTCGCCGTCCATCTCGCGGCACAGGCCCTGATCAGCGGTGACGCCGATCTGGCGCTCGCCGGAGCCGCCGCCGTACACACCCCGCAGGAATCCGGCTACCGAAGCCACCCGGGCTCCATCCTGTCGCCGACCGGGCGCTGCCGGGCCTTCGACGCGGACGCCGACGGCACGGTCGGCGGCAACGGCGTCGCCGCCGTACTGCTCAAGCGGCTCGACCGGGCGTTGGCCGACGGCGACACCGTGCACGCGGTCATCCTCGGTTCGGCCGTCAACAACGACGGGGCGGGCAAGGCCGGATTCAGCGCCCCCGGTGTGGCGGGCCAGATCGAGGTCGTACGGCAGGCGCTGGGCAAGGCCGCGGTCCCGCCGGACACCGTCTCGTACGTGGAGGCGCACGGCACCGGCACCCAGCTCGGGGATCCGGTGGAGTTCGAGGCGCTGTCGCGGGCCTTCGGCGAGGGCACGGAACACACCGGGTTCTGCACCCTGGGCTCGGTGAAGCCGTCCATCGGCCATCTCGACAGCTGCGCCGGAATGGCAGGGCTGATCAAGACCGTACTGATGCTGAAGCACCGCACTCTCGTACCGACGCTCCATCTGCGTCGGCCCAATCCGGAACTCCGTCTGAACGGCAGCCCGTTCGTGCTCGGCACGGAACTGAAGCCCTGGACCGCCCGGCCAGGTGTGCCGCGCAGGGCGGGGGTCAGCGCGCTCGGCGTCGGCGGGACCAACGCGCACGTCGTACTGGAGGAGGCACCGCCCCGGCACAACCCACCCACTCCCGCCCACCCGGTGGTCGTGCCCGTCTCCGCACGGGACCCGCAGGCCCTGACCGAACTCCTTGGCGCACTGCGCGAACACCTCAGGGAACATCCCGGCCTCGCCCCATCCGACCTGGCCGCCACGCTCGCCCTCGGCAGACCCCACCACCAGTACCGGACGGCGGCGGTGGGGCGCACGGGGAGCGAGCTGGCCCGGGCCATGGAGCGTATGGCCGTCGACCTCCCTGCGCTGGGACCGCTGGCCCTCGCATACCCGGGGCAGGGCAGTGCTCGTCCCGGCATGGCACGCGAGATCTACGCAGCCCACCCCGAGGCCCGCCGAGTCCTGGACCTGTGCCAGCAGATCTACGCCGAGGAGTTCGGCGGCACCTTGCTGGCTCCGCTCCTCGACGACGACAGTGCCGCAGACCCCGATGCGCCCTGGCCGACGGAGACCGCCCAACCCGCGCTCTTCGCCCACCAGATGGCGCTCACCGAGGTGTGGCGCTCCTTCGGGATCCGCCCCGCGCTGCTGCTCGGACACAGCGTCGGAGAGTTCGCGGCGCTCTGCGCGGCCGGCGCGCTGTCCGTCGAGGACGGGCTACGGATCACCGCATGGCGCGGCAGACTGATGCAGCACGGCTGCCCGCCCGGAGCGATGCTGGCCGTACGCGCCGATCAGGCGACCGTGCGACGCGTCGCACAGACGGTTGGAGCCGAACTGGCGGCGGCCAACGGGCCGCGCGCCCATGTGATCTCAGGCCCGGCGGAAACCCTGCGGCAGGCGCGGCGGTTGCTCGACCAGGAGGGCATTAGATGGCGGTCGCTGCCCGTGGACCGGGCCTTCCACTCCGCCGCGCTCGACCCCGTACTGCCCGAACTCCGCTCATACGTCGAGCGATTGGATCTGCACCCGCTGCGGGTTCCGCTGGCCGGTGCGCTCGACGGCGTACTGCGTCCAGTGGGCTGGACTGCGGATACCGACTATCTAGTATGCCAGGCACGGGAACCGGTCCGCTTCGATCTGGCGGTGGCGACCGCGGCCCGGCAGGGCTGTACGGACTTCCTGGAGATCGGCGCGGGCAATGTACTGGTCGGCCTGGGCAAGCACTGCCTGCCCGAGAGCCGCTGGCTGCCCGGCCAGGGAACCGACCCGGACGCCAGTACGGGTACGGGGCAGTGGCACGGTGTGCTGGCCTCGCTCGGCGAGCTCTACAGCAGGGGCGCCGACATCGACTGGCGGGCGGTGACCCGCGACGGCGGCCGCGTCCCGCTGCCCGGCCACCCCCTGCGCCGACGCCGGTTCCCGCTTCCGGACGCGGCAGCGGGTACGGCCGCCTCACCGGTATCCGAACCGGCGGCGCCGGTTGCCGGGAGCCCGGCACTGGACGAGGCCGTGGAGAGCATCCGCGAACTGACAGCGCAGAAGCTGGGATCGGCCCCGGCGGACGTGGCACCGGATACGTCCTTCTTCGCACTGGGCGCCGACTCACTGGCCCTGCTGGGCATGACCACGGAGTTGCAACGGCGCTACGGAGTGCGCGTCCCGGTCCGGGAACTGTTCACCGACTCCGACACCCCACGCAAGCTCGCCGAATTCGTCGTACAGTTGCGTGGCGGCGGTGCGGTCCCGGACACGGGGGTCGCGCAGGACGCGCCCGTATCGGCACCGGCACCCGCGTCGGTACAGGCCCCCGCACCGGCATCGGTACCCGCACCGGTACCGGCCCGCGATGACGCCGGCCTTCAGGACGTCCTCGCGGAGCAACTGCGGCTTGCCGGGCAGCTTGTCGACCAGTTCACCGGCCTGATGTCCCGCCAACTCGACATCATCTCCGGTACGGCACCCGCAACCGCCGCCCAAGTGCCCCCGCCACAGGCGCCGCCCGCCACTGTTCCCGTGCCCCAGGCCCCCGTACCGCAGGCGCGACCCGCGGCCCTTGCGCGGCCACAGCCATCATCGGCTCCGGCCCAATCCACCTCCGCCGAATGCGACTTCAGCCTCTACTTCTTCGGCGACTATCTCGAAACCGGCTCGGCCGATACCTACGCACTGATCATGCAGGCCGCCGAGTTCGCGGACAGCCATGGTCTGCACGCCCTGTGGTTTCCTGAGCGGCACTTCAACTCCTTCGGTGCGCCGTTCCCCAACCCCTCGGTGCTCGCTGCCGCACTGGCCGCGCGTACCAGCAGGATTCGGCTGCATGCCGGCTCCGTGGTGCTGCCGCTGCACCATCCGGTGCGCGTTGCCGAGGAGTGGTCGGTCGTCGACAATCTGTCGGGCGGCCGAGTGGGCCTGTGCTTCGCCAGTGGCTGGCATGCCGCGGACTTCGCGCTCGCCCCGGAGAACTTCGGGCGGCACCGCGAGGTGCTGTACGAGCATCTGGAGACCGTCCGCACGCTCTGGTCGGGCAAGTCACTGACCATGACCGGCGGCGACGGCGAACCCGTCGAAATCCAGCTGCACCCTCGCCCCGTGCAGGACCAACCGCCGCTGTACGTCGCGGTGGTGGGCAACCCCGACAGCTACCGCCGGGCCGCGGCGGAGGGCCTCGGGGTCGTCACCAATCTGATGGCGCAGTCGGTCGAACAGCTCACCGAGAACATCGCGCTCTACCGGCGTACCCGGGCCGAACACGGTCTCGACCCCGCCGCGGGGCGGGTGGTGGTACTGGTGCACACCTACCTCGGCGTGGACGCCGAGACCGCCCGCGGGGAGGCGTACCGGCCGTTCATCTCGTACCTTCGTTCCTCGCTCTCCCTCTTCGACCAGGTGACCAACAGCCTCGGCGTCGAAGTCGACCTGGAGAACACCCCCGAGGAGGACGTGGACTTCCTGCTGGGCCGGGCGTATCAGCGCTACTGCGACTCGCGTGCCCTGATCGGGGACGAGGAGGCGGCGGCCGGGACGGTACGGCGGCTGACAGAAGCGGGTGCGGACGAGATCGCCTGCTTCGTGGACTTCGGCGTCCCGGCGGACAAGGTGCTCGCCGCCCTTCCCCGGATCGACAGCCTTCGCGCCCGCACGCGTCGAGTGGCCCGTACGCAACAAGCGGCGCCCGCGGCCACGGTGGAGCCCGTCAGAAGGCGCCTGTCGCCCGCGCAGCGGCGGATCTGGCTGATGGAGCAACTGCACCCCGGCATCAGCATGTACCACGAGCCCAAGGCGATCCGGCTGGAAGGCCCGCTGGACATACCGAGGCTGCGGTGGGCCCTGCGCCGCACCGTGGCCCGCCAGCCCGCGCTGCGTACCGTCTTCGGCACCGCCGACGGGGTCCCGTACCAGGAGACGCGGGAGGACATCGCGGTCGACTGCCCGGTGGAGGACCACACCGGCGCGACCGAGGAGCAGGCCCTGCGCTCTGTGCTGGAGACCGAGGGCCGCCGGATCTTCGACCTGACCACCGGGCCCCTGTTCTCGGCCCGACTGCTACGCCTGTCGGACGAGCAGCACCTGCTGTTCCTGCTGGCCCACCACATCATCTTCGACTCCTCCTCCACGGAGGTGTTCACCCGCGAGATCGCCGCCCACTACCGCTGCGGCCCGGACGGCGACCCCGGCCTGCGGCCCCTCGTCGTGCGGCCGATCGTCCCCGCCGACCCCGCCCGGGTGGCCGAGGCGCTCGCTTTCTGGCGGCGGGAGCTGACGGACGCGCCCGAGCTGACCCTGCCCTCGGACCGGCCCCGGCCACCCGTGCGCTCCGGCACGGGCGAGAGCCTCACACATGAGCTGGACGCCCGGCTGACGTCCCGGCTGCGGGAGTTCGCCGCCGAACGGCGCGCCACCCTCTTCATGGTGCTGACCGGCGCGATCGGCGCCGTGCTCGGCCGGTTCAGCGGGCAGCGGGACATCGTGGTGGGCACGGCTGTCGCCGCCAGACCGGAGGAGGCCGCGGACGAGATCGGGATGTTTCTCGACACCGTGGCCCTGCGTCTCGACCTGTCCGGCGACCCGGATTTCACCGAGTTGCTGCACCGCGTGCGCGAACGCAGCACGGCGGCGTACGAACACCGGGACGTGCCATTCGACGAACTCGTCAGCGCGCTCAATCCGCGTCGCGACCCCAGCCGAAACCCGCTCTTCCAGGTGATGGTGGAGTACGAGAACGAAAGACAGGTGGACTTCGACCCGCCGCGGCTGACCGCCACGCTCCTCGACACGCCCTCCGCACGCGCACCCTTCGACCTCGGCATCTATCTGACGCACCACCGCGAGGGCGTGCGGTTCATGGTCGAGTACGACACGGCGCTGTTCGGGGAGAGCGACGTGAGACGGCTCGTGGACTACGTGGAGCATGTACTGCGGCGGGCCCTCGCCGACCCCGGCGCTCCGCTCTCGGCGCTCGCCGCGCTCACCGACGCCGACCGTACGACGCTGGTGCGGCTCGGCCGGCAACAAGCGCCCCTGCCCGCCGTCGAGGAGACCCTGCACGGCCTGTTCGAAGCGCAGGCACGCCGTACCCCCGACGCCGTCGCGCTGCTCTCCGAGCACGGGCAGCTCACATACGGGGAGCTCGACCAGCATGCCGACCGCCTCGCCCGGTGGCTCCGCCCGCACGGGGCAGGCCGTGGCGAACGTGTCGCGGTCCTGCTGCCGCGCGGCCCCGAGCTGATCAGTGCGCTGCTGGGCGTGCTCAAGAGCGGAGCGGCCTATCTGCCGCTCGACCCCTCGCTGCCGCTCGCCCGCGTCGAACAGCTCCTGGACGACGGCCATCCCGTGCTGGTCCTGACGACCGAGGCACTGCTCACCCGGCATCCCGCGCTCCAGCGGTGGCCCGTACGGACCATGGAGCAGGCAGCCCGCCAGGAGGAGGCACCGGACCGGAGCCCGGACGAGGACGTCGTCGCCGTACGCCCCGAGGATGCCGCGTACTGCATCTACACCTCGGGCTCCACCGGCCGCCCCAAGGGCGTCGTCGTGCCGCACCGAGGCCCCGTCAACCTGGTGCTCCGCCACCTCGAACAGCATCCGGCGCTGCGGACCCTGCAATGGACCTCGCCCGCCTTCGACGTCAGCGTCCAGGAGATCTTCACGACGCTGGCATCCGGGGCGGCACTCGTACTCATCGACGACGAACTGCGCCACGACCCCGCGGCACTGACCGAGGCTGTCCGCCGCCACGGCGTACAGCGGATGTTCATGCCCTGCACCCCGCTGACGTACCTGATGGAGACCGCCCCCCGGATGCCCGCCCTGCGCGAGCTGTTCTCCGCGGGCGAGGCGCTGCGGCTCACCCCGGCGTTCCGCACCTTTCTCACCGCCCATCCCGAGTGCGCACTCTTCAACCAGTACGGGCCGACCGAGACCTCCGTCATCGTCACCTCCCACCGGGTCGACCCCGCCCACGGGACGCTCCCGCCCATCGGCACACCGATCCCCGGGGTGCGGATCCGGCTGCTCGACGCGGACGGCAGCCAGGTCCCGGTGGGCGCCGTCGGTGAGCTCCACGTCGGCGGTACGGCGGTGTCGTACGGCTATCACGGCCGCCCCGCCGAGACGGCCGCCGCCTTCGCACCGCTCGGCGCCGCCGGGGACGTGTACTACCGCACCGGAGACCTGGCCCGATGGCGGGGCGACGGGACGCTGCAATACCTCGGCCGCATCGACGATCAGGTCAAGATCAGGGGCCATCGCGTCGAACCCGCCGAGGTCCAGCTGGCACTGACGCGGCAGCCCGGCGTACGCGAGGCCGCGGTGCTGGCCCGTGCCGACAGCCACGGCGAGAGCGAACTCGTCGCCTACGTCGCACTCGCCGGCCCGGACCGCCCGGACGCCACCGAGGAGCTGCGCACCGCACTGGCCGCCGAGCTCCCCGACCATCTGGTGCCCCGGCGCTGGGTTCGGCTGGCGAGGCTGCCGGTGAACGCCGCCGGAAAGCTGGACCGCGGCCGACTGCCCGACCCGCACGAGACGGCGGACAGGCCGGAGAACGAGTATCAGGAACCGGCCGGCCCGCTGGAGAAGGCCCTCCACGAACTGTGGTGCAGCGAACTCGGCGCCGGCCGTGTGCCCCTGACCCGCTCGTTCTTCGAGCTCGGCGGCCACTCCCTGAGCGCCGTACGGTTGTTGAACCGGATGGCCACGGAACACGGTATCGAGCTGTCCATGGCGGACTTCTTCCGCGCACCGACCATCCGCGCCGTTGCGCAACGCGTCGACCCCGGACCCCGGCGGCCGGCGAAGACGGTCCCCATGCCCGCCACACTGCGCAGGCTGTGGCGCCGCCACCACGAGCGCGCCGACCCCAGCGTCTACAACGTCGCCCACCGGGTCGAGCTACGGGGCGAGCTGGACCCGCAGGCTCTGACCCGGGCACTCGAAGAACTCGTACGACGGCACGACGCGCTGCGCAGCAGGGCGGTGCGGCGCGACGGCGAGTTCGCGGTCGAGGTCCTGGCCGAGGTACCGGTCGAACTCCCCGTCAGCGATCTCACCGGGATCGACTCCCCGGGGATCGACCAATGGTGCCAGGATCACGCGAGACGCCCGTTCGCGATGGACCAGGCGCCGCTGTTCCGCTTCCGGCTCGGCAGAGCGGCCGACGACCGATGGGTCCTGATCACCGTCCTGCACCACGCGATCTGTGACGGCTGGTCGATGGGCATCCTGTGGCAGGAGCTACAGGCGCTGTACAACGGCGGCTCCGCACAACAGCTCCCCCCGCCCGCCGCCCAGTTCACGGACTACGCGCGCTGGGAACGGGAACAGCTCGACGGTGAGCGCCGAGGACCGCTGGAGGCATTCTGGCGGGCCGAACTCGACGGCGTACCCCTGCGCCTCAACCTGCCATACGACCACCCACGCCCCGACACCCTCTCCGGTGAGGGCGCTCTGCACCAGCAGATCATCGACGGCGCGGTCGCGGGCCGCGTCGCAGAGACCGCCACCCGTCTCGGCACCACGCCCTACGTGGTCCTCGCCGCCGCGTTCGCCACCTGGGCCGCCCGGCTCTGTGGACACACCACCGACGTGGTGTTCGCCGCCTCCAGCGCCAACCGCGCCGGACGCCGGGAACACGAGGATGCAGTCGGCCTGCTGGGAGACGCCGTTCTACTGCGCGCACGCCTTTCCGAAGCCACCGACTTCGCCGACCTCGTCACCGGTTTGGGGCCGACTCTCTTCAACGCCCTCGACCACCAGGCACTGACGCTGAACGAGGTCGTCCGGCTGCTGGCGCCCGAGGAGGCGGACGGTCTCTACCCCACCGTTCTGTTCACCGTGGTCACCACCCCGCCACCGGCCCTCGACCTGAGAGGAGTCTCCACCACCATACGGAGCCTGCCCACCGTCGGAGTCGCCCGCAACGAGCTGTACGTCGTCCTCGAACCCCGCGACGGCAGCATCACCCTGACCTTCGAGTACTCCACAGACCTCTTCGACCCCGCGACGATCGCGCGCTGGGCCCAGGAATTCGCCCGGCTACTGGCCACCGCCACCGGCCGGCCGAAGACCGCGCTCTCGGCGTTGCTCACACCGGGGGAGGACGAGGACTGAGAGAACGCTGACCGTCATCGCTGACCGATACCGAAGCTGCGGCAGAATCGACGGATGGGTGGAGGCGATCTGTTCCCGCGCGAAGCGGAGGAGGTCGCTCCGGGCGCGGTGCACCTGCCGGACCGGTTGTCCGAGGAGGAGCAGCACAAGCTGCTGGCGGCGTGCCGGGAGTGGGCGAAGCCGCCCGCCGGGCTGCGCACAGTGCGGCTGCCGAGCGGCGGCGAGATGTCGGTACGGCAGCTGAGCCTGGGGCGGCACTGGTATCCGTACGGCTATGCGCCGACCGTCGTCGACGGCGGCGGCGAGCCCGTGAAGCCGTTCCCGGGCTGGCTGGGGGAGTGGGTCACGGGCCGCGGTGGACGCCGCCGCCGAGATGACCGGGGAGCCGGTGTACGGCGCGGGGCCCTGTGCCGTCCCGTACGACATCGCGCTGGTGAACTTCTACGGCGACGGTGCGCGTATGGGCATGCACAGGGACAGCGACGAGCGCTCCACCGCGCCCGTCGTCTCGTTCAGCCTCGGCGACGCCTGCGTCTTCCGGTTCGGGAACACCGAGGGGCGGGGCCGGCCGTGGCGCGACGTGGAGCTGCGCAGTGGAGACGCCTTCGTCTTCGGCGGCCCCGCCCGGCTCGCCTACCACGGCGTACCCCGCACCGAACCCGACTCGGCACCGCCCGCCCTGGGACTGCGGGGCCGGGTCAACGTCACGGTCCGGGCGTACTAGGGCGCGTCCAACGGATCGAGGTTGCGCCCCGAAGGGGCGCGGGGAACTGCGCGAGCAACCACAACGCACCGGCAGCCCGCAAGCGCCGGATAGGGGCATCCCCTCACCGGGCCAACGGAGAGTGTCCGGCGGACCGCGGCAGGGGGACGCGCCCCGAAGGGGCGCGGGGAACTGCGCGACCAGCCACAACGAACCCGCAGCCCGCAGTCGCCGGACAGGGGCACCCCCTCACCGGACCAACGGCGAGGCCCGACCAAGATCCGCCGGACACCCCCCCACCCCCCCTGAGCCCGCGTACCAAATACACGCGGGGCGCCCCCAGTTGAGCGGGCGCCAACTGTCAAGCGGAACCCCTCCCGTTTCACTCTTTGGGAGCTGGCGAACCATGGCGAATCCGTCGTGCGAGCCGGGCCGCGGGCGGCCCGCGAGCTAGCGTGACCACGGCGTCGACGCCCCCGCTGCCTCTCCAGCCCTGTCTCTTCGACTTCTCACCTGCCTCAACTCTCCCGAGGAACCCATGGCCGAATCCCCGAGCTACGCGGCACCGAACGGAATCGGAGCATCCCATTCCGCTTCCCTGGCCGTCCCCCCGTCCGAGCCTGCCGGGGGAAACGTCCCCGCACGGCGGCGGCACGGCAGGACCCGGGCGCAGGCCCGGGCGCGCGAGAACGCGGGTGACGCGGCCGTACGCCGCCACCAGGTGGGGCTCGCCGTCCTGCCCGCGGGGCTGGTCGCGGCCACCGGCGCCGTCGTCGTCGGCTGTGTGCTGGCCGACCGGGACGGCACGCGCCCGATCGGCGCCGCTCTGTGGGCCGTACTGGTCGTCGGGGCGCTGCTGGTGTGCGGGGTGCTCGGCACGGCGGGAGTGCTCGCCGCGGCCGAAGCACGCGGAACGGCGGCACGCTGTGCGGCACTCCGGCAGTCGCTGGTACGCGGGCAGGCCGAACTCCGTTCCATGCTGTGGGCGTTGCGGCACGGTGAACGCCCCGTGACCCGCACCCGCGCACCCGAGGCCCGGCCGGTCGGCGACGCGCTGGACCAGCTCGGCCACCAGGCCGCGCTCGCCCAGTGCGCCGCGGAGTCGGCCGTCGTCGAGACGGTCGCGCTGATGGCGGAAGCACGCGGCGGCGAGGAGCGGAACCAGGTCTTCCGTAACCTCGCGCGCAGGCTCCAGTCCCTGGTGCACCGGGAGATCGAGCTCATCGACGAGCTGGAGCGCGAGGTCGAGGACCCGGAACTGCTCAAGGGCGTCTTCCACGTCGACCACATCGCCACCCGCACCCGGCGGCACGCCGAGAACCTCGCCGTACTCGGCGGCGCCGCCGCGCACCGCCAGTGGACCCGCCCCGTCCCCCTCTCCGAAGCGCTGCGCTCCGCCGTCGCGGAGGTCGAGCAGTACACCCGGGTCCAGCTGGTGCCGCCGATCGAGGGCACCGTGCGCGGGCACGCGGTCGCCGACGTCATCCATTTGCTGGCCGAACTCATCGAGAACGCCACGGTGTTCTCCGGGCCCGACACCCAGGTGCTGGTGCGTACCCAGCGCGTCACCGCCGGGATCGCGGTCGAGGTCGAGGACCGAGGGCTCGGGATGGACCCCGGCGTACAGAACCGGCTCAACGCGGTGCTTGCCGAGCCGGGCCGTAACGCCGTCCCCGAACTCGTACGGGACGGTCGCATCGGCCTCTACGTCGTCTCCACGCTGGCCCGCCGCCACGGCATCGTCGTCCAGTTGCAGAGCAACATCTACGGCGGAGTGCAGGCCGTCGCGGTACTGCCCCAGCGCGTGCTGGGCCGCCCCCGCGACCAGGACACCTCCCTGCCGCCCGAACCCGCTGCCCACCCCGACGACGAGCTCACCCCGGACACCGGCCCGCAGACGGGACCGGGGGCGGCCGCCGTGGCCGGCGCGGAGGAGGATCCGGGCGAGGTCTCCCGGCCCGCCCCGGAAGCAGCTCCGGGCTCGGGGCCAACTGCTGGTTCGGGGGCAGCTCCGGGTTCGGGGGCAACTGCCGGTTCGGCGGCGACTCCGGGTCCGGCGGCGGATCCGGGCTCTGCGGCCGGGCCCGATCCGCGGCCGCGGGCCCGGGCACGCGGGAAAGGGCGCGGGCCGGCGACCCCGTTGCCGTTGGGGTCACCCGGGGCCCACCCGGAGGGCGAGGCCGAGGCGGAGCGTCCGCCGCTGCCGGTCCGGGGTCGCACCGAGCAAGCCACCCCCGAGCGCGCCGCCGCCCCATCGCGGCGCGGTGACGGCAGCCCACCAGAAGTGGGGCGCGACACCAGGCCGATGGCCGCCGCGTTCCGACGGAGCAGCAGCCTGGCGGGCGACACCGGCCGGTCGGCGCCCCGCTGACGAGGGTGGTCGTACGGCTGTGCCGCGGCACGCGCGCCCGCCACGAGAAGAGCGGAACGGAGAATCGCGGCGAAGGCCCCGAACGGCCGGCAGCGGAACTCCGGTCGCCGCGGCAACGACTCATCCGCGGCGGCAACCACTCATGCGCGGCGGCAACCACTCCTGCGGCGCGGCGCCGCTGCACAAGCACCTCCTTCACGCGCACCGCACCTCCCGCTACGGTTACCGCCTGCGCGCGGGCGCCGTAATCCGCGCGCGACAGCGAAAGCGGCAGCCGCAGCACAGCGGAACGATCGGGAGAGGGGCCGAGAGTGGCGGAACGGCGGGACGACTTCACGACCGTGGCGGACGGGACACCGGTGGCGACGTACACCTGGTTGCCGGAGGGTGACGTACGCGCCGTGGTCCAGATCGCGCACGGCGCCGCCGAACACGCGCTGCGCTACGACCGGTTCGCCCGTCGGCTGACGGCGGGTGGCTACGCCGTCGTCGCCTCCGACCACCGGGGGCACGGGGCGACGGCGACCCACACCGGCGGCTACGGCGCCGTGGGTGCCGAGGGTTGGCGGGCCACTGTCGACGATCTGAAGGAGATCGGCGACCGGGTCCGCGCCCATATGCCCTCCGACGCCCCGTTCTTCCTCTTCGGTCACAGCATGGGCTCTCAACTCGCCCGGGACTACGCCCAGGAGTTTGGCGAGGGGCTGTCCGGTCTCGTACTGTCGGGCACGTTCCGCTCGCTGCCGGGATGCGAACCCGAAGGCGCCGTACGCCAGCTGGAGCGGGAGATCGCCGAGCGGGGCAGGGACGCACCGTCCGACTTCACCGCCGTGCTCTTCAGCTCCTTCAACGACCCCTTCGAGCACCGCACCGGTTTCGAGTGGCTCTCCCGCGACGAGGTCGAGGTCGACATCTACGTCCAGGACGAGCGCTGCGGCTTCCCGTTCAGCGCGGGCCTGTCCCTGGACTGGGTGCTCGGCTCCCGCAAGATCAACGACCCGGAGCAGTTCGCCCGCATCCCGCGCGAACTGCCGGTCCATATCGCCGTCGGCGACCAGGACCCGTGCAACCAGGGAATGACGCTCGTCCACGAGCTGCTGGAGGACTTTCGCTACCTGGGCACGCACGATCTGAGCTGGCGTGCGTACGAGGACGCGCGGCACGAGATCCTCAACGAGACCGTCCGGGACGAGGTCGAGGCCGATCTGGTGGAGTGGTTCGAGAGCCATCTGGACCTGGCTCCCTAGCCACCGGTGGACCTGGCTCCCTAGCCACCGGGGCGGTCGGCCGTCAGCCCGCCGTCGCCCACTCCTTGGCGAACTCGCCGGGCGAGGACGGACGTGCGTAGTACCAGCCCTGCGCCGTGTCGCAGCCCAGGTCACGCAGCTGGTCGGCCTGGCTCTCGGTCTCCACCCCCTCGACGGTGACGGCGAGCCCGAGCGCGTGGGCGAGCGAGACGATGCCCTCCACGAAGGTGAGATCCACCGGGTCGGCCGGGTGCTGCTGGAGGCCCTGGGTGAAGGAACGGTCCAGTTTGAGTGTGGTGGCCGGGAGCTTGCGCAGATTGGCCAGGTTGGAGTAGCCGGTGCCGAAGTCGTCCAGCGCGATGTCGACGCCGATCTCGGCCAGTTGCCACAGTGGCTTCAGCTCGTCCTCGTCCGCACCGATCAGCGCGCTCTCGGTGACCTCGAGGCACAGCGACGACGGCGCCACCCCCGCCGACTCCAGTACGGCGATGGTGTCCGGCACCAGGTCCGGATGGTGCAGCTGCCGGGGGGAGAGGTTGACGTTGACGCGCAGCGGCTGCCCGCCCGCCCAGGTGCAGGTCTGGGCCACGGCCTGCTCCAGCACCCAGCGGCCCAACGGCACGATGAGACCGGTGTGTTCGGCCAGCGGAATGAACCGGTCCGGGCCGAGCCTCCCGTGCACCGGGTGCTTCCAGCGCACCAGCGCCTCGGCACCGTCCACACTGCCGTCGCTCATCCGGATCAGCGGCTGGTACTCCAGGAAGAACTCGTCCCGCTCCAGCGCGGCGGGCAGCCGGTTGGTGAGGCTGTGCCGGTCTATGGCGCGGGCCTCGGAGTCCGGGTCGGCCAGCTCGTAGCGGCTGCCGCCGGCGTCCTTGGCCCGGTACATGGTGATGTCGGCGCTGCGCAGCACCTCGGCCGGCTCCAGCTGCCCCGAGGCACCCTCCACGATGCCGATGCTGACCCGGACGGACAACTCGCGGCCGTCCACCGAGATCGGGGTCGCCAGCGCCGCCAGCAGGGCCCGGGCCAGACAGGTGACCTCCTCCGTGCCCTCGGGGTCGGACATGAGCACGGCGAATTCGTCACCCCCGATCCGGGCCACCAGATGCGCGGGCGCTGTGGTGCAGGACTGGAGACGCTCGCCGACCGCGACCAGCAACTGGTCGCCCACGGCATGCCCCAGACTGTCGTTGACCGTCTTGAAACCGTCGATGTCCAGATAGCACAGCCCGAACCTGCTCACCCCGTTGCCGGGCGTCAGGATGCGGTCCAGGCGCTCGGCGAACAGGGTGCGGTTGGGCAGCCCGGTCAGCTCGTCGTGGGTCGCCTCGTAGCGCAGCCGCAGATGCAGCAGGCGGCGCTCGGTGATGTCCTCCATCAGGGCGAGCTGGTAGCGGGGTTCGCCCTCGGCGTCGCGCAGCAGGGAGACCGTCAGATTGGTCCACAGCACGGTGCCGTCGGGGCGCTGGTAGGGCTTCTCCACCCGGAAGTGGTCGCGCCGCCCTGCGGCCAGCTCGCGGTGCAGCCGCCAGACGTCCGGGGCGTCGTCCGGGTGCACCCAGTCGTTGATGTTGCGGCGGCGCATCTCCTCCTCGGAGTGCCCGAACATCCTGGCGAGGGCGCCGTTGGCGTCGCGCAGCCGGCCGTTCATATCGGCGATGCCGATGCCGATGGTGGCGTCCTTGAACACGGCGCGGAACCTGGTCTCCGAGGCGTGCAGGGCCTCCTCGACGGCCGTCTGCGCGGCCAGCGCGGCCCGCGAGAGGGCTTCCTGCTCGGCCAGCGTGCGCTCCTGTACGGCGAGCGTGAACCCGGCGGCGATGGCGTGCTGGAGCCGCGCGCAGCGCGAGCGGGCCTCGTCGACGCCGAGCGCGCCCGGGGTACCGGCGTAGAGCACCAGATACGACTCGACGACGCCGAGGATGTGCGGCAGCGCGTCGGGGCTGGTGCAGTGCGCCTGCTTCACCAGCACCTCGCCGACCTCGCGGCCGGGTGCGGGGCTGAACGGGTAGGCCTGCAGCGCCTCTCCCAGCATGCCGGCCAGCGGATGGAGGAAGTCCTCCAACTCGGCGCGGGAGAGCGAGGTCTGGGTGGCCGGATAGATGGCGCGGCTCCAGATCCGCGCGAAGCGGCGCGGCCCGTCCTCGCCCTCCGCCACGTCGGTGGCGCTCGCCGTCGGGCTCGAATGCCCCTTATGCTCCTCGGGCTCGTCCTGGGAGGTCACGCGGCGAGTCCCGCCTTACGGCCCACTCCGGCGAACCCGCTGAAGACGACGGGGTCCTCGTGCTCCATGGGACTGTCGGGGCGCCAGTGCGGCAGCGCGACCAGACCCGGCTCCACCATCTCGAACTCCTCGAAGAACTGGGCGATTTCGTCCTTGGACCGGATGATCAGCGGGGCGCTCGCGGTGCTGTAGACCTCCTGCAGGGCCTGGCCGCCGTCGCGCACGGGTCCGCCCTCCGGGGATCCGTGGGAGAGCACCAGCAGGCTGCCGGGCGCCAGGTGACGGGCCAGCTCCGCGACGCACTTACGGGGTTCGTCGCGGTCCTCGATGAAGTGCAGCAGCGCGACGAGCATCAGCACCAGCGGCTTGTCCAACTCCAGCAGGTCCTCGACCTCGGGGCTCTCGAGGATGTCCTGCGGCGAGCGGAAGTCCGCCGAGACGATGCCGACCCTGCTGTCGCCCTCCAGCACCGCGCGGCTGTGCGCGACGGCCACCGGATCGTTGTCGACGTAGACGACCCGTGCGCTGCGGTCCAGGGCGTGGGCCACCTCGTGGACGTTGCCGAAGGTGGGGATGCCCGAGCCGATGTCGAGGAACTGGGTGAGCCCCTCCTGGACGGCGAAGCGGATCGCCCGGCGCATGAAGGCACGGTTCGCCTGCATGATCTTCGGAAGCCCGGGCCACGCCTTGATCGCCTGCCGTGCCGTCTCCCTGTCGACCTCGAAGTTGTGCGAGCCGCCCAGGTAGTAGTCGTACATCCGCGACACGCTCGGCACAGTGAGGTCGATTCCCTGCGGGGCCCAGGGGGGACGTTCCATCGAGGGGTCTCCAGCTCGCTTCATTCACCGGGGAGTTCCGGTCGGGCCCATGAGGCTACTGACCGAGAAGCGGCGCGCGGAAGGAAACAGCGTTACTGGGGCTGGATCTTGCCTGGGCCTTGACAGCACGTCCGGGAGGTATCGGGGCATAGCGCATCGCGAGGCCCATGATTTAATCGAGCCAATTGCGAATCGGTTGCAAGAGCGATCGTTGTTGAACAAGGAGTGTGCCACAAGATGACTGCCCGGACGGTACGGACAGCCACCGCGATGGCGACCGCCGCGGTCGTCCTCGCGGGGGCCGCCGCGTGCTCCGCGCCCGGAGAGGGTGCCGGTCCTGGCGGCGGCACGGACTCCCTCACGGTAGGTGTGGCGCAGGAGCCGGAGACCCTCAGCCCGCTGCTGGGCTACGGCAAGGAGGGCAACTCCAAGATATTCGACGGCCTGCTCACCCACGACGCCAAGATGCACCTGAAGCCCGCACTCGCCACCCGCCTGCCCAAGGTGAGCAAGGACGGCCGGACCTACACCTTCGACCTGCGCAAGGGCGTCACCTTCAGCAACGGCAAGGCCTTCACCTCGAAGGACGTCGTCTACACCTACGAGACGATCCTCGACAAGAAGACCAACAACGCCTCCAAGGGCGAGCTCGACGCCGTCGACAGTGTCCGGGCCGAGGGCAAGCACCGGGTCGTCTTCCGGCTCAAGTACCCCTACGCGGCATTCGCCGAACGCACCGTCCTGCCCATCGCCTCACAGGCCGTCGCCTCGAAGACCGACGTCAACACCGGCTCCTACAACACCAAGCCGGTCGGCACAGGACCGTACGTCCTCACCAGTTGGCGAAAGGGCGAAAAGCTCAGCTTCAAGGCCAACCCGCACTACTGGGGCGGCAAGCCGAAGATCAAGCGCTTCACGGTCGCCGTCATCGAGGACGACGACGTACGCGCCACCCGGCTGCGCTCCGGCGACCTGGACGGTGCCATCCTCCCGCCCAACCTGGCCAAGGCGTACGAGAAGGACGAGGAGAAGCGCACCTTCAGCGCCAAGACCGCCGACTACCGCGCCGTGACCCTGCCCAGCGGCAACCCCGTCACCGGGGACAAGGCCGTCCGCCGCGCCCTCGACCTGGCCGTCGACCGCAAGGCCATGGTCGCCTCCGTCCTCAACGGCGCCGGCAAGCCCGCCTACGGCCCGCTGCCCACCGACAGCCCCTGGTTCACCAAGGGCACCGAGCGCCCGCACGACCTCTCCCGCGCCAAGAAGATCCTCGACGCGGCGGGCTGGAAGCCCGGCAAGGACGGCATCCGCGAGAAGAACGGCAAGCGCGCCGCGTTCACCCTCTGGTACTTCTCCGGCGACAAGCTCCGCCAGGACCACGCCCTCGCCTACGCCTCCGACGCCAAGAAGGCCGGCATCGACGTCAAGGTCCAGGCCGGCAGCCGCGAGGTGGTCCGGCCCAAGCTGAAGCACGACGCAATGCTGATGGGCAACGGCTTCCCCGCCGACCCCGACTTCGACCTCTACCCGACGCTGCACTCCTCGCAGATCGGCGACGGCTGGAACAACCTCGGCCACTACCGCGACAAGACCGTGGACGAACAGCTGGACGTGGCCCGCCGCAGCCGCGACGCGAAGGTGCGCAAGACCGCCTACGACAAGGTCCAGCGGGCCCTCGCGAAGAACCCCGGCTACACCTTCCTCACCCACATCGACCATGTGTACGTCATCGACGACAAGTGGCGCGGCCTCACCACCCAGGTCGAACCCCACGACCACGGCATCGGCGCCGGCCCCTGGTGGAACCTCCAGGCTTGGCAGCCGGAGAAGTGAGTTTGCGCCTCAACAGCCCTCTGCGCTTGGGCAGTCTGCTCCCCCAAGCTCTTCGAGCAGGGGGTACCCCCAGGCGCAGGGTGGGCAAGCGCAGCACCGACCACCGGGCCGCAGACGAAGGGCGCCCACCGAAGGATGCGGTGTACGGCCGTCGCCCCGGTGCGGCCCGCTTGTGCCCACCCGTTCCGCCCCTGCGGAACGATTGCCCACAAGCGGAATCCGCTGTGCACCAGCGATGGCGCGCCGTCGCGCGCATGGTGGGGCGGCGGGTGCTCGCCGCGATACCCGTGCTGGCGGCGGTCACATTCGGGGTGTTCGCCGTTGCCGCCGCCTCGCCCTTCGACCCCGTACAGCAGTACGCCGGCTCGGCGGGCCTCAACGCCTCGCAGGAGACGCTGGACCAACTGCGCGGCAACCTCCACGTCGACGGCCCGTTCCCACAGCGCTGGTGGGACTGGCTGACCAGCGCGCTGTCCGGGGATCTGGGGGACTCCACCTCGCTGCGGCAGCCCGTCTCCCAGGTCATCGGTGAACGGCTCGGCTGGTCGGTGCTGCTGTGCGCGGTGGGCTTCGCCTTCGCCGTCCTCGTCGGTACGGCCCTCGGCGTTGCCGCGGCTCGCCGCAGGGGCGGCGTCCTGGACCGGACGGTCACCTCGCTCGCCTACACCCTGGAGGCCGCACCGCCGTTCTGGATCGGGCTGCTCGGAATCTGGCTGTTCGCCGTCCAGTTCGACGTGCTGCCGGCCGGCGGGCTCACCGACTCCGGCAGCGACCTGGTCACCGCGGGCGCACTGGTGCGCCACCTCGCCCTGCCCGCACTGGTGCTGGGCATCTCCCAGGTGCCGTGGTTCCTGCTGTACGTACGCCAGGGCGTCGGCGACGCGCTGGAGGAGGACGCCGCGCGCGGGGCCCGGGCACGGGGGCTGGCCGAGCGCACGGTGCTGCTGCGGCACGCGCTGCGCTCCGGGCTGCTGCCGCTGCTGACACTGGTCGGCTCGCGGGTGCCCGAACTCATCACGGGCGCACTGCTGGTGGAGACGGTCTTCAGCTGGCCCGGTATCGCCTCGGCCACCGTCAAGGCCGCCACCGCGACGGACTTCCCGCTGCTGGCGGCCCTCACCACTCTGGCCACAGTCGCGGTGCTCGCCGGGAACCTGCTCTCCGACCTGCTGTACGGACTGGCCGACCCGCGCGTCGCCCTGGAGGAGATGTGAGCGCCGTACTCAAGGGCGTCCCCACCCGGGGAGCGGGGACAGGCCGCGCCCTGCGGGTGCGTGCCTCGGCCGGGGTGCTCGTGGCCGTGCTCGCGGCGGTGCTCCTGGTGCCGCTGCTGTTCCCACTGGACGAGCAGGCCGTCGACATGGCCGCCAAGCTGCGAGCGCCCTCGCCCGCCCACCCGTTCGGCACCGACGACGTGGGCCGCGACGTACTGCTGCGCTGTGTGTACGGGCTGCGGGTCTCGCTGCTCGTCGGCGTGGTCGCCGCGCTGGCCGCGACCGTCATCGGTACCGCCGTCGGCGCGGCCGCCGGTGCGGCGGGCGGCAGGGTGGACCGGATGGTGATGCGTGTCGTCGACGTCTTCTCCTCCGTACCGCATCTGCTGCTGGGCATCTTCATCGTGGCGATGTTCCGCCCCGGCGTCTGGCCGGTGGTCGCCTCCGTCGGGCTCACCCACTGGCTGTCCACCGCGCGGATCGTCCGTGCCGAGGTGCTGTCCCTGCGCTCACGGGACTTCATCGACGCCGCCGTCTCCGGTGGCGCCTCGCGGTGGCGGGTCGCCGTACGCCATCTGCTGCCCGGTGTACTGCCGCAGGCGGGGCTGGCGGCCGTGTTGATGGTGCCGCACGCCATCTGGCACGAGTCGGCGCTGTCCTTCCTGGGCCTCGGACTGCCCACCCATCGCGCGAGCCTCGGCAACATGATCGAGAGTGCCCGTGGCACCCTGCTGGCCGGCGACTGGTGGCCCACGCTCTTCCCCGGCCTGTTCCTCATCGTGCCCACTCTCGCCATCGCGTCGCTGGCGGGCGTGTGGCGGGAACGGATCAACCCGCGGCGCCGATCGGAGCTGATGCTGTGAGCGGGGAGAGTGCAACCGTGCGCACACTGCTGCGGGTACGGGAGCTTTCCGTGCGCTTCCGGATGCGGCGCGGCCGCGAGATCGCCGCCGTCAGCGACGTCTCCTTCGACCTGGCGGCGGGGGAGTGCCTGGCGCTGGTGGGAGAGAGCGGCTGCGGCAAGTCGGTGCTCGCCTCCGCACTGCTGGGGCTGCTCCCGGCCAACGCCAGCACCAGCGGCAGCGCGCTGCTGTACGGCCCCGGGCAGGACACCGGGCTCGATCTGCCGGCCGCCGACGAGGCCACCCTCGCCCGCACGGTGCGCGGACGGCTCATCGGTCTCGTACCGCAGAGCCCGGCGGCCCATCTGACCCCCGTCCGCACAGTGCGCTCCCAACTCGCCGAGACGGTACGGGAGCTGCGCGGGGTGCGGGGCAAGGAACTGGCCGAGGCGACACTTGCGGCAGCCGCCCGGGCCGCCTTCCCCGCGGACCATCTCGACCGCTATCCGCACCAGCTCTCCGGCGGGCTCGCCCAGCGGGCCGCCACCGCGCTGGCGCTGGTCGGCGACGCACCACTGCTGCTCGCCGACGAACCGACCACCGGACTCGACCGCGACCTGGTGCAGCGCACCGTGGACGAGCTGCGCACCCACACGGACGACGGCCGGGGCCTGCTGCTGATCACCCACGATCTGGCGGCGGCCGAGCGCGTAGCCGACCGGGTGGCGGTGATGTACGCGGGCCGCGTCGTCGAACTGGCCGAAGCGCGGGACTTCTTCGGCGAGCCCGGCCCTCGCCACCCCTACGCCCGCGGACTGCTGGCGGCACTGCCCGAGCGCGCGTTCACCCCCATTCCCGGTATGCCGCCCGAGCTGGGCGACCTCCCGGACGGTTGCGCGTTCGCACCCCGCTGCACCCGCGCGAGCGCCGAGTGCGCCCAGCTGCCCGTACCGACCGACGGGGTGGCCTGCCACCATCCGGTCGCAGCCGGCCGCCCCTCCGCCGACGTGTGCGAGGGGAGCGGCGTATGACCGCGGCGCACCACCCCGCGCTGGAGCTGCGCGACATCACCGCGGGGTACGAGCGGCGCGCACCCGTGCTGCGCGAGGTCTCGCTGACCGTGTGCGAGGGCGAGGCGGTGGGTCTGCTGGGACCGAGCGGCTGCGGCAAGTCCACCCTGGCCAAGGTCGCGGCACTGCTGCACCGCCCGTACGCGGGCACCGTTCGGCTCGGCGGCGAACCGGCCCGTGGCTGGCGGCACCGGGCTCCGCGTGCCCAGCGCACCGCTGTCGGCGTCGTCTTCCAGCAGCCCCGGCTCGCCGCCGACCCCCGGCTCACCCTCGCCGCGCTGATCGCCGAACCGCTGCGCGCCACGGGGCGCCGCGCCGAGGCGGCGGAGCGCGTCGCGCAGCTGGCGGACGCTGTCGGACTCGGCGACGAACTGCTCGGCCGCCGCCCGCACGAGGTGAGCGACGGACAGCTGCAACGCGCCTGTGTGGCACGGGCGTTGGCGCTGCGGCCCCGGGTGCTGGTCTGCGACGAGATGACCGCGATGCTGGACGCCTCCACCACGGCGGCGCTCGTCGCCGTGGTGGAGGACTACCGGCAGCACTCCGGCGCGGCACTGCTGGCCGTCGGCCACGACCGCACACTGCTGGAGCGCTGGTGCGACCGTACGGTCGAACTGGACCAGATGGCCGTCGCCCGGGGCGGTACGGCTCCTTAGATCCGCACTCCGTGCGCCCGCAGATACGTCAGCGGATTGATGTCGCTGCCGTAGGCCGGGCCGGTGCGGACCTCGAAGTGCAGATGGGGCCCTGACGAGTTGCCCGTCGACCCGGAGCGGCCGAGTTGCTGCCCCGTCTCGACAGCCTGCCCGGAGCGCACCGAGATGGCCGACAGATGGCCGTACTGGCTGTACTTGCCGTCCTTGTGCCGCACCACCACCTCGTACCCGTAGGCGCCGCCCCAACCCGCGGAGACGACCGTGCCGTTGGTGACGGACTTGACGGGAGTGCCGGTGCCGACAGGGAAGTCGACGCCTGTGTGGTAGCCGGAGGACCAGCTGCCGCCCGACGCACCGTACGGGGTGCCGGGGCTGACGCCGGCGACCGGCGCGGTGGCGGCGGAGGAGGGGGCCCTGTGCTTGGGGGCCGGTTTCGGAGCGGCCGGTTTCGGCGCCGGCTTCGGCTGCGTCTTGGGGGCCTGCTTCTGCGGCGCCTGCTGCTGCGACGACGGTGTCTTGGCGGGGCGTTCGGACCTGGTGGGCTGTGACTTCTCGCGCTCCTCGCCCTGCGGGGCGCCGGTCACGCTCAGCCGCTGGCCGGGCATGATGAGGTCCGCGTCGTCGCCGATAGTGGCGCGGTTCCCGTCGTAGAGCGAGCGCCAGCCACCCGAGAGGCCCAGCTCATCGGCGATGCTGGAGAGAGTGTCGCCGCTGACCACCTCGTAAGTGGTCTGCTTCTTGCTGCGTTCGGCTCTGGCCCGGTCCGCCTTGGCCTTCGCCGCCCGAGCCTGCTCCGCCCTGGCTTTCTCCGCTTGCGACTGCTCCGAGTCCGACTTCTCGGCCTTGTCACCCGACTGCCCGGCACCGGCCCGCGAACCGCCCGCAGGGGCGCCGCCAGGATCCGCGTCGCCGCGCGAAAGCCCCGCCCGGGGCCCGCAGTTGGGCCAGGCGCCCGGCCCCTGGCCCTTCAGTACCTTCTCGGCTATCGCTATCTGCTGGGCCTTGGTGGCCAGGTCGGCCCGCGCGGCGTAAGCAGTACCGCCGTATGCCTCCCAGGTGCTCTGGGTGAACTGGAGCCCGCCGAAGAAGCCGTTGCCGGTGTTGATGCTCCAGTTGCCGCTGCTCTCGCACTCGGCGACCTTGTCCCACACGTCTGTGGGCGCTGCCTCTGCGACTTGGGCCCCGACGAGGGGCATGGCTATCCCCGCGCCGCCCGCGGTCACCTTCAAGGTGGCGCGCGAGACGGCGCGTGGCTGATAGCGGCGGTGGCGTCCACGTATGGACATGGGGGGTACCTCCGTTGATTCGCTGGTCAGCGGCCCACGGAACCGTGGCCCGGGATTTACAGGTCCAAGCCCCGCTCCCTCGCGAGGCGATGTGCTGCCTGGTCGGCCACGGACTCGTCCAGATACACCTCGCACGCCAGCCGACCGCTGCCGGTCATGTTGTGCTCCAGCTCGTACAGGCTGACCTCGGTGCCGTCGGCGAGCAGAAAGGCGTGCTCGTAGACCGAGCACCACACCTGGCAGTCGTCGGCGTGCACCCGTGGCCCGGGAACGTGCATGATGTGGTGCCCGAGCGCCGAGGAGAGCAGCCGCAGCGTCTCCTCGCCCGGCCGGTCGGAGTTCTCCGCCCGGCGCAGCAGCCTGCGGGCGTGCTCGGCCGAGTCGCCCTCCGGGTACTCGCGGCGCGGATAGGCCGTACCAGGAGCTCCGGTGAGGAAGTCGAACGAGAGCGACCCGCGGCCCGCGCCGTCCGGTTCGCCCTCCTCGCCCATCCGGCGGTGCACCCGGCGTTCGGAGCGGCGCAGCGCCTCCGCGTCGTCGTACACCTCGTGCAACTCGCCCGCACCGTCGGGGCTGTCGTAGCACAGCTCCCACAACAGCAGGCTGCTGCCGTCGGCGAGCAGGAAGACATGGCGGAAACTGCTGCATCGCAGCGCGGGCAGCGGGGAATTGCGGTGCCGCCAGCCGTACAGCTCGACCTGGAACATCACAGCGCTGCGTAGCCGGTCGAGCACCTCGTCGCGGACATCGAAGGGATTCTGGGCGCGGGCCAGCAGCTCTTCGAGGTGGTGCACAGGCGTCAGGTGCGCTTTGTCGCCCATCGCGGAACCCTCCCGGCGTGCAGCAAACAACCGACCGTCCCCGCGCGCACACACCGTAGCGCCCACACCGTGGCGCGGGGGAGGAGTTGGTGGAATTCCGCTGCGGGAAACCCTTCGGCGAAGCGTTTTTTCAGCCGAATCCAGGCGATATGCCAGAGGATCGTCGGGGGTGAGCGGCGTGCCAGCGGGAACCACAGGTACGACGAGCCGCGGCTGAAGGGCCTCTGAAAGGAGGCAGTGGTGACGACACTGCCCGTCGGATACGAGTCCTACTGGATGCTCTCGGCGGCGGGAGCACCGTGCCCTCCACTGCCGCCCGACAGCCGGATCGAGGTCGACGTCGCCGTGGTGGGCGGCGGCATCGCGGGCCTCTCGGCGGCCTGGGAGCTGGCCCGCGCGGGCCGCAGCGTCGCCGTGCTGGAGTCCGACCGGCTGGCGGCCGGCGTCACCGGGCACACCACGGCCAAGCTCTCCGCGCTGCACGGGCTCACCTACAGCTGGCTGCGGGCCAACCGGGGTGCGGAGGAGGCACGGCTCTACGCCGCCTCGCAGCAGGGCGCCGTCGACCATCTGACCGCCGTCAGCGAGCAGTTGGGCGTCGACTGCGAGCTGGAACGGGTGCCCGCCTACACGTACGTCGAGTCGGCGGACCATGTGGACGAGGTGCGTGCCGAGGCGGAAGCGGCAGCCGAGGCCGGGCTGGCCGCCTCGTTCACCACCGACACCGGGCTGCCCTTCGGGGTGCGCGCTGCCGTACGCGTCGAGAACCAGGCGCAGTTCCACCCGCGCAAATACCTGCTGGCCCTGGCGGACGACATCTACCGGCACGGCGGGCTGCTGTTCGAGCGCACCCGCATCGTCGCGCTCGACGAGGGAGAGCCGTGCCTGCTCGGCGCGGAGAACGGGGGCGAGGTCGTCGCCCGCGACGTGGTGGTGGCCACCCACTACCCGGTCTTCGACAGGGCGCTGATGTTCTCCCGGCTGGAGCCGCGCCGGGAGCTGGTCATCTCCGCGCTGCTGCCCGAGGACGAGGACCCCGGCGGCACCTACCTCTCACCGGAGCGCGGCACCCGCTCGGTACGCACCGCGCCCTACCCCTTCGGTACGGGGCGGCGGCTGCTGATCGTCACGGGGGAGAAGTTCACCCCCGGGATGCCGGGCATCGGTTCGGTCGGCGCCCGCTACGAGCGGCTGGCGGCCTGGACGTACGAGCGCTTCCCCAACGCCCGGCTCGCCCACCGCTGGGCCACCCAGGACAACGAGACCACCGACCGCGTGCCCTACATCGGCCGCTTCCACGCGGGCACCCAGCACGTCTACGTCGCCACCGGCTTCGGCGGCTGGGGGATGAGCTCCGGTGTGCTGGCCGGGCAACTGCTGGCCGCGCACGTCACCGGTGCGCCGCTGCCGCCGTGGGCACGGCTGTACGACCCGGTGCGGCTGCGGCCCCGTGAGGCGCCCGCGCTGCTGCGCCTCCAGTCGGCGGTGGCCCGGCGCTTCGTCGGGGACCGGCTGCGCCCCAGCTACGTCGACTCGGTGGACGAGATCCCGCCGGGGACCGGAGCCATCGTGCGGGTGCGGGGACGGCGCTGCGCGGTGCATCGCACGACCGAGGGCGAGCTGCGCGCCGTCTCGCCGCGCTGTACGCACCTGGGCTGCCTGGTGCGGTTCAACGACGCGGAGTCGGCGTGGGAATGCCCGTGCCACGGCTCGCGGTTCGGCACCGACGGCTCGGTCATACAGGGTCCGGCGACCCGGCCCCTGGAGCAGCGGGACCTGGGCGAGGAGTGAGCCCCGCCCGGCGTCCCGCCGCCCTCACAGCCAGTCCGGGTCGGTGTCCAGCGCGACGGTGTCCAGCGCCGCCAGCAGGTCGAACTGCGGGGCCGTACGCGGCAGTTCGGCGCGGAAGAAGTACCGCGCCGCCTGTCGCTTGCCCTGCAGGAAGGCATCGTCCCCGGCGTCCGAGCCGCTGGACAGAGTGGCGAGGAACTGTCCCAGCCAGATCCACGCCACCACCACGTGCCCGACGGCCTCCAGATAGGCCGTCGAATTCGCCAGCGCCACCGCCGGATCGCCACCGCCCCACAGCCCTCCCGTCACCGCGGTGACCCGCTCCCAGTACGCGCGCAGCGTCGCCGCCAGCTCGGCGGCCTCGCCGCCCGCCGCTACGGCGCGCTGGAGCGTCTCCTGTACGGCGTCACCCAGCGCCCGCAGTCCGGCCCCGCCGTCCTGCACCACCTTGCGGCCCAGCAGGTCCAGTCCCTGGATGCCGTGGGTGCCCTCGTGGATGGGGTTGAGGCGGTTGTCGCGGTAGTGCTGCTCGACGTCGTACTCGCGGGTGTAGCCGTATCCGCCGTGCACCTGGATGGCGAGGCTGTTGGCCTCCAGGCACCACTGCGACGGCCAGCTCTTGGCGATCGGCGTCAGTACGTCCAGCAGCAGCCCGGCCCGTGCCCGCTCCTCCTCGGTGGCGGCCGAGCGCTGCTCGTCCACCAGCCGGGAGCAGTACAGCAGCAGCCCCAGCGCGCCCTCCACATACGACTTCTGGGCGAGCAGCATCCGGCGTACGTCGGTGTGCTCGACGATCGGGACCTGGGGCGCCGTGGCGTCCTTGCCGCCCGCCGTCAGCGGCCGGCCCTGCGGCCGTTCGCGGGCGTAGGCGAGGGACTTGAGGTAGCCGGTGTAGCCCAGCGCCATCGCGCCCGCGCCGACGCCGATGCGGGCGCCGTTCATCATGTGGAACATATACGCCAGTCCGCGGTGCTCCTCGCCCACCAACTGGCCCACCGCGCCCGGTTCACCGCCGGGGCGGTGGTGTACGCCCTCACCGAAGTTGAGCAGCGTGTTGGTGGTGCCCCGGTAGCCCATCTTGTGATTGAGCCCGGCCACCACCACGTCGTTGCGCTCACCGAGCGTGCCGTCCGGCTCGACCAGGTACTTGGGGACGATGAACAGCGAGAGCCCCTTGACGCCCGCCGGGCCACCGGGGACGCGGGCGAGCACGAGGTGGACGATGTTCTCGGACAGCTCGTGGTCGCCGCCGGAGATCCACATCTTGGTGCCGAACAGCCGGTAGGTGCCGTCCTGTTGCCGCTCGGCACGGGTGGTGACATCGGCCAGCGAGGAGCCGGCCTGCGGCTCGGACAGGCACATGGTGCCGAAGAAGCGCCCCTCGAGCATCGGCCGTACGTAGGTGTCGACCTGTTCGCGGGTGCCGTGTGCGCACAGCAGGCGCGCGTTGCCGAGGGTGAGGAACGGGTACGCCGATGTGCCGACGTTGGCCGCCTGGAAGTACGAGAAGCAGGCGGTCGCAACGGTCTGCGGCATGCCCATGCCGCCGAACTCCTCGTCCACGGCGGCCGCCAGCAGACCTGACTCGGCGAACACCCCCAGCGCCTCGGACACTTCCTTGACGGTGTGCACCCGCTCACCGTCGAACCAGGGTTCCTCCTGGTCGTTCTTCTTGTTGTGCGTCGCGAAGTGCCGGGTGGCGATCCGCTCGCTCAGCTCCAGGGCGTCGTCGAAGGTCTCCCGGGAGTGCTCCGCGTAGCGTGCGCGCCGGGTCAGCGACTCGACGTCCAGCCAGTCGTAGAGCTGGAACTCGAGGTCCCGGCGGGAGAGCAGCAGCGAGGGTGAGGGCATGACGGTGGTCCGATCCCCGGAGGCAGCGAGCATGGAGCGCTCCGATTCTAAGCGCTTGCTTATGGTCGCTCCGGGGGTCTTCCCTGTCAACGGCCCGCAGGCCGAGCCCGCGTCACGGCTTCCGCGCCACCCCCGCGTACAACGTCAGGGTGCCCTTGGGCAGTCCGCCGTCGGGGTCGGTGTCCGGGCGCCACAGATGGGCCTGGGTGATACCGGGATCGAGCAGCTCCAGTCCGTCGAAGAACCCGGCTACCTGCGTACGGCCCCGGGGCACCAGGACCGTGCCGCTCCGCTTGTAGATGTCGACGACCGCGTTGATCCGATCGGCGCTCTCCTGGTCCGGCACATCGGCGATGCCGTGGCTGAGCGACAGGAAGCTGCCGGGCGCGAGGCGGTCGAGCAGTGTGCGCAGTATCCGCTCGGGGCCCTGCTCGTCCGGGATGAAGTGGACGAGCGCGTTGACCGAGACGGCTACGGGGAGCTCCAGATCGAGCGTGTCGTGCAGTTCGGCCGCCTCCAGCACGCTCTCGGGCCGGGTCACATCGGCGTGCAGATAGGTGGTGCGGCCCTCCGATGTGCTGTGCAGCAGTGCCTGTGCGTACTGGAGCACGATGGGATCGTTGTCGGTGTAGACGACCCGGGCTTCCGGGGCCACCGACTGTGCCACCTGGTGGAGGTTGGGTTCGGTGGGGATGCCGCTGCCGATGTCCAGGAACTGCCGCACGCCGTACTCGGCCGCCAGGGTGCGGGTGACCCGGACCATGAAGTCCCGGTTGGCGCGGGCCGCGGTGACGATCTCCGGCAGCCTGGCGACCACTGCCTCGGCAGCCCGCACATCCGCCTCGTAGTGGGTCTTGCCCCCGAGGTAGTAGTCGTACATGCGCGCGGAGTGCGGTTTGGCCGTGTCGATCGGCGGTGCGCCGTCCCGCTCGGACATCGCGGTTCCCCCTTGGTGTTTCCTGTCGTGGTCCTGGTCAGGGCTTGCGGGCCACACCGGCGAGCATGCTGGGACGGCCGTCTTCGAGCTCGGTGGCCCGGCCGGGCTCCGGGCGCCACTCGTGTGCCATCACCATGCCCGGTTCCACCAGCTCCAGCCGGTCGAAGAAACGGCTGATCTCGGCGCGGTTGCGCAGCCGGAGCGTGGTGCCGCCCTTCGCGTAGATCTCCTCCACCTCACGGCCCAGCGCCTCCAGCGTCGGATCCCCGATCTCCGACGTGGCGTGCGAGAGACACAGATAGCTGCCGGAGGGCAGCCGCTCCAGCAGACCGGAGAGGATCTCGTACGGCCCCAACTCGTCGGGGACGAAGTGGAAGAGCGCGTTGACCGAGAGGGCCACCGGGCTGCCCAGGTCGATCGTGGCGTGCAGTTCATCGGAGTCGACGATGGACTGCGGCTTGGTGGCGTCCGCCTGGAGGTAGGCGGTGCGGCCCTCTGGCGTGCTGTGCAGCAGTGCCTGTGCGTACTGCAGCACGATCGGGTCGCTGTCGGTGTAGACGACCCGGGCTTCCGGGGCCACCGACTGTGCCACCTGGTGGAGGTTGGGCTCGGTCGGGATGCCGCTGCCGATGTCGAGGAACTGCCGCACCCCCGCCTCGGCCGCCAGCCACCGGGTGGCCCGGATCATGAAGTCCCGGTTCGCACGCGCCATGGCCCCGGCGAACGGCACGGTCGCGATGACCGCCTCGGCAGCCTGTACGTCCACCTCGTAGTGGGTCTTTCCCCCGAGGTAGTAGTCGTACATCCGGGCCGAGTGCGGCTTGGTCGTATCGATGCCGGGGAAGTTCCCCTCTGCGGTCATGCCGCCTCTCCGTTCTCCGGGTCCAGGTCGTGGCGGTGCCGTCAGTCGGAGGCCAGCAGGAAGTCGGCCACGCCCTGCTTCGCGCCCCGGAGGAAGGTCTCGAACTCGTGGGTGGTGTAGATCAGCGCCGGACCTTCCGGGTCGGTCGACTGACGCAGCGCGACCCGGCCGTCGCCGAGCTTCATCGCTTCGACGCAACTGCCGCCGTTGGTGCCGCTCCAGGGCTTCTGCCAGCCCTCGGTACCGAGGTGCTTCGCAGGCATGCCGTTGTATATGTGTGGGGGGTGGCCTGAATGACCCATGCTTCAGAACTCCTTGCGGATCTCACCGAGGACAGCCTCGGTGTGTGGTACCGGCGCGGCTTGCGCGCCCATACGGTCCAGCACCTCCAAATAAGCGGCGGTGTCCGGACGCTGGTCCAGGTACGTGGCGCCCGTCAGGCTCTCCGTGTAGACGATGTCCGGGAGTTCCGGAATCTCGAAACGGAAGAGCTGGAAGGGCCCGAACATGCCGGGGTGCGCACCTGAGGTGAACGGGATGATCTGCAGCGTGATGTTCTGCTGCTTGGACAGCTCGATGAGCCGGTCGATCTGCTCCCGCATCACCGCGGGCGAGCCCACATGCCGACGCAGCACCTGCTCGTCGAGTACGGCCCAGAGGACCGGCGCGTCGGGGTCCTGGAGGAGCCGCTGGCGCCCCATCCGCAGTTGGACCCGACGATCCAGTTCCTCCTCGTCGGCCGAGGGGAATCCGGTGCGCAGCAGAGCGCGCGCATACTCCTCGGTCTGTAGCAGCCCCGGGACGCAGTGTGGCTCGTAGGCCCTGATCAGGCTGGCCTCGCCCTCCAGACTCACGTAGAGGCTGAACCAGGAGGGCAGTACGTCACGGAAGCTGTGCCACCAGCCGGGCCGGTTCGCCTCGTCCACCAGGGACAGGAACGAGGCAGTCTCCTCATCGGAGAGCCCGTACATGCGCAGCAGCTTCTCGACGTACGGTGGCTTGAGACCGACCTCCGCCTTCTCCATACGACGCACCGTGGTCGTGTTGACACTGAGTGCGTACGCGGCTTCGGCGAAGGAACAACCCGCCCGCTCGCGGAGGTCGCGCAGACGTAGACCGAGCACTATCTGCCCCACAGTCGGTGCGGAACGAGCCTCGGCCACTACTGCCTCCTTGACTGCCTCCCCTGGCGGACCCTGGCGTCAGCAGTGTGCCATGGCTCCCATGCAGCAGCCATACTGCCCGTGCGATTCTGCGAATTGCAGAACGGCCCTTGCCATCTGTGAAAGATGCTGCGCATAGTGAAGAGCGTGACCCAGCTCATGAGGCTCCGGCACTGGAGCCGCACAGCGTCGCTCGAGTCACCGGAGGGCCCGTCGGCAGCGGCCCCCCGGGTGTTCGCGTGCGCCGGCCGTCTCGGGCCCTGTGCGGAGCATTTCCCGGCAGCCGTCCACTCCCCTCACAGGTAGACGGAAGGCGTTCATCCGTGGCCTCCTCGTATCCCCCTGCGCAGCTCTCCTTGCCCGCACCGTCGGCCGCTCCGGCCGTCGAATCGCGTCAGGAGGGGTTCGAGCTCCCCGCTCACACCTCGTCGGTCGCCCGGGCCCGCGCCCGGCTCCGCAGCCGGTTGCAGCACTGGGGCTTTCCCGAGGAACTCGGCCACACCGCACAGCTGGTGATCTCCGAGTTCGTCACCAACGCCGTACTGCACACGGACACCATCCGCATCAGGTGCCGCATCCACCTCGACGGCGAACGGCTGCGGATAGAGGTCACCGACGAGGGGACGCAGAGCTGCGCGCCGCAGGCCCGCAGCGCGACCTCGGACGAGGTGAACGGCCGCGGTCTCCAGCTCGTCGGCGCCCTCGCCCAGCGCTGGGGTGTCTCGGCGCACGGTGCCGGCTGTGGCCGTGTCGTCTGGGCCGAACTCGGCGCGACCAGCGTGCTGTGACCGTCAGGTCCGGCTGATCACTCGCTGTCACCGCCGAGCCTGTTTCGCAGGCGCGAGCCAGTTTCGCAGGGGTGTTCGGAGCTCCCAGGAGGCTGTTCACTGGGCTCGGCTGGCGCCGCGCCGCAACCCTCCCGGGTCCTCCCGTTCTGTACCCCGTGCCGCGTCAATTTCCGTTGTGCAAAAGCCACTTGACGTTGGTCCGGACCCGATCGCCGTGGCATGCTTCCGGCTTGGGCAGGCGATCGCGCGGGTCGGCGTGCGGTGCGCCGGTTGAACACAGTGGGGCACACATGCGGGAAGAGACGACCGGTAACGGGGCGCACGGGGTGGACATCACGGTCCCGAGCGTGGCCCGGATGTACGACCACTACCTGGGCGGCAAGGACAACTACGCCGTCGACCGCGAGGCCGTCGCGGCGCTGGACGAGAAGGTGCCGCGTACCCGGGCCCTCGCCCGGAACAACCGCCGGTTCCTCCAGCGGGTCGTGCGCATCCTGGCCGAGGACTACGGCATCCGCCAGTTCCTCGACCACGGCTCCGGCCTGCCCACCCAGGACAACGTCCACCAGGTCGCACAGCGCGCTGACCCGGAATCCCGCGTCGTCTACGTCGACAACGACCCCATCGTGCTCGCCCACGGCCGGGCGCTGCTGGAGGAGAACGCCAACACGGCGGTGATTCAGGCCGATATGCGCGACACCGAAACGATCTTCGGCAGCCCCGAGGTGGGCCGGCTGCTCGATCTCTCCCAGCCCGTCGCGCTGCTCTTCATCTCGGTGATGCACTGCATCCCCGACGACTCCGACCCGGCCGCCGTCGTACGCCGCGCCGTGGAGCGGGTGCCCTCGGGCAGCTTCGTGGTCCTCAACCAGCTGGTGAGCCACGACAAGGAGACCCGCGACTTCGTCACCGATTTCATGAACACCAGCACCAACGGCAACTGGGGCCGGGTGCGCGAACCCCAGGACGTGGAGCCGTACTTCGAGGGGCTCGAACTGCTGGAACCGGGCCTGGTCGAGCTCAACGACTGGCGCCCCGACTCCGATCTGTGCGCGCGCCAGCTGGAGGACGAGACCTGGTTCGAGTTCGGCGGCGTAGGACGGAAGCCGTAGTCGACGGGCCGGCGGTTCCCATCCTTTCGGATGAACTTCTCCGCCGGTCCCTACGACCCGGAAGTCGTCCGATGCGCGTACGTGCCCTGGGTGCTCAGTACTCGGTCAGCAACTTCTCCAGGAACGCGGCTGTCCTGGCGGGAGGTTCGGCCATGGCGCACAGCCGGTCCATGACCACCAGATAGCCCTCGACCTCCTCGCGCTTCTCCAAGTAGAGGGAGGAGGTCAGCTGTTCGAGGTAGACGATGTCGGGGAGATCGGGCTCCAGGAAGCGCAGGATGGTGACCGGGCCGCCCGCCGCGGCGAGCCCGCCCATGCTGAACGGGGCGATCTGCAAGGTGATGTTGGGCTGCTCGGTGGCTTCGATGAGCCGCTCCAGCTGAGCGCGCATCACCTGCGGCGAACCCAGCGGGCGACGCAGGGCCGCCTCGTCCATCACGGCCCACAGCCGCGGTGAGTGCGGCTTGTCGAGGATCCCCTGGCGCTCCATGCGCAGTTCGATACGGCGCTCGCTGCGCCGGCTGTCGTCCCGGGGATGGCCGAGCCGGATGACCTCGCGCGCGTAGTCACGGGTCTGGAGGAGGCCGGGCACGAACTGCACCTCGTACGTGCGGATCATGGCGGCGGCCTCTTCCAGGCCGAGCAGCCGGTCGAACCACGGCGACATCACGTCGTTGTACTTCTGCCACCAGCCCGGTGAGCCCGCCTGCCGGGCAAGCTCCAGATACTCCTCGCGCTCCTGCTGGTCCCACACCTCGTACAGCGTCAACAGATCGGCGACGTCGCGCTCCTTGCAGCCGACGCGGCCCAGCTCCAGGCGGCTGATCTTGGCGTGGGAGCCGCGGATCGCCTCTCCCGCCGCCTCGCGGGTGATGCCCCGCTCCTCGCGCAGCCGACGCAGTTGGGTGCCCAGGACGATGCGCAGGATCGTGGGTCCACCCCTGGGGTAGTCCAGGATGCGTCCGGGCGACGCCTCGCGTCGCGGCTGTGCTCCCATCGGGCCCCGCCTTGCTTCCCTGAGTGACTGTACGGATGCTCAGTGTCCCATTCGGCCGATCGAGCGTACAGCCATACCGGTTACACGGCCGGATTTCGCGGGCTGGTGCCGGGGACCTGAACCAGCACAGGTGAACCGCCGCCACACGTCCGTGTCGTGTGGCGGCGGTGCCCGGTGCTGCTTTGTTGTGAACTACGGCGTTGAGTTGAGAACTACGGCTGAGCTGAGGTCAACCGCCGTGGGGGCGGTCAGCTCTGAGCGTCCAGCAGGTCGTCGAAGTCGCCGTCCTTGGCGCCCTGGACGAAGGCCGCGATCTCGGCGGGCGTGTAGACCAGGGCAGGACCCGACGGGAAGCGGGAGTTGCGGACGGCGACTCCCTGTCCCGGAAGAGTGGCGACCTCGACACAGTTGCCGTTCGGGTTGCTGCGGCGGCTCTTGCGCCAGACAGCACCTTCGATCTTCGTGGCCTCGATGCCGTTCTCGATCTGCATGTACGTCTCTCCCTACGTCACTTTGCGTCCCCCGTGAGCGGTTGCGACGTCTGGAAGCGTCTCACAGCCGAGCGTGATTGCAGATGTACTTGCAGATGTACTTGCAGAAGTAAGTGCACAGCCGCGACAATGCCCGTCGTACTCCACCCGCGGCCCTCAGAGCCGCTCAACTGCACCAGTGGACAATGGAGTTCGCGATCTTCCGTCCGTCTACAGGAGTCCCAGTGACTACACCAGGCGCCCAATTCCCCGCCTCTGCGGACCTGGCGGACGATGGCCTCAGTTGCGACCACCCGCTCACCCGGCTGCTTCTCCTGCTGGAGATCGCCGATCAGCCCGACTGGCTCCGTGACCTCGCGGCGCCCGCCCGTCCCCCCGCCCGTGCCGCGTCAGTCACGCATGGCTTCGGGTAGCCCGGCCGCGTGCAGGATCTCCAACCGTGACACCGCGCGGGTGAGCGCGACGTAGAGGCGCTGGAGTCCGCGCGGCCCGCTGTTCGCTATCTCGGCGGGTTCCACCAGTACCACGTGGTCGTACTCCAGGCCCTTGGCCAGCTCGGCGCTCACCACGGTGACCCGCGCCAACTCCCCACCGCCCCCCGGTGTTCCGGCCGCGATCCCGGCGGCCTCCAGCGCCCCGCGCACCTGAGCGACCCGCTCACCGGCCGCGATCACCCCGACCGAGCCCTCCCGGCCGAGGGCCGCGGCGACCCGCTCCGGTACGGCCCCCCTCAGCCCGGCGGCCGTCGGCACCCGCACCGTCTCCAGTTCCCCGCCCGTACGCAGCGACCGCGCGGGCGGTACCCGCACCCCGAGCGAGCCCAGCAACCGGTTGGCCACCGCCAGCAGTTCGGACGGTACCCGGAAGCCGGTGGTCAGCGGGGTGACGGCCGCGTCAGGTGCGCCGAGGTGTGCCAGTTGCTCCGGCCAGTCGCGGGCCGCCCAGGGCGTGGTGCCCTGGGCCAGGTCGCCCAGCACGGTCAGCGAGCCGAAGCGGCTGCGGCGGGCGAGGACGCGGCACTGCATGGGGGAGAGGTCCTGCGCCTCGTCCACCACCACATGCCGGTAGCTCTCCTCGGGGTGGGCGATCAGCCCGGCCACCTCGTCAAGCAGCAGCACATCCGCCTCCGACCAGCGTGCCGTACGCGGCGACCTGGGGCGCCGCCCCTGCCACAGCAGCACGTGCTGTTCGTCCTCGTCCAGCAACCCGTCGGCCGCCCGGGCCAACACACCCGCGTCGCCCAGCAGTTCGGCGACGGCCTCCTCCGGTTTCGTCCGCGGCCAGACGGCGTCGAGAAACCCGGTGAGCTCCTTCTTCCTGCCCATCCGGCGCAGCCATTCGCCGCCGGGCGGACCGGCGCGGCGCTCGGCCTGGTCGCGCAGCAGCGCCACAGTACGCGCCCGTACCCGCTCCCTGCCCACCTCGTACGGCGGCTGCTGCGCCAGGGTCTCCTCGACGACGGCGCGCAGGTCCTCCTCGTCGAGCCGCCAGCGGTACGAGCCTTCCGGCACCGCCACCGGCCCGTCCGGCAGCCGCACGCGCGCGTAGAGAGCACGCCGCAGCACGGTCGCCATTGCCGCGCTGTGCTTCAGCTCCACCGCCTCCGGGCTGTCCTGCTCCCGTACCGGGTGGTCCGGCAGCAGATCCCGCACCGTGCACTGGCGCACGCCCACCTCGCCCAGGGCGGGCAGTACGGCGGAGATGTAGCCGAGGAACGCCTGGTTGGGGCCGACGACGAGCATGCCGCCGCGCTCGATCCGGCGCGGGTGGGTGTAGAGCAGATACGCGGCGCGGTGCAGTCCGACGGCGGTCTTTCCGGTGCCGGGTGCGCCCTGGACGCAGAGGGAGCTGTCGGGGCCCGAGCGCACCAGATCGTCCTGTTCGGGCTGGATGGTGGCGACGATGTCGCGCATCGGCCCGACCCGCGGGCGTTCGATCTCGCCGGCGACGATGCTGGAGGCGAGCGCCGATCCGGCTGTCGCCGGCCCGTCCTGTGCCGCGCTTACCAGATTTTCGTCCTCCAGCCCTGTCAGGTCCTCGGCCGTTCCTGTGCCGCCGGGTGCCCAGCCGAACCGGCGCCGGGAGCGGACGCCTTGCGGGTCCGCCGCGGTCGCCTGGTAGAAGGCCCGCGCGACCGGGGCGCGCCAGTCCAGCACCAGCGGCGGCGCCGATGGGTGTTCGCTGACGCGGCGGCGGCCGATGTAGTAGCGCTGTCCGCGGTGTTCGCCGGCTTCCTCGCCACCGGGGCCGTCGTCGCCGAAGTCGAGCCGGCCGAAGAACGGCGGCCCGTCCGGCTCCTCCCGCAACTCCTTGGTGTAGCTGCGCAGATAGCGGCCCAGCGCCTCCGCACTGGCCCCGTCACCCGCCACTCCCTCGCCGGCCGACTCGCCGGAGTGCTGTCCGGTCAGTACCCCGGCGCCCTCCAGTACCCGGTGCTGTGCTGCGACGTTCGTACGGTCCAGCGTGGCGCGGCAGCGGTCGGTGTAGGCGCGCTCCGCGGCCAGTTCCGCCTGGAGGGCTTCCCCCTCGGCGGTCTCTTCCCCCGGCATGGTGCGGTGCTCCCTTCTTCCCTTGCGGGCGGTGCTTCTTCCCTTGCGGGCGGTGATCGGTTGTGGTCAGGCGAACGGCGCCAGTCCGGTGCGCAGCAGTGCGAAGGCGTGCCGGGCGTCGCGGCGGGCGTCATCGAGCACGCTGTCGGCGCTCGCGCCCTGTGCGATGCGCTGCCAGTTGGCTGTCGCCAGCACCCGCTGGGACGTCACGATCTGGCCGGCTGCCAGTCGTGCCGTCAGCGTGGGGGGCACGCTGCCTGCCGGGGCGGCCTTCTCCAGTTCGGCGGCCAGCGCCTCCTCGGAGCGCGCGGTGTAGGAATGCAGCCGGGCGACCAGGCTCGGGGTGCCGTACAGCAGCCGGTGGAAGGCGAGCACCTCGGGTGCGTCGCAGAGCCCGGTGACCGGGTCGTGGGCTTCCAGCCGGGCCAGGAAGTGGTCCTCCAGCGCGGCGAGGGGCCGCACCCCCTCGCCGCGTCCGGCGACCACCCGGGCGGCCTCGTCCTCGTGGTCGGCGAAGCGGTAGAGGGCCATGTCCTCCTTGGCGGGGAAGTAGCGGAAGAGGGTGGGTTTGGAGACCTCGGCGGCCTCGGCGATCTCGGAGACGGAGACGGCGTCGAAGCCCTTGTCCAGGAAGAGCGTCACGGCCGCGTCGGAGATCGCCTTGTAGGTGCGTTGCCGCTTGCGTTCGCGCAGCCCTGCGGGGTGTTCGGCCATGCGACGACCGTACCAGAGAAAATGTGACTCGGTTAAATTCGTTCCTCGGTTGCCGCGCGATTCATCCCTTTTGCGGGCCACGGGTGCTGCTGTTGTAGTGGAGCGGAGCGAACCCCGCCAGGGCACAGGTCCGCGGCAGCGGAGGCATACACATGACCACGTCGCCCTTCGGCTCCACCGGTGGCGCCGACCCGTTCTCCGACCTGCTCGACAGGTTCGTCCGGTCAGCCGTTCTCGGCGCCTCGTCGCTCTCCGCACCGCCCACGGCGTGGCGAGCGCCCGTCGGACGGCTGCTCACCGACTCCGCGCACGAGTTGCTCGTACGGGCCGCGTCCCGCGCCCAGCAGGACGGCAGCGCGGATCTGGACACCGAGTACCTGCTGTGGGCCGCAACCCGGACCCACCCCTCCCGCGCACTGCTGGACCGGGCCGGAATCGACCCGGACCGGCTCGCGGAGGCCGTGACAGCGGCGCTCCCCGGCGAGAGCCGCACCCCCTCCGCCGACCCGGGCCTCACCCCGGCGGCCAAGCGCGCACTGCTCCACGCACGCGGGTACTCCCGGGCGGCCGGGCTCTCCCACACCGGCCCCGAGCACATCCTGCGCGCCCTGCTGGACGACCCGGACTCGGGCGCCGGGCGACTGCTGGAGAGCCGCCGGAAACAGGGCGCCGATCTCGGCCGGCTGACCCGGGATGCCGAGGCCGCGGGCCGCAGGGAGGAGCCTGCGGGGCCGTTCCGTATCCGGCGCGGGACCCCCACGCTCGACGCGTACGGCCGGGATCTGACCGAGGAGGCCCGCGCTGGCGGACTCGACGTGGTCGTAGGGCGCGCCGACGAGGTGGAGCAGGCTCTGGAGATCCTCGCCCGGCGCACCAGGAACAACCCGGTACTCCTGGGGGAGCCCGGCGTCGGCAAGAGCGCGGTGGTCGAGGGCATCGCGCAGCGCGTCGCCGCGGACGATGTCCCCGCCGGCCTCACCGGCGTACGGGTCGTGGCGCTCGATCTGCCCGGGCTCGTCGCCGGATCCGGGAGCCGGGCCGAGTTCGAGGAGCGGCTGAGAACGGTCGTCGACGAGGTCGGGGCGGAGTCCGCTTCGGTCGTCCTGTTCATCGACGAACTGCACACCGTCGTCGGTGCCGGCTCCGGCAGAGCGGGAGCCATGGACGCCGGCAACATCCTCGAACCGGCCCTGGAGCGCGGCGAACTGCACATCATCGGCGCGACGACACTGCACGAGTACCGCCGGAACGTGGAGCAGCACGCGGCGCTGGAACGGCGCTTCGAGCCGGTACTGGTCTCCGAGCCCAGCGTGGAGGAGACCGTGCAGATCCTCGAAGGGCTACGGGACTCCTACGAGGCGCACCACCAGGTGCGCTTCACCCGCGAGGCACTGCGGGCCGCCGCCGAACTGTCCGACCGCCACCTCACCGACCGGTTCCTGCCCGACAAGGCCGTCGACCTGGTCGACACCGCCGGAGCGGAGGTGCGGCTGCGTTCGCTGGGCCGTTCCGCTGAGGTCATCAGCAGGGAGGACAGGCTCGCCAAGCTCCGTCGCGAGCAGGGCGAGGCGGTCGCCGACGAGGATGCCGTCCGGGCCGCCGGGATCGAGCGGCGGATCGCCGGGGTCGAGGCCGAACTGGCGGGGGTCGAGGAGCGTCGCGAGGGCGTGCTGACCGTCGAGGTCGACGACATCGCCGACGCCCTCTCCCGGCGCACCGGTCTCCCCGCCTCCCGGCTGACCGGGAGCGAGCAGGAACGGCTGCTCGCGCTGGAGGACACACTGCGCTCCCGCGTCGTCGGACAGGACGAGGCCGTCATCGCCATTGCGCAGGCCCTGCGTCGCAACCGCTCCGGCACGGTCTACCCGGACCGGCCCGCCGGATCCTTCCTCTTCCTCGGCCCCACCGGGGCCGGCTCGGCCGAACTGGCCGAGACACTGGCCGAGTTGCTGTTCGGCGACGCGGAACGGCTGATCCGTATCGACATGAGCGAATTGACGCAACAGCACACTCGTGCGCGGCTCACCGCGCGGGTGCGCCGACAGCCCTACAGCCTCGTACTGTTCGACGGGGTGGAGCAGGCACCCCGCGAGGTCATCGACACGATCTTCCAAGTGCTGGCCGACGGGCGGCTCACCGACGTACAGGGCCGCACCGCCGACTTCCGCAACACGCTTGTCGTCATGACGAGCACCATCGGCTCCCAGCTGATCGAAGCGCACGAGGGCGACGTGGCGGAGATCCGGGACGAGCTACGGCAGCAGCTGAACGCCCACTTCCCGGCCGAATTCCTCGACTGTGTAGACGACATGGTCGTCTTCCACCCGCTGCCCGAGCAGGATCTGGGACAGATCGCTCAACTGCTGCTGGACGCCAGCGTGCGCCGGCTGCGGGCCCAGGAGATCACCCTGGAGGTCACCGAACCCGCCGAACGGCTGCTGCTCGCCCACGGCTACCAGCCCGAGTCCGGTTCCCGCGCACTGCGCAGCACCATCAGAACCGAACTCGACAGCCGCCTCACCTCTTTCCTGCTCGCCGGTGACGTGGCGCCGGGCGACAAGCTCGTCGCCGAGGTCGCGGACGACGCCCTCCAGTTGCGCGTCGAGAGAGGCGGCGGCCGGTCCGCCGCGACAGTTGGAAGGCCGCCGTAGCGCTCCGGCGTCGCCGGGCCGTCCGGCACGGGCGAGTTGGGCACCGCGAGGCCGCACTGCGGGCCCGTACCGTCGGCCCGTACCGCCGACCCGTACCGCCGGTCCGCTCGCGAGGAAGAGCCGGGGAGCGAAGCTTCTACCGCGTCCGTCCGGTGTGCCCCACACTGGCGGGGTACCCGCGCATCGACGTGAGGACGCGAGGAGAGGACGGACATGTCGGAGAGCAACGAGAGCCCCGCGGGAGCGCCCGCGCCCGCCCCCGGAGCAGGCCGTGTGGTGGTCGGCGTCGACGGTTCCCCGCACTCTCTCCGCGCACTGGACCGGGCAGCCGACGAGGCGAACCGACGCGGTGCCGAGTTGGAGGTGCTGTGCGGCTCGGTTCCGCCCCGGCGCAGCGCCGTCCCGGAGACGGACGCCGACCGTGAGCGGATGCGCGAGGCCACCCGGGAGGTCGCGACGAAGGCGGCGGAGCGGGCCCGGGAGCGGGTACCCGGGCTGACGGTGATCCCGACCGGAGCGAGCGAACCGGCTGCGGACGCGCTGGTACGCGCGAGCCGTACCGCGGAGCTGACCGTCGTGGGCACCCGCGGTCACGGTGGCTTCCGCGGGCTGCTGCTCGGTTCGATCAGCCTGCGCCTGGCCGCACACGCCGCGGGGCCGCTGATGGTCGTACGCGGCGGTGTACCCGAGTCCGGCGCCGCTCCCGGTGAGACGGTCGTGGGACTGAAGCGGGCCGGGGAGCTGGAGCCGGTCGACTTCGCCTTCCGGTCGGCGCAGCTCACCGGCTCGACGGTGTGGGTGGTGCACGCCTGGTCCCACCCGATGCTGCCCGGTGTGACGAAGCGGCTGCCGACGAAGGAGCCCGCTGAGGAGACCAGGAGCGCCGAGCGGTTCCTGGAGGAGACGATCGAGCCGTTCCGCGACCGCTACCCGGATGTGCGGGTGGGCGCCGAGGCACACCAGGGTCCGCCGGCCGAGCAGCTGATCAGGCTGAGTGAGGGCGCGGATCTGGTCGTGCTGGGCGCCCGGCGTGACCACCGGCGCCTCGCCCTCCAGGTGAGCCCCGTCGTGAACGCCGTCCTCCAGCACGCCGAGTGCTCGGTGGTGCTGGTGCCCGTGCCCTGATCCCGCCCGGGCCCGGGCTCCGTTCCGGACTCGGGGGGCTTCCTTACGGCCCCCGCCGGGCTTCCCCTTACGGACCCCGCGGACTCCCTTGCGGGCCCCGGCGGACCCGCTTCCGGCCCCCTTGGAGGATCACCCGACTTCGAGGGGGCCGATCGTGTGACTCTGTACGATAGAGGGCGTCTTGCAACGCGCGTAGAGTCCCCCGCAGTCTCCCAGCCTCCGGTCGGGGGACACCCAGGTCACGACCCTGCAATGACGCACGTCGCACCAGAGAACCACCCACGGAGCCCCACCCATGGCAGTCTCCCCCGGCGTTGCCAACGCCGACGGCGCCGCCCCGGCGCCCTCCTCCGCCCCCACGTCCCCCTCCGCCATCGAGGCGACCGCCGCGCTCGACGAGACCGTCGAGAGCCGCGGCATCGAGCCCGTCCCCGATCATGAGCGGCGCGGCCGGGTCCGCGAGCTGTTCCCCACCTGGGTGGCGGCCAACATCAGCGTGCTGCTGCTCACCATGGGCGCCGGGCTCGTCGTCTTCAACGGCCTCAACTTCTGGCAGGTGCTGCTCGCGGCCGCCGTCGCCGGTGGGGTCTCCTTCGGCCTGGTCGGGCTGCTCTCCGTCTCCGGCAAATGGGGCGGCGCGCCCGGCGCCATGCTCTCCCGGGCCACCTTCGGCGTACGGGGCAACTACTTCCCCGGCATGATCCTGTGGGTCGCCCGCTTCGGCTGGGAGACGATCAACGCGGTCACCGGCACCTACGCCGTTCTCACGGTGCTCCGGCTGCTGTTCGGTATTCAGAGCAACACCCCGCTCATCGTGGTCACGCTGCTGCTGTTCGTAGGTGTGACGTTCCTGGTCAGCGGGATGGGCCGAAAGGTTCTCAACTTCTGCAACACCTGGTCGACCTACTTCTTCGGCCTCTTCACGGTCCTCGTGCTGGGCTACCTGGTCACCACCATGGACTGGGCTGAGGTCTTCTCCCGGCCCGCGGGCAGCACCGCCATGCTCATCGCGGGCATCGGCACCATCGCGGCGGGAGGCATCAGCTGGATCCCGACTGGGCCCGACTTCGCCCGTTATCTGCCGCACAGCGCCTCCGGCGGCAAGATCTTCGGCACCACCCTCTCCGGCGCGCTGCTGGTGCTGGTGCCGATGGTGCTGATGGGCGGCGTGATGTCGGTGAAGAACCCGGCACTCGCCAAGACCGACGACCCCGTCTCCTTCCTCGGCGAAGCGCTGCCGATGTGGCTGGCCGTGCCATACCTGGTCATCGCGGTGGTCGGCATGCTGCTGATCAACAGCCTCTCGATGTACTCGGCGGGCTTCACCGCGCAGACGATGGGTGTCAAGCTGCCGCGTGCCTGGGCCGTCAGCGTCAACGCGGTCATCAGCCTGGTCGGCGGACTGCTGCTGATGCTGGTCGCCAAGAGCTTCTACGGCTCGTTCATCTCCTTCCTCTCGCTGCTCGCGGTCTCCTTCTCCGCCTGGGTCGGCGTCTACGGGATCGACATGCTGCGGCGCCGCAACCGTGCCGTCCGCTACGACCCCGAGGGGCTGGTCGACACCTCCCGCAGCAGCCGCTACTGGTACGTCGGCGGCTACTGCTGGCAGGCCATGACCGCCTGGGGCATCGCGCTGCTGCTCGGCCTCTGCTTCACCAAGTGCGACTGGTTCACCGGCCCCCTCGTCTCCACCTGGATCGGCGAGAACGGGCTGGGCTGGGCGGCGACGGCGCTGCTGGCCGCGCTGCTCTACGCGGTGCTGCCGGTGCCCCGCGAGGGTGGGGCCGGCGCGCCCGTCCCCGCATCCGGCGAGGCTGCGGTGACGGCGCGGGCCCAGGAGGGCTGAGCGGGCCGGAAAGGCACCCGGGCACCGGGCTCGCGGGGACGGAGAGCCCCCGCGAGCCCGGTGCCGTATGCGTGAATGGACCTCGGCAGACCGGATACCACGGCTGACGGACGACGCCCGGAGCCCCGAAGAGAGCCGAGGTCGCACAGTGAGCAGCGCACACGTCCCCGCCGTCCTGCTGAACAGCGGTACGGAGATGCCGCAGCTCGGGTTCGGCGTGTACCAGGTGCCGGACGACGAGGCGGCGGCCACCGTCTCCGCCGCGCTGGAGGCCGGATACCGCAGTGTCGACACCGCGGCCCTCTACGGCAACGAGGGCGGCACGGGAAAGGCGCTGCGCGAGTCCGGTGTGCCCCGCGAGGAGCTGTTCGTCACCACCAAGCTCTGGAACAGCGACCAGGGGCACGACACCGCGCTGCGTGCCTTCGACGACTCACTGGAGCGGCTCGGTCTCGACTACGTCGACCTGTACCTCATCCACTGGCCGGCGCCGGGCCGGGAGCTGTACGTACAGACCTGGCGTGCGCTGGCCGAGCTCCACGACAGCGGGCGCGCCCGGGCCATCGGGGTCTCCAACTTCGAGCCGGAGCACCTCCAGCGGCTCCTGGACGAGACCGGTGTCGTGCCCGCCGTCAACCAGGTCGAGCTGCACCCCCGGCACCAGCAGCCGGAGCTGCGGAGCTACGACGCGGAGCACGGCATCGTCACCGAGGCGTGGTCCCCGCTCGGCCGCGGCAACGGCGTACTGGACGACCCCGTCGTCCGCAAGGCCGCCGCCAAGCACGGCAAGACACCGGCACAGGTGGTGCTGCGCTGGCACATCCAGCTCGGCAATGTCGTCATCCCCAAGTCCGTCACCCCGTCCCGGATCAAGGAGAACATCGACGTGTTCGACTTCGAGCTGGACGGCGAGGATCTGCGGGAGATCCAGCGCCTGGAGACCGGCACCCGCGTCGGCCCCGACCCGCGCACTCTCGTCTGACGCCATGGGAGCCGACAGCAGGGCCCGGGACGGTGCGTGCGTCTTCTGCCGGATCGTCCAGGGTGAGGCACCCGCCTACCGCGTCCACGAGGACAGCGCCGTCGTGGCCTTTCTCGACCAGCGGCCCCTCTTCCCCGGCCACACCCTCGTCGTGCCCCGCGAGCACGTGGAGACACTGACCGACCTGCCCGAGGAGTCCGTGAGCCCGTACTTCACCGCCGTACGCCGCGTCACCGGCGCGGTCGAGCGGGCGATGGAGGCGGACGGCTCGTTCGTCGCCGGCAACAACCGGGTCAGCCAGTCGGTGCCGCACCTGCACATGCATGTGGTGCCGCGCAGACGCAAGGACGGGTTGCGCGGATTCTTCTGGCCGCGCGGTCGGTACCCGGACGAGTCGGAGGCCCGCCGCGTGGCCGCGCGTATCCGCGCGGAGCTGTGACGCGCGTCCGTGCGGAGCCGTGCCGAGTCACGGGAGCAGCGCGGTGACCGCCTCCACCGTGTCGGCCTCCTCCGGGCGTTTGTCGTCCCGGTACCGCACCACGCGGGCGAACCGCAGGGTGACGCCCTCCGGGTAGCGGGTGGAGCGCTGCACACCGTCGAAGGCGATCTCCACCACCAGCTCGGGCGCCACCAGCACGCCCCAGGGTTTCTCCTCGACGGCCAGCTGACCCAGCCGCTCGGTCTGCCAGGCCAGCAGTGCGTCGGTCAGCCCCTTGAAGGTCTTGCCGAGCATCGCGAAGGTGCCGTCCGCGCGCCGCGCCCCCAGATGCAGGTTCGACAGCTTGCCCGCGCGCCGCCCGTGCCCCCACTCCGCGCCGAGCACCACCAGGTCCAGGGTGTGCACCGGCTTGACCTTGAGCCACGAGGCCCCGCGCCGGCCTGCGGAGTAGCCCGAGTCGAGCGCCTTGACCACCACACCTTCGTGCCCGCGTGCCAGCACCTCGTCCGCGAACTCCCGTACGGTGGCGCGCGCTTCCGCGTCACCTGGATCGGTCACCGGCACCCGGCGCACCCGCAGCTCCTCCGGCAGCACCCGGGCGAGTGCCGCGTGCCGCTCGACCGACGGCCGGTCGAGCAAGTCCTCGCCGTCCAGGAAGAGCACGTCGAAGAAGACCGGATGCAGCGGCAGCTCGCTGCTGGCCCCCGCGACGTCCAGCCGGGAGGCCACACGGCCCGAGACCTCCTGGAACGGGCGTGGCCAGCCGTCCTCTTTCAGGGCTATCACCTCGCCGTCGAGCACCACCTGTGTGGCGTCGGCCCGGCGGGCGACCCGCGCCGCTTCCGGCAGCCGGTCGGTGATCTCGTCCAACGTCCGGGTGTAGACGTGCACCTCATCGCCGTCCTTGTGCACCTGCACCCGGATACCGTCCAGTTTCTCCTCCACCGCGCACGGCCCCAGCTTGTCGAGCGCTTCGTCCACGTCCTTGGCGGTGTGCGCCAGCATCGGCAGCACCGGCCTGCCCACCTCCAGCCGGAACCGCGCCAGCGCGTCCGGCCCCTCGGCCAGCAGCGCCTGCGCCACGGTGCCGAGCGAGCCGCCGAGCATCACCGCGCGCCGTACCTCGCCCGCGTCGGCCGCCACAGCCGCGGCGAGCCCCTCCACGGCGAAGGCGTCCAGCGCCCCCTGTCGCAGCTCACCCCCGATCAGCCGTACGAGAAAGAGCTGTTCCTCCGCGGTGGCCGCCGCCATCAACGCGTCCAGCTGCCTCTTGCGCTCCGCCAGCGCACCCTTGCCGCTCACCTCCGCGATCCGGGAGAACGCGGCGTCCACCTCCGCGATGGTCAGTGCGGGCTCGGCGGCGGGCGGCGGCAGCTCGCGCAGGCTGCGCCAGCCCACCCCCGTACGGCGCTGCGGGAGGCGTCCGGCGAGATAGGTGACGACCACGGGCACCACGGACGGCTCGGCCCGCCGGAACAGCTCCGCGAGCAGCGCCACCTTCTCGTTGCGGCCCGCGGCCTGCGCGATCTGAGCGGACGTCCGTGCGATGTCTGCCAGCAGCATGGCCTCATGGTCGCCCATCGACGACGGGTGCGCTCCCGACCGCGCGCCATGCGGGCCGCGGCGGTCCGGCGCAGAATCGGCAGTGTGGATCTCCCGGTGCTCCCGCCAGTGAAACCGATGCTCGCCAAGCCCGTCGCCGCGGTCCCCGAGGCGCCGCAGGGCGCACCGCGGGGCATGCAGTACGAGGCCAAGTGGGACGGTTTCCGCTGTCTGGTCTTCCGCGAGGGTGCCGAGGTGGAGCTGATCAGCCGGACCGGCAAGTCCCTGGTCCGCTACTTCCCCGAGCTGGTCGACGGGCTCAGGGAGCGGATGCCGCAGCGCTGCGTACTGGACGGCGAGATCGTCCTGCCGCTGGGCGGCCGACTGGACTTCGAGGCGCTCCAGCAGCGCATCCACCCGGCCGCCTCCCGGGTGCGTCTGCTGGCCGAACAAACACCCGTCTCCTTCGTCGCCTTCGACCTGCTGGCACTGGACGACACCGACATGATGGCGGCGCCGCTGGCCGAGCGGCGCAGGACGCTGGAGAAGGCCCTCAAGGGGACCCGCCCTCCGCTGTACCTGGCGCCGGTGACCTACGACAGCGCGGTCGCGCGGGACTGGTTCGCGCAGTACGAGGGCGCCGGGCTGGACGGCGTGGTGGCCAAGCGGACCGACCTGCCGTACCGGCCGGGGGAGCGGGTGATGCTCAAGGTCAAGCACGAGCGCACGGCGGACTGCGTACTGGCCGGACTGCGCCCGCACAAGAGCGGCCCCGAATCGCTCGGCTCACTGCTGCTCGGCCTCTACGACGCGTCCGGGGCGCTCCAGTACGTGGGCGCCTCGTCCTCGTTCCCGGCCACCCGCAGGCGCGAGCTGATGCGTGAGCTGGCCCCGCTGGGCATGGACCGTCCCGAGGAGCACCCGTGGGCCCGCTGGGAGGACGAGGCCGCGCACCTGGAGGGCCGGATGCCGGGCGCACCCAGCAGATGGAGCGGGGGCAAGGACGCCTCCTGGGTGCCGCTGCGGCCCGAGCGGGTGTGCGAGGTGGCCTACGACCACATGGAGGGGGAGCGCTTCCGGCACACGGTGCTTTTCCGCCGCTGGCGCCCGGACCGCGAACCCGCCTCGTGCACGTACGAACAGCTGGAACAGCCGGTGCGCTACGACCTGGAAGAGGCGCTGGGCGGCCGTTGACGCGCGTTCTTGGGCGCTTAAGCCCGCACCTTCCGCGACTCAGCAGGCCGAGTGAGCCGGATCGTCCCCCTCCGGCTGCGGCAGCCCGGCGGCAAGCGAGGCGAAGCACGAGTCGAGCGTCGCCAGCAGCTCCTCCGCAGGTGACTCCGGGTCCCAGGCGCGGATCGAGGACCGCAGCACCGTCAGTCCGATCCCGCCCAGCAGCCGGGGATAGAGGGCGTCCGGTGGCAGCCCGGTGCGCTCGGCGACCGCGTCGGCCAGTGCCTCGGCGATACTGCTGTTGCTGTGCAGCAGTTTGGGGACCAGTTCCGGATGGGCCCCCAACAGCCGACGCCGGTCCCGCCAGCCGGGGTCGGCGACCAGCGCGGGGACGGCGGTACGCAGCGCCTGGTGCAGCGCCTCCGGCGGAGCCTCACCCGCGGGGCGCCCGGTGAGCAGTTCGCCGAGCCGGCCGGCCAGCCGGCGGTCCCAGTCGAAGACCGCGTCGTCCTTTGTCTCGAAGTAGTTGAAGAAGGTGCGCTGGGAGACCCCTGCCGCCTCGCAGATGTCCTGCACGGTGACGGCCGAGGGGCCGCGCTCCAGGTACATCCGTACGGCGGCGGCCCGCAGCGCCGACCGCGTCTCCAGCTTCTTGCGCTCCCGAAGCCCCTGGGCGGCGGCCTCGGTAGTCCGGTCGGCCATCTGTGCTCCCGTGCTGTTCCGCCCTCTGACCTGCCCTTTCTCGGCGTTCTCTATAGTAGTGCATTTTTGCAGTGCTGCATCTTTCTGTTAGAGTCGCTAATCATTGGCTAGGCCACGTAATTGGAGGCGGACCCTGCCCATGGCGGAACACAAGGCGGCGGAACACAAGGCGGATCCGGCGAGCGGAGAAGGCGGCACCTCCACGCTCGGCGCGACCGTACGCACCCTGGCGGAGACGCTCTGGTTCCCGGCGTTCTTCTTCGCCGGCTTCCTCGTCTGCTACCTGCTGCCGTTCCACAACCCGGTGCCGCACCACGTGGACGTGGCCGTGGCGGGCCCGTCGGCCGGCCAACTCGAGCAGGGCCTCGAACACAAGAGCCCCGGCGCCTTCGACATCCACCACGTCGCCGACGCGCAGGCGGCGCACGACGCCGTCACCGGCCGCGACGTCACCGCCGCCTATGTGCCCGACGCCGAGCACCCCCAGCTCTACGTCGCCAAGGCCGACGGCTACTCGCTGGAATCCGTCCTCCAGAAGACCTTCACCGGCGTCGCCCAGCAGAGCGGCGGCCGGCTACAGGTCCACGAAGCGGCCCCCACAGCGCCCGGCGACGGCATGGGCACCGGGCTGTTCTACCTCGTACTCGCCTGCACCATCCCGTCGTACGTCAGCGTGATGATGCTGTTGCGGGCCACCACTCTCGGACGGCGCAAGAAGGTCATCACCCTGGTGTCCATCGGCGTGGTGGAGAGCGTCGTCGCCTTCTTCGTGGCGCGTGCCATGGACGTGGTCCCGAACGAGCCGCTGGCCATTCCGCTGGTCTTCCTGATGACCCAGGCGGTCGCGCTGACCTCGTACGGGCTCGTCCCCTTCTGCAAGCAGTTCTTCCCCGGCGTGGCCATGGGCCTCTTCGTGCTGCTGAGCATGCCCTCCAGCGGTGGTGCGATACCCGTCCAGATGGTGCCCGGCTTCTTCCGGGCGCTGCACCCGATCATGCCGATGGGCAATCTGATCGAGGCGCTGCGCGGGCTGTTCTACTTCGGCGGAAAGGACGTCTGGCGGCACGCCCTGGTCATCTGCGCCTGGGTGCTCGCCGGTGTCGCCCTCATCGCGCTCGGCGCCTGGAAGGAGCGCCGCGCGGCACGCAGGGCAGCCGAGGACGCGGGGGACGGCGACGAGGCGCAGCCGGCGCCCACGCCGGCCGAGCCGCCGGTCGAGGACCCCTCCTTCGAACTGCCGCAGCCCAGCGCGGTGGTCCCGCACAGCCACCGCATGGGCAGGCAGGACCCCAACCTGACCGGGCAGGTCACCGACGAGCGCGGCCGGCCGCTCCCCGGAGTCGCCATCACGGTCACCGGCACCCACGGCAGGGAACTGGTACGCGCGATCACCGACCAGCGCGGCGAGTACGCGGCAGCCGGCCTGTCCGACCAGTTCGTCAACGTGATCGCCAGTAGCCCCGACCGGCTCGCCGCCGTCGCCCGCGTCCAGATACGCGAAGGCCGCCCGGCCCGGCACGACTTCCGCCTGACCCCCCGACCGGCTCCGCACGAGCGGGCGGCTTCTTCCCGCGTGGTCAGCGGCTGAACAGCGTGCTGGAGAGCACCACATAGACGGTGGTGCCCGCGAAGATGCTCAACAGGGCGCTGCGGCGCCACAGATGGAGACCGACGGTGGTGGCCAGCGCTGCCGCCGGGGCGAGCGCGCTCGGGTCGGCCGGCCGCACATCGCGCAGACAGTAGACGAGCAGGATCACCATCACGCCGGCGGGCATGCGCGTACTGAGGTACCGGACCGTCCCGCTCTCCCGCAGCGGGGCCAGCGCGGCGAAGGGCAGGGCGCGCAACATCCAAGTGAGAGCGACGGAGACGGCGACGGCGGCGAGCAGATAGCGGGTCTCAGGCATGGCGCGGCTTCCTCCGGGCGGCGAAGTGGCGGGCCAGCAGCCCGGCGCTGAACAGGGCGAAGGCGACCGGCAGCAACTGGCCGGGCAGGAGCAGCCGGGCGGCCAGCGCACTGACCAGCGCGAGCGCTGGCGTGGACAGATCGCCGCGCCGGGCGCCGACGGCATCGAGGGCGAGGACGGTGAACAGGGCGGTCAGGGCGAAGTCCAGGCCGGTGACGCTGTCGGGGATCAGCGAGCCGAGCAGGGCACCGGCGGTGGCGCTACCGGCCCAGTACACGTGGAGGAACGCCTGGAGGCACAGGATGCGCCTGCCGGACCAGGAGCGGGCCTGCTCGCTGGTGGTCAGCGCGTACGCCTCGTCGGTCAGGCCGAAGGTGCCGTACGCCTTGCCGAGCAGCCGCTGCACGCGGTGCAGCGGGAAGGACAGCGCGTAGAAGACATGCCGGATGTTGACCAGGAAGGCGGTCAGGGCAACCGTCGTCAGCGGGACGAGCGCGGTGGTCAGCCCTACGAGCAGGAACTCGAACGATCCGGCGTAGATCAGCGCACTGAAGGCGCTCGCCCACCACCAGTCGAGGCCGGAGTGGGTGACGAACACCCCGAAGGCCACGCCGAGCGGCACCATCCCCAGCCCGACCGAGGCCGAGTCCCGCAACGCCCCCAGGGCATCCGACCGCGCCGCGGATCCCGGCGCCGGACCCCCGGCGTCGGCGGGAGCTGGGGCGGGGTCGGGCGCGGGAGGCCGCGTGACAGCGGACGGAGGTATTTCCATGCCCGCAATTTTAGGAGAATTCCAGCCTCATCCGATTGCCAATCATGGCTGTAGGCTGGCTGTATGAGCAATGTAGCGGCTCTCGATGCGGTCGACCGAGAAATTTTGTTTCAGCTCCGTCGGGACGGACGGCTCGCCAACGTCGAACTGGCCAAGCGGGTCGGGCTGACGCCGCCGCCCTGTCTGCGCCGGGTCAAACGGCTGGAGGAGGCCGGCGTCATCGTCGGCTACCGGGCCGTCATCGATCCGGAAGCCGAGGGCCGCGGACTGGAGGTGCTGGTCGACGTGGAGGTGGGCGCCACCGACCAGAAGACCATCGAGAAGTTCGAGAGCACCGTGGCCGCGTATGAGGAAGTGGTCGAATTCCGCCGCATGTTCGGCCGCCCTGACTACTTCCTCCGCGTCGCGGTCGCCGACCACGCCGCCTACGACGCCTTCGTCATCGGCAAGCTCACAGGGTTGCCCGGCGTCCTGCGCGTTGAGTCGCACCTGACCATGAAGAAGATCAAAGCCGATCTGTGACGGGCGGATCGCCGACCGTACGACGGTGTCAGGGGGGCCGGCGGATGGCATGCCGTCGTCACGCTCGCGGCGAGGCTGTCCGGCATGAGCCACCACCCGCCCCGGCGGTGCCGTGCGCACCCGCAATGGGTACTGCCGGTACCGCCGAGGGGCGGTGGGGCCACCAGCGCGTGGGCGCGTCAGGCGCTGGGGGTGTCCGGGCCGCCGTCGGGCTGGGCCGCCTGTGCTTCCGCAGCGCGTCGTACCTCGGCCATGTCCAGCTGACGGGCCTGGCCGATCAGGTCCTCCAGCGCGGCCTCGGGCAGCGCGCCGGGCTGCGAGAACACCAGGGTGCGGTCCCGGATGATCGCGAGGGTCGGGATGGACTGCACCTCGAAGGCGGCGGCGAGCTCCTGCTGGGCCTCCGTGTCGACCTTGGCGAAGGTCAGATCCGAGTGCCGCTCGGCAGCGGCCTCGTACACCGGCGCGAAGCTGCGGCAGGGGCCGCACCAGGAGGCCCAGAAGTCGATCAGGACGAAGTCGTTTTCCGAGACCGTCTCCTCGAAGTTTTCCTTGGTCAGCTCGATCGTGCTCATGCTGTCTCCTGCAATGGGGGCATCAGGACGGGCCGCGCCCTGGGGCCGGTGAACATCATTTCCGGGATCCACATTCCCGGGGACCGTTCCCGGCACAGCCATGGCAACACACCCGCGGCACTGTCGGCACGGCCGGGTACGCACCCGGCAGGGACACCTTTCCGCTGCCACGCTGAAGGAGTGAGCGACATGGTCCGCCGTACGCGGGTGATGACCATGAACGTACTGGCGCCCCAGTACGCCGACGGCACCGCCCGGCGGGCGGTCCTGGCGCGGGAGCTGCGGCGCCTGCGCCCCGATGTGCTCGCGCTTCAGGAGGTGACCCGCCAGGACGTGGCAGCCCTCACCGAGGACGGCTGGTACACCGCCCCGCACCCGCGGTGGTCCGCCGACGGTGTGGGGGCTGTCCTGGCGGCCCGCGCGCCGTTCGGGCCGGTGGTGACGGATCCGCTCCAGGTCACCGCCCGCACGGTGCGTACCGACTGGTGCGGAGCAGTCGCCGCCCAGCTGCCGCTGCCCGAGCCGCTCGGCACACTGCTGCTCGTCCATCACAAGCCGAGCTGGCCCTACGACTACGAACGCGAACGGGAGCTCCAGGCACTCGCCGCCGTCCGGCTCGCCGATCAGGCCGCCGGACGTCCCGTACGCCACACCGTTCTGCTCGGCGACCTCGACGCCACACCGGACGCCGCGAGCCTCCGGTTCCTTCGGGGGTTGCAGTCGCTGGACGGCAGCAGCGTGTGCTTCCAGGACGCCTGGTCCGCCGTGCACCCCGGCGAGCCCGGACCCACCTTCAGCCCCGGCAACCGCCTCGTACGGGACGGCGACATGCCGACTGCGGTGGACCGCCGTATCGACCACATCCTGGTGCGCTGTAGCGCGCACGGGGCCAGCCTCCGGGTCTCCTCCTGTGAGCGGGTCCTGGTGGAGCCGGTGAACGGGGTGCAGGCGAGCGATCACTATGGTCTGGTCGCCGATCTGACACTGCCGGACCATCCGCCGGGCAGGTGGGCGGTGCAGCAGTGAACCGAATCGCGCGCCCTCACTGTCCGGCGTCCGGTTCACCGTTCCGGAGATGTGGCGACTCAGGGGCGTCTGCCTGCACCTCTCGTAGGTCGAAGCCGCCGCGGCCGTCGAACCGCACCTCGACCACCGTGTCGAACCCGTCCGCAGGGGTCGGCCTGAGCAGTCGCTCATGAGTGGCGTGTACGCCGACGTCCGGTACGCGGGCACGGCCTTCGCGGGCGGCGTTGCGGCGCAGCGACGCCGCGAGGTCCGGCGGAAACCAGTACGCCGTCACCCGCGCGCCATGGGAGCGGCCGAGGAGCACCAGAGGGGTCCACTCGCGCGGTGAGGGGTTGGTGTTGTCGACGGCGACGGCCTGCCCGGCGGACAGCGCTTCGTCGATCAGCCGCAGCTGACGCTGCTGCTTGCGCCGGGCGGAACGGGGGAACCGATCCTTGCTCACCAGGGTGTGACCGGCGAGGTGCTGCCGGTAGAAGGTGGATTTCCCGGCAGCCTGGAGCCCGACCAGTACAGCCAACTCCGGACCGGTCTGCTCGGGCGGTGTCTGCCTCGCCATCTCGCCTCTCGGAGTGGCCCCGGGGCCACGCGGCCAAACGGGGTACCGACCGCGCACCCGTAGGCGGAAGCGCTCACCGGCAAGCAACTCCGCCAATGAAGCGATCAATTCGATCGTTTTTGATGCAACTCTTGAGCGTTCTTTCGGGGGAGCGTACACAACGCTCATGTTCAAGTCTTCCTCCCCGCGATTCGATCGCCGGGCACTGCTGCGCGCGGGCGGTGGCGCCTCCCTCGCATTCACTCTGACCGGTACCGCCGCGGCCGGTACCGCTCTGTCCCCCGCACCGGCCGCCGCGCAGCTCGGCGAGCAAGGTGCCGGTGCCGAGGACGAGTTCGCGCGGCTGCGCGCACGCTGGCGTGAACTCGTCCTGGGCAGCGGATTCCGCCCGACTGCCGAACCCTTCAAGAGCCGCCTGGCCGACCTCGGCAGACAGGCGGCGGAATGGCGCGCCGAAATGAGACCGGCCGCCGGGTCGCTGTGGCCCGACGCGGTATGGGCCGACCCCGAACCGGACACCGACTCCGAGTCGTACGGCTTCTCCGACAAGATCCAGGTCTCCGCCACCCGACTGCTGACCATGGCCACCGCGTACGTGCAGCCCGGCACCGGTCTGACAGGAGACACCGGACTGCGCGCGGACGTGCTCACCGGCATGGACCATCTCGTCGAGCGGGTCTACAACGAGCGGCAGCAGCGCTACGGCAACTGGTACAACTGGCAGATCGGCGCACCGCAGGCGCTGCTGGACAGCTGCGTACTGCTCTTCGACCAGCTGGGCGCCGACCGGGTCGCGCGCCTCGTCGCCGCTGTCGACCACTTCGTGCCCGACTCGGCGGTGGCACGCTACGAGGGCACCAGCACCGGCGCCAACCGCGTCGACCTGTGCCGGGTTCTGGCGCTGCGCGGGCTGGTCGGCAGGTCCTCGGCCAAGGTGGCGCTGGCCCGGGACGCGCTCTCGCCGGTCTTCCCGTATGTGACCGGCGGCGACGGTCTCTACCGGGACGGCTCCTTCGTGCAGCACCGCAACGTCGCCTACACCGGCTCCTACGGTGCGGTGTTCCTGGGCGGTCTGGGCCTGCTGTTCACGTTGCTGGCCGACTCGACCTGGCAGATCACCGACCCGGGCCGGCAGATCGTCCTCGACTCCGTCGAACACGCCTGGGCGCCCTTTCTGCACAACGGGCTCGTCATGGACTGCGTGTCCGGGCGTGCCATCAGCCGCGGCCTGCCCAAGAACGCGAAGCCCGGCGCGGCACCGCAGGACGACCATGTACGCGGCCACAGCATCATCGCCTCGATCGCCCTCATGGCACAGGGAGCGAGCGCGGCGGAGCGGTCGCGCTGGCGCGGCATGGTCAAGGGCTGGCTGCACCGCGACCGCTACCGGCCCGCGCTGACCGACAGCGCGCTGGACGTGCCACGGCTCGCCCGGCTGCGGGAGATCGAGGACGACGACGCGGTACGCCCGCTGCCCGAACCCCATGGGCACCGGCTGTTCGCCGCCATGGACCGGGCTGTGCACCGACGCGCCGGCTGGACGGCCGCCCTCGGCATGGCCTCCCGCCGCATCGCCCACTACGAGTACGGCAACGGCGAGAACGCCCGCGGCTGGCACACCGGTTCGGGAATGCTCTCCTGGTGGGCCGACGGCCACGACGGCCAGTACTCCGACGCTTTCTGGCCGACCGTCGACCCCTACCGGCTGCCGGGCACGACAGTCTCCATGAAACGGCTCACGGACGGCCACGGAGGCAACTGGGGCCAGCCGGTGCCGGACGCCGACTGGGTGGGCGGCGCAACCGACGGCAGCTACGCGGCAGTCGGCCAGGACCTGCGCGGGCCGTTCAGCACGCTCAAGACGCGCAAGTCCTGGTTCTTCGCCGACGAGGAGATCGTCTGCCTGGGAGCCGGTATCAGCTGCGCCGACGGGACGGCCGTCGAGACAGTCGTCGACAACCGAAACCTGGGCGCGGACGGCGACCCCCTTCTCGTCGTCGACGGGCACCCACAGGACGACCGTTCCGCCGCCCGTACGCGTACAGCCCGCTGGGCCCACCTCGCCGGGCACGGCGGCTACTACTTCCCGGCAGGCGCACAGCTGCACACCCGACGCGAGACACGTACGGGCCGCTGGAGCGACATCAACGCGGGCGGCTCGGACAAGGAGTTCAGCCGCCGCTACCAGACGCTGTCCATGCACCACGGGACCGACCCGGAGGGCGAGGAGTACGCGTACGTCCTGCTGCCCGCGGCGAGCCGGGCCCGGACCGCCGCATACGCCGCCTCCGCACGCGGCAGGCTGACGATCCTGGCCAACGACGCGGACCGGCAGGGCATCCGGCTGCCCCGGATCGGTGTCACCGCCGTGAACTTCTGGACGGCGGGGGAGGCCGGCACCCTCACCGCTGACGGCCCCTGCTCGGTCCTCGTACGCGAGAAGCGGGACGGCACGGCGGTGCTCTGCGTGGCCGACCCCTCCCGCTCCCGCGAGGAACTCCGGATCCGCTGGGAGCATCCCGTCGCCTCGGTTCTCTCCAAACCATCCACGGTGACCGCCGTCGAGACCGGATCCTCGCTCGGCCTCCGCTTCGCCGGGCTCCAGCGCACAGGCGGCACCACCCAGACGGTCAAAGTGCGGCTCCGCTAGGCCGGACCGGCACGGCCGCGCTCCCCACACAACAGAGGCGCGCGCTTCCCCCACAACAGAGAAAGGACTCCCCCCATGCGCATACGCCGCACAGTCCGACTGCTCCGCCGTACGGCCCCGGTGCCCCTCGCGGTCGCGCTCTGTCTGCTGGCCGCGCCTGCGGCACAGGCCGAGGTCCTGTGGGACGGTGACGCCTCGGGCGGCACGGGAGTCTTCGACTCCCTGCTGTGCGAAGCTCCGGGAAGCGTCACCGCACAGGACAACCACGACGGCCGGGGCGAGGTCTTCAAGTTCAACAAGCCGCTGGGCGTCAAGCGGTGCGAGGCGCACGGTGCCGCCGGGCTGACCTTCCGCAACAACAGCACGTACTACCTGGGCTGGGACACCAGGACCAACACCGACGACGCGGCCACGATCTTCCAATGGAAGTCCTGCGGCACCGGTGACCAGCACCAGCAGAACTACCCCGTGATCATCAAGGTCGAGGGCGGCCGGCTGAAGCTGTTCCATATCGAGGCCGGCGAGAAGTGGACCCTCAAGTGGAGCACGCCGGTGCGGAAGGACACCTGGAAGCGGATCGTGCTGGGCATCCACACCTCCTCCTCCGCAGGCAGCGGCTGGGTGGAGATGTACTACAACGGCACCAAGGTGGCCCGCTTCTCCGGCCGCACCTGGGACGACCTGGGCAACGACACACGGTGGGGCAGCTACGGCGCCGAGGTCGAGAACAAGCGCGCCATCAACTGGATCGACGGCCTCAGGATCGGTACCAGCCACGCCGACGCGGCGTGACCGCCGGGACGCACAACTGTCACCCGCTCTCGTCCCCCAGGTCGGAGCTGCCGCGCAGCTCCACGTGGGTCCCCGGGGTGTGAAGTTCCAGGACGACGAGTTCGTTGCGTCCTGTCGCCCACAGTGGCGCCGGGGCGTACAGGGTGCGCTGCGGGCCCATGTCCCAATAGCGGCCCAGGCAGCGGCCGTTGAGCCAGACGACACCCTTCGTCCAGCCGGGGAGGGCGACGAAACAGTCGGCCGACGGCTCGTTGAGGCGTACGGGGACGCGGTGGAAGGCCGGTCCCCGGGCGGCGGCCGGTGCGGCGACGAAGGTGAGGGGGCTCAGGTCCGTCAGGGGAAGGGGGCGGATCTCCCAGTCGAACAGATACTGGTTGTCGAGCCGTACACCGCCGCTGATGCCCTTCGGATCGGCCAGCGGCGGGCCGTAGTTGATCCGGCCCTGGTTCTCGACCAGCACGTCCAGCGTGGCCCCGCCCGCGGGCACCTGGACGGGCAGCCCCGCCTGCGGGGCGTTGCGGTGGAGCACACCGATCTCCTGGCCGTCCAGGAAGAGCTGGGCGCGGTCGCCGAGGCCGTCGATGTGCACGGTCGCTTCGGGGCGCGGGCCGCTCACTCCGGTCCGGTAGTGGATCAGTCCGAGCGACTGGCCGAGTCGTTCCATCGGTTCGGTCGCGACCCTGCGGACCGGAGTGGACAGTACGTCGAGATGGTCGGCGAGCGGCGCGACACCGTCCGGGGCGGCCGTACGGGGAGCCAGGCGCCGGGAGGCCGGGGGAGGGGGCGGCGGCGTGCGGCCGGTGTGCCGGGCGATGACGTCCCGGAAGAGGTGGAATTTCGCGGTCAGTTCGCCGGCTTCGCCGATCGGTGCGTCGTAGTCGTAGCTGGTGACGGTGGGCTGGTAGGCGGTGCCGTCGTGGTTCGCCCCGTTGTACCAGCCGAAGTTGGTGCCGCCGTGGCCCATGTAGATGTTGACCGAAGCTCCGGCGGCCAGCATGCGGTGCAGCACATCCGCTGCTTCCGCCGCGTCGCGCGTGTGGTGCGGCTCGCCCCAGTGGTCGAACCAGCCGTGCCAGAACTCCGTGCACATCAGCGGGCCGTGCGGCTGGTAGCGGCGCAGCGTGGCCAGCGAGTCCTCCGGACGGGAGCCGAAGGTCGCGGTGGCGAGCAGCGGGGGCAGGGCGCCGCCTTGGAGCATGGCGTCGGTGGGGCCGTCGGCGGTGAACAGCAGACAGTCCAGTCCGCGGCGCAGCAGTCCGGCCCGCAGATGTTCGAGGTAGCCGCGGTCGTTCCCGTAACTGCCGTACTCGTTCTCGACCTGCACGGCCACCAGGGGCCCGCCGCGGGAGCACTGGAGGGGCAGCAGTTGCGGTATCAGCGCGTCGAACCAGCGGTCCACGGCGGCCAGATAGGGCTCGTCACGACAGCGCAGCCGGATGCCGGGGGCGGCCAGCAGCCAGCCGGGCAGCCCTCCGAATTCCCACTCCGCGCAGATGTAGGGCCCCGGCCGGACGATCACGTCCAGGCCGAGGTTGCCCGCCATCCGTACGAAGGCCGCCACGTCCTGGCCCCCGGAGAAGTCGTAGCTGCCCGGCTCCGGCTCGTGGACGTTCCATGCGACGTACGTCTCGATCGTGTTGACTCCCAGCGCCCGCAGCCGCTCCAGTCGGTCGGCCCACTGCTGGGGCAGGACCCGGAAGTAGTGCACGGCTGCCGAGATGATCTGGTGCGGGCGGCCGTCGCGCACGAATCCGGTGGCGTCTACGGTGAGCGAGCGCGCGTGGTCCGGCACGGCCGACCCCTTTCCGATCGTTTGATCGATAGCGATCAATTCGAGCGAGAGCGTACCCTACCTGCTGTGCGGCGATCACCTGCTGTGCAGCCAACGGAACCGATCAGCCCAGATCGAGAAGCCCAGGAGGACCGGCTTTGCGAGTGCACGTGGATCAGCGCCACCAGCGGGTGCTGGAGATCGTCCGGCGGCGCGGCAGCCTGCGGGTCGCCGAGCTCGCCGAGGAGCTCGGGGTGTCCGCGGTGACCGTGCGCCGCGACGTGGAGGCGCTGGCGGGGCAGGGCCTGCTGCGGCGGCTGCACGGGGCCGTGGTCTGGCCGGAGGAGGGGGCCGCTGCCGCCACCGCGCCGCCCGCCGCCACTGCCGCCGGGACCGCCGTCGCCGCCGGGGCTGCCGCTGCCGCCGGTGCGGAATCGCCCCCCGCCGTCGTCGGCATGGTGGTCCCCAGCACCGAGCACTACTTCGCCGAGCTGGTGCGCGGCGCACAGGAGGAACTGGCCGCCCGGGGCGGCCGCGTGGTGGTGGGCATCTCCAACTACCGGCGTACCGAGGACGAGGCGCAGGTCGCCCGGATGCTCGACAGCGGCGTCGACGGCCTGTTGCTGGTCCCCGTCTGGGAGCACGGGGTGCCGGAGCCCGAGCAGGAACGTGCGCTGCTCGGGCTGCCGCTGCCGACCGTGGTGGTGGACCGGCGCGTCCTGCCGGGCAGTCCGCTGGCCGCCGCGCTGGACGTGGTGCGCTCCGACCACGTGGCGGGTGCGGCACGTGCCGTGCACCACCTCGCCGCGCTCGGCCACGAGGAGATCGCGCTGCTGGTCCGGGAGACGCCCAACACGCCGCAGGTGATGGCCGGTTGGGACGCCGGGTTCCGGGCGCTCGCCCGGGCGGAGCCCCCGCAACCGATCCTCATGGACCCGCCCGCCGACCCGGCCGGCATCGACACGGCCGTCGGTGAACTGTGCGAGGCGATCGAGCGGCGGGGCGTGCGAGCCGCACTCGTGCACAACGATCAGGACGCGCTGGGCGTGCTGCAACGACTGACCGACCGCGGGCTGCGGGTGCCCGAGGACCTGGCCCTGGTCGCTTACGAGGACGACATGGCAGCCCTCGCCAACGTGCCGCTCACCGCGGTGGCACCGCCGCGCCGGGCGGTGGGCGCAGCGGCGGTACGACGGCTGCTCGACCGGCTGCCGGGCGGCAGCGCCGACAGCAGCGGCAGCAGCGGTGCGGAACCGGCAGCCGGGCCCTGCCAACACCTCGCGCTCGTACCGGAGTTGCACGTACGCGCTTCCTGCGGAGGCCGCACGGCGGGAGCGGAGAAGAAGGCGTAGCCGTACCCGAACAAGACGATCAAACAAGCTGATTGTTTCGATTGAATTGTGCGTTCGGTCTTGACGGTGATCGAGGTGTGCGCGAAGGATGGCGGCCGTTCACCTCAACCGCAGAGGTCCCCGTAGGAGTCAGCGCGATGAAGGTCCCCTCTCGCACGCCCCGTTCGCCCCGCACCTTCCGGCTCACCCGAACCGCTGCCCTGTCGGCCGCCGCCCTCGCCACCGCGCTGCTCGCCACAGCCTGCGGGCAGGGCGGCACGGACGCGTCCGGCGACGGCAAGCAGGTCACCCTCACCTATTGGTCCTGGACCAGCGGGGCGAAGGAAACGGTCAAGGCGTTCAACAAGACGCATGACGACATCAAGGTGAAGTTCTCCAAGGTCCCCGCGGGCCCCGACGGCGTCACCAAGCTGTCCAACGCCGTCAAGGGCGGCAATGCGCCCGACGTGGCCACCATGGACTACGCCGTCGTCGCGGACTTCGCCAGCCAGGGCAACCTGGAAGACCTCTCCGACGCGTCCGGCGCGCTGGTCGAGGAACGCTTCCCCAAGGCACTGGGCAGCCTGGTCACTCTCGGCGGCAAGACCTGGGCAGTGCCGTTCGATGTGACGCCCCTTCAGCTCTTCTACCGTAAGGACCTCTTCGCCAAGCGCGACATCGAGGTGCCCAGGACCTGGAAGGAGTACCGGGCAGCCGCCGAGAAGCTGCGCAAGGCCGACCCGTCCGTCCGGATCACCAACTTCGGTGGCGGCGACCCGTCCCTCCTCGCGGGCCTCGCCTGGCAGGCGGGTGCGCGCTGGTACGGCACCCGTGGCCAGGCGTGGACTGTGCGGATGACCGACCCGAAGTCCCAGCAAGGTCGCCGCGTACTGGGACGACCTGATCCGGGACAAGCTGGTCTCGAAGACGCCGCTGTGGAGCGAGGGCGAGACCAAGGAGCGGGCGAGCGGCAAGCTGGCCACCGTGCTCGGCGCCGCCTGGACCGCGGGCGCCTTGCAGACCAGCTACCCGGACCTGAAGGGCAAGTGGGGTATCGCCCCGCTGCCCACCTGGGACGGTGAACCCGCCACCGGAATGTACGGCGGCACCTCCTACGTCGTACCCAAGGGCAGCGAGAAGACCGAGGCCGCCGCGGAGTTCATCAAGTGGGTGACCACCGACCAGGCCGCGATGAAGGCCCGGCTCAGCGCCGAGTCCGCGCCCAGCAGCGCGCTGCCCGCCGTCCCCGCGATGCGGAAAGCGGCGGCTGCCGCGTACGACGGCGGCTACTTCAAGGGGCAGGACGTCTACGGTCTCGCCGGAAAGGCAGCCGGCACCATCGTGCCCGGCTGGACCTGGGGTCCGGTCCACCAGCAGGCGACCACCGCGATGCTGGAGGCAGCGGCCGACAAGACCGCGTCGCTCACAAAGGGGCAGCGCAGCGCCACCAAGGCCATCCGCGACCGCGGGCTCGAGCTCGCCAAGTGACCGGGAGACCCCACGTGGCAGCGACCATGCCCAGACCCCCGGCCCGCGGGACGGGGTCAGCAACCGGCTCGGGACCAGCCACCGGCGCAGGACCAGGCACCGGCCCGGCAGCCGACACCGGGCCAGCAGCTGACACCGAGACCGGCACCAGCGCCGGCCCGGCAGTTGGCACCGGCACCCACTCCGGCCGCTCCGGCGCCCGGATTCCGAGCGGCACGCGCACCCCGCAGCGTGGCCGGAGCGGCGTGCGCGCCCCGCAGCGGGGGCGGCGCGGCACGCTCGTAATCCTGCTGGCGCCGTTCTTCGTGCTCTTCGCTGCCGTCACCGTGTTGCCCGTCGGATACGCGGCATGGATGAGCCTGTACCGCGAGGAGTCCTCCGGGCTCGGATTCGGCGGTACGACCCGCGTGTTCGCCGGGCTCGGCAACTACACCAGGGCGCTCGGCGATCCGGCGTTTCAGACTTCGCTGACGCATATGCTCGCGTACTGCCTGCTCTACATCCCCGTCATGATCGGCGGCGCGCTGCTCCTCGCGCTGCTGCTGGACTCGGCGATGGCACGTGCCCGGCGGTTCTTCCAGATCGCGCTGTTCCTGCCGCATGCCGTACCGGCGCTGATCGCCGCGCTTGTCTGGCTCTACCTCTACACCCCCGGGCTCAGCCCGGTCACCGGCGCGCTCTCGGCCCTCGGCGGGCACTGGGACTTCCTCGCCGCCGACCACGCCCTCTACTCCGTGGTCAACATCTCCGCCTGGCAGTGGATGGGCTACAACGTGATCATTTTCTACGCGGGGCTCCAGGCCGTGCCGCGGGAGACCCTGGAGGCCGCGACCGTGGACGGGGCAGGCGCCGTCCGTACCGCCTGGTCGGTCAAGGTCCCGATGATCCGCCCGACCGTCATCGTCACCCTGCTGTTCACCTGTGTCGGCGCGGTCCAGCTCTTCGACGCGCCCAAGGTCGTCCAGTCCCGCTCCGGCGGCATGGGGTCCGACTGGTCGCCGACGATGTACATCCTCAGCACCGCCTTCGACGCACACGACTACGGCCTGGCCGCTGCCGCCTCGCTCCTGCTGGCGTTGCTGGCCGGTGGCCTGTCCTTTGTCGTCACCACGCTCGGCAACCGCTGGAGGGCGGCATGACCAGCCTCCGTACGGACCGGGCTCGCGCCACTCGTACGCCGGTCACCTCGCGGCTGGTCGTCAACGCGCTGCTCGCGGTGTCCGCCCTCTACGCCCTGATGCCGCTCAGCTGGCTGCTCGTCGCGGCGACCAAGGACCGCGGCGATCTGTTCTCCACCGGCGCCTTCGCACTCGCCGACTTCCAGCTGTTCGCCAACCTCGGGGAGCTCTTCAGCTACGGCGACGGTATCTATCTGCGCTGGCTGGGCAACACGGTGCTCTACACCGTGGTCGCCTCCGTGCTCTCCAGTCTGGTGAGCGTCGCCGCGGGGTACGCGTTCGACAAGTACGCCTTCCGTGGCAAACGGTTCGGCTTCGGGGTCGTCCTCGTCGGCGTTCTCGTGCCCTCGACGGTGCTCCAACTGCCGCTGTATCTGCTGGCGTCGGCGGCGGGCCTGGTGAACACCTACTGGGCCGTTCTGCTGCCCAGCCTGGTCAACCCCTTCGGTGTCTACCTCGCCCGCGTCTTCTCCGAGGGATATGTGCCCGACGAGACCCTGGAGGCGGCCCGCGTCGACGGCGCCGGTGAGCTGCGCACCTTCGCCAGGGTCGCGCTGCCGATGCTCGCCCCGGGCTTTGTGACGATCTTCCTGTTCACCCTCACGGCCACCTGGAACAACTTCTACGGCGCGCTGATGATGCTCAACGACGAGAAGCTGTTCCCCGTCAGCCTGGGGTTGTTCACCTGGAACAGCAGCGTGCAGCAGCAGCCCCAGCTCTACCCGCTGGTGATCGTCGGCTCCCTCGTCGCCGTACTGCCCCTGGTGGCCGCCTTCCTCTTCCTCCAGCGCTTCTGGCGCTCCGGACTGACCGCGGGAGCTGTGAAGTGACCGAGCCCGACCCGCCCGTGACCGAGCCGCCGGTGACCGAGGACCCACCCGTGACCGATCCCGATCCGCTCGGCGGCGGGCGTCGTCGGCCGTACGCCGTACTGGCCATGAGCGCCGACACCCGGGAAGCCGTATGGGACACCGCCGCCGCACTGGAGCGCCTGGCGTCTCTCGCGCGTATCGACACCACCCTGCTCGTCACCGACTTCGCCACCCGCGACCCGGCCGTCAGCGGCACCCTGTCACGTGTCGAGGTGCTGCTCACCGGGTGGGGCTGCCCGCCGTTGACCGGGCGGGCGCTGGCCCGGATGCCGCGGCTGCGGGCGGTGATCCACGCCGCCGGCAGCGTCAAACACCACCTCACCGCGCAGGCGTGGGAGCGCGGGCTGGCCGTCTCCACCGCGGCTGCCGCGAACGCCCTCCCGGTCGCCGAGTTCACCCTCGCGGCCATCCTCTTCTCCGGCAAACGTGTCCTGGCGGGCGCGCACGCCTACCGCATCCGGCGCGCGCAGGTGGATCTGCTCGCCCGCTTCCCGGACGCGGGCAACTACCGCAGGACCGTCGGTGTGGTGGGCGCCTCGCTCGTCGGCCGCCGGGTGCTGGAACTGCTGCGCGGCTTCGACCTCGACGTCCTGCTCCACGACCCCTACGTCGGTGCCCGGGAGGCGCGGGTGCTGGGCGCCGAAGCCGTCGCCTTGGACGAACTGGCTCGGCGCAGCGACATCGTCACCCTGCACGCCCCGGAACTGCCCAGCACCCACCGGATGTTCGACGCCGCGCGGCTGTCCCTCCTGCGGGACGGCGCCACCCTCGTCAACACAGCGCGTGGCTCACTCGTCGACACCGAGGCGCTCACCAAGGAGCTGGTCGCGGGCCGGCTGCACGCGGTCCTCGACCACACCGACCCGCTGGTCCTGCCCGCCGACTCCCCGCTGTACGACCTGCCCAACGTGCTGCTCACCCCGCATCTCGCCGGCTCACTCGGCCGCGAACTGGGCCGCCTGGCCACCTCGGCCCTGGACGAGCTGGACCGCTACACCCGCGGCGAGCCCTTCCTCCACCGCGTCGACCCCCGCACCCTCGCCTACTCGGCGTGACCGATCAGCGGCTCGGCGGCGGGCGCCGGGTGGCCCTGCGTGTCGTGGGCGTCCAGGGAATGCTCGCCCGGCCCGTGATGAGCGATTGTGCCGCAGGCGATTGTGCTCCGGCCGGTTTTGTGCGGTGGGGCAGCCGGGGAGGTGTTTCCGGAGGCGGTAATGGGGAGCGGCTTGGGTGGAGCCGGGCAGTTCGCCTTCCGTTCGAGAGCGCGCCCGGGAAACCGACAGCTCGGCGAGGGGTGGCGGACGATGACCGGCAGGAGACAGGACCACGCGGTCGAACCGTTGAGTGAGGCGGCCGCACTCGCCTACGTACACGGGATCTGTTTCAAGACGGGCCCACCGCGCCGCGTCGGCGTCGAACTCGAATGGCTGGTCCGCCCGCTGCAGTCCGCCACCGGCGGCCCGCGCGGGCGCCCCGCACCACAGCCTCCCCCGCCCGCCGCAGCCGGAGGCCCACAGCCGGGCCCCCGTCCGGCGCCGCCCCACCAGACGCCGCCTCACCAGGCGCCGCCCCACGAACTCCCGCACCAGGCCGGGCCCGGCGCGCGGGTCGGGGCGAGCGCCCTCCGCGCCGCCGCCACCGCGCTGAGCGGCGTACCCCTCACCTCCGCCATCACCCTCGAGCCGGGCGGGCAACTGGAGTTCAGCTCCCAGCCCGCTGCCTCGCTCGCCGCCTGTGTCCAGGCGGTCTCCGCGGATCTCGCCGCCGCCCGCGCACATCTTCGCCGGCACGGCATCGCTCTCGTCGGCCACGGCCTCGACTCCCGCCCGCCGCTGCGGCTGCTGGAGGACCGGCGCTATCGCGCCATGGAGACGTACTTCGACCGCACCGGCCCGGCCGGCCGGGCGATGATGTGCTCCTCAGCGTCCGTACAGATCTGCCTCGACGCGGGCACCACCGAGCCGGGACCGCTCGGTGTGGGGCGCCGCTGGCTGCTCGCGCATCTGCTGGGCGCCGTCCTCACGGCGGCGTTCGCCAACTCACCGGCCACCGAGGGGCCCTGGTCAGGTTGGCGTTCGGCCCGGCAGGGGGTGTGGGCCGCGCTCGACGGCTACCGCAACCTCGCGCCGCCCGAGAGCGGCCGCGACCCACGGGAGGCGTGGGCGCGGTACGCGCTGGACGCGCCGCTGCTCTGCGTACGCACCGCTCAGGGGCCGTGGACGGTGCCCGGCGACGGGATGACGTTCCGCCAGTGGATCCGGCGGAGCACCCGCGCCGGACCCGGCCGACAGCGGCTCCGGCCGCCCCGGCTGGACGATCTCGTGTACCACCTGACGACCCTCTTCCCGCCCGTACGCCCCCGGGGACACCTGGAGCTGCGGATGATCGACGCGCAGCCGGGACCGGACGGCTGGATCGTGCCCCTGGCGGTGACCACGGCACTGTTCGACGACGCACAGGCGAGCGAGAGCGCCTACCGCGTCGTCAAGCCGCTGGCCGATCTCGCCGCCGGCGGGCCTGCTCCCCGTAACGCCCTCTGGGAACGCGCAGCCAGGGACGGGCTCACCGACCCCGAACTGCACGCCGCGGCCCGCGACTGTTTCGACCTCGCCCGGCGGGCACTGCCCCGGCTGGGTGCTGGACGGCAGGTGCGCGCCGCCGTCGAGGAGTTCACCGGCCGCTATGTGGTGCCGGGCCGCTGCCCCGCGGACGACCGGCTCGACGGCCCCGCCGATGACCGGCTCGACGGGAGCGGTACCGCCTCCGGACCGGCCCCACCTGCGCAGACCGACCCCGAAGCGACTGCCTCAGCCCCCGGACAGCCCGAGACCACCCCCGGACAGCAGGGAGAACCATGGTGACCGCCGCTGAGGGGCGCGCCGCGCTGCGCGCCCACGCGTTCGATGCCCTCAGCCGTGCCCGTACCCGCACACTGGCGCTCTCCGACTGTGTCGAGGACGCCGAACTGACAGCACAGCACTCCCCGTTGATGTCTCCGCTGGTGTGGGACATGGCGCACATCGGCAACCAGGAGGAGCAGTGGCTGCTGCGGGCCGTGGGCGGCCAGGCACCGCTGCGGCCCGAGATCGACTCGCTCTACGACGCCTTCGAACATCCCCGCGCCGAGCGCCCCTCGCTGCCGCTGCTGCCGCCCGACGAGGCCCGCGCCTACCTGGCCCAGGTCCGCGGGCACGCCTTCCGGGTCCTGGAGCACGCGGAACTGTCCGGGCGCCCGCTGGTGGCGGACGGGTTCGCGTTCGGCATGATCGCCCAGCATGAGCAGCAGCACGCCGAAACCATGCTCATCACCCACCAGCTGCGCCGCGGCCCGGCGGCACTGAGCGCACCGCCGCCGCCCGCGGCGCCCGCCGGGCCGGAGCAACTGCCCGGCGAAGCACTCGTCCCCGCGGGCCCGTTCACCATGGGGACCGACGACGACCCGTGGGCGCTGGACAACGAGCGTCCGGCGCACCTCCGCGAGCTGCCCGCCTTCTGCATCGACACCCTGCCGGTCAGCAATGGCGCCTACCTGCGCTTCATCGAGGACGGCGGCTACGCGGACCCGCGCTGGTGGACCCCAGCGGGCTGGGACCATGTGCGGCGCAACGGGCTGCGGGCGCCGCTGTTCTGGAGGCGGGAGCAGGACCGCTGGTGGCGCCGCCGCTTCGGGGTACGCGAACCCGTGCCGGAAGCCGAACCGGTGCTGCACGTGAGCTGGTACGAGGCCGACGCCTACGCCCGGTGGGCCGGACGGCGGCTGCCCACCGAGGCCGAATGGGAGAAGGCGGCCCGCTTCGACCCGGCTACCGGCCGCAGCCGCCGCTTCCCCTGGGGCGAGGCGGACCCCGCGCCCGACCGCGCCAATCTGGGCCAGCGGCACCTGGGCCCCGCACCCGTTGGCGGTTACCCCGCGGGCGCCTCCCCACTGGGCGTACGGCAGCTGATGGGTGAGGTGTGGGAATGGACCTCCAGCGACTTCGCGCCCTACCCCGGCTTCACCGCCTTCCCCTACCGGGAGTACTCGGAAGTCTTCTTCGGCCCCACCTACAAAGTGCTGCGGGGCGGCTGCTTCGGCACGGACCCGGTGGTCGCCCGTGCGACGTTCCGCAACTGGGACTACCCGGTGCGCCGGCAGATCTTCGCGGGCTTCCGCACCGCCCGCACCCCGCTGCCGGAGGAACTCGCGTGAGCGCCCCGAGTGTCGCGGACCGGGCGCGGGGCGGCAGCCGGAACCGAGCCACGGGCGGCCGCTGATGTGCCGGCACCTGGCCCATCTGGGCCCCGCCCGCCCGCTGGGGGACCTGCTGCTGGCCCCGCCGTACTCACTGCACCGCCAGTCGTGGGCGCCGCGCCGGCAGGAGCACGGCACCGTCAACGCCGACGGGTTCGGCGTCGGCTGGTACGCGGACGGCGACCCGGTGCCGGCCCGCTACCGCCGCGCCGGGCCGATCTGGGCGGACGCCTTCTTCCCCGATCTGTGCCGGGTCGTGCGCTCCTCCGCGCTGCTGGCCGCCGTACGGGACGCGACGACCGGCTGCGCTGCGGGCGAGTCGGCCGCCGCTCCCTACACCGAGGGACCGTGGCTCTTCAGCCACAACGGCGCGCTGACCGGCTGGCCCGGCTCGGTCGCCCGGATCGCGGCCGCGCTGCCCCCGCAGGAGCTGCTGGGCCTGGAGGCGCGCTGCGACTCCGCGTTGGCCTGGGCGCTGGTACTGCACCTGCTGCGGGCGGGCAACGGGCCCGGCCCCGCGCTGGCCGAGGCCGCCGCGCAACTGGCCGTCTCCGCACCCGGATCCCGGCTCAACTTCCTGCTGACCGATGGCCGCACACTGGCCGCAACCGCCTACGGCGACACGCTCTGGTATCTGCTGGAGCCCGGCAGATCCCTCACCGTCGCCTCCGAACCGCACGACACGGACCCCGGCTGGCGGCCGGTCCCCGACGCACATCTGCTCACCGGCGACCCGGGCGGCATCGAACTGACCGCCCTGAAGGAGTCTCACGCGTGACCCCGAACTCCCGGTTCACCCTCACCCGCACCCTGCCCGCGAACGCCACCGCTGCCGCACTGGCCACCGACGTCACCCAGGGACTGACCCGCTTCCCCAAGACGCTGCCGCCCAAGTGGTTCTACGACGCACGCGGCAGCGAACTGTTCGAACAGATCACCGCGCTCCCCGACTACTATCCGACCCGCGCCGAAGCGTGGATACTCCAGGACTCGGCACCCGGGATAGCCCAACTCACCGGCGCGCGCACCCTGGTCGAACTGGGCTCCGGATCCTCGTACAAGACCCGGCTGCTGCTGGACGCACTCGGTACCCCGCTGACCTATGTGCCCGTCGACGTCAGCGAGTCCGCGCTGGCCGACGCCGGGCACGCCCTGCTCGCCGACCACCCCGGGGTCACCGTGCACGCCCTTGTCGCCGACTTCCAGCACCGGCTGCCGCTGCCGCAATGCCCGGAACCGAAGATCATCGCCTTCCTCGGCGGCACCGTGGGCAATCTGCTGCCCGCCGAGCGTGCCCGGTTCCTGGCCTCCGTGCGCGCCCGCCTCGGACCCGAGGACGCCCTTCTGCTGGGTACGGACCTGGTCAAGGATCCCGCCACCCTGGTCGCCGCCTACGACGATCCGGAGGGCGTCACCGCCGCCTTCAACAAGAACGTGCTGCACGTGCTGAACCGCGAACTGGGCGCCGACTTCGATCCGGACGACTTCTCCCACGTCGCCGTCTGGGACAGCGAGAACGAGTGGATCGAGATGCGGCTGCGGGCCCGCAGGGCGCTCGGCGTCAAGCTGCCCGCCGTCGATCTGAGCGTCGACTTCCAGCCCGGGGAAGAGCTGCGCACCGAGGTCTCGGCGAAGTTCCGGCGACAGGGCGTCCGCGCCGAGCTCGCCGCCGCCGGGCTACGGCTGCACCGTTGGTGGACCGACCCCGGCCACCGCTTCGCGCTCAGCCTCGCCGTACCCGCTCCGGTCGCGCCGTGAGGGCCGCGGTGCACATGCTGGGAGGGTGCGGTACGAGCAGACCACCACCGTTGACGCGGGGACCGCGGATGCGGTGTTCGCGTATGTCGCCGGGCAGCTGTTGCAGCGGGATTTGCCGGTCGAGGTGGACGACGGCAGCCGCACCGCTGTGTGGGGGTCGGCCGGCGGTGACTGCGCGGGCCAGCTGTACGTCACCGACGCGCGGCCCCGCGGGGTGCGCGTGACGGTCGCCGTCGAGACTCACCCCGCCGCAGCTGCGCGGGTCCGCGCCGAACTCGATCAGGCCCTCGCCGCGCTCGCCGCCCGCCGGTAGTCGGCCGGGTGCCGCCCGGTGGTGGGTGCTGCGCTTGCCCACCCTGCGCCCTGGGGGCACCTCCCGGCCGGAGGCTGGGGGAGCAGACTGCCCAAGCGCAGTTGTTGGTTGCGTCTGCCCAAGCGCAGCCCTGGGGCGGGCTTCCCGAGCTCCCCCAGCGCAGCCAAGGGGGTTCGGGGGCGTAGCCCCCGAATCCATTCCCGCCGGAACGGCGCGCAGCCACGACGGCGAGGGTCCGGCGGCATCCGCGACGGCCGCAGCCCTCACGTTCGGCGAGCGGTCAACGGCTGAGCTCGACCTTTCCGAACAGCGCGGCGTATCCGCTGGGCAGCTGGCTGAGCAGTTGGTTGAGTTCGCCGCCGGAGACGGCGTCGGCGAGGGTGGACAGGACGGCGCTGGCGTCCCACTCGGCGGTACGGGGCCGGGCGTTGGTGAGCTCGGCGACGTGGGCGCAGAACTGCTCGACGCCGTACGTCTCCGGCGGCTCCTCCCCGGCCTCGGCCACGATCGGCCCCAGCGGACCAGGTAGCTGGGCCGCCAGCTCCTGTGTCTTGACAGGGGTGATCCGGGAGGCGAGCACACTCAGTACCGCCCGGGTGACCTCTTCGGCCTCCGCCCGGTTCTGGTACTCACCGCGCTCGCGCACCTGGGCCAGGAACTCGTCGTACCTCATGGTCAGCTCCTTCGTTCCGCTGGACCAGTGCTCTCTCCGCCACGCGGTACCCCGTCCCGCGGCATCTATGGCCCGGTCGGCAGGCCGGTGTAGTTCTCGGCGAGCTCCGCCGCCGCATGGCGGGAGGTGGCGATCCGGTCGAGCTGCGAGAGCTGGAGGCGGGTGTCGAAGGAGGACTGGCCTGGGGCGGTGTGCAGGGTCGTGGTCATGAAGTACGAGAAGTGCTCGGCCCGCCACACCCGCCGCAGACAGGTGTCCGAGTAGCCGTCGAGCAGCTCGGTCGACCCCGTCTCGTGCAGCTGGGCGAAGGCGCGCGCCAGCACCGTCACGTCGGAGGCGGCGAGATTGAGCCCCTTGGCGCCGGTCGGCGGGACGATGTGCGCCGCGTCCCCGGCGAGCAGGACCCGGCCGTACCGCAGGGGTTCGGTCACCGAGCTGCGCATCGGAAGGACCGACTTCTGGGTGATGGGCCCGCGGTTGAGCCGCCAGTCCCCGTCGGCGCCGAGGCGGGCTTCCAGCTCGTCCCAGATCCGCTCGTCGGGCCAGGTGGCCGGGTCGGTTCCGTTCGGCACCTGGAGGTACAGCCGGCTGACGGCGGGCGAGCGCATGCTGGCCAGCGCGAAGCCCCGCTCGGAGTGGGCGTAGATCAACTCGTCGTAGCAGGGCGGCGCCTGCGCGAGGATGCCCAGCCACGAGTACGGATAGCCGCGCTCGTGCACGCTGCGTGCGTGCTCCGGGACGGCGTGCCGCACCACGCCGTGGTACCCGTCGCAGCCGACGACATAGTCGCAGGTGAGCGTCCTCTCCCGCCCCTCATGGGTGTAGTGGACGGTGCAGCGGTCGGTGTCCGCGCCGGTCACGGACCGCACCGGCGCCTCGAACAGCAGCGGACCGCCCTCCTTCAGCTGGAGGGCTATGAGGTCCTTGACGACTTCCGTCTGTGCGTGGACCCATACCCGTCGGCCGCCCGTGAGGGCGGGGAAGTCGATGCGGTGGCGGCGGCCGGCGAACCGGAGCTCGATGCCGTCGTGCGGCAGCCCCTCGCGGTCGAGCCGCGACGCCGCGCCCGCCCGGCGCAGCGTGTCCACGGTGCTCTGCTCCAGGATCCCGGCCCGCTGCCGCTGCTCGACGTACGTACGGTCCCGGCTCTCCAGGACGACGCAGTCGATGCCGCTCAGGTGGAGCAGCCGGGCGAGTAGCAGCCCCGCGGGGCCCGCGCCCACGACGGCCACCTGTGTGTGGCGGGGAGGCGTCATACGCGGATCTCTCCTTCGTCGGTGCCGCCGTGGATGCCGCCGTGGATGCCGCCGTGGGTGCCGCCGTCGGCGCGGCCCCAGTGGGCCAGCAGTGCGGCGGTGACCGCGTCGCTGCGCTCCACGCCCGCCAGATGTGCGGCCCCCGACAGCTCGACGAGGGAGGCGCCGGGAATGCCTTCGGCCAGTTCATGGGCGTGCGGCGGCGGTGTTGCCGGGTCCTGGAGACCGGCGACGACCAGCGTGGGCGCGGTGACCCGGTGCAGTTCGGCCCGCAGATCGAGGGTGCTCAGCGCGTCGCAGCAGGCGGCGTAACCGGCGGAGTCGACCGCCGCGAGGTCGGCGAGCAGCCGGCTGCCCGTTCCGCTGGCTGCGGTGGTGGCCGGGTCGGCGAACCAGCGTCCTGGCGTCTGGTCGAGCAGCGCCCGGGTGCCTTCGCCGCGCACCAGCGCGGCCCGCTCCCGCCAGCCTTCCGGCTCCCCGAACCGGGCCGAGGAGCACACCAGCGCCAGCGAGTCGACGCGCTCGGGACGGTGCACGGCGAGGTAGGTGCCGATGGCGCCGCCGAGGGAGATACCCGCGTAGCGGAAGCTCGGCCAGCCGTGGTGGTCCGCGAGCGCGAGCACCTGCCCGGCCAGCTCCTCCACGGTGGTGCGGCCCGGCGCGGGGTCGGCGAGGACACTGGTGGGGGAGCCGCCATGCCCCGGCAGGTCGTACCGCAACACCCGGTGATGTCGTACCGACGCGGCCAGTTGGGGCTCCCAGACGGCGAACGAGGTGCCGAGGGAGGGCCCGAGAATCAGCGGCCTCCCGTCGGCCGGGCCGTCGAGCCGGTGGTGGAGCAGGGTCATGGTGCCTCCTCGGGGCGCTGCACGGCCGATGGTGCGTTGGATTCGGTGGGCGCGCCCGCTGCGCCGAGCTCGGTGGATTCGGTGGGTGCGCCGGGCGCGCCGGGCTCGGTGGGCGCGCCGGGTCCGGCGGGTGCGGCGGATTCGCCGGGTGCACCGGATGCGCCCGGTGCGCCCGGCTCGCCGCATTCGATCCCGAGCCCCGGCCGACCGGCTGGCGCACTCCGCGCCCGCCCCGCTGACCGCCCGCACTCTCACGGACCTCCCGGCGCTGGCCGCCGCGCTGGACGCCGTACGCCGCGACGGATACGCCCTTGTCGACCAGGAGTTGGAGGACGGCCTGCGGTCCGTCGCCGTACCACTGCACGGCCGCGACGGACAGGTCGTCGCCGCCCTCAACGTCGCCGCCCACGCAGCCCAGCGCAGCCTCGACGACCTCCGTACCAACGTTCTGCCCGAACTACTGACAGCGGCCCGCCGTATCGAAACCGACCTGGCCGCCGCCACGGAACACCTCCCGACGGCAGCCCCCTGACCCGGCAGCCGGTGACGGGCGGCAAGCCGGGCAGCAGGGCGGTCGGCGGGCGGTCGCCAGTGGCGCTCAGCGGCTCGCGTAGGGGAGGAGCGCCATCTCGCGGGCGTTCTTGATGGCGATCGCGAGCTGTCGCTGCTGCTGGACGGTGACGCGGGTGACGCGGCGGCTGCGGATCTTGCCGCGGTCGGAGATGAACTTCCGCAGCAGCTCGGTGTCCTTGTAGTCGATGTAGGTGATACCGGCCGCGTCCAGCGGGTTGGGACGGGGACGCTGCTGCTTGCGGTCGGAGTTGCGGCGGGGCATGAGAGTTCCTTCGGTGTCGTGCGGGTCAGGAGACGGGATCGAGGAGGGCGTCGAAGGCGGCGGGGAAGTGCTTCCAGCCCTCGCGCCCAGCGGCGTACTCCGCGTCGGTGAGCAGGCAGTTCTCCAGCAGCCTGGTGAGCCCCTCGCGGTCCAGTCGCGGCGAGATGAAGACCAGGTGCTGGCAGCGGTCGCCGTGCCGGGGATGCCAGTCAAGCGCCGCGGCGGCCCTGCGCATCGGCGGCACCAGCTCCCACGCGGCGTCCGGCAGCGAGGCGAGCCACGGCCCCGCGGCCTCCACGCTCAGGGCGCCCCCGGCCGCGTCCCAGCCCAGCAGGGTGTCGGGCCGGTCGGCGAGCCAGAACCTGCCGCGGCTGCGCGCCGCCGCGCAGGTCAGGTCCTCCAGCGCCTGGTAGAGCCGGCCCGGGTGGAAGGGCCGGTGAGCGCGCCAGACGAGGGTGGCGACGCCCGCCTCGTCCGCCTCCTGGGGCAGCAGCGCGCAGGACGGGTGCTGGGCGGCCGCGGCCGCCTCGATGTCGAAGCCCGCGAACGCGAGCCGGGCCAGCTCCGGCGAATCGAGCGACACCTGCCGTGCCGTGGGGTGGAGTTGGCCGAGCAGCGCCCGGTCCTCGTCGTCGGCCTCGTGCTCGTCGACGAGTGCCAGTACGGGCGCGTACTCCAGCTGCCGGGCCAGGGTGTCCGCGACCGTGCGCTGGTCGGTGGTTGCGGCGGCGAGCCCGGCGTCAGCGAGATCGTCCCCGTTGCCGAGGCAGGGCAGCACCAGCGCCGGATCGACCGCGGTGATCACATTGGTCAGCCCGACGGTGTCCCCACCGTGCGCCGCCACGACCTCGGCCATCGCCTTGGGCTCGACCGAGTCCCACAGCTCGACCACCGCGAGCCGCGCCGTCCCGGCCAGCCGGAACAGCTCCGGCATCAGGTCCTCGCGCAGCGCGCAGCAGGCGCAGTCGTTGACGAGCGGCGCCTCACCGCACGAGACGGTGCCCGAGGTGTCGCGCACGGTCCGCGCCACGGTGCCGTCCGCCGCTGACGCCAGGTCGTGGTGGAGAGCCACGCTGCCGGGTACGGCGGCCAGCAGCCGGTCCACAACACGGCGGCGCGCGTCGGCGTGCATTCCCGCGACCAGCACGACGGGCAGCTGCGGTCGCTCGTCGCCGGTCACCGGGCCGCTCCGTCGCGTCCGTCGCCTCCGCCCTGGCCGGAGCGGCCGTAACGGCGCTCGAACCGCTCCACACGGCCGGCGCTGTCCACGACGCGGGCGGTGCCCGTGTAGAAGGGGTGGCTCCGCGAGGAGATCTCCACATCGATGACGGGGTAGGTGTTGCCGTCCTCCCACTCGATGGTCTGCTCACCGGTGCGCGTGGAGCGGGTCAGAAAGGCGAAGTCGGCGCTCTTGTCGCGGAAGACGACGGGGCCGTACGCGGGGTGGATTCCGGGCTTCATGGGTGCCTCTTCCTCGGATCGGTCGGCTGCGTCAGCGCTCTTCGCGGAAGTCGACGTGACGGCGGGCGCGCGGGTCGTACTTGCGCAGGGTCAGCCGGTCGGGGTCGTTCCGCCGGTTCTTGCGGGTCACGTAGGTGTAGCCGGTGCCCGCGGTGGAGCGGAGCTTGACGAGGGGGCGTAGTTCGTTGCGAGCCATGGCGGCCACTATATTGTTAATGGAAATCATTTCCAACTGAGTCCAGCGAGAGGTAGGTAACACCCGTGTCAGCTCACTGCCAGCTCACCGGAGCGCAACCGCGCTTCGGGAAAACCGTCTCCCACTCCCACCGGCGCACATCCCGCCGCTTCGACCCCAACGTGCAGCGCAAGCGCTACTGGCTGCCGAGTGAAGGCCGTTACGTACGGCTGACGTTGAGCACCAAGGGCATCAAGACCGTGGACGTGATCGGCGTCGAGCGGGCCGTGGCCCGGATCCGCGCCCGGGGAGGGCGGGTCTGATGGCGAAGAAGAGCAAGATCGCGAAGAACGAGCAGCGCCGGGCGACGGTGGAGCGCTACGCGGCCCGCCGGGCCGAGCTCAAGGAAATCCTGCGCAGCCCCGCGGCGACGGACGCCGAACGGCGCGCCGCACTCGCGGAGTTGCGGCGGCAGCCCCGTGATGCCAGCGCCACCCGGGTGCGCAACCGGGACAGTGTGGACGGCCGCCCCCGCGGCCATCTGCGCGCTTTCGGGCTCTCCCGCGTCCGCTTCCGCGAACAGGCGCACGCCGGATATCTGCCGGGAGTCACCAAGTCCTCCTGGTGACCACCTCGCCGGGCGAAGGCTGATGACACCTCGCTGAGCTGCGCCGTCACCCGAGCGGAGAGCGAGGCTCTCGTGGGACGGACGAGAGCGGTGAGGAACGAAGAAGAGGGACGAAAAAACGGCGTGGAGAGGCTCATCCTTGGAGGTTCGGAGTGAGCCTCTCCACGCCCGTCATGGTGCTGACGACCGGTCGGGCCGGAGGTCAGCCGTTCTGCATCGGGCCGAAGACGAAGAACGCGTTGTCAAACAGGTTGGTGTCGTCATCCGAGATGTTCACGCTGACGTTCTTCTTGGGGCCGTGTCCGTGGCCACCGGCCACTGCCGAGGCCGTACCGGCGGCGGCCAGGCCGAGCGTGACCAGGCCGACCGCGAGGGAGCGCGTGAGGGTGCGCGTACGCATGGAAACCTCCGTGAGGGGTCCGAAAGAGCAGGGACCTGTTCATCCTCGCCACTCGTCCGGGCATTACAGAGCAATATATGAAAGACACGGCATAACGCACCTGAATGGCTCAGCCATCCCGGCTGCGGCTCACTCCACGGCGACGCCCCCGGAGCCGCCCTCTCGTCGACGGCTACCGCCGGGAGGGCGCGCGCACCGGCGGGGCGGTGGGGCGCTGTTGGCGAGGAGCTTCCTCCGATCGGGTGGGCAGCCGCTCCGTTTGGCGTGGCGACGGAATGCCGGGTTCGGGGGCGGGTGCACCCTTGTGCGCGTCTGGCACATAGAGCAAGGGAGGATCACCATGCGCATCCGTACCGCGGTTGCCGCCTCTGGTCTGGCCGCCACCGCTGTCCTGGGCGGGGCCACGACAGCGTCCGCCGACTCCGGGGCCCAGGGCGGCGCGGCGAAGTCGCCGGGAGTGCTGTCCGGCAACGTCGTGCAGATTCCGCTGCACATTCCGGTCCAGCTGTGCGGCAACACCGTCGACATCATCGCGCTCCTCAACCCCGCATTCGGCAACACCTGCGTCGCCCGCTGACGCAGCACTCGCCGTTCCGCGCGGGTTTCCCCGCTGTCACACACCGAACGCCCCGCCACAGGCGGGGCGTTCGCGTATGCCGGTGCCGGTGCCTCCCGCGCGCGAAGACCGCCGTCGAGGAAACCGCGGTCGCCGACCGCGGCTCCCAATCACGGTGCGCCCGCGCGGTGCCTACACCCGCAGGGCCGGGGCTTCGGTCGGTGGGGGTTCCTTGCGGAGGAACGCCGCGCGGAGCGCGTGGTGCGGGGCGGCCGGGTCGAACAGTACGCGGTGCATCGCGGCCAGCTCCCGGTCGCGGTAGGCGGCGAGCGGCTCGGTGGCCTCGTCGCGCGCGCGGTTCGTCTTCTTCACCGCGAGCCGATGATGGGTGGCCGGATCCTCGGCGAGCGCCGCCGCCAGCTCCGCGACCCGCGGCGCGAACCCCGTCGGCGTGGTCGGCAGCACCCGGTCCACCAGCCCGATCCGGCGCGCGGTGGCGGCACTCATCGGTTCGGCGTCCCGCATCAGCGCCTCGGTGATCTCCGGCCCGACGCGGCGCGGCAGCGTGTACGTCCAGAACTCCGAACCCGGCAGACCCATGAGCCGGTAGTGCGGGTTGAGGACAGCGCCCGCCCTGCACCACACCTCGTCCGCGGCGGCGGCAAGCATCGCTCCGCCGGCTGCCGCGTTGCCGCCCAGCGCTGCCACCACCAGCCGGTCGGTGGTGGTCAGCACCGCCTCGACCACGTCGTCGAGGGCCTGGATGTTGGCCCAGCCCTCGGCGGCGGAATCGGCGGCGGCCTCGATGACACCCAGGTGGATGCCGTTGGAGAAGAAGTCCCGCGCCCCGCCCAGCACCACCACGCGGGTCGGCCGGGTGCACGCGTACCGGTAGGCGGCCAGCAGCCGCCGGCACTGCACCGTACTCATCGCTCCGCCGGGGAAGGAGAAGCGGACGAACCCGACGCCGTTCCGCTCCTGGTAGCGGATCTCGGTGTGGGTCAGCCGTTCCGGCGCGAGTTCGAGCGGCGCGGGCCGCTCCGGTACGTCCGGGAGCCGGCTGCCCAGCGCCAGTGCCGCGGGCAGCTTGTACGTCCGGCGGCCGTCGGCCGAGCGGCGCGGCCGCAGCTGCGGGATCCATACGGCCCCGTCGACCGTCGCCCGGCAGATCGCCCTCGCGCGGGTGGCGAGGATCTCGCCCGGGGTGCCGTGCAACTGGTCCTCCGCGTACCCGCCGTGCAGGAACCACTCCTCGCCCAGCAACTCGTCCAGCACGCCCGGCTGCGAGTCGGCGGCCCGCAGGGTGCGCAGCACGTCCAGCGTCCGGAAGGTCTGCCAGTCGATACGGCGCTCGGCCTGCCGCACCCGCGGGGCGGTCGACGGCTCGACGTCGTCCTGCGGACGGGGCCGGTATCCGCCGGCGGCGAACCGGGCCACGGCGTTTCTGAGCGCTTCGAGCGCCGCGTCGGCCACCTCGCCCCGGTACAGATCGCTCTTGCTGGTCCCCTCCGGCAGGGTGCACTCCGCCGAGGCCCAGACGGCGCCCGCGTCCAGTTCCTCCTCGGCCTGCAACACCGTCACCCCCCAGTGGGTGCGGCCCTCGTGCACGACCCGGTCGAGCGAGGAGGGGCCGCGGTCGCCCGGCGGCCCGGGGTGCACGATCAGACAGGTCAGCCGCGACCACACATCCCGTGGCACGGTGGTCCGCAGCATCGGCGCGACCACCAGCTCCGGGGCGTGCCTCTCCACCGCCCGGCGCACCTCGTCCCCGTCGCGTACCACCTCGGTGGCGACGGTGTGGCGGGCGTCCCGCAGTTCGGCCTGGACACGTTGGGTCAGACTGTTGAAGGCGCTTGCGATGAGCAGGATCCGCACCACGACCTCCTGGTGATGGCTCGTTCGTGTGCTTCGGGATGACTCGGCGACTACGGGGCAGCAGAGACGGCTCAACAAATACGGGGCAGCTGTTCGCCCAGTGGCAGGTCCACCACCCGGGTGCCGCCCAGTCCGGTGCGGGCGACGACCATCCCCGGGTGCTCCGCGACGCATTCGCCGATCACCGCGGACTCGGCGCCCTGCGGATGGGCCCGCATCGCGGCGAGCACGGCGTCCGCGGCAGCGCGCGGTACGAACGCCAGCAGCTTGCCCTCGTTCGCCACCTGCAGCGGGTCGAGCCCCAGCATCGAGCAGGCAGCGGCGACCTGTTCGGGCACCGGCACCGCCCGCTCGTGGAGGACGACGCCGACCGAGGCGGCCGCCGCGATCTCGTTGAGGGCCGCGGCGACACCGCCGCGGGTGGGGTCGCGGAGTGCGTGCAGCTCGCGGGTGACGGCCAGTATGTCCGCCACCAGGCCGCCCAGCGCCGCGCAGTCGCTCTCGATGCCGGCCTCGAACTCCAGCCCCTCGCGGAGGCTCAGCACCGCGACCCCGTGCAGGCCGATCGGGCCGCTGACGATGACCACATCGCCGGGAGCAGCGCGCTGCGGACGGATGTCGACATCGCGCGGGATCACTCCGATCCCGGCCGTGTTCAGATAGACGCCGTCGCCCCGCCCCGCCTCCACGACCTTGGTGTCCCCGGTGGCGACCTCGACACCGGCCGTACGGGCCGCCGCGCCCAGCGCCTCGGCGATCCGCGTCACCAGCTCGACCTCCACGCCCTCCTCCAGGATGAAGCCGCAGGAGAGATAGGCGGGGCGTGCTCCGCTCATCGCCAGGTCGTTGACGGTTCCGTTGACGGCCAGGTCGCCGATGCTGCCGCCGGGGAAGAACAGCGGCCGCACCACGAAGGAGTCGGTGGAGAACGCCAGCCTGGCGCCGTCCACCTCCAGCGCCGCGGAGTCCGCGAGCGTCGACAGCGCGCGCCCCCCGAAGGCGGGCGCGAAGACGTGCTCCACCAGCTCGGCCGAGAGCGCGCCGCCCCCGCCGTGGCCCATCACGATCCGCCGCCCGCCGCGCAGCGGTGCCGGGCACGTCCAGCCGGAGAAGTCGGGCGCGGCGCTGACAGCGCCGTCGGCCTCGGCGCCCCCGCCCACCGCGGGTTCGACGGCGTCGGTGCTAGTCACGGGTGCTCGCCTCCAGTGGTGCGGTGGTCGGTCCGCCGAGCCGGCGGTAGAGGTAGTAGGCGGCACAGGCACCCTCGCTGGAGACCATCGTGGCGCCGAGCGGGGTGCGCGGGGTGCAGAGGGTGCCGAACGCCTCGCACTCGTGCGGCTTCAGCAGCCCTTGCAGCACCTCGCCGCTGCGGCAGGCCGCGGGCTCCCGGGTGGTGATGGCGCCGACGCTGAAGCGGTACTCCGCGTCGTACTCCCGGTAGCGCGGCGCCAGCCGCCAGCCGCTGTCCGGAATGACGCCGATGCCACGCCAGCCGCGGTCGGTCGTGGTGAACACCTCGTCCAGCATCGCCCTGGCGGCCGGGTTGCCCTGCGCCACCACCGCGCGCGGGTAGGCGTTCTCCACCCTGTGCCGGCCCGCCTCCAGCTGCCGTACAGCGCGCCGTACGCCCTCCAGGATGTCCAGCGGCTCGAACCCGGTGACGACGATGGGCACCTTGAAGCGTTCGGCCAGCGCCGGATACTCCTCGGTTCCCATCACGCTGCACACATGTCCGGCCGCCAGGAACGCCCGCACCCGGCAGTCCGGAGCGTTCATGATCGCCTCGATGGCGGGCGGCACCCGCACATGGGAGACCAGCAGGCTGAAGTTGCGCAGCCCCAGCTTCGCCGCCTGGTGCACGGCCATGGCATTGGGCGGGGCCGTGGTCTCGAAGCCGATACCGAAGAAGACGACCTCGCGGTCCGGGTTCTCCCGCGCGAGGGTCAGCGCGTCCAGCGGCGAGTAGACGACCCGCACGTCACCGCCCTCCGAGCGGACCTGGAACAGATCCCTGCCGGTCCCCGGCACCCGCAGCATGTCGCCGAACGAGCAGAAGATCACCTCCGGCCTGGACGCGATCTCCAGCGCCTTGTCGATCAGTTCGAGCGGAGTCACACACACCGGGCACCCGGGTCCGTGGATCAGCTCGATCTCCTCGGGCAGCAGCTGGTCGATACCGTGCCGGATGATGGAGTGCGTCTGGCCGCCGCACACCTCCATCAGCGCCCAGGGCCGGGTGACGGTGGCATGGATGTCCTCCAGCAGCCGCTCGGCCAGCCAGGGGTCCTGGAATTCGTCGATGTACTTCACAGCTGGACCTCCCGCAGCGCGTCTTCGCTGGCCCGCTGTGCGCCGCAGGCCCCCGCGTCGTCGGCCTGCTGTACGCCGTCAGCCCCCGGTACGTCGTCGGACCGCTGTGCGGCACCGGCCCCCGGCAGGTCGTCGGCCCGCTGTGCGTCCCGCGCCGCCTGCCACGGGTCGCCGAACTCCTCCTCCAACAGTCCGAGGTTCTCGAACAGTTCGAGGGTCTGCCGTGCCGACTCCTCGTCCAGCCGCTGCAGCGCGAAGCCGACGTGGACGATCGTGTACTCGCCGACCCGCAGATCGGGCACGTACTCCAGACACACCTCCTTGACCACGCCGCCGAAGTCGACGGACGCCATCCGGGTGCCGTCACGCTCCTCGGTCCGCAGGACCTTTCCTGGTACCGCCAGACACATGGCCTCTCCTCATCGACGGTGGTCAGTGCGCGGCGGAACCGGCCGGCTCGCCGTCTCGCGGGCCGCGACCACGAGCTGTCCCAGGGCCAGCCCGCCGTCCCCGGGCGGGACGAGCCGGTGCCGCAGCACCGTGAAGCCGTCCGCGCGCAACCCGCGCAGACAGGCCTCGGACAGCACCGCGTTGGCGAACACACCGCCGCTCAGCGCCACCGTCTCCACCCCGTACCGCTCCCGTGCCGCCGCACAGGTACGGCCGACCAGCGCCGCGACGGCCGCGTGGAAGCGCGCCGCGATCACTTCCCGCGCGACGCCCGCGCGCAGATCGGTGATCACGGCCGCCAGCAGCGGACCGGGATCGGCCACCAGCGCACCGCCGTCCCCGCCCGCGGACAGCGGGAAGTCGTAGCCCACCGGCTCCCGTTCCCCGCACGCGGCCGCGGCCGCCTCCAGTTCGATCGCCGCCTGCGCCTCGTAGCCCGCGCGATGGCAGACCCCCGCCAGCGAGGCCACCGCGTCGAAGAGCCGCCCCATGCTGGAGGCCGGCACACAGCCGATGCCGCGCTCCAACTGACGTCCCAGCACGCGCCGCTCCGCATCCGGGCAGGCCGCCACGCACGGCAGGTCCGGGTCCCACGGGAGCCCCGCAGCCCACAGCCGGGCCAGCGCGGTCCGGTAGGGGCGCCGGACGGCGGCGTCCCCGCCGGACAGCGGCGCGTACCGCAGGTGCGCGAACCGGGTGAAGCCGTCGTAGTCCGCGAGCAGGAACTCGCCGCCCCACACCGCGCCGTCGTCGCCGTACCCGGTCCCGTCGAAGGCGACGCCGAGCACCTTCCGGGAGCCGTCCAGCCCGTGCTCGGCCAGGACGGAGGCGATGTGGGCGTGATGGTGCTGGACGCGGCGCAGCGGGCGGCCGTCCGCGTGCCGTTCCGCCCACCGCCCCGACCGGTACCCGGGGTGGCGGTCGGCGACCAGCAGCCCCGGAGTGACACCGGTGATGCTCTCCAGCTGCTTCTCGGCGTGTTCGAATGCCCGCAGTGTCGCGAGGTCGTCCATGTCGCCGATGTGTGCCGACAGCCAGGCCTGCCGCCCCTCGCCGAGGCAGAAGGTGTTCTTCAGATCCCCGCCGACCGCCAGTGCGGGCCGTACCGGCACCGGCAGGGTCAGCGGCAGCGGCGCGTAGCCGCGCGAGCGGCGCACCGGCAGTTCCTCGCCCGCGCAGACCCGTACCACCGAGTCGTCGCACGGCACCTGGATGGGACGGTCATGGGTGAGGAAGGCGTCCGCGAGATGCGCCAGCCGCTCCAGTGCCTCCTCCTCCCCGGTGACGATGGGCTCGCCGCCGAGGTTGCCGCTGGTCAGCACCAGCAGCCGGGGCCCCGGTGGGTCGCCGGGCAGACCGCCCAAGAGCAGTTGGTGCAGCGGGGTGTAGGGGAGCATGACGCCCAGGTCGGGGCTGCCGGGGGCGACAGCGGCGGCAAGCGCGAGTCCACCGTCGGCGGCCCGCGCACGCCGGCGCAGCAGCACGATCGGGCGGCGGCTCCCCGTCAGCAGCGCACGCTCGGCCGGGCCGACGACGGCGAGGTGTTCGATGTCGGCCACCTCGCGGGCCAGCACCGCGAACGGCTTGTCACCCCGCGCCTTGCGGCGGCGCAGCGCCCGCACCGCCTCCTCGTTGCCCGCGTCGCACGCCAGGTGGTAGCCGCCCAGCCCCTTCACGGCGACCACGGCGCCGTCCGCCAGCAACCGCCGGGCCTCCGCGACTGGTTCGCCGGCCGGTTCCCGTCGGCCCGGATCCGGCGCAGCGGGCACCAGCAGCCGGACGCGGGGCCCGCAGTCGTGACAGGAGACCGGCTGGGCATGAAAGCGCCGGTCGGCCGGGTCGGCGTACTCGCGGGCGCACCGCTCGCACATCTCGAACCGCGCCATCGTGGTGTTGGCGCGGTCGTAGGGCAGGCCGGTGACGATGGTGAAGCGCGGCCCGCAGTCGGTGCAGGTGATGAACGGGTGCCGATAGCGGCGGTCCGACGGGTCGGCCATCTCCCGCAGACACGCCTCACAGGTGGCGGTGTCCGGCGCGACCAAAGTGCGACGCGCACCGTCCGTGCGGGAGGCGACGATACGAAAGCCGGAGCCGCCCACCGGAGTCAGGGGCTGGTGCGTGACGGACTCGACCATGGCCAGCGGCGGCGCCTCGGCGCCGATCCGTTCCCGGAAGGCGGCGACCGCCTCCCAGGCGCCCTCGACCTCGGCCACCACCCCCTCGCCGGTGTTGGTGACATGGCCGGAGAGCCCCAACCGCCCGGCGAGCGCGTACACATGGGGCCGGAACCCCACGCCCTGCACCACGCCCCGGACCAGAACGCGGCTGCGCTCGGCCCCGGACACGTCAGCGGTGGACATGAGCGTGCGGCCGGTTCTGCGGGTCCGCTCCGGTGCGCGGCCGCTCGGCGGTGTCCGCGTGCGGCTCGGCGTGCGGGTGCGAGGGCGGCCCTGCCTGACGGGCCATCACCGGCCGGTGCGCGGCGGCCCCCTCCCGCACCGCCAGCGCCCGCTCCAGCAGCACGCCGAGGTTCAGCCCGTTCCGTACCGAGGTGGCGACGACCTCCACACCGGGGTTGACCTGCCGTACGTTGGCGAGGAACGCCTCGCGGTCGAAACCGGCCGGCTCCGCCAGATCCTGTTTGGTGACGACGACCAGCTGCGCCAGCCCGAAGGCCGTGGGGTACTTCAGCGGCTTGTCCTCGCCCTCGGTGACCGAGGCCAGCACCACACGCAGCGACTCGCCGAGGTCGTAGGAGGCGGGGCACACCAGGTTGCCCACGTTCTCGACGAACAGCAGCCGCGTCCCCTCGGGAAGCCAGCCGGACAACTGCCCGGCGAGCATGTCCGCCTCCAGGTGGCACAGCCCGTCGGTGAGCACCTGCCGGACCGGTGCCCCGGAGCGCGCCAGCCGCCGCGCGTCGTTCTCGGTGGCCAGGTCGGCGGTCAGCGCGGCCACCGGCACACCGCGCTCCCGCGCCAGCCGCAACTCCGCCTCCAGCAGCGCCGTCTTGCCGCTGCCCGGGCTGGAGAGCAGATTGACGACGGCCGTCCCACGCGCCGTCAGCTCGGCACGCAGCCGATCGGCGCGGCTGTCGTTCCGCGCCAGCACGGCCTGTTGCAGATCGGTGAGGCGGCACATGGCTTCACAGCTCCTCGAGGGCTAGGGCGCGCCGCGGGCCGGTGGCCCACCGCACGGTGGCGATCCGCAGCTCGCGGCCGGACAGCAGCTCGGTACGGGAGTCGCCGCACCGCTCGCAGCACAGCCGCGGCGGCATGCCCGTGGCCCATTCACCCGCGCAGGACGTACACCGTGCGCGCCCCGGCACGTGCTCGGTCACCAGCTCGGCGCCGGCCAGTACGGTGCCTTCGCAGGCGAGACCGAACGAGAAGCGCAGCGCTTCGGGGACGACACCGGCGAGCTCGCCCACGCGCAGGGTCACCGCCTCGACGCCCTCGGCGCCCTGTGCCCGTGCCGCCTCCTCGACCTGGCAGACCACTGCCATCGCGATGGACATCTCGTGCATCGGTCACTTCCCCTGCGCGGTGCGGACCAGGCTGCGGCCCGCACCATTACAGGGGCGCCGACGGCTGCCCCTCCGCCGCCACGCCGCTTTCCGGCGCGCCCTTCCGCCGTTCGGCCGTTCCGCCGTGCGGGGTGCCTGGCGTGCCGTCCTCCAGCAGCCGCAGCACCAGCTCCACCGCCTCGTCCACAGCGGCGGCCACCGGTGCGCTCAGCCCGATGCCCTCCGCCAGTTCGGCCGGCTCGCAGCCGACGACGAACACCCGCCGGGGCGCGCTGCCGCCGGTGCCCTCGCGCAGCGTCTCCAGCAGCGCGAGCACTGCGTCCGGGGACATCCGGTGCCCGTCCACCACCGGCACCCCGCACGGCGCCGTACGGTCCTGCTCGGCCACCTCGATCAGCCGTACCGTGCCGGGCGCGCCGCCCCGCTGCACGGCGTCCACCAGGATCAACGTGTCGCAGCCGTCCAGAACTTGGTAGGCCAGGTGCACGCCCCGCACTCCGATGTCGAGGGTCTGGACGTGTGCGGGCAGCGGGTACCGCGCCAGCCGCTGTACGACCTCGACGCCGAACCCGTCGTCGCCCAGGAAGATGTTGCCGATCCCCGCGACGAGGACGTCGCCGGGCGGTTCGGGGGAGCGGGGGTCGGTCATACGAACTCCGGGACGGGGCGGTTCGGTACGGCCTCCGGCGCCGTGCCGAACCGGCGCCGTACCGAACCGCGAGGAGGAACGGGCGGAAACCTCAGGCGCGCTGCGGCACCCGGGCCCCGCCCGCTTCGGCGCTCTGCTCACCGGTGGCGCCGGCAGCACCAGCGGCACCGGTGGGCAGGGCGCGCCAGCGGTCGGCCTCGTGCTGCTCGACCAGACCGTGCTCGGCCAAGCCCTGGAGGTGCTTGAGCACGGTGCGCTCCTGATATCCCACGCTGGCGGACAGTTCCTCGACTGTCGTGCCCGACGCGCCCGCCACCCGTACCCGCTCCCACGTACGGCCCGCACTCTGCCCGAGTCCGCCGTCACGCGCGGGCGTACGGAAGAGCTCACTCACCGCCCCGGGAGTGGGTGCGGATTCCGCGGCGGTTGCCGCCGTGTGGGTGGGTGTCGGTTCCGGAGTGGGCGGGGTGGGCGCCGACGCCGGTTCCGGAACCGGGGCCGGGCGGGGTGCGGGTGTGTCGGGGCGGCCGGCCGGTGCGCCGGTCGCTGTGTTCTGGCCGGTCGCTGTCGCCCGGGTGGCCGTCGTCCGTACGGCCGAGCCGACCGGGCGAGGGGTGCGGTTGACCTTGCGGTGCTTGCGTCCCTTCTGTCGCTTGCTCATCGCGCGCCCGCCTCTCCGTGGTGCGGCGGTGCTGCCAGGGACGGGAGGGGGTGTCGTTGTGCAGTGATCATGTGGGGGTTAACGAACGACCCCGCCCCGAGTCGATCCGCCGATCGGGGCTAGCCGGGACCCGCTGTGCTGTTCCGGGGCTCCAGGGCGGTGTGCAGCACCACCGTCTGGAGGGGTTTGGCCGAACCGGCGATGCGTTCCTGGAGCAGTGTCGCGGCGGCCTCGCCCAAGTCGTAGGCCGGCAGATGGACGGTGCTCAGCGACGGGCGGACCAGCGAGGCCCAGGGCACGTCGCCGAAGGAGAGGACGCCGAAGCCCGGTGGCTCGATGCCCGCCTCGTACAGCGCCCGCAGCGCGCCCACGGTCATCAGGTTGTTGGCCACGAAGACCGCGTCCGGCGGAGTCCGCAGACCGAGCAGCTCCTTCATCGCCGTATAGCCGCCCTCGACGCGGAAGTCGGCGTGCCGGGTGTACGCGCGGATCCAGTCGTCGGGTATGTCCGCGTCGCGCAGCGCCGCGCGGTAGCCCGTCAGCCGGTCCTCCGAGGTCGAGGCGCCGGCCGGGCCCGTCACACAGGCGATCCTGCGGTAGCCCCGCTCCACCAGATGGGCCGTGGCCTCCTCGGCACCGTGCTGGTTGTCGACCATCACCGCGTCCACCTGCGCAGCGCGCGGGCGGCGGTCGACGGCGACCACGGGCATACCGCGCGCCGCCAGCGCCGAGAGGTCGGTGCGCTTGCGGGACGCGGCGGCCACCACGACACCGGCCATCTGCTCGGCAAGGGCGATATCGAGGTAGCGGCGCTCCTTCTCCACGTCCTCGTCGGTGTTGCAGAGCACGACGGAGAGATTGGTGCGCTGCGCCGCGTCCTCCACCCCGCGGGCCAGAGCGGTGAAGAACGGGTTCGCGATGTCGGGGATCAACAGGCCGATGACGCTGGCCCGTTGGACCCGCAGGGAGCGGGCGACCCGGTTGGGCGAGAAGCCCAGCGCGTCGGCCGCCTCGCGTACGCGCTGCGCGCGCTCCGCTGTGACCCGGCCCCCGTTGAAGACGCGGGATACCGTCGCGGGGGAGACCCCGGCGGCGCGTGCCACATCGCTGATGGTTGCCACCGGTCTCCCTCACTTTCGACGCCGGTGTGCACTCTACTCCGCCTGAAATCGATTTCTTAACCCGGTGGCGGAGACGCCGACGGGTGGGCGGGCGGCGTCGGGGCGGGCTGCGTCAGGGCAGCAGCCCGTGGCGGCGTGCCGCGGCCACCGCCTGGTGGCGGCTGTGGACGCCGAGCTTGCGGGTGGCGCTGCGCAGATACGCCTTGACCGTCTCCGGCTCCAGGCCCAGACAGCGGGCGGCCTCCGCGTTGGTGCAGCCGAGCGCGACGTACGAGAGGACATCGAGCTCACGCGGCGAGAGGCGCGGGCGGTCCCCGCCCGGGCCGGCGTCCTGCTGTGCGCCCGCGCCGGTACCGGGCCCGAGCCCGGCCCGCAGGAACCTGTCGCAGGCATGCCGCAGCCTGTCCCGCAGCGCCGCGTCCTCGATCTGCTGGGCGATGCCCCGCAGTTCGGCGTGCAGGTCCCGCAGCGCGTCGAGTCCGGGAGCCGGGGCCTCGGCGGCGGTCTCCAGCAGCCGCACGCGCCGGTCCACCTCGTCCCGTACGGCGATCTCGCCGGCCAGCCGCCGCGCGGCGTCCAGCAGCGCGGCGGTCGTACGGTCACCGAGCGGCGCCGCGTCGCGGGTGGCGGCGTAGAGCACCCCGCGCACGCCGCCCTGCACGGTGACCGGGGCAGCCACGATCGCGCGGATGCCCTCGCGGCGGACGGGGCTGTCGTAGTCGTGGGTGATCGTCGTCGCCGGTACATAGTCGTTCACCGCGTACGGGCGGTGGTGCGCGAGGACGTAACCGCCCAGGCCACGGCCCGGCACCACGCGCAGGCCGCGCATCGAGTCGGTCAGCGTGCCGGTGAACTCCGTCAGCCGCAGCGCCCCGTCGGCCACCTCGCCACCGAAGACCGTGCGCACGCCTGTGCGTTGCCGCGCCAGGCGGAGGGCGTGGCGGAACGCGTCGGTGTCGTCAGGGCGCAGCGGCGGCCGCGGGAACGGCACCGGCACGCCGACAGCTCGGGCGTGGGAACGGGAACGGTCGGGTGAAGGCAACCTCGACACCTCCGCTGCGGAACGGTGGTCAGTTCGGTGGGGTGACCGGGCGGGGGCCCGGTACGGGTTCGGATCCCCCGGGCCCGGAGCCGGTCCCGGACTTGGAGCCGGTCCCGGACTCGGATTCGGGCCCGGTTTCGGATCCGGCTCCGCTCCCGGGGCGTGGCGCCAGGCCCAGCAGCGCGATCGACTTCTCGCGCATCTCGACCTTGCGGATCTTGCCGGTGACGGTCATCGGGAAGGCGTCGGTCACATGCACATGGCGCGGGATCTTGTAGTGGGCGAGCTTGCCGGTGCAGAACTCGCGGACGCGCTCGGCCGTGAGCGGTGTCGCCCCCTCCCGCATCCGTATCCACGCCATCAGTTCCTCACCGTAGCGCTCGTCGGGCACCCCGACGACCTGGGCGTCGAGGACATCGGGGTGGGTGTACAGGAACTCCTCGATCTCCCGGGGATAGATGTTCTCGCCGCCGCGGATGACCATGTCCTTGATCCGGCCCGTGACGGTGACGTATCCGTCGGCGTCCATCACCGCGAGGTCCCCGGTGTGCATCCAGCGTGCCGCGTCGACGGCCTCGGCGGTGGCCTCGGGCTGTTCCCAGTAGCCGAGCATCACCGAGTAGCCGCGGGTGCACAGTTCGCCGGGCTCACCACGAGGCAGGCAGCGGCCGGTCTCCGGATCGACGACCTTGACCTCCAGGTGCGGGCCGACCCGGCCCACGGTCGCCACCCGCCGCTCGACCGAGTCGTCGGCGCGGGTCTGGGTGGAGACGGGGGACGTCTCCGTCATGCCGTAGCAGATCGACACCTCGGCCATCCCCATCCGCTCGATGACCTGCTTCATCACCTCGACCGGGCACGGCGATCCGGCCATGATGCCGGTGCGCAGACTGCTCAGGTCGAACGAGGCGAAGTCCGGATCGGCGAGTTCGGCGATGAACATCGTCGGCACCCCGTACAGCGAGGTGCAGCGCTCCTCCTGCACCGCGCGCAGGGCCGCCTTCGGTTCGAAGGCGGGGGGCGGGATCACCATGCACGCGCCGTGGCTGGTGGCCGCCAGGTTGCCCATCACCATCCCGAAGCAGTGGTAGAAGGGCACCGGCAGGCAGATGCGGTCGGCCTCCGTGTAACGGCACAGCTCGCCGACGAAGAAGCCGTTGTTGAGGATGTTGTGGTGCGAGAGGGTGGCGCCCTTCGGGAAGCCGGTGGTGCCCGAGGTGTACTGGATGTTGACCGGGTCGTCGGCGGAGAGGCCGGCGGCGATACCGTCCAGCACGTCGCGGGCCCGCGCGCCCTCCCGCGCGCGGCCTGCGTCGAACAGCCCGGTCCACCGGTCCTCGCCGATCAGCACCACGTCCGTCAGCTCCGGGCATTCGCCGCGCACCTGCGCGATCATCCCGGCGTAGTCGGAGCTCTTGTGGCGGCGGGCGGCCACCAGCGTGCGGATGCCGGACTGGCCGAGCACGTACGCCAGTTCATGCGCGCGGTAGGCCGGATTGACGTTGACCAGGATCGCGCCCAGCTTCGCCGTCGCGTACTGCACCAGCGTCCACTCCGGACAATTGGGCGCCCAGATGCCCACCCGGTCGCCCTTGCGGATGCCCAGTCCGTGCAGACCGAGCGCCAGTGCTTCGACGTCGGCGGCGAACTCCCGGTAACTCCACCGCCGTCCGCCGGTCACGTCCACCAGCGCGTCGCGTTCCGGGTGCGCGGCGACGGTGCGGTCCAGGTTCTCCCCGATCGTGTCGCCGAGCAGCGGGGTCGTCGACGGTCCTGAGGCGTAGCTGCGCTCGGCGCGGTGCGCACGGTGCGGTGCGGATGCGGGCACGGTGGGCCTCCACGGGGTACGTCGGGTGTCGTGCGTCACACATACCCGCCGTGCGAACCGGTCCGCTACCCCTGGCCGGGGGTAGCGGACCGCCGGACGGGGCGCCGTGCCGGAAATGAGTTCGTGGTCCGCTGCCGGATCGTCTTGGCTGCCCGTACGGGGAAGATCGGGAACGATGCGGAACACGAGACGGAGGACCATGAAGATCGCGGTGACCACACCTACCGGGCACGTCGGCTCACGTGTCGTCCAGTTGCTGCTCCAGGCCGGGGTGCGCCCCACCCTGCTGGTGCGCGACCCGGACCGGCTGGCAGCTCACGTACGCGAGCGCGCGGAGGTCGTGCGCTGCGACCAGGGCGACGGGGACGCGGTCGTACGGGCCACGGAGGGCGCCGGGGCGCTGTTCTGGGTGGACCCGCCGACCGATGACGAGGACCCGGTGGCCGGGTACGCCAGGATGGGCGCCAACGCGGCGCGGGCCGTCCGGGAGAACGGCATCGGCCGCACCGTCTTCCTCAGCAGCGTCGGCGCCGAGAAGCGCTCGGGTGCGGGGGAGATCGACGGGCTCGGCCGTACCGAGGAGCTGCTGGACGCGACCGGAGCGTCGGTGCTCCATCTGCGCTGCGGCTTCTTCTACAGCAATCTGCTGGCCGAGGTGGCGGCGTTGCGCGAGGAGGGCGTGCTGCGTACGACGCTGCCGCTGGACGAACCGATGGCCTGGGTCGACCCGCGCGACATCGGCGACGTCGCCGCCGCCCGGCTGCTGTCGGACGCCTGGAGCGGACGGCAGGTCCAAGCCGTGCACGGGCCGGAGGATCTGACGTACGCGCAGGCAGCCGCGATCCTCAGCACCGCGCTCGGCCGCCCGGTACGGGCCGAGCGGATCTCCGACGACGAGTTGCGCGCCGCGCTGCGGGCGGCCGGGCTGGGCGACAAGCAGGTGGAGGGCTTCGTGGGGATGTCGGCGTGGACGCGGGACGGCTTCCGGCCGGAGAACGCCCGTACGGCGCTGACCACCACGCCCACCACGCTGGGCTCCTGGGCCTGGGAGCACCTGCGCCCCGTGCTGTGAGCCCGCCGCCGAGCCCCGCTCCGAGCCCCGGGTCGGCTCGCGGACCGAACGGGTGAATCTCGGCGCCCGCGCCCCGGCAGTCCCTGGGGCGCGGGCGCCTTCGTCGTCCTCTGCTGTCTCCCCGTTTCGCGAAGGCCGCGCGGAAATGTACTCAAATGGGAGAATCGCCACGACAGAGCGCCGGCTCTGGATACGCGTCGGACGGACAGGGACAGGGAGGGCTGGGTGGGCGGCCCCGCGGACGGAATGGGCAGAGTGCCGTACTTGGCACCGCCGCTGCTGCTGCTCGGAGGCGTGGCCGCGGCCGTGTTCGCCCCCAAGCCGTACTACGGGCTGCCCCTGCTGGCCTGCACCTCGATGGTGGCGGGCATGAGCTACTCCTTCCGGTCCAGTGCCCTGTTCGCGCTGGCGGCGAGCGTGGCGGCGGCGGCCTCGGCCGGATACGCGGGCCGTGAGGGGTCGGTGCTGCTCACCGATGTGGCCGCGGTGCTGGCCGTCAGCATCGTCGGGCTGTGGATCAAATGGCTCGTCGACCGGCAGGGCCGTAACCTCGCCGTCGCGCTGAACGTCGCCGAGGCGGCACAGCGCGCGGTGCTGCCGGCGCCGCCCACCGATGTGGGGCCGCTGGCCGTCGCCGACCGCTATGTGGCCGCGCAGCTCGGGGCCGCGATCGGCGGTGACCTGTACGCGCTCCAGGAGACGCCGTTCGGCATCCGGGCGATGATCGGCGATGTGCGGGGCAAGGGGCTGCCCGCCGTCTCCGCCGTCTCGGTCGCGGTCGGCGCCTTCCGGGAGGCCGCCGAACATGCCCCGACCCTGCACGACCTGGCCGACCGGCTCGACCGGGCCCTCGACCGCGAGGGTGAGCGGCGCAGGGACACCGAGGACGACATCGAGGGGTTCGTCACCGCGCTGCTCGTCCAGATCCCGCCCAGCGGCGACACGGTCACAATCCTCAACCGGGGACACCCTCCGCCCTATCTGCTGCACCAGGGCAACGTCACCTGCCTGGAGCCGACCCACCCGGAACTGCCGCTCTCCACCGGGCTGGACTCCTCGCACGGCGAACCGGTCGAGGAGACCTTCCCGTTCGCGCCCGACGACTCGCTGGTGCTGGTCACCGACGGGGTCACCGAGGCCCGCAACAGGCAGGGCGAGTTCTTCGACGTCCAGTGGGGGCTCGGCGGGACAGCGCTGCGCCGCGCGGACGAACTGGCCGACGCGCTGGTGAAGGCGGTCACCGAGTGGACCGGGGGTCAGCGGCAGGACGACATGGCGGTGCTCGTGCTCACGCGGGCCGGGCGAGAGGCCCGCCGCTGACTCGGTGGCGTGCCGATGGTGCGGGGCTCGTTGCGCGTCGGCGGTGTCAACCATCCGCGGTGTCCGATGTCTTGACCGTGGACGGACAATGATTAAAGTCTAGACCAATCGGATGACCCCCCACCAGGACCGGTTCCCCGCATGGTGCCCCGACGCCTGCCGCGCTGAGCCGGTCCTGCCGCCGAAGGAGTTGACATGCACAAGAGAAGGAAGCTGGCCGCACTCATCGGTGCCGGACTCTCCCCGCTGCTCGTCCTCGGCCTCTCCGTCACCCCCGCCAGCGCCCACGGCTACGTCAGCGACCCGGCCAGCCGACAGGCCCAGTGCGCCGCCGGAGTCGTCGAATGCGGCTCCATCAAGTACGAGCCGCAGAGCGTCGAGGGCCCCAAGGGACTCCAGGACTGCGCCGGCGGCCACGACGAGTGGGCCGAACTGCGCGACGACAACCACGGCTGGAAGGTGACCGACGTCGGTAAGTCCGCGACCTTCAACTGGACGCTGACCGCCGCACACCGCACGACCACCTGGCAGTACTTCATCGACGGCCAGAAGATCGCCGAGTTCGACCAGGGCGGTGAGCAGCCGCCCTCGCAGCTGTCGCACAACGTCGACTTCGGCAACCACTCGGGCCGGCAGACCGTGCTGGCTGTGTGGAACGTCGCCGACACGGCCAACGCGTTCTATGCGTGTGTGGACGTGAACATTGGTTGAGGTGCGCGTTTGAGGGTTGCACGGGTGAGGCGCATGTTCGCGGTGCGCATTTGGTGCCCCTCGCTGCTGCTTCCGCGGTGGCGAGGGGCGCCTTTTTGTCGGGTGACGCGGGAAGCTCGGCGCCCGTCCTGTCGAAGTGCATCTGTCAGATGGCGAGCCGCTGACCTGGTGGGGTGCCACATTGAGAACGCCGACCATCGGTGTTCTCAATCAACATGGCTTTCGGGGAACCTTGCTGACGGGCAGGGCAGCCGACTGACAGCGGCCAACAAGAAGAGGCTTTGATCCACTTCTTGTGGTGCCGTCGCGGAGCGTCACGGAGCTCAGCCGGCCAACCCCGTTGCCATGAAGCTACGTTGATTGCGGTGCCTTGTCGGGGCTCACCGGCGGGCAGCACTCTGATTCCATCCACCGCAGGTGAGGTGAGACACATCGATCGGCTTCTGACGCGGCATGACCACCGCGCGCGTGTCGCGACAGCTCGCGATGGTCGCGGTCGCTGTCGAAAGGAGGCCGCCGATGTGCCGAACTCTCGAGCCGAACGGCCCGGACGAGGACAAGGAGGAGAATGGGGCAGGGGCGGAACGGAAGCCCGCCCCCGGGTCTGAACCGTCGGCCAGGTGGTGGTACCTGCGGGGGAGTGCCTCGTGGGGGATGGGACTACGCGTCGTGTTCGGTGTCCTGGACACGGTCGCCGTCCTGACACACGACGAGGCCCTCGCCTTGGTGGCGAGGGCTCTCGGCGCGGTGGGGGATCTGATCGTCGACGCCGGACAGCACAGGCGATCATGACACCCGGGCCCGACCGTCGGTAGGCGGTCGGGCTGCACACTTCCAGGAAACTGCATAGGTCCGGAAGGACCAAGAGGCGCTAACCCTTTCGCACCTGACGCACGGCACGAAAATGGTTCCGTGCCCGGGAGCGGAGGGCGAGGAGGATGGCCACACGTGGACGCTGCCGCGGATCGCTGCCAGGAGTGCGGCACGCCGCTGCCGGCAGCCACCAAGGTCGGGCGGCCCCGCCGCTACTGTTCCGCCACCTGCCGTTCTGCCGCCCGCCGGGCACGGCGCCGGGCCGAGAAGGTCGGCGACACCGCTCCGTCCGCGGGCCTCTGCGCGACGGACATCGCCGGCCACTCCTGCGGCCGGGCGGCGCTCTTCGCCGTCATGCTGAACCGCCGCGAGACCCGGCTGTGCGGCCCTTGCTACGAGGCGGCGATGGACTTCCTGATCAGCCAGGGAGTGACCGCCCGTGATGTCAGGACGGTCCGGCTGGCCGGGCCGGAAGCCCAGCCGCCGACCCCGCCCACCGTGCCCGCCCCCGCGGTGGGAGGTCCCGGTCGGCGCCCCCGCGTGCTTGTGATCGAGGACGACGAGTCTCTCGTCGCCGTGTTGGAGATGATGCTGCCCCGGCGCGGCGGCTATCTGGTCAGCCACGCGACCGATGGAGCGACCGGTCTCCGCGAGGCATACGCGCAGCGCCCGGATCTGGTACTGCTCGACATCATGCTGCCGGGCATCGACGGCATCGAGGTGTTGCGTCGCCTGCGCAGCGTCAGTGACGTGCCAGTGATCTTCCTGACCGCCAGGAATGAAGATCAGGACCTGGTGATCGGGCTGGCCGCAGGCGCCGACGACTACATCGTCAAGCCGTTCCGCCCCGATGAGCTTCTGGCTCGGATGGCGCGGGTGCTGCGCCGGCATGGCGGCACGGAGGATCAGGAACCCGTCTACGAGGACGGGCTGCTGCGGCTGAACTCCCTCAGTCTTGAGGCCCACGTCCTCGGTAAGCCGCTGGAGCTGACCGCTACCGAGTTCCGCCTGCTGAACCTGCTGGTGCGCAACGCGGGCACGGTACAGCCGTTCGGGAATCTGCTGGCCACAGCCTGGAATGAGCCGGGCGGGCAGGCAACCACCCGGGTCAAGTTCACCATCTCGCGGCTGCGGCGCAAGCTCGACGCCACCCCGCTGGGCGGCGACGCAATCGTCTCGGCGCGCGGCATCGGCTACTTCTACCGCCCCCCGTCCACCCCCCAGTCCCCGGCAGAGGCTCCCCGCTCCGGTCACGGCCACGCCGACCGCATCCTCGACATCCTCAACCATCGCGAGAGAACACCTGAGTGACAAGTGGCGGCGAGTAAGGCTCTGGCGGTCGGTCAGCTCGGGGGGATTGCGGTCTCGATGTGGGCGAGTTGGGCGGCGAGGATTTCTTCGAACGCGGGGCGGCGGTCTGCTCCGAGGGGGCGGATGTCGCGGGCGAAGTGGGCGAGGGCGGGGAAGTGTTCGGGGTCGGCGCCGAGTACCGCGACGCGGAACAGCTCCATGGCCTGTTCGTACTCCTTGGGGGTGATGGTGCTGACCCCGGCCTCGGAGGCGATCAGTGCGGCGAGGAGGACCGCGATCCGGTGGTAGCGCACCGGGATCTCCTCGTCGGGTAGTCCCGACGCGCGCAGAGCCTGCAGCAGCTCTTCCATGACCAGCCGGGAACCGGCGCCGCTGGATGCGTAGCGTCCCCAGATCGCGGCGAGTTGGGGCTGCTGACCGAATGCCTCTCGCACGCGCAGAGCCAGGGCCGTGATGCGCTGCTTCCAGTCGCCCTCGGGGCGGTAGCCGTCCATGGCGGGCAGGAGGATCCGGTCGGCGACCGCGCGCAGCAGTTCGGTCTTGCTGCGGAAGTGCCGGTAGAGGCTGGAGGAATCGGTCCCGAGCGCCGCGGCGAGCTTGCGCACGCTGAACGACTCGGCGTCGCTCGTGCGCAGCAACTCCGCCGCCGCATCCAGGATTTCCTCGGTCGACCAGCGCCTTCGGCCTGTCATCTCTGCTCCTCTCGCCGGACCTCAGACTACTTGTGCACTTGGTGTTGCACGCACCGCGTGCATAATGAGGGCATGGGTGTGCCGGGCGGGCCGGCATGCCACTCGTGCCCTGTTGTCCGGGTCGGCGACCGATGCGGAACTCGCCCTGGGGAACACGAAAGGACGCATGACGTGAAGAGCCCACTGGATTGCGCGGCACTGAACGCCGCCATTGAGAACATCCACCGCGCCGGGATGCCGGGCCTGTTCGCCGAAGTGCGCGACGGCGACCAGGTCTGGCGCGGCGCCGCCGGGGTTGCCGATGTCGCCACCGGTCGCCCCGTCACCGTTGACATGCGGCACCGCGTCGGCAGCATCACCAAGACCTTCACGGCCGCCGCGGTTCTGCAGCAGGTCGAGAGCGGTCAGATCGGTCTCGACATACCGATCGGTCGGTACCTTCCAAAGCTGGTTCCCGGAGAGCGCGGTGACGCGATCACAGTCCGGATGCTGATCAACCACACCAGCGGCCTCGCCGAGTATCTCCCGTACGCCTACCCCTCCCTCAAGGCGTTCCCCGCCCTCGCGGACACCGGGCCCCAGAGCCTGGACGACCACCGGTTCACGCGGTTCGACCTCGCCGAACTGATCGAGATGGGGGTCACCGCACCTGCCGTCGGCGCCCCGGGCGGCACTCCGGGGCTGTACTCCAACACCAACTACCTGCTGCTCGTCCAACTCCTGGAACAGGTGACCGGCATTACGGCCGAGCAATACATCACCCGGAACGTCATCGAGCGCGCCGGCCTCCGGGACACCGAGCTCCCGGCTGGACCGTACGTCAACGGGCCGCACTCGCAGCTCTACGAGGCGTGGTTCGGCATGATCGACCCGCCGCGCGACTACAGCGTCTACGACATGTCATGGGTGGGCCCGTCGGCCTCGCTGATATCGACCGTCGCGGACCTCAACCGCTTCTTCGGCATGCTGCTGGCCGGCGAGATCGTCAGCCCGTCGTCGCTGGCGCAGATGCAGCGCACTGTCCCGGTCATCTCCCAAGAGGGAAAGACGATCGACTACGGCCTCGGCCTGCACCCGATGGAGACCTCCGGTCAGGGCACCTTCTGGGGCCACGGCGGCACGGTCTGGGGCGGTGGAGCGCTGGCCATGATCCGTGCCGACGGCAAGCGGCAGATGTCCGTCGCGGTGAACCTGCAGAGATGGAACAAACTCGACTCCTCGGGCAAACCGCAGCCCCACCCCATCGACGACGCACTTGCGGCTCTCCACCGCGTGGCGATGTACGGCTGACGGGACCGGAGATGAGCCATGGCGGCCGCGACCGGTGTGGCGCCGGTCGCCGTTCGACGCTGCAGGTCGGGAACGGACGGGGTCATTCCGGCTCCCCCGGGGCGCCCGCGCGGCGGCGGAACTGTCCGAGCGTTACGAGGGCGTACAGGTGTGCGCCGACAACCAGGAGGTGGTGGACCGCTCCGAGATGGTGATCATCGCCGTACGACGCGAAGACCGACACGATGCCCTGGCCGGCGTGCGGGTGGACGACGACAAGATCGTGGTCAACGTCATGGCCGGCGTCGGCAACGACGACCTGCGACAGACACTCACCACCGGCGCCCCGCTTGGCCCGGGCCATCCCCCTGCCGGCCATCCGCGAACGCCGTACCTCGTCACCCTCACCTCATGGGCCGCCGGCCACGGCGTCGCCTCCGAGGACGCGGACCGCTACGTCCGCAGCCTCTTCCAGGGTGTCGGTCGCGCGCTGAGCGATGAGACTCGTTCCCTGCACCAACTCGCAGCCGACCACGAGACCCCGAACGGAAACAACGAACGCATCCGCACCACCTGGTTCACCCCGACCAACTCCGAGGCCCTGACCAGGGCACTTGACGCGCTCCTCACTGACCTCACAGGGGACTCCGCGCCTGCTCGCGGAGGGCCTCGATGAACGTCGTGACGTGCGAGCGGTCACCACGCCGGCCGATCGTGACAACTCCGATGTGCCGGGTCGGAGTCGGCGGCTCGATCGGGACGGCGCGCAGCCCCGGCACTGTCGGGACAAGCGCGATGGAGGGGATCAGGGAGATCCCCATTCCCGCGGCGACGAGCGAGCGGGCGAAGAAGTAGTCGGTGGTGGTGCCGCGCACTTCCGGTTCAAAGCCTGCGCGCTCGGCGTAGCGGCGCAGATATGCCTCGGTCTTGAGGCAGCCGAGCACCCAGGGCTCGGCTGCCAGCTCGCTGAGGTCGAGCGACTCGCGGTCGGCGAGTCGGTGTTCCTCGGGCATGACGACGTGCAGGGGATCTTCCAGGAGCGCGGTCCACCGCAGGGTGGAGTTCGAGCCCGGCCCGACGGGCAGGGGGCCGTCGAAGTGGTAGGCGAGTGCGAGGTCGACGGCGCCTTGCCGGACAAGGGGCAAGGTGACCTCGGGCTCGCCCTCCCTGACGTGGAGCAGGGTGCGGGGATGAGTTGCCATGAGTCGGGGCAGAGCGCCGGGCAGCAGGTGCCTGCCGCCGCTGGTGAAGGTGGCGACAGTGAGCTGTACGCGGCCCGAGCTGAGCCGCTCGACCTGCTGCTTCGCCTGTTCGAGCTCGGCTGCGACGGACTCGGCGGCCCCGACCATGATCTGGCCGGCCTGAGTGAGGGTCACCCCGCGCGTGCTGCGTGCCACGACGTGGGCACCGAGGCTGCGTTCCAACACTGCTACGCGCTGGGAGACGGCGGAGGGGGTGAGGTGGAGAGCCGTGGCTGCCTTGCTGAAGCTGCCGTGGTCCGCCACCGCTCGCAGTACGCGGAGCCGCTGCACATCAATCAACAGTATTCCTTAACGCGCTTCCAGTAAGCCGCCACTTCTGCTGATGACAGTAGGTGGCCAGGGTGGGGGCATGCAAAGGATCTGCGTCATCGGCGGAAGCCGGTACTTCGGAAGGCTCTTGGTCGAGCGCCTGCAGGCGGCCGGCCATCAGGTCACTGTGATCAACCGCGGCTCCGCCCGGCCACCCGCCGGTGTCGAGCACCTCGTTGCCGACCGCGATGACGAGGCCGTTCTCGTCGCCGCGCTCGGCTCGCGCGCCTTCGACGCGGTCGTCGATCAGGTCTGCTACACCCCCGTGCAGGCCGCGATCGCCGCCCGCGCCTTCGCCGGACGCACCCGGCGCTACATCATGACCTCCACGATCGAGGTCTACGACCCGGCGACCGCCGCGCTGCCGGCTCTGCCGGCGGGCATCCCGGTGCCCGAGGAGAACGTGGACCCGCGCACCTGGCTGGTGGCCATGGATCTGCCCTGGCACGACGAGGCATACCTGGAGGCGCACTACGCCGAGGGCAAGCGTCTGGCGGAGGCCGTTCTCACCCGGGACAGCAATTTCGCGTTCGCCTCGGTACGCAGCGCGCACGTACTCGGCGGCAGGCAGGAATTCACCGGCCGACTCACGTACTACACCGAGCGCATTGCCGAGGGCGACGAGATCGCTGTGCACGCCAAGGCGCTGCCGACGGTGTTCATCCACCACGAGGAACTTGCGGACGTACTGCTGTGGGCGGCCACCGCCACCGGTTTCACCGGCCCGGTCAACGCCTGCTCGGACGGCCTGCTCGACGTGCGCGACCTGGCCGCGGTCGTCGCCGAGCAGACCGGCCGCGAGCCCGTCTACCGGACCGTCGCCGCGGGCGGGGCTGCCTCGCCGTTCTCCTTCGACCGGCACTACGCCATGAGCAACGCCCGCGCGAACCAGCTGGGCTTCGCCTTCTCCCGTACTGCCGACTGGCTGCCCGGCGCCGTCGCCGAAGCCCTCGCCGCATCCGCCGCCCCCAGCGCCTGAGGAGCACGATCCGCCATGCAGTACCGCGCCATCGGAGACAGCGCTGTCAGCGCCATCGGACTGGGCGCCATGCCACTGTCCATCGAGGACCGCCCGGACGAGACGCGTGCCATTGCCACCGTCCACGCCGCCCTCGACGCCGGCGTCACACTCATCGACACCGCCGACAGCTACCACTGGCACGCTGACGAGGTGGGCCACAACGAGCTGCTGATCGCCCGCGCCCTGGCCCGCTACGGCGGCGACACCTCCGGCGTCCTGATCGCGACCAAGGGCGGCCGTGGGCGGCCCGGCGACGGCAGCTGGACCGTGAACGCCACCCCGGAACAACTCAAGCGCGCCGCCGAAGCCTCCGCCGGACGGCTGGGGGGCGAGGCCATCGGCCTGTACCAACTGCACAAGCCGGACCCGGCCGTGCCCTGGGCGGAGTCCGTCGGCGCCCTGCGCGACCTGCTCGACGCCGGCACGATCCGCGCCGCCGGCGTCTCGAACGTGACCACCGACCAGATCCGCCAGGCGCACGCGATCCTCGGCGACGGACTCGTCTCCGTACAGAACCAGTACTCGCCCGCCGTCCGCGACAGCGAGCCCGAGCTGCGGTTGAGCGCACAGCTGGGCCTGGCGTTCCTGCCCTGGAGCCCCCTCGGCGGCATCTCCCGCAGTTCCCTCGACGGCCCCTCCGGACCGACCTCCACCGGCACCGCCTTCCACCGCATCGCGGCCGAGCGCGGCGTCAGCCCGCAGCAGATCGCCCTGGCGTGGCTGCTGAGCCGCTCACCCGCGGTGATCCCGGTGCCGGGAGCCAGCCGCCCGGCCTCCATCACCGACTCGGCCCGGGCCGCGGAACTCGAACTGGGCCCGCAGGAGCTGGCACAGCTCGAGGACGCGCACCACGCCACGCACCAGGGCCGTTGAGTGCGTACGCCGGGTGTCTCTCCTCCCTCAGCCCTCGGCCGGGAGGTGCCCCCGGCGACGTGAAGATCAGATGCCGTACAGCCGCCTCGCGGTGCCGCCCGCGATCATGGCCGTCACCCGTTCCGCGTCGGACGGTGACCACTCGCCCCGTTCGACCCACTGTTCCGTCAGGTGTGTCATCGCCTCGCGGAAGAGTTGGGCGCCGGTCAGATAGAGCTCCGGAATGCCGTAGGCGTCGGTGGAGAAGAGGAGTTTGCCGAACGGGGTGAGTTCCAGCAGTTCAGCGAGCACATGGCGGGCGCGGGCGCCGGTGTGGGTGAGGGTGAGGCCGAAGTCGGCGTAGACATGGGGGAAGACGGCGGCCAGATAGCCGGCACCGCGGTGGTACGGGTAGCAGTGCAGGAGGATCAGCGGGACGCCGTAGGGGGCCGCCGCGCGGATGAACTCGGTCAGCAGCAGCGGATCACAGCGGTCCAGGCGCAGATCCGGGTCGCCGAAGCCGGTGTGCAACTGCAGCGGCAGGCCCGTCCGTACGGCAGACCACAGCAGATGCCGCTCCAGTACGGGGTCGGAGAGCCTGCCGCCCTGCACCCGGGAGGCCAGCCAGCGGTCGGCCGCGGCGTAGATCTCCGAGGTGCCGGGAGGCGCGGGGTCGAGGTCCAGGCCGCAGCGGTAGGCGACCACGGACTTGAAGCCCCGGGCGTTGCGGGCCGATTCACGCACGCTGTCCGAGAGCTCGGCCAGGAAGGCGTGGGTGTCGCGGGCTGTGTCCGCGGCCCGCTCCGCCAGCCGTTCGAGCCGGACGATCTCATGGGCCTCCGCGGTCGCCGTCTCGGCCAGCTCGCCCGGGGTGAGCAGCGGGCCGGGCAGCCCGGTGTCCATGAGGAAGGCGGAGATGCCGCTGGCCCGCAGCAGCCTGCCGGTCACCTCGGTGGTGCCCAGTTCGGCACGCCGGTGCAGATAGGCCGACGGCTCGCAGTGCGGCTCCAGGCCGAGCACGGGTGCACACCAGCGGCGTACGGCGAAGCCCAGTTGGGTGTCGAAGTAGCTGAACGGCGGGCCGGTGTCGGTGGCGGCGGAGCCGGTGCCGGGAGCGGGGCGCTGCGGGAGGTGGGCCTCCGTCAGATAGCTCTCGAACGCGGCAGGGTCGGGGCCCGCCCTGAGGACCCCGTGGCAGTGCTGGTCGATCAGTGGCGGGAACGCGGGCATGGACGTCGGCATTCAGTACCTCCCCCGGGTCGCGGCGGCGATCTCGTGTTCACTTGTTCCCTCGAACAGCTCGATCTCGCCCGCCCGCACCGCTCGGATGGCGCCGAACAGCGGCTCGCCCAGCGCCTGGCGCAGCACGGCGGAGTTCTCGAAGTGCTCCAGCGCGGCCCCGAGTGAGCCGGGCAGCGGCCGGGGCCCCGACTCCCGCAGCGCCGGGTCGCCCGCCACGGGTGCGGGCAGCCGGGCGGCGGCCGGGTCAGCCCCGGCGAGGTCGCCGAGACCGGCCAGCCCCGCCGCGATGACGCCGCCCACCAGCAGATACGGGTTGGCCGCCGAGTCCACACACTTGACCTCGGCGTTCGCGCTGTCCGCGGCGGTCCCGCTGCCCGCGATGAAGCGGAGCGCGGCCTCCCGGTTCTCCAGGCCCCAGCACTGGAAGGCGCCCGCCCAGCGGGACGGCCGCAGCCGCAGATAGCTGGCGGGGGAGGGGGCGCCCAGCGCCAGCAGCGCGGGCATCTCCCGCAACACCCCGGCCAGGAACGCTTCGCACTCCCGCGTCATCCCGAACGGCCCCTCGCCGCCCGCGCACAGATTCCGGCCGTCCCGCCACAGGCTCAGATGCAGATGCCCGCCGTTGCCCACCCCGCCCGGGTCGACCACCGGCGCGAACGACGCCGTCAGCCCGTGCCGGAGCGAGACCGCGCGTACGGTCTCCCGCACCAGCACCGCCAGGTCCGCGGCGCCCACCGGATCGGAGGGCGCGACCGACACCTCGAACTGGCCTCCGGCGTACTCGGGATGGATCTGGAGCACCTCGATGCCCTGAGCCGTGAGTGCCGCGAGGACATCGCGCAGATAGTCCGAGGTCTCCACCAGCCGCGCCATCCCGTAGGCCGGGCCGGTCGTCGGATACGCCGGCTCGCCGCCCGCCTCCGGCAGCGCGCCGCGCACAACCACCCATTCCGTCTCGAATCCGGCGCGCAGCTCGATGCCGTGCTCGGCCAGCGCCCGTTCGGCCATCCGCCGTGCGAAGCCCCGCTGGCAGGCCGCGTACGGCGTGCCGTCCTGCTCGTGGCGGTCCACCGGCGCCCAGGACCAGCCGGGCTGCCCCGACAGCACCGTCAGCCGGTCCAGGTCCGGTACCAACCGCAGATCCCCGTCGGGGCCGCCGATGTGCTCGCTGGCCGTCATGGAGTCGTCGACCAGATAGACGTCGAAGCAGGGGGACATGCCAACGCCGGTGGCGACGGCCTGCGGCAGCCGGTTCGCCGGTACGGCCTTGACGCGGGTGAGCCCCGCGTTGTCCACCCAGGTGAGCGCCGTGCCGTGCACCCCGGCCCGGGCGAGCCGCGCCGCGGCGGCCCGGGCCCGCTCCTGGTCGCGCGCGGGGTCCCGGTCCCGCCGGTGGCCGGGGTGCCGCGTCGTGTCCGCTGTGGTCCGTGCCGTGTCCGTTCCGGAGGCCGGCGTCCGCCGTGTCGTTCCCATGCACGAGGCGTTTACTCCCCCTTCGCGATCAGGGCAAGTCGCCGTGCGCCTGGGCCCCGGATCCGTGCCGGAACCGTGCGGGATCAGCGTCTTCGCACGCTGTGGGATGTGCCAACGGCAAGAAGCCTGGGTACGACGTGCCTGACTTCAGGGCTAGTTGGGCAGGTACCCCAATGAGGGCACATCGGAGCGGGGAGGGAAACTTGGAAGGTGGCGAGACCCATGCGGCTACGGTACGGGAGCAGCGGTATGCACATCACTGACGTCACTGGCGGTGAAGCGGCCGCCAGAGACGCCGTGCAGGACGGTTCGGCGGAAGGAGGCGGCGCGTCCCCGGCAGTACCCCGGATGGTGCTGGGGATCCGGCTGCGAAGACTGCGCGAGGCACAGTACATATCCCGCCGGGAGGCCGCGGAGGCCATTCGGGTCACCCACCAGCGGATCCGGGATCTCGAACAGGGCCGTACCGGCTGCGCCCTGCGGGACATCGCGGACCTGCTGACCATCTACGGCGTCACGGACGAGAGCGAGCGCGCGGTGCTGACCGCGCTCGCCGAGCAGGCCAACACTCCCGGCTGGTGGCAGTCCTTCCAGGGAGTCGTCCCCCACTGGCTGCACACCTACCTGGGCCTGGAGCAGGCGGCCAGCGTGATCCGCACCTACGAGGTGCAGTTCGTGCCCGGACTTCTCCAGACCAGCCAGTACGCCCGCGCCGTCATCGAACTGCTCCACGAGGATGAGCCGGAGGCGGGCATCCGGCGCCGTGTCGACCTGCGGATGCGGCGCCAGCAGATCCTCTACGGTCCGCGCGCCCCGCATGTGTGGGCCGTCATCGACGAGGCCGCGCTGCGCCGCCCCGTCGGCGGAACGGCCACGATGCGGGCCCAGCTGCGGCACCTGAGCGCGATGAGCGAACTGCCGCATGTGACGGTGCAGATCATGCCGTTCAGCGCGGGCGGACACGCAGCAGCGGGAGGCCCCGTCACGCTGCTGCGGCTGCCCGAGAGCGAACTGCCTGACATCGTTTACCTGGAGCAGCTGCACAGCGCCACGTACCTTGAGGACGACGCCGATATCGAGGCGTACCGTCGTGTCACCGATCGGCTGGTGACCCGCTCGTTGCCGCCGTCCCGGACGCGGGACATGTTGCGGGAGATCGCCGAGGAGCTGCCGGGCGATGGGTCCGCGGAGCCAGTCGTGCGCCGCCTCGCCTCGCGCTAGAGCTTGTTCGCCCTCTCCGGTGCTGGGGAGGGGCTGCCCCTTGCTGACATCCGCAGACTGCGGGTGAGTTGTGGCTGGTCGCGCAGTTCCCCGCGCCCCTGACGGGGCGGCAGCCCCCACGCGGGGTCAGTTGGTGTCGGGTAGGCGTTCGAGAATCGCGGCGAGGCCTTGGCCGCCGCCGATGCACATTGTCTCCAAGCCGTAGCGGGCGCCGGTGCGCCGCATCTCGTGGGCCAGGGTTGTGAGGATGCGTGCGCCCGTGGCGCCCACCGGGTGTCCCAGGGAGATGCCGGAGCCGTTGACGTTGATCCGCTGCTCGTGGTCCCGCTCGGTCAGTCCGAGGGCGCGGGTGCAGGCGAGGACTTGTGCGGCGAACGCCTCGTTCAGCTCGATGAGGTCGAGGTCCGCGAGCCCCAGCCCGGCCTTGGCGAGCGCGTCCCGGGTGGCCTGTACCGGGCCCAGGCCCATCGTCGTGGCGGGCACGCCTGCCCGGGCGAAGGAGACCAGCCGTACCAGTGGCCGCAGTCCGAGCCGCTCGGCGGTCTCCGCGCCGGTGACCAGGCAGGCGGCCGCCGCGTCGTTCTGACCGCTGGCGTTGCCCGCGGTCACGGTGGCCTCCGGGTCCTCCCTGAGCCGTACGGGCCGCAGCCCGGCCAGCTGTTCGGCGGTGGTGTCCGGGCGGGGGTGCTCGTCGGTGTCGATACGCGTCTCGCCCTTGCGGGTCCGCACGGTCACCGGCACCGTCTCCGCCTCGAACCTGCCCTCGGCCAGCGCCCGTCCGGCGCGCTGCTGGGAGCGGAGCGCCAGCGCGTCCTGCTCCTCGCGGCTGACGGAGAACTCCCGGCGCAGATTCTCGGCGGTCTCGATCATGCCGCCGGGCACCGGATGGTTCTCGCCGCCCGCGGTGACCCGGCCGCGGGCGAGGGAGTCGTGCAGGGTCAGCCCCGGGCCGTTGATGCCCCAGCGGCCCTCGTGGGTGTAGTACGGGGCCGCGCTCATCACCTCGGCGCCGCCCGCGATGACGACCTCGCTGAACCCGGCCCGTATCTGCATCGCGGCGTCCAGCACCGCCTGGAGGCCCGAACCGCAGCGCCGGTCGACCTGGGTTCCCGTCACCGACTCCGGCAGCCCCGCGTCCAGCGCCGCCACCCGGCCCAGGGCCGGGGCCTCCGAGGTGGGGTAGGCGTGGCCGAGGATCACCTCGTCGACCCGCGCCGGGTCGATGCCCGTACGCGACACGATCTCGGAGATCAGCAGGGCGGCCAGCGCCTGCGGCCGCTGCCCCGCCAGCGCCCCGCCGAACCGGCCGATGGGGGTGCGCAGGGGTTCGCAGATGACGATGTCGGTGTCGGACATGCGGTGGCCTTCCTGGGGTTGAGGGACGGTCGGGCGGGCGGCGCAGCGCCGGTCACCCGGTCTCCGCCGCGGAGTGCGGCTCTTCCTCGGGATCCGGCGTCCGCGGTGGCGGGGTGGGCAGCACCTCGTTGGCGACGTCCAGCACGCTGTGCAGCGCGGCGGACGGGTTGTCCGGGCGCCAGGCGAGCGCCGCGCGGAGCACCACCGGCGGCCCCGCGAGCGGGCGGTAGACCAGGCCCGTCTGCTGGATGTGGGTGCAGGAGGTGAGCGTGAGGGTGACCCCCACGCCCATCGCCACCAGCGCGAGGATGGTGTACGAGTCCGGTGCTTCCTGTACGACACGCGGGATGTGTCCCGCGCGCTCGCAGGTCTGGAACGTCACATCGCGCAGGCTGGAGCCGGTGTCGGCCGGGAAGCTGACGAACGGTTCGCCCGCCAGGTCCGCGACGTCCACCCGCTCCCGGCGGGCCAGCGGATGGTCGGAGGCCAGTGCGCAGATCAGCTCCTCCTCGGCGATCACCCGGGTCGCCACGCCCGCTCTGCTCACCGGCAGCCGGACGAAGCCGAGATCGAGAGAGCCCTCGGCGACCCGGGCGAGGGCCCGGTTCGCATAGTTCTGGCCCTGCATCACCAGCTCGATTCCGGGGTGCGCGGTCCGTACCGCGCGGGTCAGCAGCGGGAGGGTGCGGTGGCTGGAGGCGCCGGCGAAGCCCACGCTCACCCGGCCGGACTCGCCCCGCCCCGCGGCCTTGGCGATCCGGGTGGCGGCGTCCAGGTCCGCCAGCACCTTGCGGACCGGCGCCAGAAAGGACTCGCCCGCGCTGGTCAGCCGTACCGAGCGGGTACTGCGCTCGAACAGCCGCACCCCCAGCTCCTTCTCCAGCTGGCGGATCTGCTGGCTGAGCGGCGGCTGAGCCATGTTCAGCCGCTTGGCGGCCCGGCCGAAGTGCAGTTCCTCGGCCACGGCGACGAACGCGGCGAGGTAGCGCAGCTCCACGGCGGGCTCACTTTCACAAAGGCGGCCTGAAGCGGCCACTGATCTGTTGCTCGTCTCAAAAAGACTCTAATTTGGTGTCGGACGCGGATCAATGGGCTGTCAGTGTAGGCCCGCGCAGCAGGAGAGGGAGCCGTTCATGCGGATCAGGGTGGTCGGAGCCGGAACCATGGGGCGCGGCATCGCGCAGTGGGCCGTCATGGCCGGGCACACCGTCGAACTCGCCGACGCGCGGCCCGAAGCGGTGGCCGACGCGGTCGCGTTCGTCCGCGGAATGCTGGAACGGGCGGTGGAGAAGGGCCGGATGAGCCGCGCGGCGGCCGACCGCGCGATCGGCGCTCTGCTGGCACTGGACTCGCCGTACGACCTTGCCGGGGGCGGTGCGGCTCCCGAGTTGGTGATCGAGGCCGTGCTGGAGGATCTGGAGGTCAAGGCGGAGCTGTTCATCGGCCTGGAGCGGGTGCTGCCCGACTCGACCGTCTTCGCGACCAACACCTCGTCGCTGTCCGTCACCCGGATCGGCGCCCGGCTCGCCGATCCGGGGCGGCTGGCCGGGCTGCACTTCTTCAATCCCGTACCGCTGATGAAGCTCGTCGAGGTGGTGCCGGGCGCCGCCACCCGCGAGGGCGTTCCCGAACTGTTGACGGCGCTGGTCGCGGAGTCCGGCCACCGCCCGGTCACGGTGGCCGACACCCCCGGCTTCCTCGTCAACCACGCCGGACGCGGGCTGGTGACCGAGGCGTTCGCGCTGCTGGAGGAGTCCGTCGCGGGGCACGCGGCGATCGACCGGATCGCGCGCGACGTACTCGGGCTGCGCATGGGGCCGTTCGAACTGATGGACCTGACCGGGCTCGATGTGACCGCCTCCGTGATGGACACCGTCTGGGACGGCTTCCGCCACGCGGACCGGCTGCGCCCCTCCTATCTGCCGGCCAACCGGGTCGCGGCCGGGCTGTACGGGCGCAAGTCCCTGCGCGGCTTCTACGCGTACGGCGAAGGGGAGGCGGGGCCCTCGCTCCCGGAGCCCCGGATCGAGGGAGGCGACCCCGCGCGGGCCGTGCGGACGACGGGTGACGAACTCGCCGCTGTGGCCACCGCGTCGGCGGCCGCCGAGGATGCCCTGGTCCTGGTGCCGACTTGGGGCACCTCGGTCGCGGCCGCGGTCGCCGCGGACGGGCTGCCCGCGGAGCGCACTCTGGGAGTGGACCCGCTGTCCCTCGGCACACCGCGCCGGGTACTGGCGGTGACCCCCGCCACCCGCGACGACGCCGTACGGGACGCCGTCGCCGTGCTCGCCAGGGACGGTCACGCGGTGTCCGTCGTACGGGATACCGCCGGGTCGGTCGCGCAGCGGCTGCTGGCCTCGATCGTGAACGTCGCCACCGGTATCGCCGAGCGCGGTGTTGCCGAGCCGGCCGAGATCGATGTGGCCGTCACTCTCGGCCTCGGCTATCCCCAGGGCCCGTTGGCCTGGGGCGACAGTGTGGGCTCCGCCCGGATGCTCGCCCTGTTGCGGGCCCTCGCCCACGAGACCGGCGACCCCCGCTATCGCCCCACCCCCTGGCTCACCCAGCGGGGGAGCCTGCGCCTGCCGCTGAGCACCCCGATGGCCCGCCTGCCGGAATGACGCGCGCCCTCTTTCCGCCGCTTGCCTGCAGGCCTTCGGCGGGTACGGCCACATCGGCGTGCCCCGCAACCTCACCGGCCGGGTGGCGACTCGTCCTGGAAGATCCGGGTGACGAGTTGGCCGTCCCGCGTGAGGTAACCGGTCAGCATGCCCTCGCTGCTGTGCGGCGCGTCGAAGGTGCCGGCGCGGTCCAGCGCGATGACCCCGCCGTCGCCGCCCAGCTTCGGCAGCCGCTCGATCAGGACTTGATACGCGGCGGAGGCCACGTCCTTGCCCTTGAACTCCATCAGATCGGAGATCGTCGCGGTGGCCGCGCCGCGGATGAAGACCTCGCCCTGCCCGGTGGCGCTGGCGGCGACGGTGCTGTTCTTCGCGTACGTTCCGGCGCCGATGACGGGTGAGTCCCCGATGCGGCCCGCCATCTTGTTGGTGAGCCCGCCGGTGGAGGTGGCGGCGGCCAGATCCTTCTTCCGGTCGAGCGCGACGGCGCCAACCGTGCCCTTGGTGGCGTCCTTGACGGGCTGCTTGCCCTTGGCCTTCATCAGCTCGTCCCAGCGCCGCTGGGTGTAGAAGTAGTCCTGCGTCACGGGCTTCAGACCCTGCTGGGCCGCGAAGTCGTCGGCGCCCTGCCCGGCCAGCAGCACATGCTTGGTCTCGTCCATCACCAGCCGGGCCGCGGTGATCGGATTGCGTACGTGCTTCACGCCGGCGACCGCGCCCGCCTTCATATCCGAGCCGCGCATGATCGAGGCGTCCAGCTCATGTCCGGCGTCGGCGGTGAAGACCGCGCCCTTGCCCGCGTTGAACAGCGGGTCGTCCTCCAGGACGCGTACCGCCTTCTCCACGGCCTTCGTGCTGCTGCCGCCCGCGTCCAGCACCCGCTGCCCGGCGCGCAACGCCCGCCGCAGACCGTCCCGGTACGCCTTCTCCTTCTCCGGGCTGGTCTCGTCCCGCTTCAGCGCGGTTCCGGCGCCGCCGTGCACGGCGAGCACCACATCGCGTGCGTCCGGCTCCGCCTTGCCGGCGGGCGCGGGTGCGGCTGCCGCAGCGGCGGAACCGGGGGAGTTGTCATGTGTACCGCCCGGTGGGCCGCCACCGTCCCGGGGGACGGCGACGAGTACCACCGCCAGCGTGGTCGCCGCGGCCAGCGCCGGGGTCAGCCACGCTGCGGGATGTACGGGACGCAGGGAACGTACACGTGGACGTAGCCGTATCCGAGCACGCATGCCCATCCTCCTCGGTCCGCGACCTGGGACGCGCGCACCCTACTGCTCCGCACCCCGTTCGCTGTAGAGGGCGTCGATCTCGGCCGCGTACGCCTCGGCCACGGCCTTGCGTTTCACTTTCAGGGACGGGGTCAGCAGCCCGTTCTCCTCGGTGAACTCGCCGTCGACGATGCGGAAGCGGCGGATGGACTCGGCCGTGGAGACCGCCTCATTCGCGTAGTCGACGGCCCGCTGCACGGCGGTGATCAGCTCCGGATCGTCCCGCAGCTCGACGAGCGGGGTGTCGGCGGGCCGCTTGCGCACCCTGAGCCAGTGCGCCACCGCCTCCGGGTCGAGGGTGACGAGTGCGCTCACATAGCGGCGGCCTTCGCCGACGACCATGCACTGCGCCACCGGTGGCCGACTGCGCAGCCGGTCCTCCAGCGGAGCGGGGGAGACGTTCTTGCCGCCGCTGGTGATGAGGATGTCCTTCTTACGGCCGACGATGGTCAGATACCCGTCTTCGTCCAGCTCCCCGAGGTCACCGGTGGCGAACCAGCCGTCGGACAGCACCTCGGCACTCGCCTGCGGCTGGTTCCAGTACGAACCGAAGACGATGCCGCCCTTGATGAGCACCTCGCCGTCGTCCGCGATCCGTACGGCGGTGCCGGGCACCGGGCGGCCGACGGTGCCCGGGCGCGGGCTGAGCGGCGGTGTGACAGTGGCGGCGGCGGTCGTCTCGGTGAGCCCGTAGCCCTCGTAGACGACGATGCCGGCCGCGTAGAAGAAGAGGTTGAGGCGGCGGTCCAGCGGTGAGCCGCCGCTGATGGCGTAGCGCAGTCTGCCGCCCAACTCCTTGCGGACACGCCGGTAGACCAGCAGGTCGTACAGGCCCCAGGCCAGATACAGGCCCGGCGAGGGGCCGTTGCCGGTGCCCAGGAACTTGTGCAGATACGCCTCGCCGAAGCGCACCGCGATCCGGTCGGCGCGGTCGAAGGAGGAGCCGCGCCCCAGCTTCTCGGCCGTCTCTCGCCCGGTGTCGTGGATCTTCTCGAAGAGGTACGGCACCCCGACGACGAACGTCGGCCGGTAGGAGCGCAGTTCGGGGCGGAGTTCGTCGGGCTTGATGCTGGGACAGTGCCCGAACTCGATCCGGGCGTACATGCAGGCGATCTGGATGGTCCGGCCCAGAATGTGCGCGAGAGGCAGGAAGAGCAGCGTCGAGGCCGTCTGGCCGGTGACTTCTTTGAAGACCGGGTGCAGCAACTCGACCGTGTTGGCGGCCTCGGCGTGCAGGTTGCCGTGGCTGAGGACGCAGCCCTTGGGCTTCCCGGTGGTGCCGGAGGTGTAGCAGAGGGTGGCGACGGTGTCGGGGCCGAGGGCCGCGCGGCGCCTGGTCAGCTCCGCATCGGGTATCTCCCGTCCCGCGTCGGCGAGTTGGGCGAGTGCGGACCGTGCGCCCGGGGCCGGGTCGATCTGCCACAGCCGCGGCCGCTGTGGCTGCGCCGCCAGCGCGGGTTCCGCCGTGGCGGCGTGCTCCGCCGTCTCGACGAACAGGAAGGCCGCGCCCGAGTCGCGCAGGATCCACTCGATCTGCTCGGTCGAGGAGGTGGCGTAGACGGGGACGGTCTGGCCGCCTGCCGCCCAGACGGCGAAGTCCAGCACACACCACTCGTAGCGCGTACGGCACATCAGCCCGACCCGCGCTCCGGGCTCCAGCCCGGCCGCGACCAGCCCCTTCGCGGTCTCGGTGACCTCGCGGGCGAAGGCCGCTGCGGACACCGGGAGCCACTCGCCCGCGACTTTGCGGCGGACGACGATCGCGTCGGGTGCCTCGGCGGCGTTGGTGAAGGGGAGGTCGGCGAGGCTGCCGGAGGTGGTGGGCGGAACCAGGGGCTCGGCACGTGCCTCGCGTACGGTGCCGTTCTCCTTGAGCACCTTCACCGGGCCACGTGTTGCCAGGTCGCCGCGCCGTTTCGCTGTCCTGAGGTCTTTCCAGACGCCCATCTTCGGCTCCTGTTCGCGGGTGCCGACGCGCTGCGCTGTGCTGCGCGCGCTTGGTGACAGGACAGTCAACTTACTCGTGCGTAAGGAGAAATCAATGGGCGCGGCAGAGGGAGTTGGGCAAGCTTCATTGGGGGATGCGCCCCGAAGGGGCGCGGGGAACTGCGCGACAAGCCACAAAGCACCCGCAGCCCGCGAGCGTCGGATAGGGGCACCCCCTGACCGGAACAACGGAGGGCGGGGAAGACCCGCCGGACCCGGCGATCCGGATCGCCCCCCGCGGCTCTGTTGCGAACTCCCCGCTCCGGATCGCCGTCATCCACGCCGGGCCGTTACTGACGGCGGCGGCCCATGCGATGTGTGCCCTCGCTGGGATCGGGCCCGCCGAGGATCGGGCCGTTGATGCCGCCCGCGGACCCCCCACAGGCCGCGGGCGGCTGCCCAGCGGTGGCACGGCCCGGGCGTCTGACGGGGAGACGCCCGGGGACTTCCTTCAGAGTGCCCTACACCGGCTCAGCCCAGCAGGGCCGAACGGCCCCTCTCCTGGGCGGATCAGTGCTCGTGCGGTCCGTCGTGGTGCACCGGTCCGTGCGGGGTCGCACAGTGCCCCGCACCGGCCGCAGCGGTCGCGGACAGCGCGTGCGCGCCCGCCGGCAGCCGGTCCGCGGCGTGGTCGATCTGCAGGGTGGTGTGGGTCAGTCCGTGCCGCTCGGCCAGCATCCGGTCCAGGTCGCGGCGCACCCGGTGACAGTCGCCGCCCGGCTCCACCAGGACGTGCGCCGACAGCGCGGGCTCGCCCGAGGTGATCGTCCAGATGTGCAGGTCGTGCACCTCGGTCACCGAGTCGGCCGCGGCCAGTTCGTCGCCCACCTGGTCCGGGTCGAGGCCGACCGGCGCCGCCTCCAGGAAGATCCGGCCGGAGTCACGCAGCAGCCCGTAGCCCGCCTTCAGCATCAGCCCCACCACGAGCAGCGTGGCGATGGCGTCGGCCCGCGCGTAGCCCGTGAGCAGGACGACGAGGCCGGCCACCGCTGTGCCGATGAAGGCGAACAGGTCGTTGAGAATGTGCTGGTAGGCGCCCTCGATGTTGAGCGAGGAGCGGTTCGCCTTGGACAGGAACCAGGTGGCCAGCAGGTTCACCACGATGCCGGCCAGCGCCGTGGTCAGCACCATCCAGCCCGTCACCTCGGGCGGACTGATCAGCCTGCGTATGGCCTCGTAGCCCAGCCAGCCGGCGGCCAGTATCAGGGTGAGACCGTTCGCGTGGGCGGAGAGGATCTCGGCGCGCTTGAGCCCGAAGGTGTAGCCGCCGCGTGCGGGCCGCGCCGACAGCCGCATCGCGACCAGCGCCAGCACGATCGACACCGCGTCGGTCAGCATGTGCGCCGCGTCCGACAGCAGCGCCAACGAGCCCGCCAGTACGGCGATGCCCGCCTCGACGACGATGAACGCGGTGATCAGTGCGAGCGCCATCGACAGCCAGCGGCGGTCGGCCCCGGCGGAGACGCCGTGCGTATGCCCGGCGTGCCCGTGCCCGTGCCCATGGCCGTGGCCCGGCTGTCCCTGGTGGTGCTGGTCTCTCCCGCCCACGTCGGTCCTCCCCATAGATGACTCTCGGCGACCCTCCCGGCCTCCGGCCGGAAGGTGCCCCACCGCCCGTCGGCGACCGTGGTCCGCCGCCCCCTCGCGGTGTCGGGCTGAGTGCAGTGAAACCCACCACGCGCCGAGGGTGCAAAGGCTGCATCGGTGACCGTTGTCAAAACCAACAACACCGCTCTGACCTGCGGTTTCTTTATGATTTCCGTTGTCGTCGCGAGCCTGCGGGCCGACCCGCCCGATACGGTCCGTGCGGCTGCCGCGCCGTCCTGCATCGTGACCACTCCGACTGCTTTCGCAGCGCCCCCGAGCACCGGATCTGAGAGGCTGGCCACAGCCAGTGATCGACAAGAGCGACATGAGCGGTGTGAGTCGAATGGACCGTAGCTCCCAGAATGCCGCTGCCTCCCCGCACGCCTCCGCCTCCCGGCATGCCGCCGTCGAGGCCGCGCTCGCCGGGCTGGACCTGCCGACGAAGGTGGCGCTGCTCGGGGGTACGGACATGTGGTCGGTCGGCCCGGTCGGCGCCGGGGCGGCGCCCGGTTTCGGCAGGCTCGTCCTCTCCGACGGCCCGGCCGGGGTGCGCGGCGAAAACTGGACACCCGAGGACCCCAGCATCGCGCTGCCCTCGCCCTCCGCGATCGGCGCCACCTGGGACACCGAGGCGGCCCGCACCGCCGGGCTGCTGCTCGCCCAGGAGGCCCGCCGCAAGGGCGCCCACGCGGTGCTGGCCCCCACCGTCAATCTGCACCGCACCCCCTACGGCGGGCGGCACTACGAGGCGTACTCCGAGGACCCGCAGCTCACCGGCGTGCTGGGCGCCGCACTCGTCGCGGGCCTCCAACAGGGCGGCGTTGCCGCGACCCCCAAGCACTACGTGGCCAACGACGCGGAGACCGACCGCTACACCGTCGACGTACGTGCCGACGGGCGCACCCTGCGCGAGCTGTACCTCGAACCGTTCGAACGCATCGTGCGCACCGCCCGCCCCTGGCTGGTCATGGCCGCGTACAACAGCGTGAACGGCGTGACGATGAGCGAGCACGACGTGCTCAACAACGGGGTGCTGCGCGCCGAATGGGGCTTCGACGGAGCGCTGGTCTCCGACTGGACCGGCGCCCGCTCCACCCTCGGCTGCGTACGCGGCGGCCTCGACCTGGCCATGCCGGGCCCGGACACCGTCTACGGCGAACATCTGGTCGCGGCCGTCCGCGAGGGCCGGGTGGCCGAGGAGACGGTGGACATGCTCGCCCGCCGGGTGCTGCTGCTCGCCGCCCGCGTCGGCGTCCTGGACGGTGCGCCGCCCGCCGTGCCGGCCGACACGCTGCCCGCACCACTCGACGGGCCCGCCACCGTACGCGACCTGGCCACGCGCTCCTTCGTGCTGCTGCGCAACGAGAACGCCGCGCTTCCGCTCCGGACCGGCGGCCCCGCGGAGTCCGCCGAGGGCGCCGTACGCCGGATCGCCGTCAGCGGACTGCACGCCTCCGCGCCCCGGTTCGGCGGCGGAGGCAGCTCACAGGTCTTCCCCGAACGGGTGGCCACCCCGCTGGACGCGCTGCGTACAGCGGCCGGGGCCGGAACCGACGTGACCTACGAGCCGGGACCCGACCCCCGCTCCCGGCTGGCCCCGGCGTCCGACGCCGACGGCTTCCGGCTGACCGCCGTGCTGCACGGCCTGGACGACGCGGAGCTTGCCCGCGTGGAGCAGCGCGACGGCAGCGTGCGGTGGATGGGCAGCCTGCCGGGCGACGTCTCCTTCGCCGATCTGGGCCGGGTCGAACTGGTCGGCGAGTTCACCCCGCGTCAGAGCGGCACCCACCGGCTCGCGGTGCGCGGCGTGGGCCACTTCCGGCTGGAGGCGGCGGACCGGGTGCTCTACGACGCGGAGCTGCAGGCCGAGAGCGAGGACCCGGCCGCCGCTTTCCTGCACCCTCCGCAGCGGACGTTTCTGCTGGACGCGGAGGCGGACAAGCCACTGCCCGTCCGCCTACTGCACTCCGTCCCCGCGTACGGGGTCGGCGGCCTGTTCGGGCTGGTCTCCTTCGAACTCGGCTACGGCGCGCCTGCCGTCTCCGAACAGGAGCTGATCGAACGGGCGGTGGGTGCGGCGGCCGAGGCGGACTGCGCGGTGGTGTTCGTCGGCACCACGGACGAGTCCGAGAGCGAGGGTGTCGACCGCGATTCCCTCGCCCTGCCGGGCCACCAGGACGAACTGGTGGCCCGCGTCGCCGAGGTCAACCCCCGCACCGTGGTCGTGGTCAACGCGGGCGCCCCCGTGCTGATGCCGTGGCGGAAGGACGTGTCCGCGGTACTGCTGTGCTGGTTCCCGGGCGAGGCGGGCGGCGAAGCCCTCGCCGATGTGCTGCTGGGCGCCGCGGAGCCCGGCGGGCGGCTGCCGACGACCTGGCCGGACGCCGAGGGCGACGTGCCGGTACGCCAGGTCGTACCCGGAAGCGACGGCCAACTGCCGTACGCCGAAGGCCCGTACATCGGCTACCGCGCCTGGAAGCGTGCCGGCTCCGAGCCCGCCTACTGGTTCGGGCACGGGCTGGGCTACACCCGGTGGGAGTACGAGTCGCTGAACATCACCGCGCTGGAGGCCGCCTCCGACGGCGATCCGTACCGCCCCGTCGCCCGGACCACCGTCCGCGTCCGCAACATCGGCCCCCGCGCGGGCCGCGAGGTCGTCCAGCTCTATCTCGGTCCCGAGGGCCCGGACCGCAGGCTGGCGGCCTTCGCCGTGGTCGAGGCCCCGGCAGGCGGCGCGGTCGAAGCACACCTGCAGGTCCCGCTGCGCGTCGCCCAGACCTGGGACGACACCCACGCCACCTGGCACCCGACCCCGGGCCCCCACCACTTCGCCGCCGGCCGCAGCGCCGCCGACATCCGCCTGACGGCCGAACTGGAACTGAAACTCCCGACCTAGAGCGCCCCGAAGGGGCGCGGGGAACTGCGCGACAAGCCACAACCCACCCGCAGCCTGCGAGCATCGGGCAGGGGCACCCCCTCCCCAGAACAGGGGAGAAGGGGTCACCCAGACATGGCGGTCACAGGGGCGCGGAGGCCCCCAGGAGGGCGAAGCGCCGATGGCCTGCCCTCAGCGCCGTACCGAGGCGCGGAATGCGCCCGGGGCCGTGCCGGTGCGCTGGTGGAAGAACTTGGCGAAGTTGGTCGCGTCGGCGAAGCCGAGAGCCGCGGCGATACGCGCCGCGGAGCGGTCGGTGTGCGCGAGGAGGCGCTTGGCCTCCAGGACGACGCGGCGGTCCACGAACTCCTTGGCGCCCAGCCCGACCGCGGCGCGGGTGGCCCGGGAGAGGGTGCGCGGCGAGTAGCCGAGGGCACGCGCGTAGTCGGCGACGCGGCGGGTGCGGGCGAAGTCCTGCTCGACGGCGGCGCGGAACCGGCGGAAGGTGTCCGAGGGCGTGGCCGCGTCGGCCTCCTCGCCGTCCGGCTCCGTCAGCTTGACGAGCCGCAGCAGCAGCACCGCCAGCAGATGGCGCAGCACCTCCGTATGGGCGCTCTGCGCGGGCGGGTGGCGTTCCGCGGCGAACTCGAAGCGCAGGTGGTCGAGGGCGATCCGGACCGCGCGGGCGTGCTCGCCGTACGGGTGCCGGGCCACCGCGCCCGACGCTTCGTCCAGGCCCACGGCCTCCGCCGTCGCCGGGCCGGGGAAGGCGGGCTGGAAGAGGATCAGCGTGCCCTCGGCGTCGTCCAGCTCGTCGTACTGCTGCACCTGCCCGGGGTGTACCCACAGCCAGCCGCCGGCCGGGGTGGTGTGCTCGGTGAAGTCAACGGACTGGCGCAGTGTTCCCGACTCCACGGCGAAGAGCTGGTGGAAGTCCGGCCGCTGCGGGTCCGCCGGCCGCTGACCGGCGCGCGCCATGCGGTCCCGCAACTCGGACAGCGTCATCACTTCGAGGCCCGTGGCCGCGACGCCCGGCGGCGGGGCGTACGGGAGCTCGGGGATCGCGGCGGATGCGGATGCGGTGGACTGTCCGGTTCTCACCATGGCTGGTCGTGACCTTACCTCGCGGGGTGGCCGATGCCCGGTTAGCTTCGAGGTGTCGGCTTTCCGGCAGGGAGAACCCGGCGCGAACAGTGGCGGAAAAATGCCACCCGCGCGGTGTTCCCCTCCCCGCACCCCTCCCTCGTCCGCACAGCGCAACAGGAGTACCACCATGGCGAACATCGCCGTCTTCGGCGCCAACGGCAACATCGGCAGCAGGATCGTCCGCGAGGCGCTGGACCGCGGCCACCAGGTCGTCGCCGTCGTCCGCGACCCCGGCAAGTTCGTCGCCTCCCGGGACGCCGTCACGGTCACCACCGGCGATGTGCTCTCGCCCGAGTCCGTCGCGGCCGTCGGCGGGAACGCGGACGTCGTCGTCAGCGCGGTCGGCGGCAAGGACGGTCCCGGCCATCTGGCCACCATCAGGCCCGCCGCCGAGTCACTGGTCACCGGGCTGCGTTCGCTCGGGGCCGGAGCGCCGTCGCTGGTGTTCGTCGGCGGTGCGGGGTCGCTGCGCAGGCCGGACGGCTCCAGGGTGTGGGACACCGAGGGTCTGCCCGACACGGTGCTCCAGATCATGCACGCGCACGGCGAGGCCCTCGAATACCTGCGCGGTGTGCACGACGTGCGCTGGACCAATATCAGTCCCGCCGCGACGATCGAGCCCGGTGCGCGCACCGGGACCTACCGCATCGGCAAGGACGAGCTCGTCGTGGACGAGAACGGTGAGAGTCACATTTCCATGGAGGACTACGCGGTCGCCGTCCTCGACGAGATCGAGAACCCGAAGCATGTGAGGGAGCGCTTCACCGTCGCCCATTGAGCCTGCGGGCGGGGTGCCCCTTCCGGGGCGACCCCTCCTACTGTGCTTGGGCAGTCTGCTCCCCCAAGCTCTTCGAGCAGGGGGTACCCCCAGAGCGCAGGGTGGGCAAGCGCAGCCCTCACGGGTCAGGGCAACCGTCGATCCAGCGCTGCGCGGCCTTCGGCCGCAATGCGCTCGCGGGCCCACTGGAGGTTCGCCTCCGACAGGTCGCGGCCGGTGGCCATGACGAGGTCCTCGGGGGTGGGCTCGCTGTCGGGGGCGGCGTGCAGGATGGCGTCCGGCGACGTCCCCTCGTAGCGCTGGCGGAACTTGGCGATCCGGCCTTCGGAGTCCACGACTCGCGCCTTTCCGGTGTAGAACGGATGGCTCTCGGAGGAGATCTCCACATCGACGACGGGATATGTGCGCCCGTCGTCCCACTCGATCGTGGTGTCGCTGGTGGCCGTCGAACGCGTCAGAAACGCGTAACCGGCCGCCCGGTCACGGAAGACCACCTCGCGGTATTCGGGGTGAGTATCAGACTTCACAAGTCGCTCCTTCCCCCACGTACAGGGCGCCCCATCCAGGCTACGTCCGCACTCCCGCCGGGGCATCCCGCCTGGTGGTCCGCCCCGCCCTGCGGCCTCGCCCGGAGGGGCCGGTACCTGCGGGTACCCGCAGGCCCGGCGGCCAGTACCGCGGGTACCCGCGGTCTCCGCGGCTCCGAGGTGCGGAGCTCCGGGTCGGGCGAGATGCTGGAGGGTGCGGTCGTCGTCCCCTTCCGGAACGAGGTACGGATGCGCACCAACGACCTGACCAACGAGGTCCTCGCCAATCTGCGGAAGCCGCGCCCCTACCCCGCGGTCACCCTGGTGCTTCCCACCCACCGCACCAAGCCGGACAAGCTGCAGGACCCGGTGCGGCTGCGGAATCTCATCGCCGAGACCGGGCGGCGGCTCGCCGATGATCCGCAGGTCACGGCGGCGGTGCGGGCCGATGTGATCAAGCAGCTGGAGCAGGTCGAGAACGAACTCGACCTGATGTACGCGCTCGACACACTGGTCGTCTTCGCCGCCCAGGGCGAGCACCAGTTCTGGCATCTGACCCGGCGTGCCGACACCGAACGCATCGTCATCAACGACACCTTCCTCACCCGCAACCTCGTCGCGGCCCGGGCCCAGAGCCGCCCGTACTGGGTTCTCACCTTCGACGAGGACACGGCCAGGCTGTGGAGCGGTGCGGGTGAGCAGCTCACCGAAGAGCAGCGCTACGGCTTCCCCGTCGAGCACGAGACCAACGTCTCCGAGCGCGAGCGGGCCTCCCGTACCGGGGTCTACACCACCGGTTACCGCGACGAGGCGGCGCTCCAGCATCTGCGGGACGTGGACGCCGACCTCGCCAAGGTGCTGGAGAACGAGCCGCGCCCGTTGCTGGTGGCCGGGCTCCAGCACGGGCTGACGGCGCTGGCCGACGTGGGCACGCACGCGGCCCGCAACGCGCTGGCCACCGTGCCCAAGGGCGGGCTGGCCAACGCGCGGGCCTCCGTGGTGTACGAGGCCATCGCACCCGCGCGCGACGAGCTCCTCCGGACCCGGGCCGACCGGGCGCTCCGCGACCTCAGCGACGCGATGGGCCGCAAGGAGTTCGTCGCGGGCATCGACGAGGTGTGGCGGGCGGCCCAGGAGGGCCGGCTGGCGCTGCTGGTCGTCGAGGAGACGTACCGGCAGAAGGTGCGGCTGACCAGCGGCCATCTCTCGCCCGCCGCCGACGACGCGGTGAGCGACGAGTCGGGTGAGGTGCGCGATGACATCGTGGACGAGACGGTGGAGTCGGCGCTGTCCACCGAGGCCGATGTGGTCTTCGTGGCCGACGACGCGCTGGCCGAGCACGACCGGATCGCGGGCGTGGTCCGCTACACCTGGGCCGGGTAGGGGCCGGGGGAGCGCCGGGGAGTGAGCGCCCAGGGCCACCAGGGCCGGCAGCCGTGACCCCGCACAGCGGCGAAGCCGCCGCCGCGCCCCCGCGTCGTCTGCTGTGGTACGCGGCGGCGACCTTCGTGTTCGCCGTCGGCATGGCGGGCACCACGCTGCCGACCCCGCTCTACGGCCTCTACCGGCAGGAACTCGGCTTCGGTGAGCTGATGGTGACGGTCGTCTTCGCCGTCTACGCCGTCGGCGTGATCGCCGCGCTGCTGGTCGCCGGTGACTTCTCCGACAAACTGGGGCGCCGGCCGGTGCTGTTCGCGGCGATCGTCCTCTCGGCGGCCAGTGCCGGGTGCTTCCTGCTGGAGGGCGGGCTGCCGTGGCTGTTCGCTGGGCGGCTGTTGTCCGGGTTCGCCGCCGGGCTCTTCAGCGGCGCGGCCACCGCGGCCGTCCTCGAACTGGCGCCGAGCGGCAGCCGGGGCTTCGCCGCGACCGCCGCGAACATGGGCGGACTCGGCTGCGGACCGCTGCTGGCCGGCCTCCTCGCGCAGTACGCGCCCCGCCCGCTCACCCTGCCCTTCGCCGCCCATCTGGCGCTGCTGGCCGTCGGGTTCGCCTGGACGCTGGCGCTGCCGGAGACCGTACGGCGGGACGGCCCGCGGCCCCGGCTGCGGCCGCGCGGGATGGAGGTGCCGCGCGAGGTGCGGCCGGTGTTCGTCCCCGCCGGGCTGGCGTGCTTCACCGGCTTCGCCGTCTTCGGCCTGTTCACCGCGGTCTCGCCGGGCTTCATGACCGGAACCCTGCACATCGGCAATCTGGCGGTCTCGGGCGCTGTCGTCTTCTCCGTCTTCTGCGCCTCGCTGCTCGGCCAGTCGCTGACCGGCCGGATCGGCCCTCCGGTGGCGCTGCCGCTGGGCTGTCTGGGACTGGTCGCCGGCATGGCGCAGGCGGGGCTGTCGCTGGTGGTCAGCTCGCTGGTGCTGCTGGTGACGGGCGCCGTGACCGGGGGAGTCGGGCAAGGGCTCGCGTTCCGTTCGGCCATGGCGACGGTCAGCGCCCGGGCACCCGAGGACCGCCGGGGCGGCACCATCTCGGCGCTGTTCGTCGTCGCCTATCTGGGTATCTCGCTGCCGGTGGTGGGGGTGGGCGCCCTCAGCACCGGGCTCGGGCTGCGCGACGCGGGACTGGTCTTCGCCGCCTGTGTCGTGGTGCTCGCGTCCGGCGTCGGTGCCTGGCTGTGGCGGACCAGAAAGGCGGAGGCGGCGGCGCTCGCCACAAGCGGCTGAGGCTGCTCCGCCGCACCGGAGGGTCGCCTCAACTCCCTTGCACCGTACGGCCGGACACCCCCTTGTCCCCGTCCGGCAGGCGCGTGTAGCGTCCCGCCACGTCAGGACATCCCATGTCCTACGTGTGATCCTTTCCGGCGGCCGAAGGGGCGCTCCGCGATGGCGAAACTGACCAGACAAGACGGCAAGACGCTGTTCGCCGCCTGGCTCGGCTACCTCATGGACGGCTTCGACTTCGTGCTCATCACCCTGGTGCTGACGGAAGTCGCCGACGCCTTCGACCTGTCGACCGTCACCGCTGCCACGCTGGTTTCCGCCGCCTTCATCTCCCGCTGGTTCGGCGGCCTGGCCATCGGCGCGGTGGGGGACAGATACGGCCGCAAACCCGCGATGATCCTCAGCATCGTGCTGTACTCCCTCGGTTCGCTGGCCTGCGGACTCTCCTGGGGCTACTGGTCGATGTTCGCCGCCAGGCTGGTACTCGGCCTCGGCATGGCGGGGGAGTACTCCGCCAGCGCCACCTACGTCATCGAGAGCTGGCCCGTCGCGGCCCGCAACCGCGCCAGCGCGCTGCTCATCTCCGGCTACGCGGTCGGCGCCATCATCGCGGGGCAGGTCTACCGCTTCGTGGTGCCCGCCTGGGGCTGGCGGGCGATGTTCTTCCTCGGCGTCGTTCCCATCGCGCTGGCTCTGTGGATGCGCCGCGGGCTGAAGGAGTCCCACGACTGGGAGCAGGCGCGCGCCGCGGCCGCCGACGGGGCGGATACGGCGAACGTGCCGGCTACCCGGCGGGACTTCGTCACGGTCCTGTACCGCGGCCGCCACGCGCTGCTGAACCACGCCGTCACCGTCGTCGTGGGGGTGAGCCTGTTCCTGCTGTTCACCGAACGCGCCGGGGGCTTCGCCTGGCCGCTCGCCCTGCTCACCGCCGCCGGATTCGTGCTGTTCGCCGCGCAGTTCGCCCGTGGCCGTACGCCGACGATGGTGACGCTGATGATCACCGTCTTCTGCGCGTTCCTCTACTCGTGGCCCATCCAGGCGCTGCTGCCCACCTACCTCAAGAAGGACCTGGACTTCTCCCCGGGAACCGTCAGCGACATGCTGTTCTTCGCCGGGTTCGGGAACGTGGCCGGCTGTGTGCTGGTGGGGTTCCTCGGCGACCGGTGGGGCACCCGGCGCACCTATGTGGCCTCGCTGTGCGTGTCGATGCTCTTCGTGCTGCCGGTCTTCGCCATGGACAGCGGTCAGACGGTCTGGCTCGCGCTGCTGCTGTTCTTCCAGCAGATGTTCGCGCAGGGCATCTCAGGGCTGCTGCCGAAGCTGATCGGCGGCTACTTCCGCACCCCGGAGCGCGCGGCCGGGCTCGGCTTCACCTACAACGTCGGCTCACTCGGCGGTGCGGTGGCGCCCGTGCTGGGCGCCTCACTGGCGGGCGGACACAGCCTAGGGCCGTCCCTCGCCTGGCTGACGTTCTCCCTCACCCTGGTGGTGATCGTGCTGATCGCGGTCGACGCGCCGGCGCGTGCGCAGAGGCTGTTCCGGGCGGACGTTTCGGTCGCGGCCGTCGAACTGCCGCCGGAGCCTCGCTTCCCCCAGCCTCCGGCCGGGAGGTACCCCCAGGGTTCCCGCCGCGACGGCGGGAAGGATTTGGCGGCAGAGCATGATTGATTCGCAGCAGACATGAGTGAGGGGACACCGACCCGATGACCGTCCAGCCCTCGTCCGGACCCGTCACCCCTGACCGTGCAGCCCTCAGCGGTGTGATTCCGCCGTTGTGTACGCCGCTGACCGCACAGCGGGAGCTGGATGTGGGCTCGCTGGAGCGGTTGTGCGGGTTCCTGCTGGACGCCGGGGTCGACGGGCTGTTCGTCAACGGGTCGACCGGCGAACTCGCCTACCACACCGACGAGGTGCGGCTGGCGGCGCTGCGCGTCGTACGGCGGATGGCCGGCGGCTCCGTTCCGGTACTGGTGGGGGCTGTCGACATGACCACCAACCGGGTCATCGCGCAGGCGCGCGCCGCGCGGGACGCGGGCGCGGACGCCGTCGTAGCCACCGTGCCGTTCTACTCGCCCACCCATCCGGGCGAGATGGCCGACCACTTCCGCGCGGTGCGGCAAGCCGTCGAACTGCCGCTGTGGGCCTACGACATCCCCGGCAACGTCCAGCGCAAGCTCCCCGCGCAGGTCGCGGCCGAACTCGCCGCCGACGGGGTGCTCGCCGGCCTCAAGGACAGCAGCGGCGACCTCGACGGGATGCGCACCCTCCTCGAACTCACCGAGGCCAACGGCGCACGCGGCACCGGGTTCGCGGTGCTCACCGGCTCCGAGACGATGGCCGACACCGCCCTCGCCCTGGGCGCCGACGGCATCGTGCCGGGCCTGGGCAACGTGGACCCGCACGGCTTCGTCGCCCTCCACCGGGCGGCGCGGCGCGGCGACGCCAAGGAGGCGGCGGCCGAACAGGCCAGGCTGCGGCGGCTGTTCGCGCTGACCACCGTGGGCGACCCCGCGCGGATCGGCACCTACTCGGCTGCCATCGGCGCATTCAAGGAGGCCCTGCGCCGACGCGGAGTCATCGACACGGCCATCACCCCGCTGCCCATGCGTCCCCTCACGGACGACGAGCGCGCACTGGTCGCCCGCCACCTGGAGGAGGCCGGCCTGGGGCCGGTGTGACCCGGAGGGGAGGGGCGGGGCTACTGCGCCGCGTAGCCGCCGTCCACCAGGTGATAGCTGCCCTGCACATAGGAGGCGCGGTCGGAGAGGAGGAACGCCGTCAGCTCCGCGACCTCCTCGGCCGTGCCCAGGCGGCCCTGCGGATGCAGGGAGACGAGACGCTCGTGCATCGCATGGTCCGTCTCGCGCAGCAGCGGCGTATCGATGAACCCCGGCCCTACGGCGTTGATCCGTACGCCCTTGTCGGCGTACTCCAGCGCCGCCGTCCTGGTGAGCCCGACGACGCCGTGCTTGGCGGCCACATCGGCGGGGCTGCCCGCGAAGCCGTGGGTGCCCAGGACGGAGGCCATGTTGACGATGGCGCCCCGGCCGGCGGCTGACATCACGGGCAGCTCGTACCGCAGGCCGTAGAAGACGCCGCTGAGGTTGGTGGCGATGATCCGGTCCCAGGCGGTGATCTCGTACTCGCCCGTGGGCAGCGAAGGGCCGCTCACCCCCGCGTTGTTCACCGCCAGATCGAGCGAGCCGAAGGTCTCGGTGGTGAACCGCACGGCCCCGCGTACCGAGTCCGGATCGGTGACGTCGACGACCAGCGCCTCGGCGCGCGCCCCCGCGGTCTCCAGCTCGCCCGCCGCCAGCTGGGCACCGTCCTCGTCATGGTCGGCGACGACCACCGAGGCACCCGCCCGCGCGAGCCGGCGGGCCACGGCCAGTCCGATACCGGAGGCGGCGCCGGTGACCAGCGCGGCCCTGCCCTCGAACTCGCCGCTCATCCGTTCGACCTCCCGCTCGGTGCCCGCGTCCGGCCCTCCTGGTCACCCTCCACCCCACTGCCGCGGGCCGCACCGCCGCCACCGCATCCGGGTGAGCGCCCCACGGAGCCCGCTCGGTTGCCGCGGGCCGGTCGTGCGCCGTACGGAGGGTTCCGGGTTGCGGGCTGGTCGTGGTACGCGTGACATGGCGGTGACGGCACTGCCGCCGCGCCCTCCGACCGCCCGCACCCAAGGACTCCGGATGACACCTCTGCAACTGGTCTCCCGCCCGCTTCTCGGCGCGTTCTTCGTCAATGCGGGGGTGGGAACGCTGAGCAATCCCGAGCCTCCGGCCTCCATGGCGGCGCCCTTCCTGGACAAGCTGCGCGAGAAGATCCCGCTGCCCGGCGACGATGTGACGCTCGTACGAGTGAACGCAGCCGTACAGGTGGTGGCCGGTGCGCTGCTCACCACGGGACGCGTCCCGCGGACCGCCGCGCTGACGCTGGCCGCCTCACTGCTGCCCACCACCTTGGCCGGGCACCCGTTCTGGGAGGAGGAGGATCCCGGGCAGCGCGCTGCCCAGCGCATCCACTTCGGCAAGAACACCGCCATCATGGGCGGCCTGCTGGCTGTGGTCAGCGACGCCAACCACCAGGCGGTGGCCCAGGCGGTGCGGGCCCACCTCAAGAAGCAGCGCAAGAAGCACAAGGCGGGACACTGCCCGCTGCCCGTCCGGCATGCCGCCCCCAAGTCGGGCGTGGCCCGGCTCGCGCACTGCAAGCCGGGCGGCGGGAATCCGGCCCGCTCCAAGTAGCGAACGGACGCGGTGCCGTGGCTGCGGGCCGCGGCTCCCCGGGCCTGCCGCGGCTCCCCGGGCCTCAGGAACCCTGAGGCCCGGGGAGCCTCAGGAGCCCTTCAGGGTGTACTTGCAGCCCTGTGAGCTGTCACCACCTGGGTTCTCGTCCACCTTCTTGCCGTCGACCTCGAGGACGCACGGTGGGAAGACGAACTTGCCGTCGGCTCCCTTCACGGCCTGCGGAGTGACGTACAGCTGTACGCCGTTCTTCAACTCCGCCCCTTCGAGCGTGACCGCGGTCGTCTTCTTCCAGGGCAGCGTCGCCGTCCCGAAGTGGCTGGAGCCGGCCGCCCAGCCGATCTGCGAGGAGCCGGTGCCCTTCACCGTCAGGGTCACCTCATGGGTCTCGGGCTGCGCCGGCTTCTTCTTCGACTTCGCCGCCGCCGACTTGTCGCCGCCGTCTCCCTTGCCGTCCCCTGATTCACCGCCGCAGCCGGTCAGCAGAACGCCAGCCATGACCAGGGCCACTCCCGAGACTGTCCTGCGCACCTTCTTCTCCTCCGCGTCCGACGGCCAAGCACTTGCCCAGAACTCGACCGGGAGCCTAGTGCGGCCGGAGCTGTTCGGTGGGCCGAATGCGGCGGAGAGAGATCACCGTCTCAGACGACATATGCCCCCGGGCTAACTCCCCAGCGGACGTGCTGTTTCCAGCACGCGTTCCGCCGCGTGCACGGAGTCGACCAGGGGGTGGAGGGCGAGGGCACGCAGGGCGGCGCGGGGTGACATGTCGGTCGCGGCCTCGATGGCGCTGCGTTCGACGGCCTTGAGCTGAAGCATCAGCCCCAGCTGGTCCGGGGCGACCGGGCCGGTTGCCAGCGGGCGGGCACCGCCGGCGTCGACCAGGCACGGCACCTCCACCACCGCGTCGGCGTCGACGCCCGGTACGGCGCCACGGTTGCGGACGTTGAGGATCAGGGTGGTGCGCTCATTGCGCGCGATCGCCAGCATCAGAGCCAGCGCGACGCGGTCGTAGCCGCCGCCGTCCAGGTCGCAGCTGTCGCGCTGCCAGCCGCCGGACGCCTGGCGGCTCTCCGCCATGTACGTCTCCTCACGTTCGCGGCGGGTGGCGTCCCACGCCTTGAAGGCGCCGCCGGTGTGTGCGCCGCCGCCCGCGAGCTCGGCGTAGAAGCCCTCCTGCTGCCGGGCGAGGAACTCGCCCCGGGTGGCGTCCGCTTCACGGATCGCGGTCAGCGCCTCGCGGTGGTGGTAGTAGTAGTGCAGATATTCGTTGGGCAGGGCACCCAGCGCGCGCAGCCACTCGGCGCCGAAGAGCTTGCCCTCCTCGAAGGACTCCAGCGCCGGGGTGTTGTCCAGCAGCTCCGGCAGCCGGTCGGTGCCGTCCACCACGATGCGGCGCAGCCAGCCCAGGTGGTTGAGGCCCACGTAGTCGTAGTCGGCGCGGTCGGGGTCGGCGCCGACGGCGCGCGCGGCACGGCGGCACAGTCCGACGGGCGAGTCGCAGATGCCGACGACCCGGTCGCCCAGTACCCGGCTCATGGCCTCGGTGACCATACCGGCCGGGTTGGTGAAGTTGATGACCCACGCCCGGGGGGCGACCGCCGCGATGCGCTCGGCGATGTGCGTGGCCACCGGAACGGTGCGCAGCCCGTAGAGCACTCCGCCCGCGCCGACGGTCTCCTGGCCCAACAGCCCCTCGGCCAGCGGGAGTTGCTCGTCGCGGACCCGCCCGGCCAGGCCGCCGACGCGGATGGCGCTGAAGACGAAGTCGGTGCCGGCCAGCGCCTCGTCCAGATCGGTGGTGGTGCGTACGGCGGGCGCCGGGCCCGGGTGCTGTGCGGCCTGCTCGGCGAGGACGGCGCCGATGGCGGCCAGCCGCGCGGGGTCGGTGTCGTGGAGGACGAGCTCGGTGCAGCGCCCGGCGGCATCGGGACCCCCGGCGTCGTCCAGCAGCGCCCGGTGGACCAGCGGAACCCGGAACCCGCCACCGCCGAGCACGGTGAGCCGCATACCGTCGGAGCCGGCCGTGCCCGTGGCGCCTGCCGCGTCCGTGGCGCCGGTCATTCCCGTCATAGCTGTACTACCTCCACATCGGCCTCGCGGAACGTGGCGAGGGTGGCCGGGTCGCTCTCCTGGCCGGTGATCAGCATGTCGATGTCGCCGGCCTGGCAGACGCGGGCGCTGCCGGTGCCGGGGAACTTGCGCGGGGTGGCCAGCAGTACCGCCTGGCGGGCCGAGCTCAGCATGGCCCGTTTGACGGGGACCTCCACCTCCGTGGTGTCCAGCACCCGGCCGTCGGCCAGCACTCCGCTGGTGCCGAGGAAGACGCGGTCGGCGTAGATCTCGCGCAGTGCTGCCTGGGTGAGCTGGCCGACAAGGGAGCGGTAGTTGCGCCGTACTTCGCCGCCCAGCAGTACGAGTGCCACCTCGGCGTCGGAGCGGAGCTCCTCGTAGACGGCGAGGCTGGAGGTGACGACGGTGATCTTCCGGCCGTGCAGCAGCCGCGCGAGTTGCAGGGTGGTGGTGCCGATGTCGAGCAGCACCGTCTCGCCGTTCTGGATCAGCTGTGCGGCACCGGCGGCGACGGCCTCCTTGGCCGGAAGGTCGTCCACCTCCTCCTCCGCGAAGGGGCGCTCGACCGGTTCGCGGGCGATGGCGCCGCCGTACACCCGGCGCAGCCGTCCGGCCCCGGACAGGTCGGACACGTCGCGCCGCGCGGTGGCCTCGCTGACCTGGAGCCGCCTGGCGATCTCGACGACGGGCAGCACCCCCTCCTCGCGGAGGAGCCGCAGCAGCTTCTCGTGCCGGGTTTCGCGCAACATACTCAGCACCCTAACCCGCTTGAGCGTCTTTGCGCGAGTGTGACCGATCTCTTGCAATCCGGCCCGGGAAGCGTGCAAGGTATCGCTCAAACAGATCACTGAAAAGCTAAGTTCTGGCCATTGCTGAGAGGGGCGAGCGGCCTTGAGTACCACTGGGAGCGCCCTCCCCCAAGTTCTCGACTTCGCTCGAACAGGGGGTACCCCCATCGCACCCGCCGGGAGCTGGTTGGACCCGCTCGCCGCCCTCCGCACGGACGGCGGCCCCGAGACCGATGTGTTCCTCACCGGAACCGTCTTCCTCGACATCGTCTTCACCGGCCTCGACCACGCCCCCGTGCGCGGCACCGAGACCTGGGCCCGCGGCATGGGATCGAGCCCGGGAGGGGTGGCCAACATGGCCACCGCGCTGCGCAGGCTCGGGCTGCGTACCGCGCTCGCGGCGGCCTTCGGCGACGACATGTACGGCGACTACTGCTGGGAGGCCCTCGCCGGCAGCGAGGGCATCGATCTGGCGCCCTCGCACCGGGCGAAGGGCTGGCACTCGCCGGTCACCGTCTCGATGGCGTACGACGGCGAACGCACCATGGTCAGCCACGGGCACGAGGCGCCCAAACCGTGCGTCAGCGTCGCCTCCAGGCCGCCGTCCCGGGCCTGCGTCACCTCACTGTCCCCCGGCCGGGTGGGCGACTGGGTACGGCAGGCGCATGCCGAGGGCAGCCTCATCTTCGCCGACACCGGCTGGGACGAGACGGGCGCCTGGGATCCGGACACCCTGGCCGATCTGTCGCTGTGCCACGCGTTCCTGCCGAACGCCACCGAGGCCCTGCACTACACCCGCACCGACACCCCCGAGGCAGCAGTACGGGCACTCGCCGAGCTGGTGCCCGTCGCGGTCGTGACCAAGGGCTCCGGCGGCGCGGTCGCCGTCGACGGGACCACGGGCGAGTACGCCGACATACCCGCGCTGGAGGTCGACGCGCTCGACCCCACCGGCGCCGGGGACGTGTTCATGGCCGGTTTCACCACCGGGACGCTGGCCGGCTGGCCGCTCGCCGACCGGCTGGCCTTCGCCAATCTGACCGCGGCACTGTCCGTACAGCACTTCGGCGGCTCCCTCTCCGCACCCGGCTGGAGCGAGGTGGCGGCCTGGTGGCAATACGCGCGACGGATCGGCGGCCAGAGCCAGGACGTGATGCGGCGCTATTCCTTCCTGGACGACCTGTTGCCCGGCGGCAGCAGCGACTGGCCCCTACTCCGCGCCACCCCCACCATCGGCTTCCGCCAATGAGAGGGCACAGCGCCCCGCAGGGGCGCGGGGCTGTGCTCATTTATGCGGCTCCGCCGCGTGGGCGCGAGCAACCACAAACCCGCGCAGTCTGCGACGCACCGGCAGGGGCAGTCCCAACCCAGCAGGCGAAGCATCAAGGAGGGGGTACAACGATGAACGCGCACCGGCACCACAGGAGAGGGCGACCGCGCCACGCCCTCACAGCGCTCGGCGCCCTCGGCGCCCTACTGCTGGCCGCCGCCTGCGTGCCCGGCACCGACGGTTCCGGCGCCGCAGGCCCCGGCGGCGCGGCAGCCACCGCCATACCCGACCCGGGCAAGGCCGGCAAGGTCACCCTCACGGTGTGGGACCAGCAGGTGCGCGGCGGCACGAACGCCGAGATCGAGCGCCTCAACAAGGAGTTCGAGAAGAAGTACCCCAACGTCACCATCAAGCGGGTCGCCCGCAGTTTCAACGACCTGAAGAAGACTCTCAAACTGGCCCTCAGCGGCGACAATCCTCCCGACGTCGTCCAGGCCAACCAGGGTTACGCCGACATGGTGGCCTTCGCCCGCGCCGGGATGCTCACCCCGCTGGACAGCTACGCGGGTCTCTACAGCTGGAACACCCGCTTCCCGCAGACCCTGCTCAACCTGAACCGGGTCTCGCCCGACGGAAAGCGGTTCGGCACCGGCCAGCTGTACGGAATCTCCCAGGAAGCGGAATATATCGGCGTCTACTACAACAAAACGGTGCTACGAAAGGCCGGTGTCGAGCCGCCGAAGACCTGGCAGGACCTCACCGGCGCGCTGCCGAAGCTGAAGCGGGCCGGTCAGTTGCCGGTGCAGTTCGGCAACTTGGACAAGTACCCCGCCATCCACACCTTCGGCGTGCTCCAGGGCCAGGCGGCGGGCAGCGCCGAGCCGGTCCGCGAAACGGTCTTCGGCCGTGGCGGTGGCTTCGACACCGACGCCACCCGGGAGGCGGCCCGTACCCTCGCCGACTGGGCGGAGAAGGGTTACTTCCCCAAGGGCGCCAACGGCAAGGGCTACGACGACGCCGCCAAGCAGTTCGCCGACGGCAAGGGCGCCTTCCTGATCACCGGCACCTGGCAACTCGCCGACCTGCTGGGGCCGATGGGCGACGACCTCGGCTTCATGCCACCGCCCCCGGCCGCCGGGCGGCAGCCGGTCACCACCGGCGGCGAGGGCCTGCCCTGGTCCATCACCTCCAAGTCCGACCACCCCGAAGTCGCCGCCGCCTACCTGGACTTCCTCACCGACGCGCACGCCTCGAAAGTGATGACCGAGGAGGGCGTGCTGCCGGTCGTGCCCGGCAAGGCAGCGAAGAAGCTCGACCCGGACACCGCAACCGGCCAGATGTTCGCCGGCTGGCAGAAGCTGAACGCCGCCGACGGGCTGGTGCCCTACCTCGACTACACCACCCCCACCTTCTACGACACCCTCTCCGCCGACCTCCAGGGCGTCCTCAGCGGCAAACTCAGCCCCGACGGCCTCGCCGAGCGGATGCAGAAGGAGTACGCGGACTTCCGCGCCCAGCAGCGCGCCGACGGCAAGGACGAGGAATGAGCGCGGCCACCGGCCCCGGCACGCGTACGGGCGCCGGGCAGGATGCCCCGCGCGGACCCGCCGTGCTGGGCCGGATCACCGCCCGCTACCGGCGGCAGGCACCCGGCGAGCCACGGGCGGTGGGCTATCTGTACGTCCTGCCGGCGCTCGCCGTCTTCGGGGTGTTCCTGCTGTGGCCGCTCGGCCAGACCGCCTGGCTGTCGCTGCTGCACTGGGACGGGCTGACCCGCGCGAGCTGGGCAGGTCTCGACAACTACCAGGACCTGCTCACCGACCCCGAGCTGCGCGCACCCTTCGCGCACGCTGCGGTGCTGCTGCTCTTCTACGCCGTACTGCCGGTGGCGATCGGCCTGTTGCTCACCGCTGCGCTGACCCGCTTCCGCATCCACGGCATGACCTTCTTCCGCACCGTGCTGTTCCTGCCGCAGGTGCTGGCCATGGTCGTCGTCGGTGTCGCCTGGCGCGCGGTGCTGGCCCCCGACGGGCTGCTGAACGACGCCCTCGGCGCCGTGGGCCTGGACGGACTGGCCCGGTCCTGGCTCGGCGACGACACCTGGGCGCTGCCCGCCGTGGGCGCCATCGGCACCTGGGTGGAGACGGGACTGTGTCTGGTGCTCTTCCTCGCCGGAGCCCAGCGCATCCCGCGCGAACTCTACGAGGCGGCACGCCTCGACGGCGCGGGCCCCGTACGGGAGTTCTGGACCGTCACCCTGCCGGGACTGCGCGCCGAGATCGCCGTCGCGCTGACGCTGACCATGGTGGCGGCGCTGCGCAACTTCGACCTGATCTACATCACCACCAGTGGCGGTCCTGGCAACGCCACCTCCGTGCCCGCCTACGAGGTCTACCGCCGGGCCTTCGAGAGCGGTGAGGTCGGCTCGGCGTCCGCCATGGGCATCACCCTCACCGCCGTGATCTTCGCGCTGACCATGGTGGTCACCAGGCTCGTGGAGGGCCGGAGACGTTGAACACTTCCCGCACCGAACGCGGCGTCACCTACGCCATCCTCTGCCTGTTCGCGCTGATCGCCCTGATACCCGTCGCCGGGATCCTGACCACCGCGCTGTCCCGGCAGGACTCGCTGGACACCGGCTTCGCCGTGCCGGACGGCCTCAACTGGGGCAACTTCGCCGATGCCTGGACCCGCGGACACTTCGGCAGCTATCTGCTCAGCTCCGTAGTGGTGGCCGTCGCCGTGGTGGCCGCCACCACTGTGCTGGCCACGCTGGCCGCCTACGCTTTCGGCACCATGCGCTTCCCCGGCTCCAACTGGCTCTTCTACCTCTTCGTCGTGGGGCTCACCCTGCCGCAGGAAGCGGTGATCGTCCCGCTCTACTTCGACTTGCGGCACTGGGGGCTCACCAACACCTACTGGGGGCTGATCCTGCCGCAGACCGCGCAGTCCCTCGCGTTCGGCGTCTTCTGGATGCGGACGTACTTCCGCAACACCCCGCGCTCGCTGCTGGAGGCCGCGCGCATCGACGGGGCGACCCACTGGTCCACCCTCACCCGGATCCTGGTGCCCATGGGACGGCCCGCCTTCTCCACGCTGACCGTCATCGTCTTCATGTGGACCTGGAACGAGTTCCTGATGGCGCTGGTGATGGTGAGCGACGAGGCCCACCGCACGGTCCCCCTGGGACTCGCCTTCTTCCAGGGCCAGCACGCTTCGGACACCGCCCTGCTTGCGGCTGCCGCCACGCTGATCGCGCTGCCTGTCGTCCTGGTCTATCTGCTGCTGCAACGGCGCTTCATCCAGGGCATGCTGACCGGCTCCGCGAAGGAGTGACGGGGCGGCGGCTTGCCTATCAGCGCACGGAGTGCTTTATGGCACTGACGAACGTGGTCCAGGCCGCCGTTGAGAACATGAGCGGTGCCCGCTCGGTGTCCTTGCTGTCCCGTACGGGGACGGTGCCTTTTCGTACCTCGGACGGCGCCCACTCAAGGCACTGCCCGCCGTTGCCGGCGCTGTAGCTGCTCCTGATCCACTTCATTGGTACACCTCGGAAATCTCTCGGATGTAGCGCACTGACTCTTCAGGGCTGAGTGCGCGTGCCCTGAGCAGGTCATACATATCCATACACGCTGCGGCGAACTGCTCGTCATCGTAAGCGCGACCACCGTATGGGAACTCGGTGTACACGCTCCATTTGGTGTCTGCCCTCAGCATCGTGTACGGACTGGGGCACGGCGAGGCGCCCGCCTTGTACGGGAGAACCTGGATCGTCACGCGAGGATGCTCCGACACATCTGCGAGGTGTTCGAGTTGCCCTCGCATCACGCTCGCGGGGCCTACCGGCGTCCGTAGACAACTCTCTGTGAACACTACCCACAGCAGGGGCGCGTCCTTCTTCTCAAGCAGTTTTCGCCTAGTGATTCGAGCTGCGAGCGCCGGACCGAAATCCTCACCGCGAGCGGCCATCGCTCCAGCGCGGTAGACGGCTTCTGCGTACTCAGGCGTTTGGAGCATGCCCATCGGAAAGATGGGACTGAAGTCCAAGATCCGGTCAGCCCGTTCCTCGAGGTCAATATACGGAGCGAACCACTCAGGGATTCGGTCACCATGAAGGAGCCGCCGCAACTGCTCAGCAAAGAGGCTGCCTGTCCCGAACACCTTGTCGCATCCCGCCGCGAACCGTTCCGACGGTAGACGAATCCCCGCCTCGACACGCGATACATAGCCCTCGCTGTATCCCGTCCCGTGGCCTAACTGCTTCTGCGTCAGCTTCCGAGCGAGCCGCACCTGTTTGATGTCCTCGCCAAGCCTGCGGGCCACTGGAGAGCCGCGCAAGTCGTCGCCGCCGTTCTGTTTACGCCCCACCCTGACCAGCCCTTTTTGCGCCATCACCGCTGAGCAGCGACTTGCCGACTTGCGAGCAAGCCGTACCAGCGTAGCTCCCTTTGTGTTGGGTTGGCTACACAGCGCAAGCACGCGGCAAGGAGGCAGGGCCATGCCCGAGGACGGAGCAAGCGTGAAGGTGGCGATGAACGGCGGCTGCCAGGACTGCGAATGGTTCCGGACGATGATCATCCGGGCGCGAGGGGCATGCGACGACAGGGGCGCCGCGGATCTGGAAGCGTTGCAAGGTGCGCACCTGCATTTGAAGCACAATCCTGACGCCCGGCCTGGACTGCGCGGCCTTCCGAGTGGGCTGTGACATGTGGCAGGTCGGCGACACCGCGAGGGACGTGAAGAGTGGCCACGCCGGGGAGATCGTCCAGGTCACTGGTCCGGCCCCGTACATCTACCGGTTGAGGGTCGTCACGGGCCCCAACGAACCCCCGATCATGCTCTATCGCTATGCCCCCGAACTTCGCCGCGTGGCAACCCCCGTCTCCCGACGCACTTGAGCCAGTCAGTTCAAGGCCGCGGCGGCTGGGGAGAGGACCAGACGCCGCACCGTCTCCGCCTCCACGCGGGGGCGGGAGTAGGCAAGAGGGAACGCCCCATCGGCGGCCCACGCGGCGAACAGATCCCCATAGTGCGGGGAGCGCGGATCCCCGGACTGGCCGGGGGAGTTCATCGCGAGGGAGTCGTCCCAGGAACCGACGTCCACCGCCATGCGGAACGTCGCCCCACCGTTCTGCCGGAAGTCCGGCAGATACGCGGCGGCGCCCACCGTGTCGCCGCTGCCACCCCGCGGGAGCGGACCGAGAGCGCACCAGTCGGGCGCGTTCGTCACCCCGCGGTGGGCCAGCAGCGTGGCCACCGGATGGCGTAGCTCCGCGCGGTGCAGGGTGCCCCAGGACCAGTCGTCCGGGTCCGCGCCCAGCAGCTCGGTGACGGCCGCCACCGCCGCGCCGAGACTCGTCAGCAGCAACTCCCCGCGTTCGCCGCCCGGATCGGGCGCGGCCAGCAGCCGTAGCTCGACCCGTGGGTCCGCCGAGTCGCTCTCCACGGGCAGTACCCGCGCCAGTGCATCCTCCAGCCGCGCCGCCGGTACCAGCCCGCGCAGCGCCCGCCGCAGCAGCGCGGGCCGCAGATGGCGGCGGAACCACACCTCGAACAGCGCGGCCGCGGCCGAGTCGGCGCGCAGGGTGCCGTCCCAGCCGCGCAGCAGCGCAAGGCCGGTCCGTACACGGGGGTCCGTACTCTCCAGCCCGGACAACAGCGGCAGCACTCGCCGCGCGGGCAGGCTGACCGCGTCGGTCTGCAACCGCACACAGTCCTCGACGCTCCAGTCGTCCCGCGCCGCGAGGGCCTCGGCGCACCGCTGGTGGCGGAAGGGCGCGTACCAGTCGTGGGTGACGGGCCGCTCGGCGTGCGGATAGTCCGGCGGCAGATTGAGCTGGTTCGCGGTGGCCAACCAGCCCTGGGCCGGGTCACGTTCGCTCGGCAGCTCGTCCGCTTCGAGGAAGCCGTCCCACTCGTAACGCCCGTCGCCCGGCACCGGCAGCGTGCCGTCCCAGCCGCGCCGCCGCGGGACGCGTCCGGCCGGGCGCCAGCCGATCGTGCCGTCGGGCGCCGCGTACACCTGGTTCTCCCCGGGCGCGCCCCAGCGGCGCATCGCTGCCGTGAACGCGTCCGGGCTCACGGCGCCCATATAGCCGGCGCTGCCCAGGTACGGCGCCATCCCGGGCCCCAGCCACGCGGCGCGCACCGCGAACGCGGCCTCTTTCTCCGGGTGTTCGCGGATGACGGGCCCGTGCCGGGTGAACCACAACCGGGCCCGCACCGGCTTCGCGTCCCTGACCGGGATCTCCTCGGTCACGCACGTCATCCGCTCCCAGCCGTCCCCGTACGCGTAGGAGTGCGGGTCACCGGGCCGGGTGCGGTAGACGTACAGGTCCTCCTGGTCGATCGGGAAGATCGTCAGGCCGAACGCGATACGGCCGTTGTGCCCGATGGAGATCCCCGGCAGCGCCGGCTCGCCCGCCCCGATGACGTCCAGCCCGGGCGCTGACAGGTGGGCGAGATAGCGGAGCGAGGGCACGGTGACGGCCCGGTGCGGGTCGTTGGCCAGCAGCGGCCGCCCGGTGGCGGTGCGGGAGGGCGCCAGCACCCAGTTGTTGCTGCCGTCCAGGCCCTGGCGGGGCGGGGTGTCGGTGGCCCAGGGCGGGGTGGTGGCCAGATCGTAGACGCGGAGTACGTCGTCCGGGATGACGTCCAGATCCAGGCCCTCGGGAACGCGCAGCTCGTGGCCCTCGGGCTCCCGGACCTTGCGGAGCTCCTCCACCTCGGGGCCGAAGTCGCGGAGCGTGCGGGCCCGGGCCACCTCCTCGCGGAGGTTGTAGAAGAGGCCGTGTGTGCGGATGCGGGCCAGATCGCTGTGGTGCCAGTAGGACGGTGCATGGTCGAGGGCCGCGAACTCGAGCGGGAGGGAGCCGGCTCCGCGCACTGTCGCCACATACGCGTTGATCCCGGCGACGAAGGAGCGCGCCATCTCCTCCGTCCCCGGCCCGTACGCCGCCCACTCCTCGGCCATGTCGCCCCGGTACAGGAACAGCCGGGCCGCCCGGTCGTGCTCGACGTAGCTCTCGCCGAACACCTCCGCCAGCAGCCCCAGCCCGCGCCGCCGCCACAGGTCGAGCTGGAACAGCCGCTCGCGGGCCGCGTTGAACCCCTGCGCGAGGAAGAGGTCGGCGCGGGAGGCGGCGTACAGATGCGGCACGCCCCAGCGGTCCACCAGGATCTCCACGGGCTCCGCCAGCCCCGGAACCTCGAACCTGGTCACATCCACGCCGACTCCTCCTCGCCGGTTCACACCGATTCCTGACCGTGCCTCACACCGACTCCTGCGCCGGTGACGGGGTCCGCCTGGCCGGCGCCGGTGCCGTTCCGGGTGCGGCGGGCCGGGCGTAGGTGACCGCGAGGGACACCAGCAGATTGGCCGCGAGCCCCAGGACACCGCCGTTGATCCCGTGCCACGGGTCGTTGTCCGTCCACCACAGCAGCAGTACCACCCCGAGCCCCACCAGCATGCCCGCGACCCCGGCCGCCGCGGTCAGCCGCCGCCAGAACAGCGACAGCAGGGCGAGCGGCACGAGCTGCGCCAGCCCCTCGTACGAGAGGACCGACAGCTGCACCAGGGTGTTCGGGAAGAAGAGGCTGCCAAGCAGCGCCACGAGCCCGGCCAGGAAGCACACCAGCTGGGACAGCCGCTTGATCCGCACGTCCTGCGCACCGCCCGGCTCGTCCACGGGCTCGCCCGCGGCGCGGGCCCGGTAGGCGCGGCTGCGCGGGTCGGAGCCGTTGCCGCCGCCGAGCAGCGTACGGCCGCACAGCGTGCCGATCGCCAGCATGAACACGCTCATCGGCACGATCGCCGACAGTGCGCCCGCCACCCCGATCACCGCGACGACGGGAGCCGGCAGCGAGTCGGTGACCAGCCGGAACAGTGCCAGGTCCGGGTTGTCCAGCGCGGGCAGCGCGAACAGCGCGACGGCGCCGACCATCATCGGGATGAACAGCAGCAGTTGGTACCAGGGCAGCAGCAGCGCGTTGCGGCGCAGCGCGTTGGGGTTCTTCGCGCTGAGGTACCCGGCGACGGTGGTGGGGAAGATGGAGATCGTCACAGCGTTCAGCAGCAGCGTGGAGACGAACCAGGTGCCGTTCAGCCCGCCCGACGCATGGCCGGGGAACGTCAGCCACTCGGGCTTCTCCTGCACCATCCGTGTCATGAAGTCCCCGTACCCGTCGAGGTAGTGCAGCGGCACCCACACCGCGAGGAACACCACCGCCACGATGACGAGCACATCCTTGAGCACGCTCACCCACGCCGAGCCACGCAGCCCGGAGACGAGGATGAACGCTTCCGCGACGACAAAGGAGATCACGGCGGCGACATGCAGATCGACGCTGCCGTACGTCATCGCGTTCACCACCACCCCCATGCCCTGGATCTGCACCTGGACGTAGGGGACGATGAAAACAGTCGCCGTGATCGCCACCAATATCCCCACCGGCCGGGAGCGGAAGCGGTGTTCGGCCATGTCCGCTATTGACAGCAGCCGGTGCCGGCTCGCGTACGTCCACAGCGCCGGGCCGACCACGTACGCCACCGCGAAACCGACCGTCAGATAGGCGACCAGGTAGAGGATCGGCACGCCCATCGAGTACGACCAGCCGGCCGTGCCCAGGAACGAGAAGCTGGTGTAGGTCTCGCCCGCCATCAGCAGCCAGATGAACAGCACTCCGAGGCCGCGGCTGGAGACCGACCACTCGGCCATGCCCTTGTCCCGCCCCCGTGCGCTGAGCACGCCGATGGCGAGGGTCGCCGCCATGGCGAGACCGAAGATCGTCGTCGCGATCGCCGCTGATCCGCTCATCGCGCGCCTCCCATGTCATCGACCGGAAGCGGTTCGACCGCGCCCTCCTTGAAGGCGGGGTCGAGCCGCGAGACCGCCCAGATGACCAGCGGGCTCACGACGGTCGCGGCGAGGATCCAGAACAGCAGGAAGGGGAGGCCCGCGATGCGGGGTTCGATTCGGTTCGCCACCAGGGGGGCCGAGCAGTAGAGGACGGCGGGGACGAGCAGGAGCCACAGCGCTGGGCGCTTGGCTCTGCTACGGGGGAGCCCTTCGAGGGGGTCCTCCCCTTGCGGAGGGCGGTGGTGCTCGGGCATGACGGGGTGCTCCTTCGGGGATCGTGGGTAACGGCATGGGGGTCACACGGCCGGGTCGTACCGTCCGTCGACGGCGGTCCATCCGCCGTCCACGGTCAGGACGCTGCCGGTCACGAAGGTGGCGGCGTCGGAGATCAGATACACGACGGCGCCGGCGATCTCGTCGGCCCGCGCCCACCGCTGCAGCGCGGAGGCCCGCGCATAGGCGTCGTACCACTCCGCGTCGGCGGCGATCTGGTCGGTGAGCGGAGTCCGCACCACCCCGGGCGCCACGGCGTTGAACCGCACACCCTGCGGCCCCCACTCCGCGGCAGCCGTCCGCAGCAGCTGGACGAGGCCCGCCTTGGAGGCCGCGTACACGCCCTGGCCCGGCTCCACCTGGAAGGCGCGCATGGAGGCGAGGGAGACCACCGAGCCCCGGCCGCGCTCCGCCATCGCCGGGGCGCAGGCCCGCAGCAGCGAGAAGTGCGCCCGCAGATTCAGCGCGACCACCCGCTCGAACTCCGCCACGGTGTAGTCCGCGATCCGCTTGCGCACGTTGACGCCGACCGTCACCACGAGCCCGTCCAGCGGGCCCCAGTCGGCCGCCGCGCGGGTCAGCGCTTCCTCGTCCAGCACATCGAGGGGGTACGGGGAGGCGCCGGGGCCCGCCAGGCGTACGGTCTCCGCCGCGCCCGCCTCGTCCCGGTCGGCCACCACGACTTGGGCGCCGTGTGCCGCCAGCGCTCGCACCGCCTCCCGGCCGATGCCGCTCGCGCCGCCGACCACGGCCACCCGCCGCCCGTCGAGCCGGAACAGCCGGCTGTAATCCACCTCGGCACCCCGGTCGTTGTCCTGGCTCATGGCTTGATCACCGCCATCTTCGTCACCGTCAGCTCCTCGATCGCGAACCGTGGACCCTCCCGTCCGATGCCGGAGTCCTTGACGCCGCCGTAGGGGGCGACGTCGCAGCGGTAGCCGGGCACTTCGTTGATCACCACGCCGCCGACGTCGAGTTCGTCCAACGCGCGGAATGCGACGTCCAGGCGGTGGGTGAAGACCGCGGCGTGCAGCCCGTACCGGCCGGCGTCGACCGTGGCGAAGGCGGCGTCCAGATCGGGTACGGAGCGCAGGCATACGACGGGCCCGAAGATCTCCTCGTCCCACGCGGGCTGCCCGTCCGGCACCTCGGCCAGCAGCGCCGGGGTCAGACAGCGGCCCACCCGCTCGCCGCCCGCGACCAGCCGGGCGCCCGCCGCACGGGCGTCCGCGAGCCACGACAGCACCCGCTCGGTGGCCGCCTCGTCGATGAGCGCCGCGACCCGGGTGCTGTCCTCGCGCGGGTCGCCCACCCGTACCGATGCCAGCCGCGCGGTGATCCGCCGCTCCAGCTCGGCGGCGACCGGCTGTTCGGCGATCACCCGCTGGACGGCGATACACGCCTGGCCCGAGGCGTAGTAGCCGCCGCGTACCACCGCGTCGGCCGCCGCGTCGAGATCGGCGTCGGCCGCGACGACCAGCGCCGCGTTGGAACCCAGCTCCAGCACCACCTTGCGGGGCGCCGCGTCCTTCGCGATGCGATGGCCGACGGCGGCCGAGCCGGTGAACGAGACCGCGGCGACGGCCTCGTGCGTGGTGAGCGTACGACCCACCTCGACGTCGCCGGTCACCAACTGGACCGCGCCCGCCGGGGCGCCCTCGGCGACGAGCCGTTCGCGCACCAGACGCACCAGCCACAGGGTCGCCAGCGGGGTCGCCGGCGCCGGTTTGACGATCACCGGACAGCCCGCCGCCAGCGCCGGCGCGATCTTGTGACTGGCCAGCATCATCGGATAGTTGAACCCGGCGATCCCGACGACCACCCCCACCGGGCGCCGCGTCCAGAAGCCGGTCATCCCGTCGCCGGACGGCAGCCCGTCCAGCGGCACCGTCTCGCCGTGGATGTGCACCACCTCGTCGGCCGCGGCCCGCCAGGTGGCCACCGCCCGGGTCACCTCCGTACGGCAGTCGACGCGCGGCTTGCCCGTCTCCAGGACGAGCAGGTCCTCCATGCCGGCGGCCACGCTCTCCAGCGCCTCCGCCACACCGCCGAGTACGGCGCGGCGGGTGCGGGTGGGGAGCGCGGAGACCTCGCGGCGCAGTGCGGCGGCGTGCTCGACGGCCTGCCGGGCGAGCGCCGGGTCACCGAGTGGGGCCTGCGCCACGGGGCTTCCGTCGTAGGGGAAGGTAACGAGCTGCTGCCCCGGTGCCGCCGACCAGCTCTCGCCGACCGGCAGTCCGTCCGGGAACTCCTTGCCCTGCCACAGATTCACGCTGCCGTACCTCCCGTGCCGCCCGCGGTGAGGAAGTGGTGCGCGGCTGCCGCGTACACCCGGGCGTACTCGCCGATCTCCCGCACCTCCACGAACTCGTCCTTCTGATGGGCGATCCACTTGCCGCCCGGGCCGTAGACCACGGTGGGCAGCCCCGCGTCCCGGGTGAGGATCGTGCCGTCGGTGGTGCCGGGCACCGCGCCGAACGCCGGTGCGCTGCCGTGCACCTGGGTGTGTGCGGCGACCAGCCCTTGGACCACGGGATGGTCCTCGGCTATCTCGATGGCGGGCCGGTCGTCGACGACGGTCAGCCGTACGGTCACCCCGAAGGCGGCCGCCGCCTGCTCCGCCGTGCTCCGCACCCGCTCGGTCAGCTCGGCGTGGTCGGTGCCGGGGATGGTCCGTACGTCGACGCCGACGACGCCGTGCGCGGGGATGACGTTCAGCTGGTCCGGGTCGCCGCCGAGCAGCACGGTCGGGGTGACCGTCACCGAACCGGCGTGCGGGTGGTGGCCGAACCGCACGGTCGCCCACTCCTGCACCGTGCCGAGGGCCTCCACGATTCTGGCCCCCGCCGCGATCGGGCTGCGCCCCTCCTGGGGCATCGCGCCGTGCGCCATCACACCCGTCAGATCCAGCCGCAGCCGGATGCCGCCGCGCGCCGAGGTGCACACCTCGTAGCCCTCCGGCTCGCAGACGATGACGCCGTCCACCTCGCCCGCCAGCGGGGAGGCCGCGAACGCCTTGGCGCCGAGCATCATGCCTTCCTCGTCGGCCATGACGCCCAGCACGATCCGGCCCGGGAAGGAGGCTGCCTGCTGGAGCGCGCGCACGGCGTAGATCATCGCCGCCACACCGGACTTCATGTCGGCGGTGCCCCGGCCCCACATCCTGCCGTCGCGGATCTCGGCGCCGTACGGGTCCACGCTCCAGTCCGCTGGATCGCCTTCGGTCACCACATCCGTATGGCCCTCGAACATCAGCGTGGGGCCCGGGCCCCCGCCGCCCTCGACGACCGCGATCACGTTCGGGCGGCCCGGAGCCACCTCCGTGACGGTGTGTTCCCAGCCGAAGCGGGTGAACAGCTCCGCGACCAGCTCGGCAGCCGGTCTCTCCACGTCCTCGGCGCCCTCGGCGTTGACGGTGCGCAGCCGTACCAGCTGCTGGGTGAAGGCGATGGCCGCCTCGGTGTCGAGCAGGGAATCCCACGGCAGTGCGCCGGGACCGGAATGCATCTGGCTCCTCCACGTCCCTGTCCCAGTCGGCCGGCCGATCGGCTTGCTCCGGAGGCCAGGCGACTGGTCAGACCAGTTGACTGGCCGTACTCTGCTTGCGGGCCACGGTCCCGGTCAAGGGGTCGGCAAGCAGAGCGCACGAAAGCAACATGAGAAGCCGCCGAGAAGGCATCGGGAAACCGGTGGGAAACAGCGCGAAAGCCATCAGCAACCGCCGCTGGACAACCGATCAGCCTTCGGGGCCAACCACGCGACGAGTCACGAGGAAGGGTGCCGGATGACGGCCGAGTCACCTGGTCAGATCGGATTCAAGCCGGTGCGTCCGGTGCGCGCCTACCAGCGCGTCGCCGAGCAGATCGAGGAGCGCATCCTGGACGGTGAACTGCCGCCCGGCTCCCGGCTGCCCGCCGAGCGGGAGTTGGTGCGCCAGTTCGCCGTGGGCCGCTCGACCATCCGCGAGGCGCTGCGGGTCCTCCAGTCCTCGGGGCTGATCCGCTCCCGGCCCGGCGATCCGCTGGGCGCCGAGGTGCTGGGCGTCTCGCCCGACACCCTCAGCCACGCCCTCGGCCGCCTCGCCCGCTCCCATCTGTCCGGTCTGGCCGAACTGATCCAGTTCCGGATGGTCCTCGACGCGGAGAGCTACCGCCTGGCGGCACGGCTGCACACCGAGGACGATCTGCACCGGCTGACGGAGCTCGCGGACCGGATGGAGGAGTGCGTCCCGCACGACCCGCACGCCTTCAGCGAGGCCGACGCGGAGTTCCACCGCGCCGTCGCCGAGGCCAGCGGCAACGCGCTGCTCGCACTGTGCGCGCGGGCGGTCCATGACGCGGTCGTGGACGCCATCGAGGGCAAGCTGGTCCGCGCGAAGCGGGCCGGTGACGCGAGTGACTGGATGCGGCGCTCCGTCACCCATCACCGCGAGATTCTCGCGGCCCTCCGCGCTGCGGACGGCGCCCGTGCGGCGCGGCTGGGCCGGGAGGCGTTGTTCGAGCACTATGCCCCGCATCTTCCGGAGCAGGACCGCGAGCGGTTGAGGGCGGCGCTGGACTGAGTAGGGGCTGCCCCTTGTTGTGCGTTGCAGGCTGCGGGATGGTTGTGGCTGGTCGCGCAGTTCCCCGCGCCCCTGATTGGCAACCTCCTGCGCTTGGGCAGTCTGCGCCAGGGGCGCAGGGTGGGCAAGCGCAGCCCCCGCGCGGGGTACGCCCCTGTCAAACGGTGAGCTCGTGGAGGTCCGCCAGTGTGCCCGCGCTCGCGTCGGCCAGCCAGGCGGCGGGGGTCGGCCCTCCCGTGTAGCCGAGGACCGGGATGTTGGCGGCGTGGGCGGCGCGGATACCGGCTGGACTGTCCTCGATCACCAGGCACTCCGCGGGCGGCACACCCAGGGTGGCGGCCGAGTGCAGGAACAGATCGGGGGCCGGCTTGCCCTCGCGTACGTCGTCCGCGCTGAAGACCCGGCCCGCGAAGCGCTCCCACAGACCGGTGGCCGTCAGCGAGTGCCGGATGCGCGGATGACTGCCGCTGCTGGCGACGCAGTACGGGATGGAGCCGGCATCCAGCGCGTCCAGCAGCTGGACGACGCCCGGCATCGTGTGCGGGGCCGCGTCGAACGCGGCGGCCACCCGCCTCCGGTACTCGACGAGCCAGCTGTCGTCCACGGGCACCGTGGCGTGTGCCCGCACCTGCGCCAGCAGATAAGGCTCCGGGGTGCCCAGGAACTTCTCGAGCACGTCGTGGGGAGTCAGCGGCCACCCCGCCTCGGTCGCCATCGCGGCGACGACCTTGGGCCCGATCCGCTCCGTGTCGACCAGCACCCCGTCGCAGTCGAAGATGACGAGCCGCGCCGCCGCGAGGGCCCGGGCGGGGGAGGGGTGGGGCGTACTGTCCATACGCCCCACCCCATCACGCCCCGGCGCGGGGCCTCAGCCCGGGCCCGGCCTGCCGACCCGGTCGGTGACCCAGGTGTGGAACTCCCCGATGTGGTGCTCGCTGGGTACCAGCACCCCGCCGTCCCGGTAGGCGCGGGAGGCCATGGCGGGCTGGGTGCGTTCGCAGGCGTCGAAGTCCTGGACGTTGACCCGGTGGAAGAGCTCCACCGAGTGCGAGACGTCCGCACCCGCGGCAACCACCTCCGGCGCGTACAGCCAGTCGCACTCGATCACCGTGCGGTCCTCGGCCAGCGGGAACATCCGGTGGACGATCACATGGTCGGGCACCAGGTTCACGAACACCTGCGGCCGGATGGTGATGGCGTAGTAGCGGCGGTCGTGGGCGTCCGGGACGCCGGGCAGCCGCTCGAAGCCCGCGCTGCCGTCCACCGTGAAGCCCTGGGCCTCGGCGGCGAACTCGGGCCCGTGCCCGACGTAGTACTGGGCGGCGAACCCGTCGGCGAACTCCGGGAGTACCTCGGTCAGTTCAGGGTGGATCGTGGCGCAGTGGTAGCACTCCATGAAGTTCTCGATGATCAGCTTCCAGTTGGCCGCCACGTCGTAGGTGTGCCGTCGGCCCAGGGCCAGCGACTCGATCGCGTAGTGCCCGATCACCTCGGTGCCGCCCAGCCGCTCGGCGACATCCCCCATCACGGACTCCTCGAACGAGGGCGGCTCGGCGGCCAGGCACACCCACGCATAGCCCAGCCACTCCCGCAGCCGCACCGTGTGCAGTCCGTACTCGGTACGGTCCACATCCGGCATCCGGGTCAGATTGGGGGCCGCCGTCAGCTTGCCGTCCAGGTCGTACGTCCACGCGTGGTACGGGCACTGCAGGCTGCGCCGTACCTCGCCGGCCTGCTCCGTGCACAGCCGGGCGCCGCGGTGCCGGCACACATTGAGGAAGGCCCGCAGCTCACCCCGCCGGTTGCGGGTGATCAGCACGTTTTCGCGGCCCACTTGAACAGTGCGGTAGGCGCCTGGCTTGTCGAGATCGGCCGAGCGGACCGCGCAGAACCACTCGGTCTCGAAGATGCGCTCCTGCTCGCGCCGGAAGTTCTCCGGATCGGTGTAGCGGTCTCCTGGCAGAGTCGCCAGCAGGCTGCCGACAACGGTCGTCATGTCGTGGTTTCTCCCTCGGGAGTGGCGAACTGGCGGTGCGGGGCCTTCAGGGGCTCCCTGAGCGGGTCGAACAGGGCGATGGGATGCTCGGTGGTGCCGTTGAGCGCCAGATCGGCGAGTATCTCGCCGACGACGGGTACGAACTTGAAGCCGTGCCCGGAGAATCCGCAGGCCACGGTGACCGCGTCCGGATGCTCCGGGTGCCGGGCCAGCACGAAGTGCTCGTCGGCCGTTGTGGTGTACATACAGGTGACGGCCTTGCGCAGCCGCCCCGGCAGATCGGGGATACGGGGCCGCAGCTGCGCCGCCATCGCCCCGGCCTCCGCCTCGGACACGGTGCGGTCGATGGTCTCCGGGTCGCACAGCGAACCCTTGCGGAAGAAGGCGACCTTCGCCCCGCCGTCCGGGCCCTCGATCGCCGGGAAACCGTAGACCTGCACGCCGTCGGTATCCTCCCACACGTAGACGGGGTGCTGCTCCGGCGCGAACGGGGCGGTGCCGCCGCGCGGGTGGAACCAGTACATGACCTGCCGCTCGATGGCGAAGCCGACACCGAGGTCGGCGAGCAGGCGCGGTGCCCACGCGCCGGGGCAGACCACCAGATGCCCGGCGGTGTAGACGTCATCCGTCGTGTGCACCCGGACGCCTCTGCCGCCCGGCAGCACCTCCCAGCGGGTCACCGGTTCCTCGAACCGCAGGTCGGCACCGGCCTGCTGGGCGAGCTGCACATGCGCGGTGACGGTTGCCTCGGGGCGGACGAAACCGGCGCGCTCCTCGTAGAGCGCGACCTCGTCGTCCGCCGGTGTCAGGGTCGGGAAGCGGCGGCGTACCTCGGCCGCGTCCACCATCTCGTGGGGGAGGTCCCACTGCCGGGCCGAGCGCAGGCTGCCGGAGACGGCCCGGCTGTCCGGGCGGCCCACCATCACGCCGCCGCAGAGGGTGGCGAGGGTGCGGCCGGTGTCGCGTTCCAGCTTCGCGAAGAGGTCGTAGGAGCGGAGGAGGAGGGGGACGTAGGCGGGGTCCTCGAAGTAGGACTGGCGGATGATGCGGGAACCGCCGTGGCTGGAGCCGCGGTTGTGGGCCGGGCCGAAACGCTCCAGTCCGAGGACCTGGTGGCCGCGGGCTGCCAGATGACAGGCGGCGGCGCTGCCCATACCGCCGAGTCCGATGACGATGACATCGCGGGAATGTGCCACTGCGGGCCTCCTTGTGGGTCAGCGGCGGATGCGGGCCATCTCGGGGTCGAACAGCGGCTCCGGGGCGACGGTTGCCGCCACCTTTTCGCCGAAGTACTCGACGGCGACCGAGGTACCCGGCACAGCTGCGCCGGCCGGCACCCACGCGTAGGCGACGCACCGCCCCACGCTGTAGCCGTACGAAGCGCTGGTCACATAGCCGGCGACGACCCCGTCGACATGCACGGGTTCGCTGCCCATGACAACCGCGGCGGGGTCGTCGAGGGTGAGGCACACCAGCTTCCGGGTGGGCTCCCCGCGTTCGGCCAGCGCGTCCCGCCCCACGAAGTCGCCCTTGGCGGGGCGGACGGCGAAGCCGACGCCGGCCTCCTCCGGGGTGTGCTCGGTGGTCATGTCGGCGCCCCAGGCGCGGTATCCCTTCTCCAGCCGCAGGCTGTTGAAGGCACTGCGGCCCGCGGCGATGACGCCGAGCCGCTGTCCGGCCTCCCACAGGGTGTCCCACAGCCGCAGTCCCACATCGGCATCCGTGTACAGCTCCCAGCCCAGCTCGCCGACGTAGCTGACCCGCAGCGCGGTCACCGGGATGTGGCCCACGTATGTCTCGCGCGCCTTGAAGTAGCCGAACGCCTCGTGCGAGAAGTCCGCGGGGGTGAGGGGCTGCACCAGCTCCCGGGCCAGCGGGCCCCACACCCCGATGCAGCAGGTGCCGGAGGTGATGTCGCGGATCTGTACGCCCTCGGGCGCGTGCCGGGTGAGCCAGTCCAGGTCGGCGGGGGAGTTGGCGCCGAGCTGCCAGCGGTCCGGGCCCAGCCGGGCGGCGGTCAGGTCGCTGCGGATGCCGCCGTTCTCTTCGAGCAGCAGCGTGTAGGTGACTGAGCCCGTCCGCTTCTTGAGGTTGTTGCTGGTCATCCGCTGCAGGAAGGCGAGCGAGCCGGGCCCGGTGACCTCCAGCCGCCGCAGCGGCGTCATGTCGTACAGCGCGACCTTCTCCCGCGTCAGCTTCGCCTCGACGGCGGCGATCGGCGACCAGTGCTGGACCGACCAGCTGTCGCGCTCGGGCAGCTGAATGCCGAGCTCGGCCACGAGCGGCGCGTTGGCCTCGTACCAGTGGGGCCGCTCCCAGCCGCCCGACTCCAGGAAGTGGGCGCCCAGTTCCTGCTGCCGGGGGTAGAAGGGGCTGGTGCGCAGGGGGCGGCCCGTGCCGGGCGGCTGCAGCGGGTGGATCACGTCGTACACCTCGACGAAGCTGCGCTCGCCGCGTGCACGCACATACGCGGGGGAGCGCTGGGCCTTCTCGAAGCGGTGCGGATCGCACTCGTGGACGTCGACCGTGGTGCGGCCGTCCGTCATCAGCTCGGCGACGGCCCGCGCGGCGCCCGCCGAGTGCGTGACCCAGACGGCTTCGGCGAGCCAGAAGCCGCGCACCGTGTCGGACTGGCCCAGCAGCGGCATCCCGTCGGGGGTGAAGGAGAAGACGCCGTTGAAGCCCTCGTCCACCCGGGAGCCGGCCAGTGCGGGCAGCAGCCGGCCGGTCTCCGTCCAGCTGGCTGCGAAGTCCTCCTCGGTGAAGGGCAGCGAGGACGGCATCTCGGGGGCTTCGTCGTAGGGCAGGATCGTGTACGGGTCGACGGGCAGTGGACGGTGTGCGTACGTACCGATGCCGATCCGGCCGGGGCCGCCCGCCGGGTCGAGGTGTTCGCGGTAGTACAGGTCGTGGTCCTGGTGGCGGAGCAGCGGCCGGACGGCCTCGACACCGTTGGCCCCGGTCAGCTCCGGCAGCGGCGCCGTCCTGGCGTACTGGTGGGCGAGCGGCAGCAGCGGTACGTCCACGCCGGCCATGGCGCCGACGACCGGCCCCCAGAACCCGGCGGCGGAGACCACATGGTCGGCCGGGAAGGTGCCCCGGTCGGTGACGACGCCGGTGACCCGGCCGCCCTCGCGCTCGATGCCGGTGACGGTGTGCCGGTCCAGGAAGCGGGCACCGCGCTGCGAGGCGCGCTCGATCTGGGCCAGGCAGGCGTCGACCGCGCGGGCCAGACCGTCGCCGGGGGTGTGGAAGCCGCCGAGCACGCTGTCCGGGTCGAGCATCGGGAAGAGCTCGGCGCACCGCGCGGGTCCGACCAGCTCGCCCTCCACGCCCCAGGAGGCGGCGAGCCCAGCCTTACGGTGCAGATCCAGCCAGCGGGCCTCCGTCGTGGCGACCTCCAGGCCGCCCACCGGCAGGAAGCACGGCCGCCCCGCGTGGTGCAGCGAGCTGAACTTCTCGACGGTGTAGCGCGCGTACTGGGTCAGCGTCCGCGAGGGGCTGGTGCGGAAGACGAGGCCGGGGGCGTGCGAGGTGGATCCGCCGGGTGCTGCCAGCGGGCCCTGTTCGAGAACGGTGACGTCGCGCCAGCCGCGCGCCGTCAGCTCGTCGGCCAGCGAGCAGCCGACGATTCCGGCGCCGACGATGACGACGCGCCCGGCCCGCGAATCGGCCGGCGCCTGGGGAGATTCGCGGGGAGGCTCAGAGGAAGAAGTGCTCACAACACCACCACCGATCGCAGCACCTTGCCGCGCTGCATCCGCTCGAAGGCGACCTCGACCTCGTCCAGCGCGATCGTCTCGGTGACGAAGGCGCCCAGGTCGAGCTTGCCGCTGAGGTAGAGGTCGATCAGGACCGGGAAGTCCCTGCTGGGCAGGCAGTCCCCGTACCAGGACGACTTGAGGGCACCGCCCCGCGAGAAGAGCTCCTGGAACGGGAGCTCGATCGTCACGTCCGGGGCCGGGACGCCGGCCTGGACCAGCACGCCCGCCAGGTCCCGCATGGCGAAGCCCTGGAGATAGGTTTCCGGACGGCCGACCGCCTCGATGACGACGTCCACGCCGTGCCCGCCGGTCAGCTCGCGGACGGCCTCGACGGGATCGGTGCCGCGCGAGTTGACGCTGTGGGTGGCGCCGAACTGGGTGGCGACATCCAGCTTGTTGTCGTCGATGTCGACGGCGATGATCCGGCGTGCCCCGGCCAGCGAGGCCGCCGCGATGGCCGCGTTGCCGACACCGCCGCAGCCGATGACGGCGACGGTGTCCCCGTAGGAGACACCCCCGGTGTGCACGGCGGCGCCCCAGCCGGCCATCACGCCGCAGCCGATGAGTCCGGCTGCCTCGGGCCGCGCCGCGGGGTCGACCTTGACGGCCTGCCCCGCGTCGACCAGCGTCTTGTCGGCGAACGCGCCGATGCCGAGCGCCGGGCTGAGCGGGGTGCCGTCCAGCAGCGTCATCGGCTGCCGGGCGTTGCGCGAGTCGAAGCAGTACCAGGGCCGCCCCTTACGGCAGGAGCGGCAGCTTCCGCACGGTGCGCGCCAGGCGAGCACGACGAAGTCGCCGGGGCGCAGATCGGTGACGCCCGGGCCCGTCTGTTCGACGACGCCCGCGGCCTCATGGCCGAGCAGGAACGGGAAGTCGTCGCCGACGGCGCCTTCCCGGTAGTGCAGATCGGTATGGCAGACACCGCATGCCTGGATGGAGACGAGGACTTCGCCCGGGCCGGGGTCCGGTACCAGGACCGTCTGCACCTCGGCCGGGGCGTCCTTCTTCATCGCGATGACAGCGCGGACCTCGTGTGGCATTCCCAGACCTCGCAGTTGTTGCGTAGTGCACGACTGGTTGCGCTATGGGAGACATAGTGAGAACGCCGAACCTCGCCCGTCAAGAGATGTGGATCAGTGGTTCATGACAAGGCGTCAGAAAAACGCACCGCGGGCCCGGCCGATGCCGGACCCGCAGTTATGGGAGGTCGGGGCGCTGCTACTGCTGACGCTCCATCAGAAATTTGTACTTTTCGACGGCAGATTCCCGGTCGGTTCCAGAGCTGTTCCGGGCCGGTTCCGGGCCGGCCGACGGGTGCCCGCAGCGGGTGCAGGCCGGGCTCAGTAGGCGTAACCCATCCGGCGCGAGAGATCCTGGGCCGCCGCCATCGTGCGCTTGGCGACCTCCTGGAGCCGTTCCTCCTCCAGCCGGTAGGAGGGCCCGGACACGCTGATCGCGCCGATCACCTTCCCGTCGTGCGCCCGCACCGGTGCCGCCACCGCGTGCAGGCCCAGCTCCAGCTCGTCCCTCGCCACCGCGAAACCGGTCTTGACCACCGATTTCAGCTCAGCGCGCAGCTCCGCGGGGGAGACCACGGTCGACTCCGTCAGCCGTGGCAGCTTCCGCGACAGCACGCTCTCCTGGACGGATTTCGGCTGGTGCGCCAGCAGCGCCTTGCCGCTGGAGGTGGCGTGCAGCGGCGTCCGTCTGCCCAGCCAGTTCTGCGCGGTGACCGACGACGCGCCACGCGCCTGCATGATGTTGACCGCGGCGTCGTCGTCCAGCACCGCGATGTTCGCCGTCTCCCCGGCGTCCTCGGCCAGCTCGCGGCAGACCGGAGCGCCCTCCTGTGAGATGTCCAGCCGGGAAGCCGCGGCTCCGGCCAGTCTCAGCACGCCCGGGCCCAGGTAGTACTTGCCGCGGTCCTGCTCCTGGGAGACCAGGCCCCTGGCCTCCAGGACGCCCAGCAGCCGGAACGCCGTCGATTTGTGGACGCCCAGTTCCTCGGCGATCTCCGTCACGCCCGCGTCGCCGTGCCGGGCCAGGATCTCCAGCACGCTGACGGCGCGGTCGACCGACTGGACCGAAGCAGCCGCGCCTCTGGACTGCTTACCAGTCGCTGTGTCCTCCGATTTTTCACTCATCTGCTCAACGTCACCGCCTGCTGGCCTGGTTGTGGTTCCCGGTTCCCGGTTGCCGGCGCGCGGCCGCGCGCCGTGCTCCCCGGAGGCTGCCGTTTCTCTCCACTATCCGCGGAGGTCGTCGGCGGGTGCTTGACGTGAAGCCTCCCCGCTTGGATTCTGTTGCGCATCACGCTCCATCGTGCGCGATACGGAACTCGGATAGTAGCGAAGTGTCTTCCCCGCGCTTCTCCGGTCACCCGGTACCGGGATCCGCCGACCCTGCTCACTCGAACGTGCTCGCGAGGTGAATCACAGTGATCCCTGTCTGCCGCCTTGAGGACCTGCCCGAAGGCGAATCCGTCCGTCTCGACCTCGAACCTCCCATCGCCGTCTTCAACGCCGACGGCGAGCTCTACGCAATCGACGACACCTGCACCCACCAGGACGCGTCCCTGTCAGAAGGCTGGCTCGAGGGCTGTCTGGTCGAATGCCCGCTGCACGCTGCTTCATTCGACCTGCGCACCGGCCGCCCCACCTGCCTCCCTGCTCGCAAGCCGGTCCGCACCCACGCGGTGAGCGTGCTCGACGGCACCGTATGGGTGCACGTCGAGGCCGACCGGGCCGCGCAAACACCGCACACCGCCGTAGCCGGACAAGGGAGCGCCGCATGAAAACCATCACCGTGATCGGCGCCTCCCTGGCAGGACTCCATGCCGCACTGGCGCTCCGCGCAGAGGGCTACGACGGCAGGCTGGTGATCGTAGGGGAAGAACACCATCGCCCCTACGACCGGCCTCCACTCTCCAAGGAATTCCTGACCGGCGCGCTGACCGCCGAACGGCTCTCCCTCGCCGACGCGGAGGAGATCGCCGAGCTGGACGCCGACTGGCTGCTGGGCACCCGTGCCGAGGGCCTCGACCCGCCCTCCCGTACGGTCACGCTCACGGACGGCCGCAGGCTGTCCACCGACGGCGTCGTCCTGGCCACCGGAGCGGTGCCCCGCACCCTGCCCGGCGAGCCGCTGGAAGGGGTGCACACCCTGCGCACCCTGGACGACGCCGCCGCGCTCCGCGAGGAGCTGAGCCGGGGGCAGGTGCGGGTCGTGGTGATCGGCGCCGGATTCATCGGCGCCGAGGTCGCCTCCTCCTGCGCCACCCTCGGGCACACGGTCACCGTCGTCGAGGCCGCCGAGCAGCCACTGCTGCCCCAACTCGGCCCTCAAGTCGCGGAGTTCTGCGCCGACCTGCACACCGACCACGGCGTCACCCTGCTCACCGGCACCGGAGTGCGCGCACTGCACCCGGACGGCGCCCGTAACCGGGTCGGCTGGGTGGAGCTGGCCGACGGGCGGTTCCTGCCCGCCGACGTGGTCGTGGTCGGTATCGGCGTACGGCCCGCGACCGGCTGGCTGGAGGGCTCAGGCCTCCCGCTGGACGACGGCGTCGTCTGCGACGCGGGCGGCGTCACCCCGGTGCCGGGTGTGGTGGCCGTGGGCGATGTGGCCCGCAGCGCCGGGCACCGGGCCGAGCACTGGACGAGCGCCATGGAGGCCCCGGCCGTCGCCGTACGGAATCTGCTGGCCGGCACGACCGTGGAGACGTACACGGCACTGCCGTACTTCTGGTCCGACCAGTACGGCATCCGGCTCCAACTCGCGGGCAGCCGCGGTCCGGACGACACCCTACGGGTGGTGGAGGGCTCACCGGAGGACCGCAGCTTTCTCGCCGTCTACGAGCGCGACGGCACCACCACGGCAGTCCTCGCAGCCAACCGCCCCCGCCCCTTCATGCGAGCCCGGCGCGAGCTGGCCCGCGCCGGGATGGCGGCGGTCTGACGCTGCGGGTTGCTGTGTTGCGGCGAAGAGAGGTTCAGGGGGCTCCGCCCCCTGAACCCCCTTGCCGAAGGGCCGGGGGCTCGGGGGCGGAGCCCCCGAGATCAATCCCGCCGCAACGGCGGGAACCCCAACAGCGAGGGTCCGGCGGAAAAGGAGGCGGCCGGAACCACAACGTCCGGCGTCAATTACCGGCGGTCGCCGGCTGCTTCTCGCTGGGGCGGACGATGACGAAGCCCTCTCCGTCCAGCCTCAGCTGCACGGCCTCGCCCGAGCCGCCCCGGATCATCGAACCGAAGCTCTGCGAGCGGTGCAGCGAGGTCTGCAACTGGGCGCTCCAGCCCACCACCGCGTCGGTGTCCACGAACACCGGCATCTGCTGCGACACCGGGATGACGATCGGCGTGCCCTCGCAGATGACACCGAGCCTGCCCTGGCCCGAGAAGACGCTGTTGAACAGCCCGCCGCCGGCCATTCCCGCGCCCTTGACGATGCCGATCTCGTAGTGCAGACCGGCGTCGAAGACCAGCACGTTACGCCCGTTGACGGTGAGCGAGTCGCCGGGCGCTATGTCGATGAGGAAGCAGTTCTCCGCCTCGTGCGCGAACCACGCCTCGCCCTGGCCGCTGACCGACATCAGCGCCAGCCCTTCCCCGGTGACCTGGCGCTTGAGGAAGTTGCCGACCCCCTGGCCCTTCTTCTCGAACCGGAGATTCCCCCGGAAGGCCACCATCGATCCCTGCCGCGCGTAGCACTCGCCGTTCACCGTGTACTTCACGCACTTGTCGTTCTGCAGCTCCATCCCCGCTGTGGGGCTGGGCTGCGCCATGTTCTTCGTAGCGAAGAGATCACTCTGCATGGCGCCATGTTCCCCCGGAACCTGTCGCTCCTTCCAGACATTCCGTGCCGCTGGTTCACCTGACCCCAGCGCAGTCGGCTCGCTCCACCGGACGGGTGGGAGATCGTCAGGTCCGTTTCTGGCAGCGGGCGCGTCCGGAGTGCCGCGGTGGTGCTTGAGCAGCTCGTACTTGGCCGTGCCGCCGGTCGATCGGTCGATTCTTCTTCGGCGCGGGATACGGGAGATGCGGGTGGGTGGATGCGTCCCGCGCGACGTCTGCTTGCGCCCGGGTGCGCTGGAGTGTGCGCGTGGTGTGGGAGGGCCCCGGTGTACTGCGGTGCCGCTCATAAGGGGGGCACACGGCCTGATCGTGGCGGGTATGCCTCCGACGGTCGGCACACGAGGCGGTGGAGCGAGGAGAAGGGCGCGATGGTGCCATGCGCGGTTGCCCGAACTGTAGGGGCCGTCCTCGCGCTGGTAAGTAGCCGTACTGCTGTCCCGCGCCACCTCGCGCACTTCTGTCACCACTTGCCGGACCTGATGCCCCGGCGGTCGGGCAGAGCCTGACCAGGTCGCCGAGCGGCGAGCCACGCGTTCCCCCGAGCGGGGCCGCTTGCCGGTGTGCGGTGACGGACCGAGGCATTCCGCTGTGCTGGGAGAAGGCGCCTCGACAACGAGGACGCCGCCTCGACAACGACAACACTTCAGCAGCTTGGACACCACAGCAAGGAGACAGGACATCATGGCTTCCCCCGCTTCCGGCAACGACAACGCCCGGCCCCACGCAGCCCCGACCGACCACCCGATCGCTAAGGACGAGCCCCCGTACGTGCCGTACTGGCACCCCGGCGACACGGATCTGCCGTCGAACGGCCGAAGCATTCTCGACTGGTCGCCCGCCACGGACGCGGACGCGCCTTTCAACCGCAGCTGCGTCCCGCTGCACCCGCGCGTGCAGAAGTCGTCGCTGCGTGCCAACAGCAAGGCCTGCGCGGGCGAGGGCCGGATCATGTCCTGCGCGGAGTTCTGGGGCACTGTCCGAAACCCGTCCCAGGGCGTGGCGGATCACCGGTACTACGCCTTCAGCCACTGGCAGTACGTGGACACGCTGGTCTTCTGGGCAGGCGTCGCCGACGAGGGGCTGATCTGTCCACCCAACGGGCACGTCACCGACGCTGCGCACCGCAACGGGGTCAAGGTCTACGGCAGTGTCTTCTTTCCGCCGCCCGACGCCGGCGGCAACCCGAACTGGGTCAAGGACTTCGTCCAGGCGGGTGCCAGTACGGGAGAGGAACGGTACCCGGTCGCTGACGCGCTCATCGCGGTCGCCGACTACTTCGGATTCGACGGCTGGTTCATCAACTACGAAACGCCCACCGACGCCGAGACCGAGGCGAGGCTGCGTGACGTCCTCGCCTACGCCAACGCCCGCTCCAGCCTCGACTTCGTCTGGTACGAGGCATTCCGCTACGAACTGACCGACACTGACACCGACACCGGCATCGGCAGGAACGAGTTCTACCTTCAGGACGGGACCAAGAAGGTCTGCGACTCGATCTTCATCGACTACGAGTGGGGCAACGACAACATCGCACGTTCCATCGCCACGGCAGAGAAGATCGGACGCGACCCGTACGACGTGCACTATGGTCTCGAACTCGTGCGCAAGGTCCCCCAGAACCCGGCCCGAGCGCGACTGGTCTGCCCCGCCGGTACGAAGCACCGCGGCTCGCTGGCCCTGTACGCCGCGCACACGGTCTCCAACCAGCCGAAGGAACCCAAAGACACCTGGCTGGACTACTTCTACCGAGCGGAGGCCGACTACTGGACCGGCCCCAGCCACGATCCCTCCGACTCCGGCTGGCCGGGAATCGCCGCCCACATCGCCGAGCACACGACCGTGCTGAGCATCCCCTTCGTCACACACTTCAACGCCGGTCACGGAACTGCCTATCACCATGCCGGAGCCAGGACCGATCAGAGCGCCGACGGTTGGGCCAACCTGTCACTGCAGGACGCCCTGCCCACCTACCGGTGGATCACCCGCAGCACCGGCAACTCCCGTATGTACGCCTCGCTGTGCTTCGAGGAAGCCTGGGAGGGCGGTTCCTGCCTGCGGCTGACCGGCGCCCTGGCCCCCGGATACGACTCCGCGGTGCGCCTGTACCAGACGCAGCTCACCGCCACTGGCAGTACGAAACTCACGGTCCGGGCCAAGACCCCTTCCGACCAGAACTTCAGCTTCCACGCCCTGATTGCTCTGGACAGCCGACCGGAGCGCTTGGTGCCCGTACCGCTCAGCACCACCTCGACCAGCGGCTGGAAGACCTACACCGCTGATCTGTCCGCCTACACCGGCCAGACGGTCGTCCAGCTCGGCCTCAGGCTCGCACTGGCCCGGTCCGCCACAACCGACCTCGCCTACGACATCAGGGTCGGCCAACTCGCGGTGCACGACCAGGACTTCACCGCGCCGCCACCTCCAACCGGTCTCACGATCGACCACCCCACCACGCTCGCCCCCAACCGCAAGGCCCTGCGTCTGTCGTGGACACCCCCCTCTTCCGCGGCGGAGGTCCACCACTACGAGGTCCATCGCGGCAGCACGGGTGCCCTCACCCACCTCGGTGCCACTCCCAACACCGTGTACTACGTCGCCCAGCTCGACCGAGGCAGCGACGCCACAAGCACCACGCTCACCGTCACCTCTGTCGGTATGGACGGCACCCACAGCACCACCGGCGCCACAGCCACCGTCACGTGGTGACGCCCGCAGCCGAGGAGCGGCGGACGACGGCGTCGGGCACCCTGTCTTCTTCCCCCGTCGTGATTTCGCCGGTACGAGTTCGCCAGGCAGAAATTTCTCGGGTAAGGCCGAGGACGTAAATCCCAAGCGCGCTCTCTTCCTGCACCTGACGGCAGGGCGAAGGGATGAGGAAAAGCAGGAAAAGTCTCTTCCGGGGCGGTGCGCGAGTTGTGTCCTCACTTGAGGGGGATTTGAGGGGGACTTGACGGGCGTATTCCCGATAATCACGTTCAGGCTCTTCGCGCCGATCCCGCATCCGTGCGCCCCCGGACCTGTCCGATTCGGTGCGGAAAAGTGAGGGAATCAACCTCAAGCCGACATCCATAGACCCGCGAGGCCGCCGCACACGCGGCATTCCCGCTGGAGTCCACCGGGCGCCGATGCCAGGCCCGGATCACGGCAGGCCGCGTTTCCCGGCACTTCCGCCCCAGCCGCTGAACGGCTTTACCGCGGGCATCCCGAAAAGGAGAGAACAGTGTACTCGAATACCCTCGACACCTTCGTCAGGTCCGTGCAGCACGGCAAGGAAATCATGATCATCCACCGGGTCACCGGAGGCTATCTGACCCAGAGCGGCGACTTGCAGATCGCCATGGACCCGCTGGAGGGCATCACCGACAACAAGCACCTGTGGGTCGTCCATCTGGACGGCTACATCAAGAACAACACCGTCTTCAGCCTGGAGAACAAGAGCTCCGGAAAGCGTCTGACCGTCAACGACAAGAACCCGCGCGAGGGCATGACGTTCACCGATGCGCAGGATCCGGGCGCCACCGGCAAGGCGGCCGACGCGCAGCGGTTCTTCGTGCTGCCGCTGTGCTGCGGCGGCTACTCGCTGGTCCCCGTGCTGTGGCCGGAGTACTGCCTCGGGCCAAAGGACAACCACCCGCAGCCCGGCTGCGACCGGCCGATTCTCCACTTCGGCAACGACTCCTCGCTCAACTGCTCCCACGACTTCGTACTGCCGCCCACCGGGCCGCCCCGGCGCGACCCGACGGACACCAACCTCGACGCGGCCGGCGGCTCCGGCCAGTCGGGCGGCTCCCAGACGGCTGCGCCCGCACCCCGTCGGGCCTCCGACCGGGCGCTGAAGACCGCCGTCACTCCGGTGGTCTGGGACCGGTGAACGGCTGGTTCCTGCGTGGCGTGCTGGCCAGGATGCGCACCCCGTCGGCGGTCAGGGAAACCCGCCGACAGGAGGCGTCTCCCGCAGGGCTGGCGTCCGGGGCCACCGGCGAAACCGTGCGTGCGGGCGCGCCGGTCAACGGCCACCATGTGCTCGAGCAAGTAGTGCGGCTTCCAGTGAGCACCTGGCGCTACCACTGGGATCCGCCGCACGTACGGCACATCGGGCCCATGGCGCAGGACTGGTGGGCGGCCTTCCAGGTCGGCGAGGACGACCGGACCATCTGCTGCACCGACGCCAACGGCATCGCCCTGGTCGCGATTCAGGCGCTGCACCGGCAGGTGGAGGAACTCCGCAGCGAAGTCACCGCGCTGCGGGAACAGGTCGCCCACCAGCGGGCACAACAGTCCGAACCAGCCGGGCCGCAAAACGGCTGACTTGCTCGGACGACAGCCCGCCCGAGCAGCGGACCGCTCACTTCCGACCCCGCAGCGACTCCGCGCTGCGATCCCGAGTGGTAAAAGCGCGCCGAGTGGCAAAAGCGCAGGCCACTCCGCCCGGGCCTCCTCCCCGTCACCGGCGATCCGCCGGAAGCCGATCTGGTCCGCTTCGTTCGGCGTTGTGTCAGTTGAACTGGTCCGCCGTGAGCCCGGCGGTCAACGGCGTTCCTGAGGCCGTATGGCACTGGTGCGAATCCGCTCGGCCGCCCATAGCACGCCCCCGGGAGATCTGACGTTGCTCATGCTTGGAGCTGGCGCTGGCGCTGCCGGTCGTCGGTGGTCAGTAGCCGAGGCTCGGGTACCAGTCGTCGCGGCCCTGCGGGGTCAGGTCGAGGAGGTGCCAGACGGGGGTCAGGAGGTCGATGCCGCGCTCGTCGATGTCGTCGGCCATGCTGGGGTGAGTGGAGTAGAAATGGCGGACCGTGCCGGCGCCGTCGCGGGTGAAGACGGAGATGGTGGAGTCTTGTTCGCCGTCCTGGTCCTCGCTGCCCAGGTCGTACTTGAACGTGCTGTCGCCGCAGCTCAGCAGCCGTAGTCGGTGCCAGCCGCGATTGCGGGCGTGCTCCCGGAGGGTGGGCGTGTCGGCGGCCGCGACGATGGCGAAGTCGGCGTTACGGGCAATGTGGTGGGCGATGCCGTTGAAGCCGTCGATCCAAAGGGTGCACATCGGGCAGGGGTCGGTCTGCAGCTTGCCGTACATGAAGTGGTAGACGATCAGTGGGCGGTCCGGGGCGGTGAACAACTCACTCAAAGCGACCTCACGGACCGGTGCGTCGCCGGCGTCGAGGTCGGCGGGGCCCTCGATGAAGACGTAGTCGTCGACGGGTGGCCCCTGAGGGAGCGCCCGTCGCCGGGCCGCGACCTGCTCGCGGTGGCGCATGAGGTCGATCTCGGCCAGGCGCAGCTCTTCGCGAGCGTCGAGGTAGTCGGCCGATTCACCGGCCAGTCTGGTCTGCCGCCACATCGCGTCCTCCTGGGGTGGCCATCCCCCCGGCCCCCGGTCCGGGACGCGAACTCCCAGCTCCCACGTTCCTGAACCGGCCCTTTGAGTCTATGGCGGTTCCACGGCCGCCGACAGTTGAGCCGAAGCCCGACTCCGTGCTGATCCTCGACTGGGCAAAGAAGGCAGGCCCCGTACCGTGGGGAGCCCGGATGCGGCAACCGCTCACGAACCGCGTGTGTTGTCAGAGTGCAACGGTTCGACGTGACAAGAAATTCGAACACTTGCTTCAATCTGGGCTATGCGGTCAGCCCCCTTCCCTCACGACCTCATCCAACTCCAGCACGCCTGGAACCGTACGTACGAGGAACTCGCAGCACGTCCGCGCGACGTGACGACGTTGCGCCGCCGCATGTACCGACTCTCTGTGCGCCTGGTCTGGCACCCGTATTTCAACGCGGCCCCAGGCGGAGCGTCAGCGGCCCGAGCTGAGCTGCGACACCAGGTGCGCGCACACGAGCGGCACAGTACGAGGAGCTTGTGACCAGCCTCTCGGGCACGCAGATCCTCATAGCCCGGAGCGCCCGGGCCGGGCGTGCGTCGCCGAGTACGGCGAGGATACGTCGATGCGCGAACTCGCTGCGGCTGTTGGACTGTCCAGCGCATGCACGATCGCGTACCACCCTCGACGGATGCGGGAGCAGGGCATGACAGCGCAGACCCGCGGGGCCTCGCCCTTACCAGTGCGTGCACTGCTCCCTGGCTCGATCCCGCTCCGCGCCGGCGCCCTGAGCCAGGGCGTACGGATTCCGAGGAATACGTGTTAGGGGCATGCCGCAGTCGGCAGGATGGGGGCATGGACCTTGGGGATGTGGGGCCGGGCGGGGTGCGGCCGGTGGTGGTGCGGGTTCCGGTGGAACCGGTCGAGGCCGCCGTGGAAGCGGACGCGGTTGATGCCGCGGTGCAGGCCGGCGGTGTGGCGGTCCGTGGCCCGCTGTTCGGTGTTGCCGCACAGGATGCGGACGACGGGCCGCGGTGGCGGGTGGTGGTCGCGGTGTCGGTCGGCTGTCCGCAGATGGCGCGCGACAGCTTGAATTCGCTGCTGTGGTTCCGTGCGAAGGACGAGGCCCAGGACAGGGCGGAGCGTCGTGCTCTGCTGGCGGCGGTAGCACGGCTGGAGAGCGAGCGCGTCGACGAGCTCACCGTGCTGGGCACCCGCTACCGGATCGTGCGCGCCGAGGAGTACGCCGGCATCGGCCCGAACGGCATCGAGCAGCCGCGCCCGACCGATCCGGAGCCTGTCAACCCCGACTGGAACCGCGGCTCCAGGGAGGCCAAGATCGATGACGATCTGGTCCTGGATCCGGACGCGCCGGTCACCCCGGCCCAGGCCGCGGAACGGCTGACGCTGCGCGACATGGCCTACGCCGGTTCCCGGTACCCCGAAGACGTGCTGCTCGACTCGCAACGGGCCCTGAAGACCCACCCGGACATCTTGCTGCTGCCCGCGACGTTCAAGGTCGTGGAGCGGACCGATACGGAATGGACGTCGGGCAGCGGCTTGCACGCCAGTGCGCATGACGCCCGGAAGACGCTGGACTTCACCCTGACGTGGTGGGAGCCGCGCCGGCGCGGTCTCATCCCCATGCACGCGGACGGAGACGTCGACGCCCGTACCCGGGTTGCCGAGAACGCCGACGGCGCGGACGGAGAGCTGGCCGCGTACGCCGAGGCCGCCGACCAGTTGCGCACCGGCCGGGTCAACCAACTGGAGGTCCTGGGCACCGTCTACCGGATCGGCCGTACCCGCCGCCTGCTGCGCTGGGGGCCTGACGGACCCGAAGGGCCGCGTCCATCCGACGTCAACCGTCATGCCCCCGGCCCCCTCCACCCCGTGCTCGATGAAGACGGCAACATCCACTACGAGGACGAAGACCAAGCGGACGACGACGGCTGAGTCTTCCCGGCCTGGCCTCGGAGGCGCCGCCTGCGCGACACCAGTCCCGAGCCCAGCCCGGAGCGACTAACCCGCCACCCTGACTTCCGCGTGAGGCCCCACGACCGTGCGGCCGGGCCACGGTTTCGTCGCGCGCGGTGGCGCTGGAGGACGTCCAGCGCGCTGTCGACCATGTCGAGCAGTGCGCCGCAATCGCGCGGTCGGTGTGGCCGGGACGTCGCGACGGTGGCAGCCCTGCGTGGGCGACCGGTGCGGGCACGCCTGGCCGCGACCCGACCCGCACCGTGCGAGGGGATTTGAGGCTTTGCCTGCCCCGCACGCTACTGGACCAGTCGGCCAGCAGTCACAAGTCCCCAAAAGCAGTTCAATGAAACGATGGAAGGTGCCAGGGGGCGCGGTCCTCCGGGGCGTGCGCCCCATGGCATGGGAGAAGGAGACGAGGCATGAAGTTCGTGCTCGAGGTCGACACCAGCGAGATGCGCGGCGAGGGGGAGGCCGCGGCAGAACTGGGACGGGTGCTGCGGTACTGGGGCGGCAATCTGCGCCACTACGCGCTGGAGCCGGGCGACGGCTCGGTCGTGTACGACTCGCAGTACCGCGAGGTCGGCAACTGGCGTATCACCGCGTCGTCGTGACGGGACAGACCGGGGAGCGGAGAAGAGAGGTGAGCGTGACCGAGGGTGCGGACCCCGAGCGGATCGGACAGGAACTCGACGGCGCTGTCGTCACAGTCGACGCCGCGCTGCCCAAGCCGGTGCGCGAGGGGATCGAGGAGATCACCGGCCGGCCGGTGGGCACCGGCGAAGGGCCCCGGGTGCATGTGGGCCCCGACCTGCCCCGACTCGCCCCCGGCGAGCGGCTGTTGTGGATGCACAGCACCTACGCCGGAGTCGACGCGCTGCTCAAGGCGCACACCCCGTGGCCGACGGGGACGCTGCTGACCCGCACGGTCGGCCGGATGGGGGAGCGGATCGGCCAGTACGTACTGGCCTGGGCACTGGCCGAGCTTCAGAACATCCCCGACTACGTGCGCCAGCAGGCGTCCCGCACCTGGAACCGGCTGCCCAGCGAGCTGGCCGACGGCACCCTCGCCGTCATCTTCGGCACCGGCAGCATCGGCGCGGGGATCGGGGCGGCGCTCCAGCGCTGCGGCGTCCGTACGGTCGGCGTTGCCCGTACCCCGCGCCCGGCGCCCGGCTTCGACGAGGTCGTGGCGCTCGGCACGCCGGACGGTGCGGGCGGCCCCTCAGCCGAACTGGCAGGCGTGCTGGCCGAAGCGCGCTGGGTCGTCGACGCGCTGCCGCTCACGCCGCAGACTGCCGGGCTGTTCGGCCCTGGGCTGTTCGGGGCGATGGACGGCGCGACCTTCTTCAACGTCGGCCGAGGCGCGACCGTTCACACCGACGCGCTCGCTCAGGCGCTGGAGCGGGGTCAGGTGGGGCACGCGGTGCTGGATGTCCTCCCGGAGGAGCCCGCTCCGCCCACCTCTCCCGCCTGGGACCTCCCCCGCACCACACTCACCTCCCATTCGGCGGGTCCCACAACCCCCCTCGACATCACCACCGACTTCCGTACCGCCTGGCACACCCTCCGTACAGGCCAACTCCCCTCCCTCGCCGTCCACACCGCGGCGGGCTACTGACCCGCGCTCTCCCGCTGACGGGACAAACAGCCGCCGGTCACGCCGCCAGCCGCTGGATACGGCGGGAGAGGCGGGCGTGGGCAGTGAGCATGTCGCGGATGTGGGGCAGGGTGAGAGCGCCGTCCTCCACCACGGGACGGCCTTGGACGAGGGTGTGCCGGGGGTGTACGGGGCCGCAGCGCAGCCACGCCTCCACCAAGTCGGTGTGCGCCCCGGCGAAGGCGAACTCGTCGAGGTCCCATACGACGACGTCGGCCGGGGCGCCGGGGCGGAGTCGGCCCAACTCGTCGCCCCGGCCCAGGCAGGCAGCGGCGTCCACGGTGGCGGCGCGGAGGATGTCACGTGCCCGCGCCGCCGCCGCGCCACCGCGCTCCCGGGCGGCGGCGAGGGCGGTGCGCGCCTCCAGCCACAGGGAGGCGTGATCGGTCGAGGCCGAACCGTCGCAGCCCAGACCGACGGTGACGCCCGCGCTGCGGAGGTCGGGGAGGCTCGCCGCGCCGGCGCCCAGCATCATGGTGGAGCCGGGGCAGTGCGCGACGCAGGTTTCCCAGCGCGCCAGCCGGGCCCTCTCCTCCTCCTCGGAGAAGACGAAGTGGGCCACCCACGCCCGCTCGCCGCCCCAGCCGACGTGCTCGAACTGGTCCACGGGGCGCCGCCCGAAGGTCTCCAGGCAGTACCGCTCCTCGCCCGGGTCCTCGGCCAGATGGGTGTGCAGCCGTACGTCAAGGCGTTCGGCGAGCCGTGCGGTCTCCACCATGAGCCGCTCGGTGACGGCGGCCTGGGTGGAGGGCGCGAGGGCGATACGGAGCATCGAGCCGGGTGCGGGGTCGTGGTAGGCGGCGACGAGGCGTTCGCTGTCGCTCAGGATCTGCTCGACGCTCTCCACCAGCTCGTCGGGCGCCGGGCCGCCGTCCCGCTCGGAGAGGTCCAGCGCGCCGCGTGCCGGGTGGAAGCGGAGCCCGACCTGGCGCGCGGCCCGGATCTGGGCGTCCACCAGGCCGGGCCGCGGATGGGCGTAGAGCATGTCCGCTGTGGTGGTGCAGCCGCCCAGCGCCAGCTCGGCCAGGCCCACCCAGGTGGAGACCTCCACGGCCTCCTCGTCCAGCGCCGTCCACAGCGGATAGAGCGTGCGCAGCCAGTCGAAGAGCTCGTAGCGGGTAGCGGGGGCGTAGGACCGGGTGAGGTTCTGGAAGATGTGGTGGTGGGTGTTGATCAGCCCAGGTGTCACCAGGGCGCCGCGCGCGGAGAGGGTGCGGGCGGCCGGTGGTTCGTCACCCGGGTGGCCGACCCCCGTCACCGTGCCGTCGGCGAGGGCAACCCAGCCGCCCGGGATCTCCTCCCCGTCCATGGTGACGACCAGTTCGGCGTCACGTATCAGCGTGTCGTTCATGGACAACTCCTCGTGGTCCCGGGTCCTGCGTTCTGCCGGTCCGGGAGCCGGGTGGGCCGAACGGGCGCGGTCATGCGTACGGCGACGCGCGTAGGGGAACTTGCGCACAGTCCGCCCTTACGGCACGAGAGAGGGGGCGTCATGCACTGCTACGACTGCTCCGAGGAGGGCACTCAGACCCCCGCGGTCGCGGTCTGTGTCGACTGCGGCGCGGGTGTGTGTGCGCGCCACCTGCACAGCGAGCCCGAGCCTGTCCGCCGCTCGACCAGCCCCGGCCAGGCCTGGTCCACGACCGAGGCGCGCCGGATGGTCTGCGTCGTCTGTCACCAGCAGTCGTTGCAGCAGGGGCGGCAACAGCGGGGGTGACGCGCCGGGGTCGGTCAGCGGGCTGAGCAGCCATCCGGCTACGCACCGTTCCAGCCATCCGGTTACGCCCCGTTCAGTGCCCGGCGCACGGCCGCGGCACCCACGGCTGCCGCTGCCACGGTGCCGAGCGCGGCGAGCAGGCCGTGGTGGTGCGACGCCCACAGCTGGTAGCTGCGCCTGGCGGACTCGTCGTCGAACTCGCCGTGTGCGCCGTAGTCGTGCCGCATGTCCGCGGGCTTCCACAGATTGTCCGGCTGGGCGGGGGAGCGCGTGTGGTCGGTCTGCTGGCCCTCGAAGCCGGTCCTGGCCAGATAGCGGTCGAGCAGGCCGGGTGCGAACTTGTCGCCCAGCATGGTGGCGACCGTCGAGCCGCCGACCCAGTGCTCCCTGCGCTGCGGGTGATCGGCCGCGTACAGGATGCCCCGCGCGGCAACCTCGGGCTGATAGACCGGCGCGACCGGACGCGGATTATGCGGCAGCCGTGACTTGACCCAGGTGAACTGCGGGGTGTTCACCCCGGGCAGCTGCACCATCGTCACTTGTACGCCGCTCTTGTTGTGCAGCAGCTCGCAGCGCAGCGATTCGTGGAAACCCTGGATCGCGTGCTTGGCCGCGCAGTACGCCGACTGGAGCGGAATGCCCCGGTAGGCGAGCGCCGAGCCGACCTGGACGACGGTTCCCGCGTCGCGCGGCTCCATATGGCGCAGCGCGGCCAGCGTCCCGTGGACGAAGCCCAGGTAGGTGACTTCGGTCGCCCTGCGGAACTCTTCGGCGCTCACCTCGGTGACCGGTGCGAAGACGGTGGAGAACGCGGTGTTCACCCAGACCGAGATCGGGCCCAGCTCCCGCTCGATGCGGTCGGCTGCCGCGTCCACTGCCGTGTGGTCGCTGACGTCGACCTGGAGCGGCAGCGCCGTACCGCCCGCGTCCCGTACATCGTCCGCCGCGCGGGCCAGGCCCTCCTCGCCGCGCGCGATCAACCCGACTGCGGCACCGCGTGCCCCGAAGGCCCTGGCTGTCGCGCGGCCCACCCCGCCGCTGGCGCCGGTGACCACGACGACTTGGCCGTCCGCTCCCGCGCGCCTGGACTGCTGCCGGCTCATCGCCCACCTCCGCGTCTGCTTGTCCGGCGGCTCTCGCGTACCCCGCACGCGTGCCCGTCAGGGGCCCAGCAGGCAGAAAAGGCCGCCGTCCGGATCACGTACCGTGGCGACCCGGCCGTGCGAGGCGTGCTGGACGGGCGAGATCACCGTGCCGCCCGTCTGCTGGGCGGCGGAGAGTGCCGCGTCGATGTCGTTCGCGCGGAAGTACACGTCCCAGCGGGTGCGCACCTGGGGGTCCGGGGCGGCCTCGACGCCGCCTCCGCGCAGTCCGGCGACGGTCTCACCGTCCACCAGGATGTGCACCTCGTCGTTCTGCTCCTCGTAGCTGACGCCATGGCTCGGGTTCTTCGTCCAGTCGAGCACCTCGCCGTAGAACAGTGCCGCCGCGAAGGCGTCGCCGGTGCGCAGCTCCAGCCAGGCGGGCGCGTGCCCGGCCCCGACCGCCCAGCCCCGTGGCAGCTCCCCCTGCCACATGCCGAACGCGGCTCCGTAGGGGTCGGCGGCCATGGCGGCGCGGCCGTCGCCAACGCGCAGCGGGCCCACGGCGACGGTGGCGCCTCTTTCGCGGACGCGTTCACACGCGAGGTCGGCGTTCTCGACGGCGAAGAACACGGTCCAGCGGACGGGTAGCTGCCAGGAGACGGCGGCTTCGTTGAAGCCCGCCACCGGTTCGCCTTCCCTGGTGGCCGTGCGGAATCCGGGGCCGAGAGAGCTGTCGGTGAAGGACCAGCCCAGTACGGCGCTGTAGAACTCCTCGGTGGCCCGCCGGTCGCGGACAGTGAGACTGACCCAGCATGGCACCCCGGGTACGGAATCCATCACGTCACCTCAAGCCTCCTGCGTGTTCCTTTCGCTTGTTTCGCTCAGTTCATTTTTTCCGTCCCTGCGCGCCCGGGTGCCCACTGCCTGCGGAGACGAAACGAGAGCGAACATACGGGGAAACTGTTGAGTTTTGAGAGTTTTGCCCTTTTTGGCGTCGGGTACTGGGCGGGATGCGCCGAAGTCGTGGCTTGGCCACGGGTCCTCTCGGCAAGTCCCGCACCCGTCGAGCGCCGCCGCGCGCCACCGAGGAGTCGTCATGATGGCCCACCCCGACACACTGCGAAAGTTGCTCGACCGCTACGAGGCACTGCGTGCCCGGCCAGGCCACCAGCAGGAGCTGGACGATGTCTCGTACACGCTCTGTGTCTCGACGGGCACCCGCGACATCCGTGACGCGATACGGGCGGCCCGAGCCCATATAGCGGACGTCTACGCGGCATAGCGGACGCCTACGCGGCCCGAGTACCGGTGCCGCGAGCTCCGCGCCCCGCCGCGCCGGCCCGCGGGCGGAACGCCGCACCGGAACCCTCGGGTCCGGGCCGGGGGTCACGGACCGGGCGCCAGTCGGCCACCAGGGCCGCCGCGAGCAGCAGTTCGGCGAAGTCGCCGCCGTAGTACATCAATTCGGCCCCGCCCCTGACCTCGGCGACCGGCGCGGGGATGTCGATGAGAAAGCCCCCGTACATCAGCTGCGAGAGCACCGCATGCCCCGCGATCGCGGCCCCGAGCACCACCAGCCGCGCCGGGACACCGGGCCGCGCGGGCGCCGGATCGGGCCCGGCCACGACCCACGCGAACAGCCAGCCGGACGCCAGAAAGTGGACGTGCAGCAACCAGTGCCCCGCAGGGTGCGCGGTGACCGCCCCGTATACAGGCGTGCAGTAGAGCACCGCGAGGGAGCCGGTGTTCAGCAGCAGCGCCGTCACCGGATGCGCCACCCCGCGCACCGGGCGCGAGTGCAGCACCGCGGTGAGCCGTCGCGCCCGGGCCGCGGGCAGCGTACGCAGCAGCAGGGTGACGGGCGCCCCAAGCACCAGCGCGATGGGCGCGTACATGCCGATCAGCAGATGCTGCGCCATATGGCCGCGGAAGTCGTGGTGCGCCCACATGGCGAACGGGGGCACCAGCGCGAACGCGAGCAAACCGCACCCTGCGACGAAGCTCGCCGTCCGCCAGGCGCTCCAGCCCCGCTCCGGACTGCGCCGCCGGGTACGGCACACCAGCAGCAGATAACCGACCGCGGGGAGCACAGCGATCACGGCGGGCAGTACGGCGGATACCCCGGGCAGGTGCGAAGCGCCGCCGGTCACAGCGACCGCCCCGAAACCCGCGCACCCCGCGGCGCGTCCGGGTCGAGAGGCCGCCCGCTCCGCTGGAGCAGATAGCCGCCCGCCAGCAGTACGGCGCCGAGAACGAGGAAGCCGATGTCCCACCACAGCCGGTAGGGGCCGCCGTGCACATGGTGGATACCGAGGATCTGGTGGTCGAGCAGGCCCTCGACCAGGTTGAAGAGCCCCCAGCCCGCCAGGACCCAGCCCCACAGCACCCGCGAGCCCCACACCCGGCGGCGGCCGTGCGTGACCCGCGCGTAGAGGATCGCCAGCCCCAGCAGCACAGCCAGCCAGCACACGGTGTGGAAGATGCCGTCCCAGACGGTGTTCATCTCCAGCCCGGAAACCGTGCGCGGCGAGTAGTACTTCACACCGATCCGGTCGTCGTTGGTGCTGGTCAGCATGTGGTGCCACTGGAGGAGCTGGTGCAGCAGGATGCCGTCGACGAAGCCGCCCAGCCCCACCCCCAGCACGATCCCCGGCAGCCGCAGACTCTCGGGAACCGGCCCGGTGCGAACCCCGCCCGTCATGGCCATCGTTCTTCTCCGTCCTCGCGCTCGTCACGCCGTTGACCGCCCGCGCCGTCGTTCACGGGCGTCCGTGCACCATGGCGCCCGGTTTCCCGCGGCGGGCCGGGCCACTCCGGCCTTCCGCCGACCGGCCCAGCGTTTTCCCCGTGAGCCGCGGGGAACCCCGGAGCCCGAGTGATCACAGGCGGCTCGAACGAGCGGCCATCCGAGCGAGCGAGGTGAGCGCAGTGCCGGAGCCCGGCAGCAAGAGCTACGACAAGCACCGTGCGCGGCGCCGTAAGGACCTGGAGAAGAGCGGCACGGCGGACGCGCAGGAGGCCAACGAAGAGGCCAAGCGCGAGATGGAACGCGATCCGAACTGGCGCCCCTCCGGCCCACGGACGGAACGCGGCCGCGGCCCCAAGGGCGAACGCCCCGAGTCCGGGAGCTGACCGAGGGGCATCGGCCCTCGCCCCTGAGCGACCTCGGTGTGCCCGTGCCGCCCCTCACCCCGCGTGGTAAGGGGCGGCACGGGCAGGCCCCCGGCGCTCTGCGAGAGTTGCCCCATGGGCGAGAACAAGCAGCGCATGCTGGCAGGGGAGTGGTATCTCCCCAGCGACGACGAACTGCGGGCGGACACCGTACGACGGGCCGAGCTGTGCGCGGCCTACAACGCGTCCGAGACCGCGCCCCCGGACGAACGGCGCAAGATACTGGAGCAGTTGCTCGGGGAGCTGGGGGAGAACGTCAACATCCGCCCGCCGTTCCGCTGCGACTACGGCACGTACATCACTATCGGGGCCGGTACGTTCGTCAACTTCGGCGCCGTCTTCCTGGACGCCGCGCCGATCACCATCGGCCGTGACGTACAGATCGGGCCCAACGTCCAACTGCTGACCCCGACCCACGAGTTGGACACGGAACGGCGCCGCGCGGGCTGGGAGAAGGCCGTCCCCATCACCATCGGCGACAACGTCTGGCTCGGCGGCGGCGTGATCGTCTGCCCCGGAGCAACCATCGGCGCCAAAACGGTCGTCGGCGCCGGGGCAGTCGTCACCAAGGACCTTCCCGAAGGCGTACTGGCAGTGGGCAACCCGGCCCGCGTCGTACGCGATCTCTGACCGGCCGATCTCTGACCCGGCCCGGGGAGGCCCCACGCTCGACGCGTTCAGACTCGGCGCCAGGAGTCATCCGGAAGGTGCGAGCCCGCCTGGGGGCCCATCCGCAGCATGCCGCCGTCGATTGCCCAGGAGGCGCCCGTGACGTATGTGGACTCGTCGCCGGCCAGGAAGGCGATGACGGAGGCGACCTCCCGGGCGTCGCCGGGCCGTCGCAGCGGCACGCCGGGCCGGGGCGCGGCGTTCACGTCCTCGTCCTCCTGGCCCGTCATGGGGGTGGCGATCTCACCGGGTGCAACGGCGTTGACGCGGATGCCGTGCTCGGCCAGCTCCAGCGCCATGACCTGGGTGAGCAGCCCGAGGCCGCCCTTCGCCGCGCAGTAGGGCGCGGCGCCGACCCGTGGCTGGTGCTCGTGCACGCTGGTGACGTTCACGAAGGACCCGCCGTCACCCTGGTCGATCATCCGGCGCGCGGCGCGCTGGGAGCACAGGAACGGGCCCAGCAGATCAATGTCGAGCACATCCCGGACAGTGGGAAAGTCCAGGTCGACAAAGGGCGTACGGGTGCCGGTACCGGCGTTGTTGACGAGCACGTCGATGCGCCCCAGATCGTCGGCGAGCTGGTCCACGACCTCTGCCGCTTCCGGCAGTCGCGTCAGGTCCAGGTGCCGGACCGCCGCCCGCTGTCCGGTGTCCCGCACCAGCGCGGCGGTCTCCTCGGCGCCGTCACGGTCGGCGTGCCAGGTGATACCGATGTCCATGCCGTCCTGGGCCAGCCGAACCGCCGCCGCCCGTCCGATGCCCGAGTCCGAGCCGGTGATGACCGCGACCCGGCTCCCGCCGCTTCCGGTGGAGCTTCCAGTGGACACGCCGACCTCCCTCCACAGCTCACGACTGCGCTGCCGGGTGACCCCTGGGGCGGGTGCGTAAACCGGGAGCTGAGGGGTACGCCGGGCCATCGGGTAAGCCCCACCGGTAAGCGTGGCTCGCCCGAATGTGCGACCCGGTCGCGCGGCGCGCATGCTGGAAGGGGTCCCGTGTTGTCACTGCTCTAGTGAGGGAGAAGCACCATGCAACACGACGAGTTCATCGGCCAGGTGCAGGCGCGGGCCCACCTCGACAGCCGGGGCGCGGCCGAGGCCGGTACGCGCGCCACCCTGGAGACGCTGGCCGAGCGCATCCCGGCACCGCTGGCCGAGCACTTGGCCGCGCAGCTGCCGACCGAGCTGGGAGAACATCTGCGCCGCGTCGAGTACGCGCCGGATGTGCCGCAGACAGGGGTCCGGATGTCCAGGCAGGAATTCTTCGACCGCGTGGCGCAGCGCGCCGGAGCCGATCCGCCGAAGGCCGTCCACGAGGCGCGCACCGTGGTCGAGCTCCTGGAGGAGGCGACCCAGGGCTCGGTGACCCAGCACATCCGTGAGTCCCTGGACGAGGAACTGGCCTCCATCCTCTTCTCCGGCAGCACCGGCACAGCCGGCGCCCCCTGACGATCCGCGGGCCCGGCATAGGGGGCTGCGCCCCGTAAGGGGCGCGGGGAACTGCGCGACCAGCCACAACGCACCCGCAGCCCGCAAACGACGCGCAGGGGCACCCCCTCACCGGAGCGGCGCGGGCACAAAACACACGTACCCCGAGGAGGTCCAACATGGTGCGCAAGAAGGTCGAGGGCGACGAGGACCAGCGACGTACGGCAGCGCACAAAGCGCACCGCGCCGAGGAAACGCCGAGCGCCCGCTACGCGACGACGGGCGCGTCGAAGCAGCGCACCCATCGCACGGGCGGATCCGCGGGCAGGGACGAGGAGACCCCGGCCCAGCGGCAGGGCAAGCAGGGACACAGCTCCGCGGAGACGCAGCGCAGGCCCGAGGGGGTCGGCCCTGCCGAAACCCGCAGCCCCTACGAGGGGCGGGGCCGCCCCGACTACTCGCGGGAGCACGAACAGGTCTTCAGCGCGCTGGTCACCGCCGAGCAGCAGCACGGCGGCGAGCCCGTGACTCTCGACGAGATCTCGCGGACCGCAGAGCTGCCCCCCGAGCGGACCCGCACCCTCGTGCACGACTTGGTGACGGTCCACCATCTCGCCACCGAACTCCAGGGCGCGGAGGAACCGGACCTGTCCCACTACGAGACCAAGCCGCGACACTGAGCCTCGGCCCACGGCCGGCTGCCCACGGCCGCCTGCAGGGGCAACAGAGCACTTCTGTCACAACCGTTGACAGGCTCCGGCCCCCTCCTTACTGTTCCGCGCCGAATCGCTTCGGGACACACAGTCGAAACGATTCGACAGTCCAGCGGAAACAGTTCGAGGAGGGGGCGTTGGTCAAGATCACGGACGTGGCCCGGCGGGCCGGCGTCTCGCCCAGCACCGTCTCCTACGTGCTGAGCGGCAAGCGCTCCATCTCGGCCGCGACCCAGCGCCGCGTCGAGGCGAGCATCCGCGAACTCGGCTACCGCCCGCACGCCGGGGCCAGGGCGCTGGCGAGCAGCCGTTCCAATGTGCTGGCCCTGGTGATGCCGCTGCGCAGCGGCATCCATGTGCCCGTACAGATGCAGTTCGCCGGCGCGGTGGCGACCGCCGCGCGCGGTCACGACCACGACGTACTGCTGCTCACCCAGGAGGAGGGCGAGGACGGGCTGCGCCGGGTGGCGGACAGCGCACTCGTGGACGCGCTGATCGTGATGGACGTCCAACTGCGCGACGCCCGCACTCCACTGCTCCGCACGCTCCCGCTGCCCTCGGTCCTGATCGGCTTCCCCGCCGAGGCGGACGGACTGACCTGCATCGACCTGGATTTCACCGCGACCGGTGAGAGCTGCCTCGGCCACCTCGCCGAACTCGGTCACCGGTGCGTGGCGTTGCTGGGTTCCCCGCCCGAGGTGTATGTGCGCGGTACGGGCTTCGCACGGCGTACGGCGGCGGGCTTCACCGCGGCCGCCCACCGCTACGGGATGACCTCGACGGTGCTTCCGTGCGAGCCCTCCGGACCCGCCGCGCGGCAGACCGTCGAGCGACTGCTGCGCGAGTATCCAGGGCTGACCGGTGTCGTCGTGCACAACGAGCCCGCGCTGCCCCTGCTGATGGAGGCGTTCCAGCAGGCGGGGATGCGCATTCCGCAGGACCTCTCGGTGGTCGCCGTGTGTCCGGACGAGCTGGCGGAGAACGCCGCGGTACCGGTCACCTCCGTCGCCATCCCGGCCGAGGAGGTGGGGGAGCGGGCCGTGGACCTGCTGATGGCCAAGCTGAACGGCCGGCCCGTACCCGACGCCACGCTGCTGCCCCCTCGGCTGACCCCCCGCGCCAGCACCGCACCACGCGGCTCCGCCTCATGACCACCACCGTCCGTACCGCGCCTTCCTCGCCTCACCTGTCCTGACCTCGTCTTCCGCCCCGCCGCCGACCCTTCCCGTCACAGCCTCCGCCCGCCGCACCCTCGGAGCTGACGCCCCGTCAGCCCCGACTTGCACCCCCCCTCGCTCCCGCGCCGTCCGTCGAAACGCTTCGACCCCGTTCGACTCGTACCGACACGTTCGGCTTGACCTCGAAGGAGAGCCCCGTGCAGGAACAGGGCACCCCCAGACGCAACGTCCTCGCCCTCGGAGTCGCCGCCCCGCTGCTGGTGGCCGGTACGGGACAGGCGGTGGCCGCGCCCGCCGGCGCCTCCCCGCGGACCGGCCGGGCCGCCGCCCGCACCGGCCACCCCTTCCAGGACCCCGAACTGCCCTTCGCCGACCGGGTCGAGGATCTGCTGGGCAGGCTGACCCGCGGCGAGAAGATTTCCCTGCTGCACCAGTACCAGCCCGCCATCCCTCGGCTCGGCATTCGCGCCTTCCGCACCGGCGCCGAGGCTCTGCACGGCCTCGCCTGGCTCGGCAAGGCCACCGTCTTCCCGCAGGCGCTCGGTCTGGCCAGCACCTGGAACCCCGCGCTGATCAAGCGCGTCGGTGCGGCCGTCGGCGACGAGGCACGCGGCTTCCAGCACGAGCGGCCCAAGGGCTGGGGCCTCAACCTGTGGGCGCCGGTGGTGAATCTGCTGCGCGACCCGCGGTGGGGCCGCAACGAGGAGGGCTACTCCGAGGACCCGTATCTGACGGGCCTCATCTCCGTCGCCTACGGCACCGGTCTCCAGGGCGAGCACCCGCGCTATCTGAAGACGGCTCCCACCATCAAGCACTACCTCGCCAACAACACCGAGCGGAACCGCTCCACCTCCGACTCGATGCTGCCCCCGCGGGTCCGCCACGAGTACTACGAGGCGGCGTTCAAGCCCGCGCTGACCGCCGACGCCGTCACCGGCGTGATGACCTCCTACAACCTCGTCAACGGGCGCCCGGCCACCGTCAACCCGGACCTCGACGACGCCGTACGGAAGTGGGCGGACAAGGATCTGTTCAACGTCACCGACGCGGACGCGCCCAACAACCTCACCGGAGGGCAGGACTACTACCCCACCCTCGCGGAAGCGGACGCGGCGGCGCTCAAGGCGGGCATCGACAGCTTCACCTCCGACAGTGAGGACTCCAGCAAGACCGTCAAGGCCCTCACCACAGCCATGGAGAAGGGGCTGATCAGCGAATCCGACATCGACACCGCCGTTCGGCACATCCTCGGCATCCGCTGCCGGCTCGGCGAGTTCGACCCCGACGGCGGACCGTACGGGAAGATCAGCAAGTCGGTCGTGGACAGCCCCGAACACCGCGCACTCGCCCGCGAGACGGCGCGGGAGGCGGTCGTACTGCTGAAGAACGCCCCGCTGGAGGGCGACCGCCCGCTGCTTCCGCTGGACGGCAAGAGACTGAAGAAGGTGGCCGTCGTCGGCCCGCTCGCCGACACGCTCTACACCGACTGGTATTCCGGCTCCCTGCCGTACGAAGTCACCCCACGCGAGGGCATCAAGAAGCGGCTCGGCTCGGCCGGAAAGGTCACCGGAGGCGAGGGCGTCGACCGGATCGCCTTGAAGAACGCCGCCACGGGCGCGTATGTCACCGCCGGCAGCGACGCCGACGGTGCAGTGCTCACCGAGCGGGGCGGCGGCACAGGCGCTGGCAGCACCGCGCAGTTCGACGTCTTCGACTGGGGCCAGGGCATCGTCACCCTGCGCAGCGCCGCCAACGGCAAGTACGTCGGCTACGACGGCAAGGTCTTCCGCAACGACCAGGAACAGCCCGGCGGCTGGTTCGTACAGCAGCAGTTCACGCTGGAGAAGCACGGTGATGGCAGCTGGCTGGTGCGCTACGCCGGATACGACACCCTCACGGACTGGTTCGGCGACAAGAAGTACCTCAAGGCGGGCGACGACGGCACCCTCGCGCTGGTCGCCGAGAAGGACGCCACCAGGTACGAGGTGGAGACCGTACGCGACGGCGTGGCCGAGGCCGTGGCGGACGCGCGCGCTGCCGACGTGGCTGTCGTCGTGGTCGGCACCATGCCCGCCATCAACGGCCGCGAGGACCACGACCGTACGGACATGGCGCTCGCCGAGGGGCAGGCAGCCCTGGTCAAGGCCGTCCACCGGGCCAACCCGCGCACAGTCGTCGTACTGGAGACCAGCTACCCGGAGACGATCACCTGGGAGCAGGCGCACATACCGGCCCTCGTCTGGACCACCCACGCGGGCCAGGAGACCGGAAACGCACTCGCCGACGTACTGTTCGGCGACCACAACCCGGCCGGACGGCTCACCCAGACCTGGTACCGCTCCGCGGACGACCTGCCCGATCTCCTCGAATACGACATCATCAAGGCCGACCGCACCTATCTCTACTTCAGCGGCGATGTCCTCTACCCCTTCGGGCACGGCCTGTCCTACACCACGTTCCGCTACGGCGAACCACGGCTCTCCTCCCGCACGTTGGGGCCTGATGGCACCGTGACCGTCTCAGTGCGGGTCACCAACACCGGACGCCGTGACGGCGACGAGGTCGTCCAGCTCTACGTCCGCCGCCGCGGCTCCCGCGACAAGCAGCCGTTGCAGCAGTTGCGTGGCTTCGAACGTGTCCGGGTGAAGGCCGGTCGTTCCACCACTGTGCGGTTGACGCTGCGCGCCGCTGATTTCGCCCACTGGGACGTCACCCGGGGCCGCGAGGTCGTGGAGAGCGGGGAGGTCGAACTGCGGGTGGGGGCATCCTGCGGCGATATCCGTGGGCGTACGACATTGCGGGTGCGCGGCGAGGAGATTCCGCCGCGTGATCTGTCGCGGACCACGCGGGCTGCCGATTTTGATGACTACCGCGGTGTTCGGCTGGTGGACGAGAGCAAGGCATGGGGCGAGGCCGTTGGCGCTGTCGCGGATGGCGCGTGGGTGGTGTTCCGCGATGTCGAGCTGGGGGCCGGCGCGCGGAAGTTCACCGCGCGGGTGGCGCGGGAGGGCAAGGGTGGCGGGACGTTGACTGTGCGGGTCCGCTCGCCGCGGGGGCCTGTGGTGGGTACCGCTTCGGTGCCGAGTACGGGTGATCGGTACGCGTACGAGAGCGTCAGCGCGCGGTTGCGGGGTGCGCATGGTCGGCAGGACGTGTACCTCGTCTTCTCGGATGCGATGCGGATGAGTGCCTTTTCGCTGCGCTGAGCTCGGGGTGGAGCCGGTTGTTTCTAGCTGCGGGTGTGTTCGTGGCTGGTCGCGCCCACGCGGCGGAGCCGCACATGAACACAGCCCCGCGCCCCTTCGGGGCGCGACCCGTACCGAAATGGAGATGTGTCCCCATGCAAATGCGCCCCGTACTCGCCGCGTTGACGGCGGGGGTGACGGTCGCTCTCGGGCTCACCGGGTGTGCTGCTACGCCCGAGCCCGGGACCGTCACCGTGCTCAACTCGGCCACCGATACGGCCGAGCACACCAAGAACCAGAAGTTCTTCGATCGCTGTGGGAAGAAGTTCGGGCTGCGTGTGGAGCAGAACAGCGTGCCTGCCGATCAGGTGTCCTCCAAGGCGCTGCGGATGGCGTCCTCGCACTCGCTGCCCGACATCCTTGAACTCGACGGGTCCGAGCTGCCGCAGTTCGCGCAGACGGGAGGGCTGCGCGAACTGCGGGATCTCGGGGTGCGCACCTCCGGGCTGTCGCGCAGCGGTGTCTCCCTCGGTTCCTACGAGGGCACCCGCTACGGCATCGCGCGCTCCGTGAACTCCCTGGCGCTGTACTACAACCCGAAGCTGCTGAAGAAGGCGGGCGTGGCGGTGCCCCGGACATGGGACGAGCTGCGGAGGGTGGCGAAGAAACTCTCCGGGCGCGGCACCTACGGGCTCGCCTTCAGTGCCAGCCCGAACGCCGACGGTGTCTACCAGTTCCTGCCGTTCTTCTGGTCGGCGGGCGGTGACGAGGCGCGGCTGGACAGCGGCAAGGGGCAGGCGGCGCTGCGGCTGTGGAAGGACATGGTGGCGGACAAGTCCGTCTCCAAGGCCGTCGTCAACTGGAACCAGCAGGACGTCAACGACCAGTTCATCGCGGGCCGCGCCGCCATGATGATCAACGGCCCTTGGCAGGTGCCGGTGCTGGACGCGCAGCACAAGGTGGACTGGGCCGTCGCCAGGTTCCCGGTCCCCGAGGCGGGTGGCAAGGCCGTAACGCCGGTCGGCGGCACCGTGATGACGGTCCCCAAGAGCGACGACAGCGAGCGCGAGAAGAACGCCGCCAAGATCCTCAACTGCCTCAACACCCCGGGCAACCAGCTCGACTGGGGCGAGGCCGTCAACAACGTCCCCACCCGCGCCGCCGCAGCGCGTACGTACGCGAAACAGAACCCGAAGCTCGCCCCGTTCGCCGACCTGGTGACCACGGCGCGTTCCCGCACCGCGCAGGTCGGCACCCGCTGGCCCGCGGTGAGCGACGCGCTCGCCGGCGCCTTCCAGTCCGTACTCACCGGCGGCAGCAGCCCGGAGGCGGCCCTGCGCCGTGCTCAGCGGCAGGCGACGGCGGGGGAGTGAGGAGCCCAGCATGAGCACTGTCACAGCTCCGTCCGTCTCCGCACCGGCCGCAGGTGGCTCCGGAGCGGTCGCCCGCGGCCGGACCGGCGGACGTCGTACCGCACTGCTGCGCTGGCTCTTCATCGCGCCCGCGCTGCTCTACATGACCGCCTTCTTCGGCTACCCGCTGGTGCGCAACGTGCTGATGAGCTTCCAGCACTACACGCCCACGACGTACTTCACCGGCGAGGCACCCTTCAACGGCCTCGACAACTGGCGGGCCGTCTTCTCCGATCCGCTGTTCACCGACGCGCTGTGGCACACGGCGCTGTTCACGGTGGGCTCACTGCTGGGCCAGTTCACCCTCGGGCTGGCGCTGGCCGTCTTCTTCTCCCGCCGCTTCCGCCTCTCCCGCTTCATACGGGCCGTACTGCTGCTGCCGTGGCTGGTGCCGATGGTGGTGGCGGCCGTGGTGTGGCGGCGCATCCTCGACCAGGAGCACGGCGTCCTCAACGCGGCCCTGCGGACGCTGGGTCTGACGGACGGCGGCGTGCCCTGGCTGACCAGCCCCGATGTGGCGCTGCTGGCGGCGGTGCTGGTCAACATCTGGATCGGCATCCCGTTCAACATGGTCATCCTCTACGGCGGCCTCCAGGAGATCCCGCGGGATCTGTACGAGGCGGCCTCGCTGGACGGCGCCGGGCCGTGGCGGGTCTTCCGCTCCGTCACGTTGCCGATGCTGCGGCCCGTGATCACCGTCGTGCTCGTCCTGGGCTTCATGTCCACCGTGAAGATCCTCGATCTGATCCTCGCCCTCACCTCGGGCGGCCCCGCCGACGCCACCCAGACCCTGGGCACCGTCACCTACCAGATGTCGTTCCTGCGCCTCGACTTCGGCCAGGGCGCCGTCGTCGGCAATGTCCTCATCCTGATCAGCGCGGTCTTCGCGGTGCTCTACCTGCGTGCCAACCGCGCCGACTTCGGCAACGGGAAGTGAGCACCATGCCCCCGAACCCCGCCCGCACCACCGGCCCTGGCACCGCTCGCCGGGTGCGCGGTGCCTGGAACACCGCGGCCGCGCTGCTGATCCTCGCCGTGCTGCTCTTCCCCGTCTACTGGATGCTGGTCACCGCGCTCCAGCCGTCCTCCGGCATCGCGGTGGACTGGTTCCCCACCTCGCCGGGGCTCGACAGCTTCCGTGCGGCGCTGGACAGCCAGGGCGGCTCCCTGCTCACCAGCCTCGTGGTGGCGCTGGGCGCCGTCGCGGTCTGCCTGGCGCTGGCGGCGCCCGCCGCCTACGGGCTCGCGCAGTTCTCGCTGCGCGGCGGCCGTGCCGTCGTCTTCACCACGCTCATCACCCAGATGGTGCCGGGCATCGTCATCGCCAACGCCCTCTACAGCGCCTACGCGGAACTCCGGCTGGTCAACTCCTACCTGGGGTTGATCCTGGCCGACGCCTCGCTCGGGCTGCCGTTCTCCATCGTGCTGTTGCGCGCCTTCATGGTCTCCATCCCCGGCGAGGTGGTGGAGGCGGCACTGGTGGACGGTGCGAACCGGTTCACCGCGTTCGTCCGCGTGGTGCTGCCGATGAGCCGCAACGCACTCATCACAGCGGGGCTGTTCACCTTCCTGTTCGCCTGGTCGGACTTCATGTTCGCCCTCACCCTCAACACCACCGACGACGTCAAGCCGGTCACGCTCGGCATCTACCAGTTCGTCGGCGCCCACGTCAGCGACTGGGGTGCCGTCATGGCCACCGCCGTGCTGTCCGCCGTGCCCGCGGCGGTCCTGCTGGTCGTCGCACAGAAGTACATCGCCGCCGGGATCACGGGCGGGTCGGTCAAATGAGCGACGCCTTCCCCGCGCTTCCAGCGGACTTCGTCTTCGGGGCCGCCACCGCCGCCTACCAGATCGAGGGAGCCCACGACGAGGACGGGCGCGGCCCCTCCATCTGGGACACCTACTGCCGCGAGCCCGGGCGGATCGAGGGCGGCGCCACCGGTGACGTGGCCTGCGACCACTACCACCGCTACCGCGAGGACGTCGCACTCCTGAAGGAGCTGGGCGTGGACAGCTACCGCTTCTCCATCGCCTGGCCGCGCGTCCAGCCCACCGGCACCGGGCCCGCCAACCAGCGCGGCCTCGACTTCTACGACCGGCTGACCGACGAACTGCTCGCCGCGGGCATCAGTCCCGCCGCCACGCTCTACCACTGGGACCTGCCACAGGCGTTGGAGGACCGGGGCGGCTGGCGGGTGCGGGAGACGGCGCAGCGCTTCGCCGAGTACGCGGCTCTGGTCGCCGCCCGGCTCGGCGACCGGATTCCCCGCTGGATCACCCTCAACGAGCCGTTCTGCGCCGCCTTTCTGGGCTACGCCACCGGCCGGCACGCACCCGGCGCCCGGGAGGGGCGCGGAGCCCTCGCCGCCGCGCACCAGCTGCTGGTCGGGCACGGCCTCGCCGTCCGCGCCCTGCGCGCGGCAGGTGTGGCCGAGGTCGGCATCACCCTCAACCCCGACCGGCTGCTGCCCGCCACCGACTCGGTGGCCGACCGCGAGGCCGTACGGCGGGCCGAGACACTGCACAACGAGACCTGGCTCGACCCGCTGTTCGCCGGGCGCTATCCGCGTGGTGAGGCAGAGGCCTGGGGGCCGATGGCCGACGGCTCCTGGCGCGAGGAGGGCGGCCTGGAGCTGATCGGCGCCCCGCTGGACTTCCTCGGCATCAACTACTACCGCCCGATCACCCTCACCGCCGCGCCCCACCGTGACCCGGACCCGGTGACCCGTACGGCCACCGACATCCGGGTCGCCGAGTGCGCCCGCGACGACGTCCGGCACACCACCATGGGCTGGCCCGTCGACCCGCCCACCTTCACCGACCTGCTGACGGACCTGACGGCGCGCTACCCGGCGTTGCCGCCGCTGCTGATCACCGAGAACGGCTCCGCCGAGGCCGACACCGTCTCCCCCGACGGGCGGGTGCACGACACCGACCGCATCGACTATCTGCGCGACCACCTGACTGCCGTGGCCGACGCGATCCGCGCCGGCGTCGACGTTCGCGGCTACTACGTGTGGTCGCTGCTGGACAACTTCGAATGGGCGCGCGGCTACGGCCGGCGCTTCGGCCTGATCCGCGTCGACTACCCGACCCAGCAACGCATCCCCAAGGACAGCTACCACTGGTACCGCGACCTGATCGCCGCCCACCACCACGACCGCACCCGGCACCACATATCCACCGCACAGCACACCGGAGAGCAGGCCGCCCGATGAAGTTCACCGACGGCTACTGGCTGATGCGCGACGGCGTCCAGGCGTCGTACGCCACCGAGATCGCCGACACCCGCGTCCACGACGACCGCTTCACCCTCTACGCCCCCGTACGGCACGTCCGGCACCGGGGCGACACCCTCAACGGGCCACTGCTGACCGTCGAGTGCTTCTCACCCGCCGAGGGCGTGATCGGCGTCCGCGCCACCCACCACGCCGGCACCCTGGACCGCGGCCCGCACTTCGCGCTGGGCTCCGGCCAGAACGACGCCGCGGCGGGCAAGGTCACCCGGGATGGCACCCTGCTCGAACTGGCCGGCGGCAGCCTGTCGTTGCGGGTCGACACAGCAGCGCCGTACCGGCTGGAGTTCACCGCCGACGGCCGCACCCTCACCTCCGTCGAGGCACGCGGCACCGGCTACGCCACAACGGCCCCCGACGGCGCCCACCACTCCCTCGCGCAGCTCTCCCTCGGTGTCGGTGAGCTGGTGTACGGGCTCGGCGAGCGCTTCACCCCGTTCGTCCGCAACGGGCAGAGCGTCGACATCTGGCAGGCGGACGGCGGCACCGCCAGCGAACAGGCGTACAAGAACGTCCCGTTCCACCTCACCAACCGCGGCTACGGCGTCTTCGTCAACCACCCCGGCAAGGTGTCCTACGAGGTCGGCTCCGAGGCCGTCGGCCAGGTGCAGTTCAGCGTCGAGGGCCAGACGCTGGAGTACTACGTCATCCACGGACCCGGCCCCAAGGAGATCCTCGACCGCTACACCGCGCTCACCGGCCGCCCCGCACTGCCCCCGGCCTGGTCGTTCGGACTGTGGCTCTCCACGTCCTTCACCACCTCCTACGACGAGGAGACCGTGCGCGGCTTCGTACGCGGCATGGCCGAACGCGACATCCCGCTGGGCGTCTTCCACTTCGACTGCTTCTGGATGCGCGCCTACCAGTGGTGCGACTTCGCCTGGGACCCGGAGGTCTTCCCCGACCCGGAGGGCATGCTGCGGCGGCTCAAGGAGGAGCACGGCCTGCGGATCTGCGTATGGATCAACCCGTACATCGCCCAGAAGTCCCCCCTGTTCGACGAGGCCGCCCGACTCGGCTACCTCGTACGGCGGCCGGACGGCAGCGTATGGCAGTGGGATCTGTGGCAGGCGGGCATGGGCCTGGTCGACTTCACCCACCCCGGGGCGCGCGCATGGTACGCGGACAAGCTGCGCGGGCTGCTCGGGCAGGGCGTCGACTGCTTCAAGACGGACTTCGGCGAGCGGGTGCCCACCGATGTCGTCTGGCACGACGGCTCCGACCCCGAGCGGATGCACAACTACTACACCCAGCTGTACAACCGCACCGTCTTCGAGACCCTCACCGAGGAGCGCGGTGCGGGCGACGCCGTGCTCTTCGCCCGCTCCGCGACCGCCGGCGGCCAGCAGTACCCCGTCCACTGGGGCGGCGACTGCGAGTCGACGTTCGGTGCCATGGCCGAGTCGCTGCGCGGCGGGCTCTCCCTCGGACTGTCCGGATTCGGCTTCTGGAGCCACGACATCGGCGGCTTCGAGGGCGACCCCGCTCCCGAACTGTTCAAACGCTGGGTCCAGTTCGGGCTGCTCAGCTCGCACAGCAGGCTGCACGGCAGTACGTCCTACCGGGTGCCGTGGGCCTACGACGAGGAAGCCGTCACCGTCACCCGCGAGTTCACCAAACTCAAGCACCGGCTGATGCCCTACCTCTACCGCGCGGCGCAGCAGGCCGCCGAGCACGGCACCCCCGTGATGCGCGCCATGCTGCTGGAGTTCCCCGACGACCCCGCCTGCCACACCCTCGACCGGCAGTACATGCTCGGCGACGACCTGCTGGTGGCACCGGTCTTCACCACCGACGGCACCGTCGAGTACTACGTACCGGACGGCGAATGGACCCATCTGCTGTCCGGCGAACGGATATCCGGCCCCGGCTGGCGCCGCGAACAGCACGGCTTCGACAGCCTGCCGCTGCTGGTGCGCGGTGGCGCGGTGCTGCCGTACGGGGAGCGGGACGGGTGCGCCGACTATGACTGGGCGCACGGGGTCACGCTGCGGGCCTACCGTCTTGCTGACGGGGCCACGGTGACCACGCGGGTGCCGCGTCCCCGCGCCGCCGACGCTGTCTTCCGCACCCGGCGGCACGGGCAGCGGATCACCGCCGAGGCCACCGGGGCGCCCGGACCGTGGCACCTGCTGCTCGTTGGCGCCCGTGCGGATGCTCCGGAGGGAGCCGATGTGACGTCCCGTCACACCGATGAGGGCACACTGCTGAGGGCTCCCGCCGGCGTGACGGAACTGACGGCGCTGCTCACCTGACGCTTGCCCGGCAAGGGGGGCTGCGCTTGCCAGCCCTGCGCCTCAGGCGCAGACCTCCCAAGCGCAGCAGGGGGACGCGGACGCGCCCCGTAAGGGGCGCGGGGAACTGCGCGACAAGCCACAACGCTTCCGCAGTCTGCAAGCGCCGGGCAGGGGCAGCCCCTGGCCACACCGTGTCATCGAGCGGCCCTCACCTCGCGGCCTTCCACTTCGGCGTCCCCCGCGACGGGCTCCGCGGTGCCGGACCGCGGCACCGCCACCCGCGCGGTGGGCGCCGCGCCGACGGCCTCCGCGGGGCGCCGTGCGGCCACATGGCGGCAGACGCCCGCGACCAAGCGAGGTGCCGTGAATGTGGCCCCGTGTACGAAGCGCATCGCGGGGCCGAAGGACGGTGCCGTCAGCAGCCCCGCGAAGAACAGCCCCGGGTGCGAGGACTCGAAGTCCTGCGTCAGCCACGGCGCACCGCTGTTGCCGACCCGGCGCAGGGTCTCCCGCAGCGTGGAGTCCAGCAGCCCGAGCCGGAACAGGTCGGGGACGAAACCGGTGGCGGCGACCACATGGTCGGTCTCCAGCGTCCGCGCCGTACCGTCCGTCGCCCTCAGCCACAGCCGCAGCCGTTTGCCCGGCCCGCCACCGACGCTGCCGATGCCGGTCGTACGGTCCGCTGCCGTGATGGTGTGCCCCAGCAGCACCGGTACGTCCGGCTCGAACCGCTCCCGCAACCACCAGGCGCCCGCCGGGCCGAGGGCGTGCCGGGCGATGTGCAGTCGTACGGGCGCGGGCAGCCGCCGTACCGCGCCGGGCTGCCGGGACCACACCCACGTCGGCCAGCCGGTGCCCAGCGCGCTGTGCGGGTCACGCAGCGCGGTGAGCCGGCCGCGCTCCAGCGGCTGTGGCGGCGCGTTCCAGTTGATACGGGGCGCGCGGGCCACCACCTGGGGCTCGGCGCCGGCCTCCGCGAGCAGTGCCGCGGTCTCCAGCGCGGCCTGCCCGGCGCCGACCACCGTGACGTGGCGGCCCCGGAACCGGCTCAGATCGCGGTGGTGGGTGCTGTGCGAGACCAGATCGGCGGGGAGTCCGCGCAGTACGTCGGGCCGGTGCGCGAACGGCATGAAGCCGATGGCCAGCGCCACGGCCCGCGTCGTGAGCTGCTCGCCCTGCGCCGTCCTGATCCGGAAACCCGAGGGATGCGGGGCGACACGCGTGACGGCCATCTCCTCGACGGGCGGCGCCGCATGCCGGCCGAACCAGGTGCCGTACTCGATGAAGGTGTCCAGCGGCAGCGGACGGCCGTGCCCCACCTCGATACCCCGGTCGGCACAGTAGGCGGTGAGGGTGTGGGCACCGTCCGGGTCGGAGAGGGCTGAGGCGCCCGGCTCGGACTTGAGGAGCATGCCGCGCGGCATGTGGTCCCGCCAGGAAGCCATCGGTCTGCCGAGCACCCGCAGGCGCAGCCCCGCCGTGGCGGCGTGCGAGGCGATGGACAGTCCGTAGGGGCCGGCGCCCACCACTACGAGGTCGTACATGGGTTCCTTCTCTCTGTGTGCGGTGAGGGCTTGGTCTGTCGTGCGGCTGCGCGGAGACATATGGCGCGCAGGCCCTTGCCGAGACAGCGCCCCACCCACCCCCCGGCCATCGCGGCGAAGGGCACGGGATCGTCGACGGCGAACCAGGCACGCTCCACCGGCCCGCGCGCCATGGCCGCGCCTTCCGGTCCCGGCGGAGGCGGGCCCAGCAGCGTGGCGAGCAGCGCGTAGTTCTCCACGACGAAGACCCGGCCGGGGCCGCCGCGCGACTCCCCCCGCCTCCGGCCGACAGCTGCCCGGGGCATGGCGCGCCCTGTCAGATGCAGATGCTGGGCCCGGACCACGTCCAGCCCCGCGCCGTCGGTGAAGAGCCGGAACTGTGCGCCGGGCCGCGGGTTGAAATCCACCAGATGGTGGACGCCCGTCGCCGGGTCGCGCCGGAAGTCGAGGTCGAGGATGCCGCGGTAGTCCAACGCCGCCGTCAGCCGGGCCGCCGCCTGTTCGACGGACGGGTTGGGCAGCCAGCTGCCGACGGCCGTCAGTCCCGTGTGCGGCGGCCACGAGCGCTCCTTGCGCCCGGCACCGCCGAGCAGACACCGGCCGCCCTCGGCCGCGTATCCGTGGAAGAACCAGTCGGCTCCCGGCGCGTCCGGCAGCCGGCGCTGCAACAGCAGGGCGCTTCCTGCCTCTTCGGACCGTTGGAACAGGCGCGCCGCTTCCGCCTCCGTCCGGACGAGTACGACGCTGCGCAGACCGGGCGGCAGCAGCCAGGGGCGGCTCCACTTGGCCACCACCGGCAGGCCCAGCGCGACCGCCTCGCGGACCGCCTCACGGGCGCTGCCGGGCAGCACGGTGGTGGGGTGCGCGATCCCGGCGCGTGCGCACACGGCGGCCAGCTCGGCCTTGTCCGCCAGCCGGGCGGGCAGCCCCGGCTCGACAGCGGGCAGCAGATAGCGCCCGGCGAGCCGGGGCGCCAGCCGCGCCGTGGCGATCGCCCCGTGGTCGTCCAGCGGAACGAGCACGGCGGGCCTGCCGACCGTGTCGGAGACATCGAGCAGCAGGCGCTCCAGTTCCGCGTCGGGCAGTGCCCCGCACCCGCCTGACCCGCCCAGGCGTGCAGCTGTGTGCGGTGGGGTGTGCACCCGGTGCAGAAAACGGGTCCTGGTCACGGGGCCGCCCGTGGAGCCGAGCAGGGCGTGCACCTCGAGCCCCGCACGCCCCAGCGACCGGGCGGCGCCCAGGGTGCCGTGGTGGTACGGGTTCGGATCGAGGCGCAGCAGCAGCGCGGGAACGTCCGTGGCGAACGACGGCATGGGGGGCATGTCCTTCAGACGTGGGGCGGGTGTGCGGGGCGACAATTCCGCTGACGGATCATCGGCAATCCGTACCTGCGGATGACCGGACAACGCCCGGGAGCGGCCAAGGGCCACGGGTGGCGGACAACGGCTCGCGGGCGGGCAACTGCCCGAGGGCGGCCAGGAGGAGCCATGCGGAGCCACAGACGCGAGCGGATCGGGGCGCTCCTGTGCGGCGGCGCCCTCACCGCCGGGCTGCTGGCCTCCTGCACCGTGCTGCCCAGCGCCCTGCAGGGCCCCGGCTCCGCACCGGGCGAGCGCACCGCCCGTACTCCGCCGGCGTCCGCTGCCGCTGCCCCGCCCGTGCTGTCCGGCGCCACGGCCTCCGCCGGTCCCTCCGCTCCGGCCTCCGCCGGTGCCGCCGCTCCGGCCTCCGCCGCCGAGCCCCGCGTGGGGGCGTTCCTCGGCTCCGGTCCCGAGGGGGTGCGCCGGATCCGGGGTATGGAGCGCTGGCTGGGCGGCACCCGGCTGCGCGCCGGGCACACCTACCTGCCCGGCCGTCTGTGGACCGACATCGAGGGACGGCCCGGCTTCCTGGAGCCGTGGGCGCGCTGGCGGCGTGAGGAGGACGAGCGGCTGCTGGTGCTGAACGTGCCGATGGCGGACCACAACGAGGCCGGGCTGTCCGACGCGCGGGTGCGCGCACTGCTGCGCAAGGGAGCGGGCGGACACTTCGACGGCCACTACCGCACGCTGGCCGGGCGGCTGGTACGGCAGCACCTCGCGGACACCGTCCTGGTACTGGGCTGGGAGATGAACGGCACCACCTACACGCACCGCTGCGGTCCCGACCCGGCGGCCTGGAAGGCGTACTGGCGCCGGATCGTGGCCACCATGCGCGCCGTGCCGGGCCAGCGGTTCCGGTTCGACTTCGCACCAAGCCGCGGCCGGGACGCGGTGCCCTGGACCCGCTGCTACCCGGGCGACGACGTGGTCGACGTGCTCGGCATGGACGCCTACGACCAGCCCGAGGGCATGCCCTTCGAGGAGCAGGTGCGCGAACCGTACGGACTGGCGGCGCACGTCGATTTCGCGGCCCGGCACCGCAAGCCCGTCTCGTACCCGGAGTGGGGGCTGTTCCGCAACGGCGACAACGCGGAGTACGTCCGCCGGATGCTCGCCTGGATGCACCGGCACAAGCCGCTCTACCAGACGATCAGCGACTACTGCCCGCACGGGGTGTGGCAGTGCCGCGGGAACGTGGCCTCCTCGGCGACGTACAGAATGGCGCTGTCCGCCGAACCGCAGCCGTGGTGGGAGCGGTGCTTCGGCATCGGCGACTACTGCGTCCGCCTCGACTGGCTGCGCCCCCTGGCGGGTTAGGACTTGCCCCGCGGATCTTGCGGGGTTGCGCCCCGAAGGGGCGCGGGGAACTGCGCGCCCAGCCACAACTGACCCGCAGCCCGCAGTCGACGAACAGGGGCACCCCCTTACCGGAACACCCCGAGCCCGGCCCGGCTGCTGTACCGCCGTCACCGGCGCCCCCGCAGAGTCCGAACCACACTGGCCGCCCGCATGCGGGCGGCCACCTGCGCGGCGAGCAACTCCATCGCGGGTGACAGCTCCCGACGGGCCAGCAGATAGCGCCGGTTGACGGCGGTCACCGGCCGCCATCGCAGCTTGTACGGCTCGGTGCCGCGCAGCAGGCTCAGCGTGCCGCGGCCGGTGGTGGACGCGAAGTGGGCGTCGTGCCGCAGCAGCATGGTCGCGATGTCCACCCGCTGCTCGCGCAGCCGCGGGTCGGCCCCGTACAGATAGCCGCACACCAGATCCGGCGAGGTGAAGGCGACATCGCAGGCGACGATCCGGCCGCCGATCCGGTACTCGGTCACCGCGGCGTCCCCGGTGGCCACCAACGCCTCGGTGGCGCGCACCAGATGCGCACCGAACCGGGACCGCAGATGCTCGGGCGTGACACCCCTGCCGCGCCACTGCCGCTCGTGCAGCCGCAACATGGTGCGCACCGCGTCGGGCACCCGCTCTCCTGCCACGTCGTGGAACTCGATGCCCAGCTCGTCGATACGGCGCAGCTTGCGGCGGGTGCGTTTGGCGCCGGCCGGTGCCAGCCGGCGCAGCATCTCCTCCATCGGGATGCCGGGCAGCTCCAGGCAGGACGAGTCGGCCAGACATCTGCTGACGCCCGGCCAGGCCGCGTACAGCCGCTCCGCGGCGCCGCCGGGGCGCACCTCGCGCAGATCGAGAACGGCGCTGCGGGTGGCCACGTAGAGGGCGCGCGCCAGCGCCCCGGCCGCTCGCGGACAGCTGTCGTCCAGCAGTACGTCCTGGTAGTCGGAGATGGTGCCGCCCAGAGTGACGAGCGCGGGCAGCGGCCGGTGTACGAGCATCAGCGGAGCGGCGGCGACCAGGCGGCCGTTCTCCCGGACCAGAACGACGCGCAGCCTGCCGCGCCGCCCGTACGACCGCCACCACGACCACAGCCAGGCATGGCTCTGGAACGGGGTCGCCGACCGGTTGCGGGCGCGCAGCCCGTCCCAGTCGCCGGCCAGCGCGGCGAACTGCTCCTCGGCCCGGCACAGGGTCGCCGTCAGTCGGACCGGCGGCTGCCCGGAGGCGTCGCCCCGCCCGCCGCGCCATGGTGAGAGCACGGGCCCGGCCAGCCTGCGGCGGGTGGGTGGCGGCAGCGGTGACGTCATCGTGCCTCCTCCAGCTCCGCCGCGGGCCGGGCTGGCGTACCGGTGTCGTCGGCCGTTGCCGCGTCGTCCTCGCCGGCGGTGGGCGCCGGCACGGTGGCGGTGCCGGCCTGCCCGGACCGTTGCGGGCGGGCCAGCAGCGCCAGCCCGCCGAGCAGCCCGCCCGCGCTCGCGCCCACCGACAGGGCGATCGGCAGCGAGGGGGAGACCGGCCCGGTGGACGGCACCGCGTGCGAGACGACGGTCAGCCGGACTCCGGTGCTCCGGGCCGACTTCCGCGCCGTGCCGGTGAGGGAGCGGGCAACAGCGTCGGCGTAGTCGGCCGCCTTGCCCGCCCGGGGCGCGCTGCCGGTGATCCGTACCATCGGCGCGTCTGGTGAGGCGGCGGCACGTACATGGGACCGCAGCGCACCGCGCGGCAGCCCGGAGCCGGCCTCCGCGGCGCCGAGCACGACGGCGTCCGTGGCGATCTTCCCGTACGCCTGCGCATAGCCGAGGGCCGATGCCGCCTCCGTGTGCGCACGCGGGGAGACGAGCACATAGCTGGTCGCCTCATACCGTGGCTCCGCGGCGGTCGCGTACGCCGCCCCGCCCAGCACGCCCAGCGTCACGCACGCGGGCAGCGGCCACCACCCGGGCACCCGGCCCGGCCTGCGCCGTCGCCGCGCTGTCGGCGCGGTGTCCGCGGGGGCTGTCGCGGCGTCGGGGTCGGCCGCTTCCGCCGCTTTCTCGGAGGCCGGTGCCGCCTTTCCCGGTGCGGCCTTGGACATGGAACTCACCTCGTCGTCAGGGGGCTGTCATGGGGGAGGGGGAGGGCACGGGGAGAGGGGCGTGCCGCCCGCTGGTGGGTGCGGCCTCGCCGCCCGTGCGGGTGCCGAGTGCCGTGCGGTAGACCCGCGCCAGCCGCTCCGCGCAGTGCGCGATGTCGTAGTGGCGGACCACCGGGGGCACCGGCAGCCGCGCCGCTCCGGCGGCCCGCGCAGCCCGCAGCGCGTCGGCCAGCCCGCCCGGTGCGGCGTTGAATCGGCGGGCGCCCGGGGCCAGTTCGGGCGGCAGATCCTCGATCGCCGGGCAGGCGGCATACAGCACGGGCAGCCCGGCGGCGAGCGCCTCGACCGCCGCCAGCCCGAAGGACTCCTCGGCGGACGGCGAGACGAACACGTCCGCGGCGGCCAGCACCCCGGGCACGTCCAGCGCCGGACCGCCGGGCGGCGCCGCGCCGAGTCCGCCCGAACACGCGCCCAGCAGCAGTACGCGGTCCGCGATGCCCAGCGCCGCCGCACGGGCGTGCAGGGCGGGGCGCTCCGGGCCGTCACCGGCCAGCAGCAGCCGCGCCTCGGGCAGTGCGGCGACGGCGTCCAGCAGCGCGTCAAAACGCTTGCCCGGCACCAGCCGGCCGACTCCGGCCACCACGAACGCCCCCGGTGCCAGGCCCAGTTGCTGCCGTACAGCGGCGCGGACGCAGGGGTCGAAGCGGAAGCGGGTGGCATCGACGCCGTTGGGCACCGTGCACAGCCGTGCCGCGGGTACGCCCCAGCGGCGCAGCCGCCCGGCGACCGTGCCGGAGACGGCGACGGTGGTGGTGCCGAGCCGCTCGGTGGCCAGGTAGAGGGCGCGGACCGCGGGGGAGAGGGGGCGGCCCTCCAGCGTGTCGGCGCCCAGCGAGTGTTCGGTGGCCACCACTGTGCGCACACCTGCCAGCCGGGCCGCGATCCTGCCGTACACACAGGCCCGGTACAGATGGGTGTGCACCAGGTCGTAGCCGCCACGGCGCACCAGCCGCACCAGCCGGGGCAGCGCGGACAGATCGCGGTTGCCCGTCATACCCAGGTGGGTCACTCGGGTGCCGTCGGCACGGATGCCCTCCCCGACCGCGCCCGGCGTGGTGAGCGTGACGACCTCGCCGTGCACACCGTGCGCGGGCAAGTGGCGTAGCAGCAGCCGCAGTTGCTCCTCCGCGCCGCCGACGCCCAGCCCCGTGATGATGTGCAGCACCCTCATCCGCGTCCCCCGTCCGCGGAGACGGTTTCGGCTGGCAGCGGTGCACGGCGCAGCGGGTGCAGCACCTTCTTCAGATACAGCCGTACGGAGGTGTCCCGGGCGTCGATGTGGGCGCGCGGCAGTGCGTGCATTCCGGTGAGCGGGCCGGGATCGATGGCGCACGCATACGTGTAGCCGGCTGCGCGCACTGCTGCGACGGTGCGGCTGTCGAGCGTCCCGTACGGATAGCAGAACCCGGCCGGCGGCGTCCCGGTGAGCTCCGTCAGCAGGCTGCGGCTGTCCGCCGTCTCGCGCTCCAGAGTGGCGTCGTCGGCCGTGGTCAGGTCGGTGTGCACCAGTCCGTGCGAGCCGACCTCCATGCCCGCCGCGGCAACGGCCCGGATCCCGTCGGCGTCCAGCAGCGGCTTGCGCGGGCCGAGTTCGTCCCAGGCGTTGTCGCCGCCCAGCCGCCCCGGCAGTACGAACGCGGTCGCGGTGCACTCGTACCGGCGCAGCAGCGGCAGCGCGGCGGTCAGGAAGTCGGCGTATCCGTCGTCGAAGGTGAGCCCCACCAGGCCGCCGCACCGCCGTGCCGCGCGGGCCCGCAGCAGCTGTCCGACAGCCACCCCTCGCAGCCCCCGGTCGCGCAGCCAGCGCAACTGCCGCTCCAGCCGCGCGGGCGAGACGGTGATGCGGTACGGGTCCTCGGCGTCCTCGGCGACCGAGTGGTACATCAGCAGCCAGGGAGTTCTGGCACGGGCGTCAGCGGGCATACGGAATCCTCCGGTCGACGGCGGCGAACAGGCGCGGCAGCTCCGGCGCTCCCACCAGCAGCCCGACGGCCAGGAAGCCGGTGAGCACGACGGTCCCGCCCACGACGGCCCCGGTGAGGGGTGCGGAGCAGAGCGCGGCGGCGGCCCAGCCCGCGACGGCGGCGGCCCCGGCAGCCACCAGCAGCCGCAGCAGCCCGCCCGCCACCCGACGCACGTCGATGGCCACCACCCGGGCGCCGAGCCCGTGCAGCAGCAGCGCCGCGGTGAGGGTGATGCCCAGGGCGTTGGCCCCGGCGATGCCCAGGACGCCCCATCTGCCCGCAGCCGGCACGCCGGTGCCCACCGTCACGGCCAGTCCTGCGGCCATCGCGGCGGCCGGGTACCAGGGCGGACGGTTTCCGGAGAAGAACGGGCGCACCAGTGCGCCGACCATGCTGTGCCCCAGCAGTCCGCAGCTGTAGACCCGCATCACCTCGGCGGTCGCGGCCGTGTCCCGCGCCTCGAAGGCGCCGCGCTCGAAGAGCAGCCCGACCAGCTGCGGAGCGCAGGCGACGACGTACGCGGCGCCCAGCAGCACCACGGTGCCCGCCAGCGTCAGATCGCGCTCCACCCGCCGCCGGGCCGCCACCGCGTCGCCGTCGGCCATGGCACGCGCCACGACGGGGAACGTCACGGTGCACACCATCAGCGACAGCACCATCGGCAGTTGGGCCACCTTCTGCGCGTAGTTGAGGTGCGAGATGGCACCCGCGGGCAGCGAGGAGGCCATGAAGCGTTCGAAGAAAACCTGCGCCTGCCGGCTCACCGTGAAGGCGGCCACCGGCGCCAGCACCCTGACGCCGACGAGCGCACCGGTACGCGCGTGCTCCCGTACCGCGTGCGCCGCCGGGCCCGCCGCTCGCCCCGGCCGGTCGGGCAGCCTGGCCAGGAACGCGGGCAGTTGGACGAGCACCATCAGCGCCCCGCCCACGGCGACGCCCAGCGCCGCGGCCCGTACGCCCAGGAGGCCGTGTCCCGCGAACATCACCGCGATGACACCGCAGTTGTAGGCGAGGTAGATCGCGGCAGGCGCCACGAAGTGCCGGTGCGCACGGAGCGCCGCACTGAAGTACCCGGCAAGACCGAAGGTGAGCACCGTCAGCGCCGTCAGCCGCAGACAGTCCACCGCGGTGCCGATGTCTGGCAGACCGGGCGCGAGCAGCCGTACGACGTACGGCGCGCACAGCGCCAGCAGCCCGGCGGCGCAGGCCAGCACCAGCGAGAGCCGGGTCAGGGTCGCCGCGACCAACGCCCGTACGGGGTCGGTCCGATCCGTCAGGGTCTGCTCGTCCGCCTCCCGGGCTGCCCGGCGGGAGAGCGCGAGGCTGAAGGCGGGTACCAGGACCAGCGCCATGGCGTCCTCGATCAGCAGGGTGGCGGCCAGCTCCGGCACGGTCCAGGCGACGAGGAACGCGTCCGTGTCGGCGTCCGCGCCGAACAGCGTGGCGATGGCCTGATCCCGGAACAACCCGAACAGCGAGCCCGCGGCGGTGAGCCCCGCGGTCACCGCCGCGGCCCGCGCCAGAAACCGCCCGAGCCGCGGCGACTCCTCGCCGGCCGTCTGCCGGGCCTCGGGGGCGGGGTGCGGGCGGGGGCCGGTCATCGGGTGGGGCTCCGGTCCGTGTCCGGGTCCGCCACCGGTGACAGCGCCCACCAGGTGGCCAGCCCCAGCACCAATGCGGTGAGCACCGTCGAGGGGCCGCCGATGTCCCCGTACAGGAAATCCACGCCCTGCCACACCAGCAGCCCGACAGCAACAGCGCCGCAGTCGGCGGCGCGGGAGACCGCACCGCCGCGCCCGGTGTCGCGCAGCCGCCGCAGGGCGCACACCAGCAGCGCCCCCCAGGAGCCGACGAGCGCCACCGTGCCCACCAGGCCCTGTTCGCTGAGCACCAGCAGATACATGTTGTGCGGCGACAGCAGCGGTTCCCGCTGGAAGGGCGTTCCGGCGCCCGCCGTGTCACTGCCGGAGGAGAGCTCCAACGCGGCGTGTGCGTCGCGGTGTTCGGGGAAGCCCTTGGGGCCCACGCCGGTGACGGGCGTCTGCCGCCAGATTCCGGCGGCCGCACGCCACAGGGCGTACCGGTCCGTCACCGAGCGGTCCGGCGCGTTCGAGACCTCGGTGATGCTGCCGGCCCGTTGGGCCAACTCCCGCGTGGCGACCCCGAAGCCGCCCACCAGCACCACACCGACGGCCGTCGCCGCAGCGAGCACACACAGCGTCGTACGGACCCCGCGCAGCAGGAGCAGCAGCAGACACGCCACGGCCGTCGCGATCCAGGCACCCCGGCTGTAGGAGAGGGCGAGCGGTACGACGAGTACGGTGGCGCAGCCCAGCGCGCAGGGGCGCAGCCATCTGGGCGCGCCCGGCGGCGGGTTGAGGCCGCAGGCCAGTGCCGTCACCAGTCCGTACGAGACGGCTGTGGCCATGCCCATCACGTCCAGTGCGCCGAAGGTGCCCACCGCGCGGACGTCGTCGCCCTGGTAGGAGGCGCCGGTGCCGGTGAGCGCCTGTACGACGCCGACCCCGCCCTGGACCAGCGCCAGCAGCACCACCGCCGCGCACACCAGCCGGGCGTCCCGCGCGTCCCGCAGCGACAGCAGCACCGCGCCCGGCACCAGGACGAAGAGCTGGAGGTAGCGCACGAAACCGGGCAGGCTCGCCGCAGGGTCGGCCGAGGCGATGGTCGTCACGGCGAACGCCGCCGCTGGTGCACCGAGCACCACCGCGGCGAGCGGTGTCAGCGCGCGCGGCGCACCGCCTGCCGTACGCCGCCCCGCACTTCGCTCCCGCAGCAGCCTGAGCGCGCACCACACCACCAGCACGCCCGAGCACATGTCCGCGAGGGTCGTACCGCCGTGGCCGCCCGGGCTCGTCCGGTCCGCCGGAGCGCACAGCAGCAGCACCGTCGCCACGACCGGTACCACCGGCCCGCCCCGCGGCAACCGGCCCACGAGCGGTCCCCGGCCGGTCCGCGCCGGCAGTGCCGCGCTGCCGGCCGCCGCGCTCACCGGCCCTCCGGACGGAAGAAGGAGGTCGCCGTACGGCAGATGATGCGGATGTCCTGCCACAGCGACCATGTCTCGATGTAGTGGTTGTCGAACCTGGCCCGGTCCGCGATGGAGGTGTCGCCGCGCAGCCCGTGGATCTGCGCCAGCCCTGTGATGCCGACCGGGGTGCGGTGCCGCTGCGCGTAGCCGGGGTGCAGTCGGCTGAACTGCTGGACGAAGTAGGGGCGTTCCGGCCGCGGCCCCACCAGGCTCATATCGCCCCGCAGTACGTTCCACAGCTGCGGCAGCTCATCCAGCGAGGTACGCCGCAGCAGCCGGCCGACGCGACTGGTGCGCGCGTCGCCTTCGACGGTCCACCGGGTCGCCGCCTCGTGCTCGTCGGTTGGCCGTACGGTGCGGAACTTCAGCAGCGTGAACGGGCGCCCGTCCTGACCGACGCGCTCCTGCCGGAACAGCACATCCGGGCCGTCCAGTACCCGTACCGCCAACGCACAGGCGGCCATTACCGGTGCCGCCAGCAGCAGCGCGGGGACGGCCAGCGCGAGGTCCAGCAGGCGCTTGCGCAGACCGGTGCGCGGCCGGGGGCAGTCCAGCACCAGAGGGTGGCAGGAGAACCCCCACAGATGGGCCTCGGCACACCCGCGGACGCCGGGTGCGGCATGTGCGCCGTGTGCGCCCAGCGCGCAGCCGGGTCGTACCAGCCAGCCGGTCACTCCCCGCTCGCCCAGCAGTCCGGCCAGCGCCGCGGTGTGCGGGTCGTCCCAGGGGTGGCGTACGAAGACGGCGTCCTGGACGGCTCCGCTGGCGACCTCGCGCGCCACTTCCTCCTGTGTGGTGACGACGGGCACTGCCGACCGGCCGGTGGTGTCGCTTCCCGCCGCTCCGTGGTTCGCGTCCGAGGTGCCGTCCGTGTCGGAGCTGCCCGCTGCGCCGTCGGGCTTCACCAGCGCCACGGGCCGCAGACCGTACCGGGGTCGTTCCGCGAGTGCGGCAGTCACCGCCCGCGCCGTCTCGTCCTGCCCCACGACCAGTGCGGCGCGCGGTCTGCGGCGCCCCCGGTGGCGGCGCACGCCGTGCACCAGGGCGCGGGCGGTGCACACCAGTGCCACGTTTCCGGCGACACCTGCCAGCAGGGTGCTGAGGCTCAGCGCCCAGGTGCGTCCGCAAGTCGCGAGCACCGTGACCCCGAGGCACCAGGCGATGACAACGCGCCTGCTGAGCTTGGGGAGTTCGGCGAGCGCCTGCGGGTCGATCCCCGGCCGGTAGAGCCCGGCTCGCGCGCACAGCGCGGACAGCGTCGCACATGCTGGGGCCAGCAGCAGGGGTGCCGTCTTGGGGCCCGCGCAGGCCAGTACGGCGATCGCGGTTGCTGCCACATCGGCGGCGGCCAACGGCAGGGCCGCCACGCAGTGGCGCCGGGCGGTGGCCATGGGCGGTGACGGGACCGGCCCACGTGCCGACGGCACCGAAGGGGGCGGCGGAGGGGCCGGCGGCTGTCTGTCGTGCTCGGTCGGCTCATGTGCTCCGGAACCCCCGCCGGAGACCGGACGGGGTACGACGGGGGCGGCGGGGGCGGCGCGGGCGGCCCGCCGGGCAGCCGCCTGCGCCCGGCCGGTGGACGCGCTCTGCTGCCCTGTGGCGTTGCCGGGGCTGTCCGCGCTCATCGCGTACCCGCCCCCTCAGCGACCGGGTCGGCCGCCGTCGTCCCCCGCTGCCGCAGCACCTCCCGGTACACCTCCAGCACGGCGGCGGCCGTGCTCCGCACGTCGAAGCGGGCCCGTACATGTGCAACGGCCGCCTCCGCCAACTCGGCGCGCAGCTCGGGGTCGAGCGCGAGCCGTACCACGGCGTCCGCGAGCGCATCCGGGCTGCCGGGCGGCACCAGACAGCTGGTCTCCTGGCCGGGGGGCAGCAGTTCGCGGGATCCGGCCACATCGCTGACGATCACCGGGCAGCCGCAGGCCATCGCCTCCAGCGGGGTCAGTGCCATGCCCTCCCACAGGGACGGCAGCACCACCAGGTCCGCGGCGGCATACCAGTCGGCCACCGCGTCACTGGCGCCCGCGAACACCACCCCGGGCGGAGCGATCCGGCGCAGCGCCTCCAGGTCGGGGCCGTCGCCGACGAGCACCAGGCGCGCGTCCGGCACCCGGGCCGTCACGCGCGGCCAGGCGGCCATCAGGGTGCGCTGGCCTTTCTGTTCACACAGCCGCCCGACGCATGCCACCAGCACGGCCGACGGCGGCAGCTCCCGCAGCGCCGGCGGGAGGTCCGGCAGTGACGACGGCAGCTCCCCCGGCGCTGTGAGCCGCGCCGTGAGCGGCGTGGTGGGCCCGCCCGCCTGCCGTGCGCCGCGTGCGGAGAAGCGCGCCGTGTCGACCCCGTTGTGCACCACTGCCCATCGGGCGCGCACTCCGGCCGCCGCGCCGATGGCCCGTTCGGCCTCGCTCACGCACAGCACCCGGTCCGCCCACCGTGCCGCGTATCGCTCCCAGGCCCGGGCCAGCCGCGCGGTGTGGCCTGTGGCGGCCTCGAAGGACCAGGCGTGCGGCTGGTAGACGGTGGGCAGTGCGCCGCGCAGCGCCAGCCGCCCGGCGAGCCCCGCCTTCGCGCTGTGCGCATGCACCAGGTCGGGACGTACGGCACGGAGCAGGCGCTGTACGCCGTACACCTCGCCCGCGATGCCCGCGCCCGGCTCCCGGACGGCGGACCACCGTACGGTCCTGGCACCCGCTGTCGCCGCCGCGTGCGGCAGTCGGCCGCCCCCGGGGCACGCCACGACGACCTGCAGTCCCGCTTCGACCTGGGCCTCGGCGAGATCGGCGACGACGCTGGCCACACCACCCTCGACGGGCTGGGCGAGGTGCAGGACGGTCGTCAGCGCCCGAGACTCGCTGCCGCATCGTGCAGTGCGCTGTGCCGGAAATTCAGGCATGGACGACTCCGCCTCCCGAGATGACGCAGAGTGACCTTGACAAAATCCGACTGTCGAACCTGAGCGGCGCGCCGGTTATCTTCTGGTTTTCACCGACTGATCCCACGCGTGGCGGGTGCGACGCCGGCACATCCCGATGAGCGCCTCGACCATGGGGCGCGGGCCCCGTCCCCGGTTGACTGGACGCACGGCCCGCCGACCGAGTGGAGCGGGCACGGCAGAGAGGGGACGGGTGTGCGAGTGCTGCAAGGGGTGTCGCTGATGGGCGCCGTACTGCTGACCGGGTTGAGCGCGGGTCTCTACTACGGCTTCGCCGCTGCTGTGATGCCAGGACTGCGGCGCTCCGGGGACAGGACGTTCGTGGAGGGCATGCAGCGCATCAACACGGCCATCCTGAACGGCTGGTTCCTGCTGCTGTTCGCCGGTTCGCTGCTGTTGATCGTTGCCGCCGGTGCGCTGCATCTGTGGGGTGGCGGCAGCAAGGGTGCGGTGCCGTGGATCGTGGCGGCGGCCGTGCTGTACGTCGCCGTACTGGTGATCACCATGGCGTTCAACGTCCCGCTGAACGACGCGCTGGACGCCGGCGGTCTGCCGGACAGCGCGGAGCGGCTGGCCGAGCTGCGCGAGCGTTTCGAGGGCGCGTGGAACCGGTGGAACCTGCTCCGTACCGTCTGCAACACGGCCGCGTTCGGGTGTCTGGCCTGGGCGCTGGTGCGGTACGGGAACGGGAGCTGAGCCCGGGAGATGTCCCGTTCGGGCACATCTCCCGTTGCCCGTACTGCTGTACCTCCCGGTGTCCGGGTACCTGCCGTCCTACTTTCCTCGGCGGCGGCCGAACCGCAGTGCCCGGGCCAGTACGTCCAGTGCCTCGTCGGCCCAGGCGATGGCATCCAGGCCCGAGGTGACGTTGTTCGGCGGGCGGTTGATGAGGGTGTCGCGGCGCATCAGCCGGGTGAAGTCCACCCGCACCGGGTCGGTGCGCGGCCGGCCCCCGTAGGGGGTGCGGAACTCCACGCCGGCGCGGCGCATCACCTCGATCAGCTCCTGGGCGAGGATGCCGTAGGCGACCGTCGTCGGATGGACGCCGTCCAGCGAGAAGAGCCCGCCGTCGCTGCGCCGGTCGCCGTCGCTCAGCAGGAACCGCGAGTTGGGCACCGGATCGAGCGCGGCCAGCTCGCGGGGGAGCGGATACGGCGTCCACCAGTCGGGCCGCGCCGCCTCGTCCTCGAAGTAGCGGCGGCAGGCCAACCGGTCCAGCAGCCCCGCGGTGTCCAGCAGATACCAGTCCCGCCCGGCGCGCCGCGCCGTGCGCACGGCCTCGGCCATGGCGTCGTTGTACTGGTCGATGGCCGCGTCGATCGCGCGCGCCTGCTCGCCGGTCAGATGCGGGTCGCGGTCGGCGTCGAAGGCGCTGTCGCTGATCCATGGGCGGGTGTAGTACGGGAAGTACCGCGACCCCGGCTCCTGTTTGCCCCGCACGCCCCGGGCGATGGGGGCGATGGTCACGTGCGGGACGGTGCACCAGATCACATGCCGCGCCTTGATCTGCCCGACGGCGTCGGCCAGTTGCCGCAGCTCGGCCGCGAAGTGCTCGGGCCGCCACACGGTGAACCGGGTCTTCTCGCGCAGATCGTCGTAGCCCTCCTCGCTCCAGACAACCTTGAGCTCGATGACCGAGGAGAGCGCGTTGTTGGCGCCGAGGAAGACGATCAGCGTCTCGATGCCGTGGTCGGGGTCCGCCTCCCGCTCGCCGTCCTCGGTGTGCTCGCCGTGCCGGGTGCCGCCGGTCTGCTCGCCCAGCGCCGCCGCCGCTGTCACCTGGGTGAGCGCGCCGGCGGCCGGGGGCCGGGTGGGGAGGGTGCGCAGCGCGGCGCGCTCGCCCGGACTGCCGACCACCTGCCGCACCAGGTCGTCGCTCGGGGTGTCGATCATCTTGCGGCACACGTCCGCCGACTTGTCCAGCGCGTCCCGCAGATCCCAGCCGAAGACGGCCAGGTTGTGGTTGATGGCCGTGTTCGTCGCCGGAGCGCAGCCACCGCCGCGCTCCCAGTAGTCCTCCACCTTGTCCATGAACCGGCGGGCCCGGAACAGCGCCGAGGGGGTGTCCCACCAGTCGATCGTCGGTCCGCAGCGGTCCTCGATGTCGCGCAGCAGCATCTCCAGGTTGAGCGGGAGGCCGCCGCAGCCGTCGAAGGAGGGGTACCGGAAGTGTTCGGCCCAGCCCATCTCGTGCGCGATGATCGCCGGGTACGACAGCTCCGTCTGGAAGGCCGCGCAGTTCTGGAAGCCCTGGGTGAGGGAGTCGCCGATGGTCACCAGCCGGTTGCGGGGCTCGCCGCGCCAGGAGGTGGCGACCGGGATGCCCAGGGTGGGGTCGGTGTAGGGCGCCCCCGGCTCGGCCCGCCCGGTGGCGGTCTCCGAGGCCGCGCTCCGGGCCGGTGCGGAGGGGGGTTCCGGTGCGGATGAGGGGTCCGGTGCCGTCATGTCACGCCCGATTCCGCCGCTGCCGGGGCTGCCGGTCTGGCTGCGCACTCCGGTGCGGCTGTGTCCGGTGAGTACGGTGTCCCTCCAGCACAGCGCGACGGCGCGCGGCAGGCCAGAGGCGGGACGGCGAACTACGCGCGATCTACGTACGGTCTACGCCAACTGCCCACCTGGCGTCGGGTGGTTGAGAACCGGGGGCGGCGGGGGTGCGGGTCGGCCAGACTGTGGGCGGGCCCGGGCGAGGAGCCGTAGCGCGGGTGGACCACAGGCGCCACAATGGTGAGGCAGAACATCAGCAGTCGCTCTGCCAACTGGCTCAACTCGCTTCCCTGGGGCCCGAGTCTGCGGGATCATCGCTCGCGGCAGTCAGGACTAGACCACTACCGCACATCCGGAAGTGGCCGCACACGGGGATTGGGTGAACCGCATGACCGAGATCCAGGAAAAGCCGGACACCAGCGATCGCACCGAGGCCCGGCTGGCCGTCGCCGTCCACGTCGAGGCCGAACTCCTCCGCCTCGGCCTCCAGGCAATGCTGCCCGGCCTGGAGAGCGTGGAGAGCGCCGAACAGTTCACACACCCCGCGGCACTCGAGCGGGCGTTGGCAGACAACAGATTCCATGTGCTCATCCTCTCCAGCTCCAACGCCGCCTCCGGCTCCCTCGGCCGGCTGCGCCACAGCCACCCGGGGCTGCGTACCCTCGTCCTCCTCGACCCCGCCGACGCGGAGTCCGACTCGGCGCTGGCCCGGCTGCCCGCCGACGGATACCTGCTGCGCGAGGAACTGACGGCGGCGGCCCTGGACCGGGCACTGCGGCAGCTGGCCGCGGACGAGATGCCGATGCCGCTGCGCCTGGGCCGCCAACTGCTCAGCCACGCGGGCGAGTCCGCGCATCTGCTGCCCGCCCGCACGGTGCGGCTGACGGCCCGTGAGCACGAGGTGCTCGCCCATCTCGTCGCCGGGCTCAGCAACAAGCAGATCGCCCGCCATCTGCGGATCTCCGAGCACGGCGTCAAACGGCTGGTGAGCAGCGTGCTGCTGAAGCTGGGCGCGGCCAACCGGACGGCCGCCGTGGTCACCGCGATCAAGCTGGGGCTGATCGACTGAACCGCCGCCCGTGGGAGGGCGGTAGCCGAGCGGAACCGGAATGTCCCCGGCCGGGCGGGCGCCGAGCGACCCTGCCCGGCCGTTCGGCGTGCCCTCGACTGACCACCGGGGCTACCCGATCGGCCACCCCCATCGGCTCAGCTCAGTGTGGGCGCTCTTACGGGGCTGTTGGCGGTCCGAAGCGGAGAGCAGGATCAGCGAGGCGTCCTGGTTGCGGCTCTCGAAGGCCCGCCGGACTCCCGCCGCCGTGGCTCGTCGCCGCATGACACGGCTTCCGCACCTGTTGAGAGGACCGCCCAAGATGAGCTGGAGGCACCAGGAGCCCGCGACGCTCGCGGACGCCGCCGTCAGCAGCGTCGCCCTCGCCGCGGACCCGTTCGCGCAGTCGGCGGCGCCCGGCTTCTGGGTCTGGTCCCGTGACGCGCACCGTGCCGTCACCGACGCGGTACTCGCCCTCCCCGACGAACGTATCCGCACCCTGGCCGGGACAATCGGCAAGGACCCCGCCGACATCACCGCCTGCCGCCGACTGACAGCGCTGCTGGAGGACCGGCTCACGCACGCCGTGGACGAGCCGCACACCGAGCGCCTCGCGGCCCTCGTCTGGGACGCCGAGACCCGCTCCCGGCTCCGTATGCAGACCGGCACCGAGCGGCCCCCCGGGCTCGGCGCACCGGCAGCCGGGGAGATCCTGCGCACCTCGCGGCCCCCGGCCAAGCCGACCGGGCCCGTGGACGCGGCGCTGGTGATCCCGTTCCGGGAGCGCGGCGAGGAGGGGGACCGCACCCGCAACCTGGCCGCCGTACTGCACGCGCTCAACGACCAGAGCCACCCGCGGGACCGCTACCGCGTCGTCGTGGTGGAGGCCGACTCCCGGCCGCGCTGGGAGAGCGTGTACGCGCCCTGGTGCGACACCTATCTGTTCGCGGAGAACGACGGCCCGTTCAACTACTCGTGGACCATCAACGCGGGCGTGGTGCACGGCGCCCGTCCCGCCGAGCTGATCTGCGTACTGGAAGCCGACATCCTCGTCGACCGCGGCTTCGTGGAGCGGGCGGTCGAACGGTTCCGGGTGCCGGGCACCCAGGCGCACTGGCCGTTCGAGGACATGCTGTACCTCGATGCCGACTCCAGCCACCAGGCGGTCACCGAGCGCTGCCTGGACGGGCACTCGGCCGTGGACCGGGACGTACTGCGCGGGGTCTTTCTGCGCCGTACCCCCGGCGCCTGCGTATGGCTGCGGGAGAGCCTCTTCACCCGGATCGGCGGCTACGACGAACGGTTCACGGCCGGCTGGGGCGGCGCCGACAACGACTTCACCTGGCGGGCCGACCTGCACGGCGGTCTCGACCGGTACCGCGACCGCATGGTGCACCTGCACCATGCGCGCGCCACCGACTGGTACGACGCCGAGGGCGCGGGGGCCGGAGCCTACGAGACGTTCCCCTGGTGCACCTGGCCGCCGGACTCCGAGATCGGCGATCTGACCAAGTTCACGCAGCGCCGTTCCCAGCAGCCCCAGCAGCCGCGTTGAGCGCGAAAACCCTCGAGAAACAGGGGAAGACACCCATGGAACCTGTGGTCGGCATCGGCCCGGTCTCACGCTGTACCGTCGACGCGGCCGTCACCGTCGCCCGGCGCACCCGCACCCCGCTCATGCTCATCCCCAGCCGCCGCCAGGTGGACGCCGCCGAGTTCGGCGGCGGCTATCTGGGCTGGACCACCCAGGAGTTCGCCGAGTACGTCAGGGAGCGCGACCCGGACGGGCTGCTGCTCCTGTGCCGGGACCACGGCGGCCCCTGGATGCACACAGCGGAGGCGGAGATCACCGAGCCCGCCGACGCGCTGGACTCGTGCGTCCGCTCCTTCACCGCCGACCTCGACGCCGGATTCGGACTGCTGCACATCGACACCTCCGAAGGCCGCCCCGGCACCGGGCCCGTCCCCGCGCAGACCGCAGCGGCGCGGCTGGTGGAGCTGTACGCGCGCTGCCACGCCGAGGCCACCGCGCGCGGCGCCGAGGTCGCCTACGAGATCGGCTTCGAACCGCAGGACGTGTCCACCAACGACCCCGACGAGTTCAAGGCCGCCCTCCGGCTCGTCCTGGAGGGCATCGAGGCGGCCGGCGCGCCGCGGCCCCGCTACGTCGTCGCCCAGACCGGCACCAAGGTCGCCGAGCTGCGCAACGTCGGCCGCTTCCACGAGCCGCAGGCCCGCGACGAGACGCTGCGCCAGGTCTCCACCCTGGCCGCCACCTGCCACCAGGAGGGCGTCCTGCTCAAGGCGCACAACTGCGACTACCTCACCGTCGAGGAGACGGCGCTGCTGCTGCGCGCCGGTGTGGACGCCTTCAACGTCGCACCGGAGTACGGCGTCGCCGAAACCCGCGCCCTGCTGCGCGTCCTGGACGAGATGGCGCTGACCCGCGAGAAGGAGGACTTCCTGCGGCTGGCCCACGACAGCGGCAAGTGGCGCAAGTGGATGCTGGACCCGACCACCGCCACCGACGTCGAGCGTGCCGTCATCGCAGGCCACTACGTCTTCCGCAGCGAAGAGGGGCTGCGCATCCGCGAGGAGGCCGCACTGGCGCTCGCCGCACGCGGCAGGCCGCCGCTGGAGGCGGTGCTGCAGGAAGCCGTTGCCGAGCGCATCGAGTCCGCGCTGCGGGCCGTCGCGCACGCCGCGGGGCAGACCGCGGCGCCGGCCGGCGAGCGTACCGTCGAGGCGGTACGGTGAGCGCCCCCGTGACCGACGTCCACGCCCCCGGCACGCTCCAGGAAGCCGTCGACCGCGTCCTGCGCGTCCCCGACGAGCACCGTACGTTCGCCAAGGACGCCGCCTTCGCCGAGGAGACATGGGCCATCGGGCCGGCCCTCCTCGAAGCCCTCCTCGACCACGGGCTGCCGCACCGGGGCGAAGGGCAGCAGCGGCGCTTCGAGCGCACCGACCTGCACAACATCAGCACCTATCTGAACCTGCCCTCGCCCTACTTCAAGGCCCTCACCCGCAAGGCCCAGTCCATGGACGAGGTCGCCCGCAAGGGCGAGCGGCACATCCACGAGCTGGAGCTGCGTGCCGACTGCGCCGACCCGGGCCACCCGGGGGAGTGCACGTTCGCCCCCATTCCCGGGCTGAGCCGCCACAGCGAGCCCGGCAGCCTGCGCGAGACCTCCCCAGGGGTGTTCACCGTACGGGCCCAACTGCCCTCCAACAGCCGGGTCTTCGACGAGGACCGTTCCGACCTGCTGTCTCTCGTCGCCGACTGGGAGCTGTATGTGCTGCCCGACGGGGTGATCGAGGACGAGGGCTTCTCGCGTGAGACCCGGCTGGCCAACTGCCTCATCCCCACCCGGCTGCTGCTGCGGGAGGCCGAGCGGCGTGGTATCCGCGCCCGGCACGGGGCCGGGCTGCTGATCGCCCCGCCGTTCACCACCCTGCACCACTGGGTCGAGTTCGAGCTGGACGGCGACTGGATTCCGGCCGACCCCGTGCTGCTGACCGCGTTCTCCCGCTGGGGCATGACCGACCCCGCCGACTGGCCGTACAACCGCTCGGTAGCTGGCATCGTCTGGCACCTGCTGACCTGGCCGCCCGAGGTGTTCTTCCCCGTCGTCCGCGACCTCGGCGGCCAGGCACCTGTGCACATCTCGGCGCGCTAGTCCCCCGAGCCCCCTGCCACCCGACGCACCACCACCCTCATGGAAGGACCGCACATGGGCAGCCCCGCGACCGAAGCCGGCTTCACCGCCATCAGCGAGCCCGAGGGCGACACCGGCGCCCACGAGGCACGCCCGGCGCGTGAAGTCGCCCCCGGCGTACGGGTCAACGAGTTCGCCGACACCAAGAAGGTCGTCAAACTGTGGGGCCAGGAGCGCTGGCTGCACGAGGAGGAGCCGGACGGCCCGTACGGCTTCAAGTTCATCCGCATCAAGGCGGGCCACCGCACCTCCCTCCAGTACCACGAGCACAAGCGGGAGAGCTACTTCATCCTGGAGGGCGAGGCGGTGATGCACTACCGCGAGTCCCGCGACGGCGAAACCCGCCAACTGCCCATGCCCGCCGGGACGCTGGCGCACGTGGACCCCGGAGCGGTGCACCGGGTGGAGGGCGTCACCGACATCGTGCTCGTGGAGGTGTCCACCTACGACGACGGCTCGGACAACGTCCGGCTGGAGGACGACTACGGGCGCGGCGACGGCCGAGTCGAAGAGGAACACGCCGAGCGCACCGAGCACGGCGAGCGCTGATGGGCGGCGCCGGCGATTTCAGCGTTCCCAAGTACCGCTACCCCGCCCAGTTCGAGGGCGGGGAGCGGGAGCTGCTGGCCCGGATCGAGGAGCTGCTGCTGCGCGGCGGCTACGTGCTCGGCGAGGAAGTCGCCGAGTTCGAGGAGCGGCTGGCCGGCTATCTGGGCGCCGCGCACACCATCGGCGTCAACTCCGGTACGGACGCGCTGATCCTCGCACTCGACGCCCTCGGCATCGGCCCGGGCGACGAGGTCGTCACCGTCGCCAACTCCTTCCACGCCACCGCGCAGGCCATCGCCCGGCGCGGCGCCACTCCCGTGTACGTGGACTGCCGCGACGACGACTTCCTGATGGACCTCGACCGGCTCCCGGCCGCGTTCACCGAGCGCACCCGCGCCGTCATCCTCGTCCACATGTTCGGCAAGGCGGCGGACGTGCCCCGCGCCCGGCGCCTCGCACACGACGCCGGGGTCACCCTCATCGAGGACTGCGCACAGGCCATCGGCGCGCGCAGCCACGGAGTGCGCGTCGGTACCGTCTCGGCAGCCGGCTGCTGGAGCTTCGCACCGTCGAAGAACCTCGCCGCCGCCGGGGACGCCGGAGCGATCAGCGTCCAGGACGACGAGCTGGCCGAACGGCTCCGGCTGCTACGGCACTTCGGGCAGCCGCGGCAGAACCAGCACGAGATCCTCGGCTACAACTCCCGCCTCGACACCCTCCAGGCCCTCGTCCTGCTGCACAAGCTCGACCGGCTCGATGTCTGGAACGCCCGCCGCGCCGAGGTTGCCGCCACCTACCGCGAGCGGCTGGCCGGACTCCCGCTGCGCTTCCAGCAGCCCGGCGAGGACGGAGAGCACGTCTACCACCTCTTCCAGGTCCGCACCGAGACCGAACAGGCCCGCGACGGGCTGCTGAAGCAGCTGACCGCCTCCGGTATCGACGCCGTCATCCGCTACCCCGTCCCGCTACCGCACCAACCCGCGCTCGCCGGACCCGCCGCACGACGCCACCCCTGCCCGGTCGCCGAGGAACTGTCCCGGCAGACCCTCTGCCTGCCGATCCGGCCCGACCTGGACGCACAGGAGATCAGCCACGTGTGCGACGCGGTCACCGGCTACTTCGCCTCCCGGACGAGCTGAGGGAGCCACCAGATGAGTCGGACAGCGAGACCCCGGGTGAGGGGGACGGCGAACTGATGGAGACCCGCGTCCGCACGGCCGCCGACGACGCCGAGTTCGAGGGCTACCTCGCCCAGACCCGGCACGCCTTCGGCAAGGTCCCCTACGACCACGCCACCCTGCGCGCCCACGGCGTAACGGCCGTGGCCGTCCGCGGAACGGAGGTGCTGGGCGGCGGACTCTTCCTGCCCTTCGCCCAGCACTTCGGCGGTCGTCCGGTGCCGTCCGGCGGCGTGGCCTGGCTCGCCGTCGCACCCTGGGAGCGCGGCGCCGGACTCGCCCGCCGGCTCACCGAGGAGGGCATCGACCGGCTGCGCCACGAGCACGGTGCCGCCGTGGCCTGCGCCTGGACCCCGGCCCCCGGAATGTACCGGCGCTGGGGCTGGGAGGCCGCCGCTGTCGCCTCCGGCTACGCCCTCACCCCCGCCGAACTCCCCACCCCGGCACCCGACTTCGAGACCGTCGTACCGGACGAGGCCGCCTGCGCCCGGCTGCGGCAGCGGCTCGCCCCCGGCTGGAACGGGCCCTTGCGCAGGCCCGCCTGGTGGCACGGCTGGAAACAGCGCGCCACCGAAGGGGCGTTGACACTGGGCGTCACCCGCGCCGGGTCCCGGGACGGAGCGGGCGCTGAGGACCTGGCCGGATACGCGACCGTCACCGTCGAGCCGCACCAGCCCTGGGGCGTGGCCGCCGTCGTCCACGACTTCTGGCACGACAGACTGGACGCGCTGCCCGCGCTGCTGGCGGCCGTCAGCGCCCGCTCGCCCCAGGTGCGCCAGATCCGCTTCCGCCGCTCCGTGCTGCCCCGCCCCAGCACCCTCCAGTGGGCACTGGACCAGTACGCGGTGCGGGAGGACGGCTGGTACCCGTGGGTGCTGCGGCTGCTCGACGTACGCCGAGCGCTGGAGGCCCGCGGTTGGGACCCGCAGCCGCGCGGGGGCGTCGGGCTCGACGTCGTCTCACCGGAGGGCAAGAGCGCCCCGTACGCGCTCACCTTCGAGGAGGGCCTGATGCACGCCCAGCGCGGCAGCCACTCCTCGGCCCGCACCGTGCGGCTGCCCTCGGCGACGCTGGCCGCCTGGTACGCGGGAGGGCTGCCGCTGCGACAGGCAGCGCGACTGGGCATGGCCGAGGGCGACGCACGCGACCTCGCCCTGCTGGACGCGCTGGCCGCGGGCCCCGCGCCCTGGCTGCCCGAGAGCTTCTGACATGGCAGCCCATCGACGCCCCACCGTGACCACCCCCCGCCCCACGACCGAGGACGCGTGATGCCGGTGCCGGAACCCACCACGCTGCTCGTCATAGCCAAGGAACCCCGCGCGGGCCGCGCCAAGACCCGCCTCGCGCCCGCCTTCACCCCGCAGGGCGCCGCGGCCCTCGCCTCCGCCGCGCTCAGCGACACCCTGCACGCCGTGCTGGCCGCACCCGCACGCCGCCGCATCCTGGTATTGGACGGCAGCCCGGGGCCCTGGCTCCCCGCACCCGGAGAGGGCGGCGACCGCATCACCATCGCCCCCCAGGCGGACGGCGGCCTGGACGAACGGCTGGCCGCGGCGTTCGCCCTGTGCGACGGGCCGGCGCTGCTCGTCGGCATGGACACCCCGCAACTCACCCCCGCGTTACTCGCGCCCGCCACCCGGCCGGACGCCTGGCAGCACCACGACGCCTACTTCGGCCCCGCCGCGGACGGCGGCTTCTGGGCGCTCGGTCTGGCAGCACCGGATCCCGCACTGCTGCGCGGCGTCCCCATGTCCACCGCCACCACGGGCGCGGTGCAGCGCGCCCGGCTCGTCGACGCCGGGCTGCGCGTGTACGACCTGCCGCAACTGCGGGACGTGGACGAGCCCACCGACGCCGCCGCCGTCGCCGCCGAGGCCCCCGACAGCCTCTTCGCGGCCGAACACGCCCGGCTGCGGCGCCTGTTGGGCTCAGGGCACGCGCTGACCGGGCCCGCCACCCGGAGCACGCCAGTGGGGGAGACGTGAGAGGGCGGACGGGCGCTGACAACAGCTCCTGGACCGAGGACCCCTACACCGAGGCCCTCGACCTCGGCTGCGGCCCGCTTCAGCTGCGCGCCCACGACGGCTGGTCGCTCACCCTCGACGTGGAGCGCTGGTGCGCCGTCGCCGACGCGGCCGACATGACCGTCCTCGACCGCTGCCAGGGCACCGTCCTCGACATCGGCTGCGGCCCCGGCCGGCTGGTGGCCGCACTGGGCGAGTACGGGCACCCCTCGCTCGGCATCGACATCAACGCCGCGGCCGTCTCCCGCACCGTACTGCGCGGCGGACACGCCCTGCGCCGCTCCGTCTTCGACCCCCTGCCCCCACCCGGCACCTGGGACACCGCGCTCCTCGTCGACGGCAACGTCGGCATCGGCGGCGACCCCGCACTGCTGCTGCGCCGGGTCGCGCATCTGGTGCGTCGCGGCGGACTGTTGCTGGTCGAGGTCGCGGGGGAGGACGTGGACGAGCGGCTCCATGTGTGGATGGAGAACGGCCGCGGTACGACGGGTACTCCTTTTGCCTGGGCGCGCCTTGGTGCCTCGGCGTTGCATCGCGTAGCTCGTACCACCGGCTGGACCCCGGAAGACACCTGGTCCAAGGACACCCGCGAGTTCACAGCACTGCGCCGCGATTGAGCTGAGGACGCCCTGTTGCGTGCTCCGCGCCGGGGGCTGCGCTTGCCCACCCTGCTCCCCCAAGCTCTTCGAGCAGGGGGCACCCCCATGGGGCACCTCCCGGACGGAGTCGGGGGGAGCAGACTGCCCAAGCTTCGCGGACGGCCCTCGTGCTGGAGAGCGGCGCAGCGGAAGGCCCGGAGCCGCACCGTACGGCGTGCGCGCCCGGCGGCAGCTTCTTCGAGGCCTGGGCCGTACTGGCGGCCGAGGGCGTACGGCCGGCCGTCGTCCGCGCCGAGCACGCCGATGACCCCGGCCGGCCGGCGGCCCGCGGCATCACGGAGACCGTGCACCCTCATGAGGTGCCACGCCCGCGCCGTGCCATGATCCAGGGGTGACCTGAGGCGGAGGCAGCGCAGCACCGCCGCACCGCGCCCCTCGCGAAAGGACACCCGTTGAAGGGGAACTGGCCCGGTGGCACGATGCGTGCCGCCCGTATCACCGGCATCTCCCGCACCGACCTGGCCACCGTCCCGGTGCCCGAACCGGAACCGGGCACGGTGCTGGTGCGCACCCGGCACGTCGGGATCTGCGGCACCGACCTGGAGATCCTGCACGGCACATCGGCGTTCCTCCAGGACGGCCGGATCACCTTCCCGCACGTCTTCGGCCACGAGTGGTACGGAGAGGTGGCCGCCTACGCCGACGAACCCCCGGCGAACGCCCCCGCGGTCGGTTCCCTCGTCGTCGGCCGCACCATGGTGCCGTGCGGCCGCTGCGCCCAGTGCCACGCGGGGCGCGCCCAGATGTGCACCGCGCTGCGGGAGACCGGGCTGTACGGGTTGCAGGGCGGCGCCGCCGACTATGTACGGGTGCCCACGCATGCCCTCACCCCGCTGCCCGCGGGGCTGCCCGAGCCGGCGGGCGCGCTGATCGAACCGGCCGTCTCGGTGGTGGAGGCGTTCGAGCGGGCGCGGCTGCGGTTCGACGACCAGGTTGCCGTCATCGGCACCGGCACCATGGGCCTGCTCGCGGTGCAGTTCGCACACCGGCACGCCGCCAAGGTGCACGCGATCGGTATCGACCGGCCGGGGCTCGACCTCGCACTGCGCTGCGGGGCCGACGCGGCCCTGCACGCCGATGAGGCCCCGCAGAACGCCTACTCCCTGGTCGTGGAGGCGTCCGGCGCCGCCTCGGCCTTCACCGGGGCGCTCGCGATGGCCGAGCGCGGCGGACGTGTCGCGCTGGTGGGCGTCGCCAGGGAACCGGTCTCCTTCGTGCCCGGCGAACTCTCCCTCCAGGGCGTGGACGTGCTCGGCATCCAGCACGGCATCTCCCACTACGACCGTACGGTCGCACTCTTCGAGCAGGGCACCCTGGACGCGGGCCCGCTCGTCGCCGAAAACTTCCCCGCCGATTCCGCGGAGTCCGTTGGCGCGGCCTTCGCGCTGCTGGAGAAGGGCAGAAGCGGACCGCCGAAGGTCCTGCTGACCTTCGGCGGCTGAGCTCTGCTGACGTCTACCGACGTCTGCTCATGTCCGCTTTCACCGCGCCCTGTGGGCGGAGCGGGAGGCTCCGGTGAACAGCCGGGCCAGCGCCCGGAACGGGAGCGTGACGACCGTGGCGATGGCGCCGCCTATGGCGCGCAGCACATCGGCGATGGCGCGGAGCATGGTGTCCTCCTTGCCGCGACGTGGTCTCTGTCCGCCTCACGGGTGGCCGTCACGGCCGAAAACAAACCCCCTCACCACAGCGTCGCCCCGGCACCGCCGCCCTGCGGTACCAGAGCGCCCCGCTCGAAGTCCAGGAGATGCCGCTTGCGTTCGATACCGCCCCCGTATCCGGTCAGCTGCCCGGTGGAGCCGATGACCCGGTGGCACGGGACGATGATGCTGACCGGGTTCCGCCCGTTGGCCAGCCCGACGGCACGCGCGGCACCCGGCCTGCCGATCCGCTCGGCGAGCTCCCCGTAGGACAGCGTCTCGCCGTACGGGATGTCGCACAGCGCGTTCCACACGGTGCGTTGGAAGTCGGTGCCCTGTGGTTGGAGCGGCACCGTGAACTCCTTCCGGTCCCCCGCGAAGTACTCGCCGAGCTGCTCCGCCGCCTGCTCGAAGGCATACGTGCTCGGATCGCGCACCCCGAACGTCTCCTCCGCCGGTCGGTGTCGCTGCTTTTCCATGTAGACGGCGGACAGTGTCCCGTCGGTGGCGACGAGAGTCAGCGGTCCGACGGGGCTGTCGATGACGGTGTGCGTGCGGTCCATGGCGCGTCCCTTCTGTTCCCCTCCAGTCTCGCCGCCCACCGGACGCCGCACCGGCGGAAAAACGACATCGGGGTCCGCCGCGCAGGGAGACGCGCCCGGGGGCGCGGGGAACTGCTCCCCCAGCCTCCGGCCGGGAGGTGCCCCCAAAGCCACGAGGTGCCCGCAGCCCGCGCACTACGGACAGGGGCACCCCCTCACCGGCAATGCAGCGGGGTGCTCACACTCCCCAGCGAGCCCTCGCAGCGGTGATCCGCTCGCGGTACTCCGCGTAGCCGCGCTCGTAGTGGTCGCGGTCGGCGTCGTTCGGCTGTACCAGTCGGTACCCGGCGTTCCAGCGGTCCTGGTCGACGGGGTCGCCCAGGGCGGCGCGGGCGACGATGGCGGCGCCCTTGGCGCCGACCTCTGTCTCGGTCGGTACCCGCACGGGGCGGCCGAGGATGCCGGCGAAGGCGCGCATCCAGCCCTGGGAGCGGGTGCCGCCGCCGCAGGCGGCGAGTGTCCGGGACAGGCCCGCGGTCTCCAGGCAGTGCCGGGCCGCGTAGCCGACCGCCTCGCACATGGCGCGTACCAGGTCGGCACGGTCGTGCGCCAGGGACATGCCCTCGAACGAGGCCCGCGCGGCGGGTGCGACGAACGGCGCGCGCTCACCGGCCTCGGACAGGAACGGCAGCGCCACCACCCCGCGCGCCCCGGCGGGGCTCTTGTCCAGGAGCGCCTCCAGATCGTCGGTGGAGGCGCCGACCACGCCGAGCGCCCAGTCGATCCCGGCGGTGCCGACCATCGCGGGCAGGGCGCGCAGCCAGCGGTCGGTCTCCGGAGTGCACAGCCACATCCCGGCCGGTTCCCCGTCCGGGTCCCGGTCCGTACGGTCGGTGAGCACCTGGCAGGCCAGCGTGGTGCCCACCGTCAGCAGACCGTCGCCGATCTGCTGCACGCCGCTGCCGATGGCGCAGGCGGGCAGGTCGTAGGGGCCGGAGGTGACCGGCAGCCCGGCGGGCAGGCCGAGCAGCGCGGCGCCCTCCGGGTCGAGCGACAGTACGGCGCGCGGGGCGGCGGGCGCGGGCAGCAGGTGGGACAGCTCCGCCACGCCGCAGGCGGCCAGCGCGGCGGGGGAGTAGCTGCGGGTGGCCGGGTCGAGGAACGGCAGCGTGGCGTCGGAGGCGTCGACGCTGACCGTGCCGGTCAGCCGCTGCACTATGGCGTCGACGCAGTAGCCCGCGACCGCGGCGCGCTCCAGCGTCTCGGGCTCGTGCTCACGCAGCCACGCCAGCAGCGGCGCGTGACAGCCGGGGAACATGCCCGAGCCGGTGTGCCGGAAGACCTCGCGCACGGTGCCGTCCTGCTGCCAGCGGCTGACCAACTGCGCCGCGCGGCCGTCCATCCAGGAGATCATGCGCCGTACCGGCCTGCCCTCCGTGTCGCGAAGCCACAGTCCGTCTCCCTGGCCGGTCAGGGCGAGCGCGGCTGGTGGTGCGGGCAGTGCGGCAGCGACTTCTCTCACCACTTCGGCGACGCCGTCCAGCACCTCTTCCAGGTCCTGTTCGACGACACCGCCGGGCTCGCGCAGCAGCGTGGAGCGGCGCGCCGCTGCGTGCAGCCGGTTGCCGTCGCGATCGAAGGCGACGGCCTTGGTGACGGAGGTGCCGATGTCGACACCGATGATCGCCCCAGCGGTTTCAGTCATGGCCGTTCGCCTTCCAGTCCCGGCAGCTCGCACTGCTCTCCACATCGAGATTGTTATATTTATAGCGCTCGACGTGAAGAACCCCAATGGGCAGGAGGTGTGCGTCACACCGCACTGCCCGCCGCACGAAGCCCCGCACCGAACCCTGCCCGCACCCCCACACCGAAGCGCCGCCCCGAACTGCGCACTCCCGCACCGCAGTTCCGCACCGAAGCCCTGGAGGACGTATGACCGCCCGGCTCCTGCTCGTACGGCACGGCCAGACCGTCTGGCACGCGGAGAACCGGTACGCCGGGATCTCCGACATCGCGCTGACCGACGCCGGCCGGCAGCAGGCCGAGCAGCTGGCGGAATGGGCTGTGGCGCGGTCCAGGGAGCAGCCCGTCGGCGCCGTCGTCAGCTCGCCGCTGGAGCGCGCACGGCGCACGGCCGAGCCGGCGGCACGGGCGCTCGGAGTGGTGCCCGGCGTGCACGAGGGGCTGCGCGAGGTCGACTTCGGCTGGGGCGAGGGCCGCACCATCGCGGAGATGACCGCCGACGATCCCGAAGCGGTGCGCGCCTTCCACCAGGACGCGGAGACCGGCGCCTTCCCCGGCTCCGAGCCCCCCAGCGGGGCCGCCCCGCGGGTGTGCGGGGCGCTGCGCGAGGTGGCGGCGGCGCACGACGGGCAGACGGTGCTGGTGGTCGCGCACAACACCGCCTTCCGGATCGCCCTGTGCGCGATGCTCGGCATCCCCGTCGGCCGCTACCGGCTCGTCCTGCCCCGGCTCGACAACGCGGCGGTCACCGAGATCGAGGTGGCCGGCGACCGTACGGCGCTGCGCTCGCTGAACGTACCGACGGGCACCGGCGCGGCCACTGCGGGCCGGCTGCCGCTGACGGCCCCCACGGCCGCCGGCTGAGGGGGAGACGCCGTGCCGAACCAGGGACCGCCCGCCGGCTCCGCCCGCTCGCAGGAGAGCCGCAGACAGCGCATGGCCGAGCACGTCGTCCAGCACGGGACGGTGACCGTCAGCTGGCTCGCCGAGACCATGGGCGTCAGCGTGATGACCGTGCACCGTGATCTGGACGCGCTCGCCAGACGTGGTGTGCTGCGGCGCTTCCGCGGCGGTGTCTCCGCGCTGCCCACCAGCGTCTTCGAGAGCAACCTCGACTACCGGCTGGGCGTCCATGTGGCGCAGAAGGAGGCCGTGGCCCGGGCCGCCGCCGAGCTGGTCGAGCCCGGTATGTCGGTGATGCTGGACGACTCCACGTCCGTACTGGCGCTGGCTCCGCTGCTGCGCGAGAAGACGCCGCTGACCGTGCTGACCAACGCGCGCCGGGTGCTGGAGGTGTTCGCCGGGTGCGAGGAGATCCGGCTGATCGCACTGGGCGGCGAGTACTCGCACACCCACGACTCGTTCCTCGGCGTCCCCTGTGTGGAGGCCATCGAGGCGGTGTCCGTGGATCTGGTGCTGGTGAGCACGTCCGCGATGAACGGGCACATGACCTTCCACCAGGAGCAGGACGTGGTGCTGGTCAAGCGCGCCATGCTCGCCTCCGGGAGGCGGGCGGCGCTGCTGATGGACCACTCCAAGGTCGCCCGTACCGCGCTGCACCGGCTGTGCCCGGTGGCCGACTTCGACCATGTCGTGGTGGACGACGGGGTGTCCGGTCAGCTGCTGGCCGAGCTGCGCGAGCACGCCGACGTCCGGGTCGCGGAGGTGAGCGGCTGACCGCCGATATCACACCACGCGTGTGAAATTAACACTCTTACTGAAAGGGATGCCATGCACAGCCCAGCCCCGGCGCCCGGAGAATCGCCCTCCGCTTCCGCCGCCACCCCCCTCGTCGCCGGGATCGACGTCGCCACGGCCGCCGTCCGCGTCGTCTGCGTGGACGCCCACGGCACGGTGTTCGCCGAGGGCCGGGCCGCTCTGCCGCAGCCGGTCCGCGACGGCGGCGGCCGCAGCGAGCAGGACGCCACCCGCTGGTGGCCCGCCGCGGCCGAGGCGCTGCGCCGGGCCACCGCGGCGCTGCCCGCACACGGTGCCGAGGTGCGGGCCGTCGCCGTCTCCGCCACCTCGGGCACCCTCGTACTGGCCGACGCGGACGGCCGGCCACTGGGCCCCGCGCTGATGTACGACGACCGCAGGGCCGCGGACCTCAACGCCGAAGCGCAGCGCGTGGGCGCGCCCCGGTGGCAGGCGCTCGGCCTCACCGTCGGGCCCACCGCGGCGCTGGGCCGCGTCGCCTGGTACGCGCGGCACACCGCCGACTTTCCCGGCGCCGCGCGGCTCGTGCACACCCCCGATCTGATCGGCCGCCACCTCACCGGGGCACCCGTCGCCACCGACTGGAGCCACGCGCTCAAGACCGGCTACGACCCGCGCACGGGCGAGTGGCCCGGCGAGGTCCTCGACGCGCTCGGCATCCCGGCGCACTGGCTGCCCTCCGTCCGGCCGCCGGGGACCTCCGTCGGCACCGTATGCGCCGAGGCGGCGGCCGAGACCGGGCTGCCGGTGGGCTGCGACGTACGGCTCGGTATGACGGACGGCTGCGCGGGCCAGCTCGCCACCGGCGCGGTGGCACCCGGCCAGTTCGTCGGGGTCCTCGGCACGACGTACGTACTGAAGGGCGTCACCCGCGATCTGGTCACCGATCCGGCCGGCGCCCTCTACAGCCACCGGCACCCGGATGGCTGGTGGCTGCCGGGCGGCGCCTCCAACACCGGCGGCGAAGCCCTCGCCCACCGCGCCGCCGAACGGCTGCAGGCGCTCGACGAGGCAGCCGCAGCGCGCGGGCCCGCGTCCTGCGTCAGCTATCCGCTGCGGCGCGAGGGTGAACGCTTCCCGTTCGTGGCCGGGCAGGCCCGCGGCTTCACCCTGGGCACCCCGGCCGACGACGCCGACCGGCACCGCGCGGACCTGGAGGGCGTCGCCTTCCTCGAACGGCTCGCCCTGGAACGGGTCGCCGCGCTGGGCGTGCCCGTCGAGGCGCCGCTGTACGCGGCGGGCGGTGGCAGCCGCAGCCCACTGTGGACCCGCATCCGCGCCACCGTGCTCGGTGTGCCCCTGCGGGTGGCCGACCGCGCGGAAACCGCGTTCGGCGCTGCGCTTTTGGCTTCGACCGGGACGTTGTACGGCACCGTCGAGGAGGCCGCCGCCGCGATGACCGGTGAGGGCCGGCTGGTCGAACCGGTGCCGCAGGAGAAGGCCGCACTGGACGACTCGTATGCGCGCTTCACGGAGGAGCTGGCCACGCGGGGGTGGTTGTAGTCGGACGTGGTGGTTGCGGCCCCGCCTGTTCCGCCGGACCCTCGCCGTCGTGGTTGCGCGCCGTCGCGGCGGACAAGATGTGGGGGCTCCGCCCCCACACCCCCAGGCTGGGGCTTGACGCCTGAACTCCCGCGCGGGGCAGTGGGGGCGAAGCCCCCACAACCACTGCCGCCGGGACGGCGAGCAACCCAGACGGCGAGGGTCTGGGGGTACCTCCCGGCCGGAGGCTGGGGGAGGCATAGGCGACGGCCGCAACAAGTACGTGCGGTCAGAACGGGTGCCAGCGGACCGTGGGGTCCGAATCGCGTAGGGAGGCCACCCGGCGTTGGAACTCCGCGCGGGCGGCGGGGTTGCCCGGCGCGTGTTGGGAGACCCACGCGCAGCTTGCGGTCTCGCGCGCTCCGCGGAGCACCGCGCACCCCTCCCACTCGCGCACGTCCCAGCCGTAGGTGGCGCAGAACGCCTCGTACTCCGGCTCCGGCAGCCCGTAGCGGTCGTGGCTGAGCGCCATCACGACGAGGTCGTGCTCGCGCAGGTCGGAGGAGAACGTCTCCAGGTCCACCAGCAGCGGCCCCTGGGGGGTGACGTGGACGTTGCGGGGCAGCGCGTCCCCGTGCACCGGGCCGGGCCGCAGGTGGGGGACGAGGCCGGGCAGCGCGGCGAGGATGTCGTCCCGGCGCGCCCGCAGGAACGCCGCGTCCTCGCGCGGCACCGCGTCCCCGGCCAGCCGCAGCCACCGCTCCACCCCGCCCAGCAGCTCCCGCGGAGGCAGGGGGCACCCCCTGCTCGAAGAGCTTGGGGGAGCGAACGGCGGCTCGGGCAGCGCGTGGACGAGCCGTAGCAGACCGGCCAGGTCCGCGGCGCCGGCGGGCCGCACCGCGGCGGGCAGCCGCTGCCAGAAGGTGACCGGGTGGTCGCCGACCAGCCGCGCCTCCGGTTCGGCCGCCCGGACCGCGGGCACCCCCTCGCTCTCCAGCCAGGTCGCCACCCGCAGCTCGTGCTCGGCGCGCGCGAGCAGCTGCGGGTCCCGGCCGACCCGCACCACGGTCCCGTCCAGCCCGAATACGGCGTTCTCGCCGAGCGACAGCAGCTCCGCCGTACCGCCGCGGCCGTCCGTCGCGGCGGCCAGCACCTCCCGCGCCAGATCCTCGGTGAATGCCACGCTGGTCGCCATCGCCTGTGCTCTCCCTGCTCTTGGTCGGTCTGTCCCCAGGCTGTCAGGGTGCCCCGGCCGCAGCTGCCCAGCCGTGCCTCGAATGCGGCGTATCTCTCATCTCAGGGACGCAACCGCTGTTCCTCCCGAGAGGTCTGCATCATTGCAAGTTCGGTGAAAACGGGCAGTTGGGAGCAAGAAGTGCACAGCAAGCGGGGCAGCAGGCCGGGAACCGTGGCGATCACCGCCGCGGCGGGGACCGTGGCGGTCGGTCTGCTGACGGCTTTCCTCGGGACGGGTTCGGGGGCTGCCGCCTCGAGCCGGCATCCGGGCTGGGAGCAGAGCGTGCGCGCCGCGCGCGTACAGCAGGGCGCCCAGACCCCGGCCGGGAAGAAGTCCCACGCCAAGCCCGCGAAACCGAAGGCTCCCCGGAAGACGGGCCGGGGGATAAGCCACCACACCGCCGCCGGCGGTCGCTCGGTCTCGCTCACCCTGGACGACGGTCCGCACCCGGAGTGGACGCCGAAGATGCTGGAGCTGCTGCGCCAGTACCACGTCAAGGCGACCTTCTGTCTGATAGGCCCCAACGCGGAGCAGCACCCCAGGCTCGTCAAGCGGATCGTCGCCGAGGGGCACCGGCTGTGCAACCACTCGGTCGACCACGACACGGGGATGGACCACAAGTCGGTGGCCTACCAGAAGCGGCAGATACTCGACGCCAAACGCATGATCGACAAGGCGTCGGGCGGTGCGCCCGTCTACTACTACCGGGCACCCGGCGGGGCCTTCACCCCCGCCAGCCGGCGGGTCGCGGCAGAGCACGGAATGCGGCCGCTGGGCTGGGTCGTCGACCCCGGGGACTGGCAGCTTCCCGGTACGGAGGCGATAGTCCGGCAGGCCAAGGAGCAGATGGAGGACGGCGCGGTGATCCTCTTCCACGACGGCGGCGGCGACCGCGTCGAGTCTTACGAGGCGCTGCGGCAGTTGCTGCCCTGGCTGAAGGAACAGGGCTACAGCTTCAGCTTCCCGAAGGCTTGACCACGCGGAGGACCACCTGGAGGCACTGCTGTGCCGCGAAGGCTTGACCGTCCACGGCTAGTCGTTAAAGTCCAGACCAATCCCCACTGTGTGCTCTCCCCCACCGAAGGAGCTGAGATGCACCGAACGACGCGCCAAAAGCAGCACAGCAGACGCAAGCTAGCGGCACTGACCGGCGTCGGCCTCGCACCCCTCCTGGTCCTCGGTCTCACCGCCACCCCGGCCAACGCGCACGGCTGGGTCACCAACCCCGCGAGCCGGCAGGCCCAGTGCGCCACCGGCGTCGTCTCCTGCGGCGACATCAAGTGGGAGCCGCAGAGCGTCGAGGGCCCCAAGGGGCTCAAGGACTGCGCCGGCGGCAACGCACGCTTCGCCGAACTGCGCGACGACAACAAGGGGTGGCAGGTCACCAACGTCGGCCGCTCGGCCACCTTCAACTGGAAGCTGACGGCACGTCACCGCACCACCACCTGGCAGTACTTCATCGGCGACACGAAGATCGCCGAATTCGACGACGGTGGCGCGCAGCCCCCGGAGTACGTCTCCCACAACGTCGACTTCCGCGGCTTCACCGGAAAGCAGAAGGTACTCGCGGTGTGGAACATCGCGGACACGGCCAACGCCTTCTACGCCTGCGTCGACCTCAACATCGGCGGCTGACACCCGGCGCCGGCCCTCGGCGCCGCCGTGGCCGACGACTGACCTCCCCGTCGGCCACTGACGAGCGCCGGCTTCGGCCGACGCCTCGTTCCGCCTCCCGGCCGGGGCGGCTCCACCTCCCTCCGGCCGGGAGGACCCGCCCGTCGGCCGGTCCACTCCGGGCCGACGGGCACCACGGCCACCCCGCGCCGGGTGGCCGTGGTCACGGCCGGGTCGCGGTCAACGGCGAAGCGTGAATCGGCCGCTTTCTCCGGTTCACCGGTCGACCGCGGTCCGCACCGGTCGGATTTCGCCATTCGGTTGCCATACGCAATTCACTTGCTGGTAACCGCAATTCTTGCGCCACAACCGCCGCATTCGTCACCGGCAACTCTCTTTACCCGTAAGGCGATCGGCGAAGTCCATGGCGACACGCCGAATCACGGACCTTCCACGGATGGCCTCTTGGTGGCCCGGCGCCCCGACTGCCTTGATTCCAGGGGGAGTTCGGAGAATTCCCAGAATCCTATTATGGGCAGCCTTATGGGGAAACCGTTTGCTCGAATCCGGTATTGCGGCACGCTTCCTTTCAAGGAACGGCCCGCCGAGGCGAGCCGGGCAGCCCAACACCCCACTCCTGCAAGGAGGTCCCGTTGCCCCTTGCCCTCCTGGCCCTGGCCATTGCAACGTTCGGTGCGGGCACGGCCGAGTTCGTGATGATAGGTCTACTGCCCGAGGCCGCCTCCGACATGGGAGTGAGCATCTCCGATGCCGGTGGCTATGTCTCCGCCTACTCACTCGGTGTCGTGATCGGGGCACCGCTTCTCACCATCGCGGGTATGCGGGTCCGCCGTAAGACAATACTGCTCGTGATGACCGGCCTGTTCATTTTCGGAAACACAGCGTCAGCCCTTGTCCCGAGCCATGAACTGCTCCTGGCGGCGCGCTTTACGGCAGGGCTGCCGCACGGTGTGTTCTTCGGAATCGGGGCTGTTGTCGCGGCCGGACTCGTCCCGTCCGAAAAACGCGGCAGAGCACTCTCGGTGGTGCTGGTCGGTGTGCCGATGGCCAACATCGTCGGCTCCCCGCTGGGCACCCTGCTCGGGCAGACGGTCGGCTGGCGCTGGACGTTCATCGTCGTCGCGGGCATCGGCCTGTTCGGCTTCGTCTCCCTCGCGACGCTGATTCCCGTACAGCGCGAACCCGGCAGAGGAACCGTGCGCGGCGAGCTCGGCATATTCAAGAGACCACAGGTGTGGCTCGCCTATGCCGTGGTGGTGTTCGGCTTCGCCGGCACCTCGTCGTTCTACACCTACATCCAGCCGCTGGTCACCCAGGTCAGCGGCTACACCCCCACGGCCGCCACAGCGCTACTGGCCCTCGCAGGGGCGGGCATGACGGTGGGCACCATGCTCGGCGGCCGGCTCGCCGACTGGCCGGTACGCACCATCTGCTGCGCCCTGCTGGCCCTCGCGCTCTCACTCGTCATGATTCAGGTGACAGCGCAGAACACCGTCCTGGTCGCCGTCAACGTGTTCCTCACCGGGATCGCCGGCATGGCCGCCATCCCCAGCGTCCAGGCGCGCATTCTCGACCACGGGAGGGACGCGCCCGAACTCGGCTCCGCCAGCGTGCAGTCCGCCTTCAACATCGCCAACTCGCTGGGCGCCTCGCTCGGCGGTGTGGTCATCGCCGCGGGCTTCGGCCTCACCTCACCGAGCTGGCTCGGCGCACTGCTGGCACTGGCGGGCGCCTGCTTCGGGCTGCTGTCCGGGTGGCTGGACCGCAGCTCCGGCTCCTGGGAGGTCGCTCCCTCCGCCGCCTCCTGGAAGAGCGTCAAATCGGAAGCGTTATGGGCCCGAGCGGTACCGGCGCGGTCCGTTCCCGCCCCCGGCCGGGCGGACCCGCGCACCAGGCGCTCAAGGGGAACCAGGCGCCCAGGGGGAGGGGTCACCCCGTGGCGGCTGTCCCCTCCTGGTGGCTCCACCGCAACAGCGCTCCGAGCCCACCGACCGGCAGTTCCTCCTCCGGATCGGCGACCAGCACCTCGGCATCGGTCGCCAACGCGGAGCGCAGCAGCGCGTCGTCGGCGCGCGCGGGCGCGGGGTCAGGGGCGCCGAGGTACTGCAGCTCGGAGCGCCGCACGGCCACCTGGTCGTAGCCGTCACCCACCCACACCTCGCGTTCCCGGTCCGGACCGCCGGGCCGCACCAGCAGGGTGTCGACCCGGTGTTCACGCGCCGCCTCGACCAGGGAGGGCACCGTCTCCGCGGTGGCCGAGCCGGCGGGCGCGGGACCCGGCAGATGGGCGGCCCGCATCGCGGTCAGTGCCCGAGCGGTGTGCTGGGCGACGAACTCCTCGCGGGCCCGCGCCGTCTCCCGGTCCAGCAGTTCGGAGGAGGAGCCCGCCGCGCGGCCACCGTGCGAGGTCTCCACGGCGATGGCCCGCAGCTGTTCGGGCAGCCGGTCACGGACGGCACGCCGCTCCCGAGGGTCGCCGCTGAGCATGAGCACATCGGCGCCGGTCTCCTCGAAGCGGCGGGCAATGGCCTCGGCGACCAGCCCGGCGTTGCTCTCCCAGGTGTTCTCCACCCGCAGCTGGAAGTGCTTCTCGGAAAGCTCCCCGGTGGCGGTGCGGTGCACCGGCCACTCCTCGCCGGTCGCCTGCCCGGCGCTGTGCGTACCGCGCGCGTCCACCAGTTCGAAGTCGGCGCCCGTACGGTCGATGCGCGCCGTCAGGCAGCGCGGGTTCTCGCCCAGCAGCTCGGGCAGCGGCCCCAGGTGCGGCAGCGCCGACCAGCAGACGTGGTTGCGGTCGGGCGCCACGGTCAGCGGCAGATCGAGTACCACGTCACCGTTGGCCGCGAACACCACACTGCCCTGCGGCTGGGTCCGCGGGGAGAGCGCGGCCAGATGCCCGGTGACGGCGTCCACGGTGGCCGCGTCGGCCCCCTGCCGCTTCAGCTCGTCCCCCGCGGCACGGGCCGCCAGGCGGCGCTCGTCCCCGGCGGTCTCGGTGGCCCGTGCCGTGCTCGTGTAGACGGTGGCCCACGGCCCGCTCCGGTCGAGAAGGGGTGCGAGGGAATCGAGGCGCATGGTTCCTCCCTGCTTCGTGCGGGGCGCGTTGTGCGTCTGTCCACGGAGTGCCGCGGCGAGTCCGGTACGCCGGTGGCGACCGTGACCATCCACGGACAGCGCGGGTACCCCTCGCCCCTGGCACCGACACGGGAGCCGTCCGTACGGGAGCGCGCCGCACCGGCCTCAGGACGCGTGGGGGGAGGCGCCCTGACCTCGTGCGGAGCGGCGTGTCAGGATCCGGGCATGGCGTCACTGAGCGAACTGCTGCCCCGCGAGGCGATCCGGCTGGACATACCCGCGGCGGACTGGCGCGCCGCCGTGCGCGCGGCGGGCGAACTGCTGGTCACGCGGGGTACCACTACCGACGCGTACACCGACGAGATGATCCGCAACGTCGAGGAGAACGGGCCGTACATCGTCATCGCGCCCGGTCTCGCCTTTGCGCACGCCCGCCCCTCGCCCGCGGTGCGGCGTACGGGCATGGCGTGGGTGCGGCTTGCCGAGCCCGTCGCGTTCGGGCACGAGACGAACGACCCGGTCACGCTGGTCGTCGCACTGGCGGCAGCGGACTCCGGCGCCCATACGGCGGCCATGGCGGCCCTCGCCCGGCTGCTCGGCGACCCGGACACCGAGGCGGCCCTGCGCACCGCGGCCACTCCCGAGGAGCTGCACCGGTTGATCGCGCAGCCGAAGCCCGACGACGAACAGCCCGTACGGGCGAGTGGACCGGCCGTGCAGAAGATCCTCACCGTCTGCGGCAACGGCGTCGGCACCAGCCTCTTCCTCAAGAACACCCTGGAACAGGTCCTCGACTGCTGGGGCTGGGACCGGCACATCACCGTCGAGGCCACGGACACCATCTCGGCGAAGGGCAAGGCGTCCGAGGCCGCGGCCATCCTCACTTCGCGCGAGATCGCCAGGACCCTCGGTGACGTGGGCATCCCGGTGAAGGTCGTGGAGGACTTCACCAGCGCGAAGGAGGTCGACGCGGCGCTGCGGGAGACGTACGACGTGTGAACCGCGCACCGCAGCCCCGCAGCAGGCCCCTGACCCCCCACGACAGAACCCCCTGAACCCGCCTCCCTAGACAGAACCCCCACGACACAACCACCTCGCACGAGCACACTGAGCACACGAGCACGGCACGAAGCGGAAGGCGCCATGGACTGGCTGGTCACGATCGCGAAGTTCCTCGTCAACGAGATCCTGAGCGTTCCCGCGTATCTCATCGGTCTCATCACGGCGGCGGGCCTGATCGCGCTGAAGAAGTCGGCGGGACAGATCGTCGGCGGTGCCATCAAGGCGACGCTGGGCTTTCTGCTGATCGGCGCGGGCGCGGGGCTCGTCGTCAGCTCGCTGGCGCCGCTGGGCGAGATGATCCAGGGCGCCACCGGAGCGCACGGGGTGATCCCCACCAACGAGGCGATCGTCGGAATCGCCCAGGCCAAGTTCGGCGCGCGCGTCGCCTGGCTGATGATCGTCGGCTTCGGACTCGGCCTGCTGCTGGCCCGGTTCACACCGTTGCGATACGTCTTCCTCACGGGCCACCACATGCTGTTCATGGCGACGCTGCTGACCATGGTGCTGGCGACGGCGGGGCTGTCCGGGTGGGTCGTGGTGACGGTCGGCGGCGTGCTGCTGGGCATTCTGCTCGTCTCGATGCCCGCCTTCGCACACCCGTGGACCAAGCGCATCACCGGCAACAACAGCATCGCCATCGGCCACTTCGGAACGGCGGGCTATGTGACGGCCGGTGCTGTCGGCCAGCTCGTGGGCAAGCGCAGCCGCAGTACGGAGGACATGAAGCTGCCCGAGGGGCTGCGCTTCCTGCGGGACTCGATGGTCGCCACCGCGCTGTCCATGCTGCTGATCTACGTGGTCATGGCGGTCCTCTACGTCGCCAAGGCCGGTGAGAAGACGGCCTTCAAGGCATTCGCCATCGAGGGCGGACAAGCCGCCACCGATCTCGGCGACTATCTGATGCAGGCCATCATGCAGGGCCTCCAGTTCGGCATCGCGGTCGCCGTCATCCTCTTCGGCGTCCGGACGATCCTCGGCGAACTCGTCCCCGCCTTCCAGGGCATAGCCCAGAAGGTCGTCCCCGGCGCCGTGCCCGCACTGGACGCGCCCATCGTCTTCCCGTACGCGCAGAACGCGGTGCTCGTCGGCTTCCTGGCCAGCTTCGTCGGTGGGCTGTGCACCCTCGCCCTGCTGGCCTGGGTGCTCAACCCCGCGTTCGGCCTCGCGCTCGTGCTGCCGGGCCTGGTGCCGCACTTCTTCACCGGCGGCGCGGCGGGCGTCTACGGCAACGCGACCGGGGGCAGGCGCGGCGCTGTCCTCGGCTCCTTCTGCAACGGCGTACTCATCACCCTGCTGCCCGCCGTGCTGCTGAAGGTGCTGGGCGCCTTCGGGGAGGAGAACACCACCTTCGGAGACGCCGACTTCGGCTGGTTCGGCTCCCTCATCGGCTTCGCGGGAAAGGTGGGCGAGACCGGCGGCATCGTACTGATGCTCGCCACCGGGGGCGTGGTGCTGGCGGGCGCCATCCTGGTGCAGAAGCGTGTCGTCGAACCCGGCTGGGACCCTGGAGCGCGCCGCGACGCCCTGCTGCCGCCCGACGCCGTCGGCGCCGGCGCGCCCTCCGACGTGCCGACCGGTACCGGAACCGCCGAGCCCGGTACCGGCGCGGCGGCCCCCGCAGCGGGCGCCGCGACGGCCACCGTCCCGCGCGGCTACGCCAAGCTGCCGCCGCCCGCAGGTGCCCCCACGCCGCCTCCGCCGCCCGAGGACTGAACCGGCCGCGGGCCGCGCCGCGTTTCGCCCGGGTTGTCACTGGCTGCTGGTAGAAGTCTCAGCACAACACCACAGCCAGGAAGGGCCCGCCATGACCGTGCGCTTCACCACTTCCCTCGACGGCACGAAGCTCGCCTACGAGCAGTTCGGCGACGGCCCGCCCGTCGTCCTGGCGGGCGGGGCGCTCACCACCCGCACCGCGGGCGTGCCGCTCGCCCGCCAGCTCGCGGGCCTGGGCCTTTCCGGAGTGGTGTACGACCGGCGGGGGAGGGGCGACAGCGGCGACACCGAGCCCTACGCGCCCGCGCGTGAGGGCGAGGACCTGGCCGCCGTCGCCGCGGCGCTCGGCGCGGGAGAGGTGTTCGCGTTCGGGATGTCCTCCGGCGGCCTCGTCGTCCTCGAGGCGGCGGCACACGCCGGGGCCGCGCTCAGCAGACTCGTCCTCTTCGAACCGCCCTTCACCGGCGCCGCTGGGGAGCTTCAGGACCCGGTCCGGGTGGCCCGGCTGATCGAGCTCATCGGGCAGGGCGAGCGCTCCCAGGCGGTCGCGCACTTCATGGCGGAGATCATCGGGCTGCCCCCGCAGGCCGTTGAAGGCGCCCGCCGGTCCCCGGCATGGGACGACATGACGAAGATCGCCCACACGCTCTCCTACGACACCACGCTGCTCGGCGACGGGACGCTGCCGACCGAAACGCTGGCCGCGGTGCGCGTCCCGACCCTCGTGCTGTCCAGCGACGCCAGCACGCCGGTACTCCAGGACGCGGCCCGCGCGACCGCCCGGGCCCTGCCGTACGGTGAACACCGCGCCGTGCCCGGCGCCTTCCACCAGGTGCCCCCGGAGGACCTGGCTCCGGTGGTGCGGGACTTCCTGGCCGGCTGAGCTCGTCCCGCGGTCATGCCGGGCGTTCGGTTCATCCGCTCACGCGTCGATACTCGGCACGGACCGTGTCGGAGTGATGGGATGCGCTCGGGCGAGTGACGACTCCGCCCCGACCTGCGAGAAGGAGACCGGAATGAGCACCGCTGAGGCCGGCGACGGCGCCGGGAACACCGAGTACGGCCGGAAGGCGTTCAAGAGGTCCAAGAGCCACTTCGCCGACCGGATCACGGCCGACGGCCGGGACGGCTGGCCCGTCGAGGCGGGCCGCTACCGGCTCGTCGTCAGCCGCGCCTGCCCGTGGGCCAGCCGCGCCCTGGTCTCGCGGCGACTGCTGGGGCTGGAGAGCGCGCTCTCGCTGGCCGTCACCGACCCGATCCAGGACGACCGCAGTTGGCGCTTCACCCTCGACCCCGACGGCCGCGACCCGGTGCTCGGCATCCACTTTCTGCACGAGGCGTACGACAAGCGGGAGACGGACTATCCGGGCGGGGTCAGCGTGCCCGCCATCGTTGACGTGCCCAGCGGCAAGCTGGTCACCAACGACTTCCAGCAGATCACCCTCGATCTGGCCACGGAGTGGCGGGAACTGCACCGGCCGGGCGCGCCGGACCTCTACCCGGAGGCGCTGCGCGACGAGATCGACGAGGTGGCCGAGGGCATCTACCGGGACGTCAACAACGGCGTCTACCGGGCCGGTTTCGCCACCACGCAGCAGGACTACGAGACCGCGTACGCGGACGTCTTCCGCCGGCTGGACCTGGTGTCGGAGCGGCTGCGGGACCGGCGCTACCTGGTGGGCGACACCCTCACCGAGGCGGACATCCGGCTGTTCACCACGCTGGTGCGGTTCGACGCCGTCTACCACGGCCACTTCAAGTGCAACCGCAACAAGCTGGAGCAGGACCCGGTGCTGTGGGCGTACGTGCGGGACCTGTACCAGACGCCGGGGTTCGGCGACACGGTCGACTTCGACCACATCAAGCGGCATTACTACGTCGTGCACACCGGCATCAACCCCACCTCGATCGTGCCCGCCGGGCCCGATCTGTCCGGCTGGCTGACCCCCCACCACCGCGAACAACTCGGCGGCCGCCCCTTCGGCGACGGCACCCCACCGCCGCCCGTCCCTGCCGCCGAAGAGGTCCCATCCGGCCACCGCCCCTGACACGAGGGGGCACCCCTCCGGGGGCGCGGGGAACTGCGCGCGTGACGACGGCGGCGGGTGCGTCGCCGGCGGTCCGCACCATCCGAGCTGTGTTGCGCGCGTTGCGCGGCCGGCTCGGTTGGTGCGGTGGTTGCGCGTCTGCGGGTTGTGTGTGGCTGGTCGCGCAGTTCCTCGCGCCCCTGACGGGGCGCGGGTCAGGCGTTGGGGACGCGGTCCAGGAAGCCCTGGACCGCGGTGATCCGGCCGTCGTCGGCCAAGGTGAGCACATCGGAGCCCGCGGCGGGCGAGGAGCCGTCCGCCGTGACGACCAGGTCCCAGGAGAAGCGGGCGATGTCGTGGTGCCCGTCGACCGTGCCGGTGAGCCGGAACTCGCAGCCGGGGAACTGCTCCCGCGCCGCCCCGATCGCGGCAGCCAACTCGTCGTGGCCCGACACCTGCGCCAGCGGGTCGGTGTAGCTGCCGTCCTCGGTCCACGCCGCGGCGACGGCCTTGGCGCGGCTCTCGGCGTCCGGCGCGTTCCAGGCGGCGAAGTAGCGCTCGACAGCGGCCTCGTAGCGATTCATGGCGTACGTCCCCTCACTCGGGTGGGCTCCCGCAGGTCTTGTCCGGCGGCGATGCCACGACAATGCCGCCGCACCGGCCCCCGGTCGATTACGCGCGGGGTAATGCCCGACCCGGCCACGACGGCCCGGAGTTGACGTGTTCGCGGCCTGCGTGAAGAGTCCCGCGTGTGGAGATCAACGAACTGACGGCGCCCGAACGGCAGGTGTGGGCCGCGTTTCCGCGGGGCGAGGAAGTGGACCTCTCGGCGGACGACGACCGGGCGGTGCGGGCGCGGGTGCTGCGCTCGCTGATGCTGACCGTGCCGGAGGTGGACGGGGAGATACCGGCGCTGCGGCTGACAGGTGCGCGGGTCACCGGCGAACTCGACCTCCACTCCGGCGTCGTCACCGTCCCGGTGTCCCTGCGGGACTGCGACTTCGACCGGGGAGTTGTGCTCTATGGCGCAGAGTTCCGGCAGCTCACCCTGCGCGGCTGCCGGATGCCGGAACTGTGGGCGACCACGCTGCGGGTGGAGGGGGCGCTGCGGCTCAACGACTGCCGCGTTCCGGGGTCGGTGAAGCTGGGCGGAGCGCGCATCGGGGGTGCGCTCTTCCTCGACCGTGCCGTGCTGGGGGCGGAGCCGGGACAGCAGAGCCCCGGGGAGAGCGGGGCAGCTCTGCGACTGGACCACGCCACCATCGGCGAGGACCTGCGCGCCGCCAGGCTGACCGTCCATGGGCTCGCGCGGCTGGACGGTATGACGGTGACGGGCTACATCCGGCTCGACAACGCCCGCTTCCTGCACCCGGGCCACCCGGACAACACCGCGCTCCAGGCGGAGACTCTCACCGTCGGTACCGACCTGCGAGCCAGGCGGCTGCGTGCCGAGGGCCGGGTCAACCTGCGCGGGGCCACCGTTCCGGGCCAGCTCGACCTCAACCGGGCGCGGCTCTCCAACCCCGGCGGCGTCGCCCTGCGGGCCAGCAGCTGCACGGTTGGGGAGCTCTGGCTGCGCGAGGCCGTTCCTGTCGAGGGCATCGTCAGCCTTCGCCGGTCCCGTCTCGACATGCTGCGCATTGAGCCGGAGGTGTGGCCCGACGAGGTACGTCTCGACGGACTCATCTACACCACCCTCGCGCCAACTCTGCCCGCCGCCGAGCGGCTTCAGGTGCTCACCCGCGACGGGGACGGCTACGTACCCTTCGCCTACGAACAGTTGACCGCTGCCTACCGGCACATCGGCGACGACGCAGCGGCCCGCACCGTGCAGCTCGCCAAGCAGCGCAGGCTCCGCGCGACGCTGTCCCCGCACGGGCGACTGTGGGGGTACCTCCAAGACGTGACCGTCGGCTACGGCTTCCGCCCCATGCGGGCTGCCGGGTGGCTGGCCGGGCTGCTCCTGCTGGGGGCGCTCGCGTACGGACTGCACCCGCCGCGTCCGCTCAAGGCCGGCGAGGCGCCCGACTTCAACCCCTTCGCCTACGCCCTCGACCTGCTGCTGCCCATCATCGACTTCGGCCAGGAGAAGGCGTACGCCCCGCAGGGCGGGTACCAGTGGCTGGCGTATCTGCTCATCGTGGCGGGCTGGGTGCTGGCCACCACATTCGTGACAGGCGTCAACCGGGCGGTGACCCGGAACTGACCACCCGAGAATTCGGGCCACCCGAGAACGCCAGGTGTCAGGCGCGCCAGACCGTCGTCGCGTTGCAGAACTCGCGGATGCCGTGCCCGGACAGCTCCCGCCCGTAGCCGGAGCGCTTGACGCCGCCGAACGGCAGGGCGGGATGCGAGGCGGTCATACCGTTGAAGTAGATGCCGCCGGCCTCCAGATCCTGGGCGAAGCGGTCCGTCTCGCACTCGTCCTGCGTCCACACGTTGGAACTGAGCCCGAACGGGGAGTCGTTGGCCAGCTCGATGGCCTCGTCCACGTCCCGTACCCGATAGAGCGAGGCCACCGGGCCGAACGCCTCCTCGCGGTGGATGCGCATCTGCTCGGTGACGCCGGTGAGGACCGTCGGCTCGTAGTAGAAGCCCCGGTCCAGCCCTTCCGGCCGGCGGCCTCCGCACAGCGCCTGCGCGCCCTGCGTGAACGCGTCGGTGACCAGCTCCTCCAGGTCGTCCCGGCCCTGCTTGCCGGAGAGCGGGCCGACATCCGTCCCCGGCTCCATGGGATCGCCGACGGTCAGCCCCTGCATGCCCGCCGTGAACCGCTCGGCGAACGCGTCGTAGACGTCGGTGTGGACGATGAAGCGCTTGGCGGCGATGCACGACTGGCCGTTGTTCTGCACGCGCGCGGTCACCGCCGTACGGGCCGCGGCGTCGATGTCGGCCGAGGGCATCACGATGTAGGGGTCGCTGCCGCCGAGCTCCAGTACGGTCTTCTTGACCTCGTCGCCGGCCACCGAGGCGACCGAGCGGCCCGCGCCCTCGCTGCCCGTGAGGGTCGCCGCGACCACGCGCGGATCGCGCAGCACCGACTCGATGGCACCGGAGGACACCAGCAGCGTCTGGAAGCACCCCGGTGCGAAGCCCGCCCGGTGAAAGAGATCGCCCAGGTAGAGCGCGGTCTGCGGCACGTTCGAGGCGTGCTTGAGCAGTCCCACGTTGCCCGCCATCAGCGCGGGCGCCGCGAACCTGATGACCTGCCAGAGCGGGAAGTTCCAGGGCATCACGGCCAGTACGGGTCCCAGCGGGCGGTAGCGCACCCTGGCCCGTACGGCGCCCGAGTCCGCCACGTCCTCGGCGGCCGGGTACTCGGGCGCCAGCAGCGCCTCGGCGTTCCTGGCGTACCAGCGCATCGCCTTGACGCACTTGGCGGCCTCCGCCTCCGCGGCGGCCAGTGTCTTGCCCATCTCCGTCGTGATGACGCGCGCGACGCCGCTCGCCTCCCGCTCCAGGAGATCGGCCGCGGCGTTCAGCAGCCGGGCCCGCTCCTCGAAGGTGGTGGTGCGGTAGCTGCGGAAGGCGGCGTCGGCGTCCGCGAGGCGCTGTTCGATCTCCTCGGCGGACAGCGGGTCGAACGTCTTGAGGGTCTCGCCGTCAGCGGGGTTCACCGTGGCGATTGGCATGGCTGCGGCCTCTCAACGCTGGGGGCCGGCCGTGGGCCGGCCCTCGGGGTCTTCAGGATTCCGTCGCGGGCGGTACGTCCTCGGGGTCGTAGTCGTCCACTCCGGCGTCGACCCGCTCCTGCTCCGTGCGCCTGGCCAGCTCCTCGTCATCGGGCTTCTCGGGCATACCGCCGTGGATCCGGCGCTCCTCGGGCCCACGGATCTGGTCGGGTTCGCTTCCTGCCTGGTCCGGTTGGCGCTTGGACATGTCCTGCTCCTCACCTCAGGTAGGGGCGTTCAGGATTTTGCGGGGCTTGGTCTTTGTGGTGCTTGGCTTTGGTCTTTGTGGTGCTTTTCAGGGCTGTCCACCGTATTCGGGACATTCCTTCTTTCCAGGGAACACCCATCCGCCCGGTCACACCAAGCGGAGCCGGGCACCTTCGCATTCTCTTGATCGTTTCAGTGCTACGACCCGTTCCGACGGTCCCCGCGTACCCGTATCAAGGAGTGCCCATGACCGAACCGAACGCCGCGGCGTGCCCCGCCGCAGGGGTTCGCCCCGCCGTTCCTGAGGACGTCCCCGTCGCGCTCCGTACTCTTGCGCGCGCGTTCGCGGACTACGCCTTCACCCGCCACGTCGTCGCCGCCGACGGCCACCAGGAGCGCATCGCCCGCTTCCAGGAGCTGTTCCTGACCCGGGTCGGCATACCGTACGGGCGGGTATGGGTGGCGGACGGTGGGCGGGCCGTAGCGGTGTGGACGACGCCCGAGCGCGACCCGTCACCCGCGTTCGAGGAGATCGGCCCGCTGCTCGGGGAGCTGGCCGGTGACCGTGCCTCCGCCTTCGAATCCGCGGAGCGTGCGCTGACGCCGTACCGCCCCACCGAGCCCACATGGTTCCTCGCCACGGTCGGTGTCGACCCGGAAGCACAGGGCAGCGGCCTCGGCAGCGCCGTCGTACGCGCCGGTCTGGACGCGGCCGACCGGGCCGGTCAGCCCGCGTTCCTGGAAACCTCCGCCGAGCGGAACGTGGCGTTCTACGAGCGGCTCGGCTTCACCGTCACCGCCGAGCTCGTCCTCCCGGACAGCGGGCCGCGTACCTGGGCGATGTCGCGGCGGCCCGGCGCGGCGGCGGACCCCTCAGGTGTTCGCGGCGGCGGTGCTGATCGCGCTCAGGGGTGAGCCGGGGGCTCGCTCGACCGCCAGGTCGCCCAGCGCCACGACGCCTACCGCCTCGGTCCCGTCGACTACCGGCAGCCGCCGTAGCGCGTGGCGGCGCATGAGGTCGGCGGCCCGGTCGGTCGTGTCATCGGGGGAGACCGTCACCAGGTGCGGGCTGCAGACCTCGCGGACCGTCGTGTGGAGGGGCTCCCTGCCCTCGGCCAGTACCCGGACCGTCAGATCGCGGTCGGTGACCAGACCGCGGAGCTCGTCGCGCTCCGTCACCAGTACGGCGCCGATGTCCTCGTCGCGCATGCGCTGTGCGACTTCGCAGACGCCGGTGAGAGTGCCGACCGCGACCGGTGCGGGGGTCATGACGTCGCGGACCCGTTGTGTCATCGCCGTCCTCCTTCCGAACGGGCGGCGCGCTTCGGCTGCCGCCGGTGGGCGTCGCCGAGTACCCGGTGTCGCGGCGTGCACACGGGCACCTGCGGTCGGCCTTCTCCGTTGTTCCGGGGAGGAGGTGCCCCCAGGGGAGCAGTTCCCCGCGCCCCTGACGGGGCGCCCGGGGACGCAGAATCCGCCGGGCACGGCTTAGGGTCGTGGGCATGGCTGCTCGGTCGGATGGCATCGACGGCATGGAGCCCTGGGCGCTGCGGGAGTACGCCTTTCTCGGCGACGGCGAACGCGGCGCGCTCATCTCGCCGCGCGGCGAACTGGTGTGGCTGTGCGCGCCGCGCTGGGACAGTGACGCGGTGTTCTCGCAACTCATCGGCGGCGCCGGGCACTACACCGTACGGCCTGCCGACAACTGGCAGGTCAGCGGCGGCTTCTACGAGAACGGCACCCTGGTGCGGGTCAGCCGGTGGGTGACGTCGCAGGCCGTACTCATCACACGAGAGGCGCTCGCCCTGCCCTCCGACCCCGAACGGCTCGTGCTGCTCCGCCAGGTGAGCGTCGAGCGTGCCCCGTCCTCCGGCGCGGGCGTGCGGCTGGTGCTCGACCCGCGCCCCGGCTTCGGCCACTCGGCGCCGGGCGGCTGGCAGCGGTCCGAGCAGTGGGCAGGACCCGACGACGCGGCACCGGTGTGGACGGCCTCCGGCGGCGGACTGCGGGTGCGCTGGTGCGGCGCCCCGGAGGCGGGCCCGGACGCGGACGGCGCGCTGCGCGGCGCGTTCACGCTGCGGGAGGGCGAGCGGCGGGACCTCGTCCTGGAGATCGCCACCGAACGTGCCGCGAGCACCGGCAGCCTGGAGCCGCGCGGGCTGTGGGAGGAGACCCGGCGCCGCTGGCGGCAGACGGTTCCCGACTGCGACAGCCTGCTCGCCCCACGGGACGCCCGGCAGGCGTACGCCGTACTGCACGGGCTGACCAGCGGCGCGGGCGGGATGGTGGCGGCGGCCACTACCTCGCTGCCCGAACACGCAGGTGAGGGCCGCAACTACGACTACCGCTACGCCTGGCTCCGCGACCAGTCCTACGCGGGTATCGCCGTCGCAGCGCACGGGCCGCACCCGCTGCTGGACAGCGCCTGTGACTTCGTCACCGCGCGAGTCCTGGAGGACGGCGACGCGCTGCGCCCCGCCTACACCGTCACCGGTGAGCCCGTCCCCGCCGGGCGGAGCCTGGGACTGCCCGGCTATCCCGGCGGCAGCGACCGGGTGGGCAACCAGGCGGGCCGGCAGTTCCAGCTCGACACCTTCGGCGAGGTGCTCCAGCTGTACGCGGCGGCAGCCCGCCACGGGCACCTGGAGAACCGGGATGTGAGGCGCGCCGCCGATGTCGCCGTCACCGCCGTCGAGCGCAACTGGCAGCGCCCCGAGGCAGGGTTGTGGGAGCTGGAGGAGCGCTGGTGGACGCACTCGCGGCTCAGTGTGGTGACCGGACTGCGCGCCCTGGCCGCGCAGCTGCCCGGGCGCGCGGCCGAGCGCCCCCGCGCGCTGGCCGAAGCGGTGCTGGCGGAAACCCGCGCCCGTTGCCTGCGCCCCGACGGAGCGTGGGCCCGCGCCGCCGACGACCCGAAGGTGGACGCCGGTCTCCTGCTGCCGCTGGCCCGCGGCTGTCTGGCCGGGGACGATCCGAGCACCGCGCGTACGGTCGCGGCCGTAGAGCGGGAGCTCGCCGAGGACGGCTACGTCTACCGCTTCCGCCACGACGGCCGCCCCCTCGCCGAGGCCGAGGGCGCCTTCCTGCTGTGCGGTTTCATGATGTCCCTGGTCAGCCACCATCTCGGTGACCGCCCGGCCGCCTATCGCTGGTTCGAGCGCAACCGCGCCGCCTACGGCCCACCGGCGCTGTACGCCGAGGAGTTCGACGTCGAACAACGCCAACTGCGCGGCAATCTGCCCCAGGCGTTCGTACACGCGCTGCTGCTGGAGAATGCGGTGCGGCTCGCCGGGTAATCGGCGCCCTGGGAGCAACCGGTCGCACAGGCACCCCACCCGCGAGGGTGTTTCTCGCCACTCACGAGCCGGACTCGTGGCGGCCGAACGTACTCTCGTGACCAGCCTGTCCCCGGCAGGGCACGGGCGGCCGTGCGAGTGACGAGGATGATGTCCGTGGATGCCAGCAGCCGTATCGAAGCGGTGTACGCCGACGTTCTGCGCCGCAACCCTGGAGAGCCCGAGTTCCACCAGGCCGTGCGGGAGGTGCTGCACAGCCTGGAGCCGGTGCTGCGCAAGCGCCCCGAGTACGCCGAGCCGAAGCTGGTGGAGCGGCTGGTGGAGCCCGAACGGCAGGTGCTCTTCCGGGTGCCGTGGACCGACGACGCGGGCGAGGTGCACGTCAACCGCGGCTTCCGGGTGGAGTTCAGCAGCGCGCTGGGCCCCTACAAGGGCGGCCTGCGCTTCGTGCCGCAGCTGGGGCTGGGCACCGTGAAGTTCCTCGCCTTCGAGCAGATCTTCAAGAACGCGCTGACCGGGCTCGGTATCGGCGCGGGCAAGGGCGGCGCCGACTTCGACCCCAAGGGCCGCAGCGACGCGGAGGTCATGCGCTTCTGCCAGTCCTTCATGACGGAGCTGCACCGCCACCTCGGCGAACACACCGATGTGCCCGCGGGCGACATCGGCGTCGGCTCCCGGGAGATCGGCTTCCTGTTCGGCCAGTACAAGAGGCTGACCAACCGCTACGAGGCGGGCGTGCTCACCGGCAAGGGCATCGGCTGGGGCGGCTCACACGCGCGTACGGAGGCCACCGGTTACGGCACGGTCCATTTCGTCCGCGAAATGCTCGCCACCCGCGGCGAGGAACTCGCCGGGCACCGCGTCGTGCTGTCCGGATCCGGCAATGTCTCCCTCTTCGCCATCGAGAAGGCCCAGGCACTCGGCGCCCAGGTCATCGCCTGCTCCGACTCCTCCGGCTACGTCGTCGACGAGGCGGGCCTCGACCTCGAACTACTCAAGGAGATCAAGCTGGAGCGCCGCGGCCGGCTGGACACCTACGCCGAGGCACGCGCCGGCGCCCGGTTCAGCACCCGTGGCTCCGTCTACGACGTACCGTGCGACATCGCCCTGCCGTGCGCGACGCAGAACGAACTCCACGAGGAGCACGCCGTCCGCCTCGTCAAGAACGGGGTCAAGGTCGTCGCCGAGGGCGCCAACATGCCCTGCACTCCCGACGCCGTCGGCGTGCTGCGCGAGGCAGGCGTCCGCTACGGCCCGGGCAAGGCAGCGAACGCGGGTGGCGTGGCCACCTCCGCGTTGGAGATGCGGCAGAACGCGGCCCGCGAGGCGTGGACGTTCAAGGAGACCGAGTCCCGGCTGGCCGCCGTGATGCGGTCGATCCACACCGACTGTGTTACTGCCGCCGAGGAGTTCGGCAGCCCCGACGATTATGTTCTGGGCGCCAACGCGGCGGGCTTCCAGCGGGTGGCCGAGGCGATGCGGAGTCAGGGTGTCGTGTAGCGGCTGATGAGGGGGTGCCCCTGCCTGTCGTCCGCAGGCTGCGGGTGCGTTGTGGCTTGTCGCGCAGTTCCCCGCGCCCCTGACGGGGCGCGGGACGCTCAGGGGATGCGGTGCCGGGCGATGTGGCGGGCCGGGAAAGTGGACGGGTCCTCGCCCAGCCGGTCGAGCGTGCGTTGCGCGAACGTGACGCCCGACTCGGCGATCTCGTGCAGCGGCGCCAGGAAGTCCACGGCTTCCTGGCGTTCGGCGCCTGCGGCGACACGGGCCCGCAGGCCGGCCTCGCTCAGCCGCAGCAGCTCGGCCGCCACCTCCCGCACCGGGCGGCCGGCCAGCTCGGCGGCCAGGCCGCGGCAGGCGATGTCGCGGAGCGCGGCCCGGTGCTCGTCCGGGCCGATACCGCGCAGCAGTTCCCAGGCCGCCGAGCGGGACGGCGGGTGGTAGCTGAGCCCGGTCCAGAAGGCGGGCACCGCGCAGAGGGCGCCGAAGGGCGGGCCGTCCACGGCGCGCAGCTCCAGCGTCTCGCGCAGCCGCACATCGGAGAAGATCTGCGACAGGTGCGAGCGCCAGTCGGCGAACCGTGGCCTGCTCCCGTCCCCGAAGCCCTGCCGCAGCAGCGTGCCGAACGGCACCCGGGGCGCCGCACACCGGCCGCCGCCCGGGGCCGCACGGTGGATCATCGGAAGGTTCAGCGCCCAGTCGATGAACATCTCCGCGTCCACGTCCTCTCGCAGCATCATCGGGATGACGCTGGTGCGGGCCGGATCGGTGCGGCTGAGGTAGTCCATCCGCCGGGACAGCTGCCCGCACGGGCGGCCCCCCTCCAACGGCGCGTTGACGAACAGCGCGGCCGCCGGTGTGGAGGCGGCGGCAAGCAGCCGCAGCTTCTCCCGCAGGTCCTCGGGCGAGGTGTAGTCGAGGGAGACCTGCGTCGAGAGGGCCAGCGACATCACCTGCACCCCTCCCGCGCCCCGCTTCCCCAGACTCTCGAAGTGGCGCCGCATCAGCGGGGTCCGCGAGTGCGGCACCCACCGCACCTCGGCGGGCCCGGTGAACGGGTACTGCGCCCCCGGCACCAGCGCGAAGCCGAACCGTCGTGCTGCCGCGGCCAGTCCGCGCAGCGTACGGTCCGTCAGCTCGGCGAGCTCGGCAACGCAGGAACACGGCGGCGAGGAATACTCCACGGCGCCCCCGTGCTCCAGCGAGACCGATCCGCCCTCCGGCAGCCGCACCGCCACCAGCGCCGAGCAGTCGTACTGGGGCACGGCTCCCGGCCGCTCGGCGACAAGGTGCTCCAACAGGGCGCGGACCCCGCGCGGCCCCTCGTACGGCACGGCGGCACCGGTCCCGGGATCCAGCGCGGCCGTCTCCACCTCGATACCGACCAGCTCCCGGGCGCCACCGGCAGCCTGCCCCGTACCGGCGGCACCGGTCGCGTCGGTGCCCTTCTCGAAGACTCCGCGCAGCTCGGCCCGGGACAGTGACGGTGTGACGGGGGCGAGAGCCATGACGCACCTCGGGGGATCGGCCAAGCGGTCAACGGACGGGAGAAACGGAACCACCCCGCCGCCTGTTGCGTGGGTCACCTCTGGCGTGCGGTCACCACAGGTAACCCTTACAGGCGATGCCCGGCTCTGTCGCGTGCCGCGCCCTCACGCCAGCCAGGCGCCCGCGGTGACCACACCGAGTCCGGCACCCGCGGCCGTCTGCGCCACCGTGTGGTACGCCAGCGCTGTCCGCGACCAGCACACGGCCACCACCAGCGGCCCGGCCAGCAGCCACCACGGCGAGTGCGCCACGGTCGGCATCGCCACCACGGCCGCGGCCACCGCCGAGTCCACGCTGATCTTCCAGACGGTGTTCACCGCCAGCAGACACACCGTCATCGCCCACAGCGCCAGCATCGCGATCAGAATGTCCCGCGGGGCATGGCCCAGCACCATCACCAGCGCCCCCAGCCCCACCGAGCCGAGGATCACCAGAAAGATCGGCAGCCGCTGGGTACGGTCGACCACATGCCGGTCGCCCCAGGTGCCCCGCCTGCGCTCCCACTCGATGTACGAGGCCGGCACGATGCCCGCGCACAGCGCGGCGAACAGCCCCCAGGGAATACCCGTCCAGTTCCCCGCCGCCGCCACGCCCAGCCCGGTCAGCCCCACGAGCAGCGCGTTGCGGGGCTGGAGGACGTCGGTGACCAGACGTGCGGCTCTCACGGTGCGGGCTCCTCGCGGGGGACGGACCTGCCGCGAGGGGCGCGGCGGATGCCCCTACCGTAGCGGGGCGCTGCCGCCGCGGCCCGGGCGCTACCACCGGAGTGCGGCGAAGTCGACGGGCCGCGGCCGCATGGTGGCCGCCCGCTCCGCCAACCGCCGCAGCCGCAGGGCCATCTCGGGCGCAGGCAGCTGCTTGCGCCGCCTCGGCGGCCCCCGCGCCCACGGTGGTCTCCATGGGAACTCCCTCCTGGATATGCGTCTGCGACATCCAGGACATCCCCGAACGGCCGGGAGCGAAAGGGGGCCTTCCGGCCGCACTCCGCTCCCGGCCGTGCTTTCGCGGGCTTTACGGAGCAGCCCCGGGGAGCAGCCACGGGAGCCCCGTGCAGCAACCCCGCGGGGTGCCGCTCGCTCAGCGCCAAGTGATGCGGTCCGCCTTGGGCGGGGCGATCGGCTTCTCCGGAGAGGAGTGGCTCTTGAGGTAGTCGGTGAACGCGGCCAGATCACGGGTGACGGACTTCTGGTCCGTCCCCTCTTTCAGCACGCTGAAGCCGTTGCCGCCCTGGGAGAGGAAGTCGTTGACCGTCACCCGGTAGCCGCGCGACTCGTCCACCGGCTTGCCGTTCACCCGTACGGTGTCGGCCAGCAGCCGGTCGGCGCCCTTGCGTGCCATGTCGGCGTCGAACCGCAGCTCGTCGGAGATCTGCAACACCTGCGGATAGCCCTCGTTGTCGCCGGAGAACTGCTGCCGCAACACAGCCAGCAGCTGCTTCCCGGAGAGCGTCATCGTCACCAGCGGGTTGTCGAAGGGCTGCGCCTGGAAGGCTTCGCCGTACGTCACCACACCGTCGCCCTCCTTGCCGGAGGCGCGGTAGGTCAGATCGGAGCGCACCCCGCCCCAGTTGAGCAGTGCCAGCTCGGCACCCGCTTCCCGGGTGGCCGCCACCTGGGCGTCGGTGATCAGATCGCCGAGCGGGGTCTCCGGATCCGGGGCGCCCCGGCCGGGGATGTCGGCGGAGATGTAGCCGACCGGTTCGTTCGCCAAATCGGCGGAGCGGGCCCGCCACTTCTCGATGACGCGGTCCACGCGCGGCTGCTTGGGGGTGTCCGTGGCGACGATGTGGGCCCGGGCGCGGGCCGAGGAGCGCACCAGCTCACCGCTCTCCCGGTCGAGGTCGAAGCGCAGGTCGGTGAAGGTGCGGCCGAACGACGCCGACTGTGTCACCAGCCGCGGTTGCCCCGCCGGGTCCTTGACGCTGCATACGTACGGCTCGTGCGAGTGCCCGGTCACGAACAGGTCCACCTTCGGCGACGCCTGCTCGGCGATTCCCTGGATACGCCCGTCGAGCCGCTCCGGGGCACCGTTCCTGCCGCAGGTGGCGTCGTACGTTCTGGCGGGCGGCTGGGCACCCTCGTGCACGAGCGCCACCACCGCCTTGACGCCCTTGCGGTCCAGTTCGTCCGCGTACCGGTCGATGGTCTCGACCTCGTCCTCGAAGACCAGGTCCTTGGTCATCGAGGCGCTCACCACCGACGGGGTGTCCTTGGTGGTCAGCCCGATGAACCCGATGCGCTCCCCGCCCGGCAGCTTCTTGATCCAGTACGGCGGGAGGATCGGCCTCCGCTCGGGCGCCGCCTTCCGGGACTGTTCCGGGGTACGGGGCAGCACGTTCGCCGCGAGGTAGGGGAAGTCGGCGCCGTCGTAGGGCCGGTCGGGGTCGGCGCAGCCGTCCTTCGGGTGACAGCCGCCGGTGGCCATCCGGCGCAGCTCGTCCGGCCCCTCGTCGAACTCGTGGTTGCCGACCGCCGTGACGTCCAGGCCCAGTGTCTCCAGCGCTTCGACGGTCGGCTCGTCGTGGAACGCGGCCGACAGCAGCGGGCTGCCGCCGATCATGTCACCGGCGGCGACGGTCAGCGAGTCAGCGCCCTTCGCGCTCTTCCGTGCCCGGTCCAGCAGGGTGGCCAGCCGCGAGACCCCGCCGGCCTGCACCTGCTCCGGCTCGCCGCCCGCACCGGTCCGGTGGACGGCCCCGGCGGGGCCCGGTACGGCATCCAGATTGCCGTGCAGATCGTTGACGGCGAGGAGTTGGACGGGCGTCGTTCCGCCGGGCCCTGACGGGCCGTCAGCGGCAGCCGAGAGGGCCGGTACCAGTAGAAGGAGCGTGCTCGCGCCGGCGAGGGCGAGACGTCGGCGGGGGCTGCGGGGGCTGCGCGGGCGCAGGCGGGTGCGAGGGCGTGGGGGTGCTTCGTGCACGGGGTGCCTTTCGGGAGTGCGGACAGTGACGGGTGGTGGGGCTCAGCCCCACCACCCGTCACTGATCAAAGCGCCCGCACCGTCCCGGCATTCGCCGGATCGCCCGGGAGACACCCGTAGGAGTGGCCCTTTGGCTTGCCCCGCGGGTCCTGCTTGGCCCCTTCCGTTGCTCTGGGCAGGGGGTGCCCCTGTCTGACGTCCGCAGGCTGCGGGGGTGTTCTGGCTGATCGCGCAGTTCCCCGCGCCCCTTCGGGGCGCAGGTTCCTACGCCGGGTAGGCCAGATACAGCAGGGCTGCCAGGACGCCGCCGATGAGGGGGCCGGCGACCGGGACCCAGGAGTACGCCCAATCCGCCTTGCCCTTGCCCTTGATCGGCAGGACGAACGCGTAGGCGATCCGGGGTCCGAGGTCGCGGGCCGGGTTGATGGCGTATCCGGTCGGGCCGCCCAGCGAGGTGCCGATCACCAGCACGACGAAGGCGACGCCCGCGTAACCCAGCGCGGAGTTCCCGAAGTCGGGGATGGCGCCCTCACCCTCGCCCGGCTTGAACGTCGGCGAGAACAGCACGAAGGCCACCAGCACGAAGGTGCCCAGCACCTCGGTGACCGTGTTCCACAGGCTGTTGCGGATCGTCGGCGCCGTCGAGAAGATGCCCAGCGTCCCCGCCGGGTCGTCATGGTCGTCGAACTGCAACTTGTACGTGGCCCAGCACAGCACCGCGCCGAGGATGCCGCCGAGCATCTGCGCGAGCATATATATGGGCACGTCCGACCACTCGGTCTTGTCGGCGACGGCGAGGGCGAGCGTGATGGCCGGGTTGAGGTGCGCCCCGCTGGGCGCCGCCACGCTCGCGCCCGTGAAGACCGCGAAACCCCAGCCGATGTTGACGAACAGCACACCCCCGCCATTGCCGTTCGTCCTGCGCAGCACGTTGTTGGCGACAACGCCGGTACCCAGCATGATCAGCACCGCGGTACCGAGTAGTTCCCACAAGAAGATCGAGCCAGCGCTCATCCGCTACCTCCACAACGTCGCGGCTCAACACACCGTTCACTCGACGGCGATGGGCGCGCACCCTACTTGCTGCACAGCGGCCTGCTCCAGCCTGATGACCAACAAATCCTGTCGGAAATCGCGCGTCACGCGCGGAGTTCGACGACTGCGAAGACCGCCCCCTGCGGATCGCGCAGCACGGCGACCCCGCGGCCCTCCCCGTTCACACCCTCGTACAGCACGGTGGCTCCCTCCCTCCGGGCGCTCCCGGCCGTCGCCTTGGGGTCGCGCGTCCCGAAGTACGGCATCCAGAACGGCTTCACGTCCCGCTGTTCCGCGCCCAGTACCGTACGGCCCGCCACCGGCTCGGCTGCCGGGCCCTCCGGCCGCCGGTCCGGCAGCCGGAACGCCGCGTAGTGCTCTTCACCGGCGGCGCTGTACTCGGTGGCCCGCACGCCCAGCACGGCCTCGTAGAAGCGGTCCGCCTCGGCCGTGTCGTGTACGGCGAGCTCCGCCCAGCACAGCGCTGACGGCCCCTGGAAGAGACCCGTTCCGATGTGTGCCCGGGGCTGCCAGAAGCCGACGTGCGCGCCCGAGGGGTCCACGGCCACGACGGGCCGCCCCAGCACTCCGAAGTCCTCGGGGCCGTGGGTGACCTCGCCGCCCGCCGCCGCCACCCGCCCGGCGAGCGCGTCGGCGTCCTCGGTGGCGAAGAAGACGATCCAACTCGCCGCCGCCTCGCCGTCCTTGCCGTCGTCTTCGTCTCCGTCGTCGGGGTCGAACGGTGCGATACCGGCCACCATGTGCCGCTGCCAGGTGGCGTATCCGTAGTGGTCGTAAGCCGGGCCCGCATGCAGATACCCCCAGCCCAGTACGGCCGTATAGAAGCGCTCGGAAGCGGCCGGGTCGGGGGTGTGCAGATCGGCCCAGCAGAGCGCGCCCGGGGGATAGGACAGGGGCTCGGGCACCGGCGTTCTCCTCCCTCGGCGGGCCGCCGGCAGCGGCCGGACGGAACGAGCCCGCCGTACGACATTGTCGAACTGTACGCATTGACGGGCGAGTTGGCGCATCGGAGGATGCTCGAACATCAGGTAAAGGGGGCTGCACGGTGCAGAGTACGAACCCGCAGGGGCCCGCCGGCGCGGCCGGGAACGATCAGCACGACCGGGTCGCGGAGGACGCCATCGCCGTCGTCGGCATGTCGCTCCGGGTCCCGGGCAGTGCCGACCTGGACACATTCTGGGCCAATGTGGCGGGCGGCGTGGAGTCGGTCACCAGGTTCAGCGAGGAGGAGCTGCGGGAGGCCGGTATACCCGATTCCGTCCTCGCGGACCCGCACTACATCAGGGCGAAACCGGTCCTCGAGGACATGGCCGGATTCGACGCCCGCTTCTTCGGCCTCACACCCCGCGAGGCGCAGGTCCGCGACCCGCAGCACCGGCTCTTCCTGGAGTCCGTCTACACGGCCCTCGAACACGCCGGCTACGACCCGTTCCGGGTGCCCGGCACGGTCGGTGTCTACGGCGGCGGTGCGCCCGACTTCTACCGGGAGTGGAACGTCAACTCCCACCCCGAGGCCACCGCTTTCCTCGGTGAGGTCGGCGTCATCGTCGCCAACGCCACCGACTACCTCACCACCTCCGTCTCCCACCAGCTCGGCCTCACCGGGCCGAGCGTCAATGTGGTGACCGCCTGCTCCACCTCGCTGGTCGCCGTACATCTGGCCTGTCAGGCGCTGCGCGGCGGCGAGTGCGACGCCGCCGTCGCGGGCGGCGTCCAGGTCGAGCTGCCGCCCAAGACCGGCTACCACTCGGCCGAGGGCGGAATGTTCTCCGTCACCGGCCGGGTCCGCCCCTTCGACGCGGACGCTGACGGGACCATCTTCGGCAGCGGCGTCGGCACCGTCGTACTCAAGCGGTACGGCGACGCGGTGGCCGCGGGCGACCACATTCACGCCGTCGTCCGCGCTTCCGCCATCAACAACGACGGTGCGCTCAAAGCGGGGTTCACGGCGCCCAGCGTCGAGGGCCAGGCCATGCTCATCCGGCGTGCGATGCGCGCCCACGGCATCGACCCCGCGGACATCGGCTACGTCGAGGCCCACGGAACCGGCACCCGGGTCGGCGACCCCATCGAGGTGAACGCGCTCACCCGCGCCTACCGCGACCTCGGCATGACCGGCGTCCGCAGCTGCCCCATCGGCTCGGTCAAGGGCAACGTCGGCCACCTGGGTCCTGCCGCGGGAGTCGTCGGGCTCATCAAAACCGTCCTCGCCCTCCGGACCGGCCGTATCCCGCCGAGTATCAACTTCACCCGCCCCAACCCGGCCATCGACTTCGAGGGCGGCCCCTTCTACGTCAACACCGAGCTGTCCGACTGGCCCGAGCACCACGACTCCCGGCTGGCGGCCGTCAGCTCCTTCGGTGTCGGGGGGACCAACGCACACGTGGTGGTGGAGCAGCCACCTGCCCGCCCCGAGCCGGAGCAGCCCGGAGCCTCGGCCGCGCAGCGGCCGTTGCTGCTTCCCGTATCGGCCCGTACCCCCGAAGCGCTGGCCGCCGCCACCGGCCGGCTGGCCGACCACCTCGAAGCGCACCCCGAACAGCGGCTCGCCGATGTCGCCGCCACGCTCAGCCTGGGCCGCCCCCACTTCGCGCACCGCGTCGCCGTGGTGCCCGGTGCGGACGGTGCCGCCGCCGCGCTGCGCGCCGCCCGTACCGGGGACGCCGCCCGCCCTGAGGCACCGGGAGGGGCGCCGGCTCGGTCCGACGGCGCGCCTGTGGCCTTCCTCTTCCCCGGCCAGGGCTCCCAGCACCTCGGGATGGGCCGCCGGCTCTACGAGCAGGAGCCGGTCTTCCGCGAGGCCGTCGACGACTGCGCCGAGCTGGCGCGCCCGCTGCTGGAGACCGATCTCCGCGAAGTGATGTTCGCGGCGGACGAGCCCGGTGCCGCCGAGCGGCTGACCCGCACCAGCATGGCCCAGCCCGCGCTGTTCACCGTCGAGTACGCCATGGCACGGCAGTTGATGGCGTGGGGACTGAGCCCGTCCGCCATGGTCGGCCACAGCGTCGGCGAATACGTCGCCGCCTGCCTCGCGGGTGTCTTCCCACTGGCCGACGCGGTCCGGCTCGTGGTCCGGCGCGGAGCGCTGGTCCAGCAACTGCCCACCGGCAGCATGCTTGCCGTGCCCGTTCCCGCCGCGGAGGTCGAGGGACTGGCCGGCTGCGACATCGCGGCCTACAACGGCGCCCGCCTCACCGTGATCTCCGGCCCGGACGAGGCGATCGACGCCGCGCAGGCGACCCTGGCCGAGCGCGGCGTGACCGGACACCGGCTGCACACCTCGCACGCCTTCCACTCGGCGATGATGGAACCCGCACTGGAGCCGTTCGCCGCCGAGCTGGCCAAGGTCGAACTCCAAGCCCCTGAGCTGCCGTTCATCTCCAACGTCACGGGCGAGTGGATCACCGACAAGCAGGCCATGGACCCCGAGTACTGGACGCGGCATCTGCGCGCTCCCGTCCGGTTCGCGCCCGGCGTCGCCCTGCTGCTGGAGGACAGCGGTCTGTTGTTCGCCGAGGCGGGTCCCGGCCAGGTGCTCACAGCGCTGACCCGCGCCCAGGCGGTCGCCTCCGGCAGCCGGGACCGCACCGTCGTGCCGACGATGCCGATGCCGCAGGGCACCGACGAAGGGCCGCACACACTGGCCCGCGCCGTGGCCGCACTGTGGACGGCCGGCGCCGGGGTCGACTGGGCCGCCTACCTGGGCGAGAACTGGTGCCGAGTGCCGCTGCCCACTTATCCCTTCCAGCGCAGCGTCCACTGGCTCGACCCCGTATGGCAGCCCGAGACCCCCGCCGCGCCCCAGGAGCCGCCGGCCGACGAGGAGCGACGCCCCATCGAACGGGCGCTCTTCCGCCCCGAATGGCGCGAGGACCCGGCTCCGCCTCCCGGGACGGGCACCATGGCCGGCACCTGGCTGGTCTTCCGCAGGGGCGACAGCCTGGACGGCACCGTCAACCGGCTGCGGCGCACCGGCGCCCAGGTGGTGACCGCCGAACCGGGCGAGCAGTTCGCACGGCTGACGGGTAGTCGCTATGTGCTACGCGCCGGAGCCAGGGACGACTACGACGCACTCGTCGATTCGCTGATCGCCGACGGACTGCTGCCCGAACGCGTACTGCACGGCTGGCTCTTCGGCCCTCCCGCGGCCACGGCCGGTGAGGAGCCCCCGGGCGCGGCGTACGGACCCGACGACACCGGTGGATGGCTCGACCTGGGCTTCTTCAGCCTGCTGCACCTCGCCCAGGCGCTCGCCGAGCGCGGCTCGGCGCAGGTGCGGGGCATGCGCTGGGACGTGGTCGGCTCGCGCCTGCGCGCCGTCTCGGGTGCCGAACCGGTCGCACCCGCGCGGGCCGCGGTGACCGGAGTGTGCGACGTGATGGCCAAGGAGCTCCCGGAGATCTCCGTCCGCTGCCTGGACGTGGCCGAACACCGCTTCGAGCAGGGCCTGTGGGAAGAGCTGGCCAGAGCCGGGCAGGCAGCACCGCCGTTCGCGGCCTGCGGCGACCGCTGGATCGCGATGCGCGGACGCAGACGCTGGCTGCTCAGCTATGCGCAGGTCCCCGAGCCGCGGATCCGGGACGCCGCCGGTCCGCTGCGCGAGCGGGGCACCTATCTGATCACCGGCGGCCTCGGCGGCATCGGACTGGCTGTCGCCGAGAGCCTGGCCAAGGCCGTACGAGCACGTCTCGTACTGACAGCGCGCTCCGCCTTTCCCGAGCGGGCGGAGTGGGACCGGCTGCTCGCCGGGGGCACGCCGGAGGGCGTGGACGACTCGGTACGGGAGACCGTACGGCGGCTGCGCCGGATCGAGGAGTACGGCGCCGAAGTGCTGGTGTGCCGCGCCGATGTGGCGGACGAGGCGGCGATGCGGGCCGTGGTGGAGCGCGGGGAGCGGGAGTTCGGCGCCTTCGACGGCGTCTTCCACACCGCGGGTGTGCCCGGTGGCGGGCTGCTGGCGCTGAAGACCCGCGCCGAGGCGGAGCGGGTGATGGCGGCGAAGGTCGCGGGCACGCTGGTGCTGGACCGGCTGCTGGGGGAGCGGGTGGAGCTCATGGTGCTCTTCTCCTCGATCACCTCGGTCGCGGGCAACCTCGGCCAGACCGACTACGCGGCGGCCAACGCCTTTCTGGACGCCTACGCACACGCCCGCGCGGCCGAGGGCCCCGGCTTCACCGTCTCCGTCAACTGGGACGCGTGGGCCGAGATAGGCATGGCGGCCAGGGCCGACTCCCTCGCCCCGGCCGCCTTCCGCGCGCTCCAGACCGGCAGTACGGCTGCCGACATCGGGTCTCTGGCGATGGGCGACGGTGAGGGTGGTGCGGATGGTGGCGACGATGCGGGCGGGGGCGAAGGTTCTGGCTGGGACGGCGGTGACAGCAGCGACGCAGACAGCAGCTACGGCTACGGCCTCAGTGACCGAGACGACGCAACCGGCACTACCGTCGACGAGGTTGCCGCCCACGTCGGCCTCGACGGCGATGTCCGGTCCGGCAGCCGTACCGAGCCTGACGGCCACCCCCTGCTGGGGGAGCGCAGCGAAGGGCCGGACGGCAGCATCGTCCACCGCGCCGTCCTGGACGGCGAGACGCACTGGGTGTCAGGTGAGCACCGGGTGGCGGACATTCCCGTCTGGCCCGCGACGGCCTACCTGGAGATGATCCGTGCGGCAGGCGCGGAGGCGCTGTCGGCGGATGCGGCGTCGGACGGGCGGCTGCTGTTGACCGATGTCACCTTCCTATCCGTCCTCGCCCTCTCCCGCCGTACCATCCTGCGGACGACCCTCGATCCCGAACGCGGCGGCTACCGCTTCACCATCGCCAGCTCCACCGACGGCACGGAGTGGACGGAGCACGCGACGGGACTGGTCCGCCCGGCCCCCAAGGCCAGGGCGCAGGTGCACGACCTCGACGTGCTGCGGGAGTGCTTTCCCGTCGTCAAGCCGGACACCGAGTCCTTCTACCCGGAGCTCGGCCTCATCGACTTCGGGCCCCGCTGGTCGAACATCGCCGAGCTGCGGCGTGACGACTCCTCGACGCTGGCCCGGATCGAGATGCCCGAGCCGTTCCTCCGTGAGCTGACCGACTTCCCGCTGCACCCGGCCCTGTTCGACGCGGCGACCTCCAACTCCGTCTATCTGCCGGAGCTCGGCCCGCGGGGGGAGAGCTATCTGCCGTTCTCCATCAGCAGCATCACGGTGCGCGGGCCGCTGCCCCCGACGGTCCATGCGTACTCGCGGCGGCGCGGTGCGCACCAGAACATGGTGACCTTCGACATCACCCTCACCGACGACGACGGGCGCGAGCTTGTGGACGTGACCGGCTACACCGTGCGGGTCTGGGACAGGGAGGAGTTCCGGCGCAGCGTCATCGCCGCCGCCCGCCCTCCGGCCGTCCCCGACCCTTCGTCCGTCCCCGACTCCCAGGCCGCCCCCGACCGTTCGGACTGCCCCGGCCTCACCGGGCGCGCCGCGGACGCGGGCCTTCCCGGCGCCGTGGACGACCCCGCCCCGCAGGGCCTCGGCGGCGCGTTCGCGATCCGTCCCGAGGAGGGCATCCAGGCGCTCTGGCACATCCTCGGCGAACGCATCGGACCGCAGGTCGTCGTCATTCCCGAAGGCATGGGCAAGCGGCTGCGCGCCGTCGAGGCACTCACCCAGAATGTCATCGCGGACGCCGGACAGCCTGCCGCGTCCCCGACCGCCGCCACCGGCGGTCGGCCGGCTACCGTGCCCGGCGCCCGCAAGCCGGCGGAATCCGCGGCGGAACCGGCCGACACCCACCAGCGGCTGGCGAAACTGTGGTCCGAGGCACTGGGCATCGAGGACATCGGGATGGACGACGACTTCTTCGCGCTCGGCGGCAACTCGCTGGTCGGCGTGCAGCTGGCGGCCCGCGTACGGCGGGAGTTCGACACCGACCTGCCGATCGCGACGCTGATCGAGAACCCCACCGTACGAGCCATCGCAGGGATCATCACCGCATGAGCGCGACCCCTCCGGCGCACGCCCCCGGTGCATGGTTCCCCTTCCAGCCACCGGGGCCGGGAGGGCGGGCGCGGATACGGTTGCTGTGCTTCCCGTGCGCCGGACAGGGCGCCTCCGCGTACCTCGCCTGGCAGCGGCTGCTCGCACCCGACATAGAAGTGGTCCCGGTACAGCTCCCCGGCCGGGAGGGCAGGGCGACGGAGCGACCGCACACCACCATGGACAGCCTGATGTCGGATCTGCTGCCGCAGCTGCGGCAGAAGGTGCGCGGAGCGGACGGCTATGCGCTCTTCGGCCACAGCCTCGGGGCGCTGGTCGCGTTGGAGGCCGCGCGCAGACTGGAGGCCGCCGGGCCGGCACCCCGGAGCCTGACGGTCGCGGCGCAGCGCCCGCCCCAGCTGCCCCTGGGCCGGGAACCGGTCCACGACCTGCCGCGTGCGGCCTTCATGACCACGCTCGGACTCTACGGGCAGGTTCCCGTGGAGCTGTTCGACGATCCGGCGGCCGTCACACTCGCGGAGGCCGGACTGCGCGCCGACTTCAGCATCGCCGAGACCTACCGTCCGCCCCCCGAGCCGCTGTTGAGCTGCCCGGTGACGGCGCTCGCGGGGCTGGCGGACACCACCCTCCCGCCCGCCTCGATGCGCGCGTGGAGCGAACTCACCAGCGGGCCCTTCACCTTCCGGCCCGTGCCCGGTGACCACTTCTTCGTCAACGAGCGCACCGAGGAGCTGGTCGGCGTGCTCCGGGCGGCACTCAGCAAGGACTTGCCCGGGTGACGACCGGTGAGGGGCAGGAGCGGGTCAGCCCTGGATGGCGAAGAACAGGGTGTCCATGGTGTGTCCGTATTCGAGAGCGTCCTGCCATTCGTCGTGCTCGACCCGCATCATCTCGATGAGCCTCCGGGCCTCATGGACGAAGGCGCTGTCCATGCGGTCCAGAACTGCGGCGTAGGCGTCGGCGAGTGGCTTGGCCTTGGCCAGCGGAAGCCGCCCGATGGCCGGGTACCCGTCCATGGGCGAGGGAATGTGGTAGGGGATCTCGTCGGGCGGCCCGGCGAACAGGAAGTCGTGCGGCAGCAGGTCGGCGGGGACGCCGAGGCGCCGCAGTTCGTCGCCCATGTGCCCGAAGAACGTGGAGGGCTTGGAGTACACGCCGAAATCGATGGGGTCGGACCCGCTCCAGTCGATGATGTGCTGGAGCGCCTTGTAGTAGGCGTTGCCCACGTATTCGCCGTCCGCGTCGGCGTGGCCGGCGAGGAGGTGGTCGAGTGCCTCGGGGATGGTGAGGCCCAGCTCGATGCCTTGCCGTTCGAGGCTGAGCTGGTCGGCGTGCGCGTCCCCGCGTATGTGATCGCGGAGCATGCGCTGCTGAGTTGCGTCGAGTTCGCCGCCTCGCACGTAGGACACGACGCGGCTCTGGTTGGCTGTGGTCATCGTAATGATGTGGCTCATGGGTCTCATGGTGACAGTGGGGGGCCAGACGCCTGCGAGGGCCTCATCGGCGCAGCCCCCCATGCCGCGTACGCAAGAGCCGCCGGACAAGTCCTAGTCGCCGCTCGCCACCCACAGGTCGACCACGTACGTCTCCTCCACCTGTTCGTCGGGGAAGACCGCCCGCAGTCGGTCGCGTTCGGCGTCGAGGAAGGCCTGGGTGCTGTCCTCGTCCATGACGAGGAAGCCGGAATGGCTGGCGAGGTTGCCCAGGTGGGTGTCGAGCGGGACGGTACGGCTCCACCGCACATGGCGGCGGCCGACGCGCAGCCCTTCTAGCCCTGCTCTCCGTACCGCCTCGGGATCGTCGATCGGGGACAGGGAGGGCGAGGTGGCGCAGGTGTGGCGCGTGATGCGCTCGGTCTGCTCGGCGATCCACGGTACGTCGAGGGCGGTTGTGTTCCACCAGATGACGAGCGAGCCGCCCGGGCGCAGCACCCGCAGGGCCTCGGGGACCGAGCGTGTGGTGTCGGTCCAGTGCCAGGACTGGGCGTAGGTGAGCAGGTCTCGGCACCCGTCCGCGAGCGGCAGCGCGTTGGCGTCTCCCCGTACCAACGGCACGTCCGGCAGGCTCTTGCGGAACCACGCGGCCATGCCCTCGCCCGGCTCCACGGCGATCACTTCGGCGCCGCGCTCCACCAACTGCTCCGTGGAGATGCCGGTGCCTGCCCCGACATCGGCAACGCGGGCTCCTGCCAGCGGCATTCCGGTCAACTCGGCTATGTGGGCGAAGAGTTGGGGCGGATAGGAGGGCCGGTACGCGGCGTAGCGATCCGCCGCCGCGTTGAAGGACATGGCACGCGTTCGAGAAGTCACCGTCCCATCCTGCCCGCCCCGGGCCCGGCTATTACCCGCCCCCGAATCGCCTGGGAACGGCCACCAATTGGCTGTGCGAGCAGCAGCACGTAGACGTCCACAGGGCGGCGCTTCGTAACGTCCTCGCGAGGTCCCCCGGGGAGCGCCTCCTCGCGGATCCCGGCGGCGTACGGCTCACTCGTCCCTCTCGTCCGTACGGCCATGCACACCAGCCGCCTGGCCGGTGGCCCTGCGCAGCAGGCGCGCCTCGTGCGGGGGGAGCACGTGCAGGGCTTCCTCGTGGGTGAGCCGGCGGGTTGCGGTGGGGCGCGGGGGCGCGGTGACGCGGGCTGCGAAGAGGTGGATGACCAGGGTGCGACCACCGACCGGGCAGCTGGTGCTGTCGACGGCCAGCAGCCGGCCCACCGTTCCGTCCGCGAGCCCCAGCTCGGTGCGCAGGGCCCGGGCGGCGGCTGCACCGGGGGTTTCGGTCGCCGACACCAGCGTCCCCGGCAGTCGGCAGGAGGCGCTGCCGCCCCACCCGTCGTCCCACTCGCCGACGTCGTGCGTGACGTCCCGTACCAGGATCCGGCCCGCCCCGTCCGTGACCAGTGCGGCGGCAGCGACCGCGGGGCCGGGCAGCAGGGCGCGGCGGTCCCGTTCGTCGAGCGGAGCCGGGTGACCGTCGAGCAGGTGTGCCGTATGGGCGCCGCGCTCGGCGGCGAGCGCTGCGGCCGTACGGCGGCGCAGCCGCTCCGGGAGCCGGGCCAGCGCCTCGTCCTGCGGCACGAACTCGGCAGCGCGCAGTTCGTCCCGCTGGAGGCGCAGGTCCTGAGCTGTCACCGGGTGCGGCAGATGGACGGCGTACACGCAGGCGGTCAGCGCCCTGCCGTACACGGTGGCCGGCACGTTGTCGACGGCCAGCAGCCGGCCGATCCGGAGCGCCGCGGGCCGCAGCTCCTCGCGGAGCTCCCGTACCAGCCCGTCGACCAGGCCCTCGTCGTCGACCATGCCCCCTGGCAGGTCCCAGCCCGCCTTGTAGACCGGGTCGACCACCAGCAGCCGGTCCCGCTCGTCGCGGATCACCGCGTCCACGGCGGCGGCCGGGGCTGGGTGCCTGGCGAGATAGGCGGCGAGCTCGTCCTGCGGACTCGGTACAGCCACCGTGCCGGGTGTCCGGAGGGCCGGAGTGGACGCGGGTGCGGTGGTGCTGGCAGGCGTACGGGGTGTCGACGTCATGCGGCCCTCCTCGTGTCCGGTGGCGGAGGCGGGCCGAAACGGTGCACGCCCCCAGTGAAATCAACTGACCCGCCGTGGAATTGGGTACGCCGCTCGTTCGGCTCAGCGGTGGTGCGGCCAACCGTGTACCCCGGGCTGCTGAACGGACAAAACATGCATAACGTCGGCATTCGGCAAGGACAGCTGATTGTCACCGAACGGTGCCGCAACGGGACCGAACGGTGCCGCAACGGGACCGGACGTCGAGGGGAACGCGACGGTGAGCGAACGACTGAGCGAACACGCGGGCGAACACATGGGTGCAGAACCGGGTGGAGACCTGGGCGGGAGCGCGGCTCCGAGCGGGGCGACTGGCGCGGCCCCGGGCGGGGTGACCGGCGCGGGTCCGCGCGCGGCGCCCGGCATGTCCGGGGGCGCGGCGCCGAGTGCGGCTCCCGGTATGCCCGCGAGCGCTCCCCATACGTCCGCCGGCGTGGCGACCGGCGCGCCCCCGGGCACGGTGTCCCACCCGCACATTCACGTACGGCCCGACCCGGGCACCCCGCACGATGCCGCGCCGAGGCAACCTGTGCACCCCGTCGTGCAGATCTTCGAGGACGCCGCGCGGGCCGTGCCCGGCTACCCGCTCGCGCCACTGGTGACCGACGAGTTCTGTGTGCTGATCGGCCCCGGCAACGCCTCCACCGTGATCGCCGTCTACTTCGACGACGTGGCCACGCTCTGGGTGGACCAGTACATGTGGAGCGAGTACGAGTGGTCCGACCAGGACACCGGTGACCTGGGGTTCCTCGCCGAAGCCGTGGCGGCGGTGCAGCGCGGGGACGGTGCCTGGCACTTCCGCCAGGACGACGGGCGCCTCGTCCACCTGGGCGGCAGGCTCGGTAGCCACGTCGTCGGTCCCGGCGGTGTCAACCCGCCCCCGCTCACCCTCCCGCTGACCCCCTGGGCCTCCCAGCTCGGGCCCGCGCACTGACCCGTCCTCCTGCCGGCCGGCCGCTCCCGCTGCGAACCCGTGTGGCCCGCGCGACAGTGGGAACGCGGAGCATGCGAAGAGCGCACCGAGCACACGGAGCCCGGCGTGCGCACCGTACGCGGCACGGAACGTGAGGATCAGGCGTGAGTGGTGACGACGACACGCTGAGGACATACCGCGGCAAGCGGCGTTTCGACCGGACCGCGGAACCCGAGGGCGAACGCGCGAAGGACAGCGACGAGCCGCACTACGTGGTGCAGATCCACGACGCGACGACGCTGCACTTCGACTTCCGGCTGGAGTGGGACGGCGTCCTGAAGTCGTGGTCGGTGCCCAAGGGCCCCTCGACGGACCCGCACGACAAACGGCTGGCCATGCCCGTCGAGGACCACCCGCTCGAATACCGCACATTCGAGGGCGTCATCCCGAAGGGCGAGTACGGAGCCGGACCGGTCATCGTCTGGGACGAGGGCACCTACGAACCCCTCTCCCGCGACTTCGGCAAGGCGCTGGAGAAGGGCCACATCTCCTTCCGTATGCACGGCGGCAAGCTGCGCGGCGACTGGGCGCTCTCCCGCTTCCGCAGCGGCGACGACGGCGAGCGCGAGGCATGGCTGCTGGTCAAGAAGAACGACAGCCACGCCTCCTCGCGCGGCACTCCGGACCCGTGGCGCGTCCGCTCGGCCCGCAGCGACCGCACCCTCAAACAGGTCGCCGAGCAGGCGACCGAGGAGTGGACCCGCGAGGGCGGGCGGTCATGAGCGATCTGCTCGACACCCTGCCCGACGACCAGCGCGCACTGCTGCGCCGCGCACCGCCGGGTGCGACGCCGGCCGAGCAGCCCATGCGTGCCGAGCTGAGCGACAGACGGGACTTCCCCGCCGGCGGCTGGATCTTCGAGCGCAAGCTCGACGGGGTGCGGGCGCTCGCCGTACGCGAGGACGGCCACGAACGGCTGCTGTCCCGCTCCGGGCGGCGCGTCGATGCCACGTACCCCGAGATCGTCGACGCGCTGGGCGAACAGAGCCGCGCCGACTTCACCGTCGACGGCGAGATCGTCGCCTTCGCGCACGGCCGCACCGACTTCGCCCGCCTCCAGCAGCGTATGCAGCTGAGCACCGAACGGCAGGCGAGAGCCAGCAGGGTGGCCATCACCTACTACGTGTTCGACCTGCTGCGGCTCGACGGCATGGATCTGACCCGGCTACCGCTGCGCACCCGCAAGTCACTGCTGCGCAGGGCGCTGGACTTCCGCGCGCCCCTGCGCTTCACCACCCACCGCAACGAGGGCGGGCAGCAGCTGCTGGACGAGGCGTGCGCGCACGGCTGGGAGGGGCTGATCGCCAAGCGTGCCGACAGCCGTTATCTGCGGCGCCGGTCGCCCGACTGGCTCAAGCTCAAGTGCGCGAGCGGTCAGGAGCTGGTCATTGGCGGTTTCACCGAGCCCGCCGGGACGCGCGTCGGTTTCGGGGCGCTGCTGCTCGGCTACTACGAGGGCGGCGGGCTCCGCTACGCGGGAAAGGTCGGCACCGGCTACGACCGCAATACGCTGCTGACGCTGCGCCGCGGTCTGGACGAGCTGGAGGTGCGGCGCTCCCCGTTCGCAGGGCCGGTCCGCGAGCGCGGCGCGCACTGGGTGGAGCCGCGGCTCGTGGCGCAGATCGGCTTCACCGAGTGGACCCGCGACGGGATGCTGCGGCATCCCCGCTTTTTGGGGTTGCGCGATGACAAGGAGCCCGGGGACGTCGTGCGAGAGGGGCCCCGCGAAGGCCGCCACTAGGGCGCTTCCTGTGCTGACACGGGGTGCCCCTGCCTGTCGTTCGCAGGCTGCGGGCGCGTTGTGGCTTGTCGCGCAGTTCCCCGCGCCCCTGACGGGGCGCGTGGTCCCTGTGCTGCGCTGCGCTGTGCTTCTCTTCCGATTGAGAGGGCACCCGGGGGCGTATGGATCACAACGCCGCACCGGTGCTGGAGGCACTGGCCCGATATCAGGCGGTGGGGGAGCTGCCGTTCACCCCGCCGGGACACAAGCAGGCGAGGGGCGCCGACCCGCGGGTGCGCGCGGTGCTGGGGGACGCCGTCTTCCACGGTGACGTACTGGCCTCGGGCGGGCTGGACGACCGGCGCACCCGGGGTGCCGTACTGGTGAAGGCCGAACAGCTCATGGCCGACGCCGTCCACGCCGAGCACACGTTCTTCTCCACCTGCGGCAGCTCGCTGTCGGTCAAGGCGGCGATGCTCGCGGTGGCAGGTCCGCACGAGAAGCTGCTGGTCGGCAGGGACGCCCACAAGTCGGTGATCTCCGGGCTCCTGCTGTCGGGCATCCACCCGGTCTGGGTGGAGCCGCAGTGGGACGAGGAGCGGCTGCTGGCCCACGCCCCCTCGGCTGCCGCGTTCGAGGCCGCCTTCGAGAAGCACCCCGACGCACGCGGCGCCCTGGTCACCAGCCCCACTCCGTACGGCACCTGCGCCGATCTGTACGCGGTCGCGGAGGTCTGCCACCGCAGGGGCCGGCCGCTCATCGTCGACGAGGCGTGGGGTGCCCATCTGCCCTTCCACCAGGATCTGCCCACCTGGGCGATGGACGCGGGCGCCGACGTCTGCGTGACCAGCATCCACAAGATGGGCAGCGGCTTCGAACAGGGTTCCGTCTTCCATCTGCAAGGCGATCACATCGACCCGCTGCTGCTCGCCCAGCGCGCCGACCTGCTGGGCACCACCAGCCCCAACGTGCTGCTCTACGCGGGTCTGGACGGCTGGCGTCGGCAGATGGTGCAGCACGGCCACCAACTGCTCTCCCACGCGCTCGACCTCGCGGCCGAGGTGCGGGAACGGCTGGCGGCCATGGACGGGCTGCACATCAACGGCCGCGCCGACTTCGTCGGCGAGGGCAGGGCAGCCGACCTGGACCCACTGCCCGTCGTCATCGACCTGGCCGCGCTGCCGGTCAACGGCTACCAGGCCGCCGACTGGCTGCGCGAGCAACAGCACATAGACGTGCACATAAGCGACCACCGCAGAATCAACACCCAGCTCACCCACGCCGACGACCGGCACACCACGGGCAGGCTCCTCGACGCGCTGCGCGAGCTGACGAAACGCGCCGACGAACTCCCCGAGGCACCCCCGGTCCGCCTGCACGCCCCGTCCGACCTGCGGATGGAACAGGCGTGCCTGCCCCGGGACGCGTATTTCGGCGAGATCGAGGACGTACCCGTGGACGAGGCCGAGGGCCGGATCGCCGCCGAGATGGTCACCCCCTACCCGCCCGGCATCCCCACCGTGCTGCCCGGCGAGCGGCTGACCAGGACCGTGCTGGACTATCTGCGCACCGGTGTGGAGGCGGGAATGAACCTGCCCGACGCCGCCGCGCCCGACCTCGGCACCGTACGAGTGCTCGCCGACGGCCGCCCGCCCGCAGCCCCCGGCAGCCGTTGACCCACCGCTCCGGACGCACCTCCGACGAAGGAGCCGCCATGCCACGCGCCGCGCTGTTCGATGTCGACGGCACCCTCACCGACACCACTTACCTCCACGTACACGCCTGGTGGGAGGCGCTGCGCCAGGCCGGACACAAGGTGTCAACGGCGGACCTCCACCGGGCCATCGGGCTCGGCGGCAGCGATCTGATCGCCCAGGTGCTGGGGGAGGGCAGGGACCGGGACGAGGACGAGTCGATCGACGCCGCGCACAAGACGCTCTTCGCCACCTGTCACGAGCGGCTCTCCGCGCTGGAGGGCGCCCGTGAACTGCTGTACGCGGTGCACGACCGCGGCTGGACCCTCGTACTGGTCACCTCGGCTGCGGGCGGTGAGCTGGCCGCACTGCGCCGCGCTCTGGGCGCCGACGACATCGTCGCCCACATCGCCAGCGCCTCGGACGTCGCGGCGGGCAAGCCGGCACCCGACTCCGTGGAGCAGGCCAGGCAACAGACGGGCGCAGCCCATGAGCAGACGGTGTTCATCGGCGACTCCGTATGGGACATGCGTGCCGCCTCCCGCGCGGGGGTCACCGCGCTCGGGGTGCTGTCCGGCGGCATCCCGCGCGCCGACCTGACAGAGGCGGGCGCCCAGGAGATCTACGCGGGCCCCGCCGACCTGCTCACCCGGCTGGACGAGAGCGCCTTCGCCCGCATGGAGCGCGAGACCTGATCCGGACCGCTCCACATGCCCTGACCTGCTCGGCGCCCGCGTAGCCGCCGTACAGGAGGGGTACCCGGAGCATCCACACGAGAGGAGGCCACCATGACGGGAGACGGCAGGGACATCCCCGCGGAGGAGGGCGTCACCACCGAGGACGCCGCCGAGATGCAGGCGGGCCCCGTCGAGGGCCGGCAGCCGGACGAGCGCCTGGAGCGCGGCCGGTGGCAGCCACCCGTGGAGTCCGACCCGCCACCCCGGGTGAGCGGCCGCGACAGCGGCGGCTCGGACACCTCGTTCCTGACCCCCCAGGCGGAGGCCGACCAGGAGCACGCGGAACCCGCCGATCCGGGTGCCGACCCCGAGGACCAGGGCATCCCGGATCTGCAGGACGGCGCCCCCATGCAGCAGCGGTCCAGCGACCCGCAGCAGGAGTCGGTGCCGGGCGACACCCCGACAGCGCCCACCCGCTCCGCGCCCACACCCGCCGAGATGCGCAAGGGCGAGTCCCTGGACGAGCGGCTGGCCGAGGAGGAGCCCGAGGAGTCCGAGCGCGACGCCGTCTCCGGCCCGCCCGACGACCGGTCCGGAGTACTCAGCGCCGACCCGGAGGCCGCACCGCCCCGCCGCCAGGACGTCTACGGCCGGGAGAGCGGCGACAACCGCGGCCTCTCCCCGGAGGAGCAGGCCCTCCACACCGTGGATGAGGACGACGAGCGTTTCGGCTGAGACCGTCGATTTTGCCGCCGGACCCTGTTTCGTCGTGGCTGCGCGCCGTTGCGGCGGGAATGGTGCTGGGGGCTTCGCCCCCAGACCCCCTGGCAGGTGGCAGGGGCTGCGCCCCTGAATCCTTGCCGCCGCGACGGCGCGCAACCACGACGGCGAGGGTCCGGCGGAAGAAGCGAGCCCCGCAACTACAACGTCCGCGGCTGCACCCGAAAGCACAGGGTGAAGTGATCCAGCGTCGCCGGCACCGGTGCTGAGGCCCGCAGCTGGGGATGCGAGGCGAGGGAGTACGCGTGCCGCTCCAGCAGTGCGGCCAGCAGCGTGCTGACGGTGAACAGCACCAGGTTCTCGCCGGGGCACCCGGCGGGGCCCGAACTGAACGGCACCAGCGCCGGGTTGGCCCGCGCTTCCTGCCCCGTCTCCGCGGTCCACTGCTCCGGCGCGAAGCTGTCCGCGTACGGCGCGGCGGGCTCGGCGCGGTGCAGATAGGGCGTGTAGAGGGCGAAAACCGTTCCGGCCGGCAGGGTGCCGCCCGCCCACCCGGTCTGCGCGGTGCTCTCCCGCAGGATGAGCGGCGTCGTGGGCCACAGCCGTACCGACTCCAGCGCGCAGCCGCGCAGGAACGGCAGCTCGCGCGGGCTGTCCGGATTTCCGGCCGTCGCCTCCTCGTGGGCCCGCACCGCCGACTGCGGGTGGGTGGCCAGCAGCGCCAGCGCCCGCATGGTCGCCATCCCCGCCGCGTCGTAGGCGAACAGCCAGTGCGGGATCTGGCCCGCCCGGTCGGTGCCCGTCGGCGCCGGGGTCTCCGCGACGCGCTCCGCGAGACTGCCGGGCTCCGGCTGTGCGACGTAGGAGCGTACGCGGGCGAGGAATGTGCTCCGCAGCTGCCTGCGACGCGGTCCGGCCAGCGACCAGTTGGCGGCCGAGCGCAGGGCGCCCAGCTGCGCGGTCAGCGTGGCGTCGTCGCGTGCCGCGTCCCCGAGGACGATGCGCCGGACCGTACGCCACCATGCGGCGTCGAACTCCTCCCACAGCAGCTGCCCGGACCGCTCGGCCCCCTCCAGCAGCACCGCGGCTTCCTCGCGTACGACATCGGTCAGCCGCCCGGCAAGGTCGTGCAGCGGTTCGTGGGTCTCCAGCACCTGCTCGGCGAACTCCCGGCGCCGGGTGCGCTCCGGGCCGCCGGAGATGACCACGCCGTGCGGCTGGAACTGCGCCAGTGAGGCGCGCTTCTCCAGCGTCGCCGGACTGAACGGCTCCGGCGTCTCCAGCAGGACGCGACGCGCGTCCCCGGGGTCCAGCACCATCGCGTACGACCGGCCCCGCACCGTCAGCGGGAGCGGTCCGGGGCCGTACCGCTCGCGCAGGGTGCGCATCCGCTCGACGCCGCGCCGGTCCCAGCCGGTGCGCTCCACCAGCGACATGGCCCGTGGCCTGCGCACGATGACGCCGCCCGCCAGCACCGGCAGCAGTACGTCCGCCACCACGCCCGCGGCCTCCCGGGCACCCAGCGCGGGCAGCGTCCCCGCCGGATCCGGTGCGTCCGGTTTCCCGGGCGCTTCCGTGCTGCTCTCGGTCAGTCGCATCTCCACTCCGCTCACTCCGCTCGCCGGAGGTGCTCCGGCCGTCGTCGGGTGCGTCGTCTCCAAGAGCCTCGCGGTACCCGCAGGTAATCGGACGAAACGACGCGCGAGAAGACACCGTTTGCCGTCGGCGACCCGGTGGTACCCACAGACGCGTCCGAGCGGGGCGAGGCGGAGGGGAGACCTGATGGCGCGTCGGCTGACGGCCGTATCGGAGGTGGCCGCCTGGTGGGTGCTGCTGGCCGGGCTGTGGCTCTTCCTCATCCAGACGGTCGACGCCCTGGAGTGTTGGGTCGGCGCTGCAGCCGCACTGCTCGCCGCGGTCGCCGGGCGGGCGGCCCGCAAGGCGGCGCGGCGGTGAACGGTTGGCTCGCCGCAGCCTGCGCGCTGCTCATCGGCGGCATCTTCCCGGCACTGTGCGGCGTGTGCACGGGCCCCGTACGGCGGCGCGTGCAGGCGCAGAACCTCGCCACCGTGCTCGCCGCCCTCACCCTGCTGCTGCTCTCCCAGGGCTACGCCCGCCCCTCCTACACGGACATGGCACTCGCCCTGGCCGTGCTCGGCCCGGCCGGCACGCTGGTGTACGAGCGGCTGCTGGGCGAGGAGCTGCGGTCCGACCGGCCGCCCGCCCCGGTGACCAGGGCCATGACGGTGTTCAGCGTGGCGCCCGTGCCGCTCGTCGTGCTCCCGGTGTGTGCCGCTGCCACTCCCGGCAGGACGACGGTGAAGCTGCTCCTCATCGGGTGCCTGCTGGTGGCGGGCAGCGCCGTGTGCATGCGGGCACTGACGACACCTCCCGGAGGAGATGAGCCGGTTGGACAGTGAACTGCCGGTGGCGCTCGCCCTGGTGCTGGTGACGCTCACGGGTACGGCCGCCGCTCTCACCCGCGACCCGGTGCGCCAGGCCACCGTTCTGGCGGGTCTCGGACTGGCGCTCGCGCTGCTGTTCGCCGTCCTCCAGGCGCCCGATGTGGCGCTCTCCCAACTGGCCGTCGGCACCGCGCTGACCCCGCTGATGGTGCTGCTGTCCGTATGGAAGGTGCGGCGCAAGGCCGCCCGCAGCGAGCGGCGGGAGGAGCAGCGGTGAGTCGCCGGGTGCGTCTGTGGGTGCTGGCCGCGGGCGGGCTCGGGCTGGCGGTGCTGCTGGCGGCAGCCTGTTTCGCGCTGCCCGGCTTCGGCGGCTCCTGGCACCCGTACGGCGCCCGCGCGGTGGAGGCCGCGCTGGGCCGGCACACCGCCAACACGGTCGCCTCCGTCAACTTCGACCAGCGTGCCTTCGACACCCTCGGCGAACAGGCCGTCCTCTTCGGCTCGGTGCTCGGCACCGTCGTCATCCTGCGTACCACCCGCGACGAGCACCGGGTGGAGCCCGCACCCGCCGTCGTCCCGTCCCTGGTGCGCCGCTACGCGCTGCTGGTGCTGCCCGTCACCCTGCTGACCGGGCTCTACATCGCCGCGCACGGACAGCTCAGCCCCGGAGGCGGCTTCCAGGGCGGGGTGGTGGCCGCGACCGCGCTGCACCTGCTCTACATCGCCATCGACTACCGCGCCCTGCGACGGCTCCGCTCGCTGACGCTGTTCACGCTGGCCGACGCGGCCGGTGAGGCGGGCTATCTGCTGGTCGGTCTCGGTGGCGTGCTCGCCGGGGCGGCCTTCCTCGAGAACGTTCTGCCGTACGGCACGTTCAACACGCTCTCCTCAGGCGGCACCGTGCCACTGCTGAACGCCGCGATCGGGGTGGAGGTGGCCGCTGCAGTGGTGGTGCTGCTGGCGCAGTTCCTCGACCAGGCCATCGTGATCGAGGGCGGGGACGGAGCGCAGCAGCCGGGCAGGCACGGGGCCGGTCCCCGCGGCACGGCGGGTGAGGGGAGCGGCGCGTGAGCGTTCTGCCGTACCTGGTTGCGGGCTGGCTCTTCCTGGTGGGCTGCTACGGGCTGGCCACCAGCCGGAACCTGATCCACGCCGTGGGTTCGCTGGCGGTCTGCCAGGCGTCGACGTATGTGCTGCTGCTGGCCGTCGGCTACCGGCGCGGCGGCACCGCACCGGTCTACTCCGACATCGAGCCGGGCTCGCGGCCCGTCGTCGACCCGGTGGTGCAGGCGCTCACCCTGACCGATGTGGTCGTCGGCGCCACGGTCACAGCGCTGCTGCTCGCCCTCGTCGTCCAGGTCGCCAAGCGGCACGGCACCGTCGACCCGGACGAGTTGCGGGAGCTGCGCGGATGACGGCGGCTCAGGCCCTGCCGCTGCTGGTGGTGCTGCCGCTGCTGGGCGCCGCGCTGCTGGTCGCCACCGGCAGATGGCTGCCCAGGTACGTCGCCGACGTCTGCGGCTGTGCGGTCGCGGCGGGGACTTCCGTGCTGGCGGTGGGGCTGCTGGTGACCGCGGCGGACGGGCCGGTGCCGGTGGAGTGGCTGGGCGGCTGGCGGCCCCGGCACAGCTCGGGCGTGGGGATCGTGCTGGTCGGGGACGGGATCGGGCTCGGGCTGACTGCGCTGGTCTCGGTGCTGGTGGTGGCCGTACTGGTCTACTCGTGGCGGTTCTTCGACGATCCGCCGCCCCGCCAGGCCGGTGCCTTCCCGGCGCTGATCCTGATCTTCCAGGCGGGCATGTGCGGATTCACGTTGACCGGCGATCTGTTCAACGCGTTCGTCTTCTTCGAGTTGATGGGCGTGATCGCCTACGCGCTGACCGGCTACCGCGTCGAGGAGGCCCGCGCGGTCCAGGGCGCGCTCACCTTCGGGTTCCTCAACTCGCTCGGCGGCTACGCCACCCTGCTGGGCGTCGGGCTGCTGTACTCGCACACCGGTGAGCTCGGTCTCGCCCAGCTGGGGCAGCGGCTGGACGCCGCACCGGGCGGCTCCGGCGTGCTGGTGAAGGCCGCTTTCGTACTGGTGGCCGCCGGGTTCCTGATCAAGGCTGCCGCCGTCCCGTTCCACTTCTGGCTGCCCGACGCCCACACGGTGGCGCCCACCCCGGTGTGCATGCTGCTGTCCGGGGTGATGGTGGAGCTGGGCGTCTACGGTGTGGCGCGGCTGTACTGGACGGTGTTCGCGGGGCCCGGTGGCGTTCCGGAGACACAGGTGCACCGCGCGCTGCTGGTGCTGGGCGTGCTGACGGCCGTGACCGGCGCGCTGCTGTGCTGGTTGCAGCGGCACATCAAACGGCTGCTGGCCTTCTCCACCATCGCCCACACCGGGCTCTTCCTCGTCGCACTGTCCGTCCTCACCCCTGAGGCCGTCTCCGGCGCCGCGCTGTACGTCCTGGGGCATGCCGGGGTGAAGGCCGCTCTGTTCGCCTGCGCGGGCGTACTGGTGGACCGCTTCGGCAGCGTCGACGAACGCGATCTGCACGGTAAAGGACGGGAACTGCCGCGCATCGGAGTGCTGTTCGGCGTCGGCGGGCTGGCGCTCACCGGACTGCCGCCGTTCGGCACGGGGCTCGGCAAGGCCCTCTCGGAGGAGGCGGCGGGCAGTTGGCTGACGGTCGTCTTCGTCCTCGTCTCCGCCGCCACCGGCGCCGCCGTGCTGCGGGTCGCGGGCGGGGTCTTCCTGGGGCTCGGGGAGCCCGCACAGGAGCCGGCACCAGGCGGCCGTGCGGAGCAGTCCGCCCGCGAGCCCGCGGGAGCCGCAGCGGAAGCGGCGGGAGAGACGGCCGGTGAGCGACCGGACCGGAAAGCTGGCACGGCGCCGGAGAGCCCGGCAGCGGAAGGGGGCGGCGATGAGGAGGAGATGACCGGCGCGGACGAACCCGCCGAGACTCCGGGCCGGGTGACCCGGGTGCCGGACACGATGCTCGTCGCCGCAGGTGCCCTCCTGGCGGGCGGGCTCGCCGTGGGGTGTGTGCCGCCGCTGTGGTCGGCCGTCAGCCGGGCCGCCGACACGTTCACCGACCACACGGGTTACGCCACGGCCGTGCTGTACGGCACCGAGCAGCCCGGTGTCCACTCTCCCGCCCCGCACTGGTCGACGCTGGGCGTGCTGTTGGGGCTGCTGTCGGCCGCGCTCGCCGTGGGCGCGGCGTACGTCGCCCTGCGTACCGTGCCCAGCGGGGTCCGCCCTCGCTGGTCCGTACCGCTGCGGCGGCTGCACTCCGGCCATGTCGGCGACTACGTGGCCTGTGCGCTCGCCGGGATCACCCTGCTCGCCCTGCTGGTGTGGTGACCGTGCCGTGCCGGGAAGTGCGCCCCCTCGTTGCGCCCCCATAACACATCGCACACATTCGGTTTCAATGTGTGGCCAAAACTGTGCGTCTTTTCGATGCCGTGAGCTTGTATGTATTGAACTGCGCCTGTCAGGTGAGGATCGGGCACGTAGGGGGGACTGAGTGTGATCCGGGTACTGCTGGTGCACGACGTGCGCATACTGCGCTGCGCGCTGGCCGCTCTGGTCGGCAGAGAACCGGACATGGCCATAGAAGCCGCGTCCGCGAAGGAAGCGGCCAGGCTGGCACGGACACTGACCGCCGATGTGTGTGTCGTGGACGCCGATGTGACGGGACGTTCTCCGCTGGACGAGCTGGCGGGGCTCTCCCGCAGGGGTGCCGCACGGGCCGGCGGAGCGGCGCACCGGCTGCTGGTGCTGGTCAGCCAGCACTGCCCCGGGGCCCTGCGGAGGGCGCTGGACGCGGGGGCGTCCGGATTTGTGTGCAAGGACGCGCTCCCGGAGCAACTGGTGACCGGCATCCGGCGGGTCGCGGCAGGTGAGCGCTTCGTGGACAACGCACTGGCGGGCACACTGCTGCGCGCCTCCGAAGTCCCGCTCAGCGAACGGGAACTGACCGTGCTGTCGGCGGCGGCCGAAGGCGCGTCCGTCACCGAGATAGCGCGCCATCTGGGGCTGTCGACCGGCACGGTGCGCAACTACATGTCGGCCATCACCCGTAAGACAGGCGCCCGCAACCGGGTGGACGCCATCCGTATCTCCCAGGGGGCCGGCTGGCTGTGAGCGGACGCGGGAACAGGCGCAGGGCGAACCGCGTACGCCGCTACACGCGGGACCGCGGGGCCCAGCCCGCCGCAAGGTCGCGGTAGAGCGGGGAGCGCTCCAGCAGTTGTGTGTGCGTACCGCAGCAGGTGCGCTCCCCGTCCAGTACCAGGACCCGGTCCGCGCGGAGGGCCGAGCTGATCCGGTGCGCGATCACCACCAGCGCACCGCCGCGCCGGATGAAGGCGTGCTCGGCCACCTCCTCGGCAGCCGGGTCCAGATGGCTGCTCGCCTCGTCCAGCACGACCAGCGGCGCGGGGGACAGATAGGCGCGGGCCAGCGCCAACTGCTGCCGTTCACCGGCCGAGAGCGCCACCGGGTCCACCCGCCCTTCGAGACCGCCCAGCCGCCGCACCAGCGCCTGCGCGCCCACCGCCTCCACTGCACCGAGCAGCGCCGGCCCGGGCAACTGGCGGGAGCGGTCCGGCAGCAGACAGCAGAGGTTGTCGCGCACGCTGCCGGAGAAGACGTACGCCTCCTGGGGGATCAGCACCCGTTGCTCGGAGGGCAGTTGGCGCAGCGGCTGCTGTGGGTGCGGCTGCTGTTCGGGTACGACTGGCTGTCCGTACAGCCTGATCTCGCCGTCCGAGGGCCGCAGCATCCCGGCCACCAGCAGGGCCAGGGTGGACTTGCCCGCACCGCTGGGGCCGACGACCGCCAGCCGCCCGTCCGCGGGAACGGCGAGATCCAGCCCCGAAAGCACCGGCACGGCCGCCGGACCGTAAGCGAAGCCGACACCGCGCAGTTCGAGTGCGGGAGTCCCGGGGGCGACGGCGCGCGGCGCGGCTGTCGAACGAGGGCCCGGCAGACTCGGCACGGGTGTCCGCTGCCCCTCCGGGCCCGGCAGACTCGGCACGGGTGTCCGCCGCACCTCCGGGCCCGGCTCCGGTGCGCCCTCCCGCAGCCGGCCGATCACCACCGCCAGCCGGGCACCGGCACCGCCCAGCCCGTGCACCAGGCTCTGCAGCGCGGGCAGCAGCGCCTGGGTGAGATAGGTGAGCGCTCCCGCCAGCGCTCCGGCGCTCACCCCCTGCCGCAACAGCCAGGGGGTGAGAAGCAGCAGCAGTACGACGGGCAGCCGCCCGCCGAGTCCGAGTGCCAGCGCGCGGGCGATGCCCCAGCGGGCGAGGGCGTCGGCCGCGTGCCGCTCGGCCGTCACTCGCCGGTCCACCGACCGGCGCACGGTCTGCTGCGCGCCGCACGCGGTCACGTCCCGCAGCGCGCGCACCGTCGTGCCCACCTCGTGCGCCAACTCCTCGTCGGCGATCAGGAAGTCCCGCTGTCTGCGGGCCAGCGGCCGCAGCGTCCCGGCGAAGACAGCGAGCCCCGCCACCAACGGCGGTACGACAACGAGCAGCAGCACCGGCGCCAGCGCCAGCAGCCCAAGGACCGCCCCCGCCAGGGTGAAGACGAACGAACGCGAGACCATCACCAGCCCGGCGAAGCTGTCCCTGGCGATCTCCACCTGGTGTGTCAGCCGCGAGACCACACCCGCGCCCGACGCTCCACCCGGCCCACGGCCGGGCGCGCCGACGGCGGTGACGGCGTCGTACAGTCCGCGCCCCACCACGCGGCGCACCAGTTCGTCCCGCAGCGGTTCGGCGAGCGCCGCCACCTGGCGGTAGACCCGCGCCGTGCCCCACGCCCCCACGAGCAGACCGGCGGCGGCAACGGCCAGCCAGGCGAGGCCCGTTGCCGCGCTGCCCGCCAGGAAGCCGTCGTCCAACGCACGGGCGAGCGCGAAGCCCAGTGCGAAGGTGTGTGCTGCTTCCAGCACCGACCAGGCCGCGAGCGCCACCAGCACGCGGGGCCGCCGCAGCAGGAAGCGCGACCCCGCCCGTACGAGCCCTCGCCGAGCGCTGTGCCGTTCCGCCGGTGCCGTCCTCGTGTGCTTGACGCTGTCAGCCATCGGCGCTCCCGGTACCGAACAGGGCCCGGTAGGCGGGCTGTTCCCACAGCTGGTCGTGCGGTGCCAGGGCGCGGATCAGGCCGCCGTCGAGCCAGGCGGTCAGGTCCGCGCGGGCGGCCGTCGAGGCGCGGTGCGCGACGACCAGCCTGGTCCGCGGCCCCGCCATCCCCTCGGCCCTGCCGTCAGCGCCGTCCGCGTCGCCCGAGCCCACCAGCGCCCGTGTCACCTTCAGCTCCGTCACCGTGTCCAGGCTGGAGGTGGCGTCGTCCAGGATGAGCACCCGGCCGCCCTGGGCGAGTGCGCGGGCGAGGCCGAGCCGCTGCACCTCGCCACCGGAGAGCGGAGCCTGCTCGCAGGGGGTGTCGTAGCCGTACGGCAGGGTCAGGACGAACTCCTCGGCGCAGGCGGCGCGCGCAGCGGTCCGTACGCGGGCCTCGCGTATCTGCCCTGCGTCGTCCGGAACACCTGCGGCGATGGCTTCGCCGACGGTGGCGCCGAACAGCACTGGGCGCTCGAACGCGAAGCCGACCGCCCGGCGCAGCGCCGACGCGTCCAGCTCGGCCAGATCGACACCGTCCAGCAGCACCTGTCCGGTCTCCGGTTCGACCAGCCGCCCGGCGACGGCCGCCAGCAGCGACTTTCCCGCACCCGACCGGCCGACCACCGCGACCGTCGTCCCGCCGGGCACCACGAGATCCACGCCGCGCAGCACTGTCTCACCGCCGTACGAGGCCCGCACACCGCACAGTTCCAGCCGACCCGCGCCGACATCCGGGGTGTGCTCCGGCACCATGCGACGCCCACCTGTCATGGGCGCGACGTCCAGTACCTCCGCCAGCCGCTGTGCAGCAGTGCGACCGCGCACCAGCGCGTTGAGCTGTCCGACGAGCGTGCCGACACCCGCCGCCAGTACGGCGTAGCGCGCCGCGGCGACCAGGCCGCCGACGCTCAACTCGCCTGCGGTCAGCAGCAGTCCGCCGACCGCGATCACCGCCACCTGGAGCAGCGGCACCAGTACTGCGGCCTGTGCGGTGGCGCGGCCCTGGACGTGCCACATCCGGTGTCCGTGCGCGGAGAGCTCCGCCAACGGCTCCAGCACGCGGGCGCGTTCACGCTCCCGGATGCCGCCCGCCGCGATGGTGCGGGCTCCGGTGAGTGCCTCCACCAGCCGCCCGGCGAGCCGCGCCTGCGTCTCCTGATAGCGGGTGACGCAGTCGGTCGAGGTACGGGAGAACGCGCGCAGCAGCAGCACCAGCAGCGGCGTACCGGCGAGAAAGACGGCGGCGAGCCGCAGATCGAGCAGGGCCAGCGCCACCAGCGCGCCCACCGGGGTCACCACAGCGGCCAGCGCCGAGGCGACACTGCTGGGCCCCGTGCCCGCGTGCGCGGCGTTGCCGGTGCAGCGGGTGACCAGATCCCCGTGGGCGAAGCGGTCGGCACGCAGCGGCCCGACCGCCAGCAGATGGCCGACCAGGCGGAAGCGCAGCCGCGCCGTCGTACGGGAGTTGAGGGTGCCGGTGAGCACCGTGTCGGCGGCGTCCAGCACCACCAGCGCGCACGTCAGTGCCGCGCATACGGCGAGCCAGCGGGTCGCTTCCGCACCGCCGCCGGTCCCTCCACCGGTCAGCAGCAGGTCGAGGGTGCGGCCGAGTGCGGCGGGCAACACCAGCCCGGCACCCGCCGCGGCGGTCGCGGAGAGAAACAGCGCGACCGTGCGCCACAGATGAGGGCGCCCCTCGGTGAGCAGCAGTCGGTCGGCGCTGGTCCGCTGTGCGGAGACAGCTGAGCGCCCCTGGGCGGGGGACGAACCCCGCCCAGAGGCACCGGATGCGTGTGTCACCCGGTCACAGGCACAGGAGCGTGCTGTGGGAGCTGTGCTTGTCGCACAGGAGGAGGCTCGCGCTGCTGTCGTCGCCGCCGCCGGTCCGCTCCTCGGGCTCCATCGTCTGCAGGTCGAGAAGTGCCATGGTGGTGTTTCCTTCCCTATCGGGGTGTTGGGTTGTGTGTGTTACAGGGACGGTGGTGCTTCAGTACGGCCCCCGCCCCGGAGGCCGGTCTATGGGTTGCGGACTGGGAGGGGCTGCCCCTGTCCGATGTCCGCATGGCGCGGGTTTGTTGTGGCTCGTCGCGCAGTTCCCCGCGCCCCTGACGGGGCGCAGGGTTGCGCCAAGAACGGCAGGCTCGGCAGTGCCTCACCCGAGTCGGCGGCAGCCGCCGCGCCCGTGGCGAGCAAGCAGCCCGCCGTGCCGGTCGCCAGGTCCATCGACAGCCGCATCATCTGGTCGCCGGGGAAGGCGAGACCGCCCGCGTAGGCCATGCCGTACCAGCCGAGTCCGGCGAGCTGTGTCTCGCGGTCGGCGTCGGTGACCCCGGGAGTGGTCGTCCTGCTCAGGTGCAGCAGCATCCCGGCGCGGCCCTGGAAGATGCCCGGCTGCGCGTAGTAGCGCATACGGGCCGCGGGCAGGATGCCCTCCCGGGCGCGGGTGAACTCGGTGTGGTCCGGGCGGTGCGCGAGAAAGTCGTCCAGCGCCATGGCGATGCCCACGCTGCCGGCACCGAGGTACGGCATCACGCGGTTGCCCTCGTCCACCTGCCAGGTCCCCGCGCTGTCCTGTACGCAGTGCGCCAGATCGCGGGCGAGCGCGTGTTCCGCCAGATCGAGCATTGCGGAGTCGCCGTGCTGCTCGTACAGCCGCAGGAACAGCAGCGCCGCTCCGGTCGCGCCGTGCAGCAGTCCGGCTCTGTTGACGCCGGGGGTCGGGTCGTCGGGCTCGTCCAGCCGCTGGGCCAGCAGCTGTGCGGCCTCGATGGCGGTCGCGTGCAACCGCTGCTCCGAGGTGTCGTCCGCGAGTTGCCCCAGGGCGAGGCCGAGGCCGGCCAGTCCGCCGTACAGCGAGCTGCCCAGCCGCTGCCACTTCTCGTCCAGCACCCGCTCGGTCAGCTCCAGCGCCCGCTTGGCGTGTCCCAGCCGGGCCAGTACGCAGGCGACTCCGGGCAGTCCGTCGTAGAGCCCCAGCGGGGTGCCGCGCGGCGGGGGATCGGTGTGCCGCAGCAGCCACTCCTCGCCTTCCGGATACCGGTCCGCGCCGGTTTCGGCGAGTACGTGCAGCACTCCCGCCGCGCCGTGTGCCAGGCCGAGTCCGCCGCCGTCGCCGAACTGCGCGATGTCGCCTGGGAAGAGTCGGTCGTCGCGCTCGGGGGTGGCCGAGGCGAGGATCGCCCGCGTCATCGCCGCACGCGCTGCCGGCCAGTCGCCGGGTGCGACGGTGGCGGTGGTGCGATGGGTGGCGGCGGTGCGGGGGGTGGCCGTGCCAGGGATGGTGGCGCGGGTGGCCGGGGCCGACGTGTCGGTGCCCTCGATGGTGGCGACCGCCTCGGCCAGGAACTCCTCCGGGATGCCGGGGAACTGTTCGGCCGCGATCTCGGCCAGATGGGCCGCCTTGCCGCGGTCGACGGCCAGCAGCGTGGTCATCGGGACGAACAGCGCGAGCCGCAGACACGCCAGCGCATAGCGGTCGATGTCGTAGCGGGTGCGGTCGGCCGGGGCGATGAAGCCGGGGTGGGCGACGATCTGCCGCGGATCGTCCTCGGCGAGCGCGGCCGCCTCGAAGTCCAGCAGCGCGACGGACTGTTCGTCGGGCGCGACCATGATGTTGAACATGTGCAGGTCGTTGAAGACGATGCCCCGCCCGTGCACCGCCGCGACGGCCTCCGCCACCAGGCGATGCATCCGCAGCGCCCACTCGGTGTGCCGGGCCACCGCTGCCGGGTCGGGGTCGGCGGTCAGCAGCGGATGCCGCTTGGCGAAGAAGGCGTTGAGGGTCTGGCCCGGCAGCTCCTCCATCACCAGGAAGCGGTGTCCGTCCAGCTCGAACCAGTCGCGTACGGCCGGTACCACCGGCAGCCCGGCGAGCCGGTCGAGCGCGGCCTTCTCCCGCTCCAGCCGCGCCACCGCGTCGGCCCCGTCGGCGGCGAGCCCGGCGTGCGGCCTGGCCTCCTTGAGCACGACCCGGCTCCCGTCGCGGGTGTCGGTGCCGCCGTACACCCCACCGCCGTTGGAGAAGTGCAGCGCCCGCTCGATGCGGTACGGCAGATCCGTGACGCTGGCCGCCGAACGCGCCGCCAGCTGCGGGCGGAGGAAGACGGGCAGCTCCACACCGTCCGGCACCCGGAAGGCGGGGTCCTTGCGGTCGGGTATCAGCCTGCCCTGCGTGTCCTCCACGGCGGGTACGAGCCTGCCCTGCTCGTCGACACAGAAGCGCGGTGCGAAGCCTCCGTACCGTACGTACAGCGGCCCATTTCGCCAGCGCAGATCAGTGAGAATGTACGGGCCGGGACGGCCGTCGAGTATTGCACCCAACTCGCGGAGAATGCTTTCGAGTTGCGCTTCGTCGGCCGGGTAGATGGTTGCGAATTTCCCGCTCGTGCCGCGCCCGGCGTATTTGGCGTTGCGCAGATACAGCAGAGTGCGGTGCGGTACGAATTTGAAGGGAATTCCGCGCGGCACGCAGTGGTCCCAGACGGCCGTGCCGATCTCGTCCGCGTTCTCCAGTGTGGCCGAGGCGTGGATCTTCCAGCCCTGGAGCGGGAACTCGCCCGCCACCGGGCGGAGTTCCAGCCAGTCGCCGGACCTGGTCTGCCGCCACCCCGCGGGCACCGGGCGGCGCGCTACCGGTAACTCCCCGGGGTCGGGCTCCACGTCGCCGGCGGCCGGCGTACCGGTGTGGACATCGCCCTGTGCGGTGCTCGATGCGGAATCCGACAAGCGGTCAGGTGTGTCGTAGAAATACGGGTCTGCAAGGCAGAAAATCTCGTACCGCTTGTCCATCGTTCCCCTCCCCTGGGAAGCACGGGATCAAGCGTGCAACATGGGAAGGGGAATGGGTAGTCAATTCTGTCACGAACCGTATGTGAGAAACGCACGGGTAACTCGGTCGGTCATCCGTCGATCCCTCGGAATTTCCGCATACGAAGCACCAGGTTCACACGCCAAGTGCCAGATCCCCGCTCTCCGGAACGGCGAAGCGGGCCACGGTTGCCCCCCCCCGAAGGGGCGCGGGGAACGGCGCGATCAACCATGGGGGTACCTCCCTGCTCGAAGAGCTTGGGGGAGGATCCGCAGCCCGGCGTCGGCGGGCAGGGGCACCCCCTTCCCGGCAGAGGCGAGGGCGCGGCAACTCCACCGGATACGGTCCGCTGACCAATCAGCTGCGCGGCGTGACGACAGCGTCCCCGGCGGCGACGCCCGTCGCCGCCGGATCGGTGCCGGGCTCCAGGGACCAGGCGCCCGCCAGCAGTTCCTCGACGAGTTCGTCCAGCTCCAGGCGGCGCTCCACCCGTTGCAGGTCCGGCACCCTGGCCCGGGTGCTGACCTGCCGGGGAGACAGCAGTGAGCAGCAGTCCTCGTCGGGCAGTACCGAGACGTCGGCGGTGCCCAGGGCGCGCGCCTCGTCGATGATCTCCTGCTTCTCCCAGCCCAGCAGCGGACGCAGCAGCGGTACGGAAGCCGCCTCGTCGACGGCCGCCAGGTTGGCCACCGTCTGGCTGGCCACCTGGCCCAGGCTGTCCCCGGTCACCAGCGCCTCGGCGCCCAGCCGCAGGGCGAGCGCGCTCGCCGTCCGCGCCATCAGCCGGCGCTGGGCGACCACCTGGAGCCGCCCGGCCCCCGCGATCGCGAGCTGCTTCTGCGCCTTGCCCAGCGGGACCACCCACAGCGTGCGGTCCGGCTGGAAGCGGTTGAGCTCGCGGGCGAGCGCGTACGCCTTGTAGACGGAGGAGGCGTCGGTGTACGGAGCCCCGGTGAAGTGCACGAAGTCGCAGGCCAGTCCGCGGCGCATGGCCCGGTACGCGGCGACGGGCGAGTCGTACCCGCCGGACAGCAGGGCCAGCGCCCGGCCGCTGGAGCCCACCGGCAGCCCGCCCTGTCCCGGCATCCGGCGCCAGGACAGGTAGCTCGCGCGCCGGTCGACCTCCACCGCCAGCTCGACGTCCGGATGCGAGAGGTCGACCCGCGCTCCCGTCTCCAGCCGCACCCGCTCACCCACAGCGACGGCCAGTTCGGACGAGGTGAGCGGGAAGGACTTGTCCCGCCGCTTCGGGCGTACGGCGAACGTGAGCTCCCCGCGCCCGCCGGCGCGCTCCTCCCGCTCCCGGCGCAGGGCCCGCACCGCGTGGTCGCCGATGTCCTCGACGGTGCTGGGGATCCGCACCGCCGGCTGCACCAGGCTGAAGCCGATCACACGGCGTACGCAGTCGACGAGTTCCTCCAGCGGCGGCTCGCCGCCCACGAGCGTGACACTGCGGCCCTTCTCGACCCACGTCGAGCCGGGGAGCGTGCGCAGCGCGTCCCGCAGGTTGCGGTACAGCCGCTCCTCGAAGCGGGCCCGGTTACGGCCGCGCAGAAAGACCTCGCCGTGCTTGAGCAGGACGCACTCGCGCGCATCCTCCGGCGCGGTCCGGCGCGCTGGCGCGTCGTCCCGGACATGTCCCTCGGGGATCGAACGGGGTGCTGAGTCGGTCACGGAACTCTCCTCCTGAGGACCAGGCTATGCGACCCCGCAGCGGGTCCCCGCCGTCCGCCGGCCAGTACGCCGGGCGCCCGTCGGCGCCCCGGCCCGCGTCAGGCCCGGTACACACGACCGGGTCGGCCGTGCGCACAATCGACGGGCACCGACCGATCGGGCACACGAGCAGAGGGAGCAGCACATGGCCGAGGTCGTCGAGCTGGTCTACTACCCCGTCAAGGGGTGCGCGGCCGTCTCCACCAGCAGCGCGGTCATGCGGCCCGCCGGACTCACCCACGACCGCGGCTTCATGGTGGTCTCGCCGGAGGGCGTGGGACGCACCCAGCGCCGGGACCCGAAGCTCGCCGTCATCCGGCCCGAGGTGGGCGAAACGGCCGCGGGCGGCGAGCGGTTGACACTGCGCGCGCCCGGCACGACGGCGTTGCACGTCGACGTGGAACTGACGGGCGAGCGGCGCGAGGTTGACATGCTGGGCCGGCCGCTGCGCGGGATCGACCAGGGCCAGGACGCCGCCGACTGGCTCTCGGACGTCCTCGGCGCCCCCAGCAGGCTGGTCCGCGTCCCGCCCGAGAACGGCAGGGTGACCGACGGCCTCACCCCGGGCACGTCCCGCTACGCCGACAGCTCACCCGTCCACCTCCTCTCGCGCGCCACGCTGGAGCACCTCAACGCGCGGCTGGCCGCACGTGGTGCCGAGCCGCTGCCGATGACCCGCTTCCGCCCCAACATCGTGGTGGACGGCTGGGACGCGGAACCCCACGCCGAGGACCGGGCGCGGCTGCTGCGGATCGGCGACGCCGAACTGGGCTTCGCCAAGCTCGCCGTCCGCTGCGCGGTCACCCTGGTCGAACAGGGCTCCGGCAGCAAGGCGGGCCCGGAACCCCTCCGTACCCTGGCGACCTATCGCCGTTCCCCGGAGGGCGGCGTCACCTTCGGCGCCAAGTTCTCCGTACTGCGGCCTGGGACCCTCGCGGTGGGGGACAAGGTGGAGGTCGCCGCTTGGTCCGACGGCGCGTAGAGCCTGGGCGGCGCGGCCTTCCCCGCTGCTGGTGAGGGGGTGCCCCTTTCTGTCGGCTGCAGGCTGCCGGTGCGTTGTGGTTGCTCGCGCAGTTCCCCGCGCCCCTTACGGGGCTCGTCTCCCTGCCCGGGCGGCCAGCCGCAGCAGGCCCCGTACATATCCGCTGTGCCGCGCTGGCCGGCTCGGCTCGCCGCCGCAATTACGTTCCGCGCGGTCCAGGCCGTCCTCGAGGCACGCGTCGTGCAGCGGGCGCCAGAACAGGGGCCAGCTGAGCCGGGCGGGGCCGCGTGCCCGCATGGCCAGGGTGTGCCGCAGCAGTGTGCGGTCGCCGTCCGCCGTGAGGACCGCGTACTCGTGGAAGCCGTCGAAGCCCCGCGGGCCGGTGAAGGCGAACCGCACCCAGGTGCCGGGGACATACGCGGCGACCGTGTAGCGCACCGGGCCGTGGCCACCCGCGGCGCCCTCCCCCAGGGGCCGGTCGAATGCCATGGGGGGCCAGCCGCGCGGCCACAGCTGGTCGTCGTCGCCGGCCAGCGAGTCGAGCAGGGTGGCCACCCTGCTCGGCGGTGCGGGCAGCAGCCGTTCGTGCACGTTGTAGACGTCCATCGGACCTCCAGGGTCGGACGAGGCGGTTCATGGAGCGAGCCGTATTAGAGAGAGCTCTCTAATACGAGGCAGGTTACCCTCCCGACCATGGCGAGGCCACCCCGATTCGACACCGATCAGCTCCTCGACGCCGCCGTGCGGCTGGCTGCCGTCTCAGGACCGGCAGGCGTGACCATGGCAGCCGTCGCCAAGGAGGCGGGTGCGCCGAGCGGCTCGCTCTACCACCGCTTCGCGGGACGGAACGCGCTGCTGGCCGAGGTGTGGCTGCGTACCGTCGAACGCTTCCAGGAGAGCTATCTGCGGGTCCTGTCGGCGTACGACGATGTGCGGCAGGGTGCCTGTGCCGCCACCCGGCACGTGGTCGCCTGGTGCCGCGCCCACCCGGACGAGGCGGCGCTCCTCCTCTACAGTCCGGGCGACTTCGGCCGGGAGGAGTGGTCGGACGAGCACCGTTCCCGTGCGGACCGGGGCAACCGGCGGGTATTCGCCGAACTCGGCCCCGTGGCCACGGCGCTGGGCGCGGACGGCGCCGAGGGCGTCGAACGTCTCACCCTCGCCCTGATCGACCTTCCGCTCTCCGTCGTCCGGCGTCATCTGCGTGCCGGCGGCGCCCTTCCCGCGTATGCCGAAGCCCTCGTCGAGGACTGCGCGGCAGCACTCATCGACACCCTGCCCGGATCCGGACAGGGCGCCCGGCGGGAGGGCAGCGGCGCAGGCCGGGACGGAAGTTGAGAGCGGAGGCCGAGGGGGTGCGCGAACATGAGGGCATGGCTTCTCACTCAGTACAGGGCGACCGCGGACGGCGGGCCCTCCAGGTCACGCTCGGGACCCTCGCCGCGATCCCGTTCGCTTCCGGTACGGCCGGAATGCTCGCCGGTCCCTCGGCGCTGCCGGGGCAGAGCGGGCAGGTCAGCGCGACGCTCGACAGCGAGTACCGCTTCGTCAACGCCTTCTGGCTGGCCGCCGCGCCACTCATCTGGACCTCGCTGCCCCGGGTGGAGCAGCGTGGCGGTGTACTGCGCCTCGTGCTCGGCACCGCCTTCGCCGGCGGGCTCGGGCGCGTGGTCTCCTGGCGGAAGACCGGCCGTCCGTACCCGACGATGATCGCCGCGCTCGGCCTCGAACTGGTCGCGGTGCCCGGCCTGCTGGCCTGGCAGGCCGCAGTCGCCCGGGCGGCCCGCGCCCAGCAGGCCCCCCGCCGGGGCGGGAGGGCGAACCGGGTCGCCGCCCGTCGGTGAGCGGCGGAGCAACGTAAAGAGCCCCTGTCGGACAGCGCATGTGCTGTCCGACAGGGGCTTCTTCGGCAGGCTCAGCTCAGCGTTTCGGCGGCTTGATCCACCCCTTCTTCACCAGCTGGTTGCAGATGTTCTTGGCCCGCGCGTCAGTGGCCTTGTGCTGCTTCTTCACCTCTTTGATGCAGTCGACGTACGGGAAAGGCGGCTTGGCGGCCCGCGTCTGGGCGTGTGACGTGGCGGTGGCCTGCCCGGTCGCCAACAGCACGCCGCTCATCGCAACGGCTGCTGCCAGCGCGATACTCCTCCGAGTCAACGAGTTCTCCTCTTCTCGCTCCGGAACCCGGTGTTCCGGATTCGCACTGGCTCCAACGATCAAGCTCGCGATCGGCAACGAGACACCACCCGGCCTGACGCGCACGTTTCCCCGCTCCGCTGTCCGGCAACCCGGTCCCGGCTGCCGGGACCGGGCCAGTGCGCCGGCGGCCCCGGGCTCGACCCGGGACCACCGAACAGTGACGTGGAGGGTGCACGTGTCCATATCGGAAACCGACAAGAAGAACGTCTTCGTCCTCGGCATGGACGACGCCAACCGCGCCACTCTCCAGGCAGTACCCGAGGTGGCGCGCTACCGCTTCCATCCGCTGCTGGTGCCGGAGGAGTTGCAGGGGGACGCAATCTCGGTGCCCGAGCTGCTGGACCGCGCCGAGCGCATCCTCGACTCCTTCGACGGCAGCATCGACGCCATCGTCGGGTACTGGGACTTCCCCGTCAGCGTCATGATCCCGCTGCTGGCCGGCCGGTACCGCACACGCAGCACCAGCCTGGAATCGGTGGTCAAGTGCGAGCACAAGTACTGGAGCAGGCTGGAGCAGCAAAAGGCCGTCGACGAGGTGCCCAGGTTCGGCCGGGTCGACCTGGACGCCGCCGAACCGGAGCCGCCCGAGGGGCTGCGGTTCCCCATGTGGGTGAAGCCGGCGCTGGCGTACTCCTCGGAACTGGCCTACGGCGTGACGGACCGGGCGGAGTTCCGGGCGGCCGTCGACAAGATCCGTAAGGGAATCGGGCGGATGGGAAGGCCGTTCGAGTACATCCTCGACCAGGTCGAGCTCCCCGAGGAGATGGCCGGGGTGGGCGGCATGGTCTGTCTCGCCGAGGAGCGGCTGACCGGCGTCCAGGTCGCCGTCGAGGGCTATGTGCACCAGGGCGCTGTCACCGTCTACGGGGTGCTGGACTCCATCAACTACCCCGACACGTCCTCCTTCCTGCGGCACCAGTATCCCAGCAGCCTCCCCGTGCCCGTCCAGGAGCGGTTGGCGGCGGTGTCCGAGCGCGTCATGCGGCAGATCGGGATGGAGGCGGCCACCTTCAGCATCGAGTTCTTCTACGACCCGGGGAAGGACGAGATCAAGCTGCTGGAGATCAACCCTAGGCACTCCCAGTCGCATGCCGAGCTGTTCGACTACGTCGACGGCGTCCCCAACCACCACTGCATGCTCGCCCTCTCTCTCGGCCGCGACCCCGCGCTCCCGTACCGTGCGGGCCGCTACGCGTGCGCGGCCAAGTGGTACCACCGCTGGTTCACCGACGGTGTGGCGCGTCGCGTGCCCTCCGCCGAGGAGATCGCCAGGGTCGAGGAGGAGATCCCCGGTGTCCGCGTCGACGTGGTGCCCGACGAGGGCCAGCGGCTGCGGAACCTCACCCAGCAGGACAGCTACAGCTACGAGATCGCGCACGTCTTCACCGCCGGGGAGGACGAGACCGAACTGCGCGAGAAGTACGACCGCGCCATCGCGGCCCTGGGCCTGCACGGCACCGCGCCAGGGCACACCGCGTCGACCGGCGTCCCCACCGGTGATACGGCCCGGCACGCGTAACCGCGCGGACAGCCGCCCGCCAGGAGCCGCGCACAGTAGTACGACAGGAGCGGAGACCGCACCCATGCGCAGCGTGCACAACCTGCCCTACGAGACCAAGGAAGAGCCCGTCACCGTGCCGCTCCCGGACGGCACCCGGCTGTCGGCGCGGGTCTGGCGCCCCGTCTGTTCGGACGAGGAACCCCTGCCGGCGGTGCTGGAGTACATCCCCTACCGGCAGCGCGACCTGACCGCCGTACGGGACTCGATCCACCACCCCTACATCGCCGGGCACGGCTACAACTGCGTCCGCGTCGACCTGCGCGGCACCGGGGACTCCGACGGGGTGCTCCAGGACGAGTATCTGGAGCAGGAGCAGCAGGACGCCGAGGACGTCCTCGACTGGCTCGCGGCCCAGCCCTGGTGCGACGGCACCACCGGGATGATGGGCATCTCCTGGGGCGCCTTCGCCGCCCTCCAGGTCGCGGCGCGCCGGCCGGAGAGCCTGCGCGCAGTGGTCATCGCCTCGTTCACCGACGACAGGTACGCCGACGACATGCACTACATGGGCGGCACGCTGCTGTCGGACAACCTGGCCGAGGCAGGCACCATGTTCGCCTACAGCACCTGTCCACCCGACCCCGCTGTCGTCGGGGACCGCTGGCGCGACATGTGGTTCGAGCGGCTGGAGCACAGCGAACCATGGGTACTGGAGTGGCTGCGCCACCAGCGGCGCGACGACTACTGGCGGCACGCGTCCGTCTGCGAGAACTACCAGGCCGTGCGCTGCCCGGTGCTGGCCTCCAGCGGCTGGGCCGACGGGTACTCCAACGCCGTCACCCGGCTCCTCGCCCACCTCGACGTCCCCCGCAAGGGCCTCATCGGCCCCTGGTCGCACAAGTTCCCGCACCTGGGGGAGCCGGGCCCGGCCATCGGCTACCTCCAGGAGGTCGTCCGCTGGTGGGACCACTGGCTCAAAGGCGTCGACAACGGCGTCATGGACGGCCCCATGCTGAGCACCTGGATGCAGGACAGCGTGCCCCCGTCCACCGCCTACGAGGAACGGCCCGGCCGGTGGGTCGTCGAGCCCGAATGGCCCTCGCCGAACGTCACCCAGGTCACCCACCCGCTGTCCCGCTACCGCATCTGCCCGCCGGAAGAACGACGGGAGGAGGAGCCGGAGCACCAAGCGGCGCTGACGGTGCGCTCCCCGCTGTCGGTCGGCCAGTTCGCGGGCAAGTGGGCCTCGTACAACGCGCCCCCGGATCTGCCCTACGACCAGCGTGAGGAGGACGGCGGGTCACTGGTCTTCGAGACGGCGCCGCTCACCGAGCGGGTGGAGATCCTCGGTTCGCCGAGCGTGGAGTTGGACCTGTCGGTCGGCGAGCCGGTGGCGCAGGTCGCCGCGCGGTTGTCCGATGTGGCGCCCGACGGCAGCGCCACCCGGATCACCTACGGCCTGCTGAACCTCACCCACCACAGCGGAACGGACGCCCCCGAGCCACTGGAGCCAGGCCGCCGCTACCGTGCCACCGTGCAGCTCAACGGGGTGGCACAGGCCTTCCCTCCGGGCCATCGCATCCGGCTGTCACTGTCCACCTCGTACTGGCCGCTGGCCTGGCCGCCCCCGGAGCCCTCGCTGCTGAGCGTGTACGAGAACTCCAGCGCCCTCACCCTGCCGGTGCGGACCCCGCGCGAGGAGGGAGAGGCACCGCGCGCCCTCTTCGGCGAACCGGAGGGCGCGCCGCCGCTGGCCACCACCACGCTGACGCCGCCTGAGGAGCGCTGGGACGTCAAGCGCGATCTGATCGGCTACCACCACGAGTTGGAGATCGTGAAGGACCGGGGCATGGAGCGCCTGGACCACATCGGGCTGGATGTCGGCCGCCGCGCCTACGAGCGGTACACGGCCGTTGCCGACGACTTCACCTCCGTAGCCGGCGAATCCACCTGGACGATGACGTTCCGACGGTCCGGCTGGGAGTCGCAGACCGTCACCCGCACGGTGCTGACCTGCACCGAGGGCACCTTCCATGTGCACGCCACGCTGGACGCGTACGAGTCGGGCCACCGCGTCATTTCCCGCACCTGGAATGAAGCGGTGCCCCGCGACTGCCTCTAGGCGTGCCCTGCGGTTCTGCGTACTCCGCGAAGGGGGCTGCGCTTGCCAGCCCTGCGCCTCTGGCGCAGACCTCCCAAGCGCAGCGCAGGGCTCCCTCTTACGGGACCACCACAATCTTGCGGCCCTTCCCCTCCGCGAAGCGCCCCAACGCCTCCGGGTAGGAGGCCAACGGCATCCGGTCCGAGATGAACACCTCGGGATCGAGGATCCCGCCCGCGAACAACTCGGCGGCCCTCTCATAGCTGTGCAGGACGGCCATCGAACCGGTGATGGTGATCTCCTGGTTGTAGATGCGGTACGGCTCGATCGTCGCCCGCGTCGCATAGTCGGAGACGCCGAACTGCAAAAACGTGCCCGCCTTGGCGACCCGGCCCAGGCCGTCCTGGATCGCGGCGGCGTTGCCCGTCGCGTCCACCACCAGGTCCCAGCCCTCGGGCCGGTCCAGCTCCTCCGCCGTCGCCGCCGCACCGCTGCACCCCAGGCTGCGGGCCGTGGCCAGCCGGTCGGGGTTGAGGTCGAGCACATCGACGCTCGCCGCACCGGTCCGCTTGGCCAGCTCCAGCATCATCAGCCCCATCGTCCCCGACCCGTAGATCAACACATGGGAGCCGAGCTGGCTCTTGAGCACGTCGTAGCCGCGTACCGCGCAGGACAGCGGCTCTATGAGCGCGGCGTCCTGGGTACGGACGTGCGGGGGCAGCCGTACACAGTTGGCGACCGGTGCGACGGCGTACTCGGCGGCGCCGCCCGCGCGGGACACACCGATCGCCGCCCACCGGTCGCACAGGTTGTTGTGGCCGCGGCGGCAGTAGCGGCACTCGTGGCAGTACAGCGACGGGTCGACGGCCACCTGGTCGCCCTCGGCCAGCTCGGTCACCTCCCTGCCCAGCGCCACCACCTCCCCGGCGAACTCATGCCCCGGCACCAGCGGCAGCGACGGGGCGAACTCGCCCTGGAGGATGTGCAGATCGGTGCCGCACAGTCCGCACGCCGACACCTTCACCACCACCTCGCGGGGTCCGGGGGTCGGGTCGGGAATCTCCGTCAGGGACACCTTGCCCACGGACTCGACGAGTGCGGCCTTCATTTGACAGCTCCTAGCGACAGGCCCTGGACCAGCTTGTCCTGGGCGGCGAACCCCGCGGCGAGCACCGGCAGGGAGATCACGAGAGACGCGGCGCACACCTTGGCCAGGAAGAGGCCCTGGCTGGTGATGAAGCCGGTCAGGAAGACGGGCGCCGTCTGCGCCACGACCCCCGTCAGCACCCGCGCGAACAGCATCTCGTTCCAGGAGAAGATGAAGCAGATGAGCGCGGTGGCGGCGATGCCGGGCGCGGCGACCGGCGCGACGACCCGGGTGAGGACGGTGGGCAGCCGTGCCCCGTCGATCTGCGCCGCCTCGATCAGCGCGGTGGGCACCTCGGAGAGGAAGGACTGCATCATCCACACCGCGATCGGCAGGTTCATCGAGGTGTAGAGGATGACGAGCAGCCAGATGTTGTCGAGGAAGCCGGTGTTCTTCGCGAACAGATAGATCGGCAGCAGTCCGGCGACGATCGGCAGCATCTTCGTCGACAGGAAGAAGAACAGTACGTCGGTCCACTTGCGTACCGGCCGGATGGACAGCGCGTACGCGGCCGGCAGTGCCAGCACCAGCACCAGCAGGGTGGAGAAGACCGAGGCCATCAGTGAGTTGGCCAGCGCGGGCCACGGCCCGGCGCCGCCGCCCGCACTGAAGAACTCCCGGTAGCCGTCCAGCGTCAGCGGTGCGGCCAGCGACGGCGGGTTGGTGGCGGCGTCCGACTCCGAGTGCAGCGAAGTGAGCACCATCCAGGCGATCGGCAGCACGAAGAGCAGTCCGCACACCCAGGCCAGCAGCCCCAGCGCGGCGTTCTTCCGGCGGACGCTTCTCGGCGCGGTGGACGCGGCCTTCGGTGGCGCGGCGGACGGTGCCGCCTCGGGTGCGCCTGCGGTCAGGGCGCTCATGCGCGGACCTCCTCGCGGAACAGGGACGAGACCACCCGCAGCGCGAGGGTGGCGATGATCAGGGAGCCGATGACGACGAGTACCCCGGCGGCCGACGCCAGTCCGTACTCATGGCCTTGGTAGAAGGTCTGGTAGATGGTGTACGGCAGGTTCGCGGTGCCGAGACCGCCGGAGGTGATGGTGAAGACGGCGTCGAAGTTCTGCACGATGTAGATCGACCCCAGCAGCGCCCCCAGCTCCAGATAGCGGCGCAGATGCGGCAGCGTCAGATAGCGGAAGATCTGCCAGGCCCCGGCGCCGTCGATCCGCGCCGCCTCGATGGCGTCGGCGGGACGGCTCTGCAGTCCGGCGAGCAGGATCAGCATCATGAACGGTGTCCACTGCCAGATCAGCGCCACCTCAACGGCGCCCAGCGGCATTTCGGCCACCCAGTCCGGCTGCGGTGCCTTCTCCCCGAACAGCCAGCTGAGCACCCCGTTGAGCAGCCCGTATTCGGGGTTGTACAGCACGTGCTTCCACAGCAGGGCCGCGGCCACCGGCACCAGCAGGAACGGTGCGATCAGCAGCGTGCGCACCAGTCCGCGCCCCCGGAAGCTGCGATCGAGCAGCAGCGCCAGCAGCAGCCCGAGGACGAGGCTGACCAGCACGACGACGGCGGTCAGCAGCGCGGTCGTCAGCACCGAGTCGCGCAGCTCGGGGTCGCTGAGCACCTCCTGGTAGTTCTCGAAGCCGCCGAAGGACCGTGCCTCGGGGTAGAGCGCGTTCCAGTCGAAGAACGAGACCACCAGCGTGGCCACGAACGGCAGCTGGGTGACGACGATCATGAAGACGAGCGCGGGCAGCAGCGGCGCTCTGGTGACCCAGGCCCGCAGCCTGTTCGGCGGTCCTTTCGGAGCGGCGGCCGTACGGGCGGCCGGCAGGCGCTCCTCCTCGTGCGCGCCGGGCGCCGGAGTGGTGGTCGGAGTGCTCATCGGCCTCGCCCCTCGTAGTCGTCGGAGACCTCCTGCGCCAGCTGCTGGGCCTTTTGCAGCGCTTTGTCCACCGACTGGCGGCCCGCGATGGCGGCGCTGATCTCATGGGAGACCTTGGTGCCGAGGTCGGAGAACTCGGGAATGTCCACGAACTGGATCCCGATCGTGGGGCGCTTCTGTACGCCCGGGTTCCGCGGCTCGGCCCGGGTGATGGCCTCGCGGGTGACCTCGTGGAAGGCGCCGGCGGCCTTCTTGTACTCGGGCAGCTCGTAGGTCGAGGCGCGCTTGCCCGCCGGGACGTTGGCCCAGCCGAACTCCTTGCCGACCAGCTTCTCGTACTCCTTGCCGGACGCCCAGGAGATGAACTTCCACGCCTTGTCCGGGTTGCGGCTCGCCTTCTGGAGGCCCCACGCCCAGGAGTAGAGCCAGCCCGAGCTCTTGGTCCTGACGACCGGCGCGGGCACGTAGCCGATCTTCCCCTTCACCTTGGACTTGGCGCTCTCCAGTGAGCCGGCGCCCGCCGTCGCGTCGTACCACATGGCGGTCTTGCCCTGCGTCATGTTGTTGAGGCACTCGGCGTAGCCGGACTGCGCCGCACCGGACTGACCGTGCTTGCGCACCAGGTCGACATAGAACTTGGTCGCCTTACGGAACGCGGGGTCGTTCAGCCGCGCGTTCCAGTCCTTGTCGAACCAGGTTCCGCCGTAGGTGTTCACAACGGTCGTCAGTGGGGCGATGAGCTCGCCCCAGCCGGGCAGCCCGCGCAGGCAGATGCCCTTCATGCCCTGCTCGGCGCCGTCCGCCTGGGCCGCGAGCTTCGCCACCTGCGGCCAGGTGGGGCGCTTCGGCATCTTCAGGCCCTCCCGTTCGAAGACGTCCTTGCGGTACATCAGGAAGGACGACTCGCCGTAGAAGGGCTGCGCGTAGACCTGGCCGTCCTCGCCGCTGAGCGACTCGCGCACCGGCGGCAGGATGTCCTGCTGGTCGAAGCCCTTGTCATTGCGCACATACGGGGTCAGGGAGCGCAGCCAGCCGTTCTTGGCGAAGATCGGCGTCTCGTAGTTGCTGAGCGTCGCCACGTCGTACTGCCCGGCCTGGTTGGCGAAGTCCTGGCTGATCTTGTCGCGGACGTCGTTCTCCGGCAGCACCGTGAATCTGACCTTGATGCCGGTTTCCTTGGTGAAGTGCTTGGCGGTGAGCTTCTGGAGCTCCTGCATCTGCGGGTTGTTCACCATCAGGACAGTGATCGTGTCGCCTCCGGAGCCGAGCGCGCCTGCCCCCGCGCAGCCGGACAGCGCGAGCAGCACACCCGCCGTGCCGGCGGCGGTGGCCGCCCTGACCGCCCTGGTCCGTCGTGGTCGGCTGCGTATCCGGCCCTGCGGACTGCTCTGACAGCGCATATGAACTCCTGGCGAATCTGGATATTACGGTCAATCGGGGGCGCACTTCACGGCCGCCCGTGCGAGCTGGGGGAGCGCGGTCAGACCCTGAGGACCTGCGGCCCGCGCAATGCGTAGCGGTGTGCTTCCGGAGCGGGCAGGCCCGTGGAGGTGACGAGCGCCTCGAAGTCGCCCACCTCCGCGAAGCGGCAGAAACTCACCGCACCGAACTTCGTGTGCAGCCCCGCGAAGACCCGCCGCCGCGCGGCCCGCACCGCCTGCGCCTTGACCTCGCTGACGGCCGGATCCGGGGTGGTCAGCCCGTGCTCGCGGGAGATGCCGTTGGCGCCGACGAAGGCCAGATCGATGACGAACCCGGCGAGCATCTTCGTCGTCCAGTGCTCGACGGTCGCCAGCGTTCCGCCCCGCACCCGCCCGCCGAGCAGCAGTACGGTGAACTCCCCGGCCGTCGCCAGCACGCTCGCCACCGGCAGCGAGGCCGTCACCACGGTCAGCTGCCGGTCCCGCGGCAGCGCCTCGGCGATGAGCTGCGGGGTGAACCCCTCGTCGATGAAGACCGTCTCCGCGTCCCCGAGCAGCTCGACGGCCGCCGAGGCGATCCGCCGCTTCTCGGGCACATGCATGGTGGTGCGGTACGCGAGCGTCGTCTCGAACCCGGCGCTCTCCACCGGGTAGGCGCCGCCGTGCGTCCGCCGCAGCAGCCCGTGCTGCTCCAGTACGCGCAGATCGCGGCGGACCGTCTCCTTGGCGACGCCCAGTTCCGCGGCCAGCTGGGCAACCTCGACGGAGCCCAGTCGTCGTGCCGTACCGACGATCTGCCGCTGCCGCTCCGCCGCGCTCATGGCTCCTGCGCCCCTCTCCGTTCGGTCACGGACGTGCCCGTTCCTGCCCGTGTGGAGAGTTCTACAGCCCTCCGGCGGGAGCGGCCAGCCTTCCGACGAAGAAGATGATGCCTGCTTGTGCCCGTTCCGCTTTTCCCCGGAAGCCCCCATGACCAGCAGTTCCGGCGCCGTCTGCGGCAGGGCGCCGCCCGTTCCGGTCCGGTGTTCGCCCGTTCGGTGCCCGTCCCGTCCGCGAGCCGTACGGTCACGCGGCGGCTTGCCCCCACTCCGTGGAGTCGGGGTTAGCGTGCGGGCAACAGCACCGGCACCGACCCGAGGAGGGGAAGGAGACCACGTGGACGACCTGACGCGGCTGCCCGCCGGACTGCCCGTACCCGAGGACGACGGTGCGGCCGACCACCTGACCGGGATGCGGCTGCCGCACCTCCAACTACCGGAGACCGGCGGGAAGTTGGTCGCCCTGGACCAACTCGGCCCCGGCCGCACCGTCCTCTACGTCTACCCCCTCACCGGCCGCCCGGACCGCGAGCTGCCCAACGGCTGGGACAGCATCCCCGGCGCACGCGGCTGCACCCCCGAAGCCTGCGGATTCCGCGACCACCACGAAGAACTCCGTACCGCGGGCGCCGCCGCGGTCTTCGGCGTATCCAGCCAGGACAGCCCCTACCAGCGCGAGGTCGTCGAGCGCCTGCGGCTGCCCTTCGCCCTGCTCTCCGACCCCGCGCTGACCCTCGCCGGAGTCCTCGGCCTGCCCACGTTCACCGCCGACGGGCGGACGTTCTACCGCCGTCTCACCCTGATCGTCCGCGACGGCGTGATCGAGCACGTCTTCCATCCCGTCTTCCCTCCGGACCAACACGCCGCCCAAGTTCTCGACTGGCTGCGGGCCCACTCCGGCTAGGTACCGCCCAACGGGGACGCCCGGTACCTCTGGACGGGTGAAAGATCGGCAAAGCAGAACGGATCGTCGGCCCGGATCGCATCTGACGGAGTTTGCTACCGCCCTGACGGGCTTTCCTCTGACCCCAACAGAGAGTCTTCGGGCTCGACGGTAAGGACTTGATTCAGATGCGTAAGACCAAAATCGCCACCTTCGGCGTCCTCACCGCGGCCGCCGTTGCCGTCCCGGCCGCCCCCGCCTTCGCGCAGGAGGGGCAGTCAGCCGACACGCACACGCACACGGAGGCCCCGCAGCGTCAGGGCTCCCCGACCACCAACACCTACGAGGTGCGGTCCGGCGACACCCTGTCCGAGGTGGCGCAGAACCATGGCACCACCTGGCAGGAACTCGCCGAGCAGAACGGGCTCCAGGATCCCGACCGGATCTTCCCCGGGGACCGCCTGACCGTCGGGGAGGCCGCACCCCAGCCGGCCCCGACGTCCCCGGACACCGCGGCCCCGCCCAGCGCCGAGCAGAACACCGCACAGCAGGCGCAGGAACCGGCCTCCCAGCCGCAGCAGGCACCGGAGGGCCGCACCAAGGGCCAGGCTCCCAACGCCTCGACAGCGGAGAGCGCCGCCAAGGCGGAGATCATCCGCCGGGAGTCCAGCGGCAACCCGAACGCGCAGAACGGCAAGTACTACGGCCTGTTCCAGACCGACCAGCCCTGGGGCAGAGGCACGGTCGCCGAACAGCACGCCGGCGCGGAGCGCTACGTCCAGGAGCGGTACGGCTCCTGGGCGGCGGCACTCGCCTTCCACAACGCGCACGGCTGGTACTGACCAGCACGCAGGGCACCCCCCGCTCCGGTCCCGGTCCGCCCACCGTCACGGCGGACCGGGGGCGGTGGCCCAGAAAATCGGTTCGGCGCCGTTCCCAAGTCGTGCTAGCGTCCGCGCGACGGTGGTCGGCGGGTCGCTGACCTGAGCGAACAGCGAACGGGGAGATGAGTTGATGATTGCCGTGGAGACCGCCGCGACAAGCGGTGCCCGGACAGTTCTCATCTCCCGGGTCCCGGTCCTGAGCTGAGGCCAGGGGCACACCCGTTCCGATACCACAGGGGCGCACACCCCGCTCACCCGCAGCACCGGGATCCCTCATCACAAAGGTGTTCCCGTTGTCCCAACCACCCACAACTGTCTTCACCACCCGCGCCGAGAAGCCCGGCTCCGCCGAGGACGCCGCCGCGATCCGCAGGATCACCCTGGCGGCGTTCCCGACCCCGCAAGAGGCCGGGATCGTCGAGGCGCTGCGCAGCGATCCCGCTGCGTGGATCGACGGTCTCTCCCTGCTCGCCGAAACCCCCGACGGCACTCCCGTCGGTTACGCGCTGCTCACCCGCTGCCACGTCGACGGACACCCCGCACTCACCCTCGCCCCGTGCGCGGTGCTGCCGGCGTTCCAGCGGACGGGAGCCGGTTCGGCGGCGATCCGCGCGGCACTGGCCGCCGCTCGCGGCCTGGGCGAGAACCTGGTGCTCGTCCTCGGACACCCCGAGTACTATCCGCGGTTCGGGTTCGTACCTGCCTCCCGGTTCGGTATCCGCGCCCCGATCGAGGTGCCGGACGAGGCGATGATGGCCCTCACCCTGGACGAACAGGCCGACACGGTGCCGTCCGGAGTGATCCAGTACCCGCCCGCGTTCGGGATCTGACGGCCCCGTCGCCCTCGTCCGGCGGCACGTTGCCGGCGACGGCGCTGCGGCCGTAACGACGCTGCCGTGCCCGAACGGGACATTCCGTACGGGCACGGCAGCGTGCTGTTGCCGGGCGTGACGCCCGTCAGTCCTCGGCCCAGCCGTGGCTCTTCCCGAACTGCACCAGACGGCGCCGGATGTCCAGGATCTGCGCCCCGGTCAGCCCCGGCCCCGCCTCCAGCAGCAGTTCCGTCACGGCCTTGGTGTACTCCGCGACACTGAGCACATCGCACATCGGATCGTCGCCGTCCTCCGCACGGGAGACCGCTGACCCGTGCGTGGTGTGGCTCCCGGCGGCTGCCGGCGACTCGAACGAGGGGGAGTCGGGGCGCTCCAGGAGCCGGACGGACGAGGCCTTCAGACCTCGGTCCCCGTCCTCGATCTCGAACTCGACAGCCACGCCGGTGTGGACGAACGACTCCGGCATCATCAGATCGTTCGCGTGCAGAAAGACGTCCTCGCCCCCGTGGTCCGGGGCGATGAACCCGTAGCCCCGCGCACCGTCGAACCGGACGACTCGGCCAGCAACCATATCCACCCCAAACCACACTCCCCGGGCCCCTTGCCCGGACACCTGACCGGGATCTTAGCGACCGCGATCCGCGTGAGGGATGCGGACGACAGGCCCCGGCAGGCACCCGCACCCCGGGCGTCATGCGGCCGGAACGCCGCCGAAAAGGTGACCTGCCGTCAGGAATCAAAAACCCCGGAGGAGTTGGCGAAACAGGCGGTTCCGAGGGGTTTACCGGCGCGGCATTCGGGCACGCGGCCCTTGCCGGGTCTCTCCTCCGAGGCTCGGGCCCCATCGGGACGGCTCCCGAGGTCGACGTGCCGGGAGCCGGGGAGAAGGCGCACATGTTCACCACCCTCCTCACCGTCGGCCTCGCCGTGATCGTGGCCGTCGCGTTCGGGCTCGCGATCCGGCTCAGGCAGCGAGCCGCGGCTCTCGACGGGCAGCAGATGGAGCGGCGCTTCGGCCCCGAGTACGAGCGTGTCCTGGCCCGGCGCAACGGCGACGCCAAAGCTGCCCGCCGGGAACTGGCCGACCGGCTCCGGCGCTACGGCTCGCTCAAGGTCCTGCCGCTCACGTCCGGCGCGCGCGAGCGCTACCTGGCTCAGTGGAAGGCCGTTCAGGAGCAATTCGTCGAGTCCCCTGTCAGGGCGCTCGGTGAGGCGGAGGCGCTGCTGACACGGTTGGCCGCCGAGCGCGGCTACCCGGCCGAGGCGCCTTTCGAGGAGCGGATCGCCGCGCTCTCGGTGCACCACGCGCGGCGCGTACAGGGATATCTGCGGGTCCACGACGCACGACGCGGCAACACCCCGAATACGCCTGATGCCGGGAGCGCCCCGGATACGGAGGAGATGCGCGCCGCCCTCCTCGAAGCGCGCGCCCTCTTCGACTCGCTGCTCAACGCCCGCGCCTGCAACGGCGGCGTACAGCAGCGGGAGCGCGTCCCCCGGCCCGCCCGCCCCCGCATCGGTCTGCCGGGCGGTACGGCCTCGGGCGCGCATTGACCCTGAGCGCGCCGGTCAGTCCACGAGCGCCGACGCCAGGGCGCGGGCCTGTCGCAGCCACTCGGCGCGCTGGGCTTCGGTGGAGTCGGTGACCGTACGGAACACGGTCCGCCGTACGTCCGTCACGCCCGTGTACGGCAGGACGCAGGCGCCCCAGATGTTGTGGAGCGGGTCGTTGAACTCGCGCTCTTCCCGCCGGGCCGGGGTGTCCGAGGTGTTGAGGATCAGCGCGCGGCCCGCGGACAGCAGCCCGATCGGCTCGCCGTCCGCCGTGCCCAGCTTGTAGGCGACCCCGGGCGCCAGCACCCGCTGCACCCAGCCGGTGAGGATCGCGGGCGGCATCCCCCACCAGTTGGGGTGGACGAACACTAGGGCGTCGGCTGCGGCCACCTGCGCACGGTGCCGGGCCAGTGCGGTGTCCCCGGCGTCTTCGGGGTCTCCCGCTGTGGCCGCCCCGTCCACGGTCTCCGTCTCCCACGCGGTCAGCACCGGGTCGAAGGACTCGGCGTACAGATCGTGTGCCCACACCGCGCAGCCGCGCTGCCGCAGTTCGTCGACGACGGCGTCGAACAGGGCGTGGTTGCAGCTGCCGGAACGGGGATGTGCGAGGTAGGCCGCTATGCGCATGGAGTCATTGTGCGCCACTGCCACCTGGCACAACGACGGCATTCCCGCACGCTGCGTGAACGCCTGTCGCAGCGGGCATGACATGCGTCCGGCCGGGCATACGGGGTGATCAGGGATAGGCTTGTCGATGATGGGCGCCGCATCGAGCCGGTGAAAGCCGCCCCCTGCGTACCCCGACCGGCGCCGGCACGAACGTGCGGAGCGCCCGGCTTCCCCAGCGCCGACAGCGCCCCGCCGAGTGGAACGCTGAGGAGAAGCAGGCGCTGGGCCCGGCTGGCCCGTGCCGCCGATATGGAGTGGTACTGATATGGGCGTGAACCCCTCACCTCCCGGTCGGAACGCCCGAGAAGCCGCACAACGGGCAGGGGAGGTCATCGAACTGCTCGAAGTGCTGTGGGAGCAGGGCCGGAACGCCGCCTCGACCGCGCCCGTCTCGCCCTCGCAACTACGCGTCATGTACTGCGTCGACCGCGACGAGGGCATGAACCTGCGGACGCTGGGGGAGGCGCTGGGCTCCGCGCCGTCATCGGTCAGCAGGCTCTGCGACCGGCTGGAGGCGATCGGGTTCGTGGAGCGCTCACCGAGCCCCACCAGCAGGCGGGAGCTGGAGCTGCGGTTGACCCGCCGGGGCAGGGCGTATCTGCGGGGTCTGCGTGAGCAGCGTGAGGAGGCCCTGCTGGAAATCCTCACCACCATGCCGTCCCACGAACGGGACGCACTGCTCAAAGGGCTCAAGGGCTTCGTCTCCGCAGCGGAAGGCGCCTCCTCCTACCCTGCGCCGGCCGTGTCCGCCGAGACCTCCATGAGACCCGCCTGACCGAGGCCGGCCTCGGCCGGGCACCGGTCTACCCAGCGGTGCGCTCACTCCCTAGTGTGGCGTCACCGACCCTGGAGGGGGGATCAAGTGTCTTACTCGGGACCGCCCTATCAGTCAGGACCGCCACCCGCCAACGACTCCAACACGCTGAGCATCGTCGGCATCGTGCTGGGCACCATCGCCTTCATCTTCTGCCCGCCCGGCTTCGGTATCGCGGGGATCATCTGCGGCGTCGTCGCCAAGTCCAAACAGGAGCGGCTCGCGCCGACCGCGATCGGGGTCTCCATAGCCGGGCTGGTCCTCGGCACGGTGCTCGGAGTGCTGGTCTTCCGCGGTATGTACGGCGGTTGACCCTCGACCGCCCCCACACGGCACGGTTTGAGGACACGCTGTGCGGTTACCCGCAGCCGCATGGCTGATCCGGTGAAGAACGCGAAGCGAAGCAGTGCGGGGAACGCGGCCAAGACCGCGACGGCGAACGGGGCGGAGGACGGCGCCAAGCGCGCCACCAAGGCCGCGTCCGGCACCACCGCCGCGGCCTCCAGGACCGCCGCCAAGGCGGGCGAAGCCGCCAACTCCGCAGGAGAAGCCGCCAAGAAGAAGGGAGAGGCCGCCAAGGACACGCTGGTGTCCGTGGGATCCAAGGCCGGCACGGCCGCCACGGCCGGAGTGGCCGCCGTCAAGGAGCGCAAGAAGGTCACCGCCGGTGCGGCCGGCGGGCTGCTCGCCCTCCTGGCGGGAGCGTTCGCGCTGGGCCGCAGGAGCGCCCATAGAAGCGCGGGTCCCGTGACGCGACTGACCAACGGCCGTATCTGAACGAACTGGTGCGGTGGGGCCGACGAAGGCCGGACAGGCGCACAGCCTGTCCGGCCCTCGCCTGTCCGGCCCTCGCAGCGCACGCTGCGCCGCGCCTTCGTTGTGCGGGTCCGCAGCGGGTTTGCACCCGGCCCTGCGGCCTCAGTGGCGTATCGAGCGGAGCCGGCCGAGACGGCGAGTGGTGCGCCGTTGACCGAAGGGGCCGGGCAGCTGTAGCGATGTCGTACGGCGCCCCATCGACCTGCGTGCCCGGCGCGGGCTGTGACGGCTGCCCGTGGTGATGGACACCGACCCGCGGCGGATGTTCATCCGTACCCCCGGCAGAATCCGGAAGCTCTTCCGGTAGGCGAGCCCCATGGTTCCTTCCTCTCGCTCTCGCTGTCGTACCGCTGAGGTCCCCGGGTACCCGCCGGGGACCCGCCCAGTCACAGTCCTGCCCGGCCCGGGCCCACTGCTGCGCATCGGCTCGACTACGAGGAGCGACCGACCGCACCCGCCGTATGTGCCGTGCCACCATGAGCGACTGTGGGCACACGGACACCGGACGGAAGGCGGTGCGGGGTGGCGGGGAAAGCCCTGGTGGTGCAGAACACGGCTCGGGGAGGACCGGGGCGGTTCGGCGACTGGCTGGCCGAGGCCGGGCTCGCCGTGGAGATCGTCCGGGCGTACGAGGGCACTCCGCTGCCGCCGCGACTCACGCAGGACGCGCTCGTCGTTCTGGGTGGCGGGTTCATGCCCGACGACGACGTGCGCGCTCCCTGGCTGGCGCCCACCCGCGCCCTGGTGGCGCAGGCGCTGGACGACAGTATCCCGGTGTTCGGGATCTGCCTCGGCGGACAGCTGCTGGCGCACGTCGCCGGGGGAGAGGTCGCGGCGGAGCACGGGGAGCCGGAGATCGGCAGCACCCCGCTCACCCTGCGGGCCGAAGCGGAGAGCGATCCGCTCTTCCACGGGCTGCCCCGGCGGGTGACCGCGATCGAGCGGCACGTGGACGCGGTCACGGCGCTGCCGCCCGGCGCCGTATGGCTCGCCGAGAGCGAGCGCTGCCCGTATCAGGCGTTCCGCGTCGGGGAGCGGGCGTGGGGTGTGCAGTTCCACCCCGAGACGGAGCCGGAGCGGATCCGCACCTGGGACGCCCAGCGCCTGGCCGCCGAGGGCCTCGACCGGGCGGCGCTTCTTCGCCGGGCAACCGAGGACGCCGTTGCGGCCACGCCGGTGTGGCGGCAACTGACCTACCGCTTTGCGGAGTTGGCGTTGTTCCGGTGAGGGTGCCCCTGTTTGTCGCTTGCGAGGTGCGTGTCCCTGCGAAGCTTGGGCAGTCTGCGCCAGGGGCGCAGGGTGGGCAAGCGCAGCCCCCATTGCGGGGTACGCAAGACCCGCCGGCAACACCTATCGGTACAGCACCGACTTGATCCTCGGCTCGTCCACGTTATGCCGGTCATACCAGTAGTACCCGGTGTTGATGGTCCTCGGCAGTTTCTCGCCCCGCTTGGCCTTCAGCGCCGCGTCCACCAGTTTGCGGCCGATGGCGAGCGGGTCCTGGGTGATGGCGCCGAGCATCTCGCCCTTCTTGATGGCGTCGATCTGGCCCTTCCCGGAGTCGAAGCCGACCGTCTTGATGTTCTCGCGGCCGCTTTCCCTGACGCCCTGGATGACACCCATGGCGGAGCCCTCGTTGGTGCCGTAGATCCCCTTGAGATCGGGGTTGGCGGTGATGATCGCCTTGGTGATGTCGGCCGATTTGGTCTGGTCGCCGCCGCCGTACTGCACGGGCAGCAGCGTGATGCCCGGCGCGTGTTTCGACATCCAGCCCGCGAAGCCGTCCCGGCGGTCGATGCCCGAGCCGCTGGTCTGGCTGTGCGCGACGACGGCGACCTTCCCCTTGCCGCCGAGCGCCTCGGCCAGGTGCCGGGCAGCCTCGGCGGCCGCCGCCCGGTTGTCCGTCGCGACGGTGGTACGGGGAATCTCGCTGTCCACACCGGAGTCGAAGGCGATGACCGGCACATTGTTCCGCTTCGCTTTCCGCAGCATCGGCTCGGTGGCCCGCGAGTCGAGCGCCGCCAGCCCCAGCGCGTCGGGGCGCTTGCCCACGGCGTTGGTCACCTGCGTCACCTGGGTCTCGACATCGCTCTCCGTTGCCGGTCCCTGGAAGCTGATCTCGGCGCCGCGCTCATCGGCCTCCTGCTGGGCGCCCTTCTTGACCGACTGCCAGAACTGCTGTTGGAAGCCCTTGGAGACGATCGCCACGTACGGCTTGTCGTCGCCGCCCGGCTTGTCGGAGGCCGCGCAACCGCTGAGTGCCGACAGCAGGGCCGCCACGAGCAGCGCGGCGTTGCGCCGGGGCCGCATCATCGGGCTCCTCCAGTGACGCCGGTGACGCCGGAGCCGGCAGCCGCACGTTTGCGCGCCATGTCCGCGTAGACGGCGACGACGATCACGCTGCCGAGGATGACGTTCTGCCACTCCTGCGGGACGGCCAGCACTTGGAGGCCGTTGTTGAGCACCGAGATGATCAGCGCGCCGATGACCGTACCGACGACGGAGCCCTTGCCGCCGCTCAGTGAGGTGCCGCCGATGACGACCGCGGCGATGGCCTGGAGTTCGTACCCCATACCGGTGGCGGGCTGGGCCGAACCCAGCCGCGCGGAGATCAGCACGCCGGCCAGGCCGATGAACAGGCCCGCCAGCGTGTAGACGACGATTTTCCATTTGCGTACGTCGACACCGGAGAGCGCGGTGGCTTCCTCGTTGCTGCCGATGGCGTAGGTGTAGCGGCCGAGCACGGTGCGGCTGAGCGCCACTGAGGCGAGCACGGCGACGGCGGCCAGGATGAGCACCGCGTTGGGGAAGTCGGTGCCCGGGATGATGCTGCCGGTGGAGATGTCGGTGTACGCGGTCGAGTCGAAGTAGATCGGCGCGCTGCCCGAGATGACCAGTGCCAGCCCGCCCGCGACCAGCATCATCGCGAGCGTGGCGATGAACGGCGGCAGTCCGAGCACGGTGACGTTCAGCCCGTTGAGGAAGCCGATGAGCGCGCCGAACAGCAGTGTGCCGAGGACGCCCACGGCAATCGGCAGCCCCATGTTGGTGATCAGCGCACCGGAGATGACGGCACAAAGCGCCATACCGGTACCGACCGACAGGTCGATACCGCCGGTGATGATCACGAACGTTGCGCCGAGGGCCAGCGTGCCGATCACCACGGTCGCGAAGAGGATCGAGGTGATGTTGCCGTAGCTGAGGAAGATCGGGTCGGCGATCGCGAAGAACACACAGATCACGACCAGGCTGCCGAGCGCCAGCAGTTGCTGGAGGCGGCCCTTGAGCGTGCCGCCCGCCTCGGCGGCCGGGGTGGCGGGGTGTTGTTCCTGCTGGGGCGCGGAGGCCGTCGAAGCTGTCATCACTCGCCTGCCTTGGGAATGCCGGGGTTGCTGCCGGTGCGGGAAGCGGTGTTGTCGTGGGACGCGGAGGGCTCGAGCGAGGGCGTGCCCGGACGCAGCGTCGCGTAGTGCATGACCCGTTCCTGGGTGGCTTCGGCGGCGCTCAGTTCGCCGGTGATCCGGCCCTCCGCCATCACCAGGACGCGGTGCGACATCCGCAGTACCTCGGGGAGGTCCGAGGAGATCATGATGATCGCCTTGCCCTGTTCGGCCAGTTCGTCGAGGAGGCGGTAGATCTCCTCCTTGGCGCCCACGTCGATGCCGCGCGTCGGCTCGTCGAAGATCAGCACATCGCACTCCTTGACGAGCCACTTGGCGATGACGACCTTCTGCTGGTTGCCCCCGGAGAGGTTCTTGACCGGACGGCCGACCGAGGGCGTCCGGATCCGCAGCGTGGAGACCAGCTCGGCCGCGCGCTCCTGTACCGCAGCGTCACGGACGAAACCGAACGACTGGAAGCGTTCCCTCAGGGAGCTGAGCGCGATGTTCGTACTGACGCTGTCCTCCACCAGCAGGCCCAGCCGCTTGCGGTCCTCGGACAGATAGCCGATACGGTGCCGTGCCGCGTCCGCCGGGTTCTTGATCCGTACGGGGCGGCCGTGCAGGGTCACCGTGCCGGAGGTGATCGGGTCCGCGCCGACCAGCGCCCGCGCCACCTCGGTGCGGCCCGCGCCCATCAGCCCGGCGAAGCCCAGGATCTCGCCCTTCCTGAGATCGAAGCCGACATCATCGAGCAGCGTTTTGGTGCACAGCCCGGAGACCGACAGCACCGTTTCGCGCTCCTGCCGTACGGTCCGCGGTCCGGCGCCCGCCTCCAGCTCGCGGCCGACCATCCGCGCGATGACCTCGGGCATCGAAGTCTCCGCCGTCCGCAGCGTTTCGACGTACCGGCCGTCGCGGATGACGGTGATCCGGTCGCAGAGCGAAGCGAGTTCCTCCATCCGGTGCGAGATGTAGATGACGCCCGTGCGGGGCCGTACGAAGCGCCGGATGAGCTGGTGCAGCACCCGCACCTCGGTGTCGTTCAGCGCGGCGGTTGGCTCGTCCATGATGAGGACGCGCGGGTTGTACGAGAGGGCCTTGGCGATCTCCACCATCTGCTGCTGCGCGACGGTGAGGGTGCCGACCGTGCGGCGTACGTCCAGGGGGAGTTCGAGGCGGTCGAGCAGCTCCCGGGCGCGGGTGTCGAGCGCCCGGTGGTCGAGCAGGAGGCCGGCCTTGCGGGGTTCGCGGCCGATGAAGATGTTCTGCGCGACCGTCAGGTCGGGCATCAGGTTGAACTCCTGGTGGATGATGCTGATGCCGCGCTGTTGCGCGTCCCGCGGCCCGGTGAGCCGCAGCGGTTCGCCGTCCAGGAAGAACCGGCCTTCGTCGGGGGTGTGGATGCCGGAGAGCAGCTTCATGAGCGTCGACTTGCCCGCGCCGTTCTCCCCGACCAGTGCGAGCACTTCACCGTGCCGCAGGTCGAGCCGCATCCGGTCCAGGGCTTTGACACCGGGGAAGCTCTTGCTGACGTCCTCCACGCGCAGCAGCGCCGGACCGGCCTGGGCGGCTGCTGCTCCGGCGTTCTCGCCGGCCATCTCAGGGCTGTCCCATGGGATCGAGGCTGAGCACGGCGAACTCCTCCAGAAATCGATTTCAGGTAGCGTAGAAACGGCCGGTCGGGACGTCAACAGGTGTGCCAGGCGGCTTTCTTACGGAGTTCCCGCCGGGCGGCGTCGAGGCTGCCCGATCCTCCGCGGATGGCTGCTCAACGGGCGATACGGTGCACGGCCGTTGACGGTGAAATCGATTTCTGAAAGCCTGCGCGCATGGTCAACGCAGTCCTGGGTGTGGATATCGGTACCTCCAGCAGCAAGGGCGTTCTGGTCGCACTGGACGGCACACTGCTGCGCTCGGCCGTACGCGAGCACACTGTCGACCGGCCCGCTCCCGGCCATGTGGAGATGGACGCCGCAATCTGGTGGGACGAACTGGTCTCCCTGTCCCACGAGCTGACCGGCGGCACCGACGCCGAGGTCGTCGCCGTCGGGCTCAGCGGTATGGGCCCCTGCGTCCTGCTCACCGACGCCGAGGACACACCGCTGCGCCCCGCGGTGCTCTACGGCGCCGACACCCGCTCCACCGCCCAGATCGCGCGGCTCAACGAGGAGTTGGGCACCGAGGAGATCCGCCGCCGCTGCGGCTCCGAACTGTCCAGCCAGGCTGCCGGAGCGAAGATCGCCTGGGTCGCGGACGAGGAACCCGAGGTGTACGCGCGCGCCAAGCGGCTCTACATGCCCAGCTCCTGGCTGGTCCGCAAGCTCACCGGCGCCTATGTCCTGGACCACCACTCGGCGAGCCAGACCACCCCGCTCTACGGCACCGTCGCCCGCCAGTGGTACGCCCCCTGGGCCGACCGTATCGCCCCCGGCCTCGAACTCCCGCCGCTGCGCTGGTCCGGCGAGGCCGCGGGCACCGTAACGGCCCAGGCCGCCCGCGCCACCGGACTGCCCGCAGGCATCCCCGTCATCACCGGCACGATCGACGCCTGGGCCGAGGCGCTGAGCGTGGGCGCGCACCAGCCGGGCGACCTGATGCTGATGTACGGCACGACGATGTTCCTGATCCACACCGTGCCCGGGCTGCTCACCGACCCGGCGCTGTGGAGCACCGTCGGCGCCCTCCCCGGCACCCGCAACCTCGCCGGAGGAATGGCCACCTCGGGCGCCGTCACCGGCTGGCTGCGGGAGCTGTTCGGCGACCCCGGCTACGCCGAACTCCTCCAGCTCGCCGAAGCCTCCGGGCCCGGCGCCAACGGCCTGCTGATGCTGCCGTACTTCGCGGGGGAGCGCACCCCGGTCATGGACCCGCAGGCCCGCGGCGTCATCGCGGGCCTGACCCTCTCCCACACCCGCGGCGACCTCTACCGGGCCGCGCTGGAGGCCACCGCGTACGCCGTACGGCACAACATCGAGGCCCTGGAGAAGGCGGGCGGCGACATCCGCCGGGTCGTCGCCGTCGGCGGCGGCACCCAGGGCGGGCTGTGGACGCGGATCGTCTCCGATGTCATCGGCAGGCCCCAGGAGTTGCGCACCACCTCCATCGGCGCGAGCTACGGCGGCGCACTGCTCGCCGCGCAGCTGGTGACCGACGCCTCGATCGACGACTGGAACCCCGTACGGGAAACCGTTGGGCCGGACCCCGAAAACACCGCCCGCTACGAGGAGTTGTACGGCCTCTATCGCGCGCTCTATCCGGCCTCGGCGGATGTGGTCCACGCCCTCGCGGCCCGCCAGGACCGTTGACTGTTCTCGGGGCGTCCGGGGGAGCCGGGGCGCACACCGCGGACGAGGCCCTGTGTGCCCGGGCCGCGGTGTGCGCCCCGTGAACTACGCGGTTCGCCGCGAGTAGGTGAGGAAGAGGGCGCCGCTGTTCAGGACGGTGTGGTCGGTGAGATCCCAAGTGCGCGGATCGAACCCGGCCTTGTCGGAGAAGAGCGGTACACCGGTGCCTATGGTCATCGGGCTCAATTTGACGATCAGCGTGTCGATCTCGGAGTAGAGCGCGCCGGCCAGTTCGCCGCCACCGATCAGCCAGATGTCCTTGCCCTCCTCCTTTTTCAGCTCCCGTACGGTCGCGACCGGGTCCTCGGCGATCAGTTCCACGGCGGGGTCAGGGCTCTCGGTGAGGGTCCGGGAGAACACCAGGTGCCGTAGGTGCGGATAGGCGTTCGTCGTGCCGGCGTGCAGCCCGATCTCGTAGGTGCGCCGTCCCTCGAGAACGGTGTCGAAGTGTGTACCTTCCGCCGTCACGGAGAGCGCGGCACGTGCCTGGCCGGGGAGGGTTTCCGGGTACTCGGCGACGAGATGCTGAATGTAGTCCTCGGGGATGGGCCAGAAGCCGTCGGGGCCGGTGGGGTCTGCGCCGTCAGGCCCCGCGATGAAACCGTCGATGGTGGAGGCGATGTAGTAGACGAGGTTTCGCATAAATGTCCTGACGTTGCGGTTGATCGGAGTCAACAGTGTCTAGCAGTGCGGTCGGCCAGGCGTGTTCGGCCAACCGTTGTTCCGGTGAGGGGGTGCCCCTGCCTGACGCTTGCGGGGTGCGGGTGTGTCGTGGCTGGTCGTGCCCACGCGGCGGAGCCGCATATGAACACAGCCCCGCGCCCCTTCGGGGCGCAGCCGGGCGTCAGGCGTCGGTCGGGGGGGTCCATTCGACGAACTGGATGATCACGCCGTTGGGGTCGGTGATCTGGAACAGGCGCTCGCCCCACGGCTCTTCCCGCAGCGGCATGGTGATGCTGACGCCCTCGGAACGGAGTCGCTGCTCCTCGTCCTCCAGTCCGTCGACGGTGAAGGCGAGGATCAGACCGGAGGCGCGCTGGTCGCGCTGATCGGCCGGCAGTACCTCGATGCCGCGGCGCAGCAGGACGATGTCGGCGGCGGCGTCCGGGCGGGTGAGGGAGGCGAATCCGTCGGCGGCGGCCGCCTCTGTGTAGCCGAGGTACGTGGTGAAGAACGCCTGGGAAGCCGCGACGTCGTCGACGGTGAGGGAGAGGGTGGTCGTGGAGATCTGCACAGTGGACTCCTTGTGAGGGCAGGGGACTTGGGCGAGGGATGCGTGACGGCGGTGGGATGCCGGTCGGCCGGGGAGCGTCAGCACCCCTTCCCTTCGGTGCAAACTTGCGATGGACGTAAACTTATCTGGCCACACGGGTGCTGTCAACATATTTTTGCCACGGGTGTAAGATTGCCTCCATGGCTACCGAGACGCACACCAACACCGGCCCCGAGGCAGGCACCGAGACACAGGCCGGAGCACACGCCGGCGAACCGGGTCTGCGGGAGATCAAGAAGCGGGAGACCCGACAGCTGATCTCCGATCACGCGACCCGGCTCTTCCTTGAGCAGGGCTTCGAGCACACCACCATCGCCGAGATCGCCGCTGCCGCCCGCGTCGCCAAGAAGACGGTGACGAACTACTTCCCGCGCAAGGAGGACCTCGCGTTCGATCACCAGGAAGAGTTCATCGCCGGCCTGGCACGCACCGTCGCCGCCCGGCAGCCGGGCCAATCCGCCTGGGCGGCGCTCCGCGCGTCTTTCGAGGCCGCCGTCGCGGCGCAGGATCCCGTCGCCGGTTTCGCCGGGCCGGAGTTCTCCCGGATGATCGCTGACAGCCCCACCCTCTCGACCTGTCTGCGCACGCTGCACGACCAGCGCGAGAACGCACTTGCCCAAGCCCTCGCGGAAGCCACCGGCACGCAGGCCGACGACATCACTCCCCGTACAGCCGCCGCACTGTTCGCCGGTGTGCATCGCACGCTCTTCCAGCGCATCCAGGAACTCACCCTGGCCGGCCACTCCAACCCCGAAATCGCCGCGATCCTCACGGAGGAGACCACCCGCGCCTTCGACCTCCTCGAACCGGCACTCGGCAGCTACGCCGTTGCCTGAACCGCTGCCCGACCGCCGCCGGATGACGGCAGCGGATACCTTCGACACCTGGGCAATACGGCAACTGGGCAACCGGCGGAAGGTGTGGGCATGGCGGTGTTCTCACGGAGCAGGCGCGCGGTCCTGGCCGGGGGAGCCGTCGTGGCGCTGGCCGGAGTGGCGGCCCGCTCGTCCGCCGGACGCACACCGGCCGCGGCAGCGCACGCGAGCACGCCAGCCGCGTCAGAGGACGGGAGCTCACCGGCGGTGGCAGCGGACGGGAGTACGGCGGGTGGCGGGCCCGCCGACGGCGGCCGGATGTCCGACGAGTCGGTGCCGCACGCGCGCACCTTCATGGCCTGGCCCACGCGCCGGATCTGGGGCGCCGACACCCGGCGGGTGCGGGCCGACATCGCGCGGATCGCCCGGACCATCGCCGACTACGAGCCGGTCACCCTGCTGGCCGGCCCGCTGGAGGCCGCCGCCGCGCGCCGGGCGGTCGGCTCCCGCGTCCATGTGCTGGTCCAGCCGGTCGACGACCTGTGGCTGCGTGACACCGGGCCGGTCTTCATCGACACGGACCGCGGACAGGCGGGCGTGGACTTCCACTTCAACGGCTGGGGCGGCAAACAGCAGCACCGTCGCGACAGCCGGGTCGCGGCCGCCGTGCTCCGTCACACCGGGGTCCGCCGGATCTCCGCGCCGCTGACCGCCGAGGGCGGCTCCTTGGAGGTCGACGGCAGGGGAACTCTGCTCGCGACCGAAAGCTCGCTGGTGAACGAGAACCGCAACCCCGGCAAGAGCCGCGACCGGATCGAACGCGAGCTGAAGGCCCTCCTCGGCGTCAGCAAGGTCATCTGGGTCGAGGGCCTCAAGGGTGCGGACATCACCGACTTCCACATCGACGCGCTCGCCCGTTTCGCAAGGCCGGGCACCGTCGTGATGAGCAGCCCCGCCGAAGGCGCTCCGGACGACAAGTGGCGTCGCGCGTACCAGCAGGCCCGGCACATCATCGAGCGGAGCACCGACGCGGAAGGGCGGAAGCTGAGAGTCGTGGACATCCCGGAGGCGGATCCGGGCAAGGCGGGGGTGACGAGCCCGGATTTCCTGGGCAGCTACGTGAACTACTACGTCGTCAACGGAGCGGTGATCCTGCCCAGGTTCGGCGATACGGAAGCCGACGACCGCGCCGCGGCAACGGTCGGTGAGCTCTACCCCGGCAGGGACATCCGGCAGGTGGACATCGGCACCCTGGCCACCGGCGGGGGCGGCATCCACTGCGCCACCCAGCAGCAGCCCGAACAGCGCGCCGTCGCACGCTGAACCCCGGCTGCCATGGGATCCGCTGCTCGACACCTCGGCAACGGCTCGTCAGCTCACCGTCCTTCGACACTCCTCGGCATCCCGTGTTCGGCCAGCGGCCCCACCGTCCAGCCCGCCGCCCGACACCGTGCCACCAGGTGGGGGAGGGCCGCCAGTGTCACCTGCCATGAACAGGGGGCACTGTTGCGGTCACTGTCGTGCAGTAGGACGGTGGCCCCGCCCGACAGCCGTTTGCAGAGTTCGAAGAGCACATCGTCGGGGTCGGTACGTGCCTGCCAGTCCCGGCCCCAGGCCGTCCACAGCACCGGGCGCAGCCCGAGCCGCCGCGCGGCCCACCAGCGGGTGCCGGTCAGCACCCCGTACGGCGGCCGGTACCAGCGGGGCACAGCGCCCGCCGTCGCGCGTACGGCAGCCACAGCGCGCGCCAGGTCCGCGTGGTCGGCGACCGGGCGGGGCAGCCACGGCGGCTGGTGCTCCCAGCAGTGCACGGCCAGCTCATGGCCGTCGGCGGCCATCCGCCGTACGAGTTCCGGGTGCCGCCGCACCGCGGCGCCCTCGAGGAAGAAGGTGGCCCGGACGCCCAACTGGTCCAGCTCACGCAGGAAGTGCGGGGTGGACCGGTCGTCCGGCCCGTCGTCGAACGTCAGGGCGATATGGTCGGCGCTGCCGCGCCCGTCCAACGACGGGCGGAGCACGGCCCGTACGGGGGGCAGCCAGGTCGCCGCGGGGACGATGTGCACGGCGGCGACCGTCGCCGGGGCTGCCGCCAGAGCCGCCAGAACGCGCGGCCGGGTCACCACATCTCCTTCTCGGAGGGGCCCGACACCGCCGGGGATCTGGCCAGCTGCACACTCCCTACGCAGATCAGCGCCAAGGCGACCACCTCGGGCACCACCCGCCACCCGAGCGACAGCCGCTCGTCGAACAGCGCCGCGCCCAGCACCACGCTCAAGAACGCGTCGCCCAACGTGAGCGCGGGCTGGGACGCCACCAGCGTGCCCGCGTGGAGCGTCAGTTGCAGCAGCAGGAACCCTGCCACCCCGGCGACCGCCACCCCGTAGGTCTGCCACGCCGTCAGCAGCGCCACCAGCCCGTCGTCCGCCAGATGCGAGATCGCGTCCTTCATCAGCGCGGCCGTCACCCCGAACAGCACGGCCGTGGCCGTACCCAGCACGGTCGCCCGCGGCGCCGACGGCAGCCGGAAGGCCACCACGGTGAGTACCACGACCAGCGCCGTCACCAGCGGGGCCGTCACCAGCCAGCGGTCGTCGGGTACGTTGGCCGAGCCGCCCGACGGCCACACCAGCCACAGCAGCGCCGACAGCCCCACCACCATCGCCGCGAACGCCACCCACATCCGTGGCTCGGGTCGCCGCCGGAACACCAGACTGCCCAGCATCAGGGTGAACAGCAGCTCCGTCGTCATCACCGGCTGCACCACGGCCAGCGGCCCCGTCGCCAGAGCGCCCGCCTGACACACCGCGGACAGCACCAGGGTGGCCGCGCCCCACAGCCACACCGGACGACGCAGCAGCCCCGGCAGCCACGACAGCCGACGCCCGGAAGGGCCCGGCAGCTCCACCGCGGCAGCCCGCCGCTGAAGCACCGAGGCAGCGGCGTTCCCCAGTGCGGCGAGTACCGCCAGCACGATGGAAACCGCTGTCCACAGCACGCGTGCGCCTACCCGAAGCGCCGGGCAAGACTGCGGAACACCCCCGGCGCCGTCCCGTGCAGCCACGCCGGCATGGCCATCCAGGACGGCACGTACGCGTTGGGGCGGCCCGTCCGCAGCGCCCGGCACACCGCCTCGGCGACGTGCACCGCCGGGACGGGCCGGGGCCGGTCCCGGCGGTAGGGGGCGCCGCGCCGCTGGAAGAACGGGGTGTCGACCACCCCCGGCAGCACCATCGAGACCCGTACTCCGCTGGAAGCCAGCTCGTAGCGCAGGCTGTCGGCGAACGCCGTCAGCCCGGCCTTCGTCGCCGCGTACACGGCCTCCCCCCGTACGCCCACGCTGCCCGCCATGGAACCGATCAGCACCACCCGGCCGCGGCCCTGGTCCACCATGCCCGGCAGCAGGAGGCGCACCATGTGCAGCGTCGCGTTGAGGTTCACCGCCAGCACGTCGTCGATGTCCTCGGGCGGCATCGCGGTGAACGACCCGGCCCAGCCGATGCCGGCGCCCGCCACCAGCGCGTCCACCCGCCCGCTGTGCACCAGCGCCTCCTCGGCCACCCGCGCCCGGGCCCGCGGATCGGTCAGGTCCGCCGCCAGCGGCACCCCGCCGGTGCGCAGCGCGACCTCCGCCAGCCGTCCCTCGTCCCGGCCGTTGAGCAGCAGCCGCCAGTTGCCGCTCGCGGCCAGCTGCTCGGCGACGGCCGCGCCGATGCCGGACGACGCGCCGGTGACGAGCGCCACCGGCCGGTGCACATGCTGACCGGCTTCCGCACGCGGCTCGGCCCTCGTGCGCTCCGGTGGCCGGGCCCGCGCGGAGACGGACAGCTGCCCGGCCGGATGTCGCCGCAGCGGGCGCCGCACCGAAGGGGCTCGGAGCAGAGGGTGCGCCAGACGGCGGTCGGATCTGCCGAGCCTGTCGAACACAGACGCCTCCGGTGAGCAGTACGGGCCGCGACGGGGCCGGGAACGTGTACCGGGGCACAACGGGCCCCGGCTCCAGCATGCTGGCAACCCGGCGGCGCACCCGCCCGGAGCCCTGCCCGGGCCAGCCGAACCACCTGTTCGGCTCCCCGCCCGGACCACGGGCCCGGCCGGGAAGCCGTCCGGGATACGGGGCTTCGGCAGGGGAGGCCGCGCGCGGCGCGGCGGTGTCGGCACCGCCTGAGTGTCGCTACGTCGCGGTCGACGGCCGGACAGCACACTGGTCTACGGACGTGCTGAGGGTCCACGGACGTGCCGAGCCGCCGAACCCGAGGCGCCGCCTCGGACCGAGCCGTCCGGGGCCGCGCCGGTCCGCCCACCGACGACCCCTGGAGCCCCATGCCGCACCGCTTCCTGCTGCTGAGTGCCAGCATGGGCGCGGGCCACGACGCGGTCGCACAGGAACTGGCGCACCGGCTGCGGGCCCGCGGTCATGCCGCCCTCGTGCGCGACATCCTCACCCTCCTGCCGGCCGGGACAGGCGAGGCGCTGCGTTCCGGCTACCGCGCCACCGTACGGCACGTCCCCCGGCTCTACGGCGCCGTGTACGCGGGCTTCCTGGCGACGGCCGGCGCGCCGGGACCGCGCCCGAGCAGCGCGCCCCTGGCCGCACTCGCCGAGCGCCCGCTGCTGCGGGCCGTCGCGGACTGGCGTCCCGATGTCGTCGTCCCCACCTTCCACCTGAGCGCCCAGGTGACGGGGCGGCTGCGGGCGCGGGGCGCGCTGACGGTGCCGGCGGCGGTCATGGTGGTCGACTTCGCCGTCCACCGCGGCTGGCTGCACCCCGGGAACGACCTCCACCTGTGCGTCACCGAGACCGCCGCCGAGGAGGTACGGGCCACCACCGGAGGGCCCGCGCGCACCACAGGCCCCGTGGTGCCCGCACGGTTCTTCGAGCCCCGCGACGCGGACGGCCACTGGCGCGCGCTGCTGGACCGGCACGTGGCGGCAGCGGCGCAGCACACCACACCGCTGTCGCCGGAGCGGCCCGCCGTACTGATGTCCACCGGCGCCTGGGGAGTCGGGACCCGACTGCTGGCAACGGCTCGGCAGCTGGCGGCCCACGGCTGTGTGCCGGTGCTGCTGTGCGGGAACGACGAACGGCTCAGACACCGCGCCGCCCGCAACCCCGGCCTGCTGCCCCTCGGTTGGGTGACCGACCTGCCAGGGCTGATGGCCGTGGCCCATGTGCTGCTCGACAACGCGGCGGGCCAGACCGCGGCCCAGGCTCTCGCGGCGGGGTTGCCCGTCATCGGCCACCGGCCACTGCCGGGGCACGCCGCGGCCGGCGTACAGGCCATGGCGCGGGCCGGACTCTCCCGACACGCCGTCGGCAAAGGCGAACCGGCCCGCAGCGCCCACGAACTGGCGTTCCCCGGCCCGGCCCGCGACCGCCAGACAGCGGCAGCCCGCGCCGCCTTCCGTACCGACGCCGCCGAGGAACTGGTGGCGCTGGCCGATCGGGCGGACGCGGGCTCGTGGGCGCGGTGAGTCAGCGCAGCTCGCGGAAGAACGCGCGTACGTCCTCGACGAGCGGGCCGGGGGCCTCCATGGCGAGGAAGTGGCCGCCTGCCCCGAGCTCGGTCCAGCGCACGATGTTGTGGTCCCGCTCGGCCCACGGCCGGACGGTCACATCGTGCGCGGAGAGCAGCACGCCGGTGGGTACGGTGCCGCGCTGTGCCGCAGCCCAGTCGTGGGCGGCATCGCTGTCGGGGGTGTTCCAGTCCGCCTCCGACCCCGCTTGGTCGACGGTCGACTCGGCCGGGTCCCAGGCCGATTCGCCCCAGTCCGCCGCCGAGATCGCCTCGTAGTAGACCTGGGCCGACGACCCCGCGCTGGCCGTCAGCCAGTACAGCGAGACGGCGGTCAGGAACCGGTCCCGGTCGATGCTGTCCTCCGGCAGGCCGTCCTCGGGGTCGGTGAGTTCCTTGAACTTCTCCACGATCCAGGCGAGCTGTCCGGCAGGCGAGTCGGTGAGGGCGTAGGCGACGGTCTGCGGCCGCTTGGAGTTGCACTGCAAGTAGCCGTCGTTGAAGTTCTGCATCCGCTGCCAACGCTGCTCGTCCGCCGCAGAGAGGCCGTCCATCTCGCCCTCCACTCCGAACGGTACGGAGATCAGCGCGTTGACGTGGATGCCGATCGCGCTCTGCGGCGCCTGCTTGCCGATCTCGGGAGCCACCCAGGCGCCGGTGTCGTAGCCCTGCACGCCGTAACGCTGGTAGCCGAGCCGCTCCATCAGCCGCACCAGCAACTCGGCCATCCGGGCAGGCCCCATGCCGGGGCCGGCCAGTGGGGTGGAGAAGCCGAAGCCCGGCAGCGAGGGGATCACCAGGTGGAAGGCGTCGGCTTCCGCGCCACCGTGTGCCGTCGGATCGGTGAGCGGGCCGACGACATCGAGGAAGTCGGCGAAGGTGCCCGGCCAGCCGTGCAGCAGAAGCAGCGGGGTGGCGTCCGGGTGCGGGGACCGTATGTGCAGGAAGTGCAGCCGCTGCCCCTCGACCACCGTCGTGAACTGCGGGTGGGCGTTCATCCTGGCTTCCTGCGCCCGCCAGTCGTACTCGCCGGCCCAGTACGTGGCCAGTTCCCGCAGGTAGTCGGGCGGCACGCCGCGGCTCCAGCCGACCTTGGTCAGCGCGTCGGGCCAGCGGGTGCGGGCGAGCCGGTCGGCCAGGTCGTCGAGGTCGGCCTGCGGGATGTCGATACGGAAGGAGACGATCTCCTGTTCGGTGCTCATGACGGCGACAGTAAGGTGCTGTTGGGACAGGTCCGGTCCTAAGTCGCGGGAGAAAGCAGCAGGCATGGCGAACACTTCCGCGCGACTGCTCAGGCTCCTGTCCCTGTTGCAGACCGGCCAGGACCGCTCCGGCGAGGAACTCGCCACCCGTCTCGGCGTCACCGGCCGCACCGTACGCCGCGACATCGTCAGGCTCCGCGAGCTCGGCTACCCGGTGCACTCCGTCCAGGGCACCGCCGGATACCGGCTGGCCGCGGGGGCTGCCCTGCCGCCCCTGCTGCTCGACGACGACGAGGCGGTCGCCGTCGCCGTGGGGCTGCGCACCACGGCGGGCAGTGCGGTCGCCGGCATCGAGGAGACCGCACTGCGCGCCCTCGCCAAACTCGAACAGGTGCTGCCCTCCCGGCTGCGCCACCGGGTCAACGTCCTCCAGACGACCACCGTCCATGTGGGGGCCGCCGGCCCGCGGGTCAGCCCCGACACCCTGCTGGCCCTCGCGGAAGCCTGCCGCCGCAGGGAACGGCTGCGCTTCGACTACACCAGCGCCCACGACCGTGAGACCCGCCGCGACGTCGAGCCGCACAGCCTGGTCCACTTCGGCGGCCGCTGGTACTTGATCGCCTGGGACCTCGAACGCGCCGACTGGCGCAGCTTCCGCGTCGACCGACTCCGCCCGCGCACCCCGACCGGCCCCCGCTTCACCCCTCGCCCGCTGCCGCACGGCGACCCGGCGACGTACCTCGACCACCAGCTCTCCGCCCGGACCTGGACCTACCAGGCCACCGTCACCCTGCACGCGTCCGCGGAGACCGCGGCCGAGCGGGTCTGGCCGGGCATGGGGGTCCTCGAAGCCGTGGACGACCGGAGCTGTCTGCTGTACGTCGGTGCCGACACGGTGCCCGACCTGCTCTGGATGCTCACGTCCGTGCACACGGACTTCACCCTCGAGGACGGGCCGCCCGAGCTGGCCGAAGCCCTGCTGGCCCAGGCGGACCGCTGTCGCAACGCTCTCCGGCGCCCCGGTGACGCAGGTGCCTCTGATGCGCCCGGTCAGGCCCTCTGACCTGCGGAAAAATCAAGGTTGAGTCCAGCCTTGGCAAGTTTCCTGTTCGTGAGTTATATAAGTGGTGTAGGGCATCGCAGCGCCGGGGGCACGGTGTCCCCGGACGGATGGCTCGCGGGAAGGAGATGACCGTGATGCTCATGCGTACCGACCCCTTCCGGGACCTGGACCGGCTCACCGAGCACTTCTTCGGCACCACCGCCAGGCCCGCCGGAATGCCGATGGACGCCTACCGTGCCGGTGACGACGTGGTCATGCACCTCGATCTGCCCGGTGTCGACGCCGACTCCATCGACCTGGACGTCGAGCGCAACGTCCTAACGGTCCGCGCCGAGCGCCGCACGGCGACGCCGCAGGACGCCGAGCAGATTGCGGCCGAGCGCCCGGTCGGCCACTTCAGTCGCCAGATCTTCCTCGGTGACACCCTGGACACGGACAGCATCAGCGCCTCCTACGACGCCGGTGTCCTGACCGTCCGCGTCCCCGTCGCCGAACAGGCCAAGCCCCGCAAGATCCAGATCCGCGGCGGCGGCGAGGCCAAGCAGATCAGCGGCTGACGCCGAGCGCGGTGCACATCCCCTTCCGACGGGCCGGAGCCGGCCCGGTTTCCCGCCCCGCGACCACGGCTTCCGCGGTCGCGGGGCGCACGTTTGTGTGAGGGCGCCCATAGGGCCCAGATCACTTACGAAACGAGGTCGTACGAGCCGCCCGCGTTGATCGGGGCGAGCGGCGTGGCGGCGCGAGCGGCTCGATGTTGTGCACTACTTGGGGTAGTACATCACATATTTGCGGGGCCGGGGAGCCGGTTTCCAGGGTGGGTGCCAGGTCGCGACGAGACCGGGGCGCACCCCCCGGGATGCCGTGGCCGGAACGTCCCCCCACGAAAGGCTCTCCGCTCGCATGCGTAACGCCCTGCGTACCCTCAAGCCCACCCGCCGCCTGACCACCACCGCCCTCACGGTTGTCGGCACCGCCGGTATCGCCGCCACCACTCTGGCCGGCACCGCCCACGCCGAGGCCCCGGCCAAGCCGGCCGCGAAGCCCGCCGCCATCGAGAGCGCTGCCTCGACTGCGCAGCACGTCAGCGCGCAGGCCGCGCACGCTCAGAAGGCTGAGGCCGCGAAGGCTGAGGACGAGGCCGGTGGCAGCCAGAAGTACGCGGACAACCTGGACGGCTGGATCCGTGAGGCCCGCGCGATCATGGCCAAGCACGACATCCCCGGCTCTTATGAGGGCATCAAGCGGAACATCATCCGTGAGTCGGCCGGTGACCCCAACGCGGTCAACGACTGGGACATCAACGCCAAGAAGGGCACTCCCTCCAAGGGCCTGCTCCAGGTGATCCAGCCGACCTTCGACGCCTACCACGTCGAGGGCACCCCGGATGAGCTGACCGACCCGGTGGCCAACATCGTCGCGGCCTGCAACTACGCCGCCGACCGCTACGGCACCATGGACAACGTCGACTCCGCCTACTAAGACACCACGACACCCCACGTACCCCCGCGCATGCGAACAGGAGCGGGTGGGAGGCACACACCTCCCACCCGCTCCTCGTCTCTGTCCTGAAGCTTTGGCACAGTCGGTGCCCATGACGAACAGCGCGGCGGGTGCGCGTATCGCACTGGTGGTTCTCTACACGGAGCACCTGCAGGAGACCCGCCGCTTCTACAGCGGCCTCGGCCTCTCCTTCGTGGCGGAGCGCCATGGGAAGGGCCCTCTTCACTACGCTGCCACCCTGCCCGACGGCACCGTGGTCGAGCTGTATCCGGCGACGGACCGGCGACCGGTCTCCAGCGTGCGGCTGGGCTTCGACGTCGTGGGGCGGGAGATGAGCCCGCCGTTGGCACCGGGCCGGCATGTGGTCGACGACCCGGACGGGCGGGCCGTCGAGCTGTACGTGCGGTGAGAGGGAGCGGGGGTCGGCGGCCGGGGGGATGAGGTCAGGCGGCCCCGAGCTGCTGGGACAGGTACTGGCCGTCGGAGCACACCCAGTAGGCGACGAACCGGCCGTCGGCGCCTCGCAGGATGTCGTTGCCGCGGAAGACGACCTTCGTCCCGGGTTCGGCGGTGGCTCCGGGGAAGCCTCCTTTGTAGGTGCCGCGGCCGACCCAGCGGGCGCTGAGCAGATCGTCCTGCACCACAGGGCCGACCTCGGTCTCGAAGGTCAGGTCGTCGAAGTACTCCCGGCTCATGGAGATCAGGCTCGCGATCCCGTCGGGCCCTGTCAGCTCGTTGTCACCGCCCGGCTGGATCGCGCCGTGATGGATGGTGAACCCGGGGGCGACGATCTCCTCGGCGACGGACAGATCCCCGTTCCACAGCTCCTTCAGCCAGCGCTCGTACAGAGCGCGCAGCGTGGCCTCGTCCATGGCTCCTCCTCTCCGGGCCGGGGCCGGGACGCCCCGTCCTCGCTATGTCGGCCGTCCTTGCGGGAGGTGTCGTCGGGGCCGGTACCGAAAGGTTTGCGTACATGTACGCAAACATGCTCGCGAGGCGGCGTCAACCGCGTGCCAGCCATCCGTCCAGCAGCCGCTCCAGCGCCTCGGGGTACAGGTCGCGCCCCCGGGCCCGTGCCCAGTGGTCGTGGAGCGAGGCCAGTACCGGCATCCTCGCCGGATCGACCTGGGCCAGCACCCGCAGCGCGTACGGCTGCTCGCCCTGGGCCTTCCGGCTGCGCCGGGCCGTCGCCGTACGTACTCCCAGGTGGCCCACGGTGTAGTGCCAGGTCGCCAGGTAGCAGTCCGCCGCCTGCTCCGGTGGTAGCCCCGCGTCGCACAGTGCCTGCACGATGTGCTCGACGTGCCACAGCACGGACGGGCCCATCAGGTCCCCGGCGCTGAGCACCTCCACCGTCCACTCGTGCTCGGCGAGACCGTCGTGGATGAACTGCCACAGCATCAGCAGCCGTTCGCGTGGTTCCTCGGGCAGTTGCGGACGGGGCAGCCGGGCAGCCAGCCGGTCGAGGACCAGGGCGAGGATCTCGTCCTTTTCCGAGACGTGCCGGTAGAGCCCCATCGGGGAAGTGCCGAGATCCTTGGCGAGGCGACGCAGCGTGAGCGCTTCCAGCCCGCCCTCGTCGAGAATGCGTTCCGCAGCGTCGACGATGGCGGCGCGGGAGAGGACCGCGGGGCGCCCGGGCCGTCGTTCTGGCTGGCTACTCTCTGCCATTCCCGCAGTATGGCAGCGGCCTCACAGCGCGCCACCTGCCCTTGGGTCCCTCGGGCCGAGGAAGCGTCACGACCCGCTGCGCGACTCAGGCGCAGCAGTCACACCCCGGACGGCAGCCGCACGCGTCGGTCCCGCCCTCGTCGCGCAGCGGCGCGGCGGTGGCCGGAGTGGCGCAGCACCCCTTGCCTTGCCAGGCGTCCCGGCCCTCCTTGATCGCGACGGCGGCGATGACCAGCGCGGCGATCGGGTCCGCCCAGGACCAGCCGAGGGTGGCGTTGAGGACCAGCCCGACCAGCAGTACGGCGGACAGATAGGTGCACAGCAGGGTCTGCTTGGAGTCCGCGACCGCGGAGGCGGAGCCGAGCTCCCGTCCGGCCTTGCGCTGCGCCGCGGACAGGAACGGCATCACGGCCAGCGACAGCGCGGCCAGCACGATGCCGGGAACCGAAGGCGAGGCCTCCCCGGTGCCGACCAGCGCGCGGACGGCGTCGAAACTGACGTATCCGGCGAGCGCGAAGAACGACACCGCGATGATGCGCAGTGTGGTCTTCTCCCGCGCCTCCCGTACGGCGTGCTCACGGGCCGAGAACTGCCAGGCGACCGCCGCGGCGGAGGAAACCTCGATCACGGAGTCCAGACCGAAGCCGATCAGTGCGGTGGAGGAGGCGATGGTGCCGGCAGTGAGGGCGATGATCGCCTCGATGACGTTGTAGGCGAGCGTCGCGGCGACCAGCAGCCGTATTCGTCGGGTCAGCGCGTCACGCCGCGCGGGACCGGGCGCGAGGGATATCTCCGCCGCCATGGTCAGCAGCATCCCTTCTCGTCGGCTTCCCCGCAGGCGCGGTCGCTCTCCACCGCCACCACGGCGGAACGCAGATCGTCCAGCGCGTGCCCGAGCCGTTCGTCGGCCAGTTCGTAGCGGGTACGGCGACCGTCGGGCGTCGTGACGACCAGCCCGCAGTCGCGCAGGCACGCCAGGTGGTTCGACAGCCGGGTACGCGAGATGCCGAGCGTGTCCGCGAGCTCGGACGGGTAGGCCGGGGCCTCGCGCAGGGCCAGCAGCAGGCGGCAGCGGATCGGATCCGCGAGCGCACGGCCGAACCGGGCCAGCACCTCGATATCCGTGGCAACAGTCAGCATTCCTCGACGATACACGGGATCCTGAATTCAGCACATCCTGAGTAGTCGCCTGGGTCGACGACCCAGCCGCCGAGCCCGGGCTGTGGCCGTAACGCTGCGTGCTCGATCGCCGTACGACGAGTGTGTGAGTCGGGTGCGTGGCGGGGGTCGGCTGTGAGGGCGCCCATAGGGTCCAGATCACATACGAGGCGCCTTCGTATGTCCGAATTGCCCTGACCTAAAGCGGGGCGGGGAGTGGTCGGGCCTGTCGGGGGTTTGCGACGATTCTGGATCGTACGTCACATATTTGCGGGGCCGGGGAGCCGGTTTCCAGGGTGGGTGCCAGGTCGCGACGAGACCGGGGCACAGCCCCGGGGCGCGTGGCCGGAACGTCCCCCCACGAAAGGCTCTCCGCTCGCATGCGTAACGCCCTGCGTACCCTCAAGCCCACCCGCCGCCTGACCACCACCGCCCTGACGGTTGTCGGCACCGCCGGTATCGCCGCCACCACTCTGGCCGGTACCGCCCACGCCGAGGCCCCGGCCAAGCCGGCCGCCAAGCCCGCCGCGATCGAGAGCGCCGCCTCCACCGCGCAGCACGTCAGCGCCCAGGCCGCGCACGCTCAGAAGGCGCAGGCCGCCAAGGCCGAGGACGAGGCCGGTGGCCAGAAGTACGCGGACAACCTGGACGGCTGGATCCGTGAGGCCCGCGCGATCATGGCCAAGCACGACATCCCCGGCTCGTATGAGGGCATCAAGCGGAACATCATCCGTGAGTCGGCCGGTGACCCCAACGCGGTCAACGACTGGGACATCAACGCCAAGAAGGGCACCCCCTCCAAGGGCCTGCTCCAGGTGATCCAGCCCACCTTCGACGCCTACCACGTCGAGGGCACCCCCGATGAGCTGACCGACCCGGTGGCCAACATCGTCGCGGCCTGCAACTACGCCGCCGACCGCTACGGCACCATGGACAACGTCGACTCCGCCTACTAAGACACCGCGACACCACACACCCCCGCGCATGCGAACAGGAGCGGGTGGGAGGCACACACCTCCCACCCGCTCCTCGTCTCCGCGGAGACCCACACGTGTGGGGCCCAGAGGTCCAAGTCGGTGGGGGAGACGTGGTGCTCTACCGATTGAGCTACGGACGCCTCGGCGTCCGACGGGACTCGAACCCGCAACCGCCCCATTAAAAGTGGAAGTATCCCCTACCTGCGCACCTGGGCTTCACCCACTGTAGCCCCAAGTCGTCCTGTGCTCAGCCTGATTTACGGGCCGCGCAGCGCGGTGGAGGAGGGGGCGTCAGGTGTGGATGGCCAGCTTGAACTGTGCGTGCACGAGATGTCGCGACCGGGAGTCGTTGTGGGCGACGCGGATGGCCAGCGGCACGTCCGGGTGCACGAATATCTCGTAGTGCTTGGTGAAGCACTGCATGCCGGGGGTGGGTCGCCTGTGGTCCGTGGCCGTGGTGTCCACAGGGTTGTCCGTGAGGCCGAGCGGGTCGCGGACGATCTGGTCGCGTAGTTCGGTGTAGCTTCCGTCCTCCCACTGGATCATGGCTGTGATGACGCCCCAGCCGTCGACGGAGGGCCAGATCAGCCCCGACCGGTCGTCGGTGCGCCAGTTGGTGACCTCGTAGCCGTCCGGCTGCCGCACTTGATGCATGCCTTCGGCGTCGTACGATTCCCCTCCGCCGAACGGGAAGCGCACCACGTGGTACGCGCCGTCGGCGGAGATTCTCTGGTGTTCGTTCGTGATCAGTGAGCACACAGGTATGGGCATCGACTCGTTCCCTCCTCGCCGTTCAGGGCCCGCTGCTGACTGACCGCGGCCCTGGCCCTGGGGTAACAGTGCGCCGTTCACAGCGCGTATGGCGACGGCTTGGAACGTGCAACTGTTGTGAGCCTCCGCCTACTTGGTTCTGCCCACTCACCAGGCGTGCTCACCTCCTGTGCTCACCCCCTGTGTTCACCCTGGGTGCGGCGCCGGTAGTAGTGCACGGTCACCACTCCCAGCAGCGGTCCCCAGGCGGCCATCGGTATGTAGGAGAGATCGAGGATCCACTTGCCCCACGGCGTGATGTCCATCTCCGCGTGCAGGGTCGTCCAGACGAAGAGCACGCCGTAGACACTGCACGCCAGCGTCCCGAACGCGGCCGGGACGACCGCGGCCCACACGGGTATGGGACGGCCTCCGAGGAACGGCAGTCGGCGCGGCCACACTTCGCCCCACGGGCGGACCAGACCGAGTGTCAGCAACGCGAGCCCCTCTTGCGCCAACGACAGCAGGGGCAGCACCAGTAGCCCCCAGCCCGGTATCAGCATGGCGTCGTACTCGGCGTCTCCGAGACCCAGTGGGATGCCCAGGACGACGGCCAAGCGCCAGAGCCCGGACGGGAGCGAGACCCACACGACCGCCATCGCGGCGCGCCGCGCCCAGGTCGGTACGCCCGCGACCGTGCGGGCCGGCGCAGGGCCGGGGGCACGGGTGTCCTTGGCCGGTAGAGGGGTGGAGGCGGAAACATCGGCGGGCATGCAGCACGTCCTTCATTCAGGGGGTGTGGTACGACGCTGTAGATGCTTCCGCGTGCTGTCCCGTCCGACGTCGCGCCACGGCACGAGCCTCGGTAACTCCCGCGGCGTACTCACAACTCCGCCCGGTCAGACCGTAGATGTACCTGCCCAGCGGCTTCCGGCGGCCCGCTTCATGATCCGGTCGACGCGAGTGCGCTGACCCGGTTCTCGTACTCGCGGCGGGCTTTGCGCTGGGCCGGGACTGCGGGAGCCCTGGGTGCCGTCGAGGGGCCGGCAGCGAGCGAGGAGCCCTCGCTGTACGGCGGGGACGGCGCTGACGCGCAGGGTGAAGCCCTGGCCGCGCCGTACGGCTACCCCCTGGTCGACGCGGCCGCCCGTGCTGCCATTGGCCCTGGCGGCGCGCAGTCCGTCGTACGTCAGCTCGCGCTGGAGTTCGCTGGCGGCGGCGAGGGTCTGCACCGTGAACTTCACGGTGGACAGCAGCTCTCCGGCGTGCGGGGGGCGGAGCCTCGATCCGGGCACTGGCCGAGGAGGCCGGCTGCTCCTACGGCGGCGTGCACCGCCTCTTGGCCGACGCGGGGGTGACTTTCCGCTCGCGCGGCGGCGCGACGCGAGGGAGCTCGGCATCGTGATCCCGCTGCCGCCGCACCGCACCAAGGGCGGCGTCCTGCTCGGTGCAAGTGGCCCGGGGACAAAGTCCCCTTCAGACTCAACCACGTACCGCCCCGGCATTGGGCATAGCTCTCGTGTGGTTGCAGTCACACGCGGATTATTGAACCGCGAGAGCAGGCGATCCGTTTCGCAGTACGACCGTGTCACTTCAGTTGGTGTCAAAGCAGGTGCTGACCAGCGTATTCAGGCCGAGTGCGAGTGGCATGAAGAGAATTCACGAAACACTACTGAGTTGAGGGCTCATTTCCTGAGCAGGGCCGGTGGTGGGCGCGGCGGCTGATGCTTCGTCTCCAGTCCCCGATCCTACTGAGCGTGAGGAGGCGGCGTGCCATTTGACGAACGCCTAGCGCATTTTGACGAACACGTTCCCCGTGATGCCAGTCTCCTTTCCGACATGCAACGGGAGGCACTGAAAGACGGTTGCTACTTTCAGAATCTTCTGTTGGACCCACCGCCTGTACCGCGGATGCAAGATGCGCATCTCGGTGAGGTGTGGGCTGCGGGTGCGGAAGCTGGCAGAAACGGTCTATTTTCAGATGACGAGTATGTTCGATATGAAGCCGACGTGCGCACAGAATGGCAATCAAGGCGCGCCACAGGAGCGCATGAAGGTTGGGGCAGGGATCGGGCAACGCGTCGAGCAGGCAGCCGATGGGAACGGAATTATCAGCAGTTGAAGGAGGCATACCGCCAGGGGTGGGAGTATGGCACCCAGCTAGGGCAACTCGGTTCTGAGGAACGTGTTCTGCAGGCTCGTCTGGACGGGGCCCACGAGGCCGCTAGAAATGCCCATCTGGCGCACCTTTGGAGAGTTTCACATGGGATAGAGCCCGCGCGGGCTTCCACGCCGCCGTCACCCTCTTACGCTCCTGGAGCGGCTACGGCACACCTACCAGAAGCTGCCGCCTCTTCCCCTCCCTCTCTGCCTCCTGCCGGAAGTTCGGAGCCGCAGCGTCCGCAGGGCAGTAGGGAGAGTTCACCGGTCCGGTCCTCACCTGGTAGGAGCAGGTGAGAGTCGAGGCTGTGACGGCGGCTGCGAAGACTCTGTCACCTTCGCAGTCGTGAGCGGCGCGGGCACAACGTCTGCGGTGCTCAGACGAAGGTCCCTTTCGGATCCTGGGATGGTACGAACACCAAGTCCGATACAGAAGGAGGGGAGGTCGGCGGCCCGTGGAGCTTCGGGCGGGTCCGGGCGTGGCTCACGGTGCCGGTGACCCGGTGATTCAGCAGCGTTCGGTGGAGCCCCGGAGAGGTCCTACAGGCGGGGCCAGGGGTCGGCCACGAGGGTGAGCGGGCCGCGACGGACCCGGTGTCGTACGGCGCCGGAACCGGCGTCGTACGCACCGGCGCGGGCGGGGAGTTACCCAGCGGCGTCGTCATGTTTGACTGCCCTCATGACGACGCTGCCGCATCGCGTCCTGGGCGCACTCGACCGATTCAACGCCGCTCATCCCTGGGACCACAACGCCCACTACCACCGGTGGATTCTGCGCCGGCTTCCCCGGCGCTTCGGCCGGGCCCTGGATATCGGCTGCGGCAGTGGTGAACTCGCCAGGCTGCTGGCCGGCCGGGCGGACGAAGTCCAGGCGATCGACTCCGATCCGGTGATCGTCGCGCGGGCGCGCGAGTCCACGCCCGCGACAGCAGCGGTGACCTACACCGTCGGGGACGCGCTGACCGGGCATCCCGCCGGGCCGTACGACGTGATCACCTGTGTCGCCGTCCTGCACCACCTGCCGTTCACCGAAGCACTGACGCACCTGCGCCGGCAGTTGGCTCCCGGGGGCACGCTGGTCGTCGTCGGGTGCGCGCGGGAGCAGACCGTCGGTGACTACCTTCTGGCTGCCGTCTCGGCGCCGTTGAACGCTGCGGTGGGCTGGTGGCGGAACCGGGGCCGTACGGCAGCGCGCCCGCCCGCGATGACCGCTGTGACCCGGCCGCCGGAGATGGGCTTCCCGGAGATCCTCCGGGAAGCCCGCTCCGTCCTGCCGGGGGCGCGGCTGCGCCGCCGGCTGTTCTGGCGGTACACGCTCGTATGGCGTGCGGACGCCTGAGCGCGGCCGGTCCGTCGGTGCGACAGGCCCGTCAGCGCAGTACGACTGGCATCTCCTGATAGCCGTTGATGCCCAGGGACGGCACGCGGGGCGCCGGTCCGGAGGCGAGCGCGAGCCCGGGGAAGACCTCGAACAGCCGCCGTAGCGCGATCTCGGCCTCCAGCCTGGCGAGGGACGCGCCGGGGCAGCGGTGCGGTCCGACACCGAAGGCGATATGGCGCGAGGCATCCGGCCGGTCGGGAGCGAAGACCTCGGGATCGGGGTCGGGGAAGGCGTGCGGGCAGCGCTGGATGGCCGGCAGCGGCACCAGTACCGCCTCGCCCTCCCGGATGATCTGCCCCTCCACGTCCACGTCCTCGGTGGCATAGCGGAACATGACGTTGCGGCTGGGGGACTCCCAGCGCAGGGCCTCTTCCACGATGTCGGGCCACGGGTTCTCGCCCGCTTCCTGCCGGGCTCTGGCGGCCTCCAGCGTCCCGGGGTGCGTCAGCAGCCCCCTGACGGCGTGGCAGATCAGGTTGGCCGTGGTCTCGTGCCCGCCGATGACGGTGACCACGAGGTTTCCGATGACCTCGGCCTCCGTCAGCTCACCCTCGTCCATGGCGGCGACCAGGTCCATCGTGAGATCGTCCTCGTCGCCGCGGGCACGCTTCTGCTCGATCAGGGACATCAGCGTCGCCGGGAAGCGCTGCCCGACAGTCTTCTGCACCTCTTCCACGCCGGCCTCGGAGTTCATCGCCGCGGCCGACAGCTCGTGCAACTCCTGGCGCAGCGTGCCGTCCTCCGGGACGCCGAGCAGGGAACAGATGACGTCCAGCGGCAGCGGCAGCGCGAAGCCCCGGTGCAGATCCGTCTCCTGCCCGGCGGGCACGGCGGCGAGTTGCGACAGCAGCCGGTCGGCAATGGCCTCGATACGGGGACGCAGCGCCTGTACGCGACGGGGGGAGATGGCGCGCTGGATGGGCTGCCGCAGCCGCCGGTGGGTGTCGCCGTCGGTGGTGAGCAGGCCCTTGCCCTCCACGATGAACAGCAGCGGCCAGTCCGCCGGTATCTCTCCGCGGGCGTGTGCGCCCCAGTTCCGGATGTCCTTCGAGAAGCGGGGGTCGCCCAGCACCAGGGCGCCCGCCTCCCGGGTCGTCACCGCTTTGGCCACCACGCCACCAGGGAGCGCCACAGTGGCAACCGGCCCTGCCGCGCGGAGGGCTGCTCCTTCGGTTCCGTGGAGATCGGCCGGGGCGGGTTCGAGATAAAGCTGTGCTGTGCTGTCCACTGCTGTCCATTCGTCGGGCGCATCGGCGGGAGAGGGAATACCACCGGCAGCGCGGTGGGGGACCGTGCGACATACGGCAGGTCCCAGACCAGGCTCTCCTTGGGGACGGCCAGCCGCAGCCCTGGCAGCCTGTTCCAGAGGACCTCCAGTCCGGTACGGACGATGAGCGTACCGAGGTCGGGTACCGGGCAGCCGTGGGAGCCCGCGCCCCAGGCCAGATGCGATCTGTTGGTGCGGGAGACGTCGAAGCCGGCGGACAGCATCGCCGGGTCGGCGCCGGTCGCACCGAGGCAGATGATCGCCATGTCACCGCAGTTGACGGGATACCTGCCCAGCCTGGTGTCCTGGGTGGCCCAGCGGCCTATGAGGTTCTGGATGGGGGCGTTGACCCACATGACGCGGTTCATCGCCTCCTCCATCTGGCAGCGGCCCGCGATGACGTCGGCGTTCAGGTCCGGATTGGTCAGCAGCTCCAGCACGGTGTTGCAGATCCAGGTCGTGCTGGCGCCACGCCCGGCGACGATCTGCAGCCACACGTCCTCGCTCAGCTCATGAGCGTCGAGCCCCGGCTGCAACTCCCGGTTGTAATGGTGCATCCAGGAGATGAGGTCGGGCCCCGGGTCGCGCTGTTTCGCGTCGACCAGGGCCCGCATCCGGGAGTCGAGCTCAGCGGCTGCGCGCTGGGCCCCGGGCCCGCCGCTGAGCATCTCGTGGATGGCGTTGCCGGTGGCCAGCGCGCTGTCCTCGTCCATGCCCATCAGCCGCATCATGACCAGCAGGGGCAGTTGCAGCGCGTACTGCTCCAGAATGTCGACCTCGTTCCATTCCCAGGGCCCTCCGTCGAGGAAGAACGAGGAGATGAGCTGCTCGGCGAGGTCTTCGATGAGGTCCCGGGTACGGAGCAGATTGAGCTCGGCCAGCGCCTTGTTGCCGGGGCTCGACAGGCGCGAGTGCTCCATGCCCTCGGCGTAGAGGCGGCTGCGCCGGTAGGCGAACTGGGGGATCAACGGGTGCGGCGGCAGGGTGCCTTCGGCGAAGTCCCGGTACCAGCGGGAGTCCCGCGTCCACACATGGCCGCGGTTCTGGAGGATCTCCAGCTGGTAGGCGTGGTCCAGGACGAGATATCCGCGGAAGGTCCCGGTCTCCTCCAGCGCCACGGGAGCTACCGGGCCGAAGGTTTTGCGGAGGCTGTCGTAGTAGGAGAACGGATCGTTCGCGAAGTCCTGGCCGTAGAGCGGGGCGCTGCGTTCGGGCCACGGCGTACGGACGCGGGGCCAGGCTTCACCGAGGGGGGTTGTGGAGGCATTAGTCGGCACAGCGATCATCCTGTCGGCGGCGCCCACCGGAGGCAACCGCCGCCAATGCGATCTGTGCGGAATGCGCACCTCTGTGGCCATCAGCGGCTTGTTCCGGTGAGGGGTGCCCCTGCCCCTTGCCCGCGGGCTGCGGGTTCGTTGTGGCTTGTCGCGCAGTTCCCCGCGCCCCTTACGGGGCGCGGGGACGGCCTAGCAGAAGTGGGGGCTCCAGCCTCCTCCTGGTGTCATGTTCGTGCTGTCGAGGCGGAGTTCGGCCAGTTGGGTGGCGGCGTGGGCGATGGAGGCGAGGGTGGCGTGGCGGTTCCAGCCGGCGTATGAGCGGCCGACGAAGTCCCTGATTCCGACGCGCTCGGCCAATGGCACGCCGTGGTGGGCCACTTGACGGCTCAGTCCCACCAGCCGCAGCAAGGCCGAGAGATCGGCTGTCGGCATATCGGTCAGCCACAGTTCGTCGGGCCACTGGGCGCGGCTGCGGCCCACGGCGACCAGCAGATAGTCCCCGTTCCCGGGCACGCGCTCCCAGGCGTCGCGCACGGCGGGAAGGCGGACGCGTACGGTGACCACGAGTTCGGGTGTGTCAGAAGGGCCGTATGGGATGAGTGCGACGCGGTTCCGGCCGGCCTTGGCCATCTGCGCTATCCGCCTCGCCTGGAGCGGGTCGTCCCCCCAGCCGGGCAGCGAGGGGTCGCTGGGCAGCAGCCAGGTGTCCCCGGCGACCTTCGAGACGTGCCGTAAGCCCGCCGCGGCGAGTGTGCTGACCAGCTTGATCCCGTCCAGCCGCTCGGCGTTCAGCACCACCGGCCGCCGCGGCAGCGCCAGGCGTGCCGCGGTCTCCAGGTAGGCGTTCACCATCGACTTCTCCGGCGTCTCCGGGTCCGTCCCGCCGGCCGTGGCCCGCCGTGCGCTCCCCGGGATGCGCCTGGAGGCCGCCTTCGGGGGCAGATGCAGCTGCCAGTTCAGCGGGCTCGCCGTGTTCGTGGTCACGCCCCAGACTCCGGTCACCTGCTGCGCGGTCACGGCCTGGCCGCGTTCCCAGGAGAAGGTGCGGGTCACCCCCGCGGAGTGCGTGCCGGATTTCGGGATGAGCAGGGGGTGGACCACGTAGGCACGCGGGGGCAGCCGGTGTACGAGGTGGCGGCCCAACGCTTCCCGCATCGGGGCCCATTCCCAGGTCGAGTCGTTGATGAAGTGGTGCAGGCCCTGATCGTTGACCTCGTCCTTGAGAAAGGCCGCGATGTTCCGGACCGATTTCCTTCCGGTGGCACCCAGCAGTCCCCGCAGATACATCAGCCCTTTCCGGCGTTGATCCGCCCTCGGGAGCGAGGCGAAAACAATAGGGGAAAGCTCCGCCACTGAACGGTCGAGGGCTACTCTCCTCGTTGCTTCCGGCGCCGGGCAGTCCTTCGGGTCGTCCAACAAGCCGACGCAGTCGGGGTTTCCGCTGACGAGCGTCATTCCGTGCCTCCTTGTGGGTGCGCGGTGCGTTTCGGCGGAACGCGCACAGGCGTGCGCAGCCGTGATCGTTGGGGAGGGACAGTTGGCTGGAGCGGGAGTACGTCCTGGCTGTGCCGACCGCGCGGCGTCCCGGTGCCGCGGGCGGCGCGATTACCGTGCGCGCGGTGTCGGGCGGCGCGCGTCCGAAGCGGTGCACGGGTGCGGAGGGACGTCGAGATCCGTGGTCGGAGTGGCCCGGAGCCGGTCACCGGAGCGTGCGGCGTCGTCGGCGCACGACTTCGGTCTCAGCGTGTCCGGGGAGCAGGGGAACCTGGGAGGGGCCGGCCGCGGTACGGGCGTACGGGCGGCACCGGCTGTCGAGCCTCGGGGGCTCGGACCCCCGACGGCGGGTGGATGCTGGATCGCGTACGGGAGGGAACGGCCCGCGTGGAGGGGGCGCATGGCGCGGCGGGCCGGGGGAGTCGCGTGGGGAGCGGAGGGAACGTGGGTGGGGGAACCCGGGATGTGCGGGGACGCCGGAGACTCAGTCACGTCCCCGCGCGGAGGCGACCCGTGGTGCCCGGCGGTGCGGACGGATCCGTGGGTGCCCCTCGGCCGACGGGTCGGTGCGGAGCGAGGGCCCGGTCAATTGCCGCGGCGCTCGGCGTGCATACATTTCTCCCCCTGTATTTCCGGCCCTTGGTTGAATCTTCATCGGAATGGGGGGCGTTATGGCTGCGGTCACCGGATGTCAGAATCCGGCAGCCTGTCCTTCCCCCGTGCCGCAAGGCTGCCAAAATCCAAACCCACGGGGCATGTGCCGCGCAAGGTTGTCAGGGGGTCAGCTGGTCAGGGGAAAGGTCAGTGTGGTCAGCGGTACGGCGGGTGAAAGAATCCGCTGTGTTTTCCGGTGAACTACCTGGAATCCGTATACCGGAGCGGTCCGGGCCGACGAATTGCGCACCCGGCAATGAGGGCTGCGCCCGTAAGGGGCGCGGGGAACTGCGCGGGTAACCACAGCGAGCCCGCAGTCCGCGACCGACAGGCAGGGGCACCCCCTCACCGGCACAACGGAGAGGGGGCCAGTCAAGACCCGGACCCGCCGAGTGCAAACGACCCGGCGGAGTCAGGAGAGCCGCAAACGCGGTCAGGAACTGTCAGCTAACAGTCAGATGTCGTCGCCGACCGCAGTGACCGGGTCACCAGACCAGGCGCGTCTCCGAGATATCCGGCCGGATCGCACAGCCGGCGCAGCTCATCCGCGCTGATCCGGCCCGCCAACTCGGGGGCCGCCTCAAGGTGTTCGGCCAGGGGGCGCCGGTCCCGGTCGGCCGCCCCGGTGACCCGGGTCAGCAGTTCCCGGGCGGCGGCCTTTCCCAGCAGCGGGGCGAGCGCGGCCACGAGCCGCTCGGCGACGATCGCACCACCCGTGAGCCGGAGGTTGGCGCGCATCCGTTCCGGCCGTACCACCAGCCCCTCCGTCAGCTCCACCGCCGTATGCGCGGCGCCCCCGGTCAGCCGCAGACACTCCCGCAGCGGCTGCCACTCCGCATGCCACGCGCCGCCCGAGCGTTCGTCCTCGGAGAGCATGCACTGGTTCAACACACCTGCGAGCGCCGGTACTTGGAGTGCGGCACTCCGGATCAGCGTGGCCAGCACCGGGTTCCGCTTCTGCGGCATGGCCGAGGAGCTGCCGCGTCCGGGTACGTACGGCTCGACCACCTCGCCCACCTCGGTACGGGTGAGCGACTGCACGTCCACCGCCAGCTTGCCCAGCGCCCCGGCGCAGTGGGCCAGTGCCGCGGCGAGGTCGGCCAGGGGAGTGCGCAGGGTGTGCCACGGCAGCCCCGGAATGCCGAGCCCGGTCTCGGCGGCGAACTCCGCCACGAGGCGCTCCGGGTCGGCGCCGTGCTCGGTGTATCCGGCCAGGGTGCCCGCGGCGCCGCCGAGCGAGACGGGCAGGGCGGCCAGCACGGCGGCCACGCGAGTGTCGGCGGCCAGCACCGACTGCCGCCATCCGGCGGCTTTGAGTCCGAACGTCGTGGGCACGGCGTGCAGTGCCAGCGTGCGCCCCGGCAGCACCGTGTCGCGGTGCTCCAGGGCGAGACCGGCGAGCGCGTCCGCGACCCGGGCCAGATCCGCCCGCAACAGCCGCAGGGCGTCGCGGGAGACCAGCATCGCGGCGGTGTCGAAGATGTCCTGGCTCGTCGAACCCCGGTGCACATATGCGGCGGCTTCCGGGTCCACGGCGGCGACCGTACGCGTCAGTGCCCCGACAAGACCGACCACGGGATTCGCGCTCTCGCGTGCGTGGACCGCCAGCGCGCGCAGATCGAGCCGCTCGGCCCGTGCGGCTTCGGTGATGGCCTCGGCGGCCGACGGCGGTACGAGACCGAGCGCGGCCTGCGCGCGGGCGAGCGCGGCCTCCGCGTCCAGCATGGCCTGCAGCCACGCCGTGTCGGAGACGGCAAGCTCGACCGGGGTACCCGCACGGACCGGGGACAGCAGCCCCGCGTCGAGGGTGTGCGGGGCGGGATCCGGTGAAGTGCCCGCCGGGGAGCGGTCGTTCACAGCAGGACCTCCCCGTGCGGGCTCCCGGGAGCCCCGTCGGTCGCCTGGGCGCTCGGCCCCAGGGTGAGGACGGACCGGGCGACGGCGTCGGCGTCGGCGAGTGTCACGGAGTCCACGCCGGGCCGGATCCCGGCCGCCGTCACCCAGTGCACCGCCTCGGTCGGCACCCCGTACGCGAAGCGGCGCGGATGCGCCCGCCCGCGCGCGTCGACCAGCCGGTAGGGCCGCTCGGTCACCGCCAGTCCGCCCGTCTCGTATGTGCCGCCGTCGGCGGTGCCGATCCGGTACGGGGCGCACGCGTCGGTGTGCCGCAGGTGCCGCAGCAGCGGATCGGCCGTACGCCGCAGATCCGGCTCCGGGAGGCGGGCTTCGATGAGCACCTCGGCGCGGAGGGTCGGGCCGGGAACGGTCTCGGAGTCGGCCACGAACGCCGGGCCCCGGGTGTCGATCCTGATCCGGGTGTCGGGCCCGGTCAGCTCCAGGACACCGGCCTTCAGCAGCGCGCGCATCTCCTCGATGCGCTGCGGCGGCGGGCCGATGGAGAGGAAGGCGTTGAGCGGGGTGTACCACCGCTCCAGCTCGTCCCGATGGGACAGGCCCTCCAGGCCGCCGTGGTCCACCGCGAGGCGCACCTCGTTCCGCAGGTCGCGCAGCACGTCGAGCGCGGCCTTGACCGGTCCGCCGACATTCCCCTCGCGGGCGTGGCGGACATCGTCCGCCAGCCGGCCGAGCAGCCAGGCCCGGAAGTCGTCACGGTCGGCGAACGTCCGCGTCCGCGCGGGGTCGGCGAGCGCCTTCCAGTCCCACCGCTCGGACGCCGGGATACGGTACGCGTCCAGCACGGCACCGCAGGCCGCCGCGTCGGGGCAGGTCAGATAGCGGGCGGCGAACCGTGCCGCCACGTCGGCGGACAGCCGCCGCCGGAGCAGCGTTTCGTAGTAGACGGTCTCCACCTCGCGCGCGATCAACGGCCGCAGATCCCGCATGAAGGACAGCCCGGCCCGCTCCCGTCCGGCGCCGGACCGCAGGTGGGCCACATGGTCGGCCGTCAGCAGGCGTGGCAGATACCGGCCGTGCGCGCCTTTCTCGTTCTCGCCGCGCGCGTGGAAGGGCACCCCTCGGCGGGAAGTGGCGTACAGGACAGGCTCGTTGCCGCTGCGCCGGTACACCAGCTCACTGTCGACCCGCTCGAACACGCCGCCGCGGCCCGATGTGAACAGGGCCAGATAGTCGAAGAAGCACAGTCCCAGGCCGCGCAGCAACACTGCCTTCCCGGCCGGGATGCCGTCGAGATCGGCGTCCGCGGGGTTGGCCGGCGGGAAGTAGGTCAGGTGGTTGATCCGGGAAAGGCTCGCGATGCGCTCCTCGTGCGGCGTCGGCCGGGTCGGCAGATGGCCCTGCGCGAGTACGACGGCGTCCAGATGGTTGAGCCGGGTCCCGTTCTCCAGACGCACGCCCTGCGGCCCTCCCGGATATCCGTAGGTGTCGGCCATGGCCACGGCACGCGACCGGTGCACCCTGATCTCCATGTGCGACGGGGCGCCGTCGATGACACGGCGGAGACAGTCGGCGAAGTACCGCCCGCACAGAGCACGCGTCGGATAGGAGTCCGGACCCAGCGACCGGGCCTCGGCCAGCGTGGCGGCGTCGTATCCGCCTTCCGTGGCCTGGCCGTCCGGCGCCGGCGATCCGTCCGGCGGTGGCGCGCTGTCCGACGGGGGCGCGCCGTCCGAAGGTGGCGCGGGCAGCGATCTGGCCCATGCGTACAGGCTCGGGCCCGGCTCGACCGGCCCGGCGATACGGGAGGCCACGTCGGTGAAGACGGTGATCTGCGAGGCGACGGTGTTCGCCAGCAGATGCCGCGACTGGCCGGTGCGCCACACCGCGCCCGCGCCGGCCGGTGCGGGGTCGACGACGTGGACGAGTACCCGCGGATGTGACGGCTGCGCCCGTTCGTTCGCGCACAGCCTCTCCAGTACGGCGAGTCCGCGAGGGCCCGCGCCGATGACCGCAATCTCGTGCGCCGTCGCATTCAATGTGAGCACTCCTTCTGCACTCCGGATCGCCGTGGGCGCGTGGCAGCGCTGGGCCCGCACACAAAGGGCGGGCATTGTTGGCAGAGCACGCCCGAATACTGAAAGAGCGCGCGCACTTCGGCAATGCCGGCCGGGGTAATCAGTCAAGTGCGCCGATGTGACCACGGGCAGCGAAAAGAGAGTTGACAGATCCCCCTCGCAGATCGGCCGAACGGGGGCTCGCCGTGGAATTGCTTGGGAGAATACCCAGCATGCTTGCTGCGTACATCAATGAGTTCGGCCCGGCAGATTTCATTCGCTTCGGTGCGCTCCCCGATCCCCGGCCGGGCGCCCACGATGTGCTGGTGGACGTCGAGGCGACGACCGCCAACCACGTCGACACGTTCATACGGTCCGGCGCTGTGGACACGCCCGTCGAGTTTCCGTTCGTGGTCGGCCGCGATCTGGTCGGCAGGGTCGCCGCGGTGGGCAGCGAGGTCACCGGATTCGAGGTGGACGAGCGGGTGTGGTGCAACAGCCTTGGCCACTCCGGACGGCAGGGCGCGGCGGCCGAGCGGGCGGCGGTCCCGGCGGAGCGGCTTTACCGGCTGCCTGACGGTGTTGCCCCGCACACCGCTGTGACGCTCGTGCACCCGGCCGCTACGGCGTACTTGGGACTGGTGACCCATGGCCGGCTCCGGTTCGGTGAGACCGTGGTCGTCATCGGCGCGGCGGGCAACGTCGGCGCCGCCATGGTGGTCATCGCGGTCAGAGAGGGCGCCCGGGTGGTGGCCGTCGCCCGCGCCCGGGACGCCGCGTACTGCCGTGACCTGGGCGCCGATGTGGTGGTGGAGTCCGACAGGGACGACCTGGGCGCGCGGCTGGCACGCGCGTGCCCGGAAGGAGTGGATGTCTACGCGGACGCGGCGGGCGTCAACGATCTCAGCACTGCCGTCGGCCTGCTGGCCCGCCGCGGTCGCGTCGTCCTGCTCGCGGGGCTGCACACCACCCCGGTGCTGCCCGCCGGGCCGCTCTACGTGGCGGACAGGTCGGTGGTCGGCTTCGCCATCACCGGGGCCACCGCCGATGAGCTCGCGCAGGCGGCACGCTGCGTCAACGGGCTGCTGGCCGGCGGCCGACTCCGCCCGCGCGAGGTACGGGTCCTCCCGCTGAGCGCCACCGCGGAGGCACACCGCATGCTGGAGACGGGCGAACTGCACGGGCGCCGGGTCGCGTTGACGACCGCGTGACGATCGGGGAGGGGCCATGCCGCCGGGGAGCCTGTAAGGCACGGACGGCACCGGCATCGCCGCCTGCCGCCCGCACCGACGCGGCCACCGATGCGGCCACCGACGACGACACCGGTGCGGGACGGCAGGCCCGCCCTCCGGTCACGACCCCACCGGATCCCGCGCACCGTCGAGCACATCGGCCAGCAGCGTTCCGAGGATCCGCACCCCGTCGTGCGTGAGCACCGATTCGGCGTGGAACTGCACACCGGCGAAGTGCGGGCCCCGCAGTGCGTGCACCTCGCCGGTCTCCGGGTCCCGGCAGACCTCGACCGGGCCGACACCGGCCGGGCTCAGCAGATCGGACGAACTGCGCGCCACATAGCTGTTGTAGAAACCCACCCGCTCCCGGCGCCCGAACAGCTCGATGTCCTTCTGCACCCCCTGGTGAGGAGTGCCCCGCCTGCGCACCTGGAGCCCCAGCCGGTGACTGAGGACCTGGTGGCTGAGACAGACGGCCAGGAACGGGCGGCGCTCGGCCAGCAACTCGCCCACCGCGGCGTGCAGATGGGCGATCCGCTGCTCGCCGACCTCCAGCGGACTGCCGGGGCCAGGGCCCATGACGACGAGGTCGTGGTCGGCGAACTCATAGGGCTCGTCGAAGCGGCACACCGTCACCTCAAGCCCTGACGACCTCAGCTGATGGGCGATCATCGAGGTGAATGTGTCCTCGGCGTCGACGACCAGCACCCGCCGCCCGCTCAGTGCCCGGTGGCCGGCCGTGGCGGGCCCCGGCCCGTGCAGCCAGAAGCGCGCGATGTCCTCGTTACGCGCCCGCAGCGCAGACCGCACCGAGGGATGCCGGGCCAGTGGGCCCGCGGGCTCCGCACGCAGCGCTGTGAGCAGTCCGGTCGCCTTCGCGCGGGTCTCCGCCACCTCGGCGGCCGGCTCGGAGTCGCGGACCAGGGTGGCGCCCACCCCGATCGCCATCCGGCCGCGGGAGGTGATGTCGGCGGTGCGGATGAGGATGGACGAGTCCAGTGTGCGACCGCCGTGACCGTCCCGGCCGATGAGCGCGGCGACGCCGCTGTAGTAGCCCCGCCCCTCCGGTTCATAGCGGCTGATGACCCGGCTCGCGCTCTCCAGCGGGCTCCCGGTGACGGTCGGGGCGAACAGGGTGGAGTGCAGGATCTCCCGCACATCGCGCCCGGTACGCCCCTCGATGACGTACTCGGTGTGGGCGAGCCGCGCCATCTCCTTCAGGAACGGCCCCACGACGCGGACTTCCGTGTCGCAGAAGCGGGACATCATCTTCAGTTCCTCGTCCACGACCATGAAGAGCTCGTACGTCTCCTTGCGGTCCGCCAGGAAGTCCATCACGCCGGACAGGGTGGGCCCGTCGGCCGGGTAGCGGTAGGTGCCGCTGATCGGGTTCATCACCGCGGTACCGTCCGCCAGGCTGAGGTGCCGCTCCGGAGTGGCTCCCACCAGGGTGCGGTCGCCGGTGTGGATCAGGAACGTCCAGTAGACACCGGCCTCCCCGGCCAGCAGCCGCCGGAAGAACGCGGCTGCCGTGGCCGGGGTGTAGTCGGTGATGTCGGCGAGGAAGCGGCGCTTCAGCACGAAGTTCGCACCGGCTCCCGCGGCGATCTCCTCGTTCAGTACCCGGCGCACCAGCTCCGCGTACGCGTCGTCGTCGATGTCGAAATGCCCGTCGCCGAGCCGGATGGGCACGTCCCCGATCCGCTCCAGCACCTCCGCCCGGTGCAGCGCGGCCTGCTCCGTCACCGTCATGGCCAGCAGCGGCTCCCCGTCGTCCGGGGCGGGGAAGCCGCGCTCGGCGAGCTGCCGGTAGGGCACGAGTGTCAGTACATCCGCGCCGGCCGGTCCCTGTGCCGAGGCGGGCACCGGCAGGTCGGCGATACGGTCAACGGCGTGCACCGGGCCCGTGAGAACGTCCACCTGGTCGTGCCCGTTCGCCGTCGGCCGGTAGAGCAGCGCGAACGGGGGAGGGGAGGGCGCCAGCACCCGGTCCAGCAGCGCTCGCGCCGGGTCGGTCACCGCCCGGGTGCTCACGCGGCCCGCCCTGCCGGGGCGGCTCCGTACCCGACGAGGGCGCCGTCGTCGGCGGGCAGCCCCCTGGTGGTGGCCACCACGGCGCACCTGCGTGCGGCGTAGCCGAGGGCGAGCCGGTGCTCCTCTGCGGAGAAGTCGGCGACGGCGTCGGCCACCATGAAGGTCTCGATGTCGTGGGTGAACGCCTCGATGGCGCTCGCCAGCACCCCGATATGGGCGTAGACGCCGCAGACGACGAGCTGGTCACGAGCGTGCTCCCGCATCCGCGCCAGCAGGTCGGTCCGGAAGAAGGCGCTGTAGCGCCACTTGGTGAGCAGCCAGTCGTCCGGGTGCGGCGCCAGCTCGTCGACGATGTCCCGGTCGGTCGGGTCCAGGCGCATGCCGGGCCCCCAGAAATCGCTCAGGAGACCGCGCTGTTCCGCCGTCATACTGCCGGGCTGTGCCGTGAAAGCGACGGGGATACCGAGGCGCGCGCACCGCTCGCGCAGCAGAACGACGTTGCGGACCAGCTCGCGACGCTGCTCCTCGGCGAACGGGCGCAGGAAGTAGCGCTGCATATCGTGCACCAGCAGGACGGCACGATCCGGATTCACCGTCCAGCGCGCGGTGTTCGTCGGCAGGTCCTGTTCACCTGGCATCGGGTACGCGGGGATGTCGGGGATCCCGGGCATGTCGTTTCCTCTCAGGTTCCGTTCAGGCGCCGAGAGCGGCGCCACCGTCGACCGTGAGGTCGTGCAGTGTGATGTGGCCGGCTTGGTCGGACAGCAGGAAGAGCACCGCGGCGGCGACGTCCTCGGGGCGCGCCGTCTTGCCGAGCGGGATGCCCACCCGGAAGTCGTCGGCGTTGCCCTGGACGGTGTGCGCGCGCCCGCTGTCGTCGTGCCACATCGACCACAGCATCGGCGTCTCGGTCGAACCGGGTGCCACGACGTTGCAGCGGATCCCGTACCGGGCCACTTCCAGGCCGAGCGATTTGGTGAACATGGTGGCCGCCGCCTTGGAGGCGGCGTATCCGGCCATCCTGGCCCGCGGTGTCGCCCCCGCGTTCGAGGCGACCGTGACCAGGGCGCCGCGGCCCCGCGGCGCCATCCGCTCCACCACGGCGCGGGACATGTGGAAGACACCGCCCGCGTTGACCGCGAACATCTCCGCCCAGTCGCCCGGGCTGGTGCTGCGCACCTCGCCCATACGGAGCAGCCCCGCCGCGTTGACCAGATACTCCACCGGTCCTGTCCGTTCCTCGACCGCCGCGACCGTCGCTTCGACCTCGGCGGCGTCCGTGACGTCCGCCGGGTACGCGGTCACCGTCAGGCCGGAGCCGGCCAGTTCGGCGACGTGCTTACGCAGCCCGTCGCCGTCCCGGTCGACGGCGGCCACAGTCGTGCCCTGCTCGGCGAGGGCACGCACCACGGCTCGGCCGATCCCTCCGGCGGCGCCGGTGACGAGGGCCACCCCGCCCGTGCCGGCGCCTCGGGTCGTTGCTGCCATTGATCTCAACCTCCTGTCGCCTGCCGCGTCGCGGACACCTCGGCCGCCATCGCCGGTGTTCCGGTCTCGCCCCACACACTCAGTACGTCGAGTGCCTGGTCGACGGTGAGCCGGGGGTCGCAGAAGCTCGTGTAGACCCCACCGGCTCGCTCGGCCTCCCACTCGTCGAGGACACACTCGGTGACCTGCTCGGGCGTCGTCTCCAGATGCACGCCGCCGGGGAACGCGCCTGCCTCGGCCAGCACCGCGCGGAACTCGCGGATCTCGCGCTGCAACGTCCGTACGAAACGGGTCTTGTAGCCGCCGCTGGTCGTCACCGTGTTGCCGTGCATAGGATCGGTCAGCCACACCACGGGATGGCCGGCCGACTGCACGGCGCGTACCAGCGCGGGCAGGCGCTCGGCCACCGTCCCTGCGCCCATCCGGACGATCAGGGTGAGCCGCCCCGGCTGCCGCTCCGGGTTCAACAGGGCGCACAGAGCGAGCAGTTCGGCGGCCTCCATCGAGGGGCCCACCTTGACGGCGACCGGGTTGACCACCTGGGCGAGCAGCGCCGCATGCGGCCCGTCGACCTGGCGGGTGCGCTCCCCGAGCCAGGGCCAGTGGGTCGAGGCGAGCAGCAGCTCTCCCTCGGCGGTCCGGCGCAACAGTGGAACCTCGTAGTCGAGGACCAGCGCTTCGTGGCTGGTCCACACCGGCTGGTCGATACCGGCGGCGCGGCCGCGGCCGAGGTGGGCCATGATGTCGGCGGCGGCCATGTACCCGGTGACCAGCCGCAGGGGGTCGGGGCGCCGTTCCTCGGCTTCCGGAGCCGGACCGTTGACCAGGTGTCCGCGGTAGACGGGCAACTCATCGTTGCCGCACCGCTCGGTCGGCCGCGACCGTGGCTTCGCGAACTGGCCCGCGATCCGGCCCACTCGCAGCACCGGGCGCCTGCCGGCCAGCTTCATCGCACCGGCGAGCAGGTCGAGCACCGCCACCTTGCGCGCGACATGGTCCGCCGTGCAGTCGGCCGGGTCCTCGGCGCAGTCACCGGCCTGTACGACCTCGGCCGCGCCCTCGCAGACGAGCGCCAGCCGGGCACGCAGCGCGCGCACGTCGGTCGCCTCGACGAGTCCGGGGCGGTCGGCCAGGGTCTCCCGGGCGCGCTGCACCTGCGCCGGGTCTTCCCAGTCCGGCTGTTGTCTTGCCTTTTCCAGCGGAATTGGCAGCATGTCCCTTGTCAATGCCGGCTCCAGCTTTCGCACGGCGACCCGAGTCGGTCACGGCATTTCCGCGCCGTCGCCCGGCATCGGTCATCGCCTGGATATCGGTCCGAAATGAATAAGGCGGGCACGCCTCCACCCTGGGGCCTGGGTGGGTTCGGACCAAGATGTGGTGAACCTGTTCGTCAGGTCAGCCAAAGTCTGTCAATTGCCGGGGGAATCCCCGCGGTGACGCACACCTGACAGATCACGGCCGATTGCCTTGGTCCTTATTTTTCGCGCTGCGATCGTGTGACGGATTCCGGAACCCACACCGCAGGGGCCGCTGATGACATCCGCAGCACAGCCGCAGCCGCCACCACCGGTGGCGCACACCCGCGCGGGAGCACTGCGCGGCACGGTGACCGCGCCGGGTCCGACCGCCGGGTCCCCGGGCAGGCCCCGAACCGTGGCGGCGTTCCTCGGCGTCCCGTACCTGGCCCCGCCGACCGGCCCGCTGCGGTTCGCCTCGCCCCGGCCGCATCCGCCGTGGGACGGCATCCGCCCCGCGGACCGGAAACCGCGGGCCTTCGTCCAGCCCTCGGCGCCCGCCCCGGTGACCGCCCCGATACGCGCTCCGATCGGCACCGAGGACACCGTCCACGCCAACATCTGGACCCCGGACATCCGGGGCAGCCGACCGGTGCTGGTCTATATCCACGGGGGCGGCTGGCAGGCGGGCACCGCGGCGAGCCCGACCTTCGACGGCGCCCGGCTCGCCGCACACGGCGACCTGGTCGTGGTCACCTTCAACTACCGTCTGGGGCCCTTCGGTTTCGGGCTGCACGAGCAGCTGGCGGATCCGGGCACGGAGCTGTGTGCCAACTGGGGCCTGCAGGACCAGATCGCCCTGGTCGAGTGGGTGCGCACCACCATCGCCGCTTTCGGTGGCGACCCGGAGAACATCACGCTGTGCGGTACGTCCGCCGGCGGCTCCAGCGTCTGGCAGTTGGCGCTTCTGCCGCGGCTGCGCGGCGCGATCCGCCGTATCGTCCCGATCAGCGCCGGTCACGTCTGGGCCCCCGCCTACGCCCTGGAACCGGCGGACGCCCGTACGGCCTTCGAGGCGCTGGCCGGGCGGCTCCGCGTCGATGTGCCCGGGCTGCGCACCGTGGACGCCGAGCGCCTGCTGACCGCCTGGCAGGACTACTTCGCGAACGCTCCGGACGGCCACCCGGTGGCGTCGGGGCGGGGATACCGCGGACCCGTGGTGGACGGTGAACTGGTGCCCGCGTACGACATCCACCGGCCGGTACCCGATCTGCCCGCGCTGGTCGTCACGACCGCCACGGAGGGCTCCTTCTACACGGCCGGTGCGCTCCCGCACCCGTGCGACGACGCCGAGCTGCACACCATGGTGGGCGCTCACCTGCGCATGGGCGGCGCCGGCCGGTCGGAGCAGCTCGTCGCGGAGACCGTCGCGCACTACCGAGCGTGTGCGCGGGAGGAGGGGAGGGGGAGCGACCCCGTCTCGCTGTTCGCGGAGATCGTCGGCGACAGCATGTTCCGCCACCAGATAGTGCGGCTGGCCGAGCGCGGAGCCAGGGAGAGCCGGGCGCCTCGGTTCCTCATGCACTTCGAGCACGCCGTACGCCCACCCGGATTCGGCACTCCGCACGAGGCGACGTCACCGTTCCTGTTCGGTACCCACGGGCTTCCGCAGCACCGGGAGATCTTCGGCGACGGACCCGGGGAGCGACGGCTCTCCGCCACCCTGATGGACCTGGTGGCATCCTTCGCGCACACCGGGGTGCCGCGCAGCGAACACGCCCCGGAATGGCCCGCCTTCACACCTGACGGCGCCAACACGCTGCGGCTCGGCGGCGCCGCGGGGCCGCAGGTGGCAGCCCTCCCGAAGGCGGCCCAACTCCGGTTCTGGGACTCGGCCGGATGGCACCCGGCACCGGTCGAGAGGGCGGGCGCGGGCGGTTGACCCGGCGTCGGCTGCCCCGGTGCCATGCGGCGCTACGGGCCCGGCTCGGGGCGCCGCAGAGGCTCGGTGGAACCGGAACCGAGCCCCCCGGCGGAGCGCCCCGAGCCGCCGGAAGTCAGCCGTCCGCGGAGACTTCGAGCAGGTCGAACGCTGTGCCCTGGGCGTCCGTGACCCGGGCGCACATGCCGTGCGAGGTCTCGAACGGGCCGTCGAGGGTGGCTCCGCCCAGCTCGGTGACCTGGGTGAGGGCGGCTGCCAGGTCCCCGACCCCGAAGGTGACCTCCCAACGGGAGGGCGCGGCGTGGCCGGACCCGGGGGAGGGCTCGCCCACGCTTGCCACCGGGCGCCCGTCGAGGTCCAGCGTGGTGCAACCCGCGCCCTGGCCGGCGGGCGAGCGCGTCACCGTGTGGCCGAAAACCTCGGCGTAGAAGGCCAGCGACGCCTCGACGTCCTGGCTCGCGCAGTGGTGCCACACGGTGGCCCCGGCCACTCCGGTGACCTCCGCGCCGGGATACGCGTACGCCTGCCAGACCGCGAACTCGGCTCCGGCCGGATCGGCCGCCACCGCGAACCTGCCGTGCGTGCCGACGTCGTCGGGCGGCAGCAGCACCTTGCCGCCCGCATCGACGATCTTCGCCGCCACCGCGTCCACGCTCCGGGCGGCGAAGCAGACCAGCCATGCCGGGGGTGCGTCCGCCGCCTCCGTCGCGGGCCGTGGGCCGATGTCGGCGACGGCCCGGCCGTCCAGCCGCGCCGTCAGATAGTGGTCGTACTCGGCGCCGTGATCGAAGAACGTCCAGCCGAACAGCGCCGCATAGAACGTACTGGTGCGGACAGGCTCGGCCACCCGCACCTCCACCCAGCACGGCGTGCCCTCGGGCCATGGGGAGTCGCGGAAAGTCATGCCTGCCCCGTCAGATGTCCAGGCCGAATGTGCGCAGCCGCTCATCGCTCACCATGGTGATCTTCGGCTCCGGCTGCAGCCCGCGGCTCAGCGCGCCGGCGACCTGGAGGGTGCGCAGCGTCTGGTACTCGATGGCGCCGAGGTTGTCCTCGGTGACGTTGTTCGCCACATGGCGCGAGATGGTGCCGGTGCCGTACGGCGCCCCGTTGCCCGGCTGGTGCAGCACGGCGGCGGCCGAGCCGTTCGGCACGATCACCGCTCCCCAGTGGCAGAACGCGTTGTGCAGGGCGAGGATCGCCGCCTGCTGGCCCGCGTGCGGCATGGAGCCGGAGGCGAAAGCGGACACCGCCTTGTTCATCAGCTTGCCGGGGATGGCGACAGGCCCTGTGTGGTCGATGAAGTTCATGATCTGCGGGGCGGGCAGACCGTAGTGCACCGGCGTCCCCACCATGATCGCGTCGGCCCAGAGCAGATCGTCCAGCCCGGCGTCCGGGACATCGGCGGTGGCCGTAGACAGCTCCGCGTACGCCGACTTGTCGAGGATCATCGGATCGGGCAGGTCGGGCACCTTGCGGACGCGTACTTCCGCACCCGCGTCCAGAGCAGTTTTCGCGGCCTTTTCCACCAGCTGATAGGTGTTTCCGCTGCGGGAATGGAAGAGCAGAGTGAGCGTGGTCAAGTGAAGCTCCTTGTCGACCGATTCAGAAATACCGGCGCACGGCGGACCCCTGCATCATGCCGGTCCCCTGAAAGACGAAGCCACGTTCGTCCCCGTCATCTGTCAGGTCCGGTGTCCGCACCCCACGGCATTACCGGATGAAAGCGCGAAGCTGACAGAGAACGGTCCCGCAGCTGTCCGCCGGGTTTTTCCGGCTGCTGTACTCGCCTCATGAATGACATACAGCACAGCGCGGGCCTGCCCGTCGAGCCGGCCGATCTGCCCTATGTCTTCGCGGACGCCTTCAACGCACGGAATCTCGAACTTCTCGACGCCCTCTTCGAGCCTGAAGCCGTGCACGTCGTACGGCCCGGTGAGATGTCCGCGGGCGAACGACGACGGGCCGCGCTCCCCGCGGTGGTGCGCGACCGGGTGCCGATCACTGTCGCGCTGCGCCACGTCTATGTGGTGGGCGACACCGCGCTGCTGATCAACGATTTCGTCCATGACGGCCCCGGGCCTGACGGCATCCCGGTGCACATCGAGGGCACGGCGACCGACATCGCCCGCAGGGGAGCGGACGGGTACTGGCGGTACCTGGTCTCCAACCCCTCCGGCACGGCCTGACCCGACCGGCCCGCCGAACGCCGCAGCGCTCCGCCCCCGGGATGTCGTCCCGGGGGCGGAGCGCTTGTGGTTCCCGGCCGCGCGCCGTCAGTCGAACGACATGGGCACCGTATTGCCCTGGGAGGCCTTCACAGGCAGCCGCTCCAGCCTGATCCCGAACCACTTGTCGTACGCCTCGCGGATCTCCTCCTCGCCGGACAACTGCCGGCTCTCCCGCTCGGTGCCGACGATGCGGGTGAGCTGGTCCTCCTTCAGGGTGATCCGGCCGTTCTCCGTGGGCATCGAGCAGAACAGGTTCTGCAAGAACGGCGAGTCGCGGGCTGTCCGGTACCACCACAGAGTGGGCCCGAAGTCGGAGATACGGCACGGAATGTCGTACACCCGGTACTGCGGTGTGTCGTTCAGCCGTACGTCGATACCGCCGTCGTCGGCCGCGACGACCTGGAAGCGGCCGTGCGGGTCCTCCTGCACCTCGTCCGTATCCAGCGCGAGGGGGTACAGGCTGTTGCGGCCGAAGCCCACATCGACCAGCCGGGTGCTGCCGTCCGCTGTCCGTACCTTGAGGGCGAGATGGCACAGCGGGGCGGTCAGCTCACCTTTGATCCACACCCTGCCCGGCAGCAGGGAGACCTCATAGCCGAGGGCTTCCAGCAGGAAGGAGAGGGCCGGGTTGACCTCGTAACAGCCGCCGCCCCGGCGCTCCTTGACGACTTTGTCGACGACCCGCTCGTCCATGTGGATCTCTTCACCCAGGTGATAGCCCAGGTTCTCGAAGGGCACGGAGAGCAGATGACGCATCTGCAGATTCCGCAGCGATTCCAGATCGGCTCGCGCCGGACGCTGCGCCGAAATGCGGTCGAGATATGCGGTGACTATGGTGTCATCGAGCAAGCTGACGGCCCTCCTGCTTGTCGTTGGCGAATCGTGGGAAGAGCCCGGCGGCGTTGCCGAACTCGATGCGTGCCAGTTCGTCCGCTGTGAACCCGCCCTGTTCGGCGATGTAGCGGCCGCCGTCCGCGCTGAAGGACTCGGGCATGAACGGGAAATCGGAGCCGACGAGGAGCCGGTCGGCTCCGGTGAACGAACGCACCGAGGGGAAGGCGTGCGGATCGCCCACCATCGCGGTGTCGCTGTAGAGGCGCCGCAGATACCCGATCGGATCCGCGGGCAGCCGCTCGGCCAGATCGGCGCGGATCAGCGGACCGCAGGCCAGCCGTGCGGCGTAGTAGGCCACCCCGCCGCCACCGTGGGACAGGATCATCCGCAGCCCCGGATGCCGTTCCAGCGTGCGGTTGTACAGCAGCTGAGCGGTCAGCCGGACGGTCTCGAACGGGAACTCGCACAGCGAGACCGGCAGTCCGAAGGCCGGCTGGTCGACGGGAGGCGCCGTGGGATGGACGAACAGCGGCGTACCCCGCCTGGCCGCCTCGGCGTGGAACGCGTCCAGTGCCGGATCCGCCACATACACCCCGCCGTAATGGGTGACCAGACCGACCCCGTCCAGGCCGAGGACGTCCGTGCAGTACGCGAGTTCGTCGAGCGCGGCATCCACATGCGGCAGCGGCAGCACCGCGAACGCCCCGAGCCGGCCGGGGTGTGCGGCCGTCAGTTCGGCGAGGAACTCATTGACCCGGCGGGCCAGCCGGGCGCCCGTCGCGGCGTCCACGGCCGGCACTCCCGGCCAGACGTTGACCACAGCCGCCCGGATGCCCTGCCGGTCCATCATCGACAGGCTCGTACCGATCTCCCACCGGGGTTTGTCGACGCCGGGCAGCGTGGACGCGAACCCGAGTTTCCCCAGTTCCTCGACATAGAATTCCGGAATGACGTGGTGATGCACGTCGATGGCGCTGGCCCAAGGTGGTTGGGCTGCTGCGGAATTACTTGTCCCCATGAATATCCCTTGTTCGGACGGCCGCCACCTCGGCGCTCAACGTACGGCCCTGGCGGGAAGAACGTCGATGTACCGGCCGGGAAGTCTGTCAACTTCTCCGCCCGGCCCCGGCACATCGACAGGCGTGCCGGGCGGCTCGAGCTGACAGTTGTTACCGCAGTGTCTGGGGGCACACTCGCGGCGCCGATTACGGTGCCACACAAAGCTTTTCGTACCGGACGCCGCGCGTACTCCCCGCCGGGAATGCCGCGCGGCGACGAGCTGAAATGAGTCATCATGGCCAGTCGTGCAGTACCGGTCCATGACGCGGACACCGTCGGAATTCTCGGCACCGGTTCCTGTCTCCCGGGAAAGGTCGTGACCAACGACGAGGTCGGAGCGCCGGCCGGTGTGACGGACGAATGGATCACCCGGAAGACCGCCATCAGGGAACGCCGCTGGGCCAAAGCCGATGAAGCCACCTCCGATCTGGCGTCCATGGCCGCACGTGCGGCGTTGGACGACGCGGGGGTGTGCGCCGCGGACATCTCCCTCGTCCTCGTGGCGACCTCCACCCCGGACTCGCCCCAACCACCGACCGCCGCCGCGGTCGCCGCCGAACTCGGCGTGTCCGCGGGCACACCGGCGTTCGACCTCAACGCGGTGTGCAGCGGCTTCGTCTTCGCGCTGGTCACCGCGGAACGTATGATCCGCGGCACGGGCGGACACGCCGTCGTCGTCGGCGCCGACATCTACTCCCGTACGCTCGACCCCGCCGACCGCCGGACCGTCGTACTCTTCGGGGACGGCGCCGGAGCCGTCGTACTGGGACCCACCACGACCGGCGGGGTCCTCGCGACCGAGCTGGCCACCTTCCCGCAGGAACGGGACCTGATCAGCGTGCCGGCCGGCGGCTCCCGGATACCCGCGTCACCCGCCTCCGTCGCACAGGGCCTGCACTACTTCACGATGGACGGCCCGGCGGTACGCCGCTTCGTGGAGAGCCGGGTCGGGCCACTGATCCGCTCCTTCCTGGACCGCCATCTGCCGGACCGCACCCGGCGCCCGCACTTCGTCCCGCACCAGGCCAACGGGCGCATGATCGAAGCCCTCGCCGAGCAACTCGGATTTTTGCCCGAGCACACGCACACCACGGTGCGGTTCCTCGGCAACACGGGCGCCGCGTCCGTGCCGGTCACCCTGGACCGGGCCGCAGGCTCGCTGGCCCCCGGCGACCTGGTGGTGCTCGCCGGGTTCGGCGGCGGCATGGCAGCGGGCCTGGCCCTGGTCGAATGGCAGGCGACAGGCTCCGCCGGCCGCTCGCGAACAAGGCCCGGCGCTCTTACCGGAGACGGAACCTGACGAACCCGTACCCCGTTTACTTGCCCGCGCTGAAAAAGCACGCGGAGGATTCCCCCATGAACGCCACAGAATCGAGTGAGCCGCTCTTCGAGATCAGCGTCGAGGCCCAGCTGTCCAGGAGCCCCGAGTTCGTCTACTCCGTGGTGAGCGATCTGCCGCGCTCTCGCGAGTGGAGCGAGGAATGCACCGGCGGGGAATGGATCGAGGGCACTCCCGGCGCCCTGGGCTCGGTGTTCCGGGGACACAACCACCGCAGCCCCGACGTGGTCGCCTGGGCCCCGGTCGTCCGCGGCGCATGGACCACAACAGCCGAGGTCGTCACGGCCGAACCCGCCCACCGCTTCTGCTGGGCGATGCGCACCGAGGCCGGCCGGGCCCAGGACAGCGTCTGGGGCTGGACGCTTCGCCCGGCGCCCGGCGGCGGCACCGCGCTCACCCACCATTTCCGTATGGGATCACCGACCGAGGGAATCGCGGGGATCACCTCCCGGATGAACGACGACGAGAAGAAGGCCTTCTTCACGGAGTGGGGGGCCAAGGTGAAATCCGACATGGCCGCCACCGTCGAACGCCTCAGGAAAGTCGTCGAACAGTCCTGACCCCTTCCATACGCCGGCAGAATCGCATCGAGGTTGACGCATGTTTCTCCAACGCATAGGAAATCGCGGCATCCGGCTGGGCACGCTGTTCGACCGGGCGGCCGCCCGCTATCCGACCAACGTCCTGCTCCTCGATCACGATCTGGACATCGCTCCGGACCGGGGGCGAAGCCTGACGATGACCGACGTCGCAGATCTCGTGAGCGACTTCGGCTCGCGGCTGTGGCGCGCCGGAGTACGGCCGAGCGACCATCTGGTCGTTCACAAGAGCAACGCATTCGACATCACGCTGCTCGCGGTGGCGGCCGCGCGGATCGGCGCCGTCCCCGTCCTGCTGTCACCCCACCTGGACGGGGAGACGGTCACCGCACTGCTGCGCCGCGTCGACCGCCCGTACCTGCTCACCGACGAGGCGAAGCTGACCGACTCGCTGCCCGGGGAGGTCTTCACCCTCAGCCGTCGCGTCCTGCTGGCCTCCGGCACCCATGAACGTGCCACCGCCCTCGCCGAGTTCGCCGGGGCGCCCCGGGTCCCCGCGCTGGAGCTGCCGCCGGAGCACCCTACCCTGGTCACCCACACCTCAGGCACCACGGGCCTCCCGAAGCTGGCTGTCCACACGGCCTTCAGCCTCGAAGCCCGCTACCGGCCGCAGGCGCTGGCGACAGCACTGCTGCGCCGGCGCGAGCCGGTGGCCATCCACGTCTCGTTCGTCCACTCGCGGCTGTTCACCGCACTCGCCATCTCGCTGCTGCGCGGGTTTCCGGTGGCGGTGCTGGCGAACCCGGACCCGCAGCAGGTCGCCCCGCTGTTCGCCCGGCTGCGCCCCGCCGTACTGGAGGCGCACCCGAACACCTACCTGGACTGGGAACAGCTCGTCTCCGACCCGCTCCAGCCGCTGTCCAACGTCAAGTTCTTCAGCAGTACGTTCGACGCCCTGCACCCCCGCACGGTGCACACCCTGATCGGGGCCTCCCAGCGCCGCTTCCCGCGGTTCGGCCAGATCTACGGGCAGAGCGAGGTCGGCCCGAGCGTCGCCCGCTCCTACGGCAAGCGCCGCTCGCCCCAGGCGGACGGACGCTGTGTGGGGATCCCGTTCCCCGGTATGACCGGGGTACGGGTGGTGAGCCGGGACGGCAAACGGCCCACCGCCGCCTCACCCGGGTACATCGAGGTGAGCAGCGACGGCAGGATCCGCACCTATCTCGGTGAACCGGAGCGGTTCGCGCAGCAGGCCACCGAACGCTGGTGGCGGATGGGCGACTTGGGCTACCGCACCCGCTGGGGATGCCTGCATCTGCTCGACCGGGAGGTCGACGAGATCCCCGGCTTCGGCAGCACCCTGTCGGTGGAGGACCGGTTGTTCTCCCGGCTCCCCGAGCTGTCCGAAGTGGTGATCATCGAGGCGGAGAACGGGCTGCCTCTGCCGGTCGTCTGCACCAAGGACGACCGTCCCCTGGACCCGGTGGCCTGGCAGGCGGCGGTGGCCGATCTGCCGCGGATGGCCCCACCGGTGCAGTGGCGGCAGGCGGACCTGCCGCAGACGGCCACCACCAAGATCAAACGGCTGGAGCTGGCCCGTCTCGTCGGAGCGGATGGCGGCACGGGCGACCGGCGTGCCCCGGTACTGTCCGCCGGCGGACCCGCGGCCGGGGGCCGGGCATGACGACGGTGGCCGTGGCCGGAGGCGGCATCGGCGGCCTGGCCACGGCGCTCAGCGTCTCGGCGCAGGGACACCGCGTGGTGGTGTGCGAGCGCGGCGCCGAGTTCGCGGAGCTCGGCGCGGGCATCCAGCTCGCTCCGAACGGTATGCACGCGCTCGCCCGGCTGGGCCTGGCCGCGGCCGTCGCCGAGATCGCCGTACCGGTCGAGGAACTGCGGTTCATGGACGGGCTCTCCGGCGCGCATGTCGTCAGCATGCCGCTCGACGAGCGCTATCGCTCCCGCTTCGGCAACCCCTACGTCGTCGTTCACCGCGGCGAGCTCTACCGGCTGCTGCTGCGGGCGTGCCGGGACAGCGACCGTATCGAGCTGCGCCCGTCCTCTCCCGTCGTCGGCTACACCCACACCCGGCAGGGCGTGCGGGTGCTCCTGGGGCAGGGGAGCGCCCTGACCGCCGACGCCCTGGTGGGCGCCGACGGGCTGCATTCCGCCGTACGCGCACAGCTCGTCGGGGACGGCAGGCCACGCAACGCGGGCATCACCGTCTACCGGTCGACGGTGCCGATGGACCGCGTACCCCCGGACCTGCGGCACCGGTCCGTCACCTGGTGGGCGGGTCCTGGCCGGCACTTCGTGCACTATCCGATCGCGGGCGGCAGTCTGCTCAATCTGGCGCCCAGCGTGGAGAACCAGCCGGCCGAGGTGTTCTCCGGAGTGGCGGTGCAGCAGACGGAAGTACGCGAGCAGTTCGCCCAGTTGTGCGACACCGCGCAGCGGCTCCTCGCGTTGGGCACGGAGTGGAAGGCGTGGGTGCTGGTCGACCGCGAACCGGTGGACGTCTGGACCGAGGGCCGGGTCGCACTGCTCGGCGACGCGGCCCATCCGATGCTGCACTACGCGGCGCAGGGCGCCTGCATGGCTCTGGAAGACGCGGTGGTCCTCGGTGAGCTGCTGAACTGCCCGGCCGAACGGTTCAGCGCGCAGCTGCGTCGCTACAACGAAGCCCGCCGGGAGCGCACCGCACGCGTGCACCGGACGGCCCGGGACAGCATCGGACTGTGGCACGCCAGGGGCGAAACGGCTGTCGCCCGCAACAAAACGCTGGCCGCCATGGGGGCGAACGAACTGCACGACTACGTGGCATGGCTGCACGGGGCGCGCGACTTCGCCGCCCCGGACGCGGTCACGCCGTTCCCCGCGGGGCGCGGTCCGGCCGACGAGGGCACCTACACGCTGGCCGGCTATCTCGCTCCCGCCGACGGGGACGCCGACCGGCCGACGGCACGCCCGCCGTCCGGGACACACACCCTGGGCGGCTACCTCGATCTGCCGCCCGCCCCACCGCGGTTGCCCGACTCGGCCGCCTGAGCGCAGTCCATAACCCGCCATGTTCCGGGGACGGCATCGGCCGTACGGGAAGCGCGCCGATGCCGTCGCCGGACAACGTGCCGATGTCGTCCCCGGACAAGAGGCCGTGACCGGTTCCGGTCACGAACCGGTTGTCACAGATCGCAGTTGCACGGGCTCAGGCCGCGGCCCGGCGATGTCACCGCACCGGATCGCGCACCGATGACGGGAGCGTGGATACGCGACCCGGGCCGCGGCAGCCTGCCCTCACCGTCCCGCAGCCGGACATGGCCCACCGAGGAGGTCCCCGGCGAACCGACCGGCCGGACGGGGGCACCCGCCTGGTCGGCCTGCGCGGCCGGATCGTCGGCGAAGTGCGCGTACATCCGCGCCTCCCGCGAGGCCAGCAGCGAGTGCGGCATGCCGGGTACGGCGTCGTCCATACCGACGTCCGCGAGCTTGACGAGCCGCAGCGCGTCCTGCCCGTTGCCGCACTTGGTGAGCTGATAGCTGAGGCAGGACAGGACATACGCCCCCAGATTCCGGTCGCCGGCGAGGTCGGACGCGCGCAGGGCCCCCAGCAGATAGTGCTGGCCCCGGACGTACTGACCCAGGTCCTCGGCCAGCCATCCGGCGAGCTGCGCCAGCTCCGCGACGGCCCCGAACAGCCGCCTCCCCGTCGGTGCGTCGTAGGCGGTGCTCTCGGTCATCCGCAGCGCCCAACGCAGCTCGTGCACCACCCAGTTCATGACGAGGGTGGTGTCCTCCGTGGTGCTCACGGTGCGCAGCCGTGCGATCCGGCTGCTGAGCATGTCGACCATCTCCGTGGAGACCTCGGCCCCCTCCGACCGGGCCGAGACCAGCCGACTCTCGGCCGTCAGCCAGTCCACGGCGAGAGAGACCAGCACGGCACCGGGCACCGGCTCACTCGGCCACGGTTCCCCGTTCTCCTCCTCCCGGTCCAGGAGCGGTCGCAGGATGCGGCCGACGTGCTCCTCCGACCACGGGGGCCCGAGCGCCGGATCACCGACACCGCCCGGTTCGGGGGCCGGGAAGCGCTGTGGCCAGATATGGCTGATATCGATCGTTCTGCCCAGTTGATCCGAGAGGATGGCGGCGACAAAGCCAGGAACCTGACCCCGGGGATACGCCCCCTTCGCCCACCCGTAGGGGGCCTTGAGGCTGACGGTGCCCTCGCCGTATCGCCGATTGATTTCCCGCGCCAGCCGCTCCGGCGACCAATGCAGGTTTTCGAGGAATACTGCGAGCTGCGATCCTTTGTGCACCGGTGCATCTCCCCCCTGGAAGCTCTCCCCCGGATTCACTGTCGGATGGTGTCGCCTGGTCGAAGTCTCAGATCTGTTCCAGTCCTACCACGCCGTTTTGGAGTTGGGTTCGGATCGAGCCGGGGCCGGGGCCGCGGGGAACGCGGGTCACAAACGCGCGCGGAGACGACACCACCCATTCCAGGTGGTGTCGTCGTCGCGCGTGCGGCTCGAATCCTACTTATGGTCCCAGGAGCCGATGCGCATGACTTCCTTTTTCAGTACGTCACCGAAGGTCGGCACCCCCTCCGTGGTGAATACCGAAATCACCGAGCGCACATAGGAGTTGTCGGTCACCTCACGCAGCAGAGAATTGGCGAGATCGATACGGGAGGTGTAGAGCCCCGGCGACTCCGGCGGACCGAAGTGGTAGTTGCTGAGCACGTCGGTGTTGTAGAGCGCGGACGGCCGGACGATGGTCCAGTCGAGCTCGGTCGCGCGCACGATCTGCTCCATGCGGAGCATGTCGTCGTAGAGGGTGCGGCCGAGGGTGGTCAGGAAGGGATAGAGGACCCTGCGGTACATGAACCGTTCGTAGAGCGGCTTTTCCCCCGCCGACCGGGGCGCGTGCACGGCCAGCAGCCGCGAGGTCACCGTGACCAGCCGCTTGACGCCGTGCAGCGCCATCGCGTCGGTGATGTGGGTGATGCCCCGGGACAGCACCGTCACCGGCTGGCGTCCGTAGGGGACGCCGAGGATCGAGATGACCGCCTCGTTGCCGGCCACCGCCTGCTCGACCGCCGCCTGGTCGGTCACGTCCGCGGCGCACACCCGCAACTGCGGATCGGTGAGGGGGAAGGCCTCGGGCCGGCGTACGGCCGCGGTCACCGTGTGCCCCGCGGCGAGCGCCTGCTCGGTCAGGTGCCGCCCGGTGGAACTGTTTGCTCCGAACACAGCGAGCTTCAATGCGATTCTCCGTCTCGAGAGTGTGCCACCCGTCCGGTTTCCGCCCTCCCGTTACGGCTTGGTGGCGGTGTAGAGGGCGAACGGCGGGTTGGCCACGAAATCGGCCCAGTAGCCCTTCTCGGACAGACCGGCGATGTGCCCGGGCGCGCGATTCGGGTGCCGCTTGACGTCCACCAGTCCGGCCTTTTCCATGGCCTCCTCCGTGGTGCCGGGCGGCCAGAAGAAACCGTCGAAACCGACATGCGGCTCGACGTCCATCTCGATGTGGATGACCTGAAGGTCGCCGTGCTTCTCCTTCGGGGTGATGGAGAGCCCGTAGCGGGGATAGACGGACATCTTCTCCAGGTCGATGTCCGGGTTCGAGCACAGCGCGACCATCGTGCCGCCGCTCACCAGGTTCTCGGCGCACCGCTCCACCATGGCCTGGTATTCCGCGGTGTCCTTCGCGTGTACGAACGCCCAGATGGGTGCCACGACATCGAACTCTCCCAGCACGGGAAGTTCCGCGGCGTCCACCGCCTGGTACGAGATCCCCAGCGGCTGCTCCTCCTCGATACGGCTCGCCACATCGACCATGCTCTGCTCGATGTCGACACCGACGACCGTCGCGGCGCCGAGCCGCTTGAATATACGGGAATAGAAACCGGTGCCGCACGCCACATCCAGAACGCGCTTCCCGGTGAGGTCCGGCATTCCGGAGAGCAGCGTCTCCCGCTCCACAAAGGCGTACGGCAGATTCTTGACGTTGTCGTACTGCGTGCTCGAAGCCTGGTACTGCTCGCTGATCCTGTCGTGGTGGACGCTCTTCTGATTCATCCCTTGCCTTTCTACGGAGCCGGACTCTGTGCTTTTCTTCGACCCTAGGTGCGGCTGTGCCGGCGGACTATGTGAGGGCGATGGATCTGTCAACTCCGAAGAAATTCAGGAGAATATCTTCTGGACCTTGCGCGACACCCAGTCGCTGACGGTCACGGTGTCGAACCGCTCCACAGCGGAAGAATCAGTGAAAGGCCGCATCGGCTCGATGGAGGCGTCGTGGTTGGGGAGGTAGAAGAAGGGGATGGTGAGGCGGGATGTGGTGTCGCCGTGTGGGGGGTTGATGACGCGGTGCATGGTGGAGACCCAGCGTCCGCCGGTCCACAGGGCCATGAGGTCGCCGATGTTGACGACGAAGCTGCCGGGGATGGCGGCGATGTCGCGCCAGTTGTCTTCGCCTTGGAGGACTTGGAGGCCGCCGCGGTCGTCCTCCTGGTAGAGGATGGTGAGGCTGCCGAAGTCGGTGTGCGGACCGCGGCGGAGCTGGCCGGGGAGGGGCGGCTGGAGCTGGGGCGGGTAGTAGTTGACGGCGACGGATGAGCCGTGGTGGTCGAACTTGTCGTCGAAGAAGTCCTCCTCCAGCTCCAGCGCGAGGGCGAACAACCGCATGAGATCGGCGGCCAGTTCGCTCATGGCGGCCATGTACTCCCGCCACGCCTGCTGGAATCCGGCGGGGTTCTTCGGCCACACGTTCCGGTGCGTCCAGCTCGCCCACTGGTCGCCGAGCTTGAGGCGCTCCTCGTCGCTCAGCTCTCCGGTCACATGCGCCGCATAGGTCTCACACAGGTCGGGCGGTGTCTTCTGGTCCAGGCTGCGCGCCAGCGTGCCGCCGGCCCTGCGGTATCCGGACACACCCGGGCGGGAAGCGACCAGATCCTTCTCCTCCTCCGGAAGTTTGAAGAAGGAGTTCGTCACCGAGAACATACGGTCGATGAGTTCCGGAGAAATCTGGTGCCCGACGATGATGAAAAACCCGGAATTCCGCAGCGCCTGCCCGATCGCCTCGGCAATCGCGGCGCGCCCCGTGGAACTTCCACGCGCGGAGAGGTCGATGACCGGGACGAATCCATCGGTCACCGTGGCGGTCGACTGATCAGTGCTCACGAATTTTCCTTCCTCCGCATTCCCGAGGCTTACGCGGCTACCCCCAGGAAGTGATGTCTCGCCCTGACGGTAGGTCCGCCCGACTGCGGGTCGCCACGTCCGGCGGCCGAATATGTCAACTCATCCTCAGTCCCGCCCAGGTGGCCGAGCCGGTCTGCCGTGCTTTTCTTTACGCGTTCCTATCGGCCGGAAACCGCTGCCACTAATGGCTGAAAGCCGATCCGTTGCCGAGGTGCGTATACGGGGGAGTGCACCTCGGCAACGAATCGGGGTCGGGTACGCGCTCCTCGCGTTACGGAGCGCCGGCGAACATCTTCTGGATCTTGCGGGACATCCACTGCCCGGCAATCACCCGGTTGTGGTGCTGTGGGCGGCCGTTGTGCGCGTCCACGCACTGCTGCAGCGGTTCGATCGTGGCGTCGTGGTTGGGGAGGTAGAAGAAGGGGATGGTGAGGCGGGATGTGGTGTCGCCGTGTGGGGGGTTGATGACGCGGTGCATGGTGGAGACCCAGCGTCCGCCGGTCCACAGGGCCATGAGGTCGCCGATGTTGACGACGAAGCTGCCGGGGATGGCGGCGATGTCGCGCCAAGTGTTCTCGCCTTGGAGGACTTGGAGGCCGCCGCGGTCGTCCTCCTGGTAGAGGATGGTGAGGCTGCCGAAGTCGGTGTGCGGACCGCGCCGCCACTGTCCCGGAAGCGGCGGCTGGAGCTGCGGCGGGTAGTAGTTGACGGCGACGGATGAGCCGTGGTGGTCGAACTTGTCGTCGAAGAAGTCCTCCTCCAGCTCCAGCGCGAGCGCGAACAACCGCATCAGGTCCGCCGCGAGATCGCTTATGGCGGCCATGTACTCCTGCCACACCTCCCGGAAACCGGCGGGCCGCTCGGGCCAGATGTTCGCCAGCGTCCAGGTGGCCCACTGATCGCCGAGCTTGCAGCGCTCCTCGTCGCTCAGCTCACCGGTCACATGCGCCGCGAACGCCTCGCACAGATCGGGCGGCGTCTCCTGGTCGAGACTGAGGGCGGTCGTACCGCCCGTCCGCCGGTAGCCGGACACCCCCGGCCGATGCGCGACGAGGTCCTTCTCCTCGTCGGGGAGATGGAAGAAGTCGCTGGTAATCGTGAACATACGGTCGATGAGGTCCTGGTGGACACCATGACCGGTGATCACAAAGAAACCGGAACTCGTGCACGCCTGGTCGATCGCGGTGGCGATCGCGGCGCGTTCCTTGGCCGTGTCTTTCGCGGACAAATCGATGACGGGTACGAAACCCTCGGCAGCGGTGGGGGGCAGCTGCGCCTTGTCCATGGGCCTTGTTTCTCCTTCTTCGGCTGGGGGCGGCCTGGCTGGTTGGTCCGGGTTGAGCGGAGTGTGACGACCTAGTGCGTGGCCTCGAGAGCGGCCTCGGGCTCGGGAGTACGGTCACGGCGCTGGGAGAAGCAGGCGACGGCCAGTGCGCCGGCGAGGAGGATGCCGAACGCCACCCACAGCGCCACCGTGTAACCGTGCACCGTTCCGGCGTTGACGGCTTCCCGTCCGGCCCCGTGCTCCTCGAGGTAGTCACCGGTGACGCTGGTGGCGATCGAGTTGAGCAGGGCGGTACCGAACGCGGCGCCCACCTGCTGCACCGTGTTGTACGCCGCCGAGGCGACACCCGCTTCGGCGTAACCGAGTTCGACCGTCGCCATGTTGGTCGCCGCCGCCAGCAGGCAGCCGAGACCGAGACCGGTCAGGATCATCGAGGGGGTCAGATAGGCGGCGAAGACGTTGGAGCTGTCCACTTCGAGCTGAGTGAGGATCAGCATGCCGAGTGCGGAGGACAGCAGGCTGCCCGCGATCAGCACGTTCGCATGGACGCGTCCGGTCAGTTTCCCGGCGATCAGCATCGCGCCGATGGTGGTGCAGACAGCGTTCACCAGCAGCGTCATGCCTGCCTTGACGGGTGAGTAGCCGAGGATCGTCTGCGTGTAGTAGCTGACGAACAGATAGAAGCCGAACATCGCGATGAACATCACGCACACGGAGACGAAGGCGACGCCCCGCGTCCGGTGGGCGAGGATGCGCAGCGGCAGCAGCGGATGCCCTGTCCTGGCCTCGACCAGGACGAACAGCCCCAGCAGGAAGATGCCGCCGATCAACAGGGCCAGCACCTTGGGGTCGCCCCAGCCGTGCGGCTCGGCCTGGGTGAAGCCGTAGACCAGGCAGACCAGCCCGGCCACGCTCAGCAGCACTCCGGGGACGTCCAGATTGCGCAGGGTTCCGCTGGGCCGGTCACGCTTGATGAGCGGTACGCCGAGCAGCGCGAGCGCGGCCATGGGGATGTTGATGTAGAGGCACCAGCGCCAGTCCGCGTACTCGGTGAGCAGGCCACCCGCCACTACGCCGAGCGCCGCTCCACCGGCGCCCACACCGGCGAAGACGCCGAATGCTTTGCCGCGTTCACGTCCGTCGGTGAACGTCAGGATCAGAATGGACAGCGCGGCCGGCGCCAACAGAGCGGCGAAGACGCCTTGTCCCGCGCGGGCGGCGAACAGCATGCCGGCGGAGTTCGCCGCGCCGCCGAGAGCGGAGGCCACGGCGAAGCCGATCAGGCTGAGGGTGAAGGCCCGCCGGTGCCCGAGGGCCCCGCACACCCGGCCACCCACGAGCAACAGGCCGCCGAAGGCCAGCGCGTAAGCGGTGATCACCCAGTGCCGGTCGGCGTCCGTCATGCCCAGATCCTGCTGGGCCGACGGAAGAGCGATGTTCACGATGGTCGCGTCCAGCACGACCATCAGCTGAGCAAGGCTCACCACGGGGAGAGTCCACCAGCGTTTTGTCGATTGAGCGGGAGGAGCCGGGGCTTCTTGCTTGATGTCTGTCACAGTCACTCGCACTATGGTCGGGTATCTCGAACGTTGGTCTAGTGAGCAGTGACTGTACTACAACTCAGCGCAGCGGGACATGACGAAAGGTGGCTGTGGACGCCCCGGGAGGGCGCCCCCCGGAGCGCCAAATGCCCTGGTCAGCCGGGGTGTTGGAAATTTTTCAGAAAGTGGGACGCGACTCGGCCGGGGGGCGGCAGCCACCTGGTACGGACCGGGAGTCAGGACATGCGAGACTCCAGTGCACACTCGGCGCGGACTGTCGTGCCGGGTCCGAGCCGCGCGATTTCGGAGGTGACGTCATCGCAGACAAAGAGCGCACGAAGAGCCGCTCCGGCGGGAAGGTCGGCAACGTCTGGCTGCGGCCCTCGCGGGAGAACAAGGGCGAACCCCCGCTGACCCGGGCACGTATCGTCGAGGCGGCCGTCGCGCTGCTGGACGACGAGGGCATGGACCGGCTGACGATGCGGCGGCTGGCCGAACGGCTCCAGGTGGGCGCGACGACGCTGTACTGGCACGTGGCGACCAAGGACGACGTCGTCGACCTCGCGGTCGACGCCATCTTCGGGGAGACCCAGGTCCCGGACCGGCACGCCGACAGCGCCCGCGACGACATCGCGGCCCTCGTCAACGACTGGCGCAAGGCGATGCTCCGGCATCCCTGGGCAGCCACCGTGCCCGCACGTCAACGGCCGCTCATGGGGCCCAACTTCCTGGCGTGGATGGAATTCCTCCAGACCGCGCTGGTACGCGCGGGACTGACCGGCAAGCGGCTCAACGCGGCGACATGGGCGCTCTACAACCATGTGATGGGTGCCACCGCCACCCAGTCCAGCCTGCAACTGTCCGCGGAGGAGACCCGGATGGGACAGCAGTACCTGGAGAGCCGGCGCGAGCAGTACCCGACCGTCGCCGCGAACAACTACATCGCCGACGACGACTGGGACGCCAACTTCAGGCTCGGGCTGGAATTCCTGCTCGACGGAATCGAGGCGGGCTCCCGCCCCTGACCCGCGAGGCGGTGGAATCCCGCTGCAGTCGCCGGTGCCCCGGGGGCACGGCCGGACCCGGGGGCCGGCCGGAGGGGCACCGGCGGTCATGACGCGCCGCGCCGTCGGGCCGGCGTGCGCGGTGCCGGGCCGCCGTGCGTAGTGCCGACGCGACGAGCCGTTGCCGGAGAAAGTCTCCGATTCCCGTGGACTTTGCTGCCGGTCGACGTTCGGCTCAGCGGGTGCTGTCGGCGGTCAGTTCGCGGTGGATCGCCCGGGACACGGTCTCGATCCTCTCGACGCCGTCGGCCATGGTCTTGTTGTCCTGGGAGAGCACCGCGATCCCGTAGTCGTGGCCGCTTCCGGTGAAGGCGCCGATGCTGTTGACGCGCCAGCCGTGCGTGTCGCGGGACAGCCAGCCGTTCTTCACATGCACGGTGGCGTCCTTCGGGGCGCCTGCGGGGGTGCCCCAGCGCTGGTCGGCGGTGACCTCGTTCATCAGACGGAGCTCGTACGCGCGGGACTTGGCGTTCAGCACCTTGTTGTCTGAGGTGAGCAGCTTGAGCAGCTTCACCTGGTCGCCGGCTGTGATCCGGGTGAGGCCCCAGTAGCCCTTCCGGCCCGGCTCGGTGCGCTTCATGCCCGCCAGATCGAGGAAGTGCTGCACATTCCCGCGTCCGACCTCGCGCCAGAGGGTGCTGGTTGCGTCGTTGTCCGACTTGGTGATCATGGCGGTTGCGAGCTTCTTCTCGCGCGGGGTGAGCTTGCGGTGGTCCTCCTGGGCCTGCCGCAGCAGCGCACCGAGAAGGGTTGCCTTCACCACGCTCGCCGAGTCGTACGCGGCACCCGCCCGATACGTGCACGAGGTGCCGGACGAACGGTCGTAGAGCGCGACCGCCGCCGTGCTGTGATGCTTGCCCAGAGCGCCGGCCACGGCCTTGGACAGCCGGTGCGCCGGCTCGCCGTTGTCCGAGGTGCACGCCACCCGTGCGTCCCCGGCCCGGGAGCGCTCGGTGGCGGCCGCGGCATCGTTCGCCACGGCCGGCGTCCCCGCTGCCGTTCCACCGACCAGTACGGCGGCCACCAGGCCGACGGCGCGCCGCTTACCGCGCTGCCGGACGCCCTCGCCCGGCCGGGACGAGGCATGCGGTATGCCGGACTCCGCGCCGCCGGAGCCCTCGCTGGGGCGGGCTTCCGTCATTCCCCTGCTCTTCCTCATGCGGGTCTCCCCGTTCGGTGCTCGGTGCTGGTCGCGACTGGGCGTACTCGGTGACATGCCAGACGGGCACAGCGGCCATCGGTCCCCCGGCGATGTGACTGTGTCGGCGCGCCGCTGTCGGACAGGTGGGTGGGCCCCGAAGGTCCGGGGCGGCCGGGCGCGGGCTCCGATGCGCGCGCCCTCGGCAACTGAGGCGAGGATCCGGCTGCGAACCGTTACTGAGCTGCCCCGATATGTGATCGCCGAGCCCCTCGCCGACGCGCGAGCCTACGCGGAGCACACCCTGCTCCGGGAGGGGAGAGGGCGAGGTTGTCGCCAGGAGAGAGAATCTTCACGGCCTGAGCACCGGACGGACAACGGTGCAGCGAAAACCGAGTACAGCGAGTCACCAGCCCGCACTGCACGGGCGGTGGTGCGGCTGTTGCACGCCGTACACGAGCGACGCGGATGGGGACCAACTCGGCACGCATGTCGGCCGCGAACCGCTGCCTCTGCCGCTATGGCGCGTGCCGCAGCGTCGCCCGTACGCGTTCGTCAGCATCGACTGCGGCCAGAGCGGCCAGCAGCACGGCGCGTGCCGGTCACATGCGCGGCGGTCAATCCGCGGTGCTCATCGTCGGACCTCGGCGGCCGCGCCTCTGTGTCGCGTGCCGGGGGCCCCGGTACACCACTGTGCCGTCGGTGCGGCGCATACTCGGTGATCGCGCGGTACCCGCAGGCGGTGACCGCGGCGACAGGTGCACTCGGCGGGCAAGAAGGGCTGAAGACGGAAATGGCGGAAGCGGACGGGCCGGCTGTGCCCGAAGTGGTGGACAGTCCCGCTCTCCGGAGCCGGCCGACCGGGCGACTGGCCGGCTGGCTGCTGCGTCATCAGGTGGAGCCGGTCGGTCCGGCAGCCGGCGAAGGGCACGCCAAACCACATTCCTGGTGGAAGGTGATGTGCCTGACGGGTGTCGACTACTTCTCCAGCCTGGCCTATGTGCCCGCGATCGCAGCCCTGGCGGCCGGGGCGGTATCTCCGTTGGCGACGCTGCTGATCGTGACGTTGACCCTGCTGGGGATGTTGCCCATGTACCGGCACGTGGCCCGGGAGAGCCCGCGCGGTGCCGGGTCGGTGGCGATGCTGGAGGACCTGCTGCCGTTCTGGTGGGGCAAGCTGTTCGTGCTGGTCCTCCTCGGTTTCGTGGCGACTTCCTGGATCATCACGATCACCCTGTCCACGGCGGACGCCTCCGTGCACGTCGTGGAGAACCCGTTCTTCCCGCAGGCCCTGCACGGCCACGAGGTCGCGCTCACGGTCGCCCTGCTGCTGGTGCTCGGCGGCGTCTTCCTCCTCGGGTTCAGCGAAGCGGTCAGCGTGGCCATCCCGCTGGTCGTCCTCTTCCTGGTGCTGAACGCGGTCATCATCGCCGTCGGCCTCATCGACGTCTTCACCACCCAAGGGGCCCTGACGGACTGGTCGGACGCGCTCCTCGAAGGGGGCGGCGGCTTCGGCGACCTGATGGGCCCGGCGCTGTTGGCGTTCCCGCTGCTCGTACTGGGCCTCTCCGGCTTCGAGACCGGGGTCAGCATGATGCCGCTGGTCTCCGCGGCGGGCGCCGATGCCGAGCAGCGGCTGCGCTCGCGGATCCGCAACACCCGCGCGCTGCTGACCACCGCCGCGCTCATCATGAGCGTCTATCTGCTGTCCGCGAGCTTCGTGACGACCGTCCTCATCCCGCACAAGGAGTTCGAACCCGGCGGCGCCGCCAACGGCCGTGCCCTGGCCTGGCTGGCGCACGAACACGTCGGAGAAGCGTTCGGCACCGTCTACGACATCAGCACCATCCTCATCCTCTGGTTCGCCGGCGCGTCCGCGATGGCGGGGCTGGTGAACATCGTCCCCAGGTATCTGCCCGGCTACGGCATGGCACCGGAGTGGGGACGCGCCGTACGGCCGGTCGTCCTCGTCTACACCGCCGTCTGCGTCTGCATCACGATCGCCTTCGACGCCGACGTGGATGCCCAAGCCGGTGCCTACGCGACCGGCATTCTCGCCATGATGGTCTCCGGTGCCTTCGCGGTCACCGTCTCGGTCGCCCGCAACGGGCGCAAGGTCATGGCCGTCGGGTTCGCCCTGCTCACCGCGGTGCTGCTCTACGCGCTGGTCTACAACATCGTCGACAAGCCCGACGGCATCGCCATCTCCGGCTTCTTCATCGCAGGCATCATCGTCGTGTCACTCGTCTCCCGGGTCTCCCGCACCACAGAACTGCGCGCCGACCGCATCGTCTTCGACCCGGCAGCCCGCCGGTTCATCAGCGAGACCCTCGCCTACGACAACTCCATCAACATCATCGCCAACCGGCGCCAGGCGGGCGACCGGACCGAGTACGACCTCAAGGAGCGGGAGCAGCGCGGAACCAACCCCGTTCCCGGCCCCGCCGATGTGCTGTTCCTGGAGATCGACGTGGTCGACCCATCGGACTTCAGCAACACCCTGGAGATACACGGTGTCGAGGTCGACGGCTACCGCATTCTGCGCGCCGAAGCCCCCGCAGCCCCGAACGCCATCGCCGCCATTCTGCTCGCCCTGCGCGATGCCACCGGCGTCCGTCCGCACTGCTACTTCGCCTGGGCCGAAGGCAGCCCGCTGCGGCACATGTTCCGCTACTTCCTACTCGGCCGCGGCGACACCGCACCGGTCGTTCGCGAGATCATCCGCAGCAACGAACCCGACCCGGACCAGCGACCCGGCATCCACGTCGGCGGCTGACCTGCATGCCGTGGCTGCCCCACATCTCGGCCGACCCGTACAAGGTGCGGCCCGGCCGCCGAAGTCGGTACGGTCACGGCGCGGCGGGGTCCCGGTCCACAGCATCAGACGGGCGGCGACCTCCACCCACAGCCAACTGGCCGTGATTTCACTGTACTTACGGCCCACCTGGCCCCGCTGAAGACTGCGGTGCAGCTCCCCGAACCAGGCCCGGAGCGGCAGCCACTACCCGTACGTACGTCTCCAGGCGCGGCGCTGCGGTACGGCCCCGGCGGAACGCGGAGCAGGGGCCGTCCCAGTGAGTCGGCGGACGAGCGGGCGGAGTTCCGAGCACCGGCGCGGAAGGAACGGTGACACCCGCCACACCGGCCACACCCGCGCGGCGTGACGCGCCGCACACCGATGCCCCGGAACTCGGCACCGCCTCGGCCCGACCCATGAAGCGGTACGGCCTCGCCCGGGCGGGCCGACAACCGGCCGGCAACCGGTCGGCACCGGACCGGCCGACAACCGGGCCAGCCGACAACCGGCCGACAAGCCCGGCCGACCGACAAAACCCGGCCGACCGACAAACCGGCCGACCGTACGACGCGATCTGGGAGGCGCTCATGGACGAGCCCCGACGATCTCCTGCCGCCATGGGCGCGACAGCTGCCGCCACGGGTGCGACAGCACGGAAGCTGCTGCCCCCGCCCGCGCTCTGCGGCTTCCTTCTGCTGCTGGCGCTGGTGTTCGCGGCGTCGTACGCCGTCGGCTCCGTGGCCGGGCCGGTGGCGCCCGGTATGCACGGCACCGGGTCGGGCACCGGCGGCGAGCCGGACGGCGGAGGGGGCGGCGGTATGGAACACGGACACGGGGGAGGCGGCCGATGAGCGTGGAGCCGGTGGTCGCGCTGATGACGACCGATCTGACCGTCGGCGGGATGACCTGCGCGGCCTGTGTGCGCCGCGTGGAGAAGAAGCTCGCCAAGCTGGACGGGGTCACGGCGACCGTCAACCTGGCCACGGGGCGGGCCCGGGTGAGTCATCCGGCGGGCGTTCTGCCCGAACAACTCCTCGCCACGATAGAGCAGGCCGGATACACAGCCGCCCTGCCCGAACCTCCCCCGGGGAAGAGGCGCGAGGAGGACCAAGAGGACCAACAGGAATCCGCGGACGCCCGGCTGGAGCGCAACCGGCTGGTGGGCACCGCGCTTCTCGCGGTGCCGGTGCTCGTGCTGTCGATGGTGCCCGCACTCCAGTTCCGGAACTGGCAGTGGCTGTGCTTCGTACTGTCCGCGCCTGTCGCCTCCTGGAGCGCGTGGCCGTTCCACCAGCGGGCGCTGCGCGGCCTGCGGCACTCCGCGGCGACCATGGACACCCTGGTGTCGCTGGGCGTCGCGGCGTCCTTCTCCTGGTCCGCGTACGCGCTCTTCCTCGGGGGCGCGGGCGAGCCGGGGATGCGGATGCCGTTCAGCGTGGTTCCCTCCGCGTCCGGCGGCGCCGCGCATCTGTATCTGGAGGCGGCAGTCGGGGTGCCGCTGTTCGTCCTGGCGGGACGGTATGCGGAGGCACGCGCCCGGCGGGGGACAGGCGTGGCCCTGCGGTCGCTGGCACAGCTCGCGGCAAAGGAGGTCTCGATCCGCGACGGCGACTGCGAACGTCTCGTTCCGATCGAGCAGTTGGGCATCGGCCAGGACTTCGTCGTACGTCCCGGCGAACGGATCGCCACCGACGGCGAGGTGGTGGAAGGCAGCTCGGCGGTCGACCTGTCGCTGATCACCGGGGAGAGCGAACCGGTCGAGATCCGGCCGGGCTCCACCGTGGTCGGTGGCGCCGTCAACGCCGGCGGGCTGCTGCTCGTACGGGCCACGGCCGTCGGCGCTGACACCCAGCTCGCCCGTATCACCCGGCTGGTGACCGAGGCACAGGCAGGCCGGGCCCGCGCGCAGCGACTGGCCGACTCGGTGGCGGGTGTCTTCGTGCCGGTGGTGTTGACGCTGGCGGCCACGGCGCTCGGGTTCTGGCTCGGTGCCGGGGCCGAGCCCCAGGCGGCCGTGACCGCGAGCGTCGCGGTACTCGTCGTGGCCTGCCCGTGCGCGCTCGGCCTGGCGACGCCGACGGCGCTGATGGCCGCCACCGGCCGGGGCGCACAGCTGGGCGTCCTCGTCAGCGGTCCGCAGGCGCTGGAGGGGCTTCAGCACATCGACGCCGTGGTGCTCGACAAGACCGGCACCCTCACCTCGGGCCGGATGAGCGTCGCCCGGGTCACCGCCGTACCGGACGGGCTGGGGAAGGAGGCGGTGCTGTCGCTGGCGGGCACCGTCGAGCAGGGGTCGGAGCATCCGGTGGGCCGCGCGATCACCGCCGCCGCCCGGCGGTCCCGCACCGGCGGGGCCCTGCCCGAGGTGAGCGGGTTCAGCGCGCTGCCCGGACGGGGAGCACGCGGTCGCGTCGCCGGCCGGCTGGTCGAGGCCCTCGCCCCGGACGGCGAGTTGCCGGCCGTCCTGACGGAGGCGTTGGCCAAGGCCGAGGCCGCCGCGCACACCGCCGTGCTGATCCGGGTGGACGGCGTGGCCGAGGCCCTGTTCGAGATCGGTGACGTGGTGCGCCCGGGGAGTTTCCGGGCAGCTGAGCGGCTGCGACGCCTCGGTGTGCACCTCGTACTCGCCACCGGAGACCGGGAAGCGCCTGCCCGGGCCATCGCGGCGACACTGGGAATCGAGGAAGTGCACGCCCGCTGCACTCCCGAGGACAAGGCATCTCTCGTACGGGAGCTGAGGGAGCGCGGCCATCGGGTCGCGGTGGTGGGCGACGGTGTGAACGACGCCGCGGCCCTGGCGGGCGCCGACTTGGGCATCGCCATGGGCAGCGGCACGGATGTGGCGATCGGCGCGGCGGACGTGACGCTGGTACGTGGCGACATCGAGACGCTGGCCGACGCGGTCCGCCTCGCCAGGCGCACGCTGGGCACGATCCGCACCAATCTCGGGTGGGCCTTCGGATACAACGCGGTGACCGTGCCACTCGCCATGGTCGGCCTGCTCAACCCGATGCTCGCCGCGGCGGCGATGTCGGTCAGCTCGCTGCTCGTCGTCGGCAACAGCCTGCGGCTGCGCGCCTGGCAGCCCGCACCGGCGCACGCGAGGAGGGGCCTCCGGTGAGCGAACACCTCTGGAGACCGTCCCGCCGCCGGGTGGCCGAAGCGCTGCGGGCCGGCGTCGCTCCCGTCGCCGCCTGCGGCATCGCCCTCGGCGGGCTGACGGCATGGGCCGCCACCGGCCAGGCGGGCAGCCCCGCCCGGATCGACGTACCGCGCGGACAGGTCCTCCTGCCGTACGGGAACACCACCGAGACCGCCGCGTTCTTCGACATCGAGAACTCCGGCGACGCGGTGGACGAACTGGTCGAGGTGACCTCTCCCGACACGAGCGCACGCATCGCCCTCAGCCGGCACCGCACCACCCGCAGCGGCGCCCCCTACAAGGACAGCGTGGCGTCGGCGACGGTGCCTGCGAGGAGCGAACTGTCCATGGACCCGCATTCCGTGGACGTGACGCTGTCGGCCGGACCGGAGTGGCGCCCGGGCGACGTGGTGCGGTTCACGCTGCACTTCAAGCACAGCGGGGCAGTCAGGACGACCGCGACGGTGATCCCGCCGAGCGCGCGCGACGAGTGACCGCACAGTTCCGCGGTGCACTCCAGGGAGCCTCCAGCGTGCTGCTGCTCTCCGCCCGCCACACTGGGCAGCGGATACCGGACCGGTACGGCTGTCGTACCCCCGTACGACCACCGCTGTCCGGATGCGACGATGAGGCGCGATGACTGTCGGGTGGGGTTCTCGCACGCTTAGGGCCGGAATGTTCGCGGCCCTCTGCGTGTTGGTCGCCGCCTTCGGACACGTCCTGATGTCCGGCAGCGACGTACCCGCCTGGGCGCTGGCCGCCGGTGCCGCCGTGACCGGTGCGGGCGGCTGGTACCTGGCAGGCCGCGAGCGCGGGCTGCCGACGGTCGTGACGGTCGTCGTCGCCGCGCAGGCGCTGCTGCACTCGGCGTTCTCGCTCGCCCAGTCACTCGCTCCGGCACCGCCGGAACCGGCGTCCCGCGGGGCCTCCATGCATATGGGGCACCACATGGGCGCGATGGACCACGCCACGGGTTCCGCGTCCACCGGCATGGGGCACATGGGCGCCGCCCCCACGGGATCCATGGAGCACATGGGTCACATGGGCCATTCCGCGAGCGGCACCTGGTCGCTCGGCATGCTGGCCGCTCACCTGCTGGCCGCCGTGCTGTGCGGTCTGTGGCTGGCATACGGCGAAAAGGCCGCCTTCCGCATACTGCGGGCCGTCGCCGGATGGCTGGCCGCGCCGCTGCGACTGCTGCTCGCCGCGCCCCTCACCCCGAACCGCCCGCGGGTCCGCGCGGCTCGCCGTCGCTCGGACCGGGCACCGAGCCTTCTCCTTCTCCATCACGCCATCACCTCCCGGGGGCCGCCCGCGACGGCGGCTGTCGTCTGAGACAGCAGGCACCCCGAGGCAGCCCCTGCGCACCTCGGGCCCCGGTCGCACGCGCGCAAGCGCCATGCGGCCGTCTCGACTCCCACCGGACCGTGTCGGCGCTCTCCGCGTCCGCGTTCCGCGCCCGCGTGCTGCCACCGGTCCGGGTCATGGATGACTGAGAAGGACATCAGGTGATCACTCCTGCCTTGACCACGCCGTACGAGAAACCCGACAACGCCGAAAGGACATCGGCCGACGAGTCGATCACGGCATGGGCGCTGGCCGCCCGTGGCGGCGACCCCCGAGCCGTCGAGCTGTTCGTACGTGCCCTGCACCGCGACGTCCTGCGGTACATCGCCCACCTGTGCGCCGACCCCCAGGCAGTCGACGACCTGGCGCAGGACACCTTCCTGCGGGCACTCGGCAGCCTGCACCGTTTCGAGGGCCGCTCGTCGGCCCGCGCGTGGCTGCTGTCCATCGCCCGGCGCGCGGTGATCGACAGCTATCGGCATGCTGCCGTACGGCCCCGGCTTTCGGACGTCCCCGACTGGCAGATGGCCATCGAACGTGCGCAACCGCAGGATCTGCCGGGCTTCGATGACGGCATCGCGCTGCTCGAACTGCTGGGCTCGCTGCCGGACGAGCGCCGGGAGGCGTTCATCCTCACCCAACTGCTGGGCCTTCCGTACGCGGAGGCAGCGAAGGTCAGCGACTGCCCGGTGGGCACCGTCCGTTCACGCGTGGCCCGCGCCCGGGTCACGCTGACGGATCTGCTGACTGTCGCGGACGAACCCGCCGCGGTCGCGGCCTGAGCCGAACCGCCGCACACCGGAAGGTGCCGGTACCGGACAACGTCTCCGGTGCCGGCACCTTTCCCCTTTCCCGGGAGATCCCCCACATGTCCGACCACGCTGAACTGGCCGCGCATCGACGGGAGTTGGAGCAGCGCGCCGGTCGGCGCAACCATGCCTCGGCAGCAGGATTTCATCCCTTTGTGTAGGAGCGATCTTCCACGGCCGGAGCGTGCAGTCCCGGCTGGCACGATGAGCCCGCTGAACAGAACCGGTCACGCCGACGGGCAGCACACGCATGCCAGTTGTCGTTCTGTCGACCGGACGCGGTGCCGTCCGCCGAACGATCGGCGGGCGTCTGCTTGTGCCCGTCGGCCGGCTCGGCGCCGTCGGGTGCGGAGCGTGGGTGGAGGTCGTCGGAACATTGCAGGAGGTTGCCCCGTGTCCCGTCATGAGCTTGCCGCTGTGGAGGACGGTCCGGCATCGGTCGCGCAGCACAAGGCGGATCCGTCGGCGGAGGTTCTGCCGCTGACAGCCGCCCAGCGCGAGGTCTGGTTCTCCGAGCAGCACGCTCCACAGGCCGGCGCCGCGTTGCGCGTCGCGGAGTACCTGGAGATCCGCGGACCGGTCGACCCGGCAGTGTTCGAGGCGGCGCTGCGCCAGGTCGTCGCGGAGACCGATGCGCTGAGGGTCCGTCTGGTGCTGGGTGACGACGGCCCGGTACAGCTCCTGGAACCCGAGTTGCCCTGGTCACTGTCGGTCGTCCAGGTCGGCGACGAACCCGACCCGGAGGCCGCCGCACGCGCGTGGATCGCCCAGGACCTGGCCCGGCCCATGGATATGGCGGAAGGCCCGCTGTTCAGCTTCGCCCTGCTCCAACTGACGCCGGACCGGTTCTGGTGGTCCCACACGTACCACCACGCCGTCATGGACAGTTTCGGCCGCTCCCTCGTGGCACGCAGGACCGCGGATGTGTACACCGCCTTGGCCCGCGGCCGGCGGACGGGCCACAGCCCTTTCGGCCCGCTGTCGGACCTGGCCCGGGCGGATCAGAAGTACCGGGAGTCCCCGGAGTGCGCTAAGGACCGGGAGTACTGGGCCCGGCAACTGGCAGGCTGGGAGCGGGCGGCGGCGATTCCGCCCCGCCTCGGCTTCGGGCCAGCGGAGCACGGCGTGCCGGGAACAGAACAGCCCTCCCACCACCCGGCTACCGGGGTTGCCCGTACAACCGAGGTACACCGCTTCCTGCGCCCCCAGGCCCTGCGTGCGGCAGCCCGGCGCGCCGACATCACCCAGAACCGCTTCGTGATCGCGGCGGTGGCGCTCTACATCCACCGGCTGACCGGTACCAGGGACGTCGTCGTAGGGCTGGCCGTCTCGGGCCGTCCTGACCATGTCTCGCGCACGACGCCTGGAATGCTGGCCAACGGCGTTCCCCTGCGACTGACCGTGCGGCCCGACATGTCGCTGGGCAGCCTGTTGGCCCAAGTCGACGACCGGGTGCGGGAAGCGGTGGCGCACCAGCGCTACCGCGGCGAGGACCTGCATCGCGAGCTGGGCCTGCCCCGTGCCGCCGGTACGGCGTTCTCGCCCGTGGTCAATCTGATGGGCTTCCCCTACGACTTCACCTTCGACGGCCACCGGTGCACCGCGCACCAGACCTCCGCCGGGCTGTTCGCAGACCTGATGATCGCCGTGTGGGACCGCCGGGACGACGAAGGCCCTCAACTGCAACTCCGCGGCGCTCCCGAGGTGTACGACGACGCGGCCCTCGCGGACCACCAGCGGCGGCTGCTGCGCCTGCTGGCGGACCTGGCGGAATTCGACCCGAGTCTCCCGGTCGGCAGGCTCGATCTCCTCTCGGCCGACGAACGCCGGCGCTTGACCGGCGACGCGGAAACACCGGCGCGCGGAGCTGCTGCCGTTCCCGTACCGGCGCTGTTCGAGGAGCAGGTGCGCAGCACACCAGGCGCGGTGGCGGTGCGCGTCGCTGATACGACCCTCACCTACGGCGAGCTCAACGCGCGCGCCAACCGGTTCGCGCACGCGCTCATCGCGCGGGGAATCGGGGCCGAGGACGTGGTGGCCCTGGCTCTGCCACGTAGCCCGGAACTGGTGGCGGCGATCCTGGGAGTGCTCAAAGCAGGGGCGGCCTACCTGCCGGTGGACCCGGCGTACCCGGCGGCGCGGATCGAGTATCTGCTCACCGACGCGCGGCCGACCCTCATGATCGACGATCCGCGGACGGTGACCGAACTGGCACAGGGCCGTCCCGACACCGACCCGGGAATCGTGGTGGACCCGCTCCACCCGGCGTACGTGATCTACACCTCGGGGTCGACCGGCCGGCCCAAGGGGGTGGTCGTCACCCACACCGGCGTGGCGAACCTGGTCGCTGCCCAGGCGGAGCGCTTCGCGATCGACGCCGACAGCCGCGTCCTCCAGTTCGCCCCGCCCAGCTTCGACGCCTCCGTATCGGAGCTGTTCACCGCCTTGCTGACCGGGGCCACCCTGGTGCTCCCGCCCACCGACGACCCGCTGGCAGCCCTCACCGATCCGGATGTGTCGATCACCCATGTGACCGTGCCGCCTTCAGCACTCGCGGCAGTGGACGAAACACAGTCCTCCGTGAGCACCCTCGTGGTAGCAGGAGAGGCATGTCCGGCGAGCCTGGTGGCACGCTGGTCCGTGAAGTGCCGGATGGTGAACGCGTACGGACCGACCGAGGCCACCGTGTGCGCGACCATGAGCGATCCGCTCACATCTGCCCACAACCCGCCACCGATCGGTACGCCGATCCCCGCCACCCGCGTCCATGTGCTGGACAGCGCGCTGCGCCCGACACCGCCCGGCGCCGTGGGTGAGCTGTACATCACGGGGGTGGGGCTGGCGCGCGGTTACCTCAGGCGGCCGGGGCTGACCGCCGAGCGCTTCGTGGCCGACCCGTTCGGCCCTCCGGGGAGGCGGATGTACCGCACCGGTGATCTGGCCCGGTGGCGTCCCGACGGGCTGTTGGAGTTCGCCGGACGCGGCGACCAGCAGGTCAAGGTACGCGGTCACCGTGTCGAACCCGGCGAGGTCGAGGCCGCACTTGTCGGTGATTCCGACGTCGCTTCCGCCACCGTCGAGGTACGGGAGGGGCGTCTGGTGGCCTACGTGGTGCCTGCCTCACGGGCGGAGGCGGATATCGCGTCGATGCGCGCCCATCTGCGGGACCGGCTGCCGGAATACATGGTGCCTTCCTCCTTCGTGGTGCTGGAGGAACTGCCACTGACACCGAACGGCAAACTGGACCGGGCCGCGCTGCCCGCGCCCGCCGTCACCACGACCGCGGCTACCGGCCGCCCGCCGCGTACGCCGGACGAACAGGTGCTGTGCGAACTCTTCGCCGAGGTGCTGGGGGTGCCCGCCGTCGGTGTGGACGACGACTTCTTCGCACTCGGCGGCCACTCGCTCCTGGCCACCCGCCTCAGCAGCCGCATCCGGGCCACCCTCGGCACCGGCGTGGATCTGCGCGCGGTGTTCGAAGCACCCACCGTCGCCCGGCTGTCGGCCCGGCTGCACAGCGCGGCGGAGAAGCCCCCCGCCCTGACCGCCCGTGAACGACCCGATCCCGTACCGCTGTCGTACGCGCAACAGCGGCTGCTGTTCCTGCAACGTATGCGGGGACCCGACGCGACGTACAACATCCCCCTGGCGCTGCGGCTTTCCGGCGAGCTCGACCGGGCCGCGCTGGAGCAGGCGCTGCTGGATGTCGTCACCCGGCACGAGATCTTGCGCACCGTCTATCCGGAGGTCGGAGGCGTTCCGCGGCAACAGGTCTTGGAGGCCCGGGCGGCGTGTCCGCTGCTTCCGGTCGTCGAGGTGGACGAGGAGAGCCTCCCGTCGCGGCTCACGGAATCCGCTCAGCACATCTTCGGCCTCAGTGTCGAACCTCCGCTGCACGCTGAGCTTTTCGCCGTGAGCCCGACGGCGCATGTGCTGCTGCTCGTGGTCCATCACATCGCGGCCGACGGCTGGTCGATGGCGCCGTTGGCCCGGGACCTGGCGACGGCGTACGCCGCTCGGCGCCGGGGGGAGGAGCCGGGGTGGGCGCCGCTGCCGGTGCAGTACGCCGACTGCACGCTGTGGCAGCGCCAGTTGCTGGGCGACACCGCCGATCCCGACAGCCTGCTGAGCCGTCAGCTTGGCTACTGGACGCGAGCGCTGGCCGGCCTGCCCGACGAGATCACGCTCCCCACCGACCGGCCCCGCCCGGCCATCGCCTCGCACCGCGGCGCTGACGTCCCCCTCCGTTTCGACGCGGAACTGCACACGGCTCTCACGGAGCTGGCACGCGGCTCGGGGGTCAGCCTGTTCATGGTGCTGCACGCGGGACTTGCCGCCCTGCTCACCAAGCTCGGCGCGGGTGACGACATCCCCGTCGGCAGCCCCATCGCCGGACGTACCGACCAAGCCCTCGACGATCTGATGGGCTTCTTCGTCAACACCTTGGTCCTGCGCACCGACACCTCTGGCGACCCGACTTTCCGCCGGCTACTGGAACGCGTTCGTGAGACCGCACTGGGCGCCTTCGCCCATCAGGAGGTGCCCTTCGACCACCTGGTGGAGGCGATCAACCCGGCCCGGTCACCGTCCCGGCACCCGCTGTTCCAGGTGATGTTCTCCATCGACACCGACGAGGCCGACGTGTTCTCCCTCCCAGGTCTGGAGACCACCGCCGCAACCGTGGCGACGCCGACGGCCAAGTTCGACCTGGACATCGTCGTCTCTGAGCAGCACTCGGGGGACGGCGAGTGCCTGGGTCTGACGGGGAAGGTCGAGTACGCCACCGACCTGTTCGACCACACCACGGTCCAGGACATCGCCGTGCGCTGGACGCGGCTGCTGAAAGCGGCCGTGCGGCACCCGGACCGGCCGATCAGCCATATCGACGTCCTGTCAGCCGACGAGACACACCGCGCCCTCGGCGGGACCGCGAAGGACACGGCGACGCGTGGGCCCGCACGCACCCTCCCCAAACTCTTCCGCGAGCAGGTGAGCGCCGCTCCCGACTCGGTCGCCGTGGTGGCCGGCGGAACCGCCCTCACCTACGGTGAGCTGAACGTCCGGGCCAACCGGCTCGCCCATGCCATGACCGCTCGCGGTGTCGGAGTCGAGGACGTCGTCGCCCTCGCTCTGCCGCGTTCGGCCGACCTCATCGTGGCGATCCTCGCCGTCCTCAAATCCGGTGCCGCGTACCTCCCGCTCGACCCCGACCATCCGCCCGCCCGCCTCACGCGCATGCTCGAGAACGCGCGACCCGTGCTGCTGCTGTCGGATACGGCCACCGTCGAGGCGGTGGGTTCCGGCTCCCGTCTGCCGCACCTGCTGCTCGACGCACCCGAGACCGCCCGGGAGTTGGCGGCGCAGTCCGAGGCCGACCCGAACACGGGACTGCTGCCCGACCACCCGGCGTACGTGATCTACACCTCGGGGACGACCGGCGAACCCAAGGGCGTGGTGGCCCGGCACGCCGGCGTGGCCGATACGGTGACCCAGTACGGGGAGCAGGTGTTCGCCCCCGCGGCCGAGCGGGCCGGAAGGGGACGGTTGCGGGTGGCGCTGACCGCCTCGGTCTCCTTCGACGCCTCCTGGGCCCAGCTGGCGGCCCTCATGACCGGACACGAACTGCATGTGCCCGACGGTGCGACCTACGCCGACGGCGACCGGTTCGCGACCTGGCTCCTCCGCCACCGGATCGACTCCGTCGACGTCACACCTTCGTATATGCGGGTTCTGATCGAGCACGGACTGTTCACGAGCGAGCGATGGCGGCCGAGCGTTGCCGTCCTCGGCGGCGAGGCGCTGCCCGCGCGGCTGTGGCAGGAGCTGCGGGCTGTGGAGGGACTGACGGCCCACAACATGTACGGGCCGACCGAATGCACCGTGGACGCCGTACGCGCACGGCTCGACGACGCGGCCACCCCGCTGCTCGGGCTGCCGGTCCCGGGCGCTCGTGCCTATGTGCTGGACGGCGCGTTGCGGCCTGTGCCACCGGGCGTGGTCGGCGAGTTGTATGTGGCCGGTGCGGGCTTGGCGCGCGGCTATCTGCGTCGGCCGGGGCAGACCGCTGCGCGCTTCGTCGCCGATCCGTACGGGCCACCGGGGACGCGGATGTACCGCACCGGCGACCTGTGCCGCCGACGCCCTGAGGGGTGGCTCGAATTCGCCGGCCGCGTCGATGACCAGGTCAAGGTGCGCGGTCACCGTATCGAGCCGGGCGAGATCGAGACGGCGCTGACCCTCCACCCGCAGGTCGCCCAGGCCGCCGTGGTCGCCCGTGCGGACTGCCCCGGCGACGTACGTCTGGTCGCCTACGCCGTGCCCGTTCCCGGGGCTGAGGCGGCTCCGGCCGAGCTGCGTACCTTCCTCCGCAAGCGACTCCCCGACCACATGGTGCCGGCGGCCTTCGTGCGGCTGGACGCGCTGCCGTTGACGCCGAACGGGAAGCTGGACCGGGCCGCGCTGCCCGCCCCGGATGCCACCGCTGCCGCGGGGGTGCGTCGGGGTTCGTGTACGCCGGAAGAGCAGGTGCTGTGTGAGTTGTTCGCCGAGGTGCTGGGGGTGTCCGACGTCGGCGTCGACGACGACTTCTTCGCGCTGGGCGGTCACTCGCTGCTCGCGACCCGGCTGACCAGCCGCATCCGGGGCACACTCGGCGCGGAGCTCACCGTGCGCGCCCTGTTCGAAGCTCCCACCGTCGCCGACTTGGCGGCGCGCCTCGACGGCGGCGCGCAGCCCGCGCGCAGCCCGCTGACTCCCATGCCGCGCCCCGACAGGATGCCGCTGTCGTCGGGGCAGCAGTTGATGCTGTTCCTGCACCGCTTGGAGGGGCCCAGCCCCACGTTCAACATCCCGTTGGCACTGCGGCTGACCGGTCGGCTCGACAACAGGGCACTGGAGTGGGCCCTGGCCGATGTGGTGGCCCGGCACGAACCCCTGCGCACAGTGTTCCCCGAGGCAGACGGTGAGCCCATCCAGCACGTACTCGACGCGGAAGCGGCCCGGCCACGGCTGCATATGACCGCGATCGGTGAGGAGGAGCTGCCGGAACGGCTGACGGAAGCCGCCCGCTACGCGTTCGATCTGGCCGCCGAACCGCAGCTGCGTGCGGAACTGTTCGCCCTCCGGCCGACAGAGCACGTGCTGCTGATCGTCGTCCACCACATCGCAGCCGACGGCTGGTCGATGGCGCCGCTGACCCGGGACCTGACGACCGCCTACGTCGCCCGCGCCCGGGGCGAGGAGCCCGTATGGAAGCCGCTGCCGGTGCGGTATGCCGACTACACGCAGTGGCACTGGCGGTTGCTGGGGGACCCAGCCGACCCCGAGAGCCTGCAGAACCGCCAGCTCGCCCACTGGGCACGCGCGTTGAGCGGGATGCCCGACGAACTGAAGCTCCCGTACGACAAGCCACGCCCCGCCGCCATCTCACACCGCGGTGCCGACATCCTGGTCCGGATCGACACGGACGTGCATACGGCCCTCACCGAGCTGGCCCGCCGCTCCGGCGCCAGTCTGTTCATGGTGCTGCACGCGGGTCTGGCCGCGCTGCTGACCAGGATCGGCGCAGGCACCGACATCCCCGTGGCCTCCCCCATTGCCGGTCGCACCGACCAGGCGCTCGACGACCTCGTCGGCTACTTCGTCAACATCCTCGTCCTGCGCACCGACACCTCCGGTGATCCGACCTTTACCCAACTCGTCGAGCAGGTCCGCGACAACGCACTGGCAGCGTACGCACACCAGGACGTGGTCTTCGACCATCTGGTGGCGGGCGACGACGCCACACAATCCCTCGCCCAACGCCCCCTCTACCAGGTCATGCTCATGCTGCAGAACCTCCCGGAAGACCAGTTCGAGCCACCCGGGTTGCAGGTGAGGGACGTCCCAGTGGACGCGGGAACCGCACACGAGGACCTCTCCATCGGGCTGACCGAACGCCGGAGTGCCGACGGCACCCCCGCCGGTCTGGAGGGATTGGTCAAGTTCAGCACCGATGTGTTCGAACGGCCGACGATCGAGGCCCTCTTCACACGCTGGGTGCGGCTGTTGGCGGCCGCCGCAGAGACTCCGGACCAACCGCTGAGCCGCCTCGACGCACCCTCGCCCTAGAGAGCAGCGTGAACGGCCGGTGCCCGACGGTCGCTCCACCGACCTTGCCCGTCACCTGAGTTGAGCTCGACGCCCCGCAGGTCGCAGATGTGGCCCACCCGCCACATCTGCGGCCCAAGCTCGCGCCGCCCGTCACAATGCCTTGCCGTGCGCCTGGCTCCATCAGATGATCACGGTTCGTTCGCCGGCCCGCCGAGACCGGGCCGCCTGCCTGCCACCAGACCCGGACTATTCACTGATTGGTCAGCGTCCATGCTCACTCACGCCACTCCAGCCCCGCTGGTCACCTATGAGCTCATCGCACCCGCCCCTGCGCCGGGTCGCGGTCGTCCGACCGCCGTGCGACGCCGGAGGAGAGGAGACCGGAAACCGGTTTTGTGCCGCCCGCTCGTGCCGGGCTTCGACCCACAGCAGTGACCACTGAACCCACCCATGTCCGGCCCTGCATGCCACGATCCGGCGCTGACGCGAGGAACCCGAAGTTGAGCGTACTGTCGCACCCGAACCTGAGTATCGGCGAGAAGCCCTGTCCCGCCGAGGAGACCGCGTCGGCGCTGCGGGAGGTTTCCCGACGGCTGTCGCAAGCCCGGGAACACTTCCTGGGGTTCCCCGGCAACATGGCCTTCGACGACTCCGACAGCGGGCATCTGCTCGCCGCCCTCGCCAACAACGTCGGCGACCCCGACAGTGACGACGCCTCAGGGGTGCACACGAAGGACTTCGAGCGCGAGGTCATCACCTGGTTCACCGAGCTGGCGCAGGGCGACCCGGACACGACGTACGGGTATGTGACCAACGGCGGCAGCGAAGGCGTCACCTTCGGGCTGTACGTGGGACGCCAGCAGCTCCAGCACGCGCCCCTCTACGCCTCCTCGCAGGCGCACTACAGCGTGCGCAAAGCGGCCGAACTGCTGCGGATGCGCCTGGTCACCGTGCCCTGCCGACCGGACGGCACCATGGACGCGGAGGCGCTGGCCGCGCTGTGCCGGGCCCAGCGCAGCGAGGACACCGCGGCCGGACGCCCGCCCCGGGGCGCGGTGGTGCTCGCCACGGCCGGGACGACCATGGGCGGAGCCTTCGACGACGTCCCGGCGCTCCGGGAAGCAGCCGGCGCCGCGGGTCCCTGCTATGTGCACAGCGACGCGGCGCTGGGCGGCATCGTGGCGGCTTTCAGTTCTCCGCCGCCTGCCTGGAACTTCCGGGACGGCGCGGACAGCGTCTCGGTCAGCGGTCACAAGTTCCTCGGCGCTCCGGTGCCGTGCGGCATCGTGCTGGCCCGGCGGAGCCTGCTGCCGAGCTCTCCGGTCGGTGAGTATGTGGGCGCCCGCGACCACACGCTGGCCTGCTCCCGCAGTGGGCTGGCCGCTGTGCTGCTTTGGAAGCGGCTGCGCCAGTTGGGCACCTCCGGGCTGCGCGACCTGGTGCACCGCTGCCAGGACACCGCCGAGTACGCGATGGCGTCGCTGACCGCCGTGGGGGCGCGCCCGCAGCGGCAGCCGCACGCGCTTGCCGTCACGTTCGACCGGCCACCGGAGGAGGTGCGCCGACGCTGGCGTCTCTCGGTGGAGGGACAGCGGGCGCAGTTGATCGCCATGCCGCACGTGACGCGCCGCGTGGTCGACGAGTTGTGCGCGGATTGGGCGCCGGCGGGTGAGCGGCTGCCCTTACCGTCCTGCCGGGTGGTCGCGGCACGGAACGAGCGTGCGCACCGGCCCGGAACCGCCGCGGCGCAGCACGGGGCGGGTTGAGCGGCGCGGGTACGCTATGGATGACTGAGATGACGCAAATTTGCGTCATCTCAGTCATCCACGTAATCTCCTGGTCATGGCTGATGACTGGGAGCTCGGATTCGCCGACGAGGCCGGCCGCCACTTCGCGCGGCAGTACGGTCTGCCGCCGATGACCGGGCGAGTGATCGGGTGGCTGTTGCTGTGCGAGCCCCCGCAGCAGACCATCGCCGAGATCAGCACCGCCCTGCGGGCCAGCCGCACCGCGGTGACGAGCGCGATCGGTGAGCTCGAAGCCTGGTCATGGATCCAGCGGACGCGCGCCGCGGGTGAGCGAGTCGACCGCGTGCGCCTCGACCCCGAGGTCTGGCAACAACTGCTCGACAACCAGGCCGAGTACACGGCTCTCGACGCGCTGGCGCGCCGAGGGCTGGAAGTGATGAGCGGTGAGTCCGCCGAGCGGCGGGCCCGCCTGGAGGAGATGGCCGAGTTCGCCAAGTTCCTCGCCGAGAAGATGCCCGCCCTCACGGGCGAATGGCAATCCCGCGTCAACGCCCTGCGCGCCGCCCGGAAATCCTGACGCGCTCCACACTCTGACAACCCACGGTCGCCTGCCGCCGGTTCCGTGCCGGGTGGCTGCCCCGTCCTGCCCGGAAACCTGGAGAGATCATGAACTTCGACCATGCTCATTGGCAGGCCCGCCTCGACACCCTGTGCGCCGCCCACCACGTTCCGGGCGCCACGCTGGCCGTCCTGACCGGCGGACAGATCCATGAACTCGCCAGCGGCGTCCTGCACCGGGGCACCGGCGTCGAGGTCACCACCGACTCCGTCTTCCTGTCCGGCTCGCTCGCCAAGGTCTACACGGCCACCGCTGTGATGCGGCTCGTCGACAACGGCGCGCTCGACCTCGACGCGCCGGTGGCCGAGGTGCTGCCGGAATTCGCCACGCCGGACCCGGCGGCGACCAAGGCCATCACCATACGACAGCTCCTCAGCCACACCGGCGGGCTCACCTGCGACTTCACCTACGACTCCGGTCGGGGCGACGACTGCCTCGCCCGCTACGTCGAAGCAGCGGGCGACGTGGCCCTCGACTGCCCGCCCGGCACTGGGCTGTCCTACAGCAGCGTCGGCTACGCGGTGCTGGGCCGGGTGATCGAGGTCGTGACCGGTACCACATGGGACAAGGCGTTGCGGGACCTGCTGTTCACCCCGCTCGGCCTGGAGCACTCGGTGACCCTGCCGGAGGAGGCGTTGCGTTTCCGGACGGCCATGAGCCACCTGGGCGAGCCGGGCCAGGAACCCGAACCCGCGCACGCATGGGACCTGATGCCCCGCTCCGCCGGACCTTACGGACGCGTCATCATCTCCGCGGGCGACGTCGCACGCTTCGCGAAAATGCACCTGGACGGCGGCCTCGCGCCCGACGGCACACGCGTGCTGTCCGCAGACGCCGTCGCCGCCATGCAGCGCCGCGTCGTCGACAGCCCCGACAAATGGACCGTCTCCGCCGACGGCTGGGGCCTCGGCTGGACCCTCTACGACTGGGACGGCACCCCCGGATTCGGGCACGACGGCAGCGCCGTCGCCCAGCACTCGTTCCTGCGGGTCGTGCCGCACGCCGGGGTGGCCGTCGTACTGCTGACCAACGGCGGTGGAGTCAACGGCCTCTACCACGACCTGCTCAGTGAACTGCTCAGCGAACTGGCCGCGGTGCGCATGCCCGAGCCGTTCGCTCCGCCGGCGAACCCGCCCGCTGTGGACATCAGCCCCATGGTCGGCACCTACCGGCGGGAAGGCGTGATCACGACGATCAGCCGCGACGACGACGGCAGCGCACGGATCCGCTATGAATTCGTCGACGGCATGAAGGACTTCTCGCCGCCGCTGGAGGCCGACCTGATTCCCGTGTCCGACACCGTGTTCGCCGCCTGCGGCAGCTCCTTCGGCCCCGAAGCGGTCCCGGTCGTCTTCTCCCACCTGGCCGACGGCACACCCTGCGTCTACATCGGAATGCGCGCCACCCCCAAGACGGCCTGAGTCAACTGGGGGGCGCGCGACCGCCGGGTGCCCGCACTTGGGCCGGAGTGCGGGCACCCGGGAGGGGGTGCGGGCGCCTGGGCGGTGCGGGTCAGCCGTTGGTGGTGACCCGCACGTAGTCGACGGTCATCTGCTGCGGGAAGCTCGTGGAGCCGTCCGGGTCGCCGGGCCAGTAGCCGCCCACGGCGAGGTTGAGGGTCAGGAAGAACGGCTTGTCGAACACCCACGGGTTGCCGCCGACGTCGGCGGGCGTACGCGTCTGGTAGACGTGCCCGTCCACCGACCAACTGATGGAGCCGGGGGACCAGTCGATGGCAAAGGTGTGGAAGTCGTCGGCGAAGTCCGCGCCGTCGGGCAGGGTGTATCCGGCGCCGATGCCGCCCGATCCGGAGTAGCCCGGACCGTGCAGGGTGCCGTGCACCGTACCCGGCTCGAAACCGACGTTCTCCATCACGTCGATCTCCCCGCAGGCGGGCCAGCCGACGCTGCCGATGTCGTCACCGAGCATCCAGAACGCCGGCCACATCCCCTGGCCGCGCGGCACTTTGATACGCGCCTCCACGTGGCCGTGGGTCTGCGTGAACTTGCCCGCGGTGTTCAGCCGCGCCGAGGTGTACTCACACCTGCCGTACCAGCACTGGTAGTTGCCGGGGTTCTCCTTGCGCACTGTGATGACAAGGTTGCCCTTGCCGTCGAGCGCGGCGTTGTCGGTGCCCGGGGTGTAGTACTGCCGCTCATGATTGTTGACGTTGTCGCCGGTTTCGGTCTGCCACTTGCCGCTGTCGACCGGAGCGCCGGCGGGTCCGTCGAAGTCGTCGGAGAAGACGACCGCTTGTGTGCCGGTGCCGGTGCGGCCGGTGTCCTTGCCGTCGGCCGCCGACGCGGCGGTGGGCAGCAGCGTCGCGGCAACGCAGCACAACAGGGAAACACCGCACACAGCGGTGCGGCTTCGCCAGGAGAGTCTCACGTCAGCCCGTCCTTTCGTGGGGGAGTGGACGGAGGGCTTGCGCATGACAAAACATCAACGGAGTGCACGCGGTGCGGGCGGCAGGCTCCGGACTTTCTTGAAGACTTGTTGTAAGCGCACCGCATCGAGCCGTCAAGGCTTTGGTCCAGACCGCAGTGCGTTCAAGAACCAACGGAAGCACGCGCGCCGTAAGGGGCGCGGGGAACGGCGCGACAAGCCACGGAGAGGGCCCGGCAAAGTCCGCCGGACACCACCTGGATGAATGAGTGGTCAGCGGCGATCAGAGGGCTCGGAGTACGGCTTTGTCGGCGAGTTGGGTGAGGACCTGGGTGGCGGCGGGCGGGAAGGGGGCGGTCTCAAGGGCTGACAGGGCCTGGCGGTGTCTGGCGTTGATCATGTCCTCGACGCCGGCGCGGGCTCCGGTGGTGGTGAGGATGGCGCGGATCTCCCCGGCCGTCTCCTCGGTGAGACCGGGCCGGCCGACCAGGGCGCGCAGGCGGTCGGCCTGCGCAGGGGTGGCGCGTGCGAAGGCGAGGGAGAGCAGGACGGTGTTCTTGCCGTCGCGCAGGTCGTCCAGGCAGGGCTTGCCGGTCCTGCCCGGACCGGCGAAGACGCCGAGGAGGTCATCCCGCAGTTGGAATGCCTCACCAAGGGGAATGCCGTAGGCGGTACACGCCTCCAGTACGGACTGCGGGGGATCGGCGAGCAGGGCTCCGAGGTGCAGGGGGCGTTCGACGGTGTAGGAGGCCGTCTTCTTCCGGGCCACGGACAGGGCCGTATCGATGTCCGGAGCGGAGCCGCCGGTGGTGAGCAGGTCCAGATACTGCCCGGTCATGACCTCGGTGCGCATGGTGTCCAGGCACTCCAGGACGGCGCCGCGCCGGGGTTCGGGCAGGTCGGTGGTGTGCAGGAGTTCGTCGGACCAGGTCAAGGCGAGGTCGCCGAGGAGGATTGCGGCATTGGTGCCGAACCGTTCGGCCACGTCGCCGCCGCGGGTGCTGGGCGAGCGTCCGGCCAGGGTGCGGTGGACGGTGGGGCGTCCGCGGCGGACGTCGGAGGCGTCCATGACATCGTCGTGGATGAGAGCGAAGGCATGGAAGAGCTCCAGGGAGGCGGCCAGGCGCGTGACCGGGGTGGGGTCTCCTTCCCCGGTGGCGGCGTGCCAGCCGGTCATGCACAGCAATGGGCGCAAGCGTTTGCCTCCGCGGAGGAACTCGCCGAGCAGCTCGACCAGTTCCTTCCTAGGGGCGGTGGCGGCGGTGCGCGCTTTGTGGGCCAGAAAGCCGTTCAGCAGGGTCTCGACGCGGCTGCGGGTCTCGGCGAGGAAGGCGTCGGCCGCGGTTGCGGGGGTCATGTGGCTCATATGACCCACGTGGCTCATATGGCTCATGAGGCCTCCTTGGCTTCGCGGTGCTTCACTGGTGGAGGGGGTCCCACCACCAGGTGATGGAGGGGATCGGCGGTGGGGAAGTGTCGGCGGGTGGGGCCTGCGTCAAGGAGCCGGTGGTGACGACGGCACCGGGTGAACGGCCGTCGGGATTGCGGTAGCGGTCGGCGTTCAGGCCCCATTCGAGGTTTCCGGGCAGCAGGTGGTCGAGGTGGTCCAGATAGGCGCGCAGGGGGCCGCTTGCGCGTGGGGCGGCCCGTTCGCGGAGCTCGATGTAGCGGTGGGTCAGCCGGTTGCACAACTCCGTTGCAACCTGCAGTGCTTCGCGCTGGGAGCAGCTGCGCTCCCGGCGCAGGATCTCCACAAGGCCGAGTCCCGATGGCGGGGTGCCTTCGGCGCGGGCCACCCACAGTTCCTTGCCGTAGGAGAAGAGGTCGTCGTCGAACGCGGCGGTGGTGAAGGCGAGTTCGGTCAGGGCCCGCACGAGAGGGGAGGACAGCTCCCGGTCGGGTATCTCTTCCCCGTCGATGATCTCCGACCAGACCAGCGTGGCGGCGCCCGCCGCGGTGTGCTGGCGTAGGTGGGCGTAGTCGTTGAGCGCCGGTGTGGTCTGTGCGGCGCGGTGGCCGAACTCCCACAGCATGGCGAGGAACCAGGCTCGGTGTGTTTCGGCGCAGCGCCGTATCTGGGTGGGGGTGGCCCACTGGTGCGCTCGGAGCGCCAATTCCCGCGTCGGCGGCGTCAAAATGTCCTCGGGCCTGCCCACCCGCGCGTCGGGAGCCTCCAGAACCCGTACGAGCCTGGTGGCCAGGTCCGCGAACCGGCCCGCGCGATCGGCGGCGGGTCCTTCGTCGTGCACATCGTCGACGTGGAACATCAAAGTGCACCAGTCCACCGCCAGTTGCAGCCGGTCGGCCGGGGCCCGGGGCATGATCCGCCCGTAGAAGCCGGGACAGTCGTTGCCGCGCATACGGGTCTGTTGCCGGGGTGTCAGCCCTGGCGCGAACTGGTTGATCCAGTCGGCTGTACGCCGCGCCAGAACGGCCTCATCAGGGTGCCGGGCGGTGGGCAGCGGGCAGTAGCGGGGCGGGAGTTCGATCACCAGCGTGTCGGCGGTTCGCATGCGGTGCCTCGCGGTGGGGTGCTGGGGGCGTTGCCATGGGGTGCCTGGCCTTGACGTGGGATGCCGTGGCGGTCATGACTGCCCGTCCTCCGCTGTACGCGCGTCCCGGGCGGAGATCTCCATCAGCAGACGGCGGGGACGCAGCGCGGTGGACAGGGCTACCGGGCGGACGTCGCTGCCGGGAGCGCGTCGCAGCCGCCACCGGCCGACGATGGTGGCGAGCAACAGCGTGCTCTCGGTGCGGCCGAAGGCGTCACCGGCGCACTTGCGGGCTCCGCCGCCGAAGGCGGCGAAGGCCCCTTTGGGCAGGGCACGGGCGCGCTCGGGCAGCCACCGGTCCGGGTCGAAGGCATCGGGGCGGTCATACAGCCCCGCGCGCCGGTGCACCGCCGGGGCGCAGAACGCCACGGTGGTGCCGGGTGGCAGCTGGTGCCCGCCCAGTTCCGTCCGCTCGGTGGTCACACGCGTGAACAGCCAGCCCGGCGGATACAGGCGCAGCGCCTCCGTGATCACCTGCCCTGTGTACGGCAGATCGGGCACCTCCCCGCCGTTCGCGGGCCTGCCGCCGAGCACCGTGTCGACCTCCCGGTGGAGCCGGGTCAGCACTTCGGGGCTGCGGTCGAGCAGGTACAGCGCCCAGGACACGGCTGCGGCGACGCTGTCGGAACCGGCGGCCAGCATGGTCAGCACCTGGTCATGGATCTCGGTGTCGCCCAGGCTGCCGCCGCCGGACGCGGCCTCGTCGGACGCGGCCTCGTCGGACGCGGCCTCGTCGGGCGCGGCCTCGTCGGGTGCTGTCTCGTCGCGTGCGGCGATGAGAGCGGAGAGCAGATCTCCGCGGTCCGTGCCGCCACGCCGGTACTCGGCGACCAGGTCCTCGATGCCGCGCCGTAGGTCGGCCACGGCGCGGTCGAACCTGCGGTTGACCGGCAGCGGCAGCCGCTGCAGCGTTCGCGGCAGGAACATCCGGGCGGTGAGCTGGTTGAGCACCGTCTCCACCGACTCCCGGAACCCGGCCACCGCCTCGGCGTCGAACTGTGTGGCGAACAGGCTGCGCAGCACCGTACGCAGGGCGGTGCCGTACAAGGCCCGGTAGACGTCGACGACCTGCCCGTCCTCCCAGTCGTCCGTCAGCGCGGCAGCCTCCTGCTCCATCACCGTCGCGTACCGCTCCAGTCGCTCGGGGTGGAAGGAGGGCTGGATGAGCCGACGCTGTCTGCGGTGCTGGTGGTACGGGCAGCTGCCGACCCCGTTGCCGATCGTGCTGCGCACCCGGTCGAAGAACGGACCTCCCTTGTCGAACGTACGGTCGTCCGTCAACACCTGCCACAGCAGGTCGGGATGGCAGGGAACATAGGCTCGCACCGGACCCAGGCGAACCTCCACCAGATCACCATGGCCGGACAATGACCCCGCGAACCGCATGGGGCGGCGCATCAACGGCCACGCATGGCCGATCAACGGGAGTGCCCCCGGAGTTACCGCTGTCGTGTAGCTCATCGGACCTCCAACCGCGCTCCGCAAGCCCGCCCGACGCGGCGCCACGCCCGCAGGAGCCGTTGTCCTCCTCGCGTCCGCGTACCCGGCGCGCCGTGACGCAGTCCCTGGGCATCGCCGGGTGGCGCGATGGGTGGTTGTGCCGCGTACCACCGTGCGGCCCTCCCGTATTTCCACCTGTCTCACTGGCAAGAGGAAGACGGCAACCCGCAGAGGGCGCGGATGCGTTGAACACGTTGAAAGCAGAGCTGGCGGCCATGCCCAGAGGAGGGAGAAGGGCGCCGGTTGGCCTGAGTGTGACTTCCGACCTGGGCGCCCTTCTGGCGGCACTGTATGTGTTCATCGACTACTATGCGGCTCCTCGTCGCCGGATCGGGCGACTGCTCTCCCTCGCGACCGCTTCCCGTACGGCTGGAACGATTTCGCCGGCCCAGCGGCGGAGGGAGACGGCATCCTGCATTCCGCCCTCTGCAGAGAACAGCGTGAAGCCCGAGGCGCCGTGTTCCAGGACGGCGCCGGTCAATTCCTCGACCCACTGGTCGACGGAGCCGCCGATCCAGCGCCCGTCAGCAGCACGCGTGGCTGGCAGCGGTCGGTCGGTGATGCGTCCGGTGAAGTTGAAGACCGTGCGGATCTCGCGCGGGTCGCGGCCCACGGCCGCTGCCGCCTCGTCGATGACAGGGCGCGATGTCCGGTAGCGCTCGCTGAGCCAATCCGCCGCATGGCCCGGGATCCAGCCGTCGGCCACCCGGCCGGTGGCAGCCAAGGATTTCGGGCCGACCGAACCGGCCCACACCGGGGGTGCGGCCACCGGAGACGGCTCGATCTCGTCCACCTGGTAGTGGCGCCCCGAGTAGGTGACCGGCGGACCGCCGCCCGACAGCGATTTGACCAGGACGATCGCCTCCTCGAAGGCGTCCACGGCCTCGCCCGGTGAGAGCCGTGGCACCCCCATGGCGGCGATCCGGTTCCACAGCCCTCCCGCCCCCATACCGAGCACGATGCGGCCGCCCGAGAGCGCCGAGAGCGTCGTCACCGTCCGGGCCAGCATGGGAGCAGGCCGGGTCGGCAGGTTGGTGACGTTGGCGAAGCCCGAGATGTGCTCCGTGCGTCCGAGGAGGAAGCCGAGGGAGGCGTAGGCATCCAGGCGTTCGCCGATGTAGGGATGGTCGGAGAGGGAGAAGTGGTCGAGCCCGTCGCGATCGGCCTGCTGCACCGTACGCAGCAACTCCGGCCCGTCGTCGATGGTGCTGTGCGCGCCGAAACCGAAGACGACTTTTTGAACAGACAATGCTCTGCCTTTCATTCGATGGGTTACGTCGCCGGTCGTTCCGCGACGGGGGGGGGGTCCGCGGCTGCACCGTCGTGCCATGGGGATGTCGGCGACTGCCCCGGACGCGAGCGCCTACGTTGCTCGCGTTCAGCGTCCGGGTCGGATCACCGGCGTACGCCCCGGGCGCGGGCTCGGTCCCGTTCGGCGCGGCTGGCGGGAGCGGTTCAGGCGGTGGGGCCGAACTGTTCGATGAAGCGGCTGGTGAACAGATCCGCGCCCTTGTACTCGGAGACCATCGCGGCGGGTGCGACGGAGGGGCCCTCGTCGGAGGGCAGCTGTCCGACGCCGCCGTTCACGCCGAGCGGGAGCAGGATCGCGGGGAAGGGCGAGGGCTCGTAAGTGGCCGTGGGCTGCTCGCCGTTCAGCTGGGCGGTGATGTTCTCGACGACGACCTCCGCGTGCTGCATCGCGTTGGCGGCCATCTTGGCCTCCGCGACATCGGTGATGTCACCGACCGCGTAGACGTGGTCGTACCCCTTGACGTTGAGGAGCGCGGTCACGGGAACCTGGCCCTGTGGCGTACGGGGCGTGAGCTTGCCGTCGGCCAGGTAGTCGCTGTTGGTGCTCGTCCCGTAGGCACGGAACCAGATGTCGGCCGTGATCCGGTCCCCGCCGGTGGTGGCGACGGTGAACGCGCCGGCCCGGCCGGCCTCGGTGCTCGGCGCCGCAGCCAGGCCGGTGTTGAGGCGCACCTCAATGCCCCGGGCGTCGAGCTGGCCGCGCAGGTCCTCGACCATCTCCGGCTGGAATCCGGGAAGCAGCTCCTCGGCCGGGTCGACGATGGTCACGTGCTTGTCCGGCCAGAACTCCTTGATCTCCCCGGCCAGTTCCAGGCCGACGGGACCGGCGCCGAGAATCAGCACCCTGTCGGCCTGGAGCAGTTCCTTGTGCGTACGGCGGAGGTCGTCCAGCGCCTCACCGACCGAGTCGGAGTCGGGCTTGGCCGGGTAGGCGTAGCTGGAGCCGGTGGCCAGGACCAGGTGGTCCGCCGCGACGCGCTCGCCCGAGGCGAGGGTGACACCGCCCGGGTCCACGGAGACAGCGCGGTCGCGGATCACCGTGCCCTGCGTGAGCAGCGTCTCGAAGGGGAAGAACATGTTGCCCGCCCAGTCGGGCCGGGTCAGCGCCCGCAGCGATGCGGCCGCGTTGACGAATGCCTCCCGAGGATCGATGAGGACGACATCGGCCTCGGACTCCAGAGCTTTGGCAACTGCGGCGCCCCCGTAGCCGCCACCGATGACCACGACTGTACGGCTCATGATTTCACGCTCCACAGACAGACGAAGAAGTAAGTTCGTACTGCGAACCATATTAGTTCGTAGTACGAACCACAAATCCCTGCGGAGGGCGTGGTGCCGACTTCAGCACTTGCGGGCGGCAGGGGCTCCCTCGTCCGACTTCAAGAAGACGACCGGAACCTCGTTGTCCAGCACGACGCGGCCCAGCAGGCTGGTGAGCGTGTTGCGCTCGTCATGGCTGAGGTTCGCCGGCAACTCCTCCATCCGCCTGCAGGTCACGGCGTAGAACTCGCCTGCCAGCCTGCTGCCGTGCGCGGTGAGCGAGACCCGCGCCGCACGCGTGTCCTGCGGATCCGGCTCACGCCGCACCAGGCCGTTGCGCTCGGTGCGGTCCACCAGACCGGTGAGGCTCGACTTGGCCAGCCTCAGCGTCGCCCCCAACTCGCTCATGCCGTACGACCGTGCCATCAGCACACACAGCAACTGCCCCTGCTGCGAGGTCAGTCCATGCTCCCGCGCGGATTCGGCGTACACCACATTCACCAAGTACGAGCACCGCACCAGCGCGTCCGCAACCCCCATCTGTCCATCATCATGCTTATCCACTCGGCCAGGGTAACACCGGACTCTTTTATAATTCGCAGGACGAACTATGAGTCCCCGGAGTACGGAGCTGACCGCGCGATCGCCCTCGGCGTTCACCGGCCGGGCGGCGGGGTAGAGGGCGAAGGCCCCGAAGGACAGCATCTGCTGCTGTCCTTCGGGGCCTGGCTCAGCGGCGTGCCCTGTGACCTGTGCTAGGTCACACCGCCGGGGAGGCGATGGCTCACGGGGTGAGGGGGTGCCTGTCCGGGTACGAGCAGTTGATGTACCCGATGTCGTTGCTGTAGTTCCTCGCGCAGACCTTGAAAGTCACGTAGCCGCTCTGGTTCAGCCCCGTGACGGTGCACGATTTGGTGCCGTTGTTCGCACCGTTCCGGTCCGCGCACTCGCCCTTCGTGCCCCGGTCGGACTCCCAGCGGATCACGACGCTCAGCCCGTCCTTCTTCTTGTCCTGGGCGCCGGCCAGGTCGGGGTAGTTCTGGCGGTTGGGCCAGTTCTCGAAGAAGCCGCTGCCCTCACCATTGGTCGTCGATCCCCAGGCGGCGACGGCGTTGGCCGGGCTCGCCGTCAAGGCGACAGCGGCGACAGCGCCGAGAGCCGTGCCGACGACGGTCCCTGCACGTCTTGCACGTGTCATCTGTATTTCCTTGTTCTCTCACTGAATGGTGTCCCCCTGGCCCATCCCGTGAAGAACCTGTCGGCCAGGTGAGGGAATCATGGCATCGGCATATTTCGGAAACCAGCCCCGAACCTTCACTTGTTGATTACAAAACCACAACTGCCCCGCGTGCAGCAGCACTTGCCAGCCCTGCTTCCTCAAGTGCAGGGGGGGCGCCCCGAACGGGCGCGGCGCGCGTCGGGCGCAGGAGCACCCCTATACCGGAACTACGGACACTGCCTAGCCGGCGCCGACAGGGCTCACCGTGATCGAGGAGTCGGGGCTGTCGGAGACGGGCAGGTTGATGCTGGCGGGCACGGTCTTCGAGGTGGTCTCGTTGGGCGGTGTGACCACGAGACCGGTGACGTCCACGCCGCTGCCGCCGGAGTCGTTCGGCGGGTAGTTGAGGGTGAAGTGGGTTGCCTCGCCGGGTTCGATGCTGACCGCCGGAGCCGCGGCGTTGTTGCGGGCGGCGTTGAGGGAGCCGCCGCCCTCGGTCTGGAGGTCGACTCCGGGGAAACCTTTGAGGGTGCAAGCGGCAGACCCGGTGTTCCTGAAGTTCACCAGGAGGCTGCCCTCGCCCATGCCGTTCGCGGTGCTCAGCGCGAGATCAGAGGTTCTGCACGAGGCGGACGTGGGTGTCCCGGGCCCGGAGCCTCCCGTCGCCGACCCGGAGGAGCTCGTGCCGTCGTTCCCCGACGAGTCGGGCGGCCCCTCGCGGTCCTCCTTGTCGCCGTTACGGGACTTCGACGGCGACGAAGGGGAGGCGCTCTTCTTCCCCGACTTGTCCTTGGAGGAGTCACCGGGCACGGGTGCTGCTTCTCCGGCCACCTTCTTGGGCGCGGACGTACCCGCCCCCTCCTTGCCGCATCCAGTCAGCAGGACCGCTGCCAGCCCCACCGCAACGACCGCTGCGAGGCGCGTGCTTCTGTCCATGCGCGCTCGGACACACCCGGTCCGTATGGACCTTTCGGTCGCCCCCACCGCGTCCTGCTGCTGTTCCCTCACTGCCGCCACTTCCTGATCATCCCATCGTGAATGTACGCCCCGTGCGGGGAGCCGGGCCCCGCCCCCTGGCTCGACTTTCCCGTGCCGTACGCGGTTCGATGACCGGCCCGGAGGAAAAGTTCACCATGGTTTCCACATGACGGGCCATCAACAACCTCACCCAGCCCTCTATGCCGACCTTCTCGGGGCAGCCGACGGCGGGGTCAGATCACGCGGAAGAGGTCGGCGGCGGCGTGCACGTCGCCGAGGTCCTCGACGGAGCGAAGGTTGTCGCACAGGGCGTCCAGGACAGAGCCGGCTTCGGCGGCTGGCGGGGCGCCGATGGCCACGCCGAAGACGCGGAAGCCCAGCAGGCGTTTGGCGTCCTTCCAGCCGCGCATCCATTCCTCTGTGACATCGCATTCGTCGTCGGTGAGCAGCACGACGTCGCCGCGCGTACGGGCAGCGCCGTTGAACTCCTCCTCCAGCAGTTCACCGGCCGCTGTCAGCGGCGTCTGGTAGCTGGTGCCGCCGCCGAGGAACGTCTCCGCGAAGTCGAGGACCTGGGCGATGTCGGCGGGCCGGTCGGCCGGGAAGCGGAAGACCTGGATCTTGTCGGCGGCGGAGAACAGGATGCCGACGAAGTCACGCTTGGCGTGGCGGGCCTGATCCAGCAGCGCCAGGGCGCACGCCTTTGCCCACGCCTCCCTGGTGACTCCGCCGGGACCGGCCTCGTACATGGAGTGCGAGGTGTCCACGCACGCGATGATGGCGCCCTGGCCGGTGCTCTGCTCTCCCTGGCTGTCGTAGAGCATCAGCTCCCCGGCGGCGTAGCGCGTGGCGAACACCGCACGCAGCTCGGGCAGGCCGAGGCCCGCCAGCTCGGAGGGGATGACGCGGGAGAGGTCGTCGCCGAGCGTGACGCCGACCAGCTCCCCGGTGGCGTTCTCCACCTTGCGGGCACGCTCGCCGCCGGCCATCTGCCGGAACCGGCCGATCAGTTCGGCCCAATGTGCGAGACGGCTGGTGCGGAGCCGCTCGGCGAGCTGGGCGCGTCGGTCGTACGACAACCGCTCCAGTTGGCCGGAATCGACCCCCCATGCCCGCATCAACGCGGCCTCCTCCCGCACGGCCTCGGCGGCCTTCGCCGAGGCATTCCGCGCGGCAGCACGGATGCCGGGAGCCGCAGCCGCGAGGGCCTGGGCGGCCAGCTGAGCAGCGGTCTCGGCAGCCTCGATCGCCTGTTGTACGGCGTCGGCCGCCGGGCCCGGCATGGTGCCGGCCCCGGCTGACCAGTCCGCCCCGTCGGCGGTCTGCCGCAGCGCCTCGCCCACGGCGGTCGCCCCGCTGTCCCAAGCCCCGGGCTCATCCCCCAGCCTTCGGCCGGGAGGTGCCCCCAGGGGTACCCCCATGGCGTCCTGCTGGGTCTTCTTCGCGTGCTCGGCCCGTTCCTGGGCCTCCCGGGAGCGCTCCAGCATCCGACGCAGCTCGGCGGCCTGGGCGAGCACGCTCATGGCGGCGGCGTAGGGGTCGCCGACCGTCTCCCGGCGCAGCTCGACGAACTCCACCGACGCCGTCAGAGAGGTGATGACCTGGTGGTTGACCAGTCGGCAGGGGTCCATCTCCGCGCGCTCGCGCAACCGCGGGCCGATCTTGTAGGCGGCCAGGAACGCATCGGTCAGGAGATCGGTGGCGTAGTCGTAGCGCTCGTTCAGCTCCTCGGCCAGCTCACGTAGCCCGGCCGACTGCGCATAGGTGTCGCGCCATGCGATCTGGTCGAACCGGTCCGCGACCACGACCGCGGTGTGCTGCTCGGCAGCCGCGGCGGACAGGCCCGGCCACTTCTCCGCCCGGCTCGCCGGCTCGTTGAGGTTGTCCGGTTCCTCGCCCATGGTCCTGATCCCCCCCGGACTTCACAGCTGGGCCTGCACCATGCTCGCGTCCACGCCGAGGGCCTCGGTGAGAACGCGGGCGCGGACGGCGCGCTGGCGGCCGAGGACCCGGTCGATGGTCGCGGTCGACCGGCCGGCGCCCGCCGCCTCCTCGCGCAGCTTCTCCAGCCGCTTCCCCGCCATGGCGAGCTTGTTGTGGGCCTTCTTGATGACCCACTCACTCAGCGCCTCGCGGGACTGCCCGGCCATGGCGTCGAGCTGGGCTTCCAACTCCTCGATGGTGTCGGCCAGGTCGAGTGTCTCCTTGGCGTCCGGGTTGACCAGCTGCAGCACCTCGCGCTCGACGGTCGGACGCTCGGTGGGGGAGTCCCACAGCACATGAGTCAGCACCGACAGGTCGTTCTCGGCCACCGCCGGGCGGCCGTCGAGGTACGCGGACGCCTGGAGCAGGCCCACCGCCTGCCGCCAGCGGCGGTCGGAGGCGATGAGTTCCTTGCGGCGCAGGGCGGCCCGCAACGTACACACCGCGTCCACGATCACGTCGGGGACATCCACCGCCGGGACGGCTTCGGTCACGGCGTGCTGTAACGCGGCCAGTTCGATGGTGGTCCGCATCGGTGTCTCCGGGCGGCCGACGGCGGAGCGGACCAGCGCGGCGAAGTTCGAGGGGTCTGCCAGGTACCCGACCTCGATCCGCACCAGCAGCCGGTCGTAGATCGCGGCCGAATCCTCGCCGCTGGGCAGCTCGTTGCTCGCCGTGATGGCACCGATCAAGGGGCAGCGGATCGGCTCGCCGCCACTCTCGGGGTGGTAGATCCGCTCGTTGAGGTAACCCAACGTCTCGTTCAGTGCCGCCGTCGAGCACTTGAAGATCTCGTCGATGAACGCGATATGCGCTGTCGTGGCACGGCCGTCGTAGATCTGGCGGTACTCACCACGCGCCAGCGCGGCGACGTCGATGGGGCCGAACATCCTGGTCGGCGCGGTGAACTTCGACAGGAGGATCTCCCAGTAGGACGCCCCCTCGACCCGGCCGGTGAGCTCCCTGGCCATCTCGGACTTCGCCGTACCCGGAGGGCCGAGCACCAACGAGTGCTGACCGGCCAGCAGCGTCACCACCAGCGTCCGCACCACGTCGGCCCGCTCGTAGAAACGGTCCGAAAGCTCATTGCTGATCGCCCGCAGCCGCTTGGCCGTGTCCTGCGCATCCTGTGCGCCCATACTCAACTCCCCGCCTGCGACGCCCCGTTCCACTGACCGGACGGCCTTTCCCCCGAAGCTACGACGAAGAGGCAAGCAGCTGAGGGCGATCGCGATGACGCTGGGCTGGTCTCAGGAACGTCCTTTGCCCGAACAAGATAGCCCGGAGCCGGGGAAGACCCTCAGGGCCCTTCGATGTGCGCACATCCGGGCTTCAGCAAGGGGCGGCTCCGGCGCTGACGGGGGCGGGTCAGGTGAGGCGGGTCAGGTGAGGCGGAGGCGGTGCTGGAGGGTGCGGAGGGAACCATCGATCAGCTGGGTGGGCGAGAGCCGGAAGTGCCAGAGAGGGCTGGAGCGGAGCAGCGCGGCGCCCTGGTGTTCGAGGCCGTTCATGGCCTGGGAGAGGAGCAGCAGAACGGGACGGTAGAGGAACTGGACTGCTGGGTCGGCGTCGTCCAGGGCGGCCTGGGCGGCGTGGAAGGCGGCGCGGGCCTTGCCGCAAACATGGGCGAGGAGGGCTCGGACGGCGGGGGTGTCACGGCTGGCTTCCAGGTCGTCGGCCAGGTCGGCGAGGTCGTCCCAGCGCTGCGCGGCGTCGAAGGCCAGTCTCGACGCGGTCTCGTTACTGGGGTGCGGCGGGGCCCGGCATGCGCCGAGCAGAATGCGGGCGGTCGGCATGTTGCTGCGGTCGACGTTGTCGTGGTGGTCCTGCTCGGTGGCGTAGCCCGTCAGCCCCAGGCGCTGGGCTTGTCCCGCGAGGTAGTCGTGGACGTCGGCAGGGTTGATGGGCTGCGTGTGCGCGGTGTGCAGAAAGGCCCGCAGGTAGGGTCGTTCGGCGCGGCCGGTTGCCAGCCCCTGCCGTACCTCGTCGGCCCAGGCGTCGAACAGCGTCGGGTCGTACTGGTGCGCCAGCACATCCGCCAGGCAGTCGGCGTGGACGATGACGGCGCCCACGGCGAACAAGTGGGGCTGCCAGGCGGGCGGGCTCAGTAGGTGCCCGGGGGGATAGAGGCCCGGGTACCGGCGGGCTGCCAGGCGTGCTGCGGCGGTGTAGTCGCGGCGCAGCCGGCCCCGGGGAATTCCGGCCAGGTGCAGGGTGCGCTGCCAGGGCACGGCCTGGGTCAGAATCTCACGCAGCAGTGTCAGGCCGGACCCGGTCATGAGGGCTGGTTCGAACGCCCGGCCCTCGCCGAATCGGTGGTGAGCTGGTGCACGGTGAAGCGGGCTGTCTCCCGCAGCCCGTCCCACAGGGTGGTGCCGAGATGGGAGGCGATCGCCGTGGGCAGGCCGAGCAACGTGGCAGGGCCGGGCGGGAGAGCGGGGCTCTTGACCGGCACCGAGGCGGCTGCGGCGGCTGCGTCCGTCGGGTCGAGGGCGCCGAAGCGGCGCCGGCGCTGTTGGTACAGCTCCAGGGCATGCCGGAAGTGTGAGTCGCGGAAGTCGGGCCACAGTACGTCGAGGAAGACGAGTTCGGCGTAGGCACAGTGCCACAGCAGGAAGTTCGACAGCCGGTGCTCGCCCCCGGTACGCAGGAGCATGTCGACGTCGGGCAGTTCGGGCATCTGCATGTGCTGGGCAAAGGTCTCCGTGGTGATGTCCTCGGCCGGGACTTCCTCGGTGACCAGGGAGCGTGCGGCGTCACACAGGTCTTGGCGGCCTCCGTAGTTGAACGCCAGGCTCAGCTGCAAGGTGCTGTTGTCGCGGGTGAGTTCCTCTGTCTCGCGCAGCTTGTCCATCACCTGCGCGGGGATGCGAGGGTCCTCACTGCCCAGAACGCGCAGCCGCACCCCGCGCCTGTGCATGTACTGGGTTTCCCGGCCGATGAGATGCTGCGTGAGGAAGCGCACCAGGAAGCTGACCTCTTCCTCGGGGCGCGACCAGTTCTCTGTGGAGAAGGCGAAGAGCGTCAGCCATTCGACCTTCTCCTTCAACGCGCCGTCCAGGATCGCTTCGACGGCAGCTCGGGCGGCCATATGGCCGTGGGTGCGCTCCAGTCCGCGGTGTTGGGCCCAGCGGCCGTTGCCGTCCATGATGCAAGCGATATGCCTGGGAGGAGTCCCGGGTGCCATCCGCCCTCCAGCGAACACATAGAGCAACATTTCAGCTTCGGAGGGTAAATGCCCGATGTGAGCGGTCGTATCCCTTTGCTGCGGCACTCCGACGAGGGAATTCGGGCAGGCTGTCCTGTGGCAGGCCGAGGAGGAGGCGTTCGTCGGGCGGTACTCGGAGGTGTCACGTTCCGTCTTCGGTCCGGCCGTCTTCGGCTGGGCCGCCGTCTTCGGTCCGGCCCGCCCAGATGCCGCGGCTGTGGGTCAGGTGCTTGCGTACGAGTTCTTCCGTCAGTTCGGCGTTGCCTGCGGCGACGGCGTCCACGATGGCGATGTGCTCCTCGCAGGACTGGGTCAGCTCTCCCTGGTCCGCCAGCTTCTGGAGGCCCTCCATACGGGCCTGGTCGCGCAGCTGGCCGACCATGTCCACGAGACGGCGGTTGCCGAGCAGTTCCAGCAGTCCGATGTGGAACTGCCGGTCCAGGTCCAGGAAGGAGACGAGGTCTCCCTCGCGCGCGGCGTCGGTGATCTGCTCGGCGAACTGCCGGAACCGCGTCACGGGCGCCCGCTCCGCAAGCCCGGCAAGCTGGACCATGGCCGGGACCTCCAGCATGGTGCGCAGGCAGAAGATCTCTTCGAGGTCGTGATCGGTGAGCACCGGAACCCTGAAGCCCCGGTTGCGGATGATCTCCACCATGCCGAGATTGGCGAGATCCATGACTGCCTCGCGGACCGGTGTGACGGAAACTCCCAGCTCTGAGGCGATGTTGATGACGCTCTCCACCCGCCCGGGCTCGATCTGCCCCAGCACGATCCGGGTGCGCAGCGCCTCCCGCGCCTGCTGACGGAGGCTGACCGCCTTCAGCTGCGGGCTGCGGGTGGAGGCTGCCGGCGAGTGAGGAGTTGTCACGCCTTATGCATAACACGTGACGCCAGGGCGGCTGCTCGCGTCTACTTGCTGAGAGGTATGAGGTGTCATACCTTACTCCCCTCCGAGATCGAGAACGCCGACCGAAGAAGTGAGGGGGCGCCATGAAGACCATCACCGTCGGTGAACGCAAGATTCGCGAGGCCGTGACGATGGACGAGGCGATCGAGAGCGTCCGGCGCGCCTTCGTCGGTCTCGCCGGCGGGGAGTTCGAGATGCCCACCCGCACCGCGCTGCGGGACGGGCAGTTCCTGGTGATGTCGGCTCATCACCGGCCGACTGCGTCCGCCATGTTCAAGACGCTGAGCGTGAACTTCGAGCGCGAGCCCGCCATCGCGGGCACTGTGGCCTGGAGTGAGACCGGCCGCTCCGACCACCTGGTCGCTGACGCCGGAGCGGTGACTGCTCTGCGTACCGGTGCCGTGGTCGGGGTCGCCACCGATCTCCTCGCCCCGCCCCAGGCCGGCCGGCTGACGCTGATCGGCGCCGGTGGACAGGCTCCCGACCAGGTCCGCGCCGTCCACGCGGTCCGGCCGCTGCGGCAACTGACCGTGGTGAACGCCGACCCGACCCGCGCCCAGCGCCTCGTCGACACGCTGGAGGCTGAACTGCCGGGCGTGGAGCTCCGTACGGCGTCCGACGCGGAAGCTGCCGTGCGGACGGCGGAGATCGTCTGCTGTGCGACCAACGCGACCAGCCCGCTGTTCCCGGAGTCGGCGCTACCGGCCCAGGTGCACGTCAATGCCATCGGCGCCTACCGCCCCACCATGCGCGAACTCCCCGACGAACTGCTCGCCGACAGCACCGTCGTCATCGACGAACTCGCCGCGATCCTGGAGGAGTCCGGCGAGGTCATCCACGCCCTCGAAGCCGGGGCCATCACCAAGGACGCCCTCACGGAGCTCGGCACCGCACTGACCGCCCCGGCCGCCGTGTACGGCAAGCGCACCGTTTTCAAATCCGTCGGCGTCGCCGTGCAGGACTGGGCCCTCGCCCGCCTCCTGGCCGACAAATTTCTCCCCTGACCCGGCCACCCGATCCCCGGGACTTCGCACACGGTATAGATGCCCTCACCTCGCCCAACGAACGGACGCCGGCCCTGTTCGACGCGTACGAGGAGGACGGCGTGAGCTTCGAGCACCACCGCAGAGGCTAGCTTCCGGTCTTCACCACCCGGCAGGCCATGGATGGGCACCGGGCGGCGACGGCACCCATGGAGCGGATCGGCACGGTGACCTCGGTTCTCGCCGGAGGTGAGGAGGTTCGCGGCGACCTGTTCGTTCTCGCTGCCGGGGCGCACAGCACCCCCCTTCTCCGCGCAGCGCTTCGCTCTACGGCGCGGCGGCCCGCTCCGCGGCGTACGGCGGGAGCCCGCCGTGTTCTCGGGATGACCTGGCCGGTATCGGGCCGGCCAGGTCACGGGCGCGGAGCGGAGTCATCCGCGCGACTGCGGCCGCTGGCGAGGCGTCAGGAGGACGGGCATGTCTTCCAGGCGAAGTGGTAGGTCGTCTTGATGTTCCCGTCGGTGGAGTCCATCGTCATGAAGCTCGTCTTGGCCGGGTCGGAGCTGCCGGCGTCGACGCGTATCTCCGTGTTGACGTTGAAGTTGCGCTGCTCGCCGCAGGGCTTCCACACCAACTGCCCCCAGTCCGTGGAGTCGGTGGCCTGCCAGTTGCCGTCCCGTGGGCCGGTGAAGGGGTGGCTGGTGGCCGCGGTGTCGGAGGATCCCTGGAAGTAGTACGACGCCTTCTGCAGGCCACTGGCTCCGGGCTGGAGGTAGGTGTAGCCGCGGTAGTCCGCGCTGACGATCGCGTAGGTGAAGCCCTGCGGTACGCGCACGATGAGGTTGAGCTGGCAGTTCTTGCGGCGGTCGGTGGGGGACGAGTTCGGTCCCACTTCGGCGAGGTAGTCGCTGTAGGTGACGGTGAAGGCCGTGTTGTCCTCCGCGACCGCCACCTTGGCCGTTCCCTCGGGGCAGCCGGAGCCGTTGACCGTGGCGATGTCGATGACGATCTTGTCGTCAGGCGGGTCGGCGATGACGCCGGGTGCGCCATGAGCGGGCTGCGCGGAGAACGTGGCGGCGAACAATGCCGTCAACGTCGCCGCGATGATCTGGGCCTTGAGGGATCTTCGAGACATGACCGTACCCTTCGAGTGGTCTTCCGGTCCGAGTCCGACTGGCAGGCGGAGCTGAGGTGCTGGTCCAGGGGCGGGCGGGTCGCGGCGGGCGCCGCCGGCTGTCGGGCGTTCCGCTGCCGAAGCGCTTCGCCACTCACCCAGTGGCGCCTTCCTTCCCCCGGTTGGTATGTACCTGGCAGACCGAGGGTTGGACAGATCGATTTTTGGCCGCGCTCACCGCAGCCGGCTCGCCTGCGGCGACATCGGTGCCGCCCTGACCGATAGAGGGGACGCCCGGCAGTCGCGCTGGGCGTCCGGCGCGCTGGAGTCGCGCTTGCCCACCCTGCGCCCTGGGGGTACCCCTGCTCGAAGAGCTCGGGGGAGCAGACTGCCCAAGCTGCGCAGGGAGCACGCGCCCCGAAGGGGCGCGGGGAACTGTGCGACAAGCCACAGACGAACCCGCAGTCCGCAAGCGTCGGGCAGGGGCACCCCCTTACCGGAACAACGGATAGGGGCCGCCGCCCAGGCGTACCGACTCCTGGTACGCCTGGGCGGCCACGCGGTGAAGCCGAGGGGGAGGTGTGGTCACCGGACCGGGGCGCAGACCCGCGAGTCGTGCTTCCGTAGCGCTCGGGAGGGCCGAAGGTCGGTCACGGCGAAAGAACGCCGGAGCCACCTGTCCGCTCCGTCGTAGCCGGGGGTGAATCCCGTACGGCCGTGTACGGCGGTGCGGTTGTCGATCAGGATCAGGTCTCCGGGCTGAAGGAACACTCCGCACAGCACTTTTTCGACCGCCCCGCGCAATTCGTCCAGCGCTGTGGACCCTCGTTCGTCGACCGCCTCCGTCCCGAAGAAGTTCACGCGCAGCTCGGGATCGTCGACCGGACCGCTGAGTACCGGCAGGGGCGAAGTGTGGCGGGGAGCCGACGCATCTCCGGCGAACGAACTGCTGAACTGAGTGCGGAAGATCGGCTCACGGAGCGTCGCCGCGCAGACCGGGGACAGGAGCGGCAGAGCCGCCCTGATCGATCCCGTCACGGTGATGGCGCCGCGGTCCGGTCCCGAGCGCAGGCAGTAGAGGCTCAGATAGTCGGGCTTGTAGGGGTGGAAGCTGTCCTCGGTGTGCAGATCCAGCAGGACGCTGCCGGAGTTCTCCTGGCGCTCTTCGGCTCCGGGCTGCGGGCAGATGTCCTGGACGAGTCGCCCTTCCTTCTCGTCCGCGTAGGACACCGTGTCTCCCAGTACGCTCATGATCGCCAACTGGGTGAGTGTGCTCAGCGGGAGCGTGGACCAGTGGCCCTGGAACCTTCCGTCCTCGGGAGTCCGGGGCAGTGGGGCTTCAACCGGGAGATTCCGCAGCAACAGCGTTCCGGGCTCATTTCCCGTCACCCGGAAACGAATCAGCTGCTCCAACAGGAAGGTGGGCAGACTGCGACTTGCGACAGCGGCAGCGGTCAACAGATGCGGGTCGTCGAGCTCCCTTTCCGCATGAGATTCGGCGATCCGGTGAGCTGCCTGCTCGAAGTCCGCCAGGTCCTCATCGGCTACGTCCAGAACGGCTTCACCCGCCAGGACACCGAACCGCCAAGTCTCGCCTATGCCTTCGCAGTTGGCAGTGTCCGAGGACAGGTCCATCACTTCGATTCCCTCCGGGTCATGTACGGAGCTGAATCATAAGCATCCGCCGCTTGTTGGCGGCCGGGGGTCATGTCAGCAGTCGCGGACGCCGGGGGAGTGGGGCCCGGTTGCACGTACGGAAACGGCGCAGCGGCACCTCGTTCATTGAGCGGAACAGGGTGCTCCGCAGGCTGAAGGGGGCGTGGAAGGCATGTACTCGCGCACACCGACCGGTCGGTCGGTCATGGGAGGGACCCCCCGACCGCCGCCGGACGGCTCGGCACTTGGGACTTGGGACTCGGAATCGGCCCTCAAGGGTTCCCGCACCTCGTTCATCAGTGCGGTCCAACTACGATCTCCCCATGGCCAAGCTCTTCTCGCACCGCTTGCGAGTGCGCTACAGCGAGTGTGACCAGCAAGGCGTGGTGTTCAACGGCCACTATCTCTTCTACTACGACGTCGCCCTGACCGAGCTGTGGCGGGAAGTCCTCGGGGACTACACCTCCATGGTCGAGGGCGGGGCCGACCTGGTCGTGGCAGAAACGCGGCTTCTCTACCGCCACGGCGCCCGCTTCGATGAGCTGCTCGACATCGAGATGCCCATCACCCATCTCGGAACGACCAGCATGATCGTGCGCCCGGCGTTCAAGGTCGGCGAACGGCTCATAGCCGAAGGCGAAGTACGACACGTGTTCACCGACCCCGCGACCCACAGCAAGAGGGAGATGCCCACCGAGGTTCGTACGGCTCTCCAGCCCTACACCTCAGCGGGGGAATAGGGCCGACACAGCGGACTGCGATGTCCTCTGGTTGGACAGGTTGGCCTGCCGTTCCCGCGGTTCAACTTGCCGTCTCGTAGCGAGCCGTAGCGCGGTGCCCGTACCCCGGTACCGGCCTCCCGGAGGTTGTGCAACCATTCAGTCGCTCTGCATGTCGGATGTCTTGAAGTCGCGCATCCTGCGGCGCCAGGTGGAGCTTTGGACTGAACGAGGGAGCGATGCAGATGGCCGGTGGGGGTTTGCCGGGGGAGCCGCCCCGTGGTGGTCACCGCAACCATCCCGTGTCGCCTGGTCCGTACAACCCGCCGCCCCCGCCGCCCGGCTATCCGTACCCTCCTGGGGCCGGCCGACCGTATCCGCCCCCGTATCCCTACCCTCCACATCCAATTCCGGTGCGCCGGGTCGGGCCGCTTGCGCGGGCTTGGCGTGCGGTGGGGCCGATCGGGGTGGGGAGGCGGGTCTTCCTGCCGACGCGGCAGGGGCGGGTCGAGGACGCCAGGGTGAAGCGCATCCAGAAGGTCCGAACCATGGTGGGTCTGGGTGCCTTTCTCTGGGTGTCGCTCTCGTACCGCCTCGCGGAGAACCTGGGCGACGTGGCGAAAGCCCGCTTCGATCAGTCATGGATCACTGTTCTGGCTTTGTCGGTCACCTTCCCCGTACTTGTCGGGGTGCTGGTCGCGCTCGCCCGGCCGGCACAACGCAGGGAACTGCTGCGGCGGGCTGCCCGGCCGTTCGGTGCGATCGTCGCGATATTCGCGGGCATGTTCCTGTTCCCGTTGCAGGTGCTCACGGGATTCGGGAGCGGACTTTTCGCGGGAAATCTGCCCATGACGATCCTTGAGCATACGGCCACGGTGATCACCATCGTCTGGGTGCTGCCCTTTGTGATCTACGGGGTCGCGATGAGCCTCGTACACGTCTTCCGCACGGCCGACATCCACGAGACTGTGCCGCCACTGATCGCGATGACCGTGGTGTGGGAGATGCTGATCGTCGACCTGTTCACCGGCGCCTACGCGGGCGTTCCCGGCCCCCTGCGGATGATCATGCTCGTGGGCGCGCCGGTGTCGGTGACCGCAGTGGGCCTGTGGGAACTGCACCGCCTGCGCGCTTACTACGGCCTGAGGCTGCGCGGGGCACTACTGCGCTGAGACGGCTGGTGCCTGCCGTGGCGTCGGCGGCGGGGCCGGTTCAGTCTCTGGGCACCAGGCAGAAGGGGTGACCAGCCGGGTCTGTGAGGACCCGCCACCTGCGTTCGTGCGGTTGGTGATCCGGCTTGCCGGCGCCCAGCTCAAGGAGCCGCACCTCGGCCTCGTCCAGATTGTCGACTGCGAAGCAGAGGTGAAGCTGCTGGGGGACATTCTGGTCGGGCCAGCTGGGAGGCCGGTAGTTGGCGACCCGTTGAAATCCGATGGAGAGACCGTGCTCACCGTTGAGACCGGCGAATTCGGCGTCGGATTTCGGGTGTGGTTCGAGACCGGTGGCCTGTTGATAGAACGCCGCCAGCGCCAGCGGGTCGGGGCAGTCAAGTGTTATCGCGCTGAGCTTCATCAGCGGCGGCATAGCAACTCCGAACTGGTCGTCGGTCTCTCGCGAGATCACACCATAGAGGCGGCCACCTGCTTACCCGACCCGCAGGCCGGGGGTGGTGGCGATATCGAAGCGCCCCCCGGAGGAATCTGCCAAGTTGGTTCGAGGAACCCCAATATCGACAGATTTCTGCCCGATATCGGGCAGAATTGTAGAAGTCCCATGCCCTCCGGCCTAGGGTGATCGCTCGGGATCACCCTGCTCCGGCGCCCGTCGAGCGGGTCACCTGTTGCATCGTTCTGGGCGAAAGGGAACTCTCATGCGCTCGCTTCCCACCGGCACGGAGGGCGCGGTCTTCGACTGTGACGGTCTCCTGGTGAACACCGAAGACTGCTGGACTGTGGCGGAAACGGCGGTCTTCGCGGCACACGGCGAGAGCTTCGGCCCTGCGCAGAAAGCCCTGGTCATCGGTCGCACTTTGGAAGCCGCAGGGCAGGCGATGGCCGACTACTTCGGACGGCCCGCAGCCGGTGCGGAAATCGCTGCCGAACTCCTCGAAAGAGTCCGCAAGGAACTGGCCCGGGGCGCCACGGCCCTCCCCGGAGCGGTGGAACTGGTACGCGCCTGCCGGGCGAGCGTCCCCATAGCCGTCGCCAGCAACAGCCCGCGAGAACTCTTGGATATAGCCCTGGAATCGGCCGGCCTCATGGACTACTTCACCTACTCGTTCGCAGCCGACGAGGTGCAGTCACCCAAGCCCGCACCGGACCTCTACCTCACGGCGTGCGAAGCACTCGGCGTCACTCCGAAGCGTTCCGTCGCCTTCGAGGACTCAGCCACAGGCATCGCCTCCGCGCGCGCTGCCGGTCTCTACGTGGCCGTCGTACCGTCCCTTCCCGGAACCGATCTCGACCACGACTGGCTGGGCACCAGCCTGGCTGACCCCGAACTGCTGGAGTGGGCCGGCGGACTGGGCTCCGAACACGTCCACTGACCCCACCCCGCGCCCCCGGCCCTCAGCAAGGCTCCCACCATGCCGCTCGCGTACTGGGAACGGCACCGCTTCGATGACCCGGCGGACCAGAACCCGGACCCATACGCCGCCTTCCTCAGGCTGCTGCGCTCCGGTCAGGTGTGCAGGACGCGTACGGCGAGCAGCGTCTGCCAGGTCCAGCCGATGGTGAGCGATATGCGCTGGAGCAATCCGCCGAGGTGGACCCACCGTTGATGCTGGTCGAACGCGGCACTGGCCAGCGCCATCGTCGTTGCGAAGAGCGCACCGCTGGCGATCGAATAGGCGGCCCACCCAGGCGAGTTGGACAGGGCGAATACGAAGCAGGCCGCAGCGAGGGAGAGGAATCCGATGAGAGAGAACAGATCATGCATGGCCCCTGCGCGGGTGGGACGCCGGAGCTGATCAGGAGTGCCGGGAGGATAACCGCTCACCGGATCTGTTCGGAAAGCACCTGCGCCCAGCAGACCGACCGCCCACACGCCGATCAGCACGGCACCCCAGCGCGAAGGCCCAACACGCCACAGACCAGCGGCGAACATCAGCGACAGCAAGCCCGTAACGAGAAAGTTGGCGATCTGCGCCCACCCGGCGCGGCCGAGGGCGAGCGAACTGACGGGATGGCGGAACGGTCTGTAACCCACACGGCCGGCGCCTTCCCAGAGATGCGCGACGGTGAAAAGAGGCCCAGCAGCCATCCCGCAGACAAGCAGCACTTGATTCCCCATCCTGTCAATGTAGGTTGACGGCTTGAAGCGCGTCAATCGGAGTTGACACGCTGATGTACGGCCCCTGGAAGTCGATGCCAAGTGACGATTTACGGGACAGCCCTTGGACGGCATGTTTCCTCTCAGCACCCCCCGGTGCTGGTAGCCACGTCGATTCCCCGCCTGCTCGCGGCTGTGCCGCCGCCCGGCGTCGGATGAAGGAGGTCCTTGATGACGTATCGCTACCGTGCGCTCCTGCTCGACTTCGCCGGCGTTCTGACTGTCGGTATTCGCGAGGCACACGACGCCTGGTGCGCAAGCGAAGGTCTGCCTCCTGGCACCTGGGGGGAGACCTTGGACCGGCATCCTGTCGGGCGTCGCTACTACCGGGCGTTGGAGATCGGCGAGATGACCCAACGTGAGTGGAACCGGCGCACTGCCGCCCTCATGGGCCTGGCCGATCACGACAACCTCATGGGCCGGGTCTGGAGCGCGGTACGACCTGCCGCTGACATGATCAACCTGGCCCGCACCGCACGCGCTGGCGGCCTGAGGGTCGTACTGCTTTCCAACAGCTTCGGTCTGGATCCCTACGACCCCTACGCGCACTGCGGTGCCTGGGAGATCGCCGAGCTCCACATCATCAGCGAGCGCGAGCATATGGCGAAACCCGATCCCGCCATCTATCAGCTCACCCTCGACCGTCTCGGCCTGCCCGCGCACGAGTGTCTCTTCGTCGACGACAACCCCGTCAACCTGCCACCAGCCCAAGCCCTGGGTATCGCCACCGTGCTTGCCACCACACAGCAGGAGACCGTTGCCCGCCTCGCAACGGCCCCGGGTCTGCCCGACGACTGGGACTCCGGCTGCCCCACATCCCCGTAACCGAAGGCTCGACCCCGGCGACGGCTTCGGCGCGCGAGCCGGCGCAGCCGGACCTTACTTCGAGGCCGGGCTCGGGCGGCAGAGACACACGTCACAGGAGGCCATGTCACAACGCGGCCGGGTTGTTCCGTCGAAGGTGTGTAGGCGCCGGACAACGAATGGAGCGCATCATGGAAGCACGGCTGAACCCGTTCACGAACCCGGTTCTGGGCAAGGTCTTCAAGCACATCATCGCTGCGGGAAAGGTGCTCGAGGACTCGACCCTGCCCGCCTCGACGCAGGAGCTGGTGAGGCTGCGCGCCAGCCAGATCAACGGGTGTGGTTTCTGCACCGACATGCACTTCAAGGACGCCGTGCATGGCGGAGAGTCAGCGGAGCGCCTCAACATGGTTGCGGCCTGGCGGGAGGCCACGGTGTTCACCGAGGCCGAGCGCGCGGCGCTGGAGCTGACGGAGGAGGCCACCCGCATCGCCGATGCGGCCGGGGGCGTCTCCGACGCGGTCTGGGCGAATGCCGCCAAGCACTACGACGAAGACCAGCTCGCGGCACTGGTGGGTGTCATCTCCATCATCAATGCCTTCAACCGGGGGAACGTCATGCTCCAGACGCCCGCCGGTGACTACCAGCCGGGCCAGTTCGGATGACCAGGCTGTTCCGTTCGGCGGCTCGCTCCCTGACGAGCTGAGCCTCGGGTGGAAAGGCCACTGTTGAAACTGAGCGCTCTACCTGGCGACCACCGCCAAGTAGAGCGCTCAGCCTTCGTCGCCCAGGGGACTGCTGGACGGAACGGTTCGCAATACGGGGCGCCCCGGATGCTCAGGCCGGGACGGGCTCCAGGTCGGCGTCGTCGAAGGGCGGGTAGCTCTCGTCGCCCATTCGCTCGGCCGCATCGATGTAGTCGGCAAGAGCGTCGCGGGACTGGGCGAGCCTGTGCATCTGATCGTCCAGTCGCTGCAGCCGTGACCGCATCGCGGCCAGCAACTCGGGGCATCCGGGCAGCTCCGGGGCCTCTCCGACCGCACAGGGCAGTACATACGCGATGTCCTCGGAGGACAGACCGGCGCCCAGCAGATGCCGGATCTGCTTCACCCGCAGCACGGCCTTCTCGTCGTACTCGCGGTAACCGTTCGCCCTGCGGTCTGCCTCCAGCAGGCCCTGGGCCTCGTAGTAGCGCAACTGATGGGCGTTGACGCCCGTTCGACGACTGAGCTCCCCGATTCGCATCGAAACCTCACTTGGCCTGCATACCGGTATCAACGTTGACGATCCTGCCATGAACAACACATCGATACACCCGTGACAGTCCTCGGACGCGGACCAATGGGCCAGGCACTCGCCGCGGTCGACCGTCATCGTCGCCCTCGAACGGCCGTGGTCCCCGGCGGGCTCGCCGGGGACCACGGGTCAGGGGACGGTGACGGTCAGCAGGCGCCGCTCGTGCAGGCGTCGAGCCAGGCGTTCCAGTCCTGGTCGTAGCGTGTGCCGATGTTCTCGGTCAGATGCTTGCGTGCCGCGTCCCAGTCGCCGGTGCGGTAGGAGGCGAGCACGGTGTCCACGTCGTCCGGGTGCTTCTCCAGCATGTAGCGGACGGCGAGGTAGCCCCACTGGTAGGTGCGGGCCGTGTTGGTGTTCTCGTACGTCGTGTTGAAGAGTTCGCTCAGCCGATACGTCTTCTTGCCCGCCTCCTTGATCGCCTCGTCGTACGGGAGCTCGCGGTACGAGTACGAGATGTACTCCGCGAAGCCCTCGATCCACCACACCGTCGGGGTCGACACCCCGGCCTCGAAGTCGCCGTGCATGTTGAAACGGCCGTCGAGATAGTGGGTGTACTCGTGGTTGAGGTTCCAGATCCGGAACTTCTCGCCGTCCGGCCGCTCGAAGGCGATGAAGCGGGGGAGATTGCCGTCGGCCGACGGGTCGCCCTCCAGGTACATACCGCCGTTGTTGGTGTCGATCTCGTAGAGCACTCCGGCGTACGTCCGGTAGTTGACGTCGGAGTCGAAGACCACGACCTCCAGCTTCGTGTTCTTGTCGTCCTTGACCGGGCCTTCGTCCTCGGCGACCTTGTGGAAGAACGCGTCCTGGCCGTTGAGGCTGGTGCAGGCGTCATCGAAGTTGCCCGCGTCCATGGCCTGGGCGACCATCGAGACGCTGTCGCTGCACGGCTCCTCGTCCTTGAGGACGGCCTCCTTCAGCCGCTCCTTGAGGTCGCAGACGCCGTCGCCGTAGTAGTCGCAGTTGTCCTTGTCGTGCTCGTCGGCCATCTCCGCGACTCCGACCCACAGCGGCGCAGTCCGCCCGATCATCTCGCTCACGCCGAGCAAGTCCTTCATATGCGGGCGCACCTTCTCGCGCAGCTTGTCGTGCTGTACGAAACGACCCATCTCGCGGCCCGCGTTGGAGGTGAGGTAGGACTGCTTGCCGCCGAGCAGGTCGAGGTGGTCCTTCGCGAAGGTGTGCAGGGTGTCGAGGACGCTCGGGTCGGCTGCCACCGCCTCGACGAATTCCGGTAGCTGATGCCCGCGCCACAACACCGTATAGACGTTGTTGACCGCGTTGACCATCCACCACTTGTCGTTGTACGAGCTGTCGTAGCCCTCCAGCATCCGCTTGACGATGCCGAGGTAGCGGGCGTTCTCCTCGGAACTGTCGATGAGGGTGATGGCCTCGGACAGGGTCTCGCCGTTGGCGTCCGTCACATCGTGCGAATGCTCGGAGTCGAAGAACGCGTCCAGGCCGCCCTGGATCGCGGACTTCAGCTCGGGCCCGTACTCGCCCACGTCCTGCTCGTGGTTGTACTGCACGTAGTAGCCGGCCCGTAGGAACAGCACGATCTGCGGCATTCCGGTGCTGCCGTCGCCGGGGTAGGCGGCGGAGCCGTCGCGCAGCGCGTTGGCGACAGTGATCATCTGCTCCTCGCGGAACGCGCCCTTGGCGTCCCCGCCCGTGAGGCTGAAGAGCGTGTTGATGCACTCGGTCGTGGACGAGGTGATCTGCTTGACGAGCGCGTCGCCGGTCTGTGCGAAGTCGCCGGGTGAGCAGGCGGCCTTCGCCGTGTCCTGCGACACGCCCTTCATGGAGGGCCGCTTGTGGGACGGCTGGGCCGCCGGATCGTTGTAGCGGTGCTTGAGTGCGTCCTGGGAGGCGGGAATCGGCGCGCGGTCCTCGACGTCGAGGCGCTTGCCGCGTATGTGCTCCGCCTCCGCGGCGGCGTCCGAGGCCCGGGGGCCCGACACCTTGTCGCGGTCGCGCGACGGCGGCGCTGCCTGGGCCGCTTCGCCGTCGCCGAACTGGCCCGTGCCGACGCCCAGCGAGACCGCCAGGGCTCCGGCGCACAGAGCGCGGGTGAGACGTGCGCGTAACGAGCTTCTTCGATCGTTCCGGCTCATCTGGCTCTCCAGTTGTGTGTGGGGGTGTGCTTTGTGCTCACGAGCTCGTGCGTCCAGTACAATTTCACACATCACATGTCATGCGGAAGGGTCGTGAAGGGCCGGGAATCCGGGAGTAGTTGGCGGTTCCCCGACATAGACTCGGCTGGATCACACCCGAGGAGCCGCGCGCGCATGACCGCAGAACGTCCGCTGAAGCTGCCCGCTGTGCCGGACCGGCTCAGCATCCGTGATCACGTCGCGCACGCCCTGCGCGCCGCGCTGATCGCGGGAGAACTGCGCCCCGGCGCCGTGTACTCCGCACCGAACCTCGCCGCGCAGTTCGGTGTCTCGGCAACGCCCGTGCGGGAGGCGATGCTCGACCTCACCCGCGAGGGCCTGGTGAAGCCCGTACGGAACAAGGGCTTCCGTGTCACCGAGCTCTCGGAGCGCGATCTCGCCGAGTACGTCGCGATCCGCGAGCTGATCGAGGTGCCGACGGTGGGGCGGGTGGCCCGCTCCGGCGACCCGGCTCGGCTGGAGGAACTCCGCCCTGTCGCCCGTGAGATCGTTGCCGCCGCACGCGCGGGCGACCTCATCGGCTTCCTGGAGGCGGACCGCCGCTTCCACCTGGCGCTGCTCGAACTGGCGGGAAACCGCCGCCTGGTGGAGGTCGTCGGCGAACTGCGCGGCCACGCCAGGCTCTACGGGCTGGCCGGGCTCGCGGAGAGCGGCCAGCTCATGGAGTCGGCCGAGGAGCACGAGGTGCTGCTCGACCTGGTGCTGGCCCGGGATGCGGAGGGAGCCGAGCGGCGGATGCGGACCCATCTCGGCCGGCTGCGCTCCCAGTGGGAGAGTGCGGGGGACGCCGGGGGCTGAGCCCTGCCGCCGACTACTTGCTCGCCGCGTGTTGTTCCGGTGAGGGGGTGCGCCTGGCTGTGGATTGCGGGGTGCGGGTTGTGTTGTGGCTGGTCGCGCAGTTCCCCGCGCCCCTTACGGGGTGCGTCTCCCTGCTGCGCTTGGGCAGTCTGCTCCCCCAGCCTCCGGCCGGGAGGTACCCCCAGGGCGCAGGGTGGGCAAGCGCAGCCCCCATGCGGGGTACGCAAGAGGCGCCGGACGGGCCGACGCGGCGGCGGGTGTGCGATGTGCCGCCGCATCGGCCAGGTGGGGGATCACGCCGTGTGCAGGGTCAACCCGTAGCGGTTGAGAATCTCGTTGAGGGGCTGATACCACGTCTCGCCACCGCTGCCGCAGTTGCCCCAGCCGCCGGAGGTGACGCCCTGTGCCTGGTCGCCGCTGATGAAGGAGCCGCCTGAGTCGCCGCCTTCGGCGCAGGCGCTGGTCTTGGTCATCTGATGTACGGCGCCCTGGCTGTAGTTGACGGTCTCGTTCTTGGCGAGCACGGTGCCGCAGTGCCAGTGGGAGGTCGACCCGGAGCGGCAGATGGAGGCGCCCACCGGGGCCTCGGCCGAGCCTCGGACGAGTTGGTCGGGGACGGTGCCCCAGCCCAGGACGACCGGGACGGTCCACCATCCGCTGCCGACGTTCACCCAGGCGTAGTCGTTGTCGGGGAACGACGAGCCCTGGAAGTTGCCGATGTGCGTGCCGTCCCAGCCAGTGACCGACTGGCCTGTGCCGCCGCAATGGCCGGCCGTGACGAATCCGCCGTGTACCGAGAAGCCTATGGAGCAGCGCACGTTTCCGGTGTAGTACGGGTCGCCGCCGACCGTACCTGCGGCCAGCGGCGCAGGGGTGTGCTCCGTCGTCCGCACCGTCACCGGACCTGCTGCGCGTGCCCGGGCGAGGAAGCGCTTGACATCGTTGTCGCGCTGCCGTTCGGTGAGCACGTCGATGACGACCCGGTTGGTCTTCCAGTCGGCGTGCCAACTTGTCACTCCGGTGGGCGCATCGAGTGCGTCGATGCGCTTCTTGGCCGCGTCGAGTTGTCGCGCGCTGCGGTCGACCAGTTCGACGGTCGCGCCTGTGGCCCGTACGGCTGCGGCCTTCTTCCGGTCGGAGACGGCGACGGTCAGCTTTTGGCTCTTTGCGGTGAACCAGGCGCCCGCATACGCGGAACCGGCCGCTCGTTTGGCCTTCTTCTCGATGGTGGCTGCTCGGCTCTCCGCGGCGAGCCGTGATACGGCCTGCTGTCTGGAGAGGCCGAGGTCTCGCTGCATTGCGGTGAGTACGCCGTCGGACGCGGGGGCCTTCTTGGTTCGTGGGCCTGCGTCCGCTGTTGAGGTCGGGAGTAACCCGGCCGTCACGAGAGCGCCGCTGACCAGTAGTGCGGACAGGACGGCACGCGGGGTTCTGGTGCGTCTCATGGGTCGGCCCTTCGTTGTTCCAGTGGTGTGGGGGTGGAACAGCAAAGCCTGGGAGCAGTCCTTCCCGGGACATGCCGCTGCGCAGGTTAGCGGGAAACCATGTTCAGGCCTAGACCAATGCGGAGGGCTGTTGCCGACAGCGTGGGTCCGCCGATCGTGGCTGGCCCCCGGCCGAGCGGGGCTCTGACGGCGAGCCGGTCAGAGCGGGCGCAGCTCCACGGTGGTCAGCGCCATTGCCAGCGGCCCTGGCACCAGCAACACACCCGGCGCGGAGTCCAGTCCGGGTCTACGACATTGCCGCACCCCAACCGTCGACTCGCCGTGCCCTCCCGGGCACGGCGAGTCCGCCATGGGCGAAGGGGAAGCCTCCCGGAGCGGCGTGGGCCCTCACCGCAGGCCGAGCGGATGGTCAGCGGGCGTCGTTACGGTAGGTCTTCCCGCCGTCGTTCGCGGTGGTGCCGTTGTAGAGGCCGGTGGGGCTGGTCTCGGTCGAGAGGGCGAACCATGCGTAGCGCTTCACGAAGTCCAGGCCCTCCAGCATCTTCGTCGAGGACTTGATGAAGGCTGTCTGCTCCTGCTCGTTCGGGTAGCGGGGAGTGCGCTCGGTGAAGTCGATGAGGGCGTACTCGGTCAGCCAGACCGGCTTCTTGTACCGGTCGTGGACGCGCTTCAAATAGTCGGCCAGTTGGTCGGTGGCGGCGGGCCCGAAGTCGGAGCCGTACCAGTGCACCGGGATGAAGTCGACGCGCAGGCCGCGCTTCTCGGCGCCCTTCATGAAGCGGTCCAGCCAACTGCCGGGCTTGTCGGCGTCGACGGCGACCGCCGGGGCGCCCAGGTTCAGGCCGGTCTTCTCCAGCCGGGGCCACAGATCCAGAGCCTGCTCGGGCGTCATGTTCGCCTGCTGGGGCAAGTCGGGCTCGTTGAAGGTCAGCAGACTCTTTCCCTCCTTCGCGGCCTTGTTCAGCTCGGCGTCGTTGACCGAGTTCGGACCCCAGATGGTCGGGACGTACTCGACTCCCTCCGGCTTGGTGATGCCGTCGCTGGAGGAGGTCCAGTTGTGGTACCAGGACGCGCCGGAGTCCTTCAGCGCCTGGGCGGCGCCGTCGACGGGGTTGAGTCCTACGCCCTTGCGGTGCGCGGGTGCGGGGTCGTCGCCGGATCCGGGCCCGTCGTCGTGGCCGGGGTTCGGCTTGGAGCCGGGTTCGGGCTTCTCGGAGGTGCCGGTGCCGTGGAAGGTGACGGTCAGGCCCTTGCACTTGCTGCATTGGCGTACGACCTGGTTGCCGTTCTCCGCGTCGTGCTTGGACCATCCGTACGCCGTGGGGCACTGCTGTTTCAGCGCTTCGCTGTACGCGGTCTTCGCGTCCCGGTTCGGGTTGATGCACACCTGCGGTTTGCCCGTGCTCTTGTCCTTGGTCAGGTTCTCCGGTGGGCAGTGGGCCAGCAGATCGGTGGGGCAGCCCACCGAGGCGCACTCGCCGCCGTTCTCGGGCGGGGCGACTCCATCGGGAGTGATGGTGATCGGTGCCGAGACGGCATTGACGTAGCTGACGTTGTACCAAGGTGCCTGCTTGTCGGCCGTATCGAAATTGAACTCGGCAAGGCTGGCGGGCTGTTCGCCGGTGGTGCAGCGGTCGGCGAACGGCCCGCAGTCGCCCACGGCACAGTGGAACGTGCTGCCCTCCTCTCCGGAGCAGCCCTGGCGGGCGAAGAACTTGCCACGCCAGTGCCCGGCGCCCGCACGCTCGGGCACGGTGACGGTGGCGGACTGTCCCGGGTCCAGCACCGGCAGGTCGGTGAGCGGGGCGGAGCCGTCGGCGTTCACCGTGGCCCCGACCCAGATACGGTTCTCCGTCTCGTTCCGCAAGGTGACGGTGTGCTCGCGGTCACCAACGGCCGCCGCCCCGGTCATGTGGTCCTTGCGTTTGTCGGAGGATTCTCGGAACTCCGCCGCGGTCACGGCCGAGACTCCGGCGACGACCAGCAGAAGAGCGAACAGCAGCGGTCGGAATGATCGAAGTGGTGTGAGTGGTCTCCCGCGCACAGAACACGCCTCTCGGGCCTCTTGGCCTTTCGGGTTGGAATCGTCTGCGCACGCACACGTATGCGAGCAGGGGACGGTTCATCCCGGGAGGGCGACCACCTGTGGCTCGCCGGGCCATCACTGTCACCGGCAAGAGCCGGTCGCCGGTGATCGGCTACAGCTCAATCTTGAGCGTCACGGTGGCCCGGCGCGGCGGACTTGCCCGCGCACCGGGCCACCAGGTAGCCGGGAATTACGGCTACCACCACCAGCGGCGTGCCGGCTTGTTCGTGAGGACACGCTGGACAGTTGCGAGCATGGGTGTTCACCTCCTTTCGGCTACGTGGGTCATGTCGAGGGATTGGGGCTGCGGTGAAGAACGAAGGGCCGGGGAATGGCAGCGTCGGTCACCATGGGATGTGTGACACCGGCTGAGACGCTTAGGTGCGCCCCTTCGCCCAGGCAATCGAGTGCTTCAGTGACCATGCTGTGTGCGACTGCCGCTGCGGAGCACGTGAACGGGCCGGAGCTGAAAGGCAGATAGGGGCCGCACGTTTGTGGCCGTGACCACCGCTCGGGGCGGAAAGCCCGCGGCTCGGGCCATCGATGCTCGTCGTGGTGCAACAGGTAAGGGCTCACGGACAAGAGCGTGCCGGCGCGGAAGTGAATGCCGCCGAATTCCTGGGAACGAGGAAGGCGGCGTCCCACCATCCAGACCATCGGGCGATACCGAGCAGCCTCGCGTACGACCCGGTCCGTGGGCCACGGCCATGGCGAGCCCGGTGCACTGTGCAGACAGGCCAGCAGCACCGACCACGCCAACGCGTATCCGACGTTGCGTACGACAGACTGATGGATCACCCGATACAGGTCGGATACCGTCCGGTCGGTTGAATTGCCGGGACAGGCGTGGAGAATCGTATCGAGGAGATCCCGCGGCTGTCGGGTGCAGCCCTTTCGACGGCGTTCCCCGACGTGTACGAGCGTCGCTTCGGCCAGCTTGGCCCGCACCATCTCTGCCCGCACCCGCTGCCGTACGAGTGGCTGGCGGACCAGGACTCCGCTGTGCACCGCTTGATGCATCATCCGCCTCAACGCAGGCGCGGCATCCGGGTGCAACAGGAAGTCTGCTGTGCTCTGGAACACCAGGTCGGGGCCGGTGAGGGGCCAGGGGCTGTTGGCGGGCAGTTGGGCGACCGCTTTTGCCATGTTGTCGCGGTAGTCGGACTCGTAGTCGCGTAGAGCATGGCGTACCTCGCGCCCGAGCGTGATCTGAGCCGATCGTGACGGCAGAAGGTCCCCGAAGAATGGAGACCTCCCCGCGTTGAAGTCGGGGTCGTTCAATACGGTGAGTGCCAAGTCGGTATCACTCACACACCAGCCACCCCACGGAAGCTGGAACACCCCCGTGGGGCTGCGGTGGGCGAGGTCTTCCATAAAACCGAGCGGATCCTGCCGGAAGCGGCGCATGTACCCGAGATTCATCAGTCACCTCCTGTGCCATGCGCCTCAACCATTGAAGGACCCCAACTCCACCGATTCCGCCCGTAGTTAACCACTGACGGCGCATGGGAAATATCCGGAGCCCTGAACGAAGAAACGCCCCACGCCGCCGGACCACCCGAACGAGACCCCAGCAATCCGGAGCCGACGCGGTCATGTGACCAATGCCAGTCGCTGGTGCGGCGGCCGCAGCACCACCCACGTCAATGAAAAGGAGCTACGACCGCGCGGGCTCCGGAGAACTACACATCACGCGAGTACACGTCCGCTCTGCCGGTTTCGGAGACGTATTGACTCAAGGGTGACGGACGACGATGGCCGGTTCCGCCTTGGGAGCCCGGGCCGTCTGGGCCCGATCGGCGGACTCCGGCTTGCTGGGCTGAACACCGTGAGCGAGCGCAAGCCCTGCAAGACCAACCTGCCCGACGAGCAGTGGGCGCTGATCGAGCCGGTGATCGCCGCGTGGAAGGCCGCACACTCCTCGGTCATCGGCCACCGGGGCTGGTACGAGATGCGGCAGATCGTCAACGCGCTCCTCTACCAGGGCCGCACCGGCTGCCAGTGGGACCTGCTTCCGCACGCCTGCCGCCGCGTGGCGCGGTGTTGTACTACTTCACCAAGTGGCGCTACGACGGCACTGACCGGACTCTGCTGCTCTGGCAGGTGCGGGAGAAGGGGCGGCGGAAGGCGGACCCGAGCCTGGTGGTGCTCGACACTCAGAGCGTGCACGCGGCGGCCGGGGTGCCCGCGGAGTCGACGGGGCGCGATGTGGCAAAAAGTACCGGGCCGCAAGCGTGGCCTGGCCGTTGACAAGCTGTTTCTGATCCCCTCGCCCCTTGTTGGCAGGCGGGTCGGGGAAACAGGGGCTCCGGCCAGGCTGTCGCGGGTCCCGGCGGCTGCCGTGAGCGCGTCGGTCGAGTGCGGTGAACCTATCCCCCGCGAGGGCCGTTGTGGGGTGCGACAGGACCAGTGAGCGCTCGCCAAGCAGGTGCGTGCCGCCCGCTGTTGGATGAACAGGAAGTGATCGTTGTGCCAGAAACATGGCTCCCTCCTCGCGGACTGCAACCGCGGCACTTCGTCGCCGCAATCCCCCAACGCTGCGACCGGGACGGTAACGACGGCGTGCCGATTCAGGCGCACGAGGTGGAGACGTTGCCTGACGGTCGCCGTGTCCCGCTGGGTGATCTGGGCGAGGCATTGAAAGCGGGGCCCCCAGTCCTTGCGGCAACCATGTCGACGGAATTGCGGGACACGTTCGATTACCACGGGATGCCGCTTCGGACAGTGCAACCGAATGATGGCGGTCCTGAGCTGATATACATGCAGTGGGACGCTTCACCGCGTCCGTCCGGCTGGGAACACGCCTTCATCGCTGACCTTGACGCCGAGTTCGCACGTAATCCTGGTGTCTGGCCTGAACGGTACCCGCGTACTGAGGACGGAACTTGGATTCGGCATTCCCTCGCAGGCCGCAGGCTGGAGCAATTGGAACGCCATGGTTTGACTGCCGAGAACTGGCGGCGCCTGCCGCACTTGCGGCAGGCGCTGGAGCGCCACCACATTCCCATCACTTATGATGACGACGGTCGAGGTCGCGTCGACCGGGACGCCTTCCAGGCCGCCCGCATCCTAGCCGAAGCGCGCCGTGCGGCACTCAACTCATCAGCCTCTTATCAAACCGGTGACCGCCGTCGCCGTGAATCTGGCTCGCCGTCCCCAAGCTCAGCGTCAGGAGTGCAAAACATGCAGCCCCCATCACAACGTCGCCGACGGTGATCTGCGGACCGTCACGCCTCTTTGTTGACGTTGTTGGGCCTGATGAACGTGGTTGTCGTGCTCGCCGCGTCCGGGCACGACAATGCCGCCGGCATCGTGCTGCCGGAGAAGGTCGCGCCGACCGGGGCGATGACCGCGGTGATACTGCGACGGCTGACCGGGGCCACCGCTGCGGCCCGGCGCAGGACATGACCGGCGGGGAACCGACCCTCGGGGCGGTGCTGGCGCGGCTGGAGGACGGTCGTCGAGGGCAGCAGCCGCAAGGGGGGCTGACGCTCGTCAGTGGAGCCTGGAGCGGCACGGGTTCATTACCGCACCGTCCACCCGGCGCACCACCGCCCGTGGAGTACGCCATCACTCCACTGATCGACGAGACCCGCGCCGCTGGAGGCACTGGCGTCGTAGGCCAACCGGAACAGGTCGGCAAGCGCAGCCCCACAGGACGCGTACGACAATTGCCATTGAGCCTGGCAGCAATTGCACGTCCGTTGCCCAACTGGCGTGGCGGTACTGACTGGGCAGGCCCGGGTGGAGGGGGTTCAGAGGGTGAGCATGGCCTTGATGGCGCGGCGTTCGTCCATGGCCCGGTAGGCCTCGGCGGCTCGGTCGAGGGGGAGGGTGAGGTCGAAGACCTTGCCGGGGTTGATCTTCCGCTGCCAGATCAAGTCGATCAGTTCGGGCAGGAAGCGGCGCACCGGGGCCGGGCCGCCCAGCACATGGACCTGGGAGAAGAAGAGCTCCTCGCCGCTGAGGGCGACATCGTGGTTGACGCCGACGAAGCCCATGTGCCCGCCCGGCCGGGTGGACCGGAGGGCCTGCTGCATCGCTTCCTGGGTGCCGACGGCCTCGACGACGGAGTGCGCGCCCAGCCCGTCGGTGAGTTCCTTGACCTGTGTCACGCCGTCGTCGCCGCGCTCGGTGACGATGTCGGTGGCGCCGAACTCGCGGGCGAGCTTTTGCCGCGGCTCGTGGCGGCTCATGGCGATGATCCGCTCAGCGCCGAGCTGCTGGGCGGCCAGGACGGCGAGGAGGCCGACCGCGCCGTCGCCGACGACCGCGACCGCCTTGCCCGGCCCGGCCTCGGCGGCCACCGCGCCGAACCAGCCGGTGCCCAGCACATCGGAGGCGGCCAGCAGGCTCGGGATCAGGTCCGCGTCAGGCGTACCCGGCAGCGGTACGAGGGTGCCGTCGGCATGCGGGATCAGGGCGCGCTCCGACTGGGTGCCGACCTGGGCCATGAAGACGCGGTTCACACAGGACGAGGGGTAGCCCGAGCGGCAGATCCCGCAGGTGCCGCAGGAGGCGACGAACGATCCGACGACGTACTGGCCGGGCTTGACGTCGGCGACCTCGCTGCCGATCTCCTCGACGACGCCGATGTACTCGTGACCCATCGGCATCGGACCCTCGACGGAGTCGACGCCGCGGTAGGGCCACAGGTCCGAGCCACAGACGCAGGCAGCAGTCACGCGGATGATCGCATCCGTGGGGGCAGTGATCTGCGGGTCGGCTATCTCCTCCACCCGGACGTCGCCGGGGGAGTGGAGAAGGGTTGCGCGCACGGTGGTGCTCCTTGGTTGTTGGTATCTGCTGAGTGGTTGGTGTCTGCGCAGCGGGAGGCCCGAGCCGGGGGCGGCTCCGGTGCCGTGCGCTCTTGTTGGACTCAAGGGGTCCGGGCGGATGCGGTGCCCGCACTGCCGGTGCCCCGTACGACTGAGGCCGCCGGACGGCGGCGCTGTACGCGAGCGATCGCGACCGTGGGAATCAGGGTCAGCGCGGCGATGACCGTGCCCACTGCGGCGGGGCCGGTCACCCCGAGCGGGGAGCCGAGGGCAACGCCGGCGATCCAGGAGCCGACTGCGGTGCCGAGGTTGAACGCCGAGACGGTCAGGGCGGACCCCAGGGTGGGAGCCTGGCCCGCGAAGCGGACGGCAAGCGAGATCAGCACCGGGTTGGCGCCGAGCCCGCACAGCCCGAGCAGCGCGACCAGCACGATGGTGAGCCCCGCGAAGCCGGACAGCAGGCAGACCGCCAACAGCAGGGTGGTCGTGGCCGCGGCCGCCGTGATGGTCGTCGTATACGGGCGGACGTCTCCAAACCGGCCGCCGATCAGGAAGCCCGCCATCGCGCCGGCACCGAAGCCGACAAGGACCAGCGGAACCAGACCGGTCGCGAGATGGGCCCGGTCGGTCAGCAGCGGGGATATGTAGGTGTAGGTGGAGAGTACGCCGCCGGTGGTGGTTGCGCAGGCCGCCAGCGCCAGCCACAGACGGCCGGAGCGCAGGGCGGACAGCTCGGACCGGATCGACACCGGCTGATGGCCGGGGCCGTCGTGCGGCACACAGCGCGCGATCAGCACCGTGGCGGCGATGGCAAGGACCGCGAGAGTCCAGAACGGGCCACGCCAGCCCAGCAACTGCCCGGCGAAGGCACCGGCCGGCACCCCCACGACGTTCGCGAGCATGGCGCCGGAGCCCACCACCCCCAGCGCGCGGGAACTCGCGGCCGGACCGGCGGCGCGTGCGGCCACCACGTTGGCCACCGCCCAGAACGCCCCGGTCGCCATCGCGGTCAGGAAGCGCGCAGCCAGCAGCAGCGCGAAGTCTGTACCGAGCGCAACGATGATGTGACCGGCGGCGAACACGGCCAGGGCCAGGACGAGCGTCCAGCGACTGGGCAGCCGCAGCGTCAGCATCGCCATCAGCGGCGCGCCGATGACCATCCCGAGAGCGAAGACTGTGATCAGCAGCCCGGCCTGGGCCACGCTCACCTGTAGGTCACCGGCCATCTCCGGCAGCAGGCCCGCCACGACGAACTCGGTCGTGCCCATCAGGAAGGTGCCCAACGCCAGCACGTGGATCACCGGCGGCAGCCGGTCGGCCATCCGGTCACGTTCTGCGACGCGTACGTCACCGGGGGCGGGGAGGGTCCCTCCTCGCATGCTCATTCGTTCTTCTCCGTACGGGGTCGTGGTCGAGGCACAGGCTCGTGGTCGAGTCGAGCCACAGGCCCGTGGTCGAGTCGAGCCACAGGCCCGTGGTCGAGTCGAGCCACAGGCTCGTGGTCGAGCTGTCGACCCCACGAAACCGGCCTCCGCGCCCGCGGAGAAGGTCGCGTTTATGGGGGGTACCAGCTCAACCTCCCTCCACGGCGGCGCGTGGCTACGGTGGAGGTATGGACCAGCGCCCCGACAACCGCTCCGACATCCGGGACTTCCTCGCCAGCCGGCGAGCCAAGATCACCCCGGAGCAGGTCGGGCTGCCGACCAGCGGTCGGCGCCGGGTTCCGGGACTGCGCCGGGAGGAAGTCGCCGTCCTCGCGGGCGTGAGCACCGAGTGGTACACCCGGCTGGAGAAGGGCCACATCAACGAGGTGTCCGAGGACGTGCTCGCCGCGGTCGCCCAGGCGCTGCGGCTGGACGAGGACGAGCGCACCTACCTGTTCGACCTGGCCAAGGCCGCCCGGCCCGTCCGCCGCACCCCTCAGCGCCGCAAGGACGTCGAGGTCCCGCCGCGCATCCAGTGGCTGCTCGACTCCATGACAATGTCCTCCGCCTTCGTGCGCAACGGCCGTATGGACGTCATCGCCCACAACGCGCTGGCCCGAGCCGTGCACGCGCCGATGTTCGACAGCCACACCGCCCATGAGAACGGCCGCGCCAACATCGCCCGCTACATCTTCCTCGACCCCGGCGCCCACCACTTCTACGTCGACTGGGACGCCGCCGCATCCGCCACCGCCGCGCTGCTACGCGCCGAAGCCGGGCGCGAGCCGCACGACCGGGCACTGCGTGATCTCATCGGCGAACTGTCCACCCTAAGCGCCGAGTTCCGCACCCAGTGGGCCGCACACGATGTCCGCATCCGCCACGACGGCATCAAACGGCTCAGGCACCCTGAGGTCGGCGACCTGGAGCTGACCTACCACTCCCTGGACCTGCCGCTGCCCAACCGGGCCGTACACGACCTCACCGTCTACGCCGCCGAACCGGGCACCGCCTCAGAAGAGGCCCTGCGTCTGCTTGCCTCTTGGGCCGCCGCCACCCGAGGCACCCCCTCCCGGACGTCGAGGGAAGACTTCCGCGGCTCGTCCCGGAAGTGAGTTCCGCCAACTGGTGCATTTCGGCTGGGTGATGCCTGCACCCTTGGGCCGGTCCTAGGCGGTTTCGTTTGGATCACCATTCAGCCGCCGCCTGTGCCCTACAGGGTCACGAGGATCTTGCCGGTGTGCGCGTTGGACTCCATCAGCCGGTGCGCGTCGGCAACGCGGTCCAGCCCATCGAAGGTCTCGGCGATCACGGGCGCCAGCGTGCCGTCGGTCAGTCCCGAGCCGATGTATGCGGCGGCCCGCCGCCGCAGGTCGGAACGCTCCACGAGAGTGCCGTTGTTGTACATGTGCACCGTCTGGGGCCAGTTCAGACCCAACTGTGCCGGACGCGGGTCGAGCCAGCCGTACAGCACCGCCGTGCCGCGGGGGGCGAGGGCGTCGCCGAGTGCGGCGAAGCCGGGACCGCCGATGGCGTCGAAGACGATCTCCGCGCCCTTGCCCCCGGTGATCCGACGGACCTCTGCAACCAGGTCCTCGGAGTCCGTCGCGATCACATGGGCCGCGCCGAGCTCCAAGAGCCGCTGCCGCTTCCGCGGGCCGCGCGTGGTGGCGATGGGGATCGCGCCGTGCCGCAGGGCCGTCTGGATCGCGGCCGTGCCGACACCGCTCGACGCGCCGGTGATCACCACATGGTCGCCGGGGGCCATCCCGGCGGTCTCCACCAGCCCGCCGTATGCGGTTGTGTACGTCAGCCAGGCCGCAGCCGAGGTCACGGCGTCGGCACCGACGAGGCGATGCACCACCGACTCCTGCGGCAACACAACCCGCTCGGCGTACACCCCGTGGACCCCAAAGTCGAAGTTGGCCGCGGCCATCACCGGGTCGCCAGGCACGAAGCCGGTCACGCCCTCGCCGACCGCCTCGACGACCCCGGCAGCCTCGTAGCCGAGTCGTGAGCCGGGCAGGGTGGGCGCGTAGTAGTAAGTGCCCGCGCGGAAGAGGGCGTCGGCGCGGTTGAGGCCGATCGCCTCCACGCGGAACAGCACCTCACCGGGGCCGGGCGGGCCGAGCGGCACGTCCTCGACGCGAAGCACCTCGGGGCCGCCGAGTTCGTGGAAGAGAACTGCCTTGGTGTGAAGGGGAGTCGTCATGGAGACGACGCTATGTATCAGCCGCGAGACGATCCATGTCGCAATGTCTTCCCCTACTGTCCGATCGTCTCGCAGAGCGTATGCCGTACGGTTCGAGCATGGATGTGCTCAGCGACGCGGTCGCCGCCATGCGCACGGGACGACCGCACTCCTCCCGCACGGCGCAGACCGGTCCGTGGGGCGTGCGGTTCCCCGCCTCGCAGGGCGCCGGATTCCACGTCGTACTCCAGGGCGCGGCCTGGCTCCTGCGCCCCGGGGAAGCCGCTCCGGTGCCCCTCGGGCCCGGCGACGTGGTCTTCCTGCCGCACGGCTACGGGCACGCCCTGGCCAACCATCCCGACACTCCCTTGGAGAACTTCGCGCTGGAGCCCGACGGCTCCTGGCCGGTGCTGCCGGATCCCGGTCCCGGTCTGGACGACGCGGACACCGTGCTGCTCTGCGGTGCCTACCAGTTGAACCGGTCGCGGGCGCACCCGCTGCTCTCGGAGCTGCCCCCAGTCGTCCATATCCGGTCCGGGATCGGGACGCAGGACGGCCTCCGGTCCGCCCTCGACCTGCTAGGCGCGGAACTGGCGGATCCGCACCCCGGCTCCGACGCGATCGTCTCCGGCCTCCTGGACACGCTGCTGGTGTACCTGCTGCGCACCTGGTGGCTGCGGAAGTCCCCGGAAGGGCGGGAGGCGACGGGCTGGGCGGCAGCCCTGCGGGACCCCGCGGTGACCACCGCACTGCAGGCGATGCACTCCGACCCGGCCCTGCCCTGGACCGTGGACAAGCTGGCCTCCCATGTCGGCCTGTCCAGGGCCGCATTCGCGCGCCGCTTCACCGCCCTGGTGGGCAGATCGCCCTTGGCCTACCTGACCTGGGTGCGCATGACGGCGGCGGGCCGACTGCTGCGCTCGGGCGATACGCCGCTGCGCATCGTGGCGGAACGCGCGGGCTACACCTCGGAGTTCGCCTTCGCCAAGGCGTTCAAGCGCGAGTACGGCATCCCACCGGGGAAGTACCGTCAGCGTCCCGCGGCCGCCGCCGACCGCTAGGCGGTTTCGTTTGGATCACCGGCGGTCCAAGCGTCTGCCAGAACGCTCCAGCTCGGTGGGGGTGTGGTGGGGTTGGCCGTCGCGCCGTGAGAAGGGCCGCCTGCAAACCGTCCTATGGCGCAGATCCACCGGGCGCCAATGGTGAGCTGAGCAGGGCGGGGAAGTGGCGGCGCCAGGTGGCATCGACGCGCGGGGCGGCACCGGACCACGCCGGGCGGCAGGCGGAGCCCTCCCGATGAGCTTCGCGGGGAAGGTACCCCTCGAAGAGACACCGTTCCCGGAACCTGCCGTCGATCACCGTGGCACACTCGGTGACGGGCGAGATCCCCTCATGCGGTACGGCGCTGAACGCCCCGTCGTCCCACCGAAAGGCCGCTCGGGCAAGGTAGTCGACACCGCGGGCAGTGAGCAGTTCACCGTTCATGAAGAGGGCGGCGTGTTCGTGCCCGAGCACACCACCGAAGGTGCTGTCGCTGACGAGCAGGACGGGCGCGGCCAGGCTGAGGAACGACCCAAGGTGGTAGTCCGACGCGTCGAAGGCGTCCAGCGGGTCGGGTTCGCCCGGCACGGCGGCAGCCACGCGCCAAGCGCCCGGGTCAGCGGGTTTCAGCGCGGATTCGTTCACCGCGAGGCGACCGTTGGTCCCGTACGCCAGCTGCCACGGGTCAGGCAGTACCCACCCGTCCGGCAGGCCATTCCCGCGCGTCCGCAGGGCATGGCCCGAGCCTCCGGGGATCACCACGTCGAACAGCGCGAACACATCAGCATCAAGCGTGAACACACCGGCCAGATCGAAACCCATCGGAGGACCGTCTCACGCAGGAGTGTCTCCCGCACAGCGGATTGAGCCACCTCTGGTCCACATGGTGATCCAGACGAAACGCCCTGGCGCGTGTCCGGCGGGTCATGCCCGTTGTTCCGGGAACGGGGTTCCCTGACCGACGTTCGCGGGCTGCGGGTGGATTGTGGTTGTGGGGGCACCTCCCGGCCGGAGGCTGGGGGAGCCGTTCCCCGCGCCCCTGACGGGGCGCGTGTCCCCCTGCGGGGTACGCAAGCTCCGCCGGCCACCCCCGCCCAGATACGACGAGCGCAGGCTGACCGGCCTTTGTAGGAGTCTACGAAGAGACGGTCTCAGCCTGCGGATTTTTCATGTCTTCGGTCCTTGGCCGACTGCACTTGGTTGGCGGTGTACTCCCTCTCACGAGTTGCGACGAAGCAAGGGATGGGTGCCGTGGACCGACCCGCTCCGCACGTACTCACTTGACCCAAATCCACTTGGCCCGAACTCCGGCTGCCGAGTATCCAGACAGTGGAGGCTTTCTGATGGCCGACCAGACATCTCCTGCCCGCGCTCCGCAGGATCTCAACGAGTTGATCACCGGTGGGATCGGCGACAGTCCGCTGCGGCCGGACGGAACGCTCAAGGTGCGCGGGGAGTACGCCTATTCCTCGGATTTGTGGGCGGAGGACATGCTCTGGGGCGCGACACTGCGCAGCCCGCACCCCTATGCGCGGATCAAATCGATCGATATCGGTCCCGCGCTCAAGCACCCCGGCGTATACGCGGTGCTGACCCATGAGGACGTCCCCGGCGAGAACATCTACGGCCTGAAGGTCGCCGATACGCCGGTGCTTGCCGAGGACGTCGTGCGCTACAAAGGCGAGCCGGTTGCCCTTGTCGCCGCCGATCACCCGGAGACCGCCCGGCGCGCGCTGGAAAAGATCGTGGTCGACTACGAAGTGCTCGAGCCGATCACCGACCCGGAGCGGGCCGCGCACGACGACACGCTGCCCAAGTTGCACCCCGAGGGAAACGTGGTGCGCTATCAGCCGATCATCAAGGGTGACCCGGATGCCGAGGCGGACGTCGTGGTGTCCGATGTTTACACCCTGGGCATGCAGGACCAGGCGTTCCTCGGGCCGGAATCCGGATTGGCCATCCCGGCCGAGGACGGTGGGGTCGACCTGTTCATCGCCACCCAGTGGCTGCACGTGGACCAGAAGCAGACGGCGCGGGCACTCGGACTCCCGGTCGAGAAGGTGCGCTTCACCATGTCCGGTGTCGGCGGTGCTTTCGGCGGCCGCGAGGACCTTTCCATGCAGATCCACTCCTGCATGCTGGCTCTGCACACCGGTAGGCCCGTCAAGATGGTCTACAACAGGGAGGAGTCCTTCTACGGCCACGTGCACCGGCATCCGGCGAAGATGTACTACGAGCACGGCGCGACCAAGGACGGCAAACTCGTTTACATCAAGGCGCGGATGTACTTCGACGGCGGCGCGTACGCCTCCAAGACTCCGGTCGTGGTCAGCAATGCCACGTCGTTGGGCACTGGCCCTTACGAGGTGCCCAACGTCAATATCGAGGGCTGGGGCCTGTATACGAACAATCCGCCGTGCGGCGCGATGCGTGGCCTCGGCGCCGTGCAGCCCGCATACGCCTACGAGTCCCAAATGGACAAACTCGCCAAGGCGTTGGGAATGGACCCGGTGCGGCTGCGTCAGCTGAACTCCGTCGAGGAGGGCTCGACCCTGCACACCGGGCAGGTGCTGGATTCCCCCGCGCCGGTCGCGGAACTGCTGGAACGGCTGAAAAGGCTCCCGCTGCCACCGGAGGACCGGACCAACGCAGTGGATATCCGGAACATGCCGGGTGGTATATCCAACACCACGCATGGCGAAGGCGTTGTCCGGGGTGTCGGCTACAGCGTGATCATCAAGAACATTTCCTATGCGGAAGGCGCCGACGACTACTCCACGGCGCGGGTGCGGTTGCAGGCCATAGGCGGCGAGCCGGTAGCGATGGTGCACACCGCGGCGGCCGAAGTCGGACAGGGCCTGGTCACCGTGCAGCAGCAGATCGCCCGCAGCGAACTCGGCGTGGAGCGGGTGAACATCCACCCGAACGACACCAACGTCGGGGATGCGGGGTCGAGTTCGGCTTCGCGGCAGACCTACATCACCGGCGGTGCCGTCAAGAACGCGTGCGAAGCCGTCCGCGAGGTGCTCTTCGACCGGGTCGCCCGGCGTTTCGGCGAAAAGCCCGCGGATTTGTCGCTCACCGGTGGCAAGGTCATCTCCAAAGTCACCGGTGTCCTCGCCGATCTGGTCGACGTTCTCGGCGATGACGTGATCGAGGAAACCAGGGAATACCACCACTTGCAGACATACGAAATGGACCCGGTCACCGGACAGAGCCGGCGGGTGCACGTCCAGCACGGCTACTCCGCGCACCGGGCTGTGGTGGACGTGGACACCGAGTTGGGCCTGGTCAAGGTCGTGCAGCTGGACTGTGCGCAGGACGTCGGCAAGGCGATCAACCCGGACGCTGTCGTCGGGCAGATCCACGGTGGTTCCGCACAGGGGCTCGGCCTTGCCGTGATGGAGGAGATCCAGGTCAAGGACGGCCAGATCCGCAATCCCTCATTCACCGACTATCTGATCCCCACCATTCTGGACGTGCCACCGATGACGGTGGATGTGATCGAGAGGGGCGACCCGAACTCGCCGTACGGTGTGCGTGGTGTCGGCGAACCTCCCACCATTTCCGCCACCCCGGCAGTCGTGAACGCCATCCGCAATGCGACGGGATTGAACCTGACCCACACCCCGGTCGCACCGGAGCACATTTGCGGCATCGAGCCGTGATGATTCCCCGCGGGTGTGGCTGAGCATCCGGGAGTTAGTCCTTCAACCGTCTCCAATTAGGAGTGAACGTGACCACGCATACCCAGGAAACGAGCAGCCAGGAACTCGAACGAGCCTGGATGGCCGAGGCAATCAGGCTGGCCACCCACAGCGTGACGAACGGCGGCGGTCCGTTCGGCGCACTGATAGCCAAGAACGGCGAGATAGTCGCGACCGGGAACAACCAGGTCACCGCGACCCTGGATCCAGTGGCGCACGCCGAGGTGAGCGCGATGCGTGCCGCCTGTAAGCAACTGGACACCTTCTCGCTCGAAGGCTGCGTCCTGATCACCTCGTGTGAGCCGTGTCCGATGTGCCTTTCCTCTGCACTGTGGGCGCGAGTCGACCGGATCGTCTATTCCGCCGATCGGAACGATGCGGCAGTGGCCGGATTCGACGACCGCAAGTTCTACGATCTGTTCGAAAAGAAGCCCGCGTCGATGTGGCCGATGCTGGTCGAGCAATTGGACCTGCCGAACCGTACGGCGCCATTCGACGCCTGGCTCGCCAAATCCGACCGCATCGACTACTGAATACCCCGGGGGCCGCCTCCAGGGACTTCGCCGTCACGCGGCGCAGGTGCCGGGCCCAGGAGGCGGCCCCCGGTCTCGCTGGTCGACGCGAACCCGTACGACACAACCGGGCCTCCCGATCAGATGCTCCGCATGGGCTTCTTGCATTCCTGCGGTTCGCGCTCGGCAGCCCTGTAGGACGGCAGCATTCGTAACGCGGCGAGCGGCGCATCAGGGGAGATGCGAAATCACGGTGCTGCTCTATTGGCTGTGAGGCGGAGTCACTTGCCCTTGGCGAGCTGATCGACACGCGGGACCGACAGACCGAGCAACTCCGCGATTTCCCGCAGCTTCATGTGCTCGCGCAACTGGACTACCGCCTCTCCCCGGACTGACTTCACGCGTCGGGCCGCTTCGGGTAGGAGGTCGTCGGCCAAAGCTCGGGCCGTCACCTCGCGGTCGGCCGGGTCGGTGATGGAGTCAAGGCAGGCAAGCGCGGCCTCGATGTGTGCAGCCATGGCCGCGCGCACTCCGGGGGCCACATGTGGGAAGGGGCCGGGCGTGTCGGTCATACGGTAAGCCTACGACGCTCGGGAGCCCCTCTTCTACCCCCTCTTGATTTCCTTCTATCCCCCCTAAAAAATGGGCCTACGCCGACAGCGAGGGGGGTTCATGAGCAAGGACGACGTGGCCCTCATCCTGACGGCTGTGTCGGCGCTGTCCAGCGTGATCATCGCGATTGGGACCATCACGTCCGTCTGGATCGCCCGAGAGGCGACCAGGCAACGGAGCAAACAACGGGGTAAGCGCCGCCGCTGGAACCGTACGAGAGAGCGCAAGGATTAGGCCGCGTCCGGCGGATCTTGGCCGGCCCTCGCCGCTGTTCCGGTATGGGGGTGCCCCTGTCCGGCGCTTGCGGGCTGCGGGTTGGTTGTGGCTGGTCGCGCCGTTCCCCGCGCCCCTTCGGGGCGCGTCCCCCTGCGCTGCGAAGCCGCGCGATTGGGTCGGCCGAGGGCGGCTCCGGTCAGGACGAGTACCAGGCCGCACAGTTGCTGGACCGTCAGCACTTCTCCGGCGACCGCTGTGCCGAGCAGTACGCCCGTGACGGGGTTGAGCAGGCCGATCAGTCCCACCGTCCCGGCGGGCAGGTGGCGTAGTCCGGTGAACCAGGCGGCGAAGGCCAGCGCGGTGGCGATCAGGGCGACATAGCCGAATGCAAGGAGCGCCGGTGTGGAGAGCGCGGGCGGAGGCCCCTCCACGGCTGCGGCGACCGGCAGCAGGAACAGGCCTCCGGCGGTGAGTTGCCAGGCGGTCGAGGCGAGCACATCGACACCGGCGCTCCACCGCTTGGCCAGGATGTAGCCGAACGACGACACCAGCATGGCCGCGGCCGAGAGACAGATCCCCGGCACGCTTGCTCCTTCGACTCCCGTGAGCAGCATGAGGCAGACCCCGCCGAGCCCGATCGCGGCGCCGGCCAGGTGCGCGGTGCCGGGACGCTCGGACACCAGGGCCCAGGCGATGAGCATCATCGTCAGCGGGGACACCGCCATGACGGTGGAGGCGACGCTTGTCGGCAGCAGTTGGGAGGCGGCATAGACGAGTACGAAGAACACGCTCACGTTGAGCAGTCCGAGCACTGCCGACCGCCACCACCACGTGCCGTGCGGCAGCTGCCTGCACAAGCCCAGCAGGATGAGCCCGGCGGGAAGCGCCCGCAGAGCGGCCCCGTACAGCGGGTGGTCCGCCGGCAGGAACTCGTGAGTGACGAAGTAGTTGGTTCCCCAGGCCACCGGCGCGACCGCGGTCAGCGCCACCCACCGCATATTGGCTTCCATGGAAGATAATATAGCTTCCCAGGAAGCTACCATGGTGTGCATGGAGGCTCGTCAACAACTGGACCGTGTAGCCCGCATCCAGGCCGACTGGCGCCGCGAACGGCCCGACCTCGACGTCAGCCCGCAAGGAGTGATCGGCCGACTGCACCGCTTGGCCGACCGGCTCACCAAGGAGCTCTGCCTCGTCTACGGCCGTTACGGCCTCAGCGAGGGAGAGTTCGACGTCCTCTGTGCACTGCGCCGCGCCGGTGAGCCCTACGAACGCGCACCTGGCGAGCTCGCCGCGCACACCATGGTCACCACCGGCGCGATGACGAAGAGAATCGATCGCCTGGAGCGAGCCGGACTCGTCACCCGCCGCCAGTCCGACGACGACCAACGCGGCCGGATCGTCGCCCTCACCACACCTGGGCGCGAACTGATCGACCGAGCGTTCACCGACCACATGCGCAACGAACGCCACTTGCTGGATCTGCTGACGCCGACCGAGGCCGAGGCGCTCGAAACGCTGCTCACCAGTTGGCTCTCCCGTCTGGAGGATCCGCGTCCGGCCGACAGTGAGTGAGACAGCCCAGGGCTGGCCCGATCAGGGGGTGCCCGTGCCGGATGCGTGCGGGCTGCGGGTTTGTTGTGGCTTGTCGCGCAGTTCCCCGCACCCCTTCGGGGCGCGGTCCTAGTCTTCGTCGGGCGGAGATTCGAGCAGTCGGAGCGTGGTGGCCGTGTCCAGTGCGGCGCGGATGAAGGCGCGCTCCGAGGGGCGGTCCCTGGTCGAGGTTCGTCGGATGACGGTGATCCGGCGCTTGATCGGGTCGCGGAAAGGGAAGACGTCGACGCCCGCGGGCCGCAGCGGCAACGCGAGTTCGGCGACCAGAGTGACGCCGAGACCCGCCGCCACCATCGCCATCGCTGTTGCCTGCTCGTCTATCTGGTGCGCGATGTGGGGCGTGAAGCCGGCCGCCCGGCACACCGACAACAGGGCGCGGCCGAACTCGGTATCGGTCCCGGACGCGACCCAGGAGCACTCGGCCAGGTCCGCGAGCTCAACGGGGGCGCCCCAGACCGCACGGTCCTCGTCGGTGCGCCGCGGCAGAGCGGTGGTCGGGAGAGGGCGCTCAGCGAAGCCTCCCGGTTCCGCGGGGGTGTTCAGGCTCCCGTGCGGGGCGACGAGGTGGAGCTGTTCCACACCGATGAGCGTGCACTCCAGGGCGCTGTCCCGGGCGCCGCAGCCGGGTGCGGCCGGATAGTCCAGCACGAACGCCAGGTCGAGGTCGCCGTCCCGTACGGCCGACTGCGTCTCCTCCGGTACGACCTCCCTGGTCTTGACCCGTACGCCGGGGTGCCGTTCGGCGAGGGTCGCCAGAGTGGGTGGTACGAGGGTGCCCGCGAGGGTCGCCAGTACGCCCACGGTGAGGTCGGCGGTGAGGGTTTCCCTTGCCTGTTCGAGTGCTATCCGGGCGCGCTCCTCGGCGGCCAGGATCCCCTCGGCGTGCTGCGCGAGCACACGCCCGGTCTCCGTCAGCCGTACGCGGCGTCCGACCTGCTCCAGCAGCGGTACGCACACCTCGCGTTCCAGCGCCGCCAACTGCTGGGAGACGGCGGAGGGCGTGTAGTGGAGCGCCGCTGCCGCTGCGGTGATGGTGCCGCACCGGGACAGCTCCCGGAGCATCCGCAGGCGATTCAGCGAGAGCTCCATTAACCGAACCTTAAGCATTCGCTGAAGGATTTCCCAATAGACGTGAAGGAATTCGGTGAACGAGACTGCGTGCGCGGCGAGAAGCGGAGGTCGGCCGACCTCGCCCCGCAGCCCGACCTCGTTCATCCACCTGTCTCAGCGATCACGCCGGTCCTCGTATACGTCAACACCGAGGCACAGCCGGGAAACGGCCGAACGCGGCGGCACCGCTCGTTGCGGCACGCCCGGCGCAGCCCGAGCACCGAGCCCACCGAACGGTCCCCCGGAAATTCTTCAAACAGGAAGAGGGTCACATGGGCACCACAGAGCACGGCGGACACGGCCCGGACATCACTCGGCTCGGCAACGCTCCGTCGCCGGGCTGGCTCACCGAGGAGGCCGCGGCGTCGATACGGGCCGCCGAGGGCCCCGCGTTCGACGAGGCCGAGTACGGAGCGCGGCTGAGCGAGCTACGCGGTCGCATGGAGCGGCTGCCGCTGGACGCGATGCTGGTCTTCCGCCCCTCCAGCGTGGAGTACCTGTGCGGCTATCACACAGCGGAGACAGCTCCCCAACCGCTGCTGGTCACCGCCTCCGACACCCATCTCTACCTTCCCGACCTGGAAGTCGGACGGGCGCTGGCCAGCTCGGTGGCCGGGAATCTCCACTACTGCGGTTACGCGGACGCACTGCGCGGACTCGAACTCTTCCTCCAGCACGCGGCTTCGGTGCTCCCCAAGGGCGCTCGGGTCGGGGTCGAGATCGGGCATGCCTCCACGCCCCCGCGCGCGCTGGACATCCTGCGCGATCTCGGTCTGACGGTCGTGCACCCCGACTACCTCGTCGAACGGGCCCGGCTGGTGCTCTCACCAGCCGAGCTGCGCCGGGTGGAGGAGGCAGCCGCAGTGACACAGCAAGGGGTGGAAGCGGGAGTGGCCGCCACCCGCGCGCCCGGCGCCACCGACTCCTCCGTAGCCGCCGCGATCGCCGCGGCACTGTACGGCGAGGCCGACTCACCCTCCGCCTGGGGGCCGGTCGTCGCCACCGGGCAGCGCGGCGGCATCCCGCACTCCAGCTGGGTGGGAAGGGAGTTGGGCAGCGGCCCCACCTTCATGGAGTTCGCCGGCACCCGGACGCGCTACCACGCGCCGGTGATGCGCACCGTGGTTCGGGACGGAGCGCTGAGCGCCGCGGACCAGCGGCTGGCCGAGCTCGCGCGTACCGCCGTCGCCGCCGTGCTGGAGACCGCAGCGGACGGCGTCACAGCCTCGCAGGTCGCCGTCCAGGCGGGGAAGGCGCTCGGCCCGCTCCCGGACGACGTCATGTTTCACCAGCTCTTCGGATATCCCGTCGGCCTGGCCCACAAACCGCACTGGATGGACGGCGCCCCGTTCTATCTCACTCCCGACAATCACGAACCTCTGGTGAGCGGCATGGTGTTCCACATTCCCGGCTCATTCCGTTCCTTCGGCACGTCGGGGGTCGGACTGAGCCAGACCTTCGTCGTGGAGGAGCGCGGCACCCGAGTACTCACCCACGGCCCTGCGGACATCATCGAAGTGTGAATCCGCGATGACGATACGGCGGAGCTTCGATGTTCGTCGTCGAGTACAGCCCCGGACCGGCGCCGCGGATTCCGGGGAGTCGGCTGGAGTACGGGCCACCACGGCCCTCGCATTCCCCCTCCCGAGCATTCCGAGGTGACCGTGAAAACAGCTCGTACCGCCCCTGAGCATGTCGCCGTCGTCGGCGCCGGTATGGCCGGACTTTGCACAGCGTGGTTTCTCCAGGAACGCGGCGTGCGCGTGACCGTACTGGACCGTAAGGGAGTTGCCGCGGGTTGTTCCTGGGGGAACGCGGGCATGCTGAACCCCGCATTCACCGTGCCGCTTCCGGAGCCTTCCGTGTTGCGTTACGGCTTCAGATCGTTCCTCGACCGCTCCTCGCCGGTGTCGATTCCGCCGACGGTCGACCGGCAACTCTGGTCGTTTCTCCTCTCGTTCGCGCGCAATTGCACGGCACGGCAGTGGCAGCGCGCGATGGCGGTGTTCAACGAACTCAACCGCAGCTGTCTCGCGGCGTACGAGCATCTCGCCGAGGGCGGCGTGAGCGCTCCCGTGAAGAGCGCCGACCCGCTCATCATCGCCTGCCGGAACCGTCAGGACCGGGAGCACGTACTGAAGGAATTCGCGCACATCAGCGCAAGCGGCGGCGACGAGGCCCGCTTCGAGACCGTCACCGGTGGGGAGCTGCGGGAACTCGAACCCGTACTCAGCGCCGAAGTCCGCACCGGACTACGGGTGTACGGGCAGCGCTTCATCAACCCGCCTGAATTCGTGCGTACTCTCGCGGAAGACGTACGCAACCGGGGTGGCGAAATCGTCGAGAATTTCTCCGTGGACCGGGTCCACGACCTGGGGGAATCCGGTGTCGAGCTGGTCCCCTCCGCCTCCTCGCGGACTGCTGACACGGTGCGTGCTGACGCCGTCGTACTCGCCGGTGGCGCCTGGCTGAACGACCTGGCACGGCCCTTCGGCGTAAAGATGCGGGTGCAGGCGGGACGTGGATACAGCTTCACGGTGCGACCGCGGGTGATGCCCACGCATCCGATCTACCTGTCGGGCCAGCGCATCGCCTGCAATCCGCTGGGCGACCGCTTCCGGGTCACCGGCAGCATGGAGTTCCGCTCGCCGGACGCGCCGTTGGATCCACGGCGTATTCGCACCATCATCGAATCCGCGCGGCCAATGTTCTCCGGTATCGATTGGAACGACCGCCACGAGGAGTGGGTCGGCTCGCGCCCCTGCACCGCGGACGGGCTGCCGCTGATCGGCCCCAGCCGCTCGCCCCGTGTGCAGATCGCCGGAGGACACGGGATGTGGGGCATGGTGCTCGGGCCGCTCACCGGCAGGCTCCTCGCCGACGCCATGACGGGCAACGGCGAAGTACCGCCGCTCATACGCCACTTCGACCCGCTGCGCTGAGCACGCTGAGCATCGTCGGACTGGCCTGCTCGGCGGAGGCGAGGAGGGCGCTCACTTCGGGTTGTGCCCGCCCCTGGGCGAACGCGGAGGCGAAGCCCGTCTCGCCAAGGGCGGCGCGGGCGCGAGCCGACGCCCGGTCGACATCGACGCGTCCGGCCGCCGGGAGAGGGGTGCCGACGGAGTCGCGCAGGGCGGCCGCCCGCCCCAGCAGGGACGCGGCACGTTCGGGGTGGTCGCTGCCGCGTGTGCGCCCGCCAGGCCCTCCAGCGCCAGCGCCAGCGCACGGGGGTCACCGGTGCGGCGGGCGGCGGCCAGCCCTTCCCGGTGCAGGGCCTCGGCGCCCTCGGTATCGCCGCGTTGTTCGGCCGCGTAACCGAGCTGCGCCAGGTCGTCCTGCGACCCCTGCGAAGGGTTGCCGAAACCGCACCGGGCGAAGGCAAGCAGGCGGCTCCGGCTCCGCTCATGACCCGGCGGATACTTCCTCGCGTACGGTGCCGTCCCACTGCCAGTCCACCCGCCTGGGCAGCCCGGGAAGTGTGGTGCGGCCCGTGCACCACAGCAGGGTGTCGGACGGTACGTGCCCGGATGGAGCATCAGGGAAGAGGCGGGCGAGGACGGCCTCGCTGAGGCCAGGAGGCGGGGCCCAGGAACCTCCGAGGGCGTGGGTGATGTCGTAGGTGTGGACTAGCAGTTCGGTGATTCCCATGGCGGCGAAGCCGGTGGCGTCGGAGTGACCCCAAGGGTGCCAGGCCCGTACGTCCGCAGCCGTGTCATGGACGGTGGAGGTCAGCAGGGTGGCGGCGATCCGGAGGCCCTCCAGGCAGACTGGGACAGGGGCTTGGGGGTCGAGTGAGGCGAAGAGGGTTATGTAGCGGTCGTCGGGCCGGGCGATGAGCAGGCCGGTGTAGCCGATCAGGCCGAGGGCGAGATGATCGAGGGTTTGGCGGCAGGTCCAGTCCAGGTTGTGAGCGGGACGTGACCAGTCCTGGTCGGATACTTCGAGGAGGGCGGCGAGGCACTCGTCGGTGGCAGCCGGCAGCAGTTCTGTCCAGGGCGTGGCGGTAGAGGAAGCGGTAGAGGAAGGCACCGGGATCGTCTCGGGATGAGTAAGGGTTGTGGCTGCTGTGGTCACTTGTGGTCCGCCGCGTCCGTCAGGTCCGCCGGTGCCGCTAGGTCCACTGGGTTCTTCAGGACCTCGATCACACTCGCGTAGCTGTCGGAGCCGTGGCCCGCCGCACTGGCCCGCTCCATGGCGGACTTCAAGAGCTCCGGCAGGGCGTTGTCGATGCCTCGGCGCTCCGCTGCGTGGATGAGATGGTCGATGGCCGCGATCTGTATGTCGACGGTGGCGTCGTCGCCCGGGTAGCGGCCGACGTCCACCTGGGGTGCATACGTCGTCAGGAAACCGGCAACGGCGGTCAGCCAGCGGATCGCGATGGGGGTGAAGGCCGTGGCCTCTGTCTTCTCAGCGCCGACCAGCGCGGTGCCGTGCAGCCAGCCGGTCATGGTGGACCACATCAGTCCGAGCAGAGCGGCATCGTAAAGAGAGGCCAGCCCGGGGTCGGTGCCCAGGTACAGGGGGTCGCCCAAGGCTGCCAGGGTCGGACGATGGGCTTCGAAGACGGCATGCGAACCGCTGTACAGGAACATCATTTCGGGGCTGCCGACGCCCGGCGGGGTGGTCATGATGGCGCCGTCGAGGTACTCGGCGCCGTGCGATCGGGCCCACTCGACGGCCTCATGCGCCTGCTCCGGGGAGCCGGAGGTGAGGTTCACCAGCACCTTGCCCGCCAGACAGTCGGCGACGGGGTCGAGGACCGTGTGCAGCACCTCGTAGTCCCGTACGCAGGCAACGGTGAGTGGGCTCGCCGCGATGGCCTCCTCGGGCGTCGCGGCCAGGCGGGCGCCTCGGTCGACCAGCGACCTGGCCTTGTCCTCCGAGCGGTTCCACACCGTGATCGGGTGGCCGCGCTCCAGCAATGTGGCGGCCAGCGCCGAGCCCATTGAGCCCAGTCCGATGACAGTCACCGCTGTGCGATCAGAACTCATGTGACAACTCCTTGTACCGTCCGCCCGTGGCGGTTGATCACGTCAGGACAACGCTCGCAGCGCGCGGCAGTCGGGAACAGTGACAGGAATGACAGCTGCCACCAAATTCCTGCCATACCCTTTGCGGTATGAGCGCTGGTTCTGTCGCCGTGGTCGTGGACGAGGAGATCGGGGTCCCCTCATGGGACCTCTACGAGTTGAGCATCCCCTGCACCGTCTTCGGGAAGCCGCAGCCTGATCTGAGCGACCCCTGGTACGACCTGCGGATGTGCGGCACAGGGGAGCCGCAGCACGCCGACGAGGGTGAACATCCGGCCGGCATCGGGCTGTCGCTGCGGACCCGTTACGGACTCGAGGATCTCGCGGGCGCCGATACGGTCATCGTCCCCTCGGTGCCCGACTCTTGCGTGGAAGACGGCCGACCGGTGCCGCGAGAGCTGGTCACAGCCCTGCGCCGCGCCTACGAAGGAGGCGCTCGTATGGTCTCCCTGTGCACCGGTGCCTTCGCACTCGCCGAGGCGGGGCTGCTCGACGGACGTCGCGTCACAGCACATTGGATGCACACTGCTCAACTGGCCGAGCGTTACCCGAAGGTGCACGTCGACGACTCCGTGCTGTACGTGGATGACGGCGATGTCCTCACCAGCGCCGGGCTGACCGCTGGACTCGACCTCTGCCTCCATCTCGTACGCCGTGACCTCGGCGCACACGTCGCCAACCAGCTGGCCCGCCGCATGGTGGTGCCCGCGCACCGGCCCGGTGGGCAGGCGCAGTTCATCGATCTGTCCGTACCCACCACCGACGACAGCAGCCTGGGGCCCGTACTGGACTGGGCCAGGGCCCACCTGGACCAACCGCTTTCGGTGGAGGAGCTGGCACGGCGGGCGGCGATGAGCACGCGGACGTTCTACCGGCGGCTCCAGGAGGTCACCGGTATGACTCCGCTGCAGTGGCTCCTCAACCAGCGTCTGGGACGGGCGCAGAGCCTGCTTGAATCGACAACCCTGCCGATCGACAAGATCGCGGAACTGAGCGGGCTGGGCACGGCCAACAACCTCCGCCACCACTTCCTCAAGCAGATCGGAGTCGCCCCTGGCGACTACCGACGGGCCTTCCCCTCGAAAGCGCCTGCCGCGAGTCACCGGTCGGACATCCCCTAGCCAAGAGCATGGAGGGCGACCTGATGAATTGTGGACCTACGGGGAACGGGCTGCGCTGGTTGGACGCTGCCTACGGCAGCAGCTTCACGCTCACACTCAGCGAGGGCCTCTCGTCGTACGAGCTGCTGCACCGCGTCGGTGCCGAGGAGCGACACATTGTCCCGCTCACCCGTTCCGCAGCGTACGAGCTGCTGCTGAGGGATGAGGAGGACCACATCAGTGATCTCGACTTCCTGGACTGGGAAGACGAAGCGGCGGTTGCTCGGCTGACAAGCGCCGGCTTTCTGCCCACACCGCCGGAAACCATCGTCCGAGCGGGTTCGGTGGTGGGCTGGGCGTACGCACTGGAGGAATTCCACTGCCGGACCGACAGATACCTCGCGGCGCTGTCCGAACGGGGACGGGCGTTCTGCGTGCATCGCAACGCGAAGGGCTTCAGCCGCGTCGGCTATGCCCGCCGTGGTGACGAGGTCACGTCGTTCGAGCCTGGCATGCCGCACCTTGTGAACGGCACCCCGGCCGAGGCGGCGCTCGGGTTCGTGTACGACGGTGACGAGCCGGGCGATGTCGCGTTCCTGCGGTTCCTGGAGGGCGAGCCCGGGCTCTACCTTCCCTGGGAGGAGACGGAAGCAGAGCTTCCGGCAGCGGCGTTCACCTGACGCGGCTTGCCACTGTCCATGAACCTGTAGCCGCTCAGCCCGCGAGCTACCGCTTAAACTCGCGGCACGACACAAGCCCCACAACCCCAAAGAAGAAGAGCCCCGCATGAACCAGGACGAGCGTCGCGAGCGGTATGCCGTGGCGCTGTACAGCACCCTCGGGCACAGCGCGGAACGCCACCCCTGGGTGACGCTGTCCCCGGCTCGGCGTGAGATCTGGTACGTCCGCGCCGACGCCGCCATGGCCGTGGCAGACAGCGAGATCGCGGAGGCGTTGCGCGCTTCGGGGTGAACCACTGCCACGCGGTGGGCGCGGCGTCTGCAGGCGATCGTGCGCTCCCATCGACAGGGGACGGAGGATACCGACGTCCGCCCCACCCGGCACGGCATACCATCCGGTCGGTAGGCGAGTGACCACTCCATACGCGGGGCCGAAGAGCGGTGACCCGCGGGGGACACACAGGGACGGGCCCGACCGCTGCGCGGGTTTGTCGGAAATCACCGTCGCGGCAGCCCCGAGGACTTGGCGATCTCCTGCTCGGCGGCGGCGATGATCCCCAGCATGGCCGATGATGCCGCCGCGGGATCGCCGCCCTCGACGGCCTCCACGACGGCGCGGTGGGCCGGCAACGAGGCCTCGACCGCCCCGGGAGTCTGCGTACTCACGGCGAAGCTGTGCTCCAGTGCGACGTCGACCGCGCGGCCCAGTGAGCCGAGCAGGCGGTTGCCGCTCGCGTCCAGCAGGGCGCGGTGGAAGGTGATGTCGGCCTCGACGTAGCCGTCGCGTCCGGGCCGCACCGCTGCGGCCTCCATGGTTGCCAAGGCGTCGTAGAGGGCCCGTATCTCATCGGGCGCGGCCCGGCCGGCCGCCAGTCGGGCCGCCTCGGGCTCGACGATCCGGCGCAGTTCACTGGTGTCGCGCAGCAACGCCGCGGAGTCACCGGACTGTTGCCAGCGCAACACGTCGCGGTCCAGATGGTTCCAGTGCTCCGGTGGCAGCACGCGCGTGCCCGTACGCGGGCGTACGCGCAGCATCCCCTTGGCCGCGAGGGCCTTGACCGCCTCTCGCAACGCACCGCGGCTGACACCGATCTCGGTGGCGAGCACGTCCTCGACCGGCAGCGGCTGCCCCGGATGCCACGTGCCGCCCACGATGCGTCGGCCGAGCTCGTCGACCACCCGCTGATGCATGGTCCGGTAATGCTCCACGATCTTTGTTCACCCCCTGGACGCCAATCATCGAATCATTTAATGATTGCCCGCATCGTACAGACCCGCGAGCTCAACCAGCCGGAGAGAGGCGGTCCCGATGACGCACGCGGACGACGGCGTCGGCACCCCCCACGGTGCCGACGCCCCCTTCCCCCTCAACAGCCGCCACCTCCCACTGCCCGAGGTACGGACGCTGCCGGCGCCGCCCCGCAAGCCCTGGCGGATCATCGGGCCGGGCATCGTCGCAGCCGGAGTGGGGCTGTCATCGGGCGAGTTCATCCTCTGGCCGTACATCGCCTCCCAGGCCGGGCTCGTCTTCCTGTGGGGCGCGGTCGTCGGCCTCGTCACCCAGTGGTTCCTCAACATGGAGATCGAGCGATACACGCTCGCCACCGGGGAGACGGCCATGACCGGCTTCAACCGCTACTGGCGGCACTGGGGCGCGGTGCTGGCCGTACTGACGTACGCGGCGAACCTGTGGCCGGGCTGGGCCACCAGCTCCGCCACCATGCTGTCCTACGTCTTCGGCGGCGAGCCGACCCTCATCGCCGTCGGCCTGCTGCTGCTCATCGGCGCGATCCTCACCCTCGCCCCCGTGGTGTACACCGCGCTGGAGCGGCTGCTGTTCGTCAAGATCGCTCTGATCGGCGGGTTCTTCGTGCTGGCGGTGATCCTCGTCATCAAGGCGGCGAGCTGGAAGGAACTGCCGCAGGCCGCCACTCATGTCGGCCAGTTCCCCAGTGAACTCGGCGTCGCCGTGCTGATGGGAGCGATTGCCTACGCCGGGGCCGGTGGCGGGCAGAATCTGTGCCAGAGCAACTGGATACGTGACAAGGGCTTCGGAATGGGCCACTACGTGCCCCGGCTGGTCAGCCCGGTGACCGGCAAAGAGGATGCTGCTTCCGGCCCGGCCACCGGATACGTCTTCGTCCCGGAGGGGGAGAACCTCGTGCGGTGGAAGCGCTGGTGGCGCTTCGCCAACACCGAACAGGCGGTGACCTTCGGCCTGACCACCGTCGTCACCATCGTGCTCGCCTCGCTGATGGCGCACTCCACCCTCTTCGGCACGCCCGGTCTCGCCAACGACGTGGGCTTCGTACGGGAGGAGGGCGAGGTGTTGCAGTCCCAGGCGGGCAACTGGTTCGGTGTGCTGTTCTGGCTGATCGGCGCCTTCTCCCTGTTCTGCGCGGCGACCGGCATCGTCGACTACACCAGCAGACTCGCCGCCGACGTCCTCAAGTCGACGTATCTGCGAGGCTCGCGGCACTCCGAGAGCCGGCTGTACTTCCGGCTCGTGTGGGGGCTCGTCGCCATCGGCGTCACCATTCTGGCGCTCGGATTCGACCAGCCGCTGGTACTGCTGGTCATCTCCGCCTGCGTGGCCGGGTTGATGATGTTCGTCTACTCCGGCCTGCTGCTCTTCATGAACCGCAAGGCCCTGCCCGCACCACTGAAGGTACGCAGCTACCGGGCGGCTGCGCTGGTCTGGGCGGTCGGCCTCTTCGGCGTGCTGTCCGTGCTGACCGTACGGCAGCAGATCCAGAACCTCTTCGGCTGACCCGACTCGGCCGACAAAGCCCAGAGGAGTGCACTCTTGACGGAGGAGAAGCAGCCGGCCCGCCGCAGCCAGGCCTGGTTCGGGGCGGGCGGCCGCAGCGGGATGGTGTACCGGTCCTGGATGCGCAGCCAGGGCTTCGGCCACGAGGTGTTCGACGGGCGCCCGGTCATCGGCATCGCGACCAGCGCCTCCGAACTCGCCCCCTGTAACGTCCATCTGACCCGCGTCGCCGAGGCGGTCAAGCGCGGCGTATGGCAGGCCGGCGGCTTCCCGCTGGAGTTCCCCACCATGGCCACCGGCGAGACACTGATGCGCCCCACCGCCATGCTCTACCGCAACCTCATGGCCATGGAGGTCGAGGAGCTCATCCGGGCCAACCCGCTCGACGGCGTCGTACTGCTGTCCGGCTGCGACAAGACCACGCCCGCCATGCTCATGGGCGCCGCCAGCGTCGACCTGCCAGCCCTCATGGTCACCGGCGGGCCGATGCTCAACGGCAAGTACCGGGGGGAGGACGTCGGATCGGGCACTCACGTATGGAAGTTCGAAGAGGACCTGAAGACCGGCAGGATGACCCAGGAGGAGTGCTTCTTCGCCGAGGGCTGCATGGCCCGCTCAGCCGGCCACTGCATGACCATGGGGACCGCCTCCACGATGGCCTGCATGGCTGAGGCACTCGGCATGCAGCTCCCCGGGTCCGCGACCTGGCCCGCCGTCGACTCCCGGCGGATGGAGACCGCGCAGGCGGCGGGGCAGCGCATCGTGCAGCTGGTGCACGAGGAACTGCGCCCCTCACACATCCTGACCCGGGAGGCGTTCGAGAACGCCATCCGCACCAACGCGGCCATCGGCGGCTCCACCAACGCCATCATCCACCTCACGGCCCTGGCCGGGCGGGTCGGCGTCGAACTGGCACCCGAGGACTTCGACGCCCTGGCCCGCGCGGTGCCGACCCTGGTCAATCTGATGCCCAGCGGAAAGTACCTGATGGAGGACTTCTGCTACGCGGGCGGGCTGCCCGCCGTCCTGGCCGAGCTCCTCCGCGGTGGACTGCTGCACGGCGAGTCGATCACCGTCACCGGCCGCGGCATCGCCGAGAACGTCGCGGACGCCGAGCGCATCGGCCCCGAGGTCATCACCGGCCTGGAAGCGCCGTTCCAGCCGGCCGGCACCGGCACCGCCGTACTGCGCGGCAACCTGTGCCCCGACGGCGCGGTGATCAAGCAGTCCGCCGCGTCACCGCACCTGCTCACCCACCGCGGTCCGGCGCGCGTCTTCGACTCTCCTGAGGCGTATCACGCGGTGTGCGACGACCCGGGCCTCGACGTGGACGAGAACACCGTGCTCGTCATCCGCAACGCCGGGCCCAAGGGCTACCCCGGTATGCCCGAAGTCTCCAACGTCCCGCTGCCGGCCAAGCTGCTGAAGGCGGGCGTCACCGACATGGTGCGGATCTGCGACGGCCGGATGAGCGGCACCGGGTACGGCACCGTGGTGCTGCACGTGACACCCGAGGCCGCCGTCGGCGGGCCCCTCGCCCTGGTGCGCGACGGCGACCCGATCGTCCTCGACACCCCGAACCGCACCCTGCGCCTGGACGTGGACGACGCCGAGCTCGAGCGCCGCCGGGCCGCGTGGCAACCGCCCGCCCCACAGCACACCAGCGGCTACGCCTGGCTCTATGCCCAGCACGTCGAACAGGCCGACCAGGGCGCCGACTTCGGCTTCCTCCGCGGCTGCCGGGGACACGGCGTCCCCCGCGACTCCCACTGACCCGCTCCCCGCAACACTCCTTCGAGCTCAGGAGGAACACCGTGGACCCGGCAGCCCGCCCCCGTCCGGCCCTGTCTCCCGGTTCCGTCTTGCCGGACGACGCCGCTCAGGCCGCTCTCGTCGCCCGCGTGTACGAGCCGGAGTGGGGCGGCCCATGTGTGGCCGCGGTGCGGGGCGAGTACGTCGTCGATCTGACCGCCCTCGCTCCCACCGTCTGCGATCTGCTGGAACGCGAGGACCCGGACACGGTCCCCGCGATCGTGCGCGACGCGCCCGGCGGACGCTCGTGGCGGCTCAGCGAGCTGCTGGAGGCCACGGCGGACGGCCGCCGGGATTCCCCGCACCTGCTCGCCCCTGTCGACCTCCAGGTGATAAAGGCCGCGGGCGTCACCTTCGCGCGCAGCCTGCTGGAGCGGGTCATCGAGGAGCGCACCGGCGGCGACCCGGCCCTGGCCGCCCGGGTGCGCGAGCGCGTCGTGAACGCGGTCGGGGGCGCCCTCGCGAACCTGCGCCCCGGATCGCCGGAGGCCGGCAAGGCCAAGGAACTGCTGATCGCCGAAGGGCTGTGGTCGCAGTACCTGGAGGTCGGCATCGGCCCCGACCCCGAGGTGTTCACCAAGGCGCCGGTGCTGTCAGCGGTCGGCACCGGAGCCGACATCGGGGTGCTCGCGGCCTCGGTATGGAACAACCCCGAGCCCGAGGCCGTACTCGCCGTGGACTCGCGCGGCCGCCCGCGCGGCGCCACGCTCGGCAACGACGTCAACCTCCGCGACATCGAGGGCCGCAGCGCGCTGCTGCTGTCCCAGGCCAAGGACAACAACGCCTCATGCGCGATCGGCCCGTTCCTCCGCCTGTTCGACGACGGCTTCGGCCTGGACGATGTGCGCGGGCTGGACATCGAGCTACGGGTCGAGGGCCGGGACGGCCATGTGCTGCACGGCAGCAGCTCGATGCGGGAAATCAGCCGCGACGTGCTCGACCTCGTCGCCTCCGTGCACGGCCCGCACCACCAATACCCCGACGGCTTCGTGCTGTTCACCGGCACGCTCTTCGCCCCCACCGAGGACCGGCACGCCCCCGGCGCGGGATTCACCCACGAGTACGGCGACATCGTGCGGATCTCCAGCCCCCGGCTCGGTGCCCTGGTCAACACCGTCACCTCCAGCGAACAGGCCGCACCGTGGGAATTCGGACTGCGCGCGCTGATGCAGAACCTGGCTGGGCGCGGCGTGCTGTGAGCCTTCGGCGCGGGTGAAGATCTGACTCGTACCCGCGTGCTTGATCAGCGAGTTCCGAGGCGAACGGAGACCGGCAGCGGTGATGTACATGTCGGGCATTCGAGCTGGATCTGACGGAGCAGCCGGGTGAGGCTTTCGATGCCCGGCGGGCCGAAGGAGGCTGTCATCGCGATCTCGGCGCTGATCCGGTAGGAGTCCTCGTTGCGGACATCCGTGAACCACCACAGCACCGGGGCCAGCGTGCCCAGTTGAGCCGGAAGCTCCTTCTCGTTCTGCATGGCCCAGCGATAGAGATCGGTCAGCTGCTTGAAGCGCTGTTCCGACGGGGTGGGCTCCAGACCGAACTCCGTACGCGCGATCCGGTCCCCGTGATCCAGTGACGCCTGCTCTGCCGTGCTCCATTCCTCGTCGTGCCGGGGACGTGAGACGAGGCGGTCGGCCGCCAGGTTCGTCAGATAGGTGGACCAGCGCAGGGCACCGGGGTTGCCGTACACATCCGCATCCGGGTCGCGCCCATGCGCGAGCCCTCGCTCCATCGCTTCCAGCAGGCCCGCGTTCGTCACTGACATCCACGTCCCGGGATCGCCGAGTCCACGGTCCCGCGCCGCTGACATCACTCCCACGATCGCGGCCCAGCGCCGGAAGCCGGGTTCGAAGGCCTGGCCGTGCCGCTGCTGCAGAGCGCGGACCAGTTCCACCCGGTCTGCCATGGACATACGCTCCAGCTCGGCCATGTCGCAGCGCAGCGTCGCCGCGCAGTCCCCTGCCGGGGCCTGGGCCGGTGCGGCCGAGGCGTCCGGTACGGGTCCGGCCAGCATGGCCAGCAACGCCAGCACCACCACGACGACCCGAGCCGACCACGACAGCTGACCCGTGAGCATGGGCTCCCCTCTCCAGGGACCGCCGTTGCGAAGCCCCGTACGCCATTCCAGCAGTTCCTCCCTGAACTGCCCAGAGCGCACATCGAGTTGGGAGCACGGCCCGAACGCGTGTGCCGCCCGGGCCGGGTCCTTGTCAGCCTACGAAGGCATCGCGCGTGGACGCAGGACCATGAGCGAGCCCTCCAAGGTCGCCACCATGGCAAAGGGGAACCGATCGACCTCAAGACAGAGCGCGACGTCATCAGGATGGACTCCTTGGCGCACCCCCTCCGCCAGCTCGACGGCGGCGCGCGACTCGGCAGCGCGGCGGAGGAACTCATCAGCATCCGTCCCGGCCTCGGTGGCCCTCCGAGCGATGTATTGAGCACACGCCAGATCTTCATCGGCCTGGCCATCTTCGCCGGTGACCACGAACGTGACGCTGTCACTCCCGCGCGTCCGCAAGAGCTGAGCCGTTGCCTCCGCCACCACGAAGCTCGCGCACAGCACCAGCGACGACTCCTTGACCGCAAGGGCGCCGACCGTCCCTGCCGTGGTCTTCTGCACAACGGTCCGTCCGTTGACGTCAACAGACCGCAGCAGACCGGGGGAGTTGACGGCGTCGAACCCGGGCGCGGGCGGACCATCTTTGAGCGCCACCCATTCCGGGTGGCGAGCCTTGAGCGCCAGCGCCTCGTCCAGCGACTCAGCAAGCACGATCTTTTCCGCCCCCTGGCCAAAGGCCCAGGCGGCCACGGTGAAAGCGCGCATGACGTCGACCACGACCGCCACGGACGGGACTTCGACCAGATCATCGATGCCGAGGAAACGAGCGTCCATTCGGATCATGATTGCGCATGCCCGACGCGGACCACTCAGAGAGTGCTCCGCATCACAAATGGCCCGCACTGGCCTTCCGCAGTGAAGCACTGATCCTGCTCGCACCGACCGTCCCCACCGCCACGCTCATCTCACTGGACCGCAAGGCGCCCGCAATCGTCGTCGGCCGCCGGATCGCTGAAGGACGGCTGGATGTGATCCGTACCGCGGACAGCGACGGGGTCGGCCAGACCATCGACCACCTGATCGCGCTGGGCCACCGCACGATCACCTACGTCGACGGCGGTACGGGGGTGATCGCCGCGGACCGGCGCCGCGGGTACCGCACGGCGATGCGCCGTCATGGCCTGGACGCGGGCATCCGGATTCTGCGCGGAGACACAACGGAAGCGGCCGGCGAACGCGCCGCCCGCCTCCTGATCGACTCCGGTGACCTGCCCACCGCCGTCGTCACCTTCAACGACCGCTGCGCCGTCGGCCTCCTGACCGCCCTCACCCGCGCCGGCATCGCCGTCCCCGACGAGGTGTCCGTGGCCGGCTACGACGATGACCCCCTCTCCCGGCTGAGCTGCTTCGACCTGACCACGGTCAGTCAAGCGGCGCAGGACCAGGCCCGCCAGGCCGTGGCTGCCGCCGTCGAACGCCTCGACGAGGGCCGCGTCGAGCCCCGCGAGGCCGTTCTCACTCCTCGCCTCGTCGTACGCGGCAGCGTGACCGGGCCTCGCTGACCCGCTGTGTGCTGTGTTCGTCGGAATGGACCAGCGCGGCTCCCACGTCGCGATTGATCGCTTACGGTTCGAGACCGGCGCCCCTTCCCCGGCAGGGTGCCGGTGGTGCCGGCCGATGTCCTGGTCCGCGCTGGAATGTGCCGTCGAGCAGCGTGTACGTGCGCCTTTCGCTGAAGGCGGCGATCGGTCCGTCCGTCAGCTTCCGCAGCGCCGCGGCAGCGCGGTTGCCGGCCACATGCCGGAAGCCCCGTCTGCGTCGGATGGTGACCAGATCTGCTGGGGCGCCGGGGCCTGCTGATGCGGGTGCCCGCGGAGAGTGGCGGGGGTAGCGTGGAGAACGGTGTGCCGAGCAGCGAGGCGGCGGCGGTGTGCGGTGCAGGGCTCCGGCCCACGGGAACCGGGTCGGCGGCGCATCGGGAGGAGTGTGGTCGGCGTGGCCCGGAACCGGCGTCTGATCCTGAGCTCACCGTCCGAGGTCTGGAGTCTGCTGTCCGACGGGTATCGCTACGGCGAGTGGGTGACGGGAACCCGGCAGGTCCTGGCCGCGGACCCGCACTGGCCTGCGGTGGGAGCCCGTCTGCGGGTCCGCGTCGGCATGGGGGCCATGACCCTCGATGACACCTGCGTCGTCCGTATCTCTGAACCCCAGCGCCGCCTGGAACTGGAGGCGAAAGCCGAACCCTTCGGCGCGGCCCGGATCGCGATGAACCTGATCCCCTGGGGCGACCACACTCTCTTCGTCCTCGACTGGCATCCCCTTCGGGGCCCCGGGACGAGGATGCACGGGCTCCCTGTGAACTACCTCGTCGCGGTACGCAACGGCATGATGCTGACGAAGCTGGCCCGCATCGCCATGCGTGAACACCGGCGTGAACCCGTCACTGGCGACTGAGGGCTCACGCGCCGCAGGGGGCATGTGCCGACCCACGAACCGATGTCGGCCCTCGCTGGGGGCAAAGCCGCCCCGCAAGCAATTCGCGGTCCGCCATCAAATGCAGGAAGAAGGCGTCCGGCACCATCCTGATTCCCCGCGAAAGACGACCACAGGATTTGGAGGGCCTGCTGCCGGTCAGCCGAAAGGCTTGCTGTCGCCGTCCGGGCAGACTTCCTCACCAGTAGGGGCTGTGCGGTGCAGCAGGTACGCCTCACTCTTGGCGCGGCTGCAGTTGGTCGGAACCCCGTGCCAGTGGCCGTGGATGATGACCAGGCCGCGCTGGCCCATCGCCTGCCTCATGTTGCGTGCCCACCGCAAGGGCGTGGACTGGTCCCAGCGCTGGTTGATCAGCAGGATCGGGACCCGGGCGCGGTTCCAGGGGCCGGTGTGGCGGGGGGCGGCGGCACGGAACTTGCTCGGCCAGTCCCGGCAGTACTTCTTTTCGATTACTTCCCCCGGGCCGAAGAGCGGTGCCTGCGCCCGGGCCTGACGGAACCATGTGAGCCAGTGCCGGTGACGCTTGGGCAGCGGCGGGGTGTCCAGGCAGTTGGTGGCGGCGAGGACATCTTCCTCGTTCGTCGGCACCTGAGCGGCCTGAGCGGCGCGGGAGTTCGGCCGCCGAGAGCCGAACGTGGACTCATAGAGGTGCTGAAGTTTTTGCGCGGCGGCTCTGGTCCCCAACTCGTCTTCGTTTCCGATGAATGCCGAGGCGTAATAGAGGAGCTCGTCCCATTGTTTCCGGGAGGCGGGGCGAGGGCGGTGGGTGTTGCCGAGGTGGGCTGCCAGCCTGTTGAACTTCGCCTCGGCGTTGCCGGTGAAAGCACAGCGCTGCTTCGACGTCTTGTCACAGGCGTGCAGCCGGGCTCTGAGAGCGTGGGCATATCCCTGAGCCTGAGTGATGCTGAATGCGGCGGTGTTGTTCATCTGCGTCCTGGCGTCCACGATGCCGTGCAGAATCATCGAGCGGACCCGGTGGGGGTAGAGGTTGGCGTAGACGGCACCGATGGTCGTTCCGTAGGACACGCCGAGGAAGTTCAACTTGCGGTCTTTCACAGCCTGGCGGAGCCGCTCCAGGTCGCGGACGTTGTCGACCGTGGACATGTGGGGCACCAGTCGGCCGGCCTTTTTGGCACAGCCCGCACCGGACTTGTCCTTCTTCCGTAGCTCGGCCAGCATCTCCCGAGCGGTGCGCGGGTGGGGAGGGTAGTCATCGGCGTCGTCCTGTTGGGCGCAGTTCAGTGCGGGACGGCTGTGAGCGACCCCGCGTGGGTCGTAGGCGACCAGGTCGAACCGCTCCCGCATTTTGCCGGTGAAATAGCGTTGCCAGTTGCCGTTGGCAGCGTCCGCGATGCCGGATCCCCCCGGCCCACCAGGGTTGGTCAGCAGCGATCCGACGCGTCGTTCGGGCTTCCTGGCAGGCAGTTTGGCGACGGCCAGCTCGACCGTTCCTTTCCCCGGGCGGGCATGGTCCAGGGGCGTGGTCATCGCGCCGCACTTCCAGCCTTGAGGCATCTTCCAGCCCTTGGGGCAGGCGTCGTACCAGCGAATCCGGGGTGGCGACACGTTCGAGTGGCCCACCGGGGCACCCTGAGCACGCGTCGTGCTCTCAGCTGGAGCGTCGTGCTCCACCGCTGTCGCGGGTGTCAATGCCGTCGCACAGGTAGCCGACACGGCCAGTGCAGCTGTCCACCACCAGCTCTTGCGAAGCCGGGGTTTGCCTGTCCCCGTGCGCGTCCCGCTGCCCAGCTCCACCTGTCGCCTCCGGCTCGCCGCTTATCGGACCGTCATGCAACACCCTGGTCATTCAAGTCACCGGAGACTTCGATGACACGTCGCCACAGGCCCAAGACCACCCGGAAGGCTCCAGCACCACGGCCGCTGACCTGCGTCATCGTGCACCCCCGGAACCAGCTCGCCGCCCCTGACCAAATCCGCGAGGGGGCAAACAGCCACAGGCCCTCGACCTGGGGCGTTCGCCGGAATGAACGGCGTCCCGGCGTGATCGCGGTTCAGGGCCGGCACAGGGCTTCGGTGATCCCGGCGAGGGCTTGGGCGAGGTCCGGCACCAAGTGCTCGGGGACGTGGTCGAGGACGCGTCGGCGTGCGCTGGCGAGGTGGGTGGCTTGGGCCGAGGCCATGGTGCGCAGACCGGTGTCCGTGAGGACGGCATCGCTGCCACGTCCGTCGTTGCCGTGGCGCTCCTTGCGGACCATGCCGTGGTGGGACAGCCCATCGACCACGCGGGTGATGCGGGAGGGGGTGAGACCGGCCCCGGCGGCGAGCGCGGACATACGCATGCGCCGGTCCGGGGCCTCGCTCAAGAGGAGCAGGACCGCGAACTCGGTCATGGTCACCCCGGTTCGGGCCATGTCCTCCTCCAACGCGCGCGGCAGGGCATGGACCAGTCGCCCCAGGCTCCGCCACAGAAGGAGTTCGTCGGGGGTCAGTGCTGGGGGATCGGTGTCGGAGGCCATGTCCCCAGTTTATTTGACGAGGCAAGCAACCAGGAGTACTACTTGCTGAAGCAAGCAAATGGGAGGGGGAAGTATGGAGCCCACGGATCCTGTGTCAGAGGGGTGGAGACACTTCCACGCCGAGGTGAACGGCGTCCGGCTGCACTATGTGAGTGGCGGTACCGGCCCCGTGGTCGTCCTCGTGCACGGTTGGCCGTTCACATGGATCGAATGGCGGGCCGTGATACCGCTCCTCGCCGAGCGGGGCTTCACGGTCGTCGCACCGGACCTGCGCGGTTCCGGCGACTCCGCCGTCCCGGCAGGGCACTGGACCAAGCGGGACGAGGCCGAGGACCTGCACCAGTTGCTGCGCCACCTCGGCCACGAACGCTGCTTCGTCGTCGGTACGGACGTGGGCGCGATGACCGCCCACGCCTGGGCCCAGGCGTATCCGGACGAGATCTCCCGGCTGGTGCTCAGCGAGGCGTTCCTGCCCGGCTTCGGCCTGGAGGAGCACATGAACCCGGCCAACGGCGGCTCATGGCACTTCGGGTTCCACGCCCAGAGCGAGTTGGCGGCGATGCTCACCACGGGCAAGGAGGAGCAGTACCTGTCGGGCTTCTGGTCGATGATGACCCGAGGCGGCGTCACCGACGCCGAGCGCGCCGACCTCCTGCGCGCCTATACCCGCACCGACGCCATGCGCGGCGGGTTCGAGCATTACGCCACGCTCGTCGAGGACGGCCGGGCCGCCCGTGCCGGGGGCCTCGTCGGGATGCCGGTGCTGATCCTCAACGGCGAACACGGCCTGCCCCAGGACGTCCTGCTGGACGGCGCCCGCCAGGCGGCGACGGATGTCCGTGCGGACATCGTTCCGGCCGCCGGTCACACCTTCGCCGCCGACAACCCGGAATGGACCGCCGCCCGGCTCGCCCGCTTCTTCACCACCACCCCTGCCGACTGACCGCGAAACACCACACGACACACGACACGGCACACGGAGAACCGCTCATGCAGATCCTCGTCATCGGCGCCACCGGCTACGCCGGCCGCCGCGTCTCCACCGCTCTGGCCCGCGCCGGCCACCGCGTCCTCGGCCTGGCGCGCGACACCGCAGGGCCGGCCGCATGTGACCTCGCGGTCAACGAGGTCACGCCCGTCGGGGGCGACTTCTCCCGGCCCGAGACCTGGCGCGGCCACCTGGACGGCACGGACGCGGTCGTTCACCTGCTCATGGACATGAGCGATCCCCTCGGCGGCGACCGGCGGCTGTTCGCCGAACTCACCGCCGCTCAGGAGCGGGACGGGCGCCACCGGCACCTGGTGTTCACCACCGGAATCTCCTCCTACGGCCGCACCGGCCTGCCGCTGATGGACGAGCACACGCCCGGCAATCCGGAAGGCCCCCTCGGCTTCCGCTTCGCCCTGGAGAAGGAACTGGCCGCCAGCGGCCTCGCGCACACCGTGGTCCGCCCCGGCTTCATGTACGGAGGGCCCGCCACCACATCCATGACCGGCGAGTGGTTCGCCGCCGCCGAGGCAGGCAAGCCCGTGTTCTACGGCGACACCGCCAAGCGCTGGAGCTGGGTCCACGTCGACGACCTCGCCGACGCCTACGTCCGCGTCCTCGACAACCCGACCGCCGTGGACGGCGAGGTGTTCGTCGTCGCCGACGACCAGCGCCTGACCGCCCTGGACATGCAGCGCGTCGCGGTGCGCGCGGCCGGCTACACCGGCGAGATCACTCTGGAGACGGCGGAGGCCGGCGGGATGATGCAGATGGCTGCCGACCAGGACGAGCTCGTCACGAGTGCGAAGGCCCACCGACTGCTCGGCTGGCGCCCCCGCCACGCCTCCTTCACCGACAACCCCGCGCGGCACTACCGCGCGTGGAAGGCCAACCAGTCGAACACCTGCTGAACGCTTGAGCCGACCCAGGTGGGCGTGGCGGTTGGCGCGCAGTTGGAGGGCCCATCGCGGCGGTTGAACCGGTGAACGGTTGAGTGCGTTGCAGAAGACACAGAGTCGCAGCGGCGCACGAGGGAGAACTCATGCCAGAACCCATCAGTGATGAGCAATTTGCGGAAGCGGCTGCCAAAACCTTCGGCACACGACCAGAATTTGAACCTCTGGTGGCTGCGGGGCTCGTGCCCAGCAAGAAACACATGATCGAGGTCAGCGGGCGGGAGGATCCCGTGCACTACGGGAGCCGCCTTCACAGGCTCTTCAGAGGCGAACTTGCCGCGGGTCCGCTTGAGGCAGTGGAACTGAGCCGTGCGGAGTTCGGGATGAACTATGACACGGAGAGAGGCGGCTGGCTCATGGATCCGAACAGCGCTGTGCTGGCCAGCGACATAGCCCGCGATGAGGCCGATCTCAACTTCGCCACAGCCATCATGATTGGGCGCAAACAGGGCAAGATATGGCCCGAAGAACTGCCGCCCAGAGGCCTCAAGATCCCAGTGCCAGGGGTGAAAGACCCGATACCGATCGGTTCGCGCTTGCACAACCTCGCAAGCCACGAGAGGCCGGCCATGCCCCTTCCTCTCGAGGAGGCGCAGCTCGATTTGTTGCGGTATCCCATGGTGGAAAGGGATGGCCTTAGGTACGTTGACCCGAACATTCGCAGATCTGGCGAAAAGCCGGATTGGTTGGTTGGGGGTGGCAGGCGGCCTGCTGAGCGGGTGCGGAGCGAACAGCTGCGGGCTTCGGGGGCTGCTTCACCTGACTCGGCGGGTTACGGGCAGCCGCCGGTGAACACCGAAGGGTACGCGACGCCGCAGCCCGATCTCCCACCCGCCCCGCTGCCGTCGCTGTACCACTCCCAGCCCGATGCGTACGCTCAGGGCACCGGGGCTGTGGAGGGGTCGCGCCGGCCCCTCGCCACTGCGGGACCCTGGGCCGCCCACGGCGCGCCGGGCATCCCGTCGGCCCCCTCTTATGGTGCCGCTCCCACCGGTCACCCGGCACCGCAGACGACGAGCGCTCCCGGCTCCGTCGGCTTCGCCGCAGCGGCCCAGGCGTATACGGCCTCCGGCCAGTCTCGCTCCGGCCGGCCCACCTCCTCCGCGTCCAGCGCGACCGAAGCCCACCAGGTCCATCAGCAGGGCAAGCAGGGCCGCCGCCGGTGAACAGGCCGCGAACAAGCCCAGGTTGGCGAGGCATCCGGAAGTGCGCCCACCTCCTGAAAGGGCCCACAGCTATGCCGCAGCCGCACAGGAATGAACTCGTCATCGTCTCCGGCGCCGCAACGGGCATCGGAGCCGCAGCGGCACACGAACTCGCCTCGATGGGTTACCACGTCCTCGCCGGTGTACGCACCGACCGTGAGGCTGACGCCATCCGGGCCGCGGGCGTCGAACCGGTCACCTTGGACATCACCGTCCCCCAGCACATCGAAGCCCTTGTAGAGCGCATCGCCGGCGACCCCGAGCGGCGAGCACTGCGTGCTCTGGTCAACAACGCCGGTATCGAGGTCAACGCACCCGTCGAGGTACTGCCACTCGAGCAATGGCGGGAACAGTTCGAAGTCAATCTGTTCGGGCATATCGCTGTCATTCAGGCGCTCCTGCCGTTTCTCCGGCAAAGCCGAGGCAGGATCGTCAACATCAGCTCGGTGGGCGGGGTGGCCGCACTCCCGATCTTCGGCGCGTACGCGGGAACGAAGTTCGCACTCGAAGCAGCGAGCGACTCTCTGCGTCGAGAGGTCACCGCGCACGGCGTACAGGTGGTGGTGGTTCAACCAGGCGGCGTCAAGACCGAGATGGCCGCCCACAGCGGAGCCATCTCCCTCGAACTCGCCGACAAGATGAGCGCCCATCACCAACGCCTTTACGGGAACCTCGTCAAATCCACAGTCGCCTCGAACGCCGCCTTCCTCAACCGCGCCCTCCCCGTGGCGAAAGCCGGAGCCAAAATCGCCAAAGTGGCCACGACAGCCCGACCGCGCACGAGATACACACTCGGCATGGACGCCGCATTCATCATCCCCCTCGCCCGCATCCTTCCCACCCGCTTGATGGACAGGGTGCTCTCGGTGAGTCACCGGGCTCAGCGGAACACGTCCGCTCGCTGACACCAGGGCGCGGGCCCGTCATGTCGTCCCTTCCGTGACGGCGCGTCGATGACGGGTCCCACGCTCACCGAGGGGATGTACCTGACGAGCGTGATGCCCCTGCCCAGCTGCCGTCGGCCACGGCTTGTGCGCAGGTCATGTGCGTACGACTCCGCGCGGCTTATGGGCTGCCCGGGTGCCGTGGCCGCGCATCCTGTGGATCAGGAACCCGGTCGGGACGGCGGCGAGGGCGAACACGCCGGCGGCCACAGCGATGTAGGCGTGGATGCCGGTGGACGAGTTCACGGTCTCCCCGTCGACGACGGTGTTGGTGGCTCCGAGAATCGCCGACCCGATGAAACTCATCGTCACGGATCCGATCGCGACCATGACCATGACGATGCCGGAGACCGAGGCCTGCCTCTCGGGCGGCGCGAGCACGGAGGCGAGGTTGAACCCGGAGGTGACCAGCGAGCCTGCCGTCAGGCTCAGCATGAACGAGCAGACCACGGCGACCGGCAGACTCGCGGTGCCGGCGGAGAGCATCACCAAGGACGCGGTCGTGCCCAGCGCCACGCCTGCGCCGAGCGGCCAGGCCGGGCCGAGCCGGGTGGCGATCGTGCCCGCCACGACGCCGCCGAGCATGATCCCGATCGACGGGATGCCGAACATCAGGCCCAGCGCCCCCGGCCCGGCGATCCCGTAGCCGAGACCTTCGTCGGGAGACACGTCGACGAGCAGGCTGAACAGGGAGAGCATGCTGCGGTACGCGCCCGTCCCCGTGACCACCACGAGGAGTCCGAGCCCCAGGGCCAGTGAGATGCCGCGGAGATCGATCACGGGCTCGGGTATCCGGCTGAGGACGAAGAACCAGACCAGCAGCAGCGCCACGCCGCCCGTGAGGATCGCGAGCGGGACGGCACCGGCCCAGCCGAGTTCCTGCCCGAGACTGATGTAGACGAGGACGCCGGCGAGGCCGCCGCCGAGGGCGAGCCCACCGCGCAGGTCGACCGTGCCCGGCGTGCGGATCCGCGAGTTCGGGATCACGCGCCGCACGCAGAACGCCGCCACGGCCGCGAACGCCGCCGAGACCACGAAGACGAATCGCCAGCCGAACACCGCGGTGGCGCCCTCCAGAACGAAGGGGGAGACGATCCCGAACACCGCGGAACCCGAGGTGACGACACCGGTCACGACCATGGCGAACCGCGAGGTGCAGAGGTCCCGGATGATCGCGACGCTGAGGAACATGGCGGCGACCGCCGACCCTTGCAGGGCACGTCCGAGGACGAAGACGCCGATGTTGGGCGCCAGCAGACACACGACTCCGCCGATCCCCGCGACCAGCAGCGCTGTCACCAGCACCCGACGCTTGCCGTGGATGTCGGCGCTCTTGCCGAGCAACGGTGCCCACATGGCTCCGGCCAGCATCGCGCTGGAGTCGATCCACGCCAGCTGATCGGTGTGGAAGGCGTCCTTCAGCTCGGGCAGCACGAAGGTCGGCGCCGCGAGGACGGTGTCGACCATGACGTTGACCAGGATGAGGATGGCGACATAGCCGATGACACGGCGGGTCCAACTGCTGTGCGTACCGTCCGATGACTCGTCCGCGGCCGCGCCGGACGTCTCGTCCTGCATGAACTTCTCCTTCCCGCTGCGCCACAACCGGGACGGCACGCGGAGACATGGGATCGGGCCGGGCCGGCTCACGGGAGCAACCCGGTGGAAAGTCGTCCGACGGCGGAGGGGCGCTGATCCGACGCGCCGCCGTCGGGAAGCGCGAGTTTGTGGATGACGCCCTGTTGGGCGACGAGGGCGATCCGCTCGGGCGCCGCCAGCAGGGCGATGTCCTTGAGGGGGTCACCCGCGCACAGGACGAAGTCCGCGGCGTATCCGGGGCGCAGGACGCCGAGTCGGTCCTGGACTCCCAGCAGCCGCGCGCTGTTCGAGGTGGCCGCGCGGATGGCGTCCATCGGCGACATGCCCAGCTCCACCAGGCACGACAGCTCGCGGAGATTGTGCCCGTGCGGGGTGACGCCGGCGTCGGTCCCCGCTGCGATGTTCACCTTCCGCGCGATGGCCTCGGCGAGGTTCTCCTTGGCCCGCTCGTTCCAGCGAAGCTTCATCTGGTAGCGCCACGGTGCGGTCTTCTGCGGTTCCACCGGCTGGAAGACGGCCGAGAGCGTCGGTACGAGGAAGGCCCCCCGCTCGCCGATGAGGTCGCATCCTTCGTCATCGATGCCGAACCCGTGCTCGACCGAGCGGACGGCGCCGCGCGCCGCCGCGATGATGCCGGCCCGTCCCTGGGCGTGGGCGGCGACCGGCCGTCCGCGGTGCCGCCGCCCTTCCTGCACGGCCGCCGCGATCTCCTCGTCGAGCAGATCCTGGTCATCCGGGTCGTCGTGGGCGCTGGTGATGCCCCCGCTCGTGCAGATCTTGATGACGTCGGCACCGGCCCGCAGCATCCGCCGCACCGCCGTGCGGACGCCCACGACGTCGTCGGCGGTCTCGCAGTAGCCGATGCCGAGGCTCTTCCCGCTGGGCAGGGTGTCGTCGGCGTGCCCGCCGGTGTGGCTGATCACGCCGACCGACGTCTGCACGCGAGGGCCGGATATGAGTCCCGACGTGACGGCCTCGCGGAAGCCCCGGGGGAGTCCCCCCAGATCGCGGACGGAGGTCACTCCGGCGTCGAGCGTGGCACGCAGTCGCGCGGTGGTCCGGAGGACTTCCACGACCGGGTCGGACACCAGCGCGGTCTCCAGGACCGAGCGGTCCGAGGGGACGCCGAGGTGGGTGTGGCAGTCGAACAGTCCGGGCAGCAGCGTCCCTCCGCGGCCGTCGACGGTCCTGACGTCGGCGCGGGCCTCGGGGGCTCGGGCCGACGGTCCGGCGTAGGTGATCCAGCCGGCGGCGTCGGTCTCCAGGACGGCGTCGTCCACGACTTCGGAGTGCATCCCGTCGATCAGCCGCACATTGCGGATTCGTAGGGGCGCTTGATTTCTCGGTTCCACTCGTCGACCTGTTCTCGCTCGGTTTCACCAACAGCCGCACGCTAGGCTCGTCTTGTGTGCACGCCCCGAAAACGCATGGGATCTTCATGAGCCAGGGGGATGCTGCGGGAAAGCTGCAGTCCTGATGTCCGCCGGGTCTTTCGACGAACTCGATGTCGCCACCGTCGACGCGGTGCGCTCGGCTCCGCGTGCGAGCTGGCGGGACCTCGCGAAGGTGCTCGGCGTCGACCCGGCGACGGTGGGCCGGCGCTGGGCCCGGATGGAGTCCGAGGGCGTCGCGTGGGTCACCGCGTACCCGTCGGGAGGAGCGACGCCCGCGTGCGCCCTGGTCGAGGTCGACTGCGCGCCGGATCGAGCCAGGGACGTCGCGTGCGCGCTCGCGGAAGACACGCAGGCGGCCACGGTCAAGGTGACCAGCGGCGCGCGGGACGTGCTCGTACTGGCCCAGGCGCCGACTCTTCCGGCCCTGTCGGACTACCTGCTCGGCCTGGAGGGGCGGGTCCCGGGGATCGCGAAGGTGCGCGGCCACGTGGTCACGCGGTCCACTCTGCAGGCCAGCCACTGGCGGGAAGGGGCGTTGAACCAGGAGCAGAAGCAGCTCCTCGGCTCCGGCGCGCCGCCCCGTCCGCGCGGTGGCGACCTGCTCAAGGACGCGGATCTGCGCATTCTGCGTGCGCTGCACACGGACGGGCGCATGTCGTTCGAGCGGCTCGCCGAGCATGCGGGCATCGGCCCGGTGTCCGTGAACCGCCGGCTGACGCGGCTGCGCGCGGCGGGACTTGTCACCCTCCGGTGCGATGTCTCACCGCACCTCTCGGGCCGCGCTGTCTCCGCGGTGTACTTCGGCTCCTTGGACGTCCAGGACCTGACAGCCGCGGAGCAGCGCATCCGCGCCCTGCCCGGCGTGCGCGCCTCCACATTCGTCGCGGGGCCCTTCAACGTGGTCATCAACGCGTCGCTGCGATCGACATCCGAGGTGCACGACCTGGAGTGGCGCATGGGCCAGGAAGTACCGGCCCTGCGCGTCCAGGACCGTTCGGTGGTGCTGAACATGACCAAGCTGCTGGGGCGGATCCTGGACCCGGAGGGCCGCTCCGTGCGCGCCGTGCCCCTCCTCTAGTGCGCCAGCCGGGGCACGGCTGGATCGCCCTGTTCCAGGCCCCGGTCAAGGCGCCTGACCCTCGTGGCTGTCGTGGCCCGAGGCCAGAAGCGGAGGCGAGGTGTCGTCAGGGGGCGCGGGGAAGTCGGCCACGGAAAGGTCGACTTGCTCTTCGCAGCCTTCCCGTGCGCACTCGCAGGAGAAGGGCAGTACGACATCCGACGTGTCCCCGAGTGCCCGCGCCCACGACCGGGTGAAGAAGGTCTGGTACTGAACGACGAAGGCACGGTTGGCGTAGCGGAGGAGCTGCCGCCGTTCCAACGGGCTTGTCGCCACCGGCCCCTGAGCGAGCACGTCGGCGAAGTGTCCTTCGGCCTCCATGACGACGTGCTCCGGCCCGCACGAACCGTCGACCACCACGACCCGCCCCCCGAACTGCCTCACCTCTGCCCCGATCACGTCGCCCAGGTGCTGGTAGAACTCCCCTACGCCGGGGCGCAGGTCACGCTCGTCGAGCCGGTCACGCTGGAACTCCGGGGTCGGCAGGAGCCAGAGGGCCGGGCCGCCGCCGACCACCTCCGGCGTGATCGGTGTGCCCTCGGCAATCGTCAACGGTGTGGTTGGCAATGCCCGGAGGTCGTCCCGGATCATGGGGCCGCGCGCGTGGTGCAAGGACATCGCGAGCCGGTCCTCCATGGGCGCCGACCAGCGGTCCGGGACCGGCATCTCCTCGTACCGGATCGCGGCCTGATGCCCCGCGGCGATCGCCCGGTCGCGGTGCTCCCAGGTGTGAGCGTCGGCGTTGTACCAGCGCAGTCCGTGGCGCCGGGCGAGCAACCGGGCGACCGTGGACTTGCCCACGCCCGGCGGGCCGCCCAGCCACAGCACGGCGTCGAGGCTGTCCGTCATCTGCCGCTCCTGGAAGCCTCGGTCGAGGCCGTCGGCCGCCAGCGCCAGCCGGAGGCATGCAGCGCCTCCGCACGATCGAGGACGATCTCCTGGCGCAGTCGCTTCTCCTCCTCGTCGTGGTAGGCAGCGGTGACGGTGTGCTGCCCGGGGTGCTTGCGGTAGAGCTCGCCCGGCTCGGGCTGCATCCACCCCCGGCTGACGGCCTCGCAGAACAGGAGGAGCGCTGCATCCTCGAAGGCCGGGATCGCGGGCCAGCCGCCCACGAGACGCACAAGGTCGGTACGGGCGGTCAGCGTGGTGCCCATCACCGGGAGTTCACCGCGCCTGGCACCGTCCAGAAGCGCCCGCTCCGGCAGCAGTCCCGGGTCCGGGTCGTACGGTCCCGGCTCCAGATGGCCGTCGGCGTGGAGATCCAGGCACGGGGCAACCGTCCAGCCGTAAGCCGGATGGGCCTCCAGAACCTCGATGTCGCGGGCGAGGGACATCTGATCGGGCAGCAGGTCGTCACAGTCGACGCAGCGCAGCAGCGTTCCGGTGGCACGCGCCAGTCCCAGCGTGCGGGCCTGCGCCGCACCACCCCAGCGGCCGGCGCCCTTGGAGATCCACGGCGCGTCAGGAACGGCTTCCAGCGGCCGACCCGTCCGCCCGTCCTCCTGCACCACCCATTCAAGTCGCCAGCCGGCGGGCAGCTTCTGCCCGCGCAGGCACTCGTACAGTTCGCGTATATAGACGTACCCGCCCTCGTGGACGGGCGTCAGAACAGTGATCGTCGGCATCGGGGATCACAACGCGGACAAGGGGCGACCGGTTCAGCGGACAGCGGGCCTTGGGCGGTGGATTGGTGCGATGCCGAACGTGCTCGGTGAGGCCGGCGCGGAATGCCGGTTCGCGTAGGCGAGTTCAGCGGTAAGCGCGCAGAAACGCGTCGACGCCGTCGGCGATGACGGCCGCGATCGTCGGCGCCTCGGCCCCGGTGTCCTGCCCGGCCTTGAGTTCGTCCAGTGCGAGGCCGATCGTGAGGGCGCTGAAGTGCCGCGCCGCGAGGCCGGGGTCCGCGGCTCGGAGCTCGCCGTTCGCGGCGAGTTCGGCGAAGCGCTCCTCCAGCATCCGCTCGGGAAGGTCGCGCGTGACCTCGGGCAGTCGAGGAGTCGACCACGGCTGCGAGGTCAGTCGCTGGAAGGTGACGTAGGCGGTGGACGGAACGGCCTGGGTGATCACCCGCTGCCCGAACGCCGTCAACGCGTCCTTGAGTTCACGGCCCGGCGTGAGCTCCTCGTCGAGCGCGGTCCGTACGACACCGACCACGGCCTCGTGTGCGCGCTCGACCACCCGGGCGAAGAGCGTCGCCTTGTCGCCGAAGTGGTCGTAGACGGTGCGCTTCGACACCTGTGCGTGGCCCGCGATGGCATCGACGCCCGTCCGTTCATAGCCCTCGGTGAGGAACAGTGCCTCCGCCGCGTCCAGAATCGCGGTCTTCTTGGCCTCGGACCGCCGTCGGCGCCCGGGAGTCTGAACCGTCGCGATCGTCCTCGCCATGGCCCCAGATTACCTCCCGCACACCAAAAGCACACTCATGAGTGTACTTTGTGAGAGGACAGCCCAGAGGCTGCCGGACCCGTACACGGAGGTAGTGGCAATGCCATTCGAACCATCCGAGCAGTGGGAGGGCTACATCGCGCCGCCCGCATTCGAGGAGTACTCGGCCCGGTACCAGGACTTCTTCCGGATGCGACGCGAAGGCGGCATCATCGAAGCCCGCCTGCACACGAACGACGGCCCCTACGCCCACACCCACGCCGCACACAACGCGTGGACGCGGGTGTGGCAGGAGATCGGCAACGACCCCGGGAACCAGGTGCTGATCATCACCGGCACCGGCGACAAGTGGATGACCGGCGACCCGAAGGGGCACAACCCCCGGCCCGCCTCCGAGCTGGACCCGGACCACACCCACCAGCGGATGATGGACGGCTGGAAGCTCATCGAGAGCTTCGTCACCAGCATCGACATCCCGACGATCGCGGTCGTCAACGGACCGGGCGTGCACACCGAGTTCGCCATGATGAGCGACGTCACCTTCGCCGCCCCGGACGCCGACTTCATGGACCCGCACTTCTGGCTGGGCTCACCACCCGGCGACGGCCAGGGCATGGCCCTGGAAGCCCTGATGGGGCCCAAGCGCGCCGCCTACTACATCTACGCGGCCAAGCCGATTCCGGCGGACAAGGCGCTGGAGTGGGGGATCATCAGCGACGTGTTCCCGCGCGAGCAGCTCCTCGGCCGCGCCTGGGACCTCGCACGCTTCATCATGAACCGCCCGCGCTACACCCGGTGGGCCACCCACAACATCGTGTCCCGGCACTGGAAGAAGGCAGTGACCGAGGACTTCGGGTTCCACATGGCACACCAGATGCTGGCCAACATCGCCGGCAAATCCCGGGTGCCCGATCCGGACCTGATCACCGACACGTATGAGCGACACGTATGAACGACAGGTATGAGCGACACGTATGAACGACAAGGGGAGGCTTGACGGTTTATGACCGGTGCGGCGTTCAGGCCAGCAGCAGGCACGCGTCCCAGTCGGCGGCCGGCCCGGAATCCGGCTCGGTGCTCTGGAAGGCCAAATCGGCTCCCGCGGCACCGTCGAGGAAGCCGGTCTGCTCCGGCGGGCTCAGGGCGCGGAAGCGTGCGCGGAGTTCGGGCAGCCGGCTGGTGAACGACGAGGGGCCCTCCGCGTCCTCGGAGACACGCTGGAGAGTGCGCATCAGGCCGCCGATGCCGTGCCGCAGGCCGCGGTTGGTGAGCTGGTCGAGCTGGCGAGTGTCGGCCAGGCAGTACAGGAGAGCGCGTTCAGCCATCCTCTTGCGGTCGTCGTCGGCCAGCGCGATGGCCGCGAGCTGCTGGGCACGGGCCAGCCCTGGGGTGCCGTGGCACCAGGCCGGGGCGGTCGCACGTACGGGGGCTGACCCGGCCCCGGAGACCCACTGCGGCCAGCGCGCTCCGTCCCAGGCGATCTGCCGTATGCGATCGAGCCAGCCGCATATACGGGACATGGCGATGTCGTGGTCGTCCACGGTGATTCCCCGACGCTTGGCCAGGGCGAGCAGCGAGAGTGGTCCGGCGATGCCGTGTGCCGGTCCGGAGGCGGCGTGACCACCGGGCGCCGCGGGTGCGTTCAGGCCGGGGGCGTGGCCCACCCACCAGCCGGGCCGCGGCTGCCCCTGCGGGCCGCTCACGGGTTCCGTGAGCCGGACCAGGTACCGCAGGACGCTCTTCAGCTCGCCGCTGTCCGGTCGCCGCCGCAGCAGCAGGGCACCGAGACCGGTCAGGCCGCTCATCAGGTCGTACTCGGCGTAGGAGGCGTAGCGGCCCTGGTCGATGCGGTCGTGAGCGGCGACCAGACGGCGGCGGGTGAGCGCGGCGACGATGCCGTCGAGCGTGCGCAGGACATCCGCGTACCGGTCGGCGCCATCGGCCGCGAGGTGCAGCACGTACGCCATCGCGGGAGCACCGGAGAACAGGCTCGCGTCGTCATCGTCGGTCAGAGGGCGTGCGTCTGGGCGTGCGAGTCGCCGGTCGACGACCTGCCAGGGCAGGAGTCCACGCCGGGCCTGCTCGATGTCGAGCAGAGCGGTCCCGAGTGGACCGCGCGCGAGGGACGGGCCGGTGGCCGGGTCGGTGTCGGGTCCGGCTGCGGCTGCGGGGGGAGTGCTGATCGTCACGGTGCTCCTCCGGTGCGGGGTGGTCCTGGGCCGGCGGAGTCAGGGGACCCGGGGCACTTCCCTCCGGGGGCGTCGGCCACCGGAATCGTCGTCCGGTTGGCGGGCATTACGTCGCTGTCGGTATTCCGGTTCAGCGCTCCGGCATCGAACGCTCGGTAGCGCCGTCGGTTGCCCGTAGCCGAACGGTGGAGAGAACCGGGATGCGGCATGGCACGTAGTGCGGTGCGGAAGCGCACAGCTGACGGCCGGAAGGGGAGCTGACGTGGAAGAGGAACCGAGGGGATCACGTCCCTGGGATGAGGAACTGCCCCCGGCGGAAACGGCGTCGCTCCATGACCTCGCCCAGACCCTCCGCAGTCTTGGCGACTTCGCATCCTCTCTGGAGCAGCCGGCCCCCTCCGAACAGGAGACGGCCGAGCAGGCCCGGCGCATACACCACCTCGCCGACTGGATCCGCGCCGCTACCGCCGCCCTGATGACGCCGGCGGGCGACCTTCCCACTGCCTTGGAAACCTGGGGCGATCCGGAACCAGGGGAGTTGAGCCACGCCATGCTCGTCGCCACGCTGATGCACAAGGGCGGGTCCTGTGTCCTGCCCTCTTCAGCCATGATCTCCGATGCGCTGAGTGGACGTGACGGCGCACTGCACGCCGTGGCGCTGGAGCCGCTGCCCGACGGGTTCATCCGCCTCTCTGTCTGCCCGCGGCCCGACACCGACGGTGCGGGCACGGCCTACACCTCGCCATGAGGCAGCAGATTCACTTGCCCCGGCCCTGCCCATGTCTCTTGGTGAGCTTTTTCTGAGCTTGCAATGACTGCGGCAGGGTCGTGGCACTCGTAGCCTTGCGTGCCATTCCCCTCATCATTTCCTCCAGAACCGAGCGTCCTTTTTGGCCCAGCGGGTTCTGCGGGATCTGCGGGTTCTGTGGGTTCTGCGGGTTCTGCGGCTCCTGGGGTACGGGCCTCGGGGGCGGGTTCGGGGCCGGCCTCGGGTTCTCGAACTGCGGTGGACTGTCGGGTGGCTGTGTGGTTGAGGGCGGGTTTGGGGGTGTTGGGGGAGGGCTGTATACGGAGGCTGAGTACTGGGTGGAGTCCGAGTGCTGGCTGGAGGGGGTGGTTGGTCTCTGGCTGTCGGGTGGCTGTGTGGTTGAGGGCGGGTTTGGGGGTGTTGGGGGAGGGCTGTATACGGAGGCTGAGTACTGGGTGGAGTCCGAGTGCTGGCTGGAGGGGGTGGTTGGTCTCTGGCTGTCGGGTGGCTGTGTGGTTGAGGGCGGGTTTGGGGGTGTTGGGGGAGGGCTGTATACGGAGGCTGAGTACTGGGTGGAGTCCGAGTGCTGGCTGGAAGGGGTAGTTGGCCTCTGGCTGTCGGGTGCCTGGGCGATGGTCGGCGGGGTCGGAAGGGCCGAGGAAGAAGCCGTACGCCGCCTCCGCTCCTGACTCGTAGTCAGGTCGCGATAGGTGTCTACCGTGCTGTCCAGAAACCTGTCGTACGAGTCTTCCGAGGCCATGCTGCTGCGCGGATCCTGCTCGGGCATTTTCGTTGCGCCCCCATCCTCTGGCCGGGGAGCGGATGGATGCACGAGCACTCCACAGCCCGGCCCTTGTCGTCGTTTCGGCGTACTTCAAGCGGAGAGACGGAGCCGAGTCCGTCCCGGTTCAACTGGCAGCAGCCACAGGTCCCACGCCCGGAGTTGGGGCGACAGGGCGTCCAGGGGCAGCACGGCGCGCAGTCTGCCTGCTGCCGGCGTCGGGCGGAGCGGCAGTCGGACGGACGATTCCGGACCGTGGTGATGGCGGCCCCGACGATGGTCATGCCGAAGGATTCGAGGCTCGAGGTGACGGCGCAGATTGCGCCTTTCACCCACTCGGCCTCGATGGGGTTCGCCGGGCCCACCAGGAACACTTGGGTGTGGAGGCCGAGTTCGTCGATGAGTTGCCTCCGTCCGGCCCGCTCGCGGCCTTGGCCGTAGCTCCGCAGGCCCCAGTCGGGGCGCTCGGCGATGACCCGGGCGAAGGCGTTTCAGTACGCCGTAGTGCTTGGCAGGGGCGAGTCGTCCCGCGGCGACGACCCACTTCCCCGCACCGTCCGCCGGGCGGATGTCCGGTGCGGGCACGCTGTTGGGCAGCGCCTCGACGCGTACGCCGGGCAACCGGAGCGCGCTTCGATAGGTCACGGGCGTCGGCCTCGGTGACCGTGGTGAGCGCGTCCAGCCGGGGATGGACGCGGCGCAGCAGGAGCTCCATCCGAGGGGAGTGCGTGGCGAGCGTCAGGTGTTCCCGGCCCAGGCGTGCGGGGCCACGCCGCGGCTGCCTGGCCGTATGCACATTCAGCCCGGGGCGGATGCTGAGGACGACATCCGCCGTTGAGCCGGCCAGGTGCGCGCCGATGCGACGGTCGGTGAGCGCGCTGAACCGGGGTACTGGCCGTCGGCGGCGGGGAAGACGCGGGCGGGACGGGGCGTGTTCGGGCTCGCGGACCTGTGACTGGTTGCAACGGAAAGGCTCGTCAGCAGGCTGACGGGTCCTCAGCCTCGTGCGAGGGCGAAAGGCTAACGCTTTCTCCTCTCCTTGCCTGCTGATGAGGAGTTGTGGGAGATGTTTCCCGGAGGGGGCGAGGGCCGGCTGGGGTCTTGGTGCGAAGGCTGGTGGGGATTGTTGTAGGCGCTGTATTGCTGTTGGTTGAGCCAAGGGGCGGCCGGGTTCTGAGGGCCGGAGCTGTACTGCTGCTGCGGTGGCTGTGCTTGCGACTCCGGAATGCCGTGGCTGCTGTCCGGCTGTCCTGCGCGTGCCCCTGACGACTGATCAGTTGTACTCCTCCCCGTCCGCTCCTCGTTGAAACGATCCCGAATGCTTTGCGTCGGCGCATGCGTCGGGAGCGCTTTTCCGAATCTCTCCAAGTGCCAGTGGCGGAGGTCGGTTTCCCTGAATTTGGTCCAGTCCTTGTGTTCTCGTGCGTAGTATATGGCGTACAAGGGGGCGTGGAGGTGCCGGTTCGCGTATTGGCGCGGGGGATTCTGGCTTCTCCAATATTGTGCGATACGCTTGTCCTCGGTGATTTCGGCATCAGTACGGAGGTGCTGAGCCCTGTCCAGTGCTTCTCCAGTGAGGCCTCTATCCTTCGCGAATTCTGTTCGCAAGTCTCTGGTTGGCTGGCCGGAGAGTGTCGAGCCGTATTTGAGTTGATACCACTGCGACACGTCTCGCTCTCGGAAATAGGAGAGATCTCCATGGGTCTGTGCGAAATAGAGCGCATGAAACTTGGGGCTCATGTCGGGGGACAGATATCGAATATTCTGGTCTTTCCAATATTGTTGAATGATGCGGTTCTGTGTCTCGTTGGGGAGCTCGCGGATGTGCTGTTCGCGGTGGTGTGCGGCATTGAACTGGTCTGCGATCTGTCGGAATCCTTCCAGCCCCTGTGCCAGGTTCATCTTCCTTATTGGGTCTTGTCCGAATTGGTTGAGGAGGGAGCTTGCCAGTTCCAGTTCGAGGAGTACGTTGTCCTGAATCTGTGGTTCGGATTTGGCGTATTCGCGGTATTGGCTGTGTTCGTGGCGGAGTGCTGCTTGGGTGAATGGTGTGTTGGTTCGGGTGTTGTCCAGGTGTTTCAGGGCGTTCCAGTTGTTCCGTAGATTTGTGATTGCTTCGTTGATTGGGGCGATGGGGTCTGTGATGGTGGGGGCCAGGATCGGGTCCGTGAGCGAGGGGTTTGTTTCCCTTTTGCGCCACTCGAGTACCTGGAGGGCGTCTTCGACGTGCTGACTCAGTGCCATTCGCTGATTCGCCAGAGCCTTTTTCTGCTCGTATACCTGCACGGGGGTCAGTGGCTCGTCCTGCGAGCCTTCGTTCTGCGGAGGCATGGCTGATCTCCTCTGTTCGGCATGATCTTGCGGTGTCGGCACACCGGTACGACTTCGACAACGGGCGGGGCGGGGGTCTGGTGTAATCCGGGCCTGTGCTGATTGCAGCGGAAAGGCCGGTCAGCGGGCTGACGGGTCCTCAGCCTCGTGCGAGGGTGAAAGGCTAACGCTTTCTCCTCTCCTTGCCTGCTGATGAGGAGTTGTGGGAGATGTTTCCCGGAGGGGGCGAGGGCCGGCTGGGGTCTTGGTGCGAAGGCTGGTGGGGATTGTTGTAGGCGCTGTATTGCTGTTGGTTGAGCCAAGGGGCGGCCGGGTTCTGAGGGCCGGAGTTGTTCTGCTGCTGCGGTGGCTGTGCTTGTGGCCCCGGGATGCCGTGGCTGCTGTCCGGCTGTCCTGCACGTCCTACTGGCGGCTGATCAGTTGCAGTCCTCCCCGTCCGCTCGTCCTCGAAACGGTCGCGAAGGGATTGAGGCACTCCGTGCGGCGGCGGCAGTTCTCCGAATCTCTCCAAGTGCCAGTGGCGGAGGTCGGTTTCCCTGAATTGGGTCCAGTCATTGTGTTCTCGTGCGCGATATCTGGCGTACAGAGGGACAGAGTAGTGCCGGTTCATGTAGCGGTGTGGGGGATCCTGGCGTGCCCAGTATTCTGCGATACGGTAGTCCTCTGTGATCTCGGCGTCGGTCCGGAAGTGCTGGGCCCTGTCAAGTTCTTCCCCGGTGAGACCTCTATCCTTCGCGAATTCTGTTCGCAATTCACTGGTTGCGGAACCGGAGAATACAGAGCCATATTTGACACGAAACCACTCCGGTATGTCTTGTTCTCGGAAGTAGGTGGGATCTCCATGGGTTTGTGCGAAGTAGAGCGCATGAAGCTTGGGGTTCCTGTCGGAACCCTGGTATCTTTTGCCCTGGTCTTTCCAATATTGTTGAATGATGCGGTTCTGTGTCTCGTTGGGGAGCTCGCCGACGTGCTGTTCGCGGTGGTGTGCGGCATTGAACTGGTCTGCGATCTGGCGGAATCTTCCCAGCCCCTGTGTCAGGTTCGTCGTCCTTGTTGGGTCTTGTCCGAATCGGTTGAGGAGGGAGCTTGCCAGTTGTAGCTCCAGGTGCACTTTGTCCTGTATCCATGGCTCGGATTTGGCGTATTCGCGGTATTGGTGGTGTTCGTCGCGGAGTGCTGCCTGGGTGAATGGGGTGTTGGTTCGGGTGTTGTCCAGGTGTTTCAGGGCGTTCCAGTTGTTGCGTAGGTTTGTGATTGCTTCATTGATTGGGGCGATCGGGTCTGTGATGGTGGGGGCAAGGATCGGGTCCGTGAGCGAGGGGTTTGTTTCCCTTTTGCGCCACTCGAGTATCTGGAGGGCGTCTTCGACGTGCTGGCTCAGTGCCATTCGCTGATTCGCCAGAGCCTTTTTCTGCTCGTATACCTGCTCGGGGGTCAGTGGCTCGTCCTGCGAGCCTTCGTTCTGCGGAGGCATGGCTGATCTCCTCTGTTCGGCATGATCTTGCAGTGCGGGGGCACCGATGCGACCTCGACAATGGGCGGGGCGAGGGTCTGGTTTGGTTCAGGCCTCTGCTTGTTGCAAGGGAAAGGCATGTCAGCAGGCCGACGGGCCCTCATCCTCATGCGAGGGCGAAAGGCTAACGCCTTCCCCTCTCCTTGCCTCCTGATGAGGAGTTGCCGGAGATATTTCGCGGGGGGCGCGAGGGCTGGCTGGGGCCTTGCTGTGACCGGTGGAAAGTGTGGAAGGTGCCGTATTGCTGTGGGTTGAGCCAAGGGGCGGCCGGGTTCTGAGGGGCGGAGTTGTACTGCTGCTGCGGTGACTGTTCTTGCGGTCCCGGGGTGGTGGAGCTGCTGTCCGGCCGCCCGCCAACTCGTGCCTGATACTCGGCGTACAGACGGTGAGTGGAATAGCGGTCCTTGTAGAGGCGCCCCTGGCTTGCCCAATAATCTCTGATGCGCAAGTCCTCTTCGACCTCGGACTTACTGCGGGGGCGCTTACTCCTGTCCGGTGCTTCCCAGGTGATTCCTCTATCCTTCGCGAATTCTGTTCTCAATTCATTGCCTGCAGGGCCCTCGAGTGTGGAGCCGTATTTGAGCAGATGCCAATCCCCTATGTCTTGATCGCGGAGCAAGGAGGGTTCCCCATGTGTCTGTGCGAAATAGAGTCCATGAAGTCGGGGGGGTGGCGGTCGAGTTTTGATATCTTGTGGATCGATCGTTCCAGTATTGTTTGATGATCTGGTTCTGCGTCTCCTTGGGGAGTTTTCCGATGTGCTGTTCGCGGTGGTGTGCGGCATTGAACTGGTCTGCGATCTGGCGGAATTTTTCCAGTTCCTGTGCCAGGTTCATCTTCCTTGTTAGGTCTTGTCCGAATCGGTTGAGGAGGGAGCTTGCCAGTTGTAGCTCCAGGTGCACTTTGTCCTGTATCCATGGCTCGGATTTGGCGTATTCGCGGTACTGGTGGTGTTCGTCGCGGAGTGCTGCCTGGGTGAATGGGGTGTTGGTTCGGGTGTTGTCCAGGTGTTTCAGGGCGTTCCAGTTGTTGCGTAGGTTGGTGATTGCTTCGTTGATTGGGGCGATGGGGTCTGTGATGGTGGGGGCCAGGATCGGGTCCGTGAGCGAGGGGTTTGTTTCCCTTTTGCGCCACTCGAGTATCTGGAGGGCGTCTTCGACGTGCTGGCTCAGCGCCATTCGCTGATTCGCCAGAGCCTTTTTCTGCTCGTATACCTGCTCAGGAGTCAGTGGCTCGCCCTGCGAGCCTTCGTTCTGCGGAGGCATGGCTGATCCCTTCTGTTCCGCATGGTCTCGGTGCCGGCCGCGAAGGTTGTGTCAACTGCGAACGGAGGCGGGGCCGCAGCCCCGAGGACTGGTGCGACGTCTCGTGCTGCTCGGCGAGCGGCTGAGGCGAAGGGCTAACGCCCCCTTTTTTGACCCCCCTGTCCGGAGCGTGGAGGGTTCGGGGGCTGAGCGCGGTATTGCTGGGGGTCGGACCCGGTGGCCGGGTACTGCGCATGCGCTTCGCTCACTGCCTGGGGAAGGAAGTGCCCGGCGCCGCCGTATCCGGGGACTGGCCCGGCGCCGTATCCGGGGACTGCTCCGCCGCCATATGCAGGGCCTGCTCCGGCGGACTGCTGGGTGTACGGATTCGGAGCGCCGACCCCGTAACCCGGCTGTACACGGTGATCCACCGACGACCGATCATCGGTAGGTATCCCTTGCAGAGCCTTTTGGAAATCCTCTCTGATCTTGGGGTCCACGTTCCCAACCGGGAGAGCTTCCCCCCTCGTGTCCAGATGCCACCAATACATGTGTTTCTCTGTGAGTTTGGTCCAGTCGCCGTGCACCCTGCCGTGGTATCTGCCGTAAAGGAGGCTGTGTACGTGTCGATTGCGGTAGCGGACTGGTGGATTCTGAGCTGCCCAGTATTGTGCGATTTGCGCGTCTTCTGCCTTCTCGGATTCGGTGCGTGGGGGCCGAGTATTACTCGGTGTCGCGATACCTCTGTCCTTATTGAACTCCTCCTGCATTTTCTTCGGCAGGTTGCTATGAACCTTCTTGCCGTGTTTCAGTTCTTCCCAGTATCTTTTGTCCTTGTCTCTGAGTTGGGAGTAGTCTCCGTGTGTCTCCGCGAGAAAGCGTGCATACAGCACGTGATGCCTGCCGCGCCCCTCGTACCTGTACTTGCCTTCCCAGTACTTCGCGATCAGTCGCTCTTGTTCGTCGAATGTGAACTCGTCGAAGCTCGGCTCTGTGACGACCAGATTTCTTTGATCGGACACAGAATCAATGGGTGAGGGAGAGGGAGAATCTTCCTGTTCCCGAGCGTGTACCGCGTTGATTTCCTTGGCGACTGCATTGAAGCTTTTCCAGGCACCTGCCAGGTAACTCTCCCCTGCCTCGTCCGGTCGGTAGTGGTTGGCGAGGGAGATCGCTGATCCCAACTGGAGGGACACCCTGCCTTGGATTTCCGGCTCGGAGTTGGCGTAGGTCTCGTAATAGCGGAGGACTGACGTCCGGTTGTAGGGCGTGGTCTTCCGTGTCTTGTCCAGGTACTCGAGGAATTCCCAGTTGTCCCGAAGCTGCTTGATCGCCTCGCCGGTCTCGGCGATCTGATCCGTGGCTGTGGGGTCCGTTTCTCGCTGGTACCACTCAAGAACTTGGACGGCGTATTCGATGGCCGGGCGCAGCGCCATCCGTTGGTCTGCCAAGTCCCGCTTTCGCTCGTACACCTCCTCGGGAGTCAGTGGCTCACTCTGCGAACCTTCATTCTGCGGAGGCATGGTTCGTCCTTTCTGTCGTGGGAGCGGAATCCCGTCCGGAAGCGGTAGGAACTTTGGCTGCCCGGCGCCGCGCCGGGCAGCCGAAACTCAAAGGAGGCGGAACTTCGTCAACGAAGCTTTATAGTCACCACCGAGCTGTCGTCCCATCCCAGAGACCATCCTGTCGCGGAGACGGAATGGGTCGATTCTGCGGCAGTGGCAGAGCTTGCGGTCAGTGGAATGGCGACTCCCGCGGCAGCGATGGCGAAGGCGGCAATCAGACGGGAACGCCGATGTTTTATGTGTCCTCCATGTGTGGTGACGGTTCGCTCTCCACCCGGCGCGGAACATCCCGGGCCGGTGGTTCTTCCGGCAGGTAGCAACGGACCCGCGCTGTCAGCAGTTCAATCGGAGGCTCACTCGGGAGGAACCCCTCACGGGGCCACTGGAGCGGCGGCGTTGCGGGCGGCTTCGAGCCGGGCCTGGTGGTCCAGTACGGCGGCGAAGCCGTTGCCGTGCTCGCCGGGTATCTGGTTGCGCAGGCGCACCATGGCGAGTCCGACGGACAGGGCGGCGTCCAGGTCGCTGATCTGCGTCCAGAGCGTGTGGGCGCGGGCCGCGGACGCCTCGGCCTGTTCGTCGGCTCCCTGGTAGTGCCAGCGCTCCGCGACGTCGCGGTACAGCCGTACGCCGCCGACGGGGTCCCCGGCCAGCGCGGTGATGCGTGCGCGCGCCTCGCGGACGCGCAGCGCGTCGGGGTGGGAGAGACCCAGCGCGTGCGCGGCGTGCTCATCGGCCTGCACGGCGAGGGCGACAGCCTCGTCCATGCGACCCGCCGTCGCGTACGCGTCCACGCGGGCCACGGCATCGTCGAGAGAGTCGGGAGCCGTCGGCGGGTCCACGGGCACGGAGGCCGCGGCCGGCACAGGTGCCGGGCTGGGGCCGGGCCGCTCCGCGTCCATGTCCCGGGTCGGGGCGGCGACATGGACGTCGGTGTCCGGGTTCGCGTCGGGGGCGGGGGTGTTGCGCTTCTTGGAGGGCTTGCCGCGCGTGGGGGTGCCGGAGAGCTCGCTCACGGCTCCGTCCGGCGCGATGACCAGAAGCCAGACGGTGCCGTCGGGCTCGGTGGCTTCGGCGCGGACCGGGCGGCCCAAGGCACGGGCCGTCGCGGCGACGGCGTCGATGGCCGAAGAGCGGGTGGGGTGCTCGATGGTGGGACGCAGCGGGCCGGAGACTCCTACCCGCCCGTCGTGCCGGACGACGAAGACGTAGGCCGGCCATGCGGGTACCTCGGTCGGCTCGTAGTTGGTGGGCATGCTGCTCCTTGGGGTCGAAGAAGGAACTGACGGCGGAGTGCCCTGCGGGCGTCGCCCGGGTAGGACGGCCCGCCCTCTGGCGGCGGCCCGGTGGGATTCGGTGGCGCTACCGCGCGGTGATGTCGGCGACCTGCCAGGGTGCGTCGGCCGACTTGCGGACCAGGTGCACGAACGCCACGACGGACGTGGGCTCCTGTGTCCATCCGTCGCGGCCGTGCGGCGTCGGGGCGACGGTCCACTGCCGCCAGGCCACGGTGTCCGTGTCGTCCGGCATTGCCGCGTCCTCGGTCTTCGTCAGTGAGACCTTGGTGTAGGCGCGGTGCTTCGCCCACGTACCCCACTGGGCGCCGGGGCCCGAACGCGCTCGGCGCTCGCGGAGTTGCCCGGCGTACGACGGGGTCAGCCACCCCGCGTCGGCGGTACGCACACCGGCGTCGGCCGGACCGCGGTCGATGGCGGTGTCGTACGTCCACATCGCCGTGAGCGCCCCCTTGCTGACGGCGTCGGCATCGGTACGGTCGACGTCCTCGGGCTGGGGCACGCCGCCCTTCGGGGTGCGCTGGGTCTTGTTGGTCCCCCTGGTCTTGTCGGTGGCCTCGGTCTCCCCGGCGTCCGTGGGCGCGGGGGAGCGAGGGCCGGTGCCGGGCGAGGCCGCGGCGGGTGTGCGGCCCTTGTCGCCGCCGTCGGCAACGCCGTTGCCCACGGCACCGCACCCGGCCAGAAGGAGGAGTGCGAGTGCGAGCGCGAGCCCCGCCGTGGCGGCTATGGCGCGTGAACCGAGCGTATTCATCCGAACCGCCTCACCTTCTGGGGCTTGCTGGCGTAGTAACGCTCATCGAGCTGGCTGATCTTGACCACGTCGCCCGTTTTCGGTGCGTGGATGAACTGCCGGTTGCCGAGGTAGATCCCGATGTGGTCGTAGCTGCCGTTGAGGTTGAAGCCGATCACGTCACCCGGTCGCATCGCGTCACGGGCGACCGGCCGTCCCTTGGTGACCTGGATCTGCGAGGTGCGGGGCAGGAGCGTCTTGCCGCCGCTCGCGCGGTAGACCGCGTACTGGACCAGGCTGGAGCAGTCGAACCCGACCGTGCCCGCGCCCTGCGCGAACCCCTTTCCGGGGCCGTCGGTACCGCCGCCGCCCCACGAGTACGGGGTGCCGAGCCATTTCTTGGCGTAGGCCACGATGCGGCCGCCGAACTCGCCGCCGTCCTCGGCCGGTGCGTCCTGCCCGTCCATGCCCTCCGCCGCCTCCGGCCCTTCGCCGGTGTACTGCACCATCGACGCGGTGATCCGCGCGACATAGGCCTGCGTCTCCGGGTACGGGGGTATGCCCCCGGACTTCTGGACGGCGCCGGGACCGGCGTTGTAGGCGGCGAGCATCAGCCGTGTGGGATCGCCCCCGGTGCCCAGGGACTTGACCTTGCCCGCGAGCCAGCAGTCGTAGCGGGCCTGGGTCATGATGGCGTCGCCAGGGGTGAACGGGTCGGCCCTGCCGTCCGGTTCGGGGCTGCCGTCCTTGCCTGCCGCGTCCACGCCCCACGTCTCCCAGGTGCCGGGCATGAACTGGCTCAGCCCGTGGGCCCCGGCCGGGGATTTCGCGTTCGGATTCCAGCCGGACTCGGCCGCGATCTGGGCGGCGATCAGCGGTGCGCTGACCTCTGGGCACTCCTTGCCGGCGCGTTCGATCCACACGGCGTACTCCTGCGGAACGCGGGCGGTGTCGAGCGCGGTGACGGGGCCTACGACGGGAGCGCCGAGGTCCGCCTCCGTCTCCTCCTCGGCCGCCGCCACCACGGAGAGCCCGACCAGCAGCGCGAGCAGTCCCATGACGACGACACCTCCCGCCCATCTCGCTGTTGTCGTGGTCATCTGCGATCTCCCTTGAACCAGTTCGTTCGGAGGTCCGTATGTGGGACCGCAGTCGAAAACCTGGTTTTGAAATGGTTTGTCAATTTTTGGAGCGAGTCGCGACGTCGAGTTCGCGTCGGAGGGAGATGCCATGGCCGGGGATGCGCCGGTTTCCAACCCCTGGCTGTCGCCGAACCGCCCTTCGGCGGGCAACAACGGGGAGCCGCAGCGATCGGTTCAGGACGCGCTGACGGCGCTGACCGGACCGGCGGCACCGCAGGGAGCCGGCGTACCGCGGCCCGCGCACGTACTGCCCGTCACCGCACCGCAGCCGATCGCCGGTCCAGGGTGGTGGTGGCTGGGCGTCCATGGCGGTGCCGGGGTCACCACGCTGGAGCGGGCGGTGCCCGGTGGCCAGGACGCGCATCGCGCCTGGCCCGTGTCCGAGGTCCCGCAGCCGGTCGTGCTCGTGGCGCGCTCCAGCGCCGGTGGCCTCAAGGCCGCGCAGAGCGCCGCACAGCAGTGGGCTTCGCGCACGGTCACCGGCGTCGAGCTGCTCGGCCTGGTCGTGGTCGCGGACGCCCCCGGCCGTCGCCCCCGGGTCCTGCGGGACCTGCTGCGCCTCGCCTCCGGCGCCGTGCCCCGGCTGTGGGAGATCCCGTGGGTGGAGGCGTGGCGGCTCGGCGAGCCGGCCACGGCGCATCTGCCCCGGGAGTGCGTGCCGCTCGCACGCGACCTGGCCCAACTCACCCGACGCGCGTAAGGGGAAATCGCATGTCCAGTCTGTTGGCGGCCGTCTCGGTCGTCTCGGCCGCCTCGCAGGATCTCGCTCACCTCGCCGCCGATCCGGCCCCGTCCGGGGTCCCGGACGTCGGCGGCGGGTCGGCGCCGCCCGGATCCGAGGGGCTGGTGACAGTGCTCAAGTGGGTGGCCTGGACCGTCACCGCACTGTGCGTCGCGGGCATCTTCGGCGTCGCCGCGCGGATGGCCGTCGACCACTCCCGGGGCGGCAGTCGTGAGCACGTGAAGGGGCTGGGGCTGGTGCTGGGCGCTTGCGTGCTCGTCGGCTCCGCCTCCGGCGTCGTCGGAGCGCTCGTCTGACCGGCCCACGGGCCGTCACCGAGCAGACCCGGCGAAGCGGTACCGGACACAGCAGATACGAATCACAGGGATGGGCAGGGACATGGCAGAGTCCGGCAACCGCGCGGGCGACGACGAGCCGCGCAGCCCGTGGCTGCGTGGCGGCTTCGTCCTCGCGGTCGCGTTCATCGGCTTCGTGGCCGTCATCGGAGCGGTGGTCCTCATCACCTCCGACTCCTCAGGGCCCGGCGGCCGGGAGGACGGCTCCACCGCGGCCTCGGCAGCACGCAAGGCGACACCCCCGGCGGGCGGCGGCGCCACGGAATCTCCCCCGTCGGCGGCGGGCGGCGCGGGCGCCTCGTGTCCCGAACTGGCCGACAAGCGGAAGGAGTTGCCCGCCGAGATGCCCGGAGGCGTCACCTGGACGCTGTTCCAGGGCGTCGCCCTGCCCTCCTCGAAGGCCGCGGGCCCGGCCGTGACCGAGCGGGACGTGGCCCGCTGCTACGCGCACACCCCGCTCGGCGCACTGCTGGCGACCAGTCAGATCAGCGTGCGGTACCTGGCCGCTGACGACTGGCGGCAGGTGACGCGTACGCAGACCGTCGGCGCGGGGCGCCAGTCCTACATCGCCGCCCGGGCCAAGGCGGAGCGCACAGCTGGCCCGGAGACGCCGGGCGGCGAGGGGCAGGGCGAGGAGCTGAACGACGGACAGGCGCAGGGACAGATCGCGGGCTTCAAGTTCGTCACGTACACCAGCAGCACGGCGGTGATCCAGACCGTGTGGCGGTTCCCGGACGGCCGGATGCAGGCCGCCACCACGACGGTGCTGTGGCGGGACGGCGACTGGCGGCTGGAGTACCCGGCCGATCCGGCGGCGCCCACCCCCGTCGACTCCCTCGCCGGATACGTCAAGTGGGGCGGTGTGTGATGGCGGGCTGCGACTTCGGCTTCGCGCGTCCCACGGTCGGCGGCTACTGCGTGGGGGAGGGCAAGGGCACGAGCCCTCAGGACCTCGGCGACAGCGCGTTCGACAACATCGTCGACAGCGCGGCCGAGGCGGCGGCGTCCACCGTCAAGGCACTCGGCAGCGCGTGGGCGTCGATCGAGAGCCCCGACCTCGGTGCGGACAGCGGCCCCGTGGAGTTCCTGCGCGGCTCCACCGTGTGGTTCACCTCCTTCACCGCCGTCCTGTGCCTGCTCATCGCGGCCGGGCACATCGCCTGGCAGCGCCGCAGCGAACCCGGCAAGCAGGCCCTGCAGGGGCTGCTCAACCTGGTCGTGGTCTCCTCGGCCGGAGTGGCCGCCGCCAACCTGCTGACCGTGGCAGGGGACAGGTTCAGCGTGTGGATCATCGACAGGTCCACGGGGTGCCGCCAGATCAGCCCGGACGGCGAGCCCGTCGAGCAGTGCGTGTCCGAGTTCGACAAACGGGTCTCGGCCATGCTCGCGCTCGGGGACGCGGACTCGTCCTTCCTGGTCCTGATCATGTCCGTACTGGTGATCGCGGCCAGCGTGGCGCAGATCGCCCTCCTGATCGTGCGGGTGGCGCTGCTGGTGATTCTCGCCGGCACGCTCCCGCTCTCGGCGGCGGCGAGTTCCACCCCGGCAGGGCGGGCCTGGTTCCGCAAGTCCGTGGGCTGGCTGCTGGCCTTCGTGCTCTACAAGCCGGCCGCGGCGATCGTGTACGCGGCGGCGTTCTCGATGCCCGGCACGGAGGGGGACGGGGAGGGAAGCGAGATCATCTCCATGGTCTCCGGAGTCGTCCTGCTCGTGCTGGCCTGCTTCACCCTGCCCGCGCTGCTGCGGCTCGCGGCGCCCGTGGCGCAGACCGCGCTCTCGGGCACGGGCCGCGGCTCCACATCCCGTGCCGACAGCGGAGACCGCCCCTCGGCCACGGGTGCGCAGACCGTGCCGCAACTGCGCGGCCTCGCCGCCGGGCGGCCGGTCTCCGGGGCCACGCTGAGCATGGACCGGCCCGAGGCGACCGGCGCGCGCGGCGCCCCGGGCAGTGCGGCAGTGCGCCGCCCGGCGCATGGCGCCGGCGGTACGCCGCACGTGCCCCCGGGCGGCGAGCACACCACGGCCACCATCGCCGAACGCGCCCGGCACCCGCACCCGTCAGCCGTACGCAACCGGCCCGGCGAGCAACCAAGCGCCGAACAGGACGGATCCGGCAAGGAGTTGCTCCCCTCCGCGCCCGCGACGACGCGCGACCGGCTGGCAACTGACGGCCAGACCACTGACCGCCAGACCACTGACCTGCAGACGACCCACCCCCACCACGATGACCAGCAGAGGGAATCCCGTGGCAGCGACTGACCTACACACCCCACGCACCTACGGCAACTTCCGCAAGCCGCGCACCTCCGGGCTCCGGGGCCTGTCCCTGGGAGCGACGCTGCTGGTGTTCGGCGGCCTGATCGCCGTCGTCCTCACCACACTGGTCTCCCTCTGGGCCGCGCTGGCGCTGGCCGTCCTGCTGGCGCTGGCCATGGCTCCGCTGGCGCTGCGTGACCGCCACGGCCGTACGCTGATGCAGCGCGCCGCGGTCCGGCTGGCCTGGTGGCGCACCACGTCCTCCGGCGGCAACCTGTACCGCTCGGGCCCGCTGGGCCGGGCGGGGAACGGGACGTGCCGGCTGCCCGGGCTGGCCGCGCAGTCCTCCCTCAGCGAGGCGCAGGACGGTTACGGCCGCCCCTTCGCCGTGATCAGCGTCCCGGCGACCAACCACCACACCGTCGTCCTCTCCTGCGACGCGGACGGCGCAGCCCTCGTCGACGAGCGGCAGGTCGACACCTGGGTGGCCCACTGGGGCCAGTGGCTCTCGGCGCTGGGCTCGGAACCCGGGCTCGTCGCCGTCGGCGTCACCGTGGAGACCGCGCCCGACCCCGGCGTCCGGCTCCAGCAGGAGATCTCCACCAACGCCACCGAGGACGCTCCGGAACTCGCGCAGCAGATGCTGCGCGACGTACTCGCCGCCTACCCCAGCGGATCGGCGCAGATCACCACCCGTATCGCGGTGACGTACTCCGGCGCGGCGAGCCCCGGCGAACCCCGGCGCAGCGCCGAGGACATGGCGGTCCACATCGGCACTCGACTGCCGGGCCTGACCGCGGGGCTGTCCATGACCGGAGCGGGCACGGCCGTACCGATGACGGCGACCGAACTCGCCGAGGCCATACGGGTCGCCTACGACCCGACCGTCGCCGTCCTCGTGGAAGAGGCGCGCGCCACCGGAGGCACCGGGCTGACCTGGGACGAGGCGGGCCCCATCGCGGCCGAGGAGGCGTGGGACCACTACCGGCACGACGGGGTCTTCAGCGTCACCTGGGCCATGACCCAGGCCCCGCAGGGCGAGGTTCTCTCCAACGTGCTGACCGGCCTGGTGCAGCCCACGCGCGAGATCGCGCGCAAGCGCGTCACCCTGCTCTACCGCCCGCACAGCAGGGCGGAGAGCGCCCGCGTCGTCCAACAGGACTACAAGAACGCCCTGTTCACGGCGCAACAGTCACCGATCGGACGGGCGAGCGACGACGCGGAAGTGGCGGCGGCGCGGAAGGCGGCCGAGGAACAGGCCCAGGGACACGGGGTGATCCAGTTCGGCATGCTGATCACCGCGACCGTCGACTCCGCAGCGGATCTGCCGAGGGCGACCGCCGCCGTCGACAACCTGGCGCCCGCGGCGCGGATTGCCGTCCGGCCGGTTTACGGCTCACAGGCCGCGGCGTTCGCTGCCGCGTTGCCGCTGGGTTTGGTGCTGCCCCTGCATACGGCCCTCCCGCAGACGGTGCGGGACGCGATGTAGGCGGACGCGCCCCGTCAGGGGCGCGGGGAACTGCGCGACCAGCCACAACGCGACCCGCAGGCAGTACACAGGAGGAATCAATGGCACGTACGACCGAGAAAACGCGGGGCCGAAAGGACAAGACGGGGGCACCCAGAGCCGCCAACAGCCGGCCGCAGGCCACCGCGCGGGGCTGGCCGGGAAGGGGCGGCGGCATGGTCGGCTACGTCGACCCCGCACCGGAATGGCGCGGCACCTCCGTGCAGGTCTGCGGCCTGTGGCCGTTCGGCGCGGGGGCCGGAACCCCCATGGTGGGGGTGCCCCTCGGCCGTGACCTGGATTCCGGCGCCACTGTGTGCTGCGATCCGGTCAGCTGGTTCATGCGCACGGGACTGCTGGCCAGCCCCTCGATGTTCGTGCTCGGCCGTCCCGGGCTCGGCAAGTCCACCGTGGTGCGGCGGATGGCGCTCGGACTGTCCGGCTACGGGGTGCACCCGCTCATCTTCGGCGACCTCAAGCCCGACTACGTCGATCTGATCCGGGAGATCGGCGGACAGGTCATCAGCCTGGGCCGGGGACGCGGGCACCTCAACGTCCTCGACCCCGGCGAGTCCACCGCGGCGGCCGCCCGGCTCACCGGCAGCGCGCGCCGGGGGCTCCTGTCCGCCGTCCACAGCCGCCGTCTCAACATGGTCTCGGCGCTGGTGACGATCCTGCGCTCCGAGCCGCCGAGCGACCGCGAGGAGACGCTGCTGGCCACGGCGCTGGCTCTGCTCGACGACCGGCACGACCCCGGTCACACACCGGTGCTCGCTGACCTGGTGCGGCTCATCAAGGACGCGCCGGAGCCGCTGCGGGCCGTCGCGCTGGACCGCGGTGACCTGGCGCGGTACTGGGACATCACCGAGAACCTGGAGGCCTCGCTCACCGCGCTGTTGGGCGACGGCCTGCTGGGCGACTCCTTCGCCCGCCCGACGACGGAGCCGATGAAGCTCGACCGCCCGGTGTGTTTCGACATCAGCAACATCGACGACAGCGAGACGGTGCTCCAGGCCGCCGCGCTGCTGTCGTGCTGGTCCTACGGCTTCGGCGCGGTCTCCGCCGCGCACGCCCTCGCGGACGCCGGGCTGGAGCCGCAGCGCAACTACTTCCTGGTCATGGACGAGTTGTGGCGGGTGCTGCAGGCCGGCCGCGGCCTGGTCGACCGGGTCAACGCCCTCACCCGCCTGGACCGGCAGCGCGGCGTGGGCCTGGCCATGGTCACCCACACCATCGGCGATCTGCTCGCGCTGCCCACCGAAGAGGACCGGATCAAGGCCAAGGGCTTCGTGGAACGTGCGGGCATGGTGGTCTGCGCGGGCCTGCCGCCCGCCGAGATGCCTCAACTCGGCCAGGTGGTGGAGCTGACGGAGGCCGAGAAGCGGCTGCTCGTGGACTGGTCGACGCCCCCGGCGTGGGACGGTGCGCTCAGCCGCCGGGCCGACCCGCCGGGCCTGGGCAACTTCCTCGTCAAGGTCGGCAGCCGTCCCGGCATACCGCTCCATGTGGACCTGACACCGGGGGAGTTGGCCGTGAACGACACCAACAAGCGGTGGAACAAATCGGCTGTCTGAGGTGAACCGGTCCGCGGGGCGATCCGTAGGAGCGGGTGAGAGGCCGCCTTCCCCCGCGGGCGGCCTCTCACCAAGAACTGGGGGCTGACCGCTCCCTCCCCCCGGAGCGGTCAGGCCCCTTCCCTTTCTGCATGGCTGTTTCCCCGCGACCAGTTCCTTGGGGCTGTGGCACTGAACCGATGCGGCCCATGGGCCGTTTCGACGCGTGAGTTCCATGCAAACGAAGGCGTCAGGGAGTGGATCCACATGAGCGAGAGCGGAGAAGCACAGCCGACAGGGGCGCGGGCACGACCGTACGCGCCTTTCCAGGTGATCATCGCGGACGGCGCCGCCACCATTGACGGAGAGCCTGTCCCGGTGCTGGGCGACCAGCCGCTCGACGCCGCGATCCTCGACACGCTGCAGGGGTTCGCGCGGGTCCGGGACGACGTGGTGACGGCGGCCATCTCCAACCCGGCCACGGGTTACGCGGTACGGGTCGAGGTCGGTCCCGACGGTTCCAGCCGGGTCCTGGAGCAGGACACCGGGTCGGCGGCCACCGGCGGGGCGACAGCTGCGGAAGCCGAGACGCCCCGAGGCGGTGTCGGCGGCGGGCCCGACCTGCCGTCCGGGGCAACCGGGCGGACGGGCCCGCCGGGTCAGGAGGCGGCCGGACAGCAGGCCGGCACCGCGTCCATCCCACGCCCCTCGATCCCGCGCCCGTCGGTTCGCCGTCCGACGATCACCCGTCGCCCGCCCGGCGGCGGAGGGACGACACGCGGGTCGGACGAGGAGTTCGAGCCCGGCGGCATGCTGAAGCGGCCGTGGGTCGTCGTCGCGGCGGGCGTGGCAGTGGCGGTGCTCGTCACCACGCCGCTCATGCTGGTCGGTTCCCAGGGGGGCGAGGGGGAACAGAAGAGCGTGGCCGACAAGAAGAAGGACGAGCGGCGCGACAAGCCCACGAAGCTCCGTCCGTCCCGCCCTCCGTTCCCCTCCGGGAGTGCCTCAGGGTCCCCCTCGAAGAAGCCGTCCAAGAAGCCCTCTTCCAGTCCCTCACCCGGCGAGCCGAAGCCGTCCGCCACCCGCCCCGGCAGTCCCGACAAGCCCGCCCGGGGTCAGCCGAAGGCCACGATTCCCTCCGGCGCTGTCAACGTGGTGAGCGAGCGCACCGACCAGTGTCTGGACATCCCCGGCATCGGCAAGGGCCGACCGACCACCCCGGTCCGTACGGGCGCGTGCGACACCATCGGCAACGGCAACCAGCGGTGGAGCCTGGACCGCCGCGGGGACGGCACCGGACCCGGGGGCGTCGACCTCTATCTGATCCGCAACGTCAAGGACGACCTCTGCCTGGACGTGGCCGGTTACGGTCCGGCGCCGGCCACCACTGAGGCTGCCGAGTTCAACTGCCGTGCCATTGCCGACAACCAGCTGTGGTGGTTCGACGAGCGGCCGGGCGGCACGTTCTGGATCCGCAATCACGTCAGCGGCGACCTCTGCCTCGACGCCTCGACGGAGGACGACCAGTTGGCGATCGTCGGCTGCGAGGGCGAGGAGCACCAGTGGCGCCTGCGGAAGCCGTGAGGCCGACGCGCCGGCCGGGCTCAGCCGCCGCGGGCGTCGTCCAGCGCGCTGAGCTTGTCGCGGATCTCCACCGCGTCGGGGTGGCTGAACTCCTCCAGCGTCTTGAGCGCCTGGCCCCAGTCGGTGCGCGCCGCGTCCGGTTCGCCCATGGCCAGCCGGACGTCGGCGAGGTGGTCGAGGGTCTGCGCCACGCCCACCTCGTTGCCCACGTCCCGGTGTGTCCTGAGCGCCCGCTCGTAGTAGCCGATGGCGTCGGTGTGGCGCTCGAGCCGATGGCAGACGGTGCCGAGGTGGTCCAGCGTGCCTCCCTCGACCCAGCGGTTGTCGCTGGCGCGCTGGACCACCAGCCCCTGCTCCAGGTAGTCGCGGGCCTCCTCGAGCCGGCCGAGCCGCAGACACGCCTCGCCCAGGTTGTGCAAGGCGACGCCCTCACCCCATGTGTCGCCGCGGGCGCGCTCGTCCGCGAGCGCCGAATGGATGTGATCGAGTGCTTCCTCGAACCGCCCGGCCCGCAGATAGAGGTCGCCGAAGTTGGCCTTGACCCGGAGCACGCCGTAGTCGTCCCCGAGTTCCTGCCAGATCGGCAGCGCCTCCTCATACGCGGCGATGGCCTCGACGAAATTGCCCGCCACGGTGAGGGCGTTGGCGAGGTTGGTGAGGCTTTCCGCCTCCCCCTGCCGATCGAGGGCGCTGCGGGCCGCGTCCCGGCTCGCGCAGGTGGTGGCGATCCAGTCGTAGGCGTGGTTGCGCAGGTAGAAGAAGCCCCACAGTGCCGCGGTCAGCCGCCACGCGAGGCCGGGGTGGCCGTACGTGGCCGCGTGGCGGATCGCGGCGACGAGGTTGGGGCGCTCGGTCGTGCACCAGTCCAGCGCGTGGTCGTAGGCGGTGAATTCCAGAGGCCGGCAGTCGGCGGGCGGTGGGGGGAGAGGGACGCGCGGGCGCTGGGGGGTGATCAGCTGGGAGGCGGCGTCCGCGGTGTGCAGATACCAGGTGAGGACCTGCTCGACAGCGCGGTCGCGGTGCGCGGCGGCCTCCTCGGCGTCGGCGCACTCGGCGGCGTAGACCCTCACCAGATCGTGAAAGACGTAGCGGCCGGGGAAGTGTTCGGTGAGCAGGTGGGCATGGGTGAGTTCGCCGAGCAGTCCGCGGGTCTCGCGGACGCCGAGCCCCGCCAGTGCCGCCGCGGCGGGTGCCGAGACGTCCGGTCCGGGGTGGGTCGCCAAGAGTCGGAAGAGCCGCGCCGCGGGGGCGGACAGCGCGTGATACGACCAGGAGAACACCGCCCGCACATCCGTGCCGATGTCCCCGCTCGCGAAGGCGTCCAGGCTGCCGTGGCTGTCGCGGAGTTCGTCGGCGATGGCGCGGAGCGGGAAGCTGGGGTGGGTGGTGGCACGGACGGCGACGATGGCCAGGGCCAGCGGCAGCCGGGCGCAGCGAGTGACGAGGTCGTCCGCCGCCTCCGGTTCCGCCACCAGCCGCTCGGCCCCGATACGGGAGGCCAGGAACTCCCGCGCCTCGGCGTGCGAGAGCGGGCTCAGCGTCAGCGGCCGCGCCCCGTCGTTCGCGATCAGGCCGCTGAGCCGGTTACGGCTGGTGACGATGGCCAGGCAGCCGGGACCGGTGGGCAGCAGCGGACGGACCTGCTCGGTGTCCCGGGCGTTGTCCAGCAGGACCAGCACGCGCCGGTCGGCGAGCATGCTGCGGTACAGCGCGATGCGTGCGTCCGTCCGGCTGGGCATCTGCTCCGGAGAAACGCCGAGCGCCTCCAGGAAGGTGTGCACGGCCTCGTCCGGAAGCATGGCCGAGCCGGTGGGGGAGAAACCGCGGAGATTGACGTACAGCTGGCCGTCGGGGAAGCGGTGGGCGATCTCGTGGGCCCAGCGCACCGCCAAGGTGGTCTTGCCGACCCCCGCCATGCCGCCGATCGCGCTGATCACCACGGCGGCCGGGTACTGCCCTTCGGACGGCAGCAGGGCGTGGCTCCGGGCGAGTTCGGAGTCCCGGCCGGTGAAGACCGTCAGATCGGCGGGGAGCTGTGCCGGGCGGACGGCGGACGGCGCGGGCGGGTGGGGCGCGGGCGATGTGGCGGCGGGTGTGGGCCGCTGGGCGGGCTCCGCCGGGTCGGGGGGCGACAGCGACGGCTCGCCGTTCAGGATCCGGCTGTGCAGGTCCGCGAGCGAGGGGCCCGGCTCGACGCCCAGCTCCGCCACCAGGGTGTCCCGCACCTTGCGGTAGGCCGTCAGCGCCTCGGCCTGCCGCCCGGACCGGTACAGCGCCAGCATGAGCAGCTCGGACAGCCGCTCGCGCAGCGGATACTCGTCGGCCAGTGAGCGCAGTTCGGCGCATATCCCCTCGTGGCGCCCGAGCCGCAGGTCGATCTCCAGTCGGGTTTCGAGCGCGGTCAGCCGCAGTTCGTCGAGCCGGTACCGCTCGGATTCGGCCAGCGGTCCGGGGAGTCCCGCCAGCGGCGTGCCGTCCCACAACTCCAGTGCTGCATGGAGCAGTTCCGCCGCCGCGCCGAAGTCGCCCGCGGTGTGGAGCTTCTTCGCCTCGGCCATGCGCCGCTCGAAGACGCCCAGGTCGAGGGCGTCTTCGGGGATGCGGATGCGATAGCCGCCCGCTGCCGAGGCGATCACCCGCGGAGCCTCGCCCGCGTCCCGGCCCGGCTCCAGCGCCTTGCGCAGCCGCGAGATGTACGTACGCAGTACGGTCAGCGCACCCGTCGGCGGTTCCTGGCCCCAGAGCGCGTCGATGAGGTCATCGGTTGTGGCGGGGCGTCCGCGTCGCAGCAGCAGTGCCGCCAGCACTGCTCGCTGCTGAGGGGGTCCGAGCGGGAGTTCCTGTTCCGCGCGCCATGCCTGGACAGGCCCGAGAACGGCGAAACGCAGTGCCTTCTGACTCACGTTCACGTGTGCGACGTTACCGCAAACAAGGGTAGTTCGGAATTCAATCAATCGAGCTCTTGTGAAAGGAACTTGCGGAATCGTGAACCCCTTCGGCCCGCGTCCCGTGGTGGCCCGCGACGTACAGGCGCACGGCAACCGACGTACCGGCGCAAGGCACCACGGAGGGGCACGGCATTGTCCGCGAACGAGGGAACGGGTGCGGCCACCAAGGGCGTCGGACGGGCGGCCGACCGGGCCGCGCCACCGCGGCGTATCAGGGACGTCGACGCCCTGCGTGGCTTCGCGCTGCTGGGCATCCTGCTGGTCAACGTCCAGGTCATGGCCGGTCCGTACGCGGACCTCGGCGCGCGGCCCGGCGCGTCGTCCGCTGACACGGCGGTCGCCTGGCTCGTCACGGCGCTGGTCAGCGGAAAGTTTTACCTACTCTTCTCGTTTCTGTTCGGGTACAGCTTTACGCTGCAAGCGCGGTCGGCCGCGCGCGAGGGGGTGGCGTTCGGCCCGCGGCATCTGCGGCGGCTGCTGTGCCTGTTCGCCCTCGGCCTGGCGCACGCCGTGCTGCTGTTCCCGGGCGACATCCTGATGACCTACGCGGTGCTGGGCCTCGTCCTGTTCGCCGCCCGCGGGATGGCACCGCGCACCGCGCTGCGGGTGGCGGGTCTGCTGACCGTGGCGCTGGGTGTCCTGCTGCTCGGCAGGGGACTGCTCGCTCTCGTGGCCCCGGCCGGACCCGTCCCGCAGCACTCGGCGGTGGCCCACACCGCGGCCGCCTACCTGGGCGATCCGGCCTCTGTCGTCCAGGCCAACCTGGGGCAGTGGCGCGGGATGCTCGCCGGTGACCTGCTCTTCGCGCCGCACCTGCTGGCGGCCTTTCTGGTGGGCCTGGCCGCGGGCAATCATCAAGTGCTCGCCGATCCGGGCCCGTCCCGCTCGCAGTTGACGCGTCTGCTGCGGTACGGACTGCCGGTGGGCCTGGTCGGCGGGGTGGTCGAGGCGCTGTGCCGCAACGGGCCGTTGGGCGCGCGCTGGAGCGACATCGGCCTGGCCGTCGGAGTGCTCACCGCCCCGGCCCTGGCCGCCGCGTACGCCGGCGGACTCCTGCTGGTGCTGCGCACGGGGCGCGGCGCTGCGCTGCGGATCGGTGACGCGCTGGCCCCGGCCGGCCGGATGGCGCTCACCAACTATCTGACGCAGTCGCTGGCCATGGCGCTGGTGTTCACCGGCTACGGCCTCGGGCTGTACGGCCGTATCGGCGCCGTGGCCGTACTGGCCGGGTGCCTTGCCCTCTACGCGGCACAACTGGCCCTCAGCGGGTGGCTGTTGCGCCGCGTACGGTATGGCCCGGTCGAATGGCTGGTCCACACGGCGACCAGGGGACGCCGCGGCTGACGGTCCGACAGCCGGGCCTCGCGCGCCTCACGGAGCCGTCTCCCTGGGTTCCTTGTGCCACAGCAGCTCGCTGTCCGGGATTCCGGGGATCGCCGTGCCTTCGAGATGCTCCACGCCCGGGGAGGTTCCCGCGCCGTGCGGGCTCTGTGCCCACGCGCGGGAGGCCCGTTCGGTGATCGCGTCCAGCTCGGCCTTGGCGGCGGCCGAGATCGCCGCGGCGCCGGGCTCCTTGAACCACGGCCGGAGCCGGATGAGCGCCGGACGGATACCGGTGGCCAGCAACAGCGCCGTGCCCTTGGGCAGGGCGCGGATCTTGTCCGGGGGCAGCACCGGGTCCAGGCGGTAGGAGACCGAGCGGGAGCCGCCGTCCTTGCTGCGCGAGTAGCTCGGCGTCTTCACATCCCGCTGCCCGACGAGCTTGGAGATCTTGTCCACGAAGTCGGCGTCGTCGAGCCCGGCGCCGAGGAGTTTGACGGTGGCGGCGCTCCACAGCGCGTCCATCCCCGCGTCGCCCCAGACACGCGCGCCCTGGCGGTAACTCTGCAGCAGGGTGACGACGTTGATGCCGCGGGAGCCGAGGTGGCTGTAGAGGTCGGGGAGGTCGGAGATGCGGCAGACGTTGGCTGCCTCGTCCAGCACCGCGGTCATCGGCGGGTCGAGCCGGCCTCCCATCCGTTCGGCGGCGATCACCCCGGCGCGCAGCGTGGCGTCGGCGAGGCCCGCGATGATGCCGGCGGCGGAGCCGCCGCCGTCCTTGGAGAGCAGATAGAGGGTGTCCTGGGTGAGCACGTGCTCATGCGGGCGGAACTCGGGCAGCCGCGGGTCGGGGGCGACCCACGCGGCGATCTCCGGGTCGAGCAGGCAGGCCACGCACTGCCGCGCCGTCTCGTAGATGCCGTCGCGGGTCTCCACCGCGCCGCGCACGGTGCCCTGCAGCTGTTCGGCCATGGCGGGCATGTTCACATCGCGCAGCACATCGACAGGGGTGCGGTCGGCGGGGTCGGCGAGCCAGCCGAGCAGATCCGTCACGGAGCAACGGCCGCGTGCCGCGGCGAGGAACAGCGCCGTGAGCGTGTTCTGGGCCGCGGAGATCCAGAAGTCCTTCTTCGACTGGTCGTCGTTGACGGAGGCGACGAAGTGCCCGGACAGCCGGCGGGCCCCCTCGACGGTGGTGCAGTCGGCCAGCATGTCCCACCACATGTGGCGTGGCGAGTGCGCGATGCCCTGCGGATCGAACGTCCACACCCTGCCGGACTTCTCGCGCTCGGCCCGGGTGACGGCGTAGACGTCGGACTTGTTGGAGGTCAGCAGCACGGCGCCGTTGGCGCGCAGCACCCGGGGGACGGCGATACCCGTGGACTTGCCCGCACGCGGGGCCATCAGGTCCAGCTCGACGTCCTCGAAGGAGGAGCGCAGTTCGGGCCCGCTCGGCTCCAGGTCGCCGAGCAGATTGCCGGTCTCGTCCGGATGCAGCTCGGCACGGCCCTTCAGGGAGGGGCGCAGCTCGCGGGCGCGTGCCGCGATGCCCTTGGGGCCCATGGCGGCCAGCTCCTTCCTCCCGGCCAGGCCCTTGGTCCGGGAGGAGGCCATGCCCAGCACCTTTCGTACGGCGAAGAAGACACCGACGCCGAACGTACCGAGCAGGCCCACGATGCCCGCGTACACAGCGGCGGGCGGTGCGCCGGGCCACATCGTGCCGGTTCCCTCCGAGAACAGGGTGGCGAACACGGTGATGCTGAACGCCGGAGGGTGCCAGCCCGCACCGGCCAGCGCGGCGCCCACCGTGCCGCCGAACCAGACGCCGGCGGACGAGCCGAGGGCAAAGCCCATCGCCGCCACGACGGCCCAGGGCCACAACTCGTGTATGTCCGTGCTCCCCGCGCGCGCATTCATGTGGTCCTACCTCGCTTCCAGTCGCCGCTGCGTCCAGCGGGAGTTGGTGTCGTGCAGCTCGCGCTCGGTGTCGGTGATGTTCACGTTGATCGGGATGCCGGGCCGGCCGCCCACCTTGATCAGGAAGCGGCCCCGGCCCGGGGGCTCCTCGCGCTCGCCGGTCATGGCCCAGCCCGGCGGCGAGGACCAGGAAGAGACCAGGTCGATCTCCCGCTGGGACAGGCCGACGGTCCGGCCCAGCTCCTCCATCTCGTTGCGCGGCAGACCCGCGCACACGACCATGCCCGCGCGCTCCACGAAGCCGCGTGCCTTGGCCCGGTCGGAGTCGGTGCCCAGGGCCTCCGCGTCCTTGAGCGTGTGAGTGATCTTCGCGTCGCCCAGGCCGAGCGTGCGGTTGAGCCGGGTGAGCGCGTCGATACGGTCGACGATGCCCGACGCGGCGCGCAACGGCCGCCAGAGTTCGTCCAGCACCGTGAAGAACCAGCGCCGCGGCGCCAGGCCCTCGTCGGCCAGCGCGTGCGAGGTGGCCACCGAGCCGAGCCCGTCGGACCACGCGGCCAGCATCGCCGCAGCGGTCAACTGGGTGTCCGCCTCTCCGATCCGGGAGATGTCCACACACACGGCCGGAGCGTTCAGATCGATACGGGTGGAGGTCTCGGAGGCGAAGGTGTCGCCCAGCGGCCCGTCCAGGATGCCCAGGAGCGAGCGGTGCAGGGGGTCGATGATGTCCCGGTACCGGGCGTCGTCCCCGCGGTCCAGGGTCACGGCCCTGACCCGGTCGGGGCCCGCGTCGAGCACCTCCAGGACGTCGGGCAGCACCGGCGCCCGGCCCGTCGGCGTCCGGTCGTGCAGATGATGCAGGACGGCCGAGAGCACGGCCTGTTCGTGGTCGTCCATGGGGCGGTTGCGGACGATGGACACCAGCGCGGCGACCATGTTCAGCACCCGCCCGTGCGTCTCGGCCTCCAGCGCCCGGCCCCGCGCCCCGCCGATCTTGGCGGCGGCAGCGCCCATGGCGCCGGGGTCGAGCACGTTGATGCCGCCCGTGCCGCGCCCGATGGAGATCACCTGTCCGCCCAGGGCCCGGACCGTGTCGGCGTAGTCGGGCTTGAGGTCGCCGAGCACCAGCGGCACCACGCCGGTCGCGGCCAGGCCGATCAGCATCCTGTTGACCAGGGTGGACTTCCCCAGCCCCGGCATGCCGAGCATGAACAGCGACGGGTTGGAGATGTAGCGGGCCCGGGTGAACCACGAGATCGGATCCCCGCACACCGCGGCCCCGGTGTGCAGGTGCTGTCCCAGCGGCACGCCCGACATCGGCGCGCCCGAGCCCGCGGCGAACGGCCACAGCCCGCACGCCTGCACCGTCGTGGCCCGCCACATGGTGGGCGGATCCAGGCTGCCGACCTGACCGCCGCCGGGCCCGGGCCAGCCGCGCGAGGAGGGCAGCGGCGCCCTCGATCGCGCGTTCGCCTTGCCGGTGGAACGTCCGTTGCCGCCGCGCGCGCTCACAGCGCCTCCCGGATGTTGCGCGGCACCAGCGTGTGCTCCCAGGGCAGGATGCCGACGGGCAGCGTGCAACTGAAGGCCGCCGCCTGCATCCGGTCGGCCGGGCGCATCGACAGCCGCGAGATGCCCTGGAGGTTGCGGACGGCCGTGTCGGCGTCGTCCAGTTCCTCGTCGGCGTCCACGGTTACCGTCAGCATCATCGAGAACTCCACCAGGCCGGCGCCGGTCGCCTCCTCCTGCGCGGTCTGCTCGGCGGCACGCACCTCCGTGGCCGCCCGTGCCTGGATCATGCCGCGCCGGGAGGTGGCCATGAACTGGGCCGCGCGGCGGTCGGCCTCCACGATGCGCGCCGAGGTGGCCGGATCGATGGGCCGGTAGAGCAGCGCGACCCGCTTGCGGCGGATGCCCGGGGTGACCTCCAGCAGCCCCTGGAGCACGTTGGCCCGCACCGTTCCACGCGGCGCCAGCGTCAGCAGCCAGGTCCGGGAGACCCCGGAGTCGTGGTGGTAGGAGCCCACGTGCTCGACGCAGGCCGTGGGGCCCGCGTCCTCCCACTCCAGTCCGGTGCTGCCGTCCTGGGCACGGAGGGCGAGGACTTCCCCGGCGACTTCGGGGTCGTACGCCACCCGCACGATCTCGGCGACGCGTTCCGCCGACAGCGGGTAGGCGGCCCCGCCGCCCCCTCCCACCAGCCCGGACAGCAGGCCCGGGATGCGGGTCGCCAGGTCGAGGATCATGTCCTCCGGCTTGGTCTTCCGCCCCGCCGGGACGCCGTAGGTGAGCGTGACGTATGTGTGCATCTCGGAGGAGGCCTCCGGGTAGCGTTCGACGACCTCCTCCATCACGGCACGCGCCGCCGCCGGCGCGTCGGGGGAGAGGCGTGGCAGGACCTCGTGGGCGAGCCGGGTGCCCGAGTCGGGCGCCGTCTCGACGATGACGGAGGCGCCCCGCAGGCCCGGTTCATGGGCCAGCCGGGCCAGCCAGCCGCCCCAGGAGGCAACCCAGTTGTCCACCTGGTCGGGGTCGACCAGGGAGCCGCCGTCGGGGTCGCAGCCGAGCACGATGGTGTACAGATTGCGGCTGGGCTGGTGGAGCACGCCGAACTCACGGTCGTAGGCGTCCCTGCCCTCGTACATCTCCAACTGGCTGAGCAGCCCGGGGGGCCGGAACCGTCCGCCGGACCGACGGGAGAGCGGGCCCGAGACGAAGGTGGTCGACCCCTTGGCCTTCCGCCGGATCCAGCCGATCCGCACGGCGAGCAACTGGTAGGCGTTCCGCCCGTCCTGAGTGCGCACCACCAGGGGGACGAGCAGCACGGACAACGGGACCAGCACGATCGCCGCGGCGGTCATCGAGACCAGCGAGGCCAGCAGTGTGATGACGAGTCCGCCGAACACACCGACGGTGCCGAGCAGGCCGAACGACCCGAGCCCCGGCCGCCTCGGCCGACGCCAGTTCCCGTAGGTGGGAGACGACGTGGCGGCTTCGGTTGACATTCTGGAGTTTTCCTTCCGTGTTCCTTGTCCGGGATTCCCCCGGCCGAGCGCGAGACCCCGGCGTAGGGACCGTGGGACTACTGGTTGTGGCCGCGGGACCCGTCGGCGTCGTCCACACCGCCCTTGACGACGCCGCCGATGGCCTTGCCCGCCTTGACGGCTGCTTCGATCGCCGCGCCGACCGGCCCGGCCGCGGCACCCGCGCCCTTCGCGGCGCCGGCGGCTGCTCCCGACCCGCCGGAAGCTCCGGACCCGCCGGCTGCGCCCGCGCCCTGGCCCCCGCTGCCACCCTGACTGCCCGTACCGCCACCGCCCTGGGCGGCGCCGGTGGGTAGGGGCCGGCCAGGCGAACCGGACTGGCCTCCGCCCGACGCCGAATCGGCCGAGGCACCCGCGGGTCCTCTTGGGCCTCCGCTGCCGCCGGCTCCGGAGGCGCTCCCGTTGTTCGACGTGCTCGACACGACCTTCGCACCGGAGGCGAGCGCGCCCCCGACGGCCGAGACGCCCGCGGAGTAGGCCTTTTCGCCGCCGAGCCCCGCGGTGGCGGGGACGACGAGCTTGAGCAGCGCGGGCAGGGCGATGGCCGACAGGAGCATCACGCAGATTCCGGCGATCTTGGCGTGCGCGTTGAGCTCCCCCTCTTCGCCCTCGCCTCCTCCGCCGGCGCCCGTGAGCAGGTCCGAGCCCGCGTAGATGACGAGGCCGGCGGTGGGTTTGTAGAGGAGCCAGGCGATCATCCAGCCGATGTGCTTGCGCCACCAACCGCCTCCCCAGTCGCTCATCGACGCGGCTGCGGCCAGCGGCAGCGTGCCGAACAGCAGGATCATGACGGCGAGCCGCACATAGAGCAGGATCGTGTGTACGAGCGCGGCGATGAGCAGGAGAAGCGCGAGGACCAGGAGGAGAAAGGGCTCGACCCCGGTGGCCGAGCTGCAACCGATCTCGTCCAGCTGCTTGTCCACGGCGCCGACGAACAGATAGTTGGCGTAGTCGTCGCCGACGGCCGCCACGGCGCCCACGATGGCAGTCGATCCGCCGGCGACGACGATGAGGCGCACCAGGCCCCGCATCGCCGTCGTCCCAGGTTCCGCCTTGCGCTCCACAGCCATCTTGATGCTAGCGACGAGCAGGGAGCCCATGGCGACATAGACGACGAGCCACTGCACCTGCTCATTGACTCCCCTGGACAGCTTCGGCGCGAAGGTGGGGATCTCATTGGTCACCGTTCCGAACGCGGCGATCGCCCCGGCCAGAATGGAGTTGGCGATTCCCTTGATGATGGTGCCGACCGGGTCACCCAGGAAGTCGAAGAAACCCTTCGCGACATCCAGCAGCGGATTTCCCGTGCTGCTTTCGCACACTGCCATCTCAGGCCGCCCCCCACCTGATGAATCCGCCGGTGCTCGACGTGGAGGTCGGGGAGGAATAGAGCGCCCCGTTGGCGCGCGGTTGCACCTTCCAGTCGCCGCCGCTCCACCGCAGGGAAACCGTCGTCCCGGTCAGGCTTCCACTCGAGCTCTTCATGATGATCCGGACCGTCGCCGCGTCCCGCGAGAAGGCCTGCACGGTGAAACCGGAGTACACCCCGGCCTCCTGGTTCTCCACCTCCGACTGCGGGATGGAGGACCGTTGGGAGATGAATTCCTCGCGGCCCTCTCCCGCGACGAGCTGCTGCTGGGCGACGGTGCGCCAGTCGGCGCCGCTCATGTGCGTGAGGATGCTGTGCGCCGCCATGACGGCGCCCATGGGAGTCCGGGCGTAACACCACCACACCGGACCACTGACCAGCGTGGGCCCGGCCGAGGGCGAGGTGGGCACCATGGTTCCCTTGAGATTCCGCCACGCCACATCCTTCGGCGCGGACGAGGGGAGCTGTGTGCTCCCCTTGCTCCCGCCGGTCCCGGCCTCGATGCGGCACCCGTCGGGCCGCTCGGCCGCCGAGGCTCCGCGGCCCTTCGGCGCGCCCTTGGACAGCGGCCCTGAGTCGGCTTTCCGGCTCGGAGCCGCCCTTTCGTCCTCGCCGTCTCCCGAACCCGTCAGATACGAGACCGACCCGACGACCAGGGCGGCCGCCAGAAACACCGCCGAGAAGATCCAGCTTCGCTGCTTCCAGTACGGTGAGTCATTCGCCTGGTTCGGCTGGCCGTTCTTGCGCCTGAACACCCTCAGCCGTCCTGATTCTGAGGCTGGTTCTGCGGCTGCTCCTGCGGGGCGGTGCCGCCGTCCGAGAAGAGCCAGTCGGCGAAGGGGCCCGCCGCGGCGATGAGGCAGCAGCCGGCAAGCACCATGCCGAGCCGGCTCATGTGCTCGGAACTCTCGCCGCGCTTCATGGAGATGGTCATCATCACGCCGGTGATGATGATCCCCAGCACACCCGCCGCCGTACCGACCCAGGCGGCCATGCCCAGCATCTGCGTGACCTTCCTGTCGATACCGGCCGGCGCCTGCTTCGTCGGGTCCGGAGCGGCCAGATAGACCTTGAGCATGAGGTCGTTCATTGAAATCTCCTACTGGTGAATAGCCGTAAGCTACTGGTGAATTGCCGTAAGGTGCCGGAAAGTCCCGGCGGAATTCAGGGGTTGTACGGCCCGAACATCTCGACGATGGGTCCGGCGGTCGTGGCGACAATGGACGCGACGACCACGAAGAAGAACCCCCTGAAATACGTCGCCCCTTCGCCCATCTCTCCACGGCGCAACTGGGCGGCCATCTGCATGCCGACGACGATGAGACCGAACACCCCCGCCGCCGAGGCGCCCCAGGCGAGAAGGCCGAGCAGGCCGTCCGCCTCGACAGTCGGTTTGTACGGTGCGAGACCGGCGGCGACCAGGAGAGCGGACCCGTGACTCAAGGAATCCAAGGCGGTCATCGTGTGGCTCCCCACTTTCGTGGCGGACCGTCGGGCACGGTCCCGGCCAGCTCGGCGAGGGCGCGCACGGCCTTCGGCGGCTTCCCCTCCCGTTTCTCCCCCCGCCACGCCGGAACCCAGGGCACACGGTGCACCTCGGCGACGGACCGCAGTACCCGGATGCGCTGACCGAGCTGGAAGGGCAGCCGCCCGGGCGCGTCGGCGACCAGGACCAGGGCGAGCAGTTCCACCCCGCCGGGGGGCGTTCCCTCATTCAGGGCCTCCAGTGCCCGGGACGCCGCCCGTAGCCCGGTGCCGTGCGTCCGCGCCACCAACAGCACGTGCCGCGGTTCGCCTTGGGCCGGATCGGGCCATCGGCGTTCCAGGTCCATGCCGCCCACCAGCTCGGCGAGCGTGCTGGTGCCCGCTCCGCCGTGCGCGCCGACCCAGGCGACCGAGCCGCCGCCGTGCTCCGGGGGATTCGCGCGTTCCGGGGTTCCCCCAAGGAGCGCGTGCGCCGGGGGCCGGGCCAACTGGAGCGTGTCGGACGGATCCGGCGGCGCTGCCTGGAGCACCGGACCCGATGACTCCGTCGGTTGGTTCGGTGTCCCGGCCGGCCTGGGCGCGGTCGGGCCACGAACCCACATCTTCGGACCGGCGGACGCCGGTGAAGGGACGCTCATGAGCGTCCAGCCCCCCTCCTCGCGATTCGTGAACTCCTGTGCCTCTGCGGCGCCGCTGCGCTCCCACAGTCCGAACCAGGACGAGACCAAGGTGAATTGAACCGATGTGCCCCTGTCCCCGTTCGGACCAGCAAGCGCTGTGCGTCCCGCTGGAGGGCCACAACGGGACCGCCGCCGAAGCGGTTCACGCCATTCGTCAACCCGTTGTCATCGCGGCGCGGAGAGAGCCGGCCGGCAACCGGCCGGGGGAAAGGAACGGACTCGCATGAGTGAGGGTGAAGGATCGTCGGGCAGCACGGTCCCGGTGCTGGCGGCGGCGGGGGGCTGCCTCGGGTTCATGGCGATACTCGGCACGAGTGTCGCCGGCGTCGTCGTGACGACCATCTTCGGCGGGCTCGGCGTCCTGTTCTCCCCGATCATCGCCATCATCCTCTTCTTCGGCGGTGGTGGAGACGACGGCAGCGACGAGGTACCGGAGATCGACACTGATGAGGTCGCCGCGTCGGTGCAAGGCGACGGCAAAGGGAAACTGGACACTGCCACCGTCCCCGATGACCTGGCGGAGACCATCGAGGAAGCCGGGGGCATCTGCGACGCCATCGGCCCGGTCGTCATCGCCGCACAGATCGAGCGGGAGTCCTCCTTCAACAAGGACATGAAGAGCCCCGACGGGAAGATCGGCATCTCGCAGCTCCCGCCCGACAAGTTCGAGGAGTTCGGCGAGGACGAGGACGACAACGACGAAACCTCCGCAACCGATGCCGAGGACTCGATCATGGCCCAGGGCCGGTACCTCTGCTCGCTCGCCGAGAGCGTCAAACCGCTCGTCGACAGCGGTCAGGTACCGGAAGGACAGGGCGTCCTCGACCTGACCCTCGCCGCTTACCACTCGGGACTGGACGCGGTACGGGGCGCCAAGGGCATCCCCAAGGACAACGGCGCCCAGAACTACGTCATCGGCATCCGGTCGCTGTTCCCCCGGTTCGAGGGTATCGGCGGCTCGGTGGCGCCTTCGGAATTCCCGTCCTACCCGAGCGGATCCGCAACCCCCGAACCAGACCAGAGCGGAGGGTGAGCACCGCATGCTCCTCAACCGAACACGCCGGGACCGGCCAGGGGCCGACGACGTATCACCGCAGCTGCCGGAGTCGCCGCAGCTGCCCGAGTCGCCGCAGCTGTCGGAGTCACCGCAGCCGGTGCTGCCGGCGCAGCCGCCGGAGTCGTCGCCGCTACTCAGCCGCCCGTACGTCGTCATCACCCGCAACGGCGCTGTGGCGTTGAACGGCGAGCGCCTCCCGGTACCGGAAGGCGAGCCGCTGCACGCCGTGGCACTCGATGCCCTGCACAGGGCCGCGCGGGCCGGCGGCGAACCCGTCGACGCCACCGTCCTCGACCTTCGGGGCAGCGGCTACACGACCCGCGTCCAGGTCGCCCCCGACGGCTCCAGCCGCGTCCACCAGCCCGAAGACACCGTGCCACCGCCGGCCCCGGACGAGACTGCTCCGACCACGCCCCCGACCCCAACCCCAACCCCGGCCCCGACCCAAACCGCTCCGGAGGCGCCCGTCTCCAGCACGCCTGCGCGCCGCCGGCCGGCGGAGGACACCACCGGGCCGACCGTGCCCGGCGAACTTCAGGAAGCCGTCTCCCACGTCAACCGGGCCGCCGCCCGCGGTGAGTCGCAGCACGCCATGGTGCTCGCCCTGCGCCTGCGGGAGCACATCGTGAGCCGCTACGGCGAGGCGCACCCCTACGCCGTGGCATCCCGCGATCTGGAGGCGTACGTCGCCCACCTCGGTGGAAACCACGCCGCCGCCACCGCGGCCTACCTCGAGCTGGCTCGCGTCTGCCACCAGCAGGGCGACGCTCGCGCGTCCGGGTACGTGCGGCGTGCCGCCGTCAACTGGTGGCAGCTCACCGACCCGCGGCAACTCCGCACCCACGGACGGGCCCTGCTCGACACCTGGTCCGCGGTCGCCGCCGAGGCCGACCCAGAAACCGGCGACGCGGCCCTGCCGAGCCGCGTCAAGCGGAGGCTGGAAGCCCTCCTGGACGCTTCCTGAACCGCGCTCCCTCGCTCTGACCAGCAGGATCTACAACGCATTGACGGCCGCTCAGAGCGGATGCGACCCCCGCGGGCACCGCCGGAGCAGGGCCCCCACCAGCGCAAATGCCCGGCCGGGGACCGCTTCGCCCCACCCGCGGGGGCCCGCATCGCCGTCCCATCCGCCGTCAACGTCGTGTGGTTCTCCCTTCACCAGACTCCGACTCCCACGGGACCCGCCTTGAACGTCCCGAGGCCGACCCGCCGCGTGGCGCGGAGAAAAGAACGAGGGGGAAATCCATCATGAGCTGGACTCTGTTGGGATCTGCCGACGCCGACAGCGACCAGGAACGGGCGACACGTCTGCTCTACGAGGAGTACGCACAGCCGTTGTTCGGCTACGTGCTCCAGTTCCTGGGCGGTGACCGGCAGCGGGCCGAGGACGTGGTGCAGGAGACACTGCTGCGCTGCTGGCGCCACCAGCAACTGGCGGTGTCCGTTCCCCAGCAGAATCTGCGACCGTGGTTGTTCAAGGTCGCTCGCCGCATCGTCATCGACGAATACCGCTCGCGCCAGGCGCGCCCGAAGGAAGTGAACGGCTCGGGCTGGCTGGACGAAGCACTGTCCGACTCCGATGACGTCGACCAGTTGGTGTCCTCGCTGCTGTTGGCCGAGGCGTTCGAGAAACTGTCGCCCGTGCATCGGGAGGTGTTGTACGAAACGTACTTCACCGGCAGGTCGACACGTGAGGTCTCCGCCGTGCTCGGCATACCGCAGGGCACCGTGAAGTCGCGTCTGTACCACGCGGTGCGAAAGCTGCGCTCGGCACTGGGCGTTTCCGAGCCGACGGCTTCCGTGCTCGGCACCGAGCGGGAAACGGTCGGCAGTCGCTGAGACCAACAGCCCCACGCATTCACGCCCCTTGACTCAGCGTCGCCCCAGCTTCTTCGGGCGGTCCGCTGGGTTCAACTCGGGGCGGTACGCGGACGGTTGGCCGACGCTCGGGTCCGTACGGTGGGAGGCAGCATGCGGCAAGAGCGCGGCCGCGGTGAGGCCGCTCGGATTCCTCGCGGAGTGGTTCCCCTGTCCTTCCACCGGGGCGGTCAGGCTGATGCGGTAGCCTCCGTCGTTCCTCAGCGTCAGGGGGACCCCCGCCTGGTCGAGGACCTGCTTCACTTCCGCCGGCATCAGACGACCGGGCTGGAGGAGCTCGTGCAGCTCCGCCCTGGTCTGGTTCTCCCAATCGGGCGCGCCCTCCCTCCACTTCTGGGGGCGCTGCCCGTGGGGGACCAAGGGGGTGGAGCCGGGCTCCAGGCCATACAGCCTCGCGACGTTCGTGCCGAAGTCGTGGTTCTCGACTCTGGCCTTTATGTTACTTTCCAGTGGAACATCGGGGTGAACGTGGTAGGTGCCCCTCCTCTGCCTCTCCTTCAGAGCGATCAGTGCTTGGTCAAGGACCCTTTTCACCTCAGGAGGCACCGTACGCCCCGGCTTGGTAACAAGGTTCACCAGTCTCCTGGCTTCTCTTTCCCATTCCGGCGTATTCGGATCCTCTTTCGTGGTTTGGGAGGGGCGGTAACCCAAGGGGACGCGTCGAGTGGAGCCCTCTACGAGACCGTACAGCCGTGCAACATTCACGGCTCTTTGGTCACGGGCGTTCTTGTCAGGAACGCTGTCCTCGGGATCCGCGTTCCAGTCGATGATGTAGCCGCCTCTCCCACCTGATACCAGACGGATATTCTTCGCGCGGAGAACCTGCACCTCCTCAGCGCTCAACGGCTTGTCTTCGAAGGTGCTTTGGCGCAACCGTTCCCTGGTCTCCACCTCCCAGGCAGGGGCATCCGCGCGAACCTGCAGCGAGGGGCGGTAGCCGTAGGGGACCAGCGCCGCGACATGCGCGGCGTGTGCGGCATTGGCGGCTCTCTCGGCCGTGCTGACTTCCGTGGGCATGTCCGGGTGGACGAAGGCGAAGCTCCCCTCGTCGACCAGTCGGATATCGGCGTGTTCGAGGACCTTCTTCAGCACCGGATTCTTGACGACCCGTTCTCCCAGGGAGAGATTGAGCAGCTGCTCCCTGGTCTGGTTTTCCCACGTCGGCGCGTCGATTCTGTAATACCGAGGGAGGATACCCGTGGGGAGTACATGTCTGGAGCCCGGTGTGAGCTGGTACAGCTTTGCGATGTTCGTGGCGAGTTCGATATCCGTAGGTTCGGCATCCCTGTCGGCGGAGCTCACGGCCGGACCGATTTCCGTGGGGACGTCCGGGGCGACGAAGGCGAAGTCCCTCAGCTCGACCAGTCGGATCCCCGCGTCTTGGAGAACCCTCTTGACCGCCGGGCTCTCGATGAGTATCTCTCCCCTGGAGAGCGAGAGTACGTACTCCCTGGTCTGGTATTCCCACTCAGGTGCGCCTTCCCACGGAGGCCCGAGGAGGACGCCGCTTTGGACCGCACCGGTCGACCCCGGTGCCAGGCCGTACAGGTTGGCGATGTTCGTGGCGAGTTCGACGTTGGCGACCAGGGCCGGGTCGCGCCAGCCGGCCTGCTGTTCTTCGGCGTCTCGTGGGAGCGGATTCTCAGGCAAAGTGTCCTCCAGCGCTCAGTGGTTGAGACGGGCTCGTTGCTGTCCGTGCCGATGGAACTGGTGCGGTGACTCAGTGAGAGGGCGGCGGAGGCGGTGCACCGAAGGGGTCGAGAGTGTCCACGACCGGGGTCTCCTTCGGACGGTGGGTGGGCTTGCATCCGGCGAAAGGCCCCATCGGGTCCCGCAAGGCGTTCATGGTGTGAACCAGGTAGTCCCGGTGCCAGTTGGCGGGGCCACACATCCCCGAGCCGGGACCGGTCAGCTCCCCCCAAGCAAGCCACAGCCCGTGGAACTGGGCGACCGCTTCCGGGTGCTCCCACCAGCGAGAGCACCAGGGAGCAGTGGAGGTCACCTCCCGGCCGTAGACGGGCAGCAGCACATGGTGAACCCACAGGGTCAACTTCCGGAGCGCCGCCGCGTATTCGGCCCCTTCCAGGTAGAGGATGAACGACGGCGGGGCGAGGCCAGGGGGAGGTGGCGAAGCGGGGGGAGACTCCTTGACTGCATCGCCCTGTTGTTCCTGGGGCGCGGGTTGTTGTTCCTGGGGTGCGGGCGTCTCCAACTCGGAACTCATGGTGTCGGTCGTCATGGGCGCCACCACGTACGTGCGCGGCATCGGGTTCATCGATCCCGCGGTGCCCTCGAGACTTGTCCGGTATTCGACCCCCGCCCTCCGTGAACCGCCCACTTCCCGGTTCCGTTGTGCTGCCCGGTAAGCAGATCTCCCGCTCCGCGAAAGGACTCCCGCGTGTCATCGACCGGCACAGAAACCTCAAGGCATTCATCGGAGCTGTCGGCCAACGGCAGTCATGACAGCGAGCACAGCAGCCTCCGCACCGTCAGCCTCGCGAGCCCCGGCGGTGCCGCGAGCGCCAGCGGCGCGCAGACGTTCACGGCGGCTCACGAGAGTGCCATGACCAGACATGCCACGGCCGCTCGCCTGGACGGGGCTCCGGCCGACACTCCGGACGAGAGTCCCGTCCTGGGGTTCATCGACCTCGAACGGGGGCCAGGGGAATTTCTCGCGGCACGTCGCGACGCGGACCAACTGGCCGTCTTCCGATGGCTCCGTGATTCAAGGCAGTGGGTGGCGGACAACCAGAGTTCCGTCGCGCGGTTCATCCGAGACGCCTTTCCGCTGGCCCTGCAAGTCGGGGGCAAGGGCATGCAAGCTGCCGGGTTGGAGACAGCGGGAAAGTATGTGGGATTCGCCGGCATGGTCCTGGTCGCGACCGAGTCCGTGCGACAGGGGTACAAGCACTATCGCCTGGGCGAAATGAGCAACATCCGGCTGGACGCCGCATCGTTCTTCGGGGCGGCGTTCAACGCCGCCGGCACGATGCCCCAGATGGCCAAAGAGACAGAGGCATTGCTCACCATGATCGGGACCGCGGCTCAGATAGGCAGCATCAGGAGCCGGCGAACCCCGATGTCATATCCTCCCGTGAACACCGCACCGGCCGGGGACTACTCCCCTGTTCCCTCGTCACCGAACGGATCGGCGGGGGAGGAGATGGCAGCGAGCGTGGATCTGACACTGCAACGTTCGTACACGAGCGGGGCACACTCGCGTCCTCCGGGCCGGCCTGATGAACTGCAGCGCCAGCCGACTCTTCGCCGCAAGTGAGGGAGGCCGCGCAGCCGACGCGGCATCGGTGAGCCGAGCCAGGCTCATGACGAGAGCCGGGGGCACGGCGCGCGATGCCGGGCCGATCGGGCAACGGACACCTCGCCCGATCGGCCCACCGGCCCCGACGCCCTGGCCGGGCCTGGCAGGAGCCTCACAGATCGGCCGCATATTTCTACCTACGCCTCTGCCCCTGGGGCGCCGGGGGCCTTTGCTGTCCGGGTGCCAGGCTGTGGGCGTGCGCGGGAGCCGCGGACGAGGACGGGGGCTGATACCCGCCGACGGTTGGCGGGGCGAATGCGCCCGCTCCGGCCCAGGTCGGAACTTCAGGAGAGGGCTGGAATGGGAGTGCGTGCTGGGCTCCCGGCTGGCCGTACGAGGCGCCGGGTTGCCGGGCGGACTCCGCCGCCCCCAGCGGGTTGTCCTGCTGTGCGATACCGGGCCCGAACTCCCGCACCTCGGGGGATAGCTGGCCCAGGCCCGCCCTGATCTCGGCGGAAGTACATGTCTTCTTGTTCTCCTGGGAAATCCTCAAGCCGTTGCCTGACTTGCTGGGCACCAGAGTGAGTCGGCCGGCCTCTCTCAGCGCAGCGATTTCCGGTTCCTCCGACGCGGCGGCCGAACCGTCTGCCTTTGCGAGATAGTGCAGTCGAGCCAAGGTTCGCCGCGCCCACTCAGGTACATCATCGCCGCCGGCAAGGGCGGAGCCTGGCACATGTTCGCGGGGTACTACCCCCCAGTCGTACAAGGCGCGAATGTTTCGCCCGTGTTCCTCGCCTCTTTCGCGCGCGGCCTTCTCGCTTTCCAGGAGCACGCTGGAGGAGATTTTCAAATGGTGCTTCTCCTGCGAATATTGGATGGGTATGTCATTGTCAATCAGTGCCCATGCCCCCGCAGGGCCCAGCGAAATTCTGTTCTGCCGGCTGTGATGCAGTCGCGATCTGATGTATACGGCCCACCCCGGCTCGGGATTCCTCCGGTTCTCAACCGAGCTTGGGTTGATCTTGGGCGGTAGATATCCCCTTGTTGCCCGTCCTTCATTGAAGAGCTTATAGATGTCGTCGGCATCCGCGATATCTTCGGGGGTCGCCCATTTGGTGAGTTGGTCCGGGTTGAGCGCTCGTGGGTGGATGTGCCGGCCAAGGCCCTCCAGGTCGTGTACGGGGATGCCGCTGTATTCCAATGTGGTTGCTGTCTCTTTTCCCGCTCCGGGGTTGGCGGGATGGAGGAAGCTGTGCAGCGTTGCTCCGAGTCTCACAGGCTGTGCCGGGAAGGACGGTGTGGCGTCGACGTAGATCTCCACATCGTCGTTCGGCAGGGTTCCCATGCGCTCTTCCGGCGCTTGGTTGAGCCATTGCAAATAGGCGTATGAGAGCACGCCATCATCGATGTCCAGATTCGGCACAACATCCTCCAAATGAACCGGAACGAGGGGTCGTTTCGCGCGTCGCGGGTCGTACTGGCCCGACGACTCCTGGAACGGGAACGGAAGCCGAGCGGTTCAACTTCGTCGGCGCACCTGGTCCTCGCCGGCTCGCCGTCACTGCCATCGTGTCGACCCCGATATGTGACGGCGGACTCGTCAAACGAAATGGCGGCTTACTTCCGCCGCTGCCCCTGCGTCGGCTGGAGCTGCGGGTCGGGTGCCCCGCTGGGCGGCATTGCCGGGGTCGTGGACGACGGGGGCTGGTGTCCGCCGGGGGATGGCGGGGCGAATGCGCCCGCTCCGACCCAGGTCGGAACTTCAGGAGAGGGCTGGAGCGAGGGCTGGGCTCTCAGCTGCCCGTGCGGGGCATCGGGTTGTTGGGCGGACCCCGCCGCCCCCAGCTGGTTCTGCTGCTGTGCGTTACCGGGCCCGAACTCCCGCACCGCGGGCGGTAGCCGGTCCAGGCCCGCCCTGATCTCGGCGATAGTGCATGTCTTCTTGTTCTCCTGGGAAATCCTGACGCTGTTGCCTGACTCGGTGGGCACCAGAGTGAGTTGGCCGGCCTCTCTCAGCGCAGCGATTTCCGGTTCCTCCGACGCGGCGGCCTGACCTACTGCCTTTGCGAGGCCGTGCAGTCGAGTCACGGTTCGCCGCGCCCACTCAGGTAGGGGATTGCCCCTGATATGGGCGGTGGATGGTACGTGTTTTGGGGGTAGCACTCCCCAGTCGTAGAAGGCGCGAATATATCGCCCGTATTCCTCGGCTCTTTCGAGTGCTGCTTTCTCGGTATCCAGGAGCACCTGGGAGGAGATTTTCACATTACCTCTCCATTGTGAATGTTGGAGGGGTATGTCATTGTCGATCAGTGCCCATGCCGCCATAGGGCCCAGCGCAGCTTCATCCTTCCGACTGTGTTGCAGTTGCGACCTGATGTGTATGGACCAGTCCGGCTCGGGATTCTTCCGGTTCGCGGCCGTGTTTGGGTTGATCTTGCGTGGCAGATATCCCCTTGTTGCCCGTCCTTCATTGAAGAGCTTATAGATGTCGTCGGCATCCGCGATATCTTCGGGGGTCGCCCATTTGGCGAATTGGTCCGGGTTGAGCGCTTGTGGGTGGATGTGCCGGCCGAGGCCCTCCAGGTTGTGTACGGGGATGCCGCTGTATTGCAATGTGTCTGCGGTGTCTTTTCCTGCTCCGGGGTTGGCGGGGTGGAGGAAGCTGTGCAGTGCTGCTCCGAGTCTCACGTTCTGTGCCGGGAAGGACGGTGTGGCGTCGACGTAGATCTCCACATCGTCGTTCGGTAGAGTTCCCATGCGCTCTTCCGGCGCTTGGTTGAGCCATTGCAAATAGGCGTATGAGAGCACGCCATCATCGATGTCCGGATTCGGCACAACATCCTCCAAATGGACCGGAACGAGGGGTCGTTTCGCGCGTCGCGGGTCGTACTGGCCCGACGACTCCTGGAACGGGAACGGAAGCCGAGCGGTTCAACTTCGTCGGCGCACCTGGTCCTCGCCGGCTCGCCTTCACTGCCATCGGGTCGACCCCGATATGTCACCGCGGACTCGCCAAACGAAATGGCGGCTTACTTCGGCCCCTGCCTCGACTGGGGCCGCGGGACGGGTGCCCCGCCGGGCGGCATCGCCGGGGTCGTGGACGACGGGGGCTGATGTCCGCCGGCGGACGGTGGGGCGAATGCGCCCGCTCCGGCCCAGGTCGGAACTTCGGGACGGGGCTGGGGTGGAAGTGTGTGCTGGGCTCCCGGCTGGCCGTACGAGGCGCCGGGTTGCCGGGCGGACTGCGCCCCTCCCAGCTGGTTCTGCTGCTGTGCGCTACCGGGCCCGAACTCCCGCAACTCGGTTGGTAGCCGGTTCACGGCATCAATGATAGCGGTGATAGGCCATGTCTTCCTGCTTTTCGTGGAAACCCTGAAGCCGGTGTGTGACTCGTTGGGCACCAGAGTGAGTCCACCGGCCTCTTCCAGTGCAGCGATTTCCGGGGCCGTCGATGCGGCGGACTGACTTCCTGTCTTTGCGAGATCGGCCAAGCGATTCACGGTTTGCTTTGCCCACGCCGGCAGGTTGTCCTTGGAGCGGGTATTGCTGGATGGTGTGTATCCGCGGGGTACTATCCTCCAGTCGTAAAAGGCGCGAATATTCCGCCCGTGTTCCTCGCCTCTTTCGCGTGCGGCTTTCTCGCTCTCCAGAGGCACGGCGGGAGAGATTTGCACAAGACCTTCCCGTCGCGAATCTCGGACGACGGGGATATCATTGTCAATCAGTGCCCATGCTGCGGCAGGACCCAGAAAACCTTTCTCATCACCCTCCCCCACTTTATTGAAATACATTCGCCTCCTGATCTCCAATGACCAGTCCGGCTCACGATGTTTCCGCTTTTCATTCTTGTCTTTCAGTATCTTGGCCGGCAGGTGCCCTGTTATTGCGCGTCCCTCTTCGAAGAGCTGGTAGATCATGTCGGCGTTCTTGCGGTCGTCGGGGGTCGCCCATTTGGCGAGTTGATCATCGTTCAGAATTCCTGGGTGGATGTGCCAGCCCAGGCCTTTCACATCGTCCACCGGGACGTCGCCCGTGCCCAGTGCTACTACTAGTTTTGGTCCTGCTCCGGGGTTGGCGGGGTTGAGGAAGCTGTGCAGTTCTTCTCCGAGCTTCACCAACTGTTCCGGGTAGGGCCACATGGCCGGTACAGTGATCTCCACATCACGATCCGGCAGCGTTCCCCAGCGGTCTTCGGCTGGTTCTGGTGGGTTGACCCAGAGGAGATAGGCGCGTGAGAGCGTGAGGTCATCGGGGGTCGGGTTCGGCACGATATCCTCCAAGTGAATTGGAACGAGAGGTTGGCCTGTCGGCCTGGCGGTCACTCCTGGTCGGCCGAAAGGTGGCCGTGGCGACGTCCCCCTCGCGCACGGAAATGGACGGCAACACCTTCGTCTCCTGCAAACGGGGACAGACCCCGTACGGGTTCACGTGGCGGCAAATGCCCGCCGCAGGGGGACGCCGAGGAATTCCCGGCCGGTGGGGAACGCCGCCTTGTCCGCGCCACGGGTGTTGCCTGGCCGCACGATTGCAGCTCCGTTACTTTTTCCGCACCTGCCGCGTGTGCTGGGACCGCTGATCGGGTGCCCCGCTGGGCGGCATCGCCGGGGTCGTGGACGACGGGGGCTGGTGTCCGCCGGCGGATGGTGGGGCGAATGCGCCCGCTCCGGCCCAGGTCGGAACTTCGGGACGGGGCTGGAGTGAGGGCAGGGCTCGCGGTTGCTGGTACTGCGTGCCGGGAGGTGCCTGCTTTTCGACTGGCTGTCCATTCAGTCGCGCTATGATCGCGGGGGTAGAGTATGTCTTTCTGTTCTCCATGGAAACCCTCAGGGCCTTACCTGACTTGGTAGGCTCCAGATTGAGCTTCCCGGATTCTCGCAGTGCATCGATTTCCGCCTTCTGCGAAGCGCCGGACTTGCCTGCTGGATTTGCCAGATTGGCCAATCGTTCCAAGGTACGCCTCGCCCACTCCGGCAACCGTTCCCCTGCGCGTGGAGGGCCAGTCGGCACGTAGCCGGGGGGTATTATCCCCTGGTCGTACAAGGCACGAATGTTTCGCCCGTGTTCCTCCGCTCTTTCAAGTGCGGCCTTCTCGCCTTCCCGGGGCACGTCGGGAGAGATTTGCACAGCGCCTGGCCATTTCGAATGTTGAACGGTGATATCGTTGTCAATCAGAGCCCAGGCTGCCGCAGGGCCCAGTGCGGTTCTCCCTTCTCGATTATGATCCAGTCGCCTTCTGATCTGTATCGACCAGTCCGGCTCGCGGTCCTCCGGTTTCCGTTTATCGTTCCTTTTTTCCAGAAGCTTTCTCGGCATGAGTCCTATCGTTGCGCGTCCCTCGTCGAAGAGTTGGGAAATCCTCTTTGCGTCATTGAAGTCGTCGTGGGTCACCCATTTGGCGAGTTGAGCATCGTTCAGAATTCCTGGGTGGATGTGCCAGCCCAGGTCCTTCAGGTCGTCCACGGGGACGTCGCCCGTGCCCAGTGCTACTACTAGTTTTGGTCCTGCTCCGGGGTTGGCGGGGTTGAGGAAGCTGTGCAGTTCTTCTCCGAGCTTCACCAACTGTTCCGGGTAGGGCCACATGGCCGGTACAATGATCTCCACATCGCGGTCCGGCAGCGTTCCCCGGCGGTCTTCGCCTGGTTCTGGTTCGTTGACCCAGAGGAGATAGGCACGTGAGAGCGTGAGATCATCGGGGGTCGGGTTCGGCACGATATCCTCCAAGTGAATCGGCTGAAATATAGTTCAACCATGTGGCGCTGTTGGTGAATTTGCTTGTCCATGGTGTCGCCGATGCCCGGCCTTTCCGTCGCCTCGTCGTGCACACGTGAAGGGACGGAAACGCCTTCCTCTCCTGCGCCGGGGACAGAATGCGTAGCGCGGCGCGACGCGTTTTTCGGGACCGCCCGTTGGAACAGTTCCACAGCTCGTCCGGCACCAGCCGCTCCACGATCGAAACCACGACCGGCATCCCATCGATCCCAGTGAGAAGTCGTCTGGATCCTCAGCGCCGATCCCCTCTGTGTGGTCGGGAGGTGCTGCTGCTTTGCGTGCTTCCTTGGCTGGGGGCCTGCGCCGAAGCATCATTGCGGGACTGAATCCGTGCTGACCGGCGAAGCCCTGTTCGTTCCTCGGGCCGTTGCCCGGACTGATTCTGCCCAGCGCCGGCATAGTGGGCTCGGTCAGTGATTGTGGACTCAGCCGACGGCGCTGAGGAATGTTGCGACGGGGTATATGCGGGTGGTGGGCCGGCCGACGGGGTGTATGCGGGCGGTGGGACGGCAACTTGCCACGGTGTGATGTCGTCCTGCCGCGGTCAGAAAAATAATCCGGCAATTCGGCTTGCTGGCCATGCGCATTCGAGCCCGTCGGGCCAGATCCGGCGGGGCCTGCGGTATGAGATGCGACGGTTGATTGGTTCGCCAGCGATCGTTTCCACGCTCTATCTCGGGCCTGGTCGAGCGCGACAACTGCATCGATCCTGGTCTCGTACAGTCCGGCGGAAAACACCGTCTCAACATCACGCCGGAAGCTGAGGTCGCGACCTCTGCCGATCCGAACAATCTCCGTCTCGTAGAAAGCGTCCTGTGCGCTCAGTCCACGATCCGTGTGCCGAACAATGTCATCCTTGCCTGACAGGATAAGATCCCGCATGTCCGGAAACTGGACAAGAAGCGTCTTGAGGTGAGGATCCTGCAAATTGTCGGCATCATAGCGTTGCCCAGCCTCGAACATGGCATCGTCGATGCCCATCTCCGAAATCAGTGCCACGATGTCGTCGTGCTTTTGACGGGCGATCTTTTGATACTTGTCCAATAGTTCTTGCGAGTCCTCGCGACCCAGCTCCCCATTCTCAACCAGTTGCTGAATATGCTGAGAATAGTCGTCCAGGTGTTGTTGAATTCGGTCATCAAGGGGGCCGATGGCTGAGGGCATGAGGTCTCCCGAACGTTGATTTCTTGCAGGTGGCTTCCTCACCTTTGGCGAAGACAACGCACTGCGGCCAGGTACGGTTCACCTCGATGCGTCAGGGGATCGGTTCGGGCCAGGGCACCGCCGTGCTCGCGGTTGGCGGGGGAATGCACCGGGACCGATGGTGGGCAGGTCATCCATCAGCCTGTCTCGCGTGCGCCGCAGGTTGCCCGAAGGCAGCAGGACTTGGTGCCGGGGTGGATCGAGGTTTCTCAGAAGGTAAGGCGATCGGCGATGGCCGCGCAGAGCCGTCGCTCCTTGAAGGTCTTGCCCCCGGTGAAGCGGGGAGATCGTCGCGACCGCGATGGGCTTGCGTCGTTCGGACCGTGGGGAGCGGCGGTTCACCGGGCTTTGCCGAGTGGTCGAGGGCCCGGGTGTGGGCAAAGCTGTCTCGCCTGGTCCTCCACGGGCTCGATTCCGCAGCGAGTGGGATCGGCCCCGTTGCGCGATCGCCCCGGTGAACTGAGGGCTCGGAAAGAGGGGGTCCGACGAGCCCGCATCCTCTCGACCGGGCACGTTCGGCTCGGAGATCAACCTCCCCACCAGCCGGCGGTGATCCCGCCGGCGAAGGGGATACCGCCGATGCCCGGAGCTCCGGATGCCGCCCGCTTGTCCGGCGAGGTTCCGGCGCGACGTTCAGCCGGTATCCGGCTGCGCGGGGCGGCCCGTGCGTCCGCGCTCGTGGGAGTCGGGGATCGGCACGGTCCTGATCCGGATCTCGACGGCCCGTTTCGCTGACGGAGTTCTCGGTTCCGAGCGGTCGCTTGCTGCTTTTACTTCCGCCCCCGCGTTGACCGGGACTGTGGCCGTCCGGAGGTCCGGTTGAGTGGTTCTGCCGGGGTCGTGAACGACGGGCGTTGGTACCCGCTGGGGGAAGGTGGGGCGAATGCGCCCGCTGCGGCCCAGGTTGGAACTTCAGGGCCGGACTGGAGTGAGGGCTGGGCCGGCGGTTGCCCGTACGGGACGCCGGGTTGCTGGGCGAAATCCGCCGTTCCCAGCGGGTTCTGCTGCTGCGCGTGGCCGTGCGAAGACGTCGGCGGCTCGGCGGCTCCTGGCCGTTTCAGATTCGCTATGATATAGCCGATAGCGCAGGTCTGCTTATTCTGTGAGGAAATCTTGAAGCTCTTGCCCGACTTAGTGGGCTCCAATTCGAACCCACCGGACTCTCTCAGCGCTGCGATTTCCGGTTCCATCGATGCGGCGTTCCTACTGCTATCTTTGGCGAGATTGAACAATCGGGTGAGGGTTTGCCTCGCCCACAGCGGCATCTCGTCTCGGTCGCGAGGATGGTGGCTTGGTACGTGTTTGCGGGGTACAATTCCCCGGTCGTACAAGGCGCGAATATTTCGCGCCCTTTCCTCGGCTTGTTCGTATGCCGCCTTCTCGCTTTCCAGGGGCACGTTGGGGGAGATCTGCACACGGCCTGCCATCCTCTGTGAATATTGAAGGGGAATGTCATTGCCAACCAGGGCCCAGGCTGCCGCAGGGCCCAGCGGCGACGTACCATCCCTACTGGAAATCAGTCGCTTCCTGATGCTCACCGACCAGTCCGGCTCGCGGTCCTCCGGTTTCCGTTTATCGTTCGCTTCTTTTGTTACTTTCCTCGGCAGGTACCCTATCGTTGCGCGTCCCTCCTCGAAAAGTCGGGAGATTGCATCGGCGTCCTCAAGGTCCTTGCGGGTCGTCCATTTGGCGAGTTGATCATCGTTCAGAATTCCTGGGTGGATGTGCCAGCCCAGGCCTTTCACATCGTCCACCGGGACGTCGCCCGTGCCCAGTGCTACTACTAGTTTTGGTCCTGCTCCGGGGTTGGCGGGGTTGAGGAAGCTGTGCAGTTCTTCTCCGAGCTTCACCAACTGTTCCGGGTAGGGCCACATGGCCGGTACAGTGATCTCCACATCGCGGTCCGGCAGCGTTCCCCGGCGGTCTTCGCCTGGTTCTGGTGGGTTGACCCAGAGGAGATAGGCACGTGAGAGCGTGAGATCATCGGGGGTCGGGTTCGGCACGATATCCTCCAAGTGAATCGGCTGAAACATTGCTCGACCATGTTGCACCGTTGACAAATATGATTACGGCAACGCCTTCATCTCCTTCCGGGACAAAGCCCGCACGGTTCACTCCCTGATGCGCGGGGCCCTTCCCTTGTGGCTCCGGGCCACTATCGGGTTTGCCGGCGTCGGCCGTTATTCTGGCTGTTAGTAGGTGCCCGCGCGGGCTCGGAGGCCGAGGGGCCGGGTTTCGAGTCCGTCGTCGACAGTTGTTGGCCAGGAACGCGCAGCTGGTCCCGGCCGACGCTGGTGAGCAGGTGCTGAGGGGACTGACTCGATGATGTGGCGTGCTGGGGGTCGGATGTCCCCGGCGCGGATTCCCAACGTGCCTTCGCAGCCTGGGCGACTTTCCACATTTCCTCAGCGCTCGGCAGGTCCGGCACGGAACTCAGGCCCGGCACCTCCTCGATCTTCGGAGGCCCGGTCGGCAACGGACGTTCGGCGGCTGCTTCCTGGGAGTTCGTTCGGGTTGCGTCCGCCGGCACATCAGCCCATGCCGGTGCGGCGGGGGCAAGGTTGTCCGCTCCCTCGAAGTCAGCCGCCTGGGACCGGGGGCGAGTTGGGGCCTCTTCTATCAGCGGTCGGCTCCTCAGCTCGCCCCAGAGTTGCCATCCTTCCGAGGGCGATTCCGCCCGTTCCTGAACGGTGCCGGGGTCGGGACTGGCGAGTGACGAGAGCCGCGCCAGGGGTGACTGTTCCGCGCCGGGGGACGGTCGGGCCGCGCTTGCCGCTCTCGCCCGGGACGCGTCCCCGAGCCCTCGCGACACCTCGGTGTCCGCCTGCGCGGGTGCGTCTCCGCCCATGTGCGGACGGGCCCCGTCGTATTCGTGGCCGCGCGGTGCCCCCAAGGGTGTGTTCCGGCCGGCGCGTTCCGCCGGCGGCTGCGCGACTGGAGAGGTGAACCTGTTCCTGAGCCACCGCAGCAGCCGCTTCAGGACGTCCCATGCCGTGCGGCTGCGGACTCCGTTCCTTGATTCCACGCGGAACGAGTCGTCAGCTCGCCGTGCCGTCCTGTTGTCCTCGGTGCCGGAAGGTGGGGGTCTCCCCGTGTCCGCCTGCCCACGTGGGTCGGTACCGGCCATGACGCCCTCCTGTTGCGCAGACAATGCTGTGGAAGGCACAACGGGTTCTGTGGCCTGCCAGTTCACTGCTCCGACGGGGGCCGCGGTCCCATTTGAACCGGAACGGGGGGCACTGCGTAGGAGGAGTCCTGGGGCTGCGTCAGGCTTCAGCCATCGAGTGCAGTGGAGTGCGTCATGTCAGCTGTGCATACCCCGCGAGAGGTGACGGCTGGGCTGACGGACCTCGCAATGGAATACACCCGGAGGAAGGCACAGACATGCCCCCACCCGTGCAAGACGACCAAGATGCCGCACGCCTTATCAGCGCATACCTCAATCACCCGAACCGGCCGTCAATGACGGTCTTCGCAGAAGCTTACGACATGACTGGCGAGACGTTCAGCCATTGGATGAATGGTCGAGTTCGTCCCGGGGCTTTCCACCACCTGTCCAGAGAGGATCAGCAAAAGCTCACCGCGTGGCGTCAGAAGGCCAATGGCCCGAATTACCGTCTTCCTGTCAGCCAGATCAATCGAGCTAAGGACATTCTACGAGAACTGGCCCACACCGACGAAGGGACAGCAGAGGTCGTACGGCGCCACGGTGTCGCCAAATCAACCGTCGATAGGTGGGCCAGAAGGGAACGTGTCCCGGAGGCTTTCGACAGCCTGAGTCCCGAGGAGCAGAGCGCGCTTCGCACGCGGTATGGACTGACCGAGGGCGGGCAGGCCCCTCAGCCTGCCCACCGTCTGGGGGAAGAGCATGCCCAGGGGCAGTTCGGGCAGCCGCAGCCGGGTTATGGGCAGCCGCAGCCGGTTTATGCGGAGATGGGGTATGGGCAGCCAAAACCGGTTTATCCGGAGATGGGGTATGGGCAGCCGGGTGGCGGTCAGCAGATTCCGTCGCTGAGGGAGACGCTCGGGCCGGAGTTCGATCCCCCCTCCGTCCACCGCCATCCCGCCTCCGGCCCGCAGGAAGGGCATGGCCAGGGGCAGTTCGAGCAACCGCAGCCGGGTTACGCGGAGGTGGGGTATGGGCAGCCGCAGCCGGGATATGGGCAGATGGGGTCCGGGCAGCCGCAGCCGGGCTACGCGGAGATGGGGTATGGGCAGCCGGGCGGCGGTCAGCAGCTCCTGCCGCTCAGCGAGGCGCTCGGGGAGGAGTTCGATCCCCCCTACGTCCACCGCCAGCCGGGAAACAACCAGCAGTGGCTGACGGGCCAGGAACCGAGCCACCCACAGCCGGGTAGGAACGAGCAGAACGCGTCAATCAGCGACGCGCTACACCAGTTCGCTCCTCCATCCGCCCACGGCGCGCCGTCGGCGCCCCATCCCGGAACAGGCTATAGCGGCCCGGCCGCACCCTCTTCCGCTCCTGGGCACGCCTCCGGGGCGCGGCGCGCACGCTGAGGTAAGCCCCGCCGGTGCCCGGGCGACCTGGCATCGCGGGCGCGCACCGGCCCGTCCGTCCGCGTGCACAGCTCCCACAGGATGCGGGAACTGTGCGTGCGGACGCGAGCGCTCACTGCTGTCGGCCCGTCGGGCGCCTGTCCAGATCCGCCGTCATGACGTGGGCCCAAGGCCGGCGCCTCGCCTCGGCTCATGAGGCCTGCATGCCCCCGTCGACGGAGAGGACCACTCCGGTGACGTAGGAGGCGCGGTCGCTCAGCAGCCAGGCGGCGGCCTCGGCGACTTCCTCGGGCCGGGCCGCGCGGCGCAGCGGGGTGTGCGCGTTGAGCTGGTCGATGACGCCCGGCGATTCCGCTTCCCAGTGACGCATCATCTCGGTCAGCGTGGTTCCGGGGGCGATGGCGTTGACGCGGATGCCTTCCGCACCGTAGGCGACGGCGGCCGACTCGGTGAGGCTGTGTACACCTCGCTTCATCGCGCTGTACGCGGGCAGTACGGGGTTGCCCCTCCAGCCGCCGACGGACGAGGTGTTGACGATGGCGCCCGTGCCCGCGGTCGCCCGGATCGCTGCGACCTGAGCGGCCAGGGCCAGCCAGACGCCCCTGAGGTTGACGCTGTATTGCTGGTCGAAGTCCGCCTCCCGCACCTGGTCCATCGGGCCGAGGTGCTGTGTGGCGAGCGCCCCGTTGTTGAATGCGACGTCGAGTCGGCCGTACACCTCCACGGTACGGTCGACGGCGGCGCGCACGCTTGTCGCGTCGGCCAGGTCGCACACCGCGTACTGAGCGGTGCCGCCCGCCGCCCGGACCTGTTCGGCCACCGCTTCGAGCTGCTCCTCGGTGCGGGCCGCGAGCAGGACGCGGGCGCCTTCCCGGGCGAACAGCCGCGCCGCGGCGGCGCCGATGCCGCGGCCGGCTCCGCTGATGAAGGCGACCTTGCCGGCCAGCAGACCCGAGGCGGCGGGGGCGGAGGTGTCGTTGGTCTGTGTGTTGTCCATGCCGACGAGCCTGTGCCTGGCCGCGCACCCTCATCCAGGCACCGGCGGTACCTGGCTCGGCTTCGCGGGCCCCGTACACACTGGGGGACATGGACAGACGAGAGCTGGCCGGCTTCCTGCGCAGCAGGCGCGAGCGGATCACCCCCGCGGACGTGGGGCTGCCCGCCGGGCCGAGGCGCCGTACCCCGGGGCTGCGACGCGAGGAGGTGGCGCAGCTGGCGTTCATCTCCACCGAGTACTACACGCGGCTGGAGCAGGCCCGCGGCCCGCGCCCTTCCCGCGAGGTGCTGGCCGGTCTGACCCGTGCCCTACGGCTGTCGGACAGCGAACGCGCCCATCTGCACCACCTCGCCGGCGCTCCGCCCGGCCCGCCGCCAGGGCCCTCCCGCGAGGTGCGCCCGAGCATCCTGGACCTGCTGCGGCGGCTACCGCACGCCGCGGCGCTCGTACTGTCCGCGACCTATGAGGTGATCGCCCACAACGACCTGGCGGCCGCCCTCCTGGAAGACTTCTCCGCCCTGCCTCAGCACGAACGCAATTTTCTGCGCCGTACCTTCCTCGACCCGCGAGTGGGGGAGCGGCAGTGGTACAGCCCGCCCGGCATGGAGATCTTCGGCCGTACCGCCGCGCGGCACCTGCGGGCTGCCGCTGCCCGCTACCCCGACGACCCCGAAGTGGGCAAGCTGGTGAACGACCTTGTCACCGGCAGCGCGGAGTTCGCCCGGCTGTGGGTCGCCTACGACATGTCGGTGGAACCCGCCCCGCGCAAGACCTTTCGGCACCCCCTGATCGGTCCCGTCACGCTCAACTGCGATGTCTTGGACATCACCGACCGGGACCAGCGGGTCGTGATCTACACGGCTGATCCGGGCTCCCCGGCGGAGGGGGCGCTGCGGCTGCTGTCGGTGATCGGCACACAGCGCATGGACGTAATCGGCTGACCGTGGCCTCCAGCGGTTGGCCGGTTCACTTCAACTCTCCTGGGCGGCCTGCTCCGGCTTGCTCCCGCCTGCTCCGGCCTGGCCCGTGCTCGGCACGCTCGCACCGACTCGACGTGGGCGACCGCCCCGCGGGTGCGCTGTGGCGTGAACCGTTCGTGCACAGGGTTCGTTGCGGGCCACCACGGAGTCGGCCTATCAGGCCGTGGAAGGAAAGGAGGCGCCGCACATGGAGGACGAGCGGGCTGCTGAAACCCCCGAGCAGCGTTTGACGCGGCGGACCGTCAGCAGCGTAGGCAATCCTGGTCCGAACGCGCAGTCCGGTGACGACGCGGGGCTCTTCCACGGCTTCACCGTCGTCGTGAGCAGTGCGGACATCTTCGTACTGCGCGGCCTGCGCTGGATGGTTGAGCACCAGGCCGGGAACAAACCCTCCGAAGTACGCGTCACCGAGGCCACTACGCTCACCGAGGTGGTGGCCTCGGTGACGAAAATCCGTCCAAAAGTCATCGTTGTGGATATGGGCCGAACCCCGGCACAGTGCTTTGCTCATCTGCCTGCCCTCACCCGGTACAGCGGCGTTGTCCTGATCTCCAGGCGCCACGACGCGAACTTCGCGCAGCTTGCACGACGTCAGGGGGCCGCGGAGATCCTTGTGTACGACAAGTCGTCGGATCTTCAGGTCGTGCGCGCCGTGCAGATTGCCGCCGCGAGCACATCCTCCGCGGGAAAGATCGTTTCGACATCGAGCCCATCCCCGTCATACGCGCGGAACAGCACTGGCACGCTGCCGAACCTGCCGAACCTGCCGAACCTGCCGAGACGTGCTTCCGGAGCACAGCACATTTCCGGTGCGCGCGCTCCTCGATTGCATCTGGTGGGCGACCCGCCCGGCGGGACGGCCGGGGTGCGGGTCACCCTGTCGCAACGGGAAAGCCAAGTGATGGACCTGGTTGCCGGTGGCCAGACCAACGGAGAGGTGGCTGCCGCTCTGGGCCTTACGGAGAAGACGGTCAAGAACCACATCAACCGCATCTTCTCGAAGCTCAATGTGCAAACGCGCGTCCAGGCTGTGCTGGCATGGAAGTCGGGGACCGACCGCTGAGTGTCCGAGCAAGTCGTCGCGTCGCGCTCCGCACCATGTGAGAGCGGCAGCTGCGGGCCCCCTCCTCATGCTGCGCCGAGGATTTGCTGCACGGCGGCGTCGACCTTCAGCCACAGCTCTTCTTCGCCTACCGGGACGACATCGTAGGTACTTTCAAGGAACTCCTCGATCTCCGGCAGAGGCATCCACAGAGATGCCTGCTCGGCGTCGGTTCCCAGTTGCAGCAGAACGAATTCCGGTGTGGCCGGTGTGATCTGGACGTTCCCCAGACCCGCGGGAATCAGCAGTCCTTCTGCCAGCAGGCTGCGGCTCAATACCCAAATCGACGGCTGCTGACTGTTGCGGATCTCCAGGTCCATGGCAACCGCGTAAGGGTCCCTGGTGTCGTACACCATCTCCACGTCCACGGGGGCTGTTCCGTCCGGCTCGACAATTTCGAAAACCGTCTCGGTGCAGACTCGCGTGTAGTGATTTCCCATGACTGCGTCTCCTTCTCGATCGTTCTGATTGCTCCACAGAGCCGTGCGGGGCGCGTTGGCCGGCCGGAAGAGTCTCATGAGGGTCCTACTTGTGCTCGGGTGTGGTGGAGGTGACCGTCGGCCGGTCCGAGCTGGTGGGCTGAGTCGGCAGGGTGCGCCGGGCGGTGGTGACCTCGGCGTGCTGGGCCGTGTCCGTGTGCCGCAGGAACCGGGAGAGGAAGAGGCCCAGGACCGCGCCGTAGATGAGGTGGCCCAAGAGGCTCAGCACGACAATCGAAGCGGTGGGGGCGAACAGCATTTCCTCGCCGCGGGGCAGCAGGAGAACCGTGGCTATCAGCCCGAGCCAGATGAATACGCCGTAACCGACAGCCAGGATGACCGGGCGGCGGCGTATCAGGGAGGGCCAGTAGTTCATCAGGGCACCGCAGAAGACGAAGAAGGCCACCGCGATGCCGCCACCGTCGCCGATGTAGCGCCAGAGGTATCCGACCGGCACGTTGCCGGAATCGGTTGCCAGGATCCAGCCGCCGAGGCGCGGGATGAAGTCGGGCCAGGCGTCGGTGAGATAAGCCATCGGCAGCCGCAGCCCGTCGTAGGCGGTCACCGCGACAAGGCCGGCAACCATTCCCCGGCCGGCCCACCGGCCCTCCGGAGATCCCCGCTTGATCAGTACGGCCTTCGCCACCATCAGGGGAATCACCAGCAGCGCGGCGAGGTTCATCGGCAGAACGCCGAGAACGTACAGCGGAATCGCCAATACCGGCAGGGCTCCCGCGGCCATCAGGACTCCGACCCGCGGCCAGTTCGTCTTCTCACGCCGTGAAAGCAGGCGGGGCGGTGCGACAGGGAGTCGCCAGGGCTCGGGCCGTACGGAAACAGGCTGAGTAGGCGAGGACGGCGCCTCGGTCCGCTCGACAAATTGTGTGAGTGCCACCGGAAACTCCTCCTGGTCCGTCTTCGGCTCGGCCTGTGTCATCCACAGCTACGGCCCTGCGTCTGAGCTGAACTGCCGCCCAGCGCGAGCGACTGACAGGAGACTCCCGGAAGCGCCCAGCCAGGAACAGGGCCCACGGGCCCAACGCGGCCGAGGAAAGGGGGCTACTGGATGGAAAGCCCCCGCCAGGACCCCGCCGTTGAGGGACGGCAGAGCCGTGCGAGTGCCGGGTGTGGAGGATTGTGCCCTGCTCAAGCGGCTCAGGTACGCGACGCCGCTGACGGACCCTGGAAGGCGGTCCGCTGCGGCAGGTCCGTCGTCGCGGGACTCCCAGCACATACGTAAGCGTCGCGGGCCGTGGAGATGGGCGGTGGCGGATTCGGCGACCCAGCGGACGCGGCCCAGCCCGGAGCCGTGGGCCTGTCCGCGCCGCGCGATCTTCGGGGTGACGTTCCGCTCACGGAGCCTGCGGCGGTAGATGTCGTTGTCGTAGCCCCGGTCGGCATACACAGCCCGGGGCTGGCGGCGGGGGCGGCCCCGCTTGCCCCGCACCGGCGGCAGACCATCGGCCAAGGGCAGAAGCTGGGTCACATCGTTGCGGTGGGCACCGGCCGGCGCGACTCGCAGCGGAATCCCCTTGGCGTCGGTCAGCACACATGATGCTTCGAGCCCGGCCGCGCACGGTCAACCGGACTCGGACCGACTTTTGGGTGGCTTCGCCCCCGCTTTGCCTGCACATACGACGCATCGATCGTGGCGCGGGAGAAATCCAGCCGGTCCGCCGCCCGCAACCGGCCCAGCAGCACCTGCTGGAGCTCATCCCACACGCCGGCTGCCTGCCACTCGGCCAACCGCCGCCGGCATGTCGGCCCCGAATCGAAACCCAACTCCTGCGGCAGGAACTCCCACTGGATCCCGGTGCAGAGCACGAACAAGATGCCCTGCAGCGTCTTGCGATCATCGATCCGCTTACGGCCCGGATACCGGAAGCGGCGCTCATGCCTGGGCAGGAGCGGTTCGATCACCGCCCACAGCTCGTCACTGATCTCCCACGGCTTCGGCCGGGCCACCCTCACCCTGAGGAACAACGAGAACATCTGCCCCTCCACCGCGCCACATGAAGAACATTCTGCAAGGACTCCTCAGCCGCGGCGACCGTACGGGACTCGCCGCCAACGCGTTGCCGACCCGAGCCACCGGCGAGGCCGCTCCGAACGGATGGCGCCGCCAAGCCACCCTCCTCCTGGACGGCCTGCGCGCCGAATCCGCCCGCCGCCCCCTTCCCGCAAGCCAGCCGACCCAACAAGTCCACGACGCTTTGGCAAGCCTCGGGGCAATGCGTAAACGGCCGGCACCGGTTGGCAGCCGAGATGCTGGGCAGCACAGCCACGGACGCCATGGTCCACCGCCTTAGCGGACCAGGCGTACGAACCGCGTACCACCCTCTGGCAAGACGCCCACCCCGGGCTCACCGGCCCCGCGCTGCTGATCTGCCTGGAGGGCAGCGACCCCCACACCCGTTCTCGCCCTCCTGGCCCGCATCGCTGCCCGGCACCAACTGATCGGCGGAATCTCGGATCCAGCGCCCCTGGACTTGATCGCCGGCGCGTGGACCGGCGCCGCAAGCGCACAATGTGACTGCACGCTGGGCGGTCTCTCCAGCAGCCTCGGCGCGAACGACCGGCTGCGCCTCGTGCCCCAGGACCGGCTCGCCGCCTGGGCCGCCGTCATTCTCCGGCCGCTCTCCCGAACGGAGCGCCGGATCCTGGAAGTCTGGCTGCGCTTCCTCAGCACCGCCCACCTCCGCCCCGACGTCCCCCTGCCGACAAGCGTCCTCAGCACCGACGAAGCCACGCGCTTGGACTTCGACTGCCGTCTGGTAATCGATGCGCGCCCCGGTGAACCCGGTGAACCGCCCACCCCCGGTTCCGTCGTGCTCCCCGGCAAGCAGACCTCCCGCTACGTGAGGGAGACAGCGCAGCCGACACGGCACCGGTGGCCCGAGCCCGCTTCACGATGGCGCGGGGCCCACGGCCCGGCAGGAGCCTTCGCCGATCAGCCGTCGCTTGCCGCGTCTACTTCCGCCCCGGTTGCCCCTGCCCCCCGCCTCGCGTTTGCTGGGACTGCTGTTGGGTCGTCAGGCTGGGCATCGCCGACTGGGTTGCGGACGAGGAGTGTTGCTCGCCGGCGGCCGGTGGGGCAAACGCCCATGCTGCCCCGGCCCAGGTCGGGGCAGGAGGAGGGGGGAGAATGGGCTGGTGTGGGGCTTGCGGCTGCTGGTACGAGGCGCTGGGTTGTGGAGCGAACCCCGCCGCTCCCAGCAGGTTCTGCTGCGGCGGGCCATCGGGTCCATGGGCCCGTAACGCGGGCGGCAGCTTCGCCAGGGCCGCTCTGATATTGGCGAGAGGCTCACTCTTGGTATTTTCCATGGAGATCTTGTAGCTCTTGCCTGACTTGGTGGGCACCAGAGTGAGTTTGCCGCTCTCTTTTAGCGCAGCGATTTCCGGTTCCTCCGATGTGGCGTGCTTACCTGTTACCGCCGCGAGATGGAACAATCGACCCAGAGTTTGTTTCGCCCACGGCGCAAGCTCGTTATCCGCGCTCCCGTGAGGAACGTGGGATGGCACGTGTTCGCGGGGTATTACGCCCCACTCGTACATGGCGCGAATATCTCGCCCATATTTCTCGCCCCTTTCGCGTGCGGCCTTCTGGGTGTTCGTCAGCACCGTGGGAAGAATTTGCACACGGCCTTCCGTCCGCGAACGTTGGACGGGGATTGCATTGTCAATCAGCGCCCATGCTGCCGCAGGGCCCAGCAGAGTTCTCCCCGTCCGGTTGTGATGCAGTCGTATCCTGATGGTAACGGACCAATCCGGCTCGCGATTCCGACCGGCCCGTTTAGCGTTCTCTTTTTGGCTGATCAAAGCCGGCAGGTATCCTCTTGTGGTCCGTCCTTCATTGGAGAGTCGGTAGATTCCGGCGGCATCCTGGGCGTCTTGGGGAGTAATCCATCTGGCGCGTTGGTCCTGGTTGAGTACTCTTGGGTGGATGTGCCAGCCCAGTCCCTCCAGGTTCTGTACGGGGAGGTTGGTATTTCTCAATTCTATTGCCGTTTGTTCTCCTGCTCCGGGGTTGGCGGGGTTGAGGAAGCTGTGCAGTGCTTCTCCGAGGTTCACTGGCTGTGGCGGAAAGGCTGGTGTCCCTGGTACGTGAATCACCACATCGTAGTTCGGCAGCGTTCCCACGCGCTGTTCGGGTGCTTGACCGACCCAGCGGAGGTAGGCGTATGCGAGCACGCCATCGTCGCGATTCGGCACGGTGTCCTCCTGGTGAACTGGAATGAGGGGTTGCTTCCTCGCGTGGGCGGGAGCGGCACGTCACGGCTCCTGCAACGGAGACAGGACCCGGACGGTTCACCTGGTGGCCGGGGGCGGTCAGGCGTTGGTTGCGCGGTGTGCGTAGGGGGTGGTGGGGCGGTGTGGAGCCAGGGCTGGTGCTGAAATGTGTTCTCGCGTGTGAAGCGGCTGTGAGGTTCCGGGAGTTGCTGAGATCGCCAGGGGCACCGGTGCGGAATCCACCATCTGATGCGCAGCGCTCGCCGGGATATGGTCGCTGGTGAGGAGCCCGCGCAGGCGCGGACCCCAGGAATCCCGCAATCACACGGCGTCGAAAAGGAAAGGCCCCTACACCCCTGAGTGGGCTGACCCGAAGACGGCGGCGCGCTGCGAGGCCCGCCCACTCACGCTCGCGCGCTGGGGGTCGACACCGGTCCTGGGCCGGGTCTCAACGCCCGTGCCCGCCCTATGGACAGTGCGCGGTTCAGACCGTCATGGGCTCCGGGCGACCAAGTCATTTGCGCCATGGACGGGCGCCAGCCTGCGCGGAAATGGAGGACATGCCGATCCGGGCAATCCGCTGCTTTGCTGTCCTGGAACGCCCGGACGAAGCAGAGGCCCCTACGTCATGGCCGCTCCATGTGGCGAGCTGCTTTCGGAGCCGGTGGCGGGCCAGACCGACTGCTGCTTTGTGAGTATTGTCGGGAATTCGTCTCCGGCTGGGACAGGCCAAGCGCGTGAGCGCCCGCCGACAACTCGTGCACCTACCTGCCCGATTGGGAAATGCTCTCCCCAGCAGTCCTGGGTTGCCCCTTGCGGCCTGAACGGCCCAGGGGGATTCGAGGTTCCGAGTTCGCGGCTTTGTTTCATTGCTCGTCGAGAGCTTCGACCCGTCTACCGGATTCCGCTGACGGCATTGGGGGAGGACGGAACTCAAGTCACCGGCGTGGGGCCTGAACTGTCTCTGTCTCCAGGTGAACCGTGCGGGTTCTGTCCTCGTTGCAGGGGCGGAGGTGTTGTCGTCCCGTTCTGTGTGCACGAGGAGGTGGGATGCCGCGAGACAGGGTCTGCGGGGAGGGCGGCGCGTGCGCGACGAGGGCTCTTGGGGTGTCCGTCCGAGCTTGTCGTTCGTGGCCACGGCCACGACTGACCGAGGTCGCGGCGTTTGAACGCGGCCGCGCGGAGCAGCGGAGCCCGCTCGGGCGGGGCAGCTTGTCCCACAGGCCGGCAGCGGATGCGGGCATCCGACACGCCCGGGTAAAGACAGAGGCGAAAGCGGGGGGAAAGCTCGCAAGAAAACGGAATGTGCAGTGTCATTACCATTTGCCGGCGGGTAAAAGGAGTAACCGCCGGGCCGGCGGGCCCGTGCGACCCGTGATGCGCGGAAGCAGCCCTTCATTCTGATTCACTGGGAGGATATCGTGCCGAACTCGATCGTTGATGATCTCAGGCTCTCACATGCCTATCTCCTCTGGGTCCGCCAAGCGCCCGAGGAGCGCCGGGGAACGCTGCCGGATCGTGAGGTGGAGATCACTGTACCGGCCATGCCGCCCTACCCGGAAGAAGTGGTGCACCTCGGAGAAGAACTGCACAGCTTCCTCAACCCCACCAATCCCGGGGCAGGAGAAAACCTAGTAGAAGCGCTGAGTACGGGCGGCGTCCCGGTGGACAATCTGAAGGACCTGGGCTGGCACATCCACCCAGGAATTCTGAACGATGATCAACTCGCCAATTGGACAACAAGCGTCGACCTCAGGGACGCCAGCAGAATCAATCGGCTCTACGAGGAAGGACGGGTATCGAGGGGCTACGTGCCGTCCAAGATCGATTCGCTGGCAACGAATGAGAAGCGCGGGATTCCCGAACCGGACTGGTCCGTAAGAATCAGGAGGCGGCTGCATGATAAGAAGGATGGAAATCCACTGGGTCCTGCAGCGGCATGGGCACTGATTGACAACGGGGTCCCCATTAAGCCTTCGCCATGGGAAGGTTATGCGCACATTTCTGCCGAGGCGCAATTGGATAGCCAGAGGGCCGCGCTCGAAAGAAGTAAAGAATATGGGCGAAATATTCGCGCCTTGTATGAATGGGAAATAATACCTCGCGAACACGTACCAGCCTCCGGTCCTCGCGGGAAAAAGTGGCCGGACTGGGTGAAGGAAACCCTGAAACGAATCGTTAATCTCGCACAGAAGGGAGGTACAGCCGCCGCGTGGGAGGAAACGGAAATCGCTGCTCTGCATGATGCCACTGGACTCACGCTGGAGCCCACTAAAAATGGCCAGAGCTTCAGGATCTCCGCAGCAAATCTGAAGAAATATCCCGCCGCAGCTATCCTGGCGGCCCTGGATAAGCTGGAGCCCGAGTTGCGGGAGTACGGACCCAGTGGCCCGTCGCAGCAGGCGGCACCGGGGGCGGCGGAGCCCGCTCCGCAGCTGGGCGCCTCTTTTGGGCAGCCGCCGGCCTCGCCCTCATTCCAGCCCTCTGCTCCTCCCTTTCCTCAAGCCTTTCCTCAGAATCCGACCTGGGCCGAGGCGACGAGGGCGTTTGCTCCACCGGTCCCCAGCGGGTACCAGAATCCGTCGTCCGCAGGCCAGGCAGATATGCCCAGACGGGAAGCCGAACAGCAGCGGTCCCCGCAGCAAGGGTCCAAACAAAGGCGGTAGGAGAAGCAGCCGGCGGCGGCCGATTGGCGAGGCTCTTGCCGGGCCGATGGTCCCCTCGGGTCACCGATGCCGCGCCGGCTGCGCCGCCCCAGGGTGCTGGTCTGCGCTTTCAGGGACCCGATCTACCGTGACCGTCGTCTGTTTCGTGTGCTGCTGCTTTGTGGGTTTTGGGGAGGCGTGTTCTGCGCGGCAGCGTCGCGGGCTTGAATTCGTGCTGATCGGCGGCGTGGTGTTTGGGTCTGCGGCTGTGGTCCGGGCTGTTCCTGCTGAGTGCGAGCGTGACGGGCCACGTCGGCGTTTTCGGGTTGAGCGGGTGCCGGGGGGTGTTGCGGCGGGGTGTATGCGGGTGGCAGGTCGGGAGCTTGCCACGGTGTATGAGATTGCGGGTCCGCCGAACGTTCGCGGACATAGGCCGGGAGTTGTTCGTTGTGAGCGGCCGGGTCTGGTGCGGAGTATCCAGGCAGGGGCGGCGTCTCGGGCCAGTCGGCTTCTTGACCGTACGCGTCGACCAGATAGACCTCATTTGGGTCTGAAGATCCCCGCCCTGGTGTGGCGAAGTTGAAGGACTGTGGTGTCCCCTGAGGGCCTGGCCGCCCGCTGGGGTCGTACAGATACATGGAAAAAGCATCCTGGGCGAAACGTAGTTCAGCTCGGTCCAGAGCATCCCTCTCCGGCTGGGACAGATCAAGCTCGTCCACGCCCGCCGACAACTCGCGCACGTACTGCCCGATCGGAAAATTTTGCTCGTAGCAGTCCTCGGTTGCATCCTGCGGCGTGAACCGGGCGTTATCCCTGTGATCGATGGATCCGTAGAAAATGCCCTGGTTGCTCATGTATCCAAAATATTGCCTAATCGACGTTGTGATGTCGTCGGCCGACCATTCCCGCCCGCTATTATCGGCCCACGGACGTTCAGGGTTGCGAGTCCACGGCATTTTTGCTCCTCGTGAAAATTTTCCATAGTGCTTCTGCTTCTGCTGTGGCGTTGCTCGTCGAGAGTTTCGACCCGCCTCCTCGGCTCTTCGACCGGGGCTCACACCCTCTGTACGTGCTCCTACCTCTGAACGGTTCACCGTTGTGATGGGGGAGTCGATGACGGGGCTTCCTCGAGCTGGCCACCGATCAGGTGGCGGTCCACGCAGCCTCGAGTCACGGGCACGCGGCTTGAACCGTCTCTGTCTCCAGGTGAACCGTGCGGGTTCTGTCTTCGTTGCAGGGGTGGAGGTGTTGTCGTCCCGTCCTGTGTGCGTGAGGAGGTGGGATGTCGTGAGACAGGGTCTGCGGGGAGGACGGCGTGTGCGCGACGAGGGCTCTTGGGGTGTCCGCCCGAGCTTGTCGTTCGTGGCCACGGCCACGACTGACCGACGTCGTGGAGTTTGAACGCGGCTGCGCGAAGTGGCGGAGCCCGCTCGGGCAGGGGCAACTGTGTCCCACAGGCCGGCAGCGGATGCGGGCATTCGACATACCCGGGCAGAGACAGAGGCGAAAGCAGGGGAAAAGGTCGCAAGAAAATTGAATACAGTGTGATTACCATTTGCCGGCGAGTATGGAATAACCGCCGCGCCGACGGGCCCCTGCGATCCGCGATGCGCGGAAGCAGCCCTTCATTCCGATTCACTGGGAGGATATTGTGCCGAACCCGGCCCTCGATGATCTCAGGCTCTCACACGCCTATCTCCTCTGGGTCCGCCAAGCGCCCGAGCAGCGCCGGGAAACGCTTCCGGATCGTGAGGTAGAGGTCACTGTACCGGCCATGGCGCCCTACCCGGAAGAAGTGGTGAAGCTCGGAGAAGAACTGCACAGTTTCCTCAACCCCGCCAACCCCGGGGCAGGGGACAACCTAGTAGAAGCGCTGAGTACGGGCGGCGTCCCCGTGGACAACGTGGAAGGCCTGGGCTGGCACATCCACCCAGGAATTCTGAACGAGGATCAACTCGCCAAATGGACGGACAGCACAGACCTCAGGGAAGCCGGCTGGATCCATCAACTCTACGAGGAAGAACGGGCGACGAGGGGCTACGTGCCGGTCAAGATAGGATCAGAAAAAGCGAACAAGAAGCGGAAGATTGTCGAGCCGGGCTGGTCCCTGGAGACCCGGAAGATAATGTATCGCAGTCGGACTGGGGAGCATGCGTTTGGCCCTGCGGCGGCATGGGCACTGATTGACAATGAAATCCCCGTCAAGAGTGCGCTGGCGAGGGGGCGTGTGCGAATTACCCGCGAGGCGCCGTTGGATAGTGAGAGGGCTGCACGCGAACGAGGTGAGATGCTTGGGCGAAATATTCGTGCCTTGTACGACTGGGGAATGATACCTAGTGGGCACCTTCCGTCTTCCGATCCTCGCGGTAAGGTATGGCCGGAGTGGGTGCGGCGAACCATAAGAAGAATTACAGTGCTTGCGACGGAAAGTGACCCAGTCGCCACGTCGGAGAAACCAGAAATCGCCGCACTGGAAGAATCTGGTGGACTTACTCTGAAACCCGCTAAGTCGGGCAAGGGAGATAAGATTTCGACAGATAATGTGCCGATACATCCTATCAGGGAGATCTTGAAAAAGGTGAAGCAGTTGCCGCCCGGCGTGCGGGAGTACGGCCCCGATGGCCCGCCGCAGCAGGCGGCACCAGGGGCGGCGGAGCCCGCTCCGCCGCTGGGCGCCTCTTTCGGGCAGCCGCCGGCCTCGCCCTCATTCCATCCCTCTGCTCCTCCCTTTCCTCTAACCTTTCCTCAGAATCCGACCTGGGCCGAGGCGACGAGGGCGTTTTCTCCACCGGTCGCCGGCGGGTCCCAGAATCCGTCGTCCGCAGGCCAGGCAGATATGCCTAGCCGGGCAGCCGACCAACAGCAAGGACCCCAGCCCAAAAAAATGCGGAAGTAGCAGCGGCCGGCGGCGGCTGGTCGGCGAGGTTCTTGCTGGGCCGATGGTCCCTCGGGGTACCGATGCCGCGTGGGCTGCGCTGCTCCAGGGCACTGATCTGGGCTTCCAGGGACCCGACCTACCTTGACCGCCATCAGTTTCGTCTGCTGCTGTTTCGTGGGCTTTGTTGGGGCGTGCTGTGCGGGGCAGCATCGCGGGCCTGAATTCGTGCTGATCGGCGACGTCGTGTTTGGTTCTCCGGCTGGCCTGAACTGTCTCTATCTCCAGGTGAACCGTCCGGGTTCTGTCTTCGTTGCAGGGGGTGGAGGTCCTGTGTGCCTGAGGAGGTGGGACGTCGCGAGACAGGGTCCGTGGGTGGGCCGGAGCGTGCGCGGCTGCTGAGCCGACGGTGGGTGCCGGCCGACCACGCCAGGCTCTTGGAGTGTCCGTTCGCGGGGTGTCAGCCGTGGCGTGAGCGTGGCCGCGCGCAGCAGCGGAATCCGCTCGGGCGGGGGCAGCTTGTCCAGAGACAGAGGCGGAAGCAGGGGGAAAGTTCGCAAGAAAGCGGAGTGTGCAGTGTCATTACCGGTTGCCGGCGAGTAAGGAGTAACCGCCGGGCCCGACGGGTCCGTGTGATCCGCGATGTGCGGAAGCAGTCCTTATTTCGATTCACTGGGAGGATATCGTGCCGAACCCGACCATCGATGATCTCACGCTCTCACGTGCCTATCTCCTCTGGGCCAACGCACCAGAACCAGGCGAGGATCGCCGGGAAACGCTGCCGGATCGTGAGGTGGAGATCACTGTACCGGCCATGGCGCCCTACCCGGAACAGGTGGTGAAGCTCGGAGAAGAACTGCACAGCTTCCTCAACCCCGCCAACCCCGGAGCAGGACCAAAACTAGTAGTAGCGCTGGGCACGGGCGACGTCCCCGTGGACAACCTGAAGGGCCTGGGCTGGCACATCCACCCAGGAATTCTGAACGAGAACCAACTCGCCAAATGGGCGAGCAGCAGAGACCTCATGGAAGCCGGCTGGATCCATCAACTCTACGAGGAAGAACGGGCAACGAGAGGGTACCTGCCGAGCAGGATAGATTCAGCAGAGCAGAACGAGAAACGGAAGAATTCCGAGCCGGCCTGGTCCGTAGCGACCAGGCAGATACTGCATCGCAGTCGGGCTGGGAAGCATCCGTTGGGTCCTGCGGCAGCATGGGCGCTGATTGACAACGACATCCCTGTCCTGCGTTCACAGACGAATGAACGCGTGCAAATTCAATCGAAGGTGCCGTTGGATAGCGAGAGGGCTGCACGCGAAAGAGGTGAGATGCTTGCGCGAAATATTCGCGCCTTGTACGACTGGGGAATTATACCTAGCGGACAAATTGCGACCTGCATTCCTACCGTGAGTGGGACGCCGAAGTGGGTGCAAGGAACCATAAAAAGAATTGAAGAGCTTGCAAGGGAAAAAGCTGCAGCTGCCACGAAGGAGAAACCGGAAATCGATGCGCTGACAGGGGCTGGTAGATTTACCCTGAAGCCCTCCAAGTCGGGCAAAGCATTCAAGATTTCGACAGATAATTTGAAGAGGTACCCTGTCGCCAATATCATGAAAAACCTGGACCAGTTGCAGCCCGACTTGCGGGAGTACGGCCCCGATGGCCCGCCGCAGCAGGCGGCACTGGGGGCGGCGGAGCCCGCTCCGCAGCTGGGCGCCTCTTACGGGCAGCCGCCGGCCTCGCCCACACTCCGGCCCTCTGCTCCGCCCTTTCCTCAAGCCTTTCCTCCGAATCCGACCTGGGCCGAGGCGACGAGGGCGTTTTCTCCACCGGTCCCCAGCGGGAACCGGAATCCGTCGCCCGCACCCCAGGAAGATATGCCCAGCCGGGCAGTCGACCAACAGCAAGGAACCCAGCGCAAAAAAATGCGGACGTAGCAGCGGCCAGCGGCGGCCGATCGGCGAGGTTCTTGCCGGGCCGATGGGTCCCTCGGGGTACCGATGCCGTGTCGGCGGCGCTGTCCCAGGGTGCTGGTCTGGGCTTCCAGGGACCGGCCTACCTTGACCGTCGTCTGTTTCGTGTGCTGCTTTGTGAGTTTTGTTGGGGTGTGCTCTGCGCGGCAGCGTCGCGGGCCTGAATTCGTGCTGATCGGCGACGTGTTTGGTTCTCCGGCTGTGGTCCGGGCTGTTCCTGCTGAGCGTGGGCGTGACGGGCCACGTTGGCGTTTTCGGGCTGAGGGGGTGCCGGGGGCTGTTGCGGCGGGGTGTATGCGGGTGGCAGGTCGGGAGCTTGCCATGGTGTATGAGGTTGCGGGTCCGGCCGATGTTCGCGGACATACGCCGGGAGTTGTTCGTTGGGAGCGGCCGGGGCTGGTGCGGGATATCCAGGCAGGGGCGGCGTCTCGGGCCAGTCGGCCAGTTCGCTGTACGGGTTGGCCAGATAGAACTCGTCCGGGGCGAAGTTGAAGGACTGTGGTGTTCCCTGGGGGCCGGGCCGCCCGCTGGGGTCGTACAGGTACATGCGATAAGCGTCATCGTGCGCAAAACGAAGCTCAGCTCGCCACAGAGCATGCCTTTCCGCCCTGGTGAGATCATCATCCTCCACGCCCGCCGATAACTCGCGTACGTACTGCCCGATCGGGAAATCCTCTCCTCCGCATTCCTGGACTGCGTCCTGCGGCGTGAACCGAGCGTTATCCCTGCGATCGATGGATACGGAGGAATAGCCTAGCCGGTCCGTGTATCCAAAATACCCCGAAATCGCGCTCGTGATCTCGTTGGCCGACCAATACCGCCCGGTGTTATCGGCCCAGGGATATCCGGAGTCTTGAGTCCGCGGCATTTTTGCTCCTCGTGAAAATTGTCCATGGTGCTTCTGTTTCTGCTTCTCTGTGGCGTTGCTCGTCGAGAGTTTCGGCCCGCCTCCTCGGCTCTCCGACCGGGGGCTGACACTCTGTACGGCTCCTACCTCTGATTGGTTCACTGTTGTGATGGGGGAGTCGATGACTGGACTTCTTCGAACTGGCCACCGATCAGGTGGCGGTCCACGCGGCCTCGAGTCACGGGCGTGGGGCCTGAATCGTCTCCATCGCCAGGTGAACCGTCCGGGTTCTGTCTTCGTTGCAGGGGTGGAGGTGTTGTCGTCCCGTCCTGTGTGCCTGAGGGGTGGGATGTCGTGGGACAGGGTCTGTGTGTGGGGCGGGGTGTGCGCGACGAGGGCTCTTGGGCGTCCGTCCGAGCTTTGTCGTGCGTGACCAAGGCGAAGACTGACCGAGGTCGCGGCGTTTGAACGCGGCTGCGCGAAGTGTCGGAGCCCGCTCGGGTGGGGCAGCTTGTCCCACAGGCCGGCAGCGGATACGGGCATCCGACACACCCGGGAAGAGACAGAGGCGAAAGCGGGGGAAAGCTCGCAAGAAAACGGAATGTGCAGTGTCATTACCGTTTGCCGGCGAGTAAGGAGTAACCGCCGGGCCGCCGGGTCCGTGCGATTCGCGATGCGCGGAAGCAGCCCTTATTTCGATTCACTAGGAGGATATCGTGCCGAACCCGACCCCCGATGATCTCACGCTCTCGCGTGCCTATCTCCTCTGGGTCAACGAAGACTTCGAGGAGCGCCGGGAAACGCTGCCGGATCGTGAGGTGGAGATCACTGTACCGGCCATGTGGCCATACCCGAAACAGGTGGTGAAGCTCGGAGAAGAACTGCACAGCTTCCTCAACCCTGCCAACCCCGGAGCAGGACCAAAACTAGTAGTAGCGCTGGGCACGGGCGACGTCCCCGTGGACAACCTGAAGGGCCTGGGCTGGCACATCCACCCAGGAATTCTGAACGATGATCAAATCGCCGAATGGACGGACAGCACAGACCTCAGGGAAGCCGACTGGATCCATCAACTCTACGAGGAAGAACGGGCGACGAGGGGCTACGTGCCGACCAGGATAGACTCAGCAGAGCGGAACGAGAAGCGGAAGAATAGCGAGCCGGACTGGTCCCTAGGAATCCGGAGGAAAATGAATCGCAGTCGGGCTGGGGAAGATTATCCGTGGGGTCCCGCGGCAGCATGGGCGCTGATTGGCAACGAAATCCCCGTCCAGCGTTCACAGGAGAGTGGGCGCGTGCGGATTTCCAGCAGGGCGCCGTTGGACAGCGAGAGGGCTGCGCGTGAAAGAGGTGAGATGCTTGGGCGAAATATTCGCGCCCTGTACGACTGGGGAATAATACCTCTCGAACACGTGCCACCCTCCGCTCCTCGCGGGAGGCAGTGGCCGGAATGGGCGAAGAAAACCCTGAGCCGAATCGCTCATCTCGCAATAAAGGGAGATTCAGCTGTCGCCTCGGAGGAACCGGAAATCACTGCTCTGAACGATTCCGCTCAACTCACCCTGCAGCCCACTGAAAATGGCAAGGGCTTCAAGATCGCCATTCGGAAGACGTATCCCACCGCAGCTATCCTGGCGAACCTGGAACAGTTGCCGCCCGACTTGCGGAAGTACGGCCCCGATGGCCCGTCGCAGCAGGCGGCACCGGGGGTGGCGGAGTCCGCTCCGCAGCTGGGCGCCTCTTACGGGCAGCCGCCGGCTGTGCCCCCATTCCAGCCCTCAGCCGCTCCCCTTCCTCAAAATCCGACCTTGGCCGAGGCAGCGAGGGCGCTTGCTCCACCGATTGCCGGCGGGTATCAGTTCCCGTCGTCCGAAGCCGAGGCAGAGACGTCCAGCCGGGCAGCGAAACAGCAGCGAGAGTCCCATCGGAGGCGAGGGCGGAAGTAGAAGCAGCCAGCAGCAGCCGAACGACGAGGCTCTTGCCGGGCAGGCCGACGGGCCCCTCGGGGAAACGTGTCCGTCGCCCCGAGGGGCCCGGCACGTCGCGCCGGAGTCCCCGGCCTTCGTCGTGAGACGGGCTCGGGTCACCGATGCCCGCGTCAACTGCGCTGCCGGTTATGCAGCTTGTGGAACCGGTTCGGATTCGTGGTCATCGGAGGAGCTCCACGGTGCTGAAGTGGCTCGGCACGTACGTGGCGCACTGGGCGGGGCTGCTCATCCTGGCCACCACTGATGACAACGTGTGGGTTACCGGCGTCCTCGTCATCATCACCCCGGTTGCGGTAGCGCTCGTGCTCCTGCCCTTGGCGCCGGCGCCGGTGGGCGTCCTGCTCGCGCGCCTGCGCGAGCAGGACGACGGCGGTCCGGGTTCACTTGCAAGTGATCTCAGCCCTGGCCAGGGCGCCGCGCAAGTCGCGTGAGTCCCGGCCAAGAGGAGGGCAAGAGGACCCTCCTGGTGCTCGGTGAAGACCCCCCGCTCACCGTCCGGCTGATCGCCTTGACCCCGAACGGAGCACGGAGCCTTGGGCAGGAGGTGTCGCGCTCCCACCGTGGTGATCGGAACCGCTCGACGACGGCCGGAGTTCGGGACCGTATGCGTTCGCGGCGAAGCCTACTGAGTCGACTGACCGGGAGGTTGCCGGCCGGGAGGATACCGACGGGTCATTCGCGACTCTCAGTGGATTGGCCCAGCCGCCGAGTAGCGAGTAACTCGCTTCCGCGGCGGCCAGCATGTCCTTTTCGCGCGATGATTCCGCTACCTCGGCGCGAGCAGCTGCCTCCTTCGGATCAGCGGACTTGGAGAGACGGCGGAGTCGCGTGCTGGCACTCCGGGCCAGGTTCTTGATCATGCTTTCCGAGCGGGTGACTATCACGCTTTTCGAGCGGGTGAACGCGGCAGTTGCAGTGTCTCTGGCGTGTGCTGCGCGTATTTGCCTCTTCTCGGATTTGCTGGCGCTGCTGTAGGCGAAGCCGCGGAGCGTCTGACCAGAGCGCTTCACGATTTCACTGTCGGGGTCTTCGAGGTCGGGCACGTTTCCTCCTCCGGGGCCGGTCGGACAGGACGTACAACGGGCAATCCACCCTCTCGGTTCATCTCCGGCACAGAGGGCCCGCCCCCTCCGCCAACGGCAAAGGTCAAGCGGTAGCAACGGGAACCCCTCGATTGAACCGATACGGCGGACAGCACGTACTGGCGGCCTGGAGATTGCCCATCACCCTCAGCCCGCAACTTTCGAGGGAGCTCAGCGCATGTCGTCTTTCGGACCTTCCCCCCATGCCGCCCGTTCGGTCGGTTCTTCGGACACAACACATCCCGCCGGACCTGAGTCCACGGAGGCCGAGCCCATCGCGATCATCGGCATCGGCTGCCGCTATCCCGGCGGTGTGGCGGACCTGCACGGGTTCTGGGACATGCTCGAATCCGGCACCGACGCGATTTCCGACGTTCCGGCCGAACGGTGGCGTACGACGGACTACTTCGACGCGGACCGCTCGACCCCCGGGCGGATGTTCGTACGGCAGGGCGGCTTCCTCCGTGCGCCGATCGACGAGTTCGACGCCGGGTTCTTCGGGATGTCACCGCGCGAGGCCGCCGCGCTCGATCCCCAGCAGCGGCTGCTGCTCGAGGTCACCTGGGAGTCACTCGAGGACGCCGGTGTCCCGCCGAGTTCGACCGCGGCCGCGAACATCGGGGCGTACATCGGCGGCTTCACCTTCGACGCCGCGACGTTGCAGCTGGCGGAGTCGAACCAGCACCTGGTCAGCTCCGCCACGCCGACGGGCGTGAGCATGACCATGTTGGCCGCTCGGCTCTCCTACGCGTTCGACTGGCGTGGCCCGGCTTTCACCGTCGACACCGCGTGTTCCTCGTCGTTGGTGGCGCTGCACCAGGCGTGCACCGCGCTCGCGCTCGGCGACTGCGAACTCGCGGTGGCCGGCGGGGTGAACGTCATGGTGAACCCGGTCACCACCATCCTGATGTCCAAGGGACAGTTCCTGTCGCCCGACGCCCGGTGCAAGTCGTTCGACCACCGCGCCGACGGCTACGCGCGTGGTGAGGGCGCGGGCGTCCTGGTGCTGAAGCCGCTCTCGTCGGCGGTGCGCGACGGTGACCGTATCCACGCCGTCGTGCGGGGCACCGCGGTGAACCAGGACGGCCGCACGCCCGGCATCACGGTGCCGAGGGTGCAGTCCCAGCGGACGCTGATCGAACGGGCCTGCCGGGTCGGCGGCGTCGAACCCGCCTCGGTCGGCTATTTCGAGGCGCACGGGACCGGGACCGCGGCGGGCGACCCGGTCGAGGCGACCGCGATCGGCGAGGTGCTCAGCGGCTCCTCCGATACGCACTGGATGGGGTCGGTCAAGTCGAACTTCGGGCACACGGAGGCTGCGGCCGGGGTGGCCGGCGTGATCAAGGCGGTGATGTGCCTGCGGCGCGGTGCCATCCCGCCCAACCTGCACTTCGAGAAGCCGAACCCGAGGATTCCCTTCGACCGGCTGCCCATCCGGGTACCGACGGAGACGGTTCCGTTCCCGGAGCGCCAGGGGCCGAGGCGGGCGGGTGTGAACTCGTTCGGCTTCGGTGGGACGAACGCACACGCCATATTGGAGCAATGGCCCGCCCGCGAGCCGATCAGTGCGGCCGATGCGGACGACGGCCGACCGACGCTCCTGCCGCTGTCGGCCCGGAGCCAGGAGGCGCTGCACTCGCTCGTGGCCTCCTACGCGACGCTGCTGGAAGGCCCGGATGCTCCGGCGCTACGGCAGGTCGCCCGTGCCGCCTCCCGGCAGCGCGACCACCATCCGATGAGGACGTTCGTCGTCGCCAGGGACGGCGCGGAGGCCGCGGAGAAGCTACGAAACAGCACTCCCGAGCCGACACGGACGACGCGTCCGCCGGTCGCATTCGTCTACACCGGAATGGGCCCCCAGTGGTGGGGGATGGGCCGTGAACTGCTGGAAACGGAGCCACGCTTCGCGGAAGTGGTCGAGGCCTGCGACGCGGTGCTCGAACGCCATGGCCTGTCGATCGCGGACGAGCTGCGCCGTGACGAGAGCACGTCGAGGCTTACGCGCACGCTGTACGCGCAAGTCGCCAACTTCGCGGTGCAGGCCGGGCTCACCGCGCTGCTGCGTGGCTGGGGAATCGAACCCGACGCGATCGTGGGACACAGCGTGGGCGAGGTGGCCGCGGCGTACGCGGCCGGTGTGTACTCGCTCGAAGACGCCCTCACAGTGAGCTTCCATCGCGCGAATCTCCAGGCCCGCCTAGCCGGACGCGGCGGGATGGCGGCGGTCGACCTGCCGGTGGACGCGGTGACGCCTCATCTGGTCGAGGGCGTGACCGTGGCGGCGGTCAACAGCACCCACGCGACGACCATCGCCGGGGACCACGAGGCCCTGGCGGAGGTAACAGCGGCGCTCACCGCGGCGGGCGCGACGGTGAAGCAGCTGCGGGTCGAGGTGGCGTACCACAGCCCTCAGATGGAGGAGATCCGCGAGCCGCTGCACGCCGCGCTGGAGGGCATCAGCCCCGGCCACGCGCGGGTTCCGCTGTTCTCGACGGTGACCGGGGACCGGGTCGCGGGCCCAGGGCTCGACGCGGGCTACTGGTGGCGGAACGTCCGTCAGCCGGTCCGGTTCGCCGACGCGTTCCGCAAGGTGCTCGCCCAGGGGGTCGGCGCCGTGCTGGAAGTGGGTCCGCACCCCGTACTGGCCCCGGCGATCGACGAGGCGCTGGCCGATCGCTCGGACACCGTCACCCGGCTCGCGTCGCTGCGCCGCGACCGCCCGCAGCGCGAGCAGCTCATGGACACGCTCGGACGGCTGTACGAGGCCGGCGTCGATCCCGCCTGGGAACGCGTCCACCCCGGCCCTCGTGAACACCTCGACCTGCCGCGCTATCCCTGGCACCGCGAGCGCCACTGGACCGAGTCGGCGGTGTCCCGGGAGCGGCGGTTGGGGGCCGACGGTCTGCGCATGGCCGGACGCGCCGTGCCCTCGGTCACGCCGGTGCGGGACGTGGAGCTGACCGCCTCCGCGTTCCCCTACCTCGGGGACCACCAGGTCGGCGAGTCGGTGGTCTTCCCCGGCTCCGGGTACCTGGAGGCCGCGTTGGCCGCTTTCCCGGACGACGAGCCGTGCTTCCTCGAAGACGTCGTCTTCCACCGGCCGCTGGGACTGCCCCCCGCGTCGGTAACGACCCTGCGCGTGGGGTACGACCCGGCGCGGCGTCTGCTCACCCTGCACAGCCGGGCCCAGCCGGACGGCGCCGACTGGACGCTGCACGCCGAGCTGCGGCGCGCCCACGTCGCAAAGCCGCGCGCGGCGCGGCCCCGCGGCGAGAGCGTCGCCGAGCTCACCGAAGGACTGCCGCAGCTCGGCCACGACGACGTCTACGCGAGGCTGACCGGAACCGGGCTGCGCTACGGGCCGGCGTTCCGCACCGTGCGGCGCCTGTGGTGGCGGACGGAGACGCGTGAGGTCTTCGGCGAGCTCGCACTCGACACCGTCGACCAGGAAGACCACCGGTTGCACCCGGTCCTGCTCGACGGTGCGCTGCAGGCCGCCATCACGGGTGCGCACCTGCTCGGAGACGAAGCGGAGCCCGGCACGTATGTGCCCGCCCGAATCGGCGCGCTCCGGTTCTTCCGCTCTCCCGGCACCCGGTTGTGGATACACGGCCGGGGCCGGGACACCGGCAAGCCGGGGACCATCGAGTGCGACCTGACCCTCGTCACGGACGGCGGTGAGGTCGTTGCCGAGGTGGAGGGCTTGCGGGCCAGGCGGCTGGCCGAGGCCGAGGAACGGCCGCCGAACCTGCGTTACGAGCACGTGTGGCAGCCAGAACCGCTGGACCGGGTCGCGGGTGCCGAGGGGCGCTGGATCGTGGTGGGCGCCTCGGCGATGGCGGACGACCTCGCCGGCGGACTGGCCGAACTCGGTGGCGACGTCGTCCGCACGGACACCACCGACGACCGCTGGCTCGGCCACGTCCTCGCCGGTCTGACCGGTGGCGCGGCCTGCCGTGGAGTTGTCCACGTCGAGGGCGCGGGGGACGAACAGGACGAAGGGGCGCAGTTGTGCGGTGCGGTCGCCGCGCCGCTGCGGCTCGTTCAGGAGCTCCCGGCCGGGGCCGGGCCCCTCTTCCTCGTCACCGCGGGCGCGCAGAGCGTCTCCGCCGACGACCCCACGACCGCGCCGACGGCCGCCGCCCTGTGGGGCTTCGGCCGGGTCGTCGCCGCTGAACGGCCGGAGCTGCGCTGCCGGCTCATCGACGTCAGCCCGGCCGACCCGCCGCACGGGCAGCCCTGGTCGCCCGGGTCGCCCGACAAGCTCCTCGACGCCCTGCTCACCGAACTCACCCAGGACGGCTCCGACGAGGTCGCCCTGCGCCCCGAGGGCCGGTACGTCCGGCGGCTGGCGCGGGCCGAGGAAGGCTCCGACCTCGACCACGTCCGTACGAGAACCGACCTCACCCCGGTGCGCCTGCGGCCGCCCGGAGCAGCGGGAGCCGACCTCGGCTTCGTCGCGGCCGGCCGCCGGGCGCCAGGGCCGGGCGAGGTCGAGGTGGAGGTCTCCCGCGTCGGCGTGAACTTCAAGGACGTCCTCAAGCAGACCGGGCTGATCTCGCCGCACGCGGTCGAGGGGAGCCACTCCGGGGACACGCTCGGCCTGGAGTGCTCGGGCACCGTCGTCGGTGTCGGGCAGGGGGTGGCCGACTTGTGCGTCGGGGACGAGGTGTTCGCGCACAGCCGCGACCTGTTCGCGTCCCACGTGACGCTGGAGGCGGTCCGTGTGGTGAAGAAGCCGACGACGCTGTCCCGCGCCCAGGCGGCGTCGCTGCTTCCCGTGGTCACCGCGCACCTGGCCCTGGTGCGGCTGGCCGACGTCCGCTGCGGGGAGCGCGTGCTGGTCCACTCGGCCGCCGGAGGGGTCGGTTTGGCGGCGGCGCGGATCGCGAGGTGGCTCGGCGCCGAGGTGTTCGTCACCGCGGGGAGCGACCGGCGGCGGGAGCTGCTGAGCAGCGAGGGCTTCACCCGGGTCGCCGACTCCAGGTCCTCGTCCTTCGCCGACGACGTGCTCGACTGGACCGGTGGCGCCGGTGTCGACGTCATCGTCAACTCCCTGCCCGCCGACATGATCCACCACAGCCTCCGGACGCTGAGCACGTTCGGGCGCTTCGTCGAGCTGGGCAAGCCCGGTGACGTCGCGGACCACGCTGTGCGGCTGGCTTCCGCGCAGCGGGCCCTGTCGTTCCACACCTTCGACTACGACCAGATGATGGCGCTGCGGCCGGAGGACGTCCGGGCGAGCATGCGCGCCGTCGCGGACCTTCACGAGCAGAACGCGATCGCCCCCTTGCCGTGCAGGGAGTTCCCCGCCGACGACATCGGTGCGGCCTTCCGGGCGATGACGCGCCCCGAGCACCACGGCAAGGTCGTCGTCCGGATGGCCGACGAGCCCGTACGGGTCCCGGCGGAGTCGATTCCCGGCTCGCCGATCCGGCCGGACCGCACCTACCTCGTCACCGGTGGTCTCGGTGGCCTCGGCCGTACGGTCGCCCGCTGGCTCGCGGACAACGGCGCCCGCCACCTGGTGCTCGCCGGGCGGCACGGGGTCACCTCGTCCGCCGCCGCTCGGACGGTGGCCGAGCTGACCGACCGGGGGGTGCGGGTGCGGGTCCACAAGACCGACGTCAGGGACCGCGACCAGATGCGCTCTCTCCTGTCGCGGGTGCGCGCCTTCCTGCCGCCCCTCGGCGGGATCGTGCACGGCGCCGCCGACTTCGACGACGTGGTGCTCTCGGACACCGACGCGCCCCGGCTCGTCGGCGCCACCCGGCCGAAGGCGGACGGGGCCTGGCACCTGCACCAGGAGACCTTGGGCGAGGAACTGGACTTCTTCGTGCTGTTCTCGTCGGTGGCGGCACAGCTCGGTGCGCTCGGCGCGGGCGCCTACGCCACGGCGAACGAGTTCCTCAACGGGCTGGCCCGCCACCGCCGCGCACTCGGACTCCCGGCGACCGCCATCGGCTGGGGAATGATCGACGAGGTGGGTGTCGCGGTGAGCCGCGAGGGCTACGTCGGCGACGTCCTGCGGCGCAACGGCCACGTGGGGATGCCGCCCGCCCGGCTCGTCTCCGAACTCGCCACGCTGCTCCGCACCCGGCCGACCGAGGTGTCCGTCGCCGACATCGACTGGCCTCGGTGGGCCCGCGCCAACCGGCAACTGGCGTCCTTGCCGAAGTTCCGCACCGTGCTTCCGGAAGGCGCAGCGGACGGTGACGGCGGCGGCGACTTCGGCGGTGAGGAATCGGTCGTGAAGCGGCTGAGGGAGGCGACCCCGGACGAGCGCACCGCGATGCTGCCGGCGCTCGTCACCCCGCTGCTGCAGCGGACGACCGGCCTGTCCGAGCAGCAGCTCGGCGACCAGCAGGCGGTGGACGTCGACTCGCTGACCGCCGTCGAGCTGCGCGTCCTGCTCCAGAAACAACTCGGCGTCGCGGTCCCCGCGGCGAGGCTGCAGCGCAGCCTGAGCGTCGACGTGCTCACGAGCCTGCTCGCCGACGAGCTCGACCGGGCGCAGCGGCCCGAGGAGGCCGAGCCTACCGAGCACCTGACGGTCCACGAGATCACCTCGGACGACGGGACGGTCATCTACGGCCACCTCAGCCTGCCGACCGGGGCAGGACCGCACCCGGCCGTCGTCGTATGCATGCCGGGCCACGGCGGAGTGCTCAACTCCCAGGGCGAGTACCGGCACACCAGCGAGCACGCACCGCTGAACGCGGCCGGGTTCGCGGTCCTGTCCGTCGACCAGCGGGGCGCGCCCGGGCACGGACCCGAGTTCCGCGCGCTGGCCCAGATCGGGGGCGGGGACATCGACGACGTGGTCGCGGCGACCCGGTATCTCGCCGGGCTGCCGGAGATCGACCAGGCGCGCATCAGCATCCTGGGGACCAGCCGTGGCGCGTACTCCGCGCTCCTGGCGCTGGAACGCGGGCCCGACCTGTGGCGTCACGGGGTGCTGCTCATGGGCTTCTACGATCCGGTCGGGTTCGTTGCGGCCGACCAGGCCAGGCCCGGCTCGCTGCTGCCGGAGAGCGATCCGGCCGCGGTCGAGAAGTACTTCGCCGCACCGGAGCGCCGGCCGCTGACCGCTCTGGGCGATGTCGGCGCACCCCTGCTGATCGTGCACGGTGACGCCGATCCGGTGGTTCCCCTGACCGAATCGGAAGGGCTGGCCGCGCAGCTGCGCGACGAAGGACTGCCGGGCGAGCTGATCACCGTGCCGGGGCTCGCCCATGACACCGATCACGAGCACACGGTCTGGGCCGAACTGTGGCCCCGGATCACCACGTTCCTCCAGGAGGATGACGCGCGATGAAGTTCAGCATCTTCATGCCGACCGGGTTCGCCCAGGAATTCGCCGACTTCACCGATCCGGTGGCGGCGTACGTCCGGATGATGGAGATCGCCAGGATGGCCGACGACGCGGGCTACCACGCGCTGCTCGCGCCGGATCACCTCACCACGGTGCGGCCGTCGAACTCGATGGTCTTCGAAGCGTGGACGCTGATCGCCGCACTGGCCAGGGAGACCACCAACGTGCGGATCGGTCACCTGGTCACCGGGAACGGCTACCGGAACCCGGCGCTCCAGGCGAAGATGGCGTCCACCGTGGACGTCCTGTCCGCGGGCAGGCTGGAGTTCGGCATCGGAGCGGGCTGGCTCGAGCACGACCACCTGCAGTACGGCTACGAATTCGGCACCACCGGCGAGCGGCTGCGCAAGCTCGAGGAAGCGGTGCAGGTCGTGCTGGCTCTGTGGACCGAGGAGAAGGCCACGTTCGAGGGCCGGTACTACCAGATCAGGGACGCGGTCAACGAACCGAAGGGCGTACAGCGCCCGCACATCCCACTGATGATCGGCGGCGCCGGTGAGAAGGTGACGCTGCGGCTGGTGGCGCAATACGCCGACGCCTGCAACATCATGGATTCCCCCGTAGCGGCGAAGCACAAGTTCGCGGTCCTGCGCGACCACTGCCACGACGTCGGACGCCCGTACGACGCCATCAAACGCACCGTCACGGCCCCGTGCATCATCCGGGACACCGACACCGAGGCACGTGCGCTGATACCGCCGGCCTCGAACTTCGTCTTTCCCGGTGACGTCGGGTCGTACGGCCTGGTCGGCACTCCGGACACGGTCAGGGAACGCATCGCCGCATTCGAGGAGGCCGGGGTGCAGGAACTGATCGTCTACTTCGAGGATCCGACCAGCGTGCGGCAGGTCGAGGAGTTCGCCCGGCTCTTCCTCGCATAGGAGGTGTGAACCATGACCGGGTCCGGACCCTGCGTGGGACGGGCACTCGTCGTCGGAATGGGCGTCAGCGGCATTGCCACAGCTGCGCGGTTGCGCAGAGCAGGCTGGCGCCCCGTTCTGGTGGAAAGGGCGCCGGCGAGGCGTTCCGGTGGCTACTTCATCGTCCTGTTCGGTGCCGGCCGTGCGGCTGCGGTCCGGCTGGGCATGCTGGACCCTGTTCACGATCGTGGTACGACGACGCAGAAGCTCGACATCGAACGCGACGGCTCCAGTCGGCCGGGGATGTCCTTCTCCGACCTGCCCGGCAATCCGTGGACGATGCTGCGGGGTGACATCGAAGCAGCCGCGTTCGCTGTCCTGCCCGACGATGTGGAGACCCGCTACTCAACGGTGCCCACGGCGATCGACCAGGACGCCGACGGGGTCGACGTCACGTTGCTCGACCTCGCGACCGAGGCGTCGGTCACCGAACGGTTCGACTTGGTGGTGGGCGCGGACGGGCTGCGCTCGACGGTCCGTGCCCTGGCGTTCGGCCCGCACGAGAACTACCTTCGGCCGCTGAACTACATGGTCGCCGCGTTCCAGTTCCACGGCACGCCGGCCGGTCTCGAACCCGGTCAGGCGGTGACCCTGCTCGAACCGGGCCGCTCGATGTGGGTCTTCGCGTACCGGGACCACGACCCGACGGTCATGATGACCTACCGCACCGACGACGTCGACGCGGAGTTCCTCCGGCCGCCCGTGGCACGGCTCCGGTCCGTCTTCGGTCCGCAGCCGCTGGGCAGCACGCTCGGCGACGTCATGGACGCGGCCGAGACCGCCGACGAGCTCTTGTTCGACTCTGTGGAACAAGTCCGGATGGACAAGTGGCACGAGGGACGTGTGGTCCTCGTCGGCGACGCTGCCTGGTGCGTCACCTTCTACGCGGGCATGGGCGTCTCGTCGGGGCTCACCGGAGCTGAGCTGCTCGGTTCGATGCTCGAACGGCATCCCGGTGACGTCGGTGCGGCCCTCGCCGCCTGGGAACGGGCCCTGCGGCCTTACGTCGACCACTACCTGGACGGCGCGTTCGCGGATCGCAGGGTCTTCGTCGTGAACAGCCGACTCGAGATCCTGTTCCGGCGCATGGTGCCCCGGCTGCGCCGCTTCCGGCTCGGCAAGCGGCTCGTCGACCGGGTCGTGAGGATCGACGAGATCGCGAGGTACAAGAATCCCGACATCGTCGGCGAGGTAACGGGCTCCTCGCTGCAGAGCACCTCGGAGTCGGCAAAAACGGTGCGATGGTTATCCGTCGCGACCACTGGCGCCCGGCTGGGCATGCCGGGCGCCCGTGGACCCTGGAGCCGGGCGGAGGTGGTGAGCCTGCCGGCTCAGGGCCGGCTGCGGGCGGCCATGTCGCCCGCGGCGTCTGAGGCCCCTTCGGGTGCTCCGCCCGTCCGCGTGCCCTCGCGCACGATCCTTGCGACGATCACCGCGGTGACACCGGCGGGGATGAGCGCCATGGGCCCGGACACGGTCGGCCCGGAGCCCGCCACGGCCGCCATGCTTCCGACGAGCCAGGACTGTGACCAGCCGGCCACGAGGCCGGTCAGCGGCGTGCCCAAGGTGACGAACCAGCCGAGCGCGGACAGTCGTCGGGCCGCCGTGCCGGTGAACGGCTCGGGCTGCCCAGCGGCTCTCAGCAGCCGGGAGAAGAGCAGCAACGCGAGGGCGCTGAACAGCAACCAGGGCAGCCCGTCTCCGAGTCCGGCGGCACGCTGGGCTGTTGACGGGCTGTCCTGGCACAGGAGCGTGGTACTGCTGGAAGCCTGCACGTCCCTGCCGATCGGCAGGCTGTCCCGCGCCAGTGAGGCATTGCGCCAGAAATCGGTCTGCACGCAGACCGCTCCGTCATCGAACATCCGGATGACCCCCATGCCGGCGAAGGCGAGCCCGACCAGCAGCGCCAGCGCAAGGGACGCCTGAGCAAGGAGCCTGAATCGTGTTTGCATTCCCCGTCTTCCCGTCGATTTCCGCAGTGGCACGGCCTGCAACGGGCTTCGTGACGAAACAGTTCACTGCGCCGACCGGGACGCGACGAGCGCCGCAGCGGTCGTGAACCGCCAGGCTTCCCCTCCCGTTGAGGGAGCTGTCGGCGGAGTGTCGAGCAGATCGGAGTGTCAGCGCCATGCCACCGGAGCAGCGACAGCCCACGGGCCAAGACGGACAGCAGAGGGATTTCGGAGGCAGCAGCACTGCGCGCGAACCGCGGGTTGCACGACAGGCGGAGCAGAACAACGCGAGCGCGAACTACCTCGCCATGATCGGCGCCATGCAGTTGTCGGCTTCGGAGCAGGGCATGGAGGCCGAACGGAAAGAGCCTGAACGGAAAGAGCCTGCACGAGAAAAGCCTGGACGAAAAGACACTGAAGCCGAACGGCCGCCTCTCACCAAGGTTCCTCCGGGCGAATGGATGCTCCAGCAGCCCGTACAGGGCCTCTCCTCATCTTCCGAGAGGGCGGCAGCCACGCAAGACGAGCAACTGCGGCTGCGGCAGCGCGCCGCCGCAGCCAGACTCTCACCGGCCGTCCACCACCCCTCACAGCACATGGAGCGCTCCCGCCAGGACGGGAACCGATTCCACCCCTACCAGAAGCCCGCACAGCAGCCGACGGCCGACCAGAGCCGTCGGGGCAGGAGGAAGTGATCTCACGCGAAGTAAACCGTCGCTGCCTTGCACCCGTAGTGCCCCCTCGCACACCTACTGGCCACATCGCCGTGTGCGCGTCGGCGGACATGGCAGCAACAGCAAGGAGGCACGGGTAAGTGATCTCGAGAAGGAAGCTCCTCGGCGGAGCCACGGCCGCAGCGGCCGCCACCGGTCTCACACTCGCCGGCGGTCGCGCCATGGGCGGCCTCAACGCTGCCGGCGCAGCGGCCACCACGTCCAGCGCAGCGGCCACCACGCTCGGGCTGAGAGTCGTGAACAACTCCGGCGAATTCGACGACGCCTCCGTCTTCCTCTACATCCTGGGCGAAGTGGACGGTCAGCGCGTATACGCGACCCCCGCGGGCGAAGCCAAGCCCGTCACGCTCGCCGACAACGGGGCCGACGGCTTCACCGACTACGCCATCCCCCTCTCCGACATCCGCGGCCTCAACCTGCCCCAGATGGACGGCGGCCGCATCTACACAGCCCTCGGCGGCAAACTGAGGCTCAAAGCCGTGCGGGACGGCAACGGCAAGGCGTCGCTCGCGTACCCCGCCGGCTGGGTCGAGTCGGACCCCAACTACCCCGTCCTGCACGACTGCGTCGAGTTCACGTTCAAGGAATCCGGCATGTACTGCAACACCACCGCCGTGGACATGTTCAGCGTGCCGCTCTCGATCACCCTCCAGGGCAACAAGGAACAGACCACCGGCACGCTCGAGCCCGGAGGCCGCGGCAAGGCGTTCGCGGCACTGGCGGGCGGCGCGTTCGCCGACCTGGTCGTCGAGGACCGCCGCATCATCGCTCCGGGCCACGGCATCGACGCCGGCAAGTTCCCCGCCGACTACCTCGACGCCTACATCGACGAAGTGTGGGACGTCTACTCCTCCAAGGACCTGACCGTCACCACCGGCCAGGGCCGGTTCACCGGGCGGGTAAGTGGCAACACGCTGGGCTTCACCGGCCCTGGCCAGGTCACCATCGAGAAACCCACCACCCGTGACGTAGTGTTCTGCGACGGCGCCCTCGCCGCGCCCAACGACCACCTCGGCGGCCCCGTCGCAGCCGTCATCGGCGCCGCACTCAACCGCACCACCCTGGCCGCGCTGGACAACCAGCCCACCAGCGATCCCAGCCGGTTCCACCAGGCGAAGACGCCACACGAATACGTCAAGGTCATGCACGAGATCAACAAGGACGGCAAAGCCTACGGCTTCGCTTTCGACGATGTAGCGGGCCACGCCTCGTACATCGAGGACAGCGACCCAACAGGGATGACACTGACCCTGGAGCCGATGCGGTAGGCCAACGGAGGCGGGGAACGACGAGCGGGGCATACGACGGCGCCCACACGCCGCTGTATGTCCCGCCGTATGCCCCGAGGCCGCGTCAGAACGTCATCTGCTGTGCCGACGGACAGTTTTCGCGGCATCCGGCTTCTTGATGTGAGTACCAGGTGTACTAGGCGTACTGGGTGCCGAATGCGGCTGGGGGCTCCCGAGAGGGGGTACGGACGGCGCGTACAGAGAAGCCGCCGACGCGACCGGATTGACGGGGAGCGCGTTCTCGACGGGATTCCCGGGTGAAGTGGCCGCTGTGCGGGCGGGGTTGTGCACAGGGAGAAGCGGACCGCTGCTCGGCTGCTGCGGAGTCGCTTCGGAGGAGTGACTCTTCGTGTAACTCTCATAGCCGGAGTAGAGGAGCCGACCGAACTCCGCGGTCGCCAGTGCCCCCGCCCCGATGCTCTGCAACGTGTCGTTCTCCAGCCCCGCTCCCGCACACCACACGAGTGCGCCGGCTCCATGCCCCAGGAAGCCCCGGTCTTTGGTGGCCTCGCTCAAGTACTCGAGAGCCACGAACCCGAATCCCGCTGCCGCGGCTACGGGACTTCCCGTGCGATTGGCAACCGCGAAGGAGCCCATCTCCCCTGCGGCAAGCGCCTCTTCACGCCAGCCCTCCTCGCCGCGGTAATACCTCTTTGCCGCAGAGATGGCATTCGTGAGGGAGTTGATTGCCGGGCCCGCGGTCTTCAGGCCCCGATCGCCGAGCCCCGTCCCGGCAGCCCACACAAAGGCACCGACACTGTTGATCGCGTGGACGCCAGCTGACCAGTGCTGTTTGTTCTCAAGCTCCTTCAGCGACTTCTCCGCTTTGTAGGCGGAGATCAGGCCGAAGCCGGCCGTACGCAAGGTGCTGTTCTTGACCGCCCACCCGGCGGACATCAGAGCCATGGCGTTCGACATGGTGAACTTGTTCAGCGCGTCCCAGTACGGGGAGTTCTCGCTCGCGCGGGCGTCGTGCTGTCCCTCGTCCAGGTCGTTGAGCCGGACAGCCGCCCCTTCCGGGACGCCTCCTTGCGACCGAACGGTCGAGTCAGTCATATGTGACTCCTTCCCGGGCGGCCCGCTCGAGGACTTCACCGAGTTGTCCTGTGCCTCGACCCATCCGAGATCGGGAACCAGCGGGATCCTCCCTGCCGGTCACCAACGGATTCACGCCACCGGCGGTTCAATCACCACCATAGTTGGCCCTTGGCTTGGCCCTTGGCGCGGAACGAACGCAATCTCGCCGACCAGCAGGCCCGAGCGGCGCCCCTCAGACCGGGATCACCTACTCGCCCGGCGCCGGAGACCGTTGTTTGCTGCCTGCTTAGCCGGAGTGGTGGCTGACGACTGCGAATCCGAGCCACTTTTACTGCGCGGGCTGAAGTCCCGGATGCTTTTGGCGACAGAGTTGGTGGGCTCCAGCGGACTCACGGGCTCATGGGGAGCCGGGGTGCCGAGAGGCCTTGAGGGACGGGAGATCTCCCCGGGCGCGGCCCTGACGGGAGACTCGGCCCGGTCCATGGAGAGCTTGGGCGGCACAGGCGGCGGGGGCCGCTCTGTCGTCGGCGGCCTGGCATTTCCAGGAGAAGCTTGAGAAGCCGGAGAAGCCTGAGAAGTCATCGCCGCGCGTGCCAACGCCTCCTCGGCGCTTCGGGGACCAGGGAGTCCCCGGGCGCCATCGGGCGGGCGGGTCGCCACCTCCTGCCGCGCCCTGGCGTTCTCGACAACCGCGGCGGCTCTGGACAGCTCTCGGATGTCCAGCTTCCGCTCTTGGAGCTGCTTCCTCACCGCGTCCTCGACCAACGCCTTCATACGCGGATCGAGTTCCTGGTAGCGCTCGAAGGGTGTCGGCGCGGCTTCCGGACGGCGCTTCCTCAGGCGCCGTCGGCCATCTGCCTGCTGCCGCGAACGGTCGCCCTCCAGGAGTTTCCGCACCCAGTCCATGGCGGCGCGGAGCCTTCCCCCGCCGGATTGCTCTTGGCGCCGTATGGGCTGGTCGGAATCTTCCCCGGGGCCTGGCGCAAGGCCCTCGCCTCGGGTCCTGGGGCCTGGCGCAAAGCCCTCGGCTCGGCCGAGACGCTCTGCCAGAGCACGGTCCTGCCTGACCTGCTCGACATTGCGCAGGTCAGCTCTGATGATCTCCCTCGCCAAGGACCTGGCGAAGTCGAGGCTCTGCCGATCGGGCTGCTGCTCCGGCATACGGACGTCCTCCTCCGTGTCGCGAGCGACTCCGAGGAGGAGAACGGCTCGGCGCGGCCATCGGTTCACTCGCCCAGGCGCCTGCACCGTGAGCACGGTGGCCGCGATGTTCACCCCCAGCACGAGAAGCCGCCTGCCCAGTGATCACGATGAGTTGCCCGACAGTTACGAACGTTCGACGCTAACGTCGTCGTCGCGGGGTGGCGCGACGAGAATCAGAGGGAGGCGTGCGACTGGCTTCCCCTTGGCTCTGCTCATTCCGTGACGCGTGCGTCGGGGGAGGTCCTGCCCGCCTGATCGCGCTGGCCAGTGCGCTGTTCAGACCGGCGCGGGCTTGTTCACGCTGATCGTAAGCGGGGGGAGTTCCCAGACGTCGGAGCGCGCTGGCTACCGCGTTGTTCAGACCGACGCGGGCTTGGTCACGCTCGTAAGACGGGGGAGGTCCTGCCCGTCGGCGCGCGCTGGCCAAGGCGATGTTCAGGCCGGCTCGGGCTCGTTCACGATCTGATCCACCCACGAAATCCAGTGGCTCGGGGTTGAGGCGCCAGTCGCGATCACCGTCCAGCGGCTCGGGGGCCTGCTGCCAGTAGTCCTCAGGCATGCCGGCCTCCTTCCTCCTCGATGAGCTGTCCAACGTGCACAACGGATACCGGCGTCCGCCGGTTCATGAAGTCAGGCAGAGGTCGCGATGTGCGGGGCCCGGAAACAGCTCAACGCACAGCCGGAGGCCGTGAGTTCACCCGAAGTTCAGCTGTCGTCCCTGAACCGACCCATTTCCCACTTCGTAGCTGCGCGCAGCAGCAATTCCGGCGCGGAGCTCTGAAGGAACAGGACGGCCCTGTGGAGCTTCTCGTCAGTCAGGAGGCGATTCGGCATGGCACCACCCGACGACGGCGGGCACACGCAAATACCTGATACCTGGGGGCCAGATGCCAGTTCGCCCAGTAATTCGGGCGGAGGCCGGATGTCCGCCGAACTCAGTGACCTCGACGGGAACGGCCCGGAAACCGGCCGTCGGACCTCGGTCGATTCAGCGGGACGGTACAGCTTCAGCTCCATCGTTGACTTCTATCTGAGCCCGCTGTCAGAAGTCTCCAGCCCCCGCACGGCGGTGTCGGCGGAAAGCGTCGAGGCCGCACGACCGGATACGGCTCCGGAGCCGCCTCGATATCCGCCGGTGCATCGTGCCGTGAACGAGACCTGGAATCTCCTGCAGCGCTCCACGGTGGATGCACTGCGGGCCTCGGCCCAGCAAGCGCATGAGTGGTATCAGCGAAGTGGGGGCCCGCAGAAAGTCGACGGAGCCATTTCCGGATTCACCTACGGGATGCAAGGGGCCGCCTTCCTCGCCCGGGACAAGAAATGGTATGCGGCGGGCGTCGCTGCGGGAATGCTGGCGGTGGGGCACACAATGGTCAAAAGCAAGAACAGGACCTACCAGCAGTGCGCCGCGGCCCTCATCGCCGCGGCTGGAACGCTGAGTTACGCCTACGGTGCCTCCGGCGATTCCGCAGCCAACCACTGGGCCAGGGGCCTGGGACAACTGGCCGTCGGGGGAGGATCCGCGGCGATCCCCTGGTTGGGCGGTGATGAGCCGGCCACGACATCGCGCGAGGCCGATCCACCGTCCCCGTACCACCACCCGGCCTATGGCCAGGGTGACGGCAACCCCCGGCCGATGAATCCGACAGGGGGCGCCGCGAACACGTATCTGCCTCCACTCGGAGAGGCGGACAGCCGCCCGACGACCGACTCCTCGCGCCACGCGCTTCAAGCAGATCCCCGCCATCAGCCAATCGCGTGCCCCACCCCCACCGGTTCCCCGAGCCGCGCGACCGCAGCCCCCAGGAGTCGATAGCGCAGCAGGGCGGACGGCCGCCTGGTGTCGGCCCTGTAGTCCCAGCTCGGACACCGGGGAGCAAGTAACTCGCCGGTAGCTTTCAGGGCTTCGCGGCGGCGGTCTTCTTCGGCCGGCGGGCAAGGTCTTGGTCTTGGTCGATGCACTGCTCGATGACGTGCAGCCGATCCCGCGCTCGCGCAGCTCGGCGCCGAGGGGCACCAGGTGCAGCACGGAGCGGGGGAGCCGGTCGAGCCGGGTGACCTTCAACGTGTCGCCCTCGCGCATCCGTCAGTGGCAGACGTCCAGCGCTGAGCAGTCAGCGCCGGCCCACCAAGATCATCACTTGGCGGGCCGGCGCATCTGTGCCATGCCAACGCTTCAGATGCAGATCACGATCTTTCCGCGTGTGCGGCCGCGCTCGGCGTGCGCGTGGGCGTCGGCGGTCCGCTCCAGGGGGTAGGTCTGTTCGATACGGGGTGTGTAGCGGCCTTGCCTGCCCAGTTCCGCCGCCGCGGACAGGAGGGTGGAGTCGTTCTCCGCGTTGACCACATGCGTGCCCAGGCGCTGCCCGCCTGCGTGGTCGGCAACCGTCGCGACGCGCGTCGGGTCGCCCGTGATCGCGACGAGGTCGTCCAGGGATCCGGAGGCCGCGGTGTCGAGCGCGATGTCGACGCCGTGCGGAGCAAGAGCGGAGAGGCGCTGCGCGAGTCCGGGGCCGTAGGTGGTGGGAGTGGCGCCGAGAGAGGTGAGGAACTCGTGGTTGCGTTCGCTGGCTGTCCCGATCACGGTGGCACCTTGTGCCACAGCGATCTCGACTGCCGCGCTGCCCACGCCTCCGGCGGCGCCCTCGACGAGAAGGGTGCGCCCCGCGACGGAGCCGAGCGCGTTCAGGCCACGCATCGCGGTCACGGACGCGAGACCGGCGCCCGCAGCCTGCTCATCGCTCCACGTGTCGGGGGCATGGGCCCAGGCCGAGAGGATGACCAGCTCTGCGGTTGCGCCGGTGACACCGCCCAGCCCGAAGACGCGGTCGCCGATGCTCACCCCTTGCACTCCCTCACCGATTTCGTCAACCACGCCGGCGGCGTCGCGCCCGGGGATGGCGGGCAGCTCCAGGGGAAGCAGCTGGTGCAGGGCGCCGGTGCGCAGCTTCCAGTCGATGGGATTGACGCCGGCCGCCGCGACGCGGACCCGGATCTCCCCAAGTCCGGGGTGGGGGTCGGGGGCCTGCTCGACCACCAGGCTCTCCGCTCCGCCGTATTCATGGAAGCGAGCTGCACGCATAATGTCCTGCCTTACCTTTATAGGTCGAATGGGTTCATTCGACGCCCGTTACTCTCAACTTGACGTTGACGTGAGGTGCAAATCGGCAAGCCGGCTGCCTTCCCGCCAGAGGAGGACGGGTGCGGACCGGTGAGGGTGCCGAGCAGGCGGGCGGCCACGCGCCCCGAGAACCACGATCCTGCCCGTCGTCGGAATACCTCCCGTTGAGTCGATGCTCCAGAAGATATCCAGAGGGTCGGTCACCATCTGGATACCAAGACCGGAGACGGGAGACCCTCGATGACGCAACGGCCACCGCTGCCACCCGACTTGTTCGACGAGCTGTGCCCGTCCTCGCTGCTGCCTTTCCGCTTCGGTGACAAATGGGCATCCATGGTCCTCCGCTGCCTGGAAGACGGCCCGCGCAGATACTCCGAACTCCGCGTGCCACTGGGCCGCGTCACTCCGAAGGCGCTCACCCAGTCACTCCGCGGCTTGGAGCGGAACGGGTTCGTGTCACGCACGGTGTACGCCGACCCGAAACTGCGGGTGGAGTACGCGCTGACACCGCTGGGACGCAGCATGCTGGAGCCGCTGGCCGCCGCGTGCCGATGGGCGACCGAGCACTGGGACGAGTTGCTCGACGCCCGCGAGGGCGGCGAGGGCGGCGTCTCCTCCATCGGCTGACTCGAACCTGCGTTGGCGCGTGCCGCACCGGACGAGCCGCACCTCTGTGTTGATTCGGGGGAATCGCCAACAGCGTTGTCCGCGGTCCAGCCGTAGCCGCCGCCCGCAGTGAAGATGCCGGAGGTCTCGGTGAAGCCGGCCCGGTCTGCTGAACGACGCCGGCCGCGTCCTGTCCCTGACCGTGCGCCAGCCGGCCTCGGTCTGCCGCCGCCTCCACAGCCGCGCGACGACCTCCTGCTCCTGATGCCCCAGCACCGGGTCGGCGGGCAGCACGACGCGTACCCGCACCGGCTCGACTGCGTCGTTGGAGGACATCGTCGCGGGCCCACCGTGAACAGCGAGGTCCGGTCCCACCAGCCCCTCCCAAGACGGCGACCACGACGCACGTCACAACCGCCACCACACGCCTGATCATCGTCGCTCAGTCTGGTCCGGACCGGGGCGCTTTGGGCGACCCACCGGTGCTGGCGGGCAACGCTATCGGCGTAGAACGAGCTGTACGACGACCGCAGGGTGGTGCGAACCTTGACCTTGAAGACCTTCTCGTTCGCCTTCGGCCTCTGCCACCAGGTCGCGCAGCGTCTTCTCCGCGACCACCGGATACAGCGCCGTGCCCACCACCTCGTCCGGCTTGCCGATCGCCGCGTCGGCGAGCTTGAAGAGGATGCCCTCCCTGCCCCGGACCTTCTTCAGCTCCGCCGTCAGCTGCCTCTCAACCCGCCGCTCAGGCACGAGCGTTGATCTTTCCGCTCGACACGGCACTGCACCAACAGGGCCTCCCGCTGCCGGTCCTCGACCACCTCGACCGGGCAGACCTCCGTCGACAGCCACTCGGTCAGCCGTTCCTGGTCCGCCACTGTCGACGGCCGGAACCCCGGAGCCTCGCGGACCTGCTTCCGGTGCCGCTTCGCGCCCGCAGGTCGTACTCCGAGAGCTCGGCCGCCGGCACCTTGACCCGCCCGGCGACGTACTCGACAGCGGGGTGAGGAAACTCCTCGATGAACTCCGCGAACCGGGCCTCGATCTCGAAGAACTTGAGCATCAGGCGGAAGCCGAGCCTGGTCGGGCCGGACTTGTTGGCGACCAGGTCCCAGTCGCCATCCACCCGCGTCCAGCACGCCACCACGTCTTCCGGCGACCACTCTTGTCGCACACCCGACCCTTGTCGTCGTCGAGCCGTCGGTTCATCCGATCAGCCCAACGAGGCGCCCCAACGGCAGGAAACGGCAGGCCCGAGCCCCTCGGAACCTACCGGCGGGTTACTTGCTCCCTGGTGTCCGAGCTGGGACTACAGGGCTCATACCGATCGCCTTCCGCGGCCACTGGGAAGGCATGGGTGAACGGCAGAAGGGCTCGGGGCGGGAATCGGACGCGCCATACGCCCGGCTGGTGATCGCGAAGAAGAGCGTCGAGTCGGCCCCTCCTGGACAGGTCTCAACTGTGCGTCTGGCAGACCACCATCGCCGAGGTCGACGACCAGCGATGCCGGTACTCGGCCGAGTGGCTGTGTCAGGGTCTCCGGGTGCCATTTCAAGGTGACTCCCGGAGTCGCTTTGGCGAGTTGCGCGTGATCAATGTCAACGTCTCTTGCTGTCGCATGCGCGTGCGATTGGTGGGTTCCGCCGGGGCAGCCTGCTCGGCATGGATCGAGCCCGCCTGCTCAACGAGAGCACGCTGAGAACCCATCTTTGAACCCGCACCCGCCGATGCCGCGGAACTCAGCACGCGGATCGCCCGTCTCGAACACGGCCTCGGGGAGCAATGGAACAGTGGTTGGCGTTGAGCATTGACCCACGTCATGGACGCCGTTGACGGCGGGCGTTCCCGCCGGTTACCCGTGCTTGTCCGGTTCGGCGTCGGCGAAGGCGCGGTATCCGCCGAGATCTCGGGCTGGGCGAGGACGTCGCCGCGGTGTACGACTCGGATCGGATCCGGGGCCATCATCGGATGCTGATCCGCCGGCGTAGCGAGGTCGTGTCGGACATTCAGCAAGACCGCCGTCGTCATCACCGCGAAGTCCGCCGGGCGCAAGGTCTTCGGCTCGCCACCGCAGGCGTCCGTCTCGCTTGACCTCTTGCGCGTCAGTCCGGCAGCCAGTGCAGCTCGTGCGCCAGGGTTTTGGCGACGGCACGGATGCGGCGGTGTAGCGGCGACTGCTCGCGTGGGAGGACCAGGTGGATCGTCAGGCTGGGCGCGCCCCGCAGCGGTCGCCAGGTGAGACCGGCCGGTTGTGCCGTGGCCGCGGCTTCTCCGGCCGGGGCGAGGGTGACCCCGTCGCGCAGGTCGCGCTGGGACATGTCGAAAGAGACTGCGGGCGTGTGGAATCGGGGGTGTGGTCGGGTGTCTCGGAACAGTGCGGACAGCTGATCGTGGATCACGGGGTTGGCCGCACGGTCCGGGAGTCGCAGCGGATACGCGGCCGCGTCGGCGATCTCGATCTCCGGGTGTTCGGCCAGCGGATGGTGCTGCGCCAGCTGGACCCCGATGCGCGCACGCCGCAGCAGGAACCGGCGCACGCCACGGCCCGGCTGTTCACCGCGGGTGATCCCGGCATCGATGCGGCCGTCGGCGACCGCGGGGGAGATCTCCGGCGTCGCCATCGGGACCGCGCCGACCTCGAGTCCGCTGTTGCCGCGAATCAGCCTGTCCACCAGGGCCGGTGCCGTCTCGGCACCGGCGCTGAGGCTGTATCCGATGCGCAGCGTGCCCAGTTCACCGGCCGCCGCGCTCCGGGCGGTGTCCCATGCCCGGTCCAGCGCCGCCAGCGCGGGCGGCGCGGACTCCGCCAAAGCCGCACCGGCCGTGGTCAATACGACGCTACGCGTGTTGCGGACCAGCAGGGCCGTACCGAGTTCCGCCTCCAATCGGCGCATCCGGGCGCTGAGTGCGGGCTGTGCGATACCGATCCGTGCGGCCGCGCGGGTGAAGTTCAACTCCTGTGCCAGCACCAGGAAGTACCGCAGGCTTACCGTATCCGGCGCCACGTGCCCTCCCTGCCGATTGATAACGATCCGTTCTGAGTCTATCCCGTACCGGTCTTTCCCTCGACCGCAGATCAAGGTCTAACCTGCGCATATGGCGATTCAACTGACCGCAGTTCCCGTCGCCGGGATCGATCGATCCGAGTGTCAATTCGCAGTCGGACGTGTCCGGCCCAACACAGGAGATTTCCATGGCTAAGGGCTACTGGGTCAGTGTCTACCCCGCCATTTCCGACCCTGAGAAGCTGACTGCCTACGACAAGCTGGCCGGTCCGGCTGTCCAGGCTGGGGGCGGGCGCGTCCTGTCCCGGATCCCGTCCCGTGGCGGTCGAGTCGTCGCCCACGAGGCCGGAATCACGCAACGCGTCGTTCTGATCGAGTTCGACAGCTTTGAACAGGCCGTCGCGGCATACGAGAGCGAGGCATACCAGAAGGCGCTGGTGGCCCTCCCCGACGGCGTCGAGCGCGACTTCCGCATCATCGAAGGCATCGACTGACCGGCGGGCCCAGCCATCGCTGAGCATCCGTAAGCCGGCCGCCTGGCCACACCACAGGCACCACCCTCACCCGAAAGCTCGGGCAGGGTGTCACACACCGCACACCGTCGGGCAGACCCACCCGGGCCTGCCCGACAGGCCGTCTCCGGAGAGATCCCGCACAACTTGTCAGCCCATAGCGAGAAGGCTGAGTTCGGGTCGCTGTCGGGAGGGTCCCCCGCGTGGTGGCCGGTCAGCTGGCCTCGGCGCGCTCGGCCACCGCCTTCGTGTGGGCGAGCCGGTAGGACTCGGTGCCAGTCTGGATGATCGCGCCGTGGAAGGTCAGCCGGTCGACGATGGCCGCGCAGAGCCGCGGATCCGTGAACGTCGTCGTCCACCCGGAAAACGACTCGTCGGAAGCAATCGCGACACTGTTCTTCTCTTCCCGCTCCGTCAGCACCTCGAACAGCAACTCGGCTCCCCGCCGGTCGAGTTCCATGCAGCCGAGCTCGTCAATACAGAGAAGATCGACGCGCCCGTAGCGGGCGATGGTCTTCGACAGTTGCTTCTTGCCGGCGGCCTCGACCAGTTCGTCGACCAGCTTCGATGGCCAGCACGTAGCGGACGCGGTAGCCGAGCATGTCGGCCTCGGTCCCCAGCGCGATCAGCAGGTGGGACTTGCCCGTGCCGGAGTCGCCGATCAGGCAGAGCGGCTCGCCCTTCTTGACCCGGTCGCAGGTGGTCAGTGTGTTGACCGTGGCCGGGTCGATACTGGGGTTGGCTTCGAAGTCGAAGGCCCTCAGCGACTTGTCCCGGGGGAAGGACGCGGCCTTGATCCGGCGTTCGGAGCGTCGCCGTGCCCGGTCGTCGCACTCGGTGGCCATCAGCAGTTCCGCGAGGGAGGCGCGGTAGGACATCTGGTCGCGGGCAGCACCTTCGGCGAGGTCGTGGAACTGCTGGCGGATGGAGGGCAGCCGCAGCAGTCGGCATGCCTGGTCGATCGATGCGGTGGCGGCTTCTTCGGTCAGCCCGCGTTTGCGTGGGCTCATGATGCCTCCTTCTCGCCGACCGTCCGGCCGTGCTGTTGGCGCAGGAGCTGGTCGTAGTGGGCTACTGATGGAAGAGGTCGGGTGTCGGGCGGCAGATGGGAGAGCTTCCAGTCGGAAGTGACCGTCGCCGATGACTCATCGCGGGGCGCCCCCGTTCTGGCGGAGGTTTCCGTCGTCTCGCCCTGTGCGGCCTTACGTGCTTCCAGCGCGACCGCGTCCGCGGTCAGTGCCCCGGCCCGGTGGGCGGCCGCGAGTCCGTTGACGACATGGTCGTGCTCCATGTGCCGGGTCAGCGGCAACACCTCGATCAGGGCCCGGGTGCCCGCGGCCTCGCCGTGGTCTGCGCGGGCGGCAGCGCACCACCCCAACCACCGACTTCCACAGTCACCGCTGAAACGACTCCCGAAGTCACCGCTGTAACCAGGCCGAGGCGTTCTCCGTGCACGAGGGCAGGCTCATCCTCTCTCCTGGCAAATAGAAATCCGACTCCTCGGTACCGAAGTGCACCGACAACTTCCCCCGGCTGGTCCTCGACACTCGACACGGCGGGCCAGGGGAAGGGCCGCATCCGGATAGCTCCCCTCGACACGGCCGCCCGCGCACCGTGGTTCGGCAACCTCACCCGCAAGACGTAGGTCCTGTCGGCTGCGGGGACTTGCCGAAGCGGGGTGCTGCGCCGCGCCAGTTCCAGCATCCTGCTGCCCCCGGGCCATTACGAGGAGTTCGGAGCGCACGCGGTACCGTCGTGGTCCGTGAGTCCGGACATCGGTGCCCTTTCCAGGCAGGCCGGATGGCACGGCAGATCCCCGGAACCGATGTCCGACAACGGGGCACGGGAGAACCGGCACTCTCGCCGCGCCCGGCTCCTGGCGTCCTCCAATCAACCCTGCCGGGCTCTCGACGCCGGGGTACTCCTCAGCCGAGGAGCTGACGGAGACCATGGGAAGGCTGTCGGTCACCGCTGCGATGCATGGCAGCAGACTGCCTCCTACGGTCCGTCGGGCCCCACCCCTGCGGGCGTGGTTCACGGTCTGCTGGTGGGACAGCAGGCCCGCGACGGCCTGGGCGGTGTCGCCCATGTGTTCTCGGCGGCCGAGGTGGTGAGCCAGGGCCCGCCAGTTCCTCATGCGGGCGATGCCGTGCTCGACCCGGATACGCCGCGAGGAGTGTGCCCTGCGCTGCCGCTCGTGCATCTCCTCGTACCACTCGGGCGGATTCTTCTGGAATTGCGATGCGGTGGTGTCACCATCGGGCCGCCTGTCCGGGCGCCCAGTCCTTGGTGGCCGGCATCGGCGAGGATCTCGACCGCGGGCCGCTGGTCAGGAGTCGGGCCAGCTCCAACTCGCGGGCGTGGGTGATGCCGCGCAGCTTGCGGGGCGGGCCGGGCTGCACCACAGCGCGCGGCCTTCGCCGTCCCTGACCACCATGGATTTGACGGCGTTGTGCTTGTTATTGCTGGCGATGAACTTGTCCCGGTCCTTGCGTTCCGGCGGCGGGCCGCCGGACCCGGATCTCGGTGCCGTCGATGATGCCGGTCGTTCCGCCGGCGCCGAGATGGTCGACGGCCTCGGCCCGAGTCCGCAGCCGCACGTCGGGGCTGACGGTGCCCCCCGATCGGCGAGCAGAGGCCGCACTTCACCGATGGCCCGGGTGACGGTGGAGTGGTCCATCCACGCCGAACCAGCAGGCCAGCACGTCGTGGGAGACCCCGTGACGGATGAACGAGCGTGGCAAGCAGCCGGTCGACGAACACCAAGCGGTGCTTGGCACCGGCGCCCACAGCCCGCTTCCGCGGTCGGGAGGCAAGGCCACAGACCTTGCGTCGCCGCCCTAGTCAGCGGCCGCTATCGGGACGCGAAACGCCTTATGGCCGCCTGCGGCCGAACGATGGACGCTGCACAACAGATCGTCGGACGCGCCCACGAAGCCGACGTTCTCCGTTCCGATTTCACCAATGCGGATCCGGTGTTCGCCTTCGCCGCCAACGAGTTGCCAGCCAGAGCCACCGGCGAGGTCGCTCCGAACGGATGGCGCCGCCAAGCCGCCTTCCTCCTGGTCGGCCTGCGCGCCGAATCCGCCCGCTGCCCCCTGCCGCAAGCCGGCCGACCCAACAACAGGTCCACGACGCTTTGGCAAGCCTCGGAGACAATGCGTAAACGGTCGGCACCGGTTGGCAGCCGAGATGCTGGGCAGCACAGCCACGCACGGCACGGTCCGCCGCCCTCAGCGGACCAGGCGTACGAACCGCGTACCAGGCCCTCTGGCAAGATGCCCGCCCGGGCTCACCGACCTCCGCGCTGCTGATCTGCCTGGCGGGAACGGAACTAGCAGGTCATCCATCTGCACGAAGCGCACAGCGCCCCCCACCCCGTTCTCACCTTCCTGGCCCGCACCGCTGCCCGGCACCAGTCAGTTTTCGACTGGCAGTGAGGGAGACAGAGCAGCCGACACGGCACCGGTGGCCCGAGCCCGCCTCGCGATGGAGGCGGGGCCCACCGGCCGGCAGGAGCCTTCACCGATCAGCCGCCGCTTGCCGCGTCTACTTCCGCCGCGGTTGCCCCTGCCCCTGCCCTCGCGTCTGCTGGGTCTGTTGCTGTTGGGGCGTCAGGCTGGGCATCACTGGCTGGGTTGCGGACGAGGGATACTCGTACCCGCCGGTGGCCGGTGGGGAAAACGCCGATGCCGCGCCGGCCCAGGTCGGGGCTGGAGGAGGAGCGGGGGGAACAAAGGGCTGGTGTGGGGCTTGCGGCTGCTGGTACGAGGCGCTGGGTTGTGGAGCGAACTCCGCCTCTCCCAGCTGGTTCTGCTGCGGCGGGCCGTCGGGCCCATGGTCCCGCAACTCGGGCGGCAGCTTCGTCAGGGCCGCTACGATATTGGCGATAGGCTCAGTATTTTCCGCGGAGATCTTGTAGCTCTTGCCTGAATCGGTGGCCACCAGAGTGAGTTTGCCGGCCTCTTTTAGCGCAGCGATTTCCGGTTCCTCCGATGTGGCGTGCTTACTTTTCGCCCTCGCGAGATCGGCCAATCGATCCAGGGTTTGCTTCGCCCACGGCTTAATCGCTTTCGCCGAGCCTGCGCGAGGACCGTAGGGTGGCACGTGTTCGGGAGGTATTATGCCCCACTCATACATGGCGCGAATATTTCGCCCACGCTTCTCGCCCATTTCGCGTGCGGCCTTCTGGCCAATTGTCGGCGCCCGGGGATGAATTTGCACAAAGCCTTCCCTTTGTGAACGTATGACGGGGATTGCATTGTCAATCAGCGCCCATACTGCCGCAGGGCCCAGCGAAGCTGTCCCTCCCCGGTTGTGATGCAGTCGTATCCTGATGGTAACGGACCAATCCGGCTCGCGATTCCAACCGGCCCGTTTAGCGTTCTCTATTTTGCTGATCCAAACAGGCAGGTATCCTCTCGTTGTCCGTCCTTCATTGAAGAGCCGATAGATTCCGACAGCATCCTGGGTATCTTGGGGAGTAAACCATTTGGCGCGCTGGTCCTGGTTGAGCGCTTTTGGATGGATGTGCCAGCCCAGTCCCTCCAGGTTCTGTACGGGGACGTTGGTATTTCTCAGTTCTATTGCCGTTTGTTCTCCTGCTCCGGGGTTGGCGGGGTCGAGGAAGCTGTGCAGTGCTTCTCCGAGGTTCACTGTCTGTGGCGGAAAGGCCGGAGTCTCCGGTGGCCCTGGTATGCGGATCACCACATCGTCGTTCGGCAGCGTTCCCATGCGCTGTTCGGGCGCTTGCCCGACCCAGCGGAGGTAGGCGTATGCGAGCACGCCATCATCGGGGTTCGGCACGGTGTCCTCCTGGTGAACTGGAATGAGGGGTTGCTTCCCGGTGTCGCGGGACTGGCCGTCGGCTCCTGCAACGGAGCCAGGACCCGGACGGTTCACCTGGCGGCCGGGGGCGGTCAGCCGTTGGTTGCGGTGTGCGTATGGGTGGTGAGGTGGTGTGGAGCCAGGGCTGGTGCTGAAATGTGCTCTCGCGTGTGAAGCGGCTGTGATGTTCCGGGAATTGCTGAGATCGCCAGGGGCGCCGGTGCGGAATCCATCATCTGATGCGCAGCGCTCGCCGGGATATAGGTGCTGGTGAGGCGCCCTGCCCGTGGCTGGGAAGTCGCAGGGGGTGTAGGGGTCTTTCCTATTCGTCAGCCGTGTGATTGCGGGATTCCTGGCGTACGTGCCTGCGCGGGCTCGGGGCCGACGTGGGTGAGGTTTCGGGCCCTTCGCCGAGGGCTGTTGGGTCAGGAAACGCGCAGGTGGTCCCGGCCGACGCTGGTGAGCAAGGGCTGAGTGGGCTGACTCGGAGACGGCGGCGCGCTGCGAGGCCCGCCCACTAACAGCGAGCCCGCAGGACATCGACCAAGGGATGGAGTTGGGATGTGCCCACCCCATGGCTGCTGCGACTCCTCGATCTCATCGGGCTCGACACCGCCCAGGCCGTCGCCGAATCCCTGTACGAGGAGTTCAAGGAGCCCAGTTACGCGCCGCCCGCTCTGCTACGCGCATGGTCACCGCTGGACGCCTGGGCCGCAGGCCCAGCGTGATCCAAACGAGACGGCCCAGCAGGTCAGCCACGACGCCGGAAAACATCAGGACAAGGCACCTGAAAGGTCGCTTCGGGTTGCCGTTCAGTGGCAGCACATCCTGGCTATCGCACTCTGGGGGTTGCCACGCTGTGAATACAACGAACGCAGGCCACTCAACGCAGTGCCTCGACCTCCACCACTGTCCCGCATCTCCAGGGGGCACGCCCCCGATGGAGTGATCAAGATGTTCAACGCACCTATCGGCTCGCTGCCCGTCGGCGACCCACCGCATGCGCCTCTGAAGGATTTCACTACTGATCATGTTGAGGGGCGAGCAGGCTTCCAAGCGGAGTGGATTCTGCCGCGGCAACAGAGGACTCCTTCCCAGGCCAGGGAGCAGACGCGACGCGCCCTGGTGGCATGGGGGGACGTCAGCGAGGACGCGGCAGACGCGGCGGAGTTGATCGTGTCGGAGCTTGTCACCAATGCCGTCGTCCACACGCGCTCCCCTTCGGTGCAGGTGCAATTGCGACTCGACGCGGAGAGCATCTTCGTCATGGTGCGCGACCAAGGGTCGGCGCCGATGGAGCCGCTGAACATTTCCACTTCCGGCAGCGCCCAGAGCGAAGACGGCCGCGGGCTGTTCCTCATCGATCAAACAGCCACCTCCTGGGGGAGCCGGCGGCTCAACACAGGCACCCTTGTCTGGGCCCGGCTGGACCGGTCGCTCTCGCTGCAGGGTATGGCCGCTTGATCCATTCCGGGCTCGGGGCGGAACGGCCCCGAGTTATACCGGAAGCCTCGGCAAGCCCCCTATCGAACGTAAAGGAGAAAGATGCGCCGGGACACTGTCGAGTCGATGAGCCTGGACGACGTCGAATTGACTTACCGAATCGTCGGCGAGGGGCAGGAACTGGTCGTACTGCTCCACGGGTGGCCCCAAACGGGCAGGTGCTGGCGCCATGTCGTGGGGCCGCTCAGCCGCCACCGCACCGTGGTCGCCCCGGACCTTCGCGGATACGGAGCCTCGGGACTGGCCGAATCGGGATACGACAAGCGCTCCGTCGCAGCCGACCTGAGCAGTCTGATTCATCGCCTCGGGTACGACTCGGCGGTTGTGATGGGTCATGACCGGGGCGCCCGTGTCGCCCACCGATGGGCTCTCGATCACCCGTCGGAGATCGATGCCCTGGTGCTGCTGGATATTCTGCCGACCAGGTTTGTCATGCGATCGTTTGACCGCGACTCGGCGAGTGCGATGTGGCACTGGTTCTTCCACCGGCAATCCGATCTGGCGGAAAAACTCATCTCGCAAAATATCGAGGAATATCTTCGACACTTCTTCGACCGGGTTCTCGAATCCGGTGCCGTTGACAAGGATACCTTTGAACATTACGTCGCCGCCTTCTCCGACCGAGGTCACCTGCGGGCGTCACTGGAGGACTACCGAGCGGGCTTCACAACCGATCTCCAACTCGACGAGGCCGATCACGACCGCGGACTGCGCCTGCGGGCACCATTGCTCGTGCTCTGGGGCGCCCAGGGCGGACTCGCCCAGAGCGACGTCCTGCGCATCTGGCAGGACCACCACACCGATCCGGCCGCCGTGCGCGGTCACGCCGTTTCCGGGGGCCACTACGTTCCGGAAGAGGCCCCCGGGGAGGTCGTGACCGCGGTCGAGGCGTTCCTCGACGGCACCCGCACATAAGTGACCCTTGCACTGTGTGCCCCTCGCGTATCGCGCGGTCACACAGTGCAAGGGTCACTCAGGCCACCGGTGGTCACACGGCGGTCAGTCCGCCGTCGACCAGGAGCTCCACGCCGGTCACATAGGAAGACTCATCGCTGGCGAAGAAGAGCACCGCGTCGGCCACCTCGTGGACCTCACCAGCCCGCTTCATCGGCACACCGTCGATCTGCTTGGCTCGCCAGACCGGGTCGGCAGAGCCGCGCGACGTACGCATCGGAGGCAACATACCTGGTGCGACCGCGTTGACCCGTACACCGTGCTCAGCGTGATGTACCGAGGCGGTGGTGGTCATCGCCTTCACGGCAGCCTTGGACGCGCCGTAACCCAGGTGTACGCCGAGTTGGCCGATGGAAGCCGAGATCGAGGACAGATTGACGATCGATCCGCCGCCGGAGCGGGCCATGGCGGCGGCACCGTGTTTGATGCCGAGGAAGACGCCCTTTGCGTTGACCAGCATGAGCTGGTCGAAATATGCGGTACTGGTGAGGTCCGAGGCGAATGTGCCGCTGATCCCGGCGTTGTTGGCCAGCACGTCGAGCCGACCGAACGTGTCGAGGACGCCGTTGATCGCGGCGACCCAGGAGGTCTCGTCCGTGACGTCGAGGTGCAGGTACTGAGCCTGACCACCGGCGGCCTGAATCTCCTCGACCGCGGCGGTGCCGAGGCTGTCGTCGATGTCGGCGAGGACGACCGTGGCGCCCTCGCGGGCGAAGGTCTCGGCGGTGGCCCGGCCCATCCCGCCGGCCGCGCCGGTGATCAGTGCAACCTTGTCCCGCAGGCGCATGCTGTGGCTCCTTTCCGGTCCTGCTTGGTTGTCAGAAGAAGACCGGCCCCGAACAAAAGGGCTCGGCCGGCCGGGTGTTGTCATGCGATTTCCTGACGCGGCTTTTCGCCACCGACGGCCTTCACGGTGGCCGGCTCCCGGTTGGCGGTGGAGGCACGCCGCCCCTTGATCGTCACAGCGACGACGCACACGGCAGCGGGAATGAGCAAGGTGAGGAAGACCTGCCGGTAGCCGAGGTCCGCAGCGACGAGAGCGGTGCCGACTGCCGCGCCGGTTATGGCTCCGAAACGGGCGATGCCGGTGGCCCAACTGGTTCCGGTGGCGCGTATCGAGGTGGGGTAGAAGGCAGCTGACAGGATGGGGAAGCCCGTGCCGACGGTGTTGGTGAACATGCCCAGCACGAAGACCAAGGTTGCGATGACCATGACTTCCTGGGGAGCGAGGGCGACGCAGACGAGCATGACAGCGGCGCAGGCCATCGCGGTGACAACGATGCGGTGCAGCCCGAAGCGGTCCATCAGCCACCCGATCCCGAGGTTTCCGATGGTTCCACCGGCCTGGAGCAGCAGCCCGATCGTTGCGGCGGCGGTCAGGGAGAAGCCGATGTCGGTCATCAGAATGGGCAGCCAGCTGTTGGTCAGGTAGACGATGAAGAACGCGGCGAAAAACCCGACCCAGATGGTGATGGTCCCGGTGCGGAAGCGGCGGGCCAGCAGCCCGGCAATGGGAATCCTGGTGCCGACGGTGGGCTCGTCGAGTGCGAAGCGCGCATCAGACGGGACGTGCTCGGGCACGACGCGGTTCATCAGGCTGACGAGTTCTTCCCGCCGTCCCTCGTGGCGAGCGAGGAACTTCGGCGACTCGGGCAGCGCGACGACAACGACAACGGCGTAGGCGAGAGGAAGGACCCCTCCGACGACCAGGGCCCAGTGCCAGCTTGCGATCTCCACAAGGGCGCTGGTGAGGTAGCCGGCGACAGCGCCACCGAGGGTCATTCCGCAGTACGTCAGGGCCATCATCTGGCTCCGTCGCCGGGAAGGGGCGTACTCGGAGACCAGCGTGGTCGCGTTGGGGAGAGCCGCGCCCAGCCCCAGGCCGGTGAGTACGCGAAGCACGGAGAACCACAGTATGTCGGTGGTCAGGGCGGTTGCGGCGTTCATCACCCCGAAGAAGAGCAGCGAGGCGATGATGACCTTGCGGCGGCCGAGGTGGTCGGCGATCGGTCCGGCGACGAGGGAGCCGATCGCCAGGCCGAGCAGTCCGCTGGTGACGACCGGTCCGAGTTCCGCTTTTGTGAGGCCCCAGTCGGACATGAGCGACGGGCCGAGGTAGCTGACCATGGCGACATCGATTCCGTCGAGGGTCACGACCCCCAAGCAGAGCAGTAGTACCCGACGCTGGGTACACCCGACTTTATGCTGGTCAAGCATATCTTGTAGGTTACAAATAGCTGATGAATGCATATATCCTCCACTACACGGCTGCCACTGGTGTCTGTGTCGGGAGTTGAACGCGTTTCGGAATCCGGTTACGCGCATCCGGTTACGCGAAGTGGGTGCGGAAACCGGACGTGGATGAGCCGTGTCGGCCCTGGTCCCGCAGCTGGAGCCGCTCGCGGAATCGCCGTCCCGGTCCTCGCGGCTGCTGGATGGTTCCGTTCGGATCAGGGCGGATCGTGTTGGCGGCCTCCGGTACGTGCAGATGCGCGGTGGGGGAGGAGTGCGCAGCTATAGCCGCGTGTTACGCCGCAAATGCTGACAACGCCACCGGGGCATCTCCTGGCCGAAGGCTGGGGGTGCGTACCGGGGGCCGCGAGCCCAGCCTGAACCGAACGAAACGGCCTAGCCGGCGGGGCGGGTTGTAGGCGCGGCCCCGATGAGAGCGTTGCTGAGAATGTGGCGGAGATCGCCTTCGGCGATGGGCGTGGGGTTGGCGTAGGGGGCGGCGACAGCCTGGTCGATGACGGTCCGCAGGCCGTTGTCGGGCATACCCAGGGTCCTGAGCGACATCTCGGCGCCGAGGTCTTTGGCCAGGTGGAACAGGTGGTTGGCGGGATCGGCGGTGCCCAGTGCGGTCTCCAGCGCGGTCCGCGCTTGCGGGGCGGCCGGGAGGTTGACAGCCAGGACATGGGGGAGCACAGCGGTGTGGGTTTCGGCGTGCGGTAGGTCGAAAGTACCGCCGAGGATGTGGCAGAGCTTGTGGTGCAGCGACATCGTGGTCGATCCCAATACACTGCCGGCCAGCCAGGCGCCGTAGAGGGCCGCCGAGCGGGCGTCGATGTCCCGCGGGTCGGTGACGAGGCGGGGAAGTGCACCCGCGAGGGCCCGCACGGATTCAGCCGCGATGAGGGCGGTGATTGGAGAGCCGTCCGGCGCGTAGAGCGCCTCTGCGGAGTGCGCGAGTGCGTTCAGGCCACTGGTCACGGAGAACGCGGGTGGAAGTGTCAGCGTCAGCTGGGGGTCGTAGAGCACGGTGACGGGAAGCACCCTCGGATCCCGTCCTGTGGTCTTGCGGCCGGCGTCGCTCAGGCCCCAGACCGGTGTCATCTCCGATCCGGCGTAAGTCGTCGGCAGGGCCACGATCGGCAGTCCGGTGTCCTTCGCGATGCCCTTGGCCAAGCCGATGGCCGAGCCGCCCCCGATGGCGACGCAGCCATCGGCGCCGATCTCCCGGCTCCGCGCGATGGCCTTCGACGCGACCGCGACCGGCACGTGCATGGTGGCGTGCGGATGCAGCTCCGCGATCCTGTGACCGAGCGGAGACGTCAACTCTTCGGCGAGGCCGACTTGTTCGGGCGTGCACACCACGATCAGCCGGTGCAGGCCGAGGCGGTCGACTTCTTCCAGCAGCCTGGTTCTCGCTCCCGCCGCGAAGACGACCCGACCGGGACGGCTCTCGTGGACAAAATCAGTTTGCATGGCTGTGCCGTTCGGTGAGGGGATCGAGGACGATCTCGAACTCGATGAGCCGGAAGGGGTTGGCGACGTTGTACTCCTCGGCGCGCAGCGGATCGTCGACGGTCGTGACCGGCCGGACCAACGACTGCCTCACCCCGAACACGGCGTCGGAATCCAGGTAGGGGCTGCCTTCGACGAAGAGATGGGTGGTGAGCGGGGTGTGGCCGTCGGCTTCGGCGATGACGTGGATGTGTGCGGGACGGTTGGGGTGGCGGTCGGTGGCGGCGAGCAGCTTTCCGACCGGCCCGTCGTCCGGGATCGGGTAGTAGCGGGGAACGACGGTCCGCAGCCAGAAGCGTCCGTGCGCATCGGCGGTGAAGAGTCCCCGAAGGTTGAGCCCGGGCTGTACGCCGGGTTGCTGGACGTCGTAGTAACCGTCTCCGTTGGCCTGCCATACGTCCACGAGTGCTCCGGGCAGCGGACTCCCGTCGGACGAGCGGACCTGGCCGGCGAAGACACAGGGCTCACCGTTGTGGTCGAGGGAGATGTTCGCCCCGAGCTCACGCCTCGGTGAGTCGACCATGTGGAACGGGCCGAGAACGGTCGACTCCGTGGCTCCGGCGGATTTGCGGTGGTTGATCGCATCGACCAGCATCGACACCCCGAGCACATCGGACAGCAGGACGAATTCCTGCCTGGTGTCGTCGCACATGTGCCCGACATCGGTGAGGAAGTCGACGGCCCGTTGCCACTCTTCCTCAGTGGGTTCAACGTCCTTGACGAACGCGTGCACATGCTCGACCAGACTCGTCATGAGCTGCTTCAACCGCAGGTCCGGGGTGCGGGCGAAGCTGTCGACGACGATCTCGACCGAGCTCTCTTCCGCGAAGTCGGCACGCGGGGCAATGGACTGCTCGGCCTGCTCCGTGGTCATCGGGCTCCCTCCAGGTTGGTCGTCCAGGTCGGGGTGGGATACCCCGCGCGGTCGAGTGCCGCAACACCCGCGTCGAACGCCGACCGCGCCGCGACACCGGCGGGGCGCGCGTCGAGGTCGTCGGAGAAGACCTCAACCGACGCCGGCACGGTGATGCCGAGCTCACGCAGCGCGCGGAGCAGACCGAGCGTGTCCGAGGCTCCCTGCCCGGGAAGCAGCCGGCGGTGGCGGGCCTCGTCGGCAAGGTCGGGCTCGGACTCGGGGAGCACGTCGCACAGTTGGAGGGAGGTGATCGCGGACGGGGGAACGTCCGCGAGCTCCCCGGGCTCGGCGCCGGACCGGAACCAGTGCCAGAAGTCGAGGATGACCCCCGCGTTCGGCCGGTCCGCGGCGGCGACGACTTCCCATGCCTGGCCGAATGTCCGTACGTGGCTGTAGGGGAGGAACTCGAAGCCGACCAGCAGGCCGTGCTCGGCGGCCCGGTCGCACAGCGCCGCGAACGGTCGCACGAGATCCGGCAGCGGATGCGCCGCGAACATCGGGGCGTTGAGCTGCCGGACGCCGATCCGGTCGGCGAGCCGGAACATCGTCGCCTCCACCGGGTCCTTGCCGGCAGCCCAGTCCCATGTGTGCTCCAGCTCGAACAGCCGCAGCCCGTGCTCGTCGAGCAGATCGCGGATGGCCGCGTCCGCCATATCCGCGTTGAGGTAGTCGGATACGCGCAGGCCGAGGCCGGTGAAGCCCGCCGCGGCCGCCGCGGACGCCCGGGTGGGAAGGTCCGCGAAGCGCAGGGTGTTCGCGCTGCAGGTCAGAAACGTGGTGGACATGTCTGTATCCGCCTCTCAGTGTGGGTTGCCCGGTGCCGCCGAGCCGGCCAACCAATGTGCGCCCTCCTCGTAGAGCCGCTGCACGGCCTCACCGGTCAGGCCGGGGAGACCGGCCTGGACGGTGAAACCGGCTTTGGTCTGCAAGTAGCCGAGGTGGCGATAGCCCGCGGGAAACCGGTCCAGCAGCGTGCGGTCGAGCTTGAGCTCGGCGGACGGGTCCACCAGGTGAAGACAGTCCTTCTCGTAAATGGGCTGACGACGTACGATCTTCCACTCACCCCTGTGGCGTCGGCAGAAGTCGTAGAAGCGGCCAGTACAAACCACGTCGACCTCGACGCCGTCGATGCTCCCGCGCTGGTTGATCGTCATCTTCGTCTGGCTGACAGCCCGGTCGTCTGCGATATCCGCGGTATGTCCGCCCAGGAAATGCAGAATGCTCACGCCACGGTCGAAACCGGCTTTGCTGGCCGCTATGAACTCCGTTGCCGGGCCCTGGAACCACGTCGCGGACATCCAGCCCTCGGCCGGATCCCACACAGTGGCAAAGCGATCCCAGTCCCCGGCATCGCGCCACAATGCCCAGTTCTCGACCAACTCCCGCAGGGCGTACCTGCTTTCTCTGTTTGTCGACATCCTCATTCCCTCCCATTTCATGCCGGCCAGTCCGGGCCGAAGGCGTGTACTCGGTGTCCGGATCGCCTGGCACCCTCCCGGAACACACGGCAATATTGCGGTGCGCACTGCGCTGAATGCCGTACTCTCCTGCCGTCCAGTGGCACTGTCGTGCCTTGCGGGACGCGGTTCAGCCGATGAACGGAGCGAGCTGCGTTCCGGCCGCGACATGCACGATTTCGCCGGTGATGTTGCGGGCTCGGTCGGACAGGAGGAACGCCACAGCGTGTGCCACGTCGACCGGTTCCACGAGCCTGCCCAGCGGAGAGGCCGCGGCGAACCGCTCGGCGTATGCCTCGACGAATTCGGCGTCGCCCTTCTCGGCGTTGAGCGGGGTTCGTGCGAAGCTCGGCGCGACGACGTTCGCGGTGACCCCGATGGCGCCGAGCTCTCGGCATGCCACACGGGTCATACCTACGAGCCCCGCCTTCGAGGCCGAGTACGACGCGGTCGTGCCGCCGCCCAGCCACACGCGCGACCCGATCGACACCACCCGGCCGCCGCCCTGTCGCCGCCACAGCGGGATGCAGTGCTTGATCATCAGCGCCGGGCCGGTCAAGTTGACGTCGAGGGCCGCCTGCCAGGTGTCCCGTTCCAGGTTCTCCATCGAGTGCTGTGGTTCGATGCCGGCGTTGTTGACCAGCGCGTCGATCCGGCCCCAGGCCACATCGATCTGTTCGAGTGCGGCCCGGACGGCCCCTTCGTCGGTGATGTCGGCCTCGATGCCCAGAGCGCGGTGGCCGGCGGCTTCTCCGGCGTTGCGGAGCCGGGCGGCGGCCTCCCGCGCCCCGCGGCGGTCGAGCAGCGCGACCCGGAAGCCGTCGCCGAGCAGGACTGTGGCGATGGCCACGCCCATCCCCCCGGCGCCACCGGTCACGATCGCGACCGGCCCGGCCGCGTCGTCTGGTGTCGATACGTCCACTATGCCCCTTTCGTTGTGCTGGTCGGTGCTCGGTGCTTGGTCACGAAGTCGGCAATCGTGCGCGTGAGCGCTTCCGGCATGGAGAGCATCGGCGAGTGACCGGACTCGAGTTCACTGGCCGAGTCCAGCCGGGCCGCCATCATGCGCTGGACTTCGGGCGTACACGCTCGGTCCAGGGTGCAGATGACGAAGTGCGAGGGGACTGTCCGCCAGGCCGCCTGAGAAACGACCGTGGCCCGCGTATCGGCGTGCTCGGGCGTGAGGCGTCGGGCGGCGTTCCTCGCCTCCTCCGGCGCGCAGTCGTGGTAGAAGGCGTGCTGCGCGACCTCCGGATCGATGACCAGGTAGTCGCCGACGAGGCGGATGTCGTCCGCCCCCGCCTGCGACCCCGCCTCGGCGTCGTTGACCGACGCGACCGACTCCCCCGGCTGGAGGGCGAACCCGCTGACGTACACCATGGCGCGTACCCCGGGTGCGGCGCCGACCTCTGTCAGCAGGGCGCCGCTGTAGGAGTGGCCGACGAGGACGACGTCACCGGGGATGTCGGCGAGGACTTGGACGAGGTGGTCGCAGTGGCCCCGGAACGTGGGGTCGCCCGGAGCACGGTCCTTGCCAGGCAGCGTGACCCGGACGCACGGGTAGCCGGCCGCCTCGAGCAGTGTCGCGACACGCTCCCAGGCCCACCCCCCGTGCCACATCCCGTGCAGAAGGACGATGGTGGGCTGGGACTCCGGGGTCATCTCATGTGTCGGCACCCGGACCTCCTTCGTTCGCGAATTCATTGAGTGGGGCCCGCGGCAGGCTGGAGAGGGGACCGGACACCGGCGTCACCTGTCGGTTCGGGGTGCCGGTCGCGCAGGCAATAGGTCAGGCCGATGCTGACGACGTAGATCCCGGAGATGGCCCAGAGCGTTCCGGCGACGCCGATCGGCGCCACGAGCCCGGCTATCACCGGCCCCATCAGCTGGCTCACTCCCGCTCCCAGGTTCAGGATGGCGAGGGCGCTGCCCACGCGGTGCGGGGCCAGCGAGGGCAGGATGGCGGACAGTGGAACAAAACCGGCGAGCGCGGCTCCGTAGACGACACCGACGCCGAGGATCGCCCAGAAGTTCGGGCCGAGCAGTTCCGGGACGTAGTAGAAGGCGGGGGTGCTCACGGCACAGAGGGCCCCACCGAACCACGCCACGGTCGGGACACGGCCGATGCGGTCGCCGACGTACCCGAACAGAATGTTGCCCAGGATGTTCGCCAGCAGCATCGTGCCCCAGACCGTCTGCCATTCGGAGGTGGACAGCCCGACGTGACGGACCATGAAGGTGGTCAGGAACACCACGAAGGCGTAGAAGCCCAACGTGTTGATCACCCGCACGACCCCGCCGATGCCCACCTGCGGACGCTCGACGACGATCTTCAAGGCGCCGATCAGCCCGCGCAGACTCGTGGCGAGTCCGGCTGGTTGCTGCCTGTCCGCCTTGACCATGAGGAACATCATGATTCCGCCCAGCGCGATGAAGGCGAGTGACGAGGCGAGGGTCGCGAACTCCCCGATGAGCGGAATGACCAAGCCCGCGTAGTAGGAGCTGAGCACGCCGAGGCCGAGCACGAAGAAGAACCAGTACCAGCCGACGGCCTTGCCCATCACGCTTTCGGGGGTGTCCCTCGCAACCCAGACGAGGAAGCTGTAGGCGAACAGCGGATACCCCAGGCCACGGATGCCGAAGGTGATCAGCATGAGGGGGAAATTATCCTGTGCCAGTGCGGCAAGGAACACTATTTCAGGGATGACCCAGAGGAAGAACCCCGCGAACATCACCCGCCGAATGGGGAAGGCGTCGGCCAGCGCACCCGAGAGCCAGGAGCCCAGGGCGACGACGAATCCGTAGACACTCCACAACAGTGAGACCTGGCCGGAGCCGAAGCCGTGCTCGTCGAGAAACGGGGACAAAAACCCGGCTTCGATCCCGTCGCCGACCATGAACAGGGTGAGCGCCACAAATCCCCAGCGGAGTTTTGGGACAATACCCTGACGTACCCAGAAGCTCGTGTTTTCGGAGGGGGCGGAGGCCGACGGTGATGAGATCATGAAGTTCTCCCGATCCGGCCGATTTGTTTCCACGCGGTTACGGCACGACACCAGTCGGTAATCTCCTGGTGCGGCGTCCGATTCCCGGCCCGCTCCCGCAGAACCGGTCCGTCTTCCCGACACGTCAACGCCATCGGAACCTCCTCACTGTTACGTTGGCCGCTCCGCTAGGCTCCGCCTCGGCGACCGGACAAGGGGGCAAGCTCCCTGCAACGCAGGGATAATGCAGCGGTAACTCAGCCGGGCGAAAGATTTCATTGCCATCCAGTGGCAGGGCTCGCTAAGTTGGAAGACAGACCGGTCCGGAAGCAGGCAAAACACAGCCGGACGAAGGTGAGTACGTGGCCGGACGAACGAATTCCCCAGGTCAATCCGTATCCCGGCGATTGCTCGCCGTCCTGGATTGCTTCGATGTAGCCCACCCCGCGCTGTCGCTCACCGAGGTGGCCAAGCAAAGCGGGCTGCCCCTCTCGACCGCACGCAGGCTCATCACCGAACTGTGCGACTGGGGTGGGCTGGAACGTCTCGACGACGGCCGCTATCGCATCGGCATACGGCTGTGGACGATCGGTTCTCTTGCTCCGCAGCAGCGCGACCTGAGGGCTGCGGCACTGCCCCACATGCACGATCTGTTCCAGGCCACACAGGAGAACATCCAGCTGACGGTCCTGGAGGGCCATAAGGCTCTTTGCATCGAGAAGATCTCCAGTGACCGGGCGGTGCCCACCCAGACCCACATCGGGGGTCGGCTCCCCCTGCACTGCACCGGGGTCGGAAAGGCCCTCCTGGCCTTCTCGGGAAGGGAGTTGTTCGCTTCGGTCACCGAGGCGGGCCTGACCCGGATGACTCCGCACACCATCATCCAGCCCGGCCGGCTCGCGGCCGCTCTGGCAGAGGTGCGCAGGGCTGGTGTGGCGTACGCCTTCGAAGAGATGAGCTTGGGAGCCGTGTCGGTCGCTGCCCCGGTCCTCGGCCTGGACGGCAGAGCCCGTGCCGCTCTCGGCATCGTGGCGCACTCCCACGCGGCCGCCGATCGGACGGCCGTGGACCGGCTCGCCCCCGCCGTGCGGACCGCGGCGCTCGGTATCGCCCGTTCGAGCAACTGAACCGGACGGCTCGGCCCTCGCCGACGGCCGATACCCGTCCCGGAGGGGGTTGCCCGACACGATCGGCTTCCTCGTCACCTGACGTTGAGGGCGGTGCCGCCGCTCTGACGCTGCGGGCTCGTTCCCGGCGCCCCCGGGTGTCCGGCCCGCCCTCGGAGGCGACCGGCTCAGGACGGCAAGTGATGACGGCGCTCCGGCAGACGGTATCCGCGCTCCGGCCGTCGGAACCCGGCTCCGCCCGCTACGAGCACCCGGAGCCGCTGGTTCTGCTTCCGGTCAAGTTCCCGTCTTCCCTGGCATCGGGGCGGCTGGTTTGCGCAGCCCTTCGGCTGCGTCGGACACTCTCTGCAGCAATTCGAGGAAGATGACCTGCTCCTCGGGGGCCAGTGGCGCCAGGAAGATCTGATTCATACGGAGGGTCCGGTCGGCGAGCTTGCGGTGCAGGCGCTCTCCCTCCTCGGTGATGCGTAGCACCGACCGGCGGCCGTCCTTGGTATCGCGGACCTTGTCGACAAGATTGCGCGAGACCAGGCGGCGAATCACCTCAGCGATGGTGGACCGGTCGAGACCGACGCATTCGCCCACCGTGCGCTGGTCGATTCCGTCCTCCCCGGCCAGGGCGTTGAGTACGGCGAACTGCGGGGAGGTGACCTCCTCGGAGACCGCGGTGGTCCACAGCAGTGTGTGGGCCTGCTGCAGCCGCCGGGCGAGATGGCCGGGGTGCGTGCTGAGGTCGAGCGCGGGCATGCTGCGTTCCTCTCGTAAATACTCCCTGTACTGATGGTCTTGACCCATCCACCTCATCATGTCACCCTTCCAAATCTCACCGAATTAATCAGTGCACTGAGTATTAGAGGAGAGCAGGATGGACAAGGTGCTGGCCACGGCTGACGAGGCCGTGGCCGATGTCCACGACGGCGCATCGCTGGCAGTCGGCGGCTTCGGCCTCAGCGGTGTGCCGAACGCGCTGATTTCGGCGGTGCTCAAGACGGAAGCCGGCGGCCTCGGGGTCGTGTCGAACAACTGCGGAGCGATGGACCGCGGTCTGGCCGTCCTGCTGGCCGCCGGCCGGATCGCCCGCGTCACCGGCTCGTACATCGGCGCCAACAAGGAGTTCGCCCGCCAGTATCTGGCGGGGGAGCTGGAGGTCGAGCTGATCCCGCAGGGCACGCTCGCCGAACGGCTGCGCGCCGGGGGCGCGGGAATCCCCGCGTTCTACACTCCGGCAGGCGTCGGCACACAGGTGGCCGAGGGAGGGCTCCCCTGGCGGTACGACGGTAGAGGCGGGGTCGCTGTGGCCTCGCCGCCCAAGGAAGTGCGGGAGTTCGGGGGACGCGCATACGTACTTGAGCACGCGATACGCACCGACTTCGCGCTCGTACGTGCCGCGAAGGGCGACCGGCACGGCAATCTCGTCTTCGCCAAGTCGTCCAGGAACTTCAACCCGCTCGCGGCGATGGCCGGCAGGGTCACCATCGCCGAGGTGGAGGAGCTGGTCGAGCCCGGAGAGATCGACCCGGACCACGTACACCTGCCCGGTGTCTTCGTCCAGCGAGTGGTGCCACTCACGCCCGAACAGGCGGCCGACAAGCAGATCGAGCGGCGCACCGTCTCCCCGTCCAGCGCACGAGAGGCGGTGCGGCACTGATGCCCTGGACCCGTGAACAGATGGCGGCCCGCGCTGCCAGGGAGCTGAAGGACGGCCAGTACGTCAACCTCGGCATCGGACTGCCAACTCTGATCCCCAATCACCTGCCCGCAGAGGTGGAGGTGATCCTGGAGTCCGAGAACGGGATTCTGGGCACCGGCCCCTTCCCCACCGAGGACGAGGTCGATCCGGACCTGATCAACGCGGGTAAGGAGACCATCACCGTCCTGCCCGGCGCGTCCTTCTTCAGCTCGGCTCTGTCCTTCGGCATGATCCGCGGCGGGCACATCGATGTGGCAGTTCTCGGTGCCATGCAGGTCTCCCACCGCGGCGACCTCGCCAACTGGGCCGTCCCAGGCAAGATGATCACCGGGATCGGCGGTGCCATGGATCTCGTCCACGGCGCCCGCACCATCATCGTCCTCATGACGCACACCACCAAAGACGGTTCGCCCAAGCTGGTCGCGGACTGCGCTCTGCCGCTGACCGGAAAGGGCTGTGTGGACCGGATCATCACCGACCTCGGTGTCCTCGACATCACCGACGACGGCTTCAGTCTCGTGGAGCGGGCTGCCGACGTCACGGTCGAGGAGATCACCGAGAGAACCGCGGCAAAGATCCATATCCCGGGGGAGCGCAGATGAAGGACGTCTACATCGTCGACGCAGTCCGCACCCCGATCGGCAAATACAACGGCTCACTCGCATCCGTCCGCCCGGACGACCTCGCCGCCCTCACCATCCGCGAGCTCCTGGCCCGTTCACCGGCTCTGGACCCGGCCTTGATCGGCGACGTGTTCTTCGGCAACGCCAACGGCGCGGGCGAGGAGAACCGGAACGTCGGCCGGATGGCCGCCCTCCTCGCGGGGCTCCCCACCTCGGTGCCGGGCGTGACCGTCAACCGGCTGTGCGGCTCCGGCCTCGAGGCCGTCATCCAAGCCGCGCGGGCCATCGCGCTCGGCGACGTCTCCATCGCCCTGGCCGGCGGCGTCGAGTCGATGACCCGCGCACCCTACGTCCTGCCCAAGAGCGACAGGCCGTTCCCGGCCGGGCACACCGAGCTCCACTCCACCACCCTGGGCTGGCGCATGGTCAATCCGGCGATGGAGCCGCAGTGGACGGTCCCCCTCGGCGAAAGCGCCGAACTCATCGCGGAAAAGCACACGATCACGCGTGAGCAGCAGGACTCGTTCGCGCTCGCCTCGCACGAGAAGGCAGCCGCCGCTCAGCGGAACGGACTGTTCAACGCGGAGATCTTCCCGGTGACCATTCCCCGGCGCAAGGGCGAGTCCCTCGTCGTCGAACGCGACGAGTGTGTCCGGGCGAACTCGTCGCTGGGCGCAATGGCCGGACTCAAGCCGTCATTCCGCGCCGAGAACGGTACCGTCACCGCGGGCAACGCGTCACCGCTCAATGACGGCGCCGCCGCCCTCTTGCTGGTGGACCGGGAAGGGGTGAAGGCCACTGGACGCGAGCCTCTCGCCCGGGTGTCCGCCTCCGCAGTCGCGGCGATCGAGCCCCATTACTTCGGCCTGGCCCCGGTGGAAGCGGTGCGCCGCGCGCTGGCCAGGGCCGGCCGAGCCTTCACCGACCTGGCCACCCTGGAACTCAACGAGGCGTTCGCCGCCCAGGTGCTGGGCTGCCTGGCCGAGTGGCCGGAGCTCGACCCGGCGATCCTCAATCCGCGCGGCGGCGCCATCGCCCTTGGCCACCCGCTCGGCGCCTCCGGAGCCCGCCTCGCCGGGACCGTCGCCCACCAGCTCGCCGCCGCCGGCGGCGGGACCGGCGTGGCCACCCTCTGCGTCGGGGTCGGACAGGGCCTCGCCCTCGTACTTGAGCGCTAAGGAGTCTGAAGGACCCATGGCAACCACTCAGGCCGATATCGACCGCGAGATCGCGCGGGAGCGGGAGGTGTACGAGAAGTCCGTCGCCAAGGGAGCCCCACGCACCCACCACCCGGACCGGGACTATGCCGCGTACCGGTCGAGCAGGCTGCGTCACCCAAAGCAGCCGCTGGTCTCCGTCGCCATTCGCCAGGACCCGGAGGCCGTCGAGCTGGCCTCGCCCGCGTTCGGCGAGACGGACGTCACCGCGCTCGACAACGACCTCACCCGCCAGCACCAAGGCGAGCCGCTCGGTGAGCGCATCACCGTGAGCGGCCGGGTTCTCGACCGCAGCGGCCGACCCGTGCGGGGCCAGCTGATCGAGGTCTGGCAGGCCAACGCCTCCGGGCGGTACGCCCACCAGCGCGATCAGCATCCGGCACCGCTCGACCCCAACTTCACCGGGGTGGGGCGCACGTTGACCCGCGACGACGGCGGCTACAGCTTCACCTCGATCAAGCCCGGCGCGTATCCGTGGCGGAACCACACCAACGCCTGGCGCCCGGCCCATATCCACTTCTCACTCTTCGGGTCCGCCTTCACCCAGCGGTTGGTCACACAGATGTATTTCCCCAACGACCCGCTCTTCGCGTACGACCCCATCCTGCAGTCCGTCACAGATGAGGCCGCTCGGCAGCGGCTGGTCGCCCGTTATCACCACGAGCTGTCCCAGCCGGAGTGGTCGCTCGGCTACCACTGGGACATTGTGCTCGACGGCCCCGCCGCCACCTGGATCGAGGAAGGCCGCTGAGATGACGACGCCGCTCGCTCTTCCCACCCCCTCCCACACGGTCGGCCCGTTCTACGGCTACGCCCTGCCGTTCCCCGGCGGCGGGCGTGTGGCACCAGACGGGCACCCCGACACGATCACCGTCCACGGCCATGTCCGGGACGGCGACGGCGCTCCCGTGCCGGACGCGCTGGTGGAGCTGTGGGGTCCCGGCCCTGACGGTGAACTGCCCCGTGCCACGGGCTCCTTGCGCCGCGACCCGGTGACGGGCGGCTTCCTCGGCCGCGACGGCGTTCGCTTCACCGGTTTCGGCCGGGTCCCGACCGACGCGGACGGCCACTGGGCGGTCCGTACGCTCCGGCCGGGCGCCCGCGGTCAAAGCGCACCGTACCTCGCTGCCTGCGTCTTCGCCCGCGGCCTCACCCACCACCTGTTCACCAGGGTGTACCTGCCGGAGCCGGCCGAACGGCTGGCCGCCGATCCGCTTCTCGCCTCGCTCCCGCCCGAGCGACGCGCGACGCTGGTGGCCGCTCCCGAACCACGGGGGGTCTATCAGTTCGACATCCGGCTGCAGGGCGAGGCGGAGACCGTGTTCCTGGAGTTCACATGAGGCGCGAGGGGCAGGAGGGGGACGACGGGGGCCGGATCACCCGAGAAGGCGACACCACCCCGGAGTTGCTCGCCCCGGGGCGGGCGGGCTCACCGGCCGAGGCCGCCACCAGCGACACCGCATTCCTGCAGGCGATGCTGGATGCCGAGGCGGCGCTCACGCGCGCCCAGGCGTCCCTGGGGCTGGCCCCTGCCGAGGCCGCCCAGGCCGTGACGCGGGCCGCCCGCGCGGAGTGCTTCGATGCTCGCGAACTGGCGCTGCGCGCCCGCGTCGGCGGGAACCCGGTCATTCCGCTGGTCGACGAGCTGACCGCGGCGGTGCCCGAGGCACAGGCGCCGTACGTACACCGGGGGGCCACCAGCCAGGACATCCTCGACACGGCGGCGATGCTGGTCGCCTCCCGGGCGCTGCGTCCGGTCCTGGCCGACCTGGACCAGACGGTGAACTTCCTCGCCCGGCTCGCCGCCGACCACCGGGACACCCCCATGCCCGGCCGCACCCTCACCCAGCACGCCGTGCCGACGACCTTCGGGCTGAAGGCCGCGGGCTGGCGGAGCCTGGTACTGGACGCCCGCGATCGCCTCATCGCCGTGCGCCGGTCGCTTCCGGCCCAACTGGGCGGCGCGGCAGGCACCCTGGCGGCGTTCCAGGCGTACGCGGAAGCCGACGCCGCGGCCCTGCCCGAACCCGGTGTGCGCCTCGTCGGTGCCTACGCCCGCGAACTCGGGCTCGCCGAGCCGGCGCTGCCCTGGCACGCCCTCCGCACGCCCCTGGCCGACCTGGCCGGGGCGCTCACCTTCACCACGGGGGCGGTCGGGAAGATCGCCGCCGATTCGCTGGTGCTCTCCCGTACCGAGATCGGCGAGCTGAGCGAGGGAAACGGCGGCGGCTCGTCCGCCATGCCCCACAAGTCCAATCCGGTGCGGTCCACGCTCATCGCCGCGGCGGCGCGGCGCGCCCCCGCGCTGGCCGCCGTGGTGTACGGGTGCGTCGCGGCCGAGGACGAGCGGCCCGCCGGGGCCTGGCACGCGGAGTGGGAGCCGCTGCGCGATCTGCTCCGGGTGACCGGAGGTGCCACCCGGGACGCGGCGGAACTCGTGACGAACCTGCGGGTGCACCCCGCGCGGATGCGCCAGCACCTGGACCTGACCGGGGGACTGATCGTCTCGGAGCGGCTGACCGCCGTCACCACCGCCCGGCTGGGCCCCACCCGCGCCAGGGAGTTGCTGACGGAGGCGGCACGGGCCGCCCGCAGCGAGGGCCGGGGCATGGCCGAGATCCTGGCCATGGAACCCGCACTGGAAGACCTCGACCTGGACTCCCTCACCGACCCCACTCGCTACACCGGCGCCGCGCGGACACTCACCGACCGGGCCCTCACCCGGCTCTGAGTCACGCCGGGCCTCCCACAACGGAAGCACACCATGGCCAAGACACTGCACCATCATTCCGATGGTCCGACCACCGGGCCCGCGCTGCTCCTCGCCCCGTCGCTGGGCACCTCGGCAGCCCTGTGGGGGGCGGTCGCACCCGAGTTGAGCTCCGCCTTCCGCACCGTCAGCTGGGACCTGCCAGGGCACGGCGGCTCACCCGCCGATCTCATCGGCCCCGGCGCGACCGTCGCCGACCTGGGCAGGCTGGTCCTCGCACTGGCCGACTCACTTGACCTGAACCGCTTCCACTACGCCGGGGTGTCGCTCGGCGGCGCGGTCGGGCTGTGGCTGGCGGCGCACCACCCCGACCGCATCGGCCGGCTCGCCGTCATCTGCTCGTCGGCGCACTTCGGCCCGTCCGGCCCCTGGCAGCAGCGAGCGGCGCTGGTACGCGGCTCGGGCACGGGCCCGGTCGCCGAGACGGCACCCGCACGCTGGTTCACCCCCGGCTTCGCCGCGCCCGGACTCGTCGACGATCTGCGCAGGACCAGCCCGGAGGCGTACGCCGCCTGCTGTGATGCCCTGGCCGTGCTCGACCTGCGCGGGGAGCTCCCGCTGATCAGCGCTCCGACCCTGGTCGTCGCCGGCCGGGAGGACCCCGCCACGCCGCCCACGCATGCCCGGGAGATCGCGGACTGCGTGGGCGGCGCGGCACTCGTCGAACTGGCCGAAGCCTCACACCTCGCGGTCGCCGAGTGTCCAAGGGCCGTGCTCAGCGCGCTGCGCGAGCACTTCTCGGCACCCGGTCCCGGCACTGGTGCAGCGGTACGAAGGCAGGTGCTGGGAGACGCCCACGTCGACCGCGCCCAGGCACGTACCACGGAACTCACCGCACGCTTCCAGGATTTCATCACTCGCTACGCATGGGGAGAGATCTGGACCGACCCCACGCTCAGCCGACGTGAGCGCAGCCTCGTCACGCTCACGGCACTGGTGGCCAATGGGCACCTGGAAGAGCTCGCCCTGCACGTACGGGCGGCGCGACGCAACGGGCTCAGCCTCGAGGAGATCGGCGCGGTGCTCCTTCAGACGGGGGTCTACTGCGGTGTTCCCGCCGCGAACGCGGCGTTCGCGGCGGCGCAGCGGGCCCTGGCCGATTGTCCCGATGGGGATCAAGCTCGGTGCTGATATCGAGCACCGCGCTGACCGGACTTCGCCGTACCGGGCCCGGGTTCGGTGGACCGACCCGGTCACCAAGAAACGCTCTTCGGCCTCCGAGGCGTTCGAGAAGGAGGACGCCGCGCAGGAGTGGATCGACCGGCTGCGGCAGATCGCTGCGCGGGGCGTCACGCCGACCGTCGCAACCATGGCGTTGGCCGAGTACGGCGAGGAGGAATGGGACCTCGCCATGCGCGGCCTGGAGGTCAAGACCATGGACCCGGTACAGCGCAGGCTGGCGGTTGCGTGTGTTGCCGACCATCGGGCACGTCCCCGACCGGGACATCACCACGGGCATCGCGGACCGCGCGGTGTATGGGCGAAGTCGTCCAGTTCGCAGCCTGCACCGCTGCCCGTATCGGTGAGGTGTCGGGGGTCCGCGTCAAGGACATCGACCGCCGAACGTGGACGTGGGACCTGTGTCGGCAGACCACACCGGGCCCGGCGGTCTGGTTGACAAGGGGGCCAGGGGCACGAACTGCGGTACACAGGTCTGGCGTGGATGGCCGATGCCGGGATGCCCCCTCACGTGCTCGGCAAAATCGCTGGACACGGATCGCTCACGACGACGCAGCGGTATTCGCACCCGGACCAACAAGCCGTCGAGTTGGCCGGCTCCGCTCTGTCGGCTCACCTGGCCACGAGCCAGAAGGTACCTGGTCCCCAAATGGTCCCCAGCGACGAAACGTCGCGCCATCTGCGAATCGTGCGCTGAAGCCGCAAAGAAGCCCGCTGACCTGGAGAATCTTCTCAAAGTCAGCGGGCCTTCTTCGCAGTCGGGACGGCGGGATTTGAACCCACGACCCCTTGACCCCCAGTCAAGTGCGCTACCAAACTGCGCCACGTCCCGGTGCTCGTTCGGCTCGGGGCTTCCCCTCGCCGCTCGCGCACAAAGAACAATACAGCACTTCAGGGGGTGCTCGCTCACCCCTCCCCCTCGGAAACGGCCGGGGCGGCGAAGATCGTCCGCGGGCAGATGACCAGGCGGCGGGCGGTCCGCCGGGTTTGGTGGGCGGGTGGGTGGGAACTCCGGCGGTCCTGCACCAGACGGCCGGGCCGCGGGCGGTTCCGGCCTCGCTCGTGGGAGGAGGTCCCGGTGGTGAGCCGGTCCCGCATAGTGATCGTCGGAGCTGGATTCGCCGGATACCAGGCGGCGCGTACTCTCTCGCGCACGCTCCGTGGTGCGGCGGAGATCGTGCTGGTCAACCCCAACGACTACTTTCTCTACCTGCCCCTGCTGCCCGAGGTCGCCTCCGGCATCCTGGAGCCGCGGCGGGTGTCCGTCTCGCTGGCCGGCACGCTGCCCCGCGTACGGCTCGTTCTCGGCGAGGTCGACCACATCGACTTCGACCAGCGCCGGCTCCAGTACGTGGATCCCGAGGGGCGCTCCGGCGAGCTGGACTACGACCGGCTGCTACTGACCGTCGGCAGCGTCAACAAACTGCTGCCCATCCCCGGAGTCGCCGAGCACGCACACGGTTTCCGGGGCATGCCGGAAGCGCTCTATCTGCGTGATCACATCAACCGGCAGATCGCCCTCGCCGCGGCGTCGGAGGACCCGGAGGAGGCTGCGGCCCGCCGGACCTTCGTGGTCGTCGGGGCGGGCTACACGGGCACGGAGGTCGCGGCGCACGGCCAGATGTTCGCCGAATCCCTCGCCCGGCAGCACAGCCGCCGACCCGACCGGCAGGACGAGCAGGGCAAGCGGACTGCGAGCGCTCGGCACGGGGAAGGGCAGCGGACCCGTTGGATGCTTCTCGACATCGCCCCCCGCGTACTGCCTGAGCTGGACGAACGCTTGGCCGACACCGCGCACAAGGTCCTGACCCAGCGGGGCGTCGACGTGCGGACCGGCACCTCGGTCAAGGAGGCGACCAGCGAGGGTGTGCTGCTGGACAGCGGGGAGTGCATTCCGACCCGCTCGTTGATCTGGTGCGTGGGCGTCCGACCCGACCCCCTCGTCAAGGACCTCGGACTTGAGACACAGCAGGGCCGCATCGTTGTCGACGAGTACCTGCGCGTGCCCGGCAGGCCGGAGGTCATGGCCTGCGGTGACGCCGCCGCGGTGCCCGACCTGACCCGTCCCGGGGAGATCACGCCGATGACGGCGCAGCACGCCGTACGGCAGGGAAAGGTCGCCGGCCGTAATCTCGCGGCCTCGTTCGGCTACGGAGCCTCGCGCCCCTACAAGCACCGCGACCTCGGCTTCATGGTCGACCTCGGCGGGGTCAAGGCCGCGGCGAATCCGCTGCGCGTACCGCTCTCCGGGCCGCTCGCCAATCTGGTGACGCGCGGCTACCACCTCGCTGCCATGCCGGGAAACCGCGTCCGTGTCCTGGCGGACTGGGCGCTGGACGCTGTGCTGCCGCGGCAGGCGGCGCAGCTGGGGCTGGTCAGGTCCTGGTCCGTGCCGCTGGAGTCGTCGTCGCCCGAGGTGGCACGGGTGCCGGCGCCCTGATCCCCGGCTCCTTACGTTGCGCTCGCCGGCCCGCATGCCCGCTCTGCTGCTTCCCGTCACCCGCCCGGGTGACGGGGTTATGCACAACCGGCCGGTTATCCACGGAAAGTAAGCCGCCCACCACGGAGCGAGCAGCCGGAGCTAGCTTTCTCGTAACGGGCCCGAACGGCCGAACTGGCGCCGACCGGGTCGCACTGTGCAGCGCGGGACCACGCCCGCGCGGCACACCGTGCCGCGTCGTGCCACGTCGCACGCCGCGCACACACACCGCACGAGAGAGGAAGCAACGCATGCACGGGGGACTGCCACTCATCGGTCTGAGCATGCTCGTCTACGGAGCCGTCGGCGCCGCCGCCCTGACCAAGGGAGCGCTCGACCGGTTCCGCGGCCGGACGAGGCGGACCAGCAGGAACGCGGAACAGGGGAGGGGCACCGCATGCGCGTCCCTGTGACGGTGATCGTCCCCGCCCACAACGAAGAGGCGGGACTCCCCGCGACACTCGAGTCCGTACTGGCCCAGACCATGCCGCCCGAGCAGGTGATCGTCGTGGACGACGCCTCCGACGACCGCACCGGCGACGTAGCCCGCGCCTACGGAGTGGAGGTGCTGCGCCCAGCAGCCAACCTCGGCAGCAAGGCGAAGGCGCAGAACCACGCCCTGCCGCACTGCCGCGGCGACCTGGTCCTGGCCGTGGACGCCGACACCGTCCTGGCACCGGACTACATCGAACGCATCCTGCCGGCGTTCGACGACCCCTCCGTCATGATCGCGGCGGGCAACGTACAGACCCGGTTCGCCCGGACCGTGTGGGAGCGGGGCCGCTCGGTGGAGTACCTGCACGGCTTCCACTGGCACCGCCCCATCCAGCAACGGGCCAACAGCCCGATGGTCTGCTCCGGTTGCTGCTCCGTATTCCGCCGCCGAGAGCTGATGGCGGCAGGTGGCTTCCCGGAACGCACCATCGTCGAGGACATGGACTACACATGGAGCCAGCAGATCGCCGGTCACCGGGCCCGCTACGTCAGCTCCGCAGTCGCCTGGGCCGCCGACCCCGAATCCCTGCTCTACCTGCGCAAACAGGTCTGGCGCTGGATGGCGGGCTTCTGCCAGAACGTGCGCGTACACGCCGGAGAGCTGATCTGGCGCAAACCGATACTGGCCGTATGGGTACTGCTGGCGCTGGTCGAGATCCTCATGGCGCCCCTGTGGTGGTGCGCGCCAGTGGTGCTGACCGTCGCCTTCGACAACCCGGTGCCGGAGACACTCGCCTGGTGGGTCGGCACAGAACTCCTGTGCACCCTCCCACCATTGGTCTACGCGGCACGCAAGCGCGGACTGAGGCTGCGGAAGGTGATCGCCGATCTGCCCTGTGTGTACCCGACCAAGGCCGTCAACCTCTGGTACGCGTGGAAGGCGGTACTGGTCGAACTGGTTCTGGTCCCTCTGCGCCTCTCCCGCGGACTGACCGTCTACGAGAAAGGCCGCGGCCCCACCCCACTGTCAGGAGGTGTACCGGCCACCGCGCTGCCCTGAGAGCCGGACAGGCGGCAGGAACTCGCGCACCAAGGTCCGATGCCACCACGCGCCCGTCTCCCGCCGCTCCTCCCGCGTCGTGAAGCGGTAGCGATACAGCAGCGCCCGCACATGCGCAGGAGGCTGCTCGGGGAACGGGTTGCTGTGCAGCAGCCGCAGAGTGGCCCGGTCGTTCTCGAGGAGACGGGAGACGAACGGTTCGAACCAGCCGCGGGTGTAGGCGGGCGAGAGCGCGGCAAACCACATCTGCCAATCGAGACGCAGGTGATACGGCGCGAACTGGCGCGGCAGCCGGCGCACATTCCCCGGCTTGCCCTCGAACTCATACTCGCGCCACACCGTCTCCGGCGTGATCTGCTCCTCGTCCGTGCCCTCGAGAACGATCTCCTGCCGGACGCGGGTCACACTGCCGAACGCGCCATAGGTGTTCACCAGATGGAGGGGATTGAAGGACCGGTTCATCTGCTGGGTCCGACTGAGCAGATTCCGTGCGGGCCAGTAGCTGAGCACGACGACCAGCGCCGTCGCCACGCACACCACAACCGCGAACCACAGCGGAGAGGCATCGAAGGAAGGAGTGCCCGTCAGCGGAGAGGTGTCGACGGCGGAGAAGGCCAGAACGATCGTCAGCCAGTTGAGCCAGGAGAAGTTGCCCGACAGAACGAGCCACAGCTGAGTGACGATGATCAGCCCCGCCGCGACCGTGGCAACAGGCTGCGGAAAGAACAGCCCGAAGGGCACGATCAGCTGGGCCACATGGTTGGCGGCCACCTCCACCCGGTGCAGCCGCTTGGGGAGGTGGTGGAAGAACCAGCTCAGCGGGCCGGGCATCGGCTGGGTCTCGTGGTGGTAGTACAGGCAGGTCAGCTTGCGCCAGCACTCGTCACCCCGCCACTTGATCAGCCCGGCGCCGAACTCCAGTCGGAAGACCAGCCAGCGCATCAGCCACAGAGTCAGCACAGGCGGCGCCGTCTCCGCGTTGCCCAGAAAAATCGCGAGGAAGCCCGCCTCCAGCAGCAGCGACTCCCAGCCGAAGCTGTAGAAGATCTGCCCGACGTTCACGAACGAGAGATAGAGGACCCACAGCAGTGCCCACATCACCATCGACGCCCACAGGGGCACAGCATCCCCGGCCCCCGCCACCATGGCGGCGGCCAGCACGACCCCCAGCCACGCGCAGGTTCCGGTGACGCGGTCGTCGCACCGCCAGTGGAACAGGCTCGGAGAGGCACGGAACGGCACCCGCCGCACGAACGCGGCCGCGGGCAGCAGCCCGCGCTCGCCGAGCAGCGCCCGGAACTGCATCGCCGCCGAGAAGAAGGCGACGAGGTAGACAGCGGCCAAGGCGCGCTGCAGGACCAGCCGGCTCAGCTCGTACCCGGGCGCCGAGAACCACGGTGTGAACCACTCCATGGCGGCCATGAGTACCACTCGCACACGTCCCTCACGCCCTGGCGGGGCCGCTGACACGACGCACCGGACGGGTAGCCGATCATGGACGGATGAGCGACGACGGTTACGTACGAGTGCGGGGCGCCCGCGAGCACAACCTGCGGAGCGTGGACGTGGACATTCCGCGGGACGCGCTGGTCGTCTTCACCGGCGTCTCCGGTTCGGGAAAGTCCTCGCTCGCCTTCGGCACTCTCTACGCGGAGGCACAGCGGCGCTACTTCGAGTCGGTCGCTCCCTACGCGAGGCGACTGATCCACCAGGTCGGAGCGCCACGGGTCGAGGAGATCACCGGTCTGCCGCCGGCGGTGGCGCTGGAGCAGCGGCGTTCGACCCCGACGGGGCGCTCGTCCGTCGGCACGGTGACCACGCTGTCGAACTCGCTGCGGATGCTCTTCTCGCGGGCGGGACGCTACCCGGTGGGTGCGGAGCGGCTGGACTCGGACGCCTTCTCGCCCAACACGGCGGCGGGTGCCTGCCCGGAGTGCCATGGGCTGGGCATCGTGCACCGGGTCACCGAGGATTCGCTGGTGCCTGACCCGTCGCTGAGCATTCGTGAGGGCGCCATCGCCGCCTGGCCGGGGGCGTGGCTGGGCAAGAATCTGCGGGACGTCACCGCGGCGCTCGGTTACGACATCGACCGCCCATGGCGGGAGCTGCCTCCCGAGCAGCGGGAGTGGCTGCTGTTCACGGACGAACAACCGGTCGTCACTGTTCACCCGGTGCGCGAGGCGGGCCGTATCCAGCGGCCCTACCAGGGCACCTACCAGAGCGCGAAGCGGTATGTGCTGCACACCTTCGCGGAGACGAAGAGTGCCACTCTGCGGCAGCGGGTCCGGCGCTTCCTGGTCAGTGCGGACTGTCCCGTGTGCGGAGGGCGGCGGCTGCGACCGGAGGCGCTCGCCGTGACGTTCGCCGGCCGGGACATCGCCGAGCTGGCGGCGCTGCCGCTGGAACGGCTCGCGGGGGTGCTGCGTGGGGGTGTGGGGGAGGGGGAAGGGGGTGGGGCCCCCGAGGAAGGCATCCAGGAGAGTGTCGCCGCAGCCCTCTGCCAGGACCTCGTCTCGCGCATCGACGTACTCGTCGAGCTGGGTCTCGGCTACCTGAGCACCGACAGACCCACCCCCACGCTTTCGGCGGGGGAGTTGCAGCGGCTGCGCCTGGCCACGCAGTTGCGGTCGGGCTTGTTCGGAGTGGTCTATGTGCTGGACGAGCCGTCGGCCGGGCTGCACCCCGCGGACACGGAGGCGCTGTTGACGGTCCTGGACCGGCTCAAGGAAGCGGGGAATTCGCTGTTCGTGGTCGAGCACGAGATGGCGGTGGTCAGGCGGGCGGACTGGATCGTGGACGTTGGCCCCAGAGCGGGCGAGCACGGAGGCGAGGTGCTCTACAGCGGCCCTGTCCCCGGGCTGGCGGGGACGGAGCGCTCGGCCACACGCGTGTACCTCTTCCCGGAGGCAACCAGCGTGCCCGAGGCGTCCAACGTGCGCGAAGCAAGCAGCGCGCCCGAGGCGCTCACCCCACCCGCCACACCCCAAGCCCCTCCCACGCCCGAAGCACCCACCGCAACCAGCGCCCCCGCCGCATCCGGCGCATCCCACGTGCCCATCGCGCCCGAGACCCCCGCGGGCCCCCTCGACCGCTCCGTATCGAGCGCGGTCGTGCCGTCCGGCCGTGATGCCGGGCGGCAGCAAGGGCCGGCCGAGCGGCGGCGTCCGGAGCGTTGGTTGTCGCTGTCCGGGGTGACGCGGCACAACCTACGGGGGCTGGATGCGGAGTTTCCGCTCGGCGTCTTCACGGCTGTCACGGGTGTGTCGGGTTCGGGGAAGTCCACGCTGGTCAGCCAGGTCCTCGCCGACATCGTCGCCGACCACACCGGCACTGGGGGAGCCGCCGTGGGAACCGGGGCCGGTGCGGGCCAAGGGGCGGAGAACGAAGAGCAGGAGTCCGAGCAGGCGATCGCACAGGATCGCAGGGCCGGTGTCGCGGCGGCCGAAGGACTGGCGGCGGTGGACCGGCTGGTGCGGGTCGACCAGAAGCCCATCGGACGCACCCCGCGCTCCAACCTGGCGACGTACACAGGGCTCTTCGACGCCGTACGGAAGGTCTTCGCAGCCACGGAGGAGGCCAAGGCACGGGGTTACGGTGCGGGGCGGTTCTCCTTCAACGTCGCCGAAGGCCGCTGTCCGACCTGCCAGGGCGAGGGGTATATCGCCGTGGAGCTCCTGTTCCTGCCGGGCACGTATGCGCCGTGTACGGACTGCCATGGGGCGCGCTACAACCCCGAGACCCTGGAGATCACCTATCGGGGTGCGACCATCGCCGATGTCCTCGGCATGACGGTCGACGGCGCCGCCGCCTTTCTTTCGGACGTCCCGGCGGCCCGGCGCGGGCTGGACGCCCTGCAGCGAGTGGGCCTCGGGTATCTGCGGCTGGGGCAGCCGGCGACGGAGCTCTCCGGCGGCGAGGCGCAGCGGATCAAGCTTGCCAGCGAGCTACAGCGCACCCGCCGCGGTCACACCCTCTACCTCCTGGACGAGCCCACCACCGGGCTGCACCCTGCTGACACGGAGGTACTGCTGCGGCAGTTGCACGGGCTGGTACAGGCCGGTCACACCGTCATCGTCGTCGAACACGATCTGGCCGTGGTCCGCAGTGCCGACTGGGTCATCGACCTCGGTCCCGGCGGCGGCGACCGGGGCGGGCGGATCGTCGCTGCCGGAACGCCGGAGGAGGTGGCAGGCTCGCGCACCAGCGTCACCGCTGCCTACCTTGCGGCCGCACTGAACGGGTGACCGCAGTGCCACCGTTGCCCGGTCCTGGGCCTGACCCTTGCATCGCCCTGCACCGTCGGCCCGCGCCACCCGCCGCCACACCCCCACCGGCGGTGGCCGCACATCCGGGGGCTCTCCTGGGCAACCACCTGCCCCCACAGGCGGTCCGTACGGAGAGCAACACTGAACGGATCGCGTACCAACCAGGAGGCACCATGAGGCACGCGCTCGTCATCGGAGGCGGTATCGCGGGGGCCATGACGGCGATTTCGCTGCGGAAGGCCGGGATCAGTTCCACCGTCTACGAGGCCTACCCGGCCGGTGCCGACGACGCGGGTGCTTTCCTTGTGCTCTTCCGCAACGGCCTCGAGGCGCTGCGTACGGTCGACGCTCACCAGGTCGTCCTCGACGTGTCGTTCCCGGCCGAACGTGTCGAGATGCTCGCGCACACCGGCGACAGCTTGGGCGTGCGGCCGGTCGCCGGTGGTGGCAACGACCGTTCTGGCGACGGCCGCGGCTTTCTGGGCCCACGAACGCTCCGGCGTGCGACTCTCTACCGTGCGCTGCACGAGGAGGCGGCGCGCCGGGGCATCACCATCGAGCACGGCAAGCGCCTCGTGACTGCCGACACCGCGCCCGACGGCGGGGTGACCGCCCACTTCGCCGACGGCACCCATGCGGAAGGGGATCTGCTCATCGGCGCGGACGGCCTGCACTCCGTCACTCGTACGCTCATCGACCCCGACGCGCCCACGCCTCGCCATACCGGCCAGATCACCGTCTGCGGTTACGCCCCCAGCGTTCCGCCGGAAGCCGCACCGGCGCCCGGCACCTACCGGATGATCCAGGGGAGGCGGGCCCTCCTCGGCTGCACCATGGCACCCGACGGGGAGGTGTGGTGGTTCGCCAACACGCCTGGCCGGCAACTCAGTCGGGAACAACTGGCCACCGGGACGCCGGAGGGGATGGCCCGGTGGCGGGAGCACGTCTTCTCCGTGTTCTCCGACGATGCCTCACCCGCCGCCGACATCGTCCGGGCGAGCGGTGGAATCGTCGCCACCAACGCCTACGACATCTCCCGCACGCCGGTCTGGTACCGCGGGTCCATGGTGCTGCTCGGCGACGCGGCGCACGCGGCTGCGCCCAATGCCGCGCAGGGCGCTTCCATGGCGATCGAGGACAGCGTCGTACTCGCCAAGTGCTTGCGCGATTTCCCTGACCTCGGGGAGGCGTTCGCCCGCTTCGAGGCGCTGCGCCGGGACCGGGTGGAGGCTGTTGTCGAACGCAGCGCCCAGCTGAACGACCGGGTCGTCCCCCGCCCCACCGAGGCCCGCAGCCTCCCGCGGCAGGACGACGAATCCGGCAGCGACGGGCTCCTGGGATACCGCATCGACTGGGACGTCCCCGTAGGGGACGACGCGAGCTCCAACGCCTGAGCCGCCCCACCCGTCGTCCCGCCTCGGGGCGGGAGGAATGCGGGTGGAGGGCGGGGCGAGGTGCCCGCAGTCGGCTGGCTACCGTATGCGCATGACCATCCGCGTGCTCCTTGTCGACGACGACGCCCTCGTGCGGGCCGGGCTCCGGCTGATGCTGGAAGGCAGCCCGGACATCGAGATCGTGGGTGAGGCTGCGGACGGCAGCCAGGTGTTGCCGCTCGTCGGGGAGCACCGTCCGCACGTCGTTCTGATGGACATCCGGATGCCGACCGTGGACGGGCTCACCGCGACCGAGACGCTGCGGGCCCATGACGAGCCGCCCGAGGTCGTCGTCCTCACCACCTTCCATGCGGACGCCCATGTACTGCGGGCGTTGCGTGCCGGCGCCGCCGGGTTCCTGCTCAAGGACACCCCTCCCGCCGAGATTCTGGCCGCCATCCGCAAGGTGGCCTCCGGGGAGCCGGTGCTGTCCCCGGCTGTCACCCGCCAGCTCATCCAGCACGTCACCCCCGCAGGGCACGACAGCCGCCGGGCACGCGCCAGGGAAGCCCTCGCGGAACTCGGCGAACGGGAGAGCGAGGTCGCGCTCGGAGTGGGCCGCGGACTGGCGAATGCGGAAATTGCGCGTTCGCTCTATATGAGCGTTCCAACGGTCAAAACGCACGTCTCCCGCATTCTGACCAAGCTCGATCTCAACAACCGCGTCCAGATCGCCCTCCTGGTGCACGACGCCGGACTGCTGGAAGAAGCCGCAGCCGACGAGGAGTAACAGCAGCGACGTGGAGCGCCTGTGCGCCGGGGAGGGGAATCCATGGCGCTCCCAGGTGTTGCAACAGATGTGACTTCATCGCGACGGTTTCCGGTACCTCTCTCCATACTCGACCGCTCCCTCACCCGGGAGGGCGAGCACCCTGGGCAGGCGCTGCGTGAGACGGTGCGGTTCGCGCAGCAGGCGGAGGAGTTGGGCTTCCGGCGTTTCTGGGTCTCCGAGCACCATGCCGTCCCCGGGATCGCCGGTTCCGCGCCGACCGTGCTCGCCGCAGCGGTGGCCTCCGCCACTTCCCGGATCCGTGTGGGTACCGGTGGAGTGATGCTGCCGAACCACCAGCCGCTGGTGGTCGCCGAACAGTTCGGGGTGCTGGAGTCGCTCTTTCCCGGCCGTATCGACATGGGGCTGGGTCGCTCTGTCGGCTTCACCGACGGCATCCGCAAGGCGCTACGGGTGGGCAAGGACGCCGCGGACGGCTTCAGCGCGCAGATATCCGAGCTGCTCGGCTACTTCGACGGCACAGGCCCGGTCCGTGCCCGGCCCGCCGAGGGACTGCGTGTGCCGCCGTTCGTACTGGCGGTGGGCTCGGGCGCGGCAGTGGCTGCCGAGCACGGGCTGCCCCTGGTGATCGGTGCTTCCCATGACGAGCGCCGGACCCGGGAGGCAGTGGAGACCTACCGGGCGGCCTTCAGGCCCCGCGCGGACGGCACCGCCCCGTACGACACTGCTGCGTACGGCGCTGCCTCACATAGCGCCGGATATTCCGCGCCCTATGTGATCGTCGCGGTGAACGCAGCCGCTGGCGACAGCCGCGAGGAGGCGGAGCTCCTTCAGCTTCCGGAGGCGTGGTCCACGGCGCTCTCCCGCACCCACGGCACTTTCGGCCCGCTCGTCGCGCCCGAGGAGGTGCAGGGCCGCACCATGAGCGCGAAGGAGCGCACCGCCTTTGACGAGGCACGCCGGTCGCAGCTGCGTGGGACCGCGACGGAGGTGGCCGACGCGCTGGCCGGACTGGTGGAGCGTACGGGCGCCGACGAGGTCCTGTTGACGCTCAATACGTACGACCCCGACGACCGCCTCCGCTCATACCGCCGCCTGGCGGACGCCGCCGGACTGGTGGGCTTGCCGAAGCCCTCGGCCGTGGGCTGAGCTGACCGCCCACGTCGGGCTGGCGGCGTCACCCTTGCTGACCGGGCAGCTCCCGCTTCAGCACCTTGCCCATGTCGTTGCGCGGCAGCGCGTCCAGGAAGCGCACCTCGCGGGGGCGCTTGTGCGGCGCGAGCTGGTCGGCGACCAGATCGGCCAGCTCGTCCGGGAGGGGCTGCTGCTGCGGCGAGGCCGGGACGATCCAGGCGACGATGCGCTCGCCCAGGTCGTCGTCGGGCTCACCGGTGACCGCTGCCTCGGCGACGGCCGGGTGGCTGAGGAGCACATTCTCGATCTCGCCCGCGCCGACCTTGTATCCGCCGGTCTTGATCAGGTCGGTGGCCTTGCGGCCGACGAGACGTACGGATCCGTCCGCGTCGCGGGTCGCCATGTCGCCGGTGCGGAACCAGCCGCCGTCGAAGGCTTCGGCTGTCGCGTCGGGACGGTTGAGGTATTCGGTGAACAGGTTCGGCCCGCGCACCTGGAGTTCGCCCACCGTCTCGGTGTCCCCGTCGGGGAGTCGCTTGCCAGCGTCGTCGACCAGCCGGATGTCCACATCGCGCAGCGGCACACCGACAGTGCCCGGACGGGAGGTCCCGCCGGGGCGCACGCTGGTGTTCATCAGCGTCTCGGTCATCCCGTAGCGTTCGATCACCCGCTGTCCGGTCGCTGCCGTGAGCCGGTCGTGGTCGTGCAGCGGCAGCGCGGCCGAGCCGGACACCAGCAGCCGCGCCCCGGCCAGCGCCCGCACCAGGTCCGGATCGCTGGAACAGGCGTCGGCGAGGCGGTGGTACATCGTCGGTACGCCGAACAGCATCGTCCCGCCGCCGGCCATCTCCTGTGCCACTCCCTGGGTGCTGAAGCGGCCCAGATGGCGCAGGGCGGCTCCGCGGCGTAGCGGGCCGAGAACGCCGATGATCAGCCCGTGCACATGGAACAGCGGCAGACCGTGCGCCAGTACGTCGTCCGCCGTCCACTGCCACGCCTCCCCCAGCGCGTCCAGGTTGCTGGCCACGGCGCGCCGGGAGAGCACCACACCCTTGGGCGGTCCGGTCGTCCCCGAGGTGTAGACGATGAATGCCGCAGCCTCCGCGTTCGGCTCGGGAGGCAGCACCCAGTTCTGCTCCTCCGCCGCCTCCGCGGAGATCTCGATGTCCGTGCGGGGCACCGAGCCGAGCGGCTCCGGGAGCTGGGCGCCGGGCTCGGCCAGCACTGATCCGGGTGCGCTGTCGGTGACGATATGTGCCAGTTCGCTCTCGCCGCTCTTCGGGTTCACCGGCACCACAGGAACCCCGGCCAACAGCCCGGCGACGACGCCCACCGCCGTCTCCAGGCTGGGTGTCGCCCAGACCGCGACGGGCGCCGACGCCTGGAGCCGGGCGGCCAGACCGCTCGCCACGGCAGCCAGCTGACGGTAGCTGAGGGCTCGGTCTCCGAAGCGCAGCGCCGTATGCGGGGACGCCGTGTGCAGCGCGGGGAAGAGCAGGGACACCCGGACTCCTTTGTGATCTCTCGCCTCTGGGTACCGCCAGCATCTCACCCGCCTCCGCACCGGAGGAGACGGCGGGGGAGACGACGAGGCCCGGGTGTCCAGCGCCGTTCATCGGGCGCATCCGGCCCATCCGCGCTCAGCCCGCTCAGCCCGAGGAGCCGGTGGCCTGCGGGAACAGCGTCGCGAACGTTTCCGTCGGCTCATCGAGACCACGGGCGAACGGTGCGTCGAAGTGCCAGACGAGGAACAGCAGGAACGCGATCAAGGCGCTGAAGATGCCTGCGAGAATCAGCTCCCTGCCCGAGCGCTGGATCTGGAGCGCGAAGAGCATGCCCACGGCGACTACGGCACCCGCGTACAGCCCGATCCACACCACTCCCGGCATCGTCGGCCCGGCGCTCGATCCGCGTTCGGTACGCGCGGTGTCGGCCTCGGCGACCTGGTCGACCACTGCCTGATACGACTGCGCCTCCTGGTTGTTCGTCGGCTCGTAGGAGGCCACGTCCTCGCGAAGCCGGTCGAGCATTCGGGCACCCCGGTCGGTGAGTTCGCCGTGTTCGACCATGTGCGACCACTCGGTCGTGACGGCGTACCGCACATAGGAGTTGATGTCCTTCCGCACGCGGTCGCGTTCGTCGGCGGGATAGACGCCCACCCGTTCGCTCACCTCGTGCAGCGCCTGCGCCTCCTGCGTCACGGCCTCCTCCGCTGCGTTGCGTGCCTCCCAGACCCCGGCGATCGCCAGGCCCAGGACGATGGCGTAGACCACGCCGATCATCATCGTCATGTACTCGATGACGTCCGGGGTCTCGGACGGATCCTCCGTGGCGGCGCGTCGGCGTCTGAGGACGACGACCGCGACAACCACCAGGCAGGCGGCGACCAGGCTGAGGGTCAGCATGAGCCATTCGGACAACAGGGCCTCCACAGAGCGCGAACCGGCTGGACGGTAGGGCGGGTTGGTGAGGGTGCAGCAGTGGCACCGGGGATTGCCGCACGGAGCGGGGAGGGCGGGGAAAGTCTTCAGCCGCTGCTCGCTCCGGAGGCGTTACCGGCCGCCGCTTGCCTCGTGCTGTTGGTGCGTGGGCGCAGTGCGGCGGCCGCAAGCACGGCCGGAGCGACGATCAGCAGCGTGCGGGTGACCATGGACATGCTGCCGTCGGGCCGCTGGCGGTCAGGTACCGGCTGTCGCGGGGCCGCGAGCACGCTGCGCGAGGGGGCTGGTTCCGGGGTGGACGGGGAGGGCGACTTCCGTGCGGGCTTGGGCGAGGGCTTCGGTCGAGCGGCGTCGGTTTGGTGCCGGACGGGCGCCGCTTCCGCGGGCTCGGGCGGCTTCGGAGCCGGGGTCTTCGACGGTGTGTGGGAGGGGGAAGGCGAGGCCGGAGTGGGCGGGGGAGGGCTCGGCTTCGGCGGCGGCGTCGGTGAGGGTACGGGTGGTGGCGTGGGGCGCGGCGGGCGCGGGGCGCACGGCCGGTGCCCTGCCCAGAGGTGCAGGTTGACGCCGTCCGCGGTCTGCACCGTCATGGAAGCCCCCGGGCAGCCGTCTGGCCGTCCGGCTGTCGCGTTCACGTGAGTGCCGTCCGCGTCGACGGAGAGGCGGGCGCCTTCATCGGGATCAGGAACGGGGCCCTGTACGGCACTCGTCGGCAGTGGCGCCGCCGCCGTCGGCAGGGGTCCTGTCGCCGTCGGCAGGGAAGCCGCTGTCGGCAGGGGAGGTGGAGCCGCTGTTGTCGGCAGGGGAGCCGCCGCTGTCGGCAGTGATGGTGCCGCCGCAGGTGCGACTGGCGCGTGCCGGTCCGCCGGCTGTGCGGCAGACGAGTCGGTGGCTACGACCACCGTTCCCGCCGCCGTACCGAGCGCCGCGCACGCGAGTGCGGCCGCAGTCAGCGTCTGCCGTCTGCTGCGGCTCTCGTCCCGCCTGGTGTTCTGCCTGCTGTCCCGTCGTCGCACATGCTGAGGATGGAGGGGAGTGCGTAGCGCGCAGAAGACTTACGGGCAGCAGTCACACGATGGGTTGAAGTGCTTGCGTGCCCGGGCGGCCACGCGGCCGAACTGGCGTATGAGGACAGCCTGTTGGCTCGCCGCGTCGTTCGCACGCCGAGGCGTGCGCTGCTACCACCGGGTGGGCAGCGCGAACGGTCCAGAACCGCCTTGGGAGTCGCGCGGGCCCGGTCGGCCGGGCTTCCGGGCCCGCGAGCGGTCACCTGTTGGCCTTGTGCCATGAGTGTCATCTGTCGGATGCCACGAGCGTGAACCGTCGGACCGTGCCGCGTTCGTCGTAACTCGCGCTCCTCTACTGTGCCTTGATGAGCTCCATGTAGTGCGCCCAGTCCCAGTGCGGGCCGGGGTCGGTGTGGGTGGCGCCGGGGACCTCGTTGTGGCCGATGATGTGCTGGCGGTCGACCGGGATGTTGTGGCGCCGGCAGACATCCGCTGCCAGCGCGGCCGACGCCTTGTACATCGTCTCCGTGAACCACTTGTCCGGCTCGTCGATCCAGCCCTCGTGCTCGATGCCGACGCTGCGGGTGTTGTAGTTCCAGTTGCCCGCGTGCCAGGCCACGTTCTTCTCGCGCACCATCTGGGCGACATGGCCGTCGGCGGAACGCACCACGTAGTGCGAGGAGACGGCCTTGTCGGGGTTCTGGAAGATGGCCAGCGTGTCGTCGTAGTACTCCTGAGTGACGTGGATGACCAAGAACTCGATCGGGTACTGCGTCGGCCGGTTCGCGTTTGTGTAGTTGGACGTGGACGCCGGGATCCACTCGGCCTTGGGGTAGTCGACGGCTCGCGGGCCTCTGGAGCGGGCCACCGCGGCTCCGCCCGAGACGAGTGAGGCGCCGGCCAGCCCGGCGGCGAGGGTGAAGCCTGCCCCGCCGCGCAGTAGTGCGCGGCGTGAGGGGAGGTGCGGGCGTGCCTGTGCGGATGCGTGGTACTGGCGTGCTGAGTCCATCGTGTCTCCCAGTGGGGGGAATGGAGGAGTAATGGGGGCACGTGCAGCGCGAGTTGACGCGCGTTGATGATGGCAGCCGTGTGGGAGGCTGCCAAGGGCCGTCGGAGTGTGCCATTGGACCGACCTGTGGTCGCTCCACGGACAGTCACTCCACTGCCCAGATAGTTATCCCCCGTTTGCGGCCCGGTACGACAACGGGTCGTTCAGTACCTCACGCACGGCCGTATGGGCAGCCCCCAGCAGCGGTCCGTCCGCGCCCAGTCCCGAGACGAGCAACTCAGGTGGCGCTCCGGGTGCCGCCGTACGCTCCACCAGTTCCCTCTCCAGTGACGGTCGCAGCCACGGTGCGAACCGTGCCAGGACGCCACCCAGCACCAGGGCACGGGGGTCCAGCAGGTTGACTGTCCCGGCCAGCACGAGCCCCAGCGCTGCCCCGGCCTCCTCGAGCGCGCGCAGCGCCCGTTCGTCCCCTGAGGCCGCGCGGTCCCGGAGGGTATCGAGCGCGTCGTCCCTGGGGCCGTCGGTGGCGATCCCCGCAGCGTGCAGCAGTGCCAACTCGCCCGCGTACTGCTCCAGGCAGCCCGTGCCCCCGCAGGCGCAGCGTGGCCCGTCCGGCCGAACGGGCATATGGCCGATCTCGCCCGCGAACCCCCGATTACCGCACAGCAGTTCGCCGTCGAGCACCACTGCGGCACCGATGCCGACCTCCGCCGATACGTGCACGAAGTCGCGGGGGACTCTGCCGCTGTCCAGCCACAGTTCGGCCAGTGCCCCGAGATTGGCCTCGTTGTCGACGATGAGCGGCAGCGATCCACCCGCCGCTGGCGCCGCTCCTGGCCCCGTCTCTTCCCCCACCGTCCCCACCTGAGCGAGCGCGGGAGCGATGTCCGTGTCGTGCCAGCCCAGGTTCGGGGCGTGGACGACTGTCGACGTTCCCCGGGCGACCAGGCCGGGCACCGCGACCGCGAGAGCGGCCGGGCTCAGTTCGAGCTCGCGGGCCTGTACGGCCACCTCGTCCACCAGCTCCCGCAGCCGGGCCAGCACCGCCGCCGGGCGGCTGTTCCTGCCCTCCGATCCGGTCTCCCTGCGGGCGCGCACCTGGCCGCGTACATCTACCGCGCAGACGGCGAGATGATCGACCCCGATCTCCGCACCCAGCCCGCACGGTCCGCTGTCGGTGAGCGCGAGCGCGGTGCCGGGGCGGCCGGGTCCGCCGTCGGGCGGCGTCGGCCCCTGCTCGGTGAGCAGACCGCTGCGCAGCAGTTCGTCGACGAGTGTGGAGACTGCCGTACGGGTCAGCCCCAGCCGTGCGGCAACAGCCGCACGGGAGGAGGGCCCCTGCTCGGCCACCGCGTACAGCACGCGCGACAGATTGCGCCTGCGTATCTCCCGCTGGGAGCTGGGCGGCTGAGCTGCCATGAAGGGATCCTTCCGAGGTGAACCGACGGCTCGCCGCTGGCTGCGGTCGGGCGACCGCAATAGGGGCGACTGTTGCAGGGAGGCTGCTGACCACTGGTGCGCCGGCCGCACCGGTTACACGTTCACGGCCGTCTCCCGAGCAGCGCTCCGGCGTCCTCCAAGGTCTCCGCGAGCCGGGACAGCGTGTCCTCGTCACGTTCGACCGGTTCGTACGAGGCGCCCTCGGTGGTGCGCCAGCGGCGGGCGACGGCGGCCGGGTCCTCGCCCAGCAGCAGCCCCGCGGCCTGCGCCGCGGCTCCCAGCGCGACCAACTCCTGCGCACTCGGCACCTGAACGGCCCGCCCCGACAGCCGCCGTACCGTCTCCCGCCAGGCCGTGCCTTTGGCGCCCCCGCCGATCAGCAACAGTGGCGCCTCCTGCGCCGTACCGGTGTCGCCACCCTCGGCCAGGACGAGGTCGAGTGCGCGCAGCAGTGCGAAGACAGCGCCGTCGTAGGCGGCCTGGAGCACCTGGCCGCCCGTGGTGGCGTGCTGGAGGCCGGTCAGCAGTCCGCTGGCGTACGGGAGGTCAGGGGTGCGCTCACCGTCGAGGAAGGGCAGGGCGGTGACCTGCCCGCCTGTCTCCACGTCCTCGCGGTCCCGGGAGAGAAGCGCGGCCATCCGGTCCACTGCCAGGGTGCAGTTGAGGGTGCAGGCCAGCGGGAGCCAGCCGGTGTGGGCGTCCGCGAAGCCCGCTACGGTCCCCGTGGGGTCGGCGGGTCGGCGGCTGGAGACGGCGTACACCGTGCCGGAGGTGCCCAGGCTGAGAACCGGTTGCCCGGGCACCAGACCCAGGCCGAGTGCCGCGGCCATGTTGTCCCCGGTGCCGGTGGCCACCAGGGTGCCCGGCGTGAGGAACCCGTCCTCCGTCTCCCGAACCGTGCCCGCCGCCTCACCGCTGCCGCGCACGGGGGGCAGGAGCGCGGGGTCCAGTTCGGCGAGCCGCAGAATTTCCTCGTCGTAGGACTCGGTCGCCGAGGCCCACCACCCGGTGCCCGAGGCGTCACCTCTGTCGGTGCTCGCCTCCCCGGTCAGTCGCTCGGTCAGGAAGTCGTGCGGCAGCCGCACGGCTGCGGTCGAGCGGGCCGCTGCTGGTTCGTTCTCCTTCAGCCAGGCCCACTTGGTGACCGTGAAGGCCGGCGGGGGCACGCTGCCGACGCGCTCGGCCCACGCCTTCGGGCCACCGAGACCGGCCACCAGGCGGTCCCGCTGGGGAGCCGACCGAACGTCGTTCCACAGCAGCGCGGGGCGTACCGGGCGGCCTGCGGCGTCCAGTGTCACCAGACCGTGCTGCTGGCCCGCGACAGAGACGGCCGCCGCCTCACTCGCGGCTCGTCCGCACTGTCCCACCGCGGTACGGAACGCCTGCCACCACTCCTCGGGGTCCGTCTCGCGCCGGTCGCCCGGGGAGACGGTGTGCGGGGCCTGGCCCCGGGCGACCACCTGGCCGGTCGCGGCGTCCACCACGAGGGCCTTGGTGGACTGGGTCGAGCTGTCGACCCCGATGACGAACGGGCCTTCCGGTGCGCTCATGGCCTGCCGCTCCCTTCCCTGGCTGCCGATGCTGTGCGCATACTAATTTGTAAACGGCCATGACGAATAGCCTCGCGTCGCAGTGCCTGGGTGTTCTCACAGGGGTGACGGCGCGGGAGGTGCAGGGGAGAGGAACGGCAGGATGAGCTACGAGCCCGTACCGGCGGATAAGTTCAGCTTCGGCCTGTGGACGGTGGGCTGGCAGGGCCGGGACCCGTTCGGAGACGCCACCAGGGCGCCGCTCGACCCGGTCGAGTCGGTGCACCGCCTCGCCGAACTGGGCGCCTGCGGAGTGACGTTCCACGACGACGACCTCATCCCGTTCGGCGCCCCCGAGGGCGAACGGGACGCGCACGTCAAACGGTTCCGCCAGGCACTCGACGCGACAGGCATGACGGTGCCCATGGCGACGACGAACCTGTTCACCCACCCCGTCTTCAAGGACGGCGCGTTCACGGCCAACGACCGCGACGTACGGCGCTTCGCCCTGCGTAAGACGATGCGCAACATCGATCTGGCAGCCGAACTGGGCGCTCACACCTACGTCGCCTGGGGCGGCAGGGAAGGCTCCGAATCCGGTGCCGCCAAGGACATCCGGGCAGCACTCGACCGAATGAAGGAAGCCTTCGACCTACTGGCCGAGTACGTCACCGAGCAGGGCTACGGCCTCCGCTTCGCGCTTGAGCCGAAGCCCAACGAGCCGCGCGGCGACATCCTGCTGCCGACCGTCGGCCACGCGCTCGCCTTCATCGAACGCCTCGAGCGGCCCGAGCTCTTCGGCGTCAACCCGGAAGTCGGGCACGAGCAGATGGCCGGGCTCAACTACCCGCACGCCATCGCCCAGGCCATGTGGGCGGGCAAGCTCTTCCACCTGGACCTCAACGGCCAGTCCGGCATCAAGTACGACCAGGACCTGCGGTTCGGCGCGGGGGACCTGCGGGCCGCGTTCTGGCTGGTCGACCTGTTGGAGAGCGGAGGCTACGACGGGCCGCGCCACTTCGACTTCAAGCCGCCGCGTACCGAGGACACCGCAGGAGTGTGGGCCTCGGCGGCGGGCTGTATGCGCAACTACCTCATCCTGCGCGAGCGCGCCGCCGCCTTCCGCGCCGACCCCGCCGTCCAGGAGGCACTGCGGGCCTCCCGGCTGGACGAACTCACCCGGCCGACGCTCGACCGGGACGAGACGCCCAGCGCCCTGCTGGCCGACCGCACAGCCTACGAGGACTTCGACATCGAGGCGGCTGCCCAGCGGGGCATGGCCTTCGAACACCTCGACCAGCTGGCCATGGACCACCTGCTGGGTGTCTGATCCCCGCTCTTCCCAGGTCGTGCGGTCGCCCGGTGCCGAGCGCGGTGGCTCGGCACCAGGCGTCGGCTCAGCGCCGTGCTGCGGCCTCCGCCGCGCTGAGCTGGGCCGGCAGGCCGAACGTCGCGAACAGGTCGTCCCCGAAGAAGGCACCCACGTGGGCGACCTGTCCGTCCCTCAGCGTGAGCACCTGGAGGTGGAACGGCCGGTATATGCCGTCCTCCCGCAGGTTGTAGAGCCCGAAGGCGGGCTGGCCGTTGGCCGAGGTCGGCAGCATGAGGCCCTCGTCGCGACCGATGGGGCACTGGGCCCCGATGAGCCGCACGATGTTCTCCCGGCCGCGGAACCACTGCGGGAAGGGAGGCATCTCCCAGACGGCGTCCTCCTTGAACAGATCCACGATGGCCGTCACGTCGGAGCGCTCGAACGCTGCCGCATACCGGTCCAGCAGCTCGCGCGCCGCCGGGTCGGTGGGCTCGGCCAGCTCCTCCTCCACCGGTGCCACCTGTTCGAGCTGCGCACGGGCCCGTTGCAGGGCGCTGTTCACGCTCGCCGTCGACGTACCGAGCAGTTCGGCGACCTCGGCCGCCCGCCACTTGAGCACATCCCGCAGCAGCAAGACGACACGCTGCCGGGTCGGCAGGTGCTGGAGGGCGGCCACCAGCGCCAGCCTCATCGAGGAGCGGTTCACCACCACGGAGGCGGGGTCCGTGGGCCCGGACCCCGAGAACATCGCGTCCGGGATCGGCTCCAGCCAGGGCACCTCCGGCGACTCGGTCACCGGGCGCTCGGGGTCGTCGCTGGGCGCGCCGAGGCCGGAGGGCATCGGGCGCCGGCCACGCTGCTCGATCGCGGTCAGACACGCGTTGGTGGCGATTCTGTACAGCCAGGTGCGCAACGAGGATCTGCCCTCGAAGCGATCGCCGGCCCGCCACGCCCGCAGATAGGTGTCCTGCACCAGATCCTCGGCGTCGTGCACCGACCCCAGCATCCGATAGCAGTGCGCCAGCAGTTCGTTGCGGTACGGCTTCGCCTGCTCCAGCAGCTCCTCGGCACTGCCGAGGGGCTGGTCCACGGGAGCGTCCGCCGTACGGGGGCTGTCTGCCATCGTCCCTGCCTTTCGTCTGCTCCGGTCACCCAACGGCACCGGCGAAACACTCGTCGTCGATGAGAGTGAATGTAGAGCACGGGTCTGACAGCCTGCTCCCTCCAGCATGGCGGACGGAGCCATTCCCCCGCGGGCGGCCGCTACCGGGGCTGCTGTTTCCGCACCTCCTCGCGGTCCTCGTCCGGCTCCGGCGGTCCCGGCGAGCCGCCCTCCAGCACGTCCGCGGCCGCCGGATCGAGCACCCGGGCGAGGAACGCGCGGGTGCGCGCGTGCTGCGGATCGCCCACGACCCGGTCCGGGGGGCCCTCCTCGACGACGAGCCCGTCGTCCATGAAGATCACCCGGTCGGCGACCTCCCGGGCAAAGCTCATCTCATGGGTGACGACCAGCATGGTCATCCCGTCGTCGGCCAGTCCGCGCATCACTGCCAGCACATCGCCGACCAGCTCCGGGTCCAGCGCCGAGGTCGGCTCGTCGAACAGCATCAGATCGGGACCCATGGACAGCGCGCGGGCGATCGCCACCCGCTGCTGCTGGCCGCCGGAGAGCTGGGCGGGGTAGCTGGTCTCCTTCTCGGTCAGCCCCACGCGGCGCAGGTTGCGCCGGGCCACCTCCTCCGCCTCCGCCTTGCCGCGCCCCAGCACACGCTGCTGCGCGATGGTCAGATTGCCCAGCGCTGTCAGATGGGGGAAGAGATTGAACGCCTGGAAGACCATGCCGATCCGGCGCCGGACCCGGTCGATGTCCACTTCCGGATCGGTGACCTCGGTGCCGGCGACACGCACCGTGCCGGACGTCGGCTCCTCCAGCAGGTTCACACAGCGCAGCAGCGTCGACTTTCCAGACCCCGACGGGCCGATGACACAGACCACCTCACCGCGCCGCACGGTGATGTCGATACCGCGGAGGACTTCCAGCTCACCGAAGAACTTGCGCAGTCCCTCGACCTCGATGGCCGCCGCGCCGTCCCCGTTCGTTCCTTTCGTTCCCTTCGTTCCGCCCGTTGCGTTCGTTCCGGTCACCTCGCTCACCCCGGTCACCTCGCCTTCGCCGTACGGGCCTCCAGGCGGCGCACCAGATGTCCCAGTGGCAGCGTGATGGCCAGATAGAACAGCCCCGCGATCAGGATCGGAGTGAGGCTGCGGTGCTGGTTGAGCGCGTCCCGGCCGAACTTGGCCAGCTCGTACTGGTCCATCGACAGTCCGAGAAGGTAGACGAGCGAGGAGTCCTTGGTGAGCAGAATGAGCTCGTTGGCCAGCGGCGGCAGCACGATGCGGAACGCCTGCGGAATGACGATGGAGACCATCGCCCTGGCTGAGGACATGCCCAGAGAACGTGCCGCCTCCGTCTGCCCCTTGGGGACAGCCTGGATACCCGCACGGATCGTCTCCGCCATATAAGCCGCACCCACCAGGCCCAGGGCCAGCATCACCGTCACGTACTGGTTGATGGACACCTGGAAGGCCAGCGGTACGCCGAAACCGAGCGCGATGAACACCAGCAGCGCCGGTACGCCCCGGAAGAACTCGATGTAGGCGACGGCCAGCCAGCGGTACGGCAGCACCTGCGACAGCCGCATCAGCGCCAGCAGCAGCCCCAGTCCGAGCCCGAAGGTGAAACCGAGCACCGTATAGACAACCGTGTTGACCAGTGCGGTCGTCACGACTTCCGGGAACTGCTCCTTGGCCACCTCGACGTCGAAGAACGCCCGGCGCAGCTCGCCCCAGTCAGCGGCGAACACGAAGACCAGAACGACGATCAGCAGGACGCCGTACTGCGCGGCGCGGATGGCGCGGGTGCGGTTACGGCGGCTCATTTCTTGGGCTCCGTGCCGAACCACTTCTTGTAGATCTTGTCGTAGCGCTTGTCCGCCTTGGCCTTCTTGAGCGTTTTGTTGATCTGCTTGCGCAGCGCGTCGTTCCCGGTCCGTACACCGATGCCGTACTGCTCGCCGGTGTCGAACTCCGTGGTGACCTTGGTGTCCGGGTTCTTCCTGGCGTAGTCGTAGAGCACACCGTTGTCATTGATACCGGCGTCGACCTGGCCGGTTTTGACGGCGGTCAGCAGCAGTCCGAGGTCCTCGTACTGGCGCGTAGTGACGCCCTTGGCGTGCTTCTTGGCGTACTCCTCGCCCGTGGTGGACTGCTGGACGCCCAGCTCTTTGCCCTTGAGGTCATCGAGGGAGTCGTACTTCTTGTCCTTCTTGACGAGGAGGGCCTGGGTCGCCTCGAAGTAGGGGGCGGAGAAGTCGAGGTTCTTCTCGCGGACAGGGGTGATGGTCATGCCCGCCGCGGCCAGATCGCACTTGCTCGCGTTCAGGTCCTCGCCGGTCTGGATGCCCTCGAAGGGGGTGTCCACGATCTTCTGCTCGACCTTGAGGTCCTTGGCGACCAGATCGACCAGGTCGACGTCGAACCCGACGATCTTCTTGCCCTGCTTGAACTGGAAGGGTTCGTACGGAAGGTGGGTGCAGGTGGTGAGCTTGCCCGCGGCCACCAGCTGCACCTCGTCACCGCCCTTGCCGGAGGTCTTGGTGCTGGAGCAGGCGGTGACGGCCGTCAGGAGTGCGGCCGTCAGTACTGCCGTCAGGGATATCCGGTGCTGTCGCTTACGCGCGGATCGTGCGGACACAGCGCCTCCACAAGGGGGACAGGTCGGCAATGGAGCCCGATCATGGCTGGTAAATGCCGTGCATCCTGCCATCGGCGCGAGGCGATGTCAGCTGTGTGTTCGGTGTCAGCTCTGCGTCTGTTGTCAGTCGTGTGTCCTGTGGCATTCCAGCTCGGCCCACACGGCGTGCCCCGTCACTCCCTCGGAGCCGCCCATGCGGGCCTTGCGTATGCCCCAGTCGTCGGCGAGTACGCTCACCAGCAGCAGGCCCCTCCCGTTCTCCCGCTCGTCGTCGCCGGTCCGGCCGCGGTCCGCGTCCTCGACCCGCATGAGCGAGGTGCCGCCGCCCTCGTCCGCCACTTCCAGGCGCAGTCGCACCCCGATGACCCACAGCTCGCAGCTGACCTTCTCGCTGTCGGTGTGCCGCACAGCGTTGGTGAACAGCTCCGACATCAGCAGCTGGGCGTCGGCATTGGACTCGTCGTCGACGTACCACTCGCGCAGTCTCTCCAGCACACGCGCGCGTGCCAGGGCCACAGAGGTGTCGCGGGCCGGCAGGTGGAAGGCGTCGCGCAGCGGACGGGTCGTCGGTGCGCCGTCAAGCCGGTGTTCTAAAGGCAGGGCGTCATGGGGGGCAGCCACAGGTCCACTATGCGGTTCGTCACTCGCGTATGGCAAGGATCAATCTGTAAATTGCAGAAGTGCGTTTGACAGGGTGTGCTTGAGAGCTGGCACATGCCAAACTTCCTCTTACCGAAGTCAGTTGAGGGGAGCGGCTGTGGCGGACTCACGGACGGGCGGTGCGGCGCCCACCGTGCTGCGTGTGGTGCTGGGGAAGAGACTCCAGCACCTGCGTGAGAGCGCGGGAGTGACCTTCGAGCAGGCGGCCAGGGCTCTCGATGTCACTCACGCCACCATCCGCCGGATGGAGAAGGCCGAGGTCGGGCTCAAGGTCCCCTATGTCGAGAAACTGCTGCGCACCTACGGTGTGACCGATCCGGGCGAGATCGACGGTTTTGTCTCGCTCGCCCGTGAGGCGAATCAGCCCGGCTGGTGGCACCGGTACCGCGATGTGCTGCCCGAGTGGTTCAGCGTCTTCGTGAGCCTGGAGAGCGAGTCCGAGGTCATCCGCGCGTACGAGCCGCACTATGTGCCGGGTCTGCTCCAGACCGAGAGCTACGCAAGGGCGGTGCTGCGCGCGGGCATGCCGCACGCCCCCGAGGCGGAGATCAAACGGGGAGTGGCACTGCGTATGGAGCGCCAGACAGTGCTCACCCGGGAGAACAACCCTCCGCTGCTGTGGGCCGTCATCGACGAGACGGTGCTACGGCGCCCACTGGGCTCTCCGGAAGTGATGCGCGAGCAGATCGACCACCTCATCCAGGTCACCCAGCGGCCGAACGTGGCGTTGCAGATAATGCCGTTCAGCGCGGGTCCGCATCCGGCCATGTACGGCCCCTTCCACCTTTTCCGGTTCCCTCTCGACGAACTGCCGGACATGGTCTGCGCCGAGAGCCTTGTAGGTGCGGTCTATTTCGACCAGCGCGACGACGTCAGCGTGTTCCTCGAGGCACTGGACCGGATGAGCGCCCAGGCCGTGCCGCTGGTGCGGACCAGGGCGGTCCTGAGTGCACTGCGCAAGGAGTTCTGAACCATGGGTCGTATCTACAACGGGATGCCTGCCGCACACCTGGGCAGCGAGGGCTGGCGCAAGCCGTGGAGCGGGGGCAACGGCGGCAGCTGCGTGGAGGCGCTCAAGCTCGCCGACGGCCGCGTCGCGCTGCGCCAGTCCACCGATCCCGACGGCCCGGCGCTCATCTGCAGCCGGAGTGACATCTCAGGTTTCATCCAGGCGGCCAAGGCGGGGGAAGCCGACTTCTTGGTCGCCTGAGCACAGCACCGGACCGCGCAGGCCCCGGTCCGGACAGACCGATGAGATGGAGAAGCACGTGTCGGAGGCTGGTTTCAGCCCGGAGCAGATAGACACCACCAGGCCGCACCCGGCCCGGATGTACGACTACTACCTCGGTGGAAAGGACAACTACGAGGCCGACAGGGACGCGGCCCAGAGAGTTCTCGACGCGCTACCGGAGCTTGCCGTCACGGCCCGTAGCAACCGCGATTTCATGCACCGGGCGGTGCGGACGGCTGTCGGCAGCGGGATCCGCCAGATCATCGACATCGGCACCGGCATCCCCACCTCGCCCAACACCCATGAGGTGGCCCGGCAGGTGAACCCGGACGTGCGGGTGGCCTATGTGGACAACGACCCGATCGTGTCGACCTACGCGGGAGCGAAGCTGACCAACTCCGGCAACGCCGGGTTCGTGCTCGCCGACCTCAAGGACCCGGCCGGGATCCTCGATCACCCCGTCACCAAGGAGCTCATCGATTTCGGCGAACCGGTCGCACTGATGCTGCTCGCGGTGATGCACTTCATCACCGATGACGAGGGCGCGGCGGACATTGTGCGCACTATGACCGAACGGCTCCCTGCCGGAAGCTATCTGATCCTCAGTCACGCCACAGCGGACTTCAAGGAGAGTGACGGCTTCGGCAAGGTCGAGAAGGTCTACAACGAGGAATCAACCGCCAGCGCCCAGTGGCGGACGAAGGGCGAGATCTGCGCCTTCTTCGAGGGCTTCGACTTGCTGGAGCCCGGCGTGGTCCAGCTGCCGCTGTGGCGGCCGGACGGGCCGGTGCCGACGGGTGCCGACCTTGCCAAGCACATCGGGTACGGCGGCGTCGGGGTCAAGTGAGTGTGGGGGACAGGCCGGGCGGGGCGGTGGAACCGCCCCGCCCGGCTTCCCCGTCACCTCCCGGAAGTGATCTCCTGTCACCTCCGGGACGCCGTCTCCAGGAAGGTGAACCCGAACTCCGCCGGCTCCGCGGTGAGCTGGTGTTGCGGCAGCACGCCCGGTCCGCACGACTGTGAGCCGATGCCGTGCATCCCGTGGTCGAGGTTGACCCACACCGTCTCCCCGGGGACGAGATCCGTGGTGTGCTCGGCGGCGTCCAGCTGCTCGGTCGTCCAGCGGCGCGCCGTGAACCAGCATGTCGCCCCGTCGGCCTCGACTCTCAGTCCCGACCCCTCCGGGCCGCGTGTCAGCTCGACCCAGCGAACGTCCGGTCGCGCGCCGTTCTCCTGGGGGCGCACATAGGGCGTCTGGAGCGCGTCCACAGTGCTGCGCCACAGTCCGGTACGCGCCGCAGCTGCGGTGTCCGGGTAACCCTCGCCAGGGCCGCCGCCGAACCACGCCGCGTGGTCGTAGCCGGACGGCAGCCCCAGCCGCACGCCCAGCCTGGGCAGCGGGAAGTCCCAGTCGCCCTCCGGCTCGACCGTGACCGTGAGCCGCACCCTGTCGACGGTTCCCGACCACCGGTACACAGTACGGAGGCCCAGCGGGGAGGCCGCAGGGGCCACCCGGGTGCGGACGACGAGCGCACCAGGCGTCAGTTCCACACTGTCGGTCCTGTGCCGCATCCGGTGCAGCCCGTGACGGCGCCACAGTGGGCCGTTTCGCACGTCCGGCTGCCATGGGGCGCCGTCGTCGTTGTCGGTGGTCGCCCGCCACACATCGAGCCTCGGGCTCTGGAGAGGGATGCCACCGAGTCGCAGCAGAGCGCCGCTGTCCGCCGCGAAGACGGCCGGACCCAGCCGGATCTGCCCGCCGCCGCCCTCGCGTTTCTCGGCGCCGTCCGGCGCCTCGTGGCGGCGTGGTGCGGCCGGTACCGAGGGGAGGGTGGCGGCCGGTGGGTACTCCGGCTCGGCCGCGCGCAGCTGTCCCCAGGCGACCGGGTGCCCCCGGTCGGCCCAGGCAGTCCCGTGAGCGAGGACCGCGCGCACGGTCCACCATGCCTCGCCGGACCGCACTGTCTCCGGCGGGGAGGGCAACGGCAGTTCCACGGAGCGCCCTGGCGGCACCGGCCCCTCCGGCAGCGGCAGCATGCCACCGCTCACCTGCTCACCCTCGATCTCGTACGACCACTCCAGGGCCAGGTGGGACAGGTCGATGAAGTCGTGCCGGTTGGTGACCAGCACGCTGCCGGGCGCCGTCCCGGGACCGATCCGAACGGGTTCGATCACCTTCTTGTACTCGACAAGTCCGGGCGAGGGGACGCGGTCCGGGAAGACGAGCCCGTCGCACACGAAGTTGCCGTCGTGCACCTCCTCGCCGAAGTCGCCTCCGTAGGCGAACCAGGTCCGCCCGTCCTCGGTGCGCCGCGCAAGACCGTGGTCGATCCACTCCCATACGAAACCGCCCTGGCAGCGCTCGTACGTCTCGAAGAGCCGCTGGTACTCGCTCAGTCCGCCCGGGCCGTTGCCCATGGCGTGTGCGTACTCGCACAGGATGAACGGCAGCGTGCGGCGGCGTGCGTCCTGTGCGGCATCCTCCAGGGCGGGTTCCTTGCGCTGCCCCACCAGATCGACTCCGTCGTGCGGCAGATACATACGGGAGTAGAAATCGCTGTCCGGGCAGGTGTGGTCGCCCTCGTAGTGGAGGGGCCGGGACGGGTCCAGCTGCCGGATCCGGCGGGCCATCGCCGTCAGACCTGCACCTGCGCCGCACTCGTTGCCGAGCGACCAGATGACGACGGAGGGGTGGTTCTTGTCCCGCTCGACCATGCGGGCCGCCCGGTCGAGCAGGGCGGGCGTCCACCGTTCGTCGGCCACGGGGTTGCGCGTGTCGCCGAGTTCGACGAAACCGTGCGTCTCCAGGTCGCATTCGTCCACCACCCACAGGCCCAGCTCGTCGCACAGGTCGAGGAAGGCGGGGTGCGGTGGGTAGTGGCTGGTGCGGACGGCGTTGATGTTGTGCTGCTTCATCAGCACCAGATCGCGCCACATGGTCTCGCTGTCTACAACGCGCCCGGTCTCCGGGTGGAACTCGTGCCGGTTGACGCCGCGTAGCAGCACCCTGCTGCCGTTGACCTTGAACAGCCCGTCCTCCATCACCACGGTGCGGAAGCCGATGCGCAGCGCGATCCGCTCATCGCCGACTTCCAGTTCGGCGTCGTAGAGCCGGGGCGACTCCGCGCTCCAGGGTTCGACCTGCCCACTGGCCGTCTCGCCGGTGCGCAGCTCCCACCCCAGCTCCGGTACGGTGATCCGCCCCGGTGGGGCGCTTTCGACGCGCAGTGTGCCGCGGCCGGTGGTGTGGTCGTAGTCGGCGTGCACAGTGTGGTCGCGCACTGCACCGGGCGGGCGGTGCAAAAGGGTGACGTCCCGGAAGATGCCCGGCAGCCACCACATGTCCTGGTCCTCCAGGTAGCTTCCGGCGGACCACTGGTGCATCCGGACAGCCAGCACATTGCCGTGTGGTCGCAGCAGTGCTCCGACGGCGAACTCGTGTGGCAGCCGGGAGCCCTGGAACGTTCCGAGCTCCTGTCCGTTCAGCCAGATACGCGCGCACGACTCCACTCCTTCGAAGCGCAGCAGTGTCTCGCCGGGGTCGTTCACCGAGGGATCGCGCGGCGCGGCGTCCGCCTCGTCCGTGGGCAGCGGCCAGTCGTCCGGCAGATCGAAGACATACCGGTGGTCGCCTGTCGGGTTCTCTTCGGGAACGCGGGGCGGATCGACGGGGAAGGGGTAGCGGACATTCGTGTAGGCAGGCGCACCGTGCCCGTGCAGCACCCAGTGGGAGGGAACGGGCAGTTCAGCCCACTGGGTGTCGTCGTAATGCGGGTCGGCGAACGCGTCGCTGTACCGGTCGGCGGTAGGGGAGAGGCGGAACTTCCATACGGTGCCGGTCAGCGTGAGGGATCGCGCGTCCGATCCTGGTGTCCATGCGCGCGGTGGCAGACAGCCGGTTTCCGGGGAGACGTCCTCGTAGTACGGCACAGGCGGCCGAGTCGAGGATCGGGGCGGACCGGCCGACGGGGCAGTGCTCATTCATCTCCTCGGTTTCTGTTGGTTCTTGTTGTTTCTCTCCCACCAACAGGCCCTTTCGCATGCCTACTTGTTAACCAAAATGCGTAGGGTGAGCGCAACATGACACAGTGATGGCCATGACGATGCCACCGCCGCCGAACCACCCGCCTGCCGGCACCCCGCCGCCTCCCGCGCAGCCGCCGGGCGGCTTCGGGCCTCCGGGGTCCGGCGGTCTGGGCTCGCCGACGCCTGGCGGCTGGCCGCCTCCGCCACCGGGACGCAACAGAGGGAAGACGGTGGCGGCGGTCGTCGCTGCGGCAGTCGTCGCGCTCGCGCTCATCACCGCGTCCGTCGTCTATCTGACCGGAAACGGGTCGGGCACCGGTGACTCCGCCGACAGCAAGCCATCGGCGGAACAGTCGCCCTCACCCTCCGACGAGTCCGGCGAGCCGACCGAGGAGCCCTCCGAAGAGCCCTCGGAGGATGACGGCGAGGCGACCGACTTCCCGACGCCGGGCGAGGACGACGCACTGCCATCCAAGGACCCCGACGCGAACGCCAGTGACGTGCCGCTGCCTGCCTTCCTGCTCCACGAGGGTGACTGCTACAACCGCTCCAAGGATCGCGAGGGCGCCGTGGTGACCCGCGACTGCGACCAGTCGCACGACGCGGAAGTGGTCAGCCGCAAAAAGCTCACCGGCAGTTACAGCACCGACGACGCCGTACGGCGCGAGGCCGATTCGCTCTGCCGCACCGTACTGCGGAACAAGGCGGCCAAACAGCCGCGCGGCACGGTGGGCGGAACGCTCATCTCGTATCCGAAAGCGAAGAACGCCGGCAAGGGTCTCAGCTACGTGGTCTGTAGTTTGACGGCGGGTAAGGGGAAGAAGCTGTCCAAGCCGCTGGCGTGACGCACCGCTGGCGTGACCCACCGCTGCCGTGGACGCATCGCTGGCGTGACGCATCCGGGTGTGCGCTCTTCCTCGCCCCAACGCGAGGGTCTCCGCGCGTAGTTGGGCCTCTCCGATTGGCATGGACGCATCGATGGCGGGGTAAATCCGCGGCGATCGATGTGACAGCTGTTCCTTCCGTGCCTATCCCTGAGAGGCCCCATGAAGCAGCGCAGATGGGCGACGACGGCCACCGCCGTCTTCGTCTTCCTCGGACTTTCCTCCCTCTCCGGCGCCGCCACCGCATCCGCCGAAGAAACCGCCGCCACCGGCTATGTAGCGCTCGGCGACTCCTACTCCTCCGGAGTGGGCGCCGGTGACTACGAGGGAGGCGACTGCAAGCGGAGCGCCAACGCCTATCCGAAGCTTTGGAGCGCCGCCAACTCCCCCTCATCGTTCGACTTCACGGCCTGCTCCGGCGCGCGTACCGACGATGTGCTCGCCGGCCAGCTCGGCCCCCTCAACTCCTCCACCGGTCTGGTGAGCATCAGCATCGGCGGGAACGACGCCGGGTTCGCCGACGCCATGACCACCTGCGTGACCCAGGGCGAGAGCGCGTGCCTCGCCCGCGTCCAGGAAGCCCGCAACTACATCAACAGCACGCTGCCCGGCAAGCTCGACAGCGTCTACAACGCCATCACCCAGAAGGCGCCCTCGGCGAAGGTCGTCGTGCTGGGCTACCCCCACATCTACAAGCTCGGCGGCGACTGCGCCGTAGGGATCAGCGAGAAGTCCCGCGAAGCCATCAACGCCGCCTCCGACGACCTGAACGATGTCACCGCCAAGCGCGCGGCGGACCACGGTTTCAGCTTCGGCGACGTACGCCCGACCTTCTCCGGACACGAGATCTGCTCGGGTGACGAGTGGCTGCACAGCGTAACGTTCCCGGTGGACGAGTCCTACCACCCCACCGCCGCCGGGCAGTCCGGCGGCTACCTCCCGGTCCTGGAAGGCCTCGCCTGACGGGACCCCCCCCACTCTGTGCCGCCGCCCTTGTTCGCAAGGGCGGCGGCACAGGTGTGCTCAGGCCGCCCCGGTGCCCTGCTCCTCGTCATCGGCCAGCGCGACCGCCAGGGCGGCCGCCGGGTCCCGTTCCGGGCCGCCTGCCGGCCACCAGGCGCGCCCCTGCTTGCGGTAGGGCCACCACCGGCCGTCCGGCCCGTACCGCAGCTGGGCCTCCGTTCCCACCGCGGTCCAATGCGTGCCCGAGGCCCGCAGCGTCGGGCGAGCCTCCTCCTCGCCCCAGGCGGCGTCGAGCTGTTCACCTGCCTGCTGGAGTGTCTCGGCAGAAGGGGACCAGCCGTCCTCAAGGACAGTCAGCGCCTCCACTCCGCCGAACTCCCAGGCCCGTACGGCGACCTCGAGTTCGGTCTCCGTACGGCCGCAGCCCTCCGCGAGGCGGGTGACCACCGAACGCTCGGGACGGGCGGCCGCAAGCCGAACCGCGTCCTCCCAGATCGTCAGCGGCCTCGTCAGCGGCCGGGCGCCGTGCCCCGGGGAGACCGCCGCCGTGAGCATCCGGCGAGCTGTCGCGGCGGCGTTCGAGGCGAGGAACGTCAGTGCGTCGACGTCCAGCCCCGGCGCGCCCGCAGCACCCCCCTCCAGAGCCGCTATCTGTCCCGTTTCCCGTACAGGTGACGGCGGTTCGGGCAGTGGGGGCAACAGCGTCCCCAGAGCGAACGCCTCCGCCGCGTCCACCCCCTCCGGCTCTTCCTCCCGGTCCGCTGTCGCTGCGGCGAAGCCCACAGCGTGTCCAGCGGCCCGTGCGGTACTGCGCTCCTGCAGTGTGTCCAACAGTTCGCGTTCGCCGCGGCCGCGCATGAGCAGCAGTGCGAACGGGTCCTCGTCCAGCAGTCGGGCAGTCTGGTAGCTGAGTGCAGCAGTGTGCGGACAGTGGTCCCAGGCCCCGCAGGCACACTCAGGGTCCAGATCACCGATGCCCGGCAGCAGCTCCAGACCGATGTCCGCCGCGTCCTCTACCAGACGGGGCGGCATATCGCGGTCCAGCAGTGCGGCGATATGGCCGGACTGCTCGACGATGACCTCCAGCAGCCGGTCCCATTCGGCCTCGTCCAGCTCACGCAGCAGCACATCGGCCCGGCACGGCGTCCGGTCCGCCCCGAGCACCACGGCGGTGATCCGGCCAGGGCGTACGGAGACGGCCCCCACTGCTCCCTGCCGGGCGAACCGGCGCCCCAGCCGGAGCTGTTGGCCGTCCAGCGCGGTGTCCTCGAGCGCTTTCAGCCACGTCTGGCCCCACCATGTGCGGGCGAAGCCCTGGCCGTGTGCGGGCGGCAGTGGAGCGAAGACCCGCTCGCGCTCACCGGCCCCACTCCCGTCCGCGGTGCCACTGCCGCCCGCCGCGCCGCCCTCGGCCATCTCGGCGTCCTCCTCGTACGTCGTCCCGTACTCGCTCAACGCTCCACCTTCCGCAGCTCGACGAGCTCGGCCAGCTCGGCGTCCGTCAGCTCCGTCAGCGCGGTCTCCCCGGAGCCGAGTACGGCATCCGCGAGCGCCTGCTTGCGCCGCAGCATGTCGGCGATACGGTCCTCGATCGTGCCCTCCGTGATGAGCCGGTGGACCTGCACCGGCTGCGTCTGGCCGATGCGGTAGGCGCGGTCGGTCGCCTGTGCTTCGACAGCCGGGTTCCACCAGCGGTCGTAGTGGATGACATGGCTCGCCCGGGTGAGATTGAGGCCTGTCCCGGCCGCCTTGAGGGAGAGCAGGAACACCGGGGCTGCGCCCTCCTGGAAGCGGCGCACCATCTCCTCGCGCTGTGCCACAGGAGTACCGCCGTGCAGGCACTGGGTCGGCACACGACGTGCTGCGAGATGACGTTCCAGCAGACGCGCCATCTGCACGTACTGCGTGAAGACGAGCACGCTCGCCTTCTCCGCGAGCAGAGTGTCGAGCAGTTCGTCCAGCAGCTCCAGCTTTCCGGAACGTCCCGGCAGCCGTCCGTCGCCCTCCTTGAGGTACTGCGCGGGGTGGTTACAGATCTGCTTGAGCGAAGTGAGCAGCTTGACCACAAGGCCCCGTCGTTCGAAACCGTCGGTCCCGCGCAGAGCCGCCAGACTCTCCCGCACCACCGCCTCGTACAGTCCCGCCTGCTCTGTGGTCAGGGCGACTGCGCGGTCGGTCTCCGTCTTCGGGGGCAGCTCGGGTGCGATACCGGGGTCCGTCTTGTGCCGCCGCAGCAGGAACGGCCGCACCAGCCGGGCCAGCCGCTCGGCTGCCACCGGATCGCCTCCCTCGGCAGCGTCGGCGTAGCGCCTGCGGAACGTGCCCAGTCGGCCCAGGAGCCCAGGTGTGGTCCAGTCGAGGACCGCCCACAGCTCCGAGAGGTTGTTCTCGACCGGCGTTCCGGTCAGCGCCACCCGCGCCCGCGCCGGGAGCGTGCGCAGCGCCTTGGCTGTGGCGGCGAACGGGTTCTTGACGTGCTGTGCCTCGTCCGCGACGACCATGCCCCACGCCTCGCCCTCGCCGGGAACCAGCCGTTCGGTGTCCAGTCGCATCGTGCCGTAGGTGGTCAGCACGAATTCGCCCTCGCGGAGCCCTTCCAGGGAGCGGCCCGGGCCGTGGAAGCGGCGTACAGGGGTGCCGGGCGCGAAGCGTTCGATCTCCCGCTGCCAGTTGCCCATCAAGGAGGCGGGGCACACCACCAGGGTCGGACCCGCGGTGGTCTCGGACTGTCGGCGCAGATGAAGAGCGATCAAAGTGATCGTCTTGCCCAGGCCCATGTCATCGGCGAGGCAGCCCCCGAGCCCGAGGGAGGTCATCCGGTGCAGCCAGTCAAGACCGCGCAACTGGTAGTCGCGCAGCGTCGCCCTCAGCTCGGCGGGCGGAGGCAGCGGAGGTTCCTCGCGGCGCTCAGGGTCGGACAGCCGCTCCCGGAGCGCTTCCAGCCACCCGGTGGCCTCGACCTCGACCCGTTCACCGTCCTGCTCGGCGGTGCCGGTGAGCACGGCGTCCAGTGCCTCGAGAGTCCCGACCTTGTGATCCTGGCGCTGCCGTGCGGCGCGTATCTCCTCCGGATCGACGAGCACCCACTGGTCGCGCAGTCGCACCAGTGGACGTCCGGCTTCGGCCAGCTGGTCGAGCTCGGCGCGGGTCACCTCCTGGTCGCCGATGGCGAAGCGCCAGTCGAAGCGCAGCAGTGCGTCCGGAGAAAGCTGGGAGGGCAGCCCCGTACTGTGCCGCTCCTGCCCGCTCCCGTCCGGCCGCTCCGCCTCGTCACCCGGGCCGATCACGGCACGGGAGGTGAACGAACGAGCGAACTGGCGCGGCCAGTGCACCTGCACACCAGCTGCCGCCAGGGCGCGCGGAACGGAGGCGCCCAGCAGTTCGGCGATTTCCTCGTCGGCGAGCTCGACCGCGTCCGGAACCGCCGCCGTGAGTAGCGGAGTAAGCGCGTCCCATGCAGCAGCCGCCCGGCGCAGCGCGAGCAGCGCGTCCGTACGCGCTCTTGGGCCGAACCGTTCGGCGAGGGGCGAAGTGCCCGCCCACACCTCGGCGGCATCGGCGACAAGTGTGCTGTCGGTGGGCGCGTGCAGTTGCAGAATGCCCCGGAACCGGGGGCCCTGCCCTGCGCTCTGCTCGGTCAGCCGGTGCTCGGCGTCGTCCCCGGACGGGGGCAGACCGTCGATATCGATCCGCAGCGACAGTCGGATCCCCGCGTCGATGCCTGCTGCGACGTCGGCGGCCCACTCCCGCAGCTCCGGTACGGCGAGCGGCTCGTCACCGGCGAAGGCGGGTGCCCCCGCTGCCAGCGGGGCGGCCGGCGTGCGGGGGAGGCCGTCGGCGACGGCGTCCAGGAAGGCTCTCACCACAGGGCCGGGATCCGGCACCCGGATCGGGTCGATTCCTGGCAGCGGCAGGGCGTGAGCGTCCGGGGGCATCGCGGCGGCAAGTTCGGCCACCATGGTGGTGTCCTCGCCCGTGAGTGGGCCCAGCCGCCAGGCGTCGAAGCCGTCCGGACTGAGCCCCGGCAGCAGCCGCCCCTGTGCGGCCAACCGCAGGGCGAACAGCGTGGCGGCTCCCCAGAAGGCCGCAGTCGGCTCTGTGCCGTCCTCCTCACGTGCGGCGTACGCACGGGTGAGCACAGGGAGGGCGTCGGCGACCGGAAGCGTGACCGCGGAAACGGTGCGTGTCTCCGCGCCCTCGTCGGTCGGGATGACGACTGGCAGCTCGATCAGTTCGGCGGTTTCGGCGGACGGGAGGCTCTGGTCATCAGTGGTGCCGGGGCGTGCGGTGAGTGTGCCGGGGAAGGAGCTTTCGGCGTGCGGGACGGCTCCCTCTGGGTGCCGGAAGGCGATCCGGGAGCGGCGTGGCGGGTCTGCGGGCAGGAAGAGGGCCACGCAGTGGGTGAGCTGGGAGGTCCAGGAAGTGCTTGCCAGGGTCTCTGCCACAGTGCTGATGCATTCCTCAAATTTGACTAGCGTACGGGAGCGGTCGAGGGTACCTCATGCCGGGCCCAGGTGCGTCGCTCTCGCTCGCGGTGCCACAGGCTCAGGGAAGCCGAGGTGCGATGGGCTCAGGAGGGCCAGGTGCGTCAGGTGGTCCGTACCCGGGTCCAGGGGTAAGCCGTCGGTTGAGGTGCTGGCGGCGCGGAGGGAACCTGCCGCGCCCGGATGGCGTTCAATGGAGTGAGAGGCGGAGTCACCGGACTGGACAGCAGCGGGTGCGCCGCCGGTGCGGAGGAGGTACCGAGATGACCAACCGAGCAAAGATCGCTGTCGGTGGGGTGGCGGTCGGTCTGCTGCTGTGGTGGCTGACGTCGTTCTGGATCGCGCTGCTGGTGATGGTGGGTGTTCCGGCGGTCGCGTATCTGGCGCTGGACCCCTCGCAGCGGCGGAGGCTGCGCAGAGTCAGCCGTAAGGAGCTCAACCGCTAGGTGCCACGCCGCCCGGCCTGGCCGCCGGCCCCGGCCGCGGAACCGAACGGGCCGGGGTCGGCTGGCGGGTGCTGCTTGAGTGCTGCCGGCCTGAGGCGGGCGCGCGCTGGGCGTGTCGGCGACGTTGGGCTTACGGGCTGTCGCCGCTACGCCGCCGTGCATCGCTTTATACGCTGCCGGTCCGCACCCCGTCATGCCGCCGGGCGCAGTGCGATGCCGTCGAGAGCCGCCAGCAGCTTGGGCAGTTCACGGCCGCGGCCCACCGGGCGCACCTCGCCGGGAGCTTCGTCCAGCAGGACGAACGCGATGTCGTCGGTGCGGGCCACGACACTCCAGCCCGGGCCGTCCGCGCGGAGCGTGCGGGCATCGCCCGAGGCGAAAGCAGAGCGTATCCGCCCGGGCGGCGGTGGAGTCTCCAGATAACCCCGCACCTCCTCCAGGACGCGCCGCACCTGGCTGTCGGACTCTTCACCCGACTCCACGAACTCCACGTCCTCCTCGGCCTGCGCCCGCCACTGCGCCCACTGCAGCGCTATCTCGTCCGCACCGAGCCGCCGCTGTGCCGGGCCCCAGTCGGAGGTGTCCGGAGGTGAGAGAACCGGGCCGCTGCCTTCCAGCTCCCCCTCCAACACGGGGTCGTGCGGCTCGGGCAGTCCTGGCGCGGAGACGGCGAGTGCCAGCGGCCAGCCCGGCAGCACCGTGACGACATCCCGCTCGTCCGGAGACAGGTCGGACTCCACGCCGCAGTCCCAGGCGGCGATGGCACAGGCCACCTGCGTCACGTCCTCGGTCACCACGGTCCAGCGCGCGCCTGCTCCGTCCTGCCCCAGTACGAGCCCGTACCCCTCGACGTAGGGCTCCAGCTCCAGCACGGCGCAGGCCGCGGGGTAGTCGTCCCCCAACACACTCGGGAACTGCGCGGGCGTCAGCAGCACGGCAGTCAGCACATAGAGCGAATCGTCCTCTTCCGCAGCCACCGATGGCCTCCCCTTCCTGGCGGATCTCGGTGACGATAGCTCCCGGAGCGCGTCCGCAACAGACGGAATGTGTCCGCAGCAGACGGCCGAAATGGCTCCGTGACAGATGCCAGGACCAGAGAGGGGCCCTACGTGCGGCGGTACGACCGGCTCAGGCACATCCTCCAGCTCGACCCGGAACGGGACTCGCATGAGATCTACCGCTTGATCACCGCCTATGAGTTCCCCTGGGACTTCACCCGTGCCCTCGAACTCGCCCTGTACCGCACCTACGCCGTACCCAGCATCGGCAGACTGCTGGCCCGGACGGCCGAGCTGACCGACCGCACACAGAAGCGCTACGACGACACCGCGCTCCTTCTGGACGCCGTTGTCGAGCACGGCTTCGACAGCGCGCAGGGACGCACGGCCATTCGTCGGATCAACCAGATGCACCGCGCGTACGACATCAGCAACGACGACATGCGCTACGTCCTGTGCACCTTTGTCGTCATGCCCAAGCGCTGGCTCGACACCTTCGGCTGGCGGAGTCTCACCCACCACGAGCTACGTGCCGTCAGCCACTACTACGGCACGCTCGGGCGCCACATGGGCATCAAAGAAATTCCTGGAAGCTACGAGGAGTTCGAGAGCTGCCTCGATTCCTATGAGGATGCCCACTTCGGCTGGGACGAGGGGGCGCGGACGGTCTCCGACGCCACCCTCGACCTGATGGCCTCCTGGTACCCGCGCCCGCTCGCCCCACTGGTGCGCGGTACCAGCCTGGCGCTGCTGGACGACTCGCTGTTGCGGGCCTTCCGCTACGCCGAGCCCAGCCCAGTCGCCCGTCAGCTGACGCGGGGTGCGCTGCGGCTCCGCGCTCGGGGCGTTCGGCTGCTGCCGCCACGCCGCAGCCCGCACTATGCGCGGCAGAACCCGGAGATCAAGGGCTACCCCGGCTATCCGGAGGGCTACCGCATCGAGGATCTCGGCACCTTCCCGGCCGGGGGCGGCGCCGGCACGTCGGCCTGCCCTGTTCTGCATGTACCGAAGGAGGAGCAGGGGCACCGATGAGAACCGGTTGCCTGGGTCACTCCGGCGACCGCACCGCCAGTGCCAGATACCGGTCGTCCTGATCCACGTACGACTCCAGCCGCCACCCTGTCGCGGTCAGCAGCGCCCGCAACCGTGGTTCGGCTCGGATGTCGTCGGAGGTGATCTGCCTGCCCTGCCGGGCTGCCAGCGCGGCGCGGCCCACCGGGTGGAAGAGCGCGAGCCGGCCCTGAGGGCGAACGACACGGGCAAGTTCGCGCAGCCCGCTCTCCGGGCCGGGGAGATGGGAGATGAGTCCGGCTCCGAAAACGGCGTCCAGACAGGCGTCGCGCAATGGCAGTCGGGAGACGTCCGCGAGCAACAGCGCGGCTGCCTTGTCCCGGCCCGCCCGGACGACCTCGTCCAGCATCGCCGGGGTGAGGTCGGCGCCCAGCACCGTTCCGTCCGGGCCCACGGCGGCACGCAGCGCCGGCAGGGCCCGTCCGGTCCCGCACCCGGCATCGAGCACCGCGTCGCCGGACCGCAGGCCGATCTCGTTCACGGCCGCGGAATAGGCGGGCCCGTCGTTGGGGAAACGGGCGTCCCAGCGGGCGGCCCGCTCGCCGAAGAATGCCCGGACCGCGGCCCGATCGTCTGCCAAGTCGTGTGTCATGCTCCCTATGTTCGCTCCTCCGGCAGCCTCATTGCGGAAGGTCGCGCTGTCGCTCGGCGATGAGGCTGTGACAGGTGCGACAGGGGAGTAACTGTGCGCAACAGAACTGGACCTCGTGGTTGCTGACCGTGCTCTCGTGGGTAAGGGTGGCACGGCAGAAGCTGAGGAAAAGGGGGCGCGTGGTGGCACTGAACACGGGACTCGACTGGTTGCTGGACGACCTCACAAAGCGGATCTCGTCTGTCCGGCACGCGCTGGTCCTCTCCAACGACGGGTTGGTGACGGGGAGCAGTCACGATCTCGAGCGCGAGGACGCGGAGCATCTGGCTGCGGTCTCGTCCGGACTGCACAGTCTGGCCAAGGGGTCAGGTCAGCACTTCAAGGCCGGGCGGGTGCGGCAGACCATGATCGAGTTCGATGACGGCGTGCTCTTCGTGATGGCTGCCGGGGACGGTAGTTGCCTATGTGTCCTCACCGAGGCCGAAGCGGACATCGGGCAAGTCGCTTACGAGATGACACTGTTGGTCAACCGCGTCGGTGAGCACCTCGGTCTTGCCGCACGAAACAGCAACTGACCTGCGGTTTCGCAAAGTTATCCACAGGCTCGGCGAGAATTGCGGCAGCGGGCTATCGTCGTTGTCACGCAAGGTAGTCGAGTATCGACGGGGGATGACGACGTGCGAGACAAGTCCATGAACCGCCGCGTGCCGGTGCCGTTCCGCAATGCGACCGATGTGGCGCTGCGCACGGCCGCGAAGGAACTGGGGCTGCGGCCCAGGGAGTTCGAACTCGCAGTGCAGACCGAGGAGGTGTGCACCGTGCCGGGCGCGCCGGGAGGCCCTCGCAGGGTGACACGCCAAGAGCTGGAGCGGATCAAGGGGGCAGCTGACTTCCCCGGAGGACTGCGGGAGCGGCTGCGCGTCATGGGGGCGAGCGAGGCTTCCGAGCTGCTGGACATCAGCCCTTCCCGTTTCGCGCGGCTCGCCAGGGCGGGCTGCTTCGGCCCGGTCAGCTTCTATGTGAACCGGTACCGCACGGTGGTCTGGCTGTATCTGGCGGAGGAGCTGCGGGATTTCGCGGAGAACAACGCGAAGCTGCTCACGGGACGCCTGCCCGCGGGTATGCGGACCGGACTGGTGGCCGGCACCGACCAGCGTGCCCGCCGCTGGCGGGGAAGGCGGGTGGGACAGCTGACGCGGCACGCCGCCGGCTTGTGGGAGCGGGCCGCGGTCCGAGCGAGTGTCCTGGACGACGCAACCCTCGCCGAATCCGTGCCTGACCCAGGTGAACGGGCCCGTCTCCAGGCGCTGCGGCCGTGCTTCCTCGAAGTGCGCAGCGTTTCGGAGGCGACCCGGGACATCTTGCAGGAACTGTGTCTGGCCGAGGGGGAGGAGGAGATCCGCTGGTACCGGTTCCTGCTGGCCGCCGACCTGGAAGCCGCCAGGGCCGCGGAGGCGGTCGCCACACCTGCTCGCCGCACCATGGCCAGGACTGGGGCGGTGTCCCTCCCGGGGGAGAGGCCCACGCTTCAGCCGGTCCCTGGTGTCAGCGAGCGGCCCGACCCCGGCACCCCACGGCCGGTCGCAGGGCCGCCCGCGACTCCGGTGCCCCGACGGCGCTGGTCCCTCCTGCGCCGCCGCAGGCCGAAGCCCGCGGCTCATCCCGCCCAGTGAAGAATCGGCCGGCCCTGTGCTCCGGCACCGCTCTCTGCCGCGTCCCACCGCCAGGCGCAGACCCGTGAACGCCCGGAGGTGTGGCCTAGGAGGTCAGGACGCGGAGGTCTGCCCTTGGGTCTGCTGGGAGCCGGTTCCCTGGGCCTGCTGAGCTGGGGACGCGTTCCGTTCGGGGCTGTGCGAGCGGAACAGTCCCTCCTGCATCACCGAGACGATCAACCTGCCCTCGCGGTCGAAGATCTGGCCCCGGGCGAGACCGCGCGCACCCGTGGCGATGGGTGACTCCTGCTGGTAGAGGAACCACTCGTCGGCGCGGAACGGCCGGTGGAACCACATGGCGTGGTCCAGCGAGGCGGTGTCGAAATTCCGTGGTCCCCACAGCGGCTCGACGGGAAGGCGCACCGCATCGAGCAGCGTCATGTCACTGGCGTAGGTCAGCGCACAGGTGTGCACGAGAGGGTCGTCGCCGAGCGACCCGATCGCACGCATCCACACCGCGCTGCGTGGCTCGACTCCCTCCAGTTCGGAGGGGCTCCACCGCAGCCGGTCCACATAGCGCAGGTCGAACGCCTGACGGCGGGCCATGCGCTCCAGCGGCTCCGGCAGCGAGCCCAGGCGCTCGCGGATCTCGTCCGCGAGCTGCGGCAGGCTCTCCGGCTCCGGCACCCGGGGCATCGGCAGCTGGTGCTCGAAACCGGGCTCTTGTACATGAAAGGAGGCGGTCAGATTGAAGATCGTGCGGCCCTGCTGGACGGCGACCACGCGGCGCGTGGTGAAGGACCGCCCGTCCCGGACCCGCTCCACCTGGTACACGATCGGCACACCGGGAATGCCGGGACGCAGAAAGTACGCGTGCAGCGAGTGCACCGGGCGCTGCTCGGCCACGGTGCGCCCGGCCGCCACCAGCGCCTGCCCGGCAACCTGCCCGCCGAAGACCCGCTGGAGGGACTCCTGGGGGCTTCGGCCGCGGAAGATGTTGAGGTCGATCTCTTCGAGGTTCAGCAGGTCGACAAGGCGTTCGGCAGGGCTGGGCCCGGTCATCTCGTGCGTTCCTCTCTCACGTCCAGGGCGGCCGTCACGCTGGGAGCCGCGTTCACATCGGGCCGACGCCGGTCACCTTGACCACGGCACGGCCCTCCTCGTCCGAGGCGACGAGGTCGACCTCGGCCGAGATGCCCCAGTCATGATCGCCACGCGGGTCGGCGAAAGTCTGCCGGACGCGCCACAGCCGGTCCTCCGGGACCTCCTCGATCCGCAGCAGCCGGGGGCCGCGGGCGTCCGGCCCGGTGCCCAGCTCGTCGTACTCGTCCCAGTAGGCGTCCATGGCCTCCGCCCACGCGTCCTCGTCCCAGCCGGCCTCCCCGTCCAGCTCGCCCAGCTCGGCGACCTTGTCCCAGGCGGCCAGCTCCACCCTGCGGAACATCGCGTTGCGCACCAGGACGCGGAAGGCCCGCGGGTTGGCAGTGACCGGTTTGACCTGGTCGGCGCGTTCCTGAGCCTCCTCGGCCGTCTCGTCCTCCGGATTGGCGAGCTGCTCCCACTCGTCCAGCAGGCTGGAGTCGACCTGCCGGACCATCTCACCGAGCCACTCGACGATGTCCTGGAAGTCCTCCGACTTGAGGTCGTCGGGGACCGTGTGTTCGAGAGCCTTGTAGGCACTCGCCAGGTAGCGCAGCACGATGCCTTCCGTGCGGGCGAGCTCGTAGAAGGAGACGAACTCGCTGAAGGTCATCGCCCGTTCGTACATGTCGCGGATGACCGACTTGGGGGAGAGCGGATGGTCCCCGACCCACGGATGGGACTTGCGGTAGAGGCCGTAGGCGTGGAAGAGGAGGTCTTCAAGGGGCTGGGGGTAGCTGATGTCCATCAGCCGCTCCATGCGCTCCTCGTATTCGATTCCGTCGGCCTTCATCTGGGCGACGGCCTCGCCCTTGGCCTTGTTCGTCTGCGCGGCGAGGATCTGCCGCGGGTCGTCCAGCGTCGACTCGACCACCGACACCATGTCCAGCGCGTAGGAGGGCGACTCGGGATCCAGCAGCTCGAACGCGGCGAGCGCGAAAGTGGACAGTGGCTGGTTGAGGGCGAAATCCTGCTGGAGGTCGACCGTGAGCCGGATGGTGCGGCCCTCGGAGTCGGGCTCGTCCAGCCGCTCGACGATGCCGCCGTCCAGCAGCGAACGGTAGATGGCGATGGCCCGCCGGATGTGCCGCAGCTGCGAGCGGCGGTCCTCGTGGTTGTCCTCCAGCAGCCGCCGCATCTGTGCGAATGCGTCACCGGGGCGGGCGATCACGGAGAGCAGCATGGCGTGGGTCACCCGGAAGCGGGAGGTCAGCGGCTCCGGCTCGGAGGCGATCAGCTTCTCGAAGGTCTGCTGGCCCCAGCTGACGAAACCCTCGGGGGCCTTCTTGCGGACCACTTTGCGGCGCTTCTTCGGGTCGTCCCCGGCCTTCGCCAGCGCCTTCTCGTTCTCGATCACATGCTCCGGCGCCTGTGCGACGACGAAGCCCGAGGTGTCGAAGCCCGCGCGCCCGGCCCGGCCCGCGATCTGGTGGAACTCGCGGGCGCGCAGAGTGCGGACCCGGCTGCCGTCGTACTTGGTGAGAGCGGTGAACAGGACGGTCCGGATGGGCACATTGACGCCGACGCCGAGGGTGTCCGTGCCGCAGATGACCTTCAGCAGCCCTGCCTGGGCAAGCCGCTCGACCAGCCGCCGGTACTTGGGCAGCATCCCCGCGTGGTGCACCCCGATGCCGTGCCGTACGTAGCGGGAGAGGTTGCGGCCGAACTTGGTGGTGAAGCGGAAATTGCCGATGACCTTGGCGATCTCGTCCTTCTCCGCGCGGGTCGACATATTGATACTCATCAGTGCCTGCGCCCGCTCCACGGCCTGCGCCTGCGTGAAGTGCACGATGTAGACCGGCGCCTGATGGGTCTCCAGCAGCTCGGTCAGCGTCTCGGTGAGCGTGGTCGTGCGGTACTCGTACGACAGCGGCACAGGGCGGGTCGCGGAGCGCACGACGGCGGTGGGGCGGCCGGTGCGGCGGGTCAGGTCCTCTTCGAAGCGCGAGACATCACCCAGCGTCGCCGACATCAGGATGAACTGCGCTTGCGGCAGCTCCAGCAGCGGGATCTGCCACGCCCAGCCCCGGTCGGACTCGGCGTAGAAGTGGAACTCGTCCATCACCACCTGGCCGATGTCGGCGTTCGCCCCGTCACGCAGCGCGATGGAGGCGAGCACCTCGGCGGTGCAGCAGATGACGGGAGCGTCCGCGTTGACCGAGGCGTCACCCGTGAGCATGCCGACGTTCTCGGTGCCGAAGAGCTTGCACAGGTCGAAGAACTTCTCCGAGACCAGCGCCTTGATCGGGGCGGTGTAGAAGGTGACCTTGTCCTCGGCGAGCGCGGCGAAGTGAGCCCCTGCCGCGACCAGACTCTTGCCGGATCCTGTCGGGGTCGACAGGATCACGTTCGCCCCGGAGACCACCTCGATCAGTGCCTCTTCCTGGGCGGGATAGAGCGAGATGCCCCGCTCTTCCGCCCACCCGGAGAAGGTCTCGAAGAGGGCATCGGGATCGGCGTCGCTCGGCATCTGGTCGATAAGGGTGGCTGTCACGTCCCCCATACTGCCTGCTGCCCGGGCCGATCAGGGAACCGGTGGGCTCCCGTTGATCACCGGGCGCTACGCTGTGTCGCCGAACGGGCATCAGACCCGGACAGCAGCGCGGGGGCGCGGGGCGCGGGCCCGGCGGCGGGGCCGCGAGATACGCGAAACGAAGGACAGGGCGGGGATACGCATGATGGGACCGGCGCATTCGCTGTCGGGAGCCGCTGCCTGGCTCGGCGTAGGTGCCGTGGCGGCTGTGCTGGACCATCCGATGCCCTGGCCGGTGGTGGTCGTCGGCGCGCTGCTGTGCGCCGGGGCCGCGCTGGCGCCGGATCTCGACCAGAAGTCCGCCACCATCTCACGGGCCTTCGGTCCCCTCTCCCACGCTCTGTGCGGGGTGGTCGACAAGCTGTCAACCGCCGTCTACAACGGCACCCGCGCACGTGGGGAGCGGCACCGCTCCGGAGGGCACCGTACGCTCACCCACACCTGGCCCTGGGCGCTCTTCATAGGGGCGGGCTTCTCCGCGGCCGCTGTGATCTGGGGCCGCTGGGCCGTGCTGGTCATCCTCTTCATCCACGTGGTGCTCGCCGTGGAGGGCCTGCTGTGGCGGATGGCGCGGGTCTCCAGCGACGTGCTCGTGTGGCTCCTGGGAGCCGCCTGTGCCTGGATTCTGGCCGGAGTGCTGGAGCAGCCGGGCAACGGGGCGGACTGGCTGTTCACCGGGGACGGTCAGGAGTACCTGTGGATGGGGCTGCCGATCGTGCTCGGCGCGATGGTGCACAACATCGGCGACGCCCTGACGATTTCCGGCTGCCCGATCCTGTGGCCGATCCCGATAGCGGGCAAGCGGTGGTATCCGCTGGGCACCCCGCAGTTCATGCGGTTCCGCGCCGGTGCCTGGGTCGAGAACGCCATACTGATGCCCGCCTTCATGGTGTTGGGCGGGGCAGGCAGCCTGGTCGCTCTCGGGTTCGTAGGCAGCTGACACCCGCCCCCACTCGGCTCCTCGGCTCAGCCGTGCCAGGAGCGCCACAGCGCCGCGTACGGGCCGTCCGCCGCCACCAGTGCTTCATGGCTGCCCAGTTCGCTGATGCGGCCGTCCTCCACCACCGCGATGACATCCGCGTCGTGCGCGGTGTGCAGGCGGTGCGCGATCGCGACCACTGTGCGCCCCTCCAGGACCTGGGCCAGCGATCGCTCCAGGTGGCGGGCCGCCCGGGGGTCCAGCAGGGACGTCGCCTCGTCGAGGACGAGAGTGTGCGGATCGGCCAGCACCAGCCGGGCCAGTGCGATCTGCTGGGCCTGCGCCGGGGTGACGGTGAGCCCGCCGGAGCCGACCTCGCTGTCCAGCCCATCCGCGAGCGCCCTCGCCCAGCCGTCGGCGTCCACCGCGCCGAGCGCGGCCCACAGTTCGGCGTCGTCGGCATCCTGCCGGGCCAGCAGAAGATTGTCGCGCAGGGTACCGACGAAGACGTGATGCTCCTGGTTGACCAGCGCCACATGGCGGCGGACTTCCTCGGCGGGCAGCTCGCTCAACTCGGCGCCGCCCAGGGTCACCTCGCCCCGCCGCGGTCCGTAGATCCCGGCCAGCAGCCGTCCCAGCGTCGACTTCCCCGCCCCCGAAGGGCCGACCAGCGCGACCCGGGTGCCGGGGGCGACCTCCAGCGTGACTCCGTGCAGTACGTCGACATCGGCGTGGTAGCCGAACCGCACGTCACTGGCGCGCACGTCCTTGCCTCCGGGGGCGGTACCGCTGCCGCCTTCCGGCTCGATCTCCCGTACCCCGACCAGCCGGGCGAGCGAGACCTGGGCGACCTGCAGCTCGTCGTACCAGCGCAGGATGAGGCCCACGGGATCGACGAGCATTTGGGCGAGCAGTGCGCCGGTCGTCAGCTGACCGACACTGATCCACCCCTGGAGTACGAAGACACCGCCGAGCAGCAGCACACCGCCCATGATCAGCATGTTGCTGAGGTTGATGGCGGGGAAGAGCACGGTGCGCAGCCACATCGTCCGGCGTTCCCAGGCCGTCCATTCGGCGACGCGGCGATCGGAGAGCGCCACGCGGCGGGCGCCCAGTCGGTGCGCCTCCACGGTCCTGCCCGCGTCGACCGTCTCGGCGAGGGCCGCCGCCACCGCGGCGTAGCCCGCGGCTTCCGCCCGGTAGGCGTGCGGTGCCCGGCGGAAGTACCACCGGCAGCCCCCCAGCAGTACGGGCAGCGTGATCACCACGGCCAGTGCCAACGGCGGTGCGGTGACGCACAGCGCTCCCACCAGCAGCGCCGCCCACACCAGGCCAATGGCCAACTGGGGGACGGCCTTCCGCATGGCGTCGGCCAGCCGGTCGATGTCGGTGGTGATCCGGGAGAGCAGGTCGCCCGTCCCGGCCCGTTCAAGCACACTGGGCGGCAGGCCCACGGAACGGACGAGGAAGTCCTCCCGCAGATCGGCCAGCATCTCCTCGCCCAGCACCGCACCGCGCAGCCGCACTTGCTGGGTGAAGACCGTCTGCACCAGCAGGGCGAGCGAGAACAGGACGGTGATACGGCCGAGTTGCAGCTCGCGCTCCCCGGCTGCCAGATCGTCGACGAGCCCGCCCAGCAGCCATGGCCCCACCATGGACGCGATGACGGCGATGCTGTTCGCGGCGATGATGAGCGCGAACGTACGCCGGTGCCGCCGCAACAGCTCACGCACATAGGACCGGACGGTCGCGGGAGAGCCGACCGGGAGGATCGTCACGTCCTCGGGAGCCGAGGGGTCGTAGTCGGGCTCGGGCACGCCGAAGCGCCCGGAGTGCCCTGCGCGGGGATTCCGACGACCGTTCTGATGCGCCGGCGTGCTCTTGGGACTCACGCGGACTCGACCCCCTCGGTCTGTGCGCTGTCGGCTCGTAGGCCAGCCTGCTGCGGCGCGGCCACCTGCGGCTCGCGGGTGACGACGGCCCGGTACGCCGCGTCGGAGTGGAGGAGCTCCCGGTGGGTGCCGGCGGCTGTGGCCGTCGGTCCATGGACGAAGACAACCCGGTCGGCGCGGTCGAGGAGCAGTGGGCTGGAGGTGAAGACGACAGTCGTCCGGCCGGATCTGAGCCTGGCCAGCTCACGTGCGATACGGGCCTCGGTGTGCGAGTCGACGGCCGAGGTGGGCTCGTCCAGGACCAGCACCGGTGGGTCGGTAATCAGTGACCGTGCCAGGGCGAGACGCTGGCGCTGCCCACCGGAGAGGGACCGCCCCCGCTCGGTGATCCGGGCCCGCATCGGATCGCCCTCGGCGTCCGGGCTGCCCTGTACCAGCGCCGTGAGGACATCGCCGCACTGCGCTGCCTCCAGCGCCTGGGTGGTGGTCACCTTTCCGGAGGAGGGCACGTCCAACAGCTCGGCGAGCGTGCCGGAAAGCAGCACCGGGTCCTTGTCCTGCACGAGGACGGCGGCACGAGCCTGTTCCAGCGGCATGCTGTCGAGCGGTGCCCCGTCCAGCAGCGCGGAGGCGGGAGCCTCCTGCTCCTCGTCCTCGCTCCCGTCCGGGTCGTCGGCCGCGATAGCGGGGTGCCCGCCCAGCCGCTCCGCGAGCCGCCCCGCCGCGTCGGGATCACCGCAGACCACGGCGGTGAGCAGCCCGCCAGGAGCGTGCAGTCCGGTGTCGGGGTCGTACAGCCCGTCACGCGCCTCGGCGCTGGAAGGCGGAACCTTCACGTGCGCGTCACCCTCGGATATCTCCGGCATATCGGGCGTATCGGCCCCGGTTGCATCAGAGTCCTCGCCGGGGCGCCGCAGGCCCAGCACGCGTGCGGCGCGGGCGGCGGACGGCCGGGAGAAGGAGTACGACATGGCGAATTCACCGAAGAGCTGGAGCGGAAGGAGGAGAAAGCTGACCGCGCCGTAGACCATGACCAGTTCACCGACCGCTATCTGCCCGTCCAGCGCCAGCCGGGTGCCGAACCAGACGACGGCGACCAGCAGCAGTCCCGGCAGCGCCACCTGAAGGGCCTCGATGAACGACCACATACGGGCTGTGCGTACGGCGGCGTGCCGCACCCGCTGGGACGCGAGCCGGTAGCGGGCGAGGAAGAGATCCTCACCGCCGATGCCACGCAGCACCCGCAGGCCGGCGACAGTGTCGGCGGCCAGTTCTGTTGCGCGCCCCGCCCGCTCGCGTTGTGCGTCGGCACGTCGGGTCGCTTTGGGCAGCAGGGGCAGTACGGTCAGCGCCAGGGCGAGCATGCCCGCGCAGGCGAGCAGCCCCAGTTGCGGCTGGTAGGCCACGAGTGCCGCGCAGACGCCGAGCGTTGTCAGCAGTGCGGCGCTGAAGCGTGAGACCGCCTCGACGCACCACCCGATGCGCTCGATGTCACCTGTGGAGACGGCGACGACCTCTCCGGCGGCGACCCTGCGGGTGAGCGTGGCGCCCAGCGCCGCGGTACGGCGGGCCAGCAGTTGCTGGATGCGGGCGGCGGCGGTGATCCAGTTGGTGACGGCGACCCTGTGCAGCATGGTGTCGCCGACCGTCACGGTGAGCGTGACAACCGCCATCGCCGCCCCGGCCAGCGCCAGGTCGCTGCCCGAGCGGTGCACCACAGCGGTGACGGCCAGCCCGGCGACGGCGGGGAAGGAGGCGATCGAGGCGAGTTGCAACACGCCCCAGCCCAGCGCCTTGAGCTGGCCGCCCAGCTGCATGCGCCCCAGCCACAGGAGCAGCAGGAATCCCGACCGGACGTCGGGAACGCCGGGGTCGCTGTAGGGGAGGTCGCGAATCTGCATGACGTTCCAGAAGTCTCGAAACCGCACGGGCACGGGCACTACGACAGGCGCAGGAATTGCGCGAGGTACGACAGAAGGGCGGGCGGGCATACGGAAGATGGGCATGCGGGCAGGCGGCAGAGGTCCTGCGGGTATGCGCCGATCCCACCCGGTCACCCGCCGAATGGCAACGGATTTTCCCGGTCGTCAGCACACTTCCGGCCAATGCGAGGATGGAGGGCATGGGCATGCGTGGGGCAGGACGTACAGGCACCGGGACCACCTGGCACGGGGCAGCCGCAGACAGCCCCCGGGACGTGTCGGAGACCAGAGCCGGGGGCCGGGTCACGGCGAAGGCGGCGCTGGTGGCGGCAGCGGGCGGCACGGTGCTGGCGCTACTGCTGTCCGGCTGTGGCGGGGGCAGCGGCGACCAGAGCTCCGACAGCACGGATAAGGCGAAGGCCTCCAAGCCTTCCCCGCAGGCCGAGCTGGCCAAGGACCCGACCCGCATACCCCGCGTGGGCGACCGCCTCCAGGCGAAGATCCCCGACAACGCCCAACAGGTGGTGGCCGTCGAGGGCAAGGGCAAGGACTCGGCCGACGCCACGGTGCGGCTCTACAGCCGGCACGGCAAGAAGTGGCGCGAGGATCACAGCTGGGCGGCGCACAACGGCAAGAAGGGCTGGACGCACGACCACCGCCAGGGCGACAAGCGCAGCCCGGTCGGCGTCTTCACGCTCACCGACGCGGGCGGCGTGCTGCCGGAGCGGGACGCCAAGCTGCCCTATACCCAGACGTCGGCGTTCACCCCTCCCTCGTACTGGCCGAAGAAGACCCGGCACGATTTCGACCATGTGATCGCCATCGACTACAACCGCGTCAAGGGCACTTCCCCCCTCGATCCGACCCGGCCGCAGGGTCAGGTCAAGGGGGGCAGTATCTGGCTGCACATGGACCACGGCAGCGGTACGTCGGGCTGTGTGAGCCTGTCCAAGTCCGGAATGCGGACTCTGTTGCGCACGCTGGACCCGGACAAGCACCCCGTGGTGGTGATGGGGGACAAGGCGTCGCTCAAGCGCTGAGCCGGGCGCCGGCGTCGGCGGGAGCGCCCGGCCGACGCCACGCGCCTCCAGCCGTCGTAGCTGTCATCCCTCCGGTTTCTCCGAGTCGACACCGGGCCGCTTCTTCCGCCACAGCCCGCGGGTGAAGTCGGGGATCTCCTGCGGCATTCCCTGTGCCTTGATCGACGCGTGGCTGAGCGGTACGGGGGAGGTCCACGTCGCGGCGTCGTAGACGTCGAAGTCGGGCACCAGGCCGAGGCGCATGCACTGCATCAGCCGGAACAGCATGATGTAGTCCATGCCGCCGTGCCCACCGGGTGGATTGGCGTGTTCCTTCCACAGCCAGTGGTCGTGGTCCTTGTATTTTCCGAAGTCGCCCCACTCGTCACCGGACATGTCCGGCTCCAGATAGATGCGGGGCGGGTAGTCCTCGAAGACGCCCTTGGTGCCGCCGAGGATGTTGATACGGGAGTAGGGATGCGGGTTGGAGACGTCGTGCTCCAGACGGATGACCCTGCCCTTGGCCGTCTGGACGAGGCTGATCGACATATCGCTTTTGACGTATGTCTCCTTCCAGCTCTCGTGTCCCGGCGGCATGTGCTCCTTGCGGTAGGCGGCAAGACCGAGTGAGGGTGAGCCGAAGGTGGCGATGCGGACCGCGCGGTCGCCGCGGTTGACGTCCATGTAGTTGGCGGCGGGGCCGAACCCATGGTTCGGGTAGAGGTCGCCTTTCAGCCGGGTGTGCCACTTACGGCGCCAGGGCCCCTCGTAGTAGTCGGGGTCGAACATCAGCCCCCGCAGGTCGTGGAGATAGGCACCCGCACTGTGCAACAGGTCGCCGAAAAGCCCCTCGTGGGCCATCCGCAGTACGCGCATCTCGTTCTGCCCGTACACACAGTTCTCCAGCTGCATGCAGTGCTTACGGGTCTGTTCCGAGAGGTCGACCAGTTCCCACAGTTGCCCCAGTTCCATTGCGAGGGGGCATTCGACGCCGACGTGTTTGCCGCCCTGCATCGCGGCCTTGGCCATCTCGAAGTGCCAGTCCCAGGGGGTGGCTACGTAAACGAAGTCGAGGTCGCCGCGTCTGCACAGCTTCTCGAAGTCGTGGTCGCCCTTGGTATAGAGGGCGGGGGCGGGCCGGCCGGCGTCGGTGACCTTCTTCGCGGCGCGTTCGGCTTTCTCCCGTACCGGGTCGCACAGCGCGACCACGCGCACGCCCTCCAGCGCCAGGAACAGATCGATCATGCTTCCGCCACGCTGTCCGAGCCCGATGATGCCGACCCGGACGGTGCCGCGTTCCTCGAACGGTACGCCGATCATCGTCTTGCCCCGACGGGGCGGCGTGGCGGCGGCGTCCCCGCTCTGCTGGGCTGAGGCGGCCCCGGCCGGTGCCGCCTCAGCAGGGGTGCCCAGTGCGCCGATGCCCAGCCCGGCGCCGGCTACGCCGGCGGTCCGCAGGATGGAACGGCGACTGAATCCTTGGTCGTCACTCATGGGTCTCCCGCAGCTCTCTGCAATTCGGATGCGCGAACTCGGCTCAGGACCCTGCTGGTTGAGACCAGTGGTGCGCAAGAGCCCGCGCTTGGACTCTCGTTGCTCATGGATGGACTTCCGTTTCCGCAAAACCTTGCTGCAATACGCTGGAAACTCTTGCGACATCTCTTGACGTCGCTGTCCCGCAGCGGCAGGCTCCCGGCCGTACCACCCGTGAACCGTCCGTCCTCGGCGGCGCGTTCACGACCCCCCACGGTGGCCCAGGCGCCTGGCTGCCTTCCCGGGCCTCCCCATGCCCGCACACCGAAGGAGCCGCACGATGAGAAAACGACTGCTCAGCGTCAGTACGGTGGGAGTACTGGCGGCAAGCGGCCTGATGACGGCAACGCCCTGGCACGCCCAGGCAGCCCGCTCGGATTCAACCGCCTCCCCGCAAACCTCCGCGGCAGCACAACCCGCCTCAGGGCAGCACTCGTCAGGAAAGGCCGCCCCGCCCGGCGGAAAGACCGTCACCGCGACGCTGTTCGAGCGCCCGTTCACCTCCGTCGCGCAGGAGTGCACGGACACCCTCGGCCCGGCCGGTTACGGCTACGTCGAGGTCTCGCCCGCGACCGAGCACATCCAGGGCGACCAGTGGTGGACGTCGTACCAGCCCGTCAGCTACAAGATCGCCGGTCGGCTCGGCGACCGCGACGACTTCGCGAAAATGGTGGACACCTGTGAAGCAGCGGGCGTCAAGGTCATCGCCGACGCCGTCATCAACCACATGACGTCCGGATCGGGCACCGGAACCGGCGGCACTCAGTACACCAAGTACGGCTACCCGGGCACCTACGAGGACGCCGACTTCCACGCCTGCCGCAAGGACATCACGGACTACACCAACCGTGACAACGTGCAGAACTGTGAACTGGTCGGCCTGGCCGATCTGGACACCGGCAACGACAAGGTGCGCACCGCCATCGCCGGCTACCTCGACGACCTGCGCTCCCTCGGCGTGGCGGGCTTCCGCATCGACGCCGCCAAGCACATTGCCGCCGCCGATGTAGCCGCGATCAAGGCGAAGATGATCCAGGACCCGGGCTTCTGGGTCAGCGAGGTCATCCACGGTGACGGCGAGGCCGTGCAGCCCGACGAATACACCGGCATCGGCGACGTGGACGAGTTCCGTTACGGCCGAAAGCTCAAGAGCGCCTTCCAGGGCGGCGACCTCGGCTCACTGCGGACCGTCGGCGACGGCATGCTGGAGAGCGGGGCCGCCCGTACGTTCGTCGACAACTGGGACACCGAACGCAACGGTTCCACCCTCACCTACAAGGACGACGCGGCCTACACCCTCGCCAATGTCTTCCAGCTGGCTCACCCCTACGGCTCACCGAACGTCTTCTCGGGCTACACGTTCAGCGATCACGACGCCGGGCCGCCCACCGGTGACGAAGGGTGGACCGACACACACGCGAAGCCCGCGATCAGTGGCATGGTCGGCTTCCGCAACGCGGTCGGTGCGGCCGAGCTGACCGACTGGTGGTCCGAGGGGCAGGCTCTCGCCTTCGGGCGCGGCGACAAGGGTTTCGTCGCCCTCAACAACGGTGACGGAGAGCTGAGCCGGACCTTCCGGACCTCCTTGCCCGCCGGTACCTATTGCAACGTGGCCGCCTCGGAGGGTGGTTGCACGCAGAAGGTCACGGTCGCTGACGACGGCAGCGCCCAGGTGAACGTCCCGGCACATGGAGCGGTGGCCCTCCATGTGAACGCGACCGAGTGACACACGGGCGGGCCGCTCATCGGCGGCCCGCCTGCCTCGGCTGGCTCACCTCGCCCGCCTCGGCCCCGCCGCCCCGCCGCCTTGGTCGTCCTGCCCCGCCCGCGTCGGCCTGCCCGCCCCGTCCGCCTCACCCGCCGCCTGGGCCGCGCCCTGCCCCGTCCCTCCTCGGCTGGCCCTCTAGCCGGAGCCGGGCCGTTCGCAGGCCACCCGCTCGCCGACGGCCCGCCGACATGTCACCGTCGATCACCGTGGCCGCGTGGCCAACTCGAGTTCCTGGAGGGCGGAGTGGTACCCGCGGTTGCCCGTCGCGTGGTCGAGGCCGATCTCGCACGTCCGGTTGGCCGACAGATACGTGTCGTAGGAACGCGACGTCACCTCGGCGGCCTCGCGGGCCGTGGCGGAGGCGGTCAGCTCCCGGTGCAGCAGACCGCGGTCGCCCGCGAAGGCGCAGCAGCCGGCGTCCAGCGGCACCACCACCTCCTCCGCGCACGCCTCGGCGACCGCGCGCAGCTCCGCCTCGTCGCCCAGGTGCCGCATGGAGCAGGTGGGATGGAGAACGGCGGAGGTGACGCGCCGTTCGACGGTGAGATGGGTCAGCAGCTCCCGTGCGGCCCAGACGAGCGAGTCGAGGATTGTCAGCCGTTCGTGGAGTTTGCGGTTGGCCGGTGTCAGGTAGGGCACGACCTCTTCCGCGACGCCCAGGGTGCAGGAGGAGGCGTCGACGACGAGGGGGAGTTCACCGCCGTCCGTCCACCGCCAGGCGGCTTCCACCATCCGGTTGGCCATCAGTGTGTTGCCCGCCTCGTACCCCTTGGAGTGCCAGATCGTCGCGCAGCAGGTGCCGATGACGTCGTCCGGTATCCACACCGGGCGGCCGGCCCGGGCCGAGACGGTGACCACTGCCTCCGGCAGTGACAGCCCCGCGTAGCCGTCCGGGTCGCCGAAGATGCGGTTCACACATGCCGGGTAGTACACCGCAGCCGCGAGCTCCCTGCTCGTCGCGGGTAGCCGCTTGGCGGCCGGGGCCGGGATCTCCGGCAGCCACTCGGGCACCAGATCGGGGCGGACCGCCTTACGGGCCGCGCCGGTGACCGCGCCGAGCAGCCGGTCGCCCAGGTCCCCCTCGCGTCCACGCAGCCGTCTGCGGAGCTGGTCCGCGGCGGCCACTGCCAGGCGCGCCGAGCGCTCCACGCTTGCGAAGTGCCGTGCCGTCCGCTCCGCGTTGCGCTCCTCGCGGGGCGAGTGCCGGGCGTGCCGGAACGTCTTCATCAGCGCGCCCGTGTCGATTCCGACGGGGCAGTCCAGCTTGCACGTCGAGTCGCCCGCGCAGGTGTCGACCGCGTCGTATCCGTAACTGGCCAGCAGATTCTCGCCGACGAGGGAGCCGGAGGGCTGGCGCATCATCTCGCGGCGCAGCACGATGCGCTGGCGTGGCGTGGTGGTCAGATCCTCGCTCGGGCAGGTGGGTTCGCAGAAGCCGCACTCGATGCACGGGTCGGCGAGAGCCTCCACGCCGGGGATCGACTTCAGGCCGCGCAGATGCGCCCGCGGGTCGCGGTCCAGCAGTACGCCGGGCGCCAGGACGCCCGTCGGATCCAGCAGACGCTTGATGCGCCACATCAGCTCGGTCGCCTTGCTGCCCCACTCGAGCTCCAGGAACGGGGCGATGTTGCGGCCGGTGGCATGCTCGGCCTTCAGCGAGCCGTCGAAGCGCTCCACCGTCATCCGGCAGAACTCGTCCATGAAGGCGGCGTATCGCCGTACGTCGTCCGGGTCGGCGGCGTCGAAGGCCAGCAGGAAGTGCAGATTGCCGTGTGCCGCATGGCCCGCGACAGCGGCGTCGAAACCATGCCGCTGCTGGAGCTCCAGCAGGGCTTCGCACGCCTCGGCCAGTCTGGAGGGCGGTACGGCGAAATCCTCGGTGATCAGCGTCGTCCCCGAGGGGCGGGAGCCGCCGACCGCGGTGACGAACGCCTTGCGTGCCTTCCAGTAGAAGGCGATCGTGGCCGGGTCGCGGGTCAGCTCGTTGGTGACGGAGGCGACCGGTGCGACCAGCTCGAGTCCGGCCAGCACCTCGCGTGCCGCCTGTTCCCGCTCCTCGCGTACGGCGTCGTCGGGGGAGCGGAACTCCACCAGCAGCGCCGTGGTCTCCTTGGGCAGCTCGGCCCAGTCCTGCGGCACACCGGAGACGCGGACGGAGGCGCGAAGCGTGTTGCCGTCCATCAGCTCGACGGACATCGCCCCGGCCTCGTTGAAGCGCGGCACGGCAGCGGCCGCCGCCGACAGCGACGGGAAGAAGAACAGGCCGGTGGAGGTGCGCCGGTGCAGCGGGAGGGTGTCGAAGACGAACTCGGCGAGGAACCCGAGGGTGCCCTGGGAGCCGACCATCAGTCCGCGCAGGATCTCCACCGGGGTGCTGCCGTCCAGAAAGGCGTCGAGCCGGTATCCGTTGGTGTTCTTCAGCTCGTACTTGGCGCGGATACGGGACACCAGCTCCGCGTCGGCCTCGATCTGTGCCTTCAGCGCCAACAGACCCTCGCACAACGCGGGTTCGGCGCGGGCCAGCTTCTCGTCCGCAGCCGGATCCGCCGTGTCCACGACTGTGCCGCTGGGCAGTACGCAGGTGAGGGAGGCGACCGTGCGATAGGAGTTGCGGGTGGTTCCGGCCGTCATCCCGGAGGCGTTGTTGGCGACCACTCCGCCCACCGTGCAGGCGATGGCGCTGGCCGGGTCGGGGCCGAGCAGCCGCCCGTGGGCCGCCAGCGCGGCGTTGGCCCGGAAGACGGTGGTCCCCGGCCGGATCCGGGCCTGCCGGCCCTCTGCCAGCACCTCCACGCCTGCCCAGTGGCGCCGTACGTCGACCAGGATGTCCTCGCCCTGGGCCTGCCCGTTCAGCGACGTCCCAGCTGCGCGGAAGACGACGTCGCGGCCGTTCTCCCGTGCGTACGCCAGGACCGCGGAGATGTCGGACAGGTTCTCGGCGAGCACGACGACCTGTGGGATGAAGCGGTACGGACTCGCGTCCGAGGCGTAGCGCACCAGGTCGGAGACTTTTGAGAGCACCTTGTCGGCGCCCAGCAGCCGCTCCAGATCGCCGCGCAGCGGCTGCGACGTCCCCTGCGCCTGAGCCTCGGGGACCCGGTCAGCGGCGGGGGAGTGGCCCGCGCCGGTCCGCGGGCGCAGCGCGCCGGCCTTGGGTTCGAGCAGCGGCATGGGGCATCTCCAGGGCGCACAGGGGGTGGAGCGGGAGTGCGGGTTTATGTGTGCCACATGCTAGTTCGCCCCACTGACACCGGCCGCGAGGGCCGTCCCGGCCGGGTAACGCTCGTTGGGGCCGGGTGGCGCCCGTGCGCGCCGGATATCGCTCATCGGCGCCGGGTAGCGCTCGTCGCGCCGGGGGACGCCCGTCCGCGCCGGGTGACACCCGGCCGGCTCCGGCGCCGTCGCCCCCGTCAGCCGTGGGAACCCTCGTCGTCAGTCGTGGGGCCCATCGTCATCGAGCAGCGTCAGCAGTCGGCTCAGCTCTTCGCGCTGCCGCGGCGTCAGCGGTGCGAGCAGCTCTTCCGCAGCGCTTCTCCGTGCGCGCCGCAGTTCGGTGAGCGCCTGGGAGCCGCCGTCGGTCAGCTCGATACGGATCACCCGGCGGTTCGCGGTGTCGGGAGCGCGGCGCACCAGGCCGCGCTCCTCCAGGGCGTCGACCAGGCTGGTGACCTGCCGGGGCACCACGCCCAGTCGTGCCGCGAGGTCCGCCATCCGGGGTGGCTGCGGGCTGTGCGCGACCGTACGCAGCATTCGGCCCTGTGCGGGTGTGACGCCGAGCGGGGCGAAGTTCTGCCGGTGTGCGTGGTTGATCCGCTTGGTCAGGCGCAGCAGCTGGTCGGCCAGGTCGGAGGCGGGTTCGTCGGAGGGATGGTGGGCCATACGGGCAGGCTATCAGGGGGTAATTCATTGTGAGCATAGGTAACGATGAACTATGCTCCATAGGCTGCCCCCACCCGCACATGCCGCAGCCCTCCAGACCTCCCGAGGAGCCCCTTGCACCGAGAAGTACCCGGCTGGACGCCGTCACCGCAGGACACGCCGACAAGCCCCGAGCCGCCCGCGCAGGTGCGCCGCATCCTGCGCCTCTTCCGGCCCTACCGCGGCCGTCTGACACTCGTCGGCCTCCTGGTGGCGGCCTCCTCGCTGGTCTCCGTCGCCTCGCCGTTCCTGCTGCGCGAGATCCTTGACGTCGCCATCCCGCAGCAGCGCACCGGTCTGCTGTCGCTGCTCGCCCTCGGCATGATCGTCACCGCCGTCGTGACCAGTGTCTTCGGCGTGCTCCAGACGCTCATCAGCACCACGGTCGGCCAGCGCGTGATGCACGACCTGCGCACCGGGGTCTACGCCAAGCTCCAGCGGATGCCGCTGGCCTTCTTCACCCGGACCCGGACGGGTGAGGTCCAGTCCCGCATCGCCAACGACATCGGCGGCATGCAGGCGACCGTCACCTCCACGGCCACCTCGCTCGTCTCCAACCTCACCAGCGTGGTGGCCACCATCGTCGCCATGCTCGCGCTGGACTGGAGGCTGACGCTCGCCTCCCTGATGCTGCTGCCCTTCTTCGTGTGGGTGAGCCGCCGGGTGGGACGGGAGCGAAAAAACATCACCACACAGCGGCAGAAGCAGATGGCCGCGATGTCCGCCATCGTCACCGAGTCCCTGTCGGTCAGCGGCATCCTGCTCGGCCGGACCATGGGCCGGGCCGACTCGCTCACCAAGAACTTCGCCGACGAGTCCGAGAGACTGGTCGACCTGGAGATCCGCTCCAGCATGGCCGGGCGCTGGCGGATGTCCACCATCGGCATCGTCATGGCCGCCATCCCCGCACTGCTCTACTGGACGGCGGGCATGCTCACCCAGTTCGGCGGCCCCGCCTTCTCCATCGGCACCCTCGTCGCCTTCGTCACCCTGCAGCAGGGGCTGCTGCGGCCCACCGTCTCGCTGCTCACCACCGGCGTGGAGATGCAGACCTCACTGGCGCTCTTCCAGCGCATCTTCGAATACCTCGACCTGCCCGTCTCCATCACCGAGCCTTCCCGTCCGGTCGCGCTCCCGCACGTGCGCGGTGAAGTCCGCTTCGACAACGTCGACTTCACCTACGACACCCACCCGCCCGGCAGCCCCGCACACGACACCGGGTACACCCTGCGCGGCATCGACCTGACCGTCCCGGCAGGCAGCAGCCTCGCCGTGGTGGGAGCCACAGGCTCCGGCAAGAGCACACTCAGCTACCTGGTGCCCCGCCTCTACGACGTGACGGGCGGCCGCGTCACCCTCGACGGCGTCGACGTACGGGACCTCGATTTCGCGACCCTCTCGGCCGCGGTGGGTGTGGTTTCCCAGGAGACCTATCTCTTCCATGCCACCGTTGCCGACAACCTGCGCTTCGCCAGGCCGGACGCGACGGACGAGCAACTGCGCGAGGCGGCGCGGGCTGCGCAGATCCACGAGCAGATCGCCGCACTGCCGGACGGCTACGACACCCTCGTCGGCGAGCGCGGCTACCGCTTCTCCGGCGGTGAGAAACAGCGCCTCGCCCTCGCACGCACCATCCTGCGCGACCCGCCGGTGCTGATCCTGGACGAGGCCACCAGTGCGCTCGACACCCGTACCGAACGCGCCGTCCAAGAGGCCATCGACGCACTGTCGGAAGGCCGCACCACACTCACCATCGCGCACCGGCTCTCCACCATCCGGGACGCCGACCAGATCGTCGTCCTGGACGGCGGCCGGATCGCCGAACGGGGCACCCACGCCGAACTCCTCGCGGCGGACGGAAAGTACGCCGCACTGGTGCGGCGCGACAGCGAGACCGTGGACGTGACGGTGAGCGGGTGACCGCAGGGGCAGCCCGGCCGCTTCAGCGGTACAGCAGGTACTGCCGTCGTGTCTGCTCGAAGTCACGCACCTCGGAGCGCCACGCGCCGGTGATCTCCTCCAGGCTGCGGCCCGCGTCGAGCATCTCCCGCAGCCGGGAGGAGCCCGACAGTTTGTCGATCCAGAACGGCCGCTTGGGGTCGGCATCCTCACGCCAGGCGAAACCGTCGTACCGCATGGCCTCGCGCAGCATGGCCACCGCTGTCGGTACGGCCCGGTAGCGGACGGGATCGGTCACCAGCAGCTGCACTCCCGCGCAGGTCTTCCCCTGGTGCTTGCTGAAGGTGGGCACGAAGTAGCCCTCCCGGAAGCGCACTCCCGGCAGCCGCAGGGCGTTGAGCCGGTCGCTGTAGTGGTGGTCGAGGAACGGTGCGCCGATGAACTGGAACGGCAGCGTGGTGCCGCGTCCCTCGGACAGGTTCGTCCCCTCGAAGTACCCGGTGCCCGCATAGGCGGTCGCCGTGTCGGGTGTCGGGACGTTCGGCGAGGGCGGCACCCACGGCAGGCCCATCTGCTGCGCCGTCGTACGAGGTGACCAGCCGCGCACCCGGACGACCTCCAGCTGCACACGTCCGCCGTCGCCCTCACGGGGCAGCAGCTCGCCGTTGAAGTAGCGGGCCAGCTCGCCGACGGTCATGCCGTGCTGCTGCACGATTGGCTTGAGTCCCACGCCGGAGGCGAACTCGGGTTTCAGCAGTGGGCCGTCCGTCCTGCGGCCGATCGGGTTCGGCCGGTCCAGGACGACGAAGGACGCTCCGATGTCCCGGGCGGCGACCATCGCGTGGTACATCGTCCAGATGTACGTGTAGAAGCGCACGCCGACGTCCTGGATGTCGAAGACGACGGTGTCCGTTCCCGCCTTGCGGAAGAGCGCCGCCATCTTCGCGCCGTCGGCGCCGTACGCGTCGTAGACGGTCAGTCCGGTACGTGGGTCCTTGAACTCGGGCTCGGACTCGCCGGCCTGCGCGCTCCCCCGAAAGCCGTGCTCGGGGCCGAAGACACCCACGATGCGCAGCTCTTCGTGGGCCGCCATCGAGTCGACGACATGGCCGGCGTCCCGCAGCACGCCGGTCGGGTTGCTGACGACACCCACCTTCCGGCTCCGCAGCATGCGCCAGCCCTCGGCCGCCGCGACATCGGCGCCCGGGAGCACGGGCCGCGCACCGTGTCCGTCGGACGACCGGGGGCCGACGGTCTGTCCCGACGGTGCGGCAGCAGCGGACCGGGCGAGCAGCGGAGTGGCGACGGTGGCTGCCGTGCCACCGGCCAGCAGTGAACGGCGCGAGGGTGCAGCGGTCATGGGGACCGTCCTTCCGGCGTCCAGGAGTGCAGCAGGCGGTGGGGCAAGCTAATACGAACGTGCGACCGGCGACCAGAGGGCGCGCAGCGGACAGTGCCGGAGAAAGCCGTCCGAAGGGTGCAGCAGGTAACCGATGTGCGCGGTGGCGTGCACCGCGTCAGGATGGGCCCATGCCGACGAACATCACCCTGGTGCAGGGCGACATCACCGAACAGGATGTCGACGCCGTGGTCAACGCCGCCAACTCCTCGCTGCTGGGCGGGGGCGGCGTGGACGGCGCCATCCACCGCAAGGGCGGCCCGGACATCGTCGCCGAGTGCCGCAAGCTGCGCGCTTCCCACTACGGCAGCGGCCTCCCCACCGGACAGGCCGTCGCCACCACAGCGGGACGGCTGCCGGCCCGCTGGGTCATCCATACGGTGGGCCCGGTGTGGAGCCGGGAGGAGGACCGCTCGGAACTGCTGGCCTCCTGCCACCGGGAGTCGCTGCGCGTGGCACGCGAACTCGGTGCCCGCACTGTCGCGTTCCCCGCCATCTCCACGGGCGTCTACCGCTGGCCGCTCGACGACGCCGCGCGCATCGCGGTGCGCACGCTCCGGGAGGAGGGCGAGGGCTTCGCCGAACTGCGTCTCGTCCTGTTCGACCAGCGCTCCTACGACGCCTTCAGCGCGGCCCTGTGAGCGCGCCGGTCGTCCGCATCTGACACCCCATGGAGGGCCGTTCAGGTCCCCGGCTCGATCAGCTCCGTCGCACGCAGCACCGCCGCCACAGCGAGCGGGTCTCCGCCCTGAGTGCCGGCCGCCACGTCCAGCGCGGTGTCCGCGAACTTGATGGCGTGCTCGTCACCGTGGGCCGCCGCACGGGCGAAGGCCTCCTCCGGGGCGACCGAGCCCGCTGAGGGTACCGGCACACCCTCCGTGGGCGCGTACACGGCCGTGACGGCCGCGCTCGCGGTCCAGGCGGCATCCGCACTAACGGCCCACAGCGTGCGGGGAAGTGCGGGCAGGACGCGCAGTACGGCGTTGGGGGCGGTCGCCGCGTGCACCAGCATGACGGGTGAGCCGTGTGCATGGGTGGCGTACCGGCGGGTGGCCGCGCGCACGATCTCTTCGAGGTCGGCGCGGGCGCGGTCGGGATCCGTACCGCCGGCCCCGGCGGCATCCTCCTCGGCTCGTCCGGCAGGGCGCGGCCGCCGCGGCAGGGACGTGATGCGGGCGAGCCGCTCGCGGATTCCGCCGCTCTGCTCGGCGATCAGCGGCACGGCGTCGTAACCCGCGTCCGCGGACGCCGCCGCGGGCAGGAGCTCGACCCCGGGCAGCGTGCTGTGCCGGGCCGCCCAGTACCCGAGTGCGTGCGCCAGCTCGGTGCGGCGCGGCGCGGTCTGCCCGCCGTCCGCGAGCAGGGCACGCACCGCGTGCCCCGTACGGATCACCGGATGGGTGGCGCCCGCGGAGATACCCGGCAGCAGCCGCGGCCACCAGAGGGCGAGCACGTCCTGCCAGGGGCGCTCCTCGACCTGGTGGGTGAAGTAGCTGATCCAGTCCGTGAGGCGCCGCGGGTCCCCCAGCGCCGCACGCCAGTTGGTCTCCGTGACGGGGGAGTCCCGTCCGGGCATGTCCTCCAGCTTGTCCCGGTAGGCGTCGATCCAGCGGTGCACAGCCGGGGCCTGCCCGTGCCGCACCAGTGCCTCGACAGCCATGGGCGCGTGGTTGCTCAGCCAGCCCTCGCGTTCGGGCCCACTGGTGTGCAGCCGCTCCAGCGCCTCGTCCAGCGTTCCGGTTTTCCCGCTCCTGCCCGTGTTCCGCGTCCCTGAGTCCATGCCGGGGACGCTACGACCGACCACGGCCACCGGTAACGGACGCGAGACCGACCCGCCCTACCGCGGAAGCCCTAGGGCGGGCCCGCCCGCTGTCCCAGGGTCCCGAGGGGAACAGAGGCCCGGCGGAGCCGACTACGCCCTACGACCCGAGCGGGCCAGCCAGCGGCCGTCCTGGCGGGTGACCTCGATGGGACGGCCGAAGCACTGCGTCATCCGCTCCCCGGTGAGCACCTCGGAGACGGGACCGCACGCCCCGATCCTGCCCTCGCGCAACAGCAGCGCATGGCTGGTGGTGGGAGGCAGCTCCTCCAGGTGATGGGTGACCGTCACGGTCGCCAGGGACGGGCGGTCCGCCGCCAGCCGGCGCAGCGCGTCGATCAGGTCCTCGCGGGAGGGCAGGTCGAGCGCGTTGAAGGGCTCGTCCAGCAGCAGCAGCGACGGCGCGGGCATCAGGGCGCGGGCGATGAGGATACGGGCCCGCTGCCCGCCCGAGCAGACCCCGAAGGGCCGGTCGGCCAGCTCCTTGCACTCCAGTTCCGACAGCAGTTCGCCGGCCAGCCGGCGGGTCTCGTCGTCGTATTTGCTCCACAGCGGCTGCACGGTGCCGGTGGCGCCCGTCAGTACGACCGTGTGCGCGGTCGCGTCCTGCGGTACGCGCTGCGTGGTGGACACATGGCCGATGTGGGCGCGCAACTCGCGTACGTCCACCCTGCCGAGCCTGTTGCCCAGCACCTCCACGCTGCCGGTGGTGGGGTGCATCACGGCGCCGAGCAGCTTCAACAGGGTGGTCTTTCCGGCACCGTTGGCTCCCAGAAGAGCCCAGTGCTCACCGGCTCGCACCGACCAGTCGATCCCGTCGAGGATGAGCTGGTCCGAGGTCATGCGACGGACACCGACCCCCTCGATCGAGGCGACCTGGCGGGGCGAGGACTGATGCATCGGGGGCCTCCCTGACCTGCGGTGGACGCACACGGAACACTGGTTCCGCGCGCCGTGGGGCGACCAGGCTAGCTGTATGTTGCAGCGGCCCGCGCGAGTGTCTCACCGCCGCCGGTGGCCAGCGGCGCACCGTGCCCGAAGCAGACGATTTGCACCCCTTCCCGCTCGCCCAGGGCGCACAGCCGCTGGAACGCCGCCACTGTGCGTGCTCTGTCCAGGTTGAACACACCCGGCGCGGGATCGTCCCCGACGCGGGCAGCCGTATCGCCGGTGAACAGTGAGCGGTGTTCGGGCAGCAGCAGTGCGAGACTGCCCTCCGTGTGCCCCGGAACGGACAGCACGGTGGCCCCGCCGCCGAACTCCAGCACATCGCCCTCATCCACCTCGCGGTCCACCCGGCAGGGCGGTGCGACCTCCAGCACCGGAGCGTCCGCAGTGCTGCCCGAGGGAGCGTGCACCTGGTCGAAGAGAGCACGCTCCCACTCCGGCGCATCGGCCATGTCCGGCGGTGGGGAAGGCGCTTCCCCACGGACGATCGGCGCGTCCGCACGGTGTGCCACCACCTCCGCCCCGTGCCGGTCGGCCAGTTCGGCGGCGGAGCCCGCGTGGTCGGGGTGGAAGTGGGTCAGCACAATGCGCCGCAGCGCCGCGGGATCGGCCCCGCAGCGCCGGATGGCGTCCTCCACCGCGTCGGCGCTGCCGGGCGGACCGGAGTCGACGAGCGTGAGCGCGTCACCGTCCCGCCACAGATACGCCTGGCCGACAGGGAACGGGATCACATGCAGAAACGGACGCACTGTCTGAGGTTCCATGTCGCGACCGTAAGCGGGCCCCCGGCATCGCACCGTGGCGTTACGCCGGGGGCGTAGCAGCTGCGCGCTCAGCGAACTTCCGCCCGCAGCAAGTGCATCCCCGCCCACGCAGGGACATCAGCACAGGCTCACGGGCGTATCCGGGAGTCAGCGTCCCTGAAGCGCCTTCTTGTAGCGGCCCACCGGCGGCAGCCAGCACAGCACCAGCGCGACCAGTCCCAGCAGGATGGCGCCGAGGCTCGCCGCGTACAGCCCGGTCGGGGCGGCGTCCCGAAGCACGAGGGCGTGCGGGAAGGCGGCCGACAGCACGATGACGATCGTCAGCAGCACCCGTGCCCATACGGCGCCCTTGCGAGCACCCAGCGCCAGCAGCAGTACGGCGACGGCGAAGACCATGGCGATCGTGGCGCGCGCCGACATGGTGCCCTGCCACTCGGTGACGACGCTGTCCCACATGGTGCCGCTCAGCTGCTTGATGTCGGCCGCGTCCGTGCCCGCGGTGAGTCCGACCGCCGTCGGGTCGCTGTCGACCGCATTGCGGACGTTCTCGTCGGCCAGATCCTTGCCGCCGACGTACACGATCAGGGCGCTGAGGGCTCCCGAGAGGGCGGACAGTACGGTGACGGCCAGCATGGCTACCACGAGGCCTGGTCTCTTCACCGGGCCGGCTGCCCGGTGGCCGGCGCCCGGATAGCCGACCGGCATGCCGCCGTGTGAGGGCATGCCGATGTGGGGGGTGGTCTGGGGGTGGCTCACGAGCGGAAACTCCTCGCAAAAGTTGCAGGGGGGAAGAATGAACAGATCGACCCTTGCACGCGAACACCCGGTCGAACCACCGGTTCCGAAAAGGAATGTGAAGAACATTGCACATGAACTTGCGGACATCCCGGGGAAGTTAGGCTGCTTGGCCCCGCTGGTACCGAATCGAGGAGAGTGAGCAGCACATATGCCCCTGCCAAGCACGTCCGACTACCCACCTGGGTTGCTCGACACGACGATGGACCAACTGCGCACCCTGCTCGCCGTCTACGAGGAGGGCACCGCACTGGGAGCGGCCCGCCGACTCGGCCGGGAGCAGTCCAGCATCCAGAAGCAGCTCGACACGATGAATCGCAAACTGGGCGAACATTGCGGAGAGCCCCTGTTGCGCAAGCGCGGACGCGGTGAGCGTGTGCAGTTCACCCGCACCGGCGAGGAACTCGCCCGGCTGGCGCGCGGCACACTGGACGGCTGGCGCGAAGGGCTGGACACGGCCCGCAGACGCCGCGGCCGCAGCCTGCGCGTCGGCTCGACCCGCTACACACTCGGCTACCTACTGAACGCGGTCGAGCAGGTCAACGACCGGTTCACGCGGGAGGGGGTGGAGCTGACCATGGCACACGTCCGCAGCGGAACACTGCTGGAGAAGCTCCGCTCCCATGAACTGGACCTGGTGTGCGGCAGCATCCTCGTCTCGGCGTCCGCGGGGGCCGCCGAGATGACCGCTGCCGCAGAGCACGACGTCCGGCTCGCCGGCTACGAGGTCATGGAGTGGCGGCGCGGCGGCTTCTGCCTGGTCACCAACCAGCCCGACAGCGACCTGGCGCCGGTCGGCAGGCAGCGCGGCAGCGCCGTGGGTGTGCGGACGCTGCCCAGGCTGCCGCTTGTGGTGTCCGGCGACGGGCTGATCCCCAATGTGCTGCGGGGCTGGTTCGGCCCCGAGTACCGCCGGCGGATGCGGATAGCCGCCGAGATCGACTCGGCGCACTACGGGTTCGAACTCCTCAGCTCCCGGGTGCTGTACGGCAGCATGCTCGTCACCCAGGGCATCGGGGAGGCGATAGCCGAGGGCAGGCTCCCCGAGGCGCAGGGGCTGCGCACACTGCCGCTGGTGGAGGACATGGGAACGAGTCAGCGGGTGCTCGTCGGTGCCTTTCGCCGGAGCGACCCGGAGAACCTCGACCCCGACCACCCGGTCAGCCTCCTGTGGGAGGAACTGGCCCGCCAGCACGCCCGGATCCGCGACGAGGAACGGGAGTCGGCGAGACGCGAGGCCGAACCGCTCGCCGCACCCGCCTGCTGAGAAACGGAAGGCCCCCCTGCTGGGGGACGGAAGACCCGGCCCGCCCGCCGACGCGACGTCAACCGACGGAGCCCGGCGGGCGGGCTTCACCATCTGAGCCCTGCTGGCGTTCACCATCGGAGCCCGGCGGCGGTCGTGCGGGGGTCAGTCTCCGGCCGCCCCGGCCCTCCCGGCTGCCGTGTCCACCGCGGCCGCGCCTTCCTCGGCGGAGCCGTCCGTGGCGACCAGCACCACATCGAGCGTGCGTGGTCCGTGCACGCCCTCCACGCGGTCGAGTTCGATGTCGCTGGTGGCCGAGGGGCCCGAGATCCACGTCTGCGGCCGCGCCGGATCGAGTCGTTCGAGAGCCTGCGGCACGGAGTCGACGACCTGCTCCGGCACCCGCACCACACAGATGTGGTGATCCGGAACGAGGCTGATGCGGCGGCGTCCCTGACCCTCGGACGCGTCCAGCACCAGGGTCCCCGTCTCGGCCACGGCGACCGCGCATCCGGTCACCACGCTCCCCACCGCGTCCAGGTCGAGCGGCGTGAGTGTCGCGGAATCCCGCACCAGCTCGACCCCCTCGGGCAGCCACTCGTCGGGCAACCCGGCAGGCGCCACCACGCTGTTCGAGCCCCGTCGCGCCAGCAGCTCCGCGATCGTCTCCGGCAGGCTCCGCGGGGTGCAGTGGTGCACATGCGCCCGGTAGTCCGTCAGATGGGCGGCGAGCAGCCGCGCCGTCTCCCGCGCGGAGCGCTCTCCGTGCACCCGCAGATAGTCGCGTACGACCGGGGTCCGCTCGGGCCGCTCCTCGCGCGGTACGTCGGCCAGGGCGCGGCGGACCCGGCCGAGCACGGTCTCGCGGCTGCTCATCGAGTGCCCTCCCGCTGCCCGGAGCTGCCCGAACCGGTCGCGCTGTCGCGCGCCGGAGCGCTGTCCGGGGAGCCGCGGGTGCGCCGCCACCAGTCGCGGAAGGACTCCGGCGGCACCTGCGGCACATCCCGGGTGTCCGTCCAGGCGCGACCCGGCCCCGGCAGCCTGCGCGGCACCAGCCGCCGTGCCCGGGCAGCCATCCGCTCCCCGGTGCGCAGGGCGCGCGGATGGTCGAACGCCCAGGAGGCCGCCCGCATGGCGGCACGCTCGGCCGCGTGCCCCCTGGCGGGCTTCACGGTCGTACGCTGCCCGCGCACGGTGGCCGTACCGCCCTGAACGACCCGCTCCCTCAGGTGCACCAGCACCTCGGGAATGTCGATGGCCACAGGGCACACCTCGTAGCAGGCGCCGCACAACGACGACGCGTACGGCAGTGAGGCGTCGAGCCCGGTCTCCATGCTGTCGAGCTGTGGCGTGAGGATCGCGCCGATCGGTCCCGGATAGGGCGAGCCGTAGGCATGCCCGCCCGCGCGCTCGTAGACCGGACACACATTGAGGCAGGCCGAGCAGCGGATGCAGCGCAGTGTCTGCCTGCCCACCTGATCGGCCAGGGTGTCGGTTCGCCCGTTGTCCAGCAGCACCAGATGGAAGTCGCGAGGGCCGTCGCCGTCCGTTGTCCCCGTCCAGGTGGAGGTGTACGGGTTCATCCGCTCCGCGGTGGAGGAGCGTGGCAGCAGTTGAAGAAAAACCTCCAGGTCCTGCCAGGTGGGGACGACCTTCTCGATGCCGACCACCGAGATCAGTGTCTCGGGCAGCGTCAGACACATCCGGCCGTTGCCCTCGGACTCGACGACCACCAGGGTGCCGCTCTCGGCGACCATGAAGTTCGCGCCGGAGATCCCCACCTTGGCGTTGAGGAACTTCTCCCGCAGGTGCAACCGCGCTGCCTCCGCCAGCGCGGCGGGACGGTCCGACAGCCCCTCCGGCGCCGGCCGCCCCCAACGGCCCATCTGTTCGCGGAAAATCTCCCGGATCTCCCTGCGGTTGCGGTGAATGGCGGGCACGAGGATGTGCGAGGGGTGATCGTCCCCCAGCTGCACGATCAGCTCCGCCAGATCGGTCTCGTACGCCGAGATCCCGGCGCGCCGCAGTGCCTCGTTGAGACCGATCTCCTGAGTGGCCATCGACTTGACCTTGACGACCTCCCGTTCCCCCGTCTCCCGCACGAGCCGCGTGACGATCTGGTTGGCCTCCCGCGCGTCGGCCGCCCAGTGCACGGTGCCGCCCGCGGCGCTTACCGATGCCTCCAACTGCTCCAGGTAGTGGTCGAGATGGCGCAGCGTGCGGTCCTTGATCTGCGCTCCAGCAGTACGAAGCGCCGCCCAGTCCGCCAACTCGGCCACCGCGCCGGCGCGCTTGTCGCGAATGGTGCGGGTGGCGTGCCGCAGATTGCCGCGCAGTCGCTCGTCCCTGGTGGAAGCCGCGGCGGCCTGCGGAAACGGCGGCATACCCAGATAGGTGACGCTCACAGCGGTGACTCCTCCGTACTCGCCAGGATCTCCGCCAGGTGTACGGGACGAACGCGCGAGCCGGCGCGGGAGAGGGTGCCGCCGATGTGCATCAGACACGAGTTGTCCACCGTGCACACCGACTCAGCACCGCTCTCCTCGATGTGACGGACCTTGTCGGCACCCATGGCGGCGGAGACCGCGGCGTTCTTGACGGCAAACGTGCCCCCGAAACCGCAGCACTCCTCCGCGCCCTCCAGCTCGCGCAGTTCGAGCCCCTTCACCTGCTCCAGCAGCATGCGCGGCCGTTCGCCCAGGCCGAGCATGCGCAGCCCGTGGCAGGTCGGGTGGTAGGTCACGGTGTGCGGATAGTAGGCGCCGACGTCGGTGACCCCCAGGACGTCCACGAGGAACTCCGTCAGCTCGTAGGTGCGCGACACCGTCCGTTCGGCCACCGCCGACAGCACTCCGCCCCGCCCTTCGGCTGCTGCCTTGGCGCCGATGCGTGGATAGTTCTCCCGCACCATCGCCGCGCAGGATCCGGAGGGTACGACGATGTGGTCGTAGCCCTCGAACGCAGCGGCGTAACGGTGCAGCAGAGGCTCGGTTGCGTGCCGGTAGCCGGTGTTGAACTGCGGCTGGCCGCAGCACGACTGCGCATCGGGGAAGTCCACCTGCACGCCGAGCCGCTCCAGCAGTGCCACCACGGCCTGCCCGGTGCGCGGATAGAGCGCGTCGTTGATACAGGTGACGAAGAGCGCTACGCGCACGACGCCTCCCTTCCGTCCTCGCGCTGCCCGCCGTCCCGGGGCGCGTCCGGCTCCCGGGACGCGTCCGTACGGATCCGCGCTGCGGCCTGCTCCCACGACGAGTGATCGCCCGTCGGGGCATACTGTCGCAGCCGCACACTGCTGCGCACCAGAGCTCGCAACACGGACAGCGGACCGGTCACCGCTCCGGCCGTACGCGCCTGCACCAGCACGTTCCCGTACGCCGCAGCCTCCACAGGCCCGGCGACGACAGGCAGCCCGCAGGCATCGGCGGTCAGTCGGCACAGCAGTGCGTTGCGTGCCCCGCCGCCGACGATGTGCACCGTGTCCACCTCCTGCCCGGACAGCCGCCTGGCGTCGAAGACCGCCTCCCGGTGGGCGAGGGCGAGCGAGTCCAGGACACAGCGTGTGGTCTCGGCGGGGTCGCGTGGCACCGGCTGGCCGGTGCGGCGGCACGCCTCGGCGATCCGCTGGGGCATCCGTCCGGGCTCCAGGAACTCCGCACTGCCCGCGTCCACCACCGAGCGCAACCCGGGCACGCGCGCCGCCGATTCCAGCAGCGTGTCCAGCTCCTGCGGGGTGCCTTCCGCCTCCCAGGCGCGCAGACACTCCTGGAGCAGCCACAGCCCCATGATGTTGCGCAGATAGCGCACGGTGCCGTCCACACCGAGCTCGTTGGTGAAGTTCGCCGCCCGGCTCTCGTCGGTGAGCACCGGTGACATCAGCTCGACCCCGGCCAGCGACCATGTACCGGTGGCGAGGTACGCGAAGTTGCCGCCCTGTGCGGGCACTCCCGCGACGGCGGACGCCGTGTCGTGCGCACCCACTGCTGTGACGGGCACCGGCCCCGCCAGCCCCGTCTGTTCGAGTACGTCAGGCAGCAGCTGCCCGGCCGGGTCCCCGGGGGAGCGCAGCGGGGGGAAGAGGCCCGGGTCCAGGCCGAGCGCGTCCGCCACAGGGGACGACCAGTCGCGGGTGCGGGGGTCGATGAGCTGGGTGGTGGAGGCGATGGTCAGCTCGGTGCCGGGCTGCCCGGTCAGCCAGTACGCGATCAGGTCGGGTACGAGCAGCAACTGCTGGGCCGCTTGGAGCTGGCGGCTGCCGCGCGCTGCGGCCAGCTGGTACAGCGTGTTGATGGGCATTCGCTGGATACCGGTGTGCGCGTACAGCACATCGGCGGGCAGCACTTTCTCGACCTCGGCAGGCATGCCCTGGGTGCGGGCGTCGCGGTAATGCACGGGGTTGCCGAGCAGGGCGCCGTCCGCGTCCAGCAGGCCGTAGTCGACGCCCCAGGAGTCGATGCCGACGGAGGCCAGCTCCCCCGGGCCGGTGCCCGCCGAAGCGCCTGCCGCACGCAGCCCGTCCAGCACGCCACGGTAGAGCCCGAGCACGTCCCAGTGCAGAGTGCCGAGCACCCGCACCGGCCGGTTGGCGAACCGGTGCACCTCCTCCAGCGTGAGTCCGCCGTCCTGCGCCCGGCCGAGCATGACCCGGCCGCTGGACGCACCCAGATCGACCGCGGCGAACGCACCCTGGGCAGCCGCTGCGCGGCTCACGCCCCCCAGCCCGCCTGTCGGCCGCCCACCCGGTCGCGCTCGATCGCCTCCGCCCAGCCTGATGCCGCGTAGGCCGCCAGCGGGTCGCGGTCGGCGCCCAGCTCTTCCCGCACGTCGGCCAGCAGCGGCCGGACATCGGTGTTGAAGGCGTCCATCAGGACGGCGTTCGCGCCCAGCACGTCCCCGGACTGCTGGGCCTCGCGCAGTGCCTCCCGGTCCACCAGGAGCGCCTTGGCGGTGGCCTCCTGGACGTTCATCACCGAGCGGATGATGGCGGGAATCTTGGGCTCGATGTTGTGGCACTGGTCGAGCATGAAGGCGATCCCCGGGTCGCTCTCCGCGCTCTCCGGCGTCCCCGGCAGGCCACCACCGGCGCGCACCTCGTACATGATGCGGAACAGCTGGAAGGGATCGGCGGCGCCCGCCATCAGATCGTCGTCCGCGTAGAAGCGCGAGTTGAAGTCGAAGGCGCCGAGCTTCCCCTCGGCCAGCAGGAACGCGACGATGAACTCGATATTGGTACCTGGGGCGTGGTGACCGGTGTCCACACACACCCGCGCCTTGGGGCCGAGCTTGAGGCAGTGCGCGTAGGCGGTGCCCCAGTCCGGCACGTCCGTCGCGTAGAAAGCGGGCTCGAACAGCTTGTACTCCAGCACCAGCCGCTGATCCGGCCCCAGCCGCTCGTAGACGGCCCACAGCGCCTCGGCCAGCCGCCCCTGGCGGGCCCGCAGCTCGTCCTGGCCCGGGTAGTTGAGACCGTCGGCGAACCACAGCTTCAGATCGCGCGAGCCGGTCGCGTCCATGATGTCGACGCACTCCATCAGATGGTCCAGCGCCTTGCGCCGTACAGCCGGGTCCGGGTTGGTGACGGAGCCGAGCTTGTAGTCGTCCTCCTGGAAGACGTTGGCGTTGATCGCCCCCAGCCGCAGCCCGCGCTCGCCGGCGTGTTCGGCGAGCGCCGTGTAGTCGTCGGTGCGGTCCCAGGGGATGTGCAGGGCCACCTGGGGTGCGACACCGGTGTGCTGGTGCACCCTTGCCGCGTCGTCGAGCTTCTCGTGCACCGTGCGCGGGACCCCGGCCTGTGCGAACACCTTGAAGCGCGTACCGGAGTTCCCGTACGCCCAGGACGGCGTCTCGATCCGCTGTTCGCTCAGCGCGGATTTCACGAGCGCGAGGTTCTGCTCAGGCATACGGCTCCTTGAGTGGACGCGGCGCTGGATATGTGCCGAAGAGGCGGGTGATGTCACGGAAGAGCGATCTCCGGCGGAGCCGCTCGGAGCGGAAAGGGTGCAGTGAAACGATTCAGGCAGTGGCCGGACCGAAACTAGACCGCCCCGCCGAGGACGTCAAGGCATCGCGCGGGCAGGGGAGTTGTGGTCTCTGCCCGCGCTCGTGACCCCCTGGAAACGGCGCAGCTGTGGCGTTCGACGGCAGCTATGCGCGACAGACGAAGCGGTACTTTCCCGAGCCGGCGAGGAAGACGGCACAGCCGTCCTCGAAGCGCTGGAACCGCGCGCCCTCCTGTGCGACCTGCTCCCGCCGCCGCGCCGGCACCCACACCTCCGCGGTGGCGTTCACCGGCACCGTCACATCGAGGGTGAACCTGCCGTCCTCCGCACGCGTCCAGTGAGTGGCGACAGCGCCGTACGGGGAGGCGAACCGTGCCGAGGCGCTCCGCAGCCCGCCGCCCGGCCGGGGTCGCACCGTGATCGTGCGGAAACCGGGCTCCTTGGGGGAGATCCCGGCGATGTTCTCGTACATCCACTGGCCGACGGAACCGTAGGCGTAGTGGTTGAAGGAGTTCATCCCCACGTCCTGGAAACTGCCGTCCGGTTTGATCGAGTCCCACCGCTCCCACATCGTCGTGGCGCCCCGGTCGATCTGATAGCCCCAGGAGGGGAACGTCCGCTGCTCCAGCAGTCGGTACGCCACCTCGGTGTGCCCGGCGCCGGTGAGCGCGGGCAGCAGCCGAGGAGTGCCCAGGAAACCGGTCGACAGATGGCCGTCCCTGGCCTCGATCAGCTCCACCAGCCGGTCGGCTGCCGCACGCCGCAGCGCGGCAGTCGGCAGCAGATCCATGGACAGTGCCAGGACGTACGCGGTTTGTGTATCGCCTTTGATGCGCCCGTTGCCGTCCACATAGGCGGCGTTGAAGGCACTGCGGACACGTTGCGACAGATCCTCGTACGGTGCCGCGTCCTTGCCCAGCAGCTGTGCCGTACGGGCCACCAGATCGGTGACATCGGCGAAGCAGGCCGTTCCGATGACGTCCTTGGGTGTCTCGTCCTCGACGTTGAGCCAGTCGCCGTAGCCCTCCGCAGGGCGCAACAGTCCCTTACTGTGCGCCTCCAGATAGTCGATCCAGGCGCGCATCGCCTGCCAGTTCTCCTCCAGCACCCTGATGTCCCCGTATGCGCGGTACAGATTCCAGGGCACCGTCACCCCGGCATCGCCCCACCCGGCGACGCCCTTGCCGACAGTGCCCAGATACGGCGCCACATCGGGGAACGCACCCTTCTCGTCACCCTCCTCGGTCTGACCGTCGCGCAGGTCCCGCAACCACTTGGTGAGGAACCGCGCGGCTTCCATCACATAAGCGGCAGTGGGCGCGAAGACGTTGATGTCGCCGGTCCAGCCGAGCCGCTCGTCCCGCGCGGGGGTGTCGGTGGGGATGGACAGGAAGTTGCCGCGCTGGCCCCAGGTGATGTTGCGGTGCAACTGGTTGAGCATGTCCGAGTCGGTGGAGAACTCCATGGTGAACGGCGCGGAGGTGTGCATGACGCGCCCTGTGACGGCGTCCTTGCCGGGGGTGCCCGGGTAGCCGGAGACCTCGACGTAGCGGAAGCCGTGGAAGGTGAACCGTGGCTCGTACGTCTCCGTGCTGCCGGTGCCCTTGAGGGTGTACGTGTCGACCGGGCGCGCGGTACGCAGGTTGTCCGTGTAGAGCGCGCCGTCCCGGTTCAGCACCTCCCCGTGGCGCAGGGTGACCTGCTCCCCGGCCTTTCCGGCCACCTTCAGCCGTACCGAGCCCACCATGTTCCGGCCCAGATCGAAGAGGTGCACACCGGGCAGCACCTCCTTGACGCTGACGGGTTCGAGTTCCTTCATCACCCGGGTCGGCGCGTCGGTCGTGGCGACCAGCTCGGGAGCCTTCCCGGTATGTGTTTTGGCGGGCTGCCAGTCCGTGTCGTCGAACCCGGGCCGGTCCCAGCCCTCCGCCTCCTTGCGCGCGTCGTACTCCTCGCCCAGCAGCAGGTCGGCCGTCAGCAGCGGCCCTGTGGCGGAGCGCCACGAGCCGTCGCTGACCACCCGCTCGGTGCGGCCGTCCCGGTAGGTGACGTCCAACTGGGCGAGCAGCGCGGGGCGTTCGCCGTACTGCTGCTGCCCGAACCAGGCGAGGTGCCCGGCGTACCAGCCGGGCGCCAGGGTGACGGCCAGCGCGTTCCCACCGCCGCGCACGATGTCGGTCACGTCGTACGTCTGGTAGGCGACGCGCTTGCGGTAGTCCGTCCAGCCCGGGGTGAGCTGGTCGCGGCCGACGCGCTCCCCGTTGAGCCGCGCCTCGTACAGGCCGAGGGCGCTCGCGTACAGCCGTGCGCGTGCCACAGGGCCACGGGGCAGCCGGAAAGAGCGGCGCAGCAGGGCGGGACTCTGCTGGGGCAGCACCTTGCCCCAGGGGTCCGCGCCCCAGTCCGCGACCTTCCGTACCCGCCGCCAGCCGCTGTCGTCGTACTCCGGGTCGCGCCAGTCGTCGCCTTCCGGTTCGTCCGCTGTCGCGCGCCATCCCGTGACACCGGTGGTGAAGCGCGAGGTGCCCACATCAGTGGTCACCTCCAGGACGGCGAGCAGACCCGCCGCGCCCGCTTCGGCGTTGCGTGCGGAGACGGCCAGCACGTTGCGCCCGGCGCGCAGCAGTTCGGTGACGTCGGCCCGTGCCGGATGGCTCCAGGACTTCTGCACGCACACGGCCTCGCGGGCTGTCGCACGTTCCCCGTTGACCCACACGGTGAAACCGTCGTCGGCGGCGATGACGAGCTCGGCCTTGCCGACCTTCCCGGAGACCGCGAACGTGCCACGGAACCAGCGGGTGGCAGCAGGTGCCCGGCCGGTACCGCCCTCTTCCGGGAACCACACCCAGGCGGCGTCCTCGACGGACGGCGGTGTCACCAGCGCGGCGGGTGCTGTGATCCAGTCGGCGTGCCGGCCGGCTTCCTGCCCGAGCCCGGTCTCCCACCAGGTCGGTTCGCTCCACGGGGAGGGACGGCCGTCCTTGTCCCAGGCGCGGACCGACCAGTGGTAACGCGTCCGGGGCCGGAGCGCGGGGCCGTCGTAGGGCACCAGCACGGAGCGGTCCGACTTCCGCTTGCCGCTGTCCCATACGTCGGGGGAGCGCAGCCCGGCGGCGGAGGTGGCGACGCGGATCTGGTAGGCGGTCTGCCGCTGGCCGCGCGCACCGGAGTGCAGGATCCAGCTCAGCCGGGGGCGCGGAGTGTCGAGGCCGAGGGGCCGGTCGGCGTACTCGGTCGTGGTGCTCCCGACGCGCAGTCCCTCGCCGTCGTGCCGGTCGGTGCCGGCGAGCGCGGGCGGGGTCAGCTCGGGCAGCGCTTGCACGGTGCCCGAAACGGCGGCTGTCACGGTGGCTGTGGCGAGGATCCGGCGTCTGCTGATCACGTGCGCCTCCTGGTAGCCGGTGCGGACTAAGAGCGCGAACTAAAAACGATTCAGTGCAGCCTTGGCGGAACGTAGAGGCGTTCGCCTGTGGCGGTCAATACCCCCTTCACCGCTGGGGTTTCCTTGCCTCGCACCCTCTTGACCGCGTTGTGGGTTGGGGCTAGCTTCCCGTCCATTGCTCTCAGACCTTGAATCATTTCATTTGCAACAAACTGCCCCTGATGCAGCGTCAGTTCTCTTGCTGAGCACCGAAGGAGAAGCATGAGCGAGACCGCACCGGCCGGCGCCGACCAGGCGCCGGTTCTCGCGCTGAAGGGGGTGAGCAAGTCCTTCGGCAGCGTGCGCGCGCTGCGCGGTGTGCACCTGGAGCTGTACGCCGGGGAGGCACACGCCCTCGCGGGAGAGAACGGCGCGGGCAAGTCCACGCTGATCAAGATCCTCGCCGGTGTGCACACTCCCGACAGCGGCACCGTGCTGCTCGACGGTGCCCCGGCCGCCTTCCACACCCCCGCCGACGCGCGGGACGCCGGCATCGCGGTCATCTACCAGGAACCGACGCTCTTCGCTGACCTGTCCATCGCCGAGAACATCTTCATGGGCCGCCAGCCCCGCCGCTCCCTGGGCCGGATCGACCAGGCCGCCGTCCGCGAGGCCACCGCGGCGCTGATGGAGCGGCTCGGGGTCGACCTGCACCCCGACCGGGTCGCACGCGGGCTGTCCATTGCCGACCAGCAGATTGTCGAGATCGCCAAGGCGCTCTCCTTCGACGCGCGCGTACTGATCATGGACGAGCCCACCGCGGCGCTCACCGGGAGCGAGACAGCGCGGCTCTTCTCCGTCGTCGAGGCCCTGCGCGCCGAGGGCGCGGCCGTGCTGTTCATCTCCCACCGGCTCGGCGAGATCTTCGAACTGTGCCGGCGCGTCACCACCCTGCGCGACGGCCAACTCGTCGCCTCCGAACCGCTGTCCGGCCTGACCGAGGACGCCCTCGTCCGCCGGATGGTCGGCCGCGACCTGGGCGAGCTCTATCCCAAGCAGGAGACCAGCACCGGAGAGGTCGCGCTCACCGTGCACCGGCTCACCCGCGAAGGTGTCTTCCGGGACATCTCCTTCGAGGTGCACAAGGGCGAGATCGTCGCGCTGGCGGGACTGGTCGGCGCGGGCCGCAGCGAGGTCGCCCAGGCCGTCTTCGGCGTCGACCGCCCCGACGCCGGCGAGGTGCGCGTGGTCGGGCAGGTGCTGCGCCCGGGCTCGCCCACCTCCGCCATGAGCGCCGGAGTCGCCCTCGTACCCGAGGACCGCAGACAGCGCGGCCTGGTCATGGAAGCCTCCATCGAGCGCAACATCGGGCTCACCGGTCTCGGCAGCCTCGGCCGGGGCGGACTCGTGCGCCGTACCGCGGAGCGCGCCCGCGCCGGGGACTGGGGGCTGAAGCTGCGCCTGAAGTACGACCGGCTCTCCGACTCCGTGAGCGTGCTCTCCGGCGGCAACCAGCAGAAGGTCGTACTGGCCAAATGGCTGGCCACCGAGCCGACAGTGCTCATCGTCGACGAGCCCACCCGCGGTATCGACGTCGGCACCAAGGCCGAGGTGCACCGCCTGCTGACCGAACTGGCAGCCGACGGACTCGCCATCCTGATGATCTCCTCCGACCTGCCCGAGGTCCTCGGCATGGCCGACCGTGTTCTCGTCATGCACGAGGGCCGCCTCGTCACCGAGATACCCCGTGACCGCGCCGACGAGGAGACGGTGATGGCGGCAGCTACCGGACGCGCCGCACCGGAAGGCTCACAAGGGGCCGAGGAACCACCCCGTCCGGAACGCACGCAGGGCCCGGAAGGAGGCGCCGCGTGAGCACCACCCTGCCGCCCCCCACCGCCACCCGCACGGAACCCGGGCGCACCGGCCGCTCGACGGCCGAAACCGTGCTGCGGGTACGCGAGTACAGCATCGGCGGCGCCCTCGTCCTGCTGATCCTCATCACCTGGCTGGTCAACCCCTCGTTCCTCGACGACCAGGGCATCAAGGACCTGCTGCTCAACTCCTCCATCCTGGTGCTGCTCGCCACCGGACAGTCCGTCGTCGTCCTCACCCGCAACATCGACCTGTCCGTCGGCTCCGTCGTCGGGCTCACCGCGTTCGCCTGCGGCTCGTTCGTCTCCGGCACCGACCGCGGGCCGCTGACCCTCGTCCTGCTGGGCATCGCCCTCGGTGCCGCCTGCGGGCTCGTCAGCGGTGCCCTCGTCAGCTTCGGCAGGGTGCCCGCGCTGGTCGTCACCCTCGGCATGCTGTACGTCATCCAAGGCGTCGACCACGCCTGGGCGCACGGGGAGCAGATCAACGCCGCCACCGTGCCCGACGACATCCTCACCCTGGGCAGCGGCAGCGTCCTCGGTATTCCCTACCTGCCGATCATCTCCGCGCTGGTGCTCGCAGCGACGGGCTACTTCCTGCGCACCTACCGCAGCGGCCGGGAGCTGTACGCCATCGGCTCCAACCCGGAGGCCGCCCGCCTGGCGGGCATCCCCATCCGCCGCCGGGTGCTGACCGCGTACGCCTTCTCCGGTGCGGTCGCCGGCTTCGCCGGGGCGCTGTGGCTGGCCCGCTTCGGCACCGTCGTCGCCGACGCCGCCAACGGCTGGGAGCTGACCGTCGTCAGTGCCGTCGTCGTCGGCGGTGTCGCCATCACCGGGGGAGTGGGCACCGTGTGGGGCGCCGCGCTGGGCGCGCTGCTGCTGACCACCATCGGCAGCGCCCTGGTGGTGCTGAAAGTCAGCTCCTTCTGGGAGCAGGCCATCACCGGCGCGCTGCTGCTGGCCGCCATCAGCACCGACCGTGTCGTGCACAGTCGCAGCACCCGTGCGCTCAGGAAGAGGAGAAGGCAGTGAACGCACCACCAGCCGCGCCGGCGGACCGGCCCACGCCCGCTGCCGTGGACCGACGGGAGACCGGCCGAGGTGCTGCCCGCTTCCTACGCTGGGACGCGGCTGTCGGCGCCCTGCTGATCGCCGCCTTCCTGGTGGGCACCGGCACCACCGAGGGCTTCTCCCATACGGCGAACCTGTCGGCCGCCCTCAACGACACCGCGGAGATCGCGCTGTTGGCGCTGCCGATGACCCTGCTGGTGGTCGCGGGCCAGGTCGACCTGTCCGTCGCCTCCATGCTCGGCCTCTCCAGCGCTCTGGCGGGCGCGCTGTGGGACGCGGGATGGACCTTCGAGACGATCGTGCCGGTGTGCCTGGTGGTCGGACTGCTCGGCGGGCTGCTCAACGGCTGGCTCGTCACCCGCGTCGGCCTGCCCTCGCTCGCCGTCACCATCGGTACCCTCACCCTCTACCGGGGGCTGGCTTCCGTGGTGTTGGGCAACAAGGCAGTCGCCGACTTCCCCGAGACCTACGCCCGGTGGGCGAGCAACACCGAGACGGTGCCGGGCACCTTCGTGCCGTACCCGCTGGCGCTCTTCGCCGTGCTCGCCGTCGCCGCCGCCGTGCTGCTGCACTGCACCGGTTTCGGCCGTGCGCTGTTCGCCGTCGGCGCGCAGGAGGACGCCGCCTACTTCGCCGGGGTCCGGGTCAAACGCCTCAAGCTGATCCTCTTCGCCGCCAGCGGCTTCCTGGCGTCCTTTGCCGGGATCGTCTACACCCTGCGCTACGGAAGCGCACGCGCCGACAACGGACTGGGCCTGGAACTGACCGTCGTCGCCGCCGTACTGCTGGGCGGCATCGACTTCGACGGCGGCAAGGGCACGCTCGGCGGCGCGGTTGCGGGGGTCCTGCTCATCGGCGTCCTCAACAACCTCCTGACCCTCAACGACGTCTCCCACGAGATCCAAGTGATCGTCACCGGCGTGCTGTTGATCGTCTCCGTACTCACACCCCGAGTCATCTCGGTACTCACCGCCCGCAGACACCGCCGGATGGCGGTCGGCGACACCCCCTGACGCGGCGGTGGGCGCCTCAGGGCGGCACGTCCGTACCCACCGCCTTAGCAGTCCCTCGCAGGTCCCCCGCATCCTCCCACCCTCCCGAAAGGCCACGTCCATGCGACCGCATCACCGCTCCCGCGTCCTCGCCGTCACCGCAGCGGCCTGCGCCCTGACCGTCACCCTCGCGGGCTGCTCCGGTACGACGAAGAGCGACGCCAAGGACGACGCGAAGGAGAAGGCGCAGAACGCCAAGGCCGACCCGGACGCGCCGCTCAAGAAGGGCCTCAAGCTCGCCTTCCTGCCCAAGCAGATCAACAACCCCTATATGACCGTCGTCGACAAGGGAGGCATCAAAGCCGCGAAGGAGTTCGGCGGCAAGGGCAAGGAAGTGGGCCCCTCCGACGCCAAGGCGTCCTCACAGGTCAGCTACATCAACACACTGACCCAGCAGCGCCAGGACGCCATCCTGCTCGCCGCCAACGACCCGAACGCCGTGTGCGGGCCGCTCAAGGCCGCCATGAAGCAGGACGTCAAGATCGTCACGTACGACTCGGACGCGGGCAAGGACTGCCGTCATGTGTTCATCAACCAGGCGGGGTCCGAGGCCATCGGCCGCGGTCTGGTCAAGGACATGGCCGAACAGCTCGACTACAAGGGCGACATCGCGATCCTCTCGGCGACCCAGAACGCCACCAACCAGAACACCTGGATCAAGATCATGAAGGATGAGCTGAAGAAGCCCAAGTACAAGGACATGAAGCTCGTCAAGACCGCGTACGGCGACGACGTCGACCAGAAGTCCTTCCAGGAGACCCAGGGACTTCTCAAGGCTTACCCGGATCTGAAGGGCATCATCTCGCCCACCACGGTGGGACTGGCCGCCGCTGCCCGCTACGTCAGCGGCTCCAAATACAAGGGCAAGGTCACCCTCGGCGGACTGGGCACGCCCAACCAGATGCGCAAGTACATCAAGGACGGCACCATCGAGCAGTTCTCCCTGTGGGACGCCTCCAAGCTCGGCTACCTGGGCGCCTACGCCGCCGCTGCCCTCTCCTCCGGACAGATCACCGGCAAGGAGGGCGAGAAGTTCAAGGCGGGGAAGCTCGGGGAGTACACGGTCGGCAAGGACGGCGAAATCGTGCTCGGCCCTCCCACGGTGTTCACCAGCAAGAACATCGACGACTTCGACTTCTGAGGAACACCGCGGAGAAATTCGGGCCGGTGAGAAACTCGGGCCGCTGAGAAGCTCGCACCTCGGAGAAGCTCGGGCCGCTGAGAAACTCAGGCACCTGAGAGACTCACGCCTCTGAGAAACTTGGTCCTGAGCAACCTGGGCCTGTGCGATGTCACCGGAACCAGGACGTCGATTTCCGAGGTGCCGGGCCGGCCGGCAGGGAGGGGCTGAGCACGGTGCGGGGGAAGCGGCGCGGCCGAGCGCGAGCCACCGGGGCGGCCAGGTGAGCCGGGCGGTCGGAATCAAGGAGGTCGCCCGCGCGGCCGGGGTCTCCGTCGGCACGGTCTCCAACGTCATCAACCGGCCCGCCATGGTGGCCGAGGAGACCCGCGTGCGGGTGCAGTCCGCCATCGAACGGCTCGGCTATGTGCGCAGCGAATCCGCCCGCCATCTGCGGGCGGGACGCAGCCGCATCATCGCCCTGCTGGTGCTCGACATGGCCAACCCGTTCTTCGTCGACGTCGCCACGGGTGCCGAGCGGGCCGCGCGCGCCGCTGGTCTGGGTGTCATGCTCTGCAACAGCGCGCAGAGCCCCAGCGAGGAGGCCGACTACCTCTCCCTCTTCGCCGAGCAGCGGGTCCGCGGCGTACTGATCACCCCCACGGAGACGACGGGGGAGAACCTCACCGCCTTCCAGCGGCACAGCATCCCGTTCGTCTCCGTCGACCGCGTGGTGCCCAGCGCCGAGGGGTGCTCAGTCTCGGTCGACGACATCGAGGGCGCCGGGCTCGCCGTGCGCCACCTGCTCGAGAGCGGCCACCGCGACATCGCCTACGTCAGCGGACCGATGCAGCTGAGCCAGTGCCGGGACCGGTACACCGGCGCGACCCAGGTCCTGCGCACCTCCGGCACCGGTGCCCAGCTGCGGCACATCGAGGGCGCCCGGATGGATGTCGCGGCCGGTCGCGACGCGGGCGCCCGGCTGCTGGGCATGTCACCGCGCCCCACAGCCGTCTTCTGCGCCAACGACCTGATGGCTCTCGGCGTGCTGCAGGCGCTGTACGGGGCCGGGGTCGCCGTGCCCGAGGAAGTGGCCCTGGTGGGATACGACGACATCGAGTTCGCCGCCGCCGCGGCTGTCCCGCTGACCTCCGTACGACAGCCCGCCCACCGCATGGGCCAGGCAGCCGCGGACCTGCTCATCGAGGAGACCGGCGAGGACGCGGCCCACCACGAGCACCAGCGCATCGTGCTCCAGCCCGAGCTGGTCGTCAGGGCGTCCTCGTTGCCGTCGCGCGGCTGACGTTCGTTGTTCGTCAGGGGGGTGACACTCGTTGCCGTCGCGCGGCTGACGCTCGGAGCGCAGCGCCCCGGCCGGGTCACCCGGCGGGGACGGGCATCGCTGCCGCCCGCTCCTCCGCAGCCGACAGCAGTGCCCGCACATCCCGTACGGCCGACCGCCCCGCGCGGTTGGCGCCGATCGTGCTGGCTGAGGGCCCGTAGCCGACCAGGTGGACGCGTGGGTCGCGAACCGACCGGGTGCCCTCCAGCCGGATGCCGCCGCCCGGCTCACGCAGCCGCAGCGGCGACAGATGGTCGATGACGGGGCGGAAGCCGGTCGCCCACAGGACCGTGTCCGCCGGGGCCCGGCTGCCGTCGGCCCACTCGACACCGGTTTCGGTGAGGCGCGCGAACATCGGGTGCCGCTCCAGCACCCCGCTCTCCCGGGCGCGGCGTACCGCCTCGGTCATCGGCAGCCCGGTCACCGACACCACGCTGCGGGGCGGCAGCCCCTCCCGTACCCGCTCCTCGACCAGCGCCACGGCGGCCCGGCCCTCCTCCTCACCGAACGGGCCGGTACGGAACACCGGCGGGCGCCGCGTCACCCACAGCGTCTCCCGCGCCACCTCGGCGATCTCCATCAGATGCTGCACCGCCGACGTCCCGCCCCCGACGACGACCACCCGCTTGCCCACGAAGGCGTCCGACACCGGGCCGGAGTACTGCGCGGTGTGCAGCTGCCGCCCCGCGAAGACCTCCTGTCCCGGCACCCGGGGCCAGAACGGCCGGTCCCAGGTGCCGGTCGCGTTGATCACGGCCTGCGCCGCCCAGTCACCCTCCGAGGTCCGCACCAGCAGCCGCCCGCCCCAGCCCGCGTCCCGCACCTCGTGCACATCGACGGGCCGCCGCACCCGCAGTTCGAAAGCTTGCTCGTAGGCGGCGAAGTACTCCGCGATCACCTCCGACGACGGCCGCTCGGGGTCCGCGCCGGTCAGCTCCATACCGGGCAGTGCGTGCATGCCGTGCACCCGGCCGTAGGTCAGCGTCGGCCACCGGAACTGCCACGCGCCGCCCGGCTCGGGCGAATGATCCAGAACCACGAAGTCAGCGCCGGGCTCGAACCCCGCGCGTCGCAGGTGATACGCGCTGGAGAGCCCGGCCTGCCCCGCACCGATGACCACGACCGCTACGTTGTTCATGCTTCTACGAACTACTCGGACCCCGCAGAACTTCCCGAGCCGCCAAGGCCGGGGCCGCTGCGCCCAACTCCCCGTGATTCCTGGGCCGTTGCGCTGTGGCCAGCCGGTACGGCCTCGTACGCCGAGGGCGGCTCGGCAGCCCACTCGCGGTCGCGCCGGGGAACGGGCCACGCCTCGCCCAGCCCGCATCATGGTCCTTCTTTGAGAAGATCAACCCATGGCTGAGCGCTTCACGACGCGAGAGATCGACATCAGGACCGGCTCCCAGGAGACCGTCCACGACCTGACCCGGGAGTGCGCGTCCTACCTGCGGGACGTGGCCGAGGGCCGGGACGGGTTGCTGAACGTCTTCACGCCGCACGCCACCATGGGAGTGGCTCTCCTGGAGACCGGCGCCGGCAGCGACGACGACCTGCTCGCCGCCCTCCGCGACCTGCTCCCACCGGACGACCGCTGGCGGCACAAGCACGGCAGCCCCGGCCACGGCCGCGACCACGTACTCCCCGCCCTCGTGCCCCCGCACGCCACCCTGCCCGTCATCGGCGGAGCACTGGCCCTCGGCACCTGGCAGTCCGTCTGCCTGGTGGACACCAATGGGGATAATCCGGAGCGTCGGGTCCGCTTGAGCTTCCTGGGGTGACGCTGCTCCGTGTCTTGGTTGTCCGCTCGGTGAGTGCAAACGGGAAGTGCCCCGATGCCAACGGAGTCGTACGACTCCGTTGGAGAACGCCTTCCAGGTGGAGGGGAAGCGCCATTCCTGCGCGGCGCACGTCGAGAGGCTGGTGGGTCAGGTCGAGCTGACCCGGATCACCGCAGGTCACCGGAGTTCGGCGATCCGGATTGTTTCTCGCGGAGCCGTGTTCCCGCGGGCGGGGACAGCTCAGCTTCAGCCAGTCGGGTGGCCGGTGGGCGTGGTACCGGTTCTCCGCCTGTACGGCGACGAATCCTGGTCCAGCAAGCCCTTGAGCCCGCGGCGCGGTGCGAGGCCGACCGCAACGGGGCGGGCAGTCCGGCACCTGGCGGCTCCGCCGGGGCCGTGGGGCCTTCGGTGCCCGGTCGGGACACGGATCAGGGGCGCAGGGTCCACGCTGCGAGCGACGGGAACGGGAGATGACGTGGGGGACAACAACCTGCATCCGGTGCTGCGGGTCGTATGGGCCATCGCCGGCGGGGCGCTGGTCGCGGTGGGCATCGCCTTGCTTGTCCTCCCCGGCCCCGGCTTGCTGCTGGTGTTCGCCGGCATGGTGTTGCTCGCCCGTGCTGTCCCCGCCTTGCACCGCCACTTGGAACCGGTGCGGTTCCGCGCCATGCAGGCCGCCGAGGAGAGCGTGTCGTCCAAGTGGCGGATCGCTGGATCGACGCTGGTCGGCCTCGGGTTGATCGGTGCCGGCGTCGCCTGGGTGCTGGTGCCGCAGTTGCCGTTCAGTGGCTGGAGCACCGGCGGAAGTCTGATCCTCTCCGGCGTCGTACTCTTCGTGCTCCTCGGCTGGAGCCACCGCCGACTGCGACGTCTGCGGGCGGCCCGCCAGTAAGGGTCTGTCCAGCAAGCGATCTCGTCGTGGTGCGCGTCGCCGCTATGTTCCCTCACTCGATCGCTGTCAGCGCGCGCCCGGCTGCAACTGTGGGTGGGCCCGCCTGAGCCCGCTTCGACTGGTCGTCACGCTCGTCCGACGCTCTCGGTCCAGCCAGACGGCCGAGCCATGTGCGGCTGAGCTTCCTGGGCTGACCGAGATCGTCCTGGGTGCGGCGGCCAACCGAGGGGAAGCCCTCGCACGGCTTCCGGCACCCCCTCGACCCCGCACACGCAGCCGCTCGGGGTACGGGCGCGGGGCGAATCTGCCGACTGGCGGGCAACGGTTCGGTGAACTCTCGCTCCTCGTCTGCGGGTTGTGCGGCCCGGATGGCATTGTCCGGACGCCTTCGGGTTGCCGGTGCGGTAACCCGGAGAACTCCCGTCCTCGCAGGTCACAAGGTGCCTCTGTGCCCTCAAGTGCCCGGAGACGGTCGCCGGTCGGTGGATGCATCTTCAAATGTTCAGCACAAAGTGCACACATGGCCCTCTTCAGACGGGCCCCGATGGTCTACATTGACGGTGCTTCACATGTTTGGACACGAGGCGACAAATGGTGATCTATAGGTCCGGAGTTGCGGACAGCCGGTAGTCGTGTCCTCGGAGCCAGACGTAGGGGTGCTCGATTCTTGGGGCCTGAGCGGGGGCGTTGGGTGTGGGGAGCACCCGGGGTTTCGACGGTTTCCCGAGCACCGAGAGAGTCCGGCAGGACAGACGAGTCCGCTGCCGCCTGGTGGGGTGTTCAAGTACTGCTGCAACAGCCGGTAAGTCGTTCGCGGGGGGCGGGGGCCTCCCTGGGGGAGGAACAGCGCGGCGCCGGGGGGCGGTTGCCTCCCGGAGGGAACAGTGCGAGGCGAACACGTCGAAACACTGGCGACTTGGGGGGTCCTGTGCGGCAGGGGGAATTAGTCGACCCGTTTCCGTCGGCGCGCGAGCGTCCGGCGAACGGGGCACTCAGCCGGCCCGCGATCGACTGGGAGCAGCGGTACCGCCGTACCGTGATCACCAGCGATACCGTGGCCACCGCCATTGTGGTGGCGGCGATCGGTATCTTCTTCGGGGCTCGGGACGCGGCCAACTGGCACGAGAAGTGGGGAATTCTCGCATTCGGCACCGAACTGCTGGTGCTGGGAGCGCTCGCGGTGAGCCGGGCGTGGGCGCCGGCCGTGCTCGGCCAGGGCGCCGAGGAATTCCGTCGGCTCGGACGCTCACTGTTCACGGCGGCCGTCGTACTCGCGCTCGGCGGGATCGCCCTCGCCTCGCGCAACATCAAGCTCTGGATCTTCGTCGCGATCCCCGCAATCGCGCTCATCACCATGATCGCGCGGTATCTGCTCCGCCTCTGGCTGCATGACCAGCGGAAAGAAGGCAGGTGCCTGCGACCGGTGCTCGCTGCCGGGAGCCCGGCCACCGTGCGCGACCTGATCACCCGAGTCCGTAAGTTCCCGCACCTCGGCTGGCGGGTGGAGGCGGTGTGCACACCGGACGGTCTCGGGCTCGACGGTGACCACCTGGACGGGGTGCCGGTCGTCGGCCGGCTGGCCGACCTCGCGGGCCACGTCCGCCGCGACGGCTACCGTGTCGTCGCGGTCACACCGGACCCGCACTGGTCACCGGACCAGTTGCAGCGGCTGGCCTGGAACCTTGAAGGCAGCGATGCCGAGATGGTCGTGGCTCCCGTACTGATGGAGGTGGCAGGGCCGCGGCTGCACGTCGACGCGGTGCTCGGGATTCCGCTGCTGCGGGTCAGTATGCCGACCTTCACCGGGGCCCGCCGGGCGGTCAAGGAGATCGTCGACCGGATGGCCGCGGCGGTCCTGCTGATGCTGTTCGCGCCGCTGATGGTGCTCGTCGGGCTGCTCGTGCTGGCAGACAGCCGGGGTGGGGCGGTCTACCGCCAGCGCAGGGTCGGCAAGGACGGCCGCGAGTTCACCATCTTCAAGTTCCGCACCATGGTCGCCGGGGCCGACGCGGCACGTGCCGAGCTGGCCGATCGCAACGAGGGCGCCGGGCTGCTGTTCAAGCTCCGCCGGGATCCGCGGGTGACCCGGGTGGGAGCGGTGCTGCGCCGGTACTCGATCGACGAACTCCCGCAGCTTCTCAACGTACTCACCGGATCGATGTCGCTCGTCGGTCCGCGGCCTCCACTGCCGGAGGAGTCCGCCGCGTACGGCCCGGACATCCGGCGGCGGCTGCTGGTCAAGCCCGGGCTCACCGGCCTGTGGCAGATCAGCGGACGCAGCGATCTGCCGTGGGAGGAAGCAGTGCGGCTGGACCTGCGGTACGTGGAGGACTGGTCGCTCGCCCTGGACACAGTGATCTTGTGGAAGACCCTGCGCGCGGTCCTCCAAGGGCAGGGGGCCTACTGATGCGCGGATCCAGCCGTCCGGCCGGCGCGCGGACCGCAGGCCGGAGGGGCCTGCCTGGGGGGAGGAACGGGTCATGAGGGTCAGCGTCTTAGGGCTCGGCTACGTGGGCTGCGTGTCGGCCGCGTGCCTGGCCGGTCTGGGTCACGAGGTCATCGGGGTGGACGTGAACCAGGCGAAGGTCGACCTGGTCAACGACGGCAAGGCCCCGGTGGTCGAGGAGCGGATCGGCGAGCTCATCGCCGAGGTCGTGCGGGCCGGAGCGCTGCGCGCCACCGGTGACGTCCACGAGGCGATCACGGGCAGCGAGGTGTCGCTGGTCTGTGTGGGCACCCCGTCGGAGCCCAACGGCAGCCTGTGTACCGCGTATCTGGAGCGGGTCACCGAGCAGATCGGTGCCGCGCTGGCCGAGGGGGCCGAGCAAGGGGGCCGGCACACCGTCGTGTTCCGCAGCACCATGCTCCCGGGCACCTGCCTCAACCTGCTGATACCGATCCTGGAGAAGAACGTCGGCGGCACGGCCGGGGTGGACTTCGGGGTCGCGGTCAACCCGGAGTTCCTGCGCGAGGGCACAAGCGTGCGGGACTTCTCCGACCCGCCCAAGACCGTCATCGGCGAACTCGACCCGGCGAGCGGCGACGCGGTGGCAGCGCTGTACGACGGCTTGCCCGGCGAGGTGTTCCGGGTGCCGGTCCCGACAGCCGAGGCCATCAAGTACGCGGACAACGCGTTCCACGGCCTCAAGATCGGCTTCGCGAACGAGCTGGGCGCGGTATGCCAGGCACTCGGGGTGGACTCGCACCAGGTGATGGACGTGTTCCTGGCCGACCGCAAGCTGAACATCAGCCCCGCCTATCTGCGGCCCGGCTTCGCCTTCGGCGGCTCCTGCCTGCCCAAGGACTTACGCAGCCTGGTCCACGCGGCGCAGCGGGCCGACGTCTCGGTGCCCATCCTCGCCCACGTACTGCCCTCCAACTCCGACCATCTGCAACGCGCGGTGGAGCTGGTCGAGCGCACCGGCAAGCGCCGTGCAGGGCTGTTCGGCCTGTCCTTCAAACCCGGCACCGACGACCTCCGCGAGAGCCCGCTCGTCGAGCTGGCGGAGCGGCTCTTCGGCAAGGGGTACGACCTCAAGATCTACGACGCCAACGTGAGCCTCTCCCGGCTGCTCGGCGCGAACCGCGAGTACATCGAGACCCGGCTGCCACACCTCGCGCAGCTGCTCGCGGACTCCGTCGGCGAGGTGCTGGAGCACGCCGAGGTGTGCCTGGTCGGCACCAGCGACCCGGCCGTGCTGTCGGCGCTGCCCCATGGCGAAGGACCGGTGCTCATCGACCTCATCCGCCTCCCCGACGCCGAGGCGCGCCGGGCCGAACAGGGGTACATGGGCATTGCTTGGTGACGCATCTTTTGGTGACAGAGCCGGCGGCGACCGGCCGGTCCGGCGCGCGCTGATCCTGGTGGAGAACCTGTCGGTGCCCTTCGACCGGCGGGTGTGGCAGGAGTGCACGACGCTGCGCGACGCGGGCTGGAAGGTGCACGTCATCTGCCCCCGCGGGAGCAAGCGGGACACGGAGCCGGAGGCGGAGATCGACAGGGTGCGGATCCACCGCTACCCGTTGCGCGCCGCCACCGGAGGACCGGCCGGCTATCTGCGGGAGTACGGATCGGCGCTGTGGCACACGCTCCGGCTGGCCCGCAGGGTCGGCCCGGTCGATGTGGTCCACGCCTGCAACCCGCCCGACCTGCTGTTCCTGCCGGCGCTGTGGCTGAAGCGGCGCGGCGCGCGGTTCGTCTTCGACCAGCACGACCTGGTACCCGAGTTGTACCTCTCCCGGTTCGACCGCGGCCAAGACCTGCTCTACCGCGCCGTGTGCGCGCTGGAACGCCGGACCTACCGGGCCGCGGACATCGTGCTCGCCACGAACGAGAGCTACCGCGATGTCGCGCTGCGCCGTGGCGGCCGCCGCCCTGCGGACGTATTCGTCGTACGCAGCGCGCCCGACACCGACCGGTTCCGCCCCGTACCGCCGGAACCGGAGCTGAAGCGCGGCAAGCCTCATCTGCTGTGCTACCTCGGGGTCATGGGCCCGCAGGACGGCGTCGACTACGCCTTACGCGCCCTCGCGAAGCTGCGCGACGAGCTCGGGCGTACCGACTGGCACGCGGTGTTCGTCGGCGCCGGCGACACCTTCGACGCGATGGTCGAGCTGTCCCGGCGGCTCGGGCTCACGGAGCAGGTGCAGTTCACCGGGCGCGTTCCGGACGCCGACCTGGTGCGCTACCTGTCCACCGCGGACGTGTGCCTCTCCCCGGACCCGCGCAATCCGCTCAATGACGTGTCGACCATGAACAAGGTCCTGGAGTACATGGTGATGGGCCGGCCGATCGTCTCGTTCGACCTGAAGGAGGCGCGAGTCTCCGCCGGGGACGCCGCCGTCTACGCGCCCGCCAACGACGAGGCCGAATTCGCCGGGCTCATCGCGCTGCTGCTGGACGATCCGGAACAGCGGGCCCGGATGGGCAAGATCGGCCAGGAGCGGATCGGCGGACAGCTCTCCTGGCGGAACTCCCAGCAATCGCTGCTCGACGCCTACGCCGCTGCCTGCCGCGACACTCCGATGTCGGCGGGCGCCCCGGTCCGCACAGGGAAGAGGCGGCGCCGTTGAGCGATGACACTATTCGCCTGGTCACGATCGGACGGATTCTCTGTCGGCGTTGGCGGCTGCTCGCCGTCCTCGCCGTGGTGGGCGCCCTCGTCGGTTACGGCGCCTCGGTGCTGTTCCCGCCGCGCTACACGACGTCGGCCTCAGTGCTGCTGCCGGGGCAGTGGGAGGAGCGCGAGCTGCTGACCCAGGCGGACATCGCGTCCAGTTCGGCGGTGGTCGACCGTGCGGCTGCCACGCTCCGCTGGACGGGCGTCAGCGGCGCCGAACTGCGGGACCGGGTGAGCGCCAAGGCCGCCGACGGGAACATCATCAAGGTCTCGGGTACGGCCGAGACCCCGGAGCGCGCGCAGCAGCTCTCCGACCGGGTGGCCCAGCAATTCGTCACTTTCGCCACGCGGATCGCAGGCGACAGCACCGACCCCGACGCGGCGGCGGGGCCCGAGGGGCTGCGGCAGAAGGTGGTGCAGACCAACCGCCGTATCACCGACCTGGCCAATGCGGCCGATCCGGGGCAGACCGTGGAGGGCGTGCAGGCCCGCACCGAGCTCGAGAAGCTGCGCACCGCGCTGCAGGAGGCCATGAAGAAGCTGGACGAGGCGGCACCGGCGACCAACAAGGCCGGCATGGTCGTCATGGGCCCTGCGGCCCGGCCGACCGGCGAGGCACCACCGACGAGGACGCAACTCATCGTTGCCGGGGCGCTGCTGTTCTTCGTGCTCGCGGTCGTCGGCCATCTCGCCGCCGCACGGATGAGCCGCCGACTGCGCACCGAACCGGAGATCGCCGCGGCGCTGGGCTCGGCGCTGCTGGGCACCGTCGAGGTGCCTGGTGAGCGGCCCGCGCACCGGCCCGACGGCCGTGGCCCACTGGCCTGGATCCGCCGGCTGCTGGGCGTCGACACCCGGTGGGACATACCGACCCCGCGGATGTCCGGCGACGAGGCCAGTATGCGGATCCGCTACCGGCGGGTGTGTGCTCGCCTCCGGGAGAAACTGCCCGCCCCCCGGCGGCTGCTGGTCGTCGTACCGGACGGTGACGAGATCGCCCGCCGGGCCGCCGGACAGCTCGCCGCCGAGGCCGGGAGCGATCCTTCCCCGAGCTCATCGAGCAGCGGAGACTCCTTGCTGCGGGTGGTGGAAGTGCCGGTGTCCCGGCCGCTGGTGCCGGACCGCGGCGCCGAGTCCGGTGCCCTGGTCGTGCTCAGCGCGGGCAGTTGGACCGCATGGGAGCTCGCCGGTGTCGCCGAGGCGTGTGCGGACGCGGGGCACGAGGTCGTCGGGTTCGTCGTCGCCGGACCGGTCCGGGCCCGTCCGACGCGGACTGCCGACGATCCTCCACAGCACGCCACGCCGAAGATCGCGGTCGGCGACGACGCGAGGGGAGGGTCAGCGTGACGACGAGCAAGACGTCGGAGTCGTCGGCCGTTCCGCTGCTGGATCTGCAAGCGCTGGTGGCCGCTGTGCGCAGGCGCCGCCGCATCTGGTGCGCCATGGGGCTGCTGGGGCTGCTGGTCGGCGCGGCGGTGGCGGTCCTGCTGCCACCACCGCCGACCGCGGTGACCAAGGTGCTGGTCGCGCACCAGGAGGACCAGCCGAACGACACCGGAACGCTGATCCGCACCGACGTCGAACTGCTGGGGACCACACGGATCGCCGAGAAGGCCCTGAAGTCCCTCAAGTCCCCGGAAAACCCCGAGGACTTCATCCAGGACTACCGCGGCACCGGCGTGACCAACAACCTGCTCCGGATCGATATGTCGGGTGACAGCGACGCGGAAGCGGTGGCCCGGGCCAAGGCGCTGGCCGAAGCGTTCGTCGCGGACCATGTGCGGCGGATGCGGGAGACCGCCAAAGCCGAGGCCAAGGCCCTGCTCGACCAGCGTGACCGGATGCGGGAGGAACTCGCCGAGGTCAACAAGGCGATCGGAGGCCGATCGCCTGAGAGCGCCCCGAAAGCGTCGGCGAGCATCGAGTCGCTCTTCGCCCGCCGGGCCGAACTCGACTCGCGGATTGCCGATTTCGACCAGCGCGCCGCGGAGGCGCGCACCGGCACCCCCCGGATCATCGCCGGTACGCGGATCGTGGACGCACCCCGCGCGGTGCAGCACTCCCTGCCCAGGGCCGCTGGCACCAACGCCGTGATCGGGCTCCTCCTCGGGCTCGTCCTCGGGCTCGCGGTGGCCGCGGTCGGCGCGGTGGTGGCGGACCGTCCCATGCTGCGTCGAGAGATCGCGGTGAACCTGGGCGCCTCCGTCATCGCGGAGCTGCCCCGCCGGTCGGGCGGGCTGTGGCAGCGCCGACGGACCCGGGCGGCACGGATGAGGCTGACCACGACCCTGGCCCGCACCGTGCGCGGCTCCGCGGAACCGCTGTCGCTGCTGGAACTGGGCTGTGCGCGCAACACGAGCGTGCTCGCCCTGAACCTCGCCGGGGCACTGGCGGCGGACGGGCCGGTGACGGTCGTCGACGGCCTGCCGGGGCCGCAGCTCGCGAACCACCGCCAGGAGCCGGGCGGCCCGACCGTGGTCAGCGGCGAGCGTGCCGCGGACGTGTCACCTCAGGAGCGCCGGATCGGCGTCGGCTCGGTCGCGCCCGGCACGGCGTGGACCGACCTCCAGCACCTCGGCACCCGGACCGTGCTCGTCGTGCGTGCCGGGCACGGCAGCGCCGCATGGCTGCACACCGTGGCGCGGCACCTCGCCGACCAGCGCATTCCGGTGCTCGGTGTGGTGCTGATCGACCCCGATCCGCGTGACCGGACCGACGGCACGCTGTGGGACGGCCCGCACACCGCGCCGCGCGGCCGGAACGAGCGGCAGGCTCGGCAGAACGGTGGAGGTACTCCCCCAGCTACCGCTGGGGGCACCCCCACCCACGCCGTTGAGGCAGTGGGGGAGGGCCCGCGGCAGTCGGAGCGGCTGCCGATGCGGGCCGCACGGGTCCCGGACGACGACCAGGCACGAGTTCCGGACGACGGCCAGGCACGGGTCCCGGACGACGGCCAGGCACGGGTCCCGGGCGACGACCAGGAGGCGCGGTAGGACATGTGTGGCATCGCAGGCACCTACCGATGGCCGGACGGGAAGATCGTGACCGACCGGCTCACCGAGACCCTCGCCCATCGCGGTCCGGACGGCGCCGGCCGCTACAGCCACCCGGCCGGTGACGGCGAAGTGCACCTCGGACACCGCCGACTGGCCATCATCGACCTGTCCGGGACCGGTGCCCAGCCGATGGTCTCGGGCGGCCTCGCCCTGACGTACAACGGCGAGCTCTACAACGCGCCCGAGCTGCGTGCCGAACTGACAGCCGCAGGGGTGCGCTTCCGCGGTACCTCCGACACCGAGGTGCTGCTGGAGGCCTGGCGGCGCTGGGGCACGGACTGTCTGCCCCGGCTGCGCGGCATGTTCGCGTTCGGGATCTTCGACGAGCGGACCGGTGAACTGGTCCTCGCCCGCGACCAGTTGGGCATCAAGCCGCTGTTCCTGCTCCGGCGCGCCGGGGGACTGGTGTTCGCCTCCGAGCTGAAGGCGCTCGCCGCCGTGACCGGCGGGTCGCTGGAGGTGGACCATGCGGCGCTGGTGGCCTCGCTGCTCTATTACTGGGTGCCGGACTCACGCTGCGCGTTCCGCGAGGCGGAGAAGCTGCCGCCGGGAAGCTGGCTCAGGCTCCGGCCCGACGGCAGGGAGGAGCGCGGCCGGTACTGGCACCTGAAGGACGTCGCCGCCGAGGGCCGGGAACGGGCCCGTAGCGGCGAGACGCCCGACCTGGCAGCGCTCGTCGAGGAGTCGACCCGGCAGCACCTGCTCTCCGACGTCCCCGTGGCGACGTTCCTCTCCGGCGGCCTCGACTCCAGCTATCTGACCGGGCTGGCCGCCCGCCACCAGCCCGGGATCTCCGCGTACACGATCGGGTTCCGCGCCGAGGACGCCAAGTTCGAGGCGATGCCGGACGACCTGCGCTACGCCCGGCAGGTGGCCGAGCGGTTCGGCGTCGACCTGCACGAGATCGAGATCGCCCCGAACGTGCTCGACCTGCTGCCGCGGATGACGTACCACCTGGACGAGCCGATCGGCGACCCCGCCGCGATCAACACCTTCCTGATCTGCTCGGCAGCGCGGGAGGCCGGGGTCAAGGTGATGCTCTCGGGGATGGGCGCCGACGAGCTGTTCGCCGGTTACCGCAAGCATCTGGCCAACCTGCTCGCGCTGCGCTACCAGCGCGTCCCGCGGCCCCTGCGGCGCGGCCTGTCAGCGGCCGTGGACCGGCTGCCGGTCGCCACGGCCCGCCGGGGGTACCGGTCGGTGCGCTTCGCGAAGCGTTTCCTCTCCTTCGCCGACCTGCCGGAGGAGACCGCGTTTCGGCGCAGCTACACCATGTACGACCAGGACGAGCTGCTCGCCCTGCTCGATCCGGACCTGGCCGGGACGGTCGACGACGTGCTGACCGAGCATGCGGACACCTACCAGGACAACGACCTCGACGATTTCGTCAACCGCATGTGCCTGGGCGACGCCCGGATGTTCCTGCCGGGCCTCAACCTCACATATACGGACCGGTCGAGCATGGCCGCGTCGACCGAGGTGCGGGTGCCGTATGTGGACGTCGAGGTGGTCAAGGCGGCGTTCGCCGTGCCCGGCGATCGCAAGATCGTCGGACGGCAGGGCAAGGCCGTCCTCAAGGAGGCGGCCACCTCGGTCCTGCCCCGGGAGATCGTGTACCGGCCCAAGGGCCTGTTCAGTGCCCCGCTGCGGGCCTGGATGAGCCGGGATCTGACGCCGCTGGTGCGCGAGGTGGTGCACGACGGTGTGCTCGTCCGTTCCGGGTTCCTGCGCCGGGACGCGCTGGCGCGGATGGTCGCCGAGGACGCCGCCGGGCAGCGGGACTACTCCAAGCATCTGTGGCATGTGCTGACCCTCGAGTACTGGTATCGCGGCGCGACTTCTGGGGAGTTCGAGTGAAACAGGTTGTACAGAACTACAAGAGCGGCGAGCTGTCGCTGCTCGATGTGCCGGTGCCGGGGTGCAAGCCGGGCGGTGTGCTGGTCCGGAGCGCCTACTCGCTGATCTCCACGGGGACCGAGCTGATGAAGGTGTCCGAGGCCGGTATGTCGATGGTGGGCAAGGCCCGCTCCCGTCCCGACCAGGTGGCCAAGGTCATGCAGAGCGTGGCCACCAACGGGGTGCCCGCCACCTACCGCAAGGTGATGGGAAAGCTGGACTCCTACACGCCGCTGGGCTACTCGCTGTGCGGGGTGGTCGAGCAGGTCGGCACCGGCATCGACGATGTGGCCGTCGGCGACCTCGTGGCCTGCGCGGGCAACGAGCACGCGCTGCACGCCGAGTTGAACTGGGTGCCGAAGAACCTCTACGCCCGGGTGCCGGACGGTCTCGCGCCGCGGCACGCGGCCTTCGGCACCGTCGGGTCGATCGCGTTGCAGGGCGTCCGCCGCGGCGAGCCGCAACTCGGCGAGGTGGCGCTGGTCATCGGCCTCGGGCTGATCGGGCAGCTGGTGGTGCAGCTGCTGGCCGCCTCGGGAGTCCGCGTCGTCGGGGTCGACCCCGACCCGGTGCGCTGCGAGCTGGCCGAGCGCCTGGGCGCCGCGGCCTGCGGCGATCCGGCGTCGGCGGCCGTGGAAGCTGCCGTCGCCGAACTCACCGGCGGCCTGGGCGTGGACCAGGTGTTCCTGTCCGCCGGTGGCGGCAGCAACCAGCCCGTCGAGCTGGCAGCCCGGCTGAGCCGGGACCGCGGCCGGGTCGTCGACATCGGCAAGTGCCGCCTCGACCTCCCCTGGAACGCGTACTACGAGAAGGAGCTCGACGTCCGGTTCTCCCGCTCGTACGGCCCCGGGCGCTACGACCCCGAGTACGAGCTGGAGGGGCGCGACTACCCGATCGGCTACGTGCGCTGGACCGAGCGCCGCAACCTCGCGTGCTTCCTCGACCTCGTCGCCCGTGGCCGCGTCGATGTGGAGCCCCTGGTCTCCCACGTCGCCGACTTCGACGACGCCGTCGAGACGTACCAGCGCCTCAAGGACGGTGAACTGAAGGCCGTGGCCGTGCTGTTCCGGTACCCCGAGCACACGGCCGAAGCGGTGGCCACGGCGGTGACCGTGCCTGCGGTGAACGTAAAACGGAGTCCGACCCGGGCCGCCAAGACGCCCGTACGGTTGGCGTTCGTCGGCGCCGGAAACTACGCGACATCGATGCTGCTGCCGCATCTGGCACAGCGCGACAGCGTCGAGTTGTCGACCGTCGTCACCACGACGGCGCTGTCCGCGGCCAACGCGCAACGGAAGTTCGGCTTCGCCGAGGCGACCACCGACCTCGACGCCGTGCTGGACGACAAGTCCATCGATGCCGTCTTCGTCGTCACCCGGCACAGTTCGCACGCCGAACTCACCCGCAGGGCACTGCTGGCCGGCAAGACGGTGTTCGTGGAGAAGCCGTTGGCGCTCACCGAGGACGAGTTGGACAGCGTGCTCGCGGCGGTGGAGGAGTCCGGCAACGACCGGCTGCAGGTGGGCTTCAACCGCCGGTTCGCGCCGCTGCTGCGGGAGGCCGGAAAGCGGTTCGGCACCCGGACCGGCCCGGCGAACCTCCGCTACCTGGTCAACGCGGGACGGTTGCAGCAAGGCAGCTGGTACCTCCAACAAGGCACCGAGGGCTCGCGGTTCGCGGGCGAGGGCGGACACTTCATCGACACCGCGAGCTGGCTGCTCGGGGCCGACCCGGTCTCGGTGTACGCGGTCGCCACCTCCGGCAACGAGGACCTCCAAGTCGTACTGCGCTACCCGGACGGGTCCACCGCCACCATCAGCTACGTCACCACCGGCGCACCCGGCTTCCCCAAGGAGACGCTGGACCTCATCGCGGACGGCAGGGTGCTGCGGCTCGACGACTTCGTCCGTGCCTCGGTGTTTTCGGACGGCACAGTCGGCAGTAAACGGTGGGTGAGTTCACGGCTGCCCAAGGCCCGGGACAAGGGCCAGAACGCCGAACTGGCCGCGTTCATCAAGGCGGTGCGGACCGGCGGGCCGATGCCGATACCGCTGGAGTCGCTGGTCGCCACCACGGCGGCCACCCTCGCGGTGCGGGCCGGACTGGCCAGTGGCGCGCCCGTGACATTGGCGAGGGCGCGATGACCATGAGCGCGGGCTGGTACCTGCGGCGGCTGTCCCGGATGGGGCCGCGGGAGGTCGCGGGTCGGGTGGGTGACGCGGTGCGCAGGCGGCAGTGGCGGTCGGCACGGCCGAACTGCCCGCGCGTGACGGGGGCCCGGTTCACCGCCGTACTGCCCGCCGGGACGATCGCCGCGGTGCCGCCGGACGCCGCGAAACGTCTCATCGCCGAGGCGGACCGGCTGATGGACGGGCACGCCGAGTACTTCGGGGTGGACCGCGACGACCTGGCCGACCCGGATTGGCGGTACGACCCGAAGACCGGGCGCCGGGCTCCGGGGGGCTACGCCTTCGACGTGCCGTACCGGAACGAGGACGCGGTCGGGGACATCAAGCAGATCTGGGAGCTGTCCCGGCATCAGTACCTCACCCAGCTCGCCGCCGCTTACGCGATCACCGGGAACGAGCGGTACGCCGAGCGCGTGGCCGGGCACCTCCGGTCCTGGTGGGCGGCCAACCCGCCGCTGCGCGGCGTGCACTGGATCAGCGGCATCGAGCTGGGCATCCGGCTGCTGTCCTGGGTGTGGATCCGCCGGCTGCTGGAGGGCTGGCCGGGCGCGGCCGGGCTGTTCGAGGACAACCCGGTGGCGCTGCGCCAGATCTGGCACCACCAGCGCTGGCTGGCTGCCTTCCCCAGCCGGGGCTCGTCGGCGAACAACCACGTCATCGCCGAGGCCACCGGGCAGTTCGCCGCAGCCTGCGCTTTCGGCTGGTTCCCCTCCTCGGCGCGCTGGCGGGCCGACGCGCTGCGGTCGCTGGAGCGGCATCTGCGCAGCAACACCTTCCCCTCCGGCCTCAACCGCGAGCTGGCCACCGAGTACCACGGACTCGTGCTGGAGCTCGGCCTGGCCGCGCTGGCCGAGGCGGACGCCGCCGGAGTGCCGGTCCCCGCGTCGATCCGGCTGGTGCTGCTGCGGATGACCGACGCGCTCGCGGCCATCGTCGACAGCCGCCTGCGGCCGCCGCGCCAGGGGGACGCCGACGACGGTCACGGTCTGGTCGTGGACGGTGCGGGCACCGACCGCTGGGCCTCGCTGCTGGCCACCGGGGACGCCGTGTTCGGCCGGCTCGACTGGTGGCCGACGGTGACCGGCACCGATGTACGCACCCCGCTGCTGGCCGCGCTCATCAAGCCGAACGAGAACAAGGGCGCACCTCGCCCGGAAGACCGACCGGCCCACTTCGCCGACGCGGGGCTCACCATCCTTCGCGGACCGGGGGAGATCTGGTGCCGCTGCGACGGCGGCCCGCACGGGTTCCTGGCCATCGCCGCGCATGCCCACGCGGACGCGCTGTCCGTGGAGGTCCGGCACGACGGGGTCGATGTGCTCGCCGACCCGGGGACGTACTGCTACCACGGGCAGCCCGAGTGGCGGCAGTACTTCCGGTCGACCCTCGGCCACAACACCCTGCAACTGGACGGCGGTGACCAGTCCGTCTCCGGCGGCCCGTTCCTGTGGACCCGCCATGCCCGCACCCGCGTCCTGGTCGCGGACACATCCGGCACCTCCCACGGGGGGACGGCCCGCTGGTGCGCCGAGCACTACGGATACCAGCCCTCTGTGCACCGCCGCCGGGTGGAACTGACCGCCGCAAGCCAGGAGTTACGGGTGGTCGACGAGGCACGCGGCCCACGCCGGGCCGTGCGCCTGGCGTTCCACCTCGGCCCGGCGATCACCGCGGACCTGGTGGGGAACCGGGCACAGCTCACCTGGACCCGGAACGGCGAGGGCCGCTCCGCGGTACTCGACCTGCCCGGAGAGCTGTCCTGGCGGGCGCATCGCGGCGAGACCGGCCCTTCCCCAAGCTCTTCGAGGAGGGGACACCCCATGCTGGGCTGGTATTCCGCCGGCTTCGGGCGCAAGGAACCCACCACAACGCTGATCGGCACCGCCCGCCTCGGACAGCACAGCGCCGACGGCGCGGAGGGGTTCGTCACCGTACTCAGGTTCCGCGGCTAGGGAGGATGCGTGGGGATCACGTGGCGGAACCGGGCGTTACCGGCGGCGGCGCCGGTGCTGGCCCTGCTGGCGGCAACCGGCTGTGTGAGCACACCGGACACCCCGGCGGAGCCGACCGCCGCGCCCTCCACGTCCGCCGCCCGGTCCGTGGCCCGGGTGTGCGCCAAGCCCGCGGCCGGGCCGGCGAAGGCACCGGCGGACGCGGTGACGGTCGACCCCGCGAAGGTCGGTGACCTGGCCGCGAAGACCCGGAACAGCCCCCCGAACACCACGTTCTGGCTCCGACCCGGCAAGCACAGGCTCCAACCGGACCGCCACGCCCAGGTCATCCCCAAGAAGGGCAACAGCTACCTCGGCGCGCCGGGCGCGGTGCTCGACGGCCGGAAGAAGAACCAGTACGCGTTCGGCGGCAGCGCCCGCGACGTCACCGTCCGCCACCTGACCGTGCAGCGTTTCGTCGCGCCGCACGACGAGGGCGTGGTCAACCATGACTCGGCCGACGGATGGGTGATCGAGCACGCGAAGATCCAGCACAACTCCGGGGCCGGGCTGATGGCCGGTGCCCGGCAGCGGGTCCGCGCCAACTGCCTGCGCCGCAACGGGCAGTACGGCATGAACGCGTACAAGGGGTCAGGCCGTATCCGCGACCTGGTGGTCGAGGGCAACGAGATCGTGGGCAACAACACCGGCGACTGGGAGCGGCGACGGAAGGGCTGCGGCTGCACCGGAGGCGTCAAGTTCTGGGCTGTCAACGGCGCCGCCATACGCGGCAACTGGGTGCACGACAACCGCGGAGCCGGGTTATGGGCGGACACCAACAACAACGACTTCCGCATCGAGGACAACGTGCTGGAGGCCAACGACGGCGCCGCACTCATCTACGAGACCAGCTACAACGCGGTCATCCGGAAAAACACCATCCGCCGGAACAACTGGGTCGAGGGCCGCAGACGCGCCGACCGCGGCGACAGCTTCCCGTTCGCGACCGTCTACCTGTCCGAGGCCGGCGGCGAACCCCGGATCCGGGCCCGTACGGACAAGATCGAGATCTACCGGAACGTGCTGGAGAACAACTGGAACGGAATCACCCTGTGGGAGAACGCCGACCGGTTCTGCAACAGCCCGGCCAACACCTCGTCCGGTGACTGCACATTGCTGGTGCGGGACTCCGACCGCTGCGCGCGGCCGGCGATCGCCACCGCACCGCTCTACGCCGACTGCCGATGGAAGACCCAGCGCGTGGACATCCACCACAACCGCTTCGTGCTGGACACGTCCGTCGTCGAGTGCACGGTGAAGTGCGACCGGATGGCGATGCTGGCCAATTACGGCACCTATCCGGACTGGTCGCCGTACCAGGGCGAACGGGTGGCTGAGGCGATCACCCACAAGCAGCGCAACCGCTGGCACGACAACGTCTACCTCGGACCATGGAAGTTCGTCGCCCACGACCCGAGCCGGGTGCTCGACTCCGGGCAGTGGCAGGGCACGCCGTACGAGCAGGACGCGGGCAGCACCTTCCAGCCACGGGACGGTGGTTGAGATGGACGGACACATCGGGCGCACGCCGAAGACCGTCGGGATCGTCTGGGGGCTGCTGGTCCTCAACACGCTCGGCTCCGCCGGGGCGCAGACCATCATCCCGCTGCCCCGCTCCCTCATCCAGCTGGTCACCATGGGCGCGCTCGTCGCCGCGTTCGCGCTAGCGCTCGCGCTCAACCTCCGGCTGCGCATCCGACCCAGCGCTTTTCTGCTCCTGCTCACCCTGCTGCTGGTGCCGAGCGTGCTCTCCAGCGCGAACCTGGAGTCCGGGTTCGGCGCACTGTTCCGCTGCGCCCGGCTGGCGCTCTTCATCGGCACGCTGTGGTTGCTCAGCCGCTGGTGGGACGGCAGCACGACGTTCGTCAGACACCACATCCGGATGTACTTCGCGGTGCTCGGCTCTGTGGTCGCGGGCCTTGCCATCTCGCCGGGCGCGGCCATGCCCGAGCTCTACGGCGGGCGGCTGGTCGGCGCGTTGTGGCCGCTCACCCCGCCGCAGATCGGACAGTACGCCGCAGTGATCACCGGGCTCACCGTGCTGCTCGTACTGGGCCGCCGCACCGACAAGGCGAGCGCGGCGGTGGTCATCGTGCCGTCACTCGTCCTGCTCGCGCTGACCCACACCCGGACGGCCACACTTGGACTGTTCATCGGGTTGGCGTTGGCGATCGGCTCGCTCGTCCTGACCAGCGCCGCAGCGCGCCGGTTCTTCGGCTGGACCGTGCTGTGCGCCGCGGTGGCCGTGGTGGGCTTCGGCTCCGCGTTGCAGACGTGGTTCCTGCGTGGCCAGAGCCAGGAGCACCTCTCCAGTCTCACCGGCCGGGCCAAGGTCTGGGACGCCCTGCTGGCAGCGCCCCGGACGGCCGGGGAGAAGTTGTTCGGCATGGGCCTGGGCGACAAGTCGTTCGACGGGCTGCCGATCGACAACAGTTGGCTGGCCGTCTACCACGAGCAGGGCCTGACCGGCGTCGCCCTGGTGGCGGCGATCATCATTGTGCTGGGCGGCGTCGCGTTGCTGCGGGCGCCGTCGCTGTCGAGGGCCTGCGCGATCTTCCTGATCAGCTACTGCGCCATCGCGTCGTACACCGAGGCCGGGCTGGGCGACGCCTCACCGTATCTGCTGCATCTGGCCGTCGCCGCTTCGCTGCTTGCGTCGGCGCCCGCCACGGCAGCTGATACGGCATCCGATTTGGCCCCCGAAACGGACATGCCCCTCCCGACGCCCGCGGCCCGGCCGCGCCGCGTCCCGCGATGGGCCAGGGAGGACGGGAGATGACCATGCACGTCCTCGTCGTGCACAACCGCTACGCCTCGGCACAGCCGAGCGGCGAGAACAACGTCGTCGACCAGGAGGTGGCGCTGCTGCGCGCGGCCGGCCACCGGGTCGAGATGTTCGAGCGGCGCAGCGACGACATCGCCACCCGGTCCCTGCTGGGCAAGGCCGCGGTGCCGCTGCTGGTGCCGTGGAACCCGGCGGTCCGCACGGAGCTCGCCGCCCGGCTGCGCACCTCGCGCCCTGACGTGGTGCATGTCCACAACGTCTTCCCGCTCCTGTCGCCCGCGGTGCTGGCCGCCTGCGCCGACGTCGGCGTGCCCGTCGTCGCCACGCTGCACAACTACACCCAGGTCTGCCCGCCCGGCACACTCCAGCGGGACGGCCGTCCGTGCACCGAGTGCGTCGGGTCGGCCGTGCCGCTGCCCGCCGTCCGGCACGGCTGCTACCGCAGCTCCCGAATGGCGACCGTGCCGCTCGCGGTCAGCCTGTCGGTCAACCGGCGGCGGTGGTGGTCAGGGGTGGAGCGGTTCTTCTGCATCTCCGCGGCGCAGCGCGACGTCCTGGTGCGGGCCGGCATGCCGGCCGAACGGCTGGCGGTGAAGCACAACTTCGTGCCGGAGCCGGACGACCGCCGAGTGGGCGACGGAGAGCAGCTGCTCTATCTCGGCCGGCTCGCGGAGGCCAAGGGCGTGCGGCTGCTCATGGCCGCGTGGGACGAGATCGCCGCGAGCGGCGATGTGGGCGTGCCGCTCGTGGTCGCCGGCGCGGGGCCACTCGAGGGCGAGGTGACCGCCTGGGCGGCGGGCCGGGACGACGTGCGGTTCGTCGGCCTGTACGACCCGGCGGAGTGCAGGGAGGCCATCGCGCGGTCGGTCGCCGTGGTGGCTCCCTCGACCTGGCTGGAGGCGTTCGGCCTGGTGGTCGTGGAGGCGATGGCGGCCGGGGTCCCGGCAGTCGCCGCCGGCCACGGCGCCTTCGTCGAACTCGTCGAGGACGGGGTGACCGGGCTGCTGCACCAGCCGGGCGACCCCGCCTCGCTCGTGTCCTGCATACGCCGGATCGCGGCCGACCCGGCCCGCAACCGGGAGATGGGCCAGGCGGCCCGGCGCCGCTACGAGCAGGGTTTCAGCCCGGCCGTCGGGCTGGAGCGCCTGGTGGACGGTTACCGCACCGCGATCGCGGGTCGGACGGAATCATTGGGGGGCAGTAGATGACGGGATGCCGACTTTGCGGCTCGGCGGCGCTGGTGAGCGTCGTGGATCTGGGGGCGACCCCGCCGTGCGAGAGCTTTCTCGCCGCGGACCAACTGGACCAGCCGGAGCCTGCGTACCCGCTGCATCTGCGGGTCTGCACCGACTGCTGGCTGGCGCAGATCCCGCCGCTGATCACGCCGGAAGAGACGTTCAAGGAGTACGCGTACTTCTCCTCGTACTCGACGTCCTGGGTGGAGCACGCGCGTACGTTCGTCGCCGACGCCGTACAGCGGATGGACCTCGGCCCGGATGCCTTCGTGGTCGAGGTGGCGAGCAACGACGGCTATCTGCTGAGGCACGTGGGGGACCGGGGGATCCGCTGCCTCGGCATCGAGCCGTCGGTCAACGTCGGCGCCGCGGCCCGTAAGGCGGGTGTGCCGACGGTCACGGAGTTCCTGACCCCGGACAGCGGCGCGGACGTCCGCGCCGAACACGGCCCGGCGGACCTGGTCGTGGCCAACAACGTATACGCGCACATCCCCGACGTGGTCGGGTTCACCCGGGGGCTGCGCGCCCTGGTCGCCGACGACGGCTGGGTCTCCATCGAGGTGCAGCACCTGCTGACCCTCATCGAGCAGAACCAGTACGACACGATCTACCACGAGCACTTCCAGTACTACACGGTCGCCTCCGCGACCCGGGCCCTCGCCAGCGGCGGACTCGCGCTCGTGGACGTCGAGTTGCTGCCCACACACGGCGGCTCCATCCGACTGTGGGCCCGGCCTGCGGAGGCGGCGGGGGAGCCCACCCGCCGAGTGGCCGACGTGCTGGCCCGGGAGAAGGCCGCCGGGCTCCAGGAGCTGTCCGGGTACACCGAGTTCTCAGCGCGGGTGGCCAAGGTGCGCCGGGACCTGCTGCGGTTCCTCATCGAGGCGGCCGAGCGCGGCGAGAGGGTCGTCGGCTACGGCGCCCCGGGCAAGGGCAACACCCTGCTCAACCACTGCGGCATCCGCCCCGACCTGCTCGCGTACACGGTCGACCGCAACCCCTACAAACACGGCAGGTTCACCCCGGGCACCCGCATCCCGATCCTGCCGCCCGAGCGGATAGCCGCCGACAGACCGGACTACGTCCTCGTCCTCCCCTGGAACCTGCGCGCCGAACTGGTCGAGCAGCTGTCCTTCGTGCACGCCTGGGGCGGCCGGCTGGTCTTTCCCATCCCGGAACTGAGCATTGTCGAGGTCGCGTCTTGAAAGGGCACAGCATGAAGGTCGTCTTGTTCTGCGGCGGTTACGGGCTGCGGATGCGCAACGGAGCGTCCGACGACATACCCAAGCCGATGGCGATGGTCGGCCCGCGGCCGCTGATCTGGCACGTCATGCGCTACTACGCGCACTTCGGGCACACCGAGTTCATCCTGTGTCTCGGATACGGGGCCCACCACATCAAGAACTTCTTCCTCAACTACGAGGAGACGACGTCCAACGACTTCGTGCTGCGCGACGGGCGGACCGAGCTGCTGTCCACCGACATCGCCTCCTGGACGATCACGTTCGTGCAGACCGGCATCGAGTCACCGATCGGGGAGCGGCTGCGCCGGGTGCGGCACCACCTGGACGGCGACGAGATGTTTCTCGCCAACTACGCCGACGTACTCACCGACGCCCCGCTGCCTCAGATGATCGACCAGTTCGCCCGGCGCGACGCCGGTGCGTCGATGATGGTGGTGCCGCCGCAGTCCTCGTTCCACTGCGTGGACCTGGGCGAGGACGGCCTGGTCGGCGGCATCACCGCGGTGAGCGAACTGCCGCTGTGGGAGAACGGCGGCTACTTCGTACTCCGACAGGAGGTCTTCGACCACATCCCGGAGAACGGGGACCTGGTCGCCGACGGGTGCGCCCAACTGGCCAAGCACGGCCGACTGGTGGCCCACCAGCACCGCGGCTTCTGGAAGCCGACCGACACCGTGAAGGAGCGGGCCGCGCTCGATGACGCCTACGCCCGGGGCGACCGCCCGTGGGCCGTATGGGAACGGGACGGTGCGGGGACTGGTCTTCAGGGCGCGACCGGCAGCGGCTCCGGAGTGAGAGCGTGATCCGGCTCGGCGCCGGGCCCCTGGACCGGATCATGGCGGTGGGCGCGCACTGCGACGACATCGCCATCGGCGCCGGCGGCACGCTGCTGACGCTGTGCCGCGCGCGGCCGGGTATCCGCGTCGACGCGCTGGTGCTCTCCGGCGGTGGCAGCGAGCGGGAGCAGGAGGAGCAGGCCGCGCTCGCCGCCTTCTGCCCGGGCGCAGACCTGCGGCTGACCGTGCTCAAGCTGCCGGACGGCCGGCTGCCCGTGCACTGGGACGAGGCCAAGGCCGCAGTCGAGGATCTGCGTGAGCGGACCGAGCCGGAGCTGATCCTGGCCCCGCGCACCGACGACGCGCACCAGGACCACCGCCAACTGGCGCAGCTGATACCCACCGCCTTCCGCGACCACCTCGTACTCGGCTACGAGATCGTCAAGTGGGACGGCGATCTCGGCCGTCCGGCGGCGTACCAGCCGCTGTCCCCGGAGATCGCCGAACAGAAGGTGCGGCTGCTGCAGGAGCACTACCCCTCGCAGCGCCACCGGCCCTGGTACGACCGCGAGGCCTTCCTCGGCCTGGCCCGGATCCGCGGCATCGAATGCCACGAGCGCTACGCCGAGGCGTTCGCCGTCACCAAACTCACGCTCACTCTGGGGGGATGAACCTTGCGCGTACTGCTCACCGGACACCAGGGCTACCTGGGCACCGTGATGGCCCCGGTACTCACGGCCGCCGGACACGAAGTCGTCGGGCTGGACGCCGGCCTGTTCGCAGACTGCGTCCTCGGCCCGACGCCCGCCGACCCGCAGGGGCACCGGGTCGACCTGCGCGACGTCACGGCCGAACACGTGGCAGGGGTGGACGCCGTGATCCACCTGGCCGCGCTCTCCAACGATCCGCTGGGAGCGCTGGCGCCGGAACTCACCTACGACATCAACCACCACGCGTCCGTACGCCTCGCCCGGCTGGCCCGCGACGCCGGAGTGCGGCGCTTCCTGTACGCGTCGACCTGCTCGGTCTACGGCGCCGCAGGCGGCGACGAGTTGGTGGGCGAGGACGCCCCGCTGCGGCCAGTGACGCCGTACGCCGAGTCCAAGGTGCGGGTGGAGGACGACCTGCACGCGCTGGCCGACGGCGACTTCACCCCCGTGTTCATGCGCAACGCCACCGCCTTCGGCTTCTCGCCCCGGCTGCGCGCCGACATCGTGCTGAACAACCTGGTGGGCCACGCGCTGCTGTCCGGCGAGGTGCTGGTGCTCTCCGACGGCACCCCCTGGCGCCCGCTGGTGCACGCCGCCGACATCGCACGGGCCTTCACGGCCGCGCTGACCGCGCCGCGCGAAGCCGTGCACGACCGGGCTTTCAACATCGGCAGCGAGATCAACAACGTCACGGTCGCGGAGATAGCCGAGCAGGTCGCGGCGGCGGTGTCCGGTTCGAAGGTGGTGATCACGGGGGAGACCGGTGCCGATCCGCGCTCGTACCGGGTGGACTTCTCCCGCTTCCGCGCCGCGATACCCGGCTTCGACTGCGAGTGGACGGTGAAACAGGGCGCGCTCGAACTCGCCGACTCCTACCGTCAGTTCGGCCTGACCCGGGAGGGCTTCGAGCAACGCTTCACCCGGCTGGCCGTGCTGCGCGCGGCATCCGAGGCCGGTGCCGTGGACGACAGCCTGCGGTGGCGCCGATGACGGCGGCCGGCGAACAGCCGATAATGGCGGCCGGCTTCGGCGAGGAGATGTACGCGCTGGTTGAGCGGCTGTACCCGCCCTGCCGGAGCATCACGGGCGACGGTGTGCGCGCCACCCTGGAGATCGTCGGCGAATACGTCCCGCTGCAGGTGCACGAGGTGCCGACCGGCACCCAGGTGCTCGACTGGACCGTGCCGCAGGAGTGGAACATCCGCGACGCGTACATCGCCGACTCCACCGGCCGCCGGGTCGTCGACTTCACCGAGTCCAGCCTGCACGTGCTCGGCTACAGCGTGCCGGTGTCGGCGACCATGCCGCTGTCCGAGCTGCGCGCGCACCTGCACACCCTGCCGGACCACCCGTCCTGGGTGCCGTACCGCACCAGCTACTACGAGCCGGACTGGGGATTCTGCCTGGCCCAGGAGACCTTGGACGCACTGCCGGACGGCGAGTACGAGGTACGCATCGACTCCACACTCGCCGACGGTCATCTCACCTACGCCGAGCACGTGCTCCCCGGCCAGGTCGCCGACGAGGTGATCGTCTCCTGCCATGTCTGCCACCCGTCGCTGGCCAACGACAATCTGGCCGGCATCGCGGTGGCGACATTCCTGGCCCGGGCCCTGGCACAGCAAACGCCGTACTACACCTACCGGTTCATCTTCGCCCCCGGCACCATCGGCGCGATCACCTGGCTGGCCCGCAACGCGGAGCGGAGCGAACAGGTCAAGCACGGCTTGGTGCTGGCCTGCGCCGGAGACCAGGGATCGCTGACGTACAAGCAAAGCAGACGCGGCAATGCGGAGATCGACCGCGTGATGCGGCACGTGCTGGCCGCCTCCGAACGCCCGCACCGTATCACCGAGTTCACTCCGTACGGCTACGACGAGCGGCAGTTCTGCTCGCCCGGTTTCGATCTCGGCGTGGGCTCGCTCAGCCGGACCCCGTACGCCGGCTATCCCGAATACCACACCTCGGCGGACAACCTGGACTTCGTCACCCCGGAGGCGATGGCGGACACGCTCGCCGTCTGCCGTGAGGCATTCGCCGTCCTCGACCGCGACCGGCGGTACGTCAACCTCAGCCCCTACGGCGAACCACAGCTGGGCCGACGTGGGTTGTACGACGCGCTCGGCGGCCGCAGCGACGCGAAGCAGGCCCAGATGGCCATGCTCTGGGTGCTCAACCTCTCCGACGGCGAGCACAGTCTGCTGGACGTCGCCGAGCGGTCCGGGCTGCCGTTCGGCACCGTCGCCGCAGCGGCCGACGCCCTGAACGGCGCCGGACTACTGCGCATTTCCGGGGGACGACCCCCGGACCCCCAGCCGGAAGCGCGACCCGGGGCCGAGAGCGGGCGCGGGCTCACGCGGCAAGACTCAGAGATCAAGGCATGACGCCGATGCCCACCGAGGAGGAGACGAGACCGAAGGCGGCGACCGCCCGGCGGGCCATCGCCGGGCGGCTGTCCTGGGGACTGGCCGACCAGGCGGCCTCCAGCATGAGCAACTTCGTGGTGGGCATCTACGTGGCCCGCTCGCTGGGGGTGACCGCCTTCGGTGTGTTCAGCCTTGCCTGGGTCACCTACGGCGTGGTGCTCAACGTCTCCCGCGGACTGACCACCGACCCCCTCATGGTGCGTTTCAGCGGCGTGTCGGACGCGGCCTGGCGCGGCGCTGTGGCCCGCTCTTCGGGTGCCGCACTCGGCGTCGCTGCCGCCCTCGGCGCGGCGTGTCTGGTGATCGGGCTGGGGCTCGGCGGCCGTATGGGCACCGCGTTCGCCTGCCTCGGCGTCGTACTGCCGGGGCTGTTGCTGCAGGACGCCTGGCGGTTCGCGTTCTTCGCCGCGGGCACCGGGCGGAAAGCGTTCGTCAACGACCTCGTGTGGGGCGTCGCGCTCGTCCCGGCCATGGTGGTGGCGGCCCGCGCGGGCAACGTGGCCGCGTTTGTGCTCGCCTGGGGCGCGTCCGCCGCGGTGGCCGCGGTGTACGGCTGCTTCCAGTCCGGGATCCGGCCCCGCATGACCGGAGTGCGCGAGTGGCTTCGCGCGCACCGCGACCTCGGCTATCGGTACCTGGTCGAGAACACAGCCGTCAGCGGCGCGAGCCAGCTGCGCGCTTACGGGCTCGGCGCGATCGTCGGGGTCGGCGCGGTGGGTGTGGTCCGGGGTGCCGAGCTGCTGCTCGGCCCGTTCCTCGCGGTGCTGATGGGTCTTTCGCTGGTCACCGTCGCGGAGGCGGCACGGGTGCTGCGGCAGGCCCCGCACCGGCTTGGCACGTTCTGCCTCCTGCTGGGCGGCGCACAGGCCGCCGCCGCGCTCCTGTGGGGCGCTGCACTGCTGCTGGTGCCGGACCGGGTCGGCGAACTCGTACTCGGCGGCGTCTGGCACTCCGCCTCCGAGCTGATCGTGCCGGCCACGCTCGGCGTCGCGGGTGCAGGGCTCGGCACCGGCGCGGCGGCCGGGCTGCGTGCACTCGGCGCGGCCCGGCGCAGCCTGCGCAGCCAGCTGTTCGCCTCCGCCTGCTACGTCATCGGCGGGCTCGGCGGCGCTGCCGTGGCCGGCACGGTCGGCTCGGCCTGGGGCGTCGCCGCCGCGACCGTCTGCGGCTCGGCCGTGTGGTGGCTGCACCTGCGGTCAGCCCTGCGCGAGCGCCACCAGAATCCCCTCCCCGAAGTGAGGACGCCATGACCGCCCAACCCCGGCTGAGCATCGGCCTGCCCGTATACAACGGCGAGGAGTACCTCGCCGAGTCGCTCGACGCCCTGCTCGGCCAGACGTACGAGGACTTCGAGCTGGTCATCTCCGACAACGCCTCGACCGACGCGACCCAGGACATCTGCCGCAAGTACGCCGCGCAGGACTCACGCATCCGCTACCTCCGGCTGCCCCGGAACATCGGCGCCGCACCGAACCACAACTACGTCCTCACCGAGTGCCGCGGCGAACTCTTCAAGTGGGCCTCGCACGACGACTTATACGCCCGCGACCTGCTGCGGCGCTGCATTCAGGCGCTGGACGAGCAGCCGCACGTGATCCTCGCGCACTCCGACCAGGCCGTCATCGACGGCGACGGTCAGGTGAAGGTCCCGTACGAGTACCGGCTCGCCACCGACTCACCGCACGCGCCGGAGCGCTTCCGCAGCCTGCTGTTCGAGCCCGGCGGCGACGACTTCTACGGGGTGATGCGCGCCGACATGCTGCGCCGAGTGAAGCCGCACGACAGCTACCACCACGCGGACCGCACATTCGTCGCCGAGATCGCCCTGCACGGGCCGTTCCACCAGGTGCCGGAGCTGCTGTACTTCCGCCGCGACCACCCCACCCGCGCCGAGCGGGCGAACCCGTCCAAGCGCTCCCGGTGCGTCAACCTGGACCCGCGCCGGGCAGGCCCGCTGCACCCGACGCCCCGGCTGCTCGCCGAGTACGTCTGGGGCTTCGTCGCCGCGATCCGGCGGGCGCCATTGTCCGCGGCCGACCGGCGCGCGTGCTACCGCCACCTGGCCGCATGGATGGCCAGCCGGGCCCGCCCTGGCGCCGGTGAGCGGGTCGAGGACCGCGCCCCGGTCGACCCGGGGCGGCTCACCGTCTCCGTCGACGCGCTTGTCGCCGGTCGTGAGGGGCGGCGGGCATGACCCCGGTGCGGGTGGGGGTGTTCGGCCTGCTCGGCTCCGGCAACCTCGGCAACGACGGGTCGCTCGAAGCCGTGCTCGGGTACCTCCGTGCCGAGCACCCTCAGGCAGTCGTGGATGCGCTGTGCGGCGGACCCGAGGTCGTTACGGCCCGGTACGGGATCCCCGCGACGCGGCTGCACTGGTACCGCGGCGAGTACCGGACGGCCTCCCGCGCGGGCGCGATCGCGGCCAAGGGTCTGGGCAAACTCGTCGACGTCGTCCGCACCGCCGCCTGGGTGCGCCGGCACGACGTGGTGATCGTCCCCGGCATGGGCGTCCTGGAGGCCACGCTGCCGCTGAGGCCGTGGGGCTTCCCGTACTCGCTGTTCCTGCTCTGCGCGACCGGCCGGCTGTTCGGCACCCGGGTCGCGCTGGTCGGTGTCGGCGCGGACGCGATCAGCAACCGGCCGACCCGGACCCTGGTGCGCTGGTCGGCGCGGCTGGCCACGTACCGCTCGTACCGCGACACCCTCTCCCGCGACGCGCTGCGGCAGATGGGCGTGGACACCACACACGACGAGGTCTACCCGGACCTCGCCTTCGCCCTGCCGACACCCCCGGCCACCGAGCCCGCGGGCACGGTCTGTGTCGGCGCCATGGCCTTCCACGGCGGCAACGACGACCGCGCCCGCGCCGACGAGATCCACCAGCGCTACCTCGACGGTGTGACCCGCTTCGTCCGCGCGCTGGTCGAGGACGGCAGACCGGTCCGGCTGCTCACCGGCGACGAGTGCGATGCGCCGGTGGTCGCCGCGATCCTCAACGCGGTGGACTCGCCGCTGGTCACCGCTGCCGAGGCGGCCTCGCTGACCGACCTGATGAAGGAGATGGCGGCTGCCGACACCGTGGTGGCGACCCGCTACCACAACCTGATCTGCGCGCTGAAGGCCGGCACGCCGACGCTCGCACTCAGCTATGCGGCGAAGAGCGACGCGCTCATGGAACGGATGGGTCTTGGCGCGTACTGCCACCCGGCTCGCGGGGTCGACGCCGACCGGCTGCTCGAACAGTTCCGTGCGCTGGAGAAGCGATCGGCGGAACTGCGGCAGACCCTTGCCGAACGCAACGTGGTCGCCGCCCGGCAACTCAAGGGCCAGTTCGCCGAGTTGACCGCGGCTCTGTTCCCGGCGACCGCCTACACCCACACCCACGCACACGCCCGCGCGTATCGGGAGGCTCCATGAAAGCGACCGAGGTCCCGGCAATCGCCGGTGCGTACCTCTTCGAACCGACGCCGTACGCCGACGAACGCGGCTTCTTCTGCCGCACCTTCGACGCCGACGTGGTCCGCTCGGTGGGCCTCGACCCGAACGCCTTCGTCCAGGACAGCCTGTCCCGCTCGGTACGGGGCGTGCTGCGCGGCCTGCACCTGCGCGCTGGCGCCGGCGAGGCCAAGCTGGTGCGGTGCTCGTACGGAAGGATCTTCGACGTCGTCGTCGACCTACGGACGGACTCGCCGACCTACCGCAACCGGGCGTTCTTCGAACTGTCCGACGAGACGCAGACGACGCTGTACATCCCGGCGGGGTGCGCGCACGGCTTCCAGGCGCTCACCGAGACCGCCGACACCTCGTACCGGATCGACCGCCCGCACGATCCGGCCGAGGACGTGACGATCGCCTTCAACGACCCGGAACTCGCCATCCCCTGGCCGCTGCCGGTCACCTCGATGTCCCGGCGGGACCGGGAGGCGCCGAGCCTCGCCGAAGTCCTGAAGCACAGAGAGAAGTGAGGGTCGGCGTGGACACCCAACACACCGAAGACACCGAGGAGTTCTCCCTGCCTCGATCACGGATGGCGAATGAGCGGCTGCACGCCCTCATCCCCGGGGGCGCGCACACCTACGCCAAGGGTGACGACCAGTACCCCGAGAACCTCGCCCCTGTTATCAGTCACGGCCACGGTGCCCACGTGTGGGACATCGACGGCAACCGCTACCTCGAGTACGGCTCCGGCCTGCGGTCGGTCAGTCTCGGCCACGCCCACCCGCGCGTAACCGAGGCGGTGCGGCGGGAACTCGACCGCGGCAGCAACTTCGTCCGGCCGTCCATCGTGGAAGTCGAGGCCGCTGAACGCTTCCTGGCCACGGTGCCGACCGCCGAGATGGTGAAGTTCGCGAAGAACGGCTCCGACGCCACCACCGCCGCCGTACGCCTCGCCCGCGCCGCCACCGGACGCCCGCGGGTGGCCATCTGCGCCGACCATCCCTTCTTCTCCACCGACGACTGGTTCATCGGCACGACGCCGATCTCCTCCGGCATTCCGGCGGCGACCACCGACCTCACCGTGACATTCCCGTACGGGGACCTGGCCGCCACGGAGGAACTGCTCACCCGCTACGAGGACGAGGTCGCCTGCCTGATCCTCGAACCCGCGACCCACACCGAGCCCCCGCCCGGCTACCTCGCCGGTCTGCGCGAACTGGCCGACCGGCACGGCTGCGTACTCATCTTCGACGAGATGATCACCGGCTTCCGCTGGTCCGAGGCAGGCGCCCAGGGCCTGTACGGCGTCGTCCCCGATCTCTCCACGTTCGGCAAGGCGCTGGGCAACGGATTCGCCGTCTCCGCGCTGGCCGGGCGCCGCGACCTGATGGAGCGGGGCGGGCTGCGTCACTCCGGCGACCGGGTGTTCCTGCTGTCCACCACGCACGGCGCGGAGACGCACGCGCTGTCCGCCGCGATGGCCGTGCAGACCACCTACGTCGAGGAGGGCATCACCGCGCGACTGCACGCCCTCGGCGAGCGGTTGGCCGCCGGTGTCCGCGACGTCGCGTCCGGCATGGGCGTCGGCGACCACATCGTCGTCCGGGGCCGGGCCAGCAACCTCGTCTACGCCACCCTCGACGAGAACCGGCAGCCGTCGCAGCAGTACCGCACCCTCTTCCTGCGCCGGCTCCTCGCAGGCGGAGTGCTGGCCCCGTCGTTCGTGGTGAGCAGCGCGCTCAGCGACGCCGACATCGACCGCACCGTCGATGTGGTGGCCCAGGCCTGTGCGGTGTACCGGAAGGCACTGGACGCCGCCGACCCCACCGCCTGGCTGGCCGGACGGCCGGTGAAGCCCGTATTCCGCCGGTTGGCATGACGTGACTTCAGCGGAGCTCCTGCCCACGGGGGTCGACCGTCCGACCGACTAGTCGGTCGGACGCCCGGTCGACCAGCCATGCGGTCGCCGGCACCACCGCCAGCGCGGTGCACCAGCCGCCGAGAACGTCGGTCGGGTAGTGCGCGCCCAAGGCGACCTGCGCCCAGCCCATAGCGGCACCGGCAACCAACCCCGAGGCGAGCACGAGCAACGTGCCGACCGTCCTGCCGAGCCCGAGCCGGCTCGCCGCGATCAGCGCCACCACGAGGGCGAGCGCGGTGAGGAAGGCGGTGTGCCCGCTCGGGTAGGACAGGTTGCCGTCGCCGTGGATGGTGCGCCCCACCAGGTGCTTGAGCAGCTTCGCCGTCCCCACTGTCAGACCGACCCCGACAACGCTGAGCACCGCTGCGCGAGGACACCGAAGCACCAGGCACCCCGTCACGGCAGCCACAACCAGCATCACCGCTCCCACAGGCTCCCCCAAGAAGTCCGTGCCCAGAGCGACGTACCGCCACGGCGGCCCCACACCTTCCACCACCGCCCAGATCCGCGCATCCACCACGCCGGGCTTGCCATCGCCGGCATACAGAACCCCAAGCACAACAACCACCAACGCGCCGAGCGCCGCAGCCACCCCGAGCCACCCTCGCAGCAATGAGGGCAGCACCGCCCGCACCGACCGACCGATCACCCGCCCACCACGTCCGGTCGACGGCGTCCGCGGGATGTGGAATCGGATACGCGGACGACGGTTCGGCAGCTATCGGGCTCGTGCACACTGCCACCCCCCGGTGCGGTTCGCTACACGGCAACTGGTGCGCGATCCCAGGGACAGCATCCGACGTTGTATCGGCCCGCCCCCTGAGCGCCCCGCCCTGCAACAGGACGTGCCCCCCTTGGCCCTTGCCGCCTGGGACTGGCCAGAAGCTTACGCTCGACAAGAGCCCCCCGTGTACCCCGGCGAAGCCCTGCCCCGGTCTGCCTCACCCGAGCGCGAAGCAGGTGGCGATGCCTCGCCACGGCTTCAGACGGTCGATACACCGCTCGACGCTGTTTCCCTGCTTGTAGGTCTCGCGGTCGAACGCTGGTGGCCGGCCGCCCCGGCTGCCGCGTCGCAGCTGGGTGGGTTGTGGCTGGTCGCTCCCCCAAGTTCTCGGCTTCGCTCGAACAGGGGGACCCCCATCTGCGGCGGAGCCGCACATGGACACAGCCCCGAGCCCCTTTGGGCACCCGCGGAGAATGCCCCTGAAACATGAGAATGCGTGATTCATTCATAATGGCGATCTGTGAGGCATTTGGAGATCCGCAGGTCCCCCCGTTGGGCAGGCTGCCCCCCGTGCGCCTGATCAGGTCCGGCGCGCTGTCCGTGCAACGAGTTGAGGGGAAGTGACATCGCATGCGAAAGGTCGCGATGAACGCGCAGCCGGCAGTCCGGAAGGACCGGCGGGCTGGGTACTACATCTTCAAGTTCCAGGGCGGCACCGCGAAGTGAGCTCGCCTGGGGCGGGCAACGGCCGTGCCGCGGCGTAGCTTGCACGTCCGTAGCCCGCCCCTCCTGATCCCCTCTCGTCTGCTGGAGCTGCTGTGCGCTACCGACGTTCCCGCTGTCTGACCTGTTATTGGCGGGAGGGGACGTTCGTTGTCCATCACTATCCTCACGGCACTCCCACCTCGCTGCATCCGGTGGCCGCCGAGATTCTCTCCGTATTCGAGGACTGGACCGAGCCGGCCGGCGCCGCCAAGACGCTGGACCACCTCACTCCCGAAACTGTCGCCGAGGCCGTGTCGGCCCTCACCGAGGCCGGCGCACTCCTGCCGGAAGGCAGCCCAGAGGCCCACCACGACCAGGAGATCGACCGTCATTGGTCTGCCTGGGCCCCCGAAGCGTCGTTCCTCCACTACGCCACGCAGAACGACTACCTGGACAGCGAGATCAACACCCAGGAACCGGACCGTGCGCCGGACCTGGCGCAGATGCCGCCACTGTTCACCACCTACGCGAACGCGCCCCGGCAGCTGCTGCCACGCCCCCGGGCCGAGCTGCGAATTCCGTACGACCAGGTCCTCTACGGCCGCCGCACGCACCGCGACTTCACTTCCGACGCGGTGTCGCTGGAGACGCTGGCCACACTGCTCTGCACCGTGTTCGGCCCGGTCGACTTCATCGACAGCGGCCACGGCGCGCTCTACCGCCGTACGAGTCCCTCCGGCGGTTCCCGCCAGGAACACGACGCCTACCTCGGCGCTCTCAACGTTACGGGGCTGGCTGCCGGTTGGTACCACTACAACGGCCTGGAACATTCCCTGGAACTGCTCAGCGAGGGACTCGCGCGTCACGAGGCCGCGCATCTGTGTGCTGACCAGGACTGGGCGGGCGAAGCCGCGTTCCTGGTCGTGCTCGCCGCCCGGCTGGAACGCATGAGCGTGAAATACCACACGCCCCGCTGTTACCGCATCTGTCTGCTCAACGCCGGCCACCTGGGCCAGACCTTCGCGCTGACCGCTACCGCGCTGGGCCTCGGCCCCGCCCAGACCGGTGCCTTCAACGATCCGCTGATCTCAGAACGTTGCCGCCTGGACAATGCCGGACACACACCCCTCTACGTCCTGCTCGCCGGTCACCCCAGCCCCTCCGGTTCCCGTCGACCGCCACCGGCTTCGCTCACCGCCTTCGCCGGCACACCGCTCCACGCGACCAGGTGATCAGGACAGGGACCGGAACCCTGAACGGGCCTCTCCGGCCGTCGGCCTCGTTCAGGTTCGCGTTCCCGACGAAGTCCCATAGGAGGAGCAGCGCCGGGTGTCAGCACTGCCCTCCGCAGGCGCTCAGCGCTATGGGCGAGACACCGCCGTGTCCCTCACCGACCAGGAGGAGAGCACACCATGGAGAACAGGCCCGCCGCGCCCACACCGCCTCCAGGCCTCCCGCCCTCCATGCAGGACCTCATCGGCAAGCACCCAGGCGAGCCGAACGTCATGGACCCGGAACTGCTCGCTGATCCGTTCGGCGGCTACGGCCGGCTGCGCGAGAAGGGCCCCGTCCTGCGGGCACGCTTCATGGACGACACACCCATCTGGCTGGTGACGCGCTTCGAGGAAGTGCGCGCCGTCCTGCGGAACCCGTGCTTCGTGAACAACCCGTACTCGATTCCCGGACACACCGGCCCCGACCCGCGCACCCGGCTCATGGAAGTGCTCGGCATTCCCCGGGAGTACAGCGTGTACATCCTGGAATCGGTCCTCACCAGCGACCCTCCGGACCACGCCCGGCTGCGCCGGCTGGTCTCCCGCGCCTTCACCGCCCGCCGCGTCCCCGAGTTGCGGCCGCGTGTCGAGGAGATCACCGACCATCTCCTCGACGAACTGCCCGCACACTGCGACGAGCACGGAGTGGTCGACCTCATCGAGAACTTCGCCTACCCCCTGCCGATCAACGTCATCTGTGAGTTGGTGGGTGTGCCCGAGGTGGACCGGCCACGCTGGCGGGACTTCGGCGCCGACCTCGCTTCGCTGGAGCCCGAGCGGATCGGGGCTTCCTTCCCGGCCGTGGTCGACCACATCCACGAGTTGATCGACGCACGCCGCGCGGCCCCTCAGCACGACCTGATCAGCGCGCTCATCCGCGCCCGGGACGACGGCGACCGGCTCAGCGACACCGAGATGGTCACCCTCGTGATGGCGCTGGTGCTCGCCGGACACGAGACCACCGCCCACCTCATCGGCAACGGCACCGTCGCCCTGCTCACCCACCCCGACCAGATGCGACTGCTCCAAGAGGACTGGGAACTGCTGCCGCACGCCGTTCACGAACTGATGCGCCGGTGTGGTTCGGTCCAGATGACCCAACTGCGCTATGCCGCCCAGGACGTCGTACTCGCGGGCGTCCGGATCCGCCGGGGCGAGGCCGTCCAGCCCGTCCTGGTCTCCGCCAACCACGACCCGCGCCACTACGACGCCCCCGAACGCCTGGACCTGACCCGGCAAGCGGGCCGCGGCGAGGACCATGTCGGCTTCGGCCACGGCATGCACTACTGCCTGGGCGCTCCACTCGCACGCCAAGAGGCCGAGGTGGCCATCGGCCGCCTGCTGCAACGCTATCCGGACCTCTCCCTGGCTGTAGCCCCCAACCAGCTCAAGACCAAAGTACGCCGCCGCCAACCCGGCGCCTGGCGCCTCCTCCAACTCCCGCTACGCCTCACGTAGGCGCCATGAGCACAGCTCTACGGGATACCTGGCTCGGCGCCTCCACTCCGCGCCCCGACACCCACGGAGCGGAACAGTCCGTCTTGCATCTGGGCTTCGGTCATGGTGATCGGTTTCGGCTGGAATCCCGGCGGCGGTTTCGAGGCCGAGCAGCCCAGGAAAGCCGAACAGGCGCCGGCCGTGGACATCGCGCGGGAGTCCGGCGTCGGCACCGAAGCCACCGTGCGCAAGCCTTCCTCCGCGTGCTTGCAGATCTCGCCGCTCGACTGCCGGGAACGGTTATCCGGAGCCGTCGCCGCCAACTCGACGGGAACTCAATCGCGGTTCGTCCCGACTTCTGGACCGGGTGACGGAGGTTCGCCCGTGTACCGAGTGGGACCTGGAGACTTTCGATGCGTTCTCGTGTGTGGGGCGGTACGGCGGCTGTCGTACTCGGCGGTCTGCTGGCGGCGGGCTGCGGCGGTGGGGGAAACGGCGCGGCTGACGAGAGTGCCGGCAGGGCCGTCTCCGGGGACCATCCGGTGTCCGTCACCGACTGCATGGGCGCCAAGACCACCTTCTCCGCCGCCCCCGAGAAGATCGTCACCAGCAACGCCTCCAGTCTGGAGTTGCTGCTCCGGCTCGGCGCAGGCGACCAGGTGATCGGTACCGGCTTCCCGCCCGGCAAGGGCACGCTGCCCGGCGCGCTGGACACCGAGGCGCAGAAGGTGAAGGTGCTCAGCAAGAGCGTGATCCCGAAGGAGAAGCTCCTCGGTTCCGGTGCCGACCTGTACATCGACACCTTCGCCAACATGAAGATGGGCGGCGGGATGGGCGACGCGCCGACCGAAAAGGAGTTCAAGGCGGCCGGGATCAAGCACGTCTATCTGAAGTCCACCGCCTGCGCCGCGCGGAGCAAGTCCCCGATGACCGACTTGTCCGCCGTCGAGGCCGACATCACCTCCCTCGGCCAGGTCACCGGCACAAGTGCCAAGGCCAAGGAGCTCGTCGCCGGTATGAGGGAGAAGACGGACGCCGTCCAGAAGGCGGTCGGCGGCATGGCGAAGAGCGCGCGGCCCACGTACTTCTTCTTCGACTACGACGCCGGCACCAAGCAGCCCACCGTTGTCTGCAATCGCCAGGTCGCCAACGCGGTCATCACCCTGGCCGGCGCCCGCAACGTCTTCGCCGGCTGCGACGGCGACTACAAGCAGGTCGGCTGGGAGGACGTGGCCGCCAAGAATCCGGACTGGATCCAGCTCGGCGTCCGGGACCGGGGCAGCGCGGCGGCGAACAAGAAGGCGTTCGACGAAGCGGAGAAGTGGCTGAGGTCCAACGCGGCCACCAAGGGCCTCACGGCGGTCAAGAAGGGCCGCTTCCTGCGCATCGGCTCCGAGCAGACCACCATCGCCGGGGTCGAGAACGCCGACACGGTCGAGGAGATCGCCAAGAAGCTCCACCCGGACAAGGTTGGCTGACCATGGCCTCCATGCTGTCCGTGTCCGGCCGCAAGGCCGCGGACGTGAGCCGGGACGACGCGCGCAGCGTGCCCGCCGGGCCGCTGGCGGTGGTCCTCGGTGTGGCGCTTCTCGCCGCGCTGACGGCGGCGGTGGCCTGGGGCTCGACCTCCATCCCGCCCGGCGAGGTGTGGGGCGTGGTATGGCGGCGGCTGTCCGGCGAGGCACCCCGGCCGGGCACCAACGACCTGATCGTCTGGCAACTCCGGCTTCCGCGCGCTCTGTTGGCGGCGCTCGTCGGTGCCGGGCTCGGTCTCGTCGGAACGGCCGTGCAGGCCCTGGTGCGCAACCCGCTGGCCGACCCGTATCTGCTGGGCATCTCCAACGGTGCCTCGCTGGGCGCGGTCGCCGCGATCGTGCTCGGCCTCGGGGCCGGCGGTGCCCTGGGGCTCGGGCTGTCGGGCGCGGCCTTCGCCGGAGCGCTGGCCACCTTCGCGCTGGTGTGGGCCGTCGCCCGGCGCGGCGGAGGATTCGCACCGCTGCGGCTGGTGCTGGCCGGGGTGGCGATCGGGCAGTTCCTGTCCGGCTTCACCAGCTACCTCGTCCTCCAGGCCGGGGACGAGCAGCAGACACACAGCGTGCTGTTCTGGCTCATGGGCAGCCTCAGCGGCGCGAACTGGGAACTGCTCGCCCTGCCCGCCATCGCCGTACCGGCCGGGTGGCTGTGCCTCCAGGCGCGCGCCCGGGGCCTCAACGCCTTGCTGCTGGGCGACGAGACCGCGGCCGGGCTAGGCATCGATGTCACCCGGCTGCGCCGCGAACTGTTCACGCTGACCAGCGTGCTGACCGGCGTACTGGTCGCCGTGTCCGGCGCGATCGCCTTCGTCGCGCTGATGGTGCCGCACGTGTGCCGCCTGGTCGTCGGCGGTGACCACCGCCGTCTGCTGCCCCTGTCCGCACTGTTCGGGGCGCTGCTGCTGCTGGTGGTCGACATCCTCTGCCGTACGGCGATGGACACGCAGGAGCTGCCGGTCGGCGTGGTCACCTCGCTCATCGGGGCTCCGGCCCTGCTGTATCTGCTGGACCGGCGGCTGGGGAGCGGCAGTTGAGGATCGACATCGAAGACCTGTACGTCGCCTACGCCGGCCGTACGGTCGTGGCGGGCGCCCGACTGATCGCGGCCGAGGGCGAGATCACCGGGCTGGTGGGGCCGAACGGCAGCGGCAAGTCGACGCTGCTGCGCACGGTCTACCGGCACCTGAAACCCACCTCCGGGCGTGTGTTGCTCGCCGGTACCGACCTCCGGGAGATGACCCCGGTGCAGTCGGCCCGGCATGTGGCCGCGCTGCCGCAGGAGCGGGGCAGCGACTTCGAGCTGACCGTGCGCGAGGTCGTCGCCATGGGCCGCACCCCGTACAAGCGGGCCTTCGCCGGGGAGGACGCCACCGACCGGGACATCGTCGCCCGTGCCCTGGTCGACGTCGGCATGGACGGCCACGCCGGGCGCAGATTCACGGCCCTGTCCGGCGGCGAACGCCAACGCGTCCTGCTGGCACGGGCATTCGCGCAGCACCCGGATGTCCTGGTGCTGGACGAACCGACCAACCACCTCGACGTCCGCCACCAGGTCGAACTGCTCGCCCTGCTGCGCGCTCAGCGCCGTACGACCCTGGTGTCGCTGCACGACCTCAACGCCGCCGCCTCGGTCTGCGACCGGCTGCACGTGCTGCACGCCGGGGCCGTGGTGGCCTCCGGGCCGCCTCGCGAAGTGCTCAGCCCGGCCTTGATGGCCCAGGTGTTCGGCGTACGGGCAGCTGTGATCGACCACCCCCTCACCGGGGATCCGCTGATCGCCTTCGACCACCAGGCGCCCGCCGACGCGGAGCCGGCCAAGGCGGTGGAGATGCACACTGACGTGCACAGCGGCGTGTGAACGCCCTATCGGGCCGGCTGCCGACACGTCGCCGTGGACAGCGCGTGCCACGGCGTCGCAGACACTGACCGTGGCCCCGGGCAGTTGCCGAGGGCCGGGAACTGACCCAGGTTTCCGCCCGACTTGTGGGACGAGGCTGCTGTCCGGCAGCCGACCCCGCGACGGTGAGGTGCAGGGTGAGACACCACGGTTCCGGTTCGGAACAGCCGGGCCACAGATCCGTCGGCTCCCGTGGCGAGGACCGCTGGCTGCTGGTGGCCGTGGCGGGCGTGCTGGCGTTCGTGGCGATGCTCGACATGAACATCGTCAATGTAGCCCTGGCGGACATCGCCAATGGTCTGCAGGTCTCCGACGCGACCGCCCAGTGGGCGGTGCTGGGGTACCAACTACCGGTGGTGGCACTGCTGTTGCCCGTCGGCCGGTGGCTGGACGGGGCAGGGCTGCGCTCGGCCGTGCTGTCCGCGACCGTCGGCTTCGGCCTGTGCAGCGCCCTGGCCGCCGCCGCGCCCTGGGCGGCCTGGCTGATCACCGCTCGCCTCGCGCAGGGCGCGTTCGGCGCGGTGCTGTTCGTGCTGATGCCGGTGCTCGCGATCCGCTCCGTGGGGCCGGAGGCGCGCGGGCGGGCGATGAGCGTGCCCGCGACCCTGGGGCCGCTGGGCGCGGTGACCGGACCCGCCGTGGGCGGACTGCTGCTGGACCAACTGGGTTGGCGCTGGGTCTTCCTCGTCAAGATCCCGTTCTGCGTACTCGTCCTGATCGTCGCCTGGAAGGCGATGCCACGCGACGCCAGGCTGCGGTTGCCCGACCGCCGCTCGGTAGCCGACGCACTGCTGGTGGCCACCGGGATCGCGGTCTTGCTGCTGGCGTTGACGGCGGCGCCGAACGGTCTGTCATGGCTGGCGCTCGCGGTCGTCGCCGTACCGCCGCTGTGGTGGTGGCTGCGCGGTCCCGGCGGCCGTCCGGTGACCGGCGTACTCCGGACGGCGGGGCTGTTCCGGGCGCACGGGTCGGTGCTGGCCCTCGCCACCGGATTCGCCGCCATGCACTACGTCGTCGCCCTGCACCTCCAGCGTGACGACGGCTTCAGCGCCACCACCACCGGCCTGACCGTCCTCGCCTTTCCGCTCGGCATGGGGCTGGCAGGACCGCTGGGCGGACGCCTCGCGGACTGGGTAGGCGCCCGGCCGGTCGCCGTCGCCGGGGCCGCGCTGACCGCGGTCGGCCTGCTCCTGCTCATCCCGCTCGGCGACGGCTGGTCCCCGGCGGACGTGGCCTGGCGGCTGGCACTGGCCGGCCTCGGCATGGGGCTGAACGGCGGCCCCACCCAGGCCCTGGTGATGAGTACCGCCCCACCGGCCCGGGTCGCGACCGTCGGCTCGACGGTGCAACTCGCCCGCAGCCTCGGCTTCACCCTCGGCCCTGCCCTGGCCACCGCCGCCTGGGGACTGACCGGACCCGAAGAAGGCGCACGGGCCGGGCTCGCCCTGGCCGCCACCGCCGCCTGGCTCGCCGTACCCCTGATCGCACTGTCCGGCACAAGGCCCGCACCGGTGCCCGAGAAGACCACCGACGAGGCGTCCGTCGCCCACCACTGACCCAGGAGGCACGTATGTGCGGAATCACCGGCTGGGCGTCCTTTCACCACGACGCCCGTCCTCAGGCCCCGGTCATCGAGGCCATGACCGCCACCCTCACACCCCGCGGCCCCGACGCGGGCGACGTCTGGCTCGGCGAGCACGCCGCGCTGGGCCACCGCCGGCTGGCCGTCATCGACCTGGCCGGCGGCACCCAGCCGATGGCCGACCGGCCCGACGAACCGGCCATCGTGCTCAGCTACAGCGGCGAGGTCTACAACCACCACGCGCTGCGGGCCGAACTCCGCGGCCGGGGCCACGTCTTCCGCACGCGCAGCGACACCGAGGTGGTGCTGCGCGCCTACGCCGAGTGGGGCGAGCACATCGCCGACCACCTGGAGGGCATGTTCGCCTTCGCGGTCTGGGACGAACGTGCCCAGCGGCTGCTCCTCGTCCGCGACCGGCTCGGTGTCAAACCGCTGTTCTGGGCGGCCGTCGACGGGGGCGTGGCCTTCGCCTCCGAGCCCAAGGCACTGTTCGCCCACCCGGAGATACGGCCCCGCGTCGACGCCGACGGGCTGCGGGAGGCGTACAGCCTGCTGTTCAACACCGGGCCGACGGTGTGGTCCGGCGTCCGGGAGGTCGAACCCGGCGGCCTGCTCGTCCTGGACCGCGACGGTATCCGCGAACGCCGCTACTGGCAGTTGGAGATCGGCGTCCACGACGACGACCAGGACGCGACCGTCGAGCGGATCAGTGACCTGGTCGGCGCGGCCGCACGCAGCCAGCTGGAAGCCGACGTCCCGCTGTGCAGCCTGCTGTCCGGCGGCATCGACTCCACCGTACTGACCGCCCTGCTCGCCGACGAACTGCGGCTGCGCGAGGGCCCGGACGCCCGGCTCCGCTCGTACGCCGTCGACTACAGCGACCAGGCGTCGCGCTTCACCGGAGATGTGCTGCGCACCGGTCACGACACCCCGTACGCGATCGAGGCCGGCGCCTTCATCGGCACCGACCACAGCACCGTCGTACTCGACCCGCGCGCCCTGCTCGCCCCCGAGCACCGCAAGGCCGTCGTGGTGGCGCGGGACTCGCCGATCGGCGTCGGCGACATGGACACCTCGCTGTATCTGCTGTTCGGCGAGATACGACAGCACTCGACCGTCGCTCTGTCCGGGGAGGCGGCGGACGAGGTGTTCGGCGGCTACCCGTGGTTCCACAACCCGAAGGCGCTGGCCGCGACCACCTTCCCCTGGCTGCTGGTGACGGGCGACGAGGCGGCCATGCCGCTCAACCCCGAACTCGACCTGCGCATCGCCGAGTTCCGCGACGACACCTACCGCACCGCCCTGGCCGCCGTACCCCATCTGGACGGCGAGACCCCGGCCGAACACCGGCAGCGCGAGATGCAGCACCTGTCCCTGACCCGCTGGCTGCGCCAACTCCTGCACCGCAAGGACCGGCTGAGCATGGCGCAGGGCCTGGAGGTCCGCGTCCCGTACTGCGACCACCGGCTCGTCGAGTACGCGTTCTCCACGCCCTGGCAGCTGAAGAGCTTCGACGGGCGCGAGAAGAGCCTGCTGCGGGCAGCGGGCTCGGGCCTCGCGCCCGACTCGGTGCTGCACCGGCCCAAGAACCACTACCCGGCCACCCACCACCCCGACTACAACCGCGGCCTCCAGGATCTGGCCCGTGAGGCCCTGGCCACCGACCAGGTCCGCGCCCTGGCCGACGAGACCCGCATCAAGCCCTGCCTGGACACCCCGCCCGGCCAACTGGAGTGGGGCCACCGGCTGCGGCTGGAACGCGTCGTCGACCTCGCCCTGTGGCTGGACCACCACCAGCCCGAACTCGCCCTCTGAGGAGCCCCGTTCATGACCATCCAGCAACTCGGGACGACCACGGACCCGGTCCCTCTCATGGGCTGCCCCTACAAGGCCGACCCCTACCCCCTGTACGAGGAGCTGCGCGAGGCCGGCCCCGTCCATCGCGTGCTCTTCCCCAGCGGCGTGCGGGCATGGCTCGTCACCGGTTACGACGCCGCCCACGCCGCCCTGAACGACGATCGCCTCGGCAAGAACCACGACCGCGGCAACGACCGCTGGCGGGCCCGCGCCTCGATCATGCCGGAGCCCCAGCACTCCCAGCTCCAGGTGCACCTCCTGCACCAGGACCCGCCCAAGCACACCCGCATGCGGCGCTTCGTCACGGACGCCTTCACACCGCGCCGTATCGAGAGTCTGCGCCCCCGTTTCCAGGAACTGGCGGACACCTTGACAGACGCCCTGCCGGAGAGCGGTCCTGCCGACCTCGTCACCGGCTTCGCCGCCCACTTCTCCTTCCAGGTCCTCGCCGAAGTCATCGGCCTCCCACCGGAGCCGGCCGCCCGCTTCGACCGCGACTGGGGCAAGGTCGTCCAGCCGGTCGGCCCCACTGATCCCGGACGGCCGCTGTACGAGGCCCGCCTGCACGGCCTCCAGAGCTACATAGCCGAAGTCGTCGCCCACAAGCGCGACCACGGGGAGGACGATCTGCTCAGCCACCTCGTCGTGGCCCGCGACCGGGGCGAGCTGTCGCAGGAGGAGCTGGACTCCATGATCTTCCAGCTTCTGGTCGCGGGCCAGGAACCGGTCACCAACCAGATCACCACGGCCCTGATCGCCCTGTTCCGCAACCCTGAGCAGCTCGCCCGCCTCCGCGAGGCCCCTGCCCTGCTGCCGCGCGCGGTCGAGGAACTCCTCCGCTACGACAGCGCCTTCGAGCTGACCACCTGGCGTTTCTTCGACAAGGACAGCGACCTGCACGGCACCGAGGTACCGGCCGGCGACTCCGTGATCGTCTCCCTGTGCGCGGCCAACCGCGACCCGCGCCGCTTCCCCGACCCGGGCACCCTGGACTTCGACCGCTCGCCCAATCCCCACCTGGCCTTCGGCCACGGCATCCACTTCTGCCCCGGCGCAGCCCTCGCTCGCGCCGAACTCCAGATCGCCCTGGGCACCCTCCTCGCCCGGCTGCCCGGCCTCCACCTGGCGATCAGGGACGAGGACCTCGAGTGGATCCCGGCCGTCCTCGGCCGCGGCACCAACCACCTGCCCGTCGGCTACGACCGACGCCTCTGAACGCGACTTCCGGTTGACCGGGTCGGGCAGTAGCACCGCCCGACGACCCGTAGCCGGCTGAACGACCCGCTCGGCAGACGGCGCCTGGCCGCAATCGGCCACGGCGCCATGCCGCCATGCCCACACACCTCACGGAGGAACGACATGCCACTGACGACCGCGCCCGACACCCTCCCCACGAGCACCAGCGCCGCGATCCTGAACCTGCTCCTGCCGCACCACCGCACCACCGACCAGGCCCCCGCCTCCGCTGAGGCGTTCCCACATCAACTGCGCCAGATCGGCGACTTCGTGCGCGCGGGCGACCCCCTCACCTTCACCCTCCCCGGCTTCCCCTGCAAGTCCCCGAACCCCGCCAAGGTCCTCGGCCGCCTGCCCGACATGGGAGAACGCCTCTCGCTCACCTTCCTCCATACCTTGTGCAGGGAGATCGAACGCGTCTACCCGCCCGGCGCCCATCTGGTCGTCTGCTCCGACGGCCACGTCTTCGGCGATCTCATCGGCGTCCCCGACGAACACATCGACGCCTACGCCGACGAACTCCGCGCGCTCATACGCGACATGGGCTTGGACCGACTGTCCGTCTTCGACCTGCGCGACGTACTCGGCGACCTCCCGCACGACACCAAACGCACCCACATCAACGACCGCTACGCTCCCACCACGGACGCCCTGCGAGCAGAGATCCGCACCGACGACCACGCCCTCGCTCTCTACCGCGGCATCACACGCTTCCTCGTCGAGGACACCGCCGACTACCCCGGCACCCGATCCGCCCTCCAACGCGAATGCCGACGGCGCGCCTACGGCGTCATCCAGCGCAGCCGCGCCTGGGGCGACCTCATCGCCGACCACCACCCCCGCTCCGTACGCCTCTCCATCCACCCCCAGCCGATCGGAGCCCCCAAGTTCGGCATCCGCCTCCTCGACGCCCCCGACGCCTGGACCACTCCCTGGCACTCGGCGGCCCTGCACCGCACGGATGGCACCTGGACCCTCATGCCCCGAACCAAAGCCGCCCAGCTGGGCCGCCTGATCCACCGCAACGGCAGACCCAGCCACTTCAGCTCAGGACACACTGGCATGAGCGCGGGTGTTACTTCTCGGCCGTACCGCTCTGCCTGCTGATGGACTCCTGATAAACGTCCGCATAGGTGCGTGAGTCCTTGACCAGGTCGTCGCAGAACGCGGCGACGTCATTGCCGATGAGTTCCAAGACCCCCTTGCCCGCGGCGGCACCTTCCTCGAAGAAATCAACGATCCCGGGAAGCAGAGGCCCGTCAGGCAGGTCGATCGGCCCGACCTTGAACAGGTACTTCTGCATCTCCTTGTAGACGATCTGGTAGTCCTGCGGGAGCGCCTTGACCCGAGCCATGTGCGCACGCCACTGCTTCTTGCCCTCGATGATGTCCTGGATGCCCACGTCAGCCTCCCAGCCGGCTCAATTTCCTTGCGACATTCCTGTTCAACTGCTCGCGCCACCGGTCGCGATAGGTTCGGGCCCCTTCTCCACCGGCCAGCGCCGCGCAAAAGCCTCGGATGTCGTCACCGAGGACCTCGTGGACGCTCTGCCCGTCCGCCGCTGTTTCTTCGAGCAGCCCCAGGGCGGCATCGAGGATCGGCGTCAGGTTGCGGCCGGTGAAGTCCCCATGGGGAAAGAGGTGACCCTTGATCTGTCCCCACGCCGCCCGGTAGTCGTCCGGCAGGGCCTCGGCCCGGGCTTCGAACGCCTTCCAACCCCTGGTGAGATCGCTGCCTGTGATGGTCTCCCAGAAGTTCATCTCCCGCCCTCCTTGAGCTTGTCGATGCGTGATGAGACGTACTGCCATTTCGTCCAGAACTTCGTGAGTTCCTCGCGTCCGGCGTCGTTGAGTGCGTAGAACTTGCGCGGCGGACCGACCCCGGATGGTCCCAGACGATGACCAACTGGCCGACCGGCCCAATGCGACCCTGGGCTGCGCCTCGTTCGTGGGCATCCTAGGCTGCGCCTCGTTCGTGGGTCGGTGATCGCGCACGTCATCCGGGGTGCCCACGGCCCATGGACGAGTCCGGGGCACCCAGCCACCGGTTCAGACCATCAGCCGTGCCGCCTTTGGAAACCGCTGCTGCCAGCGGGCGTACGTGGGGCTGTTGGAGCAGGCGTTCAGGTAGCCGTCGCGGACGTGGCGCAGGATGGCCTCGCCGTGTGGGGTGAGGGGGCCGTCGTGGTGCCAGGCGAGCACATGGCGGTACCAGAGGGGGTTGCCGGCCAAGGGGCGTACGGCGACGCCGGGGACTTCGATGAAGGTGGCCTGGCACAGGCTCACGGCCAGGCCAGCGCGGACGATCTCGACCAGCTGCCGTCCCTCGGCCTCGTACGGGATATGGGGATGGTGGTCCGTACGGGAGAAGACCGACGACCAGTACTCGCGGGTGCGATCGCTGTCCGGGCGGGGCGCGGCCCAGTCCTCCCCGGCGAGCCGGGCGAGGTTCACCTCCTCGTGGGCGGCCAAGGGGTGGTCTGCGGGCAGCAGCGCGAAGACGGGCTCGGTGACGAGCGGGTGCAGGAGGACGCCGTCGTGCGCCGTCAGCTCCTGGCCGGGATGGTCGCCGAGGATGGCCGCTTCCAGCCGGCCGGCGCATACGTCGTCCAGGAGCGGGGCGGGGGCGTACTGGCAGCGGGACGTCAGCTGTGCTCCGGGCAGCAACTCCCGTAGCGCGGTGAGGAGATGGCCCAGGAGGGGCGCCCCCACCGAGCCGACGCGCAGGAGGGCGGGCGCTGCGGCGCGGCGGGTGGCCCGGGCGGTGTCGGCGAGGAGTTGGTCGATGCCCGGCAGGATGCTGCGGGCGCGGGCCAGCACCAGCTCGCCCAGCGGGGTGGGCGTGGCCCCGGCCCGCCTGCGGTCGAACAGCGCACCGCCCAGCAGGTTCTCGATGCGCCGCAGTTGGGCGCTCAGGCCGGGCTGCGTCATGCGCAGCCCTGCGGCGGCCCGGGTGAGGCTGCCGGCGTCGGCGATGGCGCACACCACACGCAGGTGCCGTATCTCCAGATCCATGGCGCGGATGTTATGGACCGGCGGGAGGTTCCCGACAGGGTGCGTCACCCCTCAGTCTCATATGAAATGTCACACGCCACTTGCCGGGAGGCATCGAACCCATGAGGACGTTCCGTGCTACTCGCTGGGGACGGGTATCGCTCCTGTCCGCAGCGCTCGCGTTGCTGCTCCTCCTCTTCGCCGGGACCGCCGGGACCCCGCACGCCGAGGCATCCCTCGGGACCGCCAAGCCATCCCTCAAGACCAAGCCGTCCCGCAGCGCCGCCGACTGCGCCCTGCCCGCCGCCACCGCGGGCGACCAGGCCGACGAGGGGAACGAGGGCCATGACACCGACTACTCCGTCTTCCAGCGCCCAGCCGGAAACCTCAAGGTCGGCATGGTGTTCGTGGACTTCGCCGACGCCCCGGCCACCGAGTCCCCGACCGAGGACGCGGCCCAGCTCACGCCCGGCGCCGACTGGCTGCGGAAGGCGTCGTACGGGAAGGTGCGGCTCGACATCACTCAGCACCGGCGCTGGGTGCGGATGCCCCGCAAGTCGACGGACTACGGTTTCGAACGCGGCCTGAGCCACGAGACGCACGAGGCATACATCAAGGACGCCGTCACCGCCGCCGACCCGGACGTGGACTTCTCCGCGTACGACACGCTGTACGTCGTGCCGACGGAGAACGCCAAGGCCATCTCCTTCTCGCCCGCCTACATTTACGCGCCGGGCACGGACGGCGTCGTTGCTGACGGCAACCGCATCGAGTGGAGCGTCACCTTCGGCCAGGACATGTGGCGCTGGGGGCCCAAGGTGGTCGCTCACGAGACCGCGCACACGTTCGGGCTGCCGGACCTGTACGCCTTCGAAGCGGGTGACGACGGCCACCGCTTCGTGGGCGGGTGGGACGTGATGGGGCTGATCAGTGGGGCCGGACCGCAGTACACCGCCTGGCACTCGTGGAAGCTCGGCTGGACCGGCGACGGTCAGGTGGGCTGCCGGACCTCGGCGGGCAGCGACACCGTACGGCTCACCGCCGTCGAGCAGCCCGGCGGCACCAAGATGGCCGTGGTCCGCACCGGGCCGACGACGGCATATGTGGTCGAGTCGCGCCGTGCGGTCCGCGCGGATGAAGGGCTGTGCGCGACCGGTGCGCTCGTCTACAAGGTCGACTCGTCCGTCTCGACCGGCAAGGGCCCGATCCGGGTCATGGATGCCGAGCCCGACGCCACCCCGGAGGATGGGTGCCGTCCCTTGGACGACGCGCCATACAAGGTGGGTGAGTCGTTCACCGACGCGGACGCGGGGGTGCGTATCGACGTACTGAGCGCGCGCGACAACGGGGACACCGTGCGGGTGACGAAGTCGTAGCCCGCGTGCTGCCGGACTGGTTGCGCCCTGGTTCCGTGGTGCCTCCCACGCAACCAGGGCACAACCGTGCAGGGGGCCGGGATCGCTTGGGCAGAACGCCGCCACGTTCCCCATCTCCCCATAACGCGGCGTTATGGAAAGTCGGGGGTTTCCACTGCCCGCTGCTGACCACAAGACTGATCAGCGTCAGAAAACGCCACCCCTCGCGACGCGTCTGCTCCACCACGGCCGCGGACGCCGCGCGGCCGGTAACGGAAGAACACCATGAACCCCGCGTACGCGACCGTCGATCACCTCTTCACGGTCCCTTTGGACCACTCCGCGCCCGGCGGAGAGACCATAGAAATATGCGCCCGCGAAGTCGCCGACCGCTCCCGCGCCGGCGAAGAGCTGCCGTGGCTGCTGTACCTCCAGGGCGGCCCGGGCGGCAAGTCCCCCCGGCCGTCGGGCGCGGCGCCCGGCTGGCTGGCACACGCGCTGCGAACCCACCGCGTGCTGCTCCTCGACCAGCGGGGCACCGGCCGGTCCACCCCCATGACCGCGCGGGCCGCCGCCCGCTTCCGGCATCCGGCTGAACTGGCAGCCCACCTCGCCCACTTCAGGGCGGATTCAATCGTCGCGGACGCCGAACTGATACGGCACAGGCTGTGCGGCGGGCAACCCTGGGAGACACTCGGCCAGAGCTATGGCGGCTTTGTCACCCTCACCTACCTCTCCCAGGCCCCGCACGCACTCAAGGCGTGCTACGTCGCCGGTGGCCTGCCGGGACTGACCGCCACGGCGGACGATGTGTACGCCCGCACCTCTCCGCGCGTACGCGACCGGGTTCACGCGTTCTACGCCCGCTATCCGGACGATGCCCCGCGGCTGCGTCGTATCGCCGATCTGCTCGCGGCACGGGACGTGCGGCTGCCCGACGGCGATCGACTCACGGTCCGCCGGCTGCGCACCCTCGGTCTCATGCTCGGAAAGGGCGACGGGTTCGAGCGTCTGCACTGGCTGCTCGACGAAGCCCTCGATGCTGACGGCGAGTTGACCGACACCTTCCTGTACCAGGTGATGGACCTGACGGGCTTCATCGACAACCCGCTCTTCGCCGTCCTCCAGGAGACCCTGTACGGACAGGGCGCCGCCCCGACCGACTGGGCGGCCGACCGTGCACTGGCCGCCTTCCCCGAGTTCGCCGAGGACGCCGACCCGTTGCTGCTCACTGGCGAGATGATCTACCGCTGGATGTTCGACGACATCCGCGGCCTGCGCCCCTTCGCAGCCGCCGCGGACCTTCTCGCCCGGCGCACCGACTGGCCGCCGCTGTACGGCCTCGACCGCCTCGCCGCCAATACGGTCCCGCTCGCCGCGGTCGTCTACCACGACGACATGTATGTGGACGCGGGCCTGTCGTTGGACACCGCCCGGGCGGTCGGCTCCACCCGGGTCTGGGTCACCAACGAGTGGGAGCACGACGGGCTCACCGCCTCCGGCGGCGCGGTGCTCGCCCGCCTGATGCACCTCGCCGCCGGCCGTGCCTGAGCTCCGGACCCATCGGACAGGACCTACGGGCGAACGCGCTGGGGTACGCGCCACGGGTTGTCGTCCCGGAGCGGCGGCGGGAGCAGCGGCTCGGGCACCGACTGATAGGACACCGGGCGCAGGAACCGATCGATGGCCGCCGTGCCGATGGAGGTGATCGCGGGTGCGGTCGTGGCGGGGAACGGGCCGCCGTGCTGCATCGCGTGCGTGACCGAGGCACCGGTCGGCCACTCGTTCCACAGCACCCGGCCGCTGCGCTCGGCCAGTGCCGCGGTCAGATCGGCGAGTTCGGCCGCCTCGGCGGGCTCGCCGTGCACCGATGCGGTGAGCTGGCCGGGCAGCGCGGCCATGACGGCGGGAAGGTCCTCCGGCTGCTCGTACGTCACCACCAGGCCGAGCGGGCCGAAGCACTCCTGCGCCGCCGCCTCGATGTCGGTGGCGAACGACGCCAGATCCGTGCACAGCAGCCGCGGTGCCACTGACGCCGCGTCATCCGGCCACACCAGCCGACTCGTCGTGGGGCGGTCGGCGAGTCGGCGTGCGCCCTCGACGTACGCGTCGGAGATCCACGAGCCGAGCATCGGCGCACTCGGCACCTCGCGCAGCAGCCGCACGATCTCGTCCACCAGGCCGCTGCCGGCGGGGACGAACAGCAGTCCGGGCTTGGTGCAGAACTGGCCCGCGCCGAGCGTGAGCGAGCCGACGAAGCCTTGCGCGATCTCCGCGCCTCGGGCGGCGGCCGCGGCCGGGGTTACCACGACGGGGTTGACGCTGCCCAGTTCCCCATAGAACGGGATGGGCTCGGGCCGTTCGGCGGCGATACGGGCCAGGGCCAGGCCGCCGCGCTCGGAGCCGGTGAACGCGGCGGCGCGCAGCGCCGGGTGGCGCAGCGCGTCGATTCCGGCCTGCTGCCCCTCGATCAGCCCGAACACGCCGTCCGGCGCGCCTGCCTCGGCCATCGCCTTCTGGATGATCTCCGCGGTGCGGCGGGACAATTCGGGGTGGCCCGGGTGCGCCTTGACGATCACCGGGCAGCCGGCCGCCCAGGCGGAGACGGTGTCGCTGCCTGCCACACTGAGGGCGAACGGGAAGTTCCCGGCCGCGAACACCAGCACCGGGCCGAGCGCGGTGCGGTAGCGGCGCAGTTCGGGCCGCGGACCGGTGGGCCACTCCGGGTCGGGCCGGTCGATACGGACATCGAGGTACGCGCCCGCACGCACCTCCTCGGCGAAGAGCCGCAACTGGAAGGTGGTGCGGGTCAGTTCGCTGTTGAGGCGGGCCGCACCGAGGTTCGTCTCGGCGCCGGCGAGCGCGACCAGCTCCGCGCGCTCGGCTTCCAGCGCCTCGGCGACGGCTTCCAGTGCGTATGCGCGGTCTGTCGGCGCCGACTCGGCCCAAGCCCGGGCCGCGGCGGCGGCAGCGGCCACCGCCCGGTCGGGTTCACGTGCGACGGTGTTCATGGGGTTTCCTTCTTCTTCCCGTGGAGCGATGTGCTTCATTCCGTGGAGCGATGGGCGTCGGCCGTCACGCGGCGTCGGGGAGCATCGAGCGTCGGCTGGTCTCCGTCATCCGGGCGATGACCAGCAGCGCCGCGACGGAGACGGCGACGACGTACCACGCGGGGGCGATGGTGATGCCGGTCTGCGGTCCGCGGGTCGTGCCCGTCCTCCGTTCCGCCGACGGCGCCCGAGCGGTCGGCGTTGGAGCGGACGGCGGCCGGTTCGGTGGTCATCGGGGGCCTCCATCGCTCTGTGCGGGAAGCTCGTCCTGCGCCGACGCTCGGAGCTTGTTCTCCTCCGAGTGACGGACGCCGAACACGAAGTAGACGATCAGTCCGAGGCCCATCCAGCCGGCGAACCGCACCCAGGTCACCCAGTCCAGATTGGCGATCAGCCAGATGGAGAAGGCCACGCCGATGGCCGGGACCAGCGGCACCAGCGGGGTGCGGAAGGAGCGGGGGAGATCGGGCCGCGTCCTGCGCAGTACCACGACGGCGATGGCGACGACGGTGAAGGCCGCCAGGATGCCGATGTTGGTGAGGTCGGCGGCCTCCCTGATGGGCAGAAAGCCGGCGATGAACGCGGATCCGACGCCCACCGGCCAGATCACCCGGGTCGGCACATGCCGTCTGGGGTGGTTCTTCGCGAAGTAGCGCGGTAGCAGCCCATCGCGGCTCATGGAGTACCAGACCCGGGAGACCGCGAGCATATTGGCGAAGGCCGAGGTGGTGATGCCGATGATGGCGCCGACCGCGACCACGATGCCGAGGCCGCCCAGGCCCACCGCGCCGAGCGCGCTGGAGAACGGGCTGTCCGTGTCGATGTCGCGGTAGTCCTGCATACCGAGCAGCACCACACAGACCAGGAGATAGACAACCGCTGCGATGGCGAGCGAGATCACGATCGCCTTCGGCAGCACCTTCTTCGCCTCGGCACTCTCCTCCGCCGCCGCGCTCATCGCGTCGTAGCCGTAGACGGCGAAGAATGCGGTCGCGGCACCGGTGAACGCGCCACCGATCCCGAAGGGCAGGAACGGCGAGTAGTTGCCCGAGGAGATGTGAAAGGCGCCGGCGACGACCACCAGGGCGACGATGCCGAGCTTGACGACCACCAGGACGGTCTCGAAGCGGGCCGACTCCTTGGTGCCGCGGGAAAGCACGAAGGCCAGCAGCAGGCACAGCAGCGCGGCGAACAGATCGACCTTGTGGCCCGATCCGGTGCCCGGCGCGCCGAGCATCCAGGATGGCAGGTCGAGGCCGATTCGCTCCAGGATGTACGAGAAATAGCCGGACACGGCGATGGCCACCACCGCGACGATGGCGGTGTACTCGAGCAGCAGGTCCCAGCCGATCAACCAGCCGACGACCTCGCCGAGCGCGGCATAGGAGTACGTATAGGCGGAGCCGGCCTTGGGGATGGTGCCGGCGAACTCGGCGTAACACAGCGCTGCCGCGGTGCTGGCGATGATGGCGACGAGGAACGAGATCATCACCCCGGGCCCGGCGTCCTCGTGTGCCACGACACCGGCGAGCGAGAAGACTCCCGCGCCGACCAGACCGCCGAGACTGAGCGCGACGAGCTGCCACAGACCCATGGTCCGGCGGAGCCCGCCAGCGCTCTCCTCCTCGGAGGAGTCGACGGGCTTCAGACGAAAAATGCCCTGTCGGGAGAACAGCCCCCCGACGGGGCCCGTTCTTTCCCGGGGTATGACTGGAGCTGAACGGGACATGGCGGTCCCTCCGATGGTCGTACGAAGTGAAGGGGGAGTGCGGGGCGGGGGGGTGCGCCCCGAAGGGGCGCGGGACCGAGACATAGGCGGCTCCGCCGCGTGGGCGCGACCAGCCACGACGAACCCGCGGCCGAAAGCGCACCGACGGCGGCACCGCCGGCGCAGCGCTAGAGCACGAACCCGTGCGGAAACGGATCCCTCGGGTCGAGCAAATAATTCGCCGTGGCAGTGATCCACGCCCGGCCGGAGAACTCGGGGACGACGGCCGGCAGCCCGCCGGCCTCGGTGGTCTCCAGCAGCCGACCGGTGAAGCGGGTCCCGATGAACGACTCGTTGACGAACTCGGTATCCAGCGGCAGTTCACCACGCGCGTGCAACTGCGCCATCCGAGCAGAGGTGCCGGTGCCGCAGGGGGAGCGGTCGAACCAGCCGGGGTGGATGGCCATGGCGTTGCGCGAGTGCCGGGCCGTGGAGTCGGGGGACAGGAACTGCACATGTTTGCAGCCGCCGATGAGCGGGTCGGCCGGGTGCACCGGCCGGTTCTGCTCGTTGACCGCGTCCATGATCGACAGCCCGGCGGCGAGGATCTCGTCCTTGCGCGCGCGGTCGAACGGCAGCCCGAGCCGGTCGAGTTCGACGATGGCGTAGAAGTTGCCGCCGTACGCCATGTCGTAGCGGACCTCGCCGAGGCCCGGGACCCGCACCGCCGCGTCGAGTTCGAGCGCGAAGGCGTCCACGTTTCGCAGGGTGACCTTCTCGGCGCGGCCGTCGACGACCGTCACCCGTGCCTCGACCAGCCCGGCGGGGGTGTCGAGACGGACCGTGGTCTCCGGCTCGCTGACCTCGACCATCCCGGTTTCCACGAGGACGGTGGCCACCCCGATGGTGCCGTGGCCGCACATCGGCAGAAAGCCGCTGACCTCGATATAGAGCACGCCCCAGTCGGCGTCCGGGCGGGTGGGCGGCTGCAGGATCGCCCCACTCATCGCGGAGTGCCCGCGCGGCTCGTCGACCAGGAACCGGCGCAGCCCGTCCAGATTCTCCAGCGCATAGCGGCGGCGCTCGGCCATGGTGGCGCCCGGGATGGGGCCCACCCCGCCGGTGACGACGCGGGTGGGCATGCCCTCGGTGTGTGAGTCGACGGCGCTGATCGTACGGGTCGACCGCATCAGACGGACTGCCTCTCGAGTGCGGAGATGGCGCGGGCCATGTCGGCCTTGACCTGCTCGTGCATCTCAGGCGTGAGCGGGCCGCGCGGCGGGCGGCAGGGGCCGCCGAACCGGCCGACTTCCTCCATGCCGAGCTTGATGGCCTGGACGAACTCGGTGCGCGAGTCCCAGCGGAAGGCGGCGACCAGCGGCTCGTACAGCGCGCGGGCCTCCTCCACCTTTCCGGCGACGGCCAGGTCGTACAAGCGTGCCGACTCCGCGGGGAAGACGTTCGGGAAACCGGCGAACCAGCCGGTGGCGCCCATCAGCAGGCTCTCGAGCACGACGTCGTCGGCGCCGCTGATGACCTCCAGCCTGGGGGCCAGCTCCCTGATCTCCAGGACGCGCCGGACGTCGCCGGAGAACTCCTTGACGGCGACGACATTGTCGATCCAGGCGATCTCCGCGATCAGGTCCGGGGTGAGATCGACCTTGGTGTCGATCGGGTTGTTGTAGATCATGACCGGCAGGCCGACGGAGGCCACGGCCTCGAAGTGGGCGAGGACCTCACCTCGGTTGGCGCGGTACATGGTCGGCGGCAGACACAGCAGCCCGTCGGCGCCGTCCTCGGCCGCGACCTCGGCCCAGTGCTTGGCCTGGTGCGAGCCGACGCCGTGCACACCGACGACCACGATGCCCGAGTCGCCGACCGCCTCGATCGCCGTCCGCGCGGTCCTGCGGCGCTCCTCGTCCGTCAGCGAGGAGTACTCGCCCAGCGAGCCGTTCGGGCCGACGCCGTGGCAGCCGTTCTCCACCAGCCAGCGGCAGTGCTCCGCGAATCGGTCGTAGTCCACGGCCAGCCCGGCCGGTGCGGACGCGTCCTCGTAATAGGGAAGCGCTGTGGCCACGACCACGCCGCCGAGGGACAGGGGAGTGTTCCGGGTGTCGCTCATGAACTCGGCTCCTGGAAAGGTGAGTTGGATGGGTGTGCGGAGTCGGGCGGTTCGGGGGAGGCGGCGGCCAGTTCGCCGAGCCGGATCGGCTGGGCGACCGGGCGCCGGTGCGGTACGGGTGCCGGCAGGCCCTCGACCGGCCGGTCGGCGGGCTCACCGGACAGCCGGGCGGTCAACTCGGCGACCGTGGGCCCGCAGATCCGGGCCTGGCACGGGCCCAGGCCGGCCCGGGTCTCCAGTTTGGCGACCCGCGCGGCGGCGCTCGCCTGATCGGCGGCGGCCCGGCACAACGAGGCGTAGTCGGTCTCCTCGCAGCGGCAGACAACGGTCTCGGGACGCAGCCACTGCGGCCAGGCCGCGCCGATCGGATGCGCCCGGGCCAGCCGCTCGGCGAACGCGCGGCCCTGGTTCCGGCTGCGACGCAGATGACGCAGCGCTCTCGCATCCGGGTCGCCGCCCGCGGCGAGCCAGCCGGCGAGCGCGCCCTCGGCCCGTGCGGCCGGGGCGCCCGCGATGCCGGTGATCTCACCGGCCGCGTAGACGCCCGGGCAACTGGTGGCCTGGTCGTCGTCGACGTCCACGAACTCGCCGGCCGGTGTGGGGCGCAGGGCGCACCCGGCGGCCACCGGCAACTCCAGTTGCGGGCTGAAGCCGTGCGTGACACACGCCGCGTCGGCCGCGACCGTACGCTCGCTGCCCGGCACCACCGACCAGTCCGCGCGCAGCCGTGCGGTGACGACCTCCTCCACCCGGCCGTCGCCGCGGACCTCGACTATGGCGCGGCCCGTACGGAGGGGCACCCGGTGGCGGAGCAACAGGGCGGTGTACTCGGCGAGTTCACCAGACTTGCCGGTCTGCGCCGCGAGCTGCCACGGACGCCGCGACCAGCCGCGGGCCACGGTGCCCGGCGTGTTGGCCTCCAGCACCTCCAGTACCCGGGAGCCGGCCTCCAGCAGCGAGGCAGCCACCGGGAGCAGGAACGGACCGGTTCCGGCGACCACGGCCCGGTCACCGACCACGACCCGCTCGCCCTTGGCGAGCGCCTGGGCCGCACCGGCGGTGAACACGCCGGGCAACTCCCAGCCGGGGAACGGCAGGACGCGATCGTGCGCGCCGACGGCGAGCACCAGCGCATCGGGACGGAGCGTGCTGCGGTGCCGCCCGTCACCGTCGGCCGGACCGCGCAGCAGGTGCACGAGCGGTACTCCCGGCTGCTCCGGTTCCGGGCGCTCCAGCGCCCACACCGAGGTCTCGGACCACCAGGCGCACCGCGGGTGGGCGAGCACCCGGCGGCGGCGCCGGTCGAAGGCCCGCCAGCCGTGTTGCAGTGCCTCCGGGCGGGCCGCGTCGTACGCCTCGGGCAGCATCCGGTGGTACTGGCCGCCGGGCTGGTCCGCCGAGTCGATCAGCGTCACCCGGGCACCGGCGCTCAGCGCGGCCTCCGCAGCGGCCAGCCCCGCGGGCCCGGCGCCGACGACCGCGACATGGCGCTCCGTCATCGCTTCTCCGTTCCCGGCTGGTCGGGCGCCCCAGGGGCGGCCCGGCCAGGGTCCTGACCGGGCTCCCCCGAGGAGCGGCCGGACTCCCCCCGGGCAGGCGCGGTGCCCTGGACGGTCTCCGGATCCGGCGACGTGCGCATCTCCGCACCCCGCGACCCGTCCGGCACCGGCTCCCTGGTCTGCGTGGCCACCACGTCGCCGTCCCGGGCCCGGCGGCGGCAGGCACGCACATCACACTCATCGCCCACCGTCACCAGACAGTCGAAGCAGACGCCGATCCCGCAGAACACCCCGCGCGGCGCACCGGAGCGTCCCCGGCGCCAGGCCCGCCGATCGGCGGCGAGCAGGATTCCCGCGATGGTCTGGCCCGCGATCCCGTCGACGGGCTCACCGTCGACCGTGATCCGCAGCGGCCGGTCCTGCCGCCCGACCGCGTCGGACTCGGCGCGGACACGTCTGGGGCTCATGCCGTCTCCTCACTCGCAGGGTGTGCGCTCTCGCCGAGCACGGCAGGACGGTCCACCCGGAACGGGGCGGCGTCCATGTCCGTCGGCTCGCCGAGCATCAGGTTCCGCAGCAGCTGCCCGGTGCCCACCGACAGCCCGATCCCGGCGCCTTCGTGGCCGCTCGCATGCCACAGACCGGCCAGTCGGGGATCCGCGCCGATGACCGGCAGATGGTCGGGGACGTACGGCCGGAAGCCGCCGTACGCACGCATCACCGGCACCCCGGCCAGCGTCGGGAACAGCCGTAGCGCCTTCGCGGCGACGGCCGACAGCACCTCGGGACGCAGCCGGTCATCGAAGCCGACCCGGCGGCGTGAGGAGCCGATGAGCACGCTGCCGCCGTGGGTGGACTCCACGACCGCGGAGGTCTGCAGATCCTCGGCGCTGCTGCCGACGGCGCCCACGTAGTCCGCGTCGTAGACCTTGTGGAAGACGGTGGGCGGCAGGGGAGTGGTGACCAGCACGTCGCCGCGGCGGGGCCGTACGTCCACCGGCGCGCCGAGGCGGGCGGCCAGCTCGCCGGACCAGGGGCCCGCGGCATTGACGAACCAGTCGGCCGCCAGCAGCCCCGACGAGGTGCGGACCCCGGTGATCCGGCCCGCGCGGGTGACGGCGCCGAGCACCTCGCAGCCCGTGCGCAGGGTCGCGCCCGCGGCGAGCGCGTCGCCGAGCAGGGCGGCGGCGGCTCCGGCCGGCTGCACCTGGGCGTCCTCGGGGTAGTGCAGGGCCGCGGTGTGCTCACGGGTGACGTACGGCTCGGCCTCGGCCAGCTCTTCCGCGTCCAGCACCTCGGCGCGCACCCCGGCTGCGCGCTGGTCGGCGGCGAACCGGGACAGCCCTTCGGCGCCGGTGCCGGTTGTCGCCACGACGATGCCGCCCTTCGGGTCCCACTCCACCGCGCGCGCCGCGTGCGGGGAGCGCGCGGCGACGGCGGCGAGCACCTGCGGCCACAGCTCGCGGGAGAGTTGGGCGAGTTCCAGCTCCGGGCCCGGGCCCTTGTCCGAGACGAGCACGTTTCCCTCGCCGTGAGAGGTGGTCGCCGACGCGGGCGCACCGCGGTCGACGACGGTGACCTCAAGTCCGGAAAGCGCCAGCTCGCGAGCGCAGGCGGCGCCGACGATCCCGGCGCCCAGCACCGCCACCCGCGTTCCGTGCATCGAACCTCCTCGTTCGATAAACCAAACGCTGGAAAGCTATGACGCGGCGCTGAGCGTGTCAACGGTCAAGCCGAGTCGACCCGCTGGAGGGGCCGCAGGTCGACGCCCGCACCACTGAGCACCTCGGCCTTCTCGACCCCGCACAACGGTGAGGCCGCCGGCGGTCCGGGTGTCCAGGAGCCGTCTCGATGGTGGGGTTGCCCGCGCCCGACTCCAACTGCGACAGCGTCGCCTTGCCGATCTTCGAGCGCCGGGCCAACTCGGAGATCGACAACCTCCGTTGGGCCCTCGCCCGCCGGAAAATGCCGCCCAGCATGCCCCGTGTCGACCCCTCGGAGACGCCCACGTTCTCCCCCTTCTCGCTGGTCGTCGTTCGGTATAGCGTACGGCCTGAGGGGGGCCCGTTCACTAACCCGATCAGGATCGGGTCACGCCTGCGGTATGGCAAGCAGCCGAGAGGAGCTGGGGTACGCAGCGACCCGACTCCTGGTCGCCGCCAGACGCAGGCACGAATGGTCGCCGCCAGACATCGGCACGAAGTCCTGGAGTGCGCCGGGCGATGACCAGGTCCTCTTGATGCAGGCGCTCGCAAGCGGCGAACAGGTGGCGGGACATGCCGAGGTAGACCTCGGTCCCGGGGATGCGGCAGGTGAGGAAGTCGTCCAGGCCCATCGAACGAACGCCCGCGCGAAGGATGTGCTGCTCGGCCTGGGCCCCTGCGCCGCGGGCGCTCGCCCGTAGGGCCTGGGTAAGTTCGTCCCGTTCCAAGGGCGTCGTCAGTCCGGTGCGCCGACGGCGCGAGGCGCGGTCGGCGGGCACGGGCACGGTCCGCAACAGCGAGGCGGGCGCGGAGCGCAGGGCAAGAATGGTGCGTGCTTGGCCGTGCGCCACTGCGTGCGGGGCTTGTCCGCGGGCCCGTCGCGGAAGAGAACCGGTATGTCGAAGCTGTCGGCGTAAACGAGCGGCGGCGTGTCGGGCACGTGCACGGGAATCACGGGGGATCACTCTGGCACGCGTAAGGAGCGCACTGCCTTCATGTGCCGACGCGTACGGCGCCCCTCGCTGTGCCTGCGGCGCGGGATCACGGCTCCTGGAATCGGGACAAGGCGTGGGTGGTGCGTTCGGCGAGGGCGCGCATGTGCGGGGCCAGCTCGGGTGGGTCCAGCAGGGTGTAGTCGAGTGGGAGCTGGGTGACGCGGTAGGCCAGGTAGGGCGGGGAATCGGGGCTGGTGAGCAGGAGGCACGAGGTGTCGTCGTGCGGTTCCAGGTCGCCGTGCCAGGACGGGACGATGCGGCGGGCCTCCTCGTAGGGGGCGTGGAGCAGGAGCCGGGCGCTAACTGTTCCGCCGCGCTTCAGCGACCGGGCGACCCAGGTGGCGGCGTCCATGCCGTCGGGCAGATCGCGGGGCGGGACGCGCACGCCGGTGGGGAAGACGTCGCCGATGCGGTCGAGGCGGAAGGTGCGCCAGTCATCGCGGTCGAGGTCGAACCCCACCAGGTACCAGCGGCGGCCGGCGGTGACCATCTGTTTCGGTTCGACCAGGCGGCGGGTCAGGTCACCCTCGGCCTTGCGGTACTGGAAGCGGAGCTTCTCGCCTGCTCGGCAGGCCGAGGCCAGGGCGGCCAGCGTCTCGGGAGCGGCGGAGGGGGCCTCGCCCTGGTGGAGCGGTACGGCGCTCTCGGTCAGCGCGGTCAGGCGGTGCCGGAGGCGCGCGGGGAGGACTTGTTCGAGCTTGGCGAGCGCGCGCAGTGAGGTTTCGGCGATGCCGGTGACGGGCGCGGCGGTGGCAGTGCGCAGGCCGACCGCGATGGCCAGGGCCTCTTCGTCGTCCAGCAGCAGTGGAGGCATGGCGGTGCCCGATCCCAGCCGGTAGCCGCCGGTGTTGCCGTGCGTGGCCTGCACGGGATAGCCCAGCTCCCGCAGCCGCTCGACGTCGCGGCGGATGGTGCGAGGGGTGACGCGGAGGCGGGTGGCCAGTTCGGTGCCGGACCACTCGCGCGGGGTCTGGAGCAGCGAGAGCAACTGAAGCAGCCGGGCGGATGGGTCACGCATGCCTCCAGAGTGTCCTGCCAATAGGACGTTTGCTGTCCTATTGGCCGTTTAGCGTCGAGACGTCGCTGCCGGTGCGGGCGCAGCAGCCCTCCGCCGCTTCCACTCCAAGGTGACGTCCCCCGTGGGGCGTCAACCAGAGCACGCAAGGCGGCAACCGCTTCGGCCTGTTCTCCATCCCCGCCACCACCCGGATCGCCTGACGTAGCACCAGCAGAACCAGCAGAACCAGCAGAACCGGAAGCACCAACAACGCCAAGAAATCGAAGGACGGGACACGATGAAGATCGCACTGTTGGGGACGAACTTCGCTCAGGCGCACGCCGCCGTTTACGCCCAGCGCGGGGACGTCGAAGTGGTCATGTTCGGGCGGGACGCCGACAAGACCGTGAAGACCGCCGACCGGTTCGGATTCGCCTCCTCCACGAACACGGACGAGGCGTTCGACGGCGACTACGACCTGGTGGACATCTGCCTACCGGTCGAACTGCACGCACCGTACGTGCTGCGTGCCCTGGAGGCGGGCAAGCACGCCCTGGTCGAGCTGCCGCTGGCGGACAGTGTGGACGACGCCCGGCGCGTGGCCGAGGCCGCCGAGGCCGGCGACCGGCAGGTCTTCGTGGACATGTTCGAACGCTTCATCCCCGCCAACCGGACACTGCTCGACGCCGTCCGCGACGGCACCTACGGCCGCCTGGAGCAGCTCACTCTGTGGAACCTGACGGCCCACCTGTGGCCGGGTTTCTCCCTTGGCCTGGAGGTGCTGCCGATCGAGGCGATGCACAGCGACATGGACCTCATCACCAGCGCTCTCGGCAAGCCGAACGCCCTCGACATCACCACAGTGGCCCGCGACGAGCACTCGGCGGCGATCGACGCCACGTTGACGTTCGACGGTGCGTTCGCCCGCGATTCGGTCTCCTCACTGATGCCGAAGGCGTGGGGGGCACGCGGCGGGTACACCGCCTCTTTCACCCACGGCGTGCTGGACGCCTCGTCCACGATGGGCTTCGACGGCAAGCCGACCGGCACCGTCACCGCCTACACCGAAGACGGCGCGCGTGAGCTGGATCTGCCGCCTGCCGACCAGTACACCGACATGCTCGACCACGTACTGGCCTGCCTGCGAGGTGAGAGCGAGAACACGATCGCACCGCACACCGTGTTGGACGCCCTGCAGCTCACCCTGGACATCCACCACAGGGTCAACGGCTAGCACCATGGCGTCCGATTGACGGCAGGGCAGCGCAGTGCGGACAGGAGTCGGGCCGGCCCAACAGCCCCCAGAAGTTCGAGCGGCATGAGCGCCGGGCAGGTCGTAGCGGTCATCGGCGATCACCTGACCAGTGTTTCCGTGTGGTGCGGGCCGGTTCCGGGTGCCCGGCCGACGACGTCAGTCCTCGTCCGAGCTCGACAGCGCTTTGCTGATCAGCCGGGTGGCGAAGTCGCGGTCGTCGGTGAGTCGGTTGATGTGCTCCGCGAGCAGGAAGGCCGTGGCTTCCAGGGGGTTCATCTCGCCGGTGGTCCAGTCTCCGTACTGCTTGCGCCACAGGCTGGGGCTCAGACCGGTGCCGGCCGCGACGAGCAGGCCCGCCATGGTGGGGATCGCCTCGGGACGGACGCTCTTGGGCATCATGCGCATCGTGGCCACAAGGCTGGGCACCACGTACTCGATGACGTCCTTGTCGTGGTCCTCGTAGGCCATCCGCAGCCACTTCATGAACATGAAGATGAGCGTGCACGTTCCGTCCACCACGTCATGGAATTCCTTGGCGCCCATGGACGCGGTGAACTGGTCGGTCAGCCGCTTCTGTTCGGGGTCGGCCTCGGTCCTGCCGTCGTAAATGGCTTTGAGCCGAGAGTCGATCACCATGAGCGCTGTACCCACATCGCCGGCGGGAGCGTACTGGGGGTCGCAGGGCGATGACACAGGATCCTCCTCATGTGAGCGCGGCACGGCGCGGCATGCCCGTACGGTAGACCGCCGATCAGACGAGGGGCTGGCAATTCCCGATGGTGGGCCTCTTAACCGACCGAAGGTGCCCCTCCACTCTCGAACTTTGATGGCACAGGGCACCCACTGTGCGATTCCGATCGCCGACGAGGAGGGAGCGGTACGGCGAGCGAACGACGTACCGTCCGGTCGGTCAGCGTCGGTACGTACCGAGAGCGCTCGCCGCGGTGGCTGCGCAACGTTCGCGTACGGCCGAAGTACGACGGCACCGACCACACGCCCATCAGCGTCGCCCCAGCTCAGCTGCCCGTCGACAGGAACTGCGCCCAGCCGCGATCGGCCGAATGCCGCCTGTTCACGGTGTGTGAACGCCAATATGCTGTGCGACCTTCACGCTCTTGGGGGGCTCGTGACTCGTGAACAGTCTCCGTGCGGTCATCATCTGCCTTGTGATCATGTGCGCCGCGTTGGCGTCACCCGCCGCGGCTGTGACGCCGAGTTGGTCGGCGCTGCCGGTGCCGGCGGCGGCCCCGCCGGTGACCGTTTCCGATCTCGCCGCCCGCGGGCCGGGCGAGGCGTGGGCGACCGGGTACGAGCACGCCGCCGATGGACTGCGGCCGATGCTGTACCGGTGGGACGGCACGGCGTGGAGCCGGGACACGACCTTCCCCGGCGCCGATGAGCTGGGCTGGATCGGCAAGGTTCAGTTCGTCGGCGACGAGGTGTGGATCTTCCACAACCGCGGGGGAGCGGGGGAGATCCTGCGCCGGTCGGCGGGAGAGTGGAGTACCGTCCCGCTGCCGCAAACTCTGTGGACCTACCAGGACTTCACCGCGGTACCGGGTGCCGCGTGGGTGGTCGGTGAGGACGACACCGGGCTGAAGGTGTTGCACTACGACGGTTCCGGCTGGACCACCCAGTCAACCCCGGACGGCGTGCGGTACCTGATGGGGATCACCGCGCGGACTGCCGACGAGGCCTGGGCTTGGGCGGACACCGACACCGGGACCACCATCCTGCGCTGGAACGGCACGGTGTGGCGGGACGCGAAGGTGCCGCTGCCGTCGAGCAGCAACGTGCACACGATGCTGCTCGAACCATCCGGCCGGGTCACGATCGGCGGCAGCCAGTACACAGACGGCGTGGCTCGCACCTACCTGATGACCTGGAACGGGCGTGCCTGGCGCACCACTTACCCACCGCTGGGCGACACCTACACCGAGGCGATGGTGCGCGGACCGGACGGCGCGCTGTGGCTGCCGGTGCGCAGCGACCGCGCGTTCCAGTCGAAGTACGCGCGGGTGGACGGCCGCCGTACCACCTTCTCCTACGGCCCGGAGCGCAGCGACGCGATCGACGTCAAACCGCGGGCACTGGCGAAGGCCGGGTCGGCACTGCTGTCCTTCGGGACCGCCGAGATCTACGGCTCGAAACCGAACCTGATGAGCGAGCGGCTGGGAGGCTGACCATGGTGCGCCGACTTGTCGTCGCGGCCCTCGCCGTCGCGATGACCATCGTGACCGTCACGACCCCGGCCGCGGCGGAAACCCAGTCCTGGCAACACGTTCCGGTCCCGGCCCAGGTTCGCCCGCAGGCCGGGCTGAACGAAGCCGTGGCGTTCGGCCCTGACCGGGCGTGGGCGGTGGGTGCCGACGCCGTCGGCCGTGAGGCGCCGGGCTTCCCGCTGTTGCTGCGCTGGGACGGAACCGCCTGGCAGCGCCAGAGCCTGCCCGGGAACCGCTGGCAGGGAGAGCTGCTGTCCATCGCGGGGACCTCAGCGAAGGCGGTCTGGGCGGTCGGCCGCGACTCGGCGGGCGGCGCCCGCCTGCTCCGCTACGACGGCACCGCCTGGCAGGAGAGCCGCCCGCCGCGCGGTGTCGTGCTGACCAAAGTCGTCACCGGCGGCGGTGAGACCTGGCTGATCGGTTCGCGGGACGGCGCGCAGGTATTGCTGCGCCGGGACGGGCGCGGCTGGCAGGACATGCCGGTGCCGCCCGGAGCCGTGTATGGCCTGCACATCAAGGCGGCCGACGACGTCTGGGCCGCGGGCGAGACCAACTCGGGTGCGGCCGTGTCGCACTGGAACGGGCAGGCGTGGGAGCAGACGATCGTCGACGGGTTCCCACGGTCGGCCGTGGGCAGCGTGCTGGCGGTCTCGCCGACGGAGGTGTGGGCGGGTGGCACCGCCGGGTTCGTCGGCGGCCCGCCGGGGCGGCCGATTCCGCCACTGCTGGTCCGCTTCGACGGGGAAAAGTGGAGCCGGGTGACCGTGCCCACCGACTTCGGCGGAATCACGTCACTGGCGCCCACCACGTCCGGCGAGCTGGGCTGGGTCTCGGTGGCCCGCTCGCAGAAGTGGGGCCCGCCGGGCAGCTCTCCGCCGTGGGTCCCCGGGCCGGATTTCCTTGCCTGGAACGGAGAGTCGTTCACCGAGCACAGCGAACCGGCGGTGTCCGGGGAGGGGCGCTCAAGGACGCTGCGGCTGGCGCCGGTACCGGGCACGGGAACGGTGTGGTCGGTCGGCAGAGCCGACGGCCCCGAGGGCACCTTCGCCCCGCGCATCCTGCGGTTCGGCTGAGAGGACGAACGGGGCTCCGTGCGAAGTGGACGGAGCCCCGCCGGATGGCTGCACGATGTCGTAAGGCCGACGTGGGGTGAGAGCGGCGCCGGACGGCTACGGATTCCCGCCAGGCGTCGAGGCCCGGGACGTCGGTGCGGCAAGCTCGGCCAGGTGGTGCAGCGAGTTGGTGAGATGCTCGGGCCCGAACGGCGGGAACTGGATGTACTCCCGGAAGGACTGCGGCACCGCCGACCAGTCGTACATGAGCGTGACTTCGGTCTCGGACGGACCGAGCGGCGCGAGGTCGTAACGCCAGCTCCAGCCGCCGAACTCCAGGTGACCGTCCTCCTTCTCCTGCCCAGTCAGCCAGCCGATGGCGCGCGGCGGGTCGAGCACCTGGACCTTGTTGGCCACCTGGTAGTCACCGTCCGGGTGGTTGGCGTGATACATGTCCATCCGGAAAATCTGCCCCACCTCGGCCAGCGGCGCCCGCTCGACAGCTGCCTGAACCCAGCCCGTGCCGTCGATCGAGGAATGGGTCGTCGGATCTGCCAGCACCGCGAACACCTTCGCGGCGGGCGCGGCAACAGTCAGGGTGGCGCTCACGTTCTCCTGGTCCACGGTGTGCACGCTCCTTGTCATCTCATCTCGGGCCTCCGCAGGGCGCGGAAGGGGAAGTCCCCAACATGCAGACGACCCGACGAGGCGGAACTCATCGGTCGTGCGACTGGCGATGTTCTCCTGGGCCGCTGGCCAACCCAGGGCGTGCCCGGCGGACCTTGCGTACCCGGACTTCGCAACGCAGGGGGACGCACGCCTCGTCAGGGGCGCGGGGAACTGCGCGACCAGCCACGACGAATCCGCAGCCCGCAAGCGTCGGACAGGGGCACCCCCATACCGGAACAACGGAAAGGGCCGACCAAGGTCCGCCGGACACGGCGTGGACCTTGGCCCTGGCTGCGGATGGAGCCACGGCGGCGGGAGCCGCAACCTGCCGGGTGCCCATCTGAGCGCAACGCGTCCCCGCACCACCGGCTTGGGGCGTAAATCGCGCATGTGGGGGAAAGGGGCTATACGGCGAACCGCAGGAGGAAGTGTCGGCCGTGCTCGGCATGCCGGGCCTTGGCGTTCTCGGGCGGAGGGACCACGCATGGGCAGGCCGTTGTATCTGGAACCCCAGCTCGGTCCCCGGTTGCAAGCCCTGCTGAAGGCCCCCGCGTTCTTGCGCATGCTCGCCGGCGCGCTGGGATCACCGGTCAATGTGATCGTGCCCGAGCAGATCGCGGAAAATCTGGAGCGGTTCCGGTCGGTCTACCGCAAGCACCACTTGTCCGGCCAGGTGTTCTTCGCCCACAAGGCCAACCGGTCCAGTGCTCTGCTGCGGCGGCTCGCCGCAACAGTCGCGGGCGTGGACGTGGCGTCGCTGGGGGAGTTACAGCATGCGCTCGGCGCCGGTTTCGTGTCGGACCGGATCGTGGCCACCGGGCCCAAGAACCCGGAATTCCTGTGGCTGGCCGCTCGCGCCGGGGTCACCGTCAGCGTCGACTCGCTCGGCGAACTGGACCAGCTCGCCGGCCTCGTCCGCAAGCACGCCCTCCCGCGAGCCCGCGTACTGCTGCGGTTGTCGGGCTTCGAGGCGTCCGGCGTCAGGGTGCTCAGCCGGCGCAGTCGCTTCGGCTCGCCCGTACGGGAAGCGGACAGCCTGCTGGAGGCGGTCGAACGGCACGGCGACACGGTGGAACTGGTCGGTGTGTCCTACCACGTGGACACGACCAGCCTCACGGAGAAGGCCACGGCCTTGGAGAGCTGTCTGAACATCCTGGAGCTGTGCCGGAACCGTGGCCTGCGGCCGCGGGCCGTGGACATCGGCGGCGGATTCGGCATCAACTACCTCGCCGACCAAGGGCAGTGGGAGCGGTACACCACCGAGCTCACCGGTGCCGTGCTGGGCAAGCGTCCGCCCCTGACCTGGCAGGGGCACGGTTACGGGCTGCGCAACGAGGGCGGCACCCTGCGCGGAACGCTGGGGCTGTACCCCTCCCACCGGGCGGTCGCCGGGGAGCGCTACCTCGATGAACTCCTGACGCACCCGGCCGCCTCGCTGGAGGGCCGGCCGCTGGCCACGCTACTGCTGGAGCACCTTTACGACCTGCACATCGAACCCGGCCGGGCCCTGGTGGACCAGTGCGGGCTCACGCTGGCCACCGTCCTCGAGGTACGTGATTCCGGCGCGGGCGGTGATCTCCTGGTACGGCTGGCGCTGAAGGCCGACGACGTGGCCCTCGAAGAGCACGGGGTGCTGATGGATCCCGTCGTCATTCCCAGGGAGGGCGCTGGATTCCGCAACGGTGCCGGACCCGTCGGTGTCCATCTCTTCGGCAGTCTCTGCCTGGAGAGCGACATGATCACCCGGCGGACGGTCTTCCTGCCGCACCGGCCGGAGCCGGGCGATCTGCTGGCCTTCGTGAACACCGCCGGCTACTGCATGGACTTCCACACCAGCCGGGCACAGCACCAGCCGGTCGCCCGCAAGGTGGCCGCCTGGCAGGACGGGGGCTCATGGCGCTGGAGCCTCGACGAACAGTACTGGCCGACCATGCCCTCGGGGGGACACCAGTGAGGTACGACAGCATCACCGAGGCCATAGGAAACACCCCCCTGGTGCGCATCGACCCGGCCGTCACCGGTCTGCGGAACATCGACCTGTTCGCCAAACTGGAGATGCTCAACCCCTTCGGCTCGGTCAAGGACCGGGCCGCCTGGAACATGGCGCGCCCCCACCTCGCCGACGCGGTGGAGCACACAAGCCAGCTCGTCGAACTCTCCAGCGGCAACACGGCCAAGGCGCTGGCGGTCATCGCCGGGATGCACGGCCTGACGTTCAAGAGCGTCACCAACCGCATGCGGGTGCCGGAGCTCAAGGACCTGCTTCTGCTGCTGGGCGCGGAGATCGAGGAGCTGCCGGGCCAGAGCGAATGCCTCGACCCGACCAACACCGACGACCCGCTCACCCTCTTCCACCGCACTCTCGCCGAGTCAGGCAGCGCCTATCTGCACACCGACCAGTACTTCAACCCCCGTAACACCGAGGCCCATCTCGCCGGTACGGGACCGGAGATCGTCAAGGACCTCGACGGCAGAGCCCCGGACTGGTTCATCGCCTGCGTGGGCACCGCCGGCTCCTCCACCGGCGTCGCCAGGGTGCTACGGGAGCACGACCCTCGGGTCCAGGTTGTCGGCCTCGTCGGGGCCAAGTCCGACTTCATCCCGGGCATCCGCACCATCGACGAGGTCCACGAAGTCGGGCTGTTCGACCCGGACACGTACGACACGATCCGGACGGTGAGTGCCGACGAGGCCATCGACGGCATGCTCACCCTGATCCGCCGCTGCGGGATGCTGGCAGGACCCACCGGCGGGGCCGCCTACTTCGGAGCGGTCCGCCACCTGCGCGAGATGGACGCTGGACTGGCGGAGCGCCGGTCGGCCGTCTTCATCGTCTGCGACCGTGTCGAGAGCTATCTGAGCTACATCCGGCAGCAGCGCCCCGACCTGCTGGGCCGGCCCTGCCGGAGGAACTCGGTGGCCGACCTGTCCGCCGCCGAAGTGCGGGCCGCCCCGGCCGTGAGCGTGGCGGAGGCTCAGCAGTGGATCGCCACGGACCGGCCGCTCGTGGTCGACCTGCGCAGTCCGTTCGCGTACGCGGCGCTGCACATCGACGGGTCGATCAACATCGTCGACGAGCTGTTCGGTGAACTCCTGCGGGGCGGCCTGCCCTTCAGCCGCAGCCGGCAAGTGCTCCTGGCCTGCCCGGTGGGCGAGAAGTCAGCGCAGTACGCCGCGCTGCTGACCCGGATGGGACACCCGGACGTCCGCAGCCTGGCCGGCGGCATCGTCGCCTGGCGCGATGCGGGCGCGCCCCTGGTACGGGACTGATATGGCCCCCACATCGGCCCGGAACAGCGGCACGGTCTTCCCGGAGGACCTGCGGGACTGGCAGCGCGAACTGCGCGCCCAGTTCCCGATCATTACCGGGCACCCGGAGCTCGCCTACCTGGACAGCGCGGCCACCGCCCAGAAGCCGCAGACAGTGCTGGACGCCGTCCAGACCTACCTCACCACAGCCAACGCCAACGCCGGCCGCGGCACCTACACCTGGGCCAACCGGACGACGGAACTGGTGGAGGAGACCCGGCAGCACGTCAAGGCGTTCCTGGCCGACCCGGCGCCGGAACGCTCCGGCGTGCACTTCACCAGCGGCACAACCGATGGACTGCGTACGATCGCGCGCGACTGGCTGACCTCGTATCTCACCGACGGGGACGAGATCGTCATCCCCGCCGCCGATCACCAGGCCAACATCGCGCCATGGCTGGAGACACAACAGCTCCTGGCCGGTCAGGGGGTGCGCATCCGCATCCGGCAGATGCCGTACCAGCCCGTGTCGTACGACTACGACCACAACGCGCTGGCCGCACATGCCGGCCCCCGGATACGGTTCGTCGCCACCACGCACGTACACCATGTCTACGGCGGGAACATGAATATCCACCGCATCCGCCAGGCGGTCGGCCCGGACGCGGTCATTTGTCTCGACGCCGCGCAGAGCATCGGTCATCTGCCGGTGTCCGTGGCCGATCTGGATGTGGATTTCGTCGTCTTCTCCGGGCACAAGGCCCTGGCCCTGCCCGGCACCGGAGCCGTTTGGGCCCGTCAGACGCGCGGCCCCGCCTTCACACCCGGCGGGTGGAGCGGCACCCCGAACACCGCGGGAATCGCCTCGCTGGCCGCCGCGCTGGACTGGCTGGAGTCCGCCGGGACCGACCGGATCGAGCGCTGGACAGTGGCCCTGGCAGCCCGGCTCACCGAAGGACTGCGCCACTTGGACGCGTACGAGATACTCGGCTGCCACCTCAGCCTGGCCGTCGACTCACCGGTCCAGCAGCGGCAGGGCATCGTCACCTTCCGGCACCGCGACATCCCCTCCGGCGACCTCGGCTTCATTCTCTTCAGCGACGGCTTCATGGTCCGCTCGGACAACCATTGCCAAGGCAGCGCGGGAGAGTCCACCGGCTCGGTGCGGGTCAGCGTTCACGTCTACAACACCCCTGAGGAAATCGACCGGTTGTTGTCCGTGCTCGCCACCCTCCGGTGACACGCCTCCCAGTCATGAATGGGAACCGTTTTCACCTGTAGGGTGCGGGCGTTCCCCGGTAGACAGGTATCAAGGGCGAGGGTGGCGCGGCCGGATGGGGTTGAGCATGGCGACGGCCGAGATGTGGGTGGAGCGCTGGGAGCGCCAGCAGCAGCGGTACGCCGTCGGCCGCGAGGAGCGGTTCACCGTGATCGCTGATGTGGTCGAGCACATCACGGCCGACCGGGCGGCCACGCCCCTCGTACTCGACCTCGGCTGCGGCCCCGGATCACTGGCAGCCCGGCTGGCCCGGCGGCTTCCGGACGCGGAGATCGTGGCCGTGGACATGGACCCCCTGCTGCTGGAGCTGGCCCGCACCCATCACGGCGCCGCCGCCCGCTACATCGAGGCAGTCGTCGGCGAGCCCGGCTGGATCCAGGCCCTGGGGCTGGACCGCCCGCTGGACGCCGCCGTCTCCACGACCGCGCTCCACTATCTCCCCCCGGACACTCTCCAGCGCACGTACCAGCAGCTCGCCGAGGCGCTGCGCCCCGGCGGCGTCCTCGTCAACGGCGACCACCTCCCGCCGGAGGGCAGCCCCCAGGCTGCCGGGATCGTCGCCCACATCGCCCGCCGCCAGGCGGAGCGGCAGCAGGCATGCGCCCACGAGGACTGGGACTCCTGGTGGGCGGCCGTGGCCGACGACCCCGAACTGGCCGACCTCCTCGCCGAACGCCGCCGCCAGCTGCCGCGGAACGGTATGGGCGCGGGAACCGGACCCGGACTGCCCCTGTCCACACACGTACGACTGCTGCGGCAGGCAGGGTTCACACATGCCGGGCCGGTCTGGCAGTACGGCAACAGTTACGTCGTGGTGGCGACCCGTTAGGCCCGCTGCCGGTGAGGGCAGCGGGCATGAGCTGAGGGACCTCAGACGCGCTCGACGTAGGGAGCCCGCCATTCCGGAGAGGGGTCCGCTCCCAGCTCCGTCCAGTACTCGCGGCCGCTGGTGACCAGGCCGTTGTTGACAGTCCAGAAGGACGCCACCCGGAAGATGCCCATCGTGTCGTGGGGCACCTCGACCTCGGAAACGACTTCGTCTCCGGACGACAGGATCCGGAGGACTTTGATCGACCACCCCTCCGGATACTCGGCGTTGACGCGTACATAGTTGTGCCGGCCGCGGATGCGTTCACCACTGACCGGCCATTCCACAACCACATCGTTCGCCAGCAGCTCGCCGACACTTGCCCAGTCCCGGGCCTGTATGCGGTCCCAAAGCGTCTGAATGGTTTCTGAAGGCTCCATGACCACATCCTGCACGAGTCGGCGCCGGTCCCCGATCAGCGAGGGTGTGACGATCAGTGGACCGGTGACGCTGTGGAGGGTGAGCCGACTGGTCATCGGCGAGCCGGATCCGCGGGTTCCCCCCGTGCTTGCGGATCCGCCCCGGCGCGGGCGAGGTTGAGCCCCGCCCGCGCCGGGTCCTGCGGGCGGGGGAGCGCGCCGCCGTCGAACGGCCACCCGCAGGGGCAGCTACGGCGCCGGCCGGGGCGAGGCCAGCGTCCGGATCGGTACGGTCAGCCGTCACGCGTACGGCTCCGGAGCAGAGAACGGTGTGAAGTCATGCTGGAGGCAGGGCAGTATCGGTTGGTCGAGGTACTCGGCCGCGGTGGTACGGGCGAGGTCTGGCTCGCCGAGGACACCACGCTGGGCCGAGAGGTCGCCGTCAAGCTGCTGCGGGACGAGATCGCCGCCCCGGGGGCCGTGGAACGCTTCCGGCAAGAGGCATGGGCTGCCGCGGTACTGAACCATCCGCATGTTCTGTCGGTCTACGACTTCGGCCAGGACCAGGGCCGCTGCTACCTGGTGATGGAGCTCGTGCGCGGACGCAGCCTCAGGGCTGAGCTGGCCGAGACCGGCGGCCCGCTGCCGGTGGAAGAGGCGTGCCGGTACGTGCGGCAGGCCGCAGCGGGCCTCGCGGCGGCACACAGCGCCGGGGTCGTGCACGGCGACGTCGAGCCCGGCAATCTGCTGCTCGCCGAGAGCGGTGTGAAGGTCGCGGACTTCGTGCTCGCCCGCGCCGCCGGCCAGGCCGATGCGGCTTCGTCCGACAGCGGGGACTCGCTCGAAACCAGCTCCTACCTGGCACCCGAGTGCGGCATGGGCGCCTCCGCCGCTCCCGCGGCCGACGTGTACGGGCTGGGCTGCGTGCTGTATGAACTGCTTTGCGGAAGGCCGCCGTTCACCGGGAAGGCCTCCGCTGTGGCCGCTCAGCACATCGAGGCTGCCCCCGTTCCTCCCCGGCAACCGCGCCCGGAGATATCCGCTGGGGTGTCCGCGCTGGTCCTCGAGATGCTCGCCAAGGACGCCACCGCGCGTCCGACCGCGGCACAGGTCGCCGAGCGTCTAAGGGCGGAGCACCTGGGCGGCGGCACCCCCACTGTCCAGGAGGCCCCGGCCGAACCGCTCGCCGCCCGATCCGACGAGCTGTCGGCCGCCCGACGGCAGCCCCGGCGCACCGCCGCGCTCGTCGCGGTCTCCACTGCCGTTGTCGTCGCCGCCTCGGCCGCCGTTGGATACGCCCTCTTCGAGTCCGCCGACAAATCCCCGGCCTCCCGCCCCGCCCCCGGCACGCGCCACTCCCCACCCCCCGAATCCACCACTTCACCGAAGCCCGAGGATTCGCGGCCCGCGACATCACCGACGACGCCTGGCCAGGACGAGAGGGCTGAAACGGCCGAGGGCGAGAAGAAGGCACGGGAAGTACGAGAGGCCCGGAAGAAAGCGACGGAAGCTCGGCCTGAATCAGCCGCGGAAACACCGAGTCCGCAGAATGAAGCCGCGGAAAAGCAGCGGAGGGGCGCCGCCAGAAGGCCTCCAAGGGGCCACAAAAGCGGCAGGAGAAGCCCGAGAAGAAGGCGGACGAAAACGCCACTGAACGGGGCGAGGGCGCCGCAAAGGCTGTGCCGTAGAGGCCCGTTCAGCGCGCGAAGCCGACGGCTGCGCAGAAGGAGCGCGGCGGACCGTACTCCTCTTTCTTCTGGTCTTTCGACCGCAGTGACCTGCGGAGCGCTACCCGAATTGTCCTCTGTGTCGGGAAGGGGGTCGCGCGTACACACTCCGTCGATTTGCCCCGGGACGGCCGGTGGCGAGAGCCGGGGCGGCTCGTGAACCGCACCGCGCCCGCGCAAGAAACACATGCAGCCGGGGCCGCCACCCCCCACAGGAGAAGACCCCGGCTGCACCCCATTCAGCGACAGAACCCGCCGATTCGTTACCGCTCTCACCTTGTTCGAGCTGGCAGTGAAGATTGTGAAACGGACCTGGAATATCCGTGATGACTGATGAGCGAACAAAGGATTTCGCCGGACCTTCCGTTGCTGCCGGCAAGGGAGGAGCGGGCGACATCGTCCGGGCTCACCTACCGCGCCCGCACACCCCCAACCTTCTCGGCTGGGCCGTGTCCGGCGGATCTTGCGCACCCCGCAATGGGGTGCCCAAGCACAGCAGGGGGACGCGCCCCGAAGGGGCGCGGGGAACTGCTCCCCCAGCCTCCGGCCGGGAGGTGCCCCCACAGCCACAACGCAACCCGCAGCCCGCAAGCGCCGACAGGGGCACCCCGTTATCGAACAACGGACAGGGCCAGTCAAGATCCGCCGGACACGCCCTAGCCCGCCCATTTCCCCCAACCCTGATGAACAATGGGCCAGTTGGACGCAACCCGCCGAGGAGGTACCGATGACCAACCGAGCTGATGACTCCTTCTCTTTCTCCCGCCTGCATCATGTGCAACTCGCCGTTCCACCGCGCTCCGAGGACAAGTGCCGCAGGTTCTGGGGCGACATTTTGGGAATGACGGAGCTGGAGAAGCCGTCTGTGCTCGCGGCGCGCGGTGGCTGTTGGTTCCGTGGCGGAGGTTTGGAGATTCATTTGGGAGTGGAAGAGGACTTCACTCCTGCGCGCAAGGCGCATCCGGGAATTCTGGTGGAGAACCTTCACTCCCTGGCCGCCCGGCTGGAGGCTGCGGGCATGCAGGTGATCTGGGACGGAGAGTTCCCCGGGCACGAGCGCTTCTACTCGTACGACCTCCTGGGAAATCGACTCGAATTCATGGAACCGCACGGTCGTCAGGGGTGACGGAAGAGGGCTCGACGGGACCCGGCGCGCACCTCCCACGAGCCTGCTGCCTGACCCCTCGCGCCCTCGCACGGACCGGTCTCCGGCGGGAACGCACAGGTCGGGCGCTCCCTGCCGTGACGGCGCTGCGCCGGCAACTCCGCTCCCGCGGCCGACAGGGCGCGGCACCAGCCGCGGGCGGTCTGAGCAGTACGTCGCATGCCGGGCGCACCAGCTTCTTCTGTGCTGTGTCACGAGCAGGTATACGTCTCGCAGCGGACGTCCACCTGATGAAGGTGAGGGAATCCGGTTCGCTTAGAGTGCCGATCATGTCTCAGTCAAAGATTCTCGACCGCCCTGCTCAGCACGAGCAGTCCACCCGGATACCGTCCCGGCGAAAGAAGGCAACCCTGATCGCGGCCGTCGGTATCGGCATGGCCCTCGCGCTGAGCGGGTGCAACGAGACCGGCAAGTCCAAGTCCAAGGACAAGGACACCGACGCCGCTGGATCGAAGCAGCCCTCGGCCAAGTCGAAGGCGCCCTCGGAGGGGTCGTCCAAGTCCCCTGGTAGCCCCTCCGGCAAACTGCCGTTGGTCAAGGGATGGCAGACGCAGACCAGCCAGAAGCACCACTTCCGCTACGACGTTCCTGGCAAGGCCAAGAAGTGGAAGATCCTTGAGGAGAACACGGCCCTCTCCTACACGGGCAAGGACGGCAAGCCGATCGTCGTCATGACCGCAGCCGGGAACTATCGGGAGGGCGGCTGCGCGTCGAGTCCGAATCCCAAGGCGATCGGTGAGGCGGGCAAGGGACAGCTCGCCACCGTCGGCACCACGGGCGGCGGCAAGACCGGCAGCCTGCAGGAGAACGCTCGTAACTGGGCGGGCAACTGGGGCTTCGCCGCGTACGGCGGTGAGGACCACAAGCCCAAGATCAAGGTCACCAAGGCCAAGCCGTGGAACAAGGGCGGTATCAACGGCTACACCGCGACCGCCGAGGTCACCGTCACCCACCGCCCGGGCTCGTGTGTCCCGCCGAAGGCAGTCGTGCACAGCATCGCGCAGAAGCTGCCCGACGGCACCATGCACGGCTGGGTGATCTACGCGGACCAAGGAGTGCCGAAGGCGCTGAAGGCCGCCGAGATCAAGAAGATCATGAGCACCGTCCGCTCCACGGACGGCTGACACCTTTCGGTCCGGCCCCTGGCGAACACGGCGTTCGTCCTCGTCCAGCCCGACGAGGACGCTTTCCGGTCCGGTTCGCCTCGGTGGCCATGCTCGACGGAGAACGAGCGCGCGCCGCGGTCCGTGGCGGGTTCAGACCGCATCGACGGCCGTTCACGGTTGCACTTGCACTGACGACCCGCCCGCCGCAGCCACCAGTCGACGCGGCCCTCACGCCCGGCCATTGGCGCCTCCGGTGATCACGGAGCTGCGCTGCCCCGCAGCGGCCGGGGGAGGGCTGCGACGTTCCCGGCGAAGGCTGAACATAGGTCGTACTTGATGGCGCCGAGGGGCCTGCGGCAGTGGCGCACCGCGTCGGCGGAGGCACTCGCTGACGCCGTCCCCGACCATGGCGGCGCTGCGGCCTTCGGCCGGGAGCTTCCTCACGACGTCGAGACCCTGTCCTGGGTCATGGCCTCGGCCATGACGTCCTCGACGCCGATATAGGTCGCTACGGCGGCCCGGCGATGGCCTTGTTGCCGCCGGTCAGGAGGACGCGGGCGAGACGGAGCGCTTCAACCGCCCGATGACTTCGGCGACTTCGAGAAGCGCCCGTCCTTCCCCGTCACCCCACGGCGATTGTGCCCGGCCGTCTCAGCCTCGTGCCGGGCGCGGGCCAGGTCCGCCAACAGCCCATCGCCCACTCCGTGAGCAGCTGAGCGCTGCCGACGAGGACCGCACGGCCTTCGACAATTCCCTGGAAGCCGGGAACGGTCACATTCGCGAAGTCCTCAGGTAGGGGCTGGGGGAGGGCTGGGCCCCTGCCGGGCACCGGCCGACGCCCGGCGTCAGGCCCGACCGACGTACTCGTATCCGCCCTCAATGGATCGCTGCCGCGATCACTCCATCCTCCGACTCTCCGGCTGTGGTGACCGTGACCCGGCCGGTGCCGATGTCGACGTCGACGGACAGCATGCCGTCGAGCTCGCTGAGCACCTCGGTGACGATCCCCTCGCAGCGGGCGCTGCCCACGCCGCTGACCTCGTAGACGGTGGTGCGGCCGTCGGCGACCGCTGTGCCTGGCTGCGGACTCACCCGAAGTCGGTGTGGCAGCTGCTGTCCGGTGTACAGCACGAAGACGCTTTCCTCCCATGACAGTTGATACGGGCGGGGTAACTGTGGAGCGCCACGATATATACCCCCTCCCTGTATCTGCGCAAAAAGCGGAGCGGCTTGACTTCTTACCCCCTAGGGGTATGTTGAAGTGCGTGGCCGCGGTCGGGCGGCCCTGACGAGGGAGTGATCATGCACACTGGTCTCAAGATCACCGTTTTCGCCGCCGCACTCGCGGCCACCTTCGGAACGGCCTACGGAGCGGGACAGGTCCTGGACCCGGTGACCGGGGAAGCGGAACCGGCCGAGCACTCTGCACACGGCTCGCAGCAGCGGAAAGCCGACGGGCACGAAGGGCACGCCGAGCACGGGGGCGGGCCCTCGGAGGCTCCCGGAGGCCTTCAGGTCTCCGAGAAGGGCTTCGCCCTCGATCTGAAGACTCCCCGTGTCGAAGCCGGCAAGGACGCCGAACTGCGGTTCGCCATCGTGGACGAGGACACGGGCCGCAACGTGACCGCCTTCCGCCGGGAACACGGCAAAGAACTGCACCTGATCGTCGCCTCGCGCGACCTGGCAACTTACCGGCATCTGCACCCGGTTCGGGCCGCGGACGGCACCTGGTCCATATCCGCCGAGCTCCCGAAGGCAGGTGGATACCGGGTCTTCGCCGACTTCACGCCCCAGGCCAAGAGCGCCAGTGGCCTCACGCTCGGTGCCGACCTGGAAGTCTCCGGGAAGTCGAAACCGGAGCCGCTTCCTGCGGCCGACAGGACGGCGACCGTCGACGGCTACGAGGTCACCCTCAACGGCCGACTGCGCGCGGGCACCGGGAGCGAGCTGCGGCTCGACGTCTCCAAAGACGGCAAGCCCGTCACGGACCTTCAGCCCTATCTCGGCGCCTACGGCCACCTCGTCGCGCTGCGCTCCGGGGACCTCGCCTATCTGCACGTCCACCCCAACGGCGAGCCGGGTGACGGAAGGACGAAGCCCGGCCCTGAGGTCTCGTTCACCGCGACCGCACCCAGCAAGGGCGCCTACCGCCTCTTCCTCGACTTCCGGCACGACGGCAAGGTCCGCACGGCAGCGTTCACCGTGCATGTGGGCGAAGCCTCTGAGCGGCCGACCGACCCGGAGGGGCGGAAACCGGCCGAGCACCAGCACTGACCGAACCGCGCCCCGAAGGGGCGCGGGGGAACTGCTCCCCCAGCCTCCGGCCGGGAGGTGCCCCCAGCAACCACAACGGACCCGCAGCCCGCGGAAGACGGACAGGGGCACCCCCTCCCCGGAACAACGGAGAGGCCCGCTCAAGATCCCCCAAACACGCCCTGGTTGCCCGGGGGACGCACCAACAGGTACGTCCCCCGAGGCCTCGCTACGCGCCCGCTCGCGCCGGCCGCAGCACTGCCGCGCACACCCCTCCCGGAGCAGCCCAGTCCATCACGCGGTGGTCGGTTCCGGCCGAACCGCCGGGGCCGGCGGCACCAGTCGACCCGTGCGGTGCAACCCGTACAACGCCGCACCGCAGCCCAGCCCGAGAACGCACAGAGCGATCCAGGGAAGGGCCGACAGTCCCGCGGCGCGTGCCGCGTCCAGGGAGGCGCCGGTCAGCAGATTCCCGAGCGTGATGCCGACGCCGCAAATGGTGTTGTACAGCCCGTAGTGCGTCGCGACGAGCCGGTCGCCCGAGAGCCGGACGATGGTGTCCATCTCGAAGGGGTAGGCGATCATCGTCCCGAGCGCCAGCAGCAGTGCGGCGAGCGCCGGCGGCACGGCCGCCGACACCCACAGCCCCACTCCGCTCTCCGGTACGGGCAGCGCGGTGGCCGCCAGCAGGGGGACGAACGCGAGCCCCATCGTCAGCAGCCCCCACGTGAGCGCCTGCCCCGGCGCCATGCGGGCCTTGCACCAGGCGGTGAGCCTGGTCTGGCCGAAAATGGTGCTCAGTCCGGAGACGGCGAAGAGCAGGGCGACCGCGGCGGTACCGAACGTCCCGTCGCCGCCGACTCGTCGTACCTCCAACGGGAACGCCAGATAGACCTGGAACTGCATCACGTAGAAGCCGACCATGGCCGTGGAGAAGAGCAGGAACCTCGGGTTGGCGACGACGGTCCGCCACTGCGCCAGCACACTTTCCCGACCGCTGTCCGTGCCGTCGCTCGCATCGTTGCGCCGGCGGGCGGGCAGAGCCCGGATCTGGACGATGCTCAGCAGCGTGAATATCGCTGCGGAGACCAGGCAGGTGAGGCGGAAGTCCAGGTCCGTGAGCAGCATGCCCACCAGCGGCCCGAGCAGGATTCCGCCCTGGTAGTAGATGTTGAACAGCGCGAACGCTTCGACGCGCCGCTCGCCCGCGTCCGCCGCGAGATAGGCGCGTACGGCCGGATTGAACAGCGCTCCGGCCAGTCCGGTCGCCGCGGAGGCCGCGAGCAGGGCGGCCACGGAGTCCACCAGGCCGAGGGTGGCGAAGCCGAGCGTACGCAGTACACAGCCCGCGACGATCAGCGGTTTGTAGCCGAGCCTGTCGGCGAGGGTGCCGCCCACGAGGAACATGCCCTGCTGGCTGAAGTTCCGTATGCCGAGGACGAGGCCGACGATCCAGCCGGCCAGACCGAGCGTTCCGGACAGATGCGCTGCCAGATAGGGCATCAGCATGTAGAAGCCGAGGTTGATGGTGAACTGGTTCACCATCAACAGCTGCACACTGCGCTCGTAGGAGCGCGTCTGCGCGATGAGTGACAGCTTCACCGGTCACCCTCCTTCAGCTCGGCCGGTTCAGCCGGCAGAGGCACCGTTTCGCAGGGCCCGGGCTCCGTCGGCACAGCCAGCGGGTCGGCCACGCTGGTGCAGCGGGTCCAACGGGTGACCTCCTTCTCGTCCGGGCGGCCGATCACTTCGGGTTCGAGCGGGGGAGGGGAGTCGAGCAGGCCGTGCTCGGCGCAGTACTCGTCGTCGAAGACGGTGCTCAGGTAGCGCTGCGGCCCGTCCGGGAAGACGGCGGCGATGTGGGTCTCCGCCGGCAGGGTGCGGGCCAGCCAGCCGGCGACCAGCGCCACCGCGCCCACGCTCCACCCCCGGTCGCGTAGTGCGAGGCCGCCAGTTGACGCGCTGTCCAGACCGCCTCCGACGGTGCGACCCAGTGCACCTCGCTGAAGTGGTCGTAGGCGACATTCCGCGGATGAATGCTGGAGCCCAGGCCCCGCATCAGCCGGGGCCTGGCAGGCTGGCCGAAAATGGTCGAGCCGACGGTGTCGACGCCGATCAGCCGCAGACCGGGATACAGCTGACGCAGCACACGGGAGATCCCGGCGGAGTGGCCACCCGTGCCCACGCTGCACACCAGTACGTCGATATGGCCGAGCTGGGAGGCCAGTTCCAGCGCGAGTCGGGTGTAGGCGGCGACGTTGTCCGGGTTGTTGTACTGGTCGGGGCACCAGGACCCGGCGGAGGCGGCGAGCAGTTGGGCGACGCGCTCCCTGCGGGCCTGTTGCCAGCCTCCGGTGGGGTGCGGTTCGTCGACGATCTCGATCCGGGCTCCGTAGACGGACAGCAGCCGGATCATCGACGGCTCCAGCCCCGGGTCGGTCACCAGGGTGACGGGATGGCGGTGGACGAGCCCGGCCAGGGCCAGCCCCAGTCCGAGCGTTCCGCTGGTGGATTCGATGACGGGGCCACCGGGACGCAAGTCGCCACGGACCCGGGCCCGTTCGATCATGTGCAGCCCCGGGCGGTCCTTGATCCCGCCGGGATTGAAGCCCTCCAGCTTCGCCCAGAAGCCCCGTCCGGGCGGGCTGAGGGGTTCGCTCACGTGCAGTACGGGTGTGTTGCCGACGAGGCCGGAAAGGGCGTGACGGCCGGTCGGGGCAGGTGTGGTGGGAGGATGCATCTCTCACTCTCGTTGGTGCTGGTCCGATGGTGGGTGGCAGGCGGGAAGCGCACTGCCGCACGGACTTGAGCGGTGCCTTGCCTGTGCTCGGTGACCGCGCGGAGCTACGGCGCGGCCCGGCTAAATGAGCCACCGGCAGACGAGAGCGAGAGTGGTATGTCGTGGCTGGACGACGGCGGGTCTTGCGCCGCCTGTTCCTGCGCGGCGGCCTGGCGATCGCGTGGCCGTGTCGCACCGGAGGCGTACCACCGGCAGGACGGACGCCTTGTGGGGTAACGCACTCCTGACATGGACGGTGGGCGGAAGCTCACGCGCAGGTGTGCACGAGGCTCCCGGACGGGTGGCGACCGGCCGGTCCGGCGCGAGGTGTTCCACTGGGTCGGTGACGGTCCCGATGGAGACCACATGCTGAACTGACGTGTTCTCGTGGCCGGTCGGTATGCAGGCGGAGGCGGTCAGCGAGAACAGACCGGACAGGACCACCAGCAGCCAGACCCAGCCGATGCGGGCGCGATGCGGCACAGTTCCTCCGTGCGACCACTGTTCCGGCGTGGGAGCCGCCGAGCAGGGGGCATGGATCGATCACTGGAAGGGACGAGCGGGAACGCCTGTGCCTGCGCCGTGGGATGTTCTGTTCGGCATGACGGGGTCAGGCAGCGGCGCGGCCGCCTCTAGACCCGCAGAACCGTGCTTCTTCTCTGCTGCGCTGAAAGACCCTCCCGGGGAGGGTCACTCACCGGGGCCGTACGGCACTGCCGGATCTCCGCGGAAGCGTGCGCCTCGTGCTGGGGCGAGGAGAGCGGGGCATCGAGGACGGGGCCGCTCTCCGGCTGTCCCGACAGGCAGTCCAGATGCTTGTCCTGGTGCCCGTCGTGTCCGTGGTCGGACGACGAATCCGGGTGGGAGTTCCCCGACGCGCCAGTATCGAAGTGGGCGCTCGCCGGCACGGAGGCGCCGAAGTGCGGTGCGCCGTCGGTATGGCCTGCGGGGTTCTCCGCGTTCATGCCGTGCGTGAGCATCAGCCCCAACAGGAGCACGGCCAAGGCGAGGAAGCGCAGCGGAGCCGCCGACGGGCGGTTCGCCTGCGCAACGCAGCGCAATCGGGCCGTGATCACGGCGTCATCCTAGCCCGGCCGTCTCACCGTGGTGTGCCGGGACCCCATCTGTCCGTCACCGGCCGGGCCCACCTCGTCGTACGGGGCGGGAGGGAAGAGGCACGGCCGTCACTGGCCGACCGGCTGGCCGATGATCCAGTCGTAGACCTTCTGCGCGTCGAACTCACGCTGTCCGCCCGGGAACAGCAGCTCCGCACCGGCGACCGCCGGGTCGGTCGCATGAGCGGGAACGTACGGTACGGCCACGCACCGCATCCCCGCCCGGTGGGCCGCCTCCGCGCCGGGTGGGGCGTCCTCGAGGACGACGCAGTCGGCGGGCGAGACGCCGAGCCTGCGCGCCGTCTCCAGGAAGATGTCCGGCTCGGGCTTGCCGTGCGGCACCTCCTCCGCCGACACTCGCAGCGGTAGCAGCGCATCCAGGCTGGTCGCTCCCAGTACGGCGTCGATGGCGGCGCGCGAAGAACCGGAGGCGACAGCGAGGGGGAGTCCGGCCGCGTGCAGACGTTCCACGAGCTTCCGCATCTCGGGGAATACGTCTGTGCCCGAGCGCGCTAGCTCCAGGTAGAGACGGTTCTTCTCCGCCAGCAGCCGGTCGACCGATGACGTGAGCCCGTGCTCGCGGCGGAGCGTCTCCAGAGTCTCCCGGGTGCCGATCCCGATGAACCGCGAATGGTCCTCCCAGCTGAAGCCGGGAACGCCGTGTGCGGCCAGCAGCCGCCTGCCCGCCTCGTAGTAGTGCGGCTCGCTGTCGACGAGGGTGCCGTCCAGGTCGAAGACGACCGCGGGGCCGGCAGGAGAACTGATCATGCGCTCCAGCATGCCAAACGCATGCGATTTGGTCGCAGGTGGGAAGGGGTGCTTTCCTCTTCGTATCAGCATGTGGACACATGGCCGACAGGTCGGCCCGGATTGGAGGGGTTTTGGAGAAGTCGCTTCGGAAGCCCGGGGGAAGGACCCCAGCACATCTCCTCCGTCGCACCGTCGCGACACTCGGCCCGGAACGCTCCCTCAGGGTGCGCGTCTCGTCCCGCGCCGTCCTCGGTATCGGACTGGCCGTCGCCGTCTGCGCCCTCAGCGGCCTCCCGTTGCAGGCCACTGTCGCAGGCGGGCTGGTGGCGCTCCTCGCGCTGTTCACCGTCGCGGACACCACCGTACGGGCACAGGCCGTCACCACCGCACTGCTGCCGGTCGTCGGATTCCCCGTCCTCGCGCTGGCCGCCTTCCTGCACGAGCTGCCGCTCGCCCGGGACGCCGCGTTCCTCGCTGTCGTCTTCGCCGGCGTCTACGCCCGGCGCTGGGGGCCGCGGGGCAACGCCCTCGGGATCTTCGCCTTCATGGAGTTCTTCGCCGCGCAGTTCCTGCACACCGGCCCCGGTCAGCTGCCGCAGACCCTCGTCGCCGGCCTCCTCGCCCTCGCAGCCGCCGCCCTCACCCGGTTCGTCCTGTGGCCCGTCGAACGGGGCACCGGACCGCAGCCCGCGATCGCGCCGGTGGGCGGCCGAGGACTGAGCCGCCCCACCACGCGGCAGGCGTTCCAGGCGCTGGCCGCCTGCGGATTCGCGCTGGCCGCCGGGCAGGCACTCTCACTGGACCGCTGGTACTGGGCGGTCGGCGCCGCCTGGTGGATCTTCGTGAACACCGCGTCGCGCGGTGAGACGCTGGTCCGCGGCTTCCGCCGGGTCCTCGGCACCGTCACCGGACTCGCTGCCGGACTGCTCGTCGCGGTGCCCACGGACGGCGCGATAGCGCCCACCCTCGCCGTCGTGGCCTGCTGCGTCTTCGGGATCTTCTACACGGCGCCCCTGTCGTACTCGTGGATGATGTTCTTCGTCACGCTCATGGTCGGCATGCTCTACGGCCTGCTGGGCGTGCTCCACCCCGGCCTGCTCGGACTGCGGCTGGAGGAGACGGCCGTGGGCGCCCTGGGCGCCGCGCTCGCTGTCGTCCTGGTGCTGCCCGTCACCACGCATGCCGCGACAGAGGTGTGGATACGGCGGGCGGTGCACTGCGTCCACGAGTGCGCCCTCGACGCGGCACGCCGCCTGGCGGGGGAGAGCGGCGACGGGCCCGAGGCCCGCATCGCCGAGCTGGAGCTGCTGTTGGGGCGGGTACGGCTGTCGGTCGCGCCCCTCGTCCACCCGCTGAGCCCCATGCGCGCCCGTAAGGCCAGGGCCCGGCGGGTGCTGGCTCTGCTGGACGACTGCGCCCGCCAGGTTCGCGGCTTGGCCGAGGCCGCCGCCGACCCGGCCGCCTCGCACGACGCGCGGCTCACGGCCGCCTGCGAGCGCCTCGAAGCCGCCGTACGCCGCCTTGCCGCCCCCGCGCCGACCCCGGCCGCCACGGCACCGAGCGCCGCCGTCCCGCCCGCCACCGCCACCGTCGACCCGCCACCACCGGGCGACCGCGCACTGGCCCACCTCCACGCCCTGGAAGACACCCTCCACCAACTCGCCACCCCGCTGCACACGCCCCCGAGGGCGACCGCTTAGGACGTACCCGGCATCGGGGGCTGCGCTTGCCCACCCTGCGCCCCTGGCGCAGACTGCCCAAGCACAGCGCAGGGGGACGGGACCGCGCCCCGTCAGGGGCGCGGGGAACTGCGCGACAAGCCACGACGTAGCCGCACGCCGCAAGCGCCGGGCAGGCGCACCCCCTTATCGGCACAACAGAGGGACGCAGCAATCGACGCCGGACACGGCGGGCCGAACAGCGAGTCGACGGAACGGCGAAGGGGCGGGGCAACCACGATGGCCGACGGCACCCAAATGCAGCCCCGCGCATACATCGGCTCGTTCACCTCCGCAGGAGGCCGCGGAATCACCACCGCGGCCCTCGACCCCCGCACCGGCGCCCTCACCCCACTCCACCACACAAAAGACGCCGTCCCCGACCCCTCATTCCTCGCGCTGGCGCCCAACAGCAGCGTCCTGTATGCCGTCAGCGAGACCGATCAGGGCACAGCCGCGGCCTTCTCCCTCAACAGTGGTGAACCGCCCAGCGATCACGGGCCGTCCCGCGACGGTCCCGTACTGCTCGACGGGACCGTTCCCGTGGCGGGCGCCGGACCCACGCACCTCGCAGCGACCGACAGCACCCTCTACACCGCGAACTACACCTCGGGCAGCGTCACCGCACTCCCGCTGCACGCCGACGGCCGCCTGAGCTCTGCTGCGGTCACTCACCAGCACCACGGCCGAGGCCCGGTGGGGGAGCGGCAGGAGGGGCCGCACGCGCACGCCGTCGTCCCGGACCCGTCCGGACAGTGGCTGCTCTCCACCGATCTGGGAACCGACTCGGTGTGGATCTACGACCTACGGGGAACGGCAGCCGGCCTGCGCCTGCACCGCGAGATCCCGCTCCGCGCCGGAACCGGCCCCCGCCACCTGGCGTTCGCGCCGGTACACCCCGGGCAACGGGACACGCCCCGGCGTGCGTACGTCGTCAACGAGCTCGACTCGACCGTGACGACCTGCCGTTGGGACGCCGAGACGGGCGAGCTGGAACCGCTGGGCGAGACGCGTCTTCTGCCGCCGGAGCGCGCGGCGGCCGCCAACTACCCGTCCGCACTCGCCGTCTCGCCGGACGGCCGCTTCGCCTGGGCCGCCAACCGGGGCGACGACAGCGTGACCGTCCTCGATCTGACCTCGGCGGACCTGCCGACGTATGTGACCACCGTGCCCTGCGGCGGCCACTGGCCCCGCGACCTGGCCCTGCACCCCACAGGCCACTGGCTCTACGCCGCCAACGAGCGCTCGGGGGACGTCACCTGGTTCGAGGTGGATCCGGCCACCGGAACGCCGTTCCTGGCCGGGTCCCTCGCCGCTCCGGCCGCCTCCTGCGTGGTCTTCGAGCAGGCCACCGACGGGTGAGCGGGCGAGCTGCGGCGCAGGCGGGCGGGGAACGCAGGAGCCGCAACCACTCGCCACGAGGCTCCCAGGAGGCGCATCGCAGCGTCGAAGGACAGTGGCCGGTACGGGGCCGGAGAAGTCAGCTCTCCGGCCCTGTCGGCGGTGCTCCAGCTGTCCGCCTGCCCGGGCGGCAGCGCTGCGAGCCTGCCCAGTCCGCGGCGCGGCCGTCAGCGAACCGGCGCGCCCTGCGGGGCCTGGGGCTGGGCGATCCCCGCCTTGGCGGCGTACGTCGAGGCCACCAGCTTGCCCAGCGCGGGATAGGCGCCCAGCGGCTCGGCTGTCGGACAGCCCGCTTCCTCGGCAGCCGCCTCCAGCAACCCCTCGGCGATCTCCGGGCCGATCAGGCACGGTGCTATGGCCAGCTGCTGCGAACCCGAGGTACGCAGCTGCTCGGCGGTGTGCTGGATGGCGCCCTCGTCGTCGAGTGCGGCGGCGAGCACCGGTACCGCCAGCCGTGCCGCCAGCAGCATGCCGGTGATACCGGCCGCCTGCACGGCCTCCTCGCCGCCGACGGTTGCCAGGACGATGCCGTCCGCTGCCGTCGCCACCGTGAAGAGCCGCGCCCGGTCGGCACGCGCCAGACCCGCCTCGGAGAGCCGTACGTGCACGGCCTCGGCGAGCAGCGGGTGCGGCCCCAGGACATCGGTCAGCTCGGCGCCGGAGCCGCTGTTGAGGACCTCCTGGCGGATCCGCCGCAGCTGCGCGGCGTCCGGGCCCGCCAGCAGCGGCACCACCACCGCGGGCAGGCCGTCGTCGGCGGTCCCGCGTGCGGGGGCGGCCACCGCGGCTTCCTGCTCCTGCGCCGCTTCCTCCGCCATGGCGGCCGCCTCGCGCGCGTACCGGCGGCGCGTCGCGCGATCGGTCACCGCCTGGGCGAGAGCGGAGCGGATGGTCGGGAACTCCTCGCCGTCGCCCTCGGTGAAACCGACGCGCGCGTCGAGACCGGGCAGCTCCGAGCGCGCGATGCTCAGCGTCTCCTCGGCGAGACTGCGCATGGCGCTGGAGGGAGTCCCGGGGACAGCCAGAACCAGTGCCGGCGCGCCCTCGGGGGCGACGACGGGCTCCGGTCGGCGGTGCCGTCCGGGCTGGCGGGGACGTGGCATTCGTACGGGCAGGCCATTGTCCGGTCCTGTGGGGGAGCTCATGCGCCCGCATGCTAATGCCTTCATGGGCTTTGCTGTTCGGCCGGGGGAGACCGATGGGCTTATGTCCCGATTCATCCAGGCGGGGCAGTGGTGTTGACCGGCGCACTGCGTGCACCAAGCTCGGGTCGTGCCCGAAACTGGGCAGGCGCCGACCCGCTACGCGACCGACAGCAGCGCCGGATCCGACGGCAGCGCCAGACCGCCGACCGCGAGCCGGGCGGCGATCAGCAGCGCACCGTCCAAAGGCCCGCCGGCCGCCTCGACGACCCGGGCCCCCGGCAACTGCTCCGTCAACGCCGCGCGCAGTGGCCCGTGCAGCGCCTCACCGAGATTGAACAGCCCTCCGGTGAAGGCGACCCGCACATCTTCGCCGACGGTACCCGCCGAGCCGTCGCCGGACCGGGGCACGGCCCCTCCACCCGGGCACACCGCGAGCGCACTCGCGGCCATCTCCCGCGCCGCCGCCCGCATGATCCCCGCGGCAACCGGATCCTCCCCGGCGCACCGTGCCACTTCCGGGGCGAACGAGGCCAGGACCGCGGCCCGGTCCGTACGCGGATACAACTGCCCCGGCAACACGCTGAGCGGCGCGCCGAACATCGCCTCCGCCCGGGCCCGCAGCGCCGCAGAGCCGCCCGCACGGCCGTCGAAGGCGCGCATGGCGGCCTCCAGCCCCGCGCGTCCGATCCACGCGCCGCTGCCGCAGTCGCCCAGCAGATGCCCCCAGCCGTCGGCACGCCGCCAGGACTCCAGATCGGTGCCCATGGCGATCATGCCCGTCCCGGCAGCAACCACGGCGCCCGGCCGTTCGCCCAGCGCCCCGGCGTACGCCGTCACCGCGTCCGCCGCCAGCGCGAGCCGTCGCACCCCGAACGCCTCCGCCAGCATGCCCGGCAACTCGGCCCGCAGCCCCCTGCCGAGAGTCGCCATTCCGGCGGCGCCCACACACGCTGCCGCGATGCGCGCGGCTCCGCCCTCCTCCGCACCCGCCCCGGCGTCCGCCAGCAGCGAGCGCACCGCGGGCACCAACTGCGCGGCCATGTGCCCCGCGTCGATACCCGCCTCACTCGTGCGCACCGGTTCGGGACAGGTGACGGCACCGACGACCTCCGGCCTCCCGCTCGGGCCCGCCGCCCCTGCACCGTCCGTACGTTCCGCAGCCGCGCCCGCGCCCGTGCGCTGCCGCGCCAGGGCGACCCGCAGCCCGGAGCCGCCCGAGTCGACGCCGAGCAGCCATCCACCCGCGTCGTCCGCGGCTCTGTCAGCGCCGTCGGCGGCTCCGTCAGCAGCCGGGCTCACGGCAGGCGCCAGTCCACGGGATCCGCCCCCTGCTGGGCCAGCAACTCGTTGACCCGGCTGAACGGACGCGAGCCGAAGAACCCGCGGTCCGCCGACATCGGCGACGGGTGTGCGGACTCGACCGCGGGCAGATCCCCCAGCAGCGGCCGCAGATTCCGGGCGTCCCGGCCCCACAGCACCGACACCATCGGGCGGCCACGCGCCACCAGGGCGCGGATCGCCTGCTCGGTGACCTCCTCCCAGCCCTTGCCACGGTGCGCTGCCGGCTGGCGCGGCGCTGTCGTCAGCGCCCTGTTGAGCAGCAGCACACCCTGCTCCGTCCAGGGCGTCAGGTCACCGTTGGAGGGCCGGGGGAGTCCAAGATCGCTGTTCATCTCCCGGAAGATGTTCTCCAGACTCCCCGGCAGCCGTCGGACCTCCGGCGCCACCGAGAAGGACAGCCCGACCGCGTGCCCCGGCGTCGGATACGGGTCCTGGCCGACGATGAGGACGCGCACCTCGTCGAAGGGCTGCTGGAACGCCCGTAGGACGTTCGCCCCCGACGGAAGGTAGGTTCTCCCCGCCGCGACCTCCGCGCGGAGGAAGTCGCCCATCGCGGCGATCCGTTCGGCGACCGGCTCCAGCGCCTTCGCCCAGCCTGGTTCGACAATTTCGTTCAACGGTCGTGCAGCCACGAGCCGTCACTCTACTGGCTCAGCGGCCCGCACCGACCCGCCCTCCGGAAACCGCTCCCGCAGTCTCAGTCGATCACCGCCGCCCGCACGCACAGCACATCCGGCAGGTGGGACGCCAACTGCCGCCAGCTCTCGCCCTCGTCCGCGCTGGCGAAGACCTCGCCGTTGCGGTTGCCGAAATAGACGCCGGCCGGATCGGCGTCGTCCGTACACAGCGCGTCCCGCAGCACTGGTCCGTAGTGCGCCGCCTCGGGCAGACCCGTGCCCAGCGCCTCCCAGCTCTCACCGGCGTCCTGGGTGCGGTGGACGCGGCAGCGGTGCTCCGCGGGCACCCGGTCCGAGTCCGCGTTGAGCGGGAAGAGGTACGCCACGCCGCCGCGCCGGGGATGGGTGGCGACGGGGAAGCCGAAGTCCGAGGGGAGGGAGTCGCCGATCGACTGCCAGCTCGTGGCGCCGTCGTCGCTGCGGAAGACTCCCCAGTGGTTCTGCAAGTAGAGCCGGTCGGGATTCTCCGCGTCCCGGGCGATCTTGTGCACACACTGCCCGTACTCGGGATAGCGCATGCTCTCGGGCAGGAAGACCGCGGAGACGCCCCTGTTGCACGGCTCCCAGCTCTCGCCACCGTCCGCCGTGCGGTACGCGCCGCCCGTCGAGACGGCGATCGTCACCCGCCGTGCGTCCCGCGGGTCGACCAGAATCGTGTGCAGCCCCAGCCCGCCACCGCCGGGGGCCCACTCCTGGCGTGTGGGGTGCTCCCACAGCGAGCGGACGAGCTCGAAGGACTCGCCGCCGTCCGTCGAGCGGAACAGCCCTCCGGGCTCCGTCCCGGCGTACACCACGCCCGGTTCGCTCTCTCCTCCCGGCTGCAACTGCCACACCCGTTCCAGAGACGTTCCGGTGTCCTTGGGGTACTTGATCGGGGGCTGCTCGGGCTCCGTCCAGGTCTTGCCCAGGTCGTCGGAGTGGAAGACCGAGGGGCCCCAGTGCGCGCTGTCGCCCCCGGCCAGCAGTCTGGGCGAGCCGGGGCCGCGCCGGTCGATGGTGAAGGAGTAGACCGCCTGCGCGTTGAAATGCGGGCCGGTGAACTCCCAGTCCCCCGAAGCTCGTCGGCCTGCCCTCTGCCGGGCGAGGAACAGACCCTTTCTCGTACCTACTGCGAGCAGTACATCCGCCATGGCGGCACCGCCTTCGAGACGTCGTTGTCTGAGGTACGGAACAGTCTGCACCCGCCCACTGACAATGCCTCCCGAGCTGCACAGACGCTCTGCCCGGGCGTGCCCCGACGCTCGCACGGCGGCACGCCGGTGCGCCGTTCGGGCTGCCGCGGCCTCCGTCGTCAGGGTTGCCCTCAGCGCGGCCGAGCGTGCCGTGCCGTCCTCGCCCGGCCGCCCGGGTCTACGGTGCCGACGTGTCGGAGAGATCCTGTTGCTCTTGCTATCTGTCGGATCACTCGTACGAACGGGATGGCTGCCCGCCGGAGTGCGACCCGCTGTCGCCGCCGTGCCCGGCCTGGAAGCTTCGGGGGTACGGCACCGGAGCGGGCCCGCACGCTGTCGGCCCCCAGCCGCCCTGGTTCGCCGTCGGGGTCAGCCGCGCGGACGGTACCCAGGTCGAGGTGGTGGCCGCCGTGGTGGACGGGCGGGTCCGGCTGGAGGAGGTACGGGCCGACCCGCCCCTGACGCTCCAGGAGTTCGCCAGGCTCGCGCCGAGTCTCCGGGAGCCGCTGACGAAAGCGTGCCCGCCGGCCATCCGGCCGCCGCAACCCGCCCCCACGGCACGGACCACGGGCGCCTGCGCCCTGCTCTCAAGGCAGCTGCCGACGGCACCGCGGCCCCAGGCACCAGCCTTTTCCGGACCGCCCCCACCGCCCCAGGCACCCGCCTATTCCGGACCGCCCCCACCCCCGACGGCTCCCGGGCCGCCACCCCCTCCGGCTCCGCCGCAGCCGTCGGCGCCGCCACCACCCCCGGCGGCGCCCTCGCCCACCGCGGTCAGGCGCCGGAGGCGGCCGCCCGCACCACGCGGCCGGAACGCGCTCCGTGTGGCGGCCGAGGCGTACACGGAGGCCCGGAAGCAGGGCCAGGATCCGGTGCTCGCCGTCATGCGGGTCACCGGGCACAGTCGGCGCAAGTCGTTGCGCCTCATCGCGAGCGCCCGGGACGCGGGGCTGCTGAGCCCGCGGCACGCTCGGCGCTGAGCGTCGGACAGTCGCCGGACGGTCGGCACCCGCGCGTCGGCGACCGGCGCACCGACAGAGCCGCGTCACTCCGGGCGAGCCGGCTCACCGTCCGGACACGGCGGACCACCGCGCACCCGCCCAGCCGGACGACTGCTGCTCCGCAGGGGCCGACTACTGCTGCTCCTCCGCCCTGAGCGCTCCAGGGCTCACGTCCCAGCCGCACGGCCGCAGCCGCTCCAGACGAAGGACACGTGCTGTCGGCGTCGCCCCGGCCAGTCCTCTCCCCGTGCCGTCAGGTGGTTCTCCCCGCTCCCACTCGAGGCCGTACCGGGCGAACAGCTCACCCCGTAGCCGCTCCAGCGGCATGGGTGCGCCCGGCAGCAGTGCCGCGACGACAGCTCCCATCAGATTGGCGCGCAGCAGTGGGTAGTCGGTGTCCGGGTCGGGAGAGCCGTACCGGACCACGGCGGCTCGCAGCAGGGACGCGAGGCGCTGCTGCTCGTCGCACTGGACGAACCCCTCCTGTTGCAGGATGCCCGCCATATGGGCGCGCATCAGCACCGGCTGATCGCGCGCCAGCCCCAGGACGGCGTCGATGGCCCGGGCCAGCATCTCCTGTCCGCCGTCCGGCCCTTCGGGCAGCGGGCCGCGCTCCAGCGCCTCGGCGAGCGTGAGATGCATCAGCCGGTGCACCGCCGACTGGAACAGCTGCCGCTTGCCCGGGAAGTAGTACGAGATCAGACCGCGTGCCGAGCCCGCCCGGTCGGCGATCGCCCCCAGCGTCGTCGACTCGTAGCCGCGCTCGGCGACCAGCTCGACGGTCGCCTGTAGCAGACGTTCGCGCGAGCGTCGGCGCAACTCTTCATTGACCGATGCGCTCCGGGGGGACATGCTGTAACTCCTGCGTTGACTGGCTGGCAGCCAATATACTCAGCACGACTTCGGGTGTTCGCGTCCCCTTTTGAGCCACGGACCACGGACGCCCGGTACGACGGCCGATATCGGGGCGACGCGGGGGATCGCCCCGGTATCGGCTCAGCCCAGGCAGCTGGGCGAGGCGGACCGTGAGGCGACCGACGAGAGTTGGCCGACCGCGCCGACAGCGGCAGCCGTCGGGCTGACTCTAGAGGACGGACACACCCCTCGCAGCCCCCACTTTCTCCGGCCGACGCCCGAACACCGGCCCACGGGTACGTTGGTGCGCTGCGCAGCGCACAGTGCGGACGCACCGAGGGCAGGGGAGAGCCATGACGGACGACCGCGCCTACGACGTCGTGGCACGGCTGACGTCGGCCCTTCCGTCCGGCAGCGACCTGGTGTTCAGCGACTCGGCCGAGGTCGACAACGTGGGGGCCATGGCCCGCAAACCCTGAGCTCCCTCAGCGCCCGGCTCCGAACCCCGCTGAAGGACCCGCGCTACCCTCTCCGGCCCACGGGGTCCGGGAGCCGCTCACCGGGCCGCAGAGCCGCCCACGCCGCCGCGGACGCCAGGGCCACCGCCGTTCCCAGCAGAACACCCACCACCGTGTCCGTCAGCCAGTGCACGCCCAGCCACACCCGGGTGAACGCCACCCCGACCACGGACACCACCGCGGCGACGACGGCCGACCGCCACCACAGGTCGCTCACCGGCGCCCCCCGCTCACGCCACAGCCACAACAGCAGCACGCAGGCCAGTGCGGCGGTCATCGCGTGCCCCGAGGGCATCGCGGCGTACTCCGCCGAGTCCACCGGCTGCCGCCACCGCGGGCGTTCCCTCCCGAGCGCCGCTTTCATGCCCTGCTGCACACCGGAGCCGACCAGCGCCGTCCCAGCCGTCCAGTACGCCATCAGACGCTCTCCGCGCCACAGCAGCCATCCGAACACCGCAGTCAGCAGCAGCCGGAACGTCCATGGGTCCCACACCCAGTCGGTGAGGATCCGCATCGCCCGGGTCGGCGCCCGGTGCTCCAGCGCGGCTGTGTGCAGCTCGGACGCGGTGCCGCGGTCGAGCGCGGCCAGCGGCTGCCACGGCAGCAGCGCCAGGACGATCAGCAGTACGGCGGCAGCCCCCAGTACGGCGGCCATCCCGGCCTGCCATACGCCGGGCGGACTCGGACGGTTCGCACCACTCATGTGCCGATCATCACCTCCACTGCCTGTGCCGGCACAACTTGTGGGCGCGTCCTTCCGGACACTCATGGTGCGTCCCTCCGAGTCGGGCATCGCGCCGGCCGCTAGCGCAGCGCGGACAGTCCCGGAGCGAACGCCACCAGCAGCGGGACCACCGGCACCAGCGACGCCACCGCCGTCATCCGCAGTCTGCGGCTGACCGGAAGCCGTGGAACGGGCGTGAGCAGCCGGTGCACACGCTGGGGCACCATCGCCACCGGAGCCGGGCAGGGCCCGAAGACCCCCCGGTCCTCGTTGAGTTCCACCAGCGCCAGCGCGATCGTCAGCCTGCCGTAACGGCGGGAGGCGGCATCGTCGGCGGCCAGCTCCACCAGCCGGTGCACCTGGTCGCGGAAGCCCGCGAAGACCGGCACCCGGGAGAAGCCGGTGGCCAGCGCGGCCGAGCAGTGCAGCAGCCAGTCGTGGCGCGCCCGCGCGTGTCCCTGCTCGTGCTCCAGCACCGCGTCCAGCTGCCGCCCCTTGAGCCGCCGCAGTGCACCTGTGGTGATGATCAGCTGTGGGGTGGCGCCCGGCAGCCACCAGGCGTCCGGCTTGTCGTCCTCCAGGACGAGCAGCGGCTCGCTCGACGAGGTGTCCTCGCCCGGGAGTTGGGGCGCCCGTGCCCGCAGCTCCGCGCGCCGTTTGCGGCGCCTGGCCCGCGCGTCCCTGATCTCCCGCAGCAGCATCGCGCCCGTCCAGGCACCGCCGCATGCCAGCAGCACGGACAGCGCCCCCGCCCACGGGGTGTGCGCGCTGGAGGTGTACGCCTCCGCCACTCCGTTCGGTGCCCCGGCGAAGACATGGCTGCGGACCACGGCGAAGGCGGCGGCACCCGAGAGCGCCATCGCCAGCAGACAGCACAGCAGCACCGCCCCGACGACGCACTGCCACACCCACAGGGCGAGCACCGGCTCCCGGTCGGGCCATGTGCAGCGGGTCAGTACACGCGGCGCGAGACCCGCGGCGAACAGGGCGAGCACCATCAGCGCGAGCGGGACCGTCATGCCGCTCAGCCTAAGAGGCTGTTACGAGACAGTGATACGCCCGACAGCGGATAAGTGACGCGGCTCACTGCATTGTTCTGGTTGCCGACTGTTGCGCGCTCACGACGCAGCAGTGGACGCCGACGTGCCGACAGCAGGTGCTTGCCGCTCACACCGTCAGCAGCATGGCGAACATGCCCGCACCCATGGCCACTCGGCACCCGGCCGCGACCCCGGCCTGCCGCACCACGGGCAGCCCTGCTGCCGCTCGGCTGCCGTGGGTACCTGCCGTGGCGACTGCCCCCGCGCCTGTTGCCACGGGCATCAGGCGCGTGCCCGTCCACAGCACGTATCCCGCGAAGTACAGCAGCAGCACGCCGGTCACCACAGGCACGCCGTTGGCTCCGGAGTGGTGTGCGCCGGTACCAGGGGTGGCGCCGAGAGCCATGGAGAGCGCCATGTACACCATCGCCGCGCTGACCAGAAGGTGGTGCAGATGCCCCGGCATGGGAGCGGCCCGGTGCCGTCCGCCCGCCATCAGCCACAGTTCCCGTGCCAGCAGCAGTACGAAAACAGTGGTGAAAGTCCACGCGGCCGCTGTGTGCAGCAGTGGTGTCCCGCCCCACAGCACAGGCGCGGCCATGGCCGCCATGCCGAAGCCCATCACCGCCTCGTTCTGCGCCTCCGCCCGCTGTCCGCGTCCGGCGTCGCGCGCCCGCAGCACGCACGAGGCTCCCGTCACCGCGCAGAGCGCCACCAGCAGCCACCCGACCGTGGCAGGGCCGTGCATCCGCTCACCCCCTCGCTCGCGGAGAGGGTGCCCCCTCTCGTACCGCATACGGGAGCGCACGGGAGCAACGAGGGCGCGCCGCGGCAGGGGCTGCTCAGCGCGGGCGGGGCGTGGTGTGGCCCATCATTTCGGAGGCCTCCAGCAACGGCATGCCCAGATCCCGGTGGAGGATACGGGCGTCGTCCGCGTGGTCGGGCAGAAATGAGCTGTCATGGTGCCCTGTTCGGCCCTCGGCGTCGTCCTCCTGCCCGTCCCGTTCCTCCTCCGCGGCGCGCGCGTGGGTGCGGACGTGCCGGTTGAGGATCCGCCAGGCATAGGCGTTGGTGTGCGGGCTCCGCAGCGCCTGGTCCCACTGGTCGGCCAGTTCGGCGAAGGCCAGCCGCACGGCGGTGTCCGCCTGTCGCGCATCGGCCAGCCGGCTGTGTGCGTACTCCAGATACCGGTGCCGGTAAAGAGCGCAGAAAGCAGCGAACTCCACGGGTACTTCACGTACCTCTCGTTCGGGTTCCGGGCTGGTCGGCCGCGGGCAGGTCTCCGGCTGCGGCTGCGGCTGCGCCGAATTCATGGTGCAGTGGTGTTCGCACGGCAAGGGCATACGAACGCTCAACGTTCTCTTCCCCTCCCATTCCCTCCGTTACGGGCCCCCTCCCGCGGAAGCTACAGCTCCAGATGGGCCGTACGCTACGGAGATCTGCTGCGTGCAAATTCATCGGCAATTGCACGAGCAGCCGCCATGAACGGGAGACGTCAGCACGTCGAACTGCCGGGCGAGGAAAAGCCGTATTTTCCTTCCTCTGTGATCGAAGACGATCGCCTCCGCTGGCGTCGAGACCGCTTTCGATGCAACATCTGGCCACTCGGCGCAATTCCGTCCGCCACGACGGCGGTGGAAACCGTCAGGGCGCGACGCGTGAATTTCACCCGTCAGAGTGGCGAACCGGCACCACGTCCGAATCCACCCGGATGTCCCCTTCCGGCGCCGCGGGCTGCGGCAGCCGGATCGCCGACGCAGACGCGGTCGTGTTGAATTGGAGTCCGCCGTCGATGGGTTGGAGGTCGCTGCCAGCAAGGGCTCTGCTGCCAGGCCCGACATGTGCGCCGTCGCCGGGCCCGATACGGCCCGGCACGGGCCGGCTCCGACCCGGCGGCGGCAACGGCCCGCCGGGGCCTTCGGCTGAAGACTGTCCGTGTTCTGATCGGTTTGGTGTGTGGGGGGTTCTGGTGTCGGTTCCGGGTGTGGGCTCCGAGGGCGCGGGCGACAGTGTGCTGGTGGTGGCGGGGGTCGGCGGCGGGCTGATGGATGTCGGCGTCGTTGTGGCGGGCCTGGGCGGGGTGTCCTGGAGCGGTGTACTGGCCGGCATGGGCGGTGCCCCCGGCGGCAGCGGAGGTGGAGTCGGGGTCGTCGAACTGGTCGGCCCTGTCGACCCGCAGATGGTGCTGGCACGGGTGCGCCTGGTCGCCGGGGTGTCGGGGCAGCTCCTGGTCGTCATCGTCGGCGAACTGCGCACGGACCCGCGCAAGGGCGGGCTGCATGTCGGACTGGGAGCGCCCGGCCAGCACTCGGCAGTGGTGCGCTACAGCGGTCTGCCGTGGGAGTGGCTGATAGGGGAGTTGGCCATAAGGCCGCCCAGGGCGACGACCGTGCTGCTGGATGTGGCGGCGGAGACGGGCACCTGGGAGGCGATCCAGGCGGGCGGCCTGCCGGAGGCCCCCGGCGTAGGGGTGTTCGGCCGGGTGGTGCGGCAGAGCCGTCAGTCGAAATGGCGACGGCGCCGGGGCGGCAACGCCCCCGTTGAGCCCGCGTACCTACAGGAGTGCGTACGACTGTGGCGTGCGGGCGGCCGGATGCCCTTCGCCGAACTGCACGAGCGAGCGGCGGCGGTCTCCGGTACGACGGAGAGCGAGCAGGCGCTGTTCGTGTCCTCGGCGACCGCCGCCGCGTTCCAGGCCCCTACGGCGTATCCCACACCGGCCGCGAACCAGGCGCCGGTGCAGGCGGCCGGCATGCCGAACGGCTCGCAGCCCGCGGCAGCGCCCGTCGCCCACAACGGCTGGGAGCACCAGCCCCGGCCGGATCTGCCGGCGGAGTGGCAGCGGGAGAACAACCACCCGCTGCCCGCCCAGCAGTTGCCCGCCCCGGCACCGGCCGCCCCCGACAACGGCGCCGTCCCCCAGCGGCAGCCCGCGCCGCAGCCCCCGGCGGCCCCGCCACCGTCAGCGCAACCCCCGTACGGGCAGCCCGCGGAGGACCCGCACGAGACGATCATGGCCGCCGCGCGGGCGGGCCGACACGACGAGGCGGAGTCCCTCGCGGCCTCCTGGCAGGACGCCGCCGAGCGCACCGAAGGCCCCGGCTCGGAGGGAGCGCTGCACTGGGTGGAGGTCCGCGCCGACCTCGCCCGGCTCGCCGGTGACCCGGCCCGCAGCTGCGATTTGTGGCTACGGGTGGCCCGAGGCCGCCTCGAACGCGGGGAGGCCGAGAACGCGTTGGAGGTGGAGGGCGCCGTCGACCGCGCCCACCACCAGTGGCAGTGCCTGGAGGACGGGGAGACGGCCCGCGAGCTGGCCCCGGAACTGGTCCTCCTGCGGCGCCGGGTACCCGGCCGCCAGCCCGGTGCCGTACGGCTGGTGGAGGAACGCGCGGAGCGCCTGCTCGGCAGCGTCGAACAGTGAGCAGGGGGACAGCCGCAGGAGTGGCACCGGGTGGTCCGTTCGCAGCAGCACCGGACCAGCCGTCCGCCCATCCGGGGGCATATCTCGGACGCTGTATCGCGCACTGTCCGTGACACCCCGAGGAGCATGCATGTTCCGTCGAATCGCACTGACCCTGGTGACCTTGCTCGCGGCGACCGCCCTCGCCGCCGCCCCCGCTGCCGCCGCCACCAACCCGCAATCCGACGAGCTGACTCCGCGCGAACAGGAGGCCGTGAAGGTCGCGGAGAAGCTCCTGGGCAAGGTACTGGGCGGTGACATCACCTTGGGCGGCAGCTGACAGCAGGGCTCGCAGACACCGGCCCGGCCGGCACCGGCACTCTGCGGGCGTGCCGGTGCCGCGCCTTACGTACGCCCGGACGGCGCGGCGCGCACGGGGAGGCGGGCGCTGCCTCCGCCCACTGAGCCGGAGCGGGCCTGACGCGTACCGCAGCGGCCGCACGGGGAGTCCCCGCGACGGCGTGAGATGATCTTGCCGCTTCTGCCCCCTACACGGACCTGTGATCGGCTCGTACTGTGGCAGTTGTCACCGCGTCAACTCCCCGCCCCGAACGGAGATTGCGACTCACCGTGTCTGTTACCGAGCCTTTGACTCTCGACCCCACCGGCAGTGACCCGCACGGTGAACACAAGGCCCTGCGCGAGCGGGGTCCGGCGACCCAGGTCGACCTCCTCGGCGTCACCGTGTGGTCGGTCAGCGACCCCGCCCTCCTCAAGAAGCTGCTGACCGGCCCGGACGTCTCCAAGGACGCACGGCAGCACTGGCCCCGGTTCGCCGAGACGGTTCCCACCTGGCCGTTGGCGCTGTGGGTCGCCGTGGAGAACATGTTCACCTCCTACGGCAGCGATCACCGCAGACTCCGCCGCATGGTGGCCCCCTCCTTCAGCGCCCGCCGCATAGCCGCACTCGGCGAGCGCGTGGAACGCATCGTCGACGATCTGCTGGACGTGCTGGAGCGCACCCCTGAGGGGGAGGCGGCGGATGTGCGCGAGCTGTTCGCCTATCCGCTGCCGATCCAGGTCATCTGCCACCTCATGGGAGTGCCGGAGGAGCGCCGCGAAGGCTTCCGCGAGCTGGTCGACAACGTCTTCGCGACGACCCTCACCCCCGAGGAGGCCGCCGCCAACACCGCCAGCCTGTACGCGGTCCTCGACGACCTCATTGCCGAGAAGCGGGAGCGGCCCGGCGAGGACATGACCTCGCTCCTGATAGACACCCGGGACGAGGAGGGGGACGGCTCCTCGCTCTCGGAGGCCGAACTGCGGGACACGCTGCTGCTGATGATCAGCGCCGGCTACGAGACCACCGTCAACCTGCTCGACCAGGCCATCACCGTGCTGCTGACCCACCCCGAGCAGCTGGCGCTCGTGCGGGAGGGCCGCGCCGGCTGGGCGGACGTGGTCGAGGAGACGCTGCGGTTCGAACCGGCCGTCAAGCATCTGCCGCTGCGCTTCGCGGTACGCGACATCCCGCTGCCCGACGGACAGGTCATCGCCAAGGGAGAGCCGATCCTCGCCTCGTACGCGGCGGCCAACCGGCACCCCGACTGGCATGGCGAGACTGCCGACACCTTCGATCTGACGCGCTCGGCGCCCGGACCTGAGCATCTCGCCTTCGGGCACGGCGTCCACTTCTGCCTGGGTGCACCGCTGGCCCGGCTGGAGGGCATCACGGCGCTGGAGAAGTTCTTCAGCCGCTTCCCCGACGCGCAACTGGGGGTGCCGGCGGAGGAGTTGCGTCCCGTGCCCTCACTGATCAGCAACGGTCACCAGACCCTGCCGGTGGTGCTGCGCCCGCGGTCGGCCGCCGGCTGACCCTCGCTGTTCGGGGAACGGCAGATTGCTCGGCCTCGCCTGGCCCTGGCCGTCGGTTCCGGCGGCGTCGCACACGTCACTCGTATGACGCCGCCGGACGAGCAGGGTCGCGCCCGTGATCACGAGGCCGACGGCCGCCACCTTGGCGTCATTCGCCGGTGCCCGGCGAGAGCGGGCCGATCTTGAGCATCGATCCCTCGCCCGCGGCGGGGGACGGACGCCCTTGACCAGGCGGGGCTTCGAGGCATCGCTGTCCTTCTCGCCGCATCCCGTCAGCAGACACCCGCCGCCGGCGCCGTGGCGGCACCCGCCGCCGCCCTCGCCGGGCGCGGCACGCCTTCGTACGCCGTGTCCGCAAAGGGGGACCGGCGATCCCTGGACAGCTGCTGCCTTCATCCCGTTCCGCGGCGGCGGCACCGTTGAGCTGTAGGCATTGCTCATCGCATCACCTCGGAACGGAGAACACGCATGACCCGCATCGCCCTCATCACCGGTGCCAACCGCGGACTCGGGCGCAGCACGGCGCTGCACCTCGCCGAGGCGGGCACCGACCTGCTGCTGACCTACCGCTCGAACGCCGAGGAAGCCGAGGCCGTCGCCGAGCAGGTCCGCGCCATGGGGCGCACCGCGGTGGCGCTGCCGCTGGACGTCTCGGACACCGCCGCCTTCCCGGCCTTCGCCGACACCGTGCGTAGTCGGCTCAAGGAGCACTGGGACCGCGAGGACTTCGACATCCTCGTCAACAACGCCGGTCACGGCACCTACAGCCGGTTCGTGGACACCACCGAAGAGGACTTCGACGCGCTGATGAACGTCCACGTCAAGGGCGTCTTCTTCGTCACCCAGGCGCTGCTTCCGCTGCTCAGGGACGGCGGCCGGATCCTCAACACCTCCACCGGGCTGACCCGTTTCATCGCCGCCGAGACCTCCGCGTACGCTGCCGCCAAGGGCGCCGTCGAGGTGCTCACGCGGTATCTCGCCAAGGAACTGGGTCCGCGCGGTATCTCGGTCAACGTCATCGCCCCGGGCGCCACCGCCACCGACTTCGGCGGAGGTGCCGTCCGGGACAGCGCGGAGGCCAGGACCTCCCTCGGCTCGGTCACCGCGATGGGCAGGGTCGGGGAGCCGGACGACATCGGTGCCGCCGCCGCGGCGCTGCTCGCCGAGGGCAGTGCCTGGATCACCGGGCAGCGCGTCGAGGCGTCGGGCGGCATGCTGCTGTAAGGGCCGCTGAGCACGGCAACCGGAAGGCGGCGACCGGGCCGGGAACACCGGAACGGGAGCGAAGGAACAGGGAGCATCGAAGCGTGGACAGAGCGCAACTCGCGGACTTCCTGCGCACCCGCCGGGAGGCTCTGCAACCGGAGGACGTGGGCCTGCCCCGTGGGCAGCGCCGCCGGACCAGGGGGCTGCGGCGGGAGGAGGCGGCGGCGCTGAGCGGCATGTCGACCGACTACTACAGCCGTCTGGAGCAGCAGCGCGGACCGCAGCCCTCGGCGCCGATGCTGGCGGCCATCGCCCGTGGCCTGCACCTGTCGCTCGCCGAGCGTGACCATCTGTTCCGGATCGCCGGGCACAACGCGCCCCCGCGGCTCGCTTCGGACCACATCACGCCCGGACTGATGCGGATCCTGGGCCGTCTCGACGACACTCCGGCGCAGGTACTCAACGATCTGGCCGAGACGTTGTGGCAGACGCCGTCGGCCACGGCGCTGCTGGGAGACGAGTCCCGCTTCACGGGAGCGGACCGCAGTATGTACTACCGGTGGTTCACCGACCCGGCCACCCGGCTGATGTACGCGGAGGAGGACCACCCGCGGCACAGCAGGTTCTTCGCCTCGGAGCTGCGTGCAGCCTACTCGCGGCAGGGCAAGGGCAGCCGGGCCGAGGCGCTCGTGGAACGACTGTTGGCGGAAAGCGAGGAGTTCGCCGAGTGGTGGGGTGCGCACGAGGTCGGTGCGCCGCGGGTGGAGCCGAAGCGATTCCGCCACCCCGAACTGGGCGGGATCGAGGTGCACTGCCAAGTGCTCCTCGACCCCGATCAGGCCCAGACGCTGCTCGTCTACACGGCTACGCCCGGCTCCGAGAGCGACGAGAAACTGCGCCTCCTGCCCGCTGCCGGAACCCGCCCCATGGGAGCCGACGCGTAAGGCCCGCCGTCGAAGCCCGCCGAAGCGGCGCGTGTGCCGCGCCACCGCGCCATCGTTCAACGCGTGATGCCCCACATCGCGTGATGCAACGCACGCCGGAGCCCGAGAGACAGTGGCCTGTCCGCACCAAGATGCGGGCAGGCCACCGTGCTGTGCCGGACCGTCAGACGTACTGCGCCGCACCGTTGCCGAGCGACCAGTCGATCGACTCGTTCTCCGTCACGGTGATGAACATGTTGCGCGGCTCGGTTCCGGCGTACTCCTCGGCGAGTTCGGCGATCCGCCGGTACAGGGCCTGCTTCTGTGCGGGGGTGCGCCCGGAGCGCATGGTGATCGCGACGTAGACGATGCCGTCGTCGCGGCGCACTCCGAGGTAAGTGCCGTGGCGCAGCGTGCTGGTGGTGCCGTCGTGGCCGACGAGAATCTGGAACCGGTCGTCCGGCGGGATGCCGAGCGTCTCGACCAGCGCGTCGTGCACGGCCCGGCCGAGCGCGTCGAGTCGGTCGGCGTCGGCCCGCAGCGCGTCGATACGAACGAATGGCATGGCGACGGCTCTCCTTCGGAAGGGCGGGGCGAGGGCCCGCGGCTGATCGGTCCGTACATACTAGTAGGTACAGACTGCCGCGGGCTCGCCCGCCCATCTCGTGCCACCCCTCTCGATGCAGTCAGGGGCGGCGGCCGATGAAGCAGAGGAACGCGGTCTGCGCGTCGGCGCCGTCGGGTGCCGGGACGCTCGCGTCGAAGGCGCCGGTGTCCAGGAGTTCCGCGTGCAGGGGCAGCAGTGCCTGGTGGGTGCGGGCGACGGCGTCCTGGTCGAGTATCTCGTCGCCTCCGGTGGCGCGGGCCAGGTCCCAGGTGTGTCCCAGCAGTTCGAGGGCGCCGATCACATCGACGGCCTGCTCCAGTGGGACCGGCCCGAGCGGGCCGCCGGGCAGCGGCCGGGCCGCGAGCGCCGGGTCGCGGAGCGCCGCGAGCACATCGGCGCGGCAGGCCAGGAACGCGGCCGCCAGATCGGCGCCCGGCTCCACGGCGGGCGCCTCCGCCATGGGCGAGACGGCGACACCGTGCGCCGGGGACGGGGGAGTGCCGTGGATTGCGGCGAGGATGCCGCGGTGCCCGTTGATGACATGTGCGACGACATCACGGGCGGTCCAGCCCTGGCACGGGCTCCCGGCATCCCACCGGTCCGTGGGGGTTGCCCGGACGCGGGCCAGGAAGGCGTCGGCGAGCCGGGCGTAGCGGTCTGCTGTGCCGGGCGTGGTGGTTGCGGACATGGTGGTAGCGGACATGAAGAGCTCCTGTTGTTGGGTCTGTTGCTCGGTGGCTGGGCGGAATTCGCGGCGGCGCGTGTGGCCGGTCAGTGCGGTGGCACCTGGTGCCCGGTCAGCGCGGTGACATCTGGCGGAGGACGGCGTCCAGGCGGCGGCCGACCACCGAAACCCAGCCGCCGCCCATCACGTCGCGGGCACGCTGCTGGAGCGGACTGTCGGGGTCGAAGCCCTCGTGGACGAGGAAGAGCCGGGTTCCGCGGCCTTCGGGTCGCAAGGTCCAGGTGATGGTCCAGTCCGCACCGCTCGGGGCGGCGGGGTCGGCATCGCGCCAGCCGATCCGCAGCATGTTCCCGGGCTCGAAGGCGAGTACTTCGGCCTGGATGGTGCCGGAGAATCCGGTGGCCGGCATGGCCCGGGCCTGCATGGTGTAGCGGTGGCCGACCTCCAGGCGGAAGTCGCACGGCATGAGCCACTGTGCGATCAGTTGGGGTTCGGTCAGCGCTCGCCATACCTTGGCCGGTGGATGGGCCAGGAACTGGTCGACCCGGACGGTGCTGGGATCGTCTTCGGCCAGGCCGTCGGTCACGCCGTCCGCGCCGTTCGTGCCGTGCCCGGCCGCCTCGTCATCGGTCACGGCTCATCGTCCTCGAGGGTGTCGAGCAGGTCGCGCAGGTTGCTCAACTTCTCGCGCCAGAACCGCTCGAACGGATTCAGCCACTCCTGTACCTCGTACAGGGCGGCCGCCTCCAGTCGGTAGAGCCGCTGCCGGCCCGATCTGCTCTCGCTGACCAGCCCCGCTTCTCGGAGCACCCGCAGGTGTTCCGAGAAGCTCGGGCGCGCCATGGCGAAGTGTGCGGCGAGCTCTGTGACGGGCTGCGGGCCGTTGTCCCGCAGCAGTCCCAGTACCTCGCGCCGCACCGGGCTGGCCAGCGCCGCGAAGACCTTGCCGTCCTGTGTTCCGGTCGCGGCCATCGGTTCAGGCCCGGGATTCCGACGGCGTCGGCGTGGCGAGTACGAAGCTGTTGCCGTCGGGGTCGACGAGGGTGGCCTGGCGGCCCCACGGCAGTTCGTCCGGCCCCTCGACCGCGGCGCCGGCCTGCGCGAGTCCCGCGCAGTCGGCGTCGAGGTCCGAGGTCTCCAGGATGATGCCGCGCGCCGTGCCCGGGGTGAAGCCCTGCTCGGCGGAGGCGAGGGTGAAGCTGGTCTCGGCTCCGCGAGGGGCGACCTGGAGCCAGCGCACCGGGCCCATCTGCTGGTCGGCGAGCACCTCGAATCCGAGTGTGGAGACGTAGAAGTCCTTCGCCCTGTCCTGGTCGGAGACGGGCACGGTGACGGTCTTGGCGTGCGTGATGTTCATGCCGCCACTATACGTAGGAAATTTCCTACGTGTCACGGGTGCCGCGCGATCACGGGCGCACGGCGGTGACCAGCCAGGCGGAACTGCGCAGCCGTACCGTGCCCTGGGGGTCCTCGTGAGGGCGCAGGCGCTCGGTCAGCGCTTGGCGGGCCCGCGTGCCGGTCTCCTGGTCCACCTGGGCCAGCAGTTGGCGGCCGGGGCCCGAGTCGAGCAGGAAGTCCGCGGCGTCCCGGGCTCCCTGGCCCCACCTTCCATCCGCTTCCGCGTGCTGGACGGCGAGGTCCGTGAAGCCGGCCGCCGTCAGGACCTCGCGGATCCGCGCGGGGTCGGCGAGGGAGAACATGCCCGGCCCGCCGGTCACGCCGAAGCCGCCGAGCGGCAGGAGATCGCGCAGCGCGGCGAGCGCCTGGAGCCATTCGTTCCGCTCCGCGTCGGCCGCGCAGACGAACGCGAGCCGGCCGCCGGTGCGCAGGCCGCGGGCGATGTTGCTGAACGCGGCAACGGGATCCGCGAAGAACATCACGCCGTAACGGCTGATCGCCACGTCGAAGTCGCGGCCGGCCAGCGGGTGGACCTGGGCGTCGCCCTGCTCGAACGCCACGTTGCCGAGGCGTTCCGCGTCGGTGGTGGCACGGGCGCTTTCCAGTTGAGGGCCGGAGATGTCGAGCCCGGTGGCGTGCCCGTCAACGGCACGGCGGGCGGCGAGCCGGGTGGTGGCCCCCGCGCCGCAGCCGATGTCCAGCACGGCGTCGCCGGGTGCGAGGGCTGCGGCTTCGAGAAGGGGCTGGTTGAAACCTTCGTTGACGGCGTCCCAACGGTCCTGGTTGCGGGCCCAGTGGGTGCCCTCGTAACCGTTCCACGCCTGCTCCTGCTTGGTGTTGGCGGTCTGCTGCATGACGAACCTCGGCTTTCCCGGACTAGTATGGGCGCGTGCCCAAATGAATGTATGGGCACGCGCCCAAACTGTCCACCCGTACCGCTTACCTCTCCGAAAGGTCCCTGATGTCCCCTCGTGGCGTGGCCGTCCCCGATATCCGTGAACGTCTCTTCGCCGCTGCCGAAAGCGTTGTCGCCCGCGGCGGTCCGGGCGCGCTGACGAGCAGGGCCGTCACCGAGGAGGCGGGCTGCGCCAAGGGAATGCTGCACACCCACTTCGCGGGCGGACTGGACGAGTTCGTCGCGGAACTGGTCCTCGACCGCTTCGCGCGTACTGCCGCAATCGCCGCCGAACTGCCGCAGCGCGCCGGCCAGGAGACGGTCGCCGCGAACCTCACCACGGTCATGGGCGCCCTGCTCACCTCCGGCGGCCCGGCCATGGCAGGCATCGCCCTCACCCGGCCCGGTGCCGCCGCCCGCTTCCGCGACGCGATGGCCGCCGGAGCCCCCGGCTTCACCGCCGTCCAGGAATCCGTCGCCGCCTATCTGACCGCCGAGCAGCGCCAGGAGCGTGTTGCCGCCGACGCCGACCCGGAGGCACTCGCCCTCGCTCTGGTCGCCACCGCCCACCACCTGCTGATGACCAGCTGGCCGGGCGCCCCGGACCCGGCCGCGCAACTCGACCGGGTGATCGCGGCCCTCACCTCACCCGGCACCGCGCGCTGACACTTCGCTCCGTACGGACCGAGACGGTGGCACCGCCCGCTGACACCTGCGCTCCGTACGGACCGGGACGGTGGGCCGACGGTGCACCAAGAGGAACCACCGGGGTCCACCGACCGGTTGACGGCAGGTTCAACCTGCCGGTGCTGTCGCCGCCAACCCGCCCGCGACCAGCATGTTTCCCATGAAGAATCTTGTTGTACGCACGGCACGCTGGAGTGCGGCGCACCCCTGGAAGGGCATCGTGGGGTGGTTCCTCTTCGTCGCGCTGTGCCTCGGCGCCGGGATCGCCGCGGGAGCCAACGCCGCCACCACAGAGGACTACCGCATCGGCGAGGCGGGCCGCGCCGAGTCCATGGCCGCCGAGGGCGGACTCCAGCAACGGCCCGTGGAACACGTCCTGATCACCCGGGCACCGGGCGCCGGAACGAGCCGTTCGCTGTCCGGAACGGAGGCGCCCGCCGCTGCCCGGGAAGTCGCCGCCGGGATGCGGAAGCTCCCCGAAGTCCGCTCCGTGAGCGCGCCCGCACGTGCCTCGAACGGCGCCGCGCTGCGGGTGACTGTGACCATGAAGGGCTCCGAACTCGACGGGAAGAAACATCTCGATCCGCTGCTGGCGCAGACCCGGAAGACGGCCGCGGACCATCCGGGCCTGCGGATCGAGCAGACCGGCGGCCCGTCCATCAGCAAGGGCGTCGACGGGCTGCGCTCGGACGATCTCGCCCGCACCGAGAAGGTGGCACTGCCGGTCACCCTCATCACGCTGCTGCTGGTCTTCGGCTCGGTGGCGATGGCGCTGGTGCCGCTGCTGCTGGCACTGACGTCCATCGTCGCCGCCGTGGGGCTGTCGATGCTGGCCTCGCACGTCTTCCCCGACGCGGGCGTGGGCACCAACGTCATCCTGCTCATCGGGCTGGCCGTCGGCGTCGACTACACGCTCTTCTACCTCAAGCGGGAGCGGGAGGAGCGCGCCCGTGCCGGCGGCGGGCTCAGCTCGGCCGCCGTGGTCGAACTGGCGGCGGCCACCTCGGGCCGCGCCGTCGTCTGGTCGGGCCTGGCGGTCGCGCTCTCCAGCGCGACGCTCTACCTGGCGGACGACGTCATCTTCTCCTCGCTCGCGACCGGCGCCATCGTCGTCACCGTCGTCGCCGTGGTCAGCTCCCTGACCGTGCTGCCCGCGCTGCTCGCCGTGATGGGTGAGCGCGCCGAGCGGCGTGCGGCCCGGCGTGCCGAGCGCGGCACCCGGCGGCTCATACGCCGCCGCACCCGACCGGCGAACGGCAACGGCGAGGGCCGCGGTGGCGGCAGGCTCACCGGCACGGTGCTCCGCCTCGTCGAGCGCCGGCCCGCCGCCGCCCTCGCCCTCGCCGTGACCGGGCTGCTCGCCCTGGCGGCGCCCGTACTCGGCATCAGCCTCACCGACATGGGCCGCGAGACGCATCCGCGCTCCGTCGCCGCGATGCAGAGCTTCGACCGGCTGAATGCGGCGTTCCCCGAACTGAAGGCCGGCCACCAGGTCGTGGTGCGGGCCGACGCGGACCGCGCGGACCAGGTGGCCAGGGCGCTGCACGAGCTGGCCCGGGAGGCCGAGTCCGACCCGGCGCTCGGCGGCAAGCCGCGCACCCGGGTCTCCGCCGACGGCCGGATCAGCATGCTGCAACTGCCCGTTCCGCACCATGTGAGCACCGACGAGGCACGCTCCTCGCTGGAACGGCTGCGGGACCGCTACGTACCGCACACGGCGGCCGCGCTGCCGGGCGCGGAGATCGCCGTGACCGGTGACGTGGCACGCTACGTCGACTATCCAGCGCACCAGAAGCAGCAACTGCCGCTGGTCGTCGGCTCGCTGCTGCTGGTCACGTTCGCGATGACGGTGTGGGCGTTCCGTTCGGTGGTCCTCGGCCTGGTCGGCGTCCTGCTCAATCTGCTCTCGGCCGCGGCGTCGCTGGGTGTGCTGGTCGCCGTCTTCCAGCACCGCTGGGCGGAGGGGCTGCTGGACTTCACCTCCACCGGCTCCGTCGGCTCCCGGGTACCGCTGTTCCTGTTCGTGATCCTCTTCGGCCTCTCCATGGACTACCAGGTGTTCGTGATCAGCCGGATCCGGGAGGCGGCCCAGTCCGGACTGCCCACCCGGCAGGCCGTCATGGCGGGGGTACGCGGCTCCGCCGGAGTGGTGACCAGCGCGGCGCTCGTGATGGTGACGGTGTTCGCGAGCTTCGCGGCGCTGCACCTGATCGAGATGAAACAGATCGGGTTCAGCCTCGCTGTTGCCGTGCTGCTGGACGCCTTCGTCATCCGGCTGCTGGTACTGCCGGCGCTGATGCTGCTGCTGGGCGAACGCTCCTGGTGGCCCGCGCGCCGGGCACCGGCTCTCCCGGCCGCCCCCGAGACGCCGCTGCCGGCCCGCATAGGGTGAGCTCATGCGTCCCTGGCCCCAGCTCGGCGAACGGGCTTCCGCCGCCACGTTCCACCGTTGGTACTCCGTCACCTGGGTGCTGTTCGGGCTGGCCCCTCCCGTCATCGGCGTGGCCGACGACCCCCTCGGGACACGGCTGACCGCATGGGTGGTACTGGCCGTGCTCGGGCTCTGCTACGTCGGTCTGCGCGGCCGCACGGAGCGGCCGACGGTGCGGCCGGGGACGTTCTTGGTCGTGCTCGTCGCCGGGATGGCCGTGCTGTCGGCGCTGCTCGGCGGCGGCGCGGCCCTGTTCGTGGTGTCGCTGCCGCTGTTCTGGATCCACGCACGCGGCTCGCGCGCCCCGGTGCTGTGGAGCGGTGCCGCCGCAGTCGTCTCCGTCGTCGCGGGGCTGCCGCGGGAGCAGTGGAATCCGGAGTTCTTCACCGGCGACCTGGTGATCACCGCCTTCGGATACGCGGCCGGTGTCGGACTGGGGCTGTGGGTGCGGCGCCTGGTGGCCCAGGGCGAGGAGCGCGCCCACCGGCTGGGCGCCGAACTGGCCAGCGCACAGCGGCAGCTGGCCGAGGCGTACCAGCGGCAGGGCGCGGCCGAGGAGCGCGAGCGGCTCGCCCGCGAGATCCACGACACCCTCGCCCAGGGGTTCGCCTCCATCGTCGTACTGGCCGAGGCCGCACAGGACAACCTTCCGGCGGCACCCGGCGAGAGCCTGCGGCAGCTGGAGTCGATCGAGCGGACGGCCCGGGAGAACCTGGCCGAAGCCCGCGTCCTGGTCGGCTCCGCGCCACGCAGCGGGATCGCGCCCGGGTCGGTGGCGGCAACCCTGCGCCGAACCCTGGACCGGTTCGCGCAGGACACCGGAATCCACGTCGAGACGGACCTCCAGGACGTCGCCTGCGACCAGCCGACGCGGATCGCGCTGCTGCGCTGCACCCAGGAATCGCTGGCGAACGTCCGCAAGCACGCGGCGGCCTCCACTGTCGGCCTGCTGCTCACACATGACGCCGACCGCATCGAGTTGGAGATCACGGACGACGGGAAGGGCTTCGTGGTGGAGCGTGCCCGTGGCTTCGGGCTGGACGGTATGGACCGGCGACTTGCTGAGCTGGGCGGCGAACTGACCGTCACCAGCGCGCCCGGAGAGGGCACCCGCATCCTGGCCGCGCTGCCCGTCACCGAGGAGGCCGCGGCATGAGGCGCGGTACCGGCCCTGAGCGCCCGGACGACGACGCCGTCCGGGTCCTCGTGGTGGACGACCACACGGTGATGCGGGCCGGCGTGGTGGCCCTGCTCGCCCCGGAGCCCTCGATCACCGTTGTCGGCGAGGCGGGCGAGGGCGCCGAGGCGCTCGCCCTGGTGGAGTCGCTCCGGCCGGACGTCGCCCTCGTCGATCTGCGGATGCCGGTCCTCGACGGGGTGCAGCTGACCGCCCGCGTGGTCGCCGCACCCGTGCCCACCCGGGTGCTGATCCTCACCACGTACGACACCGACGAGGAGATCGAACGCGCCGTCGAAGCGGGTGCCGTGGGCTATCTCCTCAAGGACACCACCCGGGAACAACTCGTCGACGCCATCCGCGCCGCGCACCGGGGCGAGACGGTGCTGGCGCCCCGGGTGGCCGAACGCCTGGTGGCCCGGATGCGGCGACCGGCCGCCGCCGCGCTCACCTCCCGGGAGGTGGAGGTGCTCTCCGCCGCCGCCGACGGGCTCTCCAACGCCGCCATAGGCCGCCGGCTGCACATTGCCGAGGCCACCGTGAAGACCCATCTGCTGCGGGTGTTCGCCAAGCTCGACGTCAGCGACCGCACCCATGCTGTGGTCGTCGCGCTGGAACGCGGACTGCTGCAGCGCTGAGACGCCGGAACACGGACCGGCAGCCCCTACGAGTCCACGCTCGAACTCACCGACCGGGGGATCAACTTCCGCTTTCGCAAGGGGCGTTGGGTCGCGCAGCACCCGGCACCCGCCTCACACGAACCCCTGTTGCCCAGCCCGTGAGTTCCGTACTCTGGCAAAGGCACCAGTCACGTTCGAATCGACCGTCTCCCTTCTGACGCCGCACCAGGCGCGGGCGTGCCGAGGCGGGTCATTGGACAGACAGGGGGAAGGTGTGAGCTCAGGGCAGCAGCATGCCGAACAGCCTCCGTTAGCGGGACAGCCCCCGCTGACCGACCAGGAGCTGGCGAGCGCGCTCAAGGCCGATCTGGCCGTCGTCGAAGAACTCATCCGCGACTCCATCGCCTCCGACGCGCCACTGCTGCGCGAGGCGTCCCGCCACCTCATCGACGCGGGCGGCAAGCGATACCGCCCGATGCTGACACTGCTGGCCGCCCGCTTCGGCGACCCCGACGATCCGGACGTGCTGCGTGCGGCAGCCGCCTGCGAACTCGTGCACGCGGCGGCGCTGTGCCACGACGACGTCCTGGACGGCGCTTCCCTCAGACGCGGCCGCAGCAGCGTCAACGCACGGTGGAGCGACGCCGTCGCCATCCTCACCGGGGACTTCCTCTTCGCGCAGGCGTTCCTGCTGCTGGCCGCCGTGCCGCGGCAGGAGGCGCGGATGGAGGTCGAGACCTTCGTACGGCTGGTGACCGGGCAGATCCGCGAGATGACCGGACCCGCCGACGGCGAGGACCCGACCGACTACTACGTCACCATGGTCTCCGACAAGACCGCCTCGCTGATCCGTGCCTGTGTCCGCCTCGGGGCGCTCACCTCGGGTGCGGGCGAGACGACGGTACGGGCGCTGGAGGAGTACGGGGACGCCTTCGGGGTCGCCTTCCAGATCTCCGACGACCTGCTGGACCTCTTCGGCGAGGAGGAGCGGTCCGGCAAACGTCAGGGCACCGACCTCCTCAAGGGCGCGCCGACGCTTCCGCTGCTGTACGCCCTGAGCGGTACCGGCCAGGACAGCGAGCGGCTGCGAGCCCTCCTCGGCCCCGTACCGGGAACGGAGCGCCGCTCCCGGCTGACCACCGAAGAGCGCGCCGAGGCCACCGAGTTGCTCCGCCGCCACCCCGCCGTGGAGCAGACCCGCGAACGGCTCGACGCCTACATCACACGTGCCCGCGCGGCGCTCGCACCGCTGTCCGAGGGCCCCGCCAGGGACACCCTCGAAGCGCTGTGCGCGGGCGTCGCCCACCGGGCCGGCTAGCGCCGGGCAGCCGCCGTCGGGCACTCGACGGCCCGGCGGACCGCCACCGAGCAGACCACTCGCCGCAGCAGTCCACCACCATGGGGTTGCGATCTCTTGACCAGAACAGGCGCGATCCTGCGCGCCAGCAGCGTCCGGTTCACAGCTCTGTACTTCCTGCCCTACTACACGGCCCTCGTCGCCGAAGGCCAGGCACGCTGGCAGTGGGTGGCACTGGGAGCCGTCTACTGGTGCGCGCACGGCCTCGGCACGGAGTCCCTCAACCGGCTCGCCGACCGCGCCGAGGACGAGATCAACCGGCCCGAGCGCACCGCTCTGTGCCACCGTGCGGGCTTCCCGCTGCTGCGGCGTGCGGCGCTCGTCGGCTGGGGCACGGTGCTGGTGCTGGACGTCGTGCTGCTCCTCGCGCACCCGGACTGGTGGCTGGCGCTGTTCCTCTTCCTCGCCGGGTTCAGCGGCGTCAACTACTCCTACGGGCTGCGGCTTTCCCGCAACCGGTGGCTCGCGCCGCTGCTGTTGACCTTCCACTTCGGCGGCACGTTCGTGATCGGCACCGTACTGGCGCAGGACCACTGGGACGCCGCCGTGCTGCGCGACTTCGCCGGGTACGGGCTGCCGTTCTTCATCGTCGGCATGGTGACACTGCTCGCGCTGGGCGGCGCCAAGGACCTCACCGATCTGGCGGGGGACGCCAGCATCGGCTACCACAGCGCGTGGGTCGACCTGCTGCGCCGGCACGGTGCCTGGCTGGCCGCCGCCATGGTGGGCTCCACCTACGTCCTCGTCGCCGTCTTCACGCTGAGCGGTGCATTCCCGCCGCGCTTCTGGCTGTGGCTGCTGCTGATCCCGGTCGCCGCGGCGCTGGGCCGCTGTCTGTGGCGGGCCGCGACGCCCCAGGAGCGGCATGCGACGAGGGAGTTCTTCTACCAGTACTGGGTGCTGACCCTGGCCCTCGCCGCGCCCCTGTACGCGCCCCGGTGGGAGCTCCTTCCCGGGCTCGTGGGCGGCCTCGCCTTCTGGGCCCTCACCACCCAGCGCCTCCACTGGTCCAGCGGGATCCGCCGGGAGACCGTACGCACCGCCGCCGCACTGGCACGCGGAACCCACCGGCGGCGAGGAGAGCCGGCCGCCCGTGCCGCATACGCACCGGAACGAGAGGAGAGGACCGGATGACCACCCCCAGGACGGAGCAGGAGATCCGCGCAGTCGTACGGGAGACCGCGCTGCGCATCTTCGAACTGGAACCCGAAGAGCTGGCCGACGAGACGGACTTCGAGACGGCGGGCGGCGACTCACTGTTGCGCCTCGAACTGGTCGCCGCCCTCCGCGACCGGCTGGGAGTGGAGTACTCCGTCGCCGACGAGACGGAGATGACCTCGGTGAAGGCGGCCGTGGAAGTCACCCGGCGCGCGCTGGGGGTGTGAATGCGGCAGGCCCCGCGCCGTCGCGTCGTCGTCACCGGCATCGGAGTCGTCTCCGCGCTCGGCACCGGAGCCGAGGAGTTCTGGTCCGCCGCCCGCCAGGGGCGCGTCGGCACCGGCGACGTCACCCTCTTCGACACCGGTGACTGCCTCACCCACCGGGGCGGTGAGATCCGCGACTGGGCGCCGCCCTGGCCCGACGAGGCGTACGGACACGGCCCGCTGACCCGCAGCGAGTCCTTCGCGCTGGCCGCCACCCGGCTGGCACTGGAAGACGGCGGCCTCGGGGACGGGCACGGCCGCCTCACCGGCCCGTACGACGACACCCGGGTGGGTACCTCGTTCGGCATCGTGGTGGGCAACAGGCCGGGAATCGAGGGCCCGTTGCGCGCCGCGTACCTCCGGAAGCAGACACACCGGACACCCGGCACGACGCCGGAATTCCCGGTTCCGCCCGCGCACAACCCGTTCCGGATCAGCGCACTGCCGGCCACCGCCTTCGGGCTGTACGGGCCCAACCTGCTGCTGCCCACCGCCTGCGCCGCGGGCAACGGCGCCATCGCCCAGGCCGCGGACGCCGTTGCCGAGGGCCGCGCCGACGCCATGCTCGCGGGTGGCGCCGACGAGCTCTCCGAGGCGATGTTCCTGATGTTCACCAGCTTCCGCGCGCTCTCCCCCGACGTCGTACGGCCCTTCGACACCCACCGCGCCGGGCTGCTGCTCGGCGAGGGCGCCGCCGTACTGCTGCTGGAGGCGGAGGACAGCGCCCGCGCCCGGGGCGCCCCCGTGCACGCCGTCGTCGCCGGGCACGGCAACTACTCCGACGCCCACCACATGACGGCCCCGCATCCCCGGGGCCAGGGCGCCGCCCGGTCGATGCGGGCCGCGCTGCGCATGGCGGGCCTCGGCCCCGACGACATCGACTGCGTCAGCGCGCACGGCACCGGGACGCTCGCCAACGACGCCGCCGAAGCCAGGGCCCTCGCCGATGTCTTCGGCAGCCCCCGCCGGGCCGGCCCGCTGCCGGTGACCGCGCTCAAGTCGCTGCTGGGCCACGCGCAGGGCGCCGCGGGAGCCCTCGCCGCCGCCGCGTGCGTGCTGGCCCTGCGGGACGGCGTCGTTCCGCCCACCGCCAACGTGGCAGCCCCCGACCCGGACTGCCTCACCGGCGACTTCGAACTGGTGCGGGGGCAGTCGCGGCAACTGCCCCTGCGCGCTGCCATGAACAACGCGTTCGGCTTCGGCGGCAACAACTGCTGCGTGGTCTTCACCCGGCCCGGCAGCGGGGCGGCACGTGGCGGACCCGGGAGGGAGCGGGCATGACCGGGGTGGTGGTCACCGGAATCGGCGCGCTCACCTCGGCCGGCCTGGGCCACGAGGTGCTGCGGCAGCGTGCGGCGGAGGGCGCGCCCGCCCGCCGCGACGCGGTACGGACGCTGCCCGCACCGCCCGGGCAGCCGCAGGCCGCCCCGGTGCGGCTGGCCGCGCTGCCGCCGTACGATCCGGCCGAACACCTGGGCAGGCGGGGGTTGCGGACGCTGAGCGCGGAGAGCAAGGCGTTCGGTGTCGCCGCGGTGAACGCCTGCCGGCACGCGGGGCTGCCCGGCTCCTGGGAGCAGGAGCCGTCCGTCGGCGTCGCGGCAGGCACCACCAGCGGCGGCCTGGAGGACTACGCGGCACTGTTCGCCACCCGGCTCGCGCGCGGCGTCCGCGGCGTCAACCCGGCGCAGGGCCCGCAGACAGGGCTGAACGCGCCCGCCTCCGCCGTCTCCATCCTCACCGGCGCCGCCGGACCCAACCTCACCCTCTCCACCGGGCGCGCCGCAGCGCTCGACGCGCTGGCCGCCGCGGCCCGCGCCATCGCCTCCGGTGCCGCAACCACCATGCTCGCGGGCGGAGTCCAGCTCTTCGGCCACGCCGAACTCACCGCCCGCCGCCGCGCCGGGCAGGAACTCGGCCCCGGCGGCCCAGGTGCGGAGGACGGTGCCGGCTTCGGAACCGTCGCCGGTGAGGCGGCGGTGGTCCTCGTGCTGGAGGACGCGCAGGTGGCCCGGGCGCGGGGTGCCCGGCCGCTGGCCCGCGTGCTGGGCGCGGGCTCGGCGTTCGGCCCGGCCGCCACCCGGCCGGGGCAACGGGCCGCGCACGCCGCGCTGGACGAGGCCGGAGTGGCGCACACCGCGCCCGGCGCGCCGACCCCGCCCGTGTTCCCGGCCCCGGCCGTCGACGCCGCCTTCGGGGACTGCGCGGGCGCGACCGGCGCCGTGCAGGCCGCGCTGACCGTGCTCGGCCTGCACCACGGCGCTATGCCGGACGACACGGCGCTGGTGCTCACCGTGGAGCCAGCGCCGACCCCGGAACCCACGGCATCCCGCGAACCGGCGGCCTCCCCGCAAGCCCCGACGGCCCCGCGACCCGCGACCCACACGGAGCCCGGCGGCTATGCCGCGGCCCTCGTCCTCGGCACGTCCCGCACCGGCACCCCGTCCACCGGTTCCACCGGCCCGTCCCCCGAGGGAGGTCACTCCGCATGACGACCGGAAACGGCACCAGCAGCGGTATCGACGGCGGTTCCGCGGCGCTCGTACCGCCCGACGGCAACAGCGTCCACCGCTTCCTGGACGACCATGTGGCAGCCGGTCACGGCGACGCGCTCTGTGCGCTCACCGAGACCGAACACGTCACCTACCGCGAGATGCACCGCAGGGCTTGCCGCGCCGCCAACGCCTTCGCCGCCGCCGGCGTCGGACATGAGACGCGGGTCGCACTCGTCCTGCCCGACAGCCCCGACTACCTCGCCTGTGTGCTGGGGCTGTTGCGGCTGGGCGCGGTCCCCGTGCCGCTGGCCACCCAGCTCACCCCCGACGACTACGGGCGGATCTTCGCGGACTGCCGTCCGCGGCTCGCCGTCGTCGGACCCGGCCAACTCGCCGCCGTACGCGCCGTATCCGGGGGCCGGGCGGCGGCCGGAGCGACCTGGCCGCGTCAGGTGTGGGTCGCGACGGCCGGTGCTGAGCACGACGGGCCCGAACCCACGCTCGGTGACCGACTCGCCGCCGCGTCCGACGAGTGCCCCGTCGCCCCCGTCAGCGTCGACGACATGGCCGTCATCCAGTACACCTCCGGCAGCACCGGCACCCCGCGCGGCGTCGTCCACCTGCACCGGGGGTTGCTCGCGGTGCTCGGCACCTTCCCCGCGCGCCTCGGGCTCACCCGCGACGACATATGTCTGTCGGCGGCCAAGCTCTCCTTCGGCTACGGCTTCGGCAACTCCTTCCTCTTCCCGCTCGCGGCGGGCGCCGCCACGTTGCTGATGCCCGAATCCGCCGACGCGGCACGGGTCCTGCGGCTGGTGGCCCGCTGCCGCCCCACCGTGCTGTGCGCGGTGCCCGCGCTCTACTCCGCGATGCTGACCGTCACCGAACGCAGCGGCGGGGACGTCGATCTGACGAGCGTGCGGCAGTACGTCTCGGCGGGGGAGCCGCTGCCCGTCAGCCTTGCCGAACGGTGGCGGAAGACCACCGGTGCGGACATCGTCAACGGCCTCGGCTCCACGGAATGCCTGCACATCTTCATCGCCGCCGAACCGGGCAGCACCCCGCCCGGCTGCTGCGGCACCGTGGTGCCCGGTTTCGAGGCGGAACTGCGCGACGAGCACGGACGGGCGCTGGGGCCCGGCGAGATCGGCCATCTGTGGGTACGGGGCGAGGCCAACGCGGCCCGCTACTGGAACAACGAACCCGCCACCCGGGCCACCATGGTGGGCGGCTGGGTGCGTACCGGCGACCAGCTCAGCCGCGACGCGGACGGCGTCTTCACCTTCGTCGCCCGCTCCGACGACATCCTCAAGGTCGGCGGCCTCAAGGTCGCTCCGACCGAGATCGAGGACTGCCTGCTGCGGCACCCCGCGGTCGCCGAGTGCGCCGTCGTCGGCGTACCGGGCGAGCACGCCACCACCGACGTCATCGCCTACATCAGACCGCACAACGGCGCCGACGATGCCGGACCCGAGGCGCTGCGCAGGGAGTTGCGCACTCACCTGCGCGCCGGACTGGCCCGGTACAAACAGCCTCGGGTGCTGCACCTCGTCGACGCGCTGCCGCGTACCTCCACCGGGAAGATCGCCCGGCACGCGCTCCGCGACGCCGCACCGGCCCATGACGATGCCGAGCCCTGATGATCCATTGGATTCGCGGTTTCGTCTCGGAGAGACTGTCCTCCGCACGGATGCACCGGCCCGGCAATCAGGCCGCCAGGTCCCGCACATGGCGGTCCGCCTCGGCAGAGGGGAGACCCGTACATGGCCACACTCCGGCTCGACGGCGTGGTGCACGACTACCAGCGCGGACGCCAGCCCGTACGCGCCCTGAACGGCGTGACGTTGACGATCGGGGGCGGGCAGTGTGTCTCCGTGCTCGGCCCCAGCGGTTCGGGCAAGAGCACCATGCTGCACGTCATGGGTGCGCTCGACACCCCGTCCGAGGGCAGAGTGCTGCTCGACGAGACGGACTTAGCCGGCCTCGACGACGACGCGCTCTCCGACATCCGGCGCAGGCGCTTCGGATTCGTCTTCCAGTTCTTCAACCTGCTGCCCGCGCTGACCGCGTGGGAGAATGTCGCCGTCCCGCGGCTGCTGGACGGCGACAAGCTCAGGTCCGTCCGGGACGAGGCCCTCGCGCTGCTGGACCGCGTCGGACTCGCCGACCGCGCCGAGCACCGTCCCGGCGAACTGTCCGGCGGCCAGATGCAGCGCGTCGCCATCGCCCGCTCCCTCATCATGGACCCCGGCGTCCTCCTCGCCGACGAACCCACCGGAAACCTCGACTCGCGTACCGGTGAGGAACTCCTCGACCTGCTGGCCTCCCTCGCCCACGACGGGTCCGAACGCTCGGTGGTGATGGTCACCCACAGCGTGGACGCGGCACTGCGCAGCGACCGTGCCGTACTGCTGACCGACGGCGACATCGTCGCGGACGGCATCCCGCAGGACGTGGTGGCCAAGTTCGTCGGGGAGGGGCACCGGCCGTGACCGCTGACGTACGGAAACCCAGGACGGCGGGGCCTGCCGTCCTCGCGGCCCGGCTGCGCCTGTTCAACCTCCGCTATCTGCGCCGCCATCCCGCCCGCACCGCACTGTCCCTCGGCGTACTGACCGTCGCCGCCGCCCTCATCGTGGCCGTACTCGGTATCTACGGCTCGGTCGGCGGCTCCTCGGGACGGCTGGCCGGCCAGGTGGCGGGGAACGCCGACGTGGAGATCACCGGCCGTACGGACGACGGGCTCAGTACCGCCGCCGTGCACCGCGCCCGCGAGCTGGAAGGCGTCAAGGCGGCGGTGCCGCTGGTGCGTTCACCCGTGGAGGTCGACGGCGAGCGGATGCTGCTGTTCGGCGCGGACCGCGCGGCCGGCGCCCTCGACAGCGACTTGTCCGGCGTGGCCGCCGACGCAGCCCGGGACGCCGCCAAGGGGGCGGAGCCGGGCGCCGTCTTCGCCGGCCCCGGCGTCAAGGGCGCCGAGGACGGCGGCAGCGTACGGGTCGCGTCGATGGCGGGCCAGTCGCACCGGGCGCCCGTGGCCGGCACGCTCGGCGGGGACGCCGCCGAGAGCGTCAACGACGGCGCGTACCTGGTGGCGCCGCTGCCCGTCGCGCAGCGCCTCGCCGGACTGGGGGACCGCGTCGAGTCGGTCCTGGTGGTCGCCGACCCCGGTACCGACACCGGCGCGCTGCGCGACCGGCTGGCCGAGGAGCTGGGCCCCGGCGCGTTCGTCGCCGATCCGTCGTTCCGCGCCGACCAGGCTGACGACGCCACCGCGATGGTCCGCAACATCACCCTGCTCGTCGCCTTCATGGCACTCGTCGTCGCAGCGTTCCTCATCTTCAACAGCATGAACATGGCCGCAGCCGAGCGCCGTGGTGAGATCGCCTCGCTGCGCGCGCTGGGCTCCAGGCGCCGCCCCGTCATGCGGGACTTCCTGCTGGAGTCGCTGCTGCTGGCACTGGTCGGTGCCGCAGTCGGCAGTGCGCTCGGCTACGCGATGGCGGGCGCCAGCATCGACTCGCTGCCGCCGGTGATCACCGACGCGGTGGACGCGAAGGTCGAGCTGGCGGTGCCAGCGGGCGCCGTACCCGCCGCCGTCGTCGCAGCCGTCGCCGCCTCGCTCGCGGCCTCCTGGCTGGCGGCCCGCCGCGCCTCGCGGGTGCCGCCCGTGGAGGCCATGCGCACTGCCGACCCGTCGGCCGACACCGGCGACGACGAACAGCGGCGCGCCGGGCGGCTGTGGGCCCTCGGACTCGGTGTCGTGCTGGTGGCCCTGGCGTTCGTGACGGCGGCCGTCTTCGACGACGAACGCTCCTTCGGCGGCGGTTCATTGCTGCTGCTGGGCGTGATCCTGCTCGCCTACGCGCTGATTGGCCCGATCACCCGCACCGTCGCCCGGCTCGCCGGCCGCCTCGGCCCCAGCGGCCGGATCGCGGCGTCGGCGGTGGAACGCGCCCCACGCAGGGCCTGGGCGACGTTCATGACGGTGCTGCTCGCAGTCGCCATCGGCGTGGCCACCACAGGATCCTCGCAGAACACGGTGGACGCCGCCTCCGAGAACGTCTCCACGCTCGCCGACTCGGACCTGATCGTGCAGCGCGCCGCCAAGGACGTACTGCCCGTACGCCCCCTGCTGCCCCGCGAGTCCCAGCGGGAGCTGGCGGACACCGACGGAGTGCGGCGGGTGGTGGCGGGCCAGTTCACCTACCTCAACCAGCCGGGCAAGCGCGCCCTGCTGCTCGGCATGGACGGCCCCAGCAACGCCACCGCCTACCGCCTGGCGTCGAAGAAGGCGCGCGCGGAACTCCTCGCCGGCCGCGGGGCCGTCGTCTCCGGCACGTACGCCAAGGAGAAGGGGCTGTCCGAGGGCGACATGCTCACCCTGCCGACGGCCCGGGGTGAACAGCGCATCCGGGTCGCCGACATCGTCGACTACGTGAGCATGGACGCGGGCCTCATCGCGCTCTCCCTGGACCGCATCGCCCAGTGGTACGGGCCCTCAGGGGCCTCCTACTACGAGGTCATCCTGGAGCCAGGAGCAAACAAGGCCGCCGTGCGCGATCGGATCGAGCAGCAGACGAAGGCACAGCCGTACCCGGTGCACGTCCTCGACGGCAGCGAGAGCGTGAAGGCCACCGAATCCGCCGTCAAGCAGGTCGGTTCGCTCGCCCTCGCTCTGCAATGGGTCATCGCGGGCGTCGCCGGGCTCGCGCTGCTCAACACGCTGATGCTGTCCGTCGTCGAGCGCCGGCGCGAACTGGGCATCCTCCGCGCCCTGGGCAGCAGCAGACGGTACGTACGCCGGGTCATCCTCACCGAGGCCACCGCTGTCAGCGTCCTCGGCGGACTGGCGGGGCTCGTCGTCGGTACCGCGCTGCACTATCTGTCGGCCGATGTGATGGCCAAGACCCTCGCGATGGACATCCCCTTCAAGGTGGCCCCGGCAGCCCTCGGGCTCGCGGTCGGCGCCATCCTCATCGCCCTCGCGGGCTCCGTCCCACCTGCCCGGCGCGCGGGCAGGCTCAACGTGGTGCAGGCGATCGGATACGAGTAGGGGCGAGTTGATGAGACGGGCACCGGGGCCGCGGCCCTACCGGATACCCGGCCTGCTGCGGCTGGCGGTCTCCGATCCGCTGCGGTCGATGTACCAGACGGTCGGCCGGTACGGGGACGTGGTGCGGGTGCCGCTCGCGCCGGGTCGCGGCATCCACCTGTTCTGCCGCCCCGAGCACGCCGAGCACATCCTGGTGGACCGCGACCAGCGGTACGGCAAGGCGTTCACCTACCGTCCGCTGCGCGAGTGGATCGGGCTGGGCCTCATCACCAGCGACGGCGAACTGTGGGAGACCCAACGCCGGCTGATCCAGCCGCTGTTCTCGCACCGCCGGGTGGAGACGCTGCGCCCGCTGATGATCGCGTCGGTGGAGCGGATGCTGGACGAGTGGGACGCGCAGCCGGACGGCACCGTCGTCGACGCCACCAACGCGATGAGCGGGCTGACCCTCGACATCGTCGGCGCCAGCCTCTTCGGCGCCGATCTGACGGGGGACAGGGACAGCGTCTACCACGCGGTTGAGACCCTTCAGGACGCCGTCACCAAGGTCATCAAGAACCCTCTGACCTGGGTCTCACCCCGCGCCGCGCGCCGCACCAGCCCCGGCTTCCGGCAGTGGGACCGGGCCAAGGACACCATCGACCAGGTGGTGGCCCGCGTCATCGCCGACCGGGCCGAGGGACGCGGCGGGCCCGGCCGCGAGGGCGCCGGGCGCGACCTGCTGGACGCGCTGCTTCAGGCCCGCTACGAGGACGGCTCCGCAATCGACCCCGGGCAGTTGCGCGACGAGATCGTCACGTTCTTCATGGCGGGACACGAGACCAGCGCCACCTGTCTGGCCTGGACGTTCTATCTGCTCTCCACCGCTCCCGAGGTACGTGCCCGGCTGGAGGAGGAGGTCGACAAGGTGCTGGCGGGGCGGCCACCGGGTCCCGAGCACACCGAGCAGCTCGTATGGACCAGGGCCGTGCTCAACGAGTCGCTGCGGCTCTTCCCGCCGGTGTGGACGGTCGAGCGCGACGCGACCGCTGACGACGAGGTGGGCGGGTGGCCCGTGCGCAAGGGAGACACCGTCATCACCCCGCCGTACCTCCTGCACCGGCACCCCGGCGTGTGGGAGAGCCCCGAAGCGTTCGACCCCGCGCGCTTCCTGCCCGACCGGTCCGCCGGGCGCCATCGGCACGCCTTCATCCCCTTCGGCGGCGGCAAGCGCGGCTGTATCGGCAACGCTTTCGCGCTGATCGAGGTCGTCGTCGCCCTCGCCATGATCACCCAGCGGTACCGGCTGGATCTGCTGCCGGGCTTCGAGCCCGTACCGAAGGTGACGGTGACCCTGCGGCCTCTGCACGAGATGGCCATGACACTGCGACGGAGGGTGCCGTGACGGCCACGTCCGCCGGAAACACGTCCTCGGCCACGCCCGACAACCGCCGCCCCCGCCGTGCCGCCGGACCCCGACCGCGCGAGGTGCCGCAACTGCTCGCCGCCATCGGGCGCGACCCGCTGACCGCCGCCATCGGTCTCTACCGCCGCTACGGCGATCTGGTACGGGTCCCGTTGCTGCCCCGGCGTCCGCTGTTCCTGCTGTGCCACCCCGCGCACGCCGAACACGTCCTCGTCTCGCGCCAGGACAACTACCGCAAGGCCGCCACCTACCGCCCACTGCGCGTCTTCCTCGGCGACGGCCTGGTCACCAGCGAAGGCGAACTGTGGGAGCGGCAGCGCAGACTCATCCAGCCGCTCTTCTCGCACCGCAGGGTCAGCGGCTTCCTGCCGGGCATGGTGGGCGCTGTCCGGCGCACCCTCCAGGAGTGGGACGGGCAGCCGGACGGCACGCTCGTACCTGTCTCGGAGACGATGAGCCTGCTCACCCTCACCATCGTCGGCGAGGCGCTGTTCGGCGCCGACCTGCGGGGCACGGGGGCGCGCGTCTCGGCTGCCGTCACCAGGATGCAGGACTTCGCGACGACCGCGATGCGCAACCCGCTGCTGCTTCCGGCGCCCCGGCTCGGGCTGCGTACCACGCCCGGCTACCGCACCTGGCGCGGCACGGTCGACGCCGTCGACGAGGTGGTCGAACAGCTCGCCGCCGAGCGCCGCCGCGCCGGCTCCACCGGACAGGCAGCCGGCGGGGACCTCCTCGACGCGCTGCTGGCGGCCCGCTACGAGGACGGCTCGGCCATCACGCCCGGCCAACTGCGCGACGAGATCGTCACGTTCCTCATGGCCGGCCACGAGACCAGCGCCACCGTGCTGACCTGGACCTGCTATCTGCTGGCAGCGCACCCCTCGGCGCGGCGACGGCTGGAGGAGGAGGTCGACACGGTGCTGGGCGGGCGCGAACCCGAACTCGCCGACCTGGACCGGCTGGTGTGGACGAAGGCCGTCCTCAGCGAGGCGATGCGGCTCTACCCGCCCTTCTGGACACTGGAGCGGGACGCCCTGGAGGACGACGAGATCGACGGCGTACCAGTTCCGGCCGGGAGCACGGTCGCCGTCCCGCCGTACCTCGTCCACCGGCACCCGGCAGCCTGGGACAACCCGGAAGGATTCGACCCCTCCCGCTTTCTGCCCGGCACCGCCCCCGGCCGGCCCCGGTACGCCTTCATCCCCTTCGGAGGCGGGCGGCGAGGCTGCGTCGGCAACGTCTTCGCCCTGCTGGAGATGACCGCCGCCATCGCCGTGATCGCCCAGCGCTTCCGGCTCGATCTCGTTCCCGGCGGGGTACCCCGCCTCCAACCGACGGTCACGCTACGGCCGAAGGGCGGGTTGCACATGGTCCTACGACGCCGCTGAGTCCCCGTGCGGCACACGCGGCGCACACACGCGGCACACAGGGCGCACAGTCGCCGACCGGCCGTACCGTCCACCGGCCTTCCGCGCTACAGCGGCCAGGGCTTGTCCAGGATGTGCGGGAGGCCCAGGCGATAGCGGGCGTCATCCGCCTTGCGGAGCAACCGCAGCTCCGGCGGCACATACAGCTCGTGCACCGTGCACGGGTCGGCGTCGGAACCCGCGGCTTCCAGGAGGGCGTTGACCGCTCTCTTGGCCGTCTCGTTCGCGCCCTCCATCGTCGCGCAGCTCAGATTGTCGCGGACGTAGTCGGAGGCCAGGAAGAGGTTGGGAACGGCGGTGCGGTGGCTGGGGCGGTAGTCCCAGGAACCGGCTTCGGAGACGATGAGCGGCTCGTCGTTGGCTGCCGTCGAGCCCCCGCCGGGGTAGCTGATCGCCGGGTCGAGGTGCCAGCTCTTGACGGACTTCTCGGGCAGCACCGTGCGCCCGGTGTCCTCCAGCGCCGCCCGCATCTGGGCGAGGGTCTCCTCGGCGATCTGCTCCGGAGTGCACTCACGCGCCGGCTTCCGGTACACGATGCCCGGCGCGTCCCACTGCGCGATGTTCACGGAGAACGACTCGGCGACGCTGCCGTCCCCGTACTCGGCCGGCAGGTCGCGGTCCCAGTACTGGGCCTGGCTGAGGGAGACCAGCGCCCAGGGGGAGTCGAGGTAGTCGACGAAGCCGTTGAGGACGGGGGTGGGCCTGTCCAGATAGAACTGGATACCGTTCATCCACTCGGTACGCAGCTTGTCCATGCGGGCCAGCGCCGGGTCGGCCTTGCGGAGCGCGGGGCTCCACAGCTTGCGGGCGCGCTCGGCCGGGACCGCGCACACATACCAGTCGGCCTCGACGCGCTCGCGCTCGTCGCCGGGCCCGCGCACCAGGGCACCCGAGAGCCGCCCGTCGGCGCCGAGGGCGAGCTCCTCCACCGTCCAGCCGACCCGGAACCGGACCCCGCGGCGGCGCAGATACGCCACCCACGGCTGGATCCATGCCTCGCTGGTCGGCGCGTCCAGCACCCTGCCCAGCGTGCCGGTGCTGCCCCGCCCGGCGAGCGCGTAGAAGTACAGCTCGGTGAGGATGCCGGTGGCCCGCGTGGAGGCGATGTCCGGGCGGGAGGCGACCAGATGGGTGGTGAGACCGTCCGCGAACAGCCTGCGGAACTCCTCGCTCATCTCGTCCGTACGCAGAAAGTCCCGCCAGGGCGTCTTCTCCCACTGCCCGAACCGCCGCTTCTCCCCGCTGGTGGCGAAGACGGCGATCTGCCGGGCGAAGAACGCCGTCTCGTCCGCCGGTACGGCACCCAGCTGCTGGACCAGCGCGATCACCAGCCGCTGGATCTCCTCCAGCGAGGGCAGATCGTCCGGGTTGGACTCCAGCTGGAGGTCCTCGCGGCCACCGGAGCGCGAGTAGAGCACGCCCGCCTGGGCCACCAGATGGTCGTGGACGCTCTCCTCGTCACTGCCGGCGGCCGGGATGCGGGCCATCGTCTCCGGCAGATGGTGGTAGAAGCCCGGCACATACCGGAAGCCGTGCTCGCCCGGCAGATCGCGCCGACCGCCGGTGCCGGTTCCCTTGACGGGGATCGAACGCGATTTGCCGCCCAGCTCCTTGCGCTCCCAGACGGTGACCTCGAAGCCCCGCTCGGTCAGCTCCTGGGCCGCGGTGAGGCCCGCGACCCCGCCGCCGAGGACCGCCACCCGGCGCCGCTCGGCCGCCGCGGCCGGTGTCGGTGACCCGCCGAAGCCGAGCACGGTCGCCCCCGCGCCCAGCGAACCGGCGACGAACGTACGGCGAGCGGTACCGGGCCGATGCTCCCGGGCTGCTGACGAGGGTCTGCCTTCCACCGCTTCCGCCACCCGTGTTCTCCTCGCTCCGCAGGGCCGGCGTTCTCGACGTCGAACGCCGGGTTCGGTTCTCGCCGTCGTACGCCACGCTCCGGATTCGGCCGTCCCGGATTCGGCGGGAAACGACGCTACCGGTCATCTGGTAGGCGTCAAGGGGGAGTTCTACGCTGAGCGGTCACCTGTCAATTCCTCGCCACCGGGCGAACAGCAGGAGGTTCGGCGTGCCTTCCAGCAAATGGAGCAGGACCCTTCGCGCGGCGTTCGGCCAACCCGATCCGGCCGCCCACGCACTTCTGCTGCGGGATTCCCAGCAGCTGACGCGGACACATTTCCTCTCGGCCGCCGTTCAGCTCGGGCTGCTGGAGGCCCTGAAGTCGCCGGCCCCGTGCGCCGAACTGGCGGAGCGGCTCGATATCACCCGGACCGAGCAATTCCGTATCTTTCTCGAGCTCGGCGTCTCGGTGGGGGAGCTGTCGGTCTCCTCCCGGGTCTCCGGGACCGCGGCGGACTCTCCGGCCCCGGGGACCTACGCCCTCAAGGGCAAGCGGGCCCGCGCCCTCGTCGGCCGCAACGGCAGCGTGCTCCGCGCCCTCCTGGAGGAGCAGACCGCCTACCACGCCACCGTCTACCGCGAGCTGCCCGAGACGCTTCGCGGCGGCGAACTCGGCGACCACCTGCCCCGGTACGCGGGCGTGATCGCCGAGTCGTCCCGCATCGCGGAGGGCGTGATCTCCGGGTACGTACGCGAGGCCGTGAGCGAGGCCGCGGGAGGCCATGTGCTGGATGTCGGCTGCGGCTCCGGCGTCTATCTGCGGGCGGCTTCCGCCAGGCCGGGCAGCACGGGCACCGGGCTCGACGTCCAGCCCGCCGCGGTCGAACTGGCCGAACGCAACCTGCGCGGCTGGTCCCTTCACGACCGGTTCGGCGTCCGTCAGGGCGACGTTCGCGAGGCCGAACTGGACGGCCCGTACGACGTGGTCCTGCTGCTCAACAACATCTACTACTTCGCACCTGAAGAGCGCCCCGCACTCCTGCGCACCCTGCGCGGCGCGCTGCGCGAGGGCGGCACGCTGGTGCTGGTCTCGATGTTCCACGCCAGCAACCCGACAGCCCTCAACCTGGATCTGATCCTCGCCTGCACCCGGGGGTGCTACGCGCTGACCACCCCCGGCCAGCTGGCGCCCGAGCTGCGTGAGGCCGGCTTCCGGCGCATCCGCACCGACCAACTCGTGGCGGGCCAGAGCCTGTACGCGATCCGGGCGGAGTGAACCCGTGTCTTGCGCGGCGCACACCCGGATGCGAACGTTGGGATGTGGTGAGTGACGTGGCACGTCCCGCTGTGGAGAAACCCGATATCACCATCGTCGGCGGTGGTCTCGCCGGCTTGTCCACGGGCATTGCACTGGCCGAATCCGGAATCGACACCGTCATCGTCGAGTCGCGGCGCAAAGCCAAGGCGGACATCTTCGGATTTCTGCTCTGGCCGCCGGGAACGCGGACACTGAGCTGGTTAGGAGCGCTTCCCGAAGCACTGCGGAACGGCGCCGAACTGGAATCCCTCACCTGGTTTGTCGCCAACCGCGGGAGCAGCCGGCTGCGGGTGAATCTGGACGAGCTGGGTGCGGGCACCTTTCTCGGAATTCTGCCCTCCCGGCTGGAATCCGTACTGCGGGACGCGGCCCTGCGCGCCGGGGTGCGGATTCTGGACTCGGTCGACGACTGGACCCTCAGCCGCGAGCGAGCCACCTGGTCGATGCGGCTCCAGCGTCCCGACGGTCCGCTGAGCCTCCGTACGCCACTGCTGATCGGCGCCGACGGCTCCGGCTCCCGCCTCCGCGGCGAGCTGGGGCTCCGGTCCTCCCGTTGGCAGCCGCGCGGGCAGGTCGTCGTCACCGGTGTCGGCGGCCCGCTGCCGGTCCAGGAGTCCCGGCAGGCGCTCTCACGGGCGGGCTCCGGAGGGTGCGTGAGCCTCGGTGACAAGCACAGTTGGCTCTACACCGTCGCCCGGGAGTCGGATGCGGGCGACCCCGACCGCGCCCTGCGGCAGTACGCGGACCTCGACCCGGCGAACGCCCCGGCCTACGACCAGCTCCAGCGTGCCGTCGTGGTCCGCCCGTGGACCATCACCGTGCCGCGCTGGACCACCGACGGCGCCGTACTGATGGGCGACGCGGCGCACGGGATGCTGCCGCACCTGGGGCTCGGCGGTTCCCTCACGCTGGAGGATGTGCCACTGCTGCGCGAGGTCGCCGAAGAGGCCGTCCGCACAGGCGACTTCTGCGCCGCGCGGCTGTCCGCGTTCCAGCAGCGCCGCCAGGCCCGTACCGCCTACGCCCAGCGCATCTCCAACCAGTGGGCCCGCGTTCTGTGCAGCAGCACGCCGGGCGCGCGCACGGCACGTGACCTCGCCATGCGGCGGATGGCCCGCGACATGGAGCTGGCCGAACGCTTCTACCGCGAGCTGGCCTCCCCGTCCGTGCCGTCCCTGGGCACGCGGATGCGGATGATGATGCTGTAGCCGGCGCCGCCTTCCGACCCCGACCCCCAACCCGAACTCTGTCGCCGACGGGATGAGACATGACCGCACGTGGTGAGCGAGGCACGGCCGCCGTCGTCGGCGGCAGAGGATTCATCGGCGGCGCCTGCGTCGAGGCGCTGCGCGAGGCGGGCTGGGACGTCGTCGTCGTCACGCACGACGCGCGGCTGGCGGCGCGGCACGACGGCTACCGCTGGGGCGACATGCTCGACCCCACCACGCTGGGCCCGGCCGTCGAGGACGCCGATGTCGTGGTGCAGAGCGCCAACTTCCCCAACTACCCCTTCGAGAAGCCGCGGCAGCGGCACACCTACCTGGAGTACGACGGACTGGGCACCGAGCGGCTGGTACGGGCGGCCCGCGCCGCCGGCGTACGCCGGTATGTGTACGTGGCGGGCGTCGGCGTCACCGAGAACCCGGCCAAACCGTACTTCCGCGCCATCCGCCGTGGCGAACTCGCCGTCGCCGACTCGGGGATGGAGCACGTCGTCGTCCGACCGGCGTTCGTCTACGGCCCGCGCGACAACGGCATCAACCGCGTCATCCGGGCCTGCCGCTATCTGCCCGTCCTGCCGCTGCCGGAAGGCGGCCGGCAGAACCACCAGCCGGTGCACGTCGACGACGTCGGCCGCCTCGTCGCGCAGGCGGCGGCACCCGGGGCGCCCGAGGGGACGTTCGAGATCGGCGGACCGGACCGGATGACGATGCGGGCCATGCTCACCACCGCGCTGCGCATGGCAGGCCGCAGCCGCCCGGTCGTCGATGTCGCCGACCGGGTTGCCCGCCCCGGCGCGCACCTGCTGGCGCGGTTGCCCGGGCCGCTGATCACGCCCGACGCGCTCGACTTCATGCTGGAGGACTTCGTCGCCGACCTGGAGCCGCTGACCAAGCACTACGACCTGCGCCTGACGCCGTTCCTCGACGGACTGCGGGGCTGCCTGGCGCGGTGACGACGGGGCACGGGCTGCGGGGCTGCCTGGCGCGGTGACGACGGCGCACGGGCTGCCCGGAGATCTTCCGCGCCGGAAAATCCTTTGCGTCCGGCTGGCGGGCCGGTCAGGATGTCGGCGACCTTGACCAGCACCGCGGGAGAGTGACATGCGGCGATTCCTCGAAACCATCCAGCGCCCCCACCGGCCGACGGACTTCGAGGACTCCCGCATCCATGCACGCACCCCAGGCAGGGCACTCCACCGCTGCCCGCACCCCGCACACCCGCTCCCGGACCCGCAACATCGGCATCCTCGCGCACGTCGACGCGGGTAAGACGAGCCTCACGGAGCGGCTGCTCTACGACACCGGCGCGATCCGCACACTCGGCAGCGTCGACGCCGGCAGCACCCAGACAGACACCGGCACGATCGAACGGCAACGCGGCATCACCGTCCGCTCGGCCGTCGCGTCCTTCACCGTCGGTGACACCCCCGTCAACCTCATCGACACCCCGGGGCACTCCGACTTCATCGCCGAGGTCGAACGGGCCCTCGGCGTGCTGGACGGCGCCGTACTCGTCCTGTCCGCCGTCGAAGGCGTCCAGCCGCAGACCCGTGTGCTGATGCGGACCCTGCGCGAACTCGGGCTGCCCACCCTGCTCTTCGTCAACAAGATCGACCGCTTCGGAGCCCGGTACGCCGGACTGCTCGCCGAGGTACGCCGCAAACTGGCGCCGCACATCGTCCCGCTGAGCCTCGTCCACAGCCTCGGCACCCGCGAAGCGCGGGCGCTGCCCCTCCGGCTGGACACCGACCCGCACGACCGGGACCGGGTCGCCGAGGCGCTGGCCGAGCACGACGACACCCTCCTCGAACGCGTCGTCGAGGGGCCGCCGCTCACCGCAGCCGAGCTGCGCACAGCACTGGCCGCGCACACCGCCGACGGGACCGCACACCCGGTGTACTTCGGCTCCGCACTGACGGGGGAGGGCGTCGGGGCGCTCATCGAGGGGATGGCCCGACTGCTTCCCGGCGCTCCCGTACATGCCCCCACCGAGGGCCGCACCGACCCCGGACGCGCCCAGCCGCGCGGGACCGTCTTCGCCGTGGAGCGCGGTCCCTCCGGCACCAAGACCGCGTATGTCCGGCTCTTCGCCGGGGAGTTGACGCTGCGGCAGCGCGTCACGCTGTACCGGGACGCGCCGGAGGGCACCCGCGAGGAGTCCGCCGGGCAGATCACCGCCCTGGAGGTGGTCGGCGACCCCGGACGGCATCCGGCGCGCCTGAGGGCAGGGGACATCGGGCGCGTCGGCGGACTGCCCCAGGTCCGCGTTGGCGACCGCCTGGGGGAGAGCACCGACGAGGGCGAGGGCGGCGGCCACCGCACCGAGCGGCGCCCGCACTTCGCCGCGCCCACCCTCCAGTCCGTCGTCCGCCCCGCCGACCCCGGCCCCGCGGCCGCGGCCCGGCTGCACACCGCGCTGACGGACATGGCCGAACAGGATCCGCTCCTCCACGCGCGGACCGAGGCGGACGGCGCCACCTCGGTACTGCTGTACGGCGAGGTGCAGAAGGAGGTCATCGCGGCGACGCTCGCCCAGGAGTACGGCATCGAGGTGGTCTTCACCCCGAGCCGCACCGTGTGCCGCGAACGCCCCACCGGCACCGGGGAGGCGTACGACGGGATCGGTGCGACGGGACGCAACAGCCCCGCGTCCAGCGGCCATTGGGCCACCGTCGGACTGCGCGTCGAGCCGGGCCCGCGCGGCAGCGGCACCGTCTTCCGTTACGAGACGGAGCTGGGCGCCCTCCCGTACGCCTTCCACCGGGCCGTCGAGGAATCCGTGCACGCCGCGCTGCGCACCGGCCCGCACGGCTGGGCGGTCACCGACTGCGTCGTCACACTTGTCCGCTCCGGCTTCGCCGGTCCTGTGAGTACGGCAGCCGACTTCCGCGGTCTGACCCGGCTGGTGCTGGCCAGCGCGCTGGAACGGGCCGGCACGCGCGTGTACGAGCCGTACCACTCCTTCGAGCTGGAGGTCCCCGCTGACACCCTCCCCCAGGTGACGAGGGCGTTGACCGCGTTGGGCGCGCTGCTCACCGACACCGTGCCGGGCCGTGACACCTGCGCTCTCAACGGCACGATCCCGGCCCGCAACGTCCCCCGTGCGGAGCGCACCTTGCCGGACGTCACCCGCGGTGAGGCCACCTGGTGGTCCCGCCCGGCAGGCGACCGGCCGCTGGCGTGACGGCCGGGCCCGGGCCGGCCGCGGTTTTTGCCGGTCCGGCAACAGGGCTGGCATCCGGGCGCGGGTGGGCCACATGATCGTCACCGGGCCGGTCGGCCGACCGGCGGCTGTGTCCGGCCCGGGCCCGGGCACGGTGTCCGGGAGTCCAGCAGCCTCGGAGGGCATATGTCGCCGCACACCACGGACCTGACGCAAGACCTGACACACCGGCTGGTCCCCTCGCCGGCCGGCCGGATCCACCTGGTCGAACAGGGCAGCGGTCCGCTGGTGCTGCTCGTGCACGGCTTTCCCGAGTCCTGGTACTCCTGGCGCCACCAGCTGCCCGCACTGGCCGCCGCCGGATACCGCGCCGTCGCCCTCGACGTACGGGGCTACGGCCGCTCCTCGAAGCCTGCCGAGGTGGCCGCGTACCGGATGCTCGACCTCGTGGAGGACAACGTCGCGGTGGTGCGCGCCCTCGGCGAGTCGACCGCCGTGGTCGTCGGACACGACTGGGGCTCAATCATCGCCGCGAACTCCGGCCTGCTCAGGCCGGACGTCTTCCGCGCTGTGGGGATGCTGAGCGTGCCCTACAGCCCGCGCGGCGGCCCCCGGCCCACCGAGGTCTTCGCCCGGGTGGGCGGCGACGAGGAGTTCTACGTCTCCTACTTCCAGCAGCCCGGCCGTGCCGAAGCCGAGATCGAACCCGATGTACGCGGCTGGCTCGCCGGCATCTACGCCGCGCTGTCCGCCGACACCATGCCCGGCCGCGGCGCGCCGGACCCGCATTTCATCGCCCCCGGCGGCCTGATGCGCGACCGGTTCCCGACCGGGCGGCTGCCCGGCTGGCTGAGCGAGGACGCGCTCGACTTCTACGCCGCGGAGTTCGAGCGGACGGGTCTGTCCGGTGCGCTCAACCGCTACCGCAACATGGACCGGGACTGGGAGGACCTCGCCGACTTCGACGGCGCCCCCCTCACCCAGCCGTCGCTGTTCGCAGGTGGCGCCCTGGACGCCTCCACCACCTGGATGCGTGACGCCATCGAGGCCTACCCCACTACGCTCCCCGGACTGCACGCCTCCCACCTGCTCGACGACTGCGGCCATTGGATCCAGCAGGAGCACCCTCAGGAGATCAACCGGTTGCTGACCGACTGGCTCGGCTCGCTGCCCGCCCCGGCTGCCTGATCCAGCCCCCCCCGCAGGACGGCCCCTCCGCGAACCCCGTCACACCCGCGTGTCACGTCACCGCAGGCAGGGGCGTGTCAACTCACCGCCCTGGAGGGGCCGTTCGTCCGACGGCGTCGAGGGCCGGGCCGATGACGGCGAAGGCCCGGTCGGTCAGTGCGGCCGGGTCCTCGGCGCCGTCGCTGTCGCTCCACCGTTGCAGCACGGCGTCGAAGGCGGACAAGGCCGTCCCGGCGGCCAACTGCGGGTAGAGCTCCGCCTCCCCGTCGAGTTCCAGGCGGCGTGCCAACTCCGTCGCCAGATCGGCGCGCCACTGCGCCTGGCGCTCCAGGAAGCGTGCGTGCAGCGCCGGCGTACGCAGAATCAGCTGCACCACCCGCAGCGCCCGGTCGGCATGGTCGGCGCAAGCGGCCAGGGGGACCCAGACAGCGTGCCGCAGTGCCACGGACGGCGGTTCGGACAGCGGTCGGGATGCCAACTCCGCCCGGACATCGGTGCCCATGTCGGCCAGGAACTGGACGACCACGTCCTCCTTGGACGCGAAGTACCGGAAGAACGTCCGCTTGGACACGCCCGCGGTGGCCACGATCTCGTCGACGGTGACCACGTCGAACCCCTTCAGCGCCAGCAGTTGCAGCGCCGCCTCGGTCAGTTCGTCGGCGACGAGCTGACGTTTGCGCTGGGCGAGGCTCACTCCGCGGGAAGTCACCGGGACATCGTAGCCGCATGCCTTTTACGACGCCAACTGCCGCAGTTGACACCAAGTGCCACCCGAGGCAAGGTGTGCCGCATGACTCGGAAACAGGGTTGGACCGCCGAAGAGATCCCCGACCAGACCGGACGGGTCTTCGTCGTCACCGGAGCCGGCAGCGGCCTCGGCCTGGCGACCACCCGGGCCCTCGCCCGCCGGGGCGGGCATGTGGTCCTCGCGGTACGGGACGTGGACAAGGGTCGGCGGGCCGTCGCGGAGATCACCGCCGAGCAGCCGGACGCCGGTCTCGAGGTGCGCCACCTCGACCTGGCCGATCTCGACTCGGTCCGCGCCTTCGCCGACCGGCTCCGTGCCGATCACCCGCGGCTGGACGTACTCGTCAACAACGCCGGTGTGATGGCCCCGCCCCGCTCGCTGAGCGCACAGGGGTACGAGTTGCAGTTCGCCTGCAACCACCTCGGCCACTTCGCGCTCACCGGGTTGCTGCTCGACCCGCTGACCGCCGGGCGGGATCCCCGGGTGGTCACGGTGACTTCGGTCAACCACCGGAAGGCACGGCTCGACTTCGACGACCTCAACGGCGAACGCCGCTACTCGCCCATGGGCGCCTACAGCCGGTCGAAGCTCGCCAACGCCGTCTTCGGGCGGGAGCTACACCGGCGGCTCGCCGCGGCCGGCAGCCCGGTGCGCAGTGTGCTCGCCCACCCCGGCTACACCGCGACCAACCTCCAGCGGGGTACGCCGACCGGCATCTGGCGGCTGCTGCTGGGCCGTATCGGCAATCCGCTGCTCGCCCAGACCCCGGACCGCGGCGCGCTGCCCCAGCTGTACGCCGCGACCGAGCCGACCGTGGCGGGCGGCGGGTTCGTCGGGCCGGACGGACCGGCCGAGTTGCGCGGCAGCCCTACCCAGGTGCGGCTGTCCTCCGAGGCGGCCGACCCGGAAACCGGCCGCCGCCTGTGGGAGGTGTCGGAACAGCTCACCGATGTGCGTTTCGGCTTCCCGACCCCGGTCTAGAACGCCACCCTCACGACGTCCTCAGCGGCAGCTGCCCAGGCCCCCGGGTTCACCCGGGGGCCATACGATTGCGTACAGATCGAAGTGGCCCCGTGGATACGGCTCCGTATGGAAGGCTCGGGGAGACGTGAGGGGAGACACAGCATGGGCGTGACCCGCACGCCTCGCGGCAAGTGGATCGAGGAGGGGCTGCGCGCACTCGCATCCGGCGGCCCGGAGGCGGTCCGCATCGAGGTGCTGGCGCAGGCGCTCGGCGTCAGCAAGGGCGGCTTCTACGGATACTTCCGCAACCGGGAGGCACTGCTCACCGAAATGCTCGACACCTGGGAGCGTGCGGCCGCGGACGAAGTGATCGAGCGGGTGGAGCGTGCCGGGGGAGATGCCAGGGAGAGACTGGAGCGGCTGTTCACCCTCGCCTCGGCGAGCGAGGGGCCGGTGACGGGCGTCGTCGCCGACCTCGCGGTCCGCGACTGGGCGCGGCGCGACGAAGCCGTCGCGGAGCGGCTCCACCGGGTCGACAACCGGCGGATGGCGTATCTGCGCTCCCTCTTCTCCGCCATCTGTGCCGACGAGAGCGAAGTCGAGGTCCGCTGCATGCTCGCGGTCTCCCTGCGGATCGGCAACCAGTTCATCGCCGTGGACCACGATGGCCGCAGCCGTGCGGAGGTACTGGAACTGACCAGGAAGTGGCTCCTCAGATAGCTCGGTTCGCAGCAGCTCCGTCCATACCGGCGGGGCCGGTGGCCGGGTGTGCTCACCGGGTCGCCACCGTGCCCGCACCGCCGGGGCCGCATGCCGGAACCTGCGGCACCGGCGGTGCGGGTAAGCGCGCAGCAGCACGATCGACGGGCAGGATGTTCGGGTGAGTGAGGTGTGGGTGTGGCGACGGATCTACCGGTGGGTGCCCGCCGGGGTGCTCGTGCTCGCTGTCGGGCTCGATCTGCTCGCGCGTCATTGGGTCTCCACGGCGCCCCTGCTGGCGGTCGCGCCGGTGGTGGCCGCGCCGGTGCTGGAGCCGCTGACCATCATCGCCGTGGGCATCGCGGCCATGGCCGCACACGCCGGGCTGTCCTACTCGGACGGGACGTTCGGGCCACAGAGCGGCATCGGCACCCAGCTCACCCTGGTGGCCATCACCGCGCTGGCGGTGGGGCTCAACCGCACCATGCGCTCCCACCACGCCACCGCCGACAAGGCCCGGCACGCCGCCCAGGTCGCCCAGCAGGCAGTACTGCCCACGCCGCCGCAGCGAACAGGCGGCCTGCATGTCGAGGCCAGGTACGTCCCCGCCGACGAGACGGCCCTCATCGGGGGTGATCTGTACGTGGTCCAGGAGACGCCGTACGGGGTGCGCGCGATGGTCGGCGACGTACGCGGCAAGGGGCTGTCCGCCATCGCCGTCGTCAGCGCGGACATCGGCGCCTTCCGCTACGCCGCCGACCACTGCGCGGACCTGCCCACCGTGGTGGAGACCCTGGAGGAGACCCTCGTACGGGAAGGGCAGCGGCAGGGCGGACTCGAACAGACCGAGGGCTTCACCACCGCGCTGCTCGTCGAGTTCACCCCGGACCTGGAGCAGGTGCGGCTGGTCAACCGGGGCCATCCGCCACCGCTGCTGCTGGATCCGGCGGGCCGTGCCCGGGTGCTGGAGCCCAGCCAGGAGGCGCCGCCGCTGGGGATCACGACGCTCGGCAGCTGGATCTCGCCCGTGGAGACCTACGAGCTTCCCCCGGGCGCGACGCTGCTGTGCTTCACCGACGGAGTCACCGAGGCGCGGGACCGCAGTGGCACCTTCTACGACCCGGCGGACCGGGTCTCGCAGATGCTGGACGCGTATCGGCGCAACACCGGTTACCCGGCGGACGCGCGGACCGTCCTCGACTTCCTGGTCACCGACGTGCACCGGCACAGTGCCGGACCCGCCCAGGACGACCAGGCGCTGCTCGCCCTCACCCGTCCGACCCGCCGCAGCGACCTTCTGGTCCCGGCCCCGCCGCCCTCGCTCTGACGCCGCTCCCCGGCACCCGGGCGTTTCACCGGACAGCGGTCTCCGTCACGACTCGGCGAGAGCGCGCTGCGGTTCGTCCGGCTGTGCGGCTGGTCCGTCCGGCCGGGCGACGGTGCCCTCAGCGGCGTCGGTGAGGCCGAGGCTGAGGTGCTCCACGTGGTAGAGCGCCTGGTCGAGCAGGGCGGCGACGTGGTTGTCGTGCAGCGCGTAGACCACCGAGCGGCCCTGACGGGTGCCGGTGATCAGGCCGAGATTCCGCAGCAGCCGCAGCTGGTGGGAGCAGGCGGACTGCTCCATGCCGACGGAGGTGGCCAGTTCCGTCGCCGCGCACGGCCCTTCGCGGAGCCGGGCCAGGATCAGCAGCCGCGACGGGGTGGCCAGGGCCTGGAGCGTGGTGGCGACCTGCGCCGCGTTCTCCGAGGTGAGACGGGTGCGCGGGGTCGCATCGGCATCGGGGGTGTTCGCTGCATGGCCCATGGGTACATCCTACGGAGATGAACACATGAATGGCTGTTCAATCGTTCCTGTATGGTGACGGAGTCGCTTCTCCCCCAGCGAAGGACCCCTGTTCGTCATGGCCTCCACCCTGACCAAGCCCTCCCCGTCGCCGGTCGCACGGCCGGTGGCTCCGCGCCGGCGCACCCGCGTACTGGCGCTCCCCGAGGCGCGCTGGGCACTCGCCGCGCTCGTGCTGTTCCTGCTCGCCCTGCCGCTGAACCTGCTGGGCGCCCCGGCGTGGACCTGGGCGCCGCTGTTCGCCGCCACCTACGTCACCGGCGGCTGGGAGCCGGGCTGGGAGGGGCTCAAGGCACTCAAGGACAGAACGCTCGACGTGGACCTGCTGATGGTCGTCGCGGCGCTCGGCGCGGCCGCGATCGGACAAGTGCTGGACGGCGCGCTGCTGATCGTCATCTTCGCCACCTCCGGCGCCCTGGAAGCCGTCGCCACCGCGCGGACCGCCGACTCGGTGCGCGGCCTGCTCGACCTCGCTCCCGCGACCGCGACCCGGCTGCTGCCCGACGGCGGCGAGGAGAGCGTCCCGGCCCAGACCCTCGCGGTGGGCGACACCATCCTGGTACGTCCCGGAGAGCGGGTCGGCGCCGACGGCCTCGTACTGGACGGACAGAGCGAGGTGGACCAGGCGACCATCACCGGCGAGCCGCTGCCGGCCGCCAAACAGTCCGGTGACGAGGTGTTCGCCGGCACCGTCAACGGCACCGGAGCGCTGCGGGTCCGGGTGGAACGCGATCCGTCCGACTCGGTGCTCGCCCGGATCGTGGCCATGGTCGAGGAGGCCTCCGAGACCAAGGCCCCCACCCAGCTGTTCATCGAGAAGGTCGAGCAGCGGTACTCCCTGGTGATGGTCGCCGCCACCCTCGCCCTCTTCGCGGTGCCGCTGCTCCTCGGCGCAGCCCTCCAGCCGACGCTGCTGCGCGCGATGACGTTCATGATCGTCGCCTCGCCGTGTGCGGTCGTCCTGGCCACCATGCCCCCGCTGCTCTCCGCCATCGCCAACGCAGGGCGGCACGGGGTGCTGGTGAAGTCCGCGGTCGTCATGGAACGCCTCGGGCAGACCGACGCGGTGGCCCTGGACAAGACCGGCACGCTCACCGAGGGCACCCCGCAGCTGGCCGAGCTGTGCCCGCTGCCCGGCTCGGGGCTGACCGAGGAAGCGTTGCTGAGCCGGGCGGCCGCCGCCGAGCGGGCCAGCGAACACCCGCTGGCCCGCGCGATCGTGGACGCCGCCCGCGCCCGCGGCCTCTCCCTCCCGGCCGCCGACGACTTCGCCTCCACCCCAGGGCTCGGCGTCACCGCCACCGTCGACGGCCACCGCATCCAGGTCGGCGCACCCAGCCGCCTCCTGGACCAGGACGCCCGGCCGGCCGCCGGAGCCGCGTCCGCGACGGAGCCGGAAGACGCCGCCCAGGAGACGGTGCGTCAACTGGAGGAGAACGGTCGCACAGCTGTGGTCGTCCTCGCCGACGGCCGGCCGGTCGGCCTGCTGGGCATCGCCGACCGGCTGCGGCCCGACGCCGCCGAGGCCGTTGCCGCGCTCAGGACCCTCACCGGTGCCTCACCCGTGCTGGTCACCGGCGACAACGAGCGCGCCGCCGCGCTCCCGGCGGCACGGACCGGCATCACCGAGGTACGCGCCGGACTGCTGCCGCAGGACAAGGTCGCCGCCGTCCGGGAGTTGGAAGCGGCCGGGCGCAAGGTGCTCGTTGTCGGCGACGGCGTCAACGACGCGCCCGCGCTGGCCGCCGCACACACCGGCATCGCCATGGGCAAGGCCGGTTCCGACCTCGCGCTGGAGACCGCCGACGCCGTGGTGGTCCGCGACGAACTCGCCGCCATCCCCACCGTCGTCAACCTCTCCCGCTCCGCACGCCGCCTCGTCGTGCAGAACCTGGCCATCGCGGGCACCTTCATCGCCGTCCTGGCCGCCTGGGACCTGTTCGGCACCCTCCCGCTGCCGCTCGGCGTGGCAGGTCACGAGGGCTCCACCGTCCTGGTCGGCCTCAACGGGCTGCGCCTGCTGCGCGACGCGGCCTGGGACCGCGCCCGCCTGCGGCCCGACGGGTGAGCTGCCGCAGCACTCATTGGGGCCTGTTGGTTTCGGGGTGCCGCTGGAGTTCGGGCGCGCACCCCGGGTGGGCGACGGTCTGGCGGAACCTGACCGCCTTCGCGGCGAGCTGCCGCTCCAGGTAGTCCGCCGCGTCGGCGGGCCGCATCCGGGCGAGGGCGACCAGGCCGGTGATGACCACGTCCGCCACCTCGGCGTGCACATCCTCCCAGGCGTGGCTGTAGCCCTTGCGGGGATTGGTGCCCTGGACGCCGATGACGGCCTGGGCCGCCTCGCCCGTCTCCTCCGCCAGCTTCAGCACCTGCAACGTCCACTGCTGCTCGCGTTCCTGGCCGCGCGCATCGCCGTGCGCGTCGAAGGTACGGGCGAGCCCGGCGACGGTCGGCCACACGCCGCGCCCAGCGCTGCTGTCCCCGTCGGCCGACGGGGCAGGGGAATTGCAGACCGACCGGTCGGTCGCGGGGGTCGCCGGGCAGTCGGTCGAGTCGTCGGCCACGGGCGAGGTCGAACGCAGCGGCGGCAGACCGGGCAGCGCGCCTGGCCACACCGCTTCCAGGGCCTGGGCCGAGGGTGCGAAGACCGGCCCGACCGTGGCGAGGGTGCGCGGGTCGTGCCACTCCCAGCGCCGGAAGCGGTCCGGTTCGGGACAGGGCGATGTCAGCGTGCCGGACCAGGCGGTGACGCTCACCACGGCAGACACCCGCGGTACGCCGTCGTTGTCGTCCAGCAGGACCGTCCGCAGCCGCGCGTCGTCGACGTCGGCGCGCAGACCGGTCTCCTCGGCCAACTCGCGCACCGCCGCGGCCTCGAACGACTCACCGGGCTCGATACGGCCGCCGGGCAGCTCCCACATGCCGTCGACCGACCGCCCGAGCAGTACCCGGCCGCTTCCGTCGGTGACGACCGCACACGCGCCGACCGCAGCATGCGGAACCGGACGGCCCTTCTCCACCGCGGCGAAGGTATGCGGCGCACCCCGCAGCACCAGCATCGCGAGACCGTCCGCGTCGAACCGCTCCACCTGCTCCCAGCCCTCGGCCAGCAGACCGATCTCCTCCTCGTCCAAGGCGATGTCCCGCCGGGCCAGGGACACCTGCTCCGCCGACGGCGTGATCACCACCAGCGCCCCGCCGGGACGCAGCCGTTCACCGAGCCCGCGCAGGACACGAGCGCGGTCCCGCAGAAAGGGATAGGCGAGCCGCAAGGTGATCAGGTCGTAGCCGTCCTCGCGCAACTCGGCGAAGTCGTCGTGCTCGACATCCAGCTGGAGCCACCGCACCGCGCCGCCCGCGCCGTACTCCGTCCGTGCGCGGTCCAGTGCACTGCCCGCCTGGTCGACGGCGTCCACCTGGTAGCCGAGCCCGGCCAGACAGTGGGCCAGTTCACCGGTGCCGCAGCCGACGTCCAGGGCGGTGCCGCCGTCGGGGGCGGCCAAGTGCTTGGCGAGCAGCGCCCGTTCGGTCTCGCCGAGTGGCCGGAAACCGCGGCCGTCCGCGTAGTGCCGGTCCCACTCCTGTGACGTGACGTAACCCAACGCGCTGCTCCTCACCTGTGCTGCGGTCGACGGTCCTGCGATGGCAGGCGTGAGCTGCCTTCCCCTCCGCCGCGGCGCGGAACCCCGATGAGCTGGTGGGGGAGTGCTGTCAGCCGCGTTCAGGCCTGCGGTTCCCGTGAGACACCGGAGAGGACTGTCGTCACCGTCCTGCGGACCGCTTCGGTCTGCGGGGGTGCGCTGTGCCGGTCGGCGAACAGCAGATGCGCGGCCCCGATCAGGGTGGGCGCGAGGGTGTCGATGTCGGCGTCGTCCGCGGCGATACGGCCCAGTTCGCGTTCGGCGGTGAGGTAGGACGCGACCATGGCAGCGGCTTCCGTCAGCAGCGGAACGCCTGTCGGCCTCGTCCGGCGCAGCCGTGCGCGCAGCTCGTCCCGGGAGGTGACGAGGCCGACGATCGCCACCGCGACCGACGCGAACAGCTCCGTCAGCGCACTGGTGAGGTTGTCCGCGACGGTGCCGTGCCCTGCGGCGGCACGGAGGGCCGCGGCCTGGCCGTCGAGCCGGTCCACGCGGTCCTGCACCAGCTCGGCGAGGAAGGCGTCGAAGTCGGTGAAGTGCCGGTGCAGTACGCCCTTGGCGCAGCCTGCCTCGGTGGTCACCGCCCGGCTGGTCAGCGCGTTCGGCCCATCCCGGAGCAGCACACGCTCGGCGGCCTCGAACAGCTGCTCGCGCACATCCCGGATGGCCACTCCTGTCGGCACCGCGTACGTCTCCTTCTCGTAGGGCTCGCCGGCACGGCGAGTGGGCATGCGCCCATCATTGTGCCGGAGCGCACGCGCCCCGCCGTCACCTGGCAGAAGCGACCGGGGAGCGAGTGCTGCCGCCCCTCTTGACGCCCCGTGGTGCCGACCACATATTTACCTCTCGGTGCAACTGGCCAGTAACCGCCGGGCCGTGCCCCGCCTTTCCCACTCACGAGAGGTACCGTCATGCGCTCACGCATGTCCAGCTGTCGCGCCAGATCGGCCGTTGCCCTCGCCACCGCAACCGCCGCGGTGACAGCAGGCGCGGGGCTCGGTGCGAGCCCCGCGCTGGCGGACGACGTCACCGTCCACCGCTACGTCGCCCTGGGGGACTCCTACGCGTCGGGGGCCGGCGTGCCGAACATCGTCGACCAAACGTGTTCGCGCTCCGACCGCAACTATCCCTCGGTCGCCGGCGCCGCCCTCCGCCCCGGCGCCCAGAAGGACGTCACCTGCGGAGGAGCCACCACGAAGGATCTGAACTCGGCACAGTTCCCGTCCGTCACCCCGCAGTTGGACGCGCTGAGCAAGGACACCGACCTGGTCACCCTCACCATCGGCGGCAACGACATCGGCTTCGGCGACATCATCGTCCGCTGCGTCTCCCTCGGGCTGCTCAACCCGCTCGGCTCGCCGTGCAAGAAGAGCTACACCTGGACCGGGAAGGACGAACTCGCCGCCACCATCGAGAACACCGCCCCCAAGATCTCCAGGGCCATCGCCGACATCCGGGGACGGGCCCCGCACGCCAAGGTCCTGATCACCGGTTACCCGGCGATCCTGCCCGACGACGGCAGCAACTGCCCCTCGGTCGTCTCCATCGCCAAGGGGGACGCTCCCTGGCTGCGCGACACCCACAAGCACCTCAACACCATGATCGCCAAACAGGCCGCCGAGCACGGTGCCGTGTACGTCGACACCTACTCCAAGTCTGTCGGGCACGACGTGTGCAAGCCGGTCGGCACCCGCTGGATCGAACCGCTCATCACCAACGCCGCGGCTCCATTCCACCCCAACGCCGCCGGTGAGAAGGCGATGGCCGACGCCGTCCTCGCCGCCACCCGCTGAACCCACGCGCTTCCCAGGCGCCACTCCCCGGCCGGACCCCGGCTGGTGGGAGTGGCGCCTTGCTGTTGCGGTCGTGGATCTCGTGGTGGTCGCTTCTTCCCGGTTCCCGACCCCTTGACGGTGCGTCCGATCCGACTACGGTCACTGACGCAATACCGGATGCCGTACGAAATATCGAACGCCCGGGTTCCCGTGTCACCGCACCGAGAAGAACTCCAGCGTTGTGCCGCCCCCCAACCCCCCACCGGAGGCAATGCAATGGAAGCTTCACGTCCGCTGCGCAGGCGAACCGTCATGGCCACGGCCGCCGGTCTGTCGGCCGCCGCTCTTGGCACCGGCCCGGCCCGAGCCGCCGCCACCCGTCCAGGAGGCTCCGCGCGCCCCTTCGGGGCGCGTGCTCCCGCTGAGCGCTGCCGGTCCCGGCTGAGGTGACCTGGGTACTCAGTCCGTGTCGAGGCCGTCGATCAGGCGGTTGAGGAATCGGGTGAACATCGCGTCCGGGGTCAGCGGGCGGCCCGGCGCGGCGAGGGCCTCGGCGAGTTCCGGGTGGTGGCCGTCCGCGGCGACGGTGGCGAGGTAGCGGGCCTCGGCCGCGGCCTGCTCGGGGGGCCGCGCGGTCCCGGCCTGGGTGAGCTCGTAGCCGACGTACCCGGCAACGAACGCCGTCAGCTGGGAGAAGACCTCCAACTTGGCGGCGCCGTCCAGCCCGGTGGGCCGCAGTGCCGCGAGTGCGCGTTCCAGGAAGGCCAGGGTGTTGGGCCCGAGCGTGCGGCGGGTGGTCAGGGTGGCGGGCAGCCAGGGGTGCCGCAGCATCAGGGCGCGCTGGTCGTGGGCGACGGCCTTGAGGTCGGCGCGCCAGTCCCCGGTGGGGGCGGTCGCCGTCGGGAGTTCGCCGCTGACGTGGTCGACCATGAGTTCCAGCAGCGTGTCCTTGTCGGGCGCGTAGCTGTAGAGCGACATGACGCCGGCTCCGACCTCGGCGGCGACCCGCCGCATGGTGACCGCGTCGAGTCCTTCCGCATCCGCCAGGGCGACGGCTGCTGTCGTGATCGCCTCGCGGCTGAAGGCGGGTCTGCGGCCCCGACGCGGCCGTTCGGGGCTCAGCCAGAGCTGGTGCGGGTCTACGCCCGTACCGCCGGAGTCGCCATCACGCGTCACGGTCCCGAACTCCCTTCTCCGCACCGGCTGTGCTGCCTTCGCGCCGGCGGTGAGCCCCGCGGAAGACATCCCACTTTGCGGAAGCCATCCAAGCATCTACAATTCCCGTACGTTGTACGGGAATGGTGGAGGAAGCAATGACGTCAGCTCCGCACGACACCGCGCCCCGGCAGGTCTGGACCCCGCCGGCGCGGAAGCCGCCGCTGTCCGCACGGATGCTGCGCGCGACCTGGCGCCGTCTCCCCGCCGCACAGCACGCCATCGGCTGGGAGCCGGGCCTGGAGGTGCCGGCCGCCGACGGCAGTCCGCTGATCACGGACCACTACTTCCCCCGCACACCGGGCGACTTCCCCACCCTTCTGGTGCGCTCGCCCTACGGCAGAGGAGTGCCGTGGTCACCCATGTACGGCGTGCTCTTCGCCGAGCAGGGATTCCACGTCGTGCTGCAGAGCTGCCGCGGTACCGGTGGCTCGGGCGGCCGGTTCGATCTGTGGCGCAACGAGGCGGCGGACGGCCGGGCGACGGTGGCCTGGCTGCGTGAACAGCCCTGGTTCGACGGGAGGCTGGGCACGGTCGGGCCGAGTTATCTGGGCTATGTGCAATGGGCGCTGGCCCTGGACCCGCCGCCCGAACTGAAGGCGATGGCCGTCCAGGTGGGACTGCACGACCCCTACGCCCTGTTCCACGCGGACGGAGTGCCCCGCCTGGAGAACGCGCTCCTCGTCGGCATCGGCATGACGTACCAGCACCAGGGCGTGGCCGCCTTCGCCAGGGCGACACTCCGACTCCAGCGCGGGCTGCGCGGCATCGCCACCGCACGGCCGCTGCGCGGCGGATACGTCGCTGCCCTCGCACAGGAAGTCCCCTGGCTGGACGAGGTGTTGACGCACCCGGACGCCGACGACCCGTACTGGCGTGGCGCGTCCACGGCCGAGGCAGCCGACCGGCTCACCGTTCCCACCGCTCTGGTCACCGGATGGCACGACGCCCTGGTCGACCAGACCCTCGAACAGTACGGCCGGCTGCGCCGGGCCGGGTGCGAGAGTGCTCTGCTCGTGGGCCCGTGGACGCACACCTCCGCACTCCAGCAGGGCTGGCCCGAGGTCTTCACCGAGAGCCTCGCCTGGCTGCGCGCCCATCTGTGCGACGACCCCTCGGGGCTGCGCGCCACCCCGGTGCGGGTCCACATGGGCGGCGAGGACGCCTGGCGGGACCTCGATGCCTGGCCGCAGTCCCCGGCCACCACCTGCTGGTTCCCCACCGCGGACCGCCACCTCACCCGGCAGCCCCCCACCGACTCCGCGCCCGTGGCCGGCTTTTCCTACGACCCGGCCGACCCGACACCGTCGCTCGGCGGCCCGCTGCTCTCCCGTACCGCCGGGCCCCGCGACAACGCGACCCTGGAATCCAGGGAGGACGTGGTGACATTCACCGGCCCGCCGCTGGCAGAACCCCTCGACATCGTCGGCCCCGTCTCCGCCCGGCTGAGTGTCGCCACCGACACCGGGTACGCCGATGTCTTCGCCCGGCTGTGCGACGTGGACGCACAGGGCCGTTCGACCAACGTCTGCGACGGGCTCGCCCGGGTCCGCACGGCAGGGGAGGAGCCTGCGGAGATCACCGTCGCGATGAGCTCCACCGCCCACCGGTTCGCCGCGGGCCACCGCATCCGCTGGCAGCTCAGCGGAGGCGCCCACCCACGCTTCGCCCGCAACCCCGGCACCGGTGAGCCCGCACTCGAAGCCACCGACCTCGCACCGGTCCGGATCACCCTCCACGCACCCTCGGCGCTGCTGCTGCCCGAGTCCCCGGCCACGACAGGCAGTTCGTGATCCGCGGCGTTACCGGGCGGCGGTCCGCTCAGCCTCGGCGGTTGCCGACGGCGTTGGCGGTGCGCCCCTCCGTACGGAACTCCAGGCGCCCGTCCGTCACATCGACCAGCAGCCTGGTGTGCGGTTCGAGGTCACCGCCCAGCAGCATCCGCGAGAGCCGGTTGTCGACCTCCCGCTGGATCGTGCGGCGCAGCGGGCGGGCACCGTACTCGGGCTGATAGCCCTGGTGGGCGAGCCAGTCGACGGCTGCGGGGGAGAACTCGATCTCCAGGTCCTGGGCGTGCACCCGGCGCCGGGTGTCCTCCAGCAGCATGTCGGTGATCCGCCGCAGCTGTTCGTCGTCGAGCTGCCGGAAGACCACGATCTCGTCGATACGGTTGAGGAACTCCGGCCGGAAGTGTTCACGCAGCGGCCGCAGCACCCTCTCGCGCCGGGCATTCTCGTCGCTCTCCCCGCCACCCCCGAAGCCGAGCATGGCGCCGCGTCCGGTGATGGCTTCCGAGCCGAGGTTGCTGGTCATCACGATGACGGTGTTGGTGAAGTCGACCGTGCGGCCCTGCGAGTCGGTGAGCCGGCCGTCGTCGAGGACCTGGAGCAGCATGTTGAAGACGTCGGGGTGCGCCTTCTCCACCTCGTCCAGCAGCAGTAGCGAGTACGGATTGCGCCGCACCGTCTCGGTCAGCTGTCCGGCCTCCTCGTGCCCGACGTATCCGGGCGGGGCGCCCACCAGCCGGCTGACGGTGTGCCGTTCCTGGTACTCGCTCATGTCCAGCCGCACCATCTTCTCGTCGGTGCCGAACAGCGCCTCGGACAGCGCCCTTGCCAGCTCCGTCTTGCCGACCCCGGTGGGCCCCAGGAAGAGGAAGCTGCCGATGGGACGGTCCGGGCTGGACAGCCCGGAGCGGGAACGCAGCACCGCGTCGGCGACGGCCGTGACCGCCTCGTCCTGCCCGATGACCCGCTGCTGCAACCGCTCCTCCAGACCCAGCAGCCGGTCCTTCTCCTCCTGGGTGAGATTGCTGACGGGGATGCCGGTCTGGTGGGAGATGATGTCGGCGATGTCCTCGACGGTCACCTCGGCGATCCGGTGGTGGCCGGCCCGTGGCTCCTGCTTGTGGCTGTCCCGGTCGATGGCCTCCTCCAGCTCGGTGAGCCGGTCCCGCAACTGCTTGGCCCGCTCGTAGTCCTCCGCGGCCACCGCCTGGTCCTTGTCACGGCGCACCTGCTCGGCCTCGCGCTCCAGCGCCCGTACGTCCGTACCGCGGGTCGCGGTCCGCAGCCGCACCCGGGCGCCCGCCTGGTCCAGCAGATCGATGGCCTTGTCCGGAAGGTAACGCCCGGTCAGATAGCGGTCGGACATCTCCACCGCCGCCACCAGCGCCTCATCGGTGTAGCGCACCTGGTGATGGGCCTCGTAGCGGTCCCGCAGGCCGCGCAGGATCTCGATGGCGTCCGCCACGGTGGGCTCCGGGACGAGCACGGGCTGGAAGCGGCGGGCCAGCGCCGCGTCCTTCTCGATGTACCGGCGGTGCTCCTCCAGCGTCGTGGCACCGATGACATGCAGCTCACCCCGGGAGAGCGGCGGCTTGAGCATATTGCTCGCGTCCATCGAGCCGCTCTCCCCGCCGCCGCCCGCGCCGACCACGGTGTGCAGCTCGTCGATGAAGACGATCAGCTCCTCGGTGTGGGCGCGGATCTCGTCGATGATCCCGGTGAGCCGCTCCTCGAAGTCGCCGCGGTAGCGCGTCCCGGCCACCACGTTGCCGAAGTCGAGCTGGACGACGCGCCGGCCCAGCAGATTGTCGGGCACGTCCCCGTCGGCGATGCGCTGGGCCAGGCCCTCCACGATGGCCGTCTTGCCGACGCCCGCCTCGCCGATCAGCATCGGGTTGTTCTTCCCCCGCCGGGCCAGCACCTCGACCGTCTGCTCGATCTGCTCGTCCCGGCCGATGACCGGGTCGATACGGCCCTCGCGGGCCAGCTCCGTCAGATCGCGGCCGTACTTGTCGAGGTTCGGGGTGTTGGCGGTACGTGCCTCCTGGCCGCGCGCCGGCGCCTCGGGCCCGGCGCCCTGACCGGCACCCGGCCCGCCGCGCGGGCCCGCGGAGCGGGGATCGAAGTGCGCCGAGTTGAGGATCTGGCCCGCCGTGGAGTCACGGTTGGCGGCGAGCGCGACCAGCACATGTTCGGCGCCGATGTAGGAGGCGCCGCGGGAGCGGGCGATCTCGTGCGCGTCCATCAAGGCCCGCTTCACCGCGGGGCTGACCGAGAGCGAGTTGCGGGGCTGTCCCTCGCCCACCTCACGGTCGATCTCGGCGGCGAGGGCGTCGGGGTCGGCACCGGCCCTGGCCACCATGCTGCGGGTCGGCTCGGCGGTGAGCGCGGCGCGCAGCAGATGCTCGGTGTCCAGGTCGTTGCTGCCGTGCTCGGCCGCGTACGACGCCGCGTCGGAGACCAGCTGCCGCGCGGGCTCGCTCATCAGCCGGAGGAAGTCGGCATAGCGGGGGTCGTTGTACCGCCCGCCGCTGCCGGACCGGGCGCCGCCGAGGAAGCGCGCGATGAACTCTTCGAACGGGTCCCGACCGAAGTCCCCGGGACCCATGTATCCGCTGGTCATAGAGGATCCGTCCCGCTGACCCGACCGAGCCGGGCCACGCTGTGCTGTTCCTAGTGGCTACTGGTGCGGGGGTTCCCAGGTGAGCCCGTATGACACGTGGACGGCCGCTACCGGACCGGGCGACAAGGAGTAGCGCTCCGTGACCGCCACCGGGCGGGGCCCTGGTCAGGCGGCGACGTCCGGGTGGTTCCGGGGCCGAGAAGGACCCCGGCACGGGCCCGGAGGGTACCGGTGCCACGACAGCAGAGGTACTGCTGATCGTCTCCCGGCGGAGGACTTGCTGTGGTGACCCGGTGGCGGCCACGCGTGCGGCACCCGGCGCAGATGGTCGTGGCCGGCTTCGCCATGGCGATCGGGATCGGGACCGGACTGCTGCTGCTTCCTGTCGCCACGATCGGGAGCGGCTCGGCGTCCGGACTGGAGGCGCTGTTCACCGCCACCTCCGCGGTGTGCGTGACCGGGCTGATCGTCGTCGACACCCCCGGCTACTGGAGCGGGTTCGGGCAGACGGTGATCCTGGTGCTCATCCAGGTCGGCGGCCTGGGAATCATGACCTTCGCCTCCTGGCTGGTGCTGCTGGTCTCCAACCGCAGGATGGGGCTGAAGGCCCGCCTCACCGCCGCCACGGAGACCAGGACGCTGGGCCTGGGCGACGTCCGCACGGTCGTGGTCCGCGTGGTCAAGGTCAGCCTGCTGCTGGAGGGCCTCACCGCGGCGATCCTCGCCGTCCGGTTCGGCACCACCTACGACGAGCCCGGGCCGCGAGCGGTGTGGCTGGGTGTCTTCCACGCCGTCTCCGCGTTCAACAACGCCGGATTCGCGCTGTACTCCGACAACCTGATCGGCTTCGTCACCGACCCGTGGATCTGTCTGCCCGTCGCGGGCGCGGTCATCGCCGGAGGGCTCGGCTTCCCGGTGCTGTTCGAGCTGCGCCGCAGATTCCGCAGACCACGCCGCTGGTCCCTGCACACCAAGATCGTCCTCGGCGCGTCGGCGGTCTTCCTGATCGCCGGCAGCGCCTTCGTCACCGCCGTCGAATGGAGCAACCCGGCGACCCTGGGCCGGCTGGATGTGAACGGGAAACTCCTGGCCGGGTTCTTCCAGGGCGTCATGCCGCGCACCGCGGGCTTCAACAGCGTCGACACCGCCGAGCTGAACCCGGCCACCTGGCTGGGCATGGACGTACTGATGTTCATCGGCGGCGCCAGCGCCGGTACCGCGGGCGGCATCAAGATCACGACCTTCGCCGTGCTGTTCTTCGTGCTGTACGCGGAAGTACGCGGCGAGGAGTCCGTCACCATCTTCCGCCGCCGGCTGCCCGGTGACCTCCAGCGCCAGGCGCTGACCGTGGTTCTGCTGTCGGTGGCCGCCGTCGTCGTCTCGACGGTGGCCTTCATGGTCTTCACCGAATTCAGCCTGGACCAGTCGCTGTTCGAGGTCGTCTCGGCCTTCGCCACCGTCGGGCTCTCCACCGGCATCACCACCGAGCTGCCCGGCCGGGAGCAGCTGCTGCTGACCGCGCTGATGTTCATCGGCCGGCTCGGCCCCGTCACCTTCGCCTCCGCGCTCGCCCTGCGGCTGCGCGTCCGCCTGTACGACCTTCCTGAGGAGCGACCCGTCATTGGTTAGAAAACGCACCCCCAAGAACGGCCGCGGCCCACAGCGGGACTCCGTGGTCGTCATCGGGCTCGGCCGCTTCGGCCGCTCCCTCGCCCTCGAACTCGTGGCCGAGGACACCGAGGTCCTCGGTATCGACGGTGACCCCGAGGTCGTCCAGTCCCTGACCGGTTCCCTCACCCACGCCGTGCGGGCCGACTCCACCAAGGAGGACGCCATGCGCCAGCTCGCCGTCCACGAGTTCGACCGTGCCGTCGTCGCCATCGGCACCGACCTGGAGGCCAGCATCCTCACCGCCTCGCTGCTCGTCTCCTTCGGCATCGAGAACGTGTGGGCCAAGGCCATCAGCGAGGCCCACGGCCGGATCCTCACCCAGCTGGGCGTACGGCACGTCGTCTACCCCGAGCACGACATGGGACGGCGGGTCGCCCACCTGGTACGGGGCCGGATGCTGGACTACATCGAGTTCGAGGACGACTTCGCGATGGTCAAGACGGACCCGCCTGCCGAGATCGTCGACGCGCCGCTGGCGCGCAGTGCCGTACGCACCCGCTACGGCATCACCGTCGTCGCCATCAAACGCCCCGGCGAAGGCTTCACCTACGCCACTCCCGAAACCGTTGTACGAGCCGACGACACCATCATCGTGGCCGGTCGCACCCGGGCGACCGAACGCTTCAGCGAGCTGCGCTGACGGCGACGGCCGCACCGAATCCGGGGGGAGATGTCCTGCCCCCTGTGGTGAGCCCTCCCGCGCCCTCCCCGGACCGACAGTCCCGGCAGGCTGGGCAGCACCGGGACTGTCGGCCCGCGCAGACTAGAGGTCGCACAGCCGTACACAAAAGGGGCACACCGTCGGGCCCTCACATCCCTCCGCCGTGACGTGCGGTCAATGCCGCGGACGAGGGCGCCGCGACTCGGGTGGCGGACGCGCGGAGGGCCCGGACCCGCCGGACCCGGACGAACCGGCGGGCGGGTCCGGCGCCGAGGGCGACGGCCGGTCGGACGGCGCGAAGATCCGCCGGTGGACGCGGACGATCTGGCGGCCGCAGATCCGCCCGACCCACTGGATGACGGCGCACAGCACCAGGACGACGACCGAGGCGGCGGCGTCCAGCCAGAAATGGTTGGCCGTCACCACGATCACGACCAGCGTCAGCACTGGGTGCGCGGTCACGAACCAGCGCCACCGACTACGGCTCACCCGGATGACCACCCCGGCGACGACCAGCGCCCAGGCGACGTGCACAGAGGGAACGGCCGACAACTCGTCGGCGACCACGTTCCCCGGGCCTGTGTCGTAGACCGACTGCCCATAGCGCTCAGCCGTGTCGGAGAACCCGAGCTGCGTCACAAGGCGCGGCGGTGCCACGGGGATGAGCTGGAACAGCAGCGACACCACCGTGACCAGCACGACGTAGGTGCGTACCCGCCCGTAGGCGCTGCGGTGCCGCCAGAACAGCCAGACGAGCAGAGCGGCCATGCCACCGAAGTGCATCACCGCGTAATAGAAGTTGGCGGCCTGTACCAGCCACGAGTGGGGGAGCACCGCCTGCTGCCAGTCCACCTCGTCCGGCAGCCGCATGCGCTGCTCCCAGCGGTAGATCCATACCGCTCGGTCGACTGCGGCTTCCAGGTTCCCGGCGGACATCCGGGCCGGAATCTGCCACACGAGGAAGACCATGGAGATGATCGCGGCCTCCCGCAGCAGCACCGGCACCCGGGGCCAGCGCCAGCGCCACAGGGGCAGGCTCAGCGCCAGGAGGACCAACGGCACTCCGGCGGACAGAAGCCAGGCCGTGGCTGCTCCCACCGTCACGGCTCCCACTCCCTCCTGGCCCGCAGCGCCCGATCGGCCCGGCTACCGCACACCACAGGAACGGGGTACCCGCCGCCCCTCATGGTGACGGCAGCTTCGGACAACTCGGATGATTGGTCGGTACCCCACCGTTCCGCCGATCGCGAACAGGACACCCGAAAAGCGGACAGCCGCCTGCGCGGGCATACTGAGGCCCGGCAGTGTGTGACGGGACGGTGTGTGACGGGACGCGGGTAGGTCGCTCAGGAGGATCGAGCCATGACGAACCAGCAGCGCGAGGAAGCGTATCTCCGGCAGACCGGCCGCAAGGAGCTGACGCCCCGGCAGCGCCGACGCATGATCAAGAAGGCCCGCCAGGGCAAGGAGTAACCGACCGGCCAGGGCTGCCGCCCCCTCCCCCCGCCGCCGAAGGGTTTCTGCGGCAAGATGGCAAGGGAGGAGAGCGAGGTAGCGATGGTTCTGCGGGCGCCCTGGGCGGTTTTCGATCTCGACGGGACGCTGGCCGATGTCCGGCACCGGCTGCCCTTCCTCCAGCAGCGCCCCAGGGACTGGGACTCGTTCTTCGATGCCGCCGTGGACGACCCGCCGCTGGTGAAGGGCGTCGCGCTGGCGATGGAGTCGGCCCAGCAGTGCGAACTCGCGTATGTCACCGGGCGCCCGGAACGCTGCCGGGCCGACACCGTGGAGTGGCTGAAGAGCCACGGCCTGCCCGTCGGACGGCTGCTGATGCGGCCGGAGGGAGACCGTCGTCCCGCGCGCGTCACCAAGCTGGAGCTGCTGCAACAGCTGGCCCGCGAGCGCCCCGTGGCGCTGGTGGTCGACGACGACGAGCAGGTCAACGCCGCTTATGAGCACGCGGGCTTCCGGGTACGGCGAGCCGACTGGATGCCGGCGCCGGCCGTCCTGGAAGTGGCCCAGGAGCGGGAGGGACGGACATGACCCCGGGCGCCCGCCGACTCGCCGGGTGACTCGCCCGCCGATTCGCCGGGTGACGAGCTCGCGGGGCGACGTGGCGGGAGGGCCGCCCGGCGCGTGGCCCGGTCGCTGCTGACGGTTCCGGCCGTGCGCGGTGCCGTGCGCAGGCGCATGCTGGGAGTCTCCGCCCCGGCCGGCGCGGCGGTCCGTCCGCTCCGCCCCATGTGAGGAGGGTTCCCCTGATGGCAGCGACACCCGACGGCGACGCTCCGGAGACACTCGACGGGATCCGGGCGGACGCGCTGCCCCTGACGGGTACGGATTCGCTCGACCCGCTGCTGGAGCACATCGGCGACTCCCGCTATGTGCTGGTGGGCGAGGCGTCCCACGGCACCACCGGCTTCTACCGGTGGCGGGCGCTGCTCACGCGCCGACTGATCGAGGAGAAGGGCTTCTCCTTCGTGGCGGTGGAGGGCGACTGGCCGGACTGCCAGGCGGTGCACTGCGCCGTGACGGCTGCTCCGGGAGCGCCCGAGGACCCGGTCGAGGTGCTGGAGAACTTCGATCGATGGCCGACGTGGATGTGGGCCAACGCCGAGGTGGCGACGTTCACCCGCTGGCTGCGCGACTACAACACGACCGTGCTGCCGTCCCGGGCGGTGGGATTCTTCGGACTCGACGTGTACTCGCTGTGGGAGTCGCTGCGAGCGGTCCTCGGCCATCTGCGCGAGCACGCTCCGGACCAGGTGGAAGCCGCGCTCGAGGCATACCGCTGCTTCGAGCCGTACGCGGCGGACCCCGAGTCGTACGCCATGGCCACCCACCTGGTTCCGGCCGGCTGTGAGCGGGAGGTCCTCGATCTGCTGACCGAGCTGCGCGGACGGGCCGAGGCCGTGGGGACGGCGGACGCGAGTCTGGCCGACTTCGCCGCCCGGCAGAACGCCGAGGTACTGGCCGGAGCCGAGCGGTACTACCGCACCGTGATCGGCGGCGGCCCCGAAGCGTGGAACGTCCGCGACCACCACATGGCCGACACCCTCGACCGGCTGATGGAGCACCACGGGCCCGAGGCGAAGGCGGTGGTGTGGGCGCACAACACTCATGTCGGCGACGCCCGGGCGACCGACATGGCCGATGTCGGCATGGTCAACCTCGGCCAGCTCGTGCGGGACCGCCACGCGGCGGAGGGCGTCACCCTGGTGGGCTTCAGCTCGTACACGGGGTCGGTCGTCGCGGCCCCCCGCTGGGCCGACGCGCCGCAGATCATGAGCGTGCCGCCGGCCCGCGAAGGCAGCATCGAGCACCTTCTGCACCGCGCTCTGGAGGACCGGCCCGTGACGGAGCGTTCTCTCGAGGACGGGCGGGCGCTCTTCCTCGTACCGCCGGGGCACCGCAGCGGGGTGCCGATCGGCAGCGGCTCCGACTGGCTGTGGCAGCGGCGGGACCACCGGGCGGTCGGCGTGGTCTACGACCCACGGCGCGAAAGGTGGGGCAACTACGTTCCCACCGTGGTGGGGGAGCGCTACGACGCGCTGCTCCACCTCGACCACTCAGAAGCCCTCACGCCCTTGCCGTCCGCACCCGTGGGCGAAGGGGAGGAGGTGACCTGGCCCAGCGGGGTGTGACGCGCTCACCCGGGACGAGTCACGCCGGTGAAGGCGCGCCCGCCGGTCGCCGACCGGCCGCCGAACGCGCCGAGGGTGCGCTCCAGCAGGGGCAGGGCCCGTACCACCCGGCGGCTGCGGATCAGTGCGTCCCAGGCGGGTTCGAACTTCTTCCAGCCGCCCGCGTAGGCCAGATGCCGCAGCCGTTCGTGCCCGCCCGGCTGGGCCGCGGCGCCTCGCCAGATGTTCCGCCAGCGGTAGAAGTCGCGGTACGCACGCCAGTAGCCGTCCTCCAGCTGACGGGCTGTCATGCCGCATGGACGGAAGACGACGTGTCGGGTGTCGTACAGGTCCCAGTCCCGGTGGAGTATCCGGTGCTCGGCGGCCAGTTGCTGCCACAGCCCGGTGGAGGGATACGGGGTCATGATGTGGAACGTGGCCGTTTCGATGCCCTGCTCCACGGCCCACTCGACGGTGCGGTCGAAGACGTCGGGGCCGTCCTGGTCGAGCCCGAAGACGAAGCTGGCGTTGACCATGACGCCCGCGTCGTGGAGGCGGCGGACGGCGGCGGAGTAGTCGCGGCCGATGTTCTGGTTCTTGCGGCGCTCGGCGAGATTGGCGTCGTTGACCGTCTCGAACCCGACGAAGAGGCTGCGCAGCCCGGCGGCCTGGGCCCGCTCCAGCAGATCCGGCTCCAGTACGGACTTCACGGTGGCGGCCGCCTGCCACAGCCTGCCCATACCGGCCATACCGTCGAACAGCGCGGTGGCGAACCGGCGGTTGCCCAGCAGATGGTCGTCGAGGAAGTACAGATGGCGCCCCGGCAGCCGGTCGATCTCGGCGAGCGCGTCGTCGACCGCCTGGGTGTAGAAGGACTTGCCGCCCGCGAAGAAGGCGTCCTTGTAGCAGAAGTCGCAGTGGTGGGGGCAACCACGCGAGACCACCAGGGAGTTCGGCACCAGATACAGCTGCCGCTTGATCAGGTCGCGCCGCACCGGCGGCAGCCCCGCCAGCGTCCGCTGCGGCCCGGAGTCGTACCGGCGTGCGGGAGAGCCGTCCCGAAACTCCTTCAGGAACCGCGGCCAGGCGTCCTCGCCCGGGCCGGTGAAGACGGTGTCGGCGTGCGCCGCGGCCTCCTCGGGCAGCGAGGTGACGTGCAGCCCGCCCATGGCGACATGGGCGCCGCGGGCGCGGAAATGGTCGGCTATCTCGTACGACCGCCGCGCCGAGGTGATGTACGGCTGGAGCACCAGCAGGTCAGGGGTCCGCAGAGCGGCGAGGTCGATCCGCTCGACGTGCTCGTCGTACAGCTCCACCTCGCCGTCCGGGTCGAGATATCCGGCCAGGGTGGCCAGCCCGAGGGGCGGGAAGAGGGAGTACTTGATCGGCCGGAAGAGCGGGCTGGTCGCCTCGGTCAGTGCGGGCAGGATCATCATGACGCGCATGCCCCGAGGACACCGCCCGCCACGTCACCGGTTCCCTGCGCGGTGCCGGCCCCGTGGGGGAGCCGGTGGCACGCGGGTCAGGAGCGCAGGGCGTCGACGGCGATGCGCGCCGCGGTGCCGATGACCGCGTCAGCGGCGGGGAGGGTGCCCGCGGGGCTGGCGGCGCGGGTGAAGACGGCGACGGCGTAGCGGCCCCGGTCCGGATACTCGACGACGCCGACCTCGTTCCGGAGGGTGGGGGCGCTGCCGGTCTTGCCCGCGACGTGGACCTCGTCGAAGGGGAAGCCGGAGGCCAGCCTGTGCGGCCACACCTGAAGGCTCAGCAGTCGGCGGATGGCGGCACAGAGCTCGGGGGCGCAGGCCTCGTCCCGCCAGACCGCGCTGAGCAGCCGGGTCATCTCGCGTGGGGTGCTGCGGTTGGTGCGGGCGGGGTCCAGGGCACGGAGGCGGGCGAGGACCTGCGGGTCGGCCAGGGCCTGCGGGCCGGCGTTCCCGGCGTCCTCCCTGATGGTGGCGACGAACTCGCCGAAGGTGTGGGCGGCGTACGTACGGGGGAGGCCCAGCCGCCGCGTGGTCTCGTTGACGGCGTCGAGGCCGACCCGGTGCAGCAGCAGGTCGGCGGCGGTGTTGTCGCTGACGGCCATCATCAGATAGGCGGCGTCCCGCAGCGAGACCCGGGCCGGATCCAGCATGGCGGACAGCCCGGTGGGCCCCGGGGCGCGGCCTTCGGGCGGGCACTCGGCCTGTTCGGTCAGGTCCAGCCGGCCGCTGTCCGCCTGCTGATGCAGGGCGACGAGCAGACAGAGCTTGTGGACGCTCGCCGTGACGACCGGGTGGTCCGCGCCCGCGTCGAGCTGCGCCCCGGAGTCGATGTCCAGGGCGTGCAGCCAGCCGGTGACGCCGGCTTCGGCGAAGGCGGCGTGAATCCGTTCGCGGGCGTTCGCGGGGCCGTGGGCGTGGGCGGGGGTGCGGGGCTCTGTCATATCCAGTACTCCGCCGCCGGGCGCAGATGCATCGGGCCCGAGGGCAGGTCGGGTCCGACAGTAGCGGTACGGCCCAGGGCATCGGTGACCGTGTCGGCGAAAGCGCGCACGGCTGCGTCGCCCCGCCCCTTGAGCCAGGCCGCCGAATGGCGCCAGGCCAGTGGGGAGCCGCTCAGCGGACACCAGACCAGATCCGGGTCCCGTGCGTCGTGGGCGTCGCGCGGGCTGAAGGCGACGGCCCGACGGGACAGCAGCAGCCCGCGGGTGAAGCTGGTGCCGTGACCGTGCCGTACGGCGGTGGGCGTGAAGCCGTGCCGGGCGCAGGTGGTCAGCAGATCGTCGTGCACGGCCGGGGCGTGGTCGCGGGGGAAGAGGATCAGCTCGTATCCGCTGAGCGCGGTGAGCGGCACCGTCTCCAGCCGGGCGGCAGGCGCGTCGTGCGGCAGCAGCACACCGAGTTCGTGGCGGAGCACCGGGCCCAGCTCCAGCCCGGACACATCGCAGGGGTGGTGGATGAGCCCGACATCCAGGTCGTGCGAGGCGAGCCGGGCCAGCTGCTCGGCCGTCGGCAACTCGTGCAGCTCCAGCTCCACCCCGCCTTGCCGTTCCTGGAAGCCGGCCAGGGTCGCGGCCACCATCTCGCCGGTGATGTCGGGGGAGAGGGCGGCGCGGAGCAGTCCGCTGTGCCCCTCCTGGATTCGGCGGGCCGTGGCCAGCAGCGCCTCGGAACCGGCCAGCAGCCGACGGGCCTCGTCCAGCAGGAGGGTGCCGCCCTTGGTGATCGTCACCTGCCGGCTGGAGCGCTCGAAGAGGCGCACACCCAGCTCCCGCTCCAGCCGCTGGATGCGCTGCGACAGGGGTGGCTGGGCCATACCGAGACGCTGGGCGGCACGGCCGAAGTGTGACTCTTCTGCAACAGCCACAAAGCATTGCAGGTGCCGTATCAAGTCCACGACGAGGGACTATATCTCTTTTTGATCGATCCGAGAGCGATATCTGTCTTGGACTTGTCGCTGATTGTGCGGCTTTCCTCGGGTCATGAACGAGCCCATGTGCTGGAAAGAGCACGAACGATGAACAGACTCCTGCGCCGTACAGCGGTCTTCTGCGGCGTGCTCGTGCTGGCCCTGCTGGCGCGGGCGACATGGCTGCAATTCGTCCAGGCGGAGGGGCTGGCCGACGATCCGCGCAACCGCCGGGTGCAGATAGCGGCCTTCGCCCAGCCGCACGGTGACATCATCGTCGGCGGTACGCCGGTCACCGACTCCCGCAAGGTCCCCGGCTCGGACCTGGCCTACCAGCGCGTCTACCGGGACGGCCCGATGTACGCCCCGGTCACCGGCTATCTCTCCCAGGCCCAGGGCGCCACGTTCCTCGAAGGCGTCCACCGCGACCTGCTCAGCGGCGAGGACGTCAGGCTGACGAAGAACCCGCTGGACGCGCTGACCGGCGGGAAACCGCGCGGCGGCGATGTGGTCACCACCATCGATCCGGCGGCGCAGAAGGCCGCCTACCAAGGGCTGAGGGACCTCGACGCCAAGGGCGCCGTGGTTGCCCTGGACCCGCGTACCGGCGAGATCCTCGCCATGGCCAGCACCCCCTCCTACGACCCCTCCGACTTCGCCGGCCTCTCCGCCGAGGAGAGCAAGGCGTTCACGAAGCTGGAGCGTGACAAGGACAAGCCGCTCAGCAACCGGGCCATTCGCGAGACCTATCCGCCCGGCTCCACCTTCAAGATCCTCACCGCGGCGGCCGCCCTCGAACACGGCACGGTCACCGACATCGACCGCCCGCTGGACATCCCGGCGCCCTACCGGCTGCCGCAGAGCAGCACGAAGATCGGCAACGTCGTGCCGGACGCGCAGTGCGACGGCGTCTCGTTGAAGACCGCCCTGCAGTGGTCGTGCAACAACGTCTTCCTCGACGGCGCCTGGAAGACCGGCAAGGACAAGATGCGCGAGACGGCGGAGAAGTTCGGCTTCAACGCCGAGCAGTTCACACCGGTCCGTACGGCCGTCAGCAGCTACCCGAAGCGGCTGGACGCACCGCAGACCGCGCTGACCGGCATGGGCCAGGGCAGCCTGACCAGCACCCCGTTGCAGATGGCCATGGTCACCGCGGGCATCGCCAACGACGGCAAGGTCATGAAGCCCCGCCTGGTCGACGAACTGCGCGGTCCCGGCCTGAGGACGATCGAGAAGAGCACCCCCGAGGTGCTGAACCAGGCCGTCTCCGAGACGACCGCGCAGCGGGTGCAGCAGATGATGGAGTTCGCCGTCACCGACGGCACCGCGGACAAGGTGCGGATCCCCGGGGTGACGGTCGGCGGCAAGCCCGGCACCGCCCAGCGCGGCGCCGACGTCCGCGACGAACGCCCCTACGCCTGGTTCGTCGCCTACGCCAAGCAGGCCGACGGCTCCTCCCCGGTCGCCGTCGCGGTCTTCGTCGATCCCGAGGACATGGATTACATCTCCCGTTCCCAGATCGCGGGCGGCCGACTGGGCGCCCCCATCGCCAAATCCGTCATCCGGACCGTCCTGGAGAGAGAGCCCGAACAGTGACGCACGAATCCCGCGCTGAAGAGCCGCCGGGCGCTTCGGAAGAGCCGCCGAGCACTGGGCAAGCGGCCACGAGTGACTCGCACTTGGGTGTCGGTCCTGACTCTGACGGCGAGTTGCCGCCGGGACCGATCGCGGACAGCACCGTGGACGAAACCGAGAACGACGAGAAGGACCAAGCCCCGGACGGCGTCGCCGGGGGGTCGGAGAAGGACACCACTGGAGGGTCGGAGGAGGACACTGCCGAGCCGGACGGCAAGACCGCCGCGCTGAAAGACCACGCCGAAGCCCCGGAAGAGAGCGCCGAAAAGCAGCGAGAGGACACCGACGAGCCGACCACCGGGCCGGGAAAGAGCGCCGAGGTCCCGACGAAGCGGGACACGGACCCGGAGACGGCCGGCGCCGTCCCCGTCACCGTTCCCGCCCCCTCGCCCGAGGTGGCGGTGCCAGTGGCCACGACCGCGCCGCGCCGTTTCGACATCCGCAGCCCGAAGGTCTGGGCGGCCGTCGCCCTCGCGTTGTGCCTCGTCCTGGCGACAGCCCAGACCGTGCGGCCGTTGCCCACTCCCACCCTGCGGCTCGACGCGGCGCACGCTTCCTACACGCTTCCGGGGGACTTCACGGTGCCGTGGCCGCGGCAGGGACAGGCGGCCGTGAAGCTGCCCGGCACGGGAACGGTCGGCACCTACGGGAGGCAGAAGCCCGTGCCGACCGCGAGTGTCGCCAAGGTGATGACCGCGTACGTCCTGCTGACCGAGAAGCCCCTCGGGAAGGACGAGGCGGGGCCGATGATCGAGGTGGACGGCAAGGCGGTGGAGGAGGGCAGGTCCAAGCACGAGTCGCGGATCAAGGGGCTGACGGCAGGTCAGAAATTCAGCCAGCAGGACATGTTGAAGATGCTGATGATCCCCTCGGGCAACAACATCGCCCGCCTGCTGGCGCGCTGGGTCACCCACAGCCGTACCGAGACCGCCTTCGTACGGAAGATGAACGAAGCCGCCCGGAAGCTGGGCATGAAGGACACCACCTATACCGATCCCAGCGGCCTGGACGCCGGGACCGTGAGCACGGCCGTGGACCAACTGAAGCTGGCGGAGGCGGTGATGAGGTTCGCCGCCTTCCGCGCGGTCGTCGCCCTGCCAAGCGCCACCGTGGACGGGCTGGACGAACCGCTGATCAACAACATGGACAAGCTGCTGATGTCCGACCTCAGCATCAGGGGCGTCAAGACGGGGTCGAACACACCGGCCGGCGGCACCCTGGTGTGGGCCGCGTACAAGACCGTCGGCGACAAGACGCCGCTGATCCTCGGCACGATGCTGGACCAGCACTTCGCCGGTCGCGATCCTGACGGTGCCAACAGCCTCACCCTGGTCAAGGACAACAGCAAGAAGATCGTACGGGCGGTCCGCGCCGCGCTCACCTCCACCACGGCCGTCCGCAGAGGCCAGGTGGTCGGTCATCTCGATGACGGGCTCGGCGGGCGCACCCCGTTGGTGGCTGCCAAGGACTTCACCGTTGTCGGGGTGCCGGGCCAAAAGGTGGTCCTGCGGATCACCGCCCGCGGTACGCTCCCGCGCTCCGCGAAAGCCGGTACCAAGGTCGGCCGGCTGACGGCCGGCAGCGGGCCGGACGCGACCGGGGTTCCGGTCACTCTGCGGAGCGAACTGTCGCCGCCGTCCCTCATATCGAAGCTGACCCGCTGGAGCTGAGCAGTGTCCTACCGTACGTCTCCCGAACAGCCCGCTCCGTCCCGCCGCTCGCTGCTGATGACGGCGGCACTGCTGCCACTGGCCGGATGCGGCACGGACGAGCGCTCGACTTCCAAGGCTTCCCCCGCCCCCGGTCGTCGCTCCGCCACTGCCCCGTCGCCGAACCGTGCGCAGTTCACCGCGCTGGAACGCAAATACGGTGCCCGGCTGGGTGTGTACGCCCTGGAAACCGGTAGCGGTGCCACGGTGGCCTACCGCGCGGACGAACGGTTCGCGCTCTGTTCCACCTTCAAGGCGTTCGCCGCGGCGGCCGTCCTGCACCACAATCCCCTCGGCCACCTGGACAAACACGTCAGATACCGCGCGTCCGACGTCGACTCCATCTCGCCGGTGACCGAGGACCACATCGCGGACGGGATGACCATCAGGCAGCTGTGCGACGCCGCCGTCCGGTACAGCGACGGCACCGCCGGCAATCTGCTGATGCGGGACATCGGCGGCCCGAAGCAGCTGACCGCCTATCTGCGGGGGCTCGGCGACAAGGTCAGCCGTATGGACAACTACGAACCCGAGTTGAACAGGAACCGGCCGGGGGACCCGAGCGACACCACCACACCCGAGGCGATCGCCACCGACCTCCGCAAGCTCGTGCTCGGCGACGCCCTGACCGGCGACAAACGCGACCTGCTCAAGGACTGGCTCGTCCGCAGCGTCACCGGCGGCAAACGCATCCGCGCCGGGCTGCCCAAGGGCTGGACGGTGGCCGACAAGACCGGAACCGGCAACTGGGGCAGGGCCAACGACATCGCCGTCGTATGGCCGCCCCGCAAAGACCCGCTCGTGGTGGCCGTGCTGTCCGACCGGCCCGGCTACCGCGCCTCACCCAAGGACGCCCTGATCGCCGAGACCACCGAGCGAATCGTGCGCGGTCTCGACCTCGGCTGACTGCCGCGCCCTGCCGGCCCGGCAAGAGGGCCCCGAAGGGGCGCGGGGAACGGCGCGACCAGCCACAACGGCACCCGCAGCCTGCAGTCGTCGGGCAGGGGCAGCCCCTCATCAGAACACGGAAGGGGCGGGCCACAAGCTTCTCGAGCACCGTGTCCCCCCGGCGCAGGCCTCCCAAGCGCGGCAGGGACGTGCCCCGCAGGGCACGCGGCTCTGGCACGATGACGCGATGTTCGACTTCGGGATCGAGGGCTATCAGCCGTCGTGGACGAGCGGCCCGGCCGAGGTGCTGCGGCAGCACGGGCAGCGCCTGCGCGGGCTCGCCGGGCGGACGCTGACGAACGTCTGGCTGGTCTGGGACCTCGGGGACGACGAGTGGTTCTGCGACTGCCCGGTGCTGTTCGACTTCGACGGTGAGCAGGTCGAGATCAACCATCAGAAGTTCGACCAGCTCTCCGTCACCTGGAACACGATCGATCCGGGTTCCCCGGTCCGGTGGCCCGAATTCGAGCTGCGGTGGCGTGCCGAGCCGCTGCCCGGACCGGCCGCCCTGCGCGGGCTGCCCCTGAGAGGCGTCGAACTGCTGGAGTGGACGGGCCCGGACCTGGCTCGGGGCACGGTCTCGCTGAGCTTCGTCTTCGCGCAGGGCCGGGTCACCGTCTTCAACGCCCTGGACGAGAACGGGCTGGGCTTCGGCCCACCCGACCGGCGCCAGCGCTGCCATCCGCTGCACTGACGCGTGCCGCCGTCGCCCGGGAGCGTCCGGTCAGCAGCCGTACGGCGGCGGCGACCGGAGCGAGCGCCGTCCGTACGCCACAGGCGGCTCGCGGGCTCACGGTCCCGATCCTCAGCACCGGCACCGGCGGGGCTTCGGGGCGCAGCGCACGGCGGACCGACTCGGCAGCCGTCAGGCCGGACCGCACCGCGCTCTCCATCCCCGCCACGCCCGGCGGGGCCGCGCAGTAGTCGCCCGCGAGGTGCAGGCCGGCCAGCGCGGTGGAGCTCAGCGGCCGGTGCCGGTCGGAGCCGGGGCCGGGGGCGAAGAACGGTGCAGCGGAGTGCGGTTGATAGCAGACGTGCTCGATGTCGTCCCAGGTGAGCGTCGGCAGATAGCTCATCAGCTCCGTCACCAGGACCTTGACCGCCTCGCCCTCGGACAGCTCAGCCAGCCGCGCGACACGGCCGACCACGCAGTTGAGGAGGCTGGTGCGGTGCCCCTCCCACACCTGACCGACGTCGAGGAGGGTGATGGCATGGGGCGATCCGACCAGCCGCACATGCTCGTCGGGCAGTCCGGGCAGGCGGCGCCGCAGATACAGATGCAGCGCCCCGAGCGGACGGGAGCGCAACTGGTCCACTCCGTACGCGGGGCGCAGTGCGCCGGTGACGGCGGGGCCGAGCCGGGAGACCTCGCCGTGCGGGACCGCCAGTACGACATGGCCGGTGACGTCCTCCTCCGTCACGGTGTCGCCCTCGCGCACCGTCAGGGTGCCGAGCCGGTCGTCGGCCACCCGCACCGCCACCAGCTTCGCGCCGGTGCGGACCTCGACGCCGTCGGCTTCCAGACGCGCCCGGAACGGCCCGATGAACCACTGCTGAAGGTCGCCCTTCGGCATCCGCACCCGGCCCGGGTGGCGGGCGAACGCGGCGATGCTGCCACGGAAACCCGCCGCCGACACGGCGGGGCTCTCTGCCGCGCTGGACGCCACGAACAGGTGCTCGACGTCGGCGATGGCCGCCTCGGTCAGATACCAGCGGCTGCGCAGGAAGTCGTGCAGCGATTCGTCGCGGGCGCCGTAACGCTGGGCGAGCAGATCGATGACGCCGTAGTAGAACAGCAGCCGGTCGGCGACCGGGGTGACCGCCGACCGGAAGCTGGGGAACTCGCCCGGCAGCAGCTGATAGAAGGTGTCGCACTCGCGCAGATTGCCGAGGATGCCGAGCTCCTCGACGAGGTGCAGGGTGTTGCGGTACCAGGCGGGGAAGATGTGCACGCCGTGGTCCTCGACCCGGTTGTCGATCAGCCGCGATCCGGCCATCCCGCCGAGTTCCGGGCCGGCTTCTAGCAGCCGTACCGGAATCCCGAGCCTGCGGATGTGCCATGCCGCCGTCATCCCGGCCAGCCCGCCTCCGACCACCGTCACGCCGGTCATCGCTGCTGCTCCGCTCCGTCGACGTGCGCCAGATAGCCGGCCATGGCCATGATCGGGTAGACGAGGCGGAGCATGCTGTCCCGCCAGTAGAGGCCGTCGTGGTGGACCACCCAGGTGTGCCAGGGCTCGGCCCAGTCGCCGTCCTCCTGCTGGGTGCGGACCAGGAAGTCGAGCCCGGCGCGCACCGGTTCGCTCCCGGCGCGCCCGGCGGCGATCAGCGCGAGCAGCGCCCAGGCCGTCTGGGAGGGGGTGCTGTCGCCGGTGCCGATCCACCGGGGGTCGTGCAGGGCGCGGATATCCTCGCCCCAGCCGCCGTCGTCCTGTTGATGCGCGACGATCCAGTCGCACGCCCGGGCCACTGCCGGGTCGGTGCCCGGAACCCCGCACGCGGTGAGTCCGGTGACCGCGGCGCTGGTGCCGTGCAGGTGGTAGCAGGCCCACCAGCCGGGCCATGACCCGTCGGAGTGCTGGTTGCGGCGCAGCCACTGGATGCCGCGGCGGGCGGCGGAGGTGTGGGCCAGGCCGTCGGCGCCCAGCGCTTCCAGCACATGCCCGGTGATATCGGCCGACGGCGCTTCCAGGAAGCCGATCCGGGCCAGCGTTTCGCGCCCCGGCAACTGCCAGCGCAGCGGCTCGAACGCGGCCCAGCCGCCGTCCTTGCCCTGCTGGGACAGCATCCACCGGCAGGCCCGCGCACATGCGTCGTCGACGGCCGGGTTGCTGCCGCGCGGATACAGCCGCCGCAGTGCGGTCACCGCGAACGCGGTGTCGTCGGCGTCGGGGTTGGCGTTGTTGGTGAACTCGTACGGCCAGCCACCGGGCACCGGATCCTTGGTCAGTACGGCCCAGTCGCCCAGCTCGGTGACCTGGTTGTCGAGCAGCCAGTGCACTGCCCGTTCCGCCGCCGTCCTGGTGTCGGGCGCACCCTCCATGGCCGCCGCTGACACGGCGAGGGCGGTGTCCATGACCACGGAGGTCCACATCTCGATCCGGCGCTGCCCGTCCTTGACCACCACGTACCGGTCGAGTGCGGCCATCGCCGCCTCGATGACCGGATGGTCCTGCGGGCATCCGGCCGCGCGCAGGCCCATGACCACGTTCGCGGTCTGCGGCCAGTTGCCGCCCCAACTGCCGTCCTGTTCCTGGGTGCGGATCAGCCACCGTGCCGCCTTACGGATCGCCTTGCGGCGCAGTGTGCCGATCGGGCGGCGGGCGTACGCGTGGCTGAGCGTGGTCGCGATCCGTACGGCACGGGGCCGCGGCAGCCGCCGGGCATCCGCCTCGGCGCCGCCCCCGGCGAACAGCTCCCCGATGCCGAATCCGGCGGGAGTGACCGGACGGTGTGCCATGAACAGGCTGTTGGCGACGACGATGCCGCGTGCTGCCGCGCCTATCTGGTAGATGTTGCCGGGACATCTGCTGGGCAGCAGGACGAGCTCCGGCGGGATGAGCGGGATGTCCCGCCACGGCCACAGCCCGATCACGGCGAGCCAGGCGAGCATGGTCGGATTGTCGACCGCCTCGACGCCGCCGTTGCGCCGGATCGACCCGGCCGCCGCCCGCATCTCCGGCTCCTCGGGATCGTGGCCGGCGAGCCGCAGCGCTACGTAGCAGAAGACGGAGAGCAGCAGCTCGTCCGGCCCCCGGTAGTAGGAGGCCCAGCCGCCGGTGGCCGTCTGCTCACCGAGGATCGTCTGCGCCGCGGCGGCCGTCACCGCCTCGTCCGGTAACTGCAGGAAGTGCCGGAAGATGACCTCCCCCGCCTCGCCGATCAGGCTGGTCTCGAAGTCCCCCTTCCAGTAGCCGTCCGGGTCCTGGCGCTGCCGGAGCGCACCGCCGGCCCGGGTCAGTGCCCGGCCGACGTGCGCGGCGAACTCGGCGGCTTCGGCGGAGTCGGTTCTTCCGGTCCCTCCGGTTCTTCCGGTGGTTCCGGCTGTTCCGGTGGTGGCTTCGGTGGTCATCGCTGCGTCCCTCTCGTTGTTCCGCGGGTGGCCGGACTCGCTGCCGCGGGCAGCCGCGCTCCCGGCATGCCGACGCTCTCCGTCGCGGCCGCGATCTTCAGCTGGCGGACGAACATGAAGACCGGAAAGCTCACACACAACGCCAGCACCGGGGCGCCGACGATGTAGGCCCATACGTGCCGGATCCCGAGCCGCCGCGCCTCCAGGACCATGAAGACGGCCAGCGCGGCCCAGACGAGCACCAGGTCTGCGTAGACGAAGCGGGCCGCGAGATTCACCGATGCGTCGCGCAGGAAATCCCGCACGAGCCCGAAGGCCCCGCTGTGGGCGTGATCGAGTACATAGGCAACGGCCATGGAGCCCATGACCAGGCCGCCACCGACGGAGAAGAGCCCGTAGAACAGGCACAGTGCGCGGTCCCGTCCCCGCATCTCGGCGAACGGCATCACAGCGGCCTCCCGAGCGGTTGTCGTACGGCCGGCCGGCTGACCCCCGGGGACGGCGCGAAGGACCGGGTGCGGGCGTAGCGGTAGTCGTCGAGGTCGAAATGCCTGGCCCGCCAGGCCGCCTCGTAGGTCGTGGCAGGCCGCACCGCCGGGGCGTCGCCGCGCTGGTCGAAGTAGTAGCTGTTGGAGCGCGTACAACTGGCGTCGAGAAACACGGTGTTCCGCTGTCGGCGCAGCGTCTTGCGGAACGATCTGTCGTGCTTCTCCGGGCGGACGACCGCTTCCGTGGCGCGCCGTCGCCGGGCCTCCTGGATCACCCGCAGCGCATGCGTGACCTGGTAGTCGATCATCCCGAACCAGGAGCCGCCGGTGAACGAGTAAGGACCGACGATGAACCACAGGTTCGGAAACCCCTTCACCGAACTGCCCTCGTACGTCTGGAAGCGTTCGGTACGCCAGAACTCCTGGAGTTCGCGGCCGTCGGTTCCGTGCATCGGGAACGGCGGCAGATTGTCCAGCACATGGAAGCCGGTGGCCAGTACGAGAACGTCGAGCTGTTGCTCCGCGCCGTCTGCTGTACGGATGCCGGTCGCGGTGACGCGCTCGATCGGTTCGGTGACCAACTTGACGTTGTCGCGGGTGAAGGCGCGCCAGTAGCCCTTGCCGAACGACGGTCGCTTGCAGCCCAGCCGGTAGGAGGGGAGGAGCTTGCGCATCAATTCCCGGTCGCCTTTGACCTGGCTGCGCAGATAGAGCCGGGACAGCGCCTCCCCGGCCCGTACCAGGAAGGGGAACTGGCGGTGGTGGATCATGGCGATCACGAAGCTGAGCTCCGTCACGGTGTCGGTGCACAGTCTCAGCGTCCGCTGCGCCCACGGAGCCGCCCTGAACAGCCTGCGGACCAGCTCGGGCACCGCGATGTCCGGCTTCGGGAACAGCCAGATCGGGGTGCGCTGGTAGACGTGCAGCCCCGCCACCCGAGGGGCGATCTCCGGAACCAACTGCACCGCCGAGGCGCCGGTGCCGATCAGCCCCACCCGCCGGCCGGCCAGTTCCAGTGTGGTGTCCCATTCCGCCGTGTGCACGATGTCGCCCGTGAACCTGTCCAGTCCCTCGATGTCGGGTGACTTCGGCTTGGTGAGCCAGCCGGTGGCGCAGATGACGAACCGTGCCGTCGCCGAGGAGCCGTCCCGCAGGAACGCCCGCCACAGATGCCCGACTTCGTCGTATTCGGCCCGCACCACCCGCGCGTTGAGCCGCAGATGGCGCCGGAGACCGTATTTGCGCACGCAGTGGTCCGCATAGGCCTTCAGCTCCGCCCCGGGCGGAAAGGTCCGGGACCACGCCGGGTAGGGCTCGAAGGCGAAGGAGTAGGAGAACGCGGTGATGTCCACGGCGATGCCGGGATATCTGTTGGCGTGCCAACTGCCACCGACGTCGTCCTGCTCTTCCAGGACCGCGAAGTTGTCGATACCGGCCCGGCGCAGGCCGATCGCGGTGCCGATTCCGGAGAACCCGGCGCCGATCACCAGCACTTCGTACTCCGGCACTTCGTATTCCGGTGCGTCGCGCTCCGGCACGTCGTACTCCGCCTTGTCGCGCTCCGGCACCTCGTGCGCCGGCCTGTCGCGCTCCGGCACCTCCTGCGCGGGAGTCACCGTTTCCCGATCCGGGGGCTCGGTTACTCCCCTGCGGCCGTTCACCGCGCCAGTCCGATCGCCAGCAGGCCCCCGAAAGCGAGCAGCAGCAGGCAGGTGTGTTCCAGTACCGGGATCAGGTCGCTGCCGCGTGCCCCGCCCAGCACCCGTCGTACAGGTATCAGGGCGAACGGGACGGCGCCGAGTACGAGCAGCGCCCAGGGCCGGGCGAACGCGAGGAGCAGTCCGGCTGCGAAGGCACAGCAGATGCGGCTCACGAAGATCTGCCGGGTCTGTCTGTCGCCCAGCCGCACGGCGAGAGTGATCTTCCCCGCGGGGGCATCGGTCGGCAGGTCGCGGAGGTTGTTCGTCATCAGCAGGGCACCGGCGAGCAGACCGATGGGCACGGCGGCACCGAGCGCCAGCAGGGGCACATGGCCGAGCTGGATGAAGACCGTGGCGCACACTGCGACGACCCCGTGGAACAGGAAGATGCTGATGTCGCCGAGCGCCCAGTAGCCGTAGGGCCGCGAGCCGCCGGTGTAGAACCATCCGCCCAGCGCACAGAGCACCGTCAGCGCCAGCAGCCACCACGAGACCGTCACGGCCATGACGACTCCGGCCAGGGCGGCGACGATGTACAGCGCCATCCCCATACGGAAGACCTGCTGCGGAGTGGCCTGTCCGGAGGCGACCAGCCGCAGGGGCCCTACCCGGTCGTCGTCGGCGCCCCGTACCCCGTCGCTGTAGTCGTTGAAGAAGTTGGTGCCGAGGACGAAACCCAGTGCGAACACCACGGTCAGGGCGGTACGCGACCCGCTGAGCGGGCCCAGCGAGTAGGCGATCCCGATTCCCACCGCGATCGGTGCGAAGGTCACCGGCAGGGTCTTCAGCCGGGCACCGATCAGCCAGTTCCGTACCGTGCTGGGAGCGGTCCGCTGCGCGGCGGTCACCATTTCCTTCCCACCCCCAGATAGAGCACGGCGGTGGACTTGATACGCGTCATGCGAACCTCCTCGCGTCGTCCCGCCAGATAGCCGATCCCGTCGCGGAACCGGGGGCGCAGCCCCAGCAGTTCGAGCTCCACCCCGTGCGACCGCGCGACCCGCAGCAGCCGGTCCCGGTTGACGAAGAGGCGGTGATCGTGTGTGCCCCGGGGCGGCCGGCCCGGCAGCGGGACGTTCTCGGCAAGCGTGATGGCGACCAGCCGGGCCAGGCCGGTGTCAGCGATGGTGTCGACGATCAACGTGCCGCCAGGGCGCAGCACCCGGCACAGCTCCGTCACCACGGCGAAGGGATCCGGCACGTGCTCGAGGCACTGCCCCGCTGTGACGACGTCGAACGACTCGTCCGCGAACGGGAGCCCGGCGATGTCGGCCCGGACGACCTCGTCGAAGCCGTGCCGACGGGCCTCGTCGAGCGCTGTCGCCGACAGGTCAACGCCGAATACGCGGTACCCCTTACCGGCCAGATGCGGACCGAACAGGCCGCCTCCGCAGGCGACGTCCAGCAGTCGGGCCTGTTCGCCCTCGGCCTGATGCGCGGTGTCGGGAGCGGGGACGAAATCCGCGCGGGCCCGCGCGATCCAGCCCAGCGGGGCCAGCGGCCCACGTGGGTCCCACCATTGACCGGCGAGACCGTCGTAATCGGTGATGAAGTTGCTTCGGAGCCTGGACACGTACGACCACCATCCGGGAGGGGCGGGGGCTAGGCCCGCTGGAGAGCCGGCATGACCTGCGTCGCGAACAATTCGAGCGAGCTGCGCGCAAGTTCCGGATCAATGTCCGAGAAATAGAACTGAATGCTGGCTGTCTCGAAGCCCCCGCACGCGGCGTGGTAGTCGAGCAGCATCTTGGTGATCTCGTCGGGGGAGCCGACGAGCGCGGAGCCACGCTCATGGAGCCGGTCGAAATCGTCCTGACGCAGCTTCTCGATCATCTTCCGGTACCCGGGATAATCGGCGCTGTCGGCCCCGGTGGTCCATTCACTGGCGCCTTCCACCAGCATTCTGAGATACCGGTTGATCGGTTCGCGCCCCGTGCTCCGTGCGGTCTCGCCGTCCGGCATGCACAGCATATGGAAAGCGAGCATGACGTGACCTTCGCCGGGCCGTCCCGACTCCTGCCACGCCTTCCGGTAGACATCGAGGTTCCGGCGCAGCGAATCGGGCACCACAGGCTGCGCCATGATGCCGTAGCCGAGCTCACCCGCCATCCGGAAACTCTCCTCGGTGGACAGCGCTGCGATCCAGAACGGCGGGTGCGGGCGCTGTGTGGGCCGGGGGAGGGAGGTGGTGGGCGGGAAACGGTGGAACTTGCCGTGGTGCGCCACTTCTTCCTCGGCCAGCAGCTCCCGGACGACCTGGACGCCTTCCTCGAAACGGTCCCGGCTCTCGTTCATGTCCACGCCGAACCGCTGGAACTCGTGCGGGAGGAACGCCCGCGCAAAACCTATCTCGGCCCGCCCTCCCGAGATCGCGTCCAGCATCCCGATCTCACCGGCCAGCTTGAGCGGGTGATTGAAGGCGGGCAGCACGGCACCGGTGATCAGCTTCAGTCGACGGCTCCGCTGCGCGGCGGCCGAGAGAAAGACGATCGGGTTCGGTGAATATCCGCCATACCGTCGGAAATAGTGCTCGACAATCCGTACGTGCTGGAATCCGAGCCGGTCGCCGAGTTCGACGAAGTCGAGGCACTGGGCGAAGTATTCGGCCGCACCCCTGTCGCGTTCGTCGACGTCGGGGAAGAAGGCCAGGCCGACATCGATCATATTGCCCTCCGTGTGCTCCATGTGCTCCGAATGCAACGTGTGCAGCGGGTGCTCCGTGTGCGGTGGAATTCGTTCCGGCCCACGCCCGGTCATCTCAGGTCACTCGGGACACAGCGACGGGAAGCTGCTCGTACCGTCGACTCCCGACGAAGTCGCGCAACCGGTCGAGCCCGTCCCAGATTTCGGTGAAGCCGGTGTAGAGCGCAGCCGGCCCGATCCGCAGCCGGTCCGGGGCGCGGAAATCACAGATCACTTTCTTCTCCGACCGCAGGCCGGGACAGATACGCGAAGCGTCCGGGTGCGCCAGTGCGATGTGCGCACCACGCCGGCCGGCCTGACGCGGGGACGCGAGCCGGAAACCGAGCGGTGCCAGCCAGGCGTCGGCCAACCGGATCGCGAATTCCCCGAGTTGCACCGACTTCTCGCGCAGCCGGCTGATCGGCACCCGTTCCAGCACATCCAGCGCGGGCTCGACCGCGGCCAGTGACAGCAGCGGGGGAGTGCCCACCAGAAAGCGGTCGATACCGCTCACAGGCGCGTACGTCTCCGCCATCCGGAACTGGTCCCGCTGGCCGTACCAACCCCAGACCGGTTGCCGCAGCCGCTGCTGAAGCTCCTTGCGTACATAGAGGAATGCGGGTGATCCCGGCCCGCCGTTCAGATACTTGTATGTGGACCCCACGGCCAGCTCAGCCCCGTCCGCCCCCAGCCGTACGGGGATCACGCCGGCCGCGTGGCTGAGATCCCACAGCACGCGTGCTCCGGCCCGTCCGGCGGCGTCCTCGACCGCGGCCATATCCAGGAGCGCGCCGGAGCGGTACGAGACGAGGGACAGCACCACCAGGGCGACGTCCCCGCTGAGCGCGCGGCGCAACACATCGAGGTCGAGCCCGCGGTCGGGATCGGAGGGCAGCATCTCCAGCCGGAGCTGCCGCTGCTCGGCCAGACCTTGGAGGATGTAGCGGTTGGTGGGGAAGTCGTCCGCGTCCGCCAGAATCGTGCTGCGCCCCGGATTCGCGTCCAACGCGGCGGCAGCCAGCTTGTACAGGTTCACCGAAGTGGAATCGGAGAGCACCACCTCGCCCGGGCCGGCGCCCAGCGTGTGGGCTGCCAGCCGGTCGCCGAGCCGCCCGGCCCAGGTGATCCAGGTCTCCCAGGACTCCACCAGCCCGGTGCCCCATTCCTCGACCACGATGCGGTCGAGGAAGCCGGCCGTGGCCCTGGGCAGCCGGCCCAGCGAGTTGCCGTCCAGATAGATCGCCTCGGGATCGGTGCGCACGAACTCGTCCCGGAATTCCCGCAGCGGATCGGCGGCATCCAGCTCCTCGGCGATTGCACGTTCCGTCCCGGCTCTCATGGCGTTCACCGGGAGAGGGCGGTCGACCGGGGCGTCCGGGCTGACGGCCGTTCGTGCGCGCACAGTTCCTCCTTGGTGGATACGGCGGAATCCCGTGTTTGTGCCAGTACGGCCCTGCCGAGCGCGGTGTGCGGATTTCCCAGATCGTGGGGGAGATCGAAATGGTTGCGCGTCGGGCACACGATTTCGGTGACCTGTGTATCGCGCTGCCTGAGCAATGCCGTCATGGCGTTGTGCTGGCGGATGAATTCCGCCGTCTCGCCACCGCCGCGAGCGATGACGACCGGTGGCAGCCGCCGCGGCAGGTGATGGACGGGGCTGTTGCGCAGCGCGGCTTCGGCGTCCAGCCCCAGGGCATCGTTGACATAGGTGTGTCGCAGGGGCTCCAGGTCGTAGATTCCGCTCAGCAAGGCCGCGCCCGCGACCAGGCGCGCGGTTTCCCGGGTGAGCGCCATCGCCACCAGATGGGCGCCTGCCGAACTTCCGCCGAGATGAATCCGCCGCGGGTCGATTCCGAAGCGCGGGGCATTGGCGTGCAGCCATGCCACGGCCTCACACACCATGGTGACGATCTCATCGAGGGAGTAGGCGGGCGCCGAACCGTAGTCGATCGCCGCGAACGCTGTTCCCGCGGCGATGAAGTCCCGGGCGGCGAAAGCGGATTCCTCCTTCGTGAGCTCCTGCCAGTAACCGCCGTGCACAAAGACCTGGAGCGCCGATGCGCCGCCATCGACCGGGAACAGATCCAGTCGGGCCGCCGGGGACGCGCCGTAGCACAGATCGGCGAGCGGGCGGTGTTCGGCGCGAACAGCAGCACTGAGGTCGGCGTACGCGTCCAGACAGGCGCGCAGGCTCGGGACGACGGAACTGGGGGAGTACTCCCGGTCGAGCTCCGGCCGGCTCAATCCCGGATAGCCGGCGCCACCGATTCCGCGGCTTTTCCCGCGCCGGCGCATACGTCGAACACGTCGGCTCATGCGACGGTCCCGTATTCCGCGCGTGCCCGCTGGAACAGCTCCACGAACAGCGGATCGATGGCGTCCCGTCCGGGCTTGAAATGGTGCCCGAAGCGCCGGTCGTACTCCTCGAACCACTCCCTCCTGTCCTTGAGGAACAGGATGTCGTGCAGGGCCATACGCCGTATCGCCACCAGCGGCACCGGTGAGCGGTTGACGGGAAACTCCGGATTCCTGGCGGACGGTTCCTCGCACAGCGGATGCAATTGACCGACCATCATGCCCCGGCGGACGGCGATCGATTTGACCGCGCGATGTGCCTCGTCGAGCAGTTGACACTCGTCCGGCGCCAGATCGGGCATTCCGACGACCAGGCTCCGCAGTGCCACGTTCGAGCCGTTCCACTCGATCAGGTCGAACTCGTTCAGAGCGTGCCGGATGAGCTGGGTGAGGCTCGCGAGGCTGGGCGTCGGACCGACCCGCCGGGTGCGGATCTCCAGCGACCCCGCACGCAGTGACGGCGCCGCGAACGGGCAGACGGCTCCCCTCCGCCCGAGGTTCTCGTGCGGCCGGCACACGTATGCCTCCAGCCAGTCGCGGATCAGCGTCTCCGTGCCGTCCGGGGCGGCCGGATCCCCCGATTCGGAAAGGGCCGGATTCCCCGATCCCGAAGGGATGAGGGTGCCGCGCAGGGAATGGAGGGCGGGATGCTGGGACAGCAGGCTGTCGACCAGGCTGCGCAGATAGCGTGCGACAACCGGCGCGCGCCGCGAGAAGGACGGATGGGACTCCACCGCACGCAGGGCGTCCGCCACATGCTGCTGCGCCACCTGAGCCGCGCGGCTGATGGCGCCCGATTCGTGTATGACGGAGAGAATCTCCTGGCACTGCTCGGCGGAGAGCGGCCGCTCAGCCAACAGCGGCAGCAGCCGGTCCGGGAAATCCTTGACGGCATAGATCACCGGTAGCGTGTACACGCCGTTGAAGAGGTCTTTCGCCACCTGTTTCCCGGTCTCCGCGCCGCACACATCGAGGATGTCGTCCCAGATCTGGAACGCCATGCCCAGGTTGTGCCCGAAACTCTCCAGCGCGTCCTGCACCTCTTGGCCCGCCCCGCATTGCACCGCGCCGAGCATGGTGGCCGTCCGCATAAGACGTGCGGTCTTTCCGGAGACGGCGGCGAGATAGTCGTCCTCGGTACGCGAAGCGTCGTGGAGTTGACTGGACTCCAGCATCTGACCCACGCACACATCGACCAGTGTTTCGGCCACGGACAGTGCGCAGGGAACGCGGAGAGACGCGGCCGCCTGCATACAGCGCGCCAGCAGATAATCACCGGTGAGCAGCGCGAGAGTGCCGCCGTACTTCGTATGCGCGGTGGGGGCTCCCCGCCGTACCTTCGCTTCGTCGATCAGGTCGTCATGGTAAAGCGTTGCGGTGTGCAGGATTTCCACGACGGCGGCGGCATCGATGACCGCATGGTGCGTTGCCTCGTCGGGTTCGTCCGCGACGAGATAGGACGAGAGCAGCACAAGAGTGGGCCGCAGCAGCCGGCCCGGATGTTCCACGGCATACATGACCGGGCCGTGAATCATCGGATGTGGCGGCGCCACCAGTGTGCGAAGCCTCTCCCTGACTTCGGTCAAGTCGTTTTGCAGCTGTTCTTGAACCTGGGTGGGCCCGCCGTCGAGCGGAGAATCGTCCACGAGCAGAGCCGGAGTTTGCGTCATCGATACTTCCTCCGAAGCGGCATCTTGGCAGCCATTTCGTACGCTAAGAGGCCGCACCAGGATGTGTATCGACAAATTCTCAAAGAATAAGGAGCCGCCGAGTCCGGTTCAGCGCGCGTAAGGGCTGGGGCAGTTGTGGAAGAGGAGCTGTTCCGGCGCGAGAGGGAGCTGAATAGGCCGAGATCGGCCGACACCATCTTCAACCCGGGCTCGATCGTCGTACGGCGTGATGGTGCTCCGGCCGTAGGCCACCGCGCCCGTCCGCGCCGCCCGCGAGGCCGCCGACGGCGAGAGACCGACCGCGGCCGTCAACAGTCCGGAAAACAGCAGGAGATGGTGACATGGAGAGCGGGAACGGAGCCCCGGTGGCGCAGGCGCCTGGAGCGATACCCGTCCTGGGGCATCTGCCGGCGTTCTTACGGGCACCACTGGCATTTCTGCGCAGCCTGCCCGCGCACGGCCAACTGGTGGAGATCCGGCTCGGGCGGAAACCCATAGTCGTGGTGTGCGACCCCGAACTGACCCGTACGGTGCTGGTCCGCGACCGGGTCTTCGACAAGGGCGGCCCCCTCTTCGAGCGGCTGCGCGAAGCGGGCGGACAGGGCCTGGCCACCTGCCCGAGCGGGGAACACCGCCGGCAGCGCCGGCTCATCCAGCCGGCTTTCCACCACGGCCGGTTCGCGGGCTACGCCGGCATCATGACCGAGCGGATCGACAGCATCATCGGAAGCTGGCACGACGGTCAGACCCTCGACCTGACCGTCGAGTCCCGCAGGATCACCGCCGACGTCGTCGTCTCCACCGTCTTCGGCACCGGCCTGGACAGCGCCGTCCACACCCGCCTGGCCACCGACTTCGAAACGCTGCTGGCCGGATTCACCCGGCACAGCCTGCTGCCGAAACCCCTGCGCAAGGTGCCCACACCCGGCAACGTCCGCTACGAGCAGGCCACCCGCAGGGTGCGCCGGAACATGACCGAACTCACCGCCGAATACCGCGCTCACGGCAGCACCGAGGAATCCAACCTGCTGTCACTGCTCATCGCGGCCCGCGACCCGGAGAGCGACTCGCCTGCCCTGACGGACGACGAACTCGTGGACCAAGCCGTGACCATGTACTCCGCCGGGACCGAGACGACAGCGGGCGCCCTCTGCTGGGCGCTGTACCTGGCAGCGCTGCACCCCCCGGTCCAGGAGCGGCTGACGGCCGAGGTCGGCACCGTGCTCGACGGGCGGACCGCCGGCTGGAGCGACCTGCCCCACCTCACCTACACCCGGCAGGTGTTCAACGAAGCCATCCGGATGTACCCGCCGGGCTGGTTCCTCACCCGGCAGACCGAGGCGGACACCAACCTGGGCCCACACATCATCCGGCAGGGCACCACGATCGCGTACAGCCCCTACCTCATCAGCCATCTGCCGACGCTCTACCGGGACCCCGAACGCTTCGACCCCGACCGCTGGGAAACGCCGGACGGAGAGCCGGACGTCCCGGTGACCGTGTTCGGCGGCGGCGCCCGCAAATGCATCGGCGACGAGTTCGCACTCGTCGAAGGCGTCCTCCTGCTGGCCTCGCTGCTCAGCCACTGGCACATCGATCTCCACCCCGGCAGCCTCACCCTGCCCCGCCTGCCCCAACTCACCCTCAACCCGGGCAGGATGAAAGCCACTCTCACCAGCCGCAGCCGTCACCGTTCCGCCGCCCCCGCACAGCCCGCCCCGCACGAGACGGCCAGGTGAACTCCGCGCTGGCAGGCGGCGGCCGGGCGGCTCAGCCCGTGGAGACGGGAAGTATCTTCTCGACGGGATCCTCGGCCAGTGCCTCGGGCAGCCGGTGATGCACCTCGAAGACTCCGACCAGCCGGGTGTGCTTGAGGATGCGCAGGAAGCTGCGGCTGTCGGTGACCAGTCGCAGGCGCCCCCGGCGCGCCACGGTGCGGTTCCTCGCCCGGCACAGGAGGCGCAGGCCGCTGCAATCGATGAAGGACACGGACCGCAGATCCACCACCAGTTCGGGACGCGGCCCCGCGGTCAGCGCGTCGAGCCGGGCCCCGAGGGACGGCGCCGTACGGATGTCGATCTCGCCGCTCAGTTCCACAACGGTCACGCCACCGACGAGGCGTTCCGTGTGGCAGGGCGCGGACTCGATGAGGTTCTCGTACATGAACGAAGGAAAGCCGGGGCGGCATACCACTCGATAGGGCCGGTCGGTCCCGCGCCTATGTTCGGGTCCCGGACAGCGCCGTACCAGCAGCGCCGTACCAGCAGCGCCGTACCAGCAGCGCCGTACCAGGGCCGTTCTCCGGACCCGGAAGTACCGGCGGGCGTGATGTGACCGCTATGCGGACAGCTTCAGTCTGTTATCGGATGGGTAGGGCTCCGTCGCACGCAGCGTTCTTCGACGGGGTACTCGGAAGCCGACACCCGACGGCCGCCCGGGAGGGGCCGGCCCGGCGAGGCCCGGGACCTGCGGCCTCTGCCCTGTGACCACTTCCGTGCCGACTCTGGGAGCGGATTCCGATACGAGAGGTGGACGCCATGTCCCGCAACGTGACCGTGGGCCTCGACGGCTCACCCGAGAGCAGTGCCGCCGCCGAATGGGCGGCTCGCGAGGCCCAGCTGCGCGGTCTGCCGCTGCGACTGCTCCACGTCCGCGAGCCGGCTCCCGGGCCCGTCGCGCAGACCCGTTCGCTGGTCGGCGCCGAGCCGCAGCAGCGCTGGAGTGAACGGATGCCCCAGGAGGCGGCCGACGGCATCCGGCTGCGCCACTCCGGGGTGGAGGTGACCGTCGAACAGGCCGAGGGCCCGCCCGCGGAGCTGCTGACGACCGCGGCGAAGGACGCCGAGCTGCTGGTCCTCGGCTCCCGCGGGCTGGGCGGGATCGCCGGATTCCTGGTCGGCTCCGTGGGGCTGGCCGTCGCCGCCGATGTGGAGCGGCCCGTGGTCTTCGTACGGGCCGGGGAGCAGGCGGCCGACGAGCACGCCATGGACCCGGCCGGCATCCCGTCCGCCGCGACTGCTTTCCGCCCGGTCGTCCTCGGGCTCGACGCCGACAGCCCCAACGACGCCGTGCTCGCCTTCGCCTTCGAGGAGGCCGCCCGGCGCGGCGCCGCCGTGCGGGCCGTGCACGCCTGGAACCTGCCGCCCTACTACGTCTACGGCATGTCCGCGCTGCTCGGTCTGCACCAGGAGCTCGCCAAGCAGAAGGCCGCCGAGATCACCGAGGCGCTGCGTCCGTGGCGCCTGAAGTACCCGGATGTGGAGGTCGTCGAGGAATCCCGCATCGGCAGCCCCGCCGGCCACCTGGTCGAAGCTTCGTACGACGGGTCACTGGTCGTCGTGGGCCGCCGCACCCGACGCGGCCGTCTCGGCGCCCGCCTCGGCTCCGTCGCCCACGCCGTCCTGCACCACGCCGCTGCCCCGGTGGCTCTCGTCGCGCACGGCTGACGCCCGCCCGACGCCCGCGTCCGGCACGGGTACGGGGCGGCCGCCACCGAGGGCGGCCGCCCCCAACCGTCACAGGGCCCGGTTGACCGCCGCGAGTATCGCCCGTACGGAGGCGGTCAGTACGGAGGTGTCACGGCCCGCGCCCCAGCGCACCTCTTCGCCTGTGCGGCAGCAGGCGTAGGCCAGGGCGGGGCTGTCCGGACCGGAAGTGGTGGCGTGCTGGACGAAATCCAGCACGGTGACGGACACTCCCGCGCCCTCCAACGCCCGGACGAAGGCGGACAGCGGACCGTTGCCGGTGCCCTCGTACCAGCCGGGCCGAACCTCGTGGCCGCTCAGCCAGCAGGTGAACCGGTGCTCGCCGGGGGCGGTCTCCTCCGTGCTCCAGGACTCCAGCACCAGCGGCCCCATCTCGCCCGGTTCCAGATACGCCGCCGAGAACAGCTCCCACAGCTCCTTCGGTGTCGCCTCCCGCCCGCTGTCGTCGGTGGCCTCCTGCACGACGCGGGAGAACTCGGCGCGCAGCTCCGCGGGCAGCTCCACACCGTGGTGCGTGCGCAGCAGATGGCCGATACCGCCCTTGCCGGACTGGCTGTTGACGCGGATGACCGCCTCGTAACTGCGCCCCAGATCCGCCGGATCCACCGGGAGATACGGCACCTCCCACGGCGCCTGCGCCTCCGGCACCCCCAACTCGGCGGCCCGGCGCGCGTGGTGGGCGAAGCCCTTGCTGATGGCGTCCTGGTGGGTTCCGGAGAACGCCGTGTGCACCAGTTCGCCGCCGTAGGGGTGGCGGGGGTGCACCGGCAGCTGGTTGCAGTGTTCGACGGTGGCGCGGACGGCGTCCAGCTCCGAGAAGTCGATCATCGGGTCGACGCCCTGCGCGTACAGGTTGAGGGCGAGGGTGACCAGGTCGACATTGCCGGTCCGCTCCCCGTTGCCGAACAGACAGCCCTCCACGCGCTGCGCACCGGCCAGCACGGCGAGCTCGGCGCAGGCGACGCCGGTGCCGCGGTCGTTGTGCGGGTGGACGGAGAGGATGACGGCGTCCCGGCGGGCCAGGTTTCGGTGTGCGTACTCGATCTGGTCGGCGTAGACATTGGGGGTGGCGATTTCGACGGTCGCGGGGAGATTGTGGATGACCGGCCGGTCCGGCGACGCGTCCCACAGTTCGGTCAGCTCGTTGCACAGCCCCAGCACATAGTCGGGCTCGGTCAGCACGAACACCTCGGGGGAGAACTCGAACCGGATGTGCTGCGACGGGCGCGCGTCCGCCAGCCGCGCCAGCTGCTCGGCCGCTTCCCGTACCAGCGCCCGCACCTCATCCCGGCCACGGCCGAGTACGACGTCGCGCCACACCGGCGCGGTGGGCGTGTAGAGGTGGACGACGACGCGCGGCAGCCCGTCGACGGAGGCGAAGGTGCGCTCGATCAGATCCCGCCGCGCGGGCGTGAAGACGACGACCGTCACATCGTCGGGCACCGCACCGGAGGTCGCCAGATGACGGACGAAGTCGAAGTCGGTGCGGCTCGCCGACGGATAGGCGACCTCGATCTCCTTGAAGCCCAGCCGCACCAGCATGTCGAACATCAGCCGCTTGCGTTCCGTCCCCATCGGCTCGGCCAGCGCCTGGTTGCCGTCGCGCAGATCGACGGGAACCCACAGCGGGGCCTGCTCGATGCGGGCCTCCGGCCAGCGGCGCTCCGCGCCGGGGGCGGACAGGGGGAGGTGGACCCGCTCATGGGCGGGGCGGTAGCGGTGGAACGGCATACCGCTGGGCCGCTGCGGGTTCCAGTCGGGCGCCCCGGCTCGGGCGACGGGGGAGTGGGGGCGGGAGGGGGATTGCTGAGTGTGCATGTGTCTGCGACTTTCCTCGGCACGGTCGGTGGGAGACCGGCAGCACGGCACCCCACGGCGGGGTGCCGGTCTGGTCAGACCCCGCCGCGGCAGCCGAGGAGAAGGAGCTCGCAGACGATCATTGCGGGGCATGCAAGCACACCCCCTGCCTCCCCCGCAACACACTTATTCGGCACGCGCTTTCACCCCTCGCCCGCCCCCCCGTCCGCCTTTGGTCGAGCCGGACGACTCTGTCCGCCGGCCGCAGTGCGGCTCCCCGGCCAACTCGGGGGTGCCGACCGGCACATGACGACCGGCGTGGGAGGGCCCGGCGGCCCTCCGATAGGGTCCGGCGCCATGAGTGCGGTGCATCCCAACGCCTGGGCGGCGGAGGCGATCCGGCGGGTCCGGGCCGACGGTCCAGGGTCGGTGCCCACCCCGCTCCGGGCCCTCCCGATGCCCGCGCTGGAAGGCGTGGACATCTACTTCAAGGACGAGTCGGTCCTCCCGTCCGGCAGCATGAAGTACCGCCTGGTACGCGCCATGTTCTGTCACGCGATCGCCAGTGGGGAGATCGCCGCTGACACACCTGTGTTCGCGGCGACAGGCGGGGCGGTCGCAGTTGCCGGGGCACGCTTCGCGAAGCTGCTCGGCCTGCCGTTCACCGCGGTCGTACCGGCGAAGACCCCGGCGACCCTGCTGGCGCGGATCGCGGACGAAGGCGGGCAGTGGCAGATGGCACAGCAACCACCGGCCGCCGTGCAGGAGGAGACTCGCGCTGTGGCGGCCCGCAGCGGCGGCTACTTCCTGGACCATTTCAGCGACGCGGAGCGGGCCATGGCCGGCTGGGACGGGCCCACGATCGTCGACGAGATCTTCGCCCAGCTGAAGTCCGAGCCGCGGCCGGTGCCGGAGTGGATCGTGACCGGCGCCGGAACCGGAGCCACGTCAGCGACGATCGGCCGTCACCTGCGGCGCCACGGCCACCCCACCCGGCTGGCCGTGGTGGACCCGGAGCACTCCGCGTATTTCCCCGCGTGGGCGAGTGGCTGCGGCGACTACGCCACGGGGATGCCGTCGCGCATCCCCGGCATCGGCCGCCCCCGCGTCGAGCCCGGCTTCATACCAGGAGTGATCAACCTGGTGATCCCGGTCCCGGACGCCGCATCGGTCGCGGCGATGCGCCGGCTGCACACCGAGGCCGGTATCGAGGCCGGACCCGCGACCGGCACCAGTCTGTGGGGGGTGTGCCATCTGGCGGCGCGGATGCGGGCGGCCGGGAGCAGCGGCAGCGTCGTCGCCCTCATCGGGGACAGCGCCGAGCCCTACCGGGAAACCTTCCTCAGGGCCGAGTGGCTCCGCGCACGGGGTCTCGACCCGGAGCCGTACGAGGCCGATCTCGCACGCTTCGCCCGTACCGGGGAATGGCCGACCGCCGGGTAGCTGATCTCATCGCCTGGTGCCCCGTCCGCAGGCGGCCGTTGCGCGCGGCAGCCGGTGCTTCGTAGTTGGCGGACGCTGCCGTTCGGGTTGGTTTCCCGCCCGGCGCAGGGCGGCCGGGCGGCTGCCATCAGGGGTATCCCCGGCTTTTTGTGGGGCCACGCACCCTCCGCGTCGACAGGTGCCCGGAATGTCCGCTTAGCCTCGTCAGCGGATGTGATCAAGTCGGTCACCAGCGAGGACGCGAAGGAGTGCCGGGCATGGCCGGGAGCACGTTGAAGGACAAGGTCGCACTCGTCGGCGGGGGTGAGAAGAACCTGGGCGGACTGCTCAGCAGGACGTTCGCCGAGTCCGGAACGAACGTCGTGGTGCACTACCACACCGCGGAGAACGCGGCGGAGAAGACCGTCAAAGCCATCGAGGAGGCGGGCGGCCAGGCGATCGCCGTCCAGGGAGACCTGACGAAGGTGGCGGACGTACAGCGGCTGTTCGACACCGCGGTGGACACCTACGGCGGTGTCGACATCGCGGTGAACACCACCGGGATGGTGCTGCGCAAGCCGATCCTGGAGACCACCGAGGAGGAGTACGACCGCATGTTCGGCATCAACGCCAAGGCGGGCTACTTCTTCATCAAGGAGGCCGGACGGCGGCTGAACGACGACGGCAGGATCATCAGCCTCGGCACCTCCCTGCTCGCGGCCTTCACCGACGGCTACTCCACCTACGCCGGTGGCAAGGCGCCGCTGGAGCACTTCACCCGAGCCGCGGCCAAGGAGTTCGCCGACCGCAGGATCTCGGTGAACGTCGTGGCGCCGGGGCCGATGGACACGCCCTTCTTCTACCCGCAGGAGACCCCGGAGCGGGTGGAGTTCCACAAGTCGCAGGCCATGGGGGACCAGCTGACCCGGATCGAGGACATCGTTCCGGTGATCGAGTTCCTGGCCACCGACGGCTGGTGGTTCACCGGCCAGACGCTGTTCCCCAACGGCGGCTACACCACCCGCTGACCCGGGCCTGGGCCTGGGCCCGGACCCGGGCCAAAGCCCGGTCCGGACGCCCTCCAAGGCGGACCGCGCCGCGTACAGCTGCCCGGCGCTGTTCGCGGGAGCCGTCGCCGGACATCGGCGGCGGTGACAGCACAGGACGAAGGACACACTGCCGGGAGGCGGGATGAGCGCAGGCGACAACCTCGCGGAGCGGACCGGGGCGCTCCGGCGGGCGATGCGGGGCCGGGACCCGGCGGAGGAGCACCGGGCGGCCACCCCGCTGGAGCTGCTGTTCGATCTGACGTTCGTGGTCGCGGTCGCGCAGGCCGCCGCCCAACTCCACCACGCGCTGGCCGAAGGCCACGTCGGATCCGGGCTCACCGGCTATGCCGCGGTGTTCTTCGCGATCTGGTGGGCGTGGATTAACGGAGCAACACCGCTCTGACCTGCAAAAGGAAACCCTCGTAACCCCAGCGGCCGACATCGCACCCTGAGCGAGGAGCGGCTATGGAACGTGACGATATGTCCACCCTGCGGGCGCTGGGGTTCGAGGACGAAGAGCTGAAGCGGCTCGGTCTGTGGGATGTGCCCACGGGACCCCCTGCCGAGCTGGCAGAGCTGTACATCAGGCGCAGCAAGAAGCGGGAAGACCAGGCCACGCTTCGCGCACATGTTCGAGACGTATGCCGCGCGGCAGCCGCTGAAGGCAAGATCATTCGCCATGTGTGGTTCGAGCAGCGCAGCGCGAGCAAGGCTCATGTGCGACGCGAGGAATTCGACAACGCCGTTAAGGCTGTACTCGATGGGCGGAGTAAAACCCTCTACGTCTGGAAAACTGACAGGTTGTCACGTAGGGGGATGGGCCAAGTTGGGCTGCTGCTCGATGACCTGGAGCGGCGCGGGGCACGACTTGTCAGCGTGGTTGAGGGACTTGATTCCTCGCACGGCGGACGGATGGTTTTCGCGATCCTCAGCGAGCGGGCGCGGGACGAAGCCAAAGACATCTCACTGCGTACAAAGATCGGCGTAGACGCGATGAAGCGCGAGGGGCGCTGGCCTGGCGGCGTAGTGCCTTTCGGTCTGCGGTGCCCCCCAGGGTCCGGAAAGCTGGAACACGACCCCAAGGAATATCCGACAGCGCGCCGGATAGCGGAGTATCTGCTGGATGGCGTAGTCCCCGCAGTCATCGCTGACAAGCTGAATGGTGAGGGTATCCGGACGCGTAAGGGCATGCTGTGGCGCGCGCAGACGATCATTAATCTCGCAACGTCCCCAAGCTGGGCGGGGCTCATACCGGACCGTGACCGAGTGACCGACGAATTCGGCACTCCGCTGGACAAGTGGCACCGTGGCGGAAACCCACTTATGGGCCCAGACGGACACCCAATCACATGCGGCGTAGGAGTGATCACGTTCGCCGAGCGTGAGCGAATTTTGGCGATGTTCCGCGCACGTTCACGGCCTGGGACCACCATCGGCGACCGCACGCGCGGAAAACGAGCAGCCGCGACGATCATGACGGGGATTCTGCGCTGTCCGTTCTGCAAAGGGCCCATGGGCAACGGGGGATTGAATTACCGATGCGACGCCCGGGTGAACCAGGGCCCTTCGGTCTGTAAGGGAGTGGCGACACTCCGTAGTCGAGTGGACGACGCCGCCGGGATCATGTGGATCAACCATGTGGTGAATCTCCCACCTGAGTCCCCGACAATCCTGGCCATCGCACAGCGCTGGATGTCGTTCAAAGATCCAGCGAAAGAGGCACGGAAACAGGCTGTGGGTGCCGCGCTGGATAATGCGGTCGCGCGTGAACTCCGTCTCCAGAAAGAGTTCTTCATCGTCGGAGGAATGGACGAGGGGCGGTACGACACGCTGCGGTCAGAAATGGCCGGACAGATTGAGTCGCTCAAGGCTGAATTCCGAGAGCTCACAGCGGACTCGGACCTACTGCCCCTATTGGACCCCGAGGCCGTAGCGGGACTGTGGGAGGGGGCGGGGCTTGAGAGTAAGCGGGGACTACTCCGCTCAGCGCTGAAGAGCGTCACGCTGGTGCCGCCGAAGTACATCGGAGATAAGACGCCGATACTCGATCGGCTCATCCCCGACTGGCGCGAGTGAGCTGCGCCACATTTGTGCCGCTCAGATGAGCACAGCGGGCAGGGGCGGTGTAGACCCGTGTAGAAATACATAGCTCTGACCTGCAAGAATGTAGAGATGTAGAGATGAAGCACTTCCTGTTCCATCTATAAGGCTCCACAGGGGGAACAGCGAACCCCACCATTCCTACATCTCTACATTCCTCCAGCTCAGACCCATGTTGACCCTACACAGGTCTACATCGCTCCCGAATAGGTCGGTTTTCAGCGAGGAAACCCGTGTAACCCTAGATAGGTAGAGGGGATGATCCCGCGCACACACGCACGCGATGCAGGCGGACAGCGGCCCCCTCACTTCTCCCCGTTGTAGCACCCGCAGCGCCTCTCCCTGCTGCGGTTCTGATGCTCCGGGGATGTTGCGCAGCGCTTCGCCAAGGGGTAGGACTCTGCGGTGAAGCGCTGCGCCACAATCTCCCGTACGCCGCGAGGTTAAGACCGGAAGCGTGCGGGATGCAGGTAGCCCCGGAGCGATCCGGACGCTTGTCCCGTAGCTCAGCCAGGCAGAGCAACCGCCCCCACTCCACAGAGGGTGGGATTGCGGCATGTCGCGGGTTCAAATCCCGCCGGGAACGGGGCTGCCGTACGGTTCTGTAGCTCAGTTGGAAGAGCGTCCGGTTGAAGCCCGGAGTGCGTAGGTTCGATCCCTGCCGGAACCACAAGAGGCGTCCCGTGCGGACGGGGCTAGCACTAGGTAAGAGGCGTGAAGGAAGCGAAGTTACGAGTGCGGAACTGCCACGCCCCCCCCCCTCTGCCTCTCTGAGGGGCTGTACGCCTCTCTGAGCGCCTGGCACGGCTTCACCGGTACACGACCCCGGTGAGGCCCTGCGAAGCTCTCAGACGGGCACACAGCGCGCTGAGGGCATGAGAAAGCCCCCGGGGGATACCGGGGCATCTCGTGTGCGCCTCACCCACGCTGCTGTGCGTGTTCCCGCGCCGCCTCTTTCTGATCATCCAGGGCTGCGCTGCGATACACGCCGTACGCACGCATCTGCTTGGGTGTCAGGTCATCGATCATGGCGAACAGCTTCGCCTTTTCTTTCTCAGCCTGCGAGTGGCCCATGAAGTACTCCTGCGCCTCTTCGCCCTTCACGTTCATCTCTTGACCGAAGATCGCTTCGAAGTCCGGAGTGACAGCCCTGGCACCGCACAGCTTGCACGTGTGGTTGGCCCCCATGCTGTGCGTGGCGTAAGGCCGCTTACAAGGCTGCTTGAAGTCGTAGCAGTACATGATCCCCACCCCTTCAGGTACGTCTCCCTACCGAAACCAGTAGAGCAGAGCTGCCACATGCGTGCAACCCCCTGACACAAGAAAACCCCGGCGAACCGGGGGATTCTCGCTGACGCTACTGCGCGAGTTCGAAGGCGTGGTCCGTTGGGAACTGCCCGCGACAGATTCCCTTGTGGCAGTACAGCGTGCACCATCCGGGAATGTCACTAGGCTCCCAGCGCTGCACCGTGACCACCGCGAAGTCCCTCAGCCCGTCAACGACGATGCGAGTACCGGCCACTGCCTCTCGCGCTGTGATTGTCTGCATGCCGCCCCCTTGTGAGTGTTTGAAGACTCAACAGGGGGCGTCGCTGGGGTCAGCGGGTACCGTGTCCACCTGTAGGCATGTTGTGCGCTGCATGCTCCGCAGCACCTACAGGATTCACCTGCCTGCCCTTACGCCCGTACGGCCAGCATGTACGGGAGGAACGCCCCCTGTTGAGTTGTCTTGCTGAGATGAGTACAGCAGAGCTGCCGCATGCGCGCAACCCCCTGGACAAGAAAATGCCCCCGAGTTTCCCCGGGGGCGAGAGCCGAACGGCCCTAGGAGATGAGACCCACCTTGCGCGCCTCTTCCTGCGTGAAGGTGCGAACACCCATGTAGTGGGCGGTCTGAGGGTCACCAGCGTGCCAGTAGCCGACTCGGATCGTTCCCTGGCGAGTTACCGCGTGGGCGGACACGGTGGCGGTACCAGAGTAGGTGCGGAAGGTGTTGTTCACGGTCATGGCTTCCTCTCCGGCCCGGGTGCCTCCCGTGCACTGAAACCAGTACAGCGGCTCACGCGCGTGTGCGCAACCCCCTGACACGAAAAAGCCCCCGGACGAATCCGGGGGCCGTTCTCCGCGTCAGTCCTTCAGCGTCCATCCCCACTTGAGGGACTGCGAGACCGCTAGCCGGTAGCGCCCCTCTCCGACGCCACGCAAGCTGTCACGCGCCGTTACGCGCCCGTTGGTGCGGACTTCCTTGACCAGGATCTCTCGGGACCGTGAGTACTTGATGTGCAGCTCAGTTCCCGTCCAGTCAGGCTCCCAGTACGGTCCGGTACGCACAAGGACGGTGCGCAGGATGTCATCGCTCTGTGCAGGTGCTGCCTGTTCAGGTGCGCTCTCCTCGTTCCGCTGCTCTCGGATGGACTCGCGCAGTGCATCGCGGAGCGTGGTTGCGTTCAGGTTGCTGAGCGATACCGTGGCCATGATCCCCACCTCTGGTTGTTTGCTGCTGAAGCCAGTACAGCAGTGGGCGCGCACTCGTGCAACCCCTAGGCGACAAATTTTGTCGCCTCAGAGAAGAAATCCCCCGGCGAACCGGGGGATTTCTCGCTGTCAGCGCTGCCGTAGGACGCTGATTCGCTTGCGCGTACGGGAAATTCGGTCGGACAACACCCAATATTGCTCCCAGTCCTGCGCTGATGACGCCGCGCGAAGCTGGTTGATCAAGCCACGCAGGCTGTTTCTAGCCTCCGTCAGGGTCTCGTCTGCGCTGGGTACCGGTTCCACCTTGCGCGCCTCGCGTACGGTCCGCTGAGCCCTTGCGTACAGCCTCTCAGCTTGCCCTGTCGCTGTGTGCATCGTGCCTCCCGTGTAGTGCGATGGACGCAACCTAGCATGATCCACCGCTGGCGCGTAAGAGAGGTGACAAATTTTGTCGCCTTCACCTTGGAGATGTGACGTGGCCCGTGCGCTGAGCGTCTGCCCAACGCCTGGCTGCCCTGTGCTGACCCCTGGGGGGCGCTGTGAGGCGTGCTTGAAAAAGGCCAGGGGGGCGCGAAAAAGGCCAGCCAGGAAAGGCTATGGCCCTGCCTGGGTGCGTACGCGTGCAGCCTATCTGCGTGAGCATCCGTACTGTGAGTGTGATGAGTGCAGCGAGATCCCTGAGCTACTGCGCCCACTCGCAACGGAAGTCAACCACCGCGATGGCCTGGGTCCACTCGGCCCACGCGGACATGACTGGTCAAACCTACAATCTATGACCAAAGCGCATCATTCGCGTGTCACTGCACGTGAGCAGCCAGGCGGTTGGAACGCTCGCGCATGATCACGGTGCGTGACACTGCGTAGCCACGGGGGAGGGGGATGACCCCTTCTGACCTGGGGACGTTGAACGCGGGGGAGGGCTCCGTCAGGTCCGCCCGGTTCAAAAACCTTGATCTCGCTTGCTGCGACTACTTACAGCGACCCACGAAGGGGGTGACTCACTGTGTCCAGAGGTGGTGCCCGCTCAAGATCCGGCCCTGCGCCAACGTCTCACGAGCGCTCGCACAAGGCGGACGCCCAGGGATGGACGATCCTACCCGCTGAGGGCCGCGATGGTCCACTCCCCGCGTACCCGCTGATCGCCCCTAGCGACCGCGAGTATGAGCTGTGGGAACGCCTGTGGGAGCTGCCGCAAGCTGTGATGTGGGAGACGCTGCATCTTGAGTTTGAAGTCGCCTCATACGTTCGCGTGCTTGCTCGCGCTGAGCTTCCCCGGTCGTCCGCGATCGTGTGGGGCCAGGCGAAACAAATGGCGGAGTCCCTTGGTCTTTCCGCCAGCGGAATGCAGCGCAATCGGTGGGAAATTGGCGACGTCGAGACCGCAGATGACGAGAATTCCGCGCCGACAGCCGCAATTTCCTCTCTCGCTGATCGTCTCAAGGCGGTAAGTGGTGGCTGACGACGCGATTTTGATGGTAAATCTCGCGTGGATTGAGCACCACGCGGTCGTGCCGGATGGATTTCGCCAGGGTGAGCGTTTCGAATTGCTCCCGTGGCAGCTAAAAGTAGCCTCAAACTTCTACACCATTCGCGGCGAAGCGGAATTTGGGCAGCGATCAACGGCGTTTCGCTACCGGCGAGCGCAAGTGATCATGTCGCAGAAGAGCGGCAAGGGCCCTTTCGCTGCCGCGCTGGTGCTTGCTGAGGCTGCCGGACCCACTGTCTTCGCCGGATGGGCGGAGGGCGGTGAGCGGTACCGCTGTGCGGACCATGGGTGCCCTTGTGGCTGGGTGTATGTGTACTCGCCGGGTGAGCCTATGGGTGCCCCGCAGCCGACGCCGCTGATTCAGCTACTTGCAAACAGTGAAGATCAGGTTGCGAACGTCTATCGACCGCTCGTTTCCATGATCAAACACGGGCACCTGTCCTCGCTGATGAAGCCCCTTGAGGGTTTCGTGCGCGTCGGGGACGAGGGTCGCATCGATGTCGTCACCTCATCCGCGCAATCGCGACTCGGTAACCCCATCACCTTTGCTATTCAGGATGAAACCGGCACTTATTCCGAGACCAACAAGATGATCAAGGTCGCAGAGACTATGCGGCGCGGTCTCGCTGGTATGTCCGGCCGCTCGATCGAGACGACGAACGCGTACGATCCCTCCGAATTCAGCACAGCGCAGCGCACACACGAGGGGACAGCGGAGGACGTCTACAGGTACTTCCCGCAGGCGCCCGCGAACCTCAGCTACCGCAACAAAGCTGAACGCAGGAAGATTCACCGCGCTGTTTACGCTGATTGCCCGCATATCGATCTTGACGCGATCGAGGCTGAAGCGGCGGAATTGCTGGAAAGCGATCCCTCGCAGGCAGAGCGGTTCTTTGGTAACCGCCTTGTCGCTGGCTCCGGCGCGTGGGTAGAGGGTGCACAGTGGGCAGGGCGGCAGAGCGACCGCGAAAAGCCCACACCGACGCACCACAAGTTGCTCAAAGTGCCGATTGTTCTCGGCTTCGACGGATCGGACTCGGATGACTGGACGGGCATCAGGGCTGAAACCCTTGAGGGTTACCAGTTCACGCCCGCGTATGGCCCTAGTAAGCGACCGACTATTTGGGATCCGGCGGAGTGGGGTGGACAGGTTCCGCGTCTGGAAGTCGATGCAGCGGTGAATGAGCTGTTTCGCATGTACGACGTCAAGATCATGTATTGCGATCCGCCGTACTGGGAAACCGAGGTCGATCAGTGGGCGGAACGCTATGGCGAGCGTCGCGTTATCCGCTGGCATACGCGCCGGATTGTGCAGATGCACGCTGCCGCTGAGCGTATGAAGACAGACCTGATCAAGCGCGATTCGAATTTCACACACGACGGGTGCGAGATCACAGCGAGGCACATTTTTAGCGCTCGCATGGCCGCGCGTCCCAGCGATCGGTACGTACTTACCAAGCCAGAGCGCAGACGGAAGATCGACATGGCCGTTGTGAGCATCCTTACGCATGAGGCAGCGTGCGACGCCATCGCCGCTGGACTGCTGAGGAAAAAGCCCCTCTACATGGCCGCGTGAAAGGAGTGTGCGGGTGGCCACATATAGCCAGGCCCTGACGCTCGTAGAGCTGATGGAAAATGAGCTGTTGAGAAGGCGCCCGGACATCGCGCGCCATTCGCGTTTCTACAGGGGCAGGCAGCCCCTGATGTACGCCAGCGACCAGTTCCGAAAGTTCCACGGTAATCGCTACAAGGATTTCGCGGACAACTGGGTACAGGTCGTGTCCGACAGCCCGGTGGAACGGCTGACGGTCACGGGATTCCAGCCGTACGGCGTGGAAAAGGCCGACGAGGAATCGTGGCGCGTCTGGCAGATGAACGCCCTTGACGCTGATTCGCAACTCGGATTTTTGGGCGCAGTCAACAGTGGGCGCAGCTTCGTACTCGTATGGGGAAACCCGGACGACGAGAACACTCCCGAAGTCACGTTCGAGGACGCTTCGCAGTGCCTTGTCGCGTACGAGCCGGGATCCAGGCGTAGGCGCCGCGCCGCGCTGAAACGCTGGGACGACGGAGACAGCGCGTACGCCACCCTGTATCTGCCGGACGAAGTGTGGAAATTCGAGCGGTCCCTAATGGGGAACGACGACGAATCCTCGCAGATGCGCGACGTAGACGCAGAGCTGTCCCGCTGGGCACTGCGCGAGGGCGCGACCGAGCCGAATCCCCAGCCGAATCCGATGGGCGTCGTACCCATGGTAGAGCTGCCCAACCGACCCACGCTCGCTGAAGATCCAATCAGCGACATTTCTGGGGTCATCGCAATGCAGAATGCGATCAACCTCCTGTGGGCACAGCTCTTTACCGCAAGTGATTACGCCTCGTTCCCGCAGCGCATTGTGACGGGCGGGGAAGTGCCCGAGATACCCATCTTGGATAGCGACGGGCAGATCATCGGATCGAAGCCGGTTGACCTTGAGAAATTCGCGGTTGACCGAGTCATGTTTTTTACGGGGGACAATGTAAAGACCGATGAATGGACAGCGGCGAACCTCGAAGCCTACTCAAAGATCATCGAGGTAGCCGTAGGCCACATCGCCGCACAGACGCGGACCCCGCAGCACTACCTGATCGGGAAAATGGCCAACCTCTCAGGTGACGCCCTTCTCGCTGCTGAAACCGGGCTGGTAAAGCGCGTAGAAGAGAAGCAGATTTGGTTCGGACAGGCGTTGCGCGAGATGTTCCGGCTGATCGCGCTGGCGCAAGGCAATAGCGAAAAGGCCAAGTCCATGCATTCCGGCCGCGTGATTTGGGCAGACGCAGAATCTCGCAGTAACGCGCAGATGGCGGATGCCATGCTCAAGCTCAGGCAAATCGGGTTCCCGTTTGAGTGGATCGCGCTTAAATACGGCGTCACTCCCACTGAGGTCGTTGACCTACTGGCCATGAAGCGGCGTGAAGCCGAAATGGATCCTGTGGGCGCGCTTACGCAGATGATGGGCCACCAGTCAGGGGGCGACGATGTGGAATCCGGTAGCCCGCAGACACCAGCAGCAGCGTGAGCGGCTAGCTGAGGCCACTGCCCGCGCGGTATTGGCCGAGTGGGCAAAGGTCCGCCCTGATGATGTGGCCCGTGGCTGGTCTGCGCTGCTGCCGCGAGTCGCCGCAATGGTGCAAGCGGGGCAGTTGCACGCCGCTCAGGGCACGCACACGTTCATGCGCGAGCTCTTGGGCCCTGAGGACGGGAACGGCCCGCAGATAGACGCACAGAGCTTTGCGTCGCAGGCTCCTGACGGTCGCTCCGTGCTGGGTCTGCTAGCGCAAGCCATTCCCACCACCCTGCGTGCGCTTTCCCGGGGAACGCGTCCGCCTGCCGCAATGGCGAGCGGTGCTGTCTTCCTTGACATGGCGGCGCGTACCACGGTCGCCGACACGGGCAGGCAGGCTGACCAGGTGGCAATGGTAGGCAATCGCAAGGTGACCGCGTACGTCCGCGTGGTTGAACTGCCCGCGTGCTCGCGCTGCATCATCCTGTCAGGGCGAGAATACGGCACCACTGCGGGTTTCCTTCGTCATCCCCGTTGCGACTGCACTATGCAGCCGATCACGAAGCGCAGCAGGAAGCGAATTCAAGTCCCTGACCCCGAAGAGATCTTCGAGCGTATGACTCCGGCGCAGCGCAAAGCGGCGTTTGGCGAGGCAGGCGCGAAGGCGATTCAGGACGGAGCGCGTATCTCCTCTGTGGTGAACGCGCGAAAGGGCATGGCTGTAGTGGAAGCGTACGGCAAGCGTGTGCAGGCCACCTACAGCGGGACAGGTCGACGCCGTGCGAACAACTCCCCGCGCCTCATGCCCGAAGAGATCTACCGGATTGCCGACAGCCGCACAGAGGCGATCCGGCTTTTGTACCGAAACGGCTATCTCCGCTGACGCGCAATGCTCAGCGACTTCCCCCGCAATGGAGGAGCGATCAAGCATGTCTGAAAACCCCCAGGAAACCGCCGAGTCGGTTGCCGACGAGAGCACTGGCACCGAGACCTCCGCTGAGGAAACCGACACCACTCTAGAGGGTGCCGAATCCCTGGGAGACCCCGGCAAGAAGGCGCTCGATGCCATGAAGGAAAAATGGCGCACCGAGCGTGATCAGCGGCGCGACCTTGAGGCTCGCATCGCTGAGCTTGAGGCGCCCAAGACCGAGGGTGAACCCGAGCAAGTAGACGCGGAGGCGCTTCGTCAGGCTGCCCGCGAAGAGGCGCGCGCAGAGTTTGCAGTCCAGCTTGAGGCCAAGGGCCGACTTGCCAACCCCAAGGACGTTCTGCGCTATTCCGAGTACTTCAAGGATGTCAAGGCGGACGACCCTGCCAGCATTACGGCAGCCATTGACGAACTGCTCGAAGAGAACCCTCACCTTGCTGCGAAGGCCACGCCGCGTTTCCAGGGCACTGCCGATAACGGCGCGCACGGGCGCTCGTCTGGTCCCTCGCAGCTGACGCGCGATGACCTCCGTGGCATGTCCCCCGCTGAGGTCGTAAAGGCCAAGCAAGAGGGACGACTTAAGAACCTGTTGGGCGGAAGCTAACCGCCCCCTAAGAAGGGCCAATAATGGCTGTTACTTCGTTCATTCCTGAGATCTGGAATGCCCAGCTCCTTATGGACTTTCGGGCCCAGACGATCGCGGCTGCGCTGACCAACCGTGAGTATGAGGGCAACGCCACGTCTGGCAATAAGGTCCGCATCAACTCTGGTACCGCCGTGGCCGTTAAGGACTACAAGGCGGCGAATCGCACCACCAGCGCTGACTCCGTGTCGACCACCTCTCAGGATCTCCTGATTGATCAGGAGAAGAGCTTTGACTTCTACGTGGACGACATCGACAGGGCCCAGGCTGCTGGCTCTATGGATGCCTTCACTCGCTCCGCCGGTGAGGGTCTGGCGGAGGACGCTGACAAGTTCATCCTGTCTACCGCTGTGACTGGCGCCGGGACTGTACTGCCGTCCGCGAATCTGACTCCTGCTACGGCGCTGAATGTCATCCGTGACGCGCGCAAGGCCATGAACAAGCTGAAGGTTCCGCAGGCTCAGCGCGTACTCATCATGAACGCGGAATTCGAGGCGATCCTTCAGGACGCCGACGCGAAGCTGATGAATGTCGACCAGTCAGGCGCGTCGGAAACTCTCAGGAATGCGACGCTGGGGCGGTATCTGAACTTCACGCTGATTACGTCGGAGAACCTGCCTACGACGAATGCACCCCAGGCGCTGGCGCTCTACACGCCCGCGCTGGCGTATGTCTCCCAGATCGAGAAGACAGAGGCCATGCGGGCAACCGATAAGTTCGCCGACAGGCTCCGTGGTCTTCACGTGTACGGCGCGAAGGTCGTCCGCCCGCAGGGGCTGGTCGCTTTCACTGACACCACGGCCTGAGCATGGCATACGTAATCGGCCCGAATGGGGCCAGGGCGTACGTGCCTGATGACGTTGCCAGTTCGCTCGTTGGAGACGGAGAGCGCGGCTACTCCTACGCGCCGGAACAGCAGGCAACCGAGGAGAAGAAGCCCGTTCCGCGTAAGCGCGTCGCGCGCAAGCCAAGCGAATAGGGAGGTGACCCCCTATGGCACTCTCCCCGCTGGCGACAGTCGCTGATATGGAGGCACGGGGGGTCACAATTTCCCCCGCCGAAACAGCGGTCGCCAACACCTTTCTTGCTACCGCTTCCGCCACCGTACGCGAAGCGGCAAAGGCGTCCATTTCCCGAGCCACCAGCACCATCACACTGCCTGGCACAGCAAACCAGTATCTACCCCTGCCCTCGCAGCCAGTAGCGGCGGTCTCCGGGGTCAAGCTCGATGGGGAGGCAGTCAGCGATTGGCAACTCTCCTACGGCGCGCTGTGGCGCTCCTGTGGCTGGCGCCGCTGTGAGCCTAGCGAGGTCGAAGTGACCTACACGCACGGCCTCCCCGAGGTTCCTGCGGACATCGTTGATCTCGTCTGCCGCCTCGCTGCCCGCGCGCTGGTCGCTTTCCGAGAGGATCCGGCGGCAGGAGGGCTTGCCGACAGGACTCCGATGCAAGAGCGCATTGGTGATTGGTCGGCCACCTACGGCTACCGCGAGTATTTCAGCGAAACGGAGCTGCCGGAGTACAAGCGCGCACAGCTCGCTGCCCGCTTTGGTAGCGGTGCTATGGCGGTGAGGTTCAGATGAGCCGCGTATCCCGTCTGCTGAACACGGCACGCGAGGTGTGGCGGCCGACGCGGGCTCCCGATGGCGGCGGTGGCTGGGAAACCACAATGGTGCAAGTGGGCACAGTCCGCACGCGCCTCTCCCAGCCGTCCGCCCGGGAACGCGTCGTTGCAGACCAGTCACAGTCCCGACTTACGCACGTCGCGTACCTGGAACCTGGCGCTGACGTTCAGCGAGAGGACGAACTGCGCGGAGGGCCGCAACCACTGCGCGTCCTGGCGCTGTTTGAACCGTCCGAGCCTGGCACGTATCTGCGCGCTGATTGTGAGGCGATGCAGCCGTGAGCAGAACAACGATTGAGGGAATGGGCACGCTCCTGCGCAGGCTCCGCTTGCTGCCATCCCGCGCGAATTCGGCAAGAGATGATGCTCTCCGCGAATGGGCTGAGGCGCTGGAGAAAACAGCCAGGGACCTCGCTCCCGTACGAACGGGCAGGCTGCGGGAATCGATCCACGCTCACATCAACACGACCTCGGGCAAAGCCTGGGTGCAAGTCGATGGGGCAGCGAGAGAGTACGCCTATTACGTGGAAAAGGGCACCTCGAAAATGTCCGATCAGCCATTCATGGGCCCTGCCTCGCATATTCACCGCCGGACTGGTGAACGCCTGATGCGACGCTCTGTTGCCCGCCGCCTGTTTGGTAGGTGGTAATGGCTACCGCACTTTGGCCGCTGCAAGTGGCTGTCTTCAACAGGATGACCGGACGCTCTTCGCTGATGTCTCTGGTGACGGGCGTATTCGATGCGGTGCCGGACGGACAGGCGTACCCGTACGTCTCGCTGGGTCCCGTTATCGAGGTGCCGGACGACGCGCACGACAGACAGGGCCTGAGCTCGCTCGTGTACGTGCATGTCTGGTCTAAGCAGTCCGGAAGTCGCGAAGCCTCCGCGATCTTTGCCGAGGTTGATGCCGCTCTGGATCGTCAGCCGCTGGTGGTGCCCGGATACACGGATATCACGATCAAGAACAAGCAGCATGAAGCGATCAGGGACCCGGACCCTGAAATACGCCACATCAGCGCGCAGTATTCCGTGCGCATGACCCGAATCTAGGAGAACAGCATGGCGGGAATTGACGCCTTCGGGATCGCGCTCCAGCGGTCTGACATGGCGCCCACCACACCTACGTTTACCGCTATAGCCAACGTGACCAATATCGAGGGTCCCGAGATCGAGCGGGACACCTACGACGTTACTTCCCACGACGGCGTTGACGGATGGCGCGACTTCATCGGCGGACTCAAGGACGGCGGGGAGGTCACTCTCGAAGTGAATTACGATCCGCGCGTTCACGACGACCTTATCGCGGATTTCGAGGATACCGACCCCCGGGATTACAAGATCGTGTTTCCGAAGTCGCTCGGGTCATGGCAGATCAAGGCCCTTCTCACCGGCTTTTCTTCCGAGGCGCCCGTAGACGGAAAGCTTGCGGCGGAGCTCAAGCTCAAGGTTTCCGGCAAGCCCACCATCACCCCAGGGGTGTGACCATGTACCTTTCCGCTGAGCAGATCCTCAACGCTGATAGCTTCACGGTTGAAGAGGTTGAAATTCCGGAGTGGGGCGGCGTTGTTCGCGTGCGCGGAATGTCCGGCACCGATCGGGACCGTTTTGAGGCGCAGATGCTCAACGCGAAGATGGACGGCGTTGACAAGGAAAAGGGCCTGGAGCGGTACCGCGCCCGACTTGCTGCTGCGTGCATTGTTGACGAGACCGGTAAGCGCCTGTTCCGCAGCGACGCGGAAGTCAAGCGACTTGGTGAGCAGCCCGCACAAGCACTCTCGCGCGTAGCGGATGTCGCCGCCCGCCTTTCCGGCCTGACTGATGAAGACAAGGCCGAATTGACGGGAAACTGAGGAACCGGCCAGGTAGGCAGTTCTATTTCCGCCTGGCCGGACACCTCGGTATGACTGTGCGCGAACTACTCGCGCGCATTTCGTCCCGCGAACTGACCGAGTGGCAGGCGTACGAGAAAATCACCGGCCCGCTGGATACTCGCCTGCGAGGTGACATCCAGGCCAGCGTCATCTCTGCCACGGTGGCCAACTCCCAGAGTACGCACGCGCGCGCTAAGCCCGCTGATTTCATGCCGGACTGGGACAAGCGCAAGAAGACGCCCGAGGAACTTTGGGCAGCAGCCATGAAGGCGAACGCTGCGCTGGGCGGACAATTCCGCACCGACACATAGGGGGGTGGCAATGGCCACATTGGCATCACTCACGGTGCGACTCGGCATTGATACATCGACGTTTGCCGCTGGCGCGCGTCGTGCTGCTGCGACTGCGCAACAGATGGGCACTGCCATCCGTACTCGGGTGAGCCAGGGCGCAGCTGCAGCGGGCAATGCCGGTAAGAAAATGGGGAAGGTTTTCACGGGCGCGTTCGGCGTCATGAGTGTCGGCGCGCTCGGGGCTGCCGGAATCCTGGCCGCCCTCCCACTAGCAGTTATTGGGCTAGGCGCTGCGGTACTCAAGGAAAACAAGAAGGTCAAGAGCGCGTATTCGGACTTGGCGGAGCACGTCAAAACGCGAATGCAAAAACTGGCCCAGCCCCTGGTTAAACCGCTCGTACAGGCAGCGGACCAGATGAAGGGCATATTTGATCGCCTGGCTCCGCTAATCGGACAGGCATTCAAGGCGGTAGCTCCGCTAATCCGCCCGCTGGTTGCCGGATTCGGTCAATTCGCGGAAGGACTACTGCGCGGACTGGTTCCCGCGCTGAAGAACGCCAAACCGCTCATAGATGCCATGTCCGATGGACTTGGCATGCTCGGATCAGGACTCGGCGGGTTCCTGAAAAACCTGTCCATGGGGGCCGGTGGGGCAGGGCAGGCGTTCAAGGCACTTTTTGGCGCCGTGGGTGCGATCTTGCCCATTCTCGGGAAATTGCTCGCGCTGTTCGCTCAAATTGCGGGTCCAATTCTGGCGAAATTGCTGGCTGGACTGGCACCTGTAATCGCGGCATTCGCGAAGAATCTCCAGCCCGTCCTGAAAGCGCTCGGTCCCGTCCTGAGTGCACTCGTAGACATCTTCCTGAAATTCCTGCAGGACGTAATCGTCCCCATGCTTCCGCTCTGGGCGAAGCTGATTTCGTCCCTGCTTCCCGCTCTTCTGCCTATCCTAAAAGCTGTCATTCCGCTGATCGGGGCACTCGGCGAAATCGCCGCAGCCTTGATCCCAATTCTGACACCCATCATTGCGCTCGTCGCGAGGCTCGCGGCGTTCCTGGCACAGAAACTCGCTGCGGTCATCAGCAGGGTGGTAGTGCCTGCGGTAAAGGCCATCGCGGCACTTCTGCGCGGAGACTTCAGTAAGGCTTGGTCGCTCGCCAAAAAGGCGGTTTCCAACGCCCTTAGCGCCATCTGGAATCTCGTGAGTGCGATTCCGGGCAAGCTGGCTACCGCACTGGGTCCGCTAGCTGGCAAACTCAAGGACAAAATTGTCTCAGCGGGCAAGGCGATGCTCAACGCGGCGAAATCCGCCATTGCGGCGGTGGTGCGCGCGGTGAAGGCGCTTCCTAGCAAGGCGAAGTCTGCGCTTGGAAGTCTGAGCGGGGTACTGGTCAACGCCGGAAAGTCCCTGATTCGTGGCCTGATTAACGGTATCGGCAGCATGGTCGGTGCCCTCAAGAACAAGCTCAAGGGTGTAACCAGAATGCTGCCCGATTGGAAGGGTCCGGCGCGCGTTGACGCGAAGATCCTGACCCCGGCGGGTGAGTCGCTTATCGGCGGGTTCATTCGCGGTATCGAGTCCGCCACTCCGGCGCTGCGAAAAGAGCTCGGCTCGCTGACCGGTGAGCTCCCAGGAATGGCTATGACCGTTTCGCCGAAGGGAGTCTTCCGATCGGCACAGCGGCAGGATACCCGAGTGGTCATTGACGTAACCGGATCCGATGACGAGATGAAGCGCCTCATCCGGCGAATGGTTCGTATTGACGGTGGGGGCAGCGCACAGCGTGCGTTTGGATAAGGAGTGATTGTGTTTCCTCTGGGGATTACCACTGAGCTGATGATCGATGGCGCGTGGGTCGATATTTCAGCCGACGTGTACAACCGTGCCCCCGTGCACATCACGCGCGGGCGCGCCGATGAAGCGTCAACAGTTGACCCCGGGAAGTGCACGCTCACGCTGAACAACAGAGATGGGAGATACAGCCCGCGCAATCCGCGCTCTCCGCTGTACGGCAAGCTGGGCAAAAATCAGCCCGTTCGGGTTTCGGTGGCGGGGTCAGACACCTGGCTCCGCCTTCCCGGAATTGCCAGCGCTGCCGCGCCCATCGTCACGACCGATCTAGATGTGGCTATCGAGGCGTCGCTGGACAATTGGCAGTCTGATGGGGCAATTGAGCTCGTCTCCCAGCGCGGAGTCTCCGGGGATTCATGGTCACTGTTCCTGCTGGACAGGGACGTGTACCTCTCTTGGTCGTCCAACGGCAGCGACTCCACCACGCTCGGATCAGAGGTAAAAGTACCGTTCCGAGCCAGCGAGCGAGGCGCCGTGCGCGTGCTGCTGGACACCAACAACGGTGCTGGTGGCTCGTCCGTCGCGTTCTACTACGGCCCGAGCGTAGATGGCCCCTGGGAGCGACTGGGGGACCCCGTGGAGACCACGCCCCCGAGCGCGCTGTACGCCAGCTCGTCCCCGATTACGGTCGGCGGACTGCCGGACGCCAGTTGGACGCTAGCCCAGGGACGCGTGCATGCCGTGCGAGTCCGCGACGGTGCTGCGGGCGCCCTTGTGGCTGACGCCGACTTCTCCGCACAGACCAACGGCGCTACGGGATTCACTGATTCCGCCGGGCGTGTGTGGACTATTCCCGGCGGGGTGAGCAACCTGAGCACGCGGTTTGAGGGGGAGGTGGGTTCCTGGCCGCTCGAATGGGACCCCTCCGGCGCGGATATCTGGGCGTCCATCACTGCTGCCGGAATTTCCCGCCGCCTGGGGCAGGGTACAAAGGCCATCGTTTCCGCGCTGCGTCGGCGGATCGAGTCATCCAGTCCCGTGGCTTATTGGCCAATGGAGGACGACACAGGCTCCACGCACGCGTTTACCCCGCTGCCCGGTACCCGTGCCGCTGACACGGTGGGATTCGAGTACGGCAACGCTGACGCCCCTGGTGGATCCGCGCCTTTGCCTACGGTGGGGGACAGCGCGTACTTCAACGCACTCGTTCCCACATACACCGATACCGGCGAGTGGCACGCGGAGTGGGTGTACAAGCTCGATTCCATGCCGAGTACCAAGCGCGCTGTGCTGCGATTCCGCGCAAGTGGCTACGTCACGCGTTACGTGCTGTATTTCGGCGAGGACAAGATCTGGCTGGAGGGGTACGCGTCGTCCCCGAACGAAGGGCAACACGTAGAGGATCTGGTTTTCAGTACAAGCTGGGGTGCGACTGAGGCGGTGGGCACATGGAACCGCATGCGCCTTTCCGCTGTGAAGAACGTCAACGGCACCGTCACCATGTCGGTGTTCTGGGTCGTTATCGGTGGCGGCAGCCACATCGGCACATACACCTACGCGGGGTCGCAGGGACGTATTCTCCGCGCCTACTCAAATTTCCCGCAGGATTTCAGCGGCATGGGAATGGGCCACTTCGGCGTCTTCTCAGCCAATCCCGATTACGCGTACAACTGGGCGGATCACGGCTACACAGGTGAGACCGCCGACGCCCGGATGCTGCGCGTTGCCGCTGAGGCTGACGTGCCGCTGGTCCTGGACGCTCCGGAGGGGATGCCCGAGATGGGTGCACAGCGCCCGGACACCCTGATGGGGACGCTGGAGAGCTGCGCAGGCGTAGACGGCGGAGTCGTCTCTGAGACCCTTCACGGTCGCGGGCTGCAATATCGCTCGCGGACTACGGTATATGACCAGGTGCCGACCATGGACATCACCTACGGCCAGGTCGCTCCGCCGCTCCGTCCCGTAGACGATGACCAGCAGATGCGCAATGACGTGACTGCCACACGCACGGGCGGTTCGGCGTACCGGTATCAGCGGCTGGACGGCCCGTTGTCGGTGCAGGACCCACCGGAAGGCGTTGGCCGCTATGACTCGGAAATCCAGGTCAACGCCCACACTGATGAGCAACTGCACGGTGTCGCTGAGTGGGCCGTACATCTGGGCACCTGGGAGGGAGATCGGTACCCCGCGCTGCGCATCAACCTCGCGCAATCGCCGGAGCTCGCCAGCGCAGTGTGCGCCACCGATGTACTCGACAGGATCCGCATTTCTGGCGCTCCGGAGTGGCTGCCCCCAGAGCAGATCGATCTGCTGGTACAGGGGTATGAGGAGACCCTTTCGCTGGAGGGGTGGGAAATTGAGTACAACTGCACTCCCTTCGGGCCCTGGCGCGTAGGGCACACTGGCGGAATAGATCTGGTGGAAGACTTCACCGAAGAGCCGTTCAGCGTGGATATCACGTACGGCGGATCTGCCCCGTGGTATCGCGTCAACGACTACAACGCGCACAGCGGGCATTTCTGCCTCCGCTCCGGAGCCATCTCGCTGGGCCAGCGCTCTGACGCCACCGTGACCGTGCCGGACGGCGCTGAGTTCATGACCGTTTGGTACCGCACGGATAGCGATATCTCCGGTACGGGCAGCGTGGGCGACCTGTTGACGATCTACGCGGATGGCAAGCCCGTGCGTGTGGCTGGTGGGATCACCGAGTGGACTCGGCTGGAACTGGACGTGCGGCAGATCAGCGCGATTCTGTTCCGGTATGAGAAGGACTCCGCAGCCTCAGCGGGGGAAGACGCGGCTTTCATTGACTCGTTGACGTTCACGTTCCCGGCGGAGGATTCCGATCAGGCGCGTGCGGACACTGACGGATCTGTGATCGTCGCCGACATTTCGAAGACGGACACTTCTCTGCTGGTGCACGTGGAAGAGGGTCCGCTTTGGGTGCTCGGGGACGAGCTGGTTCCGCTCAATATCAACACGGATTTCGAGGGAACCACATCGCCCTGGGCAGCGAGCGGCGGAACACTGGCGCTGACAGCGAGCAACGTATTCAAGGGTCAGTACAGTGCACTTTTCACGCCCAGTGGAACGGCAGCGTACCCCGGGATCGTGTCGGAACCCATGCCGGTGGTCGCGGGCAGACTGCACACGCTGTATGGCAGGATCCAGTGCGCAGTAACAGTCACCGTGGACGCCGTTGTGAAGTGGTACAACGCCTCCGGCGGACTGGTCACAACAACCGTCCTCCCTTACACGCACGTCGGGCCCGGAGTTTGGCGAATTCTGGAACTGCGTATGACTCCGCCTGCCGGAGCCGAGACAGCGACTTTCGGTGTGAATATCCAGGGAACCCCCGCCGCTTCCGCTGTGCTGCGCGCGGACGAAATGCGGTTCTCTGCTTCCGTCGACTCGCCAGAATTGCCGTTCCAGGTGCAGTCCGGCGGTGAAGTGATGACGGTCACGGATATCCAGCCCTATGCCTACGACACATTCACTCGCACGGTCAGCGGAGGATGGGGTACAGCAGACACAGGGCAGATATGGACGCCTGCAGGGCTACAGCCTGGCGACACTTTGAATACGTACGGTGTTTCCGCCTTCATGAGCTTGGCGACTCCGCCGAACACGTTCCGATTCCAGCAACTGCTGGGTGACTTGGGTGATTGCGAGGTCGCGTGCACCATCTCTCCGTCTGGCCTGGCAGTGGGGGACGCGATGCTCCCGGGAGTTTTCGTCCGCAGATCAGCGAGCGGCTACTACTGGGTGTCGCTGGGCTTGATGACGGACGGATCCGTACTCCTCGTGCTGATCTCCAACGGGACACAGATCACGTACACCACTACTGGCCTCCGGTACACGGCGGAAACGGGAATCCGCATGCGGGTACGCGTGACAGGACACACCGTACGTGCGCGGGCATGGCTCGCTGTGCGGCAGGAGCCCGGGACATGGGACATGACCCGCACGCTGACCACCAACCTGTCTGCTGTCGGCGCAGTCGGTGTCGCATTCTCTGCGAACCCGGCCAACACCAACGCTCCCCGTGAGGTGAGCTTTGATGATTTCCGTGTGGAATCCCCTCAGCGATTCACGGTGATCCGTGGGGTAAACGGCCTCTCGCTGCCGCACGCTGCAGGCTCCGATATCCGGCTAGCAACCCCTGCCCGCGCGGCATGGTAGGAGGACAACAAACATGGCTCTTTGGACGCCCTTTGCCGCTGGGCAGCGCATTACAGCGGGCAAGTTGAATCAGATGGTAGGGGAGTGGCTGCCGTATAACGTCCGGTGGACAGCAGATTCCGGCACCACAACGCTTGGGAATGGCCTACTGAGTGGCAAGTACCAGCGCGTGGGAAATTCGATCAATTTCCGGGTCGTGTTCGAGTGGGGCAGCGGAACTTTTCAGAGCCTCCCGGGACAGAACTGGCACTTCACGCTCCCGGTGGCTGCCTATTCCGGGGAGGGCACTATTTTCTGGCCCTGCAATATCTGGCTCCTCAAATCGTCTACCCGGTTCGTAGGTGCTGCGTACGTGGATCCGCCTACGCAGACCATCTCAGCGATAGTGCCTAACGCTGCGAACTGGTACATGGACGACGACAGCTGGCCGACGCCGACAGCAGAGAACACGACCACTATCAAGCCAGGTAAAGAGATCGCTTTGTCTGGTGCCCGCATCAACCTCTGGGGCAGCTACGAGGCTGCCGAATAGGAAGGACAACATGAGCTACGGTGAGCCGCGCCTAGATTCCCAATATTGGGAGTACCGGGCTGAGACGCAGTGGACTCCTCCGGGAGAGCTGAACGCACGCGCACGCATAGAGCTGGTTATGGCGCTGCCCGGGGAGGACTGGTCAATCGAGACTGCGGATACCGCGTTTCAAGCGCTCATGACGTACATCCATGAACACCCTGATTTCGAGGTCTCGGGCGGGCAGAAGCGCTCTGGGTACCGCCAGGTGATCACCCCCTAGGAGGGCGCATGATCTACGGCATAGATGTCTCCTCATACCAGGCGGATACCATCCCCGCCACCGCCAACGGCAAGCGCGTGGATTTCGCCATCATCAAGGCGACCGAAGGCACGCGATACACGAACCCGCGCATGCGTGCCCAGGCTGCCAACGCGCGCAGAATGAAGCTTGTTGTTGGCTTCTATCACTTCGTTCGCCCTGGCGATATGGAGGATCAGGCGCGGTACTTTGCTGAGGAATGCGACAGCGAAGAGGGGGATCTGCTGGTCCTCGACTGGGAAGACCCGGGCGTCAGCAACGCCGACAAAAACGCCTTTCTCACTGAGGTCAAACGCCTTCGCGGGGACACGCACCGCGTAGGGCTGTACTGCAACGTGAATTTCTGGAAGAACCGCGACGTCGGCAGCAAGTGCGGTGACTTCCTTTGGATCGCCCATTACGGCGTGGACCCCGGCGAGCCCGGGATTCAGGACCCGTGGGCGATCCACCAATACACCGACAAGACCATTGACACGAACATCGCGGACTTCTCATCGCGCGAAGCGATGCGGAGCTGGGCGGAAAAGCAGCCTGCGGAAAAGCCGAAGCCCAGCGGAACCTCTCAGGCTGCGAAGGTCATCGCTGCCGCCCGCGCTGAGGTCGGCTACCGCGAGGGTGCGAACAACCGGCAGAAGTACAGCCCTGCCGTGCCCTCGCTGGAGTGGTCACAGAATCAGGCATGGTGCCAAACGTTCCAGGCGTGGGTGGCGCTCAAGGCGGGCACCGCGAGCATTGAACCGCGTACGGCGAGCTGCCGAGCCGCAACCGACTGGTTCAAGGCACGTGGCCGGTTCAGCGAATTTCCGGCCATCGGCGCTCAGGTCTTCTTCGGCTCCGGGGGCGGTAGCCACGTCGGCCGTGTGTACGCATACGACGCGACGTACGTCTACACGATCGAAGGCAACACCAACGACAACGGCTCCGCCGAGGGAAATGGTGTCTACCTCCGCAAGCGCAGGCGCCGCGATAGCTACCTGCACGGTTACGGCATGCCCGCTTTCGCTGAGGGCGTGACGACCGCCGACCCCAGCAAGAAGGGGAAGCGCGGCTACACGTACAAGGCCACCGCTAGCGGTCCCGCCACCACAGCGAACAGCGACTACGAGGAGATCGAAGGTATGAGCGCAGAGAAGATCAGCGACGCTGTATGGACTCGGGACGAGATTCCCGCGCCCCCTTCGGCAAGCACGTACGGGACTAACCGCACGTGGAAGGCGCAGAGCTACCTCTTGGAGACGTATGAGCGCGTGACGGAGGGGAACGACGCCGTGGCCGAACTGACAAAGGCCGTTGCCGCTCTCCGCGCGGAGGTTGCTGCCCTGCGCAAGGGGGAGTAGCCATGTCCCCCGAGATGGTCACAGCACTCGGGGGGTTCGGTGTGGCGCTGGTGTCCTCCGGCCCGGCATACATTGCGATACGTAGGGCACGGCGAGCGAGTGACACGGCAGAGGGTGAGGGCGCGCAGACGCGCGAGGCGATCGATTCCGCCGTCTCCCGTCTGGCTGGTCGCCTTGATGAGCTGCGCACCGACGTCCGCGAGGTACGCGAGTGGCAGACGAGCCATACGGCACATCACATCCTGATTGACCACAACCTGAACCCCGGAGATGAATCATGATCTTCGTCCGCACGCACGCCACGCGCATGTACGCCGTAGCAGTTTCCGGACTGGCTCTGGTCGCGCACTACCTCCCCAGCCTGCCCTCCGCGCTGATTCTCGGTGTGGTTGCTGCCGCGCTGGGTGTTGGCGAGGCCGTACAGCGCACTGAGCGCTAGGAAACCCCTGTAACCCCATGCGGTCACCGACGAGAGAGGTGGCCGCATGTATCCGAGTATCGCGCTGATCGGTCCTGCCCGCAGCGGCAAGGACAGCGTTGCGGAAGCGCTGAGCGAAACGCATACCCGCGTGGCTTTCGCAGATCCGTTGAAGGAGATGGCGCTAAGGGTCAATCCGGTGATCCCAGGTTGGATCAAACTCGGCTGGGATGGGACCTACCGCCTGTCGGATGCGGTTACCGATGTCGGCTGGGAGCGCACCAAGGAGGATCACCCCGAGGTTCGTCGCTTCCTGCAAAAGCTGGGGCACCAAGTGCGCCAGGGTGACCCGATGTACTGGGTTCGGCAGGCGTTCGCGAGGATCGAAGCGACGCGCGGGCCGGTGGTCATCACGGACTGCCGCTACCGCAATGAGGCTGACGCGCTGCGCATGCTGGGATTCAAACTCATCCGCGTCATCCGCCCTGGGATCACCGGCGCGGGTCATGTCAGCGAGACAGAGCTGACGCACTACATCACTGATGCTGCGATCCTCAACGATGGTGACATGGACGATCTGCGCTGCCGCGCGCAAATGATGCTCGATCACCTGCTCTAACTCACTGCCCCCTACTGGCACTGCGCCGGTAGGGGGTTTTTGTGCTCCCAGGCGACAAATTTTGTCACCTGCTTGTCCTTGCCGCTGTGGCACTGTAGCGTGTGACCCGACATGGCCAGGGAGAGAGGTCAAGATGCCTAAGCGTGGTGCGCGACTACCGTGGCGGGTGAGGTTTCAGTACGCGACGCAGGGCAAGGCGAGCAACCATGCTTGCTACACGGAGGATGAGGCACGCGCGCAGGCTGACGAAATGATCCAGAACGCCAGTCGACGCGGCACTAGCGTGCAGATCACCATCGAAAACCGCGACACGGGCGAGGCGTACCCGTGGCCAAAGGGAGGGCATGTGACAAGCGAGGCTACGCGGCGCGTGGGTGGACTTTTGCGCACCGAGACGAGAATGGGGCATGAGCTGTGGGAGTCATGCCCGCAGGGTACTGCCGAAGAATTCGAGGAGCATGCGGCCAGGCTTTTGAGTGATCGGACGGACGTCAGCGGGCAGGATTTGCGCGCCGCTGACTGGCGGACGCTGTGGTCTACCCTCTGTGACGTAGAGAACGACGAAAAGGGAGAGAAGATGGCCGAGAAGAAGACGAAGGAAACAGCCGCACAGCGCAATAAGCGCCTGCGCGAGGAGATTGCGGCCAATATTGAGCGTGTTCGCTCTCTCGCTGAGGCGGAAAACATCGAGAGTACGCAAAAGCTCAGCGAGGAAACCGATGCCCTGATTGCCCAGCTTCCGGCCAGGGAACGCAACAAGCTGCGCCAGCAACTCAACGAGGCTGGGCAGGCGCGCGAAAAGCTCCCCGAGAAGCGCAAGGCGGAGGCTCCGGCAACCCTCGCCACGCAGGACTTCGCCGCTGAGGTAGAAGACGGCGAAGCGCTGATGTTGCGCGGACGCGATCTGGTGGTGCAGGCGATGCGCCATAGTGATGAAGGCGCGTCAATCACTAAGCAGGCGGCAGAGGTGCTGCTGGACATCCGCATCAAGGCCAGGGACAAGGACGGAAACCCGGACCTTGCCCTACGTGCGCCAGGATCGCGAAACGCAGCGATGGCGGTCTACGACAACGCCGTAAAGGTGGTGGCCAAGTCGACGGACTGGGAGCGGTTCAAGCTTGACAAAGAGCGGAGCAAGGTCAAGCGCTCCGTTCGGTACCACCTACAGAACCTGATGGCCGACTACCTGAAGGCGCTGGCACACGACACGGAGGAAGCGGCAGCGGAGCGGGAGCGGTACAAGAACATCCTCAAGGACGCTGCGCAGGAGGACGTGCCGAAGGTTCTGGCGGAGCACTACAAGGTGTCACTTGTGGCGCCGCTGGAGAAAGAGAAGGCGAAGTATCACGCGGCGCTGGAATCCGGCGACAGGGCGAAGGCGCAAGAGATCGTCCAGGGCAGCGCAGCAGAGGAGGCGGGGGAGGACCCTGACGCAATGCTCCGCACCACGGTCAAGGAACTCAAAAAGAGCGTGAAGCACGCGGACCCCGAGACCCTTGAGCACGCGAGCGATGAAGTGAAGGAAGCTTTGCGGAAGGATCTTGAAGCCGTGGTTCGCCGTGCGCGAGAGATCCTGGCCGCCATCATGTAGCCGCTAGCTGCCTCGCTGAGAGCCGTACAGCCCCGTTGGGTCCCCCAGGTCCGGCGGGGCTTTCTCATGCGCTCACGCGGGCGTACAGGGCTTCGGGCCCACAGCGGGCAGGGGCGGTGTAGACCCGTGTAGAAATACATAGCTCTGACCTGCAAGAATGTAGAGATGTAGAGATGAAGCACTTCCTGTTCCATCTATAAGGCTCCACAGGGGGAACAGCGAACCCCACCATTCCTACATCTCTACATTCCTCCAGCTCAGACCCATGTTGGCCCTACACGCCTCTACATCGGGCGCCGGAGGAAACCCGTGTAACCCCATCGGGGCAGAGCCGATGGGAGGCACCGTATGGGGGTCAAGACGGTCCACAAGGGTGGATCACGGTACTACTACCAAGAGTCCGCGCCGGATGTGCTCCGTCCGAGCGTGACGAGCATCAAAGACCTGTTGGGCAAGCCGTTCCTTGCACCGTGGCAGGCCAAAATGGCGGCGGAGCTCGCTGTTGACTCGCTGGACTACATTGCTGAAATGGCGCGACGCGACAAGCAGGGCGCGGTCGATTACATCAAGGGGGCGGCGCGCCGGTACAGCAAAATCCGGCAGGATGTCGGCAGCGAAGCGCATGATCTATTCGAGCGCATACTCCGAGGCGAAGCCGTTGGCGCTGTGTCCCGCGATATGGCGCCGTACAAGCGGCACTTCGCTGAATTCCTCGCTGCGGCACAGCCGGAACTGGTGCGCGCTGAGGACGTGGCCTGGAGTGACACCCACGAGTACGCGGGGAGTTTCGACGCCATCTTGCGGATCCTCGTAGATGAGCGCGGCGAGCTCGATTCGCGGGGGGAGCCTGCGCTGGTGATGGCCGACTGGAAGACAGGCAAGTCCACGTATCCGGAAGTCGCGTTGCAGATGGCCGCATACGCCCACGCGGACAAGATCATTTCGCCGGATGGCAGCGAAGCGCCGATGCCGGAGTTTGACGGAGCGGTGGTCCTGCACATTACCGATGAAAAGTGGGCACTCAAGCCCGTGCGAATCGATCGCCCAGTGTTCGACTACTTCCTGCACCTCCGCGCACTGTTCGAGTGGGACCGTGAGCACAGCAAGAGCGTCATTGGTAAGTCTCTCGCTGCCTCCGGCGGTCGGCTCGTTACGGGAACGGAAAGGCGACGCTGATGGCACGCGCGATGCACTACTCAGCGAGCGAGGCTTTCCGGTCTGTCGTTGATGTGACATTCAGCGAGGGGGAGTCGGGCGTGTTCTGCGCTGGTCCGTATCTGACAAAGGCTGCGGCAAAGGCAGCCTTGAAGCGTGAGCTCCGCTATTGGGACGGTTACGCGGCAGCGGCGTCCGGCCGTATCGAGCGCACGGACACGCTGTGGGAGGTGTGCGAATGAGCGCACGCGAGTCAATTGAGAATCTGTGGGACCGCGCAACTCTAGTGGCCCCGTTGCTCGACGCCTACCGAGCCGAAGTGCTCCGCGAGGCCGCTGACGCGGTTGACGAGATGTACAAGCGGGACTACCCACTGGCGGGTGTCCCGTTCCTCGTTAAGGCTCTGACTTCGCGTCTGCGCCGCATGGCCGAACAGGAGGACGTATGAGCGCGTGGGGGGAAGTCGTTGCCGCACAACGCGACGACGAGTGGCTGAACACCTGTTTTGACGCCATGCAGGAAATCCAGCGCGAGGCACGCCGTAGGGCATTCGCTGAGGCTGCCGATATGGCCGGGAAGCAGCGCTATTCCTCGCCGCAAATGGAATCACTGGAGCGGAAGCTTCGCCACCTGTCCGACTACGCATAACACCCACTGCCCCACCCCGACGCATTGCGCGCTGGGGTGGGGCTTTAGGGACGTAGGAGGTGGCGTAATGGACGCTTGTAGGGAATACCGCTGTGTCTTGGGACACAAGATGGACTGCGGAACGGGACGGACGGCGAAAGCTGCCGAGCGGGTAGTCCGCGCATCGGAGGGGTTGAACCGGCGCCTTTCCGACAACGAGTGCACATGCGAGGCTCGAAAGGGGCAGGCTGCCAACCGGCGCGAGCGATACGCGGCAGCGATTGACGACACGTTCGTCTATTCAACGGACTTCGACGCTGAGAAGGCCGCTGACGCCGCCATGGTCATTGCTGATGAAGAGCTACAGCGGGAACGGGAAAGGCTCTTCGTGCCGCTGCATAGGGCAGAGTCTGAGAATGCCCGCCTGCGCGCCGAGCGAGACACGTTCAAGGCCCAGGTGTACCGAGAGAACGACGAATGCGCCCGGTTGCGCCTGGCTCTTTCCCGTATTCGGGGCAACATCAACAACAGCGGGTGCGGCGGTGCGCCGGAACTGATCTGGTCCATCGTTGACATTCTCAACACGGCGGGGGTGCCCAAACATGGCAAGTGACAATCGACGCGAGCGCTACGCGGCAGCGATCATGCGCGCCGTTTCGGATGACATGTCGTGGGGCCTGCCGGAGGACGCTGCCGCTGACGCTGCTATGGCTGTAGCGGACGAGGAACTGAGCGAGCTGCGAGAGGAGTACGACGAGTACTCAAAGTGGACGCAGCGGCTCGTCAGCATCCTCGCTGCCGACAGCACTGGTAGGCAGTATCTCGAAGGATTCTTGGCGGAATTGACGGAGGCACGCGATGTCGACTGACGAACGACGTGAGCGGTACGCGGCAGCCATCCGGGAAGCGAGAGGGCTAGCCGGAGTCTTTGCTGATGTGTCCCCTGAAGTGTCCGCAGCCATCGCAGTCGCGGACGAAGAGCAGCAGAGTGTGAAAAGTGAGTTGGTAGGCGCGTACGCCGGAGCTTCTGTGCTCCGACAGGAATGCGCCCGCCTGCGTGCTGAGCTGAGGTCTGCAAAGTTCGACTTGGCCCGTATCCGGGGCAATATCGACAACGGCGGCACCTCGGACAGGGCGCTGATCCGATCGATATCCCGGATCGTGGGAGAGGGGCCGACGGCATGAACGACGAACGACGCGAGCGGTACGCGGAAGCAGTGCGACACTACCCGGGCGCCACGCCGCTGACAGACGGAACCGCTAACCGCATCGCTGCCGCTGTCATGCCCGTGGCCGACGAGGAACAGCGGGACATGTACCGCCTACTGTCCGAGTCCCGTGCGCGGGAAGCTCGCATGTGCGCTGAGCGGGACGACTGGCAGAACCGCTACCAGTCGTCGGCCCGGACGTACCAGGAAATGAGCGCCGCTTTCGCTGAGTCGCGCAGGGAGCTGGAAGCCTCTCGCAGGCGTACCTCAGATACGGACCATGAAGCAACCGAGTACGCGATCGAACTTGGCGAAGCCCTCGCCACCATCGAGCGCGTACGTGCGGTACTGTGGCGGTTCCAAGAGGATGACAGCCTGTTGGACTCGCTCGTTTTTGCCCAAGCGGTTAGTGCTGCCCTGAACGGGGGCACCCATGGCGCGTGACATAGCCAACGGCGACACCGCATGGCGCGCGGTGGTGTACGTGACGCAGCTTGACGGCTCTCAGCGCCGATATGTGTTCGGTGCCTACGCGCTGAAGCTGACCGCGTGGTCGGTCCTCGACAGGAAGAGCCAAACTCTTCGACAATCCGGCGCAGCCGTAACTGGCTACATCGAGCGCGCGACGATCACATGGGAGCGAGCATGAACGACGCTGACGCGATAACCGTTGTCCTGCTGGCATTCGTCTGGCTGGTCGCGTCCGTTGGACTGGCCATGGCGTTCATCTCCAGTCGCAAGCGCCGCTAGACCAGCTCCGATACCCCCGATGGCCTCTGCGCTGTCGGGGGTTTTTCGCGTCCGGACAGCAAGAGGAAACCCGTGTGACCCCATGTGGGCAGAGAGGGACGGAGCGGCAGGAACAGCCCGCGCACGGCGAATCGATGCCGGTAAGACACGGTGACCCCGCCCGTCCCTTTCCCACCACAACGTAGGGAGAGAATATGGGACTGCGGATTTTCGACACTGACCCCGATGCCCGTCCGGCTCCGCGTAGCGGCTACGTTAAGCCGGAATATGCCTTCGTTTTTAAGGCGGGCATGATGAGGGGGAAGAAGCCCGTGGCGCTGGACACGTGGCGCGTGCTCACGGCCTCGCCTGAGACTGCGGGCGCGATTCAGCTCCTGATGGGTGGCTCTCTCGCTGAAGAGTTTGACGCGGAGAAGGAATTTCACCTTCACCAGTTCACGGCCAGTGACAGCGTGGAAATCGTCATCGACAGCGTGAACGACGTTGACGAGAAGATGATTCTCTGGGGGCCGCGCGGTCCGCTGCACGTCTGCGACGGGGAATTTCACGTGGATACTCCCGGCGAGGAGCCTGGGACTCCGTGCGGCTGCCCGCGTCTGCTGAAGGAGCGGCAGGCGAAGGCAAAGGCGGGCACGGGCCCCAGCCCGAACATCACGGTGACGTTCACGCTGGCGCATGACACCAAGCTGGGCGTTGGCAAGTACGTCAGCACCGGCTGGTCGCTGGCGAAGGAGATCCACCTCGTCAAGGACGCGCTGTCCCGTGTGAACGGCCCGGCGCTCTGCACGCTTCGCCTTGAGCTCGTTGAGTACGACAGCGACAAGCATGGCCGCGTGAGCTACCGAAAGCCCGTCATCGACGTGCAGGGCTCGATGAACGACGCAATTGCGGAGTCCCGCTGAGCGGAGCCCGCGCGCGGGTCAGTTGGAGCGAGGAATTCACGCTGACCACGGCCCAAATGCTGAGGGTGGCTCCGGATGAAACTGTCCGGCGCCCCCTCTGGGAATGGCCCCCGCGCGACAGGCCAGCGGTAATCAGCGAGAGGCGCAGGCGCGGCTTTCTGCTGGACGACGAGCCGATCGGAGACCCGGAGTACACATGAATCTGTACGCGTTCCTGGCAGTGATCGCGATCTGCGCCACCGCAATTATCTGCGTTGCCGCATGGGCCACCACCAAACCCGAAAGGCGATAGGGAGAAGGAATGCACCGCGTAGAGCCGCGCACCGTGACCGTTGAAATGTTGCGGGAAGAAGCTGACGAACTGGTTGATGCTCTCGGTGTCGCCATCCGCACCGCAGATACGAGCAACGATCAGGACATCGCACTGAGTGTCCTGATGGACGTCCTCAACAACGACCGCTGAAAGGCGAAGCCCATGGCACTGTACGAGGTTTTCCGCACCGATGCTCCGCAGGCAGGCGAGTTTGTTTCCGCCGTTGTTGTCGCTGGGGGCAGGGCGCAGGCGCGTGATGCTGTCCGCCACCTTGAGGGTGTGACCGCGAAGAACGTCACCGCTGAGCGCTACGACACCACCAGCGAGAACCACATCGTGTCCGTGTACATGGATGAGCGTGAGCGCGCTCCGCAGTACGCGACGGCCGATCAGGGTGCCGAGTACCTGATCTGACCTCTCTGCCCGATCCTGGTGCATTGCGCGCTGGGGTCGGGCGTTGAGGCAGTAGAAGCGCATTCGCGCGAAAGGGGAGAGCATGCCTGACTTGACGCCCGGCGAAAAGATGCGATGGACCGCACGGGGAAGTGTGGTAACGATCAAGGCGGGGCCGTTCGTGGATATGGACGGTCAGTTTTACGTCGCCACAGACGTAGACGGGATGGATCGCATCCCGCTGGCGAAGCACCTTTTGCCCCTGCCGGAAGACCCGCGCGTAGAGCTGGTGGCAAAGGCTATATGCGGTGACGATCACGTCCGAGGTGCGGCGTATTCGTGGGAGGAACAAGACGCGATGGTGCGGGAGCAGTACCGCAATAGCGCCCGGGCAGCCCTCAACGCTCTCGATGAAACAGCAGTCCCCGCACCTCTCGCTGTCGGCGATCGCATCCGCATTCTTGAGGACGACCACAACGACGCAGACGTACGCCGTGATGACGTGCTCATTGTGGAAAGGGTTGCTGCGCACGGCATTTTCACTGCTGACGGCTGGGTCTTCAGGCACGGCGACGAGGGCACAGGATGGGAGCGCGCATGAGTAAGCGCGGCGTGGTCACGGACTATGCGGGCAATGAGCTGTACCCCGGCGATCTGATCAGCTACTCGGCGCGCCAGGGTAACCGCGTGCGGCAATCTGACGCTGTGGTGGTCAAGGTCTCCGCCCGGCCCGCAAAGGTGGCTGGAGTCGGCACGGTGCTGGTGCCCATTCTCAAGGTCAAACCGACAGGCCAGGAATCCGGATTCACCAAGCGTCGGTCGTTGCGCGAGGAGTGGGTGCAGGCGGAGCACGTGCGCTTGATACCGACAGACTGAGCGCAAAGTACAAGAGCCCGGATGGATAGCCGTCCGGGCTCTTAGTCGTATCCAGGTGACAAATTTTGTCGCCTCAAGGAGGGGAAATGGACGTACGAATCACCGCGACGTCAGGGCCTGGGCTTGGCGACATTCGCAGACTGGGTGACGGGACTACCATCTGGCTAGCACAGGACGTTCGCCTGTCCGGCGGTTGGTCCCGTCTGGCTTCCGCGCTGGGGCATGCCATCGGGAATGGCGCCTCGGTCCGCTGGGAGTCGCGATGAAGCGCGTATGTCATGACTGCGGACGCGCCAAGGAGGAGAGCGCCTTTCTCGCTGGCAAGGCCAAGCGTCTGTCGCGCGTATGCGCCCCCTGTCGAAAGTCACGGCAGAAGCGGCACATCAAGAGTTTCTACCGAGGATTGTCGACGGATGAGCGCCACCGGATCACTCAGCGGAGAAGAGCGCAGCACTACGGCGCGGCACACCAGCCATATTCGCGCACGGAGATATTCGCTCGCTGGGGGCATCGCTGCGGATATGGGTGCAACGCTTCGGCGGAGCATCTTGACCACATCACGCCGCTTTCGCGCGGAGGTGCTGACGCGGAAGCGAACATGATTCCCGCGTGCGCTGCCTGCAATTTGTCAAAGGGCGCTCTCACGCTGGCCGAATGGGCGCTACGCGATTTCCCGCCACCGTTCTGAGGAGAGGGCATGGCCATCGACTATAAGGCGCAGCTGGTTGCGGCGGTGCGCGCGTCCCGCTGGAATATCGTCGGACCAGACACGCTAAACCGTGTGGAGACGCGCGATACCCCTGAGGGTGTGCCGGAATTCTGGTGGCCGGAACCGACGTATACCTCCACGCGCGTTCTCAAATTCCTGTTGCATGAAAGAGGTGCACCGAGCGTCTTCTACACCGAATCCGCCGCGCCGTGGACTCAGCCATTCGAGAGAAAAATTCCGTTCCGGCGAGCTCTGGAACTGCTAGCAGAATAGGGGAGAGGTGTGGATCTCGCGGAAATTCTTGACAGATTCGAGCGCGTCAGCGAGGAGAGCGACGGCGGATACCTCGCTCGTTGTCCGGCGCACGGGGACGGCGCCCCTTCGCTCCGCCTATGGGTCGGGGACGATCGCAAGGTACGTCTCACCTGTCGTGCAGGTTGCGAAACTTCCAACGTAATCGCCTCTGTCGGTCTCAGCTGGTCCGATCTGTTTGACGTGACCGGAGAGGTCACCACGGTCCCGCAGGCGCGTCCCGAACTGGTCGGCCCTGGCGCTGTCGTCTCGCTGAAATCCTGGCTGGGTGGGATGCACGCAGGGCACGCCGACTATTGCATTGACCGGTTTGGGCTGTATCCCAGCGAGGCGCGACGTCTGGGCGTAGTTGCCTACGACCGACTCAGCAGTAGCGCAGGCTGGGAGTACATCGGCTCAACCTTCGCCGCATTTTCCCGCGTCGTCGTCCCGCTGTACGGCTTCGACGGAGTACCGCGTGGGGCACAGGGGCGAGACATCAGCGGAGGATGTCCGCACCGCTGGGTGGGACTCACGAACCCGCCGGGACAGCACTGGGCGCTCTACGGCGTACTCCGCGCGGCAGACCCTGATGCCCCGTGGATCGTCACTGAGGGACCCGGAGACGGACTCACAGCGGTAGCCGCAGGCTTCAACGCGGTCATTGTTCGCGGCGCTGCGCTGGCGCGGTCTCCGGAACTTGTACGGGAGCTGGCGGAGCATCTCAACGGAAAGCGGATCATTGCTGCGGGGGACAACGACGAGGGCGGTTTGCGCTTCAATGTCTCGCTGATACAGGGGATGCGGCACCACGGCGAGACTGTCCGCGAGCTGAGAATTCCGGACCACGGGCCGAAAACCGATATCACACGCTGGCGCGAGGCTGAGCCGGACGATTTTGCAGCGACGCTCAGCGAGGCGGTGCGCGAAGCGATGGAAGGGAGGGAGGCCGTGAAGGAAAAGGCTGATGCGGTGCAAGTGCTTGCCGACGCGCGGAGGGTGTACGGAAGGAAGGGGGACGTAGCCCCCGCCTACGCGCTGGCGCAGTGGTCGGACGGAGAGATCAAATACGCTTCCGGTATCGGGTTCCATGTGTGGAACGGGAGCGCCTGGGAGCCGAGCGCGAAAAAGGTGCGAAGCAGGGTTCACACGTTCGGGGCTGCGCTGGTTGATGCCGGACGGGACGACGACGCGATCCCCTTCACCGACACACGTCTGATCAATAACCTGATCACGGAACTGTGCAGCGTAGACAGCGTGCACGCAGACGTTGATGAATTCGATGCCAATCCCGACGTGCTCAGCTTCCGAAACGGCACCGTGGACTTGCGCACGGGAGAGCTGCGCCCGCATGATCCCGCCGACATGCTGACGCACGTATTGGACATCGACTACCGCCCGGACGCCGAATGTCCGGGCTGGCTCCGCTATCTCGATGAAGTCATGCCTGGCATGCCGGAGATGCCCGCGTACCTTCAGCGGCTCGCAGGCTACGGAGTTACGGGCCACACATCGGAACAGTGTTTCGCTGTGCACTTCGGGCATGGCGCAAATGGGAAATCGATCTTCGTAGACGCACTGAACTCGATTTTCAGCGCTGTGTCGAAGACTTCGAGCTTTGCCACGTTCGAAGAGCGTGCCAGCGGTGGAATTCCGAACGATATCGCGGCGCTTCGCAATGCTCGGCTGGTTTTCGCGACCGAGGGGCGCAGCGGCAAGCCGATGGATGAGGCAACGCTGAAGTCTGTCACCGGTGGAGAGAAAATCACCGCGCGATTCCTCCGCAAGGAGTTCTTCGAGTACAAGCCTCGATTCCTGATCATGCTGAGCTCGAACTACAAGCCAAAATTTGTTGGGCAGGACGAGGGCATTTGGCGCCGCGTCAAGCTGATCCCCTGGCAGCGGTATTTCGAACCGCATGAGCGGGAAGACCGGGCGGTCATGGATCACCGATTCCAGGTCGAAGAGGCGGAGGGAATTGCCGCGTGGGTCGTGCGGGGGGCTATGGAGTGGTACCGCACCGGTCTCGCTGATCCGGAAGTGATCCGCGACGCAACATCGGAATACCGGCAGACGAGCGATGCCCTTGCTGGGTTTTTCCCCGGCCGTCTCGTTCGAGCCGATGGCGAGGTCATGAACGGAGCCGACGCCTATAACGCCTATACCGACTGGGCGGAGGCGAACAATTTGGCGCAGCGCGAGATCTGGAGCCGGATCGCTTTCTACGCCCGCATGGAGGAGCGCGGCATTGCCAAGGGGCGGAATGCGAAGGGGATCACGCTGATCGGGATCAAGGACAGCGAGGCGGAGGCTGCGCCAGCGGGGCCGGGGATTTTCGGAGGGGGCGACGCGTGAAGGTGTTCATAGTTCTTGACCGGTACGACGAAATCCTGGCCGTGTTTCGCGACGAAGATGACGCAATCCGATTCGTCAAGGAGTCCCGTGCCACCCACAGCGCGGGCGTGACGTACGGGGAATGGTCCGTGCACTGACGCGATAGCCGAATACAGCAGAAAGGGTCACTGCCTGCGGGCGATGGCCCTTTCTCATACCCGGAAGGGGAGAGATGCAGGTCTACCGACATGTAGTCGCCGGGGAACTCACGCACACACACGTACCGCAAGATGGCGCAGACCTTGACGCGTTTATGGACTGGTTCAGCCACGCGTCCTACCGGGGGCCCATTGCGCTGGACACCGAGACAACAGGACTGGATATCTACAGCCCGAACTACCGCCTGAGGACAGTCCAGTTCGGCGATCGAGACACCGCATGGGTTATTCACTGGGAGCGTGGCGGGGATTTCGTAGAGTCGGCCCATTGTGCGCTGCGCAATGGGAGACGCTTCCTGATCCACAACGCGCCGTTTGACTGGGCGGTGCTTGATCGCCACGCGGGCGTACCGTTGGAGAGCCTGGCACCGCGCACCGTGGATACGCGGATCCTCGCTGGGCTGGTGGATCCTCGGCAGCCACAGGAAGGCGGGCGCGGAACCGGTCTGAAGCCGCTCAGCGCGTGGTACGTCGACCCGGGCGCGCCGGACACGCAGGGGGACCTTACGGCGGTGTTCCGCTCGCTGGGACTGACCAAGGCCACAGGGTGGGCGGGGATTCCGCTGGACCACCCGACGTACAACCTGTACGCGGGTCTGGATGTGATCCTCACTTCGCGGCTGTATCCCGCCCTGCTCGCTGAGCTGGACATGCTGTGCGTGCGCCAACGGCTGATCGACTACGAGCACGAAATAGCCCGGATCTGCGCCGTGATGCAGCGGCGGGGAATGGTGCTGGATCTCGACTACACGCGCCAGCTCGACGCCGATCTACAGCGGGAGGCAGAGCACTACGCAGAGGTGGCCACCACCTACGCCGTGGGCAACGTCAACAGCAACGCGCAACTTGCCAGCGCCCTGCGCGCCATGGGGGAGGTCATCGGCGAGACAGCGGAGACGCGTACCAAGTCGGGCGCCCCGAAGCTCGACAAGCCCGTACTGCTGGCGCTGGCGGATCTCAATAAGGATTGGAAGCGCGTAGGGCTGCGGGAGCCGAACCCGCTTGCTGACGCCGTGATCCGCAGCAAGCGAGCGGCGAAGTGGCGGAGCGCGTACACGAGCACGTTTCTGGACGTCGCTGACAGCGAGGGGAGGGTGCACCCATTCATCAACAGCATGCAAGCACGCACAGCGCGCATGAGCATCACGCGTCCGGCGCTTCAGACCCTGCCCGGGGACGAGGCACGTATCCGGCGCTGCCTGCTGGCGGAACCAGGGCACGTGATCGGCAGTACCGACTTCCAAGCGATCGAGATGCGCGTGCTTGCCGCCCTCGCTGACGTGCGCAAGATGAAGGCTGGATTCGCCGCAGGCGAAGACATTCACATGTTCACCGCCCGGCTCATTGTCGGCGAAGAGACTACGGAAGCGCACCGAAAGCAGTTCAAGACGGTGGGCCTAGGCAAGATCTACGGGGGCGGCATCCCCACTCTGGCGCGTCAGAGCGGCGCCAGTGAGGAGGCTACCGGCAGAGCGGTCCGCGCGTACGACACTGTATACCCGGAGATCAAGCGCATGTCTCGTCGCTGGCAGCGGCAGGCACGCGAGACGGGGCTGGTGCATCTGTCCGTCACTGGCCGCAGGCTCCCGTTGGATCGTGACCGTATGTACGCGGTCGTCAACTATGCGTGCCAGTCGGCCGCGCGGGATTGTCTTGGGCAGAGCTTGATCCACATGGAAGAGGCGGGACTGCTGCCGTATCTGCGCCTGCCGATCCATGACGAGGTGGTCTACAGCGCCCCACAGGCGGAATCCATGGAAATCGCTCGCGAGATCGAGCGCTGCATGACATTCGAACTCCACGGGGTACCTATCACCGCTGATTCGAAGGTGGGCGGCCGGTCTTGGGGCTCACTCTATGGTGCAGACCACTAGGTGACAAATTTTGTCTCCTCGCTTCGTTACCGTTCCGTGTTCTGATCATGGAATCTAAGGCACGGAACGGTAACGGGTAGGGGCCGCCTTCGATTCCACAACGTCTTGCGTTGCAACCTTGCATCTGTAGGCAACCGCGCTGGCCGCCGACGTGTCTACCCGTGTAGTTCAAAGTTGGACTGCTAGACGAGGTGACAAAAATTTGTCACCTTCTTTTGAGCAACGGCGGCAGCAAAGGCCACGCAACCGCCAATGCACCCCGGATCCCGGGGGCTTGGTTCCGTGCGCCCTGCTTCTGCTGTTCCGTGATCAATCACGCCCAAATCAGGGTGTGACACAGGTCACATAGAACTGGTCCGCGCTCCGCCCCCTTCCGGGAAACCGCTGTGACCCCAACGGGTCACACCAACTCCCACGAGGGGCGGACCCGTGTTCGACGTGACCCTTGAGCAGATCCAGGCAGCGCAGGCCAACGACCTAGGCGCTATCAGCGAGATCATCGCCGCAACGGAAGACCGGATCACCTACCTCGCCAGGCAAGCGGCCTCTACAAACGGGCACTTGGATCACGCACTGGCTGAGGACTACGCACAGGACGGGCGGATGGCGATGTGGCAGGCCATCGGCTCCTACAGCGGAGAGGCAGCCGTAGGTCAGTTCATCGCGTACCTCGATCGCTCGCTGAAGGCTGAAATCCTCACGCGTCGGCGGGACTTCAAGAACGAGGGCGTACACCACATGACTGCCTGGCGGTTCGCCTGTGCCGTACGGGAGGCGGGCGGACAGCTAGACGAAGCCGAGCGCATCGCCGGGAAGTTCCAGCTCTCCCCAGAGGCAGCCCGCGCGGCTCGGATGGCGTACGGCGGGCCCGTCCGGTTTGAGGAGTCGAAGGGGGAGGTTCCGACAGAGGATGAGCAGCGCGAGGCAGACAAGGAGCGCAGCCGGAGGACTGGGCAGCGAGTACGCGGCACGCTGGCGATGCTCGGCGAGCAGCAGCGCATAGTCCTCTCGGCGTTGACGGGCGTTGGGGACATCCGCGAGTACGGCGCCGAGCACGATGACGAGCTGTCAGAGGATCACGGCATACCGCGCCAGCGCGTCAAGGTCATACGCAGCAAGGGCAAGAAGCGCTTCGCAGAGCTGTACGAGATGGCCTACGGGCCGATGGGGGAGTGACGATGCGCTACCACACGCACGACGGCGGGACGGTCGAAGCCGAACGCCGGGGCTACCTGGTGGACTTGCACGTCCGGGATGCAGCAGGACGGACAATCGCCACGGTGGAGATGGGCACTGAGGAGGCGTCGGCTTTGCTGCGGGACCTGGACGCCATGGCCCTTGAGGCGCACGCGCGGGAGTGGCAGTACGACATCGGCTACCGAGACGGCGTGCGCGACACCAAGGAGGCGCGACGTCGTGGCACAGCTTGAGGCGGACAGCGAGGGCATCGACGCGGCGGACGACATGGCCTTTCGCGCTGATGCGTACCGGGCGGCGTGCAAGTTGCTCAGTCAGTGGGAGGACTGGCGCTGAGGCGTTGAACCGCACGACGCGCTGATGCTGGCGAAGTTCCTGACAGGGGGTGAGGCATGAGGCGTCGTAAGCGTCGGTCTCCGCTTGGGCGGTTGATCGACTTCATCATGGATTGTCTCTGCGACTGGTAGGGGGCGGCATGGGATACCTGGAAGGCGTACAGTCCGGCGACTGCACGCATGATCAGCGGACAGAAGAGCGCACCGAGCCGGATGGCAGTAAGCGCACAGTCGTCTACTGCATCCATTGTGGAATGGAGTGGTGATGGGCCGTCAGATTCAGAAGAAGCGTACGGAGACGAAGCCACCGCAGGATCCGCCGGACACGCGGACCCCCAGCGGGAAGCCGATGAAGTACTGAGGCGACAAATTTTGTCTCCTTGCTTGCGCTGGCGGTGGGTTACTGCTGTACTGGTCTTCCGCAGCGAGAAGGGAAATCAAATGCGAATCTCGGTCTACGGCGTGAAGCTCTCCACCGACAAGGTTCTCCAGGTCCGAGCCACCAGCGAGCGCGCGGCACGCGACAAGGTTGAGGCCAAGATCGCAGAGAGCGGCAAGTCGATCAAGATCGAGAGCGTTTGGAAGATCCGTTGATCCACGTCGATTTGATCTCCCCCGAGTCGGGATTGATCGTCTCGGGGGACCGATCGGCCCGCATTGGTAAAGAAGACGGGCAGTGGTGGATCGAGGACCATGACAGCGAGAAGCGCGTAGGGCTCGCGAAGACCCCCAGAGGCGCCGGTAGGCTCTTCGCACGGCACATCGGGGTCACGGGGTCGGTTGAGGTCCGCAAGGAATACTGAGCGCCGCAAGGGGCGGCAAGGAGAGGGGACGGTAATGGACATCAGCCTGCCGGAAGTGTGGGAATCCGGGGAGCTTGGCGCACGCTGGTCCCGCTGGATCAATGGTGCGCACTACACGTTTCAAAAGCAGGAAGCGTACTCCGTTGGCGGGTTCGTGTTCCGCGAAGCAAGCCTGACAGCCTCCCGATACAGCCCGGATAGCGGGGAGTGGGAGAAAGTGCATTGCTGGACTGGCAAGTGAGAACAGCCCTCGGCCGGTTAAGCCGTACGAGCGTCATAGCTCACCGGGGGCACGTACAGCAAGGAGAGGGGAAGTCATGGCAGCGAAGCGCACGCGCACCGAGCTCAAGCAGATGGCACAGGACGTTCTCATGCAGGGGATCGCGAACCAACTCGGCTACTACGACCCCAACGACTACGGCGAGAGCATGACCGACGCGGAGCGGGATGAATTTCGTGAGATCATGCAGCGCGAGGCGGATCGTGTTGCAAAGCTGTTCGGCTACGAGAGCGCATGGAGCAACTAATGGGCGTATCATTCTGGCTGGCGCTGCTGATCAGCGTCCCCATGGCGTTCTTCGCGCCGTTCATCGCGCAGTGGCTCAACAGGCACATCTGAAGGCCGGGAGGCGTCGCAGTGGTCTATGTAGTGACTCACGGAACGTTCGTGGATCTAATCACCAGCAACAATGATGCAGCGGAGGAGAGGGCGAGGGGCAACGTGGCGCACATGGCTCCGACTGATCATAGATGGGAGGAGGACCCATGGCCATCCCGCAGACGGCTAAGCTACAAAGACCCCAACACGGGCCGGTGGAACAAGTCTGACGTTCGGATCACCGAAACAGAGATGGCGCAGTAGAGAGTGCCCCGCTTCGGCGGGGTTTCTCTTTGCCCTGGATTAGGTTACTTAGCCTAACTAAATACCTCATATTGCTCTTCGGTAACCCCTTGCAATTGAGCCACCACCGGGCGCACGGTTGGTCAACACACCGTGTAGAGATGGGGGGTTCATCTTGGCCACGGCAGCGGCACCGAGAGTGGAGGTTGTAGTACAGACTCCGCAGGCTACGAAGGGGTCTGACTGGGCATGGGGTGGTGACCGGAAATTGTCGGAGGAACCGTTCTGGAGTGAGGCAGACGTACTCAGGGTAATGAGCACGGCGGGTGAAATCGTGGCCAGACTTGGTCTTGCGGGACATCCGCGTAGTTTTCGAATCCTGGCGCGAGGGGCGACGACCAACCGGCCCATCGGGACCTGGGTGTGGACCTGGGTGGAGCGGGTGAGCGCGTACCTGCCCATAGGCGAACCGTGGACCGTGTGGGAGACATGGACAGCCCGTGCGGTGGCTGACGCCCTGTCAGAAGAAGAGGTCTAGACACAGAACGCCCCCGACTCCCTGCCTGGGAATCGGGGGCGCTGTTGTGTCCCGGGTTAGCGCTGCGCGTGCTTCACGTTGCCGACAAAGGCAGTCCACGCGGCGGCAGAGAAGCGCAGAGGCTCCCTGTTGGTGTCCTTGCTGTCACGGACGGGGACGGCGCCTGTCGTGGCCAGCTCGGGCGCCCACTCAAGGCAGTTCCCGCCGTTGTTGCTGTATGAGGACTTGAACCAGTGCAAATCGTGGTTGGTCATTGGGTGCCCTTTCGTACCTCTTGGATCATGGCCACGGACTCAGCTTGGCAGAGTGCTACGGCCTGTAGCTGATGGTAGGCCGTCAACATGGGGAGTACCGACGTAGTGTCACGATCCAGATGCCCCTGAGCCTGAGATTCGGCGTACGAGACGACTGAACGGTCGGGCATAGTCAGTACGTTTACTGGCAGATCGAATGAGCGGCGCTCCCCCATGGCGAACGGCGCCACCTGTAGAACCGTCCGGGGATCAGTGGCGAACTCTACCAATCGGTCAAGCTGCCCACGCATGACCTCCGGCCCTCCGACTGAGCGGCGGATACAGCTTTCATCCATGATCACGAACACCAGGGGTCGCCCAAGGATCGATTGCCGCTCAGCCAGGAACGAGACGCGTTGAGCGGCCATCTCTGGCGTGATCGCCCCCCGCTGTACGGCGCTCTCTGCCAAGACCCGGGCGTACTCCGGAGTCTGCAACAGTCCGGGGATGATGCCGATTTCAAACAGCCGAATCTCAGCGGCACGTCCCTCGTGCGCAACGTACTCAGGGAACCCTTCCAACAGCGACCCGTGCCGGATATCGCGCCACTCCCGTTCGAACGAATCGGCCGACCCAGCAAGCCCAAACGCCGCGTCAACCCTGCGCGAGAAAGGAAGGGTTGGCGGTTTACGGGCAGTTTCAACGGCCGACACGTGCTGGCTGGAGCACCCCAGGCTTGCGGCTAACTCTTCCTGACTCCAGCCCCGTCGCTCCCGTTGCCTGCGCAGACGCGCCCCATAGGCTGCTTGCGGGGAGCTGTCCGGGTTCAGTTCCTTGCGGTTGACCATGTACGGGCCCAACCCTTCCTTCGATCCTGATTAGTTGAAGGGTTCTCGACTGTAGGCCACTCTGGGCGGTCTCGGTAGTGGAACAACTACGGAGAGGTGCGGCTCATGCCACGCGCCTACTCCTCCGCCATGAACGTGGACACCCCGGCGACGCGATGAACGTCCCGGGGTATGGCCGGTACTGGATAGGAGCACCAACATGGACAACCGTATCCGCTCGATCGCAGTCGCGTCATCAGGTCCGCCCCCTGCTCCGCGTCAGAGCCGGGAGGGTTGCAAGGACTGCGAGACGTACCCGAACACGCTTGAACAGGCGACGGACCCTGCGCTGAAGCGCACGCTCCGAGAGACATACCACATGCACCTGACTGGCCGGGCGCACAACGTGGGTGAAGAGGCCGCGTGGATCATCATTCGCAGCGAGTGTGGCCAGTAGGGGCTGTGATGTGCGATCACCCGGACCTTGAGCAGCGCCAGGACGGTAAATACTGCACGCGGTGCCGCTCGCTGATCTATCCGACAAGCGTGACGTGATGCGGCGAACCTGGCACGCCATCGCGGCGTACACCGGACCCATCATGATCATCACCATCAGCGGCGCGTGCGGGTTCGTCCTCTGCATCGGTGTGCGCGCTGTCTAAGGCCAGCCGGTACGGCGAGGGGTACGCCGTACGGCTGTTCCCCATCACGTGAGGACGCTCAGCTCACATGATGGGAAGGTCCCGCCCTGGGCCTAGACCTCGCTCAGGGCTGGGCATCACTCAAGAGGGTAAAAGTCGTTGTCAGAGCAACACTCAACAGGAGAGGACATGCCATGACCTGTCCGTCGTGCAATTCAAGCAACGTTACGAGCGTCGGTGGCGGAACCTGGGCTTGTAATGACTGTGGCAACCGCTTCTACAGGGGTTAATCATGACCGACCAAGCGCCGGTAGACCCACACCACCGGGTCGACGTAGTGGACTCCCGCGTGTACGTCATCAGTCCCCACGGGCACCTGGTGCATACCCCAGATGGGTACGCCCACTGGCCTGACGAGGAGTCCGCACGTCAGGCTGCGGCGTACCTGGACAGCAAGAGCAGCAACTAGACCAGCCCCGTCCGTGCGTTGCCCCCGTGGCGCATGGGCGGGGCTTTTCGCTGGTCAAGCCCTCGCGGTATGGTGTTGCTCTGTTAGGCCATGGGTGGGCTTGGATGAACTTCTCTTGGTTCGCCTCCGCATACGACACCGACGACGTCCCCTACCGGCTGCTGACCCTGCTTCAGATGGCGGGTGTGCTGGTGCTGGCGGCCGGGGTGCCCGACGCGTTCCAGGACGGCGACTTCTCCGTGGTCGTAGTCGGTTACGTCATCATGCGCATCGCGATGATCATCCAGTGGCTCCGGGCCGCGGCCGAGCATCCCGAGGGCCGTGCTGCCGCACTGCGGTACGCCGCGGGCATCGCCGTGGTGCAGTGCGGGTGGATCGCCCGGCTGTGGGCGCCCGGCGTGTGGGCACCGGTCACCTTCGTGGTGCTGGTGGTGGCGGAACTGGCCATTCCGGCGTGGGCCGAGTTCCGGGGCAGGCGCACCACCTGGCACCCCGGACATATCGCCGAGCGGTACGGGCTGTTCACCATCATCGTGCTCGGCGAGGTCATCCTCGCCAGCCTCACCGCTGTGCAGTCGGCCCTGACCGACCACGGCCTGACCGCGCCCTTGGTGCTGATCGCCCTCGGCGGGCTGCTGCTCGTCTTCGCCCTGTGGTGGATCTACTTCACCGGGAGCAACGCCACTCTGGCCACCCTGCGCACAGCCCTGGTGTGGGGCTACGGTCACTACCTCGTCTTCGCCGCGCTCGCCGCGCTCGGTGCCGGGCTGGAGGCGGCCCTCGATGCCGCCGAGCACCACGGGCACCTGTCCGAACGGGCCGCCGGACTGACCGTGGCCGTACCGGTGGCGGTCGCGATGCTCGTCCTGGGCGTACTGCACCGGCTGACCGCCACCGGCGCCGTCGGGCACGGCCTGCTGGTGCTGGCCGGCGCGCTCGTGGTGCTGGCCCTCGGCTTCGCCTCACCCGCGCTGGGCCTGGGCGGCGCCGTACTCGGCATGGGCCTGGCCGTCGCCACGACCCTGACCACGAACATGGTGGCCCTGCATCGCAGCAGGAGGGGCTGAGCCAACGCGGGCCCTGCGCCCCGTCCGGGGCGCGGGACTGTGTTCATGTGCGGCTCCCCCGCGTGGGCGCGCCCAGCCATGGGGGTACCTCCCTGCTCGCAGAGCTTGGGGGAACACCCGCAGACTGCGCGCGTCGGGCAGGGCCACCCCCTCTTCAGCCGTGCTCCCGGCCAGTCCTGACGTCGATCAGCGTCCGACTCTCAGACGCCTCGACGGTCGTGCCTTCAGCGACCGTCACCTCCCACCTGTCCCGGCCCTCCCTGTCCTCGCGGACGGCGGCCGAGCGCAGCTCCTGGCCCGGGTGGCGCTCGGCCGTCTGCCGTACGGCCTTACCGATCGGAACCCGGAAGCCAGCCAGCTTGTCGGCGTTGTCGTCCGGCGACGTGTCCTCGTGCCGCTCGGTGACCTTGTGGCCGTCGTCGGAAACGGTCACGGACCACTCGGAGCCGCCTTCGGCCGCGACCTTGATCTCCCACTCCGGCTCCCCCTCGCCGTCGCGCACGAGGTGGTAGGCGGTGCTGCGCGGTACCGCCTGCTCCGCCGTGTCCAGCGCCGTCAGCGCGTTCCGCGCGGACGCCGACAGGCCGGGCGGCGAGGCGTTCTCCTTGGCGGAGAAGGTGGGGGAGGCCGTCGACGAGGCCTCGCCCGGACCCCCGTACAGCCGGGAGTCGGAGGCCGTGCAGGCGGTCGCAGCGCCGACACCCAGCAGCAGCACGGCCGCCCCGAGGAGGACGGAGCCCGGTGCGCCTGAGGGGAGCATGGAACGGGATCGGAAGTTCGGCATGCCGCCCTCTGTACCACCGTGCGGCCTACCGGGAACGTGCCGCAACGCACGCATCGTGCGCAACGCGGGCTTCGGGTGGCGTCGGCCGGCGTCAGGTGGCTGCGGTCGGGTGATCGCGGCCGTCCGGACGAAGGACGTCCGCCGAGGGGTTCGGCGCGCGGAGCCGGGGAGGGGAAGCGGAGTCTCATGAGCGCGTCCCCTGCCGCACCTGAGTGGCTCCCCAGCCTCCGTCGGAGGGGAAGGCCATCGCACCGGTGACGTGGGCGGGCCGGCGGATCGGCCGGGCGCTGGAGGCCCTGGGCGGGCGGGAACGCGCGCGGGCGGCCATCGTTCTGGCCGCCGTACTGGCCATGGACGGCGCCGACAAGGGCACGCTCTCGACAACGGCGGGCGAGCTGAAGCACGCCTTCGCTCTGGGCAACACCGAGATCGGGCTGCTGGTGTCCGTCGTCGCCCTGTCGGCCGCGGTGTTCACCGTTCCCGTCGGCCTGCTGACCGACCGCGTGCGCCGCACCCGGCTGCTCGCGATCAGTACGGCGTTGTGGGTGGTGGCCACCCTCTCGTCAGGACTGGCCCCGTCGTATCTGTGGCTGCTGGTCTCGCGTGCCGCGCTGGGCGCGGTGACGGCGACCGCAGGGCCGACGGTCGCCTCCCTGACGGGTGACTTCTTCCCGGCCGGGGAGCGCGCTCGGATGTACGGATTCGTGCTGGCCGGAGAGATGATCGGCACCGGTCTGGGGTTCGCCGCCTCCAGCGCGGTGGGGGACGCGCTGGGCTGGCGGTTCGCCTACTGGTGGCTCGTCGTCCCGGGGGCGGCCCTGGTGTGGGCGGTGGCACGGCTTCCGGAGCCGCGCCGGGCCGGCCAGGTCCCCGTCGGCGCGGGGAAGGGGCGGCAGCGGCGCGAACAGCGTCCGGCCGGACCGGGGAAGGCCGCGGCGCGGGCCGCGGAACAGGCCGGGGCCGAGCCCGACGACCGTACGGTGCTGCGCTCCGATCCGCGGAACGCGTCGCACTGGGCGACGATCCGGTACGTCCTCCGAGTACGTACGAATCTGATCCTCATCGCCGCGTCCGCGCTCGGCTACTTCTACTTCGCCGGACTGCGGGCGTTCGCCACCCTCTTCGTCGTCGACCACTACCGCGTCAGCACCTCGATGGCGGGTCTTCTGATCCTCGTGGTGGGCAGTGGCGCCGTCGTCGGCGTGCTCACCGGTGGGCGGGTCGCCGACCGCCTGTTGCGACGCGGCGTCGTCAACAGCCGTGTTCTCGTGCCCGTGGGGTGTCTGCTGGGAGTGCCGCTGCTGATCGCCCCGGGCCTGTACGTGAGCACGCTGCTGGTGGCCCTGCCGTTGCTGATCTGCGGTGCGGTCCTGCTCGGCGCGATCAACCCGCCACTGGACGCGGCACGGCTGGACATCGTCCATCCCTATACGTGGGGGACGGCCGAGGGAGTGCGGACCTTCCTGCGCACGCTCGGCGAAGCCGCCGCGCCCACACTGTTCGGCTATGTCTCGGGCCAGGTCTTCAGCGGCGGCGACGCCGGGCTGACCGCCACCCTGCTGGTCTTCCTGACCACGCTGGTCGCCGCCGCCGTCCTGGGCCTCCTCGCGCTGCGGACCTACCCCCGCGACGTGGCGACCGTTGTGGCCTCCCACCGGGCCATCACCCGGCAGGAGGCCGATCCGGCACGGCGCCGCCCCGCTGCTCCCGACCCCGGGCCGAGCTGACGCGGAGCACCGGCTGACGAACCGTCAGGGGCTTACTGAACCAGGGCTTCGGCGGCCTGTGGGGGTGCTTCGGCCGGCTGCTTCGGTGGGGTGCCGGCGCGGGGCAGCAGGCCGACGAGCAGGACCGAGACGGCGGTGAGCGCGGCAGCGGCCAGATAGGCGGCGGCGTAGCCGTCGGCGAGCTGCCCCGGGGTGGGCGCGGCGCCGTGCGCGGCGGTCGCTCCGACGGCGACGGCGCCGAGTACGGCGAGGCCGAGCGCGCCGCCGATCTGCCGCGAGGTGTTGACCAGCCCGGCCACCACCCCGGCTTCCCGGGCGGCGGCGCCGGTCGTCGCGGCGTCGGTCAGCGGGGTCATCAGCAGGCCGATCCCGGTGGCCATCAGAATGCCGGGGCCCAGAATCGTGCCGAGGAAGCTGCCGTCCGCCGACAGCACCAGCCCCTGCCAGCCGAACCCGGCTGTCGTCACCACGCCGCCCGCGGCCACCATGGTGCGGGTACCGAACCGGGTCATCAGCCGGGGCGCCACCTTGGAGCCGACGATGACACCCGCGGTGTGCGGCAGGAAGGACACCCCCGCGCGGACGGCGGAGTAGCCGAGAACGTTCTGCATGTAGAGCGACAGGAAGTACCACATAGCGAAGGCGCCGGTCATGGCGGTGAACGTCACCACGTTCCCCGCGGCGACGGCGCGCAGCCGCAGCAGCCGGAGCGGTACGAGCGGTTCGGCGGTACGTGCCTCGACCGCGACGAAGGCGCCCAGCGCCAGCACTCCGCCGACGAGTGGTACCAGCACCTCGGCGGTGCCCCAGGAGTGCGATTCGGTCCGGCCGATGCCGTAGGCGAGGGCTGCCACGCCGACGGTCACCAGTGCCGCACCCGGCAGGTCCAGGCCCCGGCGGCTGGTCTTCTCGTGCCGTTCCCGCAGCCCCAGCAGGACCACGGCGACGACGAGCGCCCCGACCGGGACATTGATCAGCAGTACCCAGCGCCAGGACAGCAGGTCCGTCAGCAATCCGCCGACCAGCCCACCCGCCGCCCCGCCCGCCGTGCCCACGGCGGCCCAGGTCGCGATGGCCCGGGTCCTTGCGGGCCCCTCCGGGAAGGTGGCGGTCAGCAGCGAGAGCGTCACCGGCGCGAGGACGGCGGCGCCGATCCCCTGTACGGCACGCGCGGCGATCAGCATGTCCGCGTCCGTCGCGAGCCCGCCCGCGAGGCTCGCGACGGTGAACAGCCCCAGCCCCAGGAGATAGACCGGCTTGCGGCCGAAGAGATCGGCGGCGCGCCCACCCAGCAGCAGGAACCCCGCGAAGGTCAGCGCGTAGGCGTTGACGACCCATTGCAACGTGCCGCTGCTCAGCGACAGCCCGTCCCGGATGCTGGGCAACGCGACGTTGACGACGGACACGTCGAGCACGACGAGGAACTGCCCGATGCTGGAGGCCAACACAACGGCCCACGCCCGGGCCGCGTGCGATGACGGTGACGTTCTGGATGACATGCCTGCCATCCTGCGCACCGGGTCGCCGCGCGGGCATCGGGACAAGGTCCCACCTCCCCCCGCACCTTCGCCCTAGGGCGTGTCAAGCGCAGCGCAGGGGAACGGGACCGCGCCCCCGTCAGGGGCGCGGGGAACTGCTCCCCCAGCCTCCGGCCGGGAGGTACCCCCACCAGCCACAACGCAACCCGCAGCCCGCGTACGACGGACAGGGGCACCCCCTTACCGGCACAAGGTGACCGCCGAAGCCGTCACAGCCCCCACGTATAGGCGGGAGCAACCGAGCGCTCGAAGACCAGGCGGGGCAGCAGCGGCAGCACCGCGTCCCGCAGCACGGTCACCGGCCGCGAGCTCCAGTGCGCGGGAGAACCGGCCTGCCGCGACCGCCGGGCGATCATCTGGGTCCGCGGGACGCGGACCCGGTCGTAGGCCGTCAGCCCGGCCTCCACACCGAGTTCGTCGACCATGGCCGCGAGCGTGACCGCGTCTTCGAGGGCCTGGCAGGCGCCCTGTCCCAGGCTCGGGGTCATGGCGTGTGCCGCGTCTCCGAGGAGGGCGACCCGCTCGCGGACGTAGGTGGGCAGTGCCGGCAGTTCGTAGGTGTCGTGCTGGAGCACCGCGTCACTGTCGGCGGAATCCAGCAGCGCGGGAACCGGGTCGTGCCAGCCCGCGAACCGTTCACGCAGCTGTGCCAGTTCGGTCCGGGAACCCTCCGGCGCGTTGGCCATCAGATAGCAGTAGACGCGGCGGTCCGGCAGGGGCGCGTGCCCGAACCGCACACCCCGGCCCCAAGTTTCCACGCTCCCCTCGACGTGCCGGGGCGGCGCGATGAGGCGCCAGGTGGTGTATCCGACATAGCGGGGACCGGGGAGGTGTGGCCAGACGGACCGTCGGGTCACGCTGTGCAGGCCGTCGGCGCCCACCACGAGATCGGCCTCCGACGTGCCACTGCTGTGCAGGACCGTGCCGTCGGCCCGTACCTCGCGAACCTCGGTGCCGGGCCGCAGAGCCCGGGCGGGCACGGCCGTGCGCAACAGGTCGACCAGGGCCGCCCGGTGCACCGTCACCCACGGGCCGAAGCGGCGTTCGAGCCTCGCGACGTCGTTACGGACCATCCACCGCCCGTCGGCGCTGCGGACCCCCGCGAGCGGAGCGGCCGTGCCGCCCGAGCGCAGGACGTCACCCAGGCCGAGCGCGTCCAGTGCGCGCAGCCCGTTGGGCTGGACGGCCAGTCCCGCGCCCACCTCGGTGAACTCCGGGGCCTGCTCAAGGACTTCGAGCTGCCAGCCGCGCTGGTGGAAGGCCGCGGCGGCGGCCAGACCGCCGATGCCTCCGCCCACGATGACCGCTTTCATCGCCGGTCCCCGCCCTTCTGCCGCGCATACGGGGCGCGCAGGCCGCGCCGTACGTGAGCGGCTCGGGAGAGCCCCCACCACACAGCCGCGGACAGCACAGCCACCGCGAGCAGCACCCACCAGCGAGCTTCCATCGACTCGTCTCCTTAATGGCTCTAGGCTTACTTAGAAGCATTAAGGAAACATAGGTGTTCTAAAGTGTCAACGGGCCCAGGAACGCGAAGGGTTGAGGGACGGGGAAGGGTGACGATGTCCGCACAGACCGGCAGCCGACGGGAGAGGCAGCGCCGAGCCACCTTGGAAGAGATCCACGCGGCCGCGCGCAAGCTGCTGACCGAGAAGGGGTCGGCCGCGGTGACCATCAACGCGGTCGCCAGAGAGGTGGGCATGAGCGGCCCCGCCCTGTACCACTACTACGCCGGTCACGACGAGCTGGTCGGGGCGGTGACCGCCGACTTCTTCAGCGAGCTGGCCGCCGCGATGGAACAGGCCAGGGACGCCCTCCATGACGCTCCGGTCGACGACCGGATCCTGGCCGTCTGCCGCGCCATGCGTGCCTGGGCGATCGGCCACCCGGCCGAGTTCGGCTGGATCTTCGCCAGCCCGATCGCCGCCCCCAACCGGAACCCGGACTCGCAGCGGCATCAGGCCGGCCGGCGCTTCGAGAAGATCCTGCTGGAGCTGACCGTCGAGCTGTGGCGGCAGCGCCCCTTCGCGGCGCCCGAACCGGACAGTCTGCCCGCGTCGCTGCGCGAGCAACTGACCGCCTACGCGGCCTCCATCGGCGGTCAGCTGCCGCCCGGAGCCGCCCATGTCTTTCTGACCTGCTGGACCCGGCTGTACGGCCTGCTGTGCATGGAAGTCCTCCACCAACTGGACTTCGCCTACTCCGACCTGGAGCCCGTCTTCGAGGAGTGCCTGCGCGACATCTCCGGCCTGCTCGGCCTCCGGCACACCGCCGGAGCCGACGGCGCATAAGACCTCAGAGCGAAGACGCGGAGGTGCGCCGGGTCAGATGGACGATGCGGTCGCGGATCTCCCGGGCCTGCGGGTGCCTGCGGTAGGGCGCGAGGGAGCGGCGGACGGCGGTCAGTGCCGTGGTGGTACGACGGGAGGCGGTGTGCGGGTAGTGCTCCAGGATCTGGCGGCACTGGTCCAGCGCGGCGTCCAGCTCACCAAGCGCCAGCAAGGTCCCGGCCAGTTGCGCATGGGTGAGAACGCGGGCGATGTGGTGGGCCGGTGGCCGCAGGGCCAGTGACTGCCGGAACGCGGTGACGGCCTGGGAGCGGTCGCCCAGCGACAGCAGGACCTCCCCACGCTGGTAGAGGACCGCTGCTGGCGGATACCGCGTGAAAGGGCCGAGAGGTCCGGCGCCGGCGTCGGCTTCCGCCTCATGGGAGCGCTCCGCGGCCAGCAGATCCGCCAGCGCCGCCGCGCGCTCCCCGTCGGCGGCCCGCACCACCGCGCGCCCCGCGTGGAGATAGGAGCGCACATGACAGGTCGCGGTGTCGGCCGCCACATCCAGCGCGTACTGCGACCACTGCCGGGCGCGTGTCATGTCGTCCAGGCGCAGCGCCAGCACGGCCATGGTGCGCAAGGTGATCGCGTAGACGTTCCGGTTGTCCGCCCGGTGCGCCAGGTCGAGGGCGGACCGGAAGCAGTGGTAGCCGATGTTCGGCAGTCCGGCGTCGGCGGCCATCATGCCCAGCAGATGCATCAGACAGGCGCTTCCGGTCAGCACCGTGGGATCGGCCGTCCCGCCGTCCGGGGACAGCACCAGCCGCGGGGAGACGTCGTCGGCGATATAGGTGGCCAGCGCGGAACGCGCGTGCGCGCCGCCGTACTTGTCCGCCAGGTCGGCGAACACGGTGACCATGTCCGCCAGGCGTTCGTCGGCGTACGGAGCCTCGCCCGGTGCCGTGCCGCCCGGCCGGCCGGGGCGCGGCTCTTCGGCCGGCGGCCAGGTGGGGAACCGGACGTCGACGGCGGTGAACATCTCCCGGTTGAGAGCCAGCCGCCGGGCGGGGTCGGCGTCGGCACGGCACAGCGCGGTCAGCCGTTCCACCGGATCGTCGGCCCTGAGCACCGTGTCGGCCGAGGTCCCGGCCCCCGCCGCGGTTGCCAGTCCCGTCTCGCCGACGTGCACGGCGCGACCGAGGCGACGGCCGAACACCTGGGCCACCAGGCCCGGGACCGGCGGGCGCGGCCGGGACCCCTCCAGCCAGTGGGCGACAGCCGTCCGGTCGTAACGCAGCCGAAGGCCGTACTTGGTCCCCAGCGCGTTGACCGCGCGCGCCAGTTCACCGGCGCTCCACCCGGACTCGGCGAGCAGGGCGGCGAGTTGCCGGTTCGGCCTGCGACGTCCCATGGGAGTCTCCTGGCTCACTCCGCCCGGTCACGCAGGCCCGGGGCTTTCAACGCGTTCACGCCTTGGTGACCGAAAGCAGTCATCACCGCGCCCGTGCTTGTGTTTCGGTGGAGGCATACCCCGGGCGGAGCCTTTCCGGCATGGACCGGGGGCATTTTCGGACGCTACGCACGGGGTGCCATGGCCCGGCGTTGCCCGTGCGTCTGCTGAGGCCGTTCCGCCGACAACACCAGTGCACAGACCGCCGAGCCGCACCGCTGCGCCGCACGTCACAGGCGGTCCACCACAACCGGCTGCATGAGGCGAGGCCGCCGCGGGGTCCGCGTCGAAAAAGTCCAAAAACGTGGCACCGCTCCCACGGCGGTCACCGGCCGCAAGGACCGGAGCGGTGTGCCCCTTCCGCGTAAGAGAACTCCCTTGCCGCGCCAGGGAGGCGCCCTTCCCGTGTACGGAGAGCGGCTGCTCCCTTCATGAAAGAGGAGAGAGGAATATGCCCCGAGCATGCGACCAGCCGGAACCTCCTGGGCCCTGGACGCCGTTACCCGAGGTCGTCGTCCACCTGTTCCCCGGGCAGGGGGACTTCGCCGTCTCCCCGCTGGTGCGAGCCGTCCGGGCCCACCCCGTGCTACGCGCGGCCGCCGCCGAAGTGTTCGCGCAGGTCGACGAGGTGAGCAGGACGTACGGAATCCCCGCGTTGGGCCGTGCGCTGCTGGGGGATACGCCGCCGAGCGGCCGGGAACTGGCCGCCGCGCCCCTCGGTACGCCGCAAGTTGCGCTGTTCGGCGCGTCCATGGCGGTCCACCGGGCGCTGTGCGCGGTCGGCGCCGCACCCCAGCGGATGGTTGCCGTCAGCTTCGGGGAGATCGCCGCCCTCACCGCGGCGGGAGTGTTCGGCGTGCCCGACGGAACCCACATCGCGTGCAGGCTCGCCCGCTGGCTGAGCCGCTGCCGTGGCGGTATGACACTGCTCTCGGCGGGAGCCGCCGAGGCGGAGCGGCTGATCACTGCCGCCGGCACCCGGCGGGTGGCCGTGGCCTGCGTCAACGACCCGGTTGAGACCGTGCTCAGCGGGCCGGCCCAGGAACTCGACCGCGTTGAGGAGTACGCGACCGACCACGGCGTGGACGCCGTCCGGCTCCGGCTGCCGTTCTCCTCCCACCACCCGTCACTCACCACCCAGGCCAAGGGGTTCGCCGCGGCGATCCGCACCCTGCCCGCACATCCGGCCCACACCCCGGTCTACTCGGCCGTCCACGGTGGGCCGTACGGCAGGGGCGACGACGTATACCGGGGACTGGCCGCCTGCCTGACCCACCCGGCCCGGCTGCCCGAAGTCCTCGGCCGGGCCGCGGCCCCCGGGCCCACCCTGCTGCTGGAGGCCGGTACGGGACAGGCCCTCACCCGCAGCGCCCAGCGTGTCCTCGTCCAGCAGCAGAGCACCGGGGCGGCGCGCAGCCCGCTCAACGACCCGGACTTCCCCTGGGAGCACCCCGAACGCCTGCGCCAGGCCGGCGCCCCATGGGACAGGTCCCACGCCACTCGCCGAGCGCGCCAGGGAGAGATCGTATGACGCCGACAGCCACCGGCCCGCCGACCGCACCCGGCCCCTTGCCCCTCCTGCCGCAGCACGTCGCCGATCCATTGCGGACACACCAGGGTCAGCGCATCACCGACGCCCTCGGCCCCGTCCGGCCGCCCGAACCGGGGGAGGGGCCGAGCCGCAACCACCTGACCCATCACGAGCTGGCGCGGCTGGCCAGGGTGCTGCCGCCCGCCCGCGAACTGCTCCGCGACCGGGACTCGATGGCCGCACTCAGCGCCTGTACCGCGCTCGTGGACCCGGCGCTGTATATGACGATCGTCAACCACTACATCCTGTGCCTGGGCTCCGTCGTCGCCTCGGCGGACGAGCGGCAGCTGCACACCGCGGACCTCGCGCGGGTGGTGGACGAGCTGGAGAGCGGCCACCGCAAGGGAGTATTCCTGGTCACCGAGGTCGGCGACGCCAACAGCCATCTGGCGCTGCGCACCACCGCCGAATTCGACCCGGAGCGCGGGGAGTTCGTCCTGCACACACCGGATCGCGGCGCCGCGAAGTTCTCCAGCGTCGGGGTACCCGGCATGCCGCAGTCCGCTGTGGTGTGCGCCCGACTGGTGGTGGGCGGCGCCTGCTGTGGAGTCCACCCCTTCCTGGTCGACTTGGGCGACGAGCGGCACACGGCCCCCGGAGTCGCCATCTCCAGCGCCCTGGGCGTGGACGCCCTCCCGCTGGAGTACGCGCTGGTGCAGTTCGACGGAGCACGGCTGCCCTACGACCGCTGGCTGCGCGGCAAGGCCAGGATCGATGCCGACAGTGCCTTCCACGACCCCCTTGGCGACCCGGCCCGAGCCCTCCAGCGCACGCTGGACGTCGGCCGGTTGCTGTGGGCGACGGTGCCGTCGGCCGCCGCCGCGACGGCCCGCGCCTCCGCCGTGGCGACGTTGCGCCACTCCCAGTACCGGCGCTCGCACGGGCGGCTCGCCCCGGAAGCCCCGGTGCTGGCCTACAGCACCCAACAGCGCGCGGTACTCGGCGCGTTGGCGGAGGCCTACGCCCTCAGCTGCGCGTCGGTCGCCGCGCTGGACACCTGGCAGCGGACGGAGGACGCCCGTACGGGCTCCGCCGCTGACGACTGCGCGGCAGCGGACACGGCGTTCTCACCGTGGGCCGCGGTCGACCGCAGGCTGTCCGCCTTCAAGGCGATGGCGGTGGACGGCGCGGCCCGGGTCACGGCCGAATGCCGGCGCCGCTGCGGCCTCGCCGGCTATCTCAGCGTCAACCGGCTCAGCGGATACGCCGGTTTCACGGACGCCTTCGGCGCGGCCGGCGGCGACAACCGGCTCATCCTGCTCGACACCGGCCGAGCCCTGGCGGACGAGGACGCCCCCGCAGACGCCGACGGCGCTCCCCGGCCGGCCGACACCGACGACCCCTCCTGGTGGCTGCGGGCCGTCAGCGCTCTGGAGCGGCGGCTGACGGCACGTCTCAGGGCAGCACTCGAGGAGCGCCGTCAGCAGGGGCTGGACGGCATGGACCTGTGGAACCCGCTGCTGGAGCAGGCCCGGCAGCTGGGCGAGGTCCACACCCTTCGACTCGCCGCGCAGTCCGTCGCCGACGCGGTGCGGACTGCCCGGAACCCCGACCCGGCCCAAGGCGCCCTGGCCGCCCTCTACGGAACGACACAGGCGCTGCGGCTGGCCGGACCACTGCAATGGACGGGGGTGCTCTCCCTGGAGACCGCCGCGTCGCTGGAGGCAGCGGCGAACCGCCAGTGCGCCCAACTCGCCCCGCATCTCTATGAGTTGGCCGCCGCCCTCGCTCCGCCCGACTCGACGGCGCCCACCCCACTGGCCGCTCCCGACTACGCGGCCGCACTCCACTCCACCCGCACCTGGCCCGCCGGAGGACGCTCGTGAACCGCACCAATCCCACTTCCGAGACAGCGCCGGGGATCGGCGTACTCGGCATGGGCACTTATCTGCCCACCCAGCAGCGCTCCAACGAAGAGGTCGCCCGCGCGACCGGGGTCAGTGCCGGCTGGATCGCCGAACGAACAGGGGTGCGCAAGCGCCATACCGCGGCCCCGGACGAGGCGGCCTCCGACATGGCCGCGGCCGCCGTCCGCTCTGCCGTGGCCGCGGCCGGTCTCGACCCAGAACAGCTGGACCTGCTGGTACTGGCCACCTCGACCCCCGACGAACTGGGCCCGGCGACGGCCTGCCGCGTCCAGGCCCTCATCAAGGCACGCAACGCCGTCGCCCTCGACGTCAGCGCCGCCTGCTCGGGCTGGCTGTTCGCGACCCGCGTCGCGCACGACTGTCTGCGCGGCGACTCCGGTTCCCGCTACGCGGCCGTGGTCGGTGTCGAGGCGTACTCGAAGTTCCTCGACCCCGCCGACCGGGGGACCGCCGTACTGTTCGCCGACGGTGCCGCCGCCTCCGTACTGGGCCCGGTCCCCGCGAGCGAGGGGTTCTCCGACTTCCACCTCGGCTCCGACGGTGCCCTCGCCGACACCGTGCTGATCCCCGCAGGCGGGAGCCGGGCACCGGCCAGCGTCGGCACGGTCACCGACCGACGCCACACCATCCGCATGGACGGGCGTGCCGTACGGGACTTCATCGTCGAGATGTTCCCGCTCGTCGTCTCCGACAGCCTGACCCGCAACCGGCTGCGGATGGACGACATCGACGCCTTCGTCGCCCACCAGCCCAACCCCAGGCTGCTGCGCTCGGTCGGCACCGCGCTGGGCATCCCGCCAGGACGGCTGCCGATCGTCGCCGACGAGGTGGGCAACATCGGTGCGGCCTCGACGCCGTACGCGCTGGCCACGGCAGCCGTGGACGGTCCGCTACGGCGCGGGGACCGCATCCTCCTCACCACCTTCGGAGCCGGCATGACCTGGGGCAGCGCCCTGCTCAACTGGAGCGGCGCTCCCGTCATCCGTACCGCCCCCACCGCTGACGCCATGCAAAGGAGCGCGCGTTGAACAGCACACCCGCACCCACCCCCGCCAGCACTGCCGAAGCGTTCCGGATCGAAGGCGCCCGCGCCCTGGTGACCGGCGCGTCGCGCGGCATCGGACGCGCCGTCGCCCTCGCCTTCGCCGACGCCGGGGCCGACCTGGCGCTGTCGGCCCGGAGCGAGGAAGCGCTCAAGGACACCGCCACCGAGGTCGCCCGCCGGGGCAGGACAGCCGTTCTGGCACCCGGCGACTTCGCCCAGGCCACCGCGGCCGGCACGGTCGTCGACGAGGCAGCCGAGGCGCTCGGCGGACTCGACATCGTCGTCCACAACGCCGGCATCCTGCCCGGCGGTCCCGACGGCGCGCCCCAACTCGCCCCGCTCCAGCACGCCCGGCAGGAGGACTGGGACGCCGTGGTGACCGTCAACCTGAACGCCTCGGCCGCGCTGTGCCGGCACGCCCACCCGCACCTGGCGGCCTCCGCGCGGGCGAGCCTGGTGCTGATGTCCTCGGTCGCCGGAGCGGTGGGCACCCCCATGATGGAGGCGTACGCGGCGACCAAGGCGGCACAGATTTCCCTCGCCCGCAGTCTGGCCGTCGGCTGGGCGCGGGAGGGCATCCGCGTCAACGCGCTGTGCCCCGGCTGGACCCGCACCGACATGACCACGTTCGCCGCCCACACCGCGCCGCTGTCCGACTGGCTGATGGCGCACGTCCCGCTGGGCCGGTGGGCCGAACCGGAGGAAGCCGCCTGGGCCGCGCTGTACCTGGCCTCGCCCGCGGCCGCCTTCCTGACCGGTCAGGCCCTGCTGCTGGACGGCGGACTGTCGGTACCCGACGGCGGACTCGCCGGCATCCCCAAGCCCGCCTCCCCGTTCGCCGAGGTGTGATCCGGTGCCGCCCCGCACCGCACCGACCGAAGGGCGCACCACCGTGGTGTGCGGCATCGGTGCCTCGCTGCCGCCCCAGGTACGGAGCAACGCCGAAGTGGCGCACGACGGCGCGCTCGCCACCAGCGACGAGTGGATCCGCTCCCGTACGGGCATCGTCCACCGCCGGCGGGCCGGCACCGGCATCGCCACTGGCGACCTCGCCACCGCGGCGGGACATGCCGCGCTGGAGTCCGCCACCGGAGCACACCCCGACATGCTGCTCCTGGCCACCACGACACCCGACCGGCGCTGCCCCGCCACCGCCCCCGAAGTGGCCCTGCGCCTGGGCCTGGGCACCATCCCCGCCTTCGATCTGGCCGCCGTCTGCTCGGGCTTCGTCTACGCCATGACCGTCGCCACCGGACTGGTGCGCTCCCGGATGTGCGACCGTCCACTGGTCATCGGCGCCGAGACCTACTCGACCATCGTCGACCCACGGGACCGGGACACCGCCGTCGTCTTCGGAGACGGTGCGGGAGCGGTGCTGCTGCGTGCCGGAGAGCAGGAGGAACCCGGCGAAGTCATCGCCTGGGACCTCGGTGCGGACGGATCGGGAAGCGATCTGATCTCCATCGCCGCAGGCGGATCGAGCACCCCCGCAACCGGGGCCCGGCCGCCGCGCGGCGACCGGTACCTGCGGATGCGCGGGCGCGAGGTCTACGCACACGCGGTGCGCCGGATGACGCAGTCGTCGCGCACCGCGCTGCGCCGGGCCGGCTGGGAGCCGTCGTCGCTCGGCGCGTTCATCGGCCACCAGGCCAACCAGCGCATCCTGGACACCGTCGGCGACCGGCTCGGCATCCCGCCCGGGCACCGGTACGGCAACATCCGCGACGTCGGCAACACCGCGGCCGCCTCCGTGCCCCTGGCGCTGGCCGACACCGCGGCCCGTGACCTGGTACGGCCGGGCACGCCCACCTTGCTGACCGCCTTCGGAGGCGGCCTCACCTGGGGCTCGATCGCCCTGACCTGGCCCGCCGCCCGAGCCCGCGCCACCTCCCCACGCCAGGACCGACAACAACGAAAGGACGAACCATGGACCCTGTCCACGACCATGTGACCACCCTGCTCACCGACAAGTTCGACGTCCCCTCCGACGGCATCCAGCCCGGGGTGACCCTCACCGAACTGGGCCTGGACTCCCTCGCCGTCACCGAACTCCTCGTCACACTCCAGGAGCACTACGGCACCGGCGCGCCGGACGACGCGGTCACCGGCGAGGCCACCCCGGAAGACGTCGTCGCGCTGCTGCATGAGCTGCTGGGCGAGACGGAGCAGCCCGTGGGGCAGCGGGGGGAGGAGTGACCGGCACCCGCACCGATCGGTCGGCGGCGGTCACCGGCGTCGGCCTGGTGACACCGGCGGGTGTGGGCACCGAGGAGACCTGGCAGCGGGTGTGCTCCGGCCGACCGACCGCCGCCGACGACCCCGAACTGGCGGGGGCGCCGGTCGGTCTCTCCTGCCGGGTGAGCGGATTCGATCCGCGCCGTGAGGTGGGCGGCGCGCAGCCCTGGCGGTACGACAGGTTCACCCAGTTCGCCCTGGCGGCGGCCAGGGAAGCGGTCCGGGACGCCGCACTGGACCCGCACAACTGGGACGGTGCGCGGGTCGCGGTGGTGCTGGGTTCGGCCGCGGGGGGCGTCGGCACCTACGAGGAGCAGCACCACAGGCTGCTCACCTCCGGGCACCGCGCCGTCTCTCCGCTCACCCTGCCCGCCTTCCTGCCGAACATGGCCGCGGGCCAGCTCGCCATCGACCTGGGCGTTCACGGACCGGTGCTGCACACCGCGACCGCTTGCGCCTCCGGGGCGACCGCGCTGGTCACCGCCGCCATGCTGCTGGAGAGCGACGCCTGCGACATCGCCGTTGCCGGCGGCAGCGACGCGATGGTGACACCCCTGTGCGCGACGGCGTTCGCCCGGGCGGGAGCCCTCTCCCGGCACGGCAGCGATCCGGCGGGCGCCTCGCGCCCCTTCGACGCCGCCCGGGACGGCTTCGTCCTGGCCGAAGGCGCCGGCGTGCTGGTGCTGGAGAGGGCGGCGGACGCGACGGCGCGGCACGCTCCGGTCCGGGCCCTGCTCGCCGGGCACGGCTCGGCGACCGACGCCCACCACACCGTGGCCCCGCGTCCGGACGGCCGCTGTCTGCGGGACGCGACCCGGCAGGCCCTCGCCCGGGCCGGGGCCGCTCACGCCGACGTCGACCACGTCAACGCCCACGGCACCGGCACCCCGCTCAACGACCGCACCGAGGCGGCCGTACTGCGGGAGCTCTTCGGCCCCGACGGCCCCACCGTCACCTCCGCCAAGGGCGTCATCGGTCACACGATGGGCGCGGCGGGCGCCGTGGAAGCCGCGCTGACCGTCCTGACCGTACAGCGGCAGACGGCGCCGCCGACCGCCAACTTCCGCACGCCCGACGCCGGTACCTCGGACATCGACATCGTGCACGAGGCCGCGCGACCGCAGCCCGTCGAACTGGCCGTCAGCAACTCCTGCGGCTTCGGAGGCCACAACGTGGTGCTCGCGTTCGCCCCGGCGGCTACGGCCCGCAGCACGTGACGGAGCCGGGGGCGCCCAGCGGCACGGACCGCGGCGGTGTGGCGGCGTCCTCGTCGGTGTCCGGCACGGCAGCAGCACGAGCCACCCCTGGCACCGGAGGAGACGCGGGTGCCGGTCCGCCACCCATGGCCAGCGCGTAGTGCTCGGGATCGGTCATGACCGACGGATACCTCCTCCGTCCGGTGACACGGCGGACCCGCCCCGAAGACCACCCGTGCTGCGGTACGACTTGGTCCGGGCGGTGCCCCGAGCCTTCGCCGTGAGGTGCTTGAGGCTTCGTCCGGGGCGCGCCCCCGGGTTTCGTCCGGGAGGTGCCCGAGGCGGCCGGGGTCCGGCGGTGGCACGCACCGGATGCAGTGGCCGTACAACCGATCGGGGACGTCCATCCCGTACTTCCCGCTCGACCTCACCCGGCTGGCACCCGGCCCGTCCTCGGTGTGCCGCCACCGCGCCGACGGGTTCGTACCCGAACATGGCCAGCGGCGGCCGTGTGCGGGCGGCACACCGCATACGGCCGCCGGCTGCCGGCCGTCGGGCTGCCGACCGCCGGCCGCCGACCTTGGTCCAGCTTCGGGAGCGGCGTGAACGGTGTGAGCGATACGGCGCGGTCCGACGACTCGGACAACGACTACTGGCGGCAGCTGGATGCTGTCCTGACCGACGTCATGGGCGCCACCCGGGCCTCGGTGGGCCTGGTGTATCTGCTGCCTCCCGGCGAACGGGTGCTCCGCCTCGCGGTGGTGTCAGGGGTCTCCCGCAGCATCGCCGCGCCGTGGGCCCGTATCCCGCTGGACGCCCCCATTCCGGTGGCGGTCGCGATGCGCCGGCGGCGGATCGTATGGCTGGCCAGCCAGGAGGAGATGGCCCGGCATTACCCCAGGGTCGGCCTGGTGCTGCCGTACGACTTCCGGCTGGCCGCGGCACCCATCGTCATCGGCGCCGCCGCACGGGGCGGCATCGTACTGCTGTGGCCGACCGAGCATCCGCCGCAGCTCAGCCCCCGCGAACACCACGTCCTGGGCGGGAGCTGCCGCAGCGTGGGCCGGATTCTCCGGCAGGCCGCCGACAACGGCTGCCCGCTGCTGCCGCGGGACGAGCCCCGGTTGCTGAAGCCGCAGGGCCCCGGCGAGCCGGATCCGGCCCAGGCTGCCGCCGCCTTCGAGTTCGCCGAGCGTCTCCCGGAAGGGTGCTGCTCGCTGAGCATGGAGGGCCGGATCGTCTTCCTCAACTCGGCGGCCGCCGAACTGGTGGGAGCCGAGGCGGAGATGCTGCTGGGCACCAGGCCCTGGGAGTCGCTGCCCTGGCTGCGCGATCCGGTGTTCGAGGACCGGTACCGGGCCGCCGTGATCGCCCGGCAGCCGACCACCTTCACCGTCCAGCGGCCGCCCGATACCTGGCTGTCGTTCCGGCTGTTCCCCGGCGCGGGCGGCGTGAGCGTCCACATCACCATCGCCGCGACCGAGCGCGCCCCCTCGCCCGCGGACCGGAGCCCGGAAGAGGCCGATCGGCCGGCCGGCGCCACAGCCCTCTACCACCTCACCCACCTGGCGGCCGTTCTCAGTGAGGCGGTGGGCGTCAGCGACGTGGTGGAACTCGTGGCCGATCAGCTCGTTCCCGCCTTCGGACCCGGAGCGCTGGCCCTGATGACCGTGGAAGAGGGCCGTCTCCGCCTCGCCGGCCACCGCGGCTACCCCGCCGACCAGAGGGCACGCCTCGACGCGGTCCCCCTCTCCTCCGGTACGCCCGCGGCGCGGGTCCTGGCAACCGGCGTCCCGGCCTTCTTCGCGAACCCCGTCGACCTCGAACGGGCCTATCCGCCCGCCGTCCGCCAGGACCGGATGGCCGCCTGGGCGTTCCTGCCGCTGACCGCGTCCGGCAGCGCCATCGGCACCCTCGTCCTCGCGTACGACAAGCCGCACGCCTTCACAGCCCCCGAAAGAGCGCTGCTCACCTCGCTGGCCGGGCTGATCGCGCAGGCGCTGGACCGGGCCCGGCTCTACGACACCCAGCGCCAGCTCGCCCACAGCCTCCAGACCGGGCTGCTGCCGCACCGTCTGGCCAGCGTCCCGGCCCTGGAGGTGACAGCCCGATATCTGCCGGCGGGGAGAGGGGCGGACATCGGCGGCGACTTCTACGACTTCGTCCGCTGCGACCCCGGCGCCGCCGCGGCCATCGGCGACGTCCAGGGGCACAACACCACCGCCGCCGCCCTGATGGGGCAGGTGCGTACCGCCGTCCATACGCACGCGACCGCCGGTGTCTCGCCCGGCGAGATCCTCGCCCGCACCAACCGGCTCCTCATCGACCTGGACACCGGCCTGTTCACCAGCTGTCTGTACGCACAACTCGACCTGGTGCGCCAGGAGGTCAGGCTGGCCACCGCTGGGCATCCCCCGCCCCTGCTGCGCCATCCCGACGGCCGCACCGAGATCCTCGACCTGCCGCCCGGGCTGCTGCTCGGCATCGAGGCCGACACCGACTACACCACGACCCGCGTCCGGCTCGAACCCGGCTCCGTACTGGCCCTCTACACCGACGGACTCGTCGAGACCCCCGGAGTCGACATCGGTGTGTCCACCGCGGCCCTGGCCCGGCGACTCGCCGACGCCACCGAATACACCCTCGAGGACCTCGCCGACAACCTCATCGCACCCATCGTCCAGCACACCCGCACCCCACCCAGCGACGACGTCGCCCTACTCCTCCTACGCCCCACGGACGCGCAGCTCAACCCGGACGAGGAGGCGGACCCTCCATGAGTGCAGGGCGTCGAAGAGCGCTGCCCGCGGTCGTCGGCGTACCCGGCATGAAGGGCTGCGCTTGCCAGCCCTGCGCCTCTGGCGCAGACCTCCCAAGCGCAGCGCAGGGGGACGGGCCGCGCCCCGAAGGGGCGCGGGGAACTGCGCGACCAGCCACAACCCAGCCGCAGCCCGCAAGCGTCCGGCAGGGGCACCCCCTCACCGGAACACAACTGAGAGGGCGGACGGCACTGGGATGAGCGCGGCGGCCCGGGGATCGTCCTGCCGAGCGGCCTGTGGCGCATCGCCTTGGTGCTGGGCTACCCGGCCGGTTACACCAACGCGGGCTTCGTGGGGTTCCAGTCGTTCGACGCCAAGCTGTGGATGCTGACGCTGAGCGTGGTCAGCGAGTTGGTGGCCGTCCTGACGATCGGCCTGGTGCGGCCGTGGGGCGAGGTCGTGCCGCGCTGGATACCGGTGCTCGGCGGGCGTACCGTCCGCCCGCTGGCAGCGGTCGTACCGGCCGCGCTCGGCGCGGTGGCGCTGACCGCGCTGTGGGCCAACGTCCCATGGTGGTGGACGTATCCGCACGACGACATGACCGAGACCGGCAGCCTCGTTGTCGGCATCCTCTACCAGCCGCTGTTTCTGTGGGGCCCGCTGCTCGCCGCGGTCACCGTCTCCTACTACCGGCGCCACCGGCCGCGGCGCGGCGGCACCGACTCCGAGTAAGCATCAGCGGTCGGCGGTGACCGGCGGAGTCCACCGGATCCGCGTACTGCACAGCGACACCACGGCCGCCGACGCGGCGACGGCCGCCATCCCCCACGCCAGAGTGCTCGCGCTCGCGACGAAGCCGATGAGTGGCGGCCCCGCCAGCAGCCCGGTCGTCCCCATGGCGGCGACGAGTGTCAGCGCGTCGGAGCCCTGCTTGGCCGCGGCCGCGTAGACGCAGGGGGTGACGGCGGCGATGCCCAGCCCCACGCAGGCGAAGCCGAGCAGCGCCGCCACCACACCGCCGCCGGCCACGGCGAAGGCGAGCCCGGCGGCGGCGAGCGCGCTCCCCAGCAGGACCACCCGTCCGTCACCCCAGCGGTTGCGCCAGCCGTCGGCGAAGAGCCGGGCGAGCACCATCATCCCGGAGACGACGGCGATCCCCAGCGGCGCGACCTGCGCCGACGCCTTCGCGACGTCCCTCATGTAGAGGGTGGACCAGTCGTTCATGGCGCCCTCGGCGATGGTGCCGAACACCATGGCGCAGCACATCCACAGCGTCACCCGGGACGGTTTGACCCACCGGCCCCGGCCGCGGCCCCGCTTCGCCGTCTCCCCGGCGGGTCCTTCGTCCGCGAGCAGCCCGGTCCGTGCGTACGCGCCCAGCAGTACCAGCACCGCGGCCGCCACCCCGAAGTGTGCACCGACCGACGGGGTCAGCGCGTTCATGCCGGAGGCGAGCAGGGCCGCGAGCAGCGAGCCGCCGCTGAACACCGCGTGCAGCCTGGCCATGGCGTTCCGCTCGTATCTGGCCTCCAGTGCCGCTCCTTGCGCGTTCATGGCGACGTTCAGGCACCCGACGAAGACTCCGTCGACGCACATCACCAGCAGTGCGACGGGGTAGTTGGGCGCCGCGGCCAGGGCGAGGAGCAACAGCGTCAGACCCAGCTGGGACAGCAGGGCGAGCCGCAGCGAGCCCAGCCGTCTCATCAACAGCGCCACCAAGGGGAACGACACCGCGGCGCCGACTCCGGCGGCCATCAGCAGCACGCCCACCTCCGCCGCGGTCAGGCCGAGGTCTTCCTTGATGGCCGGGATCCGTGCGGCCCAGGTGGCGTACTGGAACCCGAGGGAGCAGAACAGCGCGGCGATCGCCGACTGGCCGCGGAAGAAGGTTCTATGGCGGGGGAGACCGCGGACAGGGAGGACAGGGAACACGTGGATCAGCTCACTTCATGCTGCGAGGACGGGCCGCGCTGTGGCGCGCTTCCCGAATCGGACTGTCCGCCCGGGCCGGTGAGCACCGGCTTGGACATGTACACCGCGTCCGTGCCGTAGCCGCTGCCGGGGGGTACGACTCCCGGGTGCGGGACGAACCCGCGTGCCGACCAGAACCTCGCGCTGCCGCCGACGGCGACCAGGGAGATCCGCTCGTCCCCGCGCGCTCTGGCGGTACGGGTGAGGTGGTGCAGGAGATGCCGCGCCAAACCCCTGCGGCGCAGCGGCCGGGCGACCACGATGTCGTGCAGGTGCAGATTCCCCGCCGAGAAGACGGCGGCGTCCTCCGTCCGCTCCAGGTCCGGATAGCGGAACGCCGGGTAGGGCAGCGCCAGCACATAGCCCGCCGTCCGGCAGCCGACGTCCAGCGCGAAACAGGTGCCGGGTGACGCGGACGCCCGCGACTGCAACGCCGCCCGCCCCTCCGACAGGCCCAGCGCGGCGTAGGCGTCCCGCTCCAGCTCCACGATGGCGTCCCAGTCGCGGTCGACGATGCGACGGATTCGCACGACGTGGTCCCCGCGCACGGCTTTGTCCGCGCGCACGACTCGGTCGCCGCGCACAGCCTGGTCCCCGCCCACGGCTTCGTATGTACGCACGGCGTCTCCCACAAAGGCCTCCGTACGGAAGGCATCGGCTGTCCGAACGCCTTCACCCATCGCGGCCGTCCCCGCCCGGGGCCCGGGTACCGGGCAGCTGCGCCGTCCGCCCGCCGCGCGCCCCCGTCGAGACGTACGGGAGCGGGGCGATGCCGTTGAATCCGCGGGTGGTGTAGCTGAGCGCGTACGCGCCGCAGGACAGCACCCAGACCGGATCGCCCGACGCCAGCGCCCTGGGCACCGGCACCAGTGCGTGCTCGGGGGAGTAGGCGTCGTCGCTGTCGCATGTGGGGCCGGCCAGCACGGCGGGGACGTACTCGCCCCCGGCGTGTCCGGGGAACACCAGCCGGTACTGCAACGCGTCCATCTCGTACAGGCCGTTGAACTTGCCGCAGCTCAGATACAGCCAGTGCTGCCGCTCGCCGTTCGGTCTCCGGCGCTCCGTGAGACGGGCGACGTGCGCCCGGATCGCCCCGTGGTCGGCGACGAGATATCGCCCCGGCTCCACGACGAACTCCAGCGGACCATCGTGGAGGCGGCGCAGCGCGGCCATTCCCTCCCGGATCACCGCGAAGATCGCGCCCAGCGGCGGTTCGAGGGGCCTTCCGCGCCGGTCGAGGTACCCGAGCGCGGGCAGGCCGCCCCCGAGGTTGATGTGATCCGCGCGTATCCCGCGGCGGGCCAGGGCGCGCAGGACATCGCCCAGGGTCTCCAGGGCGCTGCGCCACGCCGTCGCCGTCAGCTGCTGGGAGCCGACGTGCACGGACAGACCTGAGGGCACCAGCCCTGCCTCCCGGGCCTGCTCCAGCACCCGAACCGCCTCGCCGGGAGGGCAGCCGAACTTGTCGTGGAGGCCCCACAGGGCCCCGTCTCCGGTGCACGCCAGGCGGCAGAAGACGCGGGACCCGGGGGCATGGGCGGCGAGCGCTGCCACGTCTTCCAGGCTGTCGGTCGCGAAGTCCCGGATGCCGAGCCGGTGGGCGGCCGCGATGTCCCGGTCGGACTTGACGGTGTTGCCGTAGTGCATCCGGTCGGCCGGCACCCCCGCTCGCAGCGCCTGCTCCGCCTCGCCCGGGCTCGCCGCGTCGATCCCGGCGCCCCGGCGCGCCAGGGTGGCGAGCACCTCGTCCACCGGACACGCCTTCATCGCGAACCGGACCCGGACGCCGGGCAGTTCCCGGCACAGCGTCTCGTAGCGCTGCTCGATGCCCGCCAGGTCGAAGACGATCCGGTCCGCGGCTGCAGCTGCGAGCGCCTCCGCAAGGGACGCGCTGAGGCCCGGGGTGCCCTCGGCGCCCGTGCTGTCCGCGGCGCCTGCCGTGGCCGCGAGGCCCGGCCGCGCCCGGGTACGTATGCCCGCGCTCATGGCCGGTTCACCCCTGGCCCGGCTGCGGGCTCAGCGGCGTGTGCCGGGCCGCGGCCATCAGCTCGTCCCATGCCTCGGTCAGCAGCGCGAAGTCCTCGATGTCGCTGCGCGCCTCGTCCAGCAGCCGCTCCCGGCGGGCAGCCAACTGGTCGGCGCAGGCGGTGTACCGGCCGCCCAGCCGTCGGTAGGCGGCGTCCAGGGCGTCGAGCCGCTCGACGTTCTCCTGCCAGTCGAGCCGGGTGGATTCCCTGGCGAACGCGGCGACGGCGGACGCGCGTGGCTGCCCCTGGCCGTCCAGCAGCGAGTCGCCGGCCTCGGCCATCCGGTCGTAGACGAAGTGGAAGTAGCGCATCGACAGCAGGAACTTGGCGAAGCGCAGCTGGTAGGCGAGGAATCCCGAGCCGGTCCTGCGCTCGGCGGTGTAGTAGTTGACGATGTGCCGGTTGTGCACGACGCCGGGCAGCCCGGCGTTGTGGAGCAGGTGGAACAGGAAGTAGTCGCTGCCGATGGTGTCCCGCGCGGGCGGCAGCGGCACCCGTTCGTGTACGCCGTGGAAGCTGACGTTGCACATGTCCACCCGCATCGGGTCGACCAGCGTCAGCAGCGAGTGGTCCCGCGTGAACGGCTCCGTGCCGGCGCCCCGGAACGACTCTTCCACCAGCTCCCGCTTCCGCTCGGCGGACCAGTGCGCCGGCGCCCAGAGACTGACAATGTCGTGGTAGACCTCGGGGTCGGTGGCCAGGATCTCGCCGATGTCCACGGACAGTTCGCCGATGAACGAGCCGCCCACCATCGCGACCCGCCGGTCCATGTGGTCCGCCGCCAGCGCGGTCTCATCGACGCCCGGCGCGGCGTCGGCCGCGCGCTTGCCGAGGGACATCAGCTCGTGCTGGACGGGGAAGACCGGGCGGCCGTCCAGGGTCTGGTACCGGCTGTCGGAGTCCCTGCGGTGGACGGACGCGCAGCCGAGCGCCGCCGCGATCAGGAACGCACGGTTGGTACAGGCCCCGTAGGAGAGGCCGTCAGGAAGCAGCAGTTCGAGCAGCAGTCCGGGCTTGGCGCTTGTGGTGCGCTCGGTCACCCGCTTCAAGAAGTCCCGCTGCTGCGCCTCGTCGAGGTGGTGCACCGTGACGCGGGGCGAGAAGGGCAACAGCCGGACGGCCTCGGCGTGCTCGGCGTATACGGCCGGTGTACAGGAGTCGAGGACGAGCAGGTGGACATCGTTGTCGAAATGCTCGGCGGCGTACCACGCCTCCTCGCCGACGGCGGCGATCGTCGCCGCACAGGGCCTGTTGGTGGGAAGGGTCAGGCAGATGCTGCGCATATCTCTTCCCTGGTGGCCGCGGGCTCGACGGCGTCGCCGCCCTGACTGTTCCGGGACCCGCTGAGCCAGGACTCCAGCCCCAGCAGTTTGGCGCCCAGCTCGGTGAGTTCGGCGGGCCCGTACCGCAGGGACTCGTGCTTCCTGCTGTCTCCGACCAGCGTCGGGTTCCACTCCGGGGTACTGAGGTGGCGCCAGGAGTCGATCCGCGACTGCCGCAACGCGCGGTGTGTCTCCAGCGCGGGCATCATGGACAGGTACTGGACCGAACGCACCCCGCTCCCGGAGGTGTTGGCGGCCACACCGTGCGCCAGCAGGCCGTTCCAGATGAGCAGATCGCCGGCTCCCAGTTCAGGGCGTACGACAGGCATCTCGTCCCGGTCGATCCTGGGCCGGATCGGATCGCGGTCGTCCGGCTGGCGGGCTTTCCACCGGTCGAACTGCCGGAACAGCTCGGGGCAGCACTGGAAGCCCCCCAGCTCCGGTGCGCTGTCGTTGAGGGCGATGATGCCCTGGACCCGCTGGGGCGGTACGCCGAGCGAGGTGTCGATGTCCCAGTGGAGCTCGATGTCGAAGCCCCGCTCCTGGCGCTCGATGAGAGCCCGGTCGCGGTTGCGGATGTTGGGCGGGTTGAGGTTGAGCCGGTCCAGGGTGACCCACAGCTCTTCGCAGTCCCACACATCGACGAAGGCGTCGTAGACCCGCTGTGTCTGGCGGCTGTCCCAGATGAGCTGGTGGTGGTACGCCTCCACGAACCCGTAGATGTACAGCTCCCGTTCGAGGTCGGAGCGGAACTCACGCTCCTCGTACCAGGTCTCCGGGCGGTCGGGGGAGAGCCCCTGGAACTCCCACGCGAAGTCCAGGAGCCGCCGTGCGGCGGACGCGGGGATCGCTTCCTTGACGACGACGTATCCGTAGCTCTGCCAGAAGGAGAACTGTTCCTCGGACAGTACGCGGAGCGGGCGCGTCTTGCGGAGGTCACGGAGCGGCGTGCGGGCCAGATAGGTGTCGCCGTCCTCGCTGAAGTAGGGGATGTTCGATGCGGCTCGATGGAGATAGCGGTCAGACGTCGCCATGCGGTGCTCCAGGTGCTCACTGTCGCCCCGGGACGGCGGAGCGGCAGTCTGTACGAACGGTGGAAGTGCGGGTGCTGTACCGACGGTGGGCGTGCGGGTGCGCGTGATCGCTCGTGCGGGTGGCAGGGGCGCCGCTCGCGTCCGGGTTGCGGCGCGGAATAGCGGGCCGGCTCACATCGCGAGGGCTCCCAAGGCGCGTCGCTACAGCCCGCGCCCCGTCAGGAAACGGACCGCGTGCCACATGTGCCCCTCCGGTGACTCGCGCCCCACCATAGTTGGACTAGACCAAAGTAAATGTCAACTCCCGCTGGTGCAGGCGCTGGTGAGAGGTGTGGAGGCTGTCTGAGCCCGAACAGGTGTTGGCCGCGCAGTTCCCCGCGCCCCCGTCAGGGGCGCGGGGAACTGCGCGACAAGCCATGGGGGTACCCCCTGCTCGAAGAGCTTGGGGGACCACCCGCAGCCCGCGGACGACGGGCAGGGGCAGCCCCTAGTCGGTCAGGCTCCGCCAGAGGAACGTGTGGACGAGGGCCTCCACGAACGCGGCCTGTTCATGATCGGCGGCACCGGCGTGCCCGCCACCCGTGTTCTCGAAGTAGCTGACCGGCAGCCCCAGTTCGCGCATGCGGGCGGCCATCTTCCGGGCGTGGCCCGGATGGACGCGGTCGTCGCGGGTCGAGGTCGTCAGCAGCAGCGGCGGGCAGCGGCGCCCCGCGTCCAGGTTGTGGTACGGCGACCAGCGCAGCAGATGCGCCCGCTCCTCGGGGACCTCGGGGTCACCGTACTCGGCGATCCAGGACGAACCCGCGAGCAGCCGGTGGAAGCGGAGCATGTCCAGCAGCGGCACCTCGGCGACGACCGCGCCGAACAGTTCGGGACGGCGGTTGAGCATGACACCCATCAGCAGGCCGCCATTACTGCCGCCCGTGATACCGAGCCGGTCCGGCGTGGTGATGCCCCGCGCGGTCAGGTCCCGGGCGACGGCAGCGAAGTCGTCGAAGGCCCGGTCCCGGTCGGCGCCGAGCGCCGCGCGGTGCCAGGCGGGACCGTACTCGCCGCCGCCGCGGATGTTCGCCACCACGTAACAGCCGCCGCGCTGGAGCCAGGCCCTGCCGGTCACGGCGGAGTAGGACGGGGTGAGGGACACCTCGAACCCGCCGTACCCGTTCAGCAGCGTGGGGATCGGCCCCTCAGGCCGCTCCGGCCCGACGACGAAGTACGGGACCCGGGTGCCGTCCGCCGAGAGGGCGAAGTGCTGGCGTACGCGCAGGCCCTCGGCGGCGAAGCGGTCCGGCGCCTGCTTCAGCGTCTCCAGCTCGCCCGGCACGTCGGCCACCGCGCGGCGCAGGGTCGCAGGCTGGAGGAATCCGCTCACGTCGAACAGGACTTCTTCCGCGTTCTCGCCCTCCTCGGCCGGAGCTGTCGCTGCCACGGTCGCCGTGGACAGCGGCGGCACCTCGCCGAGCGGACTGCGCGACCAGCCGCCACCGGCGTTCGGGGTGAGCAGATGGAGGCGTGAGGAGACATCGGTGAGGGTCTCCAGGACGACGTGGCGGCGGGTGGTGGCACAGCTTTCGAGAACGGTGTTCGCGTCAGGTGTGAACAGCACATCGTGCGTCCGGTCGCCCCGCAGGAAGTCCTCGAAGGCGAAGGCCAGCAGCGCTCCGGCGGGCCGGTCCAGCCAGGGGGAGCGCAACTGGACCAGCAGCCACTCCCGGTGCACCGTGACCTCCGCGTCGTCGGGCACCTCGATCCGTACCGCCGCGCCATCCGGCCCGAGCAGAAAGTGTTCGCTGTGCCAGAAGTCCCGGTTCCGTACGGCCAGATCCCGCTCGAACCCGGGGGTCGGATCGTGCCAGGCGGCGACGGACACGTCCTCGTGCCGCCCCTCGAAGACGACCGGCGCCTCCGTGAGCGGCGTACCGCGCCGCCAGCGCCGCACCGTGCGGGGGTAGCCGGAGGCGGTGAGCGACCCGGGGCCGGTGTCGGTACCGACGAAAATGTGGTCCTCGTCGATCCAGCTGACGGAGCTCTTGGCCTCGGGCAGGCGGAAGCCGTCCTCGCCGTCCGCCACGAACGAGCGCCCTTCCACGTCGTACTCCCGTACGACGGTGGCATCCGCACCGTTCCGGGACAGCTCCACCAGCGCCCGCTTCAGGCCCGGCCGCAGCACCGAGGCGCCCGCCCACACCCAGGGCACGTCCTCCGCCGCGGCCAGCGCGTCGACGTCGAGCACCGTCTCCCAGCGCGGGCTCGGCCGCCGGTACTCCTCCAGGGTGGTGCGCCGCCACACCCCTCTGAGGTGGTCGGCATCGCGCCAGAAGTTGTACAGATGCGGGCCGCGCCGCACGACGTACGGAATCCGGGCGGGATCGCTCAGGACCTCCCGTACCTCCTGCCGCAGCGCCTCGAAGCCGGGGTCGGCGGTCAGCTCGGCCTCGGTCTCCGCGTTCCGCTCACGCACCCAGGCGAGCGCCGCCTCGCCCTCGGTCTCTTCCAGCCACAGATACGGGTCGTCCTCTTCCACCAGACGATTGTCCCCCGGACGGTTTCGCCCTGCGGCCCAGGGCCGGTCAGGCGCCGTCGCCGGGGTGGCGGGCGGTGACGACGTAGTAGTCGAGAAGGCCGTCGTGGTAGGCGGTCAGGAAGTTGCGGGGCCAGGTCACGGGCAGGTCGACGCCGGAGAGGTAGTGGTCGAACCCGGGCCAGACATGGGCGCCGATGGACTCGGCCCGTACGTCGGTCAGGCCGGCGTCGCGGAGGGCGGCGAGCAGGGTGCCGAGCGGGTGGGCGAGGTCGAGGCCGTCGGCGAAGCTGTCCAGCCGCGCGGCCAGGGCCTCGGCCGCTCCGTCCGCGCCGTCGGGCAGGAAGAAGCTGGTGACCGCCAGCTGCCCGCCGGGGCGCAGGACGCGGGCGCTCTCCCGGGCGAAGGCCGCCAGGTCGGCGAAGTGCTGTGCGGCCTCCACGGTGTAGAGCGCTTCGAACTCGCCGTCGGGGAACGGCATCCGTTCGGCGGCCCCCGGCACGAAGCGCAGCCGCTCCGGGGCGCGGGCCAGGATCCGCGCGTTGGCACGGCGGGCCCGCTCCAGCTGCTCGGGGTGGATGTCCATCCCGGTCACGGACTCGAAGCCGAATTCCTCCAGCGCCAGCGTGCCGCCCAGCCCCAGCCCGCAGCCCACCTCCACGGCACGGCTGCCTCCCGGCAGCGTCCGCAGCACCCGGCGGTAGAGAGCGCGCTCACTGCGCACCCGGTCCTCGGCGGTGAGGGGGCGGTCGAGCGGAATCCCCTCCCAGTAGCCGAAGTTGATGAACCCGCCGGAGAACGCCGGCACCGAGCTGAGGTCCTCCGGCCCGTAGACCGCCTGTACGCGGGGCGAGGCCCCAGGTGCCGTCCCGTCCGTCCCCGCATCCTCGTGAGTGGTCACGTGCGCAGGGTAGTTGAAGGGGTGCCGTGGGTCAGCAGGGCGACGGGCGAGGGCAGGCAGCGCCCGCCGCGACGCGCGGGCCGGGCCCGGCGCGGAGGCGGCGGGATGATCGGTGCGATCGTGGGTGATGGCCCGGCACATCCAGGACGCGAGCCAGTGGGAATCGGTCGACAGGGGAGTCGCGCGTGGAGGCGGAGCTGGTCGTCGTCGGTGCAGGACCGGCAGGTGTCGCGGCGGTGCTGATGGCGGCGAGCCTGGGCCTGCGCACCGTCCTGGTCGAGGCCGCCAGGGTCGGCGGCAGGACATGGGAGATCGGCGCACTGGAGAACGTCCCCGGAGGCTGGTTGGACGGCCCCCCCGCTCGCGGAAGCGCTGGCCGCGGACGTCGCCCGGCTGCGGGAGACCGACCGGTGCACGCTCGTCGGCGCGCGTGCCGTACGGGTGAGCGCGTACGAGGACCGCGCCGAGACGGTCCTGGACGACGGACGTACGCTCGCCGCGGGTGCCGTGGTGGTGGCCACCGGCGTCACGGCGCTGACGCCCGAGCACGTGACCTGGATCGACGCGCCGGAGGGCCTGTGCCCGCCGCCGCTGTGGCGCGCGCGGCCCCAGGACGTGGCTGGCGGGGACGCCGGGCATGCGGGTGTCGGGCGCGGGGCTCCGGCGGTGGTGCTCGGCGGGGACCGTCCGCTCGGCACCTGGCTGCGGGCCCACCCGGACGCTGCCGTACACCTCGATGTGCTGCACCCGCCGGGTGACGCCTACAAGACCGCGGAGTTGGCGGGCGACAGCAGAGTGCGGCTGTACGAGGTCGACCACGTCACCGTGACCCCGGAGGGAGACGGCTACCGCGTCGCGGGGCGGGGCTCCGGCGGAGGGGTCCACGAGGTGACGACGTCCGCGCTGTTCGGCAACATCGGCTCCCGCCCCGCCGTGCTCGACGGCGCCCTCGTGTCCGGGCCCGACGGCTACTGCCCGCCCGCCGCCCAGCGCCCCCGCGTCCTGGTCGCGGGCGACCTCCGCTCGGCACGCCACCAGCGCATCGTCACCGCCCAGGGCTCCGGCGCCGAGGCGGTGCTCACCCACTACTACGCGGCGCGGGGCCTGCGCGGCTGATCCCGTGGCCGGCTGGGAAATACCGTTCGCGGCGCGGTCCCCGGCGTTCCTAAGGTGGTGCCGTGGACGACGACGTGAACCGGGAAGCCGCCGAACCGACCCTCGCCGAGCGCGCGGAGCTGCTGCTGGGCGCGCCGCTGGGGCGGGACTTCCTCGGCACGTTCGTCGACTTCGACCTGGACGACACCCTGTTCGCCGCGCTCGGTCTCGGAACCGTGCCGGGGACGTTGACGTTCGTCGTCGAGGACGACGGGCCCGGCTCCGCTCCCCGTAGCCGTACCGTCCGGCGGCGCAAGCGCAGGGACTGGCGCGAGGTTCCCGCAGGGGAGGCGCGGGCCGTGCTGCGGGAGGTCGTCGGCCGGGGGGAGTGGCGCGGTCCGGGCGAGCTGCCCGAGGCCGAGCTGATGGACCGGCTGTCCGGGGTCACCGAGGGATTCGGTTTCGGCGGCGGCGACACGGAGGTGTGGGGTCTGACCGCGCTCGCGGCCGAGGAACTGCGGCCGGTCGCGGCGGCGCTCGTCGCGTCACCGGCCGCGTCCTGGTGGTGGGATCCGGTCGACCGGTCGGACCAGCGGCAGCTGGTCTGGGGCGGCCCGGATCAGGACAAGGGGCGCAGGCGCAAGCGGAAGAAGGCCGACAGGGCCGAGGACAGCGCCGGCGACAGTACCGACGTCGCCGCAGGTGGGCTGACCGGCGTGGCGGAGGCGATGCGGCGCGACATGGCGCAGGAGCGCGCCGCCAACAAGAGGGGCCTGCGTCGGCGTCCGCGGCGCGGCGAGCGCTCCCTCGGCGCCACCTGGTGGTCGGCCCCTGACTTCGCGGAAGGCACCTGGACCACCGGCCCCCGTGGCGGACTGCCCGCACTCGAACTCGGCCACTTCATCGACACGTTCACGCCCTTCGAGGAGGAGGCGACGGCGACTGTCGCCGTCCTCACGGTCGACGAACGGGCCCGAGTGGCCGAGATCCGCCGCCCGCACGACTGGCTGGACCTGGTGTCCCGCTTCCCCCGCGACGTATCGGGCACCCACGACGGGGAGTGGCGCGACTGGGGCGACGTCGACGGCCCCTGGTACCTGCCCGACTGGGAGGCCCTGGCCGAGCACTACGACGGGGTGCACGTCACCGTGGGCGGCTGTCTGTCGTCCTTCGGCCTGGCCCAGCCCGTTCACGACGGCTACACCATGCTCGCCGGCTGGCTGCCCGACGCGACGGTCTGGCTGCGGGACGTCGCCACCGACCACCGGCCCCTCGGCATATGGCGCGGCGACCCGCAGGAGGGCGGCGAGTGGGAGGACATCCTCGCCGGCTGGGAGCCCCACGCCCGGGAGTGACGCATTTCCGCGTCAGTGCCGCCCCAGCCTCGGCCCACGGCTCGCGCCCACGCCGAACAGCTCGACGGGGCCGAGGACTCGCTCCCGGCCGCGGTGGACGACGCCTTCTACGCCGTCGTGGACGACTTCACCGTCCGCGACTACTGAGTCCGCTGAGTCCGCCCGCCCGCACGCCGATCAACGGGCGCCCTGAGCAGGAGCCAGCGTTTCCTCGGGCGCCCGGCACAGGAGTCGGGTGCCCGGCTAGGCGAGAGAGATGAGCGCGATCGCTGCCGCCGCGCACACCAGACCCGTCCCCTGAGCCCGCGTGAGGCGCTCGCGGAGGACGGTGACGCCGAGCAGGACCGGGATCGCCGGGTAGAGCGCGGTCAGGACGACGGCGAGGGAGAGCAGCTGTTCCCGGGTGGCCAGTGTGTAGAGGGCGATCGCGAGCGTCCCCAGACCGCCGGCCCCCAGACAGCTCCAGCCGAGCCGAGGGGGCAGGCGCAGGCGGCCGGGATGGTGGGCGATCTGCGGCAGGAGCGTCAGTACGGAGGCGGCGCGGCTGGCGACCAGGGGCCACAGGCCGGCAGCCGCGTCGGCCTGGGCGAGGGCGATGAACTGCATTGCGAAGCCGGCGCCCGCGACGAGCCCGTCGTGGGCGCCCAACGCCGTTGTGCCGCCGCCGCGTTCGTCGTCGCCCCGCCCCGAGCGGGTGATCAGCCAGAGCGCGGCCGGGGCGGCGGCGATACCGCACCAGGCCGGCAGCGGAGGGCGGTCGCCCAGGAGTACGACGCCGGTCAGCACGGGCAGCGCGACGGCAGCCACATCGCTGAGCGGCACCACCACGCTGAAGCGTCCATTGCTCATTCCGCGGTAGAGGAAGGCCACGCCGATGCCGGTGCCGATGCCCGACAGGGCGCCCCAGCCCAGTGCGCTGCCGCTGACGTGGGGTGCGGCGAATAAGGGAGCGGCGAGCAGCACGAGGACGGTACCGCCGAGCTGACCGATCAGGGCGACGGTGGCACTGTCGAGGCGGCGTGCGAGGAGGCCGTTGAGGAAATGGGCGGTGCCGAAGAACAGAGCCGACACCAGCGCCAGGGCCTCACCCACCGTCCTGGTCCGCCCGAACCCGGCGCTCCGGCTCGGCGTGCTCCCGGTCGCGCTCGGCGTGCTCCCGGTCGGCCCGGCCCACCGGGCATATCGCGTCGTTGCGGACGCAGACCCCCCGGTCGCAGAGGCGGCAGAGCCGCTCGGCGTCGCCCGGCTGCCGGTAGAGGCCGGCCAGCAGCTTGCTCAGCAGCGCGTCCAGCTGGGCCTGTTCGTCCTCGTCCAAGTGGTGCAGTGCGCCGCGGAGGGTGTCGCCCCGTGAGGTCAGCAGGCTGCGCGCGGCCTGCTTGCCCGCGCTGGTGGGATGGATGGCCACCCAGCGCCCCCAGGTCGACTCCCTGCGAATCAGTCCCTGCTTCTCCAGGCCGTCGACCATGCGGGCCGCCGCCGACTGGGTCAGGCCGACCCGCCGCCCCAGCTCGGTCACGCTGAGCCCCGGGTCGGTGGAGAGCACCACCAGGGCAGCGGCACCGCTGCTGCTGGTGCCGGCCGCGGTGGTGACCCCGGCCAGCAGCAGGTCGCTCAGCGCGAGTGAGGCCGCACCGAGCAGGTTCGCTGTACGAATCTCATCATGCATGACTCATGCATAACGTGTGTGGGCTGATATGAAAACCCCTGCGGCTCCGTAAACTGTGCTCCCCGTACCGGCGTTGGACGTGTGCGCTCGCGCCCCCGTTAGGCTCCGGTTCATGACCACCACCACCGCCTCGCTGGCCGTCGCCCAGCGGTCCCTGGGTGATCCCGAGATCCGCTATCCGCTGTGGCCGCCGCTGACCCGCGGCTGCCCGCAGTCGAGTTCGGACACCATGACGTACCCGGTGGAGGTGGACTACGACTACGCGCGCGTGCCCGACGGCTTCCTGACCGCACCGGGCCCGCGCGGCACCGGCCTGGACCGCTGGGCGCCGTTGCTGCCGCCACTCGCCGCGCCGGGACTCGGCGAAGGCGGCACCCCGCTGGTGGAGATCGGCAGCGGTGTGTACGTCAAGGACGAGTCACGCAACCCCACATGGAGCCACAAGGACCGGCTCAACCGCTGCGGAGTCGGCGCCGCCGTGGCTGTCGGCGCACCCGGCATCGTGGTGGCGTCGTCCGGCAACCACGGCGCGTCCGCCGCGGCGTACGCGGCACGGGCCGGACTGCGCTGTGTGGTGCTCACCTCGACCGGGCTGCCGCCCGCCGTCGGCTCGTTCCTCACCGCGTACGGGGCCGTGGTGCTGCCCGTTCCGGTCGACGAGCGCTGGCCGCTGACCGAGCGGATCGCCGAGGAGTTCGGCTTCCACCCGGTCAGCAATCTGACCAGGTTCCACACGGGCCACGCGTTCGGTCCTGAGGGCTATAAGACGGTCGCGTACGAGATCGCGGCCGAACTCGGCGTACCGAGAGCCGTGTTCGTGCCCACCGGCTACGGCGAGCTGCTGTTCGGCGTATGGAAGGGCTTCGACGAGCTGCACCGGCTGGGCCTGACCGACCGCGTTCCGCGTCTGTTCGCGTGCGAGCCCGCGGCGGGCGGTCCGCTGACAGCGGCGCTGCGCGCGGACGTGCCCGCAACCCGCGTCGAGGTGGGCGGCACGGACGCGTACGGCATCGACTGCCGGGTGAACAGCTACCGGGGCGTCCTCGCCGTCAGAAACAGCAACGGCCGTGCCCTGCGCGTCGACGACACGGCAATGCGCCGTGCGCAGGCCGAACTCGCCGGGCAGGGAATGTGGGTGGAGCTCTCCGCGGCGGCCAGCCTCGCGGGACTGCGCACCCTGCCGGACCTCGCGGAGGACGAGGAAGTCGAGGGGCTTGACGGGCCGGTGGTGTGCATCACCACCTCCAGCGGCTTCAAGGACGCCCGTACGGGCACGGACGGACCGGCACCCGCAGACCCGTCCTGGGACGCGGTCAAGGCCGTACTGCGAACGGCGGGCATCGGGAGCTGAGTCCCTGTCCCCGCCCTCACTCGGGGCGGCCGAACCTGGACGCGGCCCAGCACAGCGCGGCGACTCCCACCGCCGCCAGCAGCCCCCATTCCAGCAGAACGGGAGGCCGCCAGCCCGCCCAGTCCAGGCCGCCGGGTGCCGCGACCCCTGGCACCTGACCGGCGATGCAGCGCCGCATCGCGTCGACGGCGTAGGACAGCGGATTCAGCGCGGCGGGGATGGTCATCCACTGCGGAAGCGCGGTGAGGGGGAAAAAGACCCCGGAGAGGAAGAGCAGCGGCATGGCCACCAGCCCGAGCAGCGTGTTGAAGGTCTCGACGCTGCGGATGTGCACCGCGAGCGCCAGGGTGAGCGTGGTGTAGGCGAAGGCGGTCAGCACCATGCCCACTGCCAGCAGGAGGAACAGCAGCGACTGGTAGGGCACGCCGACCGCGCCGGAGGCCAGCAGCAGCATGCACCCCTGGGCGGTGGCCATCAGCGTGCCGCCCAGGCAGTGTCCGCACAGCAGCGTCGAGCGGCGCACCGGGGCCATCAGCGTCTCCCGCAGATAGCCGCTCTCGCGGTCCATGATGAGGCGGATGCCGACGGACATGGCGGGAGCCTGCACCGTGATGGCGAGCATGCCGGGGAAGAGGAACGTCGTGTAGCCGCCGCCCACGGTGTCCGAGCGCACCAGGGCGGAGAGCCCGCTCCCGAGGGCCAGCAGATACAGCGCCGGCTCCAGCACGATGAGCACCGTATGGAGGCGCAGCGACAGCAGCCGCAGGCACTCCCGGTACACCAGGGCGTGCGCCGCACGCAGTTCGCGGCGCAGTGCCGAGCCGGGCAGCGGGTCCTGGACGGTGACAGACTCGACGGAGTCCCCGCCGGCCGGGGCGGGGGTGTGCGCAGCAGGCGTGCGGGCCACGGGCTCGGTGCTCATGGGCGCTCCTGACTTCCGACCGCAGCCGGTGCGTCCGCTGTGCCCACGCCGATGGTGCGGCCCGTGTGGTGGAAGAACACGTCGTCCAGCGTCGGCGGCGCCGAGGTGGCCGCGTACACGGTGACGCCGCGCCGGGCGAGGGATTCGCACAGCCGGGGGATCCAGGCACTCGCCTCACGGACGCGGAGGGTGACCCCCTCGCCGTCGGCCGGGCCGCCGAGACCGGTGCGCGCTTCGCAGGCGGTGCGGGCGTCGCGCAGCTCCGGGATTTCCCGCGCCACCGCCCACACCGCCGCGTCATCGCTGGTCCGCAGATGCAGGTGATCCTGCCCGATCGCGGCCTTCAGCCGGGCCGGAGCTCCCGAGACCACGATGCGGCCCTTGTCGATGATGGCGATGCGGTCGCAGTGCTCGGCTTCTTCGAGGTAGTGCGTGGTGACGAACAAGGTGGTGCGGTGGCGCACGCGCAGCGAGTTGAGGTGGTCCCAGATCTGGACGCGGGCGTGCGGGTCGAGTCCGACGGTGGGCTCGTCCAGGAACAGCACCCGGGGCCGGTGCAACAGCCCCCTCGCGATCTCCAGGCGCCGCCGCATGCCCCCGGAGTAGGTGCGTACGGGCTGCCGGGCCCGCTCCGCCACTCCGGCCAGCTCCAGCAGTTCGGCCACACGCTGCCGTGCGTACCGTCGGGAGAGCCCGTACAGACGCGCGTGCACATAGAGGTTCTGCCGCGCCGTCATACCGTCGTCCAGCGAGCTGGTTTGGAAGATGTAGCCCACTCGCTGCCGTACGAGCCGGGTCTCGGCCGCCACGTCGGCGCCGTGCACCCAGGCCCGGCCCGCCGTGGGGACGGCGAGGGCGCACAGCATGGCGATGGTGGTCGTCTTCCCCGCACCGTTGGGCCCCAGGAACGCGAAGGTCTCGCCGACGCCGACATCCAGGTCCACTCCGCGCACCGCCTCGACAGGCGTGCCGCCGCTGCCCCTGTCCGCGTACGTCTTCGCCAGCCCGCGAGCCTGCACGGCATACGAGCTGTCGCCCACCGTGCCCGTGCGAACCAGCTGCATCCCGTTCCCGCCTCCGCTTCCGTTCCCTGACGGAACGAGGACTGCCCGTGGAGGCCGGGGACATCCCAGCAGCCGTGCAAACGCACTCGTCATGGTCATACGGAAGTGACGTGTCGATGCACACGGCGCTCTTGCGACTGTCCTACTTCGCCTCCAGTCCACCCCGCACGCCTGCCTCGTGCTGTCTCGTCACCGGCGTGGCAGGGCACTTCCTTCGATACGGCCTGCCGGGCGGGTCCGCGGAAGCGGAGCCGCCGCGGCAGCGGCGCGACCCATCGACAACGAAAAGGGGAAGGAGGTGAGCGAGATGCGCCGTGCATACGAGCGCCCCACCCTGATGCTTGTCGGTTCCTTCCGGCGGGTCACCGGCGCCAAGTCCAAGGCATCGCCCGACTTGCTCGGGCAGCACAGCCTGCTGCGCTGACCGCGAGGCCACGCACGGCCGGGTGAACTCCGGCTTGAGTAAGGGGTGGTGGGCGGCGAGAACCGCCCGCCACCGTCCAGAGGCCGTCGTCGGCCGGCCGGAACGCGGAGCCGGACGGTCAGCCATGACGCGGGGCAGGAAGGGGAGGGGTGCAGATGGTTCGGGAGCCGGCCGGTTTCGCCGCGGCCCCGCTGTGGTTCGCGGTGCTTCCCGACTGCGCGTCGGCCGCTCCGGCCGCCGCACACCTGCGACGCTTCGCCGTTCGCTGCCTGCCTCATCCCTCGGGCCGCCCCCTGCTGTTGGGACGCTGGCCGGGCCCGCACGAGCCCAGCGCCGAGACGGTGCGCTCGGCACGGGCCGGTGAAACGGTGCTGGCGCTCGTCGGACAACACGCTGTCACCGCTGCCGTCTTGGACGACGCCGCGGCCCGCGTCCGCACCACCGAGGAGGCGGCGGCGTACGCGTCCGGTGTTCCCGGCAGCTTCCACCTGGTGGCTTCCGTGGCCGGGCGGGTGCGGGTACAGGGCACGCTGAGCGGGCTGCGCCGGGTGTACGAGGCGGAGGTGGAAGGCGTCACCATCGCCGCGGACCGGGCCGACGTCCTGGCGTATCTCACCGGTGCCGACCTCGACGCGGGTCACCTCGCCCTCCACCTCCTCTCCCCGGCGCTGCTTCCTCCACTGACCGACCGGCCGGTATGGCGCGGGGTGCGGTACGTCCCGCCGGGCCACTGCCTGCTGCACGACCAGCGGGGCCGCGCCCGCCAAGTGCGCTACTGGTCACCGCCCGACGCCCGCCTCCCGCTCCATGAGGGCGCCCCCGCGCTGCGCACCGCGCTGAGCGCCGCCGTCGCGGCCCGGACCACGGGGCGGACGGTGGTCAGCTCGGACCTCAGCGGCCTCGACTCGACGTCACTGTGCTGCCTGGCCGCCCAGCAGGCGGGAACACGCGTGGTGGCCGTCACCGCGGCTTCCCCCGACCCCCTCGACGACGACGTGATGTGGGCGTTCCGCACCGCGGCGGCCGTGCCCGGCATCGAGCACCACCTCGTACCGCACAAGGACATGCCGACGATCTACGAGGGACTGCCGGACATGCGGGAGCCGTTCGACGAGCCGTGTGCCGTCATCGCGGACCACGCCCGCTGGCTGTCGCTCACCCGCCGGGCCGCGGCAGCCGGTTCGGCCCTGCACCTGGCAGGCTTCGGAGGGGACGAGCTGCTCATCGCCAGCGCGGCCCATCTGCGCACCCTGCTGCGCCGCCGCCCATGGACAGCGACGCGAATGCTGCGCACCTACGCGGCCACCAACCGCTGGCGCCGCGGGCATGTACTGCGCCGGCTGTGTGCCCAGGACCCCTACCGCCGCTGGTTCGACTCGGTGGCCGGATCGCTCACCGATCCGCCGCCTCCCTCGGACCGGCCCCCGCTGAGCTGGGGCGAGCCACCACGCCTGGTCCCCTGGGCCACAGCGGACGCCGCCGACGCGGTACGCCGGCTGATCCACGACGCGGCACCCCAGGCGGAGCCGGTCGCGGCCAACCCCGGGGGCCACGACGATGTGACCGGCCTGCGCTACGCGGCACGCCCGCTCCGCCAGATCGGCCAGCTCGCGCTCCGCGAGGGGACGGCACTGGCCGCCCCGTACTGCGACGACGCCGTACTCGACGCCGTACTGGCGGTCCGGCCCGAACACAGACGGACTCCGGACAGCTACAAGCCGCTCCTGGTGGCAGCCGTCCGCGGCACCGTCCCCGACGAGAGCCTCATCGGGCGGACCAAATCGGTCACCAACAGCAACCCGGACGCGGCCCTCCGCGCCCATCGCGCCCAACTGGCCACCCTGTGGGAGGACTCCCGGTTGGCCCGCAGTGGGCTGATCGACACGGCGGCACTGCGCAAGATGTGCGCAGGCTCCCTCCGGCACCATCCCCACGATCTGCACGGCGGGCTCTACCAGACGCTGGCCTGCGAGCTGTGGCTGCGCTCCCTGGAACAGCGGCCCGCCACCCTCGACCAGCCATGGGGGCACCCCCTGCTCGAAGAGCTTGGGGGAACACCCGCCACCGATGAGGAAGCGAGCCACTGATGCTCAAGCTGCGATCCGGCGTGTCCTGCGCCGACACCGACGACGGCATCGCCCTTCTCGACGAGGACAGCGGCCAGTACTGGAATCTCAATCCCACCGCCGCCCTCGTCCTCCGCACCCTGCTGGACGGCGGCAGTCCGCAGCTCGCGGCACGGCGGCTGAGCGAGACGTACGAGGTGGACAGCGACACCGCGCACGAGGACGTACAAGAACTGGTCACGGCCCTCACCTCCACAGGACTGGCGGAGCGGTGACACCGCAACCGGCGGACACGACCCGGACCGACTCTCCGTCAGTGCCCTGGCGGCACCGCGCCCTCGCCCGCCTCGCGGTCCGCTGCGCTCTGCTGCTGGCCCGTATGCCCCCTCGCCGTATCCGCACCGTCCTCGACGTCGTACGGCGCGGCGCCCGGCCCGCCCGGTACGCCGAGACCCTGGCCGCGCGGAACGCGGTGAACGCCGTCAGCCGCGCCTGCGCCGGTCCGGAAGGCTGTCTGCCCCGCTCGCTGGCCACCGCGCTGCTGTGCCGGGTACAGGGTCGCTGGCCGGTCTGGTGCGTAGGGGCACGCCGACTGCCGCCCTTCGCTGCGCACGCCTGGGTGGAGGCGGAGGACTTGCCGGTCGGCGAGCACCATCCACCGGACTATTTCCGCACCTTCTTCACGGTCGGACTGGAGAAGTAACGCGAAGGAGCGGGTGGGAGGGTGTGTGCCTCCCACCCGCTCCTGTTCGCATGCGCGGGGGTGTGGTGCGCGTGTGTGGTGTCGCTGCCGGTCAGTAGGCGGAGTCGACGTTGTCCATGGTGCCGTAGCGGTCGGCGGCGTAGTTGCAGGCCGCGACGATGTTGGCCACCGGGTCGGTCAGCTCATCCGGGGTGCCCTCGACGTGGTAGGCGTCGAAGGTGGGCTGGATCACCTGGAGCAGGCCCTTGGAGGGCGTGCCCTTCTTGGCGTTGATGTCCCAGTCGTTGACCGCGTTGGGGTCACCGGCCGACTCACGGATGATGTTCCGCTTGATGCCCTCATACGAGCCGGGGATGTCGTGCTTGGCCATGATCGCGCGGGCCTCACGGATCCAGCCGTCCAGATTGTCCGCGTACTTCTGGCCACCGGCCTCGTCCTCGGCCTTGGCGGCCTGAGCCTTCTGAGCGTGCGCGGCCTGCGCGCTGACGTGCTGCGCGGTGGAGGCGGCGCTCTCGATGGCGGCGGGCTTGGCCGTCGGCTTGGCCGGGGCCTCGGCGTGGGCGGTGCCGGCCAGCGTGGTGGCGGCGATACCGGCGGTGCCGAGGACGGTCAGGGCGGTGGTGGTCAGGCGGCGGGTGGGCTTGAGGGTACGCAGGGCGTTACGCATGCGAGCGGAGAGCCTTTCGTGGGGGGACGTTCCGGCCACGCGCCCCCGGGGGCTGTGCCCCGGTCTCGTCGCGACCTGGCACCCACCCTGGAAACCGGCTCCCCGGCCCCGCAAATATGTGACGTACGATCCAGAATCGTCGCAAATCCCCGACGGGCCCGGCGACTCCCCGCCCCCGCTCAGGGGCAGGGCAATTCGGACATACGAAGCCGCCTCGTATGTGATCTGGACCCTATGGGCGCCCTCACAGCCGGCGCCTCCGCGCGCTGCTTGCCGGATACGTATCCGCACCGACTCCCTGCACAGGGTTACGGATTTTCGCGGCCTGCAGGCCTCTCGTCGCGAGTGGGCACCGGGGGCGGGATCGGGTCGGGGGCCGGTCCGGGTTCGGGCCCTGGCGTGGGGGGCTGCGGGTTCGGCGGCGGGGGATCGGGCTCGGGCCGCGGCGGTGCGGGCGGCACCGGGTCAGGCCCGGAAGGAGGTGCCGGTCCCGGCACGGGTCCCGGCCCTGGTCCCGGCGATCCCGGGCCAGGTCCCGGAGTGGGCGGCTCGGGTTCCTTGCCGGTCGGCTGGAGCGTTTCGAATGGGGCGGACATGGTGGTCTCGCAAGCAATCACTGAGCGGACACATAACGTGAACGGCCCCGGCCCGGAAATCCACTGTCCCGGCCGCGGGCCTGGGGAACAGCATCGATATCTCCTGTTCCTTTTCGGGTAGCCGGGGAGCCGTACGTGGAAACCGGCTCGCGTGCGGGCGCGCGTTCCGCCGGGGCATGTTCCTGCCCGGGGTGGTAACTCCGTGGGGCTGTCGAGGTCGCGCCGACGCGGGCCCGGGGGGATCGACAGGCCGGTCTGGAGGCCGCGATGGAGTATGTGCAGGAGCGCCCCTACCGCTTCCGGCTGGAGCCGCGGGACGGCATGCGGGCTCCCGGGGTGGTGTTCGCGTCCCCGGAGCTGGTGCGGGACGCCGAGAAGTCGCTGGAGCAGGTCGTCAACGTGGCGACACTCCCCGGCATCGTCGGCGCCTCCTACGCCATGCCGGACATCCACTGGGGCTATGGCTTCCCCATCGGCGGAGTGGCCGCCACCGACGTCGCCGACGGTGGGGTGATCTCACCCGGCGGCGTGGGCTTCGACATCTCCTGCGGAGTGCGGCTGCTGGCCGCCGACTGCGACCGGCAGACCCTCGAACCCGCGCTGCAAGCGGTCATGGACGGGCTGGGCCATGCGATCCCCCGGGGCGCGGGGCCTGGCGGAGTCTGGAAGCCCGACGGCCGGGCGGAACTGGAATCCGTGCTGGAGGGCGGCTCCCGGTACGCCGTGGAGCAGGGCCACGGCGACGAGCGGGACCTGTGGCGCTGCGAGGACGGCGGCGCTGTGGCCGACGCGGACATCGGCCAGGTCAGCGAGCGGGCCCACGAGCGCGGACTGGTGCAGGTCGGCAGCCTCGGTTCGGGCAATCACTTCCTGGAGGTCCAGCAGGTCGCCGAGGTCTACGACGAGCAGGTCGCCGCCGCGTTCGGACTGGCCCCGGACCAGGTGTGCGTGATGATCCACTGTGGTTCGCGCGGGCTCGGTCACCAGATCTGCACCGACCATGTGCGGGCGATGGACAACGTCATGGCCCGGTACGGCATCCAGGTTCCGGACCGGCAACTGGCCTGCGTTCCGGTCGACTCACCGGAGGGCCGCGACTACTTGGGAGCGATGGCCGCCGCGGCGAACTACGGTCGCGCCAACCGGCAGTTGCTGGCCCAGGCGGCGCGCCGGGTCTTCCGCCGTACGGCGGGCGCCGGTCTCAGCCTCGTCTACGACGTGTCGCACAACCTCGCCAAGATCGAGAAGCATGCCGTGGACGGTGAGGAGCGGCGGCTCTGCGTGCACCGCAAGGGCGCCACCCGGGCCTTTCCGCCCGGTCACCCGGAGCTTCCCGAGGATCTGCGCGGCGTCGGCCAGCCGGTGCTCATCCCCGGCACGATGGGCACCTCCTCCTACGTCCTCACCGGCGTCACCGAGGGCGACGCCTTCCACTCGACCTGCCACGGCGCGGGCCGCTCCCTCAGCCGGCACCAGGCCGCACGGACCATCGGCGGCAAAGAACTGCGGGCACGGTTGGAGGCGGACGGCATCGCGGTCCGCCCGCTGTCCCCCCGCAGCCTGGCCGAGGAGACGCCGGAGGCCTACAAGGACGTCGCCGCGGTGGTGGAGGCGAGCGAGGGCGCCGGGCTGTGCCGCAAGGTGGCCCGCCTGGTTCCGCTCGGCGTGGTCAAGGGGTGAGGGCTGGCCCGCAAGGCCATCAGGTCCGCAACGGTCGGTAACCCTGCTCATCGCCGACGGCGCCCGCCGACGCCCCCTCAGACGTCGACCGTCACCGCACACGACCACCCGGACGGACCGGGCTCCAGCTGAAGTTCGTTCCACGAGACGGCTTTCGGCGGCGCACCGGTGATCGGCACGGACGCCAGGTCCCTCACCGCCAGCCGAACCTCCACCTCGTTCCCACCGGATGCGGCCGCGGCCGAGGCACGGTCAGTAGGCGCCGTCTCGACAGTTTCCGTCTCGACGGCCACCGGCACCTCGCCGTGCACCTCCACCCGGAAGACGATCTCGTCCAGCAGCGTGGCCAGCAGATCCGCGTCACTGTTACCCGTCACGCGCAGGTGCCGCACCGAGTGCGCCTCGGCCTCGGAGAGGCCGGTCAGGTCCGCGAAGCACTCGACCATGCCGAGTACCGCCTCCGCCAGGCACTGTTCCCGGCTGCCGCCCCATGCCTCGATGCGTACATCGGCGGTGTGCGGCACCGTGCGATGACCGCGCTCCTCCCGCTGCGGGGACCGCGTGTCCTCACCCGTCTCGTCGGCCATGGGCATCGTCGTCCGTCCTCTCAGCGGCCGTGTCCGGCAGAAGGTTCTTGGCTGCCTGCGCGTCCCGTACCGATACCGCGATACGGGCGAACGGGGCCCGGCCGTACGTCTCGACGACCACGACCGGTTTCCAGGGATGCACCGCGACGAAGTCCTGCCCGTCCGCGTGCCGCCACACGCCGAGGTGCGACATGCCGGGAAGGTAACTGGTGCGCTTCGGCTCGCCCCGCAACGGCCGCCACCAGGAGCCCTCCGCGTCGACTCGGGCCACCGCGGACAGCGGCACCCGGATCTGCCGGTGCCCGGTGGCGAGCTTCTCCCACCAGGACGGCCGGACGATCAGGTCGTCCCCCTTGATCAGCAGCCGTGCCATCGCCTCGGTCCCGTCCCGTCCTCTGCCATGCGCCTGTGCGCCTCTTCGTGCGGGCTTCTCTCTCCAGGCTGAGCTCTGTGCGCCGGCTCCGCACTCCGTAGCCGGTCCGGAGCCGGACCGACGCCGGTCCGTAGCCGGTGGGGGAGCATTCGAGAGGCGCGATCAGGTGTAGGACCCCGCCCCGCTGGCAACGCACGGGGGGCGAAGACGGCCTTGTGGCGGCAGCACGCCGCCGCGCACCGTAGCGCAAGCAGTCAGGAGAAGATCATGGCCCAGCGAATCAGCGAGATCATGACGGCCGATCCGATCACCGTCACTCCGCAGACCGAGATCAGCGAGATAGCCCGTCTGATGCGGGACGAGGACTTCGGCGAGGTGCTGGTCAGCGAGCAGGACCACCTTCGTGGTGTGGTCACCGACCGGGACCTCGTCGTCCGCGCGATGGCCGACGACCGTGACGCACACTCCACCAGGGCGCAGGACGTGTGCAGCAGCGACGTGGTCACCTGCTCGCCGGACGCGGAGATCGACGAGGCCGTGCGGCTGATGCGCGAGAACGCGGTCCGCCGCCTGCCCATCGTGGACGGTGACGAACTCGTGGGCACGGTCTCCATCGGTGACATCGCCCTCGAGCGCGATCCCAACTCCGCGCTCGCCGATGTGAGCTCCGCCCAGCCGAACCGCTGACAGCGCACCGGTAGGCCGGGCCGTCTGCGGGGCTGCTGAGGACGGCCCTTAGAGTGCGGCGCCATGGACTCCCTCATGGTGCCGCAGAGGCTTCCCGGCCGGCTGTACGCCACCTTCCGCGCTGTCGGCCTGGAGTGGCCGGACCTACCACTGGAGCGGTACGCGGCCCTCGCGCGCACCGCACGGGAGGCCGCTTCCCGTACAGGGGACGAGATGGCGGCGCGCCATCTCGCCGCCCAGGTCCGGGTCCTGGAGACCTTCGTCCGGGTCATGACCGAGGCGGAGAACGCCTTCCATGAGGATCTGGAGGAGCTGACCGAGGAACTCGGCGGGCCGTTCGGCACCGCCAGGCACCGGGACGGCCCTCAGGTGGCCCAGGTGCGCGAACGCTGGCGCGAGCACGCCGCCGCGACCGCCCAGCATGCCGCTCGTGTGCGTACGGAGCATGTGCCGCTGGCCGTGGAGCTCCTGGAGCGCACGGGCGCGGTGCCGCTGGTGCCCGACTATGCGGACGCGGACGCCTGCTCCTGGCTTCCCCGCCTCGCGGCAGTGGACGCGCACGACGGTGTACTGCCCCTCACGGCAGGGCGGGTGCCCGCGGCGGAGGCTCTGCTGCGCTGGAGCGGGGATGTGTGCGGGCCTTCCGTCTGCGCGCTGACGGGCGCTTCGGGGGCGGGGAAGACGTATCTGCTGTCGTGGTTCACGGACTCCACCTCCAAGGAGTGGTCTTCCGCCATCGGGGGGTCGGCGCGTGCGGCTGCCGTCTCGGCCGCCGGTCGTGACGTGACCGAGTGCGCCCGTGTCCTGCGCGCCCAGTTCGCCGGGAACGGCCGCACCGGCGCCGGGCCCGAACCCGAGGGCACCGAGGACACCGAGGGCGCCGAGGGTGCCGACTGCCGGGCGCTGCTCGCCACGGCGGCCGGGCGCGGCGAGCCCCTCACGGTCACGGTCGCCGAACTGGACGCCTGCCCCGAACCCGCGCGGCTGGTCGAGGAGTTGATCCGCCCGCTCGCGCAGCTGCCCGAGATACGGGTGCTGGTGGAGACCCGTGACCCCGACCTCCTGGCACCGACCCGACACGCGGTCCTGGACCTGGACGATCCGCGCCTCACCGACCGCGCGTCCTTCACCGCTTGGTACGAGACGGAAGCCGCTGCCCTGCCCGGCACTTCGCCCTTCGCCCCCGCCGAGACGTACCCGAACGTGGGACTGGCCGCCATTGCCGCCCGGGCGCGGGGCTCCGCGGCCGGTGCCCCGTCCGCCGCCGTGGCTCAGCGGGTGTGCGCGGCGTGGCTCGACGGGCTCGGCGCACCGGCCCGTGGCGCTGCGGCCACACTCTCCCTCGCCCAGGGGCCGATGACCGGGTCCGTGTGGCGGCTGTTGCACTGCGGGCGGCATCCGGACGACCCCGAGGCGGCTTCCGCAGCGGTGGACACGGCTGCCGCAGCCCTGCCCACCGCGGAGCCGGGCATCCCGGCGTACGCACTGCGACCCGCCTGCCTCGCGGAAGCGGCGGCCGGAGCTCTGCCGGCACTTCCAGGTGGTGGCGCCGCGCACCACCGTGACGCCGTCGCCGTCATGGCGGGCTGGCCGGTGTCCGAACGGCTCGGACCGGCTGACTATGTGACGGAACATCTGCACACCCATGTGCGGCTCGCCGGGCTGACCGGCCCCGGCGACGTACCACCCCGGACGCCCTGTCATCCCCGGGTGCGGCTGACGCGCACAATGCTGGAGGAAGTCTTCGGCGAGGACGGACTGCTGAGACTCCCTCCCCATCTGCTCCACCCCCGGATGACGCACGGGCCGACCCGGCGCTTCCTGACCGAGGTGGGGATACCGGCCGGCGGCATGGACCCGCACTACTGGGAGGGCACACCGCTGCGCTGCCACATCCCGATCGCCGAGGATCCGTCCTGGGAGGAGACGGCAGCGGAACTGCGCACGGCCGAGGGCCTGCCGGGCCCGCTCGAAGACCTCTTCCACCTGGACTTCCTGGGGTACGGCGATCTGCTTCTCGACGGCCGTACGGGCATCGTGCACGAGGTCAACGAGTGGCACGAGGGAATGCTGCCGGCACATCGCGATCTGGAGTCGTACACATATCTGCTGTACGCACTCCACCGCGGCCTGCGCCGTTGGCGCGTCCATGCGAAGGACGCGCACCGGGACGCCCAGTACTGGGTCGCCGACGATCTCGTACTGGACCTTCGTACGTACGATCCACTGCCGTTCGCGGACCCGGAACGGGTCTGGGCGGGCCACTTCGACGATCTGGCCTCGGGTATCTGGAGTCCCGGGAAGTCGGGGTGAGCCGCTGCCCCGCGTGGGTCACCGGGGGCGAAGCCCCTCGGTGACCGAGCGGGTGGCGCTCTCGGCCGCGTCGCCCGCTGCCACGGCGAAGTCCCGCAGCATGCCGAAGAGCACTTGGTCGGGGGAGTGTTCGCCGATGATGTACCCGGCGCGGGTGAGCTGGGCCAGGCCGTGCATCTGGCTGAAGAGCTGCCGCGCCAGCAGGTCCGGATCCACGTTCCGGCGGAAGCGGTGCTCCTCGGCGCAGCGCTGGATGGCGTCACGCGGCAGCCGCAGCAGATAGGAGCCCATCCGCCGGTCCTCCTCGTCGAGTTCGAAGCGCGCCAGTGTCGAGGCGCCGAACATGACGGCGTACACATCCGGTTCGGCGCGTGCGAACTCCTGGTAGCCGCGGCACAGGCCGGCGAGCCAGCTGACCGGGTCGGGTCCCGGTTCGACGGCTTCGGCATGTGCGTAGAACCGCTGGAATCCTTCGCGGATCACCTCGCGTACGAGGCCGGGCATCGAACCGAAGTGGGTGTAGACAGCCATCGTGGAGGCACCCACCGCCTTGACCAGGCGCCGTGCACTGAGCGCGGCCGGGCCCTGTTCGGCCAGGACACGCGCTGCCTCGTCCAGGAGGAGCCGCCGCAGAGCGGTCGCCTCCTTCTTGTCGCGCCTCTCCGTCGGCACCGGCTTGTTTCCCGTCGGTACGGGCTTTCCGCTTGACACCGGCCCAGCATAACGCTGTTATCGTGCGTAGTGCTGCCGATAACGCTGTTATGGCGGTGCGGTGGACCGTCCCAGGGAGGCCAGTAGTGAGTGCGCAGTCAGCAGAGAAATCCCACTCCGCGACCGGAGATCCCGACTCCGCCACACCCGAACCCGCACGCCGGTCCGGCCGTTCGAAACGGCCGCCGAAACGACGCGGCCCCCGCACCCTCCGGCTACCGGCCGCAGCCGGCGACACCCACGGAACAGCGTCGGCCCCCGCACAAGACGGACCGCCGTTGCGGCTCGCCGTCATCGGCGACTCCCTCGCCGCCGGCGTCGGTACGACCAGCCACCACGAGGCACTCTCGGGCCAACTCGCCCAAGCCCTCTCCGGTATGACAGGGCGTCCCGTCTCCTGGCGGGTCGCCGCCAAACCCGGCGCCACCCTCACCTCGGTACGCCGCAGCCTCCTGTCGGGACTGACCGATCCGACCAGCCGTTGGCGCCCCGACATCGTTCTGGTGGCGGCGGGCTCGAACGACGCGCTGCGGATGCGCCGGCCCCGCGCCTTCCGGCAGGACGCCGACCGCCTGGTCCGCGACATCCGGTTGCGGCTGGGCGGGGACATCCCGCTCGCGTTCGTCGGCCTGCCGAGCCTGGACCGCGTCGAAGGACTGCCACGCCGCGTGAAGATCCCCGGGAACGTCTACATCCGCCTGCTGGAACGCCAGTTGAGAAGCTTGCCCTCCCGCCACCCCCAGGTCTTCCACCTGCCGACCGACGGTCCCCCACCCCTCCCCGGCGAGTGGTTCGCGGCGGACCGCTTCCACCCCTCGCCGGCCGGATACCGCGTGTGGGGCCGCGAACTGGCAGCGGGAATCGCCACCTTGACCGAACTCCCCGACCCGCTGCCCATGGCACGATGGACGTCATGACGACGTCGCGCACTGACTGGATCTCCGTCGCAGGCTACGAGAACGTGCGGGGCTGCCCCCGCCCGTTGGCGGCCGTGCGCGCTTGACTGCGCGACCGGGGCATCGACTGGATGCCCTTCGGCCAGGACGAGATCAGCTGGAGCCTCATCTGCGGAATCGGCCCTGACGGCCATTGGCACGGCTGGGTGGACGTGCGCGTCCACCCGGGCGCCCTGCGTCGACTGGGCCTCCACCCCGACCAGCCGACCTCCCTGATCACCACTCCCTCCCCACCCGCCTGGTGGCACGCCGCAGCCGAGCGCCGCCCCGCGTTCCCGCCTGACGCGGACCACCGGGAGTGACGTCCAGGTGGCCGGTCCCTGGCGCGGGGCACCGATGGCGTTGAGTGAGACGAGCCAACTCCGCCTGCCGGAGGCTGACGTGGCCGGACGCGGGCCGACGTGGTCGGGGATGCCGACGGCGTTGAGTGAGACGAACCAACTCCGGCTGCCGCAGGCTGATATGGCCGGACGTGGCCGGACGTGGCGCCTGGCGTGGCCGGACGTGGTCGGGGATGCGGACGGCGTTGAGCGAGACGAATCAACCACGCCTGCCGAAGGGTGGTGGCGTGGCCCGACGTAGGCGCCTGACGTGGGCCCGACGTCGCGCCCGGCCTGGTCGGGGATGCGGACGGCGAGGACGGGAGGGCTGAGGGGATGGCAGGGCTGCGGCCCCGGCTGGTCGTCGCGCACCGCGACTTGACCGCCGCCCGGCGCGGATCCGCCTATGCGGACCGGCGGTTCCGAGCCGGGCCCCTCGGCCTCGGACGTGGCCGAGGTCGCCGCGCCCGGAAGCACGCACCTGCCGCCTGCTCGTCTTCCCAGCTCCGCGTCGGCCGGACTGGACGGCCGAGCCGGGCGGATGTGAAGTTCCCCCCGGGAGGTAGGTCGACGCCAGGTTGTCCCCGTGTCGCTCCGAGCCCACCCTTCTGCGAGTCCCTGCAGCCCAGCCGGGGCTACGGGCGGCAGCCCGACTCCCATCGGCCGTCCGCAGGCCGAGCGCGCTCATCACAAGACGCGCGGACAGCGCAGCACGCACAGCGCGCGCCGTACTCACGGGCGTCCTGCCGCGCATGTCCGCCGGTGCGCGGCCCTTCCGGCGCGGTCAATGACGCCATGCGGGCCGCGAGTTGTCGTAGGACAGACCGACCGGGAGGTATGTACGGCGTCTCATTGCCGCTGCCCCCTGAGGTGCTGTCCACCCCGAGTCCCTGTGGCGGGCCGAGCGTTCGGAACGACCCCGGCCGCCCGGTGAATTGGCGCAGTGATCTGTCTACCGGTGGGTAGTGGAGGGACATACGCTGTCCGGCCATGACGGACGCACGGAGGCGCCATGGCAGGGCCGCGCTCGCCTTCAGCTTCTTCGCTCAGGGCGTCGCCTTCGCGCTGCTGGTGACCCGCATCCCGGCCGTACAGGACCGGTACCGGATATCGGATGCCTTGCTGCCCGTTTTTCTCGCGGCGGTACCGGTGCTCGCGGGGGCCGGGAGCGTGGCGGCGGAGTACCTCGTGAAGCGCGTACGGCCGAGCCTGGTACTCCGGTGGTCGCAACCGGTGGTGCTGTTGTCGCTGCTGGGCGTCGGTGCGGGCGACGGGGTGGTGCAACTCGCGGTCGCGCTCGGCGCCTTCGGGCTCGCCGTCGGTGCGCTGGACGCGTCGATGAACATGCTCGGGGTGAGCCTGCAGCACACGTACGGGCGCAGCATCATGCTGGGCTTCCACGCCGCGTACAGCCTGGGCGGGATCCTCGGGGCGACGCTGGCCTGGGTGGGAGCACACGGGCATCTGCCGCTCTTCGTGTCGTATCTGCCGGTGGCCGGGGTGCTGCTGCCCGCCGTGCTGGTGGGCAGCAGATGGTATGTGGACGCGGCGGCCCCGGGCCCGGCAGACGTGGGGGAGGGGGCGGCGAAGGCCGGGGAGGCGGCGGTGGGGTTCCGGTTGCTGCTGCCGCTGTGCCTGGTGATGACGTTCGCGTACATCGGGGACTCCACCGTCTCCAACTGGAGCGCGAAGTATCTCCAGGACGTACTGGGCAGTTCGGAGCAGCTGGCCACCGTTCCGTACAACGTCTATATGGCGACCACGCTGATCGGCCGCTCGCTGGGGGATCTGGGGGTACGACGGTTCGGCGCCGTGGCGGTCGTCCGGGCGGGAACCCTGCTGGCGGCCCTCGGGTTCGCCACGGTTGCGGCAGCCCCCGGGGCGTGGACCGGCATGCTCGGCTTCACCCTGCTCGGGCTCGGCCTCTGCGTTCTGGTACCGCAGACCTTCGCGGCGGCGGGCCGGCTCTTCCCGGGCGCCTCGGACGCCGCCGTCGCCCGGCTCAACATCTTCAACTACGTCGGTTTCCTCGTCGGATCACCGCTGGTGGGCGCGCTCGGCGACGCCTGGACCTACCGCGGCGCCATGCTGGTGCCGATGGCGTTGGTGCTGATCACCCTGGTGTACGCGCCCTCGTTCGCGCCCCGGCCGTCGGCCCCGACCGATTCCCGCCCGCGCCACGCCTGATCCGTCGCGTCAGCCGGCCTGGAGCGTTTCGGAGAACAGCGACAGCAGCCGGTCCCAGTGCCGTTCCAGCGCCGCCGGGTTGAACGCGGCGGTGTCGGCCATCGTGAAGCCGTGGACCGTACCCGGATAGACCTCGGACGTGTAGTCGACACCGCCCTCGTCCAGCGCCTTGTTCAGCGTGGTCACGTCTTCGCGCGTCATGGAGGCGTCGTTCTCGGCGTGCGCGAGGTACAGCGGGGCCGTGATCCGTGCGACGACGCGGTGCGGGCTGTCCGGCGCCTCGGTGACGAGGTGGCCCGCGTGGAAGCTGCCCACGGCGCCGACCCGGTCCGGGTACGCCGCGGCCGTACGCAGCGCGAGCATGCCGCCCATGCAGTAGCCGGTCACACCCGCCTTCCCGTCCCGCACCTGCGGCTGCCCGGCGAGAAAGTCCAGGTAGGCGCCGGCATCCCGGACGGTCTTCTCGGCCGTCTGGGATTCGAGCATGGGGAAGACCTGGCCCAGGAACGCCTCCCGGTCCTCGGTCCTGCTCAGGTCGGGCACCTCGACCACGGGGGCGCGGCCGTGCCGGTAGAAGACGTTGGGGGCCAGCACGTAATAGCCGTGCGAGGCCAGCTCGGTCACCATCGCCCTGATCACCGGCCGCAGTCCGATGATGTCCATGTAGAGGAGCACACCGGGGTAGGTCCCGTCTTTCTCCGGGCAGGCGGCGTAGGCGTCGGCCGTGCCGTCCGGGGTGGGGATGTCGACGGTCCGGAGATGCATGAGAGGCGGCCCTTCATCGGGGTGGACAGATCGGTGCCTTGAACAGTTGTCGTTTGCCGTCCTATCACCGCGGACCGAGAGTGCGCAGTTCAGGGTCGAGTTCGATAAGGAGAGCTCGGTTCCACCGGCTCCTGGGAGCTGGTGACGCAGATGTAGGCGTAGTCCTCGTTTCCCCGAGGGTCCTGTTGCGCTTGCCGCCGGGCTTCTTCCGCTTCGTCTTCGCAGCCTTCCGGTACGGCCGTGTCCTGGAACGCAGGCGAGGGCGACGACTGCCCGCCACGTGAGTCGCCGTCCGGCTCGGGGCTGGCGGGTTCGAGCACGAGCGTGGCTGTCCCACCTGCGACGACCAAGGCCAGCCAGATCCCACCGGCCCACTGCCACGCGCGCCGCTTCCGCGTCATACCCGATCCCCGCGCTCCCGATTCGAAACTTCGGGCGAAGTCTGCCATCACCGCGGCCAACTCACCGGAGAATCCCCGATCTTGATGCGTATGTCGCGGCTCGTCAGACGTCGGCCTGGTGTGCCTGGAGTTCCTGGTGCCGATAGTCGCTGGGGGTGATGCCGTAGGCGGCGCGGAAGGTGCGGGTGAAGTCCGCGGGCCGCGGGAACCCCCAGCGGGCCGCGATGGCGTGGATGGGTGTCCGGCGCTTTCGCGGATCGGCGAGGTCGTGGAGACAGCGTTCCAGGCGCTGGCCGCGGATCCACGCGCCGATGCTCGTCCCGTGCTGCTGGAACAGCCGGTGCAAGGAGCGGAGCGAGATGTGGTGGGCTGCCGCGACCTCGCCGGGCGTGAGGGCGGGGTCGCCCAGACGGTGCTGGACGAAAGCGGTGATGCGCAGATACAGGGCGCGTTGCCGGGAGTCCGGGTGGACGTCCGCGGCGCGGTCCAGCTGGTCCGCGAGGACAGCGGCGGCCAGGTCGAGGGCGACGGTGCCGAGCTGGGTCGCGTCCTGCTCCGTACGGTTGCCGCCTCCCGCGACAGAGGCCAGGAAGTCGGACAACAGCCGGGCCGTCCCCTGTCTGCCCGGGATGGGGCGGGAGATGACCGGGTCGAGCCGACGGGTGCGCAGGGGGAGCAGCCGACGGGGGAACTGGAGGAGAAGGGCCTCACCGTCGGCGTACGAGTCGAAGGGCCGCGAACTGTCGAACAGCAGCAACTCGCCCGGTCTGGCGGGGGCGTTGCGCCGGTTCTGTTCGATGACGTGCGGGCCGGACCGGACGAGGGCGAACTGGAGGCATTCCGGGTCCGAGACGCGGATCAGTTTCGGCGTCCGGATCGAGCAGAACGAGGAGTACGCCATGCCCGAGACCTGCACAGGACCCAGCGACGTCGTGGTGAGGGATCCGCTGAAGGTCTTGACGCCGACGAGCCGGAAGTCGGTCGGCATGACGGTGTCCCGGGTGGTCTCCGCCCATGCGGACAGCGCGTCTGCCTTCGGGAAGTCCTTGCTGTCGAAGACCTTCTCCACGGTCCCTCCGTCCCGCGCTCGTCCGATCGGATCCGGAACCATGCCCGGCTCGCCGCCTTCCGGCCTGGCCAAGGATCGGCCGGGCCCTCGTGCGGCGTCCAGCCTGGATGATCCCCGCGACGGCCGCGCTCCACTTTGCGTCCCGCAGCGCTTGTCCGGAACCGGTCAGCGCGGTGGCGCGATCCCAACGGATCGCAACGGACCCCAATGGATCCCAACGGATCGCAGCGGGTTCCAACGGGACGAAGTGACCGCCGGTGGTCGTGGGGCAGCCAGAGCCGACCGCCCGGGGGCGGTGATCCGGTCCTGAAGCTGTCAATTCCGTAAGGACTGCGGTCAATTGCGAAGCGGTATTGATCAATTCCCCTATGGTCTTGGCATGTTCCGCGGGAAAATGCCGGAACGCACACTACCCCGACAGGCATATGCGTAGTCTTAGGTTCACTGTCCGTGGCCGGGGTGGAGCCGGTGGCGATGCGGTGTGCCGCGCAGGGGAGGGGAGTGCAGCGTGCCCGGAATCGACGAGTGCCTCCTGGAGGCGATGCGATTGCCCGGTGCCCGCAGTGCCGCTGTCGTCGACTGGGTCAGCGGGCTGGCGTTGGGCGTCGCCGGAGACCCGCCCGGCGACGACCCCGAGGCGACTGCCTGTGAAACCGCCGAGCTGGCCAGGATGGTCGCCGAGTACCGCTCACTCGGCCCGCTCTCCGCAGCGGACGCCCCGGCCGGAGCCACGGCGACAGCAACGGACCGGCACGCCAGGACGGCACCGGGCGTCGAGGACATCATCGCCACCAACAGCGACAGCTACCACCTGCTGCGGTACGTGACCGGCGCACTCGACGGCACCCTCTTCCTGCACCTCTGGCTCGCCCGCGACGAGGGCAACCTCGCGCTGGCACGGATCCGGCTCGCGGAGATAGCGGGGCGGATGGTGCTCTGATGCGATACACCGCTCCCGTCCCCGGGGCCTCCGAGCGTCCGTTATCCGCCCCGCCCGAACCGCCACCACCCGGCACCGAGCGCCCCGCGCCGCACCGGGCCCCGTCGATGCTGCACCGGCTGGCCGCGGAGCGTGCCACCGGCGCCTTCACCCGGGCAGGCGGCACCCTCTTCCTCGTCGACGGCCGCATCGTGCACGCGGAGAGCCCGGCGGCGACGGACCTGGAGCTGTTGCTGACCCGCGGTTGCGCACTGTCGCAGGCGTGCTGGGACGCCGCGGTGACACAGGCGGGGCGGGACGGATGTGTGGCGCGGCATCTCGTGGCATCCGGCCAGGTGCCCGTGGGGATGCTGGAACTGTGCCGACGCACAGCCCTGTACGACGCGGCGTTCTTCGTCCTGGCACCCGGTGGTGGAGCGGGCCGCTTCCGGCGAAAGGTGCGGGACTGGCTGGGCGCCCCCGGGGGCGTCACACCGACCGCCGTGGAAGCTGAGACAGTTCGCCGCCTGGCCCTGTTGGACCGTATCTGGCCGGACGCCCGCCTCGATGTGCTGCCCCCGGCGCCGGCAGCACCCTGCGGTCGGGAGCCGACGATGCCGACGGTGCCGGAGAGGCAACTGCGGCTCCTGGAGCTGGCCGACGGGACGCGTACCGCCACCGACATCGCCAGGACACTGGGCCGGCCCGCCTTCCACACCCTTGTCGAACTGCGCCGGCTGGCGGCAGCCGGACTGGTCGTCCCGGCACAGCCCGCCCGCCCGGCGGCGGACGCGGCGGAGGCCACCGAGGGCGGACCGCCCCACGCGGGGCCGGCGGGACATGAGTTCGCGGATCCGGACGTCGCCCTGCTGCGCCGGCTCAGGGACGCGCTGGAGGCGCTGTGATCAGAGGATTCCGTCAGCGTGCCGAGAGGAGAGTACTGATGGCCGCGGAGACGGGTGTGGTCGAGGAACTGCGCGGGTTACGGGCCAGGGTTCCGCAGATCGGCGGGGCGTTGGCGGCGACCGTCGACGGGCTGGTCCTGGCCGAGGACATTCCACCGACGCAGGCCGGGCAGCAGCGGCAGCGGCCGGAGGCCGAGCCGCTGGCCGCCCTCACCGCCGCCGCGCTCGGGCTCGCTTTCCGGATGAACGAGGCGACGGGGCGCGGCGCCTTCCGTGAACTGCTGATCCACGGGGAGCTGGGCTACGTCGCCACCTACGCGGCCGGCCCGGCCGCCGTGCTCACGCTGCTCGCGGACGACCGCATCAACGTCGGCCGACTGCACCTGGAGGGGCGCCGTACGGCCGGTCGTATCGGCGAACTCGTGGCCGAGGCCCAGCGCTCCGCGACTTCGCACCCCGCTCCCGAGGTTCCGCCGCCCGAGCGCAGGCCCCCGCTGGAACGCCGCCGGCTGCCGCTCGAACGGCGCCGCCGCGGCTCACCCGCTCCGGAGTGAGCCGGTCGGCCCCGAGGCGAGCTCGCCGCCCGCAGCAACGGTCACCGCACGACGCACACGAGGCCGAACAACGCACCGACGAAAGGACGCACGCCACCATGTCGAACACCGACGCCTCCCTCAAAGAAGCAATGAGCAGCATCGACGGCACGATCGGGGTCGCCCTGGTCGACTACACCAGCGGTATGGCGCTGGGGACGCTCGGCGGCGGCAAGGATTTCGATCTGGAGGTCGCCGCAGCAGGGAACACCGACGTCGTACGGGCCAAGCTGCGCACCATGGAGCACCTGGGCATCAAGGACGAGATCGAGGACATCCTGATCACCCTGGGCAGGCAGTACCACCTGATCCGCCTGCTGCGCGCCAAGAGCGGCAACGGCCTGTTCCTCTACATCGCGTTGGACTCCACCAAGGCGAACCTCGCCATGGCACGGCACCAACTGCGCCGGATCGAGGCGAACCTGGAAGTCTGAGACCGGCCGGCCGGGCCGTGCGGCGCGTCGCCCGACGGCCCCGGGTCGCCGGGCGACGCGCCCTCGTACCGCGGCTACTCCGACACCACGCCCACCGTCTCCAGAATCCCGTAGACGCCGACGCCGAGGATGGCGATGCTGCTGAGGACCAGCGCGGCGGTCAGCCAGGGGTTGCCGCGGAAGCGCTTCGGTACGCCCGTGTAGCGCAGCCGCCAGACGGCGACGACGACGGCGAGCAGGAAGACGCCACCGCCGATACCGCCGATCTGCACCATCAGTACGGGCGACTGGACCCACAGGAAGAAGCAGGTCCACACCAGCGGCAGAGTCCAGGTGAGGATGCGGATCGTGCGGGTGCGGGAGCGTACGTCGGACCAGTCGATCACGCCGAGCAGTCCGAGGGTGTTGGTCCACAGCCGCGGTACGGAGGCGGTGGAGCCGATGAGAGTGGAGAAGAGGACGGCGAAGGCGCCTATGAGGAAGAGGTATTCGGCCCAGGGGCCCATGGTGTCGGTGTAGATCCGCGACAGCGTCGTGATCATCTGGTTGCCCTCGGGGACTAGGTCCTGCGGGTGCAGCACGGCCGCGCCGATGACGTAGAAGGACAGGGTGCACAGTACGCACACGGCCAGCCCGGTCAGCGCGTCCATCCGCATCACCTTGATCCAGCCGGTGGCCCGCCGGGCACGCTCCTCGCTGCCGTCGTCGGGGCCGGTCCAGCGGGCGTAGCCCTTCTCCAGGCACCAGTAGGTGTAGGTCGTCATCTCGTCAGCGCCGACGCCGGTGATACCGAAGACGGCGAGGGCGATACCGACGGTGCCGGCCGGGATCTCGAAGCTGAAGCCACTGCCGAGGTCCCCCGCGCCGTAGCCGAACTCCGTGCCGGGCAGGCCGACCGCGAGGCCGACCGTGACCACGGTGAAGATGATGACGGAGACCACACAGGCGCGTTCGACGAGGCTGTACTTGCCGGACTGGAGCAGGCCGATGGCGATGAGGGTGACGACGAAGGCCCACAGCGTGAGGGAGGCGGTGCCGAGCGGTTCCCCGACGACCGGCCACAGCACCGAACACACCGCGGCCGTACCACCGATGATGCCGCCGCGCTGGAACATCTTGGCGAAGTCCATACCGATCCAGAGCCAGTTGATCCAGCCCAGACGGCCGATACGGGGGCCGACCTCGCGATAACCCTCCAGCGCCGTAAGCCCGTTGAGGATGGTCCAGCGGGCGAGCTCCATCTGCACCCAGACCTTGACCGCGGTCGACACCACCACCAGCCAGAGCAGCGCGAAGCCGGCCTTGGCGCCGAGCGAGGTGGTGGTGATCAGTTCGCCGGAGCCGACGACGGCGGCGGACAGCACGAATCCGGGGCCGAGATGGCGTAGCCGGCCGCCGAGGGTGGTGGGCGCGGGCCGGGCGTCCTCGGCGCGCAGGGCGTACGGATCGGCCTGCGTGGGCGCCGCTGCGGGCGCGGGAGCGGTGGTGGACAAGGCGTTGTTCCTTTGCTGGATCCGGCGCCGTCGCCGGAGCGGAAGGGAAACGAGGGGGAGGTGGGGAGAGGGGGACGAGGAGGAGAGGCGGGGTGGAATGGGGCAGAGGGTGCGGGATCAGCCGGCCGCGTGGTGCGGAGGCTCACCGTCGAGGACCCGGAGGATGTCCTCGGCGATCATCAGCCCCATCGCGTGGTTGGCCTCCGGGGTGCAGGCGGCCATATGGGAGGTGAGGGTCACATGGGGTGCCGTGCGCAGGGGGTGTCCCGCCGGGAGCGGCTCGATCGCGAAGGCGTCGAGCGCGGCGGCGGCCGGCCGGCCGGAGCGCAGTGCCCCGGCCAGCGCGTCGTCGTCGACGAGACCGCCGCGCGCGGCGTTGACCAGGACCGCGCCGGGCTTCATGGCGGCCAGCCGTGCGGCGCCCAGCAAGGGCTCGGGCGCGGGCGGGAGATGCAGCGTGACGACATCGGCGCGGGGGAGCAGCGCGTCGAGCGGGGCCGGTTCGGCGCCTGCCGCACGGACCGCGTCGTCGGCCACGTAGGGGTCGTGCGCGAGCACCCGCATGCCGAACGCCTGCGCGTAGCCGGCGACGAGGCGGCCGATCCGCCCGAAGCCGACGACGCCGAGCGTCCTGCCGTGCAGCTCCGGGCCGAAGAGCTTGGGCCAGCGGCCCTCGGCGACCGCGGTGTGCGAGGCGGTGATCCGCCGGGTGGCGTCGAGGATGAGACCGAAGGTGTACTCGGCCACGGCACGGGAGTTGGAGCCGGGCGCGCAGACGACGGGGATGCCCCGGTCACGCGCTGCGGCGAGGTCGATGGTGTCGGTGCCCACGCCGTGCTTGGCGATGACCTTCAGCCGCGGAGCCGCGTCCATCACCTCGGCGGTGACCGGGTCCATCCCGGCGATCAGCGCGTCGGCGCCGGATATCCGCTCCAGCAGCTCCGCGTACGGCAGCGCTCCGTCGTCGTACGGCCGGACGGGGCCCGCTCCGCGCTCGGCGAGCAGGGCCCATGGCGCCGGCGAGTGCCGGGCGAAGGTCGGCGTGGTGATGAGGGTGGTGAAGCCCGGCGCGCTCATGTGCCGCTGCTCCGCGCTGCGGCGAGGTGCGCGGCGGCGGCCTGCTGGAGGTGGACCACATCCGACGAGACGGTGGCGAAGGTGAAGCCCTCGCCGAGGCGGCGGGCTGCGCTCGCGCCGTCGGCGTTGTGGATCCCGGCGGCGATCCCCGCGGCCTCGGCGGCCTTGCGGATCCGCGCGAGTGCCGCCTCGAACTCCGCGGCGACATCCGGGTCGGTCGAGGTCCGGCCGCCGATGGCCAGCCGCAGGTCGGAGGGGCCGACGTAGATGCCGTCGAGGCCGGGGGTGGCACAGATCTCCTCGACGCAGGCGAGCGCGTCGGCGGTTTCGATCATGGCGAGAACCGCGGTCTGCGCATGGGTGTCGGCCGGATCGGGGCCGATGCGCAGCTGCGCCCGCATCGGCCCGTACGAGCGGCGGCCGTGCGGCGGATACCGTACGGCGGCGACCGCGTCGGCGGCGTCCTGCGCGGTGTTGACGAGCGGCACGATGACGGCGGCGGCACCGGCGTCCAGGGCGCGCCCTATACAGGTGAGGTCGTTGGCCTCGACGCGGACGATGGCGACCGCGGTGGAGCCCCGGGTGTCGGTGGCGATCAGATTGTTGAGCAGCCCCTGGTAGCCGAAGAGGCCGTGCTGGGCGTCGAAGGCGAGATAGTCGTACCCGACCCGGGCCAGGCGCTCGGCGGCGACGGGGGAGTCGAGCAACGACCAGTAGCCGATGAGGCGCTGGCGGTTGCGCAGGGCGGTGGTGAACTGCGCGGCGGTGGTCATGGCGGAGTCTCCGGACGGAAGAGGAAAGCCTTGGGGCCCTGGATCAGCGGTTGTACGCGGGCATCGGTCCGCGCAGCGCGGCGCCGACGGCGTCGCAGGCGGCGGTCACATCGGCGGGCAGCGGACCGGCCTGCGCGGCGGCGATGTTGGCCCGCAGCTGCTCGGGCTTGGAGCCGCCGAGCAGCAGCGCATCGGTGGAGGGCCGGTCCAGCAGCCAGCGCAGGGCGAGTTCGGTGAGCGGGATACCGGCCTCGTCGGCGACGGCGATGAGCTGCGCGACGGCGGCGAACAGCTCCTCGTTCCAGTAGCGCTGCTTGTACATCGCCGCCAGGTTCGAGTCGCCGAAGCGGCCGGTGGCGGGGTCCGTGCCGAAGCGGTGCCGGCCGGTGAGGAGTCCGCCGCCCAGGGGGTTGTAGACCATGGTGCGCAGACCGCTGACGGCCGCGTACTCGACGTACTCCTCCTCGATCCGGCGGGCGAGCAGATTGTGCAGCTGCTGTGCGACGACCGGCCGCGGGGCGCCGACCTCGTCGGCGGTACGGGTCAGCTCCGCGATCTGCCAGGCGGCGAAGTTGGAGACACCCAGCGCGCGGATCTTCCCCTCGGCGACGAACTCCGCGACGGTCGCCAGGGTTTCGGCCAGTGGCGTACCGCGGTCCGGCTGGTGGAGATAGAAGAGGTCCACGTGATCGGTGCCCAGCCGCTTGAGGCTGCCGTCGAGCGCCGCGCGCAGTCCAGCGGGGGAGAGGGGAGCGTGTTCGCCCTGGTCGGGGTGGGGGATGCCGGCCTTGGTGGCGAGCACGATCCGGTCCCGCCGCCCTGGCAGCAGCTCGGCGAGTATCCGCTCGCTCTCCCCGCCCGCGTACCCGTTGGCGGTGTCGACGCCGGTGATACCGGCGTCGAGGGCGGCGTCCAGCATTCCGGCCGCACCGGCGCGGTCGACGGTGTCGCCGAACGTCATGGTGCCCAGGACCAGTCGGGACAGCGGTACGGGGACGGAGGGGAGGGCGATCTCCTGCCGGCCGGGGCGGGGGCCGGGGCCGGGGTCAGAGCCGGGGCTGGTGCCGGTGCTCACGAGCGGTTCCTTCCGATACGGGCCGATGCGGGGCCGTGCCGTGCGCCGCCCGTATCCGGGGTGGTTGGCGACGGCCGTTGTCGCGTGGAGGGCACGCTCGCACGCCTGCGCGTTTCACGCAAGAGTCTCGCGCGAATCGCGCACACTGTGCCATTATCGACGCGCACGGCGCAGTTGACCCCAGGCTTTCTGCGTGCGGTGCGCACATCCCGTGCGGAGCTGTGAAGGAGGTTCCCGTGTGCCGTTGGACTGGCGAGGCGTCGGTCGTGGCGCTCGCCGACGACCTGTCAGGGGCGGCCGAGGTGGCCGCGCTGCTCCGGCTGCCCGCACGGCTGGTCCTCGACCCGTCGGGCATCCGCGCACCCGAGGGCGGCCGCGCCGCAGTGGTCGCGGACCTCGACTCGCGGCAGGCGGAGAGCGGCACCGCGGCACGGGCCGTACAGACGGCGCTGGCCGGGGCACGCGCTGCCCGCACGCCCCGGCACGGGCAGACCCTCTGGTACAAGAAATCCGACTCGCTGCTGCGCGGAAACCCGGGAGCCGAGGCCGTCGCCTTCGCAGAGGGGGCCGAGGCCGTGGTGGTGGCCATGGCGCTGCCCGGCGCCGGACGGGTGGTGCGCGAAGGCGTGCTGTACGTCGACGGCGTACCGCTGCACGAGAGCGGCGCCTGGCGTGCCGAAGGGCGCACACCACCCCGGTCCGTCACCGAGGCATTCGCACCGCTGCCCACCGCCCAAGTACCGGTCGACGCCGTACGGCAGGGAGCCGGCGGCCTCGCCGTCCGGCTGGAAGCCGTGGCCGCGGACGGCCTGCACCCCCTGTGCGACGCCGAGACTGAAGCAGACCTGGCAGCGATCACCGAAGCCGCGTTGTCACTCGGACCGGGCTACCGGCTGCTGGGCAGCGGCGGACTGGCGGCAGCCCTCGGCAGGCACCTCGGAACCGGGGGGCCAGGACAGCAGGCCGGAGCAGGGCTCGGGCCTCTGACCGGGGCGGACGCCGGAGGTGCCGCCGGAGGTGCCGCCGGAGGTGCCGTCGGACAGCAGGAGCGCGCCCCGGCCACTCCTGGCCCGCTCCTTGTCGTCGCCGGGAGTGCGGAGCCCGTGGTGGGTACGCAGATCGCCCGGCTGGTGGCGGCCGGGGCACGGCATCTGCCGCTGGCGCTCCGGGCGCTGGCAGCCGGTGGGCCCGTACCGCTGCCGCCGCTCTCGTCCGGCGCCGTCACCGTCGTCTCCGTCGACGGGTCCCGCGGAGTCCGGCCCGACCAGGCGCGGTTGCTGGTGGCCGGGCTGGCGCGTACGGTCGCGGCGCTTCCCGGCCGGCCGGATCTGGTGCTGACCGGGGGAGAGACCGCCCGCCGGGTGCTCGATGCCGTGGGTGTCACGGCATTGCGGCCGGTCGGCGAGATCCACCACGGCGCCGTCCACTCCCGGACCGACGACGGGCGGTCGGTCGTCACCCGGCCCGGCAGCTTCGGCGGCCCCGACTCCCTCCACCGGATCGCCGCCGCGCTCCGCCCCCGGCTCCTGTCCCCGCCCGGGCCACCACCCTCACCGTCCCCGTCCGCACCGATGCCCAGCCCCTCGGCCGCACCGCCCCGTCAAGGAGTTACCCAGTGAACGCGCAGCAGCCCCTCCCTCTGATCGGCCTCACCATGGGTGACGGCGCCGGCGTCGGACCCGAGGTGATCGTGCCGGCGGCGCTGGACACCGGGACACTGCGCCGGTGCCGGCCCGTGGTGATCGGCGATGCCGTACGGCTGCGGGAGGCGGCCGGGATCCTCGGCGCCGACTGCGAGATCGTGGCCGTACGGACCCCGGCCGAGGCCGAGTTCACGCCGGGCCGGATCAACGTCGTCGACCTCGGGCTGCTGCCCGCGGGCCTGCCATGGGGCAGGCTCTCCGCCGAGGCGGGCCATGCCGCGTACGAGTACGTCAAGTGCGCCGCCGAACTCGCGGTCGCCGGCGAGATCGACGGTATCTGCACCGCGCCGCTCAACAAGGAGGCCCTGCACGCCGCCGGGCACCTCTACCCCGGGCACACCGAGCTGCTGGCCGAGCTCACCGGGGTGGAGGAGGTGTCGATGATGCTCTCCACCGAGAAGGTGAAGGTCATCCACGTCACCACCCATATCGGCCTGCTCGACGCGGTGCGCCGCATCGAACCGGGGCTGGTCGAGCGGACCGTACGCCGCGGTCACCAGGCACTGGTCCGGGCCGGCCGGGCGAACCCCGTCATCGGCGTCTGCGGTATCAACCCGCACGCCGGTGAGAACGGGCTGTTCGGCTACGGCGAGGAGGAGGAGAAGATCGTGCCCGCGCTGGAGAAGGTGCGCGAAGCCGGCATCGACGCGCGCGGCCCACTTCCCGCCGACACCGCCTTCTTCCTGGCCGCACGCGGCGACTACCACCTCATCGTGGCGATGTACCACGACCAGGGCCACGGACCGGTGAAGGTGCTCGGCATCGAGGCGGGGGTCAACCTCACCGTCGGTCTCCCGGTCATCCGCACCTCGGTGGACCACGGCACCGCGTTCGACATCGCCGGTACGGGCAAGGCCGAGGCCGGTAGCATGATCGAGGCCCTGCGGCAGGCCGCCGAGATGTCCACCGCTCGCTGAAACGGCCTACGACACAAGCTAGTTGACCCGGCGTCACGCCGACAACGACGGCTGTCACGCCGACAACGACGGCGTCACGCCGCCGACGACCCCCCCCAACCGCCGCCGCAACCGACGTACCGCGAAGGACACCCGATGCCGTCCAACGGATCCCAGGCCCGCCGCGAGGAGATCCTGCGACTCGCCACGACCACGGGGCTGGCCAGCGTCGAGGAGCTGTCGCAGCACTTCGGCGTGACCGCCTCCACCATCCGCCGTGACCTCGCCAGGCTCACCGCCGACGGCCGGCTCGCCCGTACGTACGGCGGGGCGATGGCGCTGACCGCCCACCCGGAGACCTCGCTCCGGCAGCGGACGGGCGAGGCCTACGGACAGAAGCGGGCCATCGCCAGGTGGGCGGCCGCGCAGGTGCAGCCGGGCGAGTCCGTGCTGCTGGACGCCGGGTCGACGGTGGGGGCGCTGGCGCACGAACTGCGCACGGTCAAGGACCTCACCGTGGCCACGACCGGGCTGACGGCGCTGCACGAGCTGGCGGATGTCGAGACCGTCCATGTGGAGTGCCTGGGCGGAACGTTGCGGCCGGTCAGCCAGGCGTTCGTGGGCCCGCTGACCGAAGCGGCACTGGAACGGATGACGTTCGACCGGGTCTTCCTGTCCGCGGACGGAGTCACGGCGGACAACGGGATCTGCGAGGCCGAGCTGCGGCAGACCCGGCTGAAGGAGCTGATGGCGCGCCGGGCCACGCACATCTACGTACTCGCCCACGCGGCGAAACTGGGCCGGGCTCCGTTCCACGCGTGGGCCGCTCTGCCGTCCGGCTGGACGCTCGTCACGGACGGGGCGGCAAGCCCCGCGGAGGTGGAGAAGTTCACCGCGCGTGGCGTACGCGTGGTGCGCGCTGAGCCGGTCGAAGAGCTGGGCCCGGAGTCGGCCGCGGCCCGCTGATGCCTCGTACGCGCAGCAGCGGGCCACGGTTCCGGTCCCGGTCCGGCCGCTGCCTCAGGCGTTGGGGTCGAAGGGTATGCCGTCCGGTTTCGCCTCCGACAGATGGCTGTTGAAGGCGCCGTCCTTGATGCCCAGCGTGGCGCTGCCGAAGTCGGCTCCGGCCAGCTTGTCGCGCAGGCCCTCGGGGTAGCCGTCCCAGCCGACGAGGGAGGGGTACTGCCAGGCGCCCCGGTGGTTCTCGGGCGGCTCGTCACCGCCGTCGTTCTTCGCCGCGCGGAAGCAGTGGGTGCTCACCCCGTCCTTGTGGTACACGACCTTGGGGTGAGTGCCCTCGAAGGGCAGCGCGTCCTTGCTGTGCACGGTGAATCCGCCGTGGTTGGACGTCGAGACGTACTCGACCTGGTCGTTGTGCACCCAGACCACGACGTGCTCCCAGTCGTGCCGGTGCCCCGCGCTGCCGCCGCCCAGCGCGGCCTGGTCCTTCTCGAAGTAGGAGGCGTAGACGACGGCGCACCAGTCGTTGTTGCACTTGGTGCGGGAGTACCCGTTCGTGTTCTCCAGGTCGGACTCGTCGTGGCAGTTGCCGTTGACGTCACCGCCGATCTTCAGACCCGGAGCGATGGTGCCGTCCGGGCCGATGGCGGGTGTCGCGTAGCAGCCGTCCGTGTCGTAGTCGTAGGCGGGCTGGAACTTCTTCTCCAGCTCGGACGCGTTTCCGGGCAGCGCCTGTGGCGGGTCGGCCAGCGCCGTACCCGGCAGCCCGACGACCAGAGCAAAGGCCCCGACCACGACGGCCGGGGCCTTCTTGCCCCATCCTCCGGCCCGGCGGGGCCGACCGGCAGGGGCGTCTTGCGGGGTTTTCGCCTCTCTCATGTGCGCACTCCATGGTGGGGGGTGAGTTGCTCGACTCACGCTGCCGCGAGTTGGCGCACCTGCCAAGAGGGCCGAACACGTTGCCAGTTACCGCTGTCCGCGTGCCCCTGCCGAAAGTCAGGGGTGCTGCTGTCTTTCGTGGGTGCTGGGCGCCGGGCGCCACTTCCTACGCTTCCGAGCATGATCCGTACACATCGGGCGGCGGCCGCTCTGCTGGCCGTCGCCGCGCTCACCACGACAGCCTCGGCCTGCGCTTCCGCGGAGGGGGCGGCTGCGGAGAACCGTCCCGCTGCCTCCAAGGCGGCGGCCGCGAAAAGCAGTACACGACTGGCCGTTCCGAAGCCGACGGGGGACTGGGCCGTCGGGAGGGACACCCTGCATCTGACGGACAAGGAACGCCGCGATCCCTGGGTGCCGTCGGCGGGCGCCCGCCGGCTGATGGCGTCGGTCTTCTACCCCGCCCGGCGCGACGGCGGCCACGGCGCACGCGCGCCGTACATCTCCAGCAAGGAGGCCGAACTGCTGCTCAAAGGCATCAAGTTGGACAAGCGGTTCGAGCCGGGGCTGCTCAGCTCCGTCCGTACGAACGCCCGCACCGGCGCCCGCCCTGCCCCGGGCAGGCATCCGCTTATCGTGCTCTCACCGGGCTTCACCCTGCACCGCGCCACCCTGACGACGCTCGCGGAGGAGCTGGCTTCGCACGGCTACGTCGTCGCGCTGCTGGACCACGCCTACGAGTCCTTCGGTACGACCTTCACCGGTGAGGGCCGCACACCTGGGGCGGGCGGCGGAGCCGCGCGCACCCTGACCTGTGTCGCGTGCGAGACGATCGAGGGCGCGCCGAACGACGAGGCGGAGAGGAAGCTGCTGGCCAGGGCGGCGCGGAACCGGGCGGCCGACATCTCCTTCGTCGTCGACGAGTTGACCACCCCGGCGAAGGACGGACGGCAGCGGTCCCACCGCTACGCGGAGCTCATCGACCCCCGTCGTATCGGTGCCGCGGGCCACTCGCTCGGCGGCAACGCGGCGGCGGTGGCCGCGGGCACCGACCGCCGCATCCGGGCCGCCGTCAACGCGGACGGCACCTTCTTCGCGCCCGTACCGCAGGCGGGCACCCGGCGTCCGATACTGATGCTCGGCACCAGGGAAGGGCACAACCCGCGGGCGGACGACGCGACATGGCCGCGCACCTGGCAGCGCCTGCACGGCTGGAAGCGGTGGCTCACGGTGGCCGACTCCGGACACTTCACCTTCATCGACCTGCCGATCCTGGGCGGGCAGGCCGGTTACACCGACCCCTCGGCGCCGCTGTCCGGCAAGCGCTCGGGGGAGATCACCACCCGCTATACGACGGCGTTCTTCGACCGCCACCTACGCGGTCTTCCCCGGCCACTGCTGGACGGTCCCTCGAAGGAGAACCCGGAGGTGGCCTTCCACACGCCGTGACGGCGGCGCACGGCGCGGCTGCCGCCGGTGCGCCGCCTGTGCCAGGGGTGTGTCCGGCGGATCTTGCTTGGCCCTCTGCGTTGTTCCGGGAAGGGGGTGCCCCTGTCCGACGCTTGCGGGCTGCGGCTACGTCGTGGCTTGTGGGGGCACCTCCCGGCCGGAGGCTGGGGGAGCAGTTCCCCGCGCCCCTTACGGGGCGCTGTACTGCCGGGTGAGCCTGCGGTGCAGGCCGCGGGTGAGGCGTACCCGGTCCACGCGGAGGGTGAGCTGGGGGTCGTCCAGCGGCTTGGCGTACATCTGGACAGCTCCGCGGCGCCAGCGTGCCGCACCCTGCGGCAGGGCGGGCGGACACACGGGGAGGGTGTGGCGCCAATTGGCCGCGGCGATCTGCAGCGTGGCCGTCCACCGCCCGGGCGGCAGGGTGTCGAGGGGCAGTTCTGCCGAGAACCGGCCGTCGTCCTGGAGGAGTACGGGGAAGTCGGCGTCGGCAAAGCTGTCTGCGTCGGCGGACGCCAGCCGGACGAAGGCGATTCCCGGCGGCCGGCCGAGGACGTTCGTCCGGCCGCCGATGCGCAGGGCCGAGCCGTGCCACTCGGCAACGTCCGTTTCCAGGGACAGTTCCTTGCTGAGGCGAGCGGCGGGAAGGTGCTCGAGCCGCAGGGTGAGGTTACCGAAGGGGGTGGCGTAGATCCGGGCTGTCCGTATTCCTCCGGCGCCGTCGTCGGTCAGGCAGGTGAAAGGGCACACCCCGGCTTCCGGGTCGCGTTGATTGCCCAGCCGTATCGTCTTGGCGAGTCCGTTCACGGTGAGGCGCAGATGCAGGTCCCAGAATCCGTCCGGCAGCGCTGCTTCGCTTCCCTTGCCGTCGAGGAGATCCAGCTCCGCCTCGAAAGCATCTCCGTCGAGGCGGACTTCGGCGTGCTGCGTCCGGGCGTCCTTTCCACGGTGCTGGAGGAACACATCGACTGTCTTTCCGGTGTGCTCCGTCTGCTGCAATGCCGCACGACCGCTCAGCCGCAACCGGGTCCCGGTGAAAGAGAAAGCGGATACGTGGTGGATGAGGTCGAGATGCTCCGTCACATCGAACAATGCGGTGGGGCTCTTGGAACGGGCTTCGCGCTCCGCCGGATAGTGCGCGAGCGCCCGCCCCTGAGAGATATGGATACGGAACGGCATGTGGCTGTTTCCCGGCCGCGCGTGGGCCAGCAGTTCTTCCAGGGCGCCGTGCCGGGCGAGATGGCAGCGCAGCCGCTGGATGGGACGCAGCCGGGGCCAGAAGGAGTCGCAGTCGTGTTCCGCGACAAGTCTGTGCATACGGGCGAACTCGCGGTGCCGGACCGCTTCTTCTGTTTCTCTGCTCAGGAAAAGAAAGGCGCCTTGCAGCTCCACCGCGAAGTGCCGCAACAGGAGTGCATCGCGTCCCGGCCCGGGCTCCAGCTCGGTCCGTAGCAGCTCACACACCCGGTCGAGGGAGTCGAGAACCGGCTCGGTCCTGTTCGTCTGGGTCAGATGCTGGCCGTCGGGGCGCCGCACAAGGTAGTAGCAGTCGTAGTCGGCGACCACGGAGATGCGGCGTGCGCGCAGGTAGGCGAGCGCGGTGAAGGGCTGGTCCTCGCCGACCCGCAACCCGGTGTCGAAGCGCAGCTGGAGCCCGTCGAGCAACTCCTTGCGGAAGAGCTTCTGGACGGAGAGCGCCCAGTAGACACGCGAGGCGAACAGATCGGCTTCGGGCTGGTTCGCGCGGAACATGGAGCGCGGCACCCGGCGTCCCACCGAGGCGATCTTGCCGAGTACGACATCGGACCTGTTCTCCTCCGCCATGGTGGTGAGCCGCTGCAGCGCTTCGGGGGCGAGGTAGTCGTCCGCGTCGAGGAAGAACACGTACCGCCCACTGGCCAGGTCCAGGGCCCGATTGCGCGGGGCGGAGGGACCGCCGGAGTTCTCCTGATGGATCACCCGCAGCAGCCCGGGATGCCGCGCGGCCATGAGATCCAGTTCGTCCGCGGTGCCATCGGTGGAGCCGTCGTTCACGACGATCATCTCGATGCGACCGGGGTCGAGAGACTGCTGCGCGACAGAGGCGACGCAGCGCTTCAGATAGGGGAGCGCATTGTAAGCAGGAGTTATGACGCTTACGAGATTTTTCGAGTCATCCATGGACAGAAGGTGCCCATTCGGGCGTACCTCTGCCATGGGGACGCGGCGTTCGGGTGAATCCGACCCCGAGACCGACAATTTCGGCACGGAGTGTGGGACGCCGCCAACTCAACGTGACGTGGGCGTGCTGTCCAGACGGTACGACGCGGAGCGGCCGACCGAGGGCGCCGCTGCCGCGGCGCCGGGCGTGCACAACGCGGCGGCTGCCCCGTCACCGGATGGTGAGGGGCAGCCGCCGCGTTGCGGGGTCGTCGGCTCAGTACGGGCCGTTGACGTTGTCGATCGAACCGTAGCGGTTGGCTGCGTAGTTGCAGGCCGCGACGATGTTGGCGACCGGGTCGCGCTGGTCGTAGGCGGTGCCCTCGACGTGGAAGGAGTCGAAGGTCGGCTTGATCACCTGGAGCAGACCGATGGACGGGGTGCCGTTCTGGGCGTTGATGTCCCAGTTGTTGATGGCGTTGGGGTTGCCACCGGACTCCCGGATGATGTTGCGGTGGATGCCCTGGTAGGTGCCCGGGATGCCGTGCTGCTTCATGATGGTCAGCGCTTCCTTGATCCAGCCGTCCAGGTTGGTCGACTGGGTCTTGTGCACGGTGCTGCCGGTCCGCTCGGCCGAGCTGCGGTCGGCCCGCTTGGGCGCGCTGCTCCGCTCGGCGGGGGCCGAGGAGGCGTCCAGGGTCAGCTTCTGGCCGGGACGGATCAGGTCCGGGTCGCTGCCGACGGTCTGCTTGTTGGCCTTGTAAAGGGTGGACCAGCCGCCCTTGATGTCGTGGTCCACGGCGATGTGGTGCAGCGTGTCGCCGGGGACAACGGTGTAGGAGTCGGCCTTCTGCTCGGTCTTCGCCTGCGCGGCGGCACCGGCCTGGGTGGACTGGGCCTGCTTCTGCTGGGCCTTCGCCGGCGCGGAGGCGTGCGCGCTGCCCGCGGTCAGCAGGGGAGCGGCGATCGCAGCGCCACCCGCGACCAGGGCGAGCGAGAGCTGGGAAATACGGCGGGTACTGCGCGATTTACGGGCATGACGGCCACGTGGCATGGGGGTGTCCTCTCCTGGCGCCTGCGAGGTGAGCTGTCGGATTCGGGCTGGAGTGGCCCGGCCATTCCAATGCGCGAGGCGCATTGGGCATGACTTCACCCCTAGCCGGGCCGCTGGATGCGGCACGGCACGTACTTGGGTCCCCCGCTCCTGCCGAGCGGTCTGGTGCGAATTTCCCTCGCCGGGCGGCAGGATTCGGCGCCCCGGCAGTGGGAGCTCCAGCCGGTTACGGAGGCCGGAGCGAGGACACAGAAACACAAGGCATTGTTCCGAGCAAGGAGCTCGAATCGAATGCGGAGTATCCCCGGTAAATGATCTCGGAATTCTTCAACGCTATGCTGTGGATCATTTTCTGAGCGTGAAAGGCCGAACCGAGGGGTATTTCGAAAAGCGCGCAGCAAAAGGTTTCTTGACGTGCAGTCAGAAGATCTTGCCCATGTCCCGGGTGTGCTGGTGTGTTTCCTGACACAGCGAATACGAAGGAAGGGTAAGTCCTTTATTTCCGGATATTGCTGCCTGAAGAGGGGTTAATGCGTGCGGTTCTCGGGCCGTTCCGCCGCGCCTCGTGGGCTCATGGTCAGGGCACCTCCGGCAGGCCGGGCCCTGCGCAGCGCACGTCGGCGCGGGGCACTCGTCCTCCGACGAGGTAGGCCGCCGCGGTGCCGTCGACGCAGGCGTTGCCCCGGCTGGCGAAGACGCCGTGCGAGTAGTCGTTGTCGAGGGTGACCAGCCGGGAGCCGGGCAGCAGCCGTCGTAGCCCACGTGCACCCTCGATCGGCGTTACGGGGTCGTGTGCGGAGGCGACCAGCAGGAGCGGCGGCGCGTCGGCGCTGCCGAGCGGAGTGCGGTGCGCCGGCCTGTGGTGCCAGTAGGCGCAGGTGGACGCCTCCATGCCGGTCAGCACGGGCTGAGGGTCGAGGTGGCGGGTGCGGCGGATGTCCGCCAGGATGTCCCGCGGGCCGGGCGCCGGACCGTCGGCGCACTTGACGACCCTGTTCGCGGCCTCGTAGTTCCGGGACGACGGACTGTCGAACGGGGAGTCCGGCACGAGCGCGCCGAGAGTGCCCTCCCGCAGATAGCCGCGCAGTCCGTCGGCGAGCCCGGCCCAGCGTTCGGTGCGGCCCAGTGCGCGGTAGACGGCGCGATCGAACTCCGCCGGGCCGAAGCCGTCCACCGGCTCCCCGGCGAGTCCCCGCCGTACGTGCAGATAGGCGCGGCGCACCGCTCCGGCGCTGTCGCCCAGGCCGAAGCGGTCCTGGTGGGCGGCCGTCCAGGAGAAGAAAGTGTCGCGCTGGCGCAGTAGCGCCCGGCTCTGGACGACGTCGAAGTCGTACCAGTCCCACGGGCCGACCACGCTGTCCAGCACCATGCGCCCGACACGGTGGGGGAAGCGTGCGGCGTAGGCGGCGCCGAGGTAGCTGCCGTAGGAGACGCCGAGAAAGTTCGTCTTCCGTTCGCCGAGCGCGGCGCGGATCGCGTCCATGTCGTGCGCTGTCTGCTCGGTGGACATATGGGGCAGCGCGCCGCCCGCACCCGCGGCGCAGTCGTCGGCCAACGCTCGCAGCGAGGTGAGATAGCCGCGTTCCGTCGCGGCGTCGGTCGGTACGGGATCTGCGCCGGGCTTGGTGAAGAGTCCGCCCATCGGACCGCAGTCGACGGGTGTGCTGGCGCCGACGCCGCGGGAGTCGAAGCCGATGACGTCGTACGCGCGGCGCACGCTCTCGGGGAGCTTGGCCCGCTTGGTGGTGGCGTAGGAGAGGCCGGAGCCTCCCGGTCCGCCGGGATTCACCAGCAGTGCGCCGCGCCGCTCGCCCGGGGCGCCGGACGCGCGTATTCGCGAGACCGCGACCTCGATGCGCTTCCCGCGTGGACGGTCCCAGTCGAGCGGCACGCTCAGCCGTGCGCACTCGACGCGGTCCGGCGCCGACGGCCGCGGTACGGAGTCCGGGCAGGTGCCGAAGTGGAGTGCCGGGGCCGGGCTCTCCGCCCGGACGGGACCGGACGGGGCAAGGGTGGCGGCGGAGAGCAGGGCGCACAGCAGGGCGACGCGGTGCGGGGGAGTGGCCACGGTGATTCCTCGGAGCTCGACCAGCGGGTGACAATGAAAATGATTATCGTTACGGTTGCTCTGCGCAACCCGCCGCCCTGCCCTGCGGGGCGGCTCCGGGGCCGTTGCGTCCGTTCTGCATGAAAAGGGGAGTTGTGGCTCATCTGCTGATGGTCGAGAGCTGGGTCGGATCGATGAGCAGGCTGCTGCCGCAGGCGATCCGCGAGAGCGGGCACGAGTTCACCTTCCTCACCCGTGACCTGCACCACTACCTGCGCTCGGCCTCCGAGGGCACGGCTCATCCACTGCTGGGCGCCCGCAACCTGCTCACGGCCGAAACCAACGACACCGAAGGGCTGTTGCCGCACATCGAGCGGCTGCACCAGGTCCTCGGCTTCGACGGTGTACTCACGTCCTGCGACTACTACCTGTCCACGGTGGCGCGGATTGCCGAACACCTCGGTCTGCCGGGGCCGGGGGCCGAGGCCGTGGAGGGCGCCTGCCGCAAGGACGTCACGCGCCGCCTCCTGGCCGACGCCGGAGTGCCCGGGCCGCGCTTCGCCGTCCACCGGGAACGGGCCGACCTCGTGCGTGCCGCCCGGGAGATCGGCTTTCCGCTGGTCGTCAAGCCCGTCGACCTGTGCGCCGGAATGTACGTACGCCGGGTGGCGGACGAGGCCGAACTCGCGGCGGCCTGCCAGGCGCTGGCCGACTTCCCCGTCAACGCGCGCGGCCAACACCGGGCGCCCCAGGTGCTGCTCGAAGAGTTGCTGGACGGCCCGGAGGTCAGCGTCGAGACCGTCTCGTACGCCGGGTCGGTCCATGTGGTCGGGGTGACCGACAAGAGCGTCGGCGGCGCCCCCGCCTTCATCGAGACCGGTCACATGTTCCCCGCCGCGCTGAGCCCCGCGGAGACCGAGGCCGCCGAGCACACCGCGCTGGACGCCCTCAAGGCGCTGGGACTGACCGACGGCGTGGTGGCACACACCGAGATCAAACTGACCTCCGCGGGCCCGCGCGTGGTCGAGGTCAACCCGCGGCCCGCCGGTAACCGCATCACCGAGCTGATCCGCCATGTGACCGGCATCGATCTGGCGGCGGCCTTCGTCGAGGTCGCGCTGGGACGGGAACCCGATCTGCGGGTCACCCCGACCGGACTGCGCAGCGCCGCCATCGGCTTCTTGGTGCCGCAGACCACCGGCACGCTCGAAGTGCTGGACGGCAGTGCCACGCGGGAGGCGCCGGATGTGCTGGAGGTGCAACTCGCCGCACCCGGCAAGGCGGTGCGGTCGGCCGGCAGCAACAACGAGTACCTGGGGCACGTCATGGCCGGCGACGCCGCCGGGCCCGGAGCCCGCGAGCGCGTCGAGGGACTGCTCGCCGAGCTGCGGGAGGGGCTGGTGATCCGATGACCGCCGCCACCGGTACGCGCGCTGCATACGCGGCACCGCACCACGAGACGTATGCGCAGCTCGTGGACCGGGTGCGGGAGGGAGCGCTGGGCCCCGATCCGAGCGCACAGCGCATAGCCGTGGCCTTCACCACCCGGCAGGCCGTACGGCACGACGGGCGCGGCACCGGCTACCGCAACGAGGTGCTCAGCCTGCGCCTGGCCGGGGCCGTCGGCTCGTGCGCGGTCGAGCCCGGTGCGCTGCCCGAGAGCGCCCTGGACGACTGCGTGGGCGCCGACGTGCGCCGACTCCTGGACCACCCGCTGCTGCCGGTGCGCGTGGCGGCCCTGGACGCCTATCTGATGCACGTCACCCCGCACACCCCGGATCACGGGGCACGCCCGTACCCGCTGCCCCGCGGCTCCTCGCTGGTCAAGTCGCGGGCCAGGGCCGAGGCCGTCGTCGAGCTGCTGGACCTGCCGCCGGGCGCCGAGGTGCTGGTGGTCGGCGTCGTCAACTCCCTCCTGGAGGCGCTGCGGTCCCGTGGGCTCGGCTACGTCCCGTGCGATCTCAAGGGCGGGGTCACGGAGTGGGGTGAGCCCGTCGTCACGGACGCGCTCGCCGCGGCGGACAGGTGCGACGCGCTGCTCGTCTCCGGTATGACGCTGGGCAACGGCACCTTCGAACCCCTGCGGCAGCACGCGCAGCGGTACGGCAAGCAACTGGTCACCTTCGCCCAGACCGGAAGCGCCGTACTCCCCCGGTTCCTCGGCCGGGGGGTCAGCGCGGTCTGCGCGGAGCCGTACCCCTTCTTCTGGCTCGACGGCGGCCCCGGAGTCGTCCACCGGTACCGCACGTCCGACGCCGCCCCCGGCGACGGTACGTGTCCGGGAGGCGACCGATGACCGCGACCGCCGTCCGCGCCACCGTCCGCCAGGAACTCCTCAGCCTCGTCGGCCGTACCCCGCTGGCCCGGATCACCGCGGAGCTGCCCGGGCCCCACCCCGGTTTCTGGGCCAAACTCGAAGGGCTCGCGGCCGGCGGGATGAAGGCCCGCGCCGCCGTCTCCATGCTCCTGGGAGCCCGGGAACGCGGCGAACTGCGGCCCGGAGCCCCGGTGGTGGAGTCCACCTCCGGCACGCTCGGACTCGGCCTGGCCTTCGCCGGGCAGGCGCTCGGCCACCCCATCGTGCTGGTCGGTGACAGCGAACTGGAGCCGTCCATGCGCCAGTTGCTGCGCGCCCACGGCGTCCGTCTCGAACTGGTCGACCGCCCGGCACCCGAGGGCGGCTGGCAGGCCGCCCGCCTCGCCAGGCTCCGGGAGCTGCTGGCTGTCCTGCCCGACGCCTACTGGCCCGACCAGTACAACAACGCCGACAACACCGCCGGTTACGCCTCGCTGGCCGCCGAACTCGCCGCACAGCTCGACCACCTCGACATCCTGGTGTGCAGCGTCGGCACCGGCGGCCACAGCGCGGGCGTCATCGGTCCGCTGCGCCGGCACTGGCCCGGGCTGCGGCTGATCGGCGTCGACGCCACCGGCTCGACCATCTTCGGGCAGCCCGCGCGGCCCCGGCTGATGCGCGGCCTCGGCAGCAGCATCCATCCGCGCAACGTCGCCTACGACGCTTTCGACGAGGTCCACTGGGTCGGGCCCGTCGAGGCGGTGGACAGCTGTCGCCGGCTCGCCCGCTCCAGCTTCGTCAGCGGCGGCTGGAGCACCGGCGCCGTCGCCCGCGTCGCCGCCTGGGCAGCGCGGGTCCACCCCGGCGCCATCGTCGCCACCGTCTTCCCCGACGGGCCGCACCGCTACCTCGGGACGGTCTACGACGACGACTTCACCACCGCACACGGACTCGACCCGGCAGCGGCGGCCGGCCGGCCCGTGGAGATCCCGTACCCGTACGCGGCGGAGGCCACCGGCTGGGTGCGGTGCACACGAGTCACCGACCCGGTCAAGACCCCCGCCGGCCCGCATCCCTCGGAAGAGAACCTGTGAAGGCAACCCAGCGCACCGTCCGCCTCGAACTCACCGAACCGCTGCGCATCTCCCGCTCCACCATGGCGGCACGCGACGCCGTGTGGCTGACCCTCGAACACGACGGGCAGACCGGCCACGGCGAAGCCGTCACCAGCGTCTACTTCGGCCTCGACACCGACACCCTCGCCCGGCACATCGCGGCGCTGGGCGCGTACGCCGTCCGCTTCAGCACGCCGGAGAACGCCCTGGAGGCCCTGTGGGCCGGAGAGCCGGCCGGCCAGGACATACCACCGGCCGTGACCGCGGCCGTCGAGGCCGCGCTCCTCGACCTCGTGGGCAAGCGCGCGGACCGGCCCGTGCACCGCCTGCTCGGCGCCCCCGCCGCACCGGTGGCCGCCACCGCCCGCACCATCGGCATCACCACCCCCCTGCGCGCCGCGGCCCAGGCCCGCTGCCTGGCCGCCGACGGCTTCACACTCCTCAAGGTCAAGGTGGGCGCCGCCGATCCGCAGGACGACGTGGAGCGCGTCCGCGTCATCCGCGACGCGGCACCACGCGCCCGGCTGCTCATCGACCCCAACGGCGCCTGGACCGTCCCGCAGGCCCGGGCCCTGCTGCCACGCTTCGCACAGCTCGGCGTCGAAGCCGCCGAACAGCCCACAGCGCCGGGCGACCCGGAAGCCCTGTGCGCCCTCGCCCGGCGCGCCGAACTGCCCGTCATCGCCGACGAGGACGCCGTCGACCTGGCCGGTGTCCGCCGGCTCGCGGGGCGGGTGCAGGGCGTCAACGTCAAGCTCGCCAAATGCGGGGGAGTGCAGGCGGCGCTGCGTATCGCCGAACTGCTCGACGGCAGCGGTACGGAGCTGATGCTCGGCTGTCTGACCGCCAGCAGCCTGGGCCTCGCGCCCGCCGTCCACCTCGCCGACCGCGCCCGCTGGGCCGACCTGGACGGGCACCTGCTGCTCGCCCACGACCCGTGGACCGGCATCGGAGGGCACGACGGTCACGTACGCGCCGGCGACGCGCCCGGACTGGGAGTGCGCCTCGTGCACGCGGGGGAGGTGCGGCGTGAAGACGTGGCGTGAGGTCTGCGGCTTCCCGGTCGCGGTCCGCCTGCTGCTGGTCAACCAACTCGGCGTCAACATCGGCTTCTACCTGCTCATCCCCTACCTCGCCACCCATCTCGGCCAGAACCTGGGGATGTCGGCCGCAGTCGTCGGCATCGTCCTCGGCGTGCGCAACCTCAGCCAGCAGGGCCTGTTCCTCATCGGCGGCTCCGCCGCCGACCGGCTGGGCGCCCGCGGCGTGATCATCGCCGGCTGCGTCCTGCGCACCCTCGGGTTCGCGCTGTTCGCGCTCGGCGACAACCTGCCCGTGCTGCTGGCGGCCTCCGTGCTCAGCGGGCTCGCCGGAGCCCTGTTCAACCCCGCCGTCCGCGCCTACCTAGCCCAGGAGGCGGGAGAGCGCAAGGCCGAGGCGTTCGCCCTGTTCAACGTCTTCGCCACCACCGGCGCACTGGTCGGCCCGCTGCTCGGCAGCGCGTTGCTGCTCGTCGACTTCCGGGCGTCCGCGCTGACGGCCGCGGGCATCTTCGCCGTCCTCACCGTCGCGCAGGCCCTGGTGCTCCCGGCCCGCGAGGTGGCACCTGGCAAGGGCGGCGTACTCGCCGACTGGCGCGAGGTGCTGGGCAACCGCGCCTTTCTGGCGTTCGCCCTCGCCATGGTCGGCATGTTCACCCTGGAGAACCAGCTCTACCTGCTGCTACCCGACGGAGCACGGCAGGCCACCGGCTGGGACGGGGCGGCCGGCATCGTCTTCCTCACCGGAACCGTCGCCAACCTCGCCCTCCAGCTCCGTCTCACCCGCGCCCTCAAACACCGCGGCCACCGGGCACGCTGGATCGCGGCCGGACTCGCCCTGATGGCGCTGGCGTTCCTGCCGCCCATGGCCGTCGCGGGGTCGCCCGGCAGCCCCGACGGCGCGGCCGAGGTGGTGCTGCGCACCCTGCCCGTGCTGTTGGGGGCGCTGCTGCTGTACCTCGGCATCATGATCGCCCAGCCGTTCGTGATGGAGCTGATCCCCGGTTTCGGACGGCCGGAGCTGACCGGCACCTACTACGGGATCTTCTACGTCGTCTCCGGCGTCGCGGCAGCGGTCGGTAACACCGTCGTCGGCTGGGCCATGGACACCGGTGAACAGGGCGGCGGTTGGCTCCCCTGGGCGTGCTGCGCCCTCTTCGGGCTCGCCTCCGTACTCGGCGTGGCCTGGCTGCACCGGCTCGACGCCCTGCCGACCCCGAAAACCGCCGTGACCACGGCCGCCTGAGAAAGCGACAGCAGTCATGACGAGATCCCCCGCGCTCACGCGCCCGCAGCCACCGAACCTGCTCACCGACAACCCGGAGCTGTACGAGGCCCGCTTCCCCGACCCGGACCGGCTCGCCGCACGCTGGACGGAGGACTGCCTGCGGCGGCACGGCGCCGGCCCGCGCGTCCTCGACCTGGGCTGCGGCACCGGCCGCGACGCCGCCCACCTGCACGGCGCCGGCCGCACCGTCACCGGCGCCGACCTCTCCACGGCGATGCTCGCCCACGCCCGGGCCCACCACCCCGGCCCCACGTACGTCACCGCCGATCTGCGCGGCTTCGACCTGGGGCGGGACGCCTTCGACGCGGTGGTGTGTCTCGACAGCGCACTGCTGTACTGCCACACCAACGAGCAGCTGGAGGGCTTTCTGTCCTCCTGCCGGAACGCGCTCGCCCCCGGCGGGCTGCTCGTCGCCGAAATGCGCAACGGTGCCTACTTCCTGGGCCGCACCGACCTGCTCGACGCGCCCGCCGAGAACGAGTTCGGATGGCAGGGCGCCGTCCACCGCTCCATCACCACCCTCACGGTGGACCGTACGGCCCAACTGCTGCGCCGTACCCGGGTGTGGACCACGGACGACGGTTCGCCGCCCGTCGAGCAGCACTCCGCATGGCGGCTGCTCTTCCCGCAGGAGCTGCGCCACCTCCTGGCCACGCACGGCTTCGACGTGCTCGACCTCCACGACGGGCCAGGACCGCGCACCGAACCCCCATGGCGCGAGGGCCTGCCACTGGGCACGGCGGCCGACGCGGACCGGCTGCACGTGGTGGCGCGACTCAGGGAGCCTCCCGGCTGCTGAGGGCCGCACCCCCCTGATCGCGCCACGCCGCCCGTGCGCCGGCCCGATGCCGCCTCTCAACCCGCCCGATGCCGCCTCTCACCCCGCCCCGCCGTGGGCGACGACACCCCAAGGAATGCGTATGCAGTCAGAACCCAACCGCCGCCGGCCCGCTGTGGACCCGCACCGCTTCCCCGGCCTGCACCGCCGTGGCTTCCTCGCCGCCACCGGCGCCGCCTCGCTCGGTGCCGTCGCCCTCACCGGCTGCGGCGGCTCCGGCTCCGGTGCCGGGGACGACGGGGGGAAGCCCAAGCGCGGCGGCCGACTGCGCGCCGCGTTCGCAGGCGGCGGCGCCAGCGAGACGCTCGACCCGCATCTGGCCAACCTCTTCGCCGACGTGGCCCGGGCCAAGGCCCTCTTCGACAAGCTGGCCGACTACGGATCCGATCTGTCCGCGCGCCCACGCCTCGCCGAGAAGTGGGAGGCCAACAAGGCCATGGACCGCTGGCAGGTCACCCTGCGCAAGGCCGCCTTCCACGACGGGAAGCCGGTGACGGCCGACGACGTGCTCTACAGCTACCGCCGGATCGCCGACCCGAAGAAAGCGTTCCGCGCCAAGGCGTCCCTGGAACCCATCGACCTGGACGCCAGCCGCGCCACCGGAAAGCGGAGCATCGAGTTCGTCCTCAAGCGCCCCACCGCCGAGTTCCCCAACATCCTGGCCGCGTTCGGCGCCTACATCGTGCCGAAGGACTCCGGCTCCGGCGGCTCGGCGTCCTTCGACAAGAAGCCGGTCGGCTCAGGCCCGTTCCGCTTCGTCTCCTTCAAGCCGGGCCGCTCCGCCGTCTTCCGCCGCAACGACGACTACTGGGACGGTGCCCCGCACCTGGACGAGCTGGAGATCCTCGTCGCCAACGAGGAGTCCGCGCGGGTCAACGCGCTCCTCGGCAAGCAGGTCGAGTACGCACACGAACTCAACCCCACCACAGCCCGCGGACACGAGGGCAAGGGACAGATCGAGATCGTACGGCTGCGCAACAGCGCCATGCAGGCCTTCGCGATGAAGACCGACCGGCCGCCCTTCGACGACAAGCGGGTACGCCAGGCGTTCTTCCTCATCGCCGACCGCAAGGAACTCCTCAAGGGAGCCCTCTCGGGCATGGGGGAGATCGGCAACGACCTGTTCGGCAAGGGCTACGAGTACTACGCCGACGATCTGCCGCAGCGCGAGCAGGATCTCGACCGCGCCCGCGCCCTGCTCAAGAAAGCCGGAGCCGAGAAGCTCGAAGTCACCCTCGACACCTCGTCGGTCGCGGCCGGATTCACCGAAGCGGCCAGCATCTTCCGCGACCAGGCGAAGAAGGCCGGAGTCACCGTCAAGGTGAAGATGGGCAGCAAGGACTCCTACTGGGCGGACATCATCGACAAAGGCACACTCTGCTGCTACCGCTCCGGCGCCATCCCCATCGAGTCACACATCTCCCAGCGGCTACTCACCAACTCCTCCACCAACGCCACCCAGTGGCACCACAAGGACTTCGACGAGCTCTACCAGCAGGCCCAGTCCACCCGGGACAAGAAGGAGCGCGCCGCCGTCTACACGCGCATGCAACGACGCCTGTACAAGGAGGGCGGCTTCCTCGTGTGGGGCTTCGCCGACTGGATCCTCGGTACGGCACGCAACATGCGGGGAGTGCAGCGGGACGCGCCCGCCAACACCCTCGACTGGGCCCGCTTCGACAAGGTGTGGCTCGCGTGAGCGGACTGCGCTCCTTCGTCGCCCGGCGGCTGCTGCTCGGTGCCACCCAGATCGTGGCCGTGGTGCTGCTGGTCTTCGCGCTCACCGAGGCGCTGCCGGGCGACGCGGCGGTCGCACTCGCCGGGGACCAGCCCGACCCGGCTCGCATCCAGGCCATCCGGGAGACGATGGACCTGGACCGGCCCGCGCTGGTGCGGCTGGTGGACTGGGCCGCGGGTCTGCCACGGGGAGACTTCGGCACCTCCCTGACCTCCGGCAGACCGGTCGCCCAGTACATCGCCGACGGCTTCGGCCCCACCCTGCTGCTGGCCGTACTCACCGTGCTGCTGCTCGTCCCGGCCGGACTCGGGCTCGGCGTGCTGGCGGCCCGGCACGCGGGGCGGGCCGTCGACAAGCTGGTCAGCTCCGTGACGCTCGCCGTGTACGCCGTCCCCGAGTTCGCGCTCGGCGTGCTCCTGGTGACCGTCTTCGCGCTGAAGCTGGGCTGGGTTCCGCCGACAGCCGTCGGCCGGAGCACCGACCTGCTCACCCACCCCGCCACCCTGGTGCTGCCCGTCCTGGTCCTGCTCTCCCGGCCGGTGTGCTCGGTGGCCCGCCTGGTGCGCGCCGGCATGGTCGAGGCGCTGGCCTCCCCGTACGCGGAACACGCCCGCCGCTACGGCGTCCCCGACCGTCGTGTCCGCTACGCCCACGCCCTGCCCAACGCCGTCGCCCCCGCCGTCCAGCACCTCGCGCGCACCATCGACTGGCTGCTGAGCGGCGTCATCGTCGTCGAGGCCCTCTTTGTGATCCCCGGGCTGGGAACCGTCCTGCTCACGGCCGTCGCCGAGCGCGACGTTCCCGTGGTGCAGGGCCTCGCCGTGGTGTTCGGCGTGCTGACCGTCCTGCTCAACCTCGGCGCGGATGTGGTCACTCACCGCCTCGCCCCGCGTTCGGAGGTGGCCGCATGACACCCTCGGCACCGCCCACCGCACCCCGACCGGACGCGGACCCGGCTCCCCGCCAACGTGCGGACCGGGCACCCCGACAGCGCCGGGTGCACCCCGTACGGCGCCACCTGGGACGCTACGCGCTCGGACTGACCGTCATCGCCGTACCCCTCGTCCTCGCCGTCCTCGGACCGGTCTTCGCGGGCGGTACGGGAGAGCGCGGCGCATCCTTCACCGTCGGGGACGGCCACTGGCTCGGCACCGACTTCGTGGGCCGCGACGTATGGCAGCAGGCGCTGCACGGGGGCCGTCCCGTGCTGCTCACCGCGCTCGCCGCGACCTTCCTCACCTACCTGGTGGCGCTGCCTGCGGGGCTCATCAGCGCCCTCACCCGTCGCCGCTGGCTGGAAGAGCTGCTGATGCGGCCGCTGGATGTGCTGCTCGCCGTCCCGTCCCTGCTGCTGATCCTGCTGGTGGCCTCGGTCCTCACCCCCGGAGCCGCCGGACTCGCCCTGCTGGTCGCGCTGGTCAACGTCCCGGATGCCGCCCGTATCGTGCGGGCCGCCTGCGCCGAGGCCGCCGCCCGCCCCGCGGTGGAAGCGCTGCGCATGCAGGGCGAGACATGGTGGCGGATGGCCGTCGGCTATGTGGGCCGCAGCGTGCTGCGCACTCTGGTCGCCGACCTCGGCACCCGGCTGACGGGCGTGCTGTATCTGGTGGCCACGGCCGCGTTCCTGGGCGTCGGCGTCGCGCCGGATGCCGCCGACTGGGCGGTCATGGTCGACCGCAACCGCACCGGACTGTTCGTACAGCCCTGGGCGGTGGTGGTGCCCGCACTGTTGATCGTCGCCCTGACGATGGGCAGCAACCTGCTCTTCGACGCGGCACTGAAAGCGCCCGGGCGGAGCCGGGGAGAAAGGAAGCGACGGCTGTGACCCACCCGCACGAGACGGGCGGCCCCGCGGGCCCGGCGACATCGACGGGCCGGACGGGCCCGGCCCGCCCCGATGGCTCGACCCGCCCCTCCGGGCGGGAGCCCGGCCCGTCCGACCCGCTCCCCGAACTGCCCGGCCCGCCCTCCGGTCCGGCTGACCCCGCTGGCCCCGGGGAGCGGGGATCCGTCGCGGACAGCGTGCCCGGGCCCGGCACGGACGACATGTCGCGGGCTGCCGGCGACGACGTGCCGCGGCTCGCCGCCGACGTTTCGCCGCCCGCCGCCGACGGCGTGCCCGGGCCCGCCGCGGAGATCAGCGGCCTGCGCGTGGAGATCGGCGGCAGGGCGATCTTGGACGGAGTGCACCTGCGGGCACTGCCCGGCAAGGTGACCGCGCTCATCGGCGCCTCCGGCAGCGGCAAGACCACCACGGGCCTCGCCCTGCTCGGCGTGCACCCGCCCGGCGCCCGGGTCACCGGCGAGGTACGGCTGGCCGACGGCGGACCGGTCGGCTATGTGCCCCAGCAACCGTCCTCCGTCCTCAACCCCGCCCGGCGCGTCGGCACGCTGCTGAACGACGTCGCCCGTGCCCAGGTACGCGGCCTGCCGCGCGGTCGGCGCAGGGCGGCAGTACGCGAACGCGTTCTGCGAGCCCTGGCCGAAGCCCACCTCACCGACCCCGAAGCGCTGCTGCGGCGCTACCCGCACCAGCTGTCGGGAGGCCAGCAGCAACGCGTCGTACTCGCCCAGGCGCTGCTGCACGGCGCCCGCGTCGTCGTCGCCGACGAACCCACCACCGGCCAGGACACGGTGACCAAGAGCCGGATCGTCGAACAGCTCGCGGCCGTAGCGCGCCGTGGCATCGCCGTCGTCCTGCTCAGCCACGATCTCGACGTCGTACGCGCGCTCGCCGACGAGGTCCTGGTCATGCGAGCCGGACGGGTCGTCGAGTCGGGCCCGGCCGACCGGCTGTGGCACGCTCCCCGCCACGCGTGGACCCGCCAACTGCTGGCGGAGCAGCAGCCTCCCGCCCGCCACGAACAGCCGCGGACGGGCGAGGGCCAGCCCCTGCTGCACGTACGCGACCTGGTGGCCCGGCACCGTGACGGCGGCCGTGGCGGCACGGTGGTGCTGCGCGCACCCGAACTCACCCTGCGCCCCGGCGAGTCGCTGGCCGTCGTCGGCCGGTCGGGCAGCGGCAAGACGACACTGGCCCGCTGTCTTGCGGGGCTCCACCGTGACCACGGCGGGGAGATCCGCTTCGAGGGCACCGTGCTGCCGCGCAGCCTGCGGCAGCGGAACCGTGCCCAACTCGCAGCGGTGCAGTACGTCTTCCAGGACGCGCGGGCCGCCTTCGACCAGCACCGTCCCGTCCACCACCAGGTCGCCCGCACCGCGGTCAGACTGCGGGGCGCCGACCCTGCGACGGCCGGGCGGGAGGCCCTGGCCACGCTCGCCCGGCTCGGTCTCCCGGCGGAGCCGGCCCAGCGACGCCCCGGAGAGCTCTCCGGCGGCGAACTCCAGCGGGCCGCCCTCGCCCGCGCCCTGCTGGCCCGGCCCCGGGTCCTGCTCTGCGACGAGATCACCTCGGGCCTCGACACCGTCGCCCGCCGGGGCATCCTCGACACCCTCGCCGGTCTGCTGTGCGACCGGGACGAGTTGGCGCTCGTCCTCATCACGCACGATCTGGACACCGCACGCCTGGCGGATCGCGTCGTCGTGGTGGACAACGGCGAACTCGTCGCGGAGGGGACCCCCGACGACGTCCTCCCCGGCCCCGCCACGGCACACGATGCGCGGGTGCCGATGACGTGACGCCGAGACACCGTGACGCCGAGACACCGTGATGCCGTCGCCCGGCGTCGCCGCTGCGCCGCCGGGGATTGGCATCGGGGCCGGTGGGCGAACGCGACTCGTCCACCGGCCCCGAAAGACCCACGGCCCACGCCCCACGGGCTACGAGCTACGGCCCACGGGCCACGGGCTCCCTCGCGCCGAGCCGGAAGCTCCCGTGGTGCCGCGTCGCTTCAGAGGAAGCTGACGTTCTGGGCCAGGGAGAGCTCGCTGGAGTAGTTGATCGTGTTGGTCGCCGAGCGCATGTATGCCTTCCAGGCGTCGGAGCCCGACTCGCGGCCGCCGCCGGTCTCCTTCTCGCCGCCGAAGGCGCCGCCGATCTCCGCGCCGGAGGTGCCGATGTTGACGTTGGCGATGCCGCAGTCGGAGCCGGCGGCCGAGAGGAAGATCTCGGCCTCTTGCTGGTCGCGGGTGAAGATGCTGGACGACAGCCCCTGCGGGACGTCATTGTGCAGCGCGATCGCCTCGTCCAGGGTGTCGTAGGTGAGCACGTAGAGGATCGGCGCGAAGGTCTCCTCGCGTACGACGTCGTTCTGCTCATCGACGCGGACCAGCACCGGCTCGGTGTAGGCGGCGCCGGGAGCGGCCTCGGACAGCCGTCGGTTGCCGCCCGCGAGGATCTTGCCGCCCTGCGCCTGGACCCGGGCCAGCGCGCTGTTCATCGCTTCGAGGGCCGTGGTGGAGATGAGCGGGCCGACCAGGGTGGTCTCGTCGAACGGGTCGCCGATGGGCAGTTTGCGGTAGGCGCTGGTGAGCCGTTCGACGAGCGTGTCCGCGATGTCCCGGTGGACGATCAGGCGGCGCAGGGTCGTACAGCGCTGACCCGCGGTGCCCGCCGCGGCGAAGACGATGCCCTGGACGGCGAGATCGAGGTCGGCCGAAGGGGCGACGATCGCGGCGTTGTTCCCGCCGAGTTCCAGCAGGCTGCGGCCGAAGCGCGCCGCGACCCGGGGGCCGACCTCCCGGCCCATCCGCGTCGAGCCGGTCGCGCTGACCAGAGCGACACGGGTGTCGTCCACCAGAACCTCGCCCACGGCGCGGTCGCCGAGCAGCAGGCGGTGCACATCGCGGGGCGCCCCGACCTCGTCGGCGGCCCGGGCCAGCAGCCGGTCGCAGGCCAGCGAGATCAGCGGCGTGAGCTCGGAGGGCTTCCAGACGACCGTGTCGCCGCAGGCGAGCGCCACGGCGGTGTTCCATGACCACACGGCCGCGGGGAAGTTGAACGCGGAGACGACACCGACCACACCGAGCGGATGCCAGGTCTCGGCGAGGCGGTGACCGGGGCGTTCGGAGGCGATGGTGCGGCCGTACAGCTGTCGGGACAGGCCGACGGCGAAGTCGCAGATGTCGATCATTTCCTGGATCTCGCCGAGGGCCTCGGAGCGGATCTTGCCCGCCTCGATGGTGACGAGATCGGCGAGGTCGCTCTTGTGCTCCCGCAGCAGTTCGCCCAGCCGGCGCACGAGTTCACCGCGGCGCGGCGCGGGCGTGGTACGCCAGTTGAGGAACGCCGCGTGGGCGTCGCCGACGGCGGCGTCGGCGTCGGCCGCGGTGGCGGCCTTCAGCCCGAAGAGCTCCTCCCCGGTGATGGGGGTGCGCGCCGCGAAATCGGCGCCTTCCGGAACGGTGACGCCGACGTTGCCGAGGCTGGTGAGCGCGCGGGCACGCAGGTCGTCCGTGGTGGGCAGAGCGGTGCTGGTCATGGTCATCCTTACGGGACGGGAGGGGAGGGGGGCGGGATCAGATGAGGGCGCCGTCGAGTTCCAGTTCGCGGGCGACCTGGGCCAGTGAGCGGTTCTGCTGCTGCTCGTAGAGGGCGAACGGATCGAGCACCTCGCGTCCGACGGCGTCGGAGAGCCACTCGGCGTCGTAGGCCGCGCCCTCCTGCGCGTTGTCGCGGGTGCCCTCCGAGCTGAGGTTGGACTGGAAGATGCCGGCGGCCGAGCGGGGCAGGAAGTCCTCGTAGACGATGGGCTCGGCCCGCGCCCATCCCCGCCGCAGCAGTTCGGCGAGGTCCGCCGGCGGAGCGCTGCCGTCGCGGGGCCGGCCGTCGGCCACCCGGTAGGTGAAATAGGCCAGTCCCTGGACGGCCAGTTCCTGTTCGGTCGGGGGCATGTGCTGCTCCCACACGCCGCGGGCGATGTCGCCGCGCTGTGCTCCGGGAGCCTCGGAGCTCTGCTGGTCGACGATGCCGAGCAAGCGGTCGTACAGGGCGCGGCCTTGCCGGGTGAGGGCGATGCCGCGCGCCTCGACCTCGCCGAACCGGACGCGCAGCGCGCCGCTGACGACGTCGCCGTCCGGGGTGCGCATCGCACGCGGCTCGGCGAGGGCCCGGAAGGAGGTCTGCCGCAGCAGGACATCCGGTCCTCGCCAGGCCGGTGGACCCTGGATGGTGTCGATCATCTCGATGCCGCGCTCGGTCATCCGGCGGTACAGCTCGTCGATGTCCAGGACGCGCGGGGTCAGGTGGTTGATGTGTGTGCTGCGTACCCCGCCGATGTCCGCGGCGACGGCGGAGATCCGCTCCAGCGTCTCGTACCAGGCCTTGTCCACCGGCTCGGCGGACAACTCGAAGGCTCCGACGGCCAGTTGGAGGAAGCGCTCGGCGTCCTCCTGGGGCAGCTCCCCTTCCGCTGCGGCGCGGTCGGCCAGTGTGAGCAGTTCCGGGGGAAGAGCTCACGGGCGGCGAGGAAGGACTCCAGGCGTGCGCGCAGATCGGGGTCGAAGAAGCGGGAGTCGGCCGGGGTGAGCATGGAGGTGAAGACACGGAACGGGTTGCGTGCCAGTTCCTCGTCGTCGACCGGCCGGAAAGCGGTGGAGACCACGGGCACGGCACTGGCGGCGGCCTCGCGCAGGTCGTAGAAGCCCACCGGGTGCATGCCGAGGGCGGCGAAGACGCGGGCGACCTGCCGCAGTTCCCGCGGGGTGCCGACGCGGATGGCACCGTGGCGTTCGGCCGTCACCCGGCCGATGGACCCCAGGCGCTCGGCGTCGGCGCCCCGGTCGCGCAGTACGTCCTCGTTGACCTCGCGGGAGACATCCACCAGCGTGGTGTAGGCGGGCACTTCCTTCCCGTACATTTCCGACAGCCGCGCGGCGAAGGCGGCCCGTAGCTGCCACTGGCTGAGCGTTGACATGGTTCGGCCTTTCGCTTCGGGAATTCACGTCGCTTCGGGGGTTCACGCGTTCCCTTCGGGCCCGCGCTGTCGCTTCGGGGCTGACGCCGGTTCACACCACGTGGGCCTCCGGTCGGATGTCCGCGCCGGTGCGGAAGCGGTCGGCGCTGAGCGGGGTGATGTCGGTGAACGGACGGCGTTCCAGACAGAGATCGCGCATGATCTCGCCCACCGCGGGTGCCTGGAGGAAGCCGTGACCGGAGAACCCCGTGGCGTACAGGAAGTTGTCGAGTTCGCCGGAGCGGCCGATCAGCGCGTTGTGGTCCGGTGTGTTCTCGTACAGCCCTGCCCATCCGCCGGCGGTCTCCATGTCGGCCAGTGCGGGGGCGCGGCGGCGGACGGCGGCGCGGAACAGCTCCAGCCACTCCGGGGTCCAAGTGGTGTCGAAGCCTTCCTCCTGCGCGGGGTCCGCCAGCCCGAACAGCAGACCGTCATCGCTGTTGTGGAAGTACGCGCTCGAGGAGAAGTCGATGGTGAAGGGGATACGGGGCGCGGGCGGGACGAGCGGCGTGGTGAAGGCCAGTTGGCGCCGAACCGGCCGTACGGGAAGGCTGACGCCGGCCATGTCACCGATCTGCCGGGACCACGCCCCTGCCGTGCAGACGACAGTGCCGCAGGAGATGGACCCGTGGCTGGTGTGCACCCGGGTCACCCGAGAGCCGGCCGTGTCGATACCGGTGACCTCGGTGTGCTCGGCGATGGTGACGCCCGCCCTGGCCGCGGCTGTCGCGTATCCCTGGACGACGAGCCCCGGGCGGGCGTGGCCGTCGGTGGGGGAGTACGCGGCAGCCACCAGGCCGTCGGTGCTGACGTAGGGGCACAGTTGCTGTGCCTGTGCGGGGTCGATCATGCGGGTGGGCACATCGAGGCTGTTCTGGACGGCGACACTGGTCTCGAAGTCCGCCGCCTGTTCCTCGCTGGTGAGCAGGAACAGATAGCCGACGGTCTCCAGCCGGATGTCGGTGCCCGGGCGGACCGGAAAGTTCTGGTACGCGTGCAGGCTGCGGCGGCCCAGCTCGATGTTGAGCGGGTCCGAGAACTGCGCGCGTACGCCGCCGATCGGTTTGCCCGAGCTGCCGCCTCCCAGCTCGCCGCGCTCCAGGACGACGATGTTGCGCACCCCGGCTTCGGCGAGGTGGAAGGCGGTACTGGCACCCATCACGCCGCCACCGATGATCACGACATCGGCGGAGTGCGGAACGGTGCGGAAAGCGGAGGAGGGCATGAGGCCGATCCCTTCCAACGGCCGGCAACGGGGCGGGCGAGGGGCGGCCCGGCCCGGGCGCGGCGTGGCTGTCAGTGCGTGGCGGAGCTGATCAGCTGTCTGCGCCACATCGTGCAGCAGCCCGACCGTTGACGTCCATGAACAGTTTCTGCGGCCTTTCGTTTACGGTGCCTATATGGAATGGACGAGTGCTCAGCTGCGTTCGTTGGTCGAGCTGACCCGGCGGGGAACCGTCACCGCGGTGGCACAGGCCCTGGGATACACCCCCGGCGGGGTGTCGCAGCAGATCGCCGCGCTGGAGAAGTCCACAGGTATGGAGCTGCTGCGGCGGGTGGGACGCCGGGTGGAACTGACCGACGCGGGTATGACGCTCGCCCGGCACGCCGAGCGCATCCTGGCCACCGAGGCCGAGGCCGTCGAGGCGCTGGAGCGCACCCGCACCGAGGTCTCCGGGACGCTGCGCGTCGGGCTCTTCACCACGGCCGCCGCCGAGATCCTGCCCCCGGCCCTGCGGCGTGCCCGGGAGCTGCATCCCGGCTTGACGGTGCGCAGCCGGGACATGGACGTGGACGACGTGTACGACGCGGTGGCCGGTGGCGCGGTGGATCTGGCCCTGGGACTGGACTACCCGGACGTGCCCATTCCGCGGGACTCGGCCCTGTGCGTGCTGCGGCTGTCCAGGGAGCGGTTCTCCCTCGCGGTCCCGGCCGGCGCGATGACCGGCCGCAGGACGGTCTCCCTCGCCGAGGCCGGGGAACTCGGCTGGATCCTGCCGCCGGCCGACAGCTACTACGGCCGCGCCGTGCTCACCGCCTGCCGCCGGGCAGGTTTCGAACCGCGGGTGCTGCACGAGGTGACCGACACGGCCGCGACCCTGGCCCTGGTCGAGACCGGGGTGGGGGTCAGCGTGGTGACCGATTTGATGCTGCGCCTGCGCGCTTCCCGTATCGACGTCATCGGACTGCGCGAAACCATGGAGCGGCACATCGTGGTGGTCTTCCGGTCCTCCGCACGGCACCGGCCGACGGTGGCGGCCCTGGTGGAGGTGCTGCGAGCAGCGGTGGGAGCTCGACCGGGAGAGACGGAGGATCAGCTTCCGTTGGGCTGAGGAGCGGAAGTTGTCGCCCTGCTACGTCTTCCCGGACAGCAGGCCCTGAGCGAGGGTTTCCGGCCAGTGGTGACCCACGCCACGGCGGCGGCCCCTCGTGTCGCCGTTGCCTCCCATGGAGCGAGCGATGTCCACCAAGCACCCCTCGAAGCCTGCTGCCCTTCCCCCGTTGCTGGGGAAGGGCCCCCGTGGAATCTTCAGACGAACCCTTCCCTCCGAACAGCCCACCGGTGAGCGCATGGTGCGCACCCTCGGACTGACGCAGCTGACGATGATCGGTGTCGGAGCCATCATCGGAGCCGGCATCTTCAGCCTGGCGGCGGCCGTCGCCAGGGACACCGCGGGCCCCGCGGTACTGATCTCGTTCCTGGTGGCCGGGGCCGCGTCGCTGTGCGCGGCCTTCGCCTACGCCGAGTTCGCTGGCATGGTCCCGAAGGCCGGTTCCTCCTACACCTACTGCGCCGCGGTCCTCGGGGAGATCGTGGGCTGGATCGTGGGGTGGGACCTGCTGCTGGAGTACACCGCGATCGTCGCGGTCGTCGCCATCGGCATGTCCGGCTATCTCGACTTTCTGCTGAACGCCGTCGGCCTCCATCTGCCGACCTGGGCGCTGGGCGCCCCCGGCACCGGGGACGGCCACCGGATCGACCTGCTGGCAGTGGTGATCTGCCTGGCCGTCGCCTGGCTGCTGACCCGTGGGACCCGCACCTCGGCCCGGGTGGAGACCGTGCTCACCATCATCAAGATCGCCATCGTGCTGCTGGTGATCGTCGTCGGCTTCGCCAAGATCGACACCGGCAACCTGCACCCCTTCGCGCCGTTCGGGCTCGGCGGAGCGTTCACCGGTGCGGCAACCGTCTTCTTCGCCGTGTTCGGCTACGACGCGCTGAGCACCGCCGCCGAGGAGTCGTTGGAGGCCCGCCGTAAGCTGCCGAAGGCCATGATGCTGTCGCTGGGCATCTCCATGGCGCTCTACGTCCTCGTCTGCATCGTGCTCACGGGACTCCAGCACTACAGCGAACTCAACCCCAAGAGCGGCATATCCAGCGCCCTGGCGAGCGTGGGGCTGGGCGGGCTGGCCAACGTCGTCGCGGTCGGGGCCGTCGTCGGCATCGTCACCGTGACGTTCTCCTTCATGATGGGCGCCTCCCGCCTGTGGTACGCCCTCAGCCGGGACGGGCTGATGCCGGCCTGGTTCGGCGCCATCCACCCCAAGCGCAAGGTGCCGCACCGCGCCACCTGGATCATCGGAGCCGTCTCCGCGCTGCTCGCCGGGGTGCTGCCCATCAACGCCGTGGCCGAACTGACCAACATCGGCGTCCTGCTGGCCTTCATGGTGGTGTGCGCGTCCGTGCTGATCCTGCGCTACCGGAAACCGCACCTCAAGCGCGGGTTCCGCTGCCCCGGAATGCCGGTGGTTCCCATCCTGGGCATCCTCTTCTCCGTCTGGCTGATGTCGTTCCTGCAGTGGGACACCTGGCTGCGACTGGGAGCCTGGCTCCTGGTCGGCCTGCTCATCTACGCCGCCTACGGCTACCGCCGCACCCGCCAGGTGATGCCCGGCGGCTCGGTGGACCTGGACGCCCTGGACGACATGTCCGACGCTGCGGAGCAGGACGTCGCCGTCGCGGAACGCGCTCCGTAAAGGGGCGCCCCGTAAGGGGCGCGGGGAACTGCGCGATTAGCCACAACGAACCCGCAGCCCGCGGGCTTCGGGCAGGGGCACCCCCACCCCGGAACAGGGGAGGGACGGCGCAAGAGTCACCGGCCAAGCCTTAGCCGGGGTCCTCATGCGCGGGGTGCACATACGGCCCCTCCGGCACGGCACTCCGCAAGGAGCGCAGCATCCGGCCGAGCAGCGGATTGCTGTTCTCGCTCCGGTGCAGCGCCAGCACCCGCCGGAACGCCGACCGCCGGCTGAGCCGGGTGGCCTCGACCGCCCTATCGGGCGAGTGCCCGAGCGCCGGTACGACCGCCACCCCGAGGCCGGTGGAGACCAACTCCCGTACGACGTCGTAGTTGTTGCTGCGGAAGGCGACCGAGGCCTCGAAACCGGCCGCCGCGCACAGCCGTACCAGGGTGAGGGCCCCGGCCGTGCCCTCCCTGCTGGTGATCCACCGGGCCCGGGACAGTCCGGACAGCCGACTGCTCAAGCCGCTGTCCCGGGCCCTGAGGAGCACCAGATCCTCCCGCAGCAGAGGGTGGCAACTCAGGCCCTCGGGCCACTGTCGGGGATCGAGGCCGTACTCGTACACCAAGGCCACATCCAGCTCGCCCTCGTTGAGCGCGGCCACGAGTTCGTCCGGTTCGCCCTCCTCGAGCTGGATCTGCGCTCGCGGGTGCGTCCGGGCCAGCTCGGACAACGCCGCGGGCACCAGCCGGACACCGGCCGTGGGGAAGCTGCCCAGCCTCAGCCGGCCACTCGCACCGGAGGCGAGCTGCCGCACCTGGTGGTCCAGTTCGTCCAGCGCTGCCAGCACCGGGATGCTGAGGTCGACCAGCCGATGGGCCGCCGTGGTCGCACGGATACCGTGCGCCTCCCGCTCGAACAAGGTCAGCCCCGTCTCCTTCTCCAGCGCCGAGATCTGCTGCGAGATCGCGGAGGAGGTGTAGCCGAGATCGCGGGCGGCGATGACGAACGAGCCGCTGCGCACGACGGCCCGCAGCGTGAGCAGATGCTGTGGTTTGAGCAACGGATCCTCCTGGGGTGCGGGCACGCCGCGGGCGTCCGGGCACAGGCGCGGGTGTGAGACGGGCCGGGCCGCGTGGTGCGGTAAAGCATAAGCATCGCTTCGCCTGGGCGGTGTTTTCTTTCGGCCTGCTGGGTCTTGTGGCTCCGGCCGCCGGACGCGGATCGTGGCGTGGACCGGGTCGAACACGACCGTGGAGCGAGAAGGAGCGACCGCAGTGACCGCAGTGCCCGCGACAGCGCACGTACCGGAACCTCTCGACGCGGCAACGGTGACCGAGGCGCTCAGCCGCGGCGGCTGCGGGGAAGTGCGCGGCGACCCGGGGAGCCGCGCCGCCTACTCGGCCGACGCCTCCAACTACCGGAAGATCCCGCTGGCCGTCGTCTTCCCGCGCCAGCGGCAGCACGTGCTCAACACCCTCGCCGTCTGCCGCCGTCTGGACGTACCCGTCACCTCACGTGGCGCGGGCACCAGCACCTCGGGGCAGGCCGTCGGCTCCGGCGTGGTCGTCGACTTCTCCCGCTGCTTCAACCGCCTGCTCGCACTGGATCCGGACGCCCGCACCGCCACGGTGCAGCCTGGCATCGTCCTGGACGACCTCCAGCGGGCCGCTTCCCGGCACGGGCTGCGCTTCGGCCCCGACCCGTCCACCCACAGCCGCTGCACGCTGGGCGGAATGATCGGCAACAACGCCTGCGGCTCGCACTCCGTGGCCTGGGGACGCACCGCGGAGAACATCGCGGAACTCGAAGTCGTCACCTACCGGGGCACGGTGCTGCGCCTCGGCGAGATGACGCGGGCCGAGATCGACGAGGCCGTCGCCGCCGGTGGCGACCGGGGCGAGCTCATCGCGTCCCTGCACCGGCTGGCCGAGGACAACCTGGCAACACTCCGTACCGAACTGGGGCGCTTCCCCCGGCAAGTGTCCGGATACGCGCTGGAACAGCTGCTGCCGGAGCACCGCTTCAACCTCGCCCGGGCACTGGTGGGCAGCGAAGGAACGCTGGCTCTCATCCTCTCCGCCACCGTCCGTCTCGTGGTGCCCCCGCCCGCCCGGGCCCTGGTCGTGCTCGGCTACCAGGACGCCTGCGCCGCGGCCGACGCGGTCCCCGAACTTCTTCAGCACCGACTGCTGGCCCTGGAAGGGCTGGACCGGGCGCTGACCGACATCGTCACCAGACCCGAAACCCGGCAGACGATCGACACCCTGCCCCGCGCACAGGCCTGGCTGTTCGCCGAACTCGGAGGCACGGAGGAAGAGCTGCCCGCACGGGCCGCAGCACTCGCCACGGCAGCGGGCACCACCACCGGCTTCACCAGCAGCGAAGTGGTCACCGACCCCGCGCGGGCCCGGCAACTGTGGCGTATCCGCGAGGACGGCGCAGGCCTGGCCACGCGGCTGCCAGGCGGGGGCGCCTCCCTGCCGGACGCGGACGGCACCTCCCGGTCGGCGGCGGACGGCGCTTCCCGGCCGACGGCCGCCGGGGGAGACGCCGAGGCCTGGCCCGGCTGGGAGGACGCCGCCGTTCCACCCGATCAACTGGGCTCCTACCTGCGCCACTTCACCGACCTCGTCCAACAGCACCGACTGCGCGGAGCGGTCTACGGCCACTTCGGTGAGGGCTGTCTGCACGTGCGCGTCAACTTCGACTTCACCACCGAGCACGGCACCGCCGTCTTCCGCTCCTTCGTCACCGACGCCGCGAAACTCGTCGCCGCGCACGGCGGCTCACTGTCGGGAGAACACGGCGACGGACAGGCACGCTCGGAACTGCTGCCGCTGATGTACGGGCCCGCCGTCATCGCGCTGTTCGAGCAGTTCAAGGCCGTATGGGACCCCGACAACGGGCTGAACCCCGGAATGATCGTCGATCCGCTGCCCGTCGACGGCAATCTGCGCGTCAGCCCGCACCGCACACCCCTGCCGCTGACCACCGTCTTCCCGTTCCACGCCGACGACGGGGACTTCGCCAAGGCCGCCCGCCGATGCGTCGGCGTCGGCAGATGCCGTACGGCCACGCCCGGTGGCGGCGGCGTCATGTGCCCCAGCTACCGGGTCACCGGGGACGAAAAGGACTCCACCCGGGGCCGTGCCCGGCTGCTGTACGAGATGACCCAGGGCGAGGTGATCACCGACGGGTGGCGGTCCACGGAGGTACGTGACGCACTCGATCTGTGCCTGTCCTGCAAGGGGTGCAGCACCGACTGCCCGGTCGGCGTCGACATGGCCACCTACAAAGCGGAGTTCCTGCACCACCACTACCGATGGCGCCTGCGCCCCGCCTCCCACTACTCCATGGGTTGGCTGCCACTGCTGGCCCGCGCGGCCGCACGTGTGCCCCGGCTGGTCAACGCGGTGACCGCGTCCCGACTCGCACCGGCGGTCAAACGTCTCGGCGGTATCGCCGCCGAGCGGGAGGTTCCGCGCTTCGCCGACCGCACCTTCCTGTCCTGGTTCCGTACGCGCACCGACCGGGGCGACGGCCACCGCGGCCCGGTCGTGCTGTGGGTGGACTCCTTCAACAACCACTTCAGCCCAGACGTGCTCAAGGCCGGGGTCGAGGTGCTGGAACACGCCGGGTACTCCGTCCAGGTACCCGACGGCACCCAGTGCTGCGGGCTGACCTGGATCACCACCGGGCAGCTGGGCATGGCTCGTCGTATCGCCCGCCGCACCGCCACAGCGCTCGCCCCCTTCACCCGTGCCGGAATCCCCGTCGTGGGGCTGGAACCCAGCTGCACCGCGGCCCTCAAGGCGGATCTGCCCGAACTCCTCGACGGCAACGCCGAAGCGCGGGCCCTGGCACAGCACACCCGCACCCTGTCCGAACTCCTCGTCCACCACACCCCGGGCTGGGAACCACCCCGTATCGAGGCGAGCGCCATCAGCCAGACCCACTGCCACCAGCACGCGACCAGCGGCTTCGGCGCCGACAGCACCCTGCTCGCGGCCATGGGGGTCAGCAACAGCGTCCTGAACTCCGGCTGTTGCGGGCTCGCCGGCAACTTCGGCTTCGAACGCGGCCACTACGACGTATCGGTCGCCGCCGGCGAAGAGGTCCTGCTGCCCGCCGTCCGCGCCGCCGCGCCGGACACCGTGGTGCTGGCCGACGGTTTCAGCTGCCGCACCCAGATCGCCCAGCAGACCTCGCGCAGCGGCACCCATCTCGCGCAACTGATCGTCCGCGCCCTGCACACCGAGTCCTGAATCCCTCCGAAGAGACAAGGAATCGCACCGTGACCGACGCCCTCTCCCTCGTCGACGACTGGGGCCCCGAAAAGATCGTCGTCGTCTCCCACCGGCGCACCGGCATGAAAGGCGTGCTGGTCATCGACAACACGGCCCGGGGCATGGGCAAGGGCGGGACCCGCATGGGCCCGCACGTCTCCGTCGGGGAGATCGCCCGGCTGGCGCGGGTCATGACCTGGAAGTGGGCCGGTGTCGACCTGTTCTACGGGGGCGCCAAAGCCGGCATCGCCGCTGACCCCGCCTCGCCGGACAAGGAGGCGATCCTGCGGGCCTTCGCGCGGGCGCTGTCCAACGAGGTGCCCCGCGAGTACGTCATGGGCCTCGACATGGGGCTGACCGAGGACGACGCGGCCGTCATCCAGGACGAACTCGGCGACCGAGGCGCCGCGGTCGGCACCCCCGGACACCTCGGGGGAGTCGCCTACGACGAGCTCGGGGTCACCGGTTTCGGAGTCGCCGAGGCCGCGGACGCCGCAGCCCAGCACCTCGAACTGCCGCTCAGCGGCTCCCGGGTGGCCGTACAGGGCTTCGGAGCCGTCGGCCACGCCGCCGCCCTGCGCTTCGCGGAACTCGGCGCGACAATCGTCGCCGTCTCCACGGCCCGGGGTGCCCTGCACGACCCCAGCGGACTCGATGTGCGGGCGCTCCAGGCGGCGCGCGAGGAACACGGCGACGCCTTCGTCGCCCGGCACCCTCAGGGCACTCTCCTGGCGCCGGGCCACGAACTCACCGTCGACTGCGACATCCTGGTGCCCGCAGCACTCCAGGACGTCATCGACGAGGCAACGGCCCACCAGATCAAGGCCAGGCTCGTGGTGGAGGGCGCCAACCTGCCCACTTCGCCGCAGGCGCAGACCGTACTCGCGGCACGCGGTATCACCGTCGTGCCGGACTTCGTCGCCAACGCGGGCGGCGTCGTCGCGGCGGCGTTCGCCATGGACGCCCGGTACTCGGGCTTTCGCCCCGAGACTTCGGCCATCTTCGAGTCGATCTCGGAACGGCTGCGTGCGAATGCGTTGGCCGTCCTCGAAGCAGCCCGGCGCAGTGCCACGACGCCCCACCTCGCTGGTCGCCGCCTCGCCGAGGAGCGCGTTGTCGCCGCGATGCGTAGTAAGCGACGGCTCTAGCGCTGAGGGGGTGCCCCTGCCGTTTGTTCGCGGGCTGCGGGTGCGTTGTGGCTGGGCGCGCAGTTCCCCCCGCCCCTTACGGGGCGCGTCCGCGTCCCCCCTGCTGCGCTTGGGCAGTCTGCGCCAGGGGCGCAGGGTGGGCAAGCGCAGCCCCATGCGGGGAGGGTGCGCAATGTCTTCCGTAAGTTTCAGCAAGCTGTTACGTTCCACCTCGCTCAAGCCCGTGCCCGGCCTGCCCCGCCAGTGAAGGAGCCCCGCCCGTGCAGCGACTCCGCCCAGCGCAGCGTCTCCGTACAGCTCTGCTCGCGGTCGTACTCGTCCTGCCCCTCACAGGCGCCTCGGCCGGTCCCGCCGTCGGGGCGCCAGGCAGGGGCGACACCGACCTCGGCAAGGCGTGGGTGCAGTGGATCGACCGCACGACGGTGGCCTGGCCCAAGACGCTGGGTGATCCCGAGGCGCCCCACCGGCTGGTCACCGATCCGCACGGTGATCTGGCCGTACGGGACGGCAGGCTCACCGGCGGGGGCCGTGTCCTTCCGCTGACACGGGTGCCGGGCGGCCTGGACCGCGAACAGCGCGCGAAGTGGCCGCACTTGGCCGCCGACTACGACGCCTACCGCGTATCCGGACAGGACCTCGGCGTACTGCGCAAGGCGTTGCGCGGGCAGATCGTGGCCACGGCAGGGGAGGATGAGCTGTCGGCTGCCACCGGCGTACAACTGCCCGGCGTCCTGGACGACCTGTACGCGGAGGAGGGGAGGGCGAAGCACGCGCGGCTCGGCCCCGCCTTCCATGGCGGTCGCCGCACCTCCCTCGCCGTCTGGGCGCCGACCGCGCGCAGCGTACGGGCGCTGGCCGCGGGCCGGTCCGTAGCTCTGCACCGGGACGAGGCGAGCGGCGTCTGGCGGGGCGAGGGCAACTGGCGCGGCGCGACGTACCGTTACCGGATCACCGTGTGGTCGCCCAGTGCGGGGAAGATCGTCACCAACGACGTCACCGACCCCTACTCCACAGCCCTCACCGCGGATTCCGAACGGAGCGTCGCCGCCGATCTGCGTGACCCACGGCTCGCGCCGCCCGGCTGGTCCCGGTTGCGGAAGCCCGAGCCCACACCGCTGCGGAACGCGCAGATCCAGGAACTGCACATCCGCGACTTCTCCCGCGACGACCGTACGGTGCCCGCCGGTGACCGGGGCGGCTACCGGGCGTTCGCCGCCCGCGGCTCGGACGGTATGCGGCATCTGCGGAAGCTGGCCCGCGCCGGAGCCTCCCACGTCCATCTGCTGCCCGCCTTCGACTTCAGTTCCGTACCCGAGCGGCGTGCGGACCGGCAGGAGCCCGCCTGCGACCTTCCCGCGCTGCCTCCGGACTCCGACCAGCAGCAGAAGTGCGTACGCGAAAGCGCCGGGAAGGACGCCTTCAACTGGGGATATGACCCGCAGCACTACACCGTCCCGGAGGGCTCCTACGCGTCACGGCCCGACGGCCCCTCCCGTACCCGGGAGTTCCGCGGCATGGTGCAGGGCCTCAACCGGGCCGGGCTGCGGACCGTCATGGACGTCGTCTACAACCACACGGTGGCGAGCGGCCAGGATCCGCGCTCCGTCCTCGACCGGATCGTTCCGGGCTACTACCACCGGCTGAACGCCGACGGCACCGTCGCCACCTCCACCTGCTGCGCCAACACGGCACCCGAGCACGTCATGATGGGCGAACTGGTCGTCGACTCGGTGGTCACCTGGGCCCGTGAGTACAAGGTCGACGGCTTCCGCTTCGACCTGATGGGCCACCACCCCAAGGCAAACATCCTCGCGGTCCGCCGCGCCCTGGACGCGCTCACCCCGGCCAGGGACGGAGTGGACGGCAAGAACATCGTGCTGTACGGCGAAGGCTGGAACTTCGGCGAGATCGCCGACGACGCCCGGTTCACCCAGGCCACCCAGAAGAACATGGCGGGCACCGGCATCGCCACCTTCTCCGACCGGGCCCGGGACGCGATCCGCGGCGGCGGCCCCTTCGACGAGGATCCGCGTGTGCAGGGCTTCGCTTCCGGGCTCTACACCGACCCCAACTCCGCACCCGCCAACGGCAGCCGGGCACAGCAGCGGGTACGCCTGCTGCACTACCAGGACCTGATCAAGGTCGGGCTCAGCGGCAACCTCGCCGGCTACCGCTTCACCGACTCCCGCGGCCGCCGCGTCACCGGCTCGGAAGTCGACTACAACGGCGCACCCGCCGGGTACGCCGAGCGGCCCGGCGACGCCCTCGCTTACGCCGACGCGCACGACAACGAGACGCTCTACGACGCGCTCGCCTTCAAACTGCCGCCCACCACGACGCCCGGTGACCGCTCCCGGATGCAGGTGCTCGGCATGGCGACCGCCGCCCTCTCGCAGGGCCCGGCACTCTCCCACGCGGGCTCCGATCTGCTCCGCTCCAAGTCCCTGGACCGCAACTCCTACGACTCGGGCGACTGGTTCAACGCTCTGCACTGGGACTGCCGTCGCGGCAACGGGTTCGGCCGTGGTCTGCCCCCGGCCGCCGACAACGAACCGAAGTGGCAGTACGCCAAGCCTCTGCTCACCAACCCGCGCCTGACGCCCGGCTGTTCGCAGATCTCGGCCACCGCCGCCGCCTACCGCGACCTCGTACGCATCCGCACCACCGAGCCCGCCTTCGGCAAGAGGACCACCGCCGAGGTGCAGCGCTCACTCTCCTTCCCGCTGTCCGGACCCGCGGCCGGCGAGACGCCCGGCGTGGTTACCGCTCAGCTGGACAATCTGGTGCTGGTCCTCAACGCCACCCCACAACAGCAGACCCAGCGCCTCCCGGGCGCCGCCGCACGCGGGTACCGGCTCCACCCCGTACAAGCTGCCGGTACCGATCCGGTGGTCAAGCAGTCCGGATACGAGAAGTCGACCGGCACCTTCACCGTCCCCGCCCGCACCGTCGCCGTCTTCCAGCAGCACCGCTGAAGCCCGGGGAACACCGCTGAGTGCCCCAAGCACGCGGTGCGCGGCCCCGGTCCAGGCCGGAGCCGCGCGTTCGTGTGTGGAGCTATCGCGCTGCGGGGGCGGTGACGTCCACGGCGACGTGGTCGACGAGCAGTGAGCCGCCGGACGCGGTGGCGGCGGTGGGGGTCGGGTGGCCGGCGACGCCGTCGGGGAACGCGCCTCCCATCGCCAGGTTGAGCAGGATGAAATGGCCGTGGTCGGTGGCGTTCTTCCAGGTGGCGGCGTCCATGTCGGATTCCCGCACGGTGTGGAAGTGCTGGCCGTCCTGGTACCAGCGCAACTCCTCGGTGGCGCCGGTGCGGTCGAGCTCGATGGCGAACTCGTGGAAGCCGCCCTGGCATGTGCCGCCACATGTGGCGTTCTTGCCGATGCCCTGGGTCTCGTTGCAGGGCCCGCCGGGGTTGACGCCGCAGTGGAGGACGCCGTGCGCGGCGCTCTGGCCGTTGACGTTCTCCATGATGTCGAACTCGCCCACACCGGGCCAGTTCTGGTAGTTGCCCCGGTAGTCGGCGCCCAGCGTCCAGAAGGCCGGCCAGTAGCCCAGCGCCCCCTCCCCGGAGACCTCGGGCAGTTTGAGGCTCCCGGAGATGCGCAGCTTGCCGCCCTCGGGCGCCGCGAAGTCGGTGCGCCTCGTCTCGATGCGGGCCGAGGTCCAGGAGTCGCCCTCCTTGAGGGCGGTGATCTTCAGATGTCCGTCGCCGTCGAGTTGCACATTCTCCGGCTTGTCGGTGTACGTCTGCACTTCGCCGGTGCCCCAGTTGGGCGGGCCGCCGGGATAGCCGTGGCCGGTGTCGATGATCCAGTCGTCCCCGGAGGGCAGTGAGCCTGCGGCGCCGTCGAAGTCGGTGCGCCACACCTCCTGGGTGACCTGTGCTTTCTTGCCGACCTCCGCACGCCGCTGCGGCGAGGCCTCGTCGGCCTGCGCCGTCGGCAGCGCCAGCGCGCCGAGGGCCGTCAGCGTTGCGACCAGCAATGCCGGGCGGCGCCGACGGTGTCTCCTTCCATGGCGAACCATGACGATGCGCTCCTTAACAGTGGGGGGTGGATGAGCGCTCTCACGGCACGCACCGTGCCGAAGGTCTGGACCAGCGTCAAGGCTTCCGGCGTGAACGGGCGGATACGGGCATCCGGCCTTCCGTTCGGGCGGTGCCCAACTGCAGTGCGGGCGGGCCCGGCGTCTGTTGCGGGGAGAGACGCAAAGGCTGGGCTCACCTAAATATGATCTCCGAGTGGTCGGGACCGTTCGGAGGAACCGGCAGCCCGCGGCGGGGAGTTGGAGCCGTGGAGAAGCCGGAGCGTACGCCCTGACGGCAGTCTGTGCCGCGCTGCGCCGCGACGCGCCCCGCTCCCTGGCCGCCCTCGCCGACGTCTTCACGGACCCGCTGATGGTGCGCGGCTGGGAGCGGCTCGACGACGTGGTGCGCAGTGGACGGCCGGTCTTCCCCGAGGTCTTCGGCACGGGCTACTTCGATGATCCCCCCGCCGCTGAGGCGACCGCGTTGCTCGAACTCCAGGTTGTATAGGCGGCATCGGGGGTATGGTCCCAGCAACTCTGGATGTCGGCTCCCGCCGGAGACTCCATGCGCTGGTGCGCCTGGGGTGCCCAGTTCGCGTCGCCGTCCAGCACGGTTCCCTTTCGGGGAAGACCCTGGAGGTTGACGTATGCCCATGTGGCTGTCGCGCCCGTTCCTCGCCGCACTGTTCCTGCTGCCCGTGCTGGCAGTCGTGCTGCTGTCCGCCCCCGCGTGGCTGACGTGGCCCTTTCTTCCGCCTCGGCGCCAAGAGTTCGTGCTCGAGGTTCTCGACCGCCTGGTCCGCTGGACCCGGGCCGCGATGCCCCGCACGGGCGGCGAAACCCCGGGACCGACTGCCGTCCCTCCCGGCGTCCGAACCACCCACAGGGGCGCGTGACGTCACCCGGCACCACCTCCTGGCCGGAGGCTGGGGGAGCAGCCTGCCCAAGCTTCGCAGACCCCCGCGCCCCGTCAGGGGCGCGGGGAACTGCTCCCCCAGCCTCCGGCCGGGTGGTGCCCCCACCAGCCACGACGTAGCCGCAGCCCGCAAGCGGCGGACAGGGGCACCCTCGGGGGAGCGCGGCGCACACCGGGCGGGGTCACGACGGCACGCGCGGAGCCTCAGGCGCGGCCTCCCTCGCTGCCGGCGGAGCCAAAATGGTGTGGGCCGGAATGTGCGCGGTGTCGCTACGCGCCAGCACCCAGTAGAGCGCGGCGGGCACGGCCAGCCCGACGAGCCAGGAGATGTCGGCCCCGCCGAGCGGATCCACCAGCGGGCCGGTGTAGAAGTGGGTCACCAGGAAGGGGAACTGCGCGGCGAGACCGATGGCGTAGACAGCGAGGGCCTTCCACCGCCAGGCGCCGTACCGGCCGTGCGGATCGCTGAGAGCCGGCAGGTCGTACCGCTCCTTGGCGATGAGGTAGTAGTCGACGAGGTTGATGGCCGACCAGGGCGTGAACGCGGTGAGCAGGAAGAGCAGGAAGTCCTTGAAGGAGGTCAGGAAGCTGTCCTTGCCCGCCAGCGCCACGGCCGTGCCGACGACCATGATGGCGGCGATGTAGCCGGCCCGGGCCCGCGGCCCCAGCTCGCGCTGGCCCCGGAAACCACTGACGCCGGTCACCATCGACATGAAGCCGCCGTAGGTGTTGAGGACGTTGATCGTCAGCTTTCCCAGGGCGATGACGAAGTACAGGAACGAGGCCATGAGCCCGACCCCGCCCAGCCCCACGACATAGCTCACCTCGTGGCCCACGAACGCCGGGCCGGCCGCCGCGGCGGCGAGCGCGCCGAACGTCATGGACCACTGCGAGCCCAGCACCGAGCCGCTCAGCGTCCACCAGAACGTGGCGCGCGCCGAGGTGGCCCGCGGCAGATAGCGCGAGTAGTCGGCGACGTACGGGCCGAAGGCCAGCTGCCAGGAGGCGGACAGCGAGACCGCCAGCAGGAAGAGCGGGAAGGAGAACGTGCGATCGGCGAGCAGCTCGGACAGCTCCGCGCGCTCCAGCAGCCGGAAGCCCAGATATACGAAGGCGAGCGCGCACACCAGGCTCGCCACCCTGCCCAGGGCGTGGATGACCCGGTAACCGACCGCGGCGGCCACCGCGGTGACCAGCGCGAACAGCATGATGCCCGGCGTTTCGCCGAGGTGGGTCAGCTCTCCGACCGCCTGGCCGGCCAGCACACTGCCGCTGGCGAAGAAACCGATGTACATCACGATCACAAGCGCCAGCGGCACCACCGCGCCCCGCACCCCGAACTGGGCCCGGCTGGAGATCATCTGCGGCAGCCCCAGCCGGGGTCCCTGCGCCGAGTGCAGCGCCATCACAGCGCCGCCGAGCAGGTTGCCGATCAGCAGGCCGAGCACCGCCCAGAAGGCCTGCGCGCCGAAGACGACGGCAAGTGCACCCGTCACCACGGCGGTGATCTGGAGATTGGCACCCAGCCAGAGAGTGAACTGACTGAACGCCTTGCCGTGTCGCTCCGCATCAGGGACGACGTCGATCGAGCGCCGCTCCACCACTTCGGCCATCGGCTGCACCTTCTTTCTCGCACCCCGCGGTTCTGTATGGGGGTATTCATGCTGGGGTCCGAGTGAATGGCCGTCAATACATCGAGGTGAATCTTGCGTAACGGCAGCCGGCTCCGCGGCCGGCCGGAGCGGCCGGCTGGAGCGGCGGCCTCCGCGGTGCTCGCGCCCACCGACGCGGAACGGCCGGGTCCGCGGGTGCGGACCCGGCCGTCGTCGTCGGACGCTGGGCGTCGATTCATCGGTCCGCCGACCCGTCCGTGGGGGTGGGGCCGGACGGCGCCGGTCCCCAGGCCGTCCTCAGGTCGCCCTCAAGCCGTCCTCAGGACGCCGGTGGACCGCTCTCAGGACACCGGCGGAGAGGCGTTCTTCAGCAGCTGCTGGAACTGTGCCGGGAACCACTTACCGGACAGCGGCGCGTCGGGCAGCGCTCCGGAGGGGTTGTAGCCGTTGCGTGCGTTCCCCTTGTACGTCGGGTCGCACATGCGGTCGAAGCCCTTGCCCTCGTTGTTCGGGATCTCGGTGCTGGAACCGTCGGACTCACCCGGCGGCTTCATCCACACGTACGCGTCGATACCGGCGGCCGGGGAGGCCTGCGGGCGCTCTCCGAGACCGGCGCCCGCCTGGTTGCACCAGTTGCCCGCGTGAATCCGGCGGTCGTAGCGCCCGCCGTCGACGTACGCGTCCACCGAGGTGGTGGGACCGGGCCCGGTGGGCCGTTGCGAGCCGCCCCAGCCGTTGCGCGAGGTGTCGATGAGCATGCCGATGTCGGACGAGAAGCCGGCCGAGACGGCGGCCTGCCGGAAGCCCTGGGCGAAGCCGAGTTCGTCGACGTACTGGTTCCAGTCCACCCACTTCGACTGCCGCACTGTCTGGCCGTTGACCGTGTCGGTGATGGAGAAGTTCTTCTCCTTCAGCGCGCTGTAGTTGGCGGTGTTGACGATGAAGCCGTGCACGTCCGCGGGTGTGGCGCCGCCCGCGTTGGCGGCCTGGAACATGAGGTTGGCCGCGGGCTGGAGGTTGCTGTCCCAGCCGAGCCAGCCGTGATGGCCGGCGTCGACGTAGTTGTAGACGTTACCGACAGCGCCGAGTTGCGCGAGGGCGTAACCGACGCCCTCCACGTAGTTGCCGTTCCGCTTCATCTCGTCGCACTCCGGGGTGGCGGTGGGCCGCCCGCTGGTGTTGGTGACGAGGTTCGGCAGTGAGTCCGGTTCGATCGTCGTCACCACCCGCAGATTGGCGCGGGAGGAGTACTCGCGCAGGATGTCGCGGATCGGGTTGATGTAGTCGTTCTTGTACCGCCCGATCTCCTGCGGCCCCAGCTCGCCGTTGGAGGCGAGAGCCGCGCAGTCACGCCCTGGCAGGTCGTAGATGACCAGCGGGACGACGATGGGTTTGCCGGCGGCCTGGCGCAGCGCGGTGTCGAGATGCTTCCGCAGACCCATGGCGTCCGAAGTGCCCTCGATCGCCGCGATGCGGTCGAGCCACACGCCGGTGCTCTCGTCGGCGACGGCGTCGCCACCGGGTTCGGCGGCCGCCTTGGCGGACCAGTCCGGGTTCACATATAACTGCGCGCCCTGGTACGGGTTGTCCAGCTTGGCCTGGACGTCGGAACCGGACTCCTGCGCGAAACCGGCCGCGCCGAGCGGGCCGACGGTGAGGGCGAGGGCGGCGGCGAGGGCGGCGCCGAGCCGTCCGGCCCGGCGACCGCGACTGCCGCGGTGTCGATCGGCGAGCTGTCTCATGAGATGTGTTCCTCCAACGGTTCGCTGTGGTGTGCGGGATGCGCCCGCGCGGATCCTGGCGGCCCCCTTCGAGCCGTCGATCCCCGCGGGCTCCCGTGGAACCCCCGTGGCATGGAACCGCTCCCACTGCTGCGACGCGGTGCTCAGGCCGACCGAATGGAAGCGCTCCCACGGACAGTAGCGCGGCGCTCCGGTTGCGCAAGGGGGCTCGCACGGCCGATCCCGCCGCGGGGACGCGCCCGGTCCCTCGCCCTCCGAGCCCTCCGCGGCGGGCCGGGCCTCAGTCGGAAGCGGCGGTACCTGAGCGGTTCCCCGTGGAGAGCACCGTCAGCAGGGCGAGGCCGCTCAGCAGGACGACGCGGGTGGCCGCCTCCAGGCCGTTCCACTTCTCGGACTGCCACATGGCGAACCACTCACCGCCGATGCCTATGAAGCCCGCGCCGAACAGCAGCAGAAGCATCAGCAGCCCGGCAGTTGACAGGAAGCGGGCCCGTCGCAGGTCGCGGCGCCGAAGCCACAGCCAGGTCGCGGCGATCAGCACGAGCGCAGACAGGGTCTCCCAGCCGATGATCGCGATGTAGGCCGCGTCCTGCCAGGCATGCGAGGTGATCGCGCGCCACATCAGATCGTCGTCCCGGAAGGTGGTGTCCATCGCCAGTACGTGGCGTACGAACTGTCTGTCGGTGTCGAAGTCGGTGATGTTCCCGAAAGCAACCAGCGCTATGTACAGGGCCACCGTGGCGGTCAGCACCGCGGCAGTTGCCTCGCGGACGCCGAAGTGGCCGCGGACGGCCGCCGTTTCGCCGTCGTGCGAGCTGCGCGAGTGATCAGGTGAGAAATTCATGATCCGACTATGGGCCAACGAGCCTCGTCGTTGAAGTCCGCCCGGGTGGCGGACCGGCCGCCGCACCCGGCCGCGGATCGACGCTGCGTGCACGGCCCGGGCAGGATGCTCGTGTGAACCACGTGCTGTGCGGGCTCGCCGCCAACCCGGCCCTGCCGTCCGAACTGGTCGACCGGCTGATGGAGTTGGCGGACGACGACATTGCCACAGCCCTCGCCTGCCGCAGCGACCTCAGCCGTACGCAGACGGCAAAGCTGGCCGCACAGTTCGAACACGCAGCAGTACAACTCGTCTACGAGGGCAAGCTGTCGGCCGCCGACACCGATCCGGCGACGCAGCCACGCGCTGCGCTCGCACTGCTGGAGGAGGGCTCCGGCCGTCCGGAATGGGCGCACCTCCTGGCCTCGGATCCGGTTGCCGAGCACCGGGAGAAGCTGGCCGGCTGTCCCGGTCTGCCACCCGACGTGGCCGAGAGACTGTCCACCGACGCCGATGTACGAGTCGTCGCGGAGCTCGCGCTCCGGACGACGCCGGCGAGGGCGGCCCGGCTCGCGCGGCATCCGCACGCCGAGGTGCGCAGCGCGGTGGCGGCCAACGAGGCGACACCACCGGCTGTACTGGCACGGCTGGTCACCGGCGACGGCCTGCCACCGGTCCGGCAGTGCCTGGTCTGCGACCGCGAGGCGACGCCCTTCGTGCACGATCCCAACTGCCCGCGCACCGACTGCCGACTGCGGCCCGGCGCCGCGTGCGACGGCTCCCACCAGTCCACCCTGCACGAGCTGTACGAGAGGGCGCTTCGTAACCCGGCGACACCGGCCGAGGTTCTCGTCGGCTTCGCCGGTCACCCCTCGCTCCAGTTGCGCTGGGCACTGGCCGCCCGCCCTGGCCTGCCGCCGCAGGTCTTCGCCCGGCTTGCGGGGGACCCCTCCTGTGGTGTCCGGGCCGATCTCGCGGAGAACCCGGCGATCGGCGAGGCGCTGATGCGACAGCTGGCCGCCGACGCCGACCCCGAGGTGCGGCGCGCCGTGGCGTTCAACCCCCGTGTGCCGCTGGATGTGCTGGCCCGCCTGGCCGACGTCACCAAGATCGGTGCGGTGCTGCTGCCCCGCGTCGCCGCCGCCTCTCGGGCCGAGGTCGAGGAGCTGGCCGTCTCGCCGAGCCCGGCCGTACGGATGCTCGTTGCCGCCCGGCGCGATCTGCCGGCGACGATCCGCGACGCGCTGGCCGCCGACCCCGACGCGAAGGTTCTCGCGTCCCTCGCCGGCCACCCGGGCCTGTCCGAATCCCGGCTGCGCGCGATGGCCGACCGGCACGGAGCCCGGGTCGTCGCCAAGGTGGCCACCAATCCGGACGCGTCCGCTGCGCTGCTGGAGCACCTGGCACAGCAGCAGCCGCCCGTACGCAGGGCCCTCCGCGAGATCGCGCGGCACCGCCGGGCAACACCGTCGGCGCTGCTCGGCTGCCTGGCGGACGACAAGGCGAGACGCATCGCCGCCGGGCGCCCGGCACTGCCGCCCGCTGTGCTGAGCGACCTGCTCGACGACGACTTCCAGGTGGTGGAGGCGGCAGCCGCCAACCCCTCGCTCCCGCAGGCCGTGATGTCGCAGCTCGTGCCCTGACCGCCCGCGGGAGGCGTCTGGAGATCAGCCGGAGTGTCAGTGGGGGGTCTTACGATCTCGGCCATGGAACTACGGGGAAGGACAGTGGCGTTGACGGGTCGGTTTCCCAACCTGTCGCACGCCACGGCGAAGGCGGGACTCGAAGCGCTGGGTGCGAGGGTGTCGAGTTCGGTGTCCGCGAAGACGGACCTGGTCTTCGCCGCGCACGACGTGGCGGGCCACAAGATCGGGAAGGCGAGCACGCTCGGCATCCCAATCTATGACGCGGAGGCGCTGCGCGCGGTGCTGAACGAGGCCGCCGAGCGCGCCCCCGGCGACGGGATCGGCGCTGCTGCGGCAAGGATCTTCGCGGACCACGAGTCCATGACGTCGGCCTCCGACCCGGCAGCGCTGCTGGATCTCCTCCGGGAAGCGGACTGGACCGCTTTCGCGGCAGAGCGGGATCTGCCGCCGCTCCGGGACCGACTGCTGTCCTTCGAGCGCACCCACGGAATCACCGAGGCCCACCGCTTCGCCACCGGCCGGATCCGCGGTCTCGACGGCACCCGGTTGCAGCATCCATACGGCCACATCACGGAGATCGAGTCGTCGGCGCTCAGCCCGTGCGGACGCTATCTGGCCACCGGAAGCTGGGGCGGCGACGACTACCACCGTGGTGGTGCGTTGCAGATCTGGGAGGTCGCCAGTGGCCGCTGCGTCAACGTCCTCGACCGCATCGAAGGCGGCGTCGGCTGGCCCGATTACGAAGACGTCATCCAGTGGTCGGCCGACAGCACCAGGATCGGACTCGCCTACGACACCAACCAGATCGGGGTGTTCGACCCCTTCGACTCCGCCACCTACACATATCCGCTGGCCAGCGCGTCGGTGACGGACGGCGGCAGCCGGCCGCCGGAGTGGACGCTGGCCCCCGACGGCAGGCGCGCGTTCATCCGGGCCGGGTGCGCGGGCACCATCCAGGGGTGCGTAGTTCCGCTAGACGCGGGCGGTCTGTACTGGCTGCCCGGTTACGCCTCGCCCTCGCACCCGTATCTGCTCGGCGAGACCCTCCCCGAGGACTTCCGGGAGAAGGGCGACGAACTGTGGCCGGAGAACAGGGCCACCTGGTCGCCCGACGGCAGCAGGCTCTACATCTACGACCACCGGCACAGGCGGAATCTCGTCGCCGACCTGGCCACCAGGCGCATCAGCTGGGCCACCGGGGAGGACGGGCCGAAGGCCGCCGCCGGGTCCGGCGGCCCGGTGACCGACAGGTCGGGCGGAGTACGAGTCCAGGTGGGGTCGACCGGGGTGACCTTCCGACGGCCCGACACCGGTGGGCTGTTGGCCGAATTCGAATTCCTCCGCGAACCACCGGGCCCCCGCCTCTTCGAGGACGACTACGTATTCGAGGAGCAGAACGTCAACTTCCCGCTCGACGACCGCACATGGTGTGCGGCTTTCGAGGAAGGCGTGGTCATCGCACCGCCGGACCGCGAGGAGGAGCTGGACGCGGTGCTGACCTGGTCCGTCGACCGGCGTTTCGGCTGGCCGGTGCGGTGGGGCGGGCTCGACGTCGTCCCGGACGCGCGGACCGCCGCCGAGCGGCTCGGGGACGACGGCCTGGGTTTCTTCGTCCAGGAGTACGTCGAAAGGCAGGCGGCCGCCGGTGCCGAGTACGCCACGGGGGCAGTCGGCGCACATGCGGCCGCCCAAGGGGACGGAGCCTGGCCACCGCCCAACACCGCGACGCTGGACGACCTCTTCTCGGCGGCCAGGGATTCCGTCTCCGCACTCGGGGACAACTGGAAATTCGCCGTGAACGAGAGCCTCGGTGACGCCGCACGGCTTCGGGCACGGCGAGGGGAGGCCGAGGGCGCGGCGGAACTGCTCGCGGCGGTGCCCGACGCCGACGAGCGCGTCGTGGCGTCCGCCCACGTGGCCACGATCCTGGCCCGTGCGGGCCGGAGCGAACAGGCCCGCGCCGCTTTCGACTTCGCCCAGGCGGGCGCGGAGTCGGCCCTCGGTCCGTACAACGTCGCCCGCGTCACCTCCGCGATCGCCGGTGCCCACCATGCGCTGGGTGACACGGCCGCCGCCGACGCCTGGTTCGCCCGCGCGCGCGATGCCATCGAGCCGGAAACCAACGCATGGCAGAACCGTCTCGCGGTCATCTGGGCGCTCACCGAGTGCGGGCGTGTCGACGAGGCGCGGTCGCTGTGGACGTTCCCCGAGGAGGAGCGCCGGTTCAATCGTCCCAACGGCATCTACTCGGAGGCGTGGCTGCTGTGTCTGCTGAACACCGATCGGCTCGACCTGGCCGAGGAGTTCCTCGCAGCCTGCGTCCCGCCCAGGGACCGTCCGTCCAGCATGATCAAGCCGCTGGTCGAGCTCGGCAGGCCCGATCTGCTCCGCTCATGGCTCGCCGACTCGTGGTACATACCCGACGAGGACTATGAGCGCGCCCAGGCAATCGCGGACGGCGCGCCGAGCCGGTCCCTGCCGCCGACACCGACCGACGAGGACGTCGCGGCCCTCGCCGAGGCGCACGCCGAGCTGCTCAGGACGCCACGCGCCAAACGCGGGAGGCCGACCGAGGAGCTCATCGAGAAGGCCGCGGACTGCGGGCACCTCAGTGCCGTACTGGACCTGCTCGGCAACCTCCCGGCCGGCAATTTCAACGACCGGCCGAAGGCCGCCTTCTCCGCACTGTGGCGCGCCGCCACCGGCCACTACCACGCCCCCTGGTGACGTCCTGTCCCAGGCTCCGGGCCCGCCCTCTCCGCGCAGGCGGGCGGGGTGTCGGTCACGGGGTCACCGTCTTGCCGCCGCAGGCCCGTGTGCCGATCCGCCCCGCTGCCCCGGAAACCCGGCGGTGATCTGCTGTGTGCCCGTTCCGTTCGAAGTACGCCGCGTAGACTGGCCCGCACTGGACACGGGCGTTCGACGGGGGAGGGACCATGCAGCCGCGCTCGCAAGGTCTTTCCTCGCGCCGTTCCGTGTCCGCGGTTCTCGCGCTGTTCTGGGGTGCTCTGCTGCTTCTGGCGGGCGCCGCGGCGGCGGCTCCCGTGCCGGGAAGCCCGCCGCCGACCGGCACCGTGACGGTGGACCGGGGAGCCCAGCACAGCGGGGAGGCCCGCTCCTCCCTCTCCCGGCCCGACACCCGGCGGAAGGCCGTCGCGCACAGCGCCATCGCGACGGCACCGCACGAGGTGCGTCCGCCCGGCCATCCGACCCACCCTCCGGCCGTGCAGACCACCGCCCCGGTTACGGCGGCTGCGCCGCTCGTCAGCCGGTACACCGGCGGCCCGTCCCAGGAACGCGCACCGCCGCGCTCCTCCCACGACCCGCGCACCAGCCGGGGCCCGCCCGGTACGCCGCTCGACGTCTGACCGAGTCGGCCGACTCCCTCCCGCGCCCGGGCCGCGTCCCTCGCCCGTGCCCGCTCCGTCCCGGACAACAGGCATGTGCCCGCATGCCGTTGTGACGGCCTGACCTGGGCCGTTGTCCGCGCCGGATGCCGCTGCGCGTTGCCGCGTCGCTGTACGGCCACGGGGCCCGCGTCGTGCGCCGGACCCACACGCGTCGTACGCCGGACCACACGTGTCGTACGGCGGATACACCGGCCCCCCGTGTGTCTCCTGCGGCGCAGGTATTGCGGTGTGGCGCGCGGGGCGGTAGGTCATGCGCTGCCGTGCCCCGCCATGTGCGTCGCGGTGTGGAGGTGAGCGGTCGGCTGCCATGTGCGCCGCGCTTGTCGCGCGGTGCCTCTTCAGCCTGGAGTGGTCTTGTCCCGTACGCCTCGCCGTACTCGTACCGCTGGTGCTCCGCACCGTTCCCGCGCGCCGATGTGGCGTGCGCTGCTCGCGCTTGTTGTCGTGGGAATCTCGCTCTTCTTCGCCCTGACGACCCCGGCCCGGCTGGGGCTGGACCTCAAGGGCGGAACACACATCGTTCTCGAGACCCGGGACGGCCCCGGCGTCCGGGCCGACGGTGCCGCCACCGACCGTGCGCTGGAGGTACTCCGACAGCGCGTGGACGCACTGGGCGTGGCCGAGCCGTCGCTGTCCCGCGCGGGGGAGAACCGGATCGTCGTCGAACTGCCCGGGGTGCAGGATCCCCGGAAGGCCGCCGAGGTGATCGGCCGTACCGCCCAACTGACCTTCCACCCGGTGGCGGAGACGACCGGGCGCGGACCCGCGCAGGACGCGCGGCAGGAGCGGGGCAAGGACGGCAGCAGGCTCCTGCCCGATCCCGACACCAAGGGCACGTTCCTGCGGCTGGGGCCGACGGCCCTGACCGGTGAGGGGGTGAAGAACGCCGAGCCGCAGCTCGACACCGCGCAGGGCAGCGGCTGGAGTGTGACCGTCGACTTCCGGGACGGGGCCTCCGATGCCTGGGCCGAACTGACCGGCCGGGCCGCCTGCCGCCCGCCGGACGCCCCGCAGCGGCGGGTGGCGATCGTCCTCGACGACCAGATCGTCTCGGCGCCCCGCATCCAGGAGGGTGTGGCCTGCCGTACCGGTATCACCGGCGGATCCACCCAGATCACGGGTGACTTCGGTGACGGTGAGGCCAAGGACCTCGCGGCTCTGATCAAGGGCGGCGCGCTGCCCGTCCCGGTCGAGGTGGTCGAGCAGCGGACGGTCGGGCCCTCGCTGGGCGCGGACGCCATCCGCGCGAGTGCCCAGGCGGCAGTCATCGGACTTGTGTGCACCGCGGTGTTCATCACCGTCGTCTACCGCCTGCTCGGGGCGCTGGCCACGGTCGCTCTCGCGCTGTACGGGCTGATCTCGTACGCGGCACTCGTCGCTCTCGGGGCCACGCTGACGCTGCCGGGACTCGCCGGTTTCGTGCTCGCCATCGGGATGGCGGTGGACGCCAACGTCCTCGTCTTCGAACGGGCCCGCGAGGAGTACGGCCGGCCCAGCCTGCGGCCGGACAAGGAGCGGCGGGAGCGGGACCTGCGGCGGGCGCTGCGCACCGGATTCCGGCAGGCGTACAGCGCCGTCGTCGACTCGAACGTCACCACGCTGCTGGCCGCCGGGCTGCTGTTCTTCTTCGCGACGGGACCGGTCAAGGGCTTCGGCGTGACCCTGTCGCTGGGCGTCCTCGCCTCGATGATCTCCGCGATGGTCATCACACGGGTGCTCGCCGAGTGGGCGGTACGGCGCCGCTGGGTGCGGCGTCGTCCCCGGATCACGGGCCTTACCGGCTCTTCCCGGCTGCGCCGTTGGCCGGCTGCGCGCGGACCGCGTTTCGCGCGTCGTCCCCGCCTGTGGCTGAGCGTCATGACCGGAGTGGTGCTGGTGGCTCTCGCCGGAATCGGGCTCCGCGGGCTGGAGTTCGGTGTGGAGTTCACCGGGGGTCGGCTGGTCGAGTACGGCACCAGCCGGTCCGTCGACGCCGAGACCGCGCGCAAGGCCGTGGCCGACGCGGGCTTCCCCCGCGCGGTGGTGCAGGAGGCGGGCGACGGCGGCATCTCCGTACGCACCGAAGAGCTCACCGACGCGGAACGGGACCATATCCGGGAAGGGCTGGAGCCGACCGGGGGCACCGTCTCGGTCGAGCGGGACGAACTGGTGGGGCCCAGCCTCGGCAGCGAACTGCGGGACAAGGCCCTGCTCGCGCTGGCCATCGCTGTCGGGGCGCAGCTGCTGTACCTCAGCATCAGGTTCCGCTGGACGCTGGCCACGGCGGCCGTGGCGGCGATGGTGCAGGACGTCCTGCTGGTGGTGGGGCTGTTCGCCTGGCTCGGCAAGCCCGTCGACAGTGTCTTCCTCGCCGCGCTGCTCACCGTCGTCGGTTACTCGGTCAACGACACGGTGGTCGTCCTCGACCGGCTCCGCGGCATGCGCCGCGCGGACCGCGCCACGCCGCTGCCGGAGCTGGCCGACGCCGCTGTGCTGCGCACCTTGCCGCGCACCGTGAACACCGGCATGGGCGCGCTGTTCATCCTCGCTGCCCTGATGTTCCTGGGCGGCACCTCGCTGACCGACTTCTCGGTGGCCCTGCTCGCCGGCGTCCTCTTCGGGGTGGCCTCCACGGTGTTGACGGCGACGCCGCTGGCCGTGGCACTGGAACAGCGCCGGCCACAGCCGCGCCGGGAACAACCGGCTGGGCGACGGGGTACGGACGGCTCGGGAGCGGTGGTGTAGAGAGCGGAAGCAGACGGTGGCGGCCTGCTGTTCCGCCGGGCCGCCACCCTGCTGCCGGGGTGGAGCTGCGCCGCCGGGTGGCGGACTGCCGCTGGCGTACTGCCGGGTGGCGGGCTGCCGCGTGCGGCGCTGCCGTGTGACGGGCTGCCGCGCTTACGACCGTCGGCGGGGCTTGCCGCGCTTGCCGCCCTTCGCGACGCCGCCGGAACCCGTGCGCCTGCCCCTGCCGGTCGGCTTGTGGGCGGCGGGCTTCCGCCGCGCGCCCCCCGCGTCGGGGCGCTTCTCCTTCGGCTGTGCCGGGGCGGGGCGGCGGCCCCGTGAGCTGTTGACGGTCCGCCCCCGGACGATCCCGATGAAGTCCTCCACCATGTCGGTGGTCTTCTCCTCCGGCCAGGACAACGCGACCCGCGACTGGGGAGCGTCCGTGACCGGCCGGTAGGTGAGATCCCTGCGGTGGTGCAGGCGGGCCAGCGACTGCGGAACGATGAGCAGACCGACCCCTGCCGCCACCAGCTGGACGGCGTCCGCCGTCGTGGCGGGGCGCTCCTTCGCTGCCTGTCCGGGCCGCTGCTCCCAGTCCAGCACCTCGTCGAGGGGGTGCAGCACGATCTCGTCGGCCAGGTCCTCGGCGGACACCTCGTCGGCCGCCGTCACGAGGTGGTCCTTCGGGACCACGACCACCGTCGTCTCGGTGTAGAGGGGAATGGCGCTCAGCTCCGTACGGTCGACAGGCAGCCGTACGAAACCCGCGTCGGCGCCGCCACGGCGCAGTACGCCGGGCGCTTCGGCGGCGGACACCGCCACGAGATGCAAGGGAATGTCGGGCAGTCGCTCCTGCCAGATCCGCACCCACTTGGTGGGGATCACGCCCGGGACGTACGCGAGCCGGAACGAAGGGGGAGCTTCCGAGCCTGTCACGTGGCCAGGCTACCCGGGCGTGGTCGGAGGCGGCACACACGCTCGATATGCTGGACGCCATGACGTCGCACCAGAGCACCCAGACCATGAAGCCCGCGACCGCGGCGAAGAAACTGGGTGTGTACCTCGATGCCACCCCCGCGGAGTTCCGGGAGGGCGTCGTCTCGCGCGACGAGCTGAACGCGCTGCAGGCCGATCCGCCCGAGTGGCTGCGGAAGCTGCGCCGCAACGGCCCGCACCCCCGTCCTGTGGTCGCGGCGAAGCTGGGCATCTCCACCTCGGGCCTCGTCCGCGGTGGCGTCACCGAGCCGCTCACCACGGAGCAGATCGAGGAGCTGAAGAGCGCCGACCCGGAATGGCTGCGAAAGGAACGCGCCACCCAGGCCGAGGTGCGGAAAGAGGCGGTACGCCTCAAGGAGAAGCGGCTCAAGGAGCAGGAGAAGAACGCGGAGCGTGGCGCATCCCGTCCCCCGCGCTCCTGACCGCGCTCGGTTTCTGACCTCACTCGGCTGAATCCCGCGCCCTCTCCGAGACGCGTGCCTGTCGCCTCCACCCCTCGCGCGGCCGCAGGCGACACAGTGGGGACATGAACGCAGACGACAGGAACGTGCTGGCCGGTGCACGCCCCGCGACCAGGCTTCCGGCCCAGGACCTGGACCGAGCGCGGCGTTTCTACTCCGAGCAGCTGGGTCTGGAGCCCGTCGACGAACGGCCCGGTGGGCTGCTGTACCGGTGCGGCGGCGTGGAGTTCGCCCTGTTCAGGTCGACCGGAGCCGCTGCCGGCACCTTCACGCAGATGGCGTGGGAGGTCGACGACATCGAGGCGGCGGTCTCGGAGCTCCAACGGCGTGGCGTGGTCTTCGAAGATGTCGACGTGCCGGGGCTCCGGACGAGCAACGGCATCGCCGAGGTCGAAGGGAACTACCCGAGCAAGGGCGCACGAGGTGAGCGCGGCGCCTGGTTCCGTGACAGCGAGGGGAACATGCTGGCGGTCGGCCAGCCCATCCGCTGAAGCGCCCGACCCGACGGTGTGGCCCCGCCGGGCCGGAGTCGTCTCCGGCCCGTCGGGCGGCGTCGTCAGCCGAGGTCGGGCAGCGGGCGCCGGGCGACCTCCCGGCCGCCACGGTCAGGCGCGGTGCCAGCCCGAGGTGCCGTGCTCGCCGGTACGAGCCCAGTACAGGCGGCCGTCCAGGCCCTCCACCACAAGATCGGCTCCCCGGCCTCCGAGGGCCGGGACAACTGCGGGGGCGCCGGCGAACAGGAAGCCTGTTCTGCTCCAGCGCACCCGCGAGGACACCGGCTCGGCCCGCGACGCGGCCGCAGCCGCGCCGGGGCGCTCGTCGAGGACGGCCGTCTGGAGATCGCCGTTCTCCGCGCGGGCGGCGAGCAGGGTGCGGCCGTCGCGGAGCGGGGTGACGGCGACAGGACCGTAGCCGGCTGCCCCACCCAGGTCCGTGACACGCGAGGGGTCCGTGACACGCGAGGGCCGCGTCGCCGCACTCGACGCCCTGCCGGGCGGCGCGGCGCCGACCCGCGCGGTGAGTATGTGCCCGGAGCCGGGGGCGCGCATGTAGAGGCGCACGGCGTTCCGGCCGTCGCGATGCACCGTCAAGGGACCGGTGACGGCGGGCAGCCCGGTGGCACGGGGACCGGAGAGCGTGCCGGAGACCGGACCGCTCCAGGTGAGGACCGTCCTCGACGTCGCGCCGAACACGTGCAGCCGACCCGCGCCGTCCACGGCGACGGCCGGGTCGCCGTGCACTCCGCTGCCGCCGAGCGCCTGCCACGGCTTCCAACTGCCGTCCGGCAGGCGGACACGGGCGCTGAGCCGGTGTCGGCTGGTGCGGACGACGGTGGTCACGGTGCCGTCGGGGGTGACGGCGACTGCCGGGGCGCTGATGTCCGAGAGGCCCGCGTCGTCCCCGGATTCGGGGGCGCCGAGGGGCTGCCACGGGCCGAAGCCGCCGCCGGGGCGCTGCACGATCCAGCCGACTTCCTTGCGGTAGCCGCCGGGGCCGTCCTCGGTGACGGTACGCGTGCCGAAGAGGGCCGTGTGCCCGTCCGGCAGGCGCACGGTGCTGAGCGCGGGGTCGATCCCCGTCTCGGGCAGCAGAACCGGTGCGCGCCAGTGGGCGTCTGCCCCGGCGGGCCGGTGGCGGACGGCGACCCTGCCGTCGAGGACGGAGTACGCCCACAGCGAGCCGTCCCTGTCGGCCCGCAGCCACGAGACGGAGTCGCCGCTGGTGTGCCGTATGCCGTGCGACCAGCCTTGATGCTGCTGTCTGGGCACCATCTTCAAATCGCCGCAGCCGGCCCGGTACCGGCAGCGCCGCTCGGCGCGGTCGGCCCAGGCGTAGGTGTCCAGGGTGCGGAGCTTGTTCTCCGCCGTTCTGCCGCCGAGGACGTGGGGCAGGCCGCCGTTGAAGTAGCCGAGATAGGTCTCGACGGTGAAGTGCGGGGCCTTGCCCTCCGCCGCCTCGGCCGCGTGCCGGGCGAGGGCCTCCTGCACGAAGCGGGCGCCCGCGAAGTGGTCCTGGTGGTCGGCGTACTTGCCGTTGCGGTCGAGCCGGCCGGGCGTGGGGTCCTGCATCCGGATCTGCGTCGGCCGGAAGTGGCGCAGATAGCCGGCCAGAGTGTCGAGGAGCTGCTCCCGGGTGTAGCGGAAATGCCGGGTGACCGGTCCCGCGGACGTCAACTGTGAGGCCAGCCGTGCCGTTTCGCCCCGCCACAGGCCGTGGAGGCTGTGCGGGCGGTGCCCGGTGATGCTGCCGGCTTCCCGCAGGAGGTTCCACACCAGGCGTATGTGCGGGTGCCCCCGCAGCGTGTCCAGCTCGGCGAAGCCGCCGCCCGCCGTGCGCAGGACGGTGCGCTTCCAGGGGGTGGAGCGGTCCCCGGTGGCCATCTCCGCGTAGGCGGCGCGTATGCCGTTCTGCCGGGCCTCCGCGTACGCGGCCTTCGTACCCCGTTCTCGGCGCTTGCGTGCCGGTGCGGCGGCTCCCGGCAGGTTTCTGCGCGGAGCGTTGACGCCGTCGGCCTCGCCGGACGTCAGATACACCGTGGTCAGCGGGCGGCCCGAGCGGATCGACTGCGCGATCTCCGGGTTGACGAAGAACAGGTCGTCGTCCGGGTGCGCGACGATCTGGAGCACGGATTCCGCCGTGCGGACGGGGGCGCCCGCTCCGGCCCAGGCGCCGGTGGGGACGGGTGCGGCCTGCACAGGCGGGCCGCTGATGTGCTGTCTTCCGGAGCGGTCGGTGGCCTGGCCGTGCGCACAGCCGGTCAGACCGGCCAGCAGGCCGAGGGCGCACAAGGGGCCGATCAGCGCGCCGGGACGCCGCCTGTCGGCGGCGGCTCGGGATATACGGGGCATGTACGGGTGCTTTCTGCATGCATGATCACGTCGTCATGCATGATCGTTCTGAGGCGCGGAAGGATGTACGGATCGCCTTGAATTGTGGAGGCATTCCAGGGGCGCACCGGCGCGCCGGACCGAGCCCGCCGCGGGTCCTGGCGCCCGGCATGGCCTGCCCGTCCGCGGTAATTGCCCGGTGGATCACCGGTGTTCAGCACCCGGCCCGCACGCTCCGGTCGGCCCGACAAGCAGCGCGGCTGTGGGCCATCACACAGTCCGGCGGCCGTCGTCAGGAGCCGACCGGGCAGTGTCGGCGGTTGCCCGTCGGCCCGGACGGCTCCCTGGGACGGCTGTCGTACGACGCACAGCTGTCGGCTCCGGCGTTTGCGGCCGACAGCGATCGGTCCGCTCGCCCGGACCCGAAGGAGAGGGCCTCGGACGTGGACGTGAGGGAGGCGGCGTGCGGCGTGAGGGAGGTGGCTGCGGCACGTGAGGGAGGCGACGTGCGGTGGCTCAGTCCCGGCGGCCGTCCGCCCCCTCGGTGGCGGTCCGGGCTGTGAGGCGCACGATTCGGAGGAAGCCGTTGTCCTCGTGCGGGCGGGGGCTGGTCATGGCGAGTCTCACCCTGGTGGTCGCGACGGTGTCGAACGTGATGCGGGTGGGTTCGCCGGACCCCGGTGCCCAGCTGACGCGGAGATGGTCGACCGGCACGTACGCCCGGCCGTTCCAGTAGTTGACGGCGAGCGCCTTCGGCAGCGCGTGGGTCTCGTCCACGGTGAACGACACCTCGAGGCCGCTGACGCGCCTGCGGTCCGGCCAGCCGAGCGACACCCAGTCCTCGGCGTGGGCCTTGCTGACCGGGTGCAGCAGCGCTGTCGCCGGCATCCGGTAGAAGTTCGACCAGCCGGTGGCGGGATCGTCGTCGAGCATGGCCGCGGGCACGGTGTCGGGCGCGCCGGAGAAACTCGCGTCCGCGCTGGGCCCGTCGCCTCGTTCCGGCTGCTGCGTCTGCTGCGGCTTTCGCGCCGCGTCGGGGGCGGGCAGAGCGGCGGCAGCGTCGTGCCCGCGGCCCCCGCCGGTGGCCTGGATCCTCGTCGATCCGGACCGCAGCCCGTCCGCGCGTGCGGTGACGGTGACCGGTCCGGAGTCCCCTCCTGCCTGCACGATGGCGAGCGCTTTGCCGTGGAAGGCGGCGCGTACGGGGGAGCGGTAGTTCTCCGCGCTCTCCTGCTGCCCGTTGTCCACGCCCACAAGGCGGCTTCCGCCACCGGTCACATGGAGCGTGATGCGGTGGTCCGCGTCCGGCACCAGGACGCCCCGCGCATCGGTGACCTCGGCGGTGACGAAGCACAGCGAGCGGCCGTCGGCGGTGATCCGCCTCCGGTCCGGGATGAGCCGGACGGCGGCCGGTTCCCCCGCGGTCCGCAATGTGTCCCGGGCCACCTCGGCGCCGTCCCGGCGGGCCACCGCGACGAGTTTGCCCGGCTGGAAGGGGACCTGCCACGTCAGATGCAGTTTGCCCGCGCTGCCGTTCGGGCTGGTGTAACTGCCGGGGTACGGCCCGGAGGTGACCGTCTTGTCGTCGCCGGTCTCCTCGGTCGTCTCCCAGTACTTCCGGCCGTCCTCGGTCGTCTTCCGGTCGAAGGACTTCGCGCCCAACGACCGCCCGTTGAGGAAGAGTTCGACGGTTCCGACGTTGCTGTAGGCCCACACCGTCACCTCCTCCTTGCGCCGGTGCGTCGTCCAGTCCATCGGCACCAGGTGCACCATCGGCTCCGCGCTCCACTGGCTGCGGAAGAGAAAGAACTGGTCCTTGGCGAAGCCGGCGGTGTCGACGGCGCCGAAGAAGGAGGACTTGACGGGGAAGACGTCGTTGTACGGGGTGGGCTCGCCCAGGTAGTCGATGCCTGTCCACAGGAACTGGCCGGCGAAGAACTCCCGGTCGCGGTCCTTCTTGAGGGCGTACTCGCCGCTCATGGTCCACGTCTCCAGGTTGTTGTCGTAGGAGGAGGCGCCACGGCTGCCGGGCGTGTAGTTCTCACCGGTGTTGAGCTGCCCGGGGTTGTCGTACACACCCCGGGTGGAGGTGGACGAGGACGACTCGGCCTCCAGGAGGAAGACGCTCGGGTACTTCTTGTGCAGGGCGTCGACCGAGGCGGCCGTGTTGTAGTTCAGCCCGACGCCGTCGAGCATCCGCAGGATCCGGTCCTGCGGAGAGCCGTCCTCGGGAACGGTGCGGTATTTGTCCGAGCCCAGCACAACGGGCCGCGTCGTGTCGATGGACCTGACGGCCTTGATCAGCCTGTCCGCCATGGGCACGCCCGCCTCGCTGGTGCTGTCGGGGATCTCGTTGCCGATCGACCACATCACCACGGCGGGGGAGTTCTTCGCTGCGTGGACCATCTCCTTGACATCGGCATCGCTGTGCTCGTCGAAGAACCGGCCGTAGTCGTACGGGTTCTTGGGGGTGCGCCAGCAGTCGAACGCCTCGACCATCATCACGATGCCGAGCTCCTCGCACATCTCGACCACCTGCGGCGCGGGCGGATTGTGGGAGGTGCGCAGGGAGTTGACCCCCATCTCGCGCATCACCGTCAACTGCCGCCGGGCCGCGTCCGGGTGGAAGGCGGCGCCGAGGGAGCCCAGATCGTGGTGGAGGTTGACGCCGCGCAGCTTCGCCCGCTCGCCGTTCAACGAGAAGCCGCGGGCCGGGTCGAAGGCGAACCAGCGCAGACCGAAGCTTGTGGTCGTCTCGTCGACGACCTTGCCGCGTACGGTGATCCGGGTGACGGCCGTGTAGCGGTACGGCTTGTCGAAGGACCACAGGTGCGGGTCGTCGATACGCAGATCGAGCCGCGTGGCGCCGGGGCGGTCGTCCAACGTCGCCGGTGCGCTCGCCTCGGCCACGGTCTTGCCGTCCGCGTCCTTGAGGACCGCCGAAAGCTGTGCCCGTACCGACCCGGGCTTGTGGCTGACCGCGCGGACCTCCACACGGACGTCGGCGTGGCCGGCCTCGACCGACTCCTTCAGCTTCGGCGTGGTGACGGTGACGCCGTGCCGGGTGATGTGGACCGGGTCGGTGAGGATGAGGCGCACGTCTCGGTAGATGCCGCTGCCCGAGTACCAGCGGCTGCTGGGCACCTGGTTGCGGACCTTCACCGACAGGGTGTTCGGCGTCTTTCCGTCGGTGTGGACCAGGTCGGTCAGATCCAGCGCGAAGCCGGTGTAGCCATACGGGTGCGTGCCGACGAGCCGGCCGTTGCAGTAGACGTGCGCGTCCATGTAGACCCCGTCGAATTCGACGGACAGCCGCTTCCCCGCGGCTTCGGCCGGCAAGGTGAAGGTCCTGGCGTACCAGCCCAGGCCGCCCGGCAGATAGCCGCTGCCCGCGGTGGTGTGCTCGCCCTTCTCCGGGGAGAGTTCGATGCTCCAGTCGTGCGGCAGGTCCACGTCTCGCCACAGCGGTGCTCTGTCGTCCGGCTTCGGGGCGTCGGCACCTGTGGTGTTGACCAGCGCGAACCGCCACCCGCGCCGGAAGTCGACCGTCCGTCCCGACGCGGGGACGGTCGCTGTCGCGGCCGACTGGCCGGCAGCCGCAGCCGGGGCCTGACCCACCACCGGCGCTCCCAGCACTCCGCCGAGCACGGCGGCTCCGCCCAGGGCCGCTCGTCGTGAGATCGCCATCCGTGGCTCCCGCCCTCGTCGTTGTCGAATCGCCGCGTGGTCGGCGCGGCCCGCGGAACCACGGGAGTTTGTAGGGAGTTGTTGGATTGCGTCAATAGGGCCCCCAATTCTGCCCAAGAGGAAACCTGGGCTGCTGCCCAAGAGGGAACCCGGCCCTCTTCTCGGCCGTACCGATCACTCGTGCCACCGCAGGCTCCCTGCGGCTCATCTCCCGGTCAGGTCCCCGCTGTTCCCGGTCCCTGGGGCGCGCTGTGGTCGGCTCGGCGGGCGTCGATGACCATCAGCGCGGTGTGGAGGGAGGTGCGGGACTCGGCGCTTTCGAGGGAGACGCCCAGGATCTTCTCGATGCCGCGCAGCCGGCTGTAGAGGGTGGGCCGGCTCAGACCCGTGAGGCGTGCGGTGTGCGTCTTGGAGCCCGAGCATTCGAGGTGGGTGCGCAAGAGGGCCAGCAGGTTCTCGCCGGTGCGCGCGTCGTGATCGAGCAGCCGCCCCAGTTCGATCTCCGCGAACGCCTGAAGACGGTGGTCGTCGCGGAGCAGGGCGACAAGTCCGCGCAGCCGTACGTCCGTCGAGCGGTAGAGGCGGTTTGCTTCCGGCATGGTGAGGCCGACCTCGGCGACGTGCTCCGCCTCGGCGAGGCCCTGCGCGGCGCCGACGAGGGTGGCGGACGCCGGTGCGGTGCCGGCGGCCCAGCCGTCGGTGCCGCTCCGTCCGGTCAGCCGTTCGCGCAGGCCGGTGCAGACGGCGCCCAGCGCGTGGTCGGCTCCCTTCGGCGGGCAGGAGATCACCGCCGAGACCGTTCCCTCCCGGCGTATGGAGGCGATCGTGCTCTCGCCGGTGGCGGCCACCGCCTGGCGCACCGCGGTCAGGAGCCGACGGTCGACCTCACCCTGGGTCAGCGCGTCGGTGTCGGGGCGTCGTGGCACGCGTACGGACAGTGGTACGTACCGGCTGCTCGGGCTCAGCCCCAGCGCGGTCGCCCGCGCCATGGCCTCGCTCTCCTCGCCGACCCGGCCGCTCAGCAGGTCGTCGAGGAGGCCGCCGAGTGCCTGGGCGACGAGGGCTTCACGCTCCTGCTGGATCATCCGGTGCAGCTGCAGCGACTGGGCCGCGCGTTCGAGGACCATACGCGCGCGGGACGTATCCGGCGTCCGGACGGGCAGGACGAGCCGGCCCCACCGCTCGGAGCCGACGCCCACGGGCACGGCCGACCAGCCGGAACCGTCTTCGGAGGTGTCGGCAGAGTCGTGGCGTCGCGAGCGTTCGGCCCACTGGTGCAGCAGGGCGGTGGTCGGGGTGTCCAGCGCGCAGAAGGCCAGCACATGCCGGCTGACGTCCTCCAGGACGAGCGGGGTGCCCAGTGCCTGTGCCGCGCGCGTGACGATGTCGGTGGTCGACGCGCGGGCGAGATTGAGCGAGGTGAAGACCTCGTGGGTGGTGCGGGCGAACTCGACCTCCTCGTACTGGTCGGCCACGATCAGCCGGTGCACCTGCTGGGTGACCTCGATGAAACGGGTCCTGCGGGACAGGGTCACCACGGGCAGGGACAGTGAGTCGGCGAGGGGCCCGAGGTGCTCCGGCACGGTGCTCAGATGGGTGCCCAGCTCGATGACGAGGCCCGCCACGTCCTGTGCGGCCAGCCTGGTCAGATAGTCCTTGGCCCGGGGTGCGCCGTCGGCCAGGGGGAGCCCGGTGGTCAGGACGAGTTCGCCGCCCTCCAGGAGGTCGGTCAGATCGGTGAGATCACTGATGTGCACCCAGCGGACCGGGCGGTCGAGGTGGTCGTGGCCGCCGATGATGTGCGGTCGGCCCGCTGCCATGGCGGATAGCTGGAGTACTTCCCGGACGGTCGGCTGCATTTACGCATCGTAAATTTCTCCCCTTGGGTCTGTACAGATTGTCGGTCGGTGTTCTGGCAGCCTCGGAGCAGGCAGGCGGGTGGCGCCCACCCGGAGCCGTGCTTCCCGGGCGCCGCGGGTCTGCCTGCTGTGAGTGATCGAGCGAGGGCGAGGAAGCAGTGGCAGCGACCAGCGATCTGACCCGCGTCGGCCATTGGGTCGACAACAAGGCGTTCCCCGGCACCAGCGGACGTGCTGCCGCAGTGACCAACCCTGCGACCGGCGCGGTGACCCGCGAGGTGGCGCTGGCCGACGAAGCGGACTCCCACTCCGTGATCGCGGCGGCGGCCGCCGCCTTCCCGGACTGGCGGGACACGTCACTGGCCAAGCGCATCGGCATCGTCTTCCGCTTCCGCGAACTGCTCAACCAGCGCAAGGGCGAGCTGGCCGAGATCATCACCGGTGAGCACGGCAAGGTCCTGTCCGACGCGCTGGGCGAGGTCACCCGCGGCCAGGAGGTCGTGGAGTTCGCCTGCGGCATCCCGCACCTGCTCAAGGGCGGGTTCAGCGAGAACGCCTCGACCGAGGTGGACGTGCACTCGGTCCGGCAGCCGCTCGGAGTGGTCGGCATCATCGCGCCGTTCAACTTCCCCGCGATGGTGCCCATGTGGTTCTTCCCCGTAGCCATAGCGGCCGGCAACACCGTCGTACTGAAGCCGAGCGAGAAGGCGCCCTCGGCCGCGCTGTGGCTGGCCGAGCTGTGGGCCGAGGCGGGCTTGCCGGCCGGTGTCTTCAATGTGCTGCAAGGCGACAAGACCGCGGTCGACGCGCTGCTGTCCCACCGGTCGGTCAAGGCCGTCAGCTTTGTCGGCTCCACACCGATCGCCCAGTACGTGTACGCCACAGGGACGGCCAACGGAAAGCGGGTGCAGGCCCTCGGCGGTGCGAAGAACCACGCCGTCGTCCTGCCCGACGCCGACCTGGACGGGGCCGCCGACGCCATGGTCAACGCCGGGTTCGGATCGGCGGGTGAGCGCTGCATGGCCATCTCGGCCGCCGTTGCGGTCGGCCCCGTCGCCGACGAACTGGTCGCGAAGATCGCCGAGCGGGCCCGGCTCATCAGGACCGGTGACGGCACCCGGGACAGCGACATGGGCCCCCTGGTGACCGCCGCGCACCGCGACCGGGTCGCCTCCTACATCGACCAGGCCGAACAGGACGGCGCCCGCCTGGTCGTGGACGGCCGGCAGGTCAGCGCCGACGGCGGCCAGGACGGATTCTGGCTCGGCCCCACGCTGCTCGACCACGTCACCACCGACATGAGCTGCTACACGGACGAGATCTTCGGACCGGTCCTGTCCGTCCTGCGGGTGGACACCTACGACGAGGCCCTCGAACTGATCAACTCCAACCCCTACGGCAACGGGACGGCGATCTTCACCAACGACGGCGGCGCCGCCCGCCGCTTCCAGAACGAGGTCGAGGTCGGCATGGTCGGCATCAACGTGCCGATTCCCGTACCGATGGCGTACTACAGCTTCGGCGGCTGGAAGAGCTCCCTGTTCGGGGACACCCATGCGCACGGCACCGAGGGCGTGCACTTCTTCACCCGCGGCAAGGTCGTCACCACCCGCTGGCGGGCCCCCAGCCACGGCGGCCTCAACCTCGGCTACCCACAGACCGCCTGAAGGAGACCACGGCCGTGACCCTCATCCACACCGAACTCGACACCCGCGCCGTCGCCCGGACCTACGAGCTCGACCGCCGCCACGTCTTCCACTCCTGGTCGGCCCAGGCCGAACTCGACCCGATGGTCATCACCCGCGCCGAGGGCTCCTACGTCTGGGACGGCGAAGGCAACCGGCTGCTGGACTTCTCCTCCCAGCTGGTGAACACCAACATCGGCCACCAGCACCCCTACGTGGTGGAGGCCATCGCCCACCAGGCCCGCACCCTGGCCACCGTCGCCCCGCAGCACGCCAACGACCAGCGCTCCGAAGCCGCCCGGCTGATCTGCGAGCGCACCCCCGGCGACCTCGACCGGGTCTTCTTCACCAACGGCGGCGCCGACGCCAACGAGCACGCCGTACGGATGGCACGGCTGACCACGGGCCGCCCCAAGGTCCTGACCCGTTACCGCTCCTACCACGGCGGGACGCAGACCGCGATCAACCTGACCGGAGATCCGCGCCGCTGGCCCAACGACACCGGGACCTCCGGCGTGGTCCACTTCTTCGGCCCGTATCTGTACCGGAGCGCCTTCGACGCGGCGACCGAGGCGGAGGAGTGCGGGCGCGCGCTCGCACATCTCGAGCAGGTCATCGAGCTGGAAGGCCCCGGGACCATCGCGGCCATCCTGCTGGAGGCCGTACCCGGCACCGCCGGCATCATGCTGCCGCCGCCGGGCTACCTCGCGGGCGTGCGGGAGCTGTGCGACCGGTACGGCATAGCGTTCATCGTCGACGAGGTGATGACCGGGTTCGGCCGCACCGGCGCGTGGTTCGTCTGCGACGACGAGGGCTTGGTCCCCGATCTGCTGACCTTCGCCAAGGGCGTCAACTCCGGCTATGTGCCGCTCGGTGGCGTCGCCATCGGCGACCGGATCGCCGACCACTTCGCGCACCGCCCCTATCCCGGCGGGCTCACCTACTCCGGCCACCCCCTCGCGTGTGCGGCAGCCGCTGCCGCCATCACCGTCATGGAACGCGACGGCATCATCGACAACGCCCGGCGCATCGGCACCGACGTGATCGGCCCCGAACTCCATAAGCTCGCCGCGCGGCACCCCAGCGTGGGCGAGGTCCGCGGTCGCGGCGTCTTCTGGGCGGTGGAACTGGTCAGCGACCCGCACACCCGGCAACCCGTCGCACCGACCGGCGGCAGCAGCCCCGTTATGGCGGAGGCTGTCCGCACCGCCAAGCGGCTCGGACTGCTGCCGTTCACCAATGGGAACCGGATCCATCTCGTGCCGCCGTGCACGATCAGCGAGTCCGAGGCGCGTGAGGGGTTGCACATCGTCGACCAGGTCCTTGGCCGGGTGGACGCGTTGGTAGCGGGAACGGAGGCGTCCCACTAGGGCTTGTCCGCCGGGTCTTGCCGGGCCCTCTCGGTTGTTCAGGTGAGGGGGTGCCCCGCTCCCTGGACGAGCAGGCGGATGACAGCTGCGACGCCGATGACCACGACGGTTCCGCGCAGCACGCTCGGCGGAAGTCTGCGGCCGACTTTCGCGCCGAGCAGTCCGCCCAGTGTGGAACTGGCGGCGAGAATGCCGACGACCGGCCAGCTGATGGGGGCGACGAAGGCGTAGATGACGCCCGCGACGACGTTGACCACGGCGGTCAGGGCGTTCTTCAACGCGTTGAGTGTCTGCAGGGAGTCGGCGAGCAGCAGCCCCATGACGCCGACGAGCATGATGCCCTGCGCCGCCGTGAAGTAGCCGCCGTATACACCGATGAGGAAGATGAGGACGTACAGCAGCGGTCCGGAGCGGTGCGCGGCGTCCCTCGTACGGAGCCGTTTGGCAGCCAGTGGCTGGAGCGCGACGAGAACGACGGAGATGCCGACCAGCCACGGCACGATGACCTCGAACGCGTCCTGGGGCAACGACAGCAGCAGTACGGTCCCGCCGATGGCGCCGAAGAACGACGCCACCGCGTAGCCGAGTACCCGGTTGCGCTGTCCGGACAGCTCGTGGCGGTATCCGTACGCGCCGGTGAGCGAGCCGGTGATCAGTCCGACGGCGTTCGACGTCGTCGCGGTCACCGGCGGATAGCCGAGCGCGACGAGCACCGGGAAAGTCACCAGAGTGCCGGAACCCACCACTGTGTTGATCGCACCTGCCCACAGCCCGGCCACCGCTATCAGCGCAACCTCCCACCCCATCATGGCGGCAACGTTACGACCAGGCCCAAGGACGACGATCGGCGGCTGCGCCCCAAGGGGCGCGGGGCTGTGTTCATGTGCGGCTCCGCCGCGTGGGCGCGACCAGCCACAGCACCCGCACCCCGCGAGCATCGGGAGGGGCACTCCCTGACCGGAACAACAGAGAGGGCCGGTCAAGAGGCGCCGGACGCGGCCCTAGGCCGCAGGCGCAGGTTGGGTGACCACCTTGATATTGAACGTATGAGCCCCAAGTCCGCCCGCGATACCCATGAAGAGCAGCGCGAAGTGCTCCTGCCCGCGTGCGGTGGTGAGGCCGCCGAGGTCCAGTTGGGACGACGGGGGCCAGCCGAGGTCGGTGAGAAGGCGGCCGGTGGTTCGTTTGGCCTCGGCGTCGTCGCCGGAGAGGAAGACGGTGCTCGGGCCGTCGAGACCGTCCGGGGCGGTCATCACGGTGGCGTCCATGGTGCACAGCGTCTTGACGACGGGGGTCAGGGGAAAGGCTTCCTGAATCTGTTCAGCCAGACTGCTGTTGGGGTGGGAGAGCTCCGTGAAGTCATCGGAGAGCCCGACCCCGATATCGATCAGCAGGGTGCCGGCCAGCGCCGGTGTGCCGATGGAGTGCAGCAGCTCCACGGAGACGGCCCCGGGGGTGGCATTGACCAGTACCTGTGCGTGGGCGGCGGTCTCGCTCAGGCCCGCCACGGGGAGACCGAGGTCTGTACGGTCCTCGGGCCGGCGTGAGCCGAGGAGTACATCGTGTCCCGCGGTGCTCCAGCCGTGGGCCAGCGCGCGGGCGACGTTGCCGGTGCCAAGTAGTCCTATTCGCATGGTGTGACGCTAACCATTGCCGCGGCTCGGCGAATCGGACCGCGGGCCCGGGCCGACCGGCACCGAAGGCCTAGTTCTGGGTGCGTAAGCCACTTCGCCGCGACAACGGGCGGGCCTCACCGAATTCGCCACCCTCTGACCCGGAGCCCGTGAACGGGCTCCGGGGCCGGTGCCTCAGTACCCTCCGTCGCGGTCCTTCGGCTTGGGTGAATCACCGGGCTTCGGCTTGTGCACAACGGCCTTGCCCTTGGTGTCGACGACATACCATTTGGCGCCGAACTGGTCGAGCCCCTGGCCATGCGTCTGCCCGGCCTTTTCGTCCCCCTCGAACCGGTAGAGCGGATGACCGTTGTAGGTGACCTGCTTCTCGCCGTTTCCCCTGCTCGTCGTGGACAGCTCGGATTTCTTGACGCCCTTCCCGGCCCGTGCCTTCTTGTCCACCGTCATGGGCGGCCATTCCTCCGCGCAGCCGCCGTGGCAGGTGCTCTTGTCCTTCTTGTCCCTCTTGAAGAGGTAGAGCGTTCTTCCTTCGCCGTCCACCAGTATCTTTCCGTACTTCCCCTTCTTGACCTTCACCGTCTCCGCGGCCTTCGTGGACTTCTCAGCCCTGGGCTGCGCGACTCCGGCGGTGAACACGCTGGTCCCCGCCGACTCGGTCGACCGGGGCGCCAGCACCCCTACCGGGGCGCCCACCTCGGCGTTCGAGCCACCCCTGTCCGCGGTGGGGGCAGTGGCCCCAGCGGTTCCAGCGGCGACACCGCCGCACAGAATCGCGGTGGCAAGGGGAATCGAGATCCTCGTGAACGTAGTCATGGAATTCCTCCCGGTCCTCGAATGGCCGCCCCCACGCGCTGTGCCCACGGCCCCCGTACCGGTGCTCCCGGCTCATGCGCCTGTACTCAGTAAAAGGGCTGTCGAGGTGGGCGCAACCGCAGGTTTCCGCGCCGGGCCTTTCACATTGAGTGGCCAATTCGTCGCGCTCAGCGAAAAGGCACCGCAGGGCGGGGGAGAGGCGTGGCTCGTAGACTGAAAGCGGAAGGAAACCCGCCAGAAGGGCGGCGGTACATGGTTTCTTCCGAAGGAAATATCCCCTCGGAACCGCTCAGGCCGCTGGACGCGGCGGACCCCGCCATGGCGGTGATCGATGCCCACGGCACGGTCATCGGCTGGACCCCGGCGGCGGAGGGCCTTGTCGGTCACCCGGCGGCGGACGTGGTGGGCCGGTCCGCCGAGGACCTGCTGACATCCCGCGACGATGTGTCGCGAGCGGCGACCGTGGCCGAGCTCAGCCGCGCGCACGGCAGCTGGTCGGGCCTCGCGACGGTACGGCACCGCACTGGCCGACCGGTCGAGGTGGGGCTGCGCGCCTGCCCACTGTCCGATCTCGACGGCCGTGAATCCTGGCTCGTCTCCGCGGTCGACTTGGGCAAGGCGCCCTCGTGGGCGCTCGGCGGCTCGGTGCTGGAAGCGTTCCTGACCCGATCACCGCTGGCCATGGCCGTACTCAGCCCGGACCTGCGGTACGTGTGGATCAACGACGAGCTGGAGCGCCGCGGCGGGGTCCCACGCGAGCAGCGGCTGGGGCGCCGACTGGCGGACACGCTTCCGGGCCTGGACACCGACGCACTGGAGGCGCGGATGCGGCAGGTGCTGGCGACCGGCGCCCCGGTGATCGACTACGAGTACCGGGGCTGGACCATGGCCGACCCGCACCGGGAACACGCCTTCTCCAGCTCCTTCTTCCGCCTCGACGACGCGGACGGCAACGTCATGGGCCTGTGCTACATGGTCATGGACGTCACCGAGAGATGGCGGGCGCGCGAGCGGCTCACTCTGATCAACGAGGCGGGTACCCGCATCGGCAGCACGCTCGACGTGGAACACACCGCGCAGGAACTGGCCGATGTCGCCGTGCCGCGCTTCGCGGACTTCGTCACGGTCGACCTGGTGGAGTCGGTGGTGCACGGCGAGGAGCCCGTACCGGGGCCGGCCGGCACCCTGCCCACCTTCCGGCGCTCGGGACTGCGGTCGGTCAGCGAGGGCACCCCGGAGGCCGTTGTGCAGCGGGGGGAGCAGGTCACCATCGACCCGGCGTCCCCCTTCGTCCGCGCGTTCCACACCGGCGAGGCGCTACTGGACCGGGACCTGGCCGGCAGCAGCAGCCGGTGGCTCGACGACGACCCCGCCCGCGTCGAGAAGATCCGCCAGTTCGGCATGCACTCGCTGATCGCCGTTCCGGTGCGTGCGCGCGGCACCATCATGGGCGTGGCGTCGTTCGTCCGCTCGCGCTATCCGATGCCGTTCGAAGAGGACGACCTGCTGCTGGCCGAGGACCTGGTCTCCCGGGCGGCGCTGTGTGTCGACAACGCCCGCCGCTATACGCGTGAGCACACCGCGGCCCTGACCCTCCAGCGCAGCCTGCTCCCGCACGCCCTGCGCGGTGGGACAGCCATCGAAGTGGCGTCCCGCTATCTCCCCTCGGGGGCGCACGACGGCGTCGGCGGCGACTGGTTCGACGTGATCCCCCTCTCCGGTGCCCGGGTGGCTCTCATCGTCGGTGACGTGGTGGGGCATGGCATCAACGCGGCGGCGACCATGGGCAGGCTCCGTACGGCTGTGCACACGCTCGCCGACATGGAACTGCCGCCCGACGAACTGCTCGCGCACCTGGACGATCTGGTCATGCGCCTCACCGAGGAGGAGTCCCGCCTGGAGGCGAGCGCGATCACGGTGCTGGGCGCCACCTGCCTGTACGCCGTCTACGACCCGGTGACCCGGCGCTGCACCATGGCGCGGGCCGGCCACCCGCCGCCCGCGGTGGTGTACCCGGACGGCACCGTCACATTCCCGGACCTGCCCGCGGGACCACCGCTGGGTCTTGGGGGTCTGCCCTTCGAGGCCGCGGAGCTGGAACTGCCCTCGGGAAGCCTCGTCGCCCTGTACACCGACGGACTCATCAGCGCGTGCGCCCCGGACATCGATGTGGGGCTGAGCTATCTGAAGGACGTACTGGCACAGCCGGACATGCCCCTGGAGCGCCTCAGTTCGGCCGTGCTCGACAGCCTGCTGACCAGTCCACCGTCGGACGACGTGGCCCTGCTCATCGCCCGTACGCACGAGCTGACCGGGAGCCATGTCGTGACCTGGGACCTGCCCAGCGACCCGATCATCGTCGCGAAGGCACGGTCCATGGCCGCCCGCCAGCTGGCGGATTGGGGACTCGAGGAACTGATCCTGACCACGGAGCTGATCGTCAGCGAGCTGGTGACCAACGCCATCCGGCACGGTGCCGGACCGATCCGGCTGCGTCTGATCCGGCACTCGGTCCTGATCTGCGAGGTCGCCGACGGCAGCAGCACCTCGCCCCGCCTGCGCCACCCGCGTACCACCGACGAGGGCGGACGCGGCCTCTTCCTCGTCGCCCAGCTCAGCCGCCGCTGGGGCACCCGCTACACCGAGGGCGGCAAGCTCATCTGGGCCGAGCAGGACCTGCCCGCGTCGACCGAAACCGTCGCCGACCTGCTGACGGACTCCCTCGTGGAAACCCCCACCGAGTCCCCGCAGCCCGCACGTTGACGCCTGCATGGATCCCTGCGGGCCATGCATCACCCATGCCGGGGTGGCCTGGTCCCGGGCGTCCTGGGCAGGTCCCGGGGCCGGTTTCGGCGCCGGCTCTTGCTGCCGGCCGGCACGGTGCGGCCCACATCGAGGTGCGCCTCGTCGTAGATGTGCCGTGCGGGGGCCCGCGTCCGGGTCGTGACCGGGGACGACTCGGATCCGTACAGCCAGGCGTACTTGGACGTCGCGCTGGTCCCGCTGCCGCCCGGTGCGTCCGGGATGGAAGCGGGTGACCAGGGTGTTGGTCTCGGCGATGGTGGACTCTACATACTGGCCGGTCGGTCTGCTGCAGTGTCACCTCCTTCCGGCCGGATGCCTCCCCCGCCGGATCGCCGATCTTCCGGTCGGGCCCGACCACTTGGGCGTCACCACGGGTGGTGCCGGACTCGACCTCGACGGTGGTGTACGGCATGTCGGCGCCGGTCCTGGCGGGGCCTTGGTACGCGCGCGAGGACCCCCCCGTGGCGACGGTGCGGGAAGCCGAAAGCAGGAGCCCCTGACAAGGCACCGCCGCGACCGCGTCAGCCGGTGAGCGCCAAGAGCTGGCGGGCCAGTTTGCGTACCGTCAGGTCCGGGTGGGGCGTGCCGTCGCAGGGGGAGCCGGAGACGACGCGGCGGGGGGAGAAGGCGATGTGTTCCACGGCGGGACGGGCTGGCGCCGGGAGCAGGCGCATTGCCGTCAGTGCCCGCAGGGCGCCGGGGTGCGGCTCGTGCAGGTCGCCGCGGCGGGTGAGCTGGTCCGCGATCACCGGCGCGGTGTCGTGCGTGCGGCCTGTGATCCGCCAGATCGCGGCTGCCGCGTCCGCGCGGCTCTCCCGGGCCGGCGCCCTCAGGCGCTCCTCCACCAGGGGCAGCAACGCCGCTGCGTCCGGGCCGAGTTCGCCTGCGACGGTGACGGCTGCCCGGCGTTGCTCGACGGCGTCCGACAGCGAGCGGACCACGTCCACCGCCGGGCCCGCGTCGCCCGTGACCCGGGCCAGCGCCGTTGCTGCGGTCAGATCGCCGGCCTCGGCCCGTGAGCGCAGGGCGCGTGCCGCCGCAGGGCCCGCGTCGCGGCCCAGCGCGGCCAACACCTCGGCCGAGGCGGGCAGCATACGGATCAGGTCGTCCACACAGGTGGCGGCCAGCGCGGGGAAGTGGAGCAGCGCGTCCAGCCACTCGACACGCAGCCCGGCGGCGACGCGCCGGGCCACCGCTTCAGCCGCCGTGCCGAACACCTCCACCGCCGCGGGCACGACTGCACCGGGCGCGGTGAAGGGGGTCAGTTGCAACGTCGCGGATTCATCGGGCAGTTCGTCCATGAGGCGCAGCACGAGACCGATCGCGCCGGGCACGCGCAGCCGCACCGCGGCGTGTGTCGCCGCCACCCGCACGGCAGCGTCTTCTGCTCCCAGATGGGGCTCCAGCCACGGCGCCGGCTCCCCGCCCTCCAGTGCGGCGCCCACCCTCGCCACTCCGCACAGGTCCTCAACGTCGCCGGCTGTTGCCGCGAGCCAGGGCAGGACGTCCCGCTCGCGGTCGCGCCATGTCTCGGTGAGCTGCCAGGCCAGCGGCAGCCCCTGTTCGACCGCGCGGAGTGCTGCGTCCGGGTCGTCCAACAGCCGGTCGGCGAGCGGCCGGTAGGAGGGCGGCCACGGGTGGTCCGTCTCGTCGGTGGGCGCCGCCTTGTGTGCGGCGAGGGCGGAGTCCACCAGGGCGGTCGGCAGCGGCAGCGGCGCCGTTCGCAGCAGGTCTGTCGCCGCCGCCCTGCGTACGAGTGGCTCGGGAGCGGAAAGGAGTGCTCGGTTGCGTGCGTTGCTGTTGTCCGGCGATACGTCGAGCAGACCGAGCGCCGTGACGAGATCGGCCCGTATCTCGGCGTCCTTCTCCTCGTCCAGCCGCGCCCGCAACAGCGGGAGCAGAGGCAGGGAAGCCTCCTCGCAGGCGGCGGTGATCCACACCATCGTGCGGCGGACCGACCCGTCCTCGTCCGCCCCCAGGTGCAGGAGGGCGGGGAGCGCGGCGGCTACCGCTCGGCGCACCTGCCGGTACTCGGGGCCCGTGCCGTCGGCGGCCGCGTGCAGCAGCCACAGCAGCGGCAGTCGGCCACCGGGTCCATCCAGGGCGAGCCGTGCGATGAAGGGTACGGCCGCGGCTGTGGCCGAATAGACCGATCCCTGGTGGCACAGCGCCGAGAACAGCTCGTCCAGTGCCTCGTCGCGCACCCCTGGGTCCACCGAGCCGGCCGCCCGCAGCAAACCGGGCACGTCCTCCGCCGGCCCGTACGCGTGCTCCAGCGCCGCCCAGTCGACATCCTCGATCCCGTCCAGCATGCGCGTGACCCTATGCCACCGGTGCGGAGGGGGTGCCCCTGCCCGACGCTTGAGGGCTGCGGGTGCGACGTGGTTGCTCGCGCAGTTCCCCGCGCCCCTGACGGGGCGCGTCCCCCGCGAAGCTTGGGGGAGCGGGGTGGGCAAGCGCAGCCCCCGCGCCGGGAACGCTGCCGGAAACGGCTTAACGCGGCGTCACCCGGCGAGCTCGCCGGGCGGGGGAGTCGGCTGCTGTTCGTGCGCTCGAATCGCCATCCCCACGGAGGCGACATCCACATCGACGGCGACCTCCTCGCCCTCCCAACGGCCGCGTTCGGAGATCGTCAGACCGATCAGGGCCAGTTCCGCGGCGTGTTCCCGCGCCGCGTGCTGCTCATGACTCTCCTCGCCGGGCTCATCCGCTTCGTCTCGGTCCCAAGCGGCGATCGCGGCCTCGGCCAGCCCCTTCGGCAGGCGCACGGTGATGCGGTCGACCTGCGTTTCGACACATGCCCCGATCGCCGCCACCGTCTTCGCGTCGTCCCGATACCTGGCGTACTGCGCTTGATCGCTCACAGGGCGAGGGTACGCATGGCCTCTCGATCCGGTCGAACAGGACAGGCAGGGCCGGCCAGCGCCAAGCTCACCCCGTTCACGCGCCGGTCACGGCCAGCAAGACCCCACAGGGCGAGGGTGGCGGTCGGCAGGGGTGGCCGGGACCGTGGTGACCACGAGGGCCGACGTACGGCAGCCGCAGCGTGTCAATTCGTGGCCGGGTCACATTTCGGCCTCAACCACCCCGTGCGCCAGGCGAATTGGTCGAACACTATTCAGGACGTGATGTCTCTTGCGCTATGGCCGCGCCGAATCGCCGACGGCCTCAGTCGGTCACGAGACGGCCCGCAACTGCCGGGCGAAGAACGCGCGCAAGCAGTTGCGCACCAGCGGCACCGACCTTTCGGGGGCGATCCCTCCGACCAGACTGCTGCGGCCCTCAGCGGACATGAGTCCGGCATCTTGCAGCTGGGGCGCCATCGATGCGTAATCCGTGAACACCCAGTGCGCGGCATTTCCGATCTGCCGTCGGTGGACAGCGCCCCGTACGACCGACCAGGAACGCTCCAGCTCGCTCCGTCCCGTAAAGCCGTCGCTGCGCAGCAGAAGCAATGGCCGGTCCACCCGGTGCGCGGCGACCGGGAAGAGTTCGCCACCCGGGTGGTCCAGAAATCCCTCCATATTGACGGCGGCCTTGATGCGACGGTCCTCGTACATCGCCTGGGCCGCCGTCGTCCCACCCGCCGAGTGACCGTAGACGCCAATTCGCCGCAGATCGAGCGTACGGCCCAACTCGTTCCGCTCAGCCGCCAGATTTTCCAACTGGTCCAGTACGAAGCGGGTGTCCGCGACCCGGGTGTCGATCACCGTACGGAAGAGGGGCGGGTCCGTCCTGGGGTCTCCGCGGAGGACGCTTTCGCGGAGGGAGTTGTCGGGGAACTCGACCTCGGTGGCGTCGCCGGGATGGTCGATGGTCACCACCACGTAGCCGTGGCTCGCCAGCTCCTCCGCGACCGAGGTGCCCAGCGTGCGTGGATCGCCGCCGCCCGGGGTGTAGAGCAGCACCGGCCGCCGCCCGGGCCGCGCAGGCGCGCCGGTGTGCGCATGGGTCATGGTGGCCGCCCAGTCCACCCCGGTCCGCGGCAACTCCGAGTGGAAGAGGGGAGCGAGCTTCCGGAAACTCTGCGCGGCGCCGGCCGACATCTGCGGCGCGACCGGGTGGCCGCGAACGTCGCCGGCCGGGTGGAGCACCGAGACCATCAACTCGCGGACGCTGTCCGGCTGCCACGGGTCGCGCCTGGAACGGTCCGTCATATGCAGCACAGTGACGCCGACCCGGTGCGGGCCGGTCGGCGCGGGCAGGCGCGGGGCGAATCCGTCGCTCCCGGCAGCCCGAGCCACGCCGCCGCCCGCCGACAGCAGCAGCGCGGTGGCGGCCACGACGGCCGACTTGGTGAGGGAACGCCGACCTACAGTGAAGGACGCAAAGGAAGATGAAGACATGCCTGGATGCTGGCGCCCGGCAGGGAGGGCGGCCATGGTTCAGGCCCTCGCCGAAACGCTGGCACAACACCGACGGGGAGCGTAGTGATCCGGATCCACTGCACCACCGCCGACCTCGCCCGTGTCCGGTTCGCGACTCGGCCGGCTCCGCTGCAGGAGCTCAACCTGGCCATGAGCACCTTGTGCGGTCGTGACGACGCCGTGCTCTTCGACCGCTGGAGACGACGGCTGTTCCGCGCGCTCCCGGCCGCCGCCGAGCCGTTCGCCGACCTGGTCCCCGCAGGCGAAGCGCCCGCGTTCATCGACGTGTTCAGCGACAACGTGAAGGACGGCCTGGACACCGTCCGATCCGCCCGCCCGGATCTGGTCCGTTCCGAGCTCGAGCGCGTCTACGTCGGACATCCGGCCGCGCCCCCGCGGTGGATCCACCGCCTGCACCGAGGCGACACCGACGCCTGGCAGTTCCTGCTCCGGGCGCAGCACACCGCCTTCGAGACGGTGCTGCGCCCCGTATGGTCCGTGATTCAGGACCTGCACCACCAGGAGTTCGTCCGGTACGCCGTTGCCGCGGCCGAAGGCGGAATCGGCGCTGCACTCGCCCGACTCGTCCCCGGCAGCAGACTGCAAGACGGCACGTGGCAGCTGCCAGGGGCCGGATCCCGGGACATCGAGCTCGGTGGCCGAGGCATGGTGCTGCTGCCCACCTTCCACTGGAGGAGGCATCCCCTCGTCGCCGACCTGCCCGACAGCCCGCTGTACGTGACCTACCCGGCGGGCCCCGGCCTGCCGCTCTCGCTGGTCGCCGCCGGCAGCTCGGACGACGCGCTGGCCGCGGTGCTCGGCCGGACTCGACTGGAGACACTGCTCCTCCTCGCGGACGAACACACCACATCCGGACTCGCCCGGCGGCTCCGCGTCAGCAACGCCACTGCCTCCGCCCACGCCGCCGCCCTGCGCGCAGCGGGCCTGATCACCACCACCCGCGCCGGACGGTCCGTACTCCACCACCGCACCGAACTGGGCAGCCTGCTTGTGCAGCAACGCTCGTTGCCGCCCGGCCCGTAGAACTGGGACGAGTCCGGTGCCCCGTCAGGGGCGCGGGGAACTGCGCGACCAGCCACAACGCACCCGCAGCCCGCGGACAACGCACAGGGTCACCCCCTCACCGGAACAACGGAGAGGGCCCGGACTACCAGCGCGGGAAGGAAGGGAGGGCCCAGTCGGCGTCGGCAACCCGCATGGCAGCCGCGTCATCCCGATCCCGCATCGCCCCGTCGTCCTCCAACCAACGCCGATGCAACGCAGCAAGCCTGCCCTGATCGAGCTCGACACCCAGCCCAGGGGCATCGGTGACGTCGAGGCAGCCATCGCGGAAGCTGAGCCGCTCCGCGACGACATCCTCGGCCTGCCAGGGGTAGTGACTGTCGCAGGCGTAATCCAGGTTCGGCACGGTAGCCGCGACATGCGTCATCGCGGCGAGGCTGATGCCCAGGTGGGTGTTGGAGTGCATGGACAGGCCGACGCCGAAGGCCCGGCAGATTGCGGCCAGTTCACGGGTGCTGCGCAGCCCGCCCCAGTAGTGGTGGTCGGAGAGGACGACCTGCACCGCGTCCTGGGTGAACGCCTCGCGGATCTCACCGAACGTGGTCACACACATATTGGTGGCCAGCGGCACTCCGGCCTTCGCGGCGACCTCGGCCATCCGGCCGGTACCGCTGGTCGGATCCTCCAAGTACTCCAGGACGTCGTGCAGTTCCCGCGCCACGTATAGCGAAGTAGGCACGGACCAGGCACCGTTGGGGTCGAGCCGCAGTGGCCGACCCGGGAAGCGCTCCGCCAGGGCGCGGATCGCGGCGATCTCCTGGTCGGGCGGGAAGACACCGCCCTTGAGCTTGAAAGAGGCGAAGCCGAAGGTGTCGGCGAAGCGTTCGGCCTGCGCCACCACACCGGCCGGGTCCAACGCCGCACCCCAGTCGTCGGCCTCGCCGCCCGCACCCTGCGGGTGTCCGGCCCAGCGGTAGAAGAGGTAGGCGCTGTACTCGACGCGGTCGCGCACCTTGCCGCCCAGCAGCGCGTGCACCGGCAGGCCCACCGCTTTCCCCCAGGCGTCCAGACAGGCCACCTCGAAGCCGGAGAGCACCGAAAGACGCAGCTTGTCGGCCGTCTGTACGCCACGCAGCCCGCCGACGTCCACCGAGTTCTCAACCCGGGAGGCGTTCACCGCGACCTCGTCGGCCAGCGCGAAGAGCCCGTTCAGATCCGTGACCCTGCGCCCGGCGAGCATATCCGCGAACGGCCGGGCGAGCTCCAGATACTTGGTGTCGCCGTATGTCTCCCCGACACCCGTCACACCGCCCGCCGTGACCACCTCGATGATCAGACGCGGGGTGTACGGCTGGTGGACGCCCTGGGTGTTCAGCAGCGGCGGGTCGGCCACCAGGATCGGCGTGAGCCGCACCTCGCTGATCGTGAGCTGGCGGGTCTGCGGCGTCAGGGACGGTGCGTGCGTCATCGTGCGGCTCCCATGAGTCAGAAGTGCTTCGAGTACGGCGAGATCGTCCGGCCCCGGCCCGGTGAGCGGGGCGGCCCGCATCGGCCCGACCGGCCGCCCGCGAAGCCGGGCCGCGCCGCCGCCTCCACCAGCGATACCGCACGGCCGGGAACACGGTCGCGCGGCTCGACGAGCAGCACGTTGAAGCAGCGGGCAGCTGCTCCACCGCCGCGTCGTCGCCACTGCGCCGGTCGCTGAAGAAGGCGGTGGCGATGTCGGGGGCGAAGGCGTGCACGAGTACGGCGTGATCCCGATCTCGGCGTACTGCCGGGCCGCTGTCGTTGCCGCAGCGGCCTCGTCGGCCGTCATGCCGTCTCCCCATACAGATGTCGTCTACGTATGGAGACGGAGGTTAGGGATGTGAACAAAGGGCGTCAATAGACCGGACACGGCTGGGCACGCTCCCGTTGGCCGCAACATCGAGCTGCTGGAACTGCCCGCACACGCATCGCGGCGACGATCCGCTCCCTTCGGCCGTCACCGTGATGTGTAAGTCCGCGAGAAGTTCGAAGCGGCGCCGGACCGCCTCCCCCTCACCCGCCGCAGGCTGGTCGAGTCGGACCCACCGGTGGTTCCGCGTACTTCTTCCGATGTTCCTCAGACGCTGCCGGATCACATCAACCCCCTGCCGAGCAAAGGAAGTTGCCCCGAAGGCGCCGGTGCCGTGGCCTTGCGGGGCACCGCATGAAAGGAGAAAGCTTCGGGATGCGGTGTCGACGGCGTTTGAGGGGGAGAGGGCCATGTCGGAGGCGGGGCAGGACCGTTCGGCGGAGCGCGGTGATCTCGAGTTCGCTGCCCACCAAGCCGACGCCGCGGAGATCCGCCGGCAACCAGGTGATCGGCGGGCAGCACGACACCGTCGTACAGGCCGGGTCGATCGCGGGAGACGTGCACGTCCATGCGCCCGGCAACGACGAGGGCAAGGCCATCGAGAACCCGGTCATCGCCACGGTGAGGGCCCCCGGCGGAGCGGTGGTGGACACGGACCCGCCAAGAGTCATGGCTCGTGGCGGACACGGTCATTTCGTCACCCTGGAGGCGCGTCCGACGACGCGTGCGGTGGTCCTGCGTGCACTACGGCCGGTGATCATCTCCCGCCGTCCGGCCCGGAAGGCGTGCCTGGGCAGAACGACGGTCCCCCCGCCCGGGCCGCTCGGCCCCGTGTGTGCGGCACCTATGCGGGTGTGGGGGTTCAGCACCGACCTCGACGCGTATCCGCTCCGGCTGACTCCGCTGCCAGGGGACCCCGACTTCCCGTTCAGCATCAGCGCCACCGATGTCGAAGAGTTCTGCGTCACGCCGACCGCGCGGACCGAGGACGAGATCAGCTGGCAGCTCGAACTCGACTGGACCTGCGCCGGGCGCCGGGGCACCACGGTCGTCGACAACGACGGACAACCTTTCGAGCTCTGGCCCGGCGCCCGCCCCTCTTCGGACCTGGACTGGGGCTGCGGAGGCGAGCACCGTCCCGGGTGCCCGGCTCAGCGGCTCGCGGCGCAGGCCGGTCAAGGTGTGGTGGGCTGGTTCTCGCATGCCGAGGACCGAGGCGTGATCTTCCCTGACAACGAAGGCTCGTACATGTACTTCGCGGGCTCGGTGGCGGCCGGATTCCGGGCCCCTCTACGCGGCGGACAACGCGTCTCCTTCGACGCCCGCCTCACCCCGACCGGGCTGGAGGTCACCGCCCTCCGCCCCCGGTAGCCGACGGAGCCCCGCGTCCTGCCCCGTCTCTGCGAGCCGCCATTGCCGCAGCTGACGGTGCCGACCGGCCGAGCGGGCGGACAGGCTCCCGCGCGCCGTGGTCCGCTACTCCCGCGCGCCGTGGTCCGCTACTCCCGCGCGGCGTGGTCCGCTACTCGCCCGCCGGCTCCATGGCCGGTACGGCGGCGGCCCCTTCGCGTACTGCGAGTTCGGCGAGGGCTCGTGGCGCCTCCACCTGTCCTCGCATCCCCGGGAACGCGTTGACGTCCACGATCAGGGGGACTCCGCCGCCGACGTCGAGGATGTCGAGGCCGTACACCTCCAGATGGAAGACCGCGCCGACTTGGCGTGCCAGGTCGCGCCACTCGTCGGGAAGTTCGCCCGGAGCGAGCGGCACGGTAGGGCTGTGCTCCGCGTCGGCCAGCTCCGAGCGACGCAATCCCGCGAAGAGCTGCCCGGAAATGACCCATATCTTGTGATCCCAGCCGTCGTTCGCCGTGAACGGCTGTACGACGACCGGTTCGGCGGCCCACGTGGCGTTCAAGGTACACAGGTGCTCCGGGGTTTCGACGCGGGCGACGAGGTCGCCACGCCGGCTGTGCCGGCTCTTGACGACGACGGGATGGTCGAGGCGCTCCGTGGCCAGTTGCCGCAGCGCGCTCACCGTGCGGGTCCGCGCGAACGGCAGCCCGGCCCGGTGCGCCAGCTCGGCCATCCGTGTGCGGTCCTGACAGAGTTCGGTAGCCGCGGCCGAGTTCACCACCACCGCACCTCGCTGCTCCAGGGAACGAGCCAGGGCGAGTGCGCGCGGCGTACGGGCTTTGAGGAGATAGACATCGGCGAGCGGGACGCAACCGGCGGCGGCTTCCGGGTCGACTGCCTCGACTTGGTGGTACGGCCTGAGCAGGGCCGCCGTCCCGGAGAGGAGGGGGTGGTCGGGCCTTGAACTGATCAGACCGATCCTCATCGGGCGTCACCGACTGCCGCTGGAACCTGCGCCGGGAGATGTGCCGCCCCGGCCATGCTCCCGGACGCGGACGCGGATGCGGACGCCGGCGCAGACGCGGATCCGGGCAGGGCCGCGAGTGACGTCGGCCGCTCGGTTCTCCCGGCATGAGCCAGGGCAAGGATCGCTCGCGCCACCCGTGCTGTCGCATCGGGCACCTGACGAAAGCTCGGGAAGTCGTTCACATCGACGACCACCGGGCCGTCCGGTCCCAAGAGGACATCCACGCCGTACAGATCGAGCCCGTAGACACTCCCGGCCTCGGCCACGAGACCGGCCACCTCCGCGCTGAGCGGCACCCGCTGTTCGCGGGCCGACAGCTCGGGGTGCAGGGGTGAGGCGCGTTGGGTGGCGAACAGCTCGCCGCCGACGCTGTACACCTTCAGGTCCACGCCGGAATTGGGCACGTACGGCTGGGCCAGCAGCACTCCCTCCCCGGCCAGTTCACCGCGCAGATACGGCAGCGCCTCCGGCGAAGGCACCAGGCGTACGGCCCGTCCCGCGCTTCCGTCGGCCGGCTTGACCACGAGCGGGAACTCCGCGTCGGGTATTTCCGCCAACGCCTCCGGACGTGCCGCCGCGTAGGTGACGGGCACGGGCAGGCCCCGGCTGCGGCCCACGGCCGCCGCGCGAGCCTTGTCCCGGACACCACGGATCGCCCGGGCGTCGTTGATCGTGGCCAACCCGACCGAGGCCGCCGATTCGAGCAGGGCCAGCCCTGGGCCGTCGGAGACCGTCTTGAGGACCCAGGCGTCGTGGCTGCCCGCCTGGATGTCCTCCGAGACCCGTACCAGCGAGCTGCCGGGCCGCAGCACGTCCACCCGGTGTCCCCAGGCTCTGAGCTGGCGAATGACCTCAACGGGCATCCCGTCGTGACGGTACTGCTCCTCCACCAGAAAACAGAGCCTCATCGGTTTCCGCCCCTCTGCCTGACCCCGAACGCCCGGAAAGCTGTCCGGCATGCTGCTGACATCCGAACTGCATGATCCAACCCATCGCCTGGCGGCCCGTCACCGCCCCGGAGGCGGGGCCGTGCCGGCACCCTGGCGATGGTCCCGGTTCTTCGGCCGCTCCGGAGTGCTTCGGCAGCGGACCGCGGACGCGGGGAGGGAGCAGAGGTTACGCGTGTACGTGTGCCCGTCAGTGTGCTGCCGCCAGTACTTCGCGGGCCAGGCGGACCAGTGCGGGGATCGCCGGGTGGGTGGGAATGTCGCGGTGCCACGCAAGGAACAGCGGCACCGGAGGGGCGTCCGTCAGCGGGCGGTAGACGATCGCGGGGTGCGTGTGCAGGCCGGGTGTCGCGGATGTGCTGATGCCCACGGCCCGGCCTGCGGCGATGGTGGTCAGCCACTCGTCCGTGTTGATCACTTCGATCGTCGTCCTGGGCCGCGCTGCAGCGGGCCAAAGGTCCAGGGTGGTGGTGCCCGCGACGGTGTTGAGGGCGATCGGCCACGGCGCGAGGTCTGCGAGCGTAAGGGTGCTGCGGTTCGCCAGGTCGCAGCCCTCGGGGAGCACCGCCACCCGGTCTTCCTCCGCGAGCAACTCGGTGGCCATTCCCCGCACCGGCAGCTGTCCGCGCAGCAGCGCGGCGTCGACTCTGCCCTGGGCGAGCCCGGCCGTCCGGTCGTCGACGCGGCGCAGTTCGAGCGGCACATCGGGGTGCTCCTGGTCCCAGCGGCGCAGCAGCGGAACGGTTTGGCTGCCGAGCGCGGCCCAGGGGTGGCCGAGACGCAGCGGCAGAGTCGTCAGCGAACGGGGATCCAGCGCTGTGTCCACGGCGGCGAGCGCGGCGGCGGCCTTGTCGCGGAAGGTGCGGCCTGCCGCTGTCAGCTCCAGGTGATGTGTGGAGCGGTCGACCAGCCGCACCCCGAGATGGGTTTCGAGCTGACGCAGCGTACGGGAGAGGGCGGGCTGGCCGGTGTGCAGCCGTGCTGCGGCGCGGGTGATGGTGCCTTCCTCGGCGATGGCGAGGAAGGCCCGCAGATGGCGCAGCTCCATAGTCATGCCCGAAAAGCATAACGGCAGGATGTTCGGCATTTCACACGCCGAGGACAGGTCCGTAGCGTGAGGGCATGACAAACGTGAGTTCCGGGGAGCAGACCCCGGGTGCCGGGTCCGCGACGGTAGGGAGCTCAGCCGCGGCCGGTCGTCTCCCTTCCGGTACCGCGCCTGCCGGTGTGGGCAGCTTCGGCGGTATCGGGCTGGTGCTGGCCGGCGCCTTCTCGGTGCAGTTCGGGTCCGCTGTCGCTGCTCTGCTCTTCCCCTACGCCGGAGCGCTGGGTGTGGTGGCGCTGCGGGTGACGATCGCGGCCGTGCTGCTGCTGGCCGTCTGCCGCCCCCGGCTCCGCGGCCACAGCCGCTCCGACTGGGCGGTGGTGGTCGCCTTCGGACTGGCGCTCGGCGGCATGAACATCCTCTTCTACCAGGCCGTCGACCGGATCCCGCTGGGCCCGGCGGTGACCTTGGAGGTACTCGGCCCGCTCCTGCTGTCCGTCGTCGCCGCGCGCCGGGCGATGAGTCTGGTGTGGGCCGGACTCGCGTTCGCCGGGGTCCTCCTGCTGGGGCAGGGCGGCTTCGACGCGCTAAGCCCCGCGGGCGCCGGATTCGCGCTGGGGGCAGGGGCGATGTGGGCGGCCTACATCGTCTTCAACTCCCGGACAGGAGCCCGCTTTCCCCGGCTGGACGGGCTGGCCCTGGCGATGGCCGTGGCCGCCCTCGTGAGCCTGCCGCTGGGTGTCGGCGCGGCGGGCAGCACGCTGCTCGAGCCGAAGGTGCTGGGGCTCGGGCTGGCCGTGGCGCTGCTGTCGTCCGGAGTGCCGTACACGCTGGAACTGCTGGCCCTGCGACGGCTGCCGGCGGCGACTTTCGCGGTGCTGATGAGCCTGGCTCCGGCCATCGCGGCGCTGGCCGGGTTCCTGGTACTGGGGCAGACGCTGTCGGCCGTGCAGTGCCTGGCGATTGCCCTGGTGGTGGGGGCGAGCGCGGGCGCCGTACGCACCGGAAGAGCGAGCCGGAACTGACGGGGCGCCCCAGGCGCGGGGCAACACACCCGCACCCCGCGGACGTCGGGCAGGGGCACCAACTCACCGGCAGGTCAAGATCCTCTAGAGTGCTCTCGATTTCGTACGTTGATCGGAGCACGACATGCCGCGCCTCGCCCTCACCCTCTCCGCTGTCGCAGCCGCAGCCCTCGCACTCTCGGGGTGTGCGCAGGACTTCGACCAGGGCCCCAAGGGGCGGGTCACCGAAAAGGCCAAGGACGGGAAGAAGTTCTACCTCGTGGTCGACCCGGCCAAGGGAGGCGGACCGCAGAAGTTCCGGGTCAGCAAGTACGACTACCACGACTGCAATCGGGGCGCGAAGTACCCCAAGTGTGTTGACGACTAGGGCCGCGGGTCTTGGCCGGCCCTCGCTGTTGTTCCGGTGAGGGTGCCCCTGACCGTCGCTTGCGGGCTGCGGGTTGTTTGTGGCTCGGGGAGGGGGGACCTCCCGGCCGGAGGCTGGGGGAGCAGTTCCCCGCGCCCCTTCGGGGCGCGTCCCCCTGCTGTGCTTGGGTAATCTGCTCCCCGTCGACCGTCGTCGGGCCCGCGGGATGCCGGGTGGCCGCGCGCGCCATACGCTCGCCATATGTCCGATTTCATCTCTGCAGGCGCGTCAGCGGAGGACCTTCCCGCACCGGCCGAGGGCCTGCTGCTCACGCACTTCCTCACAGTCGGCGACGTCCCCCGGTCGCGGGCGTTCTACGCGGATGTGCTGGGCGGGCAGGTGGTCCTGGACGAGAACCCCTGCATCATCAAGGTCGCCAACAGCTGGATCATCATGAACCCCGGTGGCGGGCCCACCGACGACAAACCCGATGTCCTCCTGCGCACACCGGAGGACCCCCATACCGTCTCCAGCTTCCTGAACGTACGGGTGGCGAACATCCACGAGTTCTACGCGGCGGCCCGCGACAGGGGAGCCGAGTTCCTCACCCCGCCCATCGACCGGCGCGCCGAGCTGCGCTGCTACATGCGCGACCCGGACGGCTACCTCATCGAAGTAGGACAGGCCACGGGCCTACTGGAGGGCATCCTGGCGCGCACCGGCACCGAACCTGACCGCTGAACGGCGCCTCACCAGAGAGGTATCCCTCACATCCGGCGCGGCATGGTGGCCCGCTTGGTGCATGGGCCCCGGGCTTGCTCGGTCAATGCAGCGTTACGCTGGGTGATGCTTCGGGTGGCGTCTGATGGCGGTCGGGGGGATGCTCAGGGGAGGGGGTCTTGTTCGCTGCGGTGAAAGGGCGCGCAATGCCGATCTGCACGACGCGAGACGGTGTCGAGATCTTCTACAAGGACTGGGGGCGTGGCCGTCCCGTGCTGTTCAGCCACGGCTGGCCGCTCAACGGTGACGCGTGGCAGGACCAGCTGAAGGCGGTCGCTGACGCCGGATACCGCGGGATCGCGCACGACCGACGCGGTCACGGCCGTTCGACGCCGGTGTACGACGGTTACGACTTCGACACCTTCGCCGACGACCTGAACGACCTGATCACGAGTCTCGACCTGCGGGACGTGACGCTCGTGGCGCACTCGATGGGCGGTGGCGAACTCGCCCGCTACATCGGCCGCCACGGCACCGGGCGGATCCGCTCCGCCGTCCTGCTGTCCGCGATCCCGCCGCTGATGCTGCAGGGTCCGGACAACCCGGAGGGTGTCCCGCAGTCCGTCTTCGACGACCTCAAGGCGGGCATCATCGAGGAGCGTTCGCAGTTCTGGAAGGACACCGCGGTCGGCTTCTTCTCCGCCAACCGTGACGGCAGCAAGGCCACCCAGGGCAACAAGGACGCCTTCTGGTACATGGCCATGGCGCAGACCATCGAGGGCGGTGTCGACTGTGTCGACGCGTTCGGTACGACGGACTTCCATGAGGACCTCAAGAAGTTCGACGTCCCAACACTCATCGTGCACGGCGACGACGACCAGGTGGTGCCGATCGACGCCACAGGGCGCAAGTCCGCCGACCTCATCGCGGACGCCGAGCTGAAGGTCTATGAAGGTGGTTCGCACGGCATCGCCCTGGTGCCAGGTGACAAAGAGCGCTTCAACAAGGACCTTCTGGAGTTTCTCGAGAAGTGACCTGCGTGTGCGCCGTCCGACACGGTCGCGGCGCATGGAGTCGGCCTGTTCGAGGTCGGCGACGATGCTCTGGACGGGAACCGCCGGGCAAGCGGATCACCACGTCGTGCAGCTCGCCGATGCCCCGGGCGGCGCCCTCCGGGCGAATCAGCGGGACGGTGTCGGCGACCAGACGCCCGCAGCGGTTCCGTCGCGGACGTGCTGCTCGTAGGCGAGGACCTTGTTGTGAATGACCTCCAGGTCTGCGTTCAGCTCGGAGATCTTGGCGCGCACGGCCTGTTCGTGCTCCCGTAGCAGCGCGAGGCGGTCCGCTTCATTGCCCGGGCCCGACCGGACGAGCCGGGCGAACTCCTTCAGCATGGCGATGGGCATGCCCGAGGCGCGGAGCCGGTTGCACAGCAGCAGCCACTCCACGTCTGCGCGTTCGTAAACCCGCCGTCCGCCGCTGGAACGGGGGATCGGGCGGAGGAAGAGGCCCTCGCGTTCGAAGAACCGCAGGGCGTGCACGCTGAGTCCGGTCGCTTCGGCGACCTCCCCGATCGACAGCTCACCGGCCTGTTTGCTCATGCACCGACAGTACCTTGACCTGGAGCGCAGTCTAGAAACTAGCGTCCCGGGCATGACATCACAGCAACACAAGTCCGGCACCGGATTCGGCGCACACAGCACGGCGGACGACGTCCTCGCGGGGGTCGACCTGTCCGGCAGGACCGCCCTGGTCACCGGCGGCTACTCCGGTCTCGGGCTGGAGACCACGCGGGCCCTCGTCCGGGCGGGAGCACACGTGATCGTCCCCGCGCGCAGGCCCGCCGCGGCGGAGGAGGCGCTGCGCGGCGTGCCCCGGGCGGAGGTGCAGGAACTCGACCTGGCGGATCTGGAAAGCGTCCGGGCGTTCTCGTCCGGCTTCCTGGACACCGGCCGTACCCTCGATCTCCTCATCAACGGCGCCGGCATCATGGCCTGTCCGGAGACCCGCGTCGGTCCCGGCTGGGAGGCGCACTTCGCGATCAACCACCTCGGCCACTTCGCTCTCGTCAACCGCCTTCGCCCGGCACTGACGGAAGGAGCCCGGGTGGTCTCGGTGGCCTCGTCCGGCCACTTCCTCTCCGACGTACGCTGGCACGACCTCCACTTCCGTGACGGCTACGACCGTTGGCCGGCCTACGCGCAGTCCAAGACCGCGAACGCGCTCTTCGCCGTACATCTCGACAAGCTCGGTGCCGACAGCGGGCTGCACGCCTTCGCGGTCCACCCGGGCAGCATCCTGACGCCACTGCAACGGCACATCCCCTACGACGAGCAGCGGGCCCAGGGCTGGATCACCCCGGACGGCACACCGGCAGCCGGATTCAAGACGCCGGCGCAGGGCGCGGCGACGGCCGTATGGGCGGCGACCTCACCGCTGCTCGACGGCCACGGTGGGGCGTACTGCCAGGACTGCGCCATTGCCGAACCCGCCCGCACCGACGACATGCTCGTCGGCGGTGTCAAGCCCTGGGCCGTCGACCCCGACGCGGCATCCCGGCTCTGGCAACTCTCCAGCGAACTCACCGATCTGGATCTGTTCTCCTGACCGCAGGCCGCTTCGCATACTGATCCGCATGGCCACCTACGACACGCTGGGCGCCACATACGCCCGAACGCGGAAGCCCGACCCGAGGATCGCCGCGCGGATCCACAGAGCACTCGGAGACGCCACGGACGTGATCAACATCGGCGCCGGCACCGGCTCGTACGAACCGTCGCGGACGGTGCTCGCTGTCGAACCCAGCCAGGTCATGCTCGCCCAGCGGCCGGCGGGATCCGCACCCGCCGTGCAGGCGGTCGCGGAGCACCTTCCACTGCGGGACAACGCCGCCGACGCGGTGATGGCACTGCTGACCATCCATCACTGGTCCGACCTGGCCGCCGGAATCAGTGAGCTGCGCCGGGTCGCCCGCCGCCGCATCGTCGTCCTGACATGGGATCAGCAGCTCTTCCGCGAGCGGTTCTGGCTCGTACGGGACTACCTGCCGGAAGCGGCCGCGTTCGACGACACCCGCGCCGTCCCGACGGATCAACTGGCCGACCTGCTCGGCGGTGCGCGGCAGGAACCGGTCCCGGTCCCGCACGACTGCACCGACGGATTCGGCGCCGCGTACTGGCGCCGCCCCCGCGCGTACCTCGACCCCGAGGTACGCGCGGGGATCTCCATGCTCAGCCAGTCCGGCGAAGACGTCATCGCGCCCGGCCTGACCCGGCTCGCGGACGACCTGACGACCGGCCATGGGGGTACCTCCCTGCTCGAAGAGCTTGGGGGAACACCCGCCACGCCGAGATGCTCAGGCTGGAAGAAGCCGACCTCGGTTACCGGCTGCTGGTGACCGACCTTTGACCCCACGCAGCCGACAGCCCCTCACGGCGAGGAGACGGCCATCGCGTGGACGCCGAGTACGACAGCGACGACAAGGCACGCGGCAGCGAGGCCGGCGGCCGTACGCTGCACCGCGGGACGCCGTCGCGGCAGTACGAGACTCAAAACCGTACCGCTCCACGCGCCGGCCACCGTCCACGGAAGCCACGTCTCGGCCCGCTCGTTCACCCGGTAACAGTGCTCGGCCCGCGGTCCGGCTTCGCCGAAGTGGAAGAGGCAGTCGCTCCCGAAATTCTCGGTCCCCAGCCCCACGAATCCCCACCATGCGGTGACGAGAACGGCAGCCAGCAGCGCGCCGCCACGGATCAAGCAGCTTCCTCGGTCATCCGACGCAGCAGACACGCCCATATCCGATCCCCCTGGCGACGAACTGTCCCGCTGACAGTACCGGTCAGGCATGCGCCGGTTGCCAGGTCAGGCCGTTCGAGGCGGTTCCGCGGGCCGTCCGCCGAGCGGCGCGGAGCCTCCCGCCCAGCCGCCACGAGGTGGCGGGCGGCGGGCGTTCCACCCCGGGGCCCTTTCGGGCCGGGGAAGCGCGTCACATTCTGCTCGTGCATCACGCCTACCCCTCAAGTACCCCTGGCCGATAGCCTGTTCGGCCTGCCGCTACTGTCGTGCTCGGGAGGCTGAGGGCCAGTGATCGTGCTCGGTTACAACGGATTCACCAGGGGTGCGGAGCTTTTCGGACGTCTCTTCGGGGCGACCGGTGTCGGCCGTAACCTCCTGGTGGGGCACGACGCCGCGGCAGCTCTGGTGATCGACGGCGAGCTCGTCGCGGCGGTCGAGGAGGAGAGGCTGAGCCGGGTCAAGAAGACCTCCGATTTCCCGGAGCACGCGATCAAGTGGTGCCTGAACTCCGCGGGTGTCGACCTCGACCAGGTGGATGTCTTCGCTTTCCCATGGCGCTTCTCGGAGGTCGTGGGCGAGGAGATGATCGCGCAGATATGCGACAGCGATCTGCCGGTCACGGCGAAGTTCGACTCCCTGCGGCGCACGGGCGAGCTCTACACCGACATGCTCAGCCGTGACGCGGTGTACAGCGACTTCGTCCAGCGCACCGGCTACGAGCTGGACCCCAACAAGCTCGCGCTGGTGCCCCACCACCTGGCCCATCTGATGTGCGGCGCCTACCTGGCGGGCGGGGACGACGCCGCGTTCCTGGTGAGCGACGGCCGGGCGGAGACCCTGTCCTCCGTCATGGGCGAGCTGCGGAACGGCGTGGTTCGGCTTTTCGACGAGAGCACCGTCGACATGGCCAACTCGCTCGGGGTGGCCTACGGGAGGATCACCCGCTATCTGGGCTTCGTTCCCAACAACGACGAGTACAAGGTGATGGGCCTCGCCGCGTACGCCCCGCCGCCGCAGCACAACCCCCTGCTCGAACGCGTCGTGCGGCTGCACGAGAACGGCTCGTACACCATCTCCATCCCTCCGGACCCGGAGTCCTACTACGCGCTGTTCGACAGCCTGTTCGGCGGCGACAGCAAGAAGCGCGAGGAGTTCGACTTCCGGGTCAGGGTCGCCGGACTGGCACAGCACATGGTCGAGGCTGTCACCGCTCACCAGCTCCGGACGCTGACCGCGGCCTCCAGCCTGGACACCCTGCTCTTCGAGGGCGGACTGGCGCTCAACTGCGTGGCGAACACCAAGATGCTGGAGAGGTCGTCGTTCACCGGCATGGAGGTCAGCTTCGGGGCCAGCGACCCCGGTGTCGCCATCGGCGCCGCCGTGTACACCGCCGGTCTCCGGAACCGGCCCGCCGACGCGGTCACCACTCCCTACCTGGGGCCCTCGTACGACGACGGTCAAGTGCTGGACACCTTGGCGGAGTACGCGGACCGCGTCGAGTGGCAGGAGGAGCCCGACGCGGCTGCGGTTGCCGAGAGGACGGCGGAGCTGCTGGCAGAGAAGAATGTCGTGGGCTGGTTCCAGGGCCGCGCCGAGTTCGGACCACGCGCCCTGGGGAACCGCAGCATCCTCGCCAACCCGGCCTTCCCCGACATCAAGGACATCATCAACCTCCGTGTGAAACATCGGGAGCCCTTCCGTCCGTTCGCGCCCGTTGTCCTCGAATCCGAGGCTCCACGTGTCTTCGAGATGGGGAAGAAGACCTCGTCCCCCTATATGACGTTCGTCTTCCCGGTGCGGAAGGAGTACCGGGAGCGGATCCCCGGCGCCTGTCACGTGGACGGCACCGCCCGGATCCAGACTGTCGACGAGGGACGGAACCCCGCCCTGGCAGAGCTGTTGCGCGCCTTCACGGCGCGGACGGATGTGCCCTGTCTGCTCAACACGTCCTTCAATGTGGCCGGCGAGCCCATCGTCTGCTCGCCGCGGGACGCGCTGGAGTGCTTCCTTGCCACGGAGATCGACTACCTGGTCATGGACCGGTTCGTGGTCACCAAGAAGGGCGGCTGAGCCGACGCCCAACGGGCTCCGCCGCGGCCCGACAGGGCGCGGGTGGGAGGGCCGGGGGACGCTCTCAGGTGTGGCTGAAAAATGAGGTAAGGTTCGCCTAAGTAACGTCCCCTGAGCTCCGGAGCACTTGATGTCGATACGCCCGAGCGGCAGCAGAAAGCGTGCTGTCACAGCCGTCGCTCTCTCCCTTGCCGCCGCGCTGACCCTGTCGGCCTGCGGCTCGTCCGACGGCGACTCAGGCGGCGGAAAGGGCAGTGCGAAGGAGAAGGTGGCGCAGGGCGGCGAGGACTTCGCCGGCGCCGCCAAGAAGACGGCCTCGTTCGGTACGGACGCCAAGCCGGGCGAGTTCCCGCGTACCGTCACCCACGCCATGGGCAAGACGGAGCTCAAGAAGCAGCCCAAGCGTGTGGTCGTGCTGGACGTCGGCGAATTCGACAACGCCGTCTCGCTCGGCTTCAAGCCCGTCGGCCTCGCTCCCACCGAGGGCGACAACGGGATCCCCAGCTACCTCAAGAAGAAGGCGGGCCACCCGAAGAACGTCGGCACCATCAACAACCTCAACCTCGAGGCCATCGCCAAGCTCAAGCCCGATCTGATCCTCGGCAGTCAGCTCCGTGCCGCCGACAAGTACAAGCAACTGGCGGCCATCGCGCCGACGGTCTTCTCCATCCGCCCCGGCTTCACCTGGAAGGAGAACTTCCTCCTGAACGCCGCGGCTCTCGACCGTACGAAGCAGGCGAAGGCCCAGCTCGGCGCGTACGAGAAGAAGGCGAAGAAGCTCGGCGACGATCTGGGGGACGACAAGCCCACCGTCTCGATGGTCCGCTATATGCCGGGCATGATCCGGCTGTACGCGAAGGCGTCGTTCATCGGCACCATCCTCCAGGACGTCGGCGTGCCCCGGCCCAAGAACCAGCAGGTCAATGATCTCGCCACAGAGATCAGCTCCGAGCGGATGGACGAGGCCGACGCGGACTGGATCTTCACCGGTTCCTACGGCGACCCGAAGGCGACGGACCGCGCCAAGGCGCAGGACAGCCCGCTGTGGAAGAACCTGCGCGCCGTCAAGGACGGGCACGCGAAGGATGTGAACGACGAGACCTGGTATCTGGGGCTTGGTGTGACCGCTGCCAATGTTGTTCTCGACGACCTGCGTAATTACCTCGCCAAGTAGCGGTTGAGGGAGTGCCCCTGTCTGGCGTTTGCGGGGCGCGGGTTCACCCGGGTTCCGGCTCCAGCCAGACGTAGCCCGCGAAGTCTCCGGTGGGGCCCTCTCGGCGGTAGGAGAAGAGTTCGGGGGACTCGACGGTGCAGCGTTGGTCGTGGCGGATGTCCTGGACTCCGGAGGCGAGGAGTTGGGCTCGTATGGCGGCCCGCAGGTCGATGGAGGGGGTGCCGGTGCGGGTGACCGCTCGGGCGGCCGGCCAGTCGGCCGCCATCTCCTCCCGTAGTTCGAGGGGCACTTCGTAGCAGTGCCCGCACACCGTGGGTCCGACGAGTGCTGTCATCCGTGCCGGATCGGCCCCGCAACGGACCATCGCCCACACGGTCTCGGCCACGACGCCCGCCTTCGTACCGGTCCGGCCGGCGTGGGCGCACCCCACTACCGCGGCGACCGGATCGGCGAGCAGTACCGGGCCGCAGTCGGCGACGAGGACGGCAAGCGCGAGTCCGGGCCTGTCCGTGCACATGCCGTCCGTCGGCGGCGGGTCGCTCCCGAACGGCTCGCTCACCCGCCGTACGTCCGCGCCGTGCACCTGCCGCATGAAGACGACCCGGTCGGGGTCGAGACCGAAGGCGGTCGCGGTACGCGCGCGGTTGGCACGGATGACGTCGTCGCAAGCAGGGCCGAGCTGTCGCATCTGATCAGGGGGGAGCCACAGTCCACTGTGCCGGTCGGTGAAGGCCATACGTGTCCGGCCGACGGCCAGCACGTCTCCGCCCTCGCGGCCCGCACGGTTCTGATCGCGTAGAGGCACGCGGTGCAGTTTGCCACGACGCCGATGCGCCCGGGCGGACGGCAGTTCGCAGGCCGCGAGCACCGAGGGGGCCGGGAACGTCGGCCCCTGCCGTGCCTACGGAGCTGCCGTCGCCTCGGCGTGCTTCTTGACGAGTTCGTAGGACTGGACGCGGTCACGGAGGTCGAAGACGGGTGTCGTCAGCATGAGTTCGTCCGCGCCTGTCTCGTCGGCCAGTTGTGTGAGCCGGTCCAGGACGGCTTCGGGCGTTCCCGAGGCCTGCTGGGCGCGGAAGGCGTCGAGTGCTTGTCGTTCCTGCGCGGTGAATGTGTGGGCGGCCGCCTGTGCAGGCGTGGGGAAGGGGATCTCGCTCGCCCCTTTGAGGAGCCCCGCCTTGATGACGTCCATGGGACCGGTTCGCCAGGCGGCTTCCTCTTCCGTCTCGGCGCATACGGTCTCCACGCACACCAGCACGCGGGGCTGCGGGCACCAGCGGGACGGGGTGAACGCCGCTCGGTAGCGTTCCAGGGCTGCGTGGGTGTTGTCGGGGCGGATGTGGTGGGCGAGGGCGATCTGCAGGCCGAGTTCAGCGGCGAGGGTGGCGCCCGCGGTGCTGGAGGCCAGGAGCCATGGCTCGGGAAGCGGGCCGAACGCGACCTCGTCGACGAGGAAGGACAGGATCGCGGCGATGTCCTCCCGGTACTCCGCGTCCGTCGTCGGTCCGGCTCCGCGGCGCAGTGCCCGTGCCGTGGCCTCGTCGAAGGTGCCGGGGCCGCGGCCGATGCCCAGGTCGACGCGGTCGGGGTGCAGGGCGGCCAGCGTGCCGAACTGCTCCGCGAGCATGAGGGGCGCGTGGTTGGGGGCCAGCACCCCGCCCGAGCCGAGGCGGATGGCCGTGGTCGAGGCCGCGGCATGCGCGGTGAGCACGACAGGTGGGAACGCGCCGATCGCGGGGGAGTGGTGGTGCTCGGCGTACCAGATCCTGTGGTAGCCCAGCCGTTCCAGTTCCTGTGCGAAGGCGGCGGTGTCCCGCAGGGTGTCCACGGGACGGGTCCCGTTCTGGACCACCGCGACTTCGAGCGCCGAAAGACGTATATCCACCATGTCGCCAGCATAGAGATCATGTGTTCGGCGAGGGGAAACATTGATCTTTTTCGCGCTACGCGACCAGGATCGCTCCCCGCTACACGACCGGGACCGCCCGCCCGGCGAGCCGGAGGGCGGCCGCCGGACAGCGAGCCTCTCAGCGGCCCGGCGGACTCCCATGGTTCGGGCGGCGACGGGGATACCGTCCGAGTCAGATCGGTTCGTCGGCGAGATATGGCGGAGCCGGGTCGTACTGGATGTAGCGGCGCACGGCGCGTGCGTGGTCGCGTCCGTGCAGCCGGCCGACGAGCCAGAGCGCGCTGTCGATTCCGGCCGAAACACCCTGGCTGGTGACGAGGTTCCCGTCCACGACGTAGCGGGCGTCGCGTACGACCGTCACGTCGCCGCGTGCCTCCAGGGTGTCCTCGTAGTTCCAGTGGGTGGCCACGCGACGGCCGCGTGCCGGACCCGCGGCGTGCAGCAGGTTCGACCCGGTGCACACTCCGAGCACCCAGTCGGTCTGCTCCGCGGTCTTGCCGATCCAGCCGGTCACCACCGGATTGTGCGGCTGGACCTCGCGGGCGCCCCGGCCGCCCGGCACCAGGAGCACGTCCAGCGCCGGATGGTCGTCCAGGGTGTGGTCGGGTACGACCCGCATGCCCTTGTTGCAGCGCACGGGGTCGCGCCGTTCGGCGACGAGCACTGCCGTGTCGGCCCAGTCGCGGAGCATGGCGGAAGCGGTGAAGACTTCCCAGGGGCCGACGAAGTCCAGTTCCTCGGCCTCGTCGAAGACCAGCAGTCCATAGGTGGTCATGCGGATTCGCGTTCCTTTTCGCTGAGGGATTCTCTGACGGGGTGTTCCGTGCTCGCTGGGGCAGTTGCACCGGCGAGCGGCCCGGTGGAGCGGAAGCGGGCCCGGTAGTCGGACGGCGGCACACCGAGCCTGCGGTGGAAGATGCGGCGCAGCGTCTCCGCGCTGGTGAAGCCGTAGCGGCGTGCGATGGACCCGAGCGGCTCGTCGCCCTCCGTGAGGGCACGCTGCGCGGCCTCGAAGCGCACCTGCTCCACGTAGGTCGCGGGTGGTACGCCGAGTTCCGCGGTGAAGCGGCGCTGGAGATGACGCGGGCTCAGCCCCGCGTGCGCGGCGAGCTCCGCGATGCCGTGCCGGGCACCGGGATCGGAGTGGATCGCCGCGACGGCGGCCCGCATCGGGTCCGTCGACGGCTGACGCGACCACAGGGCGACGCTGAACTGCGACTGGCCACCTGGACGACGCAGGAACAGCACCAGCTCCCGGGCCACCGCATGCGCGACGTCCCTGCCGAGATCGTCCTCGACCAGGGCGAGCGCCAGATCCATCCCGGCGGTCACGCCGGCCGACGTCCACACCCGACCGTCCCGGATGAAGATGGGGTCGCAGTCGACCCGTACCTCGGGATGCTCCCGGGCCAGCTGACGCTCGCGCGACCAGTGCGTGGTGACGCGGCGCCCGTCGAGCAGCCCCGCCGCCGCCAGCAGGAACACCCCGCTGCACACCGAGGCGACCCGCCGGGCGCCGGCCGCCGCGGCGGCGATCCAGCTGACCAGCGCCTCGTCGTGCCGTGCCTGGTCGACTCCCTTGCCGCCGACGACCATGAGCGTGTCCGTATTGCCGGGATCCAGCTGCGCCACGCTGTGTGTGGCGTGCAGGAGCATCCCGCTGCTCGACTCCACCGGTCCCGCGCGGGTCGCCACGACCTCGCACGAGAAGTCGCCGCCCAGGTTCGTCGCGTACTGGAACACCTCGTGCGGTCCGGTGAGATCGAGTGCTTGGAAACGATCGAAGATCACGAAGATGATGCGGCGCTGAGTCACCCCTTCACGGTCGCCCGCGCTGCGGAATGGCGTCAACGACACGCATCCCACAGTTCACGCCATCACCGCGGCTACGGCCGGAAGGTAGCCTGGCCTGCATCATGCAGCTGAGTGCGGCCTCCCTTCTGCCTGTCAACGCGACGCTCGCCGGGTTGCTCGTCGCTCTTCTCCTCGCGGCGGCCGGTGCGGCTGCCCTCTTCCACCTCTCCCCGGACGCTCTGCGCACCCGCCGAGCGCGGCAGATCCTGCTCGCCGGTGTGCGGGGCGCGGTCCAACTGGCGGCCGTCTCGGGGATCATCGTCTGGGTGGCCCGGTCGCAGGCAGCCACCGCGGGCTTTCTGATTCTGATGCTGGGCGTGGCCGTACGGACTGCCGGGCGCCGTATCACGCGGGACCGGACGTGGTGGACGACGGCCCTGCCCCTCGTGGCGAGCGTGCTTCCGGTCATGGTCGCGCTCCTGGCCACCGGCCTGGTCCCGCCCGAGGGCATCGTTCTCATCCCGGTCACCGGCATCCTCATCGGCGGAGCGCTGAGCGCGACAGTGCTGGCGGGCCGCCGGGCCCTGGACGAACTGCGACTGCGGCACGGGGAAGTGGAATCGGGTCTCGCGCTGGGCTTCACGGAGAGGGACGCCCGGATGGAAATAGCGCGGCCCGCCGCTTCCGAGGCGTTGATCCCCGGCCTCGATCAGACCCGCACGGTGGGACTGGTGACACTTCCGGGAGCCTTCGTCGGGATGCTCCTCGGCGGCGCCGGCCCTCTTGCCGCTGGAGCCGTCCAACTGTTCGTCCTCATCGCGCTGTTGGCCGTCCAGGCCGTGGCGGTGGCACTCACCGTCGAACTCGTTGCCCGCGAACACCTGCGCCCTCTCAGGGAGATGCCGGAGCGGCAGTGAGGCAGTCGCTTTTCTCCCACCCGCGCATCCATGACGCCTGACCAGCGGCGTGTAGCGCGTACTTGGAGCCGGAGCCGCCGCCGTACCGCCCGGTCGGTGTGGCACTATCATCGACATGCCCGGATTCATGACGCCCGACCAGCTCGCCGCCCGCAAGACACGTGCTCTGGACGCGGCCGTCGCCGCGGGACGCGAACTGGGGCTCACGGTGACCGACGCGACTGTGCTCTACGACGCGTTCTCCGTCGTCGTGCACCTCGCTCCGGCACCAGTGGTGGTCCGGGTGCCCACCGTTCTGCCGCCGTACGCCGACCCCGACACCCAGGCGGCGCGACAGCGGGTGGAGCTGGATGTGGTGGGCTGGCTCGCGGAACAGGGACACCCGGTGATCCCGCCGAGTCCCCTCGTGCCGCGGGAACCTGTGCAGCAGGACGGTTTCTCGATGACGTTCTGGCAGTTCGTCGAGCTGGACAAGAGCGCCGAGCCCGATTTCGCGCAGAACTGCCGCCTGGTCGCCGCCCTGCACGCCGCGCTCCGCGAGTACCCGGGTGATCTGCCGTTCCTGTCGGCGGCCGAACCACGGTTCGTCACCGAGGGGCTTGCCGCTCTCGAAGGGCATCCCGAACTCATCGAACCGGCTGATCTCGACCGTGCGCGCCGGGAGTGGGAAATCCTGGAACCCGTTGTCAGCTCGCGCGCGGGATTCGAGGCGACGTTCCCCGGAATCGACTTCCAGCCGATCCACGGCGACGCCCCGGCAGCCAACATCGTCACCACCGTGGACGGTGAGCTGTACTCCGACTTCGAGCTGGCCACGCTCGGACCGGTCGAGTGGGACGTGGCGGCCCTCGGCCCCGAGTGCGAAGCCGCCTACAACTCCGCCGCGCAGCGCCAGGGCATGCGGCAGCTGGACGAGGGAGTGCTGCGCGTCGTCAACGCCGTGGGCATGTCCCGCGCGGTGGCGTGCCTCGCGCTCGCCCCGCAGCTGCCCATGCTGGTCGAGGCACTGAAGCCGGCCATCGACCAGTGGCGGACGATGCCGTTCGCCGGTGGCCTGAGCGACTGAACACTCGTACGTCGAGTCGCGAGCGGGCCCGCACCTGAGACCCGGCTGGCGGCGACAGAACGTGACTGCTGATCGTCCTGCCGCTACGGGTGCGTCCGGAGTGTGTGGCGAAGCGTAGGCACACGCTGGTGGCGGGCGCTGGGCGCGCCAAGCCAAGTCGGTCACTTTACGTAATCGGAAGGCCGCACGCAGTCGCCCTCTGCTGAGCGGCGGCCGCCCACGCGCACATCGCCGAGAAAGCGTAGAATGTGGCGTATGTCCGCTATGTCCAGCAGGGCGGAAAACGTCTTCGTGCTGGGACTCGACGAGCGCAATCGTGAACTCCTGCACGATCTCCCGCATCTCGTCGGGTACCGCTTCCATGCGCTGCTCGGGCGGGAAGAGCTGATGCATGGCGAACCGGTGCCGCTGCACGACCTGCTGCAGAAGGCGGAGAGCAGGCTGGAGGCCTTCGACGGGCCGATCGACGCGATCGTGGGCTACTGGGACTTCCCGGTGAGCTCGATGGTGCCGATCCTGTGCCGACGCCGCGGCCTGCCGTCCCCACCGCTGGAAGCGGTCCTCAAGTGCGAGGACAAGTACTGGAGCCGGCTGGAGCAGCAGAAGGTCTGCAACGCGCACCCGCCCTTCGCCCTGGTGGATCTCGACAACCCGAAGCCGCCGCCGGGGATGGACTTCCCGATGTGGCTCAAGCCCGTGAAGTCCTACTCCTCCGAGCTGGCGTTCAAAGCGGACGATCCCGAGCAGTTCGCCGACGCGGCCGGGCGGATCCGGAAGCGCATCAGCCGGGTCGGTGAAGCGTTCGACTGCGTGCTGTCGATGGTGGACCTTCCACCGGAGGTGGCGGAGGCCGGCGGCCAGGCATGCCTGGCCGAGGAGGAGATCCGCGGCCACGAGATCACGGTGGAGGGCTACTGCCGGAACGGCAGGGTCCATGTGTACGGGGTGATCGACTCCCTGCTGTACCCCGGCGCGTCGAGTTTCCTGCGGTACCAGTACCCGTCGTCGGCGCCGGCCGAGGTCACCGAGCGGATGATCGACGTCGCCGACCGGGTCGTGCGGCAGATCGGCCTGAACAATTCGACGTTCAACATCGAGTACTTCTGGGATCAGGAACGGGACCGGATCAACATCGTCGAGGTCAATCCGCGACTGTCCCAGTCGCACGCACCTCTGTTCGAGTACGTCGACGGCCTGCCCAACTACCAGTGCATGGTCAGCCTCGCACTCGGCCGTGACCCCCAGCTGCCGTTCCGCCAGGGCCCGTACAGGGTCGCCGCGAAGTGGTTCCTGCGGCGGTTCTCCGACGCGTACGTACGACGGTGCCCGAACCGGGACGAGATCGAACGGGTGCGGCGCGAGGTACCCGACACGATCGTCGACATCGTCGCCAAGGAGGGCAGGCGGCTGTCCGGCCTGCCCTCTCAGGACAGCTACAGCTACGAGCTGGCGGCCCTCTACCTCGGGGCCGACGACGAGACCGAGCTCAACGAGAAGTACCAGCGCTGCCTCGAACTGCTGCCGTTCGAACTCGACGAGTAGGAGGGTCGCATGCGGACTGCGGGAATCAAGGAGGTCAGCTCCTCACCCCACGCCATCAGGGAAGAGGAGCACGTCTGGATCCCGGCCCGGGACGGTACCCGGCTCGCCGCACGCATCTGGCGACCACTCGCCTCCGACGCCGAACCGGTCCCGGCGATCCTGGAGTTCATCCCCTACCGCAAGCGCGATCTGACCGCCCTGCGCGACTCCATCAACCACCCCTACATCGCCGGGCACGGTTACGCCTGCGTACGGGCGGATCTGCGGGGCAGCGGCGACTCCGAGGGCCTGCTCGCCGACGAGTACCTCGAACAGGAGCTCCGCGACGGCGAGGACGTCCTCGCCTGGATGGCCAAGCAGCCCTGGTGCAACGGCCGCACCGGAATGATGGGGATCTCCTGGGGCGGCTTCAACGGTCTCCAGCTCGCCGCGCGTCGCCCCCCGGGGCTGGGCGCGGTCGCCGCGCTCTGTTTCAGCGACGACCGCTACGCCGACGACGTGCACTACATGGGCGGGTGTCTGCTCAGCGACAACCTCTCGTGGGCCTCGACCATGTTCGCCTACACCTCGTGCCCGCCGGACCCCCAGGTGGTCGGCTCCCAGTGGCGGGACATGTGGTACGAGCGGCTCGACGGGATGAGCCCGTGGCTGGCCGAGTGGCTGAACCACCAGTCACGCGACGAGTACTGGGAGCACGGCTCCGTCTGCGAGGACTACTCCGCCATCGCATGCCCGGTGCTCGCCGTCAGCGGCTGGGCCGACGGCTACTCCAACGCCGTCTTCCGGCTGATGGAGCGGCTCAAGGCCCCCCGCAGAGGGCTGATCGGCCCGTGGTCGCACAAGTACCCGCACCTCGGCGTGCCCGGCCCCGCCATCGGCTTCCTCCAGGAGCTCGTGCGCTGGTGGGACCACTGGCTCAAGGACGCGGACAACGGCGTGATGGACGAGCCGATGCTGTGCACATGGATGCAGGAGAGCATGCCGCCGTGCACCTCCTACGAGCAGCGTCCCGGGCGCTGGGTGGGGGAACCCAAGTGGCTCTCGCCGCACGTCGAACGGGTCCGGCACCCACTGGGCGACCACCGGATCGGACGGCCCGGTGAGCAACTGACCTCACCGCCGCTGAGTGTGGAGTCGCCGCTGTCGGTGGGCCAGTTCGCCGGGAAGTGGTGCTCCTACAACGCGCCTCCCGACCTGCCCTACGACCAGCGCGAGGAGGACGGCGGTTCGCTGGTCTTCGAGAGCGCGCCGCTGACCGAGCGCTGCGAGATCCTCGGCGGGCCGGTGCTCCATGTGACGCTGGAAGTGGACCGCCCACTGGCGATGATCGCTGTCCGGCTCTCCGACGTCGCACCGGACGGACGTGCGACGCGCGCGACGTACGGGCTGCTCAATCTCACTCACCGGAACGGGCATGACGAGCCCAAGGCCCTCGAACCCGGTGAGCGCTACCGGGTAAGTGTCCAGCTCAACGGTGTGGCGCAGGCCTTCCCCGCGGGCCACCGGATCCGGATCGCACTGTCGACCTCGTACTGGCCGCTGGCGTGGCCGCCACCGGAGCCGGTGCGGCTGACCGTCCATCCGACAGAGAGCGAACTCGAACTGCCCATCCGCTCGATCGACGACCCCGACGAGCTGCCGGCCCCGCAGTTCGAAGAACCCGAAGGCGCGCCACCGCTGTCGAGCACGGTGATCCGGCCGGGTGAGGGGCGCTGGACGGTCTCGCGTGATCTCGTCGACTACGAGTCGGCGCTGGAAGTCGTCAAGGACCTCGGCGTCATGTACATGGAGGACATCGATCTGCGGGTGACCCGCCGCGCCTACGAGCGCTACAGCTGGACCGGAGACGACTTCGGATCCGTACGCGGCGATATCGAGTGGGTCATGGGCTTCGCCCGCGACGGCTGGGACGTGCATACCAAGACCCGCACCGTGCTGACCTCCGACGCGTCGAACTTCTATCTGCACGCCACCCTGGACGCCTACGAGGACAACCGCCGGGTACGGTCCCGCAACTGGGAATGGACCATTCCGCGGGGCTACGTCTGAGAGGTCGCGCGGCGGTGCCGGCGTTCACGTTCGCGGCGGCTGTCTCGTACGGCCCGTTCGTCGGCGGGTCCGGAGCCGAAGGCGGGCACGACTGTCCCGGCCGGCAACCCTTGTCACAGTGCGTGCTTGATCATGCTGCAGATGTGCCGGTCACTTGCCGGTGGAGCTGACCGCGTCGCGGGCGCGGTCGAGGACGGAGGCGAAGGGGCCCATCGTCCACTGGAGAGCGGGGGAGCCGGCTGCTGTGGGGTGGGGGTGGGTGGGTGCGGTCTTCTCCACGGCCAGGAGGCGCTTGCCCATTTTGGTGCGGTCCTCCTGGCTGAGCCTGGTGCGCAGGGCGGGGAACTCTTCCTGCTCCTCGTGCTCGGCGTGGTCGCTGACGGACTGTTCGAAGTCGGCCAGCATGTCGGCGAACTTCTCGCTGCCGAACTCCAGCTTTTCCAGTTCGGCCAGCACCTTGTTCGCTTCCTTCTCCTCCTCGTTACGGGCCGCGGCCTCCCGCTCACCGGCGGCCTTCTTCGCCGCGGGCCGAACGATCATCTCCTCCGCCGTCTCATGCACCGCCAGCAGCGCCCGCAGCTCACGGAAACGCTCTTCCCGCTCGTCGGCAGGGCCGCTGCGCACGGCCTGGAACAGGTCCCGGATCCTGGCGTGCTGCTTGAGCAGAACGCCGACCACGTCGTCGGAAGGCATGCTCTCGGCCTCGGCACGCTCCTGCTCCGCACTACTCACTGCAACCTCCTGGGAAGATCAAGGGACGGCTCGGTCACGGCCCCGCCGGTGGGCCGCTGGGCCACCAGGCCGGCCGGGGCCGGTCCCACGGCGGGATGAAGGCCTGCGGGGAGCGGGTATCCCCCTCGCCTCTGGCTCAACCCGCTCCGGATGAAACTCCCGCCACTGGCGGGGCGAGGTCACCCGGGTGCCGCTGAGGACCCAGGTCCGGGCCCTCAGCGGCAGGCTCCGGGGACACAAAGGGGTGAGCGGCCTGCTCGTCGCAAGCGTGCCACCCAGTCCACAGAAAGAAGGCAGGCCAATGCCTGCCAGGGGCTCAGCCGGACTGTCCGCCTCCGCTGGTCTGGCCGCCCTTCTGGCCCGCCTTGGAAGCCCGCTGGGGGTCGTTGGCGAAGTTGCCCCCGCTTTCGTGTCCGCCCTTCTGGCCGGCTTGGGAGGCGCGCTGGGGATCGTTGGCGAAGTTGCCTCCGCTGGTCTGGCCGCCCTTCTGGCCTGCCTCGGAAGCCCGCTGGGGGTCGTTGGCGAAGTTGCCCCCGCTTTCGTGTCCGCCCTTCTGGCCGGCTTCGGACGCCCGCTGCCGGTCGTTCTCGAAGTTGCCGGGGTTCTCAGCCATGGCCGAGTCCTCCTCACTGATCCAGGTCGATCTGATCTTTCGAGGCGGCGGGTACCCGAGATGCTGGGCCGAAACAGGTCAATTGGGTAAATTCCATCAGCCCTGGCGCATGCGGGTCCCCCCCGCTGCGCAGCCCTCTGTGACGCCCTCCGGCTACGGCCGACCCGTCGGTCAGCCGGTGCCGCGGCTCGCCTCCAGCCGGCGGATGGCACGCTCCAGATCGGCGATGCGGTCGGCGAGTTCGGGGGCGCCGGGGATGTCGCGGCCGCGCAGCATCACCTCGACCCGGACGAGCTGTTCGGTGATGTGCGCCAGTTGCTCGGCGATGCTCTCCGCTGGGCTCTCCACCGGATGTCCGGCCCTGGGGGACGTGTGCTCGGCGGCCAGCAGACGCCGCAACTGCTCCGACTGGTCGGCGAGTTGCCGCTTCTTGCGGTCCAGGTCCAGAAACACGTTGACCTTCGTACGCAGCACCCAGGGGTCGATGGGCTTGGAGAGGAAGTCGGCGGCGCCCAGGGCGTAGCCGCGGTAGGCGTAGTCCCGGTCCACGTCGGTGCCGGTGAGCAGGATGATGGGGACGTCCTTGGTCTGGTCGAGACGCTTGATGTTGCCCGCCGTCTCGAAGCCGTCCATCCCCGGCATCAGCACATCGAGCAGTACGAGCGCGAAGTCCTGGCGGAGCAGCGCCTTCAGCGCCTCCTCGCCCGAGCGGGCGGTCACCAGCTGCTGCTCCAGCGGCCCGAGCACGGCTTGGAGGGCGATGAGGTTCTCCTCCATGTCGTCGACGATGAGGATGCTCGACTTCTCCGTCGGCGTGGTCATGGCGTCCGTCCCGGCGGCTCGGTGTCGGAGTCGGCGTCGGCCCCTGTTCTGGAGTGCGCGCCGGGCGTGCTGAGCAGGTCGTACATGGCCTGCAACAGCTCGTCGAGGTCGACCGGCTTGGTGATGTACACGTCCGCGCCGCTGTCCAGCGCCTTCTGGCTGTCGCCGGACATCGCCTTGGCGGTGAGCGCGATGACGGGCAGTCCGGCCAGCCGGGGAGTGCGCCGGATGCTCTGAATCGCCTCGTAGCCGTTCATCTCGGGCATCATGATGTCCATCAGGACCAGCGACACCTCGGGGGAACGGTCCAGGACCTCGAGCCCCTCGCGGCCGTTCTCGGCGTACTTCACGGAGATACCGACGCGGCCCAGTACGTGCGTCAGGGCGAATACGTTGCGGATGTCGTCGTCCACGATGAGCACGGTCTTCCCCGTCAGGACCTGCCCCTGCGGCCCGCCGAGCCACTGTTTCAGCTGCGTCGTCTCAGGCCAGGCGCCCTCATGCCCCTCGTCCCGCAGGGACTCACTCCGGGGGGCGGGGGAAGGCGGAGCGGCGGCGGGCGCGAAGGGCTCCGGCCCCCTCGCGGCAGTCGGCTCAGCCGGTGCAGCCGGCCGTTCGGGAGTGGCCGGTTCCGATGGCGGTGCGGCCGCGGGGCCGGGTGGTGCCGCGGGACCGGGTGGGGGCGCGGAGCCGGGTGGTGCCGCGGGGCCGGGTGGGGTCGCAGGACCGGGTGGGGCCGCGGGCCCGGGTTGCCCGGCCGTGGCCGTCCGGGAGGGCTCCGGTCCTTCCCGCTCGGGCAGTGCCGCGGGCGGAGACGGTTCCGGTGTGACGGCGCCGCCCTCGGGGAGGTCCACGCTGGGCGTCGTCGTCGCGGGCACCGGCGCGGGGGAGGGGGCGCTGCCGGGGTAGACCGACGGAATGTAGAGCGTGAACCGGGAGCCCACGCCCTCCGTGCTCTCGACGTCGATACGGCCGCCGAGCAGCCCGGCGATCTCGCGGCTGATGGACAGCCCGAGGCCGGTGCCGCCGTACCTGCGGTTGGTGGTGCCGTCGGACTGCTGGAACGCTTCGAAGATGACCGAGAGCTTCTCCGGCGGGATACCGCTTCCGGTGTCCTTCACGGAGAAGGCGAGAACGGACTCGGCATCGCGCAGCGTCGGTTCGCTGAACTCCACGCCGGTGGCGCGCTCCACGCGCAGCTCCACACCGCCGGAGGAGGTGAACTTCACGGCGTTGGACAGCAGATTGCGCAGCACCTGCTGGATGCGCTGCTCGTCGGAGTACAGCTCGCGCGGCACGTTCTCGCCCACCACGATGTCGAAGGCCAGTCCGCGATCGACGGTCACAGGCCGGAACGTCGCGTGCACATAGTCCAGCAGCTTGGTCAGCGGCAGCTTCCTGGGCCGCACATCCATCCGTCCTGCTTCGACCTTCGACAGGTCGAGGATGTCGTTGATCAGCTGCAGCAGGTCGGCACCGGAACGGTAGATCGTCGTCGCGAAGTCCACCTCCTGCTCGGAGAGCCGCCCGTCGGGGTTGTCCGCGAGCAGCCGCGCCAGGATGAGCAGCGAGTTCAGCGGTGTGCGCAGCTCGTGCGACATGTTCGCCAGGAACTCCGACTTGTACTGGGAGGAGGTGGCCAGCAGTGCGGCCTTCTCCTCCAGCTCCGCGTTGGTGCGTTGCAGTTCGTCCGAGCGCTGTCGCAGCTCCGAGGTGAGCCGCTGGGATTCCGCGAGCAGTACTTCCGTACGGGCGTTGGCCAGGATGGTGTTGATCGAGACGCCGATGGTGTGGGCGAACTGGTCGATGAACGTCAGATGGATGTCGTTGAACTTGCTGAACGAGGCCACCTCGATCACACCGAGCGGCCTGTCCTCGAAGAGGATCGGCAGGATCAGGATGTGTGCCGCGGGTGCGGAGCCGAGCCCGGATTCCAGCCGTACGTAGTCCGGCGGGGCGTCCTCGATGAGGATGCGCTTCTTCTCGGCGACTGCCTGCGCCACCAGGCCGTGCAGGGGCGAGTTGGTGTGCGGGCCGGTGTCGTCGCGTTCGCTGGTGCCGTAGCCGGCGATGAACTCCAGGTTCCCGTCCGGTTTCTCGCCCGGTCTTCCGCCGGGTTCCCCGCCGGAGTCGACCAGGAAGAACGCTCCGGCCTGCGCGTTCACCAGCGGCGTCAGCTCGCGCAGGATCAGGTCGGCGACTTGCGCCAGGTCGCGCTGGCCCTGCATCAGTCCGGCGATACGGGTCAGATTGGACTCCAGCCAGTCCTTGGTGCGGGTGGTTTCGCGCAGGTTGGCCACCATCACATTGATGTTGTCCTTCAGCTCGGCCACCTCGCCGCGCGCGTCCACCTGGATCGAGCGGGACATGTCGCCCTGCGTGACGGCGCTGGCGACCTCGGCGATGGCGCGGACCTGCGTGGTGAGGTTGAGGGCGAGTTGGTTGACGCTGGTGGTCAGCCCCTTCCAGGTGCCGGAGACGCCCTCGACGCGGGCCTGTCCGCCGAGCTGCCCCTCGCTGCCGACCTCTCGTGCGACACGGGTCACCTCCGAAGCGAAGGAAGACAGGGTGTCGACCATGGTGTTGAGGGTGGTCTTCAGCTCCAGGAACTCGCCGCGTGCGTCGACGTCGATCTTCTTGGAGAGGTCTCCGTTGGCGACAGCGGTGGCGACCTGGGCGATGTTGCGGACCTGGGAAGTGAGGTTCGTCGTCATGAAGTTGACGTTGTCGGTGAGGTCCTTCCAGAGGCCGGAGACCCCGTGGACCTCGGCCCGGCCGCCGAGATTGCCCTCGGTGCCCACCTCACGGGCGACGCGGGTGACCTCGTCGGAGAAGGCCCGCAGCCGGCTGACCATGGCGTTGACGGTGTCCTTCAGTTCGAGGATCTCGCCGCGTGCGTCGACGTCGATCTTCTTGGAGAGGTCCCCGTTGGCGACGGCCGTGGTCACCTGGGCGATGCTGCGCACCTGCGATGTCAGGTTCAGCGCCATGGAGTTGACGCTGTCGGTGAGGTCCTTCCATACGCCGGAGACGCCGCGGACCTGTGCTTGTCCGCCGAGGTTGCCTTCGGTGCCGACTTCGCGGGCGACACGTGTGACTTCGTCGGCGAAGCCGGAGAGCTGGTCCACCATCGTGTTGAGGGTGGTCTTCAGCTGAAGGATCTCGCCTTTCGCGTCGACGGTGATCTTCTGGCTGAGGTCGCCTCGGGCGACGGCGGTGGCGACTTGGGCGATGTTGCGGACCTGGGATGTCAGGTTGGACGCCATGAGGTTGACGTTGTCGGTCAGGTTCCGCCAGACACCCGAGACGCCGCGGACCTGTGCTTGTCCGCCGAGGTTGCCTTCGGTGCCGACTTCGCGGGCGACGCGGGTGACTTCGTCGGCGAACGCGGAGAGCTGGTCGACCGTCGTGTTCACGGCGCTCATCAGCTGGCGGATCTCGCCTTTCGCGTCGACGGTGATCTTCTGGCTGAGGTCGCCCTGGGCGACGGCGGTGGCGACTTGGGCGATGTTGCGGACCTGGGATGTCAGGTTGGACGCCATCAGATTGACGTTGTCGGTCAGGTTCCCCCACACGCCGGACAGCCCGCGCACCTCTGCCTGCCCGCCGAGGTTGCCCTCGGTGCCGACTTCGCGGGCGACGCGGGTGACTTCGTCCGCGAACGCGGAGAGCTGGTCGACCATCGTGTTCACGGTGAGCTTCAGGTCCAGCAGCTCGCCGGAGGTCTCGACCATGACCTTCTGGGTCAGGTCTCCATTGGCGACCGCGGTCGTCACACCAGCGATGTCACGAACCTGGCTGGTGAGCCGTTCCGCCATGGTGTTGATGGCCTCGGTCACCCGCCGCCAGTCGCCGGAGAGCTCCCCCACGTCCGCACGTCCGCCGAGGTTGCCCTCGGTGCCGACCTCCCGGGCGACACGTGTGACTTCCCCGGTGAACATGGACAGCTGGTCCATGAGGCGGTGCAGCCCCCTGTCCAGACGCCCGAGGTCGCCGTGGAGCCAGTGCTGGGAGGGAGACAGCTCCACGTGATGGGCCAAGTCCCCGTCGGCAATCGATTCCAGTACGTGAGTGGTCCTGGTCACCGGGCTCGCGAGGGCCTCGATCAGCTGATTGGTCTCGTCGACGTTGGTGGCCCAGGCGCCCTGGCCCGGGCTGGCGGTGAGCCGCTCGTCCAGCCGGCCGTTCCTGGCGACCTCGCGGCGGATCCGCTTCAGCTCGGAGGCCAGGTGTTCATTACGGGCGGCGATCTGATTGAACGCTCCGGAGATCTCCCCCAGAATGCCCTGGCTGTCGGCCCCCAAGCGCGCCGAGAAGTCCCCGTCGCTCAGCGACCTCATCGCTCCCAGCAGTGGACGGAGATCCCTCTCCCGCACAGCCTGGCCCTGAGGGTCCTCCATGGCATTCCATCCTAAGCGTCCTAATATGTACACTCTTGTCCTATTCTAAAGGGCTTAGCGCTGGTCATTCGAGTCAGGAGAGGCTTGTGCGACTGCCGTCCGCCGGCCTGAGCGATCCCGTGTCGCGGAGGGCCCTCCCCACGAGTCAGCTCGCGCCCTCCGCCGCGCGTGCGCTCGTCCGCTCGGCGATCGACAAGCAGGCCCGGTCCAGCAGGACGCCGAGTCGGCTGATCCAGCGGCTCACCGAGGACGCGGAGCTCCTCGTCAGCGAACTCGTCACCAACGCGCTCGTGCACGCCGGAACCCGGATCGAGGTCGCCTGCGGCGTGGAGAAGCAGCCGAGGCCCGCGCAGGGCGCCGCCCCGGGCGACGGCGAGGCGGCCGCGGACGTGCCGGAGGCGATCGTCGCCGTGCGGGTCGAGGTGACCGACGCGCAGCCCGCGGGCCGCGTCGTCGACGACTCGTCGGGCGCCCGCGTCGGTGGACGGGGTCTCGGCCTCCAGATCGTCGGATCGCTGGCCGAGTCCTGGGGCGTGGCCTACCGGCGTACCGAGAAAGTCGTCTGGTTCCGTATCGCCATCGCCGAGATGGCGCCCCGACCCTCGGGAACGCTCAGCGAGGGCATGCACCGCGAGCTGGAGGCCGCGGAGGTCTTCTCAGCCTCCAGACAGGAGGACCGCCGCCGCACGGCCGAGTGGACCGATCGGGGCAGCGCCTTCCTGGCCGAGGCCAGCGAGCTCCTCGCCGGACAGCTTGACGAGGACATGGTCGCCGCGCTGGCGGGTCAGCTGCTGGTCCCACGGCTGGCCGACTGGTGCGCGGTGTGGCTGACCACGGATGCCGGCGGGATGCGACTCTCCCGCGTCTGGCACTCCGATGAGCGGAAGGTCTCCGCGCTGCGCTTCGCCCTCGAACCCGATCCGCCGCCGATGGGGCTGCGGACCGTCGGCATCCCCTGGCCCTGGCCCGGGGAGGCCGAGGGCTCCGGACAGAGCGGTTCCGCGCTGGCCTTCTCCCTGGTCGCGGGCGGCACCTGTGTGGGCTCGCTGGTGATCGGCAGATCCGGTACGACGGAGATGACGGGCCCGGTCGCCCGGACGGTGGAGGACGTCGCGCGCCGGGTGGCACAGGCAGTCCTCACGGCCCGCCAGTACACCCGTCAGACCACCATCAGCCGGGCGCTCCAGCGCAGGCAGCTGCCGCTGTCACTCGCCGACCTCCCGGGCGTGGAGTCGGCGATCGTCTATGAGCCGCACGCCATGGGCCAGACCGTGGGCGGCGACTTCTACGACCTCTTCCCCCTCGGTCACAGCCGCTGGTCCTTCCTGCTCGGTGACGTTCAGGGCAAGGATCCGGAGGCGATGTCGGTCACCGGGCTCACCCGCCACCTGGTGCGGCTGCTCGCCCGGGAGGGGCACGGCGTCGAATCCGTGCTCGGCAAGCTGAACGCCGCGATGGTCGAGGAGGGTGCGGAGGCCGTGGCCGTGGCCGGAGAGAGCGCCCAGCCGCGCTTTCTGAGCCTTGTCTACGGAGAGCTGGAGCCCGATGAGCGGACGGGCGGGGCGCACTGCACCGTTGCCAGCGCCGGGCATCCGCCTCCGTTGAAGCTGTCCACGGACGGCGAGGTGGTAGCGGTGGCGGAGCCGCAGCTGCTGCTCGGTATCGACGACGACCCCGGCTTCGTGGCCTACCCCTTCGATCTCGCGCCGGGGCAGTCGTTGCTGTGTGTGACCGACGGGGTGACGGAACGCCGCAACGGATCGCGGCAGTTGGACGACGACAACGGGTTGGCGGAGATTCTCTCCGACTGCGTCGGCCTGGGTGCCGCGGCGGTGGCGGAACGGGTGCGTCAGGCCACGCACGATTTCGGCCCCGAACCGCTCGATGACGATCTGGCGATCCTCGTCCTGCACGCGGTGGCCGGCTGACCCGGGCCGGGCCCGCACCGGCTCCTCGCTGCCGGCCCTGCGGAACTGCACCGCATCCGACCCACCGGCCCCACGGAACGCCACCGCAACCGATCCACCGCGTCGGCGGCGGCGTCACTTCACCAGGTGCCTCGGGGGTACCTCAGGGAGTGCCGCCGCCGTATCGAACGCGTTCGCGAACCTGTCGAATGCCTTCCGTACGTGGTCGGTCATGGCCTGCTCGGCTTCCTCCGGGGCGCACCCGTTGATCGCCGCGCTGATCCTCCGGTGCTCGGTCACGGTGTTGGCGGTGTCGATGTCTTCGGGGTAGAGCCGGAAGGTGTGCAGATGGCAGTGCGTCTGCGTGTACGCCTGCTCCGCCACCGGATTGCCGGTGGCCTTGAGGATCGCCGCGTGGAACGCGGCATCGTGTGCCACGAGCTGCTGGCGTATGTCCCGGTGGGACTCCTCCCCTCCGGGCTCGTTCTCCGTGGCTGCCAGGACGCGTTCGAAGGAGTCCAGCTCCCGGTCGAGCAGTGGGCCGGGGTTGCTCAGCCGGTCGACCGCCGCCGCGCGCGCCGCCCATGGTTCGACCAGCAGGCGGAACTCGAACAGTGCGCGCAGGCCGTCCAGGTCGAGCAGCGGGGTGGTGCTGTAGCCCCGTCCCGGCTCGTAGGTGATCAGGTTGTCGCCCTCGAGCCGCTGGAGTGCCTCGCGTACCGGCGTCTGTGAGACCCCGAGGTCGCGGGAGAGGGCGACGATGTTGATCCGGGTGTCGGGCGGGAGCTCGCCGTCCATGATCAAGGAGCGCAGCGTCGTATAGACCCCGTTCGCAGCGGGCTTGGCCGCGTTCTTGCGTGGCACGCACACCTCGTCGGTCGAGCCGGTGGATACCTCTGTCACGTGATCGTAACTCCAGGTTGCAGCCGTCCGTATGGGACCGGGTATTGACAGCACCTCTATATGATCCCCAGGATCCTATAGAGCTCGGCCGAATGCTATACACATCAACGCCGATGTGAGGACATCCCATGGCTGCAACCCCCGTTCACCAGGACGCCGCGGTACGCCCGCCGCGGACCGCCACCCGCACTCGGTGGATCATCATCTGGCTCGCGTTCGCCGGGCTGACGATCAACTACCTCGACCGTTCCAGCCTCAGCGTCGCGCTGCCCTTCATGGGGGAGGAATTCCATCTCTCCGGCACCCAGAAGGGCCTCGTCTTCGCCGCATTCTTCTGGGCGTACGACTTCTTCCAGCTCGCGGCCGGCTGGTACGTCGACAAGGTCGGCCCCCGCCGGTCGTTCACCATCGCGGCCATCTGCTGGTCGGCCTTCACCATGGCGACCTCGCTGGCCAGGGGGTTCTGGAGCCTGATCACCGCACGGTTCCTCCTCGGCGTCGGGGAGGCTCCGGCCCCGAGCACGTCGGCGAAGGTCGTGGCCACCTGGTTCCCCCGGCGGGAGCGAGCGTTCGCCACCAGCATCTGGGACTCGGGTTCGCGCGTCGGAGCCGTCATCGCACTGCCCGTCGTGACGCTGCTCGTGGCGGTGACCTCCTGGCACATGGTCTTCGTCGTGATCGGCTGCGTCGGCCTTCTCTGGGCCCTGGCGTGGTGGAAGGTCTACCGCGACCCCGGGGAGCACCCGTGGGCCAACGAGGCGGAGGTCGAGTACATCCGGTCCGGGGGCGCCCGCGACGAGGCGAACGACGATGTCGAGGCCGCCGCCCTGCCCTGGAAGGCCCTGTTCCGGTACCGCACCGTGCTCAGCATGATGTTCGGCTTCTTCTGCCTGAACAGCGTGATCTACTTCTTCATCACCTTCTTCCCCGACTACTTGGTCAGCGAGCGCGGCTTCGACCTGCTGCAACTCGGCTTCTTCGGGGCGATTCCCGGCATCTGCGCCGTCGTGTGCGGATGGCTCGGCGGGCTGACCGCCGACCGGGCCGTCCGCCGCGGCCACTCGGTCGACCGCGTACGCAAGGTGACCATTGTCGGCGGCCTCCTCAGCGGCTCGGTGATCATGTTCGCCGCCGTCGTGCCGGAGGCATGGATGGCGCTCGCGCTGCTGTCCGTCGCCTACTCCGGGCTGACGGTCGCCGGAACCGGCATCTGGTCCCTCCCGGCCGATGTCGCACCCAGCTCACGGCACGTCGGGACGATCGGCGGGATGCAGAACTTCGCCTCCAACTTCGCCGGGATTTTGACCCCGATCCTCGTCGGGTACCTCGTCGACCGGACCGGCTCCTACATCGCCGCGCTCGGGGTGATCGGCGGCCTCGCCCTGCTGGGGGCGCTCAACTACCTCTTCGTACTGGGCAAGGTCCAGCCCCTCACCGTCCGTACGCGCTGACGCGCTGCTCCGCGCGCCCCCGGCGTACGGCTCACCGCCACCCGAGAACACCACCAGCGCTCCTCCGACCGAAGGAAATCGATGCCTCAGATCACTGCCGTGGACGTCCTCGACGTCCGGTTCCCCACCTCGTTGACGGGCGATGGATCCGACGCGATGAACAAGGACGGCGACTACTCGGCGACGTACGTCGTGCTGCACACCGACGACCCCCAACTGGCCGGATACGGATTCACCTTCACCATCGGCCGGGGCAACGACCTGTGCGTGGCCGCGGCCCGGCAGCGGGCGCGGCCGCTGGTGGGCAGGAGCGTCGAGGAGCTCACCTCCGACCTGGGCGGCATCTACCGTGAGCTCCAGTCGGACTCCCAACTGCGCTGGCTCGGCCCAGACAAGGGGGTGATCCACCTCGCGCTCGCGGCGGTGATGAACGCGGTCTGGGACCTCGCCGCCCGCCGCGCCGGCGTGCCCCTGTGGCAGTTGCTCGCCCGGATGACGCCCACCGAACTGGTCGACGCCGCCGATATGCGCTATCTGTCGGACGTCCTCACCCGCGACGAGGCCATCGACCTGCTCGCCCGGCTGGCGGACACCCGGGAGGAGCGCACAGCGCAGCTGGAGAAGGCCGGCTATCCCTCCTACACCACCTCCGCCGGCTGGCTCGGCTACTCCGACGACAAGCTCAGGGCCCTGTGCGAGGAAGCGGTGAGCCAGGGATACCGCCATGTGAAGCTGAAGGTCGGCGCGGACCTGGACGACGACATCCGGCGGTGTGCCATCGCCCGGGAGATCCTCGGCGACGACGCCCATCTGATGATCGACGCCAACCAGGTCTGGGACGTCCCCCAGGCCATCGAGTGGGTCAGCGCCCTCGCCAGGTTCCGGCCCCTGTGGATCGAGGAACCCACCAGCCCCGACGACGTACTCGGACACGCTCGGGTGCGCGAGGCGGTGGCCCCTGTCGGGGTGGCGACCGGAGAACACGGCATGAACCGGGTGCTGTTCAAACAGCTCTTCCAGGCCGGGGCCATCGACTACTGCCAGGTGGACGCCTGCCGCCTCGGCAGCATCAACGAGATCCTCCCCGTCCTGTTCATGGCGGCCAAGTACGGCGTACCGGTGTGCCCGCACGCCGGTGGCGTGGGGCTGTGCGAACTGGTCCAGCATCTGTCGGTGTTCGACTACGTGGCCGTCTCGGGCAGCCTCGAAGGGCGGGTCACGGAGTTCGTCGACCACCTGCACGAGCACTTCGTCGATCCCTGCGTCGTCCGCGACGGGGCGTATGTGCTGCCCCGGCAGCCCGGCTACAGCGCGCAGATGCATGACGCGTCGCTGGCCGAATTCTCGTTCCCGGACGGCTCGTACTGGGCCGGACGGTGACAACTGTCGATCACGAATTCCCAGCGGGACAGCGCGTGAGTTCCCAGCCGGGACAGCACGAGTCCCCAGTGCCGCAGCGCGAGTTCCCGGTGGGACGGCACGAGTTCCCAGTGGGACGGCACACGAGACGAAAGCAGCGCACCATGCATGCAGCCACGTACGTCGGCAACGGAACCCTCACCGTCGCGGAGGCCGAACCGGCGCCGCCCCCGGCGGGCCATGTGCAGATCGAGGTGGCTTACACCGGGATCTGCGGCACGGACCTTCATATCCTGCACGGCGCCATGGACGGACGCGTGACCCTCCCGGCCGTGATCGGACACGAGATGTCGGGGCGGATCGCCGCCCTCGGCCAGGGAGTCGAGGGCTGGGCGGTCGGCGCGCCGGTCGGTGTCATGCCGCTCGACTGGTGCGGTACGTGCCCCGCCTGCGCCGCGGGCCACCAGCACATCTGCCAGAACCTCAACTTCATCGGGATCGACTCGCCGGGATCGCTCCAGACCCGCTGGAACGTACCCGCAGAGGTGCTGGTCGGTCTGCCCGAATCCCTGCGGCTCGACCACGCGGCACTCCTCGAACCCGTGGCCGTGGCAGTGCACGACGTACGGCGCGCGGCACTCCGGCCCGGTGAGAAGGCCGTCGTCATCGGCGGCGGCCCCATAGGGCTCCTCATCGCGGTCGTGGCCAGACACACCGGGGCGCAGGTGGTCATCGCGGAGCCGGACGCGGTACGGCGGGCGACTGCCGCCGGGCTCGGCTTCGACGTGCTCGACCCCGGGGACGGCGACCAGGCCGGGTGGGTCGAGGAGTGGACGGCAGGCGCCGGCGCCGACGCGGTGTTCGAGGTCTCCGGCTCCCCGGCAGCCGTGCTCGGCGCGGCCTCCCTGGTCCGGGTCAGAGGCCGGCTGGTCATCGTCGCGATCCACCCCCAGCCGGTGCCCCTGGATCTGAAGCGGATCTTCTGGCGGGAGCTGACGGTGCTGGGCGCCCGGGTCTACCAGCGGGACGACTTCGAGACGGCCGTGTCCCTGCTCGACAGCGGGGAGATCCCGGCCGATCGGCTCATCACCGGTCAGGTGCCGCTGGCCCAGGTGGCGGACGCGTTCCACCAACTGTCCGAGGGCAACGGCATGAAGGTGCTCATCGACTGCGGGGGAGAGAGCTGATGACGACCAGTCCCTTCGATCTGTCGGGCAAGCTCGCGGTCGTGACCGGTGCCAGGCGCGGCATCGGCAAGGCGATCGCCGAAGCCCTCGCCGCGGCGGGAGCCGACGTCATCGGGGTGAGTGCCTCGTTGGAACCGCACGGCAGTGCGGTGGGCAAGGCCGTCGAAGCCCACGGGAGGACGTTCACCGCGCGCCGGGCCGACTTCGCCGACCGCACCGCCGTCCGCGCACTCGGCGCGGAACTCGCCACCCATGGCCGCCCGGTGGAGATCCTGGTGAACAACGCCGGAGCTATCGAACGGGCACCGGCGGCCGAGCACCCGGACGACCTGTGGGATCACGTCGTCGAGGTGGATCTCAACGCCCAGTTCGTACTCAGCCGCGAGGTGGGCAAGTCCATGATCGACCGAGGTGTCCGGGGAAGGATCATCTTCATCGCCTCCCTGCTGAGCTTCCAGGGCGGGGTGTACGTCCCCGGTTACGCGGCGGCGAAGTCCGGTGTCGCCGGGCTGACGAAGGCGCTGGCCAACGAGTGGGCACCCCACGGGATCGGTGTCAACGCCATCGCCCCCGGCTACATCGCCACCGACAACACCCAGGCGCTCCGCGACGACACCGACCGTTCCCGCTCCATCCTCGAACGCATCCCGGCCGGTCGCTGGGGACAGGCGGAGGACATCGGCGGAGCAGCGGTCTTCCTCGCCTCCGCCGCGTCCAACTATGTGTCAGGAGCCGTACTCCCGGTCGACGGAGGATGGCTGGCCCGCTGACCCCTGCGGGGCGCTGCCGCCGCCCTCGGAGTTCGCGTCCGGGCCACGCCTCCTTCGGCGCCGCCCGGCGACCTGCGGGCGGCGGCCCCTATCCGGGGGGCTGCACGACGTTCCGGTCGTGGTGAGTCCGTAGGTAGGAGGGTGGCGCTCTCCGGGTGGCGCTGGATACGACGGGCTCGGGTGGGGTGGCGGAGCTGGCGGCTGCCGAAGCGGTGGTATTCGCGGACCAGTTGGAGGGGCATGCCGCGGTGATTCGGTCGCTGGCGGAGCGGATGTCGGGTTCGGCTGCGTCGGGGGGAGGCGCCGTGGTTGGGTCGTCGGTGTCTGCGGAAGGGGCGGTCCAGCGTGGGTGAGGTTGTGTCGGGCGAGGAGTATGTCGCGGAGATCGACGCGGCGGTGTATGCGGATCCGAAGCGTGCGGCGCGGCTGCGGGAACTGCACGAGGCTGCGGAGTCGACGATGTCGGTCGATGAAATGCGTGCGATTTCCGCGGAGTTGGCTGAGCTTCAGCGCGAGGGCTTGGCGGAATTGAACGAACGCCGGGCGGGCGCCGGGCTGCCCGTGTGGAATCCGCAGCCGCCGCAGGTGTGAGCGAACGGTGATGACGGCCGGGCCCGCGCGTGGGTCCGGCCGTTTTCATGTGGCCGGGTCGGCGGTGGGGATGTCGTCGATGGTGGGCGGATTGTCTCGCCGGTAGCGGCGTTCGTTCTCTTGCCAGAGGGCGGTGAAGAACGGGGCGAGTTGGTCGGGCGGATCGTCACAAGGGCAGACGAGGGCGTGGGGAATGCGGCAGAGCGTGCCGACGGGTAGGGGCCGGTCGCCGATGTTGATGGCTTTGCCGTCATCGGCGATGACCCAGCGGTGTCCGACGGGGGTGATGTGCCAGGGCAGGGCCATGCCGGGTTCGAGGAGTACCCACCGGTGGTAGCCGGTTTCGTACCGGTCTTGGAGCGTGTCGCAGTGGCGGCAGCGGGGTTCCGCAGGCGGGGGTGGTGCGGCGGCGCCTTCATCGAGGGCTTGCTGGTTCTCGCAGCTTGTCAGGAGGGCGTTCCAGCAGGGGGTGCAGTGTGGTCCGAACGGGCTGCCGCGATCGCGAACGGTGGAGTGGAGTTGTCGGCACGCTTGGCAACGGATGACGGTGTCGAGTTCGCCCATGTGTGTGAGGTTCGGATATCGGCGGGGTGTGCCGATAGGGCGCGTGTCGGTCGCATCGGGGGCGTTTGCCGGGGTGCTGTGAGCTGGTGTTTTGTCCCGGTGATCGAGTGCCGTACCAGCAGTCCCGATGGGCCTGTCCCGACGGCCCCACGCAAGGCATGCCCGGCTGTGCGGATTGCGGTCGGGGCCGCCGGCGCAGCCCTTGCGGGGTGGTTCAGCACCGGTCGGTACGTTGGCGGTCATGACGACGGGAGATATGCGGAGCGGGCGTTGTGCGGTTTGCGGCCGGGGTGAGGTTTATGCGGCTGAGGTGCACGGTCAGTTGGGACTTCGGGAGCCGGGCGGGTTTTACGCCGGCCAGAACTCCTTCACGGCTCTGATCTGTGCAGTCTGCGGCTATACGCAGTGGCACACGCATCTGAATGACGGCTGGCGCGATTGGCTGCGCAGGAAGGCCCACCGAGTTCAGCCGGAGACGCCGGAGTGACACCCCGGCCGGCCCGGGTCAACGGGAGCACGCGCCCCGTCAGGGGCGCGGGGAACGGCGCGAACGGCCACAACTCACCCGCAGCCCGCAAGCGTCGGGCAGGGGCACCCCCTCACCGGAACAACGGAGAGGGCCACGCCCTAGCTGCGCGCGACGTCCTTGAGGAACACGATCCCGTCGTACCCACCCAAGTGGGCCGGATCCAGCGGAGCGTACCCGTAGTAGGGGGACAGACGGCGGGCGGGCCGCGTGGCGCCGAGGGCGGCGTCCAGTCGCGGGGCGTCGACGACGTAACGGTCCTCCGGCAGCGCGTACAGGAGCCCTTCGATGGTGTCCGGCGGCGGGGTGTCCACTCCGTGGTGGCGGATCGTGCCGAGAGCTGTGGCCAGGAAGGCGTACTCCTCGCCCAGGTGGGCGCTCACGATCGCGCCGGCGCTCCACCACTTCAGCAGCGGCTGGTCCCACATGCGCATCTTGCTCTTGTCCCGCTGGAGATGGGCGTTATGGGCGTGGACCAGTGCCGGGCCCTGTGCGGCGACGGCGAGGAGGTTGTCGGCCATCATCTGATCCCGCAGGCCGACCAGCCGCGTCATACGGCTCGGTGAGGTGTCGGCCATCCAGAAGTGGTAGCGCAGCAGGCCGGTTGCGGTGCGCCCGTACAGGCGCGCCCGGTTCCAGTCGTCGCGCGAGGTCGCCGTGACCAAATGCGGGGTCTGTGCGTCCAGCAGTGCCACCAGATCGTCGGCGAGCAGCCGCAGTTGACCGGCCTCGGCCGTCTGCCCCACGGACTGGGACGGGTCCATCATGGCCGCGGAATTGGTCCACCGGTCGTCGGCGCCGAGCAGGTGGTCGAGGGTTTCCGCGGTGCAGGGGAGCAGGTCCGTGTCCACCCGGGCTGCGAGGTAGCCGTGGAGTGCGGTGAGGGCCTGCCGGGGGCTCGCGGCGCCGGTGATCTCCAGCGGGCCGTCGAAACCGGCGAAGCGGAGCCGTTCGGAAGCGGGCCGGCCGTCGTTGTACGCCCGCATCCAGCGCACGAGTTCGCGGTTGGCCGCGGACGCGCCGAACCCGTGGCTGAATCCGTGCTCCATGACCTCGTCGAGAGTGCCCGTGCCCGAGGTGACGTAGTCGTCCACGACCAGGCCCGCCATGCAGTCGCTCTCGATCGCGATCGTCCGGTAGCCCTCCTGTTCCACGAGTTGCCGGAAGAGCTCGTTGCACAGGCCGAGCAGAGCGTCCTCGCCGTGCGTGGGCTCGCCCAGGGCGAGCAGCCGCGGCCGGGCCCGGAGCAGCCTCATGACGGCGGCAGCCTCGACGGCATGGGTGGTGGCCTTGATGTCAGCATCCATGGCTTCAACGGTATCGTTGAACTTTCGATTGAAACTTGCCCGCGATATCCTCAGCCCCGTGGGGCGAAACCTTCAAAACGGCAGACAGCTCAGGCCGATCGACCTGGCGCGCGGGCACGGTCTGTCCACGCAGGCCGTCAGAAACTACGAGGAGGCCGGCATCCTTCCGGCCGCCGGTCGCACACCCCACGGCTACCGCATCTACACCCAGCTGCACGCGCGGGCCCTGCGCGCCTTCCTCGCCCTCATGTCCGGCCACGGCCACCGGACGGCGACGTCGATCATGCGGGCCGTGCACCAGGGCGCGGCCGAGGAGGCGTTCCGCCTCATCGACGAGAGCCACGCCCAACTCCTCGACGACCGCCGGACCCTCCAGGCCGTGGAGAGCGCCCTCCGCGATCTGGAGCCCACCACGGCGCCCGAGCCCGGTGGGCGATCCGAGCCGGGCGCGGTGTCCGGGTCCGGGTCCGGCGGCACATTTATCGGGCCGCTGGCGGGGAAGCTCGGCATCCGGCCCGCGACGCTGCGCAAATGGGAACGCGCCGGGCTGGTACGCCCGCGCCGCGACCCACGGACCGGGTACCGCGTCTACGACGAGGCCGATGTACGGGACGCGCGGCTGACCCACCAGCTCAGGCGGGGCGGCTATCTGCTGGAGCAGATCGCCCCGCTGATCGCCCAAGTGCGGGCGGCCGGTGGCCTGGAGCCGCTGGAGGCCGCACTGGGCGACTGGCACGGTCGGCTGTCCGCCCGTGGTCGGGCGATGCTGACCGGGGCCGCCGAGCTTGAGGCGTACCTCCGCGAGCGCGAATGAGGCCTTGCCGCCCCATGGTCGTAGCGGCCTGTCAACTCCCTTGCTGCGGAGGGGTATTCGATGCGCCGTGGGAGCCCGGCATCCACAGCAGGGCCGTTACGGTGCCGACCAGCACCAGGGCGCCGCTGATGGCGAAGGCGAGGGCGTACCGGGAGACGCCGCCGTGGGCTTCCGCGATGGTGGAGAGCACGGGGCGACGCCCAGCGCCGTGGCGGGTTGTGTTGAGCAGGCCGGAGGCGAGGCCGGTCAGTGAGGCGTCGACGACGCTGGTGGCGCAGACCGTGATCGGCGTGAACGCGAGACCCGCACCGAGCCCGAAGACCAGCGAGGGCGCGGCGATGTCGGACAGGAAGGCGCTGTCCGGTCCGACGCGGGCCAGCAGCAGGAACCCGGCCGCCGTCACCGCCGTCCCCAGTACGGCAGTACGCCGGGCGCCCCAGCGTGAGGTGAGCCGTCCCGCCAGGTGTGCGCCGATCATCACGGCGAACGCCGAGGGCAGGAAGCCGAATCCGGCGCGGCTCGCGCTGTAGTGCAGCACCTGCTGGAGATAGAGGGCGAGCAGCACCGGGCTGGCGAGATAGGCGACACCCAGGCAGAAGACGACGACATTGGCGCTGGTCACCGAGCGGTACGCGAAGACCCGCAGCGGCACCAGGGGTTCCCGCGCCCAGCGCGCCTGATGGGTGAGGAACAGGACGAGCAGTACCACTGCCGCGACCAGCCCGGCCTGCGCCGCCGTCCGGGTGGCGGGTTCCCGTACGGCGACGATGCCGTGGACGAGCGCGGCCAGCCCGGCAGTCACCAGCAGGGCGCCGGCTATGTCCAGCCGCGTCTCGCGACCCCACCGGCACTCGCGTGCGTTCCCGACGATGCAGGAGGCGGTCGTCTCCGCCTTCATTGCCGCAGGAGCTCCCGCGAAATGGCCCTGCACAGCTGGTACGTCTTCGGCACCTCGCTGGTCACCTGGCTCGGTGCCCAGGAGCAGCGGCTGCTCGACGATGCGCCCGTACGCTTCGATCTCTTCCTGGACAGCCTGCTGCGCGGCCTGCCCGTCACCGACCCACCGGCCTACGGGGCACGTCCGAACGGGCCGTAGAGCGGCGCGAGTCCGCGCCGGGCCGTTGCCGTGGAACTGCGGGGACATGGCGACCGGAGCGGCCGATTCACGGGTGCGAGACTGAGCCCCATGTTCGTACAGTTCCTCGCGGCGACCGGTGTGCTCGCCGTACTGACCATGGTCCCCGGCCCCGACATGGCCGTGGCCACGAAACGGGCCATCGCCTCCGGTTGGCAGGACGGCCTGCGAACTGTCGGCGGTATCACCGCGGGGCTGCTGATATGGGGCGCGCTCACCGTGGCGGGCCTGGCCGCCGTCCTCGCCGCGTCCGCCACGGCCTACACCGTCGTCAAGCTGGCCGGAGCGGTCTACCTGCTCTTCCTCGGCGTCCAGACACTGTGGCACAGCCGCCGCAACCGCCCTGGCCCCTCGACTGTGCGCCTGCCGTCCCCGTCCGGCAGCCCGTGGCGCACCGGATTGGTCGGCAACATCTTCAATCCGAAGATCGGCGTCTTCTACACCGGCCTGCTGCCCACACTCGCCCCGTCCGGACTCTCCCCACGCGTCGGCATGGCACTGCTGGTCCTGCTGCACGCGGCCCTCACCTTCCTCTGGCTCGGCAGCTACGTGATGCTGCTCGCCAAGGCCCGCGCCTTCTTCGAAAGACCCGCCGTACGCCGCGCCATGGACCGTGTCACCGGGGTCGTCCTGATCGGCTTCGGCGTACAGGTCGCCACGACCAAGCCCTGACCGCCCAAGCGCGCCCCGTAAGGGGCGCGGGGAACTGCGCGAGCAACCAATACGTGACCCGCAGTCCGCAAGCGACAGACAGGGGCACCCCCTCACCGGAACAACCGCGAGGGCCAAGGTCCCCGGGTCCTAGCCCAACGGCAACATCGCAACCGCCACCACAGCCAGCAGCCCAACGTACGTCCAGGCGTAGGCCCGATCCGGAATCCGCGGCGGCCGCCGCCGCAGCACCGCAATCACCGGCAAGGCCCCAAGAAGCAACGCCGCGGCGGCGCATGGATCGACGAGCCCGATCAACCGCACGTGCGCCTCCGCGGCAGCCGGGACCGCGGCGGCGCTGAGGGAGACGGCGGCGGCCGGCACCGCGATGACGAGCGTGAGGGGGTTCGCCAACGCGGTCGCCACACCCATCGTGTGCCCGGCCCGCCGCATCGCGGGAACCGTCATCACGCTGCCTCCCACTCCGAGGAAGGCCGCGATCGCACCGACCGGCGCACCGAGCACGACCGGCAGCGGCCGTGCCGCTCCGGAAGCCGCCGCGAGCGGTGTGTGCGGATGGAGGAATCCGGGACGCAACAGCAGGTCGGTGATGGTGAGAGCGACGTAGGCGATGAACGCCCAGCGGGCCAGTGCGGCCGGGGCGGCCCGCGTGGCGAGCGCACCGGCCGAGGCGCCGGCCGCCAGCAGGAGGAGCAGCGTGCCGCTGCCGCGCAGGGCGCCGAGCACCCGCCGTGGTGTGACGGCCGTCGCGAACCCCGCGTTCACCACCATCACCCAGGCCGAGGTGGCCGTCGCCACCCGCACCGCGTCCCCGCCGAGCGCGGCGTCCGCCCACGCCACGACCGGGACGGTGACGAACCCGCCGCCGAACCCGAACAGCACCGTCGTCACCCCGGTGAGGAGCCCGATCCCCGTCAACGCCAGAACATCCACGCAGCCACCCCACCAGCCGATACGGCCTTCTCGCATGCGAAGGTCGGCACCATTCCTTCGCATCTCGGCCAGTAGCGTGTGCGGGTGAAGAACGTGGCCCTGGACAGCGTCGACCACGTGGACCGAACCGTCCTGCCGATCGGCACCGACTACCCGCCCGGCCACGTACTCGACTGGCATCAGCACCGGCGCGCGCAGTTCCTCTACGGCGCCACCGGCGTCATGGTCGTCGACACCGACGAGGGCACCTGGACCGTTCCGCCCGAGCGCGCCGTCCTGATCCCGGCCGCCACCCGGCACCGGGTCCGCATGCTGGGGGTGAGCACCCGGAGCCTGTACATCGAGCCGGACGCCGTCCCCTGGTGGCCGGCCACCTGCACGGTCGTGGACGTTCCGCCGCTACTGCGTGAACTGCTCCTGAGCGCCGTCGAATTCGAGGCGGACTACAGCCTGTCCGGGCGCGAGGGACATATCGCCGCGCTGCTCCTGCACGAGATCGCCGCGCGCACCCCCCTCCCCTTCCATGTCGCGATTCCCGCCTCCGCCGAACTCGCGACGCTCTGCCGTGAGTACCTGACCGCCCCGGACGCCGGAGTCACCAACGCGGCATGGGCCGCAAGGACAGCCATGAGCGAACGGGCCTTCACCCGGCGCTTCCGTGCGGAGACCGGTGACAGCCCTGCCGTCTGGCGGGCCCGGGCCCGGCTGCTCGCCGCCGTACCGCTGCTGCGCTCCGCGTCGGTCAGCGAGGTCGCAGGACACCTCGGCTACGCTTCGCCCGCCGCGTTCACCGCAGCCTTCACGCGTGCCTTCGGGGTGCCGCCGTCCCGCTTCGCCGCGAGCCGCGCGGGTGGTGGGCCCGCCCACGGCAACCGCATCTGAAGGCTCCCGCCACGGAGCGGGGCCCGGCCCCGTGCGGGCTCCCGCCCGGCTGTCGGAGGCGGTCCGTATGGGGGACGATGATGGCTGCCACCGCGCAGCACGCGATCGAGGCACTGCGTGAGCTGGAACGGCGTCTGCCCGATGTCTTCACGCTCGAGCCCGGTGCCACGGACGCCGAACTGACCGCCGCCGAACCATCGCTGCCCGACGACATACGGGCCATCCTGCGTGCCACGACGGGGATTCGGATCGGGAAGGACAGGTGGGATGGGATGGATGGGATGGACGGGATGGACGGGATGGACGGGATGGACGACGAGCTCGTGCTCGACCCGCGGCGCAACGCCATCGGCAGCGAGTGGTCGTGGGGGCCCGGCGAGACGGCCCGGGTCATCCTCCAACTCGCCACCGGCGACACCTTCTTCGTCGACCGGGACCCAGCGACCGGCGCCTGGGGCGCGGTGTTCTCCCAGTCCGCGGACTTCTTCGACACCTGGGTCTACTGTGCGCGCTCCCTGCCCCGGTTCCTCGTCGACTACGCCCGCGACGCCCTGGCCAACGCGGAATCCGAGGCGGACGACTTCGCCGTTCGCTTCCCCTGCGAGTCGGTGTGGGACCAGCACGTGGAAGTCACCGGCACCCCGGTCGTCGAGCTGCGCGGTACGGCCGATCCCGACCTCGCCGCGGCGATATCCGGCCTGCCGGACGACGCGGTCCTCGCCGATCTGCGCGGCCTGGAGCCGCCGGTGATGATGGCCATGAAGGGCGAAGGAGACTTTCAGCGCCACGGCACGGAGCGGCTGTTCGCCGTCGCCTTCCCCGACAGCTGACGATGCGGGGTGCGACGGCCGTGGCTGTCCGCACCACGCGGAACCCGGTTCGGCGCCGTCACCGGGACCTGCCTGGACGGGAGGGCGATCACTCAGGGGCCCGATTGCTCGCCCGGTCACCCGTCATGAGGCGGGAAGCTCCCGCGACCGGCGAGGCATTCAGCCCGCCCACCGTCCACCGCCCTCCGCGCGGTGGGCCCACAGTGTGCGGGCCGTGCCCGGTCTCCGTCCACCGAGTTGCTCACGCGGCAGTTTCCACTTTCGCTGCGGCGTCGCGGAGCAGTCCCGGGCACAGTCGGCGATGGACGGCGGACAACGGGGGCCAGACCGCGCGGCCCAGCCGTCGGTCGTAGCGCAGGAACGTCCCCAGTGACACCTGGCCTTCGGTGACGCGGACGAGCAGGTTGCCGGTCAGGAACCAGGAAGCGGCCTCCAGCCGGATCCAGTTGTCGCCGCGTTCGGCGATCCGCCATCCGGCCACGGTGTGCGGCGATCGCCCTCGGCTGAGGCGGATGCCGAGGAGGACCCGCCAGATCAGTTTCTCCGCGGCGGTGGGAACATCGCCGAACATCGCGCGGGCCCATTGCTCCGGTGTCGCGTCCAGGTCGGTGTGGAGGGTGAAGACGTCGACGTAGTCGATGTGGGGCAGCGAGCTGAGAGCGCGGACGGCCTCGGGGACTTCGCGCGTTCCTACCGCGCCGACAACGGTGGCCGCGCTGCCGGTGGGCCGGGTGCGGTCGCGATCCCGCCACGCGTCTTCCCACTCCCGGGTGAGGGCCGGGAAGACGATGAGACGTCGGAACGGCGTGATAGCAGCCATGTACAGCCTTCCGGCCAGGCCGTTAGGCCTGACGAGGACTGCCATCCGCAGCTCGTATCCGCCGCCGGTGACCGGTATCCAGCCCAGATGCATCACCGTATGGACCGTCTTGCTCGCCAGTTCGAGGGCGTGCTCGTCATGGGTCTCGTACACCGACTCGAACGGTGCGAGCGCCGTGTCCGAGCCGCGCGGGGCTTCCTGGAGATCGGACGGCAGGCGGTCGCGCAGCGACCGCACCCGCGCCCCGACGCCTGCCTTGGGCTTGTCCCACCCCAGGAGAGCGCCGAGCTTCCAGCGCACCGCGAACAGCAGCCTCAGCAGCAGGGGTTCCTTCGCGGTCGCGGCGGCTGCCTGGACCGCGGCGAGCACCTTGAGGAGATCGTCCCGCCCCGCGCCGGGTGTGCGGATGGCCCATACGTCCTCGAGCCGGAAGTCGGGGGTGAGGTCGTGAATGCGCCACGGGTGGTCGCGATGGGCTGTGTCAGGGAGACGCGGCATGATCGCACCCCTTCTGTATACGTAGGCGTATATCCGCATCCTAGCTGCTTCTATACGGCTCCGTATAGACCTGGCTGGTGGGGCAGGCCGCGAGCGTCGGGCAGGGGCACCCCCTCCCGGAAAACGAGGAGGCGCCCTCGCGTTGCGGGCTCACGGGACGCTTCGCGGTGGCGTCGGACTGGGCCCGGGCCTCGGTGCCGGATTGGCCGGCGGGATCGGCGCAGGGGGCGTGGGGTCGGTCTCCCAGGGGCGCAGGGGTACGGCGGCGTTGAGGAATTCCCGGTTGTGCATGGCCCATTTCGGCATCGGATTCTCGGGTCTGAGCTTTCCCCAGTCGTTGTCTCTCTGCCTCTTCTCCAGGGCCTTTTCCCACTGTTCCAGGTCGCTTCCCTGGTAGAGCTGGGTGAGCATCGGCACGTCGTAGCGGATGTTGTAGTGCCCTCGCCCTTTGTCCTCCGTGACCTTGGAATACGCACCCATGATCGCGGCGATGTACCGGATCGACCCCTCGTCGCTGCTGAGCAGCGACTCCCGTTCCGTGACGCTCCTGCGCGGCAGGTATCCCCGTTCCTCGACCTGGTTGACGAGGGGGAAATCGACGTGCACCTTTCCCGGGCCGAAGGACGCCTGCTTCACAATGCGGCCGATCCCCGAGCCGGCGAGCGACCTGGCCGGAATTCCCTTGACGTTCTTCATCGCTTCCCATGCGATCGCGGCTGCGATTGCCTGCGGGGAGACGTTCCATTTCCGCGCTTCCGCGAGGATGGTCTCCCTGTGCGCGGCCATCCAGCTCAGCACCGCGTCCTCCTGGGGAGAGAACGGTGTGCCGTCGGGGCGCTGCCGCCCGGCGCGGGGCAGGAGGTTGGCGTCCCACAGCTCGATGGACAGCTCCACCGGATCGGTGGGAGGCGGCTGCCCCGGCTGCGGCGTGGGCGTGGCGGCTTCGGGCAGCTCCCAGTAGATGCTCCCGGGCGTGCACAGCTTGGCGCCGCTGCGCTGCCGCTGCATCGCGTGCACCCGGCTCTGGCGCGTTTGCAGCTCTGTCGCCTGGCTACGGACCCGGCTGGCGAGTTCGCGGAGCCGCAGCGCGGAGGAGGTGTCGATGTCCAGCCTGACCAGCTCCTGCCACAGGTCCCCGGCAAGTTGTTCGAGCAAGAACGCGGCCCGGCCGTGCCTGCTCACCAACTCGTCGAAGAGCGGCTGCTTGACTCCGGAGAAATTGGGATTGCCCACCGGGTAGCTCATGACTTCCTCGGCATGGAGTCGAGCTTCGCCTTGGCGTCCTGGACCGCTTTGGCTAGTTGGGCCCGTAATTCGCGTTCGTCAGCACGTACCGCGTCGTGGAACCGCCGGGCGACCGGCCCCACCCAGGCATCGTCGTCCATGGCCCGGCGGGACGCGTCCAGCGCGTGCCAGCAGTCGTCCGAAAGCTGCTGAATACGCGCCACCGTGCGCTGTGCCTCGCGGTATGCGTAGTCGTCTGTCATGTGTGCTCCCCCCTGTTCAGCACGCTACGTCCGCCGCGTCCCCCGCGTCATCCCGTGCTGGTTTGAGGTGGGGGCCAACTTTGGCGGTACACGGCAGGCCCACGTGATCAGCGTTTCGGCGTACGGGAGGAGTCGTGCGCAGCGGGTCGCGGAGGTGTCCGGGACAGGGCCGGGGCAAGCCTGTGAGCAGCCCGGACAGCGGTGCGCTGTCCGGGACAGCCCCATGTCGTTGCGGCGGGGAAGCCGGTGCCAGGACGCTGTGTGCCGACCGGGGCTCGAGCGATCACCGTTTCCGCAGCCAGGCGCGACCCGAGCAGGTCACCCACGTCGGCCTTCGCCCTGACAGCCCCGGGCGGTCGTTCATCGGCCTGCCGACGCAGAGCCACTCTCATTCAGGAGGAATCAATGGGCCGCAGATGTGTTCCACCGCTCCTCGCCGGGCTCATGGTGCTGGGGCTGGGCGGGACAACGGCGCTTCCGGCCGCCGCCGCGTCAACCGCTTCGCCGGCGAAGACGCCGTGCAAGGCCGAACACCTCAAGCGTTATCCGGGTGACTCGACCCCTCCCCGCTGGCGATTCGGCGAGTTGGACTACAGCGTCACCGTCTGCCCGTCGCAGAACCCTTCGGACTGGTCCGTGGGCGCGAAGTGGGAGACGAACAAGGTCGGGCAGGCGAACGGGATCTTCGTCGACTCGGCCAAGTTGCAGGCGCTGCAGACGGATGAGGACGCACAGACCAAGTCCGCGACATACGACGGCGATTTCGTGGTGAAGACCTGTATTCCCCTCGTGGAATGGCCCTGCGGCAGAACGTACCGCGAGCACGTCTTCTTCACCGTGACGGTCACCAAGGCCACCGGGGCCGTGCGGGTGAGCCGGATTTCCCACTCGATCCTGCCGCCCGGCCTCTCGCTGTACGACACGCCATAGCCACCGCCTGGTCCGAGCCACAGAAGGGAAACCCATGAGAACCGTCCGATTGGCCACGCTGGGCACGGTCCTGTGCGCGCTGCTCGGCGCCGGGGTCACCACCAGCCAGGCATCCACGGCGGGAGCCGCAGCTCCGCGATGTGAGCGGGAGCAGGTCACGTGGTACCCGGGGACGCTCCTCGGCCGCTACCGGTACGGGCAGTGGGACATGAATGTCCTGGTCTGCCCGGACAAGGCCCCGGAGGATTGGAAGACGAGCTCCGATGTCGAGATCAATGCGACCGGGAGCAACCTCGGCATCGTCCTCAAGCAGAACTCGTTGAACATCACCGAGACCGGCGAGAACCAGTGGAACCGTTACGCCCGTTACGAGGGGCACTTCCAGACCCGCACGTGTGTGCCGAAGGTGGGGTGGCCGTGCCGGGAGGCGAAGAACTGGAAGGCGTGGTTCACCATTACCGTCGACAAGAGCACAGGGAAGGTCAACACCCATCTGCAAGGCGCGCAGACACCCGGCCACACCTGGGCGCTGTTCCGCACACCGTGAATCACCAATTCAGCACACCGTGACTCACCAATGCGGAACGCACGGCTGATCCCCGCTGCCGCTGAAGACAGCGAGTACTGATGACCGCCTCGGCCTCGACCCCGTATGAACGGCCCCGTCAGCAAGTCGACGGCATACAGGGTCGAGGCCAGGAGACATGGTGCTCCCGGATGTCTACTCCGCTCACGGAGCCGACACCGCTCATGCTGCGCGAACCCCGGCTCACTCGCCGGTGGACCCGATTCTGAGGCGGTTTCCGTCCGGATCCCGAAGCTCGAACTCACGCCCCCACGGCGCTTCTTCGGGCCGGGCACCGAACTCCGCAGCGACGGCACCGATGTCGGTCACTCTCAGATACACCAGCGTGTCCGGCCGGGCGTCCCCCTCGTGCTCGGACAGGAACAGCCGTACGTGACCACGGGCGACCTCGGCGAACACGGGGAAGCCGGGCTCAAAACGGTGCTCCCATTGCTGAATGAACCCCAGACGCGCGTACCACTCGATCGCGGCCGCGGCGTCTTCCACACGCAGAATCGGAATGACCTCTTCGTCCATGAGGCGATCCTGCACCAAGGGTCTGACAGCCGCCGCTCCACCGCGCTGCCGAACCCGGCGGCCGAGGCGTCCGGCCCTGCTAGCGGCCCAGCCCGCGAGGAAGCACACGGCACCGTCTCTCCGCACCTGCCGTGGAGTTGGGTGATACCACGCACCGTGATCTTGGGTGATACTGGCGTGCGCACCAGGATTGTGGATGTGTACGGGGGAGATGCGGGTGAAGCCGCTGGCTGCTGCCGATCCGCGGCGGATCGGGCCGTTTCGGCTGGTCGGGGTGCTCGGGGGCGGGGGTATGGGCCGCGTCTATCTGGGCCGCTCGGACGAGGGCCGGGTGGTCGCGGTGAAGGCGGCGCGCGCCGAACTCGCCGACGACGCGCACTTCCGCCTCCGCTTCGCCCGCGAGGTGGCGGCCGCACGGCAAGTGGGAGGGCCCTTCATCACGCCCGTCGTGGCGGCGGAGCCGGACGGTGCGGTGCCGTGGATGGCCACGGCCTATGTGCCCGGGATCTCCCTGACGGACGCCGTGCTCACACACGGGGCGCTGCCGGAGCGCGCCGTGCGGCAGCTGGCCGCCGGCCTCGTGGAGGCGCTGACCGCGATCCATGCGGTGGGCATGGTGCACCGCGACCTCAAGCCGTCCAACGTGCTGCTGACCGCCGAGGGTCCGCGCGTCATCGACTTCGGTATCGCACGCTCCGCCGTGGGCACAGCACTCACCCGCACGGGCATGATCATCGGAACCCCGGGCTTCATGGCACCCGAACAGGTGAGCTCGGCGGGCCCCGAAGTGTCAGCGGCGGCAGATGTGTTCGCGCTCGGCGGCGTGCTCACGTACGCGGCAACGGGACACGGCCCGTTCGGCAGTGCCGAGCCGCAGATCCTGATGTACCGGACGGTGCACGAGGAGCCGCGTCTGGAGCGGGTGCCCGACGGGCTGCGGGAGTCGGCCGCCGCGTGCCTCGCCAAGAACCCGGAGGAGCGGCCCGCTCTGGCATGGCTGCGCGACCGGCTGGGCCCGGCAGGCTCCTACGAGGAATGGCTGCCCGCCCCCGTCGCGCATAGCCTGCTCGAACTCGCCGGGCGCATCATGGAGTCGGGCAGGCCGAAGGACGCGACCGTGGATCTGTGGGCCGGTGCCGAGGCCGGTGAGCCGGCGCCCGCGCCCCATGCCCCGCCCTCGCCGCACTCGGCCCCCACACAGGACGCGGAGGACGAGGACCCGGTCATCGAGCCGCAGCCGGAGCGGCGAAGCCTCTCCCGGCGCCGTGTGGTGATCGCCCTCTCCGGCGCAGGGGCGGCGACAGCAGGCGGGCTCGCCTGGGCGCTGCGCCCCCGCGAGAACGGAAACGACAAGGAAGGGCGGCCCAACCCGCTCGGGGTGAAGGCCAGGGAGAAACTGTCCGTCGTCGCTTTCAAGAAGGGTGCGGGCGGTTTCGGCGACGCCTATCTCAAAGACGCGGAGAAGCGCTACCGGCGCGCCTTCGAAGGCGCCGAAGTCACCCATCACGCAACCGAGACCGTCGCCGACGCAGTGCTGGCCCGGCTCAAGTCCGCCGACCCACCGGATCTGGTGCAGAACTCGGGCGCCTCGCCGCTGAATCTCCACGCCCTCGCACAGGACGGCCAGTTGACCGACCTCAAGCCGCTGCTCGACGCGCCGTCGCTGGATATGCCGGGCAGAACCGTACGGGAAGTCCTCCGCCCCGGCACCATTACGGCGGAGGGCTTCGGCGGCTCCACGGTGTACGTACTGCGGTATGCCAGCGTGGTGCTCGGCATCTGGTATATACCGGAGCTCTTCGAGGAGTTCGGCTGGGAGTACCCCCACAGCTGGGACGCCATGCTGGAGATCTGCGCCGACGCGAAGCGGCAGGACCTCGCCGGATGGACGTTCGCCGGAAGTTCCCCCTTCTACCTCCTCTACCTCGTCCTCCCGCTCATCGGAAAGGCAGGCGGGCGCGACGCGCTGGAGGCCATCGACAACCTGGAGAGCGGCGCCTGGCGTACCGAGGTGGTGCGCGACGTCTTCGAGGCGGTGTACGAGCTGGGCGCGAAAGGATATGTGCATCCGCGCAGCCCACGCTGGGACCACAGGGCGTCACAGGCGGCATGGCTCGACGGGAAAGCCCTCTTCCTCCCCAACGGTTCCTGGCTGGAAGAGGAGATGGCCTCGGCCCCAGGCGCCTACGACGCTATGGCAGTCGGCCCCACCCCCGCGCTGACCGCCTCGGACGCGCTGCCGTACAGCACGCTGTGGCATCTGCCGTCCGAGCCCTTCTTCGTCCCACGGAAGGCACAGAACCCGGCGGGCGGGATGGAGCTGTTGCGGATCATGCTCAGCCGTACCTCGGCCCGCCGCTTCACCGAACTGACAGGAAGCCTCACAAGTGTTGCGGACGCCGAGCGGTCGCAGGACCTGCCGGCCGGTGCCGCCTCGGCCGCCCGCGCCCTCGCACGGGCCGGACGCGATGTCATCGATCCCCGGTTCCCCGACTGGCATCCGGCGCTGGCGCGGGACAAGGTCGGCCCGGTGCTGGGCGAGCTGATGATGGCCGAGATCCGTCCCGCCGAGGCCGTCAACCGGATCCAGGGCCACGCCGATGCGGAGGCCAAAGGCAACAAGGCGGCCGGGCCCCGCCACTGAGTTGCCCTGGTCGTGCCCTCGACGGCGCCCGGCCCTGCGCTGGGGAGGCCCCCTGGGGCGATGAACCGGCCAGTAGACTCGACGGCTGTGGCGGACACCCAGTATGAAGACCTTTTGCGGCTGACACTCACGTCAGGGACGGCCAAAGCCGACCGGACGGGCACCGGCACCCGAAGCATCTTCGGCCACCAACTACGCTACGACCTCTCGCGGGGGTTCCCGCTGGTCACCACCAAAAAGGTGCATCTCAAGTCCATCGTGTACGAGCTGCTGTGGTTCCTGCGCGGCGACTCGAACGTCGGCTGGCTGCAGGAGCACGGCGTCACCATCTGGGACGAATGGGCCGACGAGAACGGCGAACTCGGCCCGGTTTACGGCGCACAATGGCGCTCCTGGCCCACCCCCGACGGCAGGCACATCGACCAGATCAGCGAAGTCCTCGACACGCTGCGCCGGGACCCGGACTCCCGCCGGATGATCGTCTCCGCCTGGAACGTCGCCGAGCTGAGCAAAATGGCACTCCCGCCGTGTCACGCCTTCTTCCAGTTCTACGTCGCCGAAGGCAAGCTCTCCTGCCAGCTGTACCAGCGCAGCGCGGACCTGTTTCTCGGAGTCCCGTTCAACATCGCGAGCTACGCCCTGCTCACGCACATGGTGGCGCAGCAGGTCGGTCTCGAACCGGGCGACTTCATCTGGACTGGCGGCGACTGTCACATCTACGACAATCACGTCGAGCAGGTGACCGAGCAGCTCTCGCGCACCCCGTTCGAGTTCCCCAGGCTGCGGCTGCGCGAAGCCGACTCGCTTTTCGACTACGCCTACGCCGATGTGGAAGTGCTCGACTACCGGCACCACCCGGCCATCAAAGCCCAGGTCGCGGTGTGAACGTCGGGCTGATCTGGGCGCAGACCCTCAATGGCGTCATCGGCGCGGGCAATGCGATCCCGTGGCGACTCCCGGAGGACATGGCGCATTTCAAGGCAACCACCCTCGGTCATCCAGTGGTGATGGGGCGCAAGACCTGGGATTCGCTGCCTCCGCGATTCCGCCCGCTGTCCGGCAGGCGCAACATCGTGGTGACTCGCGATCCCAAATGGGTGGCCGAAGGCGCGGAAGGTGCCGGGTCCATCACCGAGGCTCTTGAACTGGCAGCCGAGCCGCTGCACCCAGCAGCCCCTACTGCGGCATGGGTGATCGGCGGCGGTGAGATCTACCGTGCTGCCCTGGGATACGCCACGACGCTCTCCGTGACTGAAATCGACTCGACAGTGCACGGCGACACCTACGCCCCCACACCGGACCCGACGTGGAAAGTCACCGAGGACAACGGCTGGCAGTCCTCGACGTCCGGGCTGCGCTACCGCATCCGCACATACACCCGGTGACAGTTGGCCCACCCTGATGCACCCCCGAAACAGGCACGAGTAGTCGTCTCGGTCTCGCGGGCCCGGGGGACCGTGCCGCTCAGGGTGAGCGGCGGGGCCGGGAGGAGTGTCAGTGGCGGCCTGTTCAATGTGGGTCATGGAGATGGACACACAACGGCGTGGACTGTTCTGGGATGTGCTGGCGGGGCGGGTGCAGCCGCCGCCTGCCGCGGTGCTATTGGGGTGGGAGCTGGTCGGAGTCGATCCGGAGCAGGGCACCATCGAGGTCGCATTCGAGGCGGGTGCGCAGTTCGCGAACCCCGTTGGTGTGATCCAGGGCGGGTTTCTGGCCGCCATGCTCGATGACACCCTGGGCCCTGCGCTGGTCGCGACGTTGCCCGAGGAGCAGTTCGCACCCACTCTCGATCTTCATGTTCAGTTCCTGCGTCCCGCACGCCCCGGACGGCTGCTGGGCCGGGGGCGAATCGTGCAGCGCGGCAAGGACGTGTGTTTCCTCGCCGGTGAGCTGATAGGGCCCGACGACAAACCGGTCGCCATGGCGACCGCGACCGCACGCATCCAGACCGTCCGTCGATGACCGCAGTCGGGAGAAGGCCGCATAACAGGTGGTGCGCCGGCCGAGCGCGGTGACGCCGGAGGACGGCAGCTTACGGGGAAGAGTCGGCAGCCGTGGTTCAGGGAGCGCCGTAAAGCTCGGCCAGTTCCGCGATGGCGCGGGCCATCTCCGCGTGGGCCTCGGGCGGGTCGAGGACCTGGATGTCGGCGCCGAACTGCAACAGATGGCGAACCGCCTTCGCGACGGGGTAGGCGAACTCCACCCGCAGCCACTCATCGGTGCCCGGCTCCGGGACGGGTGGCCCGGTGAAGTAGTAGCCCGCGATGCGGGTCACCATGTCCAGGCGTTCGCGGTGGATCCGGACGGTGATCCTGACACCTTCCTCGCGGTCTTCCACTTCGCGGCGCAGGTCCTGCCAGACCTGGGGCAGCTCCATGCCGGGTCGCCGGCGCGCTTCGGCCTCGAGCACGCTGACCTGCGAAAGCCGGTCGGTGCGGAAGAGCCGCGGAGTGCGCTTGTGGTCGGCGACCAGATACCAGGTGCCTGCCTTCGACACCAGACCGTACGGATCGAGGGTGTAGGTGCGCAGGGTGGTCCGGCCGCTGTGGCGGTAGCGGACACGGAGCCTGCGGTCGGTGAGGGCCGCGGCGTACAGGGCCTCCAGATCCGTCTCCGGGCGGGGCGCTGAATGCCAGCGGTCCGGTTCGACGAGGATGCGGCGGCTGGTGAGCTCGGCCGCCGGGCGGTGCGGGGCGGGCAGCGCGGCCATCACCTTGCGCAGCGCGGAGCCGAGCGCGTGGTCGAGCCCCAGCGCCGAGTGGGCGCTCTGCGACGCCAGCACGAACAGCGCCCGCGCCTCGTCGGTGGTCAACCCCGTCACATCGGTGCGGAACCCGTTCACGAGCCCGATGCCGCCGTCCTTGCCCCGCTCCGCGTACACCGGGATACCGGCCGCCGACAGTGCTTCGACGTCGCGGTAGATGGTCCGCTGCGAGACCTCCAGGCGCTCGGCGAGCTCCTTGGCCGGGACGAGGGCACGGTGCTGGAGCAGCAGAACGATGGAGAGCAGCCGGTCGAATTTCACCTCCGCAGAATATGACGGCGGATGTCATATAAGCCCAGCAAGATCGCTCCCGTTGGCACCGACGAAGGAGCAGAACTGTGGAGCGTCACGACATCGAGGCCTTGGCCGCCCGTATCGAGGGACCCGTGCTGTTGCCCGGCCAGGAGGGCTTCGAGGACGAGCGGACCGGCTTCAATCTGGCCGTGCGGCACTGTCCGGAGGTGATCGTCGGAGCCGCACGGGCCGAGGACGTGGTCGCGGCCGTCGCCTTCGCCGCGGAACACGGAATGCCGGTGGCCGTACAGAACACTGGGCACGGCTTCTCGGTGGCCGCCGAGGACGGACTGCTGGTCACCACCCGGCGCATGGCCGCTGTCCGGATCGACCCGGAGACCCGCAGCGCGTACGTCGGGGCCGGTGCCCGTATCGAGCAGGTCGTCACCGAGGCGGCGCGGCACGGCCTGGCTCCGTTGAACGGCTCAGCGCCGCACGTGGGCGTCGTCTCCTACATCCTCGGCGGCGGGCTGGCGCTGCTCGGCCGCAGCCACGGCTGGGCGGCCGACCGGGTGCTCGCCATGGACGTGGTGACCGCGGACGGGCGGCTGCGCCACGTCACCCCGGACACTGAACCGGAGCTGTACGGGGCGCTGCTGGGCGGGCGGGACAACTTCGGCACCGTGACAGACATGGAGTTCGGCCTGGTCCCGGTGGTCCGGCTGTACGGCGGCGGGCTCTTCTTCGACGTCGAGCAGACCCCCGGCATCCTGGACGCCTACCGGGAGTGGGCCGCCACCGTGCCCGAGGCGATGAACTCCTCGGTGGCGCTGATTCCCTTCCCGGACGACCCGCAGGTGCCCGAGCCGCTGCGCGGACGTCACGTCTGTCACGTACGGATCGCCTTCACCGGTTCCGCCGAGGCCGGCGAACGGCTGGTCGAGCCGCTCCGCCAGGCCGGCCCCCGGCTGCTGGAGAGCCTGCGCGACATGCCTTACCAGCAGAGCGCCGACATCCACGACGACCCGCCGGTCCCGATGCCGTGGGCCGCCGACGACGCCTTCCTCACGGACCTGGGCGGCGACGCGGTCCGTACGATCATGGAGCACGCCGGCCCCGGTGCGGCGCTGCCCGCCATCGTGGAGCTGCGCCACCTGGGGGGTGCGCTGGCCCGTCCGCCCGCGTACCCGAACGCCGTCGGCCACCGTGACGCGCGCTTCATGCTGGCGGTCCTCGTCCCCTTGACGGGTGTCTCCGCAGCCGAGGCAAACGCCTTCCTGGCGCTCCTGTTCAAAGAGCTGGAGCCCTGGACCAGCGGCCGGTTCCTCAACTTCATGGGCCACGGCGACACCGCCGACCCGGACCGGACGCGCACCGCCTACACCGAGGACGACCACCAGCGGCTGACCGCGCTGAAGGCCGAGTACGACCCCCAGAACCTCTTCCGTCTCAACTACAACATCCCGCCGCACACAGCTCCCACAGTCTGACGGCATCACCTGCTCGCAGCCCCCGATGACTTGGCGCCCTCCGACGACTTGGAGCCCTCGACGACTTGGAGCCCTCAATGACTTGGAGCCCTCGACATGACCTGGAGACCTCGATGACCTCGCCCTCCGCGGGCCTCGCCGCGACGACACACCGCCCCTCCGCATACGCTCCGCTGCGCCGGATCCTCGCCATGGATGCCGCCGGAATGCTCGTGTTCGGGCTGGCCTACCTCCTCGCCTCCGGCCCTCTGGCCCGGCTGCTGGGGGTCGGCGACCAGTTGGTGCTCACCGCCGGCGGTCTGATGCTGACGATCGGCGTGTACGTCGCTGTGCTGTCCAGCCGCGCTCAGCCGCCCACGGCCTCGGTGAGGCTCGTGATCGCGATCGGTGCCGCGTGGGTGGCGGCGAGCGTCGCCGCCATCCTCCTCGACTGGTCGGACCCCAACACGATCGGCACGGCATGGATCGCCCTCCAGGCCGTTCCCGTATCTGTGTTCGCCCTCCTTCAACGCTCCGCACTGCGCCGCATCAGCACCTGACCACCACCCACCATGTCCGGCCCCCGCACGAAGCCGATCGGGGCCTGCGGCACCAGCCAATTCCAGGAGTTGTCATGACCACCGAGAGTCAGTCGGCCAATGCGCCGACCTCGTCCGTCACATTCATCAATGTCTTCGAAGTACCCGCCGACCAGCTGGACGCGTTCGTCGCCCAATGGGAGCAGCGCGCCGCCCTCATGGCCGGCAAGCCCGGGTTTCTCGATTCCCGGCTGCACCGGGCCCGTTCGGACGAGACCCGGTTCCAGCTCGTCAACGTGTCCCACTGGGAGAGCCAGGAGGCGTGGCAGGCCGCCACCGCCGACCCCGAGTTCCAGCAGCGCACCCGAGCCGCGCGCCAGGACGCGCCGACACCGATCACGTCCAGCACCGGCCTGTACGACGTCGCCGCCGAGTTCTTCGCCGCCACGGCGGAACCGGGGCGGTCGAGCTGACCGCCCACCGTGCCGGCCGTCGCCCCACAGGCGGCCGGCACGGGCTGGACAATCCCAACCGACAGCGTGACTTTTGGCGGATCCCATCAAGCGCTGTCCGGGAAATGGCAGCTGATTTCTGCTGAGGGCACGCTATTTGCGGCGGCCGATGCTGAATTCGAGATCACGTTATCGACTGCCGGTGAAGGAGTCATGTCGGCCGGATTTCCGTCTCCTTTCCTGTCGCACCGGCCGTTCCCGAGCGTCACATTCCAGCCGTACCGCGTTGCTCCGGCCCGGAATGGGACGGCGGCGGGACCGGAGCGGTTCCCGGTCGACGCTGCGGCGGGCGGCTGAACCGCGCAACCCTGCTGAGCACTTCGTTGAACTGCGAAGATCTCGTCCTGCGCAGGCCACTTGGGCGGAATCGGATGAACGGGTAAAACCTGGCTTCCCGGGAAGACGATCGTCGCTTTCCCGCCTCGCCGCCCACCGTGTCAACCGCGTCTACGCGCGGTGAAGTGCTCTTGCTCAAGGGCGAATAGGTCTGGTTAAACTCAGCCTTCATGCATCACACCCCCCACGGCACGACGCAGAACAGGCAAGGCAATCGCCCGATATTTATTGAACGTTCAGGTAAACGAAGGAGGGTGCTCCGGACTATTGCCGTGACACTCGGAACTGCCTGCGGCGCGTATCTGATGTTCGTCGCGGTCGTCCTCGCCGGGATCTGGCAGCCCGCCGGACAGCAGCAGCCTCCCCGCACCGGCGACGCCGTCCCCACCGGCCCCGCACAGCAGGGCAGCGCCCCACACGGCGGCACCGATCTCAGCGAGACCGGACGGGACGCCGCCGCACGGCACGGCGCCGACCGAGCCGAAGGCACTCGGCGCGACACCGGCGCCGGGGCCGAACGGCGCGGGTCCGGCTCCCGGCCTCCCTCCCGTCTCCCGGCCCCCGCCGCGTCCGCGCATCCGGCCACCCGCGGATGAGCCCCCGGCACGCACTGCGCCGTCCCCCACGCGGTCACTGGGTGCTGTTGCTACTCGTCCTCACGGTCGTCATCGTCACGCTCCTCTTCGAGGGCTGGACCACGCACGAAGTCGACGCCGCCCGCACCAAACGTCCCTGCGCCGAGCCCATTCCGCGCAGTGCCGACACCGGGCGGCCGGTCCTGAGATTCACCGGCGACGGCGTGGAGACGGCCGCCATGCCCCCGCGTACGGCGGCCCTCACCTTCAACGGCGGTCCGGACCCCGTCTGGACCCCGCGGCTGCTCGATCTGCTGGCCGCGCACCGCGCCCACGCCACGTTCTTCGTCTACGGCAAGCAGGCCGCGCGGTACCCCGAACTGATGCGGCGGATCCGTGCGGACGGACACGAGATCGGCTCCTACACCTACACCGGCGGTGACCTGGGGGCCGCGTCGCGGTTGCGCGCCCGTACGGAGCTGTCGTTGACGCAGACGGCGCTGGCCGGCACGGCAGGCGTACGCACCCGGCTGCTGCGGCTCCCGCACACCACGGCGGCGGACACACTGTGCGGCCCGGAATGGCCCGCGGCCCGGCGCGCGGCCCGGCAGGGGTATCTGATCGTCGCCGCCGACCGGAAGAGCCGAAAGCCCGCCGACGGCGTCGTACGCCAGTACAGCCATACCGATCTCGGCTACCGCGAGGCGCGGGCGCTGCTGCGCGACCGGCGCGTGGAGAGGTTCACCACCGTCTCCGCAGGACTCGGGCAGCTCGCCTTCACCACGCCCGCGCCGCTCGTCGAACGCGTGAAGGGAGCGGGCCTGATCCGGGCCCAGGAACTCGGCCGGATCTTCTCCCGGGCGATGGCCTGGGCACTGGTCGTGGCGGGCGTGCTCGGCCTGCTGCGGCTGGCGATGCTGGCCTGGTTCGCCCGCGTCCACGTACGCCGCCGCGGCCGGTCGCGGCCCGGCGCGCCGCGGTTGCGCGAGGTGACCGGCCCGGTGACCGTACTTGTCCCCGCGTACAACGAGGAGGCCGGTATCGGCGCCACCGTGCACTCGCTGCTCGCCTCCACCTACCAGAACCTGCAGATCATCGTCGTCGACGACGGCTCGACGGACGGCACGGCAGCGGTCGTGGAAGGCATCACCGACCCGCGCGTCACCCTCGTGCGCAGGACCAACACCGGTAAGCCGGGCGCGCTCAACACCGGCCTCGCGCACGCGCGGCACGACATCGTGGTGATGGTCGACGCCGACACCGTCTTCGAACCGGACGCGCTCCACCACCTCGTCCAGCCGCTCGCCCACCCCGCGATCGGGGCCGTCAGCGGGAACACGAAGGTCGGCAACCGCCGCCACCTGCTGGGCAAGTGGCAGCACCTGGAGTACGTGCTGGGCTTCAACCTGGACCGGCGCATGTTCGAGGTGCTGGAGTGCATGCCCACCGTCCCCGGCGCCATCGGCGCGTTCCGGCGCGACGCGCTGATGGGCGTCGGCGGCGTCAGCGAGGCCACCCTCGCCGAGGACACCGACCTGACGATGGCGCTGTGGCGCGCCGGATGGCGGGTCGTCTACGAGGAGTCCGCCGTCGCCTGGACGGAAGTACCGGACAACCTGCGCCAGTTGTGGCGGCAGCGCTACCGCTGGTGCTACGGCACCCTCCAGTCGATGTGGAAGCACCGGCACGCCGTACGCGAGGTCGGACCGGCCGGTCGGTTCGGCCGCCGAGGGCTGAGCTATCTGGCGCTCTTCCAGGTCGTGCTGCCGCTGTTCGCCCCGGTCGTGGACGTCTTCGCGCTGTACGGAGTGTGCTTCCGCGACCCGACAGAGGCGGTCGCCGTCTGGCTGGGTTTCCTCGCCGTGCAGATGGCCACCGCCGGATACGCGCTGTGGCTGGACGGGGAACGGCTCCGCGCCTTGTGGTCCCTCCCGCTCCAGCTGTTCGTCTACCGGCAGTTGCTGTACCTGGTCGTCATCCACTCGGTGATGACGGCCCTGCTCGGCTCACGCCTCAAATGGCACCGCATGCACCGCACCGGCACCGCCGATCCGTACCAGGTGGAGGCGGCCGCCGAGCGCGGCCTGCTGCTCCAAGGACCGAGGGGAGAACTGCGATGACCCGTCCGCTCGACGTCCCCGGGGTCCCCGACACGCCCGACGTGCGAGACGCCCCCGACCTGCCGGACGCGTCCGGTGGGATCCCGAGTGGGCCGAGGGCCGCGGCCTTCGCGCCCGGCCGTGCCGACCCGGCCGTGCTCCGCGACCGGCGGGAGGTGTACGGCTGGCGGGGCACCGCGCTGGTGCGCATGCGCACACCCGGGCACAGACGCGCCCGTCCCCGGCGCCGGCACCGCGTGCTGCGGCTGTCGCTCGCGCTCCTGGTCACCCTGCTGGCCACCGCGTGCGGCACCTACGCCTGGGCGGAGACCGAATTGAACCGGGACGTGAAGCTCGGCGCCTTCGGCGGGCGGCACCCGGCGGGGGAGGGGACCAACTACCTGATCGTCGGCTCCGACAGCCGCGAGGGCCTCTCCGACGCCGACGTGCGGGATCTGCACGCGGGTGGTGGCGGAGGGCGCCGGACGGACTCGATGATCATCCTGCACAAGGGTGCGCACGGCACGGTGATGGTCAGTCTGCCGCGCGACTCCTGGGTCACCATCCCCGGCTTCCACAACCCGGCGACCGGCAAGCACGTCCCCGCTGCCAAGAACAAGCTGAACGCCGCCTTCGCGTACGGCGGCCCGGAGCTGCTCGCCCGTACGGTCGAGCACAACACCGGCCTGCGGATCGACCACTACGCGGAGATCGGCTTCGCCGGCTTCGTAAAGATCGTCGACGCGGTGGGCGGGGTCCGGCTGTGTCTCGAACGGGACATCAAGGACGAGAAGTCCGGAGCCGACCTGCGGCGCGGCTGCCAGACGCTGGACGGCCGGGAGGCGCTCGCCTTCGTCCGGCAGCGCCATCAGGAGGCCGAGGGCGACCTCGGCCGCTCCCGCAACCAGCAGCGCTTCCTCTCGGCGCTGGCGCACAAGGCCGCCAGACCGGGCACCGTCCTCGACCCGTCGCAGCTCTACCCGGCGCTCCACGCGGGCCTCGAGACGCTGGTGGTCGACCAGGACATGGATCTGCGGCGGCTGGCCGAGATGTTCCGTTCCGTGCAGGGCGCGGGCGGCCGCAAACCGCAGCGTGTCAACGTGCCGGTCGACGCGGTCGGACTCCCCACCTCCAAGGGCAACGTCATCCGCTGGGACGCCGAGCGCTCCGCGCGGCTGTTCCAGCAGCTCCGTCAGGACCACCCGGTGACCGTCACCGGCGGACGCCGCAGCTGACCGGACCCGGGTGTGCCGCCCGCGCACGGCGGCACACCCGGACGGAACGCTGCTGGTCCGTCGCACTGTGCAGGGCCGCGGCGTGCTCTTTGAGGTCATGACGTCGACTTTGGGGTCATGACGTCGACCGCGTCTTGGCGCGCCTGTTGAAGGCCAGCCCGGGCGATCGCCCCCGACTCGAGCAGTCGCCTCATCGGAGTGCCGTGACTGGCGAGGTTGCCGCGCAGCACGTCAGCCGTGTCCGGCGCCGACCGCTGACACGGCAGCTCTCGCCTCGCTGCTCGGTACGCCCAGAACCAGACTGCTCCGCCTCCTCGCGGAGCCGCTGGCGACAACGGAGATCGCCCAAGGTGACCCCGAGTGCCGTGTCCCAGCACCTTCGCGTGCTGTACGACACGGGCCTGGTCACCCGGGCACGCCACGGCCGCGGGCCCTCTACCGCCGCAGCCCGCCGGCGACCAACTGACCGACCATCATCCGGCCGCGTAGAAGCTCGCCCGTTCCAGCAGCTTTCGGAGCCCGTCATCCCCGGGAGCCAACCACCCGCGTTCCTATCGGTCGTCGGGAGTGAGCGGTTGGCGTGATCCGAAGGTCGCGGTGTCCTCGAAAACGGCTTCGAGCTGTGTCGACTCGACGATCTCGGCCAGTCTGGCGGCCGAATCCGGGTGGACCAGGGAGGCGAGCACCTTGGGAAAGTCCTGCGGGGTGGCGTCCACCTCGAAGATCGAGATGATCTGCCGCTCGTCGGTGAGGCTGTGGCTGATGCTCACCCCTGAGGGATAGGAGTCCGGGGTCAGACCAGGGGGAAGCCAGGCTTGGATGAACTCCTCATCAGTGACGCCGGGCTTCAAGGTACGGACAAACACGGCGCGCAGCATGCGCTGTCTCCTCTTGGTCGGCTGATGGTCGGCAGGTGCCCTGCCAGGCGATTCACAGTACGTGTCTACGGTGATCGTGAGTGTCGGGGCTCATGAAGCTCAGCGAGCTGTAAGGCGGATACGGCGTAGCGAGGGCAGGCGCGAGTGTTTCCGTTGCTGAGCAGTGCTGAAGCAGCGGCACAGTGCCCTGGATGAAACCGGGGACCCCGGGTGGAGTGGTGGCAAGAGAAATCGTCAATTTTTGGGGATCAAGCGTTCTATAGACTCCCCGGATGACCAGCGATCTTCTCCGCCTCACCGTCCTGGGGAGTGCGACGCCCTATGCGAGCGTGGACAACCCGTGCTCCGGATACCTGGTGTCCAGCGGCGGCACTCGGGTCTGGGTGGATGCGGGCAGCGGAACGCTGGCGCAGCTGCAGCGTTATGTCCGGCTCGACGAGGTGGACGCGATCTGGATCTCGCACCTGCATGCCGATCACAGCGCTGATCTGCTCACCGCCTATTACGCGGCGCTCTTCGCGGATATTCAGCTTGCCGTGCCTATCCCGCTGTACGGACCGCCTGGAATCGCTGACCGGCTGGCTCATTTCCTCACCAACAGCTCGACACGCAGCCCGGTCGAGCGCGCCTTCGCCGTCCATGAGCTGGATGACGGGCATCAGGCGCGCGTCGGCGCACTCACCATGACCAGCCGGGCAGTGGCGCACGGCATGCCGGCCTTCGCTGTGCGCATCGAGGCCGAGGGCCGATCGCTGGTCTACTCCGGGGACACAGCACCGTGCGCGAACCTCACGCGGCTGGCCGACGGCTGCGACGCGCTGCTGTGCGAGGCCGAGAGCGCCCAGCCGCCGACCGAGGGCGAACAGGTGCACCACACACCCGAAGACGCCGGCGACACGGCCGCCGCGGCCCGAGCAGGCCGGCTGATCGTCACCCACGTCGGCCGCTTCCTCACCCCACAACAGGCGGTGACCCGCGCCTCCACCCGGTTCGCCGGCCCCGTCGACTACGCCGCACCCGGCGCCACCTTCCCGATCGGCTAGCGCGGACCAGATGAAGATGCCAGCGGTGTGGCGTGCGGCGAGGTGGATGGTGGCGGCCTTGTCGCAGCCGGTGGCCGGACCGCGCCACTGCTTGCGGGGTTGATGGACCGCTCGACGGTGTTGCGCTGCTCGTAGGCGTCGCGGTCGAAGGCGGGCGGTGTGCCGCCGACTCGGCCACGGCGCTTGCGGTGGGGGCTGGTTCGCGGGCTGAGGAATCATTGCCCGGATGCCGCGACGTCGCCGATGCTCGCGGACAGCACACGGCGAGTAGGCCTTGTCCGGGGTCGCCTCAGGGTTCCAGTCTGCGTAGGCGTTCGGCGTCGGTGGTGCGGGGGCAGTTGAGGCAGGGTTGGGCGGGGCCGATGGTGTAGTAGAGGCAGCAGCCCAGTCGGGTGCGGGTGGGGTAGGTGCGGCCGGAGTCGCCGGTGAGGTGTCGGAAGGCCGCGCCGCCGGGGAAGGGCGGGACGGGGCCGGGCAGCAGTTCGGTCGCGGCCCGGATGGCGTTCTCCTCCTCGCCGAGCATACGGCCGAGGTACCAGATGCCGGAGATCAGGTCATCCTCGACCATGCCCCACAACGCCCGTGGCCCGCGTCGTACTTCGGGGGCGATTGCGGTGAGCAGCGGGCGCAGGTGGTCGGCGACGGCGGACCGCAGTTCGGCGCGGAGCGCTTCCGCGTCGACCAGCGTCCGTGCCCCGGGGAGTCCGTCGCGCGCTGCCTCGTCGTCCGCGAGGCACGAGAACACCTGGCCCGGGGTGACCTCCACAGCTCCGGTCTCCAGATCGACCTGGATGTCGCCGGGCCGGATGCGCGGCACGCGGCGCTCCAGATACCAGGCGCCGCTCATGAGGAGGGCGACGGACCACGCGTAGCCGTGCAGCGCGCGCGACGCGGCCACGTCCCTGCGGGCGGTGTGCGCTTCGCGTCGCTGGATGCGGGCCGACTCCGCCTGGACGAAGCGGTCCAGGGCAGCGGGGTCCTGTCCCAATGCCGCACCGCTGACCTGCTGTTGGGGGTTGGCGCGGGAGGCCGTGGGTTCGGCGCCGTCCGCAGCGGCGACCCGTGCGCTCAGTGCCTCACAGGTGGCGGTGACTCGCTCGTACAGCTCGGTGAGGACGTCGGAGGCTGAAGCGGGGCGGGGGAGGTGCGGTATGCGCCGGGAGGCCCGGGTCGTGCTCATCGGAGAGGTCCTTCGTGGTGCATGGGAGGCATGGGACGGCGGTGGGCAGGGGGAAAGGTGAGGCTCACCTTAGTGGCAGTGGATGCTGGTTGGACGGGCCGTTGCGGAGGGGGGCAGGGCTCTGTGGTGCAATTGCCTATGCCGCATAGTGCAGTTGCCTGGTTAGGCTTGCCTAACTTAACCTCTCCGCTGTGTTCATGGCCAACGAGGCCGCGCCCCCCGGCGCGTCGCCTTCCCCCTGCGTACGGCGGTGCGGCCTGCTCCTGCTGATCGGGCTTGTCGCTCTGGCGCTGTGCGCCGCGCCGAGCCTTTCGCCGGGCGCTCGTTCTGTTCCGCTGCCCACCGTTGTCGAGGCCGTCTTCACCGACGGGCGTGGCCACGACGCCCTCTTGACGACGGGGCCACTGCTGCCGCGTATCGTCGAGGGCCTTGCCGCCGTGGGCCTTGTCGCCATGGCCGCGCTGGGCGGCGCGGGACCGGTCGCCCGGCGGAGCACCCGGACCGCGCTCGCCCAGTCAGTCAGCACGGAGCAGCAGACCGATGCCGCGATGAACACGTACGCATCGTGGGCCGACCATGCGCGAGCCGACATGGCTCACGCCGCCGAGACGTAACCCGGCGCCAGGGCGTCGCGCCGGGACCGTCATCACCGCGCTGCCGCACGGCCGTCCCAGCGCTCCCTCGTCTTCCGTGCGGCTCCCTCGTCCTCCGTCCTCCGTACGTACGTCAACCGTCACCCCCGGCAGAATCGGAACGGCTCACTGCCCATGCGGCTCTATCTGCTCGCCCTGAACCCCACCCCGTCGGTCTCGGACGGCTTCCTCCCCGCAGCTCGACGGCTCGGCCTCCAGGTCACTCTGCTGACCGACCAGCCCGAGGCGCACATGCGCTCCGGGGCCGGCACCGGGGACGACGGGGTGGAGGTTCTTGGGTGCGACGTACGGGACTTCCATGCGCTCATCACCCGCATCTCCGCCCACCACGCACCGGACGCGGTCTTCACCAACAGCGACCACCTCCAGACCCAGGCAGCCCTCACCGCCGACTACTTCGGCCTGCCCGCCAAGGACTGGCGTACCGCCCTGCGCACCAAGGACAAGGCGCAGCTGCGTCGCCACCTCGCAGCCACCGGCGCCGACGCCGTCCGGGCAGCCGAACTCACCGCCGCGCAGGACCCGGAGGAGCTGCGCGCGCTTTCCGTCCCGTACCCGTGCGTGCTCAAACCGCGAGAGGGTGTGGCCAGCGAGGACGTCGTGCTGGCGGAGGGGCCGGAGGAACTGGTGCGGTACGCACGGGAGATCAGGGCCCGGCGTGCGGGTGCTCCGCTGGTGGTGGAGGAGTACCTCAGGGGAGAGCTCTACACCCTGGAGACCCTGGGCGACGGCCGCGTCCGGCATCTGTTGGGCGGCTTCCACAGCGAACTCTCCCCGCCGCCCGCCTTCATCGAGAAGCGGCATCGCTATATCGCCGCCCACCCCGAGCACGTCACCCGGCAGGTTCTGGCGCAGCTCGACGCGCTCGGCGTCGGCTTCGGCGCCTGCCACACGGAGTTCGTCGTCTCCGCCGGCCGGGCCCGCATCATCGAGGTCAACTACCGTGCCATCGGCGACCAGTGCGACCTGCTGCTGGCGCAGCTGCTGGACATACCCTTGTTCGAACACATCCTGCGCACCCACCTCGGCGAGCCCCTCCCCGACGACTTGAGGGCCCGTACCGGCGGCCGCGCCCGGGTCGCCTTCCCCTTGGCGGACCGCGCCGGAACGCTGACCTCCGCGCCGGACGCCTGTGATCTGCAGACGGACGGGATACAGCTCGCCTACCGGCCCGTACGCACAGTGGGGGAGCGGCACCAGCTGTACGGCACCAACCGCGACTTCCTCGGCGTCGTCCGCGCCTTCGGTCCGGACGGTACGGACCAGCAGTCCGTCGACCGGGCCGTGGCGGACTTCCTCGCGGAGCAGCACTGGGAGATCACCCCGTGACCGCGAAGGACCCGCTCGCAATCCCTGTGACCACCTGCCAGGACGAGCTGGCGCTGCGCGTCCTGGACGCCCTGCTGCGTGAGAACGTGGCGGGCATGCGCACCCGCAGCCGTGCCGAACAGCGCGCGGACGGCACCTGGCTGCGCCTGGACGGTGGTCCCGGCGAGGGCGAGGCAGTCGGCGCGCTGCTCCTGCCCGTCACCGAGGACGGCTTCCAGTGCGCGTGGCGTGCCCGGCTGCCGCTGCTGCTGCACGAGCCGTACGGCGTCCAACCAGCCCGCGAACTCACCGCACCCGACGAGATAGTCGGGGCTTTCCGTGCGCTGGCCGACCCGCAGGACCATGCCGGGTTCGACGACTTCGCCGAGGAGTGCAGGCAGACCCTTTCCACCATGCGGCTGCACGCGGCCACCCGCGCGGAGACGGCGGGCATCCTCGCCGCCCGCTACGGCGCCGACCCGGCCGACTGGACAGGACCGGCCGCAGCGCTCGGCCACGACACCCTCGCCGCTCGCCACGACCACCCCGTCTACCCGGCAGCACGCGGCCGCTCCGGGCTCGGCGAGGCGCAATTACGCGCCTACGCCCCCGAGTTCCACCCCCGCTTCCCGCTGCGCTGGCTCCTCCTGCCCCGGGACCAGCTCGTCCTGCCCGCAGGCGAGGCAGCGCTGCCCAAGTGCTGGCCGACCCCGGCCGCGCTGGGCCGGTCCGACCTGGACGGCGAACACTTGGCCCTCCCCGTGCACCCGCTCAGCATCGGCACCCCGCTGCGCGACGCGCTGCGTGCGGTCGGCCTCCAGGGCCGGGCGCAGCTGGCGGAACCGGGGCATCTGGAGGCCGTACCGACGCTGTCGATGCGTACGGTCGCCCTCGCCGACGAGCCCACCTGGCACCTCAAACTGCCGCTCGCCACCTCTACCCTGGGCCTGCGCAACCGGCGCACCATCAAGCCCGGAACACTCGCCGACGGCGCCGCCTGCCAACGTCTGCTGGAGACGGTCATCGCCCGCGAGCCCCGTTTCCGGGACACGGTGCTGCTGGCCGACGAACGCGGCTACGCGCACGCGAGCCACGAACTTCTCGCGGTGCTGTGCCGCCGCTACCCGCCCGGCTTGGACGGCTCCGTCGTCCTGCCGATGGCGGCGCTGCTCAGCGAAGCGCCGGGCGGCGGGCTCGTCCTCGACCGGCTCACCGACCGCTTCTACGGTGGTGACCCGGCCGCCCTGCTCGACACCGTCCTCCGCCTGCTCCTCGACTGGCAGACCACGCTCTTCGGCTACGGCATCGCACTGGAATCCCACCAGCAGAACGTCTCTCTCGTCCTCGACCGGTACGGGGACGGCGGCACCCGGCTGCGGCTGCTGCTCAAGGACAACGACGGCCCTCGCATCAACGCCGCGCGCATGAGCGCTGCGCTGGGCGCGGATGCCCCCGGCCGGGACGTTTTCCAGGACCCGCGGATATTCACCGAGGACGACGGGCCGGTCATCGACCTGTTCACCACCATCACCCTCCATCTGTGCGCCGGCGCCTACGCCTTCGGCCTCGCCCGACAGGGCCGCGCCCCGCTGGAGCGGCTGCTGAGCCCGATCCGGGACCGGCTCGCCGAGTGCGTCGAAGCGCTCGGTACCCGGCCGGGCGAACCGGGCGCGGTGCTGCGGGAACGCGTGCTGGACGCGCCCGGGCTGCCGGTCAAGGCGATGGTCTCGGCAGGCACCCTCTTCACCAAGGAACGCTCGGGCGCCGCCGACATCAACAAGCACTACACCTCAGGGCCCAACTACCTGCTGCCCACAGTCAGGACGGAACGCCCGCAGTGAGCGTCCCGGCACCCCGTACCCGCACATTCCGCACCCGCAGGAGCAGTTGATGCAGCCGACTACCTCGCTCGGCACCGAACCCGATACCGACAACGACCCCGACAGTTCCCCGTCAGCCACCCCCACCCGGCTGCCCACGCCGGACGAGGCCGTCACCCACACCCTCCTCAACTGCCTGCTGCGCGAGGTTTCCGGCCCCGAACACCAGACTGCCGTCGTCGACGGGCGGCTGCTGCTGAGACTGCCCCGCCTTGGCGTGCTGCTCCGCGTCGCGCTGCGCCGCACCTCACTGCTGGGTGCCCACCGCTTCACCGGGCCCGTCACCGAGCAGCACGGCGACGGCGGCTGGACGGAGGTCGGCTGGCGGCGCCTCGCCGAGTACGCACACGAAGAGCTGTTCCTCCGCACCGGCGTACGCAACGAGGAGTTCCCCGAGCAGCTCGCCTCCAGCCACGAGGGCGTCGCCGCGGCACTCGCCGGCCGTACCCGAAAATCCGCCGCGCAGGCCACCGCGGACGACACACCGGCCCGCTACCTCGCCTCCGAGCAGTCCCTCCTCCTCGGTCACCGCTTCCACCCCACCCCCAAGGCCCGTACCGGCGCCCCGTCGTCCTGGGCCACCTACGCACCGGAGGCGGGCGCCACCTTTCCGCTGCGTCACTTGGCCGTACGCGAGCACCTGCTGGCGGAGGAGACCGCCGTCAGTGGTGCGGCGGCGCCGCTGGACCGGCTGGCCGACTCCGTACCCGAGGGCTACAGACTGCTGCCCGCACACCCATGGCAGTACGAGATGCTGCGCGAGCACCCCCGGCTGCGCGCGGCCCTGGACGGCGGCGACATCCTCGACCTGGGCGAGGGCAACCGGCCGTTCGCCGCCACCGCTTCCGTACGGACGCTGTACGACGGCGAGACATTCCTGAAGTTCAGCCTCAACGTCCGCATCACCAACTGCCTCCGCAAGAACAGCAGTTACGAGCTGTCCGGCGCCGTCGCCCTCACCCGCCACCTGGAGCCCGTACTGCGCGAGCTGGCCGACCGCTTCCCCGGCGCCGCCGTACTGCGCGAGCCCGCCTACCGCAGCCTCGCTCTGCCCGGACCCGACGGCACGCCCGACCGCGGTCTGCTCGAAGGCTTCGGCGTGATCGTCCGCGACGGCCTGGCCCCGTACCTGCTGCTCGGCACCACACCCTTGCTCGCCGCCGCCGTCGCCGACGAGTACCCGACAGGACCGGGCCACGTCTCCCGGCTGCTGGACGGCGCGGGCCCGCAGGCCGTACGGGAGTGGTGGGCGGCCTACCTGCGGCTGCTCGTCCCGCCCGTGCTCGCCGCCTACTTCGACCACGGGCTCGTCCTCGAACCCCACCTCCAGAACGTCCTGCTCTGCGTCGACGCCGACGGCATGCCCGCGCAGGTGCTCTTCCGCGATCTGGAGGGCGCCAAGCTCCTCCCCGAGCACCACGCGCGGACACTGGCCGCGCTGCCCACCGAAGTGGCGCGGCCGATGACGTACGACGCCCAGCGCGGCTGGGACCGGGTCGTCTACTGCCTGCTGGTCAACCACATCGCCGAACTGCTCGCCGCGCTCGCCGATCTGCACCCCGCACAGGAGGCGGCGCTGTGGGCGCAGGTCCGCGAGACGCTGCACGACCACGCCGAGCGCCACGGCCGCACCCCGCGGCTCAACGCACTGCTCGCCGGGGTGCCGTTGCCCGCCAAGGCCAACCTCCTCACCCGCTGGGAACGCAAGGCCGACCGCGACGCCGGCTACGTCCGACTGCCCTCACCGCTGGCCGCGGACGTACTCGCCGACGCGGCCGCTCGCACCACCCCCTGGAGCCCCCGATGACCGACCGGAGCCCCCAGCCCGCCGTCCCGCCCTCCATACGGCGCCGCCTCGCCGGCCTCTCCGGTGCGGAGCTCCCCGCCTACCTCTACGACCTGGCCGCCCTGCGCCGGCACGCCGCCTCCATACGCGCCGCTCTGCCCGAGCGCGTCGAGCTGTACTACGCCGCCAAGGCCAACCCCGAGGCCGCCATCCTCGCCGCCCTCGCCCCCTGGATGGACGGCTTCGAGGTCTCCTCGGGCGGCGAACTCGCCCACGTCCACCAGGCCGTCCCCCAGTCCCCGCTCGCGTTCGGCGGCCCCGGCAAGACGCCGGCCGAGCTGGGAGCGGCGCTGGAGACCGACCGCGTCGAGCGCATCCACGTGGAGAGCGAACACGAACTGCACATGCTCGGCGAGCTGGCCTCCCGCACGGAGGGAGAGCGGGAAGTCCCCGTGCTGCTGCGCGCCAACCTGCCGGTGTCCGGGCGGGAACTGGAAGGCAGCGCGCTGGCGATGGGCGGGCGGCCCACACCGTTCGGTCTCGACCCCGCCCAACTGGAACGCTGCCTCGGACTGCTCGCCGAGTGCCGCTATCGACGGCTGCGGCTGCGCGGTATCCACGCCCACCTCGCCAGCGGTCTGGACGCCGCCGACCAGGTGGCCGTCGCCGAGCAGATCGTGGACCGCACGGTCGAGCTGGCCCGCCGCCACCGCACGGTATTTCCCGAACGTCTTGAGGTGAACGTCGGCGGCGGCATGGCCGTCGACTACACCGACCCCGCGGCGCGCTTCGACTGGGCCGCCTACGGCGCCGGACTCGCCCGCATCCTCGACGCCCACCCCGGCCTGACGCTGCGCGTGGAGCCGGGCCGCGCCATCACCGCGTACTGCGGCTGGTACGCCACCGAGGTGCTGGACGTGAAGCCCAGCCACGGCGAGTGGTTCGCCGTGGTGCGCGGCGGCACCCACCACTTGCGGACGCCCGCCGCCAAGCAGCACGACCAGCCCCTGGCCGTACTGCCGGTCGAGAACTGGCCGCACCCCTGGCCGCGCCCCGTGGCCGAGTGCGGGCCCATCACCTTCGCCGGTCAGTTGTGCACCCCCAAGGACGTCCTCGCCCGGCAGGTGCCCGTGGCCCGGCTCCGCCCCGGTGACCTGGTGGTGTTCGCACTGGCCGGGGCGTACGCCTGGAACATCTCCCACCACGACTTCCTGATGCACCCCCGGCCCGCCTTCCACTTCCTCGACGACTCCGAGGGCCCTGTCCGCCACCCGCAAGTGCGCGGCGACTGCCCAACCCGTACGGCCTCCGGGGCGCAGGGCTGACCGAGCGCACGGAGGAGTTGCGGTGCTCAAAGGGCGTAATGTCGGCGTGCTCGCGCGTCATCGGCTCCCGCCCCACATAAGGCTTTCTCAAGGCCCGCGACCGGGCCCGTGTCGCTGAGTGCTTCGGAGGTCCGTGATGTTCGGGAAGGCCCTTGTCTGTGCCGCTGTGGTCATGGCGACGTCTGCCGGTTCGGCCCTGGCGGCCCAGCCGACCCGCTCCCAAGGCGTCCCGTGCACCCCGCAAACGGGGTTCGCCCACTGCCAGCAAACGGTGTCCAAAACAGCCGCCCACTTCCGGGCCGCCCTGGGAGGCGGCGGCGGTGCGTTGTGACGCACACGCGCCGGAAGCGTGCGCCGGTTCCCCGATACGGGAGCGCTGCGGAAGCCCGAGAACGCCCTCGTATCCGTGAAGTGACTCGGCCCAGGAAATCCCGCGAGCCGCGATGAGTCCTGCGGCGTCCGGTGGTCGTACTGTCGAACCCGTCACCGAGGAGGACTTCCGATGCGCAGCGTGACCTATTCGATGGGCGTCTCACTTGACGGCTACATCGTCGGACCGGACGGCAACTTCGACTGGACGGCACCCGACGACGAGGTCTTTCGCTTCTGGATCGACGAGATCCGAGACGTCGGCGTCCACGTGTTGGGACGGCGGCTGTACGAGACGATGCTGTACTGGGAGACCGCCGACCAGGATCCCTCGCTCGACGCCGCCGAGCTCGAATGGACCGCGCTCTGGAAACCGCTCCCAAAGGTGGTGTTCTCCACCACGCTGTCGGCGGTGCAGGGCAATGCCCGCCTGGCCTCCGGCGGTCTGGCGGAGGAGATCGAGCGGCTGCGAGCCGAGCCTGGGGAGGGCGACATCGCGATCGGCGGCGCGACGCTTGCCGCCGAGGCGGCCGCGTCGGGTCTGATCGATGAGTACCGGGCCATGGTCTACCCGGTGCTGGTCGGCGGTGGCATTCCGTTCTTTCCCCAGCGCGAGCGCCGGGTGGATCTCGAACTCGTCGAGACCCGCACCTTCAGTTCGAGGGTCGTCTACCTTCGCTACCGCGTGATGCGCTAGTCGGCTCTTCGCCGAGCCCTATGAGGTGCCCGGCGGATCTTGCGCGGCCCTCGCTGTTGTTCCGGTGAGGGAGTGCCCCTGTCCGGCACTTGCGGTCTGCGGGTGCGCCCCCACGCGTCGTACGGAGCCGGCGAGGCAGTAGGTGGCCAGCAGGGCGAGTACACCCAGGGTGACGCCGGCCCAGCTGAGGCGGGTCACCGATACGGTCAGCGGCAGCCAGGTGGTCATCAGTCCGACGGCGACGGCGGGTGCTCCGGACCCGAGGTAGAAGAGGAGATACAGCGCGGCACCGACCCCGGCCCGGTGTCTGGCCGGTGTGCGCGCGTCCACCGCGCGGGCGGCACCGCTGAAGGCCAGCCCGTGCCCGAGCCCGGCGAGCAGCGCGGAGCCGAGTGTGGCCGGGAGTGAGGCGGCCCCGGTGGCGGCGAGCAGCAGCAGGCTTCCGGTGAGCGCGGCGACGCCGAGTTGCTGGGCGGTCTGTGCGGCGCAGCGTGCGCCGACGAGTTGTGCAAGCAGGGACCATGCCAGCACCCCGCCCAGTACGGCTCCGGACAGGGCCGGGTTGTCGCTGTGCAGGGACCGCCCGAGGAGTGCCGGCACGAGCGCGAGGTAGATGCCGACGACGGCCCAGGCGAGGAACCCGTTGAGCCCCGCGATCAGGAACAGCGTCCGGAGAGCGGGTGGGATGTGCGGCCGGGCGGGGCGCCACCGCCGCTGCGCCCTGCTGTTGACGGCCGGTTCGGGCACGGTCCGCTGCAGCCGGTGCCACACCCACGTCAGCAGGGCGAGATGCAGCAGATAGGGGGTGACCAGCGGCCCGGGGGCGTAGCGGGCGAGCACGCCGGAGACGGCCGGTCCCGCGGCGGTTCCTGCTGCGAAGGCCAGGCTCGCGAGCAGCGGTCCGCCGACGCGAGCGGCGGGACTGCGGTGCCAGGTGATCAGCGCCTGGGCCGCCCCGGTCGCAGCGCCCAGCGCCAGCGCGTGGCCGGTGCGCCCGGCGAACAGCCAGGCCGGGCTTGTGGCGAGGACGAAGCAGCCGGAGCCGGCAGCGGCGAGCAGCACACTCAGGCGCAGCACCGGTCGGTGGCCGACGAGGTCAGCGGCCGGCCCGCACAGCAGCAGTGCCGGGCCGCTGACCAGAGCGAACGTGGCGAAGAGCAGCGTCATGACCAGGTCGTCGTAGCCGAAGAGACGCTGATAGTCGCGATACAGCGGGCTGGGCAGATACGCGCCCGCGGTCAGCACCACCACAAGGAGAGCGGCGGTCCGCACCGCCCGGCGGTCGGCGCGCCCCTCCGGCCTGCCACGCCACCAGCGCCGTGCGGCCGGGGCGGACGTCAGGGGCGGCGGGAACGAGTACGCGCTCCGCTGTGAACAAGCACGCTGATCAGTCACGTTGGCCAGTCTGCGGGCAACGAAAGACGAGGGGAATCAAACAATTCCGGGCCTGACCGTGCAAACTCATTGCATGATCGACCACCGGCTCCGGATCCTTCAAATGGTCGCCGAACACGGCACGGTGACCGCCGCGGCACAGGCATTGCACTACACGCCCTCTGCCGTCTCCTACCAGCTACGGCAGCTCGCGGCCGAGGTCGGCGTGGAGCTGGTGGTGCAGCAGGGCCGGGGTATCCGCCTGACGAACGCGGCCCGCCTTCTGTTGCGTCATGCGGAGCGCCTTCAGGAACAGTGGGAACTCGCCCGTGCCGAGCTGGCCGCTGCCGCTACCGAACCCACCGGGCAGGTCACCCTGTGCGGCTTCTCCACCGCCGCCAGCCGACTGCTGCCACCCGCTGCCGCCGGCCTGCGCGACGCCCACCCGCATCTGACGGTCCGCATCATCGAAGCCGAACCCGACCGCTGCTTCGACCTGCTGCTCTCCGAAGAGGCGGACCTCGCGCTGCTGGTCGTCACGGCGGACTCGCCGCCCATGACGGACCACCGCTTCGACCAGCAGCCGCTGCTGGACGATCCACTGGACCTGGTCGTTCCGCAGGACCATCCCCTGACCCGGCAGAAACGGGTCACGCTGGCCGACGCCGCGCGGGAATCGTGGATCGTGGGCAACCCGGGCACGACCTATCACCAGTTGGTCCTCGCATCCTGTATGAGCGCCGGCTTCACCCCCCACATCGCCCACTATGCGGACGAGTGGGACACCGGCACCGCACTGGTCGCGCACGGATTTGGGGTGATCCTCGTACCGCGGCTGGCGCGACTGCGCGAGGAGCCGCCGGTGGCCCGCATCCCGCTGCACGGGGAACCGGCCCCGGCCCGCCGCATCATGGCCGTCACCCGCCTCGGCGCCCGGGAGATACCCACCCTCACCCACGCCGTCGAGACCATCACCGCAACCGCTGCCCAACTGCTCCCGAAGCACTGACAGGAGGCAGCAGTGCGGGCAAATGCACTGGCAAGGGCTCGGTTTCGGTCACCGAGTCACCTGCCGGGGCCGTCCATGGGCGGCGTGGGGTGCGGGGGCCACGGGGCCGGGTTTTCCGGCGTGCTCTGGGGCGTGTCGGCCGCCGTCGTGTGGGCCCAGTCGCGCGCCGGGCGGCGTCCGACGTACTTGCCGAAGAGCAGTGCAGCCGCGGTAGCGGCGAGCACGCCGGGCACCATCTCGTAGACGCCGGTCTCCAGCGGCCCGAGGAGCGGGTCGATCTTCTTCCACAGGAGCACCGTGAGGGCACCGGCGAGCATGCCGGCCTTCGCCCCGGCCGCCGTCATCCGCGGCCAGAACAGCGACAGCAGGATCACCGGACCGAAGGCGGCCCCGAATCCCGCCCAGGCGTACGCGACGATGTCGAGCACGGCGCCGCCGCTCAGCGCGATCGCGTAGGCGATCAACGCCACGGCCAGCACGCTCAGCCGCCCGATCAGCAGCAGCAACGTGTCGGAGGCCCGGCGATTGAGGAACGCCCGGTAGAGGTCCTCGGTGAGGGACGTGGCCGAGACCAGCAGCTGGCTGTCCACCGTCGACTTGATCGCGGCCAGCACGGCCACCAGCAGGACCCCCGCGACCCAGGGGGAGGTCTCGTGTGCGGACAGCGCGATGAAGACCGTCTCCGGGTTGCCGAGCGGCTTGTCCAGCGCGGCGATCCCGGCGAGACCGATGAGGGACGCGCCCGCCAGGACGACGATCACCCAGCCCACGCCCAGCCAGCGGGCCAGCGGTATCTCCCGTGGGCTGCGGATACTCATGAAGCGGGTCAGTATGTGGGGCTGGCCGAAGTAGCCGAGCCCCCAGGCGAGCAGCGAGATCAGGGCAACGGCACCGAGCGGCTCTCCCGCCGTCCACTTCTTGTCGGCGAACGATGCCTCGGCTCCTGGGTCGAGCAGCGCCGGGGCCTTGGCGGTGAGCTCACTGTGCAGTACGTCGAATCCGCCGAGCTGCCAGATGGCGATCGCGGGGAGGGCGATCGCCGCGAGGAACATCAGCGTGCCCTGTATGGAGTGGCTGACGCTCAGGGCCCGGAAGCCGCCCAGAATCGTGTAGATCACGATCACCACGGCGAAGACGCTGAGTCCCAGCTCGAAGCCGGCGCCGAAAATCTCGTCGGCGAGGAGACCACACGCGATCAGCCCGCTGGAGACGTACACGGTGAAGAAGACGACGGTGACGGTGGCCGAGAGGAGCCGGAGCACCCTGCTCCGGTCCTCGAACCGCTCCTCCAGGTACGCGGGCAGGGTCACGGCACCGACCCGCTCGGTATAGACACGCAAGCGGGGCGCGACAAGACGCCAATTGAGATAGGTGCCGATGATCAGGCCGACGGCGATCCAAGTGGCTCCGATTCCGGCCATGTACACGGCCCCCGGCAGGCCGAGGAACAGCCAACCGGACATATCGGCGGCTCCGGCGGACAGGGCGGCCACCGGGGCGGAGAGTCGACGGCTGCCGACGGTGAAGTCATCGAATGTGGCCGTTTCTTCGTGCGTGATAACGCCGACCATGACCATTGCGATCAGAAAGACTCCGAAAGTGATCATGACTGGAACGGTCAGGGCGATCATGTATTACTCCGTGTGAAGCGGAAGCGACCGTTGGCACATGCCGGGTAGGTGGCCACATTTTCGGGTTGGGGAGGCTGGAGGTGTCGGGCGGCTGGAGCTTAGAAAGGCGCAGCGCCTACTGGCGAGAGAATCCGACGCCGGACCTGCTGATCGGTTCCGGATTGTGATGATGCGCAGCTCGGAACCCCTGTCGCGGTAGCACCCGCCGGCCTGGCAGCCGCCCCTGAAAATGATCACGCGTCATGGTCTGCGGTGCGGCTGCATTCCGGCACAGAGTGGGTTGAGCACTGTCGAACCGATGGGGATGCGGCGAGAAGTGGCTCCATTACCCGATATCGGGGAAAACCATCGCCGGAGCGCGCCGCATTGCCGACGAGCAATTCCGACCGGGCACGTACGCGCGGGCATGCTCCCGGCGGTGTGGCGGAACTGCGGATACTCAGCTCCACCAGATGGAGAATGTGGTGGGAAGGAGTTGGAGAGCGTCCAGCTGGTTCGCGAGTTCGGGTGCGGACAGCTCGATCCGCCGGCCGTCCACCAGCGGTGCGGAGGTGTAGATCTTGCGCAGCGAGAAGTCCCAGCCAGAAGACTCCTCAGGAGCAGCGCCGACGACGACCTTCAACCGGTGCAGCTCGTACCGGAGCATGGCGCTCTCCGTACGCGTACCGGCGAAGGAGTCGAACGTCGACCACAGCTCGGGATCGGTCATCCGCGCGAGCCGGGCCGGAGCTACTGCGGCGGAGTCGAGAAGTCGGCCGGCCAGGCGGCGGACCACCGAGACCGGTCCCACGTTGTCCCAGGAAGTGTGCAAGCGTGCTTCCGCGCAGATCAGACCGACAAGGCACGCGGCGGTCGCACGGTCGGCCGATACGGCAGCATCCCTGAGCTCCAGTCCGTCCAGCAAGACGGCTGGACCGGTGTCAAGTAGCCCTGCCGCACGCCCACTGCGCACATAGGAGTCGAGGTGGTCGAGACTCAGCAAGCCGGACCGGTTGCGCAACGGCGAAGAGGACCGCTCGCCCAGGGCGGCGACCACGGCCGCAGCACTGATCCCGTGTTTCTTCAGCACCGTATGGACCGGGTCGGCCTGCAACAAGTCCAAGCCGATGGCGTGATGGTCAAGACCGGAGACGCCTTCGAAGGTGTGGCTCAGTGGCAGGTGGCCGATGTCGTGCAGCAATGCGGCGACGCGTAGCAGTTCGTCCTCCGGCCGGAAATGCGCGACCAGCGCGAGCACACCGAGGGTGTGCTCAAGCCTGGAGTACGACTGCAGAGTGCTGATCGTCGAGGCGCCGCCGTGCGCGACGAAATGCAGGCGCCGAAGTGGTTCGGTACGCAGTAGGTCGACTTCAACTGGCCGCAGGCGGACGGATATTCGCCAGAGCGGATCTGTGAACGTCTTGTCGAGGCCGACAACATTGGTGGGGACGGGCGATGCGGCGGCGTTGGTGTTGTCGTGCGGCGAGTTGTGATCATTCTGACTGTCCACCAGATCACTCTAGGGCGCGGAAAATTGGGCTCGGCATCCCAGTTGCAACTCGCCCCTTAATTACGGGAGGAGGTCGAAGCCCGCTTTCGTCAGCAGACCACCTTGCTGTCGTTGAACGTGCAAATGCTTGCGAGGAGTGCACGACGATTTCGATCACTTCGGAGGCGTCTCCCAGTTGGGAGAGATCGGCGCCGCGCAGCGGATTCGGCGGCTTCTACGTGGCCGACAGTGCGGCGACCAGCTCATCCAGGCTGTCGCACCGCCAGTCGAAGGTGTCGGTGCTCTTGGGGGGATCGCCGCCCGGTCGCTGAACGTAGGCGGTACGCATTCCCACTGCCTGAGCTCCACGAAGGTCCCAGGCGTGGGCGGCGACCTTCAACACGCGCTCTGCTGGACAGCCTGCCGCGTCGAGGGCGAGCTGGTAGATCGCCGGTGCGGGCTTGTAGGCATGGGCGTCCTCGCCGGACAAGGCCTGGTGCCAACGCAGTCCGGTGTATGCGTTGAGCCGGAGCAGAGTCGCGCGACTGGCGTTGGAGAGCCCCAGCACAGGGAATCGCCGCGCGAGGCGTGCGAGTCCGGCGAGGGAGTCGTCCCAGGGCTTCAGGCGCTGACCCGCGGTAGCCAGTCGCTCGATGGCCGCCGGGTCGGTGAGCCCGGCGCAGTCGGCTACGCGTTCAGCTGCCTCGCGATCGATGACCCCGGTGGCGGCGAATGCCCGGCTCCCTTCCTCGATGCGCTGCTGCTCGTGCTCGACATGCTGTTGCCACACGGTGAGCAACTGGTCGACAGCCGCTTCGTCGGAGGCGGGCACCGCGTCGCGAATGGCCGCTCGAAGTCCGCCCGGCTCGTCGACCATCGTTCCGAGGATGTCGAAGACGACGACCTCGATGTCGCATGCCTCGGCCATGCGGGCTCCTCTTCCTGGCGTGGTCGGGGGCGACGTACCAGGGGTTGGCCCCGTTGCGCTCGGTCGCGTCACCGGTTGAACAGGTGACGATTGTTGCCCGATCTCGCGTCACCGGTCAAGATGGTGACGTGAGATTCGCATTCGTGAGCGGCAACCCGGCTCTGGACCTGGTCGGTACGGTGGGTTCCCGTCGAGACAAGCCCGTCGACCTCCTGGCCGCCCCTGCCGATCTCGAGCAGTGGGTCCTCGAATGCGACGAGCTTCCCGACCAGGTGACCGCCGACGCCGCGACCTTCACATCCGCCCTGCGACTCCGCGAAGCGATCTACCAGCTGGCCCTCGATCGCATGCTGGAGCGTCGCTTTACGTCGGCCAGCCTGGACATCGTCAACGACGCCGCTGCCGGACCGCTGCCCACGGTCACACTCAGTGACGCGGGCTTGCGGCTGTCAGGAGATCTCCGCTCCGCGCTGGCCCATGTCGCCCGCAGCGGGATCGCCATGCTCGCCGACCGCCACGCGTGCCTGAAGGAGTGCGGTCGTCCGGGCTGCACCCGCCTCTACCTCGACCGCTCCCGCGGTACCCGCCGCACGTGGTGCGGCATGGACGCCTGCGGCAATCGCGTAAAAGCCGCGGCCTACCGAGCCCGCAGACAAGCCGCCGAACAGGGCCGCGAGCTCAGGTAGAGCCCGGCATCGCCGGCCCGTAGAGCCGACCCCGGGGATGGGTGCTGCGCTTGCCCACCCTGCGCCCTGGGGGTACCTCCCGGCCGGAGGCTGGGGGAGCAGACTGCCCAAGCGCAGCTGGGCGGATGCGGACGCGCCCCGTAAGGGGCGCGGGGAACTGCGCGACCAGCCACTACGCGCCCGCAGACCGCAAGCGACAGACAGGGGCACCCCCTCACCGGAACAAAGGTTGGCACTCAGTGCGATTGTCGAGCCCCGCGCCCCCTGGAACCCTCGCTTCCATGCGACTGACGACCGGGGCCGTAGCGGCCATAGCGACCGTGCTTGCGATCGGGGCTTGCTCGAACGAGACGAAGAAGTCCGAACCGGAGCGCCGGACCGAACCGAGTACGAAGCCCGCTGCGAGCTCGTCGAGTCCGGTGGCGCAGTTGCGGTTGCAGTACAAGGACGCGTCGCTCACGTTGGGCGGCGGCAAAGCAGACGAAGAGTTCGGCTCCAGCTGTGACACCACCTCCGCCTCCCTGGACGGCACCGCTCCCAAGATCCTGGAGGGAGGCTTCGCCGTGGAATCGGAACCGGACGTGTCGGTCGATCCGTGCGGGCGCAGGGGAAGCGAACCAGAAGTGATCTTTTCGCCCTCGGCCGGTCTGGCTTTCCGGAGCACAGGCCAGCAGGACGGGCGAAGCTGCAACGCCGTCATGAAGGGCGGCAAGGCTGCCGAGCTCACGGACCCCATCCCGTTCTCAAAGCTCAGGGTCGGGCAGAAGTTCTGCAATACGCACCCCTACGACTCGCAGGAACGTGTCGAGTTGCTGCGCGTACAGGACATCTCGGCCAAGGGCCGGAAGGTGACGTTCACGGTGACCGCCTGGGAGCAGAACGAGTGAACGCCTCCGTCCGGATATGAGCGGTCAACCGGGCCGGCCCGGCCCGCACAGCGGGGCCGGGTGTGGCGGGGTGAGCCGCGGGTGGACGGTCTCGACCCTCCCGTCGTCGAATCCGAACTCGTGGGAGAGATAGGAGAGCGCCGCTTGGACGGCGCGCGTCATGGCGTCGTGGTCGGCGGCGGCGCCCCACAGCAGGTCGAGGTGGGTGGTGCCGGTGCCGCCAGGCAGCCGGCCGCCCGGCCGTACGTAGGGGCGGTGGCCGTGGACGCCGGGCACGGCGCGTGCCTCTTTGGCGCCGTGCAGGGCGCGCAGGGTGCACGGCTGCACGGGGGCGAGGGAGTTGTACTGGTAGTGCACCTCGGACGGCGTGGGCAAGGGGCCCGGCAGTTCCTGGCCGAGGGCGAGCCGGCCTGCCCAGCCGACCAGATCCACCACGCAGGCGCGGCGTGACAGTTCGTTGAGGTGGCCGCCGAGCCGGCCGTTGACCTCGATCAGCCGTGGCCCCGCGGGGCCGAGCTTGATCTCGGTGTGGCAGATCCCGGTGGTGACGCCGAGAGCGGTGACGGCGGCGACAGCCAGCTCGCAGACCGCACGGTGCTCTCCCTCCGACAGCGTGGCGGGCCAGAACTGGCCCGTCTCGCGGAAGGGGTGGACCAGCGGATGCTTGCCGGTGACGGCCAGCGGCACCGTCCCCGCGGGCGTCGTGGCGGTCTCCACCGAGACGTAGTCGCCGTGCGGCAGACTCGGCCGCCCCGTCAGATACTCCTCGACGACCCAGCCGTGCGGATCGGCGGGGAAGAGCGCCGCCGCCAGCCGCGCCGCTTCCGCGCGGTCCGGCACCGTGCGCACCGCCGTGCTGCCCTGTCCGCGGGGCGGTTTGACGACCGCGGGCAGCCCCAGGTCGTCCAGCGCGGCGAACCACGCGTCCTCGTCGTGCACCTGATGGCTGCGCACCTGGTCGAGTCCGGCGCGGCGCAGTCGCGTGCGCTGTTCCGCCTTGTCGGTGAGTGCCGCCGCGGTTTCCGGGGAGTGGAACGGCAGCCCGAGCCGTGCTGCGAGATCCGCGGTGGAGCGCAGCTCGCTCTCCGCGAAGGTGAGGACGGCCCGCGGGTGTTCGGCCGCCAGGGCCCGGGCGTCGGCCTGCGGATCGCCCGTCATCCGCAGCGTCCGTCCGCACTGGGCGAGGACACCTTCCGTACGGGCGCTGTGGGCGGACGGACGCACCAGGAAGACGAGCGGGGCCAGCGGGGAGAGCCCTACCGCCAGCTCTCCGGCCGAGGCTGAGCCGTGGTCGTAGACGACGGTGAGCGGGCCGACGGCGCCGCTCACCGCGAACTGCTCGCCGTGGCCGGGGCCGGGGTTGCCGCCGGGGCGGGTGGCCGGCCGGACGGTTCGGCCGCGGCGGAGCGCAGGCCCTCCTCCACCAGTCCGACGAGCTCACGGAGCCGGTGCTCGGGTACGGCCTGCTGGTCGTAGGAGGCCAGCAGGCCGGTGCCGAAGCCGGGGAAGTCGAGCGTGTAGTCCAGGGAGACCGGGTGACTGGCCTTGTCGGCGTGGTACCACTCGTCCACCCGGAGGGTGCCCAGCCCGTCGAGCTGCCGGTAGACGCGGAAGTCGGTGAAGTTGAACGCGACGTCGAAGGGCGGGCGGCCTGTCTGCTCCTCGATCCGGGCCAGTGGGTAGTGGCGGTAGCGGGTCGCCGCGATCTCGGCGTCGCGTGCGGCGCGGGCGCGTTCCGTCCACGTCCCGGCGGCGGTCGGCAGCCGGAGCGGCATTGTGTTGAGGAAGAGCCCGACCGATAGCTCGGCCCCGGGCTGTTCGGGGCGGCCGTTGAGCACCACACCCGTCACCATGCCGTCCGGATGCCCGGACCAATGGGCCAGCGCCCAGGAGTGGACAGCCAGCAGCAGGCTTTTGAGGGGCGTGGCCGCCTGCGCGGCGGAGCTCCGCAGACCGGCGCTCAGTGCGTCGTCGAAGGGCAGGCTCAGCCGGGCCGACGCGTCACCCGGTGTCTCCCGGGCCCGGTCCGGCAGCACCTGGGGGCCCTCGGCGTGCTGCCGCCAGAACCGTGCCGCTTCGGCGGAGGAGACAGCGTCGCGTTCGGCGGCCACGAAGAGCTCGTGCGCGTCGGGGGGCGGCGTCGGCAGTGCGGGGTCGGTGCCGGTGACGGCGGCGTCGTAGAGCCGGAGCAGGTCCGTGACGACGGTCGCGAAGCTCCAGCCGTCCATCAGCGCGTGATGCATGGCGACGGTGAGCCGGAAGCTCTCGGCCGCTGCGGCTGCGGCTGCGACGTGACAGCGGAACAGCGGCGGAGTCTCCCAGTCGAAGGCCGTGCCCAGCTGCCGGGCTCGCCAGGCTTCGGCCGCGGCGGCGCAGGCCGCGTCCTCAGCGCCGGTGCCGGCGTGCGGGCCGGCCGCATACTCGACCTCCAGCGGCAGCGCGAGATCCGGGTGCACAAGCTGCACCGGTTCGGGATCGGCCGCCAGGTCGAACGAGCTGCGCAGCGCGGGATGCCGGTCCAGCAGCGCGGTCAGTGCCGTACGGAACCGGGCTTCGTCGAAGGGGCCGTGTACGCGCACGCCGATGAGGTCGTTGTACAGGCTGGGGTCCTCGCTCATCTCGCACTGGTAGACCAGCCCGATCTGGAGAGCCGACGCCGGGCGCCGGACGATGCCGGACGGTGCCGTGGCGGAGCCGTCCGCTTCCGCGGGGCCGGGCGTGCCCGCTTCCGCGGGGCCGGGCGGCGCGGGCGGGGACGGCTCGGCGATGCCGGCCGACTCCTGAGCCGTCAACTCGCTCACATTTGCGGCGAGTTCCTGCGCCGAGGGGTGCATCAGCAAATCCAGCAGCCGTATGCCGACGCCCTGTTCGTTGGCCCGCGCGACGATGCGCACGGCGATGAGCGAGTCGCCGCCGACGGCGTAGAAGTCGTCGTCCTCCGTGACGGACTCGTCGCCCAGCTCCTCCCGTATGAGAGCGAGGAGGAGGCCGGTGGTCTCCTCCTCGTCGAGCGAAGCGCCGTCACCGGGCGGCGTCTGCGGCGTCTGCGGCATGGTGCTCCTTCCGGGATGGGGCGGGGGACGGCAGGCCGGTTGTTCCGAGCGCCTCATGGACGGCCCGGAAGAGGTCACGCCGCTGTTCGCGGAGGTAGAAGTGGCCGCCGGGGAACGTACGCACCCGGCACTCCAGCGCGGTGTGCGTGGCCCAGTCGGCGAGTTCGTCGGGCGAGACCGTGTCGTCCCGGCCGGCGCAGACCAGCAGCGGTACGGGCAGCTCCCGATCGCCGTAACCGCGTCGGTAACGGTCGAGGAGCAGCAGGTCGTTGCGGACCGTCGGGAGGAACAGGGCGCGCAGTTGCGGATCCTCCAGGACCTCACGGTGGGTGCCGCCCATCCGCAGCAGCCCGGCGACGAGCTCCTCGTCGCTACTGTGCGCGGTGAGCTGCCCGGCTGCCGGACGGCGAGGGGCGCCGCCGCGGCGTGACGAGACGACCAGCAGCGCGGGCACGGGCGCGTTGTGGCGGTGGAGCCAGGCGGTCAGTTCGGCGGCGAGGACCGCACCCATGCTGTGGCCGAACAGCACGGTGCGGCCGACCGAGGCGTCGGCGATCTGTGCGCCGAGCATCGGCACGAGCCGTTCGGCATCGGGTACGGGCGCCATGCCGATCAGATCCTCCCGGCCCGGGAGCTGGACGGGCTGCACGTCCAGCGCGGGGTCGGCGCCCACCCAGCGATGGTAGGTGGAGGCGCCGCCGCCGGCGTGCGGCAGACAGAAGACAGTGGCCTCGGCGCCGTGCTGCCGGCCGGTCCAGTACGGCAGAAAGCGCGGGGAAGCGGCCACCGGTCAGCCGTACCGGCGCATCGTGGCCGCCACCTGGCGGGCGCCGGCCGCCGCACTGTCGGCGAGCGCGGAGCCGAGCCGCTCGCGGATCGGGTCCGGCTTCTCCTGGCTCAGTTTGAACATGCCCTCCGCCTGCGTGATGTGGAAGGTGAAGGCGCCGACGGCGGGCACGATCTTCTCGAAGTACGGGAGGGAGTCGGTCATGTCCCAGCCGGTGCCGAGGTGTTCCTCGTACGTCCGCACTGTGGTGCGGATCACCTCCAGGGTCGGTTCCCCGCGCTCCAGCAGGTGGAGGGTGCCGTGCGCGTGGACGGAGACGAAGTTCCAGGTGGGGGCCGCCGGACTGACGCCGTAGTGGGTGGGGCTGATGTAGGAGTTGGGGCCGAAGAAGACCAGCAGCGCCCGCTGCCCGTCGCGCAGCGCCGCCCAGTGCGGGTTCTGCCGGTTGAGGTGCCCGGCCAGCACCGCGCCGACCAGTCCGGTCTCGCCGGTGCCGGTGGGCAGGGTGTCCCCCCAGGGGATGACGGGGCAGTGCGTCGCCAGCGGTTCCTGCTGCTGGGCGCCGTCGGTGACCAGCAGGGCCAGGCCTTGGGCGCGGACGACGTCGCGGGCCCAACCGGGGTCTGCCGGCCGGTAGTCGGCGGGTACGTACATGGTGACTGGCTCCTGGTCAGCGGGCGGCGTGGGGGCCGGTGGTGATCGAGGTGAGGATCTCGCCGGCACGGACGGCGACGTTCGACAGCAGTGAGGCGGAGAGGCCGTGGGTGTGCTCCACGCCGCCTTGGAGGTAGATGCCCGCCGTGACGTCGGCCGAGGTCTCCACGCGGTACTCCCGGCCGACGCGCAGCCGGCCCGCGCTGTCGCGTTTGCACAGGTCGGCCGTCGGGCCCAGCAGCGTCGCGGCATCCATGGGGTGGTAGCCCGTGGCGAACACCGCGATGTCGGCGTCCAGTTGGTCCCTGGCGCCCTCCAGCAGCCGGTCGATGTGCAGGCGCACCCGGTCGGGGCCGGAGTCGGCGGCCACCACGCGGCACATCGGCTCGAAGTGCAGCCGTCTGTCGCCGCGCACCGACTCCTGGTAGGAGCGCCGGTACAGCTCGTTGATCAAGTCGAGATCGACGACGGAGTAGTTGGTGTTGCTGTGCTGCTCGTAGAAGCGCTCCCGGACGGCGGGCACGGCGTCGTAGAAGTGGTCGACGGCGACCGGGTCGAAGACGCGGTTGGCGAAGGGCGAATCGTCGGAAGGGCTGTACCCGTAGCGGGGCAGCAGGGCGTGGATGCGGCTCTCCGGGAAGCGGCTGTGCAGATGGGCGGTGACCTCGGCGGCACTCTGGCCCGCGCCCACCACCGCGAAGGTGCCGATGCCCGGCTTCCCGAGTTCCGCCAGCCGGGGCAGCAACTCCGCGCTGTGCCACACCCGGTCCGAGGACGTCACACCCGCCGGCATCCGCGGCACCAGACCGGTGCCGACGACGATGTTGCGGGTGCGCACCGTGCGTTCGGCCCCGTCCGGGTGGCGGGCGACGACGTCGAAGGCGGTCACGGTCTGCTGCTCGGTGACCGGATGGACCGCCACCACCTCGGTGCCGTAGCGCACCAGGTGGGCCACCCGGGCTGCTGCCCACTCCAGGTAGTCGTGGAACTCGACCCGTGAGGGGAAGAACTCCTTGTGGTTGATGAAGTCGACCAGCCGTCCCCTGTCGTCCAGATACGACAGGAAGCTGAAGCCGCTGCGGGGGTTGCGGATGGTCGCCAGGTCCTTGAGGAAGCTGACCTGCATGGTGGCGTCGTCGAGCAGCATCCCGGGGTGCCAGGAGAGTGCGGGGCGCTTCTCCAGGAACAGCGCGCGCGGCTTCGTCCCCTCGAACTCCTCCAGCGCGACGGCGAGCGCCAGATTGGCCGGCCCGAAGCCGACCCCGACCAGGTCGTGCACCACGGGTGCTGTGCCGTGCGTCGGTTTCACGCTCGCTCCTCTTCTGTGTACCGGCTCGCGCCACGGCGCAGGCCCGTCGACGCGTGGGGGTGAGCCGTGCCGCGTGGCGCCGCGGCGGGTGCCCGGGTCGTGGTCATTCGCCGGCCACCGCCCAGTCGTCGAGCAGGCCGCTCAACTGGTCGGGGGACAGGACGGGGATCCGGGACACTCGGGTGTCGGGCTGTGCTGCGGCGGCTTCCAGGAAGTGTGTGTAGTAGCCGCAGAAAGACTCGGCGGTCTGCTCCTCGAACAGGTCACGCGCGTACAGCAGCCGCCCGGTGACGCCGCCGTCCGAGGCCGTACCCAAGTGGAGTTCGGCGTCGAAGCGGGTGCGCGTGCGGCCCTCGGTCAGGTAGGAGACCGTGATCTGGGGCAGCGCCAGTGGGGGAGCGGTGCCACCGGGGCCGCCGTCCGCCAGGTCGAACCACACCTGCACAAGCGGGTTGCGGCTCAGGTCACGCGGCGGGTCGACGGCCTTGACGATGCGGTCGAAGGGCACGTGCTGGTCGTCGTAGGCGGCCAGGACCTGCTCCCGCACGCGGTCCACGAGTTCGGTGAACGGGGGGTCGCCGCGCAGGTCACCCAGGATCGGCAGGGAGTTGACGAAGAAGCCGATCAGCCCTTCCTGAGCGACCCGGCTGCGGCCGTTGAACGGACAGCCGACTAGCACCGCCTCCTGCGCGGCCAGTCGGCCCAGCAGTCCGTGGAAGGCGGCGAGGAAGACCACGAAGGGGGTGGTGCCGTGTTCGCTGCTGAGCGCGCGCAGTTTCGCGCACACGTCGGGGGCCACCCGCACCGGCGCCTGCCCCGCGCGGTAGCTGGGCTGCGCGGGCCGCTCGTGGTCGGCGGGCAGTTCCAGCACCGGCGGGACACCCCGCAGCCGCTCCCGCCATGCTCCGGCCCGCCGGTCGAGATCCGCCGACCCGGCCGAGCGGGCCTGCTCCCGCGCGAAGTCCGCGTACTGTGCGGCCGGCGGTGCGAGACCGGGCTCTGATCCGGCCACGAACGCGCGGTGGGCGGCCGAGACTTCGCGGCTGAGGATGTCGAGCGAGTCGCGGTCGAAGAGAATGTGGTGGACAGTCAGGCCCAGTACGTGGTCCTGCTCCGCCAGCTTCGCCAGCCACAGCCGCAGCAGCGGCCCGCGTTCCAGGTCGAACGCGGTGTCGGAGTACTGCTCGGCGAGGCGGCGCGCCTCTGCCGCCGGATCCTGACTCGCCGTCACGTCGTGCGTCGCCGGGCGGATGTCCTCCGCGCGGAAAGCCGTCCGCAGCCGGGGCTCGCCTTCCTCGGTGACGGTCACCTGGGTGCGCAGTACCTCGTGCCGGTGCAGGACATACGTCAGAGCCCGCTCCAGCGCGGGAACGTCCAGCGGGCCCTGGAGGCGGTAGGCGGCCGAGACGTTGTACGCCAGGCTGCCCTTGGTGAGCCGGTCGATGAACCACAGCCGGTGCTGGGCCGGGGCGAGCGGCACCGCCTCGTCGGACGGCTCGGGTAAGGAGTCCGGGGTCGCCGTTCCGCGGGCGGCGAGTCGTCTTCTGAGAAGTTCCCTTCCGGCATCGGACAGGTTTTGCCCGGCTCCGTCCACCACAGCAGAAAACCTCCGGGAGAGGGATCTGAGGCCGCTTCGGAAGAACGCCTCAATGTTTCGGTGCAGCACGTTCGGTGAAAAACTACTACGCTGGCATACGCCCGGGCAAGAGGGAATCACAAGGGCTCGACCATCGATCAGCCAGTGGCTATGCTCCACACCTCGGAGGTGAACGGAATGACTTTTATGGAAGAGCAGGAAAAAGAGGGGGCACCCTCCTTCCAGGTCGTGGTCAACGACGAGGAGCAGTACTCGATCTGGCCTGCTGAGCGGGGTGTTCCCGCAGGCTGGCGCAGTGTGGGGGTCGAAGGGGACAAGGCTTCCTGCCTGGCGCACATTGAGCGCGTATGGACCGACATAACGCCGCTGAGCGTACGGCGCGACCTTTCCCGGAACAGTAATTGAGCACGCCGGGAATCCCGCCGGAGAACTCCGGCGGGATTCCCGGCGAGGTGTTTCGGTAATGTGCCGGCCGAGTCGCTGTGAGTTTCTGCGTCCACCGCTTTCGGGCTGCCGGGCAGATTTCCTCCCGGCTATCGGTTGAGCTCCTGCTCTATTTCCTCCTCCGTCATTTGTGAGATCTCCTCGACGACGCGCCGCTCGATGACCGCGCACTGATCGGCCACCGTCCGGTGGTCGAAGACCGCGCGCACCGGGAACGCCACACCGAACGACTCCCGGATCCGGGAAGCGAGCCTGGAGGCCGCCATGGAGGTGCCGCCCGCCAGGAAGAAGTCCGAGGTGACGCCGAGCCGGGCGGCCGGGAAGACCTCCCGCCACAGCCGCAGCACTTCCTCCTCCAGCGGTCCTCGCGGCTCGGCGAGTTCCGTTTCCCCCTCCCGCGGAGCCGGCAGCCGCGCCCGGTCCACCTTGCCGCTGGGGGTGAGCGGCAAGGCGTCGAGCGTCAGCCACACCTCGGGCACCAGATACGGCGGCAGCCAGGCGCGCAACTGAGCGCGCAGTCCGGCACTGTCCGGCGGCTCCGCCTCAGGGACCACGTACGCGGTCAGCAGGGTGTTCCCCGCGGGCCCGGGAGCCGCCGTGACCACGGCCTCGCGGACGCCGGAACACCGCAGCAGCGCCTGCTCGATCTCACCGGGCTCGATGCGGTAGCCGTTCACCTTCAGCTGGGCGTCGCGCCGGCCGAGGAAGTCGAGCGTCCCATCCGGCCGCCAGCACACCACATCACCGGTGCGGTACATACGCGCGCCGGGTACGTCGGCGAACGGGTCCGGCACGAAGCGTTCGGCGGTGAGCGCGGACCTGCCCGGATACCCCCGGGCGAGCCCCGCACCGCCCAGACACAGCTCTCCCGGCGCGCCCGGCGGCGCCAACTGGAGGTGCTCGTCGACCACATACGCCCGCACCCCGGCGATGGGGCGGCCGATCGAGTTGTCGTCCCAGGGGGCGCGCAGCCCGTCGGTGGCGGTTGCCACCACCGTGTTCTCGGTGGGGCCGTAGTGATTGAGGACCGGAACGCCCGGGTCGTCGCACTCCCGTGGGCGGAACAGATCGCCTCCGGTCAGCAGCCGGGTCAACTCCGTCTTCTCACCGAGCGGCTGCCGGATCAGCTGTTCGGCCAGTGGCGTGGGCGCGAAGACGCTGTCGGTACGGGTGACGGCCAAGTGCCGGACGAGGGCATCGGGGTCGCGCACCACCTCCTCGGGACAGATCTCCAGACGGGCGCCGCCGGCCAGCGCGGGCCATATCTCCCAGGCGGCGGCATCGAAGGACACACCGGCGACCTGGGTCACGACCGAGCCCCCGGGCCGTACCGGATAGCGCTCCAGATGCCATGCCACCAGATGCGACAGCCCCGCGTGCGTGACAGCCACCGGCTTGGGGCGGCCGGTGGAGCCGGAGGTGTAGACGAGATACGCCAGATGGTGCGGCGCCGACCCAGGGCGCGACGCCGGTCCAGGGTGCGGCGCCGGACGGAGCCGGCCCTCGGGTGCCGGGTACGGCATCGAGGTCACGTCGAGCACCCGCGGTTCGCCCACCCGACGGCTCGCACCCGCCGTCCCCGCGCCCCGGGCAGTGTGTTCGCCCTCCTGCTGCAGCTGTGCGCGCATGGCCGCGTCCGTCAGCAGCAAGCGGGCACCCGAGTCGGCGAGAAGGTAGCCGATGCGCTCCGGCGGCTGGTCCGGGTCGATCAACAGATAGCCGCAGCCAGCCAGCATTGCCCCCAGCGCCGCTGACACCAGCTCCGCACCCCGTGGCAGACAGACCGCCACCACGTCCTCGGGCCCGCACCCGTGCGCCGTCACCCGGGCCGCGAGCGCGGTGGCCCTGGCATGCAGGGTGGCGTAGTCCCACGTGTGGGTGGAGTCCGCGACGGCGACAGCCGCGGGGTGCTCGGCCACCCGGCGGGCGAACAGCGCGGCCACCGTCTGCCCCGCCTCGCCCTCACCCGGCTCCTGTACGGGGCCGGTGCCGCGCGCCACCATCGCGGCCTGCTCGCGGGGGGAGAGCAACGGCAGGCAGGACATCGGCAGTTCGGGGCGGGCGGCGGCGGCCGCGAGCAACTGCTGGTAGTGAGCGGCGAAGGTACGCATCCGGGGCGCGTCGAACAGATCGGTGGAGTACAGCAGCCGCCCGCGCAGTTCGGTACCGACAGGGCTCAGATGCAGCTCGGTGTCGAACCGGGTGACCGTCTCCGGGTACTCCACCCTCATGGTCGGCGCCCCGGGCAGCTCCAGCAACTGCCCGCCCAGCGTCTCGTCGGTGACGTCGAACCAGTGCTGAACCAGAGGGTTGCGCTCCAGGCCGCGGGCCGCCCCCAGCTCGTCGACGAGCACATCGAAGGGCAGCTCCTGGTGGTCCATCGCGTCCCACACGGCGTCCCGCACCCGCGCGGTGAGGGTGGCCAGCGAGGGTGTGCCGCGCAGATCGCCGCAGAGGGCCACGGTATGGGTGAAGAAACCGATCGCTTCCTCGGCTTCCGGCTCGCCGCGCCCCGCGAACGGCACGCCGCACAGCACCTGCCGGGCATCGCAGTACCGTCCCAGCAGCTCCTGATACACCGCCAGCGTCACGGCGAACAGCGAGGCGTGCTGCTCCCGGGCCACCCGGCGCAGCGCCTCGGTGCTGTCCGCGGGCACGGTGAAGTCGAGCTGCGCACCATGGCCGGTCGGCTGGGCGGGACGCGGCCGGTCGGCGGGCAGCGCCAGCACCGTCGGCGCCTCGGCCAACCGCGACCGCCAGTAACGCAGCAGCCGCTCACGCTCCGCCCCGTCGAGGGCGCGCCGCTGCGCACGGGCGTAGCCGAAGTAGTCGAACGGCGGCTCGACGGGCAGCGCCGGAGCCCCCGCCCGGGTCCGGGCCGCGTACGCAGCGGAGAGTTCGCGCTCGAACACGGGGCGGGAGAGACCGTCGAACGCGATGTGGTGGATATGGACGTGGAAGAGCCAGTCGCCGTCCGCCAGCCGCAGCAGCACCGCCCGCAGGGGCGGGGCCGAACGCAGGTCGAGGGGGCGCGACAGCCGCTGCCGTACCAGCTGCTCCGCCGTGTACGAGGGCGCCGCGTCAGCGGACAGGTCGCGCCGCTCGAGGTGCAGCGCGGTGGCCGGCTCGACCACCGCGCGGGGCTCACCGCCGTCGGCGGTGAAGCGGCAGCGGAGGACGGGATGCCGCGCCGCCACGTCACGCAGTGCGCCCTCCAGCGCCGCCCCGTCCAGCCGGCCCTCGACACGGTAGGTGAGCGGGGTGAGGTAGCTGACCTGGCCGGGCAGCAGCTGGTCGAGGAACCACAGCCGCTGCTGGGCGAACGAGAGCGGCTGTCCGGGTGGCAGCGCCGTCACGGCCTGACCCGCCCGGAGTCCGCCGCGGCAGCCGGAGTCCTGGCCTCCGCCCCCTCTTCGGCCGGCACGACGCCCTCTTCGGCCGGCGCCGCTCCTTCCCCGGAGCGCAACCGGCGTACGTCCCGGGCCAGTTGCGCCGGTGTGGCGCGCTCGAAGACGGCGCGCAACGGCAGTTCGACGCCGCAGGCCTTGCCGACCCGGTGCACCAGTTGAGTGATCAGCAGGGAGTGGCCCCCGAGGCGGAAGAAGCTCTCCTCGACGCTGACCTGCTCCTTGCCGAGGATGTCGGAGAAGATCCTCGCGATCGCCGCCTCGTCCTCGTCCCGGGGTGCGACGAACGACGCTCTGGCGGTGTCCACCTCGGGCAGCCGGTTGCGGTCCACCTTCCCCGTCGCGGTCAGCGGCAGCTCCGGCAGGGAGATGTACGCCTGGGGCACCATGTACGAGGGCAGCAGCCGGGCCAGATGATCGCGCAGCTCGTCGGCGTGCGGGGCAGGGCCCTCGCTGCTGGTGTACGCCGCGAGCAGGGCGTCCTCTCCCTCGCCCGTCTTGACGACGACGGCCTGCGAGACATCCGGGTGCTCGCGCAGCAGCGTCTCGATCTCCCCGGGCTCGATGCGGTAGCCGTGCAGCTTGATCTGGAAGTCGGCGCGCCCCAGATACTCCAGCACCCCGTGAGGCCGCCAGCGGCCCCGGTCCCCGGTGCGGTACATCCGGCTGCCCGGGGCCTTGCTGTACGGGTCGGGCAGGAACGCCACAGCGGTCTGCGCGGGGTTGCCGAGGTAGCCCCGCGCCGGGGGACCACCGCCGACGTAGATCTCGCCCGGCACACCGGGCGGGACCGGCCGCAGATCGGTGTCGAGCACATAGATGCGGGAGTCCACGATGGGACGGCCCACCGCGGGGCGCTCCGGCCAGGCGTCGGCGGGCGCGGTCAGCCGGGGCGCCGTGACGACGTTGAGCTCCGTCGAGCCGTAATGGTTGTCCAGCAGCACATCCGGCAGCCGGTCGCACAACTGCCGGACGGCGGGGGAGATCACCAGCTGCTCGCCGGTGGTGATCAGCTCGCGCAGGGAGCCGCAGCGGTCCGGGGCGTCGGCCACCTGCGCCGCGAGCCCGTTCAGGGCCAGCACCGGCAGCAGCACCTTGGTGACCTGGTGCCGGTCGATGACGTCGGCCAGGGCGGCGATGTCATGGCGTTCGTGTTCGGTTGCCACGACGACGCAGCCGCCGAGCCACCAGGTGGACAGCAGTTCCAGGAAACCGACATCGGAGGTGAGGGGGAAGAACTGCAGCGCAACGGGCTGTTCCGCGTACCGCCGGCGACACCAGTCCAGCAGCGTGATCTGCGGAGCCGCATGCATGGCGATGCCCTTGGGCCGGCCGGTGGAACCCGAGGTGTACAGCACATACATCAGGTTCTCGGGGCCACTCCCGGTCAGCGGCTGCTCGCCGTCGCCGGGGCCGTCGTCCGTCAGGTCGGTCTCGACGGGCAGGGAGACAACCTGCGGCCCCCAGCCGCCCTCGGCGCGGGCGTCCTCGACGGACTTCTCAGTCACCACCAACCGGACCCCGGCATCGGCGAGTTGCGCGCGCGTACGCTCCGGTGGCTGGTCGGGGTCGACCGGCAGACAGGCGGCGCCGGACTTGAGCACGCCGAGCACCGCGACCGACTGGGCCGCCGAGCGTCGCAGCGCGATACCCACCAGGCTCTCCGGCCCGGCGCCCGCTGCCCGCAGCCGGCGGCCGAGCTGGTCGGCCGCCCGATCCAGCCTGCGGTAGCTGAGGGTCTGCGGCCCGCAGACGACCGCGGGTGCTTCAGGGGTGCGCGCGACCCACTCGGCGAAGCCGTCGAGCGGGGTGCGCGCGGTGCGGGAGGGGGCGACTGCTGCGTCATGCGCTGGTGTCATGAGTGGTCTCCGCGAAGGCCGTACGGGACGAATGGGGGAACGGAGCAGGGGAGCGGTGGGGGAGCCCGGTCACCGGGCCCGGGCCGCCCGGAAGGTGACGGGCAGCGCGCGGGGGCCGCGCAGCATGGGGCCGTACGTCCACACGACGCGGTCGGCGGGGATGGCGAGCGCGAGGTCCTGCAGCCGGGTGAACAGCGCGTCCAGCGCGATCTCCCCCTCCAGCCGGGCCAGATGGGCGCCCAGACACAGATGGGCACCGTGCCCGAAGGCCAGGTTGCCGCGCAGTGGACGGTCGACCCGGAACTCCTCCGGGTCGGACACGTACTCAGGGTCCCGGTTGGCGGCGGCCACACACAGCAGCACCGCGTCGCCCTTGCTGATGTGGACGTCGCCGAGGGTGAGGTCCTCGGTGGCGTACCGGTAGACGGATGCCTGGACGGGGGAGTCGTAGCGCAGGATCTCGTTGACGACGTTCGCCCAGCCGACCTCGCCCGACAGCACGGCCCGCAACTGGTCGGGGTGCTGGAGCAGCCGGTAGACCGCCGCACCCAGGAACTGCACGGTCGTCACATGGCCGGCGCCCAGCACGGAGAGGATCATGGCGGCCAGTTCGTTCTCGTCGCGCAGCTGGCCGGTCTCGAAGCCTTTCAGCAGGGCGGCGGCGACATCGTTGCCCGGGTTGGCGCGCTTGTAGCCGGCCAGGCGCTGGGTGTACTCCAGCAGCCCGTGCAGCGCGTCCAGGTCCAGCGGGTCGGTCAGACCCGCCTTGTAGAACATCTCCATGCACCGAGCCGGGGGCTCGCGCTGTTCCTCGGGGATACCCAGCACCTTGTGGATGATCGCCACGGGCACCGGCAGCGAGAATGACTCCACCAGATCGCAGCTGCCCGCGTCGGCGAACGCGTCGATGGCCTCGCCGGTGATCCGCGCCATCATGGGCCGCATGGCGTCCACCGCCCCGGCGCTGAACGCGCCGGCCACCAGCCTGCGCAGCCGGGTGTGCTCCGGCCGGTCGAGGTCGAGCAGGCCGCGGGCCGGATCCCACTCGCCGCTCCCGAACGGAGCGGGCGGCGCAGCCGAGTTGCGGTCGTCGTTGCTCAGCCGCGGATCGGCCAGCCAGCGCCTGACCAGCTCGTAGGAGGTGACCAGCCAGGTACGGCCCGTGCGGTGCGGGGTGTAGACCTCGCTGACGGGGGCGTTCTCGCGCAGCCAGGCGTAGTTGGCGTACGGGTCGGGGTCGCCGCCCTCCTTGAGCGCTCCCGATACGTAGTCGCTGGTGCCGGCCTCGGTCATGCGTGCTCCTCGATGTCGGTGACCGGCGAGGGCGCCGGCGAGTCCGCGGCCGACATGGTCCCGGCGAGCGCCGCGCACAACGGCTCCGGCGCGTCGAGGAACGCGAAGTGGCCGCCGGGCAATAGGGTTTCGCGGTAGCGGCCCGGTTCCGGGTACGCGTCCCAGCCGGCCATCTGCTCGGGCCGTATCTCGTGGTCGTCCTGCCAGGAGAGGGCATGGACGGTGCAGGGCAGCCGCACCGGGCCGGGCAGCCGGTAGGCACGGTTGGCGGCCAGATCGGCCTCCAGCACCCTCATGCCCAGGTCGATCATGTCGGGCTGCGGCCGGCCGCCCATCGCGACCACCATCTCCCGCAGCTCCTCGCGCAACTGGTCCTGCCGCAGCTCCAGGAACCGCCCGTACGGTCCCAGATGCGGGGCGACCTGGGAGGAGACGAACAGCCACGCCGGAGTGGGCAGCCCGTGCTCGGCCAGGAACAGGGCCGTGGCGAAACCGGGCAGGGCACCGCCGCAGTGCCCGAAGAAGCCGAACGGCCGGTCCAGATACGGCAGCAGCGCCTCCGCCAGCCGCTCGGCCAGCTCCGGGTAGGTGCCGTAGTGCGGCTCCCGAATCCGGTTCTCCCGGCCGGGGAGCTGGATACGGCACACCTCGGCCGGACCGATCTGCTCGGGCCAGCGGTTGTACATCGAGGCGCCGACCCCGGAGTAGGGCAGCAGGAACAGCCGCGCCCCTGCCGCACTGCCGGGCCGGCGCAGCAGCCAGCGGCCGGCGCCTTTCACCTCAGCCATCGCACACCTCCGAACGACGGAACATGGCGCGGAGAACCACGAAGAACGGTCACGGCACGACCTCCCGACGGGGCTCGGCCGCCCTTGCTGCGTCGAGCCGTTCGGCAGCCCCCGGCCGCAGCCGTGCCGTGACCGGCAGATGCTTGATGCCGGCGACGAAGTTCGAGGCCAGATGCTCGACGGGCCCGGCCTGCTCGAACTCGGCCACGTGCCGCACGACTTCCTCGAAGAGGATGCGCAGCGCGATACGGGCCAGCGGCGCGCCCACGCAGTAGTGCGGTCCGAAACCGAAGGCCACGTGCCGGTTCGGGGAGCGGGCGACGTCGAACGTGAACGGGTCGGCGAAGACCCGCCGGTCGCGGTTGGCCGACCCCAGCCAGGCCACCACGGCCTCCCCGGCGCCGAGGCGTACCCCGCTCAGCTCCGTCTCCCGCTTGGTGTACCGCATGAAATGGTTGGCCGGTGAGGACCAGCGCAACCCCTCCTCGACGGCGCGGGCGACCACCCCGGGATCGAGGGTGAGCCGCGCGTACTGTGCGGGCTCCTCGACGAAGGCCAGCACGGTCCCGGCCACCGCATGCGGGGTCGTGACGTTGGCACCGAGCAGCAGGCTGTAGCAGTTGTAGACGATCTCGTCCTGGCGCAGCCGCCGTTCGCCGACCGTCATGCCGCGCAGAAAACCGACGAGGGAGTCGTCGGCCGAGTCCCGGGTCGTGTGCAGATGGTCGGCGAAGTACTCGAACAGCTCGTGGTGCGCGGCGACCAGGGTGCCGCGCCCCTCGCTGAACTCCGCGTCGTCGGGTGCGATCGCCATCGTCGTCAGCTGTGTGAGCCTGGGCCAGTCCCGCTCGGGCAGCCCCATCAGCGTGCCGGTGAACGCCATCGGGAAGGCGGCGGACGCCTCGGCGATGTCCCATGCGACGCCGTCGGCGAGCGGGGCGATGAGCCGGTGCACCATCCGCCGGATACGCGGCTCCCAGCGGCGCAGGCTGCGCGCCGACAGGGCTTTGGACAACGGCTCGCGCATCGCCGTATGGGTCGGTGGGTCGCTGGCGGCCATCATCTTGCCGCCCGCCGGATCGTCGACGGCCAGGGTGGACAGCAGGGTTCCGCGTTCGGACGTGAAGCGGGTGTGGTCCCGCAGCACATCGTTGACATCGTGGTAGCGGGTGACCGACCAGAAGGAGCGGCCGTCCGGAAGCGTCTGCCGCCATACCGGGTTCCGCTCCCGCAGGGCGAGCCAGACCGCGTGCGGATCGCCGGTCGCGTACAGCTGCGGATCGGCCAGATCGACGGCCGCGGGATCGAGGTCGGGAACGGAGCGGGGCCGGGTGATCCTCATCGGCCCACCCCCTCGCGCGGGCCGTCCCCGCGCTGCTCAGCGGGGAGGCGATCCTCCAGATAGGCGGCCAGTTCGGCGACGGTGGGGTGCTCGTAGAAGGCGCGCGCCGTGACCAGCACATCGTGGGTCTCGGCGATCTCCGCAGTGATCTGAGTGGCCATCAGGGAATGGCCGCCCAGCTCGAAGAAGTCGTCGTCCACACCTATCTCCTCGTACTGGAGGGTGTCGGCCCATACCCGGGTCAGCCAGTGCTCCAGCCCGGTGCCCGGCGCGCGGAAGTCGGCGTCGCACTCGGGTCTGCGGCGGCTGCGCCGCTTGGCGAGGGTGCCCCGGTCGACCTTGCCGGTTCCGGTCAACGGCAGGGCCTCGAGCTGCTGGAGGACGGTCGGCACCAGATAGCCGGGCAGCCGTTCGGCGAGCCATCTGCGCAGCCGGGGCACGCGGATGCGTTCCTCGCCGACCATGAAGGCCGCCAGCCGTCTGCCGGCGCCGCCATCGCCCTGTACCACGACGGCGCAGTCGGCGATCTCGGCGTGGCGGCGCAGCACCGTCTCCACCTCTCCCGGCTCCACCCGGAAGCCGCGGATCTTGACCTGCGCGTCGGACCGCCCGAGGAACTCCAGCTCTCCGCCGGGCAGTTTCCTGGCCAGATCCCCGGTGCGGTACAGCCGCGCGCCGGGGACGCCCGAGAACGGATCGGGCACGAACCGCTCCGCGGTGAGCGCCGGGTCCCGGGCATAACCGTGTGCGAGCCCGAGCCCTCCCGCGTACACCTCTCCCGGTTCACCGTCAGGCACGGGTGTCAGCGCGGCATCCAGCAGATGCACCCGGGTGCCCCGTACAGGGCTGCCGATGGGCACGCTGGTGCCCTCCACGGGCTCCGTCATCACATGGCAGCAGGTGAAGGTGGTGTTCTCGGTCGGACCGTAGCCGTTGACCAGCCGCAGCCCGGGAAGCGCGGCGAGCACCCGGTTGACATGCGTGGGGGAGAGCACGTCCCCACCCGCCAGCAGGTGACGCAGCCCCACCAGGCCGCCCGGCCGGCGTTCGGCGACCTGGTGGAAGAGACCGGCGGTGAGCCACATCGCCGTCACCCCCTGCGCCGTGGCGAACTCGACGACTCCCTCCGGCTCCGGACGCGGTTCCGGGTACGGCACCAGTCGGGCACCGTTGAGCAGCGGCGCCCAGATCTCCAGCGTCGAGGCGTCGAAGGCGACGGGCGCGAGCTGCAGGACGGCGTCCGTACCGCCGAGAGGGAGGAAGCCGTTGCCGCGGGCGATCCGCACCACGGCGCCGTGCGGCACGGTCACGCCCTTGGGAGTCCCGGTGGAACCCGAGGTGAACGCGGTGTAGGCGGGCGCCTGGGCCGGCACGGGCTGCGGCTCGGCGACCGGCAGCCCGGCACAGCCCTCCCCGGCGGGGTCGAGCACTGCGACGTCTGCCTCGGGGAAGTGCCGCTGCTCCCCGGGACCGGCCAGCACCAGCCGGGCGCCGGCCGCCCCGAGCATCGCCGCGGCCCGCTCGGTGGGCTCGCTCTGCTCGATCGCGACGTACTGCGCACCGCACTTGAGGACAGCCAGCAGCGCGGTGATCAACGTCGTGCCGCGGGGCATGGTGACGGCCACCGCGTCCCCGGGCCGTACGCCGCGGTCGCGCAGGTGGTGGGCGAGCCGGCCGGAGGCCAGGTCCAGCTCCTGGTAGCTGACGGAGACGTCACGGGTGCCGACCGCCGGTGCGGTGGGGGTGGCCGCCGCCTGCCGCGCGAAGAGGCTGTGCACCGATTCCGTGCCCTCACCGGCGCCTTGGTGCGTGTGCTGGTGCTCGGTCACGATGGCGTCCCTTCAACAGCGGTCTGGTGTTTCCCCGACAGGTCATGAACGGGCCCGGTCCGCGCTCCGGCGCCGGGCGCGGTCTCCGTCCCCGTTCCGGTTCCGACCGCGACCCAGGTGGCGGCTGCCCATGCCAGGAGAGCGCCGGAGACGTCGTACAGGGCGGTGACGTTCTCGCTCGTGCGCTCTTCGCGGCGGGTGACGCGTCCGACCACCACGCAGCTGTCCCCCGTCCTCGGCGGTGCGTCGATACGGGCGGTCATCCGGTGCAGCACCATCGGCCGGCGCACCGGGTCGTCGGCCCAGCCTCCGGGGCAGTCCAGCGCCGCCCAGACGAGTTCGGCCGGTACGGGTCGCCCGGGACCCTCGGCGGGTTCGACCCGGGGACGCCAGGGAGAAGCCACCGTGTCGGTCTCTCCGCGGACGGGACCAGGACGCAGGCCGAGGCCGTCGGGACGGTCGTGACCGCACACGAAGCAGTCCGGGAACGGATGCCCCCGCACCCCCTCGAAGCGTTCGGCCGCCTCCTGGGCGCGGGCGTAAGGCACCCAGGCGGGCGGGCGGGGAGGCGGCCGCCGAGTCGCGGTGACGACGGCGACCAGCCGCTCCTGCTCGTAGAGCACACACCGGCGACCGGCCGGGCGCAGCTCCAGCGCCGTATCAAGTGGTGGCGGCGCATGGAGAGTCACCACCACATCGGGACCCAGCCGCGGCTCGGCAAGCGCCGCGAGCAGACCGCACACCAGCCCGCCCTGCGCGGAGTCGGCAGGGCCGTTGTACCGGCTCGGAACGACGAGCCGCGAGGTGGCGCTGCGCTCAGCGCCCGGCATCGGTACGGCCCCCGGAAGTTTCCGCACGAGTGGCGCTTTCTGCGGCCACCGGTTCGGTTGTCATCGGCCCCGGAGTCATCGGCTCGGCCGTTACCGGGTCGGTTGTCACCGACTCCGGCGTCATCGGCTCGGTCGTCACCGGCTCCGGCGTCATCGGCCCCGGCGTCGTTCCGGCGTGGTGCCCGGACCGGTTGCCCGCCTCGTCGACTGCCTCGTCGATCGCTGCGGCGAACAGCGCGACCGTCGGCGCCGAGAACACCGTTCTGGCCGGGAGACGCACCCCGAATCGGCGCCTGATCCGCGCGATCATCCGCATGGTGAGCAGGGACTGGCCGCCCAGCTCGAAGTAGTCGGCGGCCCGGCCGAGCGGTCCGGTTCCCAGCAGGTCCTGCCACAGCTCGGCGACGGCACGTTCGGTGCCGGTCAGCGGCGGGTCGGAAGCCGGCGCCCCGGGCGCGGAAGGTTCCTGCCGCGCGGGTGCGTAGCGGCTGTCCGCCAGAGCCAGCCGGTCGATCTTGCCGCTCCGTAACCGGGGCAGGGCGTCGTGCTCGTGATAGGCGCTCGGCAGTGCCGCGGGCGGCAGCCGGTCCAGCAGGAAGCCGCGCAGCCCGGCCTCGGAGGGCAGGCCACGCGCCGCGTCGGCGGCGACCACATGGGCCACCAGCCGCGCCTCGCCTCCCTCGTCGGGCACGCTCACCACCACGGCCTGCGCCACTGCCGGGTGCCGCAGCAGGGCGTGTTCCGTCTCGGAGGGCTCCACTCGGACCCCGCGGATCTTCACTTGGTGGTCGACCCGGCCGAGGAACTCGTAGACGCCGTCACCGCGGTCGCGGACCAGATCCCCGGTGCGGTAGAGACGCTGTCCCGGGTGTGCCGGGTCGTCGTCCGGTACGAACCGCTCCGCGGTCTGCGCGGGATCGCCGTACCCCCACGCCAGGCACCTGCCACCGAGGAGGAGTTCCCCGGTACCGCCGCTCGGCACGGGGCGGCCCCGCTCGTCGCGCACCACGGCGCGTACCCCGGCGATGGGCCGCCCGATGGGCACCGCTTCGGCTGCCGCGTCCTGGGGTGTCAGCTCGTGGTTGAGGACGTCGATGCAGGTCTCGGTCGGCCCGTACTGGTTGATGACGCGGGCCCCGGTCGAGGCGAAGATCTGGGCGGCCAGCTCCCCGGGCAGCCGCTCGCCCGCGACGAGCAGATAGCTGAGCCCGGCCAGGCCCGCTCCCGCACCGGCGGCGAGGAACTCCCGCAGGAGGGAGGGGACGAAGTGCATCACGGTGACCCTGTGCTCCCGGGCCAGCTCGGCCAGGCGCTGCGGTTCGGCCTCCGCGCCCTCGGGGGCGACCAGCAGGGTGGCGCCGTAGCACAGCGGCGCGAGGACGACCCACATCTGGCAGTCGAACACCAGCGACCCCGCGTAGAGCACGGTGTCCTCGGGCCCTATGGGGTAGAGGGACTGGCCCCAGGAGAAGCGATTGCGCACCGCCGAGTGCGGTACATGGACGGCCTTCGGCCGGCCGGAGGAGCCGGAGGTGTGCAGCACGTACGCGAGGCGGTCGGACCGTGCTCCGGTGCTGCGGGGCCGCGGGACGTGGTCGGCAGGTCCGGACTCCTTCAGGGGCGGGGCCGGCGCAGCGGGTTCCGGCAGATCGAGCGATAACGCCCCGGGAAAGAGTGAGTCGGCGTCCTTCTCCGCGAGCACCAGCCGCGGCGCCAACCGTGCGATCGCCTCCCGGGTGGTGCCGGCCGCCTGCTGGGCCGGAAACGGCGCGACCGCGCCCCCGGCCGCGAGGATCCCCGCAACGGCGAGCACCTGCTGCACCGAACGGCCCGAACACAGGGCGACGACGTCCCCCTCCACCAGCCCATGCGCGTGCAGTGCGGCGGCCCTGCGCTCGGCCTCCGCGACGAGCCGCGCATAGCTGATCTCCTCGACCCCGTCGCAGAGCGCGACCAAGTCCGGATGCTGTGCGGCGGTGTTCACCACCGCCTGCCACACATCGTCGTGCCGCTCGCCATCCGGGGGATTCATGTCACACCTCCACGACGTCAGCGGAATGCGGACTTCATCCTTGTGAGATGGCAGCCCACTACCCCGCGAAAGAGCAAGTGGAATACACAGCTGAAATGACGTGGAATTCGGGGAGCGCGAAATGCGAACTCCCCCGGCTCGGATCCTCAGTAGCGGTCCAGACCGGAACTGCATCAGAAAACCGCGACCTTCGGCGGCCTGTCAAGCGGTCGTTCCCGCTGTCATATGCGAGCCCGACGCCCGATCCGAAGTCGTGCCCAACGGCTACGGCCGCCAAACCAGGAATATGCGCGTCCGCTTAGAGGGCCTGAAGCGGAACCCGAGCGGCCCCCGCCTCATGCGGCAAGGGCCGCTACCGAGGATTCCCCGCAGCTGTTGCCAAGGTCTCCCCGCGCCGCTCTCGCGAAGCCCATGAACCCCGTGATATAAGAACGTTCGGTCTGCACACACCTCGCGCGGCACCCCCCACCGAAGGAGCGACCGCACACATGGCGAGCCGCCCCAACCACCCCCTGCGCGGCGCCTTACGAAATCTGGCTGTGCTGCGGGAACGCAACTTCCGCACTTTTTTCGCCGGCTACACCACCTCGATGCTCGGCAGCGCCATGGCGACGGTCGCACTCTCCTTCGCCGTGCTGGAGGCCACCGGCTCCCTCTCCGACCTGAGCTTCGTCATGGCAGCACGTATCGTGCCGCTCGTCGTCTTCCTGCTGGGCGGCGGCGTGCTCGGGGACCGGCTGCCGCGCCGTCTGATCATGCTGTGCTCCGACTGGCTGCGCGCGCTGACCCAGGGGGCGCTGGCGGTCCTGCTGATGACCGACTCGGCGCGGCTGTGGCAACTCCTCGTACTGGCTGCGCTGGGCGGCGTCGGCGAGGCGTTCTTCAAACCGTCCTTCGACGGGCTGGTGCCGCATGTGGTCTCTCCCGCCCGGCTGCCCGACGCCAACACCCTGATCGGGCTCGGCAACTCGGTGGCCGGAGTCGCGGGACCGGCGCTCGCCGGCGTGCTGGTCACCTTCATCTCACCGGCAGCAGTGCTGCTGGTCGACGCGGGCACCTACGCGCTGTGCGGACTCTTCCTGCTGCGCCTGCGGGTACCGGAGTCGCGGACCGCCGCCGGCCCCGGCGTCCTGCGTGAACTCCGCGACGGCTGGGGCATGTTCACCAAGTACCGGTGGCTGTGGACCGTCACGCTCCAGTTCACCATGTTCAACTTCCTGGTGTGGGCACCGTATCTGGTGCTCGGACCGGCCGCCGCCAAGGAGACCTACAGCGGGGCCGGCTCATGGGGCACCATCGTGGCGGTCTACGGCCTCGGCTCCATCCTCGGTGCGCTCCTGCTGCTCGGCAGGCGACCCACGCGCCCACTGCTGGTCACCACGCTGGTCACGGTGCTGTGGGCGGCGCCTTCCGGCGCGCTGGCCGCCCAGGCTCCGCTGGTCATGGTCTGCGCCGGCGCACTCGCCGCAGGCGTCGCCAACTCGGTGTTCAACGCGCTGTGGATGACCACCATCCAGCAGCATGTGCCGCACGAAGCTCTCTCCCGCGTCATGTCCTACGTGTCTTTCGGCGCCTACTCCATCGGCCCGATCGGGTTGGCGCTGGCCGGACCGCTGGCGGAGCGGACCAGCATCTCGGCGGTACTGGCCTTCGGCGTCTGCTGGCAGGTCGCGGCCAACGCCTTCATCCTGTGCCTGCCGTCGGTACGCGGCGTCCGCCTGGCACGGCAGCCGGGCGACGTTCCCACCGAGGCGTCGGACGGCGAGGACGAGCAGCCGCGCGTGGTCACATAGGGCCGGTCCGGCGCCCCAGTTGGACCCGCCCCCGTACCAGAACAGGGGAAGATCACCGGCGACGGTCTAGAGCAGCTGCGTGCCGCCGTCGACAGCGAGTATCTGCCCGGTGATATAGGGGGAGTTGATCAGGTCCAGGCAGGCCCTCGCCACATCCTCCGGCTGCCCGACGCGCCGCAACGGGATCACCTCCGAGGCCCGGTCGATCCGCTCCTGCTTGTCCTCGAAGGCGTCGAACCACGGCGTGTCCGTCATCCCAGGAGCGACGGCGTTGACCCGCACATCGGGCCCCAACGCCTTGGCGAGAATACGGGTCATGTGATTCACCGCCGCCTTGCTCACGGCGTACGGAACGGAACTCCCACCCGGCCGTATGCCGGAAATCGAGGAGATGTTGATGACGCATCCTCCACCGCTCGCCTGGCGGAGGTGCTTTTCGGCGGCGGTCACCATGTTCCACACCCCCAGGACATTGACGTCGAACAACCGGCGCCACACCCCGGGATCGGCGGCCTGCAGATCGTCCATCGGAATATGCGCGGTGATCCCCGCGCAGTTCACCAGGACATCCAGCCTGCCGAACGCCTTCTCCGTTTCCGTCACCAGTCGACGCGCGGCATTCTCGTCGGCCACGTCGGCGCCGATATAGACGGCCCCCGGAAGCTCCGCCGCCAACGCCTCGCCCGCCTCGGCCGAGGAGCTCGAATTGACGACGACGCGCATGCCACGTTCCGCCAGCAAGCGGGCAGTTCCGGCGCCGATACCGGAGGAGGAACCAGTGACCACCGCGACGCGATTTTCCTTTTCCACCGTTCCGGGCTCCCTCATTCTCGTACGCATCCGCAGAACGCCTGCCGAATATGCGCTGGGACCCTAGCAGCCGCATGGCAACCAAAGGGAGAGAAAATGAGCCACGCCGAGCGACAACCAGCCGCGAGCCGCTGCGGCTCAGCTGCCCGCGCCTGGGCAGGTGTGCGCCGTGTCTGATGGATTGCAGTCGTTGCCGGTCCGCGGCATGGTGGTCGGCCCGCGAGACGGCCCGGACGGAGAAGTCTCCACGGGAGGGGCCTCCACTGCCCTTGGCCACAGGGCGGTCTCGCTGGTCGCCTTGCGCAGCGCGGGCTCATCGACAGGGGTGGGCCACACCGGGAGCAGGTGCTCCTCAAGCGGATCGTCGTCGGGGTTCGATCTCCCGCCGGCACCGGTCTGACCTCTCTCAAGCCCCCGAAATCAAGGACTTGGGGCAAGCAGGCCTTCTCCGAAGCCGAACCCGGCCCCTAGCGGCAGCAGTTGCCGGCTGATGTCGTTTGACGAACGGCCGCGGTCAGCCACCCCGCGGCCGCTGTCTGGGGCCTGTGGTCACCCGGCACGCCGGGTGACCACCCCCGCTCAGCCCCTACCTGGCCTCAAGTCGCGAAATAGCGCGACCAGCCGCTGCACTTGGCCTTCTTCGTCCACGAGGTGCAGACCTTCACCCGGATCGACCGGTCCTCGGGATAGTGCCCTGCCACGACCCGGTGCTTCTTGCCCTTGCTGCTGAACTTCTTCTTCGAGTGGCCTTTGACATGGACGATCGCCTTTGTCCAGCGATTGTTGTTGTACCTGTCGAGGATGTTGATCTCATCGCCCTTGTCGTAGTACGTCACTTGCGTCACATTCCGCTTGGAACTGCGGCAGAACGCGGCGGGCTCGACCGTCACGGTCTCGCATGTGGTCTTCCTCAATTGCGGTGCACCGTCGCCTGAATCGGCAACCGCGGGGACCGCGACGAGTGCGGGAGCTATGAGCATGCCCGCGCAGGCCGCCGCGATTCGGTTGCTGCGTACGTTCATGGGTGGTGTCTCCTGTCAGCGGGACTCCCGAAGCGTTTTCTTGCCGCTTCGCACTCAGGTCACATCCCATTTGCTCCAACCGGAGCACTTGGCCTTCTTGCTGAAGGAGGTACACACCTTGATGCGCACCATCCTGTTCTCCTTGAAGTTGGCGTCGACGACCCGCAAACTCTTGCCCTTGCTGCTGTACTTCCGGACCTTGTAGCCCTCGACTTTGAGCTTCACCTTCGTGGACCGCCCATTGCGGTAGCGGTCCACGATACCGATGTCGTCCCCGTCGGTATCGAACCAGGCGAACGTCCGGTTCTTCTTGGAGGAGGCGCATCCGGCGGTGATGTCCGAGACCGCATGGGTGTAGCATTTCGTCTTCTTCGCTTCGGCGAGGCTCACCGAAGCGGTGCGCCGGGGTGTGGGCGTGTCGGCGGAGGCTGTTCCCACTGAGGCGGCGAGCCCACCTGCGGTGATGGCCAGGGCACAGGCGGCTGCGACAGCCTTCTCGCGTGCGTGCATATGGTGCTTCACGTGGTCCCCCAGCCGCTCCAGCCGGAGCACTTGGCATTCTTGCTGAATGAGGTGCACACCTTGATGCGGACCTTCTTGCCCTCGGTGTAGCGGTTTCCGATGACCCTGTGCTGCTGGCCCTTGCTGGAGAAGTACGCCTTTCCGCTCCCCTTGACGTGGAGCACCACCTTCGTCGACCGACCGTTCCGGTACCGGTCGAGGATGTCGACCTTATCCCCCTTGTCGAGGTAGGCCCCCTGAGTGCGGCCCTTCGAAGGCGATTCGCACCTCGCATACGGAGCCCGGAATTCTTCGCATACGGTCGATGCCTTCCGCACCGCCAATTCGGAGGCGCCCCCGGCGTAGGCAGCAGTGGCGCCCGCGGTCAGACCGCCACTCGCGATCAGTACGGCGCCAGCGCAAGCCGCCGCATCTCGTAATGTGCGCATTCAGTTGTTCCCCCTTGTCGTGCCGCAGGTCGAGGTCGGCACACACCCCCCACGTCCTCGTATTTCGCAACGGACGCGGCATGAACAGGATCCATGGCCCCCCGGAAATGAGCCAGGAGTTTCGGGCAGGCCCGAAACTCCCCGAACGGCTCCGCGTTTCCCCCTCTCGGAAGAACGACGTACGCGCTGTTCGCAGCAAGGGGGGAGTGCCTCAGGGGTTGTTCTGCGCCTCCAGAACAAACCCGCAGCACCAGTGATACCGATAACCCGTGCGAAACCCTCGCCCGGCGCCTGTCCTCGCTGCGCGCGCGTTCAGCAGCCAGCCGCTGTCTGCGTGCTCGCGATGTGCCCGTACGTCGCCAGCGCTGCGTGCTCAGCCGGGGAGGGTCTGGGCGACACGCCACAGGCGCCGGGGGAGTCCGCCTTCCTCAAAGGCGTCGACCTCCTCCAGGGTCCAGCCCTCGGCGACCAGGGCGTGGATCTCTTCGGTGGACAGCGTCATGCAGAGCAGCATGTGCGCGAACACGGCGTCCACCGAAGTGGCCGAGAGCGGCAGGGGCTCGCGGACATCGTGAACCGCCGTCGTGACCCGCCGCGCTACGGCTTGGGCTTCAGCGGCCTCGCGCAGCAGTTCCAGACCCACCGGGCTGAAGTCGGAGCGACCCGCGCCGTCACCGAGGCCGACGCTTCCGCGGCGATCAGCGCCCAGCGGCAAGGCGTCGAGAGCTCCCGATGGCGCCGTTCGCGGATGAGCTGGGCGTGCCGGGTGCGGGTGCGCTACCGGGGTCCTTGGTGGGCAGGGCTTATCGGGGACGAGGGCTCCCACTGACTGCCATCGTGCCTGTTCAGCGCCTGCGCTGCCTGGTGTCGGGCCTGTTCGGCTACCACGCGGGCATCCGTCACGACGTCGCCGCGTTCACGCACCAGGCTCTCGTAGATGGGCAGATGATCGCTTCCGGTTGCGTCAGGTGTCATAGCGGCTGGTCCTTCGTGGTGTTGTACTTCCGGCCGCCCGGTCGGACCGTGAAATCCATGATGCGGAGGCGAAAACGTGTATTCACCTCGCGTTCTTTCAGCTGTCTTCTCTGCGCGCCGCAGTCACCCGCTCCCCGGTACCGGGGTGCCGCCCGGTACCGGAGGAGGCGGTCATCCGGGCGGCTGAGAATGCGGTCATGCGCGGTTGAGCCGCGCACCGATACCATGGCCGATCACCAGATAAATCAAAGCGGGCAGGCCGTAATTGAGGAGAACACGAAGACCCTCTGTGTCCATGGTGAAAATATCCTGTGACCACCACGCCAGCCAGTCGGCCGTGCCGTGCACGAACTCCACGAAGACATTGGACTGGTTGGCCCCGAGCAGGTAGAGCAGGATCCACAGAACCAGGAAACCGGCGGCGATGTCAGCGATGGTCTGGACGGTCAGGGCTGCTCGCCGGGCGGTGCCCTGGCTTCTCTCGTAGCGGTGCGGACGCCCCGCCGGCTGGTCGTAGGCGCGGTGTCCGGACATCGGATCGGTGTTGCTCACTGGAATCCAATCTGAACGCATTCATGGGGAAGTCGCGGTATGGCGGGACCTCCTGGATCTCCCGGGAGAGGCTCCTGTCACGTCACGAACACGGCCGGCCGTGGCGCGGGCCCGTGTACGTCTGCGCCGTGCAAGGCCGCCGCGTTACACGGCCCCAGGATGTCGGAATTTGGCACGTATTCCGCAACATTCCTCAATAGGTGAGCGAGCGATTTCCCATTGCGGACGGCCGGTTACTCGCTCCTGGGAAAAGTAATTGCCCTTGCTGCTCGGCCATTTGACGCCCGGACGAGGCTCCGGGCCGGAGCCGGAGCCCTCCGGCATGGTCCCCTCTCGTACGACACGACCGCACCCCTGCACACGGCGCATGTCAGCGGCGCCGCTCGTGGGCGCGTCAGGCGCCGCCCGTGCTGTCCGGCCGGGGCGGTCGGCCCACCTGCGGTCGGCAGGTCTCCGACTCGACTGCCTGGAGCCTGTGCCGCAAATGCGCCCGTTCAGGTTCGGTGCCGGCCAGGTCGAGTGCTTGCCGGTAGGCGGCTGCGGCCTCGGATAGCCGGCCGAGCCGGTGCAGGAGGTCAGCGCGGGCGGCCGGGTAGGGGTGGTAGCCGCGCAGCAGCGGCTCGTCGGCCAGGGCGTCGAGCAGTGCGAGGCCCGCGTCGGGGCCGTCGCGCATCGCCACGGCCGCGGCGCGGTTCACGGCGACGACGGGGGAGGGGTCGAGTGCGAGCAGTACGTCGTAGAGCGCCACGATCTGCGGCCAGTCGGTGGCCGCCAGGTCCGTGGCCTCGTCGTGCAGGGCGGCGATCGCGGCCTGCACTCCGTAGCGGCCGGGCGGGCCGCCGGTCAGCGCGACGGGTACCAGGGCGAGGCCCTCGGCGATCAGCGGGTGGTCCCAGCGGCCGCGGTCCTGGTCCTCCAGCAGTACGAGTTCGCCGTCCGGGCCGGTACGGGCGTCGCGCCGGGCGTGGATCAGGAGCATCAGGGCGAGCAGCCCGGTGGCCTCCCGCTCGGCGGGTAGCAGCCGGTGCAGGATCCGCGCCAGCCGGATGGCTTCCTCGGCGAGGCCGGGCCGCTGGAGCCGGGGTCCGGAGCTGGCCGTGTACCCCTCGGTGAAGAGGGAGTAGATGACCTGGAGGACCCCCTCCAGGCGCTCGGGCAGCTCGTCGGCGCCGGGCACCCGGAACGGGATCCGTGCCTGGCGGATCTTCTTCTTCGCCCGTACGATCCGCTGGGCCATCGTCGCGGGCGGTACCAGGAAGGCCCGCGCGACCTCGGGTGTCGTCAGCCCGGCCAAGCAGCGCAGCATCAGCGCGCTGCGGGCCTCGGCCGAAAGGGCAGGGTGGGCGCAGGTGAAGAACAGCTGCAACCGCTCATCGGGCAGCTCACTTCCCCCACCCGCGTCCGGGGGCGGGGCAGGAGCGGCCCGGTCCGCTTCCACCTGAAGGACGGCGAGCCGGGCTGCGTACGCGTGATCCCGCCGCAGCCGGTCGACGGCCTTGCGGCGTGCCGTGGTCAGCAGCCAGGCACCGGGCCGCTTCGGCACGCCGTCGGCCGGCCAGTGCACCAGCGCCGCCTCAAGGGCCTCCGAGGCGACCTCTTCCGCCAGGTCGAGGTCGCCGAAGCGGCTGACGAGGGAGGCGAGGAGCCGCCCGTGTTCCTCCCGGAACACCGACTCCACCAGCGAGGTAACGGGTTGTGTGGCGTCGGCGGCGTCCACGGCTCCCTCGTCCATCGCTCTCAGGCCCCGAAATCGGCGACCGGCCGCACCACGACCGACCCGCTGCCGCGTGCGCCGGGGCAGCGGGCAGCCCATTCGAGGGCGGCATCCAGGTCCGGCACGTCGATCACATAGAAGCCGCCGAGCACCTCGCGCGTCTCGGCGAACGGCCCGTCGGTGACGTTACGCTCACCGTCCGCGCCGACCCGGACCGTGGTGGCCGTGACCAGGTCCGCCAGCGACTCCCCTGAGACGTAGATGCCCGCGTCCCGCACGCTCTTGTCGTACGCCATCCAGTCCTCGACGCTGCACTCGGCGGCCCCGCCGTTGGCGTCGATGGCACCACTGTGGATCAGCAACATGTACTTCATCGTCCGGCTCCTCCTCAGATCCTGATGTTCCTCGCACGGCGAGCCGCCGTACACCATGACGACGAACGGGATGCCGCCGGATCGACAGCGCCGGACAAAAAGTTTCCGCGAGGGGTACGGCCCGGCGGCAGAGGTCACCTCGGGTACGGCTCCGCTGAGGGGGCAGGGCGGCCCGGCGGCGGGGCAACGGCGGCGCCCCCGCAGCGGGCGGGTCAGTGGTCGAAGACCTCGCCGAAGTGCAGGCCGGTGTTGTTCGTGAAGCCGAAGTCGGCGCCGTTGAAGGAGGTGATGCGGTCGGTCGTCAGTCCGGATGAGGCGCCGCGCAGGACCCAGACCGCGCCCGCGCCGGCAACCGTCCCGATGTCCTCACCGTCGGCGGCGGCGAACAGATCGGCCTTGCCGTTGCTGTTGATGTCGGCGAGGTGCACGCCGCTGCCGAAGCCGTCGCCGTCCTCACCGACACCGGGAACGCCGGTCGTCTGCTGGTGGAAGGTCTGCGCGCCGGTGGTGGCGACGCCGTCGGCAGAGCCTTTGAGGAGCACGACCGTGCCGGCGTGGCTGCCGCGTACGACCTCGTCGGGAACGCCGACGGCGATGTCCGCATAGCCGTCACCGGTCACATCACGTACGGAGACATCGGCGCCGAAGCCGTCGCCGTTCTCACCGGTACCGGGCACGCCGGGGCTGTTCTGGTCGTAGATGACGGGCTCCCGGCCCGTGCTGAGGCCGCCAGGGGCGCCCCACCAGACGGTGACCGAGCCCGCTTCCCGGCCGCCCACCGGTTCGCCGGTGACCAGATCGATCCGGCCGTCCTTGTTGAGATCCCCGATCGCGGCGGACCGTGTCTCCGTGCCGCCGTCGGACAGGACACGGTGCTGGTAGCCGATGTCGCCCGGGCCGCCGCGGAAGGTGGCCAGATAATCGCCGTCCCCGCGCTTCCCGTACAGCACGAAATCGCTGCTGTCGGCGCCCGCGAAACGCCCTGCGGCGACACCGTCCAACTGGACGTCCTCAGGGAGGAAGTCGTCCTCCAGCGGAAGCGCCACGTCGCTGCCGTCGCCCTTGGGCGTCGCCTCCGAGTACCACCAGAAGTGGCGTCCGCTGACGACCTGGAGCTGCGCGGTGCCGTCCCCGTCGAGGTCGCTGAAGGAGGCACCCTGGCCGAAGTTCCGGTCATCGGCCGTGGGCGCACCGAGCGCGATACCGCCGCCCGTGAGGCCCTTCGCGCCGCCCCAGACGATCGTCAGGCTGCCGTCGGGCTTCCCGTCGACCTTCTCGAAGGGCGCGCCGACTATCAGGTCGGCGTACCCGTCGTGATTGACGTCGCCGCTGGTGACGTTCTCCCCGAACTGGTCGCCCGCCTCGGCCGTGCCCGGGACGCCCGCGGTGTCCTGGGTGATACGCACCGAACGGGCGGGGGAGACCCCCGACTCCGATCCGTACGTCACGACTACAGCGCCGGCGTTGCCGGCGGCTCTGGGCACACCGACGGCCACATCGGTGTAGCCGTCGCCGTTGAAGTCCTCACGCTGCTTCGAGGGCTCGGCGGCGGCCGGACCGGCCACCGCGAGAGGAACCACGAGGCCGCCGGCGGCCAGAGCCGTCAGGGTCGCTGCTGTGACAAGCGCGCGGGTACGCATACGGTGTCCTCTTCGCTCTCTTCTTGAAGCCGCAGTGCGATCGGCTGAGTGCTGATTCCGGCACTCAGACCGCCCGGACACCCGAATAGTTGTGCACACAGGGGCAGTTGGGTCCCGTGTGCCGTCCCGCACCCCCCGATTCGGCAGCATCCTTGTACGGGCGAGCAGGCACCCCCTCGAACTGCTGCTGCAGCCGCTTGGGATACGGCGGGGCCGCGCTGACGATCGGCGGCAGGTACGGCCCGATGAACTCCCCTCCCTCGCCCACCGGTTGCACGCGTGCCACGCCAGCTCACCTACCGCTCCAAACCTCACCGCTGAGCCCTCCAAATTGATTACGACTCCATACGCGTCCTGGAAGCTGTGTCGGTCTGCGGCGACGCATCCTCGCGGCGCCTGGTGCGCCGGGCTCCGGCCAGCCAGAGACCGGCCGCGACCAGGAGGATCAGCAAGGGCGAGGGGCCGTCGACCACGAAGCCGACGACGACCCACGTCACCATGGCCCACGGGATGAACAGCGGCGGCGTCATACCGCGCCGGTCCAGCCACAGCACGGTCAGGCCGATCAGCAGAAGCGGCGGTCCGAAACTGAACACCGAATACCACCATGCGACGGTGGCGTCGCTCATCTCGGGGTAGTCACCCATGTTCCAGCCCCCGAACCATGTTCCGGCGTGGTCCGGGGCTGCTTCGATGAGGCTGCCCAGCGTGTGCCCCGTTCCGGCGAGGGCGATGATCCAACCTGCCCACTTGACCATCTGATGTCTCCGTTCTCACTGGGGAGTCGGCCGGGCGGACGATCAGGTACCGGAACGGGCGGTTCCGCGCCGTGTACAGCCATCCGAGCAAGCCGTTCCGCCGATTCCTCGACGCGGTCGGGAGCGGGGCAGTGGGAGCCGATGGAACCGCAGCCATGGCCCGCTCTGGTTATACAGTGGTGTACAAGGTCGAGGCTAGACTGGTTATACAGCTGTGTACAACCAGCCGAAATGCGAGGTGGATCACACGATGGGCAGGCTGCGCACTCCGCGCGGGATGTGGATCGAAGAGGGACTGCGGGCGCTGGCCACAGGCGGCGTGGACGCGGTGCGCGTCGAGCCCCTGGCCAAGGCGCTGGGCGTCACCAGGGGCGGGTTCTACGGCTATTTCGCCAACCGTGACGCGCTGCTGACGGAAATGCTCGACGCCTGGGAGCGAGAGAGCGTCGACGATGTCCTCGACCGAATCGAGCACGAGAGTGGCGACGTTCTCGACAAGGTCCGGTTGGCCGGGCAACTCACCTTCTCCAGCGATCGCCTGCTGCCCATTGACCTGGCCATCCGCGACTGGGCCCGGCGCGACCAGGCGGTCGCCGACCGGCTGCGCCGCGTGGACAACCGGCGCATGCAACTGCTACGCGACGCACTCAGCACCCTCTTCACAGACCCCGACGAGGTCGAGGCCCGCAGCCTGCTCGCCTTCTGCATGGCCATCGGCAGCCACTTCCTCGCCGCCGACCACCCCGACCGCACCCACGCCCAAGTTCGCGCCCGCGCCAGCGAGTTGATCTTCAACCGAACGTCCGACAAGGGCGCCCCCACGGACCCGCCGACGAGCTAGGCGCTCTGTCCAGCGAGGCTGCGTACGGTGCCAGCCGCCGAACGCCTACGGCACCTCCCACCACGGCCCGCGGGTGCCGGACCGCCGAGGCACCCCTCGAACTGCTGCCGCAGCCGCTCGGGATACGGGTCGTACCTGCCGGTCGGTGGCAGGTGCGACCCGTTGAACTCCCACGCCCTGTCTGTCAGTTGCACGACGCGGTCCCGCCGACAGATCCACCGCTCCAAACCCCACCGCGAGGGCGAACCCCACAAAGTGATCACAGCTCAACACGCCCCTCAGGGCCCCAACCACCGGGGCTGGGAAACCGGCACGGCGTAGCCCGGCGCGAAGAGGGCGCTGATCCGGGAGGGGCACACCTGGTCAGCCGCCCGGTGCCTCCGGACTACAGCGCCACTGGAACCGTCTGCTCCTCCTCGACCGCCCCCTGACCAACAGCTGAAGCTCACGGCTCCCGAGCCTTGGCTCGCACGCCGGCCGCAAAGCACCGGCCGGGAACTGGCGAACGCGGTCATGCGCTCTCAGCCGCCTCGGCCTGTTCGTCGTACTCGGACGGCATCCGCATTTCGGTCGAGGGTGACAGCTGACGTGCTCTGCGGCTCGGATCAATCACCCATACCGGCCGGTCGGTTGGTCCCAAGACCGACCACCGGCCGATGTCACCTCGCGATGGCTGATGACGGAGGGCAACGGGAGTGGGGGTGACGTTCCCCTGATCCTTGCTGCGATCCGGCAGCGCTCATGGCATCGCCGCTTCAATGCTGACTGACTGATGTGTCGTGAGCCGACCGGTCTCGGCGGGTTGTGATGTCGCGGCAGAAGGGGCGCTCTGATCACCAGGTCGTGCTCGGCTACGACGCCCGGCCGACTCGCAGACGATCTCTGGTCATCCCGGGACTCATCGAGCTGGGCCCGCACGCCGAGGGCGTGTTGGTGTCGCTCGGCGAGCCCCTGGACGAAGCCGCGGATTGTGGGCGGCCGGGCCGGGCACGAAGTCACCTTGCGGAGCCGGGGAGTCAGGACGCGGGGACGGGGGTGATTTCTAGCCCGCCCGGCGGCGGCGTCACAACTCCTCCTCCAGCCGGATCGCCTGTCGCAGCGAGTCGCGTGCCTGGTGCGACTCGCCTTCCTGAGACTCCAGCATGGCCGCCGCGATCGCGTCCAACTTCCGCTGGATAGCGTCCTCGGCGCGCCGTTCGGAGTTCTTCAACAGGGCCAGCATGAGCAGGTTGACGGATGTCAGTACGTCACCAGCGAAGATCAGCAACGGCACCGGCAGATGCACCAGATGGACGATGACCATTCCACTGATCAGGATCAGACAGATCAGAAAGAACAGCGGTGAGCTGGTCAGGTTCGAAGCCGCTTCCGCGAGCCGGGCGAACCGGCCGCGGCGCTCGCCGCCCCGATGTGAGGGGTGCTGAAGAGTCATGCACCCCGGGTTCCCCCGACACCGGACGAGCAGCCGACTGCGTATCCCACCTACGCATCACCCCCGCGTCACCTCGCGGCATGTTGATGATCCCCCGAGGCGGGTACCCGGCCATCGAAGGTGAGCTGTATGGATCAGCTGCCGCGGTAGTTCTGCGGCCCGCTGGAGGTCACGGCACGGGTGGCAGCCGCGGCGAGCCAGGGCTCGATGGTCCCGTCAGTGGTGTGGTCGGTGCGGGTGGACAGCGCCGCGATCAAGTAGCGGTGGAACACATTGTTGTACTGGTAGCGAAAGCCCTGATGCCACTCGTCACCGCCAGGACAGGGACCGACGCCGCCCCCGGCCTGAGGGAGCCAGAACGTTTGGCTCCATGTCGCTTCGTTGCCCCACAAGTAGTTGAACATGCCCTTGGCCGCGGCCGCGTCGGGGAACGGAAAGACCTGGACCGAGACCACGACGGGATTCTCAGGGGTGGCATGGGGGCCGGGTTGCTCCAGATAGACCCCGGCCATCACCTGTGTGCAGCCGCGGGCAGCGAGCTCCGCGACCATGTCGTAACTGGAAGCTGCCAGGTCATAGGGACGGGCTCCACCGGCCGCCCGGGCGAAGTCGATGCCGAAATCGTTCGTGAACCTCTGCGGCAGTAACGCGCCTTCGGTGAACGGAGTTTCGTCGGTGCTGCTGTTGTCCCACGACTGCGGGCTGAGCTCGGTGAACGGATCGGTCGGCCCCGGCGGTTGCTCTATGCCGTCCAAGAGACGCGTGGGCGGCTGCTGCTCCTCCGTGGTACGCGCCTCCGACGTGCCGTCATTCACTGGAACAAGAGCCGCCTGGAGCTGCCGAAGACGTTCAAGGACCAACTGCGCCGACTGGGGGCGCCGGTCGGGATCGCGTTGCAGAAGCTCAGCAACCAAGCCAGTTACCTCAGGCGGCAGGCCAGGGCGGAGAGAATCAAGACGTGGAGCCTCTTCGTCGAGTTTGCGCCGCATGACCGCGAAGCCGTTGGGACCGGTGAAGGGTGCCTGACGAGTGAGCAGGGCAAATAGCACCCCGCCGAGGGCATACAGATCGGAGCGTTCGTCACCACGCTCGGTGAGGAACTGTTCCGGGGCACCGTACTCCGGGGTACCGGCCGGCGTCAGTTGAGAGGAGTGCGCCACCGAGAACGTGGTCTGGATGAACCCCGCGATCCCGAAGTCGAATACCTTGACCTGCCGGTCTTCGGTGATCATCACGTTCTGGGGCTTGATGTCGTAGTGGATGACGCGGGCCCGGTGCGCGGCGACCAGCGCCGTACAGATCCCGTCGGCGATCTCCAGGGCTCGCGCCAGGAGCATGGGACTCTCGGCACGGATGTGCGCGGAGAGCGTCGTGCCCGCGACCTTCTCCATTACCAGGAACAGCACGTCCTCATGGACCCCCCGGTCGTACAGGCCGACTACGTTCGGGTGGTTGATCTGAGCGGCGGCAACCGCCTCACGCTCGAACCATTGAGGCAGTTCCGGGTGGCCCAACCCGCCGAGGTCGAGCAGCTTGAGCGCGACATCACGGCGGAGAGTGCGGTCCCGTGCGGCCCAGACTTCGCCCATACCGCCCCGGCCCAGCCGCTCGAGCAGCTCGTAACGGCCCGCGATCAGCTCTCCGCGCCGCACACCTACCTCCGTCGACTCTGGAATGCCAGATGCCAGAGTACGGCCGGCGGCATTCCAGGGCCGTCCGGCAGGTCACTGACGGATCCACAGCCGGATTGCCGGCGACGGTCGCTGTGCCGTGAAAGACGAACGCTCCCTTGTCGCTACCGGATCCGCCACAGCTCGGAAGCCCTTGAGCGCGTTGCTGGTCCGCTCAACCTCGTCCCGGTTCCCACGCGTCACGTAACGCGTTGCGGCAACCGATTCGGGCCACTGTCCGTCTATCAGGACGTATGGCCGCCCCGATCGGGCGGAGACACCCGCACGGAGTCCTGAAACATGGGGCGTCACTCGTGCCAACAGATATGTGTGGGGTCGGCGTTCGGACAGGCCGGCCCCGTAGCAGCACGCGCGGCACCGCTTCGCGCGGGAAAGGAGGGTTGTGCTCGGACGCCGTCGCCCTCCGTGCACCAGGAGGAGATGTCATGCGACCGTTCGCGTTGAACTATGCCCGGCAGACCGTGCCCCCGCCCACCGTGGCTCCGTACGGTTACGACGCTGCCCGGCAGCTGAACGTCCTGCCCGATGGGCGCCCGGCCATAGCCGACCGTGACCTGTTGCTGGCGATCGGCACCACAACGTCCACCGCCGGTTCCAAGACGCACTTCGACGACTGACGGGCCGGCCGATGACGGTGCTCATCCTGACCTGTCCCGAGGACGTGACCGCGGACATGGTGGTGTCCGAGCTGAACGACCAAGGTGTGCCCGTCGTACGCCTGGACCCGGCCGATCTTCCGGGCGGGGTGACGTTGTCCGCCGAGTATGTGAAGGGGGATTTCGACGGGCACCTCTCGTTCGGCGGCCGGGTGCTGAGCATGAGCGCACTGCGGTCGATATGGGTCCGCAGGCCCGGCACGCCTGCGGCACACTCGGCCGATCAGTCCGAGTGGCTCACGGCCGAGTCCGCGCAGGCCCTGTACGGAACGTTGTATTCCACGACGGCCCGCTGGATGAATCATCCGGTCGCGGCGGCGCAAGCCCGGTACAAGCCATGGCAGTTGCGCGTCGCCCACGCCAGCGGCTTCGCCGTGCCGCCCACCCTGATCACGACCTATCCGAAGATCGCCCGCGAGTTCGCGGCCGAGCACCGGGATCTTGTCGTCAAGCCCGTCTCCGGCATGCACCCTGCCGACCCGCCGATGGCTCTGCCCACGACCCGGATCGGCCCGGGCGCGGACTTCACGGGAGTCGCCGCCGCTCCAACCCTCCTGCAGCGGTGGGTGCCCAAGCGTGCGGACATCCGCCTGACCTGCGTCGGAGACGAGATGCTCGCGGCCCGGAAGACATCCGGTCCGCAGCAGGTGGACATTCGGTTCGACGATGGCGGTGGCGCCTGGGTGCCCGAAGAGATCCCAGCTCGCATCGCCAGGGCCGTCCAGTCCTACATGTACGCCACCCGACTCGCCTACGGCGCCTTCGACTTCGCTGAGGACGCCGATGGCACCTGGTGGTTCCTGGAGTGCAACCAGGGCGGACAGTTCGGCTTCATCCAGCTGGAGACCGGTCAGCGCATCGCCGAAGCCGTCGCAGCCTGGCTGGCATCTCCCGCACCGAACTGAACGCTCTCGGCCCTGACGGAGTCCCGTAGCCGACAGGTCACGCGCTGACCTGCAGCGGCGATCATCCGGTGCGGCCGTCCCAACCGCCGTACCGGAATCCGGAGCCGTTTTTTCTGTTATGGCGGCCCCCGGCCCGAGGTCTCCCCTTGTGTCGGACAGAGAATGTCAGGACTCGGAAGGGATGTGGACGGCGTGGCAGCGACAGGGGAAGCCGACCGTGCGGTGGTCGAGGCGGCACAGCGCGGTGCGCTGTGGGCACAGGACGAGCTGGTCAGCTCGTATCTGCCCCTGGTGTACAACATCGTCGGCCGGGCGCTGAACGGGCATGCGGACGTCGATGATGTCGTCCAGGAATCGATGCTCCGTGCGCTGCGCGGTCTCAGGTCGCTGAAGGACCCTCTCGGCTTCCGGTCCTGGCTGGTGGCCATCACGATGAACCAGATCCGTACCTATTGGTCCAAGCAGCAGGCCGCACCGTCCGATCTGGGTCTGCAGGATGCCTACGAGGTGGCCGACCCTGGGGCGGACTTCGTGGACCTGACCATTGTTCGTCTCGGGCTCGAAGGCCAGCGGCGGGAAGTGGCGCAGGCCACCCGCTGGCTGGACACCGACGACCGCGCGCTGCTTTCGCTGTGGTGGCTGGAGGCGGCGGGCGAGCTGAGCCGGGCCGAGGTGGCCGCTGCTCTGGAGATGTCTCCGCAGCACACGGGGGTGCGCGTGCAGCGGATGAAGGCGCAGCTGGAGACCGCCCGCCTGGTGGTGCGCGCGCTGTCCGCCACGCCGTTGTGTGCCCGCCTCGACCAAGTGACGGACAACTGGGACCGGCGCCCCTCGGCGCTGTGGCGCAAGCGCATCGCACGGCACGCCCGGGAGTGTGGCGTGTGCTGGGGGCACCAGGCCGGACTGGTACCCGCCGAGGGGCTGCTGGTGGGCCTGGGCCTGGTGCCCGTGGCCGCCGCGCTCACCGGTACCGGGGCGTTGGCCGCGCTCTACGGCGCCGATTCCGTCGAGCCGACGGCGTTCAGCGCACACGGTGACACGGCTACGCCGTCCGAGAGCGGCGATGCCACGGCCGTGCCACGGGCGGTGCACGACGCCGACCCGCACGGTCGCCACCGCGTACAACGCGTACAACGCGTACCAGAGGGCAGTCGGCACAGCCGCCGCGTGCAGGAGCGAATACGCAGGCGGCGGCGGACCACCGGCCTGGCCGCCGCGGTCGCCGCGCTGCTCGCGGGCGGATCGATCGCGGCCGTGAACGGGCTACCGTCGGACGAGGACGGGCACGGGGACACGGTGCGGTCCGCGGCCGACTCCGAATCCGCTTCGCCCCCTTCACCCACGGCCTCGCCCTCCCCTTCACGCAGCAAGTCGCACTCGCCCGAGCCGCGCGCGACGCACAAGAAGCCGAAGCCCAAGTCGGCACCGGCGAAGACGAAGTCGGCGCCGCCGCGTCCCAGGCCGACCCCCACTCCCACCGCCGCCGACCCGGCGGACACCCCGGCCGAGCAGGTCCTGGCAATCGTCAACAAGGAGCGGGCCAAGGCCGGATGCCGCCCTTTGAAGCTCGACGACCGTCTCACCCGCGCTGCGCAGCTGCACAGCGAGGACATGTCGGCGAAGAACTACTTCGACCACACGAGCCAGGACGGCCGCAGCTTCAGCGACCGGGCCAAGGCTCAGGGCTACCAGTCGCCCGGGGCTGAGAACATCGCCAGGGGACAGAACTCACCCGAGGACGTGATGGCGGCGTGGATGAACTCGGAAGGCCACCGCGCGAACATCCTCAACTGCGACCTGACCACCATGGGCCTCGGCCTGGTCGAGGACGACCGGACCTGGACCCAGCTGTTCGGCTCCTGAGCCCCGCGCGGGGCCGGGCGGACGGCGCTTGCGTCTCCAGGGCGATGACCGGCGGCGGGACATCCCAGGGACCCGCCGCCGGTGCGGAGCACGCCGTCGGGCCGGCTCCGGCGGATCTTGCCCAGCCCTCACCGCTGTCCCGGTAAGGGCTGCCTCTTACCGGGTGTCAGCGCTTGACGTTCCACTGGAGCGTGCCGTTCAGGAGCTTGCGCAGCTGCGGATCGCGTACCGCTTCGGTCGGATTCGTGGCGCGCACGGTCACGGTGTGCGTGCGACCGTCGTCCGGGACGCCGAGCGTGCCAGGAGTGACGGAACGATCGCCACGGGCCTTCCTGGCTTCGCGGCCGTCGACCAGCCAGCGCACGCGCGCCTTTTCGGATGCCTCGATGCGTATGCGCTTCGCGCCGCGCAGCAGTCGGCCGGTGGGCGTGGTGCTGGAGACGGCTGGTGCGTGCTTGTGGAAGCCCGCGATCATGGCCTCGCGCCCGGGGAGGTTGAACTCCTGGCCCAGCGTGCGCATGATCGAGTTTTCTGTGGGCCGGTTGACGCCGCGCGCGCAGCAGCCGCCGCCCTCGAACGTGCCCACCTTGCCGCCGTCCGGCGAGTCCTGGCCGAGCCAGCGGTGCCACTTCGTCCGCTGCGCGGCCATCTCCTCGGCGCTGAGCGTCGAGAGGTTGGGCTCACCCGGCTCGGGGCCGGTGTGCTCGTCCTCGCTGTACCAGTACTCGTCGGCGAGCTTGCCGAACGAGTGGCCCGACTCGTGCACGACGAGCTGCACGGCCTGGGCGTTGTCGGACGAGGCGGTGGCTATACCGTCGTATCCGGACGGCGAGGAGATGTCGTTGTAGCCCGCGCCGCCGTATTTGCTGGAATTGCTCAGGACGATGACGAGGTCGGGGTCGGCGGCCTTGCTCGCGTACGCCTCGACCTTGTTCTCGTCGACGCACAGCAGCCGCTCCATGCCGTCGCAGAAGAAGTACGAACCCAGCGCGGTGTTCTTGCGGACGTCGCTGGTCGGGTCACCCGAGACGCCGGAGTCCTTCGAGTGCGCGTCGACGGCCCAGACGTTGAAGAGGTCCTTGTACTGGGCGTACGGCTCGACCTTGGCGACCTGCTCCCAGTTGCGGCGCACGTCGGTGCGGAAGTCCTCCTGCTGGTCGGCGGTGTAGCCGTCGCCGATGAAGACGACGTCGACCTTGGCGTCGCTCGGTCCGGCCTCCTTGATCGGTACCACGTCGCCGTCGTCCTTGATTTTGTGGTGCTGCTTCTTGGTGAGCGGGGCGGACGCGGGGACCTGTCTGTGGCGGGGGTGGTTGCCGGGGCCGTTGAAGTATTCGACCTCGACGCGGTCGCCGGCCGGGGAGTTGCCCTGGTCGTCGTCGGTCCGAGCGGATGGGGTGCTGTCGCCCCAGCCCTCGCTCGCGGCTACCGGTGCTGTGGCGGCGAGCGCCGCCACGACGGCGATGCCGACGGCCACGGTCAGCCGGGTGCGGGATCTGCGGGGTGCGTGTCCAGGCATGGGAGACCTCCGTGAGCTGCGCGGACTCGGCCAGGGGGCCCGAGTGCATAAGTGGGGGAATAAACGCGCTTAATGCGTCGATTAACATAAGGGCTGTCGGAGTCCGCGGCAACGGCCGGGCATAAAGTGGTGTGCGGACGGCGAGTTCGCGCCAGGTGCTCCTGCGTCCTTCGCTCCGGACTCCGAAGGACACGGCTCAACTGCCGGGATCTGGAGGGAGGCAGAGGTGGCCAAGAACGGACCTGGTGGCGTACGGCCTGACGAGCCCACCGCCATCGGACGGAGGGTTCTGCGCCTGCGGACCGAGCGCGGTCTCACCCAGCGGGAGTTGGCCGAGCCCGCGTACACGCCCGCCTACATCTCCACACTGGAATCGGGCAGGGTACGCCCTTCCGAGGCAGCCCTGCGGCACGTCGCGGCACGGCTCGGCACCACCCCCGAGGAGCTCGCCACGGGCCGCCCGGCGCACCTCGCCGCCGACCTGCGCCTGCGGCTGACCGACGCGCGGCACGCCCTGGCCACCGGGGCCCCCGAGGACGCCGCCACGCTCTTCCGGGCCCTGCGCGCCGAGGCCGTGGAACACAGGCTGCCCGCCGAGGAGGCCGACGCCCTCCTCGGGCTGGGGGACTGCCTGCTCGAATCCGGCGACCTCGCCGAGGCGCGCGAGTGCTTCGGCGCCGTCGAGCGGTTGCTGGCCGACGAGCCGCTGACCCGTCGGGTCCCGGCCGTGCGCGGACGCGCCGCCGCCCACCGCCTCAGCGGAGAACTCCGTTACGCCTGCTATCTGTTGGAGACCACCCTCGACGAGCTCAACGCTTCCGGTCTGCACGACCCCGACGCGCTGCTGCTCCTCTACACGGCGTCCATCGCGCCATACCTGGAGATGGGCGCGCGGGCGCGCGCCGGGCGCGCCGCCGAGCTGGCGCTGGCGCTCGCACCGCGGGTGGAGGACCCGGCGTTGCTCGCCGGGATGCACCGCGGCGTGGCCCGTACGCTCATCGCCCAGGGCCGCACCGCCGAGGCCGACTCCTCCCTCGCCAAGGCGCAAGACCTCTACCAGCAGCTGCGCATCCGCACCGACCTCGCCCACTGCCACTGGATGCGCGGCTACGTGCACGCCCAGCACGGCGACCTGGAACGCGCCGAGAGCGAACTGTGCACCGCCCGCTCCATGCTCGCCTCGAAGCGGGCCGCGCTCTTCACCGAACAGGTCGAGGTCGAGCTCGCGGACGTGCTGCGCCGCCGCGGCAAGGCCCAGGAGGCGGAGGAACTGCTACGGCCGCTGCTCACCGCGGGAGAGCCGGACACCGGGGGCCTCCGCACCGGACGCGGCGCCGTGCACGCGGGCGCGGCACACCGGCTGCTCGGTCTCATCGAAGAGCAGCGCGGCGACGACCCGGCCGCCGAGGAGCACTACCGCGCGGCCCTCCCGCTGCTCGAACACGCGGACGCCGCGGGTGATGTCGCCGACCTGTGCCGGCTCCTCGGCGATCTGCTGCGCCGTACCGGACGCGTGGAGGAGGCCCTGGACACCTACCGCACCGGCCTCGGCCACCGGGCCACGCCCGGCACGACAACACTGGGGCCCGCGCCGGCCAGTCCGCCGATGTGAACATCAGGATCGGGGCTTGTCCGGCGGATCCTGCCCTCGCGGCGAGCAGGCCGCCGCTGACGCCGCCGTCGAACAGTCCTCCGCCGCGTGCGACGGTCTTCACCCAGGCCCCTCGGTCACGGCATGGACCGCAGCGGCGGGTGCTGCGTCGTGATCATGACTGTTAAGGCCGCCAACCCCGTCCTTCAGGGCGGGGATAGGCCGTACCGATCCGCACCTGTGCGTTGACACGATCATGGACTATGGTGTTAGTCATGTTCCGGACGATCAAGCGGGCGTACAAGTACCGCTTCTACCCGACCAGCGAACAGGCGGAGCTGTTGCGCCGCACGTTCGGCTGTGTCCGGTACGTCTGGAACAGGGCCCTGGCTGAGCGGACGCGCCGCTATAAGGACGAGGGCAAGAACACCTCGTACGTGGATACGGCGAAGTGGCTGACCGCGTGGAAGCAGGACGCCGAGTCCGAGTTCCTGCGGGAGGTCTCCAACGTCCCGTTGCAGCAGACGCTTCGTGCTCAGCAGGTGGCATTCAACAACTTCTTCGCCAAACGGGCTCGCTTCCCGCGCTTCAAGTCACGCAAGAAGTCGCGGCAGTCGGCGACGTTCCAGAACAACGCTTTCACCTTTCGGGACGGGGCGCTGAAGCTGGCCAAGACGACGGAGCCGCTGAACATCGTGTGGCATCGTCCGCTTCCCGTGGACGCGGAGCCGTCCACGGTCACGGTCTCCTGCGACAGTGCGGGGCGCTGGTTCGTGTCCGTGCTCGTGGAGGACACCGTGACCCCGATGCCCTCCACGGGTGCGGCGGTCGGTGTCGATGCCGGGCTGGAGCACCTCATCACCCTCTCGACGGGGGAGAAGATCGCCAGCCCGCGTTACGAACGCGCCGACCGGCGCAAGCTCGCCAAGGCTCAGAAGGCTCTGGCCCGGAAGGCGAAGGGCTCGCAGAACAGGGTCAAGGCACGACTCAAAGTCGCCCGCATCCACGCCAGGATCGCCGACCGGCGCCGCGACAACTTGCACAAGGTCACTACTCGGCTGGTACGCGAGAACCAAGCCATCGCCATCGAGGACCTGACCGTCCGCAACATGCTGGGCAACCACTCCCTCGCACGCGCCATCTCGGATGCGGCCTGGAGCGAGTTGCGGAGCATGCTGGAGTACAAGACCGACTGGTATGGGCGAAAACTGCTGCTTGTGGACCGCTGGTTCCCCAGCTCAAAGCTGTGCTCCACACCGGGCTGCGCCCACATGAACACCAAGATGCCGCTGAAGGTGCGGTCCTGGACGTGCGCGCAATGTGGCACTGTCCACGACCGCGACGTCAACGCGGCCCGCAACCTACTCGCGGCCGGGCTGGTCGAGAGCTGAAACGCCTGTGGAGGACCGGTAAGACCGGCCCCGGAGTCTTCCGGGGAGGCGCAGTCCGATGAATCAGGAACCTCATTCCGCGAGGAATGAAGCCCCTCCCTTCAGGGAGGGGAGAGTCACCTCATGACGGGGACCGTGTCCGGTGACTTCGAGCTGACCATGGACGAGTTGCGGGTCGTAGCACGCTACGTGGCAGAGACCGCTCTAGAAGTCCTCCCTGTGTTCGAGGACGCCAACCCCGATGATCCTCGGCCCCGCGCGGCCCTTGATGCCGCATGGGAGTTCGTCAACGGTGCGCGGAGGACCAAGCTGCAACGTGTCACCTCGTTGGACGCACACCGAGCAGCGAAGGAGGCTTCCACCGAGGCCTCACGTCTCGCTGCGCGCGCCGCCGGCGACGCCGCAGCCGCCCCGTACCTCCACCCGATCGCGAAAGCTCACCAGGTAGGCCACATCCTGCGCGCCGCTGCGAGTGCAGCGCGCATCGCTGAAATCAACGCAGGCGGCGATCCCGAAGTCGGGAACATGGCGATCGAGCAGGCTCGGCAGCGCGCCACACCGGTCTTGATCGATGTTCTCGGCCGGTACCCCCTCGCGCCGACCGGCAACAACCGCGTTGCCCAGCTCATGACCGCCTTGGACGCTTCCCTGCGCGCGTCCCGCTGAGGGACCCCGGCTATGAGGCCGGCAATCACCTACGCCGCGGCTGCCGCTCATCGTGGCCGTCAGCGCCAACCCCCGTTCCCTCCTTCCAGGGCAGCTCAGCCCGCTTGACGCTCATGAGACATACTGACCCCTCACCAGGGACGAGAGCGATGAGACAACGGGGGGCTCCTGTGCAGGGGCAGGGGGTGCGCATAAGCCGCGTGCACCGCATACTCATCGCTGTCGTGGTCACCGGTGCCATGGTGATCGCGGCGATCGGCTTCGCGGGCTCCTACGCGGCGGTCCGCGAGCTGGCCGAGCGGAAGGGTTTCGGCGAGTTCGCGCCGTTCTTCCCGATCGGTGTGGACGCGGGCATCGTCGTGCTGCTGTCCCTGGATCTGCTGCTGACCTGGATCCGGATCCCGTTCCCGCTGCTGCGGCAGACCGCCTGGCTGCTGACGGCCGCCACGATCGCCTTCAACGGCGCCGCCGCCTGGCCCGACCCGCTCGGGGTGGGGATGCACGCGGTGATCCCGGTGCTCTTCGTCGTCACCGTCGAGGCCGCCCGGCACGCGGCCGGCCGCGTCGCGGCCATCACCGCCGACAAGCACATGGAAGGCGTACGCCTCTCCCGCTGGCTGCTGGCCTTCCCCTCCACCTTCCGGCTGTGGCGGCGGATGAAGCTGTGGGAGCTGCGCAACTACGACGAAGTGATCCGCATGGAACAGGACCGCCTCGTCTACGAGACCAGACTCCGCGCCCAGTACGGCCGCTCCTGGAAGCGCAAAGCACCGGTCGAAGCACTGATGCCCCTCAAACTCACCCGCTACGGCGTACCGCTCGCCAAGACGGCACCCACCGGGCTGCTGGCCGCAGAGCTATCCACGGACTCCCTCGCACTCCTCACGGGCGCTCCCGAACCGAGTCACCTCCTGCAAGAGGAAGATCCGCGCTTCGCCGATCTCGGCGCTCCGTGGTCCCGCCTGGGTGCGGACGGCTACACCGAAGAGGAGACGCTGGTAGCCCACTACGCGCGCCGGACCGTCCCGGCGGGCGACGGAAGCCTCCCCCGTCCCAGCCCTGAGCCGTCGGCGGACGAGGGCCTCCCCGTGCCGCAGGCTCCCGCGGCTGCCGAACCGGAGACTCCGCGCTCAGAACCCGTACCGGTACCGGGAAACGCCGGGACGCCCGGCGCTGCGCAAGAGCTTCAGCAGCCACCCGGGAACGACCCGTACGACCGTGCCCCCGCGCAGACGCCTCCGGACGCGCAGACAGGCGGCACGGCCGCGCCCTCGTCGGATCAAGATGCCGTAGCGGACGAACCGCGGCAGGAAGCGGAAGCGGAAGAGTCGAAGCCGTCGGCGCATTCGGTGGGGGAGGGGAACCTGACACTCGTCGACCGCTACTACCAGGCATGGGCAGACCTCACGGATCTGCTGGGCGAGGAGCCCAGCCTCCCGGAGCTGGCCGACCACTTGTGGAGCCAGGGCATGACCGGCCGAGGTGGCGCTCTGATCAGCCCGAGCACCCTGCGTCGGTACCGGCTGAGCTGGCGCATCTATCGAGTCTGGGCGCAACATCTGGAGACACGCGGCAGTGAACCGTCCCTCAGCGAGTTGGAGGCGCTGTGTGCCAAGCACGGCATCCGCTCCAAGGGGGGCCGCGGCGACCGCATTGGCCCGGACGACCTCGCGGGCTACCTCGCCGACTTCCGACGCCGCTACGCCGCGTTCGCGAGGACGCTGCCGCACTGACAGCACGGCACGCGTTTCAATGCCGGCGGAAACGCGGCGGTGAGCAGGATCAGTGCGCCTTGCCGGCAACGCGCATGGCCTTTCGGGTAGCGGCGAAGTGATGGTGGCCGCGCCCCGGAGAGGTCGTCACCATTGCCGGTGCACGGTTGCCTTACTGCCGGTCACCAGGCTTGCCGGCGGAACGTCATCGGCCACGACCGCGCCGGCGGCGACCACCGCATCACGGCCAATGCTGACCCCCGGAAGAATCGTGGCACCGGCCCCGATCCACACGTTCTCCGCGACATCTATTGGCGCGCCGCTCAGCCATCCCCGTCGATCCTCGGGATCGACCGGGTGCCCGACGGTGATGAACGTGGCCTTCGGTCCGACCATCACGCGCTCGCCGAGCCGGATACCGGCGTAGTCCAGAAACGTGCAGTTCTGGTTGATGAACACGCGCTCCGCCAAATCCAATTGAAGACCGTGGTCCGTGTAGAAGGGCGGATAGATGGTGACTCTCCCCAGCAGCGGCTTGCCGAGGATCTGTTTGAACAGGTCCGCCTTGCCCGCCTCGTCGTCGAAAGGCAGGACGTTCAGACGGGAGGTGAGCTCGGTGACCCGCAGTACCCGCTCGGCCATGGCCTGGAATTCGGCGCTGTGAATGCGCATGAGACGGTCGCTGGACATGCCGCGATCCTTTCTGGTGTACCGGTGACGGGATAAGACTCACTGGGCGCTGGTGGAGGCTGCTGTCAGCAGCCGGGTCGGGTCACCTTTGTCGGGCCCAGGACGGGAGCCAGACCGTCTCAGGGAGCTTTGGCAGGCTTCCGAGGTGGGTGATGATTCCACGGAGCCCTGGATGTGGATTCTTTCTGGGGAGGATCAGCGAGAGTGGGTACGCGAGGGTCGGATTCACGACAGGGATGCGGCGTAGGTCGTAATCCGTCGGCCAGATGTACCGGTCGCGTGCCCCGACGAGCGTAGCCACACCAGCGGATGCCGCGAGGGTCTCCAGGAGCACTTCGTCTCCGAAATGCGGGCCTGCCGCATCGATACGTAGGTCGAAATCAGTTGCGAGCTGATCGTAGAACTCCGCCCATTCGCTTCGCGGTGCGATACCCGGCACCCATATCCGGTGCTTACGCAGCTGCGATGGCGTAAGCGTTCGCGCGGAGGCGAGCGGATGTCTCGGGCCGACGAGAAGTTCCAGCGGCGAGTGGAAAGCGTGGACCATTTGCACGTCGGGCGGCAGGGTGCCCGAGTCGGTGACGGTACGGAACGAGGCATCGATATCGCCTGCTTCGACGGCGGCGACCGCCACGCGTGGGTCGCTGACCCGGAGGGTCACCACGTCGAGGTTGGTCTCGGGATGCGACCGCCAATAGTCGTGCAGAACCACAGCCTGCGCGCTTCGCAGGCCGAGAACGTCGATCCGAAGGGCCCGGGCGCCCGGCCTGACCGCGGTGATGGCACGCTCAACACTCGCGACGATGCTCCGCGCGTGGGGGAGAAACGCCTGGCCATCGGGCGTCAGCTCAACCCCTCGGGCGGTACGGGTGAACAGCCGGACTTCCACCTCGCGCTCCAGGGCGGCGATCCGTTTGGAGACTGCCTGCTGTGTCACGCCCAGCTCATCGGCCGCATGTTGCAACTGTCCGAGCTCGGCCGCCCGGACGAACGATCGCAATGCCTCGGTGTCCACTGGTTCACCTTAGGCGCGTACAACTGACCGTTGTGGCTCGCCGAGGACCGGTTGTTCGATCACGCTCCAGCGTTGCTGACGTCGGTCGTTGCTACGTTCGTTGAGCCGCCATCTGACCGGGCACTGACCGTCCCGCCAACCGGTAGTCAGGAGACCAGAGCGTGCCGGGGAGCTTCGTGGATGATCTGGTCGGCGGTTTCGCCGGGAGTGAGAGCCGCGGTGTCGAACCACCAGCCGATCTCGCCGAGCTCGCGCTTCATATCGGCGTCGAGCGCTTCATAGCCGTCGAAGTCGAACCGCTCGCGGGGATCCCTGAGGGTATTGCGGTACTTGCAAATGTCGATGCCCGGCGAGAGGACGACGAACAGCACCTGTCGAGCCGGGAGAAGGCTCAGAAAGAAGTCCAACTGCTTACGGTCGGGGATCACCCAGTCGATGACGGGCGTGAAACCGGCGTCGGAGAAATTGTTCGCCAGCATGCACAGGTTGCGGTTGCACAGCTCCACTTGCTGCGCCGCTTCGTCGGCAGGCTCGCCCAGGGCGCCGACGCGACCGCTGACAACCAGCCTGCTGATGTGGTCGCCGTCGAGCCGGGCGGAGCGAGGCAGCCGCTGGGCAACCAGCCTGGTCACCGTCGACTTCCCGGCCCCGGGCATCCCCGTCACGATCAGACAGCTCGACCTCTCAGCAGCGATCATATCGGCAGCTTGTCAGGGGGTGTGCCGGCCCTCAACCGTATTTCCCAGGACGCTGTCGAGGACTCATTCGCGAGAATTCCCTTCAGTGCCTGGCGCAGCGGGACGGCCCAGCAGATTGTTCGGGCACCATCCTCACGGCCGCAGATGCTCGACCGTGACCCCTTGTTGCTCGGCCAACCGCTGGGCGATCAATGAGCGGTGGCAGGCCTCCGGGTCGCGCTCGACGCAGAACAGCGCCGCGACCCCACCACTCGACAGCGCCGACACGACCGGCGTGAGGTCGGCGCTGTCGAGGATCTCGGCGGTGTAGCGGCGGGTGTACTCGGTAGCGAGTTCGCGGCGCGAGCGCTTGCCGACTCCTTGGCGGGCGTCCTCCGCGTACTGGAGCCGGCGTAGCTCGGTGGTCGGGGCGAGTTCGAGATGGTGCTCGTAGGCGATCCGGGCATCGGCGAGGGCCGCCTGCAGCCGCAGCGAGTTCGCCCAGGCGTACTCGGGTCCACGGACACCGCGGCGCTGACGTACGTCGAGCAGCAGGCGGACGTCTGCGTGCCGCAGTCGTTGCAGGAAGGACTCGCCGTCGAGGCCGTAGACGCCGATCGTCACCATTCTGAGCACCGGAAATCACCCCTTCTGCCTGCTACTCGTGCCGGTTCAACCGGCACCGGCACCGGAGGCGGCGAGGCCGCATCACGCGACGGCGGTCCCCTCGAGCTCGACCAGCTGGCCCGGTATCGCCAGTCGCGTCACCCCGAGCATCGTGGTGGTCGGCGCCACCCCGGCGGCGCCCAACCGTCCCGCCAGCACGCCGTAGTGCTGGAAGAGCAGATCGACGTCGGTCGTGTAGACGTTGAGCCGGACCAGGTTCGCGAGGGACATGCCGGCCTCGCCGAGCACGGCCTCCACGTTGTCGATGCTCAGCGCCAACTGCGCCGCCATGTCACCGTCATGCTCGGGCTTGCCGTCGCCGTTCATCGCGGTCTGCCCCGAGATGTACAGGGTCCGGGTGTGCCCGGAGACGACCTCACCCTGGTTGAAGCCCATCTCCACCGACCACGTCACCGGGTTGACCGCCGTTCGTTCCACTGCCACGTCAGCTCCATTCGATTCATCGGGATCACGTACGTCCATCGGCTCGGTAGCCACCGGCTTCGACGTCGTGTCCAGGAGCCTCGCAACAAATCACGACATCCTTGGTCACGTATTCCGATAAAGTTCTGGCATGCGCGCCGACCGGTTGGTCTCGCTGGTGCTGCTGCTGCGTCAGCGCGGTCGGCTGACTGCGGACACGCTGGCCCGCGAGCTGGAGGTATCCACCCGCACCGTGCTGCGCGACATCGAGGCGCTGTCCGCGGCCGGCGTCCCGGTCTACGCCGAACGCGGTCGGCATGGCGGTTTCGCGTTGTCGCCCGGTTTCCGGACCGAGCTCACCGGTCTGAACCACGACGAGGCCCTTGCCCTGCTGGCCGCCGGATCGGGACGCGGCGAGCAGGTGTTCGGCCTCGGCTCGGCGCTCGCTTCGGCCATGCGGAAGGTGGTCGACGCGCTGCCCGAAAGCCACCGGGCCACCGCGAACGACGCGGCCCAGCGATTTCTCGTCGACCCGGAGACCGACCTGCTCTCACGTCGGCTGGTCACCGAGGAGGTGCCCGACACCACAATGATCGAGGTCCGGCGCGCGGTGCTGGCCGGACACAAGCTGCGCATCCACTACGCGGCCACAGGCCAGACGCCACAGTGGCGCACGGTGGACCCGATCGGCCTGGTCACCGTACGCGACCGGGCCTACTTGCTGGCCTCGCGATCCGGCGCGGACCGCACCTACCGGCTGTCGCGGGTGTTGGCCGCCGAAGCACTCCCCGAAACCGCACAGCGACCGAACCGGGTCGATCTGGACCGGATCTGGCGGGAACGCTCCGCGCAGTTCCTCTCCGGCGGCGACCACATCACCGTGCTCGTACGGCTGAACCCGGCGCGACGGGAGGAGCTGCTGGACACCGCGCTGGCCGTCCGCGCGGAAGAACCCGACGCGGACGGCTGGCTGCGGCTGGAGGTGACTTTCCAGGATTCACGACACGCCGAATGGGCGCTGTGGCAGCTCAGCATGGACGCGGAAGCCCTGACCCCGCAGTCGTTGCGCACCGCCCTACGCAACCGCGCCGCCGCGCTGGCCACCCGCTACGGAGACTCATCCGGAGAGTGAGAGGCCATCTGCTGGCTGATTGCCTGTTACCGCTCCTGCACTGGGCCCCTTTCAACTCACCTGCACCGAGAGGTTGTTGTTGATCGTGTAGTACGGCCTCACCGAGTGGGCGGCGCCGTCGGGGCTCGCCACCTGCCGCGATGGATAGCGGAAGATGTGCCTCTTGTCCGGGATGTCATCGAGGATCCGTGCGAGACGGACCGGCTCCTGATCCGCGGCAGGGCGCAGCCACAGGTCCCAGACCTGCTGCCCGGGCAGCAGGGAGGTGAAGGGCAGTTCGGCAGCGAACCCGCGTTCCGCGTGCGGTCCGTCGGGGGCGTACTCCGGTGTGGTTTCCCGTCCGGAGCGTTCCTCCGCTTCCAGGCGTACCGGAACGCGCACGGGCAATGCCGCGGAGTCGCGGGGATGTGCCTCCAGGCTGGCGGTGGTGGTGAGCTGCGTGCCGTAGAGCTTGCCGTGCAGCACGAGGGTGTTGTCGTCGACGTGCAACGCCCCTGCTTCGGCATGCGGTCGCCGCACCCACGTACGGAGGGTGAGGTTGCCGTGCTTGGTGGCGTAGGGGATCCGGACGCCGAGCCATGCGTGTGCGTCGAAGAGCGCGCCGCCGGTGAGGGAACGCAGGTCGAGTACCCCGGGCAGCAATCGCTGCGGCTCCGCGTCGGCCCAGGCGAGGTAGGCGTCCCAGCGCCCCTCCCGTAGCGACGTTGTGGCGGGCAGGGTGGCGCGCAGCCCGCGGTCTGCCGCTGCACGGGTGAGGGGCAGCCTGAGGGAGGCGTCGGGGCCGTGATGGTGGCGCAGGCGCAGAAGGACGGCAGCATGCTCGTTCGTATCGGAAGCCGCAGCGTCCCTCGCGGTTTCGTCGAAGAGCCGTACGTCGAAGGTAAGGCCCCCGTTGCTGTCGGCCGTGCAGTCGGCGCGCGGGCGGTGGGGCTTGCGGCCGGGGGAAGAGCTGACATCTGGCGGGGCTGCCGGCGCAGTGTTGAGCACTGACGTGTCAGGGACAAGCTGGATCATGCCCGTGCTCCTTCCAGGGCGTGTCGCACACCCGTCCGTACGGTCTCCCGGGCCGCGTACGCTCCGCCGAGGAGGGTGCCGCGTGCTCGGTGAAGTGTGTTGGCCCGGCGGTTGACCAGCGAGGTCAGCAGTTCCTCGTACCGGGCGGCCACCTGCGCGGGATCGAACCGCGCCGACGCGGTGAGCGCGGCTCGTCCCATCCGCACACGCAGGTCCTTGTCGTTGATGAGGCGCAGCAGCGCACCGGAAATCGCGCTCACATCCCCTGTGGGAACCAGGAGTCCGTCCTCGCCGTCGCGGATGATCTCTCCCGGCCCATGCGGGCAGTCGGTTGCCACGACCGGAAGGCCGCACCGCATCGCCTCGACAATCGTCATGCCGAAGGACTCCAGGCTCGACGTCACAGCGCAGATCGCTCCCTTGACCCATTCGGCCTCGATTGGATGTGCCGAGCCCATGAGGAAGACGTGGTTGTAGAGGCCGAGTTCGTCGATGAGATTTCTCAGCTTGTCGTGCTCGCGGCCGTGACCGTAGATGCGCAGGCCCCAGTCCGGGCGCTCGCGCACGACCTCGCCGAAGGCGCGTATCAGTACGTCGTATCGCTTGGCGGGGGCGAGTCGGCCCGCGGCGACGACCCACTTGCCGCTGCCGTCCGCAGGCGTGACGTCCGGCTCGGGCACGCTGTTGGGCAGCCCCTCGACGCGCACGCCGGGCAGCCGCAAGGTCCTGCGGTAGTCGCGGGCGTCGGCTTCGGTGACCGTGGTGACCGCGTCCAGCCGGGGATAAGTGCGGCGCAGCAGGCGCTTCATCCGCGCGGAGTGCGTGGCCAGCGTGAGGTGCTCCTGTCCCAGACGCGCGGGGCCACGGCGCGTCTGCCGGGCCACGTGCACGTTGAGTCCGGGGCGTGTGCCTACGACGACGTCCGCCTGGGTGCCGGCCAGATACTCGCCGATCCGGCGGTCCGTCAACGCGCTGTGCCGGGCGTACTGCCCATCGGCAACCGGGAAGACCTTGGCAGGGACGGCGTGTTCGGGATCACCACCGTCATACGTCGCGCTGTGCCGGCGCATGTCCACCAGCGACCTGAGCCGTACGCCCTTGCCCGGCTCGAAGAACGGCCTGTCCCGGTACCGGAAGACCGACACGATCTCCACCTCATGCTGCTCGGCGAGCGCCTGCGCCAGATTGAAGGTCGTACGGACGGTTCCCCCCATCCCGTACGCGCTGAAGATCAGAAACGAGATGTGCATTGTTCCCCCTATGTGTCGATCTTGAGAGCGGCGGGACCTGTCACTCAAGGCCCGAGCGGGAGGGCCAACTTGCTGTTCTGTATTGCCTTCTGGCGGCGCAGTAGTCGAGTGACAGCCGTTGGTCTCCTGGTGCTGGCTGCCGCCGCATGCCCGTGTCATGGGTGACAACGGGAGGAACCCGGTGGGCTGTTCACGGTGCGCGGTGGCAGGTGGTTCACGGCTCGTAGGGCACGCCCGTCACACGGATGGGTCGAGGTTCGTGGTGTGGGGTGTTCCCAGTGGTCTGGCTGGGTGGTGGCGAAGGGGCGTGCACCGTGCGGGGGTGTCTCCCGGTCGTCGTCGGTTGGGAGACACCCCTTTGCGGGGTGTGGCGGGGCGGTGCGGGTTACTGCATTGCTTCTTCGAGGGTGTTGTTCCAGTAGGTGACGGTGGAGTTGTCGCTGAGGGCGAGGCCGGCGCCGGTGGGGGCGTTGACTTTGGCGGTGGCGCCGGTGGCGTGCAGGCTGCGGTCGGCCAGTTGGACGGTGAGCTGCTTTTCGCGGTGCATGTTGCCGCCGTTGCCCTTCTCCAGGCTGAGCGCGGCGTAGGCCGACTTGCCCGGCTGGAGGGAGATCACGGACTGGGGCTTGCCGCCGCCGGTCTGGATCGGGGCCTGGGCGTTCGGGTAGCCGACGAAGGGGTGGCCGTACAGGTCGCAGCGGGTGCTGCCGTTGTTGGTGGCCTTCAGCAGGATGACCGGCGCGCTGCCGCCGGTGTGCTGGAGCCGGATGGAGACCTTGCCGACGGTGCAGGTGGAGGTGTTGGCGCCCGCGGTTGTGGCCTCGGTCAGGGGGCTGGTGCCGCCGATGGCCCTGTTGCCATCGTTGCTGCCGTTGCCGCCGTTGCGGCTCGGCGCGCTGCCGCTGCCCGTAGAGCCCGAGTCGGAGCCGGTCGAGGCTGAGTCCTTCGCCTCGGCGTTCTTCGACGCTCCGGCGGAGGGTGAGGAGCCGGCGTCGTTGTTCTTGCTGCCGTCGTTCTGGCAGGCGGTCAGCGAGAAGGTGGCGGCGGCAGCGACAGCGACGAGGCCGACGGTACGGGCAGTGTGGCGAATGGTCTTCATGAAAGGTCCCCCCCATGGGTACGAGATGCGGCCCGGCCGCCCGCTTGCGCAGGGTTCCCCCGGCCGGAGCCACTGGTCGTTACGGTCTGTGTGATGGCGCCGGACGGTGGATTGTTCACGGGATTCAATGTGATCCACGTCACTACTCGATCGGGTGCTCCACGACGCGGACCAGGGATGCTCCGACGGGGAGAAAGAGCTGAAGATCTGGGCCGGCGGGCTGACCTCGGCGATCTATAGTGCCTGCGAGGGGCGGAACCCGGCGGTGTCGAACGTGCGGCACCTTGGACCCAGGGCCGAGACCGGAGCGGACGATGAAGGCAGCTCGATTCAGCAGATTCGGAAGCCCCGATGTCCTGGAAATCGCAGAGCTCCCCGACCCGCATCCCGGGCCTGGCCAGGTCCGGATTGTGGTGCGCGCGGCCGGTGTCAACGTCAGCGACTGGAAGAAGCGCCAGGGCCTGATGGACCAGGAGCTTCCGCAGACCCTCGGCCATGAGGCGTCGGGCGTCGTCGACGAACTCGGCGAAGGTGTGTCGGATGTTGCCGTCGGCGACCGCGTCTTCGGCCTCTCCGGCGAGGGCGCGGCCCAGGCCGAATCAGCGGTGCTGGACTACTACGCACCCATCCCACCCTCGCTCGACTTCGCCGCCGCCGCGGCACTGCCCTCCGCGCTGGAGACGGCCGCGCGCGCACTCGACCAGCTCGGCGTAGGAGCCGGTTCCACGCTTCTGATCAACGGTGCCTCTGGCAACATCGGCAGCGCCGCGGTCCAGCTGGCCGTCGCGCGCGGGGCACGGGTGATCGGCACCGCCGGACCGGCCAACCATGAGTACGTGCGTTCTCTCGGGGCCGACCCTGTCACCTACGGCGAGGGCATGGCCGAGCGAGTCCGCGCGCTGGCTCCCGGCGGCGCCGACCTGGCCCTCGATGTCGCCGGCAGCGGCGTACTGCCCGAACTCATCGGACTCGCGGGCACCCCCGCGAACGTCGTGACGATCGCCGACTTCACCGGCGCCCAGGAGCACGGCGTCAGATTCAGCCGCGGCGACACCGGCCGCGCACTGTACGTGCTCAACGAGATCGGCCCGCTGATCGAAGCCGGTCGATTCGCACCGCCCGCCGTACAGACGTTCTCACTCACCGACATCGCCCAGGCGCACCGCGTCGGCGAGGAAGGCCACGTGCGCCGCAAGCTCGTGCTACTGGCCAACTGAGGCACCGGCCGGGACCGGCGCGGCGTCAGCCGAATTCGGGGATTACGCGAATTCGGGGATCACCCGCCGTGGGGGAGCGGGGTCACCCGGCCGCTTTCTTCAGTCGCTTGAGGTCCGCCTCGAGCTTGTCCTCCTGCTCGGAGTTGAGCGGGATGAACTGGGTGCTCGCCGTGATCTGTTCGTGGTGCTCGACGAAGTACTCGATGAAGTCCTCCACCTCCGGACGCTTGAGCGCCTTCGTGGTGGGATAGATGAACAGCGGTCGGGACAGCGGCTTGTATGTGCCGTTCTGCACGCTCGAGATGCTGGGGACGACACAGCCGTCCCCATCGTTGATCATGAGGGATTTGAGGTTGCTCTGGTTCCCCTCGAAGTATGAGAAGCCGAAGTAGCCCATCGCACTCCGGGATCGGGAGACGCCCCGAACCGTGTCATTGTCGTCCGCGGTGGAGCGGTAGTCGGTACGGGAGGCACCCTCTTTGCCGTTGATGGCCTTGGTGAAGTAGTCGAAAGTGCCCGAGTCGGTGTCCGGGCCGAAGAGCTTGAGGGGCTCGTCGGGGAATTTCGGGTCGACCTGCTGCCAGTTCGTGATCTCGGAGCCGGGTTTCCAGATCTTTTTCAACTGCTCGGTCGACAGGCAGTCCACCCAGTGCACGTTCTTGTTGACCACGACGGTCAGGGCGTCATTGGCGATGGAGAGTTCGTCGTGCTTGACGTTGTTCTTCTCGCATGCCGCCTTCTCCGTGTCTTTGATCACGCGCGAGGCGTCGGCAATGTCCGTTTCGCCGGCACAGAACTTTTTGAAGCCCCCACCGGTCCCGGAAGTCCCCACGGTGACCTTGACCTTGGGCTGCTCCATGGCGTAAAACTGCGCGGCGGCCGTGGACAGCGGGGCGACAGTGCTGGAGCCGTCCACCCTCACCCTGCCCGCGAGTTTCTTTTCCTCAGCCGATCCGGTTTCGGACCAGGCATCTATGGTCCCGCATGAGCTCAATGTGAGGACACTGACAAGGGCCAGCATGGTGACCCCGGCGATCGCTCTCGGCCTCTTGGATGCATCCACGTTTTTGATCCTTGGCATCGGGCCTACTGAGACGGCTGGCGCGGAGGAAGAGCCTCACACGGTTCCCGGCCAGCAACTCGATAGAAGAGTGGCCATACGAATTCCAGGTGCACGGAGTATGGCCCAGAGGTGAACCGTGGACATCGGACCTTTTCGGCGGGCCCTGGTATCGAATGGATCAGCGCCTTCCGGCCAGGGGTTCCGGAATCCCCTCCTCGGAGCCTTGCAGGTGACCGATATGGCTCCGTTTCGCAGCGCTGCTTCTACTGTCGGTGCCGGCATGGGTCCGCACGGTCACGGACCACCCGCGGGCGGGCACACGCCCGGTCGGAAGAGCGAGGCGGGGATTCGGCCCGGCGGCTCGATGTCCGCGACCCACAGTGGCCGACGCCCCTCCAAGGGACGGGATTCACAAGGGAACGTTCATCGCTTTCACGGATCGATGACGGGTCCGGCCTTCTCCCGTGGTGGTGGGGTGACTTACGCAGGAGGCGTACCCATCTCCGTCGAAGGAGCATGCACAAGGGTAGATCGAGACAGCCGTGGAGCCCCCGCGTCGACGGTGCCCGAGGGCGCCTACCGCCTGGTGACCGATGCCGGAGCGCCGAGTCGGGTTCGGCGCCCGGAAGCTCGCCGCGATGACGGGTGGCTCGTCCGGTTCCCTCGCCGCCTCCGGGATGTGAAGGCAACCAACCCGGGACCTACGGCCACCGCTACCGGCAGCGAGTCCTGACCCCTTTGCGCCGGAGTCCGTGTGCCAGGCGTCATTCCGCCGGAGTCCGTGTGCCGGGCGTCCCGTGGCCGTGATGCCCGGCCTCGGTGTGCGCGGGGGCGAACGCCCCGAGAGCCATGAGAAGAGGCAGCACCGTGCAGGAAGTTCTCCAGCCCCGCATCCGTTCCATGAGCGTATCCGCCCCCATGGCCGACGGCGGGGTGGTGGTCGCCGAACAGGTCCGGCTGCCCGACGGGAGCCGAGCCGAGTGCCCGGCGGCACCACTGCTCGCGGGCTCTCTTCAGCGGGAAGAGGTGCCGGTCGGCTCGGCCGTCCTGGCGGCGCCTCCGCCCGGGCAGGAAGCCACAGCCCAGGCCCTGTGGTTACCGCTCCCGGCGGACAACGGCAACGGCGCCCCCGCGGAGCGCACCGCTCCCGCGGAAGCACCTTCCCCCACCGCGGCGCTGGCTCTGGCCACCGCGGATGCCGCTGCGCTGCCGACTGCACGTTCCACTCTGACGGCGTGGGCCATGGCTGTGCGTCCCCGCACGGTGCTGCTGGCCGCGCCGCGGTCGTTCTGCGCCGGGGTGGAGCGGGCCATCGAAGTGGTCGAGCGTGCACTGGCCCGACGGCCCCCGGATTCGGGCCCTGTCTATGTGCGCAAACAGATCGTGCACAACAAGCACGTGGTCCGCCGGTTGGAAGAGCGCGGGGCGGTGTTCGTGGACGAACTGGACCAGGTCCCCCGAGGGGCCATGGTGGTCTTCTCCGCCCACGGCGTCTCCCCGCAGGTACGGCAGGAGGCCGAGGCCCGAGGGCTGAAGGTGATCGATGCGACCTGCCCACTGGTGACCAAGGTCCACCACGAGGCGCTGCGGTTCGCCCGGCGCGGCGACACCGTGGTGCTGATCGGGCATGCCGGGCACGAGGAGATCGAGGGCACCCTCGGCGAGGCCCCTGAGCGCACTGTGCTCGTAGAAACTCCGCAAGACGTGGCGGACCTGGAAGTGGAGGATCCCGAGCGGGTCTCCTACCTGACGCAGACCACCCTGGCCATGGAAGAGACCACGCAGATCATCGCCGCTCTCAAGAAGCGATTCCCCAGCCTGCGGGGCCCTGGCAGCGAGGACATCTGTTACGCGACGACCAACCGGCAGCACGCGCTGGAGGCCATCGCGCGGCAGGTCGATGTGGTGCTGGTCGTCGGCTCGGGCAACTCGTCGAACTCGATGCGCCTGGTCGAGCTCGCCGGCCGTGCGGGTGTTCCGGCCCATCTGATCGACGGTGTCGGTGACATCGAACCGCACTGGATCGCCGATGCGCACCGCATCGGGCTGACCGCGGGTGCCTCGGCCCCGCCGGCGCTGGTCGACGAGGTCGTCGCGGCACTGGGCGGGCTGGGCCCGGTCCAGGTCCACGAGCACCGCACGGCTGTCGAGGACGTCTACTTCGCTCCGCCCAAGGAGGTGCGCGCATGACTGCCGAGACCGCCACGGACCCCCTGCTGGAGCTGGTGGCCGACCCTGCCGACATACGCGCCCTTCCTCCGGCGCGGCTGCCCGAACTCGCGGGCGAGATCCGGGCGTTCCTCGTCGACAAGGTCTGTGCCACCGGCGGGCATCTGGGCCCGAATCTGGGCGCGGTGGAGCTGACGCTCGCTCTGCACCGGGTCTTCGAGTCACCGCAGGACACGCTGCTGTTCGACATCGGTCACCAGGCGTATGTGCACAAGCTGCTCACCGGCCGCCGCGACGACTTCGACACCTTGCGCCGGCGGGGCGGGCTCTCCGGCTATCTCCAGCAGGACGAGTCGTCGCACGACTGGATCGAGAACTCCCACGCGTCGACCGCGCTGGCCTACGGCGACGGACTGGCCAAGGCCCGTGCGCTCACCGGGAACAGCCATCCGGTCGTCGTCGTGATCGGCGACGGTGCGCTCACGGGTGGCATGGCATGGGAGGGCCTGAACAATCTGGGGAGCGCTGCCGGCCGGCCCGTCATCGTCGTCGTGAACGACAACGGTCGCTCCTACGCCCCCACCGGCGGCAGTATCGCCGCCCATCTGGCCGCCCTGCGCGCCGGCCGGAGCGGAAGCGGCAGCAGCCAGATGGACGTTCGCCGCAATGTGTTCACCGATTTCGGCTTCGCCTATCTCGGCCCCGTCGACGGTCACGACATCGGCGCGCTGGAAGCCGCCCTGCGCCATGCCCGGGCTCTGCGCCGGCCCACGGTCGTGCACACGGTCACCGTCAAGGGCAAGGGCTACCCGCCTGCCGAGACGGATGAGGCCGACTGCCTGCACGCCGTCGGCACCCTCGACCCGGCCACCGGCGCTCCGGCGCAGCAGGCGGCGCCCTCATGGACCAAGGTCTTCGCCGACGCACTCGCCGACCTGGGCGCCGAACGGGACGACCTCGTCGGAGTCACCGCCTCCATGCTCCGCCCGGTCGGTCTGCAGCCGTTCGCCGAACGCTTCCCCCATCGGGTCTACGACGTCGGCATCGCCGAACAGCACGCCGTCACCAGCGCCGCGGGCCTGGCGATGGGTGGCTGCCATCCCGTCGTCGCCATCTACGCCACCTTCCTCAACCGCGCTTTCGACCAGGTGCTCATGGATGTGGCGCTGCACCGCCTCCCGGTCACCTTCGTCCTGGACCGCGCCGGGGTCACCGGCCCGGACGGCCCCAGCCACCACGGCATGTGGGACCTGACCACGCTGTCCGTCGTCCCCGGCATGCGAGTCGCCGCTCCGCGGGACGCCACCCGGGTGCGCGAACTACTGCGGGAAGCGACGGAGACCCGGGACGGGCCGACCACGATCCGGCTGCCCAAGGCCACGGCCGGTCCTGACATCGGTGCTCTGTGCCGGATGGACGGCATGGACCTGCTGCACCGGTCGAGCGGCAAGCCCCTGGACACCCTTGTGGTCGCGGCCGGGGCCGTGGCGGAACCGTCCGTGGCGGCCGCCGCGGCACTCGACGAGCAGCACGGCATCGGCACCACCGTCGTGGACCCGCGTTGGCTCGTCCCCGTCAACCCCGCTCTGGTGCATCTCGCCTCCCGGCACCGTCTCGTGGTCACCGTCGAGGACAGCAGCCGGACCGGCGGAACGGGAGCCGCCCTCGCCCAGGCGTGCGCCGACGCGGGAGCCGACAGCACCGTGATCAATCTCGGGCTGCCCCGCGCCTTCCTCCCGCACGGCTCCCGCAGCGAGCTGCTGCGGGAGGCGGGCCTGGACGCTGCCGGCATCACCGACGCCGTTCTCCGCTTCCGCGCGGGACGTTCTCCGCACCCCGTCCTCACCACACCGAGGAGCGCATGATGGCCACTGACCTGGGCCTCCCCGAACTTCCCCGAAGCCCCGCCCGGCGTCACTCACGGAGGATCCATGTCGGCGACGTGCCCGTAGGAGGTGGCGCCCCGGTCTCCGTACAGTCCATGACGACCACCGTGACCGCCGACGTCAACAGCACGCTCCAGCAGATCGCCGAGCTCACAGCCGCCGGCTGCCAGATCGTCCGGGTCGCCGTTCCCTCCGCCGACGACGCCGCCGCGCTCCCCGCCATCGCCCGCAACTCCCGGATACCGGTGGTCGCCGACATCCACTTCCAGCCCAAGTACGTCTTCGCCGCGATCGACGCCGGGTGCGCGGCAGTCCGCGTCAACCCCGGAAACATCAAGAAGTTCGACGATCGGATCGCCGACATCGCCCGGGCGGCCGGGGCGGCGGGAACGCCGATCCGTATCGGTGTCAACGCCGGTTCGCTGGACAAGCGGCTGCTCGCCAAGTACGGCTCGGCCACCCCCCAGGCCCTTGTGGAGTCCGCGCTGTGGGAGGCGTCCCTTTTCGAAGAGCACGGTTTCCGCGAGTTGAAGATCTCCGTGAAACACCACGACCCGCAGACCGTGATCAAGGCCTACCGGCTGCTGGCCGACGCATGCGACTACCCGCTGCACCTGGGTGTGACTGAGGCCGGGCCGGCGCTGCAGGGCACGGTGAAGTCGGCCGTCGCCTTCAGCCGCCTCCTCGGCGACGGCATCGGTGACACCATCCGGGTGTCCTTGTCCGCGCCACCTGTCGAGGAGGTCAAGGCAGGAAGCCAGATCCTGGAGGCGCTGGGACTGCGTCCTCGGAAACTGGAGATCGTCTCCTGCCCCTCCTGCGGCCGCGCCCAGGTCGAGGTCCACACCCTCACCGAGAAGGTCCAAGCCGCCTTCGAGGGCTTTCCGTATCCGCTGCGCGTCGCCGTCATGGGTTGCGTCGTCAACGGTCCCGGCGAGGCCCGAGAGGCCGACCTCGGCGTCTCCTGCGGCAACGGCAAGGGGCAGATCTTTGTGAAGGGCGAGGTGATCAGGACCGTCCCCGAGGCGCTGATCGCCGAATCCCTCGTCGAGGAGGCCCTGAAGCTGGCGGAACAGGGACCGCCGGACGAGGACGGGGACCGTACGGTGCCGGAACCTGTGGAGCAGGGAGTGGGCACATGACGCTCGTGACCCCAGCGCCTCGCGGCCTGCCCCGGCGCCGGACCTCGCCCCGGACGCTGACCCCGGCCCGGGGCGTCCGATCCCTGCTCGGCCAGGCGGCCCAGTGCACCGGCACGGAGCAACCCGGCGAATCCCAGGAGACAGCACCATGACCGAAGCCCTGACCATTCCCCCCTTGCACTGTCCCGCGCCGCTGCGCGACGACCGCTCACTGGCCGACGAGGTGGACGACCGCCTGGTGGCATGGGCGGAGGAGATCGGCGCGTACGGAGGGCACCTCGGCCGGCTCCGGGACTGCGAGTTCGGTCGTCTGGCCATGCTCACCCACCCCGACTGCGACGACCCCGACCGGCTGCTGACGGCCGCACAATGCGCCCTCGCCGAGTGGTCCATCGACGACTTCTACCAGGACGGTGACGCTTCGGACGCCGACCCCCGGCGCATCGGGCTCAACCTGACCACCGCGCACGCCGTGCTGGACCCCATCCATCTGCCCGAGCCGTACCAGAGCCAGTTCGAACAGGTCGTCCGGAAGGACACCGTTCTGGTCGCCCTCCGCTCCGCCTTCGACAGGCTGGCCGGGCACGGCACCTGGGCTCAGGTGTTCCGCCTCCGCTACGAGCTGACGATGATGTTCGTCGCCTACTCCCAGGAGGCGGAGTGGCGGATATCCGGGAGAATTCCTCCCGTCTGGGAGTTCCTGATGCACCGACAGGAGAACAGTTTCTTCCCCTGCATGGTGATCACGGACGCGGTCGGCGGGTACGAAGTGCCCTTCTCCGAATACGCGCAGCCACAAGTCCGGCGCCTGTGCGTGCTGGCGGGCACGGCGAGCGTGCTGGTGAACGATCTCTATTCGATGGAGAAGGAAACCCGCACCCACGGCTTCGACTTCTGCCTGCCGAAGGTCATCGAGGCGGAAGAGGGCTGCACGCTCCAAGAGGCCGTGGACCGCACCGCCCACCACCACGACCAGTTGATGCGCACCTTCGAAGCCGAAGCAGCAACTCTCGCCGACAGCGCATCACCTCAGCTCCGCCGATTTCTCGACGGCGTATGGGCCTGGACCGCAGGTGGCAAGGAATGGCACGCCACCAGCCGCCGATACCACGGCCCCGCATCCGAGTGACCCGCATCCCGAAGAAGGAGACATCACCATGTCCGCGCACACCTCCCTCGCGGCACCCACCGACCCCTACCAGCAGTCCGTCGCCACCTACTGGGACACCGAAAAGAACCCGGTCAATCTGCGCCTGGGCGAGGTGGACGGTCTCTACCACCACCACTACGGCATCGGTCCGGTCGACTGGTCCGTTCTGGAAACACCCGAGCACGCCCGCGAAAAGGCCGTGATCCGGGAAATGCACCGGCTGGAACAGGCCCAGGCCGACACGCTCGCCGACCACCTCGGTGACATCCGGCCCGAGGACCGGCTCCTGGACGCCGGGTGCGGCAGGGGCGGCGGCTCCTTCGTGGCCCACCAGCGGTTCGGATGCTCGGTGGACGGGGTCACCCTTTCCGAGGAACAGGCAGCGTTCGCCAACGGGCAGGCGGAGAAGCGCGGGGTATCGGATTCCGTGCGCTTCCATGTCCGGAACATGCTCGACACAGGGTTCACAAAGGGCGCGTTCCGCGGCATCTGGAACAACGAATCCACCATGTATGTGGACTTGGGTGAGCTGTTCGCGGAGCACTCCCGGCTGCTGCAACGCGGAGGCCGGTACGTGACCATCACCGGCTGCTACAACGACACCTACGGGCTTCCCTCCCGCGAGGTGTCCACCATCAACGCCCACTACATCTGCGACATCCATTCCCGGAGTACGTACTTTCGGCAGTTGGCCGCGCACCGCCTCGTCCCGATCACCGTGCTCGACTTGACCGAGGCGGCAATTCCGTACTGGGAACTGCGTGCCCGCTCCTCGCTGGCGACCGGAATCGAGGAGACCTTCCTGGCCGCATACAAGGGCGGAAGCTTCCAATATCTCCTCATCGCCGCGGACCGCGTCTGACACCGCCGGCACTACCGCACACCCCCCGGCTCGGATCCGGCGGTTCCGGCGGTTCCGGGCCGGGCAGGGAGAAAGGACCCCCCGACGTGCCCTCCGCACCCCATGCGCCGCTCGATCTGAACATGATCCGTAAAGACATCGATGCCACCCTCGATGCATTTCTCGACGACGTGCAACACTCGGCACTCCGCCCCGAACTCGCGCCGCTGGTCGAGGAGTTACGCGGCTTCCTCAGGGCGGGCGGAAAGCGCATCCGCCCGCTGCTGTGCGTCATAGGCGCGCACGCCGCCGACGAAAACGGCACCGCAACGTCCGAAGGCGTGCTGCGCCTGGCCGCTTCGCTGGAAATCCTCCACGCCGCGGTCCTCATCCACGACGACATCATCGACGGCTCGCCCACTCGCCGGGACCGGCGCACCGCCCACCGGGGCCTGGCAGCCCACTGCCAGGCCGGCACCCCTGCCGCAGCGGCAGCCCGCTTCGGCTCCTGTGCGGCGCTGCTGCTCGGAGACCTTGCCGCGGCTTGGAGCGAACGGGCCGTCGGCACCGCGCACTTCACGCCACAGCAGCTGCGCGATGTGGTACCGCTGCTGGACGCCGTACGCAGCGAAGTGCTGTCCGGCCAGTACCTCGATCTGGTGGCGACCGGGCATCCCAGTACCGACCTCGATGCGGCACTCGCCATCACCCGCTGCAAGACGGCGCATTACACGGTCGAACGCCCGCTGCAGATCGGCGCTGCCTTCGCCGAAGCAGGTGCGGAAGTGCTGGACGCGTGCTCTGCCTTCGGCATCCCCCTCGGCGAGGCCTTCCAACTCCGTGACGACCTTCTCGGCGTCTTCGGCGCCCCCGCGGAAACCGGCAAGCCCGCCCTCGACGACCTGCGCGAGGGCAAACACACCCCGTTGACAGCCCTGGCCCTCCAGCGCGCCGCACCCGCGCAGCGCGAGACCCTGCACGCCCTGCTGGGCAAGCCGGACCTGGACGACTCCGAGGCCACCACCGTCCGCGACATCCTCACGGCCACCGGAGCCCGCGAAACCATCGAAGAAATGATCTCTGACCGCCGACACCAGGCGCTGGCGGTTCTGGACGAAGGCCCCTTCCACCCCGCGGCCACCACTGCCCTGCGCACCCTCGCCGACGCCGCCACACGGAGGGCGGCGTGAAACCCACCGGAAGTTCCCGCGCGCATACCCCTTACGGTCCCTGGCAATCCAGTGTGCGTGTGTGGGCCCGGACCGGCGATGCGGTCCGGGCCCGAGGTGCGGTGATCGGTCAGTCGTGCCGCGGGCGGGCGCGGCGCCGTACCAGCCAGGTGCCGCTCGCGGCCGCCGCGATGACCGCTGCGCTCGCGCCGACGAGACCCAGCGCGTGGGCCGGCGGCTGCGCGTCGTCGCTGCCCGCGGCGGCGGCCGCTGCCTTGTGAGCCTTCTCCTCGTGCGGGCCGAAGCCCCCCGCCAGCCCCTTCTTGTCGTAGGCGGAGCCCGGCAGCTTGTCGCCGTACGCGTCGTGCACCCGCGCGTGGTAGGCGCTCAGGCTCGTGCCCTTCGCGCCGACCGCCTTCCGCGCGTCGGGGTCGAGGGGCAGGACGCGCGTCCCGTCCTGCACGTACCAGGCGTCGATCTGCGGCTCTTGGAAGACGGTGCCGCCGGACGCCTTGGCAGCGCCCTCGGCGGCGTAGCGCGTCTCGTCGTCGCCCGTGGCGATGTTGACCACCTGCCAGCCTTTGGCGGTACGCGCGGACATCACGGAGGCCCGCTGCCCGTAGGAGGAGACGGCATTGCTGGCGAACAGTTTCAACTCGGCCACCGGCTGTGCGGCGGCCCGCGCGGCGGAGGGCGCGGCAACGAAGTCCGCCGAGAGCGTGTAGACCGGCACGGTCTTGCCCTTGATGCGCGGATCCGCCTTTGCGGCGGTGACGGCGCCGTCGCGGGCGAAGAAGCGGGAGAGGGTCTCAAGCGTCGCGCCGTCGGATGCCGCCTGGCGGGCCGCGTCCGCCGCGCCCTTGGGCGGCGCCGGGGGCTCGGTGGCGGAGTCGTCGGCGTGTGCGTACGGAGCGAGCCCCAGAAGTGCGACGGCCAGGGCTCCCGCGCTCGCGGCAGAGCGCAGGGAGGCGCGCCTCCCGGCTGAAACCTTGGTCATGACCTCACGCTCCGATCCGGTAGAGCGAGTGGGTCCACGAGAACTCGTTGTTGTCGATGTACCAGCTGTGCGAGGCCCAGTTGTAGCGGGTGTTGGACGGCCAGGGGTCGCCCCAGTAGACCCAGTTCCGGCTGGTGTCGTAGCCGTACAGGACATGCATGTGGCCGCCGCCCGAGCTCCACAGGATGCGGGTCTCGACGGGACGGTCCGCGTTGATCTCGCTCTGCACCGTGCTGTAACGCAGCCAGCCCGAGACGTAGGAACCGGGGTTGATGCCCATCCAGTCGAGGGCGTTCTGCACATGGCCCAGCGTGGCCTGGCTGTTGGGGCAGGAACTGCCCTGGCTGCGGCCGAAGGCGGCGTTGCAGAAGGCGTTCTGGCTGTAGTTCTTGCCCATGTAGGTGGAGATGGTGTTGCCTCCCGCCGCCCAGCACCAGTTGCTCAACTCCTGGGCCTGCATGGAGATGTCGAGCCGCTTGGCGGCCAGCGGGCGCGGGCCGTCGGTCGACGGAGCCGTGCCGTCGGGCGCCGCAGTGGCGATCGCGGTGGGCAGGGCGAGCAGGGCCGCCGCCGTGCCGGCGGCCAGGGTGATACGTCTGCGTCGCGTACGGCCGCGGTCGTCGCGGCGCGGCCTGTGGCCGGCCGCGCGACGGCGGAGAGTCAGTGGGGACATGGCGATCCTCCCAGGGAACGAAGGGGGTGGAGGAGCGCATCCGGATGCTGCCGTTGAGCATCGTGAGTTGTCGGTGTCTGGTCAACACGCTTCAATACGGGACGGGAACGAGATGTGAACAGCGGGGGAGCGCATGTGAACGGGCCCGGCTCACGGGCTGGCGAGGGGCGGAAGGACGGTGCGTCGGCTGTGAACGTTCACTCCACGGACTCCGGAATCCCCGGCGAGCTCGAACGGGTGCTGCGCACCGGCCCCTTCCACCTCGCCCTGCGCACCGCGATCGAGGCGCGCGGCCTCGCGCTGCACCGCGTGCGCCACCGGCTCGCGCTGCGTGGCATCAACATCGGGGTCACCAGTCTCAGTTACTGGCAACAGGGCGCGCGGCGTCCGCGCCGCCCCGAGTCGCTGACCGCCGTACGCGCACTGGAGGACGTCCTCGGGCTGCCCGCCGAGTCGCTGCTGCGGCTGCTCGAGCAGACCGGCGGCGGGAGCCGGGACCGGCCCGCCTCGCGCCCGTACCAGACGCTGTTCGAACAGTCCGATGTGCTGCGTACGCTGCTTGCGGAGCTGGACTCACCGCTCGACGGAGGGCTGCACACCCTCAACCACTGGGAGCGCGTACGGATCGGGGCGCGCCGCGAGTTGCTCTCCCGCTCATCCCAGCAGGCCGTCCGCGCCCACCGCGACGGCATCGACCGCTACCTCGCCATCCACCACGGCGACCCGGGCTGCGCGCCGGACCGGGTGCGGGTGCGGGCGGGCGAGAACTGCCGTGTGGGACGCGTCCGCTGGAACGTGAGCGCCCAGGTCGTGGTGACGGAGTTGCTTTTCGACACCCGGCTGCGGTTGGGGGAGACCTACGTCTTCGGCTACGCGTTGGAGGACGGTACCGGCGGCGTCAGCCATGAGTACGTACGAGGCTTCAGCTTCGGCGGCGGCCAGTACGTGCTCCAGGTCGGGTTCGACGCGGCGGAGCTCCCCGTCCGGTGCCACAGCTTCGCACGTACGTCGGCCGGAGCGCGGCCGAGCGGAACGCAGGAGCTGACGCTGAGCGGCGGCAACCGCTCGGTCCATCTCATCCGGCACGCCGCGGGACCCGGCATCCTCGGCATCGGGTGGGAGTGGGCCTGAGGGGGGCGCCGCCAGGTGTCGCGGATCAAGCCGTTGCGCCCGGACCGGACGCCGAAGCACGCGGCCGGGACCCGCAAAATAGGGGCCCCGGCCGAGCGCCGCGTGGGACGCGGACTCACAGTTTGCGTGCGACTCCACCGTAGGCGGCGATCTGCGGCCGCTCGCCGATCTCGGTTGACTCGGGCCGCCATTCGATGATGGGGACGAAGCCCGGGTCGACGAACTCGAAGCCGTCGAACGCCGCGCGGATCTGGTCCTGGGTGCGCGGGTAGTAGGGGGCCCCACCGGTCTTGGCGTATTCCTCGCAGAGAGTCACATATGCCTGGCTGTCGGTGGTGCCGTCCCACAGAACGAGGTGGCTGCCCGAGGGCACCGCGTCCATGACGGTGCGGACAATGCTCAGCATGTCCGCGTGGGTGCGGGCATGGCCGAGCACGCCCATGAACATGACGGTGATCGGCTGGGTGAAGTTCAGTACGTTCCGGGCGTCGGCGATGATCTGCTCCGGATCGTGGAAGTCGGAGTTGATGTAACTCGTAACCCCCTCGTCGGTGGTGTTGATCAACAGCGCCCGGGCGTGGGCGAGCACCAGCGGGTCGTTGTCGACGTAGACGATCTTGGACTCCGGTGCCGCGCCCTGTGCGACTTCATGCGTGTTCTGCATGGTGGGCAGGCCGGTACCGATGTCGAGGAACTGCCGGATGCCGGCCTCATTGGCCAGGTAGCGCACTGCGCGGATGAGGAACTGGCGCGACTGAACGGCCATGGTGGAGATGTCCGGATCGATTTCCAGACACGCCTCCCCGACGGTGCGGTCGACCTCATAGTTGTCCTTGCCGCCCATCCAGTAGTTCCAGATCCGCGCCGAGTGCGGGATGTCGCTACGGATGCCCGACCCTTGCGAGTTCGACATTGACGTTCAGCTCCTTGATCTTCATGGGCGGCAGACGATCGCCGTACACAGGTGCCTGCCGCGGAGGACATCCTCCGGCCCGCGGGGCACCACCTCGGCTTGGTCACCGCACGTTACCCCCCGAACACGCAGCCCATGCTGGCAATTGAGAATCTTTAAGCTTGTCCTACTTTCCAGGCGGCGCGGGCCTGAGGTGGTCCTTCGTAAGATCGTCGGGCCCAGGGGGTTCGGGTGCGCCGGAACAGAGCCGCCAGGAGGTCCGGTCCGGTCCGCCGTGCAGCACGAGCGCCGCAGCGGCGTCGACGACCAGAAACGCACGTCGGCGAATGGTCTGCCGACCTGCGGGTCGTGCACGGCTGCGGGCGCTCCGCTCTGCGCAACTACGTGCGGCAGTACGTCAGTTGTGCAGGCTCTCGGCCAATCCGGCTTCCGCCGCGCTGCACCTGGCCGTCGAGGCCACTTGCACCACCGGCACCTAACTGGCCGCGTTGTGGGCCACGGCGTGTGCCGTTCGTCATGGCTTGCGCGCGACTCCGCCCCAACCTGCCCGGTCGGTGGCTGTCCCGGTGTCCGCATCAGGCATCCAACGGGGCCATGAGGTGTACCCAGGAGGGTCGATCAGCTCGAGGCCGTCGAAGAGCTGCACCGTCTTGGACGGTTCACGGAAGATGTAAGGGATCGCACCGCTCCGGTTGTACTCCTCCTGAACCTTTCGGTGCCCCTCGTCGGCTGCGGTGGAGTGACTCATCGCCAGCCAACTGCCTGACGGAAGCCTGTCCATCAGGCGCCGCACCAGCCCGAGAGCCTCGTCCCACTCCACGATGTGCCCCAGCACGTCACTGATGACCACGGCGACGGGCTTTGACAGATCCAGCGTCTTGGCGGCGCCTTGCAGCACGAGGTCCGTGTTTTCCATGTCCTCTTCGACGTAGGCCGTAGCGCCTTCCGCCGTGCTGGTGAGGAGGGCCTCAACGTGAGTGATCACCAGCGGGTCGTGATCGACGTAGACCACCCGGCACTCAGGGGCGATACGTTGTGCGATCTCGTGAGTGTTGTTGCTGGTGGGCAGCCCGGCACCGAGATCCAGGAACTGCCTGGCCCCTTCATCCTTCGCCAGGAAGGTCACGGCACGCCGCAGCCAGTCCCTGCTCTCCGGGGGAAAGAGGCGCATCGGTGGGTAGTTGTCGATGTACCGGTCACCGGCGATGCGGTCGACTTCGTAGTAGTCCTTGCCTCCCGTCCAGTAGTTCCAGATCCGAGCCGAGTGCGGGACCGTGGTGTCTATCCTGCGGCGAGGCCGTGGTTCATTCGTCATGGCAGTTCTTCTCTCAGTCACTGTGGTCCGGGCGCGGGACGGACCGGGCCCTTCCTGGTCGGAGGACACCGCGTCGAACCTTGTAGCGGTCGCAAGTAGGTTGCGGCTGCCTGCAAGGAGATCATCCAGTATCGCGAACGAAAGTACCGGCCTCTCCGCCAAGTCCGCCTCCAGAAAGTACCGTTCGCCTGTGGCGGACGCCCGCACTGCCCCCGATCGACGCCCTGATCGCACTGGGCCGCCTGGTGATCGGCCGCTTGCTGAGACCGCCGGACGCCGCCAACGCCTCCCTGGACTCGCCCCACCCTTGAACCGCCGAAGCGTCGTGTCCGAGGTAGTCGTCTGCTGCTGACGTTGCGCGTTGGAGCTGACCGGGCTTTCTGGGGATGGGGCGCTACGCGAAGCAGGCCCGAGGCCAGGGCGACGGTTCGGCAGGACAAGGAGTCACCGGAGCTACCGGGCTTGGCGTCGTCCATCCGCCAGGCCGCCGCCCGCGAAGGCTTCCGCCTCGACCGAGGCCGCCGACTGCGCCGAACCAGCCCGGAGGCGGCAGCCCACCACGGCATGCACGGCTCCCCAACCGGCTGGTCAACGGCATGCCGCGCGCCGGACGGAGACGGGGTCGGCCGTCCCAGGCGGCGAACAGCGCGCGCAGGCTGTCGAAGTCGAGTCACTCACTGGTCGACTAGGTGTTGCGGGTCAGGACGTTGATGACGTCGGCTACATGCGCAGTGTCGTGCGAGTCAATGCTGGGGGGTTACCGGATCCGCTCGGTGAGGCGGGTGCTGAGGTCCCAGAGCTGCTGCTGGATGCCCGGGTCGTAGGCGTCCGCGTGCGCTTGCGCGGCGCGGGTGCGGTCGTAGAACTGTCCGGTGACGCCGTCGAGTTCCGGGTCGAGGATCAGGCGCAGGGCGGCCGCCACGCCGGTTTCGAGGGAGTCGATGCTGTGGCCGACGGACTCCAGGACCATCTTGGTCGGCATGTACGTGGCCGGGTGCAGGCTGTTGACCGTGATCCGGTGCGGGTCGAGTTGCCGAGCGAGCATGAACCCCGTGGTGATCATGGCGAGCTTGGACTGGCCGTAGGCGCGCATGCCGGAATAGCGGTGCTCGAGGGACGGGTCGTCGAAGTCGATTGGGGACTGGCCGATCGAGGCCACGTTGACGATGCGGGCCGGTGCGCCGCGGTCGAGCAGGGGCAGGAGCCGCTGCGTCAGTGCGAACGGGGCGAGGTGGTTGACCGCGAGGCGGAGCTCGTGCCCGTCGGCGGAGAGCCGGCGGTCCGTGCCGTCGGGTTCCCCGCCGCCGATGCCGGCGTTGTTCACCAGTACCGTGACGCGGTCGGTGAGCCCGGCGATCTCGTCGGCGAGCCGATGCACCTGCGCCAGCTCGGAGAAGTCGGCGCGCACCGTTATGACCGACGCGGGTGCGTCGGACAGCTCGGTGGCCAGCTCGTCGAGCCGGGTCTTGTCGCGGCCGTGGAGGATGAGCGTGGTCGCGGGGTGGTGAGCGAGTTCGCGGCTGAGCGCGCGGCCGAGTCCGTCGGTTGCTCCGGTGAGGACGATGATCCGCTCGGGCATGTGGCTACTCCTTGCCGGGGTGTTCGGTGAACAGGTGCTGGACGGCGGCGACATCGTCCTCGTCGAGGAGGCGCTCGGTGGCGAGGATGCGGTACCAGATCAGGCCGAACACCACGTCTGCCGCGAAGGCGGCGGTCAGGTGAGCGGGCTTGTCGCCCCGGGCCGAGGCCCGCTCGACGAGGGTCTCCAGCGCGGCTCTGCGCTTGGTCAGGAAGCCGTCCTGGAAGCGGCGGCGGAAGTCGGGATCCCGCTGCGCCTCGCCCATCAGAGAACGCAGGACGGGAGCCACCCCCGGGTGCGCCATCAAGGCTGCGGAGTCCCGCAGGAACACGGCCAGCTCCGTTTCGAATGAGCCCTGGTCCGCGGTGGAGACCTTCAGATCGGCCTTGACCGCCAAGGCTTCCAGCAGGACGTCCGCCTTCGTGGGCCACCAGCGGTAGACGGTCTGCTTGCCCGCCCCGGCCCGGGCGGCGATGCCCTCGATCGTGACGGCCTGATAGCCGACCTCGGTCGTGAGTTCGTAGGCGGCGGTGAGGATCGCGAGCCTGGTCTGCTCGCTGCGCTTCCGGCCGCGAGCCGGGGTCTTGGCACTGGTCATGGGCCCAAGCCTAACTATTCCGAGACGCGACGTCTAGGAAACAAGTACTCTTCGAGACGCCACGTCTCGAAATAAGGAGTTCACCATGCCCACGGCACTCGTCATCGGCGGAACGTCAGGGATCGGCCTGGCCACGGCCCGGCACCTGGCCGCCAAGGGAGACGATGTCCACATCGCCGGACGCAACGAGGAGCGGATGCTCCGGGCGAAGGCCGCCATCGACGGCCGGGTCCACGGTCATGTACTCGATGCCGCCGACGGCCGGGCGGTCGCGGCGCTCGCCGCGCAGATCGCGCCGATCCAGCGTCTGATCATCACCCTCACCGGCAACGGCGGGACGGGCCCGTTCGGGGAGTTGTCCATAGACGGCCTGCGACAGGCGTTCGAGGAGAAGTACTGGCCCACGGTCACCGCGCTCCAGGCCGGCCTCGCTCACCTCAGCAAGGACGCCTCGGTCACTCTCGTCGGGGCGGTCACCGCCCGGGCCGCTATGCCCGGCACGGCCGGCATCGGCTCGCTCAACGCCGCCGTTGAAGGGCTCGTCCAGCCGCTGGCCGCCGAACTCGCGCCCATCCGGATCAATGCCGTCTCCCCGGGCTACGTCGACACGCCGTGGTGGGACGGGCTCGCCGCCGAGGAACGAGAGGGCTTCTTCGCGCAGGCAGCCGCTTCCCTGCCCACCAAGCGCATCGCCACCGCGCCCGACATCGCCGAAGCCATCGTGCTGCTGGCCACCAACCCGAACATCACCGGCACAGTCCTCGAAACAGACGGCGGCGCCCACCTCACCGCCTGACGCCTCTCCCCTTCCTGCCGGGCCGCCGGCACCGCCAGGGCCAGGCAGTGGCTGCGTCGAACAGATGACGGCCCACACGCAGGGCTGGGGCGCGACCGGCTGGTTGCGCCCCAGCCCCGCACCCCGTCGAGGAGCGCGTTCATGACTCACGCCAATGCGCCACTGTCCATCGAGGGTCGTCGCCGCCTCATCGAGCGATGCAAGACCCGACCGATCGCCCACGTCGCCGCGGAAATGGGTATCTCCCGTATCTCCCGCACCTGCGCGTCAAAGTGGGTCAGCCGCTACCGCCGCCATGGCGAGCTGGGCCTGCTCGACCGCTCGTCAGCGCCCCGACACCAGCCGACAGCTACGAAAGCGCACACGGTGGCCCGGATCGAAGAACTGCGCCGCACTCACAAGTGGTCCGCTGCAAGGATCGCCTTCGAACTCCAAGCCGAAGGTCCAGCGATCAGTCGCCGCGCCGTGTCGCGACACCTGCTCACCCTCGGGCTGACCCGCCGTCGGTTCATCGACCCGAACGGCGAATCGAACCGGAAACCACGACAGATCACCGCCCTTCGTCCCGGACACATGGTCCACATCGACGTGAAGAAGGTCGGCCGGATCCCAGACGGCGGTGGCCGGCGGATCCATGGACGGGGAAGCCAACACGCCAGGGCCGTCGAGCGCCTGGTTCGCAGTCCACGGCATCACCAGCGTGGAACGCATCGTCACGGACAACGGCGCTTGCTACCGCGCCAGCGCGTTCACCCAGGCCCTGCTTGGCGCACGTCATCAGCACATCACCCCATACACTCCTCGCCACAACGGCAAGGTGGAGCGCTACAACCGGATCATCGTTGAAGAGTTCCTCTACACCCGCAGCTGGCTCTCCGAGGATCAACGCCGCGGCGCCCTCGGCGTCTGGAACATCCACTACAACTATCACCGACCACACGGTGCAGCAGGAGGCCAACCGCCTGCCAGCCGACTACGCGCAGGCGTAACCAACGTCCTGACCTCATACAACTAGGCGTGTCCGGCGGATCTTGGTCGGCCCTCTCCGTTGTTCCGGTAAGGGGGTGCCCCTGTCCGACGCTTGCGGACTGCGGATTCGTCGTGGCTTGTCGCGCAGTTCCCCGCGCCCCTTCGGGGCGCGTCCCCCTGCTCGAAGAGCTTGGGGGAGCAGGGGCAAGCGAAGCCCCCATGCCGGGTGACGAGGCCGTAGCGGAACGATGCCCTTCCCGGGTCCGGGGCGGTGCGCAGGGCGCGCAGCATCTCCTTCCAGTTCGCCGGCTGGGCGAAGAACCCCGGGCGCGCTCACCGAACCGGAGCCGGGTTCGGGCCTAGCGTGGCAGGCGGCGGAACGTCTTCAGGTGCGGCAAGGGGCGAGATCATGTTGCGGGTTGTATGGAACGGCGCGGTCCTCGCGGAAGCGGACCGAACGGTGATCGTCGAGGGCAACCACGTCACCGTGGACAGTGTGGTGGGTGAGCCGGAGGCCACGTCATGAGGATCCGCCCGGCCCGGGCCGCGGCCTGGGCCGCGGGTTCCGTTGCCGCCATCTCAGCCGTCGCCGTCGGCGGGTATGCCGGGCTGGTCAGTGGTGCACTGCCGCTCGATGTGGGGCTGGGGCGACGGGTGCGGCGCCTCGGTCCGCAGACGTTCGACATCGCCGCGCCCCGCGAGGTGGTGTTCGATGTGATCGCTCAGCCGTATCTGGGGCGTACGACGCGGGCGATGCGGGAGAAGGTACGGGTACTCGAGCGGGGCAGCGACATGGTGCTGGCCGCGCACATCACCCCGCTGGCCGATGGCCGGTTCCGGGCCGTGACGGTGGAGACGGTTCGTTTCACCCGGCCCGAACGCGTCGACTTCAGGCTGGTGCGAGGGCCGGTGCCGCACGTGACGGAAGCGTTCGTCCTGACCGAGCAGCCGACGGGTACGCGCCTGGTGTACGACGGAGAACTGGGTACGGACCTGTGGCGGGCCGGAGCCCGCTGGGGTCAGACCGTCGCCGCCCACTGGGAACGGACCGTCGCGGCCTCTCTCGCCTCGGTCAAGGACGAAGCCGAGCGCAGAGCCGACCACCGATAGCTCATACCGGCCGGTCGGTGTGGCGCGCTTACCTTCCCCGGGCAGCCCCGGCTTCTAGCATCGGCCCCATGGTGCTGCGGATCGTACTCGGCACGGTGCTCATGGCGATGGCCACCGGTCAGCTCGCCTCGCTCGGCGAGATGCCGGACATCCTCGCTGCCTACAGGCTGGTCACCGGTGCCGGGGCGGCAGCCCTCGCCGGCGTCCTGATCACCGGGGAACTGGTGTCCGGCGCCTGGTTCCTGACCCGCCCCCGCTCGATGGCCCGCACGCCTGTGTGGGCGTACACCGCAGTGGCGCTCATGTGGAGCGCACTTGCGTTGCAGGCGTACGTCCGCGAGCTGAAAGTGGACAACTGCGGCTGCTTCGGCCGCTATCTGACCCAGTCGCTGAGCTGGATCGTGCTCGTTCAGGACGCGCTGATGCTGCTCTACGCCGGACTGCTGCTACGCGTCTCTCAGCGAGCGCCGCCCCCGCCCGGACAGCACCAGAACGAGCGCCGCCAAGCCGACGAGCGGCGCCCCGAGGACGCGGAGCAGTGATGAACGCGTGCGAAGCCGTCGCCAACGCCTTGGCGCCACAGGCGATGCCAGCACAGTGCCGGGCCGGAGGGCTGCCATCCGCCGTCACCGACGCCGCAGGCACGGCCCGGCCGCCTGATCCGATTCGGGAAAACCGCCCGTGACGTCGCGGCGCCCGCCCGATCGACGTTCTCGCCTCTCACCCCAAATGCGCCTCTGGCGTGACGCCTTCCGGCCGGAAGCCGAACCTGGCCACTGCCGCAAGCCCCGCCCAACTGCCGCGCACCCAACCACTGCCAAGTGGAGGAACCCCCATGACCCAAGCCCCGGCTCCCCGGCGCAAGGTGGATCGGGACGAGGTGTTCGTCGAGTTCACCAAGTCTGTCTGCCCGCTGTGCAAGACCCCGATCGATGCGCAGGTCAACATCCGCAAAGGCAAGGTCTACCTGCGGAAACGCTGCACCGAGCATGGCGAGTTCGAGGCACTGGTCTACGGCGATGCCGATGAGTACCTGTCCTCGGCGCGCTTCAACAAGCCCGGCACCATCCCCCTCGCCTTCCAGACAGAGGTACGGGAGGGCTGCCCCAGCGACTGCGGGCTGTGCCCGGAACACAAGCAGCACGCCTGCCTCGGCATCATCGAGGTCAACACCGGCTGCAACCTGGACTGCCCGATCTGCTTCGCCGATTCCGGCCACCCGCCTGGGAGCGGCTCCCGCACTGAGGCGAGGGGAAGCTACTCCATCACCCACGAGCAGTGCGCGCGGATGCTCGACGTCTTCGTAGAGAGCGAGGGCGAGGCCGAGGTGGTGATGTTCTCAGGCGGAGAGCCCACCATCCACAAGCACATCCTCGACTTCATCGACCTGGCCCTGGACCGTCCGATCAGAAACGTCACCCTCAACACCAACGGCATCCGCCTCGCCACCGACCAGGACTTCGTCGCCGAGCTCGGCAAACGCAACCAGATCCCCGGCAGGTCGCTGAACATCTACCTGCAGTTCGACGGCTTCGAGGAGCGCACCCACCGGGAGATCCGCGGGCGGGACCTGCGGACTTTCAAACAGCGCGCCTTGGACAACTGCGCCGACGCCGGACTGACCGTCACCCTCGTGGCTGCCGTGGAGCGTGACCTGAACGAACACGAGCTGGGTGCGATCATCGAGTTCGGCGTCGACCATCCCGCCGTCCGCTCGGTGGCCTTCCAGCCCGTCACCCACTCCGGCCGGCACGTCCCCTTCGACCCGCTGAACCGGCTCACCAACCCCGACGTGATCAAGCTGATCAATGAGCAGCTGCCGGGCTGGTTCCAAAAGGGCGACTTCTTCCCCGTCCCCTGCTGCTTCCCGACCTGCCGCTCCGTCACCTACCTGCTGGTGGACGGAGAGCCGGGCAACCGCACCGTCGTGCCCATCCCGCGCCTCCTCGACGTGGAGGACCACCTCGACTACGTCACCAACCGGGTCATGCCCGACACCGGCATCCGGGAGGCGCTGGAGAAGCTGTGGTCGGCCTCCGCATTCATGGGCACCGCCACCACCGAGGAGAAACTCCGCGCCACCGCCGAGGCGCTGGACTGCGCGGAAAGCTGCGGCATCGATCTGCCGCACGCCGTGAAGGACCTGCAGGACAAGGCGTTCATGATCGTGGTGCAGGACTTCCAGGACCCGTACACCCTCAACGTCAAACAGCTGATGAAGTGCTGCGTCGAGGAGATCACCCCGGACGGCCGCCTCATCCCGTTCTGCGCCTACAACTCGGTCGGCTACCGCGAGCAGGTGCGGGCCGAGATGTCGGGCGTGCCGGTCGCGGACGTGGTACCGAACGCGCTGCCGCTCGCGGGCCGGCTCGCGCCGACTCCGTACGGCTCGCAGACCGCCCGTACGGATACGACGAGGAAACAGCAGTCATGAACAGCGACGAGGTCAAGAGCTGCTGCGCCGATGCCTACACCAAGGACATCGTCGCCCTCCTGCTCGGCGACTCCTACCACCCCGGCGGCACCGCGCTGACCCGCCGCCTCGCCGACAACCTCCAACTGGCCGAGAACAGCCGTGTCCTGGACGTGGCGTCCGGACGCGGCACCACTGCGCTCCTGCTCGCCGACTCGTACCGAGCGCGAGTGGACGGGGTGGACTACGCGGCGGCCAACACCACCCTCGCCCAAGGAGCCGCGCAAGCGGCGGGGCTTGCCGAGCGGGCCGCGTTCGTCACCGGCGATGCCGAGCATCTGCCCTACCCGGAGGGCGTGTTCGATGTGGTGGTGTGCGAGTGCGCCCTGTGCACCTTCCCCGGGAAAGCACAAGCCGCCGCCGAGTTCGCCCGCGTCCTCAAGCCCGGCGGCCGGGTCGGCATCACCGACGTCACCGCCGCCCCCGACCGACTGCCACCCGAACTGACCGGTCTGGGAGCCCGAATCGCCTGCGTCGCCGACGCCCGCCCGCTCCCGGAGTACGCCGACATCCTGGCCGCTGCGGGACTGCGCATCCTGGCCACCGAGCGTCACGATGCGGCCCTGCTCCGGATGATCGACCAGATCGAGGCACGACTGAACCTGCTCCGCATCACCGCCCCGGCCCGGCTCACCGAAGCGGGCGTGGACCTGGCTGCGGCCCCCGCAGTCCTTCAGGCCGCCCGCACCGCCGTCGCGGACGGCACGCTCGGCTATGCCCTGCTGATCGCCGTGCGGTCAGCCTGACACCTGCATACCGCCGGGTACGTAAGCACTGTCATATACCCGCACCGCCCAGCGTCCCAGCGTTGGAAACAAGACAGGTAGTCATGCAGGAGAGGAGGAGAATCATCGTGGCTAACCACCGTGCAGGCATCGCAGCGTGGGGAGGGGGCGCCGCAGCCGAACTGGGAGGTGGGATCGGTATGTCCATCTGGCTGTCGGTGTCGCCGGGCTCCTCGGCCGGCCCATCGCCTCACACCCGTCGTCGTCGGCCTGGTAGTTGGTGTATCGCGACGTGATCCGTGCCCTGCGGGACCAGTTCCGCTCCGTCGCCCTGGACCCCCGGCTTCGTACTGTCCTCGGCCCGCCTGGGCTACCGGTATCTCCGCGAGGAGCAGGCCACCGTGGTCGCGGCTTTCCTTGACCGCCTGCACCTGTGGGAGGTCACGCCGGTCGTGCACGACGGGGGGAGGGCCGATCGGTCTGTCCGCGCCCGAGCAGCAGCCAGCCAGGTTCGAACGCCTCGTCGTGGCCAACACGTGGGCGCGCCCGCTCAACGGCGACCTGCCCGTCGAGCTGCGCACGACCGGGTGTACCGGGCGTGAGGACGCAAGTCCCGGAATCTGTTCCGCGAACGTCACCACCGGGCAGCCCGCCGCAACAGCGCAATGCCCACTTGCCGGCCTCCCATCAGGATGGTCCGAGAGCAGCCGCTCGTACCGGCCATGCACCCGCCCTGAACTCGCGCCGCACTGCGGACACCGTGCCGAGGACGTACGAGAACGCGTACGCAAGGTGACCGCATCCACCCCCCCCGCATGGACTCGATCACCACGCCCGACAGGCGCGGCAGGACCTGCCGCAAACCCTCTGAACTGCTCACCCAAGTCCGGCGGGCCACCCGCGTCTTCGCCGAGCTGGATTCTGTCCTGCGGTTCTTGTGACTACTAGGCTGCGGCGATGGAACGCGTAACCGATGTGCCGGAGAGCTCCCGGCCTGCCGATCCGGCCCAGGTGAATGACTACGACAGCTTCGCCGAGGCGTACTCGGCGGAAACCGAGAACAACCTCGCGAACGCGTACTACGCGCGGCCCGCGATGTTGGCCCTCGCCGGAGACGTGGCCGGCCGCCGGATCCTGGACGCCGGCTGCGGCTCGGGCCCCCTGTCCGCCGCATTGCGCGACCGCGGTGCTGTTGTCACCGGAATCGACGCCAGCGCCGGGATGCTGGCGTTGGCCAGGCGGCGGCTGGGTGACGAGGCGGCCCTGCACCGGGTCGACCTGAGCGACCGTCTGCCGTTCGCCGACGGAGCGTTCGACGACGTGGTCGCGTCACTGGTCCTGCACTACCTGGAGGACTGGGAGCCGACACTGGCCGAGATACGGCGAGTGCTCAGGCCCGGCGGCCGACTGATCGCGTCGGTGGATCACCCTGTCGTGGCCTATACGCTCCAGGATCCTCGGCCCGACTATTTCGCGACCACCAGCTATACCTTCGACTGGACGTTCAACGGACAGTCCTTCCCGATGAGGTTCTGGCGCAAGCCGTTGCACGCGATGACCGATGCTTTCGCCACCGCCGGCTTCCGTCTTTCCGTTATCAGCGAGCCGCTGCCCGACCCGGCCGCCCGAGAGCTTTTCCCCGACGATTTCCATGACCTTTCGACCAAACCCAACTTCCTCTTCTTCGTCCTCGAGGTACCGCCGTCGGCTATCGGCTCGGACGATTATCCAGTGGCGGGTCACGAGCGGACCTGGAGTAGGGCCGAGGGCGCTCGAGCCTGACCGTGGCTCTCGCGTTGACGACGGCCAAGGACGGCGTGGTCGTCGCGGGGGAGGGCTCAAGGCGCATTCCGCCTCTGGCCAGAGATACCGACAGCGCCGCGGAAGGTCAGTGATCAGTCACGGCGAATCCGTCCCTGAATTTGTCGAAAACGGGGCGGTGGGTGTCCCACTGGGTGTTGGGGGCCGAGAGGTAGAGGTCGTACTCCCGGCCGCCCGCGCGGCCGAAGCCCAGGTCGATGGCGCGGTACATGCGGGCCCGCCCCTGGACGGTGAACTCCCAGATCGCAGCAGGCTGTTCCCGAAAAGTGGTCTTCTGCATACGCAGCCTGCGGTACACGTCGTAGTTCTTCTTGGTGTTCGCCTCTATGTCCTTGAAGTGCGCCACGGGGTGCGAACCCGCGGGGTCCACCATCCCGAGCGTGATGCCGACCCGGCGGGACTTGTCGCCGTAGGTCACGGAATCGCTCGTCCGGGCGACGACCTTCCAGCCGTCCGGTACGGGGAAGGAGGCGTCGAACTTCTTCTCGGTGACCTTGTGGAAGCCCTTGGGCACGGGAGGTGGCGTGTAAGGCGGTGCGGCGCTGGGGCGGCGCTTTCCGGCGTCCGTTTCACGATCGGATGTCGCGTGGATCGCGCCCGTGACAGCCGCGATCGCGGCCGCAACGGCGACGATGGCCGTGACGAGGACGCGGCGCTTCTTGCGGCCTCGGCGCCGTTCGCGGCGTTCGCTTCCCTCGTCGGGCCGGACGGGTTCCGCGGTCTGTGCGGGCGCTGCCGGAAGCAGCACGTCGGTCGATTCGCCGGACTGGGCTGCCCGCAGTGCCTGCTCGGTCTGCTCCGCCGACGGCCGCTGGTCCGGATCCTTGAGCAGCAGCGATTCGATGAGCGGCGCCAGCGGCCCGGCCCGCTTCACAGGCTCCAGCGGATCGACGGCGATGGCGTACGCGACCTCCATCGCGGTGTCCCGGTGGAACGGCGGCCGGCCTTCCACCGCCTGGTACAGCGTCGCGCCCAGTGCCCACAGATCCGAGGCGGGGCCGGGCTTCTGCCCGCGTATCCGCTCCGGCGCCATGTAGGGGAGGGAGCCGACCATTTCGCCGGTCTTGGTCAGCGTGGAGGCGTCGGCGGTCATGGCGATGCCGAAGTCGGTGAGCACCACCCGTCCCTCGGCGCCGAGCATGACGTTGCCGGGCTTGACGTCGCGGTGCAGCACACCGGCGGCATGCGCGGCCCGCAGCGCGGCGACCATGCCGAGACCGATACGAGCCGCCTCCTCGGGCGGAAGGGTGCCCTTCTCCTTGAGGAGATCACCGAGTGTGACCGCCGGAATGTACTCCATGACGATGCAGGGCTGACCGCTGTCGTCCACCACGTCATGGACCACGACCACATTGGGGTGCACGATGCAGGCGGCGCTGCGCGCCTCGCGGCGCATGCGTTCGTAGAGCGTGGCGAGGTCGGCGTCGGACAGCTGCGGCTGCGGGTGCAGGCGCTTCAGCGCGACCTGGCGGCCCAGCACCTCGTCCTGGACACGCCATACCGTGCCCATGCCGCCTCGGCCGATCTGCTCGGTCAGCCGGTAGCGCCCGCCGATGAGCCGCCCCTCGTCCGACACGACCTACCTCCGCTCCCGGCCGTTCGAATTGCCTCGTCACAATAGCTGCCAGTGGTTACGACCGACCGGACGGTCTGCTCTGTGACACGCTGGTGACGTTGGCGGGCCCCGGGACCGCCACGTCCGCCGGCTTCTGCACCGTCCGTATCGAGGGTGCTGTGCTGTGCTCGCCGCCTCGGCGGTCAGCTGCAGGCTCTTGCGGGCCCAGCGCTGTTCCCTCCTGTCGCCCCGGCATGTGACGCTCGTTCGCTTCGGCGCCTTCTGGACCAACGCATCGGCGCGGAACGGGGCCCCAGCCGTGGCCAATGCGGCCGAGCAGGCCACCGCGCAAGGGCGTCGGCGAAGACGAGGCAGACGAGGCAGACGGCGACCTGGCGTTCTTGAGCCCCCACCTCCCGGCCCGCAACTTGCCGAGGCCACCACCGAAGGCGCCTCACGCCGAACGGACGGCTCGCGCCTCCCGGATCAACAGCACCGCCGGGATCAGCCCCAGCAGCATGGGCGTCGGCTCCAGAATCGCCGCCGACACCGCGCACCACACAGCCAGCCCCCAGCCGATGGACGCGGGCAGTGCGATGCGCCGCCGGGCCAGGTCGGATACGAGCGCGCCCAGTAGCATCATCGGCACGGCGAAGCTGCCGATCGAGCTCCAGAACGCGCCGTTCGCGCCACGGGGGTGGATGAACTCGTCACGTGGCAGCCCCCACAGCGTCCCGTTGAACCACTCGTCGATGTACTGGACGTTCTGCGCCCCCAGCACGATGAGGTGCACCGCTCCCAGAAACATCAGGATCCGTCCTGCCCAGCGTCCCATCACCATCACCATCGGCCCCTTACGAAACCACGAGTTTCGGAACGGTGAGTACCGTAACATGGCGGCATGGGACGACCTCGAGACAACCGGGTCGACGAAGCGATCCTCACCGCCACCCGCAGCCTCCTGACGGAGAGCGGATACGCCGGGCTGACCGTGGACGCCGTGGCCGAGCGAGCGCGGATCGGTAAGGCGGCGATCTACCGGCGCTATGCGACGAAGCAGGAGATGGTGTTCGCGGCAGCCGTGCACACCGCGGACCTGCCCCCGCCACCCGACACGGGAAGCCTGCTCGGGGACCTGACGGCGCTCGTGCAGGAGATCGTGGACCACGTCACCACCCCGGCGGCCGCCGCCGCAATCCCGGGGCTGCTCGCCGACGTACGCAGTTCTCCGGAGCTCGCCGCTCGCTTCCACGACGCCTTCGTCACCGTCCAGCAGGCCGGCCTCGCTGAACTGCTCGGCCGAGCTGTCGACCGCGGTGAGCTCCCGGCACCCCCGGACATCGACCTCGTACATGCCCTGGTGGCCGGCCCGGTCTTCGCCACGGTCTACCTCCAGAACCGCTCCCCGGACGACCTGCCCGAACAACTGGGCCGGATCGCCACCGCCGCCCTCACCGAGGGCTGACCGGCCCCGTCAGGCCCGCCCGGCGACTCCCGTCAGCCGGGCGGGCCACTCGGCACCGGCCAACTCCCGCACCAGCCAATACCGGCGACAATCCCCATCCTGGACATGAAGCTCACGCTCTACGGCTGGAGTGCCGGGGCCTGTCCGGCGCCTCTTGACTGATGGTCGCCAACAGGCGTGTGACCAGCGGATTATGGTCGTTCTCGCGTCAGGCGACGGCCACTCGTGTGCGGACGGTGCCGGGTTCGATCCTGCGGAAGGCGACGCCTTTGAGGCGGATGCGGCGGATGCTCGCCGGGGCCAGGGAGACGCCCAGACCGGTTTCCACGAGGGCGCACACGGTTTGCCACTCCACCGCGTGCTGCGCCACCCGCGGTGTGAAGCCCGCCGCGCCGCACAGACCGGTGATCTGGTCGTGGAGCTGCGGGCCGACCGCGCGGGGCAGGAGTACGAAGGGCGAGTCCGCCAACTGGGACAGCTCAACGCTCCGTTGGGTCGCGAGCGGGTGCTGCCGGCAGGACGGCCACGAACGGTTCGGTCAGTACGGTCCGGAAACCGAGCTCTGCCTCGTCTGTGGGCGGTTCGCGCAGCAGACCGATATCGATCGTCCTGTCGTGCAGGGCGGCGATCTGCGGTGCGGTGGTCATCTCGTGGATGTCCAGGTCCACGTCGGGGAATCGACGCCGGAAGGAGCGCAGCAGGCCGGGCAGAACAGTCAGCGCGAGGGAGGCGGCGAAGCCGATCCGCAGGCGGCCGGCCCGGCCACTGCCCACGCCTTCACCCGCCCCAGCCCACGGACAACGCCATGCTCTACATGCCACTGAGGGCCATCATCAAGGCGCCGACGGACAGCAGCGTGCTGACGACATAGCCGGCGCCACCGGCCATCATCGCCTGCGTACCCGTCAACCGTCGGCGCGTCACCAGGTAGACCGCGAGCCCGATCGCGAAACCGAGCAACGCGTGGAAAAGCGTCAACAGCCAGCCGGCGCCCACGGCCGCGGCAACGCATCCGGCGGCCAGCAGCGCTCCTGCCGGGCTGAGGTCACGCCGGACGAGCGGGTACGTCACAGCACCGGTGACTATCGCTATGACCGCGGTAACAATGGCAAGGGCGCCGAAAGCACTCACGTCGGACCTTCCGCTCAACGCTGATATGTGCTTGACCGACAACCAACATGAGGGCGGCGTGCTTTGACCATGCTTGTTGCCGGCCGAGTCGGCCCTGGGTCGCCCACAAGCACCGGGCACGTGAGCACCCTATCTGCTACCGCGGACTCACCAAACGAGATGATTCCAAGAGCCGCTGATCGTCGGGACGACGGCACGGGCAGCACGATCGGGCGGTCCCCGAGCAGAATCTTCAGCTTGTCGCCGTCGCGCTGCACGTGGTCGACGGTGAGATGGCGGACGGTGTTGATGTGCTGGGCATAGAGCAGGAGAAGTCGGCTGGCGACGCGGTCGGCGGTGGCCGTGGCGTCGTCGTGTAGGAGTCGGCGCGCGACCTCCCACCGTCGGTCCTCATCGTGCGGGCCTGCCGCACCTCCACCGGCCGGAATTGGCGGAACTTCAGTGCGTCGCGGATACGGCCCAGGAGTTCCTCCACCCCGACCCAGGTTTCAATCCTGGCCACGGTGGCCCGGTCGATCCCGGGGTCCGCGCCCCGGCGTCGGAGGCGACGCGCTCCCACGCGGGGAACTGCTGTCTCGCACACTGCCGGCCTCCCGCCCGGCTCCTCGTCTGCACGATCCGTCGTTGGAGATCTCAGCACGCGATACCCACGACTGAGGTAAGAGGTCGAACCTATCGGTGAAGAGGAAACTCGTCTTTGTAAACGACGGACGAATGCGGCTTGACTTCACCTTTGACGGCATGCGAAGGCGCGGAGCGCTAACCACTGCGGTCGCGGTTCCTGGTTGACGCATGCCCGCCCGTATCGATGCCTGAATTGACCGACCTGCCCTTCATCACCGCTTCCCCTGCTGCTGATGCGCGATTTCTTGGCCGCCGGAAGAGGGAGTCCGTGCGGCCGGTCATGAAGCGAACACAAAGGGGTAAGTAGTGGACCGTGTCGAAGAATCCGCCCTGAGTGACAATCATCGTGCCGGCCGTGTTCGGATGCTCGCCGTTGCGGCGGCCGTCGCCGGTTTCCTCTTCGGTTTCGACTCCTCCGTCATCAACGGAGCCGTCAACGCGATCAGTGATCATTTCGGTTTGTCCGAGGGCGCCGGTGGCCTCGCGGTGGCGTCAGCGCTTCTCGGGTGCGCCTTCGGGGCGTATCTGGCCGGCCGTCTCGCCGACCGCTGGGGCCGCACGCGCATCATGTTCTGGGCGGCGGTCCTGTTCTTGGTCTCGTCCGTCGGCAGCGCGTTCGCCTTCGCACTGTGGGACTTCGTGCTGTGGCGTCTCGTGGGTGGAATCGCGATCGGCACGGCATCGGTGATCGCACCGGCCTACATCTCGGAGATCGCGCCGAAGGGCAATCGGGGCCGGCTCGGGTCACTACAGCAGCTCGCCATCACGGTTGGCATCTTCGCGGCGCTGCTGTCCGACCAGTTGTTCGCGGACACCGCCGGCGGCGCCTCCGAGGTGGTGCTCGGGCTTCCGGCGTGGCGCTGGATGTTCCTGGTCGGGGTCATTCCCTCGGTGGTCTACGGCTTCATCACGTTGCCCCTGCCGGAGTCGCCGCGCTTCCTGATCACACAGGGCCGGACCGAGGAAGCGAGAAGCGTCCTCGGCGGCCTCGTTCCGCGCACCATGGTCGATGTCTCCGTTCGGGAGATCGAGGACGGGATTCAGAACGCGGCGAGTGAGAAGGGGTCGGTGCGCGGGCACCGTCTCGGACTGTAGCCGATCGTCTGGGTCGGCATCATCCTGTTCGCCTTCCAGCAGTTCGTCGGCATCAACGTGATCTTTTACTACTCGACGACGCTCTGGCAGGCCGTCGGGTTCGAGGAGTCCGACTCGTCCCTCATCTCCACGATGACTTCCGTCGTCAACGTCCTCGTGACCTTCATCGCGATCGGCCTCGTCGACCGTATCGGCCGCAAGCCGCTGCTGGTGACGGGAGCCGCTGGCATGTTCGTATCGCTCCTCTTGATTGCGATCTCGTTCTCGCAGGCCACCGTCGTCGACGGAACGCCCCACCTGCCGCACGTCTGGGGAGTCGTCGCCCTGGTATTCGCCAACCTGTTCGTCGTGGCGTTCGGCTCCACCTGGGGGCCGGTCGTCGTGGTGCTGCTGAGTGAGAGCTTCCCCAACCGCATCCGGGGCACCGCCCTCGGGATCAGCTTCGCCTCCAACTGGACGTCGAACTTCGTGGTGACGCTGACCTTCCCGGTACTCTCCGCGAGCAGTCTGTCGATGACGTACGGGCTGTACTGCCTCGTCGCTCTCGCCGCCACGGTGTTCGCCGCGAGGTATGTGCGGGAGACGAAGGGGTTGTCCTTGGAGGAGATCGCATCCCGCCCGGCGGGTGACGAGGCGCCGCACGAACAGCAGACCCCGCAGACATCCCCCAGCTGAGACGCTCAGCCAGGCCACGGCCGGGACTCCCGAGGACGGGGAGTCCCGGCCGTCGTGGTGGCCGTCAGCCGACCGAGGAGACATCGCCGTCTTGTGGGCCCGTGGTGCAAGGCGCTCAGGAGTGGCTGCAGACCGTGATCTCCTGAGTGATGCGGTCGAACGTCGCAGCCTCGGTGGCGTCGAGAGCGAGCGCATACAGATCGGCCGTGGGAGCCGGTTGGATGCCGACCAGACGGAGCGACGACGGAAGCACGTAGCCGACCGGAACCAGGGTGGCTCCCAGCCCGGCGTCCACGTAGGAGACGGCGGCGGCCAGATTGGGCGCGGCCGGCTGGTCCATGTCCACGTCGCCGATCGACGCCCGCAGTTGCGTCAGCACCGACGCGTTCGAGGGGCAGGCGATCCAGTCCCGTCCCGCAAGGTTCCCCGCCGGGACACGGGCGGCGGACGAGGAGCGGCGCGGGACGGCGATGCCGAATTCGAGCGTTCCGACCTGGTGCTTGCGTCCGGTCCATGCCGGCGGCCGAACAGGGCCGACCGCGATGTCGACTCCACCTGATCCGACGGCATCCAGCAGTGCTTGCGTATCGGCGAAGTTCACCACGCGGACAGAGAGCCGGGGAGCGGACGCGCGCAGGTGCCCCATCGCCTTCGCCGGCCAAGACGTAGGGACCAGCTCGCTTGCCCCGATGACGACGTCCTTGCTACTCCCGGCCCGGGATCGCCAGGTCGCGGGCCCGTTCGACCGCATGCACCGCCGCCTGGGCCTCGGCCAGGAACGCCCGTCCGGCTGCCGTGGTGGAGGTGCCCGTCGCGGTGCGCTCGAACAGCACGACGCCCAGGGAGCGCTCCAGGTTCGATATCTGCTGGGACAGCGATGGCTGTGCCACGTGCAGTGCCTTCGCGGCGGCACAGATGGCCCCCGCCTCGTTGACAGCGAGCGCGTACTCGATCTGCCGCAGGGTGACTGTGCTCATAGGCACAGCCTAATCGAACCTCATAGGCAATCCCTATAGCCTTTTCCTATTGGGTAAGCGCAAAGTCGTCTTTGTTGGTCGCACAGGCATCGTGTTTGGCTACCAGGCATGGCATCTCAGATAGACACCGCCGGGGAGATCGACCGCCTCGCCGGAACCCTGCGTGACTACGACCTCGTAGACCTGAGCCACACGCTGGAACTCGGAATCCCGACCTTCCCCACACATCCGAAGTACATCATCGCGGACTACGTCTCGATGGACGACGTCGCGGAATTCAAGCAGCTCATTATGTGCGACCACTCCGGCACACACATCGATTCGCCCTCCCATTTCGTCCCCGACCACGACGACCCGCGCCGGATCTCGACCGCTGATATCGACGTGTCCCAGCTGATCGGCCGCGCAGTCGTGATGACCTTCGGGCCCTTCGAGGCCACCAGCCACCACATCGGTCTGGCCGAGGTGCAGGCGTGGGAGGCCGCGAACGAACCCGTCCGCGAGGGCGACATCGTCATCATCAACACCGGATGGTCCAAGCGCTGGCAGAAGGTCCCTGAGGGCTTCGACTACCTGCGCGGCTGGCCAGGGCTCAGCGGCGAGGCGTCCAGTTACCTTCGCGGCAAGGGCGTCAAAGCGGTCGGCATCGACTGCATCAGCATCGACACGGGTGACGTGGCGGGCGCCGACCTCAAGGCGCACTACGAGTTCCTGCCCAACGGTGTCCTCGTCCTGGAGAACCTCACCAACCTCGACGCGCTGCCCCCCATCTGCCTGTTCGCGGCGCTGCCGCTCAAGATCGCGGGCGGCACCGGCTCGCCGATGCGCGCCGTCGCCTTCGTCGCGAAGGGAAACCGCCATGCGTGATCACATCGCTCTCCGTCAGGTCGAACTCCCCCCCCCGCTGGCCGAGCTCGAAGCCGAGCCGGTCCTGTCGGCCGAGGTCTACGCCGACCGGATCAGCCGCGCCCGCGCACGGATGCGCGAGCTCGGTCTCACACACCTGATCGTCTACGCCGACCGCGAGCATCCCGGCAACAGCCTCTACCTGACCGGCTTCGACCCTCGCTTCGAGGAAGCGCTGGTGGTGCTGGACCTGGACAACGCGCCGTTCATCCTCGCCGGGAACGAGTCCAAGGCGATGATCCCCGGCCTGACCGTCGCCGCCACCGCCGTTCTGTGCCAGTCGCTCAGCCTGCCCGGGCAGGACCGCAGCATCCAGCAGCGTGTGTCCCAGGCCCTGCGCCAGGCCGGTGTCGGCGCCGAATCCCGCGTGGGCCTGGTCGGCTGGCGGCCGATCACGCCCACCGACTCCCCGGCCGCGTCGTACGCCTACGCCGTTCCGGCCTTCATCCTCAGGGAGATCATGGAGGTCACCGACCACCTCCCCGACGCCACCAGGGTGCTGATGGGCATCGACGGACTGCGCTCACGCAACGAGGCGGACCAGATCGCGCTCAACGAGCACCGCTCCACCCGGGCCGCCGGCCACGTCTGGCGCGCCTTGGAGGCCCTGCAGCCCGGCCGCTCGGAACTGGCGGTCGCCGAGCACCTGGGCCTCAACGGCCTGCCCCTGACCGCGCACGTCATGCTGACCACCGGAACCGGCCAGGTCGTGGGACTGTGCAGCCCGAGCGACCGGGTGATCAGGCACGGCGAGCTGCTGTCCACCGCGGTCGGCCTCCAGGGAGGTCTGACCTCGCGGGCCGGATACGTGCTGCGCGCCGGCGAACTCGACGAGCGGCGGGTCGACTTCGCGGCCGGATACTTCGCCGCGATCGCGGCCTGGTACCGGGGCCTCACGCTCGGAGCGTCGACCGCCGGCATCGCCGAGCAGACCACCCGGGAACTCGCGAAGTCGTCCATCCGTCCGCTGCTGAACCCCGGACACCTGCAGCACATCGACGAATGGCTCGACAGCCCCTTCGCCGCAGGATCACCCGGCACGATCCACTCCGGCATGTCGCTGCAGGCCGACATCATTCCCGTAGGTGACACCCCGGACCTGGTCGCCAACTGCGAGGACGCCCTCGCCATCGCTGATGCCGACCTCCGCGCCGAGCTCGCCGAACGGTACCCGCGCACCTGGGCACGCATCACCGCACGCCGCGCGTTCATGACCGGGACCCTCGGGCTGCAGATCGCCGAGGAGGTCTTGCCCCTCTCGGACCGTCAGGCGGTCCTGCCGCCCGCCCTGCTCTCGCCCTCCTCGGTCCTCGTCGCCGCGCACTCCGCGTAGGGACGTCAGCGTCTGCTCCCCACCGGGTTACTGCCCGAGTTCCACGGGGACGTAGGCGTGGACGAGGGACGGCGTTGTCCCGGCGTCCCATCTGCCCGCGCCCTGCTGAAACGTGAACAGCTTCATGAGAACCGGACGTACCGACCCGATCCCGAACGGCGGGATGAACGCCCGGAAGATGAGGCCGTCCCTGGGTGAGTGCTGCTCACGTCTTGGCACCGGGCTGAAGATTGCCGAGCAGTTCAGCGAGCGGGTGGTCCGCGGCCAGGACCGATACCCCGAAGTCGGTCAGGCGCATCCGGTGCCCGCACCTGGCCGCGGATCAGGAGCGGCCCCGCCGAGGTCCTCCTCCAGACGCTTGAGCCGGGTGGTGAGCGTTGCCGGGGTGATGCCATGGGTCTGGCACGCCTCGGTGAGGGTGGGGTAACGGACGACCTGGAAGAAGACGCGCAGCTGGCGGAGCGCGTAGGAGTTGCCCAGAGCGGGCCGCAGCACCTCCCGCGCCGAAGCGAACTCCTGCCGCGGGGCATGCGTCGCGGAATGCCGTACTCGTCGGCGAGCGCAGCCAGGGCCTTGCGGTTGATGCCAGTTTCGCGTTGGACCGTGAGGAAGGGCATGTCCTGCTGCACGTAGAGGCGTTCCAGCTGGTCTTTGGAGACATCTGCCGGGCTGCGTGCAGGCCCTTGAGACCCGCTCCATGCTGTGGACGGTCGGCTTGTCCGCCGGTGCAGGATGCCGGCCAAGGACGTAGCGCAGCGTGCGCGGGTCGCATCCGAGCGCTTCGGCGACGCGGGTGCTGGTCTGCCCGGCACGGACGCGGCGGTGAAGGTCGGCAAGGTCGATGTCGCCGGGGTCGGCCGGGGGCAGGGCGAGTCCGTCCAGCAGTTCTGCCGGGGGCTGCCAGGTCAGGGGTTCGTGGCCGAGCCGGTTTCGGTCGAGGAACGCCCGGCCGATCTGGGCGAGTGCGGTGGACGCCGGTGTTGTCCAGGCGGCGCCGGCGGCCGTAGTCGATCGGAACCTTGTGGCTGTCGAGGTAGGCGGCGAGCTGGGTCAGGGCGAGCTGGATGCCCTCGTGTTGAGCGTCGTCGCGCAGCTCTTGGAGCACGTGCGTCAGGACGGGCTGGTTGACGAGGTTGCCGACCTTCTTGACGGCCTCGGGCAGCTCCAGGCGGCGTTGACCAGCAGAAGGTTGGCCGAGAGCGCGGCGGCGAGGTGCTCGCGGACCTGCGGGACGGGGTTGAGGCGCACCGCCCACAACGGCCAGATGAGGCCGGGATCTTGCGTGCGCGGGCGGTGAGCTGCGAGGACGTCGTGGTCGGCAGCGCCGAGGCGGGTGGCTGGGGTGAGCCAGGAGCGCCGGGGCACCGGGGCGACGAGCGCGTCAGCGGTGAAGTGACCGGTGCGCTGGGCGATGGTGGCCGGCATCGGGGGTCTCCCGATCCCGCCACGTCCCGTCACGGTGACCGGGCGACGCACCGCCGGCAGTCGTTGCCCGGTAGCCGGCGCTGCATGACGCCCCCACGAACGGGGTCAAGTCCGCCGGAAGAAAACCCCGGCAGGTTGTTGTCCACCGCATAACCTACCCTCCGTGCAGCACGGACTCAGGCGCGATCAGTAGTGCGTCAGCCGTGGTCGACACGCTTGCGAGCGAGCCCGAGTTATGAGTTGGTTCCCCGTCAACTCAACATCAGCGACGAGATGCCCGGAGGGCGCGACGAGATGAACACTGAAGGTCAGCAACAGCCAATGCTCTCTCGTCGCCGGCTATTTGGCATAGCCGGTACGGTGGCGGCAACGACCGTCGTCGGCTTCAACCCGGCCACCTCGGGATGGGTCACCGCGGCCGAAGCCGCCTCCGCACCGGAGATGCGCTCGGTGCCGCCACTCGACGGCAGGCTGGAGATGGACGACCAGACGCGCGCCGCTCACGACCACGACCAGGGCAACATCGTCCTCGGAAAGACCCCCAACGCGGTTCTGTTCCCCGGTTCGGTCAACGACATCCAGAAGATGATCCGATACTGCCGGGAGAACGGGATCAAGGTCGCCACCAACACCGGGCACAACAGCGTCTTGGGCCAGACGTTGGTGAACGGTGGGCTTGTGATCAACGGGCGTTCTCTCAACACCATTCACTCGATCGCCCCTGATGGGGCCGACGTGGACGGTGGGGTGCTGTGGATGGATCTGATCAAGGCGGCGGTCAAGGTCGGACTGACGCCGCCCGCCATCACCGGCTACACCCAACTTGGTATCGCCGGCACACTGTCCATTGGTGGCCTCGGCGCGATCACGAGCAACACCGTCGTTTCCCAGGCCGACCAGATCCAGCAGCTGGAGGTCGTGACCGGTGCCGGCGATCTGGTGACCTGTTCACCGACCGAGAACAGCGATCTGTTCCTGGCCATGTGCGCGGGTCAAGGCCAGTGCGGGGTGATCACGCGAGCCACGGTCAATATGGTGCCGGCGCCGGAACGCGTCCGGTACTACCGGGCGCCGTACAACGACATCCCACAGTTCTTCACCGACATCCGGACGCTGCTGTCCAGAGTGGATCAGGCCGATGGGTTCAATTGGGTCGCCAGCGTCAACACGGCCGGCCTGACCGGTCTGGTCAGCCTCTGGGCCGCGGTGGCCTACAACCTGGACAGTCCGCCGCCCTCGGTCGACGTGCTCATGCGCGGCTGCAGCGCAACTGCGCACGCCGCCGCGCCGATTGATCTCCCATACCTTGACTACGTTTTCCAGGTCGACACGATCGTCGACACGTTCCGGGCCACGCAGAACTGGGACGGACTGGTCAAGCCGTGGTTCAACGCGATCCTGCCGGACAGCGGCGTGGAGGGCTTTGTGCAAGAACTGTTTCCGACGCTGACCGGGAAGGATGTCACGCCCACAACTTTCGTCCTCATCTCGCCGGCCCTGCGATCCGGTTTCACTCGTCCGCTCTTCCGCGTGCCCGACTCCGGCAAATGGGCGTGGGTCTGCGGAATCCTGACCAATTCCATGTTGCCGGGACCGGACGAGGAATTCGCCTCGAAGATGCTCTCCCGCAACTACCGGTGGTGGACGGACGTGACGTCGATAGGTGGCAAGCGGTACGTAGAGGATGCGGTGCCGTTCAATGTGGCCGACTGGAAGAAGCACTACGGAGACGAAACGTACGCCACCTTCGCGGGCTGGAAAAAGAAATTCGATCCGGACGGAATTCTCGCCCCCGGTGCGGGGATTTTCTGACCCGCCGGCGAGTCTCGCGTGACAGCGACCGGACGCAAAGGGGGCTGCCGGCTTGCCGGCAGCCCCCGCGCTGTGGTTGATCGGCCCGGTCAGTCCCGCACGATCGACTGGATCTCCTTCACGGTGACGTCCTTGGAGGTGATGAATGTTCCGGCGGGAAGGTCGCCGCCGCTGCCGTCGGAGCCCTTCCAGGTGACGCAGAAGAGTGGAAGGGCGGTCGACGGAGAAGCGAACCTTCCCCCCGACGCCCCGCCTTTGGCGTTGATCAGCTGGATCCGGCCGTTGGCGCCGGGATCGATCGTCTTGGGCGGCACACCGTAGGGGTACTGCCCGTCGACACCGTTCCCGGTCGACCACTGGCCCTGCAGGATGCCGCTGTCCCGCTGCTGCAACTGCTGGCTGGTGTTGTTGTAGATCACCACTGCGGTCGTCGGCGTCAGATACGTCCCACTGAGCACTGTGCATCGTGAAGTTGCTGGTCACGGGTCTGGTGGGGGTGGGCCGGAGTGCTCGTCCTGATCGTGGGCGGATGACTTCGGCGTAGATCATCGGCCACCGGGAGACTTCGCGGTTTGTCAGCACCAGCAGGGCCCGCACCAGCGGTCGCCCGCTTCGGGTCGGTGCGGATCTTGCCGAGGACCCGCCGGTTCTTGAGGTGGGCGAAGCCGTGCTCGACCGGTGCTCGGACGGCGGCGAGGGGGCCCTGTTGGACCGTTTCTGACCGCGGGTCAATGGGCGGTTCCGGGCGGCCTTGTGACCAGTGATCACGGCCGGGTCGGCGTCGGGGGCGCTGTCGTCGAGGCCGATGAAGCCCAGGTCGGTGATGGCCCCGAGGCCGACCGCCCGCAGCTTGGTGGTGAGCCGGTCGTGGCGGCGGGCGGTGATCTCCGAGGTGCGTCCTGGTCGGGCAGCGGAGCCCCACAGTAGTCGTCCGCGGTCGTCGGTGAGCGCGATCACGAGCAGGCCGTGGCATTTCCTCTTGCCGGAGTAGTTCTTCCGGTTCTCCGTGCCGGTGCGGATCAGGGTGCCGTCCAGGAGGACAACCCCGCCGCCCTCTCGGACGATCTTCTTCAAGTGGCCGCGTATCAGGTCGGCGAGGTAGTTCAGGGTAGAGGTCGACAGCGGCAGGCGGGCGGTGTGAACAAGGTCGCCAGGGCCCTCGGCGCGAGGGTTGTTTTTCTTTACACCAAACTCAACTGCCGCCGAGGGCCCGCCGGTTACGGCCTCCCCCCGCGTGGTCACGGGCGTGCGATGAACCGTCCGTCGGGCCGTTTGTGCAGCCAGTCACGGTCGGCGATCTTGGTCTCTTCTTCGGCAGCTCCGCCAGCAGTCCCTCGATGAACTGCGCGAACACCACCCAGGCTCGGGCCGGTTGAACAAGAACCCCAACGAACCCGTCAGCGCGGACAGTTCGGCATCCCACTCGGCTATCTGCTCAGCCGTCACACCCAGCATCATGCCCCGGTCGACGACACCACACAGGCTCCGTCACAGATCTCCGGCTGTAGTACGTGGGCCTCGGCTGACGTAGGCGGCGGTTCCGGCGACGGTGAGTACCGATGCGACCACGGCCGCGGGTCGGCTTTCGGAGGCGTGTGTCTGCCAGGTCAGTGCCTCCCCCGCGGTGCCCGTGCCCGGGAACGCCGCCGCGCCGAGCGTCCACCCGAGAGGCAGGAACCACGAGCGAGCGGTGCCGATCGTGGCCGTCCCCAGGGCGGTCAGGCCCAGCAGGCCGGCCGCGTCGCGGACGACACATCCGAAGGGCCCGAACCGCGTGCCGGTGAGCAGTGTGGCCAGCAGCAGCAAGAGTACGCATCCCAGGGCCGTGGCCAGGTGGGACATCCGCAGCCATCCCCACGGCCTCGCCGCCGTGCGGTCCAGGGTGTCGTCGGGGCCTGAGAGCGTGGTGGTGGCGACGGCTACCAGGAGCAGGACCGTCAGGGCGAGTACGGTGCTGCTCACCTCGCCCTTGACGCTGAAGGCCGTCGCCAGCAGCCACGCGATGGCAGTGCCCGCGCCGGCCGCGCCGAGCGCCGCCGGCACTTGGCGCGAGCGGACGTAGAGCGTCAGTCCTGTCATCGGGCGCCTCGGCTCAGGAGATCCGTGGTGTCCTGGCACTTCTGGGCGGCCTGATAGACGGCGATAACCCGGGCTTCGGCCTCGGCTCGCGGCAGTGCCTGCAGTCCCTTCCAGAGCTTGACAGCGTCCGGGTCATCGAATTCGAGGCCATCGGGACCGGCGGTCGGCTCCCGGTCGAGCAGCCAGTAGGCCGCAGCGGTGGCGACTGTCAAGTTCTGGTTGTCTCGGCAGCTGAGAGGGCCGGTGAACACTCCGGTGAGCATCGTCGGTTCGAGCCGTCCCGGGTGGGCGAGGTGACCGTGCTTGTCGACCGTGATACTCATCAGCGCGGTGTCGGCCCGCGACCTCGGTGACGTAGGGGGAGAGGGAGAGAACGTGGAGGTGTCCTCATGTGCCTCGACGATTGATGTTTTCTTCAGGAGTTCCAACGCGTGCCGGGCCTTGGGGGTTACCTCGGGCAGCAACCCTTCGTGCGCCCGGCTGACGCAGACCCGCGGGCTGTCGTCGGTGCACACCAGTTCCTGGGCGACCGGATCGAGCGTCCCTTGGTCGTAGGCATCGCCGGTCGGCACCACCAGGGCCGTGGCCGTGGCCCCGATGGCCAGCGGAAGCAGCGCGGCGAACGCGAGCTTACGGTTCTGGACGACGAAGAGCACGACGCCGGCCACCGCGACCGCGGCCATCCAGAGTGCCTGGGCGGCGCTGACTCCGCCGTCGACGGTGTCGTAGTCGCTGAACATGCTCATCCCCCTGGCCGGGGAGAACGCCGCCGTGAATCCGCCGTCCGGAAGGGCGTGGGGCGCGAGGATCAGTAGCGCGAAGCCGATCACGGCCAGCGCGGGTGCGGTGGCGAGCGCCGGCACCAGGCGTCCGACGGCCAACCCGAGCCAGACCGAGGCGATCATCGCGACCAGCCCGACGGCCACGACGACAAACGCGGCCGGCGGCAGGTAGCGCGCCGTGTCGGCGATCCGTGGTGCCGCCGCGAGGAGCGTGACCAGGTAGGCGACGAGCACCGCCAGGGCCGTCGTGGCCAGGATCGGCACCACGCGCTGCGGTCTCGGGCGGGGCACGGCGGCGAGCAGTTCGGCGACGTTCGCCCGGTGCTCGCGATAGGACTGCCAGGCGCCGGCGGCCATCGCAAAGGGCGAGAGAACCGCAAGGTATTCGCGCTGCGTCATGGCCAGAGCCATCCACCCCGTGGACCATCGCCCCGCGGTGGCGTGGAGGACGATCGTGCCGACGACGGCGATCAGGAGCGCGGCACCGAGGGCGGCCGAGCGCCGGAGCTCGATGCCGAGGATGCGGTTCATGCGTTGCTCCGGTGCTGGCGCAGGAGTGCGGAGTAGCCGCGCTCCGCAGGGCTGTCGCCCGCGTCGCCCTGCCCACCGCGAGCGATCAGGTCGTCGGGGGTGCCCTGGAAGAGGAGTCGGCCTTCGTTCATGACGATGACGTCGGTGCAGGCAGCGACGACGTCCTCGACGAGGTGGGTGGAGACCAGGACACAGCTGTCGGCGCCGAGGTCACGCAGCAGGTTGCGGAAGTCGAGACGTTGTTCGGGGTCGAGTCCGACGGTGGGCTCGTCGAGCAGTAGCAGTTCGGGGTCGTTGACGATGGCCTGGGCGATGCCGGCCCGGCGCAGCATGCCGCCGGACAGCGTCTTCATCTTGGCGTCGGCCTGGGTGGTGAGACCCACCCGATCGATCGCGCGTTGTACGGCGTCGGGTATCGCGGTTTTGGGCATTTCCTTGAGCCAGGTCATGTACGTGACGAACTCGCGGACGGTAAACCGCGGGTAGAAGCCGAACTGCTGCGGCAGATACCCCAGTTTGCGACGCACCTCGCGCAGGTCGGCACGGCCGTCCACCTCCGCGCCGAGCAGCGTCAATGAGCCGCTGGCGGGCTTGACGACGGTGGTCAGCGCGCGCATCAGCGTGGTCTTGCCGGCGCCGTTCGGGCCGAGCACACCGTGCACGCCGGCAGTCAGCGTCAAATCGAGTCCGTCGACGGCCAGGTGCCGGCCGGCCCGGACACGCAGTTCTTTCGCGTGGACGAGCCAGGGATGAAGGGTGGGAGCCGTTTCGGCAGCACGCACCGCTCGCATGGGTCTCTCCTGTCGATCCTGTGATGGGGGGTCAGTTGCCACTGGCCAGGCGGCGGAAGTGCGTGGCGGCGAGCGGTGTGATCGCGGCAAGGGCCACGGTGGCCACCACCCAGTCGGCGGTGCTGCCCGGCTGAAGTACCGGGGACAGGGACTGGGCCGCCACACTCGGCAGCAGGACTGCCGCGGACCAGGCCACCGCGAGTCCGATCGCCGCGCGCCGTACGCCGATGAAGGCGCCGAGCACGAGGGTGGCCCCCGTGAACGCCAGGCACGGCAGCAGGGTGAGGGCCAGCGAGGTTCCGGTGCTCACACCCGCCACCAGCAATGCCGGAAGCACGACGACGAGCACCGCGAGCGTCCGCCGCAGCACCATGGCCAGGCCGGCTGCCGGTGTGGTGGCGATCAGTTCCCAGGCGGGGTCGATCCGCCGGCTCCAGGCCACTGCGACGCCGGGCAGCGGGGCCACCGGGGCCAGCAGCAGCACGAGCGACGGCAGGCTCGGCTTGGCGGAGTCCAGGAGTACGCCACAGCCCAGCACCGCGACGGTCACCGAGAGCCAGGGCAGCAGCGTCCACGCGAGCCAGCGTCGGTGCACGGCCGCTGCTGGTGTGCATTGCCGGGTCGGCGACGGGCTCGCTTCGATCGCCTGGCCGAGGGAGACGGCGACACGGTCGAGCAGATCCGTCGTGGCAGGGGTGGCCTGGGCGGCCAGTGACTCACGGCAGTCGGCGCACGTGTCGAGATGGACCTCGATCGACCAGAGCGCGGCGTCGTCGAGTCCGTGCCCGCCGTCCGCGTAGCGGGCCAGGGTCGTGGTGGTGGGATGAGTCATGAGAGCGCCTTCCGCAACGCGATCCGAGCCCGTCGCGCACGGGTTTTCACCGTGCCCTCCGGCATACCGAGCAGCACCGCCGTCTGACGGACCGACAGGTCGTCGAGCACCATCGCCTGCAGCACCTGCCGCAACTCCGGTGGCAGCCGAAGCAGCGCCTGTTCGAAGTTCTGGTCGACGCGGTTCGCCATCACCTCGTCCTCGGCGGCCGGCGCGGTCGTATCGAGCAGGGCAACCGTCGGCACCCGCTCCTGCCGGGCACGTCGGCGGAACGCGTCGACGAGACGGTTCGCGGCGATCGTCCAGAGCCAGCCGACCGCACTGCCCTCGGTCACGGAGCCCGCATAGCTGCCGGCCGCACGCCAGACCGCCAGGTAGGTCTCCTGTAGCACGTCGGCGACGACGTCGTCGTCGGCGCAGCGGCGGCGGAGCCGCACCGCCAACCAGGGCGAAGTACGCCGATACAACTCGTCGAACGCCGCCCGGTCACCACCGGCGACGCGACGCACGAGTTCTGCCTCGTCGAGGTCTGCCATCCTTTTCACGATCAGGGAGACGAAGCGACCGTCCATTCAGGTTCTCGGACGCTTCGGCGGCTACCGAACGCAACAGCGCTTTACGCCGAGCGCGAGGTCGTCCAAATCGCCGACCGGCCCGAATCGCACCGTGGGCAGCTGCCCTGGATCGCCTCGCGCACGCGGGCCCCGCGCTCGCCGGCGTCGTTACCGGGCGCCAAGTCGACCCTCACTGTGCAGGGGTTCGCCGGAGTCGTCGGCCTCGACGACAGCGCCCCCGACGCCGACCCGGCCGTGATCACTGGTCACAAGGCCGCCCGGAACCGCCCGTTGACCTGCGGTCAGAAACGGTCCGACAAGGCCCTCGCCGCCGTCCGAGCACCGGTCGAGCACGGCTTCGCCCACCTCAAGAACTGGCGGGTCCTCGGCAAGATCCGCACCGACCCGAAGCGGGCGACCGCCCTGGTGCGGGCCCTGCTGGTGCTGACAACCGCGAAGTCTCCCGGTGACCGATGATCTACGCCGAAGTCATCCGCCCACGATCAGGACGAGCACTCCGGACCCGAGTCACGGTTCTCAGGGCCAGACGGTGGCGGCCGCGGGGTGGAGATCCGGCCACTCGCGCAGGGTGATTTCCTTGTGGGGCACGCACCGTGATGCTGCCGGGGCCCCCGGCCAGGAGCCGTACGTATGCGGCGTCATCGAGCACTGCGGTGAGCAAGTCGTCGTTGTGATCGTTGAGCGCTAGCAGCAGTCCGTAGCCGGTGTCTGTGCGGTCCAGGTTGGCGCCCCGGCAGAACGCCCGGTAGGGGTCGGCGTCATGGTGGCGGGGGGGGGTGCGAGCGCCACCCGGTAGCCAGTGACCAAGTGGGCTTCTCCGCACTGGCGTCCGGTGGAGAGAGCTACCGGAAGTCGCCGGTAGTGTGCACGGGGAGCTGGTTGGACTGGTTTGCGAATGTGCCCGTCGCTTCACTGGTGCGTCGTCACAGCGCACAAGCCGCCGCCCAGACCCGTTTCTTCACAACGTTCTTTGGAGCAGGTCCGCCAAGACGGGCGCTACACCCCGGACGAAGTCCTCGACGACGGGCTCTCCACCGCCCTGGCCGACGCTGCCTCACCCTGCCGGAAGCTCCCGATAGAGCCGCAGGCGGGCTGTGACCGGTCGCCCTTCATGCCCGCAGCTAGGCGTCATGCTCGGCGTAGTGAATCACTGCCTCGCACCGCTCCTGCGTACTGGGGGAGGCGCCGTCGCGCCATGCCGACCAGACCTCCAGCACATCGCGGGCGAGCTCCACTTCCAGGAGATAGGCCAGCCCGCGGGGCTGCGCGTCCCAGCTCGCTACCACCGCAGTGGAATCTGCCCTCCAGGGTGTGGCCGCGTAGATGGCAGAGTCGGTGGGCTGCTCATCGAGGGCCATCAGCATTTCGTTCAACGACGGCATGGGGGAGAACGTACCCCCGCCGGTCTGGAGAGGCGGATGGACCCCGGCAGTCTTCGTTCCGCGTGAATGCGCTGATCTTTCGTACGGCCCTGGTGCCGGGCATCCAACAAGGGCGTGGGCGCGCCCGGGCCGACGGGGTGGACTTCCAGGCCGCCATCAGTGTTGAGGGCCAGGCGGCGGCCCGGATGTGTGCGGTATGCCGTGTCCAGGTCGCGAGCGTCGATGTCGCCGGTGAAGACGAGAACGCCATGGGGGAGTTCCACCTTCTGGGTCAGCGTTCAGGTGCGTAGGCCCTTCGAAGCGGGTTTTTACGACGGCTCGTAGTTGTGTATTGCCCGGTTGCCGCCAGTTCGGTCTGATGCAGCAGGATCGTGATCGGTTGCCCCCCTGCGCTCTCACCGGCCAGGCGCAGGCTGCTGCCGCCTTCGTATGCGTCGTCGACGTCGAGGGCGGGTTCGAGGGCCATACGGTCGGGTTGGACCACCCAGCGGTAGGTGGACAGTACGTCTTGGAGGGAGGGTTGGCCCAGCTGCCGTTGCGTACACGCTCGCCGCGCGCGTAGTGGGCCGTGTCGGGCCTCAGGTGGTCTCGGGCCGCTTCCGTCGGCCACGGTCGACGGCACCGTGGCCCGCCACGGCATGGCCGGCGCCGCGGCCCTCCGCGCGGGCCACGATCAGTCCGTCGGCCACCCGGACCGCGAACTCCGTGCCGTCGTCGACCGAGTCCCGGCCGAGGGCCGCGGGGACCGCGCCACCGTCGTCGAACACGACGCGCGGCTGCGGCAGTTCCCCGGTCGCGAAGACCCGGCGCAGGCAGCCGACGAGATCGAAGAGGCGGAGTTGGGCCAGCCGTCCGGTCTCGGCCGGGTCGCCCGTCACGACGACGATTGTCACCGTGTCGCCGGGGCGTGCCGCGCGCACCGCCTCCTCGGCCGCGGACAGGCGGGCCACACCGAGCGTGACGACCACGCCGTCGTCGCCGAGGTCGGCCGGGCGGCCGGTGATCTCGTCGTGCAGGCCGCCGGGTGCCGCCCACCGGTCCTCCGTCGGCCGCGCCGGAGCGACGAAGGGCAGGTGGGGCGGCTCTGCGTCGTCGGTGACGGCGATGTCGGCCAAGTGCTCGGCGGCGCGGACCAGGTCGAACGGGTCGCCGGTCCCGGGGGCGTTTTCCGCGAGGCCGGCTGCGCCGTGCAGCAGGGTCAGGGCCAGCGCGGCAGGGCGCACCATCCGGGGGCCGGCGCCGGGGCGCGACTCCAGGGCCAGGGCGAGCAACAGGGCCTCGAACCGCACGAGTTCGGCCAGCGCGGCCCTGGTCGGTGCGGTGTCGAGCACGCCGGACAGCGAGCGCAGTTGAAGGTGCCCGCTCCCCGGGGTGTCGTCGGCGAGTGGCAGTCGCTCGAGCCAGACCCGGGCGAACGCGCCGAGCGCCCGCCCGGCGGAGTCGGGCGATTCCACCGGCGGCTCGGCGGCGGCACTGGCCCGCTCCGCGGCCTCGGCGAGCACCGCGAGGTAGAGCGCCCGCTTGCCGGTGAAGTTGGAGTAGACCGCGCCTCTGGTCAGCTCGGCCCGCTCGGCGATGCGGTCGACCTTGGCCTCCGCGTAGCCGTGCTCGGCGAACTCCTCGCGGGCCGCGGCGAGTACCGCGGCCCGCGTCCGCTCCTGCTGCTGCGCCCGGGTCAATCTCGCCATCGTGTCTCCTTCCGCTTCGGGGCATGATACAACGGGCACCCAGATGACGTCGCCATTGGAAAACTGCGGCCATTGGAGATCGGGTGTGGCTGACAAGGGGTTCGAAATTGACGGGCTGGTCAGGAGATTCGGACGGACGACGGCGGTCGACGGAGTGAGCCTCGCAGCTCACCGCGGCCACGTGCTGGGATTGCTGGGGCCCAACGGCGCCGGCAAGACGACCGTCGTCCGCGTGCTCGCGACCCCGCTGCGCCCCGATGCCGGCCGGGTGCGGGTGGCCGGTGTCGACGCGCTGCGGGATCCCGCCGGGGTCCGCCGGCGCATCGCGCTGTCGGGGCAGCACACGAGTGTCGACGAGGAGCTGACCGGGCGGTCCAACCTGGTCATGATCGGCCAACTCCTCGACATCGGACGGCAGGACGCCCGCCGACGGGCCGGCGAGCTGCTGTCCCGCTTCGGCCTCGACGAGGCCGCCGACCGCCCCGTCGCCACCTACTCGGGCGGGATGCGCCGCCGTCTCGACCTCGCTACCGGCCTGGTCGGGAGGCCCGAAGTCGTGTTCCTCGACGAGCCCTCGGCCGGGTTGGACCCCGGAAAGCGCGACGAGCTGTGGCGGACGAACCTCGAGCTCGCCCAGGACGCGTCACGGTCCCGCTCACCACGCAGTACCTGGAGGAGGCCGACGCCCTCGCCGACGAGATCACCGTCCTCGACCACGGGCGGGTGATCGCCTCCGGCATACCCGCCGACCTCAAGCGCCAGGTCGGCGGGCACACGGTCGTCCTCCGACCGGCCGACGTCGGCGACCTCGACGCCGCGGCGGCCGGCGTCGCCCGGGTCACCGGGCGGGAGCCCAGCCGGTCGCACCGCCACGAACTCGTCGCGCGGGTCGTCGGTGACGCGGAGTTCTTCCACATCGCGGCGCGACTCCGGGAGCTCGACATCGACGTCGGCGAGTTCGCGTTCCGGCTGCCCAGCTTCGACGAGGTCTTCCTCTGCCTGACCGGGGCCACCGCCACCGACCACGCCGCCGAGGAGGCAGCATGACCACGCCCCTCACCCGTACCGCCGCACCGCGCCTCCTCGCCACCCTCCGCCGGTCTCGCCGGCATGGTCTCCACCGGAACGGCCATCAACCTCGACCTGAGGAACGGCGTCACCGACCGGTTCCGCAGCCTCCCGATCAGCCGCACCGCACCGCTGCTCGGCTCCGTACCGGCCGACGTCCTCCGCTACCTGATCGCCGTGGTGATCCTGTTCGCCATCGGCACACTGCTCGGCTTCCGCGTCCAGGGCGGCGCTTCCGCCGCGCTGGGCGCGGCAGGTCTCGCGATCCTGTTCGGGTTCTGCCTCAGCCGGCTCACGGTCCTCAACGGCGTCCTCGTCAGGAGCGCCGCGGCCGTCACGGCGTTCAGCTTCATCGCCTTCCTGCCGCTCCAACTGGGCAGCAGCCTGGCCGGCCCGACCGACAACCGGCCCGCCTGGCTGCGGGCCCTGGGCCGACATCAACCCCGCCACCCACGCCATGGACGCCTGCCGCGCCCTGCTGAACGGGACCCCCGAGGCAGGCAGCGTCGGCCACACCCTGCTCTGGTCGGCCGTCCTGTTCGCCGCCTGCTGCCCGCTCGCCGTCCGCGCCTACGGGGGCGCCAGGGGTGAACCCCCCCAGAAGGAAGGAACCAACATGAACGCACCAGAGACCAAGGCGCCGGACGCCGCCCCGCGGGCGTTGCACGCCCTGCGCTGTGCCGGCGCCGCCAGCACGGCCCGCCTCCACGAAGTCACGGGCCTCGACGAGTCCGACCTCGCTTCCGAACTCATCGACCTCGGGGCCGCCGGCCTCGTCACCCGGTTCCCCGGCGACCCGCCCCACTGGGCGCTCACCGACGCCGGCCGTGCCGCGGACGCCGAGCAGATCGCCCACGAGCTCGACTCGGCCGGCGCCCGCGGTGCCGTCGAGGCGGCGTTCGGCCGGTTCCTCGTCCTCAACCCGGAGCTGCTCGACCTCTGCGGGGCCTGGCAACTCCGCGATGTCGACGGCGTCGTGAGCGCCAACGACCACCGCGACCCCGCCTACGACGCCCGCGTCCTCGACCGGTTCGTCGACCTCGACCGGCGCCTCGCCCCCGTCTGCGCCGAACTCTCCGCCGCCCTGCCCCGCTTCGGCCGCTACCGGATCCGCCTCTCCGGCGCTCTCGACCGCGCCGCGGCCGGCGAACTGGAGTACGTGACCGACGGCACCACCTCCTACCACACCGTGTGGGCGGAACTGCACGAGGACCTGCTCGCCACCCTGGGAAAGCAACGATGAGATGGATCCGCGCGCTCTCCGCCGAGCTCGGCGAGGAAGCGGACACGCTGGGCCGCAAGGCACTCGGCCTCGCCCTCCTGCACCGCCTCGGGCTGCGGACGCCCGTCGGGTTCGTCGTCACCACGGAGGCATGCCGCGCCTTCCTGCGGGACGGTCGCCTGCCCGACGGGCTCCACGACGAGCTCGCGGCCGCCATCACCGACCTCGAACGCGCCACCGGCCGCGCCTTCGGCGGGCCGCGGCAGCCGCTCGCGGTGTCCGTCCGCTCCGGCGCCAGCGTGTCCATGCCCGGCATGATGAGCACGATCCTCAACCTCGGCCTCACCACCGGGGCCACCGCCGGCCTGGCCGCCGAGACAGGCGACCGGGCGTTCGCCGAAGACTCACGGCAGCGGTTCCTGTCCAGCCTCGCCGCAGCGACCAGCGGCGACGCGCCGGTCCCGGACGACGCCAACCGCCAGCTGGAGCTGGCGATCGAGGCCGTCTTCTCGTCCTGGGACGCGCCGCGGGCCCGCACCTACCGCGCCGTGCACGACATCCCGCACGACCTCGGCACCGCCGCGATCGTCCAGTCGATGGTGTTCGGGAACCGCGACGCCCACAGCGGCACCGGGGTCGCGTTCAGCCGCGACCCCAACACCGGTGAGAACACCCCGTACGGCGAGGTCCTGTTCGGGCACCAGGGGGAGGACGTCGTCTCCGGCGAGTCGACGACCAGGCCGCTGCGCGCGCTCGCCGACCGGGAGCCCGCGGTGTGGACGGAGCTGCGCGACGCCCTGAGCCGGATCGAGGGGCACTACCGGGACGCCTGCTACGTCGAGTTCACCTACCAGTCCGGTGACCTGTGGCTCCTCCAGGCCCGGCCCGGCCGGTTCATCGGCGGCGCCGCCGTCCGCCTTGCCACCGAGCTCGTCGACGAGGGGGCCATCGGCCGTCACGAGGCGCTGCGCCGAATCTCGACCGAGCACCTCAGGCACGTCCGTACGCCGCGCATCGCCTCGTCCGAGGAGACCCACGTCCTCACCCGGGGAATCGGCGCCTGCCCGGGCGTCGCGGCCGGCCGGGTGGCGACCACCCCGGAGCGGGCGGTGCGCATGGCCAGGGAAGCGCCGGTCGTCCTGGTGCGCCCGGAGACCTCCCCGCACGACATGCACGGCCTCGCCGCAGCCGCCGGAATCGTCACCGCGCGCGGCGGACCGGCCAGCCACGCCGCGGTCGTCGCGCGAGCCATGGGCAAGCCCGCGGTCGTGGGCGCCGCCGATCTTGCCGTCGACAGCAACGCCGGCACTGTGACGGCGGGCGGTCTCTCCCTCGACGACGGCACCCTCGTCACCATCGACGGGACCAGCGGCGAGATCGCCCTCGGCCGCCCCCACATCGTCGCCGACCCGGCCGGCGACCACCTCCGCCGACTGCTCGCCTGGGCCGACGATGTCTCGGGCGACCACTCGGAACGCAGCGAATCCCAGCGCCTCGCCGCGGCCCACGCCGCGCTGGCCTCCCGAGGCGACACCTGACACGCCCCCAGAACCCCGAAAGGAGATCGGCGATGCCGACTCGACACCTCTACATGCTGCGCCACGGCGCCGCCGACGCCTGGGGCGAACCGACCGACGTCGGAGAGCGGCAGTCGGCTCTCGTCGGGCGGCGCCTGGCCGCCCTGCCGATCGAAACGGTGTGGCACTCGCCCCTGCCCAGGGCGGTCCGCTGCGCCCGGACCATCGGCATCCACCTGCCGGGGGCCACCGTGCGGGAGGCCCCGGAACTGGTCGACCACGTGCCACACGTGCCGACCGAACTCCCGCCGGAATGGGCGCCGTTCTTCGACGGGTACGACGCCGAGGAGGCCGCTGCCGGCGAGCGCCAGGCCGCCGCCCTCACCGCCAGGTTCGCCCGCCCCGCCGCGACCGAGACCCACGAGGTCCTGGTCACCCACGCCTACCAGGTGGCCTGGCTGGTCCGGCACGCCCTCGACGCACCGTCGGCCCGCTGGCTCGGCCTGAACTGCGGGAATACGGCGCTGACCGCGATCGAGTACCGCGACGGCACAGCGCCGACGCTGCTGCTCTACAACGACATGGGCCACCTGCCGCCCGAGCTGCGGTGGACCGGCTTCGGCGCCGCAACACGCCCCTGAGACCGACCCGGGCTCATGCTCGGTCGCCGGTGGCATGTCCGGTCCGGTCACAAGCACCCCCTACGACTCGCGAGCAGGGCCTTCGACGGATGAGCATGCGCGCGGCTCGACCTCAGCCCGGCATGGCGGCTCTTGTCGCCTGTTTGAGATCTTGGCCGCCGTCGCCTTCGGGGGCGGGTTCGTCCAGCCAGGCCGGCCACCTGGGCCCGGGCCCGGTCCATCTCGCGGGCGTCTGCCCGGGTCTTCTGATGCCTGGTCTGCAATAGGGCTGAAGCGTGTCCGACGCCCTCGTTCGTGCCCGAGCGGGGGCGTTCGCTCCGGCCCCAGGGAAAGCCACGGGGCGGGCGACTCTCCGGGACGGCTTTGGGCGGCCCTGAACGGGGCTGGTCCGCCGTCAGCCCTGGGGGGCGGCCGGTTCGACGTCCTTGGACAGCGGCACCTGTCCGGTGTTGTCGACGTGCCGGGCGGCGACCCACGCGGCCTTTTCGCGCAGCAGGTACCAGATGCTGTTGCCGTCGATGTTCTGGGCGTGCACTTTGCTGCGCAATCCGACCTCGGCGCCGTGGCTCAGGGTGCCGACAATTGAGGAGTCCGTGCTCGGATACTTCCGCAGGTTGACGCCGATGTCGCTGACGACGGTGCCGAACGGCTGGGACGGACTGGGCATCATGACCTCCAGGGGAATGCCTGAGTGGCGGGACGTCGTCCGATGTCCGGACGGGTTGCTCGCACGGTAAGGCCGATTCAGGCCGGGGAGCCGGAGGCATGCGGGGGATGCCACGACCGGCGCCCGGGGCGTCATTCCGATGGTTCCGTCCCCCAGCCCGGCCCTCAGGGGCGCCGCGGCACGGCGGGCGACTCCCTGGCGGCCGCCCGCGCGGTGGTGCCATTGAAGGTGAGGCGGTCGACGATGGCCGTCCCAGTCGACGGCCGGCCACAGCCGCTACTCGGCACGCCGGTATGACCGCCGCCCGCTCACCGCCTGCGCGGCAGTCGAGCCGTACCAGCGCTTCACCCCGTGCTCGGTATTGTCCGGCTCCGGCCACCGGCCCCGGCCAAGGTCCGCACGGATCGTGCCGGCCGTGCCGCCGGCCCGCCGACTGATCGAGCTGCTGAGGAAGCGGGGCTGGACCGGCTGGACCAAGCTGGAGCGTGTGGGCCCGGCACGCGCGTGCCGGCGACACAGGGTGCGGCCGGAAGGGACCCGCAGCCTCAACGGCCCGCAGCCCCCTGCACCGTCGCGTTAGGGGGCTGCGGGGCCATCGGTCCTGCTGCTTCGACTACTTCGTCGCGGGGTCGGACAGCTCCTTGCCGAAGTCGGAATCACCCGTCGGGGTGCCGAGGTCGCCCGGACCGAAGAGAGCGGAGCCCTGGCCGGTCAGTCCGTCCGTGCCCGCGTACAGGAGGGCGACCGCGCCTGCCTGCTTGCGGTTCGGGACGCCGACGGCCAGGTCGGACTTGCCGTCGCCGTTGTAGTCGGCCGGCGAGAGGGCGTCGCCGAACCAGTCGCCGCTCTCCATGGAACCGGGGACGCCCTCGGTGTCGAGCGAGAAGGTTTTGGCGCCCTCGTCGGTCAGCCAGTTCTCGGTGCCCTTGAGCACCGTGATGGCGCCGGCGTCGTTGTAGCCCCCTGGTGCCTCCGCACCGGTGTCGCTGATGACCAAATCGTCGTGACCGTCGCCGTTGAAGTCGGCCAGCCGTGCGCCGATACCGGCGTGCTGCTTGCCCTTCCAGTCCACCGGCTTGTCGGTGTCGAGCCCACCGGCGGTGCCGGGGTATGTGCGCAGACGCTGCTCGTCCGGACCGTCCGTGAAGCCGCTGTCCGTGACGACGTCGTCCTTGCCGTCGCCGTTGATGTCACCCACCACGGCGCGGTACGACGAGAACGGCAGCCCGACGGTCTTGCCCAGCGGCGTGCCCTTCAGACCCCCGGATGAACCGGGCAGCACTCCGAGCGTGCCCTCGCCGGCGCTGTCGTCCTGCCAGCCGACGGTGACCAGGTCGCCGAAGCCGTCGCCGTTGATGTCGCCGGTGGAGAGGGAGTCGATGCCTCCTTCGGTGCCGGGCGGGGCGACGCTGGTCATCTTCGGGGTGGGGGTGTCCCGAAGGTCGGCGGCGCCGTTGACGAGCTGGACCTTGCCGCCGTCGGATATGGCGATGTCGTCGCGGCCGTCGTGGTTGTAGTCGCCCACGGCCAACTTGTTGCCGAACAGTGCGAGTTCGGTGACCTTCGGGGCGTGGAAGGCGATGGCGTCGCTGGAGAGACCATCCTTGGCGCCGAAGACGACCGTGACGGAACCGGCCCGCTTGACGTCGCCGATGGCCTCGTACTTCGCGGCGACGATCAGGTCCGTGTAACCGTCCCCGTCGACGTCACCGCGCACCACGGCCGAGCCGAAGTGGTCGGCGGTCTCGGGAGTTCCTGGCACCCCAGTGCTGGCCTGGGACAGCGTGCTGTGCCGGCCGGTGTCGACGCCGGCCTTGGCGCCGTAGGTCACGCCCACGTAGCCGGACTTGGACTTGCCGGAGACCTTGCCGTCCGGCGCCCCCACGCCCAGGTCGGCATAGCCGTCGCGGTCGATATCGCCCTTGGCCTTACCCGCCTGGGCGGACTTGGCGGGCTGCTTCTGGCCCGGCCCGTCGCTGTCCATCACCACGGCGCTGGCGCCGGCAGTCACGGCGGCGGTCACTGCGACACCCACCGCCACAGCCACCGCGCCTCTGGTTCGGTTGCGCACAATTCCTCCATCGACTAACGCATCGGTCGGCCTTCGATCCGACCGTGAACCGCGTCCGCGTCTGCCCCCCCGCGGTCGGATCGAAGGGATTCTCGAACCAGACGGATACGAAAGCTGAATGGTTCAAGGAGCTGTCCGGGCGATCATGTGACCGCCCGTGCCAGGGTCGCTGCTGCGGGCATGGGGCGGGCGATTTGACGGATCCGGAGTGGGATCGGCTGCGGCCGTTCCTGCCGGCCAGCAACGGGCGTTGCGGCCGGTGGCGGGATCTCCGGCAGGTGATCGACGTGATCCTGCACCGGGTGCGGACCGGGGTGCACTGACGGGATCTGCCCGAGCGGTTCGGGCTGTGGAAGACGGTCCATGAACGCCATCGGCTGTGGTCGGCCGACGGAACGTGGGAGCGTCTGCTGCTGCACGTCCAGGCCGCGGCCGATGCCGCGGGCGAGATCGACTGGGAGATCGCGGTGCACTCCACCATCGTGCGCGCCCATCAGCACGCGGCCGGTGCCCGCACCGACCCGCCGCCTGCGCCCGCGTCAAAGGGGGCCCAGGCAGCAGAACATCGAGGCGAGAGGGCCGGGTCAAGTTGACGCTTACTCCATGGCCCGGACAGGGCGGCCGAAGGCCGAGTTGACGTTGTCGGATGAGGAACGGGCCGCGCTCGAGGGTGGGTGCGGTGACGGTCCACGCCGTAGGCATGGGCATTGCGGTGTCGGATCATCTTGGTCTGCGCCGAGGGTGCGTCGAACAAGGATGTGGCTGCTGAACTCGGCTCCACACCACATGCGGTGGGCCGCCGACGGGCCCGGTTCGTGCAGTATCGGATCGCCGGTCTGGGTGACAGGCCACGTCCGGGCGGCCCCAGGACGGTGACGGACGAGCAGGTCGCCGCCGTGGTCACCAGGACACTGGAATCCACTCCGAAGAACGCAACGCACTGGTCGACGCGGTCGATGGCCAACGAGATGGGCCTCTCGCAGTCGTCGGCCTCTGCCTGGACCCGACCGAACGGGCCTTGGAGTTCTGCGTGGATGAGAAGTCGCAGATCCAGGCCCTGGACCGGTCCCAGCCCGTGCTGCCGATGATGCGCGGAGTTCCTGAGCGGGCAACCCACGACTACGTGCGCACCGGCACCACCACCTTGTTCGCAGCACTTGAGGTCGCTACCGGCAAAGTGATCGGCTCCCTGCACCGCAGGCATCGGGCCGAGGAATTCAAGAAGTTCCTACACCCCCGGTTCCACCTGCACTTCACGCCGACTGGCTCGTCCTGGCTGAACCTCGTCGAGCGATGGTTCGCCGAACTGACCAACAAACAGATACGTCGAGGCGTTCACCGGTCCGTTCAAGCCCTCGAGAAGGACATCCGCAACTGGATCGCCGCTTGGAACACCGACCCAAAGCTTACGTCTGGACGAAGACCGCGGACTCTTCGTCGGCAAGGGACACCTGCTTCAGGTCTCACTGCGGGTCGCACCAGGTGTCACATCACTGCCTGTGAGCTCGCAGCATCGGCCCTGGTGAACCCGCGTGGCAAGCGGCAGCCGGAAGCCCGACATCTCTCCGGGCCGAGCATGACAGGGCAGGGGTGTCGGTGCGCGTGTGTCGAGCTGGGGGCGCGGCGCCCCCTGCCGCGCCATTCCGGCCGGGACGGCGCGGCGACGTGGTGAACAGCCGTAGTCCTCCCGGGATTTGGATTGACGTGGTGGCCATGCAGCTCTGGCCGGACGCGGGCTGCCACGCGTTGAGAACCCCGTGTCACCACGTCGGCAGCAGCCTGCCACGCAGCACCGCCTCGGTCCAACACTGCGCACACTCAGCTCCACCTCAGCCCGTGCGGGTTCACTCCTGGTCGTCGCCTGCAGGATGTCCCAGCACAGCGCGTGCAGTCGGGTCAGCAACTGCTCCAGGCCCACGATGTGGGTCGCAGCGGGGCAGGCCCGTGCGCTCGCTCCCACGCGGCGAGCGATGCGTCAGGGCCCCGCTGCTCCCACCGCTCCTTCACCTCGACGGCGGCCTGGACGATCGCAGTCGGGACGATCGGCACGGCCGCGAGCGCGTTGCCGAACGGCACCGCGGGGTGGGAGTCCGATTCGGTGGTGCTGTCGTGCTGGTCGAGTACGGCAGTCAGCGTCGTGCAGACGTGCCGCAGGTGCATCAGCCGCACGGCCCACTCCGCCTCCGTGGGTGGCTCGTCCTCGGCGAGCAGGGTGCCAGCGGTTGGGGCCCACGGTACGGCCGGGCGCGCATGCAGGGGCGGCCACAGGGCCTCGGCCGTGGCGTGCACGGCTGGAGACCGCGTCCACGCCCCTTGTCCGCGGCGGCGATGGCGCGGTTGACTGCGCGCTCCGCGTGCTGGACGGCACCCTGCCAGCGCGGGGAGTCGGAGGGGCCGGCGGCCAGGTCGCGGCAGCGATCCCCGACCAGCAGCTCCGGAGGGCTCGCCGGTCTCGGCCAGGTGCTCGTTTCCGGCCAGGTCCCGCAGGGTGTGCCAGGTGGCCACCCAGCGCACGAACTCCTCCAACTCGGCCGCGCGGTGCCGTATCGTCCTCCAGTTCACCGGCAGCGGCGGCTAGTAGAGCCGGGGGTTGGAGTCCAGCCACCGCAAGTGCCCGCACCCGCGGCACACGGTCGACCAGCACCCCGCCAGCATGCGCAGCACGCCACATCGCCAGGGCCAGCAACCAGGAGCCCGGCGCCCAGCGCTCCCGTCGGTGCTATGCGCCGACAAGGGGGCCGACGCTCGGGTCGGCTGGAGAAGAAGCCGTTGGACATCAGCGGGCGCGTGTCCATCACCGGAGTAGCGGAATACCCCGGGGGGTATATGGTTCTGGTCGACGTCCTGAACGGGCAACGCCCGAAGGCGCATCAGACAAGGGAGATGTCATGAGGAACCACTCCGGCCACGACCAGACCGGCCATGGTGTCCACGGTGCTCACGGCGGAGCCCAGCCGGGTGGACTGTCGGTCTCCGAGAACGGGTACACCCTCGAGCTGGACTCGACGATCCTCACCGCCGGCGTACAGCCGGTCAGCTTCACGGTGATCGGCCCCGACGGACGGGCGGCGACCGAGTTCATACCCGAACACGAGAAAGAGCTGCACTTCATCGCCGTTCGGCGTGACATGGCCGGGTTCCAGCACGTGCACCCGATCAGGGACGACGAGGGAACCTGGAGCACCGAACTGGTTCTGGAGCCGGGCGACTGGAGATTCTTCGCCGACATCCACCCGGCCGGCCACAACGGCACCATGACGCTGGGAGTCGACGTCGCTGTCGCCGGGGACTACGACCCGCGGCCGCTCCCTGAGGCCACCGGGATCGCGCAGATCGGCGAGTACACCGTCGCGCTCGACGGTGAACTCGTGCCCGAGGAGGCGAGCGAACTGACCCTCACCGTCAGCAGGAACGGCCAGCCTGTCACCGACCTGCAGCCCTATCTGGCCGCGTACGGGCACCTGGTGGCACTGCGGGTCGGCGATCTGGGCTACCTCCACGTCCATCCGGAGGGTGAACCCGGTGACGGCACCACCGCACCGGGACCCGAGATCGCCTTCGTGGCCGTCGCGCCTTCGGCCGGTACCTACCGCCTGTACCTGGACTTCCAGCACAACGACGTCGTCCGGACGGCCGAGTTCACGGTGCGGACCACCGCGACGCCCCCTCGCGAGGACGCGTCAGCCCCAGCCGCACCCGAGCACAGGGGACATCACCACGGCCACCACGCACACCACTGACCACACGAACGCACACGTCCACATCCGGAAGGAGCGTCATGCCCCGCCTGACCCGACTCACGCCGGACACGGCGGTCGGTGCCTCGCGCGACCTCCTCACCGACCTGGTCTCCCGCCACGGACAGATCGGTGACATGGTCTCCACGATGGCGAACTCGCCGGCTGTACTGGGTGGTTACCTCCAGCTCAGCCGGGCCATGGGACGAGCCAAACTCGACCGCAGGATCAGCGAACGGATCTCGATCGCCGTCCAGGCCCAGCAAGGATGCGGACTGTGCCTCGACGCTCATGTGAGTGCCGCCCGCGCTGTGGGAGTGGACGAGGAGGAGTTCGAGCGAGCCCACAAGGGCACCTCGGCGGATCCCGCGATCGCGGCGATCATCACCCTCGCCCTCCAGATCTATCGCGAGCCGACGTCGATCGCCGACGAACAGATCAGCGCGCTGCGCGAGCACGGCTACAGCCATCGCGCGATAGCCGATGTCGTCGGCGTCGTCGCACTCAACATCCTCACCGGCGCCTTCAACCTGCTCGCCGGCCTCACGCCCGGGAGCGACACCGGTGCGTAGTGCAGACACCCCCGCCTGTACTCGCGGGACACGGCCCCCGCCCCGGGGCCGTGCCCCGCCGCATGGACACGGAAGGAACCCGCCATGCGTTTGTTCGCCATCCGCGACTACCGCCACCTCTTCACTGCCCAGGTCATCGCCCTGTTCGGGACCGGGCTGACCACCGTGGCCCTCGGCCTGCTCGCCTACGACCTCGCCGGCCCGCGCGCCGGGATGGTCCTCGGCACCGCCCTGACCATCAAGATGGTCATGTACGTGCTCATAGCCCCACTGGCCGCCGCGTACGTCGACCGGCTCCCCAGAAGAACTCTCCTCGTCCTGCTCGACGTGATCCGCGGTGCGGTCGTCCTGGTACTGCCGCTGGTCACCGAGGTCTGGCACATCTACGTCCTGATCGGCCTGCTCCAGGCAGGCTCCGCGGCGTTCACCCCGACGTTCCAGGCCGTCATCCCCGACATTGTGACCGACGAGTCCGACTACACGCGTGCCCTGTCCGCCTCCCAGGTCGCCTCCACCATGGAGAGCCTGCTCAGCCCCGTGCTGGCAGCCCTCGCCCTGACGTTCATGAGCTTCAACTGGCTGTTCCTGGGCACCTCCGCCGGATACCTCCTCTCCGCCCTGCTCGTCCTGTTCACGCGCATCCCCAACGCCCGCCCCAGTGCCCACACCAAGGCGTGGGAGAAGGCGGCAGCAGGGATCAGGACCTTCTTCCAGACTCCGCGGCTGCGCGGCATCATGGCCCTCAACCTGGTGGTTGCGGCAGCGGGTTCGATCGTCGTCGTCAATACCGTCAACTACGTCCGTGACGAGCTCGGCGGCTCGCAGTCGGACGTCGCCTGGATGCTCGCCGCTTCCGGCACCGGAACCCTGCTGGCCGCCCTCGTCCTGCCCCGCGTCCTCGACCGGATCGCCGCCCGCACCGTGATGATGACCGGCGCCGGAGTCCTCGCCGGCGCCACGGCCGCCGGGGTATCACTCCTCGCGTCCGGCTTCGCCACGTGGACCGGTACGGTGATCATCTGGACCGCGACCGGCATCGGCATGGCACTGATCATCACACCGACCGGCAAGGTCCTGCGCGCCTCCGTCGAACGGAACGCGATCCCCGAGGCGTTCGCGGCCCAGTTCTCCCTGTCGCACCTGGCCTGGCTGATCACCTATCCGGTGGCGGGTTGGCTCGGCACCAAGGCCGGCTTCACCCTGGCCTGGTCCGTCCTCACGGTCCTTGCCGGAGCAGGAGCGATCGGTGCCCTCCTCCTGTGGCCGCGCCACGACGGACGAGGAGCCACCAGCCCCGTGGCAGGCCCCCGGCACGCGTCCGGCGCGGACCGGTCCACCCTGTCCAAGGCCGCGTGAAGCACCACGGCCGCCCCTGTAAGAGACCGAACAGGGGAAATGGACACAAGGCGGGACGTAGCCCTGTGGATCGCAGCAGGGGGGAGGGCGCCTCCTGGGCGCCCTCCCTCCCCCTGAGCGCTGGGCCGGCAGGGTCAGGCCGTCACGGGTTGGGCCGTAGGCGCGGGGACCGTCAGCACGTTCACCTCGCCGGCCGGGCCGGTGGCGTTCTTCGATTTCGATGACGACGGCCGCCCCAGCCACCTGCGCCGGCGGATGCGCATATGGCGACGCATCCCCTGAACCCACCCCGTCCGATTTTCCGCTGCCGAGGCCGAACCTTTGACGGACGCGCAGTGAGCACGGCCCGAGCCACTGCTTCCCGATCGTGCCCACTCGGGGTGGCCGGTGGCGAGACCACCTTCAAGTGATCGATGTGATCGCCTGGAAGTGCCAGACCGGCTCGCCGTGGCCGCAACCGCCCGAGCGGCACGGTTCCTGGAAGGACGTATACGCGCGGCTGCGGAACTGGGCGATCGACGGCACCTGGCAGCGAATCTCCACCGCGTTGCCGGCCCAGGCAGACGCGGGCGTACTCGGCAGCCTGCTGAGGGCCGGCGGGCTGCTGTATCAATTTCCGGATCGCTTCGTTCACCTCGGCCGGTGCAACGCCAACACCCGCCATCCCGACGTGCTGGCCGCCCAACACAAGGCGCGTGCCCACATCGGCAGCGGGAAGGGCATCCGCTGGGCGGACGCCCCTCCTCAACGCCGCGTGACAGGACGGGCCGCGAACAGGCTCAACCGACAGGGACTCTCTCCTTGAGAAAGCCGATCAGCAGATCGGTGACAGCCGATGGCCGCTCCAGGCTGGGTAGATGACCTGCCCAAGGCAGTTCGACATGCTCGGCGTTCGCGAGCAAATCCGGCAGCCGGGCTGCGATCTGTCGGAAGTCCGCCAGGTCATGCGCCCCCGACGCGGCAAGGCAGGGAGCCTGAATGGCGGCCAGATCAACTCTGGCTTCTATCGGCTCGAATTCCTCAGCAGCGGACATCTGCAGCTCGAAGGCGTGCCGTTGCATTTGGCGTACCGCCTCGCGGGCGGTCTCGTCGGCGTCCGGGCCCAGCCAGGTGTCGACCATCAGCTCCGTCGCGCCCGCGATATCGCCCGCCTCGAGCAGCGCTGCCTCGCGCTCGCCGAGCGCGTACAGTTCGGCAGAAGGTTCATGCCCGGGAAGGGCGGAGCAGAGCAACGCAAGGGCGTTCACCCGGTCTGGCCACTGCGCGGCGATCTCCAAAGCGACGTGCCCGCCGTACGAGGAGCCCACCAGTGTCGCCTGCGCGATGCCCAGACTGTTCAGGAGGGCCAGCACATCCTCGGCGTCGCTGTGCGGCCGGTCCGGCGCCGGAGTCTCACCGAAGCCCCGAAGATCACAGCGCACCAGCCGGTAACCGGCGTCGATCAAGGCCGGCCACTGGGCATCCCACATCCGCCGGTCACACACCCCGGAATGCAACAGCACCAGCACAGGACCGTCTCCGGCCGCATCATGAGAGAGCGTCATCCGGCAGACCCTACTCAGCGGCTGCTCAAAACGCCTCTCGATGAGCACCGCCACTGCCCCGCCCCCTGAGTCCGGCGAACCTGCCGGTCACAGCACAAGCGGCCGTCCGCCAGCAGCTCGGAGAGGGCGGAGCGGACCTCTTGAGGCACTGGAGAAGAATTCCAGCGAAAGCACGCCGCCGGGTACAGAAATTCTGAGGCGTATCACATCGGAAGCCCCGGGCTGCTATAAAGCATTTCCCCACCTCCCGCCCAGTGTTCTGGCGCTGCCCATCGACAGGTTTCCGCCGGTAGCCGAATTCGAGGTTCCGATGACTACGCCTGCGCCCGCACGGCGCCCCGCCGTCCCGCGCTGCCGAAGACCGCGCACCGGCCCGTCGCGGTCGTATCGGTCGGCGGGCTGTACGCCCTCGGGAGAAGGCGACGACCACTTCCGAGGTCACGGTGGCACTACAGGATGCCCAGGCCCTGCCACGGCATGATTCCCGACCTGAATACGGCAACGATGGGTGTAGCCAAACCGGTGAGTTCGGGTCGACGCCCGCCGCGGGGCCGCGTACTGGGCTGGCTGTACCCGCAGTTCCGGACCTGGGCCGCGGGTCTCAGCCGGGAAGTGGTGGTGACGACTCGGAGAACATCGCCCGAGAGCCGGGCAAGACCGGGACGCCGTCGGTTACCAGCATGAACATTTCCATTCCGGGGACGTGGACGTGGAGCACGGCCAGGTGGTCGCTGACCAACTGACCCCGGGCCCAGGCGGTGAAGCCGCGCGCGGACACAGCCGCACCAGCAAACGCGCCAGATGGTCCTCCGGGCGTGCCGGAACGTCGGTGTTGGTGAAGGGACGCAGCACGGTGCCGGCTGGGCGCGAGGAGAAGTTGGCCAGGTAGCACGGGCGCAGTCGGGGGTGGGGGCGGGTGTGGTCCTGGCGCGGCAGGAACAGGTCCGGGGCGTTCTGCGCCACAGTGTGGATCTGAATCAGCTCGCTCAACGCGCGCTCTACGGCGTAGCGGGCCGACAGAGAGGCGCCGCGGCCGCGCACCCGTGCCGGGGTGCCGGGTGGGGCGGGGGACGTAGGCCCAGTGGGCGGGGACGTCCAGGTCCGTGGTCATCTCCAGCAGCCACACCGGGCGGCCGGTGTGTTCCTGGCCGCGGGCGTGCAGGCGGCCAAGCAGTCGGGGAGGGTGGCGGGGTCGACGACGGGCAGCGGCGCCGGACGGGTACGCAGGAAGGAGCCGGCCAGCAGCCGGGACATCGCGTCCCGTTCGATAATCTCGGAGGTCCAGGTCAGAGACGACTCGGTCGGTGCGGTGGAGTGGACGGTCTGGGTGGACTCGACGGTCAGCCCGGCACACCAGCATGCCGCCGGGGCCCGTAAAAAGGGGCGGCGACAGGGGACGAACTGGAAGATCCGGCATCTGCGGCGGCAGGCCAGGCACTGGGCCGGTCCCGTGGCGGACTGACCACCAGGCTTCGTCTCGCCGCCGATGGCCGGGGGCTGCCCCTGGCCTTCGAAAAAAGGGGGCCCCGCCGGTGAACCTGATGACCAAGCCATCGGCCGATCGCGCGGCGGGCGCTTCCTGGCTGGTCCGGAAGGGAGTCTCGCTGCAGGTGGTCAGGAGCGCCCGCCCGCGCCGGTGGGTGCGCTGCCGAGGGAGCGGTGAGCCTCGGCCGCCGCTCGGGTGTGGCGGTGGGCCAGGTCGTCGCGGCCGAGGCGGGTGGCCAGTTCCGCGAGGACGGCGTGGGTGGAGCCCCAGGCTGCGGTGCCCATGCCGGCGACGATGATTTGGTCAGCGTACGGGGCCAGCAGGTCGTACATGCGCTGAGGCTCGGGGGAGCCGAGGCGGGCGGCGACGAGGCCCCAGACGGGCAGCAGGAAATCGGCGGTCCAGTCGTCCGCGAGGTCCGTGCCCCAGCGGGCGAGTAGCTCACATGCCTGGTCGGTGCGTTCGGCCTCGGTGGCGGCCAGGATCGCGACGGGGCGTAGCGGCGCCATGTCCGGCTCCTCGGCGGCGGTTACGAGGTCGTCGATGATCTCCGCGACCCGGCCTTGTCCGCGCCGACAGGTGTATGTGGTGACCAGGGTCCGCCATCGCGCGCCCCAGGGTGTGGCGGCGAAGCGCATTGCGGCGTACGTATCGACCAGTTCCTCCGCCTGCGCCCAGCGGCCGTCCAAGGTGGCGCGGGCGGTCTGCGCGACCCGCACGATCGACTCCAGCTCGCGGTGGGGCGCCTCCTTCAGCAGCCGTCGGCAGCGGTCCAGCTGCCGTTCCCAGGCGGGCACGTCGCCGAGGCGGAGCAGGCAGGCCATCAGGAAGGCGCGCGCGATCAGCTCGGTGGAGCGGGACAGACCGGGCAGCGCCGCCATCTCCCGGGCGGCGCACAGGCGTTCGGCGTTGCGGCCGGGGGCGAAGCTCGCGAGCAGGTAGTTGCCCAGGGTTCGGGCGAGCAGTGCGGGGTCGTCGAGTTTGCGTGCCAGCTCCACCGCCTCGGCGGCGGCTCGCTCGCCGTCGGCGCGGCGCGGGCTGTAGTGCAGCTCGACGCCGAGGGCTCCGAGCAGGCCGGCGCGGTCCCGGTCGTCGAGCGGACCGGCCAGCTGCTCCTCGATCGCGTCGATGACCGGCTGCTTCACCGTGCCGTACGGGCGCCAGTTCCACAGCGTGGGGGCAGCGAAGGTGGTGAGGATTCCGGTGACGGCCTGTCGGTCGCCGGACTCGCGGGCCAGGTCGAAGGCGGCGTCCAGGTCCCGTCCGGCGCCGGCGGCGTCGCCCACGGCGCGGCGTGCCTGGCCGAGGTTGGTGAGCAGCCGGGCGCGCTGCGCCATTCCCTCGCCCGCTGGCAGGGCGGACACCGCCATTTCCCAGAACTCGACGGCCTCGGCGTATGCCTGCTGACCGGTGGCGTGCCGGGCCGCGGCGGATGCGTGCTCCACCGCCTTGTGTGCGCCGCCGACCCGGGCGGCCGCGGCGAAGTGCTGGGCCAGGGTGGCGGATTCGGCCGCGGGCAGCATCGGCTCGAGCACCTGCCCGATGTGCAGGTGCAGGCGTGCGCGGTCCCGGCGGCTCAGCCCGGTGTAGAGGGCTTCGCGCACCAGTGCGTGCCCGAAGCGGTAGTCGGGCCCGTCCGGCGGCTCGGTGAGCAGGCCGGTGGCGACGGCCGGTTCGAGCGCGTCCAGCACGTCCTCGACGGGGAGGTCGGTGACGGCGGAGAGCAGGTCGGCGTCCGCCTCGGCACCGGCCACCGCGGCGGCGCGCAGCAGCCGCGCGGTCTCCTCGGGGAGGCGGGCAACACGGCGCTCGATGACGTCCCGCACGCTTGCGGGCAGCGCGTTTTCGACGTCGCCCTCACTCTCCCGCAGCCGCAGCACCTCGCCCAGGTAGAAGGGGTTGCCGCCGGTGCGGCGCAGCAGCGCCTGCGACACGTTCTCTCCGACCCCGCGGGCACGCAGATACGCCGCCACGTCGGTGGCGGTGAACGGTTTCAGCTCCACCCGCGACGCTCCTTCGAGGCGGGCCAGCGCGCCGAGGGTGTCGCGCAGCGGGCCGGGGTGGTCGCCGGGCTCGGGGCGGAGGGTGGCCAGGACGAGTACGGGCTGACGGGCGACCGCCTCGGCCACGTGCGACAGCAGCTGCAGCGAGGAGACGTCCGCCCACTGCAGGTCGTCGAGGGTGATCAGCAACGGCCCCTCGCGTGCGGTCAGCGCCGATACGACGCGCTCGTACCGCTCATACAGAGCCGCGTCCGGGTCCGTTGCGGACTCCCCGTCCGTCAACAGGCCCCCAGCGGCTTCGTCGACCGCCGACCGCAGCACCTGGACCCACGGCCAGAAGGCAGGCGCGGTGCCGTCGACGCAGCCGCCCCGGGCCACAGCGAAGCCGCGTGCCGCGGCCCGCTCGGCCACCTCGCCGGCGTATCGGGTCTTGCCGATACCCGCCTCGCCCGTCACCAGCAGGGCTCCGCCGCTGCCGCTCCGCGCTGCGGCCAGCCGTTCTTCGGCCAGTGCCAGCTCGGCGTCCCGGGCGATGAGCCCGTCGGCCTGCGCGGCCGGCCGGGTCGGCGGAGCGGGGGTGGCGGCGGGCTGTTGCGGAGTCGGGAGCCGCAGTTCGGGGGCCTGTTCAAACACGGCCTGCTCCAGTTGGCGCAGCTCCGGCCCCGGCTGCAGCCCCAAGTCGTCGTCGAGCCTGCAGCGCACCCGGCGCAGCGCGGCGAGCGCGTCTGCCTGGCGGCCGGTGCGGTACAGCGCGAGCACGAGTAGCGCCCAGCCGCGCTCACGGTATGGCTGCTCTGCGGTCTGCGCCTCCAGGCCAGGCACGCACGCCGCCGCCTCGCCCAGCGCCAGCCTGGCCTCGTACCTGTCCTCGAGCGCCGCCGCCCGCACCTCGACCAGCCGCGCGGCCACCGGCCGGGCGAAGCGCTCGTCGGCGAACTCGCCCAGCGGCTGACCGCGCCACAGCTCCAGCGCCCGGCTCAGTACCCGGACCGCCTCGGCGTGGTCGCGCCGCGCCAGCGCCGCGCGCCCCTCATCGGCCCAGGACGTGAAGAGCTCCAGGTCGACCTGACCGGGTGCAACGTCGAGCAGGTAGCCGGGTTCGCGGGTGAGCAGCAGCCGCGGCGGGGTGCGCGGCGGGCGGCCCGGCTCGAGCACTTTGCGCAGGTGGGCGACGTACGCCTGCAGGGTGCGGGTGGCCTGCGCGGGCGGCTCGCCGGACCACAGCTCCTCGATCAGCCGGTCCAGGGACACCACGCGGCCGGGCTCCAGGGCCAGCATCGCGAGCAGGGCCCGCTGCTTGCGGGTGCCCAGGTCCCGTAGCCGCCCGGCCTCGTCGGCGACCTCCACGGTCCCGAAGAGCCGCAACTCCAGGTCTCCCGGCACGGCTTGCCCCCTCTCCTCGCGGCTCTCGTACGACCGCGACTTGCGGCGACCTCAACTCGATCCCAGCTCGACCCCAGACGTGCGGGCCGAAGGTTGCGGCATCGGACAGCGACGGACGAGAGGAAAACAGCAATGACTATCGGAAACGATCTGCGCTCCGCGGTCAAGGGCCGGATTCTCACCCCCGGCGACGAGGGCTTCGACGCCGCCCGCCGCCCCTGGAACCTCGCGGTCGACCAGCGAGTGGCGGCCGTGGTGGACGCGGCGGACGCCGACGATGTCGCGGCCGTGGTCCGCCAGGCGCACCTGGCGGGTATGGCGGTCCTGGCCCAGCCCAGCGGGCACGGCGCCGCCGGGGACGTGGACGGCGCGATCCTGCTGCGCACAGGCGGCCTCGGCGGTATCGAGATCCGCCCCCAGCAGCGGCTGGCCCGGGTGGGTGCGGGCGTGAAGTGGGGCGAGGTCCTCCAGGCGGCGGGCCCGCACGGGCTGACCGGACTTGCGGGCAGTTCCCCCGCGGTCAGCGTCACCGGGTACACCCTGGGCGGCGGGCTGAGCTGGTTCAGCCGCGCGCACGGCTTTGCGGCAGACAGCGTCCGCGCGTTCGACGTCGTGGACGCGGACGGCACGCGGCGGCGGGTGACCGCGGAATCGGACCCGGAGCTTTTCTGGGCTCTGCGCGGCGGCAGCGGCGAGTTCGCCGCCGTCACCGCCATGGAGTTCGCCCTGCACCCGGCGCCCGATCTGTACGGCGGGCGGATGCTGTGGCCGGCGGCCGCCGCGCCCGCGGTGCTCGAGACGTATCGCGAGGTGACCGCCGGGGCGCCGGACGAGCTGTCGGTCTGGTACGACCTGCTGCAGTTCCCCGGCGCCCCGGCGATGGTCGCCGTGGACGCCACCTATCTGGGCCCGGCCTGGGAGGGTGCGGATCTGCTGCGGGCGTTCGAGAAGATCGACAGCCGGATCAGCGACTCCCGCAGCACGCTCCCGGTCGCCGACCTGGGAACCATCACCGCCGAGCCCACCGATCCGGGCCCCGGCATGTCCCGCGCCGAGCTGCTGACGGAACTGACGGCCGATGTGGCGCAGGCCCCGCTGGCCGAGCCGATCGATCCGCTGCTGAGCGTGCAGCTGCGCCACCTCGGCGGAGCGCTGGCCCGCCCCTCTGCCGACGTCGGGGCCTGCGGGGCGCTCTCCGAGCCGTACCTGCTGTACATGTTCGGCATCCCGACCACGCCCGAGAAGGCAGCGGCCGTCCGTGAGCGGCAGCGCCAGCTGGCCACCGCTCTCACCCCGTACACAAGCGGCCGAAAGCCCTACACGTTCCTCGCCCCCGGTGAGCGGGCCGCGAGCGCCTTCGCCCCGGACGCGCTGGGCCGACTGCGCGCGCTGAAGCATGAGCGTGACCCCCGCGGCGTGTTCCGTACCAACTTCCCCGTCCTCGGCTGACCACTGGAAAGGCACGTACGCAACATGACCACCAATCGGCACCACCCGGGCTGGACGCTGGCCCTGCTGGCCTTCGCCCAACTGATCATCTCCATCGACTACAACATCGTGTACGTCGCGCTCCCCGAGATCGGTGCCGCACTCGGCTTCTCCATCGGGAGTCTGCAGTGGGTGGTCAGCGGCTACGCTGTCACCTTCGGCGGCTTCCTGCTTCTCGGGGGGCGGGCGAGCGATCTCTTCGGCCCGCGCCGGGTGTTCATCCTCGGCCTGTCCCTGTACGCCGTCTCCTCCCTGGTCGGCGGCCTCGCCGAGAACCCTTGGGTGCTGATCGCCGCTCGCGCGGCGCAGGGCATCGGCGGCGCGTTCCTCTTCCCCGCCACGCTGACGCTGGTCGGCACGAGCTTCGCCGAAGGGCGGGAGCGCAACCGGGCGTTCGCCGTCTGGGGCACCGCCGGCGGCAGCGGCATGATCCTCGGCTCGCTGCTCGGCGGGGTGCTCACGGACGCGTTCGGCTGGGCCGCCGTCTTCTACGTCAACGTGCCGCTGGCCGCCCTCGCGGCCCTGCTCGCCTTCCCGCTGCTCGCCCGTGACACGGTGCGCCACGATGCGGGGCGCCGGTTCGACGCGGCGGGCGCGTTGACCGCGACCGCCGGGACGACTCTGGTGGTCTTCGCCCTGGTCCAGGGGCCCGAGTCCGGCTGGACCGCAACACCCGTCGCGCCGGCCGCCGCTGCCGGGATCGCGCTCCTCACGGCGTTCGCCGTCATCGAAAAGCGCGGTGCCGACCCGCTGACGCCGCCGCGGCTGCTGCGCCGCCGCGACTTGAGCACCGCAATGGCTGTCACCTTCCTGTTCATGGCCACCCTCGGCAACTTGCTGTACTTCCTCACCGTCTACTTCCAGACCGTCCATGGCTACAACGCCCTGCGCACCGGCCTCGCCTTCCTCGTCCCGATGCTGGCGATCGCGGCCGGCTCACAGGCCGCGGGCCGGCTCGCCACCCGGTACGGGCTGCGTGCGACCATTACCGCCGCGCTGGCCGTGGCCGCCGCCGGCACGGCGCTGACCGCGATGCCGATGGCGGCGGACGCCTCGTACGCCGCCCTGGTCCCCGGCCTCGTCGTGCTCGGCCTCGGCCAAGGCGCCGGATACAGCCTGGTGTTCGGCGCCGCGGGCACCGGCGTAGCGGAGCATGAGCAGGGCATCGCCGCAGGGCTGGCCTCCACCACTCAGCAGATCGGCGGCGCCGTCGGCCTGGCTGTGCTGGTCGCGGTCGCGGGCCCGACGGGCTCGGTGACCGGCCTGCGAGCCGCGATGTTCGCCGCGGCGGCCGGTGCAGCGGCGATGGCCCTGGTCGCGCTGCGCTTCACCGGCCCACAGGGCATCGGATCGCGGGCGCCACCGAGGGGGCGGCCGCCAACGCGGTCGGCGCGGGCCGCTGATCTGGTAGGGGGCCTGTGACAAGAGGCCGGAGAAGGCCGGGCGGAAGGCGAAGAAGCAGGTGGCGGAATTCAACGGGAGTCCGCTTCCAAGGTGCCGGCAGACGCCGTCACCGGCTCCGCCATCGCCCCGGACATCTCGCCCGCCTACGCCAAGATTCAGACGGCGCGTGTCGCACGAGAGAAACCATCTGTCCCGGGCCCAGGTGAGGAAGCTGGTGGACCAGCACGCCGACGGCAGTGATCTCGGCTTCCTCGGCGAGTTCCACGTCAAAGTGCTGGAACTCGATCTCGCCCTGCGCGAACTCGTCACACACTGAGACCCGCTGCCCGGCCCGGACGCTTTGCTCCACCAGCCGGGCCGGGCCGTAGGGTGGCAGGTGAAGAGGACGGACGACCATGGCACGCGGCAAGCCCCGTATCCATCTCGGCTCGGCACCTGGCGTCGACAAGACCTACGACATGCTCCCCCGAAGCCCACCGGCGGCTGAAGAGCGGCACCGATGTCGTTGTGGGCTTCGTCCAGCACCACAACCGGCCGTGCACCGAAGTGCTGCTCAGCGGGCTCGGACACACTTGAGGCTGCGGCAGCTCGCCCCGCTCTTCGGGGTGTCGAAGTCGGCCGCTAACCGCATCAGCCACTTCTGACCGTCGCTCGCGCTTCAGCCCTCGTCAGCGGTTCCACAAGGGCGCCGTGCTCATCGTCGATGGCACTTTGGTCCCCACGCGGGATCATCCGATTGCCGGGCAGTCGAAGAGCTACCGGTACTCGACCAACCACCAGGTCGTCATCGACGCGGACACCCGACTTGTCGTCGACGTCGGCCGACCGGTCACAGGCAACCGCCATGATTGCAAGGCTTGGGACTTTCCGGTGCGGAGGCCGCCGTCAGTCGGGCCACGGTCATTGCGGACGGCGGCTACCGGGTACCGGCCTGCTCATCCCGCACCGCCGTGAACACGGCCAGACCCAACTGCCGGTTTGGAAGGACGAGACACAACACCTCCCACCGCAAGGTCCGGGCCCGCGTCGAGCACATCTTCGCGCGGATGAAGTCCTGGAAGACCCTTCGCGACCACCGCCTGAAAGGCGACGGCGTTCACACCGCCATGCTCGGCATCGCCCGGCTGCACAACCTCGCCCTCACGGGACGACTCCGCCCCATACGCTCAGTCGATGCAGAACTCGTTGCCCTCGATGTCCAACATCGGGATGCACGAATCATTGCCGTCATACAGCGTTCGCACGTGTACTGCGCCGAGCGGGACCAGTCGTGCGCATTCGGCCTCAAGTACGGCGAGGCGTTCTTTACCCACGAGTCCGGTGCCGACCCGCACATCAAGATGCACCCGGTTCTTGACGGCCTTCCCTTCGGGGACGCGCTGGAAGTACAGCCGCGGGCCCACACCTGAGGGATCTATGCAGGCGAACCATGAATCCCGCTGCTCAGGTGGCTGCGAACGCTTGAAATCATCCCAAGTCGCAAACCCCTCTGGTGGCGGCGGTACGACATACCCCAACACCTCGCACCAGAAACGAGCGAGACGCTCAGGTTCTGCACAGTCAAAGGTGACTTGGAACTTCTTGATCGCTGACATCGGTGCACCGTAACAAGGGAACTTGGGACTCTGCCGCTCACTTCTCCAGAGGAGTCCGCCCGCGCAACCCATCAGGCCCCTGGGCCATCTTGGACATCAAGTGATCAAACCGGACAGCCCACGAGGACGACGCAACGCTGGGTAGGCGTAACCCACCGGTGGCCCGGGATTAACCCCTGCCCAACTGCCCGCATGCCAAGATCAGTCACGAGACAGCCCTTGGGAACGAAACCTTGCATGAAAGCGCCTGCGCCCCGGCAGGCGCCCCCGCTGCCCCCTGGTTCCGCGTGCGGTGCGCCTGAGCCGGTCGCCGGTGCTCGCATCGGTCGGGCGCGAAGAGCTCGCCGCAGAGGCCGCAGCCGACGCCGAGCGGGAGACCGTCGCAGGGGAGGCTGCGCGGGGAACTGCCCGCGCCGACGAACTCCGCACGCTGGCCCAGCGCCACCTGTTGAGCGAGACCGACCCCAGAGAAGGCGACGAGACGGCACGGCACCAGTTGGTACGCCGCGCCAGTGGAGTCCAGGTCCAGGACGTCGACACCTGGCTCGCACACAGCCTGGCCGCCCACCGCGGCCACTACAGCCACCAAGGCGCCGCCCGAGCGCGCACAGCGGTTGCTGCCGACGCACATCCTCGCCCATGCCACGCTGCCGTCCATCCTCGCCGACCTGGCTCCGCACGCCAGCACCAGCCAACTCGGGTCTGTCGCCCGGCTGGCCACCGCAGACCCCGGGGCAGCCGCCGACTTGGCACCTTGAACCACCGTGCGGCCAATGCCCGCCCGAGTGCCGACAGGAGCCCCGCAGCGAGCAGCAGCCAGGAGAACCGAATCACTGGCCGCGTCTTTGAGGAACTCACCACCGGCACCCTCTACAGCTGGCCCGAACCCCGCTTCGGGGACCGGTGCTACAGGGGACGACGATCCCGACTATGACCCTGCGACTGCCCCTGCACACCCGCACTTCTGTCTCTGTTGCGCCGGATGCGCCGCCTGCCAGCAGTGCACCTGCCCCGCCCCAGCCACCCCAGCCGACAGACGAGGTGTTCTTCAACCCGACGCCACAGGCCGGCGCGGCTGCGCTACCCGTCGGGCGGGAGTTGCCGTCTCGGGACCGCATTTTGGCAACGGCGGTTCCGCACAGGGCGCGTCCACTGGCGTCACGGCCTGCACGCGTTCTGGAAGGCCGTGTAGTCGATGCAGGGCACCCGTGCGGCCAGCAGCTGCCCGTCCCGGGCTGCGGCGTCCAGGAGCCGGTGCTGCCGGGGGAAGTCCCGGGAGGCGGGATCGAGACCGCGGCGTTGGAGGTAGGGGGCGAGGACGTCGGTGAGCTCGGTCCGGGGCGTCTCGGCGAAGAACTGCGAGCTGACGAGCTCAACGGCCGGCATCGCCAGCCCATGCCCCGACGAGGAAGGAAGCAGCGTGCTGACCCGCGTGTCATCCATGGGATTGTTCGGGGTTGGGTTGCGGTCTGAAGCTGCGTCACCGTCGAGCGCATCCAGTCCGGGTGCGTGAACCGCACCTGAACCTGCGGGCCCTCGACGCCCGTCACCACCACGTTCACCGTGCCCGTGATCCGCTCCGTACAGGCTGCTACGGTCCGCACCCTTGCACCGCTTCCTTACACGCCTGCGCCATCCCGGACGCAGCCAACACCTCCTGCACTTCAGAGCTCATACGCACAGTGCCCACGGCTGCTCCGTCCCTCGGGGGCCGATGCAGGCAGCCTTCCGCATCCGTGTCCCGAGGGTGCCACCCACATGAGGGAGCCCCGGGATGCGACCAGCCGGGCGATGGGGAAACAAAGCACTCACTGAGGTCTTCTCAACGGTTGTCATTTTCAGGTTGCGTTGGGGAAGCCTCGCTGAGTGACTTACTGATGCGCGGTTACGCCGTCGTGCGAGAGTTCACCACGTCCGGGTAGATCGGGCCGATCCATTCGGCGAAAGAGTCCCACAGTTGGGTCTCGGTCGCCTCGACGATGTCATTGGGGTCCTCGACAGCCTCAAGACGGAAGTGGCGGCGCAGCCACTCGCGGAACTTCGCGTTGTCAGGGCAGGGGTCGTAGTCCTCCGCCTCTTCCTCCTCACGGTCGTTGAAGTACTCGACACCCTCCCAGTCGCCGCAGGGGGTCCAGCCGGAGGCCAGGATACGGAAGAACTCGCGCATGTTGCAGGCCACGAGATTGATGCCGCCCTCGTCACCGAGGAACACGAGGGGCAGTGCGGCGAGATCAGTGCGGCCGTCGAGCAGCCAGATCGCGTAGGTCGAGCCGGAGCGGGTGGCGCGCGCGAAGTCGCGGAGGCGGTCAGCTGCTTTCGGGTAGCCGGAGTCCTTGCCGAAGTCGTGCAGTTCGAAGCCGGGGGCGTACCAGTCCTCGACGCTGTCGTCGAACTCCTTGAGAAGGTTCAACTCGGGTATCGGTGAGTACATGGCCGCGAATACTATCGGCGGGGATGAGAATCGCAGGCGGTGCCTGCCTGGCGGGGCGGGGCGATCACGGGCAGGCGTGAATCCACTGGTAGGACGGTCCTCTCTCACAATCGTCCGCCGCGGCACCAGAGGCCTGACGTTGGTCACCGATGCTGCCACGCTCAACCTTCCGCGCCATGTGGGGGAGTACCTCGCCATCCAGAGGTGAGCAGCGTGTCGACAGTGCACAGCGATCCGCGGGCCGGGACGGGAGGAATGCTCCGAACGGGCTCATGTGATCAGGGAGTCGGGTCACGCTCGCCTGGCAGAACGCCTTCTACCGACTCGCCCGCTGCTACGAACGCTGCGCCACCGTGATCGACGCTTTTTTCGACCTCGCCGACACGATCATCACCGGCGCAGTCTCATCCGACGGGCATGGACAACCCACCGTTGGGACGAACGCCCGACCGCCGGCCATGCCCCCACGCCCTTCTCCGGCTTTCAAGCTGAGGCGCGGGTTCACGACGGCCGCAAATGAATTCGCGCGAAGTCACGAAGAAATCGGCAGGCAGCCGCTCCTGTGTCCAAGGGCCTGATTCCCGGTCAGCTGGAACCAATGCGCCTGAAGACGTCAAAAGTCAGAGGTGAACAGGGGAGGGTTGTCGGACAGAGCGACGCCGAACGGATAGCCCTCGGTGAGGAAGTCGTACAGGAACTCCGAGAGGGTCGTGCCGTGGTCGGAGAATTCGTAGTCCCGGCCCAGGCGTGGACCGGCGCCCGGCCTGTCGGGGAAATCGCCAAGTCAAAAGTCCTACTGAAAGGTAGGTCATTTAGTGGCCGCGGTTCGGCCCACCACGGTCACCAGCGGAGGAACCGGCCGAACCCTGCCAGCGGCCCGGCGACGTCAGGTGCTGCAGCGAGTCGTCGTCATGCACGGCGACGCTTGGGCCTCGGGGGCGGCCCATAGGCCAACACGAGAGCATTGCGTACTGCAACTCGTCCGGCCGCTTGGAAGGGTGGATGGGGTAGGGAGGGAACGTTCTGGCCTCGGAGGCCATGCGACCACGGTAATCCGACAAGTGACAGATGCGGCCCTCGCCCTGCCTCTTGCATGTGGTGGCGACATGACGGCCTCTGGAGCACCATCGCTCTACGGCTCAGCATGCACAAAGCGTGATCGACCGCAGAAAGTGATCCAGAACCCCTACTCAACGATGTCCGGACTTCGTCATGGGTCCCGGGGCGTACAGAATGGGCTTTACGAAGACCTGCGATCCTGTCTACTGGCCGTCCTCTGCCGACAGATCCCGCACGTGTGCCGCGGCCTCTCCCAGAAGTCGTGCGGGGACCAGTAGTCGTAAATACCGCCCTGCGCGGAGTTGTAGCCGCAGAGCACGGCCACGCCCGTGCCGAGTTGGTCCTTGAGCTCGCTGGCGAGCCAGCCTACGAAGCCGCTGTTGTCGGCTGCTGCCGGGAAGTGGAAGGCGCGCCGGGGCCCTTGGCAGGTCCCCGCGGCGGCATGCGTCCGGTCGAGGGTGTCACCGGCCGGTCGCAAGCTCGCTGGCATGGCCTCGGTGATCGACCCTGAAAGACATGCTGACCTCATCAAGCTCCAGCAGCGCGTCCACGAGCTGTTCGATGAGCTGGAGGCCTACACCGGCCTCGACGCTGAGGGGAATGAGGGAGCGGGTGCGGCGGGCCGTCACCGAGAAGGAGACCGGGAGCTCTACGCCTCCGGCCTGGTCGAGGAGTACGGCTACGTCCTCGCCAGCCTTCTCCGCACCAGGCCGTGTTCAGGAGCGTCGTCAACAGGGTCGCGTGCAGGTCCCGAGCGGCCAGGGCGTAGTCTGCATCAGGCGAGTCGGATACTGCTGATGGGCCGTAGCCGTCCGTCGACAGCCCCGGGCGGCTCCCGAACTGTGACCAGGAGGTTGACCGTTGATCACTCTGACCGCGGTGGGAGGGGTGGCCCTGGTCGAATTGGGCATGGTCCTGATTCCGGGACCGAACATGGTCCACCTCGTCTCCCGCGCGATCACCCAGGGCCGCAGGGCGGGCCTGGTCAGCCTCAGCGGGACCGCTGTCGGGTTCCTGTGCTACCTGCTGGCTGCGGCTGCCGGCCTGTCCGCGTTGTTCGCCGCCGTACCGGTGGCGTTCACGGTGGTCAAGCTCGCCGGGGCCGCCTACCTGGCCTACCTCGCCTGGGGCATGCTCAAGCCCGGCGGTCGCTCTCCTTTCGCCCCGAACCAGGACCTGCCCCCGGTCTCCGACGCCCGCCTGTTCTCGATGGGGCTGCTGACCAACCTGCTCAACCCCAAGATCGCTCTGATGTACGCCGCACTGCTGCCCCAGTTCCTGGACCCTCAGGCAGGCCCGGCCTGGGCGCAGCTGCTCCAGCTCGGTGGTGTGCAGATCGTCGTAGCGGTCACCGTGAACGCCCTGATCATGCTGGGCGCAGCGCGGGTCTCGGGGTTCCTGGCCGCCCGGCCCCGCCTCATGGCCGCCCAGCGGTTCACGGCAGGCGGCCTGCTCGGCGCCTTCGCGCTGCGCACAGCCCTGTCCCGTACCCCCTCCTCCGCCTGACCCTGACTCACGTTTCCGACAAGTCGAGCTGCCTTCACATGGTGCAGTCGACTGGGCAGGACCTGAAGAAGATCGCACGTGCGGCAGCTGCACCGGACACTTCCGGCGCTGCAAGGCTGATCGGCCTGGCCCTCGCTGTTCCCGGCCACCGCACCCAGCGTGGGTGCGGTGGTACTCGCCTGTCCGTGGGAGTCGGGGCCGACGGCACTCACTCCCGTCCCGGGCCGCGACCAGAGTCGCGTTCGCCAACCGCTGCACCAGCAACACAAACCCGGTGATCATGCGGTGGCCGTACCCGTCCCCAGCCGGGCCCGACTAACGCCCGCTTCCCAGCAACGTGTTGAGCTCGCCGTAGTCGAGCCCTCCGGCCAGCGTCTCGTAGGTCCCCGCGCCCAGCAGCTCCCGCGCGGCGTGGCGGACCACGGCATGCGCGGCCTGGGCAATGCCCGACCCGACGCTTACGCGCGCGACGCCGAGCGCGGCCAGCTCGGCGACGGGCGGTGCCCCGGGGCCCGCCAGCACGTTGAGCGGAGCGTCGATGCCCTCGGCGAGCGCCTTCACGGTCACCGGGTCGACAACCCCGGGGACGAAGATCCCGTCGGCGCCCGCGGCGAGGAAGGCGGCTGCCCGCTCCAGGGTGAAGTCCACGTCCCCGGCGCCGCTGAGGAAGGTGTCGATCCGGGCGTTCACGAACAGCGACACCCCCGCCGCGTCGGCGGCCTGGCGGGCGGCGGCGAGGCGCTCGGCCTGTTCGGCGACCGGCCGCAGCGGGCCCTCGCCACTCCCGTACAGCGCGTCCTCGATGTTCACGCCGACCGCGCCCGCCGCGATCACCGCGCGGATCGTATCGCCGACGCCGGCCGAATCCCGCGCGTAGCCGCTCTCGATGTCGGCGGTCACCGGCACCCGGACCGCCTCGGCGAGACGTGCAACGGCGCCAAGGGCCCGGTCGCGGTCCAGCCGGTCGCCGTCCGCTGCTCCCAGGGCCCAGGCCAGCCCCGCGCTCGTGGTCGCCACCGCGGCAGCGCCGGCATCTTCGACGATGCGGGCACTGGTGGCGTCCCAGGCGTTCGGCAGGACGAGCGGACGCCCGGGGACGTGGCGGGAACGGAAGGCGAGGGCCGGGTCACGGAGGATGTGGTTCGGTGTCATGCGGATCACTCAACCAGCCGGCCCGGGCGACGGCTGGCGGGAATCCGACGGGAACGTGCGGCTCGGCCGCCCGTTGGTTCCGACCACAACTCGACCTGCTCAAATGTCGCCCTTTCGGCACGCAGTCACGTCAACGACAGCCGCACCCAAGCGTCCCCCCCAATGCGGTCGCAGTACTAAGGCGTGTCCGTTAAATGCGAGCCCAGATCAGCACTGTGGCGAGGACCGCGGCCGAGCGGTAGACGATCGCGAGCTTGTCGAACCTCAGGGCCAGGCCCCACCACTGCTTGAGCTAGGCGAAGGACCGCTCGACCACGTTGCGGTTCTTGTAGGCCACCGGATCGAACTTTGACGGACGCCCGCCGACTGAACACGGCGGCGACGGTGCTCCTGCTGGTCACGCCGTTCAGGGATGACCGCAGTGATCCCGCGGGCCTTGAGCGCCGCTCGGATCGCGTGGGAGGAGTAGGCATTGTCCCCGAGCAGCATGGTCGGGGTCGTGCGCGGGCGGCCTGCTCCGGTCCTGGGGGCTCGCAGGTCGCCCAGCAGCAACGGCAAGGGCTGGCCGTCGTGCGCCTGCCCGGGCGTCACAACGACGGCCAGCGGTCGGCCCTGACCGTCCACGGCGTGGTGGATCTTCGTGGTCAGCCCGCCGCGGGAACGGCCGATCGCGTGCCCGGCGGGCTCTCGGTGGGCGTCGAGGCCCTGCCCTCGGGCTGCGGCCCGGCACTTCTCGGAGCGGCGGGTGTTGGTGGCGTGCTGGTGGGCCCGGGTGATGGTGGAGTCCACCGCCACCCGCCACCCGCCACCCGCCACCCGCCAGTCGATCAGCCCATCGTCGTCCGCGCGGGCGAGCAGGACGCCGAGCACGCGGTCCCAGGTCCCGTCGGCGGCCCAGCGGCGGTGGCGGGACCCCACGGTCTTCCAGGATCCGAACCTAGCTGGAGGTCTCGCCAAGGAATACCGCTCTGGTACCGGTAGACGATCGCCTCCACCATGCGGCGGTGATCGGCCCACGGCCTGCCACGACGACCGGTACCGGAGAGCAGCAGAGGTCGGATGCGGTCCCACTGCCGGTCGGTCAGCCGGGCATGACGAGGCATCAGGATCAGACCGTAAAGGTACTGTGCACCCGGCCCTGCAGCGCGGCCGGGCTCAGTCGATTTTCTTGATCACCCGGGCGGGCACTCCCGCGACCACGGTGCCGGCAGGGACATCACGAGTGACCACCGCGCCTGCAGCGACCACCGCACCGGCACCGATGGTCACCCCTTGCGTGATCACGGCAGCCGTCCCGATCCAGACGTCGTCTTCGATGGTGATCGGGGCGAAGGAGAGGTACTCGCGGCGCTCGGCCAGGGGCAGTGGATGGCCTCCGGTGATGAGGCTGACCTTCGGAGCGATCATGACGCCGTTGCCGATACGGATGCCTCCCTTGTCCATGAAGGTGCATCCCTGGTTGACGAAGACGTTCTCCCCGAACGTCGTGTCCAGCCCATACTCGGTAAAGAACGGCGGGTAGATCATCACCGACTCCGGCAGCGGGCCACCGAACACAACAGAAAGTAGTTTCGCACGGCCTTCGCTGTCGCTGAACGGAAGCACGTTCAGTCGAGACGTCGCATCGGTCACCTCCACGATCCGCTCCGCATGATGCGCGAACTCAGGCGTCTGGACATACATGACCTGCTCTGTGCGGGTAGACATGCGCTGATCCCACCACCGCGCAGAACACTCGATCAAACAACCCTGCACCACACCAGACACAACCAATGGTTGTGGAAGTAGGGTGAAAGCGTGGATGCTGAAGCGCTGCGGACGTTCCTGGCCGTCGCCGAGACCGGCCAGTTCCAGGCTGCGGCCGACGAGCTGGGGATCAGCCAGCAGGCGGTCTCCAAGCGGATCGCGGCCCTGGAGAGGCACATCGAGGTCACGCTCCTGGTGCGGACCTCCCGAGGCTCCCGGCTGAGCATGGACGGGCAGGTCCTCGTGCCGCACGCCAAGAAGGTCCTGGCGGCCATCGAGCAGGCCGAGCAGGCTGTGCGCCCCGGCAGCCGGCCCATGCGCGTCGACGTCCTCAATCGGCGCATCGCTCCTGCCCAGGCCGTCTACCGGTTCTACCGCTCCCACCCCGAGACGGACCTGGACGTGGTCACGCTGAGCACGGAGAACGCCGCCCAGGCCGCCCAAGCGGTGCTCGAAGGGACCGTCGACGCGTCCTTCCGCGCCCTGCCGGCAGACCAGGTCCCGGCCGGGATCAGCACCGAACGACTCCTGGACGCGCCCCTGGAGCTCCTGGTCGGGCCCGGCCATCCGCTGGCCGGCACGCCCTGGGTCAGTCCTGCGGACCTGGCCGGCCACCGCGTCTGGATCCCCGGGATCAGGCCGGGCACGGAATGGGCGGCGTTCTACCAGGCGCTGTCCGAGGCGTTCGGCTTGAGCATCGACGCGCTCGGCCCCAACTTCGGTGACGAGGCCCTGATGGACGCGCTGGCCGACTCGGCCTCGCTGGCCACCCTCGTCGGCAGCGGAGACCGGTACCTGTGGCCCCAGACCCACGACCTACGGCGCATCCCGTTGCAAGACCCGACCCCGGTCTACCCGCACGTGCTGCTCTTCCGCAGCGGAGACCAGCACCCCGTGCTGACCGCGCTACGCGACCATCTGCGCACCGCAGGCCCGCGAACCCCGCACGACGTGTGGGCGCCGGACTGGGTAGTCTGCTGACCGGACGACCGAATTAAACAGACACGTCCTTAGAGGTCGTCTTCTTCTGTAGTGCGGTGCTTTTCATTGGTATCTGCAGTGGGATGGTGTGGTTCTGGCGGGGTTGTCGGTGGCGGTGGTCCCCGATGGGCGGGCGGGGTGGCGACTGGGGCTGGAAGTGGCTTGCGCCTGTCTCATCCCGGGACGCCGGTCTCCGTTCCGTGCTTCCGCGAGGGAAGACGCGCGCCTGGGCGCACTCTGCTGTCGGCAGTTCGTCCAGGTCATGGAGGTACGTCGTGCGTATCCGAGTGATCTGTCCGATGCCCGCTGGGAGTTGATCGAGCCAGTCTGACGGCCTGGCGGGCCGAGCGGCGCCAACATGCCCTGGACATCGGGCGTCCGCCCGGGCATGAACTGCGCGAGATCACGAACGCGATCCTGTATGTGGACCGCACGGGGGTGCAGTGGCGCAACCTGCCGCACGACTTCCCGCCCCGGTAAACCGTCTACGGCTACTTCGCCGAGTGGCAGAAGAACGGTGTTTTCGGCCAGCTCAACGGCCTGCTCAGGGAGTTGGTGCGACAGAGGGACGGCCGGGACGCGAGCCCGTCCGCCTGCGTGGTCGACGCGCAGAGCGTGAAGACCTCCGCCGGCGTCCCCGCGGCGAGTCAGGGCACGGACGCGGCCAAGAAGATTGTGGGGGAGGAAGCGCAGCATCGTCACTGACACGCTCAATCTGCTCCTGGCCGTGCTGGTCACCGCGGCCAGTGTCCAGGACTCCGTGGCCGGCACCCACCTGCTCGGCCAGGTCGCCGCCGACCACCCCGGCATTCGCAAGGTCTGGGTCGACGGCGGCTACCGCCAGCACTTCGTCGAACACGCCGCCACCCTCGGCATCGACCTGGAAATCGCCCAACGCACCCCCGGCACCAGGGACTTCACCCCGATCCCGAAACGCTGGACGGTCGAGCGGACCTACGGCTGGCTCATGCTCCACCGCCATCTGGCCCGCGACTACGAATCCCTCCCCGCCCGCTCCGAAGCCATGATCCACCTGGCCATGACCGGCCTCATGGCCCGCCGCATCACCGGAGAGAACACCATCTCCTGGCGCAACCCCGCAAAGCCTCACCAACCACGGAATCTGGGTAAAACACCGAGAGAAGACGACCTCTTAGGTACCAACCAGCTCACTTACCGGCCGCATCGCAGCGGGGGCGGTCCCTTCAGCAGCGCGCGCCGCGCGATCGAAAGCGTCAACGCCCGCATCCGCCCGGCGGGGCGTGTGCCCGCGGACACGCCCCGACCCCGCCATCCGTTGCGGAATGTTCCGTTGTCAGGCCGGGACACGTACAGCGCACTCGTACAGGCGCGTGACCTGCTTAGAGCTCTCGTTGTCATCGCTGACCAATAGCAGTCGCAGTCGTCGGTCCGGTGTTCGGCCGATGACCGTCATACCTTCGATATTGTCGAGCAGCGGGTGGCTCGAGGGCTGCGGCAGCTGCGCGCCCAGGGAAGGACAGTTGCCGAGGTCGGCGAGGAGCTTCTTGTTCATGGGCGCGGCTGCGTCGGCTTTACGGGGATCGGCCAGGTAGAGGCGGATCGTGTTACCGATGCCCGGTTCGAAACCCCTCTCCAGGACAAGGAACCGCCCGTCCCTGAGCGCACGGACCTCGGAGACGAGGAGGTCTTTGTCGAGGGGGTAGCGGTGTTGCCGTCCCAGTTCGAACTTGTCGCCGTGGCGTTGCCAGGTCTGGAACCGGACAACCTGCCTTCCTCGGCTGTCTTCGGGCTCCTCAACGAGCGGGCCCTCCATGGATGCGGTGAGCGTGCGGCCGTCAGGGGACAGGGTCAGCCCTTCGAAGGTCTGGTTCTTCTGTCCGCGGCCGGCCGGAGCCACCCGCAGCTCGTCCGGCACAGGCAGTCGGTCCAGCAGCCGGCCGTCGTGGTCGTAGTGGCGTACGGACGGCTCGATTTCCGATGTGACGAAGTAACTGCCGTCGTGGTCGACGACCAGGCCCTCGGAGTCGGTCTCTGTGCCCTCCTCGTCGGTGAGCGGAATGACCCGCTGCGGGCGATGAGTCCTGGCGTCGAGACTGAACAGCTTGGACCGGTCGGACAGCGCGGCGATCCGGCCATCCCCCTGGGGCGCGAGGGCGGAGAGGTTGCCGACGTACGAGCCCTGGAATGTGGTTTTGTCCAGGGCATCTGAGTAGCGGTCAATTGAGACATACGGCGAGCACCTATGCCCACCCCCATGGTGAACTCCACCGTGGGCCTGGGCCTGGGCCTGGGCCTGGGCCGGTGCCAGGTTCAGGGTGGTGGCGGCGAGCAGCCCGGTAAGGGTCGCGGCAGCCGCACTAACTGCTCTGCCCGTACGCATCAGTTGACCTCCCAAGTGTCCATTCCTCGCATGCGGATGTTATGCGCCGCGACATGCGGCCGGACTCCTGGGGGGCCCGTTCAGCGTCCAACGCCCCCCCATTCGGCACAAGAACACGGCAGGATTCCAGAACCGCCCACCCGGTGCGCCTCGGCCTGCAGTGTGTTTCCAAGGCACTGGCGTGGGCGGGTGGTCGATCCGACCTTGGCGTAGGGCGCAGGTCCGGTGATCTGGAGGACGTAGATGTGCCAAGTCCCTGCGGCCGGCGAGGGGAGGGGCGGTCTTGCGTTGGTAGCGCGCCAGCCAGCGGTGCGGGTCGCTGTGCACCAGGTGTGGCATCTCGTCTCTTCGAAGCGGGCGGTGAGCGGGAGGCAGGACCGCTCTTTGCACACCCCAACGGCACCACCTCAAGTAGCTGTTTGTGATCCCCGGTTCTGAGTAGCCTTGGGTCCTAATCCGGTGTTAGCGGCAGTGCCTTGAAGGCGAGCCGTTCGAGCGCCAGGGGCTGTGACACCTACTTGGGTGCGGGCAAGCAATGTCTCAGCGTAGATCGGTGGGCAACCCCTGCCGCATGTCTCCGGATGCACGCCTACTTATCACCCGGTTTGATGCCTTGGCCGAGAGCGGCGGCGTCCGGAGCTTCCCGCGTCAACACCCAACCCTTGATCACTCGTTGGTGTTCGTGGTGCGAGCCCGCCCCACGGTGACCTCCTGATGTACCCGGGCCTTCTGAGCCCCGCATAGACCGAGGCCCGTGGGGTGAGCTGGTGCCGCGAACGGCTTCTGAGGTGGCGGACCGACCTCGCGTCGAGTCCTGGAATTGGGTCGCGCGTGGCCCGCACGAGCTCGTGACCAGCGAAACTGCACGATGGGGAGGAATATCTTGATCTACTGTGGCATTGACTGGGTGGAGAAGACACACGACGTCGCTGGTCGACGACAGTGGCCAGTTACTGGCCGAGTGGCACATCACCGATGACGCCGCTGGCTACCGAATCCTGCTGGACCTGCTCACCGAGTACGGCGATACCGAGGAGAATCCGATCCCAGTGGCGATCGAGACATCCCGGGGCCTGCTGGTGACGGTGCTACGGACGGGCAAGCGGCAGGTGTTCGCGATCAACCCGATGGCCGCGGCTCGCTACCGAGACCGGCACTCCGTCTCCCGTAAGAAGTCCGACCCCGGTGATGCCCTGGTCCTGGCAAACATCCTGCGCACCGACATGCACGCCCACAGGCCGCTGCCCAACGACTCCGACCTCAGCCGCGCGATCGCCGTCCTGGCTCGTGCTCAGCAGGACGCCACCTGGAACCGGCAGCAGATCTCCAAAGCTCCGCTCGCTGTTGCGGGAGTACTACCCGGCCGCTTTGGCGGCCTTCGATTCTTGGAAGAACGGCCTGTGCCGACCGGAGGCACACGAACTCCTCAAGCTGGCTCCGACCCCGACCCGAGCAGCGCGCCTGGCGCGCACGCAGCTCCAGGCCGCGCTGAAGCGGGTCGGCCGCCAGCGAGGCATCGTCGCTGAAGCAGACCGGCTCAGAGAGGTTTTCCGCGCCGACTGGGCTCACCAGCCGCCGCTGGTCGAGGACGCGCTCGGCAAGCAGATGCTCGCCCTCCTTGGCCAGTTGCAGGCCGCCTGCACCGCCGCCGAGGACCTTGCGAAGGCGGTCGAGGAGGCCTTCCCTCAGCACCCGGACGCTGAGATCATCCTCAGCTTTCCCCGACTCGGCATACAGCTCGGCGCCCGGGTGCTCGCCGAGATCGGAGACGACCGGCAACGGTTCACCGACGCCCGCGGACAAGGCATACGCCGGGTCCTCGCCCATCGCCAGGGACTCTGGAAAGAAGTCGAGCATCACTCGCCGCTGGGTGAAGAACGACCGCCTCAATCACGCCGGCTACCTCTGGGCCTTCTCCGCGATCACCGCCTCAACCGGCGCCAACGCCCACTACCGGCACCGCCGAGACGACCACGGAGATTGGCACGCCGCCGCCCAGAGGAACCTCTTTAACCGTATGCTTGGGCAGTTCTACCACTGCCTCCAGAACCGCCGGTTGTTCGATGAGTACACCGCCTTCCCGACGCCGCTTGCTGCCGCAGCTTGACGCGTTAGGAGCCTGAGGTGTCTGGGCTGCGATCACCCTGATGACCCGCCGCATCACCCGCACAGCCACCCCTGCACGCGCCGCCTGAACCAGCCGGCCGCCGAAAGGACCCGTCAAAGCCCGGACACGGTTCCCGGGAGACGATGACCCCGAGAACCGGCAGCAGCTCCTCAACCTCACGCCAAGGACAGCAGGAAACGGCAGACGGCGGCAGCGCCACACCGTCCGGGAAGCGACCTCCGCCATATGCCGGAAACCGTCACCTGGTGCCACCGCGACCCGAAGCCCGACCCCGGAACAGATTCCGGGCCAGATTCCGGATGTGATCACGGTTTGCCGGTATGGGAGGCAGCTTGTGATCTCGCATGATTTCACCGAATGAAGGCGTGAAAGTATTCGCAGCCCTGCTGACCGAGTGGGCTGCGGCGATCTGGTTGTTTTTCCGTTGCAGACTCTGCAGCGTCTGATTGTCCCAGGACAGAACAGGTATGACCCTCCCTGACCGTTGCATTACGTCACTGACGGCGTCACTCACGGTCGGCTCCCGGCCGATTATGTTCCGCAGTTGCGACGCATATGCCCCGAGAAAAACCTTCTGTACAGCCGCAGTCTCGGCATAATTCAGGTCGATACCGGCCTCCGTCTTCTGCCGGTAGGGCTGCAGGCGTTGGGTGAGCTCGTCAGCGACGGTCTGGCCGCAGACCCTGGCAGTCCATGCCGTGTTGCGCTGCAGGTAATCGAGGCACCGGTGAGGGTGCATCGTTTCGAAGTTGGGATTCACGTCGGACAGGCGGGAATCGATTGTTCCGTCATGCGCGGTCACGCCCACGACCTGAGACGGTTCGATCGGCGATATCGAGTGATACTCATCCTGGAATTCGCGCGGTTCGTGTCGCGCATTGGTTGTGCGCACAGCCACGGCCAGGCACGAAGGGTTCATCGTATAAGTGAGAAACGACTGGAATTCTCGGCCGCTTCTGAAGCTCTCGCCAGGAGATCCCGAAAGGCTTATATTCCATCTCCCTTGCTGGTTTTGGAAGGAGCGCGGCAAGCCTACGCTGAGAGTACTTTCGAGAGCTGCCAGATCGATTCCCCGGAAAGCATGCCACTTGACGGAATCATCTTCCGTGAGCTGCAGAAAGTCTGGACTCGGCATGAAGAACCTCTCGGCTGATGCTGTTTCGAGGCCACAACGTGCCGCCCCCACGAAGGGTTCAGACCGCACCACCCACCGACGCGCTCGTCGCCATTCTCCCAGCCCGCTGACCCCGACCCGCCTGCCGAGCAAGGGGCGAGGGGATCAGAAACAGCTTGCAAAAGAGGTGACGCCGTCGCTGTCCCGTCGGCCGCTGGGGAACGGCCCCGCAGACGGCCCAGGCGCGGCCCTGGCCGGCCGCGCCGCAGGCCCCGCCCCAGGCGCCGCCGCTCGCCGCCGCGCCCACCATGGCGGCCAGGCCGGTGGGCCCGCAGCACCCCACACCGCCGCCCGGAGGGGCGTACCCGCCGGCCGGGCACTTCCAGCCCCGCCCGCCGGGCCCGGCCGGCCCGTACGGACCGGTCCACCCGCGCCCATTGCCTCCGCCCCGCAGGTGGGACCCCTCCGCCCCGCAGGTGGGACCGCGGCAAGACGATCGCGGTCGTAGTCGTGGCTTGACTGGGTTCTGGCTCGTTCTCCTGCCGCTGCTCGCTGCAGCTTTGCGTTGATCCTCCAAATTCCCAATTCCCAATTCCCAATTCCGAAGACGTGGACGGCCCGGGCATCGGCATGTTTTCGCTGGCCAAGCCAAGCCCGCTGCCGACGCCTATCGCGCCGTGCTCGACCGGATGGACGAGAGCTTCGATTCGAGGTGCAAGGGGTCACCGACAAGCTGGAGTTCGAGTACAGCGAATGGGAGTACGCCACGAAGAACATCGACTGGTACACCCATGACGCGATCTGCTTCTCCCTCACGGGCTGACAAGCCGAGAAGTGTGCGAGCGAGGCGACCTGGACGGCCATGTCGTGCGGGCGGGTCCGAGCGCGGCATAGTCAAGATCGGCCGGACACCTCCTGGTCCTGCCTGCGCCCACATATGTTGGCGACATGACACTTGCAGCCACCGCCGGCACTGCCTTGGTCACCGGAGCTTCTCGTGGGCTCGGCGCCGAGATCGCCCGACGTCTCGCGACCGACGGGCACCCGGTTGCCGTTGGCCACCGCTCGGGGGCCGAAGCGGCCCACGGGGTGGTGGCGGACATACGCGCATCGGGCGGCACCGCAGAGGCGTTCGCCGCCGACGTGACGGACGAGACTGCCGTCACGGATCTCATCGCGGACGTGACCGCCCACCTTGGTCCCGTCGCCACCCTCGTCGTCAACGCCACCGGCCCGCAGCCCGAGCTGGACCCGGCTGCGGTGACCTGGGATGACCACCTTGCCCAGCTCACGTTCTTCGTCAAGAGCCCCACACTGCTGATGCAGGCGGTGTTGCCGACCATGCAGGAGCGTGGTGGTGGCCGGATCATTCAGATCGGCTCCGATGTACTGGAGCGCTCCCTGCCGAAGATGTCGGCGTACGTGGCCGCCAAGGCCGCCCAGCACAGCCTGACCGAGTGCTGGGCCCGCGCACTCGGCCCGTACGGGATCACGGTGAACACTGTTGCGCCAGGCTGGGTTCCGGTCGAGCGGCACGCCGGAGCCAGTCCTGAGTCACTGGCCGCCTACGCCGCCGACGTGCCACTGGGACGTATGGGCCGACCGGAAGACGTCGCAGCTGCCGTGGCCTTCCTCGCCTCACCGGGAGCGGGCTTTGTCACGGGCGAGCGCATCAAGATCAACGGCGGTCACACGCTCAGCTAAAGCGTGTTGCAGAAGGCTGTGGTCTGGGCATTTCCCTTGTGAAGGCTGCCGCCGAATCTCGATGAAGGCCAGGCGCTGAGCGTGTAGGCCCCCTCCGAGAGCCTAGTTGTAGGAGGGCTGGACGTTGGTGACGCCGGCCCGCAGACGTGATGCTGGCGGTCGGCCTCCGGCTCGGGAGTGCGGTCGGTGTAGTTGTAGTGGATGTTCCAGACGCGATCGAAGAGGAGGGACTGTCCTCGCTGCAGAGCTCACGGGCGTAGAGCAGTTCCTCTGCCAGGATCCGCTGGTAGCGCTCCACCTTCCCGTTATGGCGGGGCGTGTAAGGCTCAAGTGCCTCGCCATGTTGGTGTGCATTCTCTGGTGAGGGCGGCGGGTCATCAGCGTGATCATCGCGACGTAGATCATGCCGATGGATCGGGCCGGGAGGGCTTCGTAGTCGCGGGCCAGGCGGCGGTGGTGCACCAGCCGGCCGAGGGTGCGCTCTACTGCCCACCTGCGCGGGAGCACGGAGAAGCCGCGAGTGCCGGGGGTGCGGCGGACGATTTCGAGGTCGACTCACCAGCTCAGCCACCGCCTCGTACACCAAAACTCCCCTCCGAGCGTCAGGATGGGGCGGGTCTTGCCGTGGTGATCACCTCACCTTGGCCAGAGCGGCCCGCACATCGCCACAGGTCTGGGGGCGGATGGGATGTCAGAACGTTCTCCCCTGGCTGTCCTGCAGGAATGTGGACCGGTGGATATCCTCTGGGACGGAGTACGGCTGAGTGGGGGAGCGGTCATGACGGATACCGAGGTGGGCAGTTTGGCGGCACTGCTCCAAGAGCTGAAGGACCGCACTCCCTTCAGCTACGGCGCTCTTGCCAAGCGGCTGGGAGTGAGTCCCTCCACGCTCCACCGGTACTGCCGCGGCACCACCGTGCCTGCCGACTACGCCCCCATCGAGCGTTTCGGCCGCCTGTGTAAGGCCACCCCCGCCGAGTTGAGCGAGTTACACCGCCGGTGGGCGAGCGCCTACGCACAGCGCACATCTGCCGTGCCGACAGCTACCACTCCCCAAGATGTGGAGACCATCTCCCAGCACACGGCGCCGCTTTCTGACCGGCCGGAAGACGCAGTTTCTCCGGGGTCACCCGGCAGGGGCGCCCCCACGGGGATCGGGCAGGACGCCCCGCGGGGCCGCACACGCCGGACTGTTGTCCTCTCGGCATTCGCCACCCTCGTAGCGGCCGGCGTACCCACCGGCCTCCACCTGACGCGTGACACCACCCCCGAACCTGTCGCCGCGTGGCCGCTCGATGAGAGTCGCGGAGCGAAGATCGCGAAGGACACTGCAGGCAGCTATGACGGCACCGCGACCGCGGTCGGCTGGGGCGAAGGCAGCGGCGGGGCCGCCCTGTTCGACGGTCGCAGCAGTCGGGTGGCCACCGCCGGGCCAGTGCTCAAGACCGGCGAGGGTCACAGCTACACCGTCTCCGCATGGGCCAGGCTCGGCACGCTGGATACAGCTATGGAGTTTGTCACCGTCGTCAGCCAGTCCGCCGGTGACCTGACCGCATTCTTCCTGCAGTACTGGGCGAAACCCAATCGCTGGGCTTTCTCCGGGCCCAAGGACGAGTTTCGTGTGCTGTCGTCCGTCAAAGCCGTCCCGCATCGCTGGACCCACCTTGTCGGTGTTTGCGACACAGGCATGCTGACTCTCTTCATTGACGGGAAACAGGTGGGCACGGGCAGCGTGAACGTTGCCGCGCCCGAGTCGGAAACGGACCAGCTGATCATTGGAGGTGCCGGCCTCGCACGCACATACGGCGACACCTACAAAGACTTCTTTCCCGGCAGCATCAAGAATGTCCAGGTCTTCGACCAGGTCCTTACCCCGGACGAGATCAAAGCGCTTGGCTGAGCGCGGTCCGGAGGGCCGACGGAGCCGTACACGAACGGTCTCCGTCCAGGAGCGTGACGACCTCGGCTGGGCGGCTGTGACGCTGGAGTTGGCGCTGGCCACGCGGTACCAGGGCTGACTGTCCGGCGACTGCCGCAGATACGGCAGACAGCCGACCGCCGGCGTCTCCGTGCCCTCCTGGTGCGGACGCTGGCGACCCATCCAGGCCCGCCTGGGGGACCAGAAGTTCTCCGCGATGGTCAGCGCCCTCGATGATGCGCCGGCGGCTCTCCGCTCCAAGGGAGATCTCTGCCCGGCCTCCTGACGGCATGGGTATCGTGAGGGTGCATTCCCGCCCCGTGGGTCACCGCGCATTGCGACGCGCTGCTCGACGCCGCCTTGAGCGCGACGGCGCGGCTGCTGCACGTCGTTCTGCTGGCCGCAGCCGACCACGAGGAGCCTGCCGAGCAAGTCCCGGCGCTGGTCGGGTTGCCCGACGGTGAGGCGATGGGACCCTTCCTCCAGGAGCTCGCCGAGGCCGGCCTCGTGGACGTCGGCGAGCACTGTGGTCGGCAGCCTGCCACCATCGTGTAACCGCTGCCTCTGCCGGAAGAGCGGCGCAGTCACACCTGTGTGCCGTGTGAGGTGTGCGGCGAGTGCTCGTGCCAGTACATGCCCGGCCGGTGCCAGCCGTGTGCCGATGCTGACCGTGCTGAGGCGCGTCTACGCCAGGATGTGGCCCGTTGGACGGCGCATCGGGAGGCCGGTGCCACCTATGCCAAGGGCCGGAGCGGGACGCGTTTGCACCGCTGGGACCGCCCCTGGCGGGAGAGCCCGGACAAGGCGATGGCCCGGTTGTCGGAGGTGCGATCTGGGCCCGTTCGTCGGACATCCGCGGTTGCCCAAGCTGTTCACCGCCGAGGAGTTGTGGGCGAAGGACTGCCGCTTTGAGTTCCTCCATGAAGGCGCTGAGGGCCAGGCCCTGTATGGCAGATGCCCACCGTGTCAGGAGATCCATGAGGGCTGGGACGCTTTCCGCGTACACGATCTCGTATCGCAAGATCGTGGAAAGACAGACCAGAACATCGGCTGGGAGACCGACGGCTCGTCGTGCCGGTAGACCTCCAGAGTCAGTGGGTTCGTCTCACCACCGCCGAGCTCACCCCACCGCTGGTAGCCGACATGCTCCCTCTCGAACTCGAAGTCCGCTCCCTCCACCGCCGCGGCCTGAATCGGATCCGACTCCCGCGGAACCCACGCACCCTCCAACGGCCACTTGGACACCCTGCGCGAGATGCTCGACGGCACGACCGGCGACTAGGGGCCGTCCGGCTGAGGTACGTCAGTGAGTGCTTTGGTTCCCCCGTTGCCCGGCTGGTTGCCTCTCCGGACTCCCTCATGTGGGGTGACACCCCTTAGGACAGAGATGGGGATGGAGATGCGGAGGCTACCCGTATCGACCCCCGAGGGACGGAGCGGCCGTGGGCACTGTGCGCATGAGCTCTGAAGTGCAGGAGGTGTTGGCTGCGTCCGGGATGGCGCAGGCGTGTAAGGAAGCGGCGCAAGGGTGCGGACCGTAGCAGCCTGTACGGAGCGAATCACTGGCACAGTGGACGTGGCGGTGACGGGCGTCGAGGGCCCGCAGGTTCACGTGTGGTTTACGCACCCGGACTGCATGCGCTGGACCGTGAAGCAGCTTAAGACCGCAACTCCGAACAATCCCATGGATGACATGCGGGTCAGCACGCTGCTCCTTTCTCGTCGGGGCATGGGCTTGCGATGCCGGCCGTTGAGCTCGTCAGCTCGCAGTTCTTCGCCGACACGCCCCGGACCGAGCTCACCGACGCCCTCGCCCCCTACCTCCAACGCCGCGGTTTCGAACCCGCCGTCGATGTCGTCAGCGCGCCGCCGCCGACGGCAGGATGGATCGCGGTGCTGCAGGGGGCACCGGACCTCCCGCCCCGGGGTGCCGGCAGGGACCAGTCATCTGGTGATCACGGATGCGGACGGCACCGTCTTCTTCACCGGCTCCGCCTTCACGCCCACCTGTTGGCGGCGCACGACGCTGGTCGCCGGGGAATGCGCGCTCTGCTAAGGGCCTGTCGGTCTCGATCCCGCCTCCCGTGACTTCCCCCAGCAGCACCGGCTCCTGGACGCCGCAGCCCGCGACGGGCAACTGCTGGCCGCACGAGTGCCCTGCATGGACGATGCGGCCTTCCAGAAGGCGTGTGGGCCATGACGTCGGCGAACGAGCGCCGTTGGGAACGCCACTGCCGCAATGCCGTCCCGAGACGGCAACTCCCGCACGACGGGCAGCACAGCCGCGTTGGCCCGTGGCATCGGGGGGAACATCGAGAAGGTTGCTGAAAATCTTGTTGTGGGGGCTGCCCCGGCTGTGGGCCGGGCGGCCCTGTCGCTATGCGGTGGCCCGGATGAGTTGCCAGGTGTCGCCGGTCCGGTGAGTCCGAGGTGATCAGTCGCCGGAGGGGCGAGACGGGCGCGTCAGCGGCTCACATGGGCGAGTTGTGTTCGCTCTGGTCTGCGGTGTTGCGCCATTCACGGGGGGACATGCCGTAGGCAGCTCGGAAGGCGCGGCTGAAGTGGGAGGTGCTGGTGAAGCCCCAGCGGTGTGCGACGGCGGTCACTGACGGGCCGGAGCGGAGGGGGCGGCTGAGTTCTCGTCGGGCCACCTCCAGTCGGCGGCTCAGGATCCACCGGCTGACGGTGGTGCCCTCGTGCTGGAACAGCCGGTGCAGATAGCGCACGGAGATGCGGTGCGCGTCGGCGATCGTCTGCGGGGAGAGGTCCCGATCGGTCAGACGGCGGTCGATGAAGGCCCGGACACGCAGCCGTAGCGCGGTGCCCGCGGCGTCGGTGCCCGTGTCGGGAACGTCGCGGTCCAGCCGCTCGGCGATCAGGGTGGCCAGCAGGTCCGCGGCGTTGCGGGCGAGTAAGTCGCCGATGTGCGGGGGATGGCTTCCCGCCCGGGTGACGAGCCGTGAGAGGAACTGGATGACCAGCGCCGCGGTTTCGGTATCGGCGTCCAAGGGCACTGCGGTGATGCGCCGCAGATCGGCCTCGCGAACGCCCAGCATCGACCGCGGTATCTGGAAGACGTGCATACGGAAGGGGGCGGGGTAGGTGACCGTGTAGGGGCCGGTGGTGTCGAAGAGGGTCAGGGCCCCGGGCCGGAGCAGTGTCTGGCCTCGTTTCTGGTCGATCACCAGGAGACCGCTCTCCTGCAGTAACACGTTGAGATAGTCCGAGCCCGGCCCGCCGACCACCCGTACGGTCTGGCGGACCCGTAAGGGGGCGGCTTCCGTCATGGCGACGGGCACGGAGCCGAGCAGGTCGGCCGTGATCGTGCCCCCGTAGGGCGCGTCCGTGGGCGTGGAGATGTCCAGCTGGACAGACGCCAGTTGGTCGTACGTCTGACTGATCACCTCGTACCAGTAGTCCAGCCGTTCCTTGGCAGGTATCGGCGCTGTGGACAGCACTGTGGGCGCCATGCCCCTCCCCCTACTTCCCCCGGATTCACGTTCTCCGTCCCCCGGCCGGTCAAGGGCCAATGGGGCGGGGACGCAGTGCGCTCTACGACGCACCTGGTGCACGGACAGGCAAATTCTCTCTGGTGCTTGAACCTAACGTGGCTGTGCGTGGTTCGGAGCTCCGGACCATGCGTTCGTCTGGAAATCGCCGCTGCGCGGCGCGGGGGCCGCTCAGGCTGCGGGTCCTGCTGGAATGCGCAGCGCGACATGAGACCGAGAAAAGGGAATTGAATGCGCAAGATGAACACGATCACCCGGCAAGCCGGTCTGGTCACCGCACTGGCCGCCCTGGCCGGCACCATGGTGGGCATGAGCGCGGGAACCGCGTCGGCCGCGATCCCCTCCTACGACTTACAAGTGTGTAACGCCACCAGCGATTCCGACGTGGAACTCACCCACAGTGACAGCTGGGCGTCGCGTCCCTTCGCTGAAGTCCCCCGAGGGAATCCCTGCACGAAGTTCAAGGTAAAGACAGGGGAGGGCGTCTATGTGAGGATCAATAACGACCCGCATGACGCCAATCCCAACGCCAAAAAAATCACGAAATTCGCCATGCCCAGAAGCAGCTTCAAGGTCTGGGTGGGCGGAAGCTTCGCCGCGCCGCGGTGGGATACGGTCGAGCTCTAGACCAGAAGATTGCTGGAAATGTAGGTTCTGGCCCCGCTCTGGGTGGAGCGGGGCCAGGCTTGTGTTCATGCAGGGGGAATGGGCTGGGGAGAGCGTCGGCGAGGACGTGTGGGAGACGTGCTGGGTGTCCGAGCTGGATGCCGAGACCGGGGAAGCCGAGATAGATGTCAGCGTCCGGGTGCTGAGGGAAAGCCTCTTCCACCGCCCCCGCGAGCTGGTCGGCGGCGGTGCAGGCGGCCTCAAGCTGGATGAGGAGGGCGAGCATCTGCTTGCCGAGCGCGTCCTCGACCAGCTCGGGCTTGTGGGCGTAGTCGCCCCGGAAGGCCTCACGGAGACGCTCGGCCTCGGCCGGGATGCTGCGCTGGCGGCCGGCCCGCTTGAGGGCGGCCTGGAGCTGGGTGCGGGACATCTGGGTGGCGCGGGTGGGGGTGGGGGCGGCCTTGAGCAGTTCGCGGGCCTCGGGGCGGCACAGGCCGTTGGTCCAGGTGGTGAAGGCGTCCAGGGCGGCGGGGTAGTACTCGCGCAACAGCGAACGGAGCTGGTTGGCGGTCTGCTGCCGGTTCCAGATCGCGTCCTGCTGGGCGCGGGCGAGCACGGCGACGGCGCGGGCCAGGTCCGTGTCCGCCGGGAGTGGGCGGTGGGCGTGCATGTCGTCGGTACGCAGGATGTTCGCCAACACGAGCGCGTCCCCGGGGTCGGACTTCTTGCGGCTTACGCTGTGGCGGTCGCGGTAGCGGGCGGCGGCCATCGGGTTGATCGCGAAGACCTTGCGCGCGCCGGTGCGCAGGACGGCCACCAGCAGGCCGCGGGAGGTCTCGATGGCGACCGGGATCGGCTCGGCCTCGGTGCCGCCGTACTCGGCGAGCAGGTCGAGCAGGAGCCGGTAGCCGGCCGCGTCGTCGGTGATGCGCCGCTTGACCAGTAACTGGCCGGTCTCGTCTACCAGGGCGATGTCATGGCTCTTCTCCGCCGAGTCGATACCGCAGTAGATCACGATGTGCACTCTCTTCATGATGGGGTTGTTTGCGTTGGTTACGAGCGCATGCGGCCACGCGAGCGACCTAATCCCAGACCTCGCCTCCGCTGGGCCGGGTCGACACCTCACCAGCCGTTCGTGGCACCAGCGCACCCCACGGGCCTCAGTCTCCGCGGGAGCTCAGGCGGCTCGGGCGTATCAAGAGGTCACCGCGAAGTGGGCTCGCACCACCAGCACCAACGAGTGATCAAGCTGACGGTTGTTGACGATGGTGACGGTCAGGCCAGCACCGAACGCTGCGCGCTCTACTACTAGGCATCCAGGCCCGGTGCGGGACAGGCATGTGCCCGGCGCCCACGCAACCGCCACCATCGTGAGCAGCGGGGCCGCGCGGCGATCTAGCGCGAGGCCTCCAGGGCCCAGCTGCCCCGAGGCGTCAGCCTCGCTACTCGAACAGCCAGCAGAAGCATTGGCCCCTTCGTAGGCGCGCGCCTCCCGCTGTTGCTTGCTCAGGACAGGTAAAGCGGCAGTCTACTCAATGGCTTGATCAATACCTTGCTCATGGCTTGTTCATACGCGCGCAACAGGCCACGAGCCTTGACTGCAAGGGCTCGGCGATGTGACATCCGGCGGCGCCAGAGGCTTGACGCCTACCAGCCAGTAAGTAACCATTCCGCTGCGGTCGACATTGTCGACCCCGGTTCGATTCACGGGCCGGAGCGAGAAAGGTTCACGCCATGCGTCTGCGCACCCGCCTCCAGCTTCTGACCGCTGCCACCGCCGCAGCGTGCCTCGGCCTCATGGGCCTCACCACCACGGCTCACGCCGACGTCACCGATATCCCCCCGGCGGGCGCCAACGACTGGTCGTGCAAGCCGAGCTCGGCGCACCCCGAGCCGGTCATCCTGGTCAACGGCACGTTCAAGACCATGGCCGAGAACTGGGCCACACTGTCACCGAAGCTCGCGGACGACGGCTACTGTGTGTTCGCCTTCAACTACGGGCATGCCGCCACCGACCCCATCCCCGACTCGGCGGCCGAGCTGCGTGACTTCGTGAACGCCGTACTCGGCTCGACGGGTGCGAAGAAGGTGGACCTCGTCGGGCACAGCCAGGGCGGGATGATGTCGCGGTACTACATCAAGTTCCTCGGCGGTACGACCAAGGTGGACGATCTCGTCGGCATCGTGCCGTCCAACCACGGCACCTCGAACCCGCTGGCCCTGGCGGCCGGAGCCACCGTCTGCCCGTCCTGCGCGGACCAGACCACCGGCTCCGACCTGCTCAAGAAGCTCAACGCCGATCCCGAAACACCCACGGGCCCGGAGTACACGCAGCTCGCCACCAAGTACGACGAGGTCGTGGTCCCCTACACGAGTTCGTTCCTGAGCGGCCCTGCGGACCATGTCTCCAACGTCCTCCTGCAGGACAAGTGCCCGCTCGACACCACTGAGCACGACCAGGCCACGAAGGACCCGGTCGTCGCGCAGTGGGTGGAGAACGCCCTGGGCCGAAAGGGCCCGGCCGACCCGCGCTTCCAGCCGCACTGCGTCGGATGAGACATCAGTCTCCAGCCCTCGAACAGCAGCGAAGGGTTGTCAGCGGGCCTCTGGTGCAGTGACTGCTCGGTCCAGATGGTCTTGCCGTCGCATACGTAGCGGGTGCCCCAGCGCTGGGTGAGCTGGGCGATGAGGACGAGTCCGCGGCGGGCCTGCCGGCACAGCTCCACCCGCCCCGGTCCGCGTCCGTCGGTGGGCCCCTTGACGGGTACCACATCACGGCAGCGGACAGCCGCAGCAGCCACGCGCCCGCAGGCGGGTCGCGTCCCGGCATCGAGCGCCAGATGAGCTCAAGCGATCGGCGGCTCGCCGGGTTTCGGGCAGTACCGTCGACGGTCGCTGGTTGGTCGCTGGCTGATCTTGACGGGGTCAGATATGGGCGGGCGGTCGTCCTCGGAATCCGCCGGCATGGGCGCCCATCGACCGCGGTTTCTGGGGCCCCGTCCGAAGTAGCGTCCCGGGGCCGTTGTCGGCCCAGGGCCGTATTCCGCGGCTGGTGGACGCGCCGTCCATCCCGGCGGCGTGCGCGTGGCGGCACACAACGTGCGGCGGCTCCGTGTGAGCCTCAATTCCCCGTAGCCGTAGGTTCGAGTCCTCGGCTCGGCACACCGCAGACGGGAACGAGTCGCAGCGAGGTGCGGAGCCCGCCACCGCAGCCGCCGCGACCAGAAGATCCACTCCGGCCGGACCCGGCGGGTAGGCTTGTCGGATCAGGTCGAACGCGGTGGTGACGTGGCGTGGGCAGGGGCGAGAAGGTGCAGGACGGTGAGGTTGCGCGGCCGACCTCACGGGATGTCGCCCGGCTTGCCGGGGTATCGCACACGGCCGTGTCGTTCGTGTTCAACGGACGTGCCCAGGGCAATCTCTCCGCCGAGACGCAGGAGAAGATCCGCAGGGCCGCCGCCCAGCTCGGCTACCGGCCCAACGCCGTGGCGCGGGGCCTGCGGCGGCGCCGTACGGCCGTGATCGGGCTGGTCACGGACGAGATCGCCACGTCACCGTTCGCCGGCCGGCTGCTGCGCGGCGCCATGGACACCGCGCGGAGCAGCGATCACCTGGTGCTCGCCGTCGACTCCGGGACGGACCCGGCGACGGAGGACGCGGCTGTCGCTGAACTGCTCGACCGTCGGGTCGACGGGATCATCTACGCGGCCATGTCCCTGCGCCGCCTCCGCGTTCCGGCCGGCCTGCATCACACGTTCGCCGTGCTGGCCAACTGCCTTTCCGAGGACGACTCCCTCCCGGCCGTCATCCCCGCCGAGCAGGACGGTGGCCGCTCGGCCGCGCGGCTCCTGCTGGAGGCCGGGCACCGGAGGCTTGCTCTGGTGGGCGGCTTGGACGACATCGCCTCGGCCGAGCGGCTGCGCGGGTTCCGGGACGCGCTGCGCGCGGCGGAGTCGTCCTCGGGCGAGGAGCGGATCGTGCGTACGGGAGGCGAGATCTCCTCCGGGTACGAGGGGGCCATGCGGCTGCTGCGCGGCGTGCCCGCCGACCGGCGGCCCACCGGGATCGTCTGCTACAACGACCGGGTGGCCGCCGGTGTCCTCCACGCCGCCGCCCGGCTCGGGCTCGACGTTCCCGCGGACCTTTCCGTCGTCGGCTACGACGATCAGGAGCACATGGCGGCCTTTCTCAGCCCGCCCCTCACCACTGTCGCCCTTCCGCACCGTGCGATGGGCGAGGCGGCGGCTCGGATGCTGCTGGACGCCATCGAGAGTGGCAGCGTACCGCCGGTCGTCGTACGGAAGTTGGAGTGCCCGGTGGTCAGGCGTGGGTCGGTGGGACCAGCTCCCAGCCTCTGACCTGTGCGTCTCCCTGGGAGACGACGAGTTCGGCCACGTCGTCGGGGCGTCGGTACACCCGCTCGGTTGCCGTTGCCCGGTCCTCGGCGAAGAGTTCGAGCAGTGAGCCGTCGACGAGGACACGTACGGTCAGTTCCGTGCGGGAGGGCGTGCGGAGCAGCAGGGGCCCGCAGCCATCAGGCCGGGAGCGCGGCCAGTTGGAGCGGTCCAGCGTGACCGTGCCGGCTGCCGGGTCCAGCCTGACCGTCAGCTCCGCTCCGGATGCGGACCGGAGCAGCCTCACGGTCGCGACCGAGCGTGCCGTGATCACGAGGTCGTAGGCGTCCGGCAGCGGTCCGGTCCCGAAGGGCTCTGCCGCGCGCAGGAGGTCGAGCTCCGGTGCGGGGGTGACCCGGAGTGTGCCGTCCTCGTGTACGTCCACGACGCGGGGTGCCGTCAGCACGCCCGCCCAGCCTGCCCGGTCCACCTCCTCCTGCGGACGCGTCTCCCAGGACCAGCCCCACAGCAGCGCCCGTCCCGCCTCGGTGTGCTGGAGGGCGGAGGGGGCGTAGAAGTCGCGGCCGTGGTCCAGCGGGCCGCCCGCGCGGGGCGAGAACCGTACGTTCCTTTCCCCGTCCGGTACCAGACGGCCCGTCAGGTATCGCGTGGTCAGCGGGTCGCCGTCCCACAGTGCCACTGCCAGGACCCAGTCACCGTCCGGTGTCTCCCACAGCTGGGGGCACTCCCATCCCCTCGCCGCGGGACCCGGGGGTCCGAACGCCTGGGCCGCCACCGGATCCCGTCCGTCCACCAGTACGCCGGCGAACCGCCAGGCGTACAGGTCTTCGCAGTCGTAGACCAGCACCGACGGCGTACCGTCCGCGTGTCCGGCGCCGACGAGTGCCCAGCGTCGGCCGCCGAAGCGGAAGACGAAGGGGTCGCGGAACATCGTCACGTCCGACCCGGGCGGCGGCCCGGTCAGCACCGGGACCGGCACCTGTTTCCATTCCAGGAGGTCGTCGTCGACGGCGACCGCCAGACAGATGTTGCTCAGCCCGGTGTGGTTCCGGTCGATCCCGGAGTACACGGCGGTCGGTACGCCGTCCTCGTTCACCACACATCCCGACCAGCACCCGGCCTCGTCGGGTCCTCCCGGGGTCGGGGTGAGGGCGACGGGGTGGTGGTCCCAGTGGGCGAGGTCGGGGCTCGAGACGTGGCCCCAGTGCACATTCGTGTGGACGGGCGCTTCGGGGTTGTGCTGGTAGAAGAGGTGATAGCGGCCTTCCCAGCGGAACGGCCCGTTGGGGTCGTTCATCCAGTTGGCCGGCGGGCGGACCCGGAAGCGTGGCGCGTGCGGATCGACCGGACCCGTGGGGGCGGTCGACTGGCGTATGCCGTTCAACGGTTGACTCCTGCGGAGGTGATGCCCTCGCGCAGAGGGCGCTGGCCGACGACGAACACGGCGACGGCGGGGATCATGGAGAGGACCACTCCGGCCAGTACCACGGAGATGGAGCCGGTGCCGAGGTTGCCCTGGAGGGTGACCAGGCCCAGCGGCAGCGTGAGGTTCTCGGTCGAGGTCTCCAGGATCAGCGGCCGGAAGAACTCGTTCCAGTGGTAGTTGAAGGCCAGGACGCCGACGATCGCGAGGCCGGGAGCCGCCAGCGGGGCGTAGACGGAGCGGAAGATCCGCCATGGGCCCGCACCGTCGATCAACGCTGCCTCACCGAGATCCTTGGGCATGCCCAGGAAGTACTGGCGCATCAGAAAAGTACCGAAGGCCGTCGGAAAGGCCGGGATGATCAGCCCCAGCAAGGTGTCGGTCAGACCCATGGCCTTCAGTTCCAGAAACACCGGGATGATCGTGACCTGCAAGGGCACCATCATCGTGGCCAGAACGAGGCCGAACAGCGGCCTCTTGAAGCGGAATTCGAGACGGGCGAAGGCATAGCCCGCAAGGCCAGCAGTGATCATCTGGCCGACCGCGATCAGCGCGGTCACCAGGGTGGAGTTGAGCGCGTACAGCCAGACGTCGATCTGCTCGAAGACGCCCAGGTACGCGTCGAGGCTGGGGTCGGTGGGGACGATCCTCGGCGGCAGGTCGGCGGATTCCGCCGGAGTGCGCAGGGACGTCGACACGGTCCAGATGACCGGGCCGAGCGTCAGCATCGCGCACAGTGCGATGCCACTGATCCGGGCCCAGGGCGTCAGGCCATGGCGCATACGGGACACAACAGGGTTCATGGCGGCGCTGCTCATCTGACTCACCCGGCTCACTGGTAGTGGACATATCGCCGGCTGAGCCGGAACTGGAGGGCGGTGACCACCATGATCAGAACGAAGAGCAGCACGCCGATCGCGGACGCCGCGCCGAAGCGGAGCTGTTCGAAGGCGGTCTCGTAAATGACCATCACGACCGTGCGGGTGGAGTCGCCAGGGCCGCCGGCGGTGAGGACGTACGGCTGCTCGAAGACCTGGAGGGCGTTGATGACACCGACGACCGAGGCAACCAGGAGCGTCGGGGAGAGCAGGGGCAGAGTGAGGGAGAGGTGCTTGCGCAGGCCGGTCGCACCATCCAGCGAGGCCGCCTCGTGCACCTCCTTCGGGATGTTGTTGAGGCCGCCGACGAAGAGCAGGAACGAGAAGCCGAACTGCTGCCAGACATAGGTCAGGATCACGGCCGCCATCGCCCCGTTCTCCGAGGTCAGCCAGGAGACCGGGGCGATACCGACCGTGCCCAGCAGCCAGTTGACAGGCCCGAAGCCCTCATTGAACAGGTACTTCATCACCACCGAGATGGATGCGGCGGACAGCATCAGCGGAAAGAAGAACACCGACCGGAACACCGAGCGCAGCCACGTCGGCATCCGGCCGTTGACCGTGATCGCCAGCACGAGCGCGACCAGCAGCTGCAGCGCGACCGCGAGCACCATGAAGACGAGTGTGTTGCGGAAGGACACCAGGACGGTCGAATCGGTGAAGACCTCTCGGTAGTTGGCCGCCCCCGCCCAGCGCGGGGACTCGATCACGTCCCACTGGAAGAGGCTGAGGACGACCGACCCGAGGATCGGCACGACCGTGAAGACGACGATGCCGACGACGGTCGGGGCGAGGAAGAGCGCGGCGAGGAGGCGGGTGCCCCGGGCCCGGGCGGCGGTGGTGGGCCCGGGGGTCTTCGGAGCACGCGGAGCTGCCGACTGTACGGGTCTGATCTCGGTGTCCGTCATATCTCACGCTCCATGGCCTTCTCCAGGTCCGCCTGCAGCCGGCGCAGCGCGGGGCGCACCCGGCCGGGACGCGCCAGGGCGGTGCCGGTGTGCTTGATCAGGAGTTGCTCGACCTCGTTGACCTGTGGCGGGGCCGGAATCGGGCCCGTGCTGGGGATCGTGTCGAGGGTGTCGTAGAAGACCTGCCAGTGCGCCGGGCCGGTCTTTCGGTAGCGGGCGCCGTTGGCCATGGAGCGGCGGGCCGGGGTGGTCTGGTTTGCCGCGAAGAGCCTGGTCAGGGCGTCCTTGCGGATGGCGTATTTGATGAACTCCCATGCCTCGTCCTGTTTCTTCGACGTACGCAGCAGGGCATAGCCCGCGGCGCCGAACTGGTGGCGCCGGGTGCGCCAACGCGGGAAGTACCGCACGTCGTAATCCGCCGGCTTCATCCCCGCGAGGTGCAGTCCGCCCGCCCAGAAACCACCCGCGGGCGTGGCCCCGACCCGGCCGGAGGAGAACAGGCCGACGAGGTTCCGGCCGTCGCCGCCCTCGGGGCGGGTGCACAGGCCGTCCTGTACCAGGGAGGCGAGGTACTCGTAGACCTCGGCGACGCGGTCGGAGTCGGCTTCCGGTGTGGTCCACCGGAAGCCGCCGCCCCGGCCGCGCCGCTCCACCTCGGGATAGAACGCCCGCCACAGCCAGTCGCCGCCGGGCGCCTTGGACTCCGCGAGGAGGTTGGTGCCGTTCGCGAACAGCCAGGGGACCACCCCTCCCCACAGCCGGTTGGCCCAGAGGTACGGGGTGAACCCCTCGCCGCTGGTGCGCCTCATGTCGCGGAGCAGGGCGGTGAATTCGTCGCGCGTCCAGTCGGCGGCGGGGAAATCGGCTCGCGCCCGCCGGAGGAGCTTCTTGTTGAGGTACATGTCGGCCGCGTTGAACTCGACCGGCAGCTGGTAGAGGCTCCCCTCGTACATCATCGACTCGACAAGCGAGGGGTGGACGTCGGCGAAGTACTCGCGCAGTTCGGCCGCATCCCGCCGCACCCACTTGTCCAGGGGCACACCGAGCCGCCGGGCGAAGAGTTGTACGCCCTCGGTGGCTACGTAGACCACATCGGGTGCCGTGCCCGCCGCGATCTGCGTGAGGATCTTGGAGAAGAACTCCGACCAGTCGTAAGCCTGGACGGCGTTGATGCGGATCCTGATGTCGGGATGGATCTTCCGAAAGCCGTCACGCAGGGCGCGCCGGGCCTCGGGGTCGAAGGCGGACCCGAGGGTGGCGATGACGAGCGAGCCGTCGTCACGCCCGGGGATGTCGGCCGCTGTGAGGCGGTCCCAGCCGGCCGCGACACCGGCGAGGGCCGCGGCTCCGGCGCCGTACGCGCTGTACCGCACGAGATCGCGGCGGGAGAGTAGAGGGTCGATCATCGGCGCGCCTAACTCGTATTAGCCGAAGTTGGTTCCCCGATGATGAGAACCCCGTTACATCGCTGTCAAGACACGCGAAGGCTTGACCTTTAACGAGTTAGGTCCCACAGTTCCGAACCACATGAGCCGCAGTCCTGACGGCGTGTCAGTGAAGGGAGCGCACCATGTGTGCCACATCGGGTACGTCCGGCAGTCCCGGAATCTCCAGGAGGTCGCTGTTCGCCGCCTCGGCAGTGGGCGTCGTCGGCGCTGTGCTGCCTGTCGTGGCGCGACCGGCGGCGGCGCGGTCCAGGGCTGCGGCGTGCACCGGCAGTTACCGCGCCGAGTACCACTTCACCGTCCCCGACCAGTGGAAGAACGACCCGCAGCGGCCGGTCTGGATCGACGGCGAGTACCACTACTACTACCTGTACAACCCCGACTACCTGACGGGCGGCACGACCGCGGGCACCAGTTGGCGGCTGGCCACCAGCACCGACCTGGTGAGCTTCACCGACCGCGGGATCGCCGTGCCGAAGGACACCACTCCCAACGGGGACGTCTGGTCCGGCTCGGCGGTGGTCGACACGGACAACACAGCCGGCTTCGGGGCCGGGGCCGTGATCGTCCTGGCCACGATGTCGCCGGACGACAACGCCAACACCCAGGCGCAGTACCTGTACTACTCGACGGACGGCGGACGTACGTTCACGAACCACGGCACCGATCCCGTTCTGCCCAACCCCGGCGTACGGGACTTCCGCGACCCCAAGGTGATCCGCGACCAGGAACGCGGCCGATGGGTCATGACGCTCGCCGAGAACGACAAGGTCGGCTTCTACCACTCACGGGACCTGAAGTCGTGGACCTACGTCAGCGGCTTCATCAGGGACGGAATCGGCGTCTTCGAGTGTCCGGACCTGTTCCGCATCAGGGCGCAGGACGGAACCTGGAAGTGGGTGCTGGGCGTGAGCGTCAACGGCAAAGGCGCCGGGCTGCCCACCACGTACGCGTACTGGCCGGGCTCCTTCGACGGGACCTCGTTCACCGCCGACGCCGAGGAGCCGGAATGGCTCGACCACGGCTGGGACTGGTACGCGGCCGTCACCTTCGAGAAACGGGATCCGGACGGCACGGTCGACCCCACCGCGCGCTACGCCATCGGCTGGCTCAACCACTGGGACTACGCCAACAACACCCCAACGATCGACTGCGACGGCTTCAACGGCACCGACTCGATCGTCCGCGAGGTCACGCTGAAGCGCACCTCAGGCGGCAGCTACTACCTCGCGTCCACGCCGGTCCCCGGCCTGGACGCCTACGTCTCCCGCACCGTGGACCTGGGCGACCTGGACGTGGACGGCACGCGGGTGCTGGACTACGAGGGCACCGCCTACGAGTTGAGCACCAGGGTCGAGTGGGACCAACTCACGGGCGCCGGAGTGCAGCTGCGCCGCTCCGGCGACGGCAGCCGGCACGTGGACGCGGGCGTCCACGGCGACTACAGCTTCGTCAACCGCGGCCAGACCGAGAACCCCGACACCTCCGGCAACTGGCAGGAGAGCCACGCCCCCTTCGACCCCGCCGCCCATACGGTCCGCCTGCGCATCCTCGTCGACCGCACCTCGGTGGAGATGTTCGTCGACGACGGCCGTTACACCCACTCCCACGAGGCATTCCCCGATCTCGCGGACACCGGTCTGGCGCTGTTCACCCTCGGTGGCAAGGCAGTCTTCAAGAACACGGTCATCAGAGAGTTCGCAGTCTGAGCCCCTGTGTTCCGGCGCCGACCCTCCTCAACTCGATTCGCCACCGTCCCCGAGAGAACCACGGGCAGCGTGACCTGAAGGGACGTACCGAGGGGGAAACCCGCACTGTGCCGGGCCATCCTGCCCTGACTCGCACCCTCCGCCAGCGCATCGAGAACGAACAACTGTCATAAGCCCCCGGCGACCGCGGTTTCCGCGTCCCGCTCTCCGGACCCGAGCAGGTAGGCGCCGACATCGCGGATGCGGTACGTGGGCGACAAGCCGGCGCACGTCCACGTCGCCGACACCTGGCGTCGTCCGGCGAGCGCTACATCCTCAATCCGCCGGGCACGCCGACGCGTATCCATCAGCACCCTCGACATCGGCCAGGGCGAGGTCGACTGGAACAGCTTCTTCGGTGCCCTGCGCGAGCTCAGCTTCGACGGGGTCCACCGCCTGTGTCTTCGCCTGGGAGGAGCGGGCAGGTGAGCCCTCGGCGCTGATGCTGGACCGCATCACCAAGGAGCCGGCCCCTTGAGAGGTTTGCGCTCCGGGAGGTAGCGCGGATGCCGACGGGAGGTAGAGGGCTGCGGGTGCCGCCCCTTACCTCCCGGGTTCACCCTTTACCTCCCGAGGCGGTGCGCCCCCTTATCTTCGGAAAGGTCTGTCGAATACTCCTGACGGCCTGGTGAGGAAGGCGCTGTCGGACCGAGCCTCTGAGCACAGAAGTAACTTCTATCCCTACAGTCACAGTTGCCTCAGGTGAGCACTGCCTGGAGGATGTGGCTGTGTCAACTTATGCCTCAAGAACTGCGCTTGGTGATCCCTGGCCGTATGTCCGTACGGCCTGGCCAGCACGTAGTGCCCCCCTCTACGGGCAGGATTTCGCCCGCGACCCGTTCTCGTACTACCAAAGTCTGCGCAAAACCTTCGGTCCTGTGGCGCCTGTCACACTGGAGGAGACCGGCGCCTTCCGCGGGTACCTCGTCCTGGACCACGCCTACCAGTTGGAGATTCTCCAGAACCGCGGCCATGTGTGGACGCGGGACTCCCGCTGGTACCGCGACTTCGCCGAAGGTGCGCTACCCGACCACCCGCTGATTCCCCAGATCGCCTACCGGCGCAGCCGCCTCTACGCCGAGGGCATGGAGCACTCACGCCTCTCCAGCCCGGGTAACAAGGCGCTGGCCAAGATCGACCTGCTGCGTACCCGCACCCTCATCGAAGACCTCGCGGAGCAGCTCATCGCCTCGTTCTTCCCCGCAGAAGGGCCCGGGGAATGGAACGAGGCCGACATCCTCGACCAGTACGCGCTCCAGCTGCCGCTGCTGGTCATGATGCGGCTGATGGGTATGGACGAGGCCAGCGCGCTGGCCACCGGCACCGCCATTCACGAGATGCTCAGCGGCGGTCCCGGGGCCCACCGTGCCGCCGCGGATCTCGATGTCCGGATGCGGGCCCTGGTTGAGGAGAAGCAGAGGGCCCCGGGGCCCGACCTCGTCTCCTGGATGCACCACTACAACCGGCAGATGGAGCAGCCGCTGGATGCTCACGAGCTGAGCGAGGACGTATGGCTGCAGATTGTCTGCGGGCGCGGCGGCAGCAACACCTGGATCTGCAACACCGTGTTGGAGTTGCTGACCAACCCCGAGCTCAACTCCGACGTCATCGCCGGGCGCTGTCAGATGGAAGAGGCGATGAACCGCGTCATGTGGGTCAACGCGCCCGTCCAGAACCTCATCGGCCGCTGGGCCACCCAGGACACCACGCTGGGCAGCTATCCGATCAACTGCGGGGACATGGCGATCATCTGCCTCGCTGCGACCGGAGGTGACCCGATGATGATGTCGACCAGCTTTGATGTCTCCCGCACCAACAGGTCGCATCTGGCCTGGGGCGCCGGTTCCCACGGCTGCCCGGTACCGGACCTGGCCACGCTCATCGTCCGTACGGGGCTCGAAGTACTGTGGAACAGGCTGCCGGGCATGCGGCTGGCCGTTCCCAAGGAGAGTCTCGCCTGGGACCTTCCGTATATGGCCAGGTCACCCACTGCGCTTCCCGTGATATTCCCTTATCCGCCGACTTCTCCAATGAACGGACAGCAGTGGACCGCACAGCACCGCTTTCTCTCGAACCCGCCCCGGCCGATCTCCACGGAACGGAAGGAGCAGCCCTCCGAGCCGCAGGGCCGGTTGCCACTGTGGCGCTCCCTGGTGGCGTGGTGGCCAAAGCGGTGACGACCCGGGAGGCGGGTGCCCTGGTGATGGGCGACCCCCGCTTTTCCAAGGACATCCAGCACTGGGGCGCGCACGCACGCGGGGAGATACCCGTGGACTGGCCGCTGCTGTTCATCGTGGAGGGCAAGGGCCTGCTCACCACCGACGGCGAGACCCACCGTCGGCTGCGGCTCCCCATCCAGCGCGCCATCTCGCCCCGCCGCGTAGAGGCGCTGCGTCCCGAGATCGAGGCGCTTACCGACCGCCTGCTGGCGGGGCTGGCCGCCGTTCCCGCCGGGGAGGAGACGGATCTGCTCGCCGGGTTCGCGCTGCCGCTGCCGCTGGATGTCATCTGCTCACTGCTCGGCGTACCTGAAGACGGCATGCTGCGCAAGGAGTTGCACGAGCTGTCGGCGGCGGCGTTGAACTCCGAGGCCGGCGCGGAAGAGGTGCAGCAGACGGTCTCCCACCGCTTCCCCGAGACGCTGCTTGCACTGATCGAGCAGAAGCGCGCCCGCGGCGACCGGGACGACCTCACCATGGACCTGGTCACCGCCATGGACGAGGGGGAGCTGAGCGAGGCGGAGGTCATCGGAAACCTCGTGTCCACCGTAATCGGCGGCCACGAGACGACGGCCACTCTGATCTGCCACGCCGTCAAAGGGCTGCTGACGCACCCCAAGACGCTCCAGGCCGCGAGAGCCCGGCAGGACGCGGGGGAGGACCCGTGGCCCGGCATCGTGGAAGAGGCGCTGCGCTGGGAGTCTCCCATTCGTCATTTGATGTTCCGTTACGCACTCGACGACGTGGACGTCGAGGGGGACATGATCCGCAAGGGGGAGGCCGTGCTGGTGCCGCTGTCGGCCATTCAGCGCTGCCCGCACGCCTTCCCGGACGGTGATCCGGAGGTCTTCGCTCCCGGCCGCGCCGACGCCTCCCGGCATCTCGCCTTCGGCTACGGCCCGCACCGTTGCCCCGGTGCATCGCTGGCCCGGCTGGAGGCCGAGATCGCCCTGCAGCGGCTCTTCGCTGCCTTCCCGGGACTGGCTCTCACGGGGCGGCCCGCCTCCCGGGTGCCGTCCCTGGGCATCAACGGCTACCAGGAACTGCCGGTCCAGCTGCGCTGAGACCGGCACTGCCGGTGGTCGGCCCTTCCCGTTGCTCCCGGGGGCTCCGCCCCGAAGGCCCCGGTCCTGCCGGACGGGCTGACTTCAGCCCGTCCGGCGTGGCAGGGACTTCACCTCAGCGCACCCCGCATCTCGCGCGTGCCGGAACCTGGCCTTCGGCCTGGTCACTGTCGGCGGCCCCATCACCCCTGCCGGCCCGCAGGGCCGGTATGGCACCGGCAACAGCGGCGGCAACCAGCGCAACGCCGCAGCCGATCAACAGACCGATGCGGAACCCGTCCTCCGAAGCAAGCCGGTGGCCCCCCAGGGTGACCGTCAGCTGCGCGAGCACCACCGCGGCCGATACCTACAGCGACGATGACCCCGAGTCCGCCAAGGCCACCGACCGGGCGAAGTCAGCCGGCGCGAAACGCGTCTCTGTCGCTGTCGGATCCAGGTCCGCCCTACTACTTCGCGACTGTGGACGACCTGTTGGTCGCCGCCCTGACCAGCGTCACGGATGAGTACACCCACCCGCATCCGTCAACTCATCACATCCGACGACAACCCACTCGACGGTCTCGCTCAACTCATCGCGGAATCCGGTGGCCCGGGCCGGGAGCGTGCACTCGCCGAACGGGAGCTGTCGACCCTGGCGGCTAGCAGACCCGCCCTACGACCAGTAGCACGACGCCGGCGCGACAACGTCGCGGAACTTGCCCGAACACAGACCGACGACCCCGATGCGGTTGAAGCCTTCGTCGCACTGTCCGACGGCCTGTGCGCAGCCATCCTCCTCGACGACGAGGCCGACCCGGACCACATCCGCGCTGTCTTCAGCGCCGGCTGTCCTCCCCGGAAGCCACGGCAGGATTACCGAGGCAGGGCCGGCGGACGTCTTGTTCTGCGCGATTGCCCGAATCGATCGGGGAGTTGGAGTGGTGGCTTCGAGCGTAGGTTCTTCGGAGGGTGCCGTCGGATGAGGGATGGTCTGGGCGGTCAGTTCCTGGGTCTCCGCCACCTGCTTGTCGATCATCTCGGTGACTTCGGTCGGAAGGCGCAGTCCGGTGGACCCGGCGAGCTCAGCACACCGGTCCAGGACCTCCGTGACGCCGGGCCGGTCATCCGGGCCTTTGGCAAGGCCCGCGGAGACCAGCGCGGCGAGCTCTGCGGGGAGGCCGGAGAGGTCGGGTTCGTCGTGGACGACGCAGTAGATGACGGCTTCGGTCGGGCCGTCTCCGAAGGGGCCTCGCCCGGTGGCGGCGTAGGCCAGGACCGCGGCGAGGCAGAAGGTGTCGCTGGCCGGCCCGATCTCCCGACCTCGGATCTGCTCGGGAGACATGAAGCCCGGAGTGCCTATCACTCCCGTCTGCGTGAGGTGCGAGCCGCCATCGAGCGCACCGGCGATTCCGAAGTCGATTATGCGGGGCCCGTCCCCGGCGAGGATCACGTTCCCGGGCTTCAGATCACGGTGCACCACATCGCAGGCGTGAATCGCCTTCAGCCCCTCGGCGAGGCCCGCTCCCAGTGCCGCGACGACATCGGGGCGCAGCGGGCCGCATTTTACGATCGCTTCACGCAGCGTCGGACCAGAAATATAGGAGGTGACCAGCCACGGAGGGATGGCTTCGGTGTCCGCGTCCACCACCTGCGCAGTGTAGAAACCCCCGACGCGTCGAGCGGCTTGTACCTCCCGGGCAAACCGTTGGCGGAACTGCACATGCTCCGCGAGTTCCGGTCGCACCAGCTTCACTGCGACAACCCGTCCACCACGAGAACGCCCCAGGAACACTTGGCCTATCCCTCCACCACCCAGGCGGGCCAGCAGACGGTACGGCCCAACCATGCGTGGGTCGGCAGGCAGGAGCTCTCTCATCAGATCGCAGGGAAGCGGAATGCCCTGCCACTGCCCGTACAGATAGCGACCCTCCATGGGGTCGAGTCGACTCGTACCGTGGTGGCATGGGCAGGGATGGGTCGCCCCGGCTGCGGCTGGCCGTGATCACGGATGACAGTTCCCACGGCTTCGCCCGCGCCACCCCGCACTTCCGAATCAATGCGTCTCGGAGTGATCCAACCACCTCGGAGATCATTTCGTTAGGAGTTCTTAGAGCGCGTCATACATGGCCGGTTGGCCGTTGTGCTGGTCGTGGGGGGTGGACGGTGGGGGTGGGTCTTCCGGATGGCTTGTGGGAGTTGGCGAGGCCGTTGCTGCCGCCTGCGCGGGTGCGACCGCAGGGCAGCGGGGTCGCGAACATTGACGATGAGGCGGAGTTCGCCGCTGTCATCGACGTGCTGGTCAACCGCTTGTCCGGGACTACCTGTCTCCCTCACGCTCGTGGCGCCCCGTCCTGTGGTGTGTCCTTCCCCGGTCCCAGCGGGAGGCAGCTGGTGTTTCCGCGTTCCGGGTGCCCGGGACCTCGGCGGCGGGGTCGCCATCCGGTGGCCACAGGCGGAGGACCTCTACACGCTCCAGTGTGAGGCGGGTCAGGTGATGACGGTTTGGGGGTTGCTGCCGTAGACGCCGACCGATTCCCGGTAGCGGAGATCTGCGGTCTCTCCGTCGGCCACCGGCCGCTGTAGGCGGGGTCCTCGGGCTGGAAGCGGCAGGTAGGGCGGTAGACGTCCCCAGCTGCCGAGGTGTCCTGACCAGGCGCACCTGACCAGGAGCTCGTCTCCGGCTGCGCGTCCTACTCGACACTCTCTCGCCGACTGCCTGAACGGTCCAGAAGCTGTTGCATGCCCGCGGCGTCATCGGTGATCCGGGCTCTGGCCAGCAATGTTCCCTCGTGGTCGACCAGGGCAACATCGTGGTGGTCGCTGGCCCAGTCGCTCCCGCAGCTTACGGTCATCGTGTCGCTGTCGTCCTCTCGGTCAGGGTGTGTTGCTGCTGGTCGCAGCTGTGCGGGGCACGCGTCTCGCTAATGGAAGGGCTCGATGGCCCAGCATCCGATTAGCCGTTCGTGACCCCAGCGACCCGTGGGGCCCTCGGTCTGCTCGGGAGCTCGGCTGGCTCCAGGCTTGATGAGAGGTGATCCCCGCGAGCGGCTCGGACCACGGACTTCAACGATCGATCGTCGGACTGGATGCGGTAGCTGCGTTCGGCCTCGTGGTGGTGAACGGTGCCGGGGCCGGTGCTTGTCAAACGGCTCAAGGGCCCGGGCGTACTCTGCGGCTTTCCCGGCACCGACCGCCACCACGAGGAACGGTGCTTGCTGAAGCGGGGCCCGCAGTCTCTTTCAGGGCCTCGACGGGCCGGGGTGGGCCTGGCGGTGCCCCGCTTCATGGGACGACCGGACGGGTCTGGAAGAACAACTCGCTGGCCCTGACCTTTACTGGGTCTCGATCGCCCCGTCAGTGCAGGGCCCGCAGGCCCTCGTGGCTGATGACGTACCCCCTGGGCGACCAGGAAGTCGGCCAGCTTGGCCAGGCTCCAAGTCGAGAACGGAAGGCCGTGCTCGGCCGGCTTGGACTTGGCGATCTTCTTGATCTCCCGGCGCTCGGGCAGGGTGAAGGTCCTCGGCCGCCCGCCCGCGTACTTCGGATGGAGCGAGTCGCAGCCGTCAGCGTTGAAGTTGTGGATCACATCCCGGCGGTCCGCGCGTCACCTCGAGGATCTTCGCCACGGGCATGCTCTGCGCGGATAACAGCACCATCTGCGCCCGGCACCAGGTCACCACCGACCCGGTGCCCCTGCGGATGATCCGCAGCAGCCGCCTGCCCTCGTCGTCATCGATCTCACGGACCCGCACGCGCTCTGCCACACCGGCACAGCTTGCCGGACGCGCGCCGCCGACGTGGAATCCGGACGGCGAGTCACCTCACCACAGCACATGGGCCGCTGATGCGGCGCTAGCCGAGATTCAGAACCTCATCGTCCGCGTGCGTGCCGAACTCGGCGACGCGCACCTCCGCGATGTGCTCGTACCGGCTGATCCGGTCGGTCCACTCCGCGTCGACGCCGAACGCCACCTGCGCGAAGCCCACCTGCCTGACGGCCTCGGCCAGGCCCGAATCGCCAGCGGCCAGCAGCCGCACTGGCGCGTCAAGCGCCACGGTGTGCGGCGGCACGAAGTACTCGTCCGGCAAAACGGTGTGCGCATGGACGAGCGCGCCGACAGCGACAACCGAGCCGGCCCCCAACCGTGCGCATTGCAGGACCGTCGCCGAGGTCGCCACATAGACGCACCTGCCGACCTCGCAGCCCAGCAGCGTGGCATGCGGCCCCACGAAGACGTGATCGTCGACAAGCACCGGCTGATCGCCGGCGACCGCAGACCCGCGCAACACCGCGTTCTCGCAGATCACTGCCGCCTCCCCGACTTCGATCCGAGACCCCTCGGCATCGAGCACCGCACCGTACATCACCCGCGCCCTCGGCCCCACGCGGACATCACCAACGAGCGTGGCCGTCGGGGCAACGTAGGCGGTGGGATGGACCTGCGGTTCATACCCGCGGTGCCGGATGCGGATTCCCTGCGCTTCAGCGATCATGAGCGGATTCTCGCCCGACCGACCGCGAGCATGCTCGCGGATTTCAGACGTCGCGTTCGCCGAGACATGTGCCATCCGCGAGCTGAGGCACTACAGGGCGAACGTGGGCTGATTCGGCACTAGTGTCCTGAGTCGGAGATTCGTCGGCAGTATGCGGCGACCTTGCCGAGGATCTCGTCGGCGGTCTTGGTCCAGATGAACGGTCGTGGGTGTGCGTTCCAGTCGGCGAGCCAGTTGCGGATGTCGCGTTCGAGGGCCTGGACGGAGCGGTGGACGCCACGGCGGAGCTTCTTCGTGGTGAGCTCGGCGAACCACCGCTCCACCAGGTTGAGCCAGGACGATCCGGCTACCGGCACCTCTGGGTGTCCACAGCGCACGATCAAGGCCGGGCGAACATTGCCTGTTGTGGCACTAGATCGGCGAGGTAGGTGACGGTCTCCTCCCATACGGGCACGTGGACGTCGATGGCGGTTGCGCAGGTGGTGCTGTGCAGGCGGTCGAGCGGGTCCAGGGACAGGCCGGTGAACTCGCCTACCTGCACCTGCCGCGGGGAGAGCGCGTTCAGGGCGCCGCGCACCGGGGGTCACGCCAGTCATCCGGCTCCTGCTGTGAGAGCGCCCAATCCCAGCAGTGTGCCCCCCCGGGCCTCCTCCGCGTCACCGAAGTGGAGTGCGGGCTCGCCCTCCGGCTCTGCCCGGCTGGGGATGGAGTCTCCAGCTTGTGCAGCCGTTTGATGACCGCATCCCGCGAGATGCCCGGCTCCCGGCCGGCAGCTGCCACGGCGCCGTGCTTGTCGACGCCACCGTGGGCGTTCACCAGCTCGGCCAGAGAATCCAGTTAGACCTCCATCCAGCTTCGGCCGGCCTCCTTGCGTGCCTCGGAGGCGGCACGAAGCCGCCGTGCCGGATCGGTGATGGCCCGCACCTGGCCTCGGTCTCGGACATATGTACCCCTTCATAAAGCGGCAGCAGGGGTAAGGACGGGCACAGACAGGGAGCCCGGCACTCGCACTGCCGGGCTCGAACCCCGCTACGCCCGGGCTCCCGCGAGGTCCCAGCCCTGGCAGTAGGCGGCGATCTCCTCGGCGGTGGGCTCGGGGGCAGGGAAGTCCGCGGCGGTGACATGGATTATGTCCACCGTTTCAGGCCGAGGCGCCACGCTCAGCATGCTCCCGCCCGTGCGGTCGGCATAACCCCAATGCGGCACAAGCGGACGATTTCGTTGTGATGGCCAATGGCCGCGAAAAAGCGACGCGGAGAACCTGAGGACATCGCCGAAGTGATCAGACCGCTCGGCTTATGCTGTCACCGGTCAAGACCCGCGTGGTTCACATGGTGGACGGCTCCGACTTGGGGTTCCACATCTAGTGGCGCCGCAAGCGTGGAAAAAGCACATGGCACGTCCACACCTTCATCGCTGACCGGACCGTTCGGCAGTTGAAGGAGCGTATCCGGACCCTGACGGACAAAATTCGCAGCAGAAAGCCCTGGAGCATTTCGTATGGCGCAGGGGTCGTCAAATGGTGGCGCACGTTGCACCGCTGGAGTGGGACGGAGGTCCGAAAACGACGACTTCCCCGAGTACTGGACCCACCACCTCGCCCGCGAACACGAACGCCTCAACCCCGCCCCCGACCAGGCCGAATACGACCTGACCACCTGAATTCGACCGTCACTCGGGAGAGCCGCACACATCGCGCAAGGACGCACCGGTGCCGGTGCTACGGTCCCAGTATGTCCAAGGCCGAGATCGACGGCGTCGCCGCCGAGTTCTTCAGTGCGTTCGACAACAGGGGCGGCAAGGCCGCAGATGTGGATCGGGTCCGCCGACTGGTAGTGCCTGGGGGCGTCCTCATCAAGGCAGGGCCGGAGTTCACGGTGTACACCGTGGAGGAATTCATCGAGCCACGCCAACAACTGCTGGCCGAGGGCCGACTGGTGAACTTCAACGAGTGGGAGACTGCAGAGCGCACCGAGACCGTCGGCGCCATCGCATCGCGGTTCAGCGAGTACCGGAAATCCGGGATCCTCGACGGCGTGCCCTTCGAAGGCGACGGGACGAAGACGATGCAGTTCGTACTCACCCCCGATGGCTGGCGGATCGCTGCGGTCTCCTGGTGCGACCGGCCCTGAGGTCAAAAGCCGCACCGCCGCACGATCTGGAGTACCCCTTCAGGGTCAGCCCGAAGGTGGCAGCCGCAGTTGCATCCAGACCGAGCTGATGTAACCGCCGTTCTTCGTGGCGTACTCCTCGAAGGTGCCCACGTCGGTGAAGCCGAACTTACGGTGCAGAGCCACCGAAGCATCATTGGGAAGTGCGATCCCCGCCAGCGCGACATGGACCGGCTGCGAGCGCAGCGTTTCGATGAGGGCGCGGTACAGTGCCGAACCAATCCCAGCGGCCCGCGCATCGGGATCCACGTAGACGCCCAGTTCAACCGTTTGATCGAAGGCCGGATGCGTCCGGTAGGGACTACTTGAGGCGCACCCGAGTACCCGATCGCCGGTAGTGGCCACAAACAGCTGGTGCGGGCCCGTGTCGGAGAATCTTTCGAACCACTGCAAGCGGCTCTCTACCGTGACCGGTTGGGTATCGAAAGTGATGATCGAGTGGGTGACGTAGTGGTTGTAGATCCGCACCAGCTCAGGAAGATCATCCTTGCGTCCGGTGCGTACTACCAGCCCGTCGACGGCACGACGCCCGGCCTCGCGGTCTCTTCCTACCATTGGGCCGCATCATGCCATGGTCGTTCTCCCAGATCAGCCCGTCCCTGCAGACGAGCTACACCCATTGACGATGTTGGGATTGGGGGCTGCATAGGGCCTTGCGGAAGATGCGCCGGGACTTCAGTGCGGCGATCTTCTCAACCGCGGCCTGGCGCACGGCCTCGCGTAGCGGTTCTGCGTCGTCCCCGGTGTTGCGGCCGGCTCGGCGTCTCGCTCGAAGAATGTCCGCTGGAGCTTGATCAGGTGCGCGTGCTCAGGTCTTTCGGGGTCAATGGCGCCGGGTCATCTCCATCACCCATGTGACGAGGCTTGAAGGGGGGACCTCCTACGGTTCGACGATGTGCCGCAGATAGGTGTGCGGGTCGGCGAGGTAGCGGCGCCAGTGATCCACGACGCCGAGCTCCCGCCAGGCGACCCTCCGCATACCGTGCTCACCGACCTCGATGATGTCCGCGCCCGGCAGTGCGGTCAGCATCGGGGAGTGCGTGGCACAGATGACCTGGCCGCCCTCCTTGGCCAATCGGTCGATGTGCCCGATCAGCTCGAGGCACGAAGAGAAGGAGAGCGCTGCCTCCGGCTCGTCGAGGACATAGAGCCCGGCGTGAAGGAACTTCCCGCGGAACGCCGCGAGAAAGCCCTCACCATGGCTGACATAGTCCGGCGAGAACCCCTCCCTGCCCAGGGCGTCCAGCGCGGTCTCGGCACGTAGGAAGAAGCCCTTGCGGGCTGACCAGCTGGTGACCATACGGCGCCCACGCCCCGAGGCGGCGTCGAATTTCATACGCTCGCCGAGGGGCGACTTGCCGCGCGGGGAAGCGTAGCGCCAGTCGTGGGAGCCGCCGTAGGAGTCCAGTCCGAACCCCTCCGCCAGCGCCTCGACCAGGGTCGACTTCCCCGAGCCGTTCTCACCGACCAGAAAGGTCACTGGGGCGGTGAACCGCAGTCCTTCGCTGAGCAGCTGTCGGACGCAGGGCACCGTCCAAGGCCAGGCTTCCTCGTCGTACGAGGGGAGATGGACATACGCGCGTTCGATAATCACGCAACCAGTGTCTCCTGGACTCGGAAAGCGTATGTGCGCATAACCTGCGTCACTCCTGCCGACGACGAAGAGCCACAACCTTCTGACCAGGGCAGTCCGGCACCTCCACCGCCCCTGGCCGGAGCCTGCCTCACCCTGGGGAAGCGACCGACAAAGCCGCGGCGGGCTGTGACCGGTCGCCCTTCATGCCGGCTGGTAGGCGTCATGCTCGGCGTAGTGAGTCACCGCCTCGCACCGCTCCTGCGCACTGGGGGAGGCGCCATCGCGCCATGCCGACCAGACCTCCAGTACGTCGCGGGCGGGCTCCACTTCCAGGAGATATGCCAGCCCGCCGGGCGGCGCGTCCCAGCTCGCGACCACCACCGTGGAATCTGCCCTCCAGGGTGTGGCCGCGTAGATGACAGAGCCGGTGGGCTGCTCCTCGAGGGCCATCAGCACCTCGTTCAACGACGGCATGGGGGCCGGTCTTGAGAGGCGGATGAGCCCCGGCAGTCTTCAGTTCCGCAGCACGCGCTGATCTTTCGTACGGCACCGGTACCGGTCATCGGGCCAGGGAGTGGGCGCGCCCGGGCCGACGGGGTGGATCTCGAGCCCGCTATCAGCGTTGAGGACAGGGTGGCAGTCCGGAATGTGCGTTGTGCGGTGTCCAGGTCGCGGGCGTCGAAGTCGCCGGTGAAGACGAGAACACCATGGAGGAGCCCATCTTCTGGGTGCCGGTCGGCCAGCGGCGCAGCATCGATTCCGGAGTCATCGGCTCGGTTGCCGGTGGCATGTCCGGTCCGGTCACCAGCACCCCTTACGACTCGCAAGCAGGGCCTTCGACGGATGAGCATGCGCGACGAAGGGGCGGCCGGGCCCGGCTGCGGCTGCACAGGGCCCGGCCGCCGGGCGGTGTGCGCGGTCACGTGTCCACGCATGCGGCGTGGAGCCGGTCAGGCAGTGGCCGGCTGGGGCATCTTGAGGGCGTCGGCCATCTTGCGCGCCATCGCGGCCCGCGAGCGCGCACCGCCGCGCGCTGCGAGCACACCGGCATGGCGCCTCGAACGATCAACGTCTTCGAGAACTTCCGCGTCGTGGCCACGAGATACGACCGGCACCCTCATCCTCGCCGCCATCCGCCTCTGGCTCCGGTCGTGAGCTGACCCAGTAGAGGGGTGCGACGGGAGCCTCCCGCAATGAGGCTCCCGTCACCGGGTCGTGCCGACCATGAACGGAGAGTACGGCCAGGCGCGATGGAAACCCCCCCGGAATGAGGCTCCCATTCAGACCGTGTCCACGATGAAAGGAAACACGGCCATGACTCATGCTCGCCCGATCACGAGCGATTTCTGTGGTGGCGCAGCAGCCCCGGCGAAGCCATTGCCCGACCAGCTGAACCATCGCCGCCACGACCCCACACAACAAGATCCGCCGGACAGGCACTAGTGATGTGATCGCAGAACCTCGCGGGTTGGAGCGGTCGGCAGGGCGGTGACGTTCGTTCCGGCCGTGCTCGCCGCGCCTGTGCGGGTGCACAGGCTGACGAGTCAGGAAGGGGCTCGTCAGGAAGGGTGAAGTTGTGACGACGCGTGCAGACAGGCCGCTATGACCGGTGTGGGTCCGACTGGAACTCGCCCTCGTGCGTGAGGCCGTTCTCAGCAATCACTAACGTGCTTCTGCAATTGCTCGAACACACGCGAGGCGCGCTGCTTCTCGCCGAGGTCCCTAAGAGCCCCAGCGAACTTGAAGCCGATGTTGTCGGCCTGCGGATCGTCGAGGCAACTCTGCACCCAGGACAGTGTGAACTGCGTGGCCCCGCCCTCGCGAACGGCGAGCACCGCGCGCAGGTCCATGCCCTCACCGTCGATGACGCACCGAACGCCTTGACAGGTGTCGGCCAGTAGCTCAGCGAGATAGACCGAGTACGCCAAACACTTGACCGCCCGCAGTGACGCCCCTTCTTCGGTGTCCTGCGACATCGATTCGAGGACTCCTTGAACAAACCAGACACTCTCGTCAGTGCCGTCGAGATGCGCGCCATGTTCTCGTGCCCAGTCCAGGAACCGATGTGCTTCGGCAAAGAGTTGATCACTCATCGGCTCAGGGTAGCCCCTTGGCAGAGCATCGCCGCTTCCGGTTGTGCCGGAAGACCCAGGCCGAAGCGGTCATCGACAAGATCCGCGTAGCAGGCCCCGGGCCGGGACGACCCCGCATCCGCCCCGAGCGAGCGGTCGCCGACATCTTCGCGCTGAGCCAGATCGCGGCGTACACGGCGCCGGAGGGCTCCGGCTTTCGGTGAGGGCACCTCGCACGGTGTGCTCTACCGCATCGTGCATGCCGAGCCTGAGCTGGAGGGGATTCCGGACGAGCTGCGGGAGTTGGTCACCCACTGTCCGGTCAAGGCGTCGGAGGACCGGCCCGGGCTCGACGGCATCCTGTGGATGTGCCGGACGGCCTCCGGTGACACCCAACTGCGTCGGCCGGGGGACTGGCTGCCGTGCGCCGTGTCCGCGGACATCTCCCACCGCCGCGGCAGCGCCCGCCCCGTCACAGACCCCGCCGCCCACCCAGGTTGACACCGCACAGAATCCGACCCGGACGCTCGGCCCCGGCCACCCGGCCACCCGGCCCCGGCCCCGGGTCCAGTCGCCGGTTCGGGCACGGCCCCCCCGCAGACCCAGGCGCCGCCCTGGCCAGCCGGGCCGCAGACCCCGCCTCCGGCTCCGCCGCTCGCCGCGCGCCCACCATGGCTGCCCGGCCGGTGGCCCCCAGCCGTGACGCCGGATGGGATAGCGACGACTTCGAGCGGGAGCAGTGAGACGTGATCCCGATCCGCCGCACTGCTTAAAGGGCGGCGCTCCCATGCTCGGAGCCACACCCCCAGAGCTCAGCAAGACTGCTGGAGAGGCAGGCCACGATCGTGAGCAGGCGCGCCCGTCCGAGGCCATTGCACCAGTCATCCCGCGCGGTTGTGCGTATCGGCCGTCCACCGGTGGGCGCAGGTTTCTGGTGCGGAAGGCACCGGGGGAGGATGACGAGGGGCAACCCGGGCCCCGGCACTGCCCGCGTTCGAGTATACGCGTACAGATACGATGTTCGATCATGACTGCACCCCCGCCCCCGCCTCCGCAGCAGCCGCCAGGTGTTCCGCCCATACCGCCTCACGGCGGTGGTCCCTACAGCCCACCCGCACCCCAGTCCCCGCATACGGGATACCCGGCCCACCCCTCCTATCCCGGGCGGCCGGGCGGTGGATGGGGCGCGCCTCCGCCGCCTCCGCCGAGCCGGGGTGGCTGGAAGGCTGTCGGCATCGTGGTGGCCCTCCTCGTCGTCGGCTCGGTCTACGCGGGCCTTGGCCAGCAGCGGACGTCGAAAGCCCGCTCAGGGGGGAGCGCGGATGGGGGGAGCGGTGGACGCAGTTACCACATCTCGCTGCCCAAGACCGTGGACGGCGGGCGGCTGGCGCTCGATGAGGATCTGAGTGACAAGCGCGAGTACCAGAACCCCGACCTTCGCCCGGGCGATACTCAGTACGTGGCCTGGTACGCCTCGGACTCCGCCGACGAGCGCTACCTCTACATCGGCTTCAACTCCGGCGCCGCCGAAGACGGCAGCTCCGCGGACCAGATGCTCGACGGTCAGGTGGATGCTTCCGACACCTCCAGCCCGCCCAAGCGGCACCACATCACCCCAGCCGGGGCTGAAGAACCCCTGACCTGCGTAGTCGTACCGGACTCAGGCTCGGGCCGTCGTGTAGTCACTGCTACGTGTGCCTGGGATGACACCGGCTCGGCCGCCTCCGTCAGCGACCCGGGCGATACCGCCTCAGCGGTCAAAAGCCCGAAGGACTACGACATCGAGGCTTTCGCACAGAAGGTCGACCGCATCCGACAGGACGTACGCAAGCCAGCCCGATGACCCCCCGCACCAGGCGATGCGGGCGCCGGGCAGCGGAGAAGGGAAGCGCGGGAGTGCGTGTCCCGTGCCGGCGCAGTGGCTCTCGAAGCCGGGCGGAAGCCATCTTGACTGAGGAGCCGGAGAGTGACGGGTGAAGTCTCTGCATGTGAGGACAGCCGCCTGGTTCACTGCCTTCGGACGAGGGGCGTCGCGAAGTGCCCAGAACGCAGGGGAGGTTGCCGATGGCGTCGCCGGAGCCCGGAGTGATACCGGAATGGTGGAGGGGGAAACCGGAGTGGCTGAGGAAGCTGGTCTCGCGGGCCGCGCTGTGGAGCATCCCGGCAGCGTTCCTTATCGGCGCGGTCGCCGCAGTGCTGACCGGTATCCACGTGGAGGATTCAACGATCCTCCCGCCGGAGGCGTGCGGCTCCGTCATCTCCCCCGAAGATGCAGGCCGCGACGATCTGGTGTGTGAGTCCGCACGGAGCGCCCGGCTCGGCTGGGCCGTGATGCTCCTGGTGGGGGGAATCGGCACTGCCGTCCCCGCCACGATCACCCAGGTACGCCGAGGTGCAGAGTCTGACGAAAGCTGGTAGGGGGCCCCTCCAGTGAAGCGCAGTGGCTCCTCCACCAATCACGCCACGACCTCACACCGGAGCGGCCCTGCGCTGTCCGGTGGAGCCACGGCCCGACAAACCGGCGCCGACCTGCCGGTCAAGGCTCCACACCTCCCACCGGAGGACCGTCGTGCCACGGTGTACGCGGGCGAGAGGCAAGTGGGGGGAGGCAACGTGTCAGTACAAGGTCGACGGGCGAAGACTGCTCTGCGCGCGTTCGGAGAGTTGGAGTGGCTCAGGTTCGCGCCTCCCACCCATTCTCTGTACGGGTATTGGCAGGTGCCCCTGATGGGCTGGCGGTTCGCGAATCCCACGGACGACCTGCCGGCGCTGTTTCGCCGTATCGCCGCGGTCGCACCAGAGCATCTCGAGTGGGTCTTCGACTGCTCCCGAAGGAACTGGCTTCTCATCCCCGCACGCCTCTCCCGCCAGCAGCTGGAAACTTCCGGCGTGGACTTCCCGGAGATGCGCGACGTCCTTCGGAGAACGGATCAGGAGTACTGCCGTACCGCGAACACCGACATGGAACGGATCGTCGACTGCCTGGAGGGGCACGACTTGGTTTCCGCGATGTTCAGGCGTCTGGCTCGTCGACGGTGACCAGTATGAGCGGATGGGCCACCTCAGGATCTACACCATCTCCTGACCGCGGAAGGAGATGGCTGGGCAGCGGCTGCCGGTCGCCCCGGCTGGAGAAGGGATGGCCGGGCGGCTGTGGCTGCACGTGGCCCGGCCACCAGCCAGTGTGCCCGGTCCCATCTGCTCACGTATGCGCGGCGTGGAGCCGAGCTAAGTCAATGTACCCCGTCGCGGTGGTCCTTCCCTCCAAGGCCCTTGTGAGGCAGCCTGCTGCAAAGCTACCTCTGATCACTCCAGCTCCAGCGGGCGGAGACCGGTGGAGCAGCGCCTGGTCCGCAGCCGTGTCGCGGGTCTCCTCCCCGCGCCCGCGCGTCCCCCTGGGGCGTAGACCATCTCCCAGGTTTAGTTGGCCCGTGTCACGGCCGTGCTGAGCTCCCGCACGCCCATGGTGTGCGGGTGTCCCTCGGCGAGTTCGTGGACGATGCTGCGGATTGTGGGCCGGTCGCGGACTTCTCGGGGGCTGGCGGGGTAGGCGTCCAGCAGGGCGCGGGCGGTCTGCTCGGGCCGGTTCCAGGCGCTTTTGTCGAACAAGGCGCGGGCGGTGGCCGGGCGGGCATCCAGCGGGCCGGTGCCGGTAGGGGCCGGGGGTATCGGCCAGGGCGTCGTCCAGTCCGGTCAACAGGGCGGCCGGTCCCGGCACTGAGACGGTCCTTCGGCTGCGGATTTTCTCAGTTCAGGAGCTGGCCTACCTGCACCACGGTGGCATCCTGCCGTACGGGTCGTGCGCCGCACCTTCGCCTCCTGAGCTTGCCGATGGGTCGTGTGGTGACCGGTCCGGCTGCCACGGAGCCCGCGCCGTGGCCGGTCAGGAAGGGGCATCGGCCATGGCCGATGCCACCAGATCATGGCCCAGGTCGAAGCGGATTCCGTCCGGGTTGGTCAGCCCCTGGTCGGCGTACCAGGTGGCGTCGGCTTCCGGGTGAGGCCCGACGACGGCGACCTGTCCCTGTCCGAAGGGCGCAAGAAGCGCGGCCGGTAGACCGTTGTCGTACGTGGCGATCACCGAAGCTGCGGCCTTGTCGGCCAACCGGAAGTACGGCCCGTCCTGGAAGTACATGTGCCGCCGTCGGCCACGCCAGCGGATGGGGACGACCGTGTCGGCCGAGGTGTGTACCGAGGCCCCCCGGGAGGCGATGTACGCGTCGGTGTCACCGGGCAGCAGCCCGAAGCCGGGACTGCGGCCGGCCAAGTAGCCGCCCATACAGAAGCCGAGGTAGCGGCCTCCACCCCGCACCCAGTGGCGGAGCGGGCCGGCGAAGGGGCGCACCTCCCGCCAGGCGGCCTTCACGTCGTCACCACCGCCCGGTTGGGCATAGACATCTGCCTCCGCCAGTGCCGACGCCGTGAGCGGCACATCTTCGCCAGGACCGCAGTACTGCACACGCGGCCGTGACCGCGCTGTGCGCAGCAGCGCCGCCACCGCTTCCGAGCAGCCCTCGCAAGCCGCCGGACCCCGGTAGACGAGGGCGCGCGGCCGCGCTTGAGGACGCGGACGACCGCACGCGGCCTGAACGGCCGTCAAGCCAACCGCCGGGAGAGCGAGCGAAAGCAGCCGGCGTCGGTCCATGCCGCGAACCTGACGGTGAGCGACGCGGTTGTCAAACTCCCGGTTGCGAAACGGAAGGTGAAGACCACTTCTGAGGGGGTTCCTGCTCCGGACGGACGGGTGCCCGGCAGGTACCGCCCGGCGGAGCAGTCCCCTGTCATACACGGGTCTCAGCGGGCAAGGACGACCGCAGCTTCCCGGTGACACGGTGATCCGCCTGGGCGAGCTGCGCCGGTTCGGCCGTCTTCCCCACTTCCGTCTCGGCGATCAGCAGCCGGGCCATGGGGCGAGCGGCCAGAGGGGAGACGGATGCTGAGCGGGCAGGCGAGCAGCAGTACGGCGATGAGGACGAGAGGGCCGAGCCGGACCATGGTGTCCACCGGCAGGGTGGAGGCGCCGACGGTCCGTACGGCGCATTCGCCCAGCGCCACGCGCCAGATGGGGGAGAAGCGCTTCTCGGCGCGGGTGAAGGCTGCTGCGGAAGATGCTGTCCGGAGGCCAGTTGCTCCCAAGCGTCATAACCGGCCGGGGTTGTTCGTTGACGAGGAAGGACGGACGGCTTGAGACCTGGGGTCATCATTGGCCTCCTGCCACCGAGAGCAGCACGCCGATGCCGATCACGCTGCTGGTATCGCTGTCCTTCGCGAGCGTCAGCCGCGGATCACCGGAGCCGGTCGATGGTGGCATCGTGTCCGGGACCCGGGCCTTCTCCAGGCGAGGCGACGACCCGGGTCAGGCCCAGCCCTCGGCCTGCCTGCTGCACGCCGCTCCGGCCAACACCTGCCTCATGCCGAGCGAAGCGAGCAACCAGGCCACGGGCGGGCCTTCGCTCCGTCATCTCCCGCTGCGGGTCCGCTCGGGGCGGCTCATCGAAGTTTTCGCCGCTGGAACGGCTTCCACCCCCCCGGAAGGCTCCTGCCAGGCCGGGCCGGGCCGGGCCAGGCCACTGGCGACGGCCTGTGTGACGAAGTCGTCTCCCAACTCGACTACAGAGGACACCGTTGTCGCCATGTCGTCGGCCCACAGACCTGCCAGCAGGCCGTGGAGACCGAACCGGTCCTCGCTGGGTGAATTGCCTTGGTTGTGACCGTCGATGGCCTGTTGTGCCTTGCCCGGTTCCTTCCAGGGCACCGCCTCTACTGCGATGTACCGCTCTCTATTTGCAGCACAGCATTCACCGGGGGCCTCGGGCCCGTACGCGGAGGCGTAGAGAGCCAGGTCCGAACGGAGCTGCGCGTCACTGACCTCGTGGCCGCGGTACTTCCTGTCCCAGGAACGCCATGTGTCGGGTGCGCGCGGTTCTGTGGCTGCCCAAAGACGGTAGAAAGCCCGCTGCTGGACGCTCTTCACACAGAGCGAGCAGCGGCTGCGATTCTGGTCGCACGGGCCGTACCCGCCGAGCGCGGCTTCTTTGCCTTCTGCCTGCCCATCTCAGTGCCCGTCCGTCCTGATCACGCCCAGTTCAACGATGGGTCTGAGAGCCGGCAATCGACTGATTGGGATGGCATGCGGCCAGCGGCCTACCTTGCCCGAGACGCCTGAACCGCACACACGGACGTGGGGTCGGTCGGTAACCCGAGGTCAGAGTCGCTTCAGTCGCTGACGGCCCGCCATGTGTGCTCATGAACTTCACGCCGGCCGAACGCCCCCACCCGGCGGGCCCGGAACTGATCGGTCACCTGACCGGCTGAGTACGCCGACGGGGTCAGTCGACGAAGAAGTTCCAGAACGCGCCGACCTCCGTGTCCGAGACCGCCAGGATGCCGAAGTCCGTGATGAGACCGTCCCGCTGCGCGTCCACTCCCGCGAAGCAGGAGAGCGAGAAGCCGTCGCGGTACCAGTGGGGGTCTGTGCCACCGCTGAGGTCCTCGGCGTTGGTGGCGTACTCCGCGTCGGGGCCGAACCGGGCCAGGAGGGTGCGGGCTGCCGACCACAGTTGGCGCCGCCGCACCGGGTCGGACGCGCCGGGCGGCTCGGCGCCGCCGTAGGGTGTGGCGGCCCAGTGCAGCGCGGTCAGTTCCACCACCGCCTCGTGGGTCAGCAGTTCCAGATGGTGGTCGAGGTGATGCGGCTCCAGCCGGTCGAAGGGGTAGTACGGGGAGTGCCTGGTGCGCTCCGCCCAATTGGTAAGGGCGTCCGGCAGCCAGCCGCGCGGATCGCGGGTGCGGAACTGGAGCACCGCCGCGGCGTCCACCAGCCAGTCGTCGTGCCGTCGGGGCCCCACAGCGGCCAACTGGCAGCCCAAGGTGACCAGCGCCTGCTGCCATTCCTGCCGCTCGGCGGCGGGGGACGACCCGGGACAGTGCGGAAGCATGACGGCACCCTAACGGCGTGCCGGCAGCCCCGGTTCGAGGGCTGGCGGGGACTTCGCCCCGGAAGGCCGCCGGGGCACTCAGCCCTGCCACTGGCCCGTGCGGCTGCCGACCGGGAACGAGTGGGGGGCTGCGGCCCTGCGGGGCGAGCACGTCCACGATCTCGGCGAGGCTGCCGGCGCGCCGACTCTGCCCCGCCCCGCACAGTCACCGGAGTGACCAGCGGCTACCGCTGGATCCCGTTCCAATACTCCATCTGCCGTGTCGCGATGGACACCGGGACACCGATGGAAGCTCGACAGGAAACTCTCCTTGCGGCGCTTACTGTGAGCGAATGGGACCCTTGGAAGCGCTGACTGCTGTCGGAACCCTTGCGCTGGCCATCACCGCCGCGGGCATCGCACTTTGGCAACACATCGCCCAGGAGTCCGTCAGACGGGGAGAGCGGGAAGAGAAGGCCACTCTGGTGGCGATCATTGATCGCACCAAAGATTCTGTGACCATCCACAACCTGGGCTCGACGCCGATCAGCCGGGTCGTGGTCGGGGCAACGTGCACTGTGGTCCACAGGGCTGCGGCCGGGGGCGTTACTGAGGTTGAACTCGTGGTGTCGCGGGGGCTGACGGCTGGCCGTCGGCCGCGGTATCACCGGAGGCACGCGGTATCCACCATGGGGCGGGCTGACCGCCGAACGTCAGCAGGTCTTGATCCCCAGATCGGCGGCAACCGACCTGATCGTTGCCCTGAGCCGCGACTGGTACAGCGACTCTCCGCCCTGCCCGAACACCGAAAATCGCGTCGGCCGCCCGACAACAGTTCCCCCTCAACGACTCCTCTTCGCCCCAACCAAGGCAGCGAGGTCAGATCGCTGATGAGGCGTCTGGCCGACTGCGCCTAGGGGTGCGTGTCCGTGATCGCGATGACCTTGTCGAGGTGGTCCAGGGTGGCCTGCAGGTCGTCGATCTTGGCCTGGATGCGTTCGCGCTCGGCGCGCAGCATGGCTCGTTGCTCGGCGTCGGTGTGCCCGGCGTCCCAGCACGGCATGAGTTCGGTGATCCTTCGGCTGGTGAGTCCGGCGGCGTACATCTGCTGGAAGAAGCGGACCCGGGCGATGGCGTCCTGCCGGTACAGGCGCTGGCCGGACGGGCTGCGCTCCGCGATGAGCAGCCCTTGCTGCTCGTAGTAGCGCACGGCGCGCACTGAGACGCCGGCACCTCGTGCCACCTCGCCGATGCGGATCAATCGCTCGGCTGCGGCCCCTGTGACAGTCACGGTGATTCCTCTCACCCTTGGCCCTGACGATCAGCACTTGCCTCTGACGCTAGCGTCAGGTTTTAGCGTACCGGCCATGGATATCAACAACTCCGTCGCTCTTGTCACCGGAGCCAACCGCGGCCTGGGCCGCGCCTTCGCCCAGCGCCTGCTCGAACGGGGCGCCCGCAAGGTCTACGCGACGGCCCGCCGACCGGAGACCGTGGACCTGCCCGGGGTCGAGGTGCTGCCCCTCGACATCACCGATCCCGCCTCCGTGAGGGCCGCCGTCGAGGCCGCCCCGGACGTCTCGCTCCTCATCAACAACGCGGGAATCAGCACGGGGACCGACCTGGTGACCGGTTCACTGGACACGGTGCGGCACGAGCTGGAGACCAACATGTTCGGCCACCTGGGAATGATCCGGGAGTTCGCGCCGGCGCTCGCCAGCAACGGCGGGGGCGCGATCGTCAACATCCTCTCCGCCATGTCGTGGTTCGGGGGCAAGGGCGCCAGTGCCTACCACCTGACCAAGGCCGCCGCCTGGGCCATGACCAACGGCGTCCGCCTGGAACTCGCCGAGCAGGGCACGCTCGTCACAGCGGTACACCTCGGCCTGGCCGACACCGACATGGCGGCGGGCTGGCCAGTGGACAAGATCGCTCCGCCGGACCTGGCCGACGCGGCGCTCGACGGTGTCGAGGCGGGCTCCGCCGAGGTTCTCGCCGACCAGTGGAGCCGGGACGTCAAGTCCCGACTGCCGCTGACGCCGGAGGAGTTCAACGCCGCGATGGACCGCGCCCTGGCGGCGCTGATGGCGGCCTGAGGGCCCCTCGGGCCGCACGGTCTTCGGCCGGCTGCTTCTCCATCGGCCTCTCGAACTCCTCTACTTGAGGTTGAACTCGTGGTGTCGTGTCGCTGATCAGGTGGGTCCGATGGTCAGGCCGGTCTCGGCGAGGCAGCCGTCCATGAGGTGACTGCGGTAATGGATGAGGCGTAAGCGCGTCGGATGCGCTCGTCGAGGTGTTCGGGGGTACTGAAGACGATGCTGGAGAGCCATCCGCGTCGCAGGAGAGACCAGATGCCTTCGACGAGGTTGAGGTCGGGTGCGTAGGGCGGCAGGTAGGAGATGGTCAGCCACTCCCGGCTGCCGCCCCGCTGCCGCAGGTCGGCGGCTTTGTGGACGTTGAGGTTGTCCCAGACCAGGACATGTTGAGCATCTTCCTCAACGGCGCTCACCTGGCCCGGTGGCGCGGCAACGTGCTGGCTCTGCTGGGCCGCCGAGCTGCTGGTGGGCGGCGATCAGCACGTCCCGGTAGTCGCGCCAGGAGAAGCTTTGCGCCCGTCGCGTCGGCCGGCGTCTCTGCGTGGCCGGTAGATCAGCCTTGAGCGGTGGCCGGGGGTGTAGCAGGTCAGTGCGGCAATGGAGATCCGTCTGCGGGAACGGCCGCGGACCCGCACCACCGGTGTGTGTCCGCGTTGTGACCAGGTGTTCGCCCGCGGCGGCGTCATGGAGAATCCGGCTTCGTCCTCGAAGACGAGCCAGGCTCCACGAGCCGCCGCGAGTCTTCCGCGCAGTGCCACCCCTCCTTGACCCACCGGCGACCGCGTCATCGTCCCGCTCGACAGCGCGTCGGGTGGGAACCTGGCAAGACCAGCCGTTGCGGACCAGGAGTTTCCGCACGCCCTGGATCGTGTAGGTCAGGTGGAAGCGCTGGCCGATCACCGTTTTGACCCGGGCCAGCGTCCACCGCTGATCCTCCCAGCCATGCGCGGCCGTACCCTTGGCCGGCTCCGCTTCCAACTGCGCGAACTGCTTTTCGCTCAGCCTCGGAAACGATGTCGGCCCCTGCGACCGCAGCGCCCGTGGACCGTCCTCGTCCAACGTCCGCCGACACCGCTGCACCGAACGGACGCTCACCCGCAGGTCCTCGGCGATCACCGAGCTCGCCTCACCCCGAGCGAACCGCTCCGCCGCCTGGAGCCGTAACTCCTCACGAAACTACTGCCGTTCGACGGTCGGCCCGCTTCCTTGGCGCTGCAATACGGCAGCGCCCGAGGCGCGGGTGCACCGTTGGCCAGCGGGGGAGGTCGCGCCACCGAGCGCGACGGTTACCCGTGATCACGCGGAATCGCTCGGAACGGTGCCCATGAGCCCGCGGGAATGCCCGTGAAACAGGGGAACCTAGGCCTGGGCGGGTGTGGCATGCGTGCCTTCCTGGAGGTCGTGGGGTTCCTCGAAGAGGCCGTAGCAGTGGCGCAGTTCATCGTGGGTCCCGGTCTGAACGATGCGGCCGTGGTCCAGGACGAGGATGCGGTTGGTGATGGATCCGTTGGCGAGACGGTGGGTGGAACAAGCGGTGCTGTCTCGAACCCCGTGCTGACGCGCAAGCCGGCACCGGACGCCAACGAGTGGCACCACGTGCTCTGGGAGCGCGCGGTGTGCGGCGGTCTGGTCACTGAGGTTGATGAATGTCGAGGTCGGGCCTGACCTCAGCAGACGGCGTCTTGGCTGTCCGGTGCGGTTGTCGGCCGGCAGGTCGCGGAGGTGCGGTACAGCTCACGGGCGGTATCCGAGGTAGTCGACGCTGTGTGGGTACGGGTCTGCCAGTGCGGCGATGCGCTCTTGGTAGTCGCGGCTGAGGGTAGTGAGGGTGCGGGTCTTGACCAACGAGACCCATTCCAGCCCGAGTTGGTTGTCGTCTTCGTTGAGGCCGCCGGTCGGCGCTGGGCTTCCGGTCAGTGTGCACAAGAACGTGATCTCGACCCTGTGGATCGGTTCTCCGTCTTCGTGGCCGTCGGGCCGACTCCCGTACCCACAGCAGGCGGTCGGCGACCACGGTCAGGCCGGTCTCTTCGAAGACTTCCCGCTGTGCTGCGGTGGGCAGGCGCTCGCGGAATCCGTCGAATGACGGGCCCAGTTGGTGGAGCGTGGAGCCAAGTTGGGCGGCGGTGAGGGTGGTGCGGGGAGAGGGGAGGAGAGGAGACGTGGAGGGCGTCGAGAAAGAGGGCGAGGGGGCGGCGCCAGTCGTCGGGAGCGGCGGCGGTCAGCGAGGGAACGGCGCGGCCGCGGGCGCCCCCGGACCCCGCCGGACCGAGTGCGGGCCGACAAGGCGTACTCGTCCCGAGCGATCCGCGCCCACGCACGGCGACGGGGCATCGCGGCCACGATCCCCGAACCGGCCGACCAAGCTGACCATCGGCTCCGGCGCGGCGCCCGCGGCGGATGACCACCGGGCTTTGACGCGGCCGATTACCGCCAGCTCCACGCCGTCGAGTGCGGGATCAACCGGCTCAAACGCCATCGGGCACTCGCCAGCAGGTTCGGCAAGCTCGCCGTCCGCTACGAGGCCACCGTCTACATCGCCGCCATCAACGAATGGCTTTGATCAACTTTGAAAAGGCCCTAGAAGGGTCCCTTTTGTGCTTTCTGTAGTTTCATGCGGAGCCAGTCCGGAATGTTCTTCTCGTCACGAGGAAATCGCTTCAGGTCCTCGACGAAGCTCGCGGGAGTAATCCCGATAGGGAAGTTCGGTTCGGATTCATAGTCGAAATGCGTCTCGCACTTCAGGGAACTGTGAACCGTGAAGGTTGCTGTGAACCGCGTTCCCGCGCCTTCTCGATACATGCCACGGCGCAGTCTCATCAACGCACGCACACTGGTCAGCGGGACATCGTGCACCTGCGTGCTCGTGTCATCCACCATCGTGACGCCGAGCTCGTAACTGCTCGTGCCACCGGCCGCCACATACGTGAACTCGGCTTTGGACCAACTTCCTGGGAGCCGCTGCACAATTCCTTGCGTGACTTCGTTCACGTACTTTGACTGCTCGTCGATTCCTATCTGGGGGCCTGCCACTGCCAGCCTTCTTACCGAGGATTCGCCAGGACCCGTCGGAGCCTAACAGCGCGGGGACCCGTGACTGCCGGTCAGCGCCGAGCCACATTCCTTCAGGTCCAACAGCGACCAGGCACTTCCCGTCAGACCAGCCAGGTGTGCAGCTTTCGGGGATCCCGTTGAACACCAAGTGACCACCACACCCCGCAGATGACCTGGATCTCCTGGTCTCCGCTGCGCAAGGCCTTCTTGATCGATGAACCTCTACCCAAGACCTCGCCACTTCCTGATCAAGACACGCCGCTCAGCTCACTGTGAGACACGCCCTAGGTGTTTCGTTTCGGATCAGCCCGGGTCCGCGACGCCCGGCACGAGAGCACGCTGGCACCTCCGAGTGCAGACGGGTCTTTCGTCCGCTACAGGTGCCGGAATCCGGCCGGGTGTGACACTCCACCTGAAGGTTCTTATGATTTGCCCGCCAAGGTCCAGGTGACGGCCCTGTCCAGATGGTTCGCCGGCACCGGCCGGGCCCTGTCCAGGATCGGTTTCGACATCCTCGGACGCCTCGCCCTCGACGAGTGCGAGATCCGGGTGGAGACCATCCGGCCCGGCCGCACCATCGAACTGGTCGAAGTCATCGCCCTCTTCGCCGACCGCCCCGCCGTACGAGCCCGCGCCTGGCTCCTCGCCGTCGGCGACACCAGAGCCGTCGCCGTCGGCGGCGACCAGCTGCCCCTCCCGAGACGCTTGCCTCCTGGCCACTGACCTCCGTGTGGCCCGGGGATCGATCGCCTCACTGGACGTCCGCCCTCTCGCACCCCCGCAACCGGGCCGTACGACCGCCTGGTCTCCACCGACCTCGACCTCGTGGCCGGGCAGGCCACCAGCCTCCTCGGGTCCTACACCGCGCTCGTCGACACTGCCAACTGCATCGCCGTACGCCAGCCGCCCACCGCGTGGATGTTCTTCCACGTCGGCCTCACCCTCCACCTCCACCGCCGGCCTCGAGGCCACTGGACCGGCTGGACACCACGGTGACCTTCGGGCTCACCGGCCAGGGCGTCTCCAGCATCGTCCTGCACGACGTCACCGGCCCAGTCGGACACGCACAGCAGATCCTCACCGTCCGCCCCTTGCCGACCGCCGACAGCCCGTGACACAGCGCGGAAGATGATCACCTCAGCACCGGGGCCGCCACGACGACCAGGACTACTGCCTTGCCGTAGCCCCGTGGCCTCCTCCCCGCCGGCGCGGGGTCGATACCGAGGGCACGGCGCCCGACCGGCCGGCCGCGGGGTTGTGCCATCCTGCCCGTTGTGACTACCGCTGAGTACGCCGAGCTTGAGCCGCTGGCCGAGGTCCACAGCTCCGACGGGGAGCGCTTCCCGCTGCACGGGCTGCGCTTCGGCGGAGAGTCGGAGCGGCCCGTCGTGCTGATCGCCTCCGCCATGGGCACGCCGGGTGGCTTCTACCGTCGGCTCATACGGGAGTTGCACGGCGCCGGGGTGACCGCCGCCGTGTATGACTTCCGATGGCAGGGGGAACGGGCGCCGGACGGGCGGTCGTGCGGGTACCGGGAACTGGTGGACGACCTGCGGGCCGCGCTCGCCGCTGTACGGAAGGAGTTCCCCACCTCGCCTGTCGTCGTGCTCGGGCACAGCCTGGGCGGGCAACTCGCGTTGCTCCAGGCCGCGGAGTCGGCAGCGGCCGGGGATCGGGGGCCGGACGCTGTCGCGCTGGTCGCGTCCGCGTCCGTGTATCACCGCGCGTTCGGGCTCCGCTCGCCCGGCATGCTGGCGTTCGGGACCTTCATGGTGGCGTACGCGACGGTACGGGGGCGCTGGCCCGGATTCATGTTCGGCGGGGTCCAGCCGCCGGGCGTCATCAGGGACTGGGCATTCCAGTCGCGGACCGGCCGCTACCGCCTGCCCCCGCACGGGGAAAGCGTCGAGGAGCGGCTGCGTGAGCTGCGGCTGCCGGTGCTCTCGGTGAGCGTGGAGGGCGACTCCTTCGCCCCGCCCCGCGCCCAGGCACACCTGTGCGCCAAGGTGCCGGGAGCCGAGCTGGAGCACTGGCACTACACCGCCGAGCTCGCGGGCACCGACCGGCTCGACCATTTCCGCTGGGCCCGGCACGGCGGGGCGCTGGCCCGGCGGGTGACGGAGTGGGCGGGACGGGTGACGGCCGCTTGAAGCACGAGTTCGGAAGCCTGGGACGGGTGCGCACGAACGGGGACGGCGGATGAGTTGACGGAGATGCTCGTTGAACTCCGACGTCGACGGCCGGACGCTTCTCGAGCAGCCATGGGACGTCGTGATCGTCGCAACCGGCGGCACCCCTGCGCCACCCCGCATTCCCGGGGCCGGCCTGGTCCATGACACCTGGGACGTACTCGCCGGGGCGCGACGGCTCCAGGGGCGTGTGATGGTCTACGACGACCACGGCGGCAACCAGGCACTCGACGCGGTGGAGGCCCTCGTCCGGGGAGGCTCCACCGTCGAAGTCGTCACGCCTGAGCGAATGCTCTCACCCGATGCCGGCTCACTCACGGCGTCCGGCTACTTCAGCTCCTTCGCGGAGAATGGTGTCGCGGTCACCGTCCTTCGTCGGATGCGTGCCGTTGCCAGGACCCCCGAGGGCCTGGAAGTGGAACCCGGCGTGGACGGCTCCGGGTTCCGGGAGCACCGCGCATTCGATGCCGTCGTCGCCGAGATGGGCACCGATCCGGTCCAGGAGCTCTACGACGAAGTGCGCGATTCCTCGACCAACCTGGGCGCCGTCGACTTCGCGGAACTGCTGTCGCGCAAGCCCAGTCGGTGATGCGCAACGAAAACAGTTCGTTCCAGCTGTTCCGCGTAGGAGACGCGGTGGCAAGCAGGAACGTCCATGCCGCAATTCTGGATGCAGCCCGCCTCTGCCGCACGATCTGAAACTCACCGTGGAGCCGTGAGCAGGCGTTGCATCCGCACTGCCTCCCTGGTCCTCACTGTCGAGGTTCGGCCGTCGGGGACCACGGAGTCCAGGACAGCGCCTCGCGCCATCCCGGCCGGTCGCGGGCCCAGTCCTTCAGTACGACGGCCACGGTCCCGTGCCCGGACATCTCGAACGGGCCCGGCACCAAGGCCTGGAAGTGCTGGTCCGGGCCGCCCTCGCGGTACTCGACCTGGCAGCTCATGTCGTCGTTGAGGTAGACCTGCATGTAGTGCTGGCCGGCCGGCTCCTTGTCGAGGCGCTCCACGATCACGAACCGGTGCCTCAGGTTCATCTCGCTCAGCAGATCGAAGAGGTCATCCTCCAAGGGGTTCTCGAAGGTGTCCCCGCTCCAGGTCTTCGCTCGCAGCACAGGTTCCACCACGCGCCGACCCTACCGAAGACCGACCATCCGGCTCCCGGAGCCGCCGTCAATGTCGGTGGAGCAGGGCGGCATGGGCGGCAGCGAGGCGCTGGCGTCCGGGACGTTCGCAGGTGTCGCCGCAGACCTCGTCGGCCCATGCGGGCAGGCCGCGCAGCTGGGGATCGGCCGCGGCCGTGGTGATGCGTGGGCCGCCGAGGATGACGTAGCCGCCGGTTCCGTCGATGGTGATGAGCGCTCCCTCGCCTGTCGTGCGCCCACCGGCTCATACGGAGGCGTCGGCGACGGTGAGGCCCTGGAGACCCGCGACGGCTGGCTTGCCCATCGCTGGTGCGACGACTGCCCCGTGGTCGGCTCGGCCCGGGCGGTGACGACTCCGGCGGCGGCAGGATGCCGTGCATGTCGAGCGGCGAGGTTTCCGGGCGTACCAGGATGACCGGTCCTGCCGGTTCGACCCCGTGGATCGGAGCCGGAGCGGCAGCCACAACGCCGCCGCCATCGCCGATCAGGGCCATGTCCGGCGTCATGACCTCCATCAGCTCCTGCAACTGCCCGGTTCGCAACGCGACGAGGTCGGCTGCCGGCTGACAACTCGGGTTGCCCATATCAACCAGCCCGTCGCGTTTCCATCCGCCAACCTGAATGGAGTACAGCGCCGAGGAGCCGTCTCACGACGAAAGGCACCAGAGGGCTTCAAAAACCCCCGGCAACCGATGCACTTCAGCGGCTTTTCGCCTGGGCTTTCTCAATCGCTTGAATACAGGTCATCCCCCTCGCCGCGGCCTGCGGTTCCGGGGGCGGCGACACAGAGCCGGAAGAGACCCGGACCTCGAAGAAAGCGAGAAGCCGAAGGGTCCGAATCGCCTTCCGGCGCCGACACCGTCACCTTCAAGGTGTGGGGGAGACGTGCCGTCCGGCGTTGACATCACTTACGGCAGCGACACCGACAACCGCAGTGGGGAAGGGCTGCCGATGGAGAGTGCTGCAACTGATCAGTCCGGTCCAGGTTGCGGAGCCCGGCTGCAGTGGGACGCTGAGTTGAGCGATCGACATGCCCGATCCAAGGGGCTCTTTTGGGAGGCTTCATGTACAGCAAGGCCACGGTCGCCGGTCACCCCGTTCATCCCATGCTGGTCGGCTTCCCGGTCGCTTGCTACACCGGAACTCTCGTGGGGTTTGCCGTGTATGCGGCCAGCGGGGATCAGTTCTGGCTCAATCTGGCAATCGCGCTGAACGTCGCGGGCGTGGGCAGCGCACTGCTCGCCGCGCTCCCCGGATTCGTCGACTGGGCCTTCGGAATTCCGCGCAGCTCGGCGGCCAAAACCGTCGGCCTGGCTCACGCCTCCCTCAACGTCATCGCTCTCGCGCTGTTCGCCGTCAGCCTGGGGACCTACGTCACTCACTGGAACGGCCCGGCCACCGGGGTCACTCTCGGCCTGGCGTTCACGTCGGCCGGTGTCGCCTGCACTCTCGCCGCTGGATTCCTCGGCTGGATGCTGGTTCAGGACTATCACGTCGGCGTCCGTCTCACCCCCACGCAGGAACGCGACGAACTCGCGGTGCAGAACGTGCATCGGATCGGTGACCACCGCCGGCACGCGGCTTGATCCGCTGGGCGCCGGCAGGGCTTTTCGGTGAGCCTCTCTGAGTACGTAAAGGGAGGCGAGGCCGCAGTCGCTGAGCGAGGTGACCCTGGGGGTGATGCTCGGCCTCCGCTTGCCGGGTCTGCCTTCACTCGGTACCGCACGGGCCGGGGGGAGTATCCAGGCGGGGCTTCGCGGGCCCGTCCTGGACCGGTCTGTGCCGCTCCCCCCACCCGCAAGGAGCCGTTTGACCGCCGCGCCACCGCCGACGCATTCCTCCGGACGGCAGCGACGCGGCCCGTACGCGGGTGGAGATCTTGGACGGTCGCGACGCAGGAGCTTCGGCGGCAGGGAGCAGCTCTTCACGGCGGTGCTGGAACGGGCCTGCGCGGTCATCGGGCAGCAGGGAAAGGTGCTCGGCATCGGGCACCTGGCCCCGGGGACCCGGTGCCGCGAAGACCAGGGCCCTGCCCGGCGGATCAGACCTTGGTCCGCCGGGCAGGGCCTGGCTGCGGAACCGGCCCGGGCCCGCCGGGGAGCCGCTATTTCGCCGCTGCTCCTCGCCCGAACACCTCGAACAGCCGAGTCAGGCTGTCCTCCTCGTAGCCCTCGGCCGCTCCACGCCGGAATGTCTCCAGCACCGCGGCGGGCAGTGTCGGGTCCACGCCGGAGTCCCGCGTCGTATGCACGACGTGGTCCAGGCTCGCCACGGCCATCGAGATCCGTTCGACGTCTCCGGAGTGCTGCCCTGCTTCGATACGCGGCGTGTAGAAGTCGAGGAACTGGCTCATCCCGCCCAGTGTCTCGGCCGCGTACGGCTTGATCTCCGAGACGCTGATGCCGTTCGCGTTCGCCAGCGCGAGCGTGTGCAGCCAGGCGGTCAGTGTGGTCCAGAAGAGGTCCATCTGGAGCTGGTAGTAGAGCGCGGCCAGACCTGGGTCCTCGCCCCGGTAGTCCGTGTCGGTGATCACCTTCAGGAAGTCCTGATACTTGTCGAAGAGGTCTCGGGGTCCGCTGTAGAAGGTGCTGAACTCCCTCGAGCCGATGCCGGACGGCGGCGTCTGCACTCCGCCGGTGAGGTGGCGCGCCCCGTGCTCTGCCGCCCAGGCGGCACCCTCGCGGGCCTTCTCGGGGGTGTCCGAGCTGAGGTTGACCAGGACGCGGCCCGCGAGCGCCGAGGCGGCGGGCCCGAGGATGCTGTACATCGCGGCGTAGTCGGTGAGGCTCAGCACGACCACCTCGTTGGCCGCCAGTGCCTCCTCGACGGTGGCGGCGCGCACCGCGCCTCTGGTCACCAGGTCGTCGGCGCGGCTTGCGGTGCGGTTCCAGACGGTGACCTCATAGCCGGCGTCCAGGTAGGCACCGGCCATCGCGTGGCCCATGGGGCCGAGGCCGATGACCGTCACGGACGCGGTGTTCACAGCAGACGTGCTCACAGAAATCTCCCCGAGAATGACTAGAACGAACGCTCTATCCAGCGAGGAACTTAGCACAGCTCTAGAACGAACGCTCTAGTTCGGTAGTGTGGCGGTGTGAAGACCAAGGCCCCGCATGACCCTGAGACCGCCGGTACCCGTGAGCGGATCGTCCGTACGACCTCACGCCTGATGCAGCGCCAGGGCTACGAAGGCACCGGCATCAAGCAGATCTCCCGCGAGGCCGGGGCGACGCTCGGCTCCGTGTACCACTTCTTCCCCGGCGGCAAGCAGGAACTCGGCACGGCCGCCGTGCGGCTCGGCGACGAGGAGTTCACCGAGTTGCTGCGCGAGGCGCTCGACGCGGAGCCGGAGCCCGAAAAGGCCCTCGTCACCCTCACCGCGTCCCTCGCCCAGGGGCTGCGCGACTCCGACTGGCTCGACGGCTGCCCGGTCACCTCCACCGTCGTGGGTACGGCCACCGGTGCCCCCGGCATCCAGCAAGCGGCGGCCGAGGCATTCGCGCACTGGCGGGCGGTGGTCACCCAGAAGCTGGGCGACGCGGGGTTCTCCGAGGACGACGCCGAGGAGCTGGCGCACACGGTGATCGCCACGCTGGAGGGCGCCGAACTGGCGGCCCAGGTCACCCGCAGCGAGGTGCCGCTGGAGGTCGCGGGACGGCATCTGGCGCGCCTTGTCGCCTCGTACAGATGACTCCCGTGTGGAAGTGGAAGACGTAGGCGCGTGTCCACCGGTCGGCCGCTTCCGAGCTGCGAAGCCGGGGCTTGGTCCAGCCGAGGGTCTGCTTGAACAGGCGGAATGTGTGCTCGATGTCGAAGCGGCGGAGGAAGGAATGCCAGCAACGGTCGACGCCCGCCTCGGTGGCACCGGTGCGCGACCACCACAGCCAGACCGGCTTATTGACTCCGCCGCTGGGCAGCTTCTCCACGACCAGGCGGATGACGGTGCCCTCGATGATGGGCAGCGGCCCGTCGTGGTCGAGCCATGCGGCCCGATGGGTCAGCCGCAGGTGCAGCCGGTACCACGCCTGCACGGTCGCCTTTCCCGTAGAGCCGGGTCTCCGTGACCGTCATGGCCTGCTCGGTGCCCCAGGTTGTTGGGTCGCCGAAGACAAACTCACCGCCGTGCTTGGGCGGTCGGCCGCCCTTGGGGTTGGCCAGATGGAACTCTTCTCGGGAGGGTTTCGGACGCCGCATCACCCGATCGGAACGGAGCCGGCCAAGGACCTCGACGGGCAAGTCACCCAGCAGGTGGGCGATGCGCGGGGCGTCGTATCCGGCGTCCAGCACGACCAGGACCTCCGGGTCACCCGGCCGCCACTGGCCGGCGGCGACCAGCCGCTCGACAACCTCACGGATCTGCACGGTGGTCACCGCGGCGACATCGGCGCCGGGCTCCAGGCGAACCGCGTCCAGCACCCGCCGTCCAGGACGTGCGGCCGGTCTCCAGCGCGGCCACCATCGAGTACGGCCAGCTGGGTACCATCTGATGCTTGCCCTCACCCTGCCCGAAGGTGTGGCAAAAAGCCCGGTCAGCATATGTGTCGGCGTCCGGCCGCAGCCACGGCGAGACATCCACCGCCGGCACGAGTCGACCGTCCGCCGTCCGCGGCAACGGCACCCCGGCCAGGGCACGACGCAGCCGGGCGACGTCGATCCTGCCCTGGTTGAGCCCGCCGTGCAGAGCTCCGTGACCACGGCGGTGTCCGGGCGCGAGCGCGAGATCGACCAACGTCCGCACCGGCCCGGCCGTACCCAGCAGCGCGTCGCATAACTCGAACAAGGCGTCGCCCCGCACGGTCAGACACGCGTACAGCTCCGACCGGAAGTGTGACACTTCCTCGAACGCATCCTGCGGCACATCCTGATGTACCAAACTCACGACCACGGCCTTCGCGCTGATCCACTCTGTGACGAAGCACAGGAGCAGACGAAGGCCGCCTTCACGTCCGCCGAACTGCGAAAACGCTGATCAAGTCCGAGCCGCGTTCGACGCCGGTCGTTAAATGACAAGCTCAACGTGCCTGCACGCCTGTGGCGGTGGCCACCCGTAGGCGTCCGTGCAGGACGCGGAGCACTCCGTCCAGGAGATGGCCCGGAGAGGGGTGGAGGGGGAGGGAGACCGGGCGGTGGGTCAGGGAAGCGCCGCGGTGTTCCACGGTGTTCATCACCTGGTGCTGGAAGATCAGGCCGGGACGGTACAGCAGCTGGCACTCCGGGCTCTGGGAGGCGAGTGCCTTCTCCGCTTCTGCCAGGGCAGTGCGGGCCTTGCGGCAGGCGTGAGCGAGCAGGGCCCGCACCGCGGGGGTGTCGCATCCGGACTCCAGGTCGGTGCGGGTGACGCCGAAGTGGGCCAGGTCCGTCAGGGGCAGGGTGAGTTTGCCGCTGTGCCGCAGGTCTTTGGCGAGGTCGGCGAGGTCGTCCGTGCGCTGGATGGCTTCGGCATGTGCCCGGGCGGCAAAGGCGGGTGGCTGGGGGATTCCGGGCAGGACGGCTCCGTGGATGAGGCGGGTGAACGGCATGTTGATGCGTTCGATGTAGTTGCCGTAGTCCCCTTCGGTCGGGTACTCGGTGTACGCCAACTGTTGGGCCTGGCCGACCAGGAGGACGTGCACGTCGGAGTGGGACAGCCCGCGTGCGGCAACGGTGTGCAGGAAGGCACGCAGGAACGGCTGGTCAGCCTGGCCGGTGCGCAGCCCCTGCCGGATCTGCTCGTTCCAGGCGTGCAACGGTGCGGGGTCACGCTGGTGGGCCGGTGCGTCGGCCAGGCTGTCGCCGTGGAGCCCGAAGGCGATGACGGCGAGCAGGTACGGCTGCGACGCAGCGGGCATGAACAGCCGGGCGGGCACGTACCACAGGGGAAACCGGCGGAACGCCATACCGGCCGCCTCCGTGTAGTCGGCCCGGAGCCGGGCGCCGCGCAGGCCGGCGGAGTTCAGCGCGTGGCCCCAGGGAGTGAGTCCTTGGGGTGGGGTGATCCAGGACAGCGGGTTCCAGGGCGGTGGCATGGCAGGGCTTCCTCCCGACGCCGCGCGTCACACACGCGAGTGTCTCTCCAGAACGGGTGGAGCACGCACCACCCGGGCTGTGTCACTTTATAGAGTCAATCAACTACTTTCTGTGCGCCAGGAGGATGGATGCCCACAAAGGCCCCTCGGCATGTGGCCTGCATCATGGACGGCAACGGCCGCTGGGCCCAGCAGCGCGGACTGGAACGCCCACACGGAGACGTGGCCTCCGGGAATGCCTTCAGGGCGATGGTGAAAACCGCCGGCGAGGAGGACGTCGAGTGGCTGACGCTCTTGGCCTTCACCGAGAACCGGTGCCCTGAGGAGGCCGGCTTCCCGGTGCACTTCGTCGCACAGCATTTGCTGGGCCGCGACCTGGAGCGCCTGCACGGTGAGGGCGTACGGGTCCGCCTGCTGGCGACCACCGACCCTCCCCTCCCTGAGAAGGCTCTGCACCGCCTGCGGGAGGCGGAGGACGTCACCCGCGACAACACCCGGCGAAACCTGACAATCGCCTTCGATCACGGTGGCCGGCGGGACGTCCTGGACGCGGCACGCGAGCTGATCACCCGCCATGTCCCGGCCGACAGGGTGACGGAGGCTGCGTTCCCCCAGTACATGCGGTGCCCCGAGCTGCCCGACGTCGACCTGCTCATCCGCACCGGGGGCGAGCACCGGATCTCGGACTTCCTGCTGTGGCACTGCGCTTACGCCGAACTCGTATTCCTCGAAATCCTCTGGCCGGACTTCCGCGCTGAACACCTGCGGTACGCCCTGGACCTCTACCGGCAACGCCAACGCCGCTTCGGCCACACCCCGGCCGACTCCGCTCCCCCCAAGACCCCCGTCATTCCCACCCCCCGCTCCGACCTCGCCGTCCCGGCCACCCCCGGTCGCCCCGCCGGTGCAGGCCTACTGCCCAGGCTGCTCCGGCTGCCCAGCGCCCTCGCCACCCACCTGGGCCTCATCCTTGTGGACGGACTCCAGGAGACCGCCAGCTACGCCAACTCCCAGCCGAAAGGACAGTCTCCCAGCCCCAACGGCGGACCGCCCACTCCCCTCACTCCGCCCCGCCCCTGAGGGCCAGCCGCCAGCAGACCCTCACAGGCCACGCCGCCGCACCGGCGGCGGGACGGTACCAGCCCCCAACAAATGGCGACTGCCCCATGCCAGCCGTGAAATCCCGCACCAACAACATCGGTGCCGTTCAACTCGGTCTCTCCTGTGCGGAGGTGGCCGGAATGACGGTGGGCCGGGTAGCCCGAACCCGCCGGTCACGCCCTCCCTACGCAACCCGGGGGAACTGGCCGCGAGTATTCCGAGCGCCCGCCGGTAATGTCGCAGCGCCTACGTGAGGATCACCGGCACGATGCGACGCTTCCTCAGTTTTCGTCGACTGGGGCTGGGGCCTCGCTCTCAGCCGATGGCGCGCATGGTCCCATGAGTCAGCCCCCGGCAGGACGTCTGATCAGGTCACGCTATTTGGTGCCGTCGAAGGGGAAGTAGAGGAATCCATTCCAGCGGAAAAACGAGTTCGGCTTGGGGTTTGTGTATGTGACGGTGCGCACCGTATCGTTGCCGTTGTGCAAGCGGATGTCGACCTGGATCTTCCTGAGTTCCCAAGTGAAATCCCTTCTCGGATTATTCCAGTCCACCAGGAAGTGCGTGGCTTTCGCGGCGTCGGAGCACTTGAAGTTTCCTACTTTTGAATATTTCTGGTGAGCGCTGAAATTGTCCCTGGGTGTCTTGGAAGATCGCAGGCCATCATTCGTCGCGTGGTAGTTGACGAGTGCGGCCTGCAGCGCGCCCGTAGGTGCGACCCTCTCTGATGTGAACTCCCAGTCGGCGTAGCACTTGGCGTCGTCGGCGACCGCTGAAGCGGCCGGCAGTGCGGCTGCCATCACGATCGCGGCCATGGCGGCGGGTACGGTCCTCTGAATGGACATGTACATGTGGGCCCTCCTTTGGGGTGTGCCGATCCGTGTGTGCAGTGCGCCCGTCTCGGTTGCTCCGAGGTGGCCGGGTGCCCGGGATGGCACGGCAGTCGGCTGCGAATTCATGTGCATGTCCTGCCGCCGCGCCATTGGTGCTCTTTCTCGACCGAGGTGAAAGCGTCGCGATAAACCCTGCCCGGCAGTGATCACATTCTTAGCAGCGATCCGAAAGATTCACCGAGTAGTGACTGTTCTTCGGTCTGAACGAGCGACACCGCCCTGCCAATCGAGGGACAGCAGCGTCACGGCTGTTTCTTCCCTGCGCGAAATTTTGCTGCGCGCCGGCCCGGGGGCCCGGCCTGCCCTGGAGCGGAGCACATGGCTAGCACCATCGCGGTTCTCAGCTTGTTTTTTAAGCAGTGCGTCGTGGTTTGGTGCCCTTCTTGTGGTGGGTGGGGCGGCTGTAAGCCTGGCCGGTGGTGAGGGTTCGCCCCACGACATGACGCTGGGCTGGACGCTGGTTTCTCGAACCAGGTGGACGGCCGGGGCCGGGGCGGGTTGGTTTCGGTGCACTGGCTGGGGAGCCTGCTTTCGTGCGCAGGTTCCGGAACCCGCGCCTGACCCTGGCGGGGGTCAGCTTTTTCGGCGGGGACGGCTTCTCCCACGGTCGGCGAAGGTCAGTTGCCAGGGGCCGCGCGAGTCTCAGCTGGGTGTGGGCGGCGATCACCGGCCAGGTCCAGCGGTCGGCCGCAGCCGAGCTACGAAGCCGCGGACGGGTCCAGCCCAACGTTTGCTTGAGCATGCGAAAGGTGTGCTCCAGGTCGAACCGTCGCAGGAAGGACTGCCAGCAGCGGTCGACGTCCTCCGTCGTAGCGCCGGTGGCGGACCACCACAGCCAGACCGGCTTGTTCACCCCGCCGGACGGCAGCTTCTCGACGGCCAGGCGGATGACAGTCCCTTCGATGATGGGCAGCGGCCCGTCGTGGTCGAGCCAGGCGGCCCGGTGGGTCAGCCGCGGGTGCAGCCGGTCCCAGGCTTGCGCTGTCGCCTTCCCGTAGAGACGGGTGTCGGTGGTGGTGACGGCCTGTTCGAGACCCCAGGTTGCCGAGTCACCGAAGACGAACTCGCCGCCGTGCTTGGGTGGCCGGCCGCCCTTCGGGTCATAGACCCGCGGCGGTGCCGGCCGCCGCATCACGCGGTCGGAACGGAGCCGTCCGAGAACCTGAACCGGCAGGCCGGACAAGAGGTGGGCGATGCGGGGTGCGTCGTAGCCAGAATCCAGGACGAACAGGATCTCGGGGTCGCCCTCACGCCACTGACCAGCCGCGATCAGCCGCTCGACCACATCGCGGACCTGAGCGGTGGTGACGGCGGCAAGATCGGCGCCGGGTTGAAGGCGAACAGCGTCGAGAACCGCCGTCCACGAGGTGCGGCCCGCCTCCAGCGCCGCGACGATCGAGTACGGCCAGCCGGGCATCATCTGGTGCTTTGCATCGCCACGGCCGTAGGTGTGGCAGAACGACCGGTCGGGCACGGTTCCGGCATCAGGCCGCAGCCAGGGCGAGACGTCCACGGCCAGCACCAGCCGTCCGTCTGCCGCCCGCGGCAGCGGCACCTCGGCAAGAGCCCTGCGGAGTCGACTCACATCGATCCGACCGCAGTTGAGCCCGCCGTAGAGGGCCCCGTGACCGCGGCGGTGTTCGGGCGCGAGCGAGAGGCCGACCAAAGACCGCACCGGCCCATCAGTGCACAGCATCGCGTCGGCCAGCTCGAACAATGCGTCAGCCCGCGCGGTCAGCGACGCGTACAACTCCGTCCGGAAGCGTGACACTTCCGCGAACGCATACCGCAGGACACCCTGATGCACCAGACTCACGACCACGGCCTTCGCGCTGATCCTCTACCTCTGTGACGGAGCACAGGATCGAGCGAAGGCCGTCTCCGCGTCCGATGAACTGCGGAAACCGTGATCAAGTTCGAACTGCGTTCGACGTCCGACCTTAAAGAACAAGCTGAGTAGCTGTGCCATATCCCTTGATCGGTGACGTCCTGTGAGGTCGGCTGCCTGTGGGAAGGATGCCCGGGGGAGGCTGGCGGGGCGCGACGAGGACCCGGCCTGCCCGCGACTTCAGCGGAGAGACGGAGGTACGGCAATGAGCTGGCAGGACATGGCGGCGACCACGCTGGAGAACGAGTACGTCCGGCTGCGGCCCATCGCCCGGGACGACCATGCGTCATTGCACGCCGTCGCGATGGACCCCGAGATCTGGCGCTACACCGTCTACCAGATCGAGACCGACACCGACTTCGACGTCTTCTTCAACGGCGTACTCTCCGAACACCTGGCGGGACGGCGCGCGGTCTTCCACGTCACAGACAAGCGCAGCGGCCGTGCCGCGGGCAGCAGGAGCTTCTGCAACATGACCGAGGCCGAGGGCCGTCTGGAGATCGGCAAGGCCTGGCTCGGCCGCGAATTCCAGGGGCGAGGCGTCAACCGCTGGGTGGACTACCTCATGATGGAGCACGCCTTCGAGCGCATGGAGGCCGAGCGCGTGGAGTTCAAGACGCATGTGCTGAACCAGCAGGCCCGCCGCGCCCTGCGCAACATCGGCGCCACCGAGGAGGGCATCCTGCGCAGCTACGACCCCATGCCCGACGGCGGCCGCCGCGACGTCGTCTTCTTCAGCGTCCTGCGGACCGAGTGGCCCATGGTGAAGCAGCAGCTTGCGCGCGGCTCTGGGCGATCGGGTACCTGAGCAGCTGTCCCGGGCCGAAGCGCCGGCACCTTGCCGAACAAGGGGGCTCCTGCCCGTGAAGCGCAGACTCCGCCGCATCCCCCATGGTCACCAGAGCCGACCGAAAGCTCTCCCATCCACGCACGGAACATCTCACCCGTGCCCGGACCCAACCCCGCCCTGACCCCAAAGCGATTGAACCTGCCCAGTCGTCACAGGACGTCACCGGTCACAGGGGTCTGGCACAGCTACTTACCTTTCTAAAGGGTGGCATGTTCTTTGAGGCTCGCGGCGCTGGGGAAGGCTCAACGCGCCGGGCGCATCTATGAGTTGGGGCGTGTGGCTGGGGGCGGGGGCGGGGGCGGGGGCGGGGGGCTGTTTCCGTTTCCGTGGGTGCATCGGTATCGACTGGGAGAAGGAGCGTTCTCATGCCGAATATCATTGCCGCCGGCAGCACGACGCCTGGGCAGGGCTGGCAGCCGTGTTGACCGCAGGTCGATCTGCATCGGCGTGGACACCAGCTCCGCCCGGTTCCTTGCCGCGTTCGATACCCCTATTTACACCAGCGCCCTGACCGGCAGCAATAGGATGTTCCAGGCGCTCGGCGCCGCCGCCATCTACCAGCCTTCCACCACCGGCTTCCGGGCCTACCTGTACATGGCCGATGAGGCTCTGTCCGTCGCTGACGCGCAGAGCCGCGACTGGGCCATCAACTGGCACGGCGTTCAGAACTTCTGAGCAGCCGGCAGCCTGACTACAGGCTGACGAACTCAGCATCCCCCGGGCGCGACGGCGGCCTGGTCGGCTATGCCACCCTCATCCGCGACGCCAAACCCTCCCGCGTCTCCGGCACCTGGCTACGCCGCGTCTTCTGGCTCGCCCCCCACGACCGCGACCAGGACCCCGACGGCCTCTACGCCACCGGCGCCCCTTCCGAAGCCGTCGACCCCCGCACCCTGGCCCCCACCGCCAAGGGCTACAAGACCGAACGCTCCGAAGGCGGCCCCGCCTCCGTCGCCATGCGCGAGATGGGCATAGCATAGAGCTCCCCAAAGTCTGATCAGTTGCGGCAACCCCGATCCCGAAGGCGAGTCGCTCAGTCGCTCTGCGGTGGGCTCCGCCTCCGCGCGAGGAACGGACATGCCGGTAACAACGGCGCTATCCGATCCCACGCCGCATCCGTCAACTCACCACGACCAACCACCAGATCAATTATCAGACACGGCCTAGTACTGCAACGGTGCTTGCCGTGTCGGATGGACGGGTCGGTCGTTGGTGTGCTTGTGGGTGGGGGCCTTGCTGGTGTCAGGTTGTGGGCGCGTGAACTGGATGCGGTGCATGGGCGGTTCGTGCACTGTTTCAGCAGGTCGGAGTCGCGTGAGTCGGCCCTTGCTTATATGCGGGGCCTGATTGCTCCGCTGCGACGGAAGAACGGCTGGACGCTGGCGGAGGAAGCGGGCCATGCGGGCCCGGGCCGTATCCACCGGATGCTGAACCGGATCGGGTGGGTCGCCGATGAGGTACTCGACGACGTGCGTCAGTACGTGGTCGACCACCTCGGCGACCCCGACGCCGTCCTGGTCGTGGACGACACGGGCTTTCTGAAGAAGGGGACGCGGTCGGCCGGGGTGCAGCGGCAGTACTCCGGCACTGCCGGGCGACGGAGAACTGCCAGGTCGGCGTCTTCCTCGCCTATGCCACCGACCGCGGGCGGACACTCATCGACCGGCGTCTGTATCTGCCCACGTCCTGGACCGACGACCGCGGATGGTGCCGCCGGGCCGGCATCGAGGACGAGGTCGCCTTCGAGACCAAGGTGGCCATGGCCAAGGCGATGGTCCGCCGCGCCATCACGGACAAGATCCCGTTTCGCTGGGTGACCGCGGATGCCGCCTACGGGTTCAGCAAAGGCTGGCGGTCGGAGTTGGAGCGGGCGGACGTTTTCCACGTCATGGCCACCCACCACCCGGCACGACACCGTGGTCACCCGCTGGGCGGTCGACCATCCCGTCCACGACCTGTTCGACGGTCTCGCCCGGCAGAAATGGAAGCGCCGTTCCTGCGGCACCGGGGCTCATGGCCTGCGGATCTACGACTGGGCACGTGTCGAAGTGCGGCCCTGGCACCGGCCCGACCGCCGCCACTGGGTGCTGGCCCGCCGCAGCCTCAGCCGCCCCGAGGAGATCTCCTACTACATCGCCTACTGCCCCGTCGACACCACCCTGGACGAACTGCTCCGCGTCGCCGGCAGCCGGTGGGCGATCGAGGAATGCTTCCAGAGCGCGAAGCGGGAATGCGGCCTGGACGACTACCAGGTCCGCCGCTACCCCGGCTGGCACCGCCACATGACCCTGGCCATGGCCGCCCACGCCTGCCTGACCGTCCTGCGGGCCAGACAGCGGGATGCGGAGAAAGAAGAAACGGATCCTCCCAGCTCATCCACTACAGCCTCGCGGAGATCAGACGCATGATCACTCGCCTCACCGACCGCCGGCCCGCACCCGTCGACCACATCGTGCACTGGTCGACCTGGCGCCGACGACGACAACACCAAGCCCGCCTCGGTCACTGCAAACGGCGCGGACACAGCCCCTGACCCGGCCATCCGTCACGGCAAGCACCGTTGCAGTATTAGGCCCCCGCCAGCGCGCTCCAGGAACGTGCTGCGCAGGCCGAGGAAGAACGGGACGGCGCGTACCGCGAACGCGCCCAGCTCCTCGCGTGGCGCGCCACCCTAGTCCCCGCCGTCATCGCCCCTGCCGTCGACGTGAGCGGCCCAGACTGGCAGCTCCTCTACCTCGCCAGCCCGGCCGGGCAACTGTCGTGGCACATCCACCCGCGCGACGCCGAGCTGTTCAACCCACGTCGAGCACGTGCCGGCCGACGACCCGCGCCGGGCCGCGTGATTGCCGGCTCCTCGGGCCACCCACAATCAGCCCGTGCTCGACACCGCATAACGAGTGATCCGGGCAACGCCGCGCGGGTGAACGTCCGACGATCCGGGTGAGTCCGCCGAGTGCCATGGGGCGTCCAGGCGGAACATCCGCTTACCATCCGGCCCAAGTGGCGAGTCGTCAGGAGATGTGATGAACACTTTCACGAAGAGTCTCAGATGTCTGGCGGGAGTGGGTGCGGTAAGTGCCACCCTGCTGTTCGGCGGCGCTGGCCACGCTTCCGCTGATGGGCCAGCAGCCGCGACGATGACGGCTATCGCGTTGGCCGAAAGCGCCGGTCGGCCTGTCGGGACCCTCATTCCTCGGGCTGGCAAAATCTTCCGGACTCCGACCGTCCCAGCCGCGACGATGACAGCGATCGCATTGGCGGAAAGCGGCGGTCGGCCTGCTTGAACTCTGAGTGATCCCAACGTGCGATGAAGCCCCGCCGACCGGCGGGGGCTTCATCGCTCGGATCAGTTCGGGGTGCGGTCGACCTCCGTCACGCGGACGTTCTTGATGTCCGTCATCGTGCCGTTCTCGATCTCTTCCTTCACCGGCGCCGTGTCCGCAGTCCTTGACTTCCCGGGGCCGAGCTTGTCCGCCGTCACCCCGGTCGAGCCGAGCACGTCACCGTACTTGTCCAGGAACTCGAACTGGGCGAAGTAGTCGGCCGGCCCGTCGCCGTTGTTGGTGATCATGTAGCGCACCACGTAGGCGTTCGGCTTCCACACGTCGTGGTTCTCCACCCCGGACTTGGTTATCTTCACGTCTGTCGGCGTACTAGTCGAAGTGCATAGCCGCGTACGTTTGAACGGGCTCTGTCGCTGATCTTGTGATGCGGGCATGGGCTGATCGTTTTGCTCAGGTGTGCAGTTCAGGTGGTTTGCAGCGGCTGCTGCCGCATCTGTCGGAGGTCGTGGTCGAGTCTGTGCAGCGGTGTACGGATGCGATCGTGCCACTTCGGCCTCGCCCACGGCATCAACGGCGGCGGCAGCGACCTCTACCTGCCCAAGATCGGGGCCGCGATCGTGCTCGACAACTTCTTCCCTCACCTGACCACGAAGAAGGACACCCGGGTCGGTGACTGGGCCGTGGCCAACAACATCGGGTTCGCCTGCACGCCGACCAACAGTTCATGGCTGAACCGCATCGAGGCTCAGTTCACCGCCCTGCGTTACTTCGCACTGGACGGCACCGACCATCCCAGCTGCAAGGAACAAGGCAGCATGATCCGCCGCTACATCATCTGGCGGAACAAGCACGCCGCCGAGGAACGGCTACGCGCAGTGGTCAACAGGGCGAACGTTGCCTGATACGGCACTAGATCTCGTGTGCGCTTTCCGTTGGTCTGACCTCGATGTAGGCCACTGCGCGGCGCTCGGACGCGCCGAGTGGGTCAAGGAACTGCTCAACCGCTCGTGCCCGCTTCAGAGCCCCAACCAGGAACGGCTCCACCAGATAGCGCATACCGGCACGGTACGGCCAACTCGGTCCCGCTCGAGGGCGTTGTGGTGTACCACCGCCCGGCTCACCGGTGGGCCGCATCCCTGCTTACGCGCCCCTCAACGACGTCGCTACTTCGGCCCTGGTGGAACGCCACCCACCTGCGAGGCCTTCGGTGGGTGAGTGGCCGAGGATTGCGTCGCTGGCGTCGCGGGTCAGGTGCAGGGTGGTTTGGGCGGCTGTCGGGAAGGGGCGTGCGCCGGGCGTAGTCGCAGGCGCAGCCACGTGGCGTGGGCCGGTATCGGCGGGTCGGGGGGTACCGGCGTGCGCTTACACCATTGGGTCATTGCGGACATACTTCAACAAGGTTGTGGAAGTACCTATTTGAGCCGAGCCGGTCACGAGGTTGGTCGGGGTACGTCAGCCTGGCATCGCCCGGGAGCGGTTCATTCCCCTCGGGGGCGCTCTGGCTGCGGGTCGCGGTACACGGACTTCTGCTGCAAGGGACCGTCGTCATGCCTGCTAAGGATCACCGGACTTGGCTCAACGGCTGTGCAGAAGCCTTCAGCGGTGAAGCGGGAGCGGTGCGCAGGCGGTGCGGGTGGGCTGTGTGCGAAGGGGCACCGGAGGTGGGGGGGACGAGGATGGGGCACAGGATCCGTTTGCGGCGGGACCCTCTCGCCTACATCGAGGAGCTCAGCCGCGGCAGCACGGCGAAGGTGATGCGGCTTCCCTGGGGTGGCTGGTGTGTCCGCGATACTGAGCTGGCGCAGAAACTGCTGCGGGATCCGGAGTACCACAGGGGCGGGTCGGTCTTCTTCGGCGAGCTGCTGCCCGCTCGCGGTGCGCAGGCGGAGCTGGGGCGCGCGGTCCGCAGCCTTCTGCGAGCCGGCGTGCCTCGCTACCGTGCCGCGTTGCCCGAGGCGGTGGCTGCTCTGCCAACGGCCAGCCGGTGGCCTGACACGGGCACGCGGCTGGTCTACCGCTGCCTGGCGGACGTGCTGCTGCACCCCGGCACACCGGGCGGCGGCCGTGAGCTGATGCGCCAGGCCGCCCACGAGGGCGTGGCGGTGCGCTCGCCGCACGTGTGGCAGCGGGCCCGGGCGGAGCTGGTGCGGGCCAGGCTGGTGACCGCCGTGACCGAGGAGGCGCACCGCCGCCGCCGGCAGCCTGCCGACGAACCGCAGGACATGCTGGACGCGGTGCTCACGGTGTGCCCGGAAGCGGAGATGCCTGACCGGACAGTAGCCGACCTGCACCTGATGATGTTCCGGGCGATCATGGCCCCCGTCAGCGCCTCGCTGGCATGGTCGGTACTGCTGGCCTGCCTGCACCACACCAGGGCCACACCGTGGCCCTGGCCGGTCGAACACGTCGTGCGTGAGGCGCTGAGGCACCGCCCGGCACCCTGGATGCTCGGGCGCACCCTCCCGCGCGCTGTGGACCTCGGCGGCACCGTTCTCCCGGCCGGTGAGCTGCTTTCCGTCTGCCCGTACCTGCTGCACCATGACGAACGCCACTGGGATTCCCCTGACGCCTTCCAGCCTGAACGCTGGGCCGACAGCAGCGGGCACGGCCCCTACATCCCCTTCGGTACGGGGCCTTTCGGCTGCGCCGGCGCGGCCGTGGCACACACGCTGCTTACCGAGTCGCTGACCGCCCTCACCGACCACGCCTGCCTGGCTGTCACCGACGGTGATACACGCGCCGTCATGTCGGAGGGCAACGTTCCGCGACCGTTCATTCTGCACCGCACCCCAGACCACCCGCCCGACACGACACGAGAAGGAGGTGATCAGCCATGGCCGCCACGATGCGACGCGTCTTCACCAACAAGCCAGCCCGACGCTGGTACTGGTACTGACGACTAGGGCACCACCGGCCCGGACGCCTCCGGCGTCCGGGCCTTCTCCTCCAGGGCCCGAGGCGGGGCCGGTCACGCTGGCCAACCCGCCGTGACCAGCCCACCTCGTTCACCGGCCGCGACCACCCGCCAGGCGCTTTCCGCCTTCACCTTCACCACGGCCGCCGTCCGGCAACGCCGCCGGTGTTCCGCTGGCAGCGCCGCCATTCACCGAACCCCCTCGGAGAAGTGGATGCTGGTCATCTTCCGGGTAGCTGGCCGTGTGTGCGGCCTCCACGGTCCCCGGCTCCGGCGAGGTCCTGGCAGGCTACACGCCCATGGCGCTGCGGGCCTCCGCCAGCGTCCTCGTGGCCGAGGTGCATGCAGGATCCGAGGCGAGCTGTCGGCGCGTGCGTTGATCCAGTCTCGCTTGTCTCAACGCCCGGGGCGGTACCCGGGTGGGATCCAGTCCCTTGACCAGTCCTGCGTCGCCGATCCGTGGCAGCGGGTCACCGACCGGGTTGGATCCCGGCGTCTGCGGATCCGCCGCTGGGACCAGATCGTGGATATCTGGGCGGCCGGGGACGCCGAAGCCCTGGCCGACGCGTGGGATGACCAGGTTATCGACCTCGGTAGCCAGGGGGGCCAGTACGAGTACGCAATCTCGGTCGGTTTCTCAGCCTGAGCGACGGACCCTCAGTACTTGTGTCCGATCCTCCCACGGAGAACCGACAGGCCATGGCGGTGAGGCAATGAGTGTGGTGCATCGGGCTCGTGGCTGGGGGCAGCGTGAGGGGTGGCCGGACGATGTCCAGGACGTCTGGCAGACTGCGCGGCATGGACTTGAACGGAGCGCTGCGCTGTCTCGCAGAGGCGGAGGGGGACCGGCGTCGGCCCGAGTTGTGCGGAGGCCGCTACCTTGCGGGCATACGGAGAGGGTCTCGAACTGGACGTCTCGCACCTCCGCGCCCGAGGGGTTGAGGAGTTTGCGGCCATTGGTAGCGCCGCGTCACTCTACGAAGCGCTGGATCTGCTGGTCGACGACTTCTTGGCGGCGACCGGCGACACTGCGGGGGAGCTGCTTGACCGGCTGGACGATGCCGGGCCGGTGAAAGACGACTGGCCGCTGCTCGCCGCCATCTTATCGCCGCGACGCCGCCTCCTCGCGTTGATTCTGCTTGGCTTCGGCGGTCCCATGGATGTCGTCACCGACCGGTTCGAGGAGGAGTTCTACCTTGGCGGTGCCCTGGCCGACCTCCCCGGCGCTCGCTTTGTCCTTCTCGCGAGCGCGGATCCGCCGAACCAGGACTTCACTCTCAGCGTGCTGGAACTCGGGGTCCGCGGGGCCCACTGACCGTCAACGCATGCGTGACCAGAGACCATCAGCACGTGGCAGACACGTTGGACCGTGACATCCCAGTACCAATGCCTTTGATGGCAGCACCGACCGCGCCTGAGCCGCACGGAGCAGCATGCCTGCCCGAGCTACCTCGCCGCCCCTACTCCTTGGCTCAGGGCGCTGATGGTGCGGCAGCGGTAGGCTGGGCCTGGTCGGAGGGCCGGTCCAGTTGCTGCTGACGGCGGCGCTGGGGGATCCCCGCACGCGCGGGGTGGTCCCAGCTGCACTGAGTAGGTGCTTCGAACCCGAGGTGACTGGGTGATCCCGAGTTCTTTTGAGCCCACGGTGCTGGGTTCGGACACCGGGGCCGCGGTGGCGAGGCCGAGGCGGACGCGCACTGCGGCGCGACGCTGATGAGGATCTCCGAAACTGCACCGCGGCTCGGTTGATCCACCAGACTTGCACTTGTTTCCCAACGGTGAAGGGACGGCAAGCGTGGCGAACAGCGCACTTCTGGTGATGGACGTCCAACGGGACGTCGTGGCCATCGCCGACGACGGTTCCGGATATCTGCCGCGCTTGCGCAGGGCGATCGACGGTGCCAGGGCTGCCGGAATCCCCGTGATCTACGTGGTGATGGGGCTACGGCCGAACGATCCGGAAGTCAGCCCTCGCAACAAGGTGATGACAAATGTGATGCGGGCCGGCCTGTTCACCGAGGGTGCCCATGGCACCGAGATTCATGACGACGTCGCGCCCCAGCAGGGCGACGTGGTGGTTACCAAGCGACGGGGGAGCGTTCTCGGGCAGCGACCTCGACTTGGTACTCAGAGCGCGCGATATCGACAGCCTTGTTCTCACCGGCATCGCCACCAGCGCTGTAGTGCTGTCCACCCTGTGGCACGCCATCGACTTGGACTTCGGCCTCACCGTCCTGACGGATGCCTGACTCGACACCGACCCCGAGGTGCACCGGATACTCACCGAAAAGCTGTTCCCGCAGTGGGCAGATGTCGTCGCCGTCGAGGACTGGCTCAAAGCCATCGGACCGCAATAGCGCCGCTGTGGCGCCATCGGCGAGGTCGACGCCTTGCTTGTGCAGCCAGCGGGCCAGGCGCATCCACTCGCGGCCGTTCTCGAGCATTTCGGTGGCCGAGCTGCGGGTCGGTGCGGAGACACCACGACGTTTGAGGAAGGTGGGCCGTAGCTGTCCATTGGCCATGTCCAGGTGGGCAGTTTCAGCGTGCGAGCAAGGGTGCGGGACAGTTCTGCCAATGGAGGGCTTCCATCTCCTTGGAGGGATTTGTCGATGAGCGGTGCCAGGAGCCAGACGAGGTCTCGGTATCGGGCCTGGGGTGCGTGTTGTCGGGCCTGATCCACTCAGGCAGCACCACGAGCGTGTCTGTGCTGGAGCAGCGGCAGCACGTACGAATCGTTCTCGGCCGGGGCGGTGGTCACCGGGCGAGCTCTCCGTTTAGCTGCGCGGCCCCTTGAGGCGGCACGCCTAGGCGCTGTCCCGCAATTGATCTCTGGCTCGCGACGGGCAGGTTCGGCCGGAGGCGGTCGAGTGCACCTACCCAGCGAGGGTGAGGTTGTGGAGGCGTGCGATGCCGTGCACGGCGTGGTGGACGCCGTCGCCTTTCAGGCGGCAGTCGCGAAGGATCTTCCAGGTCTTCATGCGGGCGAAGGTGTGCTCGACGCGGGCCCGGACCTGCTTGTGGGACTTGTTGTGCGCCTGCTTCCAGGCGGGCAGCTCCTCGTCCTTGGAGCGGCGGCGGTACGGGATGACCAGGCCGGTGCCGCGATAGCCGCCGTCGGCGATCGTGGTCGTGGAGCCGACGGCGTCCTGTGTGCCGGATTCGCTCCAGGCCCGGCAGTCGTTGCGGTTGCCCGGCAGCGGCCGACCGACGACCACGACCAGCCGGGTGTCGGCGTCGATGACGACCTGGTGGTTGGTGGAGTAACGGTAGTTCTTCGACTGTTCGGCAACCCTGTGGTCGCAGGTGGGGACAAGGGTGCCGTCGACGATGAGCACGGCGTCCTTTCGAAACCGCTTGCGCGGCTGGAGTGCCAGAAGCGGGCCCAGATGAGCGATGATCCGGTCCGCCGCCGACTTCGACACCCCGAAAAGTGGGGCGAGTTGGCGCAGCGTCAGGTTAGTGCCGCCAGTAGGTCACGACCAGCATTACCCGGTCCTCCAGCGGCAGGCTCCACGGCCGTCTGGCCAGGGCGTCTGTCAGAGGCCCCGCCAAGGCGACTTCAACTGGCCCCAGCAGGAGGGGCATTCGGGGGCACTGAGGGGTGGTGGCGAGGCGAAGTGGCCCCACCCTGGCTCATGCGGTGGAACGGTGGATGTGGTCCGCCGAGGGGGGTGGGTGCTGTGGATGTCCTTGTCCAAGCAGGAGTTGTTCGACCGGATCCGCCGGGACAGCTGGCAACAGCAGCTGTCGATCCGGGCCTTGTCGCGGAAGGACGGCGTGCACCGGCGTTTGGTGCGGGAGGCTCTGGCCTCGCCGGTGCCCAAGCCCCGCAAGCAGCCGGCGCGGGTCTCGCCGCGGATGGAGCCGTACAAGAAGACGGTCGACGAGTGGCTGAGGGCAGACCTGGAGGCGCCGCGCAAGCAGCGGCACACCGCGAAGCGGATCGGTACGCGGCTGGAGGAGGAGTTCGGGGTCACGCTCCCCTACACCACGGTGCGCGACTTCGTCACCGCCCGCCGCCGAGCGATCGCCGAAGAGGGCGGGGTGCCGGCTGAGGGCTTTCTGATCCGGCACAACGCTCCCGGGGCGGACGCCGAGGTGGACTTCGGAGAGGTGTGGGTCGACCTGGCCGGGCAGCGGGTGAAGTGCTATCTGTTCGCGTTCCGTCTGGCCTATTCGGGCCGGGCGGTGCACCGGATCTCCCGCTCGTGTGGGCAGCAGGCGTTCTTCGAAGGGCACGTGCACGCCCTGTCCGTGCTGGGCGGGGTGCCGGCCGGGCAGGTCCGCTACGACAACCTCACCCCGGCCGTTGGCAAGGTCATCTTCCGCAGCCGGCTGCGGGAGGAGAACCCGAAGTGGACCGCACTGCGCGAGTTCTACGGGTTCAGTCCGTTCTATTGCGAGCCGGGACTGCGCGACGCCCACGAGAAGGGCGGGGTTGAGGGCCAGGTCGGCTACTTCCGGCGCAACTACCTCACCCCGGTCCCGCGAGTGGCGACGCTGGAGGATCTCAACCAGCAGATCACCGTGTTCGAGGAACGCGAGCTGAACCGCCGGATCGGCTCGCGGATCCGCACGATCGGCCAGGACTTCGCCCGGGAGGCGCCGCACCTGCTGCGGCTGCCGCCGGAGCCGTTCGAGACGGCGATGACCTTCCAGCCGAGGGTCGATCGCTACAGCCGGATCACCGTCAAGATGTGCTCGTATTCCGTCCCTGTCCGCTTCATCGACCGCAAGGTCACCGTCCACTTGACCGGCGACACGCTCGTCGTGGTTTGAGGGCCGCCGGGAGATCGCCCGGCATGCCCGGCTCGCTGGCCGCGGTCTGGAACACCTGGTCCTGGACCACTATCTGGAGGTGCTGCTGCGCAAACCTGGCGCTCTGGACCGCTCCGAGGTGCTGCATCAGGCCCGCGCCGAGGGCACCTTCACCGTCGAGCACGAGGCGTTCTGGGCCATGGCCCAGCAGCAGCTCGGTGAGACCGAAGGAACGAAAGCCCTGGTCAGGATCCTGCTCCTGCATCGCCACCAGCAGCACGCCGACGTGCTAGCGGGCCTGCGGGCCGCCGTCGAGCTGGGCACCTGCAGCGACGACGTGGTCGCCCTGGAGGCCCGCAAAGCCGCCCAGATGGCCGGCCGGGCCCCCACCGTCACCGCCACACCGGCGCCGCCCGATCAGCCGGGGCCGCTTGACCCGCAGCTGCCGCAGGTCAGCCACCTCACTCCGCGCCGCCTGGCCAGGCCCCTGCCCGAAGACGCCCGCCCGCTGCCCCGCCTGGAGCAGTGGGACGAACTGCTCCAGCTTCGCCGGAAGGATTCGCCATGACTGCCGTCCATCACGCGCTGACCGCCCAGGCGTCCGACGCCGCGATCGACACCGCCTGCCGGATGCTGCGGCTGCCCACCATGCGGGCGCAGGCCGCCGACACCATCGCCCGCGCCGAACGCGAAGGGCTCTCCTACGCGGGCTTCCTTGCCGAACTGCTGATGGCCGAGTGTGAGGACCGCGACCGGCGCCGCGCCGAACGCCGCATCCGGGCCGCCCACTTCCCCCGCGAGAAGTCCCTGCGGGAGTTCGACTACGCCGCCAACCCCAACGTCGACCCGGCCGTCATCCACAACCTCGCCACCTGCGACTGGATCACCAAAGGCTACCCGCTGTGTCTGATCGGCGACTCCGGCACCGGCAAGTCTCACCTACTGATCGCGCTGGTGCACCGCGGCCGCCATGGCCGGCCACCGTGTCCGCTACACCACCACCGCGGCCCTGGTGAACGAGCTCGTCGAGGCGGCCGACGACAAGCAGCTCGGCAAGACCATCGCCCGCTACGGACGCGTCGACCTGCTGGAAATCGACGAGTTCGGCTACCTCGAACTCGACCGCCGCGGAGCCGAGATGCTCTTCCAGGTCCTCACCGAACGTGAGGAGAAGAACAGCATCGCGATCGCCTCCAACGAGGCGTTCACCGGCTGGAGCAAGACCTTTACCGATCCGCGGCTCTGCGCGGCGATCGTGGACCGGCTCACCTTTAACGCCACCCTCATCGAGACCGGCACCGAGTCTTACCGCCTCGCCCGTACCAAAGCCCGCCGGGGCAAGCCAGGCACCCACCCGTCACATTGATGAGGCTCTCGGCAATAAACCGGGACAGCCCGGGGGATCACCCCGGCTAGGCTACGTGCCGTGCATTCCCACCGGATCATCTGCCCGCCGCCCCGCTCCTGAGCGGGGTGCTGCCCGGGTCCGGCCGATACCTGCGGCCGCGGCCCCAGTTTGGCGCGGTCTGATCCGCCGGTGATCCACTGACGCCCCGCTCCGACGTTGCCCTTCAACCACGTCGAAGCCGGAGCCCTTCCATGCCCACAAGCTCATCACTCGCCGCTGCCCGCGTCCCGCGGTCCGGCACCGCCCTGCTGATCCTCGCCGGACTCCTTTGGGGCACCGGCGGCCTCGCCGGCTCACTCCTCGCCTCCCGCGCCGGGCTTCAGCCAGTCGCCGTCGCCGCCTACCGACTGCTCGTCGGCGGCGCACTCATCACCGCCTACGCCGCGGCCGCAGGCCGGCTCAAGGCCGTGCCGCGCACGCGCGCGGCGGCGGCCCGGGTAGCTGCCTCCGGCCTGCTGCTGGCCGTATTCCAGGCCGCCTACTTCGCGGCGGTGGCGGCCACGTCGGTCGGCTTGGCGACTCTGACCACGATGGTCGCCATCCCCGTCCTGGTCACCATCGGCTCGGCCGCCCTCGACCGACGCCCGCCCACACGCCATGCGGCCGGATCGGTCGTGATCGCTGTCGGTGGGCTGGTGCTGTTGCTCGGTTCCCCGACCAGCACGGGTGGCGACCGTGCTGCGGGCGCGGGCTTGGCGCTGATCGCCGCTCTGGGATTCGCCGTGCTTACTCTGGACCGCCGGGCGCCGCTGCCCGGCCTGGAGCGAACCGCCGCGACCGGGCTGGGATTCCTGGCGGGGGGCGTGCTGCTGTTGCCCGTCGGCCTGGTGGCCGGGATGGAACTGCCGGCGCGGGTGGACGTGGCTGGCGCCTTGGTATTCCTCGGGCTGGTGCCCACGGCCGTCGCCTACACCAGCTACTTCGCGGGCTTGCACCGCGCCGGTGCAGCCGCCGGGGTCGTCGCAGTCCTCTTGGAACCTCTCACCGCCACGCTGCTCGCGGTGCTCCTTGGCCATGAGCGCCTGGACGGGGCCCAGATCTTCGGCGCCTTCCTCGTCTTGGCCTCGATCGGGATCCAGCAGGTTCCGGCCAGGACGACCTCCGCATCGTGAACACCGCCGGTTTGTCTGCGGTTGCCTCTCCTGCGAGGCGCTGAGTGGGGTGCTCGGGCGAGCCTGGCCTGTCCGTCGCCCGAGCACCCTGCGGTGAGGAATTCAACGAGCCCTATCAACGGAGCGGTCCCCATTCAAGCCGCCCCCCAGAGCCATCACAGCACGCCCGATCTTCACTAATCGTCCACGAAATGGGGCCAGTTGGAGTCGCCTCCATGGGGCCACTGGACGTCGCCCTAGCCACTGTGGGGCGCCGTCGCGGCGGCACACCAGCGCGTCAGGGTCCCAGAACGGTGCCTGGAGGCTGTACCCGTCGGGGCAGGAAGGGCCTGGCTCGCCGCGCTCGCCTCGGGGGCCAGCGGCCCCGGGCGGTCCCTGGGCGCCGTCCTGCCCGTCCTTGCCCGGCTCGCCGGGCGGTCCAGTGACCGTGGCTCCAGGCTCCCCCTTCTCTCCTTTCTCGCCGTCGGCGCCGTCCTGCCCTGCCCTTCCCGGCTGCCCGTCGTCGCCAGGACTGCCGGGCTTCCCCGAGGACCCAGGCCGGCCGGGCTTCCCCGGCTCGCCGTCGGGTCCGGGGATCGGTACGGGAACCTCGGCGCGATCCGGCAGACCTTTCACAGCCTTGCCCGGATCGGGAGCCTTCGGCTTGCCGCCCTTCGCCTGAATCTGCGCGCGCAGCACCCGCACGTCGCTCGCGAGGGTGGTGACCGCGTCGCCTCGGCGGTCCGCTTCGGCGGCCAGCTGCTCGGCGCGGCCTGCCTCGCGGTCGATGCGGGCCCAGATGACGACCACAGCGCCGGAGAGCGCGACGAGGATGCACGCCAGCAGCACGGGCCGCCAGCGGCGGGCGAGTACGCGCTGGGTGCGGGTCACGACGGGTCCCCTCCAAGCGTGGTGATGATGCCGCGCAGGCGGAGAGGACGGCCGGACAGTGGCCACTGCGTGCAGCGGTGACGGACCACCTCCGCGCGGGCGAAGAGAACTTCGACAGGGACACAGCGGTCCGCGCCACGTCCGGACCACCTCCGCGCGGGCGGAGACGACCCGGTACCACGGCGGCGCCCCGCGCGGGGTGGCGGACCAACCTCCGCGCGGGCGGGGAGAACTGTCGCCCCGTACCCGCACACTGCGCACCGATCGGACCACCGCGGAGAGAACTGCCTGCGCCAAGGGCTCACGCTTGCCAGGGACGGATCACCTCCGCGCGGCGGAGACAACGTGCGCGGCCTTCTGCTTTCCGTGCTGACCACCGGACACCTCCGCGCAAGCGGAGAGGACACGATGAAGTGTTCGACCAGGCCGCTGGGTTCCGGACCACCTCCACGCGGGCGGAGAGGACGAGAGACCCATCATGACCGAACCCCTTTCGACCGGACCACCTCCGCGCAGGCGGAGAGGACGACACGGGGGTCCCGCTGCAGCCCACCCCGGACGGACCACCTCCGCGCGGGCGGAGAGGACCACGAGCTGCCGAACGCCGACGGGTCGGGCCACGGACCACCTCCGCGCGAGCGGAGAGAACTGGACGTGCATGTAGTCGCCTGGGGCGTAGAACGGACCACCTCCGCGCAGGCGGAGAGAACCCCGGTCTTGGTGGTGTCGACCGACCCGCAGGCGGACCACATCCGCGCAGGCGGAGGGAGTAACGCAGCCGTCCTCCTGTGCGACCTCGACGGCGGATCACCTCCGCGGACGGAGAGAACGGAAGCCGCTCTCGCGCCGCTGCCTGACCCGCCGGACCACCTCCGCGCAGGCGGAGAGAACCCGGGCTCCCGGGGGCGCGGTCCGCCGATAGCCGGACCACCTCCGCGCGGGCGGAGAGAACGAAGTTGAGTGTCCTGTCCGGCATTCCCTCATCGGACCACCTCCGCGCGGGCGGAGAGAACGGCTCCGAGGTGTACGCCGACGCAGACGGCATCGGACCACCTCCGCGCGGGCGGAGAGAACGGCACGATCCTCGTCCTCAGCGCGTTGCACGGCGGACCACCTCCGCGCGGGCGGAGAGAACACCTTCACCGCCGAGTTCTCCTACACCGGCACCGGACCACCTCCGCGCGGGCGGAGAGAACTGACGCGCCGTAAGAGTCGCGTCCTCGTTCATCGGACCACCTCCGCGCGGGCGGAGAGAACCCGCCCGGAGTGACGGAGTCGGGCGAGGTGTCCGGACCACCTCCGCGCGGGCGGAGAGAACAGGGCCCCATGCGCGAGCAAGCGGCCCGCGACCGGACCACCTCCGCGCGGGCGGAGAGAACAAAGCCGCCTCCAGCGCCTTGCCCCGCATCCACGGACCACCTCCGCGCGGGCGGAGAGAACTCGCCGACCTCGCGTTCCGTGGCGGCTTCGACCGGACCACCTCCGCGCGGGCGGAGAGAACATCGTGGCAACGGCGACCTGCCGGGACTCTGCCGGACCACCTCCGCGCGGGCGGAGAGAACGTGAGGTGCGGGATCGAATCCCGCCCGGGGCGCGGACCACCTCCGCGCGGGCGGAGAGAACCCCTCCACTGCGGTCTCGTCGCAGCGCCAGCACGGACCACCTCCGCGCGGGCGGAGAGAACGCCCGGCCGGGACTGGCGAGGCCCTGGCGCAGCGGACCACCTCCGCGCGGGCGGAGAGAACGCCGGGCCCCTGGCTCTGGGAGGCACCGCAGTCTGGACCACCTCCGCGCGGGCGGAGAGAACCACTTCCACGCCCAGGGCTACCGGCTCCACGGCGGACCACCTCCGCGCGGGCGGAGAGAACGGGTCTGGGGATGTCTCTCAGCCCGCAGGGTTCGGACCACCTCCGCGCGGGCGGAGAGAACTGTCGGGCTTCCGGCGGGGGCCCGCCCGGTCGCGGACCACCTCCGCGCGGGCGGAGAGAACACTTCCTGACCTGCAGCTTACTGGGAGCTTTGCCGGTTGTTGACTGTTGGGTTGGTCGGCTGTCGGGAGGTAGGGCGAGTCCTCAGCACTGTCATCTGTGCCCTCGTTGTCAGTGGGTCCTGTTTAGGTAGTGGTAGGGGAGTTGACGCTACAGGGGAGGGCTTGTGTTGGGGTGTGGTGGTCCGGGGGATCGGTCGCCGTGGGGGAAGGCGTTGGAGCGGCGTGGTGTGGTGTATCCGCTGTTTTTCCATCTGCTGGACAGTGCGGCGATTGCTGCTGGGCTGTGGGATCGGTTCCTGTCTTCGAATCAGCGGGTGTGGATTGCCCGGGGGCTGGGTGTTCCGCAGGGGGTGGCTAGGGGGTTGGTGGCTTTTTGGGCTGGGTTGCATGACCTGGGGAAGTTGACGCCTGGTTTTCAGCAGTGTGCCCCGGGCGCGTTTAGGACGGTGAGTCCTGCGCTGCGTGCGGATGTGGGGGATGTCGAGCGGGTGGGGCATGCGCGGGCGTCCATGTTCACGGCGTTCGGGCCGTTGGTGGAGTTGGGGTACGGAGCCGATGAGCTTGAGGGGGTGGCGGCGGGTGTCGCGGGGATCCTCGGCGGTCATCATGGGCGTTTCCAGCAGGCGGACCCGTTGGTCCTTGCGTCGGCCGACTGTGTGGCGGGGCTGGGTGGCGCCAGCTGGGATCGTCTTCGGCGGGAGTATGTCGCCTTCGTGCACGAGCAGGTGGGCGGACCGAGGGTGCCGGCGCAGGTGCCTGCTGCGGTGGGGGTGCTGGTGACGGGGCTGGTGATCCTTGCGGACTGGTTGGCGAGTCAGGAGGACTACTGGCTGGCCAAGGACGTGTCCGAGAAGGCCACGGCCGGGTCGCATTTCCGGGAGGCGGTGCGCAGTGCGGGAGAGGTGATCGAGCAGGCGGGTCTGGCCAGGGCGGATCTGGAGCGGCTGCCGTTTGCGGAGCTGCACCAGGTCCAGGAGCCCAATCCGCTTCAGCGCTCGGTGATGGAGGAGTTGCCAGCTGCGGTGCAGGGCGCGGGCATTCTGGTGGTGACCGCTGCTCCGGGGGACGGTAAGACCGAGACGGCGCTGGAGGCGGAGCGGGTCCTGTCCCAGGCGGCGGGGACGCGTGGTCTGTGTTTTGTGCTGCCGACGATGGCGACGAGCGATGAGATGTACAAGCGGGTTGCCACGGCGGTCGCCCGCCAGTCTGCGGGGGGCGTCTCGGCGGTCACGTTGACGCACAGCATGGCGTGGCTGAACGAGGCGTACGGGGATGCGGAACTGGCCTCTGGCAGTCGGGTGGTCAGCCATGAGGAGCCGGAAGGCGCCTCGGCGGCTGCGGAGTGGGAGCGGGCCAGGCCGGGGGCGTGGCTGCGCGGGTCGAAGAGGGCGCTGCTGGCGCAGTATGCGGTGGGGACGTTCGACCAGGCGCTGTTGTCTGTCCTTCCGGTGCGGCACAACAGTCTGCGGCTGTTGGGGCTGACGGGGAAGACGTTTGTGGTTGATGAGGCTCATGCGTATGAGCCCTACGAGCGGGAGCTGTTGCAGCGGCTGTTGTCGTGGCTGGGGCGGTTCGGCTGCCCGGTGGTGTTGTTGTCGGCGACACTGCCCAGCACGGCGGGGGACCAGTTGGTGCGCGCCTATCTGCGAGGCGCGGGCTGGAAGAAGCGGCAGTTGAAGGGCCGGTCGTTTCAGTCGGCTTACCCCGGGTGGCTGTTCGTGGGTGCGCAGACGGCCGAAGCGACGCCGATGTCGTCCGGGCGCCAAGAGCAGCACCAGGAGCATCGGGCCGCCCGTCTCTCGGTGTGTGTGGAGCCGGTCAGCCACCGTTTGCCCCAGGATGCGGGGCGCCTGGCAGCGATCGGGCGGGAGTTGGCTCCTTTGGCAGAGGGCCAGGGGTCTGCTGCGGTGGTGTGCTCCACGGTGGCGGACGCGCAGGCTACCTACCTGCACCTGCGGGACCATGCGGATTTGCAGCCGGGTGATGAGCTCATCTTGCTGCACGCGCAGTTGCCCGGCGAGGTGCGGGAGGCGCGGGCGCGGCAGATCACCTCGCGGCTGGGCCGGAGGGGGCGTGTTCCGGGCCGGACGGTGGTGGTGGCGACCCAGGTGATCGAGCAGTCACTCGATCTGGATGTCGATCTGCTCATCAGCGATCTGGCACCCCTGTCGCAGCTGTTGCAGCGCGCGGGACGCTGCTGGCGGCATGAGGACTTCTGGCAGCGCTCCGGCTGCCCCGACCGCTACCGGACCCGGCCGGAGTGGGCGGGCGGGCCCAGGCTGGTCGTGCTCAACTCCCTGGATGGGGAGCAGGAGCCGCCCAAGCACTGGGGCAGCGTCTATCCCGCCTACCTGCTCTCGGCCACTGTCGAGGCCCTGGAGGAGCAGCCCGGTGGGTGGGTCGATATCCCCGGTGAGGTTCAGCGTCTGGTCGAACGGGTGCATGTGAAGGTGCCGGCCGGGGTGGAGGAGAAGCGCTACGAGCAGTATCTGCGCCTCCAGGGCGATCTCATGGCGCAGGAGCATGTGGGGCGGTGTGCGGCGGTGCCCGGCCCCAGGGCGCTGCAGGGGCTGCACGAGATGCACCGGGAGGCGCTGGATGAGGTGCAGGCGGCGACCCGGCTGGGAGCCGACTCGGTTCGCGTCCTGTGCTGCTTCCGCCAGGAAGACGGGTGCATCACGCTCGACCGGGCCGGCGAGCAGCCGCTTCCTGACCCCGGGAGAGGCGGGCGCCTGGCACCTGCGGACGTTCGCACAGTGATGCGGCGCACCATCCCCGTACGCGCAAGCTACCTCGCACAGCGCGGTGACCAGCAGTCGCCGCCGCAAGCGTGGGAGGAGCAGCCTCTTTTGAGTGATCTGGTGCTGCTGGTGAACGAGGAGCCGGGAGCTGTCGATGCGGCGGTGCACGTGGGGTCGGTGCGTTTCCGCTTGGACGACGAGCTGGGTCTCGTACGTCAATAAACCAGTTCGTCCTACTGAATCAGGAAAGACCCCCTAGTATGCAGGGCTCGGGCGTCGGCTGGGGGGCGGCGGTGGGCCGGTCTGCTCCGCACTGGAAGCAGGCGCGGCGTCGCGCCGTGCGTTGTTGCGGGTGTGGGTGCGGCGCTTCGGTTCTGCCTGGCCAGGGGAGGAGTAGCGAGTGGTGGACAGCCCGTTTTGGGATGTGCGCGAGGAGCCGTGGGTCCTGGTGCGCACGGCTGACGGGACGCAGATGGTGGGGCTGCGGGAGTTGTTCGTGCGGGCCCACGAGATCGTGGAGCTCGCCATCCCGGTTCCGCCTGCCGCTTCGGGTCTGTTGCGGATCCTGGTGGTGATGGCGGCGCGGATTGCGGGCCTGGCCGATCCGGAGGAGGACCGCGAGGCGGTCGAGTGGCTCAAGGACCGCAACGCTGCCCTGGCAGCGGAAGCCTTCGATCAGGAGGCGGTCAACGGCTACTTCGAACGCGAGGATCTGGCTGACCGGTTCTTCGTCTTCGGCGGACAGCGGCCTTTTCTGCAGGACGCGTTGCTGGCGCAGCAGTGCGCGAAGACGTCGGGGACCAACAAGATCGTTTTCGGGCGTGCGGCGGGCAACAACCCGGTGTGGTGGGGCCCGTCCTCTGATGTGGCGTCTTCTGCGCTGTCGGTGCCGGAGGCGTTGTGGCATGTGATCGCCCAGCACTACTACGGGCCGTCGGGGCGGTGCACGGCGCGCACCGTAGCGGGCAAGTCGGACGCGAACACGACGGCGGGCCCACTGCGGAAGACGGTCTCGTTCCATCCGGTGGGGCGGAACCTGTTCGAGACGCTGCTGCTGGGCATCCCCAGACCGCGCGATACCGATGAGGAAGTGCCGGATGCGGCCCCATGGGAGGAGGCCCAGGCGCCGGATCCGCAGCGCGGGCTGCCGCCGGTGACGTGGCCGGGGCGGCTGCTGGCGGGCCGTTCGCGGCACGCGATGCTGCTGGTGCCCTCCGAGGACGGGCAGGGCGTGCGGGACGCGTATCAGACGTGGGCGAGCCGGCAGGCGCCGCTGGAGACAGTCGACCCTTACGTGATCACGGATACCTCGCAGCAGGGGAGCCGGTACGCGCGGGAGGCGAGGGCGGATAGGGCGCTGTGGCGGGATCTGGATGCGCTGCTGCTCAAGAGCGACCGTACGGCGGGGACATCGCGTCCGCTGATCTGTGACGACCTGGCTGTCGTCCCGGCCAGGCTGCGGCCTCATGTGCGGGTGCGCGCCTACGGGTTCGTGCAGGACGGGCAGCAGGTGGACAGAGCCTGGTTCTCCGCCACCAGCCCGCCGCTGCTGGACTGGCTGGAAGAGCAGGACCTCTCCAAGGCTCGCCGGATCGCTGCCTGCAGGGAATGTGTGGAGAGGCACAGCAGGCTGCTGGAGTTCGCCGCCATGCTGGCCTGGGCCGAGTCGGTCTCTCCGCCGCCGGAGGAGGGCAAGCAGGTCAAGATCGACCGGAAGAACCCGGGCCCGTGGCGGCAGCTTGCACTGACCGAGTACTGGCCGCGGGCCGAGACGGCGTTCTGGGATCTGCTGCGGACCGAGAAGGACCCGCGAGGCGTCTTCGTGCAGGTGGCGGCCGAGGCGCTGCGCGCTGCGGTGGGCGGTGCCGAACGCGGCTGGAAGCAGGCCCGGGCCATCAGCCACGCCCTGGCCGTCCTGCACAAGCAGAGCAAGGAGACCCTGTGACATCCCCTTCCCTCACGCGGCCGAGTGAGAAGCGGTGGCAGCGCTTGGACCAGTTCGTCGCAGACATGGACGCCTTGTGCCGCTCGGACACCGGTGCCAGGGCGGCCTTGAGGAGCGGCGTGCGGCAGCCGGTCACCAAGTGCGGGCGCATGCACCGCTACCTGGCCCGCCATGTCTCCGAGAAATGGTCTTATGCGCGGCAGCAGCCCTACTACACCGTCGCCGCGCTGATCGCCGACAGCTCGCGGCAGCCCACCGCTGCTGACGAGGACCCCGTGGCCGACGAAGAGGACACCAGCCCGGATTCGGAAGCCGAAGCCGCCGACGCCACATCCACCGGACAAGGCCGGGAATCCGCAGCCGCACCGGATGGTGACCAGGTCTGGTGGGACAGGTGCCGGAAGGCGAATCTGGGCGCAGCGCTGGCACGCGGCGTGCGGCTGCCGGGCAAGCAGGCCCTCAATCAGGACACCACCGAGAAGCGCCTGCACCTTCTGACCCGCTCCAGCAGCTACACCCTCCACACTCGCCTGCCGGAGCTGACCCGCTACCTGCGCAGCCGCGGTATCGCGGTGGACTGGGCGGTGCTCCTGGATGACCTGGCCGCATGGGAGTGGTCGCGGGATGAGGTCGCCACGCGCTGGCTGCAGACCTTCTACCGCACTCTGCATCCCTCTGCCGACGAAGCCTGATCTGCCGCCGCGCTACACCCCTCTTCCTCTTCCGAGAATGAAAGTGAGCTCTTCTGATGGCCCGTTACCTGGATCTGCACGTGCTGCAGTCCATTCCGTTCGCCAACCTCAACCGTGACGAGCTGGGCATCCCCAAGACCGTGCGTTATGGAGATGCCGACCGCACCCGGGCGTCCAGCCAGGCGTGGAAGCGGGAGATCCGCCACGAGGTCGAGGAGCAGCTGGGGGAGTACGCCAAGCGCACCCGTCTGGTGCCGGCGAAGGTCACCGAGGCCCTGACCGCGGAAGGCTGGCCACAGGAGCTGGCGGCCTTCGCCGGTGAGCAGGTGGCCCGCTCGGCGGGCAAGGAAGGGCTGAAGGTGGAGGACGGGCAGACGGCTGTCCTGCTCTACGTGCCGCAGGCCGCGATCGGCGAGCTGGCGGCCGTCTGCCGTGAGCACCGCGAGGCTCTGGAGACGGCTCTCGAAGCAGCAGGGAAGGCCAAGCAGGGCAAGAAGAAGCCTGATGCGGTGCTGCCCACCGCGCGTATCGCGGAGCTGCTCAAGGGCCGCACGGCGAGCATCGACTTGTTCGGCCGGATGCTGGCGGAGCTGCCCGGCGGGAGGGTGGACGGGGCGGTGCAGGTCGCCCACGCGTTCACCACCAGCGGCACCGACCCGCAGCCGGACTTCTTCACCGCCGTCGACGACTGGCTGCCCGAAGAGCAGACCGGCAGCGGCCATATGCAGACCGCCGAGTACAGCGCGGGCACCTTCTACCGGTTCGCCACCGTCAACGTCGAAGACCTCCTGACCAACCTCGACGGGGATCTGGAGCGCGGCAGGCACCTGCTGGGCCTGTTCGTTGAGGCGTTTGTGATGTCGCTGCCGCAGGCGAAGAAGAACAGCACCGCCCCGCACACCATCCCCGACCTCCTCTACGGCGCGGTCCGCTCCCGCCGGCCGATCTCCCTGGCCCCCGCGTTCGAGAAGCCCGTCCGCGGCGGCGCCCAGGGCCTGGGTGCCCCCTCCCGTCAGGCGCTGTCCGCCTACGCCGGAGACGTCGAGCGCCTGACCGCAGGCAAGCGGCGGCTCGCGCACGGCCACGCCGGCGTGGATACCGAGGAACTCGCCAACCTGGGGCCGCGTCATGACAGCTTCCCGGACCTCATCGATGCCCTGGTGACCGCTGCGCTCACGCCGAAGGGTGCGGCGTGACCAGCATGCTCCTGCGCCTGGCCGGGCCCTTGCAGTCCTGGGGGGAACGCTCGGTCTTCGGCAACCGCGACACCCTGCCCTTCCCCACCCGCTCCGGACTGATCGGCATGTTCGCCGCCGCCCAAGGACGGCGCCGCGACGAGAACCTGGACCCCTACGGTCCGTTGGGGTTCACGGTCCGCATCGACCGTCCCGGCCGCCTGATCGAGGACTTCCACACCGTGGGAGGCGGACTGCCCGCCTCCCACGGTCTGCCCACCAGCGAGGGCAAACGCCGCGACACCGCCCTCGTCTCACGCCGGCACTACCTCTCCGACGCCGTCTTCGTCGTCGCCGTCACCGGCCCCGACCGGCTCATCGCCCAGATCACCGACGCGCTGGAGACCCCGGTATGGGCCCCCGGCCTCGGCCGCCGCGCCTGCGTGCCCGACGAACCCCTGCTGCTACGCACCGATGTCGAGGATCCCGTCCGCGAGCTGACCGAGCGAGTTCCGCTCAGTTCGAGCCACCAGCCCGCACCGGGACGCAAAACCGTGCCGGTCGACTTCATCTGGGACACCCCGCCCGAAGGCATGGCCACCGCGCAGCGATACGAGACCACCGACGTACCGCTCAGCTTCACCCCAGGCGACCGCCGCTTCAGCAGCCGCCCCCTGTGGCGCACCACCGAAGAGCTCCCCGCCACCTTGTACGCGCCCCGTCCCTCTTCCCGGGCGCTGATCGACTACGCCCTGGCAGCCTGCGCGAAGGAGGAACCGGCGTGACGCCCACCGCCTACCTCACCCGCATCCACCTCAACCCCCGCAACGGCCGGGTGCGACGCGACCTCGCCGACGCCGGCCAGCTCCACAAGACCCTCATGCGGCTGATGCCCGACCACCTGGGGGACAGCGCCCGCGCCGACAGCGGGCTCCTCTTCCGCCTGGATGAGACCGACACCGGACCCGTCGTGCTGGCCCAGTCCCGCACCACCCCCGACCCAGGTCGCCTCCCCGACGGCTACGGACAGGCCCAGGTCCGCGACCTGACCCCGATGTTCCACGCGTTGAGCGAGGGCATGCAGGTGCGCTACCGCATCGCCGCCAACACCTGCAAACGGCTGCGCCCCACACCCGAAGAAGCCGCCAAAGGACGCACACGCGGCAAACTCAAAGCACTCAGCGGACAGGAGGCAGCCGACTGGTGGCACCGCCGCGCCGAAACCGCCGGGCTGAACCTGCTGACCATCCAGCCCACCCACCTGTCCACCCTCCGCAGCCGTGCCGAGCCCGGCATGGCACACGCCGTCAACCGCTTCGACGGACAAGCCACCGTCACCGACCTGCAAGCGGTGATCACCGCAGTCCTCGCCGGCATCGGCAAAGGCCGCTCCTACGGCGCCGGACTCCTCAGCCTCGCCCCCGCACCACGCTCATGACGCCCGCCCCGTCCTCCTCCGCGAACGGGGCGGCGCGGCTGGCACGGCCGACCCTCACCATGCTGCCCGCCGTCGCCGACTCCCTGTCCTTCCTCTACGTGGACATCGCCCGCATCGTCCAGGACGACACCGGCGTGTGCGCCCAGATCGACACCACCCGCGGCACCGACACCGTCTACATCCCCACCGCCTCCCTCTCCTGCCTCCTGCTGGGACCCGGCACCTCCATCACCGCCCGGGCACTGGCCACCCTGGCCCGGCACGGCACCACCGTCGTCATCAGCGGAGCCGGAGCCGTCCGCGCCTACGCCGGCATCCTGCCCGACTCCCTGACCACCACCTGGCTCGAACACCAAACCCGCGCCTGGGCCAACGAACAACGCCGCCTGGAAGTGGCCACACGCATGTACCAGATGCGCTTCGGCCAGGACGTCCCACCAGGCACCACCCTCCAGCAGCTACGCGGCCTGGAAGGCCAGCGCATGAAAGCGCTCTACAAAATCTTCGCCGACCAGCACCGCATCGGCCGCTTCCGCCGCAACTACGACCCCCGCAACTGGCACGACCAAGACCCCGTCAACCAGGCCCTCTCCGCCGCCAACACCAGCCTCTACGGCGTCGTCCACGCCGCCGTCCTCGCCATGGGCTGCTCACCAGCCCTCGGCTTCGTCCACACCGGCAAACAGCACTCCTTCGTCTACGACATCGCCGACCTCTACAAAGCCCGCACCACCATCCCCCTCGCCTTCTCCCTCCACGCCAGCACCAACCCCGAAAGCGACGCCCGCAGACAACTGCGCGATCAGATGCGGCTGATCAAACTCCTGCCGAACATCGTCAAAGACGTCCAAGCCCTTCTCGACCCCGAGTCCGAATGGGACGAGGAGGGCACTGAACGCACCGACGTACCGCTCGTCGACCTGTGGGACCCCAAGACGGGCACCGTGCCCGCCGGAACCAACTACGCAGGAGCGGACTGACATGCCCGCCATGACCGTCCTGGCCACCACCGCAGTCCCCGACTCCCTCCGCGGCGCCCTCAGCCGCTGGACCATCGAAGTCGTCCCTGGCATCTTCGTCGGCACCGTCTCCGCCCGCGTACGCGACCAACTATGGGAAGCAGCCTCCGCCGTCGTCGGCGACGGCGCAGCCGTCCTCATCCACCCCGCACCCAACGAACAAGGCTTCACCCTCCGCACCGCAGGCCAACGCCGCCGCATCCCACAAGACTTCGACGGCCTTACCCTCATCCGCATGCAAGCCACCAACCCACCAAGCCCGGCGGTAAAGAACCAGCAAACCGCCCCCCTGAACCCCAGGTCGGGAAGCGTGCTCTCCGCCCGCGCGGAGGTGATCCGACGCCTACCGGCTCGCCCTTGCCGCCGAGCGCGTGCTCTCCGCCCGCGCGGAGGTGATCCGCCACGGGACACTGCCCCGCACGGCGGAGAACCGTGCTCTCCGCCCGCGCGGAGGTGATCCGCGGACCTGCCCCGGCTGTTGAAGTTCCGGGCAGTGCTCTCCGCCCGCGAGGAGGTGATCCGTGCAGCAACGCCAGCTCGGCCCCCTGCTCGTGGTGCTCTCCGCCCGCGCGGAGGTGATCCGGTCCTTCGGGGCCCGCGCACCCTGTCGGTATGGTGCTCTCCGCCCGCGCGGAGGTGATCCGACGATGCCCACGTTCCTACGCGGGCGGCGAACACCTCACCTTCGTCTACAGCCCGCTGGACAGATCCGTCCGCCTGCAGTGGACCAACAGCACAGGAGCGACAGTCCTCGACCTGTTCCGCGAGAGCGCCACCGAACTGATCATCCGGGCCGCCCCGGAGAGAAAGTGCCTGGTCACCCGTTTTGGCATGGGTGAATGCAGCGGAGAACTGCGCGTACAGACCCACCCCACAGTCACGGTCACCGATCGCCTGTTGTTCTGACACCGCAACCGGGCACCCCGCACAGCTCGGGCCCCCGGGGCCTACAGCGGGTCGGGGCCGCAGATGGCACAGCGCCTGGTGCGGCAGCCCTTCGGCCGCAGCTCCTCCGCGGTGTACAGCTCCGGCAGCCGCGGATGGAAGATGAACCGCCCCAGATCGCGTACCTCCGACAACCCAGCGGTGCAACCGGGTCCCGCTTCGGCCCTTGGCATAGGTGGCACCGGCCTCCCGCTGTGCCTTCCAGCGGGCCACGTCCTGGCGACAGGCGCGCCTCAGCACGGTCAGCCTCATCGCACGGCTGGCACCGGCCGGGCATGTACTGGCACGAGCACTCGATGCACCCCTCACACGGCACACGGGGGTGGGGAGGGCGAATGACAAGGTCGTGAGGGACGGAAGCCGTCACGGGTCTCTGTGTTTCGGGCAGCCCCGAAACACCTTCCGGTGGCGCGTGAGGGCGAGGAGCATCACCCCCGGCAGCATTGCAGGGCTCCGCAGCACCGAGCTATGCGTACTCCCGCTGCCCGGACGGGACGACAGCGGACGGGGGATTTCGATGGGAAAGAACCGCGCGGCCACAATCGGCTTCGCCTCGCTGCTTCTAGCGGCAGGCGTACTGGCCGCAACCGGCGGCTCCGCTACCGGGCAGCCTGCGGCGCCCGAGCCGCGAAATAGCTGCGATGACGAAGGCTTCGACTGGGGCAGCGACAAGCTCTATCCCGATGAGAAGAAGTACAACCCGGAAGTCGAGGACTCCAAGCTGCAGATGTGGCAGCAGCACTACCTGCGGGAGGACACCTACGGCGTCCTGACCGCCGGTGGACCCCATGTGAAGTTCTACATCGAGGACAAGAAGAGCGGCCAGAAGTGCTGGGGTAAGAAGGAATCCGAAGAGTGGGGCGAGGAGATCGAGACCGGGGTCCTGGACAACCGCAACACCTCCATCCGGGGCTGCATCGTGGACCCCGACGAACGGAAGTGCGGGGCGTGGCTCCGCGAGGACGCCGGCGGCCACCGGCAGAACGGTACCGGCCTGGGCAAGATCGACAACTACCCTGACCTCCACCTCAAAGCCAAGGCCAGTTACGACGACCACGAATACCCCGGCGCCGGACCCGATGTCCCCGGAACCACCGTCAAGGTCGGCAACCACACCAAGGCGGTCATGCGCATCCGCATAGACGAAGGCGAGGCCATCAAGACCTTCGGATTCGTCCGCACCTCCCGCAAGGACACGGAAATCGCGCTGGTCAGCGACAAGTACGGGTTCGCCGACTGGATGAAGGTCTACGCGACGTCGGACGGCGACTACGCGGCACGCACCGGCATCCTCTACAACAAGCACGACCAACTCATGGTCTGCGTCCGCCGGATCTCCAACCCCTCGCCCACGCACTGCGGGAACTGGAACCGCGCCTGACCTTGCGCAACCAACGACTTGTGCTGTGCCTCGCGGTGGCGCTGCTTCGCACCGTCATTGATCTTCACGAAGCGGTCCCAGTTCGGGCCGTCATGCTGGGGCCGACTGACGGCTCTGGCTCAACTTCCGTGAAGCGCACACGCTGAGTGACGGCTTATGCCCGCGACAGCCTCCGAGAAGTAGGCCCCGACAGGTGATGACGTCGGGGCCGGGCCGAGGCTCTATTGAGGGGTTCGGCAGGTCTGCAGATATGCGGTGGTCATTGTCACGATCTGGTTGGTCAGGTGGGCGGTGTCGAGGTGGTGGCTGCGGCTGGTGAAGCGGTGGGTCAGTGACTCGACGGTGGCCAGCACCATGCGGGCGGCCAGCTCTGGCCGGTCGAGGTGCACCTCGGGGTCGGAGCGCAGCAGCGCGGCGGCGGCTTCCACTGCGTCCTGCTCCACCTGCCGGAAGCGGGCCAGCAGTTGGGGCGGCCGAGGGGCTTCCTCGAACAGCACTTGGTGCAGCCGTGGGTTCTCGGCATGCAGCCGGACCACTGCAGAGGTCAGTTCCGGCAGCCACTCCTGCGCCGGCCGGGGTTGGCTCAGGCTCGCTCGTACCGCCTCGGCGGTCTGCTCAAGGTGCGCCTGGGCGAGCACCACGAGGATGGCGTCCTTGTTGGGGAAGTACTGGTAGAGCGATCCGACCGACAGCCCGGCCACCGCGGCGATCCGGTCCGTGGTTCCGGCGGCGTAGCCGTGCTCGGCGAAAACGCGAGCCGCACCGGCCAGGATCCGCTCCCTGGTGCGCCAGGCACGCTGCTGGACCGGTGTCTTCCTGGGCCGATACCCAGATGACGAGCGGGACATCGGGGCCTCCGAAGGCGAGTACCGAAAGCGAGGGATCCCTCATATTCTAGCGGACACCCGAGAACCCCCCGGAGGTATCTACGTGGCCACCCCGCTCACCCGCCCCGCAGCCGACCTGCGCCCCACGCCTTGGCTAGCCGCTGCGCCGTTCCTGCTGCCCTACCTGGTCTACGTACTGCACACCCTTGAGGAGCTACAGGGGTTCGCTGCATGGGCTTCGGAGCACTTCGGTCCGGAGACCACCGGCATGTTCGCCGCGTACCACATCCCGCTGATGCTGCTGGTGCTCATCGTCTCCTGGCGGGCCGCGCTGGCCGGCCGGCACGGCGCCTGGGTGGTGCTGGCCGCCGCCTTCCAGTGGCAGTTCGCCGTCAACGCCCTCTTCCACCTGGCCGCCTGGATCGCGCTGGGCGACTACTCTCCCGGGGCAGTCACCGGCGCAGTGGTGTCGATCCCGGCCGCGGTGTTCTTCTTCTTCTGGATACGGCGCCAGCGTCGGGCCACCGCGTCCGAGCTCACTCTCGCGGCGGTCATCGGCACGCTCATCGCCGCCCTCGCCATCGGATTCTTGTTCCTCTAGCGCAACGCGGACAGGGGCGCCGAACGGGACGGCAACGCGGGCGACGTCTGCAGATTCCCCATGCGGCGGACTGGTCCGTACGCGGTGGCGGCCGGGCTGGTTGGTTCGAACTCCTTCGGAAACGAGTCCTCGTGCCGTGACGGAAGGTGACGGCATCACGGAAGTTGAGCCAGAACCCCTTCTCGCGTACAGAGCCCCAGCGGCTTCAGAGCTGTCTGCGCTACGCGTGCAGGCAGGAAGTGCGTTGCCTGGATGTTGCCAGTTTCCCGGCAACGGTTTTGCTGTTACTTGCGCTGTTGGCCGGTCTCGCCGCCGCGGTACTGACGGTCTGGGCGGGGAGCGGTGCGCCGCAGAGCGTGCTGTGCGGCTTCGGCAGCGCGGGGCTGGGGCGGCTTCTTCAACCGGCTCGTCGCCCCTGAACAGCCCCCTTCGGCGTCTGGGAACGGCCCGGAAGGCAGTGCCCCTGGGTGACCTCAAGCCCATATCCAACCAGTTGCCGCGAGAGACCCGGGAACTGGCGGAAGCGCTGCGGGAACTCTTCGACGGTCTGGCCGTCTCCGTCCGCCGCTGCGCCGCCCGCCGCGCGAGGGACGCCGGTACCTTCTCCCGCTATCTGAATAGCACCCGCGTACCGCCCTGGGAGGTCATCAACGACCTGTTCACCGACCGCGGCGCTGCCGCCACGACCCGAGACCATGGAACTGCTGCGCACACTCCACCACCGAGCCGTCCGCGCAACCCCCTCACCGAAACATGGGGTGGCGGTGCTGGAGAGCCAGCTGGCCAGGCCGACCGCGAATCCCGCGTCTCAAGAAGCCACAAGAATGTCCTGGGTGAGGCCCATGCTGGGCCGTCAGCACCGCACGCCGACCTGGAGGTACGCCTCAACCAGCTCGAAGCCGACTGGGGAGCCGAACGCGCACGCGCCAACGCCCTGGGCGAAGCCGCGCCCGACCTCGAGGGTCTCCTGCGCGAACGTGACGAACTGCGGGAGGAAGTCCGCAGACTCCAATCGGAGGTACGCGAGACCGAGCTGCGTCGCGCGCAGGCCGAGGAGCGGTGCGGGCTGCTGGAGCGGCAGCTGCGCAGCCTGGAGGAGTCACGGAAGCCGAAGAACAAGGAGGGGAGGGGGGCGGGGGAGGGGCTCTTCCCGTCTGTTGTCGGCCCAGGGCATGAGGCCAGACGGATGCCGCGGGTACTGCTCGTGGACAACGACGAGAACAACCGTATGGCGATGAAGGCGTTCCTCGACTCCCTCGACCAGGAGATCGTGGCGGTCTCCTCCGGACGGGAGGCGCTCAAGGCGCTGCTGGACCACGACGACTTCGCCGTGATCCTGCTGGATGTGCAGATGCCCGGCATGGACGGCTACGAGATCGCCGCCCACATCAAACGCCGCAGCCGTACCCGTGACATCCCCATCATCTTCCTGACCGCTATGGGCACCGGCGACTTCGCACGCGGCTACGCGGCCGGCGCCGTGGACTACCTCGCCAAGCCCTTCGACCCCTGGGTCCTGCGCGCAAAGGTCGCCGTCTTCACCGGCATCCACCTCGAACGACACGAACGCAGTCGCTGATGTGCGCTCCGAGCCGCTCTTCGCCGGTACGCAATGGCCGACCGCCTGTGTCCATCCGGTCGACATCGCCGTTGTACGCGGTAGCGCGGCAGGTGGCCGCGCCACCGCTGCGGCGACCTGCCGCGCGGTCGAACCGGTCGGCGGCCGGCTCGGACACCCCGGACAGCTATGGCACAGGGTCAGGTTCGTCCGCCAGTAGGCGGCAACCAGAAGCACGCGGACTTCCAGCGGCAGGCTCCCTGGCTGCACTCTCGCGTCGCAGCGCGGTGACCAGCTTGCCGAAGTGACGCGGTCTCAGCTCGGTAAACGGGGACGCCCAAGAGAGCTCCGACGCCGTGATCAACCCGTACGGCACCTTCCGTCTCGGCATGAGCAAGCGGCTCGACCTGCTGATTCCGACCGTGCCCGGATCGAGACGCTCGCCCTGGATCACCGTTCGTCGTCCCGATGTGCACAGCGGGGCCCGGGATCACCGGAGCGGGTAGACCGGTGGTGCAGCGAAAGCCGTCTGCTGGCGTGGCTCGTTCATATGTCGATTGTCAACTGTCTCGTGCGGCTATGGCTATTGCCACGCCAGATTTGGATCTTGCCTGGTCAACCACAGTGCGAGCGTGGCAATCAATGCGCAGCCGGTCATGCCGAGGAAGAGCGGCATGACGGTGTGGCCGCCCGCGATGCCCATCAGGGGAGCGACGGCCGCGCCCAGGACGCTTTGCAGTGTGCCGAGCACTGCCGAACCGGTACCGGCCGCGTGCGGCACGCGTTCGAGGGCGAGTGCGGTGGCGGTGGCGAAGACCTGCCCGAGGCCGAGGAAGCCGATGCCGACCAAGCCCAGGGCCCACACCCGACTGAGATTTCCGGTGGCGGTGACGAGCAGGGCGACGGCGCTCGACACCAGCAGCACGGCCAGTCCGATGTTCAGCAGGAGCCGAGAGCCGTAGCGGCTCACGAGACGGGTCGCGGCGGCGCTGGAGGCGGTGGCGGTGAGGGCGCCGACGGTAAAGGCCATGGATGCCTCGCCGACGCTGAGGTCCAGAACGTTTTGCAGCAGGAAGGGGGAAGCGGCGATGTAGCAGAACAGGGTGGCACTGGCGAAGCAGAAGGCAAGTGTGTAGCCGAGGTAAAAGCGGTCGGTCAGGACCGAGACGGCGACCTTGAGCGTTGCGCCGATGCCGCCGGCGTGTCGGCGTTCGGCAGGCAGACTCTCCGGAACGAGGAGCAACGCGGCCAGGAACATGAGCGCGGACGCGCCAGCCAGTACCCAGAAGACCGTGCGCCATCCGCCGGAGCCGTTCACTATTGCCCCGCCGGCCAGCGGCGCCACGATGGGGGCGATGCCGCCCAGGGCCATCAGCATGCCGAAGATCCTCGCGGCGGCCGTGCCGGACGCGACGTCTGAGACCACGGCCCGGCCGACGACTACACCTGCAGCCCCGCTGAATCCCATAAGGAACCGCAGGCCGGTCAGGAGCTCGAGCGAGGGGGCGACGGCGCACAGCACCGTGACCAATGTGCAGATACCGGTTCCTACGAGGATCGGCTTCCGACGTCCGTACCGGTCGGAGAGGGGACCGAGTACTAGCTGGCCGGCGGCGAGCCCGAAGAGGAAGGCGGTGAGGGTGAGTTGGACGCCAGAGGCGTCCGTGGACAGGTCCCGGGCCATGGCCGGAAAACCGGGAAGGTACATGTCGGTGGACAGTGGGATCACGAAGGACAGCAGAGCGAGGGCCGCGGTGAGGCGGCCCGGCGGGGACGGGGGTGCTGGCTTCGGCACCGACCGGCCGACGTGGGCAGGGGCATGGGAGGTCATGGTCGCTCCGGGGAATGAAGGGACAGCAGGCGGATTGACTATAGCTATATAGCTATAGCAAAAGCTAGAATGGGAAGGTGACAAAGCGCGATGCCGAACTCGACGAACAGGCGCTGCTGCGCGAAGCCAGGCAGCTGACCCCCGCGATCTATGCCCTCGCGCGAGTCCTGCGGCTGCGAGGGGTCGATGAGGCGGGACTGCTTCCGCTACCGCCGTCGGACCTGGAGGTCCTGCGCTATGTGTTGGATTCCCCGGGCACAGGAACGGGCGCCCTTGCGCGCGAACTCGGGCTGCATGGGAGCAATGCCAGTACAACCGTGCGAGGCCTGGTCGCCCAGGGCTTGATCCGCCGCGAGACCGACCCGGAGGACCGCCGGGCCGTGCGGCTGTACCCGACGCTGGATGCCCAGCATGGAATGGCGCGGATTGAAAATGCCTGGGCCGCCCTGTTCGCCGACGCCCTGGCCACACTGCCCGCCGACGACCGTGCCGCACTCGCCTCCGCGACGCCGGCGCTGCGTGCACTGGGCTCCGCTTTGCGGGACCTCCGCAACCCCGTGCGCGATTGACAGTGCTCTGGGCGCCCAGTGTCGGCAAACGACGCCGAGCTCAAGCGGTCAGCGCTTGATCAATCCGCAGGTGGGCACTGTCGACGACGACATCACCATTGCGGCGACGTCGCTGACGAACGCGTCCTCGGCCAACGACCAGCAGGCGGTAGGGGCTGCGCGAAGCTACGACCACCACCCGCCCGACATCACCCTCCCAACCCTGCGCTACGCCCGCGCCAACGGCCCGACCTTCTCCGACAGGAAGACTCCGAGCGTGCTCCTTCCGTGTCGTCCTCTCTAGTGCCACGTCAGAGAACCTTTGCCCTGTAGTTGGAGTGACGCGCCCCCGCAGTCAACAACGTTGAGCTCGCCTACACGCCGACCAACAGTTCCTGGCCGAACCGCACCGAGGCGCAGTTCATCGTCCCGCGCTACTTCGCGCAGGACGGCACCGACCACGCCCGCATTTCATGCGGTTTCCCTCCGTTCCTGGTGGACCGCGACTCCGGTGATGACCAGGGCGATGCCGACGGCTTCGAGCCAGGAGGGGATCTGAGCGAGAACGATGATGCCGATGATCGCCGCGGTGGCGGGGAGCAGGGACAGCATGAGTGCGAAGGCCGCCCGGGAGATGCGGGCCATGGCGAGCTGATCGCAGACGTAGGGGATGACCGACGAGCAGATCCCCACGCCGAACGCGGCCGCCAGGAGGACCGGTGTGGTGACGGTGACGGCGGCGTCGGTGATCCCGACGGGGGCGACCACGATCATCGCGATCAGCATCGAGGCGCCGAGACGGTCGATGCCCGACGCACCGCCGTTCTCGGCGAGACGGTGGCCGAGGATCACGTAGAACGTGAAGAGCACACAGTTGCCGAAGGCGAGTGCCAGGCCGAGCGGTTCATCGACGAGGTGCACATCGGTGAGCAGATAGACCCCGGTGACCGCCAGGAGTAGCGCGAGCACGTTGCGGCGGGAGCGGACGCCGACGGCCGCCAGGAGAACGGGGCCGAGGAACTCGATGGCTCCGACCGTGCCGAGCGGCAGCCGATCCAAAGCGAGGTAGAACACACTGTTCATCACCCCGAGTACGGTGCCAAGGGCCAGCAGCAGCCGACGCTGCCGCCAGGTAGAGGAGCCCCACACTCGCCACGGGCGCCGCCAGGCGGCGAAGACGACCGCAGCCGATGCTATTCGCAGCCAGGCCACGCCCAGCACGTCGATACGGGCGAAGAGGAGGACCGCGCAGGCGGGGCCGAGGTAATGGAAGACCGCGCTCGTCACGAAGAACGCCGACGACGGGACGCGATCGGCAGCAGCGGTCAAGCGTGACGGTGAGGTACCGGGACGGAAGTGCGAGAGCGAGTTGACCACAGGGAAGATGATCGCAAGCAAGCACCATCGGGACCATCCCGAAGCAGCAAGCAGATCAGTCAAATACTTTACGATTGATGGTGCAAGTCGGCTCTCGATAGTGCGAAGGTGAAGATGTGGATGCCGTGGACCGAGCCATCCTGGCCGAGCTCGACGCAGACCCCCGGCTGGCCACAGCGGAGCTGGCCCGTCGTGTCGAGGTCTCGGTGCCCACCGCCCGGGACCGGGTACGGCGGCTGCGTGAGACCCAGGTGATCCGTGGCTACCGCCTCGACGTGGACCCGGCGGCGCTGGGCTATCCCGTGGCCGCCTTCGTCCGGGTCCGCCCCGGCCCGGGGCAGTTGCCGAAGATTGCCGAGCTTGCGCGAAGCCTGCCGCAGGTTAGTGAGTGTCATCGCATCACCGGTGAAGACTGCTTCCTGATCAAGGTCCATGCAACCGACCTCAACACGTTCGAGGAGGTCCTCGACCGGTTCCTCCTCCACGGGCAGACCACTACCTCCATCATCCAGTCCACCCCCGTGCCACCGCGTACGCCGGGGTTGTGACGTGGATGGTCTGGGAACTGTCCGCGAGCCGGGTGGCGTCGGGGACGTCCGGTCACGCCGCTTGGCGGCTGTTCTGGCCCGTCAGCCGAGGGCGGCCGCCGGTTCCGGCGGTACCGACGACGAAGCCGCCGCCCACGGGCCGGATGCCCGGCCGACCGTTTCGGCTCGGCCGTCGAATCGGAGCAACACTGGGCATAGGCCCGGTCGTACCCGCCCGCGCGGGCCCCGAGTAAGCGATCTGCTCCGTCACAAGGGCATCGTCACCACTGTCCATGACCCGGCTCCTGATGGCGCATCAGGCAACGTTCGCCCTGTCCACCACGGCTTGTAGGCGTTGATCGTCGGCGTGGCGGTTTCGCCAGATGATGTAGCGGCGGATCATGCTGCCCTGCTCTTTGTGGCTGGCATGGTCGGTGCCATCGAGGGTGAAGTAGCGCAGGGCGGTGAACTGGGCTTCTATGCGGTTCAGCCAGGAGCTGTTGGTCGGGGTGTAGGCGATCTCGACGTTGTTTGACGCCGCCCAGGCGTCAACGCGCTGGCACTTCTTCGTCGTCAGGTGCGGGGAGAAGTTGTCACAGGTGATCGCGATACAGACCTCGGGCGGGTAGAGGCTGCGCAGATATCGGCAGAACTCCAGGAACTGGGTGCGTTTCTTGATCGGCTTGATGTGGCCGTAGAGCTTGTCCTTGGCCAGGTCCAAGGCGGCGAACAGGTGTCGGACCCCGTGCGGGCGGGTGTAGGTCGCCCGTCGCCGCGGACGGGGCCCGCGATCGGGATCCTTGTGCTTGCCGCCGCGTTCGGCCCACTGCCGGCCCGGGTTCGGCTGGAGGTTTAGCGGGCTGAACTCATCCAGGCAGAAAACCACGTCCGGCTCGCCTTCCTCGGGGATGACCTCGCCGTCGGCGATCGCGTACAAGTGTTCCACCCGCGCCTTCTTGGCTGCGTAGTCCGGATCGCGGGAGCTCTTCCAGGTCTTTATGCGTTGAAAGGAGACGCCTTCCTCGCGCAGGACGCGCAACGGCACCTGATGGTGATCTTCATCGTGAACCCGTGCCGACCAGGCGCTTCATGCAACGCTCAGTGCCGGGCTCTGGAAGCCCAGATCAACGTCCTGCTGGAGGCTCACCCTCTTCGCCCGGTCCTGACGCCGATACCCGGCGTCGGCGTCAGGACCGCTGCGTCCTGCTGGTCACCGTCGGCGACGGTGACCAGCCTCCCACCGCCGCCCAGCTCGCCTCCTACGCTGGCCTCGCCCCGACCAAGAGGTCGTCGGGGCCTCCATCCACGGCGAACACGGACCCCGAGGCTGCAACCGGCAGCTCAAACAGGCGATGTTCCTTTCCATCTTCACCTGTATGAACACCAATCCGGCCTTCCGCGCCTACTACGACAAGCAACGCGCCCGCCTAAACCCACATCCAGGCCCTCCTCCGCCTCGCCCGCCAACGCATCAGCGGCCTGTTCGCCATGCTCCGAGCACCCCCCGGGCTGAGCGGGGGGAGGGAGGACGTACGAACTCCGGCTCCCTCAGAGTTTGCCTTCCATGAGAACCGTGCGATGCCCCCCGAGCGCGCGGGAGAGACCTTCGATGAACCCGGGGCTGAAGTCGGGCCAGTCCCAGAACTCGAAACCGAGATACCCGAAGGCGAAGTAGTCATCCGACCAGGTCCACGCAGTCAGGTCACCAGGGCGCCGACAATGCGGGCAGGCGACTGCCGCGCTGCCTGTGTCGCTCCAGACGCTGATGGCCTCACCGAAGGGTTCCCACGCACCCTCGATCTCCTCCAGCCGGTCGGTGTAGAAATCCGCCCGCCCGGCACAATGGGGGCACACCGCGAACCTGGGTTCGCCCTGACCGCAGTTGAATACGGTGCGGCTGGTCTCGATCCTGAGTCCGTCGCTGGGCTCCCAGTCCTCCTGACCGACCGCCTTGGCCCAGGAGGGACCGGGCGGATGCCCCAACGGCGCCCCGAGAACACAGTCGGTGAGCTCGGCCCGAACGATCCCCTCCCTGACCAGCCAGTCGAGTCCGCTGTCTGCCAGGGTGCGGGCGTCCGCATACGTGGCGTCGAGGTCGACGACGGTCTGAAAATAGTTCCCCATGAGGCAACAGTAGAAGCAGCCACCGACAGCGCGGCACTGAGCCCCTTGCCAACCTCAGCTTGAGGCTGCCAGGTAGAGGGTGAGGATGGCTTTGACCAGGTCGGTGATTCGGGTGGTGCTGCACCGCAGCTTCCGCAGCAGCCGCCAGGACTTGAGGGTGGCGACGGCCTGTTCGCCGAGTGCTCGTATCCGTGCGTGGGAGCGGTTGTGGGCTTGCTGGCCGGTGGAAAGCGTCCCCCACCGACCTCGGTAGGGGACGCGGATCGTCCCGCCGGCGCCCTGATATGCCTTGTCCGCCCAGCACGGGATGTCCTCGGTGGTCAGGGCATCGATGATGCCGTGGGTGCGGGCGGCTTTGATGTCGTGGACCGCGCCGGGCAGTGCGGGTGAGGCCCACAGCAGTCGGCCCAGGGGATCGGCGATGACCTGTACGTTCATGCCGTGACGGTGGTGCTTGCCGGAGTAGTACGGCCGGTCGGCGGCGATCCGGTCGATGAGTAGGAGCGTCCCGTCGAGGATGACGAACGCCTTCCACTTCGCCGCGTGGGATGCCGCCGTGAGATCCGGGGCGAGGGCGGCCAGGATCTCAACGGCTTCGACGATGTAACGGTAGACGGTGGTGGTGCCAACTCCGAAGCCCGCCGCGAGCTGCGTGTAGGTGTGACCGCACCGCAGGTGGGCCAGGACCAGCAGCGCCTGCCGGCCAACCGGGAGCCTGCGCCACCGGGTCCCTACCTCCACGCGGCGGACGGCCAGCAGACCGGCCAGGTGTCGCAGGGCTGAGCTGGACAGATCGATCCCGGATGGGTCGACAAGCACGACGAAGCTCCTGGTACAGCGAGTGATCTTGGTCGTGAACTCGTCTACCAGAAGCTTCATCACGTCGCGCGACCGGGGCACTCACCAACCAACACTGCTCGTCCGCAGGTTGGAAAGGGCTCACTGGCTCCCGGGCACCCGAGGCGAGTGCTCCCCGCACCCGCACAGCACCGCCGATGCCTGCGCGTCCTCGTCCCCGAAGCACCTGAGCCCGAGCCCCAGGCCCCATCGGAAGAGGTGTCCGACTCGCCGTGGCCGCGAGGGCACAGGTTCGCCGAGCACACCCGCACCACGCACGCCACCGTCCAGGCGCTGCTGCAGGCAGGCCACAGCCGCCGTGCGATCCAGCGGCAGCTCCGGATGGCCCACCACACCGTCAAGAAGTATGCCGACGCCGCCAGGCCGGAAGACCTCTTCACCGGCCAGTGGCAGAACCGGGGCTCCGTCCTGGACGAGTACAAGACCTACCTCGATGACCGCTGGAACGAAGGCTGCACCAACGCCTGGAAGCTCTGGGGAGAGATCGTCCCGCTCGGCTACAAGGGCAGCTACCAGCGCGTTCGCGACTACTTGCGTAATAAGCGCACCTCACCGCGACCCGTGACCGCACGGCCTCCCTCGCCCCGGGGCGTCGCCGGGTGGATCCTCCGCCGCCCGGAAACCCTCGGCGAAACCGAACAGCTCCAGCTGAAGACCGTCCGGGCCCATTGCCCCGAACTGGACGCCCTCACCCGGCACGTCCGCTCCTTCGCGACCATGCTCACCGAGCCCCAGGGCGAAGCGCCTGCCGGACTGGCTCACCGCCGTTCGGCAGGACGACCTGCCCAGCCTCCACACATTCGCCGCCGGCATCGACCGTGACCGCGACGCCGTCACCGCCGGCCTCACCCTGCCCTGGAGCTCAGGTGTAGTTCGAAGGACATGTCAACCCGGATCAAGATGTTCAAGCGCCAGATGTTCGGCCGCGCAGGATTCGTTCTCCTGCGCAAGCGCGTACTCCTGGTATGACCCAACGGCTCACGAAGGCCTGGCAACAGGGGCTGATCCCGAGCCTATCGCGTGGGCTTCTCAGCCGTCTGTGGCCAGGCCGCTTTCCCAGGCCCAGGCTGCGATCTCCACGCGGTTTCGGGTCTTCAGCTTGGCCTTGATGCTGGCCAAGTGGGTCCTGAGCGCCGCAGTGGAGATTGACAGCTTGTGAGCGATCTCCGCGTCAGGGCTCCCGGCAGCAAGCGCTCGAACAACCTTCTGCTCGTCCTCAGTGAGCGGCTCAGAGGGCTCGCGCACGGAGCCGGCAGATTTGGGCGCCCTCTCGCGCAGCAACCGCACAGTCATCGTCGGCGAGACCAGGGAGTCGCCGACGGCAGCGGAACGCACCCCTTCCACGAGCAATGTAGGGCTGGCGTCCTTGAGGAGAAAGCCGTCAGCGCCGCTGAGCAGCGCGGCATGCACGTATTCATCCAGATCGAAGGTGGTGACCATGACGATGTGCGGCTTGTGGTCGTACACGGGGTGGGCGGCGGCACGCTCGGCCAAGCGGCGGGTCACCTCCAGCCCATCTAGTTTGGGCATCCGGATGTCCAGGAGCAGGACGTCGGGGCGAAGACGCTCGACGGCATCAAGCGCGGCAGCGCCGTCAACGACATCGTCAAGCACTTCGACGTCACTCTGGCCCTCCAGGACCATCCGGAACCCCGGCCGGACCATTTCCTGTTCATCTGCGATGACCACGCTGATCGTCACGTGTGAGCGTTCCTCTTTCCTTGACATGCAGCTCTCCCACCCCTGGCCCGAGCGTCCTGCAGTCCCTGGGCGTTCAGGTCATACCACGCGATTCGCTGGCGCAGGAGCCAAAGTGGCCCCGACGCATAACCAGACACCTCAATGGATGCACCCCGGATGTGTCACACAGTTACCTTCCACACAAGCTGAGCCAGAGCCCGAGTTGGTCAGCTTCTGTGATGCAGCCATGCTGAGTGACCGGGTCGGCTCGGGAGTGACCAATCCCGGTGGCGAGAACGAACCGCTCGCCTTGGCGCTCGGTGAGTGTGGTCGCGAATGTCTGGGTGTGCTTGGTGAGTGCATCGGTCTCGGGGTAGTTGGCCCGGACGTTCTTCAGGTGGAGGTGTTCGGTTTCGGTGAGGGTTTCCGGGCGGCGAAGGATCCATCTGGCGACGACCCGGGGCGAGGGCGGCCGCGCCATCACGGGCCGCAGCGAGGTGCGCTTCTGGCGGAGGTAGGCGCGAACGCGCTGGTAGCTGCCCTGATAGCCGAGCGGGACGATCTCTTCCCACAGTTTCCAGGCATTCGTGCCACCCTCATTCCAGCGGTCATCGAGGGAGGTCTTGTACTCGTCGAGGACCGAGGCTCGGGCCTGCCGCTGACCGGTGAAGAGGTCTTCCGGCTTGGCGGCGTCCGCGTAGCGTTTGACTGTTCGGCTCGTCACTCCAGAAGAGCCGCACCCAACTCCTTTCCTTCCGCACCTTGCTCATTGGCGATCCAACCCGCGCGCAGTTCGTGGGCCACACGGTCGCCGGGTACCGGCGAAAGGCGGGAGCACGTGATCCGGCAGGATGGCCGCATGCCCCACACCCCGATACGCCCCGCACAGCCCTTCGACGAGAAGTGGATCACCCAGGCCCTCAACGGTTTCATCGAAGGTGCCGGACACTGGATGCCCGGCACGCTCGCCGCGTTCACCGAGGTCGGCCGCTACTTGACTGGGAGCGGCGAGGAGGCGCCCGCGCGGTACCGGGGTTGGAACTGGTACCGGTTCATCGGCCGGTGCGGCGCCGTGGCCCTGCGGGCGAGCTCCTTCCACGTGCAGGACCATCTGCGCGCGGTCCAGCTGGCGATGCTGGACGTATGGGCAGAAACTCCCTTTGCCGACCCGGAGGTTCGCGCCCGGATGCGTACGGGCGTCCTCGAACTCGCCGACAAGGACACGCATGCCGCTCGGACCCACGACGGTGCGGTGGTCGCTCTGCACGGGATCGGCGCCGGCCGGGACGGGCAGCGTTTCGTCGAGTTGCGCACCGGCTCCGCGCAGCCGCCAGCACCCGGTCGGATCACGGCCACCGAGCCGGTGCCTGCAGCCGGTTGGGACACACCTGACCGGCTGCGGCGCCTGGTGCACCTCGTACGAGAGAAGGGGCCCGCGCCCTGGGACCGCGTGGCGGCCGCGGTGCTCGCCGAGCGGACCGGGCTGAGCCGGGCCGGTGCCGCGCTGCTGCTCGCCGGAATGCCCGGTGTGAAGTACGGGTACCGGGGCCTCAATGCCGAGGCGCGCAAGGTGATGGGGCTCAAGCAGTCCGAAGCCGAGGCCGGTGAGCGGGAGTTGGGGAGCCTGCGGGTGGCCGAGCGCCTCGATCTGCTGGCCGACGTGCTGCCCGCGGACCCCGGGCGGCTGTGGCAGGAGGGCGGGCAGCTGGCGCTCGCCGAGCGGGTCGCCGAAGCCTGGCGCAGGCAGCAGGGCGTACGCCCCGCCGTGCCGGAGTCGACGCTCGCCGTCGCCGCCGAGCACATCGATGTGCGGATGGCCCCGGCAGCCGTGTGCGCCGTGTTCGCCGATCCCGCGCGCGAGCCGCGGCTGACCCGCGACCCGGACACCCGGCTGCGGGTGAACAGCATCAGCGGCGGCGGCTGGGAGGGCGACGAGGGTTTCCTTTTCAGGGAGCTGCTCGCCGTGGTCTGCGACGCCGTCGACTGGGTGTACGCCGAGCTTCCCGAAGGAGATCCCGTACGCCAAGGTGTCCCCGAGACCGTACGGCTGCTGCGGGAACGCCTGGCCCACCCGGGGTTGCTGCTCTCCGCCCGCGGCCGCAGCCTGCGCGGCCGCACCGTGGCGGAACTGCTGCCGGACTTCCCCGGCGCCCTGCCCTACTTGGGTGCCGCAGAGCCGCTTGACCATCCCACACTCGACGACGGCCTGGTCGTCGTGTCCGAGGCAGGGTTCGACCGGCGCGGTGAGCGCGAGGCGCCCCGTGTGTACTTCCGGCCCGGCCGCTACGGGGCCGACGAGCGCTCGCGGCGGTTGGAGGCCGTGGTCGACGAGGAGGACTCGCATCTGGCGCTGGTCCGCCGACTGCGCGGTCCCGAGTTCGATCGGATCGTGCAGCGCATCACCGAGGGGTCGCTGCCGCCGGGCGGCTACGAGACCGATCCGCGGCTGTCCCGCACCAAAGGTGCTCGAGGAGGCGGTCGCCGCCACTGGTCTGGATACGGACGCCGCCACGTTGTATCTGCAGCTGCTGGCCCTGCCCGTGCCCACCGACCGCCGTATCCGCCGCTTCAACCAGTGGACTCTCGGGCACCACAAGGCCGTTGCGGCCGGACTCGTCGAGGCCGGTCTGGTGGTCGCCGACCGCAGGCCCCGGGCCGGGCGGGGGGTGTTCCTGCCCGGCGACTGGGCGGGCGGGGACAAGTTCTACCCTCCGATGGAGACCTGGAAGGCCGGGCTGCTCGGGGTCCGGGTCATCGGGCGCAAGGTCTACTCCCGGCCCGTCGCCGGGCCCCTTCCCGAACTCTTCGCCCGGGCCTGGCGGACACGTCCCCACTGAGCGTGGCGGCACGTTCCGCAGGTTGCGCCGGGTTCTGGATCAGTTTCTGTGGTCGATCACGCTCTGTGCTCGCATCACGCCAGAAGCACGCGTTTCCGGAGGAGCGCGAAACCAGCTCGCCCGTACATCTGACGCTTGATCATTTTAAACGTTACGTGGGATCTGCCGGGGTGAGCATGTCTCCCTGGTGTAGCTACGAACTTGGGAGATGGCTTGAGCGGCACGACGGTGCTCACGGAGAAGTGGCCGGTGCTCGGCCGGCACGAGCAGGCGGCGTCCTGGCTGACGGTCTGGACGGATCTCGGACGTGAGCCACGCACGATCGATGCCTACGGCAGGGGACTGGGCCGAGTACCTGCTGATGTGCGAGGGGGAGAGCGTCGACCCGGTCGCCGCGAACCGCGCCGATATCGCCGTCTACGTAAGGGAGTTGAGCTCGCTCGTCTGCGTCCGCTTCTCACAGTGCCCAGGGGTGGTCGACGATGTGGTAGGTGGTGAAGTCCGGGTCGATGGCGTCACACGGTCCGGCGGCGGCGGGAATGTGACTTGGGGTGCCGGGGACGCGCATGGCGTCCACGAGCCGGGACGAGATCCGGTTGACCTCGTCCTCTGCCTGGCGCACTGGGCGCACCTCGGGTGTGTATCCGAGGGTCTTGCGTACCTTCGACCCTTCGACGGCTTGGCGACGCGTCCGGGGCCAGTGTTGGACATGATCGAGCATCCCCTTAGCGGAATCAGGGTCAGCAGGGTGGCTGCGACGACCGTCGTGCTGGATGCCGCCCTGGGCTTAGAGCTTGTCTGATGGGTCGAGGGTGTTGAGGGTTTCTGCTGCGCCTGGTGGTGTCAGATGCCGCGTTCGATCATGTCGATGACGTGCTGGCCTGCTTCGTGGGCCTGGGTGGGGTGGAGGCCGCGGAGGGGGCCGTCAATGAGTAGGGCGGCGAGTCCGTGAACGGCGGACCAGGCGAGGAACTCGGCCCCGGGGCGGCGGTCTTCGGGCAGCAGGCCATGCTCCATGAGGCCGTCGAGGGCTTCGCCGAGCAGCTCGAAGGGGTCTTGCCGGTGCCGCCTGCGGCGGTGTCGGCGGCGGCGTGGGTCATGTCGCCGGGGATGTGGAAGGCCGTGCGGAACAGGCCGGGTTCCTCCTGGGCGAAGCGGAGGTAGCCGGTGCCGACGGCACGGAAGCGGGCCCGGGCGGCGGCCATCGGGTCTCCGGCGGGCGGCAGGGCGTCCTGTTCGGCCTCCATGGTGCGGGCGACCTGGGCCATGGCCGCCTGGGAGACGGCGTGCAGCAGCGCGTCGCGGTCGGCGAAGTGGCGGTAGGCGGCGTTGGGGACGACCCCGGCCTGCCGGGTGGCGGCGCGCAGTACGACGGCCTCCGGGCCGCCCTGGCGGGCGAGTTCGAGGGCGGCCTCGATCAGTGCGTTGCGCAGGTCGCCGTGGCGGTAGGTGTCCCGCTTGGGCTTTGCGTTCCTGGTTGCCGCCATGGCCGCCGCCTCCAATGTGGACAGCATCCACTTAGGTCGTCTAGGCTCTCGCATATCACTCGGGGGTGCGGATCACCGCACCCTCCGGATGTGGACATCGTACACAAGGGCGGTCGACGGCCGTCCCGGCACCTGTCGCCAAGGGGGACCCGCTACTCATGGGCAAGATCACGCACTTCGTGCACCAGTCGCTGGACGGCTTCATCGAGGGCCCGAACGGCGAGTTCGACTGGCCCCGCATGGACGGCGAACTGTCCGCCTACTCGCAGGCCCTCACCGACAGCGCCGACATCTTCCTGTACGGCCGCGTGGTGTGGGACATGATGTCCGGGTTCTGGCCCCGCGCCGAGGAGTTCTCCACACACGAGCATGACCTCGCGTTCGCACCCGTCTGGCGCAAGGCTTCCAAGGTGGTCGTCTCCTCGACGCTGACCGAGGCGGACTGGAACACCCGCGTCATCAACACCAACGTCGTCGAGCAGCTGACCGCCCTCAAGGACAGCGGAGCGCACCTGCTGCTGTTCGGCGGTTCCACGCTGGCCGGCTTCCTGACCGAGCACCAGCTGATCGACGAGTATCAGATCTTCGTCCACCCCGTCGTGCTCGGCGGCGGCAAGCCCGTCTTCACCACCCCGCAGCAGCGCATGGACCTGACCCTGGCCGAGACCAGGACCTTCGACTCCCGGGTCGTCCTGCTCCGTCACGAACGGACCAGCTAGGCCGGTTCACGCAAGCAGCCCGGCGGGCGGCGACCGATGATTTCCCCCGCGCTCAGCAGTCAGAGAACACAGTTGGTGCACCGCAGAACCGAGCATGACCGAAGCGGGCACCGACTCGACCCCTTCGTACCCAGGCACGAGATACCGAGGAACCTCAAGATGCGTACCCTCATCAGCACCGCGTTCATCTCACTCGACGGCGTCGTGGAGAGCCCCGGCGGCGAGCCCGGATACCGCAACTCCGGCTGGACCTTCAAGGACGTCGAGTTCCTCCCCGAGGCGTTCGACATCAAGAGCCGGGAACAGCAGGAAGCTACCGCCATGCTGCTGGGCCGGACCAGCTACCAGGCGTTCAGCCCGGTGTGGCCGGACATGGCGGACTTCGCCGACTACAAGGTGATGCCGAAGTACGTCGTCTCCACCACCCTCACCGAGGACGCCCTGGTGTCCAACTGGGGCGAGACCACCATCCTGCGCTCGCTCGACGAGGTCGCCGCGCTGAAGGAGACCGAGGGCGGCCCGATCATCGTCCACGGCAGCGCCTCCCTCAACCAGGCCCTCTCGGACGCCGACCTGATCGACCGCTACCACCTGCTCGTCTTCCCGCTCCTTCTCGGCGCCGGCAAGCGCCTGTTCAGCGCCACGGACAAGGACACCCAGAAGCTGAAGCTGGTCGAGCACGAGGTCTACGCCAACGGCCTGCAGAAGAACGTCTTCGACGTCGTCCGCTGACAAGGCTCCCGCACTTGAAGTACGTCACCGGCAGCACACTGACAGAAGGACAGAACCCCGACATGACCACCGCAGTCAAAGGTCCTGCCAGCTACTTCCCCTCCATCGAGAAGAAGTACGGCCGCCCGATCGCCGAATGGAAGGACCTCATCCGCACCTCGCCCCTGACCAAGCACATGGAGCTGGTGGGCTGGCTCAAGACGGAACACGGCCTGGGCCACGGCCACGCCAACGCCCTGGTCGCCCACACCCTCGCCGAGGCAAGCGGCAAGTGAACCTCCCCCGCTGAACCCGGAAAGAAGCCCGCGGTGGTCAGCTCCGGAGCCGGAGCCGGAGCCGGAGCCGGAGCCGGAGCCGGAGCCGGATCACGGCGACGGTGACCGTGCCGTGAAAGACATACGCCCGCTTTCTCATATCGGGCGACCACGGCCCGGAGCTCCTTGAGCGCCAAGATCGTCGTACGCTCAACTTCGTTCCTGCGACGGTAGGCTGGCCGGTCAAACCCGCAGGGCCGGCCACCCGCGCTGCCGCGGCGCAGACGGTTGGCCCGCTGGTTCTTCGGCTCGGGGTTGGTGTGCTTGATCTGCCGCCGGCGCAGGTAGCGGCGGTTACGGCGTGAGCTGTAGGCCCGGTCCACGCACACGCGGTCCGGCCGAGTACGCGGACGGCCACCGCCCGGGCGAGGAACGCAGATACGCTCCACGACCTCGACCATCTGCGGGGCATCACCCCACTGCCCAGGAGTGAGGACGAGCGCCAGGGGACGCCGCTCGTCCTCGCTCACCAGGTGAAGCTTGCGGGAGAAGCAGCCCCTTGGAGCGCCCCAGCGCCTCGTCCGGGCGGTGCTGATCCGGTGGGCGGCGTCCGGCCGGGGAAGCGTGGGGCACACTTGCGGGCCCCAGCCGCATGCTGATGAGCCCGGCACACGGTGGAGTCCACGCTCACCAGGGACCAGTCGATCCGTCCCTCCGCGTCCGCGACGGCCTGGACGGCGCGCAAGATCTTCTCCCAGGTGCCGTCCGCCGCCCACCTGCGATGGCGGGAGTTGACCGTCTGCCATTTCCCGAACCGAGTTGGCAGATCCCGCCACGGGACACCGGTCCGCAAACGGAACAGAATCCCGTTGATCACGCGGCGGTGACACTTCCACCGCCCGCCCCGGCCCACGTTCTTGGGCAAGTGCGTCTCCAGCCGAGCCCACTCATCGTCTCTCAGGTCACCCCGCGTCACATTTCCCAGAACGGCCTACTCTCCCTGACCATCGCTGACCCATCAGACAGGGTCTGGACAACACGACGCCTGGCAGCCCGGTCCAGGTGCCCTCGCCCCCTGCTGATGGCGGCCGCGGGTGTCACCGACGCCGGACTGGAGCTCCTGGCCGCATCGGACGATTCCGGCCGGCTCGAACTGCTGGAACAGGTCCGCAAGGACGGGAACCACGACCCGAACGAAGTCCTCGACGATGCACTCGCCACCATCCTGGCCGGCGCCTGCCCCACCCTCCGAGAAGCGACCGACACCCCGGATCCCAGCCAGGCGGCAGAACACTGTCCAACAGCCTCCCGGCGCTTCGCCCAGACCGTGCCCTCGCAGGCATCGGCACCGGCCCTGAGCCCGCCTGACGCGGACTGTCGCACCTGAGGTGGGCCGCCGGCGACTTCGCGGGGCGCACAAGGAACCGGCCGGCGGGTCACGCGTGGCTGAGGATCTCCATCAGGGCCGCGCACTCCGCGAGGACCTGGGTGGCGAGCGCCGCCTGCCGCACCCGTGGGACGGGCGCGGCCAGGGCGATGAGACAGGCAACAGCGCCGAGGCCGAGGCCCCAGGTGAACAGCCAAGCGGGCAGCCCCGGCGCGCACTGCTCCCCGTATGTCAGGCAGCGCGACGCTCGCTCGGAAGCCAGGGTCAGCACACCGGCCGCCACGGCCGCCGGCGCGAAGAGGGCGGCGCACAGAACGGACCAGAAACGGGAGCGGTCCCTGCGCGCAGCCACCCGGGCCGGGGGTGCTGGAGAGCGGGCTGTTGCGTTCATGCCTCGATCCAACGCCGCCCAGCCGGCCCGGCACACTGCACCGGGTACTCAACCGCGGGTGCGCACGGTACTCAGACGGCGCCCCTGGACGCCGTCACGAGCCTGGATGTGGCTGCGGGCTTTCCGCACCGAGCCGGCGGCAGAGCGGCCCTCCTTGCCCCGCCGAGCTGAAGCCGTACGGGCGGCGACGATTGCCACGACGGGAGTGCCGGCCAGGGCTCGTCCGGCGGATCATGGGCCGGGCCAGGGCCGGACCGAGGCGAGGGCCGGCCAGTGTCCTGATCGTGTTGACCGCCCCGGCAGGCAGTGCTGGAGTCGGCACGTGAACAGCATCTCCGCCAACCGGCGCCTCTGGAACCGGATCAGCCGCGCCTACCAGCACGAGCACGACCCGCAAATCGGCGCCACACCCCGGCTGTGGGGCATGTACTCCATCCCCGACGCGCGCCTGCACGCCCTGGGCGACGTCACCGGCAAGCGCGTCCTCGAACTCGGCTGCGGCGCCGGCCAGTGGTCCAGGGCGCTCGCCGCCGAGGGTGCCACCGTGGTGGGGCTCGACCTGTCCGAAGCCCAGCTCGCCGCAGCGGCCCGCGCGATGGGAGCGGCCCGCTACCCGCTGGTGCAAGGCGCCGCCGAACAACTCCCCTTCGCCGCCGACAGCTTCGACCTGGTGTTCTGCGACTTCGGTGGGCTCAGCTGGGCGCCCCCGCACCTGGCCGTCCCGCAGGCCGTACGCGTCTTGGACCGAGGCGGGCGCCTGGTGTTCAACGTCGCCAGCCCATGGTTCGAAGCGTGCTACGACGAAGCCGCCAGCCGCGTGACCACGACGCTGCAGCAGGACTACTTCGGGCTGAACACCATCGCCGAAGACGACGGCGCGACCAGCTATCAGCTCACCTACGGCGACTGGGTCAAGGTCCTGCGCGGCGCGGGTCTCGTCATCGACGACCTCATTGAGCCGCGGCCCGAACCCGGAACACCCAACGGCTACAACGAAACCGACCCACCCGAGTGGGCACACCGCTGGCCGGCGGAACTGCTCTGGGTAACCCACAAACCGTAAGTTCCGCCGCACCGAGACGTGCCGGCATCCCCGCGCCGGACAGACCCCGCAGGTCCAGATACTTCAACTCCTGCTCGGCCTCCGCGTCCAGAGCCCACCGGCCGTGCCGCACGCACGCCCGCTCCCGCCGCTGCGCGTACCGCACCACCCGGGCCGGTCCGCCCGCACGCCGCGCAGTGCACAGCCGGCACCCGAACGCCACGGGCCCCACCACTGCACCCCCGACCCGCCACAGCCCCGCCCCCGGCCGTCCTCTGCCTGGTCGAGCTCGGGGCCTCCCGCCCCAGGACGGCGCGGTGGGGGTGAGCGTCGTGACGGTGGTGGCGAGGTGTCTGTGTGAGGGTGGCCGACGCCCCAAAGCCGGTGGCGATCAACCTCGCCGGACCCCAGGGCCTCGACTTGTCCGGGCCTACGGCGCGTCTTTTCTGCGCGCTGCCGTCATGACCCGGGCGGGTGAGAGTGGTCTACAGGCCCCTCTCACCCGCACGACTCGCGTCTGCGCTCTGCGTCGCTGCCCAGTTGCGGATCGCGGCGATGAACTCCTCGGGCGCGTCGGACTCCACGTAGGTGCCGGCGCCCTCGACGATCACGGTCTCGTGGTCGGTGAAGGTCGCCTCCAGGCGTTCGCGCTCCTGGGGACGGAAGGCGATGTCGGCGTCGCCCCACACGATCAGTGTCGGCAGGTGGACGAGGCCGGCGAGGCCGGCCTCGACCTCGGCGAAGAAGGCCCGGCTGGCGAGAACCCGGCCGGGGAGCACGGCGGAGGCCTGGCGCCGCTCGGGGGTGTCCAGCGCCCGGCGGTAGTGGGTCATCTCGGCTGCGGTCGGCTTCCGCCTTCGGTGGGCTGTGGGGATGAACGCGTTGACGAGGAGGTTGAGCCGCCGGACCAGGAAGCGGATCGGGGGTCCGCCAACCGGGAAACTCACCCGGTCCCTCAACCACACCGGCGGGGCGCCGGGGTGACGGAGTGTTTCGGTGGGCCGGACCGGCCCACCAAAACGCTCACACACGATCGGCTCCGTCAGCTACGGAAGAGCGTGTCCAGGTGGTGCTGGAAGGTGGCGCGGGCTTCGTCCGGAGTGCGCTGGCCGACCATGACGGTGGTGCCGAGGCCGTGGTTGAGTGCGATCAGAACGTCTGCCTGGCGCACTGGGTCGAGGTCGGCGGGGAGGCTCCCGTCGGCCTGGCCTTGCCGGAGGGCGTCTTCGAGGTGCTTTCCGAGGTGGTTGAGTCCGGCCACGAAGGGCTGATCGGCCAGTTCGGGGTCGGTCATGGCAAGGACCGCGTAGGAGGCGCCGACGAGGTGGAAGGTGCGGCTGACCTCGTCAGTGGGCAGCGCTTCTTCGAAAAACGCTTCCCAGGTATGCCCGCGCGGAGACGGGTTGGGGAAGCGCAGCCAAGCGTGCCGCCCAGCGTTGATTGCTCTGCTCCTCCAGGTGTTGCAGTCCGGCGTGGACGAGTTCGGTCTTGGTGCCGAAGTAGTACTGCACCAGGCTCAGTGAGAACCCGGTCTCGGCGGCCACGGCGCGCATCGTGACCGCGTGCAGCCCCTGCCGGCCTGCGAGCCGCACCGCGGCGTCGGCCATCTGCGTGCGGCGCATTCCGTGATCCACGGTTTTCGGCATCGCCCGACTCCTTTACTGTACAGACGTACACCATACAGTCGTACAGTAAAGGTGGGGGCTATGGCACACGGAGGCGCCGTAGGTGCGCGGACACGGGCGCCCGGTCGGCCGCCGGGGATGGAACGCGCGGTCCTGGCGCTGGCGTGTGCGGTGCAGTTGATGGTGGTGCTGGACGTTTCCGTGATCAACGTGGCGCTGCCGTCGATCCGCTCTGCGCTGGGCTTCAGCGACTCGGGGCTGTCGTGGGTCTCGAATGCCTATCTGCTGGCCTTCGGTGGTTTCCTGCTGCTGGGCGGGCGGCTGGCCGATGCTTACGGCCGTCGGCGGGTCTTCCTTGCCGGGCTGGCGCTGTTCACCGCGGCCAGCCTGCTGGGCGGCGCGGCCACCAGCCCGGGACTGCTGGTGGCCGCCCCGTGCGGGGCAGGGGCTGGGGGCCGCGGTGCTGGCGCCGGCCACCCTGACGCTGGTGACCACCACGTTCACCGAAGGGCCGCGCCGCACCCGGGCGTTGGCGAGCTGGACGGCGGTGAGCGTGGCCGGGGCGGCGGTGGGCAACCTGGTCGGAGGCGTTCTCACGCAGGGCCTCTCCTGGCGCTGGACCCTGCTGATCAACGTGCCCATCGGGGCGCTCACCCTGCTCGCCGCCACCCGCATCCTGCCCGCAGATCCTGCGGCGCGACGGGAGGGGAAGCGGCTGGATGTGCCGGGCGCGGTGCTGGCGACCGTCGGGCTGGCGGCGCTGCTGTATGGGATCACCGGGGGGCAGGAGAACGGTCTCGCCGCCCCTGCCACCTTCGGGCCGCTGCTGGCCGGTGTTCTGGCCCTGGTGGCGTTCGCGCTGGTGGAGACCCGCCTCGCACCGGCTCCGCTGGTGCCGCCGGGGCTGTTCCGACTGCGGGCGATCGTCGCGGGCAATGCGGTGATGCTGCTGGCGGGTGCCTGTTTCCAGGCGCCGATGTGGTACTTCCTGACCTTCTTCATGCAGCGCGAGCTGCACTACACCCCGCTCCAGACCGGGCTGGGCTTCCTCCCCCACACCCTGATCACCATCGCGGTCGGGTGGCGGCTGACTCCGCTGCTGATGCGCCGCATCCCCGCCCGCACGCTGATCGTCCTCGGGGCTGCTCTGGCTGCGGTCGGGTTCGTGTGGCAGAGCCGTATGACGGCCGAGAGCGGCTATCTGCTGGGGATTCTCTCTCCTGCAGTGGTCTTCACTCTCGGCGGCGGGCTGTTCAATACGCCGCTGACCACCACGGTCACCTCCGGCGTCGTCACCGCTGATGCCGGGGCCGCGTCCGGGTTGATGAACACGACCAAGCAGCTCGGCGGCGCTCTCGGCCTGGCGGTCCTGGTCGGTGCCGCCACGCGCCCGCACGGGGAGGTGGATTACGGCCTCGCCTTCCTGGCCAGCGCCGGCGTTCTCCTCCTGGCCGCGCTGGTGGCCCTGGCACTGCCCGCCCACAAGGACGCGCCGGCGTAAACGCCGTTCCGTGGTTGGAGGACTGCACACGGGTTCGCGGGGCACACTGCCGCTGTCGGTGAGCGAGGGGCGCCGACCGGTGCCCACGAAGAGGGGGAACTCCATGCCCGATGCCGCATCGTCCGATGCCGCCCACGCTGACGCCGAGACGGGGCTGACGGTGTTCGGCACCTGGCGGGTGGGCGCTGCCGCACGTCAACGAGCGGCCGTGGACGCCCTGGCCGCCGCTTGGAGCGCCCGCCCGTGGCCCACCCGAGACCTGCGTGCCTACGACGTGCTGGCGAGCATCGACGGTGCCACGCTGCTGCACCGCTCCCAGTGGGCCGTCCAGGATGCGCAACGTGCCGTGCTGCCGGACCGGAGCTGGAAGGACGAGGTGGACCGTGCCGTCCCGGGCATCGAGCGCGCCGGGGTGATCGGCGGTCAGCTCCATCGCAGCCGTACCACCGAAGACACCCCGCGCGCCGCTGGCTGCATCGTCCTGGTCACCCGCACCTTCGACGGATCGGACCCGGCCCGCGCCCGAGCGCGGACCGACGCCCTCTTCGAGGCCACCGCAGATACACCGGCGCCCGCCGGGCTGCTCTCGGCGCGCTTCTATCTCAGCCCCGACGGGCGGCATGTCCTCAACTACGCCGAGTGGACCGACGCCGAGGCCCACCAGGCGGCCATCACCCAGCCGCCGCCCGAAACCGTCGATCGCGCCCAGTGGCGGCAGGTCCATGACTGGCCCGGCCTGACACACACGACCTTCGACCGCTTCCATCCAGGCCGGCAGATCACGGGAGCGAACGCTCGCCGGTAAAAGGCGGCGGCATGGAGGACTACCGCAGCTACACGACAGCCGCGCGCGAGAAGGCTCGCCGCTCTCCGCCGCTGGCCGGTGATCAGGCTGGCTTCCGGACCTTATGTGCTGCTCGATGGCCTTGCGCAGTAACCTGCTTGTCGTCGAAGGGGCGGATCACGCCCGCGATGTCCTGGCCCTGCTCGTGGCCCTTGCCGAGGACGAGGACGGCGTCCCCCGGCTCGGCGCGTGTCGGCGTACACGTGAACGTGGCCCTGGCAAGATTTTCGTGAAGCGGGGGTGTGACAACCGTGCGCCGGTGACGCTCCGTCACGGGTAGCGGCGTCGGAGGTGGGCCATGAGGATGACGCGCTGGCGGAGGAGCGGAACCCCGGCGCGACCGGCCGTGATCCTTTTCTGGAGTTTCAGGTCCGTGATCCGGCCTTCGTTGACACCGGAGTTGAACGGGGTGGTGATGCCCTGCACGACGGCGTGCTGGTCCTCGCGGATGGCTTTGGCCAGGCTGGCCATTGCCGGCAGGCGGGAGGCCGTGAGTTGGTCGAGCCAGTCAGGCAGCGGGACGGCATCGCGGGAGTCGAGCATGGCAGCGAACTGCCGTACCAGGGTGTGAGTTTGGTCCAGCTCCGGGCAGTGCGAGAGGAGTCGCCGGAGTGCCTCGGCGGCGTGCGGGCCGCGCCGGGACGGTGTGGTGGTGATCCACCGCGTGACCTGGCGGGGCGAGGGTGGCCTCTCGCGCGGGGTGTCGATTGGCAGACCGCGACGCAGCGGCGCGATGGCCATTTTGACCCGCTGATAGTGGCCCAGGTAGCCCTTGGCAACGATCTCTTGGTGCAGCACCGTTGCGGTGTGCTCGCCTTCCTCCCAGCGTTGCCGCAGATACTCCAGATACGGATCGAGACTCGTGGATCGCCGGGGCGGAGTACGCCGTACGCACTCCTGCCAGGAGGCAGCGCGTGCATACTTGGCCACCGTGCGGCGGTTCAGTCCCAGCTCACGGGCTATGGCGCTGAGCGAGCGGCCGGTGCCGGAGACGGTGTGCACCGCCTCGAACAGGCACTTGGCGTGGCGGCGAGCGGGAGTGTCGGCCGCCGCGGACGGTTCCGGCTCCGGTGGTGGTGCGGCCGGTTCGGACTCGGGCACTGCGGCGGACAGGCAGCCGCGGTGGGCGGCGGCGATGTCCGAGACCCGTTTCGACAGCCCTTGCCAGAGGTGGAACCGGTCGCTGACCTGCACCGCGTCCGGAGCCCCGTCGGTGATGCCCTGCCGGTAGACCCAGCGAGCCGTCCCTGCACACCACGTTGACGCCGGGGCGCGTGCGCAGCCAGGCGGCCAGCTGTTCGGCGTCGCGCCCGGCCCACAACGTGATCGGCAGCCGGGTGTCGGCGTCCACCAGGAGCGTGCCGTAGACGTCCGCGTACAGTGCGAAGTCATCCACGCCCAGCACCCGCGGTGTCGTGACCGGCGGCAGGCGCATGCGCATCAGGTGCAACAGCACGCTCGTCCGTGACAGCGGCGCCTTCAAGATGTGCAGGAGCCGGGCGCCGCCACGGCCGGCCAGCAACACCCCGGCCATCTCCACCAGATGCTGCAGCAGCGGACTGCGACGTTGGTAGCGCACCGTCAGCCCCTCCACCTGCTCGACAAACGTCCGCCGGCCACAGCTCGGACTGTCACAGAACAACCGCCGCACCGACAGGCCGATCAGCACCGGGCGACCACCGACAGCGACGTCGGACAGCGTGCGGATATATCGGCTGTGGACCCGCGACGACACGTGACCGCAGTCCGGACACGCCACCCTCAACTCACGGGTACGGGCAGCGATACGGACCACGCCGCCCACCGACCACAACCCGTTCCACTCGCACCACATCCAGATGCGGAGCCACAGTTCGTACGAGGTCGTCACACTCGCCGACACTGCCGCTACCCGTGACGGAGCGTCACCGGCGCACGGTGTCACACCCCCGCTTCACGAAAATCTTGCCAGGGCCAGTTAAGACCGTACGCCGACAGCTGGTCTCGTCCTGCCTTCTGCGGCTTCTTCTCCGGAGGGGGCGGCGGGGTGTCCTGGCCGGGGGGCGTGGCCTGCTGGGAGGGGAGGGCGAGCTTGTCGCCGGGGTGAATCACGTTCGGGTCGGAAACCACATCGCGGTTGTCCTCCGCGATCTGCCGCCACTTGGTCGGATCTCCGAGCTGGCTGTCGGCAACGCCCCACAACGTGTCCCCGGACTCGACCGTGTACGTCTCGGGCTTCTCGCCCGCGGCCTCCCCTTGCCCGCGGGGCTTCGACGTCTGCGCCTTCAGCGCCGGGGTGTCCGATGGCATCTTCAGCACCGTGCCCTCGGGCAGCTCCTCGCCCTGCTCCAGTCCGGGGTTGAGGGCCTGGATGTCTTTCCACCGTGAACCATCGCCCAGCCGCTCCTTGGCGATGCCCCACAGGGTGGGGTTGTCCGTCGTGACCCGGTGCACCGGCTCACTGTCCTCGCGCGCTGCTGTATCAGCCGCCTGCGACGACGAGTTATCCGGATGGCTGGCTCCGTCGGAGTGCGGCACAGCCGCAACGGCTGCTGCGGCCGGGGTGGCCGCGCTGGCAGCCACTGGGGAGGCTGCCAGCAGCGCCCCCACCAGGTAGGAGGCCAACCGCTGTGGAGTGGCCAGGCCCGGCAGGCGGGGGGCAACCCGGCGGGTGAGCAGCGCGCCGGTCTCCACCAGCAGCGGCAGGGCCAGCCACGCCCACAGCAGCCAACCCGCCACGGTCAGCACGCTGACGAGCAAGGAGCCGTCGTCCGGCTGCATCAGTACCGCGCCCCACTCGGCGGGTGACGTCCACCGCTGAGGGAGCTGCCCGAACTCCCATAGCGCGACTGGGATGCCCACCAAGAGGATCGCCATACCGGCCAGGGCAACCAGGGCCTTGACGAAGCGGAGCCCGCGGGAGGGGACGGCGTGGTGCGAGGGCATGAGTGTCAGCCTCCGGGCCGGTGGATCAGCGTGGCGGTGCCGTCACCGTCGACACGGATCGATCCCGCGCCGATCAGTGAGGTGAAGACGGCATCGTAGGTCTCGGTCACGTGCACGGTCAGCGTCTGTCCGTCATCGCCCACCCGCACGCTGCCCGAGACGCCCTGAGCGTCGAGATAGGAGGTGGCCGCCTGGCGGGCGGCCTCCGGGTCGACCACGATGGCATCTCCCGGGATGGCCTGGCTGGCGTCGATCTCCTGCGCGCCGGCCCGGGCGGCTTCCTGGGCGACGTAGTCGGCATGGGACTTGGCATCCAACGCGCCCCCGCCATCGACCACCAGACCGATGATCAGGAAGCCGACCAGCGCCATCCCCGCATACAGCAGCTCCAGCCCGCCACGGTCCCCCATGCGGGAACGCAGCACCTTGAGGTAGCGGGAAGTCTCGTGGTGCATCAGCCGCTCCGGCCGCGGTAGCGGTCCACGACGCTGGTCATCGTCGCCTCCAAGTTCTTGGAGCCGGGCAGGCCAGGAAGGGCGACGTCGTCCAGTCGCGCGGCGCAGATGACGGTGGCCTCCACCGTGGAGGTCTGCCCCACCGGCGTATCCAGCCCCGCGGTGTCGATGCTCACCGAGAGGCTGGCGCAGCGCACCCCGGAGTCTTGCAGGCTCGTCAACGCCGCAGAGCGCGCCTTGGTCTCTGCCTCGGCGGGGGACCGCTCCAGGGATGCGGTGCGTGCCGCCGCGCGGGCGGCGGCCTCGGCCGCGCCTTTGGCGAGGACGATGCGTCCGCCGGCCACGGCCAGGCCCAGCAGCATGAACACCACCGGCACGCAGATCGCCGTACTCAACGCGGCACTGCCCCGGTCCCACGCCCGCCGGTTGCCCCGCCACCGCAGCCTGCGGAGTCGGGTGGCACGCGGCCATGGACGGGCCCTCATTCGGTCCACTCCTCGACCGGTGCCTGCACCCGTTGCTCGACGTGGAGCGGCACTCCCGGCACCAGGCTGGAGATTTCGCCGCGTACCGTGACGGCGATCTGCCCGCCGTGGGTCTCGACCGATACGGAGTGGGATTGCAGGCTGCCGCCCATCTTGGCGACGAACCGCTCGGCGGCCTCGGCCGCGTCTCCGCGCTGTGCGGTGTAGGAGCGTCCGGCATCGGCGCCCTGCTGGGCGGCGTGCTGGGCTACGGAGCGGCCGTGCAGCCACAGCCCGCCCTGGATCAGCAAGAACAGCAGCATCAGCGCGATGATGGCGGCGACGCTGACTTCGATGTTCCCCTGGTCCTGCCGCCACCAGCGACCGGTCAGCTGCCCTTGATGACGTTGATCTTTTCCAGGACCTTCGTGTTGATGGCGGCGTAGATCAGCGCGGCGACCGTGGCACCGGCGGCAGTGATGAACACCCATTCCATGACGCTGTATCCGGCATCCGACAGACGCCCCCGCACTGCCTGGATACGGGTCCGGGCAGCCTGACTGATCCGGTTCCACCACGTTGTCACAACGTCCTCCTCGTGCATTGTTCTTCGAAGTCAACATGCGGTCACACCTGCAGGATCCGGACGAAGGCCGGTCCGCCGAACGAACAGCACCATCACGAAGGCCACAGCCAGAACCGGCAGCACCATCCGCTCGCTGGCCTGGTTCGCTTCCGCCTTGCGGGCGGACTGCAACGACGCCCACTGCAGAGGCGTACGGCTCGGTGTAGACGGTGTTGAGCATGCACACCGTCACCACCAGCAGCGTGAACAGCGACACCCACCGCGCGTTGCCCCGCACCTTGGCCCGGTCCGCGTCGACCGCCCGGAAGTCTTCGCCTGAGCCCCGGCGCTCTGCGCGGCCGCGCTCAGTGCCGCCGACAAAGCCGGGTTCCGCGCCCTTCAGCGTGCTCCATCAGCAGCAGCGCCACTTCATCTCCGGCCGTATCACCAAGGTCATCGGCCAGGAGCGCATACACCTCCCGTGGTGTCACGCCCTGTTGCAGACGTACCGCTGCGGCGCGGCGACCGGCTCGCGCAGAACCGTGGGTGCTCGGCCGACCGAGGCGGCGATCGTCTGCTCCAGCGAGGTGCCGGCGATGTGGATACTCGCAAGCTGGTGCAGCCACTGCGCCCAGCGCGTCCAGCCGTGCGATGCGCCGCTGTGCCGAGCCGCCCGGGTGCAGCAGGAACGGCAGCCCCGCCAAGGCCCCGGCGGTCATCAGCCCGTGGATGGGCCACCCGGTCCACACCCACATACCCACCCCGGCCACCGCCGCGGCAACCAGCAGATAGCGGTAATTGTCCCGCCAGCGCGGCGGCAACTCATCCATCGCGCGCTGCCCGCGGTGCCGCAGCCCCCTGCCGCGCAGTGCCGGGCTCCAGCCACGCCCTACGGCGATAGCGCCGCACACTCCCAGGACGACGAGGGCAGCGCCCAGGCCGGCCAGCATGCTCCAGGTGCTCATCGCAGCACCACCAGCTTCAGCTCGGGCCAGGTCCCGGCCGCGTACTTCTCCACCCAGCGCTTGTCGAACCTGCCCTCGCTCAGCAGCCGCAGCCAGCGCCGCTCGGTCAGCCCGTTCGCCCAACGTGCCCGCGGATCTTCCCCTTGGGGGCGAAGACGGTGCCGGTGGCCACGCCGCTGCCCTCGCCGCGGCCGGTCACCTCCGTCACGTGCGAAACAAACCGGTGCAGCCGGCCAGGGTTGCCCTGCTGGTCGACCTTGTCGCGCTCATCGATGCCGTCCACGTACACCACCAGGTCGATGGCGCTGGCGATCAGCCGGTAAGCGGCGGTGTCACTCAGCCCCGCCCGGGTGACCGGCACCATCAGCCGCTCGATCACCTCATCCGGGCTCACCGCGTGGATCGTGCACATCGACCCGGCACCGCCGGAGACCATCGCCTCCAGCATGGGCACAGCTTCGGTGGAGCGGACCTCACCGACCATGAGCCGGTCGGCGCGGTAGCGCAGCGCCATCGGCACCATGTCCGCGATAGTGACCTCACCGATCAGGTTGCCGTTGCTGTCCCGCTCGCCGTTGGACTGCCGCGATTGGAAACTGAGCGCGTGGGGCCCGTCGGTGAACTGGTCCAGCCGCAGCTCCAGCACATCCTCCAGAGTGGCAACACGCTCCCGGGCCGGGATGAAGCGGACAGTGCCCGCATCAGCGTCGTCTTCCCCCGGCCCATGTCACCGGCGACCAGGATGTTGAACCGTGCCTTGACCGCGGCAGCCAGGAAGTTGGCCAGGACCCCATCGAGCGTGCCCCAGTCCACCAGCTCCCGCAGGCTCGCCTTCTCCACCCGGTGCCGGCGCAGCGCCACCGTTGCGGCGTTCGGCGACAGCAGCGTCGCAGAACCGCGAGATCCGTCCGGCAGATCGAAGTCGACCATCGGCCGGGACGGCGACAGCTGCCCGGCCCGGTGCCCGGAGCGGGCACACATCTGGTTCACCCAGTCGATCTTCGCTTCCTCGTCCGTGAACGGGCTGGTGAACTCCTGACGCGGCCGGTCAGTGAAGTCGACCACCATCCGGCGGTCGATCACGACGTCCTCCACCCCCGGCCACTCCAGCACCTGCTGAATCGGCCCGGCCAGGAACAACGCATCCAGCACCGCCTTACGCAGGGCCTTCACCTGCTCCGGCGTCCACGGCTCACGCCCTGGCTGCGCCACATGCTCGGCCGCAGCCGCAGCAACCCGCTCATGCACCGCCGCCTGGGCGGCCTGCCGCTCATCCGCAGCGCTCAACGCAGAGCTTTTCGCGGCCTGGTGCTTCTTCTTGATGTCCTCCAGGTCATCGGAGACCTGCTCCCGCAGCCGCTGCACCACTTCCCAGGCCACCGGCCAGCGCACCAGGCATCTCCCCCAGCGGCTTCGCAGCCTCAGCCACACCGGCGCCGCCCTCCCCGCCGCTCGGCCCGGCAGGGCGGGGAAGGGGAGCGACGGGCGGCTCGGGATGGCCGGCGCCCTGGGCGGCGAGCATCTCTCCCAGCCGCGTATGCCGCTGCGCAGGCGTATGGCCGTTGACCCGGGTCTCAGCCATGGGAGCGCACCCCGCACCACGCTGCGCCGCCACCCGCTGGGCCACCGACGCCACCTGCGGCGACATCGCCTGCGCCGCGCCCATACGGATGTGCAGGCGACGGCGGTGCGCGTGCTCGCGCACCTGGTCACCGTAGGAACGGGCCGCCCGCATCAGCTTCGAGCGGATGAAGCCACGCGGCGGATGCCCCCCGGCCGTCACATAGTCGGCCTCACGCGGCTCGAACGGCAGCACCGCCCGCAGCGCAACCCCCAGCGCGTCGGCAACCTCCTGGCCGGATAGGTGCCGTCCTCGATCACCAGCAGCCCCAAAGCCGCGTCATCCCCGGCGGTCAGCTCCTGTCGCAGCACCTGCACCGCAGGATGAGCCAGAGCCACGGACGCCTCGGTGGTGCGGGACCACCAGCAGCACCACATCGGCCTGCTGAAGCACCTGGACAGGGTTGAGCTCCGCATGCAGGCGACCGCGGTCGACCACAAGCCGCCCGCAGTCGGCGAGCACATCGAAGCCGTGCTGCTGGTCGGACAGCTGCATCACGTTGATCAGCTCCGGCCACGTGTGGGCCAGGGACGGCGCCTGCGCAGGGCTGGTCAGCCCCGGCAAGACCACACGGCTGTCCGACCCGTCCAGCGGCCACAAATTCTCATCCACCGCAGGCGCAAGAGACTCACTCTCCCCCCGGCCCAGTCCGCGCGGGGAAGACGGTGCAGTCCGATCCGCCCATCCAGCACCCGCCCTCACCGGAAGGAGCATGACGCAGCAGACCATGCCGCAACGTTCCGCCACTCAAATCCAACTCGGCCAGCAGCACGGGGCGCGAGCTGGCCAAGGCCATAGCGGTGGCCGACGTCGTCACGCCGTCGCTCTTGGCGGACACCAGTGCAGTCAGCATCGCTCAGCTCCTCGGCTCACGCACGAGCGCCAGCTGCTTGGCGGCGGCCTTCGCCGCAACCCCTGGCCCCTCCGACGGGTCCACGGCCACGTTGACCGTCATCGCCCCCGAAGCGTCCGGAGGGCCGACCGAGACAACCTGCGCCTCCACACTCTCGGGATCCTTGGCCGTCTCACCGGAGGAGACATCCTCGCCCTGCGCGGGAATCGTCACCGCCAGCACCCTGTCGCCGGGCTTCAACGCGTTCCGCGGCGCCTGGCCCCGCTTCACCTCCACCCCGACCAACTGCTGGTCATCTCCCAACCCACCGCCCGGGGTCAGCTGAGCATCAGACAGCAGGCTGCCCTTGCGCAGATCGACCGCCACCCGCTTGCCCACCACCGAAGCCCGCTGTGAGGAGTCGAGCGTGGCCACAGCCGGATCCTTGGCAATGGAGGCCACCTGCACATCCGATCCGGTCAGCCGCTCACCAGCCGGCACATCCTTGGACACCACCAGAACACTGACCCGGTCACCGGCGCGGGAGACAGCCACCACCACGACCAGCGCCCCGACCACAGCCAGCAGCACACACAGCGCCAGCCCCGACCACCGGATCGGCGTCTTCCGCCGGCCACCCGTACTCGGCGCCAACTCAGCCGGAGGCTGGCGAGGAGGGGAGGGAAGCTGCGTCGTCGAACTCACAGAAAACAACCTCTCGTGCTGCTCATGCGGTGCTAGTTGACGGCCTGCGACTCACGGAACGTCGCCTCGGCCTGGGCCGTACGGGTCTGGTCCAGCTCACCGGACTCATCGCTGCCCTCGACCTGCCAGTCCACGTCCCAGTACGCGGTCGCCGTCACCTTGTAGGTGCCGCGCCCATTGGTGGCGTTGTCCGGCAAGGAGCGGTAGCGGTAACCGCAGGCCGACTCCCGCATCCCGTACGACTTCTTGTACGGCTTCATCTGCCCGGCCGTGCAAGTCCGTGTGGCGCCGTCACCCAGCTTCCACACGACACGGGACACTTTGGCCTTCGCCGTCACGGTGACGCCGCCAGCCGAAGCAGTGGCGGATGTCGGGCCGAACGAGGACTTCGAACTCTCATCGACAGCCAGCCACACCGGCATGCCCACCAGCCCCTCGCCATCCGGCTTCGGACTCATCGTGTGGGACGCATGCCCGGCATGAGTCAGCCGCGCCGGCGGGTCTAGGGCGGTGACCACGATGACCTGTACCCGTATGCCCGCCCGGCCGCTCCTACCGCGAGTTGGTGGGCGGTCCGCTCGATGGGCTGTTGCTCAATGTCACCGGCCAGAGTGAGGCAGAGTTGGCGACGGCGCGGGCCTGATAACCGAGATCGGCCGGTTCGGACCCGGCGGCCGAGCCCTCTACAGCCCCCGCCCCACCATTTCCTTAAGTGGGACTGGGAAGGCGACACCCCCTGAAAAATTCCACGCCTGACAGAACATTTCCTGAGACAAAATCAGGAACTTTTTCCCCGGCCGATTTCCAGACCCGACAGACCGATTCCCGGGCACGCAAGGGTGGTGTCCCGTGGTCCCAATTCCGGCCCCTTCGTGCCTACTTGACTCGGTGCCAGGGAGTGCTCTCGATGGGTATGGG